>NZ_JACJII010000001.1:0-4800000 GCF_014138835.1 Thermomonospora cellulosilytica
CCTTGCGGGTCTCCAGCCTGCGCAGCGCCTCCTGCTGCGCGCGGGCGACCTGGGGCGAGATCCGCACCCCGAGGACCTCGGCGGGCAGCGCACGGGTCCGCACCCGCTGCACCAGGGCATCGGTGCGGTGTTCCAGCATGGTGCGGGCGGCCGCGGTGAGCTGCCGTTCGGTCTCCCGGTCCACCCGGGGCGGCCCGTCCTGGCGGACCGCCGAGGAGGGAACGGCGACGCAGCCGGCCAGCAGAGCGGCGGCAAGGGCGGCGCGGCGGCCTCGGTGGCGAACCATCGACCTCTCCCACGAGCGCACCGGCGGGCGCGACGACGAACGGTCGGCTGTCGGTCAAGACGGGAAGATACACGTCGTACCCTCCGATGTCAGGATTCGCCCACGCCACACCGGGCTCGCCCCGCGGACCGCCGGGTCCCGGGCCGAACTGCGGAAAGCCCGGGAAAGCGGGGGCTTACGAAAGCCGTTCCGAGCCGGTTATCTAGACTGCCCAGCAGGTTCGCTCAAGTCGCCGGTGCGGCGCGGACACGCTGGTCAGCGCGGATCCGTGCCAGGGCGGCACCTCGGGAGGAGACGTAGGTGCGCAAGGTCCTGATCGCCAACCGCGGCGAGATCGCCGTACGTATCGCCCGTGCCTGCCGGGACGCGGGACTGGCAAGCGTGGCGATATACGCCGAGCCGGATCTGGACGCGCTGCACGTGCGGGTCGCGGACGAGGCGTATGCGCTGGGCGGCCGCACGGCGGCCGAGAGCTACCTCGACATCGAGAAGATCCTCAAGATCGCGGCCGAGTCGGGCGCGGACGCGGTGCATCCCGGCTACGGGTTCCTGGCCGAGAACGCCGACTTCGCGGCCGCCGTGGAGAACGCCGGGCTGACCTGGATCGGTCCGCCGCCCGCCGCGATCACCGCGCTGGGCGACAAGGTGCAGGCCCGGCACATCGCCCAGAAGGTCGGCGCGCCGCTGGTCGCCGGGACCAAGGACCCGGTGTCGGGCGCGGACGAGGTGGTGGAGTTCGCCCGCGAGCACGGCCTGCCGATCGCGATCAAGGCGGCGTACGGCGGCGGCGGGCGCGGCCTGAAGGTGGCCCGCACGCTGGAGGAGATCCCCGAGCTGTACGAGTCGGCGGTCCGCGAGGCGGTCGGGGCGTTCGGCCGCGGCGAGTGCTTCGTGGAGCGCTACCTGGACCGGCCCCGGCACGTGGAGACGCAGTGCCTGGCCGACAAGCACGGCAACGTGGTCGTGGTGTCCACCCGTGACTGCTCGCTGCAGCGCCGCCACCAGAAGCTGGTCGAGGAGGCCCCGGCCCCGTTCCTGACCGCCGAGCAGATCCGCCTGCTGTACTCCTCGTCGAAGGCGATCCTCAAGGAGGCCGGCTACGTCGGCGCGGGGACCTGCGAGTTCCTGGTCGGCCAGGACGGGACGATCTCGTTCCTGGAGGTCAACACCCGGCTGCAGGTGGAGCACCCGGTCACCGAGGAGGTCACCGGCATCGACCTGGTGCGCGAGATGTTCCGCATCGCCGCCGGCGAGGAGCTGGGCTACGACGACCCGGAGATCCGCGGCCACTCCATCGAGTTCCGCATCAACGCCGAGGACGCGGGCCGCAACTTCCTGCCCGCCGTGGGGACCCTGTCCACCTGGCGTCCTCCGTCCGGGCCGGGCGTCCGCCTGGACTCCGGTTACGAGGAGGGGGCGACCGTCCCGCAGGAGTACGACTCCCTGATCGCCAAGCTGATCGTCACCGGCGCCACCCGGCGGCAGGCCATCGAGCGTTCCCGGCGGGCGCTGGCGGAGATGCAGGTCGACGGGATGCCGACGGTGCTGCCGTTCCACCGCGTGGTGCTGGAGGACCCGGCGTTCGTCTCCGAGCCGTTCTCCGTCCACACCCGGTGGATCGAGACCGAGTTCGACAACACCATCGAGCCGTACACCGCCGCCCCCGCCGAGGAGGCCGAGGCCGGCGAACGCGAGCGCGTCACCGTCGAGGTGGGCGGCAAGCGCCTGGAGGTCGTCCTGCCCGCCGGCCTGGGGGCGCTGGGCGCCTCGGCCGCCGCGTCCGGCAAGTCGGCCCCGGCCCGCCGTCGCGGCGGCAAGAAGGCCGGCGGCGGCTCGGCGGGCGGCGACTCCCTGATCAGCCCCATGCAGGGCACGATCGTCAAGATCGTCGTCGAGGAGGGCGCCACCGTCGAGGCCGGCGACACCATCGTGGTCCTGGAGGCCATGAAGATGGAGCAGCCCCTCACCGCCCACAAGTCCGGCACCGTCACCGGCCTGTCCGCCGAGGTCGGCGCCACCGTCAGCAGCGGCGCCGTGATCTGCGAGATCAAGGACTGACCCGCGCTCTTTCGAACGTTCGCCCCGGCCTGCGCGGCCGGGGCGAACGCGTTTCCGGCCGCACCAGTCGGCCGCCGTTCACCGCCGGGGACGTACGCCATGGCGCTGTCCCGGGTCCGGTTCGCCGATCGGCCCCGGCATGTGCGGGTCGCGGCGGCCATGCTCGTCGTCCGCGACGCGCCGCTGTGAACCGGTGAGCGCCGGGGCCGTCAGGATGTGGGGTCGGTGTCGCCCAGGGTCACCAGGAGTTTGCGGAGGACGGCGGCCAGGGTCTCGCGGTCCTGGGGGGTGAGGCCGGACAGCAGGCGGGACTCCAGGTCCACGTGGGTGAGGAGGACCCGGTCGACCAGGCGGCGGCCCTCGTCGGTGAGGGTGATCAGGACGCTGCGGCGGTTGGCGGGGTCGGTCTCGCGGGTGACCAGGCCCTTGGCGGCCAGGCGGTCGATGCGGTTGGTGATGGCGCCGCTGGTGACCATGGCGGACGCGGTCAGGGCGCCGGCGGTGAGGCGGTAGGGCGGGCCGGAGCGGCGCAGGGTGGCGAGGATGTCGAACTCGCCGCGCTGCAGGCCGTGGGCGGCGAAGTTGTCGCCGAGCGCACGGTCCAGCAGGCGGTGGACGCGGGCGACGCGGCCGACGATCCCCATGGGGCTCGGGTCGATGTCGGGGCGCTCGGCCCGCCACTGGTCGAGGATCCGGTCGACGCCGTCCCGCACTCCGCACACTCCTCAACGTTGAAATGTTTGACCACAAGGTATCAGTGCGCCTACTCTCCTCAACGTTGAACATTTCAATGTTAAGGAGTGTGTCGGCCATGGCCACCTCGACAGCCGCTCCGCCCGCGCCGCCCGTCCCCGCGCGAACCTGGGGCGTCACCGCCGTCACCGCGCTGACCCCGGCGGTGTGGGGCACGACGTACCTGGTCACCACCGAGTTCCTGCCGGAGGACCGGCCGCTGCTGGCCGGGACGCTGCGCGCGCTCCCCGCCGGGCTGGCGGTCCTGGCGATCACCCGGACGCTTCCGCGCGGGGCCTGGTGGTGGCGGGCGGCGGCGCTCGGCACGCTCAACATCGGCGCGTTCTTCGCCCTGCTGTTCGTCGCCGCCTACCGGCTGCCCGGCGGCGTCGCCGCGACCGTGAGCGCGGTGCAGCCGCTGCTGGTGGCCGGGCTCGCGTTCGCCCTGCTCGGCGAACGGCCCACGGCCCGGCGGCTGGGCTGGGGGCTGGCCGGGGCGGCCGGGGTCGCGCTGATGGTGCTGCGCGGGAACGCCGCGTTCGACCTGGCCGGGATCGTCGCCGCGTTCGCCGGGACCGCCGTCATGGCCGCCGGGATCGTGCTCGGCAAACGGTGGGGACGCCCGGACGGGGTCGGGCTGATGACGTTCACCGGCTGGCAGCTCGCCGCGGGCGGCCTGCTGCTCGCCCCGATCGCGCTGCTGGTCGAGGGCGCCCCGCCGGCGCTGGACGGCCGCGCCGTCGCCGGGTACGCCTGGCTCGCCGTCGTCGGCACACTGCTGGCGTACGCGCTGTGGTTCCGCGGCCTGGAACGGCTGCCGGTCTCCTCCGCCTCGTTCCTGCCGCTGCTGTCCCCCGCCGTCGCCACCGTCCTCGGCTGGCTCGTCCTCGGCCAGTCCCTCACCCTCCCGCAGGCCCTCGGCTTCGCCCTCGCCCTCACCGCCATCGCCGCCGCCCAGCGCTGAGCCGTGGCCCTCCCCGACGAGGCGGAACGGCCCCGGCGCCACCGGACCGGCCACCGGGCCACGGGTTTTGCGCCGGGTCAGGCATGGATCCCGCCTGCTGGGTACGGGCGGACGCAAAGGAGGGATCTCGTGAAACTGGCCTATCTACGTCCCCTGTACGAGCGACCCGGTCCGTTCGCCTCGGTCTACCTGGCCACCGAGCGGCACACCGCGGACGCCGCCAAGGCGCTCGCCCTGCGCTGGCGGCACGCGCGGATCGAGCTGGGCCGGCTCGGCGTCGACGACGCGACCCTCGACGCGCTGGAGGAGATCGTCACCGACCGGGACAACGCCGCCCCGGGCCGCGCGCTGTTCGCGACCGGCGGGCAGGTGGTCCACCACGAGGTGCTGCCCGAGCCCCCGGCGCAGGTGACGGTCGAGATGAGCGAGCTGCCGTACGTCATGCCGCTGCTGGCCGTCCGGCCCGAGCCGATCCCGCACGTGTGCGTCAAGGCCGACCGCATGGGCGCGGAGATCATCAGCGTCGGCGACAAGCGGCAGGTCACCACCGTGGACGGGGTCGACTGGCCGATCCGCAAGGTCCGGGCGGGCGGCTGGTCGGAGTCGCACTTCCAGCGCAACGCCGAGGAGACCTGGGAGGCCAACGCCCGGGAGGTGGCCGCGGCGGTCGCCCGGGAGGCCGAGGCGGTGGACGCCGCGGTGATCATCGTGGCCGGCGACGTGCGCGCCCGCGAGCTGATCACCGGCGACCTCGGGGAGCCGTGGGCCGGCCGGGCGGTGATCACCGAACGCGGCGCCCGCAACGCCGGGGCCGACGAGGAACCGCTGGAGAAGGAGGTCGCACGGATCCTGCGCGACGTGCAGGACCGGCACCTGGCCGAGGTGATGGCGCGGTTCCGCGAGGGGCACGGGCGCGGCGACGCGGTCGCCGGGCTGGAGGCCGTCACGGAGGCGCTGCGCAACGGCCAGGTGGACACCCTGCTGGTGGCCGGCGGCCAGGTGAGCGGCGAGCTGTGGTTCGGCCCGCAGGCGCACGAACTGGCCACCGGCGAGAAGACCCTGCAGGAGCTGGGCGTCCCCGACCCGCACCGCGGGCCGGCCGGATCGGTGCTGGCCCGCGCGGCGGCGGCCACCGACGCCGAGATCCTGTTCCCGCAGGAACTGGACGCGCCCGGCGGACTGGGCGCGGTGCTGCGCTACACCCAACCCTGACCCGGGAGCCCACCGAGGCGAACCGAGGCAGAAGGCGAAGGACAATGAGCACCATCATCGCCCGGCCGGCCGCCATCCTGGCGGCGGCCGGGCTGCTCCTTTTCACCATCCTGGCGACGCCCGTCCGCGCCGACACCGTCAGCCAGATCGCCGACGGGCTGCGCCAGTCCCGGCTGTACGTGACCACCGAGGCGCGCGGCGCGCTGAACCCGGCCGACCAGGCCCGGGTGCGGCAGGCGCTGGACTCCGCCGACCGGGCCGACATCCGGGTCGTGGTCACCAAGCCGGACGTCACCCAGCAGTCGCTGGTCCGGATGCTGGACGCGGTGCAGGAACGCGTCGGCGGCGGCGACACCTACCTGGCCGTCACCGCCGACAACCGGATGCTGGGCATCTCCGACACCCTGTCCGGCCAGGAGGTCAACCGGCTGATCTCGCAGACCAGCGGCGGCGACATCACCGACCGGCTGGTGGAGTTCTCCACCCTGGCCGAGCGGGAGGCCGCCGGCGACGCCCGGTCCGGCGCGATCACCACGTTCGTGCTGCTCGGGCTGCTGGTCCTGGTGGCCGGGTCGCTGGTCACGATCGGGCTGGTGTCCAACAACCGGCGCCGCCGCCGCGCCGAGCGGCAGATGGCGGAGCTGAAGCAGGGCGTCCAGGAGGACATCACCCGGCTCGGCGAGGACATCATGGCCCTCGACCTGAACGTGACCGACCCCCGGCTCGACCCGGCGGCCCGCGAGGAGTACGAGCACGCGCTGAACTCCTACGACGAGGCCAAGGCGGCGGTGGAGGCGGCACGGCGGCCGGAGGACATGCGCAACGTCACCTCCGCGCTGGAGGACGGCCGCTACCACATGACGGCGGTCCGCGCCCGGCTGGCCGGCGAGCCCGTTCCCGAACGCCGCCCGCCGTGCTTCTTCAACCCGCAGCACGGGCCGTCCGTGCGGGACGTGATGTGGGCTCCGCCGGGCGGCGCGCCGAGGGACGTGCCCGCCTGCGAGGCCGACGCGACCGCCGTGGAGAATGGGGCCGACCCGGACGCCCGGCTGGTGCCGGTGGGCGGAGTCCGGCGCCCGTACTGGGAGGCCGGTCCGGCCTACGCGCCGTACGCCGGGGGTTACTACCGGGGGTTCGGCGGTGTCGACCTGCTGAGCGGCCTGTTGATCGGGACGGCCCTGGGCTCGATGTTCACGGCCCCGTACGGCGGCTGGGGCTTCGGCGGAGGCTACCCGGGCGAGGGCGGCGGTCTCGGCGGCGACACCGGTGACGTCGGCGGAGGCTGGGACTTCGGCAGTGGCGACTTCGGCGGTGGCGGCGACTTCGGCGGCGGCGACTTCTGACCGGTTCCTCCGGCGGGGGCGCGGCCGGTGACCCGCCTGCCCGGGGATCCCACCGTCTGGCAGCGGGTCCGGTACACGCTGGGCTTCCGGCTGCCGCCGGCCAACCGCGACTGGGTGCGCCACGACCTGACCGACGCCGGGTGGCGGGGCCGCGTCATGGCCCGCCACCTGGCGTTGATGATCCCGATCTGCCTGCTCCTGGCGCTGCTGCCCGGCCCCTGGTGGCTGCACGTCGCCGTTCCCCTGCTGGCCTTCCTGACCAGCACGCTGACCGTGGCGATCAGCGCCGACGAGCTCCGCGACGCCCGCCTGCGCCAGCACGGCCTGCCGCCCGTCGGCCACTCCCGCTGACCGGCGGGCGCCCGGAAAAGGGAACGCGAAAAGGGGACCCCGCTGCCGGGGTCCCCTTTTCCCGCCGTTCGTTTCCGTCCTTTCTCGCCCCACCGGCTCAGCGGGGCGAGGGCTCAGTGGTGTGTACGCGTACCGCGGCGCCGGAACCCGGCGACCAGGGCCACACCGATGGCGGCCAGACCGATCTGGAAGACCAGCTCGATCCAGTCGATGCCGTCCGTGGTGGCCACGCCGACGGACTGGGCCAGAGCGGTGCCGAGCAGGGCGGCGACGATGCCGACGCCGATGGTCAGCAGCAGGCCGATGGGCTGCTTGCCCGGCAGCACCAGCCGGCCCAGCGCACCGATGATCGCGCCGATGACGATGGCGGTGATGATTCCTGTAACGGTCACTGGCTTGACCTCCCATTGAGGATGCCTTCGCGCCACGTGTGCCCGTTTGGCGACGTTTCTCACATCGCGAGGCGTCAGGCCACCGCCACCGGCCCCCGGAAAGCCGTTCCCGCCCAGCTCAGCGGGCTCGCCGGGGCGGTTTCCGCGGCGCCGAAATCGGCCGCGGAACCCCCGATCAGTACGCCGACTCCTGCATCAGACGGCGGGACGCCTCGGTGATGCTGCCGGACAGCGACGGGTAGACGGCGAAGCGACCCGCGGCGACCTGGTCCACCCCACCCGCCAACCGGATCAGTACGCCGACTCCTGCATCAGACGGCGGGACGCCTCGGTGATGCTGCCCGACAGCGACGGGTAGACGGCGAAGGTGTGGGCGACCTGGTCGACCGTCAGGTGCTGCTGGACGGCGATGGACAGGCCCAGGATCAGCTCGCTGGCCCGGGGGGCGACGATCACGCCGCCGAGGACGATCCCGGTGGAGGGGCGGCAGAACAGCTTGACGAAGCCGTCCTCGAAGCCCTGCATCTTGGCCCGCGGGTTGCTGAACAGCGGCAGCATCACCGACCGGGCGTTCACCTCGCCGGCGTCGATCATCTTCTGCGAGACGCCGACGGTGGCGACCTCGGGGTCGGTGAAGATGTTGGCGGCCACCCAGCCCAGCTTGAGCGGCTGCACGGCCTCGCCCAGGGCGTGCCACATGGCGATCCGGCCCTGCATGGCGGCCACCGAGGCCAGCATCATCACGCCGGTGCAGTCGCCGGCGGCGTAGATGTTGCCGACCGAGGTGCGCGAGACCTTGTCGACCTCGACGAACCCGCGCCGGTTGAGCTTGACCCCGGCCTTCTCCAGGCCGATGCCGCGGGTGTTGGGCTCCATCCCGACCGTCATCAGGCAGTGCGAGCCCTCGACCTTGCGGCCGTCCTCCAGGGTGACCACCACCGAGTCCCCGGTGCGCTGCACGGCCGCCGCCCGCGACCGCGACAGCACCTTCATGCCGCGGCGCAGGAACACCTCCTGCAGCACGCTGGCCGCGTCGGCGTCCTCGGTGGGCAGGATCCGGTCCCGCGAGGAGACCAGCGTGACCTTCGAGCCCAGCGAGGTGTACGCCCCGGCCAGCTCCGCGCCGGTGACGCCGGAGCCGACCACGATCAGCTCCTCGGGCAGCTCGGGCAGGTCGTACAGGTGCCGCCAGGACAGGATCCGCTCGCCGTCCGGCTCCGAGCCCGGCAGCACCCGCGGGGTCGCGCCGGTGGCGATCAGCACCACGTCGGCCGGGATGTCGGTGCCGTTCACGGTGACGGTGTGCGGGTCGGTCAGCCGCGCCTCGCCGCGCACGATCCGCACGTCCTCGTAGGCCAGCCGCTCGGCCACGTCGAACGACTGCGCCCGGGCCAGGTCCTTGACCCGCTTGTTGACCAGCCCGAGGTCCACCTCCAGGCCACCGACGATGCCGTCCGGGCCGCCGCTGAACTGCAGGCCCAGCGACGCCGACTCGCTCATCACCGCCATCCGGGTCGAGGTGGCGATGAGGGTCTTGGACGGCACGCAGTCGGTGAGCACGCACGCCCCGCCGAGACCGTCCCGTTCCACGACGGTCACGTCGGCACCGAGCTGCGCGGCGACGAGGGCGGCCTCGTAGCCGCCGGGGCCTCCTCCGATGATCACGATGCGGGTCACGTCTTCCATTGTTTCGCATCAACACCAGTGAACGGTCCGGCCCCGATACGGCAGGCGTCCGCCACGGTCGGGACCGGAGCCCGTACGCTTGGCGACCGTGGCTCTGTACGCGGCGTACGCCTCCAACATGGACCCCGAGCAGATGGCTCGGCGCGCACCCCACTCCCCCCTGCACGGCACCGGCTGGCTGCAGGGCTGGCGGCTCACGTTCGGCGGGCAGGACGTCGGCTGGGACGGGGCGCTGGCCACCGTCGTCGAGGACTCCCGCGAGCAGGTCTTCGTCGTGCTGTACGACGTGCCGGAGTGGGACGAGAAGGAACTCGACGCCTGGGAGGGCGCGGCCCTCGGCGTCTACCGCAAGATCCGGGTCCGGGTGCAGACCCTCGACGGTGACGTGCTGGCCTGGACGTACGTGCTGGACGACTACGAGGGCGGCCTGCCGTCGGCCAACTACCTGGGCATCCTCGCCGACGCCGCGGAGGCCGCCGGAGCGCCCGACGACTACGTCAAGGAACTGCGCAACCGCCCCTGCAAGTCCCTCGGAGAGCCCCCCGTCTGACCCGCCCAGGGACGATCCTCGCCTCGCCGCGGTCGCCCGACGTGTCCCATCTGGGGGACGACCCCCAGACCCCCGAGAAGCGGGTCGGACGATCCTCGCCTCGCCGCGGTCGTCCGACGTGTCCCATCTGGGGGACGACCCCCAGACCCCCGAGAAGCGGGTCGGACGATCCTCGCCTCGCCGCGGTCGTCCGACGTGTCCCATCTGGGGGACGACCCCCAGACCCCCGGAAAGCGGGTCGGACGATCCTCGCCTCGCCGCGGTCGCCCGACGTGTCCCATCTGGGGGACGACCCCCAGACCCCCGGAAAGCGGGTCGGACGATCCTCGCCTCGCCGCGGTCGCCCGACGTGTCCCATCTGGGGGACGACCCCCAGACCCCCGAGAAGCGGGTCGGACGATCCTCGCCTCGCTGCGGTCGTCCGACCCGGCTGTAATGTCTGACGGGTGAGCAACGACGCTTTTGACCTGGCCAAGGCCGCCGCCGACGAGCTGCGGTCCCGTACCTTCGACGCGTTCGACGTCGCGCTGGTGATGGGCTCGGGCTGGGTGCCCGCGGCCGACGCGCTCGGCGACCCGGCCGCCGAGCTGCCGGTGACCGAGCTGCCCGGGTTCGCCCCGCCCGCCGTGGAGGGCCACGCGGGCCGCATCCGCGCCGTGGAGGTGGGGGGACGGCGGGCGCTGGTGTTCCTGGGCCGCACCCACCTGTACGAGGGCCGCGGGGTGGAGCCGGTGGTGCACGGGGTGCGCACCGCGCTGGCCGCCGGGGTCCGCACGGTGGTGCTCACGAACGCCGCCGGGGGCCTGCGCCCGGAGAGCCAGCGGGTCGGCGATCCGGTGCTCATCTCCGACCACCTCAACCTGACCGGCGCCAACCCGATGACCGGCGCGGAGTTCCTCGACCTGACCGAGGCGTACAGCAGGCGGCTGCGCACCCTCGCCCGCGAGATCGACCCCGCCCTGACCGAGGGCGTGTACGCGGCGCTGCGCGGGCCGACGTACGAGACCCCCGCCGAGGTGCGGATGCTGCAGACGCTGGGCGCGGACCTGGTGGGCATGTCGACCGCCCTGGAGACGATCGCCGCGCGTCAGGGCGGCGCCGAGGTGCTGGGGATCTCCCTGGTCACCAACATCGCCGCGGGCCTGACCGACCGCCCCCTGGACCACGAGGAGGTCCTGGAGGCGGGCCGCGCCTCCGCCGCCCGCATGGGCTCCCTGCTGGCCACCCTCCTGCCCAAGCTCTGACCGCCGCGCGATGACCCGACCGATGAGCGACCTCCGCCGGGCCGCCGCCGAGTGGCTGGCCCAGGATCCCGATCCCGACACCCGCGCCGAGCTCCAGGCGCTCCTGGACGCCGGTGACGACGCCGCCCTGGCCGACCGCTTCGCGTCCAGGCTGGAGTTCGGCACCGCCGGACTGCGCGGCGAACTCGGCGCGGGCCCCAACCGCATGAACCGCGTCACCGTCATGCGGGCCGCCGCCGGCCTCGCCGCCCGCCTCCTGGCCGGCGACCCGAACGCGCAGGACGGCACATCCCCCGACCAGGCGACGGACGCGAACGCGCAGGACGGCACGCCCGCCGGACGGGCGACGGACGTGCCGGGCGGACCCGCCGGTATGGCCGGGGGGACCGGGCGGCCCGGGGTGGTGATCGGGTACGACGCCCGGCACGGGTCTCGGCAGTTCGCGCTGGACACGGCGGCCGTCGTGACCGGGGCGGGGCTGCGGGCCTGGGTGATGCCCCGGCCGCTGCCCACGCCGGTGCTGGCGTTCGCCGTCCGGCATCTGGGGGCCGACGCCGGGGTGATGGTGACCGCCAGCCACAACCCGCCCCGGGACAACGGCTACAAGGTGTACTGGGGGGACGGGGCGCAGATCCTGACCCCGCTGGACGCCGAGATCGCGGCGGCGATCGACGCGGTGGGCCGGGTGGACGAGCTGCCGCTCGGCAAGCCCGGGGACTGGACCGTCCTGGACGACGACATCGTCGAGGCCTACCTGGTGGCGCTGGACGGGCTGCCGCTGGACGGCTCCCCCCGGGACGTCTCGATCGCGTACACCCCCATGCACGGGGTGGGGCTTGAGGTGCTGCGGCGGGCGTTCGCGCGGGCGGGGTTCCCCGAGCCCGCGGTCGTCGCGGAGCAGGCGGAGCCGGATCCGGACTTCCCGACCGTGGCGTTCCCCAACCCCGAGGAGCCGGGCGCGATGGACCTGGTGATGGCGCTCGCCGAACGCACGGGCGCGGACTTGGCCATCGCCAACGACCCCGACGCCGACCGGTGCGCGGTGGCCGTCCCGGGTCCGGACGGGTGGCGGACGCTGACCGGCGACGAGGTGGGCGGGCTGCTGGCCGAGTACGTGCTGCGGCACACCCGCGGCGGCGACCGGCTGGTGGTGACCACGATCGTGTCGTCGTCGCTGCTGGGCCGGATCGCCGAGCGGCACGGCGTCCGCTTCGCCGAGTCGCTCACCGGCTTCAAGTGGATCATGAAGGCGCGGACGGCCCCCGACGACCGCCAGGTCTTCGGCTACGAGGAGGCCCTGGGCTACAGCCTCGGCGGCGACGGCGGCGTCCCGGTCCGCGACAAGGACGGCATCGGCGCCGCCCTGGCGATCGCCGCCCTGGCCGCCGAGGCCAAGCGGGACGGCCGCACCCTGCTGGACCTGCTGGACGACCAGGCCCGCCGGTACGGCCTGCACCTGACCGCGCCGCTGTCGATCCGCGTCGAGGACCGTGCGCTGATCGCCGGCGCCATGACCCGCCTGCGCACCGCCCCGCCCACCGCCCTCGGCGGCCTCCAGGTCACCCGGGTGGACGACCTGACGGCCGGGTCCGGCGGTCTCCCCCCGACCGAGGGCCTGCGCCTGCGCATGCCCGGCGCCCGCGTCGTGATCCGCCCCTCCGGCACCGAACCCAAGCTCAAGTGCTACCTGGAGGTGGTCCGCCCGCCCGGCGACAACGACCGGGACGCCGCCGCCCGCACCCTGGAGGCCATCCGCACCGACCTGGCCGCGACCCTCGCCCTCACCTGACCCGAACGCCCGAAGCCGGTCCCGGTGCGTCCATCTGGAATCGGGCGCCGCACCCCGGCGGCGGACCGACACGGGGCGCGACCACGCCACCGTCCTCCCGGAGGGCACGCACGCGGCCCCGGGTATCCGCCGGGCGACGGCCGGAGCCAGGACCGGACGCCCAGCAGGTACCCGCCCGCGTCCCATCCGTTCTCGGAGGACGGTGAACGCGGGATCAGGCGAAGAGGGCCAGGGCGGTCGTGACCAGCAGCGCGAGGCCGGGGACGGCCAGCGCCGCCACGGCCGGGCGGGACCAGGTGACGACGCCCGAGGCCTTGCCGGACCTGCGGCGGTGCCTCTTGGCGAGGTCGTTGAGCTGCTCGGTGGCGTAGCCGAGGGCGGTGCGGCCGCCGAGCTTGGCGGCGACCTCGGGGGGCAGGCCGGCGGCCTCCTTGCGGAGCCGGCGCTCCTCCCGGGTGCGGGCGCGCGGGGAGGTCTGCAGGGTCCAGGCGCGGGCGAGGCGTTCCCCGCCCTCCGGGCCGGTGAAGCGGACCTGGAGGGCGTGGGTGGCCTCGATCTTCCGGACGGCGGACCAGGGGACGCGGATGTCGCGGAGCGGGTTGCGGATCTCCACGGCGTCCTCGCCGGCGGTGATGCGGGGACGCAGGCCCAGCACGTACGCCAGGCCGCAGCCGAACAGCAGCACGGCGGCCGAGACCGCGGCGGCCAGGTCGTCCCCGCGCCAGGCGGTGTCGGCCAGCATGAGCGCCGAGAACGTCAGCCACGACCACGCGGCGATCCGGCCCGCCGTGGAACGGAAGACCAGCGGCTTGCCGTCGGTCATGTCAGGGTGCGCGTCCCGGTCCACTTGAGCTGGGCGAAGCCCGGCTTGATCACGCCGTTGATCAGCTCCAGCCGCTCGTCGAACCCGATGAACGCCGACTTCATCGCGTTGACGGTGAACCACTGCAGGTCGTCCCAGCCGTACCCGAAGGCCGCCACCAGCTTGGCGAACTCCTCCGAGAGGCTGACCCCGCTCATCAGCCGGTTGTCGGTGTTGACGGTGACCCGGAAGTGCAGCCGCCGCAGCAGCCCGATCGGGTGCTCGGCGATGGACTTGGCCGCGCCGGTCTGCACGTTGGAGGTGGGGCACATCTCCAGCGGGATCCGCTTGTCCCGCACGTACGCGGCGAGCCGGCCGAGCACCGGTGCGGCGGAGTCGCGATCGGTGATGTCGTCGACGATGCGCACCCCGTGGCCGAGCCGGTCGGCCCCGCACCACTGGATGGCCTGCCAGATCGACGGCAGCCCGAACGCCTCCCCGGCGTGGATGGTGAAGTGGGCGTTCTCCCGCTGCAGGTACTCGAACGCGTCCAGGTGCCGGGTGGGCGGGTAGCCGGCCTCGGCCCCGGCGATGTCGAAGCCCACCACGCCCGCGTCCCGGTACCGCACGGCCAGCTCGGCGATCTCCATGCTGCGCGCCTGGTGCCGCATGGCGGTGACCAGCGTCCCGACCCTGATGCCGTGGTCGCGCCCGCCCTCGGCGAAGCCCTCCAGCACCGCCTCGACCACCTGGTCGAGCGACAGCCCGGTCCGGGTGTGCAGTTCGGGCGCGTACCTGACCTCGGCGTACACCACGCCGTCCTTGGCCAGGTCCTCGGCGCACTCGTACGCCACCCGCCGCAGCGCCTCCTGCGACTGCATCACTCCGACGGTGTGCTGGAACGTCTCCAGGTAACGTTCCAGCGATCCCGAGTCCGACGCCTCGGTGAACCAGGTGCGCAGATTGCCGGGATCCGTGGTGGGGAGCCCGTCGTATCCGGCGTCGCGGGCCAGGTCGACGATCGTCTCCGGCCGCAGTCCCCCGTCCAGGTGGTCGTGCAACAGCACCTTCGGGGCCCGCCGTATCGCCTCGAGCGTGGGTTGACCAGTCATCTCCCGCACAGTACCCCAGCCCGCCCCACCCCACCGCCCATGCCTCCCCACCCCGGCCGTGGCGGCCCCGGCGGCCGCCGGACCGCGACCGAGAGAGCCCGGCCGTCACCGTACGGAGCGTTCACCATGGCCGGGCGCCCACCAGCCGTCACGCAAGGTGCGTTGACCCATCTCCCCGGGAAGCACCTGCCCGGCGGTGCGCCGCCGCCAACGCCGCCCAACAACGGCCGGACCCCGCCGCCGGGTCGTTCACTCGGTGTTCTTGACGAGGTGCCTGCCCGTGGTGTGCCACCAGTCGACGGCCCGGTCCGCGTCCAGGCCGGTGATCCACAGATCCTCGGGCTCCTCGGGCATCAGGGCGTTGCGCAGGCCGGCCTCCAGGCGGTGGGAGCGCTTCGACCTGGAGTGGACGGGTTCGCCGGTGTCCGGGTCGGTGAAGAGGGCGAGGAGGTCGGCGGGGAAGCGGGCGAGCTCCTGGCGGCCCAGGAAGAACGGATGGCCGTAGCAGGCCGAGGCCACCTCGTCCGGCGGCAGGCCGGTCTCCTTGACGATCCGGTGCACGACCGCCGGGTCGTGGGGAACGGGCCCGCGTTCGGCCAGCAGGCGGGTGAACCGCGCGATGCGCTCGGCGCCGCCCCAGCCCTGCGGGATCGCAGGCCCCAGCGGGGTCCAGGCGGTGAACGCGACCTCCGCGAACGCGCCGTCCGGGGCGTACTCCACCACGGTGGCCTCGTGGATCGGCCCGCCCTCCCGACGGGTGACGTGATGGCGGACGACCGCCATGACCCCGTTCGGGGTCCGCCATCGCACGCCCTCCAGGTCGCCCGCGCCGTGGCCCGGGAAGGTGAACTCCCGCAGCCGCCACTGGCCGCCGCCGTCGCCCCACGGGGCCGAGCCCCACGCCGCCAGGGTCGCCAGATGCCAGGTGCGGGTCCCGTCGAGAATCCAGGGCCAGGTCGCCTCGACCGCCAGGGCGCCCAGGCACCCGAAGCGGGAGACCGGGAAGTCACGGACGGTGATGGGCCGGCCGGTCGAGCGGAGGCGGCGGGGGACCCCGGTCTCGGGGGGTTCCGCCCTGATCGCGCGGCGCAGCTGCTCGCCGGCGCGGCGGAGGGTGATCATCTCCCGGATCATCCGGCCGGTGCGCAGCCCGGCGGCGGGCCGCACCAGGTCCGGCAGGTCGGCGGGGCGGCCCCGGCCCAGGGCATCGCAGATGCGCAGGTAGGCCGGCAGGAGGGAGGCCGCCTGGGCGACGAGTGCGCCGATCCGCGCCGCCAGGTGCGGTCCGGTGACCGCGGGCAGCGCGCGGGCGAGCCGGGCGTCCAGGTCCCGCCGGCCGCGCAGGGCGGCGCCGACCAGGCGGACGACCGTGCCGCGGTCGATCCGGCGCAGGGCGGCCGAGGCGTCCGGGTCGACCGGGCCGCAGTGCGTCCACCAGCCCGGCGGCGGCAGGATCGGATGGACCCCCTCGCCGACCGTCTGCGCGGCCGGCGAGGCCTCGATCCGGTAGAGCGCCCGGCCTCCGGCGTCCTCGACCCGGAACATGCCGTGGCGGATCATGACCGTGACGGGCGCCGCCGCCCCCGGGAAGGTCACCTGGGCCGAGGCGGGTCCGTCGGGCCACAGGTCCAGCGGCTCCGCGGCCAGGCCGCCGTCGTCGGCGAGCCGGAACGTCTCCCGGCGGGAACGGCCCCGCGTCAGCCGCGACAGGTGGAAGGCCCGGCCGTCCCACCAGACCGCCGGGCCGGGATGCCGGACGGCGGCCCGGTGCACCACGCCCTCCGGCCCGTGCACCTCGATCATCGAGTTCCCGATGCCCACGGTGAGCAGGTCGCCGTGCTGGACGGCGGTCACGGCGGCCGGTCCCCGCACCGTGGGGAGGCTCAGCTCCTCCGGCAGCCCCGACCGCAGCGCCCGCACCACCACGTCGATCGGGTCGGGCACCGTCACGTCGGCGAACGCGGGGTCCAACTCGGCGTACCCGGCCTCGGCGAGCGGGATCAGCCGGGGCAGCGTGAGCTCCAGCCCGAGCAGGTCCCCGGCGGCGCACTCGGCCGTCCATTCGGCGACCAGCCCGGCCAGCACGCCCCGTGCCACCGGCCGCTCCCACAGGTCGCGCAGCAGCGCCGGGTAGTCGGTGTTGATCGAGCCGCCGAACCGACGGATGGCGCGGTCGAGCCTGTACCGGGTCGCGGTGTCCTCCGCCGGGGCCTCCGCGATCTCGGCGACGACACTGCCGAGCCACCGCGTCTCCTTCGACGGGCTCTCCCTCCGGAAGTCCAGCGGGTGCCCGCCGGGCTCGGCGACGACGGGATCGCCGTCCGGGTCGTACCGCTCGTCGGATTCCATGTCGCAGGTCCCCCGTTCCGTCCGGCCTTCGCACGGAACGGTAACGACCGGCACCGACAGGATTCAGGCGATCCGGTCGATCACCAGCGGCAGCAGGTCGGGAGTGCCGCCCGGGACCACCGAGATCGCGCCCTCCAGCGCCTCCATGGCGCGGGGGAGGCGGGCGGCCTCGTCGGTGTAGAGGGTCAGCAGCGGCTGCCCGGCGGTGACCTCGTCGCCGGGGACGTGGTGCAGCACCACGCCCGCCCCGGCCGAGACCGGGTCCTCCTTGCGCGCCCGGCCCGCCCCCAGCCGCCAGGCCGCCACGCCGACCGCGTACGCGTCCAGCCCGGTCAGCACGCCGGTCGCGGGGGCGGTGACGACATGGGACTCGCGGGCGGTGGGCAGTTCGGCGTCGGGGTCGCCGCCCTGCGCGGAGATCATCCGCCGCCACACGTCCATGGCCGAGCCGTCGGCGAGGGCGTCGGCGGGGTCCTTGCCGTCCACCCCGGCCGCCGCCAGCATCTCGCGGGCCAGGGTGAGGGTGAGCTCCACCACATCCGGCGGGCCTCCCCCGGCGAGCACCTGCACCGCCTCGGCGACCTCCAGGGCGTTGCCGACCGTGCGGCCCAGCGGCCGGTCCATCGCGGTGAGCAGCGCCACCGTCCGCACGCCGTGGTCGGCGCCGATGGCGACCATGGTCTCGGCCAGCTCGCGGGCCCGCTCGGTGGTCTTCATGAACGCCCCGGAGCCGACCTTGACGTCCAGCACCAGCGCCCCGGTGCCCTCGGCGATCTTCTTGGACATGATCGAGGAGGCGATCAGCGGGATCGACTCGACGGTGCCGGTGACGTCGCGCAGCGCGTACAGCTTGCGGTCGGCGGGGGCCAGCCCGGCCCCGGCGGCGCAGATCACCGCGCCGACGTCGCGCAGCACGCGCAGCATCTCGTCGGTCGACAGCGAGGCCCGCCAGCCGGGGATGGACTCCAGCTTGTCCAGCGTGCCGCCGGTGTGGCCCAGGCCCCGGCCGGACAGCTGCGGGACGGCCGCGCCGCAGGCGGCGACCAGCGGGGCCAGCGGCAGGGTGATCTTGTCGCCGACGCCGCCGGTGGAGTGCTTGTCGGTGGTCGGCCGGTCCAGCCCGGACCAGTCCATCCGCTCCCCGGAGCGGATCATCGCCTCGGTCCACCGGGCGACCTCGGCGCGGTCCATGCCGTTCAGCAGGATCGCCATGGCCAGCGCGGACATCTGCTCCTCGGCGACCTCGCCGCGGGTGTAGGCGTCCACCACCCAGTCGATCTGGGCCGGGGTCAGCCGGCCGCCGTCGCGCTTGGTGAGGATGACGTCGATGGCATCCACGGGTGTTTCCTCCGGGCGGGCTCTAGGCGAGCCGGGTCAGGTCGTCGGCGCCGAACGCGTCCGGCAGCACCTCGGACATGGGCAGGACGCCCCGGGCGGTCTCCAGCAGCAGCCGCGGGCCGCCGTGCTCCCACAGCAGCTGGCGGCACCGGCCGCAGGGCATCAGCGGGTCGCCGTTGCCGTCCACGACGGCCAGCGCGACCAGCACGGGACGGGTCGACCCGGCGGGCCTGTCCGGCCCGTACAGCGCGGAGACCACGGCGCACTCGGCGCACAGGGTCAGCCCGTAGGAGGCGTTCTCCACGTTGCACCCGGTGATCAGCCGGCCGTCGTCGACCAGGGCCGCCGCGCCCACCGGGAACTTCGAGTACGGGACGTAGGCGCGCCCCATCGCCTCCCGGGCGGCGTCCCGCAGCCGGGCCCAGTCGATCTCCGTCATGGGGACACCGTACGACAGCCGCGACCGTCCCTCCGACATCGGCCGATACCGACATATGGGACAGACCGCTAGGGCGGACCAGGTACGATCACTGCGCCGCGACCGGAGTGACGACGGACTGCCCGGACAGCGTCCGCCCAGGTGGGGAGCAGGTGGGGATTGTCTCTGGATGCCTGCGGTTGCATAACGGTCTCCCCACAAGTTGGCAGTCGCGTGGCAGGCGTTATGTCCGGACGTTGATGCTTGTCGACAGATCGGGCGACCAGAACGGTTCTGCGCCCTGTGTCATGCACTAGGAGGCATGGTGGCTAAGTTGATGCGGCTGGTCGCCGGGGCGGCCGGGCTCGCCCTCGTGATCGCCGGCTGCGGCTCGGCTCCCGAGGAGGGCGGCGGCGGCGCCGCGGGCGCCTCGGACTTCTCGGCCTGCATGGTGACCGACACCGGCGGCATCGACGACCGCTCGTTCAACGCGGCGTCGTGGGCCGGCATGCAGGCGGCGTCCAAGAGCACCGGCGCCAAGGTGCAGTACGTCGCCTCCAGCAGCGAGAACGACTACGTCCCCAACATCAACCGGCTGATCTCGCAGAAGTGCGACCTGGTCGTCGCGGTCGGCGGGCTGATGGCCGAGGCCACCGGGCAGGCCGCCAAGGCCAACCCGAACCAGAAGTTCGCCATCGTGGACTCGGTGTCGGTGCCGCCGAACGTGTACGGCATGGAGTTCAACACCGCGCAGAGCTCGTTCCAGGCCGGCTACCTGGCCGCCGCGATGAGCAAGTCCGGCAAGGTCGCCACCTTCGGCGGGCTGCCGATCCAGCCGGTGACGATCTTCATGGACGGCTTCTACGAGGGCGTCCAGTACTACAACAAGCAGAAGAACAAGAAGGTCGAGGTGCTCGGCTGGAACGAGGCCAACCCCAAGTCGGGCTCGATGGCCAACTCGTTCACCGACCAGGGCGCCGGCAAGCGGATCGCCAGCAACTTCATCCAGCAGGGCGCCGACATCATCTTCCCGGTCGCCGGCGGCACCGGGCTGGGCGCCGCCGCCGCGGCCAAGGAGAGCGGCGGCAAGGTCAGCGTGATCTGGGTGGACACCGACGGCTGCGAGTCGGCCAGCCAGTACTGCGACGTGTTCCTGACCAGCGTCACCAAGGGCATCGCCAGCGCGGTGCAGACCACGGTCGAGACGGCGGCCAAGGGGCAGCAGCTCACCGGCTCCTACCTGGGCACCCTGCAGAACGGCGGCACCGGGCTGGCCCCGTTCCACCAGTTCGACTCCAAGGTCCCGGCCGAGCTGAAGGCCGAGCTGGAGCAGATCAAGCAGGACATCATCGCCGGCAAGATCAAGATCACCTCGCCGAACCAGCCGAAGAGCAGCTGATCGGCAGCACGTCCGCGGCCGTGGGGCGGGACCGCACCGGGTCCCGCCCCGTGGCGCGCCCGATGACCGCCCGCGGCCCACGGCCGGCGGGCGCACGCCGCACGAGGAGGTCGGCGGTTGAGTCTTGAGCTCCGCGGGATCACCAAGCGCTTCGGATCGCTGGTGGCCAACGACGGCATCGACCTGGAGGTCCGCCCCGGGGAGATCCACTGCCTGCTCGGCGAGAACGGCGCGGGCAAGTCCACCCTGATGAACATCCTGTACGGGCTCTACCAGCCCGACGAGGGCCAGATCCTGATGGACGGCCGGGAGCTGACCATCGGCGGCCCCCGGGACGCCATCGCGGCCGGCATCGGCATGGTGCACCAGCACTTCATGCTGGTCCCGGTGTTCACCGTGGCGGAGAACATCATGCTCGGCGACGAGCGCACCGGCCCGCTGGGCTGGCTGGACCGCCGCCGCGCCCGCCGCGACGTGGCGGAGGTCTCCGCCCGGTACGGGCTGCAGGTCGACCCGGACGCGCTGGTCGCCGACCTGCCGGTGGGCGTGCAGCAGCGGGTGGAGATCATCAAGGCGCTGATCCGCGAGGCCAGGGTGCTGATCCTGGACGAGCCCACCGCCGTGCTCACCCCGCAGGAGACCCAGGAGCTGTTCGCGGTGATGCGCTCGCTGCGCGAGGCGGGCCGCTCCATCGTCTTCATCACCCACAAGCTCAAGGAGGTCAAGGCGATCGCCGACCGGATCACCGTGATCCGGCGCGGCACGGTCGTCGGGACCGCCACCCCCGACGCCTCCGAGGTGGAGCTGGCCGGGCTGATGGTGGGCCGCCAGGTGCGGCTCACCGTCGACAAGGAGCCCGCCGCCGTCGGTCCCGATACCGAGCCCGCGTTCTCGGTCGAGGACCTGACCGTGCTGGACGAGTCCGGCCAGGCCGCGGTGGACGGCGTCAGCTTCGACATCCGGCCCGGGGAGATCCTGGGCATCGCCGGCGTGCAGGGCAACGGGCAGACCGAGCTGGCCGAGGCGATCCTGGGGCTGCGCCCGGTCGCCGAGGGCCGGATCGTGCTGGACGGCGCGGACCTGACCGGCCGCTCCCCCCGGCAGCGGCTGCGCGCCGGGGTCGGCTACGTCCCCGAGGACCGCAGCCACGACGCGCTGGTCGCCGACTCCAGCGTCGCCGAGAACCTGGTGCTGGACCTGTACGACCGGCCGCCGTTCGGACGGCGCGGGACGATGGACGTGCGGGCGGTCCGGGAGAACGCCGAGCAGCGGGTCGGCGAGTTCGACATCCGCACGGCCTCCATCGACACCCCCGTCGGCACCCTGTCCGGCGGCAACCAGCAGAAGGTGGTCGTCGCCCGGGAGATGTCCCGGCCGCTGCGGCTGCTGGTGGCCGCCCAGCCGACCCGGGGCGTGGACGTCGGCGCGATGGAGTTCATCCACAAGCGGATCGTGGCCGAACGCGACCAGGGCCGGCCGGTGCTGATCATCTCCACCGAACTGGACGAGATCTACGGGCTGGCCGACCGGATCGCGGTGATGTACCGGGGGAAGATCATGGCGATCGTCCCGCCGGACACCTCCCGCGAGCACATCGGCCTGCTGATGGCCGGCGCCCACCCGGACGGGCCGGCCGTTCCGGACGATCCGGCCGAGGCGACCGAGCCGGCCGAGGCGACCGGGGCCGACGCGCCGGCCGGCGCACAGGACACCGAGAACGCGAAGGGCGGCGACGATGAGTGAGCAGGCGGCGCCCGCCAAGGACGCCGGCACCGGCGAACCGCCGGAGGCCGACCGGTTCCGCAGGCTGGCCGCGCAGGTCGTGGCCGGACCGCCGTGGGTGGTCACGGTGCTGGCGGTCCTGCTGGCCATGCTGGTCGGCGCGGTGCTGATCATCGTGTCCGACCCGGAGGTCACCGCGACGTTCGGGTACTTCTTCGCCCGGCCCAGCGACGCGATCACCGCCTCGTGGGAGGCGGTGTCCACCGCCTACCAGGCGCTGTTCCGCGGCGCGATCTTCAACCCGGACGCCACCGCCACGTTCACCGACGTGCTGCGGCCGATCAGCGAGACGCTCACCGAGGCCACCCCGCTGATCTTCGGCGGGCTGGCGGTCGGGCTGGCGTTCCGCGCCGGGCTGTTCAACATCGGCGGCCAGGGCCAGCTGATCATGGGCGCGATCGCCACCACCTGGGTCGGCTTCACCCTCGACGCCCCCGGGATCGTGGCGCTGCCCGCCGCGGTGCTGGCCGGTCTGGCCGGCGGCGCGCTGTACGGCGGGCTGGTCGGCTGGCTCAAGGCGCGCACCGGGTCGCACGAGGTGATCGTCACGATCATGCTCAACTACGTGGCGTTCCTGCTGCTGGGCTATCTGATCGGCAGCGAGGCGTTCCGCGACCCGGACAACCCGCAGCCGATCTCCAAGCCGGTGAACGAGGCGGCGCGGCTGCCGCACCTGTTCGGCGACTCGCTGCGGGTCAACGCCGGGCTGCTGCTGGCGCTGGCCGCCGTGGTGTTCACCTGGTGGCTGCTGAACCGCTCCACGCTGGGCTTCCAGCTCCGCGCGGTGGGCGCCAACCCCAACGCCGCCCGCACCGCCGGGATGAGCGTCGGATACGGGCAGACCATGGCGATGCTGATCTCCGGCGGGCTGATGGGCCTGGTCGGGGTGTCGCAGGTGCTCGGCACCGCCAACGCCAACAACGCCCTCACCCAGCAGATCGACGCCGGGCTCGGCTTCACCGCGATCACCGTGGCGCTGCTGGGGCGGGCCTCGCCGGTCGGCACCGTGGCGGCGGCGCTGCTGTTCGGGGCGCTGCAGGCGGGCGGGCGCGAGATGCAGGCGGCGGCCGGCGTCTCGATCGAGATCGTCACCGTCATCCAGGCCCTGATCGTGCTGTTCGTGGCGGCTCCGGCGCTGGTGCGCGGCATCTTCCGGCTGCGCGGCGAGGGCGGCGGGTCCACCGGCCTGCTGGCGAAGGGATGGAACGGCTGAGATGAGCGACACGCTGACCCCCACGGCCGGGCCGGCCGCGGCCACCGCCGCCGCCACCGACCGGGGCCACTGGTACGTCGGCGGCGCGATGACCCTGGTGGGCCTGTACGCGCTGTGGGCGTTCGGGCTCGGCAGCCGCACCGACGACGGCGCGCAGGCCACGTTCAACCTGAACCTGGTGGGCGGCGAGGGCGTCCAGGTCCCCGACCTGACCGTGCCGGCCGCGCCCACCGCGATCGCGCTGTCGCTGGTGTGCGTGGTGGTGGGGCTGCTGCGGGCGGCGCTGCGGCTGACCGGCCGCCGCCGCGTCGCCGCCACCACCGCGTACCTGGTGGCGTTCGTGGCGGCGTTCCTGGTGTGGGCGACCGCCGGGCACAGCCTCAACTTCACCTCGGTGCTGAACGCGACGGTGCTGGCGGCGACCCCGCTGATCCTGGGGGCGCTGTGCGGTGTGCTGTGCGAACGCTCCGGCGTGATCAACGTGGCGATCGAGGGGCAGTTCCTGGTCGGGGCGTTCGCCGCCGCGTTCTTCGCGTCGATCACCGGCAGCCTGTGGGCCGGGCTGGTCGCCGGGTCCCTGGCGGGCGGTCTGCTGGGGGCGATGCTGGCGGTGTTCGCCAACCGCTACCTGGTGCAGCAGGTGGTCCTCGGCGTGGTCGTCAACCTGTTCGCGGCGGGCCTGACGGGCTTCCTGTACGAGCGGCTGATGCAGACCAACCCGGACTACAACAAGACCATGGCGTTCGGGGCCGTCGACATCCCGCTGCTGTCGGACCTGCCGGTGATCGGGCCGGTGCTGTTCGGGCAGAACGCGGTCTTCTACATCACGGTGGTGCTGATCGCCGTGGTGCAGATCGGCCTGTTCCACACCCGCTGGGGCCTGCGCACCCGCGCGGTCGGCGAGCACCCCACCGCCGCCGACACCGTCGGCATCCGCGTGGTGGCCATGCGGTACCGCAACGTCGTCCTCGGCGGCATGATCGCGGGCCTGGGCGGCGTCTGGCTGACCATCGGCCTGAACATCACCTTCAACAAGAACATGGCCGCCGGGCAGGGCTTCATCGCCCTGGCCGCGCTGATCTTCGGCCGCTGGTCCCCGCTGGGCGCGGTGTCGGCCGCCCTGCTGTTCGGCTTCGCCGGCGGCGTCTCGGTGTCCCTGCAGCCGCTGGAGACCCCGGTGCCCACCGCGTTCCTCAGCATGACCCCGTACCTGGCCACCATCTTCGCCGTCGCCGGCCTGGTGGGCGCCGTCCGCGCCCCCGCCGCGGACGGCATCCCCTACACCAAGAGGTAGCCGGACCGGAACCCCACCGTCGCCGCCGGGACGCGCCTCGCATCCCGGCGGCGACGCCGTTTCCGGCGTGAGATCCAGCCACACCCGGAAGCCGCACCGAGCCACCACACGCCGGGACGGACGGTCAGGCGCCACCGGTCACCGTGACAGCCGATCGCACGCCGGGAAGTCCGTGCCAAGTCGCCACGTCCGTGCCGAGCCGCCGTGCGCCGGGGCGGGCGGTCAGGCGCCGCCGGTGACGGTGATGGCCTGGCCGGTGATGCCGGTGTTGGCGGCCGAGGCCAGGAAGACCACCGGGGCGGCGACCTCGGCGGCGGTCAGCAGGCGGCCGATGGGCGTCAGGGCGCTGTAGTGGTCGGCCCACTGGTCGGTGACGAAACCGTTGGTGTCGGTGCGGGTCAGGCCCGGCATGACGACGTTGGACAGGATGTCGCCGTCCTTGCCGAGCGAGAACGCCAGCGAGCGGCTGAACCCGTGCAGCGCCGCCTTGGCCGCCGCGTAGTACTCGCTGCCCGCCCCGCCGTCCGTGGCCAGGCTGGAGGAGATGTGCACCATGCGGCCCCACTCCCGCCGCCGCATGACCGGGGTGACCTCGCGGCTCAGCCGGATCGCGCCCTCGATGTTGTGGCGGACCGTGGCCTGCCAGGACTCGTCGGGAACGGTCTCGTACCGGCTCTCGGGGTCGGGGGCGTCCGCGCCCCAGTGCACGGCGTTGTTGACCAGCACGTCGATCCGCCCGGTCCAGTCCGTCGCGGCGCGGGCCAGGGCGGCGGTCGACCCGGGGTCGGCCATGTCGTGGCGGACCGCCAGCGCCCGGCCGCCGGCCTGCTCGATCTCCTTGGCCAGCCGTTCGGCCTGGTCCCGCGCCCGGTGGTAGGTGAGCACCACGTCCGCGCCCTCGGCGCCGAACCCGCGGGCGATCTCGCGGCCGATGCCGCCCGACGCTCCGGTGACGATCACGGTCCGGCCGTTCAGTCCAAGATCCATCTCAGTGACTCCCTGTCGTTCGTCGATGGATCCACCGTGTCGCCGCCGGAACGGGGCAACCAGACCGCGCCGAGACTGGCCCCGGCAGGGCCATGATCGGCGGCTCGTCGGCGGTTAGGTTGGGGGGCATGAGCGGCAACGAGCTGGGCGCGTTCATCAGGTCCCGTCGCGAGGCGATCACCCCCGACCAGGTGGGGCTGCCGACCGGTCCCCGCCGGCGCACCCCCGGGCTGCGCCGGTCGGAGCTGGCCACCCTCGCCGGGATCAGCGTGGAGTACCTGACCCGCCTCGAGCAGGGACGCGACCGGCATCCGTCGTTCCAGGTCCTCGGGGCACTGGCGGACGCGCTGCGGCTGTCCACCGCCGACCGGGACGTGCTGCGCCGCACCGCCAAGGCGATGCACGGCTCCGGCATGTGCATGTTCGGGCTGGAGCCGCCGTCCCGCACCGTCCGCCCGACCCTGCGGACCCTGCTGGAGCGCCTCGAGCCCACCCCCGCCGCCGTCCTCAACCGGCTGAACGACGTCCTCGCCCACACCGTGGCCTTCGAACGCCTCACCGGCCCGCTCGGGCTGCTGGACGGCGACCCGCCCAACGTGACCCGCCACGTGTTCACCGATCCGCGGGCCCGCGCCGCCTATCCCGACTGGGACCGGGTCGCCGACGAGCAGGTGGCCTACCTGCGCACCGAGGCCACCGGGGACGATCCGCACGTGGCGGAGTTCACCGACGAGCTGTCCCTGGTGGCGGGCGCCTCGTTCACCTCTCGCCTGCGGGCCGTCCCCAGCCTGCCCCCGCGCACCGGCGTCCTCCGCCTCGCCCACCCGGAGGCCGGCGAGCTGCGGCTGGCGTACGAGACCCTCGACGTCCCCGCCGACGACGGCCAGCGCCTGATCGCCTACCTCCCGGCCGACGACTCCACCTCGGCGGCCCTGGACCGCCTCACCGGCCGCCGCCCCGGCACCCTCCGCGCCGTCGCCACCTGACGGCCGCCGCGGCGGTCAGGCCCGCCGCTGGTAGGCGCGCAGGGACAGCGGCATGAAGATCGCCACCAGCAGTACGGACCAGGCGATCGTGGCGAGGATCGGGTGGGCCACGGGCCAGGCGGCGTCGGCGGTGGGGGCGCCGGGGTTGCCGAACAGGTCGCGGCAGGCGGCGGTGAGGGCGCTGACCGGGTTCCAGTCGGCGATCACGCGCAGCCAGACCGGCATCCCCTCGGTGGGCACGAACGCGTTGGACAGCATGGTGACCGGGAACAGCAGCGGCATCAGCTGGTCGGCGACCTGCTCGTTCCTGACCCTGAACCCCAGGTAGCAGCCCACCCAGCTCAGCGCGTACCGCAGCAGCGTCAGCAGCGCGAACGCCGCCAGCGCGCGCAGCGGCCCGTCGTTCGGCCGCCAGCCGACCAGCAGGCCCATCCCCGCCATGATGACCAGGTTGAGCAGCCCGGACAGCACGTCCGCCCCGGTCTGCCCGAACGGCACCGCCAGCCGCGACATCGGCAGCGAGCGGAACCGGTCCATCACCCCGCGCGAGGCGTCGGTGGCCACCTTGAGGGTCAGCGCCATCACCGAGCTGAAGGTGACCATCGCGAACAGCCCCGGCATCAGGTACTCGCGGTAGTCGCCCCCGCCGGGCACCCTGATCGCGCTGCCCATGATGTAGCCGAACATCAGCACCATCAGGGCCGGGAAGAGCAGCGCCGCGACCAGTTCGCCGGGCTCGTGCCGCATCCGGCGCAGTTCCCGTTCGACCAGCGTGAGGCCGTCCTCGATCGTCCAGCGCAGCGACGTGCCCATCAGGCGGCCTCCCCCTCGGCCGCGGCGGCGTCCGGTTCCCGGGCGGGCCTGCCGGTCAGGTGCAGGAAGACCTCGTCCAGGGACGGGCGGCGCAGGGCGATGTCGGCGATGGCGACCCCGGCGCGGTCGAGTTCGCGGACGGCGTCGGCGAGCCGCAGGTCCACCGGGGCCGGGGCGGTCAGCCGGCGGTGGTCGGGCGCGTCCGGGTCGGCTCCGGTCATGCGGGCCAGCACGGCCGACGCCGCGGGCAGCGCGCCGGCGTCCTCCAGCAGCACGTCGATCCGGCTGCCGAGGGCGGCCTTGAGCTCGTCGGGCGTGCCCTGCCCGATCACCCGGCCGTGGTCGATCACCACGACGTCGTCGGCGAGCCGGTCGGCCTCCTCCAGGTACTGGGTGGTCAGCAGCACGGTGGTGCCGTCGGACGCCAGCGTGCGGACGGCGTCCCAGATCTCGCCGCGGCTGCGGGGGTCCAGCCCGGTGGTGGGCTCGTCCAGGAACAGCACCTTCGGCGCGACGAGCAGGCTGGCGATCAGGTCCAGGCGGCGGCGCATCCCGCCGGAGTAGGCGCCCGCCACGCGGTCGGCCGCGTCGGCGAGGCCGAAGCGTTCCAGCAGTTCGTCGGCGCGCCGCCGGGCCCGCGCCCGCGACAGGTGGTGCAGGCGGCCGAACATCCGCAGGTTCTCGCGGCCGGTCAGCCGCTCGTCCACGGCGGCGTACTGCCCGGCCAGCCCGATGAGGGCGCGCACCCGGTCGGCCTCGCGCACCACGTCGTGCCCGGCGATCCGGGCGTGCCCGGCGTCGGGGCGGGCGAGCGTGGCCAGGATGCGCACCGCCGTGGTCTTGCCGGCCCCGTTGGGCCCGAGCAGCGCGCAGACGGCGCCGGGCGGCACCGCCAGGTCCAGGCCGCGCAGCGCGTGGACGTCGCCGAAGCGCTTGTGCAGCCCTTCGGCGACGACGATCGGTTCGGTCATCACGGCTCCGTTCTGGGTACACCGTACGCGGTTGTCGTGCGCGGCCAGAGTACGAACTGAGTACGATGTACGCAACCCCGTTCACCGGAGGAGGGAGATCCGCTTGGGCGACGACGCGCCCGACATCATCTGGCTGCGCCCGGAGCGCCCGGCCCGGGGACCGCGCCCGGCCTACAGCAGGGCGCAGATCACCGCGGCCGCGATCCAGATCGCCGACGCCGAGGGGCTGGAGGCCGCCTCGATGCGCCGGGTGGCGGCCGAGATCGGCGCGGGCACCATGTCGCTCTACCGCTATGTGCCCGGCCGCGAGGACCTGGTCAACCTGATGGTCGACGCGGTCTACGGCGAGCTGGACCTGCCCGACGAGCCCTCCGGCGACTGGCGCGCCGACCTGACCCTGCTGGCGCACGCCCTGCGCGCGGCGTCGCGGCGCCACCCGTGGTTCACCGACATCCGGGGGGTGCGCCAGAGCTTCGGGCCGAACACGCTGCGCTTCCTGGAGTTCGGCATGGGCGCCCTCGACGGGCGCGGGGTGCCGGTCGACGAGATGATGGCCCTGTTCGGGATCTTCCAGGGCTACGTGACCGGGTTCGTCCGCGAGGAGGCCTTCTGGATCGAGGAGGAACGCCGCACCGGCATGACCCGCGAGCAGTGGATGGCCCACTCCGGGCCGTACGTCCACCACATCCTCGACAGCGGGGACTATCCGGTCTTCAGCAAGATCATCCTGTACGCCCGCCAGCCCCACATGGACGACGACGAGCGCTTCGCGTACGGCCTGGAACGCGTCCTGGACACCATCGCCGCCGCCCTCCCCGGCCCGGAGTGACCGCCGGGGGCCGGGGAGGACTCGGGCGCCGTGGTCCTCCGGCCCTCAGAACTCCCCGTTCCAGTCCGGGCGCGCGACGACGTCCGGGTGGGCGGCGATCCGCTCCGCCCGGCGGACGAAGTCCCGCACGGCATCCGCCCAGCTCATCCAGTCGCCCCAGGCGACGCAGACCTCCTGGCCGGACTCACGGCCGTCGACCTCGCTGTGCATGCCGACGCGGATCCTCCTCCCGTGCACGGGCACCCAGTAGTACTCGCAGTTCCCGCCCGCCGCGTCGACGTCGACCCTCAGGTCCGCCCCCGCGACGTCCGGCGGCCCGCCGGCGGCCACCACGTCGGCGAGGAAGGCGCGGATGTTGATCTGGTACATCTCCCACCGGGCGGCCTCCTCGGTGAGGTGCGTGATCGCCCCGTCCCACGCCTTGGGCTCCTCGTCCACCCAGATCGGCCCCTCCTCGCTCTCCGGCTCGGCGCGCAGCACCTCCAGCGGCACTCCCGGGATCTCGATTCCGGCGCCTCCGGCCTCGTCCCATGCGGGCGTGTTCAGCCTGTACCCGTGGTAACCGGGCCTGCCGTCGTCCGGAAACCACTCCGGATCCTCCTCCAGCGTGATCCGTCCCTGCCAGCCGGCGGCGGCCAGCCTGGTGCGCAGCGCCTCGGTCAGCTCGTCGCGCAGGGCCTCCGCGTTGGCGCGCGCGAGCCGCCGCCCGGTCTCCTCGTCGACCGTTCCGGGGGAGAAATCCATGATCAGAGTCTGCCCTGCCGCCCTCTACGATCGGCACCGAACGCCCGATCCCGGAGAACGGAGCACCCCGGATGCCCGCACCCACAGTGGTCGAGATCCCGCAATGGCAGGGCTCGGCGTCGCCCGAGGCGCCCCGGCTGGCCGAAGGGGCCCGCCTGCTCGCCGGGCTGTTCCCCGGCTCCCGGCGGCTGCGGGCGAACGTGGACGACGCGCCGGGCGACACCCGCGACGGCGTACGCCACCTGGACGTCCTCGCCGCCAACCTGGCCGCGGCCCGTGAGGCGACGGCCGCCGGCGGGCACCCGGCCGTCACGATCGGCGGCGACTGCGGCATCGACCTCGCCCCGATCGAGGCCGCGCTGCACCGGTACGGCGACCGGCTGGCCGTGGTGTGGTTCGACGCCCACGGCGACCTGAACACCCCGCAGACCTCCCCCTCGGGGGCGTTCCACGGCATGGTGCTGCGGACCCTGCTCGGCGAAGGCCCCGCCGGCCTGACCCCCGCGCGCACGCTCACCCCGGCCCAGGTCACCCTCGCCGGGGTCCGCTCCCTGGATCCCGGCGAACGCGACTACGTCGAGCGCCACGGCCTGCGCCACCTCACCCCCGAGGCCCTGGCCGACCCCTCCGCCCTGGTCTCCTCCATCGACGCCGACGCCGTCCACGTCCACATCGACCTCGACGTCCTCGACCCGTCCACGTTCACCTCGATCGGCTATCCCGAGCCGGGCGGCCTCACCCCCGAGGCCCTGGCCGCCGCCGTCACCGCCCTGACCGCCCGCCTCCCCCTCGCCGGCCTCACCGTCACCGAGTACCAGCCGAACGACCCGCAGGACCAGGAGACCCTCAGCCGCCTGATCGCCGCCCTCGCCCCGTTCTAGGAACGCCGCGGTGCACGATCCCCACCGCATGGGCCGCGGCCAGCCCCGGCAGCGAGCCCTTGAGCACCACGAGCGCCTCGCGGTTCGGTCACCGCGGCGGCGCGTCGGTCTCATTCCGGGTCGGCGGGGAGGCGGCGGAGGGCCAGGAGGCCGCCTATGCCGGGGATGACGGCGCGCCGCCGGGCGGGCGTACCGGCGGGGATGAGCCAGGTGGCGGCGATGACGGTCAGATAGGCGGTGCCGTGCAGGGGGCCGACCAGGGAGGCGATCGCCTCGGCATGGGCGGTGAGCAGGTTGGCCAGGAGGACGGCCAGGGAGGCGGCCTCGACGGCGGCGGCGATCCGGAGGGTGCGCACGGCGTTCACACCCCCGTGGTGGAGCCGGGGCGGACGATCATCAGGACGACGACGATCGCCCAGAGCAGGTTGAAGATCCCAGTGAGCATGGCCAGCCGGGCCGCCGCCGCACGCCTGTCCGCGGCGGCGGTCCCGTCCGGGGCGGGGGTCAGCAGGCGTCGCTGGCCGGGGAGGATCGCCAGGGCCAGCAGGGCGGCGGCGATCGCGGTCAGGACGACGGACGCGATCAGCCAGGCATCGGTCAGCACGCCGAGTTCGGCTCCGGTGGCGAAGCCGAAGACCGGGACGGCGATCCCCACGACGGCGTACACCCGGCAGGTGCGGTGGAGGAACGCGGCGGTCCCGGTCTCCTCGTCGGCCGTCCGGCGCGCGTGGCGGGGGAACAGCGAGGCGGCCACGGCGACCGGGCCGATGGCCAGGATCGCGGCGAGCACATGGACGGACAGCAGCAGCTTGGTCATGAACGGTCCCGTGGATCGGCGGCCAATGGATTGGTTGCCAATCTATCTATCACGGTGGGTAGGCTGTCTATCCATGAGGGTCGACGCGGTACGGGGACATCTGGACGGCCTGCTGCTGTCCGTCCTGGAGTCGGGGCCGCTGCACGGATACGCGATCATCGCCGCGGTCCAGGAGCGCAGCGGCGGAGTGCTCGAGCTGCGCAAGGGCACCGTCTATCCGGCGCTCAACCGGCTGGAACGGCTCGGCCTGCTGCACAGCACCTGGCAGTCGGTCGGCGAACGGCGCCGCCGCTGCTACGAGCTGACCGACGCGGGGCGGCGCACCCTGGCCGCCGAACGGTCGGCGTGGGAGGAGTTCACGGCCGTGATCGGGTCGGTGCTCCGGCCGCTGCCCGGGCAGGCGACATGAGGGCGCCGCGCCGGCGGGCCGAGCCGGCCCCGGACGACGGCCCGATCGAGGAGTACGTCGCGGCCCTGGCCGTCGCCCTGCACGGCCCGGCGAGGGTCAGGGCCCGGATGGTCGGCGACATCCGCGACGGCCTCGTCGACACGGCCGACGCCTACGCGCAGGAGGGGATGCCCCCGCGGGACGCCGCCCGCGAGGCGGTGCGGGACTTCGGGCCCGTCGGCGAGATCGCGGCGAGCTGCCAGCGCGAGCTCACCGTCGTCCAGGCCCGCCACACCGCCCGGGTCGTCGCGCTGACCGTCCCGCTCCTGCTGGCCTGCTGGTACGCCATCCGCGCCGCCGACCCCGGCCTGCCGCCGGCCGCCCATCTGCTCGGCCTCCAGCTCGCCGCCGTGGCCGCCACCGCCGCCGTGTTCTCCTCGGCGACGCTGGTCGTCACCGGCTCCCTCGCCCGCCGGCTGCCCACACCGTCCCGGCTGCCCCTGGCCGTGGCGTGGACCGGGACGGCCGCCGCCGTGGCGGCGGCCCTGGCCACCGTCACGTTCGCCGTCACCGCCCTGTTCACCGCCGACTGGACCCTCCTGGTCCTCGCGGGCGCCCTGGCCGCCGCCGCCCACGCCACGATCGCCTCCTCGGCGCGGGCCTGCCGCCGGTGCGCCCACCTCCCCGTCCCCGAGCCGAACGCCCGGTCCTGAACGCCGGACGGCACGGCGCATCAGGGACCGATCGGCGTCCCGCCGAGCAGGAAACGGTCGGCCTCGGCGGCGGTGTCCGGGGTGAGGTCGTGCGGCGTCAGGGTCGTGACCTCACCGCGGAAGGAGCGGATCTCCCGGCACTCCACCGCGTCACCCCGCGTCCTCTCGTACCCGCGCCACTCCTCCACGCCGTGCCCGCCCTCTCCGAGTGATCGCCCTTTGCCGAGGTCTGCCGGCCGCCCTCCACGGAAGATGGAGGTCAGCGGCTATTCACTCAGTACATACACCGAGTGTATAGTAGGCCCATGTCGATACCGCACATCCTGCTGGGGCTGCTGGCCGAGCGGCCCAAGCACGGATACGAGCTCAAGCGCGAGCACGACGAGCGGCTGCCCGGTGCCAAGCCCGTCGCCTACGGGCAGGTGTACTCCACCCTGCAGCGACTGGAACGCGACGGGCTGGTCGCGGTCGCCGAGACCGTCAGCGACGGCGGCCCCGAGCGCACCGTCTACCGGCTCACCGACGAGGGCCGCGCCCGCATCCGGGCCTGGCTGGGCGAGGTCGAGCCGCCCGCCCCGTACGTGTCCGGCGCCCTGTTCACCCGGGTCGTGCTGGCCCTGGTCGCCGGCGAGGACCCCCAGCTCTACCTGGACCGCCAGCGCGCCGCCCATCTGGCGCGGATGCGGGAGCTGACGGCGGTCAAGACCGACCCCGACCGCACCGCCGCCCGGCTGCTGGCCGCCGACCACGCCCTGCTGCACCTGGACGCCGACCTGAGATGGATGGATCTGGCCGCCCGCCGCCTGGCGGACCTCACCAAGGAGATCGCGTGATGGCCCCCTTGCTGCAAGCCCGCGACATAGCCAAGTCCTTCGGCCGCACCCCCGCCCTGCGCGGGCTGTCGCTGACGATCGACGCCGGCGAGGTCGTCGCGGTCACCGGGCCCAGCGGGTCGGGCAAGTCGACCCTGCTGCACTGCCTGGCCGGGATCACCCGGCCCGACGCCGGGGAGGTCCGCTTCGGCGACACCCGGCTGGACCGGCTGGACGAGGAGACCCGCACCCGGCTGCGCCGCGACAACTTCGGCGTGGTGCTGCAGTTCGGGCATCTGGTGCCCGAACTGACCGCCGCCGAGAACATCGCGCTGCCGCTGATGTTCGCCGGCGCCGAGCGCCGGGCCGCGCACGCCGCCGCCGTCGAGTGGCTCGGGCGCGTCGGCGCGGTCGAATGCGCCCACCTGCGGCCCGGCGACCTGTCCGGCGGGCAGGCCCAGCGGGTCGCCGTCGCCCGGGCGCTGGCCACCGAACCGTCGGTGATCTTCGCCGACGAGCCGACCGGCGCCCTGGACACCATCGCCGGCGAGCAGGTCCTGGCCCGGCTGCTGGACGCGGTCCGCTCCCGCGGGACCACCCTGGTGCTGGTCACCCACGACAACCAGGTCGCCGCCTACGCCGACCGCGAGGTCATCGTCCGCGACGGCCGCCTGGCCGAACCGGCCGAGCCGTACCGGGAGCCGGACGCGACGCTGCCGGAGGCGACCCGATGAGCGCCGCCCTGACCGTCGCCGCGATGCTGGCCCGCGGCGCCTCCCACGCCGACCGGCGGGTCCGCCGCCTGATGATCGCCGCCGCCGCGCTGGCCACGTTCTTCCTGCTGGGCGCCGGCAACCTGCTGACCATCCGCGGCAACACCTACAGCGACTGGGCCGGGCTGGTCACCGAGGAGGGGCTGCGCGGCGGCACCGCGCTGGCGCTGGCGCTGCTGGTGGTCCCCCCGCTGGCGCTGCTGCACCAGGCCGGGCGGATCGCGCAGGCCACCCGGGAACGCCGGCTTGCGGCGCTGCGGCTGGCCGGCGCCACCCCGCGGGAGGTGCGGCTGATCGCCGCGGCCGAGGCGCTGCGCGTCAGCGTGGCCGGCGCGGTGCTCGGCGTCACCGGGTACGTCGTCTGCCAGCAGGCGGCCATGGCCGCGCTGTCGGTCGAGCGCACCGCCCGGTACGCGGCGCCGGTGTGGCTCGTTCCCCTGGTGGTGGCGGCGGTGGTGGCCGCCGGGGCGGTGACCGGCCTGCTGGCCTCCCGGCACGTGCTGGCCTCGCCGCTGGGCGTCAGCCGGCGGGCGCACCGGCCGCACCCGCGCGCCGTCGCGCTGCTGCCGCTGGGCGCGGGCCTGGTCATCATGGCCGTCGCGGCGTTCCTCCCGGAGGGGCCCGGGGTGACGCTGCAGTTCACCGGCGGCGCCGTCACCGTCGTCGGCATGGTGGCCGCCGGCAGCCGCCTGGTGCTGGAGTCGGCCCGCCTGGCGGCCCGGTGGGCCCGCACTCCGCAGACGCTGCTGGCCGCGCGGACCCTGCAGGCCGACCCGCGTTCGTGGGGCCGCACCCTGTCGGTGATCGGCCTGGTGGTGCTGTTCGGCACGGGGGCCGGCATCATCCAGGCCGACGTACTGGACGACGCCCTGCGCGACGACTCCTCGACCGACCCGTTCTGGCTGGTCAGCTTCACCCTGGTGGACCTGGCGCTGCTGCTGGCGCTGGCGGTGGCCGCCGTCGCCCTGGTGGTGCACCGCGCCGAGTGGCTGCTGGAGAGCCGCCGGTCGCTGGCGGCGCTGACGGCGTCCGGAACGCCGGTGTCCGCCCTGCGCCGAACCGCCCAGCGGCAGGCGCTGATCGCCGCCGCCCCGGTCTGCGCCGTGGCCGCGCTCACCGGGCTGATCGGCATGGGGGCGTTCACCGTGCTGGTGTCGGAGCCGACGACGTTCGTGGCCGCCTGGTCCCTGGGACGCGCCGTGCTGATGACGCTGCTGGGGATCGCCGCCGCGTCCGCCGTCACCGCCGCCTCCCGCCGGCTGCTGGCCCGCGCCGCCTCCCCCGAGCAACTGCGCACCGAATGACCCCGGCGTTCATCGGGCCGCCACGGGGACGGCCCGATGAACGCCGTGCCGGGGCGGGGAGGACGTCAGATCGGGACCTTCCGGACGCCGTCGTGATCGCGGATAACGGACCGGCGGCACATTGGTCATCTCCGCGCAATGCCAGCGTGGCGGCGAACGACCCCTTGCTACTTTTCGCATCGCTCTCATCACCTAGAGCAAGGGGGGAATCATGTCCGATGTCCGGAAGGGTCTGGCGGGGGCGCTGCTGGCCGTCGCCACGGCGATGACGGTCGCCGCCGGTCCGGCCGCCCACGCCGCCACCACGACCGCCGCCGACCACCGGGAGCCGCGCGGCCACGGCCAGTCGCACAACCACGACCACCCGTACGGCCACGGCCACGGTCACGGCCAGGGCCACGGCCACCCGTACGGCCACGGCCGGGTGCTGAGGTTCCGCTGCCACGTTCCGGCCCACCGCTGGAACGACAACTGCCTGCGGTTCACCGTGCCGCCGCGCGCCTCGGTGTACGTCTACAACCGGCGCTCCGGCTACCGCCCGGTGGCGTTCCGCATCCACCGCCACAAGCTCATCCTGCGGGAGGGATACCGGGGCCGGCTGTTCCACAACCACGGCCACCACCGCATCACCGTCGACCTGGCGGTGCGCAGCGCCCGCCACGCGCACCGCGGCTACACGAGCGGAGTGGTCTACATCAAGCGCCACTGACAGAGATGATGTAGATGAGCGCCTCCCGGCGGGGCCTGACCCAGCCACTGACTGACCTTGGGTCTTCAACGGGATATGTCGGCCTTGGCCGGGAGGCGCTCATGTGCGCTCACCGGGCGTGGCGTTGTGACTTCATAGGAGCCTGGCCAGAGGCCCCATCTCTGTCTTGTCCGCGTTGCCCGGCTGGTGCGTGCCGCCCTGCCCCCAGCCAAGACGACAGGACGACGATGCCCTCCATTACACCCCAACAGCAGGCCTTCGAGGTCACCGGTGGAGTCGACACCCACCAAGACACCCACACCGCCGCGGTGATCGACCAGGTCGGGCGAGTGCTGGGCACCGAGCAGTTCCCCGCCGATGCGGCCGGATACACCGCGCTGCTGGACTGGATGCGCCGGTTCGGGCGGCTGGGGCCGGTCGGGGTCGAGGGCACCGGCGCCTACGGGGCCGGGCTGGCCCGCCTGCTGCGCGACCAGGGCGTCCACGTCGTCGAGGCCGACCGCCCCGACCGCAAGACCCGCCGGTTCCAGGGCAAGTCCGACCCGATCGATGCCATCCAGGCGGCCAAGACCGCCCTGGCCGGCGAGCGGACCGGAACCCCCAAGCGGCGCGACGGCCGCGTCGAGGCGCTGCGCAACCTGCGGGTGGCCCGCCGCTCGGCGGTCGACCAGCGGGCCGACGCCCAGCGCCAGATCAAGGCCCTGATCGTCACCGCCCCCGACGAACTGCGCGAACGCCTGCGCGGCCTGCCGGTCACGCAACTGATCACCGTCTGCGCGAGCCTGCGGCCCGACCGGGCCGACGCCGCGTCACCGGCCACCGCCGCCAAGATCGCCCTGCGCTCGCTGGCCCGCCGCCATCAGCAACTGTCGGCCGAGATCACCGATCTGGACGAGCTCCTCGCCCCGCTCGTGGCCGCGATCAACCCCCGCCTGGTCGCCGCCAACGGGCTCGGCACCGACGTCGCCGGCCAGCTGCTGGTCACCGCCGGCCAAAACCACGACCGGCTCGTCTCCGAGGCGGCGTTCGCCATGCTCTGCGGCGCCGCCCCGATCCCCGCCTCGTCCGGCAAGACCACCCGGCACCGCCTCAACCGCGGCGGCGACCGGCAGGCCAACGCCGCCCTCTACCGCGTCGTGCTGTGCCGCCTGCGCTGGGACCCACGCACCCGCGCCTACGCCGAACGGCGCACCAAGCAAGGCCTGTCCAAGAAAGAGATCATCCGATGCCTGAAGCGTTACATCGCCCGCGAGCTCTACCAGATCATCACCACATCAAACGATCTTGAACTCGCCGCTTGACATCCATAGGAGCATCCACCGGCACGAGGAACGGCCCCGGGCCCACCCGGGGCCGTTTCGCATCTAAGCCCCACGTTCACCCCGCCCGCCTTCCGAGAACACACGCCCGGCCGCACACGTCCGCCGCGCCTGCTGCCGTTCAGGAACGGCGGGGCGGTCGCGCGCCCCTCCCGTCGTGAGCGCCAGGCTCAAGCGCAGCATCCTGAGGTCGATCACTCCCCACCTGTGAGCAGCGCCTCGGCCGGACACGCCTCCCACAAGAGCGAGACCAGTGCACCCGCGGACGTGACGGCGACGGTGCGAGCCCGGCCGGTCAGCCGGCGGCGGACTCGGGCGGAACGGCGGTGGAGCGCACCTCGTCGAGGACGGTGATGAGAACCTCGACGTCCGCCTCGGGGAAGATGGCTTCGGGACCACCGGGAGCGCGATGCGTGAACGGAGCCTCGTAGAGGTCGTCCACCTTCACGATCCCGTTGCGGCTGAGCGAGTCGATCAGCAGGTTCAGGAAGTCCATCTGCTGGGACGACAGCTTCCGCCCCTCCATGAAGCGGGCGAACGCCTCCACTGCGGCCTGCCGGTCCAGCCCGGTCAGCGACCGCAGGAACAGTCCGAAGTGCCCGTCGTGCTCCGCCCGGACGCGTTCGATGTCCTCCTCGGTGCCGAACGCCGACTCCAGGAACACCTTCTCCAGTTCGGTCAGGTCGGCGGTGGTGATCTGCCGGTTGCGGCGCAGCTTCTGCACCGCGAGGTTGTCCTCGTGGCTACGCAGGTACGTGCGGACCCGCGCCTCGAAGCGGCTGCGGTCGCCCATGACGCCCATGCCCTGCAGTTCCAGCACCGACAGGTCGCCGAGCGTGTCCTGCACGTCCAGGTACACCGCCTTGCGGCGGCGCCGGTCCACGTGCCGGACCAGCCCCCGCACGCGGCGGCGCATGGCCTCCAGCATGGGCGCGGTGACGTCCTGCCACCATTCCTCGCCCGCCAGCGCCTCCAGCAGCTCCAGTTGCTCGGCCACCGCCGGGATGGCGGTCTTGTCCAGCAGGCCCGAGGCGATCTCCTGCACCCTGGCGCGCAGCCCGTCGAACGCGGGGTCGCCGGTCAGCACGGTCAGTTGCAGCCGCAGCGCCAGCAGGTCGAACTGCTTGGCCTCCACCCCGTCGCCCTCGTCGTTCGCGCTGGGCAACGCGGCCAGATGCTCGGCTATCTCGGCGACCACGCTCTCGGTGAGCCGCTGCCAGCTCTCCGGGTTGCTGTAGGTCTGCACCTGCCGGCGGTGCGGGCGGACCAGGAAGTTGTCGGGGTTCATGCCGAGCACCTGCAGCCGCAGTCGGTCGGCCAGCGCCCAGCGCAGGTCACCGGGACCGGCGGTGCCATCCGGAATGTCGTCGGGCAGCGGAGGCGGCGGCGACTGGGCGTCCAGTGCGCGCAGCACGTCCAGCCGGGCGCGGAAGATCTTCTCGCTGATCGACCGGGCCACCGCTCCCTCGGCGGCCTTGAGCCCGGCGTTGAAGAACTCCGCGTTCCGGCACAGGTCGAAGATGAGAAAGTGGGTCTTGTCCTGGTCGGGGCCGAACAGGTCCGGGCGCAGCCGAGTCCCCCGCCCGAGCATCTGCCAGAACTTGGTGCGCGAGTACACCGGCTTGGCGAACACCAGGTTCACCACCTCCGGCACGTCGATCCCGGTGTCGAGCATGTCCACGGAGATCGCGATCTGCGGCATCTTCTCCGGCTGGGAGAAGTCATCGATCAGGCTCTGCGCGTAGTTCTGCTGCGCGGTGATGACCTGCGCGAACCGGCCTTTGTACTGCGGGTACGCGACGTTGAACCGCTCGGCGATGAACTCGGCGTGCTTGACGTTCCGGGCGAAGATGATCGTCTTTCCGATGTCGCGGTCGCCCACCTTGATGCCCTGCTCCATCAGGACCTCGAGCATCTTGTCCACGGTGTCGGCGTTGAACAGGTACTTGTTCAGCTCGTCGGCGCTGACCTCGTCGGGGACGTTTCCCTCCTCGTCCCACTCGGCGGCCTCCCAGGCCTCCTTCTCCTCCTCCGACAGCTCGTCGTACCGGACGCCGCGCTGCATGAACGTCAGCGTAACGCTCATCAGCACCGGCTTGACCAGGTATCCGTCCTCGATCGCCTCGTCCAGGTCGTAGACGTCGGTCGGCTCGCCCTCGTTGAGCTGGAAGCGCCGGTAGGTGTTGCGGTCGATCTCGTCGCGCGGCGTGGCGGTCAGCCCCACCAGCGGCGCGTCGAAGTAGTCCAGCAGCGCCCCGTACTTGGCGTAGATGGTGCGGTGCGCCTCGTCCACCACCACCAGGTCGAAGTGGCCGACGCCGAACCGCCGCACGTCCCCGTCGAACGTGTCGATCATTCCCATCATCGTCTGATACGTCGACACGTAGACCCGGGCGCTGGGGTCCTCCCGGTCCTCCAGCAGGTTGATCGTCGGGACGCTCTCCAGGTGGGTCTTGAACGCGGCGGTCGCCTGCCGCACCAGCGCCTTGCGGTCGGCCAGGAACAGCACCCGCTTGACCCATCCGGCCCGCATCAGCAGGTCGACCAGCGCGATGACCGTACGGGTCTTGCCCGTCCCGGTCGCCATCACCAGCAGCGCGTGCCGCCGCCGTTCCTGCTCCAGCGCCTCGGCCACCCGCGTGATGGCCCGCACCTGGTAGTAGCGCTCGACGATCTTCCCGTTGATCTCGTCGGAGCTCAGCGGCCGGCGGGTGGTCCGCCGCTGGACCATCAGCCGCAGCTCGTCCTTGGTGTAGAAGCCCTGCACCTGCCGGGGCGGGTCGTTCACGTCGTCCCAGAGGTGGATCTCGTAGCCGTTGGTCGCGAAGATCACCGGCCGCTGTCCGAACTTCGCCTCCAGGCAGTCGGCGTACAGCTTGGCCTGGTGCAGCCCCGCCGTCGCCTCCCTGCCGGTGCGCTTGGCCTCTACGACGCCGAGCGGCTTGCCGTCGTCGTCCCACAGCACATAGTCCACGAACCCGTTGCCGGACGGCGACGCGGTCTCGGGCAGCCCGGTCACCGGGTACTCGCGGTCCTCGGGCTTGTCGAGCCGCCACCCGGCCTCCTTGAGCAGCAGGTCGATCAGCAGGCGGCGGGTGTCGGCCTCGTTGTAGTCGTGGGTGTCGGCGACGGCGGCGTTGGCCTCCTTGGCGGCCTTGATCTCCTCGCGCAGCCGCTTGATCTCGGCGTCGAGCTCAGTGGCCTTACGGCGGGCGTCCAGCAGCTCGCCCTGCTGCTGCTCGAACTCCTCGGCCTTGGCCTGCAGCTCGGCCTGCAACTGCCGGCGCACCGCGGCGGGCTGCGGCCGGGGGATCAGCGCCCGGTCGAACGCCAGCCCGTCCGCCGGGAGATTGGCCTTGTCGCGGGTGTAGCGCCGGGCGATCCAGTACATGACGTGGAACAGTTCCGCCACGACCCGGACCGCGTCGCCCTCCCGCACCTGCCCCGAACCGTGCACGGCGATGTTGCCCTGCCGCCGGATCAGATCCATCTTCGTCCGGATCATTGATCCGACGAGGCGTGCCATCGTCGGTTCGGCTATCTTCGCCGCCAGATCGTTGCGATGCGGCAGCCGCAACGTGCTGTCGGCCTCATAAAGCCAGTTGACTGCCTGCTCCAGGCACCGCCGCGCGTAAAAGCAGGAGGTCCGAGGATCGGCCACGGCCAGCCGTTCCGCCTGAACGGCCTCGGCGTGCAGTTCGGCCCACTCTGCCTGCAAGAACTCAAAGTTGCCCACGCGAAACCCACCCCTGGAGGTCCCCACCCGTCAGGTCACGTCGGCCCCGATCGTCTCACAAATCCCCCCGGAACGCCCGCTGTTGCAGCGAACCGAACAACTCGTCCAACCCGGCCAGGTGCGCGCGATGAGTCGCCTCCAGCCGCCGAACAGCCTCGACACGAGACGAAAATTGTTCCTGAAGATCCAGCGGCGGAACTATCACCCGCACCGCCTCGACCATCTTTTGATTGATCTTATAAATGCCGCTCGTAGTACGCGCCACCGACTCTATCTGACGTCGCACAAAGGGCATACCCCATAGAGATTCTATAAAATTCGGCAGCAGGCGGCGCCGATCCACGCGAGCAGCAATGACAGTATCAGGAAAGGTGACATCCACCATGCTCCGCGACGGAAAAAAGCCACGCCCAACAAGGGCAATATTCCCGCTTCCTCGACAGATCAAAAGGTCTCGAGAATCCACCGACTGTCTCGCAGGCGGAGCCATATAAAATAGTGCCGACTTAACAGATTTATCATTGAACCGACTTCCTGTGATCGCAGAAAGCGTCAACACCTTCCCTTGCACAGAACCATCACTAGACGGCGACACCCCATTTCTCGGCGGCATATCTAGAAGATCGCCGAATGACCATACTGGCCAACTATGTGGATTTTTAATCGGGTCACCGAACATGTCGAGGAAGATGGATCGCGCCAGCTCATCGAGCAGGTCGATGGCCCCTCGCCGCCTTTCCCGGACTCGGTCGGCTTGATCGAGAACCGACACTATGCGGTCTTGCTCACTGCGGCCGGGCATGGGAACTGGAAGAGCCAGGAAAACGTCTTGCGGAAGGCTGCGCCTCCGCGCTGTGGTGCCGCGCAGGCGAGAGACATAGTATGACAGAGCTCTCGGCGACCGCAGGTACCTCTGCAGGTAGTTTCTGTTCACCCGGTCGGGGGCGATGAGATCCCATATGCTGTAAGCTGGACTGACGACAGCCTTGGGATATTTGTTCTGGAAGGCTAGTACACCCTCGTCTATCGGGAAACCGACCACGAGCTGCCCACGGGTCACCACCTTGTACGCCGACAAGTCGGCACTGGCGACCCGCTTTTTAAATTTCTCCTCTTGATCGACCAGGCCATGGCGCATGGTGATGGACAGGATCGGGTATTCGCCATCGCCGGCACGGGGCGGCTGCGCAGGCTTGATAATCTCACCTAGGGCGACGACGTTCATCCCAGCAGCCCCTTGAGGTCAGAGATATCCTGTTGAATGTCGGACTCGATGCGTTCGAGTTCTTCGAGGATCTCCATAGGTGCGCGGTGTTCCGCCTCTTCATACGCGACCTCCTTGTAGCGGGTAATGCTGAGGTCGTAGTCCTGGGCTGCGATGTCTTCCTTGGGTACGCAGAAGCTCTGATCGGTGCGGGCGCGCTGTAGCTCGGTGGTGGTGCGCCGGGTCCAACGGGTGAGGACGTCGGGAAGGTTGTTCTTGGCGTGGTCGGCCTCGTCTAGGGGAGCGGACGGTCTGAGCCCCAGCTTGTTCTGGGGCAGTAGCGGAGCGCGCTTGTCGTCGAGGCTGTAGCCGTCCGCGGCGACGTCATAGAACCAGACGTTATCCGTGCCGCCGGAGTCGGTACGGGTGAAGAACAGGATGGCGGTGGAGACCCCGGCGTACGGCTTGAAGACACCGCTGGGGAGCTTGACGACGGCGTCGAGCTTGTGGCCCTCGACCAGGAGCCTGCGCAGGTCCTTGTGGGCCTTGGTGGAGCCGAAGAGGACGCCCTCAGGGACGATAACGGCGGCCCGGCCGCCGGGCTTGAGCAGGCGGAGGAACAGGGCCAGGAAGAGGAGTTCGGTCTTCTTGGTCTTGACGACCTTGAGCAGGGCGTTGGAGGTCCGCTCGTAGTCGAGGCTTCCGGCGAACGGCGGGTTCGCCAGGATCAGGGAATAGCGGTCGCTGTCGTCGTCGTCCGGGGACAGGGGCTCGGCGAGGGAGTCGCGATAGCGGATGTCGGGCTGTTCGACCTCGTGCAGCAGCATGTTCATGCTGGCGATGCGGAGCATCGTGCGGTCGAAGTCGAAGCCGTGGAACATGCTGGCGTTGAAGTGCCGGCGCTGGTTCCGCTCCAGCAGGGCCTCGGCGTGGGTCTCGCTGACGTAGCGGGCCGCCTCCATCAGGAAGCCAGCGGTGCCGCAGGCCGGGTCGCAGATCTCGTCCTGCGGGGTGGGCGTGGTCATGGCGACCATGAGCTGGATGATGTGCCGCGGGGTGCGGAACTGGCCGTTCTGACCGGCGGTGGCGATCTTGCTGAGCATGTACTCGTACAGGTCGCCCTTGGTGTCCCGGTCGCCGAGCGGGATGGTGTTGATCATCTCGACGGCCTTGGCCAGCAGGTTCGGCGTCGGGATGGTGAAGCGGGCGTCCCGCATGTGGTGGGAGTAGGTGGACTGATCGCCGCCCAGCCGACGCAGCCAGGGGAACACGCCGTCGCGCACCAGCGTGTACATGGTTTCGGGGTGCTCGCCGGTGAAGTTCTTCCAGCGCAGCTTCTGCGAGTCCGGGTCATCGCCGTAGATCGGGTCCTCGACCGGCTTGCCCGTACGGGTGGCCTTGTTCTCCTTGGCCGTCTGGATGTCGTCCAGGCGTCGGATGAACATCAGGTAGGTGATCTGCTCGATCACCTCGAGGGGGTTGGAGATGCCTCCGGACCAGAAGGCGTCCCAGAGGCGATCGATCTTGCTCTTCAGTTCACCCGTAATCACGCGGGCCAGCGTAGCGACACCCACCGACGGCCGTGCCCGTTCCGGCTCAGTCCCTGGTCAGACCGGCGGCCGGGCGGTGCTCGCCGGGCCTGCCCCGGGGCCAGGACGTCGGTGGTCTGCGCCGGGGCGGGGCATGTCGGGCGTGGAGGCCGTCGGTTCCCGGGGTGGACGGAATGCGCGGCGGACTCGCGGACACGACATCCGCAGTCGGGCCGCGGCGGCGTGTCGGGCGTCGCGGTCGGCGGTCCGTCGTTTGGTTGCGGGCTGGGCTTCAGTCGTCGACCAGGAACTTGATGAAGATGATGAGCGCGCCGATCGAGAGGTTGAACAGGCCCGTCATGACCGCCCCGACCGGCCGCGCGCCCATCCGCATCCCGCCGACCAGGCCCCACAGGAACAGCCCCGCGGTGTTGGCCATGGCCGACGCCAGCAACGCGGCCCCGAGCGTCAGCAGGCCGAGGGCGGACAGGCAGATGAGGACCAGCGGGAGGACGGCGGACGACAACAGCGGAGCGGTGACATAGACCATGCGGCGCCGGTCCCGGCCGTACGGATGGGCGCCGTGGACGATCCGGTAGACCTGCCAGTCGGCACTGAGCATCGCCGCCCACAGACCCACAGCGGTGATCACGACCACCAGCGCGGCGTCCGCGTGGGATATGTCCGGGGACCGGAAGAGCCCCATGAGAACGGCGACGATGGTGATCGTCGCGTAGATCCGTTCCTTCAGCCGCTCCGCCTGCGTCTCCGTCAGCGGCGCGGCCCATAACAGCCCCTCACCCGGCCTGCGATCGGCGGAATCCCCCATGATGAGCCACCCCCCGCCCCCCATTTGACTACAGGCGTCACAGCGTCACCGGTCAGGGGTCCCAGCGGCTTCTTGCCGTCCACGGAGACAAGAACGACGAACGGCCGGACCAACCGGATGCGGTAACCGACACGGACGCCGCCCGCCCGACACCAGCTCTCGCGCCCGGCCCCGAAGGCTCGCCAGCGCGGACCGGCTCTGTCCGGAGAACCCTGGACAGGACACGCCGGTCCACACCGCGTCAGAGGTCGTGACGGCCGGACTTGACCTCATCGAGCAAAGCGGCGAAGTCCCGCTTGCCAACCCGAAGGTGCCCGGTGGCCTGCACCGTGTAGTCGCCGGGGCTCACAGCCATGGGCAGCGCACCAATATCGCCTACTCCCAGTGTCGGCCTTGTGGTTGCGCCCAGCCTCTGCGCAGGCCGGCGAGAGTCTGATCAGGAGGTGGAGCCAGGCCAGCTTGTAGGAAACCTCCACGTCGCAGGATCCACCTGCTTCCACTGGCCGCGCGGAGGGCTTGCGATCCCCCCGACGTACAGCTTTTGATACACCGACAATCCCGTGCCGGAGTACGGCTGGCTCTTGGGCGCGTAGGAACTCACCCTGAAGGGCTGACCATTGTGGTCGATGACCTGAGTCCTCTCCTTTCCGTCGGAGAGGAGCCTGGCTTCAATACGGAACTCGCAGTATCGGGATTCTGTGGCGCCGACGATGTGCAGGACGATGCTCTCGTCAGGCGCCAGAACAATGGTCTTCTCAGTGAAGTAAGGGCCGCCCCAGGCATCGCTTTCATCGATGATGCGAGCATGCGGATTGGGCTGGTCAAGGTCGAACCCCACCTTGACGGTGGGGTCTTCGCCTGCTGGAGGCGACAGGGCCAGCGCACCAGTCAGCGGAGCCTTGCACTTACTGAGAGCACGCATTTCCATAATTCGGACCGGCTTGACGGCGTTGCCCCGCAGAGCGATTTTTGCGTGCGTCGCCCGAGGGTCAACTCCTCCGCGTTCACGGAACCACTGGGCCAGTGCGTCACGGTCTGTGGCGGCCAGTTGATTCACCCGCGACAGTTGTTCGCCGGTGAGTTGCACCGGTTCGGCGAACAACCATGAGAAGCCTTCCTCCTCGGTGCGCACTGGGGTAACCGAATCCACGAGCGCCCAATTACCCGCACGGTCCGTGGCCTTGGTCGGACGAGGACTGTCCCATCCAAGCTGCCTGTTCGCGCCGGTGCTGAGGACATTACCCAGGACTGTGGCCACCACCGCCGTGAAGATGGCCACGACCGTCGTCCCGATGGCCCACCGCGCTCTGCGGCTCGACCGCCCTGTCGCAGTTCCTCCAGCCGGGTGGCGGCGAGGGAGCCGGCGAGCCGGCCGTCCGGTCATGAATTCACCTCAAAAACCACGAACGTACCTTGCCGAAAAAGCGTCGCTTGCGTGCAGGAAGCATTGATTTTGCCGGCTGACCGAAGGATCCCATCGGCAATCGGCTTGTGCCGCTTCGACTCGTTGATGGTTGGCAGCGCGGCAACACGGCGGATAGCGGCTTCACCCCTCCGTCGGCGCGGGAGCGGCGGGCTTGAGTGCTTGTAGGACTTCTTGGTGGAAGCGGTCCACGGCGGTGTCGATGCTGCGGATGAATCCTGTCTCTTCGGCTCCGCGCTTGGTGCCCATTCCGGTCGAGAGGGTGAGGCGGAAGGAGGAGATCTCTCCGGTCTCCGGTATGAGCAGGCCGGGTTCTGGCCGGGCGCTGCCGAGCAGTTCGCAGGGGCCGGTGGTCTGTCCGGGGGCGAGCGCTTCGATGCGCAGTTCCGGGGGTGCCTCGGTCAACTGGCGCAGCAGCCACTGGACGCGGGACAGCGGACGGGTGCGTTCGGCGGCCTGGACTTCGACGGTGGTCTCGATCTGGCCGGTGCGCAGGTCGGCGTCGATCCGGACGGGGTTGGGGGCGCTGGGGATACGGATCTCGGCGCTCATCCGTCCGGTCTCGACCAGGGAGGCCACGGTCTGCATGCGACGGACGGCCGAGTCGTCGCTGCGCCTTCGGCGCATGACCGGGGCCACGTTGAGGCCGGTCTCACCGCTCAGGCGCAGGCACAGTTGCCGGATCAGCTTCTCCCAGTTCTCCGCGACCTGCATGGCGCGCTTGTCGCCGATCCGGAGGGTGCCGGCGGTGATGGAGTTGCGCACCGGCACCCAGGCCGGTCCCATGTCCTGGAAACCATGGCAGCCGGCGTTGACCTGGCGCAGGTAGTGGAGCAGTTCGCCCAGCAGCCAGGCGTGGACCGGATTGTCGAGGCCGTGGTGGTGGCAGAGCATGTGCGCCTCGTGGGCGACCTCGGCCCAGGACAGATGGCGCAGGGCGACCTTTTTGAGCTTGCGCCTGTCGACGGTGAGCGGGTGCTCGTCGTCGAGGGCGATGTCGTTGGACAGCGTGATGACGGTCTCGTAGCCGTTCCTGGCCGCCACGGTCAGGTACGACTCGACCTGGTCGACCTTGAGGGGGTTGCCGCCGGTCTTGGTCTCGACCAGCGCGGTCCAGATGCGACCGGCCCGGGCCACCCGGATGACGCCGTCGGGGCGGACGTTGGTCTCGGCGTGTTTGAAGGAGGCTTCGGTGAAAGTCTGGATCGTTCCGGCGGGTGCGTTGAAGCGGGCGGTCAGCCGCCTGCCGAACTCGGGCACCTGCGCCATCACCGACAGCAGGGTCGAGGTGGCCCGGGCCTCCCGTTCCTGGTCGTTGCGCAGACCGGTGACCGAGAACAGGCGGGCGCTCTGCCAGGAGGGGTGCTCGGCGAGGTTCACCTTCGCCGCCTTGACCAGGGTGCTCTTCTTCTTGGCCGTCCGAACCCGACCGGCTCGGCTGCGCTCCTTCGGCTCCGCGGGCTTGTCCGAACCCGCCTGCGGGGCGGGAGCCGGCACTGGCTCGGCCGGTGCCCCGTCGGCAGGCACCGGCGTGTTCTCCGGGGGAGACTCCTGGTGCGGTTCGTCGTCGCTGTCGTCGACGTTGATGCCGAAGTCGGTGGCCAGACCACTCAGACCGGACTCGTATCCCTGACCGACGGCACGGAACTTCCATTCGCCGTTACGGCGGTAAAGCTCCCCGAAGACGAACGCGGTCTCCGTGCCGGCGTCGGTGATGTCGAACGCCAGCAGGCGTTCCCCGGAACTGTCGGAAAGGGCCAGCCGTAGATCGTTCAGATCACCGAACGTGGCCCCCGCATACCGGCTCGCGGACACGACGACGCGTTCGATCTCGGCGGGCAGCATCTCCAAGTCCAGCAGGATGCGGTCCTCACTGCCGCTGCCGGTCGGGGACTTGCCGAGCAACTGTACGGCGCCGTCGGCGCCGGTCGGCTGATTGTAGAAGACGAAGTCCTGATCGTTGCGGACTCTCCCGTCGGCACCCAGCAGCAGCACCGACACGTCGGCCTCCCCGGCGCCGGAAGGATCCGTCCAGCCCAGAGTGAGAGTGATCGAACCCGTCGCCTCACTCAGGCTGGACAGGCCGACATTGGCGCCTTTGATCATTTGCTGCACGGACTCCCCCGCTCGTGAAGTGAACGCGACATGGCGCATCGCGCAACGACCTGACCGAGCCCCCCGAAACGGCAAGATCAGCGGAATCCGGTGGTGGACCTTCATCACCCGAATGCGCAGAGGAGACCTTAACCCCCAGAAGCTCCGGATAAGGACGATGCATCCGAGCTGTGACATGCCGACCCAGCACAAGATCGAAGAATACGATCTTGCGCTGGCCGCACCGGGTGCCCGCCATGGGCCGCCGATCGTCACGCCTACCGGAGAAACCGCTGGTGAACGGGGATGCCAACCAAGATCGAAGCTTTCGTCGAAGGCTCGTCCACCGTCCCGCACGGTGCCGTGACCGGATGCCGACGGCGCTGACGTCTCGATGGGGTGATCAGAATGTGGCTTGTTCGGTAGGCGTCCTGTCCGCCGCCGTGGCGTTCATTCTGGCCGGGCGGTGTTACAGGTCGTGCTTGCCTGACTTGATGACGGCCAGGAGGGCCGACAGCTCGTGGCGGTCCAGGAGGAGGAGCGGGCCGGTGGGGTGCTTGCTGTCGCGGATGGCAAGAACGTCGCGTACGGCGGCCGGCTCAACACAGTCGCCGTGGCGGGCACCGCTATGGCTGCTCTTGCGCCATGTCCTACTGTTCACGTTCGCCAGGACAGCCAGTTCGACGCAGTTGATCTGGTCGGGGCCGCAGTAGGTGCTCCTGCGCCAGCGCAAGGGCAGGACGTTGTTCATGACACTCCGTTCATGTGGCAGATGGCCTCTTGGGCGAGGACCGCGCAGGTCCGATCCACATGGTGGGAGGTGGCATGTGCCGCGGGTAGGCGCGTCGGGGCTTCAGTGTTGTCCCCGGCGGGACAGCGCGTTCATTGCACGGAAGGTGAATACGGTCGGGCGTTGCCATTTCGGCTCGGCCTTCGCCGTGATTCGCCGCCCGGCATCCCCGACATGAAAAAACCAAGCCGGGGCCTGGTCCTCTGAACTCGTCGTCGTGTCAGAGGTCGTGACGGCCGGACTTGACCTCGGCGAGGCGGATCGTCGCCGAACTCGAACGCCCCATGGCCCTGGTCGAGTCCGCCGTCCTCCCGTCCCGGTCCCGCCCCGTTGCGCAGAACGGGGACGGGACATGGGCGCCGCCGGTGCGCCGTTCGCGTTGAGTGCTTCCCTGCCGGTGGGCTGGGACGATGCCAGGCCGTCCGTAGCCGGTCCCGCCGATTTCGGCGAAAAGGGTTCGGTGGCCGCGCCGTGACCCAGCACACTGCGGGGGTGGCTGAGTGGCGGGTCGCGGGGTTCCGCGAGATCCGGGAGCTGGGGCGGGGCGGGCAGGGCCGGGTCGTGCTGGCCGCCCACGAGGAGTCGGGGACGCCGGTGGCCGTCAAGTACCTGGCCGCCGGGGCTGGGGAGGCGGACCGGGACGAGTTCGAGCACGAGGCGCGGATGCTGGGGCAGGTCGACAGCCCGCACGTCGCCCGGCTCTACCGGCTGGTGCGCGGCGAGCACGGCACGGCGATCGTGATGGAGGCCGTGGACGGGGTCTCGCTCAAGCGGATCCTGGCCGAGCACGGGGCGCTGGAGCCGGAGGCCGCCCTGACCGTGCTGAAGGGGTCGCTGCTGGGGCTGGCCGCCGCGCACCACCTGGGCGTCGTCCACCGCGACTACAAGCCCGCCAACGTGATCGTACGGGCGGACGGGCTCAGCAAGCTGATCGACTTCGGCGTCGCCCGGTACATGGGCGAGGCGGGCGGCGGGGGCACCCCGGCCTACATGGCGCCCGAGCAGTGGCGGTCGGAGCCCGTCACGCCGGTGACCGATGTGTACGCGGCGACCTGCGTGTTCTTCGAGTGCGTGACCGGGCGGCGGCCGTTCGCGGGCGACGGGATCGCGGAGCTGAGGCGGCTGCACCTGACCGCGCCGGTGCCGGTGGCGGGCGTTCCGGAGCCGCTGCGCCCGCTGGTCGCCAAGGGGATGGCCAAGAGCCCGTGGGAACGGCCGGCGGGCGCGGCGGCGTTCGTCGAGGAACTGGAGAGCGTCGCGTCGGCCGCGTTCGGGGCGCAGTGGGAGGAGCGTGGGGTGCGCGTCCTGGCCGGGGCGGCAGCCGCCCTGGCGGCGCTGTTCCCGCTCACCGCGCTCGGCCTGGCCTCCTCGGGTGTGCTGGCGGCCGGATCCGGAGGCGCGGGCGCCGCGGCGGGTGCGGCGGCGCACGGAACCGCCGGGGCGACGGCGGCGGGGTCGGCGGGCACGGGGCTGGTCGGCGTGGCCGGGGCCAAGGGCGCCGCCGCCGTCGCCGGTACCGCGGTGCTCGCCGTCACCGCCGGCACCGCCGTCTACGTCACCCGCGACGAGCCGCCCCCGCCGCTCACGGTCACCCTGGCCGCCCACCAGGAAGCCGCGACGTCCCTCCCGTTCCGGGTGACCGGGCAGCTCGTCCGCGTTCGGGGCGGCGCGGACCCGGCGCTGACCCGGCGGATCAACGGCGCGCTGCGCGCCCCGGTGGACGCCCGCGCGGCCGAGTTGCGCGACGCGCTGGCCCGCTTCCCGGGCGATCCCTCGACCCCCCTGGACACCACCATGAGGGTCACGCCCTCGGTACGGCTGAGCGGCCCGCAATACCTTTCGGTCCGCTACGACTTCGCGCCCGATTCGCGGGCGCTCTGGCATTCCACCTGGCATGTCGACCGCACGGTCACCGTCGATCTGCGGACCGGCGCCGTGCTGCGGCCGTCCGACCACCTGGCGCCCTCGGCGCGCGGCCAGGCGGGCCTGTCGGCGCTCAGACTGCTGCTGCGGGAGTTCGGCACCGGCACCTGCTTCGCCGACCAGCCGCCGGAGATCGGCGTCCGCCACCTGGACGACGCCGCGATCCAGTTCGCGCTCACCGAGCGCCACCTGGAGGTGCTGCCGGACGGGCCGGCGCTCGGTCTCTCGACCGCCTGCAGCCAGCCCACGATCGCCATCCCCTACGAGCGGGCCGCCGCCCTCCTCCGGCCCGAGGTGCTCAAGGCGATCCCCCGCCCTTCACCTTCCTGAGCGGCCCGTTCGGCGGTCGCGCGGAACGGCGCGTGTCACCGGCCTCACATCGCGCCGGGCGTCGTTGGCCCGTGCCGGCCGGGGAAGATCCTGTCCCATGAACATCGATCTTTCCGGCAGGACGGCCCTGGTCACCGGCTCCACCCAGGGCATCGGAGCGGCCATCGCGACCGGCCTGGCGCGGGCCGGTGCGCATGTGGGGGTGAACGGGCGTTCCGCCGAGAAGGTGGACGCCGCCGTGGCGCGGCTGCGCGAGGAGGTGCCCGGAGCGCAGGTCACCGGAGTGGCCGCCGACGTCGCCACCGAGGACGGCGCCGGCCGGGTCCTCGAGGCGCTGCCCGACGTCGACGTCCTGGTCAACAACCTCGGCATCTTCGGCGCCGCCCCGGCGCTGGAGATCACCGACGACGAGTGGCGGCGCTACTTCGATGTGAACGTGCTGGCCGCGGTCCGGCTGACCCGGGCGTACCTGCCCGGCATGATGCGCCGGGGCTGGGGGCGGGTGCAGTACGTGGCCAGCGACTCGGCGATCGTGATCCCGGCGGAGATGATCCACTACGGGATGACCAAGACGGCGCTGCTGGCGGTGTCGCGCGGCTTCGCCAAGGAGGCCGCCGGCACCGGCGTCACGGTCAACTCGGTGATCGCCGGGCCGACCCACACCGGCGGGGTCGAGGACTTCGTGTACTCGCTGGTGGACCGGGACCTGCCGTGGGAGGAGGCGCAGCGGGCGTTCATGCGCGAGCACCGCCCCCAGTCGCTGCTGCAACGGCTGATCGAGCCGGAGGAGATCGCCAACATGGTCGTCTACCTCGCCTCCCCGCTCGCCTCGGCCACCACCGGCGGCGCACTGCGCGTCGACGGCGGCTACGTGGACGCCATCGTGCCCTGACGCCGCGGGCTCGATCACTCCCCGCAAGGCCCCGCCCAGCGGGGCCTTGCGACGTCTTCGCCCATACGGGGACGTTTCGCCTTCCCCTCGTGAGGTACGCCGTGCAGACCAAATCCAAATCCACCGACGGTTCTGGTGAACGTCTGCGAACGCAAGGCCCCGCAGGCCGCGCCACGAGCCCACGTACCGAGGACGGGACGCGCCGGAAGCAGCACCGCGCCGTACGAGTCCCGTCAGAGGGGGGTGAAGACGATCATCGCGGCACTGGTCGTCCCGCTGGCGGCGTTGATCGGCCTACTGCTCATGCAACGACTGGAGGCGACCCTGCTCCCTCCCGCCGCCGCACCCGAAGACCTCACGACCCCACCCGAACCCGATCCACCGCCGAGGCCCCACGAGCACCCGGCCCCGCGCCCCCGGCACCACGGCGTCCACTACACCCCCGCCGGATGCGCCCATCCCCGGCACCGGACCCACGCCCGCCCCCGCCGCAGGCACCATCACCCCCTGCCGGCCGACCCCCCGGCCCTCAAGGCCAGAACGACCCCCCACTGACCCCCGCAAGGTGCCCGCGAAAACGGCGGCACCGTCACAAGCCCACAACAGCACCCACTGCCGGCCGGCATCCGGCGACCCCGACGCCAGGCGACCGGCGGCAAAATGCAAAAGGGCCTGCGACGGCGACGATGCCATCACGGGCCGAAATTCCGATGCCGAGAAAGTGCCCGTTCGGTGCTGCGGTCGTTCCGGCCGAGAAAGGCCGCCGGTGGCGTTATCCGCCGTCCGGTCACGGGCGACGGCGTGCAGCCCGGCGACGCGTGCCCAGGGCCGGCCGGGTGCACGGTGCAGCGGAATGCCGCACACCCGGCGGGCGGAGGTCGTCACGGCCGGTTCAGGCGACCGCGGCGGAGCCCTACGGGGGCGAGGACCGCCTGAGCCGCCCTCCTGCAAGCCGCCGGACGGGCGATCACGCCGAGACGGCGTCCTGCATGGCGTCGGCGGCCGGGTCGCGGCCCTCCCACAGGGCGGTCAGGGCGGTGGCCGACATGACCCGCACCCCCACCCCGATGCAGCTCTCGTCCACGTCGAAGTCGCCGCGGTGCAGGTCGTACTCCTCGGTGGAGCCGGGCGTGCGGACGCCCAGCCGGGCCAGCGCGCCCGGGATGGACTCCAGGTACCAGCCGAAGTCCTCGCCGCCCAGGCTCTGCGGGGTCGGCACCGGGGCGTCCTCGCCGAGCATCAGCGTGGCGGCGTCACGGAACATCTGCACGCTGCCGGCCTCGTTCACGGTCGGGGGCACGCCCCGCACGTACTCCAGCGAGGCCTCCACGTCGTAGGCGGCGGCCACCGACTGCAGCAGCGCCTTCATCATCTCCGGCGCCTTGTGCCAGGCCTCGTCGTCCAGGCAGCGCACGGTGCCCTCGGCGATGCCGTCGTCGGGGATGGCGTTGGCCACCGACCCGGCGGCCACCCGCCCCCACACCAGCGACAGGCTGGAACGCGGGTCGACCCGGCGGGACAGCGCGGCGGGCAGCTCGGTGACGATCTTGGCCAGCGCGTACACCAGGTCGGCGGTCAGATGCGGCCGGGCGGTGTGCCCGCCGGGACCGGTGACCTTGACGTACACCTTGTCGCAGGCGGCGGTGATCGGCCCGGCCCGCAACCCCAGCCGGCCCACCTCGATCCGCGGGTCGCAGTGCAGCGCGAACACCCGGTCCACCCCGGCCAGCCCGCCGGCGGCCATCACGTCCAGGGCGCCGCCCGGGTTCTCCTCGGCGGGCTGGAACAGCAGCCGCACCCGGCCCGGCAGCAGCCCCGCGGCGGCCTGCTGGGCCAGGAACAGCCCGGTGCCCAGCACGATCGCGGTGTGCACGTCGTGCCCGCAGGCGTGCGCCACCCCCGGAACGGTCGACCGGTAGGGCACGTCCTTCTCGTCCATCAGCGGCAGCGCGTCGATGTCGGCGCGCAGCGCCACCGTGGGGCCGTCCGCCGGCCCGATGTCACAGATCACCCCGGTGCCCTTGGGCAGCACCCGGGGCCGCAGCCCGGCCTCGGTCAGCGCGGCGACGATCTGCCCGGTGGTGCGCCGCTCGGCGTAACCGAGCTCGGGATGCATGTGCAGGTCGCGGCGGAACGCGATCAGCCGCTGGTCCTGCTGCCCCAGAAAGGCGTCGAGCTGCATCTGCAGCGCAGCGCCGTCCCACGGCGTCGCACCACCACCGGACCGCGGCGGATCGGCCGCGGCCGCAGGCTCAAGCCCGGGCATCACCCCGGGTCCCGGCTGCGTCATGTGTGCCCCCTGTGCGTCGTCGTCCTCGCCGCCCGGCGGCGCCGGGCGAGGAGCGGTTCGTCGGTGCGAGGACGGGTGGGAGCCCGCCGGATCGCTCCGGCGGGCCGAACCATGCTCATCTATCTCATCCGCCGCAGGCGTCCTGTTTGTTCCCGCCGCGCGCGGCCGGGCGGCGTGCGGCCCGGGAGCGCCGCCGTCAGCCTCCGCCATGCGCCACCTCCCGCGGCCCCACGAACCTGTCCTCGGCGAGCTCGGTGACGGCCGCGCCGACCAGGTCCTCCAGGGTGCCGCCCTCGGCGCGGATGGCGCGCTGGCGCTCGTACGGGGCGCCCTGGTCGAGGACCTCCCCGGCGACCTTGAGGTGCTCGGCGCAGCCGAGCCGGTCGGCCACGGGCTCGAGTTCCCTGATGAGCTCGTACAGATCGTCGCGGAGCGGGGTGGTGCTCCCGCGGTCATCGGTGATCACGATGGCGTCCAGGCCGTGGCGCGTGGCCCGCCACTTGTTGTCCCGCACGACCCATGCGGCCGGTCTCGGAAGAGTGTATCCGCGATCCAATTGCTGGTCGAAGAGGGTGACCAGGCACTGGCACAGCGCGGCGGCCATGCCGACCTCGCGCAGGGTGGGGATGCCGTCGAACATCCGGATCTCGACGGTGCCGAAGTCCGGATGCGGGCGGACGTCCCACCACACCTCCTTGATGCTGCGGATGGTGCCGGCCCGCAGCAGCGTGGCCATGTACTCGGAGAACTCGTCCCAGTCCGCCAGCAGGTGCGGCGGCCCGGCGGTGGGGAGCTGTCCGAACACCATCGCCCGGGCCGAGGCCAGACCGGTGTCGTGCCCCTTCCAGTACGGGCTGGAGGCGGTGAGCGCCAGGAAGTGCGGCAGATAGGCGGCCAGGGCGTTGACGATCGGGACGACCTTGTCCCGGTCGCCGACGCCCACATGGACGTGCACGCCGAAGGTCTGGATCCGGCGGGCCGGCCACTGCACCTGCTCGACCAGGTCGATGTAGCGCTGGACCGGCGACAGCACCGCGTCCCGCCAGTCGCTGATCGGGTGGGTGCCGGTGCAGGCCAGCTCGATGCCGCGGGCCCGGGTCACCTCGCGCAGCGCGTCGATGCTGGCGGCCAGGTCCGCGACGGCCTCGCCGACCGTGTGGCAGATGTCGGTCACGACCTCGACGGTCGACTCCATGATCTCGTGGCGCAGCCGGGGGAACCGCCCCTGCTCGCTGAGCGCGGGCAGCGCGGCGATCACCTGGCGCGCCTCCTGGCGAAGGTGCCTGGTCTGCGCGTCGACGAGCTGGAGTTCCCATTCCACGCCCAGCGTCGCGCCCCGCGATGCGGCGAACTCAATGGCCACGGCCAACCTCCATGCACAATCCTTGCAGGTCGATGCCTGGCACGTGGCGCAATTGGGCCAGCGCATCCCTAAGCCCGGACAAACGCGAGCCCGGGCCACGGACCCCACCATCATGCGACGTCCCGCCGCCCCGCACGGGCCGCCCCGCGCCGTCCGTACCACAGTTGACCCCACCGGGCCGCCGCCCCGCGCCGGGCCTCATCCTTTCCGGCCACCCGGCGGTCCTCGGAACACCACCCGAACGCACTAGTCAGCCTGTCCCCGATTCGGGCCGCAATGCCCGCATGACCGGCTACGGAGCGTTCATGGACGGTTCCTCACCCAACTCTGGCGGCCCGGCGGGCGTCTGTCGAGACAGCCGGGGGTACCCGCAGACCCGGATGGTCACCTAGTCTTCGGCGGAGCCATGAGAATCACCAGACGCGCTGCGTTCGCGCTCACCGTGCCGCTGCTGGCGGCGCCCGTCGCCGCCCCGCCGGCCGCCCACGCGGCGCCGGGCGGCGAGCCCGTCGGCGGCCCCCGCATGGGCGAGCGGGGGCTGGTCGTCAACCCCGCGCAGGGGGTCAAGGGGCCGCCCAAGGTGGCGGCGGGCTCGTTCATCGTCGCCGACGCCGGCACCGGGCAGGTGCTGGCGGCCAAGGACCCGCACGGGCACTACCTGCCGGCCAGCGCGCTGAAGATGCTGACCGCCGTGGCGCTGATCCCGAAGCTGGACCCGAACGCCACCGTCCGGCCCACCCAGGAGACCTGCGACGTCGAGGGCAGCAAGGTCGGGATGTCGCCCAAGCTGACCTACCGGGTCTCCGACCTGTTCCACGCCCTGCTGATGGTCTCCGGCAACGACGCGGCGCTGGCCCTGGCGCAGGCGGCGGGCGGGGTGCGGCCCACCCTGGACCTGATGAACGCCGAGGCCCGGCGGCTGCAGGCCTACGACACCCTGGCCGGGTCGCCGAACGGGCTGGACAAGGACCTCGGGCTGACCGTCCGGACCCAGCACACCTCGGCGTACGACCTGGCGCTGATCATGCGGCAGGGGCTGAAGATGCCGCGGCTGCGCGAGTATGCGGGCAAGAACCACCACCGGTGGATCGCCCCGCCGACCAAGGCCGAGCGCAAGAAGGGCAAGAAGATCGGCGGCTACCCGATCTACTCGCACATCCGGCTGCTGCCCGGCCAGCGGTACGCCTACGAGGGGTTCATCGGCGGCAAGAACGGCTTCACCCTCGCCGCCGGGCAGACCTTCGTGGGCGCGGCCGAGCGCGACGGCCGGACGATCATCGTGGCGCTGATGCGCGGCGAGAACCTGTGGCCCGACACCACCAAGCTGCTGGACTGGGGCTTCGCGGCGGCCGGGAAGGTCGACCCGGTGGGCCGGCTGGTGGACCCGGTGCCGCCCAGGACCGAGAAGAAGGAGGACGACGGGCTGCTGCCCGGCACCGACCTGCTGGCCGACGACGCGTCCGGGCGCAACTGGCTCCCGGCGGCGGGCGCGTTCGGCGGCGCGGCCGTGGTCGCCGGCGGGCTGTTCGCCCTGCTGCGCCGTCGCGGCCGGGACGAGGAGGCGCGCGTGCCCGCCCAGAGCAGGCCGCCGTCCGCGTTCGGCGCGGAGGCCGGGCAGCACCCCCAGGACGCGGCGGACGAGACCAGGAGCTAGCGGGCGTCGGCGGCGGTCGGCTCCTGCGCGACCGCCGGCTCGCAGGCCTTGTCGGCCTTGTCGGCCTTGTCGGCCTTGTCGGCCTTGTTGGCCTCGTTGTCGGCGTCCGCGCGCAGCACCACCCGCCGGGTCGCCGTCCACGCCGCGGCGAACAGCACGAACCGGGACACCACGTCGATCCACACCAGCAGCCCGGCCACCACGGCGAACGAGGCGTACACCGGGTTGGCGGCGGTGTGCGAGACCAGCACCGTCCCGATCAGCTTGAGGATCTCGAGCCCGACCGCGCCGAACAGCGCGCCGCGCACGATGGTCCGCCACGCCGCGTGGGTGCCCGACAGCCGGGAGAACAGCACCAGGAAGATCAGCGTGTTGAAGCCGACCGCCACCCCGACCGACAGCAGCCGCAGCGCGGTGCCCGCCCCGGGGACCTGGTCCAGCCCCACCCAGCCCAGCACGACGTGGGTGGTCTGGGTGGTGACCGTGGACACCGCCACCGACAGGATCAGCGTGACGCCCAGGAACGCCAGCGCCCCCGCGTCGTACAGCTTCTTGAGAAAGAAGTTCGCGCCCCCGGTGGGGTCGCCCAGCCAGATGTCGCGCAGCGCCTCCCGCAGCGCGTTCATCACCCCCAGCCCGGTGACCAGCAGGCCGACCAGGCCGATCGCGCTGGCGGTGCCCCGGGCCTGCGCGACCCGCTCGACCTGCAGCTCGGCGGTGATCCCGGGCAGCAGCTCGGCGATCGCCCGGACCAGGTAGTCGCGGGCCACCTCGCTGACCCCGACCGCGTAGCCCAGCATCGCGTACGCCAGCGCCACCAGCGGGAAGAACGACAGGAAGCCGTAGAAGGTGATCGCCGCGGCCAGCCGGTCCCCGCGCTGGTCCTGGTAGCGGCGCAGCGCCCGGACCAGGTGGTCCAGCCACGGCCAGCGGCGGCGGCGCTCGCGCAGCACCTCGTTCAGCCCGTTCCAGCCCGCCTCCGCACGCCGCCGCACCCGGTCGATCACCCGCACCATGAAGGTCATGTACCCACCGTGAACGGGTCAACCTAGGCCCGGTGCGGGCCCGCCGCCCCCGAGCCGAACACGTAGTCCCGCAGCGGGCGCCACACCCCGTCGGGGCCGTGCTCGTACAGCGAGAAACCCCAGACGGTGAACTCGGCCCGGTAGTCGGCCAGCTCCTTGAACGCCCGGTCCAGCACCTCCTCGGGGAGGTCGTGGGCGACCGTGACGTGCGGGTGGTAGGGGTAGAGCAGGGGGCGGGTCAGCGGGCCGCTGCGGACCTTGGCCTCCAGCCGTTCGCAGCCGCCGATGCCGTCCTTGAGGGCGATGAACACCACCGGCGAGACCGGCCGGAACGTGGCGGTCCCGTCCAGCAGGATGCGGAAGCTCTGCTCGCTCTCGGCGACCAGCCGCAGATGCTCCTCGATCTCCGGCAGCCGCCGCTCGTTCACCTCGGTCGGCGGCAGGAGCGTGATGTGCGTCGGGATGGAACGTGCCAGCCGGTCGCCGAACGACTCCCGCCAGCGCTGCAGCGTCGGGCCGTACGGGTCGGGGATCGGGATCGCCACCCCGATCATGCGCGCCCCGGGCGCCCGCGGCACGGCCGGCAGGCCTCCCGTCAGCGTGTCCTCACCGGTCACGTCCCACGAATCCCACGCGTTCGCGCACGACCTCCATGGTCCGCGCGGCCACCGCGCCGGCGCGGGCGGCCCCGTCGGCGAGGATGCGGTCGAGCTGCTTTTCGTCGGCGAGCAGCCGCTCGGTGCGCTCCCGGATGGGGGTGAACGTGTCGACCAGGAGCTGGGCCAGGTCCTTCTTGAGCTGCCCGTAGCCGTGCCCGGCGTACCGCCGCTCCAGCTCGGCGACCGGCACGCCCTCCAGCGCGGCGTAGATCCGCAGCAGGTTGGAGATCCCGGGCTTGTTCTCCGCGTCGAAGACGATCTCGGTGCCGGTGTCGGTGACCGCGCGCATGATCTTCTTGCGCATCGGGCCGGGGTCCTCCAGCACCTCGACGATGCCCTGCGGGCTGGACGCCGACTTGCTCATCTTGATCGTCGGCTCCTGCAGGTCGGTGATCTTGGCCGCGGTCTCCGGGATGTAGGCCTCCGGCACCACGAACGTCTCGCCGAACCGGTGGTTGAACCGCTGCGCCAGGTCCCGGGTCAGCTCCAGGTGCTGGCGCTGGTCCTCGCCCACCGGCACCTGCAGCCGCTGCCCCTTCCCGGGCTCGGGGGTGTAGAGCAGGATGTCGGCGGCCATCAGGATCGGGTACGTGAACAGCCCCACGCTGGTGGCCGACGCCCCGTACTTGGCGGACTTGTCCTTGAACTGCGTCATCCGGCTGGCCTCGCCGTACCCGGTGATGCAGCCCAGCACCCAGGCCAGCTCGGCGTGCTCGGGCACGTGGCTCTGGACGAACAGCGTCGAGCGCTCCGGGTCCACGCCCATCGCCAGCAACTGGGCGGCGGCGACCTTGCTGCGGCGGCGCAGCGCCTCCGGCGAGTGCTCCACCGTGATCGCGTGCATGTCCACGACGCAGTAGAACGCGTCGTGGGTGTCCTGCAGGGCCACCCACTGCCGCAGCGCGCCCAGGTAGTTGCCCAGGTGGAACGAGTCGGCGGTGGGCTGGATGCCGGACAGGACGCGTGGCGCTGCAGTGGACATGTGCACGATTCGATTCTGTCAGTGACCTGGGTGCGTTCCCCACATCATATTCGTCCGCGTTGTTCTCCAACGTCGGGGCGGCGCGGGCCGGCGATCATCGCCTCCCGCCGGCGCGGGCCGGGCTACCCTTGAGTCCCCCGCTCGCCCTGGCCGTTCCACCATGGAGGAGATCTCGTGAAACTGCTCGTCACCGGAGGCGCCGGCTACATCGGCAGCGTGGTCGCGGCCCAGCTGCTGGAGGCGGGGCACCGGGTGGTCGTGCTGGACGACCTGTCGACCGGCCACGCCGACGCCGTGCCGGAGGGCGCCGAGCTGGTGCGCGGCACGTTGCGGGACAAGGCGCTGGAGGTGCTGGAGGGGGCCGGGTTCGACGCGGTGCTGCACTTCGCGGCCAAGTCCCTGGTCGGCGAGTCGGTGGAGCGGCCCGGCCTGTACTGGGACCGCAACCTGGGCGAGTCGCTGGCGCTGCTGGACGCGATGCGGGAGACCGGGGTGGACCGGATCGTGTTCTCCTCCACCGCGGCGACCTACGGGGAGCCGGAGCGCACCCCGATCCTGGAGACCGACCCGACCCGCCCGACCAACCCGTACGGGGCGACCAAGCTGGCGATCGACGCCACGCTGACCGAGTTCGCCCGGCTGTACGGGATCGGCGGGGTGTCGCTGCGGTACTTCAACGTGGCGGGCGCGTACGGCCGGTTCGGCGAGCGGCACACGGTGGAGACCCATCTGATCCCGAACGTGCTGGCGGTGGCGGCGGGCACGCGCGAGTCGGTGAACGTGTTCGGGGAGGACTACCCGACGCCCGACGGCACCTGCGTCCGCGACTACATCCACGTGGTGGACCTGGGCCGGGCGCACCTGCTGGCGCTGGAGGCCTGCACGCCGGGCACCCACCGGATCTACAACCTGGGCAACGGGAACGGCTTCTCGGTGCGCGAGGTCATCGAGGTGTGCCGGGAGGTGACCGGCCACCCGATCCCGGCGAACGTGGGGCCGCGCCGGCCGGGCGACCCGGCGGTGCTGGTGGCCTCCTCGGAGAAGATCCAGTCGGAGCTGGGCTGGAAGCCCGAGCACGACCTGCGCCAGATGGTCTCCGACGCCTGGGCGTTCCTGCAGTCGCGGGCGTGAACCACACGGCGGCGGCGTTCGAGGACGCTTACGGGCGTTCTCCCGAGGGGGTGTGGCACGCCCCGGGCCGGGTCAACCTGATCGGGGAGCACACCGACTACAACGACGGGCTGGTGCTGCCGTTCGCGCTCCCGCGGGGCGTGTCGGTGGCGGCGGCCCGCCGTGACGACGGGGTGCTGGAGCTGCGGTCGTTGCAGGCCGCCGCCTCGGGGTGCCGGGTCCGGATCGACGACCTCGCGCCGGGGGCGGTGGACGGCTGGGCCGTGTACCCGGCGGGGGTCGCCTGGGCGCTGCGGGAGCACGGCGTCGGCGGCGCGTCGCTGCTGGTCGACTCCGACCTGCCGCAGGGCGCGGGGCTGTCCTCGTCGGCGGCGCTGGAGTGCGCGACCGCGCTGGCGCTGTGCGACCTGTACGGGGTGGAGCCGGACCGGGCGGAGCTGGCCCGGCTGGCGCAGCGGGCGGAGAACGAGTTCGCCGGGGTGCCGTGCGGGATCATGGACCAGTCGGCGTCGCTGCTGTGCACCGCCGGGCACGCCCTGCTGCTGGACTGCCGCAGCGGCCTGTCCGCCCAGGTCCCGCTGCCGCTGGGCGAGGACCTGTCGCTGCTGGTCGTCGACACCCGCGCCGCGCACGCGCTGACCGGCGGCGAGTACGCGGCCCGGCGCGCCGAGTGCGAGCAGGCGGCCAGGCTGCTGGGGGTGGACTCCCTCCGGGACGTGACCGACCTGCCGTCCGCCCTGGAGTCGTTGCGGGCCGCCCGGCGTCCGCGGTCGTTCCTGCGGCGTTCCGGCGGCCCGGACGCGGCGGTGCTGCAGCGCCGTGTCCAGCACGTCGTCACCGAGAACCACCGGGTGGAGGCGGTCGTGGGGCTGCTGCGGGCGGGGGCGCTCGCCGAGGTCGGCGCCATCCTCACCGCCTGCCACCTGTCGCTGCGCGACCAGTTCGAGGTCTCCTGGCCGGAGGCCGACACGGCGGTGGACGCCGCGCTCCGGGCCGGTGCCCGCGGCGGCCGGATGGTGGGCGGCGGTTTCGGCGGCTCGATCATCGTCCTGACCGCCGCCGACCGGCTGGACGCCGTGCGCGACTCCATCACCGCCGCGTACGCCGAACGCGGCTGGGCCGCCCCCGCCTTCCTGGACGCCGTGCCGTCCGCGGGGGCCCGCCGCCTGTCCTGAGCCCCGGGCGGCGCGGCGGCGTTCAGCGGAGGCGGCGGCGGCCCATGGTCACCAGCACGTCCCGCAGTGCGTCGGCGGCCCTGCGAACGGTCTCGTCCGGGACGCCGGACAGCATGTCCTCGTACACGCGCCCCGACGTCTCCAGCGCCGCCTCGCACACGCGCAGGCCCTCGGGGGTGAGCCGGACCCAGCGGCTGCGCTTGTCGCCGGTGTCGGACTCGCGTTCCACGTGGCCGGCGCGTTCCAGGCGTTGCAGCATGTTGCTGATGCCGCCGGTGGTCAGCAGCAGCGCCCTGGCCAGGTCGCCGGGCTTGAGGCGGTACGGCTCGCCGACCCGGCGCAGCGTGGCCAGCACGTCGAACTCGGCGTAGGTCAGGCCCAGCTCGGCCAGGTCGGGGCGGAGCGCCTGCTCCAACAGCAGTGCCAGGCGGGAGGCCCGCTTGCCGAGCTCGAGGTTCGCGATCAGCGAGGGGGACAGGCCGTCCCGCTCCCAGACGGGGACCAGCCCGTCGATCTCGTCCGCACCGTGCCGCACGGTGACGAGGGTATCCGCCGGATCAATTGCTTTTTGAAAAGCTTCTATCTAAGCTTTCGGCATGAATGAGTTGATCGTCAAAGGCGGCCTGGTCATCGACACCGAGCCGTCCCCCACCGTGCTCGGCCGCGTCGACGTGCTGATCAGCGGCGGCCGGATCGCCGCACTCGGCCCCGACCTGCCGCACTCCCCCGAGGCCGAGGTGATCGACGCCACCGGCCGGATCGTGCTGCCGGGGTTCGTCGACACCCACCGGCACACCTGGCAGGCCGGGATCCGCATGGTGCTGCCCGACGGCACGCTCCCCGGCTACCTGTCCCGCGTCCTCGGCGAACTCGCCCCCGCCCACGCCCCCGAGGACATCCACACCGCCCAGCTCGCCGGCGCGCTGGAATGCCTCGATGCCGGGATCACCACGGTGGTCGACTGGTCCCACATCCAGTTCACCCCCGGCCACACCGACGCCGCGCTGACCGCCCTGGAGGAGTCGGGCGTCCGCGCCGTCTTCGGATACGCCTACGGGGGCGACGGCGGTCCCGCCGGGATGACCGCCGAGGCACGCCGCGTACGCGAGCACGTCGCCGCCTCACCCGCGCCGCTGACGATGGCGCTGGCCGCGTTCGGCCCCGAGATCGCCGGCGAGGAGCAGGCCCTGGCCGAATGGCGCCTGGCCCGGGACCTGGACCTGCCCGTCACCGTCCACATGGGCGCCATGCCGGGGCTGACGTTCCTGGACAAGAACGGCCTGCTGGACGTCCCCACCATGTATGTCCACCCCAACCACTTCACCGACGAGGGCGCCCGCCTGATCGCCGACACCGGCGGCTCGGCCTCCCTGACCCCCGCCATCGAGGCCGCCATGGACCTCGGCCACCCCGCCACCGGCCGTCTCCGCGCCGCCGGCGTCCCCTCCGGCCTGGGCGCCGACACCGTCACCGCCGGCCCCGGCGACATGTTCTCCCTGATGCGAGCCGCCTACCTGCTGGAACGCAGCCGCCCCACCGCCGGCGCCCCCTTCACCGCCCGCGACGCCCTCCACATGGCCACCCTGGAAGGCGCCCGGACCGCCGGCCTGGCCGACGTCACCGGCTCCCTACGCCCCGGCAAGCACGCCGACCTGATCCTCCTGCGCGCCGACACCCCCGCCATGGCCACCGCCCACGACCCCATCGCCGCCGTGGTCCTGTCCGCCGACACCAGTACGGTCGACACCGTCCTGGTGGGCGGCCGGATCCGCAAGCGCGACGGCCGCCTCGTCGACCACGACCTCCCCGCCCTCCTGACCCGCCTGTCCGAAACCGCCCACCGGGTCACCGCCCCGGCCTGACCCGGAACACCGGGCCCGGCGTGCCCGTCGCCGCCGTCGAGTGTCGGCTCGCTGCACGAGCCACGGGCCGGGGGGCGCCGGGAGCAGTGGGTCAGTCCTCCGTCAACTGGTCGCGGAAGGCGGTGGCGGTGGTGGCGGCGTCGGTCTCGCCCAGGTCGGTGAAGCCCTTGATGGCCTCCTCGACCCGGGTGAGGGCCTCGCCGAGGCGGCCGGCGCCCGCGAGGACCCGGGCCTCGTCGTAGCCGGTGACGGCGTTCTCCCAGGTGAGGGCCGCCTCGTTGTCCCCGGGAAGGTCGGCCAGGGCGGCGCGGGCCCGGGTGATCTCCTCGGCGGCCTCCTCGGGACGGCCGCTCCAGGACAGGCACAGGGCGGCGCGGCGGCGGGTGCGGACCACGCCGAACGGGTCGCCGCCGGCGGCGAACGCCTCGGCGGCGGTCGCGTAGCGCTCGGCGGCCAGGGCGTCCTTGTCGGCGCCGGTGAGGACGTCGGCGGCCTTCTCCAGCAGGGAGGCGGCGACCAGGGGGTTGTCGTCGCGCTCCTCCCCGGCCAGGGAGGCGTAGGTGTCGGCGGCGGCCTCCTCGCCCATGGCCTGCTGGGCCTCGGCGACGATGTAGCGGCAGCGGCGTTCGGACTGGACGTCCTCCAGCTGGAGCAGCATCGGGCCGGCCTCCTCGGCGGCCTCGGCGGCGTCCAGGAAACGACCGGCGTGCAGGTAGGCGAACGCCAGGTCGACGCGGGCGTACGCGGCCTGCGCGAAGCCCCCGGCGGCGGTGTAGGCGGCCACGGCCTCGACCAGGTCCTCGACGGCCTCGGCGGGGCGTTCGCGGAGCATCAGCTCGCTGCCGCGCAGACCGTGGGCCGAGGCGCGCATCGCCGTCATCTCCGCCGGGGCGTTGCGGAGCGCCTCGTCCAGCAGCGCCATCACCTCGTCGGTGTGCTCGCCCGGCTCCCGCCGGGTCTGGATCAGCAGCTGGGCGTGCATCAGCGCGGCCTCGGCCAGCAGCGCCCCGCCGCCCAGCCCGCGGAAGCCGTCGCAGGCGCGGCGGAACGCGGCGGCGGCCCCCTCCGGATCGCCCTGCAGGGCCAGGATCCGGGCGCGGGTCATCTCCAGGTCGGCGGCGCCCGCCGGGTCCTCGCAGGCCGCCGTCTCCAGCAGCGCCACCGCCTCGTCCACGCGGTCGTGCTGCACCAGGGCGTTGACCAGGCGGAGCCGGGCCGAGGCGGCGCGGCGGGAGCCGGGGGCCAGCCCGTCGAGCCGGTCCAGCGCCGACCGCATCCGCCGCACGCCCTCCTCGACGCGGTCCAGCTCGCACAGCAGGGAGCCGGCGCGGCTGCGGGCCGCCTCGGCGCGGACCTCGTCCCCGGCCTGGACGTGCAGGTCGGCGGCCCGTTCCCACTCGGCCAGCGCGGCCTGCGGCTCGCCCTGCGCGACCAGCAGCTGCCAGCCCCGGCCGTCGGCGCGGCGGCCGGCCCGCGCCGGGGACGGCTCGGGCGCCAGCTCGTCGAACCGCTCCCAGGCGGCCACCGCCGCCGCCATCTCGTGCCGGTTCCAGGCCGCCTCGGCGGCGTCCAGCAGCGCGTCCGGGTCGTCGGCCGCCACCGGCTCGGGCCGCGCGGCGACCGGCTCGGGGCGGCGGGCGTACGGGGTCAGCGGCAGATGCTCGACCAGCGGCTCGGCCTCCAGCACCGCGCGCACGTCGTCGCCCTGCCGGGTGGTGCCGTTGCGGGCGTCGAACCGGTCGGCCAGCTCCAGCGCCTGCCGGGTCAGCTCCGCCCGCAGGTCGGCGGCGGCGACCTCGGCGTCCCCGCGGCGCAGCCGCACCTGGTCCTCGACGCCGATGTCGGCCAGCCGGCGCAGCAGCAGCCCCGCCGCCGCCGCGAACCGCATGGTCGCGTACGGGCTGGGCGAGCGCTCCAGCCAGTCCAGGTGCCGTTCCAGGATCTCCAGCCCGCGCGGCTCGTTCCCGGTGATCGCGCAGAACTCGATGTGGTCGGCGATGTCGCTGAGGTCCCGCAGGTTGGGCCGGGTCAGCCGGTAGGCGCGGCGGTGCGCGGTGCCCGCCTCCTCCAGCCGGCCGGTGTGCAGGTAGGCGGGCAGCAGCGCGGTGAGGATGTTCTGCGGCTGCTCGGTGCAGGTCAGCTCCTTGCCGAGGACCGGCGCGGCCAGCTCCAGCGCCTCGGCGTGGCGGCCCCGCCGGGTCAGGTGGCGGACCTTGCCGGTCGGGTCGCAGCCCTCGCAGTCCGACAGCTCGTCGCGCGGGGCGGCGTGCCACCTGGCGTACCACTCGTCGGCCGCCTCGTCGTCGCCCACGTGCCGCGCCACCGCGTGCCGGTAGTGGTAGACCGCCTGCAGGCTGTGCCCGCCGAGCCGGTAGCGGCGCTCCATGTCGTCCAGCACCGCGTACGTGCGGTCCAGCGGGATCTCCGGGAACAGGGTGAGCGCGTTCACCACCCACTTGAAGTGCCACAGCAGCCGCCGCGCGTCGCCGAACCGCCCCGGGTCGGCGTCGTGCTGCGACAGGCACCGGCTGAACGTGGTGAACGCCTTGGCCGGCTCCCCGCCGTGCTGGTAGGCGCTGGTCAGCTCCATCCGCACGGCGAACGCGAGCCGCTCGTCCCCGGCCGCCTCGGCGCGCCGCAGCGCGTCCTCGACCAGCACCGTCCGGGCCTCCCCGAAGGGCAGGTCCCCGGCCCGGTTCATCAGCTCGTATACCTCGTCGGCGCTCACTCGGCGACTCCCGGCTTGTGCACGGCCCAGTCCAGCAGGCCCAGGAACGAACGGTTCAGGACGGCGGTGTCGGCCGCCCGCAGCGGATGGCGGCCGAGCAGCAGCGCCTGCCCGTACAGCCCCTGCACCGCCACCTCGATCAGCCCCTCCTCGGTCAGCGCGGTGATCCGCCGGGTGAGGGGGTTGCGATGGTTGAGGACCAGCTGCGGCCGGTCGGCGGGGCCGGTCCGGCTGAGCGCGCCCAGCACGTCGGCCCACAGCTCGTCGGCCTGCCGCCGGGCCTCCTCCAGCTCCTCCTGGTGGCGGGCGGCCCGGCTGGTCAGGTACAGCGCCGGCAGCGAGGCCGGGTCGAAGTCGCGGACCACGACCTCGCAGCCCAGCGACTCCACGGCGCGCTGCGCGACGGCCAGGAACGGCCGCAGCGCCAGCTCGGTGCCCGGGTCCAGCACCCCGAAGTGGGTGGTCAGCTCCGCCGGGTCCAGCCGGCGCAGCGCCGCGTCGGGGTCGATCCGCGGGAGCCGTTCGATGATCTCGGTGTCGTAGACGTAGCCGCCGTTGACCAGCCCGACGCCCTGCGCCCCGGACACCGCCGACAGCCGCCGGAACTCGTCCACGTCGGCGGTGTAGCGGCCGTCGGGGTGGCGGCGGCGGAACTCGGCCAGCGTCATCGGCCCCGCCGAGGTCTCGAACTCCAGCCACCGGTCGACGATCCGCAGCATCTCGTCGTCGTGCAGGGCCATCGCCTTGACCCCGAGGTGGTGCAGCCGCAGGAAGCCGCGCAGCCGGGCCGGGTCGGTCTCGGCCAGCGTCACCAGCCACTGCCGGATCCGCTCACCCAGCGCCTGCCGGGTCGACTCCAGCAGCTCGTCCTCGTACAGCGCCTCGCGGCTGGCGGTGGGCTTCAGCTCACCGGCGTCGACCACGCAGCGGACGAAGAACGCCCAGTCCGGCAGCAGGCCCTCGACGTTCTCGGCCAGCAGCATCCGCTTGAGGTAGACCCGGTGCGCGCCGCGCGCCCCCGGCGAGACCTGCTGCGGGACGACGAACGCCACCCCGGTCAGCCCGGCCTCGGGCACCTCGAGGTCGATCATGTCGTACGGCTCGAACCCGTACAGCTCCCGGCAGTACTCCGCCAGCGCGCGCCGCCGCCGCGCCGGGGTCGGGTGGGCGGCCAGCCACGGCGGTCCCCCGCCGGTGACCTCCCGCCCGTCCACCGTGACCGGGAACGGCAGCAGCGACCCGTACGTGCGGGCCAGGTCGGCGACGGTGCCCGGGGCCAGCAGCTCCCCCGCGCCGGGCCGCGCCCGCAGCGTGACGGTCGTGCCCGCCTCGGCGCGCTCGGCGGGCTCCACCCGGTAGCGGCCGTCGGAGTAGCCGATCCAGCGGACCGGGTCGCCGCCGCGCGCCGACCGGGTCACCACCTCGAGCTCGTCGGCCACCAGGAACGCCGACAGCAGCCCGATGCCGAACTGCCCCAGGAAGTCGTGCCGGGCGAACCCCAGCTCGTCCCGCTTGGAGGAGCGGCCGATGGTGGCCAGCAGCCGGTGCACCTCGTCCTCGGTCAGCCCCACCCCGTCGTCGTGCACGCGCAGTTCGCCGGGCCCGGTCTCGATCCGCACCCGGCCGGGGCCGCCGCCCCGCGCGGTGATCGCGTCCACCCCGTTCTGCAGCAGCTCCCGCAGGTAGACGCGGGGACTGGAGTACAGGTGGCGGCTGAGCAGATCGACCACGCCGCGCAGATCCACTTGGAACGACTGGTCGGCCACCCGCAAAATCCTCCCCAAATCCGTACAAAATGCGGGGGTAGCCTATCGGCCCCCGCCGACGTTATCCGCCGCTTTTCCAGCAACGCCGCCATCCGCGTGCGGCCGGTCCGGCCCACCCGCCAGGCCCGACCGAGAGACCATGGCCGGAGTTCTGCCCGTCCCGCCCGTACGGCGACCGAGCCCTGCCGGACACGGCGAACGCCCGGGTCGGGCGGTGGTGCCGCCGGACCCGGGCGTTCGAAGGGAGTGGACGACCGCGGCGAAGCGGGAATCGCCCCCCTCACATCAGGGGTCTGGGGGTCGTCCCCCAGACGGGCGGGGTCAGATCAGGCCGAGACCGCGGACGGCCTCGCGCTCCTCGGACAGCTCGGCCACGGAGGCGTCGATCCTGCCCCGGGAGAAGTCGTCGATCTCCAGGCCCCGGACGATCTCCCACCTGCCGTTCGCGCAGGTCACCGGGAACGAGGAGACCAGGCCCTCGGGCACCCCGTAGGAGCCGTCGGACACCACGGCCATCGAGGTCCAGTCGCCCTCGGGGGTGCCGTTCACCCAGGTGTGGACGTGGTCGATGGCGGCCGAGGCGGCGGAGGCGGCCGAGGAGGCGCCGCGGGCCTCGATGATGGCGGCGCCGCGCTTGGCGACGGTGGGGATGAAGTCGTTCTCCAGCCACTCCTGGTCGTTGACGACCTCGGCGGCGCTGCGGCCGTTGATCTCGGCGTGGAAGATGTCGGGGTACTGGGTGGCGGAGTGGTTGCCCCAGATGGTCATCTTCTTGATGTCGGACACCGACACGCCGGCCTTCTTGGACAGCTGGGCCAGCGCGCGGTTGTGGTCCAGCCGGGTCATCGCGGTGAACCGGTCGGCCGGGACGTCCGGCGCGTGCGACCGGGCGATCAGCGCGTTGGTGTTGGCCGGGTTGCCGACCACCAGCACCTTGATGTCGTCGGCGGCGTGCGCGTTGATGGCCTCGCCCTGCGGCTTGAAGATGCCGCCGTTGGCCTCCAGCAGGTCGCCGCGCTCCATGCCCTTGGTGCGCGGGCGGGCGCCGACCAGCAGCGCGATGTTGGCGCCGTCGAACGCGGTCTTCAGGTCGTCGGTGATGTCGATGCCGGCCAGCAGCGGGAAGGCGCAGTCGTCCAGCTCCATCGCGGTGCCCTCGGCCGCCTTGACCGCCTGCGGGATCTCCAGCAGCCGCAGCCGGACGGGTACGTCCGGGCCGAGCAGCTGCCCGGCGGCGATGCGGAACAGCAGCGCGTAACCGATCTGCCCGGCGGCGCCGGTGACGGTGACGTTGACTGGGGTGCTGGTCATGGCCTTCATCTCCTGGCGACTGACGGGCGTCGTGGGCCCGACTCTCTCGTTGTCGAGATACTTCGAGCTCAGCGTATCGCGCGCCGCTCCCCCGCCACGTCCCCGCCCCCGTACCCGCCCGCCGCACGGCGGTCATGCCCGGTGAGCGGGGGAACACGAAGGCCGCCCCGGGGTCTCCGGAGCGGCCTTCGTCCGGTCGCTCATCCCCGCGTACGCGGGGAGCACGGCCGTCGTTCCCGATCAGCAGGGCCAGGGGACCACCCCCGCGGTGACGGGGAGCAAGGAAAGGAACACCCCTGGCTGACCGCACAGGACGGGTCACCCCCGCACGCGGCGGGGAGCGGTCACCGGCTCATTCTCATTCGCTGATCTTCTTCTGGAGGTTGACGTCGAGGGCCTCCAGGAATTCCTCCGTCGTCAACCAGGGCGTCTCGTTCCCGACCAGCAGAGCCAGGTCCTTGGTCATCTGGCCGGACTCGACGGTCTCGATGCAGACCTGCTCCAGGGTCTGGGCGAACGCGGTGACCTCGGGGGTGTTGTCGAGCTTGCCCCGGTGGGCCAGGCCGCGGGTCCAGGCGAAGATCGACGCGATCGGGTTGGTGGAGGTGGGCTTGCCCTGCTGGTGCTGCCGGTAGTGGCGGGTCACCGTGCCGTGCGCGGCCTCGGCCTCCACGGTGCGGCCGTCCGGGGTCATCAGCACCGAGGTCATCAGGCCCAGCGAGCCGAAGCCCTGCGCCACGGTGTCGGACTGCACGTCGCCGTCGTAGTTCTTGCAGGCCCAGACGTAGCCGCCCTCCCACTTGAGCGCGGCGGCGACCATGTCGTCGATCAGCCGGTGCTCGTAGGTCAGGCCCCGCTTCTTGAACTCCGCCTCGAACTCATTTTCGTAGATCTCGGCGAACACGTCCTTGAACATGCCGTCGTAGGCCTTGAGGATCGTGTTCTTGGTCGACATGTAGACCGGGAAGCCGCGGTCCAGGCCGTACCGGAACGAGGCGCGCGCGAAGTCCTCGATGGACTTGCGGAAGTTGTACATGGCCATCGCCACGCCGCCGCCCTCGGGGTACTGGGCGACCTGCATCTCGATCGGCTCCGACCCGTCCTCGGGGGTGAAGGTCACGGTCAGCGTGCCGGGGCCGGGCACCTTGAAGTCGGTGGCCTTGTACTGGTCGCCGTGGGCGTGACGGCCGATCACGATCGGCTTGGTCCAGCCGGGCACCAGCCGGGGGATGTTGGAGACGATGATCGGCTCGCGGAAGACCACGCCGCCGAGGATGTTGCGGATCGTGCCGTTGGGCGACCGCCACATCTGCTTGAGCCCGAACTCCTCCACCCGGGCCTCGTCGGGGGTGATCGTGGCGCACTTGATGCCGACGCCGTACTTCTTGATGGCGTTGGCCGCGTCCACCGTGACCTGGTCGTCGGTGGCGTCCCGGTGCTCGATCCCCAGGTCGTAGTACTTCAGGTCGACATCAAGGTAGGGCAGGATCAGCTTGTCCTTGATGAACTTCCAGATGATCCGCGTCATCTCGTCGCCGTCGAGTTCGACGACCGGGCCCGCTACTTTGATCTTGGGCATGCTGTTGCTGTCCCTTTCCAACCGGCCAGCAGTCCTTCGTAAGGCTCACTGGCGAGGCTATCCGAGCCCGATCACAGGTCTAGACCTGGCCCGGCACTTCCTGGCATCACGGCAGATCGCGGCATGTCGTCCCCTGCCGGACGATGGGGATGGATCGGTCCAGACCCCCGCGGACCGGGTGCCCCGCCACGCACCGCCGTACACCCCGTCAACCTCCCGGAACGGCGAAGCGATTCCGATGGACCGACCAAGACCCGACCATGGGGCGCCGACGCGGGCTCAGTCGCCCGGAACGACCCAGGCGACCACGGCCAGGGCGATCGCCAGCGTCGCCATGGTGAGCACGTCCAGCCACTTCTTGCGGATCGCCAGCATCCCGACCTGGCTCTCCGGCAGCACCAGCCGGGCCAGCGCGCCGAACATCACCCCGGCCGCCAGCAGCGCCGATCCCTTGCGGAAGTGGTTGGTGGCGAACATGACCAGCGCACCGCCGGCCCCGCACAGCGCCAGCAGGTAGGGCAACTGGCCCAGCCAGTGCGCCGACGAGGCGGCCCGGCCGCGCGGGGCGGTGCGCCGGCGGCGGCCCAGCACGGCCTGCTGCTCGCCGCTGTCCGGGTCGTCGATCCGCTGGTCGGCCACCACACGCTCCTCCGGGGGCGGGTCCGGAACCCTTCCGGCCGCCGCCGCCCGAGTCTACGCCCGGCGGCCCCGTCGCGCCCCGGCGATCACCGGCCGACCGCGCGGAAAGCCCTGCCCCGTGGGAGCTACCCGCCGGTAGGAGGGTGTGGCTGCACCATGGCCGGGTAACCCGCTGGACAGGGGTCGCTAACTAGCTGGGAGGACTGCCGTGGAGGGGCCGTTCATACGGATCGAGGACAGCGGGCTGGTGGTGCCGCTGCGCCCCGATGTGACGACGGTCGGACGAGGAAGGGGAGTGGACGTTCGTCTCGAGGACCCTAGTGTGTCCCGGCTGCACGCCGAGATCGTCCGGCGCGGGCCGTACGTGTACGTGGTCGACATGGGGCTGTCCCGCAACGGGACCCGTGTCAACGGCCGGCCGATCGCCCGGCGGGTGCTGGAGGACGGCGACGTCGTGAGCTTCGGCACGGCGCGCTGCCGGATGGGGGGCATCCCCCGCGAGGAGGTCGATCCCGACGTCGAGCTGCGGCGCGCCGTCGCCCCCGAGCTCACCCGGCGGGAGGTGGACGTGCTCACCGCGCTGTGCCGCCCCGCCCTGTCCGACGAGGCGTTCGTGGCGCCCGCGACCGCGCGGGACATCGCCGGCGAGCTGGTCGTCACCGAGGCCGCGGTCAAGCAGCACCTGCTGCGGCTCTACCAGAAGTTCCGCATCCCCGAGGGGGCCAACCGGCGCACCCGGCTGGCCAACGAGGTGATCGCGATGGGCCTGGTCCGGCCGCTGCCGCCGGTGCACGTGCCCCCGCAGTCCCGGGGCCCCGCCGACTCCCGGCAGGCCACGGGGGAGTTCCGGCGCCCGGTCCCCCCGGGCGTGGCGCACCGGGCCGTGGCGGGCAGGCCGGCGAACGCCGGTCCCGGCCGTACCACGGCCGGCACGGCGGGCCGCCGGGCTAGCTGAGCCGTGCGGCCGCCGCTCGCGCAAGGGCAGCGCAGGCGTGCGGCGGCCGCACCAGCCGAGCCGGCGCCCCCCGGTGACGAGACGAGATCTCGGGAGGGCGGTCGAGCCCCGGTGATGTCCGGGACCGGAACGGGGTAGGCGGAGACCCCGCACCGGTCCCGGACCCGTGTCCGGGACCGTTCGGCGTCAGGCGTTCAGGGCCTCGGCGGCCTCGACGACGTTGGCCAGCAGCATCGCGCGGGTCATGGGGCCCACCCCGCCGGGGTTGGGGGCCACCCACCCGGCGACCTCGGCGACGTCGGGGGCGACGTCACCGGTGAGCCTGCCGTTCACCCGGGAGACGCCCACGTCCAGCACCGCCGCGCCGGGCTTGACCATGTCGGCGGTGACCAGGTGCGGAACGCCCGCCGCGGCCACCACGATGTCGGCCTTGCGGGTGTGCGCGGCCAGGTCCTTGGTGCCGGTGTGGCACAGCGTCACGGTGGCGTTCTCGCTGCGGCGGGTCAGCAGCAGCCCCAGCGGGCGCCCGGCGGTGATCCCCCGGCCGATCACCACGACCTCGGCCCCGCGCAGCGGCACGTCGTACCGGCGCAGCAGCTCCACGATGCCCTTGGGGGTGCACGGCAGCGGCCCCGGCTGCATCAGCACCAGCCGCCCCAGGTTGAACGGGTGCAGGCCGTCGGCGTCCTTGTCCGGGTCGATGAGCTCCAGCACCCGCTTCTCGTCCAGCCCCTTGGGCAGCGGAAGCTGCACGATGTAGCCGGTGCAGGCGGGGTCGGCGTTCAGCTCGGCCACCGCCCGTTCCACCTGCTCCTGGGTGGCGTCGGCGGGCAGGTCGCGCCGGATCGACTCGATTCCGACGTCCGCGCAGTCGCGGTGCTTCATCGCCACGTACGAGCGGCTCCCGGGGTCGTCGCCCACCAGCACGGTGCCGAGCCCCACCGAGATCCCCCGCTCCCGCAACGCGGCCACCCGCGCCTTCAGATCGGCCCGGATCTGTGCCGCCGTCGCCTTACCGTCCAGGATCTTCGCAGTCACCCTTAGATTGTTGCAGCCCGCCCGCGAACGCCTCCCGGGACCCCGATCGGCCCGCGCCCGGCGGTTTCACCGGCCGGTTCCGGTGGTGCGTCCGCTACTCCTCGTCGGGGCGCTGCAGAGCCGTCACGACGCGGTCGGTGATGTGCCAGCTGGCGAAGGCGGTCACCAGGGCCAGCGCGACGGCCGCCACCAGGCCGACGATGTGGCGCACCTCGGTCATCGCGAACGAGGACTGCACGATCCAGCTCAGGACGATCTCCATCGTCTTCCCCCAGAAGGAATTTCGAGCGCACCAAGAGAGGGTCACGGGCGCTGATCGAGCCATGAGGCTACCAGCGCTCCGGTAAAAACCTCTCAAGATCTCCCAAATCGGGCTGCCGTGCCCGCTCGCACGACGAGCGGGCACGGCATGCGGGGGATCAGTGGAAGAAGTGCCGCACTCCGGTGAAGTACATGGTGACGCCCGCCTTGGCCATGGCCTCGACGACCTCCTCGTCACGGACCGAGCCGCCCGGCTGGACGATGGCGCGGACGCCCGCGGCGGCCAGCACCTCGGGGCCGTCGGGGAACGGGAAGAAGGCGTCGGAGGCGGCCACCGAGCCGGCCGCGCGGTCGCCGGCGCGCTGGACCGCCAGGCGGGCGGAGTCGACACGGTTGACCTGGCCCATGCCGACGCCCACGGTGGCGCCGCCGGAGGCCAGCAGGATCGCGTTCGACTTGACCGAGCGGCAGGCCCGCCAGGCGAACGCCAGGTCGCGCAGGGTCGCCTCGTCGACGGGCTCGCCGGTGGCCAGGGTCCAGGTGGCCGGGTCGTCCCCCGCGGCGTCGATCCGGTCGACGCTCTGCAGCAGCACCCCGCCGTCGATCCGGCGGAACTCCACCTCGCCCGCCGGGCCCTCGGGGCAGCGCAGCAGCCGGATGTTCTTCTTGCGGGTGAGGATCTCCAGCGCCGCGGGCTCGAAGTCCGGGGCCACCACGACCTCGGTGAAGATCTCGGCGACCTGCTCGGCCATGGTGACGTCCACCGGGCGGTTGACCGCGATCACCCCGCCGAACGCCGACACCGGGTCGCACTCGTGGGCCCTGCGGTGCGCCTCGGCCACGTCGGCGCCGATCGCAATCCCGCACGGGTTGGCGTGCTTGATGATCGCCACGCACGGCTCGGCGAAGTCGTAGGCGGCCCGCCGCGCCGCGTCGGCGTCGACGTAGTTGTTGTACGACATCTCCTTGCCGTGCAGCTGCTCGGCCCCGGCCAGCCCGCCCTTGCCGTCGGTGTAGAGGGCGGCGCGCTGGTGCGGGTTCTCGCCGTACCGCAGCACGGCCTTGCGCTCCCAGGTGCCGCCCAGGAAGTCCGGCCACTGACCGGACTCGGCGGTCTCGTCGGGGGCGTACGAGCTCGCGAACCAGGACGCCACCGCCACGTCGTAGGCGGCGGTGTGCGCGAACGCCCGCGCGGCCAGCCGGCGGCGCTCCTCCAGGGTGAAGCCGCCCGCGCGGGCCGCCTCCAGCACCCGGCCGTAGGCGGCCGGGTCGACGACGACGGCGACGCTCGGGTGGTTCTTGGCGGCGGCGCGCACCATGGTCGGCCCGCCGATGTCGATCTGCTCGACGCACTCGTCCGGGGACGCCCCGGAGGCGACGGTCTCGGCGAACGGGTACAGGTTGACCACGACCAGGTCGAAGGGCTCGATGTCCAGGTCCTCGAGCTGCTGCCGGTGGCCGTCCTTGCGCCGGTCGGCCAGCAGCCCGGCGTGCACCCGCGGGTGCAGGGTCTTGACCCGGCCGTCCAGGCACTCGGGGAAGCCGGTCAGCTTCTCCACCTTCAGCACCGGCACCCCGGCGTCGGCGATCCGGGCCGCGGTGGACCCGGTGGAGACGATCTCCACCCCCGCCTCGTGCAGGCCGCGGGCCAGCTCCGCCAGCCCGGTCTTGTCGTACACGCTGATCAGCGCGCGCCTGATCGCCACTCGACTCACGGCCGAGCTCCCCTCGCTCGTCGGAAAAGGTTCAGTCGTCGTCGGACCGCGCGGCCGAACCGGCGTCGTTGCAGGTGCGGCATTTCAGGGACACCCGGCGCCCGCGGGCGGTCCAGCCGTCCCGGGCCAGCCGGCCCACCACCTCGACCAGCAGGCGGCGTTCCACCTGCTTGATCCGTTCGTGCAGGGCGTCCTCGTCGTCGTGCCACCGGACCGGCACCGCCTCCTGGGCGATCACCGGGCCGGTGTCCACGCCCTCGTCGACGAAGTGCACCGTACAGCCGGTGACCTTGACCCCGTACGCCAGGGCGTCGCGGACCGCGTGCGCCCCCGGGAACGCCGGCAGCAGCGCCGGATGGGTGTTGACGATGCGCCCGCCGAACCGCTCCAGGAACGCCGGGCCCAGGATCTTCATGAACCCGGCCGAGACCACCAGGTCCGGCTCGTACGCGGCGACCCGCTCGGCCAGCGCCGCGTCCCACTCCTTGCGGCTGGGGAAGTCGGGGACGCGGACCACGAACGTGGGCACCCCGGCCCGCTCGGCGCGTTCCAGGCCCGCGATGCCGTGCCTGTCGGCGCCCACGGCCACCACCTGCGCACCGTAGGCTGGATCTGCGCACGCTTCGAGCAGCGCCTGTAGGTTGGTCCCCGCGCCGGAGACAAGGACGACAAGCCGGGCGGACACCGCGACTCCTTATCGGGACGAGCGGCCGACGACCGCATGGCGGACCGGAACGGCTGGACACCGGCAGCTGAAAGCCTATCGGGCCGCCCGAGCAGGCCCGGAGGCGACACCACAGGCAGGAGGATCAGTGAGCATCGAGCCGGGGCCAGGCACCGGACCGGAGCCGAAGGGCCCGGGCACCCCCCCGGGAGCCCCCCAGGACATCGAGCGCAACGGGCGGCGGGCCATGTGGCTGGCCCTGGCCGCCGTGCTGATGATGTTGATCCCGGTGGCGACCGTCTTCGCCGTGATCCCGGCGATCGCCGCCGTCGTGCTGGGCGTCCGGACGCGCCGCGCCGCCCGGCGGGCCGGCCGGCCGCCGGCGCCGGGCTCGCTGGCCGGGGTGGTGGTCGGCGCGATCGTGACGGTCCTGTTCGTGATGATCGTCGGCACCCAGCTGTACCTGCACGAGGAGATCACCCGCTACAGCCAGTGCCAGAACGCGGCCAACACCATCCAGGAGGAGCGCGGGTGCCGCGAACGCCTGGCCCGCGACGTGGAGAAGAAGTTCGGCCTCCCCTCGGGCACCCTCAACGAGGAAATGCTCGCGTACTGATTGTCGCGCCTCCGGCGCGGCCGTCACGACTCGCCGGACACGGCCTAGTCCTCGGGTGAGTCGTCGCGGAGGACGTAGATGGCCCCGCCTCGGGTCTCGATTCGTTCGGGCTCGTCGCGGGGCTTTTCCTTGTGCTTCGGCGGCTCGGGGGGCGGGGGCTCCTCCTCTTCGGGGACGGGTTCCGGGTCCGGGTCGGGGGTCGTGGGGGGCTCGTCCTGCTGGTCGCGGACGCGGGGGCGGCGGGGCTTGCGGGCGGCCAGGACGGGTTCGGCCTCCTCGAACTCGAGCGGGTCGGCGAGCACGGGGGTGATGCGCGGGCGGGGCGGGGAGTCGGGCGTTCGGGGAGCGGCCGGAGGGGCGGGGGGCTCCGCGGGCTTGGCCGAGCCGGTGCGCTTGGCGCGCTTGGCGCGCTTGGCCGGCTTTGCGGGCTTGGGGGCCTTGGGGGGTGCGGGCTTCTTCTTGCGGCGCTGGCTCGGGGGCGTGGGGGTGGCGCCTTCGGGGGTGCGGCGGAGAATGAGCCAGTTGTAGAGCCAGGCGGTGAGGGCGGCGGCGATGCCGACCTCGAGGGCGGCCATCAGGCCCACGCGCCAGGGGGACGGGCCCATGGCGGTGAGACGGCCGCCGCCCAGGGGGCCGCCGGAGAGGGCGGCCAGGACGGCGGTGGCGCAGCCGGTGAGGGCACCGGAGGCGAAGCCCCACAGGGGGGCGGCCTCGGCGGAGGAGGTGGGCAGGGTGCGGATGGTGAGGGTTCCGGCGACCACTCCGGCCAGGAACGGGGCGGCCAGGGACACCAGGGAGACCGCCGGGGCCGGGCCGGGGTCGGGGAGGGCGGCCAGCGGCGGGAACGACGGGACGACCTCCAGCAGCACGCCGGTCGGGGAGACGCGGGTGCCCGTTCCCACGGCGAAGCCGGTGCCGACCGCGTAGGCCAGGCCCCAGATCACCGCGTTCGGCAGGTAGACCAGCTCGACCAGGAGCAGCAGGGCGCCGCCGACGACGCCCGGGGCAAGCTCCTCGTACAGGGCGGTGGACTCGGACATGTTCATCGCCAGCGACGCGGCGACCAGCACCGCCCCGGTGGCCAGCAGCACGCCCAGCGCCCCGAGCACCCCGATGACCAGGGAACGGGGCCGTTCCGGCAGCAGGCGCAGCAGCGCGCCCAGCCCGGAGCGGACCCGCCTGCCGCGGGAGGCGACCAGGGCGCGGGCGGCCCCCAGCCCGCCGGCGACCAGGGCCAGCAGCAGGCACGCGGTCAGCGCCTGCCAGGCCGACGGCCGCACCGCGGGGGTGGCGGCGGCCAGCGCCAGCAGCGCCGCCAGCACCGCGTACGGGACGGCCAGGGCCAGCGCCACGTGCACCACGCCCGCCCGGGAGCGGCGGGCCGTCCGGGAGGCCCGCATCATCCAGGCCCCGCCGCGGTACAGCAGCGCGCCCGGCAGCACCATCAGGCCCAGCGGCAGCAGCCCCACCCGCCCGCCCGGCAGGGAGAACCCGGCGTGGTGCGCGACCAGCCAGAAGTTCACCGCGGTCCGGAACACCCCGGGCAGCCCGGGGCCGAGCGCGGTGCGGGGGGCGGCGATCCAGCCGACGAGGGTGATGGTGACCAGCACGGCCAGCCCGATGCCCACGCACCAGGCGGCGGCCACCAGCCCGGCCACCGCCAGCGGGCGCGACGCCGCGCCGCGCTCCTCGGGCCGGGCCGGACGGGGAGGACGTGGCGGCTCCGCCTTCCCCTGGGCGCCCCCCTGGGCGCCGCCGCCCGCCCGCCCGGCGGGGTCCGGTCGCCTGCGGGGTGCTCGCTGTCCTGGCTTCTCGTCCGACACGGCCCCCATGCTGGCAGCCCGGCGCATCCGGCGCGGGCTCGGGCGCCCGGCGTGTCGCCCTTCGGCCCGACCGCCGGACAACGGGTGATTTCCCGCCTCCGCGAGGCGGATGACGCCGCATACTTGGACGGGGCTCCCCTGACCCGGGAGACGCCCGCATGTCCAGAACCAAGAGGACCACCCCTCTCCAGATGGTCCTGATCGTCGCGATGTTCCTGGGGGTGGCCGCACTCCCCATCCTGTTCGAGATCGACAACGTGCGGCTGGCGTTCGGGCTGACGGGGACGCCCGGGTACGCCACCGTCACCGGATGCGTGGAGCTGGACTACGAGGGGGACAGCGTCGACTGCGACGGTGTCTTCGTTCCCGACGACGCTCCCCAGGACGTCCGGCACGTGGACATGCCGTCGGACTCCGACGCGGGAGACGAGTTCGCCGCCCGGTTGAGCCCGGAGGGCGACCGGGCGTACCCCACCACCTGGCAGGGCAGGCTGATGTCGCTGGCGCTGCCGATGCTGGGGGTGGCGATCCTGGTGCCGATCCCGTGGGCGGTGGTGGCGTGGTTGCGGCGCAAGCCCCTGGGGGTCGGCTCGTTCTACGTCATCGCGGCGCTGTGCGGCCTGTGCCTGCTGATCACCTTCGCCGGGCTGGCGGTCTCGGCGTTCTAGAACGCGAACGGGCCGCCCCGGCGCACCAGGGGCGGCCCGTCACGCGGGAACCGGTCAGCGGTTCTTCATGATCTCCCGCATCAGGCGGGCGGTCTCGCTGGGGGTCTTGCCGACCCGGACGCCGACCTTCTCCAGGGCCTCCTTCTTGGCCTCGGCGGTGCCGGACGAGCCCGACACGATCGCCCCGGCGTGGCCCATGGTCTTGCCCTCGGGCGCGGTGAACCCGGCGACGTAGCCGACCACCGGCTTGGTGACGTGCTGCTCGATGTAGGCCGCGGCGCGCTCCTCGGCGTCCCCGCCGATCTCGCCGATCATCACGATCGCGTCGGTCTCGGGGTCCTCCTCGAACGCCTGCAGGGCGTCGATGTGGGTGGTCCCGATGACCGGGTCGCCGCCGATGCCGACGCAGGTGGAGAAGCCGATGTCGCGCAGCTCGTACATCATCTGGTAGGTCAGCGTGCCCGACTTGGACACCAGCCCGATCCGGCCGGGGGTGGTGATGTCGGCCGGGATGATGCCGGCGTTGGACTTGCCGGGCGAGGCGATGCCGGGGCAGTTGGGCCCGATGATGCGGGTCACGTTGCCCTTGGCGACCGCGTGCGCCCAGAACTGCGCGGTGTCGTGCACCGGGATGCCCTCGGTGATGACCACGCACAGCCCGATGGCGGCGTCGATGGCCTCGATCACGGCGTCCTTGGTGAACTTCGGCGGCACGAACACCACCGAGGTGTCGGCGCCCGTCTCGGCCATCGCCTCGGCGACGGTGCCGAACACCGGCAGGGATTTGCCGTCGAAGTCGACGCTCTGCCCGGCCTTGCGGGCGTTGACGCCACCGACCACGTTGGTGCCGGCCCGCAGCATCCGCGCGGTGTGCTTGGAGCCCTCGGAGCCGGTCATCCCCTGGACGATGACCTTGCTGTTCTCAGTCAGCCAGATAGCCATGTTCACGCACCTGCCGCGGCGAGCTGGGCGGCCCGCTTGGCCGCCTCGTCCATAGTGTCCACCCGCTCGACTCCGGTCAGCCCGGCCTCGTCGAGGATCCGCCGGCCCAGTTCGGCGTTGTTGCCGTCCAGCCGGACCACCAACGGCCGGTCCACGCTCTCGCCCCGCTCGGCCAGCAGTTTGTAGGCCGACACGATGCCGTTGGCGACCGCGTCGCAGGCGGTGATGCCCCCGAAGACGTTGACGAACACGCTCTTGACCGAGGGGTCGGACAGCACGATCTCCAGGCCGTTGGCCATCACCTCGGCGGAGGCGCCGCCGCCGATGTCCAGGAAGTTGGCCGGCTTCTGCCCGCCGAACTCCTCGCCCGCGTACGCCACCACGTCCAGGGTGGACATGACCAGGCCGGCGCCGTTGCCGATGATGCCGACCGAGCCGTCCAGCTTGACGTAGTTGAGGTCCTTCTCCTTGGCCCGGGCCTCGAGCGGGTCGGTGGTCTTCTCGTCGGCCAGCGCCGCGTGCTCGGCCTGCCGGAACGAGGCGTTGTCGTCGAGGGTGACCTTGCCGTCCAGCGCCCACACCTCGCCGTCGGTGGTGAGGATCATCGGGTTGACCTCGACCAGGGTGGCGTCCTCGTCGGTGAACACCGCCCACAGCCGCTCGATCAGCTCGGCGGCGCCCTCCAGCGCCTCGGCGGGCAGCCGGCCGGCCTGCGCGATCTCGCGGGCCTTGGCCCGGTCGACCCCGGTCAGCGGCGACACCGGGACCTTGGCCACGGCGTCGGGGTTGGTGGCGGCGACCTCCTCGATGTCCATGCCGCCCTCGGCCGAGCAGATGGACAGGAAGGTCCGGTTGGCGCGGTCGAGCAGGAACGAGAAGTAGTACTCCTGCGCGATGGCGCTGCCGGCCTCGACCAGCACCTTGTGGACCGTGTGGCCCTTGATGTCCATGCCGAGGATCTGCTCGGCCAGCGCCTGGGCCTCGTCGGCGGTGTCCGCGAGCTTCACACCGCCGGCCTTGCCGCGGCCACCGGTCTTGACCTGGGCCTTGACGACGACCTTCTTGCTCCCCGCGGAGAACAGCTCCTCCGCGATCGCCCGCGCCTCCTGGGGCGTGTGGGCCACCTTGCCGGTGGGCACCGGTACCCCGTACTCGGCGAAGAGCTCCTTCGCCTGATGTTCGAACAGGTCCACGAGGGTCCGTCCCTTTACGGATCGATGGTTCGCATGCCGGGTGGGCATGCCCTTCGTCGACCGCTCCGGCGATCGCCCGCACAGAGCGCGGCGGGTTGCGGGGCGGGCTGTGCGCACGGCGACCAGAGCGGTCAGCTCCGGTCGTGCAGCCTATAAAACGCCGGTCAGTGATCGCGAAAGCGGGTCCGCCCGGCGTGCGGATCATGCCCTCCCGCCCGGTAGGCCCGGTTCGGAGGCGGGTAAAGACCGGATGGCGGGCAGGTTGCCGAACGGGGTGTTGAATGTACCGATAAGCCGCTTTCGTCCATGACGGTGTGGGAGGCGGGTCGACGGTGACGGGTCCGGGGGCCAGGAAGGTACGGCGTGCCATCGCCCTGTCCCTGGTGGCGCTGATCGCCGCCACCTGCGGTTCCACGCTGCCGGACCAGCGGCGGCCGGAGTGGACCAGCCCCGGGCTGGTCGGCGGGGGCGGCTGGCCGTTCGCGCACGAGCCGATGGACGCGGCCGAGGCGGCGGGCGCGGCGTACCTGCCGGACAGCTCGGTGGTGCGGCTGGCGGACGGGCGGATCCGGCTGATCCCGATGGGCGGCCGGCAGGCGATCACCGTGCCGGCCGACGACCCGCGGGTGGCCGACTCGGTGCGCGGCGACCGGGCGTGGCTGGCGCGCAGCCGGGTGCCGGGCGGCGACACCGTGTACCGCGACATGGCGGTGCGGGCGCTGCTGGACCTGCGGCTGCTGACCCGGCCGAACGGCGCCACGACCGCCTCCTGGTACCGGCAGTGGAACTACGTGTGGCCCCGTGACGCGGCGTTCGCGGCGGCGGCGTTCACGGTGTCGGGCCATCCGGAGGAGGCCCGCCGGGTGCTGCGGTTCCTGGCCCGGGTGCAGACCGAGTCGGGGCAGTGGGCGGCGCGCTACGAACCGGACGGGAGCCCGGTCGCCGACGGCCGCGAGCCGCAACTGGACTCGCTGGGCTGGGTGCTGTGGGCGAGCTGGTTCTTCCGCGTGCACGACACGGGCGACGGGGCGGAGCTGCCGGAGCTGTGGACGATGGTGCGCCGCGCGGCCGACCATCTGGCGGGCTCGCTGGACGCCGAGGGCCTGCCGCCGCCGTCCCCGGACTACTTCGAACGCGACCCCGGCAAGGAGGAGGACCCGCGGCGGCCCACGCTGGGGGTGGCCGCCCCGGTGCTGACCGGCCTGCGCGCGGCGGCCGACCTGGCGGTGCGGTCCGGGTGGCGGGCCGAGGCGATCCGCTGGCGGCGGGCCGCGGACCGGCTGGCGGCGGCGGTGTCCCGCACGTACGCCCCGTACGGCTATCCGCGCTCCCCCGTCGAGAACGGGCTGATGGACACGTCGGTCACGTTCCTGGGCCCGCCGTTCGCGCAACCCGACGCGGGGGTGACGGCGGCGGTGCTGAGGGCGGCCGACCGGCTGCGGCTGCCGAACGGCGGGGTGCTGCCGGGCGAGAAGTGGAGCGGCAACCCGGACGTGGCGTGGACCCCGGAGATGGCGCTGTTCGCGCTGAACGCCGCCTCCTCCGGCCGGGTCGAGGACGCCCTGACCAGGCTGGACTGGCTGGCCGAGCACAGCACCGAGCTGGGCGTCCTCCCGGAGAAGGTCGACGCCCGGGGCCGCCCGGCGGCGGTGGCGCCCCTGGGCTGGACCGCCTCGACCGTCCTGCTCACCCTGTCGGCCCTGGCCGGCCCCCTCCCGATCCCGCCCGCCTGACCTGCCCGCATGGGCGGGCGGCGGTCAGGCGAACTGGTCGTGGGCGAGTTTGAGGACCAGGGCGGTGACGACGCACAGCAGGACGGCGCGGACGAAGCCGGCGCCGCGCTTGATGGCCATGTGGGCGCCGAGCTGGGCGCCGGCGATGTTGCAGACGGCCATGGCCAGGCCGAGGGCCCACAGGACGTGACCCTGCAGGGCGAAGACGATCAGGGCGCCCAGGTTGGTGCCGGTGTTGATGATCTTGGAGTTGGCCGAGGCCCGGACGAAGTCCGCGCCCAGCAGCCCGGTGAACGCCATCACCAGGAACGTTCCGGTGCCCGGGCCGACCAGGCCGTCGTAGAAGGCGATCAGCACCCCGGGCACCAGCACCGCCGCCGCCGTCCGCCGCCGGGTCCGCAGCACCGGCCTGGGCACCCGGCCGAGGTCGGGACGCAGCACCACCAGCGCGGCCACGCCCAGCAGCACCACCATGATCACCGGCCGCAGCACGTCCGAGGAGATCACCGCCGCGCAGGCCGCGCCGCCCGCCGCCGAGGCCACCGCGATCGCCCCGGCGGGCCCGGCGACGTCCAGGTCGGGCTTGGTCCTGCGCAGGTAGGCGTAGGCGGCCGAGGACGTTCCGGCGATGGAGGCGAGCTTGTTGGTGGCCAGCGCCGCGGCCACCGGCTGGCCGGGATTGAACACCATGAGCGCCGGGAGCTGGATCAGCCCGCCGCCGCCCACCACGGCGTCCACCCAGCCTGCGGCGAGCGCCGCCATCAGCAACAACACGAGCTGTTCCGGCTCCACGGCGGCACTCCCGGGGGGTAAGGAGTCAAATGGCTATGACCCCTGACCCTATCGGAGGCTCACGCGGTCGCCACGACCTGGAACCCCTCCGCCAGACGGCCCTCGGAAAGCCCGGCGGCCCGGGCGTTGAAGACGAGCCAGCCGCGCAGCATCCCCTCCAGGTCGTCCATGTGCGCGACCTGGCTGGCGTGCGCCCGCAGCGCCGCGACCTTGCGGGGGAACGCCTCGGTCACGTCGACGTAGTGGTTGTTGGCCGGCCCGCCGGTCAGCCACACCTCCCGGACCGTCCAGGCGTCCAGCCCCTCCTCCCGCAGCTCGGGGAACGCGTACGGGTTGCGGGCGTCCGGATAGACCGCGTCCAGGGCGGCCGAGCCCACCGCACGGTGGTCGGGGTGACTGGGGTGGATCCGCTCGTAGTTGCGTTCCGGGCTCGGCATCAGCACCCGGTCCGGCCGCACCTGCCGGATCACCCGGGCGATGTCGCGCCGCAGCTCCAGCGTCGCCTCCACCCGGCCGTCCGGGTAGCCCAGGAACCGCACGTCCGTCACGCCGACCGCCCCGGCCGCCGCGCGCTGCTCCTCGCGGCGCAGCTCGGCCATCCGCTCCCGGGTGATCCCGTCGTCGAAACCGCCCGCGTCCCCGTCGGTGACCATCAGATACGTCACCCGGATGCCCCGGTCGGTCCAGCCCGCGATCGTTCCCGCCGCACCGAAGTCGACGTCGTCGGGATGCGCCATCACCACCAGCGCCCGCTCGATGTCCCTATCGTCGATCACAGCCGTCACGGCTTCACCCTAGGCGGCCGGACCGATGAGGGGGTACAAGCGAACCATGCGCAAACTCATCAACGACCCCGCCGAGGTGGTCGCCGACGCGCTGCGCGGCCTGGCCGCGGCCCACCCCGACCTGCGGGTGGACCCCGACGCCGGGATCGTGGTGCGGCGGGACGCGCCGCGGTCCGGCAAGGTCGGGCTGGTGTCGGGCGGCGGCTCCGGGCACGAGCCCCTGCACGTCGGATTCGTCGGGCCCGGGATGCTCGACGCCGCCTGCCCCGGCGAGGTGTTCACCTCACCCGTCCCGGACCAGATCACGGCCGCCACCACGGCGGTCGACGGCGGGGCCGGGGTGCTGCACGTGGTGAAGAACTACACCGGCGACGTGCTGAACTTCCAGATGGCCGCCGAGCTGGCCGAGGACGAGGACGTCGAGGTGGCCACCGTGATCGTCGACGACGACGTGGCGGTGCAGGACAGCACCTACACCGCGGGACGGCGCGGCACCGGCGGCACGCTGTTCGTGGAGAAGATCGCCGGAGCGCTGGCCGAGGAGGGCGCGGACCTGGACGCGGTCGCGGCGGTCGCCCGGGAGGTGAACGAGCGGACCCGGTCGTTCGGGGTGGCGCTGTCGCCGTGCACGGTCCCGGCCGCCGGGCGCCCGACGTTCGAGCTGGGCGAGAACGAGATGGAGCTGGGCATCGGCATCCACGGCGAGCCCGGCCGCGAACGGGTCAGGGCGGGGACCGCCACCGAGATCGTGACGGCGGCGCTGGAGGCGATCGACGCGGACGTGCCGCTGCGCGGCGAACAGGTGCTCGTCATGGTGAACGGCATGGGGGGGACGCCGCTGATGGAGCAGTACGTGGCGTTCGGGGCGGCGTCGGCGTGGCTGGCCGACCACGGCGCCACCGTGGCGCGATCGCTGGTCGGCGCCTACGTGACCAGCCTGGAGATGGCCGGGGTGATGGTGTCGGTGTGCCGGCTGACCCCCGAGCTGACCCGGCTGTGGGACGCGCCCGTGCAGACCCCGGCGCTGCGGTGGGGCCGATGAACGCCGCCGACCTGACCGCCTGGATCAGGCGGGCCGCCGAGCTGGTGGCGGCCGACGCGGAACGGCTCACCGAACTGGACGCGGCGATCGGCGACGGCGACCACGGCCACAACCTGGCCCGCGGGCTGGCCGCGGCGGTCGACGTCCTCGACGAACTGCCCGCCGACGCCTCCCCGCAGCAGGTGCTGACCACCGCCGGGCGGACGCTGGTGTCCAAGACCGGCGGCGCGTCCGGCGCCCTGTACGGGATGGCGCTGCGCCGGGCCGGCAAGGCGCTGAAGGTCGACGAGATCGACGCCCGCTGGCTGGGCGCGGCGCTGCGCGAGGCGCTGGCCGGGGTGCAGGACCTGGGCAAGGCCGAGGAGGGCGACAAGACCATGGTGGACGCGCTCGCCAGGGCGGTCGCCGCCTTCGACGCCGCCCGGCACGAGGGGGCGGACCTGGCCGGGGCGGCCAGGGCCGCCGCCGCGGCCGCCGAGGAGGGCGCGCAGGCCACCGTGCCGATGCAGGCGCGCAAGGGCCGCGCCAGCTATCTCGGCCCGCGCAGCGTCGGGCACCTGGACCCGGGCGCGGCCTCCACCGCGCTGATCCTCCGCGCGCTGGCGGACGTGACCGGCGGGGAGGGCTGACCGGTGGGCAAGGTCGGGCTCGTGGTGGTCTCCCACAGCCGGCGGCTGGCCGAGGGCGTCGCCGAGCTGGCCCGCGAGATCGGCATGCACAGGGTCCGGGTCCAGGCGGCCGGCGGCGACGTCGACGGCGGGCTGGGCACCAGCTTCGACCTGGTGGACAGCGCCGTCCGCACCGTCGACGACGGGGCCGGGGTGGTGCTGCTCGCCGACATCGGCAGCGCGGTCCTCATCTCCCGCCTGTTCGTGGAGGAGGCCGACACGACCGCGGTCCTGGCCGACGCCCCCCTGGTGGAGGGCGCCGTCGCCGCCGCGTCCATGGCCGCCGCCGGCGCCGATCTGGACGCCGTGGTGGCCGCCGCGCAGAGCGCGTACGAGGTCCGCAAGTCCTGATCCGGAGCGGCGCTCCGCCGCCCCGGGGGACGCGAACCGGACCTCGGTGTCGGCGGAGCGCCGTAAACTCGCGGGTGATGTCCACTGATGCCCCGCACCCCCTGCTCGACGGCCTGAACCCGCAGCAGCGCGCCGCCGTGGTGCACTCCGGCGGCCCCCTGCTGATCGTGGCGGGCGCCGGTTCGGGGAAGACCCGCGTCCTGACCCACCGGATCGCCCACCTGCTGGCCGAGCGGAACGTGCATCCCGGCCAGATCCTGGCGATCACGTTCACCAACAAGGCCGCCGGGGAGATGAAGGAGCGGGTGCAGCAGCTCGTCGGCCCCCGCTCGGCGGCGATGTGGGTGATGACGTTCCACTCCGCCTGCGTGCGGATCCTGCGGCGGGAGGCCAAGAGGCTCGGCTTCCCCTCGGGCTTCTCGATCTACGACCAGGCCGACGCGCAGCGGCTGATGGCGCTGGTGTGCCGGGAGCTGGACCTGGACCCCAAGCGGTACCCGCCCAAGTCGTTCTCGGCGCAGGTCAGCAATCTCAAGAACGAGCTGATCGACTACGAGACGTTCAAGGCGCGGGCGTCCACCCACATGGAGCAGACGCTCGCCGAGGCGTACGAGATGTACCAGGCGCGGCTGCAGCAGGCCGGCGCGATGGACTTCGACGACCTGATCATGACGACGGTCAACCTGCTGCAGGCGTTCCCGGAGGCGGCCGAGCACTACCGGCGGCGGTTCCGGCACGTGCTGGTGGACGAGTACCAGGACACCAACCACGCCCAGTACGAGCTGGTCCGCCAGCTCACCGCCTCCCCCGGCGAGGACCTGGGGCCGGCCGAGCTGTGCGTGGTGGGCGACGCCGACCAGTCGATCTACGCGTTCCGGGGCGCGACGATCCGCAACATCCTGGAGTTCGAGCGCGACTATCCCGAGGCCACCACGATCCTGCTGGAGCAGAACTACCGCTCCACCCAGACGATCCTGTCGGCGGCCAACGCGGTGATCGAGCGCAACGCCGACCGCAAGCCCAAGCGACTGTGGTCCGACCAGGGCGAGGGCCACAAGGTCGTCGGCTATGTGGCCGACAACGAGCACGACGAGGCCGCGTTCGTGGCCGCCGAGGTGGACCGGCTGTGCGACGCCGGCGACGCCCGGCCCGGCGACGTGGCGGTGTTCTACCGGACCAACGCGCAGTCGCGTGTCTTCGAAGAGGTGTTCATCCGGGTCGGGCTGCCGTACAAGGTGGTCGGCGGGGTGCGCTTCTACGAGCGCAAGGAGGTCCGGGACCTGCTGGCGTACCTGCGGGTGCTGGCCAACCCGGCCGACACGGTGTCGCTGCGCCGGATCCTGAACGTGCCCAAGCGCGGCATCGGCGACCGCGCCGAGGCGTGCGTGGAGGCGTACGCGGCGCGGGAGCGGATCACCTTCTGGGAGGCGCTGCGGGTCCCCGAGCGGGTGCCGGGGATGGCGACCCGTTCGATCAAGGCGGTCGCCGAGTTCGTCGCGCTGCTGGACGAGCTGCGGGCCACGGCGGAGACGGCGACGCCCGCCGAGCTGATCGAGGCCGTGCTGACGCGGACCGGCTACCTGGCCGAGCTGGAGAACTCCCGCGACCCGCAGGACGAGACCCGGGTGGAGAACCTGCGCGAGCTGGCGGCCGTCGCCCGCGAGTTCGAGGACCGGCTGGAGGAGGAGTCCGCGCAGGGCCGGCTGGTGGACTTCCTGGAGCAGATCGCGCTGGTCGCCGACGCCGACTCCATCCCCGGCGCCAAGGGCGCCCCCGTCCCGCCGGGCGAGCGCGCCCCCGAGGACGAGCAGGGCGTGGTCACCCTGATGACCCTGCACACCGCCAAGGGCCTGGAGTTCCCGGTGGTGTTCCTGACCGGCATGGAGGACGGGGTCTTCCCCCACCTGCGGGCCATGAGCAACCCGAAGGAGCTGGAGGAGGAGCGCCGCCTGGCCTACGTGGGCATCACCCGCGCCCGGCAGCGCCTCTACCTGACCCGCGCCACCATGCGCAGCTCGTGGGGCGCGCCGCAGATGAACCCGCAGTCCCGCTTCCTGGCCGAGGTCCCCGCCCACCTGGTCCACTGGGAGCGCGAGGCCGCCACCGCCGTGTCCGCCCCGTCCCTGGCCTCGATGGCGGCCCGCCCCGCGGCCCGCCCCGCCGGCAACCGCCCCGTCCCGTCCCTGTCCCCCGGCGACAAGGTCACCCACGACACGTTCGGCCTGGGCACGGTCATCTCGGTGGACGGAGCCGGGGAGAAGTCCGCCGCCAGCATCGACTTCGGCGGCGAGTACGGCGTCAAGCGCCTCATCCTGCGCTACGCCCCCCTGGAAAAACTCTGACCCGATCCCCCGCGACAACGGGTCCCCCGGCTTCCCCCGAGGGACCCGTTCTCCGCCCGGCGGTCCACCACCTCAACGATCGGCGAAGACCTCCTCAACGGAGGTGACGGTCAGAGCGCGCAGCGTCCACCTGTCGAGCTGTTCGGGATCGGTGCACTCGGTGATCCGCTGCCGAGCCGCATCGGTCACCTCGATGCCCCGCGCCTCCAGCACCATCAGCAGATCCTCGACCTTGCCTACGGCCATGAACCGGCGGGCGAAGTCGCTCTTGTACCTGCTGACGGAAGACGTCATGCAGGCGAGTCCTCGGCGAAGACCTCCTCAACGGAGGTGACGGTCAGAGCACGCCGCATCCACCTGTCGAGCTGCTCGGGATCGGTGCACCCGGTGATCCGCTGCCGAGCCGCATCGGTCACTTCGACACCCCGCACCTCCAGCACCATCAGCAGACCCCTGGCCTCACCCCTGGCCTCCATGCGGCGGGCGAAGTCGCTCTTGTACTCGTAGGGCTTGGTCAACACCAGCGCCTCCAGTTCCTGCCGGGCGGCTGCGGAGAGCTTCTGCATCAGATAGTCAAAGTACAGGGCGGCCTGCTCGGGCTCGAGGGTGTCGATGCCCTTGAGCATGGCGTGGAAGATCTGTTCCCGGCCGGGGTCGTCGGCATGTCCGAGGGCGGACAGGACGGCGAGTTCGGGGGTACGGGCGGCGCGGGCGGGGTCGGTGATCGGGGGGACCATGTCCGGGGCGACGGCCAGCGGGGTGACGCCCCAGCCGGGGCCGCAGTCGATGGGCTGGGCGGCCCAGGCGGCGACGGTGCGGCTGGGGCAGACGACCAGGAGGGCGGCCGGGCAGCGCTCGCGTTTGCGGACGGTGGCCAGGTAGACGGGCCAGGACCAGCGTTTGCCGTCCTTGGGGTCCTGCTGTACCTCGACGATGACCGACATCACCGGGCGGCCCTCCGCGCGGAAGGTGATCACCAGGTCGGCGAAGAACTCGGTGACGGTGTGCTGGGTCAGGGTGTCCGACACGGTCGAGGCGGCGTCGAAGTCGGGGACCGGGACGGACAGCACCTCCGTCATTAACTCGGCCGCCAGGGCGGGGCGTTCCCGGAACAACTCGATAGGTATCTCGTGGTCACGAGTTGGAGTCATGGACGTGAACGATATAGGGACATGAACGCATACGCAGGAGTTCGAGCGGAATGGCTCGAAAATGCCACGACCGATCGTTGCAAAATTGGACGATATCGACATTTCGCGGATGGGGTTGATCGGCGGAGGGTGGGTCGCCACGCTGTGGAGGCGACGTTGGGAGGGTCGATGCGGTACGCGGTGGATGTGATGGTGACCTCTGGAGCCTCGGCCGAGGTGTTGTTCCGGCATCTGGCGGTGGCCGGGGCCTGGTCGGTGTGGAGCGGGTTGCCGGCCAGGGCGGTGCGGGAACGGCCGGGGGTCGGGATCGGTGACGGCGTGGGGTCCGTGCGGCGGATGGGGCCGGCGCGGGAGGAGACCGTGGTGTACGACCCGCCCCGGCACTTCGCGTACCGGATGCTGGCGGGCCTGCCCGTGGACGACTACCGGGCGGACGTGACGTTCGAGCCCCGGGAGGGCGGCGGGACGACCGTGCGGTGGCGGGCGCGGTTCGCGCCGCGGGTGCCGGGGACGGGGCCGCTGATGCGGGTGGTGCTGACCCGGGTGCTGTCGCGGTTCGCCCGGAACCTGGCGGCCCACGCCGAGGACTGCCGTGCGGGGTGCCCGGCCCATTCGTCCTGACGTCCGGTGATCGCCCGGGGTCATGCGATCATGAGGGCACGAAGGACGGCCCACAGACGTCCACCGCCACCGCCCCCCGCCCGGGGTGAGGTCGTGTCTTGGTCGAGCTGATCTTCGATCTGGAGACCCAGGATCCGGATGACGTTCTGACGTTGTGCCTGGTGGCGACGCATCCGGCGGTGCGGCTGCGGGCGGTGACGGTGACGCCGGGCGCGCCCGCGCAGATCGCGCTGGTGCGGCATGTGCTGCGGCGGCTGGGACGCCCGGACGTCCCGATCGGGGCGGAGGATCCGGGGACCGGCAAGGATCACGTGTCGGGGTTCCACTACAAGTGGCTGGGCACGCCGCCGCCCGCGGAGGCCGACGGGACGCCCGACGAGGTGATGGCCGAGACGATCATCCGCCATCCGCAGGCCGTGCTGCTGACCGGAGGGCCGCTGCACAACCTGCGGCGGCTGATCGAGAGGCGGCCGGGGGTCAGGCCGGCCCGGTGGGTGGCGCAGGGCGGGTTCGCGGGGGACAACCTGGTCCGGCCCGAGCATCGGCTGGCCAAGTTCGAGGGCCTGACGCACTGCCCGACGTTCAACTTCAACGGCGAACGCACGGCGGCGCGGCTGGCATTGGACCCCGCCTCGGGGATCGGCCGCCGGGAACTGGTGTCCAAGAACGTCACCCACGGCGTCCGCTACGACCGCGACCTGCACGAACGGCTGCGCCCCCACCGCGACCGGAACGCCGGGCTGGCCCTCGTCCACCAGGGCATGGAGCTTTACCTGCGCAAACGCCGTGCGGGCAAGCTGCTACACGACCCCACGGCGGCCTGCGCGGCGATCGACCCGGGCGTCTGCGGGTGGGCCGAGGTGGAGATGGTGCAGGACGGCCTGGCCTGGGGTGCCGTGCCCGCCCCGGGATCCGGCACGTTCATCACCGTCTCCCTGGACCGGGCACGGCTGCTGGACACGTTCGCCGGCGGGCCCCTCTAGACCAGGCGGCGGGCGGCGGCCCAGCGGGACAGCTCGTGGCGGTTGGACAGCTGGAGCTTGCGCAGGACGCTGGACACGTGGGTCTCCACGGTCTTGACGGAGATGAACAGCTCCTTGGCGATCTCCTTGTAGGCGTAGCCGCGGGCGATCAGCCGCAGCACCTCCCGTTCCCGCTGGGTGAGCTGGTCCAGCTCGGGATCCACCGAGGGGGCGCCGGTGGCGGCGAACGCGTCCAGCACGAAGCCCGCCAGCCGCGGCGAGAACACCGCGTCGCCCTCGGCCACCCGCCCGATCGCGTCGGTCAGCTCGGGGCCGGAGATGGTCTTGGTGACGTAGCCGCGGGCCCCGCCGCGCACCACCCCGATCACGTCCTCGGCGGCGTCCGACACCGACAGGGCCAGGAAGCGGGACGGGACGTTGCCGTGCAGGCGGCGCAGCACCTCGATGCCGCCGCCGCCCGGCAGGTGCACGTCCAGCAGGACCACGTCGGGCCGGGTGGCGGTGATCACCCGGATCGCCTCGTCGACGTCCCCGGCCTCGCCGACGATCTCGATGCCGTCGCCGAGCTCGGCCTTGACCCCGGTCCGGAACATCTGGTGGTCGTCGACCAGCACCACTGTCGTCATCTCTGGCGGCTCGCATTCCTCGTGATCTCCAGGCGGACCTCGGTGCCCTCGCCGGGCGCGGTGCGCACGGTGGCCCTGCCGCCGTTGCGCTCCATGCGCCCGATGATGGAGCCCCGTACGCCCATCCTGTCCTGCGGTACGGCGTCCATGTCGAACCCCTTGCCCCGGTCGCGCACGAACACCGCCACGTCGTCGCCCTCGACCTCGGCGTACACCGACACCGACGGGGCCCCGGAGTACTTGGCGGCGTTCACCATGGCCTCGCGGGCGGCCTGCAGGGTCGCGCCCAGGCGGGGGTCGAGCGGGCAGTCCCCCACGCACACGACCTCGATCGGGACGCCGTGGTCGTCCTCCACCTCCCCGGCCGTCTCCCGGACGGCCGCCGCGAACGTCTGGTCGGGACGATCCTCCGGCTGGTAGAGCCAGTTCCGCAGGGTGCGCTCCTGGGAGCGGGCCAGCCGCTGCACCTCGCGGGGGTCGTGGGCGTTGCGCTGGATCAGGGTGAGGGTGTGCAGCACCGAGTCGTGGATGTGGGCGGCCAGCTCGGCGCGCTCCTGGGAACGGATCCGCTCGCTGCGTTCGGCGTCCAGGTCCTGCCACAGCCGCACCACCCACGGGGTGGCGATCACGGCCAGGCCGCTGGCGATCACGGCGGTGGCGATCAGCACCTCGCGGATCTGGTCGGCCTGCACGTTCTGCACCAGGAACCCGGCGATGCCGCCGATCACCAGGGCCAGCCCGAGCAGGCTGCGCAGCCACAGCCGGCGCAGCGGGACGGTGGTGTGCCGCACCCAGCGCTGCCGCTGCTCGCGTTCGGCCTGCTGCCACAGGATGGCGACGCCGATCCCGCCGAGCAGCAGCGGCCACAGCGCGGCCTGCGCCAGCCCGCTGCTCCACGAGATCACACAGACCCCGGCGGCCAGCGCCGCGTAGGCCGGCAGCTGCACCCAGTCGCGGCGGGACCCGGCGGCGGCGCCCTCGCGTTCGGGGACCAGCGCCCAGAACGCCGCGTACGCGCCCACGCCCAGCCCGCCGGCCCCCATCAGCAGGACGAACGCCAGCCGGACGATCACCACGTCCAGCCCGAGATGGTCGGCCAGGCCGCGGCAGACCCCGCCGAGCAGCCGCCGGTCACCGCGTTCCAGCCGGGGGCCGGCCGCGGCGTCGTCGCCGGTGGCCTGCTCGGCCATCGTGGTGGTCATGCCTCGATCGTCACACGAACGGGGACCGGGCCGCACCGGGGCGGTCCCCTGATCTCGACCGGCCGGGCTCAGGGTCGGCTCAGGGTGGTCCCGGATACCGGGGGGCGGGCTCCCGGCACGAGGATGGTGGCATGACGCAGGAGCGGTACGTCCGGCTGGCGCGGCCCGGGGAGGGCCGGATCATCGCCGGGGTGTGCGCGGGCCTGGGCGCTCACGTCGGGGTCGACCCGGTCGTGCTGCGGGTGGCGTTCGCGGTGCTGACCCTGGCGGGCGGGCAGGGCATCGTGCTGTACGTCGTGGCGGCGCTGCTCATGCCGTCCGACCAGCGGCGGACCGCGCCGATCGAGCAGATGCTGCGGCGGCGCTACGACGCCGGCGGCGCCCTGGTGATCCTCGGCGGGCTGCTGGCGCTGCTCACGCTGGTCACGGCGATCGGCCACGGGTTCTCCGGGAACGCGCTGGCCGAGGTGACGGTGTTCGCGCTGGTCGTGCTGGTGGCGCACGCCCGGAAGGTGGACTTCGCCGAGATCGCCCGCACCCTGCCCGAACGCCTCCAGGGCCACCCGCTCGAGCCGGAGCCCCCGGCCGTCGACCTCGCCAAGCCCGCCCCGGCGCCGGGCCGGCAGGAGCCGCTCCCCGAGGGCATGGTGGACCTGGCCCTGCTCGGCGAGCGGCGACGCGGGACCCCGCCGCCGGAATCCCCTCCCGCCGGGAAGCCGGAGAAGCCGGGGAGACCGCACGGGTGCGGGCCGAAGTCCAGGCTCACCACCGTGACGCTGCTCGGCGCGGCGGCCGCGGCGGCGGCCATGATCCCGGTGGTGAACGCCCAGGACCCCGGCGGCGCGTACGGCGCGAACATGATGCTGGCCGCCGCGCTCGCGGTGGTCGGGCTGGGCCTGCTGGTCGGCGGGTGGGCCGGGCGGCCGCGCGGGCTGGCGACCACCGGGACCCTGCTGACGCTGAGCCTGCTGACCTCGACCGCGGTGGCGGAGGCCCCCGGCGGCACCCGGTACGGGGACGTGCAGTGGCGGCCCGTCGACGCCACCGGCGCCGGGCAGACGTACCGGCTGGCGGTGGGCAGCGGGCGGCTCGACCTGACCTCGCTCCCGCTGGCCCCGGGCCGGCGGATCCCGGTGGAGGCCGTGGTCCTCGCCGGGTCGCTGAAGGTGATCGTGCCGGACGGCGCGCGGGTGGAGGTGAACGGGGAGACGCTGTTCGGGGACCTGACCGTGGACGGGCGGATCAGCGGAGGCCCCGGCGCCAAGGCCGTGACCGTGCTGGAGCCGGTGCGCGCCGTCGCCGACCCGCCGGTGATCGAGCTGCGGATCCGGGCCCGGGTCGCCGACGTGGAGGTGCGGCGTGGCTAGACGGCGCAGGTTCGATCCGGGTCATGCGGTGGCGGGCCTGTTCTTCCTGGCCGTCGCCGCGGTGTTCTGGGCCCGTACGACCGCGCCCGAGGCCGGGCCGCCGCTGGCGGTGCTGGCCGCGGCCACGCTGATCGGCCTGGGCGTGGTGGGCATCGTGCACGTGGCCAGCCGGGGCCGCCGCCGGGAGCCCTGACCCGGACACTGACCTTGAATTTCCTACTTGATATATGGGAATCTCCGGAAGGGTGCACACCCCACAGGAGGCTCCCGTGCGCATCTTCCGCAGACTCGCCGCTCTCCCGTTCTGGCAGCAGATCCTGCTCGCGCTGGCGCTCGGCACCGCAGTCGGCGCCCTGATCCACAACTTCGGTTCGGAGTCCGTCGCCGAGAACTGGCTGGACCCCTTCGGCGGCGTCTACGTCAACCTGCTCAAGCTGGTCGTGCTGCCGCTGGTGTTCAGCGCGATCGTGGTCAGCCTCGGACGGCTGCGCCATGTCGGCGGCGTCGCCCGGCTGGCCGGCAGGACCGTCGTCTGGTTCGTCGTCACCTCCACCGTGGCGGTGGCCATCGGCCTGGTCGTCGGGCTGCTGGTGCGGCCCGGCGAGGGGGTCGGCGACCTGCCGGCGGAGAAGGCCGAGACCGAGGAGGTCACCTGGACCCAGGTGCTGGGCAACCTGGTCCCCGGCAACCCGGTGCAGGCGATGGCCGAGGGCAACGTCCTCGGCGTGGTGTTCTTCGCCGGCCTGTTCGGGGCGGCGCTGGTGACGCTCGGCGAACGCGGGCGGCGGCTGACCGACCTCTTCGACGAGCTGTACCTGGTCTCCCAGAAGCTGGTGTGGTGGGTGGTGCGCCTGGCGCCGATCGGGTCGTTCTTCCTGATCGCCTCGGTGGTGGCCACGTATGGTCCCGGGTCGCTGGCGCCGCTGGCCAAGTTCACCGGCGCGATCTACCTGGCCGCGGCGGTGATGCTGCTGGCGGGCTACCCGCTGCTGCTGGCGGCCTTCGCCCGGGTGTCGCCGGTGAAGTTCCTGCGCAACGCCTGGCCCGCGCTGCAGTTCGCGTTCGTGTCGGCGTCCTCGCTGGCCACCCTGCCGATCTCGCAGCGGGTCTCGATCGAGCGCAACGGCGTGCAGCCGGAGTACACCGCGTTCGCCCAGCCGCTGGGCGCGACGGTCAAGTTCGACGGCTGCGGCGCGATCTACCCGGCGGTGGCGGCGCTTTTCGTGTCCCAGTACACCGGGATCGGGCTGGGCTGGACCGACTTCGCGCTGATCGCGGTGGCGGCGGTGATCGGCCAGCTCGGCATCGGCGGCACCCCCGGCCCGGCGCTGGTGGCGCTGACGCTCACGCTGACCACGGTGGGCCTGCCGCTGGAGGCGATCGGATACCTGATCGCCGTGGACCGGGTCATCGACATGGCCCGCACCACCGTGAACGTGGCCGGTCAGCTCGCGGTGCCGGTGCTGGTGGCCCGTTCCGAGGGGCTGCTGGACAAGGAGGTGTTCGACCGACCGCCGGTCGACATCACCGCCGCCCCGCCCGACGAGACCCGGGCGGAGGAGACCCCGGCGCAGCGGACCCCGGCGGAGGAGCCGCAGCTCACCAAGGGCTGACCGGCGTGCGGGGCGGGCGGCGGGACACGCCCGCCCGCTCCGCGTCGCGGCCGGTCAGTCGATCTGGGCGTGCAGGGTGATGGCGTAGGCGGGGCCGGGGTTGGTGATCTCGTGGGTGCGGCCGCCGCCGTGCACGCGGATCCGGTTGGCGCGCAGCGGCCGTTCGGTGACGCCGTCGGCGGCGATGACGATCTCGGTCAGCTCCCCGGCGATCACGGTGCTGACCTGGGTGCCGCCGTGGTCGTGCACGTCGGTGCGGTGCCCGGGCGGCCAGGTGGTCAGCCACACCCGTACGCCGCCGTCCTCCAGCACCACCCGGTCGGGCCGGGCGGGGTCGAGCCGCACCAGATGCCACCAGGTGTCGGGACGGCCCGCCAGCTCGCGGATGCGGGCGGCGAGCTGGCCGACCGTGGGCGTGGCGGCGGTGACGAGGCCGTGCGGGTCGTCCTGCCCGCGCATCGTGATGTCGGGAATGGTGTCGAGGTTCACCGGGAGATCCTTGCTCTGTCGTCGTCGTGCGCGCCCTCATCGGCACGGGCGCGTGATCGGTCGGTCGTTGCGAAGGCCGGGATCAGCGACAACAACAGAGACACGGCGCGGCGGCCACGGGGGTCCGACCCCGGTGGCTGCGAAGGCTGGCACGCGCCGACATGCCCAACAGGAGACATGCAGTCACGCACCGTTGTCAAGTCGATCGGGTCGACCGGTATTAACCCGCCGGTCACGGCGGTGCCGGACGATGGACGCCCGGCCTCGGCAGCATGCGCCTGACCTGGTGGTCCGGGGACGGAACCCCGGCCTTGCGAATGCGGGCCAGGCGACCCCGCCCGGCCCGTCCGGGAGACGGCCGCCAGGCCCTCGACGAAACGGAGTGCGACCATGGACCTCGACCGGCGAACCGTGCTGCGCGGCGGCCTGCTGGCGGGCGGCGGCCTGGTGCTGGCGGGTGCGGCGGCCTCCCCCGCCGCGGCGGCCCCCGCGCTGGTCCGCACGGGACGGCCGAGCCCGACCCACGGCGTGCAGGCCGGTGACGTGACCGCCGGGCGGGGCGTGGTGTGGGTGCGGTCCGACCGCCCGGCCCGGATGCTGGTGGACGTGGCCCGGCGGCCCGACTTCCGGGACCTGCGGACCGTTCCGGGGCCGGTGCTGACCCCGGAGACCGACCTGACCGGCAAGACGTTCCTGCGCGGGCTGCCGGCCGGGGAGCGGATCCACTACCGGGTGCGGCTGGCCGACCTGGACCGGCCGTCGGTGGTGTCGGCGCCGGTGACGGGCTCGTTCGTCACCCCGGCGCGGGACCGGCGGGACATCACGTTCGTGTGGTCGGGCGACCTGGCCGGGCAGGGCTGGGGCATCAACCCCGAGCTGGGCGGCTACCGGATCTTCCGGGCGATGGGCGCGGTGGAGCCGGACTTCTTCCTGTGCAGCGGCGACTGGGTGTACGCCGACAACCCGCTGGCCGAGACGGTGGCGCTGCCGGACGGGCGCACCTGGCGGAACCTGGTGACCGCGGAGAAGGCCAAGGTCGCCGAGACGCTGGCCGAGTACCGCGGGCAGTTCCGCTACAACCTGGAGGACGCCAACCTGCGGGCGTTCAACGCGCGGGTGCCGATGATCTACCAGTGGGACGACCACGAGGTGGTCAACAACTGGTACCCGGGCGAGATCCTGGCCGACGACCGGTACACCGAGAAGCGGGTGGACGTGCTGACCGCCCGCGCCCGCCGTGCGCTGATGGAGTACACACCGATCGCCGCGGACGCCAGGCGGGGCGGCCGGATCTACCGGAAGATCTCCTACGGGCCGCTGCTGGACGTGTTCGTCATCGACATGCGGACCCACAAGAACCCCAACACCGCCAACACCTCCCCCACCGAGACCGAGGGCGTGCTGGGCGCCGAGCAGCTGGCCTGGCTCAAGCGGGAACTGCGGCGTTCCACGGCGACCTGGAAGGTGATGGCCGCCGACCTGCCGATCGGCCTGATCGTCCCGGACGGCGCCACCGCCCAGGAGGGCATCGCGCAGGGCGACGGGGGCGCTCCGCTGGGCCGGGAGCGGGAGATCGCCGACCTGCTCTCGTACGCCAAGCGCCACAGGGTCCGCAACATGGTGTGGCTGACCGCCGACGTGCACTACACCGCCGCCCACCACTACGACCCGGCGAAGGCGTCGTTCACCGACTTCGACCCGTTCTGGGAGTTCGTGGCCGGGCCGCTGAACGCGGGCGCGTTCGGGCCCAACGCCCTGGAGGGCACGTTCGGGCCGCAGCTGAAGTTCCACAAGGCCCCGCCGCGGGCCAACACCTCTCCGGCCGAGGGCCACCAGTTCTTCGGCCAGATCGACATCGACGCCCGTACCGGCGTCCTGACCGCCCGTCTCCGCGACCTGGACGGGAACGTCCTCTACGCCCAGGACGTGTACCCCGTCCGCTGAGCCGCCGGCAGGGGTCATCCGGCGGACCCAGGCGGCCCGGCCTCCGCGAGGGGACCGGGCCGCCGTCCGTTTTCGCGTGATCTGGATCACTGTGAGGTCTGGAACGGGATTCGATCGCGGTTTACCGTTCAATGGTCGCCCTCCGCCCCCGGGAGGTGCCCCGATGCCGTGGCCCGTCCAGCGTGCTCCTCCGCCCGGTGCGTGGTGCTGCATGTCCCACCCCCTAGGCGCCGAATGGAGGACGGATGCCGCGCGTACGGGTCAAGGTCGACGGTGCGACGTATCGGGACGAGGTGGAGCCACGGCTGCTGCTCGTCCACTACCTGCGGGAACGGCTGGGGAAGGTCGGGACCCCGGTCGGCTGTGACACCACCAACTGCGGCGCCTGCACCGTCCTGATGGACGGGCTGAGCGTCAAGAGCTGCTCGGTGCTGGCCGTTCAGGCCGACGAGCGGGAGATCACCACCATCGAGGGGCTGGGCGCGGGGAACGGGGAGCTGCACCCGCTGCAGCGGGCCTTCCACGAGGAGCACGCGCTGCAGTGCGGCTTCTGCACGCCCGGCATGATCATGGCGGCCCTCGACCTGCTCCGCGAGAACCCCGACCCCTCGGACGCGCAGATCCGGGAGGGCCTGGAGGGCAACCTGTGCCGGTGCACCGGCTACCAGAACATCGTGCGGGCCGTCCGGCGGGCGGCCGGGGAGATGCGGCGCGCCCCCGCCGGGGAGGCTCCCGGGGCCCTCCCCCGGAAGGGAGGCGTGGCGTGACCGAGATCGGGGCGGCCCGGCGGCGGGTGGAGGACTCGCGGCTGATCACCGGGCGCACGCAGTGGACGGACAACCTCCAGTTGCCGGGCATGTGCCATGTGGCGTTCGTGCGGAGCCCGTACGCGCACGCCCGCATCACGCGCGTGGACGCCTCGGCGGCGCTGGAACGGCCCGGTGTGGTCGCCGTGTTCACCGGGGCCGACCTGGCGGAGGAACAGGGCGGCCTGCCGTGCGCGTGGGTCGTGACCGAGGACATGAAGCACCCGGACCATCCGCCGATGGCCGTGGACGAGGTCCGGTACGTGGGCGAGCCGGTGGCCTGCGTGGTGGCGCGGGACCGTTACGCGGCGGCCGACGCGCTGGAGGCCGTCGACGTCGACTACGAGCCGCTGCCGGTGGTGGTCGACCTGGAAAAAGCCGCGAAGGCCCCAGATGACAGTGCGGACCTGGTGCACGCGGACCTCGGCACCAACCGCAGCTACACGTGGGTGTTCGAGAACGGCGACATCGACGCGGCGGTGCGGGACGCGCCGGTGCTCATCGAACGGCGGTACGTGCAGCAGCGGCTGATCCCGACCGCGATGGAGCCGCGCGCGGTGGTGTGCGCGCCGGAGGGGGACGGGTTCACGCTGTGGTCGGCGACCCAGATCCCGCACATCCTGCGCCTGATGCTGGCCACCGTGACGGGGATCCCCGAACACCGGCTGCGGGTCATCGCACCGGACGTGGGCGGCGGGTTCGGCTCCAAGCTCCAGGTGTACGGCGAGGAGGTGCTGGCGTTGCTGCTGGCCCGCCGGCTGGGGCGGCCGGTCAAGTGGACCGAGTCCCGCAGCGAGGGCAACCTGACGGTGCACCACGGGCGGGACCAGATACAGCGGCTCACCCTGGCGGCCGAACGGGACGGGACCATACGCGGCCTCAAGGTGGACCTGCTCGCGGACATGGGCGCGTACCTGATGCTCGTCACGCCCGGCATCCCGTTGCTGGGGGCGTTCATGTTCAACGGCATCTACAAGATGGGGGCGTACTCGTTCACCTGCACGGGGGTGTTCACCAACAAGACCCCCACGGACGCCTACCGGGGGGCGGGGCGGCCCGAGGCGACGTACGCGATCGAGCGGCTGATGGACGAACTGGCCGCCGAGCTGGACCTTGACCCCATCGAGGTGCGGCGGCGCAACTGGATCCGGCACGAGGAGTTCCCGTACGAGACCATCGCGGGGCTCACCTACGACTCGGGCAACTACGAGGCCGCCACGGAGAAGGCCCTGCAGTTGTTCGAGTACGACAAGCTGCGCGCCGAGCAGGCCGACCGCCGTGACCGCCGCGACCCCGTCCAGTTGGGGATCGGGGTGTCGACGTTCACGGAGATGTGCGGGCTGGCCCCGTCCCGTGTGCTGGGGTCGCTGTCCTATGGCGCGGGCGGCTGGGAGCACGCGGCGGTACGCGTCCTGCCCTCCGGCAAGGTCGAGGTGGTGACGGGCGCCTCCGCGCACGGGCAGGGCCACGAGACCGCGTGGGCGCAGATCACGGCCGACCGGCTGGGGGTGCCGTTCGAGGACGTGCGGGTGCTGCACGGGGACACGTCGGTGTCGCCCAAGGGGATGGACACCTACGGGTCGCGTTCCCTGGCCGTGGGGGGCATCGCGTTGGTGAACGCCTGCGACCGGGTCGTGGACAAGGCCCGGCGTGTGGCGGCGCACCTGCTGGAGGCCGCCGAGGAGGACCTGGAGTTCACCGGCGGGGTGTTCTCCGTACGCGGGGTGCCGGGAGAGGGCAGGACCCTGCAGGAGGTGGCGACGGCCGCGTTCGCCGCGCACGACCTGCCCGACGGGGTGGAGCCCTCGCTGGACGCCGACGCCACGTTCGACCCGGAGAACTTCTCGTTCCCCCACGGCACGCACCTGTGCGCGGCGGAGGTGGACACCGAGACCGGGTTCGTGCGGATCCGTTCCTATGTGGCGGTGGACGACGTGGGGTCGGTGGTCAACCCGCTCATCGTGGAGGGGCAGGTGCACGGCGGCCTCGCCCAGGGCATCGCGCAGGCCCTCTACGAGGAGGCCGTGTACGACGAGGACGGCAACCTGACGACGACCACGATGGCGGACTACCTCATCCCCTCGGCGGCGGACCTGCCCGACTTCACCACCGACCGGACCGAGACGCCCGCCACCACGAATCCGCTGGGCGTCAAGGGCGTCGGCGAGGCCGGCACCATCGCCTCCACCCCCGCCGTGGTGAACGCCATCGTCGACGCGCTCCGCCCGTACGGGGTGCGCGACGTTCCCATGCCCTGCACCCCCGAACGCGTGTGGCGCGCCCTCAACGCGCAGGAAGGCCAGTCCGCATGATCCCCCCAGAGTTCGAGTACGTGCGGCCGGGCTCGCTGGACGAGGCGGTGTCCGCGCTGGCCGACGCCGGTGAGGACGGCAAGCCGCTGGCCGGGGGCCAGAGCCTGATGCCCTTGCTGCGGATGCGGCTGGCCTACCCCGAGGTCCTGATCGACCTGGACCGGGTTCCGGAGTTGCGGGAGATCCGCGACCTGGGGGACGCGTTGTTCGTCGGGGCGATGGCCACCCACCACCAGGTGGTGAACGACCCGCTCGTCCAGCGGCACGTCCCGCTGCTGGCGCAGGCGACCGCCACGGTGGCGGACCCCGCGGTACGGCACCGCGGCACGTTCGGCGGGGCCCTCGCCCATGCCGACCCGGCCGGCGACCTGCCGGCGGTGGCGGTCGCCCTGGACGCGGTGTGCAACGTACGGTCGGCGCGGGGTTCGCGGGACATCCCGGCGGCCGACTTCTTCGTGGACTGGATGACCTCCGCGCTGGAGCCGGACGAGCTGCTGGTGGGCGTGACCGTCCCCAAGCTCGGCCCCGGCTGGAGCACCCACTACGAGAAGTTCCACCGCACCGCCCAGGCGTGGGCCGTGGTGGGCGTCGCCTGCGCGGTCCGCCGCGAACGCGACACCGTCACCGACTGCCGCGTCGCCCTCACCAACATGGGCCACGCCCCGGTACGCGCCACCGCCGTCGAGCACGGGCTGGCGGGCGGCCCGCTCACCGACGCGACCGCCCGCCAGGCCGCCGAGCACGCCGCCGAGGGCACCTCACCGCCGGGCGACCTGCACGGCTCGGCGGAGTACCGGGCGCATCTCGCCCGGGTCCTCACCCGCAGGGCCCTGCTGGCGACCGCCCGTACCTGACCCGCTGCTCCGGGGCGCGGCCCCCGGACCCCCGGCCGCTCCGGCCTTCGGCGCTCTGATCTGGGATGATCTGGGTGCCGAAGGCCGGATCCGGCCTGGGCGCACTAGCGGGATGGCCGAAACCCGCCGTATGGTCACCAACGTCGACCCCCCGACACGAAGGGCAGGAAGTCGCTGATGGAGCTCGACCACGATTTCACCGTGCCCGTACCGGTGGATCAGGCCTGGTCGGTGCTGCTGGACGTGGAACGGGTGGCGCTGTGCATGCCGGGCGCCACGCTCGACTCCATCGACGGCGAGGAGTACACCGGCCGCCTCAGGGTCCGCCTCGGCGCCATGACCATCACCTACCGCGGCACCGCCCGCATCGTCGAGGCCGACGAGTCCGCCCGCTCCCTCACCATCGAGGCGCGCGGCAAGGAGGCCCGCGGCTCCGGCACCGCCAAGGCCACCATCCGGGCCCGCATGTCGGAGGAGGACGGCGCCACCCGCGTCACCGTCCACACCACCCTGAGCGTCACCGGCCGCCCCGCCCAGTTCGGCCGCAACATCCTCGCCGAGGTCGGTTCCCGCCTGCTGTCCCGCTTCGCCAAGGCCCTCGCCGAGGAACTCGCCGAGAACCCCCCGGCCGCCGCCTCCCCGGACGGCGACAAGGCCACCGCCACCCCGAGCACGGCGGACGCCAGCGCCGACACCTCCTCGACCGAGACGGCGAGCGGCGACACGGCCGCCACCGCCGACGCGACAACCTCGGCCCCGGACGGCGACGTCTCCTCGGGCGAGACGGACGCTGCGGCGGACAAGGACGCGAGCCGCAGCTCCGACATCGACGCCTCCTCGGACAAGGCACCGGACACCGAGCCCGGCACCACCACGAACAGGGCCGCGTCCTCGAAAGAGACGACGGACAGCGGCACGACGACTGGTACCGCCGCGAGCGGGGCCGCGTCCTCGGGCGAGACGCCGGACGCCGCCGTGGGCGGCGGGGGTTCGGAAGCGGCGGAGACCGAGCGGGAGGATGTCGCCGGGCGGGTGCCCGAGGTGATCGTCGAGCCCAAGGATCCGGTCGGCGCCGGGTTGCCGCTGGGGCCGCAGGTGCCGGGGCCGCGGGAGGCGGTGGAACGGCGGACCGCCCACGCCCCGAACGGGGACGGCGGGAAGGCTGACCCGCCGCAGCAGCCCGCCGAGGTGCCCGCTCCGCGCCCGGCGGCCGACGACCGGCCGCGCGGCGGGGCGCACCGCCGTCGCGAGGACGACGCGATCGACATCCTGCAGGTCGCGGGCCCCTCGGTGGCCAAGCGGGCGGCCCCGGCGCTGGGGGCGCTGGCGGCGCTGCTGGCGGTGCGGTACCTGTTCCGCCGGCGGCGGGGGCGGCACCACCGCTGACCACCCCCGGTCCACCACTGTCTGTCATTCGCCTGGTACGTTCCGTAATAAAGGATGCGGACGACCGCATCGGCGTATGTCTGTCCGGTGGGGGCCATGGACACGGTCGAGATTCAACGGGTCGTCGCGATCGAGGACGACAACTGGTGGTACCGGGAACGCCGGGCGATCGTCGCCCGGGAGCTGCGCAGGCTGGGCGTTCCGGGCCGGGCCGCCGACATCGGCGCGGCCGGCGGCGGCAACACCCGGGTGCTGCTGGAGCACGGCTGGGAGGCCATCGCCATCGACGCCTCCCCGGCCGCGGTGGAGCTGGCCAGGCTGCGCGGGATCGACGCGTACCACGGTGACGCCTGCTATCTGCCGCTGTCGACGGGCGACTTCGACTTCGTGATGGCGCTGGACGTGCTGCAGCACATCACCGACGACCGCACCGCGTGCGGGGAGCTGGCCCGGGTGCTGCGGCCCGGCGGCACCGCGCTGATCTCGGTGCCCTGCGACCTGGCGCTGTGGTCGGCGCACGACGTGGCGCTCGGCCACGTGCGCCGCTACTCCCGCGACACGCTGGCGGAGGTCGTGGAGGGCTCGGGCCTGGTGCTGGACCGCATGTGGAGCTGGAACGTGCTGCTGCGCCCGGCCGCCAAGTGGCGCCGGCACCGTTCCGCGCCGCCCGACGTGGAGCGGCTGCACCCGGTCCTGAACGCGGGGCTGCGCGCGGTCGCCATGCTGGAGCGCCGCCTGCCGCTCGGCGGCCTGCCGGGCGTCACCCTCTTCGCCCGCGCCCACCGTCCCGAGCTGTGAGGCGCCGACGCCGTCCGCCGAGGGAGCGCCCCCACGCCCCTCGGCGGACGGCGTCGCGAAGTCCTGCCTCCCGTGGGGAACGACCCCGGCCCCGAGCCTGCGGACGGACCGTCCTCGCTCGGCCGGCGCCCCGCCGCGGTGATCCGTCCGCCTACTCCTTCTCCGCCGCGACCCGGGCCAGGCCCTGTCGCGTCATCGCGGGTCCGTACCCGGCGTCCTGCTCGCGGGCGCACTCCTCCAGGGCGGCGATCACCCGGGCGTGCGCCCGGGTGGACAGCCAGAACTTGTAGATGATCACCAGTTCGAAGAACGCCAGCCCGGCGCCGGCCACCGCCACCGCGGGGATGACCGCCCCGGTCAGCGGGCCGACGATGAACACCGCCATCTGGAACTCGATCCCGCTCACCAGATGGGTGCGGACCCGGCGGCGCAGCAGGTACCGGCGGATCCTGCGGTACCAGGGGAAGCGGCTGTCGAACTCCTGGTGCAGGTCGGACTCGGCGCGGGCGGGCGGGGAGACATCGGCGCGGGCGGGCGGGGAGACCTCCGCGCGGGCGGACGGGGAAGGGTCCGCGTGGGCGGACGGGGAGAAGCCCATGCGGGCGGGCAGGGAGACATCCGTACGGGCGGCCGGAGCGGGGTCCGCGGGCGGGGCGGCCCCGGCGGCCTCCTCCTCGGGGCCCTCCGCCCGCCGCCGCGCCGCGTTCAGCGCCGACCGCATGGCGCGCCTGGCCTTCACGATCTGCGGCCCGTTGACGTACCGGAACATGTCCAGCGCGAGGATCGCCATCCCCGCGTACAGGTACGCCGTCTGGCCGGTGCGCGCGTACTGGCCGACGGTCAGGGCGAGCGCGCACAGCGTGTCGCGGACCCGGTCCAGCATGAAGTCCAGCCAGGCCCCGAACGTCGTGCCGGTGCCCTTGAGCCGCGCGATCTTGCCGTCCATGCAGTCCACCACGAAGCCCACGTGGTAGAGCAGCGCACCGAGCACCAGCCAGCCGGGGGAGGCCAGCGCGAAGCAGCCCGCGGCGCCCAGGCCGAGCGCGAAGGCGACGGCGGTGAGCTGGTTCGGGGTGATCGCCGTCCGGTTCGCGACCGCCAGCGTCAGCCGGATCGCGATCGGATCGACCAGGAAGACAGTCCACCACGCGTCCCGGCCCTTGCAGACCTTGCGCACGTCATCCAGGGAAAACGTCGCCATGCGGGTAAGCATCCCTACTTGGGGCGATCATGCGTACGCGGATCGCGATTGCCGGACGATCGTTTGCCCCACCCTTGACCGGGTGTCTACACGGGCAGTGGGGAACCGGGCGGGCGGCCGTTCACCCGGTCGGCGCGGGCGTTCAGCAACTCGGTGAACAGCGTCTCCCAGCGGGCGCGGATCTGCGCCGGGCCGTACTCGGCGGCGGTGCCCACGGCCGCCGTGCCCAGCCGGCGCCGCAGCCCGCGGTCCTCGATCAGCCGGCACAGCGCCGCGCCCAGCGCCCCGGCGTCCTCCGGCGGCACCAGCAGCCCGTTGTCGCCGTCCCGGATGATCTCCCGGGGACCGGTCGGGCAGTCGAAGCCGGCCAGCGCGAGCCCGCAGTTCAGCGCCTCCAGCACCACCATCGCGAAGCCCTCGAACCGGCTGCTGAGCGCGTAGATCGAGGCCTGCGCCAGTTCGGCGTCCAGGCCCCGCGCGGTCCCCATCAGGAACACGTGGTTGTACAGGTGCCGCTGGTGGATCATCCGGCGCAGCCGCTTCTCCTGCGGCCCGGCCCCGTAGATCCGCAGCGTCCAGTCCGGGTGCCGCTCGGCGACCTGGGTGAACGCCTCGATCAGCAGGTCGAAGCCCTTCTGCTTGGTGAGCCGGCCGGCCGCCACGACGATCTTGGCGGAGTGGTCGGTGCGCGGCACGTCCAGGGTGTGCAGCGGGTTGGGGATCTGCGCGGTGCGCACCCGGTCGCCGAGCGCCTCCCGGTACTCGGCCTCGTCCTGGCGGGTCAGCGAGACCACCGCGTCCAGCATCGGGTAGTCGGCCAGGATCGCCTCCCGCACGGCGGGCTTGTAGCGGCCCAGGTGCATGTGGTCCTGGGCGACCCGGACGATGTGGCGCGGCCCGTGCCGGGCGGACATGAGGTTCAGTCCGGGGCGGGTGGTGACCAGCACGTCCGTCTCGAGGGTCTGCAGGAACGCGATGAAGCGGTCCTCGACCTCGCGGGTGAACGTGGCCTTGGCGGCCTCCCCCACCGGCACCTCGGTGCCGGGCCGGTCGCCGGGCGGGAGCGCGGAGCGCCGGCGGGCCAGCAGGCGCGCCACCAGGCGGGCCGGTCGCCCGGCAGGTGGCTTGGGCGGGGCGGGACGGCCGCGCAGGTCGGTCACGGTGACCATGCGGACCCGCGGGTCGACGGGGAACTGGGGGGTCTCGCGGCGGCGGATCACGCTGGCGATCTGGACGTCGTGCCCGGCCTCGGCCATCGCGTTGGCCTGGTTGATGACGGTGCGGATGGTGCCGCCCAGGCCGTAGGCGTGCAGCAGCGCGTAGGTGATCTTCATGAGGCCCGGCGGCTTCCGATCGCGAGATGGTTGTCGGCGGTGTAGTAGGGGCGCACCCGGAACCGCGGGCCGCGCGCGGTGGTGCGCTGGCCCGGGAACGTGATGGCGCGGGCGCGGCGCGGGACGCCGAGGTGACGGCCGAGGCGCAGCGCGCTCCCGTCCGGTCCGACCAGGCAGGGCCGCCAGTGCCCGGAACGCAGCGGCCGGGGCAGCACCAGGTCGTTCACCGGCACCGCGGTCTCGAACCGGCCGTCGGACACGGTGACGTCGTACGGTCCCGGGCCCGGCCGTCCGGACATGCGCGCCCGCCACACCCGCCGGTGCAGCCGGGACCGCAGCGCCGGCCGTTCCTCGGGCGGCACCGGATCCAGCCGCAGCCGCCAGGGGCCGGATTCCGGGGCGGCGCCCTGCAGGGTCCCGGTCAGTGTGATCAGGCCGTCCCTCGCCCAGACCTGCTCGATCTCGGCCCAGGCTGCGGCCGTCGCCGTCACCGCGCTCATGAGCGGGACATGCCCCCGGTCAAGCGGGGCCATCGCGCACCGGGGAAGCCTTGCAGGGACCATTACCGGCGTACGGGACACCCCGGCCCGGTTTTGCCGCCGGCCGGTCAGCCCTCGACGCGGACCTCGGGATGGGCCTCGGCGACCGCCTCGCGGATGCAGCGGGCCAGCTCCTGGAACTCCTCGGCGCGCGGCGAGGTCTCCCGGAACGCCAGCCCGATCCGCCGGGACGGGGCCGGGGCGGTGAACCGGTGCACCGCCAGGGAGTCGCCACGGCGGTTCTCCACGGGCACCGCCGTCTGCGGGAGCAACGTCACGCCCAGCCCGCCGCACACCAGTTGCACCAGCGTCGCCAGGCTCGTCGCGTAGGTGGCGGCGGCCGCCCGCGCGCCGACCTGCCGGCACAGGTCCAGGGCCTGGTCGCGCAGGCAGTGCCCCTCGTTCAGCAGGATCACGTCCAGCTCGCCGAGGATCTCCCGGGGCACCGGGGAGGGCAGCCCGGTGAGCGCGGCGGGGACGGCGAGCAGGAACTCCTCCTCGTACAGCGGCATCTCCCGCACCCCGGAGGCGGGGACCGGCAGCGCCAGGATCGCCGCGTCGATGCGCCCGGCCGCCAGGTCAGCGACGACGTGCTCGGTCTGCTGCTCGCGCACCGACAGCTCGGCCTGGGGGAAGTCGCGGGCCAGCCGGGGCAGCACGGCGGGCAGCAGGTACGGGCCGACCGTGGGGATCACGCCCAGCCGCAACGGCCCGGCCAGCGGGCCGCGCGTCGCCCTGACCTCGTCGACCAGCCGTTCCAGCTCGTCCAGCACCATCTCGGCGCGCTTGGCCACCCGCTCCCCGGCGGGCGTCAGCAGCACCCGGCGTGTCGTGCGCTCGACCAACCTGGTGCCCAGCGCCTCCTCCAGCGCGGCCACCGACCCCGACAGGGCCGGCTGGCTCATCCGCAGGGCGGCGGCGGCGTCGCGGAAGTGCAGATGCCGCGCCAGTGCCAGGAACGCCCGAAGCTGCGCCACGGTCGGCCTGTTGATAGCGATCTCCTATCGGCACCCGGTGCCTCGACCCATCACCGCCATCACAGTAACCGCAGTGCTCACATGCCTCTCACCAGCCCCGGCGCATGAACCGCCGCGTCGGCGCACTTGTGAGGAACCCCATAAGGCCGCCGGTGACCGGCCCCTCCCGGGACCGGCCGATGTCGCCCTCGCCACGGCCCTGCCGAACGTCGGGACCGCCGCCGTGTCCGCGTGAGCCAGCCGGACGCGGGCGAGAGGACCCCGGCCTCGTCAGCGGGGTCCCCTTGGACTCACAGGTCCAGGTCGCCGCCCTTGATCTCACCGACGAGCCGCGACAGCGCGGCCCGATCCACCGCCAGGTGACCGGCCTCGGGAGACTTGCTGTCACGAATACCGACCACGGAGGCCAGATCGGCCAGCTCGACGCAGTTGCCGCCGTTGCTGCTGCTGTGGCTGGACTTGCGCCACTCGACGCGCGTCACGTCCATCGTTCCTCCATCACCTTGATCATGAAGTCTCGCGACATGTCTACCGGGAGCGCCCTGGCTCGGAGTGCGTCATGGGCCGTGATCAGGCCGTCCAAGTCCGCCGGATCGGCCATCGTCAGCCCTCTGGCGGCCGAGTCTACGTACGCCAGCTCGCTCCGGTCGGCCGCCGTGGCGATGACGAAAGCTCCCGAGTTGCCCTCCGGGGGCACCATCCCAGGGATGACCTGCACAGTCACTCGTTCCGAGGTGGTGAAGGAGATCAGGTGCTCGATCTGCTCCCTCATGACCTCCTTGCCTCCGACCGGGTTGTGGAACACCAGCTCCGATAGGAGAACGTTCACATACGGTGGGGGCGGATCCTCTCTGCGAAGGACCGCTTGCCGGGCCATTCTGGCGGCCACGGCCTCCTCGTCGCCCTTGAGCAGGACGCGTGCATAGTCCTCGGTCTGGAGCAGGCCGTAGACGACGGCCATTTCGTAGGCGTGGAGCCGAACGCAGTCGGCCTCAACGCGATACCAGTCGAACCAGGCGGGGAAGGCCGCCGCCATGTCCAGGTCATGCCAGAGCTGAACCAGCGCTCCGCCCAGGCCGAGGAGCTTGTCCATGGCCTTGGTCAGGTCGAGCTTGCAGCGGATCTCGCCACGTTCGATCCTGCCGATCCAAGACCCGCTGACATGCAGCTTCTCTCCCATCTGATCCTGTGAGAGCCCCACCCGCTGCCGGTAATGCCGGACTTGCGCCCCGAAGGCGATCAGATTCCGGGGCTTCTCCTGGCCGATACCGCTCAAAACCAGACCCTTCCATCTCGCAACCGGCCGCAACCAGAGTGTCGGTCGCGCTTCACCTCTTTGCGTTGCAGTGAGGTGGTCACTACTCAGTGTGGCTTTTCACAGAGCATGGCACCAGACCTGATCTGGAGCCGTCGATGAAAAAGCAACCGACCCGGGCACACGTTCCCCTGGGGAATCCAGTCCCGAGCCCGCAGCCGAACGACCTGTTCCTGTCCGTCTCACCCGTTCCATCGGCGGCCGGGCTCGCCCGGACCTTTGTCGAGCACCGCCTCAACGCGCTGGGAATGGCCGATCTGGTGGACGACGCCCTGGTCGTGGTGTCGGAACTGGTCACCAATGCCGCCCGGGAACACCGGGAGCACCGTCCCACCGTGCCGATCACGGTTCGCCTGGCCCTGACGGACGAGGGCAGGCCCCGCATCGAGGTCACGGACCGTTCCCCGAACATGCCCCGGCTGCGGAACGCCTCACCCGTGGAGGAGAGCGGCCGTGGGCTGCTCCTGGTCACGGCGATCGCCCGGGAGGCGGGCTACAAGCCCGTGCCCGGATGCGGAAAGACCGTCTGGGCGGTGCTGTGATCGGCTACGACTTCACCGTTCTGATCTCCCTGTCCGGCACGTGCCTCATCGTCGGACTCCTGGCCGGAATGGTCTTTTCGGACCTGACGCTCGGAGGTCTCCGCTGGGCCCGGCGCCGGTTTTCCGGCGGGCACCGATCCCGGCGGACGAACCGCCCATCGGCAAAACGGAGATAACCGGCACGAAAGAACGCTCCGGTCCCCCATCGAGGGTCGAGCGGAACGCGGCCCCGGCTCCAGAGATCATTTTTTCGCTGGTCGCCCGCCCCTTCCGGAATCGGCACAAGGAACTCCTCCCACAGCGGAAGGCCGGACCGGATTCTTCACATTTCCCGTCGGCGAGGCCGCCTCATGCGCGGGAGGCTCCCGCGCATGGCGATCGCGCCGTTTGGCCAAGACTCGTACCGGCACCGGCCACGCGACGGCCGGCGAACCGAGAGCCCGCACCGGTACCGCTCTGCACGGCTCGCATGGACCGCGCCGCGTTCGCCAATGACCGGTTGCCCGCCGTTCCCGGCACCGCCGTGGTGGTCACCGTGGCGAAAACCACCGTGGTGGAGACAGCCATGGTGGGGCCGCCGGGCTCTGCCGCTCTTCGTCCGGCGGAGCGGCGGCCGGTCGGTGCCGTGCGCCGGACGCCCGGCCGCGCAGGTGAAACCCGTGAAGGGCGTGATCGGCGCCGCGGCTCCGGCGGACTCGGGGGTGTGCGCGGCGCGCGGTGTGCCGTACGCTCGGCCAGCCGGATGCGCGTCGCCGCGACCGGCCCGTTGATAGCCATCTCCTATCAGTGAACGGGCCTCGGCCGATTTCTCTGTTCACCCCGGCTGCGGCAACCTTGTGCTCATCCAACCAGCCCCGATGCCCACGCCGCCCCATCGGGACGCTTGTGACACATTTCACAAACCGAGCAAAAGGAGAGTGTCGTGCTCACCGTCGGTGACAAGTTCCCCGAGTACGAACTGACCGCCTGCGTCTCGCTGGACCCGGACAAGGCGTTCGAGACCATCAACCACAAGACCTACGAGGGCAAGTGGCGGGTGGTGTTCTTCTGGCCCAAGGACTTCACCTTCGTCTGTCCCACCGAGATCGCCGAGTTCGGCCGGCTGAACGACGAGTTCGCCGACCGCGACGCCCAGGTCCTCGGCGCCTCCGTGGACAACGAGTTCGTCCACTTCGCCTGGCGCAAGGACCACCCGGACCTGCGCGACATCCCGTTCCCGATGATGAGCGACCTCAACCGGGAACTGTCCTCGGCGCTCGGCATCCTCACCCCGGACGGCGTCGCCCAGCGCGCCACCTTCATCGTCGACCCGAACAACGAGATCCAGTTCGCCATGGTCACCGCGGGCTCGGTCGGCCGGAACGTCAAGGAGGTCCTGCGGGTCCTCGACGCCCTGCAGTCCGACGAGCTGTGCCCGTGCAACTGGAACAAGGGCGAGGAGACCCTGGACGCCAAGAAGCTCATGGCCGGCGCCTGACCCGTTCCCTCTGGGGGACGCCCCTCGGACCCCGAACGGGCGGGTCGGACGACCCCCGCTCCGCCGCGGCCGTCTGACCCGTTCCCTGGGACGCCCCCCAGGCTCCCGGACGCACCGGTCATCGGCGAGCCCGCGCCCCCGGTGACCGGTGCCCCGGTCCCGCCAAGCCCGACCGGTCCGGTCCGCCCGCGACCCGGCCGGATGCCTGAAAGGAAGGCCCCGCTATGAGCGTTGACGCGCTGAAGAACGCCCTTCCGGCGTACGCCAAGGACACCAAGCTCAACCTGGGTTCGGTGACCTCCACCTCGCAGCTCACCGAGCAGCAGCTGTGGGGCACCGTGCTGGCCTGCGCGCTGGCCACCCGCAGCCCCCGGGTGATCCGCGAGCTGGCCGAGGAGGCCGGCGACCACCTGTCGGCCGAGGCGTTCGAGGCCGCCAAGGCCGCCGCGTCGATCATGGCCATGAACAACGTCTACTACCGGGCCACCCACCTGATCGGCGACGAGACCTACTCGACCCTGCCCGCCCGGCTCCGGATGACCGTGATCGGCAAGCCCGGCGTCGACAAGGCCGACTTCGAGCTGTGGTGCCTGGCCGTCTCCGCCATCAACGGCTGCGGCCGCTGCCTGGAGTCGCACGAGAAGGTCCTGCGCGAGCAGGGCCTGTCCCGCGAGCTCGTCCAGGAGGCCCTGCGCATCGCCGCGGTGATCAACGCCACCGCCGCCACCCTGGACGCCGAGGCCGTCCTGGCCCCCGCCACCGTCTGACGACGACACGACGAGGCCCGGGTGCGACCGCACCCGGGCCTCGTTCCTTCCCGCACATGCGGGACCGATGCTCCCGGCCTCCCGGGGGCCGTCATCCCCGCGGACGCGGGGGCGGCGGGATCACTCCCACTCGATGGTGCCGGGGGGCTTGCTGGTGATGTCGACGACGACGCGGTTGATCTCGCGGACCTCGTTGGTGATCCGGGTGGAGATCCGCTGCAGGACGTCGTAGGGAAGCCGGGCCCAGTCGGCGGTCATGGCGTCCTCGCTGGTGACCGGGCGCAGCACCACCGGGTGGCCGTAGGTGCGGCTGTCGCCCTGGACGCCGACCGAGCGGACGTCGGCCAGCAGGACGACCGGGAACTGCCAGATGTCGCGGTCCAGTCCGGCGCGGGTCAGCTCCTCGCGGGCGATGGCGTCGGCCTCGCGCAGCACGTCCAGGCGCTCCCGGGTGACCTCGCCGATGATGCGGATGGCCAGGCCGGGGCCGGGGAACGGGTGACGCCAGACGATCTCCGCGGGCAGGCCGAGCTGCTCGCCGAGCGCGCGGACCTCGTCCTTGAACAGCGTGCGCAGCGGCTCGACCAGCGTGAACTTCAGGTCCTCGGGGAGGCCGCCGACGTTGTGGTGGGACTTGATGTTGGCCGCGCCGGTGCCGCCGCCGGACTCCACCACGTCGGGGTACAGGGTGCCCTGGACCAGGAACTCCACGTCGGCGACCTCGCCCGCGTGGGCCTCGACGATCTCGCGGGCGGCGGCCTCGAAGACCCGGATGAACTCCCGGCCGATGATCTTGCGCTTGGTCTCCGGGTCGGTGACCCCGGCCAGCGCGTTCAGGAACCGCTCCTGGGCGTCCACCACGTGCAGGTCCACGCCGGTGGCGGCGACGAAGTCCTTCTCCACCTGCTCGGCCTCGCCCTTGCGCAGCAGGCCGTGGTCGACGAACACGCAGGTGAGCTGGGAGCCGATGGCGCGCTGCACGAGCGCGGCGGCGACCGCGGAGTCCACCCCGCCCGACAGGCCGCAGATCGCGCGCTTGCCGCCGACCTGGGCGCGGATCGTCTCGATCGCCTCCTCGGCGATGTTGACCATGGTCCAGCCGGGGCGGCAGCCGGCCGCCTCGAACAGGAAGCGCCGCAGCACCTGCATGCCGTGCTCGGTGTGCAGCACCTCGGGGTGGAACTGCACGCCGTACAGGCCGCGCTCGGGGTGCTCCATCGCGGCGACCGGGGTCACGTCGGTGCGGGCGGTGATCCGGAAGCCCGCGGGGGCGGCGCTGGTGTGGTCGCGGTGCGACATCCACACCGACTGGACGGTCGGCAGCCCGGCCAGCAGCACCCCGCCGTCGACCACGTTGACGGTGGTGCCGCCGTACTCGGCGACGTCGGAGTTCTCCACCACGCCGCCGAGGGCCTGCGCCATGACCTGGTGGCCGTAGCAGATGCCCAGGGTCGGCACCCCGGTCTCGAACAGGCCGTCCGGCGCGGACGGGGCGCCCGGCTCGTAGACCGAGGACGGCCCGCCGGACAGGATGATCGCCTTGGGCCGCTTGGCCAGCATCTCCGCCACCGGCATGGTGCACGGGACGATCTCGCTGAACACGTTGCACTCGCGTACGCGCCGCGCGATCAGCTGCGCGTACTGCGCGCCGAAGTCGACGACGAGCACGGTGTCGAAGGACTGCTCGACCTGCTCGAGGGACACCGATCAACGCCTTTCGAAAGGACGTGGGCTCAGACCTCCAAGTCTAGGGGCGGCCACCTGCGTTCCTACCGCACCCCAAGCCGGATCGAAGACTCAGCGCCATCAGTCGGCGACGTTCGGCCATCGGTGTGGTCGATCCCACAGAGCCCCCGGCGCGTCGGTCATGTGACCCGCCGGTCCGGGGGAGGACCCCCGGACCGGCGGAGGTGACGGGTCAGCTCACCTCGACGATCGGCAGCCGCAGCGCGGCGGGGGCGGCCGTGGGGACCACCGGGTTCTTCGGCGTGACCGGGGCGATCCGGCGGTACGGGGAGCCGAGCGCGGGACGGGGGTCCTCCTCGCCCCGGTTCGGCCACATCGCCATCGCCCGTTCGGCCTGCGCGGTGATGGTCAGCGACGGGTTGACGCCCAGGTTGGCCGAGATCGCCGAGCCGTCCACGATGTGCAGGCCCTCGTGCCCGTAGACCCGGTGGTACGGGTCGATCACCCCGGTCTGCGGGGAGTCGCCGATCGCGCAGCCGCCGATGAAGTGCGCCGTGGTGGGGATGTCGAACAGGTCCAGCCACGACCCGCCGGGCATCCCGCCGATCTCCTCGGCGAGCATCCGGGTGGCCTGGTGCCCGGCCGGGATCCAGGTCGGGTTGGGCTCGCCGTGGCCGTGCGAGGCCCACAGCCCCCAGCCGAACGGGCCTTTGCGGGGCCGGAGGGTGATCGAGTTGTTGCGCGCCTGCATGACCAGGGCGATGACGGTGCGTTCCGACCAGTGCCGCAGGTTGGCCAGCCGGGGCAGGTCCCACGGGTGGGTGGCGGCGTGGCCGAGGAACTTCAGCCAGCGCGGCGTCGCGCCCGAGCCGTCCTCGGCGGGGCCGTCCACCAGCAGCGACCGCAGCAGGCCCATCGCGTTCGAGCCCTTGCCGTACCGGACGGGCTCCACGTGGGTCTGCTCGTCGGGGTGGAACGAGGAGGTGATCGCGACGCCCTTGGAGTGGTCCTCGCCCCTGCGGCGGAACCGTTCGGCGCCCAGGATCGCCTCGGAGTTGGTGCGGGTGAGCACGCCGAGCCGGTCGGAGATGCGCGGCAGGCGGCCGGTCGCCTTCATCCGGTGCAGCAGTTTCTGGGTGCCGTACGTGCCCGCCGCGAACACCACCTGCTCGACCCGCAGCCTGCGGCGGTGCCGGCCCTGCGAGCCGGTGCGCACGATCTCCACCTCGTAGCCGCCGCCGGGCAGCGGGGTCACCGACCGCACGCCGGTCATCGGCATGATCTTGGCGCCCGCCTTCTCGGCCAGGTACAGGTAGTTCTCGGTCAGCATGTTCTTGGCGCCGTGCCGGCAGCCGGTCATGCACTCGCCGCACTCGTGGCAGGTGCGGCGGCGCGGCCCGACCCCGCCGAAGTAGGGGTCGTCGACCTCCTGCTGCGGCCGGTCGCCGAACAGCACGCCGACCGGGGTGTGGTGGAACGTGTCGCCGCGGCCCATCCGGTCGGCCACCCGCTTCATCGCCTCGTCCGCGGGGGTCCGGGTCGGGTTGGTGACCACGCCGAGCATCCGCTTGGCCTGGTCGTAGTACGGCGCCAGCTCGGCCCGCCAGTCGGTGATGTGGCTCCACTGCGGGTCGTCGTAGAACGGCTGCAGCGGCTCGTACAGGGTGTTGGCGTACACCAGGGAGCCGCCGCCGACGCCCGCCCCGGCCAGCACCATGACCCGGCTGCCCTTCTCGCCGCGCAGCACGTGGATCCGCTGGATGCCGGTCATGCCCAGGCCGGGCGCCCACAGGTAGTCGCGGGCGCGCCAGGAGGTCTTGGGCAGCCTGCGGTGCCGCTCGCCCGGCCTGCCCTTGGGGTCGTCGAAGCGGCGGCCGATCTCGGCGACCGCGACCTTGTAGCCCTTCTCGGTCAGCCGCAGCGCCGAGACGCTGCCGCCGAACCCGGAGCCGACGACGAGCACGTCGAAGTCGAATGCCATGGCCACGTCCCCCTACCGGATCCGGAAGCGCTTCATCAGCTTGATCGCGGTCGCCAGCCCGTCGGCGTACCGGTCGTAGCCGATCGACGGCGGCGGCTCCAGGTCCATGAAGTGCTGGCTGGCCACCGTCTGCACCTCGGTGTACTTCAGCAGGCCCTCGGCGCCGTGGCGGCGGCCCACGCCGGACTGCTTCATGCCGCCCATCGGGGCGTCGTAGGAGGCGAACGCGGCGCCGTAACCCTCGTTGATGTTCACCGTCCCGGCCTGGATGCGGGCGGCCAGGCGGCGGCCCCGGGCCACGTCGCGGGTCCACACGGAGGCGTTCAGGCCGTAGGCGGTGTCGTTGGCGAGCCGGACCACCTCGTCCTCGTCGGAGAACCTGTAGACGCTGACCACCGGCCCGAACGTCTCACCGGCGCACAGCTCCATGTCGGAGGTCACGTCCGCCAGCACGGTCGGCTCGTAGAACAGCGGGCCGATGTCGGGGCGCGGACGGCCGCCGGCCAGCAGCGTCGCGCCCTCCTTGACGGCCTGCTCGACGTGCCGGGTGACGGTCTCCAGTTGCCGCTCGTAGGTCAGCGAGCCCATCTCGGCCTCGTAGTCCAGGCCGGTGCCGAGCCTCATCGCCTTGACCCTGGCGACGAACTTGGGCACGAACTCGTCGTAGATCCGCTCGTGCACGTACAGCCGCTCGATGGAGATGCACAGCTGACCGGCGTTGGTGAAGCAGGCCCGGACGGCGCCGCGGGCGGTGCGCTCCAGGTCGGCGTCGTCCAGCACGATCATCGGGTTCTTGCCGCCGAGTTCCAGCGAGTAGCCCACCAGCCGGGGCGCCACCTTCTCGGCGATGGCCCGCCCGCCGCGGGTGGAGCCGGTGAACGCCACGTAGTCGGCGTTCTCCAGCAGCGGGTCGCCGATCTCGGCCGGGTCGCCCACCACGATCTGCCACAGGTCCTTGGGCAGTCCCAGGCTGATCAGCAGGTCCAGCACCCACAGGCTGGACAGCGAGGTCTGGGTGTCGGGCTTGTGGATCACCGCGTTCCCGGCCATCAGCGCCGGGGCGATGTCGCTGGCGCCGAGGCTGAACGGGTAGTTCCACGGCGAGATCAGCCCGACCACGCCCTTGGGGTGGCGCAGCTCCCGCACCCGGGTCGCCACCGGGAACGCCCCCTGCCGCCGCCGGTCCTTCAGCAGCCGGGGCGCGCGGCGGGCGTAGTACAGCGTGCACAGCGCCACGTCGAGGAACTCCTCGTAGGCGTGCCGCCGGGCCTTGCCGGTCTCCAGCTGGATGACGTCCAGGATCTCCTCGCGCCGGTCGACCAGGGCGTCCACCATGCGCAGGAACGGCTTGACCCGCTCCCGCACCGGCAGTGCGGCCCAGGCCCGCTGCGCGGCGCGGGCGCGCTCGTAGGCGGTGCGCACGTCGGCGGCGCTCGACAGCGGCAGCGTCGCCAGCGGCTCACCGGTGAACGGGGCGGGAATCGTGGTGCTGTCCCCCGAGGCGGCGGTCACACGAGAGGTCAGCCGCTCGACGAGGGTGGGCGCGAGTGTCCGCGCGGAGCCCGTGGAGGTTGCCATGCAGGCACCATATGACCACCCGGCCACTCCCGGCTACCCATCGGTAACCAGAAGATCACTCCGTCTTGGTGCGGCCATCAATACGTGGGGACGATCTCCGGGGCGCCGCGACGGCGGGCGTCGGCCTCCTGGTCGCCCTCCTGGGTCTGGGAGTCGCGTTCGGCCTCGACGCGCTTGCGGTAGTACTCGACCTCGCGGTCGATCTGCTGCCTGGACCAGCCGAGGACGGGGGCCAGCAGTTCGGCGGCCTCCTCGGCGACGCCGACGCCGCGGTCCCAGGTCTCGATGGAGATGCGGGTGCGGCGGGTCAGGACGTCGTTGAGGTGGCGGGCGCCCTCGTGGCTGGCGGCGTACACGATCTCGGCGCGCAGGTAGTCGTCGGCGCCGGTGAGCGGCTTGCCGAGGTCGGGGCGTTCGGCGATGAGCAGCAGCAGGTCGTCGATCAGGGTGCCGTAGCGCTGCAGCAGGTGCTCGATGCGGGCGACGTGCAGGCCGGACTTGGCGGCCAGCCGGTGCCGGGCGTTCCACATGGCCTGGAAGCCCTCGCCGCCGACCAGGGCGATGCGGTCGGTGCAGGACTCGGCGATCTTGCCGTCCAGGCCGTGCGCCACCGCGTCGATGGCGTCCTTGGCCATCACCCGGTAGGTGGTGTACTTGCCGCCGGCCACCATCACCAGGCCGGGCACCGGGTGGGCGACGACGTGCTCGCGGGACAGCTTGGAGGTCTCGTCGGTCTCCCCGGACAGCAGCGGGCGCAGGCCCGCGTACACGCCCTCCACGTCGTCGGGGGTGAGCGGGGTGTTGAGCACCTCGTTCACCGTGGACAGCACGTAGTCGATGTCGCTCTTGGAGGCGGCGGGGTGGACCTTGTCGAGGTTCCAGGCGGTGTCGGTGGTGCCGATGATCCAGTGCCGTCCCCACGGGATCACGAACAGCACCGACTTCTCGGTGCGCAGGATGATCCCGGTCGAGGAGTGGATGCGGTCCTTGGGCACCACCAGGTGGATGCCCTTGGAGGCGCTGACGTGGATCTGGCCCCGGCCGCCGACCAGGTCCTGGATCTCGTCGGTCCACACGCCGGTGGCGTTGACCACCTGGCGGGCGCGGACCTCGGTCTTGTGGCCGGACTCCAGGTCCAGGACGCGCACGCCGGTGACCCGCTCGCCCTCGCGCAGGAACCCGATGCACTGGGCGCGGGAGGCGACCTGCGCGCCGTACTCGGCGGCGGTGCGCAGCACGGTCACCACGTAGCGGGCGTCGTCCATCTGGGCGTCCCAGTACTGGATGGCGCCGACGAACGCGTCCTTGCGCAGCGCCGGGGCGAGCCTGAGCGCCTTGCGCCGGGTCAGGTGGCGGTGGTGCGGCACCCCCCGGGTGATGCCCATCTGGAACGCCATCGCGTCGTACAGCGCCACGCCGGCGCCCAGGTACGCGCGTTCCCACACCCGGCGGGTGGTGGGCAGCAGGAACGGGACCGGCCGCACCAGATGCGGGGCGATCCGCTGCAGCAGCAGCCCGCGCTCGGTCAGCGCCTCGCGGACCAGGTCGAAGTTGTACTGCTCCAGGTAGCGCAGCCCGCCGTGGATCAGCTTGGAGGAACGCGACGACGTCCCCGAGGCGAAGTCCCGGGCCTCCACCACCGCGACCGTCAGGCCCCGGGTGGCCGCGTCCAGCGCGGCCCCGGCACCCACGATCCCGGCGCCGACCACGACGACGTCGAACTCCTCGCTCGCCATCCGGTCCAGGGCCTGTGCTCGTTCGGCGGGCCCCAGCCGAGAACTGCCGAGCCCGGTGATCGGCGATCCGGTCATCGCGTTCGTCCCCCCCGTACCCAGATGGTCCGAAGCCTTCATTACCCAACAGTAGGGTCGATATCCGGACGCGAACACCCGTTGCGGACAGGGAAGAGGTCACCCTTCCCCTGGGACGACCGTTCCGGCGGATCAGCTCACCGCCGGCGCCACCACCACCTGCACCCGCTGGAACTCCTTCAGCTCCGTGTACCCGGCGGTCGCCATGGCCCGCCGCAGCGCCCCGATCAGGTTCATCGACCCGTCGGCCACGTGCGAGGGCCCGTACAGGATCTGCTCCAGGCTGCCGATCGTGCCGACCTCCAGCCGGGTGCCGCGCGGCACCTCGCCGTGATGGGCCTCACTGCCCCAGTGGAAGCCCCGGCCCGGCGCCTCGGTGGCGCGGGCGAACGGCGAGCCGACCATCACCGCGTCGCTGCCGCAGGCGAACGCCTTGGCGATGTCGCCGCTGTTGGTCATCCCGCCGTCGGCGATCACGTGCACGTACCGGCCGCCGGACTCGTCGAGGTAGTCGCGGCGCGCGGCGGCCACGTCGGCGACCGCGGTGGCCATCGGCACCGCCACGCCCAGCACCGTCCGGGTGGTGTGCCCCGACCCGCCGCCGAAGCCCACCAGCACGCCCGCCGCCCCGGTCCGCATCAGGTGCAGCGCCGCCGGGTACGTCGAGCAGCCGCCCACGATCACCGGGACGTCCAGGTCGTAGATGAACTGCTTGAGGTTCAGCGGCTCGGCCCGGCCGGAGACGTGCTCGGCCGACACCGTGGTGCCGCGGATCACGAACAGGTCCACCCCGGCGTCGATCACCGCCTTGTGGAACTGCACGGTGCGCTGCGGGGACAGCCGCGCCGCCACGGTCACCCCGGCGCTGCGGACCTCCTCGATCCGGCGGCCGATCAGGTCCTCCTTGATCGGCTCGGAGTAGACCTCCTGCAGCCGCCGGGTCGCCTGGGCGTCGTCCAGCGAGGCGATCTCGGCCATCAGCGGCTCGGGGTTCTCGTACCGGGTCCACAGACCCTCCAGGTCGAGCACCGCCAGGCCGCCCAGCCGGCCGATGGCGATCGCGGTGGCCGGGCTGACCACGCTGTCCATGGGCGCCACCACCAACGGCATCTCGAACCGGTAGGCGTCGATCTGCCAGGCGACGCTGACCTCCTCCGGATCCCGGGTGCGGCGCGACGGCACGATGCCGATCTCGTCGAACGCGTACGCCCGACGCCCGCTCTTGCCCCGACCAATCTCAACTTCCGGCATCAGTGTCTCCCTGCGCTCCCGCGCGTCCATGGCCGCGCCCCCCGCGCGGCGGTGCAAAGCCGATTCGTACTACAGGCCCGTTCCGGTCAGGAGCGTCGGCCCTGGTAGTTGGGGGCCTCGACGGTCATCTGGACGTCGTGCGGGTGGCTCTCCTTCAGGCCCGCCGTGGTGATCTGCATGAGCTGCCCGGTCTCCTGGAGCTCGCGGATCGTGCGGGTGCCGGCGTACCACATCGACTGGTGCAGGCCGCCGACCAGCTGGTGGGCGACGGCGGCCAGCGGGCCGCGGTAGGGCACCTGGCCCTCGATGCCCTCGGGGATCAGCTTCTCCTCGCTGGTCACGTCGGCCTGCTGGTAGCGGTCCTTGGAGTAGGACCGGCCGCGCTCGCGGTTGCGCATCGCGCCCAGCGACCCCATGCCCCGGTACGACTTGTACTGCTTGCCGTGCACGAAGATCAGCTCGCCGGGGCTCTCCTCCACGCCCGCCAGCAGGCTGCCCAGCATCACGCTGGACGCCCCGGCGGCGATGGCCTTGGCGATGTCGCCGGAGTACTGCAGGCCGCCGTCGCCGATCACCGGGATGCCGGCCGGGCGGGCCGCGCGGGCCGCCTCGTAGATCGCGGTGACCTGGGGGACGCCGACGCCGGCGACGACCCGGGTGGTGCAGATGGAGCCGGGGCCGACCCCGACCTTCACGCCGTCCGCGCCGGCCTCGACCAGCGCCTTGGCGCCGGCGTAGGTGGCCACGTTGCCGCCGATCACGTCGACCCCGCGGGTGTTGGCCTTGATCTTGGCGATGGTGTCCAGCACGCCCTTGGAGTGGCCCTGCGCCACGTCCACGATGATCACGTCGGTGCCGGCCTCGACCAGCGCCTGGGCCCGGGCGATGCCCTCCTCGCCGACCCCGACGGCCGCGCCGACCAGCAGCCGCCCGTCGGCGTCCTTGGTGGCGTCGGGATACTGCTCGCTCTTGGTGAAGTCCTTGACGGTGATCAGCCCGCGCAGCCGGCCGGCGTCGTCGATCAGCGGCAGCTTCTCGATCTTGTTGCGCGCCAGCAGCCGGAACGCGTCCTCCTTGGACACGTCCACCGGCGCGGTCACCAGCGGCATCGGCGTCATGACCTCGCGCACCGGGCGGGACAGGTCGCTCTCGAACCGCATGTCCCGGTTGGTGACGATGCCGACCAGCACCCCGGTCTCGTCGATCACCGGCACCCCGGAGATCCGGAACCGGGCGCACAACTGCTCCACGTCGGCCAGGGTGGCGTCCGGGGTGCAGGTCACCGGCTTGGTGATCATGCCGTTCTCCGAGCGCTTGACCATGTCGGCCTGCTCGGCCTGCTCGGTGATCGACAGGTTGCGGTGCAGGATCCCGATGCCGCCCTGGCGGGCCATCGCGATCGCCATCCGCGCCTCGGTCACGGTGTCCATCGCCGCCGACACCAGCGGGATGCGCAGCGTCACGTTGCGGCTCAGGCGGGTGGTGGTGTCGACCTCGCCGGGCTGCAGGTCCGAGTAGGCCGGCAGCAGCAGGACGTCGTCGAACGTCAGGCCCGGCGGGAGGAACTTGGCGGGTTCCGCAGCGGGGTTCATGGCAGCCTTTCCCGGTCGGTTGGTGGCTCGGCGGTGGCCTGATCCGGCCTGGCCCGGTCACGGCGGAGTGTCATCCATCGTAGGACCTGCCGGTCCGCGGCACGTCGCGAGCGGCGGACCGCTCGCGTGCGGCGCCTGCGAGAAACAACACACGCGCCGTCCGGGAAAGTCCCCGGGGCGCCCGGCCGAACGCCGATGTCCGTCGGTCTTGACCACCGGCTCGCTCTGCGCAGTAGCGTGGAGGAGTGCACGATGATGTCCCGCTCGACCCGTTCGCCGGCGACCCGGACGACCCGGCCGCCGCGCTCGGCGACCCCAGCGAGGAGGCCGCCCCGCTGAGCGTGAGCGAACGCGAGGACGTGCTGGCCGACCTCGCCGACCTCGAGGTCTTCCGTGCACTGCTGGAGCCGCTGGGCGTCCGCGGCCTCACCGTCGACTGCGGCGACTGCGGCAAGCAGCACTACATCGACTGGGACCTGCTCTACGGCAACCTGCGGCACCTGCTGGACGAGGGCCTGCCCCGCGTCCACGAGCCCGCCCTGTCCCCCGACCCCGTCGACTACGTGAGCTGGGAGTACGCCCGCGGCTACGTCGACGGCGTCATCGACAGCGAAGAGGGCCGCGACACCCCCTAGCCGGCGCCGTCGTTCGCCGTCCGTCCGGCGGACGGTCCCGTGACGCACTCCGTTCGCGACGGCGACGCTCCTCAGCGGCGGCCGTACGGGGTCACGGGGAGCCCTCCAGCGGGCCCGTGGGCTGCTCCGACGAGGACGGGGCTTCGATGGGCTCGGCGGGCGGGAGCTCCTGGCCGTCGTCCGTGCCCCGGGAGGGCTCGGGAGTGGGCGTCCCCTCCGAGTCCGGCACCGGGGTCTGCCCGCCCGGCGCGGATCCCGGCCGGTCCACGACGGGGGCCTGGGTGGTGCTCGGCGGCGGATCCTGCGGAGCGGTGTCGCGGCGGCGGAGGCGGGGCTCGAGGGAGTCGGCCTCGGCCGGTTCCCGGACGGCCGTCGGCGGGGTCGGGCCGGGGCGGCGCCAGGGACCGGGCATGGCCTGGCCCCGGTCGGACCGGGCCTCGGGACGATCCCGGCGGTCGGGGCGTTCGTCGGCGCCGGCCGCCGAGCCCGGGCGATGGATGAAACCGCCGGTGGCGGCGGCGACGCCGGTGGTGAGCACGCCGGTGAGGAGCGGGCCGACGATGCCCAGCACCACGATGGTGCGGGGGCCGCGGCGCGGGCCGCCGGGATCGGGGTCCTCGTCGGCGGCGGGCGGCTGCTCGGAGCCGGTGCGGCGGTCCGGCAGCGCGGGGGCGCCGGCGTCCACGTCGGCGACCAGGGCGCGCAGCAGGCGGGCCGCCGGGTCCGCGCCGTCGGGGTCGTCGGCACCGTCCGCCGGGTCGGCGGCGGGCAGCGGGCCCCGGCTGGCCAGCGCCTCCATCAGGTCGTCGCTGCGGCGGATCGCCGCCAGGTTCCAGAACGCGCCGGCCGGCTGCTGCGCCGCCCCGTCACCGCAGGGCGGGCCGCCGGCCGGATCCGGGGCGCCCGGGCTCCGCTCCGTCAAGCGATCGACTCCTCCCTGGCCATCGCGCGCAGCCTGGCCAGAGCGCGGTGCTGCGCGACCCGGACGGCACCCGCGGACATGCCCAGCACATTACCGGTCTCCTCGGCCGACAGTCCCGCCACCACCCGCAGCAGCACCAGCTCGCGCTGGTGCTCGGGCAGGCGGCCGAGCAGGTCGCGGGCGCGTTCGGCCTCGATGCAGCGCACCACCGTCTCCTCCGGGCCGGGCCGGTCGTCCGGCCCGTCCGGCAGGTCCTCGGTGGGCACCGCGGCGCGCACCGCGCTGCGCAGCGCGTCGGCGATCTTGTGCGCGGCGATGCCGAAGACGAACGAGGCGAACGGCCGTCCCATGTCGCGGTACCGGGGCAGCGCCGACAGCACCGCGATGCACACCTCCTGGGCCACGTCGTCGGCGATGTGGTACTGCCCGGAGATGCGGCCGAGCCGGGCCCGGCAATAGCGCACCACCATGGGCCGGACCTGCCCGATCAAAACCTCGATCGCCCCTGGATCCCCCTGCACGGCCGCGGCGGTCAGATCCCCCAGATCGCCCTCGTCCCCGCGTGCCGCCGTGCTCAAGACCCGGGCTTCGCTCGTCATAGGCCGCCCCTTCGAATCGGCAGCGCGTGTGTCGTGGTCCCGGCGAAGCGTCCCTCGGTCACGTAGAGCATGATGCCCAGCGGGAACCGACCTGTCTTCACTCTGCACGGCAACGGAATGGTCACAGTGCGCCGACAGTGTGACCGATATCACCATGTGCGAGGATTCGACCCCGTACGGTGATGCATTGCCATGCGATCGATGTCAGTGGTCGCTTTTGCGCGATTACTCCGAAACGACGGATACGCCCCGGCGCATTCGTGCGATCCGGATTCGGCACCCGGCCCGGAAACGCGAGAGGACCCCCGCCGTGATCGGCGGAGGTCCTCTCGACGGGGTCGGACGATCTCAGCGGAGCCGGGACCGTCCGACCCGTCACTTCGGGCTTGTGGGTCGTCCCAGACCGGCGGGTCCGGCGGGATCAGTGCCCGTGGCCGTGACCGTGGCCGTGACCGCCGGCGGCGGCCTGCTCCTCCTCGGGCTTCTCGACCACCAGGGCCTCGGTGGTCAGCAGCATGCCCGCGATGGAGGCGGCGTTGGTGACGGCGGACCGGGTGACCTTCACCGGGTCGATGACGCCCTGCGCCACCAGGTCGCCGTACTCGCCGGTGGCCGCGTTGTAGCCGTGGCCGGCCGCCAGCTCCTGCACCTTGGCGACCACGACGTAGCCCTCCTGGCCGGCGTTCTCGGCGATCCAGCGGGCCGGCTCGACCAGCGCCCGGCGCAGCGCCTCGGCGCCGGTGGCCTCGTCGCCGGACAGCCCGAGCTCGTCGAAGCCCTCCTTGGCGACGTGCACCAGCGCGCTGCCGCCGCCGGAGACGATGCCCTCCTCGATGGCGGCGCGGGTGGCCGAGATCGCGTCCTCCAGGCGGTGCTTCTTCTCCTTCAGCTCCACCTCGGTGGCCGCGCCGACGCGCAGCACGCAGACGCCGCCGGCCAGCTTGGCCAGCCGCTCCTGCAGCTTCTCGCGGTCCCAGTCGGAGTCGCTCTGCTCGATCTCCACCTTGATCTGGTGGATCCGGGCCTCGATCTCCTTGGGGTCGCCGGCGCCGTCGACGATGGTGGTGGCGTCCTTGGTGACGGTGACCCGGCGGGCCCGGCCCAGGTGCTCCAGCCCGATGGTGTCCAGCTTGAGGCCGAGCGCCTCGCTGACCACCTGGCCGCCGGTCAGGGTGGCCATGTCGCCGAGCATCGCCTTGCGGCGGTCGCCGAAGCCGGGGGCCTTGACCGCGGCGGACAGGAAGGTGCCGCGGATCTTGTTGGCCACCAGCAGCGCCAGCGCCTCGCCCTCGACGTCCTCGGCCACCACCAGCAGCGGCTTCTTGGTCTGGGCGACCTTCTCGGCCAGCGGCAGGAACTCGGTGACGTTGGAGATCTTGCCCTCGTGGATCAGCACGTAGGCGTCCTCGAGGACGGCCTCCATCCGCTCGGGGTCGGTCACCATGTGCGGCGACAGGTACCCCTTGTCGAACTGCAGGCCCTCGGTGAACTCCAGCTCCAGGCCGAAGGTGTGCGCCTCCTCGACGGTGATCACACCGTCCTTGCCCACCTTCTCGAACGCCTCGGCGATCAGCTCGCCGATCTTGGCGTCCTGCGCCGAGATCGTCGCGACGTGCGCGATCTCGCCCTTCTCCTCCACGTCCCGGGCGACCTTCAGCAGCCGCTCGGAGACGTACTGGGCGGCGGTGTCGATGCCGCGCTTGAGGGCCAGCGGGGAGGCGCCGGCGGCCACGTTGCGCAGGCCCTCGCGGACCAGCGCCTGGGCCAGCACGGTGGCGGTGGTGGTGCCGTCGCCGGCGATGTCGTTGGTCTTGGTCGCCACTTCCTTGGCGAGCTGGGCGCCCAGGTTCTCGTACGGGTTCTCCAGCTCGACCTCGCGGGCGATGGTCACGCCGTCGTTGGTGATGGTCGGCGCGCCGAACTTCTTGTCGATGACGACGTTGCGGCCGCGCGGGCCGATGGTCACCTTGACGGCGTCCGCGAGGGCGTTCACGCCGCGCTCGAGCGCGCGCCGGGCGTCCTCGTCGAACTCCAGGATCTTGGCCATGTGGGATCAGCGTCCTCTCATGCGCGCGCCCCGGCCGCCCACAACGGGGACCGGCCGGGGCGGTGCATCACGTGTCGGTACGTGCCGGTCGGTTACTTCTCGACGATCGCGAGCACGTCGCGGGCCGACAGCACCAGGTACTCCTCGTTGTTGTACTTGACCTCGGTGCCGCCGTACTTGCTGTACAGCACGACGTCCCCGACCTTGACGTCCAGCGGGACGCGGTTGCCCTTGTCGTCGACCCGGCCCGGGCCCACCGCCAGGACGGTGCCCTCCTGCGGCTTCTCCTTCGCGGTGTCGGGGATCACCAGGCCCGACGCGGTGGTGGTCTCGGCCTCAAGCGGCTGGACGACGATGCGGTCCTCGAGCGGCTTGAGAGCAACCTTGGTGGCGGTCGTCACGATCTGACCTCCCCTTCGATGGTCCTCGGCCGACCGTTGCGGGCCGGCCGCACATGTGGCAGAAGAGGCGACCCCGGACCGGCCTGTCGTCGCGGGTGCCAGACCGACCTCGTCGCATGATTGGCACTCTCCCATGTCGAGTGCCAATTGGAGATTATGCGGTCGGCCACAGGCCGTCAACATGAGCCGGAGCCGGGCCGCGGCTACGGTCGAGGCGTGGACGAGGCGGGATTCGGGGAGCTGCTGGGGGCCGAGGGACAGGCCGTGCTGGCCGAAGCCGGCCAGGGCGACCGCACGGGACGAGATGTCCTGGCGACCGCCTCCAGGCTGCGCGAACGGCATCCGGCGGGCCTGGTGGCGACGGCGCTGACCCAGGTGCGGCTGCGGGAGCGGGCCCGGGAGAAGTTCGGCGACGACGCCGCGCGGATGTACTTCACCCAGGCGGGACTGGAGCAGGCGACCCGCCGGTGCGTGGCCGAGTACCGGGCGCGGCGGTTCGCCGGGCTGCTGGCCGAGGACGACCGGGTGCTGGAGCCGGGGTGCGGGATCGGCGCGGACCTGATCGCGCGGGCGCGGGCCGGGTGCCGGGGGGACGGGGTGGAGCTGGACCCCCTGACGGCGGCGGTGGCGCGGGCCAACGTCACGGCGCTGGGGCTGGACGAGCTGGCGACGGTGCGGCAGGGCGACGCCGCCGCGACCGATCCGCGCGGGTACGCGGCGGTGTTCGCCGATCCGGGACGGCGCACCGCCCGGGGCCGGGTGTTCGACCCCCGGTCGTACGAGCCTCCGCTGGACGTGGTACTGGATCTGGCCGGGCGCGTTCCGGCGGCGTGCGTCAAGGTGGCGCCGGGCATCCCGCACGAGGCCGTGCCGGAGGGGGCCGAGGCCGAGTGGATCTCGGTGAACGGCGACGTCAAGGAGGCCGCCCTGTGGCTCGGGGACCTGGCCGGGACGGTGCGGCGGCGGGCGACGCTGCTGGACGGGCGGGGCCGGGAGTGGACGCTGACCCCCGACCCGGCGGTGGACAGGGCGCCGGTGCGGGACTGGGGCCGCTACCTGTACGAGCCGGACGGGGCCGTCATCCGGGCTCACCTGGTGGCCGAGGTCGCCGCGGGCGTCGGCGGCGGCCTGGTGGACGAGCACATCGCCTACATCACCGCCGACACACTGACCGGGACGCCGTTCGCGCGGGCGTACGAGATCGACGAGGTGATGCCGTTCTCGGTCAAGCGGCTGCGGGCCGAGCTGCGGCGGCGCGACCCCGGAGCGCTGACGATCAAGAAGCGCGGGTCGGCGGTGGACGTCGAGCGGCTGCGCCGGGACCTGGGTTTCGGCGGGCGGCGGCGCGGCGGCGCGGGCGAGCTGACGCTGGTGCTCACCCGGATCGGCGCCGCGCCGGTCGCCGTGCTGGCCCGGCCCGCCCCCGCGCAATTCCGGTAACCCAAAGAACGGTTCCGCGACGCACCATGGCGGCGTAAACATCGACACGTTTTTCCACCTTCCGGCCGCCGCCGGCAAAAGGCGATGGTAAACAGGTGCGCGACGGCCGGGCCGGCCCCCGTGCCCGGCCGCGCCGCCAACCGAGCGGTTCGGCCGCAAGTCGGCAATATCCCGCGTGCGGGCCGTGCTCCGACGCTCCCGGATGACAGGTGCAATCAGCAGAAGGCGGCACCTTCCCCGGTCCGCACAAAAATGCCGTCGCGCAAGTACTACAGTGAGCGGCCCAGGTTCAATGCCGCGCCCGTTCGTTCGCGCGTTCGGCACACGAAGGAGCATCGGGTGGAAACAAAGACCAACTTCCTGCAGACGGGGGTTCAACCGGTCTCGGACCGGATGCGGGAGTTGCTCGCCCGGGCGGCGCAGGACCACGTGTACGAGCAGCGCTCGCAGGGCCAGGTCCTGGACGAGCTCCGCCAGCGCATGGAGGGGATGGAGTGGCTGCTCAAGGAGGTCCGCGAGCGTGAGCTGGGCACGCTGACCGGGCAGCTGGACGGCGTGCGCGGCCAGGTGGCCGGGCTGGTCGGCGCGCCGCCGCAGTGGGCGCAGGGGCTGGCCGAGCACATCGACGCGGTGGCCGAACGGGTCAGGCCGGTCGCCGAGCTGCCCGCGCTGTGGGCCGACATCGGGGTGATGGCCGAGCACGTGGACGAGGGCCTGCTGCGGCTGCAGGCCATGATGGACCAGGCCCGGCACATCCACGAGACCGCCCAGCAGTCCGCGCAGCGGCTGGACGAGATGACCCGCCGGCTGGACAAGCTGCAGGGCAGCATGGAGGCCGCCGCGGTGCGGTTCAACCGGCTCGACAAGGCGCTGGCCGAGCTGGGGCACCGGGGCGAGCAGCTCGAGCACTCGGTGCAGCAGATCGGCGCCCGGGTGGAGCGCTCGTTCGCCGAGATGGCCGAACGGGTGGAGAGCGGCCTGAACGCGGTCGACGGCCGGGTCGAGGGGATCGGCGGGCGGCTGGACGGGCTGGACGGCCGGCTGGAGGGGCTGGCCGGGCGGCTGGAGGGCGTCGACGACCGGGTCGAGTCCCTGGGCGAACGGATCGGGCGGTTGCCGGCGACGCTGGAGATGACCGAGGTGCACCACCGGCTGGCGGAGCTGGCCCGGCGGCCCGTGCCGGACCACGGGCAGCGCTTCGACGAGCTGGAGCGGCGGCTGGCCGAGGCGCTGGAGCCGCTGGTGGAGGAGCTGCGCGCGCGTCCCGACCGCGACGAGGTCAAGGAGGCGATGGCGGTCGTCGCCGACTCCGCCCACCACGACGTCGCCCGGCGGATGGAGGAGTTCGCGCACCGCTTCGAGAACGTGCAGGAGGACGTGCGGCGGCGGATCGAGGTGATCCACCACGAGGTGGCCCGGCGGGTGGACGCCGCGCTGGAGGAGCTCACCGCGCAGGTCGACATCGTCTCCCGCCGGGTGGAGTCGGTGCACGACGACGTCACCAAACAGGTCGAGGCGGTGCACACCGAGGTCAGCAAGCAGATGAACGGCGTCCACGACGACGTCTCCCGCCGGGTGGCAGACCTGCACGAGGAGCTGACCCGGCAGGTCGGCGGGATCCACCGGGACGTGACCGCCCGGGTGGAGGGCTTCCAGGAGGAGTTCGCCCGCCGGGTCGACGGGGTGCACGCCGAGTTCGCCCGGCGCACCGACGTGGTGCAGACGGAGCTGGGGCGGCGCTTCGACGGCGTCCGCCACGAGGTCGGCCAGAAGGTCGACCTCGTGCACGGCGACGTCGCCCGGCAGGTGACCGCGGTGCACGAGGACATGCTGCGCCGGCTGACCACCCTGGAGGAGTCGGTGCTGGCGCTGGCCGAGGCGCTGCTGCGCCCGCGGTCCTGAACCGTCCGGCGCCCATGACCGCGGCGCCGCGCCGTGTCCGTTTCCGAACGTGACGCGTGGAATCGATGCAGGCGTTTCGGGATGAACTGATCCGCGGACGCCATACCCCGTCCGCGCCTTATGTCCGGCAATAGGAGAAAGCCGCCCGTTCGCCGAACGCATTCCGGGACCGGGGCGCGCGTTCTGCTCCGTTCCGGCTTGGCAAAATCACTCCCAATACCGTTCGGAATCCGTTTTGATGGTTCTCGTGACCCGTTCCCAGGCATCCGGACCGCAGGTGCAGGCGCCGCCGCCCCCCGGCGAGCAGACGCTGCGCTGGGTGGAGCAGTGCCTCGGCCCAGGCGCCGAGGTGAAGATGGTCCGCCCGCTGGGCGGCGTCCGCCATGTCAACCACGCGCTGCTGGTGGCCAGCCGGTCCGGCAGCGTGCACCGGCTGGTGCTGCGCCGGTGGGCCGACCGCGCCGCGCTGGACGCGGAGTTCTCCCCGGAACGGGAGATCGCCGCGCTGGCCCTGCTGGCGGGCTGTGAGCTGCCCACCCCGGAACTGGTGGCCGCCGACCCGGCCGGCGCCCACTGCGACGCGCCCGCGCTGCTGATCACCCGGCTGATCGGCCATCCGGCCCGGCCGGGCCCCGACGACCTGCCCGAGTACCTGATCCAGCTGGCCGCCGCGCTGCTGTCGGTGCACCCGCTGCACGGCGCCGCCACCATGCCGCCGTACGTGCCCGCCAACCGGCTGGAGGTCCGGCTGCCGCCCAAGCACGCCGCCCGCCCCGACCTGTGGGAACGCGCGTTCGACCTGGCCGGCGCACCGGCGCCGGAGGCCGCGCCGTGCTTCATCCACCGCGACTACCGCCCGGACAACACCCTGTGGTCCTACGGCCGCCTCACCGGCGTCGTCGACTGGTCCACCGCCTCCTACGGCCCCGCCGCGGTCGACATCGCCCAGATGCGCTGGTCCCTGGCCCTGCGGTACGGCCCGGCCGCCGCCGACGAGTTCCTGGGCGCCTTCGACCGCGTCTCCGGCGGCTACGCCCACAACCCGTACTGGGACCTGCGCACCCTGCTGGACGTGCTCCCCGAGACCCCCGACCACGTCCTCCCCGAGCCCCGGGTCGCCGCCCTGGAGGACTACCTGGCCTCGGTCCTGTCCCACACGGGCGCCCCGACCCGCTGACGGGCTCTCCGCGTCCCGTCAGATCTTGACGGTGGTGATCGGGAGGGCCGAGTCGGCGGGGAGGTCGAGGGCGGAGGGGGGCAGGCCGGCGGCGGCGAGTTCGGCGCCGAGGGCGGCGACCATGGCGCCGTTGTCGGTGCAGAGCTTGGGGCGGGGCACGCGCAGGCGGACGCCGGCGGCCTCGCAGCGTTCGGCGGCCAGGGCGCGCAGCCGGGAGTTGGCGGCCACGCCGCCGCCGATGAGCAGGTCCTTGACGCCGTGCTCGCGGCAGGCGGCCAGGGCCTTGGCGGTCAGCACGTCGACCACCGCCTCCTGGAAGGACGCGGCGACGTCGGCGACGGGGACCGGCTCGCCGGCGCGTTCGCGGGCCTCGACCCAGCGGGCCACGGCGGTCTTGAGGCCGGAGAACGAGAAGTCGTAGGTGCCGTCGTCGTACTTGCCGCGCGGGAACGCGATGGCGGCCGGGTCGCCCTCGGTGGCCCGGCGGTCGATCACCGGGCCGCCGGGGAAGCCCAGGCCCAGCACCCGCGCGATCTTGTCGAACGCCTCGCCGGCGGCGTCGTCGACGGTGGCCCCGAGCGGACGCACGTCGGCGGCCACGTCGGGCACCAGCAGCAGCGAGGAGTGCCCGCCGGAGACCAGCAGGGCGATGCACGGCTTGGGCAGCGGGCCGTGCTCGAGCTGGTCGACGGCCACGTGGGCGGCCAGGTGGTTGACCCCGTACAGCGGCTTGCCCAGCGCCAGCGCGTACGCCTTGGCGGCGGCCACCCCCACCAGCAGCGCGCCCGCCAGGCCGGGGCCGGCGGTCACCGCGATGGCGTCGACGTCGTCGAACGCCACGCCCGCCTGCTCCAGGGCGCGTTCCACGGTGGGGCCCATGGCCTCCAGGTGGGCGCGGGAGGCGACCTCGGGCACCACGCCGCCGAACCGGGCGTGCTCGTCCACGCTGGAGGCGATCGAGTCGGCCAGCAGGGTGGTGCCGCGGACGATGCCGACGCCGGTCTCGTCGCAGGACGTCTCGATCCCCAGCACCAGCGGCTCGGAATCACGGATCACTGTGCGTTCCCCCTCGCGAAGCCGGACGGGCGGGCGCCGGCGCCGCCGACACGGCGGCGCATCACCACGGCGTCCACGCCGGACGGCTGGTAGTAGCGCTTGCGCAGGCCGACGCGCTCGAACCCGAACCGCTCGTACAGCGCGCGGGCCCGGTCGTTGTCGGCCCGTACCTCCAGGAAGACCTCGGTGCAGCCGCGCCGCCCGGCCTCGGCGAGCAGCTCGGTCAGCAGCGCCGCGCCCACGCCCCGGCCCTGGTGGGCGGGGCGCACCGCGATCGTCTGCACGTCGCCCTGCTCCCCGGCGGCGGCCAGCCCGGCGTAGCCGACGATCGTGCCGGGCGGGTCCTCGGCGACCACGTAGTGCCGGGTGCGCGGCTGCTCGGCCAGCTCGCCGCGCATCATCTGCTCGCTCCAGGCGTCCTCGGGGAACAGCTCGTTCTCCAGCGCCATCACGGCGGGCAGGTCGCCGGCGGTCATCGTCCGCAGCACGGCGGTCACGACCGGGTCACCTTCTTGCGAGGGCCCGGGGCGCGGGCGTCGGGACGGCGCAGGTACAGCGGCTCGGGGGGCAGCAGCGGCGGCCCCGCGGTCCCGGCCAGCCGGGTCACCGCCAGCTCGGCCAGCGCGGCCGCCGACGGCAGCAGCGGGGCCGGGTCGCCGGAGACGCCCAGCTCCCTGGCGTACAGGGCGGCGCCCTCGCCGATCACCGGCAGGTCGCCCGGCTCGACGCCGAGCGCGGCGGGGACCTCGGCGGGCGGGCTCACGGCCGGTTCGGTGGCGCGGACGCGGGCGGAGTCGTACCGCGCCCAGTACACCTCCTTGCGGCGCGCGTCGGTGGCCACCACGAACGGCTCGTCGCGGCCGGAGGCCCAGGCGATCGCGTCCAGCGTGCACACCCCGTGCACGGGGATCTTGAGCGCCTCGCCGAGGGACTTGGCGGTGACCAGCCCGACCCGCAGCCCGGTGTACGGGCCCGGGCCGACGCCGACGGCCACGGCGCTCAGGTCGGCGGGGGCGGCGCCGGCCTCGGCGAGCACGCCTCCGATGGAGGGGGTGAGCACCTCGGCGTGGCGGCGGGCGTCGACCGTCTCGGCCACGGCGCGCGGGCGCACCCCCTCGCCGGGGATCCATTCGTACAGCGCGACGGTGACCGCGGCGGTGGCGGTGTCGAAAGCCAGGACCAGCACGGCCTCTCAGCCTAGTGGACTCGTGCCGTGTCCGCGCCCTGGTCAGCCGGTGGCGTCGAGAGCGGCCACGGCCTCCTTGGCGGCGGCGATGGCGCCGTCGATGGCGTCGTCGGCCGACAGCTCGGTGCCGTCATTGGTGCCCGAGTAGTGCACGGTGACCAGCACGTTGCCGGTGCGGACGTTGACGACGGCCTCACCGGAGCCCTGCGAGCCGTCCACCGAGTAGATCGCGTACGCCTCGTCGCCGACGCCCTCGACGGGCCGCTCGTCCTTCAGCTCGTGCCCGGACAGCAGCGACTTGCCGGACCGGTCGGCCTCCCGCTCGGTCTGGAACGTCTGCCCGGCCACGTCGGTGCCGGTGCGCCCGCCGGTCCCGGCGATGGCGCGCAGCTCCACGGTCAGCACCCGCTTGTTCTTGCCGACGTAGGAGCCCCACACGCACTGGTTCTGCCGGTCGCTGGCCTGGTAGGTGTCGGACTGGGTGCGGTCGGCGTTCGGCGCGAGGTCGGCGGCGAGGTCGTCGCCGACGGTGGTGCAGGCGTCGGGGACGACGGAGCGCTCGCCGTTCGGCTCGGTGCCGGCGTCGGCGGCCCCGGTGTTGGCGACGCCGCCGCTCGGCTGTTCGCCGCCGCCCATGTTCAGCACCAGGAAGACGGCCAGGATGCAGGCCGCGACCCCGGCGACGGCGCCGAGCACCGCGGCGGCCAGCCGGCGGCGCGGCGGCCGGTTGTGCACGATCCGGTGGCTTCCGCTGCCGCCGCGCGGGTAACCGCCGCTGCCGGCACGCCGGTACGAGCCGCTGCCGCCGCGCGGGTGCTCCCCGCTGTCGGCGCGCCGGTACGGCCCGCTGTCGTCGTAACCCGGGCCACGATGCTCGCCGGAGCGGCCGTACCCGCCGGTCCGGTAGCCGCCGCTGGAGGCACGGCGTCCGCCGCTGCGATGGTTTCCACTCACCGGTCTCACCCCTGGCTGAGATCTGGATCACTAGGTGAGGTCATTCCGGCAAAGAGTAAGGCATCTCACGGTAAACGGCGCATCCGCACCCCCGAAAACCGCATTTGCGGGGCATGCTCAGCCCAGTGCGGCGGGAAGACCGGCCCAGCGCGCCCCGATTCCCGCAACTTTCACGGTGCGTTCCTCGGTGTCCTCGTCACCGCGAATGATCACCACGTCGAGCCGGTCCTCGGAAAGATTCTCCGCCAGCCCCTCGCCCCATTCGACCACCGTCACCGACTCGGCCAGCGAGGCGTCCAGGTCCAGGTCGTCCAGCTCGGCGAAACCGCCCAGCCGGTAGGCGTCCACGTGCACCAGCGCGGGCCCGCCGCCCAGCGACGGGTGCACCCGGGCGATCACGAACGTCGGCGAGGTGATCGGCCCGCGGACCTTCAGCCCCTCGCCGATGCCCTGGGTGAGCGTGGTCTTGCCGGCCCCCAGGTCGCCCGACAGCACCAGCAGGTCGCCGGCGCGCAGCAGCCCGGCCAGCCGCACCCCCAGCTCCCGCATGGCCCCGGCGGTGGGGACCCGCAGCACCACCGGGCCCCGGGCGTCGTCGGCGGCCCGGTCCACCACCGTCCGTGCGGCCTCGTCGTGCCGGGTGGAATCGTTCATGCTGTGCGCTCCTCGGAGACGGGTCGGATGCGTTCGATGAGGCGGCGCAGTCCCCCGGTGACCATGCCCGGGTGTTCCAGCGGCAGAACGTGCCCGGCGTCGGTCACCTCGATCAGCTCGCCGCCGGGCATCGCCTCGGCCATCCGGCGGCCGTGCCCGGGCGGTGTCAGCCCGTCCCGGCCGCCCACCATGACCAGGGTCGGAACGCGGCCGATCACCTCGATCGCCGCGCTCTTGTCGTGCGCCATCAGGGCCGGGTGGAACTCGGCGATCACGTCGATGGGGGTGGCCCTGATCATCTGTTCCAGGAAGTCCACCACCGACGGGCTGACCGAGGCGTCGGCGAACGCCATCCGGCGGGTCACCATGAACGCCAGGTCGGCGCCCAGCGCGCGGCCCCGGTCCACCAGCCTGGGGGTGCGGCCCAGCCCGCGGATCACCCCGGGGGCCAGCGGCTGCACCAGCCGGGCCAGCGCCAGCGGCAGGCCCAGCGTCATCTCCGCCAGCCGCCCGGCGGAGGTGTTGATCAGCGCCACCGCGGCGATCCGGTCCTCGAACAGCTCCGGGTGCCCGTCCGCCAGCGCCATGATCGACATGCCGCCCATGGAGTGCCCGACCAGCAGCACCGGCTCGTCCGGCCGGGTGGTGGCGCACAGCACCGCGTACAGGTCCTCGCCGGTCTGGTCGATGGTGGCGTGCAGCGGTTTGCTGCGCCCGGACCGGCCGTGGCTGCGCTGGTCCCAGAACACCAGCCGGAGCGGTCCGGGGACGCTCTTGGCCAGGTCGCGGCGCTGGTAGTGCCACATGTCCTGGTTGAGGGTGTAGCCGTGGCAGAACACCACGGTCAGCGGGGCGCCGTCACCGGGATGCTCGTCGATCTCCACGTGCAGCGGCACCCCGTCGTCGGCGGGCACGCTCAGCGGCCGGCCGCGCAGCTTCCCGAACGGCTCGTCGGCCTCCGGGTCGGGCCCGAACCGGCGGCGGCCGACGACGAAGTGCCGCACTCCCATCGCCACGCCGATCCCGGCCGCACCGGCCCCGGCGATCGCCCCGGCGATGCCCAGCCGCCGCCTGTTCCTGCTGTCCATGCACGGTCCTTCCCCGAATGCCGCCTCGAACGGCGGGCGCTACCGCCCCGCCGGACCGCCCGGATACACCCGGGGCACCCGGGTCCCGATCCGGGTGACGATCTCGTAGGAGATGGTGCCGAGCGCGTCCGCCCACTCCTGCGCGGTCGGCTCCCCGTGGTCGCCGGGGCCGAACAGCAGCACCTCGTCCCCGGCGGACGGCGCGTCGTCGCCCAGGTCGACCACGAACTGGTCCATGCACACCCGTCCCGCGATGCGGTGGCGGCGCCCGCCGACCAGCACCTCCAGCAGGCTGGAGCCGTGCCGGGGAACGCCGTCGCCGTAGCCGGCGGCGACCAGGCCGAGCGTGGTCTCGCGGGCGGTGACGTAGGTGTGGCCGTAGGAGACCCCGCTGCCCGCCGGGACCCGCTTGACCGCGGCCAGTTCGGCGGCCAGCGTCATCGCCGGGCGCAGCCCGAACGTCCCCTGCTGCGGGATGGGGGTCAGCCCGTAGATCGCGATGCCCGGCCGGACCATGTCGTAGCGGGCCTCGGGCAGCGTCAGCGTCGCCGCCGAGTTGGCCAGGTGCCGGACCTGCGGGCGGAGCCCGGCCTTCTCGGCGTGCTCGACCGCCTCCCGGAACGCGGCGAGCTGGCCGGCGATGGACGGGTGCCCCGGCTCGTCGGCGCAGGCGAAGTGCGACATCAGCCCGACGACCTCGATCCGCCCGGACGCCTGCGCGGCCCCCGCGGCATCGACGACCGACGGCCAGTCCGCCATGGTCGCGCCGCCCCGGGACAGGCCGGTGTCGGCCTTCAGGTGCACCCGGGCGGGCCGGCCGGCGCGTTCGGCGGCGGCGGCGATGCGCGCCACCAGTCCGGCGGAGCCCACGGTGAGGTCCACCCCGGCGGCCACGGCCTCCTCGTACGGCTCACCCTGGGTGGCCACCGCCACCAGCACGGGCGCGGTGACACCGGCGGCGCGCAGCCGCAGCGCCTCGGCGACGCGGGCGACGCCGAGCCAGGCGGCTCCGCCGTCGAGCGCGGCGCGGGCGGTCTCGACCAGGCCGTGCCCGTATCCCTCGGCCTTGACCATCGCCATGACCTCGGCCCCCGCCGCCCGGTCGCGCAGCAGCGCGACGTTGGCGCGGACGGCGTCGAGATCCACGCGTGCCTGTACCGGCTCTCTCATGGTGACCAGTGTGCCGTCCCCCCGATGCCGCCGGGCGCGTTCACACCCAGGTCAGCCCAGGGTACGGAACGCCTCCGGCAGGGCGGTAACGACGTCCAGGGCGCTGATCGGCGCCTGCCGCCCCAGGTCGGGGCCGTCCGGGCCGGGCGGTCCGGCGGCGGCCAGCCGGGCGGCCAGCCCGTGCAGGTACGCGGCGGCGGTGGCGGCGTCGATCGCCGGCATCCCGGCCGCCAGCAGCGCGCCCGCCAGGCCGGACAGCACGTCGCCGGTCCCGGCGGTGGCCAGCCAGGACGTGCCGGTGGGGTTGACGCGGACCGGCCGGTCCTCCTCGGCGACCAGCGTGGTCGAGCCCTTGAGCAGCACGGTCGCCGACAGTTCGGCCGCCGCACGGCGTACGTGCTCCAGCCGCCGGGCCTCGATCAGCTCGCGGGTCGTTCCCGGGCCCAGCAGCCGGGCCAGCTCCCCGGCGTGCGGGGTGAGCACGGTGGGCGCGTCGCGGCGCAGCAGGTCACGGCGGCGGGCCAGCACGGTGAGCCCGTCGGCGTCGACCAGCACCGGCAGGTCGGTCCGCAGCACCGCCTCCACGAGGGTCTCGGCCTTGCGGTCGGTGCCCAGGCCGGGGCCGACGACCCACGCCTGCACCCGGCCGACCTTGGCGGGGGCGTCGGGCGCGGGCTCGATGACGGTGGCGACGGCCTCCGGCCACCGCTGCCGGACCAGTTCGACCGGATGCGGCGAGGAGGCGAACCGGACCATGCCCGCCCCGCCGCGCACCGCTCCGCCCACGCACAGCATCGCCGCGCCGGTGTAGCGTTCGCCGCCCGCCACGATGCCGACGACGCCGCGCCGGTACTTGTCGGACTCCGGCGCCGGCCGCGGCACCCGCAGGTCCTCCGCCCACGGCGCCACCACGTCCGGGTCGGGCAGGTCCGCGCCGAGCCCGATGTCGACCAGTTCGACGACGCCGCAGTGGGCCGCGCCGGGGTCGATGAGCAGGCCGGGCTTGTAGGTGCCGAACGTGACCGTGACGTCGGCGCGCACCGCGACCCCGTCCACGCGCCCGGAGCCCGCGTCGACCCCGCTGGGCACGTCGCAGGCCACCACGACGCCCTCGGCGTACTCGGTGCAGCGGGCCAGGCTCGCATGCGGCTCGCGCAGCGCCCCGGTCCCGCCGATGCCGGTGAGCCCGTCGATCACCAGGTCGGCGGTCTCGACGGCGCGTTCGGCGTTCTGGCCGGAGCCGTCGAGCACGCGGCCCCCGGCGGAGCGCAGCGCCTCCAGACCGGGACCGTGGACCTTGCTCCCGGCCAGGACCGCCTCGACCACGGCGCCGCGGCGGGCCAGCCGGGCGCCGGCGTACAGCGCGTCGCCGCCGTTGTCGCCGCCGCCCACCAGCAGCACCACCCGCGCCCCGTACACCCGGGGCAGCAGGCGGGCGCACGTCGAGGCCAGCCCGGCGGCGGCGCGCTGCATGAGGGCGCCCTCCGGGAGGCGGGCCATCAGGGCCTGCTCGGCGGCCCGTACCTTGCCGACCTCGTGCGCGTACCTCATGGCTCCTCTTCGAGATCTCGCCCGGGCACCGACTCGGCCATCACGACGGCGGTGGCGATGCCCCCGTCATGGCTGAGCGACACGTGCCAGCGGTTCACGCCGCGGGCCCGTGCCGCGGCGGCCACGGTGCCGGTGACGTGCAGGGTGGGCCTGCCGTCGGGGGCGCGCCGGATCTCGGCGTCGGTCCACAGCAGCCCGCGGGGCGCGCCGAGCGCCTTGGCCAGCGCCTCCTTGGCGGCGAACCGGGCGGCCAGCGAACGGCCCGCCAGCGACCGCTCCGCAGCGGTGAACAGCCTGGCGCGCAGCCCCGGGGTGCGTTCCAGCGACCGTTCGAACCGGGCGATGTCGACCACATCGATGCCCACACCCACGATCACGTACCCAAGCCTGCCACGCGCGCACCCGGCCCGTCCGGTGCCCGTCCGCCCGGGAGGAAACGGCCGGCGGCGTTCCGGAACGACCATCGGGGCCGACCGGGGGGCGATCGTCCACAATGCGGAAATGGCCGCACTTTTCCGGCGGCGGCTTCGGATGGTCGCCCACTATGCTCGGGCTGCGGGCGGAGCGGCCATTCAAGGAACGGTCATGCCCGGGCAGAGGCCTGGTGTAAGGTATCGCTGCAATATGCACGTACTGATGCATGTGCGTTAAGCGCGGACCTTGGGCGGGATCCCGGACGGAGGCAGCGATGGCGACGTCGCGAGCCCCTTCGGTGCGCCGGCGCAGGCTCGGCGCCGAGCTGCGCAGGCTCCGCGAGGAGCGCGACCTGACCGGCGACGGCGTCGCCGAGTCGCTGGGCTGGTCCCCCTCCAAGGTGAGCCGGATCGAGAACGCCCGCATCGGCGCCCGGGTCGAGGACGTGCGGGCGATGCTGGACCTGTACCGGGTGGCCGGCGCGCACCGGGACGCGATGCTGACCCTGGCCGAGGAGGCCACCCGGCCGGGCTGGTGGAGCCAGTACCCGGACCTGCCGATCGACTTCGCCACCTACATCGCGCTGGAGGACGAGGCGACCGCCGCGCTGCAGGTGGAGAGCATGGCCGTGCCCGGACTGCTGCAGACCCGCGACTACGCCCGGTACGTGATGCGCAGCTGGAACTTCATCACCACCACGCCGCCGCAGCAGATCGAGCGCCGGGTCGAGGTGCGGATGCGGCGGCAGCAGTTGCTCACCCGGGCCGACCCGCTGCGGCTGGAGATCGTGCTGGACGAGTCGGTGCTGCAGCGAATGGTGGGCGACCGGGCGGTCATGCGCGCCCAATTGGACCATTTGCACACGATGGCGCAACTGCCGCACGTGGTGGTGCGCATCCTGCCGCTGGCCGGTCCGCACCCCATTCTTGCCAACTCCTTTACATTGCTCGAGTTCGCTCCCGTGCACGACGTGATCTTTCCTGATATCGTGCACACCGAAAGCCTTACCATGAGCTCGCTGACCGATGAGTCGGTGACGTACATGTACCGGCTCGCCCATGAAACCCTCATGCAGCGGGCGCTCGACCGCACGGATTCCCTACAACGCATCCGCACGGTCCGAGACCAATGGTGAATTCTCCGGCTTTCTCAGGATATGCACTCGAGAGGTAATCACTTGTCTCATATCGGCATGGCCGAGGTCGGCTGGAGGATCAGCACGCGGTGCGCCAACGGCAACTGCGTGGCGGTGGCGGCGCTGCCCGGCGGCCGGGTGGCGATGCGGGACACCAAGCGGGGCGCGCACGGCCCGCTCACGGTGCTGCCCGCCGACGTCTGGCGCACGTTCGTGGAACGTGTCAAGAACGGCGAGTACGACCCCGCCGCGGCGTCCGCGTAGGGCGCCGCACCCTTCCTCACCGACCCGGTGAACGACCCCCGGTGAGCCGCCGCCCGATCGGCCGCGACTCGCCGGGGAACCTCTCCCCCGCACGAATTCCGCCCCTCGGCCACCAGGCTCCCCGTACGCCTCACAACACCGTGAAATGACGGTGCGAACGGGACCGACCGCGGCACACGACACATTCCGGCGCACCCGCCGCCGGTTAGCCTTCGGGCATCGCCGGCCCAGATGTCACCCCGCGTCGACCAGCCGCAGCCGACCGAAAAGGCGTGCATCGTGTCCGACCAGTCCCGCCCCTGGCGCAAGAGCAGCCGCAGCGGTGCCAACCACAACTGCGTGGAGGTGGCGAGCCTCGCCGCGAGGGTGGGAGTGCGGGACAGCAAACACGGCGGCCGCGCACCGGTGCTGCAGATCTCGGCGTCCGCATGGCGCGCACTGCTCACCCGCATCAAGGCGGGCGAAATTCCCTGAGGACTCCCCGGAAAGGCCCTAGAACGGCCCGTCGCGCCAGGGCCCCCAGATGGCGAAGCTCAGCCCCGCGTCGGTCTGCACGTTCACGAACAGGGTGCCCCCGCCCGGGGCGAAGGTCGACCCGGCGAACTCCGCGCCGTCGTCCTCCGGGACCGGCTCCAGCCGGGCGAAGTCGAACAGCTCACCCGCCACGGTCAGCCCGCGCAGGTAGTTGTCGCCGCCCCCGTCCTCGCACAGCACCAGCGTGCCGCGCGGGCTGTGGGTGATGTTGTCGGGCAGGTCCAGCGCCACGTCACCGGGCGACTCCACGACCAGGCGGAGCCGGCCGCTGCGGGTGTCGTACGCCCACACCTGGCCGCGGCCGTCCCCGAACCCGCTCGGCACCGGCTGGGTCACCGGCGCCCCGCCCTGCGTGGACACGAAGTAGACCACGCCCCGGTCGGCGATCGCGCCCTCCAGCCGGGAGAACAGCGCCGCACCCTTGGCCCGCCCCTGCATCCCGACCGCCTGGATGGCGTCGTTGTTGGAGGGCGTCCCGGTGAACGCCGGGTCGGGGTCGTCGATGTCCACCCAGGTCGTCTCGTACACGGCGCCCTCGGGCTGGCCCTGGGACAGGTCGGCGTTCGGCCTGCCCCTGACCGCGAGCATCTGCAGCCGCCCGCCGTCCAGCAGCCTTCCCGCGGCCATCGGGTTCTTCGGCGGCAGGTAGCGGTAGAAGCCGGACGGGAAGCCGAAGTTGTCCTCGGTCAGGTAGACCGCGCCGGTGCGGGCGTCGTACGCGGCGGCCTCGTGGGCGAACCGGCCCGCCGCCCGGATCGGCGCCGGCCGTCCGCGCCCGGCGGCCGGCACCTCGAACAGGTAGCCGTGCCTGCGCCGCAGCCTGCTGTTGTCCCCGCCGCTGAAGTCGTTGCCGACGTCCGGGCCGTTGACGGTCTCCTCGCAGGTGATCCAGCTCCCCCACGGCATCGGCCCGCCCGAGCAGTTCATCTGCGTGCCGTTGAGGCTGACCCGGCTGTCCAGCACCTCGCCGTACGGGGTGACCCGGAGCGTGCAGGTGCCGCCGCCGGCCATCGGGTCGTAGGCGGCTGCCGGGTCGCCGAACGCGCCCACCGGGCCGTTGACCTCGTGGTTGCGGACCAGGATCACCGACCCGCGCGGCCCGCGGAACGCCGCCATGCCGTCGTGCCTGCCCGGGGTGATCGTCCCGTCGCCGAGCCGCGAGCCCGCCGGGTTGAACGACCGGTACCGGAACCCCTCGGGCAGGTGCAGCCGCACCTGCCCGTCCCGCAGGTCGCGCACCGGCCTCAGCGGCCCGTACCCCCTGCCGGGCCGCCGGGGGCCGTCCGGCCGCAGGTGGGCCGCCACCCCCTGGAAAGGTCCCGCGGCCAGCGCCGTCCCGGCGGCCAGCACGGCGGTACGGGAGAGGAAACGGCGTCGTTCCATGACCCGGGCACCCTTCTCGTTCACCACGGCGATGCCCGGAATCTACCGACCGTTCATCCGGGCGTCTTAGGCAGAGTCTGCCCAAACCCGCCCGGGCACACGCCACTCGGCGCGATCGGCCCGTCACCGAAAGCACGACCGCCCGGAACGGCGGCCGTTCCGGGCGGTGCGCGGCGCGTGTGAGGCGCGGGGTCACTCCACGGTGACGGACTTGGCCAGGTTGCGCGGCTGGTCCACGTCGTGCCCCTTGGCCCCGGCCAGCTCGCAGGAGAACACCTGCAGCGGCACCGTCGCCACCAGCGGCTGGAGCAGGGTCGGCACGGCGGGCACCCGGATCAGGGTGTCGGAGTACGGCTCGACGGAGTCGTCGCCCTCCTCGGCGATCACGATGGTGCGGGCGCCGCGGGCGCGGATCTCCTGGATGTTGGAGACGATCTTGTCGTGCAGCACCGCGCGGGCGCGCGGCGGCACCACCACCACGACCGGCAGGCCGTCCTCGATCAGGGCGATCGGGCCGTGCTTGAGCTCGCCGGCGGCGAAGCCCTCGGCGTGCATGTAGGCCAGCTCCTTGAGCTTCAGCGCGCCCTCCAGCGCCACCGGGAAGCCCACGTGCCGGCCCAGGAACAGCACGCACCGCTCACCGGCCAGGGACCGGGCCAGCTCGCGGACCGGCTCCATGGTCTCCAGGACCTTCTCCACCTTCTCCGGCATGGTGGCCAGCAACTGCACCATGGCGAAGACCTCGTCGCCCCACTTGGTCCCCCGCACCTGCGCCAGGTAGAGGGCGATCAGGTAGACGGCGACGAGCTGGGTCAGGAACGTCTTGGTGGCGGCGACCCCGACCTCCGGCCCGGCGTGGGTGTACAGCACGCCGTCGCACTCGCGCGGCAGCGTGGAGCCGTTGACGTTGCACACGCCCAGCACCTTGGCGCGCTGCTCGCGGGCGTGCCGCACCGCCATCAGGGTGTCCATCGTCTCCCCGGACTGGGAGATCGCGATGACCAGGGTGGTGGGGCTCAGGATCGGGTCCCGGTAGCGGAACTCGCTGGCCAGCTCCACCTCGCAGGGCAGCCCGGCCCAGTGCTCGATGGCGTACTTGGCGATCAGCCCGGCGTGGTAGGCGGTGCCGCAGGCGACGATGATGATCTTGTCGATCTCGCGCAGCTGCTCGTCGGAGATCCGCATCTCGTCCAGGGTGAGCCGGCCGTCGGTGCCGATCCGGCCCAGCAGCGTGTCGGCCACCGCGCGCGGCTGCTCGGCGATCTCCTTGAGCATGAACGAGTCGTAGCCGCCCTTCTCGGCGGCGGTGACGTCCCAGTCCACGTGGTACTCGCGGACCTCGGCGGGCTTGCCCTCGAAGTCGGTGATCGTCACCTTCTCCCGGCGCAGCTCCACCACCTGGTTCTGGCCCAGCTCGATCGCGTCCCGGGTGTGCGCGATGAACGCGGCCACGTCGCTGGCCAGGAAGTTCTCCCCGTCGCCGACGCCGACCACCAGCGGCGAGTTGCGGCGCGCCCCGACCACCACGTCCGGGTCGTCGGCGTGCACCACCACGAGGGTGAACGCGCCGTCCAGCCGCCGGCACACCCGGCGCATCGCCTCGGCCAGCCCGCCCGCGCCGTCGCGCAGCTCCTCCTCCAGCAGGTGGGCGACCACCTCGGTGTCGGTGTCGGAGCCCAGCGCGTGCCCGCGTCCGGCCAGCTCGGCGCGCAGCGCGGCGAAGTTCTCGATGATCCCGTTGTGGATGACCGCGATCCGGCCGGTGCAGTCCACATGCGGGTGGGCGTTGCGGTCGGTGGGCGGCCCGTGGGTGGCCCAGCGGGTGTGCCCCATCCCGACCGTGCCCTCGGGGGCCGGCTCCTCGTCCAGCGCGTTGCGCAGGTTGACCAGCTTGCCCGCCCGCTTGGCCGTCGTCAGGGCGCCGTCCGCCAGGATCGCGACCCCGGCCGAGTCGTATCCCCGGTACTCCAGCCTGGCCAGGCCCTCGATCACGACGCTCAGCGCGGGCTTGGAGCCCACGTAGCCCACGATTCCGCACATGGCCGCCACACTACCGAGTGAGCAGGGCATATCTGTACCGGTGGACGGGCAGGGTGCATTACAGGCGGCTTACGGGCCGTGATGCGCGCATGGAGCGTGATCGTCGCCGGGCTCTGTAGTCTCCCCCCATGACGCTGGGATGGGACACCGTGCCGAGTCCCTACATGGAACTGTCCCGCGCGGACTGGTCGGCGCTGCGGGCCGACGCCCCGCTGCCGCTGACCGCCGAGGAGCTCGACGCGCTGCGGGGGCTGCGCGACCCGATCGACATCACCGAGGTGCAGGAGGTCTACCTGCCCCTGTCCCGGCTGCTGCACCTGTACTTCATGGCCGAGGGGCGGCTGCGCGCCACCCTCGCGGACTTCCTGGGCGCCACCGCCGAGCGGACCCCGTTCGTCATCGGCGTGGCCGGCAGCGTCGCGGTCGGCAAGTCCACCGTCTCCCGGCTGCTGCGCACCCTGCTGGCCCGCTGGCCGGAGCACCCGCACGTGGAACTGGTCACCACCGACAGCTTCCTGTACCCCAACCAGGTCCTGGCCGAGCGCGGGCTGATGGACCGCAAGGGGTTCCCGGAGTCCTACGACCGCCGGGCGCTGCTGGAGTTCGTCACCGCGATGAAGGCGGGCGTGCCGGAGACCACCGTCCCGGTGTACTCGCACCTGCACTACGACATCCTCCCCGGCGCCGAGCAGACGGTGCGGCTGCCCGACATCCTGATCCTGGAGGGGCTGAACGTGCTGCAGCCGCCGCCGTCCGGCTCCCCGGCGGTGTCGGACTTCTTCGACTTCTCGATCTACCTGGACGCCCGGGTGGAGCACATCCGCGAGTGGTTCGTGGAACGGCTGTTCGCGCTGCGCCGCACCGTCTTCGCCGACGAGCGCTCCTACTTCCACCGCTACTCCGAGGTCGACCAGGACGAGACCGCCGCGTTCGCCCACCGGGTGTGGCGCGAGATCAACGAGGTCAACCTGGTCTCCAACATCCTGCCGACCCGCGCCCGCGCCACCCTGGTCCTGCACAAGGACCGCGACCACAGCGTCCAGCGCATCAGCCTCCGCCGGATCTGACCGGAACGATCACGTCCCGCGGCGAGTCGTACCTCCGCGACACGCTCCCCTGATCGTCCGGAGGACCGACCGCGATGACGCAGCCCCCCGCGCCCCGCGTCAAGGAGGCTCCCGAGAGCGCCCTGCCCGACCTGCTGGCGAACCCGCCGTGGACCCGTGCGCCGCGTTCCGGGGAGCCGGTGGTCCTGAAGCTCAAGGCGCCCAAGGAGCCCACCACCATGACGTGGGCGCCCGGTCTTCGCGAGAAGTGGCTGAAGGATCCCTACGGCGAGTACCGCTTCGAGCCCCTGCCGGACGACACCGACTGGGACGAGACGGCCGAGACCTTCGCCAGTGGCGAGGCGCTGTCGCTGGAGACCAGGCGTCTCCTGGAGCTGGCCACGGGCCTGCTCATGCAGGCGCCGCCGGAGTACGGGGAGAAGCTGCTCGCCGACGAGCGCTACTGGAAGGTGCTCGCCGACTACCCCGGCCACAGCACGCTGCGCGGCGCGGTGGCGCGCCACGGAATGGCGGCCTACCCCGCGGCGATGTACGAGGCCAGGAACTCCCGGGCGTTCTACTCCCTGGTCCCGTTCCTGGACGCCGACGTCGCCCAGATCATGATCAAGAACTTCGGCACCTGGCCGAACGGGGACCAGGCCGAGGCCTGGTTCCGTACGCACGGGCGGGCCGCCGCGCGGCTGACGGTGCCGGACGCGCTGCGCAAGCCCGGACCCAAGCGGGACCGCGCCGAGGCCGCTCTCCGCCTGGTCGCCGAGGTCCACGGCCAGGACGCCATCGTCGAGGCCGCCCGCCACTACGGCGAGGAGGCGGCGGAGGCCATCGCGGCGCTGCGGACCGACCCGCTGGATCTCCACCCCGACCCGCTGCCGGAGATCCCCGAGGAGTTCGCCCCCGAACGGCTGCCGCAGGTGCTGCTGCGCGGGCGCGAGCTGGCGCTGCCCGCCGCCGCGACCCGCCACCTGATCACCATGCTGCTGATCACCGAGGACCCCCACGAGCCCTACGCCGGTCTGCCCCGGGTCGAGGAGGCGCTCGACCCGGACTCGCTGGCGGAGTTCGCCTGGGCGCTGTACCTGGCCGACCGGCACGACCGGCGATGGGCCTCCCCCGGAGTGCAGTACGCGGTGACCAACTGGGGCAACGACGAGACCGCCGCCCGGCTCGCCGACCGGGTCATCGGCTGGTCCAAGGCGTACGTCTGGGATCGGGGCGGCACCGGCGCGCTGCGGCTGTTCTCCCGGTTGGGGACCGACTCGGCGCTGCGTCACCTGCACCGGCTGGCGACCAAGGCGGAGGACCGCGCGCGGATCAGGCCCTGGGCGCAGGGGGGCCTGAACCGGGCCGCCGAGGCGCGCGGGCTGACCGTCGAGCAGCTCGCCGACCGGCTCGTCCCCGACCTCGGGCTGGACGCCGACGGAACGCTGGTCCTCGACTACGGTCCGCGCCGCTTCACGGTGGGCTTCGACGAGCAGCTCAAGCCGTACGTGACCGACGAGACCGGCAGGCGCCGCAAGACCCTGCCCAAACCGGGCGTCAGGGACGACGCCACCCTGGCCCCGGCCGCCCACCGGCGGTTCGCCGACCTCAGGAAGGAGGTCAAGGAGATCGCCGCCGACCGGCTCGGGCGGCTGGAGCAGGCGATGGTCGCCGGGCGGTCCTGGACGGCCGGGGAGTTCCGGTCGATCTTCGTCGGCCATCCGCTGCTGTGGCATCTCGCCCGCCGTCTGGTGTGGGCCGCCACGGTGGACGGGCGGACGACGGCGTTCCGGGTGGCCGAGGACCGCACCCTGGCCGACGTCGAGGACGCGGCGTTCACCCTCCCCGAGGACGCGCGGGTCACGCTGCCGCATCCGGTGACGCTGGGCGAGAACGCCGTGCGGGCCTGGACGGAGGTGCTCGCCGACTACGAGATCCTCCAGCCGTTCCCGCAGCTCGCGCGTCCCACGTTCGTCCTCGCCGAGGAGGAGCGCGGGGCGGGCCGGCTGGAACGGTTCGAGGGCCGCACCGTGCACTTCGGCCGGATCCTCGGCCTGACCCGGCGCGGCTGGGAGCTCGGCGACAAGGAGACCGGCGGCTTCCGCCGCCAGGTGACCCGGACGACCCCCGACGAGCGCCACGTCGTGGTGTTCATCGAGCCCGGCATCCGGGTCGTCTCCCCCGACGAGTACGCCGAGCAGCGGATCGGCCATGTGCTGCTGTGGACCGGCCGCTGGTCCGGAAGGCGGCACCCGTTCGGCGAGCTCGACCCGGTGACCGTCTCGGAGATCCTCGCCGACCTCACCACGGCACTGGGCGACTGACGCTCACGGATCGGCGGCGCCCCGCGCGGGACGCCGCCGGATCACTCGGCGCTCGCCACCGACAGGGTGCGCAGGCGCGCCACCGCCAGGACCGTCCCGGCCACGGTGACCGCCACCAGCAGGAACGCCGCCACCGGAGTGCCCACCGTCGCCTCCACCTCCGCGCTCGAGGTGACGGCGTCGGTGATCGACAGGCCCCACTGCTGGACGGACGCCGACTTGGCGCCCGGCGCGAACCGGCCCAGCAGCGACTCCCACACCAGCGCGTACAGCAGCCCGATTGTCACGGCGTTGCGGCTGGCCACCGCCAGCGCCACGAACACCGCCGTGTAGGCCACGCCCGCCGCCAGCACCCCGAGCGTGAAGCCCTGCGTCAGGCCCGCCGCCGTCCCGCGCAGCAGCAGCCCCGCCAGCAGCGTCGGCACCACCGCGAACGCCACCACCAGGGCGATCGCCACCGCCAGCTTGGTGAGCACCACCACGTGCCGGCCGATCGGCTTGGTGAGGACGTACATGATCTGGCCGTCGTCGATCTCCGGGCCGATCACCCCGGTCCCGGCGATCAGCGCCAGCAGCGGCAGCAGCGTCGCCAGCGCGAACTGCTGCAGCACGTTGGCCGCGGTGCTCGGCTCGGTGTTGCCGGTGACGTTCAGCGCCGCCGCCAGCGCCAGCAGCACCGCCGGCAGCGCGAACAGCAGCAGCGCCCGCCGTCGGCCCAGCATGGACCGCAGCGTGATGAGGGCGATCGTGGCGTTCAACGGGTCCTCCCCCTCACCGGGCCACCAGGTACTCGAAGACGCTCTCCAGCGACTCGTCCGCCGGGGAGACCTCCCACAGCGTCACTCCGCCCTCCTTGGCCAGCCGCGGCAGCAGCCAGGTGAACCGGCGGAAGTCGGTGGCCTCCACCCGCACCCCCTTGCCGGTCAGCTCCACCCCGCGCGCCGAGCCGTCCGCGATGATCGCCGCGGCCAGCGCCCGGTCGTCGGAGGAGCGCACCAGGAACTGGTGCGGCCGGTCGCTCATCAGCCGGCGGATCGCCCGGAAGTCCCCGGAGGCGGCGTGCCGGCCCGCCACCACCACCTCGATGTGCCCGGCGACCCGCTCCACCTCCTCCAGGATGTGCGAGCTGAACAGGATGGTGCGGCCCTCGGCGGCCATCCGCCGGATCAGGTCCATCAGGTGCAGCCGCTGCCGGGGGTCCATCCCGTTGAACGGCTCGTCCAGCAGCAGCACCGGCGGATCGTGCACCAGCGCCGAGGCCATCTTGATCCGCTGCTTCATGCCCTTGGAGTACTTGCCGATCACCCGGTGCTGCGCCTGCTCCATCTCCACCAGCGCCAGCGCCCGGTCGGCGGCGGCGCCCGGGTCGGGCAGCCCGAACAGCTTCGCCATCGCCAGCACGAACTGCCGGCCGGTCAGGAAGTCGTAGGCGGTCTCCCGCTCGGGCACCAGGCCGAGCCGCCGGTAGATCCCCGGGTTGCGCCAGATCGGCTCGCCGTCCAGCGTGACCGTCCCCGACGACGGCGGGATGAACCCGCCCATCATGTGGATCAGCGTGGACTTGCCCGCCCCGTTCGGGCCGAGCAGCCCGGTCACCCCGGGGCCGATCTCCATCGACACCCCGTTGACCGCCACCACGTTCCCGTACCAGCGGGACACGTTCTCCAGGCGCAGCACGGTCACAGGTCGGCCCCCTTCCGGAAGCGGCGGTACAGCACCGCGATCGAACCGGCCACCACACAGCCGCACACCAGCAGCGCCACCAGCCCGCCCAGCACGCCCGGCGGCACCGCCCCGCCCGCCTGCTCGGCCCCCAGCAGCCGCACCTGCACGGCGTCCACCAGGTTGAACGGCGTCAGCAGCCCCATCCAGCCGGCCAGCTCGAACCGGGTCTGCGCGGTGGCGATGCCCTGCACGATCTGCACGAACGCCAGCGACAGCATGAACACCGCGATCACCGCCGCGACCCCGAACCCGCGGCGCGGCGTGAACGCCGCCACCACCAGCCCGATCGACGCCAGCACCACCGCGAACAGCACCACGCCGACCAGCGCCAGCAGGAACTCCCGCAGGTGGGTCCCCGCGTCCGGCACCCGGTTGACCAGCCCGCCCACGTACAGCACGGTCACCGGGACCGCCATCAGCAGCAGCAGGGCGGTGGTCATCGCCGCCAGCTTGGCCAGCACGAAGTCCAGGGCGCGCACCGGCCGGGAGAAGTACAGCGGGACCACCCGGAACCGCAGCTCCCGCGACGCCAGCACCGGGGCCTGGGTGGCCAGGAAGATCGCGATCACCGGCTGCAGGTAGGTCGGGTAGGCCGAGTAGGGGATCAGCGCGTCGGCCTCGCCCGCCAGCGCGACCGCCGCCACGCTGCCCGCCGCGGGCAGCAGCATGATCGACGCGAACAGGGCGGGCATCACCTTGGCGCGCGCCGGCCGGCCCAGCCCCCACGCGCCGCGCAGGTTGTGCACGTACAGCGAGCGCATCAGGTAGGAGCGGCCCAGCCGGCGGCCCTGGTAGTGCCGGTAGCCGATGTCGTGGATGGCTCCCGTGGTCATCCCTGGTACCCCCTCGGCGGAACGGCGGCGCCGGGCGGCGCCTGGACCCCCTGCGGGGGGACGCCCGCGGCGCCGGGCGCGGCCGGGGTCGCGAAGACCTCCTCGATGTGGTGGCGGCGCCGTTCCATCCGGATCAGCAGCAGGTCCAGCTCCACCACCGCGTCCCGGATGAGGTCGAACGTGCGCTCCCCGGCGACCTCCACCAGCAGCGCCCGCCCCTCCGGCCGTACCGTCAGCCCGGCGCCGGCCAGCGCCTGCCCGAGCGCGTCGCGGCCCTCCTCGACCTCGACGACCAGGGTGCCGCTGTCGGTGGTGAACGCCTCCACCGCCTGCGAGCGCAGCAGCCGCCCGCCGTCGATGATGACGATGTGGTCGCAGGTGCGCTCCAGCTCGCCCAGCAGGTGCGAGGTGACCAGCACGCTGATGCCGAACTCGGCGCCGATCCGGCGGATCAGCTCCAGCATCTCGTCGCGCCCGGCCGGGTCCAGCCCGTTGGTCGGCTCGTCCAGGAACACCAGCCGCGGGTCGTGCACCAGCGCCTGCGCCAGCTTGACCTTCTGCCGCATGCCGGTGGAGTAGCCCCCGATCGGCCGGTACCGCTCCTCGTACAGGCCGACGTGCCGCAGCGTGTCGGCGGCGCGCTCGCGGGCGGCGGTCGGCGGCAGCCCGCTCATCCGCGCCATGTGCACCACGAACTCGGTGGCCGACACGTCCGGCGGCAGGCAGTCGTACTCGGGCATGTAGCCGACCCGCTCGCGGATCAGCTCCCCCTGCCGGGTCACGTCCAGGTCCAGCACCCGCGCCTGACCGGCGGAGGCGGGCTGCAGGCCCAGCAGGATCTTGATGAGGGTCGACTTGCCGGCGCCGTTGGCGCCGACCAGTCCCACGATCCCCGGCTCGACGTCCAGCGTGAGGTCGTCCAGCGCGGTGACCCCGGGGAACCGCATCGTCAACCCTCGGGTGGCGATGATCGGCATGCCTGCAACCTAGTGCAGCCGGGGCCGCGGAGTCGTCATTCTCCGGTCGTACGGGCCCTCGCCCTCGTCTGCCGCTTTTGGACGATGTCCCAGCCCACCCTCTGGGCGACCAGCGTCACCACTCCGGCCAGCACCATCCCGGCCAGGTTGACCAGCAGTTGCAGCACCGAGCCGGTGATCTCGCTCCAGTGCTCCAGGGCCAGCGCGACCGCCAGGTTCCCGGCCGCCGGGACGGTGGTGACCGAGATGAACACCCCGACCAGCGCCGAGGACTTGCCCGCGGTGACCGACAGCACCCCGGCCGCGCCCGCCAGCAGCGCCACGATGAACGACCAGCGGTCCGGGCTGTAGATGAACGCGGTCAGCGGCCGCGACTCGGGCAGCCGGTCCAGTTCGATGACCCCGATCCACCGGGACACCAGCGCGCACACGAACGTGATCACGATGGCCAGCGCGAATCCGGCGGCCATGGTGCCCAGCGCCCGCACCACCCGCCGCGGGTCGCGGAAGACCAGGCCGTAGCACATCGCCGCGACGGTGCCGAACTCCGGCCCGAGCACCATCGCGCCGACCACCAGGATCGGCGAGTCGATCATCGCGGCGATCCCGGCGAGCTGTGTCGCCAGCGTCAGGAAGATGACGAACGCCCAGGTCAGCCTGGTCTCGTCGGCGGTGCGCTCGTCCAGTTGCCGCCAGATCACCGCGTCGTCGCCATGCCCGGGCGCCAGCGCCTCGGCCCGGTCGGCGACCTCGGAGATCGACACGTCGATGTCGTCCAGGGCGATCGACCCGTCGCGGTGGACGTCCAGCGCCTGCAGGCCCGCGATCACCTCGTTGGCGCTCTCCCGGGCGACGTCGGCCAGCACCACGTCACCGGCCGGCCGCCGGGCGGCGTCCGGCAGGACGACCACGTTGGTGGCCCCGAGACAGGCGTCCAGGACCTTGCACACCTCGTCGGTACGGCCAGGCGGCGCGATCACTCGCAGATGCAGCACAGGGCAATCGTGCCCCATCCCGTACGTTCGCGACTGGTCAACGCAAAGCCGGGTATCGGCAAGGAAACGTCACAAGGGAGGGTGAGCATGAGGCGCGCCCGGCCGGGCCTGATCGCGATCGCCGCCGTGCTGGCGGCGTCCGCATGCACCGCGGAGGTGGGGCCGAACGGATCGACGCCCGCGCCCGGCGGCGGAGCGGGCGACGCCTCGCAGGCCCGCCGGGACCTGGCCGCGCTGCGGATCGCCGCCGAGGGCGACGGCGCCGGGTACGACCGCGAGGACTTCGGGGTGCGCTGGCGCGACATCGACCACAACGGCTGCGACCAGCGCAACGACGTGCTGGCCCGGGATCTGCGGGAGGTGACCAGGCGGGGCCGGTGCGTGGTGGTCTCCGGCACGCTGCACGACCCGTACACCGGGCGGCGGATCGCGTTCAGCAAGTCCGACGCCGCCGAGGTGCAGATCGACCACCTGTACCCGCTGGCGCTGGCCTGGCGGATGGGCGCGTCCCGGTGGCCGGAGTCCCGCCGCGAGGAGTTCGCCAACGACCACGACAACCTGCTGGCCGTGTGGGGCGTGCCGAACGGGCAGAAGGGCGACTCCGGGCCGGGCGAGTGGAGGCCCCGCAAGGAGTACCAGTGCACGTACGCGATCAAGTACGTCGCGGTGGCCGCCGAGTACCGGCTGCCGGTGACCCGGGCCGACCGTGACGCCCTGGAGTCGTTCCTGGACCGCTGCTGAGGGCGGGCCCCCGGCCGGGGCATAGCATTCGATCAGCATTCGATCAGCCATCGCCACCGACGAGCCAGGGGGACCGCCATGAGCACCGAGCCGGACGGCCAGAACGCACCCGAGCCCGAGGACCCGGCGGCCCGGCCCCCGCGGGTGCGCACCGAACGGGCGGTGGGCGCCCGCGCGACCGGCGCGACCGTCACCGGGGCCTCCGCCACCGGCATGACGTTGCGCGCCGGCACCGCCCTCGGCTCGCTGGCGCTCGGATCGATGGCCCTGGGCGCGCTGGCCGTCGGCGCCCTGGCGATCGGCCGTCTGGCGATCAAGAGGGCGGTGGTGAAGGAGCTCCAGGCGGGCGCCGTCGAGATCGCCCACCTCAAGATCGGCCGCCTGGAGATCACCGAGAACTGATCCCGGCCCCGGGCGGCCGCGGCTCATCCGCGAGCGGCGGCCGCCCGGAACCGGGTCAGGCGGAGCACTCGATCTTGACGACCTCGGCCAGCCGCTCGGCGATCCGCTGCGCCTGCTCCTCGGCGGCGGCCTCGACCATGACGCGGACCATCGGCTCGGTGCCGCTGGGCCTGATCAGCACCCGGCCGGAGTCGCCGAGCTCCCGCTCGGCCTCCCGGATCGCGGCGGCCAGCGCGGGCGAGGACTTCGCCCTGGCCTTGTCCACGTCCCGCACGTTGATCAGCACCTGCGGCAGCCGGTGCATCACCTTGGCCAGCTCGTCCAGCGGCCGGCCCCGCCGGGCCATGGTCGCCAGCAGGTGCAGGCCGGTCAGCACGCCGTCCCCGGTGGTGGCGTGGTCCAGCATGATCACGTGCCCGGACTGCTCGCCGCCGAAGGTGTAGCCGCCCTCCTTCATGGCCTCCAGCACGTACCGGTCGCCCACCGCGGTCTGCACCGTCTCGATCCCGGCGTCGCGCATCGCGAGCTTGAAGCCGAGGTTGCTCATCACGGTGGCGACCACGGTGTCCTTGGCCAGCCGGCCGGCCTCGCGCAGTTCGGTCGCCAGGATCGCCATGATCTGGTCGCCGTCCACCACCTCGCCGGAGGCGGTGACGGCCAGGCAGCGGTCGGCGTCGCCGTCGTGGGCGATGCCGGCGTCCGCGCCCCGGCTGACGACCTCGGCCCGCAGCGCCTCCAGATGGGTCGAGCCGCAGCCCTCGTTGATGTTGAGGCCGTCGGGGGCCGTCCCGATGGTGAAGACCTCGGCCCCGGCACGGCGCAGCGCCTCGGGGGCGACGGTGGACGCCGCCCCGTGCGCGCAGTCCACCACCACGCGCAGCCCGTCCAGCGAGGCCGGGAGGGTGGACAACAGGTGCGCCACGTACTGCTCGACGGCGCCGTGGGCGTCGCGGACCCGGCCGACCGCCGCGCCCGTGGGCCGGTCCCAGTCCTCGCCGAGGCGGGCCTCGATGCGGTCCTCGATCTCGTCGGGCAGCTTGTAGCCGCTGCGGTCGAAGAACTTGATGCCGTTGTCGGGCGCGGGGTTGTGCGACGCCGACAGCATCACGCCCAGGTCGGCGTCCAGGGTGTGGGTGAGGTACGCCACCGCCGGGGTGGGCAGCACCCCCAGCCGCAGCACGTCCACGCCCGCCTCGGCGAGCCCGGCCACCACCGCGGCCTCCAGGAACTCGCCGGAGGCGCGGGGATCGCGCCCCACCACCGCGGTCGGCCGGTGCCCCGCGAACGCACCCGCCTCACCGAGCACCCGCGCCGCCGCGACGGACAGGTCCATCGCCAGCCGCGCGGTCAGGTCGCGGCCCGCGACCCCACGTACCCCATCGGTACCGAACAGACGACCCACAGTTCACTCCCACCGAACGCGGTCTGCAAAGCGATGACCGCGTGGGCCGATACCGGCTCCACGCGGTCATATGACGTTCACGCCCATCATGGATGTTCGCGTTCCATGCCAGAACGCGGCCAAACCCCCGGCGCCGGCGCCCGCGCGCCACAGGGCGGCGGACCGGCGTCGTGGCGTCCGGCGTCAGCGCTTGCTGTACTGCGGCGCCTTGCGGGCCTTCTTCAGACCGGCCTTCTTGCGCTCCTTGACCCGGGCGTCGCGGGTCAGGAAGCCGGCCTTCTTCAACACCGGGCGGTGGTCGGGGTCGACGATCTGCAGCGCGCGGGCGATGCCCATGCGCAGCGCACCGGCCTGGCCGGTCACGCCGCCGCCGGCGATCCGGCAGATCACGTCGAACTGGCCCTCGGCGCCGAGCTGCACGAACGGCTCGTTGACGATCTGCTGGTGGACCTTGTTCGGGAAGTACTGCTCCAGGGAGCGGCCGTTGATGGTCCAGTTGCCGGTGCCCGGCATGATCCGGACGCGGGCGATGGCCTCCTTGCGGCGGCCGGTGGCCGAGGCGGCGCCGGCCGTCACCGGAGCGGCCCCGTACTCGCCCGGGGCCTCGGGGGTCTCGGTGGTGTACTCCGACGGGTAGTCCTCGGAGTACTCGTCGTACTCCGCGCCCTCGACGGGCGTCTCGATGCCGCTGTTCTCGGCCACTGTGCTCCTAGGGTCTTCTAGCCAGGGCGGCGGGCCCGATCACGCTCTCGGGTGCCCCGGCGGCCACGGGTGAGAAAGCTCTCTTACTGGGAGATCTGGGTGATCTCGAAGGGCACCGGCTGCTGGGCCTGGTGCGGGTGGTTCGGGCCGGCGTAGACCTTCACCTTCTTGAACATCTGCCGCCCGAGCGTGTTCTTGGGCAGCATGCCCTTGATGGCCTTCTCGACCGCGCGCTCGGGGTGCCGCTCCAGCAGCTCCTTGTAGGTGACGGAGCGCAGGCCGCCGGGGTAGCCGGAGTGGCGGTAGGCCCGCTTCTGCTCCCGCTTGTTGCCGGACAGCGCCACCTTGTCGGCGTTGACGACGATGACGAAGTCACCGGTGTCCATGTGCGGCGCGTAGATCGGCTTGTGCTTCCCCTTCAGCAGGGTCGCGACCTGGCTGGCAAGCCGACCCAGCACGACATCGGTCGCATCGATGACGTACCACTGACGCTGGACGTCAGCGGGCTTCGGGGTGTACGTGCGCACGGTCGTAAGCCTTCGTTTCTTGTCGACTTCACAGCGGATCCGGGGCACGCCCAACGGATCGAAGCGGCGACACCCTGGAGGCCGGGGCCCTGGAACAGGGCACACCGGTGGATGCAACGAACTGGCAGAATACCCAGCCCTGCGGGCATGGGTCAAAGCGAGCCGTCACGACACTCTCCCGGCCACGGTCCAGTATGCCGCATGCCGGCGGGCGCCCGGACCACACCCCCGGCCGGCCCCTCGTGGGAGCGGTCCATAAATCCCGTTTGTCCGTATCGTTACACCTGGGGCGGTCACTGCGGATAAGGTGCGGAACCCACCGACATCGCTCCCGGGAGGCCTGATGCGAACCCCCCGCTCCGGATCGGCCCGCCGGACCCCGCGCCGCCGTCGCGGGCTCGCCACCGCCGCCGCCCTCACCGGCGCCGCGCTCGCCGTCGGCTCGGGCGTCGCGCTCGACAGGGTGGTGCTTCCGGCGTTCGACGGCGACCGTACGGCTCCTGCCGCCGCCTCCAGCCCCGTCACCGCCGACAACGCCGAGACGCCGCCCGCCACCAGCCCGAACGGGACCACGCGGCGGCCCGTCGAGCGCACCACCGGCAACGCCCTGACCCCGCCGCCCGAGCCCGAGACCCCGCTCAAGCGGCTGCGCCAGCGTCCCACCAAGCGGCCCAGCTCCAGCCCCGGATCCGGCGGCTCCGGCGGCACCCAGGGCGGCGGCTCCACCGGAGGCTCCACCGGCGGCGGCTCGACCGCGGGCTCCGGCCTGACCTCGCTGGAGGCCCGGGTCGTCGAGCTGACCAACCAGGAGCGCGCCAAGGCAGGATGCGGCGCGCTGCGCGTCGACCGCCGCCTGGTGAACGCCGCCCGCGGCCACTCGGCGGACATGGCCGCCAAGGGCTACTTCAGCCACAACTCCCCCAGCGGCGAGACGCCCTGGGACCGCATGAAGAAGGCCGGCTACCCGGCCTCGGGCGGCGAGAACATCGCCATGGGCTACCCCACCGCCGAGGCGGTGATGAAGGGCTGGATGAACAGCTCCGGCCACCGCGCCAACATCCTCAACTGCGGCTACAAGGCCATCGGCGTCGGCGTCAAGACCGGCTCCGGCGGCCCCTGGTGGACGCAGAACTTCGGCACCCAGTGAGATCCGGGCCGGATCGCCCGCGAATCCCGCGCAACAGGCGATCCGGCCCGTTCCGCCCTCGTTCCGCGCGGCGTCGTGCCATGGTGGTGCCGTTGACGCGGTCCGGAAGCACGCAAATGGAACGGTAAGGTCCAAGTCATGCGTTACCCGGGTGATCAAGGCAATTCCGGCGAGCCGACCGCGCCGTACGGCCCCGGGGCGGACCCGCACGGCCCGGAGCAGGCCGGCGACGGCCGCCCCGGCCAGGACGGCTCCCCCTTCGCACCGCCGCCCGGCGCGTTCGCCGCACGGCCCGGCGAGTCGTTCGACGGCGGTTTCGACGACCGGCCGTACGCCCCCGGCGGGTTCGACGCCCCCGGGAGCGGTCCCGAGGAGGGCGGCCGCTACGCCGCCGACCCCGGCGACACCTACGCGTACCAACCGCAGCCGGGCCCCTCGTACGGCGCCCAGAACGAGCCCGGCCCGCTCGGGCAGGGCCACCCCGGCCCCCAGGCGTTCGACGCCCCAGCGGGGCCCTACGAGCCGTATGAGCCGTCCGAGCCGTACGAGCCCCACACGCCGACGTACTACGACGCCCCCCACGAGGACGGCCTCGAGCCCGAGCGGCGCCGCAGCACCCCCCTCGTCGCCGTCGGCGCGGTGGTGGCCGGGCTGCTGCTGGCCGGCGGCGGGTTCGCGGTGTCGTCCATGCTGACGGGCGGCGACACCGGCGAGCCCGCGGCGGCCGAGCCCACCAAGCCGACGACCGCCAGCCCCACCCCGACCGAGCCTCCCGCGCCGCTGAACGTCAAGCTCAAGGACCGCGCGTCCGACCCCGAGCCGCTGACCCTGGCCGAGGTCTTCGGGACGCAGACGTTCAAGGAGAAGGGCACCACCTACCTGCGGACCGCCTGGAAGCACGACCGCGACTGCGCCAAGGGCGTCACCGGCGCCAAGCTCGAGGCCGCGCTCAAGAAGGGCGGCTGCAACCAGGTGCTGCGGGCCTCCTACGCGCGCCGCGACGGCTCGCTCATCGGCACCGTGGGCGTGCTCAACCTCAAGACCGAGCAGGCCGCCAAGAACGCCGCGAAGGCCGGCGCCGGACGGGACTCCTACCTGCAGCCGCTGCCCGCCAAGAAGGGCGTCACCAGGACCCTCGGCAAGGGCGTCGCGCTCGGCACCGTGTACGCCCGCGGCCACTACCTGATCATGACCTGGGTGCAGCGGCCCGACGGCAAGGAGATCGGTTCCAAGGACCACAAGAAGGTCACCGCGTTCCAGCAGCAGGTCATCCTCGGCAGCAACCTGGGCAAGGCCCTGCACTACCGGGGAATCGAAGGTAAGCCCCTCACGAGCTGATGGCCGCTAATACCCTGTTTGCCTATGTCTGGACCTGAGGAGACCTCCGAGTCCGTCGTGGACCCGGCCTCCCCCGCCTCGGACGGCACCCCGCCGACCACCGCCCCGCCGAGCTTCGGCCAGGCGGACTCCGACGACTCCGGGGCGAGGCCGGAACCGTCCTCCGGGCCGGCGGCCCCGAGCCTCACCGTGCCGCTGTTCGGCCCCGACAAGCCCTGGTGGGCCGTCGACGACGAGGACGAGGCACCGGCCGAGGACGAGGAGCCCCCGGCCGGGGAGAACGACGCCGGCGAGGAACCACAGGACTCCCCCAGGCCCGGCACCCTGGTCGCCGGGGCCGGTGTGCCGCCCGTGGACACCCGCGGCGCCGTCCCGGCCGAGCCGCTGCAGCCGGAGACCCTGCCGGTCTGCCCCGACACCGACCCCGACGGCATCCCGCTCTACCCGGGCCCTCAGGAGCAGCCCGCCGAGGAAGCCGAGGAACGCGCCGAGGAGCAGATCCCCGAGGTCCCCGAGGCCCAGCCCGTCACCCCCGAGCCCTCCGAGCCCTCCGAGCCGACGCAGGAGGCCGAGGAGGCCCCGGCGCTGGACGCCACCCGGCCCGACGTCACCCCGTCCGTGCGCCAGGCCCTCGACGAGACCGTCCCCGACGTCCGGTCCACCCTTCCCGTCCCGATCGTCGGCAAGAGCGACGACGGGGAGCGCACCCGCCCCCTCGACGAGGTCGGCGACGACGCGTCCGACGCGCTGACCCCCGACGCGGTCCTGCCGCCCGGCGTGGTGCCGCCGGAGTACACCGGCCCCAAGCACGAGGGCCTCCCGCACACCGCCCCCGCCTACGCCGAACAGCCCGGCGACGGCTTCGTGGTGGTGATGTCCCAGGAGACCACCCACTCGTTCGAGCAGACCGGCCCGCAGGAGGCGCACCAGCCGCCGCCCCCGCCCGCGCGCACCGCCGAGGAGACCGTGGTGCGCCGCCGCAACGCCCTGCTGATCGGGGTGGTGGCGCTGGTGGTGGCCATCCCGATCATCGTGCTGGGGGCGTTCGGCCTGGCCTCCGGGTCCGGCGGCGCCGCCTCCCGGGCCGACGCCACACCCACCGGACCCGGGGCGCGTAAGAGCACCCCGCCCGCCCGGCCGACGCAGCCGCCCGCCACCCCGCGGACCCCGGTCCGCCCCCCGGTCAACATCGACGACGAGCGGTTCGACACCCGGCCGCTGGCGCTGGTGGAGGTCTTCCCCGAACGCGAGGTGCTGATCGCCCAGAAGTTCTTCGTCCAGGACAGGACCTCGGTGAACCACCAGTGCGGGCTCGCCGCCCGGGGCGTCATGGTGCAGGCCCTGCAGCGCGGCAAGTGCCGCAGCGTGGTCCGCGCCACCTTCGTCAACCGCATCAAGACCATCGCCGTCACCACCGGCGTCGCGGTCATGCCCAACCACCGGGCGGCGGTGGCCGCGCACCAGGCCGGCGACCCGGCGGGCTACGAGTGGTTCAGCGGGATGCCCGGCGAACGGTCCCCCGACATCGACCGCGCCGGCGGCTACGCCGCGGGCACCGTCCGCGGCCGGTACATCGTCTACGCGTACGCCACCTGGGCGGACGGCACCACGCCCAAGCCCGGCGACCCGGTCCTCAAGCAGGTCGCCGACGCGTTCATCGCCTACGGGCTGCGGCCCATCGAACGGCGGGCCAACGGGACCTGAGCCGCCGGCCCGGGAGGCCGCCGCCGGAAGGAGGGCGGTCGTTCAGGAGACCGGCACGTCCGCCGGTCCGGCGGCGCCGCCCAGGGTCCGCACCCGCCGGGTCTCCTGCGCCCGGCGGGCCAGGTCCGCCTCGTCCGGGTAGCGGATCTCCTCCAGGCACAGCCCGTGCGCGGGCGCGACGTTCACCGCCGAGTCCCGCACCCGCGCCGCCAGCACCGCCGCCGGCCAGTCCACGTCCCGGCGGCCGTCGCCCACCACCAGCAGCGCGCCCACCAGCGCCCGCACCATCGAGTGGCAGAACGCGTCCGCCTCCACGGTGGCCGCCGCCAGCCTGGGCTCCTCGCGCGCCCACTCCAGCCGCAGCAGCCGCCGGATCGTGGTCGCGCCCTCCCGCCTGCGGCAGAACGCCGCGAAGTCGTGCTCGCCCACCAGCCGGGCCGACGCCTCGTTCATCCGGTCCAGGTCCAGCGGACGCGGATGCCACAGCACGTCCCGACGGCGCAGCGGATCCACCCCCACCGGGTCGTCGCACACCCGGTAGACGTACCGCCGCGACAGCGCCGAGAAGCGGGCGTCGAAGCCCTCGGGGGCGCGGGTCACCCGCCACACCCGCACGTCCGGCGGCAGCAGCCGGGCCAGCCGGCGCGGCAGCGCCCCGTTGACGGCGGAATAGGCGGAGACCGGCACCACCACATGGGCGACCTGGCCGCGCGCGTGCACCCCGGCGTCGGTACGGCCCGCCACGGTCAGCGCGGGCGGCGGGTCCAGCCGCAGCACCCGGCCCAGCGCCTCCTCGATGACGCCCTGCACGGTGCGCTGTCCGGGCTGGCGCGCCCATCCCGCGAAGTCCGACCCGTCGTACCCGATGTCGAGCCGCAACCGCACCAGCGCCGTCATGCTCCCCCGTCCCCGGACATGTGCCAAGTCTTCCAAAGATCGGACCTGCCGTCGCGGTTCGCGAACGGCGGGTCAGGCCCGTGCACCGCGACGGGCCCGTCCCCCACGCGGAGGACGGGCCCGTCGGATGCCGTGCTGAGGCCGCCTTACTTGGCGTCCTCGTCGCCCTTGGCCTCGGGGACGTCCTTGATGACGGTCTCCTCGGCGCCCTCGGCCTCGGCGGTCTCCGCCGGAGCCTCGGCGGGCTCGCTCTCCTTGCCCAGGTCGAGCTTGTCGGCGCCGGCGCCCTTGGTCTCGGTGGAACGCACCGAGGCCGCCGGCATCGGCTCGGTCACCAGCTCGATCACCGCCATCGGGGCGTTGTCGCCGCGACGCGGGCCGATCTTGGTGATCCGGGTGTAGCCGCCCGGCCGGTCCGCGAAGGTCGGGGCGATCTCGGTGAACAGCGAGTGCACCACGCCCTTGTCGCGGATCACCTCGGCCACCAGCCGACGGTTGTGCAGGTCGCCCTTCTTGGCCTTGGTGATCAGCTTCTCCGCGAACGGACGCACCCGCCGGGCCTTGGCCTCGGTGGTGGTGATCCGGCCGTGCTCGAACAGCGCGGTGGCCAGGTTGGCCAGGATCAGCCGCTCGTGCGCGGGGCTGCCGCCGAGGCGGGCGCCCTTGGTGGGCTTCGGCATTGCGTTTCCTTCCTGCACCGGCCGTATCAGGTACCGGTGGCTCGTTCATTGCGAACGCGCCCGCCCCGCAGCGGCTGCCGTGGGGCGGGCACGGACGTGTCAGTACTGCTCGGTCTCGGCGTAGCTGGTGTCGTCGTCGCCGTAGCTGTCGGCCGCCGCGGTCGGGTCGAATCCGGGCGGGGAGTCCTTCAGCGACAGGCCCATGTCGCTCAGCTTCTGCTTGACCTCCTCGATGCTCTTGGCACCGAAGTTGCGGATGTCCAGCAGGTCCTGCTCGCTGCGGGCGACCAGCTCGCCGACCGAGTGGATGCCCTCGCGCTTGAGGCAGTTGTAGGAGCGGACGGTGAGGTTGAGCTCCTCGATGGGCAGCGCCAGGTCGGCCGCCAGCGCGGCGTCCGTCGGCGACGGGCCCATGTCGATGCCCTCGGCCTCCACGTTCAGCTCGCGGGCCAGCCCGAACAGCTCGACCAGGGTCTTGCCGGCCGAGGCCACCGCGTCCCGCGGCAGCATCGAGTGCTTGGTCTCCACGTCCAGGATCAGGCGGTCGAAGTCGGTGCGCTGCTCGACTCGGGTCGCCTCGACCTTGTAGGTGACCTTGAGCACCGGCGAGTAGATGGAGTCGATCGGGATCCGGCCGATCTCCTGGCCCGGCTGCTTGTTCTGGGCGGCGGAGACGTAGCCGCGACCGCGCTCGACGGTCAGCTCCATCTCCAGCTTGGCCTTGTTGTTGAGGGTGGCGATGTGCAGGTCGGGGTTGTGCACCTCGACACCGGCCGGCGGCGCGATGTCGGCGGCGGTGACCTCGCCCGGGCCCTGCTTGCGCAGGTACATCACCACGGGCTCGTCGTGCTCGGAGGAGACCACCAGCTCCTTGAGGTTCAGGATGATGTCGGTGACGTCCTCCTTGACCCCGGGAACGGTGGAGAACTCGTGCAGCACCCCCTCGATGCGGATGCTGGTGACCGCGGCGCCCGGGATGGACGACAGCAGGGTGCGGCGCAGCGAGTTGCCGATCGTGTAACCGAAGCCCGGCTCCAGCGGCTCGATGGTGAACCGCGACCGGTACTCGTCGATCTGCTCCTCGGTGAGCGTGGGACGCTGGGCGATGAGCATGGTTGCTCCCTTGGTAGTCCACGGCGCCCGCTATATGACGCCGTCGGATGGTGCGTACCCGGGCGGAGCCGCGCAGACCCCGCCCGGGCGGTGCGAGTCTCTCCCGGGGACGGGCCCCGGGATCCCGAATTACTTCGAGTAGAGCTCGACGATCAGCTGCTCCTGGACCGGCGTGTCGATCTGCTGCCGGACCGGGAGCGAGTGGATGAGGATCCGCATGGTCGGCTCGGTGACGGCCTCCATCCAGGCCGGCACCTGCCGCTCGCCCGCCTCGGCCTTGGCGACCACGAACGGGGTGAGCTCGTGCGACTTGGCCTTGACCTCGATGATGTCGTTCTCGCTGACCAGGAACGACGGGATGTCGACCTTGCGGCCGTTGACCCGGAAGTGGCCGTGCCGGATCAGCTGGCGGGCCATGTCGCGGGACTTGGCGAAGCCGGCCCGGTACACGACGTTGTCCAGCCGCCGCTCCAGCAGCTGCAGCAGCACGTCACCGGTCTTGCCCTGCTTCTTGTTGGCCTGCTCGTAGTAGTTGTGGAACTGCTTCTCCAGGACGCCGTAGATGCGGCGGGCCTTCTGCTTCTCCCGGAGCTGCAGCAGGTACTCGGTCTCCTTGGGGCGGCCGCGGCCGTGCTCACCCGGCGGGTAGGGCCGGATCTCGATCGGGCACTTGGGCCCCTCGCACTTGCTGCCCTTCAGGAACAGCTTCATCTTCTCGCGACGGCAGAGCTTGCAGTCCGCGCCGGTGTAACGAGCCATGTTTCTCTCTCCCCCCGGCCTCAGACGCGCCGACGCTTGGGCGGCCGGCAGCCGTTGTGCGGCACGGGCGTGACGTCCTGGATGGAACCGACCTCCAGCCCGGTCGCCTGCAGCGAGCGGATGGCGGTCTCGCGGCCCGAGCCCGGGCCCTTGACGAACACGTCGACCTTGCGCATGCCGTGCTCCATGGCGCGGCGGGCGGCGGCCTCGGCGGCCTGCTGGGCGGCGAACGGGGTCGACTTGCGGGAGCCCTTGAAGCCCACGTGGCCCGAGGAGGCCCACGAGATCACGTTCCCGTTCGGGTCGGTGATCGACACGATCGTGTTGTTGAACGTGCTCTTGATGTGGGCGTGCCCGTGGGCGACGTTCTTCTTCTCCTTGCGGCGCACCTTCTTGGCGCCGACCTTGCTCCTGGGAGGCATCGGTTGGGTCTACTCCTGTGAGGTCGTCGATCCGGTCGTGGCGGAGCCGGACTACGGTCCACCCCCGCCTGCGCGGGGAAACGCGTCCGGCGGACCCGGACTACTTCTTGCCGGCCTTCTTCTTGCCGGCCACGGTCTTCTTCTTGCCCTTGCGGGTACGGGCGTTGGTCTGCGTGCGCTGACCGTGCACCGGAAGCCCGCGGCGGTGCCGGATGCCCTGGTAGCACCCGATCTCGATCTTGCGGCGGATGTCGGCCTGTATCTCGCGGCGCAGATCGCCCTCGATCTTGTAGTTGGCCTCGATCCAGTCGCGGAGCTTGATCAGCTCCTCGTCACCGAGCTGGTGCACCCGCAGGTCGCCGCTGACCCCGGTCTCGCGCAGGGTCTCCAGCGCCCGGGTGCGGCCGATGCCGAAGATGTAGGTCAGTGCGACCTCCAGGCGCTTGTCGCGCGGGAGGTCGACGCCCAGGAGGCGAGCCATCGTGGGCAGTTCCCTTCTAGTCGCGGAGGTCTGGCCCATCGCGGTCCCCACCCCTGCCCGGGTGGCGGCCCCGGCCTCCGTCCGGGGGTCCCCCTCACACAGCCGTGCCGTACGACCCGATCATGGGCCGTACGGCGGCGGTGTGAAGGCTGCGATGAGCTTGTGCTGTCGTGCGTCAGCCCTGACGCTGCTTGTGCCGCGGGTCCTGGCAGATCACCATGACCCGGCCGTGGCGGCGGATCACCCGGCACTTGTTGCAGATCTTCTTGACGCTCGGCTTGACCTTCACTGGTGGTCTCCTAGTAGCTAGGGTCACTCCCCCGTTGCCACACGGAGGAGAGGCAACCGCATTGACTCCTCCTCCTCGGGGACGAGGAGGATTCCTGGCTCACGCCGCCCGGCCGTCCGGCGAACGCCCGGGTCTTCCGCGATCTGCACCAGCCGGGTTGAGACCAGCCCGGAAAAGCATCAGGAGTGCGGAGTCGCCGTCCCCGGCGGCTCCGCACGCGAGGTGCGTGTATTCACTTGTAGCGGTAGACGATCCGGCCGCGGGTGAGGTCGTAGGGGCTCAGCTCCACGACGACCCGGTCGTCCGGCAGGATCCGGATGTAGTGCATCCGCATCTTGCCGCTGATGTGGGCGAGCACCTTGTGCCCGTTGTCGAGTTCCACCCGGAACATGGCGTTCGGGAGCGACTCGACGACGGTGCCCTCGATCTCGATGGCCCCTTCTTTCTTGGGCATGTCCTCCGCGCTTCGCTGCTCGGTTCGTCTGGGGTTCGGCCCGGTGACCGGGGGCGTTGCCCCGGAGACGGCCACACCCAGGCTCGACGGCGAGGGACTCAGGCGACCGAAAACGGACCGACATAGGAGTGTACGTCACCGACCCGCCGAACGCGAAATCCACCGCGACTCGGGCGTCGGGACCGCTCCCCGACCCAGCTTACCGCCTCAGCCGTTGTACCTTTCCGTAAGGAGACGTTTGAGGAGGATCGGCATGCCGAACTATGACTTCGAGCTGATCCTCAGCCGCCCGCTCCTCGAGGCCGAGCTGGACCCGCTGTTCCAGCGCACCCTCGGGCACGTCACCGTGGCCTTCGTGCCCGAACTGCGCGGCGAACGACGCCCCGGCCACGCCCGCTGCCGCTGGCAGGCGGCCTCGCTGTCGGCCGCCATCATGGAGGTCATCGCGCAGCTGGAGTCGCTGGAGACGGCCGAGGACGCGCCCCGGCTGCGGGTGGTGTCGGTGGAGGCCGATCCCCTGCTGTCGATGCGCGACATCGCCGACCGGGTGGGCCGCAGCCTGGAGTCGGTCCGGCTGTGCATCCGCGGCACCCGCGGCCCCGGCAACTTCCCGGCCGCCGAGACGACCAGTTCAGGACACCGGCTGTGGCGCTGGTCCCGGGTCGCCGAGTGGTACGGCGTGCACGACCCGCAGCTGCGCGAGGCCGGGCCCACCTCCCAGGCCATCAACGGCTGGCTGGCGCTGCGCGACGTGGTGCCCCAGGTGGCGCCCGCCCCCGAGGAGGTCACCTCCGCGCTGTCGGCGGTACTGTCGCACGTGGCCTGATCCGCCGCGGCCCGCCGGGACCCCCGGCTGCGGCATGGGCGGCGGGGCGCCGCATCCGGCCGGGAAGAGGATCAATGCCGATCATCGTGCAGCTCAGCGACATCCACATCGCCGCCGGTGCGGACGGCGAGGTCGACGACCGCAGCGGGCCGGTGCGCGCGCTGCGCAACGCCGTCTCCAGCGTGCTGGCCCTGCCGGACCGGCCGGACTGCCTGGTGCTGACCGGGGACCTGACCGACAAGGGGCTGCCCGCCGAGTACGCCCGGCTGCACGCCCTGCTGTCGCCGCTGCCCATGCCGGTGTTCCCGCTGCCCGGCAAGCACGACGACCGGGCGATGCTGCGCGCCGCGTTCGCCGACCACGCGCCGCTGGCCCCGCCGGACGGCGACCCGCAGGCGCCGGTGCGGTACGCGGTCGACGTCGCCGGGGTGCGGCTGGTGTGCTGCGACACCACCGTGCCCGGCCGGCCCCACGGCGAGCTGGGCCCCGAACGGCTGGCCTGGCTGGAGTCGACGCTGGCCGCCGCCCCCCAGACGCCGACCGTGGTGGCCACCCACCATCCCCCGATCCCCATCGGGGTGCGGTTCCTGGACGAGCTGGCGCTGCACGACGCCGCCGAGTTCGGCGCGGTGATCGCCCGGCATCCGCAGGTGGAACGGGTCATCAGCGGACACGTGCACCGGGCCGCGGCCGGCGCGATCGGCGGGGTCACCGTCGTCACCTGCCCCAGCACGTACCGGCAGATCTACCTGGACACCAGCGTGCCCGGCCAGGCGGCGGTGACCGGGGAGCCCGCCGGGTTCGCGGTGCACATCGTGGGCACCGGCGGCCCGGCGGTCACGCACTTCGTGCCGACCGGCGCGTACCGGCCGCTCATGCACGTGGACTGAGCTCAGTCCCGCCGGCCGCCGCCGAAGAACGAGCGGACCAGCAGGACCGCGCCCCACGGGCCGGCCACCCAGATCCACCACGGGTAGACGACCCCTGCGGTCACCGACACCAGCAGCCAGATCACGAAGTTGATCGCGCTGACGGCCGCCCAGGTCGCCCACAGCGCCCTGTCCCCCGGTGCGGCGAGCGCTCCGCCGGCCCGCCGGGCGGGCTCCGCGGACGCCCGGGGCGCCGGCAGCGGGCGCTGGTACAGGTCCTCCTCGGGCAGGTCCGCGGTGACCGTCTCCAGCTCGCCGTAGGTCTTGGCGGCGTACACGGCCTCCAGCCGCTCCTGCAGCTCGTCCACCGTGATGCGGCCCGCCGCGCAGTGCTCGCGCAGCTCCTCGGCCACCCGGTCGCGGTCGGCGTCCGAGGCCCGCATGCGGGGATCGGGAGACGTCACGGCGCCGTTCCCGTCAGCGGGACGAGCCGAGCCTGGCGAACCACTCGCGCCCCTCGTCCAGGGCGGTGAGGACGCGCGGGCCGTCCTCGGTGACCGCGAAGGTGTGCTCGAAGTGCGCCGAGTGGCGGCCGTCGACGGTGACCACCGTCCAGCCGTCCTCCAGCTCGCGGGTCGCCTTGGTGCCGAGGTTGACCATCGGCTCCACGGCGAAGCACATGCCGGGCTCCAGCACCGGGCCGTGCCCGGGACGGCCGTGGTTGGGGATCAGCGGGTCCATGTGCATCTGGGTGCCGATGCCGTGCCCCCCGTACCCCTCGACGATGCCGTAGGGGCCCTGGGAGCGGATGTAGGACTCGATGGCGTGCGACATGTCCGTCAGGCGCGCCCCGGCCACACCGGCCGCCAGACCGTGCCACAGGGCCGTCTCGGTGACCTCCAGCAGCCGCCGCTGCTCGGCGGTGATCTCGCCGACCGGAACGGTGATCGCCGAGTCCCCGTGCCAGCCCGCCACGATCGCCCCGCAGTCGATGGAGATCACGTCGCCCTCCCGCAGCACCTTGCGGGGGCTGGGGATGCCGTGCACGATCTCCTCGTTCACCGAGGTGCAGATGGTCGCGGGGAAGCCGTGGTAGCCCTTGAACGAGGGCACCCCGCCGTTGGAGCGGATGTGGTCCTCGGCGATGGCGTCCAGATCCGCCGTGGTGATGCCGGGCTTGACGGCCTCCCGCAGCACCTGGAGGGTCCGGCCGACCAGCAGGCCGGCCGCCCGCATCAGCTCGATCTGCTCGGCGGTCTTGATCTGGATGGCCGGGCCGCGCCGGCGCCTACCCCACACGTGCAATTCCCCTCTCATCGCCCTGCGACGAGGGCACGGGTGCGGACCGGCGGACGGCGCCGGGCGGGGGTCACCCGCGGAACCGGCGGATCGCCTCCAGGGCCCGCTCGGTGACCTCCTCGACCGGGCCGGTCGCGTCGATGCCGACCAGAATGCCCTCATCGGCGTAGAACGACACCAGCGGGGCGGTCTGTTCCTGGTAGACCTCCAGCCGGTGCCGGACCACGTCCTCCCGGTCGTCGTCGCGCTGGAACAGCCGGCCCCCGCACTCGTCGCAGATGTCGTCCTTCTTGTCGTCCCAGTCGACGTGCCAGATCTTGCCGCACTGGCTGCAGGTGCGGCGGCCCGACAGCCGGCGGACGACCTCGTCCTCGTCCACCACGAGCTCCAGCACCAGGTCGAGCTTGGCGCCCCACTCGGCGTCGAGCATCTTCTTCAGCGTCTGGGCCTGCGGCACGTTCCGCGGGAACCCGTCCAGCAGGAACCCGTGCCGGGCGTCGTCCTCCGACAGCCGGTCGCGGACCATCGCGATGGTGATCTCGTCCGGCACCAGGTCGCCGCGATCCATGTACTGCTTGGCCTGGCGGCCGAGCTCGGTGCCCCCGCTGACGTTGGCACGGAAGATGTCACCTGTCGAGATCTTCGGGACGGACAGGTGCGATGCAATGAACTGGGCCTGCGTCCCCTTGCCCGCTCCAGGGGGGCCCACCAGAACGATACGCACTACCGGAGGAAGCCCTCGTAGTTGCGCTGCTGCAGCTGGCTTTCGATCTGCTTCACGGTATCCAGTCCCACGCCGACGACGATGAGGATGCTCGTCCCGCCGAACGGGAAGTCGTCGGCCGCCTGCATGAGGGCGAACGCGACCATCGGGATCAACGCGACGAGCCCCAGGTACAGTGCACCGGGTGTGGTGATCCGGGTCAGCACGTAGTCGAGGTACTCGGCGGTGGGCCGGCCCGGACGAATGCCTGGGATGAACCCACCATACTTCTTCATGTTGTCGGCGACTTCAGTGGGGTTGAACGTGATCGCCACGTAGAAGTACGTGAAGAAGATGATGAAGCCGAAGAAGACGGCCATGTGCCAGGGGTTGTCCTGCTGCAGGTAGGGCTGGATCTTGACCATCCACTCGTTCTCCGGCCACAGCTGGGTGGCCAGCACGGGCAGGTACAGCAGGGACGAGGCGAAGATCACAGGGATGATGCCGGCCTGGTTGACCTTCAGCGGGATGTAGGTGGAGGTGCCGCCGTACATCCGCCGGCCGACCATCCGCTTGGCGTACTGCACCGGGATGCGGCGCTGGGCCTGCTCGACGAACACCACGCCGGCCATGATGGCCAGGCCGACCAGCATCACCAGGCCGAACGCGAACGCGCCCTTGGCCTTGTAGATGGCCCAGAACTGGGCCGGGAAGACCGCCACCACCTGGGTGAAGATCAGGATCGACATGCCGTTGCCGACGCCGCGGTCGGTGATCAGCTCGCCCAGCCACATGATCACCGAGGTGCCGGCGGTCATCACGATCACCATGGTGATGATCGTGAACAGGTCGGTCTTGTACAGCACGTCCCCGGCGTTGGGGAACAGCCGCCCGGTGGCGGCCATCGCCACGATGCCGGTCGCCTGCAGGATCGCCAGCCCGATGGTCAGGTACCGGGTGTACTGGGTGATCTTGCTCGTGCCGGCCTGGCCCTCCTTCTTGAGGGCCTCCAGCCGGGGGATCACCACCGTCAGCAGCTGGAGGATGATGCTCGCCGTGATGTACGGCATGATCCCCAGCGCGAACACCGAAAGTTTCAACAGCGCGCCACCGCTGAACAGGTCCACCAGCCCGTAGAGCTGACCGGTGTCGCCGTTCTCCCGGGCGCCCCGGACCGCCTCCCGGATCGCCTCGGTGTTGACCCCCGGGGTCGGCAGCTGCGAGCCGATCCGGAAGACCACGATGATGAACAGCGTGAACAGCAGTTTCTTGCGCAGGTCGGGGGTACGGAACGCCCGAGTGATCGCCGTTAGCACCAGTCCTCCTGCGCGAATCGGTGTCGATGGCCGCGGTGCGGGCCGGTTCCTGCAATGGCGGCGTCGAGTCCCGTCGCCGCGGTGCGGTACGGGATGTCGATACCAGCCGGTCGAACAATAACAGCAGACGCGACCGGGGCTCGCCTTCCGCTCGGCGTCGACCGCGAGGTCTGTGCCGAACGGAACCCGAGCCCCGGCGTCGTCGTGGTCATGCCTACAGCACGTCGGCCGAGCCGCCGGCCGCGGCGATCTTCTCCTTGGCGGAGGTGGAGAAGGCGTGCGCCTTCACCTGGACCGCCACGGAGATCTCACCGTTGCCGAGAACCTTGACCGGCTGGTTCTTGCGAACCGCGCCCTTGGCCGCCAGGTCCTCGGGGGTGACCTCGCCGCCCTGCGGGTACAGCTCGGTCAGCTTGTCCAGGTTGACCACCTGGTACTCGACCCGGAACGGGTTCTTGAAGCCCTTGAGCTTGGGCACCCGCCGGATCAGCGGCATCTGGCCGCCCTCGAAGCCGACCGGCACGGTGGCGCGGGCCTTGGTGCCCTTGGTGCCCCGGCCGGCGGTCTTGCCCTTGGACGCCTCGCCCCGGCCCTTGCGGATCTTCCGCTTGTTGGCGCCGGGGGCGGGACGCAGGTCGTGCACCTTGAGGGGGCCGCCCTCGGTGACGTCCGCCATGATCAGTCGACCTCCTCGACGGTGACCAGGTGCGCCACCGTCCGGATCATGCCGCGCACCTGCTGGGAGTCCTCGCGGACGACGCTGTCGCCGATCCGCTTCAGGCCCAGGGTACGCAACGTGTCACGCTGGTTCTGCTTCTCGCTGATCCGCGACTTGACCTGAGTGATCCTCAGCTGGCTCATGACGCGGCCACCTCCGCCCGCGGCTCGCTGCCGGCGGCACGGGCCCGCAGCATCGCGGCCGGAGCCACGTCCTCCAGCGGCAGACCGCGCTTGGCGGCGATCTCCTCCGGACGGCTCAGCTGCTTGAGCGCCGCCACCGTGGCGTGCACGATGTTGATCGCGTTCGAGCTGCCCAGCGACTTGCTCAGCACGTCGTGGATGCCCGCGCACTCCAGCACCGCGCGCACCGGGCCGCCGGCGATGACGCCGGTACCGGGGCTGGCCGGGCGCAGCAGCACCACGCCGGCCGCCTCCTCGCCCTGCACGGTGTGCGGGATGGTGCCCTGGATCCGCGGCACCTTGAAGAAGTGCTTCTTGGCCTCCTCGACGCCCTTGGCGATCGCCGCGGGCACCTCCTTGGCCTTGCCGTATCCGACGCCGACCGTTCCGTTGCCGTCACCGACGACCACCAGGGCGGTGAAGCTGAAGCGCCGACCACCCTTGACGACCTTCGCGACGCGGTTGATCGCTACGACGCGCTCGATGTACGACTGTCCCTTGTCGGCGCCACCGCGGCGGTCGTCGCGCCGGTCGCGACGGTCGCCACCCTGACCGCCACCGCGCCTCTGCGCTGCCATCAGTGGTTCCTTCCGTTACTGGTCGTGGTGAGGGCCATCAGAACTCCAGGCCCCCCTCGCGGGCGCCGTCCGCGACGGCGGCGACGCGCCCGGTGTACCTGTTGCCGCCGCGGTCGAAGACGACCTTGGCGATGCCGACCGCCTTGGCCCGCTCGGCCACCAGCGCGCCCACCCGGCGGGACTTGTCGGTCTTGGTCCCGTCGGCGCCGCGCAGGTCCGCCTCCATGGTCGACGCGTAGGCCAGGGTGTGGCCCTTGGTGTCGTCGATGACCTGGACGAACATGTGCTTGGTGGAACGGGTCACGACCAGGCGCGGGCGCTCGGCGGTGCCCAGCACCTTCTTGCGGACCCGGGCATGCCGGCGGGCGCGCGCCTTGGCCCGCGCGGACCCGGCCCTGGCGGCCACGGTCTTGCCTGCTGCCATGACTACTTACCAGCCTTTCCGACCTTCTTGCGGACCTGCTCGCCCTGGTAGCGCACGCCCTTGCCCTTGTAGACGTCGGGCTTGCGCAGCTTGCGGATGTTGGCGGCGGCCTCGCCGACCTTCTGCTTGTCGATGCCGTCCACGTGGATCAGCGCGTTGATCTGCTCGCGCCGGACGGTCTCGACGCGGAAGGTGATGCCCTCCGGCGCCTTGAAGGTGATCGGGTGGCTGTAGCCGAGCTTGAGCTCGAGCTGGTCGTTGCCCTTGGCGGCGGCGGTGTAACCGACGCCCCGGATCTCCAGGGTCTTGCTGTAGCCCTTGGTGACGCCCTCCACCATGTTGGCGATGAGCGACCGGGTCAGGCCGTGCAGGGCCCGCACGGTGTTGACGTCGTTGGGCCGCGAGACCAGGATCCTGCCGTCCTCGAGCTTGACCTCGATGGGCTCGGCGACGGTGTGCTTCAGCTCGCCCTTGGGGCCCTTCACCGTGACGTTCTGGCCGTCGATGGTGACGTCGACCCCGCTGGGGACGGCGATCGGCAGTCGTCCGATACGAGACATGCGCTGTGCCCTCCCCTCACCACACGTAGGCGAGGACTTCGCCGCCCACGCCGCGCTTGCTTGCCTGCTTGTCGGTCATCAGGCCGGAGGACGTGGAGATGATCGCCACGCCCAGCCCGCCGAGCACCTTCGGCAGGTTGTCCTTCTTGGCGTACACCCGCAGACCCGGCTTGGAGACCCGCTTGATCCCGGCGATCGAACGCTCCCGGGTCGGGCCGAACTTCAGGTCGATCACGAGCTTCTTGCCGACCTCGGCGTCCTCCACATGCCAGGCGGAGATGTAGCCCTCCTGCTGGAGGATCTCGGCGATGTGCGCCTTGATCTTCGAGTACGGCATGCTCACGCTGTCGTGGTACGCCGCGTTCGCGTTCCGCAGACGTGTCAGCATGTCTGCGATCGGGTCGGTCATCGTCATGGCCTACTGGCCCCTCCCCACCGCGGTTTCCGTGTCCGGACCTACGGCGTGGTCGTGGGCGCCGGCGAGGGCGCCCGGTTGCTATTTCCTCTGGTGGCCGTTACCAGCTCGACTTGGTGATGCCGGGCAGCTCGCCCCGGTGCGCCATCTCCCGGAAGCAGACCCGGCACAGGCCGAACTTGCGGTAGACGGAGCGCGGACGCCCGCAGCGCGAGCACCTGGTGTAGGCGCGCACCTTGAACTTGGGCTTGCGGGCGGCCTTGGCGATCAGCGCCTTCTTCGCCATCAGTTCTCCTTGAAGGGGAAGCCCAGGGCCCGCAGGAGCGCCCGGCCCTCGTCGTCGGTCTTGGCGGACGTCACGACGGTGATGTCCATGCCGCGCTGGCGGTCCACCTTGTCGGGGTCCACCTCGTGGAACATGACCTGCTCGGTCAGCCCGAAGGTGTAGTTGCCGTTGCCGTCGAACTGCTTGGGCGACAGCCCGCGGAAGTCGCGGATCCGCGGCAGCGCCAGCGTCAGCAGCCGGTCCAGGAACTCCCACATCCGGTCGCCGCGCAGCGTCACGTGCGCGCCGATCGGCATGCCCTCGCGCAGCTTGAACTGGGCGATGGACTTCTTGGCCCGGTTGATGCTGGGCTTCTGACCGGTGATCAGGGTCAGGTCGCGGACCGCGCCCTCGATCAGCTTGGCGTCCTTGGCCGCCTCGCCCACGCCCATGTTCACCACGATCTTCACCAGACCGGGCACCTGCATGACGTTGGCGTAGCCGAACTGCTCCTGCAGGGAGGCGCGGACCTCCTCGCGGTAGCGGAGCTTGAGCCGCGGCTGCGGCACCGGCCGCTCGGTGAGTGTCTCGGTCATAGTCGTCAGATCTCCTTGCCGGTACGGCGCGAGATCCGGACCTTCGTGCCGTCCTCGTTGATCTTGTAGCCGACCCGGACCGGCTTGCCGTCCTCCACCAGCGCCACGTTGCTGACGTGCAGCGGCGCCTCGCGGGTGATGACCCCGCCGCCCTTGCCCTGCGGGTCGGCCTTGGTGTTCTTCTTGATGAGGTTGACGCCTTCGACGGTCACCCGCTGGCGACGCGGGTCGGCGTGGATGACCTTGCCGGTCGCGCCCTTGTCCTTGCCGGCGATGACGATGACCTCATCGCCCTTCTTGATCTTCATCTACAGCACCTCCGGGGCGAGCGAGATGATTCGCATGAACTTCTTCTCGCGCAGCTCCCGGCCCACCGGGCCGAAGATACGGGTGCCCCGCGGGTCGCCGCCGTCCTTGATCAGGACGGCCGCGTTCTCGTCGAAGCGGATGTAGGAGCCGTCGGGACGCCGGCGCTCCTTGCGGGTGCGCACGACGACGGCCTTGACGACGTCACCCTTCTTCACGCCCGCGCCGGGAAGGGCGTCCTTCACCGTCGCGACGATGATGTCGCCGACTCCCGCGTAGCGCCGACCCGAGCCGCCGAGAACCCGGATGCACAGGATCTCCTTGGCACCCGTGTTGTCGGCGACCTTGAGTCGCGACTCCTGCTGGATCACGTCAACTCCTGTTCGTCACACCGGTTCTCCGTCCGCTCGCCGCGGACGGAGCCTGGTGGAACCGGTAATTACTTGGCCTTCTCGAGAATCTCGACCACACGCCACCGCTTGGTGGCCGACAGCGGCCGGGTCTCCATGAGCCGGACGCGGTCGCCGATGCCGCACTCGTTGTTCTCGTCGTGCGCCTTGTACTTGGTCGTCCGACGGATGACCTTGTGGTACTTGCGGTGCTTGACCCGGTCCTCGACGGCCACGACGACGGTCTTGTCCATCTTGTCGCTGACCACGAGGCCCTCGGCGATCTTGCGGCTGGGCCGCTTGGTGCCCTCGGTCTGCTCAGTCATTGCTCTTCACGTCCTCCTGCGCCTCGGGCTCCTCGGCGACCGTCACGATGCCGAGTTCGCGCTCGCGCATCACGGTGTAGATCCGAGCGATCTCGCGCTTGACCTGGCGCAGCCGCCCGTGGTTGTCCAGCTGACCGGTGGCGGCCTGGAAGCGGAGGTTGAACAGCTCCTCCTTGGCCTCCTTCAGCTTGGTCACCAGCACGTCCTCGGGCTCGGTCCGCAGCTCGTCGGCGGTAAGACCCTTGGCCATCAGGACTCACCCACCTCTCGCTTGACGATCTTGCACTTCATCGGAAGCTTGTGGATCGCGCGGGTCAGGGCCTCGCGGGCGATGGCCTCGTTGGGGTACGAGATCTCGAACATCACCCGGCCGGGCTTGACGTTGGCGACCCACCACTCCGGCGAGCCCTTGCCGGAACCCATCCGGGTCTCGGCCGGCTTCTTGGTCAGCGGACGGTCCGGGAAGATGTTGATCCACACCTTGCCGCCACGCTTGATGTGCCGGGTCATCGCGATACGCGCCGACTCGATCTGCCGGTTGGTCACGTACGCGCCCTCGACGGCCTGGATCCCGAAGTCACCGAAGGTGACCTTGGTGCCGCCCTTGGACATCCCCTTGCGCTTGGGGTGGTGCTGCTTACGGTGCTTGACCTTGCGAGGGATCAGCATGGATCACTCAGCTCCCCTCACCACTGGGAGCGGGCGCCGCCGACTCGCCGGTCGGCTGGGCCTGCTGCTCCGGACTCTGCTGCTGCTGGCGGCCGCCGCCGCGGCCACCGCGACGCTCGCCGCCACGGCCGCCACGGCGCTCACCGCGGCCACGGCGCTCGCCGCCGCCACCGGGGCCGGAGCGCTGCTGCTGGGCGGCCCGCGCCTCGCGCTCGGCGCGGCTGGTCGGGGCCTCGCCCTTGTAGATCCACACCTTGACGCCGATCCGGCCGAACGTCGTACGGGCCTCGTAGAACCCGTAGTCGATGTCGGCGCGCAGCGTGTGCAGCGGGACCTGGCCCTCCCGGTAGAACTCCGAGCGGGACATCTCGGCGCCGCCGAGACGGCCGCTGCACTGCACCTTGATGCCCTTGGCGCCGCTCTTCATGGCGGACTGGATGGCCTTGCGCATCGCCCGGCGGAACGCCACCCGGCTGGACAGCTGCTCGGCCACGCCCTGGGCGACCAGCTGGGCGTCGATCTCGGGGTTCTTGACCTCGAGGATGTTCAGCTGGACCTGCTTGCCGGTCAGCTTCTCCAGGTCGCCGCGGATGCGGTCGGCCTCGGCGCCGCGCCGGCCGATCACGATGCCCGGGCGCGCGGTGTGGATGTCCACCCGGACGCGGTCGCGGGTGCGCTCGATCTCGACCTTGGAGATGCCGGCCCGCTCCATGCCCTTCTGCAGCATGCGCCGGATGGCGACATCTTCCTTGACGTACTCGGAGTACAGCTTGTCGGCGTACCACCGGGACTTGAAGTCGGTGGTGATGCCGAGTCGGAACCCGTGCGGGTTGATCTTCTGACCCACTAGCGGGTCCTCCTCTTCCTGCCGCTGCCGTTACCGCCGGCGGCCGCGTCCTCGCGGGACTCCACGACCACCGTGATGTGGCTGGTGCGCTTGTTGATCCGGTACGCCCGGCCCTGCGCGCGAGGCCGGAAGCGCTTGAGCGTCGGCCCCTCGTCGACCCACGCCCGGCTCACGACCAGCGAGTCCGTGGCGAGGTTGAAGTTGTGCTCGGCGTTGGCGATGGCGCTCGCCAGCACCTTGCCCACCGGCTCGCTCGCAGCCTGGGGGGCGAACCGCAGCACCGCCTGAGCCTCCGCGGCGGGAAGTCCGCGGATGAGGTCCACCACGCGGCGGGCCTTCCTGGGCGTGACACGGATGAACCGCGCCTGGGCCCTGGCTTCCATCGCTGTTCCCTCTCTCCTACGATCCTGCGCCCGCTCAGCCCCGACGGCTGCGGCGGTCTTCCTTGACGTGGCTGCGGAACGTCCGCGTGGGGGCGAACTCACCCAGCTTGTGACCCACCATGGCGTCGGTGATGAACACCGGCACGTGCTTGCGGCCGTCGTGGACGGCGATGGTGTGGCCGATCATCTCGGGGACGATCATGGACCGCCGCGACCACGTCTTGATGACGTTCTTGGTGCCCTTCTCGTTCTGCGCTTCCACCTTCTTCATGAGGTGGTCGTCCACGAACGGGCCCTTCTTCAGGCTACGTGGCATGTGGCGTACTCCTACCGCTTCTTCTTGGTGCGACGACGGACGATCAGCCGGTCGCTTTCCTTGTTCGCCCGGCGGGTACGGCCTTCCTTCTTGCCCTTGGGGTTGACCGGGTGACGGCCACCGGAGGTCTTGCCCTCACCACCACCGTGCGGGTGGTCGATGGGGTTCATGGCCACACCGCGGACGGTCGGGCGCTTGCCCTTCCAGCGCATCCGGCCGGCCTTGCCCCAGTTGATGTTGGACTGCTCGGCGTTGCCGACCTCGCCGACCGTGGCCCGGCAGCGCACGTCCACCATCCGCATCTCGCCGGAGGGCATGCGCAGCGTGGCGTACTTGCCCTCCTTGGCCAGCAGCTGGCAGCCGGCGCCGGCGGAGCGGGCCAGCTTGGCGCCGCCGCCGGGGCGCAGCTCGATGGCGTGCACGACCGTACCGGTCGGGATGTTGCGCAGCGGCAGGCAGTTGCCCGGCTTGATGTCCGAGCCCGGCCCGTTCTCGACGCGGTCGCCCTGCTTGAGGCCCTGCGGGGCGAGGATGTAGCGCTTCTCCCCGTCGGCGTAGTGCAGCAGCGCGATCCGGGCGGTGCGGTTGGGGTCGTACTCGATGTGCGCGACCTTCGCCGGGATGCCGTCCTTGTCGGCGCGGCGGAAGTCGATCAGCCGGTACGCCCGCTTGTGGCCGCCGCCCTGGTGCCGGGTGGTGATGCGACCGTGGTTGTTGCGCCCGCCCTTCTTCGGCAGCGGGCGGAGCAGCGACTTCTCCGGCTCGCGGCGCGTCAGCTCGACGAAGTCGGCGACGCTGGAGCCGCGGCGACCCGGGGTCGTCGGCTTGTACTTACGGATGCCCATCTTTTTCGTTCATCCTGTCTTTCGTGATCTCCGGTGGCCGGCCGCGCTCAGGCGGTGGGTCCGCCGAAGATGTCGATCCGGTCGCCCTCGGCCAGTGCGACGACGGCGCGCTTGGTGTCCTTGCGCTTGCCGTAGCCGAACCGGGTCCGCTTGCGCTTGCCCTTGCGGTTGATGGTGTTGACGGAGGTCACCTTGACCCCGAACACCTCCTCCACCGCCTGGCGGATCTGGACCTTGTTGGCGTCCGGCCGGACGATGAACGTGTACTTGTTCTCGTCCAGCAGGCCGTAGCTCTTCTCCGAGACGACCGGCGCGATGATGATGTCCCGGGGGTCGGCGATCTTGCTCACTTGTCGCCTCCTCCCTTCTTGGTCGCGCGTGCGATGAACGCGTCGTAGGCGGCCTTGGTGAAGACCACGTCGTCGCTCACCATCACGTCGTAGGTGTTGAGCTGGTCCTCCACCAGCAGGTGCACGCTGGGCTCGTTGCGCAGGCTCTTCCAGGTCAGCTCGTCGTCGCGGTGGGTGACCACGAGGACCCGCTTGGCCTGGGTGATCTCGCGCAGCGCGGCCAGCGCCACCTTGGTCTTGGGCACGTCGCCCTCGACCAGGCGGTCGACCACGTGCACCCGGCCGTGCCGGGCGCGGTCGGACAGGGCGCCGCGCAGCGCGGCGGCCTTCATCTTCTTGGGCGTGCGCTGGCCGTAGTCGCGCGGCTGGGGACCGTGCACGGTGCCACCGCCGGCGAACTGCGGCGCGCGGGTCGAGCCCTGCCGGGCCCGGCCGGTGCCCTTCTGCCGGTAGGGCTTCTTGCCGCCGCCGCGGACGTCGCCGCGGGTCTTGGTGGCGTGCGTGCCCTGCCGGGCGGCGGCCTGCTGGGCCACCACGACCTGGTGGATCAGCGGCACGCTGGTCTTCGCGTCGAAGATCTCGGCGGGCAGTTCGACGTCGAGCTTGGCGGTCACTTGCCCGTTCCCTTCACTGCGTCGCGGACCAGGACGAGACCGCCGTTGGGACCGGGGACGGCGCCCTTGATGAGCAGCAGACCCTTGTCCGCGTCGATGGCGTGGATGGTCAGGTTCTGCACGGTCTTGCGGACGTTGCCCATCCGCCCGGCCATGCGCAGGCCCTTGAACACGCGACCCGGGGTCGCGCAGCCGCCGATCGAGCCCGGCGAGCGGTGCTTGCGCTGGGTGCCGTGCGAGGCGCCGAGGCCGCGGAAGCCGTGGCGCTTCATCACACCCGCGGTGCCCTTGCCCTTGCTGGTGCCGGTGACGTCGATCTTCTGGCCGGCCTCGAAGACCTCAACGGTGATCTCCTGGCCGAGGGTGTACTCGGCGGCGTCGTCGGTCCGCAGTTCGACCAGGTAGCGACGCGGCGTGACACCGGCCTTGGCGAAGTGGCCCGAGCGCGGCTTGTTCACCTTGCGCGGGTCCACCTGGCCGTAGCCGATCTGCACGGCGCTGTAGCCGTCCTTGTCGGGCGTACGGATCTGGGTGACGACGCACGGCCCGGCCTGGACGACGGTCACCGGAACGATCCGGCCCTCATCGTCGAAGACCTGGGTCATGCCGAGCTTCTCGCCCAGGACGCCCTTCCTCTGCTTACTCATCGTGGGTGCGTCCTTTTAGAGCTTGATCTCGATGTCGACGCCGGCCGGCAGGTCGAGCCGCATCAGCGAGTCGACCGTCTTGGGCGTCGGATCGATGATGTCGATCAGCCGCTTGTGCGTGCGCATCTCGAAGTGCTCGCGCGAGTCCTTGTACTTGTGCGGCGAGCGGATGACGCAGTACACGTTCTTCTCGGTCGGCAGCGGCACCGGGCCCGCGACCTTGGCGCCCGTCCGCGTCACCGTCTCGACGATCTTCTTCGCCGAGGAGTCGATGACCTCATGGTCGTAGGCCTTGAGCCGGATGCGGATCTTCTGTCCCGCCATGGTGGCCTCGGTGTCCTTTGCTGGTAGTGCCGCTGGGTTTCTGCTCTCGTGGTGCGGCGGCCCGGCCGTGTCCTCGCCTCGGGGACGACCCCCCGGACGAGGGGCAGGCGGCCGGGCCGCCGCTCCATCGGTGTGTTACTTGATGATCTTGGTGACGCGACCGGCGCCGACGGTCCGGCCACCCTCACGGATGGCGAACTTCAGGCCCTCCTCCATGGCGACGGGCTGGATCAGCTCGACGCGCATCTCGGTGTTGTCGCCCGGCATGACCATCTCGGTGCCCTCGGGCAGGTGCACCACGCCGGTGACGTCCGTGGTCCGGAAGTAGAACTGCGGACGGTAGTTGTTGAAGAACGGGGTGTGCCGGCCGCCCTCGTCCTTGGACAGGATGTAGACCTGCGCCTCGAACTCGGTGTGCGGGGTGTTGGTGCCCGGCTTGATGACACACTGGCCGCGCTCCACCTCCTCGCGCTTGGTGCCGCGCAGCAGCAGGCCGACGTTGTCGCCCGCCTGGCCCTGGTCGAGCAGCTTGCGGAACATCTCAACGCCGGTGACGGTCGTCTTCATCGACTCTTCCTTGATGCCGATGATCTCGACTTCCTCGTTGACGTTGATGACGCCGCGCTCGATACGGCCGGTGACCACGGTGCCGCGACCGGTGATCGAGAACACGTCCTCGATCGGCATCAGGAACGGCTTGTCGGTGTCACGCTGCGGCTCGGGGACGTTCTCGTCGACCGCGTCCATCAGCTCGACGATGGACTGGGCCCACTTCTCGTCGCCCTGCAGCGCCTGGAAGGCCGACACCCGCACCACGGGCACCTCGTCGCCCGGGAACTCGTACTCGCTGAGCAGCTCGCGGACCTCGAGCTCGACCAGCTCCAGGATCTCCTCGTCGTCGACCATGTCGCACTTGTTCAGGGCGACGACGATGTACGGCACGCCGACCTGACGGGCCAGCAGCACGTGCTCCTTGGTCTGCGGCATCGGGCCGTCGGTGGCGGCCACGACCAGGATCGCGCCGTCCATCTGGGCGGCACCGGTGATCATGTTCTTGATGTAGTCGGCGTGACCCGGGCAGTCCACGTGAGCGTAGTGGCGCGCCTCGGTCTGGTACTCCACGTGCGCGATGGAGATCGTGATACCGCGCTCACGCTCTTCGGGGGCCTTGTCGATGTCCTCGAAGGGGGTGAACGGGTTGATGTCCGGGTACTTGTCGTGGAGCACCTTGGTGATCGCCGCGGTAAGGGTGGTCTTACCGTGGTCGATGTGCCCGATGGTGCCGATGTTCACGTGCGGCTTGGTCCGCTCGAACTTGGCCTTCGCCACTGGTGTCTCCTTGCCTGCGTCTCGGCCGCCGGAGGCGACCGTTTCGTTCCGGGTCCGGTCGGGCGGCGGCGCGCCACCGCCCGGCCGATGGTGATCTGGCTCTAGGCCCGGGGGCTACTCGCCCCGCGCCTTGGCGATGATCTCCTGCGCGACGTTGCTCGGCACCTCCGCGTAGGAGTCGAACTGCATGGTGAAAACAGCCCGGCCCTGGGTCTTGCTGCGCAGATCACCCACGTAGCCGAACATCTCGGAGAGGGGGACGAGGGCCTTGACGACCCGCATGCCCGCGCGCTCGTCCATGGACTGGACCTGACCGCGCCGGCTGTTGAGGTCGCCGATCACGTCACCCATGTTGTCCTCGGGGGTGGTGACCTCCACCGCCATCATCGGCTCCAGCAGCGTGGGGGCCGCCCGGCGGGCCGCCTCCTTGAACGCCATGGACCCGGCGACCTTGAAGGCCATTTCCGAGGAGTCCACCTCGTGGTAGGCGCCGTCCTGCAGGGTGACCTTGACGCCCACCATCGGGTATCCGGCCAGCACGCCGAACTCGGCGGCCTCCTGGCAGCCCGCGTCCACCGACGGGATGTACTCCCGGGGGATGCGGCCACCGGTGACCTTGTTCTCGAACTCGTAGCCGTCGTTGCCGTCGCCCAGCGGCTCCAGGTCGATGATCACGCGGCCGAACTGGCCGGAGCCACCCGTCTGCTTCTTGTGGGTGTACTCGACCTTCTCGACCTTCTTGGTGATCGTCTCGCGGTAGGCCACCTGCGGGCGGCCCACGTTGGCGTCGACCTTGAACTCCCGCTTCATCCGGTCGACCAGGATCTCCAGGTGCAGCTCACCCATCCCGGAGATGACCGTCTGGCCGGTCTCCTCGTCGGTGCGGACCTGGAAGGAGGGGTCCTCCTCGGCCAGCCGCTGGATCGCGGTGCCCAGCTTCTGCTGGTCGGCCTTGGTCTTGGGCTCGATCGCCACGTGGATGACCGGGGCGGGGAAGGTCATCGACTCCAGGACCACCGGGTCCTTCTCGTCGCAGAGCGTCTCGCCGGTGGTGGTCTGCTTGAGGCCCATCACCGCGACGATGTCGCCGGCGCCGACGCGGTCGATCTCCTCACGCTTGTTGGCGTGCATCCGGTAGATCTTGCCGACCCGCTCCTTGCGGTCCTTGACCGAGTTGAGCACGGAGGTGCCGGCCTCCAGCACGCCGGAGTAGACGCGCACGAAGGTGAGCTTGCCCAGGTGCGGGTCGCTCATGATCTTGAACGCCAGCGCCGAGAACGGCTCGTCCTCGCTGGGCTTGCGGGCGATCACCTTCTCCTCGTCGCGCATGTCGTGGCCCTCGATGGCCTCGATGTCCAGCGGCGACGGCAGGTAGCGGACGATCGCGTCCAGCAGCGGCTGCACGCCCTTGTTCTTGAACGCGGTGCCGCACAGCACGGGGGTCAGCTTGCTGGCGATGGTCGCGCGCCGGATCGCCGGGATCAGCTGCTCCGCGGTGGGCTCGTTGCCCTCCAGGTACAGCTCCATGATCTCGTCGTCGGCCTCGGCGACCGTCTCGACCAGCTTGTCGTGCCACTCCTGGGCGGCCTCGGCGTGGCTGGCGGGGATGTCGACCTCGTCGTACATCTCGCCCAGCTTGGCCTCGGGCGTCCAGATCAGGGCCTTCATCTTGACCAGGTCGATGACGCCCTTGAAGTCCGCCTCGGCGCCGATCGGCAGCTGCATCACCAGCGGCACGGCGTTCAGCCGGTCCCTGATCATGTCCACGCAGCGGTGGAACTCCGCGCCGACCCGGTCCAGCTTGTTGACGAAGCAGATCCGCGGCACGCCGTACCGGTCGGCCTGACGCCACACGGTCTCCGACTGCGGCTCCACACCGGCGACGCCGTCGAACACCGCCACCGCACCGTCGAGCACCCGCAGCGAACGCTCCACCTCGACGGTGAAGTCCACGTGGCCGGGGGTGTCGATGATGTTGATGGTGTGCTCGACGCTGTCCACCGGCCACCGGCAGGTCACCGCGGCGGAGGTGATGGTGATCCCCCGCTCCTGCTCCTGCTCCATGAAGTCGGTGGTGGCGGCGCCGTCGTGGACCTCGCCGATCTTGTAGCTCATCCCGGTGTAGTACAGGATGCGCTCGGTCGTCGTGGTCTTGCCCGCGTCGATATGGGCCATGATCCCGATGTTGCGGACCTTGGCCAGGTCTACACCGGTCTTGGTAGCCACTGTCGCGTCCTCGCGTCGTTCGTCGTCTGTGGGTCCGCCGGGATCACCAGCGGTAGTGGGCGAAGGCCTTGTTGGACTCCGCCATCTTGTGCGTGTCCTCGCGCTTCTTGACCGAAGCGCCCAGACCGTTGCTGGCGTCGATGAGCTCGTTCATCAGCCGCTCGGTCATGGTCTTCTCGCGACGCGCCCGGGCGTAGGTGACCAGCCAGCGCAGCGCCAGGGTGGTGCTGCGGGCCGGCCGCACCTCCACCGGGACCTGGTAGGTGGCACCGCCGACTCGCCGGCTCTTGACCTCGATGGTCGGCTTGACGTTGTCCAGCGCGCGCTTGAGGGTGACGACCGGGTCGTTGCCGGTCTTCTCCCGGGCGCCCTCGAGGGCGTCGTACACGATGCGCTGCGCGATGGAGCGCTTGCCGTCCAGGAGCACCTTGTTGATCAGCGCGGTGACCAGCGGCGAGTTGTACACCGGGTCGGCGACGAGCTGGCGCTTGCCAGCGGGGCCCTTGCGCGGCATTAGCTCTTCTCCTTCTTTGCGCCGTAGCGGCTGCGCGCCTGCTTGCGGTTCCGCACGCCCTGGGTGTCGAGCGAACCGCGGATGATCTTGTAGCGGACGCCCGGCAGGTCCTTCACACGACCGCCGCGCACCAGCACGATCGAGTGCTCCTGCAGGTTGTGCCCGACCCCGGGGATGTAGGCGGTGACCTCGATCCCACTGGTCAGCCGGACACGGGCGACCTTGCGAAGCGCGGAGTTGGGCTTCTTGGGCGTCGTGGTGTAGACGCGCGTGCAAACACCCCGGCGCTGGGGGCTGCCCTTGAGCGCAGGCGTCTTGTTCTTGGTCACCTTGTCCTGGCGGCCCTTACGGACAAGCTGCTGGATCGTGGGCACCGCGTCTCCGTCTTCCTCGTACCGAGCCGGTAAGTCTTGGAACTGCGTGGCCTTCCGCCCGGGTCGGGCGACCCCGGCTTGGACCGTCAATCACCGCCCCTGGCGAGGCTGTGACCTGCCGGTTTCCCGGCCTCTCCGACCCACGCGGTCGGGCGTGTCGCCCTCTGCAGGGCGTAACGCGACCGCCACGGCCCGTGAGGGGCCGACCAAGCCGGGGAGTGGATTGCGGCGCTAGGACTGGCACCCAGAGGGCCTTGCCGGCGCGCACGCACATGTGACCCGCGAACCACGGGCACGAGGCAAGAGACTACCCAGCCTTGCGGCGTTGGTCAAAGTGGGCACGCCATTACCGCGTCCGGGGGGTCCGGCGCAAGTACCGGATCCGGAAGTTCCGGACGGGCGGACCGGGCGGTCCCGCCTCTGGAACGGACGAATGCCGACGGGAGGTTCCCGTCGGCATTGTGTCCCAGTCGTCTCCCGGAGGGGAAGAGGTCACCGGCCGGTCACCCGGCCGGCGGGATCGTCAGAGCACGAAGACGACCACCAGCACGACGAGGATCACCACCAGGGCGATCGCGCCGATCCCGATGAGCATCCCCTTCCTGCCGCCCTTGCCGCCGTGGTCGGCCTGCGCGCCGCCGTACTGCTGGGCGCCGTACTGACCCTGCGCGCCCTGCGGCTGACCGTACGGCTGCTGGGGCTGCTGGCCATGCTGGCCGGGCTGGCCGTAGGGCTGCTGGCCGTACTGCTGGCCCGGCTGGGCGCCGTAGGCCGGCTGCTGACCCTGCGCGCCCTGCGGCTGGCCGTAGGGCTGCTGGCCCTCGGACTGCTGGCCGTACGGCTGCTGCGGGTAGCCCTGCTGGCCGCCCGGCGCGCCGTACGCCGCCTGGCCCTGCGGCTGGCCGTAGGGCTGCTGGCCGTAGGGGGCCTGCTGGCCCGGCTGCTCGGTGCCCTGCTGCCACTGCGGCTGGTCGGGGTAGCCCGGCGACTGCGCGCCGCCCTGGCCCGTGGCGAACGTCTGGGTGGACGCCGTGTCGCTGTCGGAGCCCTGCGGCGGGCCGTAACCCTGCGCCACCGGGGGCTCGTACTGCGCCTGCTGCGGCTCCTCGGGGGCCGGCCCGGAGTACTGGCCGGAGTCGGGCGGCGGCACCATCACGGTGCGCTCCCCGCCGCCCGGCTGGGGCGGCTGCCCGCCCTGCGGCGGCTGCCAGCCCTGCTGGGCGTCCCGGCCGGAACCGGCGACCGGCACGTCGGTCCCCGGCGACCAGGCCACCGTCGCGTTGTCGTCGACCGGAGGCGTCCCGGGCTGCGCCTGCTGCTGCTCGGGCCCCGGGACGATCACGGTGCGCTCCCCGCCGCCGGGCGCCGGGGGCTGCTGCTCGGGCTGGTCGAAGGACGGCGGCCGGTACGGGTCCGCGGGCGTCCCGTACGGCTGCTGGGGCTGCGGCGGCTGCCCATAGGGCTGCTGGCCGTAGGGGGCCTGCTGGCCATAGGGCTGCTGGGGCTGGCCGTACGGCTGCTGCGGCGGCTGCGGCTGACCGTACGGGGCCTGCTGACCGTAGGGCTGCTGCGGCGGCTGGCCGTAGGACGGCTGCTGGGGCTGCTCGGCGCCCAGGCCGGCGATCGGCTGCTCGACCATGGTGGGCGGCGCGGGCGGCGGGGTGGGCCGCTCCTGCCCCGCGCCCGGCTCACCGCCGGTCTCGGGCTGGTTCTCGGTGTTCCTGCGACGCGCCGGCGCGCCGAACACCACGGTGCGGTCGCCGATCGGCCGCACCGGCTGCTCGGACGGGCCGGACCCCGCATCCGCCGCCTGGTTGGCCTCGCCCTCCCCGCCGGTGGGCGGGTTCTGGTCGTCAGGCCTCGGCCACTGCGGTCCCTGCGTGCCGCTCTGCTCGGTCATCGTCGGGCTCCTTCAGCGCCGTTCCCCGGGCGGATGCTCGCCCAGGCCGTCATGCTTCACTTCGAGGCGCACGGCGCATAACGCGGCCTCCAAGCCTTCGTCCTCGCCCCGTGGCACCCTCGCCAGGGACGTTCAGTTGTCCAGCCTGCCCGGATGGCAGGTCCCACCGCAAATCACCACGCTTCGATGGGCAACCCGTGGGACGTTCTGTACCCCTCCGCGGTTCGGGTGAAGCGCGCCCCGATGTTCCGGAAAACGCCGGAACGGGGCGGCGCCGGTTCACGGGACCGCCGGGCCGGTGATGTAGCGGCCGCGCTCATCGTACGGCCAGCCGTTGATGACGCAGCCCTTCATGCCGTACACCTGCTGCTGCATCACCGGCGCGGGCCCGCCCTTGCGCGGGCAGGTGGCGTGCCCGTAGCCGAGCCGGTGGCCGACCTCGTGGTTGATCGTCAGCGCCCGGTACTCCTCGGGCCTGCCCTGGTAGCTCGGGGTCAGCAGTTCCCAGCGCTTGAGGTTGACGATCACCTCCTTGCCGCCGGCGCAGTTGACCTCGCTCTCGGTCTCCAGCCCGTACTTGGCGCACAGGCGGTCGACGGTCTCCGGCGTGGCCAGCCGCACCACGAAGTCGTAGCCGCGGCCGCTCACCCGCTGGAACGCCCACTTGCCGCCGGCGGTCCAGCCCCTGGGGTGCGCCAGGATCGCCTCGACGGTGCGGGCGAACTCGGTGGCCGGGTGGCCGATGCCCCCCTCGACCTCCACGACGTACCGCATCAGCCGTCCCCGCCCGGCCTTGCGGCCGGTGCCGGGGACCCGGGTGAACTTGCCCGTTCCCCGGCTGGGCACGGTGGGCGTGGGAGTCACCGTCGGCGTGGCGGCGGGACGCGACGGGGACTGCTCGGCCAGCGCGGCGCCGCCCTGTCCGAGCGGCGAGTCCGGGCGGTAGAACCGGATCCCGGCGGCGACCGTCGCGGCGCCGACGAGGACGGCCAGGACCGCCAGGGCGATCCTGGCCCGGCGTCTACGGCGCTCGGCGCCTGCGAAGGCCTCGTCGAGCCAGTTCTCCTCGGCCTCCGGCCACGGACCGTGATCCGGCTCGTACGGTGGGGCGTTGCGCGGCGTACGGGTTCGCATAAGCCCGACAGGATGCCAAACGACGGGCGTCCGCCCCGGCGTCTCGAACGATGATCACTCTGTTCTTGGGAGAACCGTGCACGTCAGCTATGCCTCCGTGGCCACACCCGGCCTTCCCAACGAGGACTGCGTCGTGACCGGCGACGGCTGGGCGGTGCTGCTGGACGGGGCCACCGCGCGCCCCGGCGTCGACTCCGGCTGCGGGCACGGCCCGCGCTGGCTGGCGGGCCGGCTGGCCGGTGCGCTGGCCCGGCGGCTGGCCGGCCGGACGCGCGCGGCGCTGGCCGACGTGCTGGCCGAGTCCATCGCCGAGACCTGCGCCGCCCACGGCGGCTGCGACCTGGCCAACCCCGACAGCCCCTCGGCAACCGCCGCGGTCGTCCGCGCCCTGGACGGCCGCCTGGACTGGCTGGTGCTGGCCGACTCCCCCGTCCTGGTGGACCTGGGCGACCGCCTCGAGGTGGTCCACGACGACAGGACGGCCAGGCTCCCCTCCTACACCCCGGAGGCGGTGCGGGCGCTGCGCAACTCCCCCGGCGGCTTCTGGGTGGCGAGCACCCGTCCCGAGGCCGCCTACGAGGCCCTGACGGGCTCGGCCCCGCTGGAGGACGTCCGGCGCGCCGCCCTCTTCTCCGACGGCGCCACCCGTCTCGTCGAACGCTTCGGCCGGCTCGACTGGCCCGCCCTCCTGGACCTCCTCGACCGCGAGGGCCCCGCCGAGCTCATCCGGCGCACCCGCGCGGCCGAGCACGCCGAGACCGAGACCGAACGCGCCCGCCACCGAGGCAAACCCCACGACGACGCCACCGCCGTCCTCATCCGCCCGTAGAGACGGGCAGAGCCCCTCCCGGAGGTCCGGAAGGGGCTCTGCGCGGTCAGCGCCCGGTCAGCGGTTGTACTGGCCGAAGTCGTACTCCTCCAGGGGCACGGCCTCGCCGGAGCCCTGGCCGAAGGCGTACTCGGCGCCGTCGTCGTAGGACCCGACGGAGTACACCGCGGCCTTGGCCTCCTCGGTGGGCTCGACCCGGACGTTGCGGTACTGCGGCATGCCGGTACCGGCCGGGATGAGCTTGCCGATGATGACGTTCTCCTTCAGGCCCAGCAGCGGGTCGCTCTTGGCGTGCATGGCCGCCTCGGTGAGCACCCGGGTGGTCTCCTGGAAGGAGGCCGCCGACAGCCACGACTCGGTGGCCAGCGAGGCCTTGGTGATCCCCATCAGGACCGGACGGCCGGCGGCGGGGGTGCCGCCCTCGGCCACCACGGCGCGGTTGGTCTCCTCGAAGACCGGCCGCTCCACCAGGTCGCCCGGCAGCAGGTCGGTGTCGCCCGACTCGAGGATGTTCACCCGCTTGAGCATCTGGCGGACGATGATCTCGATGTGCTTGTCGTGGATCGACACGCCCTGCGACCGGTACACCTCCTGGACCTCCTGGACCAGGTGCAGCTGCACCGCCCGGGGGCCGAGGATGCGCAGCACCTCGTGCGGGTTCTGGGCGCCCGCGATGAGCTGCTGGCCGACCTCGACGTGGGCGCCCTCGCGGACCCCGTCCATCAGCCGGGCGCGCATCGGCACCGGGTAGGCGACCTCGTCGGAGCCGTCGTCCGGAACGATGATGATCTTCCGGGTCTTCTCGGTCTCCTCGATCTTGACCCGGCCGGCCACCTCGCTGATCGGCGCCACGCCCTTGGGGATGCGGGCCTCGAACAGCTCGGTGACACGCGGCAGACCGTGCGTGATGTCCGCCCCGGCGACACCGCCGGTGTGGAAGGTCCGCATGGTCAGCTGGGTGCCGGGCTCACCGATGGACTGGGCGGCGATGATGCCGACCGCCTCGCCGACGTCCACCCGCTTGCCGGTGGCCAGCGAGCGGCCGTAGCAGGCGGCGCACACGCCGATCTTGGACTCGCAGACCAGCGAGCTGCGGGTGCGCACCTCCTCCACGCCCGCCGCGATCAGCCGGTCGATCACCGCGTCGGACAGGTCGGTGCCGGCCGGGACGACGACCGTCCCGTCCACCTCGACGTCCTCGGCGATGGTCCGCCCGACCAGGCTGGTCTCCGCGTTGGCCGGCTTGGCCAGCGAGCCGTCCGCGGTCCGCTCGGCCACCCGGAACGCGATGGTCCGGTCGGTGCCGCAGTCGGTCTCCCGGACGATCACGTCCTGCGCCACGTCCACCAGACGCCGGGTCAGGTAACCGGAGTCGGCGGTGCGCAGCGCGGTGTCGGCCAGACCCTTGCGCGCGCCGTGGGTGGAGATGAAGTACTCGACCACCGACAGGCCCTCGCGGAACGAGGACGTGATCGGCCGCGGGATGGTCTCGCCCTTGGGGTTGGAGACCAGGCCGCGCATGCCGGCGATCTGCCGGACCTGCAGCGGGTTACCGCGGGCGCCCGAGTTGACCATCATCCACACCGGGTTGGTCTTCGGGAACGCGTTGGTCATGTCCTCCATGACCTCGGCGGTGGCGTGCGTCCAGATCTCGATGAGCTCCTGCCGGCGCTCGTCGTCGGTGATCAGGCCGCGGTTGAACTCGCGCTGCACCTTGTCGGCGCGGCGCTCGTACTTGGCCAGGATCTCCGCCTTGTTCGGCGGGGCCACCACGTCCTCGATCGCGATGGTCACGCCGGACCGGGTGGCCCAGTGGAACCCGCGGTCCTTCAGCTCGTCCAGCGCCTTGGCCACGACCACCTTGGGGTAGTTCTCGGCCAGCTCGTTCACGATCGCCGACAGCTGCTTCTTGCCCACCTCGTAGTTCACGAAGGGGAAGTCGTCCGGCAGCGTCTCGTTGAACAGGCAGCGGCCCAGCGTGGTCTCCAGCCGGTACGGCTGGCCCGGCTCGTAGCCCTCGGGGGCCTGCCAGCCGCGCGGCGGCGGGGTGTCCTTGAACCGGACCTGGATCTTGGCCTGCAGGTCCAGCTCGCCGCGGTCGTAGGCCATGACGGCCTCGGCCACCGACGCGAACACCCGGCCCTCGCCCTTGGCGCCCTCCTTGTCGGTCGTCAGCCAGTACAGGCCGATGACCATGTCCTGGGTGGGCATGGTGACGGGCTTGCCGTCCGAGGGCTTGAGGATGTTGTTGGTGGACAGCATCAGGATCCGCGCCTCGGCCTGCGCCTCGGCCGACAGCGGCAGGTGCACCGCCATCTGGTCGCCGTCGAAGTCGGCGTTGAACGCGGTGCAGACCAGCGGGTGGATCTGGATGGCCTTGCCCTCGACCAGCTGCGGCTCGAACGCCTGGATGCCCAGGCGGTGCAGGGTCGGCGCCCGGTTCAGCAGCACCGGGTGCTCGGTGATGACCTCCTCCAGCACGTCCCACACCACCGGGCGGGCGCGCTCGACCATCCGCTTGGCGGACTTGATGTTCTGCGCGTGGTTGAGGTCCACCAGCCGCTTCATCACGAACGGCTTGAACAGCTCCAGCGCCATCTGCTTGGGCAGGCCGCACTGGTGCAGCTTGAGCTGCGGGCCGACCACGATGACCGAACGGCCGGAGTAGTCGACGCGCTTGCCCAGCAGGTTCTGCCGGAACCGGCCCTGCTTGCCCTTGAGCATGTCGCTCAGCGACTTGAGCGGACGGTTGCCCGGCCCGGTGACCGGGCGGCCGCGGCGGCCGTTGTCGAACAGCGCGTCGACGGCCTCCTGCAGCATCCGCTTCTCGTTGTTGACGATGATCTCCGGAGCGCCCAGGTCGAGCAGCCGCTTGAGCCGGTTGTTCCGGTTGATCACGCGCCGGTACAGGTCGTTCAGGTCGGACGTGGCGAACCGGCCGCCGTCCAGCTGCACCATCGGGCGCAGGTCCGGCGGGATGACCGGGATGCAGTCCAGCACCATGCCCAGCGGGCTGTTGCGGGTGTTCAGGAACGCCGAGACGACCTTGAGCCGCTTGAGGGCGCGGGCCTTCTTCTGGCCCTTGCCGGTGCGGATGATCTCGCGGAGCTTCTCGGCCTCGGCCTCGAGGTCGAAGTTCTCCAGCCGCGCCTGGATGGCGCGGGCGCCCATGCCGCCCTCGAAGTACTTGCCGAACCGCTCGCGCATCTCGCGGTACAGCATCTCGTCGCCCTCGAGGTCCTGGACCTTGAGGTTCTTGAAGCGGGTCCAGACCTCCTCGAGGCGGTCCAGCTCGCGCTGCGCGCGGTCGCGCAGCTGCTTCATCTCCCGCTCGGCCGAGTCGCGCAGCTTGCGCTTGGCGTCGGCCTTGGCGCCGGCCTCCTCCAGCTCGGCCAGGTCGGCCTCCAGCTTCTGCTGGCGGGCCTCGATGTCGGCGTCCCGGCGCTGCTCGATCTGCTGGCGTTCCACCGAGATGTGCGCCTCGAGGGTGGGCAGGTCGCGCTCGCGCTTCTCGGTGTCCACCGAGGTGATCATGTACGCCGCGAAGTAGATGATCTTCTCGAGGTCCTTGGGCGCCAGGTCCAGCAGGTAGCCCAGCCGCGAGGGAACGCCCTTGAAGTACCAGATGTGGGTGACCGGGGCGGCCAGCTCGATGTGGCCCATCCGCTCGCGCCGCACCTTGGCGCGGGTGACCTCCACGCCGCAGCGCTCGCAGATGATCCCCTTGAAGCGCACCCGCTTGTACTTACCGCAGTAGCACTCCCAGTCCCGGGTGGGACCGAAGATCTTCTCGCAGAACAGGCCGTCCTTTTCCGGCTTGAGCGTCCGGTAGTTGATGGTCTCGGGCTTCTTGACCTCGCCGTGCGACCACTGACGGATGTCGTCGGCGGTCGCCAGGCCGATCCGCAGCTCGTCGAAGAAGTTGACGTCGAGCACTGTCGTATATCCCCTTATGCCCCTAGTGCCTCAGACCTCGTCGACGCTCATCGCACCCTCGTTGGGGCGCCGTGCGAGATCGATGCCGAGCTCCTCCGCGGCGCGGAAGACGTCCTCGTCGCTGTCGCGCATCTCGATGGACATGCCGTCGCTGGAGAGCACCTCGACGTTGAGGCACAGCGACTGCATCTCCTTGATCAGCACCTTGAAGGACTCCGGGATGCCCGGCTCCGGGATGTTCTCGCCCTTGACGATGGCCTCGTAGACCTTCACGCGGCCGAGCACGTCGTCGGACTTGATGGTCAGCAGCTCCTGCAGGGCGTAGGCGGCGCCGTAGGCCTCCAGCGCCCAGACCTCCATCTCCCCGAACCGCTGGCCGCCGAACTGGGCCTTACCGCCCAGCGGCTGCTGCGTGATCATGGAGTAGGGGCCGGTCGACCGAGCGTGGATCTTGTCGTCGACCAGGTGGAGCAGCTTCAGGATGTAGATGTAGCCGACCGAGATCGGGTCCTTGAAGGGCTCGCCGGTCCGGCCGTCGAAGAGCTTGGCCTTGCCGCCGGGACCGACCAGGCGCCGCCCCTCCTCGTCGGGGAGCGTGCTCTCGATCAGCCCGGTGATCTCCTCCTCGCGGGCGCCGTCGAAGACCGGGGTGGCGGTCTTGGTCCACGGCCCGGCCGCGTCGGCGCCGATGGCCTGCAGGGCGCGCTTCCACTCGGCGTCGTCGCCCTCGAGCCTCCAGCCCCGGCTGGCCACCCAGCCCAGGTGGGTCTCCAGGACCTGGCCGACGTTCATCCGGCCGGGCACGCCCAGCGGGTTGAGGATGATGTCGACCGGGGTGCCGTCCTCCAGGAACGGCATGTCCTCGATCGGCAGCACCTTGGCGATGACGCCCTTGTTGCCGTGCCGGCCGGCCAGCTTGTCCCCGTCGGTGATCTTGCGCTTCTGCGCCACGTAGACGCGGACCAGCTCGTTGACGCCCGGCGGCAGCTCGTCGCCCTCCTCGCGGGAGAACACCCGGACGCCGATGACCTTGCCCTGCTCGCCGTGCGGCACCTTCAGCGAGGTGTCGCGGACCTCGCGGGCCTTCTCACCGAAGATCGCGCGCAGCAGCCGCTCCTCGGGGGTCAGCTCGGTCTCGCCCTTGGGGGTGACCTTGCCGACCAGGATGTCGCCGGGGACGACGTCGGCGCCGATCCGGATGATGCCGCGCTCGTCGAGGTCGGCCAGCACCTCCTCGGAGACGTTCGGGATGTCCCGGGTGATCTCCTCGGGGCCCAGCTTGGTGTCGCGGGCGTCGACCTCGTGCTCCTCGATGTGGATCGAGCTCAGCACGTCGTCCTGCACCAGGCGCTGGGACAGGATGATGGCGTCCTCGTAGTTGTGGCCCTCCCAGGGCATGAACGCCACCAGCAGGTTCTTGCCGAGCGCCATCTCGCCCTGGTCGGTGCACGGGCCGTCGGCGATGACCTGGCCGGCCTCGACCCGCTGGCCCTCGTCCACGATGGGCTTCTGGTTGAAGCAGGTGCCCTGGTTGGACCGCTTGAACTTGGCGACCCGGTAGGTGGTGCGGGTGCCGTCGTCGTTCATCACGGTGATGTAGTCGGCGGAGACCTCCTCCACCACGCCGGCCTTCTCCGCGAGGATCACGTCGCCGGCGTCGGTGGCGGCCCGGTACTCCATGCCGGTGCCGACCAGCGGCGCCTCGCTGCGCAGCAGCGGCACCGCCTGCCGCTGCATGTTGGAGCCCATCAGCGCGCGGTTGGCGTCGTCGTGCTCCAGGAACGGGATCATCGCGGTGGCGACCGAGGTCATCTGACGCGGCGAGACGTCCATGTAGTCGACCTCGTTCGGCGGCAGGTACTCGATCTCACCGCCCTTGGTGCGCACCAGCACGCGGTCCTCGGCGAACGTGCCGTCCGGGTTCAGCGGCGAGTTGGCCTGCGCCTTGACGAAGCGGTCCTCCTCGTCGGCGGTCAGGTAGTGGATCTCGTCGGTGACCCGGCCGTCGACGACCTTGCGGTACGGGGTCTCCACGAAGCCGAACGGGTTGACCCGCCCGTAGGCCGACAGCGAGCCGATCAGGCCGATGTTCGGGCCTTCCGGGGTCTCGATCGGGCACATCCGGCCGTAGTGGGACGGGTGCACGTCACGGACCTCGAAGCCGGCCCGCTCACGGGACAGACCGCCCGGGCCCAGCGCCGACAGCCGCCGCTTGTGGGTCAGCCCGGCCAGCGGGTTGGTCTGGTCCATGAACTGCGAGAGCTGGCTGGTGCCGAAGAACTCGCGGATGGAGGCCACCACCGGGCGGATGTTGATCAGGGTCTGCGGCGTGATCGCCTCGACGTCCTGGGTGGTCATCCGCTCGCGCACGACGCGCTCCATCCGGGCCAGGCCGAGCCGGACCTGGTTCTGGATGAGCTCGCCGACGGTGCGCAGCCGCCGGTTGCCGAAGTGGTCGATGTCGTCGACCTCGATCGGCACCGCGACGCCGTTCTCGCCGGCGGCGGTGAGCACGCCCTCCTCCTCGCCGGCGTGCAGCCGGACGAGGTACTCGATGGTGGCGACGATGTCGTCCTCGGTCAGGGTGCCCTGGTTCATGTCCAGGTCCAGGCCGAGCTTCTTGTTGACCTTGTACCGGCCGACCTTGGCCAGGTCGTACCGCTTGGGGTTGAAGTACAGGTTCTCCAGCAGGGTCTGCGCCGACTCCTTGGTCGGCGGCTCGCCCGGCCGCAGCTTGCGGTAGATGTCCAGCAGCGCGTCCTCCTGGCCGGACGTGTGGTCCTTCTCCAGGGTGACGTTCATCGACTCGTACGCGCCGAAGTGCTCGCGGATCCGGGCCTCGTCCCAGCCGAGCGCCTTGAGCAGCACGGTCACCGGCTGCTTGCGCTTGCGGTCGATCCGCACGCCGACGTTGTCGCGCTTGTCGATCTCGAACTCCAGCCAGGCGCCACGGCTGGGGATGACCTTGCAGCCGTAGATGTCCTTGTCGCTGGCCTTGTCCAGGGATCGGTCGAAGTAGACGCCGGGCGAGCGCACCAGCTGCGACACCACCACCCGCTCGGTGCCGTTGATGATGAAGGTGCCCTTGGGGGTCATGAGCGGGAAGTCGCCCATGAACACCGTCTGGCTCTTGATCTCACCCGTCGAGTTGTTGATGAACTCCGCCGTGACGAACATCGGGGCGGAGTAGGTCATGTCCTTGTCCTTGCACTCCTCCACGGAGTACTTGGGCGGCTCGAACCGGTGGTCCCGGAACGACAGCGACATGGTCCCGGAGAAGTCCTCGATCGGACTGATCTCCTCGAAGATCTCCTCGAGCCCCGACTGGGTCGGGACGTCCTTGCGGCCGGCCTTCTGGGCCGCCTCGACGCGGGACTTCCACCTCTCGTTGCCGAGCAGCCAGTCGAAGGAGTTGGTCTGCAGAGCGAGGAGGTCCGGGACTTCGAGTGGCTCCTTGATACGCGCGAAGGAAACGCGGTTCGGACCGGTTGCGGTGTTCGAGGCGTTGCGCGAGGCTGCCAAGAGTGGTCCTTCCGAGGGCTCGCGGCGGTACTGGTGACGCGCAGGCCGAGACCATCGCCGAACAAGATCGTTATCACGGATACCGTGCGCACACGGTCCGCTACAGGTTGAATTCTTGCACGAGGATAGTCAGAGGGCAGCGCAAAGGAGCAGTGTAGCCGACTGCCACACCGCTGGCAACTCTGGCGCCGCAGTATGCATCACAGTTGCCTCGCAGCATCGCCTGTCCGGGCCCCGGAGTCAAGACCGGCCAGCGGCATTTCCCGCGCTGACCAGCCGTGAGGAAAGCCATAGTTTAGGGACTCCGTACCCGGTCACCGCCCCCGAACGCGCCGTGACCCGTTCCGGACAGGTCCGGAACGGGTCACAGGACGGTCACCTGCCGGGCAGACCCGGCACGGGCGCGACGGGCGGCTAGAGGACCTCCAGCTTCTCCACCAGCCACCGGCCGTCCACCTTCCTCATGGTCAGCCGCAGGCGGAACTGGCTCGGCAGCCGCTGCGCGGTCGCGGCCTTGGCGGTCTCCTGGTTGAGGAACACGATCGCCACCGCCTCGTCGCCGTCGACCCGCTCCACACCGGTCTTGAGCGCGATGCCCTCGGTCACCACCTGCTGCCTGGCCGCGTTCGCCTTGACCTGCGGGGTGGTCCTGGCGAACTCGTCCTTGAACTTGCCGGTGGTGTGCGCGGCGGCCCGACGCAGGTCCGAGTCCACCGTCCGGTAGTCGTACGACGACAGGTCCTGGGCGGCCTGCGCGGCGGCGAACATCACCTGCTTGCGGGCCTCCTCGGCGTTCGCCAGCCGGTTGTCCTGCACCCACAGCCACCCGGCCGCGGCCCCCAGCAGCACGGCGAGCGTCAGCAGCACCACACCGGAGGTGCCCAGCCCGGAACGGAACACGACCTTGCGGCGCGTCCGGCCGGCGGCGGCCTCCGGGGCGTCCCCGTCGTCCTCGTCGGCCGTCCCGGTCTCCTCGGCCTCGTCCCGAACGAGATCGTCCTCGACGTCCCGCGGCCCGTCGTCCTCCACCTCGTCCGCGTCGTCCGTCTCGTCCGCGTTGTCCGTCTCGGTCGCCGTCGTGTCGTCGTCGGCCTCCACCGCCGCGGCGTCCACGTCATCGGCGTCGTCAGCGGTCGCGGGGCTCGCCGCCACGGCATCCTCGTCGCCGGTCTCGGTCTCCGCCGTACCGGTCCCGACGTCCTCGCCGGCCTGGTCGGTCTCCTCGGTCAGGGCGTACTTGGGCCGTACCGCGGCGGACCTGCCGCTTCCGCCGCTCTTGCCCGCGCCCTTGCCGGCCTTCTCGGCGGCCCGCTCCCGCTTCTCGGCCTCGGCCTCCTCCAGGGCGGCCCTGGCCTCCTCGGCGGCCTTGCGGGCCTGCTCCGCGAGCTCCTCGGCCCGCCGGGCGGCCTCCTCGGCCTTGCGCGCCTTGTCGGCCTTGTCGTCCTTGCCGGCGCGCTTGCCGCGCCCGAGCACCGTCATGCCACCAGCCTCATGTTGGAGACGAGCCAGCGCCCGTCGGTACGGGTCAGGTCGAACCGCCAGCGGAAGTACCGCTGCTGCCCGTTCGGCACCTCCGCACTGGTGACCACGGAGGTGACCGCCACGATGACCTCGGCGCTGTCCTCGTCCATCGACACCACGCCGGCCCGCATGTCGCGCACCGTGGCGGTGCTCTTGCCCTGCTGGGCGGCCTTGGAGATGTCGGCGGACATGGTCCCCCACTGGTCCTTGGCCTCGCCGGTCAGCCCGCTGGCCACCCGCTCCAGGCTCTTGGGGAGGTTGCGGTGGTCGATGGTCGCCAGGTTCACGGCGGTCTGCCGGGCCGACTGCATGGCCGCGGCGCGCTGGTCCTCACGGGCCTCGGCCCGCCACACCGAAGATCCCAGCACCACCACCGCGACGGCCAGCGCGACGACGACCACGGCCAGCAGCCCGGTCACCACCGGGACGCGCACCACCACCAGTTCCGTATCGCGGTCACGTGATCGTCCGAACTTCACGGTGAGGGCTCCTTAATCAGGACAGCGGGCCGAGGAGCAGCATCTTCCAGGAGGCGTCGCCCAGCACCTGCTGCTGCCCGCCGCCGTAACCCAGCAGGTACTGCTTGCCGTCGGGCCCGTACACGGCCCCGGTCGCTGGATCGTACCCGGCGAGCTGCACCGATCCGGCCGAGACCGGCACATAGAGGGTGTCGTCGACCAGGGTGGTCACGCCCTCGTCGGGGGTGGTGTCGCCGGAGGCCTGCTCCCCGGAGCCGCCGTCGCCGTCCCCGCCGTCGTTCGCGCCGCCGTTCGCGCCGCCCTCGGGGAAGCCCGCCCCGGCGGTGGCGCCGTCGGGGACCTGCGGCATGGGCTGCCGCGCCTCGGGCGGGAGGTTGCGGGCGCCGCGGACGACCTTGTCGGAGTTCTTCGGCTCCGTGCAGCCCAGGTCGGTGCGGGTCCGCTGCTTGCTGGTGTCCTGCGGCCAGCGCCGCCCGGTCTCCTCGTACCCCTTGGTGCAGACCGGCGGGGCGTCCATGTTGAACACCAGGCCCAGGTGCTGGGTGCCGTCGCCCGGGGTGACGGTGAACGCGCCCGCCACGGTCAGCGGGTACAGGATGAACAGCGAGCGGATGCCGGCCACCCGCGAGGTCATGACCTGCCCGGTGGTGGTCAGGTTGGCCAGCAGCACCGGCAGCGTCGGCGACAGGTCGTCGATCAGCCGGCGGGTCTCGGCGGTGAACGGCACCCCGCGGTCCAGCACCGTGCGCAGCGCGTCGTCGTCCCGCCGCAGCTGCGTGGTCAGCACGTTCAGGTTGCGGGAGAACTGCCGGATGTGCCCGCCCATCTGGCGCTGGGTGTTCAGCACGGTACGGCCGTTGGTCAGCAGCGCCTCGGTGTCCGGGTAGGACTCCTCGGCGGTCCGCAGCAGCCGGTCGGTGTCGTCCAGCAGCGCCTGCAGGTCCGACGCCGACCCGTTGAACGCCTTGTGCAGCTCGTTCACCACGACCCGCAGGTCCTGCGGATCGACCGAGGACACCAGCTTGTCGACGTTGCGCAGCAACTCGGCGGTGGACACCGGCAGCCGGGTCCGCTCCCGGGGAATGGTGTCGTACCTGCCGCCGTCGCCCAGGTACGGCCCGGGGACCTCGCCGTCGGGGCCGGGCTTCTTGGTGGGCTGCAGGTCGATGTACTGCTCGCCGACCGCCGAGCGGTTGGCGACCACCGCGGTGGTGCCCTCCCAGGGGATCCGGTGGCCCCGCTCCATGATCAGCCGGACCCGGATGCCGTCCTCGGTGAGCTCCATCGGGCCGACCCGGCCCACCGTGACGCCCCGGTAGGTGACCGCCGCGTTGGTGAACACGCCGCCGGAGTCGGTCAGGTCCACGTACGCGGTGTACTCGCGGCCCAGCAGACCGCGGCCGACCCCGATGTAGCGGACCGCCACCACGCTGACCCCGAGCACGGTGATGACCAGGAAGGCCAGCAGCTGGATCTTGACGCCGCGCTTGAGGATCACGAGAGCCCCCCGGTCATCAGCGAGTACAGGCCGGCGTGGACGCCGGTCGAGCCCGCCCCGCCCATCGACCGCGGCCGCAGCGTCGGCAGCGGCAGGCCGGGCCGCTGCCCGTCACCGCCTCCGTCCGGGGTGCCGGCGCCGGGCGTCGGCGTCGGGCTCGCGGGGCCGGGGGTCGCGCCGCCGGTCGGGGCGGGCGCGCCGGGCGCACCGGGCGCGGCCGGCTGCTGGTCGGGCAGCACTCCCAGCGCCGGCTGCGGCACGCTCAGGCTCGGCGGCTTGAGCAGCAGCCGCATCTGCTCGCCCTGCCGGACCAGGTACTCCAGGTCGGTGCCGCCCAGCAGGTTCTGGGTCAGGTTCTTCAGGTCCAGGTCGAGCGTCATGTGCAGGTTGCCGTAGTCGCCGCGCAGCACGTTGGCGAACGTGGCCGGGAACGGGAACGTCATCATCGTCTCCAACGCCCTGGGCAGGTTGGAGCCGGCCTTGTTCAGGTTCTCCAGCGTGGTGTTCAGCGACCTGAGGTTGGCCACCATGTCGGCGTGCGAGGCCTCGATCACCCGGGTGGTGGTCTGGCTGAGCTTGTCCAGGCTGACCAGCATCTTGGTCAGGTCGGCCCGGTTCTGCTCCAGGATCTTCAGCGCCGGCCCGGTCCGGTCGATGGTGTCGGCGATGGTCCGCCGCTCGGCGGCCAGCGTCCGGCTCAGCCGGTCGATGCTGTCCAGCGCCCGGACGATGGCCGCGCGGTTGCGGTCCAGGGTGCCCACGAACGTGTCCACCTTGTGCAGCACCGACTTGATGGTGTCGGTACGGCCGTTCATCGCGGCGTTCAGCTCGCGGGTGATCGTGGAGACCTGCTCCAGGCCGCCGCCGTTGAGCAGCAGCGACATGGCCGACAGGACCTCCTCGATCTCGGCGCCGCGGGAGGTGCGCTCCAGCGGGATCAGGTCCCCGTCGCCCAGCCGGTCGGGCGAGGGCGCCTCGCCCACCGGCGGCGACAGCGCCACGAACTTCTCCCCCAGCAGGCTGGTCTGGGCGATGCCGGCGCGGGCGTTGTCCGGCAGGTTCACGTCCCGGCGCAGCTTGAACGTGACGACCGCCTGCCAGGACCGGCCGCGCACCGCGCTGCGGGTCAGCTCGACCTTGACGACCTTGCCGACCGACACGTCGTTCAGCTTGACCACCGACTGCGGCACCAGGTCGAGCACGTTGGCGAACTCGGCCCTCACCGTCACCGGCCGGTCCCCCAGGTCGGGGCCGCCCGGCAGCGGGAGCGAGTCCACGCCGCGGAAGCCGCAGCCCGACAGCGTCAGCGCGGCGGCGGTGAGGGCGGCCGCCAGGCCCGTCCGGGCGGGGCGGCGGAGGGGCGCGGGTCGGTTCACTGGCCACCTCCCGGCAGCAGGGCGCGGAAGTCGGTGTTGGGCCGGGCCGGGGAGCCGCCCCCGGTCTGCCGGGCGTTGCCGCCGCCGACCTGCACGCCGGAGCCGCCGTTGCGCGGGTTGCGCGGGTCGTTCGGGCCGTAGGCGTCCGGCGGGATGGGCTCGGGGTCGTAGTGGGTGGTCAGCGCCGTGATCCAGGACAGGTCCAGGCTCAGGTTGGTCAGCGCGTCCCCGAACGAGTCGTACGGCTGCATGAAGTCCAGGCACTCCTTGGCCGGGGTGCCCACCGAGTAGGCCAGCGAGCACACCCAGTCGGCCAGGTTCTCGAAGTTCAGCGACAGGTTGGCGCGGTTGTGGATGGTGCCGCTGATCGGGTCGTAGGCGCGCGCCAGGTTGTTGATCGCCAGCGGCGCGACCTCCAGGAACTCGGCGAACGACTCCTTCTGCTCGACCAGCGTCCCGGTGATCTGGGCCAGTTCCCGCACGCTGTCCGACAGCTCCTCGCGGTTGTCCCGGATGAACCGCTCGACGTTGCGCAGCGTGGGGCCGAGGGAGTTCAGCGCCGCCGACAGCTCCTCGCGCTCGGCGGCCAGCTGCGCCGACACCCCGTTCAGCTGCTGGTTGAACTGCCGGATCTGCTGGTCGCTGCGGATCATGGCGTCGGTGATGATCCGCAGGTTCCGGATGGTGGTGGCCACGTCCTGGCGGTCCTCGCTCAGCGTGGCCAGCATCCGCGAGGTGTCGGCGATGGTCTCCCGCAGGTCCTCGCCCTGGCCCTCGAAGGTGTCGGCGCCGACCTGCAGCAGCCGCGACAGCGCGCCGCCGGAGTTGGCGCCCTGCGGGCCGAGCGCCTTGCTCAGGTCGTTCAGGCTGCCGCCGACCTCGTCGACCTCGACCGGCACGGCGGTGCGGTCGGTGCCCAGGGTGACCCCGTCGGCCAGCGTCGGCCCGCCCTTGTAGACGGGGGTGAGCTGGACGAACCGGTCCGACACCAGGGTCTGGCTGACGATCACGGCCTGCGCGTTGGCGGGGACCTTGTAGCGGGCCTCGTAGGTCATCTCGACCAGGACCGCGTCGCCCTTGGGGGTGACCGCGGTGACCTCGCCCACCGGGATGCCCAGGATCCGGACGTCGGCGCCCGGATGCAGGCCCACCGCCCGTTCGAAGTAGGCGCTCAGCCGGCGCTGCGGGGGGTCGGTGAACAGGATGACGGCCGCGGCGACCAGCGCCCCGACGGCGACGACCACGCCGCCGAATCTCAGGATGCTTGCGAATCTGCGCACTGTGGTGTCCTGCCTGCTCACGGAAGGAAGGGCAGCGGGTTGTCCGGGGTGGGCCGGGGGGTGGCGGGCGCGCCGGGCTGCTGCGACCGCCCGGCCGGTCCGGTGGTGGTCCCGTTCTGGCCCGGTCGGCCGCCCTCGCCGCCGCCGGACGGCTGGATGGAGGCGGGCATCGGCAGCAGGTTCTGGATGTAGGCGTCGAACCAGCGGCCGGACCCGGTGGCGTCGGCGAACTGCCGCACGAACGGGCCGTACAGCTGCAGGATCCGGTCCAGGTTCTGCTGGTTGCGCAGCAGGACCTCGTTGACCTGCCGCAGGTTGTCCAGCATCGGCGCGAGCTCCGCCTGGTTCTCCGCGATCAGCGCGTTCACCTGCTGGGACAGCCGGACGGTGCGGATCAGCAGCTGGTGGATCACCTCGCGGCGGGCCTGCACGGCGGCCAGGATCCGGTTGGAGTCCTCGACCAGCCGGGCGAAGTCGGCGTTGCGGTCGGCCAGCAGGTCCGAGACGCTGCGCGCCCGGTCGGCCAGCTCGTGCAGCTCGGCGTCCCGGGAGGAGATGGTCTCCGACAGCCGCCGCAGGCCCTGCAGCGACGCCCTGACCTCCTCCGGCGAGTTCTCGAACGTGTCGGCCAGCACCTGCAGCGACCTGGCCATCTGCTGGGTGTCGAGCTGGTCGATGTGGCCGCTCAGGTCGCTGATCGCCGGCACCACGTTGTAGGGCACCCCGGTGCGGCTGATCGGGATCTCGCCGCGCAGCGGCCGCTCGCCGCGCGGGGTCAGCGCCAGGTAGTGCGCCCCCAGCACCGTCTTGATCTTGATGTCGGCGCGGGTCAGATCGCCGAGGCGGACCCCGTCGTCCACCCGGAAGGTGACCCTGACGTTGTCGCCGGCCAGTTCCAGCGAGGTGACCTCGCCGACCCGGACGCCGGCCACCCGCACCTCCTCGCCGCTGCGCAGCCCGGCCGCCTCGGCGAACCGGGCGGTGTAGGTGGTGCCGCCGCCGATCACCGGCAGGTCCTCGATGAAGTACGCCGCCAGCATCAGCACGGCGATCACCGTGAACGAGACCAGCCCGATCGGCACCGGGTTGCGCTCCCGGAACGGGACCCTCATGGCCGCGTCCCCCTCCGCCGGACGGCGCGGGCCGCGACGGCCCGGGCGCGCCGGCCTGTTCGCCGCTCGGCCATCGCTACTTGCACCTCGCGTTCTCGTTCTGGATCCGCGGCGTCTGGTAGACCGGGCCGCCCGGCAGGGCGATCCGGGCGTCCATGCTGCACAGGTAGAAGTTGAACCAGGACCCGTAGGAGGACGCCGCCATCAGTTCCTCGATCCGGCCCGGGGTGCGCTCGAACAGCTTGTCCAGGTCCTGCTCGTGGTCGCCGAGGGTGCCGGCCAGCCGGTTGAGCCCGGCGATGTCCTTCTTCAGGTCCGGCCGGACGTCGACCAGCAGGTCCGCGGTGGTCCCGGTGAGCCGGTTGATCGCCGCCACCGAGTCGAAGATCGCCTCCCGGTCGGCGGCCAGCCCGCTGATCAGCCCGCGCAGGTCGGTGATCATGGTGTCGACCTGCTGGTGCCGCTGGTCGATGGTGCCCAGCACCTGGTTGAGGTTGTCGATGACCTGCCCGATCACCTGGTCCCGGTCGGCCAGCGTGTTGGTCAGCGACGCCACGTGCGCCAGCACGCTGTTGACGGTGCCGGCCTCGCCCTGCAGGACCTGCACGATCTGCAGCGCCAGCTGGTTGACCTGCTGCGGCTCCAGCGCCTTGAACAGCGGGCGGAACCCGTTGAACAGCGCGGTCAGGTCCAGCGCCGGCCGGGTGCGCTCCTTGGGGATGGTCGCGCCCGGCCGCAGGTACTCGCCGGGGGTGCCGGGGGCGTCGTCGGTCAGCTCGATGTACCGCTGCCCCACCAGGTTGCGGTACCGCAGGTGGAGCCGCACCGAGCTGGGCAGGCCCACCCGGAACACGCCGTCCTTGTTGACGCTGAACGTCACCTCCGCCTCGGTGCCGCGCAGCCTGATGTCCTCCACCTGGCCGACCCGGACCCCGGAGGCGCGCACGTCGTCGTTCTCCAGCAGCCCGGTCACGTCGGTGAAGATCGCCTTGTAGCGCACCGAGTCGGTGAACCGCGCGTTGGCGATGCTGATCGCCAGGATCCCGGTCACCACCGAGGTGACCACCACGAAGATGCCCAGCTTGAGGGCGGCGCCCGCGGTCCTCACGAGATCGTCACCACCGATCCGTCATCCAGCAGCGGCCCGTACAGCAGCACCGACACGTCGGACAACCGGTCGGACGGGATGCCGATGAGCGGCCCCACCATGGCCTTGATCCGGTCCTCGTCGGACATCTCGGCGCCCGGGTCCACGAAGACCCCCGAGGCGGCCCGGTTGCGGTGCCCCGGCGGCAGCGGCTCGTCGGGGTCGTGCGGGTCCTTCCACCACAGGTCGTCCTCGGTGCCGTCGAGGGCCGTGTAGTCCGGCGACGGCACCTTCGGGTCCGGCAGGCCGTAGCACCGCGGCCCCCGGTGGTCCTTCATCTCCGGCAGGTCGAGGGGGTTCTTGTAGGCCGGCCGCGGCTTGACGATCTCGATCGTCACGTTGAACGTCGGGGTCTTGCCGCCCCCGGCCTCCTCGGCCAGCGGCATCAGCTTCATGATCCCCTCGAACACGCACGGCAGCGACGGGGAGTACTTGGCGAACACCTCCAGCACCTGCCGGTTGGCGATGTTGAAGCCGACCACCTTGGGCCCGTTCTCCCGCATGAACCGGTCGCCCTTGACGGCCACGCCGGTGATCGCGGGGATCAGGTCCTCGATGGTCTGCTCCTTGTCGGTGACCGTCTTGCTGGTCACGTTCAGGTTCCGAAGCGTCTGCAGCAGGTCGGGGGCCGCGGCGTTGTAGATGTCGGCCACGTCCGACAGCGCCTGCAGGTCCTCCACCACCAGCGGCAGGTCGGGGTTGATCCTGGTCAGCAGCGCGTCCAGCTGCTCCAGGTTGCGGCCGATCTGGTCGCCCCGCCCCTCCAGCGCGGTGGCCAGCGCGTTCAGCGTGGAGTACAGCTCGTCCGGCCGGACCGACTGCAGCAGCGGCAGCAGGTTGTTGAGGACCTGGTCGACCTCCACCGCGGCCTGCGAGACGTCCTGCCGGATCACCGTCCCGTCGCGCAGCGTGGCCCGGCTGCGGTCGGCGGGGATCTGCAGCGCCACGTACTTCTCGCCGAACAGCGTCTTGGGCAGCAGCCGGGCGGTGACGTTGGCCGGGATCAGCTCCGCCTTGTCGGGGTCGATCGCCAGGTCCAGCACGGCGCCGTCGGCGGTGGCGCGGGTGGCGCGCACCTCGCCGACGACGATCCCGCGGACCTTGACGTCGGAGTGCGGCAGCAGTTGCAGCCCGGCCCGCTGGGCGCGCACCTTGACGTGCACGGCCGAGCTGAACGCCTGGTTGAACTGCGCCACCGCCAGGCCCAGCAGCAGGGCGATCACGCAGATCATGGCCAGGCCGTAGACGCGGTAGCGCATCCGCTGAGACAGACCAGTGCTCATCCCGTCACCCCGCGATCCGCACGGTGGTCGTGGTGCCCCAGATGGCCATGCCGAGGAACAGGTCGGCCAGGTTGATCACCACGATGCTGGTCCGCACCGCCCGGCCCACCGCCACGCCGACCCCGGCCGGGCCGCCGCTGGCGTGGAAGCCGTAGTAGCAGTGGATCAGCATCACCAGCATGGCGAAGACGATCACCTTGCCGAACGACCAGAGGATGTCGTACGGCGGCAGGAACAGTTCGAAGTAGTGGTCGTAGGTCCCGGTCGACTGCTCGTAGAACACCGTCACGATCAGCCGGGTGGCCAGGTACGACGCCAGCAGGCCCACGATGTACAGCGGGATCACCGCGATCATGCCGGCCAGCAGCCGGGTGGTCACCAGGAACGGCATGGTCGGGACCGCCATGACCTCCAGCGCGTCGATCTCGTCGGAGATCCGCATGGCGCCGAGCTGGGCGGTGAACCCGCAGCCCACCGTCGCCGACAGGGCCAGCGCGCTGACCAGCGGCGCCAGCTCACGGGTGTTGAAGTAGGAGGAGACGAACCCGGTGTAGGCGGCGGTGCCGATCTGGTTGAGGGAGTTGTATCCCTGCAGGCCGACCTGGCTGCCGGTGAAGAACGTCATGAAGCCGACGATCGCCACGCTGCCGCCGATCACCGCCAGCCCGCCGGTGCCCAGGCTGACCTCGGCCAGCAGCCGCGCCACCTCGGTGCGGTAGCGCCGCAGCACCCGGAACACCCAGGCGAACGCCCGCGCGTAGAACGACAGCTGGTGGCCGAAGTCCTCGACCCGTTCGAGGGGCTTGCCGACCGCCTTGGCGACGGCCCGGCCGCCCTTGGGAGGGGCTGCCATCGGTCACATCCCCTTCTGCGGGACGAGCTGGAAGTACAGGGCGCTGATCAGGAAGTTCTCCAGGAACAGCAGCATGAAGGTGATCACCACGGTCTGGTTGACCGCGTCCCCCACGCCCTTGGGCCCGCCCTTGGCGTTCAGGCCCTTGTAGGCCGCCACCAGGCCGGCGGTGATCCCGAAGACGAACGCCTTGACCTCCGCCTGAATCAGGTCCGGCAGCTGCGCCATGGCGTTGAACGAGGCCAGGTAGGCGCCGGGCGTGCCGTCCTGCAGCATGACGTTGAAGATGTAGCCGCCCATCAGGCCCACCACCGACACCAGCCCGTTCAGGAACAGGCCGATGAAGGCGCAGGCCAGCATCCGCGGGACGACCAGGCGGTGCAGCGGGTTGATGCCCAGCACCTCCATCGCGTCGATCTCCTCGCGGATCTTGCGGGAGCCGATGTCGGCGCACATCGCCGAGCCGGCCGCGCCGGCGATCAGCAGCGCGGTGACCAGCGGGCTGGCCTCGCGGACGATCGCCACCACCGCGGTGGCGCCGGTGAACGACTGCGCGCCCAGCTGCCGGATCAGCCCGCCGACCTGCATCGACAGGATGGCGCCGAACGGGATGGCGACCAGCATGGTCGGGATGGCGGTCACCGAGACGATGAACCAGGACTGCTCGATGAACTCGCGCCACTGCACGGGCCGCTTGAACATCGCCCGGAACGTGTCCAGGCACAGGGCGAAGAACCGGCCGGGTTCCCTGACGGCGATGTTCAGCAGGCCGTCGGTGAACTTGGCCATCCGGCCGCCGCCGGTCTTGGCCGCGGTGTCGTCCCCTCGCTGGTTCGCGCCGATACCAGGAGCGGTGGTCATCAGTAGCGGCCTCCTGCGGGCGGCGCTCCGCCCTGGGTCGGGTCGGGCGGGTACTGGTGGTGGCGGCCCTGCGGCGGCGGCGCCTGGGCGGGACCGGCGCCGGCGGGCACCGCGGCGCCGCCGTGCTGCGCCACGTACCGCGGCCACTCCTCGATCCAGTTACGGCCCGTCTCGTCGATGAACGAGCCCGGCGGCGGCTGGACGCCGTTGGCCCGCAGCCACTCGCCGGGGGCGTGCTGCGAACGGCGGATCCGGCCGTCGCTGGGCATCAGCTGCGGCGGGATCGGCGGCAGCTTGCCGGGGTCGGCGCCCATCCGGGCCTCGGCCTCCAGCTCGGAGACGTCCTTCTCCTCGGACATGCCGATGGGGCCCTGCCGGCGGGCGTTGAGGAACTGCCGGACCACCGGCTCCTCGCTGGACAGCAGCATCTCCCGCGGCCCGAACATGACCAGCTCGCGGCGGAACAGCAGCCCGATGTTGTCGGGCACCGTGCGGGCGGTGTTGATGTCGTGGGTGACGATCAGGATGGTGGCCTCGACCTGGGCGTTCAGGTCGACGATCAGCTGGTTGAGATAGGCGGTGCGGACCGGGTCCAGACCGGAGTCGGGCTCGTCGACCAGCAGGATCTCCGGGTCCAGCACCAGCGCGCGGGCCAGCCCGGCGCGCTTCTTCATCCCACCGGAGATCTCGCCCGGGAGCTTCTTCTCGGCCCCGATCAGGCCGACCATCTCCATCTTCTCCAGCACGATCCGCCGGATCTCCGACTCGGACTTGCGGGTGTGCTCGCGCAGCGGGAAGGCGATGTTGTCGAACAGGTTCATCGACCCGAACAGCGCGCCGTCCTGGAACAGCACCCCGAACAGCTTGCGGGTCTCGTACAGCTGGCTCTCGGGCAGGTACGGCAGGTTGCGGTCGCCGATCCAGATGTTGCCGCGGTCCGGCTTGAGCAGCCCGACCAGCGACTTGAGGAACACGGACTTGCCCGTGCCGGAGGGCCCGAGGAGCACGGAGATCTCTCCCGCGGGCAGGGTCAGCGACACGTCCTGCCAGATGACCTGACGGCCGAAGGTCTTGGTCAGCCCTTCGACACGGATCTCGACGCCCACTCGTCACCTTCCGTCCAGGCCGGGGGGACTCCCGGAACCAAAGTTCGAGCAGTGCCCGGCTGCGCCGAGCTGTCGTCACGTCTGGTGTCCGCCGGTTTACTACTAGCGGGTAGCTGTGGCGGTGGCCACTACCGTAGCGACGAATCGGAAAAATGGAAGGGGTTCAACGCACGATCTGTGGTCAACCATAACCTTGTAAGGCAATCGTTACTTACCTGGGGTAACCGTTCGGGAGGCGGGGAACCTCCATCTCGGAACGGGTGTCCACGGATCGGCGCCCTCCGGCGGCACTGCCGGCACGACCCCGCCCGGAGCGTGAGACTACGCCCCGCGTGTGACCCCTCACAAGACCCTGCTGGACAGAATGCCAACAGCGACCTCCGGAAACGACGGCGGGCGGCCGCCCCACCGCAAGGGTGGGACGACCGCCCGCTGAGCGCTGCGAACGGCCCCGGCCGTCGTCGCGGCGACCGGGGACCGGCCGGAACGTCCTACTTGACGGTGACCGTCGCGCCCGCCTTCTCCAGGGCCTCCTTGGCCTTGTCGGCGGTCTCCTTGTTGACCTTCTCCAGCAGCGGCTTGGGAGCGCCGTCCACCAGGTCCTTGGCCTCCTTCAGGCCCAGCGAGGTCAGCGCGCGGACCTCCTTGATGACCTGGATCTTCTTGTCGCCGGCGGCCTCGAGGATGACGTCGAACTCGTCCTTCTCCTCGGCCTCCTCGGCCGGGGCGCCCGGAGCGGCGGCACCCGGGGCGGCGACGGCGACCGGAGCGGCGGCCTTGACGTCGAAGACCTCCTCGAACTTCTTCACGAAGTCCGACAGCTCCAGGAGGGTCATCTCCTTGAACGCGTCGAGCAGCTCGTCAGCGGTGAGCTTGGCCATGTGTGTTTCCTCCGTACGGCGTTGAGCAGATGCGATCGTGGGGCGACCGCGGGGTTCAGTCCTCGGCGGGAGCCTCGCCGGCGGGGGCCTCGGCGGCCTCCCCCGACTCCTCGAGCTTGGTCCGCAGGGCGTCCGCCAGCAGGGCCATCTGGGTCGGCAGGGCGTTGAAGGTCGCGGCGGCGTTCGCCATCGAGGCCTTCATCGCGCCCGCCAGCTTGGCGAGCAGCACCTCGCGCGACTCCAGATCGGCGAGGCGGTTGATCTCGGCGGCGTCCATCGGCTTGCCGTCGATGACACCGCCCTTGATCACCAGCAGCGGGTTGGCCTTGGCGAAGTCACGCAGACCCTTGGCGGCCTCGACCACGTCGCCCTTGACGAACGCGATCGCCGACGGGCCGGCCAGGAGCTTGGAGAACTCCTCGTCGACACCCGCGGAGTTCGCCGCGATCTTGGTCAGCGTGTTCTTCACCACGGCGAACTTCGCGTTGTCACCGAGGTTGCGGCGCAGCTCGCCGAGCTGCGCCACGGTGAGCCCGCGGTACTCGGTCAGTACGGCGCCGCTGGAGCTGGTGAACTCTTCGGTGAGTTCGGCGATCGCGGCAGCCTTGTCGGCCTTCGCCATGGGCCTCCTTCCGATTACCTAGGGTCCAGGCCACCGGAACGAAGGACCGGAGAAAACACAGACGCCCCGGCGCAGGCGCACGGGGCGAACACCTACAGGTGCCTTGGGGTCTCCTGTGTGACGGTCGCTCTCGTCTCGCCTGCGCAGGCCGTCCGCATTTTCAGCGGACCTTCGGCCGCCCGGGAGGGCGGCAACCGGCGGTCTTCGGCAAAGGTCAAGAGTACGCGGCCCCGCCTCCCGCCGCCAAATCGGCGCGGAGCCGGGGCCGCGTCCGCTCTCCGGCCCGGCCTCAGGTCCGGGTGGGGATCTGCGGGACGCCCGGCAGGCGGAACTCCCCGACCTGGTCGGCGGGCGGCGCGCTGATCTGCACCGGCTTGCCGTAGTCGCGGTAGACCATGGTCACCGTCATGCTGCCGCCGTCCTTCAGGGTCATCTGGGAGGTCTGCTTGCGAGGCAGGCTGTCCGGCCCCACCCACAGGCTGATCCGCATCGTCGAGGCGCCCAGCTCCCGGTAGGTCTCGGCCAGCTCCTGGGAGTCCTGGCCCTGGTTGAGCTTGGCCAGGTCCCGCTGCAGGTCGATGGTCCCCTCGTAGCGGGTGGTCTGCACCCCGTCGACGGTCTCCTTGCCGGTCTCCTTGACGTCCGGCGCCGCGGTCAGGATCCGCGCCATCTCGGCGGGGCTCTGCCGCTGCGCCTCCTTGCTCAGGTCGGCGCCGCCCATCCCGGTCAGCCCCTCCAGGGAGACCCGCCCCCACGGCTTCCCGCCGGTGAGCTTCGGATCGCCCATGTTGAGGTAGTACGAGCCGTCGATGAAGATCATCTGCATGGACGGGGCGTCCTGCAGGTCCGTCCCGCCGGCGCTGGCCTGCACGCGCATCGTGCCCTGCAGCGCCACGGCCGGCCGCAACCGCACCGCCATGTCGGACTCGGTGGTGGTGTCGACGGTGAGGCCCTCCTGGGTCAGCCTCATGTCCATGGTCATCTTCATCCGGAAGGTGTCGGACTGCCCGGCCTTGTCGGACACCTTGGCCAGGATCTCGTTCGCGGCCAGCTTGACCGCTCCGCCGGCGTCGGCCCCCGTCCCGGCCGGATCACCGAAGCATCCGGTCAGTGTGAGCAGCAGGGCGCCGCTCGCGGCGGCGATCGCGGTCAGTCGGCGATACATCGGACCGTCTGCCCTTTCTTGTGGGCGATTTGTTGATCACGCTCACGCTATCGCGATCATGGTCCCCGTCGCCCGGTATCGCCCGTCACCCGCCGGTTCCGGCCGTTCAGCCGCCGCCCAGGTGCCAGCCGACCAGGTCGCCGACGTCGCCGACCTGGTCGGCCGGCGGCGGGTTCACCGTCACCTTCTCACCGAAGTCCCGGTACAGCACCGTCACCGTCGAGGTCTCCCGGCCGTCGGCGGTGCCCCTGACCACCAGCTTGCGCGGCAGGTTCTCGCCGTCCACCCAGATGTCGAACGCCAGCCGCTCCGAGCCGTCGGCATGCCACCGCCGGACCTTCTCCCGCGTCTGCGGATCCAGCCGGGCCAGCGCGTCCCGCAGCGTCACCGTGCCCGTGTACCGGGTGGTGCGGACGCCCTCGACCTCCTCCTGGCCGACCCGCCGCACGTCCTTGGAGCCGGTCAGCATCCTGGTCTGCTCGGCCGGGTTGATCCGCTGCACCGCCGAGGTGATCTGGTCCAGGTCGACCCCGGCCTGCCGGCCCGCCTGGTCGACGTTCAGCCGCAGCCACGGCTTGCCGCCGGTGAGCATCTGGGCGAACTGCGGCACCTTGGCGTACAGGACGTCGTTCAGCAGGATCGCCTGGCTCCCGGCGGCGGGCAGGGTCTGCCCGTTCATCCGCACCTCGTCGAGCGTGGCGGTGAACGCCAGCGTGGGCCGCAGCCGGACGTCACCGGAGCCGCGCACGGTCGTGCCGCCGTCGGTGATGGTCAGGTCGGCCTCGAACGTGTCCGCCTGCCCGGTCCGCTGCGAGGTCTTCACCAGCACCGTGTCCGCCGGGAGCTGCACGGTGCCGCCGGAGCCGTTGGCCGGGTCGTCCCCCGAGCCGCCCAGGCATCCGGTCAGGGACAGGGCCATCGCGGTGCCCGCCGCGGCGGCCACGGCCGTCCGGTGGGCCATTCGGCGTGCCATGAAGGGAGATCCTCTCTGTCGCCGTGTTTGCCTCTTCCACGGTCCAGTCTCCGCAGGACCGCCGGCCGGCGGCATCCCCCGCTGGTACGAAACGCCCGCGCACCGTACCTCTCAGGGCGTACCCCGGGCGGGAACGCCGCAGGGGCGCCCCCGGTCGTCCGGGAACGCCCCTGCGTCGGGTACTGCGCGGTTCAGCTCGCCGCGGCCAGGATGCGGGCCGCGTTCGGGTCCACCGGGACGCCGGGGCCCATCGTGGTGGTGATGGTGATCTTCTTCAGGTACCGGCCCTTGGCGGCCGCCGGCTTGAGCCGCTGGATCTCGTCGATCGCCGCCGCGTAGTTCTCCAGCAGCCGGCGCTCGTCGAACGACACCTTGCCGATGATGAAGTGCAGGTTGGCGTGCCGGTCCACCCGGAACTCGATCTTGCCGCCCTTGATGTCGGAGACCGCCTTGCCGACGTCCATGGTGACCGTGCCGGTCTTCGGGTTCGGCATCAGGCCGCGGGGACCGAGCACCCGGCCCAGCCGGCCGACCTTGCCCATCATGTCCGGGGTGGCGACCACCGCGTCGAAGTCCAGGAAACCGCCCTGGATCCGCTCGATCAGGTCGTCGGTGCCCACGTAGTCGGCCCCGGCCTCACGGGCCTCGTCGGCCTTGGCGCCGCCGGCGAAGACCAGCACCCGGGCGGTCTTACCGGTGCCGTGCGGCAGGTTGACGGTGCCGCGGACCATCTGGTCGGCCTTGCGCGGGTCCACGCCCAGCCGGACGGCCACCTCGACGGTGGCGTCGAACTTGACGCTGGCGGTCTTGCGGGCCAGCTCCACCGCCTCGGCCGGGGTGTAGAGCCGCTCCCGGTCGATCAGCTGGGTGGCGTTGCGGTATGCCTTGCTGCGCTTCATGACTGCTCCCGTGTCTGGAGAGTTCGTGGTGCGGGCCAGCGCGCGGCCCTTCCACTGGACGTGCGTTACTTGACCTCGATGCCCATCGAGCGGGCGGTGCCGGCGATGATCTTCTCGGCGGCCTCGAGGTCACGGGCGTTCAGGTCGGGCATCTTGGTCTGCGCGATCTCCCGCACCTGCTCGCGGGTGATGGAGCCGACCTTGGTCTTGTGCGGCTCGCCGCTGCCCTTCTCGATCCCGGCGGCCTTGAGGATCAGCTTCGGCGCCGGCGGGGTCTTGGTGACGAACGTGAACGAGCGGTCCTCGTAGATGGTGATCTCGACGGGGACCACGTTGCCGCGCTGGGACTCCGTGGCAGCGTTGTACTGCTTGCAGAAGTCCATGATGTTCACGCCGTGCGGACCGAGCGCGGTACCCACCGGCGGCGCCGGCGTCGCCTGGCCGGCCTGCAGCTGGACCTTGACGACAGCGCTGATCTTCTTCCTGGGAGGCATGCGCGCCTTCCTCTCGTTCCTGTTTCACCTGGTCCCGACTCCCGCGGTGCGGGCAACATGGCGGCCGGAACACATCCGCCACGTAGGGACCGATCGTTTTCCCGCCGGTGCGGGCCCGGCTCCGAGCGGCCTGTCCGCCCGGAGCCGGGCCGGACCATCCCCGCGTGCGCGGGGAGCAGGCCTGCAGCTGGACCTTGACAACCGCAGCGACCGGACCATCCCCGCGGAGGCGGGGCCTACCAGAGTCTATGCCCTGGTCAGATCTTGGAGACCTGGTTGAAGGACAGCTCGACCGGGGTCTCCCTGCCGAAGATCGACACCAGGACCTTCAATTTCTGCTGCTCGATGTTGATCTCGTTGACCGTGGCGGGCAGGGTGGCGAACGGGCCGTCCATCACGGTGACCGACTCGCCGACCTCGAAGTCCACCGTGGCGGAGACCTTGGCCGAGGGCTCCTTGGCCTTGGCGGCGGGCTCCTCCGGCTCGGGCGCCAGCAGCTGGGCGACCTCGTCCAGGCTCAGCGGGGAGGGCTTGTTGGACAGGCCGACGAAGCCGGTGACGCCGGGGGTGTTGCGGACCGCGGCCCAGGACTCGTCGGTCAGCTCCATCCGGACCAGGATGTAGCCCGGCAGCACCTTCTCGTTGACCTTCTGCCGCTTGCCCTGCTTGATCTCGGTGACCTCGTGCTGGGGCACCTCGACCTGGAAGATGTAGTCCTCCATGTTCAGGGACTGCGTCCGGGTCTCGATGTTGGTCTTGACCCGGTTCTCGTACCCCGCGTAGGAGTGCACGACGTACCACTCGCCGGGCTGCATCCGCAGCTCGCGCTTGAACTCGGCGTACGGGTCGGCGGCCGGCTCCTGCGGGGCGGCCTCGACCTGGTCCTCGGAGCTGGTCTCCGCCGGCTCGACCGCAGCCTCCGCAGCGGACCCGGCCTGATCGGCGGTCTCGTGGGGGGGCTGTGGGGACTCGGACACGGTGACTCTTCTCTCGTTGTCGACAGTGAAACGGTGGCGTGGACGGCGGTCGGCGGACCCGCGGGGGCCCGTCAGCCGAAGACTGCGAAGACGCCCTGCTGGAGAGCCCAGTCCAGCCCGGCGACGATCCCCACCATCACCAACACGAAGACCAGCGACACCAGGGTGTAGTTGATCAGTTCGCTGCGGGTGGGCCAGATCACCTTGCGCAGCTCGGCGATGACCTGGCGGACGAACAGGGCGGGGGCGGTCCGCTTGCGCGCGGGCTTGCGCTCCTTGCCGGTGTCCTTGGTCGCGGGCTCGCCGCGCATCTCAGTCGCCATCGCCGTTCACCTATCGGTCGGAATCAACCACTTCCCGTGGTCCGTACGCGCCTGCGCCGCGGCGTACCCACCGACGCCCCGCCCAGGCATGGCAGCCGGTGAAGGCGCACCGGTGCGGGCACCGCACTTCGCAGGGCAGGAGGGACTCGAACCCCCAACCGCCGGTTTTGGAGACCGGGACTCTACCAATTGAGCTACTGCCCTTCGTGGTCGCTCCAAGCTTAACGGCCCGCCGAGGGCAAGGCTGCATGCCGGAGGTCGCCACTAAGTCGATGAGTGTACGTGCACGACCGCCCGGAGTCGAACCGGAACCCTCACCAGCCCGGATATCCCCTGAATCCGCGGGGGCGCGTCTGCGAGCATGGACCCATGAGCACTGACCGACCTCGAATCTCCGCGCGGATCGCCGCGATCTCCGAGTCCGCCACGCTGGCCGTGGACGCCAAGGCCAAGGCGCTGAAGGCCGCGGGCCGGCCGGTGATCGGGTTCGGCGCCGGCGAGCCGGACTTCCCGACCCCGGACTACATCGTCGAGGCGGCGGTGACCGCCTGCCGGGTGCCGCGCTTCCACAAGTACACACCGGCCGGCGGGCTGCCCGAGCTGCGCGCCGCCATCGCCGAGAAGACCGCCCGCGACTCGGGCTACCAGGTGGACGCCGCGCAGGTGCTGGTCACCAACGGCGGCAAGCAGGCGGTGTACGAGGCGTTCGCGGCGCTGCTGGACCCGGGCGACGAGGTGCTGGTGCCGACCCCGTACTGGACCACCTACCCCGAGTCGATCAAGCTGGCCGGGGGCGTGCCGGTGTTCGTGGTGGCCGACGAGACCACCGGCTACCGGGTGAGCGTGGACCAGCTCGAGGAGGCCCGCACCGAGCGCACCAAGGTGCTGCTGTTCGTGTCGCCGTCCAACCCGACCGGCGCGGTCTACACCCGCGACCAGATCGCCGAGATCGGCCGCTGGGCCGCCGAGCACGGCCTGTGGGTGATCACCGACGAGATCTACGAGCACCTGGTGTACGGCGACGCCGAGTTCCACTCGATGCCCGTGGTGGTGCCCGAGCTGGCCGACCGGACGCTGGTGCTGAACGGGGTCGCCAAGACGTACGCGATGACCGGCTGGCGGGTGGGCTGGCTGATCGGCCCGCAGGACGTGGTCAAGGCGGCCGCGAACCTGCAGTCGCACGCGACCTCCAACGTCGCCAACGTGTCCCAGGCGGCGGCACTGGCCGCGGTGACCGGCGACCTGTCGGCGGTGGCGCGGATGCGCGAGGCGTTCGACCGGCGGCGGCAGACGATGGTGCGGATGCTCAACGAGATCCCCGGCGTGGTGTGCCCGGAGCCGGAGGGCGCGTTCTACGCCTACCCGTCGGTCAAGGGCGTCCTCGGCAAGGAGATCCGCGGCAGGCGGCCCACGACCACCGTGGAACTGGCCGAGCTGATCCTCGGCGAGGTCGAGGTGGCCCTCGTCCCCGGTGAGGCCTTCGGGACCCCGGGCTACTTCCGCCTGTCGTACGCGCTGGGCGACGAGGACCTGGTCGAGGGCGTCAGCCGGGTGGCCAAGCTGCTGTCCGAGGCGAGCTGACCCGTTCGGCGGGCGGCCTGCGCCGGCGACGCCCGCCACGGCCGCCACGCCCGCCCGAGGCGAGCCGACCTTCGTGACCCGTCCCGGTCCCCCGCGGCCCGGGACGGGTCATGCGTTCATGGTCCGTTCGGGTGGTTGTGCGGCGGCCGGTGTCAAGGGCACTGGCCGGATCCGGCAAAGTTGGGTCATGGAGGCCGATGTCACGACCGCCCGTTCGATCCGGGCGCTGCCCAAGGCGCACCTGCACCTGCACTTCACCGGGTCGATGCGGCATTCGACGCTGGTGGAGCTGGCCGGGCGGCACGGGGTGCACCTGCCGGACGCGCTGGTGGAGGACTGGCCGCCGCGGCTGCGGGCCACCGACGAGCGCGGCTGGTTCCGGTTCCAGCGGCTGTACGACATCGCCCGTTCGGTGCTGCGGGAGCCGCAGGACGTGTACCGGCTGCTGCGGGAGGCCGCCGAGGACGAGGCCGCCGAGGGCTCAGGCTGGCTGGAGATCCAGGTCGATCCCAGCGGGTACGCGGGACGCTTCGGCGGGCTGACGCCGACCGTGGAGCTGGTGCTGGACGCCGCGCGCAGGGCCGAGGCCGCGACCGGGGTCGGGATCGGCGTGGTGATCGCCGCCAACCGCACCAAGCACCCGCTGGACGCCAAGACGCTGGCCCGGCTGGCGGTGCGGTACGCCGGCCGCGGGGTCGTGGGGTTCGGGCTGTCCAACGACGAACGGCGGGGCCGGGCCTACGAGTTCGAGGGGGCGTTCCGGATCGCGCGGCGGGGCGGGCTGCTGTCCACCCCGCACGGCGGGGAGCTGGTGGGGCCGGCCAGCATCCGGGAGTGCCTGGAGTTCCTGGGCGCGGACCGGATCGGGCACGGGGTGCGGGCGGTCGAGGACCGGCGGCTGCTGGAGCGGATCGTCGAGCGGGAGATCACCCTGGAGGTGTGCCCGGCCTCGAACGTGGCGCTGGGGGTGGCCCCGTCGGCGGCGGCGGTGCCGGTGCGGGAGCTGTTCGAGGCGGGGGCACGGCTGGCGCTGGGCGCCGACGACCCGCTGCTGTTCGGGTCCCGGCTGGCCCGGCAGTACGAGCTGGCGCGCACCGAGCACGGCTTCACCGACGCGGAGCTGGCCGAGCTGGCCCGGGCCTCGGTGCGGGGGTCGGCCGCCCCCGAGGACGTGCGCAAGCGGCTGCTGGACGACATCGACGCCTGGCTGGCCGCGCCCGCCGGGCGGGTCAGCGGCCCCCGTTCCACAGCCCTTGACGTTCCAGGTGGGCGATGAGCAGCTCACCGGCCCGCACGATGTGCGCGCGCATGGCGGCGGCGGTCCGCTCGGGGTCGGCCTCCGCCAGCGCCGCCAGTACCAGGTCGTGGTCCTCCAGGGCGGTGCGCGGCCAGTCCGGCAGCCGCCCGTACAGGCCGCGCGGGACGTAGCGGGCCACCGAGGACAGCGACCAGGCGAGCTTGGCGGACCCGGCGGTCAGGTTGATCGACCGGTGGAAGGCGTGGTTGTGCTCCTCGACCACGTCGGTCCGGCCCTCCGCGGCCGCCCGGCGCATGGCGTCCTGGATGGCGGTCAGCTCCCTGAGGGCGCCGGTGGTGATGGCGCCCGCGGCGCGGGCGGCCAGCTCGGCGGCGATCCCGGCCTGCACCCAGAACAGGTCCGCCACGTCCTGGCGGGACAGCGGGGCGACCACGAAGCCGCGACGGGGCTCGAGCTGCACGAAACCCTGGCTGCGCAACGACTGCAGGGCCTCGCGGACGGGGGTGACGCTGATGCCGAACTCGGCGGCCAGCCGTTCCAGCCGCAGGTACTCGCCGGGGCGGACACGGCCGTCCATGATCTGCTCGCGCAGTCGCGCGGCGACCTCGTCACTCAGCTGCGGCCTTGCGATGTCCCTCCGCGCCAGAACCACGTCGCACCCGCCCCACCGGGACCCTTCCGCGGCGGGGGCACCGCGGTCGCAAGGGTCCCCCCTTCATGATGCGCCGCCGGAGCCGCATCTGGAACGCCGTGCGCCGGGACAGTCCTTACAGGACGGTCCTCACAGGCTGACTCCGACCATGACGGGTTCGTTGACCAGCTCGACGCCGAACGCCGCGCGGACCCCGTCGCGCACCTGGCGGGCGAGGGCCAGCAGGTCGGCGGTGGTGCCGGCGCCGTCCGGGTTGGTCAGCGCCAGGGTGTGCTTGGTGGAGATGCGGACCGGGCCGAGGGCGTGGCCCTTGCCGAACCCGGCCTTGTCGATCAGCCAGGCGGCCGAGGTCTTGGTGCGCCCGCCGGTCTCGGGGTAGCGGGGGAACGTCACGTCCGGCCCGAGCCGCTCGGCGACGCGGCGCTCCAGCTCGGCGAGCTGCCCGGCGTCCAGGATCGGGTTGGTGAAGAACGATCCGGCGCTGCGGGTGTCGGGGTCGGCGGGGTCCAGCACCATGCCCTTGCCGCGGCGCAGCTCCAGGACGGTCTTGCGGGCGTCGCGCAGCGGCACCCGGTCCCCCGGCCGCACGCCGAGGGCGCGGGCCAGCTCGGCGTAGGCGACGGGCCTGGACTCCTCGGCCTCCTCCAGCGCGAACGTCACCTCCAGCACGACGTACCGGTCGGTGCCCTTGAAGACGCTGTTGCGGTACGTGAAGCCGCAGGCGGCGTGGTCGACGGTGACGACGCGGCGGGTGTGCCGGTCGTAGACCCGCACCGCGACGATGGTCTCGGCGACGTCCTGGCCGTAGGCGCCGACGTTCTGGATGGGGGTGCCGCCGACCAGGCCGGGGATGCCGGACAGGCACTCCACCCCGGCCAGCCCGTCGGCGACGCAGCGGGCCACGAACGGGTCCCACTCCTCGCCGGCCTGCGCGGTGACCAGCACCTTGCCGGGGCGGTCCCGGTCGGCGCGGTAGGCGACGCCGCGGCTGGCGACGTGCACCACGGTGCCGGGGAAGCCGTCGTCGGAGACCACCAGGTTGCTGCCGCCGCCGAGCACCAGCACCGGCTGTCCGTCCTCGTCGGCCCGGCGGACGGCCTCGACCAGCTCGTCCTCGGTGGCGGCCTCGATGAAACGGCGCGCCGGGCCGCCGAGGCGCAGCGTGGTGTAGGCGGCCAGTTTCACGTTCTCGCAGTGCACGGCCATCGGCTCAGCCTATGTGCCCGTTCTCTGAATGCGGTTGCGGGATCCGGGGCAGGCCCCGGAACAACACGCCGTCGCGGGTCTGGACGGCCCGCGGGAACGGCATGCCGTTACGAGTGCCCCGGGGAGCGCCCCCAGATGCGACTCGCCGTCGCGAAGGTCCGGGGCATCCCAGGGGGCGAGGGCCCCGTTGCGGGGTCGCCCGGAAGCACTTGGTCTTCCGAGGGGGAGCCGGGGCTCCCCCAGGACATGGGTCGTCAGGCGAGGCGGACGACCGCCTTGGCGCGGGTGAGCACCTTCTGGTCGTCGCAGCGGGCGGTGAGCGCCACGACGACCTTGTTGTCGTCCAGCTTCTCCTCGACCTTGCCGCTGATCTCGATGTCGGCGCCGCCCTCGTCGGGCACCACGACCATGGAGGAGAACCGCACCCCGTAGTCGACGACCGCGCCCGGGTCGCCGACCCAGTCGGTGACGAACCGGCCGCCCTGGGCCATGGTGAACATGCCGTGGGCGATCACGTCGGGCAGCCCGACCGACCTGGCGAAGCTCTCCCGCCAGTGGATGGGGTTGAAGTCGCCCGAGGCCCCGGCGTACATGACCAGGTTGGCCCGGTCGACGTGGAAGGTGCGGGCGGGGATCTCGGTGCCGACCTCGACGTCGTCGTACTTCACGCTGGCGGTCATCAGGCCCCCCGTTCCACGATCGTGTTGTAGGCGGTGCAGACCGGCTCGCCGTCGGTGGTGGTGATCTCGGTGCGCAGCTCGATCTTCTCGTTGTTGCCGATCGACTTGATCTCGGTGATCGTCGTACGGCAGACCAGCTCGTCACCGGCGCGCACCGGGCGGACGTACTCGAACCGCTGCTCCCCGTGCACCACCATCGCGTAGTTCAGGCCCAGCTCCGGGTCCGTCAGCGCCTCGCCGCCCAGCGAGATGACGATCGGGAACGTGGGCGGGGCGATGACGTCGGGGTGCCCGGCGGCCTTGGCGGCCTCGCGGTCGCGGTAGATCGGGTTCGGGTCGCCGATGGCGTCCGCGAACTCCCGGATCTTGACCCGGCTGACCTCGTACGGGGCGGTGGGCGGGAAGGTCCGCCCGATGAAATCACGGTTCAGTGGCATGCATCCGTCCTTGCTCGCAGGGTCGCGAGGCCCTGTGCCCGTAGCATCCTGTGCGTGACCGTAACAGAACAGCGTTCAGCCCGCTCTCGCAGGTCTCGGAGAGCGGGCTGAACGCGACGAAGCAGGAGCCGGAACGGCGCGCGGCGCACGTCGGGCGGAGCGCAGGCCGTGACCGGCCGCGGACCGGGGGCCTCGGGGCCTCAGCGGGTCTCGCGGTGCGGGCGGTGGCACCGGCAGTTCGGGCAGTACTTCTTCAGCTCGAGGCGGTCCGGGTCGTTGCGCCGGTTCTTCCGCGTGATGTAGTTGCGGTGCTTGCACTCCTGGCAGGCCAGCGTGATCTTCGGCCTGACGTCGGTGGCGGCCACGTGGGAGTGCCTTTCTGACGAGGGACATGGACATGCGCACCCCGGCGCCCCGTCGGATGACGGGGGCCGGAGATGGTAGCGAGGGCCGGACTTGAACCGGCGACACAGCGATTATGAGCCGCTTGCTCTGCCTGACTGAGCTACCTCGCCGAGATGGTCTGTCCAGACCGGTCAACAAGGATACCGGTCCGGGACCGGACCGTGGAAACGGGTGGGCCGGACGCTCCGGGGGAGCCGCCGACTCGGGTTTCCGGGGCCTTCGCCGGGCCGGGCCGCGGTGAACCGGCCGAGACTCCGATCGAAGGACCAGCACAGAGGTTACCAGAGCCGGGGAGTGACTCCGACACGGGTTTTCCGCGCCCCGCGGTCAGAGCAGCAGGCGTTTGGGCCCGGCCCGCCACTCCACCAGCAGCACGGTGGCGTCGTCGTCGAGCCGGTCGCCCTGGTGCTCCAGCACGGTGTGCACCAGCCGGCGCAGGGTCTCCGGTGCGGACAGTCCGTCGATCTCCCGGCGGATGATGAAGTCCACGAAGCGTTCCAGGCCGAACCGCTCCCGCTGGTCGTTGACCGCGTCCACCACTCCGTCGGTGTAGAGGACCACCCGGTCGCCGGGTTCGAGCTGGTAGCGGGACGGGGCCGGGGAGCGTTCCATCCGGAACCCCATCGGGGTGCACGGCGGGGAGTCCAGGTCGGTGACGTACCGGTTGCGGCGGATCACCAGCGGCGGGGGATGCGCCCGGTTGATCCAGGTCACAATGCCGCTGCGGACGTCGATGTCGGCCACCACCCCGGTGGCGAACCGGGGCTCGGCGAACTGCTCGGCGATCGCCTCGTCGATCATGTCGGCGACCGCGGCCGGGGCCGCCCCGCGCCGGCGCGCGTTCCGGCAGGCGGCCATGGCGATCGTGCTGGTCAGCCCGGCGGCGGTGTCGTGACCCATCGAGTCGAAGATCGCCACGTGCAGCACGGAGCCGCTCAGCGCGTAGTCGTAGGCGTCTCCGCCGGCCGCGTAGGCGGGCTCGGTCACCGCGCCGACCACGATGTCCTCGGTGGCGAACGTGCTCATCGGCATCAGGCCGCGGGTCAGCTCGGCCGACAGCGACATCGGCGCGGTCCGCGACAGTTCGGCGTAGGTGTCGCTGAAGTCCCGCTTGCCCACCAATATCAGGGCGATCAGTCCGGCGAGGCGGCGCGCCCGCTCGCGGACGGACGGGGTGTCGGCGTCGATGATCACCCCGAGCACCCCGAGCCGTTCGGTCCCGTCCAGCAGGGGCAGCCACAGCCGCTGCGGGTCCGGCCGCCACGGGTGCACGCCGAACGCCCGGTTGCTGCGCACGATCTCCAGCCCGCGGTAGGCCCGGCCGGGCACCGAGCCGTCGATCCGCATCGGCTTCAGCGGCCGGCCGAACGAGTCGCGCTGGCCGGCCAGCGGCACCAGCATCCGCTGCTGCAGGTCGGTGACGTAGATCAGGGGCAGTTCCAGACCCGCCTTCTCCGCATGCCTGGCGACCAGGGCCGGCAGGTCCTCGAACACGGCCAGGTGGCTGTCGTCCAGCACCCCGCCCAGCATCCGCTCGTCGTCTTCCTCCATGGTCGGGCTCCCCCGCACTCCTCGCGGTGGTCCCCCTACCCAGATCCGCGGGAACCGTTCAGAACGACCACCAGCCGAACGCCAGATGCCCGATCAGCCAGATCCCGAACCCGACCTGGACGGCCAGCAGCGCGATCCGGACCGGCACCGGCACCCGTTCGCGCAGCCGGAACAGCGACCACCAGTGCTCGGAGAAGGTGTCGCCGGGGGCCTTGCGGAACAGCGCCGCGGCCTCCACGACGAGGAAGAACACGATCCAGGCCGTCCAGGCGAGGGTCCAGGCGGTGGCGCGCCGGACCGGGGCCCGGCCGGGGTGGGCGGGGGTGCTCACGGGTCACGCTCCTTCGACATCACTGTCAGTGATGCCCGCGGCCGCGCGCGGCGAATGTATCCGCCCGGCTCGTTCCGCATGTCCCGGGGTCAGAAGCCGCGGGTGCGGCGGGCGGCGGGCCGGGCCCAGCGGCCGGACGCGCTGAGCCCGAAGCGCCGGAACGCGCGCACCAGCTCGCCGCCGAGGTTGACGCCCGCGGCCAGGGCCAGCGCCACCGACAGCGCCCCGATCAGGCTGAGCAGGCCGCTCTGCGGCGATCCGCTGTTGAGCTCGACCATCCCCTGGTAGAGCATCCCGCCGGGCAGCAGCGGGCCGATGATCGGCACCATGTACGGCTGCACGGGCGCGCGGCGGCGGTCGGCGTACAGGTTGGCCGGCACGCTCAGCGCCGTGGCGGCGACCGCCGAGGCGAGCACCGGCGGCACGTCCTGGGCGCGCAGCAGCACGAACAGCACCCAGATCAGCGCCCCGCCGAGCAGCGCCGGCAGGACCGTGCCGCGCGGCGCGGCCAGCGAGACCGCGAACGCCACCGAGACCCCGGCCGCCGCCAGCACCTGCACCGGGTCCAGCGCCGGCGGGCTGCTGGGCAACTGGGTCATGTCGATCGGGAAGTCCAGCCGCACCGCCGTGTAGACCACCAGGCCGACCCCGGCGACGATCCCGGCGATGATGAAGAACACCTCCATCAGCCGGGCGGTCGCGCTGATCAGGTCGCCGGTGATGCCGTCCTGGATGCTGGCCACCAGCGGCCGGCCCGGCAGCAGCGCCAGGATCGCCCCGGTCACCACGGTGGACGCGCGGGCCGGGGTGCCCACCGCCACCACCAGCGCCGCCGCCGCGGTGGCGATCGCCGCCGCCAGCGCGAGCTGGTAGAACTCGGCGACCCCGCGGCGGGCCAGCACGGCGGCGGCCCGGTCGCCGAGCACGGTGGCCCCGAACGCGGTGGACGCCGCCAGCGCCCCGCCGCCGCTGAGCACGCTGGCCGAGGCCGCGATCAGGCCGAACGCGGCCACCAGCAGCCAGCGCGGGTACGGCGCCGGGGCCCGTTCGATCTCCGCCAGCCGGCGGTGGGCGGCGGCGGGCTCGAGCAGGCCCAGCGACGCCTCCTGGACGAGCTGGTGGAGCGCGGTGAGCCGCCAGTACGCGGGGGTGCGGCGGCGGATGGCGCGGGAGCCGGTGACCGGCGGGCGGCCGTTGCCGGGGTGCGCCGACACGACCAGGCTGGTCAGGGTGACCTGGACCTCGCAGCGCGGCAGCTCGTAGGCGACGGCCAGCCCGAACATGGACTCGGTGACCCGTTCGGTGGACTCCCCGCTGGTCAGCAGCAGTTCACCGACCCGCAGCACCAGGTCGAGCGCCTCGGCGGAGACGGCCTCCCCGGGTTCGTCCCGCGGCGGCGGGGCGGGCGGTTCCGGCGTGGTCCAGGCCCGCCATGTCCGTCGCAGCCGCCGTGTGAGCGCGCCCACGCCTTGCGGTGACCTCCCCTGACTCGCTGTGGTGCCCGTTCATGCAGCGTAGGGGGTGTGTCGGCCGGGTCCTCCCGGCGGGGTGTCCCCGGAACGACGAAGCCGCCGTCCGGATGACCGGGCGGCGGCTCGCGGTGGTGGAGCCCCTTTACGGAATCGAACCGTAGACCTTCTCCTTACCATGGAGACGCTCTGCCGACTGAGCTAAAGGGGCCTGCGTCGCTTGCGCACTGAAACCATACACGGACTGCGCACCGGATGAGAAATCGATTCGTCCGGACCCTCCCCGAAGCGATGTCTCCGCAGGTCGGCGCGTATATGACGAACGGTCCGCACCCTGGGGCGCGGACCGTTCACGGGCTCGCGGGTCTGGGATCGCCCCCGGGCGAGGCAGGTCGGGTGACCTGCCCTCTCGGGGGGCGTCCCATGGAGCGGGTCAGCCGTTGAGCAGGCGGCGGGCGATGACGAGCTGCTGGATCTGGCTGGTGCCCTCGTAGATGCGGAACAGCCGGGCGTCGCGGTAGAAGCGCTCGACGGCCACGCCGCGCATGTAGCCCATGCCGCCGAAGACCTGGACCGCACGGTCGGCGACGCGGCCGAGCATCTCCGAGCAGAAGTACTTGGCGCAGGACGGGCCGAGCTTGCGGTCCTCCCCGGCGTCGTAGGCGCGGGCGGCCTCCAGCACCATGGCGCGGCCCGCGTACAGCTCGGTCTGGGAGTCGGCGATGAGGCCCTGGACGAGCTGGTACTCGCCGATCTTGTGGCCGCCCTGGGCGCGCTCCCTGGCGTACGCCACGGTCTCGTCGAGGATGCGCTGGGCCAGGCCGACGCAGACGGCCGCGATGCTCAGCCGGCCGTGCGCCAGCGACGCCATGGCGGTGCGGAACCCGGTGCCCTCGGGGCCGACCATGGCGTCGGCGGGGACGCGGACGTCGTCGAAGAAGACCTCGGCGGTGTGCGCGCCGCGCTGGCCCATCTTCTGGTCCGGGGGGCCGACCTTGAGGCCGGGGGCGTCCTTCTCCACCAGGAACGTGGAGATGCCGCGCGAGCCGGGGCCGCCGGTGCGGGCGAACACCATGAACACGTCGGCCTCGGGCGCGTTGGTGATGAACCGCTTGGCGCCGTTCAGCACGTACTCGTCGCCGTCCTTGACCGCGGTGGTGGACAGCGTGCTGGGGTCGGAGCCGGCCTCCGCCTCGGTGAGCGCGAACGCGCCGACCACCTCGCCGGCCGCCAGCTTGGGCAGCCAGCGGGCCTTCTGCTCCTCGGTGCCGGCGTTCACGATCACCTGCCCGGCGATGCCGTTGCTGGTGCCGAACATCGAGCGGAACGCGGGGCTGGCGTACCCCAGCTCGAAGGCCAGCCGCACCTCCTCGCTGAGCGACAGGCCGAGCCCGCCGTACTCCTCGGGCAGCGCGTAGCCGAACAATCCCATCTCCCGCGCGGTCTGCCGCAGCGACTCGGGGATCGCGTCGGTCTCCTCGATCTCCTCTTCGCGGGGGATCACCTGCTCGCGCACGAAGCTGCGCACCGCGTCGAGCACGTCGGCGAAGTCCTGAGCATCCATGAGAAGCATTCTAGAACTTCGTTCCAAGATTCCTTCACGCGCGGGGTGTGCAAGGCTGACGATCATGTCTGAAGGCTTCCCGCACCTGATCGACGAGCTGGTCCGCGCCGCCGCGGTGGAGGACCGGGCGTTCAGCGACCTGCTCCCGCGCGCGATGCACGAGTCGCAGGGGCTGTCCCCCGCCGAGCTCACCGCCGTCCTGCCCCGGATGGCCGAGGGCGTCGCCCAGGCGCCGCCCAACCTCGGCTGCTGGCTGGCGATCATGGCCGGCGCCTGGGTCGAACGCGGCGCCTCCCCCGAACCGGCCGGCCTGGCCGTCGTGGAGGCCGCCACCCGCGTGGCCGCCGCCGCGCACGCGTTCGCGACCGCCTGGAAGGAGGCCACCGGCGGGGATCCGCCCGACCCCGAGGAGTCCGGGCCCTCCCAGGAGATCGTCGACACCGTCGGCCCCCGCATCGACGGCGACCCGGTCGCCGCGATGATGGCGTGGTTCGCGACGCCGCAGTTCGGGATGAGCGCGCACACCATGCTGGCGACGTCCCCGCTGGTCCGGGGCGCGGTGTCCGACCGCGAGCGCCGCGCGTCCGCGTTCTCCCTGCTGGAGCAGCACTGCCCCGCCATGGGCTGGGTCGCCGGCCTGCTGCGGGTGCTGGACGGCGAACGGCTGCTGGTCCTCGACCGCGCCAGCCGCCGCGGCTGGACCGTCACCATCAGCGGCATCGGCGACAACTTCCAGCTCCACACCCTCCTCGGCGGCGCCCTGGTCGGCCGTCCCGGCGGCCTTCCCGGCGACCCCGCCGACCCCCGCTGGATCTCCTGCTTCACCTCCGACGACGTCGAACCCGGCACCCCGCCCGTCGTCGGCTGGTGGAACCTGGTCGACGCCCACGGCGCCTGGATCTGGAACGAGGGCGTGCCCGCCGACATCCCCGCGCTGAACGGCACCCGCGTCGTCGTCCTGGACCCGCCCGCCTACCGCCGCTCCTGGTCCCCCGGCCGCCGCCACCCCCTGATGACCGCCACCCTCACCGTCGAGGGCCAGCACACGGCGGAGGACCTGGCCTCCTGGTGGCCCCACATCGCCCCGCCCCAGGACCCCCGCTCCCAGATGTAGCGGCGGGCCTTCACTCGCGGCAGAAGGCTCGGCCCCGAGCCACCGGCCGCGCGCCCGGGGCGGTGGAGTCCGGTTCGTACGCGCTCGGCCGGAGGGCGGGCATCCCGGCCGTCAGGGAACCTCGACGCCTGCTTTTCTGAGCGCCTTCCACGCGCGGCGTACGCACTCCTCCGCCGAGTCGGCGTCGACTCGTACCCATCTTCCGGCAAGCGGACCGCCGCTTGCGTGGAATGTCCACGGGCGCGAGCCGCGAGGGGGATCGACCCTGAGAAGGGCATTGACCTCCTGCTCCAGCAGCCACTCGAGCAAGAAGGCGGCGTCGTCCATGCGGAGACCCTAACGAGGACGGCGCAGGCCCCAGCGCGATCCCCTTGGGCCTGCGCCGAAGCGGCAATCGTTCCGTTGGGGCCTGGTGTCCTGGAAGTCGGTACGACGGCTGCGCCTGATCAGGGTTCGAGGCAGTCGGTCATGCCCCACAGTTCGAGGAGCCGGGAGGTGCCGCGCCGGTCCGAAGGGTCCCGAGGACCTGCGCTGACCTGGCCCACACCGTGGACGGTCGCCTTGATCCGGTCCTCGTTGCCCGAGTAGAAGCCGCTGATGTCGACGTCGAGGCCCTGCCGGGCCCAGTACGACGCGATCTGCTGGAGCACGACGATCTGGTGGGTGTCCCCCGCGAGGGACGGTTCCAGCGTCAGCGACTGCCGGAACTCGCCGGTCGGCTTCCCGGTGAGGCCCTTGGTGCACTCGTCGCGGCCGCCGTCATGGGTGACCACGTCCGCACGGAGCACCTCACGGGACGTCCTGCGCAGCAGGTCCTCCAGGATGGCGCGGCCGTCGCCCAGGCCGGCCGCCTCCTTGTCGCCGAACGGCCCGTCCCCGGCATCGAGCACCCGGGGCGGCTCGCGGCCCGCGTCCAGCCCGGCGAGCCGCGGGCCGAACGCCGACTCCAGCTCGGCGCGCCGCCAGGTCCGGTCGTCGGCGTGCCCGGACTCGTCGCGGACGGAGACCTCCAGCGCGTCGATCCGGCCCTGGTGCGTACGCCAGGCGATCTTCGCGGCGCGTTCCCCGAAGCCGGTCTGGTTGCTCCGGTCGGGCAGCGGCAGGGACGTCACGGCGTCGATCGCGACCGTGGTGCGCCCGCCCTCGGTCCGTACGGTGATCTTCGGATCGTCCATGCCCGCGAGGCTCCAGGGATCTCCGCTCTCCCGCGCATCGCCCATGTCACAGCCGGCGGACGTGACCAGAACGACGAGGCAGACGGCCGTCAGCGCGATAGATCGCAGGCGCACGGGAACCTCCAGGGTCGGCTCGAGAGCGAATCACCACCGTCCAACGCCACTGTCGCCATTGTTCTCGCGGGCGTGGGTGCTGATTTCGATGTCGTCATGGAGGGCGCGGAAGAGGTCTGGACGCGGATCAGCGTGGGTCCCCGCGCCTGGGGCCCGGTCCGGGCGCCCGGGGCGTGCCGTCCAGGTAGGCGAGCACCGCCCGTACGCGGCGGTGGCCGGAGTCGTCCGGGGCCAGGCCGAGCTTGGCGAAGATGTTGCCGATGTGCTTGTGGACGGCGTTGTCGGAGATGCGCATCCGCTCGGCGATGGTGGCGTTGTCGTGGCCCTGCGCCATGAGGGCGAGCGACTCCCGCTCGCGGGGCGTGAGGGTGTCCAGGGGGTCGCCGGCGCGGCGCGCGAGGAGCTGGGCGACCACTTCGGGGTCCATGGCGGTGCCGCCGGCCGCGACGCGGTGCAGGGCGTCGACGAATTCGGCCACCCGGCCGATGCGGTCCTTGAGGAGGTAGCCGATGCCGCCGCGGCCGTCGGAGAGGAGCTCGCCGGCGTACTCGCGCTCGACGTACTGCGACAGCACCAGGATCGGCAGCGCGCCGTGCTCGCGGCGGGCCCGCAGCGCGGCGTGGATTCCCTCGTCGCGGAACGACGGCGGCAGCCGCACGTCGACGATGGCGATGTCGGGGCGGTGCTCGGCGACGGCGTCGAGGAACGCCTCGCCGTCGCCGACGACCGCCGCGACCTCGCAGCCCTTCGCCGCCAGCAGCAGCTCCAGGCCGCTGGACAGCAGGACGTTGTCCTCGGCGATCACGATCCGCACGGGACCTCCTGAACGATCACTGGGCGCACGGCACCCGGACGGCGAGCGTGGTGGGGCCGCCCGGTGGGCTGTCGAGGCGGACCGCGCCGTCCAGGGCGGCGACCCGCTGGCGCATCCCGGTGATCCCGGTGCCGCGCGCCTCGTCGGCGCCGCCCCTTCCGTCGTCGGTGACCTCGATGGACAGCACGTCGCCGGCGCGCTCGACCCGGAGGGCCGCCCGCGTGGCGGCGGCGTGCTTGGTCACGTTCGTCAGCGCCTCGGCGATCACGTAGTACGCCACCGCCTCCACGGCCGCCGGGAGCGTGCCCAGATCGGCGAGCTCGACGTGGACCGGCACGCTCGACCGGGCGGCCAGCGCCGCCAGCGCCCCGTCGAGCCCGCGGTCGGCGAGGATCGGCGGGTAGATCGTCTGGAGCACCGTGCGGAGCTCGACCATCGCCTCCTCCGCCGTCTCGTGCGCCTGCCGGAGCAGCGTCGCCACCGTGTCCGGGTCGTCGGCGAGCGCCTCCCGGGCGAGGCCCACCTGCATGGCGATGGTCACCAGGCGCGCCTGCGTCCCGTCGTGCAGATCGCGTTCGATCCGCTGGAGCTCAGCGCCATGGGCGTCGACGACCCCCACCCGGCTCCTGGTCAGCACGTCGACCCGCTCGGTGAGCCGCTCGCGGGCCGACGGCGCGAGCACCGCCAGGCACAGCCGCGCGTGGAGTCGCGCCAGCGCCGGGAGCGCCCACCAGGCCGCCGCACCGAGGACGGCGATCTGAACAGAGCCCCCGACCAGCGCGGTCGCCCAGTCGCCCACATGGACATCGAGAACGGAGAACAGGGTGGGACGCGCGTCGGCGGGAAACGCCCACCACAACGGCAACGCCACCGCGGCGACCAGGATGTTGCCCAGGCACACCAGGGCGGCCAGCCCGAGCGGGAACCCGACGGCGACGTGCGCGAGCGCCCAGGCGAGATCCCGCCGCCCGGCCGGCCGTCTGTCGACCGGAACGCCGAGCAGCCTGCCGGCCCGCCGGCGGTGCCAGTCCGCCCAGCCCCGCGCCGCCGGCGGCGCGAGCAGCACCGGCAACGCGAACACCGTGACCACGGCGGTGGCCAGCGTGCCCAGCAGGTAGGCCGAGCCGGAGAAAACACGGTCACGCATGCGCACCCCCGCGACGCCGGTATGGAGATCATTGTCCGCCACCGGTCCCCGGCGGGCACTACAGCGGGCTGTACCAACGCGCGTGCGGCCGGCTGTATCGTGCCGGGCGTCCGGCCGAAATAGCGTCCTCGGCCATGAAACCGACATTTGCGCGGATCCGCAGACGCCTGGTCCCGGCCCTCGCCCTGATCGCCCTGTCCGCCGCCGTCGCACCCCTGGCCGAAGCCAACGGCGGCGCGCCCCCACCGCTCTTTTGGAAGAAGACCTGCGCCCAGGGCACCGAAGACAGCGTCGGCAGGGAGCTCGACCGGGCGGGCGCACGGTGCGCGGAGCTGACCGTGCCGCTCGACCACTCCAGGCCCGGCGGCCGCACCATCAAGCTCGCGCTGTCCCTCCTCCCTGCCACGGACCGCGCCCATCGCATCGGCACCATGGTCCTCAACAGCGGCGGCCCCGGCGAGAGCACGCTGGGCATGCCCCTGCAGACGCGCGCGGCCATGAAGGACGTCGCCGCCCGTTACGACATCGTCGGCCTGGACCCGCGCTTCGTCGGGCGCAGCACGCCGCTCGACTGCGGCTGGCCCATCGGCCTGTGGCTCCGCTCGGCCGGGCCCACCCGCGCCCGGTTCGATCACCAGGTGGCGGTGCAGCGCGACCTGGCCGAACGCTGCGCCCGGCGCCACGCCGACGTGCTCCCGTACGTCAACACGCGCGACACGGCCCGCGACATCGACCTCGTGCGCCGCGCCCTCGGGGAACGCCGGATCTCCTTCCTCGGCTACTCCTACGGCAGCTACCTGGGCGCGGTCTACGCCCAGATGTTCCCCGGCCGCACCGACCGCGTGGTCCTGGACAGCGCGGGCGACCCGCACAAGTGGGGCCCCAGGGCGACGCAGGGCACCGAAGACGAGGCGGAACGCGCACTGCGCGGCTGGGTGGCCTGGGCCGCCAAGCGTCACGGCGCCTACGGCCTCGGCGCCACCCCCGCCCGCGTGCTCGCCACCGTGAACGCGATCGTCGCCGCCGCGGAGGACCGCCCGCTGCGCGTCGGACCGTACGAGGTGGACGAACAGGTGGTCCCCTACATCCTCTCCGTCGGCTCCGGCGACGACCGCCCCGCGGCCCGCGCGGAGCTGGCCTCCACCGTCCGGACCCTGAACGAGGCCGCGCACGGCCGCCCGGCCGACCCCGGCCCCGGACTCGACGGACTCCTCGCGTTCGTCCTGACCAGCGCCGGCTCCCCGCTCGCCGGCCCGGCCGCCGCGATCATCTGCGGTGACCGCGCCGCGCCACGCGACCCCGACACCTACTGGAACGACATCCAGCGCAGCCGGGCGCGCCACCCCCTCTTCGGCCCCCTCAAGAACAACATCTGGCCCTGCGCCTTCTGGCCGGACCACCCGCGCGAGCCCCTCACGCGCATCGGCAACCCCACCCCCGCGCTGATCGTGTCCGCCACCGGCGACACCGCCACCACCTACGAGGGCAGCAAGGCCATGCACCGGGCGCTGACCGGCTCCCGCCTGCTCACCCTGCGCGGCACCACCGCCCACGGCATCTACGGCACATACGGCAACGCCTGCGTGGACGCCAAGGTCAACGCCTACCTGGCCACCGGCACCCTCCCCGCCGCCGACCAGATCTGCCATCCCTGACCCGCCGCCCCCGAGGCCCGCGATGCCCCCACCGCGGCCTCGCGCATCAAACAGGGCACAGACCCACTTGCCGGTCATGACTTCGGCACGCATTCGGCACGGCCACCCGTAGAGAACCGGTGAGCCCCGGACACAGCCGGACCACACGCGAACGGCCCCTGAGCGCATCTCAGCAGCTCAGGGGCCGTTCGGCTGGTGGTGGCGGGTCCAGGATTCGAACCTGGGTAGGCGAAGCCGACGGATTTACAGTGCGCCATGGATGTTGAGGTTTCTCCCCCGCCGACCTGCACGGAATCCCGAGCGGCCTCCCCGTCGCCGCGAACGCATTCCGCGTATTTTCCGGATCATGGGACCGGCACCCTCTGCCCGGCGCCAACCGTCACGGATGCTCCTCGCTCCGGAGTGCTCGTTCGCGCGAACGGCGAGACGGTGCGACAGACAGAAGCGCGCGGACGAGTACTCCGGGTCGCCGGGGGTCTGGGGGACGGCGGAGTCCCCCAGGAACGCACTCGCCCAACCTGGCGACAAGGCGTCCGCCGGCGGGCTACCGTGACCGTGATGGACCGACCGCCAGTCGGGGATTGCAGCAAACCCCCCGGCTCGAACGCACAACCGGAGGTTCGCTGCAAACCAGGGCCGCAACCGATCGGCTTCAGCCTTTCTGGCCTGCGGCTTTACCCTGGGGTCCTCATCCGCCCTACGAGGGATCGCAACGGCAGGTACGGCATGGCGATGACGTCCCGCTTGCTGTCCTCATCCGCCCTACGAGGGATCGCAACCACTCCTCCTCGGTCTCCAGCCGGGCCTGTTCCAGCGTCCTCATCCGCCCTACGAGGGATCGCAACACGAGCTGGCGGCGTTCTTCGGTCAGGGGGTGGCGGTCCTCATCCGCCCTACGAGGGATCACAACTGGTGGACGACGCCGGTCCATCCACCCGGCGGGTGGCGGCCTCATCCGCCCTGTCAGAGGCTGTTGTTCCGTGCCGAGCGTTCTTGACCAGGCTGGCGTTGGTGGCGGCCCGCCGGTTCGCCGCCCGGTGACCGGCGCCCACGCCGCACGCGCCGGGCGGCGCGGCCGGCGGGCCGCAGCGGCGGCGCGCAGCGCCGCCGCCTTGAATCTCAAAAAGCTGAATTCGGCAACGGTGCGAGGGTCGCTAGCTGTTCATCTTCAGGAGGGCGCGCATGGTCTCGGCGGGGGTGACGCAGCGGAAGCCGGTGTCATCGTCAAGCATGTCGGCGGAGGCGTCGTTGAAGTTCGCAGGCGTGCAGCGTTTGAACGGGCTGGTGAAGGCACTGCCCTTGAGTTCGTAGCGGCCCGGCTCGGACTGGGTGGAGCACCACTCCCAGACATTGCCGCACATGTCGTAGACCCCATAGGGGCTTACGCCGCTGTGGTAGCGGTTGACGGGGGTGGTGGTACGGATTCCGCTTTCGCGGACGTTACATTTCGCGGGGGTGAGCTGGCTACCCCAAGGATAGGTGTCACCTCTGGTGCCTCGAGCAGCCTTCTCCCATTGTTGGCCGGTGGGTAGAGCCTTGGCGGTCCACTGGGCGTATGCGGTGGCGTCGTGCCAGGTGACGAACACCACGGGGTGGTCCAGCAGGTTGTCCGGCGGGCTACTGTCTTTCCAGTGCTGGGGAGCAGGGTGGCCGGTTGCTGCGACGAAACGGGCGTAGTCGGCGTTCGTGGTGGGGAAAACGTCAATGTAGAACGCGGGCAGGTAAACGGGCTCGTCCTTCTCTCCCGCCAGGAAGACACCAGCATCGACCAGGGTCATTAGCTTCCCGTCGATGGGGTGGCGGACTTGGTGTGGTTCGTTCAGCAGGAGGGGTTCGCCTGGTGGTGCACTGGCCTGGGTGTCAGGTACGGCGGCGGGGGTGTGCTGGACCGTTTCGCCGACCAATGCGGCGAACCGCTCTTGTTCTTCCGGGGTGGAAGCCGCTAGGGATGAGTCGAGGGCCTGTTGGTTCACCGGCCGAGGATGGATGTTCTCCGCTTCTTTCTCCCACTTGGACACCATGCGCTCACTGACACCCAGATGTGCAGCGAAATCACGGATGCTCATCCGCTTTGCCTCGCGGAGGGCTCGCGCTTCACGGCCTGACCAGAGTTTGATGGTGATGGGCAACAATTCTCCTGGAGGGTTTTAGGGGATCGCTGACCGTCAGATGCGCTCTGGCGGGATCTCTTCGTATTCCTTGCGGAGTGTCTCGAAGATGGGATGCTCGGCCGGTAGTTGCACGTTGTCGATTGCGGTGATCGGGCGAACGCCTACGGTGGTGTTGGTGGCGAACGCGGCTTCCATGCTGGGCACGTCGCGAAGATTGACCGGAGCCGTGATGGTCTGCTCGTGAACCTGGGTGATCAGTCGCATGGTCACGCCTGGCAGGACATCGGCGCTCGGCCAGATGACGCGGTCACCGTCGTAGAAACCGATGTTCCACGTCGCACCTTCGGTGACAAAGGATGAGCTGTCGATGAACAGGGCGTCATCGAACCCGTTGAGTTGGGCGTTCCGGCGGCACCACAATTGGCCGAAGAGACCGATGTGTTTAACGTGGGGCAGATCGCGGCGATAGCTGGCTGACTGGACGCGCATCGGGGGCGGCGGCCAGGCTCCGGCCGGACGCGTGGTGACCAGGATGTGAGGTTCGGCCGTTGCTCCGGGGCGTCCCAACTCTAGGTCCGGGTCGAAGACGGTGACCCGGACCACGAACGATCCGGGCTTGTCTCTGATCGCGCGCCGGATGTATTCGCGCACTTTGTCACGGTTCAGGTCGGCATCGAACACTTCTCGGCAATCGCGAACCAGTCGGTCAAGGTGGTGCGAGAGTCCGCGTACGTGCTGGTCATCGACGCGCATGGACGTGAAGTGACCATAGTTGATCAGCCCTAGGGCCTGGAGCGCTTCGGGGGCGACAGGTGCGCCGTCGAGTTCCGCCATGCACTCAAGTCTGACATTGCGGCTGATCAGTGAGCCCGCGGAGGGCGGCTGATCTAGCCGAAGTGCAGTCAAAGTTCAGCGCTGAGGCGGGGGTGAGACATGGGAACTCGCTCGGTGCCTCGGAAGCCTAGAGGTATGAGGGGTGAGCGTTCCGTAAGGGAGTGCACGTCCTGCGGTGGGCGTGGCTGGAAGTGGCTCCATCCTCGCCGGGCGGTGTTGGTCGGGCGACGGGATGAGCCGTTGGGGCCTGGGCTGACGCGGACGCCCTGTCTGCGGTGCAGCCCTCCACGGGTGACGCGGGCGGCGTGACGAGTCTGCGGGGCGGCCGGCTGCCTGGGTCGCCGGGATCGGATGGCTGATCGGTGGTCGGGGTGCGTGCTTGGCGTGCTGACAGGGCCGACCAGGAGGTGATGGGTTCATGCGTGGTGCGGGGCGGGCGATGGATGCCCCTCGGGAGCGGGACTTGCAGCGGGTGCGGTTGTGGGCGTTGGCGCAAGCGCTGCGGGCGCATGGGTTCGCGGCGGAACTGGCGGAGTCCGATCCGCTGCTGGTGGTCGCCGGCGGTCCGGGGGTGCTGGTGCAGGTGCGTTGCCAGGTCCGGGACGACTGCGGCGGTGAGCTGTGGTTCCGGTCGGCGAACGGCGTGATGATCGCTCCGGCCGATGACGCGCACCTGCATGAGGCGGTCGTGGCGGTCAAGGGCCTGGCGGTGCCCGATGCCGGGGCGTAGTGGCAGGCACGCCCACCGCGCGGCGCTGCACGGCGTTGACCTGCCTGTGGCGGCGGACGCTGAGGGGTCGGCGGTTGACCCGCGTGTGGTTCACCTGGAGGACCTGCGCCGGTGCCTGGAACAGCTCGGCGGAGGGTTCGGCGCTTCGCTGGTGCGCGCGTGGGATGGTCCGGTGGTGTTGCGGGTCACCTACCCGTATCCGGCCCGGCCGCCGGAGGACATCGGCTGTGTCCTGGAAGAGGGCGAATGGTGGTTCGCCTGGAGCGACGGGCGGACCATCGGCCCGGCCGATGACCCCGAGGGCGTGGCGCGCGTGATCGTCCGCGACCCCTGGAGGGGGCAGGCATGAGCGGGACGGCGGCGACAGACGAGGCGGGCCGGTGGGTGCCTGCCGTACACGCCGACCAGTTGGAAGCGGTCTGGCGGCTGGCACGACGGGAGTTCGGCGACGAGTTCCCCAACACCACGATCTGGTACGGGCTGACCTCCGGCAAGTGGCGGGCGATGGTGCCCGGCCCCGGCGGCTGGCGCATGCTCGAATCACCCGAACCGGACGACCTGCGGATGCAGATCCGGGGCGCGGTGGGGTTCTGGCCGGTGTACGGCTCCCAGCACCGCCGGTGATGCGGTGGCACCCCTGACCCGTGGGTACGGGTGACGGGCCTGGGTAGCTGACGTTACAGTGCCGTAGGCGCTTGTGCGCTCATGTACCTAAGTCGTCAGGTGGTCGCCATGCCGAGTCTGGATTTCGAGCCTCCCAAGTACGCGCGTGTCGTGCTGGAGTTGCGGCGGCGGATCGAAGAGGGCCAGTATCCGCCCGGCTCGATGCTGCCTTCGGAGTCGCAGCTCGTGCGAGAGTTCGCGGTCGGCCGTACCACCGTGGTCCGGGCGTTGCAGATGCTCCAACAGGACGGGTGGATCGTCCGTGAGCACGGGCGGGGCTCGTTCGTGAAGGGGCGGCCTGCATCCGAACGTGAGGTGACCCGGCCCGGCCTGGCGGTGCTCGACCAACCAGAAACCCGCGACGGCGTGAGTCTCGTCCAGGTGGGCACGGTGCCGGCACCCTCGCCCGTGGTGGCCGTGCTGGGCCTGGGCGAGGGTGCCTCGCTGGTCATGCGGCGTTGGGTGAGCAAGCGGGACGGTGTGCCCGCCGAGTTGGTGACCTGTTGGTTTCCGCCGGAACTGGCCTACGGCACCGATCTTGGATCGGACTCGCCGCTGCCGGTCGGTGTCCGCGCGCACCTGCGCTCTGTCAGGCAGGTGCGCATCGACCACATCGCCGAACGGCTCACCGCTCGCCTGCCTGATGCCGACGAGCCGACGTTGCTCCAGGTCGGTTCCTCTGATCCGGTTCTGTCGATCCTGGCGACCGCGCATGATGCCACCGATGCGGCGCTGTTCGCGGTCGAGGTCGTCATGCCCGGCACGCTTCATGAGCTGGAAGACGTCTACAGCGTCCCTGACTGATCATTCCAATGTGATCTAGGTCACCCACTCTGCCACTTGTCCGCATGAGTTGGTCGCTTATGCTGGCAGTAGTCCACTCGATCGGACGAGTGGACATGCGGAGAAGGAGTGATGTGGATGGGTATCCAGGGGCGGATCCCGGTGGAGTTCGGCCAGGTGTTCCCGCACGGCGTCTACGCGACCGGGCCGGCGGAGCCGCTGACGAACTACGAGACCAAGCGGCAGGAGATCGATAAGGACACCGGCCTGCCGGTGTGGGTGGTGGACGTGTACGACGCCGACCCGGCCGCCAAGCACAAGGCGTCGGCGATCCGGGTGCGGGTCATCGCGCGAGAGTGCCCGGTGCTGCCGGAGCCGGTGATGGGGCCGTTCCGTCCGGTGGAGTTCACCGGAATGACCGTCACCCCGTACGTCGAGGTGTCCGGCAAGAACCCGCAGGGTGAGCCGATCACCCGCATCGCCTACTCCTACCGGGCGACCGGCGTCCAGGCCCCCAACACCCCGGCGGCGGGTCGGGGCGGTGCTCGTCCGGCGGCCGGTAAGGACGCGGCCTGATGTCCGGGCGCATGTCGGCGCTGTCGCTGCCGGTCGGGTCCGGGGCCTCCAGCGAGTTCAAGGCGTTCCGGTCCCGAACGCCGCTGTTCACCGTCTCGGCCGGTCGGCTGCTGGTCACCCTGACCCTTCCGGAACGGCTCGGGGCCGGTGAGGTCGAGTTCGCCCGGCGGCTGGCCGAACAGGCGGCGGCCTACGCGGTCGAGGTGGAACGGCTCTACCGCTCCGGACGCTCCTCGGCCCGGTCGGGTGGGTCGGCGGCGGCCTGACAAGCAAGGCGGGGCGGCTGGAGCTGGTCCCTCCAGCCGCCCCCGGTTCTCTCCCCAACCAAGTGAAGAGGTGATCAGCGTATGTCCTGGGAGTTCCGCAAGGTCAAGCCCGGCGACAACGTCGCCGTCGAGGCGCAGAAAGACCCGTTCGCCGCACCGAAGTGGGCTCCGCCGATCTGGCACATGCCCGAGGGCCTGGTCCTGCTCGTCAACCTGCTCCGCATCCTCGTGCGCGGGGCGCTGTTCTGCCTGCGGCACCCCCTCGTCTCCGGTGCCGTGGTGGGGGCCGGCTGGCTGGCCTGGCGGTACGGCTGGCACGTCCCTGCCCTCGTCGGCCTGGTGGCCGTGGTCGGCCTGGGCGTGTGGGCGGCGGTGGATCGGGCCTCGTTCGTGCGCCGGGTCTACCGTCCGGCGTGGTCGCGGTGGCGGGGCTGGTGGGTGTACCGGCGGCACTGGCAACCGATCCTGGTCACCGCCGGGCTCACCAAGACCCATCGGGGCCGCGAATACCTGCCGACGCTGCGGCGCATCGAGTGCGGGGCCGCGTCGGATCGGCTGCTGGTGCAGATGCTCAAGGGGCAGGCCCCCGACGCATGGGAGAAGGTGGCCGCGAATCTGGCGCATGGTTTCGGCGCGACCCTGGTCCGGGTCCGCGACGGGGACCGGCCCGGCCGGATCTGGCTGGAGTTCGTCCGCATCGACGCCTTGGCCGCGCCGATTCCGGCGCTGCCGATCCCGGACGCATCTGCGGTGGACCTGCGCGCGGTGGAGATTGGGCGTCAGGAGGACGGTTCGCCGTGGCGGCTGCGGCTCCTCGGCACGCACGTCCTGGTCGCCGGGGCGACGGGGTCGGGTAAGGGTTCGGTGTTGTGGTCGGTGATCCGGGGTGTGCTGCCGCTGATGGTTGCCGGGCTGGTCGAGGTGTGGGCCATCGACCCCAAACGGATGGAACTCTCGTATGGCCGCCCGTTGTTCGAGCGGTTCGGCCGCTACTCCTCCGACCCCACGGGCGGGATGGTGGCGCTGCTGGAGGAGGCCGCTGGCGACATGAACGCCCGCGCCGACCAGTTCGCCGGACTCACCCGCACGTTCGTCCCCTCGGTGGAGCATCCGTTTCGGTTGATCGTGGTGGATGAGCTGGCGTTCCTGACCGCCTACAGCCCCGAACGCGACCTCCGCAAGCGGGCGGAGTCGGCGTTGGCGATCTTGACCAGTCAGGGCCGGTCGGTGGGGTACTGCGTGCTCGGCGCCCAGCAGGACGCCCGCAAAGAGGTCAACAACCTGCGGAACCTGTTCCCGGACCGGATCGCGCTGCGGCTGGATGAGGACGAACAGGTGGACATGGTCCTGGGCGACGGGGCACGGGACCGCGGGGCGCTGGCCGATCAGATCTCGACGGTTCCGGAGGTCGGGGCCGGTGTCGGGTTCGTGCGGCTGGAGACCTGCCCGGATCCGGTGCGGGTGCGGGCGGCGTACGTCTCGGATGAGGACATCCGGCAGATGGTCGCCTACGCGCTGTCCGGTGGCACCTACCGGCCGGAGGCCGCATGACCGGCCGTCCCGAACAGACGACAGCGCCGGTCAAGACTCTGGCCCCGCTGGCACGGGAGGTCGTCAAGGCGGTGGCGGTCGAGCACGGGGTGTGCATCCGGCCGGTCCCGATGCGGCGGGTCAACCTGACCACTGGCGAGAGTGAGCGGTTCGACGTGCCGTGCGGGCACACGCTCGCGTCGGTCTGCCCGTCCTGCGCCGAACGCAAGCGCAAACTCCGCGCCGTCCAGTGCGCCCAGGGCTGGCACCTGGCCGAAGAACCCGTGATCGAGCGGGCCGACCCCAACGCCGAACAGCGCCACCTGATGCAGCTGCGCGCCCAGGCCCAGGCGCGACGGGATGCGGTGGAGGCGGGCGGGCCGGACGAGCATGGGGACCTGGCCTGGTGGGACGGGCTATTGCTGGAACTGGATCGGGAGATCGAACGCACGGGCGTCGCGGGCAGGCTCCGCACCGGCGACCAGCGGTCCCGGCGGACCCGCTCCACCCGCCGCCGCCAGGACGTGCCCGACCTGCCCCGCCGGCCAGTGGAGAACCGCACCGTGGGGCGGACGTTCCTCGGCAAGGGCGGCAAGACCTTCCGGCCGTCGATCTTCCTGACCCTCACCCTCGACTCCTACGGCAAGGTGCGGGCGGACGGCACACCCGTCGACCCGGCCACCTACGACTACCGGCGGGCGGCCAGGGACGCGCTGCACTTCTCCAAGCTGATCGACCGGTTCGTGCAGAACCTGCGCCGCTTCGTCGGCTACGACGTGCAGTACTTCGCCACCGTCGAACCGCAACGCCGGTTGGCTCCGCATCTGCACATGGCGATCCGCGGCACCATCTCCCGCGCCGACCTCCGCCGGGTCGCGGCGGCCACCTACCACCAAGTGTGGTGGCCCCCTACTGATCGGATCGTCTACCCCAACGGGCGGCTTCCCGTCTGGGATGCGGTGGCCGGTGACGGCGGCGCGGGCGGCTACGTGGACCCGGATACCGGGGAGGTGCTGCCCACCTGGGATGAGGCCCTGGACGCGATCGGGGAGGACCCGGACGCCGAGCCGCTGCACGTGGTCCGCTTCGGCGAGCAGATCCACGCCGAGGGCGTTCTGGCCGACACTCCGGACGCGCGGCGGTGCATCGGCTACCTGACCAAGTACCTCGTTAAGAACGTCGCCGAATGCCACGCACCGCAGACCGAAGCCCAGCGGGCGCACGTCGACCGGCTGGCGGACGCGCTGCGCTATGAGCCGTGCTCGCCCACCTGCGCGAACTGGCTGCGGTACGGGGTGCAGCCCAAGAACGCCCGGCCCGGCCTGGTGCCCGGCTTCTGCAAGGGCAAGGCACACCGCCGCGAACACCTGGGCTACGGCGGCCGGCGGGTGCTGGTCTCCCGGCGCTGGTCCGGCAAAACCCTCGCCGACCATAAGGCCGACCGCAAAGCCTGGGTCCTCGCCCGGCTGGCAGAGGCGGGCATCCCGGCGGCCCGGCCCGATGACCCGGACGGCGTCTACGCCTGGGAACGCGCCGGACCCGGCGACCCGGACGTGCGGCCGTTGGATGAGCGGCTGCTGCACCTGATCAACGAACGCATCCAACGACGACGGCAACTCGACCAAGCGACACAGGTCCAACTTTCGGCAACTCGGGAGGCTGCGTGAGCACCAGGCGCGATGAACTCCTCACCGTCGCCCAGGTCCTCGAAGAACTCGGCGGTGTTTCAGAGCGCACGTTCTATCGGTGGCGGGAGCTGGGCAAGGCTCCCGAAGCGATCCGGCTCCCCAACAACGAGCTTCGCATCTGGCGTAGTGAGCTGATGCGCTGGCTCGGCACCCTCCGGGAGGCGGCGTGAACACCTCCTACAAGGTCACGTTCTGGGAAGTCCGGCCGAACAGGTCCAAGGTCAAGCCGGGCAAGGTCGTCTCCTACACGGTGCGTTGGACGGTGGCCGGTCGGGAGAAGTCGCGGACCTTCCAGCGGTCGGCGCAGGCCAAGAACTTCCTGTCTGACCTGCGGCAGGCCGCCAAGGCCGGTGAGGAGTTCGACATCGACTCGGGTCTACCGCTGTCGATGCTGCCCAAGGCGGAGGAGGAGAAGCCTGCTCGGACCTGGCTGGAGTTCAGTGTTGCGTACGTTGACATGAAGTGGCCGGATGCCGCGCCGAACAGCCGTGACGGCCTTACCGAGACGATCGCGACGGTCTGCCCTGTTCTCGTGCGGGAGGACGCTCCCCCGGCTCCTGACGCTGGACTGCTCCGGAAGGCGTTGCGGGCGTACTACCTGGCTCCCCAGGATCGGGAGCGTCCCCAGCCTCCTGAGATCGCGGACGCGCTCACGTGGCTGGAGAAAGCCTCGTTGGAGATGCCCGAGGTAGCCAAGCCCGTCAACGTCCGCGCGGCTCTCACTGCGCTCTCACGTCGCCTGGACGGCAAGCCCGCGGCGGCCTCCACCGTGGCACGCAAGCGGGCGGTGCTCTACAACGCGTTCGAGTACGCGGTCGAGCTGGAGGAGTTCGAGCGCAACCCGATCGACCGTGTGAAGTGGACGCCTCCCAAGCTGGCCGAGGAAGTGGACTGGCGGGTGGTGATCAGTCCTCGGCAGATGCGGGAATGTCTCACGGCCGTGACGTACGTCGGCAAGCGGGGCAGGGGCCGGCGGTTGCGGGCGCTGTACGCCTGCATGTACTACGCGGCGTTGCGTCCGGCCGAGGCGGTGGCGCTGCACAAGGATGACTGCACGCTTCCGGCAACCGGCTGGGGCAAGCTCGTCCTCTCACGCTCGCTCCCTGAGTCGGGGTCGCGCTGGACGGACGACGGGACGACCCACGAACAGCGCGGGCTCAAGCTTCGGCCGGTCAACGAGATCCGGACGGTCCCGATCCCGCCGGTCCTGGTGAAGATCCTGCGGGAGCACATCGCCGAGTTCGGGACGGCACCGGACGGGCGGATCTTCCAGACCGAGCGGGGCGGCATCGTCGGCTCGACGGCCTACGGGGACGTGTGGGCGGCTACTCGGCAACTGGCCTTCACTCCGGCTCAGGTCGCCTCTCCCCTGGCCCGGCGGCCGTACGACCTGCGTCATGCGGGCGTCTCGCTGTGGCTGAACTCCGGCGTTCCGGCAACCGAGGTCGCCGAACGGGCGGGCCACAGCGTCAAGGTGCTGCTCCAGATCTACGCCAAGTGCATCGAGGGTCAGCAGCACCAGGCGAACAAGCGGATCGACGATGCGCTCGACGACTGATGCGACCTACCCTGTGGGGGCTCCGGTTCGCGCCGGAGCCCCTTCGGCGTTCGTGGGCCGACCTGCGCAGATGCGCTCGGACGGATTCCGCGTATTTTCCGGGACCGGTGACATGGGGCTGCGTCCGGCGGCGTCCGGCTGCGTGCGGACGATCTTGAAAGACGACGGCCCCCGAGCGCATCTCAGCAGCTCAGGGGCCGTTCGGCTGGTGGTGGCGGGTCCAGGATTCGAACCTGGGTAGGCGAAGCCGACGGATTTACAGTCCGCTCCCATTGGCCACTCGGGCAACCCGCCGTGGCGCCTTGTTGTTGGCGACGGGGAAAGCTTAGCGGACGTGGAGGGTGCTCGTGACATCGAGGGGCGGGCAGGTGGGCGGGGTCGTGGTGGGGCGGTCGGCGGGGAGTGGGGGCTGGCTAGGGTTGGGGGCTACGTGGGTTGGACAGTGGGGCCTTGCAGGGCCGTGAGCTATGGAAGGGTGAGGGATGGCTGGCGAGAGCTCGTTCGACATCGTGTCCAAGCTGGATCGGCAGGAGGTCGACAACGCGGTCAACCAGGCGGCCAAGGAGGTGGCCAACCGGTTCGACTTCCGGAACGTCGACGCGGGGATCAGGTGGTCGGGGGAGGCCATCGAGATCCAGGCCAACACCGAGGAGCGGGCCAACGCGATCCTGGACGTGCTGAAGGACAAGCTGGTCAAGCGGGGGGTCTCGCTGAAGGTGCTGGACGCCGGGGAGCCCCGGCCGTCCGGGAAGGTCTACAAGCTGACGGTGGGGCTCAAGGAGGGCATCTCCCAGGAGAACGCCAAGAAGATCAGCAAGATCATCCGGGACGAGGGGCCGAAGGGCGTCAAGGCCCAGATCCAGGGGGACGAACTGCGGGTCAGCTCGAAGAAGAAGGACGACCTGCAGCAGGTGATCGCGCTGCTCAAGGGCAAGGACCTGGACGTCGCCCTGCAGTTCGTGAACTACCGGTGACGAGGGGTGCCGCGCGGCCGGTTCGCGTTCCGGCCGCGTGACGTTCCCGGGGCCGTCCGCGCCGGCGGCGAGGTCCGCGGGCCGGGGGAACGCCGGAAGCCGTACCCCGCCGATGGCCTCCGGCGTTCCCGAGTGTTGTGACGCGGGAACGGGCCGTCCGGTTCATGGTCCGTGGCCCGGACCGGCGGTCAGCCGGCCAGCGGGGTCCGGCGGTCCGGCATCAGGTCGCGGGCCAGCGCGTCCAGGTCCAGCCCCAGCACACGGGCCAGGGCGGCGACCGTGAAGAACGCGGGGGCGGAGATGGCGCCCCGTTCGATCTTGCGGAGGGTGTCCAGGGAGATGCCGGCCTCCTGGGCCACCGCGGCGGCGCTGCGCGGGCCCCGGGCGGCTCGCAGCACCTGGCCGAGCGCCCGGCCGCGGTCGCGCTCTTCGTCGGTCAGCGGGGTGCGCACCATGGCGACGACTCTACCCGGGATAGAAATACCAGTAGCGGAATCCGGCGCCCCGACCGGTCAGTGACCGGCCATCCGCTCCAGCCGGGCGATGCGCTCGGCGGTCGGCGGGTGGGTGGAGAACAGCCGGCCGACGCCCGCGCCGCTGAACGGGTTGGCGATCATCAGCGAGCTGGTGGAGGCCAGCTCGGGATCCTGCGGCAGCGGCATCGCCCGGGTGCCCGCCTCGATCTTGCGCAGCGCCGAGGCCAGCGCCAGCGGGTCGCCGGTCAGCCGGGCCCCGGAGGCGTCCGCCTGGTACTCGCGGGTCCGGCTGATGGCCAGCTGCACCACGGTCGCCGCGATCGGCCCCAGGATCAGCATCAGCAGCGCGCCGAGCAGCCCCGGCCCCTCCTCGTCCTCCGAACGCCCGATCGGCAGGAAGATCGCCAGATGGGACAGGTAGGTGATGACGGTGGCGATGGCGGCGGCCACCGAGGAGATCAGGATGTCACGGTTGTAGACGTGCGACAGCTCGTGTCCCAGCACCGCGCGCAGCTCCCGCTCGTCCAGCATCCGCAGGATCCCCCGGGTGCAGCAGACGGCAGCGTTGCGCGGGTTGCGGCCGGTGGCGAACGCGTTGGGCTGCATGGTCTCCGACACGTACAGCCGGGGCATGGGCTGCCGGGCCGCCGTGGACAGCTCGCGGACCAGCCGGTACAGCGTCGGGGCCTCGACCTCGCCGACCGGATGGGCGCGCATGGAGCGCAGCGCGATGCGGTCGCTGAAGAAGTAGGCGACGCCGTTGGTGGCCAGCGCGATGACCGCCGCGATGGTGAGCCCGGTGGTGCCGCCCAGCGCCCAGCCCGCCGCCAGTGTCAGCGCCGCGAGCGCGCCGAGCAGTGCGGCCGTCTTGACACCGTTGAACTGCACTTTCGCCAGCCTCCCCGCATACCGAGACGTGCCGCGTACGGCGGTACGCCGAGCCGCGTCCCCCGTACGGCGTACGTCCTGAACAACGGTTTGACCTGTGTAAACGTTCCCGGACGCCAGTTCCCGCGGGCCCCGGCGGGCAGGGCGCCGTGCCCGCAGGTCAGCCGGTCGCGGCCGCCGCCTGCAGCACCAGCTGGGGGGCGACCGACAGCACGACGGCGCCGGCGGCGGACGCCGCGATGGCCGCCCGGACCGCCCCGCCGCGCGGCATCCGGGGTTCCCCGGCCGCGGGGGCGGCGAACAGCCGGGCCGCCCAGGCCAGGTAGTAGTAGAGCCCGATCACCGTGTTGATCGCCATGACCACCGCCAGCCAGGTGAGGCCGCCCGCCACGGTGGCCCGGAAGACCACGATCTTGGCGAACAGCCCCATCACGCCCGGCGGCAGCCCGGCCAGGCAGATCAGGAAGAACGCCATCGCCGCCGCGGTCGCCGGGTTGCGCCGCGCCAGCCCGCGGAAGTCGTCCAGCGAGTCCGGTCCCGCCCCGGCCCCGGCACGCCGGCGGAAGCCGGTCACCACCGCGAACGCCCCGATGTTCATCACCGCGTAGATGGCGACGTACGCGACGGTCGCCGCGACCGCCTCGCCGAGCCGTTCGTCCCCCACCGCCAGCGGCGCCAGCATGTACCCGGACTGGGCGACCGACGACCAGGCCAGCAGCCGGATCGCGGACCGCTGCCGCAGCGCCACCAGGTTGCCGAGCGTCATGGTGACCGCCGCCAGCACCGCCAGCACCGGCCCCCACACGTGCGCGTACGCGGGCAGCCCGAGCGCGACCACGATCGCCAGCCCGGCGAACCCGCCCGCCTTGGACACCACCGACAGGAACGCCGTCACCGGCAGCGGCGCCCCCACGTACACGTCCGGCGCCCAGAAGTGGAACGGAACCGCCGCGATCTTGAACGCGAAGCCCGCCAGCACCAGCACCACGCCCAGCGCCGCCACCGGCCCCAGCTCCGAGGGCGTCCGGGACAGCGCCGGCGCGATCCGGTCCAGGTGCATCGCCCCGGTCACCCCGTACAGCAGGCTGATCCCGAACAGCATCACCGCCGTGGAGATCACCGAGATCAGGAACAGCTTGAGCGCGGCCTCCGAGGCCGTCCCGTCGTAGCGCCGCAGCGCCACCAGGGCGAACACCGGCAGCGACAGCGTCTCCAGCGCCACCACCAGCAGCACCAGATCGCGCGCCGCCACCAGGGTCAGCGCCCCGCCGACCGCCGCCAGCAGCAGGAAGTGGTACTCCCCCGCGGGCAGCCGGGACGCGGTGATCTCCTCCATCGACAGCAGCACCACGACCAGCGCCGCCGCCAGCACCACGCCCTGGAACACCAGAGTGAAGTCGTCGGTCACGTACGAGCACGACGCCGGGCCGGAGCCGCGCAGGTCCCCGGTCAGGCAGAACGTCCCCCGCACGCCGCCGAACGCCAGCGCGACCACCGCGGCCAGCGCGACGCCCAGCGCCCCCGCGCCGAGCAGCCCCAGCACCCGGCGCGGCACGTCGAACGCGTCGGCCAGCAGCAGCCCGATCGCCGCCACCGCGACGATCAGCGCGGGCGCGATCGCCGCGTAGTCGATCGACTGGATCATCAGCCGCCTCCCAGCAGGGCACGGACCGGCGCGGTGGTCAGGTCGAGCAGCAGCTTGGGCCACAGCCCCACCAGCAGGGTCAGCACGACCAGCGGCACCCAGGCGGCGTACTCGGCCCGGGTCAGGGCGGCCACCGGCTCGGCACGGTGCTCCGCGCGCCCGTGGGTGATCTTGGCGAGCATCCGCAGGAAGTACGCGGCGGTCAGCACCGCGCCCAGCGCCCCCACCGCCATGAACGTCACGAACGTCTCCCGGGGCAGCCCGGCGCCGGGCCGGTAGGCCCCCAGCAGCGCCAGCATCTCGCCCCAGAAGCCCGCCAGTCCCGGCAGCCCCAGGCTCGCCACCGACGCGAACGTCAGGAACGACGCCAGCCGGGGCGCGGCGGCCAGCATCCCGCCGCCGAGCGCGTCCAGCTCCCCGGTGCCGTACCGCTCCTTGACCGCACCGGCCAGGAAGAACAGCAGCCCGGTGATCAGCCCGTGGGCGATGTTGCCGAACAGCGCCGCGTTCACCCCGACCGGGGTGAGGGTGGCGATGCCCAGCAGCACGAAGCCCATGTGGCCGACCGAGGAGTAGGCGATCAGCCGTTTGAGGTCGCGCTGCGCCAGGCAGGCCAGCGCCCCGTACACGATGCCGATCACCGCGAGCAGCCCCAGCCACGGCGCCCACACCTGCGCGCCCTCCGGGGCCACCGGCAGCGCGATGCGGACGAACCCGTAGGTGCCCATCTTCAGCAGCACCCCGGCCAGCAGCACCGAGCCCACGGTGGGGGCCTCGGTGTGCGCGTCGGGCAGCCAGGTGTGCAGCGGCCACATCGGCACCTTGACCGCCAGTCCCAGCCCGATCAGGCCGAACGCCGCGATCTGCACGCCCCGGGTCAGCTCGCGGCCGTGCTGCTCGGCGAGCGCGACCATGTCGAGGGTGCCGGCGTTCACCGCGACCAGCAGCAGCCCGACCAGCAGCAGGCCGGAGCCGAGCAGGGTGTAGAGGATGAACTTGTAGGCCGCCGCCCGCCGTCCCGGGCCGCCCCACAACGCGATCACCACGTACATGGGGATCAGCACGACCTCGAAGAACACGAAGAACAGCAGCAGGTCCAGGGCCACGAACGTGCCGAGCATCCCGACCTCGAGGACCAGCACCAGCCCGGTGAACAGCCGTGCCGACCCGTCGCCCGGCGGGTGCCGCAGCGTGTACACGAAGCACAGGAACGTCAGCAGCGCCGTCAGCACCACCAGCGGCAGCGACACCCCGTCCACGCCCAGGTGGAACCGCAGGTCGATCGCCGGGGCCCAGGCCCGGTCCACCTCGAGCTGCATGCGCCGCGGATCGCCGTGGTCGAACGCCGCCGCCGCGACCAGCGCCCCCAGCAGCGCCAGACCGGACACCAGCGCCCCGTACCGGCGGACCGCCTCGTCGCCGGGCAGGAACCGTTCGCGCGGCAGCAGGAGCAGCAACGCCCCCGCCAGCGGGACCGCCAGCGTGATGAGCAGGATCAAAGCAGGATCACCACCCCGGCCGCGATGACGATGACACCGGCGAGCAGGCCGGTCAGGTACGCCTGGGCGTTGCCGGTCTGGACGCGGCGCAGCGCCCCGCCGGCCCGGCGCGACCATCCGGCGGTGCCGACCACCAGGGCGTCGATGCCGTGCCGGTCGGTGGCGACGACGGCCCGGGCCACCGCGCGGACCGGGCGGACGACGAGCGCGGCGTACACCTCGTCGACGTAGAACGCGCGGTCGAAGACCTTGCGGACCGGCCCGAGCCGATCGGCGGGATCGAGCGCGGGGTCGCGGTTCCACAGCAGGTGGGCGACCGCGATGCCGCCGGCGGCCCACAGCAGCGACACCCCCGCCGACACCAGGTGCGGCCGCAGCTCCGCCGCCCCGAGCCCGAAGAAGCCCAGCAGCGCGGCGGGCACCGCCAGCGCCGCGACCGTCCAGGTCATCAGCGCCGGGGCCTCCCGGGCCTCGAACGACGTGCGCTGCTCCCCGAAGAACGTCATCAGCCAGGCCCGCGTCGCGTACGCGGCGGTGACCCCCACGGTGACCAGCAGCCCGATGTAGATCAGCCAGGCCGCTCCGGCGGGGATGTCCGGGACCGCGGCGCTGAGGGCCGCGTGCCCCTGCTCCCCGGCGCCGGGCTCCCGGTGGCCCGCCAGGGCGGCGGTGTGCCGGGCGCCCTCGATGATCGCGTCCTTGCTGAAGAAGCCGCTGACCGGCGGCAGCCCGACCAGCGCCGCGTATCCGACGGTCATGGACCAGAAGGTGACCGGCATGGCGCGGCGCAGCCCGCCGTAGTGCCCCAGCAGGTTCGAGCCCGCCACGAAGATCACCGATCCGGCGGCCAGGAACAGCAGCGCCTTGAACGCCCCGTGCGCCACCAGGTGGAAGATCGCCGCGGTCTGCGCGCCGACCGCCAGGCCCGCCGCCATGTAGGCGAGCTGGCTGATCGTGGAGTACGCCAGCACCCGCTTGAGGTCGTTCTGCGCCAGCGCCGCCAGCGCCGACCCCAGCATGGAGATCACCGCCACGATCCCCAGCACGGTCAGCGTCCCGGGGGCGGCCAGGAACGCCGGGTACAGCCGGGCGATCACGTAGATCCCGGCGGCCACCATCGTCGCCGCGTGGATCAGCGCGCTGATCGGCGTGGGACCGGCCATCGCGTCGGGCAGCCAGGTGTGCAGCGGGAACTGGGCGCTCTTGCCCGCCACCCCGGCGAGCAGCAGCAGCGTCGCCGCCGTCAGCGTGCCCGCCGGCAGTTGCGGCACCGCGTCCAGCACGCCGCCGATGGAGAACGTGCCCGCCCCGATCCCCAGCACGAAGATCCCGAGCAGGAAGCCCACGTCGCCGAGCCGGGTCACCAGGAACGCCTTGACCGCGGCCCGCGAGTTCGCCCGTTCCTCCCAGTGGTGGCCGATCAGGAAGTACGAGCAGACCCCCATGACCTCCCAGCCGACGTACAGCAGCAACAGGTCGCCCGCGTACACCACCAGCAGCATCGCCGCGGTGAACAGCGAGACGAACGCCGCGTACGACGAGTAGCGGGGGTCCTTGGCCATGTAGGCGACCGAGTAGACCTGCACGGCCAGCGCCACCAGGCACACCATCAGGCCGATCAGCGCCGCCAGCCCGTCCACCTGCAGCCCGATCGCGATGTCGACCGACCCGGTGGGCACGAGGGTGAGCGTCCCGCCGCGCACCCCGGGGTCGCGCCAGAGGGTGAACGCGACGACCAGCGCCAGCACGGTCGCCACGGCCGTCGGCACGACGGCGATCAGCGCGGGCCCGTTGCGCGGCAGCCCCCGCAGCGCGAAGTCGGCGGTGACCAGGCGGCCCATCTCCGCCGCCCGGGGGCCTCCGCCGGGCACCGGCCCGGTCTCGGGACGGACCACCGGCAGCGGCGTGGTGGGGGCGTCGGGCGTCCCGGTCCCGGGCTCGGATTCGGCGGCGGGCAGCGGGCGCGCGCCCAGCAGGCGGGACAGGCGGGGGCCGAGCAGCATCCCGGCGAACGCGGCGCAGAACGGCAGCGCGATCGCCAGCGAGGCGAGGACGATCACGTGCCGTCCCCCTCACGCGCCGCCGCGACCGGTTCCGGCTCCGGCTCGGCGGCGGCCGGGCGCCGGCGGGCCTCGCCGAGCTCGGTCAGCCGGTCGACCTCCACCATCCGGCGGTTGCGGAACACCAGCAGCACGATCGCCAGGCCCAGCCCGATCTCGGCGGCGGCGATCACGATGGTGAACAGGGTGAGGACCTGCCCGCCGTGCAGCCGGTCCCGCCACAGCGCGTCGAACGCGACCAGGTTGAGGTTGACGGCGTTCAGCATCAGCTCCACCGACATCAGCACCAGGATGGCGTTGCGGCGGGCCAGCACCCCGTACACGCCGACGGAGAACAGCAACGCGGAGACCACCGCGGGATAGGCCGCGTGCATCAGCGCCCGCCCTCCCGGTCCTTGGGGCCGATGTCGGTGCGCGACAGCACGATCGCGCCGACCAGCGCGGCCAGCAGCAGCACCGACAGCACCTCGAACGGCAGCACCCAGGTGCGGAACAGGCTCGCGCCCAGCGGCTCGGCCCCGCCGCCCCCGGCCTCCAGTTCGATGAACGCGTCCTTGAAGCCCCGGACCAGCACGGTGACCAGCACCCCGGCGGTGGCCAGCGCGACCGCCAGCGCCACCCACCGGTTGCCGGAGTCCAGCGGGTCATCCTCGCCGCTGCGGGGCAGCCGGCCGATCGGCGCGCGGGTCAGCATGATCCCGAACAGCAGCAGCACCACCACCGCGCCGACGTAGATCAGCACCTGCACCCAGGCCACGAACTCCGCGGTCAGCAGCAGGTAGGCCCCGGCGAGCGCGCCGAACGACACCACCAGCCACAGCGCCGCGTGCACCAGTTGCCGGGTGGTCACCACCATGATCGCCGACCCCACGGCGACCACCCCGAGCAGCGTGAACACGATCTCCTGCGCGGTCACCGGCCGCCCCGTCCCGCGCGCTGCGCCGCCTTCTCGGCGGCGGAGACCTCCTTGGGGGGCTCCGCGGCCGGGTCGTGGGCCTGCGGCGGCGGCACCGTCCACATCCACTCGCGCAGCCGGTCCTTCTCGTGGGTCAGCTCGTTGATGTCGTACTCGGCGTACTCGAACTCCGGCGACCAGAACAGCGCGTCGAACGGGCAGACCTCCACGCAGATCCCGCAGTACATGCACAGCGCGAAGTCGATCGCGAAGCGGTCCAGGACGTTGCGGGTGCGCGGACGGCCGCCGCCCTCGGCGGGCAGCGTCTCCTTGTGCGAGTCGATGTAGATGCACCAGTCGGGGCACTCGCGCGCGCACAGCATGCAGACCGTGCAGTTCTCCTCCAGCAGCGCGATCACCCCCCGGCTGCGCGGAGGCAGGTCGGGCTGCACCTCCGGGTACTGGCGCGTGATGGAACGCCGCGTCATCGTCCGCAATGTGACGGCCAGCCCCTTGGCCAGTCCGCCTCCTGGTAGCCGTGCCACGGCACCATGATTCCGTACTGTTCGCCCAGAGGGAACGCGGGCCGCCCCCTCAACGGCGGCACCCCGCGCGACCTGCGCGGCGGCGCGGCGGTCAGGCCATCGCGATCTTGACGACGCCGGTGAGGGCGAGCTGGGCCAGGGACAGCGGGACCAGCCAGGCCCAGGCCAGGCGCTGGAGCTGGTCCTCGCGCAGCCGCGGGTAGCTGACCCGCAGCCAGATGACGACGAACGACAGGGCGAAGACCTTGAGCAGGGTCCACAGCCAGCCCAGCTCGGTCTCCAGGAACGGGCCGTTCCAGCCGCCCAGGAACAGCACGGTGGTCAGCGCCGACAGCACCACGATCCCGGCGTACTCGGCCAGCAGGAACAGCGCGAACCGCAGGCCGCCGTACTCGGTGTAGGGGCCGAAGATGATCTCCGAGTCGGCCACCGGCATGTCGAACGGGGGACGGCGCAGCTCGGCCAGGCCCGCGACGAAGAACACCACCGCGCCGACCGCCTGCCACGGCAGCCACCACCAGCGCCACTCCTCGACGATGCCGGTCAGCGACAGGGTCCCGGCCGCCATCGCCACCGAGGCCGCCGCGAACACCATCGGCAGCTCGTAGGACATCAGCTGGGCGGCCACCCGCATGCCGCCGAGCAGCGAGTACTTGTTGGCGCTGGCCCAGCCCGCCATGATCGCGCCGATCACGCCGACGCCCATCACCGCCAGCGCGAAGAACAGCCCCGGGCCCAGGTCCAGCACGACCTGGCCGCCGGGCCCGATCGGCACCACGACCAGCACGACCAGATAGGGCACCAGCGCCACCGCCGGGGCCAGCTTGAAGATCCGCCGGTCGGCGGCGCGCGGGATGACGTCCTCCTTCTGGGCGAACTTCACCCCGTCGGCGACGAGCTGCGCCCAGCCGTGGAAGGCGCCGGCGTACATGGGGCCGAGCCGCCCCTGCATGTGCGCCATGATCTTGTGCTCGGCCTGTCCCACCAGCAGCGGCAGCACCGCGAACGCCGCCGCCAGCAGCACCAGCTTGACGACCAGCTCAAGCATCGCCGCCCCCGTCCACGCCTCGGGGTCCGCGCTCGGGCCGTTCCGCGTCCTCGGACCCGCGCGGGCGCCGTGCGGGCCGGCCGGGCTCCCCGGGACTGCCGGCGCGGGGCGCCTGCGCGGCGGCCGGGCCCCAGTCCTCGGGAACGCCCGGGGGCCGGACGCGGCGGCGGCTGGGGGCGCCGCCGCTCTCGCCGGGCTCCTTGGCGCCGGGCCAGGGCTTGGCGACGCGGGCGGCCAGCACGAAGTCCTTGCGCAGCGGGTTGCCCTGGAACCCGTCGGGCAGCAGCAGCGGCCGCAGGTCCGGGTGACCGTCGAAGACCACGCCGAACATCTCGTAGGTCTCCCGCTCGTGCCAGGCCGCGCCCCGGTAGACGCCGGTGACGCTGGGCAGCAGCGGGTTCCGCCGGGACACCAGGGTGCGGATCAGCAGGTGCAGGCGGGTCTGCATCGAGTAGACGTGCGCGACGACCCGGAAGCCCTCCTCCAGTTCGTCGACGGCGGTCAGCCAGTCGAAGTAGTCGCACCCCAGCTCGGTCCGGGCGAAGTCCAGGGCGGCCAGCCAGGACACCGCCGGAACGTCCACCACCTGCTGGCCGAAGCTGTCGCTCAGGACGGCGTCCTCGCCGAACCGCTCGGCCCACGCCGCCGCCGGATCCACCGCGCTCACCGGCGCCGCCCGCCGTCACGGCCGTCGCGGCCGTCGTCCTCGTCCTCCGGGCGCTCCGGAAGGTCGAAGCCGGGGATGAACGACAGATCGTCGCCGGACCCGCCGTGGTCCTCGGCGTCCTCCTCGACCGGCACCGCCGGGTGGGCGTCGGTCCGTTCCACCAGGAAGTCCGTGTCGTCGCCCGCCACCGGCAACTGGACCGTCGGCTCCTCCCCGTCCGCGGGCTCCACCCCGCGCACCTTCTCGGGCCGGGTCTCCTTCTCCGGAACGCCCACCACGGGCAACTGCGTCGTCGGCGCGTCCGGATCGGCCGGCGCCTGCGCGGCGGCCCCGCCCGCCTCATCGGTGGACGGCCGGGCGGAAGTCTCGTCCGGAACGTCCGCCACCGGCATCTGTGTGGTCGGCGCGTCCGGATCGACGGGCGGCTTCGCCGGAGCCTCGGCGGTCTTATCGGCCTCGCCCTGCACCGGCAGACCCGCGGTCGGCGCATCGGGGTCCGCGGACGGCTTCGCCGGGACCTCGGCGGTCTTCTCGGCCTCGCCCTGCTCGTCCTGCACCGGCAGGCCGGCGGTCGGGGCATCCGGATCGACGGACGGCTTCGCGGGAGTCTCGTCCGGAACGTCCGCCGCCGGGAGCCGGGTCGTCGGGGCGGCGTCGGCCGGGACGATCGGGACGGTCTGGGTGGGGGACTCGGCGTCCGGGGGGACGGCCGGGGGCTGCGGGGGCGGCTGGAGGGGACGGCGCAGGACGGTGGCCTGCATCTGGCGCGGGGGCGGGGCGGGGGCGACGGGTTCGCCGTCGCGCGAGTAGCGGTCGCCCAGGGACTCCCCGGCGATCTTGTCCTGGAGGCGGATGATGCCCTGCAGCAGGGCCTCGGGGCGGGGCGGGCAGCCGGGGACGTAGACGTCCACCGGGATGATCTGGTCGACGCCCTTGGTCACGCAGTAGGAGTCCCAGTACGGGCCGCCGCAGTTGGAGCAGGCCCCGAACGAGATCACGTACTTGGGCTCGGGCATCTGCTCGTACAGCCGGCGCACGGCGGGCGCCATCTTGTCGGTGACGGTGCCCGACACCACCATCAGGTCGGCCTGCCGGGGGCCGGGGGCGAACGGGATGACGCCCAGCCGGATGAAGTCGTGCCGGCTCATCGAGGTGGCGATGAACTCGATGGCGCAGCAGGCCAGGCCGAAGTTGAACACCCACAGCGAGTAGCGCCGGCCCCAGTTGAGCACGAACTTGATCGGCTTGGGGGCCAGCCGGGACAGCGGCCCGACGCCGGGGGGCGGCAGATCTACGGTGCTCACTCTTGCATTCTTACAGCCCTCCGCAAGGGCGGACCGGTCAGACCCAGGACAGCACGCCCTTGCGGCCCGCGTAGACCAGCCCGGTGAACAGGAAGCCCAGGAAAACGAACATTTCCACCAGAGTCGTCGTCCCAAAACCAGGGGCGGCGAACACCGTGGCCCACGGGAAGAGGAAGACGGCATCGACGGCGAAGACCACGTACAGGTAGGCGAAGACGTAGTACCGCACGTAGGACTGCGCCCACCCTTCGCCGACCGGGTCGACGCCGCACTCGTAGGTCGTCAGCTTCTCCGCGGTGGGGCGGTGCGGCCGGAGCATCCGGTTGGCCGCCAGGCCCCCGCCGACGATGCCGGCGCCCAGGAGCAGGAGCACCACGACGACCATGTACGACTCGAAGTAACCCTCCACGGCCACCCTCTCCGTCCGCTGTGCGCCGTCCCGGAGCCTCCCCCGGGACATCACGGTCAAGTATCGCCGCCGGCACGGGGCGGCGGAGATCCGGCCGCCGTCAGACCTGAGAGAGCAGAAAGTCCGCCCCTTGCGCCAGACTTGAGGCGCATCGCGGCAAGCCGCCTGGAAGGAACCCCACTCGATGAGCACCCCCCCGCCGCCCCCCGGAGGAGGCTGGAACCCTCCTCCCCCTCCGGGCGGTCCGTCATGGCCGCCTCCCGGCGGCCCCACCGGCCCCGGCACCCCGCCGCCGTTCCCCCCGCCCGGGGGCTCCGGCACTCCACCGCCCTTCCCCCCGCCCGGCGGCCCGGGCACCCCGCCGCCGTTCGGGCTCCCCGGTCCCCCTCCGCCGCCGCGCCGGTCCTCGTCCGGCGCGCTGATCGCGCTGATCGTCGGCGGCGGGCTGGTGGCGGTCCTGCTGATCGCCGCCGCGTTCTTCGTCCTGCTCGGCGGCGACGACCGCTCTCCCGAGGAGCGGCTGCAGGCCGCCGCCCGCAAGATGAACACGGCCCGGGCCGTGGAACTGGACGGCACGTTCGGCTTCGAACGGCTCCAGGGCAAGGTCAAGGTCACCGGTGCCGGGCGGGTCACCGGTGACGTCACCTGGTCCGGCGACCAGGTGTCGCTGCTGGTGATCGACCAGAACGTGTTCGTCAAGGCGGACCCGGCCTACTGGCGGCGGGAGCTGCCGTCGGTGGAGAACTTCCCGATCACCGGCGAGAAGTGGGGCAAGGTCGGCCCGGCGGAGCTGTCGTTCGACTTCAAGCGGTACGCCACGCCGTCCGCGCTGGCCAGCAGGCTGCGCGCGGTCACCCGGTTCGGCATCCGCTCGGACCTGGAGACCACCCTCGAGGGCCGGGACGTCGTCAAGATCACCACGACCACCGGCACCTACTACCTGTCCGAGGACGACGAGCTGCTGCGGATCGAGAGCACCGCCCCGGCGCTCAACGCCGACGTCGTCCAGCAGAGCTCGGCGACCGCGGCGGTCAGCGAGATGCGCTCCCGTGTCGGCGAGCTGCGGGACTCGGTGGACACCACCCGCACGGCCCGCGTCTCGGACGTCGAGGGCTGCAAGGACCGGAGCGTCTCGGGCTGCACGGTGCGGGTCCAGGTGATGACGGCCGGCGCGGCCGGCGGCACCACCGAGGTCAAGGTGTACGTGTGGATCACCGCGGAGACCAAGACCGGTCGCAAGCTGGGTGACTGCACCACCACCGCGACCACCACCGGCATCACGCCGGTGTGGACCGAGTGCCGGGTCTCCAGCCCCGAGTGGCGGTCGTACTACGGCAACACCTCGGTGGACCGGCACTGGTGGATGCAGGCCGACGTGCTGGCCGTCGGCGCGTCCTCGGCCGAGATCCAGACCCTGCAGACCGCTCTCGCCCGGGAGTGACCCGTCCGCGACGCCGGGCGCACCGTGACCGCGGTGCGCCCGGCGTCGTCGTCCCGGCCGCCGTCGGCGGGTTTGGGGATGGGCGGTCCGGGCTGAGATCCTGACGTGCCGAGCGGCGGCCGGGCACCACCGTCCGGCCGGTGGACAGCAGGAGGAACAGCGGCGGTGAGCTCCCAGCTACCGGGGCCGCCCGGGCGTCCGGATCCCCGGCGCCCGCGGCCGACCGGCATCCCCCGGCCGGTGATCGCGGGCCTGGCGGTGACGCTCCTGGTCGGCGCGCTGGTCGCGCTCGGCCTGGTGGCGGGCGACGGTCCGGACGGCGCCACGGCGGGCTCGCGGACCTCCGGCGGCCCCTCGGCGCCCTCGTGGTCGGCCAGGGCCGCCGCGCGGCTGGCCGCGCTGCCGGCGCTGCGCTACACCGGGACGTTCACCTCGAACGGGCGGACCGTGCAGGCCGTGCTGTCGGTGACCCGGGCGGGCTCGGCCGTCGGCACGCTGACCATGGGCGGCGAGCAGGCCCGGCTGGTCACCGTGGACGGCGCCACCTACCTGCACGGCGGGCCGTCGTTCTGGGCGGGCGCGACGGGGCCCGCGACGCGGCCGGAGGACTTCGCGGGCCGCTGGTCCAAGGCCCCGGTCACCCTGCTCGGCTTCGACCCGCAGGACCTGCTGTCCCCGTCGGCGATCGCCCGGGCCGTCCGCGGCGCCCCGGTCACCGGCTCGACCGGCTATGTCGGCGACCGCCTGGTCCACCGGGTGGAGACCCGGCAGGGCGTCTACTCGGTGACCCTGGCCGAGCCGCACGATCTGCTGCAGGTGGAGGGCGCCTCCAACGCCCGGTTCGCGGTCACCGCGGTCGCCGACGCCGCGCCCGTGCTGGCCGAGCTGCGGCGGCGGGTGGCCGCGCTGGGCGGCGCCCGCGACCCGGGCGTCGGGTTCGACCACGGCGAGCTGACGTTCGTGAACTGCAACGAGAACGTCTCCGGCTGCACCCTGCAGCTTCCGGTGTCCGTCCGGGCGCCGCTCGTCGCCGGCGAGCCGGCCGAGGCCGCCCGCGCCGTGCTCGTCGCCACCATCAGCGCCGACGGGCGCGCGCTGGGCTCGTGCACCGGCGCGCGTTCCGTGGAGGCGACCGGCCGGGCCGTGCTGACCTGCACCGTCACCAGCCCGGGCTGGCGGGCCTGGATGAGGAGGGCCCGCGACACCCCCGGCCGGCACGAGTACACCGCCCAGGCGCGGGTGATCGGCGAGGCCGTCTCCCCCGACCGGGTGCGGGAGCTGCTGGCCCTGGTGGACCGCGAGACGCCGGGGAGTTGACAGATATCTCCGGGTCAGCAAACCGAATCTGATTCGGACAAACTATAGTGCGGGATGTGAGAACCAAGGCGCCGGCGGACCCGGCGGGGCTGGACGCCCCGGCGGTCTCCGCCGCGCTCCCGGCACTGGTGCGCCGGCTGCACGTGGACCTGTGCCGGCTGGCCAGCTGCCTGTGTCGCGCCCGCGCGTGACCGGACGGTGAACGCCCAGTGCCGCCCGCGCCGTACCTCCTCCAAGGACGCGCCCGCGGGAACGGCCGTCACCGTGCGGCGGCCGTGAGCCGTCCCGCGACGCGCGTCGCGTCTCCCGTCAGCACGGTGATGCCGACCGCCAGGGGGCCGGCCGTACGCCGACCCGGCCCCGATCCAGCCCGATCCCGGACGTACTATGAAGGTAAGCCTAAGTAGCATCACGGACCAGGACGCCTCCCCCGGTCCCGGTGCTGCGCGTCGAGGAGGTCTTCCTCTGTGACCAAACAGGTCCAGCAGCTCGACCGCGTCATCATCCGTTTCGCCGGGGACTCCGGCGACGGCATGCAGCTGACCGGCGATCGCTTCACCCAGGAGACGGCGTCGTTCGGAAACGACCTGTCCACACTGCCCAACTTCCCCGCGGAGATCCGCGCCCCGGCGGGCACCCTGCCGGGCGTGTCCAGCTTCCAGCTGCACTTCGCCGACCACGACATCCTGACGCCGGGCGACGCGCCGAACGTGCTGGTCGCCATGAACCCGGCGGCGCTCAAGGCCAACATCGGGGACCTGCCGCGCGGCGGGGACCTGATCGTCAACACCGACGAGTTCACCAAGCGCAACCTGGCCAAGGTCGGGTACGCCGCCAACCCGCTCGAGGACGGCTCGCTGTCCGAATACCGGGTGCACGCGCTGCCGCTGACCTCGATGACGGTGGACGCGCTGGCCGACTTCGACATCTCCAAGAAGGACGCCGAGCGGGCCAAGAACATGTTCGCCCTCGGCCTGCTGTCCTGGCTGTACCACCGGCCGACCGAGGGCACGCTGGCGTTCCTGGAGCGCAAGTTCGCCCGCAAGCCCGAGATCATGAAGGCCAACATCGCGGCCTTCCAGGCGGGCTGGAACTACGGCGAGACCACCGAGGCGTTCTCGGTGCAGTACGAGGTCAAGCCGGCCGAGCAGCCCGCCGGGCTGTACCGCAACATCACCGGCAACATGGCGCTGGCCTACGGGCTGGTGGCCGCCGGGGTGCGCAGCGGGCTGCCGGTGTTCCTCGGCTCGTACCCGATCACCCCGGCCTCCGACATCCTGCACGAGCTGTCCAAGCACAAGCGGTTCGGGGTGCGCACGTTCCAGGCCGAGGACGAGATCGCGGCGATCGGCGCGGCGCTGGGCGCCTCGTTCGGCGGCTCGCTGGGGGTGACCACCACCTCCGGCCCCGGCATCGCGCTCAAGAGCGAGACCATCGGCCTGGCGGTCGCCACCGAGCTGCCGCTGCTGATCGTGGACGTGCAGCGGGCCGGGCCGTCCACCGGCATGCCGACCAAGACCGAGCAGGCCGACCTGCTGCAGGTGATGTTCGGGCGCAACGGCGAGGCCCCGGTGCCGATCGTGGCGCCGCGCTCCCCGTCGGACTGCTTCGACGCGGCGCTCGAGGCGGCCCGGATCGCGGTCAAGTACCGCACCCCGGTGGTGCTGCTGTCGGACGGCTACCTGGCCAACGGGTCCGAGCCGTGGCGGATCCCGGACGTGGACTCGCTGCCGGTCATCGAGCCCGGCTTCGCCGCCCCGGACCAGGCGGACTTCAAGCCGTTCCAGCGGGACCCGGAGACCCTGGCGCGGCCGTGGGCGATCCCGGGCACCGCGGGCCTGGAGCACCGGATCGGCGGCCTGGAGAAGGCCGACGTCACCGGCAACATCTCCTACGACCCCGACAACCACGACACCATGACCCGGCTGCGGCAGGCCAAGGTCGACGGCATCGCGAGCGACATCGAGCCGCTGGAGGTCGACGACCCGTCCGGCGAGGCCCGGGTGCTGGTGCTGGGCTGGGGCTGCACGTACGGGTCCATCGCGGCGGCGGTGCGGCGGGTCCGCGCGGACGGGCGCCACGTCGCCCACGCCCACCTGCGCCACCTGAACCCGTTCCCGGCCAACCTCGGCGAGGTGCTGCGGTCCTACGACAAGGTCGTGGTGCCGGAGATCAACCTCGGCCAGCTGGCCCTGCTGCTGCGCGGCAAGTACCTCGTGGACGTGATCGGCTACAACCGCATGCGCGGGCTGCCGTTCAAGTCCGAGGAGCTGGCCGGTGTGATCCAGGATGTGATCGACAGTGAGTGAACTGCTGAACGGCAACGGGGCGCTGTCGCTGGTGCCCAAGACCGACGTCAGGCAGACCGCCAAGGACTTCAAGACCGACCAGGAGGTCCGCTGGTGCCCCGGCTGCGGGGACTACGCCATCCTGGCCGCCGTCCAGTCGTTCCTGCCCGAGCTGGGGCTGCGCCGGGAGAACATCTGCTTCGTCTCCGGCATCGGCTGCTCCTCGCGGTTCCCGTACTACATGAACACCTACGGGTTCCACTCGATCCACGGCCGGGCCCCGGCCATCGCGACCGGGCTGGCGACCTCGCGGCCGGACCTGTCGGTGTGGGTGGTGACCGGTGACGGCGACGCGCTGTCGATCGGCGGCAACCACCTGATCCACGCCCTGCGGCGCAACGTCAACCTGAAGATCCTGCTGTTCAACAACCGGATCTACGGGCTGACCAAGGGCCAGTACTCGCCCACCTCCGAGCTGGGCAAGATCACCAAGTCGACCCCGATGGGCTCGCTGGACGCCCCGTTCAACCCGATCTCGCTGGCGATCGGGGCGGAGGGCACCTTCGTGGCCCGCACCATCGACTCCGACCGCAAGCACCTGCAGTCGGTGCTGCGGGCGGCGGCGCAGCACAACGGCACCGCGCTGGTGGAGATCTACCAGAACTGCAACATCTTCAACGACGGCGCGTTCGACCCGCTCAAGGACCCGGCGGTGCGCGACGACATCACCGTCCGGCTGGAGCACGGCGAGCCGATCGTGTTCGGCGCGGACCGCTCCAAGGGGCTGCGCCGGTCGGCCTCCGGCGGGTTCGAGGTGGTGAACGTCGCGGACGTGGACCCGTCCGAGATCGTGGTGCACGACGCCCACAACCCGGACCCGTCACCGGCGTTCGCGCTGTCGCGGCTGGACTCCCCGGCGTTCGAGCACACCCCGATCGGGATCTTCCGGCAGGTGCGGCGCCCGTCCTACGACGAGCTGATGCGCGCCCAGATGGAGGAGGCCGTCGAGCGCGAGGGTCCCGGCGACCTGGCCGCCCTGCTGGCCGGCGGCGACACCTGGCGCATCGACTGAGCCGTCCGACCAGGCTCGGCGGGTGAGGCCCCGGCTCCCTGTGGGGACGCCGGGGCCTTCCGCTTTCGGCCATGCGCCCCGGGGCCCTGGCGGCATCCCGGCGGCACTGGGAGACTCGGAGCCGATCATGCGTTGAAGGGGTTCCGATGGTCGTTCCTCCCGGTCCCGGTCCGTACGGGTCAGGGCCGCCGCAGCACACCGGATTCCCCCCGCCCGCCAGGAGGCGAGGGCCGATCCTCGTCGTGGTCGTGGTGGGCGCCGCGCTCGCGGTGGTGCTGGTCGTCGTGGCGGCCCTCGTGCTGATCCGAGCGTGCGGCGGCGGGGAGGAGAACGCCGCTTCCGTCCGGTTCCTGGGGGTGCAGGAGATGCGGGCGTGCGGCGGCGAGGAGGAGGATCCCGCTCCCGTTCAGGGGTCCGGCGCGCTCGCCTCGCCCGTCCGGTTCCTGCGGGTACAGGAGCAGTACCCGCTCCAGGGCACCTGCCGGAACGGGGACATGCTCGCGCTGGACGGGGTGACCTGCTACCGCCTGGGGGACGGGATGACCGTCACCCGGCTCAAGCGCATCGCCGCCGTGCACCCCACCGCGGAGCTTCCCGACTGGCGGGTCCAGTTCTCACTGGAGCCGGCGGACGCCCGCGCCTTCGGTGACCTGACCCGCGAACTCGCCGACGCCGCGCACACCACCGCGCCGCTGCTGGCGATCGTGGCCGACGGCAGGGTGATCTCCGCGCCCCAGGTCATGTCGGCCATCACCGGCGGGGAGGTCGAGATCACCGTCAAGTCCCGGGCGCAGGCCGAGGAACTGGTGCGGCGGATCCTCGGAGCGGGCTGAACGGCGGACGGTGGCGGTCGCCGGACGCCGCTGCGACACTTGCGGACTATGGAGGCGGGGAGGTGATCATGCGGGTGGTACCGCGCCGGAAGAAGGCCGACGCGTCCGGCCGTCCACAGTCGCCGGCGGCGCCCGGGAAACCGGATCCGGACGCCGGGCGGACGGCGGCCGGGCGGCCGGGGGCGGACGCCGGGCGGGCGGCGCCCGCGGATCCGCGGGCCGCGGAGCGGGCGCGGCGGGCCGAGGCGCTGGCGCGGATGCAGGAGCGGCGCAGGGCCCGGGCGGGACGGCGGCGGCGCCGCGACCGGCCGGTGCGGTCGCGGTCGGCGCTGCTGGCACTGGTGATCGTCATCGGGGTGCTGATCGCGGCGGTCGCGGTGACCGGCACCCTGCTGGCCACCGCGCAGGAGGAGGAGCCGACCCCGCTGGCGGCGCCGCTGCACGTGTACCCGGTGATCCGGGTGGTGTCGGGGGCGTGCCCGGCCGGGACGCAGGGCATCACCGGGCAGACCGTGTCCGGCCCGGCCTGCTACCAGCTCACCAGCGGCATCGCGATCCGCGAGGTCACCGGCATCCGGGTGCAGCAGGGACGGACGCCGGGCACCCATGACGTGGCGATCGAGCTGGCCGGCGCGGACCGGCGGGCGTTCGCCGAGCTGACCCGGGCGACCGCGGGCCGGACGGTGGCGTTCGTGGTGCGCGACCAGCTGATCACGGCGCCGCGGGTGGACATGCCGATCACCGACGGGAAGGTCGTGGTGACCGGGCGGTTCAGCCGGGCCGACGCCGAACGGCTGGTCCGCACGCTGCGGGGACCGTGACGGGCGTCCGGGGGTCGCCCCGGACGGAACGGGTTCAGCGGGCGGGCGTGGTCGGCTCGACCGGCTCGACGGCGGGCGGCTCGGCGGGCGCGGAGGTGCGCAGCGGGAGCTCCCGCAGCGCCAGCACCGCCAGCAGGGCGAGCGCCGCCAGCGGAACGCCCACCAGGTACACCGTCCGCAGGCCCTCGGTGTAGGAGTCCAGCAGGAACCCCAGGTAGGGCTCCGGCAGGGCGCGGATCTCGGCGGGAGTGCCCAGCCCGGTGCCGGCGTCGGCGGGGACCGGCAGATGGGCGGCGCGCAGCCGGTCGGCCAGCCCGGAGGTGAGCCGGGCGGTCAGGATCGCGCCGAACGCCGCCACCCCGACCGCGCTGCCCAGGCTGCGGAAGAACGTGACGCCCGTGGTGGCGGCGGCCAGGTCGGCGCGCGGCACGGCGTTCTGCGCGGCCAGGATCAGGGTCTGCATGGTCAGGCCCAGCCCGATCCCGGCGATCGCGCAGTCGGCGCCGATCACCGCCAGCGGGGAGTCGGTGTGCAGCCCGGACAGCAGCAGCACGCCGCAGGTCAGCAGCACCAGCCCGGACACCGGGAAGATCTTGTACCGGCCGGTGCGGGTGGTCAGCTGCCCGGAGACGGTGGAGGCCACCAGCATCCCGCCCACCAGCGGCAGCGTCATCAGCCCGGAGGCGGTGGGGCTCATCCCCCGCACCACCTGCAGGTACTGCGGCAGGAAGATCATCACCCCGAACATCACCATGCCGATCAGCAGCGAGACGGCGGCGGTGAGCACGAACGTGCGGTCGCGGAACAGCCGGGGCGGCAGGATCGGCTCGGGGGCGCGGCGTTCGGCGACGACCGCCGCCGCCAGCAGCGCCAGGCTCAGCGCGGTCAGCCCGTAGGTCCAGCCGGAGTTCCAGGGGAACGACCTGCCGCCCAGCGACAGCACCACCATGACCGTGCTGGCGCCGCCGGCGATGGCGACCGCGCCGAGCCAGTCGATCCGGGGCCTCCGGGTCCGGTCCGCGGGCGGCAGCCGCAGCACCTTCTGGATCACGATGAACGAGCCGACCGCCAGCGGCACCGGCACCAGGAAGCACGAGCGCCAGCCCAGCCCGGGGGCGTCCACCAGCAGCCCGCCGACCAGCGGCCCGGTCACGGTGGCGACGCCGAACGCGGCCCCCAGGTAACCGGCGTACCGGCCGCGCTCGCGGGGTTCGACGATGTCGCCGAGGACCACCTGGGTCAGCGACATCACCCCGCCCGCGCCCAGGCCCTGCAGGGCGCGGGCGGCGATGAGCATGCCGACGTTCTGCGACAGCCCGGCGACCACCGAGGCGAGCGCGTAGATCACCAGCGCGGTCTGGAACATCCGCTTGCGCCCGAACAGGTCCGACACCTTGCCCCACAGCGGGGCGGCGGCGGTCATCGCCAGCAGCGGGGCGCTGGCCACCCAGGCGAGCCGCTCCTGGCCGCCGATGTCGCCCATGATCGTGGGCAGCGCGGTGGAGACGATCGAGGTGGAGATCATCGCGGTCAGCGTGGCGGTGACCAGGCCGCCGAGGACCTGCAGGACCTGCCGGTGGGTGTAGGGCCGCCACTGTGCCGGAGCGGGCCCGGTCCGGTCGTCCGTCGTGCTCAACCCCACCATGCCCCCTCGTCCACGCTCTCCCTCGAGTATGTATACGTGCGTTTACTTGTCAAGGGACGCATACTGATGCGATGCGACTGGAGCGGACCGCGGACAGGCCCAAGCGCGACCGGGAGGCGACCCGGCGGCGGCTGCTGGAGGCGGCGCGCGACCTGTTCGCCGAGCACGGCTACGACCATGTGCCGGTACGGGTGATCGCCGCCCGGGCGGAGGCCAACGTCGCGCTGGTCAACCGGTACTTCGGGTCCAAGGCCGCGCTGTTCGGCGAGGTGCTGGCGGGCGAGTCGGCGCTGCGCCGGATCTTCGGCGGCCCCGGCGAGCCGCCGCCGCGGCCCGAGGAACTGCCCCGCCGGCTGGCCGAGCACGTGGTGCGGCAGATCCACGGCGCGCGCACCAACCCGCTGCTGCGCATCCTGGACCGCTCGATGGGCAACCCGGAGATCCAGCCGATCATCCGCCGGCACATGGAGCAGGCCCTGGTCGAGCCGCTGGCGGCGCTGCTGGACGGCCCGGACGCCCGGCTGCGCGCCACCGCCGCCGCCGCGATCCTCATGGGCAGCGGCTCGGTCCGCCGCGTCCTCGGCCTGTCGGAACTGCGCGAGGCCGACCCGCAGGCCCTCACCGACCGCCTCACCGCCATGTTCACCGCCGCCCTCGCCCCCTGACCGCCGTCTCGGACGTTCGCTCATCCCGAAGTCGTAGGGGTTCCGGCCCGTGGGCGGAGTCCGGCGTTCACCCGGCGTGCATAGAGTCGGGGTCATGGATCTTGGGGGCGTGCTCCGGCGCAGGTGGGCGGTCGTCGCCGCCGTGGCCGGGGTGCTGGCGGGAGGCGGCGGGCTGGCGTGGGCGGCGGCGGACGGCCCCGCGGCGGTCCGCGCCGAGGAGCACCGCATCCAGGTGGTGGCCGGTCCCGGCGACGGCGGACGGGTCACGCTGGACGCCACCTTCTTCGCACCGGCCGGACGGGACAGCGGGCCGGCGGTGCTGCTGGCGCACGGGTTCGGCGGGTCGAAGGCCGACAACCGCGAGGAGGCCGAGGAACTGGCCCGCGCCGGGTACGCGGTGCTGACCTGGTCGGCCCGGGGCTTCGGCCGCTCGACCGGGGAGATCGCGCTGAACTCCCCCGACCACGAGGTCCAGGACGCCCGGCAGTTGGTCGACTGGCTGGCCCGGCGTCCCGAGGTGGTCAAGGACCGGGCCGGGGACCCCCGGGTGGGGATCGCGGGCGAGTCGTACGGGGGTGCGCTGGCGCTGCTGGCCGCCGCGCACGATCCCCGGGTGGACGCCGTCGCCCCGCAGCTCACCTGGCACGACCTGGCGGACGCGCTGTTCCCTGACGCGACCGGCTCGGGGCCGCAGGACGGGGTGTTCAAGAGGCTGTGGGCCGGGATCTTCTTCACCTCGGGCGGCGTCGGCTCGTCCACACCCTGTGGACGGTTCCGGGCCGAGCTCTGCGCGATGTACCAGGAGGTCGCCGAGTCCGGCCGGCCCACCCCGGAGGCGATCGAGACGCTGCGCCGCTCCAGCCCGGCGGCGTACGCGGCCCGGATCAAGGCGCCGACCCTGCTGGTGCAGGGCCAGTCCGACTCGCTGTTCCCGCTGGACCACGCGGACGCCAACGCCCGCGCCATCGCCCGCAACGGGACGCCGGTGGCGGTGGCGTGGATCCAGGGCGGGCACGACGGCGGCGATCCGGAGACCGAACGGGTCCGCGGGCTGGTGCGCGGCTGGTTCGACCGGTATCTCCGCGGGGACGGATCGGCCGGGATCCCGGCGTTCGCGGTGTCGAGGAACGGCGGCATCGACTCCTCGACCCAGGAGGTCGTGGTGGAGTCCGCCACCGCGAGCCGGTATCCGGGCCTCGGCGGCGCGGCCAGACGGGAGGTCCCGCTCACCGGCCCGGAGCAGACGATCTTCAACCCGGCGGGCGGCAGTCCCCCGTCGATCTCGGCGCTGCCCGGGCTGGGCGCGCTGGACGCCCTCGGCGCGGCGGGCGGCGGGCTGCCGGTCTCCGACATGCCCGGCCAGATCGCCGCGTTCGACTCCCGGCCGCTGGACCGGTCGCTGCGGCTCACCGGCGCGGCCACGGTGCGGATCCGGGTGCGGGCGGACCGCGACGCGACCCTGTTCGCCAAGCTGTACGACGTCGCGCCGGACGGGCGGGCGACCCCGGCCCGGCGGCTGGCCGCGCCGCTGCGGGTGAGCGGGGACGAGCGGGACCGCGAGGTGACGGTCACGCTGCCGCCGATGGACCGCGGGTTCGACCGGGGGCACCGGCTGCGGCTGGTGCTGAGCACGACCGACCTGGGGTTCGCGACCCCGGCCGAGCCCGCGACGTTCCGGGTCTCGGCGGTGTCGGGGCTGACCGTTCCGGCCGTTCCGGCGCTGCGGACGGCCGCCGCGCCGCTGCCCGCCTGGGTGTGGGGGCTGCCGCTGGCGGCGCTGGCGCTGGCGGCGGGGATCGGTGTGCCGTGGCGGCGCGGCCGGGGCCCGGACCACGACCCGGCGCTGGCGGACGTTCCGCTGCAGATCACCGGGCTGACCAAGAGGTATCCGAACGGGCACCTGGCCGTCGACGACCTGTCGCTGCGGGTCGAGCAGGGGCAGGTGCTGGGCCTGCTGGGGCCGAACGGCGCGGGCAAGACCACGACGCTGCGGATGCTGATGGGGCTGGTCCATCCGGACGCCGGGCAGATCCGGATCTTCGGCGACCGGGTGACGCCGGGTGCGCCGGTGCTGTCGCGGCTGGGCTCGTTCGTGGAGGGGCCGGGGTTCCTGCCGCACCTGACCGGGCGCGCCAACCTGGACCTGTACTGGCGGGCGACCGGCCGTCCCGCCGCCGACGCGCACATGGACGAGGCGCTGGCCATCGCCGGCCTGGGGGCCGCGCTGGACCGGCCGGTGCGCACCTACTCGCAGGGCATGCGGCAGCGGCTGGCGATCGCGCAGGCCATGCTGGGGCTGCCGGACCTGCTGGTGCTGGACGAGCCGACGAACGGGCTGGACCCGCCGCAGATCCGGGAGATGCGCGAGGTCCTGGTGCGGTACGCGGCCACCGGCCGGACGGTGATCGTGTCCAGCCATCTGCTCGCCGAGGTGGAACAGACCTGCACGCACGCGGTGGTGATGTCGCGCGGCCGGCGGGTGGCGGCCGGTCCGGTGGCCGAGATCGTCGGCTCCGGGCGCCGGCTGGAGGACGCGTTCCTGGAGATCATCGGGGAGGGCTCCGGATGAGCACCACGACCGAGAGCCCGTCGGCCGCCCGGACCGGCGGCTATGCGGTGCGGCGGACGCTGCCGCCGCGGGTGGAGGCGGTCCGGCAGTTGCGGCGGCGGCGCACGCTGGTGGCGTTCGCGATCCTGCTGGTGCTGCCGTGGGTGCTGGTGGCGGCGTTCCGGATCGGCGGCGATCCGGGGCCGGACCAGGCGCCGAGCCTGGTGGACGTGGCGACCTCGGGGGCGCTGAACTTCGCGCTGTTCACGCTGTTCGTGTCGGCGGGGTTCCTGCTGGTGGTGGCGGTGGCGCTGTTCTGCGGCGACACGGTCGCCGCCGAGGCGGGCTGGTCGTCGCTGCGCTACCTGCTGGCCGCGCCGGTGCCGCGCGGGCGGCTGCTGCGGATCAAGCTGGTCGTGGCGCTGGGGTACGCGACCCTGGCGGTGCTCTGCCTGCCGGCGATGGCGCTGGTCGCGGGCACGGTGGCGTTCGGCTGGAACGACGTGGTGCTGCCCACCGGCGGCACCGTCCCGGTGGACGCGGCGCTCGGCCGGATGGCGATCGTCGTCGGGTACGCGCTGGTCGCCCAACTGGTGGTGGCGGCGCTGGCGTTCTGCCTGTCGGTGACCACGGACTCGCCGCTGGGGGCCGTGGGCGGGGCGGTGGGCCTGGTGATCGTGAGCAACATCCTGGACGCGGTCACCGCGCTGGGCTCCGCCCGGGACTTCCTGCCCACCCACTGGTCGTACGCCTGGATGGACGCGCTCCAGGCGGACGTCCAGTGGGCGGGCATGGCCAAGGGGACGGCGGTCTCGGTGTCGTACTCGGTGGTCCTGCTGGCCCTGGCGTTCCGCCGGTTCCGGGGCAAGGACGTGGTGTCCTGACGGCCGTTCAGGCCGAGACCGGGGCCTGGCGGAGCGGCCTGAGGGCGCGGGACCAGGCGATGACGTCGTCGAGCATCCGCGTCAGCGTCGGCTCCTGGTGCTCGCCGGGCGCGATCCGGCCGGGGTGGGCGGGGTCGGCGGGGTCGGTCCACTCCCACTCGTTGAACATCGACAGGGCGACCTGGTCGCGCACGCCGGCGACCTTGACCTCGGCGAGGATCAGCCGCAGGTGCTCGACGGCGCGGATCGCCCCGGTGGGGCCGTAGCTGACGAATCCGGCGGCCTTGTGGTTCCACTCGGCGTACAGGAAGTCGACGGCGTTCTTGAGCGCGCCGGGGACGGAGTGGTTGTACTCGGGGGTGACGAAGACGAACCCGTCGAGCGCGTCGATCGTCTCCGCCCACCGCAGGGTGTGCGGGCGGCGGTAGCCGCCGGCCATCGGGGGCGCGGGCTCGTCCAGCAGCGGGAGCCCCTGGTCGGCGAGGTCGACGGGCTCGATCGCGACCTCGCCCGCGGCGACGGCGGGATGCCGGGCGGCGACCTCGGTGACCCAGCGCAGCACCTGCTCGCCACGGCGGTTGGGACGGGTGCTGCCCAGAATGACACCGACCCTGATCATGCCTGCTCCTTCGTTACGCTACGGCGGTCGATCACGAAGTAAAGTACAACGTGCATGGCAACAAGTAAAACGATGACTGCAAAGGAGGTCGCGATGACCCGGCAGACCACCCGGGGCGGACCCCGGGCCGACAAGCGCCGCGCGATCCTGGAGGGGGCGCTGACCGTGTTCGCCCGCGACGGCTACACCCGGGCCAGCATCGACGCGATCTCCGCCGAGGCCGGGGTGTCCACCCGCACCATCTACAACCACTTCGCCGACAAGGCGCGGCTGTTCGAGACCGTCATCCAGGAGAGCGCCGCCCGGATCGCCGCCCAGCACATCGCGGTCATCGAGCGGCATCTGGACAAGATCGTGGACCTGGAGGCCGACCTGGTGGAGTTCGGCCGCGCGTGGGCGTCCTCCACGACCGCCGAGGAGGCCGCCCACTTCGCCCTGGTCCAGCAGGTCAACGCCGAGGCCGGGCACATCCCGCCCTCGGCGCTGGAGGCCTGGCAGCGGACCGGCCCGCTGCGGGTGCGCGCCGAACTGGCCGAGCGGCTGCGCCGGATGGCCGACCGGGGGCTGCTGCGCGTCACGGACCCCGACCGCTCCGCCCTCCACCTGATGCTGCTGATCGGGATCGACAACCCGTCGCTGCGCTTCGTCCCGCTGACCGAGCGGGAGATCGAGGAGATGGTCACCGCGGGGGTCCGGACGTTCCTGTACGGGCACGCACCCCGATAGTGCAAGGATCGTTTTACTTGTTGCAGTGAGCGTTGTACTTTGGCCGGTATGGCCGAAGACGACGTTTCGCGTCCCGGAATGACGCTGGCGGCGGTGCTGCTGGGCTTCCTCACGCTGCCGATGCTGATGTCGGGGACCACGGTGGCGCTGCCGCGCATCGGGGCCGACCTGGACGCCTCCGGGGCGGCGCTGCAGTGGGTGGTGGTGGGGTACTTCCTGGCGGCCTCGTCGCTGATGCTGGTCGTGGGCTCGCTCGGCGACGTGCTCGGACGCCGCCGGGTGTTCGCCCTGGGCGCCGCCCTCTACACCGCGGGGGCGCTGGCCGGTGCGCTGGCCCGGGACATCTGGGTGCTGGACGTCGCCCGCACGCTGTCGGGCGTCGGCGCGGCCGGGGTGATGGCCGTGGGCGGCGCGATCCTCGGCGCCACGTTCACCGGGGCGGCGCGCAACCGGGCGTTCGCCGCGATGGGCACCGCCTCGGGGGTCGGCCTGGCGATCGGTCCCGCGCTGGCCGGATGGCTGGTCGGGACGGTGGGCTGGCGCGCCACGTTCGCCTGCTTCGCCGCCGCCGGGGCGCTGGTCTGGGCGGGAACGCTGGTCATGCCGCGGACACGGCCGGCCGCCGGACCCGGGCGGATCGACCTGGCGGGCGGGATCGCCTTCGTCGCGGCCTCGGCCGGGGTGATGTTCGGCGTCAACCAGGCGTCGCGGCACGGCTGGGGCAGCCCGGCGGTGCTCGTCCCGGTGGGCGCCGGGGCGGTCGCGCTGGCGGTGTTCGTGCTGGTCGAACGGCGCAGCGCACGGCCCGTGCTGGAACTGGGGCTGCTGGGCGACCGGCGGTTCGTGGGCTGGGTCCTGGGCTGCGCGTTCGTCGCGGCCGGACCGGCGGGTGTGATGGCGTTCCTGCCCACCTACCTGCAGGGCGTGACCGGCGCCTCGGCCGGGCAGGCGGGCCTGACGATGCTGCTGATGACCGTTCCGGTGCTGCTGTTCCCCCAGGCCGGGGCCAGGCTGGTGAACCGGGGGCTGCCCGGGCGGGTGCTGATCGCCGGGGCGCTGCTGCTGATCGCCGCCGGGCACGCCTGGCTGACCGTGCTGGAGCCCGGCATCGGAACGCTCGCGCTGCTGGGCCCGCTGGCGACCATCGGCACCGGGATGGGCCTGGCGATGGGCACCGCCGACGCCCAGGCCATGGACCGGGTCCCGGCCGACCGGCTGGGCATGGCCGCGGGCCTGCTCAACACCGCCCGCGCGGGCGCGGGCACCCTCGCCACCACCGTGTTCGGGACCTCGCTGACCCTGCTGCTGGCGGCCCGCGTCGGGGACGCGGCGACGGCCGCCCGGATCACCGCCGGCGACCTGTCCGGATCCGGACACCGGACCGACGCCGCGCTCTCCAGCGAGGCCGCGCTCTTCAGCGAGGTCTGGCACGTCATGTCGTGGACCGTCGCGGCCGGCTGTGCGGCGGTCGCCCTCGCGGTCTGGGCACTGCTCGCTCCGGACCGTCGTTCACCTGAGAAAACGTCCTCCCCGCAGGAACGGCGCAAGGCCCGTTCGCAGGCGGCCTGAGAGGGGTCCGGCTCCCCCGCGGACACGGCGTCCGGCACCGAAAACCGGTCGATCCGGTGCACGGGGTCGCATAAGCTCGCCGACTCATAGGGCTGCGCCCCGCGTCCCGCATGGTCAGAACTGATCGGCTCGATCGGCGATTAACCGTCGCCGAGAGGGGGAGATGATCACCATGGCACGGCAGCAACTCGTCAAACGCCCCAGGCCCCCACGTCAACCGACCCCGACGGACCTCCGGACGCCATCCGGGCGGATCCTGCCGTACTGATCCCCGACCCACCGGCTTCGAGGCCGCGGGCGGCGCCTGCCGGGCGCCCCGCCCGCGGCCTCGCCGCTTTCCGCGCATCCCCTCCCCGGCCCGGGGTACCGCATCCGGGGTGAAGCACAACGAGACCCCCGACGACCTCGTCGAGAGCCAGGGCGTGAACGCCGGCCCGCCCATCGACAAGGAACCCGACCCGCATCCCGACCCGGCCCCGGCGCCCGACCCTCCGGACGAGCCGGAGGTCGGCGCCGCCCTCTCCGACGAGATGGCCGGGCTCCCCGACCAGCGCCCCGGCTACCCCGGCCAGCAACGTTCCGTCGACACGAGCTGACCCGCCGCACGGCGGCGTCCCGCCGACACCACCCGATCCGTCCGCATCCGGCACGGCCGGGCACGGCCCCGCGTCGACGGCCTTCGGCCTCGGCGACGTTCGCAACGGACCGGGGCGACGTGGGTCGGCGATCTTCGCCGCGACGGCGTTGGTGACGTGGAAGGGCCGGCACCCGGGAGGGGTGCCGGCCCTTCGCGGTGCCGGGGAGGTCAGACCTTGGGGGCCGGTTCCGCGGTCTGCGGGACGGTGTCGGCGTCCGGGGCTCCGGCGGGGGGCTTCACCAGGTCGAGGGTGTCGCGCAGGGTGACCGGCTTGATGGCCAGGGAGGCCAGGATGGCGACCACGCCCAGGCCGACGGAGACCAGGAAGATGTGGCCGGTCGCGTCCCCGTAGGCGGCACGGACGATCTCCACGACGGGGGCGGGCAGCGAGGACAGGTCCAGGGTGCCGGCGGCCTGGCCGGAGCCGCCGCGGACGCCCATGGCGGCCAGCCTCTCGGTGATGATGTCCTTCACCTCGTTCGCCAGGATCGCGCCCAGCACCGACACGCCGATCGCTCCGCCCAGGGAGCGGAAGAAGGTGATCGTGCCGCTGGCGGCGCCCAGTTCCCGGAGGGCGACCGAGTTCTGCACGATCAGCACCAGGTTCTGCATCGAGGCGCCGACGCCGACGCCGATCAGCAGCATGCCGAGGGACAGGATCCCCAGGTGGGTCTCGTGGTCGATGGTCGACAGCACCGCGAACCCGCCGGTGAGCACGAACGTGCCGCCCACCACGAACGCCTTGGGCCTGCCGGTCCGCGAGGTCAGCCGGCCCACGACGGTCGCCGAGCCCAGCACGCCGACCATCATCGGGATGGTGAGCAGGCCCGCCTCGGTGGGGCTGTAGCCGCGCCCGATCTGGAAGTACTGGCCGAGGAACACCGCGCCGCCGAACATGGCCGAGCCGACCGCCAGGCTGGCGACGATGGCCAGGGCGGTGTTGCGGCGCACCACGATCGGCAGCGGCACCACGGGCTCGGCCGCGCGGGACTCGACCCGCACGGCCAGCGCCAGCAGCACCAGCCCGCCGCCCACCATCGCACCGGTCTGCCACGACGTCCAGGCGAACGAGTCGCCCACGAAGGTGACCCAGATCAGCAGCACGCTGACGCCGGCGGCGATGAGGGTGGCGCCCAGGTAGTCGATCCGCACGTTCGCCCGGCGGATGTGCGGCACGTGCAGGGTCTTGCTCAGCAGCGCGAACGCGACCACCGCGATGGGCACGCCGATGAAGAAGCACCAGCGCCAGCCCAGCCAGGAGACGTCCACGATGAGCCCGCCGAGCAGCGGGCCGCCGACGGTGGCCACGGCCATGACCGCGCCGATGTAGCCGAAGTACCTGCCGCGCTCGCGCGGGGAGACCATCACGCCGATCACGATCTGCACCAGGATCTGCAGCGCGCCCACGCCCAGCCCCTGGAACGCCCGGGCCGCGATGAGCTGCTCGGTGTTCTGGGCGAATCCGGAGATCAGCGAGCCGAGCGCGAAGATCCCGATGGCGGCCTGCAGCAGCCGCTTCTTGTCGTACAGGTCGGCGAGCTTGCCCCAGATCGGGGTGCTGGCGGTGGAGGTGAGCAGGGTCGCCGTCACCACCCAGGTGTACTGCGACTGGGTGCCGTGCAGCGCACCGATGATCTGCGGCAGCGCGGTGCCCACCACGGTCCCGCTGAGCATGGCGACGAACAGCACCAGCATCAGGCCGCTGAGCGCCTCGAGCGTCTCCCGGCGGCTCATCGGCGGGGCTGCGGACGGTTGTGAGCTCAAGTACTGCCTCCAGGGTTCAGGGCACGGAACCGGCGGACGCGGGGTGGAACGTCCGGCACCGGTGAATCTATTCCCAGTGGGAAAATTTACCCACCGCGCAAGTTTACTCCCGGGCCGGTAGGGTGAACGACGTGGAGACGATGCCGGGACTGCGCGAGCGCAAGAAGGAGGCCACCCGCCAGGCCATCCACGAGGCCGCCCTGCGGCTGGCCGTCGAGCACGGCCTCGACCAGGTCACCGTGGAGGCCATCGCGGACGTGGCCGGGGTGTCGCGCCGCACGTTCTCCAACTACTTCGCCGGCAAGGAGGACGCCGTCCTGTACGGCGACGAGCGGCGGATGAGCGAGCTGATGGACGAGTTCGCCGCCCGCCCGCCCGAGGAGCCCTCCTGGGCCGCGCTGCGCGCCGCGTTCGACGCCCAGTACGAGCGGCTCGGCCGCCGTCCCGACCCGGAGTGGGCGGCCCGCGCCCGGCTGGCCAAGAAGCACCCCTCGCTGGCGGCCCGCCAGATGGCCCACTACTCCACCATGGAACAACGGCTGACCGGCCTGATCGCCGAACGCGAGGAGATCCCCGCGGCCTCCCCCCGCCCCCGCGTCATGGCCGCCGCCTTCCTCACCTGTCTGCGCATCGCCACCGTCATCTGGACCGAGGACCCCTCCCGCCCGCTGAACGAGATCGTCCACGAGGTGCTGGCCGAGTACGCCCGCCCGTTCCGCTGACCCCTCCGCCGGGCGCCCGCGATGCCGGGTGAATGCGGCATTGAAAGTTGCACCCGCCGCAGAGTCAGGTCGTTGTCACCCTTGAGATGTCCTTTCGTGGGGTACTTTCGACCTATTCTGAAGACATGGCGGAACTTGTTATCGCGCTGGTGATCGCGTACCTCCTGACCCATTGACCGGGTCCCCCGCACTCCGCGGTAAAGACAGTCCGTTCCTCACGACACCCGCCGTCGCCGCGCTCGCCTGCGCCGACGTCCGGCGGACCGACCCGGGACAGGCCAATGACGTCCTGCCCCGCTCCCTTGCGTCAGGATTTCCACGAACGGCTCCGGCGACCGATCCGCCGGCGCCCACGGCCCGTTTTCCCACAATGCGCCCGAACGATTTCCGGCCGCCCGTAACTGGTCGGCTTGACAACCCGGCGACACCGTGACGGCCGTCTCCCGCCGCCGGCGCTCGTGGGGCGTTCCCCGCTCCCGGGCGCATAGGGAACGATCAGACGGCATGCCGCTGCCCGACGATCTCCTCCCCCGCCGAGGTCGCCTGGAACGCCTAGAAGCGTTCACCGCCGCGGCGCCCCAGGAGGGGCCGCAGCCCGCGGACGATGCCCGGCAGGAACAGCAGCAGCCACAGGGCGGTGGCCGCCGTCGTCGACACGAACGCGATCGGGATCGTGGCCGCGAACACCACGGTCAGGGTCGCGTTCTCGACGATCTCCTGGCGCACCCGGCGCTGCGGCGCGTCCGGCGCCCGCAACCCGCCGGGCCGCCGCAGCCGCACCGCCATGGCCGTCATCAACGCCCCCGCCAGCGCGATCGTCCCCGCGTACACCGCCACCGCGATCGGCAGGTCCCCGTACTCGCTGATCAACCGGGTCGGGAACGGCATCAGCGCGAGCACCGCCAGCAGCGCCAGCTCCAGCCCCACCATCAGCCCGTCCACCCGCGCCACCAGGCCGAACAACCCGTGGTGCCCCAGCCAGAACAACCCGATCACCGCGAAGCTCAGCGCGTACGCCGCCACGTCCCCGGACGTCTCCCGCAACCGCGCCGTCAGCTCCGCCTCGGACAGATGCGGCTCCACCTCGATGGTCAATGCCAGCAAGGTGATCGCGATCGCGATCACCGCATCCGCGAACCCCCGTAACCGCTCGACCCCGATCATCGACCGCTCCGGCCCCTCCTCCGACGCCATACCGCCAACCTAGGCACCCCGCTCCTTCCGAGCCCCCGGCCGCACCCCGCCTTTAGCCCCACCAGGACCGTCCCTGGTGCCCCAGCGATCAAGCACAGGCCCGCCCCCGTCCCGGAGCGGCATCCGGCGACGCGCGAAGGCGCCCAGAGTCGGCGGATGACCACTCCGTTCCCCGTGTTTCACCGTCTCCCGGGCACTCGGCCACGCGAACGCGGTGAACATCGCCCCAAAGGACGCCGGGCGGCGCATCGGAGGATCTTCCAACCCGATCAGCGATACAGAGTTGCCGATGGGACACAGGGGGTCATCTGTGGGATGTGGGATCCGCATCAGGACTCGGGAGAAATCGTGATCATCGCACCTGCCGGGCCGCCCTGACGCCGGCCGTCCGACCATCCGGAGCAGATCGGTTACTCATGCTAGGAGCGTCATATGTCCACTCTCACCGTTCGTCTCCTCACCGGTGCGGCGCTGACCGCATCCCTGCTGTCGGCCTTACCGGCCGCACCGGCCGCCGCCGTCGACACGGTGCTGCGGCTGACCATCACCGAACCCGCGCCCACCGGCGCCCGCATGGTCGTCCTGACCTGTGACCCGGCCGGCGGCACCCACCCGCGCGCCGCCGCGGCCTGCGCCGACCTGACCCGCACCGGGGGCCGGATCGTCCGCGGGCGTTCGAACGCCGCCTGCACGAGGGAGTACTGGCCCGCCACGGGCCGGGCGGTCGGGCTGTGGCGCGGACGGATCGTGCGGTGGAGCCGCACCTACTCCAACCTCTGCGAGCTGCGCGCCCACACCGGCGCGGTCTTCCGCTTCTGAGCCGCCCCGGTCCCGGCGGCCGTCCACACCCGGCCATGAACGGCCGCCGGAAGACCGTGAGCACTCACCGGACGACACCCCGAGCACCACCGAATCCAGCTCACAAGAATCAAGGCGGCGGCGCACCGCGCCGCCGCCACGACCCGCCGGAGACTCCCCGCTCAGCTCCCCGACATCCAGAACTCACCCGGCTTCCCCGCCAAAGCCACCGGCCCGTCCGCATCCACGACGCAGCGCATTCCGCCCGCAGTCACAGACGTCCGCCCTCAGGGAGCACCCGATAGCGCGCGAACACGTCCAGCAGGAGAGGCACCGCCACGACAAGCCGATCGTCAGCGGCATAGCCGATCTCGACGGACACGACGCCGCTGCCCACCGCCTGGGCGAGCCTCACCTGGACCTCGGATCGGCCGACCAGCGGATAGCAGTACCAGCCCTCGGCCCGTTCATCATCGGTGCCGGGCAACGCCGTGGAGACGGCGAGCCAGTCGGAGTCGCCGAACTCGTACCCGACCACCTCGGAGAGCATCTCCATGAACGGCCGGACGTTCCCTTCCCAGACCCAGCCCCCTACGGTCCTCAGACCGACGGCAGGGTCACCCATCGGCGGGCGCGATGCCCACGGGGCAGGTCACGCCGGTGCCGCAGTAGCCGTTGGGGTTCTTGGCGTCGGAGAGGTACTGCTGGCGGTAGGGCTCACTGAGCATGCTCACCCGATTCATGCGGCCGGGGCACGAAGCTGGACGACGAGCTCGGCGCCGAGAGCCTTGGCCAGTCGCTCAAGAACGGGCAGAGTCGGGACGGTGCCGCCGGCCTCGAATCTGGCCACGGCCGACTGTGTCATCCCGGCCGTCTCGGCCAGCCGGCTCTGGCTCCAACCGCGCTCCTCACGCAGGGCCCGGACGGTACGCCCCAGTTCGTAGGCCAGCCGAGTGGCCGCATAAGCCTCGGCAGCCCCAGGCTCAGCCATGCGGCGCTCCCGCAACGCGCCCCAGTCGGACCGCTCACCCATCGGCCTCACTCCTCCTCCGCGTCCACCGTATGCGCTTCAGCCACGCACAGCCGCAGCGTTCGGCGAGCCCGCTCGACCTCTCGATCTTCCCGCATGCGCGTCTTGTGGAACACCGTGAGCAGGATGATCCGTCTGCCCGGAGCTATCCAGTACGTCACGCGCACGGCCTCGGTGCCCAGATGGAACCGCAGCTCCCGCAACTTGCCGTCGAGCTGCCGCGTGTACGGTTCCCCCAGCAGCACCCCTTGATCGGCGAGCAGGTCGATGTAGAACGCCGCAGTGGCGAACTGCGCGGTCGGCAGGCGCTCCAGCCATTCCCGCACCTCCGGTTCAAGCTCCACAGTACCCCAGCTCATAGCATCGATGCTATAGAGCGGGGAGTGGGCCAACCGGGCTTTCACCGGTCGAACCGCAGCGGTTGTCAGCCGTCGGCCGGGGCGATGCCCACGGGGCAGGTCACGCCGGTGCCGCCGAGGCCGCAGTAGCCGTTGGGGTTCTTGGCGTCGGACAGGTACTGCTGGTGGTAGGGCTCGGCGAAGTAGAAGGGGCCGGCGGGGGTGATCTCGGTGGTGATCTCGCCGTAGCCGGCGACGGTGAGGACCTTCTGGTAGGCGTCGCGGGAGGCCTCGGCCAGCTTCTGCTGGGCGTCGCCGTGGGTGTAGACGGCGGAGCGGTACTGGGTGCCGACGTCGTTGCCCTGGCGCATGCCCTGGGTGGGGTCGTGGGCCTCCCAGAAGACGCGCAGGAGCTGCTCGTAGGTGATCTGGGCGGGGTCGTAGACGACGCGGACGGCCTCGGCGTGGCCGGTGCGGCCGCTGCAGACCTCCTCGTAGGTGGGGTTGGGCGTGTAGCCGCCCTGGTAGCCGACGGCGGTGGTGATGACGCCCGGGGTCTGCCAGAACTTGCGTTCGGCGCCCCAGAAACAGCCGAGGGCGAAGTCGGCGATCTCGCTGCCCTCCGGGTAGGGCGGGGTCAGCGGGGTGCCCAGCACCTCGTGCCGGGGCGGTACGGGCATCGGGGTGTCGCGGCCGGGCAGGGCCGCCTCCGCGGTGACCATCTCGGTCTTGAAGAAGCCGAACACACTTGCAGGGTATCCGGCGACATGCCCGGAGCGCAGACCACCGTTGACATGACCGTCGCCAATTGATGCTCATTACGCCGGTGGTAGCCTGGCCGCCGTGATCGATCGGCGTGGGATGGCGGCCGGGGCCGCGGCGTACGGACTGTGGGGGCTGTTCCCCCTCTACTGGCCGCTGCTGAAGCCCGCCGGGGCGGGCGAGGTGCTGGCGCACCGCATCATGTGGTCGCTGGTGGCGGTCGCCGTCATCCTGGGCGTGCGGCGCCACTGGCGGTGGGTGCGGGAGCTGACGCCGCGGCGGATCGCCCTGCTCACCCTCGCCGCCGTGGTGATCAGTGCCAACTGGGGCACCTACATCTACGCCGTCAACACCGGCCACACCATCGAGGCGGCCCTCGGCTACTTCATCAACCCGCTGATCAGCGTGCTGCTCGGAGTGCTGGTCTTCCGGGAACGGCTGCGGCCCTGGCAGTGGGCGGCGATCGGGCTGGGCGCGGCGGCGGTGCTGGTGCTGGCCGTCGACTACGGCCGCCCGCCGTGGATCGCGCTGGTGCTGGCCTGCTCGTTCGGCACGTACGGACTGGTCAAGAAGTTCGCCGACATGCCCTCGGCGGAGAGCCTGGCCGCCGAGACCGCCGTGCTGTTCCTGCCCGCCCTGACGTTCGTGCTGGTCCTGGAGGGCCGGGGCACGGCGGCGTTCGGCCACGAGGGCGTCGTCAACGCACTGCTGCTGGCCACCGGCGGGGTCGTCACCGCGATCCCGCTGATGCTGTTCAACGCCGCCGCCACCCGGATCCCGATGACCGCGCTGGGGATGCTGCAGTACCTCGCGCCGGTCCTGCAGTTCCTGATCGGCCTGCTGATCCAGCACGAGCCCATGCCCGCCAGCCGGTGGATCGGCTTCCTGCTGGTCTGGGCCGCCCTGGCGATCCTCACCGCCGACGGCCTGGGCGCGGCCCGCCGTACCAGGAGGTCCCCCGTCCCCGGCCCCCGCCCCGCCGCCGAGGCCGCCTAGCCCGCCTCGCGCGGGCCGTCGCGGGCGCGATGCGGCTGCGTTCCCGCGCGGCGGACGACGAACGGGTCAGCCCGTGCGGGAGACCACGTAGTCGCACAGGCCGGTGAGGGCCGCGCGGGCCGGGATGTCGGGCAGGGTGAGCAGGTCCGACCGGGCGTCCTCGGCCCACTGCCGCAGGTCGGCGCGGGCGCGTTCCATCGCCGGGTGGGCGCGCAGCAGCGACAGCGCCTCGGCGTGCAGGGCGTCGTCGGTCAGGTCGCGCCCCAGCAGTTCCCGCAGCCGGGCGTCGGCCGGGTCGGTCGAGGCCAGCACGTGCAGGATCGGCAGCGTGCGGATGCCCTCGCGCAGGTCCGTGCCGGGGGTCTTGCCGGACTGGGCCGACTCCGAGGCGATGTCCAGGATGTCGTCGGAGAGCTGGAAGGCCACCCCGATCTTCTCGCAGGCGTCGGTGATGGTCTTCACCGTCTGCGGGTCGGCGCCGGCCAGCAGCGCCCCCAGATGCCCGGACACCGCGATCAGCGAGGCGGTCTTGTCCGCCACCACCTGCAGGTAGTGCTTGAGCGGGTCGGCGCCCGCGGGCGGCCCGGAGGTCTCGGCGATCTGCCCGCGCACCAGCCGGGCGAACGCGCGGGCCTGGATCCGGACCGCCTCCGGCCCCAGCCCGGCCAGCAGGTCCGAGGCCTGGGCGAACAGGTAGTCGCCGGTGAGGATGGCGACGGTGTTGGTCCACCGGGTGTTGGCGGACTCCTCGCCGCGCCGCATGGTGGCCTCGTCCATCACGTCGTCGTGGTAGAGCGTGGCCAGATGGGTCAGCTCGACCACGACCGCCGCGGGGACCACCCCCGCGGCGGCCGGGTCGCCGAAGTGCGAGGCCAGCAGCACCAGCGCCGGGCGGAACCGCTTGCCGCCGGCGTCCACCAGATGCTTGGACGCCTGGGCCAGCAGGGGGTCGTCGCTGGTGACCGACTGCGACAGCAGCTCCTCGACCGCCGCCAGGCGCTCGCGCATGTCCGCCGCGAGCGCGTCGTCGACCGGCAGCCCGAACGGCACGCCACTGTTCACCCGGAACAACCCCCTACCGGACGGGCGCGCCTTCGGGCCGCCCGTCAACGAACGAACATCTGCGCGGCGGCTTCCCCGGCCAGGTCCAGCATGGGCTGGGGCAACACGCCGAGTACCACAGTAACGGCCAGCCCGAGGGCCACCGCAGCCGCGGTCGTCGGGCCGACCACCACCGCCGGGCCGTCGGCGTCGGGGTCGCTGAAGAACATCACCACGATCACCCGGACGTAGAAGAACGCCGCGATCGCCGAGGCCAGCACGCCCACGATGACCAGCGGGGTCGCCCCGCCGTCCACCGCCGCCGAGAACACCGCGAACTTGCCGGTGAACCCGCTGGTCAGCGGGATCCCGGCCATGGCCAGCAGGAAGAACGCGAACGCCCCGGCGACCAGCGGCGAGCGCTTGCCCAGCCCGGCCCAGCGGCTCAGGTGGGCGGCCTCGCCCCCGGCGTCGCGCACCATGGTCACCACGGCGAACGCGCCCAGCGTGGTGAACCCGTAGGCGGCCAGGTAGAACAGCGAGCCCGACAGGCCCGCCTGCGAGGTGGCGACCAGGCCGGTGAGCAGGAAGCCCGCGTGCGCGATCGAGGAGTAGGCCAGCAGCCGCTTGATGTCGGTCTGGGTCACCGCGATGACCGCGCCGACCACCATGGTGACGATCGCCACACCCCACATCGTGGGCCGCCAGTCCCAGCGCAGCGTCTCGAACCCGACGTAGTAGACCCGCAGCATCGCCCCGAACGCCGACACCAGCGTGCAGGAGGCCATCAGCGCGGTCACCGGGGTCGGGGCGCCCTGGTAGACGTCCGGCTTCCACATGTGGAACGGCACCGCGCCCAGCTTGAACAGCAGGCCCACGCTCAGCAGCGCGATCCCGCCGAGCAGCAGCGGCTCGCCGCCGGCGCCCTGCCCGGCCTGCTCGGCGATGTCCGACAGCCGCACCGACCCGGCGAACCCGTACAGCAGCGCCGCGCCGTACAGGAAGAACGCCGAGGAGAACGCGCCCAGCAGGAAGTACTTGACCGCCGCCTCCTGCGACAGCAGCCGCCGCCGGCGGGCCAGCCCGCACAGCAGGTACAGCGGCAGCGACAGCACCTCCAGCGCCACGAACATGGTGAGCAGGTCGTTGGAGGCCGGGAACATCAGCATCCCGCCGACCGCGAACATCATCAGCGGGAAGATCTCGGTCTGCCGGACCCCGGCCGCCATGCTGGCCTGCTCGGCCTCCGAGCCGGGCAGCGCGGCGGCCTGCGCGGTGAAGTGGGCGGCGCTGCGCTCGGCGATCAGCAGCAGGCTGACCAGCGCCAGCACCAGGATGGTGCCCTGCAGGAACAGCGTCGGCCCGTCCACCCCGATGGCGCCCATCGCGGCGACGTGGAACGGCCGCTCCGACAGGCCCAGCACCAGCGTCCACACGAACGCCGCCAGCAGCCCGGCGAACGCCAGCGGCACCTGGATCCGGTACCGCCAGGTCCGCCCGGCGAACGCCTCGACCAGCACGCCGACCACGGCGACGCCGAACACGATCAGCATCGGCGCGAGCTGGCCGTACTCGATGTGCGGCGCGGGGATGTCCCCCGGTGCCGCAATGACCTGCACTCCGGCGCTCACGGATGAGCCCCCTTCTCGGCGACGGTGGGCGTGGGATCACTCATCTGGACCCGGCTGAGCGTCTGCTGCACCGACGGGTCGATCACGTCGAGGGCCGGCTTGGGGAAGAAGCCCAGCGCCACGATGACCGCCAGGATCGGCGCGATCGCCACCAGCTCACGCCGGGACAGGTCCTTGAAGCCGGCCACCGCCTCGGCGGTGGGCCCGTTCATGGTCCGCTGGTACATCCACAGGATGTAGACGGCGGCCAGCACGATGCCCAGCGCGGCGACCACCGCGGCCACCTCGTACCGGGCGAACGTGCCGATGATCACCAGGAACTCCGACACGAACGGCGCCAGCCCGGGCAGCGACAGCCCGGCCAGCCCGGCGACCAGGAACGATCCGGCCAGCAGCGGCGCGACCTTCTGCACCCCGCCGAACGCGTCCACCCGGGCCGAGCCGCGGCGCACGATCAGGAATCCGACCACCAGGAACAGCGCCCCGGTGGCGAACCCGTGGTTGACCATGTAGAGCGCGGCCCCGGCCTGCCCCTGCGAGGTCATCGCGAAGATCCCCAGCACGATGAACCCGAAGTGGGAGATCGAGGTGTAGGCGACCAGCCGCTTGAGGTCGATCTGGCCGATCGCCAGGATCGCGCCGTAGATCACGCTGATCACCGCGAACGTGACCACCACCGGGGTGGCCCACCTGGCCGCGCCCGGGAACAGCTCCAGGCAGAACCGCATCATGCCGTAGGTGCCGACCTTGTCCAACACGCCGACGATCAGCACCAGCGCGCCGGCCGGGGCCTGCCCGGCGGCGTCCGGCAGCCAGGTGTGCAGCGGCACCATCGGCGCCTTGATCGCGAACGCGACGAAGAAGCCGAGGAACAGCCACTTGGCCACCGTCGGGTCCAGGTTCAGGCCGGCCAGCTCCGACATCAGGAAGGTGTTCGGCCCGTACACGTACAGGGCGATCACCGCGACCAGCATCAGCAGCCCGCCGAACAGCGAGTACAGCAGGAACTTGACCGCCGCGTACGACCGCTGCGGGCCGCCGTAGGCCCCGATGAGGAAGTACACCGGGACCAGCATGGCCTCGAAGAACACGTAGAACAGGAAGACGTCGGTGGCCGCGAAGACCCCGACCATCATCGCCTCGAGGGCCAGGATCAGCGCGAAGTAGCCCTTCACCGACTTGGCCGGTGCCTTCTCCCCCTCGGCGACGACGCCGCCGTAGCGGTCGGCGTCGTTCCACGAGGCCAGCATGACCAGCGGGACCAGCACCACCGACATCAGGATCAGGGTCAGCGCGACGCCGTCCACGCCGAGCGCCCAGTGCACCCCGAAGGCGGGGATCCAGTCGTAGGTCTCGGTGAACTGGTGGCGGGGCCCACCGGTCTCGAAGCCCGCCGCCATCACGAAGGCGAGCACCGCGACCAGCGCCGACAGGCCCAGCGCCACCTGCTTGGCGAGCGCGTCCCTGCCCTTGGGCAGCAGCGCCACCAGCAGCGCGCCCACCGCGGGGACCGCGACCAGGACGCTCAGCCAGGGAAAGTCGTTCATGGGTTCACCACCAGCGCGGCGCCGACGGTCGCCGCGATCGGATTCGAACGGACAGGGCGCATCAGGCGTTCACCGCCAGCAGTGCCGCCACCACGACGGCGGCCCCGAAGAACATGGACAGCGCGTACGACCGGACGAACCCGGTCTGCAGCCGCCGGACCCGGCCCGAGGTGCCGCCGACCGTGGCGGCCAGGCCGTTGACGAGCCCGTCCACGCCCTTGTTGTCGAAGAACACCGCCAGGCGGGTCAGCCACTGGCCGGGCCGCATGAACAGCGACTCGTTGAGGGCGTCGCCGTACAGGTCCTTGCGGGCCGCGACGGTGACGAACGAGCCCTTGGGGGCCTCGCGCGGCACCGGGCGGGCGCCGTACTGCCGCCAGGCGATCGCCACGCCTGCCAGCATCAGCGCGAACGCCGTCGCGCCGGGAACGGTGATCCAGTGGAACTCGTGGTGCCCGCCCTCGCCGACCACCGGCTCCAGGAAGTGCGCGAACGGGCCGAGCACCAGGAAGGCGCCGGCGCCGACCGAGCCGACCGCCAGCAGCATCAGCGGAACGGTCATCACCTTGGGCGACTCGTGCGGGTGGACGTCCTCCTCCCAGCGGCGCTGGCCGTGGAAGGTCATGAACATCACCCGCGACATGTAGTAGGCGGTGATCGCCGCGCCCAGCAGCGCGCAGCCGCCCAGGATCGCCCCGGAGGTGCCGCCGGAGTCGAACGCGGCGGCGATGATGCCCTCCTTGGTGAAGAAGCCCGACAGGCCCGGGAACCCGATGATCGCCAGGTAGCCCAGCCCGAACGTGGCCCAGGTGATCTTCATCGCGGAGGACAGCCCGCCGTAGTGCCGCATGTTCACGTCGTCGTTCATGCCGTGCATGACCGACCCGGCGCCCAGGAACAGCCCGGCCTTGAAGAAGCCGTGCGCGATCAGGTGGGCGATGGCGAACACGTACCCGGCCGGGCCCAGCCCCGCCGCCAGCACCATGTAGCCGATCTGCGACATCGTCGAGCCGGCCAGCGCCTTCTTGATGTCGTCCTTGGCGGTACCGATGATCGCACCGGCCAGCAGGGTGGCCGCGCCGACGATCGTGACCGCCAGCTGCGCGTCCGGGGCCAGCTCGAAGATCGGCCCGGACCGCACGATCAGGTAGACGCCGGCGGTCACCATGGTCGCCGCGTGGATCAGCGCCGACACCGGGGTCGGGCCCTCCATCGCGTCCAGCAACCAGGACTGCAGCGGGAGCTGGGCGGACTTGCCGCACGCGCCGAGCAGGAGCAGCAGCCCGAGCGCGGTGGCGGTGCCCTCGCTGACCTGCTGGACGGCGCCCGCGTGGTGCGCGCCCTCGCCGAGGATGTCGGTGAACGCCACCGACCCGAACGTGGCGAACATCAGCGAGATCGCGATCACCATGCCCAGGTCGCCGACCCGGTTGACCACGAACGCCTTCTTGGCCGCCACCGCCGCCGACGGCTTGTACTGCCAGAACCCGATCAGCAGGTACGAGGCCAGGCCGACGCCCTCCCAGCCGACGAACAGCCCGACGTAGTTGTCGGCCAGCACCAGCAGCAGCATCGCCGCCACGAACAGGTTCAGGTACGCGAAGAACCACCGCCGGTCGGGGTCGTGGGCCATGTAGCCGATGGAGTAGACGTGGATCAGCGAGCCCACGCCGGTGATCAGCAGCACGAAGCTGATGGACAGCGGGTCCACCAGCAGGCCCATGTCGAGGGTGAAGTCCCCGACGGTGAACCACTCGTACAGGTGGACGGTGCGCCGCCGCTCCTCCTCGCCGTACCCGAGCATCTGGACGAACATCGCCAGCCCGACGACGAACGCGCCCAGCGACATGGCGGTGCCGAGCAGGTGCCCCCACTTGTCGGTGCGGCGCCCGCCCAGCAGCAGGATCGCCGCGCCCGCCAGCGGGAGGGCGATGAGAAGCCAGGCGGCGGCCTGGATGCCTTCGGCCTTCATCGATCGCCTCTCAGTACTTCAGCAGGTTGGCGTCGTCCACCGACGACGACCTGCGGGTCCGGAAGATCGTCATGATGATCGCGAGGCCCACCACGACCTCGGCCGCGGCGACCACCATCACGAAGAAGGCGATGATCTGGCCGTCGAGGTTGCCGTGCATGCGGGCGAACGACACGAACGCCAGGTTGGTGGCGTTGAGCATCAGCTCGACGCACATGAACACCACGATGGCGTTGCGGCGCACCAGCACGCCGACCGCGCCGATGGTGAACAGCAGCGCCGACAGGACCAGGTAGTGTCCGGGACTCACTTGCCCGCCTCCCCTTCACTCGCGCCGGTGCCACCGGCGGCCGGGGTGCCCGCCTTGGTCTCCCGGACCTCGGCGTCGGCGTCATGGGCGACCTCGGTGGCCGCCCTGACCGCCGCCACGTCGTGCTCCACCGCCTGCTCCTCGGTCTGGCCGTGCAGGTCGACGTGCATCCCCGCGGTGCCGCTGCGCTGCGCGATGATCGGGCTGACCGACAGCTCCGACACGCTGCCGTCCGGCAGCAGCGCGGGCATGTCGACCGCGTTGTGCCGGGCGTAGGTGCCGGGGCCGGGCAGCGGCGACGGGTGCCCGCCGGGCCGGAAACGCCGCTTGGACAGTTCCTTCTGGGTGGGCTTGGGGGTGTGCCGCTCGCGGTGCGCCAGCACCATCGCCCCCAGCGCCGCGGTGATCAGCAGTGCGCTGGTCACCTCGAACGCGAACACGTACTTGGTGAACAGCAGCCGGGCCAGCCCGACCACGTTGCCGCCCTCGCCGTTGGCGGCGGCCAGGCCCATCGACTCCGACAGCGCCGCGTTGCCGAGCCCGGTCACCACCAGCACCGCGAAGCCGAGGCCGGCGACAGCCGCCCACAGCCGCTGCCCGCGGATGGTCTCCACCAGCGAGTCGGTGGAGGACACGCCCACCAGCATCAGCACGAACAGGAACAGCATCAGCACCGCGCCGGTGTACACGATCACCTGCACGAACGCCAGGAACGGGGCGTCCTGCACCGCGTACAGCACCGCCAGCGACAGCATCACCACCGCCAGCATCAGCGCCGAGTAGACCGCCTTGCGCATGAAGATCATGCCGAGCGCGGCGGCCACGCTGACGATCGCCAGCAGCCAGAACACCACCGGCTCGCCCGCCTGCGTCGCGGTCTGCGCGAGCACCGGGGTCTGCGTCTCGATCACTTCGTCTCACCGCTCTCGGCACGTACCGCCGCGTCGACGCCGGAGCGCCGGCCGCCGCCCGCGGGCGGGCTGACCGGTGCGTCGTCGGCGTCCTTGAGCCCGAGGCGGTAGTAGTCCTCCTCGGTCTCGCCGAGCCGCATCGGGTGCGGCGGCGCCTCCATGCCCTCGCGCAGCGGCGCCAGCAGCATGTCCTTGGTGTAGATCAGGGACTCGCGGCTGTCGTCGGCCAGCTCGTACTCGTTGGTCATGGTCAGCGCCCGGGTCGGGCACGCCTCGATGCACAGCCCGCACAGGATGCAGCGCAGGTAGTTGATCTGGTAGACGCGGCCGTAGCGCTCGCCCGGCGAGTAGCGTTCCTCGTCGGTGTTGTCGGCGCCCTCGACGTAGATCGCGTCCGCCGGGCAGGCCCACGCGCACAGCTCGCAGCCGACGCACTTCTCCAGCCCGTCCGGCCAGCGGTTGAGCTGGTGCCGGCCGTGGAAGCGCGGCGCGGTGGGCTTCTTCACCTCCGGGTACTGGACGGTCTCGCTCTTTTGGAACATCTGGTGGAAAGCGACACCGAAGCCCTTGACCGGGTTCAGGAAGTCAGTGAGACCCACTGGCCACCTCCTTGTGCGCAGTGACGTCGGCGCCCCGGCGAACGCCGTGGTAGTGCGGCGCGTCCAGCGGCGGCACCGGGAAGGAGCCCTCGGCCTGCCGCGGCACCGCGCCGCGGCCGGAGTCCGCGGCGGTCTCGCCGCCGCCCTTGTCCTGCCTCATCACGTCCCAGACGATCGACAGCAGCAGCACCGCGCCGATCGCCGCGGCCGACCAGATCGCCACCTGGGTCATGTCGTGACCCTCGTTGCGCAGCGCGCGGATGGTGGCCACCAGCATGATCCAGCCGAGCGAGACCGGCATCAGGATCTTCCAGCCCAGCTTCATCAGCTGGTCGTAGCGCACCCGAGGCAGCGAGCCGCGCAGCCAGATGAAGAAGAAGATGAACAGCCACAGCTTGGCCAGGAACCACAGCACCGGCCACCAGCCCTCGTTGGCCCCCGGCCAGACCGTGGAGATCGGCGCCGGGGCCCGCCAGCCGCCCAGGAACAGCGTGGTGCACAGCGCCGACAGGGTGGCCAGGTTGATGTACTCGGCGAGGAAGAACATCGCGAACTTCAGCGACGAGTACTCGGTGTGGAAGCCGCCGACCAGCTCGCCCTCGCCCTCGGGCAGGTCGAAGGGGATCCGGTTGGACTCGCCCATCATCGTGATCACGTAGATCAGGAACGAGGGCAGCAGCATCACCGCGAACCAGCGGTCGGCCTGGGCGTTGACGATCCCGGTGGTGGACATCGTGCCGGCGAACAGGAACACCGCCACGAACGACAGGCCCATCGCGATCTCGTAGGAGATGATCTGCGCGGCCGAGCGCAGCCCGCCCAGCAGCGAGTAGGGCGACATCGACGCCCAGCCCGCCAGCACGATCCCGTACGCCCCGATCGAGGCCATCGCCAGCACCAGCAGCACCGCCACCGGCAGGTCGGTGCCCTGCAGCGGGGTCTGGTGCCCGAAGATCGACACCGTCGGCCCGAACGGGATGATGCTGAACGCGATGAACGCCGGGGTGGCCGAGATCACCGGCGCCAGCACGAAGACGACCTTGTCCACGCCGCGCGGGACGATGTCCTCCTTCAGCGCCAGCTTGATGCCGTCGGCCAGGCCCTGCAGCAGCCCGAACGGCCCGGCCCGGTTGGGCCCGACGCGCAACTGCATCCGGCCGATGACCCGGCGCTCCACCCACATCGACAGCAGCACGGTGAGCACCAGGAAGACGAAGATCGCCAGCACCTTGCCGCCGATCAGCCACCACGGGTCGCGCCCGAAGGACGACAGGGTGGGGTCGGGGGCGGCCAGGGGGACGCTGCTCATGCGGCACCTCCGCTGCCTGCTGCGGCGGCGATCTGCACGATCGCGCCGGTGTCGGCGCCCAGGTCGCGGTACAGCGCGCAGCCCTGGGAGTTGGTCGGCAGCCAGACCACCCGGTCGGGCAGGTCCGGCGTGATCTCCAGCGGCAGGGTCAGCTCCCGGCCGCCGTGCGCCACGGTGACCGCCTCGCCCGCGCCGATCTCGGCGGCGGTGGCGGGCGACAGCCGGGCCACCGCGGGCTTGGCGGTGCCCGCCAGGTACGGCTCGCCGTCCTGCAGCCGGCCCAGGTCCAGCAGCTGCCGCCAGGTGGCCAGCAGCGCCTGCCCCGGTCCGGGCTCGGGCCGGATCCCGGCGGCGACCGCCGGGGCGGCCGGCCGGTCGCCGTGGTAGGAGCCGAGCTGGGCCAGCTCGCGGCGGGCCGCCTCCGGCCCCGGCAGGGCCAGGTGCACGTCCATCTCGTCGGCCAGCGCGTCCAGCACCCGCAGGTCCGGCAGCCGGCCGGGGACCTTCAGCGCCACGTCGAACGACCGGCCGCGGCCCTCCCAGTCGACGAACGTCCCGGCCTTCTCCGGGACCGCCGCCACCGGCAGCACCACGTCGGCGCGGTCGGTGACCGCGCTGGCCCGCTGCTCCAGGCTCACCACGAACGGGGTCGCCTCGATCGCGGCCAGCGCCCCGGCCGGGTCGGGCAGGTCGTAGGGGTCGACGCCGCCGATGAGCAGCGCTCCCAGCTCCCCGGCCGCGGCGGCGGTGAGGATCTGGTCGGTGCTGCGGCCCGGGTCGGCGGGCAGTTCGGCGACGTTCCAGACGCGGGCGACCTCGGCGCGGGCGGCCGGGTCGGTGACCGGGCGGCCGATCGGCAGCAGGACCGGCAGGGCCCCCGCCTCCAGCGCGCCGCGCTCCCCGGCCCGGCGCGGCACCCAGGCCAGCCGGGCCCCGGTGACCTGCGCCAGCCGGACCGCGCTGGACAGCGCGCCGGGGCTGGTGGCCAGCCGCTCGCCGAGCAGGATGACCGCGCCCGCCGCCTTGAGCTCCTCGGCGACCGGCTCGTCACCGGTGACCAGGGAGCCGAGCACCTCGGCCTCGCCGCCGGGCAGCGACCGCAGCAGCGTGCCGCCCATCTTGGCCAGCCCGCGGGAGGCGAACGGGGCGATCGAGTAGACCTTCAGGCCCTTCTTGCGGAACGCCTTGCGCAGCCGCAGGAAGACGATCGGGGACTCCTCCTCCGGCTCGAAGCCGGCCAGCAGCACCGCCGGGGCCTTCTCCAGGTCGGCGTAGGAGACCTCGATGTCGTGGCCCGCCACCGCGGCGGCCAGGAAGTCGGCCTCCTCCGCCGAGTGCGGCCGGGCCCGGAAGTCGATGTCGTTGGTGCCGAGCGCGATCCGGGCGAACTTGCTGTAGGCGTAGGCGTCCTCGAGGGTGAGCCGCCCGCCGGTCAGCACGCCCGTCCTGCCGCGCGCGGCGGCCAGGCCCCGGGCGGCGACGGCCAGCGCCTCCGGCCAGGAGGCCACCTCCAGCTCGCCGTCCTCGTTGCGCACCAGCGGGTGGGTGAGGCGGTCGGGCTGGGTGGTGTAGGTGAACGCCCACCGGCCCTTGTCGCAGTTCCACTCCTCGTTCACCTGCGGGTCGTCACCGGCCAGGCGGCGGGTGATCCGCCCGCGCCGGTGGTCGGTGCGCAGCGCGCAGCCCGAGGCGCAGTGCTCGCAGGCGCTCGGCACCGACACCAGGTCGAACGGCCGGGACCGGAACCGGTAGGCCGCCCCGGTGAGCGCGCCCACCGGGCAGATCTGCACCGTGTTGCCGGAGAAGTAGGACTGGAACGGCTTGCCGTCGGCCGCCCCCACCTGCTCCTTGGCGCCGCGTTCGAACAGGTCGATGAACGCGTCCCCGGCGATCTGGTCGGAGAACCGGGTGCACCGGGCGCACTGGATGCAGCGTTCCCGGTCCAGCAGCACCTGCGAGGACAGCGGGATCGGCTTGGGGAAGGTCCGCTTGGTCTCGGTGAACCGGGACTCGCCGCGGCCGTTGGACATCGCCTGGTTCTGCAGCGGGCACTCGCCGCCCTTGTCGCAGATCGGGCAGTCCAGCGGGTGGTTGATCAGCAGCAGCTCCATCACGCCGTGCTGGGCCTTGTCGGCCACCGGCGAGGTGAGCTGCGTCTTGACCACCATGCCCGGCATCACCGTGGTGGTGCAGGACGCCTGCGGCTTGGGCATCCCCCGGCCGTTGCCGGCGTCGGGGATCTCCACCAGGCACTGCCGGCACGCGCCGACCGGGTCGAGCAGCGGGTGGTCGCAGAACCGGGGGATCTGGATGCCCAGCAGCTCGGCGGCCCGGATGATCAGGGTGCCCTCGGGGACCTCGATCTCGAACCCGTCGATGGTCAGCTTGACCATCTTCGGCTGCTGCTCCACCTCCGCGGAGGTGTTGTCGGTGACCGTCACTGCTCACCTGCCCACACGGTCGACTTGGCGGGGTCGAACGGGCACCCGCCCTGCTTGAAGTGCTCGATGTACTCGTCGCGGAACAGCTTGATCGACGAGGTCACCGGGCTGGTCGCGCCGTCGCCCAGCGCGCAGAAGGACCTGCCGAGGATGTTGTCGGACAGGTCCAGCAGCGTCTCCAGGTCCTCCTCGGAGCCCTGGCCGGCCTCCAGCCGCCTGAGCATCTGCTTGTACCAGTAGGTGCCCTCGCGGCAGGGGGTGCACTTGCCGCACGACTCGTGCGCGTAGAACTCCGACCAGCGCAGCACCGCCCGCACCACGCAGGTGGTCTCGTCGAAGATCTGCAGCGCCCGGGTGCCCAGCATCGACCCGGCCGCCCCGACGCTCTCGAAGTCCAGCGGGACGTCGAGGTGCTCGTCGGTGAACAGCGGGGTCGAGGAGCCGCCGGGGGTCCAGAACTTCAGCCGGTGCCCGGCGCGCACGCCGCCGGCCATGTCCAGCAGCTCCCGCAGCGTGATGCCGAGCGGGGCCTCGTACTGGCCGGGCCGGGTGACGTGCCCCGACAGCGAGAAGATCCCGAAGCCCTTGGACTTCTCGGTGCCCATCGAGGCGAACCAGTCGGCCCCGTTGGCGACGATCGAGGGAACCGAGGCGATGGACTCGACGTTGTTGATCACGGTGGGGCCGCCGTACAGGCCGGCCACCGCCGGGAAGGGAGGCTTGAGCCTGGGTTGACCGCGGTAGCCCTCCAGCGAGTCCAGCAGCGCCGTCTCCTCGCCGCAGATGTAGGCGCCCGCGCCGGTGTGCACCACCAGCTCCAGGTCGTAGCCGGTGCCGAGGATGTCCTTGCCGAGGTAGCCGGCCTCGTACGCCTCGGCGACCGCCTGCTGGAGCCGGCGGATCACGTGCAGCACCTCACCGCGCACGTAGATGAACGCGTGGTTGGAGCGGATGGCGTACGAGCTGATGACGATGCCCTCGACCAGCACGTGCGGGTTGGCCATCATCAGCGGGATGTCCTTGCACGTGCCCGGCTCGGACTCGTCGGCGTTCACCACCAGGTAGCGCGGCTTGTCGCTCTTGGGCGGCAGGAAGCCCCACTTCATCCCGGTGGGGAAGCCCGCGCCGCCGCGGCCGCGCAGCCCGGAGTCCTTGACCGCCTGCACGATGTCGTCCGGCTGCATCCGCAGCGCCTTGCGCAGCGCCTGGTAGCCGCCGTCGCGCTGGTACGCGGCGAGGGTGAACGAGTCGGGCTGGTCCCAGTTGCGGGACAGCACGGGGGTCAGCGTGGTGCTCATTTGTGGATGTCCCCCTGGGTCTTGGAACCGGCGGCGGGCTCGTCCGGCTCGGGCCGGCCGGCGTCCGCGGGCGGCGCCGTCCAGCCGTTGCGCTTGGCCAGCTCCAGGCCCACCAGCGTCTCCGGCCCGGCCTGCGGGCCCTCGCCGGCGCGGCCGTCGGGGAACCCGGCCAGCACCCGGGAGGCCTCCTTCCAGGTGCACACGCTGCCCGGCCCGCGGGTCGGGGCGACCGGCCTGCCGGCGCGCAGGTCGTCGACCAGCTTCCTGGCCTTCTCGGGAGTCATGTTGTCGAAGAACTCCCAGTTGACCATCATCACCGGGGCGAAGTCGCAGGCCGCGTTGCACTCCAGGCGTTCCAGCGAGATCCTGCCGTCCTCGGTGGCCTCGTCATGGCCGACGCCGACGTACTCGGACAGCTCCTCCCAGATCTGGTCGCCGCCCATCACCGCGCACAGCGTGTTGATGCAGACGCCGACGTGGTACTCGCCGACCGGCCGCCGCTTGTACATGGTGTAGAAGGTGGCGACCCCGGTGACCTGCGCGGGCGTGATGCCCAGCTGCTCGGCGCAGAACTCGATGCCGTCGTCGGTGATGTGCCCGTCCACCGACTGCACCAGGTGCAGCAGCGGCAGCAGGGCCGAACGCGGCTTCGGGTACCGCGCGATGATCTCCTTGGCGTCCCGCTCCAGCCGGGCGAGCGTCTCGGGTGCGTACCCCATCAGCGGTCCACGCCTCCCATCACTGGGTCGATAGAGGCGACGGCCGCGATGACATCGGCCACCATGCCGCCCTCGCACATGGCGGGCGTCGCCTGCAGGTTGGTGAAGGACGGGTCGCGGAAGTGCACGCGGTACGGGCGGGTGCCGCCGTCGCTGACCACGTGCACGCCCAGCTCGCCGCGCGGGGACTCGACCGCGGCGTACGCCTGTCCGGCCGGCACCCGGAAGCCCTCGGTCACCAGCTTGAAGTGGTGGATCAGGGCCTCCATCGAGGTGCCCATGATGTGCGCGATGTGCCGGGGCGAGTTGCCCATCCCGTCGGTGCCGATGGCCAGCTGGGCGGGCCAGCCGATCTTCTTGTCCTCGATCATCACCGGGCCCTTGGTGACCGACAGCCGGTCCAGGCACTGCTCGATGATCTTGAGGGACTCCTCCATCTCCTTCATCCGCACCAGGTAGCGGCCGTACACGTCGCAGCTCTCCTGGGTGGCGACCTCGAACTCGTAGGTCTCGTAACCGCAGTACGGCTGGGTCTTGCGCAGGTCCCAGGGCAGCCCGGTGGCGCGCAGCACCGGCCCGGTCACCCCGAGGGCCATGCAGCCCTCCAGGTCCAGGTAGGCGACGTCCTTGGTGCGGGCCAGGTAGACGGGGTTGGCGTCCATCAGCTTGCGGAGCTGCTTGATCCGCCCCGGCATCCGGTCCAGGAACTCGCGCACCTTGGTGAACCCGCCGTGCCCGATGTCCTGGGCGACGCCGCCCGGCCGGACGTAGGCCATGTTCATCCGCAGGCCGGTGATCTCCTCGAACACGTCCAGGGCGTACTCGCGCTCGATGAAGCCGTTCAGCATCACCGTGGTGGCGCCCAGCTCCAGGCCGAACGTGGCGATCGCGACCAGGTGCGAGGAGATCCGGTTGATCTCCATCATCATCACCCGGATGATCTGCGCCCGCTCGGGGATCTGGTCGGTGATCCCCAGCAGCTTCTCCACGCCCAGGCAGTACGCCGTCTCGTTGAAGATCGGCGACAGGTAGTCCATGCGAGTGCAGAACGTGGTCCCCTGGGTCCACGTTCGGTACTCCATGTTCTTCTCGATCCCGGTGTGCAGGTAGCCGATGCCCACCCGGGTCTCGGTGACGGTCTCGCCGTCCAGCGTCAGGATCAGCCGCAGCACCCCGTGCGTGGACGGGTGCTGCGGGCCCATGTTGACGACCAGCCGCTCGTCGCCGCCGTCCTCGGCGGCGGCCACCACCTGGTCCCAGTCGCCGCCGTCGACGCCCAGGACCTTGCCCTCGGTGGCCTCCTCGGCGGCGTACGCGTCGTACTCGGTGTACTTGGCAGAGCTCATCAGACGTACGACCTCCGCTGGTCGGGGGGCACGAGGGACAGGTCTCCGCGCCCCGGTCCCATGGCGACGGGCCGCATCACTCGGGCGAGTCGGCGTTCGCGCCTCATACGTACGACCTCCGCTGGTCGGGGGGCGGGATCTCCGCGCCCCGGTACTCGACCGGGATCCCGCCGAGGGGGTAGTCCTTGCGCTGCGGGTGGCCCACCCAGTCGTCGGGCATCTCGATGCGGGTCAGCGCCGGATGCCCGTCGAAGACGATCCCGAAGAAGTCGTAGGTCTCCCGCTCGTGCCAGTCGTTGGTCGGGTAGATCGACACGATCGACGGGATGTGCGGGTCGGAGTCGGGGCAGGTGACCTCCACCCGGATCCGCCGGTTGTGGGTCATCGACAGGAAGTGGTAGACGGCGTGCAGCTCGGCGCCCGCGTCGTCGGGGTAGTGCACGCCCGACACCCCCGTGCACAGCTCGAACCGCAGGTCGATCTGGTCGCGCAGGGTCTGCGCCACCTGCGGCAGGTACTGCCGCCTGACGAAGAACGTGATCTCGCCGCGGTCCACCACGACCCGCTCGACCGCGTCGCCGAACTCGGGGAACGCCCGCTCCAGCGCGTCGGCGACCTCGTCGAACTCGCCGGGCTCGGCGGCGCCCTCCGGACCGCCGTACGGCCGGGGGCTGGAGACCTTCGGGGCCTGCCGGACGACCAGCCCGCCGTATCCGGAGGTGTCGCCGCTGCCCTTGGCGCCGAACATGCCCCGGCGCACGACCGGCTGCTGCAGCCGGTCCTGCGGCTCGTGCGCCGGCAGCCGGTCGGCGGCCTGCTCGGCCTGCTGTTCCGGGTGCTGGCTGCTCATGAGATCGCCCCCTGACGCTGGCCCAGCAGCGGAAGCTGACGGCGCTTGGCCTCCTCCAGCTCGGCGATCTGCTTCCTGCGGTGCGGGCCCAGCTTGGTGTTCTGGATCTTGTCGTGCAGCTTGAGGATCGCGTCCAGCAGCATCTCCGGCCGCGGCGGGCAGCCGGGCAGGTAGATGTCGACCGGGACGATGTGGTCCACGCCCTGCACGATGGCGTAGTTGTTGAACATGCCGCCGGAGGAGGCGCACACGCCCATCGCGATGACCCACTTGGGCTCGGTCATCTGGTCGTAGATCTGGCGGAGCACCGGGGCCATCTTCTGGCTCACCCGGCCGGCCACGATCATCAGGTCGGCCTGCCGGGGCGTGGCCGAGGCGCGTTCCATCCCCCAGCGGGAGAAGTCGTGCCGGGGGTCGCCGGTGGCCATCATCTCGATGGCGCAGCAGGCCAGCCCGAAGGTGGCCGGCCACACCGAGCTCTTGCGGGCCCAGCCCGCCACCTGCTCGACCGTGGTCAGCAGGAATCCGCTGGGGAGTTTCTCCTCAAGACCCATGTCAGTCCCACTCCAGACCACCGCGTCGCCACACGTAGGCGTACGCGACCAGCACGGTGACGATGAACAGCACCATCTCGACCAGCGCGAAGATCCCCATGCTGTTGAAGGCGACCGCCCACGGGTACAGGAAGATGATCTCGATGTCGAAGACGATGAACAGCATCGCCGTCAGGTAGTACTTGATCGGGAACCGTCCGCCGCCGACCGGCTGCGGAGTCGGCTCGATCCCGCACTCGTAGGCCTCCAGCTTGGCCCTGTTCCACCGCTTGGGGCCGGTGACCGCGGCCATGCCGACCGAAAAGACGGCGAACCCGAACGCCAGCAGGCCCAGCACCACGATCGGAACATAGAGATCCATCGGTCTCTACACCCCCTCCTCGGTTCGTACGGCGTTGTACGGGGTGCACGCCGCCTCGCCGTCGGCGTCGAGGGACGCCGGCGGTGGGGGCGCGATGGCGGCGTGACCAAGGACACGGGTGTGATGCCGGTCTCGGTCACGGGTCGCCACCTTAGTCAGGGTGGTCATCGCAACATCCCTCGGGGGCCCCGCTCGTGGTGTCTGGTTGCCAAGTCATGCCGCCGGGGCCACCTTCGACATGGCGTTGATGATCCGGTCCATCGCGTCGCCGCCCCGCGGATCGGTCAGGTTGGCGAGCAGCTTGAGGGTGAACCGCATGAGCGTCGGATGCGGCAGGCCGTGCCGGGTCAGGAACTTCATCACCCGCGGGTCCCCGATCGCCCTGACGAACAGGCGGCCGAGCGTGAAGTAGCCGCCGTGCTCCTCCTTGAGGACGCGGGGGTACTCGTGCAGGGTGCGCTCGCGCTGCCCGGCGGTGGGACGGGCCAGGGCCTGCACGATGGTCTCGGCGGCCAGCCGGCCGGACTCCAGCCCGTAGTCGATGCCCTCGCCGTTGAACGGGTTGACCATGCCGCCGGCGTCGCCGACCAGCAGCATCCCCCGGCTGTAGTGCGGCTGCCGGTTGAAGCCCATGGGCAGGGCGGCGCCGCGGATGGGGCCCTCGGCGTGCTCCTCGTCGAACTGCCACTCCTCGGGCATCTGGGCGCACCAGCCGCGCATCATGGCGCGGTAGTCCACGTTCTGGAACGCCTTACTGGTGTTGAGCAGCCCGAGGCCGACGTTGGCCAGCCCGTTGCCCAGCGGGAACACCCAGCCGTAGCCGGGCAGCAGCCGCTGTCCGTCCCACAGCTCCAGCCAGGACTCCAGGTACTCGTCGTCGTGCCGGGGCGTGCGGTAGTAGCGCCGGACGGCCACGCCCATCGGGCGGTCCTCGCGCTTGCGGATGCCCATCGCCAGCGACAGCCGGCTGGAGACCCCGTCGGCGGCCACCACCAGCGGCGCCCGGTACTCCACCTCCTCGCCCTCGTGGCGGGCGGTCACCCCGACGATCCGGCCGGTGCGCTCGTCGACGATCGGGCCGGTGACGGTGCAGCCCTGCCGGAGCCCGGCGCCCGCCTTGGCGGCGTGCTCGGCCAGCAGCTGGTCCAGGTCGGTGCGCGCCCGGACCATCCCGAAGTCGGGGAACGTCGCCAGCTCGGGCCAGTCCAGCTCGATCTTGACGCCGCCGCCGTAGATCCGCAGGCCCCGGGTCCGGGTCCAGCCGGGGGCGGCCAGGTCGACGCCCATCGAGATCAGCGCGCGGACCGCGCGCGGGGTGAGCCCGTCCCCGCAGACCTTGTCGCGCGGGAAGGTGGCCTTCTCCAGCAGCAGCACGTCCAGGCCCGCCTGTGCCAGCCAGTAGGCGGTCGCCGAACCGGCGGGGCCCGCTCCGACGACGATGACGTCGGCCTGTCCGGAGGAGTCGGTCACGAGGGTTCCTTAGCTCGTTCGCTTGTGAAGTACTTCACAAACATCCGTTGGGGAGTCTATGCCTTCGGCGGGGTGGATTGGTACCTGACCCCGAGGGCTTTTTGGACCGGTCCCACGAACCTTGTGTTCAGTTGTCCCGACGAACGCCGGCCGACCGGCCCTCCGGAACGCTAGCCCGGATTGACCGCGTGGTGCATCGCGACGACGCCGAACGTCAGGTCGCGCCACCGCACCGAGCCCCATCCGGCGTCCTGCAGCCGCCGCGCCAGCGCCGCCTGGTCGGGCCAGGCCAGCGTGGATTCGGCCAGGTAGTGATAGGAGTCGGGGTTGGACGACACCCGGGCCAGCAGCGGCAGCCCGTACCGCAGGTGCAGCCGGTGCCCGAACCGCAGCACCGCGTTCGGCGGATGGCTGACCTCGCACACCAGCAGCCGCCCGCCCACCCTGGTCACCCGCCGCAGTTCCCGCAACGCCTGATCGGTGTCGGCGACGTTGCGCAATCCGAACGAGATGGTCACGGCGTCGAACACCCCGTCCCCGAACGGCAGGCGCAACGCGTCCCCGGCCACGAACCGGGGCTTGCGCTCCCCCGGCACGCCGGCCATCCGCCGCGTCCCCACCCGCAGCATCCCCAGCGAGAAGTCGCACGCCACGGTCTGCGCACCCGCCTCGGCGAACGGCAGCGACGAGGTCCCCGTCCCCGCCGCCAGATCCAGGATCCGCTCCCCGGGCCGCGCCCCGACCGCCGCGACCACCGCCCGCCGCCACCGACGGTCCATCCCCCCCGTCATCAGGGAGTTCAACAGGTCATAGCGCTCGGCGGTGGTGTCGAACATCGCGGCCACGTCTTCCGGCCGCTTGTCAAGTGAAGCCCGGGTCATGCTTGCTATTGTCGCGCCTCCGGCGCGACGGCTCGCGCGCCGGGGGACGCGTGGCCGTGCGGTCGTCGTTTTCAAGATCGCTCGTTCCTCGCGATCTTGAAAGCCTCCTCCCTTACGGCCACGCGGGCGCGCTCGCGGTGGCCTTCAGGATCCGCCGTGCAGGGTCACCGTGTGGTGACGGTGCAGGGCTCCCGAGCGTCAGTCCTCTTTGCCGCGGGACTTTTCGAACTTGTGGCGGGCGTTGAGGAAGGCGTCGACGACGGCGGCGGAGAACTCCTCGCGGCGGCGGGCCAGCAGGACGTAGCTGACGATGCCGCTGATCAGGACGGCGAGGGCGAGCAGGATGAGCAGGGCGCCGGACTCGCCGTAGTCCAGCGGGAGCACCAGGTAGAGGATGCCTGCGGTGGCCGCGAAGACGGCGAGGCGGGCCACGGTGTAGGCGAGCAGGGAGCGCATGACGTTCCGGAGTCTATGCCAGGACCTGGGACAACAGCGCCGGGTCGACGTTGCCGCCGGACAGCACCGCGACCTGGCGGGCGGCGGCGGGCAGCTCGTCGCGGTGGAACAGGTAGGCGGCGGTGGCGACGGCGCCGGCGGGTTCGGCGATCAGGCGGGCGTGCAGGGCCAGGTGCCGCATGGCGGCGCGGATCTCGTCCTCGGCGACCGTCACGATGTCGTCGACGTACTCCTTGATGTGCGCGAACGTCAGCGAGCCGACGCGGGAGACGCGCAGCGCGTCGGCGATGGTGCGGCCGGTCTGCTCGGCGGTCCAGCCGACCCGCTTGCCGGCGCGCAGCGAGTCGCGGACGTCGGCGGCCAGCTCGGGCTCCACGCCGATCACCCTGGTCTGCGGGAGGAGCTGCTTGACCGCGGCGGCCACCCCGGAGATCAGCCCGCCGCCGCCGACCGGGACCAGCACCGCCTCCACGTCGGGGGCCTGCCGGACGATCTCCAGGCCGACGGTGCCCTGCCCGGCGATCACCCCGGGGTCGTCGAACGGCGGGACCAGGGTGAAGCCGTGCGAGGCGGCGAGCCGTTCGGCGGTCTCGGTGCGGGCCTCCATGGAGGGCTCGACGTACACGATCTCCGCGCCCAGCCGGCGGCACGCCTCGACCTTGACCGCGGGGGCGGTGTGCGGGACGACCAGCACCGCCGGGATCCCCAGCCGGCCGGCGGTGTAGGCGACCGCCTGGGCGTGGTTGCCGCTGGAGTGGGTGACCACGCCGCGGGCGCGCCGCTCCTCCGGCAGCCGGGCGATGGCGTTGTAGGCGCCGCGCAGCTTGAACGCCCCGATCGGCTGCAGCGACTCGGCCTTGATCTGCAGGCCGGGGGCGTTCGGGGTGAGCGGCACCAGCGGGGTCCGGACGCACACCCCGGCCAGCCGGGCCGCCGCGTCCTCGATGTCGGCCAGGGTCACCAGCTCGGGGCCGGGCGCACCGCGGTGGCGGCCCCGGGCGGGCGGGGTCGCCGCCGTCGCCTCGTCGTGTCGGGTCACTCCGGACATGGAGTCGAGACTATGCGGTCGCCCCCGGCGGGCGGCGCGGTCCCGGCGGGCGGCGCCGATCGGGGCGCACCGCGCGTTCCGCGACGGGCCGTGGGGCGGGGGCGGAGCCCCGGGACGGATGTGACCGAAGCTCACATATACGTGCCGTGATCATCCCAGGTCAACTAGCTACGGTCGGTGATGTTTTCCGAAAACAAGGGAGAAAACGGTCCCCGCCCGGCACACTAAGAATCTGTCCACCCGCACCGCAAGCGGGACAAAGGGGGAGAGAACAACGTGGAAAGTACCAGCGAGCGCCTGCTGACCCCCGGAGAGGTGGCCGCGCTCTTCAGGGTCGACCCCAAGACGGTGACCCGGTGGGCCGCGGCGGGCCGGATCAGCAGTATCCGCACGCCCGGAGGCCACCGTCGCTTCCGTGAGTCCGAGGTGCACGCGCTGCTGCGCGGGGAAGAGCCGCTGGCCGAGCACTCGGGCCGCTGATCCGCGGAACCTGCCCCGCCCGGACCGATCGCTTCGGGGGGACGAACCCCCAGACCCCCCGAAAGGTCGCCACCGGGCGCCGGCGGTTCCGCCCGCCGCCGTTTGCAACGGTCCAACCGTACGGGGCGCGACGGCGGCGACATCGGCGGGTTCAGTGCTCCTCCGTGCGCGAGGCCTTGTACTCCTCGAACTCCCGGAGCAGGGCCTCGTCCCCTTCCCGCCACTGCCGGCGCCGGTCCGCCAGTTCCTCCTCGGTCAGCGACTCGCCCAGCAGCCGCTCGTAGTCGGGGTCGTCCGGACCGATCTCGACGTATCCCTGGCCGATGATCCGCCCGTCGTCCGTGGTGGCGCTCCGAGGGACGCGCAGCGTGCCGTCGGGAAGCCGGATCACGTACACCGTCGATCACCTCGGCTAGATTCCGTACCTGCGGTTGAAGTAGAGCATCACATCGAGCGCCAGCCGGATGTTCCCGCCGAGCATATCCACCAGGGCGGGCCGCTGACTGGCCGTGATCGCGGCGAACGCGTCCGCGAAGAACTCGCGTCTGCCCAGGTCGTCGGGCTGCCGGTGGAAGTCGCTGGCCAGGTACGGCAGGCACCGGGCGTACAGCGCGCGGAAGTCGGCGCCGTCGGACTGCCACCGGCCGCGCTCGGCGTCGATGTCGTCGAGGGCGTGCCCGACCTCGTGCATCATCACGTCCGGGGTCGGCGACGGCCGGTCGCCCACCACGATCTTGCGGTCGCCGTACGCCCCGGCGCAGATGTCCCAGGTGGCCCGGCCCGACGGCAGCGGGCGCCCGGCCAGGTGCCCCATGTCGTCGAGCTGCGGGACCCCGCCCGGCCCCACGTAGATGCCGTCCAGCCCGGCGGCCAGCTTCTCCTTCAGCGGCTCGGGCAGCGCGGCCAGGCTCTCCACCGCGCGCACCACGTCCGGCGGCGGCGGCCCCTGCGCGGCGTCCCACTGGCGGTGCAGGATGTCCTCCAGCGGACCGCAGTGCACCCGGCCGTCGCCCAGCGACGGGGCGCCCGGCGGGCGCGGCTCGGTCCGCGGCAGGTCGGTGTCGAGCTCGAAGTCCCGCCAGTTCGGGCCCCCCGGCCGTCCGACGGGCCGCTGCGGCCGGACCCGGTCGGCGGGGGCGTCGCCGGCCGCCGCGAACTCGTCGTCCCGGCCGCCCTTGCGGAACCGGCCCCACCGGTCGCGCGGCTGGCTGCTGCGCGGGCGGGTCTGCGTCCAGCCCCGGCCGCGCTCGGGGCCGGGCTGCTCGGGAGGCGACGACGCGAAGCCCTCCTCGGGCCGCTCGCGGGACTTACGGCGAATACCCCGGTACCGCATCCACCCCGCCTCTCCGCACCGTCCGGACGCCCAAGGCGCACCGTGCCAGACTCGCCCATGGCAGGGTAAGCCGGTCGGTGACGTCCCGTCGACAGGCGGCCGGGCGGCAAGTCACCGGATACGCTCGAACCATGCTGTATGTCCTGCTCGGCCTGATCATCGTGGGCGTCTGGCTGTACTGCCTGTTCGACGTGCTCACCACCGACGAGACCGACGTACGGCTCCTGCCGAAGTTCGGCTGGTTCCTGATCGTGCTGCTCGGCTTCGCGATCGGCGCGGCGCTGTGGCTGACCCTCGGCCGCCGCCGCGGCCCGCAGGAGCCAGCCTGGACGCCGCCGGGGGTCCAGTCCGGCCCGCGCCCGGAGCCGCCCCGCGGGCCGGACGACGACGAGGAGTTCCTGCGCAGCCTGGACCGCAGGATCCGCGGCGAGGACTGAGGGCCCCGCCGCCGGATCCCGGCCGGGAGGGCTCAGCCGGCGTAGGAGTGCAGGCCGGAGAACAGGTAGTTCACCCCGAAGAAGTTGAACAGCAGGGCGGCGAACGCCACCAGCGAGATGATCGCCGCCCGGCGGCCCCTCCACCCGGCGGTGGCGCGGGCGTGCAGGTACCCGGCGTACGCCACCCAGGTCACGAACGACCAGACCTCCTTGGGGTCCCAGCCCCAGTAGCGGCCCCACGCCTCGTCCGCCCAGATCGCCCCCGCGATGATGGCGAAGGTCCAGATCGGGAACGAGAACATGGTCACCTTGTAGGCCAGCCGGTCCAGGGCCTCGGACCCCGGCAGCATGGCCAGTGCCCCGCCGGACGCCCCGCGCTCCTCACGGCGGGACTGCACCAGGTACAGGATCGTGGCCACCCCGCCGACGGTGAACGCGCCGGTGGCGACGATGGCGGCGGTGACGTGGATGGCGATCCAGTACGACTTGAGCGCCGGGACCAGCGGCCCGACCGGCGTGTAGAGCCAGATGGTGGCGACCCCGAGCGCGATCACCGCGGCGACCATCACGAACGCGCCCAGGAACCGGGCCTTGTAGCGGGCCAGCACCACCAGGTAGGCGGTGACCGCCGCGAACGCGATGGCCGTCAGGAACTCGTACATGTTGCCCCACGGCCAGCGTTCGGCCGCCAGGCCGCGGGTGACCAGCGTGCCGAGGTGGGCGCCCCAGCCCAGCAGGTTGATCAGGACCGCGAACCGGCCCCAGTCCCGTTCGGCGCGTTCCTCCGGCTCCTCCCCGGCGGCGGGCGCGTCGGCGGCGGCCGTCTCCCCGCCGCCCGCGCCGACCAGCACCTTGGCCGGCTCGGTCCGCTCGGCCTCGGCCCGCGTCCGGCGGCGGCCGAAGCCCAGGTCGAGCGCGTACCCGACCATGGCCACCACGTACAGCAGCACGGTGCCCAGCGCGAGCTGGTCGCTCAGATTCGCAAGGTCGCTGTCGGCCACCTCGTCACTCCTCGGTCTCGTCGGCGGAACCGGCGCCGGGCCGGTCGGCGGCGTCGTCGCCCGCCGGGGGAACGTCGCGGCGCAGCGCCGCCACCAGGTCGTCGAACTCCGCGGTCGGGTTGCCCAGGGTCAGCCCGCCGATCTCCACCACGGTACGCCCGCCCTCCCCGGGGGTCGCGCGCACCCACACCCGGCGCCGCCGCACCATGAACGAGGCGACGATCCCGGCGATGGCGACCACGGCGGCGGCCAGCGCGGGCCCCCGGCCGGGGTCGTGGTTGATCGCCAGGCTGATGTACTCCTGGGTGCCGTCGAACGTGATGGACCCGGCCCCGCCGGGGATCTGGAACGTCTCGCCCGGCTTGAGGATCTTGGAGCCGCCGCGGACCGGCTGCAGGGTCCTGCCGATCCCCTCGATCCGGTACACCGACTGCGGGGTGCCGGAGTCCAGCCCCAGATCGCCCTTGAACGTCATCAGCGAGATCGTCGGGTTCAGCGGGGCGGGGAACCGGGACACGATCTGCTGGTTGCGCGTGTCGGCCACGGCGGTGGGCCAGAACACCGCCTGGAACGCCAGCTGCTCGGGCCGCGCGTCGGGCACCTTGATGACGCCCTCGGAGGTGAAGTTGCGCTGCTCGATCGGCAGGAACGGCACCGCCCCCCGGAAGGCGACATTGCCCTGGCCGTCGCGGACGGTGAAGCGCGGCGCGTACCCGTGGCCCAGCACGTAGACCTTGGCCCCGCCGACGCCCAGCGGATGGTTGACCTTGAGGTCGTACGGCTTCTCCGGGGAGTCGGGCCCCTCCCGGTAGAAGACCTTGGCGGTGAAGTCCAGCGCCTGTCCCTGCTGCGGCCCGGGCTCGGTGACGAACTGCGCCCGGAAGTCCTCCAGCCGCATCGAGAACGGCGCCAGCCGGTCCGGGCTGAACTGCCGGCCCGGCGTGAACTGGTCGTAGTAGGCCAGCGAGTTGGCGAACCCGCCGCCCTCGGTGAGCACGATGTTGCCCCGGTAGCCGAACAGCGCCCCCGCCGCGACCGCGAACAGCAGCACCAGCAGCGCCAGGTGGAACGTCAGGTTCCCGATCTCGCCCAGGTAGCCCTTCTCGGCGGCGACCGAGCCCGTTCCGTCCGCCACCCGGAACCGCCGTCCGCGCAGCAGCCTGCGGGCCTCGGCCAGCACCTCCTCGGCGTCCCGCTCGGTCTCGAACGACGCCGACTGCGGCAGCCGGGACAGGTGGCGCGGGGCGGGCGGCGGCGCGGACCGCATGGCCCGCCAGTGCTGCCGGGACCGGGGGATGACGCAGCCCGCCAGCGACACGAACAGCAGGATGTAGACGGCCGCGAACCAGGGCGCGGCGAACACGTCGAACAGCGACAGCCGGTCCATCCACGGCCCGACCGTCCGGTGCTCGGCCAGGTATTCGGCGACCTCCTCGGGGGCCTGGCCGCGCTGCGGCAGGATCGACCCGGGCACCGAGCCCAGCGCCACCAGGAACAGCAGGATCAGGGCGGTGCGCATCGAGGTGAGCTGCCGCCAGCCCCAGCGCAGCCAGCCCAGCGGCCCCATCCCCCTGGGGCGCGGCTGCGGGCCGTCGGGGGCCTGCGCGACGGGGGCCTCGGCGCCCTCCTGCTGTGCCTGTGTCATGTCAGATCACCGTCTCGAAGCCGCCGATCCACGACTTCAGCTCGAGGGTCAGGTCGCCCCACAGCCCGGTCACCAGCAGCGCCCCGATGGCGACGAGCATCCCGCCGCCGATCCGGGTGACCAGCCGGTACCGGCTCCTGATCGCGCCGAACGCGCCCAGCGCCCGCCGGTAGGCCAGCGCGGTCGCCACGAACGGCAGTCCCAGCCCCAGGCAGTACGCCAGCGACAGCAGCGCGCCCCGGCCCGCGCTGGCCTCGTTGAACGACAGCGCCTGCACGGCCGCCAGGGTGGGCCCGATGCAGGGCGTCCAGCCGAGCCCGAACAGCACCCCGAGCATCGGCGCCCCGGCCAGCCCTGCGGTCGGCAGCCGGCCGGACTTCACGGTGCGCTGCAGCCCGGGGATCAGCCCCATGAACGCCAGCCCGAACACGATCGTCACGCCGCCGAGCACCCGAGTGATGGGGTCGGCGTACTCCAGCAGCCACCGGCCGAGCCCGCCGACCGCGACCCCGGCGGTCACGAACACCACCGTGAACCCGGCGATGAACAGCGCCGCCCCGGCCACCAGCCGCCCGCGCCGCTGCCGCTCCAGGTCCACCCCGGACATGCCGGTGACGTACGACAGGTAGCCCGGCACCAGCGGCAGCACGCACGGCGAGGCGAACGACACCAGTCCGGCCAGCGCCGCCAGCGGCATCGCCAGCAGCAGCGATCCGTCCGCGACCGTCTCCGCGAGGGTGTTCATGGCCTCGTCTCGCCCGCGCTCATCGTTCCGCGGCGATCCGGGTGATCAGCGGGTTGAGGGTGGAGTAGGTGGTGGCGCCGATGATCCGGGCGGCGACCCGGCCCTGCCGGTCGAAGATCAGCGTGCTGGGCACCGCGTTCGGCGGGACCTCCCGGAACGACAGCATCAGCCGCCCGTCGGCGTCGAACAGGCTGGGGTAGGTGATCTCGAAGGTGCGCTCCATGGCCAGCGCCTGGTCCCTGGCGTCCTTGAAGTTGACGCCGACGAACTCCACGCCCCTGGGCTTGTGCTCGTCCGACAGCTTCTGCAGGGTGGGGGCCTCGCCGCGGCAGGGGGCGCACCAGGAGGCCCAGAAGTTCACCACCACGACCTTGCCCCGGTAGTCGGCGAGCTTCAGCGGCTCGCCGTCCAGCGTGGTGCCCTCCACCGGCCCGACCGCCTTGCGGTCGGCGGCCGCGATGGTCTGGGCGGTGCCGTCGCCGCCGATGAACCGGTTGTCGGCGTCCCCCGGGGACGCCTGGCCGCCGGCGCATCCGGCCAGCAGCAGACAGGCGGCCAACGGCAGGCCGGCGCGTGCGGCGACGGCTTTGACTCCGGGCATCGGGAACTCCTACTACACGTGGTAGTACATCACTGTAGTGCCGGAATCAGGCGCCCGGGACGGTGGGTCGCTTGACCAGCCCGGCGGCCGGCTCGTGGTAGGAGACCTCGACCAGCCGGTCGCCCTCGAACGCCAGGCTGGTCACGCTGGCCAGCTCGCACTGCCGGCGCTTGGGGTGGTGCCACATCCGGCGGCGCTCGGCGTACCGGCGCAGCGTCCAGATCGGCAGCTGGTGGCTGACGCACACCGCCTCGTGCCCGCGCGCGGCGTTCTTGGCGGCGATCACCGCGCCCCGCATCCGCATGGCGATCTTCCTGTACGGCTCGCCCCAGGACGGCCGGATGGGGTTGATCAGGAACGGCCAGTGCCGGGGGTGCTTCAGCGACCCCTGGCCCGCCCCGAACGTCAGTCCCTCGAAGTGGTTGCCGGCCTCGATCAGCCGCTCCTCGACGGCGACCTCCAGCCCGAAGACCTCCGACATGGGCGCGGCCGTCTCCAGCGCCCGCTCCAGCGGCGAGGAGAACAGCGCGGTCACGTCCCGGTCGGCGAACCATTTGGCCACCGCCTGCGCCATGAGGACGCCGTTCTCGCTGAGACGGTAACCGGGCAACCGGCCGTAGAGGATCCCCTCGGGATTGTGGACCTCGCCGTGCCGCAACAGATGAACGATCGTCTTCTCACTCATGGCGGTGGTCAGACTACCCGCGAACAGCCAGGACCCCGTCCTCGAGGTCCGCCCGCGGGTCAGCGCAGCCGGGCGGGCGCGTAGGCGCGGATCTGCCGCGCCGCCCGGTCCAGCACCTGCTGGGAGGCGCCGGCCCGGCCCATGATCTCCACGAACCGGTAGGTCAGCGCGGCGATGCAGATCTCCGCCCGGCTGCCCGGCAGGATGCAGGTGATCATGAGACCGACATCCTCGGCGCGGGGGGCGCGGGCGTCCATGCAGAAATCCGCGCGGGCTACTCCTCGTCCGACAGGACGGAGCGGGCGGACGCGCGCAGGGCGTCCAGGGCGGCGCAGATGGCGGGACGGCGGGCGGCCTCCTCGCGCCAGACGGCGTAGATGCGGCGGCTGAGCGGCCGCCGGAGGCGGATCACCGCGACGCCCTCGGGCAGCGGATCACGGCCCAGCCGGGGCAGGATGCAGTCGCCCAGCCCGGCGGCGACCAGGGCGAGCTGACTGGAGATCTCGTAGGCCGTGTGGTGCAGCCGCGGCTCGCTGTCGAACGTGCGCAGCGTGTGGGTCAGCCAGTCGCAGCAGATGGTGCCGGGAGGGGAGCTGATCCAGCAGTCGCCCGCCAGCTCCTTGAGGTCGATCTCGTCCCGTCCGGCCAGCGGATGGCCGGCCGGCACCGCCACGTCGGCGAGGTCCTCGCAGATCATGCCCTTGACCAGGCCCTCGGGGACGGACAGCGGCTCGTTGTTCCAGTCCTGCACGATGGCCAGGTCCAGGTCGCCGCGCGCCACCAGCGGGGCGCTGACGAACGGGTCGTGCTCGGTGACCAGCACCCGCAGGTCGGGGTGGCGGGCGCGCAGGTCGCGCAGCGCGGCGGGGACCAGGCCGCGGATCGCGGTGGGGAAGGCGCCCAGGGACAGCTCGCCGACCACGACCCCGCGGTGCGCCTCCAGGTCGGCCTCGGCCCGTTCGACCAGCGACAGGATGCGGTCGGCGTGCATCACCAGCAGCTTGGCGGCGTCGGTGAGCTTCACCCCGCGGCCGTTGCGCTCCAGCAGCTTGTGGGCGGTCTCCCGCTCCAGCTTGGCGAGCTGCTGGGAGACCGCCGACGTCGTCACGTGCAGCGCCTCGGCCGCCGCGCTGACCGAGCCGTGGGTGGCCACCGCGTGCAGCGCGCGCAGCCGATCCAGATCGAGCATGAAGCAAATCTAAACGCCAGCCCGGATCGGCGCCAGCACCTTCTAAACAAACCGGGTCGGATCAGGACATCGCGGCGGCGGCGGCGCGGGCGGCGGCGGGCATCGCCGACACCACCCGGTCCAGCGCGGCGTCGTCGTGCGCGGCGCTCAGGAACCACACCTCGTACGCCGACGGCGGCAGGTAGACGCCCTGCTCCAGGGCGGCGTGGAAGAACGCCGCGTACGCCTTGGCGTTCTGCCGCTGGGCGGCGGCGAAGTCGGTCACCGGCTCGTCGGTGAAGAAGATCGAGAACAGGTTCCCCGCCACCTGCAGCCGGTGCGGCACGCCCTCCTTGGACAGCGCCTCGGTGGCCGCTCCCGACACCACCGAGGCGGCCCGGGTGATGGCGTCGTACACCTCGTCGGTGGCCTCCCGCAGCGTGGCCAGCCCGGCGGCGGTGGCCAGCGGGTTCCCCGACAGCGTGCCCGCCTGGTAGACCGGCCCGGCCGGCGCGAGCTGCGCCATCACGTCGGCGCGCCCGCCGAACGCGGCGGCCGGCAGCCCGCCGCCCATCACCTTGCCGAACGTCATCAGGTCGCCCGCCACGCCCTCCAGGCCGTACCAGCCGGAGCGGGTCACCCGGAAGCCGGTCAGCACCTCGTCGATGATCAGCAGCGCCCCGTGCCGCTCGCACAGCGACTTCAGCAGCCGGTTGAAGTTGCGGTCCGGCGGGACCACGCCCATGTTGCACGGGCACGCCTCGGTGATCACGCAGGCGATCTCGTGGCCGTGCTCGCCGAACGCCAGCTCCACCGCGGGCACGTCGTTGTACGGCAGCACGATGGTGTCGGCGGTGGTCGCCCCGGTGACCCCGGGGGTGTCCGGCAGCGCCAGCGTGGCCACCCCGGACCCGGCGGCGGCCAGCAGCGAGTCCACATGGCCGTGGTAGCAGCCGGCGAACTTGACCACCTTGCTCCGCCCGGTGAACCCGCGGGCCAGCCGGATCGCCGACATGGTGGCCTCGGTGCCGGAGTTGACCAGCCGGACCTGCTCGACCGGGGTGCGCGCCACGATCTCCTCGGCCAGCTCCACCTCGCCCGGGGTGGGCGCGCCGTACGAGGTGCCCCGCCCGGCGGCCCGGCGCACCGCCTCCACCACGGCCGGGTGGGCGTGCCCCAGGATCATCGGCCCCCACGAGCAGATCAGGTCGACGTACTCGTTGCCATCCACGTCGACCAGGTAGGGGCCGTGGGCGGAGGCGATGAACCTGGGGGTGCCGCCCACCGCCCGGAAGGCGCGCACCGGCGAGTTGACACCGCCCGGAACCACCTGGCCCGCGCGGTCGAACAGTTGCTGGGAGCGATCGATCTCGGTCACCCCGTCAGTCTCTCAGTCGCAATCCGGTATACACACTTGACCCGGGCGGCGGCAGGCCGATATCCACCCAAAGTACTGGTGCGGGGTTCGCCGTCGACGACGGCCGAGGTCCCGGCCTGTGGCCGCTGAGACGGGCCGCACGAGCCGGAGGGATGACGAAGTGGCAGACGGCTGGACGGTCCCGGGTTTCACCCCTGTGCGTGAACTGGGACACGGATCCACCGGCCGGGTGATGCTGGCCGTCGACGAGGTCACCCGGACCGAGGTCGCGATCAGGTACCTGGACCCCCGGCTGACGGCCGACGACGCGTTCATGGCGGCGTACCGGCCGCTGGCCCGCCGGCTGACCCAGCTGGAGGACCCGGGCATCGCCGACCTGTACGAGCTGGTGGACGGCCCGGACGGCGCCGCCGCGGTGGTGATGCAGCGGGTCGACGGCGTCCCCCTGCGCCGGATCCTGGACACCCAGGGGCCGACCGGGCCGCTGGCCGCGCTGACCGTGTTCGGCGGCGCGCTGGCGGCGCTGGCGGTGGCGCACCGGGCCGAGGCGGTGCACCGGGACGTCCGGCCCGAGAACATGCTGGTCGACCGGGCCGGGCAGGTGGTGGTCACCGACTTCGGGCTGGTCCCGCCGCGGCGCTCCAGGTCCGGCGACGAACCCCCCGGCACCCCCGCCTACCTGGCCCCCGAACTGTGGAACGGGGCGCCCGCCTCCCCCGCCTCCGACCTGTACGCGGCGACCGTGGTGTTCTTCGAGTGCCTGACCGGGCGCCGCCCGTACGAGAGCGGCGGCAGCGGAGGCCGGGCGATCGCGGCGCTGGGCCGGGCGCACCGGGAGGCGCCGGTCCCTGCCGACGCGGTGCCCGGCCCGCTGCGCGGGCTGATCGCCTCGGGGCTGGCCAAGGACCCCGCCGACCGGCCCGCCTCGGCGGAGGACTTCCTGGCCGCGCTGGAGGAGGCGGCCGTCGCCGCGTACGGGCCGGCCTGGGAGGCGCAGGGACGCGGCAGGCTGACCGAGATGGCCGCCGCGGCCGAGAACGCCCCGGCTCCCGCGCCCGCCCCCGCCAAGGCCGCCGGCGGCCCGCCGGACCGGGCGCGTCCCGCGGGCCGGGGCCGCCTGGTGGGCAGCATCGCGGCGATCGTCGTCGTCACCGCCGTCGCCGGGGCCAGCGTGGTGTACGGCATGGACCGCGGCGGCCCGTCCCCCGCGCAGACCGTCTCGCCCACCGTCGCCGCGCCGCCCGCCTCCACCCCCGCGGCGTCCCCGGCCCAGTCCCCCGCCGACGCCCTGGCCGCCCGGATCACCACGGCGGCGGCCCAGCGGCCGAGCGCGTCGTTCTCGTACCAGGGCAAGGGCTGCTGCGGCGCTAACGCCACCGCCAAGGGAACGTTCGCCGTCCGGCCCGGGCAGGTCCCGGCGTACACGATGACCGCGTCGAGCCCGGCCCGGCAGACCCGCAAGGCCGCCCGGGTGATCCTGATCGGCGAGACGGCCCACGTGCGGCAGGGCGACCGCTGGCGCCAGGTGCCCGCCTCGCCCGGCCAGGCGCAGGGCTACGCGCCGCTGGCCGCTCGGGTCCGCGAGTGCACGTCGGTCGACCATGTGGTCGCGCTCGCCGGGGAGAGCACCGACCTGCGGCGCAGCGGACGCACCTACCGGGGAACGGTGGCGGTGGCGCGGCTCGGCGACGCGCACCCGTACGCCGCCATCGCGCGGGCGGCCAGGACCGACCGGCTGACCTACACGCTGGTGCTGGACGCCGCCGGGCTGCCGAGCCGGCTCACCGTCACCATCGGCACCGGCCGCACCCGGGCCGTGCTGACCACCGCCTACGGCGACTGGGGCAGGCGGGTCGCGATCGACGCCCCCCGCTGAGGCCCGGCCCGTTCAGCCGACCGCCTCACAGCAGTCGGACAGGATCTCCAGCACCCGCACCGGGTCCGGCAGCGGGGTGCGGTCGGGGGGCCGCACCCAGGAGACGTCCCCGGCGGGCAGCGTGGAGGGCGGGGCGACCACGTAGCTGTCCCGGCAGTGCCAGCGCAGGCCGGGGCTGTCGTCGATGGTCTCCGGGGAGCAGTCCAGGTGGCACGACCACCACTCGTCCTCGTCCTCGGGGGCGCCCCGGGTCGCCACGAAGAACAGGTGCCGCCGCGCCCCGATCACGGCGACCGGCCCGACCGGGCTGGTCGGCCCGGGACCGGCGTACCGCTCGGCGATCCGCGCCAGCGCCATCTCACCGGCCGCCGCGGGCACGTCGAACACGTCGAACACCCGTCCGGTCGGCAGGATCACGTTGGCCCGGGGATCGTCCGCCCACCAGCGTTTGATCCGGTCCGGCTCGGTCGTCGCCTGGATCTGCCACGCCGCCGTCACCGGATGGCCCCCCGGATCCGGGCATCCGATCCGGTCGCACGAACACGCCCGGTCCCCGCCCACCAGCGGATGCGCCCCCGGCACGCACGGCCACCCGAGCGCCGCGTACTCCTTGGCGGCCGCCCCCAGACGGCTGCGCCCCCGCTGCCGCCGCGCCGCCGATACCGCCGCCAGCATCATTCGACTCTCCCCCAGTCACGCGCGCACCCCGGTGCCCGCGTCCTCCGCTTACCCGATAATGGCCGCCGCCGTCCCGCCGTACCGCACCAACCCCCGAAAACCGCCCCAACGGACTAGACCCCATGATCCCCGGGGCCCCTGAACCCTGCACCCGAAGCCACTGGACCCTGCATCTGAGGTCACTGAAGGCCACCCGCGAGCGGGCCCGCGTGGCCGTAAGGGAGGAGGCTTTCAAGATCGCGAGGAACGAGCGATCTTGAAAACGACGACCGCACGGCCACGCGTCCCCAGGCCCGCTCGCCGCCGCGCCGGAGGCGCGGCCATAAGCACGCGCTAGCCGCGCGAGCGGAGCGAGCGCAATGAGCAGGCGGCCTCGGTCGCGTAGTAGGTGAGGATCTGGTCGGCTCCGGCGCGGTGGATGCCGGTGAGGGACTCCAGAACGACCCGGTCGCGGTCGAGCCAGCCCTGGGCGGCGGCGGCCTCGATCATCGCGTACTCGCCGCTGACCTGGTAGGCGGCCACCGGGACGTCGACGGCGTCGCGGACCCGGCGGACGATGTCCAGGTACGGGCCGGCGGGCTTGACCATCACCATGTCGGCGCCCTCGGCGAGGTCGAGCATGACCTCGCGCAGGGACTCGGCGGCGTTGGCGGGGTCCTGCTGGTAGGCCGAGCGGTCGCCGAACTGCGGGGCGCACTCGGCGGCGTCGCGGAACGGGCCGTAGTAGGCGGAGGCGTACTTGGCGGAGTAGGCCATGATCGCCACCTGCTGGTGACCGGCCGCGTCCAGGGCGGAGCGGATCGCGCCGACCTGGCCGTCCATCATGCCGCTGGGGCCGACCACGTGGACGCCCGCCTCGGCCTGCGCGATCGCGATGGCGGCGTACCGCTCCAGGGTCTGGTCGTTGTCCACCTCGCCGGACGGGGTGAGCACGCCGCAGTGACCGTGGTCGGTGTACTCGTCCAGGCACAGGTCGGCCATCAGCACGGTGGCGTCGCCGAGGTCGGCCGACAGTTCCCGCAGGGCCCGCTGGACGATGCCGTCGGGGTCGTCGGCGGCGCTGCCGCGGCCGTCCTTGTGGGCGGGGATGCCGAACAGCATCAGCCCGCCCACACCGGCCTCCACGGCCTCCTGGGCGGCCTTGCGGAGGGTGTCCAGGGTGTGCTGGACGACCCCGGGCATGGACGGGATCGGGTGCGGCTCGGCGATGCCCTCCTTGACGAACATCGGCAGGATCAGGGCGGCCGGGTCCAGCCGGGTCTCGGCGACCAGCCGGCGCATCGCGGGGGTGCGGCGCAGCCGGCGGAGCCGGGCGACCGGGAAACGAGCAGTCATGGCGCGGACCTTCTCAGGAGACGTCGGACGGATGCGCCGTCAGCGCCGCCTGCGGGCGCCGCGGCGCATCTGGCTGGGCTTGCGCAGCGGGTCGCCCGCCTCGATCTGGGCGGCCCGTCGCCTTGCACCGTACTCCGCCAGGGCCTCGGCCAGCGCCAGGGCCGAGGGTTTGTCGGCCATCACGTCCACGCGCAGCCCGTACTCCTGCGCGGTCTTGGCGGTCTGCGGGCCGATCACCGCGATCACCGTCACGTTGTGCGGCTTGCCGGCGATGCCGATCAGGTTCCGCACCGTGGAGGAGGAGGTGAACAGCACCGCGTCGAACCCGCCGCCCTTGATCGCCTCGCGGATCGGCTGCGGCGGCGGCGCGGCCCGCACCGTCCGGTAGGCGGTGACGTCGTCGCACTCCCAGCCCAGCTCGGTGAGCCCGGCGATCAGGGTGTCGGTGGCGATGTCGGCGCGCGGCAGCAGCACCCGGTTGATCGGGTCCAGGTCCTTGTCATACGGCGGCCAGACCTCCAGCAGGCCCTCCCCGGACTGCTGGCCGGTCGGCACCAGGTCGGGATGGACCCCGAACTCGATCAGCGCCCTGGCGGTCTGCTCGCCGACCGCGGCGACCTTGAGCCCGGCGAACGCCCGGGCGTCCAGGCCGTAGTCGACGAACTTCTCCCTCACCGCCCGCACCGCGTTGGTGGAGGTGAACACCACCCACTCGTACCGGCCGGTGACCAGGCCCTTGACGGCGCGGTCCATCTGCTGCGGGGTGCGCGGCGGCTCCACCGAGATGGTCGGGACCTCCTCGGGCACCGCCCCGTAGGAGCGCAGCCGCTCCGACAGCGAGGCGGCCTGCTCCTTGGTCCGCGGCACCAGCACCCGCCAGCCGAACAGCGGCTTGGTCTCGAACCACGAAAGCCGGTCACGCCAGCCGACCACATCGCCTACGATGATCAGTGCCGGCGACTCCATGCCCTTGGTGTCGGGGACCAGCCGGTGCAGTGTGGAGACGACCGTCTCCTGCTCGGTGGTGGTGCCGAGGCTGGTCATGGCGGCCGGGGTGGAGTCCGGCCGGCCGGCGGCCATCAGCCCCTTGGCCACCTCCGCCACCATGGTCTCGGCGCCCAGGATCACCAGCGTGGTGTCGGGATCGGCGTAACGGTGCCAGTCCACCCCGCCGCGCGAGGCGTCGACCACGCGGATCTCGCGGGTGCGGGAGTCGGTCAGCGGGATGCCCGCGTACCCGGGCACGCCGGTGACCGCCGACACGCCGGGCACGATCTCGAACGGGATCCCGGCGGCGGCGCAGGCGGCGGCCTCCTCGGCCAGCGAGCAGGCCACCCCCGGGTCGCCGCGGAACAGCCGGACCACGCTGCGGCCCGCCGCGGCGGCGGCGCCGACCAGGGTGACCGGATCGCCCTCGGCGGTGTCCAGGACCTCGGCGTCCGGCCGGCAGTGCGCCAGGATCTCGCCGGGACAGCGGGCCCGGTCCACCACCACCGTGTCGGCCTCGCCGAGCTTGGCGACGGCCCGGACGGTCAGCAGTCCCGGGTCGCCGGGGCCCATCCCGACGAACGAGACGGCGCCCTGGTCGGTCTCAACGGGGCTCAATGTCGCGCTCCCCCATCAACTGGTCGGCCCCCTGGGCGAACAGCCGGGCGGCGAGCTCCCGCCCGACCTCCTCGGCCCGTTCCGGGTGGCCGCTTGCGGACAGCCGTACCTGGCGGGCGCCGTCGATGCTCGCGACGCACGCGGTCAGGTACAGGCTCGATTCGACATCTGCGGTGTCCTCGACGGTCGCGTACGCGCCGACCGGGGCCGCGCAGCCCGCCTCCAGCGCCGCCAGCACGGTGCGCTCGGCGGTGACGGCGGCCCGGGTGGCCGGGTCGTCGACCGTTCGCAGGAGTTCCACCAGGTCGGCGCGGTCGGAGCGGCACTCGATCGCGAGTGCGCCCTGCCCGGGGGCGGGCAGCATCTGCTCGGGGTCCAGGACCTCGGCGACCGCGTCGAGCCGGCCGATCCGGCCCAGCCCGGCGTAGGCCAGCACCACCGCGTCCAGCTCGCCGTCGGTGACCTTGCGCAGCCGGGTGTCGGCGTTGCCGCGGATCGGGACGACGTTCAGGTCCCCGCGCAGCGCCCGCAGCTGGGCGACCCGGCGGGGGGAGCCGGTGCCGACCGTGGCGCCCCGCGGCAGGTCCGCCAGCTTGGCGGGCCCGCACAGCGCGTCGCGGGGGTCGTCGCGGCGGTAGACGGCGGCCAGGGCGATGCCCTCGGCGGGGCCGGTGGGCAGGTCCTTGAGGGAGTGCACGGCGAAGTCGACCTCGCCGGACAGCAGCCTGTCGCGCAGCGCGCTGACGAACACGCCGGTGCCGCCGATCTGGGCCAGGTGGGCGCGGGAGACGTCGCCCTCGGTGGTCACGCCGACCAGCTCGACGGTGACTCCGGTGCGCTCTTCCAGCACGTCGGCGACGTGCCGGGACTGGGTGGTGGCCATCAGGCTCTTGCGGGTGCCCAGGCGCAGGGTGGTCATGATGCGGATCCTTCGATGTCCGGGCGGGCCACGGCCTCGGGCGCCTTGGGGTCGAGGTCGAACAGCTCGCGCAACGCGGCGGCGTAGGTGTCGCCGCCGGGCGCCGACGCCAGTTCCTTGACCCGGACGGTCGGCGCGTGCAGCAGCTTGTCCACCACCCGCCGCACCGTCTGGGCGATCTCGGCCCGGTCCCGGTCGTCCAGGCCGGGCAGCCGGCCGGCGAGCCGGGCCAGCTCGGCCTCGACCACCTCGGCCGCCTTGCTGCGCAGCGCCACCACGGTCGGCGCGACCGCCGCCGCGCGGGCCGCGGACAGGAACGCGGCGACCTCGTCGGCGACGATCCGGCGCACCGCCTCGACGGCGCGGGGGCCGAGCGCCTGCGCCGCCTCCTCGGCGGTGCGCAGGTCGTCCAGGCCGGCCAGCGCCACGCCGGGCAGGGCGCCGACGGCCGGGTCGACGTCGTGCGGCAGCGCCAGGTCCAGGAAGAACCGCCGGTGGGACGCGTGCGGGACCTGCTCGGCGGCGATCACCAGCCCGGTGGCGCCGGTGCAGGAGATCACCAGGTCGGCCTCGGCCAGCGCGGCCGTCAGGTCGGCCAGCTCGATCGCCCGGGCGGGCGCCTCGGCGCCCTCGGCCAGCCGCCTGGCCCGGTCGAACGTGCGGTTGGCGACGATGATCTCGCCGATCCCGGCGCGGGCCAGGGTGGCGACCGCCAGGCCGCTCATCGCCCCGGCGCCGACCACCAGCGCGCGCCTGCCGGACAGCTCGCCCAGATGGCCCTCGGCGATCGTCAGGCCCACGCTGACCAGGGACGCCCCGGCCTTGTCCACCCCGGTCTCGGCGTGCGCCCGCTTGCCGACCCGCAGCGCCTGCTGGATCAGCTCGTGCAGGTCGCGGCCGACCGTGCCCTCGGCCTGGGCCAGCCGGAACGCCTGCCGCATCTGGCCGAGGATCTGGCTCTCGCCGACGACCATCGACTCCAGCCCGCACGCCACCGAGAACGCGTGCTGGACGGCCCGGTCCTCGTAGTGCACGTACAGGTGGCGGGACAGCTCGTCCAGGGTCACCCCGGCGTGCCGGGCGAGCAGTTCGGAGATGTCGGAGACGCCGCCGTGGAACTTGTCCACCACGGCGTAGACCTCGACGCGGTTGCAGGTCGAGACGATCAGCGTCTCGGCCACGTGCGTCGAGTCGTGCACCTCGTGCAGCAGCTTGACCAGGTCGTCACCGGACGCCGCGGCGCGTTCCAGCATGGCCACCGGGGCGCTGCGGTGGCTGAGCCCGACCACCAGGACAGTCATCGGCCCGCCGCCTCACTCGTGGTCATGCCTCAACCGCCTCGATGTACTCGCTGGTACCGGGTGGTCGTTCCCGCCTCGCTCCGTCGCCATGTTCGTCCAGCTCCTCCGACCAGTCATCTGCTGCACCATCTCCCGGCCCGCCCGCCTTGCGCTGCTCGTGAAATGCCAGGATCTGCAACTCGATGGACAGATCGACCTTACGCACCTCGACCCCCTCGGGCACCGCGAGGACGACCGGGGCGAAGTTGAGGACGCTCGTCACACCCGCCGCGACCACACGATCGCACAAAGCCTGGGCCGCCGCCGCGGGGGTCGCGATCACCGCGATGGAGACCCCGTGTTCGGCGATAACGCGTTCCAGCTCGTCGATATGCCGCACGGTCAGTCCGGCGATCTCGGCGCCCACCACCGCGGGGTCGGCGTCCAGCAGGGCGGCCACCCGGAAGCCCCGGGAGGCGAACCCGCCGTACCCGGCCAGCGCCCGGCCCAGGTTACCCACGCCGATGATGGCGACCACCCAGTCCTGGGTGAGGCCCAGCTCACGGCTGATCTGGTAGACGAGGTAGTCGACCTCGTAGCCGACCCCCCGGGTGCCGTACGAGCCCAGGTGCGACAGGTCCTTGCGGAGCTTGGCGGAGTTGACCCCGGCGGCGGCGGCCAGTTCCTCGGAGGAGACGGTGGCGATGCCCCGCTCCTGCAGGCTGTGCAGCGCGCGCAGATACACCGGCAGCCGCGCCACCGTGGCTTCTGGGATCCCCCGCTCGGCGCGGGTGCGGTTGTGTCGACGTGTCACGGCCTGCTCTTCGGGGCTTTTGACGCCATGGCTTGCGGTCCGACCCGGCCCGGGCGGCGCGATCCGGTCGCGTCGGACCGGCCGGGGCCGGAGCGGGCCACCGTGGACCGTCCCCCAGGTTAAACGTTTGTGAACACGCGCACAAAGTCACCCGGGCCGCACCGGACTGCGGCCGTGACCGTTCCGCGGGACGTTTTCGCAGCTCAGCGCATATCGAACAAGAAAACACCGAATGACGTTCGGTACTTTCGGGCGGTCCGCAATGTGACCTAGAGAACACCGGGCCTTCCGGCGGATCGCGCGCTCAGCCCTTCCGGGCGGCGGCCACCGCCCGCCGCAGGCGCTCCTCGTCCACCCGCCAGAAGTCGTGCTGCACCCCGTTCACCAGCGTCACCGGGATCTGCTCCCAGTACCTGCGGGTCAGCTCCTCGGACCGGGTGATGTCCCGCTCCTCCCAGGCCACGCCCAGGTCCGCGGCCACCCGGGCGATCACCTCGCGGGCGTCGTCGCACAGATGGCAGCCGGGCTTGCCGAGCAGGGTGATCGTCACGCTCATCAGTAGTCCTGGGCGGTCAGCGACGGCAGCGGGACCACCTTGCCGGCGGTCAGGTTCAGCTCGATCACGTTGGTGGCCGCCACGTACGGCCGCGACTCGGCCGCGAACCGCTGCACGTGCGGCAGCCGCTGGTGCTCGACGAACGCCGCCTGGTCCCGGAACAGCTGGTAGACGATGCGCTGCGAGGGCGCCCCGGTGACCTCGTGGCAGGTGAAGATCAGGATGTCCGGCTCGCCCTCCCGGGACGCCCGGATCGCCTCCCCGACCACCCGGTCGAACGCCTCGCCCCGCCCGTCCATCAGCGTGTAGACGGTGATCTGCCCGCACAGCGGCGCGCCCGCGGCGACCGGCGGATCGATCGGCAGCGGCCGTTCGGCGGCCGGGCGGCGCGGTCCGGGCACCGGCGGGACCACCGGGTCGGCCTTGGTCGGCGGCGCCGCGTGCCGCGGGGCGGCGGGCGCGGGCTCGGCGGGCGGCGCGGCGTAGACCGGTTGCTCGTCCCGCTCGGCCTGCGGGTAGCCCTGGTCGGGGTACTCGCCGTCGTAGCCCTCGTCGTAGCCGTCCTCGGCGTACTCCTCGTCCTCGTACGGGCCCTCGTCCCCGCCCTTGGGCGGCAGCGTCCGCATCGCGCCGTACCAGACCAGGCCCGCCGCGCCGGCCAGCGCCAGCACCGCCAGCAGCCCGGGCAGGAACCCGCGGGTGCCGCTCACCACCAGCACCCCGGCCAGCGCCACCAGCGCCACCGGCATCAGCAGCCGGTAGGCCGCCCGGTCCTGCTTGCCGGCCCGCAGCGCGATCACCACCGTGCAGGCGACCAGCGCGAACACCGCCACCACATGGGCGACGTCGATCAGCAGCAGCGGCAGCGTGTCGTAGTGGCGTCCCGGATCCGGCAGCGAGCCGTCGAAGTCGCCCTTGAGCGGATCGGCCAGCAGGATCACCACGGCCACGACCGTGTAGGAGATGCCGAACAGCCAGCTGGCGAAGCGCACCTGCACCAGCCCGCTGATCAGCACCGTCATGCCGAGCGCCAGCCAGACCGGGCCCAGCAGCGCGCCGCCGACCTCCATCAGCCGGAACAGCAGGCCGTTGAAGCCCGCCAGGAAGCCCGCGGTCATGCCGATCAGCGCGACCGCGATGCCGCCCAAGGTCAGGCACCATGCGATCAGATACGGCAGCCGCTCGTCTTTGGCGCGGATGATCAGCAACCCGGTGGCCGCCAAGGCACCGAGGGTCGCCAGCAGCGCCGGGATACCCTGAACCATCGCGCCCCCTATGGTGCCTGATCATCGGGAGTGGCGCGTACCCGGGCCGGAGACGGCCCCGCGGTGAACCTGCCGTGAACGCGCCCCGAACGGCTCCTGCATCGCCCTGAACGGCGGGCCGGAGGGCGGAGCCGGTCATTTCACCGATTCGCGACCCATACCGGCCGTCGCAACATGATTGCCTCGGTACTCCCGGAAATCTAGAGTGGCCATTCCTGCCCGGAGGTCGCATCAGCCCCGAGGAGAACTGCATGCGCAGCTTGACCCTCGATGCCCGAACCGTCGCGATCTCCCGGCCTTCGCCGCTGATCGGCGCGGTCCCCCGGCGCCGCACCGGCCGCCCCGCCGCCCCCCGGGCCGCCGACGACGAGATCAGGCACCTGGTGCTGCGCGCCCGCGAGGGCGAGGCCGACGCGTTCGGCGTCCTGTACGACCACTACGTCGACCTGGTCTACCGGTACGTCTACTACCGGGTCGGGTCGCATCCGCTGGCCGAGGACCTGACCAGCGAGACGTTCCTGCGCGCCCTGCGCGGCATCGGCGACTTCCACTGGCAGGGCAAGGACTTCGGCGCCTGGCTGGTCACCATCGCCCGCAACCTGGTCGCCGACCACTTCAAGTCCAGCCGCTTCCGCCTGGAGATCTGCACCGCGGAACTCACCGAGCCCGACCGCCCCGCCCCCGACCGCCTGGCCGAGGACCCCGCCCGCCGCGTCGTCGAGGCGATGACCAACCGCGCCCTCCTGGAGGCCGTCCGCCGCCTCAACTCCGAGCAGCAGGAGTGCATCGTCCTGCGCTTCCTGCACGGCCTGTCCGTCGCCGAGACCGCCCTGATCATGGGCAAGAAGACCGGCGCCATCAAGGCCCTGCAGTACCGCGCCGTCCGCTCCCTGGCCCGGATGCTCCCCAAAGAGCTCTGACTTCTAGCCGCGCGTGCTTATGGCCGCGCCTCCGGCGCGGCGGCGAGCGGGCGTGCTTGATCGTCGCGGCTCCGCCGCGACGGCGAGCGGGCCTTGCGACGCGTGGCCGTGCGGTCGTCGGCTTCAAGATCGCTCGTTCCTCGCGATCTTGAAGCCTCCTCCCTTACGGCCACGCGGGCCCGCTCGCGGTGGCCTCCAGGACCCTCGGGTGCAGGGTCCTGGCGACGGAGGATGTGGGACCCTCATCACCGTCAGCCCGACCAGGGCCATCGGCCGGAACGCCGGCGCCGCGCCGGAATCCGCGCCGCACCGGCCGCGTCCGCCATCAGCCGCTCCCGCAAAGCCTTCCGAAACTCCGGATCCGGCCTGGCCGTATCCGGCCGCACGCGGGACAACTGCCCCGCGACACGCCGCCCCACCCGGAAACCGCGCATCATGAATTCCCCTCCAGTCCTCCCTGCCTGCAAGAACGACCCACCCCGAACCCGGTTACGCCCGATTCCCACGTCCACGGCCCACCCCGCGGCCGATCGACCCCATGGGCACCCGCAACCGATCCGGCCTTCCACGCCCCGCATCGCTCCGGCCCTGCACCCGAGGTCACTGAAGGCCACCCGCGAGCGGGCCCGCGTGGCCGTAAGGGAGGAGGCTTTCAAGATCGCGAGGAACGAGCGATCTTGAAAACGACGACCGCACGGCCACGCGTCCCCAGGCCCGCTCGCCGCCGCGCCGGAGGCGCGGCCATAAGCCCGCCCGCGAGCCGCCGCGCCGGAGGCGCGGCCATAAGCCCGCGCCGTCGCGGCGGAGCCGCGATCATAAGTAGGCTTCGGGCATGCGGCGATTCTGGCGGCGCAGTGAAGCTGATCATGTGAGCGCGGGCGAGGTGGCGGCGGCCGCCGCCGAGCCGCACGGGGCGCGGGTCGAGCCGGACCCGACGGCCGCGGCGTTCTTCGACGTGGACAACACGATGATGCGCGGGGCGTCGATCTACTACTTCGCCCGGGGGCTGGCCGCGCGCAAGCTGTTCACGCTGCGGGACCTGGCCATGTTCGCCTGGGGGCAGGCCGCGTTCCGGCTGCGCGGCACCGAGAACGCCGAGCACATCGGCACCGCCAAGGAGGCCGCGCTGGCGTTCGTGGCCGGGCAGAAGGTCGAGGACCTGGTCCGGCTCAGCGAGGAGATCTACGACGAGGTGATGGCCGACCGGATCTGGTCCGGCACCCGGGCGCTGGCGCTACAGCACCTGGACGCCGGCCAGCAGGTCTGGCTGGTCACCGCCACGCCGGTCGAGGTGGCCCGGATCATCGCGGCCCGGCTGGGCCTGACCGGCGCGCTCGGCACCGTCGCCGAGACCCGCGACGGCGTCTACACCGGCCGCCTGGTCGGCAACCTGCTGCACGGCCCCGCCAAGGCCGAGGCCGTGCGCGCCCTGGCCCAGCGCGAGGGCCTGGACCTGGCCCGCTGCTCCGCCTACAGCGACTCCCTCAACGACCTGCCGATGCTGAACGCCGTCGGCCACCCCCACGCCGTCAACCCCGACCCCAGGCTCCGCGAGCACGCCAAGACCCACGGCTGGCCCATCCACGACTTCCGCACCGCCCGCAAGGTCACCATGGTCGCCATCCCCGCCGCCGCCGGCGCCGGCGCCCTGGCCGGCGGCGTGGCCGCCGGCATAGCCCTCCGCCGCCACTACCGCGCCTGAAGCCCCCGCACCCGCTCACCCCACACGCCCCACGCACGAACACCCACGGCTTCACACCGACCCACGCCACACCCCCGCACCCAATCGCCCCCGGCCCGCACCACCTGCTTCGCGCCCTCACACCCGACCGGTCCATGGCCCTGCGTTGGCCCCCCTGAGGGCCTGTCGTCAAAGCGCCCTGGTGGTGTCAGTCGGCTGAGCCGGGTCGGCCGCCCGGTGTGCCAGGCGGCGTTCGACCAGGTGACCGGCACGCGTGGATGTCGATGCGCGCCTCGTAGACGCCGTGCGGCCACTGTGACGACACGGCCTAGCCAACGCCCGACCGCCTACGCTCCTGCGCCGGACGCCCTGTGGCCTTGCAGCCGAAGGTTCTGAAGGCCACCGCGAGCGGAGCGAGCGCCATGAGCACGCCCGCTCGCCGCCGCGGCTTCGCCGCGGCCATCAGAACGCGGGCCCGCGTTCCAGCAGGGTGTCGTAGAGCATCTGCTGGATGGTCTCGCGGACGTGGTCGGTGAGGTCGAAGACCGTCATCGGGTCGTCGGCGTCCTCGGGGCCGTAGCCCTCCAGGAACATGGGCTCGCCGAAGCGGATCAGCCACTTGGAGGGCAGCGGGACCAGGCCGAGCGCGCCCAGCAGCGGGAACGTCGGGGTGATCGGAAAGTACGGCAGGCCCAGCAGGCGGGCCAGGGCGCGGACGTCGCCGATCTTGGGGTAGATCTCCTCGGCGCCGACGATGGCGACGGGGATGATCGGGGCACGGGCGCGCAGGGCGGTCTCCACGAAGCCGCCGCGGCCGAACCGCTGCAGGCGGTAGCGCTCGCGGAACGGCTTGCCGACGCCCTTGAAGCCCTCGGGGAACACCCCGACCAGCTCGCCCTTGGCCAGCAGGCGGTGGGCGTCGGCGGGGTGGGCCAGGGTGTGGCCGGCCTTGCGGGACAGGTGGCCCAGCACGGGCACCTGGTAGACCAGGTCGGCGCCGAGCAGCCGCAGGTCGCGGTGGGCGTGGTCGTGCACGGCCACCTGCAGCATGAGGCCGTCGATCGGCAGCGTCCCGGAGTGGTTGCCGACCAGCAGGGCGCAGCCGGACTCGGGGACGTTCTCCAGCCCGCGCAGTTCCGTCCGGAACCAGTACTGGTACAGGGCGCGGACGAGCGGCAGCAGGACCTTGTCGGTCAGCTCGCGGTCGAAGCCGAACTCGTCGACCTCGTACTCGCCGTTCAGCCGGCGGCGCAGGAACGACAGCACGGCCGACAGCCGGTCCTCCCCGGAAGCGCCGGAGTCCTCGCCGTCCTGCGGGTTCAGCGGGATGACCGGGGCCACGTCAGGGTCGTCGGGCGCGTCCCCGGGGCCGTGCGCGATCATCGTCCGATCCCTCCCAGCACGGTGGCGATCCGTTCGAACACCTCCTGGGCGGGGGTGTGACCGTCGCCGATGGTCGCGACGAAGTCGGCGAACGCCGACTCGGCGGTGTGCTTGGGCCGCCAGCCCAGCTCCGCCGCCAGCTTCGAGCAGTCGATCACCCGCCCGTACATCAGCCAGCGCAGCAGCTCGGGCGAGAACCCCGACAGCCCGGCGAACCGGCGGCCCAGATCGCCGAACACCTGCATGGACGCCTCGGGCACCGGGACCGAGGGCCGCCCGGCCCGGCGCAGCGCCTGCGACAGCAGCAGCACCCCGTCCCCGGCCACGTTGAAGCATCCGGGGTGGTCCTCCAGCGTCATCCGGCGCAGCACCTCGGTCCCGTCGTCGGCGTGCACGAACTGCAGCCGCGGGTCGAAGCCCAGCACCGTCGGCACCACCGGCAGCCGCAGGTACCGGGTGACCGGCGTGTCCACGTCGGGACCCAGGAAGTTGGCGAACCGCAGCACCGTCACCGTCAGGTCGGACCGGCGCCGCATCAGCCCCCGGACGTAACCCTCCACCTCGGTGGCGTCCTTGGCGGACCCGGAGGAGGGCGCCTCCACGGGCTCGTCGGTCTCGGTGAAGACCGCCGGGTCCCGCGGCGAGGAGCCGTACACCCCCGCCGACGAGCGCACCACCAGCCTGCGCATGTCCGGCGAGCGCTGGCAGGCCGCCAGCAGCTGCATGGTGCCGATGACGTTGAGCTCCTTCACCTTCGCCCGGGGGCCGTACTGGGCGGTCACCAGGTTGCAGTGGACCACCGTGTCGACCCGTTCGGCGGAGATGACCTTGGCGATGCTCGGCGTGCGGATGTCGACGCGCACGAACTCGGTGCGCCCGAGCGGCGCCGTGGGGGGGACCGTGTCCACGCCGATGACGCGTTCGACGCCCGGCTCGGCCTGCAGTGCGCTCGCCACCCGGGCGCCCAGGAACCGGGAGACCCCCGTGACCAGGACGACACGGGCGGCGGCGGAGGGCATAGCCGACACAGTGCACCCCACCCCTAACGGCTACGTGGCCGGGTCGCCTACTTCTTGTTGCGACGCTGAATGCGGGTCTTCTTCAGCAGCTTGCGGTGCTTCTTCTTGGCCATCCGCTTACGACGCTTCTTGATGACGGAGCCCACGTAACCTCACTCGTCCGGGTGTCGACAGGGAGACGGACCCGCCGCGCCCGCGGCGAAAGGCGTGGGCGCGCGCCGTGTCCGACGCCCAAGAGTACCCCTGTGCGCCCGCATATCACGCCTCCGCCCCCGGGACGGCGGCATGGAGGCCACGCCGTCTCCGCCCGCTCGCCGGGCGAGCGGGCGTCGAACGGTGCTCCGCGTCAGCCCGCTTCGATGAACGCGTCGCGGAGGTAGTCGTGCACGGCCTGTTCGGGGACCCGGAACGAGCGGCCCACGCGGATGGCGGGAAGCTCGCCGGAGTGGACCAGACGGTAAACGGTCATCTTGGACACCCGCATCACCGCCGCCACCTCGGCCACCGTCAGGAACCTGACCTCGCTGAGAGGCTGTTCGCCTGAAGCCATCGGACGTCCTCTTCCCACGTACGGCGCCACCGGCCCTCTAGGTGACTTTGATCACGTACGTGTTCTTCCCCCAGCGTAAATCGTGTAACGGCAGTCGCAAGAGGGGAGTTCAGACAATCAGCCCGGCACGGGACATCAGGTACGCGGTCAGCGGCTCGTAGCGGTCGGGGCGGACCCCGTCGTCCAGCGGCACGGTGATCAGGATCTTGCCCTCCACCTGCCCCGCGAACAGGGCGGGGTCGTTGCAGTCGGCGAACCCCACGGTGTCGATCCCGGCCTGTCCGGCGGCCCCGGCCCAGCCGTGGTCGGCGATGGCCAGATCCGGCCAGAATTCGCGTTTCGCTGCGGAGGACCCGTCCGATGCGGTGGAATTCGCCGCCAGCTCCGCCAGCATGGCCTCCATCGGCGCCGAGTCGTGGGTGTGGTGCAGCCGGTCGTCGTCGCCCTCCAGCACCGCGACCATGCCCTCGACGTACCGGATCCGACGGAGCTCGGGAGGCGCGCCGACCTCGGGGACGTACGACCAGCCCTCGGCGGGGGTCAGCACCGTGCAGCCCCGCTCGCGCAGGGCCCGGCCCACCGCCACGTAGATCGGGGTCAGTATCTCCGGGTGGCCGGTGGCCAGCAGCACCCGCTCGCGCCGCCGGGCGGCCTGGCCGATGCGCTCGGCCATGACCTCCAGCGCGTCGATGGTCTTGTCCGGGTCGATGGTGTCGTCGCCGTACAGGTGCCCGGGATCGGGGATCACCCCGCACAGCTCGGCCATCGTGGCCAGCACGTCCCGCTCGGTCCACCGCCGCTTGAAGCGCAGGCCGAACTGGTAGTACGGGTAGCCGAGCGCCATCCGCCGGTAGTGCAGCAGGTTGTTCTGCCGGGGCGTGGCCACCTCACCGGCGATCATCGCGGCGACCAGGTGCTCGCGCAGCTCTTCTCTGGTGGGAACGGGCCGGGGGGCCTCCAGCGAACCGGTCAGGCCTCGGTCAGCGGATCCAGCCCGTGCTCGGGGAAGACCGCCTTGCGGGTCGCCAGGATCGCCTGGTCCAGGGGATTCGCCGGATCGTAGCCGCTCGCCCACGCATGCACCTCCAGGGGGTCGCCGCCGGCCCGTTCCGGCGGCAGGTCGGACATCTGGCGGGGCGCGATCTCCATCGTCCGCCTGCGGACGAACTCGCGCCACGGCTCCGGCGTCGCCGTCGCCGGGTCGATGGGCCGGCCCGCCGCCTCGGCCAGCAGATGGGTCCACGCCCGCGGCACCACCTGGACCAGCTCGTAGCCTCCGCCTCCGGTGATGATCCAGCGCCCGCCGGCGACCTCGTGCGCCAGCCGGTGCAGCGCGGCGTAGGCGGCCCGCTGGCCGTCCACGCTCAGCATCAGGTGGGCCAGCGGGTCGAGCCGGTGGCTGTCGCAGCCGTGCTGGGTGAGCAGGATCTGCGGGCGGAACGCGTGCAGCAGCTGCGGCACCACGGAGTGGAACGCCCGCAGCCAGGCGGCGTCCCCGGTGCCGGGCGGCAGCGCCACGTTCACCGCCATGCCCCGGGCGTCGCCCGAGCCGGTCTCCTGCGGGAATCCGGTGCCCGGGAACAGCGTGCGGGGCGTCTCGTGCAGGCTGATCGTCAGCACCCGCGGGTCGTCGTAGAACGCCGCCTGCACCCCGTCCCCGTGGTGCACGTCCACGTCCACGTACGCGATCCGCTCGGCGCCGTTCTCCAGCAGCCAGGCGATGGCGATGGCCGGGTCGTCGTACACGCAGAAGCCGCTGGCCGCCGACCGCATCGCGTGGTGCAGCCCGCCGGAGATGTTGGCCGCGTGCGGCACCCGGCCGGTCCACACCGCCTCGGCCGCCGCCACCGACGCCCCGGTGACCAGCGTGGACGCCTCGTGCATGCCGATGAACACCGGGTTGTCGGGGGTGCCCAGGCCGTGCCGGGGCGCCGGCAGCCCGGTCGATCCGGCGTGCCGGACCGCGGCGATGTACGCCGGGTCGTGGATCAGCTCCAGCAGCACGTCGCCGGCGGGGTCGAAGGAGGCCACCTCGACGTTGGGATGGTCCAGCACCCCGTACTCGCGGGCGAGCGCCATCGTCAGCTCCACCCGCACCGGGTTCATCGGGTGGGTCGGGCCGAAGTCGTAGGTGATCAGTCTGTCGTCCCACAGGACCCGCAGGTCACAGGGACCGGGGCCGCCCGGAGCCGAAGGCGCGGCGTGACTCATGCCGTTCACGCTATCGCCCCGCGGGCGCGGTGAACCGGGCAGATCCGGCCCGGAGGTGACGAAGGAGTGATTTATCCGCATTCGTGGGCATCAGGTAACGAGAACGAAACAACGGGGGTGCAGATGGAGCCGCTCATCCGGGCGGGCCGTCCGCGCAGGGCGGTCGCCCACCCAGACGAGCAAGGGGTGGAGGCGGATGCCCTCGCGGACCGCAAACCGAGCGTGCAGAGCGCGGTGATCTCCCGCGCGCTCCGATACGGCCTGCGGCCCTTCATGCACCGGCTGCCGGGCCATCCGATGAGCATCCGGACCGCCCGCACGGCGGTGGACGCCGCCGCCATCCTGATCGGGCAGCATCCGCAGACCCGGTTGGAGCACGTGGCCATCCCCCGCGAGGGCGACCGGCCGCTGGGCGGCGAACTGCTGGTGCCCGAGGAGGACCCGGTCCGCGACGCGGCCGTGCTCTACCTGCACGGCGGCGGCTACATCGTGTGCTCGCCGCGCACCCACCGGCCGATCACCTCGCGGCTGTCGGCCGACTGCGGGCTGCCGGTGTTCGTGCCGCACTACCGGCTGGCCCCCGAGCACCCGTTCCCGGCGCCGCTGGAGGACGCCCTGGACGCCTACTGCTGGCTGCTGGAGGAGGGCTATCCGGCGGACCGGATCGTGATCGCCGGCGACTCGGCGGGCGGGCATCTGGCCGCGGCGCTGACCGGCGAGATCTGCCACTCCGACCTGCCGGACCCGGCGGGGATGGTGCTGTTCTCCCCGTGGGTGGACCTGACCTGCGAGCTGGCCGCCGAGTGCGATCCGCAGGTGCGGGACGCCTACATCAGCCCGCAGATGGCGCGCCGGATCGCCCGGCTGGTGACCGGCCGGGACGAGCTGGACCCCCGGCTGGCGCTGCTGGAGTGCGACTGGCAGGACGTTCCGCCGGTGCTGATCCAGGTCGGCGGGGACGAGGTGCTGCGCCCGGAGGCCGAACGGCTGGCCGAGGCGCTGACCGAGGCGGGCGCGGACTGCGTGCTGCAGATCTGGCCGGGCCAGATCCACGACTTCCAGATCTTCAACCGGGTGCTCCCGGAGGCCCGCCAGGCGATGGAGGAGACCGCCCGGTTCATCTCCTCCGTGCTGGACGCCCGCCGCGACGCGGTCGCCTGAGGCGCCCTACTCGGTGCGCAGGGCCGTCACCGGGTCCAGGCGGGCGGCGCGGCGGGCCGGGACCACGCCGAAGAAGATCCCCACGGCCGCCGACACCGCGAACGCCAGCGCCGGGGACCACCAGGCGACGGACGCCGGGACCGGGGACGCCCACGCGATGGCCAGCGCCCCGCCGACCCCCAGGGCGATGCCGCAGATCCCGCCGATCGAGGTCAGCAGCACCGCCTCGGTGAGGAACTGCGCCAGCACGTCGCGCCGCCGCGCCCCCAGCGCCTTGCGCAGCCCGATCTCCCGGGTCCGCTCGCGCACCGAGACCAGCATGATGTTGGAGACGCCGACCCCGCCGACCAGCAGCGAGATGGCGGCGATGGCGGCCAGCACCCCGGTGAGCGCGTTCAGCACGGTCCCGACGGTGCCCAGCAGCTGGGTCTGGCTGATCGCCGAGAACCGCTCCCCCGGATGGCGGCGTTCCAGCGCGTCCACCACCTCCCGCTGCAGGGCGGGGATGTCGTCGGCGGACGCGGCGCGCAACGCCAGGTAGTCGACCGTGTCCACGCCCAGCAGCCGCTGCGCGGTGGTCACCGGCATGTGCAGTTCGGTGTCGCGGGTCTGCCCGAACGTCTCGCCGAGCTCCTCGAACACCCCCACCACCCGGAACCGCGCGCCGCCCGCGATCGCCACCTGCCGGCCGACCGGGTCGACGTCCCCGAAGATCTGCTCGGCGGTCCGCGCGCCGAGCACCACCACCCGGCGGCGGGTCTGCACGTCGGTCTCGGTGAGGTGGCGCCCGCCGGGCCGCAGCGGCCGGTCGAACACCCGCGGCAGCGCCTCGTTGGTCCCCACCACGGTCGCGAACGCCTCGTTGCGCCCGGCCCGCACCGTCTCCCCCGAGCTGAGCGACACGGCGATGTCGGTGTGCTCGCCGAGGGTGCGGTGCAGGTACTCCACGTCCTCCAGGGTCAGCCGGCTCACGGTCGAGGCCGTGCCCGAGGCGAGGTCGCCGGGGGCGACGAACACCAGGTTGGAGCCGAGCCCCTCGATCTCGCGCTCCACCAGGTCGCGGGCGCCGCTGCCGATGGCGACCAGCACCACCACCGCCGCCACCCCGACCACCACGCCGAACATCGTCAGCGCGCTGCGCAGCCGGTTGACCCGCAGCGCCTCCCAGGCGACCCGGAACGACTCGGCGGCCCTCACGCGCGTTCGTCCCGTTCGATCCGGCCGTCCCTGATGTGGATGCGGCGGCGGGCGCGGCCGGCGATGTCGGGCTCGTGGGTGACCAGCACGACGGCGACGCCGTGTTCGGCGTTGAGGTGTTCCAGCAGGTCCATCACCTCGTGTCCGGTCCTGGTGTCGAGGTTGCCGGTGGGCTCGTCGGCCAGCACGACCCGGGGCTCTCCGACGAGCGCGCGGGCGATGGCGACCCGCTGCTGCTCGCCGCCCGACAGCTGGCTCGGCCGGTGGTCCAGGCGGTGTCCCAGGCCGACCATGCTCAGCGCCTCGACGGCGCGGCGGCGGCGCTCGGCCCGCGGCACGCCCCGGTAGACCAGCGGCAGCGCCACGTTGTCGCGGGCGCTGGTCCTGGGGAGCAGCTGGAACGACTGGAACACGAACCCGACCCGCCGGTTGCGCAGGTCGGCCAGCTCGGCGTCCGACAGGGCGGCCACGTCCCGGCCCGCCACCCGCAGCGTCCCGCCGGTGGGCCGGTCCAGGCAGCCCAGCAGGTGCATCAGGGTGGACTTGCCCGAGCCGGACGGGCCGACGATCGCGGCGAACTCGCCCTCCTCGATCCGCAGGCCGACCCCGTGCAGCGCGGTGACCGAGACCCCGTCCGACCGGTACGTGCGGGTCACGTCGACGGCCTCCAGCGCCGGTGTCATGGGTCCGGGATCTCCTGGCCCTGCCGGACGGATCCCGCGCCGCGCACCACGATCCGCTCCCCCACCCGCAGCCCGGAGGTCACCTCGACCACCGCGTCGCCCTGCGCGCCCAGCCGTACGACCCGCCGCTGCGCCCTCCCGCCGGTCACCACCCACACGGTGCTGTCGCGTCCGCTGGTGAGAACGGCCGAGGAGGGCACCGCGACCGCGTCGGCGACCTCGCGGATCCTCAGGTCTATGACGGCGCTCATGCCGGGCTTGGGCCAGGGCGCGGGCCGTCCGGCGGTGTCGGCGCCGCGGTCGAGCCGCAGGGTGACCTTGTACGTGACGCCGCCGGAGGCCGACTCCCGGGGCGTGACGCCGACGCCGGTGACCTCGGCCGGGTAGGTGGCGCCGGGCAGCGCGTCCAGTTCGGCCTCGGCGGTGACGCCCGGCCTGATCTGGAGGATGTCGGTCTCGTCGACCTCGGCGGTCAGCGTCAGCCGGGACACGTCGGTGACGGTGACGACGGCGGCGTCGGCCCCTATCGGCGCGCCCACGGCGACCGAGGCGGCGTCGGTCGGGCCGCCGCCCCCGAAGCCGCCCAGCCCGGCCTGCCCCTGGAGCTGCTGCGGAAGCCGGTCGGCCAGGTCGCCCGCCCCGGCGGCGGGCCCGCCCAGGCCGGCGACGCCGTCGAACGGCGCCCTGAGGGTGAGTCCCCGCACGGTGCGTTCGGCGGCCCGCACGGCGGCCCCGGTCTGGACGCGCTGGGCGGCGGTGATGGAGGTCATCGCCGAGGAGACCGAGCCCAGGCCCGCGTTCAGCCTGGCCACGGCGGCGCGGGCGGCGGCGGCCGCGGTCGCGTACCGGGCCTCCGCCTCGGCGATGTCGGCGAGGACGCGGGCGCGGACCTCGGGGTCGGGGATCTGCCGGGCCGCCCGCCGCGCCGTGCCGAACCCCCGCCGCGCGATCTCCTCGGCGTCGCGCTGGAACCCGGCCAGGTCAACCCCGGCGGGCGGCGCACCGGCCGTGACGTCCGCGTCGGCCTCCCGGGCCTGCCGAAGCCGCTCCCGCGCCGCCGGCGAGTCGATGACGGCGAGCACCTGCCCCTCGCGCACCCGGTCGCCGTCGGTGACGTGCAGCCGCTCGATCGTCCCCGCGGCGGGGGCCCGCAACGTCGCGGCGGCCCGCGGCGTCACCGTGCCCGGCGCCTCCACGACCTCGGCCACGTCGCCCCGGGCGACCGTCCCGACCCGCACCCGGTCCGGCTGCTCACCGCCCCCGTCACAGGAGCCGAGCAGCACCGCGACCAGTGCGCACGGCAGGACGAGCGGGAGGTACCGTCGCACAGCCACGCGGCCATCGTAGGAACGCCCTCAACCGGGCGACTCCCCCAAAAGACCGAATTTCCGATTCCGTCTAGGCGGGGGTGCGTTCGGCTCGTTCGGGGGCGGGGGTGCGTTCGGGAAGGACCATGCCGGCCAGGGCGGCCAGGGCGGCGACGCCCTCGCCGACCAGGCTCCAGGTCTTCTCGGCGTACCAGACCGGGTCGTGCATGTTCGGGAGCGGACCGAGCGCTCCCACGTCGACCCACAGGTACAGCAGCAGGGCGCCCACGGCGCTGGCGGCGACCGCGAAGGCGATCGCGTAGCTCCAGCGGCGCGGCCACACGGCGACCAGGACGGCCGCCAGGGCCGCCGCGACGGCCTGGATGCGGAACAGCGTGTCGCCCCCGATGCTGCCGCCCTCGACGAACGCCATGTCCGGCGCGAAGCGCCAGTGCACGACCGCGTCGACCAGCAGGCCCGCCACCACGAGCACTCGAAGCAGAATCCCCATGCCCACTACACGAGCAGAAAGCAATGATCGGCTCAATGGGTGGTCGAGGATGTGGAAAAACGTCCGATTCGAGCGGTCAGCCCTCGGCGAGCTCCCGGCCCCGGTTGCGGGCGGCCTCGATGGCCTCGATGACGGCGGCGCGGACGCCGTGCCGCTCCAGCTCGCGGATCGCCGCGATGGTGGTGCCGCCCGGGGAGGTGACCGCCTCGCGCAGCATCACCGGGTGCTCGCCGGAGTCCCGCAGCATGACCGCCGCCCCGACCGCGGACTGGATCACCATCTCCAGCGCGGCGGCGCGCGGCATGCCCAGCAGGATGCCCGCGTCCACCATCGCCTCGACCAGGTAGTAGAAGTACGCCGGGCCGCTGCCGGACAGCGCGGTGGCCCCGTCCTGCAGGGCCTCGGGGATCCGCAGCACCTTGCCGACCGGGGACAGCAGCTCCTCGGCGATCTTCAGGTGCTCCTCGCCGGCGTGCGAGCCCGCCGACACCACGCTCATCGCCTCGTCCACCAGCACCGGGGTGTTGGACATCACCCGGATCACCGGCACCCCGTCCGGCAGCCGGTCCTCGATGAACGCGCAGGTGATCCCGGCGGCCATCGAGATCACCAGCCGGTCCGGCGTCACGTGCGGGCGCAGCTCGTCCAGCAGCACCCCCATGTCCTGCGGCTTGACGGCCAGGATCAGCGTGCGGGCGGTCCTGGCGGCCTCGGCGTTGGTGACGACCTCGACGCCGTAGCGTTCGCGCAGCAGGGCGCCGCGTTCCTCACGGCGGGCCGTCACGACCAGCTCGGAGGGGCGCCGCCCGGCCCGCAGCACGCCGGACAGCAGCGCCTCGCCCATCTTGCCGGCACCGAGAATCGCGATGAGTTCACCCACGGACCCCAGCGTAGCGAGAGCCCCCCGAACCCCTCGGGCGAGGCGTGCGCCTCAGGACCTGGTCGCGAGCGAGCGGAGCACGAACGCCAGGTTGGCGGGCCGCTCGGCCATCCGCCGCATCGCGTACCCGTACCACTCGCGGCCGTAGGGGACGTACACCCGCACCTGCGCGCCGAGCCCGGTCAGGCGGCGCTGCTCGGCGGGCCGGATCCCGTACAGCATCTGGTACTCGAAGCTCGACGGGGCCCGGTCGTGGAAGACCGCCAGCGCTCCGGCGATCTCGATGAGGCGCGGGTCGTGGGTGGCGAGCATCGGGTAGCCCTCGCCGGCGAACAGCACCTTCATGCACCGCACGTACGATCTGTCGATCTCCGCCTTGGAGGTGTACGCCACGTCGTCGGGGGCGGCGTACGCGCCCTTGCACAGCCGCACCCGGGAGCCCTCGTACGCCAGGCCGGCGCAGTACTCCTCGGCCCTGCGCAGGTACGACTGGATGACCGCGCCCGTCTCGGGGTGGTCGCGGCGCAGCTCGGCCAGGATCCGCAGCGTGGACTCGACCGTGGTGTGGTCCTCCATGTCGAGCGTCACGGTGGTCCCGGCGGCCTTGGCGGCGGCGCAGATCCGGCGGGCGTTGTCCACCGCCATGTCCTCGTCGAGCGCCTGGCCCACCGCCGACAGCTTCACCGACACCTCGGCGCGCGGCCCGTGCCCGGCGGCGGCGAGGCGGTCCAGCAGCGTCAGGTAGCCCTCGACCACGGCCTCGGCCTGCGCGGCGTCGGTGGTGTCCTCCCCGAGGTGGTCGATCGTGACGTTCAGGCCCTCGCCGACGAGCCTGCGGGTGACCTGCAGGGCGTCGTCCACCGTCTCGCCCGCGATGAACCGGCGCACCATCCCCCGCGAGAACGGGGCGGACTCCACCGCATGACGGACCCCGCCACTGCGGGACGCCGCCAACAGAACCTGACGAAGCACTGCGCAACCCCTTCTACGACGGGACCACGTTGTCCCACCACGACCCAGATTAAGGAGGGGTCCTCCGAGGGGGCGAAGGGGCGTCTAGGAGACCTTGCCCACGCTGTTGGCGCCGCCGTACCGCTTCACGTAGTCGGCGACCTCGGCGGTGCGCACGGCGTCGTACAGCAGGCGGGCCCTGGCGTCGTCCAGCAGCACCACGCTCTGGTTGCCGCGCTGGGCGGGCCCCTTGTTGGGCACGGTCAGGAACGTGATGTCCGAGCCGCGCACGCTGCGCATGCTCAGCGCCAGCGACCGCAGGTCCCCCGCCGACACGCCCTCGTCCACGCTGATCGACTTGGTCACCGCCGACAGGAACCGGTCCAGCTTGAGCGGGTTGGTGACGGTCCCGGCGGTGGCGGCCTTCTGGGTGATGGCCCGCAGGAACGCCTGCTGCCGCTTGATCCGGTCGAAGTCGCCGTTGGGCAGGTTGTAGCGCTGCCGGACGAACAGCAGCGCCCGCTCGCCGTTCAGGTGGTTCTTGCCGGCCTGCCAGGTGACGTGGTTCATCGGGTCGTGCACGGTCCTGGCGACGTGCACGTCGACGCCGCCGAGCGCGTCGGTCATGTCCTTGAACCCGTTGAAGTCGATCGCGCCGAAGTGGTCGACCCGGACGCCGGTCAGGTCCTCCACCGCCTCGATCAGCAGCGGCGGCCCGCCGAACGAGAACGCGGCGTTGATCTTCTGCTGCCCGTAGCCGGGGACGGTGACCCACGAGTCGCGCGGGATCGAGATCACGTAGACCTTGTCCCGGTCGGCCGGCAGGTGCACCAGCATGATCGTGTCGGCCCGCTGCTGCCCCGGCTTCCAGACCCGGCCGCCCTCACCGGTGGTCTTGGTCTCCACCCGGGTGTCGGAGCCGACCAGCAGCCAGTTCTCGGTGCCGACCACGTTGGGCCCGGGCCGGTCGCCGGTGGGCATCACGCCGGGCAGCCGGTCGATGTTGCCGTTGTAGGCGCTCTGCCGCTGCCACAGCAGCGCGGTCACGCCGAGCACGACGATCAGGAGGAACGCCAGGACCGCCAGCAGGATGCGGCGGCCGCGGCGGCGGCGCGGCGCGTCCGGCGCGTCGCCCGCGTCCGTCTCCCGTGGATCGGCGCCGTCCGGGCGGGGCTCGTCGAACAGGTCGGCGCCCGCGGCGGGATCCTTCTCTGTGCTCATGGGCCGGGATACTACCGACGACCCTTGACACCGCGCCCGTTTCGGCGCCGGACCGCACGATCCGGAAGTCCCGGGCTACGGGGTGCGCCGCCGCAGCGTGGCCGCGCCGAGGGCCAGGGCGAGCAGCACGCAGCCGGCGATCACCGCCACGTCGCGCAGCAGCGTCCCGGTCACGCCGGGCTCGCGGGACACCTCCTGCATGGCCTCCACCGCGTACGACAGCGGCAGTACGGTGGAGATCGCCTCCAGCCAGCCGGCCATCTGGTCGCGCGGGACGAACAGTCCGCACAGCAGCGCCTGCGGCAGCACGAACGCCGGCATCAGCTGCACCGCCTGGAACTCGGTGCGGGCGAACGCGCTGGCCAGCAGTCCCAGCGCCACGCCCAGCAGCGCGTCCAGCACCGCCACCGCCACCAGCGTCCCCACCGAGCCCGCCAGGTCCAGCCCCAGCCAGGTCAGCGAGATCGTCAGCACCACCGCCACCTGCAGCAGCGCCACCAGCCCGAACGCCAGCGCGTACCCCAGCAGCAGGTCCAGCCTGCCCAGCGGCGTCGTCATCAGCCGTTCCAGCGTGCCGCCGGTGCGCTCGCGCAGCGTGCCGACGCTGGTCACGATGAACATGATGATGAACGGGAACACGCCGAGCAGGATCGGCCCGACCCGGTCGAACAGCGCCGGCTGGTCGAACACGTAGCGCAGCAGGATCATCAGCAGGCTGGGCACCCCGACGATCATCGCCACCGTCCGGTGGTCGTGCCGCAGCTGCCGCAGGATCCGCCGCGTCGTCGCCGATGTCACCGCGATGCTCATGACGCCACCGCCCGGTCGCCGATCAGGTGGAGGAAGACCTGTTCCAGATCGGTCGCGCCGGCGCGTTCGCGCAGCGCGTCGGGCGAGTCGTCGGCGAGGATCTCGCCCTCCCGCATCAGCAGCAGCCGCTGGCAGCGGCCCGCCTCGTCCATGACGTGGCTGGAGACCAGCAGCGTCGTGCCGCGCGCGGCCAGCCGGTGGAACAGCTCCCACAGCTCCTGCCGCAGCACCGGGTCCAGCCCCACGGTCGGCTCGTCCAGGACCAGCAGCTCGGGGGCGCCGAGCAGGGCGACCGCCAGGCTGGCGCGGCTGAGCTGCCCGCCGGACAGCGTCCCGGCCACCCGGTCGCGGTGGTCGGTGAGCCCGACCTCCGCCAGCACCCGGTCCACGTCGCCGCGCGGCGCGCCGAGCACCGCGGCGAAGTAGCGCAGGTTCTCCCGGACGGTCAGGTCGGTGTAGACGGCGGCGCCCTGGGTCGAGTACCCGACGCGGCGGCGCAGCTCGGGGCTGCCCGCCGGGCGGCCGAGCACGGTGACGGCGCCGCCCTTGACGATCTGCACGCCCACGATGGCGCGCATCAGCGTGGTCTTGCCGCAGCCGCTGGGCCCGAGCAGGCCGACCACGGCGCCGCGCGGAACGTCGAACCCGATCCCGCGCAGCACCTCCCGGCCGCCCCGCTCGACCCGCAGGTCGCGGACGCTGACGGCGGCGTCCGGAGGGCCTGCCGGAACAGAACTCATCATGTGTTGAATTTATGCCCGTACGACATCCCGGTCAAGGGCACGGAAGGACTGACCGGCAGAACGCGGCAGGTGGAAACCCCGACCTTCCACCGCAACCGAAGCGCGGCAGCCCAGGTGAACCGCCGCGGAGCTCCAGCGGAGCGGCGGTTCACCTGAGCGGTCCGGGCACCGCAGCCGACCCGTCCGGAGCGAGCCCCCAGGCGAGCGCAGGACGGGCCGGCGAGGATGCCCGGACCGCCGCGGGGGGCGTGGGGGGTCGCCCCCCCACACGTCACCCGTGCTCGAGGTGGTGCTGCAGCACCGGGGCCAGCATCGCCACCAGCTCCTGCGGGGCGGCCGACGCGATCGGCTCCACCTCCAGCACGTACCGGAGCATGGCCACGCCGATCATCTGCCCCACCGCCGCCTGGATCCGGATCGGCGGGATCCCGTACAGCTCGGTGGCCGGGCGCAGCAGCGTCGCGCTGACGAACTGCCGCATCATCGTGGCGGCCTGCTCGTTGGTCATCGCCGACCGCAGCACGGCCAGCAGCGGGGCGCGCCGCGCCGGGTCGCTCCACACGTCCAGGAACACCGTCGCCAGCGTCTCGCCGAGCCGGTCACGAGGGGCCTGCGCGATCCGTTCCAGCAGCACCCCCGGATCCAGCGGGAACTGCATCGCCGCGACGAACACGCCCTGCTTGCCGCCGAAGAAGTGGTGCACCAGCGCCGGGTCCACCCCGGCCTCCCGGGCGATGCCGCGCAGCGACGCCCCGTCGTACCCCTTCTCGGCGAACAGCCGCCGGGCGCAGGCCAGGATCTTCTCCCGGGTCTCGGTGGGGCCGGGACGCCGCCCGGGCCGGCCGGTGGCGCCGGTCGTCATCAGCGCGGGCCCCGGCGCGACACCTCTCCGGCCGGGGTGACCTCCCAGGTGCGGTCGGCGGCGGCCAGGTGCAGCCGGGCGAACGCCAGCGCCTCGGCCAGGTCCTCCATGCGCTCGGCCCGGTTGGCCGCCCGCCGGGTGTTGACCTCCAGCACGATGTGCCCGGAGAACCCGTCGGCGGCCAGCTTCTCCAGCACCTCCGCGCACGGCTGGCCGCCCCGGCCCGGCACCAGGTGCTCGTCCTTGTTGGTCACGCCGATCCCGTCGGCCAGGTGGATGTGCCGCAGCCGCTCGCCGAGCTGCCCGGCCATCTCCAGCGCGTCCGACCCGGACACCGCGGTGTGCGACAGGTCCAGCGTCACGTACGGGTAGTCCTGGTCCAGCGGGTTCCAGCCGGGCGAGTACATGCCCACCTCGGCGCCGCGCGCCCGCACCGGGAACATGTTCTCCACCGCGAACAGCACGTCGGTCTCGGACTGCATGCGGGCCAGGCCCTCGACGAACTCGCGGGCGTACTCGCGCTGCCAGCGGAACGGCGGGTGCACCACCACGACCTCGGCGCCGAGCGCCTCGGCGACCTCCTTGGAGCGCACCAGCTTGCCCCACGGGTCGCGGCCCCACACCCGCTGGGTGAGCAGCAGGCAGGGCGCGTGGATCGACTTGATCGGGACCTGGTGGTACTCCGACAGCCGGCGCAGCACGTTCAGGTCCTGGGAGGCGGCGTCGGTGGCGACCATCACCTCGACCCCGTCGTACCCCAGCGTGGCGGCGATCTCGAAGGCGCTGGGGGCCTTCTCGGGGTAGACCGATGCGGTCGAGAGCGTCACCGAGGCGTCCGGCAGCCGGAGCCCCGCTGGTACTGCGCCTGCGCCGTCGTGCTGCGGAGTCACTGCCCCCTCGCTGAGGATCACTCGACGATCGTCTGCTCGGCGCCGGCCGGCGGCCCGCCGAATTGAACAATGCTGCCCGCCGGGAGGGCACCGCGCAAACGAAAGCCTATGCGGTGCGTCGCGGTGTGTGTCCCCCGGGTATCGATGATTCGCACAACACTCCGTGGGCGCGGCTACTCTCGGCGTCCGTGGCCGAGATCGCGGCGGGCGCCGTGCCCAGCCCCAACATCTGGAACTCCCCGCAGGTCTACGAGATCGAGAACCGCGCCGTGGACCCCGACGGGCTGCTGGAGGCGGCGCTGCGCCGGATCCGCCCGTGGGCCGGCGCGACCGTGCTGGACCTGGGCTGCGGAACGGGCTTCCACCTGCCGATGTTCGCCCGCGAGGCGGCCCGGGTGATCGGCGTGGAGCCGCACTCGGCGCTGGCGGCGGCCGCCGCGCGGCGGGTGCGGGACCTGGCGAACGTGGCCGTGCGGGTCGGCGCGGCGCAGGCGATCCCGCTGCCGGACGCCTCGGTGGACGTGGTGCACGCCCGCTGGGCGTACTTCTTCGGGCCGGGCTGCGAGCCGGGGCTGGCCGAGCTGCGGCGGGTGATCCGGCGCGGCGGGGCGGCGATGATCATCGACAACGACGCCACCCGCTCCACGTTCGGCGGCTGGTTCCGGCGCTGGCTGCCCCGGTACGACCCGGCGGCGGTGGAGGCGTTCTGGGCCCGGCAGGGGTTCAGCCGGGAGCCGGTGCTGATCCGGTGGGCGTTCGGCAGCCGCGAGGACCTGGCCGAGGTGCTGCGCATCGAGTTCCCGGCGGAGCTGGCCGAGGCGTTCCTGGCCGAGCACGACGGGTGCGAGGTCGACTACGCCGTGAACATCTGGTGGCGGCGCTACTGAGACTGTCGGCGGCCCGACGTACCGTATCGAGACATGGCCAAGGCGAAGACCACTCCCCGGGCGGCCTACCGCTGCGCCGAGTGCGGCTGGCAGACCACCAAGTGGGTCGGGCGCTGCGGCGAGTGCCAGGCGTGGGGCACCGTCTCCGAGGCCGGCGCCGCCGCCCCGCCGCGCGTGGTGGCCGCCGGTCCGGTCACCTCCCCGGCCCGGCCGATCGGCGAGGTGGACGTACGGACCGCGCAGACCCGGCCGACCGGGCTGGACGAGCTGGACCGGGTGCTGGGCGGCGGCCTGGTGCCCGGCGCGGTGCTGCTGCTGGCCGGCGAGCCCGGCATCGGCAAGTCCACCCTGCTGCTGGAGGTCGCCGCGCTGGCCGCCGCCGACACCCCCGTGCTGTACGTCACCGGCGAGGAGTCCGCCGAGCAGGTCCGGCTGCGCGCCGACCGGGTGGGCGCGGTCACCGACGGGCTGTACCTGGCCGCCGAGACCGAGCTGGCCGCCGTGCTCGGCCACATCGACGCGGTCGAGCCCAGGCTGCTGGTGGTGGACTCCATCCAGACCATCGGCACCGCCGAGGTCGACGGCGCCCCCGGCGGCGTCACCCAGATCCGCGAGGTCACCGCCAACTTCATCCGGGTGGCCAAGGAACGCGGCATCACCACCGTGCTGGTCGGCCACGTCACCAAGGACGGCGCCATCGCCGGGCCCCGGCTGCTGGAGCACCTGGTCGACGTGGTGCTGTACTTCGAGGGCGACCGGCACAGCCGGCTGCGGATGATCCGCGCCGTCAAGAACCGCTACGGCCCCACCGACGAGCTGGGCTGCTTCGACCTGTCGGAGGTCGGCATCGTGGGGCTGGCCGACCCCAGCGGGCTGTTCCTGACCCGGCGCGAGGAGCCGGTGCCGGGGACCTGCGTGACCGTGACGCTGGAGGGCCGCCGCCCGCTGGTCGCCGAGGTGCAGGCGCTGGTGGCCAAGTCGTTCCTGCCCTCCCCGCGCCGCGCCACCTCCGGGCTGGAGTCGGCGCGGGTGGCGATGGTGCTGGCGGTGCTGGCCCGGCGCTGCCAGATCTCCATGCACGACCAGGACGTGTACGTCTCCACCGTCGGCGGGGTGCGGCTCACCGAGACCTCCGTGGACCTGGCGGTGGCGCTGGCGGTGGCCGGGTCCACCGTCGAGCAGGCGCTGTCGGGGAACGTGATCGCGCTCGGCGAGGTCGGGCTGGCCGGGGAGGTCCGCGCGGTGCCGGGCGTGCAGCGCCGGCTGGCCGAGGCGAGCCGACTGGGGTTCAAGGCCGCGGTCGTCCCCAAGGGGTCGCTGGACCTGGGCGAACGGACCCCGCTGCGGCGGGCCGAGCTGCAGGCGGTCAGCTACGAGGGCATGAAGGTGATGGAGGTGGACAATCTGCAGCAGGCCCTCCGGGTGGCCTTCACCGCGCCCTGACCTCCGGGATAACCTCGGCTTGACCCGGCGGACGGGCGAGGCGGCCCGCAGGTCCCCTGTGGGTATTACTCCACAAAGGATCGCCTGGTACCGGGGAACGAGCCGGTCGCCCAAACGGCTCGGTAAACTAAGCGCCGTTCAGCGACCTCCGGGGGTCCAGTGGGAGTACTGCACGACAAGTCGCATGACGAGAGGCGCCGCGCCACGCTGGCGGCGGTCGCCCCCGGCACCGCCCTTCGCGACGGTCTGGAGCGCATCCTGCGGGGGCACACCGGCGGCCTGATCGTCCTCGGCTACGACGAGGTCGTGGCGGAGCTGTGCTCGGGGGGCTTCGAGCTGGACGTGGAGTTCTCCGCGACCCGGCTGCGCGAGCTGGCCAAGATGGACGGCGCCATCGTGCTGGACAACGACCACCGGCGGATCGTCCGCGCGGCCGTCCACCTGGTGCCCGACCCCACCATCCCCACCGAGGAGTCCGGCACCCGGCACCGCACCGCCGAGCGCGTGGCCAAGCAGTGCGGCTTCCCGGTGATCTCGGTCAGCCAGTCCATGCGGATCATCGCCCTCTACCTGGACGGCACCCGCTACGTGCTGGAGGACTCGGCGGCCATCCTGTCCAAGGCCAACCAGGCGCTGGCGACCCTGGAGCGGTACAAGCTCCGTCTCGACGAGGTCTCCGGCACCCTGTCCGCCCTGGAGATCGAGGACCTGGTCACCGTCCGCGACGTGACCGCCGTCGTGCAGCGGCTGGAGATGGTCCGCCGCATCGCCGACGAGATCGAGGGGTACGTCGTCGAGCTCGGCACCGACGGCCGGCTGCTGTCCCTGCAGCTCGACGAGCTGGTCTCCGGCGTCGACGTGGACCGCGAGCTCATCGTCCGCGACTACCAGCCGCCCGACACCCCCGCCCGCCGGGTCGGCGAGGTCCTGGACGCCCTCGACACCCTCAGCGCCAACGAGCTGCTCGACCTCACCACCGTCGCCGAGGTCATGGGCTACTCCGGCCCCGACGCCCTGGACATCCCGGTCAGCCCCAAGGGCTACCGCCTGCTGGCCAAGGTCCCCCGCCTGCCCAGCCTGGTCGTCGAGGACCTGGTCGAGCACTTCGGCGGCCTGCAGAAGCTGCTGGCCGCCAGCATCGACGACCTGCAGTCCGTCACCGGCGTGGGCGAGTCCCGGGCCCGCAGCGTCCGCGAGGGCCTGTCCCGCCTGGCCGAGAGCTCCATCCTCGAACGGTACGTGTGACTTGTGGGGGGGCGACCCCCCACACCCCCCGCACGCGGATCCGGGCATCCTCGCCGACCCCGGCTCCGCTCGCCTGGCGGCTCGCTGCGCCGTGGTCGGCTGCGGTGCCCGGACCGCGCTCAGTCGGCCGAAGCTCCGCCTGGAGGCTCCGCTCCGGCCGACTGAGAGTGGGCTTGTCCCAAGCTGGTGTGGAAGTTCTGGGGGCTCCGCCCCCAGACCCCCGGACGATCTCCGGATGCCACTGCCGACCGGCCATGCCTCTTGGCCGATCCTCTAGGAGCTGTCTGACGATTTCCGCATGGCGAGCAGTGGACGCGGACGGCCGCGCAAGGCCACGGCGGGGGTGGGGTCAGGGTAGGGCTTGGGCGTTTTCGGTCATGCGGCGTAGGACGTTGAGGGCGGTGGCGTACTCCTCGGGGAGGATGCCCTCGGTGAGGCGTTGCCTGTTCGCCCCGACCCGGGTGGACAGGCGGGTGTGGGTGGTGGCGCCCTCGGCGGTGAGGTGGAGGCGGCCGTCGGCGGTGCGTTCCAGCCAGCCTCGGCGGGTCAGGTCTTCGATGATCTCGGCGGGGGTGATCGCGCCTTCGGTCCAGAAGGGGGCCAGGCGTTCGGTCAGGGCGGCGGGGTCCAGGGGGCCGTCCCGCAGGACGTTGAGCGTCTGCCAGTGGCGGCGGCCGACTCCCTCTTCGGCCAGTGCGCGGTCCAGGGTCTCTTCGAGCAGGGCGTCCAGGCGGCGGATCCAGTAGCCGATCGGGCGGTCCGTCATCGTCAGGCCAATCCATGTAATGTGACAACTAGTTGTCTTTGATTATGTGTTGAGGGGCCATGGCGGACAAGGGCGTTTCCGGTGGGGGTGAGCTCGCGGCCATCGAGCAGGCCATGGTCGCCATCCGGCGGGGCCAGCGGCGCGGGGTCCTGGCGGAGTTGGCGGGGGCCGGGTCGGCAGGCCGGGCGGTGTTCGATGTGCTGGACGTGATCGAGGCCGCCGAGGCGGGCGGGGAGGCGGCCACCGTGGGGACGGTGGCGGCGGCCCTGGGCGTCGATCAACCCCGGGCGAGCAGGCTGGTGTCCGCGGCGGTGGACGCGGGGCTGGTGCGGCGGGTCGCCGACCAGGCCGACGGGCGGCGGGCGCTGCTGGAGCGGACCGGTGAGGGGCGGGCGCTCACCGAGCGGGTGCATGAACATCGGCGGCGGGTGTTCGCGGCGGCGATGGCGGGGTGGACCGATGCCGAGCGCGCCGAGTTCGCCCGGCTGCTCGGACGCTTTGTGGCGGGGCTGGGCGCCGTCAGCGGAGGTGGAAGACCTCGCGATGGGGCTTGAGGCCCTCCAGGTGGGCGGTGGCCACGTAGGTGCCGGGCTTGGCCGCCGGGCGGGTCTTGGGGCAGCCGGGGGTCGAACGCTTCCGGTCCCAGGTGATGGTCTGGATGTGGGGGACGCCCCGGCGGAGCTTCTGGAGTGAAGCGCCCTTGGTGCAGTGGTCGGAGGACCAGATGCGGTCGGGGCCGCTCATGATGCGGACCCGGAGGTTCTCGGGACCCGTGTCGTAGGTGCAGGTCCGGTCACCGATGTTGACCAGGGAGAGCTGCAGTCTGGGATGCCGGCCTCCGGCGTAGGTGGTCTGGTCCGTTCGGAACGTCAGGACCAGGTCGTCGGGGTCGCAGTGGCCGTCCCGGGTCGTGGGCTCCTCCTCGGCGGAGGGCCTGGGTTTCGGAGTGCCGCTGGGGGTGGCGGTCACGGTGACGGTCGGGAGCACCGGGATGGTGGGGGTCTGGGCGTCGGCGGCGCCGGCGGGGCGGACGGTCTGCTCGCCGCCACCGCCGCAGGCCCAGGCCAGCAGGGCCACCACGGCGGCCACGCCGCCCAGGACCATGGCGCGGCGACGCCAGTAGACCGGACCGTCCTCGTCGCTGTGCGCGTCCAAATCCATGCGGGCAGTATGCGTTTCCTTGGGGCGGCGAGCATGGCGGCGCGCCGTGGCAGGATGGCGTTCGCCATGACCGTCACACCGCCCAACGCCGTCCGGTACACCGGGCCGATCCTCGACTGGTACGCCGAGCACGCCCGCGACCTGCCCTGGCGCGCTCCCGACGCGACCCCGTGGGGGATCCTGGTCAGCGAGATCATGCTGCAGCAGACGCCCGTCGCCCGGGTGCTGCCGGTCTGGCGGGAGTGGATGCGGCGCTGGCCGGCGCCCGAGGCGCTGGCCGCCGAGCCGTCCGGGGAGGCGGTGCGGGCCTGGGGGCGGCTGGGATATCCGCGCCGGGCGCTGCGGCTGCACGCGTGCGCGGTGGCGATCACCGAGCGGCACGGCGGGCGGGTGCCCGACTCCTACGACGAGCTGAGGGCCCTGCCCGGGGTCGGGGCGTACACCGCGGCGGCCGTGGCCAGCTTCGCCTACCGGCAGCGCCACGCCGTTCTGGACACCAACGTGCGGCGCGTCCTGGCACGGCTGATCACCGGCGTGGAGTACCCGCCCAAGACCCAGACGGCCGCCGAGGTGACCCTCGCCGAGTCCCTCCTCCCCCCGGACGCCCCCACCGCCGCCCGCTGGGCCGTGGCGGTCATGGAACTGGGCGCCCTGGTCTGCACGGCGCGTACGCCCCGCTGCGTCGACTGCCCCGTCATCGGCTCCTGCGCCTGGCACCAGGCCGGTCGTCCGCCCTACGACGGACCGCCACGGCGCGGCCAGACGTACGCGGGCACCGACCGCCAGTGCCGGGGCCGCCTGCTGGCCGTGCTGCGCAACGCCGAAGGCCCTGTGGAGAAGGCGGCTCTGGACGTCGCGTGGTCCGACCCCGTCCAGCGCGAACGCGCCCTCGACGGCCTGGTCGCCGACGGCCTCGTCGACCCCCTGGAGGACGGCCGCTACGCCCTGCCCTCCTGAAACGGATGGCCACAGTCGGCCGGTGGTGCGGCCTCCGCGCCGGGGAAGGCTGAGGGGGTGCGACAAAGCATCGGCGAGCGGGAGGGGCGGCAATGCTGCAGGTGATCGGGGCGGGGTTTCCGCGGACGGGGACCAGTTCGATGAAGGCGGCGCTGGAGCTGCTGGGGTTCGGGCCCTGCCACCACATGTTCGAGGTGATCATGCGGCCGGGGCTCGCCGAGCGGTGGCTGGCGGTCGGCGAGGGCGGGACGCCGGACTGGGAGCACGTCTTCGAGGGCTACCGGTCGGCGGTGGACTGGCCCGCCGGGTTCTACTGGCGTGAACTGGCCGAGGCGTACCCGCAGGCCAAGGTGCTCCTCACCGTTCGCGACCCGCACCGCTGGTTCGCCAGCATGCACACCATCATGGACGCGGCGAGGCAGACGATCCCGCCGGACGTGCAGGGCCCCCTGAAGGTGATGGGGGACCTGCGTCCGATGCTGGACCGGATGTGGACGCGGACGTTCGGCGCCCCCGTGGATCAGCCGCCCGGCGAGGAGAAGGCCGTGGAGGTCTTCGAACGGCACACCCGTCTGGTCCGGGAGGCCGTCCCCGCCGAGCGGCTGCTGGTGTACGAGGTGGGCCGGGGCTGGGAGCCGCTGTGCGAGTTCCTGGGCGTGCCGGTGCCCGACGCCCCGTTCCCGCACCTCAACGACAGCGCGGCCATGCGGCGGATGTTCGAGGACGCCGTGGGCGGCGGGCCCATGGTCACGCCGTTCGGCACCGTCCGGGGCGGCTGATCCGGCGGGACGGTCAGTTCTCCTCTTTGAGGCCCAGGCGGACCAGCTCGTCGCGGGTCCAGGTGAGCTCGGCGACGATGCCGTTGATCAGCGCCTCCTTGGTCCGGGTGTGGCCCGGCAGGACCTCCCAGGTGTAGGTCTCGACCTCCACGTGGTCGGTGAGCGCGCGGTCGCCGCCGAACAGGGTCTCCAGCGCGCCGGTCAGCACCGGCCGGGTGGAGCGCAGCGGCTCGGCCGGTTCGGCGTGCAGCGGGACGTGGTAGTGGACGCGCCACTCGTGCTCGCCGGGCAGCTCCCCGTCGAGGGCGGCGTCCAGGTCGTCGACGCCGGCGGCCACGCCCCGCTCCCTGGTCTGGTGCAGGAAGCGGGGCTCGACGAACGCGTTCAGCGCCTTGCGGGTCTCCGGGTCGGCGGGCCGGTCGGCCTGCAGGGCGCAGGACGCCTGGAGCTTGACCACCGGCAGGCCGGCGGCGGCCAGCCGGTCCAGCGCGGCGGCCGGGTCCTCGAAGCCCACCGCCAGATGGCAGGCGTCCAGGCACACCCCCAGGAACCGCCGGTCGCCCAGCAGGTGCTGGGCGGCCTGGGCGGTGGACTCCACCAGGCAGCCGGGCTCGGGCTCGAAGGCCACCCGGATGCTGCGGCCGGTGGCCGAGGCCAGCGCGATCAGCTCGCGGTCCAGCCGGTCCTGCCGCCGCCGGGCCAGCTCCTCCTGGGCCGCCGACCAGGGCTCCCGCCACGCCACCGGCAGGGTGGAGATGCTGCCGTGCCGCACGTCCTCGGGCAGCAGCCGGGTGAGGATGCGGGCCAGGTCGAGGGTGTAGCGCATCCGTTCGGGCTGGGTCCAGTCCGGGTGGTACACGTCGTGCTTGACCACCTCGCTGTGGAAGCCCTGGTACGGGAAGCCGTTGATGGTGACGACCTCCAGCCCGGCCTTGTCGACGGCGCGGCGCAGCCGCAGCAGCTCGCCGGGGTCGGCGGTGAGCATGTCGGCCACGGGCCGGGCCAGCCACAGCCCGACCCCCAGCCGGTTCACCCCCAGCCGGTCGCGGATGGGACGGGCGTACCGGGTGAACTGGGCGATCACCCCGTCGAGGTCTTCGGCCGGGTGAACGTTGGTGCAGTACGCGACGTGCACGAGGGTTCCGTCGCGATGCCGAAAGCGCATGTCATCCGCCTCGTTTGATGGTGTTGCCGGCGTAGAACGCCGCAGGCTCCGTCTCGGCGAGGTCGAGCCGGCCGCTCTGGCCGTAGAAGGCCACCGGGTTGTCCCACAGGACGGTGTCCACGTCGACCTCGGTGAAACCCGCCGCCAGCATCGCCTCCCCGACCCGGCGGGTCTTGAGCGGGTCGCTGCGGCCCCAGTCGGCGGCCGAGTTCACCAGCATGCGTTCCGTGCCGTACTCCTTGAGGATCCTCACCATCCGATCTTCGTCCATCTTGGTGTCCGGATAGACCGAGAATCCCATCCAGCATCCCGATTCCTTCACCATCGCCACGGTCGGCTCGTTGAGATGGTCGATCAGCACCCGCTCGGGCGGCAGCCCGGACTCGCGGACCACGTCCAGGCTGCGGCGGGTGCCGGCGGCCTTGTCGCGGTGCGGGGTGTGCACGAGCACGGGCAGGCCGACGTCGCGGGCCATCTCGAGCTGGACGGCGAACACCTCGTCCTCGTCGGGGGTCATCGAGTCGTAGCCGACCTCGCCGACCGCCACCACCCCGTCCTTGGCCAGGTAGCGGGGCACCAGGTCGAGCACGGGACGGCAGCGGGGATCGCCCGCCTCCTTGGGGTTGAGCGCGATCGTGCAGTGGTGCCGGATGCCGAACTGGGAGGCCCGGTACGGCTCCCAGCCCAGCAGCGAGTCGAAGTAGTCGGCGAACGTGTCCGGCGAGGTGCGCGGCTGGCCGAGCCAGAACGCCGGCTCGACCACGGCCCGCACCCCGGCGGTGTACATGGCTTCGTAGTCGTCGGTGGTGCGGGAGGTCATGTGGATGTGCGGGTCGAAGATGCGCATGTCAGACATGTCAGACCTGTCCTTCCGGGAGTCGCCTGCCTTCCGTCACGTCCGGGTGCCGCCGGATCAGCGGCCACACGTCCGCCGGGACGTCACGCCCGGCGACGGTGCGTTCGTGGGCGTAGTCGGCCAGCATCCGCGCCAGCTCGCGGTCGGCCCGCCGCTTCAGCCCGGCCACCGCCGACAGCGGAACGCCGACGAACACGCACTTGAGCACCGCCTGCCGGTACTCGCCGTCGGGGAGGTGCCGCGCCCCGTACGGGCCGACGGCCGCCTCGATCAGCCGGGTGTCGTTGGTCCGTATCGCGTCCCGCACGATCTGCAGCCCGTGCTCGCCCAGCGCGCCGTCGGCGTCCAGCCTTCCGAGCGCCGTGAGCACCGCGATCCGTTCGGACGCGTCGCCGTACCGGTAGATCCGCCACAGCAGGTCGCCCAGCGCCGCGCCCCGGCCGGGCAGGGCGGCCAGGAGCCGTTCCCGGACGAGAAGGTCGACCGTCACCCCCGGCATCCCCGGCACCGGCGCGCGCCCGCAGGCCCGCGCCGCCACCGGGAACAGCTCCAGGACGGCCTCCTCCCGTTCCCGGACGCGCCGTACCGCGTCCGCCAGCCAGCTCCGGCCGTGTTCGTCCAGCACTCCGTCCAGCAGCCGCTCACGGTCGAGCGACTGGTCCACCTGCGTCATCGGTTCGCCTCCCGAGTGATCCCCGCTTCGTCGGCCGCGGCCCGCAGGAAGCGGAGCGAACGCTCCGCGACCGCGGGTGCGGCATGGCTGTGCCGGGGCAGTTCCACGCCGACCAGCCCGCGGTATCCGCAGGCGTCCAGCGCGGCCAGCACCGGCGGAAAGTCGATCTCCCCTTCGCCGAACTCCAGGTGCTCGTGCACCCCCCGCCGCATGTCCTCGATCTGCACGTTCACCAGGCGGGGAGCGGCCCGGCGGACGCAGTCGGGAACGGGCTCGGGCTCCAGGCAGCGGCAGTGCCCGATGTCCAGCGTGATCCCGAGCGCGGACGGCGCGCCCAGCCGGGCGTGCAGGTCCTCGAAGCCCGCGATGGTGTCGACGAACATCCCCGGCTCGGGTTCGAAGCCGAGCCGGACGTCACGGCGTTCGGCCTCGGCGACGACCCGGGCGACGCCCTCGGTGAGCCGCCGCCACGCCGTCTCCTCCGGCAGGCCCGGGTCCGCCGCGCCGCTCCAGAACGACATCGCCTCCGCGCCCAGGTCGGCGGCCACCCGGACGGCCCGCAGCAGCAGGTCGATCCGGCGGTCGGCCTCGGGGGGCGCGTCCAGCAGCGTCGGCCGGTGCTTGCGGCGCGGGTCCAGGACATAGCGCCCGCCGGTCTCCACGACCACGCCGAGCCCCAGCTCGCCCAGCCGGGCGGCGACCTTGTCCACCCTGCGCGCCAGGTCCGCGTCGAACGGGTCGAGATGCCCGCCGTCCAGGGTCAGCGCCACCCCGTCGTACCCGAGGTCGGCCAGCACGGCGAGCGCCTCGTCCAGCCGGTGGTTCGCGAACCCGTTGGTCCCGTAGGCGAACCTCATGTCGGTGACACCTTCCGTGAGAGCAGCCGCGCCACCGGGTGGATCGCGGCGAGGGCGGCGGCGGTGGCGGTGCGGCCCTGCGCGGCGGTGAACGCGGCCTGCAACGGCAGCAGGCCACAGATCCCCGCGCCCACGGCCGCGCGGACGGCCACCGGGTCACGGCGCCGCGCGGCCCGCGTCTGCGCCCACCCCACCGACCCGGCGTAGGCGGCGGCCAGGCACAGCCTCGCGGCCCTTCGCCCCAGCGGCTCGCTCCGTACGGGCCGGGCCGCGAGAACGGCCGCCACGGCCGTCGCCGCCAGCGCCGCGTAGGCGGGCACGCCGTCCGTCCCGCGGACCTCGCCCCGGCTGAGCACCGTGACGCCGCAGGTGTGCACGCCGATCGCCAGCGCGGGCAGGAGCGCCCTCGCGCCGCCGCCGAGCAGCACGTCCTGCACCCTGGCCGCCGCCATCACCACGGGACCCACCGCCGTCCCCTTGAACCTCAGGTCGTACGCCCAGACCGTCACCGCCAGCGGCAGCGCCAGGGCCAGCCTCCGGCGTCCCCCGGTCACGGCCGCGGCGGCCAGGCCCGCCCCGGTGAGCCCGGCGGCGAGCGCCAGCGCGGCGTTCGGGGCCACCCGGCCGGAGGGGATCGGGCGCCGGGGACGTTCGCCCGCGTCCACCGCCCGGTCGGCGTAGTCGTTGAGCGCCATCCCCGCCCAGTACAGGCACACCGACGACACCGCCGCCGCCGGCCCGCCGGCGCCCCCGGCGAGCACGTCCCCGGGCACGGTCAGCGCCGCCGGGGCCCGCACCAGTTCCGTCAGGTCGACGACGTTCATGCGCGTTCCCCGCCCGCCTCCGGCGCGCTCATGCGCGGGCCCCCAGCCGGGCCGCCCACTCGCACAGCAGCTCGTACTGGAGGGCGAGCCGGTGCTCCCGCACGCCGATCGGGTCCTTGAAGAAGAAGCCCAGCGCCGTCAGCGGACCCGACTCGCCCGTCTCGTGGGCGCGGGCCGCCAGCCGGGCCAGGTCCAGCACCAGCGGGGCGGCCAGCGCCGAGTCGCAGCCCTGCCAGGTGAACTGCAGGGTCATCTGCACCCCGCCGAACCCCTCGAACAGCACGTGGTCCCAGGCGGTCTTCCACTCCCCCATCGGCCGCACGTAGTCGATGTGGGTCTCGCCCTCGACCCGATGGCCGAGGATCTCGGTGAGCGACCGGTCCTTGGAGATCTTCTTGCTGCGGCTCGCCTGCGGGTCGGCCAGCGTCGCCCCGTCCCCGCCGCCCAGCAGGTTGGTGCCCGACCAGGCCCGCACGGCCAGCGCCCGGGCCGCGAACATCGGCGCCAGCGCCGTCTTGACCAGCGTCTCCCCGGTCTTGGCGTCGCTGCCCGCGTACGGCACGCCCATCCGGCGGGCCAGTTCGTCCAGCGCGGGCAGCCGCACGCCGGTGGACGGGGTGAAGTCGATGTACGGGCAGCCCGCCCGCAGCGCCGCGTACGCGTAGACCGAACTCGGCGGCAGCGCGTCACCGGACGCGGCTAGGGCGCTTTCCAGCGCGCCGAGGTCGGCGTGCTCCGGCCGCCGCGGGAACGGCGGCTCGGTGGACGCCACGTTGACCACGACGACCCGTTCCAGGTCCCGCCGCTCCCGGAACGAGACCAGATCGGCGATCAGCCGGTCGGCCTGCTCGCGCAGCGTTCCCGGCTCCCCGGCGACCAGGCCGACGCGGATCTCCGCGTCCGCGTCCTCCAGCTCACCGGCCACCGCCGCCGGCGACCACGGCGGCACCACCCCGGCGCGGGCCAGTTCCTCGGCCCGCTTGGCCATCGGCGCCGCCCCGGCGATGTCGTGGCCGCCGAACACCAGCGCGTCCAGGCCCGGCAGCTCCGCCCCGGCGAAGTCCGCCGTCTCGGTGACGCACCCCACCGGCGGGAGCAGCCCGGACCTGATCGCCGCCGCCCCGGTGACCACCGTCGTCGCCACGGAGCCGCGGCCCCCCACCAACCAGACACCGACCCTCATCGGACCCCCTCACAACCCATGCCCGACACCTCCTCGAAGCCCGGACCGGCGGCCCCGGCACTCCCGGGACCGCCGGTGTTCAGGGCCTGATGCGGAGCAGCTGACCGGCGCCGTTGCCGACGCCGTTGTTGGACACGTACAGCTCGCCACGGCGGCCGACGGCCAGGCCGGTCGGCATGGTGAGCCGTACGTCGGCGGCGATCGGCGTGCGGGCCCGGGTCCGCAGGTCGATCCGGTGGAGCGCACCGGGCGCGGACGTGCCGCCGGGCTCGAACCGGCTGGTCAGACTCAGCACGATCAGGTCGCCGCGGCGGTCCACCGCGATGTCGACCAACGCGGTCAGCCCGGAGGCGAACACCTGCGGCCGGTGGCCCGGCACGATCCGCCAGATCCGGGCGGCGCGGGGCAGCAGGCCGCCGAGGTCGGCGACGTAGTAGGCGCCGTCCCGGCCGCGGACGACGCCGGTGGGCACCGAGTCGGCCAGTCGCGCCGGCTGCCCGGCGCCGCCGGGGACGACGTTGGGCGGGAAGATCGCCTCGGTGAACGTACGGCCGTGCCCGTCCGCCCTGACCAGGTCGTTGCCTCCCGAGTCGGTCACCAGCCAGCCGCCCCTGGGGGCGCTCGTGAACCGCCACGGGTTGGAGTGCACGGTGGGCTCGTCGGGGTGGGCGCGCGGGGTCACCCAGTCGGGATCGAGGCGTTCCTCGTGGGCGAGCAGGTCGGCGATGACGCCGCGGTCGTGCCCGCCGCGGCCGACCCGGTAGAGCGTGCCGACGCGGCGCGCGGCCGGACCCAGTGCGGCGCGTTGCAGGAGGCCCGGGCCGCCGCCGTTCAGGATCAGGTAGCCGTCGCCGGACGCGGTGACATCCACCGGACCGGACGCCTCCTGGCCCGCGGCGTCGCTGATGGACGGCAGTCCGCGCAGCACCCGGCCCTTCTGGTGGCCCCTGACCCGGTAGATCGAGCCGGTGTTCCCGAAGCAGACCCGCTTCTGCCGCTGGAGGTAGCAGGGGCCGCGGCCGCCGGTGCCGGATTCGGCCACCAGCACGGTGCCGTCGTCGAGCACGGTGATGCCGCGGGGACTGTTCAGCCCCTGGGCGACCACCTCGGACCGCTGGACGGTGTGGGCGTGTCCCGGCTGACCGGGCAGCAACGCCGCCGTCAGGCCGCCGGCGGCCAGACAGGCCATCGCCGACGACTTGCGTGATCTCGACATGTCCCTCCCCTTGTGTTCGTGGCGGGGCATCACCCGCACCACCAGGGAAGGTGCCCATTGACGACCAATCGGCCGTCCCGCCCGGCGTGGCGCACCGGCCGTTCGGCCAGGACACGCCCAAGACCGGGCCATCACGTAGCGTGACGCATGTTCACTAATCGTGCGTGAACGCAAAGGGCCCGCACCGTGCGGTGCGGGCCCCGTGCTCGGCCGTTCAGCGGCCGGTCAATCCTTGTTGAAGTTGATGGCGCCTTCGACGGGAGGTGGGGTGTCGGGGACGCCGGCGGGCTTGGGCACGCCCTTGAAGGTGAACTTAGCGTCCTCGCCCTCGCCCTGGGTGTCGACGATGACGATCTGTCCGGCCTTCAGGTCGCCGTACAGGATCTTCTCCGACAGGGCGTCCTCGATCTCCCGCTGGATCGTGCGGCGGAGCGGCCGGGCGCCGAGCACCGGGTCGTAGCCGCGGGTGGCCAGCAGGTCCTTGGCGGCGGGCTTGAGTTCGATGCCCATGTCCCGGTCCCGCAGCCGTTCGTCGACGCGGGCGATCATCAGGTCGACGATCTGGATGATCTCCTTGGGGGTGAGCTGGTGGAACACCACGATGTCATCGACCCGGTTGAGGAACTCGGGCCGGAAGTGCTGCTTGAGCTCCTCTTGGACCTTGGCCTTCATCCGCTCGTAGTCCCCGGCGTGGTCGTCGGCGCGGGTGAAGCCGAGGGACTGGCCCTTGGAGATGTCGCGGGTGCCCAGGTTGGTGGTCATGATGATCACGGTGTTCTTGAAGTCCACCACCCGGCCTTGGGCGTCGGTCAGCCGCCCGTCCTCGAGGATCTGCAGCAGGCTGTTGAAGATGTCGGGGTGGGCCTTTTCGATCTCGTCGAACAGCACCACCGAGAACGGCTTGCGCCGCACCTTCTCGGTCAGCTGCCCGCCCTCCTCGTACCCGACGTAGCCGGGCGGGGAGCCGAACAGCCGCGAGACGGTGTGCTTTTCCATGAACTCGCTCATGTCCAGCTGGATCAGCGCGTCCTCGTCCCCGAACAAGAACTCCGCCAGCGTCTTGGACAGCTCGGTCTTCCCGACACCGGAGGGGCCGGCGAAGATGAACGACCCACCCGGCCGCTTGGGGTCCTTGAGCCCGGCGCGGGTGCGGCGGATCGACTGCGACAGCGCGCGGATGGCGTCCTCCTGGCCGATCACCCGCTTGTGCAGCTCCTCTTCCATCCGCAGCAGCCGGGAGGTCTCCTCCTCGGTCAGCTTGAACACCGGAATCCCGGTGGCGGTGGCCAGGACCTCGGCGATCAGCTCCTCGGTGACCTCGGCGACCACGTCCATGTCGCCGGCCTTCCACTCCTTCTCCCGCTGCGCCTTGGCGGCCAGGAGCTGCTTTTCGGTGTCGCGCAGCGCGGCGGCCTTCTCAAAGTCCTGGGCGTCGATCGCCGATTCCTTCTCCCGGCGCACCCCGGCGATCTTCTCGTCGTACTCCCGCAGATCCGGCGGCGCCGTCATCCGCCGAATCCGCATCCGGCTGCCGGCCTCATCGATCAAATCGATCGCCTTGTCCGGCAGGAACCGATCCGAGATGTACCGATCCGCCAACTGCGCCGCCGCCACCAACGCCCCATCGGTGATCGACACCCGATGATGCGCCTCGTACCGATCCCGCAGACCCTTGAGGATCTCGATCGTGTGGCTCAGGGACGGCTCGGCGACCTGGATGGGCTGGAAGCGGCGCTCCAGCGCGGCGTCCTTCTCCAGGTGCTTGCGGTACTCGTCCAGGGTGGTCGCGCCGATGGTCTGCAGCTCGCCGCGCGCCAGCATGGGCTTGAGGATGCTGGCGGCGTCGATGGCGCCCTCGGCGGCGCCCGCGCCGACGAGCGTGTGCAGCTCGTCGATGAACAGGATGATGTCGCCGCGGGTGCGGATCTCCTTGAGCACCTTCTTCAGGCGCTCCTCGAAGTCACCGCGGTAGCGGGAGCCCGCGACCAGGGCACCGAGGTCGAGGGTGTAGAGCTGCTTGTCCTTGAGCGTCTCGGGGACCTCGCCCTTGACGATCTTCTGCGCCAGGCCCTCGACGACCGCGGTCTTGCCGACGCCGGGCTCGCCCACCAGCACCGGGTTGTTCTTGGTACGGCGGGACAGCACCTGCATGACCCGCTCGATCTCCTTGTCCCGGCCGATGACCGGGTCCAGCTTGCCCTCACGGGCGGCCTGGGTCAGGTTGCGGCCGAACTGGTCGAGCACCAGGGAGGTGGAGGGGGCGGACTCCGACGGGCCGGCCGCCGCGGGCTCCTTGCCCTGGTAGCCGTGCAGCAACTGGATCACCTGCTGCCGCACCCGGTTCAGATCCGCACCCAGCTTCACCAGCACCTGCGCCGCAACACCCTCACCCTCCCGGATCAACCCCAAAAGGATGTGCTCGGTCCCGATGTAGTTGTGACCCAGCTGCAACGCCTCACGCAGCGACAGCTCCAACACCTTCTTGGCCCGCGGCGTGAACGGGATATGCCCCGACGGCGCCTGCTGCCCCTGGCCGATGATCTCCTCGACCTGCTGCCGCACCGCCTCAAGACTGATCCCCAGGCTCTCCAGAGCCTTCGCCGCCACACCCTCACCCTCATGGATCAAACCCAAAAGGATGTGCTCGGTCCCGATGTAGTTGTGGTTGAGCATCCGGGCCTCTTCCTGGGCCAGGACGACGACCCGCCGCGCGCGGTCGGTGAACCTCTCGAACATCTCGTCGCTCCTCTTAGAGCGGTCGGGCGGATCCGGCGTGTCCGGACCCGTCCTCCCGCCGACTAGCCCGCCCCGAGGAGGCCACCCGGTGCACTCCCACCAGGAGACGTTCCCCAGCTAAGCGCTGTTCATCCTCATCCAACTACCACGCGGCCGCGGCATGTTCCCGCTACGCCCCAAGCGAACGGCTTTCACCCGGCTCGCGCGGCGTTCCGCGAGCCGGGTCACGGGCCGTCCGGCCCCTGTCCGACCTGGGCGTTCCCGGTCCCGACGGGCGGGTTCGCGGCGCTGGGCCGACCCTGGGGGCCGATGGCCGGGCCCCGGGCGGGCACGGGCGCTTCGCCGCAAGCGAACGGCCCGCCCCGGGATCATCCGGTGGGGCGGGCCGTCGCCGGCGACGAGTCAGTGAGTCGCTTCGTACTTCTCCACGACGCTCGCCGGGATGCGACCGCGCTCATTGACCTTGATGCCCTGGGCCTTCGCCCAGGCGCGGATCTCCGCACTGCGCTCGCGGCTGGACGCACCGCGCGAGCGGCGCCGCCGCGGGGTGCCCGCCTTACGGGCGTGCTGCACGAACGGCGCAAGAGAATCCCGCAGCTTCTTTGCGTTCTCACCACTGAGGTCGATCTCATACGAGGCGCCATCGAGCGCGAACGACACGGTCTCGTCCGCCTCGCCACCGTCGAGGTCGTCGACGAGAAGCACCTGAACCTTCTGTGCCATGGGGACAGACCTTTCCGCCGGAGCAAACTACATTCGGTTTCCAAAGATATACCGAAGCGCTTGCGGATGACAATTCAACGCCACGCCGGGAAGATTCCCGGCAGGGTGGTAACTCCCCGTAATCAGGGGAGGCGAATCCGCTATGCCCGGCTTAGTCCGCAGGACGGGGCGCGACCCGGCCCGGACGGCGGGAATTGTCCGGCCGCCGCATCCCGGCAAGCCGCCCCCGGATGGGCGTTTTGCGCACCCGCGATCGGCCGGCGGGCGGTCCCCGGCGGCAAGATCACGACCCTCCGCGGGCAATCCGGCGGCCGCCGGTAAAGCTTCGGCGCGAACACGGCGCGTAGTCTCCCGCCCGGCACCGCGCAAGTCCGGTCGGAAGATAGCGGATAAATGGCCCCCACAACTACCTTAACGGACCGCCGGAGGAGCCGCGCACCGGGTGGATTAGCCGGGGGGGGTAACGCCGCTAAGCCCCGCGGGCCACGGAATGCCGACCCGCCGTCAGGCCCGGTGGGATGGGCGATCGGGGCCTCCGGCGGGGTGCGCGGGCCCGCCGCGGCCACGAAATCCGCGGCCCATCCGAACCCGCCGGCGGTCCGGGCGGTTTTCCACTGCCCTGACCAGTTGGCAGCAGAAAAGCTCCGAATGCTAACCGCCGCTCTCGGGGGACCGGCGGGCGTGCGGGACGGCCACCACGACGGTGCCCGCCAGCCGGTCGTGCAGCGCCTGCCGCCGCGTCCCCTCCAGCACCAGGGCGGCGTTGGCGACCCAGAACAGGCCCGCCAGGACCCCCAGCACCGGGACCGGCCGCAGCGCGATCGGCACCGCGTAGACGGCGGACCGCAGCAGCGCGCGGCCCGTCCCCAGCCCCGGCCCGGCGCCGCCCGGCTCGCCGCGCACCCGCAGGCCGGCGAACCGTTTGCCCAGCGTGCGGCCCCACAGCGCGAGCTGGACCGCCTCGTACACCAGCAGCAGCCCGGCCAGGATCGGGACGGTCAGCAGGTCCGCGGTGGCCCGGGGCAGGCCCAGCGGCTCCGAGCGCATCACCAGGGCCACCGGCAGCCCCACCACGAGGGTGTCCACGACCCGGGCCACCAGCCGCTGGGCGGGCTCCGGCGGTGCGTCGTCGTCGAGCATGACCCGATCAGGGAGCGTCGTACTGGTCGTCCTCGGGGCCCACCCGGTCGTCGACGACGACGGTCTGGGCGAAGCGGTCGTGCACCGCCTGGTGCAGCGGCTCGTCCCAGATCGCCCACAGATAGGCCATCACCATGCCTATCGACACCAGCAGCAGCCCGTAGGCGAAGTACTCCCAGACCTTCACCGCAAGGATCAGGAACAGGAACAGGCCGAGCTGGTAGCCGATGTTGTTGACGGCCGCGCGCCAAACCGCCTGCGTCATCGTCATCGGCTCGCCGTCGTCGCGCACGACGCTCATCCCGAGCATCCGCTTGCCGAGCGTATGCCCCCACAACGCCAGCTGGACCGCCTCGTAGAGGAAAGGCAGCACCGCCAGCACCACGAACAGCGTGATGATGATCGGCCAGTTCCACACGCCGCCCTCGGTACGGGTATCGCTGCCGGGCGCGTCCAACCCGATCACGCCCCACGCGATCGGCAGCACGAGCGCGAATCCGAACACCGCCACGAGGGCGTTGTCCATCAGCCGGGCGCCCGCCCGCCGCACAATCGGCGCCAGCGGCAGGCCGCCCGCCGGAACGTGGTCATAACCGCCGTACCCGCCGCCGTGATGGGCCGGGGGCTGCCATTGCGTCTGCGGCGGCCGCTGCCACTGCCCCGGGGGGCTTCCGCCTTGCCAGTGCGGGTTGTAGGGCTGTCCCCCGCGGTACGGGTCGCTCATCGCTTCGGTCACTCCTCCAGGCGTAGCAGCATCCGGGTGTTGCCCAAGGTGTTCGGCTTGACGCGGTCGAGATCGAGGAACTCGGCCACGCCTTCGTCATAAGAACGCAGGAGTTCTTCGTACACCTCTGGCGACACCGGAGTGCCCAGAATCGGGCGGAAGCCGTGACGGCGGAAGAACTCCACTTCGAAGGTAAGGCAGAACACCCTCCGCACGCCGAGTTCCCGTGCGGTTTCCAGCAGCCGGGTCACGATCCGGTGCCCGATGCCGCGGCCGCCGCAGCGCTCGTCGACCGCGACGGAGCGGACCTCGGCGAGGTCCTCCCACATCACGTGCAGGGCACCGCAGCCGACGACGCCGAGCTCGCGGTCGTCGGCCACCCAGAACTCCTGCACGTCCTCGTAGAGGGTCACGGTCGACTTCCGCAGCGTCCGCCCGTCGCCGGCGTACCTGTCGATGAGCCGGCGGATCGCCGGGACGTCGGCCGTTCGCGCCCGCCTGATCGTGACCTCCACGAACAGGGGAGCGTATCGGTCCCGGCGGCCCGCCGTTGTGCCGGTGCCCCGCCGAGCTGGGTCTTCGGACGTTCCTGTTGGCAGGGTCGGCGGACTCCGTTAGTCTGCGACGCTGACATCAGCGCGTCCTGTGCTGAGACCGCCGAGTCCGTCGGGCGCCCCGATGCCCGGCGGAGCCGGGGACCCATCTGATGCCCCTGGGCAGGCAGGAGCGAACGCTCCGTCGGACCCAATGGAGGGTGCGCCCCTGGGGTGAGTCCGCTCCGGCGCCCGGCGCGCCGACCGCGGTAGGGCTCTCCTTGCCCGAACCCGTCAGCTAACCCGGTAGGCGGACCAGGAGAGGAGACCGAGTGGAGTCCATCCGCCCCGAACCCGATCCGCAGGGTCCCCCATCCGCCCCGCGGGACGCGGCCCGTCCGGCCGGGCGAGGAGGCAGACGCCCACCCCGCGCCGCCCGCGGCCGGTGGCGGACCACCGTGCTGGCCGGGCTGGCCGGGACCGTGCTGGCGGCCTCGGCGCTCGTCCCGGCGGGTCCGGCGCACGCCGAGCCGGAGCCCTCCACCAAGGAGCTCACCGACCAGGCGTTCAAGCTCGCCGACCGGCTCGAGCAGCTCACCGAGAAGTACAACGGGCTGAAGGTCCAGCTGTCGCAGGCGCGGCGGGCCGCCCAGGTGGCCGCCGCCAACGCCCGGCGGCAGGAGGAGGCGCTGGAGGAGATCCGCCAGAAGGTCAGCAGCCTGGCGGCCAGCAGCTACATGCAGAACGGCGTGGACCCGGCGGTGGCGATGATCAGCGGCGGCGACCCCCAGCGGGTGCTCGACCAGGCCGCCACCCTGCAGTACTTCTCCACCCAGGAGGGGGTGAAGGTGCAGGGGATGCTGCAGGCCATGCAGGCCGCCCAGCGGGCCCGCAAGTCGGCCGAGAACCGCGCCGCGCAGGTCGAGAAGCTGCGCGCGGATCTGGAACGGCAGCGCAAGGAAGTGACCGAGCTGTACGAGAAGGTCCGCGACCGGGTCGTCAAGCGGGACCCGAGCGCGCTGGCCAAGCTGCCGGTCGTGGGCACCGGGAAGGCCGCCCAGGCGCTGCGGTACGCGATGTCCAAGCTCGGCAAGCCGTACGTGTGGGGGGCCGAGGGGCCGAACGCGTTCGACTGCTCGGGCCTGACGATGTGGGCCTACAAGCAGGTGGGCATCAACCTGCCGCACTACACCGGCAGCCAGTGGAACGCCGGCACGCACATCTCCCGCAGCCAGTTGCAGCCCGGCGACCTGGTGTTCTTCCACTCCGACCTGCACCACATGGGGATGTACGTGGGGGACGGCAAGTTCATCCACGCCCCGCAGACCGGTGACGTGGTCAAGATCTCGTCGCTGGCGGGCCGCCCGTACGCGGGCGCGGTCCGGGTGGCCTGAAGCACTGTGGCCTGAAGCACTGCGGCGGGCGCACCCCGTCGTGCGCCCGCCCGGATCCCCCGTGACGCCGGCCCCGGGCTCCGTGCCCGGCGCCCGTCAGATCAGCTGCCTGCGGGCCGCCCACACGACGGCCTCGATGGGGGTGTTCACGTCCAGCCTGTCGCAGATGGTCCGCAACCGCCGCCGCAGCGTCCGTGCGCTCAGCTCGAGCCGGCGCGCCGCGACATCGGCGGTGACGCCGGTGGCGATCTGGGCGAGCAGCCGGATGTCGTCCTCGCTGAGGCGCGGTTCCTCGGTGCCACGACGTGCGAGTGTGGCCTGTTCCACTCCGTCCTCCCTCGTCCGTGGTGATGACCGCGGGGATGCGGACCCGGCTCGGTCCGGGTGCCGCACAGGTACGGGTAGGCCTTGGTCGGTACGCGCTGGTTGCGGGGTGAGGGAGTTGTCGACCGGCCCACAACAGCCGACTGGGTGCGCGTAATGTGCGGTTGTGGGAGAGCGGCGGCGCCGTTCTCCCGGCGGATCAGATGCATCGGAGCGTTCACCGGCTCCGATGTGGCCGAATTCGGCCGATGCCCCCGAGGTGTGGCGCGCGCGGGCGGCGTTGGGTAACCATTCAGGGAGAGGACCCCGCCGGGCCCGTGGCGCCCGCGGCGTGCGGGGAGGACCCGGGCCGGGAGCCGGCGTCCGCCGGGACCCGGGCCGGGTGGTGCCGTACGCGCCGGGGCGGAGGCGGTCGTGTCCGGAATGGGTCATGTCGAGCCTCTTCCGCCCATCCCTTTCCGTGTCCCCGACCACCCGGCGTCGATGATCGGCGCATGGTCATGGTGCGTTACGGCACGGAACGCTAGGCGGCCGGATAGAGGTCGTCAAGCGGGTAAACATGACTCTGTGTAGTCATATGTGCGCCATCCGTCACACCCTGCGACGACCTTCCCGCCGCCGCGGCAGTGACCTGCGCGAACGGTCCGCCGGGGAGGGGCCGGCGAGGGGTCGCACCGCTCCGGACAGGCCCGGGTGAAGGTCACCACCCGGCTCGGTTGAGGCTTTTCCAGACGTCCTCAACTCATTGGATTTCCCGGCCGAAAAATGGTGTCAGGTTTGGCCCGGTATCGCCGGAGCCGGGGACCGGCCCGTGGCCGCCTGCGGGCACGGGCCAGCGGACCGTTCCAAGGAGGGTTTACGGACACCCACTGCGGGGTTGTCCGGACACTGACAGCGGGCGGCCCCGCTCATTCGGGCTTGACGAGCGGGAACAGGATGGTCTCCCGGATGCCCTTGCCGGTGAACGCCATGATCATCCGGTCGATGCCGACGCCCACGCCCCCGGTCGGCGGCATCGCGTACTCCAGCGCCCGCAGGAAGTCCTCGTCGAGCTGCATGGCCTCCGGGTCCCCGCCGGCCGCCAGCAGCGACTGCTCGGTGAGCCGGCGGCGCTGCTCGATCGGGTCGATCAGCTCGCTGTAGGCGGTGCCCAGCTCGGTGCCGAACCCGATCAGGTCCCACTTCTCGGTCAGCAGCGGCTCGTCGCGGTGCTGCCGGGTCAGCGGCGAGGTCTCCAGCGGGTAGTCCATCACGAACGTCGGCTGGACCAGCGTGTGCTCGACCAGCTCCTCGAAGATCTCCTGGACGATCCGGCCCTGCCCCCACTTGGGATCCCAGGTCACGTCCCGGGCGTCGGCCAGCTTGCGCACCTTGTCGATCGGGGTGTGCGGGGTGATCTCCTCGCCGAGGGCCTGCGACACCGCGCCGTACAGGGTGATCCGCGGCCACTCCGCCAGCCCCAGGTCCACCTCCCGGCCGTCGTGCACGACCACGGTGGTGCCCAGCGCCGCCCGCACGGCCCGCTGGTACATCCGCTGGGTCAGGTCGGCCATGTCGTTGTAGTCCAGGTAGGTGCCGTACGCCTCGAGCATCGTGAACTCGGGGTTGTGGGTGGAGTCGGCGCCCTCGTTGCGGAAGTTGCGGTTGATCTCGAAGACCTTGTCGATCCCGCCGACCACCAGCCGCTTGAGGTACAGCTCGATGGCGATCCGCAGGTACAGGTCCATGTCGTAGGCGTTGATGTGCGTCACGAACGGACGCGCCGCCGCCCCGCCGTGGATCGGCTGCAGCATCGGGGTCTCGACCTCGAGGTACCCCTCCTCGTGCCAGAAGTCCCGCACCGCCCGGACGGTGTCGCTGCGCAGCCGGGCCATCCGCCGGGCCTCGTCGTTGACGATCAGGTCCACGTACCGCAGCCGCACCCGGGCCTCCGGGTCGGTCAGCCCGGCGTGCTTGTCCGGCAGCGGGCGCAGGCACTTGGAGGTGATCGCGTACCGGTCGGCCATCACCGACAGCTCGCCGCGCCGGGAGGTGACGACCTCGCCCTCGACCCCGATGTGGTCGCCGAGGTCCACGTCCCGCTTCCAGGAGGCGAGCTGCTCCTCGCCGACCTTGGCCAGCGACAGCATCACCTGGATCTCGCCGGTGCCGTCCTTGATGGTGGCGAAGCACAGTTTGCCGGTGTTGCGCAGCAGCATGACCCGCCCGGCGACACCCACCCGGTCGCCGGTCTCGGTCCCCGGCTCCAGGTCCGGGTACCGTTCCCGGACCTCCGCCAGGGTGTGGGTCCGCGGGAAGTTCACCGGGTACGGGTCGATCCCGCTGTCACGAAGCCGGTCCAGCTTCTCCCGCCGGACCCGCATCTGCTCCGGAAGGTCGTCGTAGTCCTGCTGCGCACTCACGCACGCAAGGCTACCGACCCCGGCACGCCGCCCGTGCAATGTGCGGCCGGTCCGGCCACCCGGGCACGGCCGCCGGCGCGTCAGGATCCGCCGATGTTGCGTTCGTAGATCAGGCGCAGGCCGATCAGGGTCAGCCAGGGCTCGTACACGTCGATGCTGCGGGCCTCGTCGAGGACCAGGGGGGCCAGGCCGCCGGTGGCGACGACGGTCAGCTCGTCGGGGTCGTTGGTCAGCTCCTCCGACATCCGGTCGACCAGGCCGTCGACCTGGCCGGCGAAACCGTGGATGATGCCGGACTGCAGGGCCTCGACGGTGTTCTTGGCGATCACGTTGCGCGGCCGGGCCAGCTCGATCTTGTGCAGCTGGGCGCCGCGGGCCGACAGCGCGTCGATGGAGATCTCGATGCCGGGGGCGATGGCGCCGCCGATGTACTCGTTCTTGGCGGAGACCGCGTCGAACGTGGTGGCGGTGCCGAAGTCGACCACGATCGCCGGGCCGCCGTACAGGTGGATGGCGGCCAGCGCGTTGACGATCCGGTCGGAGCCGACCTCCTTGGGGTTGTCCATCCGGACCGGGACGCCGGTCTTGACGCCGGGCTCCACGATCACCGCGGGCACGTCGCCGTAGTAGCGGCGGCACATCTCCCGCATCTCGTGCAGCACCGAGGGGACCGTCGAGCACACCGCGATGCCGCTGATGTCGGTGTCGGCCAGCAGCGGGCTCTGGCTGATCAGCCCCTGGAAGACGACGGCGATCTCGTCGGCGGTGCGCCGGGCGTCGGTGTTGATCCGCCAGTGCTCGATGACCTCCTCGCCCTCGAACAGGCCGAGCACGGTGTTGGTGTTGCCGACGTCGATGGTGAGCAGCATCAGGTCCCCGCTGATTCAGGAAAAGTCAAGGCCGATGTCGAACGAGCGCGCCGAGTGCGTCAGCGCCCCCACCGCAAGGTAGTCCACACCGGTCACGGCGACGTCTCGGGCCCGGTCCAGGGTGAGGCCGCCGCTGGCCTCCAGCTCGGCCCGGCCCGCCACCAGCCGCACCGCCTCGGTCATCTCCTCGACGGTCATGTTGTCCAGCAGGATCGAGGTCGCCCCGGCCGCCAGTGCCTCCTCGACCTGCGCCAGGGTGTCGCACTCGATCTGGACGTGCAGCGACGGGTACATGGCGCGGACCGCCTCGTACGCCTTGGTCACCGAACCGGCGGCGGCGATGTGGTTGTCCTTGATCAGCGCGGCGTCGTGCAGGCCCATCCGGTGGTTGACGCCGCCGCCGCAGCGCACCGCGTACTTCTGCAGGGCGCGCAGGCCCGGCAGCGTCTTGCGGGTGTCGCGGATCCTCGCGCCGGTGCCCGCGACGGCGTCGACCCAGCGGCGGGTCTCGGTGGCGACGCCGGACAGGTGGGTGAGCAGGTTCAGCGCGATCCGCTCGGCGCGCAGCACCGCGCGGGTCGGCCCGGACACGGTCATCAGGACCTGCCCGGCGATGACCCGTTCGCCGTCGCGGACGTGCGGCACGGCGCGCAGGTCGAGCAGCCCGCAGACGGCGGCGGCCACCGGGAGCCCGGCCACCACGCCGTCCTGCCGTGCGGTGAACTCGCCGCGGGCGGTCTCCTGCGGCCCGAAGATCGGCTCGCTGGTGACGTCCACGTCGCCGTCCTCGGCCAGCGCCCGCCGCGCCAGGTCCTCCACGGCCTGTGGATCCAGCCCGGCGGCGGTGAGCCGCTCCGTGAGCTCCGGTGTCATCGCCCCGCCCCCTATGCCGCGGTCTTCTGGCGCATCGGTTCGTACGCCGTGGTCAGCCCGTCGTCGGCCAGCCTCGTCACAAGATGCCCCTGCCATGCGGAGTCGTCACGGGCGGGGTGGTCCTGGTGCCAGTGGCTGCCGCGGGTCTCGGTGCGCAGCCGGGCGGCGGCCACGATCGCCGAGGCCACGGCGTGCAGGTTGGTGGCCTCCCAGGCCTCGACGCAGGGCTCGTCGCTGGTCCTGCCGGCGAGGGCGGCCAGTTCCCGGGCGGCGGCCTCCAGGCCCTCGGCGCTGCGCAGCACGCCGACGTGGGAGGTCATGATCCGCTGGACGTCCTCGCGCACCGCCGGGTCGAGCAGGCCCTGTGCGCGGGCGTCCGCGCGGGCGGCGGTGAGGGTCCGGTGGGTCAGGGAGACCAGGTCCTCGCCGATGGCCGTGGCGATGCGCTCGCCGAACACCAGGCCCTCCAGCAGGGAGTTGGAGGCCAGGCGGTTGGCCCCGTGCACGCCGGTGCAGGCGACCTCGCCGCACGCGTACAGGCCGGGCAGCGAGGTGCGGCCCCAGGTGTCGGTGCGGACGCCGCCGCTGGCGTAGTGGGCGGCCGGAACGACCGGGATCAGCTCGGTGACCGGGTCGACGCCGTGCTCCCGGCAGGCCGCCAGGATGGTGGGGAAGCGGCGTTCCCACAGCTCGGCGCCGAAGTGCCGGCCGTCGAGGTACATGCAGGACGCGCCGGTCTCGCGCATCCGGCTCATGATGCCCTTGGCGACCACGTCGCGCGGCGCCAGTTCGGCCAGCTCGTGACGGCCGACCATGAAGCGCTCGCCGGTGCGGTCGACCAGGTACGCGCCCTCGCCGCGGACCGCCTCGGAGATCAGCGGCTGCCGGCCTCGGGCGTCCCGCCCCAGCCACAGCACGGTCGGGTGGAACTGCACGAACTCCAGGTCGGTGACCTCGGCCCCGGCGCGCAGGGCCAGCGCCACGCCGTCGCCGGTGGACACCTCGGGGTTGGTGGTGGCGGAGAAGACCTGTCCCAGGCCCCCCGTCGCCAGCACCACGGCCCGCGCCCGCACCGCGCCGACCCCGTCGCGCCGCCCCTCCCCCATGACGTGGAGGGTGACCCCGCAGGCCCGGCCGGTGGCGTCCAGCAGCAGGTCCAGCACGAGGGCGTGCTCGATGACCTCGATCCCGGCCGCCCGGCGAGCCTCCAGCAGGGCGCGGCTGATCTCCGCGCCGGTGGCGTCCCCGCCCGCGTGCGCGATCCGGCGGCGGTGGTGGCCGCCCTCACGGGTCAGCGCCAGCCCGCCGTCCGCGTCCAGGTCGAAGCCCGCGCCCAGCGCGATCAGCCGCCGCACGGCGTCCGGCCCCTCGGTGACCAGGGTCCGCACGGCGTCCTCGTCGCACAGCCCGGCGCCGGCGGTCAGCGTGTCCGCCAGGTGCTCCTCCGGGCTGTCGCCGGGGGCGAGCGCGGCGGCGATCCCGCCCTGCGCCCACCGCGTGGACCCGGCCTCCAGCCGCGCCTTGGTCACCAGCAGCACCCGGCCGGTCCCGTTCCGGGCCGCGGCCAGCGCGGCGACCAGCCCGGCGATGCCGGAGCCGATCACCACCACGTCGGTGTCGACGCTCCAGCCGGGCGCGGGCGCGCGCAGACGTCGAGGGATCATCTCGCCCTCCCTGGGGGATTTTTCGTCATACTGACATTAACCCGTGGGAGACACGGAACGATCCCCGGGGTGCCCGTCAGCGGGCGGCCGGCCAGAACGCGTCGCCGCGGAGCTGGTCGGAGCCGGGGACGGGCTCGGCCGGGTCGTCGCCCAGCGAGATGATCCGGTTGTCGCGGTCGACGTGGACGACGCGGGGCTGGAACGAGCGGGCCTGCTCGTCGGTCATCTGGGCGTAGCTGATGATGATCACCAGGTCGCCGGGGCTGACCAGGCGGGCGGCGGCCCCGTTGATGCCGATCACGCCGCTGCCCCGGGGGCCGGCGATCAGGTAGGTCTCCAGCCGGGCGCCGTTGTCGATGTCGACCACCTGGACCTGCTCGCCGGGCAGCAGGTCGGCGGCGTCCATCAGGTCCTGGTCGATGGTCAGCGACCCCACGTAGTGCAGGTCGGCCTGGGTCACCGTGGCGCGGTGGATCTTCGACTTGAACATGGTGCGGAACATCAGTTCTCCCGGGGCTCGAACTGCAGGGGCATGTTGTCGATCAGGTGGGTGGTGCCGACCTTTCCGGCGACGGCCAGCACGGCCTCGCCGGCGTGGGCCTCGCCGACCTCCTCGAAGGTGGCCGGGTCGACCAGGGCCAGGTAGTCCAGGTGCAGCGGAGGGTCGGCCTCGGCGGCCTCGTCCAGCACGGCCTGCGCGGCGCTGCGCACCGCGGCCGGGCCGTCCGCCGCCCGCTCGACTCCCGCGCGCAGGGCGCGCGACAGGTACCGGGCGGTGACCCGTTCGGCGTCCGACAGGTAGCGGTTGCGGCTGGACAGCGCCAGCCCGTCCGGCTCGCGGACGGTCGGGGCGGCCTCGATCCGCACCGGCACGTCCAGGTCGGCGACCATCCGGCGGATCAGGGCGAGCTGCTGCGCGTCCTTGGCGCCGAAGACCGCCGCGTCCGGGCGGACCTGGTGGAACAACTTCATGACCACCGTGAGCATTCCGTCGAAGTGGCCCGGCCGCGCCGCGCCCTCCACGACCGTGCCCATCCGGCCCGCGCTGAGCCGCACCTCCGGCGTGACCGGGTACATCACCTCCGGCGTCGGCGCCCACACCAGGTCCACGCCCTCGGCCGCGCACATCGCGACGTCGTCGTCGAACGTGCGGGGGTAGCGGTCCAGGTCCTCGTTCGGCCCGAACTGCAGCGGGTTGACGAAGATGCTCACCGCCACCGCGTCGCCCAGCTCCCGCGCCCGGCGGATCAGCGACCGGTGCCCCTCGTGCAGCGCGCCCATCGTCGGGACGAACGCCAGCGCGCCGCGGACCTGCGCGCGGGCGGCGGCCAGCTCCTCCCGCGTGCGGGCGATGACCGGTGTCATGAACGGATTTCCCTTCTGCTCGCGGCCCCGGCCTGGAAACCGCACCGGGGGGTCAGGAGTCGGCCAGCACTTCCAGCAGGCGCGCGGCGTCCTCGGGCCTGAGCAGCCCGGCGGCCAGCGCGCGGTCGGCGGTCAGCCGGGCCATCGCCACGTACGCGCGGGCGCTCTCGGCCGAGACCTTCTCCAGCTCGGCGATGTGCCCGGCGACCGTGCCGGCGTCGCCCCGGGAGACCGGCCCGGTCAGCCCGTTCATGCCGAGCCGCAGCCCGTTGTCCAGCGCCGCCCCCAGCAGCGGCCCGAGCATCTGCGCGGGGTCCCCGACGCCCGCCGCGCGCAGCAGGTCCATCGCCTCGGCCACCAGCGTCACCAGGTGGTTGGCGCCGCCGGCCAGCGCGGCGTGGTAGAGGGTGCGGCGCTCCTCGGGGATCCACACCGGCTCCCCGCCCATCTCCACCACCAGGGCCTCGGCCACCGGCCGCAGCGTCTCCGGGGAGGTCACCCCGAACGAGATCCCGGCCAGCCGGTCCAGGTCGTCGGGGCGTCCCGTGAACGTCATCACCGGATGCAGCGCCAGCGGCAGGGCCCCGGCCCTGAGCGCGGGCTCCAGCACCCGCACGCCGTACCGGCCGCTGGTGTGCACCAGCAGCTTGCCCTGCACCGGAACGCCGGTCGCCACCAGCCCGTTCACCAGCTCCGGCAGCGCGTCGTCGGGAACGGTCAGCAGCACCAGCTCGGCCCCGGCGACCACCTCCTGCGGGGTGGTCACCACCGCGTCGGGCAGCCGCTCGGCGGCCCGCCGCCGCGAGGCGTCCGACACCGCGCTGGCCGCCGCCACCCGGTGCCCGGCCAGCGCGAGCGCCGCGCCCAGGGTCGTGCCGACCCGTCCCGCGCCCACGACGCCCACCGCGAGCCGGGCGGGCCGATCCGCGGGCGCGGTCGACGGCACGTCAGAAGACTCCATGATCGTTCCAGTCCTCCACGGGGTACCGGACGGCACGAGTTTATGGCACTCGCGCGTGCTCATGGTCGCGGCTCCGCCGCGACGGCTCGCGGGCCTTGGACGCGCGGCCGTTCGTCGTCGCGAGCAAGATCGCTCGTTCCTCGCGATCTTGCTCGCTCCTCCTCACGGCCACGCGGCCCGCTCGCGTTGGTCTTCAGTACGTGGAGCCTCCGGTATGTGGAGCACTCGTGGGGACTCCGGTGGGTCAGTCGTAGGTGAGGGACTCCACGACGGAGGTGCGGGCGGCGCGGCGGGCGGGCAGGACGGAGGCGGCCAGCCCGGCGACGGCGGCCAGCGCCATCAGGCCGGCGATCTGGGCGTAGGGGACGGCGGCCACGGCGGAGTCGGCCATGGACTCGGTGGCGGCCCAGCCGAAGGCGACGCCCAGCACGACGCCGGTCACGGCGCCGATGACGGCCATGATGACGGCCTCCATCGACAGCATCAGCCGCAACTGGGCGCGGGTGACGCCGAGGGCGCGCAGCAGGGCGGACTCGCGGGTGCGTTCGACGACCGACAGGCTGAGGGTGTTGGCGATGCCGAACAGGGCGATGATCACCGCCAGGCCCAGCAGGCCGCCGACGACCATCAGCATCGTGTCGACGGCCTCGTTGAACTGCTCCTTCAGCGCCGTCGCCGAGGTCACCTTGACGGTCGGGTAGGGGGCGGCGACCTGCTCCACCACCTCGAGGGCGCGGTCGGGGTCGACGCCGTCGGCGACGTTCAGGTAGACCACCTCGGCGCCCTGGGGACCGAAGTAGCGGGTGAAGTCCTGCTCGGGCACCACGTACGGCGGCAGCGGCGTGCCGTCCGCGAAGAGGGCGACCACCTTGAGCCGCGTCTGGCCCTGCCGGGTGGGGATCGTCACCGTGTCGCCGACCTCGTAGCCCTGGTGGCGGGCGTTGTCGGTGCGGACGGCGACGGTGCCGGACGTGAGGTCGTCCAGCGATCCGCCGTCGACCCTCGGGTTGATCAGCCCGCCGAGGGCGGACGGGGTGACCGCGCCGACCGGCCTGGTGGCACCCCTGTCGTTGCGCACCCGGTGGATCCGCAGTTCCACCACGTCGGCGACCTCCGGGCGCGCGCGCAGCCCGGCGGCGACCTCCGAGGGCACGAGCTGCCAGGCCCGGTCGCTGGTGGTGAACTGGCCGTTCAGCTGGAAGTCGACCGGGAACTGCTCGGCCAGCTGGGCGTCGGCGGTGGCCCGGCCCCCGGCGGTGATCACCGCGAACAGGCTCATCAGCCCGACCCCGATGGTCAGCGCGATGGTGGTGGTGGCGGTCCGGCGCGGGGAACGGCGGGCGTTGGCCACCGCCAGCCGGCCGGGGACTCCGGCCAGCCGGGCCGGGAGCGCCCCGGCCACCCGGCTCAGCGGCCGCACCAGCGCGGGCATCACCGCGATCACCGCGAGGAACACCAGCACGCCGCCCCCGGCGACCACGAACATCGCGGTCGGCCCCTTGTCCAGGACCAGCGCCCCGAGACCCGCCGCCCCCAGGCCGCCCGCGCCGAGCAGCGCCGTCAGGATCCACCGCGGCAGGCCCAGCCGGAACCGGGCCGAGCCGGGCTCCAGTTCGGTGCGCAGCGCGGCGACCGGGGCGACGCGGGTCGCCGAACGGGCCGGCAGCAGCGCCGACAGCACCGTCACCACGACGCCGACGCCCAGCCCGACCGCGACGGCGAGGGGCGTCAGGGTCAGGTCGCCGCCGGGGATGTCGCCGCTCCGGTCACCGATCAGCGCCAGCAGCCCCCCGGCGAGCGCGACGCCGAGCGCCAGCCCGGCCAGCGAGGCGACCAGCCCGACGACCGCCGACTCGGCCAGCACCCCGGTGAAGATCTGCCGCCGGGTCGCGCCCACGCAGCGCAGCAGCGCCATCTCGCGCATCCGCTGGGCCACCAGGATGGCGAACGTGTTGTAGATGACCAGCGCCGACACCAGCATCGCCACCATGGCGAACAGCAGCAGCACGGTCCGGATGATGGTGGTGTCGGCACCCGCCTTGGTCGCCAGCCGGTCGCTCAGCGCGCCGCCGTCCAGCACGTCGTGACCGCCGCCGACCGCCGCCGCGACCGCGTCGCGCAGCGCCCGCGGGTCGCCGCTCCCGGCGATGTCGATCTCGACCGGATCCGGTTCGCCGGTCATCCGGGCGGCCGTCTCCGGGGTGAAGCCGACCGCGCCGCGGAAGCTCACCTCGCTGTCGATGCCGAAGTCGGCCAGCCCGGTCACGGTGAACGAGTGCCGCGCGCCCCCGCCGTCCAGGACGGTGACGGTCGCGCCGACCCCGAAGCCGTTCCTGGCGGCGGTCTTCTCGTCCAGCACGACCTCGTCCGGCGCGCCCGGGGCCCGGCCGGAGGTGATGTCGTACCGCTGCAGCTCGCCCTGCGTGACCGACAGGCCCACCGTGGGCATGTCGCCGTAGGCCTTGCCGTCCTTGCCGATCAGCGCCGCGTCGCCGCGGATCAGCCCGTGGACCCCGGTCACCCCGGGAACGCCCCGGACCGCCTGGACCGTCGAGGCGGGCAGCCGCTCCCGGCCCTTGCGCGGCAGCACCCCCACGTCGACCCTGCTCGCCGACCCGGCGAACTCCTCGTCGATGCCCGCCTGCATGCTGTCGGTGAGCACGAACGTGCCCGCGATGAACCCGACGCCCAGCACGATCGCCAGCCCGGTCATCAGCAGCCGGACCTTGTGGGCGCGCAGCCCCGCCAGGGAGATCCTCAGCATCGCTCAGCCCCCCAGCGCCTTGAGCCGGTCCAGCACCGCGTCCGGGGTCGGCCCGGTCAGGTCGTCCACGATCCGCCCGTCGTGCAGGAACACCACCCGGTCGGCGTGCGAGGCGGCCACCGGGTCGTGGGTGACCATCACCACCGTCTGCCCCAGTTCGCGGACCGAGGTGCGCAGGAAGCCCAGCACCTCCAGGCCCGCCCGGGAGTCCAGGTTGCCGGTGGGCTCGTCGGCGAAGATCACGTCCGGCCGGGTCACCAGCGCCCGCGCGCACGCCACCCGCTGCTGCTGCCCGCCGGACAGCTCGCCCGGCCGGTGCGCCAGCCGGTCCCGCAGCCCCAGCACGTCCACCACCCGGTCGAACCAGGCCCGGTCGGGCCGGCGGCCGGCCAGCTCCAGCGGCAGCAGGACGTTCTGCTCGGCGGTCAGCGTGGGCAGCAGGTTGAACGCCTGGAACACGAACCCGATCCGCTCCCGGCGCAGCAGCGTCAGCCGCCGGTCGCCCAGCCCGGTGATCTCCACGTCGCCGAGCACGATCCGGCCGGAGGTGACGGTGTCCAGGCCGGCCAGGCAGTGCATCAGGGTGGACTTGCCGGACCCGGACGGGCCCATGATCGCGGTGAACGCGCCCTTGGCGAACGCGACGTCGACCCCGCGCAGGGCGTGCACGGCGGCGTCGCCGGTTCCGTAGACCTTGCCGACCCCGGTGGCCGTGACCGCCGGAGGGGATGGGGCGAGCGTGCTGGTCACGTGGACTCCTCGATCCGTTCGACTGAACGGGATCCACGCTAGGAACGGGCGCCCCTCCCGCCATCGGCCCCGCGGCCATGATCGGACTGCGCGTCGCGGCCGATCCGGCCGGCGCCGTACGACCCGAGGCGCAGCCCCGGATCCGACCTAAGCCTGACCGCTGCGCACCAGCCCGGTCTCGTACGCGAACACCACCGCCTGCACCCGGTCGCGCAGCCCCAGCTTGGTGAGGATCCGGCCCATGTGGGTCTTGACCGTCGCCTCCGACACGTACAGCCGCCCGGCGATCTCGGCGTTCGACAGTCCGCGGGCGACCAGGTGGAGCACCTCGCGCTCCCGGCTCGTCAGCGTCGCCAGCGCCCCCTGCGCGGCCTGCTGCTCGGTGTCCGGCAGGTGCACCGCGAACCGGTCCAGCAGCCGCCGGGTGGTGGACGGCGCGACCACCGCGTCACCGGAGCGCACCGCCCGGATCGCCTCGATGAGCTGGGGCGGCCCGGCATCCTTGAGCAGGAACCCGGCCGCGCCCGCCTTGATCGCCGCGAACGCGTACTCGTCCAGGTCGAAGGTGGTCAGGATGATCACCTTGGGCCGGCGTTCGGCGGGCAGCGCCCCGATCCGGCGGGTGGCCTCGATGCCGTCCATCCGGGGCATCCGCACGTCCATCAGCACCACGTCCGCGGTGACCGCCCGCAGCGTGTCCACCACCTGCGCTCCGTCCCCCGCCTCGGCGACCACCTCGATGTCGGGCTGGGCGTCCAGCACCATGCGGAACCCGGCGCGCACCAGTTCCTGGTCGTCGACCAGCATCACCCGGATCACGCGCTCCTCGCCTCCTCTCGCAGCGGCAGCCGGGCCACCACCTCGAACCCGCCGCCGACCCGCGGCCCCGCCCGCACGGTGCCGCCGTAGACCGCGGCGCGTTCGCGCATCCCGACCAGCCCGTGCCCCCGGCCGTCGTCGCGGGCCGCCGCGCCGCGCCCGTCGTCGGTCACCGTCACCTGGATCGCCTCGTCACCGTAGTGCAGCCGCACCTGCGCCGTCGCCCGGGGACCGGCGTGCTTGACGATGTTGGTCAGCGACTCCTGGACGATCCGGAACACCGCGAGCTGCATGCCCTGCGGCAGCTCCACCGGGACGCCCTCGACCCGGAAGTCCAGCGGCAGCCCCGACTCGCGGATCTGCTCCACCAGGTCCGTCAGCTGCGCGACGCCCGGCTGCGGCCGGTAGGCGCCCGCGTCGTCGCCCTCCCGCAGCACCCCCAGCAGCCGCCGCATCTCCGCCAGCGCCGTCCGCCCGGTCGCCGAGATCGTCTCCAGCGCGCGTTTGGCCCGTTCGACGTCGGTGTTGATCGCGTACGAGGCGCCGTCGGCCTGCACCACGATGACGCTGACGTTGTGCGCCACCACGTCGTGCAGCTCCCGGGCGATCCGCGCCCGTTCGGCGGCCATCGCGATCTGGATCTGGGTGTCGCGCTCGCGTTCCAGGCGTTCGGCGCGTTCCTCCAGCGAACGGGTGTAGGCGCGCCGGGTGCTGATGTAGACGCCGAGGATCCACACCCCGGCGACCACCGCGGACAGCATGATGGTCGTGTACTTGCGGTCCCCGGGGTTCACCGTGTAGCGGAGCGCCGCCAGGATCGCCCCCAGCTCGGTGGCGAGCCCCGCCGCCACCGCCCACCGGAACGCGCAGTTGGCCGCGACCGTGTAGACCGCGACCAGCACCCCCATGTTCGCCGGGATGGCGGTGTAGGCGAGCAGCCACTGGACGAACGACACCCCGGCGATCACCGTGAAGACCTGCACCGGCCATCGCCGCCGCACGATCAAGGGCCCCAGCAGGCCCGCCACCAGGGCGACGTAGACCCACTCGGGAATCGTCCTGCCCTGGCCCCCGTGCATCAACGGGGAGGTGTAGGCGGGCGCGGACAGCACCGACATCAGCAGCAGCGGCGACATGAAGGCGAAGTCGACCAGCGCCTTCCTGTCCCGCCACCACGCCCACGCTCTCCCGACCATGGCTTTGAGCCTACGTTCGGCGTCGTGGCGGCCCATCCGACCTGAGTCGTACGGCTCGTACGACCCGTGGCGCACGGGTAGCGTCGCTGTCGTGGACGGGTGGGTGAGGTGGCGAACGGCGATGCGGCAGGCCCTCTACGGCGAAGGCGGCTTCTACCGCCGGGGCGAGCGGCCCGCCGCCCACTTCCGCACCTCCGTGCACGCCTCCCCGCACTTCGCCGACGCGGTCGCCCAGTTGCTGGCGCACGTGGACGCGGCCCTGGAACGCCCGTCCCGGATCGACCTGGTGGACATCGGCGCGGGCTCCGGCGAGCTGGTCGTCCGCATCCTCCAGACCGCCGACCCCGACCTGGCCGAACGCCTCAACCCGGTCGCCGTCGAACTGGCGCCCCGCCCCTCGTCCCTGCCCGGCCGCATCACCTGGCGCCCCACGCTCCCGGACGCCGTCACCGGCCTGGTCATAGCGAACGAATGGCTCGACAACGTCCCCCTGGACGTCGTCGAGCTCACCCCCGAGGGCCCCCGCCTGGTCCTGGTCGACCCCGCCACCGGCGCCGAACGGCCCGGCCCGGCCCCCGCCGACGAGGACCTGGCCTGGCTGGAACGCTGGTGGCCGCTGGAGAACCCCGGCGACCGCGCCGAGATCGGCCATCCCCGCTGCACCGCCTGGTCCGGCGTCCTGTCCCGCCTGCACGCCGGTCTGGCGGTGGCGATCGACTACTCCCACACCCGTGAGGCCCGTCCCGTCCACGGCACCCTGACCGGCTACCGCGACGGCCACACCGTCCTCCCGGTCCCGGACGGCTCCTGCGACATCACCGCCCACGTGGCCCTGGACGCCTGCGCCACCGCCGGCGCCGAGGCGGGGGCCACCGCCACCGTCCTCACCACCCAGCGCCGGGTCCTCCGCGCCCTGGGCCTGACCGGGGCCCGCCCGCCGATCCATCTGGCCCACCGGGACCCCCGCGCCTACGTCCACGCCCTCCGCCGAGCCGGGGAGGAGGCCGAGCTCATCGACCCGGCCGGTCTGGGCGGCTTCGGCTGGCTCGCCCAGGCCAAGCACATCCCCCTTCCCAAGCCCCTGCAGGACTGAGGGTCAGCGGGCCCAGCGGGCGGGGTCGGCGCCGGTCCTCGAACGGGCCAGGCGGGCCCGTTCGGCGGTGGACTCGACGATGGCGCGGGCCTCGGACAGCTCGCGGTCGGTGGCGGCCACGCGGACCGGGCCGGGGGGCGCGTCGACGTGGACGGTGCCCAGGCGGAGAAGGCGCTGGAGGGGGCCGGAGGTGAGGCGGACGCTCTGGGCCCGGGCGTGCGCGATGACGGTGGTGCGGCGGCACAGCAGGCCGCGGCGGGCGACGAAGACGACGCCGTCGGTGCCCGCGGCGGCGAAGCGGTCCAGGGACAGGCCCCTGCCGGAGGCGGGGACCAGCGGCACGGCGTCGACGTCGGCCCCGGGGAAGATGTGCGCCACCAGGGCCACCGCCACCTCGCGGGGCGCCACCGGCAGCAGCACCGAGGACAGCGCCTGGCGTTCGCCCGCATAGCCCGCGACGGTGACGTCCACCCGCGCCCAGCGGCGCTGCCGCCACAGCAGCGGCTCGACGATCGCGACCGCCTGGACGCGGCCCGGCGGGACGGTCTGCATGCGGGTCTCCAGCAGGCCGTACCGCAGGCGCAGGCCGTCGGGCGAGGTCGCCACGGCGAACCGGCCGTACACGATCGACGGGGCCACCACCGCGCTGATCAGGCCCAGCAGCGCCGGGATGGCGCCGCCGAGCACCCCCGGCTCGACGAACGCGACGCCCACCATCAGCAGCAGCATGAACAGCATGCCCGTGCCGATCACCGGCATCCGGCTGATCAGCGACAGCAGCAGGGTCCCGAACGGCACCCGCCAGAACGGCCGCTCCGGGGCCTCGGGGGTGTGGCCGGGCAGCCCGGCGGCGCGGGCCAGCAGCTCGGCGCGGAGCTGCTGCGCCGAGCGGCGGCCCAGGTAGCGCAGCACCACCCCGCTCCCGTCGCCGCCGGCCAGCTCCACCCGCAGCTCGGCCAGTCCGGTGAGCCGGGTCATCAGCGGGCGGACGATGTCGATCGCCTGCATCCGCGACAGCGGGATGAACCGGCGCCGCTTGCGCAGCACCCCGGTCTCCACCGCCAGGTCGTCACCGGCGATCCAGAACCGCAGCCCCAGCCAGCCCCAGACGCCCACCGTCACCGCCGCGACCGTCGCCGGGATCGACACCAGCGCGAACCGCCGCACCGCCGCGGGCTCCAGGAACGCGTACCCGTCCTCCTGCGGCGTCAGCAGCAGCGAGAACCCGATCAGCACGAAGTAGATGAGCAGGAACACGAACGCCCGCAGCAGCGCCGTCACCGGATGCAGCCGGTGCACCCCCTGGTGGAACCGCGGCGGCCCGTACATCTGCGGCACCGGCACGGGCCCGTACGGCCCCGGCGGCGGCGCGTACGGCATGTTCACAGCCCCATGCTCCTCGCCTCGCCCTTGTGCGCCAGGCGGTCGCGGAGCTGGGCGGCCTCGGCGGCGGGCAGGCCGGGGATGCGGGCGTCGGTGGCCGCCGCGGCGGTGTGCAGCCGCACGGTCGCGATGCCCATCCAGCGTTCCAGCAGCCCCGCCGTCACGTCCACGAACTGCATCCGCCCGTACGGCACCACCACCAGCCGCCGGACGAACACCCCGCCGGTCACCAGCAGGTCGTCGGCCCGCTCCAGGTACCCCGCCGAGCGGTACGACAGCTCGCCGACGCCCCACACCAGCACGCAGCTCACCAGCAGCGCCAGCACCCACACCAGCAGGCCCGCCATGCCGCCGCCCTGGTGGATCCACCACCCGCCCACGACGGCGACCGGGATCCCGCGCAGCACGACGGCCAGCCGCCAGTGCCACGGCATCCGCGGCGACACCCGGTTCCAGGCCGTCCCGGGCGGCGGCGCGAACGCCCCGTCCCCGACGGGCGCGGGCATGGGCGCGTGCGGAGGCGTGACCGGCGGCCCGTACGGGGGCGGCGGGGGTGCTGGCGGGCGGCCGTGGCCCTCCGACGGCGGGGGGCCGGCCGGTGGCTGACCGTGCGGAGCGTTCATGGTGGTCCAAGTCAACCGGAACCACCCCGAATCCCGCGACTCTTCACCGCATGCCGGTCATGGGACGATGGTCGGGTGAGCACCCACGAGACCGTACGCACCGTCGGGATCGGCGCCGGGGCCAAGGAACTGGCCACCGAGGACATGGTCCTCAACATCGGCCCGCAGCACCCCTCCACGCACGGCGTGCTGCGGCTGCGGCTGACGCTGGACGGCGAGCGCATCTCCAGGGCCGAGCCGATCGTCGGCTACATGCACCGGGGCGCGGAGAAGCTGTTCGAGGTGCGCGACTACCGGCAGATCATCGTGCTGGCCAACCGGCACGACTGGCTGTCGGCGTTCGCCAACGAACTCGGCGTGGTGCTGGCCGTGGAGCGGATGCTCGGCATGGAGGCGCCCGAACGCGCCGTGTGGGCCCGCACCCTGCTGGCCGAGCTGAACCGGGTGCTCAACCACCTGATGTTCCTGGGGTCGTATCCGCTGGAGGTCGGCGCGATCACCCCGATCTTCTACTCGTTCCGGGAGCGCGAGCATCTGCAGCGGGTGCTGGAGGAGGTCTCCGGGGGCCGCATCCACTACATGTTCAACCGGGTCGGCGGGCTGAAGGAGGAGCTGCCGGCCGGATGGACGGGACGGGTCCGCAAGGCCGTCGCCGAGGTCCGCGGCCGGATGGGCGAGATCGCCGACCTGATCATGGGCAACGAGATCTTCCGCGCCCGCACCCGTGGCGTGGGGGTGCTGACCCGCGAGCAGATCCTGCAGTACGGGGTGTCCGGTCCGATCGCCCGCGCCTCCGGGGTGGACTTCGACCTGCGCCGCGACGAGCCGTACCTGGCCTACGGGGAGCTGGACGTGCGGGTGGTGACCCGGACCGAGGGCGACTGCCTGGCCCGGTTCGAGTGCCTGCTGGACCAGGTGTACGCGTCGCTGGACCTGGCCGACGCGTGCCTGGACCGGATGGCCGAGCTGCCGCCGGGGCCGATCAACCAGCGGCTGCCGAAGGTGCTCAAGGTCCCCGAGGGCCACACCTACGCCTGGACGGAGAACCCGCTCGGCATCAACGGCTACTACCTGGTGTCGCGCGGCGAGAAGACGCCGTGGCGGATGAAGCTGCGGTCGGCGTCGTACAACAACATCCAGGTGCTGAGCGAGATGCTGCCGGGCACCCTGGTCGCCGACATGATCGCCATCCTGGGGTCGATGTTCTTCGTGGTCGGCGACATCGACAAGTGACGGGGCCGGTCACCACCGCGGCAGGCGGCTGATCTCCAGATCGAGGTAGCGGCGGCGGTCCTCGGGCGACATCGGCGGCCGCTCCGACGGGTGCTGGGACCAGCCCTCCTTCCGCAGCCGCTTGAGCGCCTTGCGCACCCGCTTGCGCAGGGCGGACGGGCCGTTGCGGTACGGCACCGACATCTCGGTGGCGGCGCTCACGTACTCGCGGTGGACGTCCGTCGCCTCCAGCACCGCCAGCAGCCGTTCCGCCGCCCGCTCGTCGCCCAGCGACGCCAGCCGGGCCAGCGCCCACGCCGCCACCCGGTCGTCACGGTCGTGCGTGTACGGCCGCAGCGCGTCGGCGACCATCGCCGCCTGGTGGCCCTCCACCGTGAACAGCGCCAGGTTGTGCACGGCCTCCCCGCGCACCCGCGGATCCTCGCCGGTGCGCATCGCCCGGCCCAGCGCGGCCACCACCGCCGGGGTCCCGGTGGTCTCGTATCCGTCCCAGCCGTCCATCAGCGTGAACGCCCCGGCCGCCGCGAGCCGCACCTCCGCGTCCGGGTCCTCGGTGACCATCCGGGTCAGCCGCTCCACCAGCCGCATCGTCGTCTGCGGGAAGGATCCCTCGTCGGTGAAGTACTCGATGCCGTCCACGGCCGCCGCCCGCACCGCCGGGACCTCGTGCGCGGTCATGCCCAGCAGGGTCTGCGCCGCCGCCGGGCCGGAGGCGTACACCCCGAACACCCCCAGCGCCGCCGCCAGCACCACCGGGTCCTGGCCGGGGTGGCACAGCTCGGTCAGCACCCGCGCCGCGTCCGGCACCAGCTCCGGGCACTCCTCCTTGAGCAGCGCCTGGTCCAGGACCCACACCGCGAGCAGCACATGCTCCACCGGGCCCTGCGTACAGACGTGCAGCGCCTCGGCCACCAGCCCCCGCGCGTCCTCGTCGATCGCCCGTTCCAGCAGGTCGTGGCGGCTCTCCTCGGGCGCCCGCAACAGTTCGGCGAACGCCGCCGAGCCGCCCGCGACCGCCCCGGACTTGCCCACTCGCCCCTTCATGGGCCCAGCCTGGCATCCGGCGCGTCCCGCCCGCATGGGACGGCGGTCACGCTCCGGTCAGGCGCGCGAGGCCCCCCGGTCGCGGTCCTCGTCGTCGGGCCCCTTCGGCACCCGGCAGGCGTACTCCAGCCACACCGCCGCGCCCACCAGCACCAGCGACGCCACGAACGTGCCCACCCCGACGAAGAAGTCCTGCCGCGGCACCGTCTTGTCCAGCTCCGGCGCCAGCCGCAGCAGGAACCCGGCGAAGATCCCGGCGAGCACCGCCCCGGCGATCACGCTCGCCTTCGCCAGCACCGCCATCCGCGCCACCATCAGCGGCTCCACCGGCCGGGTGCCCGGCCGCCGCCGGATCCGCCGCCACAGGTTGTAGGCGGTGAACGCCTCGCCGAGCCCCAGCAGCAGCAGCGTCGGCACCATCGTCCACGGCAGTTTGGGCAGCACGTCGTAGGTCCCCTGCAGGAACGCCCAGGTGACCATGGCGAGCGCCACCGCCAGCGCCGCCGGCAACGCCGGCCTGGTCGGCTTCACGGTTTCTCCTGGAGGATGCTCGGGCCTTCAGGCAGGAAAGGAATCCAGACCCCGGCACGCGGCCGGGGCAGCGAACGAACGGCTCGTGTGCCGTAGGTCATCGCGCACGTCCGTCCCTGCGGGTTCCCTGGGCACGATTTCCTGAACGTATGGGTTCTGAGCATTGGTCGCCCTTTCGTGCGGTGAACACTTGGACGGCGGCTTGGTCGCGGATCTCCCCACAAAGCAGGAGGGCGCACGATCTGTAGTGCTACGGTGACAACGTGTCGGGGGCGATCGATAGCGGGAAGGTGCGGTACACCTACCGGCTGCGGGTGTCGTCGACCGCGCGCCGGGCGCTGCTGGCCGAGTGGGATCGGTGCCGGTGGGTGTGGAACCAGTGCGTGGCCACCTCCCGCGCCGCGCACAAGGCGCGCGAAGAGTGCGGTCCGGCCCGGCTGGACCGGATGCTGACCGGCTGGCGGGCCGAACACTCCTGGTTGCGTGAGGGAGCGTCGGTGCCGCAGCAGCAGGTCATCCGTGACTTCGCCAAGGCCCGCGCCAAGGCTCTCAAGGACATCAAGGCTCGGCTGCCGGTGCGGCTGCGGGCCGGGATGCCGCGCTTCAAGAAGAAGGGGCTGGCCCGCCCAAGCCTGAACTACACACGGCGTGGGTTCCGGCTCAAGGACGGCCGTCTGCACCTGGCCGGGGGCATCGTGCTGACCGTGGTGTGGTCGCGGGATCTGCCCGCCGACCCGTCCAGCGTCCGCGTGTACCGCGACAGTCTGGGGCACTGGTACTGCTCGTTCGTCATCCCCGCCGAGGTGCAGCCGCTGCCGGAGACCGGCCGGGTGGTCGGCGTGGACTGGGGAGTGAAAGAGATCGCGACCACCACCAGCGACGCCCACGATCTGCCGCACCCGGAGTACGGCAAGAAGGCCGCCGCCAGGCTGGCTCGTTACCAGCGGAGGATGGCCCGCCGCCGCAGGCGCGGGCAGGCTCCTTCGAAGGGCTACCTCAAGGCGAGGAAGCAGGCGGCCAGGGCGTACAAGAAGGTGGCCCGGCAACGGGCCCACACCGCCCGCAGGTGGGCCAAGAAGCTGGTGCGGGACCATGACGCGCTGACGGTGGAGGACTTCCGGCCGAAGTTCCTGGCCAAGTCCACCATGGCGCGCAAGGCCGCCGACGCGGCGATCACCGCCACCAAGCGCGAGCTGATCGCCATGGCCCGCAAACACGGCCGCACCCTGCGGCTGGTGCATCCCGCGTACAGCACGATGGACTGCGGGCGGTGCGGAGCGAGAACCAAGCACGCACTCCCGCTGTCCGAACGCACCTACACCTGCACCGCCTGCGGAACCACGTCTCCACGGGACAAGAACTCCGCACGCGTGATGCTCATCCGGGCAGGGCTGAACCCGGACGGCGTTGATCGCGCAAGACCCGGCCGTCCGCCGGACGACCGGGCAGCGTGAGCCGAAAATCCCCATACCACCCCTGCTTGGACGGGAGTCTGCCCGCCCTTCAGGGCGGGGAGCAGTCAAGCCGGCTCTTGCAGGGTCAGGTCGTCCCGGCGCCGCACCGCGTCCGGGCCGACGGCGCGCAGCGCCTCCGCGGCCAGGTCGGCCACCCTGCCGTGGCCGGGCAGCAGCACGTCCGGCTCCAGGTCCGCCCACGGGACGAGCACGAACGCCCGCTCGTGGGCGCGCGGATGCGGCAGGGTCAGGTCCGGGTCGTCGGAGGTCACGGTGCCGAACGTCACGATGTCGATGTCCAGGGTGCGCGGGCCCCAGCGGACCTCGCGGACCCGCTGCAGCGAGTTCTCGATGTTCAGGACCCGCTCCAGCAGCGTCTTGGGGGCCAGCCGGGTGTCGGCCACCACGATCACGTTCAGGAAGTCGTCCTGCTCGGGGACGCCGCCCTCCGGCCCGCCGTAGGGGACGGTCTCGTACACCGGCGACAGCGCCACGAAGTCCAGGCCGGGGGCGTCGAACAGGGCGTCGATCGCCTCCTGCAGGTTCTCCAGCCGGTCCCCGAGGTTGCTGCCGAGCGACAGCACCACGCGCTGCTGGACGAGCATGTGCCCGCCGGTCGCGGTCAGGTCCGGTCGGGTCATCGGCGACTCCTCGAGATCTTGACGGCCACGTCGGCGAACGGATGCGGCACCGGGGCGGCCGGCTTGTGCACCGTGACATCGACCTGCCGCACGGTCGGATCCTCCAGGCAGACCTGCGCCAGCCGCTCGGCCAGCGTCTCGATCAGGTCGACCGGCTCGCCCCGCACCACCGCGACCAGCCGGTCGGCCAGCGCTCCATAGTCGACCGTACGCGACAGATCGTCGGTCTCCGCGGCGGGCCGGGTGTCCAGGCCCAGCGACACGTCGACCACGAACTCCTGCCCCAGCTCCCGCTCGGCGGGCAGGACCCCGTGCCGTCCACGCGCCCGCAGCCCGGTCAGCTCGATGCGGTCCAGATCGGCGCCGCGCGCCTCCGGCGCGCTCACTCCTGCCCCCCGCTCGCCTCCGGCGCGCCCGAAGGCACCGGCTCTCCTCGTCGCGTGCTCACTCGTGCCCACTGCCTCGCTGCGCTCGGCTGCTCGCAGCCCGCCGAGCGCGGCGGCCTCCCTCGTCGCGTGCTCGCTCGTTCCTCGCTCCGCGCGCTCCTCACTCGGACCACCGCGCGGCTGCTCACGGCCTCGCTCCGCGCGCTCCTCGTCGATCCGGCGCCGCGCGCCTCCGGCGCGCTCACTCTTCGTCGTCCTCCATCTGGTTGAGCACCGGCGAGCCGTGGTGGTGCAGCAGCCGCCACTCGCCCTCCACCCGCAGGAACAGGTTGGTGGCGACGATGCTGCCGCCGGCCAGCATCCCGGCGTCCTCGCCGCTGTCGTCCATCGTGATGATGTTCTCCGAGCAGGTCACCAGCGCGTGGTCGCCGAACACCTCGGTGTGCAGGTCGGTCAGCACGAACTGGATGTACGGGGTGTTCGCCATGATCAGCGCCCACGACCGCAGCACCTCGTCGCGGCCCTTGAGCAGCGGCCAGCCCGGATGCACGCAGCCCACGCTGGCGGCGTGCGGGCCGCCCGCCCACACCGCCGACATCCGGTCCAGGTCCCCGGCCTCGAACGCGGCGTAGAACTCGGCGTTGGCCTCCTCGACCGCGGCCAGGTCGGCGCGCGTCATGGCCGTACCTCCCGGTCTCCGCGGATCGCGGCGGCCACCCGGACCGCGTCGGCGTTCGGCCGCACCCGGTGCACCCGCACGCACCAGGCGCCCGCCGCCGCCGACAGCGCGCTGATCGCCACCGTGGCGTCGTCGCAGTCGGCGAACGGCCGCGGATGCCCGTCCGGGCCCGTCAGCAGCTTGCCGATGAACCGTTTGCGGGACGCCCCCACCAGGATCGGCAGGTCGTCCGACAGCTCGCCGAGCCGGGCCAGCAGCGTCCAGTTGTGCCGCGGCCTCTTGGCGAACCCCAGCCCGGGGTCCAGCACGATCATCTCCGGGTCCACGCCCTGCGCGACGACCGCGTCCACCCGGGCCCGCAGCTCGTCGCGGACCTCGGCCACCACGTCGTCGTACTCGGCCCTGCGGTACATGTCATGGCTGTGCCCGCGCCAGTGCATGACCACGTACGGCACCCGCGCGGCGGCCACGATCCGGGCCATGTCCGGGTCGGCCAGCCCCCCGCTGACGTCGTTGATCAGCCTCGCGCCGGCCCCGACGGCGGCCTCGGCGACCTCGGCGCGCATGGTGTCCACGCTGACCGGGATCCCGTCGGCGGCCAGCGCCTCGATCACCGGGATCACCCGGCGCAGCTCCTCCTCCAGCGACACCCGCTGCGCGCCGGGCCGGGTCGACTCCCCGCCCACGTCGATCAGGTCGGCGCCCTCGTGCACCAGGTCGTGCGCGTGGCGGATGGCCTTGTCGGGGTCGAACCACGCCCCGCCGTCGGAGAAGGAGTCCGGGGTCACGTTCACCACGCCCATGACGAGACATCGCCCTGGGTCGGGCAGCCCGGGAACGGCACTGGTCATGAGGTCACCCTATGTCGTGATCAGAACCCCGCGGGGCGCACCCTCGGCTGGGAACACCCCATACCCGGCGTCCCGGGCGGCACACCCGCCCGGGACCGGTCAGGACGAACGGCCCAGGATCAGCGACATCGCCTCGGCGCGGGTCTCGGCGTACTCCCGGAAGTCGCCGCGGACCGCCGAGGTGACGGTGCGGGCGCCGGGCTTGCGCACCCCGCGCATGGTCATGCACAGGTGCTCGGCCTCGATCACCACGATCACCCCGCGCGGCTCCAGCACCCGCATCAGCGCGTCGGCGATCTGGCTGGTCAGCCGCTCCTGCACCTGGGGGCGCCGGGCGTACACGTCCACCAGCCGGGCCAGCTTGGACAGCCCGGTGATCTGCCCCTTCTCGTTGGGGGTGTAGCCGACGTGCGCCAGCCCGTGGAACGGGACCAGATGATGCTCACAGTTGTGCGTCAGATGGCCGTTTATCAGGAACGTCGGATGCGGATCGCATTTGAAGCTGTACACGGTGTAAGGCTTGGTCCCGGTCGCATGGACCGGCCGCACCTGGAGCACCTTCGCCCATTCCGACTCCACGAGCCGGGACGGATGATCGTACTCCGCGCGGAACCCGTGCCTGCGGAACCAGCTGTCGGCCACCCAGAGGGCCGACCTGCTCCCTGTCGAGGGCGTGAACCGCGCGCCGATGATCTGGGCGAGGTCCTCCAGGAACGGAACGTTCCCGCCGAGGATGGTGGAGCCCCCGGACCTCGCCGAACGGCAGCCGTCTCCGTCGATGTAACCGTCCAGGAAACCACGGAACGTCTCCACGTCCCGTAGCACCACCCGTGGGAAGCGCTGCCGCATGTGGTGGGCGTCTCCGCCGACATACTGCCGTACGAGATCCGCCAGGTAGGACGACACCACCCGCACCCGGTACCCGGGCGTGTCCAGCCCGGTGAAGCCCGAGGGCCTGCTCACGGCTTCGATCTGCGCGTCGAATCCCAAAGACCGCCGGACCGCTTCGGCGAACTTCTTGGCGTACTCCTGGTCATTGACGACCAGGGAGACGTAATTCTTGCCGACGGTGCCGTCCGCGCAGATCGTTCCGACCAGGTATCCGAAGTCATGGCCGTACACGATCGCCGGCCGCTTGCGACAGAGCTTGCGCGGAGGAGTCCACTCGATGAACAGACCGGCGACGTCCTTGGCCTCACGCCAGCCCTCCGGGGTGGCCACCGGATGATCCGGCGTGACCTTGAACACGCCCTTCTCGGTGACGACCTCGACCAGCTCACGCACCTCGCGTGAGGAGATCCGGGTGACGGCCGTCGTGCGCACCTCCCCGTCGACCAGGGTGTACAGCTCGTCGCCGACACGCACGTCGGCGGCACGCTTCCGGCCGCCCACGGCGTTGACGGTCTGCCTGCTCGGCACACAGGTCGAGTACACCTCGATGTCCTTGACCAGGACCATCTCGTCGTGGTCGGCCTCGAACACCTTGTTGAGGACCTCTTCGGGACGCTGGCGCAGTCCGGCGAACTGCTCGGCGAACGCGCGGGCCACCCGGGCGGGCGTCTCCAGCAGACCGTCCCGATCAGGATCCTCGCCGATGCCGATCAGGATCTCCCGGACCGCCCGCTCGATGCGTTCGTGGTCGAAGCCCGGCGGATCGATCCGGATGGGGGCGTCCTCGTCGTATGGGTCGGTCAAGATCAGCTCTCGGAGGATTCGGTGGTCTGGTGGTCGGTGCCGCCCTGGCCGTTGCCCTTGGCCAGGTCGGCGCCGCCCGGCAGGTCCTGGACGTCCTTGGGACCCATCAGGGCCAGCTCCTTGGGCGTCAGCACCGGGGGGCGCTCGGAGGGCAGGCGCTTGCCGTAGCCGGTGTAGGAGTTGCGCTTGGGCCGCTTCTGGACCGGCGCGAAGATCTCCAGCACCTGCTCCTTGGAGAGGGTCTCCTTCTCCATCAGCTGCAGCACCAGCTCGTCCAGCACGTCACGGTACTCGACCAGGATCTCCCAGGCCACGTCGTGGGCGGCCTCGATGAGCCGGCGCACCTCGTCGTCGATGGCCGAGGCGATGTCCTCGGAGTAGTCGCGCTCGTGGCCGACGTCCCGGCCCAGGAACACCTCGCCCTGGCCGGAGCCGAACTTGCGGGCGCCCAGCCGCTCGCTCATGCCGTACTCGGTGACCATGTTGCGGGCGATGGCGGTGGCCTTCTCGATGTCGTTGGCCGCGCCGGTGGTCGGCTCGTGGAACACCAGCTCCTCGGCCGTCCGGCCGCCCAGCAGCATCGCCAGCTGGTCGGTCATCTCCGAGCGGGTGGTGAGGAACTTGTCCTCCATCGGCAGGGTCATGGTGTAGCCCAGGGCCCGGCCGCGCGGCAGGATCGTCACCTTGTGCACCGGGTCGGCGTTCGGCAGCGCGTGCGCCACCAGCGCGTGACCGCCCTCGTGGTAGGCGATGATCTTCTTCTCCGCCTCCGACATCACCCGGGTCTTGCGCTCGGGACCGGCCATCACCCGGTCGATGGCCTCCTCGAGCGTCTCCATGTCGATCAGCTTGCGGTCGAACCGGGCGGTCAGCAGCGCCGCCTCGTTGATCACGTTGGCCAGGTCGGCGCCGGTGAAGCCGGGGGTGCGCCGGGCGATCACGTCCAGGTCGACGTCCGGGGCGAACGGCTTGCCGCGGCCGTGCACCTTGAGGATGCCCTTGCGGCCCTCCAGGTCCGGGCGGTCCACCGTGATCTGCCGGTCGAACCGGCCGGGACGCAGCAGCGCCGGGTCCAGGATGTCGGGCCGGTTGGTGGCGGCGATCAGGATCACGCCGCCCTTGACGTCGAACCCGTCCATCTCGACCAGCAGCTGGTTGAGGGTCTGCTCGCGCTCGTCGTGGCCACCGCCCAGGCCCGCGCCGCGGTGCCGGCCGACCGCGTCGATCTCGTCGATGAAGATGATCGACGGGGCGTTGGCCTTGGCCTGCTCGAACAGGTCGCGCACCCGGGAGGCGCCGACGCCGACGAACATCTCCACGAAGTCCGAGCCGGAGATCGAGTAGAACGGCACCCCGGCCTCGCCGGCCACCGCGCGGGCCAGCAGGGTCTTGCCGGTGCCGGGCGGACCGAACAGCAGCACGCCCTTGGGGATCTTGGCGCCGATGGCCTGGAACTTGGCCGGGTTCTGCAGGAAGTCCTTGATCTCCTCGAGCTCCTCCAGCGCCTCGTCGGCGCCGGCCACGTCGGCGAACGTGGTCTTGGGAGTGTCCTTGGTGATCAGCTTGGCCTTGGACTTGCCGAAGTTCATCACCCGGGAGCCGCCGCCCTGCATCTGGTTCATGATGAACAGGAAGATCAGCACCACGATGACGATCGGCAGCAGGCTGAAGATCAGGTTGAGGAAGACGCTCTGCTGCGGGACGTCGACGTTGTACCCGCCGGGCAGCTGCCCCTGGTCGGACTTGGTCTGCAGCAGCCGCTGCAGCTCAAGGCCCTGGCCGCTGACCCAGGAGGCCTTCTTCTTCTCGGCCTCGCGGCCCTTGAGGGTGACCTCGATCCGCTGATCCTTGTCGATGATCTTCGCGGACTGCACCCGGTTGCGGGTGATGTCCGAGATGATCTCCGAGGTGTCGGCGGCCTTGTAGCCGTTGCTCGAGCCGGCCCCCCACACGACCAGGGTGACCAAGAGACCGAGCAGCAGGACCCACAGCAGCGGCCCGCGGAAATAGCGCTTCACGTCCATTTATCCGGCAACCCCTTCGCGAGGTCCCGTCCCTCCTGACCAGCGTCTGCAAGCAACCACCAGACCGGCGGCCCGGCGGAGCGGCCTCTTTCCGTGCGACACCCCGGGCAATGCCCAGAGACATCGACGGTACACCGGCGTGGTGCCGCCCGCAGCCCGCGTGCTGGAGCGCCTCGTCCGGTGCCTCCGGCCGTCCAGACATGGAACGTACCGGCCGCCCTCTATGTTCCCTTGTGTCCTGTACGCCGGTGACGGCTCAGGCGCCGCCGCCGTAGACGTGCGGCGCCAGGGTGCCCACGAACGGCAGGTTGCGGTACTTCTCGGCGTAGTCCAGGCCATAGCCGACCACGAACTCGTTGGGAATGTCGAAGCCGACGTAGCGCACGTCGATCTCGGTCTTGACGGCCTCCGGCTTGCGCAGCAGCGTGCAGATCTCCAGCGACGCCGGATTGCGCGACTGCAGATTGCTGACCAGCCAGGACAGGGTCAGCCCGGAGTCGATGATGTCCTCGACGATCAGCACGTGCCGGCCGGTGATGTCGGCGTCGAGGTCCTTGAGGATCCGCACCACGCCCGAGGACTTGGTGCCCGAGCCGTAGGAGGACACCGCCATCCAGTCCATGGAGACCGGCAGGTGCAGCGCCCTGGCCAGGTCGGCCATCACCATGACCGCGCCCTTGAGCACCCCCACCAGCAGCAGGTCGCGCCCCTCGTAGTCGGCGTCGATCTGGGCCGCCAGCTCACGGATCTTGTCCTGCAGCCGGTCCTCGGGAATCAGCACGTTCGCCAGGTCCGCACCCAGGTCCTTGTCGTCCACTACCCCACCGCACCTCGAAGTTCGGTCACGACCCACGCCGTTCGAACCGCAGCCGGCCCTGCCTCCGGAACGCGCGCAGCCCTCCGGGCAGATCGACGTGGCGTTGTCCGTGCCACCCGGTGACCAGCCGATCCAGTTCGTCGACGTGTACGGCCGCGAGCGTACCCGCTGGGCTGCCCGCGAAGAGCGCCGCCCTCCGCAGGACCCGGGTGCGCACCGCCCGGGGCAGGCCCTCCAGAGCCGTGACCTCGAGTTCCTCGTCGTGGAGGGCGTCGGTGTAGGCGCGGTCGGCGAGTGCGTCCAGGGCGTCGGCGTCGTCGCGCAGCAGCCTCGCCGTACGGGCGAGGGCCGCGGGGACCCCCGGGCCCAGGGCCTTTTCGAGGGCGGGAAGGACCTGTTGCCGGACCCGGACGCGGGTGTAGGCGGGGTCCTCGTTGTGGGGGTCCTCCCATGGTTCGAGCCCCATGACCATGCACGCCCTACGGGTGGTCGCGCGGTCCAGGTCGAGGAACGGCCGGACGTAATGGACGTCACCCCGTTGGAAGGCGGGAGGCATCCCGGCCAGGGAACGGGCCCCGGATCCCCGCGCCAGCCCCAGCAGCACGGTCTCGGCCTGGTCATCGAGGGTGTGGCCCAGGAGCACGGTCGCCCCGAGCCGTTCGGCCGTCCGGTCGAGGGCGGCGTAGCGGGCCTGGCGGGCGGCGTTCTCGGGGCCGCCGTCGCCGTCCACCGTGACCGTCACGGAGCCCGCCGGGTCCAGGCCCAGGTCGCGCATGGCCCGCACGACGCGGTCGGCCACATGCGCGGAGCCCTCCTGCAGGCCGTGGTCCACGGTCACCCCGCCCGCGTTCCGGCCCGCGCGCGGCGCCTCGAACGCCACCGCCGCGGCCAGCGCCAGGGAGTCGGCCCCGCCGCTGCACGCCACCAGCAGCGGCGTGCCCTCGGGCAGGTCATCGATCGCCCGTCGCACCGCGAGCCGCACCGCGGCCACCGCCGGATCAGGCCCCATGCGCCCACCTCACGGGCGCAAGCGTACGGCGGTTCAGCCCTGCCCGGCCTCCGGGGCGGGGCCCGCCTCCAGGGAACGGGTGCCGATCACCCGGGCGATCCACGCGGACGGCTCCTTGATCTCCGCGTGCGTCGGCAGGGTCTCCGGGGACGTCCACACCTTGTTGAAGCCGTCCATGCCGACCTCGGCGACGGTGCGCCGCACGAACCGGGAGCCCTCGGCGTACTGGCGCATCTTCAGGTCGATGCCGAGCAGCCGGCGGATCGCCTTCTCCAGGCGCGAGCCGCCCTCGCGGCGGCCCTGGAAGCGCGCCCGGATCTCCTTGACCGAGGGGACGACCTCCGGCCCCACCGCGTCCATCACGTAGTCGCCGTGCCCCTCCACCAGGGTCATCACGGCGGTGAGGCGGTCCAGGATGGCGCGCTGTTCGGGGGACTGGATCGCGTCGATCAGCCCGCCGCGCGGGTTGTCGGGGTCCTCGTCGCCGCGGATGGCGTCGATGACGGCCTCGGCGGTCTGCCGCAGCCGTTCCATCATCGCCACCGGGTCCACCTCGGAGGCCAGCAGGAACTCGGTCATCTGCTCCTGCACGTACGACCTCAGCCACGGCACCCCGGTGAACTGGGCGCGGTGGGTCTCCTCGTGCAGGCACACCCACAGGCGGAAGTCGCGGGTGTCGACCCCCAGTTCCTGCTCCACGTGCACGATGTTGGGGGCGACCAGGGTCAGCCGGCCGGTGGGGGCCCTCCCGGACGGGTCCGGGGGCAGGAACAGCTCGTACTGGCCGAGCACCCGGCTGGCCATGTACGCCAGGATCGCGCCGACCTGCATGCCGGTGACCCGGGAGCCGACCGCGGCGATGACCGCGCCGCCCGGGCCACCGAACCCGCCCTGCCGTTCGGCCAGCCGTTCCATGAGCGGCTCCAGGACGACCCGGAACCCGTCGACGTTGGCCCGGATCCAGCCGGGCCGGTCCACGACGGTCGCCTGCGTCGCCTCGGTCCCCACCGCCTCGATGCCGGTGAAGTCCCGGACGTGGCCCTCGGCGACCTTGGCCAGCCGGCGCAGCTCGTCGACGACCTCGAAGGCCTCCTCGGGGGTGACCTGCGGTCCCGGGCGCACCAGCCTGGTCCCGGTCTGGACGGCGACGTTCCAGTCGATCATCTGGGCGCTCATGTATCCCACCGTAGTTTTCCGACCCGGCGCTGCAGCGCCCTTGCACGAAGTCCAACGAACGGACGTTCTGGTTATCTCCCCGTATGCCCAGGTCCACACCCCGACGTGGCGATATGCCGGGCCCGGCGGAGGGGTCAGCAGCAGGCGGCGACGGCGGCGGCCAGCCGGTCCAGCCGCCGCGGCTCGACCGGGCCCTCGCCGTCGCCGAGCATGAACGCGAACGCCAGCAGCCGCCCGCGCGCGTCCTGGACGACCCCGGCGAGGGTGCTCACGCCCGACAACGTGCCGGTCTTGGCCCGTACGGTCCCGGCCCCCGCCGCGGTCTCACCGGTGTAGCGGGGGGCGGCCAGGGTGCCGGTGAACCCCGCCACGGGCATGCCGGTGAGGGCGGGGCGCAGTTCCGGGTGCGCGTCGGAGGCGGCGAGGGAGGCCAGGCGGGCGAGCGCCAGGGGGGTGATGCGGTTACGGGTGGACAGGCCGCTGCCGTCGTGGACCTCGATGCCCTGCTCGAGGTTCAGTCTCCGCATCTCGGCCATGACGGCCCGTGCGCCGCCGTCGAACGACGCGGGCTGCTTCCTCTTGATGGCGACCTGGCGGATCAGGGCCTCGGCCACGTCGTTGTCGGAGACCGTCATCAGGTGCTCCACCAGCGCCGACACCGGCGGGGACTGCACCGCGCCCAGTGCGGGGGCGTCCTTGGGGGCGACGGTACGGCGTCCTGCTTTAGCGTTGACTCCGGCCCGGTCCAGCAGACGCGCGAACTTTTCGGCCGCATCGGAGGCCGGGTCCTCGACACGCCCCCCGTCCTCGGTACGGCCCTCGTCCACCGTCAGCGCGCTCATCGGAGCCACCTCCCCGTCGGGGAGGTAGTTGCGCTTCCATCCGGTGGCCGTGCCGGGGCCCACGTATAGAGAGGTGTCGTAGTCCACGCGCACCTGCCGTACACCGGCCTTGGTCAAGGCGGCGGCGGTCTGGCGGGCCAGGTCGTCCAGCGAGGCGTAGCGAGGGTAGGCGCCGTAGGCGGAGGTGCGCGCGGTCAACGTGGGGTCGCCGCCGCCTACAAGGACGATGCCGCCGTCACCGCCCTGGACGACCTTGGTGGTGATCCGGTGGCCGGGGCCCAGGGCCGACAGGGCCGCGACCGAGGTGACGAGCTTGGTGGTGGATGCCGGGATGGAGGGCCGCTGCGCGTCCCGGTCGAACAGCACCCGGCCGGTGTCGACGTCCACGACCACCGCGCTGATCCTGGGCTTGGCGTCCTTGGCCAGGTCGGCGAGCCTGGCCGCGAGGGCGCTCGCACTCGGCGGCTGGGCCAGGTCGCCCAACGCGGGGAGCGCCGGAGCGGGCTGGACGAGTGCGCGCCCGGCCACGGAAGGCGGCCTCGGGTCGTCCGCCTGCGGCGGTGTGAGGTTCACCACTGCGCTCGCCGCCGCGAGCGTGAAGACCTGAAGCAGGGAAAGGGTGATGAGCGCCACGGTCCGGTCACGCCTGGACACCCCGGTCACCCCCGTCTCGCCACCCCGGTACGCGGGGACGTGCGACATCCTTGTATAAGGGAACACCTATGAGCGGAGGCACGGCGGCCCCCGCTCACCCCCTGACACTAATCACTGCGACCGCGCGGGGAGCGGAGGAGACCTTGGATTTCGACGTCACCATTGAGATTCCGAAGGGGCAGCGGAACAAGTACGAGATGGACCACGAGACCGGGCGTATCCGTCTGGACCGGATGCTGTTCACCTCGACGCAGTACCCGGCCGACTACGGGTTCATCGAGGACACCCTCGGCGAGGACGGCGACCCGCTGGACGCGCTGGTCCTCCTCCAGGAGCCCACGTTCCCCGGTTGCCTGATCCGCTGCCGCGCGGTCGGCATGTTCCGCATGACCGACGAGGCGGGCGGCGACGACAAGGTGCTGTGCGTGCCGCTGACCGACCCCCGGCTGGAGCACATCCGCGACATCCACCACGTGCCGGAGTTCGACCGGCTGGAGATCCAGCACTTCTTCGAGGTCTACAAGGACCTGGAGCCCGGCAAGTCCGTCGAGGGCGCCAGCTGGGTGGGCCGGGTCGAGGCCGAGGCCGAGATCGAGCGGTCCCGTAAGCGCTTCGTCGAGGCCCACGCGCACACCGACCACGCGCACACCGACCCGGCGGAGTCCGCCGAGTAAGCAGGTCCGTCCCCGGTCCGGTGCCGGGGTGTTGGTCTCCCCGTCCGTCCCCCACCCGTCCCGCCGGTCAGCCGGCGGGACGGGTGGCGCCGATCAGGCCGTGCCGCCATATCGAGGAGATGCGGACCCGGGCGCCCGTGTAGGGGGCCTCCACCATCTGCCCCCGGGCGAGGTAGATGCCGACATGGTGGATGGTGTCGGGGTCGGCGGTGTTGCGTGCGAAGAACACCAGGTCCCCGGGGCGAAGCTGGTCGAGCGGGATGTGCGGCCCGGAGGTCCACTGGGTGCCCGTCCAGTGGTCCAGCCTCACGCCGACCTTGGCCCACGCGTAGAGCGCCAGCCCCGAACAGTCGAACCCCTTGATGTGCGCCCCGTGCGCTATGCCGTAGCTGGGGCCCTTCGCGTTCCCCCCGCCCCATGAGTAGGGGGTGCCCAGCCAGCGCAGAGCGGCCTTCACCACCGTGATCCCCCGGCGGGAACCCTTGACGAACGCCGGCAGTTCCCGGCCCGTCCCCTGTGACAGGGGCGCCGATCTGAGCGGCGGGGCGGCCTCCTCCCTACGGGCGGCCTCCAGGATCCGTTCGGCGCGTTCCTTCTCGGCCTTGAGGCGTACGGTGACCGCCCGCTGACGGGCGACGGCTCGTTCGGCGTCCTGCTTGGCCGTTTGGGCACGGCGTGTGGCCTCCTGCTGTGCGCGCAGGGCGGCGGTGGCCCTGGCGCGGAAGACCTGGGCGACGTTACGCGTGGCCTCGACCTTCTGTACGGCGCCCGTACGGTGCCGGTTCATCATCTCGATGAGCGCCGCGCGTTCCAGCGCCTCCTGAGGGCCGTCCCGCCCGGCGATCACGGCCGCCCATGGCGTGCCCCCGGTCTGCGCCTGGTAGGCGTTGGCCGCGTACTTGGCGAGTTCGGCCTGGGCCGCCTGGTGGCGGCGTTCCGCGTCCGTGAGCCGTTGCTGCGCGGCGCGGTGGTCCTCACGGGCCCGCTGCAGCTTCACCAGCTCACCGTGGTAGCGCTCCACGGCCGTCTCGGCCCGGATCGCCAGGTCCTCCAACTCCCCGTGGGCGATGGCCAGCCGCGCCTTGGCCCGCCCCAGTTGCTCGGCCTCGTCCCGTGCCGGCGCCGGCTCGGCGACGGCGGCGCCCGACATGGCCATCGCCGTGCACACCACCACCGCGGTCCCGGCCAGTAATCCCGCCCCTTTGGAATGACCCAACGACCCCACCCCTCGGCCCTCTGGCGTTGCATGGGCCTCAGTGACCCCACGAATCCCAGCGGGGTTCGTACCCGGGGCCTGCTCGACGGCCGTCCAAGCAAGGGTCTAGACACACCCACCAGGACGTACGTACCTGCACAGGTACATCTACGGAATGGTGATGCGTCAGGGCCGTGTCTGCTCAGGGGACGGGCTGGGGCCGGAGGCCGGGGGCGGGGTCGGCTGCCCGGACCCCTGCTGCGGCGGGTCCGAGGAGGGCGGGGGCTGGGACGTCGACGGGGTGGACGTGGACGTCTGGCTCTGGTCGGGACGGGTCGGCGAGGTGGTGGGCGCGGTGCTGGTCGGCCTGCCGGGCGCGGGCCGGGTCGGACGGTCCGGTCGGGTGGGCCGTGGGTTCGGGCGTTCGCGGGGGATCGTGCGCCAGGTGACGACGACCTGGACGCCGCCGGGCTGGAAGGTGATGACCTCTTGGCCGCGGCTGCCGGGGCGGCGGTTCACCCGCAATCGCAGGACGGCGTACTGGCCGTTCGCCAGCTTGCCCGAGGTCTGGCTGAGCCGTACCCGGGAGGGGGTGCGGACCTTCCACTCGATCGGTCCCCCTTGGGCGAGCAGTTCGATGGTGCCGTCGCACCCTCCGCCCAGGTCGATGTACCGGGGGGCCACCGCGAGCATCCCTGTGAGGGGCACGTGGCCGGGGCGGCCCGGCGACCTGGAGGCGCCGGGCATGCCGGGCTGGGCCGTCGCCGGGACCGGCGGGGTGGGGCGCGCGGTCGGCGGAGCGGAGGAACCCTTCGCCCCCAGCGGCCAGGTGGGTGAGGGCCCTGTGCCGTCAAGAGCCCAGGGTCGTTCCGAGCTTGCCGTGGAAGGCAGCGCGCCCTCGGGGGCGGCGGTCGTCGGGGTGTCCTCCTTGCCCTGCCCCAGCCAGGCGAGGGTGGCCGCCATGAGGACCAGAGCGACCGTCCCCACGGTCACCAGGGCGACGGTCCACCCGGACCCTTCACGTGAGGTCTCGGGAAGGTCCGGACGGGTCTGGCCCATGGACGAGCGCGATTGCACGGGGAATCCGTCGAGACCGAACGTGATGTCCGCACCGGCCTGGCCATCGGGGTTGCGGAGTCGGGTCAGCACGCGTTCCCGCAGGGACGGCGGCAGCAGGGGGTTCGGCAGTAGCGCGTACACCTTGGCCGGGGCCACGGTGCGCGGGCCGTAGGCGCTGCAGGCGGTGCAGTCGCGGGCGTGCTTGAGCAGCCGCCGCCTGAGGGAGGCCGTGAGCGGATCCCCGTTCCACCTCCGCAGGATGGCGGCGCGCTGGGGGCAGCCGTAGGCGCCCTGCAGGGCCAGCAGTTCGGCGCTCAGGGCCTCCTCGAGGTCGGTGTGCGCGCGGGTGAGGGCGAGCCGGATCTCCTGTTGCGAAAGGTCCAGCACGGCGGCCAGATCCGGAATGGCGAGCTGGTGCCTGACCTTCAGTTCGAGGATCTCCCGGCTCATCGGGGGCATTGCCTGCACCGCCCGCCATGCCGTGAGGCGCTGCCCCGACTCCTCGCCGGGGTGGAGGTGACCTTGCGCGTCCTCCCGGCGGAGGCATTCCAGCCGGGTCATCGCATAGAGCCAGGGGCCGAACCTGCCCGGGTCCTTCAACCGGTGGACGTGCGCCCCGGCCGCGGCGAACGCGTCGACCAGCGCGGCCCGGGCCGCGTCATCGGGCAGCCGGAACCGGCAGTAGCGGTACAGCCGTTCGGCGTAGGCGTCGTACAGCGCGGCCGGGCCCACCAGATCCCCCGACCGCAGGGCCCCGACCAGGGCGTGGTCGTTCATGTCCCCGAAGGTAAAGGCTGCAATCGCCTTTCACACGACAATTGAACGAATCGAAATGGGCGTTTCCCGGAGACCGTCCGCGCGAGGCGTTCAGAATGTTCCCCGGATCCCTTAGGCCGGAATTGTGGACCGCCGCTTCGGCGACGATGACCTGCCGCGATATGCCTCGAAGTGTTGCAAAGTCCTCATCCGCGCGGCACGCGCCGTCTTTTTGAGAGTACGTCCGTCATGGGCGGAAGGATCCGTTCCGCGGCGAGCGCGATGGTCGCCGCCTCGGCGCCGGAGAACACTTCGGGGCGTTCGGTGATGAAATACGGCAACCGGGCGGCCCGCTGGAACTCCACCCCGCGATGGCGCAGCCCCTCGCGGCCCACCCGCGCCCCGTGCACGGCCACCACCGGGCACACCGTGATCTCGTACCGCACCTCGTCGCTCAGCAGCTCGCCCACCATGCGGGCGATCCTCCGCGCCGTCACCGGCAGCGTCGCCACCGGCTCGGCCCCCGCCCACAGCCGGCGCTCGTCCGACCACAGCCGCGTGCCGGCCCGCCACTGCCTGCTGATGACGGCGTACACCCCGGTGCGCCCGATGACCAGGTGGTCCACGTTGGTCGCGGCGCCTCCGGGCAGCGCCAGGTCGTGCAGCACGTGGTAGCCCCTGCCGAGCCGCGCCAGCCTCCGCCCGGTGCGCCGTTCGGCCAGCGCCCCGCGCCGCCAGCTGGACGCCGGCCCCGGACGATGCCGGTCGTAGAACAGATGCGCGACGAACACCGTCCCGCCCGCCGCCACGCCCGCCCGCCACTCGGCGACCCCCAGCCCGACCACGGTGACGGCCCCGGCCAGCACCAGCCGGACCGCGATCCGCTCCCGCCGGTGCTCCCCGGCGATCGCCCGGTAACGCGCCCAGGCGGAGGCCCCGGCACGCGAAGCTCCGCCGCCTCCCGCCCTGCCACCCGGCACCGTTCAGCCTCCTCCGTCGCTACAGGTCAGCGTGATGTCCCGGACGGTGATCCGGCAAGGATTTCGGCGATCGGCCATGCCGGGACATTGACACTGTCATCATGACAGTGTCATCATCGTCGCCATGGAGCCCACCTGGACGATCTCCGAGCTGGCCGCGGCCGCCGCCGCGGCGCTCGGCGACGCCCCGGCCCGGGTCAACGGCCGTGTCCGCGACCTGCCCAACGAACGCCTCATCCGCTGGTACACCACCATCGGCCTGCTCGATCCCCCCTCCGGCCGCCGCGGCCGCACCGCCCTGTACGGCGAACGCCATCTGCTCCAACTGGTCGCCGTCAAGCGCCGCCAGGCCGCCGGACGCACCATCGCCCAAATCCAAGCCGAACTCGTGGGCGCCACCAACACCACTCTCCGCGCCATCGCCCGGCTTCCCGGCACACCCGCCGCCACCGCGGCGGACCACTCGGGCCGCCGACAGCCCGCCGACGAGCCAGGCATCGCGGCGACGGACCGCCCGGGCGAGCGGGCAGAGCACGCCTCGCGCCGACGGTCGTCGGCCCGGCCGCGCCCCGGCACACCGCCGGAGCAGAGCATCGGGCTGCACACGGCCGACGCGCCGGGCGGCCCCGCCGAGGGCGGCGAAGCGGACGTCCGCTGGCAGCGGGAGGCGGCGGAGCGGCCCGCGCGCGGGCGGTTCTGGGCGCAGAGCGCCCCTGCCGGGTCCTCTTCTCCGGGAGCTCCCACGCCGTCCGTGTCCACGGCGGACCTCGCACCGGTGTCGGGGGTCCGGCTCGCTCCCGGCGTCAGCCTGATCATCGACATCGCCGGCCTCACCCACGAGGACGTGCGGGCCATCGGCGAGGCGGCCGAGCCACTGCTGGCCGAGCTGCGCCGCCGCGGGCTCACGTCCGACGCCCCGTCCTTCAGCGCCCCCGCCTCACCCAGCGACCCCAACGGGAGGCTTCCATGACCGTGCCCATCCTGCCCCTGCCCGACGTGGCGCCCTCGGTGCCCGACGCCGGTCTGGGCGCCCTGGCCACCGAGCGGGGGAACCTCCCGCTGGACAGCGTGGACATCCGTGCCGACATCAGCGCCCTGGTCGCCGGCGTCGAGATCGCCCAGGGCTTCCGCAACCCCTTCGACGTCCCGGTGGAGGCGACCTACATCTTCCCGCTGCCGGACCGCGCGGCCGTCACCCGGATGCGGATGGAGGCCGCCGACCGCGTGGTGGAGGGGACCCTCAAGGAACGCGCACAGGCCAGGGCCGACTACGACGCGGCCCTGGCCGCCGGGCAGCGCGCCGCGATCGCCGAGGAGGACCGGCCCGACGTCTTCACCATGCGGGTCGGCAACATCCTCCCCGGCGAGCACGTGACCGTGCGGCTCACCCTGCACCAGCCCCTGCCGTACGAGGACGACGCCGCCACCTTCCGGTTCCCGCTGGTCGTGGCCCCGCGCTACATCCCCGGCACTCCCCTGCCCGACGAGCAGGCCGGCGACGGGACCGCCGCCGACACCGACCTGGTGCCCGACGCCTCCCGCATCAGCCCGCCCGTCCTGCTGCCCGGCTTCCCCAACCCGGTGCGGCTGTCACTGTCGGCCGGCATCGATCCCGGGGGCCTGCCGCTCGGCGAGATCCGGTCCAGCCTGCACGTGGTCGCCCAGGAGGGCGGCGACTCCGGCCGCACCGCCGTGCGCCTGCAGCCCGGCGAGCGGCTGGACCGCGACTTCGTCCTGCGCCTGGGCTACGCGCACGCCGGCACCACCGCGGCGGCGCTGACACTGTCACCCGACGGTCCCGGCGAGCCGGAGGGCCCCGGCACGTTCACGCTCACCGTGCTGCCCCCGGCCGGGCGGGCGGCGCCCCGCCCCCGCGACGTGGTGCTGCTCCTCGACCGTTCCGGCAGCATGGGCGGCTGGAGCATGGTGGCGGCCCGCCGGGCGGCCGCCCGCATCGTGGACACCCTCACCGACCAGGACCGGTTCGCGGTCATCGCGTTCGACCACACCGTCTCCACCCCGACCGCGCTGGGCCCCGGGCTGGTCCGGGCCACCGACCGCAACAGGTTCCGCGCCGTGGAGTTCCTGGCCGGCCTCCAGGCCCACGGGGGCACCGAGATGCTGACCCCGCTCCTGCAGGCCACCGCCCTGCTGAACGGCGACGACACCGCCGGCCGCGACCGGGTCCTGGTGCTCATCACCGACGGTCAGGTCGGCAACGAGGACCACATCCTCGCCCGGCTCGACCCCTCCCTGTCCGGCCTGCGCATCCACGCGGTGGGCATCGACCAGGCCGTCAACGCCGGTTTCCTGGGCCGGCTCGCCATGGCCGGCCGGGGCCGCCTGGAGCTGGTGGAGTCCGAGGACCGGCTGGACGAGGCGATGGAGCACATCCACCACCGCATCGGCGCCCCGCTGCTCACCGCCGTCTCCCTCGACTGGACCGGCCTGGACGTCGACCCGGACTCGATCGCCCCCCGGCGGCTGGGCGCCCTGTTCCCCGGCGTCCCCCTCACCGTGTCGGGCCGTTACCACCGCGCATTCGCCGACGCACGTGCCACCGTCCGCGCCGTCGCGGCCGACGGCGCCCCCTGGCAGCAGGACACCACCACGTCCGTCACCCCCTCCACCGCCGCCACCCCGATCTGGGCCCGGGCCCACCTCCGCGATCTGGAGGACCGCTACGCCGTCACCGGCCTCCCCGACCTGGAACGCCGTATCGTCGAGACCTCCCTGCGCTTCAACGTCCTCTGCCGCTTCACCGCCTTCGTGGCCGTCGACAGCCGAAAGGTCACCGAAGGCCACCCGACCCACCATGTCGTCCAGCCTGTGGAGCAGCCCGCCGGCTGGCAGCTCCCCACAGCCGTTCCCATGAGCCACCCGGCACCCCCGCCCCCAGGCCAGGCACCCCCGGCGGCTCCCGCCGCCGCCTTCGGCGCGCCCCCCGCCCCCGGCGGATACGCCGCATCCGCGGAAAGCGCGCCCGCCGCACCCCCGGCCGGTGCACCCCCGGCCGCACCGTTCAGCGCACCGGCCCCCGCGCCCTACGGCTCCGCGCCCACCCGTGGCCCCTCCATGCCCCGCGGCCGCTCCCTCCTCCGCCGCACCGGCCGCCCGGCAGGAGGCTCCCCCGCCCAGGACCACAGCGCGACTCCCGCCCGTCCCAGGACCCACCAACTGCTCGACCAGGAGCTCAAGCACCTGACCACCACCGCCACCGCCCTCTCCCCCGAGCGCTGGCAGCACCTGTCCGACCTCCGCACCCGCCTGCTCGGCATCACCGAAACGGCCCGCGCCGAAGGCCTCCCCGCCGCCCCCCTCCTCACCCTGATCCAGACCTTGGAGATCACCGACGACCCCACCCAGCAGTCCCGCCTGGAGGAGCTCTGGACCCTGACCGTCCAGACCCTCACCACCTACCTGGGCGGCACCCCCTCCCAGTCCCGCGAACGCCGCCCCTTCTGGAAGAAGCACTCCTAGATCGTTGATGGGGGTTGTTGGGGCTGAGGTTCAGTGGTCGTAGGCGGTCAGTGATCGCTTGACCGGTGCGTCGATCAGCCAGTTGTGCCAGATTGCGGCGTTGAGCGCGCAGATGCGCTGGCACAGACGTGTCCATAGCCCTTCGGTGGTGCGGGCCTGGTGGCGTTCCAGTCCGAGCTGGTTCTTCAACGTCCAGATCACCGCCTCGATCCGCTGGCGCAGCCAGGCCGGGAACATCGCCGTCTGAGAACGGGGCTCGTCGGCGCGGACGGGGCGGATCAGCACATGGCCCAGATCGGCGGCGGCCTTCTCCACCCCGGCCCCGGCAAAGCCCTTGTCGCACACGATCGGGCACGGCCCGGGCGCGGGCGGGGCAACCTGCAGCAGATGCACCGCCTGCACCCGCTCGTCCAGCTCCTTGGGGTGGGCCAGGCTGAAGGCGCACACCGCGCCCTCGGCGGTGGTGATCAGCATCAGCTTGGCGCCCCAGTAGAAGGCGTGGTGCGAGGTGTCCATGCCATAGCCGGCGATCTCGCCCAGCCCCGAGCGGTGCACGGTGGTGCGCGAGGCGCCGCAGCGCACCGGGGTGCCGTCCATCAACCGCAGCCGCTCATGCCAGGACGGAACCCGGCGCACCAGCCACATCGACGCGGCCAGCAGGGCCGGGGCCGCATCACGCAGGTGCCGGTTGTACTCGGACTGGCCCGGCAGCCGCGGGAACAGGTGCCCGATCCTGCCCGGCGCCGTCCGCAGCCACCGGCGCTCGGAATCGCACCCCAGCAGCACCTGCGCCACGGCGACGCAGACCAGCTCGGCATCGGTCAGCAGCCGCTCGGGACCGCGTCTGCGCCGGCGGGCGGCCGATGGCAGGACATGGTCGTCCAGATGGACGTAGAGTGCGGTCAGAAGGGCGTCCAGGTTTGTCTTCACACACTGATCATGGGCGCCCTTCGCCGTGTCCACCACCGGTTCAGCAAACCCCATCAACGATCTAGGGTCTGGGTGCCCCTGGTGGTGCGACCGGTTGAGCGAAGACCGCCGTTCGGTGCATCCGGCATCGTTCGACGAGGCGATCGGCATATGCGGATGTGCTGTGTCGGGGCGAGGTGACCGCCCGGTGTTCTCAGCGGTACCCGGGTGCCCCTCGCCCACGATGGCAGGGCTCTGCCGGGTGCGGGGTCTCGGGTGATCCGGCCGACAACCGCGCCGGAGACGACTCAGGGCGTCCACCCTCATCGGGTGGACGCCCTGGTCTGGGCTGGAGCCGCCTGTCGGAATCGAACCGACGACCTATTCATTACGAGCCAACCGAGCAAGATCCACAGCCGTCCGCAGATGTCCACTGACCTGCCTTCGGGTGGATGGCTCGTCCAGGTGCGTCCACGACCGTACAGGACCGCTGTTAGCACTGGCGTTAGCAAGCTTCTGGCATTGCAGACATGCCGGCTCAGCCTGGCAGATCGCTTGCGGCATCAGGGTCTGGCCACGTTCGAGCGAGATAAACCCGATCGATGCGCCAGACAAGGCGGCGTAGGTGCTTCTTGGCCCATGGAGGCAGACATGTGATGGCCTCCTCAAGGAGGTCACGGGGGTAGTCCCCGCAGCATGCCGGTTCTCCGCAGTGGTCGGCTGGTCTGGTGAGCCCCAGCCTGGCGAGGCGTTCCCAGTCCCGTAGCGCTCGGCGGACGGTACCGGGAGACAACTTGCGGTGCTCAACCGCCGCTACGGCGACCGAGACCCTTGCCGGCACCCCGTGCACGTGATGAAGAGCTGGATCGTGGGACGTACAGACAGCACCGTTGGTCCGGACGTCCGCCGGCCGTCTACGCGGCATCGGCCTTTCGGGAGGTGATCACCTACCAGATGCTGGCACACCCGACGACCTTCCGCTTTTCAGAAGTACCAGAGTCCCTGCGTCCTGCCGTCTGCTGAGGTCAGACGGTTCCTGACGTGTGGCCGTGGGTGGGCGGCGGTTGCCGTCGTTGCCGTCATCCCGTGCCCCGTGACCTGCGGTTGGCGTTGCTCTGCGCTCGCTGTAGTTCGATCCGGGGTGCTCGTTCGCGCGGACGGCGAGACGGTGGGACAGGCAGCTTCGCGCGAACGAGTGCCCCGGTGCGCGGGGGGCTGGGGGCTGCGAAGCCCCCGCTTCGAGCTCGATCAACCGTCTTGCCATGCTGCTACCAGTAGTTGCGACGATCGCGGACCTTGACGAAGTCGGCGCCGTCAAGGGCGGTGTGCCAGACGTTCCGCCGTCCGGGCTTCAGCCGGCGGCCTCCCTGCCATCCTCCGGTTTCGACCTTCGAGCGGCCTCTGTACAGCGCTCGCTCGATGGCGGGTTCCATGTCCGTGTCATGTGATGCGAGGATCACCACGTCGTAGGTGCCCTGCTGGGCAAGGTCGACGAGGTCCAGGGCGACAAGAACGTCAATGCCCTTCTCGCGTGGGCGCTCCTGGCACCAGGACTCGCCCCAGTTCGCCGGATACCGCAGCGTCCTGGAGGTGATCTCCACCCGCGGGTCCCTCGACCAGTTGGCCGCCTGCCGCTGGTTGGCGCTGTAGAGCTGGGGCTCGCGCTGGTTGCTGGGTACACCCCGGTAGATCTTCACCGCTTGCAGCCGGGCGTTCTTCTGCTCGGGGAGCTGCTGACGCTCGGCTCTGACCTCTACCAGTCTCTCAGCGAACGCCAGCGGATCAACGAGGGTATCCCTGGCGTCGGTGCCGGGAGGTGCGAAGAGGTCGCGGGCGGTCAGGTGGATGTTCTGATAGTCGATCAGCACGACTACGGAGGGTTCGTCGGGCACCGCTCCACTTTGCCTGATCAGCAACGCAAATGCCCGCCAGTTCCGGAGAACGGCGGGCAGCAATGCCAACAAGTTATGTCCTGCTGTGAACGCTGTCAAGCGAAAGACGCAATACTCATGTTCTAGTGAACCGAGTTCACAGACTCGTCTCGGTCATGAGACGCGCGATGTGCTACGGCCGACCGATCCGGTGCGGCGGGACCGGACCGGAGAGGCCGCATGCTCGCCGCGCCGACCCCGAGCCGCGGCGGTCCGCATCAGCGGACCGCCCTTGACGACGTAGCCACATCGGAGGTCTCATCCGGCTGGCTGAGCCTGGGTTGTCGGGTCTCAGGACCTGTGTGACACATCGTGCTCAAGAGGTGCGTGACACTTCGCCGAGTGCTGGTGGAGTTGACACGCCTCCTGGCTTCGCGGAGATGTTCGGGGCGCATGCTCAGGCGGAGCTGGCGGCGGATCTCGAGGTGCGGTCCCGTTCGCGTGTAGCCGGCGCCGACCACCGTGACGCGCTCTCCTGCCTGTGGCCAGTCCTGGCGATGGCCGGTTCCGATCTCCGCGACGTCGACCACTCCGACTTCGCCGGAAGGGACCCGTACTCGTAGCCCGTACGGCATGTGCTTGACCACTTCACCCTCGACGATGGCCCATCTCGGCAGTTCCTCGGACACCTTCGGCACCTCCCGGGACGGGGCTGAACTGGGGCTCCTGGCTAGCTGGCCTGTTGGGCTGCTTCGTAGCGGCGGCGCCAGGCTGCGCAGCGGTCTATGTAGGCGGGCAGGTCTCGAGCTTGGAAGTCTTCGGCTGACCAGTCGTGGTCTTCGACGGTGGCGCCGGGGTTGCAGACGTAGGCCCAGCCGTGACGGCCGTCGACCAGGTTCAGGCGCTTGAGTTCGTACACCGGATCCTCGAACGCGTCCAGGACGCGCCACTCCTCGAGGGTCAGGCCGGTGAGGAGGTAGCCGCGGGCGATGCCGGTGCCGGGGACCAGGCCGGGATAGGGGCGGCCGGGTAGGGCTACCACCCGCCACCCCTGGGCGGCTGCCGGCTCGTGGTCGGGGACTCGGTCGATGAGGGTGAACAGGACCTCAGGGAACTGGAGGCTTCCGTAGACGAACAGTGCTTCCGGGCCCACCGATAGGCGGTCCGGCCGGCCAGAGTCGGGCGAGGTCGGTTGGGGTGAGGGGGTCCCGGTACGCGGCATGCAGCACCTCCCGGATCACCCTAGCGTCGGCCTCGGCGAGAGCGGCGAACCAGTCCAGGCCCGCGGGATAGGCCCACATGTAGGTGCGTAGTTGGGGGTCGGTGCCTCGGTCGACCAGGTAGCCGGCGATGGTGGTGTCGCTCCACCAGGGGACGCGGGCACGCATGTGATCGGCGCAGTCGATCGCGGGGGTTCCGGCGTTGAGAGCCTGGTGGGCTTCGGCGCGTACGAGCTGGGCGTAGTGCTCCAGGCGCACCCTTGCGGTCAAGCCCGTGATCCGGTCGGCGGAGGTGGCCGCGGCGGACGTCTTCGCCAAGGTCATGAGCGGGGCCGCGTAGCCCCTGTTAGCACGACTGTTAGCAAGAGGCCCCTTGCGGTGATCGCAAGGGGCCTCTGAGCTGGAGCCGCCTGTCGGAATCGAACCGACGACCTATTCATTACGAGTGAATCGCTCTACCGACTGAGCTAAGGCGGCGTGCCACTGGGTGGCCGGGGGAGAGTCTACCGGGTCTGAGCGGGTTGTGCGCATCAGTTGCAGACCGTGCCGTCGCGCGGGGGTGTGGCGGTGATCAGGTAGCGGTCGGTGGCCTCGGTGATGCACGGGGAGCCGCCCAGGTAGGCGGTGTGGCCGTCGCCGTTCAGGGTGAGGAGGGTGCCGGAGGCCAGTTGGGCGGCCAGGGCCTCGGCCCAGCGGTAGGGGGTGGCGGGGTCCCGGGTGGTGCCGATGACGAGGACGGGGGCGGCGCCCTTGGCGGTCACGGGGGCGGGGGTGCCGGCGGGCTTGGCGGGCCAGTAGACGCAGGGGAGGCCGCCCCACATGACGAAGGAGCCGAAGTGGGGGGCGGCGGCCTCGGCCTCCTCGACGGCCTCGGCGTAGGCGGTGGCGGTGGCCGGGTTGGGCTTGTCGACGCAGTTGACGGCCATGTTGGCCTCCATCTGGTTGGTGTAGGAGCCGTCGGGGCGCCGTTGCAGCATCTGGTCGGCGAGGGTCAGCAGGAGGTCGCCCTCGTTCTGCCGGATGGCGCGGGCCAGGGCCAGGCGGAGGGCGGGCCACTGGCTCTTGCTGTAGAGGGCGGACGCCATGCCGGTCGTCACCCATGTCTCGTTGATGGTGCGGCTGTCGCCTCGGGCGCTCTTGAGAGGGGTGCGGTCGGTGCGGCGCTGCAGGTCGGCGATCCGGTCCAGTGCGGCGTCGGGGTCGGTGCCCAGGGGGCAGTCCGGGGTGCCGGTGCAGTTCTCCACGAACGCGCGGAGGGCGGTCTCGAAGCCCTTGGCCTGCTCCAGCAGGGTGTCGGTGGCCGACAGGGAGGGGTCGACCGCGCCGTCCAGGACGAGGGCGCGGACGTTGCGGGGGAACTGCTCGGCGTAGAAGGCCCCCAGATAGGTCCCGTACGAGAAGCCCAGGTAGGTCAGCTTGGAGTCGCCCAGGGCGGCGCGGAGGACGTCCATGTCCCGCGCGGCGTCCACGGTGCCGACATGGGGCAGCAGGGCGGCCGAGCGGGCCCGGCAGCCGTTCGCGAACGCCCGGGCCTGGGTCTGCAGGTCGGTGAACTCGGCGGCGGAGTCGGGCGAGGTGTCGGTGCTGAAGAAGCGGTCCAGCCGGGGACCGTCGAGGCAGCGGACCGGGTCGCTCTGGCCGACGCCGCGCGGGTCGAAGCCGACGATGTCGAAGCGGTCGCGCAGGTCGGGGCCGAAGAGACGGCCGGCCTGACGCACGAAGTCGACGCCCGCCCCGCCGGGACCGCCGGGGTTGGTCACCAGCGAGCCGATGCGTTCCGAACGGTCCCGGGCGGGCAGGCGGATCACCGCCAGGGACAGTTCCCCGTCCTGGGGCCGTGCGTAGTCCAGCGGGACCTTGACGGTGGCGCACTCGTAGTCCTGGTGGCAGTCGCGCCAGGACGGCTTCTGCCCGTAGTACTCCTCCAGGCCGGCCGAGGAACCCGGCGGCGGTGACTGGACGCGCGCGGGCCGCCCGGTGTCGCTGCACCCGGCCAGCAGCAGAGCCGAGACCAGCAGCCCGGCCCCCCAGCGAATGCCACCCGTTCCCCTCAACTTCCCACCCCGTTCCAGCACCGACCGGCCCCCGGGCCGGTGTCCCCCCGTCGTACCACCGGCCGCAGGACCCGGCCGGTCGTCCCATCTTCGTCCCCCCGCAGCCCCGACACCAGGGAAAACACAGCCTGTGGACAAACGTCCGCACCGAGCGCGGCAGCCGCGCATCGCCCGGAACCCGGTCGCGCCGCCCCAAGGTCGGCCACCGGTGCGCCCGCTCGTGGACGAGCATCCCGACCGAGTTCCCCTCCAGACCGGCTGCGCAGGGGAACGGAACCACTCGCGCCTGGACGGGAAATAGCGGGGGTCCAGGGGGTGTTGGCGCGGACATGGGACGTGAGCGCGGAATGCGGATCGAACCGTCGAGCAAGCGGGTGCGCGTGTATCTGGGCGGTGAGGTCGTGGCCGACACCATCCGGGCGACGATGGTGTGGGAGGTGCCCTACTACCCGACCTACTACTTCCCCGTCGAGGACGTGCGGATGGAGTGGCTGACGCCTGACGGCGAGGTCAGGCGCTCCCCCAGCCGCGGGAACGGGGAGCTGTTCACGGTCAGGGTGAACGGGGTGGAGGCACCGGGGGCGGCGTTGCGCTACCCCGAGTCGCCCATCGAGGAGCTGCGCGGGCTGGTGCGGTTCGAGCTGGATGCGATGGACGCCTGGTTCGAGGAGGACGAGGAGATGATGGCGCATCCACGGGACCCGTACCACCGGGTCGACATCCTGGCCGGCTCGCGGCATGTCCGGGTCGAGGTGGACGGGGTCACGGTGGCGGAGTCGTCCAGTCCCCGGCTGCTGTTCGAGACGAGCCTGCCGGTGCGGTACTACCTGCCCAAGACGCACGTGCGCATGGATCTGCTGGAGCGCAGCGACACGACCACGCTGTGCCCCTACAAGGGACAGGCCGAGTACTGGTCGGTCCGCATCGGGGACAAGGTCCATGAGGACCTGGTCTGGTCCTATCCGCGGCCCCTCCCCGAGAGCCAGAAGATCGCCGGCCTGGTCGCGTTCTACGACGAGAAGGTCGACGTGTACGTGGACGGGGTCAAGCAGGAACGGCCCAGGACCATGTTCGCCTGACTCGGCCCCGGCGGGCTCAGGGGCGTCGCGGACCGTCCTGGGCGGCGCGGCCGTACGTCGCCTCGTGCTGCTGGCGCGGGGAGCAGACCGACGCGGAAGGGCAGGAGCAACGCCGGCCCCCGTCCAGCCTTACGGTGACCTCGTCGGCGGGAACGTTCCGCGCCACGACCTGACCGGTGCCCTCGGGGGTCTCCACCCGCTGACCCAGCCTGGGCATGCGCTGGTGGGCCTCGACGTACAGGGGGTGCTCGTACTTGAGGCAGCACATCAGGCGCCCGCAGGCCCCCGCGATGCGCAGCGGGTTGACGGGCATGTCCTGTTCCTTGGCCATGCGGACCGAGACCGGCTCGAAGTCCTTGAGGAACGTGGCGCAGCACAGGTCCCGCCCGCAGGGGCCTATGCCGCCCTGGAGGCGGGCCTCGTCACGGGGGCCGACCTGCCGCAGCTCCACCCGCGCCTTGATGTTGCGGGCCAGGTCCCGTACCAGGGCGCGGAAGTCCACCCGGTGGGGCGCGCTGAAGTAGATCTTGAAGACGTTGTCGGCGTCCAGGTAGTCGACCCCGATGACCTTCATCGGCAGCCCGTGCCTGCGGATCAGCCGCTTGGCGACGGAGCGGCCCTCCGCGCGACGCCGGCGGTTGTTCTCGTCCCGGGCCAGGTGCTCCTCCGTGGCGAGGCCGGCGCATACGGGGAGGCCCCCGATGTCCTCGGACACCCACTGCGGGGCCCACACGCATTCGGCGACCTCGGGACCGGCCTCGGTGGGCACCAGGACCTTGTCGCCGACCTTGGGCGAGTGGGGGCCCGGGTCGAGGTAGTACAGCCGCCCGTACCGGGTGAAGCTGACGGCCATCACCATGCCCATGGTCCGCACCCCTTTGCCGCTTTTCGTGCCCTTCACCCTATGCGGGATCCGGATGCGGCAATGTGAGCGGTGTCACCAGGCGACGTCGCCGTACTCCTCCACGGGGAACGTGCGGACGCTCTGACCAGGGGCGCCATAGGACAAGCCGCCCGCGCCCAGCATCAGGACATCGCCGCTCTTGGATGCGCGCACCAGAGCCACGGGGGGCCGGCCGGCCTCGGCGCTCCACCACACCCTGGTGGGCTGCCGCGTCTGCAGGGAGAACTCCTGCAGCGCCAGCTTCGTCCCCTGCTGGACTCCTGCGACGACGGTGTTCCCCTGCACCAGGGCGGCGGTGGTGGCTCCGGCGGGCAGAGGCAGCACCGGCCTGCTGGTGCGCAGGTCCCCGGAAGGCGCGGTCGTGTCGAGGGTGCGCACCTGGCGCCGTACCGTCGGGCCGCCCCCGGTGGACCACACGAACGACAGGGTGCCGCCGGTCCACGACAGGTTGGTGATCCGGCCGTTGGACCGGGTGGTCCACCTGCGCCGGTCCGCACCGTTGGCGGAGACGATTTCGATACGGCTGACTCCCCTGCCGTAGGCGACGTATGCGATCCGCTGCCCGTCAGGGCTCACGGCCATGTCGGAACGGCTCGTGGACGTCCCCTGGACCACCAGCCCCGGAAGCGGGGTCAGAGACTGCGGCAGCCCGCCACGGGTCAACGTGAGCCGATGGAACGTCACCCGCCCCGGCATGTAGGCGGACACCACGAACGCCCCCTCGCCATAGGACGCGATCTGGTGGAACCGCTGCCCCGCGGGTGCGGCTATGCCCGCCCCCACCTGAGACCCCGTCTGCGCGTCCCGTACGACCAACGCGTCACCGGAACGACGAACGCCCACCACGAAGCGCGGCGTCCCGGTCTGCGCGGCGGTCTTGGTGGCCGCCGCCTTCGAGGCTGCGGGCTCCTCGTCCTTCTTCTCGGCCCGTCCGTTGACGAAGTCCATGGCACCGGCCAGTAGCAGCACCACCAGGATCGCCACGATGACCGGAACGGCGTGGTCGCGTACCAGCCCGCCGTGTCGCGAACCGTTGGAAGGGGGGTCCTGACGTTCTGCGGATTCCATGGGCTCCGTCGATCCTCGTGATTCGTCCACCGGGTCGGCGCCGGCCGGGAGGGGCGTTCCCCGCCGGTCCTCGAGCAGCGCCAGCACGGCGACCGCCGCCAGCGCCCCGGCCGTCGCGACGACCGTCAGCGTGACGGCACGCCGCAACATGCCTCCGGATTCGTGTTCACCGTGCACGGTGATCGCCGCACCGACCCTTCATGTAAGCGACAAGCGTGTCCTGTGACCGCGCCTCATCCGGACGCGCGCAACGCCGAACGGGCGGCCCGCACCGCGGCGTCCCGGTAGGCCGATCCGTACAGGGTCACATGGACCAGCAGCGGATGCAGCTGGTGCAGCGCGACCCTCGCCCGCCAGCCGTCGGCCAGGGGGCCGGCCTCCCGGTAGGCCGCCAGGATCCGGTCCAGATGCGGAGCCCCGAACAGGGCCAGCATCGCCAGGTCGGTCTCCCGGTGGCCGCCGTGCGCCGCAGGATCGATCATCCAGCCCCGGCCGCCGGACCACAACACGTTCCCCGACCAAAGATCACCATGGATCCGTGCGGGCGGCTCGTCCGGGCCCGCCAGCGCTTCGATCCCGTCCATCACCCGTTCGACCAGCCGTGTCTCGGCCGCGTCCAGGTGGCGGGCGGCCGAACGGAGGAACGGGGCGATGCGGCGTTCGGCATACCAGCGGGGCCACCGGTCGCCGGGCGTGTTGTCCAGCGGCAGATGAGCGATGTAGCCCTGCCAGGGCGCCCCGAACGACGGCGCCCCGGTGGCGTGCAGCGCCGCCAGTTCCCGGCCGAACCGTTCCGCCGCGGCCCGCGTCGCGGGCTCCCCGGGCAGCCACGGCAGCACCAGCAGCCGCTCGTCGGCGGCCAGCACCTCCGGAACGGGCGGATCGTCGCCCTGCCGCAGCCAGCGCAGCCCCGCGGCCTCGGCGGCGAACGCCCCCGCCTGGTCGTCGGCCGCCTTGACGAACACCTCTCGCCCGTCCGCCAGCGTCGCCCGCGACAGCGTCCAGGCATGGCCGGTGCCGAGCGTGGTGACCCGTTCGACCGGCACGCCCAGCAGTTCCTCCAGCCGCTCCACCGGTCAGCGGTCCTTGAGCGCGGTGCGGATCTCCTCCAGCAGTCCCGGAACGGCGGCCTCGACCAGATCCCGTACGTGCTCGAAGTCGGCGTCGGACCCGTAGTAGGGATCGGGCACGTCCAGTTCCCCACCGGCGTCCGGGTCGAATTCCCGCAGCAACCGGACCCGGCCACGTGTCTCTTCGTCCGGAGCCATCGCCCGCAGCCGCCGCAGATGCCCCCGGTCCAGCGCGATGATCAGGTCGTAGGTGGCGAACCAGGCCCGTTCGAACTGCCGCGCCCGGTGCGCCGACCGGTAGCCGTTCCGGGTCAGCGTGAGCACCGTGCGGTGGTCGGCGTCCTCACCGACGTGCCAGCCGTCGATGCCCGAGCTGTCCACCTCGACGTCCAGCCCCTCCTCGGCGACGTGGTGGCGCAGGATCGCCTCGGCCATCGGGGAGCGGCAGATGTTGCCCGTGCAGACGAACGTGACTCGGTACGGCATGGCCTCCATCCTGCCCGGTGTGAACGGTCAGCCGGTACGCAGGGCCAGCGTCATGGCCTCCACCGCCAGCAGCGGGTTGACGTTGGCGTCCAGCCGCTGCCGGCACTCCATGATCGCCTCCAGCCTGCGCAGCGTCGCCTCCGGGGTGCCCGCGGCCGCCGCCGCGCGCAGCTCGGCGGCCCTGTCGCCGTTCACCGGCTGCACCGGGGCGCCGAGCTGCAGCGCCAGCACGTCCCGGTAGTACGAGGCCAGGTCCAGCAGCGCCCGGTCCAGGGAGTCCCGCTTGACCCGGGTGGCCCGCGACTTCTGCCGTTCCTCCAGCTCCTTGAGCGCCCCGGCGGTGCCGCGCGGCATCCGGCCCTTCTCGCTCTCCCCCAGCGCCCGGCGCAGGTCCGCGGTCTCGGCCTCGTTCAGCTCCTCCGTGGTCGCCTTGGCGTCCGCCTCCGCCGCGGCCACCAGCACCGCCGCCGCCTGCACCGCAGGCCCGACCCCGGTCAGCCGCGCCGGCAGCGACAGCACCTCCCCGCGCCGCCGCCGCGCCTCCGGGTCCGCGGCCAGCCGCCGCGCCCGCCCGATGTCCCCCTGCGCGGCCCGCGCCGCCTCCAGCGCCACGTCCGGCGCGATCCCGTCCCGCTGGACGAGCACGTCCGCCACCGCCTGCGCGGGCGGGGTCCGCAACGTGACCAGCCGGCACCGCGACCGGATCGTCATCACCAGGTCGTCCGGCGACGGCGCGCACAGCAGCCACACCGTCCGCGGCGGCGGCTCCTCGATCGCCTTCAGCAGCGCGTTCGCCGCCGCCTCCGTGGCCCGCTCCGCGTCCTCGAACAGCACGATCTGCCAGCGCCCCCCGCTCGGCGAGGACGCCGCCCGCAGCACCAGCTCCCGGGTCTCCTTGACCCCGTACGACAACCCCGCGGGCCGCACCACCTCGACGTCCGCGTGCGTCCCCTGCAGCACCTGGTGGCACGACGCGCAGTGCCCGCACCCCGGCGGCTCCTCCCGGCACTGCAACGCCGCCGCGAACGCCCGCGCCGCCGCCGACCGCCCCGACCCCGGCGGCCCGGTGAACAACCAGGCATGCGTCATCCCCGAAGCGGCCTGCTCGTCCCCCGCCAGCACCGCCGCCCCGGCCACCGCCGCCGAGCCCAGCTGCTCGACGACCGCCTCCTGCCCCACCAGGTCATCCCAAACGCTCACGAGGCCAAGGCTAGGCCGTCCCCCGACCTCGCAGCGCTCGTTACTCCGTCCTTGCAGGCCGGCACAGAACCGTCCGCAGACCCTGCCCCCGAAGACACTGAAGGCCACCGCGAGCGCGCCCGCGACGACGAACGGCCGCGCGTCCGAAGGCGCGCGAGCCGCGCGAGCGGAGCGAGCGCAATCGAACACAGCGATTGCTGACTGACCCGCCGCGTGGAGCGCGGCGGGGGTCAGTCAGCGATCGCGGGGAAGGTGCTGGTGATGTCCTCCGTGCCGGCCGGGACGGGGTCGGGGAGGATCTCGTGGAGGCGGTCGCGGATCAGGCGGGTGATCTCCTCCTGGGGGAGGGAGGCGTCGATCACCAGGTAGCGGTCGGGGTCGGCCTCGGCGAGGCGGCGGAAGCCGCGGCGGACCCGTTCGTGGAACTCCAGGGGCTCGGACTCCATGCGGTCGGCCGGGGAGGCGAAGCGGCCGAAGCCGGTCTCCGGGGGGACGTCGAGCAGGACGGTGAGGTCGGGGAGCAGGCCGCCGGTGGCCCAGCGGTTGAGCTCGGCGATCTCGTCGGCGGACTGCTCGCGACCGAAGCCCTGGTAGGCCAGGGAGGAGTCGACGTACCGGTCGGAGACGACGATGGCGCCGCGGGCCAGGGCCGGCTCGATGACGTTGGCGACGTGGTTGGCGCGGTCGGCGGCGTACAGCAGGGTCTCCGCGCGCGACGACAGGTCCTTGGTCTCCTTGTCCAGGAGGATGGCGCGCAGCCGCATGCCGATCTTGGTGGCGCCGGGTTCGCTGGTGGTGACCACGTCGTAGCCGTGGTCGCGCAGCCAGATCGCGGTCAGCCGGGCCTGGGTGGTCTTGCCGGCGCCCTCGCCGCCCTCGAACGCGATGAACACGCCGCGGTCCCGGCGGGTCTGCGGCTCGGCGGCGGGCGGGGTGTAGACCTCGCCGCGCAGCGCCGCGCCCAGGTCGGGCACCAGGGGGATGCCGCGCCGGTCGTCCAGCCGCCGGTACGCGACCAGGCCGGCGACCAGCGCCAGCAGCGCGACGCCCAGCAGCACCGCGTTGGGGCCGTCGAACCGGTACGCAGAGTCCGCGCCCAGCTCCAGCCGGTGCCGTCCGATCACCCCGGCGAGGGCGGGCGCGGCGACCGTCACGACCAGCAGCACCACCCGCACCGCGGACCGCAGGAACGCCTGTGCCGGCCCGCGCAGGTCCTCCTCGGCGGAGTCCCGCACCACGGTGCGGGCGGTGGACCAGGCCACTCCGGCGGCCCAGCCCAGCACGGCGGTCAGCACCACGACCACCACCAGGTTGTGGATCAGCGCGATGGCGGCCAGCACCACGCCCGCCGCGACCACCGACAGGCCCAGCAGCCGCCGCCGGCTGAACGGCCCCAGCATCCGCGGCCCCTGGAAGACCCCGAAGGCCATCCCCAGGAACGCCGCGCCGAACACCGCCCCGAACCCGGCGTCCCCGCCGTGCAGGGTCGCCACATGGATCCGGGCGACGCCGAGCACCGCGCCGCCCGCGGCGAACGCCCCGGCCAGCCCGACCAGCAGCCCGCGCAGCGCGGGAACGGCGCGGGACACCTTCCCCTGCCGCGCCGGCGCGGCCTCCGGCCCGGCCACCGGCCCCGGCCGCAGCCCGAAGGCCGCGACCGCCGACAGCACGAAGACCGCGGCCGTCACGTACAGCGGCAGGTCGCTGCGGGCGTCCCCGGACAGCACCGCCCCCGCCAGCAGCGCCAGCAGCGCGAACAGCACGGAGGCCACCGGCGCGGCCCCGTACGCGGTCCGCCGGACCGCGCGCCGGGCGTCCTCCACCCGGTCCTGCGGGACCAGCCCCGGCGCGGTGGCGTCGACGGCCGCCCGCGACACCGCGCCCAGGAACGAGGTCAGCAGCGCCGCCACGACCAGCCACACGAGCTGCCCCAGCAACGCCACCGACACCAGCAGCACGGCCCGTACCGCGTCGGCCGCCAGCAGGACGGTGCGCCGGTCCAGGCTCCGGGCCGGCGCCGCCGCCGGGGCGTCCGGCAGCACCCGCGGCAGCGTCCACGCCAGGAGCACCCCGGCGACCGCGTACGACTGCATCGCGAAACCGTCCCCGGCGGTGAGCGCGACCGCCGGCGCGGTGAGCGCCAGCAGGCCGAGCCAGTCGCCGAGGCTGGACAGGGACAAGGCGATCCACAGCCGCCGCAGCGGCCGGATCGACAGCACACCCGGCTGGTGAGCCGCGCCCGATCTGGTCATGTCGGTCAGCGTATCGACGCCGCCGTCCCCTCGGGGCGGACTCGGCGTTGCGGTCAGGTACCGGTCTTGGCCGACGACTTCTTGCCCGAGGACTTGCCGGCCGACTTGCCGCCGGTGGACGCCTTCTTCTTGGCCGGGGCGCGCCGCGCGGGGGCCTTCTTGCCGCCGCCCGCGGCGACCTTCTCCCGCCGTTCGGCCAGCAGCTCCGCCGCCCGCTGGATGGTGATCGACTCGACGTCGTCGCCCTTGCGCAGGCTGGCGTTGGTCTCCCCGTCGGTGACGTACGGGCCGAACCGGCCCTCCTTCACCACCACCGGCCTGCCGCTGGCCGGGTCCTCGCCCAGCTCGCGCAGCGGCGCCGCCGCCGCGGCCCGGCCCCGCCCGCGCTGCTTGGGCTGCGCGAACAGCGCCTTGGCCTGCTCCAGGGTGACGGTGAACAGCTCCTCCTCCGACGCCAGCGACCGGCTGTCGGAACCCTTCTTGACGTACGGGCCGAACCGGCCGTTCTGCACGGTGACCTGCTCGCCGTCCAGCTCGCCGAGCACCCGCGGCAGCGACAGCAGCTTGAGCGCGTCGTCCAGGGTGACGGTGTCCAGGCTCATCCCCTTCAGCAGCGACGCGGTGCGCGGCTTGGGGGCGTCCTTCTTGCGGCGCCCGGACGCGGTGGTGGTCAGCTCCTCCGGCAGGATCTCGGTCACGTACGGCCCGAACCGGCCGGACCTGGCCACGATCACGTGCCCGGTGTCCGGGTCGCGGCCCAGCTCCCGGTCGCCGCTGGGCTGCGCGAACAGCTCCTCGGCCTTCTCGGCGGTCAGCTCGTCGGGGGCCAGGTCCTCGGGGATGTTGACGCGTTCCTCGGTGCCGTCCGGCCGGGTGCGGATCAGGTACGGGCCGTACCGGCCGACCCGCGCCACGATGTCGCTGCCCTTGATCGGGAACGAGCTGACCCCGATGGCGTCGATCTCGCCGAGATCGGTGACCAGGTCCTTGAGCCCGACCTCGCCGTCGCCGTTGCCGTCGCCGAAGTAGAACCGGCGCAGCCACGGCACCCGCTCGGCCTCGCCGCGGGCGATCAGGTCGAGGCTGTCCTCCATCTTGGCGGTGAAGTCGTAGTCGACCAGATGCCCGAAGTGCTTCTCCAGCAGGTTGATCACCGCGAACGCCAGGAACGACGGGACCAGCGCCGTGCCCTTCTTGAACACGTATCCGCGGTCCAGGATCGTGCCCATGATCGAGGCGTAGGTGGAGGGCCGGCCGATCTCCCGGTCCTCCAGCTCCTTGACCAGGGTGGCCTCGGTGTAGCGGGCCGGCGGGCGGGTGCTGTGGCCCTGCGCCTCCAGCCGGTCGGCGGTCAGCGGGTCGTCCTCGGACAGGGCCGGCAGCCGCCGCTCGCTGTCGTCGGCGTCGGACTCGGGGTCGTCGGCGCCCTCGACGTACGCCTTGAGGAAGCCGTAGAAGGTGATCGTCTTGCCGGTGGCGGCGAACTCGGCCTCCTCGCCGGCGGTGGACATGCCGACCACCCGCACCGACACCGACTGGCCGGTGGCGTCCTTCATCTGGGAGGCGATGGTCCGCTTCCAGATCAGCTCGTACAGCCGGAACTGGTCGCCGGTCAGCCCGGTCTCGGCCGGGGTGCGGAAGGTCTCCCCGGCGGGGCGGATCGCCTCGTGCGCCTCCTGGGCGTTCTTGACCTTCTTGGCGTAGGTGCGCGGCCTGTCGGCCACGTACTGCGCCCCGTACAGGGCGGTGGCCTGGGCGCGGGCTGCGGCGATGGCGGTCTCCGACAGGTTGGTGCTGTCGGTCCGCATGTAGGTGATGAAGCCGTTCTCGTACAGCCGCTGCGCCACCTGCATCGTGTACTTGGCGGAGAAGCCCAGCTTGCGGCTGGCCTCCTGCTGCAGGGTGGTGGTGCGGAACGGCGGGTACGGCTTGCGGGTGTAGGGCTTGCGCTCGACGGACCTGACCGCGAACGGCCGTCCGCCCAGCCGCTGCGCCAGCCCGCGCGCCGCCTCCTCGTCCAGGTGCAGCAGGGCGGCGGACTTCAGCTCGCCCCGCGCGGAGAAGTCGCGGCCCTGCGCGACCCGCCGGCCGTCCACCCCGACCAGGTGCGCGGTGAACGTCCGCGGCCCGTCGTCGGCGGCGGCCTGGGTGGCGAAGTCGGCCTCGATGTCCCAGTAGTGCGCGGGGACGAACGCGATCCGCTCCCGTTCCCGCTCGACGACCAGCCGGGTCGCGACGGACTGCACCCGGCCGGCCGACAGGCCCTGCATGATCTTGCGCCACAGCACCGGGCTGACCTCGAACCCGTACAGCCGGTCCAGGATGCGCCGGGTCTCCTGCGCGTCGACCAGCTTGAGGTCCAGGTCGCGGGGGTTGGCGGCGGCGTTGCGGATCGCCTCCGGGGTGATCTCGTTGAACACCATCCGGTGCACCGGGACCCGGGGCTTGAGCACCTCGCGCAGGTGCCAGGCGATGGCCTCGCCCTCCCGGTCCTCGTCGGTGGCGAGGTAGAGCTCGTCGGCCTCCTTGAGCGCCTTGCGGAGCTTGGCGACCTGGGCCCTCTTGTCGGGGGTGACGGCGTAGTAGGGCTCGAAGTCGCGGTCGACGTTCACGCCGAGCTTGGCCCACGGCTGGCTCTTGGCCTCCTCGGGCATGTCGGCGGGCCGTGGGATGTCGCGGATGTGGCCGATGCTGGACTCCACCACGTACCCGCTGCCCAGATATCCGGCGATCGTCTTCGCCTTGGCGGGCGACTCGACGATCACCAGGCGCGTGCCGGTGCCGCCGGACCCCGTGGCCCGGCCCCGGCCACGCTGTGCTGTGCCGTTCTTGGCTGGCACGATCGCTCCAACCTCACTGTCTTCGTCCGTCGTGTACGAGGACGTTCCGGATGTTCCCCCGTGGCGGCCGGACGTCCCCTCGAGGCGCCCGCCGTCCCGAGGAGGAACAACGTAGAAGGCGCCGCAACCTTTCCATCGGCTCGGCGTCCCCGCGAGTTCCCTGCGCCGCGAACCCCAGACAGGATGACACGTCGCAACCGGCGCTGCAGACCGGGCGCGGCCGGGATCGGCGGAACCCTCGGGCGGGCCCTCCCCACCGGGCGTTCACCCGGTCATAATGGAAAGTAATGGCGGAGTACACCTACCTCGTCCTGCGGCTGCCACGCGGCACCACCCGCGACGCCGCCCGGCAGCTGATGACCGAGCACGCCGAATACGGCGGGTGGGAGCTGTACCGACTCCGCCTCTACCCCGACGGCAGCCGCCGTATCCAGCTCCGCCGAAAGATCATCCGCCAGGTCCGCACCCTGTGACGGCGCGCCCGCACGATCGGACGGTTCGTACCGGCCTGTCTCCCTTCGACGATCCGGCTCGACCGGAATGCCCTGCCCGCCCCGGTCCGCGCCCCCGGGACGGGCAGAGCGGCCTCCCGCTACCGGCTCACGGGCCTCACAGGTGGAGCCACCTCGCCGGCGGCCCGACCACCCCGGCCGCCGTGAGCGGCGATCCCGCGGGCAACGTCATCTCGGGGCCCTCCTCGCCGAACGGCCCCGTCCCCTGTCCGCGGACCGGCGCGGGAATCTCGACCGGCGTCTCCGGGACCATCCGGTAGAGCGCGGACGCCTCTCCCACAAGCCCGTCGACGTCCGCCAGCCGTCCCGGCCGCGGGGACATCACCGCCACGGGAATCGCCACCACCGTCTCGGCCGTCCCCGCCGGCACCAGCGACACTCCGGGCGTCTGCGGCGGAACGCCGTGAGCGCCGTCCCGGACCAGGCCGCGCGCATGACCGCCGACGCCGCGGAGCTGCGGCGACAGCATCCCCATCGGGATGGCCACCACGTTCTCGGCCTTCTTGGCGGGCGTGAGCGATCCCACCCGGGTCCGGGTCGCCTCCGGGAGCACCGGCGGAACGTCGGGGACGCCGTCCGGGACCAGGTCGCTGATGCCGGGGAGCTGCGGCACGTCCGGTCCTTCGACGTCCGGGAGTTCCGGCTGCGGGGGCGCGACCGGGGTGAGGGCGGCCGTGGCCTCCCTCGCGGCCTCCCTGGTCGGCGGCGTGATCTCCGGCAGGGCATCGGACACGTGACCGGCCGCCTCCGCCACGTCGGCGTCGACCCGGATCTCGGGCATCTCCAGCTCGACGTCCGGGAGTTCGGGCAGCGCCGGGGTGGTGCCGTCCTGCGGCAGGGACGGGTCCTCCACCGCATCGGGCGCCTGGGGTGACGAGGGGATGTCGGGAACCTCCACCGGCGTGTGGGGGATGTGGGGGTCCAGGGCGCGGTCCTGGAGGCGGGCGACGCTCTGCGACACGTCCGGCACGGCGGAGGGCTGGGGGTCCTGGACGGCGGCGGTCAGGGCCGGGGTCGTCTCCGGGACGTTCAGCGGGAGGTCCGGGACGTCGGGCGGCGACACCTCCGGGTTCGCGGGCATCGGGTCGGCGGGGATGTGGGGCGGCTGGACGTTCGCCGGGGGCTGCAGGGCCCGGGGAAGGTGCGACACCAGGCGCGCCTGCGACAGCTCCGACGGCATGCCGTCGATGGGAGCGGTGAAGTCGAGGTGGACCGGGAGGTGCGCCGGCAGGCCGACGCCCTCGGTGAGGGAGACGAGGTCGCCGGGGAGGCCGTCGGCGCCCGCCGAGTCGGGGAAGGCGAGGCCGACGCCGAGGGCCGCGAAGCCCGCGGTGAGCAGGACGGCGCGGGCGCCGTTCTTGGCCCACTTTCGCATGGGGTTGCTCCAATTCACGAGGAGGGGGATTCATCGGGGGAAATCCCTCGGAAAGTGATCGGGCACCATTCGTCAGGGCATGCTCGATCGAGCGGACGCCGGCCATGGGAAATGGCGTGCGAGGTCCGCTGACGGACGATTCCGAGGGGATGGTTCACGCGCCGTCGCCGGCAATTCGGCAGGGCGCGTTCCGGCTCCGCCCGCGAGGAGGGCGGAGGCCGAAGTCAGGGATCAGTCGGGCGCGACGGACGGCTCGTCGGCGGCCGTGCGCACCGGGGTGACGTCCACGCCGGGGAGCGGCCACGGCACCGCTCCGGGACCGTCCACGTACGGCCCCTGATGCAGGTATCCGCCCAGGACACCGCTCTGCGCACCGCCCGACGACGCCCCGGATGCGGGCGCCGGCAGGTCCGGCTGGGACGGCGGTGGCTGCGACGGCGCGCCGGCCTGCGCCGGAGGCTGGTGCGGCCGTTCCAGGCGGGGTTCCTCGGGGTCGGCGGACGGGGCCGGACGGTGGGTCGCGGCGTCGTCACGGGTCTTCTCGGCCGCGCGTTCGGATGTGGACGCGGCGGCGGGCGGCGCGGCGGCGGCGGGCGGCTCGGGCTCGGGCGGCACCGCCTCGGGGAGCGCCGGCGGAGCCGCCGGCACGGGCAGGATCCCGGCGTCCCGGTCGTCCGGGTCGTCCGGCAGGGACAGGTCCCGGTCGGGTGCGCGCCCGGGAATCCGCAGGTCGATCGGTCCCTGGAGCGGAACGGCGGACAGCAGGCCCGCCATGACGGCCCTGTCCTGCCCGCACTCGACGCCTTGCGGGGACGCGACGCCCTGCGGGGACGCGACGCCCGCCGGGCGGGGCGCGGTCTCGGCGTGGGCGGTGCCGGACAGGCCGCCGAGCAGCCAGCCGACGATCAGCAGCCCGCCGAGGACCAGCAGCCGGTGCAGGCGGCGGCTCGCGGCCAGAGCGCGCAGCGACCGGACGGCGACCGTCCGTGCTGATGCCAGGCCGTGCGCCACAGAGCCCTCCTCGGCGTGCTCACCCCGGTATGGAACGGGATGACCCGTTCTCGACGCAAGGTGACCGTAGCACCACGGACCGCTCGGATCCCAGGTTTTTGCGCAATTCGTTAAGCGCGGTCCAGGAACCGGTCCAGCACCCGGACGCCGAAACGCAGCCCGTCCACCGGAACCCTTTCGTCCACCCCGTGGAACATTCCGGAAAAGTCCAGCTCCGGCGGCAGCCGCAACGGCGCGAACCCGAAACAGCGCATCCCCAGCCGGGCGAACGCCTTGGCGTCCGTCCCGCCCGACAGGCAGTACGGCACCGGCAGCGCCCCCGGGTCCTCGGACGTCAGGGCCTCCTCCATGGCCGCCACCAGAGCCCCCTCGTACTCGGTCTCGATGGCGCGGTCGTGGTACACGAACTCCCGGGTCACGTCCGGCCCGAGCAGCTCGTCCACGGTGGCGAAGAACTCCTCCTCGTGCCCCGGCAGGAACCGCCCGTCGACCTGCGCGCTGGCCTCCTGGGGGATGACGTTCACCTTGTATCCGGCGTCCAGCCTGGTCGGGTTGAGGGTGTTGCGCAGCGTCGCCCCGATCATCCGGGCCAGCGGCCCGATCTCCTCGAGGCACCGCTCCGGGTGGTCGGGGTCGAACTCCACCCCGTACGCCAGGCAGGCCCGTTCCAGGAACGCCCGCACCGTCTTGGTCAGCCGGATCGGGAACTCGTGCGCCCCCAGCCGCGCCACCGCCGCCGCCACCGCGGTCACCGCGTTGTCCGGATGCACCATCGACCCGTGCCCGGCGGTCCCGCGGGCGCTCAGGTGCATCCAGGCGATGCCCTTCTCCGCGGCCTCGATCAGGTACATCCGCCGGTCGCCCGGCACGGTCAGGCTGAACCCGCCGACCTCCCCGATCGCCTCGGTGCACCCCTCGAACAGCTCCGGATGCTCGTCCACCAGCCACTGGGCGCCCCACCTGCCGCCGGCCTCCTCGTCGGCCAGGAACGCCACCACCACGTCCCGCGGCGGCCGCCGCCCCTGCCGCAGCCGTTCCCGGACGACCGCCAGGATCATGGCGTCCATGTCCTTCATGTCGACGGCGCCGCGCCCCCACACGCACCCGTCGGCGATCTCCCCGCCGAACGGGTCCCGCGTCCAGTCCTCGGCCCGCGCCGGCACCACGTCCAGATGCCCGTGCAGCAGCAGCGCGTCCCGCGACGGATCGGTCCCCTCGATCCGCGCCACCACGCTGGCCCGTCCCGGATGCGACTCCAGCAGGACGGGCTCCAGCCCCACCTCGTCCAGCTTCTCCGCCACGTACTCGGCCGCGACCCGCTCCCCCGGCCCCGAGTGGTCCCCCGGGTTGCTGGTGTCGATCCGGATCAGCTCCTGGCAGAGCCGCACGACCTCATCCTGCGCACCAAGCCCGTCAGCCACCGCGCTCCCACCTTCGCCGCCGTACCCCTACCCAGCCCATCGTGCCCGCTCGATCGACTTCGCCGCGACTCCGGACCTTTGGTATCGTTGGCACGCCGCTGCGCACTGCAGCACGCACAGGTCCGGGTGGCGGAATAGGCAGACGCGCTAGCTTGAGGTGCTAGTGCCCTTCACGGGGCATGGGGGTTCAAGTCCCCCCTCGGACACGCACCATTCGCACATGTGGAGGCTCCGGGATCACCCGGGCCTCCACAAGTCGTTTCTGGGGGAAGCAGGTCGGCCGCAGGCCGAGCTGCCTGCACGGGTCGGCCTTGTCCGCGGGGTCGGCAGTGGCGACCATCCGGGCCAGGTTCCCCACCCGGTCGGCCATCTCGGTGATGCCGTCGCATGAGACGCCCCGGCTGCGGGGACCGGCGGGGAGTTGGGCCTCCGGGCGGGCGCGTTCCTGTTCGGTGGCGCTGATCCAGCCGGTGACCTCGACGGGGGTCGACGCCGGCGGCGATCACGGCGCCCACCGTATGGCCTAGTTCTCCTTGACCTCCCGGTCCTGGGGCGTGCATTCCGTTCACGACACCGCCGGATGTCCTCACAGGCGACCACCCTCGGATTCCCGGGCGTTCTGGGGCGCTTCGGTTTCGGCCTGCCGCGCCGGGCCGGGCGGTGTGCCGAGCGTGGCCAGCAGGCCGGGGGTGTCGATGCGGTTGCCGGGGTCGGCGGCGGCCTCCATGGCCGCCCAGGCCGCCGCGCGGCCGGCGGAGGCCGGGACGGTGAGCAGGTCGGTGCGGTGGCCGTCGGCGCGGATCGCGGTGAGCAGGCCGGCGGGCAGGGTGTCGAACCAGCCGAGGCGCACCACCTGGGACTCGGCCGGGCCGTCGATGCGCAACCGGCGGGGCCGGTCGCTCCAGTCGGCCACCGCGAGCAGGACGCGGGTGACGGGACTGCGGGCGCCTGCGGGGTCGTGGGCCTGCAGGGCCAGGATCAGCCCGGGCAGTTCCGCGACCGGATCGGCCGAGCGGGGCCACCAGCCGCCGTCCAGCATGGTCGGGACCGCCCCGACGGGACGAGGCGGACGCAGCGACAGCCGGGGCTCCGAGGGCGGTGACAGAGAGATCGTGGTTGCGCGTTCAGCGGTGGTCCACATGGCCGTGGCCCCCTTCCCCGGTCCGCCGGTCGGGCGGCCCGGGATGGATGGTGGAATCGGTCAGTGCCGCAGCCTCATGACCAGAATGCGGAGCCGGCTGATCCAGGCGATCCCGGCCACCAGGGCGGCCAGCGCCATGACCGCCGCCAGCGGCGGCGTGGCCTGCATGAGGAACACGGCGAACACGATCACCGCGGTCGGCACGATCGCGGTGGGCCAGACCTGCTTCCGCCAGGACGCCTGCGAGACCGGAACGGCCGCGGGCCGTGCCACCCAGTGGGCGGGTCCGTAGCCGTGATTCAAGATCGGCATGGACATCCCCCTCGTCGGGGTGAGCCGGTATGGCGGATCAGCCTCAGGACGAGGATGTCGTCGTTGCCGGATATTCGCATCCTACCTCACGAACTCCCAACGAACTGAAATATCCGAAACAATCATCAGCAATGGTCTCCGGAATTTTCGGCGGTCTTCCCAGGGAGCGGGATCGGTCACCGGGCGTGCGGTCCCGGGTTTCGGGGCCCGGTCCCGGGGGCGGAGGTGTTCCCTTCTTTCCGCAGCGCGGTGGCGGTAGCGGTGGTGACGTCGAGGTCTCCCTGCAGCGCGGCGATCGTGGCGGCGGGGCCGGGCGGCGACCCTGCGGCCGTTGTGGAGCCGGCCGGAGCGTCGTCCTTTCGTCATGGTGCGGCGGCGGGTCGTCCGCCTGCCGTGGTCGGCGCGATGGAGATCTCGCAGATCGCCAGGATCTCCTCAGGCCGCAGGTCGGCCGGGCGGCACCGGAATCGGCGTGAGCAGGACTCCGCGACCATGGCGATTTCCGCGCAGCGGGCAATGGCGGGGGAACCGCCCCCGGCGGTGGCCCAAGGCCGCCGTCCGACATTTTCACCAGACCGCCGTCTGCGCCCGTTCCCTCTTTTCCTCTCGGCGCGCCCGGGCGGTGATCATCGGAGGCCGGCGTGGATGAGGGCGCCGACCTCGGGTACGTCCGAGGTCGCCGAACTCTCTCGTCAAAAGGAATGCATGATCCATATGACTGCTCAGAGTCCACCCCGAACGACCGATGGCGCACGGCCGGCCGCGCCGCTGGTTCAGGGGCGCAAGTCGATGCCGGCCACCGTGGCGATGTGGGTGTTCGTGCTGGTGCCGTTCGCGGCGCTGGCGGCGGCCGTGCCGGTGGCCTGGGGATGGGGGCTGACCTGGACCGACGTGGCCATCACCGGCACCGCCTACGTGATCAGCGGGATCGGCGTCACGGTCGGTTTCCACCGCTACCTCACCCACGGCTCGTTCAAGACCAGGGGCCGATGGCTGCGGATCGCCCTGGCGGTGGCCGGATCCCTCGCGATCGAGGGGCCGGTGATCGGCTGGGTGGCCGACCACCGCCGCCACCACGCCTTCGCCGACCGCGACGGCGACCCGCACTCGCCCTGGCGGTACGGGCACACCGTCCGCGGACTGGCCAAGGGGCTGCTGTTCGCGCATGTCGGCTGGATGTTCAACCGCGACTTCACCAACCGGCGGAGATTCGCCAAGGACCTGCTCGCCGACCCCGCCGTCCGCCGCGTCGACCGGCTCTTCCCGCTGCTGGCCGCCGTCTCGCTGCTCGCGCCTCCGGCCGCCGGCCTGCTGGTCACCGGGACCTGGCAGGGGGCGCTGACCGCGTTCTTCTGGGGCACCCTCGTCCGGATCGCGCTGCTGCACCACGTCACCTGGTCGATCAACTCGATCTGCCACGTCTTCGGCGACCGGCCGCTGACCACCCGCGCGCACGACCGGGCCGCCAACTTCTGGCCGCTGGCCGTCCTGTCGTTCGGCGAGAGCTGGCACAACGGCCATCACGCCGATCCCACCAGCGCCCGCCACGGCATGCTTCCCGGCCAGATCGACCCCTCCGCCGCGTTCATCCGGCTGCTGGAGGGACTCGGCTGGGTCCACGACGTGCGCTGGCCCACCCCCGAACGCGTCGCCGCCCGGCTGAAGGAACCCGCGGCCACCGCGCCCGGATCCGGCCCGTCCGCCTGACCGCCTCACCGATCGCACGCCCGTCCGGCCTCGGCACCCGGGAGTCTTCGAGGACCGGCTCGCCCGTATGAGCACCTCCACCCCACGGCCGTGGAGGCTCCGGAACGATCCGGTCGTTTCTGCGGGGAGACAGGTCATCCGTCATCGGTGGAACGTGTTGCGGTAGGCGGTGGGGCTGACGCCGAGGACTCGCTGGAAGTGGCGGCGGAGGGTGGTGGCGGTGCCCATGCCGCAGCGGGAGGCGATCTGCTCGACCGTCGCGTCGGTGCGTTCGAGGAGTTCCTGGGCCAGGGCGAGGCGTTGCCGCTGGAGCCAGCCGAGCGGGGAGAGGCCGGTGGCATCGCGCATGCGGCGGGCGAGGTGGCGGCTGCTCAGTCCCGCTTTCCGGGCGAGTTCCTCGACCGTGAGGGGCTGGTCGAGCCGGGCCCGCGCCCACTCCAGCGCCGCCTCCAGGCCGTCGGGGCTGACGGAGGCGTTCGGCGCCGCGATGAACTGGGCCTGACCGCCGGGCCGGTGCGCCGGTGCCACCAGCCGGCGGGCGAGTTCGTTGGCGGCCGCCGCGCCGTAGTCGGTGCGCACCATGTGCAGGCACAGGTCGAGCGCGGCCGTCTTGCCCGCCGACGTGAGCACCCGCCCCTCGTCGACGTAGAGGACGTCCGCGCGGACGTCGACCCGGGGGTGGCGGCCGGCGAACTCCCCGGCGTGCATCCAGTGCGTCGTCGCGCTGCGGCCGTCCAGCAGCCCCGCGTCCGCCAGCAGGAACGCCCCCGTGCAGAGCGAGGCGATCCGGACGCCCGCCTCGTACGCCCTGACCAGCGCGGTCAGCAGCGCGGGACTGGACGGCGCGGCGGGGTCGGCGGTGGCGGGAACGATCACGGTGTCCATGTCGGGCAGGACCTCGTATCCGTGCGCCGCCGCCTGCGGCAGCCAGCCGGGCGGGGAGCCGTCCGGAGTGGCCACGGTCAGGTCGTACCAGTCCCCGGTCGGCGAGAGGTCGGAGCGGTCGACGCCGAAGACCTCCGCGGCGATGGCCGCCTCGAACAGCATGGTGTGCTCATGGACGGCGAACGCGATCCGGTGCATGTCGGAAACTGTACGGGTCGCGTCGGATCGGACGGTGGCGACCAGGACGGCGGGCCGACGAGGATCATCGGCATGGATCACGGTCAGCAAGGCACCCGCACACCGGGCCGGGTGCTCGTCTACGGCGCGTACGGTCACACCGGGCGGTTCGTCATCGCCGAACTGCTCCGGCGCGGCCACGAGCCCCTCCTGTCCGGTCGCGACCCCGCGCGGCTCGCCGCGCTCGGCGCCGCCCATCCCGGCCTCGAGACGCGGGCCGCCGCCGTCGAGGACACGGCATCACTGCAGAACGCCATGACCGGCGTGGCGGCGGTGATCAACTGCGCCGGTCCCTTCCTCGACACCGCGCGTGAGGTGGCGGCCGCGGCCGTCCGCGCAGGCGCCCACTACCTCGACGTCACCGCCGAGCAGCCCGCGGTCCGGGCCACGTACGACGAACACGCCGACAGCGCCCGGGCCGCCGGCGTCGCGGTCGTGCCGGCGATGGCGTTCTACGGGGGGCTGGCCGACCTGCTCGCCACGGCCGCCCTGGGCGACTGGGCCTCTGCGGACGAGATCTCCGTGGCCTTCGGCCTCGACCGATGGTGGCCGACGGAGGGAACCCGCACGACCGGCCGGCGCAACACGGCGCGGCGTCTCGTCGTGACCGGTGGCCGGCTGGCGCCGCTCCCCGACCCGCCGCCGGAGCGCTCCTGGGAGTTCCCGGGCGAGTTCGGCACCCAGGACGTCGTCGGCGTCCCGTTCTCCGAGATCATCACGATGGCCCGGCATCTGCGGGCGGCCGAGATCCACTCCTACATCAACCTCGCCCCCATGCGGGACATCCGCGATCCCGGCACGCCTCCGTCGGAGGCGGCCGACGAGTCCGGCCGTTCCTCCCAGCGGTTCGTGGTCGACGTCGCCGTCCGCAAGGGCACGAGCCTGCGCCGGATGTCGGCCGCGGGACGCGACATCTACGCGGTGACGGCCCCACTGGTCTGCGAGGCCGTCACCCGGCTCCTGGACGGCCGGTCGGGCCGCACCGGCGTGGCCGCCCCCGGCGAGGCGTTCGACGCAGCCGACTTCCTCGACGCCCTCTCCCCCGGAACCCTGCTGGTCCAAAGGAGATGACAGGCAGCGGGCGGCGATGTCGCGATCTGGACATCGGGCCTGGTCAAAGCGGTTTCTCGGTGCCTTCGGCCGGGTTTCCCGCCGTCGCGTTTCGAGGTGGGTCAGGGCGGTCGGCACCTCCTGGTCCGGACTCGCGGGGTTTTGTCGGTGGAGGGCAGTACAACTGTCGGCATCCGACGGGCCGCGAGGGTGGAGGTCGAAGGCATGGATTCCGGCGAGGCCGGGTGGGAGGAACGGAGCGCGGTGCGCGTGGTGCCGCCCGTTCAGCCGCGCAAACTGGCCAAGGTGCCGTTCGTCGAATTGGCGGAGGGGCGGCTGCAGGGGGTGGTGTCGAGCGGTTCGGACATCGCCCGGGTGTACGTCTCGTCGATCGCGGCCGAGACGCACGACTTCAGTTGCAGCACCAACAACAACCGGCCGTGCGGCGGGGTGGGAGGCGGCTACCGCTGCAAGCACCTCGACGCGCTGATCGATGAGGCGGTCAAGCAGTACGGCCTGGCACGCGTCGCGCGCTACCTGAAGGTCGAGGCCAAGGAGGGGGACGACCTGCGTTCCCTGCTCCAGGGCGCCCTGGAGAGGGCTCCGGCCGCCGCGGTGTTCAGCCGGTTCCTGCGGCACCTGACCTATCTGGAGGTTCCGGCGAGCCCGGAGCCCCTCACCGAGATGCACTGGTTCCCGGCGTTGGGGGCGGTGCGCTGATGCAGGCACTGCAGCTCGCCGAGCTGACCGGGCAGGTCCCGCCGGGCGTCGGGGAGGCGCTGGAGGTGGTCGCGGGGTTCGACGCCGCGCTGGCCGACGGCCTGGCCCGGCTCGGTCCGCGGCACACCGAGGCCCTTGAGGCGCTGGCCGGCGCGGTGGGCGGCTCTCCGCTCGGCGCCGCGCTGGCGGAGGCGTCCGGCAAGATCGCCGCCGGTTCCATCGGCGTCGCGGAGTTGGCGGCGGTGGCCGGGGCCCGTGCCGCGCTGCTCGGCGCGGTGCACGACGCGCTGCTCGACCGGCTCGACGGCGCGCTCGGCCGGTCCCGTTCGGTGTGGGAGGAGCCGCCCGCCGATCCGGAGCGGGAGCCGGTGCCCGCCGGCCTGCTCGCCGCCGCCCGGTCCTGGTTGCAGGAGCTGGCCATCGCGGGCTGGCGGGGCGTCGACGACGCGCTGGTGTCGGCCGCCGACCAGGCGCTCGACGCGCTGTGGGCCGAGCCCGAGCCGCGGCTGCGCCGCCTGGCCGTGCTGGCCGACGGTCTGGCCGCCGAGCTGCGCGCCTCGTGCCCGGTCGCGACGATGGAACGGATCCCCGAGCGCCGCTGGGCCGACCTGTGGACGCGTGCGGTGCTGCTGTCGCACGCGGGGAGCTGGACGGGCGGCGCGACGACCGTCTCCGGGCGGCTGCTGCCGCTGGGCGTCGACGTCCACGAGCACGGGACGGCCGTTCAGGTGCAACTGCACGCGGTGCTGGAGCCCGCCGGCGAGGGGCCGGTGCGGCTGGTGCGCGTCGCCGTCGCCGCCGCCAAGGTCGACACGATCGTCGGCCCTCTGGTGTGGAGGCTGCTGGCGGCGTATCCGACGCTGCTGACGGCCCTGGCCGAGCGCCGCGCCGTCGAGGTCACCGAGATGAGCCTGACCTCCGGCGGCGACCTGCAGTGGGACGAGGAACGCGCCGAGGCCGGCGAGCCCGCCGATCCGTTCGCGACCGCCCGCGTCCGGCTTCCCGGCGCGCAGGCCCCGGCCGTCGCGCCGCTGGACCGCCACCCGGTGCGCATCGCCGAGCCGGTGCTGGTCGAGGGCTACAGGGCGGGACGCGACGGCACGTTCGATCTGAACGGTGAGAGCCTGGCCGTCGACCTGGACCGGCTGCCGTCCAGCGGCCCGCTCACCCCGCAACTGGTCAAGGCGTCGACGGCGTGCATCGGCCTGCTCCGCTGGGACGCCGGGCAGTGGACGCTGCAGCCGCTGGCCGTGCAGGCCCTGGTGAAGAAGCAGCCGGTCGAGGCGCACAACGGCGACTGGGCGATGGGCCCCACCGACCCGAAGGTCTCCAAGGCCCTGGCCCGCTCCGGCGACGCCGTGGCCGTCCTGTCCGAACGCGCGGGAAGGCTGCTGCGGAAATGAGCGACAGCGACGACGTCCGCCGGCAGGTGCTGCTGTGGCGGCTGCTGGGGCGGGTGTTCGACGCCGAGGAGCAGCCCGCTCTGGAGGCGGCGAGCCTGGCCGTGGTCCAGGAACGCGGGCTGCCCGCGGCGCTGCTCGACCCCGGGGTCACGGTCGACACCGTCGTGCAGCGGTTCCCCGAGCTGGCGGCGGAGTTCGCCGACCCGCTGGCCGACGGCGACGACGGCGACCGGGTGCGGCGTACGGCCCTGGTGTCGAAACTGCTGCTCAACGCGTTCAACACCGGCTCCGGCGACGTGTCGGCGCAGCGGCTGGCCGCCTGGCAGCGCGACGCCGAGTGGCTGCGCCGCGCGCTCGGCGCGTGCGCGAGCGGCCCCGGGCAGGGCCGCCCGGGCCAGGACGGCGAGGGTTCCGGCCGGGCGGACGGCGGCGAGGGCGCGAGCGACGGGCGGCCGGCGACCGGGCGGCGACGGCCCGATCCGGGGCGCGGCGAGGGCGGCGGCCCCGGGCAGGGCTTCGACCTCAACGAGGACGAGCTCAAGCGGATCCTGGGCGAGCTGGAGGGCGACCTGGTCTCCCGGATGCGGCTGCGCGAGGTGCTGGCCGATCCGGCGCTGGCCCGGCAGCTCACCCCGAGCATGTCCCTGGTCGAGCAGCTGCTGCGGGACAAGCACAACCTCTCCGGCGTGGCGCTCGCCAACGCCAAGAGCCTGATCCGGCGCTACGTGGACGAGGTCGCCGAGGTGCTGCGGACCCGGGTCGAGCACGCCGGCGCCGGGAAGATCGACCGCAGCGTGCCGCCCAAGCGGGTGTTCCGCAACCTCGACCTCGACCGCACGATCTGGAAGAACCTGGTCAACTACAACCCCGACGACGAACGGCTCTACGTCGACCGGCTCTTCTACAAGCACACCGCCAGGCGCAGCACGCCCGCCCGGATGATCGTGGTGGTCGACCAGTCCGGGTCGATGGTGGACTCGATGGTCAACTGCACCATCCTGGCGTCCATCTTCGCCGGGCTCCCCAAGGTGGACGTGCACCTGATCGCCTACGACACCCGGGCGATCGACCTCACCCCGTGGGTGCACGACCCGTTCGAGGTGCTGCTGCGCACCAATCTCGGCGGCGGCAACGACGGGCCGGTCGCGATGGCCATGGCGCGTCCGAAGATCACCGATCCGCGCAACACGGTCATGGTGTGGATCTCGGACTTCTACGAGTTCGACCGGTCCCGTCCGCTGCTGGAGGGGATCAAGGCCGTGCACGGCTCCGGGGTGAAGTTCATCCCGGTCGGCTCGGTCAACAGCTCCGGGCAGGAGAACGTGGAGCCCTGGTTCCGGCAGCGCTTCAAGGAACTCGGCACACCGGTCATCTCCGGCCACATCGACAAGCTCGTGTTCGAGCTCAAGAACTTCCTGGGCTAGCCCCAGACCCGCAGACCTGTAGAGGAGTCCCCCCGAATGTCCGACATGCTGCGCGCGCCGGCCGAGGTCAAGTACGCCGACGAGCTGGACTACCTGGAGTCGATCGACGACGCGCCCAAGCCGTTCTCGTGGCGGCTCAGCCCGCGGATGGTGCGCACGTTCATCCTGGGGTCCGAACGCTCCGACGGCCTCGACCGGGAGATCCCGCAGAAGTGGTTCGGCGACCGGACCTTCGTCGAGCGCGCCATCGTCACGCTCGCCTCCGACCGCGGGCTGCTGCTGATCGGCGACCCCGGCACCGGCAAGTCCTGGCTGGCCGAGCTGCTGGCGGCGGCGATCAGCCGCAACTCGACGCTGGTCGTGCAGGGCACCGCCGGCACCACCGAGGACCACATCAAGTACTCCTGGAACATCTCCATGGTGATCGCCAAGGGGCAGTCGCGGGAGTCGATGATCCCCTCCCCGATCATGACCGCGATGGAACGGGGCGTGATCGGCCGGTTCGAGGAGCTGACCCGGGCCACCAGCGACGTGCAGGACGCGCTGATCTCGATCCTGTCCGAGAAGTACATCTCCATCCCCGAGCTGAGCACCGACAACACCGTGTTCGCCCAGCCCGGCTTCTCCATCATCGCCACCGCCAACAGCCGCGACCGGGGCGTCAACGACCTGTCCTCGGCGCTCAAGCGACGCTTCAACTTCGTCCGCATCCCCGTGGTGACCAGCAAGAAGGCCGAGTCGGAGATCGTCCGGTTCCGGACCACCGAGCTGCTGCGGCGGCACCGGATCGAGCTGGAGGTCGCGCCGTCGCTGCTGGAGGTGCTGCTGCAGAGCTTCGCCGACCTGCGCGCCGCCGCCGCGTCCGCCCGCAGCGACGACGAGAGGCTGGAGTCGGCGCTGTCGACCGCCGAGCAGATCGGCGTGCTGGAGGACGCGATCCTGCACAGCCAGTTCTTCGGCGACCGCGAGCTGCGCCCCGAGACGCTGGCGTCCTCGCTGGTGGGGTCGCTGGCCCGCCGCACCCCGGAGGACCTGGCCATCCTCAACAAGTTCTGGCACGGCGTCGTCGAACCGCGCAGCAAGAAGGAGGAGGGCCCGTGGCAGGGCTTCCTGCAGGGCGGCCGCGAAGCGCTGGCGAAGCTTTCATGAGCGGACCGGTGACCGATCTGAACGGGGTGGCCGCGGGGCCGTTCGGGGAGCTGCGCGAGCAGTTGCTGGGCGCGGCGGAGCGGTTCGGCTCGGGGCCGGTGGCGGAGATCCTGGGCGGGCTGGTCGAGGACGTCGACCGGGCGCTGCGCGAGCCGCTGGAGATCTTCCCGGTGTGCCACCACTCGCCGTCCTCGGCGACGGCGATGATCCGCCGGCTGCGCGACAAGCGGCCGAAGGTCGTCTATCTGGAGCTGTGCGAGGACCTGCGGCCGTTGCTGGACGAGCTGCACAACTGCACGCTGCCGGTCGCCCTGCAGTCGTTCGCCACCGACATCGACGGCTTCCCGGCGGAATGGGCGCCGCTCAGCGTGATCGCGCCCATCACCGAGGCGTCCGCCGAGTACCAGGCGATCTCGTACGCGCTCACCACGCCCGGCGTGGAGCTGGTGCTGGTGGACCGCTCGACCGACCACGTCTTCCAGTGGGAGCCGCGCGGCGACGACGACGCCGGCAAGGGCGAGGACGAGGAGACGGCGCTGCACGGCGACGCGGTCGGCGTCGAGATCGGCGACCTGCGTCCCCGCTTCGCCGAGCTGGAGGAGCACCTGCTCCACCACGGCAAGGTGCGGCACTGGTCGGAGTGGTGGGACCAGTACGTCGAGCAGCCGCTGGTCGACGCCGACTACGACACCTACCGGCAGGTGATGGTGCTGATCGGCAGCCTGTTCCGGCGGCTGCGGCCGGAGGGGTCGGCCCGTACCACCGTGGACGAGGACCGCGAGCGCTACATGTGGACGCGGATCCGCGAGCATCTGGCGTCCTCGGGCGCCGATCCCGCCGACTGCCTGTACGTGTGCGGCGCCTTCCACGCGGCCAGCCGGGTCGCGGAGTTCGGGCTGCACGGGGCGACCGGCTCGTTCGAGATCAGTCCGCGCACGGCCACGCGCTGGCAGTACGGGCTCATCCCCTCCAGCCACTCGGCGATCGAGGCGCAGTTCGGGCTGGCGCCCGGTTCGGTGTCGATCGCCGCCGCGACCTGGAGCAAGGCGCTGCGCCGCGGCGGCCTCAAACCGTTCCGGCTGGGCGGTGCGCAGGCGGTGAAGAAGAAGCCCGCCAAGCCCGCCAAGGCCGCGCAGCCGCCCGCACCGCCCGCGCCCGTGACCGACCGGCTCTCGGGCTTCCTGACCGCCGCGCCCGCTTCGGACGGCCTCGACGAGCAGGAGCTGCTCGGCTGGTGCGTGGACATCGTCCGGCTGGCCCGCAAGAACGGCTACGCCTCCAGCACCGCCGACGCCATCGCGGTGTACGAGACCTCGATCCTGCTGGCCGGGATCCGCGGGCGGCGGCGGCCGACGCCGTACGACTTCCAGGACGCGGCGATCACCTGCATCGAGAAGGACGCCGTGCCGGGCCGCCGCGACATCGCCCGGCTGTGCGAGATCCTGCTCGGCGGCGACCGGGTGGGCTCGGTCGGCTACGACGCGCTGCCGCCGCTGGCCCGCGACGTGCTCGACCGGCTCGCGCCGCTCGGCCTCGACCTGGAGAAGCGCACGATCCAGCGGGCGCTGCTCGACCTGGACGCCGATCCGCATCTGCGGCCGTGCTCGGACCTGCTGTGGATCCTGCGCCGCCTGCTGCCGCACGGCGCCGTCCAGCCCATCATGGGCTCGCGCCGCCTGGGCGAACGTTCCATCCAGGAGAGCTGGGACCTGGCGATCGGCCGGAACATGCGCTCGATCGTCGAGCTGGGGTACGAGGGCGTCACCGTCGAGCAGGTGCTCGAGCAGCGGCTCCGCAAGAGCGTGCACGCGCCGCAGGCGACCGCCGCCGGCGCCCTCGCCGCCGTGGAGGACTCCATCCTCTATCTGGGGAGCAGGCGCTTCACCGACGAGCTGGGAGCCCGCGCGGTCGAGCTGCTGGCCGCCGAGCGCACGGTGGACGACGCGCCCGAGGTGCTGCGCCGCATCCGGCGGCTGCTCACCCACTACCAGGCGACCGAGCCGGAACTGCCGGCCTGGTGCCAGGCGTTCGTCACCGCCGGGTACGCGCACTACTGCACGCTGCTGCCGACCGCGTTCACCGACGACGACACCGGGGTGCGGCAGGTCGCGGCGATGCTCGGGTTCCTGCTCGGGATGGAGAGCCTGGCGCTGTCCCTCGGCTGCGACCACACCCAGCTGGAGCTGGCCGTCCAGCAGTCGCATCCGGAGACCCCCGCCAAGGTCGCCCTGCTGTGGGCGGCGCAGACGCAGCTCGGCCTGCTGCCGCTGTCGGAGCTGCGGCGGCGGTGCGACGAACTGCTGGACAACCCGCTGGTGGTGCCGTCGTTCCCGCTCTACCTGAGCGGCTTCGTCCAGGCCCTGGAGCCCGCCCCGGCGCTGGCGTCGCTGGTGGTGGAGGTCCTGTCGAAGGCGTTCGCCCGGCTCCCCGACGCGGTCCTGCTGCCGTGGCTGCCGAAGCTGATCACCACGTTGAAGGACCATGCCGCGGAGATGGTCCCGGTCCTGGTCAGGGAGGCCGGCCGGACGTTCCCGGCCACCTTGGCGGCGCTGGACTCGTGGGTGCCGCCCTGGTCGGCCCCCGAGGCCCCCGCGCCGTCCGCCGCCGTCCCCGACGGCGGCCCGGCCGGAGAGCTCCTGGCCGCCCACCCCGCCGCATGCGACGCGGTGGCCGCTCTCCTGGGCCTTGCGCCCGACTGGCCGGCCACGGCGACGACGACACCGGGAGCAGCACCGGAGGTGAGCGCACTGCTGACCGAGCACCCCGCCACCGCCGACGCACTGGCCGCGCTCCTGAGCTGAACACCCCGTCCGGGCGGCGGCCCACCCCAGGGCCGCCGCCCGGCGATCCCTGCACGCTTGACCCAAAAGCCCTGTCCCAGCCGCACGGGACTGACCGCGGACGTGAACGAGGGCGTGCCGGTCACGGTGATGGGGGGACGGGGTCCTCGGTGAGGAGGGCGGCCAGTTGGGCGGCGTTCTGCTGGGAGTGGTCGGCGCAGCAGTTGTTGAACAGGACGTGCGTGGTCTTAGTGCGTTCGGCGAGGGTCTTCAGGCGGGACGCCCAGGTGCGCAGTTCGTCCGGGCTGTAGAGGTAGGCGAACCGTTCGCGGATGTCGCCGCTGGTCCAGCGTTCGCTGTGGCCGTGGAAGCGTACGACGGCCAGGTCGCTGGTGGCCGCGAGCACCGGGGGGATCGATGTCGTGTGCCCCTGGGGCATGTCCACGCTCACGTACGCCAGGTCGTGCTCGGTCAGGAAGTCCAGGGTGGCGGGCCGGTTCTCCGCGGTCATCCAGGTGGCGTTGCGGAACTCCACGCAGATCCGCATCGGCGCGCAGCGTTCCTTGACCTGGAGGATGTAGCTGCGGCCGCGTTCGCCGAACGGGAACCAGCCGGGGAACTGGAAGAGGATCGCGCCCAGCTTGCCGGCCTCGTGCAGGGGGCGCAGCGCGCCGAGGAAGCGCTGCCACACCGCCTCGACGACGTCCTCGGGAACGTCCTTCAGATACAGGGTCTTCTTGTCGGGGAGCCGGTCCCGCAGATCCCGGTACATGGCGCCCGGCCGGGTCGGGTGCCCGGTGAGCAGCGAGAACGCCTTGACATTGAACGTGAAGCGCTCCGGCGTGCGGTCCCGCCACAGGGCGACCGTTCGTTCGGCGGGCGGGCCGTAGTAGGTCGAGTCCACCTCGACCAGCCGGAACCTGGAGGCGTAGAACCGCAGCCGGTCCTCGGCGGTCCTGGCCTCCGGCGGGTACCAGCCCGAGTCGAGCAGGGTCTTGTCCGTCCATGACGAGGTGCCGACCAGGATCTCTCCCATGCCCGCAGCCTAGAGATCCGTGGCGGCCCGGAGTCCGGCCGCGCGGGACCGGGCGGCGGCAGCGGCGGCACGGTCCCCCAGCCTCTCGGCGACCGCGGCGTGCTTGAGCCAGTTGAACGGGCTGCTCGGCCGGAGGTCGATCCGTTCGCCCACCAGCGTCCGGGCCAGGTCGAGGCGCCCGCCTCTGAGCGCCGCCTCCAGCAGCGTCTTCTGCACGGCGTCGCGCTGGGCGTGGCTGCCGCCGAACTCGTTCAGACGGTGCCTGATCGGATACAGCGCCTCCACCGCGCCGTCGTGGTCGCCTCGTCCGTAGGCGACCAGCGCCCGGCACACGGGGAGGCCGACCCGGACGGTCATCGCATGGTTGCTGACACCGAGACGACCGGAGGCCGCAGCGGACTCCCTGGAGGCGATCAGCCTGTCGGCCTCGGTGAACCGCCCGGCACCGACGAAGGCCATCACCGCGTGCACGTCGTTGAACGCGTAGAACGGCTCGTCCATCTTCGGCGTCCACGCGTCGGCCAGCGCCTTCCACCGCGCGGTCTGGTCGTCGCCCTCCAGCAGCAGACGCCACAGCAGCGCCGACGCGTCCACCAGCTGCAACGCGGTCTCGGCGGCCTCCGGCCCGTGCAGCACGGCGTCGTAGACGTCCAGTGCCCGTGCCGTGTCCCCGGCCTCCAGCGCGTACAGCGTGTAGTGCCACCAGGTGTGCACGTTGAAGAACGTGCCGGTCGACCAGTCGGCCAGCCTCGCGTCGAGGTAGTCGATCCCCTTCCGGAAGCGGCCCTGCATCTCGTAGGTGTGCGCCACGGCGTGGATGCCCCACACGTCCTTGGGGTCGAGCTCCACCGCGCGCAGGCCCGCCTCCTCCGACCGGTCGTAGTCACCGGTCTCCTCCAGCCCGAACGCGTACATGCCCAGGATCTGGCCGAAGTGCCGGTCGTCCTCGTGCCAGGCCGGCAGGGCTTTCCCGATCCGGTCGCGCAGCGAACGGGCGTCACCGGTGAAGAAGTCGATCTGGTGTCCCGCGATCAGCGCCAGGGCGTCCCTGGGGTGCTCTTCGGTGATGCGCGCGAGCAGGGCCCCGCATGTCCCGAAGTCCCCGTCCAGCAGGTGCTCGACCGCCTCGAGATGGGCCCGTTCCCGCGGCGACAGGCCGGACGCGTCCACCCCGGCGCGGAACCCCGCGAACCGTTCCCGCGCCGCCCGGGCATTGTCCGCCTCGGTACTCAGCACCCCGAGGTACGCCGACAGCACGTGCCCCAGGACGAACCCGGGGTCCTCCTCCAGGGCGGCGCGCGCCTCGGCGACGACCTCCGGGCGGAAGTGCAGCAGCTCGTGGATCGCGTTGTCGTAGTGCCGAACGGCGGCGCCGCTCGCCGAGCCGATCGTCAGGCCGTGCTGGTCGGTCGGCATGAACCCTCCCTCGCGGTGCGCTTCCAAAGATGATGCCCGCCGGGGAACGCCGCATCCGGTCCGCCTCGTCCCGGTCCCCGTCGCGGTGACGTCAAGGCGTTCCGCCTCCCGGTACGGGGCATAGGCCGGAGGAGGGGCCAGAAGGCCACGAGGGGGCCGTACCGGTGCCGGCCACGGCGGCGGGAGGGGAGATGACCGAGCAGAAGGTGTCCCGGAACGGGCGGGGCGCATCGGCATGGCCGCGGTTGCGGGTGTCGGACTGGACCGAGACCCGCGACACGCTGCACATGTGGACCCAGATCGTCGGCAAGATCCGGATGGCCCACACCCCGCCGCTCAACCACTGGTGGCACGTCACCTTGTACGTCGGGCCCCGCGGGTTGACCACGTCGGCGATCCCGTACGGGGACGGGGCCTTCGACATCGGGTTCGACTTCCTCGACCACCAGTTGCGCGTCCGCGTCAGCGACGGCGACGTCCGCCGGGTGGCGCTGGGGCCCGAACCGGTCGCACGGTTCTATGCCGAGGTCATGGCCGTGCTGGAGGAGCTGGGGATCCCCACGCGCATCCGGACCAGGCCCAACGAGGTGGAGCAGGCCATCCCCTTCGAGGAGGACCACCGGCACGCCTCGTACGACCCGGAGGCGGCGCGGCTGTTCTGGCGCCAGCTCCTGCAGGCCCATCGGGTCCTCGGCCGCTTCCGGTCGGGTTTCGTCGGCAAGGTCAGCCCGGTGCACTTCTTCTGGGGCTCCTTCGACCTGGCCTGCACCCGGTTCTCCGGACGACCCGCCCCGCCGCACCCCGGCGGCTTCCCCAACTGCCCGGACTGGGTGATGACCGAGAGCTACTCGCACGAGGTGGCCAGTTGCGGATTCTGGCCCGGCGGCGGGGAGGAGGGCGCGTTCTACGCCTACGCCTACCCCGAACCGGACGGCTACGCCGACCGGCCCGCCGGTCCGGCCGCGGCGTTCTACAGCCCGGAGTACCGCCAGTTCCTGCTCCCGTACGAGGCGGTGGCCGACGCGGCGGACCCGGATCGGATGCTGGCGGAGTTCCTGGACGCCACCTATGCCTCGGCCGCCGAACTGGGCGGCTGGGACCGCGCGGCGCTGGAGACCGGCCCCCGCCGCTGAGCCCGGCGGGCTCGGCGGCGGGGGCGGCCCCGGGCGCCGTCCGCGCTCAGACGCCGATCGACTTGGCGATGATGGTCTTGAGCACCTCGCTGGTGCCGCCGTAGATCCGGGCGACGCGGGCGTCGGTGTACAGGCGGGCGATCGGGTACTCCAGGATGTAGCCGTAGCCGCCGTGCAGCTGCAGGCACTTGTCGACGACCCGGGCCTGTACCTCGGTGCAGAACAGCTTGGCCATGGCGGCGTCGGCGGGGGTGAGCTCACCGGCGTCCAGGGCCTCGATCGCGCGGTCCACCATCGAGCGGGCGGCCTCGACCTCGGTCGCGCACTCGGCCAGCACGAACTTGGTGTTCTGGAACGAGGAGACCGTCTTGCCGAAGACGGTGCGCTCCTGGACGTACTTCTTGGCGAACTCGACGGCGGCGGCGGCCGAGGCGTAGGAGGCGACCGCGATGCCCAGGCGCTCCTCGGCCAGGTTGTGGGTGAGGTACTCGAACCCGCGCCCCTCCTCGCCGAGCAGGTCCTCCACCGGGACGCGCACGTCGCTGAACGACAGCTCGGCGGTGTCGGAGCTGCGCAGCCCGATCTTCTCCAGCTTGCGGCCCACCGAGTAGCCCTCGCTCTTGGTGTCCACGACCAGGATCGACAGGCCCGCGCGGCGGTTCTCCGGGGTGGGCGGGGAGGTGCGCGCCACCACCAGCACCCGGTCGGCGAGCACGCCGCCGGTGATGAAGGTCTTGGCGCCGTTGAGGATGTAGTGGTCGCCGTCGCGCCGGGCGGTGGTCTGCATGCCCGCCAGGTCCGAGCCGGTGCCGGGCTCGGTCATCGCGATCGCGGTCATCATCTCGCCGGACACGAACGGCGGCAGCCAGCGCTTCTTCTGCTCCTCGTTGGCGTACTTGAGCAGGTAGGGCAGCACCAGGTTGACGTGCACGCCGTAGCCGCCGAAGCTCACCGCGGCGCGGGCGCACTCCTCGGAGATGATCGCCTGGTACTTGAAGCTGGTCTCGCCCGCGCCGCCGTACTCCTCGGGCACCTGGATGCCGAAGACGCCCAGCTCGCCGAGCTTGTAGTAGAAGTCGCGCGGCGGGTGACCGGCGGCCTCCCACTCGTCGTAGACGGGGACGACCTCGGACTGGATGAAGTCCCGGATGGTCTCCCGGAAGGCCTCGTGGTCCTCGTTGAACAGCGTCCGGCGCACGGCGCGCTCCCTTCCTGTGGCTGGGTGCAGGTGTGGCCGGCGGGACGCCGACCCCGGCGAACAGGATTCTAGAATACTCTTCTAGGGCTGCTTCCAGCGGCTTCGCGTCCGGCGACGCCGGCGCGGTGATCGAGGTGCCGGAGGCGCCGGACGCACCGCCGCCGCCGGCCGAGCATGCCGGCGGCCCGCTGCTGCGGACGTTGGCGATGCTGTCGCCGATCGGAGTCCGGCGAGACCTGCTGCCGGCCGGCGAACGCCTCGACGCTCTGATCGCCGAGGGGATCCTCACCTCGCTGGGCGACGGCACCTCGGTGGCCCTGCCTCCCGCCCACCGGCAGGCCGTCCGGGAACGGGCCGAGAAGGCGCTGGTCCTGTTCGACCGGATCCTCACGGCGATCGAGCGCTCGCCCGACCCCGGCGACCCGATGGCCGTCCTGGTGCGTTTCCGCAGGCTGGCGCTCGAGGACGTTCCCGCGTTCGCCGAACTCGAACGGCTCGTCGCCGACGCGGCCCGGTGCGATCCCGCGATGGATTCCACGCTCCCCGCCTGCTTTCTTTTCGCCACGCGCTGTATGGAGCTGGGACATCACGAGCGCGCCGCCTACGAGTACGAACGGCTGCTGGCGGTGATCGAGCGGAACTACAGCCCACGCCACAATGTTTCGGTCATGGCGGCCGTCGGACTGGGGGCGTGTTACGGCCGGCTGGGCCGTCTGCACGACGCGATCTGGATCGTCAGCCGCGCCCTGGCGCGGTTCGAGGCCGAGCCGGGCGACCACGACGAGAACGCCGACCTGATCCGTCAACTGCTCGCGTACCTCGCCGACGAGTGGACGAGCGGCCGCAGGCGCCGTCGCGGGCGCCGCCGTTCGCAGTTCGCCGCGGCCGGATGACGGCGTGCCCGAAAGCAGCCCTTATTCGCAATTCGGCCGGTATCAAAGGGGAGTGTCCGCAAAAGGCGGGCTCTTTCATTCGCGGCCGGTTAGGGTTTGTCCGTGGATCTGGGGCTTGTCCGGCGATGGTATTCCGTCGGCTCGGACATCATTGTTCATCGGAGCGGGGGGCGGTCCGTACGGGGCCGGCTGGAGGTGATCGACACCGACACCGACAGCCTGGTCCTGATGACCGAGACGGGGCCCGCGATCGTGCAGGCCGGCTCGATCGAGCAGATCGAGGCGGCCCGGACCCCGGCGCAGGCGCCGGAGTCCCCGCCGGCCGCCCGGCCGGTCCCGCCGCCCGCGCCGGCGGCGCCGTCGCCGGCCTGGGACCGGCTGCGGGAGGAGTTCGCGGTCGACCTGGAGCAGGTCGAGACGACCGCGCCGGTCTTCGGCCTGGATCCCGCGATCCGGCTCTCCTACACCGCCGCCAAGGAGGTCGAAAAGCACCTCAACCGGGTCAAGAACCGGCTCGAGGCGTCGAACACCCTGCGCGAGCCCGCCCGAGCGCGCCAGGCGATCCGCGACCTGGTCGCCGCGGCGGACGAGTGCGGATACGCCCCTGCGTACCATCTGGCCGCGCTGCTGCTGCTGGAGCACGGCGACACCGCCGCCGTCCGGCGGCAGGCCGCCGAATGGATGACCTGGGCCGCGCCCTACGGCGGGCGCTACGCCTGGGACCTGGCCGTGCTGCACCTGCGCGGGGGCGAGGTCGAGAAGGCCGCGGCCACGCTCGGGGAGGGGCTCCGCACGACGCCCGCCGAGCAGACCGACGACCGGCTGTTGTGCGCCTTCCTCGCCCTCGTCCTGCGGAGCGGGGACACCCGTCTGCCGGTCCCGGTGCTCGCCGCGGCGCACGCTGGCGCCGTGCAGCGGACGGTGGCGGTGCGGGCCGGGCTGTACCTGGTGGCGGAACTGGCCCGCGAGCGGATGCCGGCCCTGGAGCCGCTGCTGTCCCTGACCACCGCCCGGTGGGACGACCTCGCCCAGGTCCTCGACGCCCTCGAGCCCGGAGCGGCGGAACGGCACCGCCCGGCCGCGACGTCGTCCGCTCCGGCGCAGCCCGCCGCCGCGGCCCCCCATCCGGGCGCGCCCGCCGCCGTGCCGCAGGCCCGGCCCGCTCCCGCGGCCGCCCCGCCGGGCCCGGCGGCCGAGACGATCAGTCCCGGCGACCCCCGGCTGCACGTGCTCGCCGCGCGCAACAAGCTCAATCTCGGCCGGTTCGACGACGCGCTGAAGATCGCGCAGCGGGCGCTCGCCGACCATCCGGGCCATCCCGAGCTGCTGGAGATCGTCGAGGTCGCGCGCCGGGAGAAGGCTCCGGCCGGCGGCTCCTCCCCCGCGCCGCGCCGCCCGGTCAAAGCCCCGGCCGGCCAGAACCGGGCGTCCCTGTACGCGCAGGCGCAGCGGGCCGAGACCCAGGAGAAGGACCTGGACAAGGCCGAGGAGCTCTACCGCCAGACGATCGCCCGGGGCGGCGACATCGAGCGCGCGGTGCGCAGCCTGGCCTGGCTGCTGCACCGCCGCAAGCGCAGCGAGGAGGCGCTGGAGCTGCTGCGCGACCCGAACGTCGAGGTCAAGGAGACGCTGCAGCACCGGAACATGATCATCACGATCGTCGGGTCGCTGGGCCGCTGGGAGGAGGCGGCCGCGCTGCTGGAGCAGATGCTGGAGGAGGACCACTCCCGCCAGGTGCGGACCGGGCTGCTCAAACGGCTGATCGTGGCGTACCGCAAGCTGCGGGACGCGCGCAGCGCCCGGAACGCGGCCGAGCGGCTGCTGCGGCACGGGCCGCGCAACCCCGAGTTCCGCGACATCTGGGCGGAGCTGGAGAAGGCCGAGCGCACCGGCATCTGGGACAACATCGACAAGCTGCTGGCCAAGACCGACTGGAGCCCCGAGCAGCCGGGCTCGATCAGCCCCGTGCTGCTGCTGCACCTGGACCGGTGCGAGTACGCCGGGGTGAACCCGCTGCGGGTGCAGGAGGGCACGCTCAGCGAGAAGGACGTCCAGGAGCTGGAGGCGCTGATCCGCAAGCTGGGCGCGCGCCGCTCGGCCGACCGGGCGGCCTACAACCTCTCGGTGGCCCGCATCCTGCGCGACCTCAACCAGACCGACGACGACCTGTTCCGCCGGTCGCTGCGCGCCTTCGGCGCGGCCATGGGCGACCTGTGCGCCGCCGAACGGCGGCACGGCGACGTGACGCGCACCTACTACACCCAGGCCGTGGCCCTCGGCCCCTGGGACGAGATGGGCGAGCTGAAGGTCAAGCAGTTCGTGCTGTCCTACCTGGACCCGAACTGGCAGCAGCCGCAGGACAAGCCGCCGTTCGAGAAGTGCCTGGAATGGGTGCTGGAGATCGAGAGCCTGCGCCGGCCGCTGCTGTTCGGGCTGCTGAACCTGGCCAGCGAGTCCGACCCGGTGCGCAAGGAGCTGGTGTCGCGCACGTTCCGGGTCGCCGAGATCCGCAACCTGCTGTTCGACGAGCTGTGCGGCTACCTCGGCCGGCCCAACCCGGCCTGCACCCAGGACGTGTACGTCGCCTTCTGGCAGGAGGCGCTGCACAGGCTGCGCCAGGAGCTGGACGAGCAGCGCAAGTCGCTGCAACTGCCGCTGAACCGCAGCGACCCGCTCGGCACGCTCGCCGAGGACCAGCAGCAACTGGAGCAGGCCCGCCAGCTCGCCCCCACCACGCAGCTCGACATCGACCGGCTCAAGGCCGTGGCCACGATCCTGGGCGAGGTCCGCGGCTATCTGGAGCAGACCTCCTACCTGGAGCAGGAGCGGCTGGAGTCCAAGATCCGCACGGCGGTGCGGCAGCTGGTGACGGAGATCGAGGGGTATCCGACCCGGCTCTCGCTGGAGTACCTGGTGCCGCTGCTGGCCAAGCTGGACGCGGCGATCACCGCGCACTTCGGCGAGGTGCAGCGGGCGGCCGAGCCCAGCGGGCTGGAGGTCACCGAGGTGCTGCCCAGCTACGTCCCCGACGCCTCCTCGGCGATCCAGGTGCAGCTCAGCGTCAAGAACCCGCCCCGGCGCAGCCCGGCCGTGGACGTGATGCTGCGCGTGCTGGACAACTCCGACGACTACCGGCCGGTGCCCGAGCCCATCCAGGTCGCGCACAGCCTGCGCGACGAGCAGAGCGAGAGCTGCACGGTGCCGCTGGTGGTGACGCCGCACGCGATCGCGGAGCGGCTGGTGACGCTGCGCTACCGGCTGGAGTTCACCGTCCGCTCCGACGAGCGCATCGTCACCGAGCCGGACACGCTGTCCCTGCGGCTGGACGACCTGCAGGACTGGAAGCCCATCCCCAACCCCTACTCCGAGGGCGCCCCGGTCAAGGACGAGAACATGTTCTACGGCCGGGGGGAGCTGCTGCAGACCCTGGTGGACGCGCTGGAGCGGCCCGACGCCAAGTGCGTGGTGATCTACGGCCAGAAGCGGGTGGGCAAGTCGTCGGTGCTGCACCACCTGCGGCGGGCCCTCAAGCCGCCGGTGCTCGCCGCCGAGCTCAACCTGGGCAAGCTGGCCACCAACCTCGACCACGCCCGGCTGCTGTACATGATCGCCGGGGCGTTCTTCCGGAAGCTGGAGGACCTGGAGGAGGAGGGCTGGCCCGCCCTGGACCTGCCGCGCCCCGCGCTCCGCGACTTCCGGGACAGCGGCGACGCGCAGATCTTCTTCGACGACTACATGCACGGGATGCTGCGGCAGATGAGGCGCAGCCAGGACTACCGGAACTGGCGGCTGGTGCTGCTGCTGGACGAGTTCACCGTGCTGTACTCGGTCATCGAGCGCGGCGACCTGCCCCGCGAGTTCATGAAGGCGTGGAAGGCGATGCTGGAGAGCGAGCTGTTCAGCAGCGTAGTCGCCGGCAACGACCTGATGCCCCGCTTCCTGAAGGCGTTCCCGAACGAGTTCCAGGTGGCCCGCCAGGAACCGGTGTCCTACCTGGACCCCGGCCCGGCCGAGGAGCTGATCACCGTGCCGGTGCGGCTGGACAACGGGGAGAACCGCCACCGGGGCGACTCGGTGCAGCGCATCCTGGAGCTGACCGCCCGCAGCCCGTACTACATCCAGCTGTTCTGCAACCGGCTCATCCAGCACATGAACGCCGAGCGGCAGATGCTGATCGGCCCGGCCGACGTCGACAGGGTCGCCACCGCGCTGGTCAGCGGCGACCAGGCGCTCCCGCTGGAGCAGTTCGACAACCTGCTCACCCCCGGCGACGCCGACGTCAGCGACCTGCCCGCGGGCACCGTGCTGGAGGTGCTGAACGTCTGCCTGACCGGCCGCCGCCGCGACCTGCACCTGGACGGCCGCAAGGCGCGCGACCTGCCCGACGGGCCCCGGGTCCTGGAGGACCTGATGCGCCGCAACGTGATCGTGCGGGAGGCCGAGGACCGCTACCGGATCAAGGTCGGGTTGTTCGCCGAGTGGCTGTGGCACCGCAAGGCGTGACGGGAGCAGGCATGACCGACACCCAGTCCACGCCCGTGCGGAACCCGTTCGCCACGGTCGGTCACATCGTGCACGGCGAGGCGCACGTCGGCCGGACCGGGCCGCTGGAGGTGCTGCGGGAGCGGGTGCTGGCGCAGCAGACCGCCGGGGCCACCGCCATCATCGGGCCGCCGCGGATCGGCAAGTCCAGCCTGGCCTACCACCTGTTCATGCGGCCCGAGACCCGCCGGGACCATCCCCGGCTGCTGCCCGTCTGGATCAACGTCCGGGTCCGGGGCTCGGCGCACCGGCTGTTCCGCCAGCTGGTCGAGGACGTCTGGGACCTGCTGTGCGAACGTTCGCCCGAGGTCGACGCGCGGCTCGGCCGGGCCTACGAACGGGCGGTCGCCGCGGACCTGGACTGGGCCGAGTTGCAGGGCGAGGCCCAGGAGTTCCTGCGGCTGGTGCGGCGGCGGGACTGGCGGGTCGTGCTGGTGCTCGACGAGTTCGACGCCGCGCGCGAGGCCTTCAAGTCGCAGCCCGGCGCCTTCCAGGCGCTCCGCGAGATCGCCTACAACGTGGACTGCAACATCGGCCTGGTCACCACCTCCCGCCGGGAGCTGCGCGAGATCGTGGACATGGCCGACCCGGCCGAGTCGACCTTCCCCGGCATCTTCCGCTCCATCTTCCTGACCTGCTTCGACTCCGCCGAGCTGGCGGCGCTGATCGACCGGCTGCCGGCGGACGGGCCGCACGAGACGCTGGCCGGCAGGCTGGGCGAGCTCACCGGCGGCCACCCCTACCTGGCGAGCGTGCTGCTGGAGCGGATCTGCGCGACCTGCCGGGACGGCGTCCCCCCTCCGCCGGAGGAGATCGAGACGCTGACCGGCCCGATGCCCCCGGAGTTCCAGTACTACTACCGCGACCTGGAGGAACTGCTGCGCGCGGACGGCCGGCTGCGCGCCCTGCTGGAGATCGTCCTCGGCCCCCAGCTGACGGTGACCCCCAACGACGCGCTGCACCTGCTGCAACGCGGCCTGCTCCGGGTGCGGGACGACTCCTACCGGGCCTTCTCCGACCACTTCCACGAGTACCTCGCCCTGCTGAGCCGGGACGTGGCCGACTGGGACAACTGGATGACCGTGGAACGCGGCCTGCGCGACCTGATCGAGCGGGGCTTCGAGGACCGCTACGGCCCCGACTGGCCGCAGGAGTTGCGCCGGACGCGTCCCAAGCTCGTCACGATGCTGGACCAGTGCGAGGAGAAGATGGCCCGCGAGACGAACTCGTTCGGCTCACGCGCCTCGACCCGCCTGCTGGACTTCACCTACCCGCGCGACCTGTACGACCTGATGGCCTCGCACTGGGACATCTTCGGCCGGGTCCTCAAGAGGGACCGCAACTACTGGAACGAGCGGTTCTCGCTGCTGGCCAAGGTCCGCAACCCCATGGTGCACAACAGGATGTCGGTGGTCACCCCCATGGAGCAGCGCAAGTTCCAGCTCTACTGCGACGAGATCCGGGAGGTCCTGGGCGCCGCCTCCCCCTGATCGGGCCGGTCAGGGTCCGCGGTGGGCGTGGTGGCGGACCAGGGGGGCCAGTTCGGGGGCGTGGGCGGCCACGATCCGGCGGACCCGGGTCTCGGCCGGGGGGCCCAGGGAGTCGTAGAGCTCGGCGAAGATCTCGTACGCGCGGGCGCGGGGCCAGTCGGGCGGCAGGAGCTCGGCGGGGAGCTCCGGGTCGAGGCTGGGGAAGTGCAGCCAGGCGTACATGAGCTCGGTGCGGGCGCGGAGGGCCTCGTCGGCGGGGACGGCGCCGTCGCGGGCCTGGCGGAGGACGGGTTCCCAGGCGCCGATGAAGGCGTCGTAGCGGGCCCTCAGGTCGTCCAGGTTCCAGGCGTTGATCGGGGGGACTCCCTGGGGGATGTCCGGCACCGTCCGGGCGGTCATGACGGTGTGGGCGCGGATGCCGAGCTCGGTGAGGGACTGGGCGGCGTCGGCGGCCTTGTCGTGGGGGCAGATCCACACGCCGTCGTACAGGGGGGCGAAGCCCAGCCAGCGGAGCCTGGCGCGGGCGGCGTGCCGGGCGTCGCGCTGCTCCTCGGGAACGGAGAAGATCACCATCCGCCACAGGCCGTCCCAGGGGCGGGGGCCGGTGGCGAACGACAGGATGCGCTTGGCGCCCCGGCGGAGGGTGGGCGTGGCGAAGGCCTCGGCGCTGATGCCGTAGCCGGTGCGGCGGCCGTTCCTGGAGGACTCCAGCACACCTCGGCGGGCGAGCCTGCTGAGGGCGGCGCGGGCGGCCGCCGGGGTGACGCCGAACTCGCCGAGCAGTTCGACCAGGGCGGCCGACGGCAGGTGCTCGGTCCGGCCGAACCAGTAGTCGCCGAACAGGGTGATCAGCAGCCGCTGCGGCTGCAGGCCGTGCCGCCTGCGCGGAAGCGTGATCTCCTGACCGGCCCGGCCGGTCTGCCCGCTCGTCATGCTCACCCCAGCTCGCGCACGCCCCGTGCGCCCTCCTCGATGGGCGCGCAGCGTACACCGTGACGCCGCGACGCCGCACCGGCCGGGCGCTCCCCACGGCCCGCAGACCCGTGCCCGCAGAGCCGTGCGCGGGGATCTGTGCGCGCCCCACAGGCCGCCCGGAACGGCGCTGTTCGTTTCACCAGTCCTGCGGGCGAACCGTTGCCCCGCCCCCGCCATTGGGTGACAGTTCACTCAGCGATCGTCACGGCAGATGTCATATGTCAGACGGCCGCGCCGGCGGGCGACGGGACCGGCGCCCCCCTGTGGTCCCCGAGCCCGGGCCGGTCCCCATCCCGACATCGAGGAGGTCCCCCGCATGAACCTCGGACGGTTCGTCCGGCGCGTGATCACGGTGGCCGCCGCGTTCACGCTGATCGGCACGCTGCTGAACGCCCCGGCGGCGTACGCCGCCCCCGGCGGCTCCGGTCCCTACCCGGCCGACTACGAGACCACCCTCCGGCTGCGGAACCACACCGTCTACCGGCCCGAGAACATTCCGACCAACATCCGGATGCCGATCGTGGCCTGGGGCAACGGCGCGTGCCGGGCCGACGGGACGTGGTTCGAGAACATCCTCAAGGAGTTCGCCTCGCACGGCTTCCTGGTGATCGCCAACGGCCGGCCGGGCGGCACCGGGCAGACCGACGCCGAGATGCTGACCGACGCCATCGACTGGGCGATCGCCGAGAACACCCGGATCGGCAGCAAGTACCGCGGCAGGATCGACACCACCAAGATCGCGGTGATGGGCCAGTCCTGCGGCGGGATCGAGGCCTACGAGGCGTCCGCGGACCCGCGGGTGACCACCACCGTCCTCTACAACAGCGGCATGCTGAGCGACGCGGAGAACTGGCGGCTGTCCCGGCTGCACGCCCCGATCGCGTACTTCATCGGCGGCCCGACGGACATCGCCTACGAGAACGCGATGGACGACTGGAACCGGCTGCCCTCCGGTCTGCCCGCCTTCATGGGCAACCTGGACGTCGGCCACTTCGGGACGTTCAGCCAGCCGAACGGCGGCGAGTTCGGCCGGGTCGGCTCCGCCTGGCTGAAGTGGCGGCTCAAGGGCGACACCGCCGCCGGGCAGCTGTTCGTCGGATCGAACTGCGGCCTGTGCGGCACCGAGTGGGACGTCCGGCAGAAGAACCTGTCCTGACGCACCGATGACCTGGCGCACCAGGGGGAAGCGGTGGGGCGGGCCTGTGCCCGCCCCACCCTTTCCCTTTGCGCCGGTTCGCGGGCCCGGCGCGGAGGCCCATCGGGGGCGGGCCTCGTGCCGGACTCCGTCACGCTCCGCCGCGGCAGTCGTACAGCGTCCCGGCGCCCCCGGGGCCGTCCGCGTCCGACTGCGCGGCCGTGCCGCCGTAGGCGGAGGCGGGGACCTGCTTGCAGTTCTGCCTGATCCAGGCGGAACGCTGGGCGGCGGGGTTGTCACCGTCATCGAACGGCCCCCGCATCACGCCCATCCCGCCTCCGAGGACGTAGCGCAGCTCGCCGTCGGCGACCCACTGCCGGAGCTGCCGAACGGACGGCGCGTCGTCGCCGCCCGAGAAACCGCCCATGCCGATCACGGTGTGGTCGGTGTTCAGGATGAACGACGAGACCCCCCGCGCACCGCCCTCGACGGCGAGCTTGATCCGCGCCGAGCCGGAGTTGCGCACCGCGTAGTCGAGGATCCTGCGGGACTCGGCGGACAGCGCACCGCCGTCGCCGCCGGGACCTCCGACGCGGATCCGCGGGGGCGCCCCGGGCTGGGGAGCACCGCCGTTCGCCCCCTGGGGCGCAGGTCCACCGGGCCGGATCACCCTCACAGGCCCCTGACGCATGCCTCCCGGAACGCCGTTGCCGGGCAGGCGCCGGATCACCGGTCCGCCACCGCCTTCCGAGGGGCCGGCGGTGGGGATGGCCGCGCCCCCGGCGCCCTCAGAACTCGCCGACTCCAGGACCGACCAGGTGCCCGGTGCCGTCAGCACCGCCGCCAGGCCCACCACGGCCCCTACCCGCAGCAACCGGCCCGGCCGCCAGAACCCGGCGACCAGCAGCGCCACCGCCACGGCCCCCAGCCCCAGCACCGGCCACACCAGCCACCCGTGCCAGTCCGGAACGCGCCGGATCACCACGACGGCCCACCCGGCGGTCACGGCCACCGCGAACGCCCCGGCCCAGGGCGCCCACCGGATCCCCGCGCGGTGCGCCCGCACCAGGGCGGTCACCAGCCCGCCGCACAGCGCGCCGATCGCCGGGGCCATCTGGGTGGTGTAGTACTCGTGGAAGATCCCCTCCTGCATGGAGAACACGGCCGCGCACACCAGCAGCCACAGGCTCCACAGCACCCAGCCGTGCGCCGGGAGCGTCGAGCCCGCCGGGAGCCGGCCCCGCCGGCGCAGCACCGCCAGGACCACCGCCACGACGATCGCCACCGCGGACACCGGCAGCAGCCAGCTGATCTGACCGGCCACCAGGTCGTTGAACATCCGCAACGGCCCGGTCTCACCACCGAACCCGCCGGGGCCGCCACCGCCGCCGCCCCGGCCGCCGCCCTGGCCGAAGATCCGGCCCAGGCCGTTGTAGCCGATCACCAGGTCCCAGGCGCCGCCGTCCGTGCTGCCGCCGATGTAGGGGCGGTCGCCGGGCCACAGCGCCACCAGCACGACCCACCACAGCGACGACACCGCCAGCACCGCGCCCGCCGCCAGCAGCCGCCACACCCTGCCGAGCCATGGCCCGCCCGCCCCGGCCAGCCAGGCCAGGGCGAACGCGGGCAGCACGATCCACGCCGCCAGCATCTTCGTGACGAAGCCGCAGCCGATGAGGAAGGCGGCCCCGCACAGCCACCAGGTCGCCGCCCGGCCCGTGGCCGCCTGCACCGCCCGGGTGAACGCGTACGCCGCGCACACCAGCAGCAGGAGCAGCGGCGTGTCGAGGTTGTTGCTGCGGGTGATGGCGACGGTGATCGGGGTGAGCGTCAGGACCAGCGCGGCGATCAGCGCGGCCCGCTCCCCCGCCCACCGGCGCACCGTCCGGTGCAGCACCAGCACCGCCAGCACGCCCTCGGCCACCTGCGGCAGCAGCAGCGCCCAGCCGTGCAGCCCGAACACCTTGGCGGCGATCACCTGCGGCCACAGCCCGGCGGGCGGCTTGTCGACGGTGACCACGCCCGCCGGGTCGAACGCGCCGAACAGGAAGTTGGTCCAGCTCAGCCCCATGGACTTGACCGCGGCCGAGTAGTAGTCGTTCCCCCGGCCCAGCGAGCCCAGCGCCCACCCGTACAGGGCGGTGGCCAGCAGGAGGATCGCGCCGAGCGCCGCCCTCGGCGCCCATGCGCGCCGGGCGCGTTCACCGGCGGGCGGTGGTGCGGCGGTCTGTTGGGGAGACATCGTGCTCATCAGGAGGAGGCCCTCTCGGAACGGGAACGGCGGCGGAAGACGGCCGTGCGCAGGACGGCGAAACGAAGGGCGGTCACCAGGACCGAGGTGGCGGCCAGCACCACGGCCTCGGCGGCGTGCGAGGCGTCCGGAACGAGCCGCTGGAACAGCAGCACCGCCACGGAGGTGACCGCGTACCCCACGAGGAACAGCGCCCCGGCGCCCAGATGCGCCCGGCCGGCCCCGGCCGTGGAGCCGCGGAACGTCAGCCGCCGGTTGGCCTCGGTGTTGAGGACCGTCAGGATGACCAGCGAGACCAGGTTGGCCAGGGGCGCGGACAGCGCGGGCCGCAGCAGCCAGTAGACCAGCGCCTGCCCCACCGTGGAGAAGACGCCGATCAGCGCGAAGCAGCCCAGCTCCCACAGCAGGAGCGACCCGGACCCCGGCACCGCGTCGGGATGCTCGGCCGACGGCGCGGGCCTGCGCGGCACCGCCGCGTCGGCGGCTCCGGACGCCTTCATCCGCGCCAGCCGCCACATGCCGCGCAGGTCCTCGACGGCGGTGCGGACGACGTCCACACGGCTGTCGAGGTCCTCCACCCAGTCGACCGGCACCTCGTGGATGCGCAGCCCGTTGTGCTCGGCCAGCACCAGCAGTTCGGTGTCGAAGAACCACGAGTCGTCGGAGGTCACCGCCAGCAGCGGCCGGACCGCCTCGGCCCGCGCCGCCTTGAACCCGCACTGCGCGTCGCTGAACCGCGCCCCGAGGCCCGCCCGCAGCAGCGTGTTGTAGCAGCGGGAGATCAGCTCCCGGCGCGGCCCCCGCACGGTCCGCGCGCCCGGGGCCAGCCGGCTGCCGATCGCCAGGTCCGAGTGCCCGCTGGCGAGCGGCGCGATCAACGGCAGCAGCCCGTCGAGCCCGGTGGACAGGTCGACGTCCATGTAGGCGACGATGTCGGCGTCACTGGCGTTCCACGCGGTGCGCAGCGCCAGCCCGCGCCCCTTGCGGTCGAGATGCACGACGCCGACGCCGGGCAGTTCGGCGGCCAGTTCCCGCGCCACCCGCAGCGTCCGGTCGGTGCTGGCGTTGTCGGCGACCGTGATCCGCCAGCGGAACGGCAGCCGTTTTCGCAGATGTCCGTGGAGGGTGCGCACGCATCCCGCAAGCGCCCGTTCCTCGTTGTGCACCGGAACGACGATCTCCACCGTCACCGTTTCCGCCGTTCCCCCCGTCACGTCGGCGGGCGGCTGGAACGGCACGGCGGCATCCGGTCGGACTTGGCCGGTCGTACTCGTCATGAGTCCTCGAAAGCCGATGGGTCTGGGACCTGCCGGCCGCCGCCGCGCCTCTGAGCACGGCGAACGCCGGAACCTCACCGACTGTCCCGGGCGACGCGGAACCCCGGCTGAAACGAACCTGAGGATTTCCCGAAGGCCGCTCGCCCCGTCCCCCGCGAGAACCCCCGGCGGACGGGCCGGATCCAGGAAGGCCGCGCGGCGATCGCGCCGCGCGGCCTCCTTCCCCGTCCGGCCGAATGCAGTTCGCTCCGCAGCTTTTGATAGCGGGGAAACACCGGTCAGAGATGCCTCTGAGCCTACCTACCCCGTCCCGCCGCGTCGTCGGCGACCGTGGGGCCACGGCCCCGCCGCAGCGCGCACGCCGCCGTCCCGGGCGTCCCCTCCGCGCCGGACGACCTGATGCATACGAGTATCACTTGCGAATAAGTTGCAATAACAAAGGATGATCATTACCGTCCTGGGTCATGCGCAGGGGTGTGCGAGGTCTGTCCCGTTCCGTGCTGGCGCTGGCGGTGGGGGCGGGAGTGCTGGCGGGGTGCTCGGCGCCCGGGGAGCCGGCCGACGACGGGGTGGTGCTGGCGGATCCGTACGAGGACGACACGCTCAACCCGCTGATGGGGTTCGCCGAGGACGGCATGAGCAAGATCTTCGACGGGCTGGTGACGCACGACGCGCGGCGCAGGGTGCGGCCGGCGCTGGCGGCGGAGGTGCCGCAGCCGTCCGCGGACGGGCTGACATGGTCGGTGCGGCTGCGGACCGGGGTGACGTTCCACGACGGGTCGGCGTTCGGGCCGGAGGACGTGGTGGCCACCTACCGGACGCTGCTGGATCCGGCCGCCGCCTCGCCGCTGGCGTCGTCGTACCGGATGCTGGCACAGGTGCGGCAGACCGGGCCGGACACGGTGGAGTTCCGGCTGCGGCACCGGTACGCGCCGTTCGTGCGCAAACTCGTGCTGGGGATCGTGCCCTCGGAGAGGCTGACCGGCGGGCCGCTGGAGTCCTCCCCGCTGAACACCCGCCCGGTCGGGACGGGGCCGTACCGGCTGGCGGAGTGGCGGCGCGGAGAGCGGCTGGTGCTCACCGCGCACGAGCGCCACTGGGACGGTGCTCCGGCGATCAAGCGCGTCACGGTGCTGTTCGTTCCCGACGACAACACCCGGGCGCAGCGGATGCGGCGCGGCGACTTCGACGGCACGGTGCTGCCGCCCGCGCTGGCCGGGACGTTCGCACGACGCGACGGGATGACGGTCCACGGCCATGACAGCGCCGACTACCGGGGCGTCATGCTGCCGCAGAAGCACCCGGTCACCGGCGACCTGGCGATCCGGCGGGCGCTCAACCTCGCCGCCGACCGGGAGGGGATGATCAAGGCCCTGCTGGCCGGGCGCGGCACCCCCGCCCACACGCCCCTCCCCCCGGCGCTGGGCGAGTACGCCGATCCCGGCGCGGTCTTCCGGTTCGACCCGGACGAGGCCGGGCGGATCCTGGACGCCGGAGGCTGGCGGGCCGGGCCGGACGGGATCCGCGTCAAGGACGGGCGGCAGGCCCGGTTCACCCTGATGTATCCGGCCGACGACTCGGTGCGCAAGGCGCTGGCCAATGCGTTCGCCAGCGACGCGGGCAGGGTCGGGATCAAGGTCGACCTGGCCGGGCTCGGCTGGGACGCGATCGAGCCCCGGATGGACCGTGACGCGCTGCTGATGGGCGGCGGCACGCCCCTGGACCCCGATCTGGTGGCCTACGGCCTGCTGCACTCCTCCCAGGCCGAGGACGGGTTCAACAATCCGGGCTCCTACCGGGACGAGATCGTCGACGACGCCCTGGAACGGGGCCGCACCAGCCTGGTCCCGTCCGAACGCGCCGACGCCTACCGGACGATGCAGCGCCGCCTGGTCGAGAACCCGCCGTGGGTGTTCCTGGTCTTCCTGGAGCACACCTACGTGGTGCGCGACGGATGGTCCGGCTACCAGCCGGTGGTCGACCCGCACGTCCACGGGGTCCTCACCTGGGGTCCCTGGTGGAACCTCGAGAAGTGGCGCCGATGAGGGCCCGGGCGCTGCGGCGGATGGCGCTGGTCCGGCTGGCGGTGGCGGTTCCGCTGCTGCCGGCCGTGTCGGTGGCGGTGTTCCTGCTGGGGGCGGCGTCCCCGTTCGACCCGGTGTACCAGTACTACGGCACCCGGATCTTCACCGCCGCCGAGGCCGACGTCGCCCGCACCCGGGAGGCGCTGGGCCTGGACGAGCCGGTCTGGCGGCAGTACCTGGACTGGCTGCACGGCGCGGTCACCGGGGACTGGGGCGTCAGCCGCAGCTTCGGCCAGCCGGTCGCGGAGGTGGTGGCGCAGCGGCTGCCGTGGACGCTGCTGCTGGCGGGGGCCGGCCTGACGCTGGCCGTCCTCATCGCCCTCGCCCTGGGGGTCACCGCGGCATGGCGGCCCGGCGGCTGGGCCGACCGCGCCGTCGTCGCCGTGGCGCACTCGCTGGAGGGCCTGCCGACGTTCCTGCTGGGGCTGGGGGCGATCGCGGTGTTCGCGGTGGCGCTGCCGCTGCTGCCCGCGGGCGGGGCGTCCGACGGCGGCGTCGTCCCCACCCTGCGCCATCTCGCGCTGCCCGCCCTGGTGCTGGCGATCGCCCAGTTGCCGTGGCTGATCCTCACCCTGCGGCAGCAGCTCCTGGTCTCGCTCGCCGACGACCACGTGACCGCGGCGCGCGCCCGGGGCCTGCCAGAACGCACGGTGGTGCTGCGGCACGGCCTGCCGGTGGCGCTGCTGCCGTTCGTGACGACCGTGGGCACCCGCCTGCCGGAGCTGGTCACCGGGGTGGTGCTGGTGGAGGAGGTGTTCTCCTGGCCGGGCGTCGCCGGGGCGATGGTGGAGGCCGGGCTGAACGTCGACTATCCGCTGCTGGTCGCCCTGACCCTGCTGGCGACCGCCGCGGTCCTGGCCGGGAACCTGCTCGCCGACATGGCGGTGGCGCTGATCGACCCGAGGACGGTGCGCGGATGACGGCCGACGCGTGGCGGCCCGCCGGGCGGCGGCCCGGAGGCGCGGGCGGATCCGGTGCCGTGGTGCCGGCCAAGGTCCGGCTGGGCGCGGCGGTGGGCGTTCTGGTGTCGGTGGTCGCCGCGGCCGTCGTGCTGCCGATGCTCGCCGGGGACGCCGCCTCGGGAAGGGTCGACTATGACGCGGTGCTGGTGCCGCCGGGGACGGAACACCTGTTCGGCACCGACGACGCGGGCCGGGACGTGCTGGTGCGGGCCGCGCTCGGCACCCGGGTCTCGCTGGTGGTGGCGGTGACCTGCGCACTGGTGGCGACCGTGCTCGGCACCCTGGTGGGGGCGGTCGCGGGCGCCGCCGGAGGGCTCGTGGACGCCGTGGTGATGCGGCTGGTGGACGGGATCAACGCGGTGCCGCACCTGCTGCTGGGCATCCTGATCGTGGCGCTGTACCGGGGGTCGCTGGTCGCGGTGATCGCCTCGATCGCGCTGACCCACTGGACGACGGTGGCCCGGATCGTGCGGGCGCAGGTGCTGTCGCTGCGGACCCGCCCGTACATCGACGCGGCGATCTCCGGCGGGGCGTCCCGGTGGACGGTGCTGTCCCGGCACCTGCTGCCCGCCGTGGCCCCGCAGTCGGCGCTGGCGGCGGCGCTGCTGCTGCCGCACGCGGTGTGGCACGAGACGGCGCTGAGCTTCCTGGGCCTGGGCCTGCCGCCGCACCTGCCGAGCCTGGGCACGATGGTCGCCGACAGCCGCGACGACGTGCTGCTGGGCGCCTGGTGGACGATCGCCGCGCCGGCCGGGGCGCTGGTGGCGGTGACGCTCGCGGTGGCGGGCCTGGCGGGCTGGTGGCGGGACCGGCTGGTCCCCCGGCGACGCTCGGAGCTGGCGCTGTGACCGCGGTGCTGGGCGTCCGGGGACTGTCGGTGCGGTTCCGGCTGCGGGACGCGGTCGTGCGGGCGGTCACCGACGTGTCGTTCGATCTGGAGCCGGGGCGGCTGCTGGCGCTGGTCGGGGAGAGCGGCTGCGGCAAGAGCGTGCTGGCCGCCGCGCTGCTGGGGCTGCTGCCGGGCAACGCCGAGGTCCGCGGCCGGGTGCTGCTGGGCGCCGAGGACCTGTCGGCGGCGGGCGAACGGACCCTGGCGCGGCGGGTGCGGGGCCGCCGGATCGCGCTGGTGCCGCAGTCCGCCGCCACCGCGCTGACCCCGGTGCGCACCGCCCGCAGCCAGCTCGCCGAGACCCTGAGGGAGCTGCGCCCGGACGTTCGCGACCTGGACGCCGAGGCCGACCGGCTGGCCGAACGGGCCGGGCTGCGGCCCGCCGACCTGGACCGGTACCCGCACGAGCTGTCCGGCGGGATGGCGCAGCGGGTCGTGCTCGCGCTCGCCCTGGCCGGCGACCCCGAGGTGATCCTGGCCGACGAGCCCACCAACGGGCTGGACCGGCCGCTGGTGGAACGGACCGTCGACGCGCTGCGCGGCCTCGCCGACGACGGGCGGGCGGTGCTGCTCATCACCCACGACCTGGCCGCCGCCGAACGCGTCGCCACCGACGTCGCGGTCATGTACGCGTCCCGCATCGTCGAGCAGGGCCCGGCGGACGAGGTGTTCGCCGACCCGTGGCACCCCTACACCCGGGGCCTGCTGGACGCGACCCCCGCGCGGGGTTTCCGCCCGCTGCCCGGTCATCCACCGGACCTGTCGGCGCTGCCGGCGGGATGCGTGTTCCGGCCCCGCTGCCCGCGACGCGACACCTGCACGGACGATCCCGCGCCCCGCCGGGTGGCGGGACGGGTGCTGGCCTGCGCGCATCCGGTCGAGAAGGAGGTCTCGTGCTGAGCGCCACCGGTCTGGTCGCCGGATACGGCAAGGGGCGGCGCGTCCTGGGCGGGGTGTCGCTGACGCTGGAGCAGGGCCGCATGATCGGCGTGCTGGGGCCGAGCGGGTGCGGCAAGTCCACGCTGATCCGCGTGCTGGCGTTGCTGCACGAGCCCGACGCCGGGCAGGTCCGCCTGGACGGGGAGCGGGTGACGCGTTTCCGGTACGCGGCCCCGGCGGAGCTGCGGCGGCGGATCGGGGTGGTGTTCCAGCATCCCCGGGCGTCCGTCGATCCCCGGCACACGCTGCGCCGGATCGTGGCGGCCCACCTGCCCGCCGGGGCCGCGCCCGAGGAGGCCGACCGGCTGGCCGAACTGGTCGGGCTGACCCCGGAGCTGCTGCGCCGCCGCCCGCACGAGGTCAGCGACGGCCAGCTCCAGCGCGCCTGCCTCGCCCGCGCCCTCGGCTCCGGCCCCCGCTACCTGCTGTGCGACGAGATGACGGCGATGCTCGACGCCTCCAGCGCCGCCGCGCTGGTCCATCTCGTCCGCACCCGCCGGGACCTGGGGGTGCTCATGGTCAGCCACGACGCCGCGCTGCTGGACGCCTGCTGCGACGAGACGTTCCGCTGGCGCGACCTCACGGCCGCCCCCGCTCACCGGGAGTGATGCCGGTCCGTCCCTCGTCTCGCTCCCGTCCCGGCCGGAGTCGGACATACGCCACACGCATGTTCCGGGAGCACGGGGTACGTACGGTCCGTGACATTCACCAGATAGCGCGGACGGGATGTGAGGACGGTGCTGAGCGAGTGGGCGCAGCTGGACATCAGGACGCAGACCGAACGGGACGGCTGGACGGTCGTCCGCATCACGGGTGAACTGGACCTGGCGACCGCGCCCCGGCTGGAGGAACACGTCACCGGACTGACGCTGACCCGCCCCACGCTCCGGCTGGTCCTGGACATGACGGAGCTGCAGTTCTGCGACTCGACGGGGCTGGGCACCCTGGTGGCCCTGCACCGCCGGCTGGACTCGGGCGGGGGCCGCCTGGTCCTGGTGGGCCTGCACGGCCAGCCCCTGCACCTGCTGACCCGCACCGGCCTGGCGAGCCGCCTCAACCTGCGGGAGAACGCGGAGCAGGCCACCCACTGACCCGGCCCTTCCGGTGCGCGGGCGGCCCCGGGCCACGCTCCCCCGTGGAACGCGTCAGGACGCGGCGTCCGGCGACGTGCGGTCGCGGGCGGCCAGGAGCTGGGCGCGGGCACCGGAGAAGAAGGCGATCAGGACGTCGATCGCCTCCTCCAGGTCGGGGTAGCGGCCCTCGAGGTGTCCCAGGGCCATCGCCTCGGTGAGGGCGGTGACGCCGTCGGCCATCATCTCCAGGCGACGGGCCTGCTCCGGGGTGTCGGCCGGCAGGCCCGCCTCGACCAGGTCCTCGACCAGCCGGGAGCGGGTCTCGGCGGCGCGGCGGCGGGCGGACTCGCCGAGCGGGGTGGAACGGTCGAAGCGGGCGCGCAGGCCCAGCCGGAAGAACTCCGGATGCCCGCACATCGCCTCCAGCGGGATCCGGAACGCCTCGCGGAGCCGTTCGGCGCTGTGCGGTTCCCGGCCGGAGCGGCGGCGGGCCTGGCGGACCATCGGGCCGACCCGGCGGTCGGCCTCCTCGCCGAGCGCCTGCAGCAGCTCGGACATGTTGCGGAAGTGCACGTAGAACGTGGACTGGGCGACGCCGGCCCGGCGGCACACGCCGCCCGTCGACAGCCCCGCCTCCCCCTCGGTGTCGAGGATGCGCAGGGCCGCCTGCAGGAGCCGGCGGCGGGTCAGGTCCTTGGCCTCGCGCCGGCTCAGTGTGACATCGGGCATCGGACTCCCTGATCGATTGTGTCCCGACGATAACCCTACCGGCGGATCAGCCGAGGTCTCCCCTGTTCACAGCACGGAAATGATCATCAGTCAACCCATTGACGTCGAATTCGCCGATAGTACTATCGGTGAACCGCCGTGACGGCGATCACACAGCGGGACACCTGAGAGGGGCAGCACGCACGTGCGACACGTGATGACCACACGCCGGGGCCCTCGGGCCGCACTTCCCCTGCTGGCTCTCGCGTTGGGCGCGACACTGACCGCGGCCTGCACCGGCGGGTCGCCCGCCGGCACCGCGAACGGCCCCGAAGGCAGTCCCGTCCCCGGCGGGAGGCTGGTGTACGGGCTGAGCGCGGACGCCAACGGCTTCAACCCGGTCCGGGACTCGTTCTCCCCCCAGACCTACGCGATGGCCGGCAGCGTCATCGAGGCGCTGACCGTCATCGACGCCCAGGGCAACTGGCGTCCGCTGCTGGCGGAGTCCATCGAGCCCGCCGAGAACGCCGCCCAGTGGACCATCAAGATCCGCAAGGGCGTCGTGTTCAGCACCGGGGAGGCACTGGACGCCCAGGTCGTCAAGGCCAACCTGGAGGCGCAGAAGACCTCGCCGCTGACCGCGGCGGTGCTGGCCCCGATGCGCGGCGTCGAGGTGCTCGACGACCACACCGTGCAGGTCCACCTCAACCAGCCGTGGGGCGCGTTCCCGAACGTGCTGGCCACCCAGGTCGGCATGATCATCCCGCCGTCCGCGCTGGCCGACCCCGCCACCGCCAGCCGGCGGCCGGTCGGCACCGGGCCGTTCGTCTTCGTCAGCTACGCGCCCGACAACCGCTTCGTGGTCCGCAAGAACCCCAGGTACTGGCAGAAGGGCCTGCCGTACCTGGACCAGATCGAGTTCCGCATCCTGCCCGACTTCCAGACCAAGGCGCAGACGCTGGAGTCCGGCCAGCTCAACGCCATGGCCACCCAGCGGGACAACGACATCACCAAGTTCGGCGCGCTGGCCGAGCAGGGCCAGTACCGGGTCTACAAGGCCGCCGGGATGACCGTGCCGGAACTGGCGTTCATGCTCAACACCGCCGCCGGGCCGACCGCCGACCTGCGGGTCCGGCAGGCCCTCGCGCACGCCACCGACCGCAACGCGTTCATCAAGACGCTGCGCTCCGGCCTCACCAAGCCCGCCGACGGCCCCTGGTCCCCCGACTCCAAGTGGTACGCCCCCGGCGGCTATCCGGCCTACGACCTCGGCCGGGCCAAGGCCCTGGTCGCCGAGTACGAGCGGGACAAGGGCCCGATCCGGCTCGAACTGCTGTCGGTGCCCGACCAGTCCTCGATGCAGAACGCCGAACTGGTCCAGGACATGTGGGGCAAGGCCGGCGTCGAGGTCACCATCAGGCAGGCCGAGCAGGCCGACCTGATCCAGCGGGCGCTGACCGGCGCCTACGGCGCCATCGTGTGGACGCAGTTCACCGCCGCCGACCCGGACGGCGAGTACTCCTGGCTGCACTCCCGGTTCGCCCGCCCGGCCGGCCAGATCTCCATCAACATGAGCCGGGTCAACGACCCGCAGCTCGACGCGGCGCTCGAACAGGGCCGCCGCAGCCTGGACGAGGCCACCCGCAAGAAGGCCTACGCCACCGTCCAGCAGCGGCTGCGGGCGACGCTGCCGTTCATCTGGGTCGACCACCTGTCCACCACGGCGATCATCACCAAGCCGAACGTCAAGGGCCTGGCCGAGTACCGGCTGCCGGACGGATCGACCGGCAGGCCGCTGATCGGCTCGGTCGCGCACCGGGTCGAGCGGATCTGGATCAGCAGGTAGCCCCGGCATGGCGTGGATCGTGCTGCGGCGCGCCGGCCAGCTGCTGTTCGTGCTGCTGGTGGTGACCGTGCTGGCGTTCTGGATGATCACCCTGCTGCCCGGCGACCCGGCGATGCAGATCCTCGGCTACGCCGGGGACGAGGCGGCGCTGGAGGCGGTCCGCCGGGACCTGGGACTGGACCGGCCGTTCTGGGAGCGGTACCTGGACTGGCTCGGCGGGGTGGTCACCGGCGACCTGGGCACCTCGTACACCAGCAGCATCCCGGTGCGCGAGTCGCTGGCCGCCCGGCTGCCGGTGACCCTGGAACTGCTGGTGTTCTCCCAGGTCATCTCGCTGGGGCTGGCGGTGCCGGTGGCGATGGCCGCCGCCCGCCGGGCCGGCGGGGCGCTGGACCGGGCGCTGACCACGGTGAGCTTCGGGCTGCTGTCCACCCCGGTGTTCGTGTCCGGGGTGCTGCTGATCATGATGCTGGCGGTGAAGCTGCCGCTGCTGCCGGCGACCGGGTTCACCCCGTTCGACGCCGACCCGGTCGGCAACCTGCAGACGATGGTGCTGCCGTCGGTCACGCTGGCCGCCGGGCAACTGGCGGTGTACGCGCGGCTGCTGCGCGCCGACCTGATCGCCACGCTGCAGGAGGACTACATCACGCTGGCCCGCGCCCGGGGCCTGTCGCCGCGCCGGATCATGTGGCGGCACGCGCTGCGGCCCTCGGCGATCTCCCTGGTCACGGTGGTGGGCCTGAACCTGGGGGCGCTGATCGGCGGGGCGGTGATCATCGAGACCCTGTTCGGCCTGCCCGGGGTGGGCCGGCTGCTCGTCGAGGCCATCCTGTCCCGCGACTACCTGGTGGTGCAGGGCGGGGTGCTGGTGGTCGCGGTCGGCTACGTCCTGGTCAACTTCGCCATCGACCTGGTCTATGGCCTCCTGGACCCGAGGATCCGGCATGCTTCCTGACGTCGAGCCGGGCCCCGACCCGGCCAAGGTCCCGGCCGACGACCCGGCCGGGACCCCGGCCCCGGCCGCGCGGCCGGCCGGCAAGAGACGGCGGTTCGGCTGGGGATTCCGGCTGGCGGTGGCGTGGCTGGTGCTCGTCGCCGGGGCGGCGCTGCTGGCCGACCTGCTGCCGATCCCGCACTACGACGCCACGCTGAGCGGCGAGCCCCGGAGCGGGCCGGCGTTCGGGCACCCGTTCGGCACCGACGCGCTCGGCCGCGACATCCTCAGCCGGATCGTGCACGGCGCGCGGGTGTCGCTGGGCGTGGGCCTGGGGGCGGTGCTCATCGGGCTGCTGCTCGGAGCGCCGTTCGGGCTGGTCGCCGGGTACTACCGGGGTGTCGTGGACCGGATCATCATGACCGCCAACGACATCGTGCTGGCGTTCCCGGCGCTGGTGTTCGCGCTGGCGGTGGTGGCGTTCGCCGGGGCCGGCGTGCGGAACGTGCTGATCGTCCTCGGCGTGCTCGGGGCGCCCGCCTGGGTGCGGCTGGTGCGCAGCGTGACGATGGCGTACGCGCAGCGCGAGTTCGTCACGGCGGCGCGCGCGCTCGGGGCCAAGGGCGGCACGGTGATGCGGCGGGAGATCGCCCCGAACGTGGTGCTGCCCGCGCTGTCCTACGCGTTCGTGATCATGGCGGTGGTGGTGGTCGCCGAGGGCAGTCTGGCGTTCCTCGGGCTGTCGGTGCAGGCGCCCACCCCCACCTGGGGCGGCATGATCAACGAGGGCCGGTCCAACCTGGACGACGCGCCGCACATCGTGCTGGTGCCCTCGCTGGTGATGTTCTGCACCGTGCTGGCGTTCAACCTGGTCGGAGACCGGCTGCAGGAGCTGACCACCATCCGGCACAGCGGCCTGGAGCCCCGCCGGGCCCGCAAGAAGGCCGCGGTCACCGTGGACGAGCCCGCCGCCCCCGAGCGGAAGGGCCCGGCGCCGCTGCTGGAGGCGGTGGACGTGCGCACCGGGTTCCACACCCCGTACGGGCTGGTGCGGGCGGTGGACGGGGTGTCGTTCACGCTCGAGCGAGGCCGCACGCTCGCGATCGTCGGCGAGTCCGGGTCGGGCAAGTCCCAGCTCATCCGTTCCGTCCTCGGGCTGCTGCCGCCCGCCGGGGTGGAGCGCGGCGGGCGGGTGTACCTGGACGGCGAGGACCTGACCGCCAAGTCCCCGGAGCAGATGCGCGGCATCCTCGGCACCCGGATGGCGGCGGTGTTCCAGGACCCGATGACCGCCCTCAACCCGGTCCGCACCGTGGGCGCCCAGGTCACCGAGCCGCTGCGGGTGCACCGCGGGATGGACCGCAAAGAGGCGTACGCCACCGCCGAACGGCTGCTGGCCTCGGTCGGCATCCCCGAGCCGCGCCGGGTGCTGCGCGGCTACCCGCACCAGCTCTCCGGCGGGATGCGGCAGCGGATCACCATCGCGATGGCGCTGTCGTGCGACCCGGAGATCCTGTTCGCCGACGAGCCCACCACCGCCCTCGACGTCACCGTGCAGAAGCAGATCATGCGGCTGCTGCACGACCAGCGCGAACGGCGGGACATGGCGATGGTGCTGGTCAGCCACGACCTGGCGATGGTGGCGGACTGGGCCGACGAGGTGATCGTCATGTACGCGGGCCGGGTCGTCGAGCACGGCCCGGCCGCCGAGCTGTTCGCCGCGCCGCGGATGCGCTACACCGAGGCGCTGCTGAAGGCCGCCCCCGACCTGACCGCGCCCAGCCACACCCGCCTGGAGGTCATCGACGGCCGCCCGCCCAACCTGGTCGCGCCGCCGGCCGGCTGCCGCTTCCACCCGCGCTGCCCGTTCGCCCGGGAGCGCTGCGCGGCGGAGGCCCCGCCGCTGGTGAACGAGGGGAGCCGCGCGTACGCCTGCTGGTACCCGGCCGAGCCCGTCACTGTCACCGAGCCCGCCGGACCCGCCGTGTCCACCGCGGACGGCACGGACGACGCCGCGCGTTCGCACCAGGACCACCCGGCCGTCTCCGCCGGGCCGGTCGACGTCGAAGGGAACATCAAGGATGGCCGGTAGCGGCACCGCGCACCTGCGGGACGGCGAGCAGGTGCTGCGCGTGGAGGACCTGACCGTCACCTTCCCGGCCGGGCGGCGGCGCACCGTGCACGCCGTGTCGGGGGTCAGCTTCGACGTCGCCAGGGGCGAGACCCTCGGCATCGTCGGCGAGTCCGGCTGCGGCAAGTCGTCCGCCGCCCGGGCGATCATGCAGCTCCCCCGCCCGTCCGCCGGCTCGGTCCGGCTGAACGGCCTGGAGCTGACCGGCCTGCGCGGGGAGGCCCTGCGGCGCACCCGCCGCCGGCTGCAGATGATCTTCCAGGACCCGATCTCCTCGCTGAACCCGCGCCGCCGCGTCCGCGACATCGTCGCCGAGGGCCCCCGCGTCTGGGGCACCCTGGACGGTGACACCGCCCGGATCGACGAACTGCTGGAGGCGGTCGGCCTCGACCCGGCCACCGCCGCGGGACGCCGCCCGCACGAGTTCTCCGGCGGCCAGTGCCAGCGCATCAGCATCGCCCGCGCCCTGGCCCTGGACCCCGAGGTGATCATCTGCGACGAGCCGGTCTCCGCGCTGGACGTCTCCGTCCAGGCCCAGATCCTCAACCTGCTGGAGGACCTCAAGGCCCGCTACGGCCTCACCCTGGTGTTCATCGCCCACGACCTGGCCGTGGTCAAGAACATCAGCGACCGCATCCTCGTCATGTACCTGGGCAAGACCTGCGAACTGGCCCCCAGCGCCGCCCTCGTCCGCTCCCCCGCCCACCCCTACACCCGGGCCCTGCTGTCCTCCGTCCCCCAGGCCCCCCTGCGGATCCCCGAGGAGGAGGAAAAGCACATGGCCGGCGAGCCCCCCTCCCCCCTCGCCCCGCCCACCGGCTGCCGTTTCCGCACCCGCTGCCCCCGCGCCACCGCCCTGTGCGCCACCGAAGAACCCCGCATGCGCCCCTTGACCCCCGACCACTACATCGCCTGCCACCACCCCCACACCGAAACCCCCGCCTAGACCCCCGGCCGGGCGGGCCGGGAGAACCCGGCGCATATCCCACCCGCCCGGCCGGGCCACCGCCCCACACCCATGGCCCAGCAACGCTCGGCGGCGATGCCTGGATCACGCGGCCGCATCGGGAACTGCCGGACACCCGGCAGGAGGTTTCACCGGCAGGCGTCCTCGCGGACGAGGGATTCAGGCGACGGCACTGGGGGCTTCACCGAACGCATGTCATGCCGGGGCGACGGGTGGACTTCCGGGATGGCAGGCGGCTCGCTCATGTCGGGCCGTCCCGGCGTCAGATGTCGTACCCGCCCCGGCGGATCTCATCGGTCAGACGCTGGAAAGCCACGGGCGGCAGGGTCAGGCGTGGGCCGTTCGGGTCCTTGGAGTCTCGGATCGCGATGGCGTGGGCGAACGCGGCGAGTTCGACGCACTCGTTGCCTGTGGCGGTGCTCTTGGAGCTCTTGCGCCAGGTGACGTTGGGGAGATCCGGGGAGGCGTGCATGGCGACTACCTTGGCTCGGTGGCGATGTCGGCTATGAACTTCAGGGACTCGTCCTCGTCGAGTGCCGCTTCCCATATGCGGTCGAACGCCACCCTACAGCGGGCTACGTGCTCGGCGCTTTCGAGATAGATGTGGCCGTAGATGCCTTCCGAGTAGGCGATGTCCGGGTCGAGCGGGTCGGAGTAGCCGAGGATGACGAATGAACCGTCGACACCGGCTTCCGCTCCCACCGTGTAGGGAAGCACGCGGATCGTCACGTTGGGACGGCGTGCGATGCGCCTGAGTTCGTACAGCTGATCCCGCATCACGCTCTTGCCGCCGACGAGTTGCCGTAGCGCCGGCTCAGCCAGCACGGTCTTGAGTGTTGGCGCGTTCGGGCGGGTGAGGAGGGTCTTGCGGGCCATCCGAGCCTGCAGGCGCTTGTCGACCTCGGCCGGATCGTCGGGGATACCTGCTGAGATCACCGCTCGGGCGTAGTCCTCCGTCTGGAGCAGGCCCGGGATGAGCTGGACGTGGTAGGTGCGGATCTCGGAGGCCTCGTCTTCCAGAGCGACGTAGCCGCCGGTGAACACCCCGGAGTAGCCGGTCCACCATCCGCGGCGGCCTGCATCGCGGGCCAGTTGGACGAGGGCGGCGTGGGTTTCGGGGTCGACGCCGTACAGGTCGAGGATGCGCGCCACGTCCGCCGGGGTCGCCCGCGTCTTGCCGGCCTCGATCCGGCTGAGCTTGAAGCGGTTCCAGCCGAGGCAGGCCGCGGCCTGTTCGATGGTCATGCCGGCGCGTTCCCGGCAGGCGCGAAGCTCCCGGGCCAGACGGCGGCCGCGGACTGTGAGGCTGTGCTGGGTCGCTACCACAGCAGCCAAGTCTGTCCTCGTGATTGCTCTGTGTTCACCACTGGCCGCATGTGGTCAAGGGATCATGCACAGTGCATTGTTAGCGAGCACAGATCGTAGGCAGGATGTTTCTCACCGCCACGAATGCCGGCGAACCCGCTGATGACGAGGACATGGAGACCGCCGTGCGGCCGGGTTTCGGATTGGAGCCCCTGGCCCGGCCGCACGGCATCCGTCCCCAAGAGAGGACTGCGATGAGGATACTTCCGGCGGCACCGGTGCCGTCCCTGTCCGAGATCACGCCTGCCCTCGAGCAGGTGTGGCTCAGAACGCCCCGTCGACGTGCGGGCGCGACGACGAAACTCGACGGCGCCACGACCGGCGTGAACACGGACGCCGGCACCCGAAGCACCGGGCGAAGGAAGACCACTCGAACGATCGGCGCCGCCGTATCCGAGACCTCGACGGACGAGCCCGAGCACGGCTGGCGGGTCGACCTGCCGGGGACTGCGGAGGCCGTGTCCCTGCTGCGCGGCTGGGTGCGGCTGGTCCTCACCGACGTCCCCCAGCACGTCGACGCGTTCGAGCTGATCGCCAGCGAGTACGGCACCAACGCGCTCTGGCACACCGCCAGCGGCGGTCCCGGTGGACGCATTCGCGTCGAACTCGGCGTCACGGCCGACCGGATCAGGCTCGCCGTCCACGACGACGGGGCGCCGACCGCATCGAGCAAGTGGGCGCCCGAATGCCCGGACGACCACGGACGAGGCCTGATGCTCGTCGCCGCCCTCGCCGACGAGCACGGCCGTCACGCCACTCCCACCGGCCACGTCGCCTGGGCTGCGATCAACCGCTGAGCATCTGCTTCGCCCCTCCGTGCCCCGCGCGGACGGGCTCTGGGCGGTCTGTCCCGCCGCTGTTCAGCAGGCCGGACTTCATACGGCCGGTGCCCGGTCCCTTGCCTGCACCGGCCGTTCGGCCTTCGGCCGGCCGCCCGCATCGATCTCCACGTGTGGTGAACGCGCACGATGCCGCGTTCATCTTGGAGGTGGCATGGTGCCCTTCCGCGCAGGTGAAGGAGCATCCGAACAGCGCTGCATCACCGTGGCAGTGACCGATCCGATCACCGGCGCGTGGTGCATGGCCGAGTTGGACGTCGATCTGGTCCTCGCGGAGCTTCGGCATGCATTCCCCGGCGTCTGCATCTGGTTCGGCCAGTACACCCGCTCGCTGTGGGCCCTGGTGAACGGCGGCCTGGTCGAGGCGAAGCATCCCGCCGACCTCGCACGCCAGATCGACCAGGCCATCAGCCGGCAGCGGACCCACGGGACAAGCAAGCCACAGGCCCCTGCTCAAGGACTCGCCGAGCAGAGTCCTCATGCCGCCGCTCGCCGACTCCCCTCTCCACCTCCAGGCACAGCGTTAGCCGTCCGGCCTGGTCGCGGACGCTTTCGCCGGTTCGTACGCAGATGTCGAGCTGTCCTGGCCGGGGCCATTTCCATAACTGCGGGGCGATCTCCCTGAGCCTTGACCAGCCATTCAGGGCGGGTGACGGTCAGGGGCAACCTGGGGCAAACGAGCGATGCCGGAGGAACGCATGGCGCTAGATTTCGTAGGGGTGGACCCCGACAACCCGACCGACGAGTGCCCGGCGGTCTTCGTCGATCCGGACACCGGGGACTTCTACATGCAGGGCGAGACGGTGACCGATCCGGAGATCCTGGCGTGGATCAACTCCGACAGCCGGATCATGCCGGGCGAGTCGGTCGTCAGGCTGCCCCACCGCATGGCGGCGATCATCCTGGAGGCGGTCAATGGCACCTACGAACGCGGCCGGCGCAGGTTCCCCGCAGGGCAGCACCCCCGCCCCGACGAGGACGTCCGAACACGCCTCGGACAAGCCGACGCCGACGTTCGCTGAACTGATCGCGTCGACCACCACCTCGGCATTGCACCTGGAGATCCACGACCGGCACCTCACCTCCGACCCGAGCTTCCAGGCATGGCTGGCCGGACGGCCCGCCCCCGTAGACCCCGCAACGCAGTACCGCCAGTACATGGACCTGATCTCCAGCGCAGTGGCGCGGGGGGTGGTGATCCGGCGCGCCCGGATCGTGTCCGAGCCGGTGTCGGACTACGTCCGCTGGGAGCATGAACTCACCGGGCCGGTCAACATCGCCGCAGGTGAACGGGTGCGATGGCTCCCCCGACGGCTGGCGTCGACGCTCGCGCTGCCCGGCAACCCCTACTGGGTCTTCGATGACAGGCTGGTCCGCTTCTCCCTCTTCGGCGGAGACGGCGAGGTCCACGGACACCAGTTCTACGAGGACCCCGACACGATCGAGATGTGCCGGTCGGCGTTCGAAGCCGTCTGGGAACGCGCCGTCCCCCACCAGGACTACAAGGTCTGACCCCTTGTGCCCTCCTCGTCGTCGTCCAGCGCACAGCAGGCCCGGCAGGCGCTCGCCGACCAGCTGAAGGAGATCCGGCTGGCGGCGGGCCTGACCGGCACGGCCCTCGCGGCCGCGGCCGGCTGGCACGGGGTGTCCAAGGTCAGCAAGATCGAGCACGGTATACGTCCCATCTCCGCCGAGGACGTACGCACCTGGTGCCGGGTCTGCGGCGTATCACCGGAGCGCACCGAGGAACTGCTGGCCGAGCAACGCGCCGTCGCCGGCATGTGGGTGACCTACCAGCGGCTGAACCGGGCAGGCCTGCGCCAAGCCCAGGCCTCAGTCCGCCCTCTCTTCGAACGCACCAAGCTGGTCCGCGGCTACCAACCGAAGCTCATCCCCGGCCTGCTGCAAACCCCGGATTACACCACCGCCCTGCTGGAGACCGTCCGCAGCCGACAGGGCGCGGGCCACGACGACATCCCCGAAGCCGTCACGGAACGAATGGCCCGGCAACGGATCCTGCGGCAGGCCGGGCGCCGGTTCGTCTTCCTGATCGAGGAACCCGTACTCCGGCACCGGCTCTACGACACCGCGATCATGCGCGGTCAACTCCTCCACCTGCGCCAGGCCGCCAGGCTTCCCTCGGTCTCGCTGGGCGTCATCCCTCTCCAGGCGGACCGCCGACGAGTGCTGCCCCGCGAAGCGTTCGTCATCTTCGACACCGAGTTGGTGAGCGTCGAACTCGTCTCCGGCGTCCTGTCCATCACCCAGCCCCGAGAGGTCGCCATGTACGTACGGGACTTCACCGACCTGGCCGGCATCGCGGTGTACGGCAATGCGGCCCACGACCTCATCACCGACGCACTGGAATCGCTCGGATAGCCCTCAAGGGGGCAACGTCGGGCAACTTCATGGCCCCTCGGCCGAACGCCTTCTTACCGTCGCAGTTGTCAGCGCTCGAACCCAGTCGACGGACCCTCTCACTGACCAGACGTGAGCAGTCGCTGCCGAAGGGAAACCCATGCATGAGCTGATCGCCAGCCCGTTCCTCGGTGACCACCTCATCGTGCGGCCGGGCAGCCGGCAGGGCCTCAAGATCTCCCACGCACGCTACCGCGAGCTGGCGAACGTCACCACAGAGAGCCCGTGCCCGACATGGCTCCGTGAAGCCGCCCGCCGCACATGGAGCTTGAACCTTTCCGGCCGGTCGTTCACGGACGTGGTCCTGGTCCGGAAGCAGTCCCCGTTCGGCTTCGGCCGTGCCTCCTACGAGCTGAATCTCGGCTGCAACTACGACTGCGAACACTGTTACCTCGGCCTCAAGCGCTTCGAGGGCCTGCCGTGGGAGGACCGCGAGCGCCTGCTGCACATCATGCGGGACGCCGGAGTGCTGTGGCTCCAGCTCACCGGCGGGGAACCAATGATCGACCGGCTGTTCCCCGAGGTCTACGGCCTGGCCTATGAGCTGGGGATGATGCTGTCGATCCTGTCCAACGGATCCCGCCTGTCGAACCCCAAGATCCTCGACCTGCTCACCTCCCGTCCGCCGTACCGGATCACGCTGAGCGTGTACGGCGCCACCGCCGACAGCTACGACGGACTGACCCGCCGCAAGGGCGCGTTCCGCCTCTTCCAGAAAGGCCTGTACGCCGCCTGCGAGGCCGGACTGCCGCTGGCCCTGAGCATGATCGTCACCAGGCACAACGCCCACGAGGTCGACCAGATGCGCGATCTCGCCGAACGTCTCGGCCTGCCGTTCGACGAGTACGTCAACATGGTGCCGACCATCTACGGCGGCGCCGAGACCCTGCCGGCCCAGTCCAAGGACCATCTGCGCAAGCGCAAGGTCTTCACCGGCTGCAACGCCGGCCACACCTTCTTCCACGTCGACCCGCACGGCAAGGCCAGCATCTGCAAGGTCGGCCGCGACCCGTCCGTCTCGCTCATGGACGAGGGCATCGAAAGCCTGCACCATCTGGGCGGCATCGCCGACCGGCTGCTCCTTCGCCAGGGCGGCTGCACCGGCTGCACGCTGAGCGGAACCTGCGGAACATGCATGCCCCTCGTCCAGCTCTATCGCCGGGCCAAAGCCCCTCTCGCCACCTACTGCCAGCACCGAGAGCCCCGAGAGGAGGTGACAAGGTGACCGTCGACATCGAGATCAAGCCCAGGTACGCCCAGGCCACGGATCCCACCGAGATCGAACTCGTGGAGGACCTGGACGCGCTGTCGGAGTCGGCCGTCTGCTCCTGCAGCGCGGGCGACGACAACCCGTTCTGACCAGCCCGAATCAGGCCCCGGCGACTTTCCGCGTCGGGGCCTGACGCATGCGCGGCCGTTGTTACGCTGCCGGACATGCTGCGGTGGGACTGGCTGAGCCCGGTGGTGACCGTCCCGTACGTCCCCACCCTCGGCCCCGTCCATCCCGACGCCCTCTCGGCCGAACTCTTCCAGGCCGTCCTGGACGTGGCCGGCACCGGCCGCTTCCTCCCCTACGACAAGGACCGCCGCTGGTCGGCCACCAAGGACGAGCACGTCCTGGTCCCAGAGGTCATCCACCAGCCGGACCTGACCGTGATCCCCACCCTCACGGCCCGGGGAGGCGGCCTGCTGAAGATCCACTACTACGGCGAGGTCCGCCCGCCCCTGGACCAGGCCGCCGAGTGGGCCCGCAAGTGGAGCACGACCTACGGAACGCGGCCCACCGCCCGGCTCATCTGGTTCCAGAGCACCCCGGACGGTGCCCGAACGCGGGTGATGCTCAAGACGTTCACTTCACGCGACGAGCGCGAACACAGCTCAGTCGTCCCACTCACCCAGTGCCCGGCGGCCGACACGTTCGGCACCTTCGCCGCGCAGCTCGACGAGGGCGGGTTCGCCTTCCTCCACCAGCGGATGAAGGCCGGGCACGACGACGGCCCCGTCCTCGTCGCCGTTGAGGATCAGCGCATCGTCGGAGCCATCGGCCCGCTGTCCACCATGACCGACGCCACTGGCCGGCGACACCAGCCACCCCAGTACTTCGCCGTCCACCCCGCCCACCGCGGCCAAGGACACGGCCGTGCCCTCTGGCAAGCCGCCATGACCTGGGCTCTCCGCAACGGCGCCGCCTACAAGATCCTCCAGGCCGCCACAGGCAGCCCCGCCGAACGCCTCTACCAGTCCGAAGGCCTCACAACCCTGGGCTTCACCTGCGCCCGGGACATCACGCTCTGATCCCGCCACCCAGCGATGTGGGTTCCCGCTCGTGCGTTCCGATCGACGCCGCCCCGGTGAACCCATGCCGACCACTACATCGCCTGCCGCCGCACTGCCCGGCCGGGCCACCGCCCCACGCCCGATCCGGAACCGACTACCCTGAACGCACCCGTTCCGTCGCCGATCACATGGAGCCCGCATATGAGCGGTTTCGGCCTGGACGACCTGATGCGCGGCTCCGAGGCGTACGCGGCCAAGCCGGCGGAACCCGTCGGCCACACGGAGCCCTCCGGCAACCTGCGCAAGGCGTTCGAGAGATGAGCGACGCGGACCTGCCCCGGCTCCTCCTGCTGTCCGGGGACCGGATCATCGATTCCGCGGGTGAGGAAACCGCCCGGATCGTCCGGCCGCGCTGGTCCCTGCGCACGATGTTCTCCCGGACACAGGAGGAGGTCCGGCTCGTCCGGCCGGACGGGACGACCTGGCTGAGCCTGCCGCAGCAGACGGAGCAGGACATCCACAGCCTGTGGGTGAAGAACGCCGACGGCGACCGGCTGGCCACGGTCGAGCGCCGCGGCGGCCGGGGGCTCACCGGCAGCACCCTCGACGTCGCCGACGCCTCCGGCCGGGCGATGGGGACGATCGCCGCCGGCAACGCCCACCAGTCGTTCGAGGCGCGCGACCTGCTGGGCGACCGGCTGGCCACCGCCTCGCTCGCCGCCCACACCTGGACCCTGCGGCTGCGCCGGGAGATGCCCGGCGCGTGGGAGGCGGCGTTCCTGGCGGTGGTCGTCGCGGCCGAGGAGATCCAGGCGATGGCCCCGGAGAACTTCGCCTGACCCCCGGCGCGGCCGTCAGGAGTGGTCGCGCCATTCGCCGAGCCCGCAGGTCTGCACCACCCGGCGGGCCTCGGCGATCCTGGCGAGGGGGATGAACCCGAAGCCGTCGTCGCCGACCATTCCGAGCCGCAGCAGCCCGGGCCTGATCTCGTACCCCCGCAGCGACCTGGGCAGTCGCTCCCTGATCGCGGGATCGTAGGAGACGACCAGGAACGTGGTCCGGTCGCCGTCGACGAGCAGCCCCACCGACCGGATCGCCTCGGCCGGGAGGACTTCGGCCCGCTCGCCTCGGGCGTGCACCAGCCCCCGCCGGTCCAGCAGCAGCCGCTGCTGGGCACCGCTGAGGATGACGCTCACGACGAAGAGGGCGAAGACGGCCGCCAGGCCGCCCACGACGAACAACGCGATCCGGAATCCGCCGTCGACGTTGAACCCGACGACGAACATCAGGGCCGCCATCAGCAGGCATCCCACCAGGACGGTCCGCCCGTCCTTCGCCGCGTCGGTCAGCACGACCTCATGCGTCATGGCGGCCTACTTCTCCTCTCCGGCGAGCCGCGCCGGGTCGACCGGCAGCGGATCGGCGCGTTCGCCTCCGGCTCGTCTCCGTGCGGGGTCAGTTGACGTTGGGGGGTCTCTCGCCGAACTTCCAGCCGGCGGCGAGCATGCGGCGGACGGGCTCGAACTCGCGGATGGTGGCGAACTGGCCGGTGGGCATTCCGGGGCCGGCGATGCCCGCCACGAAGAAGAAGGCGATGACGTCGGCGATGGCCAGCAGGATGGCCCAGCCGGGGGAGCCGGTGGCGAAGAGGACGATGACGAGGGCCAGGGCGAGCAGGTTGCCGGTGCAGCCGATGCCCCAGACGCGCCGGCCGCGCTGCTCGTGCTGCTGCTTGCAGACGGTGCAGCGGGGGATGCTGACGGTGAGGGTGCGCCAGTTGATGCGGTAGCCCATGTGCTGGACGTCGCCGTACATCTTCTGCTCGACGGAGGAGGACTGGTCGGCCGGGTTCTGCTTGCAGAAGTGGCAGCGGGCGTAGACGACGTTCTCCCCGACGGTCGTCAGGTTGGCGTCGATGCGGGAGCGCACGGGGTCGGTGGCGGCCAGCGGCCTGGCCTCCTGCAGCAGGCTCTGGGCGGTGATCCAGTCGCCGGTCTTGTTGCCGTAGGCGACGGTGCAGCGCATGACCCAGGTGGCGACGTCGTCCGAGGCGCCCTGCAGCAGGGTGTCGTCGCCGGGCAGCATCAGCTCCAGGACGTCGAGCAGGGGCTCGCTCCGCTCCAGCAGGTCCCGGGCGGCCTCGGCGCCCTTCTCCGGATCGGCCTCGGTGACGCGTTCGGCGGTCTGGCACAGCGCGCGGATGCGGGCCGCGTCGGGTTCGACCGCGTCGGCCACGGCCCTGTCGACCGCCGGGCCGCCGAACATCGAACGGATCATCAGCGACAGCTGCCGCTGGACCGCCCCTCCGTCGCCCGCACGGGCGGCCCGGACCGCCAGGCCGGCGTTGATCGACATCAGCATGGCGGCCAGCTCGGCGCGCATCCGGCGGGTGACGGCCAGGGTGACCCGGGGGTCGGCCAGCTCCCGGACCCGGTCGTCGAGCAGGTCCCACACGTCGTCGTCGTGCCACACCGCCCGCCAGTGCTCGAACGCCTGCCCCCACAACCGCGCCCCGACCTGGCCGTCGTCGCCGTGGTGCTCGGCGTCCAGGGCGCGGGCGTGCGCCAGCACCGCCAGGTTGTGCAGGGCGACCGCGGCGGCGTCCCCCGCGGAGGTCTGCCGCACCCGGCTCCAGATCCCGGCCGCCGCCTCCGGATCGCCGCGCCGCAGGGCGTCCAGCGCCTCGTCGGAGCCGCCGCCGGGCGCGGGCCAGAACCAGAAGAACTCGTCCACCAGCCTGCGCCGCGGATCCCGCAGCCGCTGCATGGCCTCCTCGACCGCCGACTCGTCGGGCGGCGGGTCCAGCGGCAGGATCTGCGGGTCCGCCCCGGCCTCCATGCCCAGCCGTTCCATCACCCGCAGCCGGTCGGCCCGCCGCCGGATGTCGCGGGCCGTCGCCCGCACCGGAAGCCCGGTGATCCGGAACGGGTTGTCCCGGTACAGGTCCGGGCCCGTCTCCCCGAACACCGACTCCGCCGTCGTGGTCGCCATTCGCTCACCCCCCGCGCGCCGCGGAGATCCGCAGGCTCACCGTCCGGTTCCGGGACTGGTCGGCGGCGTCCGGGAACGGCGGCGCCACGCCGCCCATCGTGGACACCGGCAGCGCCGCCGTGGGCAGGCCCGCCGCCCGGCGCAGCAGCTCGCGGACGACGGTGGCGCGCGCCAGGCCCAGCTCGGCGTTGCTGGCGAACTCGCCGCCCGGCGGCATCGCCCGGGAGTCGGTGTGGCCGACCACGGTGACGGTGATCCGGCCGGCGTACGCGCGCAGCCGCCCGCCCACGTCCTCCAGCACGGCCCGGCCGTCCGCGGTCAGGGTCGCGCCGCTGCGGAACAGCCCCTCGGGGAACGTGACGACCAGCTCGCCGGGCAGCCGTTCCACTCCGACGCCCCGCATATCACCCAGCCGGACGGCCAGGTCGGGCAGCGCGTCGGCGGGCGCGGCCGGCCGCGGCGCGGGGGGCGGGGAGGCGGCGGTGGGCTCCCGGCGGACCTCGCCGCGGATGTCCAGCAGCAGGGCCAGGATCAGCACGGCGACCAGCACCGCGACCACCCGGCCCAGCAGGCCCGTCGTCGCCCGGCGGGGGCGGGAGCCGCGCAGGGCGGCGATGCGGCGGCGGCCCTCGGTGATCTCCGGGGCGTCCGGGGCCAGCCGCTCGGCCTCGGCCCAGCAGCGGTCGGCCTCCTCCAGCCGGCCCTGCTGGGCGTACACGCGGGCGAGCAGGTCCAGCACGGTCACGTCGGGCCCGCCGCCGTCACCGGCCAGCTCGTCCAGCAGCCGTTCGGCCTCCAGGTAGCGGCCGCGGCGGGCCAGCGTGCGGGCCTGCGCCAGGGTGATCTCGCGGACGGCGTCCGGCGCCGCGGCGGGCGCCGTCATCGCCGCACCGTCGAGAACGGGTCGGGGGGCGGCGGCGGGCTGGGCAGCATGTCCCGCAACTGGACGTTGATGTGCCGGAGCGTGTCGGCGTCGCCCCGGTCCATCGCCTGCCGCCCGACCGCGATCAGCCGGCCCGCCTCGGCCTGGTCGCGCATCTCCGGCTGCATGGTGCGCAGTTCCTCGAACGCCATGAACTGCAGGTCGCCGGACTCGTCCAGGACCTGCAGGGCGAGCGAGCGCAGCTCGTCGAGGCGCTGCTGGAGCAGCCGGGCGTTGTGCGCGGTGATCGCCTCCTGCACGGCGGTCTCCCCGGACGCCAGCGCCTGCCGGTGCTGCGGGCCGCCCTTGACCGCGACGATCTCGCGGACCGCCTGGAGCAGCTCGTGGGCCTGCAGGGTGAGCCGCGGCCACTCCAGCGCGTCCTCGACCTCGTCGACGGCGGCCTTGAGGTCCAGCAGCCGCTTGCCGCACATGGTGGCCGCGTCGGGGTCGACCTTGGCGGCCTCCACCATCTCCTCGACGTCGGCGACGATCCGTTCGGCGTCGATCCGGGCCAGCACCGTCAGCGCGGGCCGGTCGTTCAGCTCCTCGGCCTCCCGCCGGGCGGCGGCCAGCCGGCGCTTCTCGGCGGCGGCCTCGCGGGCCAGCTCGGGCTGCTCCGGGACGGTCTCCGTCTGCAGGTTGACGACCTGCTCGAACTCCTCGTCCAGGATCGGCATGTAGGCCCGCGCCACGATCAGCCGGGACTCGTCGACCCGGAGGGTGACCTCGACCTCGCTGCCCTCGGGCACGTCCCGGCGCACCTGGGTGGGCGAGACCTCCAGCCGCCCGATCCGCCGGTTGCGGTCGGCCCGGTCGTGCTCGCCCTCCAGCAGCGGGATGCGGATCATGCCCTCGCCGCCGCCCGCCCGGACCGGGACCGTGGTGCGCAGGGTCACCCGGCGCTTGGCCGGCAGCGGGGTGCCGCGCTTGAGCAGCCACTCGACCTCGTTGTCGGCCAGGCCCACCCCGATCGAGTGGGTCAGCGGGGGCTGGGTGTCGACGACGCCGACGGTGTAGGTCAGCGTGGCCGGGGTGATGTCGTGCGGTGCGCCGGTCGGGTCGGTCAGCTCGATCCGGTACGTGTTGGGGCGGCCGCGCTCGGCCAGCAGCGTGACGCCGAACGCGCCGTTGGGCGCCAGCGCGATCCGGCCGCTGCGCCAGGGGTCGCGGGCGTCGTCCCTGATCAGCTCCACCGAGTAGCCGGCCAGGTCGGGCCCGGACACCCGGCCGCCGACGAACGGCTGCAGGTCCGGCCCGACCGGCTCGTACTCCAGTTGCACGGCGTACTGGCCGGGGGCGGGCGGCGGGGGCGCGGCCATCGTCTCCAGCCGCTGGGTGGCGGCGAAGATGGCCGCGCCGCGGGCCACCACCGTGATCGGGTCCTGGCCGTGGTCCAGCGGGATGCCCAGCCCCTCGCGCGGGTCGGCCAGCCGCTGCCGCAGGTAGGGCGACAGCGTGGGGCCGCCGACCAGCAGCACCTTCTCGATGTCGCCTGGCCCGAGCCCGCTCTCGCTCAGCGCCGTGCGGCACAGGTTGACCGACCGCACGATGAACGGCTCGAACAGCCGTTCCACGTCGGCGCGGTGCATCTCGTACTCGAAGTCGAACGGCCGGCCGTGCTCGTCGGTGAGTTCCAGCAGGACCTCGGCGACCTCCATCTGGGACAGCTGGATCTTGGCCTGCTCCGCGGCCTGCTTGAGCTTGCTGATCGCCGCGGCCCAGCGCCGGTCGCCGCGGCCCAGCCCGGTCATCGCGTGCCGCTCGGTGATCGCGGGGATCAGCAGCCGCTCGACGATCTGCCAGTCGATAAGCTTGCCGCCGAGGAAGTTGTCGCCCCGGTGGGTGACCACGTTGAACTCGCCGTCCCGCAGGTTGATCACCGCGGCGTCGAACGTTCCGCCGCCCAGGTCGTACACCAGCCAGAAGGCGTTGTCGGCCGTGCTCTGGAACCCGGAGGCCAGCGCGGCGGCGATGGGCTCCTGCAGCAGCGGCGCCTGGGTGAGCCCGGCCAGCTCGGCGGCCCGCTTGGTGGCGTCGCAGGCGCTCAGCTCGAACGCGGCGGGCACGGTGATCACGGCGGCGGTGATCTCCTCGCCGTGGCGCTGGGCGACGTCCCGTTTGAGGGACTTGAGGACCTCCGCCGACATCTCCTCCGGCTCCATCGACCGGCCGGCCGCGGTGAAGTGCTTGGCCATGCCGGAGGTGCCCATCCGCAGCTTGAACTCGGTGCAGACGTTGTCGGGATCCTCCTCGGACCGCACCTTGGCGGCGCTGCCCACGTGCATCCGGTTGCGGCGGTCGACCCACACCGCCGACGGCGTGGTCTCGTGCCCCAGGTTGTTCTTGACGATCTCGGCCCCGACGCCGGCGAACCGGGCGATGGCGCTGTTGGTGGTGCCGAGGTCGATGCCGAAGTCGATGGTGCTGCGGGTCATGGACGTGACTCCCGGGTGGGTTGCGGCAGACCGGGCTCGCCGGATCCGCCGGGCTCGTCTGGTGCGCCGGGCTCCAGCGGAGTCCCCACGATCACCTCGGCGCGCTGGATCGCGCGGTCGCGGAAGTAGACGCTGGGCCGGAGGGTCTCGATCACCTCTTCGCGGCCCAGTCCGGGAGTGGGCTGCAGGGTCAGCACCTCCAGGGTGAGGCCCGGGTCGTAGGGCTCGCCCAGATGGTCGCGGATCTCGACGCCGGCGTCGGCCAGCGCGTCCAGCGCGCCCTCCAGGTGCCGCATGACGATCCGGGGGGTGTCCTCGTCCCGGCCGAGCCGGGTGTGCAGCCGCCAGACGTTGGTCGCCAGCTCGGCCAGCGTCCGGTCCGGCAGCGCCTCCGGCGCCTGTGCAACGGCCTCGGACCCGGCGGACCCGGCCTCGGACCCGGCGGACCCGGACTCGGACTCGGCGGGTCCGGGGGGCGCGGGGGCGGCGGTCTCCCCGGCGGTGTCGGCGGGCTGCGAGGGCTCGGGCGGCGGTGCGGATTCGGCGAGAGCGGACGCCAGTTTCTCCAGCGTGCTCAGCGCGTCCCGCGGCCATGCGGCGGGCGCGATCCGGAATTCCCGGGGCTGCCGCCATTGCCGGAACGCCGCGCCGATGCCGGCCCAAAAACGCTCCGTCTGCATACCCGGTGGCACTCCCCGCACCCGGTGACCCTGTGTACCGGTTCCATCCTTGCAGCCGGTTCCACGGAGCGTCCAGGGAGAATCGACAACCTTGAACGCGGACATTTGCACACACGGTACGACGCCGGTCCACCGTCACCGGGTTCGCCCGACATCACCGCCCGATATTCGAACCTCCATTCCGAGCCGACCGAAACGAGGAATCTCTTATGTCCACAAAGAGCGCACGGCCGGGATCACGGTTGTGGCCGCTGAAGTCCGCGCTGCTCAACCTCGGTCTGGGAGGTCTCGGCGTGCTGCCGTTGCACTTCGGCTGGTCGTTCCTGCACGACCACCCGCTCGCCGCTCTGGGCGTGACCTCCCCGGCTCCGAACGACGTCGACGACGGCGCCATGGCGGCCGTTGTCCTGGTGGTCGTGCTCACGCTGCCCATGCTGGGCGCCTTCGTCCTCGCCAACGTCCTGGCGGCGGACACCGCCGGGTTCCCCCAGCGGCACTGGGGGCTCGCCGTCCTGATGTTCCTGCTGCCGACGATGGCCGCCACCCTGTGGCCGAGCGCCGCCGCCGAACTGTTCCCCCCGTGGTGAGACCCGGAATCCCGGGGGACGGGCGGCCCGCCGTCCTGTGGCCGGTGTCGTCAGCGGGCTGATCCGCCGTGGCGAGAGCGAAGGCTCCTCAGCCCTTGCCCCACGGGACGGTGCGCGTCCCGTTCGGCGATCCGCCGGACGTATCCGGCTCAGCCCTTGCCCCAGGGGACGGTGGCCTGGAGGACGGCCTCGGTGAGGGCCTTGGTGCGCAGCTCGGTGACCTTCTGGTATTCGGGGTCGGCGACCATGCGGCTGAACGCCTCGCGGCTGGGATAACGGACCACCAGCACCGCGTCCCACGCCTGTCCCTCCTCGGCCACCAGGGCGGTGGAGCCCTGCCCGGCGTACAGCAGCTCGCCGCCGTACTTCTTGAGGAACGGGGCGGTGCGGCGGGTGTACTCCATGTAGGAGTCCTGGCCGCCGGGGGCGAAGCGCAGCAGGTTGAGCATGACCACCGGACCGCCGGGGTCCTCGTCCATGAGCCGCTTGAGGTCCTTGCCCGTGGGATCGACCGCCATGACGCCCTCCTCGTCGTCGCCGAACGGCGTTCAGTCTGGCACGGGCGGGCCGGCGGGCGGCGATGAGGGCCTGTGGGGCGGCCTGCTTTATGGAAGTTCGCAACCAGGACGGTCGGCGTGTTGTCTCCCGGCACAGTCGTGCACGCCGCCGAGCGGTTCCCGGTCGCGGGCCTTCGAGGCGTTCGAAGGCTGACCCGGCCGGGCCTGACGGGGAAGAGGGCCCGGCCGGGTAGCCGGTCAGCGGACGGCGGCGCCGTGTTCGGACTCGGCGATGATCGAGTCCCAGAACTCCAGGTCCTCGGTGTCCATCCGGGAGATCTGGCCCCAGAACTCGCGGTCCTCGGCCTCGGCCGCGACGGCGGCGCTGACCAGGGGCATCGCCACGGTCTGGGCGTCGGCCGCGGTGAGGTCGGCGGGGGCGAGGTCGGCGGGCAGTTCCACCGGGGCGCGGTGGTGGCGGCCGCGCTTGCGGAGCCGGACCGGGGAACTCGTGGGGAGCTTCGGCGCGGAGAGCGCCGGGAGCCTGGCCGGGAGGCGGGTCAGGACGCTCCTGCCCACGGCGAGCGCCACGGTGCCGGCGACGGCGACGGTCAGGACGTCGGCGAACACCGGTGCGTCCGGGACGGGCGGGAGGAGGCCGTCCCGGGCCTCGCCGACGCCCTGCACGGGCCTGCCGCCGGTGTCGCCGCCGATCTGCTCGACGGAGGCGGGGGCGGCGTGCTTGGGCCGGTACTTGACGGCGGTGTCGCCGGAGCGGGAGCCGCCGCCGATGACCTCCTCGACGGAACGGCCGGGGACGTGCACCTTGGCGGGGTAGCCGTAGCCCACGATGTTCTGGGGGGAACGCACCTGCCGCTTGAGGTAGATGCCGTCGCTGTTGGCCTCGATGGTGTGGATCCGGTCGCCCTCGACCTTCTCGACGATCCCCACGTGGTCGATGTTGTCGATGCTCTTGGTGCCCGACCAGTCGAAGAAGACGATCGCGCCGGGCTCCGGCTCGGTGCCCCAGGCGCCCTTACGGGCGAACCACTGGGCGTGGAAGACCGTGTAGGCGAACTGGCCCGCCCATTCGGTCACCCCGGCCTTGTCGGCGGCCCAGGCCAGGAACATGTCGCACCAGGGCGCGGTGGCGAAGTAGGAGCTGTTGTCGACGTTCTTGCCGTACCAGTCGCCGTACTTTGTGTACCCTCCCGATTTCTCCGTGTAGCCAAGCTCGGCCTTGGCGATGTCGAGCAACTTTTCCCCGATGGGATCCATGCGCTCTCCTTCGAGACCGCCTACCGGGTTAGCTGACGGGTTCGGGCCAGGAGTCGCCCTACCGCGCACGGCGGATTCACCCCAGGAAGCGTGGGTCCCCGGCTCCCGCGGCGCGATGTGAGGGGTTCGGCGCCGCCGGGACTCGGCGTCCGATCCGCACCGCCCGGGATGGCGGTTACCGACGGACCGGTATCACGGAAAGGTACAGACCTATTAAAAATAGGACAACCTGGATCAAGGAGCCCCAAAGGTAAAATCACTCAGCGTGGCGACTGCGTCGCCCAGCGCACGGAAGCCCGGGTGACCGGACCGGCGGCCCGCCGGTCCGGCCGTCCCCCGAGCCTCAGCCCGCGCGCAGCGCGCCGGACGAACCGGCCTCCTGCGGCCTGCACCGCTCGGCCAGGATCCGGGCCAGCGGCTCGCGGCGCACGCACGCGGCGAACGAGAACGAGTCGGCCAGCGCGTCCAGCTCCCCGTCGTCCAGGCCGCGGAACAGCTCGGCGTACTCCACGGTCAGCGGCTGCGAGAACAGGATGTGCCGTACCAGGTCCTCGGTGTACTTGCGGCGCCCGAACGGATAGGGGTCGTAGTCCGGGAACTGCTCGTCCATGAACGCGTGCAGCGGATCCACCACATGCCTGATGCCCTCATCGGTCGACCCCCAGTGGTCCGCGCCCAGCCGCGCCTTCTTCGCCATGAAGTCGCCGAACCGCCGCGCGTACGCGCTGTCCGGCGCGATGTGCACCAGCCCCTGCAGCCCCACGTCCTTGTAGGTCCACAGCGACCAGCCCGCCTCGTGGGCGTCGTAGATGTCGAGCTGGTCGCGCAGGATCTGGTACCGCTGCTCGTCCCGCTCGGGGTCGCCGGTGTAGACCGGGCCGAACTCGCCCACCCAGATCGGCGTCCCGGTGCGGCGCTGGTACTCGGACCGCTCCAGGAACTTGCGCTCCAACTGGTCGCGGTCCACCCACACGCCCTCGGTGTAACCCGGGTACGGCCCGCCGTACACGAACCCCGCCAGCGCATAGTCGTGGCAGGTGTAGACGGTGTTCTCCCACGGGTCCCCGAACATGTCGAACCGGGTCGAGTAGGTGTTGCCGTCCAGGAAGATGACGTGCCGCGGGTCCACCTCGCGGACGGCCTGCACCAGCCGGGCGTAGAACGGCCCGATGATCTCCCCGGTCGGGTCGGCGGGCTCGTTCAACAGGTTGTGCCCGGCCACCCACGGGTTGTCGGCGTACCGTTCGGCCATCACCCGCCACAGGTTGACCAGCCGGTCCTGGAAGTGCCGGTGCTCCCAGAACGCCGGCAGGTGGGTGGGGTTGTCGCTGTGCCAGTGGTGGTTCTGGCAGCCGGGCGCGGCGTGCAGGTCCAGCACCGTGTAGATGCCGTGCCGGGCGCACAGGTCGATCACCCGGTCCAGGTGCGCGAACCCCTCCTCGAGGATCTCGAACGGCGCCCGGTCGTCCTCGAAGTGCCGGTAGTTCAGCGGGATCCGCACGCAGTTCAGCCCCAGCGAGGCCAGGAACGCCGCGTCCGCCTCGTCGAAGAACACCGTCAGCAGCCGGTCGAAGAAGCGGTGGTAGCGCTCCTCCCCCAGCACCTGGCGCACCGTCCGGCGCATCAACGTCTCGTTGGCCGGATAGCCGGTGATGAAGTTCTCCATGTTGAGCCAGCCGCCGAGCCCGACGCCGCGCAGGCGCACCGGGGTCCCGGAGCCGTCGACGAGCCGGGCGCCGGCCACCCGGAGGAAACGCTGGTCATCGGTCATGAGCACTCCGTTTCTCGAACACGTTGTCGCCCGCCGTCCGGCAGAGGCGTCACTTGCCGAACCCGGCGGTCAGCCCGCTCACCAGGCGGCGGCGGCCGATCGCGTAGAACAGCAGCACGGGCAGCACCGACAGCGTCATGGCCGCCATCAGCGCCGGGACATTGGAGGTGTACTGGCCCTGCAGGCTCCACAGCCCCATCGTCAGCACCCGCTGGTCCTGCGACTGGGTGAGCACCAGCGGGAACAGGAAGCCGTTCCAGGCGTTCACCGCCACGTAGACGGCGACGGTGATCAGGCCCGGCCGGCTCAGCGGGAGCACCAGCGTGCGCAGCGCCTCCATCGGACCGCCGCCGTCCAGCGCCAGCGCCTCGTACAGCTCATTGGGTATCTCGCGCAGCGTGCTGGTCAGCACCAGCACCGCCACCGGCAGCAGGAACGCCACCGTGGGCAGGATGATCCCGGCCAGCGAGTCGTACATGTGCATCCGGGTGATCAGCAGGTAGAGCGGGACGATCACCGCCTGGGACGGGATGGCCAGCCCGAGCAGCATCATCGAGAAGCCGGTCCGGATCAGCGGGTGCCGGCCGCGCACGATGGCGTACGCCGCGGGCAGCGCCAGGGCCAGCACCAGCACGATCGACACGACGGTGACGATCGCGGTGTTGACGAAGTACCGGCCGAACTCCCCGGTCAGCACCAGCCGGTAGTTGTCCAGCGTCGGCGAGGTCGGCGGGGCCAGCGGACCGGCGGTCAGGTAGTCGGCGCGGGTCCGCAGGCTCACCGTGACCAGGTAGTAGACCGGCATGCCGACGACGACCAGCCACGCCAGGGCGCCCAGGGCGGCGAGCGGGTTGGCCCGCCGCAGGAACGGCGGCCACCGGGAGCCGTCCCGGCGCGGGCCCGGCCGGGCGGGCCGGGCGTGCGCGCCGGCCTGCGCGGTGCGGGCCCTGCGGGTCTCCTGTCGGGTCGTCACATCCCCTCCCGGCTGCTGTCCATCCGGGAGTAACCGGTCATCCTGACGATGCCGATCGACAGCGCGGTGCCCGCCACGACCAGCAGCACCGCCAGCGCGCTGGCGTAGCCCATCTCGAACGCCTCGAAGCCGGTGATGTACATGTGCAGCGGCAGCACGCGGGTCGCGGTGCCCGGCCCGCCCCCGGTGATCAGCAGGATGGTCTCGAAGTAGGTCAGCGAGCCGACCACGATCAGCACGCTGGAGGACACGATCGTGTGCCGCAGCTGCGGCAGCGTGATCGACCGGAACTGGCGCACCCGCCCGGCCCCGTCGATGGCCGCCGCCTCGTACAGCGACCGCGGGATCTGCCGGGTCGCGGCCTGGTACAGCAGCATGTGGAACGGAATGAACTGCCAGGACACCACCAGCGCCATCGCGGCCAGGGCCCGCCCCGGATCGCCGAGGACGTTGCCGTCCGGGGCGCCCAGCAGCGGGCCGATCAGCTCGGCCAGCCCGAAGTTGGGGTCCAGCAGCGACTGCCACAGCAGCGCCACCGCGGCGTTGGACATCAGCAGCGGCACGAAGAACACCGCGCTCAGCGCCGCCCGGCCGCGCCCGGGTGCGGCCGCCCAGACGCCCAGCAGCAGGCTGATCGGGGTCTGCACCAGCCAGGCGACCGCGGTCAGGATCAGCGACAGCCGGATCGAGGAGCCCAGCGTGGGGTCCTCGGCGAGCCGGGACCAGTTGGCGGCGCCGGCCCACCGGGGCATGCCGAGCCCGTTCCAGTGGGTGAAGCTGAGGCCGACGACCAGGACCAGCGGCACCACCGCGAACACCAGGAAGTAGAAGAACGCGGGCGCGGCCCAGATCACCCCGGGACGCTGGTGCACCGGGCTCCGGCCGTGGAGCCGGCCGGTCTTCACCGGGCCGGCTCCACGGGATGAGCGGACTTTCACTTGATCTTGTCCATGGCGTCGGCGAACTGCTGCGGCGTGATGTCCTTGAGGAACAGCTTCGACAGGTTGGTCAGCATCGCCTCGGCGACGTTGGGGGGCAGCGCCTGGTCCCACGACTGGGTGAAGTTGGGCGCCCCGGACACCAGCCCGTAGATGAAGGTGCCGTACTCGGGGGCGGGGCCGCTGCGCAGCTGGGGCTCCACGCCCTTGATGGCCGGCACCTCACCGACGCTGATCATCCCGCGGATGTAGGCGTCGGAGGTCAGCCCCTCCTTGAGGAACCGCACCGCGGCCTCCTTGTCCTTGGAGCCGGCGCTGACCGACATGTAGTTGGAGGGGTTGCCGACGATGTTCTTCGGGTCGCCCTGGCCGCCGGGCACGGACGGGAACGCCGTCCAGCCCATCCGGTCCTTCTTGACGAAGTCGGGGTTCTGCTCGAGCTGCGTGGCGTACTCCCACGAGCCCATCAGGTGCATGGCGGCCTTGCCCTGGGCGAAGATCGTGGAGGCGCCGCCCACGTCGTAGTCGACGGAGGCGTAGTTGGTGCCGAACGCCCCGCGGTCCACCAGCTCGCGGATCATCGTCAGCGCGCGCAGCACGGACGGGTCCTTCCAGGCGCCCGGCCTGCGCTCGACGATGGCCTGGAAGGGAGCGGGTCCGCCGATGCGGTCCAGCAGGTACTCCAGCCACATCAGCTCGGTCCATGCCTGCGAGCCGGCCAGCGCGAACGGGGTGACGCCGCGGTCCTTGAAGACGTCGACCAGCCGCAGCAGGTCGTCCCAGGTCTTCGGCGGCTGCTGCCCGGCCTTGGCGAAGACGTCCTTGTTGTAGAAGAGCACGATGGGCTGCATGCCGCGCTCGGGGACGCCGTAGTACTTGCCGTTGATCTGGGCGGTCTTCATCACGACCGGCAGGAACCTGTCCCGCCAGGCCGGGTCGGCGTTCAGCGCGCCGGTCAGGTCGTGCACCTGCCCCGCGTCCACGTACTGCTTGAGGTTGCCGCCGCCCCAGTTCATGAAGACGTCGGGCGCCTGCGGCGATCCCATGGCGACCTGCAGCTTCTGCTTGTACGGGTCGTTGAGGAAGGTCTCCATCTTGACCTTGGGGTCGGCGGACTTGTTGTAGGCGGCCACCGCCTCCCGCTCGGCCCTGTTGACCCCGTCCTGCAACGACCACACCCGTACCTCGCCGGAACCGCCTCCGGCCGGGCCTGAGCTCCCGCACGCGCTGAGCGCCAGCGCGGATGCGGCGACCAGGGCCAGGTACCTGGCTCTGCGACGAACCCTGAGCACCTCTCGCACCTCCCAAGGCGACGCCCCCGGACCGCCGCACTCGAAACATTGCCGATATGTTTCGGAAACTAGGAGCCGCGGGAAGGCCCTGTCAATACCTGGATATGTCCCGGTTCACAGGAGTCCGCGATCCGAAAATTTTCGGAGTAGGATGCCGGTACCAGAGAAGGTGAGGTCTGCCTTGACGAATCGGAGCCGGGGGCACGTCACGATCACCGCCATCGCCCGAGAGGCCGGAGTGTCGGTCTCGACGGTGTCCAAGGTGCTCAACGGCCGTGCCGACGTCGCGGAGGGCACCCGTTCGCGGGTGGAGGAGCTGCTGGCCAAGCACGCCTATCCGCGGGGCCGCCGGCGCGGCGCCCCCGCGGAGCCGGCCGGGTTGATCGACCTGGTCTTCGACGAGCTGGACAGCCCGTGGGCGGTGGAGATCATCCGGGGCGCCGAGGAGGTCGCGCACGCCCAGGGGGTCGGCACCGTGGTGTCGGCCATCCACGCCGGCTCCGAGCCGGCCCGCCAGTGGCTGGACAACCTGGAACGGCGCGGCTCCGAGGGCGTGGTGCTGGTGCTGGACGAGCTGGACCCGGCCCGCCGGGCCCGGCTGGAGGCGCTGCGGGTGCCGTGCGTGGTCATCGACCCGCGCGGCGAGCCCGACCCGCAGGTGCCCTCGATCGGCGCCGCCAACTGGGCCGGCGGGCTGGCCGCCACCCAGCACCTGATCGACCTGGGCCACCGCCGGATCGGGATCATCAGCGGGCCGGCCGGGGTGCTGTGCAGCCGCGCCCGGCTGGACGGCTACCGGGGCGCGCTGGAGGCCGCCGGGCTGCCGGCCGACCCGGAGCTGGTCCGGCACGGCGACTTCCACCTCGAGAGCGGCTACGTGCAGGCCGCCCGGCTGCTGGAGCTGCCCGACCCGCCCACCGCGATCTTCGCCGGCTCCGACCAGCAGGCGTTCGGGGCCTGCGAGGCGGCCCGCGAGCGCGGCCTGCGCATCCCGCAGGACCTGAGCATCGTCGGCTTCGACGACCTGCCGGTGTCCCGCTGGTTCTCCCCGCCGCTGACCACGGTCCGCCAGCCGCTGGCCGAGATGGGCTCGCTGGCCGCCCGGATGCTGCTGCGGCTGGCCCGCGGCGAGACCCTGGAGACCCGGCGGGTCGAGCTGGCCACCGGGCTGGTGGTCCGGGAGAGCACCGCGCCGCCCCGGTGACCACCGTGGTCACGGGCGTAACAGGGACCCCGCCCGCGACCCTAACCTAACGTGACGGTAGAATGCCCTCCTCCCAGCTTGTCAGGGCGTTCCCGACAGGAGCAACGGCGTGCCGAACCGATCGCACCGGATCACGTCCGGGCACGGCCGCCCGCCCGAACCCGACCGTGTGACCGGGCGCCTGTCGGCCGGGCCGCTCTGAGCGCCACCCCCAAGTCTCGGCCCCCGTCACGCAGACCACCGAACCCTCAGGAGGTCCCATGACCCTCGGCACGCTGCCGGCCACCACGCTCGTACGCCTCGGCGACCGGGCCGCCGCCCTGCTGTCGCCCGCCGGCAAGGTCGGCATCGTCCGCGGTTACGGGCGCGCCGGCCGCACCCGCGGCGACCAACTCCGCCGGATGCTGGCGGCCCGCGGGCTGTCCACCGTGGACATCCCGCCGGTGCTGCGCCGCCGCAACGCCCTGGCCGACCTGCGCCGGTTCGCCGGGGACGTGGAGCTGCTCATCGACGTCACCCGCCGCGACGGCGACGGCCACCGGCTGGCGGCGCTGCTCGGCTGCCCGCTGCTGACCGACCGGGAGGAGGGGCCCGAGCCGGTCCGCGCCGTGATCGGGATGACCGAGGGCGAGGAGCTGGTCGACGCCGCGCTGACCACCGTGGCGCTGCGCCCGCTCGGCGACGACGCCCGGCTGGCGCTGCGGGTGGACGGCCGCGCCGTCGAGCCCGCGGCCGGGGCCACCGTGGTGGTGTCGCTGGAGGCGGGCACCGGCCGGCTGCGCTGCACGGTGGCCGGCGAGGACTCCGCCGACGCCGAGCAGATCGTGGTCCGCCCGTCGGCGGGCACCTATGTCATCGTCCGCGACGGCCAGCCGGTCGCCGACCTCACCGACGCGGTGCACCTGGCGGCGGTCGTCCGCCCGCTGACCGTGACGGCGCCGTCCACCGGCCCCGAACTGGCCGAGGAACTGGCCGGGTAGCGGCCCCGGCACCCGGGGTGAGCCTTCCGTGACGGGAGAGTACAGTGTCTCCCCGCGGAGCGGGTCTGCACATTCGCGGCGTGCCGCCCGCTCCGCCCCTTTTCCCCTCGGGGCGGCACGGACCATGCATAGCCGGTGAGGGCCGGGTACGGCGGTAGGGACCGAGCAATCCGTTCGGGAAGGAGTCCCGACATGACGTACACGGCCCAGATGCTGGAGACCTATCCGGCCGACGTTCACCTGGACCATCAGCAGCTGGCGTCCGTGATCGACTGCCTGACCACGTGCGCCCAGGCGTGTTCGGCCTGTGCGGACGCCTGCCTGTCCGAACCGGCCGAGGAGCTGCCGCGGCTGGCCCGGTGCATCCGCGACAACATGGACTGCGCCGACATCTGCCACACCACCGCGGCGGTGCTGTCGCGGCACACCGGTTACGACGCCTCGCTCACCCACGCGCAGGTCCAGGCCGCCATCCAGGCGACCAGGACGTGCGGCGACTCCTGCGCCGAGCACGCCGACGCGCACGAGCACTGCCGCATCTGCATGCAGGCGTGCCGGGAGGCCGAGGAGGCGATGCGGGGGCTGCTGCCCAAGCTGCAGCCGTCCGGCCGGGCGCCCGGCAAGCCCAGCCGGACCGCCCCGCAGCAGCAGGGCTGACGATCCGCGAACGCCGCGGGCGGCGACCCGGAAGGGGCGCCGCCCGCGCGTCGTTTCGGTCAGCTCGTCGAGAAGGTGAACCAGTTGACGTTCACGAAGTCGGCGGGCTGGCCGCTCTCGAACGTCAGGTAGACGGTGTGCCTGCCGGTCGTCGGGGTGATGTTGGCCGGCACGGTCCGCCAGCTCTGCCAGCCCCCGGTGTTGGAGATCGCGAAGTCACCGAGCACCGTCCCGGTGGGACTGCCGAGCCGGACCCGCACCAGGCCGCTGACCCCGGCCGGGGCGCCGGAGGCGACCCGGGCCTTGAACTGCCGTGCGGGCTCGGACCCGAAGTCGACGTTGTCGAAGCGGATCCAGTCGCCGTTCGCGACATGGGACACGTTCTGCCCGCCGCCGGTGTCGGTGGTGGTCTCCACCTGCACCCCGTTCTGGGCCGAGTAGCTCTCCGCCTGGATGGTGGAGCGGGCGTCGAAGCCGCCCGGAGGCGGGTCGGTCGGCGTGGTGCCGCCGCCGCTCTGCCAGACCGCCACGTAGTCCACGATCATCGGATGCCCGGGGACGGTGGCGGCGGTCGGGGTGCCGAACCCGGCGACCCCGTTGGGGAACGCCCCGCCCATCGCCACGTTCAGCAGCAGGAAGTAGCCGCCGTGGCCGGTCATGTTGTTCCAGGTGGTGGCGTCGAACCGGCTCTGGCTGACGGTGTGGTAGAGCTGGCCGTCGACGTACCAGCGGAGCTGGTTGGGGGTGACGCTGCGGTCCCACTCGAACCGGTAGGTGTGCATCGCCGACTGGCACGAGGCCCCGGGGCAGGCCCGGCTGGCGCCGATCCCGCTGGACTCGTTGCAGGGACCGCCCGGGTTGACCCCGCAGTGCAGCACGCCCCACACCGAGTTGATCCCGTTGACGTTCTCCATGATGTCGAACTCGCCGATGGCGGGCCAGTTCTGGTAGTTGCCCCGGTACGGGGACCCCAGCGCCCAGAACGCCGGCCAGTAGCCGAGCGCCGCGTCGCCGGTGACGTTCGGCATCTGGATCCGGCCCTCGATCCGCAGGATGCGGCCGTCGGCGGGCTTGAAGTCGGCGCGCCGGGTCTCGATCCGCGCCGACGTCCACTCGCCGGAGGCCGACCTGCGCGGCGTGATCCGCAGGTTGCCCTGGCCGTCGTGGCTCACGTTGGCCGGATCGGCGGTGTACCGCTGGATCTCCCCGGTGCCCCAGTTGGCGGGGCCGCCCGGGTAGCTGTGGCCGATGTCGATGATCCAGTTGTCGGAGGACGGGAGCGATCCGGCGGAGCCGTTGAAGTCGTCGCCCCACACCAGGCTCCATCCGGAGGGCGGCGGGGGGATCGACGCGCCGGCGGGCGCGGGCGCCGCCACGAGCGCGGCGGCGGGGATCGCCAGTGCGGCGACGGCCGCGAACGCGGCCCTGCGCCAGCGGCGGATCCGGGCGCGGAACGGGGACGCGCCCGAAGGCACCGGCACGGGCGCCAAAGGTCGTGCTGTGTCGGGCATGGCTGAGCCTTCCACTCGCAGGGGCGGGGGACCTTGCGAACGTCCGCGTGCCGGTCAATGTCCCCGCGCCCGGGCCCGCTGTCAACCCCTCCGGCGCAATTCGTGAGAGCGCTCTTTTAAGTTGGCGGCCCACAACATCCCATTCCAAAGCGGGGATTGACAGCTCACCCGGCCAGGCTCCACTCTCTCGTGAGAGCGCTCTCTCAAGCAGTCCCAGCACGCCACCCCCCCCGAGGACGGACCATGCCCGCACCCCACTTCCGGCGCTCCGGCGCACCCCACGGCGAGCCCCCGAAGACCTCCGGCGCGCACCCGAGGCCGGCCGGTCGCGCCCGGCGGCGCGGCCGGCTCGGCGCCGGGCTCGCCGCCGCCGCGCTCGTGCTCGCCGCCGGATGCGGCGGCGGGGGCGCCGACGACGGGAAGATCACGCTGACCGTCGACACCTTCAGTACGTTCGGGTACGAGGAACTGTTCAAGCAGTACGAGGCGCAGCACCCGAACATCCGGATCAAGCACCGCAACGTGGTGCAGCTCGACGACTACCTGCCCCGGCTGGAGAAGTGGATCGCCGCCGGCCGCGGGGCCGGCGACGTGGTGGCCATCGAGGAGGGCATCCTCACCAAGTTCATGGCCCAGCCCGACCGGTTCGTGAACCTGCTGGACCACGGGGCCGGATCGCTGCAGGGCAACTTCCTGGACTGGAAGTGGAGGCAGGCCCTCACCCCGGACGGCAGGTACCTGGTCGGGCTCGGCACCGACGTCGGCGGCCTGGCCATGTGCTATCGCACCGACCTGTTCGCCAAGGCGGGGCTGCCCACCGACCGGGAGAAGGTCGGCGAGCTGTGGCCCACCTGGGACGCCTACATCGCCACCGGCCAGAGGTTCGCGGCCAAGGTCAAGGACGCCAAGTTCGTCGACGGCGCGGTCAACCTCTACAACTCGATGCTCGCCCAGCAGGCCAGCCAGACCGTCGGCCACACCTACTTCGACCCCTCCGGCAAGCTCGTCGCCGCCGGCAACCCGGCGGTGAAGACGGCCTGGGACACCACCCTCAAGATCCAGCGGTCCGGGCTGTCGGCCGGGCTCAAGTCGTTCGAGCCGAGCTGGGGCACCGGGCTGAAGGAGGCCAGGTTCGCCACCATCGCCTGCCCGTCGTGGATGCTCGGCGTGATCAAGGAAAACGCGGGCGCCGCGGCGGCCGGCAAGTGGGACGTGGCGGCCATCCCGGGCGGCTCGGGCAGCCGGGGCGGCTCGTTCCTGGCGGTGCCCAGGGGCAGCGAGCACCCCAGGGAGGCCGCCGAGCTGGCGAAGTTCCTGACCAGCCCGCAGAGCCAGATCGCGGCGTTCAAGGCCCGCAACAACCTGCCGTCCTCGCCGCAGGCCCTCGACGACCCGGCGGTGAAGTCGTTCCGCAACGAGTACTTCAACAACGCGCCGGTCGGCGAGATCTACGCCGGTGGCGCCAAGGCCCTCAAGCCGCTGTACCTGGGCGAGGACACCAACCCGGTCAACCAGCGGTTCGAGGACGCGCTGCTGGCGGTCGAACAGGACAAGCTCACCCCGGACGCCGCCTGGACCAAGGCCCTCGCCGACGCGGAGCGCGAGGCCCGATGACCGCTCCGGCCCGCGTCCGGCGCGCCAAGGCGGATCTCCCCGCCCCGGCCGACCGTCCCGCGCGGCGGCGGTCGGCCGGGCGGCTGGCCCGCTGGGACGTGAAGTTCTCCCCGTACCTGTTCGTGTCCCCGTACTTCCTGCTGTTCGCGGCGTTCGGGGCGTTCCCGATGCTCTACACGCTGTGGGTGGCGCTGCACGACTGGGAGCTGGTGGGCTCGCGGGACTTCGTGGGTCTGGCCAACTTCCGGATGGTGCTGACCGACCCGCAGTTCTGGAACTCGGTGTGGAACACCGCCGGGATGTTCGTGGTCGCCACCGTTCCGCAGCTGCTGCTGGCGCTGCTGCTGGCGAACGCGCTGAACCGGCGGATGCGGGGGCAGACGCTGCTGCGGATGGGCGTGCTCGCCCCGATGGTGACCTCGGTGGCCGCGGTGGCGATCGTGTTCAGCCAGCTGTTCAGCCGGGACTTCGGGCTGGTCAACTACGTGCTCGGCTGGTTCGGGGTGGAGCGCATCGACTGGGCGGCCGAGCGCTGGTCGTCGTGGCTGGCGATCAGCGTGATGGTCGACTGGCGGTGGACCGGCTACAACGCCCTGATCTACCTGGCGGCGATGCAGTCCATCCCCAGGGACCTGTACGAGGCGGCGGCGATCGACGGGGCGTCCCGGCGCCGGCAGTTCTGGACGATCACGCTGCCGATGCTGCGGCCGACCATCATCTTCACCGCGATCATCTCCACCATCGGCGGCTTCCAGCTGTTCACCGAGCCGCTGCTGTTCGGCAACGGGGACATGGCGGGCGGCTCGCTGCGCCAGTTCCAGACGGTGACCATGTACATGTTCGAGAACGCCTTCGGCCGCTTCGACTACGGCTACGCCTCGGCGGTCTCCTGGATGCTCTTCGTGATCATCCTGCTCGGTTCCCTGCTCAACTTCCTGTGGCTGCGCCGGGTCGGCGGAGGCAAAGCATGATCGTCATCAATTCCCGGCGTCCCCGGCGGCGGCGCGGGGGCACCCTGGCGACCCTGTGGGGCGCGGGCCCGCTCACCCGGATCACGCTGGCCGCCACCATCGTGCTGTCGGTGTTCCCGCTGTACTGGATGCTGGTGGTGGCCACCCGCACCAACGACGTGGTGGGCTCGGTGCCGCCGCCGGTCGTCCCCGGCGGGGAACTGGGCCGCAACCTGGCCCGGCTGTTCGGCGACGAGCAGGCCCGGTTCGGGCTCGGGCTGGTCAACTCGGCCGTCGCGGCCTCCGCCGTGACCGTCTCGACGCTGCTGTTCGCCTCGCTGGCCGGGTTCGCGTTCGCCAAGCTGCGCTTCCGCGGCCGCAACGGGCTGCTGCTGGTGATGCTGGCGACGATGATGGTCCCGGTGCAGATGGGGATCATCCCCCTCTACATGCTGATGGCCGAGATCGGCTGGACCGGGAAGCTGCAGGCCGTCATCGTGCCGTTCCTGGTCACCGGGTTCGGCGTGTTCATGATGCGGCAGTACACGATGCAGGCGCTGCCGGACGAGCTGATCGAGGCGGCGCGGATCGACGGCTGCTCCACCTGGCGGATCTACTGGAGCGTGGTGCTGCCGGTGCTGCGGCCGGCGATGGCGGTGCTCGGGCTGTTCACGTTCATGCAGACGTGGAACGAGTTCATCTGGCCGCTGGCGGTGCTCGACCCCGACAACCCGACCGTGCAGTACTCGCTGAACCTGCTGAACGGGTCCTACTACACCGACTACTCGCTGATGTTCACCGGCACGGCGGTCTCCACGCTCCCGCTGCTGGTGATCTTCCTGCTCTGCGGCCGCCAGCTCATCGGCGGCATCATGGACGGCGCCCTCAAGGCGTGACCGGCCCGCTCACCGACAACGACCACATTCCGGCGGCCGGGACACGGCACGCCGCATCGGAGGGACTCGTACGCATGACGACGGTCGGCTCGACGACCACCGCCCGGACCGCCTCCCAGGCCTTCCCGGCCGGCTTCGTGTGGGGGGCGGCGACGGCGGCGTACCAGATCGAGGGCGCGGCGCACGAGGACGGCCGGGGACCGTCGATCTGGGACACCTTCGCCCGGCGGCCGGGCGCGGTCGCCGGCGGGGACACCGGGGACGTGGCCTGCGACCACTACCACCGCTGGCGGGAGGACATCGCGCTGATGGCCTCGCTGGGGCTGGGGGCCTACCGGTTCTCGGTGTCCTGGCCGCGGGTGCAGCCGGACGGGTCGGGGCCGGTCAACCCGCGCGGGCTGGACTTCTACGACCGGCTGGTGGACGGGCTGCTGGAGGCGGGGATCACCCCGTACGTCACGCTGTACCACTGGGACCTGCCGCAGGCGCTGGAGGACGCGGGGGGCTGGACCGTGCGCGACACGGCGTACCGGTTCGCGGAATACGCTGGCGTGGTGCACGACCGCCTGGCCGACCGGGCCGACACCTGGACGACGATCAACGAACCCTGGGTGGCGTCGTTCCTCGGCTACGGGGCCGGTGTGCACGCGCCGGGGCGGACCAGCGCGGACGACGCGTTCCGGGCGGCGCACCACCTGATGCTGGCGCACGGGCTGGCGGCGCGGCGGCTGCGCGAGGCGGGGGCGGAACGGATCTCGCTGACCCTCAACCTCGCCCCCGTGCTCTGCCCCGCGGACGCCCCGGGCGAGGCGGACCTGGCGGCGGTCGAGCTGGTGGACTCGCTGCTCAACCGGCAGTTCCTCGACGCCGCCCTGCGCGGGTCCTACCCCGACGCGGTGCTGGAACGGGCGCGGCGGCTCGGGCACGTCCGGGACGGCGACCTGGCGGTCATCGCGCAGCCGATCGACTCGCTGGGCATCAACTACTACAACCCGACCTACGTGCGGGCCGCTCCCGGCGCCCCGGAGAACCCGGCGTTCCCCGGCTCGGCGGGCGTGGCGTTCCCCTCGGTGGACCTGCCGACGACCGCGATGGGCTGGCCGATCGCCCCCGACGGGCTGACCGAGCTGCTGCTGCGGCTGCACCGCGACCACCCGGGGGTGCCGCTGGTCGTCACCGAGAACGGGGCGGCGTTCGACGACGTCCCCGGACCGGACGGCCGGGTCGCGGACCCGGCGCGGATCGGCTACCTGGAGGGGCATCTGCGGGCGGCGCACGCGGCGCTGGCGGCGGGCGTGGACCTGCGCGGCTATCTGGTGTGGTCGCTGCTGGACAACTTCGAGTGGGCCGAGGGCTACGGCAAGCGGTTCGGCATCGTGTACGTCGACTACGCCGACCAGCGCCGCCTGCCCAAGGACAGCGCACGATGGTACGCCGGGGTCATCGCGCGCAACGGACTGGAGGCTCCTTGAGGAGGCCGACTCTGGAGGCGGTCGCGGCCCGGGCGGGGGTCTCCCGGGCCACGGTGTCGCGGGTGGTGAACGGCTCCGACACGGTCAGGCCGGAGATCCGCGCCGCCGTGCTGCGGGCGGTCGAGGAACTGGGGTACGTGCCCAACTCGGCGGCCCGCAGCCTGGTCACCCAGCGCACCGACTCCATCGGGCTGGTGGTGTCCGAGCCCCCGTCCCGGGTGTTCTCCGACGACCCGTTCTTCTCCATCGTGGTGCGGGCGGTCAGCCAGGAACTGGAGAACGCCGACAAGCAGGTCGTGCTGATGCTGGCGTCGTCGGCGGCCGGGCACGCCCGGGTGGAACGGTACGTCGCCGGCGGGCACGTCGACGGGGTCATCCTGCTGTCGCTGCACGGTTCCGACCCGCTGCCCGCCGCCCTGCTCCGTACCGGGGTGCCGGTGGTCTCGCACGGGCGGCCGGTCTCCACGGTCCGGCCGCCGTACTGCGACTGCGACAACGTGGGCGGTGCCCGCGCGGCCGTGGAGCACCTGGTCGGGAAGGGACGGCGGCGCATCGCGACGATCGCGGGGCCGCCGGACATGACGGCCGGGCTGGACCGGCTGGCCGGTTACCGCGAGGTGGTGTCGGGATCCGACCGGCGCTCGCTGGTGGCCATGGGCGACTTCACCCGCGAGTCGGGGGCGGCGGCGATGCGGCAGCTCCTGGAGGACGACCCCGACCTGGACGCGGTGTTCGCGGCCTCGGACCTGATGGCGATCGGGGCGATGCACACGCTGCGCAAGGCGGGGCGGCGGGTGCCGGACGACGTGGCGGTGGTCGGGTTCGACGACATCGAGGCCGCCCGGTACACCGATCCGCCGCTGACGACCGTCCGCCATCCGATCGCGGAGGTCGCCCAGGCGATCGTGCGGATGCTGCTGTCGCTGGAGCCGGGACAGCGGCCCGAGCCGGTCATCCTGCCGACCGAGCTGATCGTCCGCGATTCCGCCTGAGCGCGCCGGCTTTCACGTTCTTCCACGCAAAAGTCCAGGTCCCGCCGGCGGCGGTTTGACAGGTTTGTGGGCCGCGCCGACTTTGGGAGCGCTCCGACGTTTCCGAGAACGGGACCTGGACAATGCGAAATCGTTCACGGCGGATGTGCGCCGTAGTTTCGGCGGCGGTGCTGTCGCTGCTGGCGTCACTGTTGTTCGGGATCGTTCCCGCGCAGGCGGCGCCCGGCGACGGGCCGTGGCGGGCGCGGGGCGCGCAGCTCGTCGACGCCGCCGGTGATCCGGTGCGGATCACCGGCATCAACTGGTTCGGCATGGAGACCGACACGTTCGCGCCGCACGGGCTGTGGGCGCGCGGCTACAAGGACATGCTCGACCAGATCAAGTCGCTGGGCTACAACACCCTGCGGCTGCCGTACTCCAACCAGCTCTTCGACGCCGGCGCGACCCCGAACGGCATCGACTTCACCAAGAACCCCGACCTGGCGGGGCTGTCCGGCCTGCAGATCATGGACAAGGTCATCGGCTACGCCGGGTCGATCGGGCTGAAGGTGCTGCTGGACCGGCACCGCCCGGACGCCGCCGGCCAGTCGGAGCTGTGGTACACCTCCGCGTACCCGGAGAGCCGGTGGATCTCCGACTGGCGGATGCTCGCCCAGCGCTACCGCGGCAACCGCGCGGTCATCGGCGCCGACCTGCACAACGAGCCGCACGGCGCGGCCTGCTGGGGCTGCGGCGACACCACCCGCGACTGGCGGCTGGCCGCCGAACGGGCCGGGAACGCGATCCTGGAGGTCAATCCCGACTGGCTGATCGTGGTCGAGGGCGTCGACTGCCACAACGGCGACTGCAACTGGTGGGGCGGCAACCTGCAGGGGGCCAAGGACCATCCGGTGCGGCTTTCCGACCCCGCCAAGCTGGTGTACTCGCCGCACGACTACGCCACCTCGGTGTACCCGGACCAGGATTGGTTCACCAGCCCCGATTTCCCCAACACGCTCGTTCCGCACTGGGACAAGAACTGGGGCTACCTGCACAAGCAGAACATCGCTCCCGTGCTGCTCGGCGAGTTCGGCACCACGCTGACCGCCGAGAAGGACCGCACCTGGCTGCGGATGCTGACGGAATACCTCGGCAAGGGCACCGGCGGGATCAACTTCACGTTCTGGAGCTGGAACCCCAATTCCGGGGACACCGGCGGCATCCTCAACAACGACTGGACCACGGTCAACCAGACCAAGCAGTCCTACCTGAGCCCCTACCTGATCCCGGTCGGCGGCAATCCCGATCCGGATCCCGACCCGGGCACGGGCGCCTGCGACGTGGACTACGAGGTCACCGGCTCGTGGCCGGGCTGGTTCCAGGCCCGGGTGAAGGTCGCCAACACCGGCTCCGCCCCGGTCAACGGCTGGGCGCTGACCTGGACGTACGGCGGCGACCAGCAGATCCGCAACCTGTGGAACGGCGTCGTCTCCCAGAGCGGCCAGGCCGTCACCGTCCGGAACGCCGGCCACAACGGGACCATCCCCGCCGGCGGCTCCACCGAGTTCGGCTTCCAGGCCACGGTCGGCGGCTCCAACCCCGCCCCCACGAGCTTCGCCCTCAACGGCACCACCTGCAAGTGATCGTTCCCTCACCATCCCCAAGGAGGAGAGCATGCGCAAACGCCGCGCGGCGGCGCTGATCGGAGCCGCCGCCACCGCGCTCACCGCGACCTCGGTGTTCGTCCTCACCGAGTCGGCGTCGGCGCACGGCGCGATGATGGTCCCCGGCAGCCGCACCTACCTGTGCTGGAAGGACGGCCTGACCCCGCAGGGCAACATCCAGCCCACCAACCCCGCGTGCGCCGCCGCCCTGGCGCAGGGCGGCACGAACGCCTTCTACAACTGGTTCGCGGTGCTGCGCTCGGACGGCGCGGGCCGCATGGAGGGCTTCATCCCCGACGGGAAGCTGTGCAGCGCCGACGCCAGGGTCTACGACTTCAGCGGCTTCGACCTGCCCCGCAACGACTGGCCCGTCACCCACCTGACCGCCGGCGCGACCATCCAGATGCGCTACAACAAGTGGGCCGCGCACCCCGGCACGTTCCGCTCCTACATCACCAAGGACTCCTGGAGCCCGACCCGCCCGCTGACCTGGGCCGACCTGGAGCCGGTCCCGTTCGACCAGGTCACCGACCCGCCGAGCGTGGGCGGCCCGGGCAGCGAGGGCTCGTACTACTACTGGAACGCCCGCCTCCCGGCCGGCAAGACCGGCCGCCACATCATCTACTCGGTCTGGCAGCGCTCCGACAGCAACGAGACCTTCTACAACTGCTCCGACGTGGTCTTCGACGGCGGCAACGGCGAGGTCACCGGCATCCGCAACGGCGGCACCCCGCCGCCCGGCCCCACCCCGACCGACCCGCCGCCGACCCAGCAGCCGGGCACGGTCTGCACGGCCACGTTCCGCCCGACGAGCACCTGGTCCGGCGGCTTCCAGGGCGAGGTCACCGTCAAGAACAGCGGCACCAACTCCACCAGCGGCTGGACCGTCCACATGAGCCTGCCGGGCGGCACCACCGTCAACAGCCTGTGGAGCGGCGCCCACACCCAGACCGGCACCGACCTCACCGTCAAGAACGCCGCCTGGAACGGCTCCCTGGCCCCCGGCGCCTCCACCACGTTCGGCTTCGTCGCCAACGGCACCCCGCCCACCACCGAACCCCACTGCATGTCCCCCTGACCGCCCCGTGAATCCGCCCGCCTCCTGCGTCCTCTCCGCAGGAGGCGGGCCTTTTCGTCGGTGGGGCGCGAAAACTCGGCCCATCGCATCCGGCGGGCGAGGGTCCTCACTCGTCAGTAGTGGTAACGGGCCTGAAGGATGATGAGCTCGTCATCGCGGGGAAGGTAGACGAGGCGGTGCTCTTCCGTGATCCGCCGGGACCAGGCGCCCTGGAGGGCGTGCTTGAGCGGTTCGGGTTTTCCGATGCCTCCGTACGGGTCGCGCAGGGCGTCGTCGATGAGACGGTTGATCCGTTTCAGCACCTGCCGGTCGGTCGAGAGCCAGGAGGTGTAGTCCTCCCACCCCTCGGGGGTGAAGGAGAGCTTCACTGCTGCTCGTCGGGGTCGATCAGCTCACGGATCTCATGACGGCCCTCCAGAGCATGCTGGTAGGCCGCGATGAGCCGGCGCATGTTGGCCGGAGAGCGCAGCAGGTGCGCGGTCTCCTCCAGCGCCTCGTACTCGGCGGCGGGCACGAGGTAGGCCCGGTTGTTCTTGGCGACGATCTCAACGGGTGCCCCGTCCTCGTTGACCTCGTCGATGAGGGGGAACAACCTGCGTCGCGCTTCGCTCGCGGTGATGGACATCTGGGGCCTCCACCCAATCTGGTACCAGATATTGTACCACTCTGAGCGGACGCTGAGGCGTCCCGTGACGGGCCCTCCGGTCAGAAGTGGCCGGTGATCGGGGTGGGGGTGGTCACGGTGTAGGTGTCGGCGGCGGGGCGGTGGCCGGGGCCCGGGGTGTACTGGGCGGCGAAGGTGTAGGTGCCGGGGCGGAGGGTGCGGCCCGCGTGCAGGGTCCAGTGGTAGATGACGGCCGTCCGGGTCGTTCGGGTCTGGGGGCGGTGGTCGGAGGCGGGGAGGGAGGACCAGGCGCCGGCCGGGGCGAGGGTTCCGGTGCGGGCCACCTGGATCGTCACCTGGAGGGACTTCAGGGGGCGGTGGACGTGCAGGGTCAGGCGGTTCTCCGCCCAGTACCGGGAGTTGTTGGGGGACAGGGACGCCCGGACGGTGACCTTGGGGCCCGGGGTGGGTCTGGTGGGGGCGGTGGTGGGCTCGCGGGTCTGCTGCCGGCCGGGAGCGGCGGCCCGGCTCGGGGGCGCGGAGGCGCCGGTGGTGCCCTGGCCCGCCAGCGGGAGGGACGGGAGGACGTCGGCGCGGTCGGCGACGGTCAGGGAGGTGACGGCCGCGATGGCGGCCGTGGCGGTCGCCGTGGCGGTGACGCTCCAGGCCCGCCGGTGGCGGCGGGCGGGGCGGGGCTCCGGCGGGCGCATGGCGGTCTCGACGCGGGACCAGATGCGGTCGCGGTCGGGCTGGTGGCGGGTCGCCTCCTCGTGCAGCCACCGGCTCAGCAGTGCGGTGGTCCGGTCCTGGTCAGGCTCGTGCACGTCGCCCCCTTCCCGGCCGGATCACCGGCCGCGCCGCCCCGCTCAGGGCCTCCTCCGTCGGCTGCGGAACCTCCCGCAGCATGCGCAGCAGCTCGGTCACGCCGCGGGAGGTCTGGCTCTTGACCGTGCCGACGGACACGCCCAGCACCCGGGCGGTCTCCTGTTCGGACAGGTCGAACGCCAGCCGCAGCACGACGCACGCCCGTTTTCGGTGCGGCAGCCGCTGCAGCGCGGCCCGTACGTCCACGATCGCCGGCACGTCGGGGTCGTCCCGCTGCTCCTGCTCGGCGGCGCCCAGAGCGGTGAGGCGGGAGCGTTCGCGCACCAGTGACCGGATCCGGCTGTTGCACATGTTGACGACGATCCGGCGTACGTAGGCCAGCGGCTGGTCGGCGCGGCGGACCCGGTCCCAGCGGTGCCAGGCGGCCGCCAGCGCGTCGGCCGCCAGGTCGTCGGCGGCGTCGGAGTCGCCCAGCAGCATCGCCGCGAGCCTGGCCAGCTCGCCGTGATGCCGTTCGAAGAACCTGCGGAACTCCGCCCGCGCGATCTCGTCCGTGGGTGACCCCACCGGTCGCCTCCCAGCAGATGGGCGCGGTGGGACGCGGTCGCCCGCGTCCCACCGCGCGTTCTGTCACTCCTCGAACAGCCGGCCGTAGTCGGCCATCGCCATCGCTATGTCGGCCTGCGCCCAGAACCGGTGGTACCGGAACACCGGCACCGTGGAGCTGGCTCCGGTCGCGTACGCCCACACCCGCTCATAGTCCGGGTCGTCCTCGTAGAAGGAACGGATGGACATGAACGTGGAGCTGGAGTTGATCGGGTCGCCGTTGGGCATCCGCCCGCTCCAGCCCGGCGGCACGTACACCGGGTCGTTGACCCGCTGGTAGTCCGACTTGGGCTCCGGAACCGAGACGCCCTGGGTGTCCTGGTGCTTCCACATGGCGTCGAGCAGGTTCTTGGCCGCGGTCCTGGCCTGCGCGTTCCCGGACCTGGCCGCGTAGGCGGTGAGGGTCCGGGCCAGGGCGGCGGTGGTCCCGACGTCCTGGGTGTAGTCGACCACGCTCACGTGCAGGCCGGTGTTGGCCGGGGGCATCCCGGTGCTGCTGGACCAGTTGGCGTCGGGCTGGCCGCTCCACCGCAGCGTGGACGGGATCCGGTACTCCCCGGTGGCCGGGTCGGCGCTGATGTGCGGCAGCACCCACGAGACCCACTTGTCGAGGATGGTCTTGGCGTCGGCGTTCCCGGTGGCGTTGTACAGCTCCGCCACCCGCTGCAGGGACCAGACCTGGAAGCCGAACCAGTTGTTGCTCGGCGGGTCGTGGTACACCGGCTGCCAGTCGTAGGCCATCCCGAAGAACTTCGGCAGACCGGCGGGCGGGGTGCTGTAGCTGCCGCCCCAGGAGTTGGTCACGCCGCCGGCGATGGCCCCCTCGGCGGACTGCAGCCACTTGTAGAGCTGCAGCTGCCGGGTGAGGCTGGCCTGCCAGTCGGCCTTGGCCGTGGCCCCCTTGGGCGCCATGGCGGGGTTGTTCACCAGGGCGTAGGCCGCCATCGGGTTCTGGTAGCCGAAGTGGGAGGCGCCGTCGCCGATGCGCCAGGCCCAGCCGCCGCTGCCGTCCAGCGACCCGCCCCAGGCGTAGTACCACGACAGTAGGTAGTGCGCGCTGGCCTTGCCGCTCGCCCCGGGGCACGAGGAGGCCGGGTAGCAGTCGCCGATCCGCTTGAAGTACTTGTCGAAGAACGCGTACCTCAGGTAGTCGCCGAGCTTGCCGGCCTTGGCGACCGTGGCGGCGACCTCACCGCCCTTGCCCTGCTCCTTGGCCCACACGTCGGCCCAGTAGGCGGCCTGGATCGCACGGGCGTCGGCGTCGGGGGCGTTGGTGAACTTCCACTGCCGCGCGTAGCTGGAGTCCTTGATGAACAGGTCCAGGTACCCGTTCGGTCCTCCGTACGCGAACCGGTCGCACGTGGGCTGCGGGATCGTCTCGAACACCGACTCCTGCGGTCCCCGCTGGTAGGTGTTGATGTACGAGGGGCCCTCGGCGTCGGGACCCTCCTCACACCCGCCGCCGGGGGTGTTGCCGTAGCCGTAGACGTTGTCCACGTCCTGCAGCCAGTGCATCCCGTAGATGTCGTCGGTCCCGTACGCGGACTTCAGCTCACCCGCGATGGGGTCGTCCCCCGTGGGCACGCTGGGGTCGATCTGCGACGGGTAGTCGTCCGGCTCGGGGTGCTCGGGCGCGTAGGTGGCCGGCGAGTTCGGCTGGTAGTAGGAGTTCGTCGGCTGATCCTCGCGGGTGGGGATCATGTACTTCTCCATGAGCGCCCACGAGGCGTTGAACGGCCCCCAGTTCTGGGTGACCTTCCCGTACATGGCCTCCAGCCAGATCAGGTAGCTGTAGGCCTCGGAGGTGGTCTCGTGCCCGTGGTCGGGGGCCTCCACCATGAAGGTCTCCACCGAGTGGTACGGGATGCCCTCGGGGCTGAAGTAGCCGTTGGCCGGGTCCTTGATCTTGTTGTACTGGTCGAGGAACCGCTCCACGTAGGTGCCGGTGGTCGCATCGACCTGCGTGACCTTCACCTCGGCCGACGCGAAGCCGGTCGCGGAGGAGGTGAACGTGGCCTCGCCCGTCCCCGTCGCGGCGGCGGTGATCTCGACCTGCTGGGCGGTGGACCAGTTCTGCGGCGTGAACGTCAGCGACTCCCCGCCGGTCACCGACAGCCCGCTGTTGCCGGACGTGCGCGCGGTGCGGACGACGACGTTCCCGCTGGGCTGCTCCGACAGCCGGACGCCGTACGTCACCGTGTCGCCCTGGGCCACGGTGAGGGTGCCGGGACTGGCGACGACGCTCGCCTGCTGCACCACCGTGATCCCGACCGGCGTGGACTCGGCGGTCGAGCCGTTGCTGTCGGTCGCCCGCGCGTAGACCGAGTGGTTGCCGGCCGTCCGGGGCTGCCAGTTCAGCGTGTACGGGGCGGTGGCGTCCTCGCCCAGCTCGCCGTCCTGGTTGAAGAACTCGACCTTGCTGATCGTGGCCCCGTCGGCGGCCCTGGCGTCGGCCGCCAGCGGAACGGTGCCGCCGAGCGAGAACGTCGCCCCCGCCGCCGGGCTGGTCAGCGCGACGGTCGGCGGGCCGGCGGTCTCGTTGCAGCGGACCCCGTTCAGCGTGAACGACGCCGGGTCGGCGTTGGTGCCGCTGTAGGTGAACTGCGCTCCCACGTTGATGCGCGCACCGGACGCCAGGGAGCCGTTCCACGCCTCGTTCTGGACGGTGATCTCCTGTCCGGACTGGGACCAGCGGCCGTTCCAGCCGGAGACCAGCCGCTGGTTGCCCGAGTAGGAGTACTTCAGCGTCCAGCCGTTGACCGCGTCACCGGTGTTGGTGATCTCGATGTTCGTGGTGAACCCCGAGCCCCAGTCGTTCTTGCCGTAGACGACCTTGCAGGACACGGCCGCCTCGGCACGGCCGGAGCCGGCCGTCATCAGCGTGCCGCACAACATCAGCGCGGCGCCCATCGCGGTGAGCGCTCGCCATCGGAACCGTTTTCTCATCGCCGCTCCTCCTGGCGGACTGGGGACAGGGGTGAACCGGCCGCCGACGCGTCGGGCACCGGCGGCCGGAGTCGCGGGGCGTCAGGCGGAGTCGCGGACGATCAGCTTGGTCTTGAGCACCACGCCCCGTTCGGGGGCGCTGCGCCCGCCGACGAGGCCGAGCAACTCGCGCACGGCGCGGGCACCGAGGTCCTCCACCGGCTGCCGGACGGTGGTCAGCCGCGGCCGGACCCGCCGGGCGATCGGCAGGTCGTCGAACCCGACCACGGCCACGTCGTCGGGGATCCGCCGCCCGGCCCGGCGCAGCGCGCGCATCGCGCCGATCGCCATCAGGTCGGAGGCGGCCACCACCGCGTCCAGGTCGGGCCGGCGTTCCAGCAGCCGGTTCATGGCGTGCTCGCCGGACATCTGGGTGAAGTCGCCGCGCCCGATCAGGCCGCTGACGTTGAGCCCGGCGTCCTGGGCGGCGGCCCGGTAGCCGGCCAGCCGGTCCACCCCGGGCCCCATGTCGGACGGCCCGGCGATGGTGCCGATGGCGCGGCGTCCGGTGGTCACCAGATGCTCGACCGCGGCCCGCGCGCCGCCCCGGTTGTCGGCGTCCACGAACGGCAGCCGGGTGTCGGCCAGCGGGCGGCCGGTCAGCACCACCGGGACCCGGACGGTGGCGTTCAGCATGGTCAGCGGGTGGTCGCGGTGCGAGCCGACGAGCAGCACCCCGGCGGTGTTGCCCGCCCGCAGGTACTCGGCGGCGGTGCGCCACTCCTCGTTGCGGCCGACCATCAGCACGACGAGCTGGGGGCCGCCCTCCAGCTCGCGCTTGACGCCGGCGAGCAGGCGGGCGAAGAACGGGTCGGCGAACACCCGCGAGCTGTTCTCGCAGAGCACCACCGCGATGGAACCGCCCGGGCCGAGGGTCCGCGGCGCGGCGCGGCGGCGCACGTAGCCGAGCCGTTCCACGGCCTGCTCGACCAGCATCCGGGCGTCGGGGCTGACGTGGGCGGAGCCGCTGAGCACGCGGGAGGCGGTGGCCGGGGAGACCCCGGCCAGGGCGGCCACGTGGGCCAGGGTGGGCGGCCGGTCACCGGTCGGCCGGTGGGTGCACGACGGTCGGACAGGCGACTGGGGAACGGTCACGCCTGCACTCCCTTCGGGGTTGCCCGGCCGGGGCGGTGACCGGGCGATGGCGGGGCGGGAAGGGTGAACCTTTCCCGGGCGCCCCGGCGGGCACGCCGGAAAAGGTTCTGTGGGAGCGCTCCCAGAGTGTGCGCCGCTCCGGCGGCTGTCAAGGAAAAGCGGCGCCGATGTCAACACCGGGTCATCGCCTGGACACATCGTTGTTCCAAGGCCCCGGTTATGACCAGGGAAAATGGGGCGCCGCACAACCGGCCGGGGCTCACCGGGCGCCATGAAAGGTGTGAAAGAAGGGTTGCCGGAACGGCCCGCACCGCTTACCGTCCCGGTGCGGAGCCGTGTCGCACCGGCCGGTGGGCACGGCTGCCCTGGCCTGGCCTTCATGGCTCTGATCATGGCGAACTCCGATCCCGGCCGCTGCGCGCGACCGTCCGGCGGGCGTTCGGCAATGGCCGCCCGAAAGGTTTCGCGGACCGCGCGACGGCATTGTTCGCATGCCGATCCCGCGCCCGGGCGAACGCCATTGCCCGACCGGTTCCCGGTCGGACGGGCGCGTTTTGCACGCCCCACCCGGATGGATGCCGGGCGGGGCACGCGAGCATCGGGCGCCGCGGAACGCTGCTCCCACTGTCAAGCGATCTCGGCACCTCCTGTCCCCTAGTCGTCACGGCGGCGCGAAAGGTTGCCGAGCCGTCGCGTGAAAGATGCTGAAAGCGTTCTGTACACCGCGCGGCCAGGCTGCTTCGCTCAATGGGAGCGCTCCCATAGGGGGCGCGGCAGTGTCGAGGAGGACAAACCCGCATGAGATCGCAAGGTTCACCGGCCCCGGCCGGCCCGCCCACCCGGTCCGCCCGGGCGCGGCGCGGCCTGGCCGCCGGGACCGCCGCGCTGATGCTGGCGGGCGGCGTGGTCGCCGCCGCCCAGCAGGCCAGCGCCGCGGCGTCCTGCAAGGTCGCCTACACCAAGAACGACTGGGGCTCGGGCTTCACGGCCAGCATCACGATCACCAACACCGGCGACGCCCTGAGCTCCTGGACGTTGCGGTACTCCTACTCCGGGAACCAGCGCCTGGCCTCCGGGTGGAACGGCCGCTGGTCCCAGTCCGGACAGCAGATCACCGTCCAGAACGAGGCGTGGAACGGCTCCCTGGCCACGGGGGCCACCATCAACGTCGGCGCGCAGTTCAGCTACAGCGGCACCAACGCCGACCCGACCTCGTTCACGCTCAACGGCACGCCCTGCAACGGCGACGGCGGCGGGCCGACCCCGACCCCCACCACGCCCACCCCCGACCCCACCTCCCCGGGCAACCGGCTCGACAACCCGTACGTCGGCGCCAAGCCGTACGTGAACCCCGAGTGGTCGGCCAAGGCCGCGGCCGAGCCCGGCGGCAGCCGGATCGCCAACCAGCCCACCGGCGTGTGGCTGGACCGGATCGCGGCGATCGAGGGCGTCAACGGCGGCATGGGCCTGCGCGACCACCTCGACGAGGCCCTGGAGCAGGGCGCGAACCTGATCCAGATCGTCATCTACAACCTGCCCGGCCGGGACTGCTCCGCGCTGGCCTCCAACGGTGAGCTGGGTCCCGACGACCTGCCCAGGTACAAGGCCGAGTACATCGACCCGATCGCCGCGATCATGGACGACGCCAAGTACGCGAACCTGCGGATCGTCACCGTGATCGAGATCGACTCGCTGCCCAACCTGGTCACCAACGTCAGCGGCCGGCCCACCGCCACCGAGATGTGCGACCGGATGAAGGCCAACGGCGGCTACGTCAACGGCGTCGGCTACGCCCTCAACAAGCTGGGCGCCATCCCGAACGTCTACAACTACATCGACGCCGGGCACCACGGCTGGCTCGGCTGGGACGACAACTTCGGCCCCTCCGTCGACCTGATCTACCAGGCGGCGAACGCCTCCGGCAGCACCCCCGCCAAGGTGCACGGCTTCATCACCAACACCGCCAACTACTCGGCGCTCAAGGAGCCGTACTTCACCATCAACGACACGGTGAACGGCACCTCGGTCCGCCAGTCCAAGTGGGTCGACTGGAACCGCTTCGTCGACGAGCTGTCCTACGCCCAGGCGTTCCGGGAGCGCGCGGTCCAGGCCGGCTTCGACCGGAACGTCGGGATGCTCATCGACACCTCCCGCAACGGCTGGGGCGGCCCCAACCGGCCCACCGGCCCCGGCCCGATGACCGACGTGAACGCCTACGTCAACGGCGGGCGCATCGACCGCCGCATCCACCTGGGCAACTGGTGCAACCAGGCCGGCGCGGGCCTCGGTGAGCGTCCCAAGGCCGCCCCCGAGCCCGGCATCGACGCCTACGTCTGGATCAAGCCGCCCGGCGAGTCCGACGGTGCCAGCAAGGAGATCCAGAACGACGAGGGCAAGGGCTTCGACCGGATGTGCGACCCCACGTACACCGGCAACGCCCGCAACGGCAACAACATGTCCGGCGCCCTCCCCGACGCCCCGCTGTCGGGCCACTGGTTCTCCGCCCAGTTCCAGGAACTGATGCGCAACGCCTACCCGCCCCTCAACTGATCTGTCCCACCTGAAGGCCGGGCGGACCCGTTCCGCCCGGTCTTTCCTTTTCCCTGCTCAGAGGGCGGTCAGGGCGGGAGCGAGCTTTTCGAGCCGGTCCGCCGTGGACTCCAGGTCGGGCGCCAGAACGGTGACGCACACGTGGTCGGCGCCGTCCGCCCCGACGTCGATCTGGCCGACGTGCGCGCCGCCATGACCGGCTGCCTGGCCATGGAACGCCAGCGCCGCGCCACCGGCTCCCCCGGCCGCCCCGCCCGCTACTGCAGCCCGGCCTGCCGCCAGAAGGCCCACCGCCGCCGCAAAGCCGCCCTCGGCCGCTGACGCCCCACGGCGACCACGGCGCCTCGAGACCGGCCCGGCACCGTCTGCGGTCACCGCACCGGCCGGTAAAGGAATTGATCTCCCGGTGAGGGCCGGGGATTCTGCTGGCGGACATCGCAGGAACGCGGGTGGGCGGCGGTCTCGCGTCGGCATGACGGGGGTGGGGCGTTGCGCTATCCGAAGATTCCGCAGAAGTTCGGGGACGGGCCGGTGCCCGGGGGCGTCTGGGTGGCCGAGGAGAAGGTGCACGGGGCCAACCTGGCGATCGTGACCGACGGGGAACGCGCCCGCGCCGCCTCCCGCCGGGGTCCGTTGGAGGAGGAGGCGCTCGACGCGTTCTTCGGGCTGGCGCGGATCTGGGCGGAGCTGGCGGCGGGCGCGGTGGCGGTGGCCCGCGGGCTGATCCGGGACCTCGAGGGCGTGGCCGAGGTCGTTGTGTACGGGGAGCTGGCGGGAGGGCGTTATCCGCACCCCGATGTGCCTGTGGTGGACGGGCTCGTTCCGGTGCAGACGGGGGTCTGGTACGCCCCGGACCTGGTGTGGCTCGGGTTCGACGCCGTGGTGCGCACGTCGTCGGGGGTGCTGTGGCTGGGGCGGGCCGAGCTGGAGGAACGGCTGTCCGGGGTGGGCTTGAGGTGCGTTCCGCTGCTGGGCCGGGGGCGGCGCAACGAGCTGCGGGAGCCGGCGGTCGAGTTCCCGACGCGCGTTCCGGCGATGCTGGGCCTGCCGGAGCTGCCGGGCAACCGCGCGGAGGGTTACGTGCTCAAGCCGGCGGGCTCGTGGGCGTCGTGGGAGAAGGGCGAGCGTCCGGTGTTGAAGGTGAAGCATCCGGCGTTCGCCGAGGACGCCCGCTACAACGGGGCGCGGCCGTTCGTCCCGCCGCCGGGCGGGGCCGCCGGGGTGGCGGGCTGGCTGCTGGCGGAGGCGGTCGACCGGCTGACCCCGGCGCGGGTGGCCGCGGGACGCAGCAAGCTGGGGCCCGCGGCCCGGCCCGAGGAACTGGCCGCCGAGGTGATCGAGGACCTGCTCACCGACCTCGCCGACGACATCGGCGGCCTGTCCGAGCCCGACCGTACGAGGCTGGCCGCCGTACTGCTGCCGGGGGCGCGCGTACTGATCGGCTCGGCCTGACAGGGGGGCGTGGCCGCGGCCACGCCCCCGATCGGTCAGTTCACAGCAGTGCAGGACGGCGTGATCGTGGCGGGAGCCCCGGTGGCTATGTAGCCGAACGTCGTCGTGGCGTTCGGGGACAGGGAGCCGTTCCAGGACTCGTTGGCGGCGGTCACGGTGGTGGACTGCTGGGTCACCTTCGCTCCCCATGCCTGGCTCACCGTCTGGCCGCCGGAGTAGGTCCAGGTGACCTTCCAGCCCTTGATGGGCGAGGCGCCGGTGTTCTTGACGGTGACCTCACCCTGGTGGCCGCCCGACCAGGCGTTCACCTGACGGTACGTCGCGGTGCAGCCGCCCGGTCCGGTGGGCGAGGCGGTGGGGGTGGTGGGATCCGGCGCGGGCGTCGTGGGATCCGGGCCGGGGGTGACGGTGGTGTCTCCGTAGATGATGCCTCGGCCGTTGGTGCCCAGGTAGACGCGGCCGTAGATGCGGGGGTCGCCGGTCAGGGCCTCGCCCATGTTGCCGTACTGGTGCTGGTCGTCGTTGATCCGCACCCACGAGCGCCCGGTGTCGTCGGAACGGTAGACGCCCGTGACCCCGTCGATCGTGGCCACCGCGTACACCGCGTGGTAGTCACGGCCGGGCGCGGCCTTGCCGAACCCCACGTTCACGGCCTTCGTCACACCCGACACCTTGGTGAACGTGGCGCCCGAGTCGGTCGAACGGAACAGCCCCGTGTCCCCGGCCAGCCAGATGTCGCCCTCATGCCCGGCGACCGCCTTGAACTTGACGCCCGACGTGGGAAGCCCACTGGCCGAGGTGGCGGTGAAGCTCTGCCCGCCGTTGGTGCTCACGTAGAACCGGCCGCCGGAGAACGCGTAGAACTTGCTCGGGTTCACCCGGTCGGACTCGACGACGGCGTTCTGCGGCAGCCCGGAGACCTGCGTCCAGCTGTTGCCGTAGCCCACCGAGTACACGGGCGCGACGTTCCGCGGCGCCCACACGAACCGGCTGCCGTCCGCCGACGCCGCCACCGTGCCGCCCTCGTTGATCCCGCTCGGCTCCGTGCCCTGGAACCAGTTGGCGCCGCCGTCGGTGGAGAACGCCACATGGGAGTCGTTCGGCCGGTCGGAGTCGGTGAAGTTGCCCGCCCGCACCATGACGCTCGGGTTCTTCTCGGCGAAGTCCAGGCTGGTGGTGCTGGTGAAGTTGGGCTGGGTGAACATCATCGACGGCACCTTGGTCAGGTCGGTGTGCCGGAAGCCGCCGATGTCGCCGAGCCCGCTGACCAGCGGCGCCCCGGACGGCGGGCTGATCAGGTCGAGCACCGCGGTCTCCTCCAGCCCGGTCACCATGGGCCGGATGGTGAAGCGCTCACCGGAGTCCCACTTGGTCAGCTCCTCGGTGCCGTAGATGGTGGCGCCGGTGCCGTACATCATCCGGTCGGAGTCGAACGGGTCGATCTCCAGCGACTCGGTCATCCAGCCGAGCTTGGGGGTCTGCTCGGGCGGCGACGGGTTGGCGCCCCACGTCAGCCAGGGGGCCGCCGACACGTCCATGGTGTAGCGGTTGTTCCGGTTCGGATAACCCGCGTAGTCCCAGATGCGGGACCAGGTGGCGCCCCCGTCCGTGCTGCGGAAGAAGATGACGTCGGGCCACCAGGAGATCTGGGTGGCGACCATGAGGGTGCGCGGGTTCTGCCGGTCGATGGTCAGGCCGCTGTATCCGAAGTAGGCGTCGCTGCTGCTGGACGGGACCGGGCTGATCTGCGTCCACTCGCCGGTACGGGTGTTGAGCTTCCACACGTCGCCCTTGCCGCCGTCGTACGGGCCGCCGGTGTCGCTGGTGGCGATGTAGAGGAAGTCGTTGGCGGTGTCGAGCACGCCCTTGTGCGCCATGTAGCCGGTGGGCTGTCCGGGCACCCGTTCCCACGACGTACCGCCGTTGGTGGTGCGGTAGACGGTGTTGTCCTTGTCGGCGACCCCGACGTAGATGGTCTGGGTGGCGCTGCCGGAGCTTCCGGTGCCCTCGTCGAACGTCACCCACACCACGCCGGGCCGGTGGCTGCCGTACCCGTTGGGGTCGTTCGGGTCCTGCGCCCAGTTCCCCGGGTTGGGGAAGCTGCTCACCTTGGACCACGTCACGCCCCGGTCGGTGGAGCGCCACAGCCCGTTCCCGTCGGGCGCCCCCAGGTAGAGGATGCGGTTGTCGTTGGGGTCGACCGCCAGCCGCTCGCCCATCCCCCGGCCGGGCATGTTGCCGCCGAGCTTGAACGGCAGCTCACTGACCTGCCATGTACGCCCCCGGTCGGCGGACCGCAGCACGGCCCCGTTGTTGGGATCCCAGTCGTTGGTGTACATGCCGGCCGCCACGTACACGCGGTCGGCGTCCACCGGGTCGGCGGCCAGGCTGACCACGCCGTTGTAGCCCCAGCGGTCCCAGCCCACCCAGTCCAGCAGCGGGATCCACCGCCTGCCCGCCTGGTCCCAGCGGTACGCGCCGCCGATGTCGGTGCGCGCGTAGATGAGGTTGCGTTCCTTGCGGCTGAAGATGATGCCCGGCACGAAGCCGCCCCCGGCGATCTGCACGTTCTTCCACGTGTACGGCTCGGCCGGGGCGGCCGCGGCCGGGGGCGCCGCGTTGACCGCGGGCACCAGCACGGCCGCCGCCAGCACCAGCGCCCCCAGCGCGGCGAGCAGCCCGTGGCCGAGCCGCCCGGCGGGGCGGGCGGGATGTCCTCGCACTGCGAACTCCTTCCTCGGATGGTCGCCCGAGCGTCGTCGAAGCGCTTCGACCCGGTCAAGGAATCCACCTCGCCGCGCGAATCTTTCAGGCCACGGGCCGCCGATCGTGGTGGAACGCCGTGAAACGGGTCAGCGGGCGGCGGTGCGCATGCATCACCTTTCGTCGGAAGGGCTTGGAGAACCGGCTTGAGATGGTGGGCCACCCGCATGGGCTCCGCACACTAAGACCGCCGCGCAATGTCGTCTTCCGCGTTAGCGGGCAACTGCGGAATCGCACGGGTGTTCCGTGCGTAACGGCCAGAGCCGGACGACACGCCGAGGCGGGGAAAGGGTGATCCAGGGGGCTGTAAGGGATCGGGCCGCCGGGTGTCGGGGAGAAGGCCGCAGGGAAGAGACCCTCCCGTCTCGGAGTGCTGCGGACGGGGGGCGTTCATGGAGGGCGGCGAGGTTCGGGGGCTGCTGCATCCCTTTCTGCTTCTGCTCATCTTCGAACGTCCGGGGCACGGTTACGAGCTGATCGAACGCCTGGAGCGGATGGGCGCGGGCGGGGTGGAGCCCGCGCAGGTGTACCGGGTGCTGCGGGCCCTGGAACGGGAACGGCTGGTGGTGTCGGCCTGGGTCCCGTCCGAGTCCGGGCCGGCCCGCCGCTGCTACGAACTGACCCCCGAGGGCCTGGCGCGGCTGGAGGCGTGGATGACCCGGCTGGCCCGGCTGGGGCACATCGTGGAGTCCTGCCTGGCCCGATGGCAGAAGGTCGCTCCGCCGTCGGCCCGGCCCGTGCCCGCGCCGGACCGCGTCACCGTGCGGCCATGACGGGGGCCGGTGCGACGGCGGAGCGGGTGCGGGCGGCGTTCGAACGCCGCCGGGCCCCGGGGCTGGCGCTCGCCGAGGACGCCGAGGCGGTGGCGCGGGCGTGCCGCGACATGGCCCTGCGGTTCCACCGGGGCGGCCGGCTGCTGGTGTTCGGCGGCGGGGCGGCGGCGGCGGACGCCCAGCACATCGCGGTGGAGTTCGTGCATCCGGTGGTCGTCGGCAAGCGGGCGCTGCCCGCGATGTCGCTGAGCGCCGACCCGGCCGCGCTCACCGCGATCGCCCTCGCGGACGGGCCCGACGAGATGTTCGCCGCCCAGCTCCGGATGCTGGCGTCGCCGGACGACATCGCCCTGGGCGTCTCGGCGGACGGGTGCCGCCCGGCCGTTCGCAACGGGCTGGCGGCGGCGCGCGGGCTGGGAGCCCTCACGGTGGCGCTGACCGGCGCCGACGGCGGCGACATCGAGGCGGACCACCACCTGGCCGCCCGCTGCGACGATCCGGCCGTGGTGAAGGAGATCCACGTGACGACCTACCACGTGCTGTGGGAGCTGGTGCACGTCTTCCTGGAGCGGGCCCGATGAGCGGGCACTGCACCGGCGAGGCGTGCGTCACCTGCTCGGACGCCGCCGTGCGCGTCCGGATCACGGAACTGCTGGGCGACGGGCTGGCGCTGGTGGACACCGCGGCCGGTCCCGAGCAGGTCAGCGTCGCGCTGGTCGACGCCGGGCCCGGCGACACCGTGCTCGTGCACGCCGGGGAGGCGATCGCGGTGGTGCCGTCATGACCGAGACGCTCTATCCGTTCCTGCACCCGGCGCGGCCCGCCGACCCGGACGGGGTGCTCGCCGAGGTGCGGCGGTCCACCGAGGAGAAGGCCCGCGAGATCGCCGCGCTGCGGGAGTCGCTGGCCGCCGCGCACGGGGAACGGCTGGTGGCCTGCGCCCGCCGGATGGCCGAGGCGTTCCGGGCGGGCGGGCGGCTGCTGGCGTTCGGCAACGGCGGCAGCGGCACCGACGCGCAGGCCCTGGCCGCGCTGTTCGTGCGCCCGCCGGCCCCGGCGCGTCCGCTGCCGGCGACGTCCCTGCCCCAGGACGTGGCCGCGCTGACGGCGCTGTCGAACGACGTGGGCTTCGAGGTGGTGTTCGCCCGCCAGATCGCCGCGCTCGGCCGGGCCGGCGACATCGCGGTGGGCCTGTCGACGAGCGGCGGGTCGGCGAACGTGGTGGCCGCGTTCGCCGAGGCGGCCCGCCGCGGGCTGGTGACGGTCGGGTTCGCCGGGTACGACGGCGGCGCGCTGGGTGCGGCCGGGACGGTCGGGCACCTGTTCGTCGTCCCCTCCCCGTCCGTGCACCGCATCCAGGAGGCTCAGACGACGCTCTATCACGTGCTGTGGGAACTGACGCAGCACGCGTTGGACGGGGGGCTGTGATCCGGTGACCGGTTCGCGGACCGCGGCGCGGGTGCGCCTGCGTGTGGAAGGGATCGTTCAGGGGGTGGGGTTCCGCCCGTTCGTGTACGGGCTGGCGGGCCAGTACGGCCTGGCGGGGTTCGTGGGCAACGACTCGCGGGGCGTGTTCGTGGAGGCGGAGGGCTCGCCGCAGATGGTGGCCAGGTTCGCCGCCGACCTGGCCCGCAAGTCGCCGCCGCTGGCGGTGGTGGAGCGGATCACGACCGAGCACACCGTGCCGGTCGGCGAGCGCGGGTTCCGGATCGTGCCCAGCAGCCGGGGTCCCGGCGACCATGACGCGCTGGTGGCCCCGGACACCGCGACCTGCGCCGACTGCCTGCGCGAGATCACCGACCCCGCCGCGCGGCGGTACGGGTACGCGTTCACCAACTGCACGGCGTGCGGGCCGCGCTTCACGATCGTGCGGGACGTGCCGTACGACCGGTGCCGGACGACGATGGCGGACTTCGCGATGTGCGCGGACTGCGCGGCGGAGTACGGCGACCCGGGCGACCGGCGGTTCCACGCGCAGCCGGTGTGCTGCCCGGCGTGCGGGCCGGCGCTGCGGCTGGTGGACGCGCGGTGGCGGGAGGTTCCGGGCGATCCGGTCGGCACGGCGGTGCGGTGGCTGCGGGACGGCCGGATCCTGGCGGTCAAGGGGCTGGGCGGCTACCACCTGGCGGCGCTGGCCGACCATCCCGAGGCGGTGTCGCGGCTGCGGGCCCGCAAGCACCGGGAGGCCAAGCCGTTCGCGGTGATGGCCCCGGACCTGGCGTCGGCCCGTTCGCTGGTCCGGCTGGACGCGGCGGCGGAACGGGCGCTGACCGGCGTGCGGCGGCCGATCGTGCTGGCGCCGCGGCTGCCGATCGCCCGGGTGGCCGACGCGGTCGCGCCGGGGTCCCGGGAGCTGGGGGTGCTGCTGCCGTACACGCCGCTGCACCATCTGCTCGCCGAGGAGCTGGGTCGCCCGTTCGTGCTGACCAGCGGGAACCTGTCGGACGAGCCGATCGCCCACCGGGACGAGGAGGCGCGGGAACGGCTGGCGGGGATCGCGGACGGCTTCCTGACCCACGACCGGCCGATCCATGTGCGGGTGGACGACTCGGTGGTGCGCGTGTTCCGGGGACGTGAGCTGCCGGTGCGGCGTTCGCGGGGGTACGTGCCGTCGCCGGTGACGGTGAAGTGGCCGTTCCCGCGGACGGTGCTGGCGTGCGGGGCGGAGCTGAAGAACACGTTCTGCCTGGGCCGGGAGCACCACGCGTTCGTGTCCCACCACATCGGCGACCTGGAGAACTACACGACGCTGCGCGCCTACACCGAGGGCATCGAGCATTTCTGCCGGCTGCTGGGGGTCCGCCCCCAGACGGTGGCGCACGACCTGCACCCGGAGTACCTGTCGACCAAGTACGCGTTCGAACGCACCGACGTGGAGCTGGTCGGGGTCCAGCACCACCACGCCCACATCGCCTCCTGCCTGGCCGACAACGGCGTGTCCGGCCCGGTGATCGGCATCGCGTTCGACGGCCTGGGCTACGGCCCCGACGGCACCCTGTGGGGCGGCGAACTCCTCATCGCCGACCTCGCCGACTACGAGCGCGCCGGATATCTGGCCCCCGTTCCCATGCCCGGCGGCACCGCGGCCGTACGCGAACCGTGGCGGATGGCCGCCGCCTACCTGGACGCGGTCTACGGCGACGGCGTACCGGACCTGGACGTGGTGCGCCGCCACCAGGACCGCTGGCAGGCGGTCGTGACGATGGCCCGTACCGGCACCAACTCCCCCGCCACCTCCAGCGCGGGCCGCCTCTTCGACGCGGTCGCCGCGATCCTCGGCGTCCGCGACGAGATCCGCTACGAGGGCCAGGCCGCCATCGAACTCGAGCAGCGCATCGACCCCAACGAGAGCGGCGGCTACGCCGCCTCCATCACCAAGGGCCCCCCGGTCGTCGTCAACGCCGCCGACCTGGTCCGCGGCGTCATCGGCGACCTGGCCTCCGGCGTCGGCACCGCCCGCATCGCCGCCCGCTTCCACAACGGCCTGGCCTGTGCCGCCGTCCGCGCCGCCTGCATCCTCCGCGACCGCGTCGGCCTGCGCACCGTCGCCCTGTCCGGCGGCGTCTTCCAGAACCTCACCCTCCTGGACCGCCTGGTCACCGGCCTGGAACGGGAGAACTTCCACGTCCTGACCCACCACCGCGTCCCCCCCAACGACGGCGGCATCTCCCTGGGCCAGGCCGTCGTAGCCGCCGCCCGCACCCGCCCCTGGACCTGACCGGGACCCCGCCCCTCACGGTGAGCAACGAACCCCGGCGCCTCGGAACGGCGTCCCGGAGAGTCGAGGGCCGGGCCGGCCGCTCACCGGCGCCCGGCGCATCCGCTAGCCCCGCACCACCCGTTCGACGTGGGCGCGTTCGATGGGCCGGGTCCAGGACCAGTAGGTCCCGGCGGCGTTGAGCTTGGCGGTGAGCTTGTCGAGCAGATGGCGGTCCTGCTCGGGGCTCTGGGTGCCCGAACGAACGAGCTGGGTGTAACGGACGGTGTCGACGATCGCGGACTTGACGCGTTCGTGGGCCAGGTAGGTCTGCAGGTCCTCGCGCCAGGCGCGGGTCATGTCCGGCGGCATGGCCCGCTGCCAGCGGGCCAGCAGGGCGTCCCGCTCGTCGTCGAAGTAGCTCATCTTGTGCAGGTGAACGGCCAGCTCGTAGACCGGGTCGCCCCACAGGGCCAGCTCCCAGTCCAAAAAGACGGTGCGTCCCTGGGCGACGATCATGTTCTTGCGGTGCACGTCGGAGTGCAGCAGGCAGAACGGGCGGCGGGTCAGCGAGTCCCACCGCACCGGCGCCAGCGGCGCCGCCGGGATGCCCAGCCCCCGGAACTCGACGGCGTAGTCGTGCCGGAACGTCTCGTACACCTGCCCGGTCACCGTTGACAGGCGGCGCGCGAACGCGACCGTGTCGCCGTCGTCGGGCCAGCCGTCCGGCGGCACCGGCAGCTCCCGCGACGGCACCTCCGCCAGCAGCCGGAACAGATCGGCCACATCCCCCACGACGTGCTCGGGCACCCGCACCCCACGCGGCGCGACCCCGTCCAGGACCTCGCCGGTGACGAACTCGTGGATCTGGTACGGCGGGTCCGCCGAGGCGAACAGCAGCCGCGGAACGCGCCCGCCCGTCCCGTCGTTGAGATGCGGCCCGATCGCCGCCAGCACCTCGTTCTCCGGCCAGATCTTCAGGTCCATCCCGTCCGCCCCGGCGATGGGCGCGCGGACGAGCAGATCACCGACCCGGACATTGCGGTTGTAGAACCCGGCCGCGGCCTCCGGCGACCGCACCGCGGCCTCGTACAGAACGCCCGGCCGCAACCCCAGCAGCTGGTCGGCCCGCTCGGCGGTGACGCCGTCGAACGCCTCCCCCAGCACCGCCCGCGCCCGCCCGGCGGCGCGCTCCACGTCCGGGTCGGGCAGCCCCAGTACCTCCAGCAGCCGCGCGGCGACCAGGATCAACGTCGGGTAGACCTCGACCGCCTGCAATTCGGCCACCGCCTGCCGCGCCGACTCCGCCGCCTTCACCGGCAGTCCGCGCCTCGCCAGCAGGAACGCTCGCAGCAGCTCCGCCCGAGCCCGCCCGGACCGGTACCGCGCCCGCTCCAGCGCATCGCACGCGAGTTCCAGCGACGCCGCCGACTCCCGCAACTGCCCCAGCAGGAGCTGTGCCTGCGCCAGCGCCGTGTACGCCTTCCCCAGCTCGTGCAGCGCCCCCAGCTCCCGCTGCACCTCGACGGCCTCGACGGCCGCCGGAATCGCGGCCCGCGGGTCGGTCCACGCGAGCAGCTCCGCCTCGTTGGTCTTGACGGCGCTCTGCCCGAAGACCGATCGGGCCTCCGCGTACCACCGGGTGGCCTCGTCCAGGTGGCGACGGGCTCCGTCGAAGTCGTAACAGAACCGGTCGGCCAGGTACAGCAGCCGGGCCAGGTCCCCGCGCAGCTCGGCGTCCCGGTCGCCGCAGTCGTCGCGGATCTCGGCGACGATCCGGCGGGCGTGCTCGAACCGGCCCTGCGCCATGTGCAGGTCGGCGGCCCACAGTCCCGCGTCCAGCCGGCACCCGCCGGACGCGTGCTCGAGGGTGCGCGTGTAGATGTCCAGCGCGGCGGCGGTGTCCCCGGCGATCCGGCGGGCGTGCCCCGCCGCGACGGCCAGCCGTTCCCCGGCCGGTGTCCCGAACGTGAGAGGCCGTCCCCGGGTGAGCGCCCCGGCCTGCTCGATGTTGCCGAGGAGGATCGCCTGCTCGGCCTCCAGGCAGCGGGCGGCGTCCGCCATGTCGGGCCGGCCGCGCAGGTCGGCCAGCAGCCCGCCGATCCCCCGCGCGCCGCCGCTGGTCTTGATCTCGTCCGCGTACTCCAGCAGCTCGGCCTCGGTGAGATCCCCGGCGGCCAGGCCGTGGTAGGCGGCCTCGTGCAGGTTCCCGCGTTCGTCCCAGATCGCGCGCAGCACGCGGTGGACGTCCCGTTGCACCTCCGGCGACAGGCGCTCCCGCAGCGCCCCGGTCATGAGCTGATGCAGCTGCAGGTGCTCCGGTCCCGCCGGATAGACGAACGAATAGGAGGTCAGCGACTCCCACGCCATCCGGTGACCGGGCAGGTCGAAGGCCGCCGCCAGCTTCCGGAACACCTCGAAGTCGAACAGCCGCGCCACCGACAGCAGCTCCAGGAAACGGATCTCCGCGGCGTCCACGTGCTGGAGGAACCGCCGCAGGATCTCCGCCTCGGACACGACCCCTCCCGCACCCCGGGACCGGGTGTCCACCGCGAGATGCAGGTAGAACGGTACCCCTTCGCTGGCGGCCGCGATCGCCCGCCGTTCCCGCGGATCGTCGATCCCGCCGTCCGCCAGCAGCTCCAGCCGGGCCTCCAGCGGCAGGCCGCCGATCGGCACCGTCCGCACGACCCGTTCCCACTCGCCGTCCCAGGGCACGGGCTCACGGCTGGCGATCACGGTCAGCCCGCGGTCGAGCTGGGCCACCAGATCCTGCAGCCAGGTGTCGTCCTGGCCGCGCATCGCCTCGTAGGCGTCGATGAAGATCGTGTACGGGCGTTCCCGGGAGTCGTCGCGCAGGTCCTCCGCGAAGTAGTACGTCACGGCGTCGACCAGTTCCGCGTTGGGCAGCTCGTCCAGCCGCTTGAGCGCCGCGTCGATCCTCAGCGTCCGCCGTCGCCGCTGCCCCGCACGCGCCCGGTCCAGCAGCCGCACCAGACCCACGGCGGTCGCGAAGACCGGGACGCCCGAGGCGACGTCGACCGCGCTGGACAGCACCTCGCTCTCCCGGGCGAACGGCAGATCCCTCTCGTTGATCCGCAGGTGAGGGTGCAGCCGCTGCCAGAGGACCGCATAGGCGATGTCATAACGATCGAAGCGGACGCCCTGCTGCCCCAGCCGTACGCGGAGCACCGCCAGGGCGTCGGCCTGCTGGCGCAGCGCCGGCACCTGGAGATCCAGCACGGCCGTGCGGTGCCCGGCCTGTTCGACCCGGTCACGGATCTCACGCAGCAGCCGGGACTTGCCGATCCCCCCGATGCCGGTCAGGTTGAGCACCCGAGGCCCGCCGCCGATGCGCGCCAGTTCCTCGGCCACCGCCGCCAACGGCCCTTCGCGATCGACGAACCGCCGTTCCAGCGCCGCCACCCGATGGAACCTCGGCTCGAACGCCATCGACAACTCCTGTCGCGCGGGAGGGCATGCCCGTAAGAGAAATACCAAACTCCCGGTGACGCAGGCAGCCCTCGGTGTCCACGCCGAGGGAACCGCTTCTCGGGTTCGGGAAAGCGGGTGATCGCACGCTGTGCACGGCCGGAGTATCGGTTGTCACCGGCATTACGACCTCGGGAGGCCGGACGCCAGGCCCTGGTTGTACGGGATCGCCGAAGTGGGCGGCCGGCGCCGGGCTCGGCCGCATCGACCAGGTGGCGGCGGAGGTCGCCGCGGCGGCGGCCGAGGGGAAGGCGTTGCGGCGGGCCCGTGGTGCCGGGCTGATCAGGTCGCCGCGGCCCGGTCGGTGAGCGCGTTCACGCCGCGTTCGGTCAAGGACCGCAGGCTCTCCGCCGCGGTGGAACCCGGCCTGGCGTGGTAGACGGTCAGGCACTGCTCGGGGTCGTCGGGCAGCCAGAACGACTCGAAGGAGAGGGTGAGGTCGCCCACCAGGGGATGGTGCAGGCGTTGGGTGCCGTGGCTCTTCTCCTTGACGTCGTGCCTGGCCCACAGGCGGCGGAACTCCTCGCTCTTCACCGACAGTTCGCCCACGAGCGCCGACAGCCGCGGGTCGTCGGGGTCACGGCCCGCGTCCAGGCGCAGGGCGCCGACGACGTCGGCCGCTTTGGACTCCCAGTCCACGAACAGGCGGCGGTGGTCGGGTCGCAGGAACACCAGCCGCGCCCAGTTGCGCTCGTGGGGCGGCAACCGGTCCCAGTCGCCGAACAGGGCCGCCGCCATCGGGTTCCAGGCGAGGATGTCCGAGCACCGTCCCGTCACGTACGCGGGCACTCCCTGCAGGCAGGCCAGCATCTCGCGGAGCCCGGCGCGGACGTGCGGCCGTTGCGGCGGACGCCTCCCGCGGTGCCGGCGGGCCGCCAGATGGGCGAGGTGCCGGTGCTCGGCGTCCGTCAGCCTCAGGGCGCGCGCGAGCGCGTCGATCACCTCGGCCGACACGTTGTGGCCCCTGCCCTGTTCGAGCCGGGTGAGGTAGGCGACGGACACGCCGGCGAGCTGGGCCAGTTCCTCGCGGCGCAGCCCCGGTACGCGACGGTGCCGCCCGAAGGCCGGCAGTCCGGCGTCCTCCGGCTTCAGCCGGGCCCGGCGGCTGCGCAGGAACTCGCCGAGCTCGGCACGCGGATCGATCGGCCGCCCGCCGCCGGACTCGGTCTCCTCCGCACCGGACCGGTCGTCCATGCCGATCATTATTTCCGGTCGTAGGCCCGTCGGCGCACATCAGACTGTCCCTGGCAGTGGTAGGACCACCCGTCGTAGGCAGAACGGAGATCTGGGAGAACCCGTCCCGCCGTAGCAGGCTCGTTCCCGGCCCCGGCGGATCGCGGCGGGGCGCATGACCACGATCTGGCGGAGGATCTCCGATGAGCACTGCCGTCACCTCTTTCGTCGTTCACCGCAACGGGCGGGCCGCGACCGCCGGGGAACTGGCGCCGCTCGCCTTCGCGGGCTACGCCCACTTCACCGCCATGCAGGTGCGCGGGGGCCGGGTCCGGGGCCTGGACCTGCATCTGGAACGGCTGCGGGCCGCCTCGGTGGAGTTGTTCGGGCGGGCGCTGCCCGACGACCTGGTGCGGTCCCATCTGCGGGCGGCGGTGCAGGCCGGTCCGGCCGACCTGTCGCTGACGGCCACGGTGTACTCGCCGGCCGGGGAGTTCACCGTGGCCGGGACCGATGTGCCGCCCGAGGTGCTGGTCCGTACCGGACCGGCCGCGTCCGGCCCGCGGGGACCGCTGGCGCTGGCGGCGGTGGAGCACGAGCGGACCCTCCCCGCGGTGAAGCATGTCGGCGAGGTGGCCAAGACGTACTTCCTGCGGCAGGCCGCCGGGCGGGGCTTCGACGACGCCGCCTTCGTCGACCGCCGGGGCCGGCTCAGCGAGGGGACGATCTGGAACCTGGCCTTCTGGGACGGCACCGCGGTGGTGTGGCCCAGGGCGGAGATGCTGAACGGGGTCACGATGGGAATCGTCCGCCGGCAACTGGACCGCCTCGGCGTACCCCAGCGGGACCAGGAGGTCACGCTCGCCGACCTGCCGGCGCTGGCCGGGGCCGTGGTCATGAACTCATGGACCCCGGGTGTGGCGGTGCACCGGATCGGCTCCGTGTCCTTGCCGGAGGCACCGTCCTTCGTGGAACTGCTCCACCGGGCCTACCGGGCCGAACCGCTCACCTCACCGTGAAGCGGCGTGCGAGGGGTGGTCCGCTGGTCTCGCCGCGTGTCTGGTGTTGGAGGAACGGCGCGAAGTGCGTCTCCTGCACGTCGAATGGGTGTGACCGTCCCCGAGTCAGCAGATTCTCGGGAGGGGATCGCCCACCAGGGTGTCTATGACCCGGGTGCCGCCGAAGGCGGTGCGGGCCAGGACCAGGCCCGGCGGGTCGGCCTGGACGGTGGCGATGACGGCGGCGTTCTGGCCCTTGGGGTGGGTCTGCAACGCCGCCAGGGCCGTGTCCGCGTCCTCGGCGGGGACCACGGCTATGAAGCGGCCTTCGCAGGCGACGTAGAGGGGGTCCATGCCCAGGAGTTCGCAGGCGCCGTTGACCTGGGGGCGGATGGGGACGGCGGACTCGTCCACGACTATGGCGGTGTTGGAGGTCCTGGCCATCTCGTTGAGGACGGTGGCCACGCCGCCTCTTGTGGCGTCGCGGAGCATCCGGGTCTGCGGGACGGCGTTCAGGAGGGTGGCGATGAGGTCGTGGAGGGGGGCGGTGTCGGAGGTGAGGTCGGCCTCTATGTCGAGTTCGCCTCGGGCGAGCATGACGGTGACGCCGTGTTCGGCGATGGGGCCGGAGACCATGACGGTGTCGCCCGGGCGGACCCGGGCGACGGACAGGGTGTGCTCCACGACGCCCACGCCCGCTGTGTTGATGTAACAGCCGTCGGCTTTTCCTCGGCCTACGACCTTGGTGTCGCCGGTGACGATTTCGACTCCGGCGGCTTTCGCGGCCTCGGCCATGGAGGTCACGATGCGGTGCAGGTCGGCGGTGGGGAAGCCCTCTTCGAGGATGAAGCCGGCCGACAGGTAGAGGGGACGGGCCCCCGTTACGGCGAGGTCGTTGACGGTGCCGTTCACGGCCAGGTCGCCTATGTCGCCACCGGGGAAGAACAGGGGCGACACCACGTAGCTGTCGGTGGTGAACGCCAGGCGGGCGCCGTCCACGCCCAGCACCGCGCCGTCGCCCAGAAGCTCCAGCGCGGGGTTGCGGAACGCCTCCACGAACATCGACTCGATGAGGCTCTGGGACGCCTTGCCGCCGGCGCCGTGGGCCAGGGTGATGCGTTCGTCGCGGATCCGTGGACGGCGTTCACGGGCGCGGCGGATGCGTTCGAGGACCTGTTCCTCGGTGATCATGTGCGGGTGCCCTCCTTGATGCGCCGGCGGGTGAAGCGGCCGAAGTTGTAGTACGCGGCGCACGCGCCCTCGGACGAGACCATGCAGGTGCCGATCGGGGTCTCCGGGGTGCAGGCGGTGCCGAAGACCTTGCACTCCCACGGCTTGAGGACGCCCTTGAGCACCTCGCCGCACTGGCATGCCTTGGGGTCGGCGACCCGTACGCCGGGGACCTCGAAGAGGGCCTCCGCGTCGAACTCGGCGTACTCGCCGCGCAGCCGCAGCGCCGAGTGGGAGATGAAGCCCAGGCCGCGCCACTCGAAGTACGGGCGCAGCTCCATCGTCCGGTTGATCGCCTCCAGGGCGCGGTGGTTGCCGTTCCACGGGACGACGCGGGTGTACTGGTTCTCCACCTCGCAGCGGCCCTGGGCGAGCTGGGTGAGCAGCATGTGCACCGACTGCAGGACGTCCAGCGGCTCGAAGCCCGCCACCACCACCGGCCTGCGGTGCTCGCGGGCGATGAACCCGTACGGGCGGCAGCCGATCACCGTGGAGACGTGGCCGGGGCCGATGAAGCCGTCCAGCCGCAGGTCGGGCGAGTCCAGGATGGCCTTGATCGCCGGGATGATCGTCACGTGGTTGCAGAACACCGAGAAGTTGCGCACCCCCTCGGCGGCGGCGCGCAGCACCGTCATCGCGGTGGACGGGGCGGTGGTCTCGAACCCGATGGCCATGAAGACCACCCGGCGGTCCGGGTTCTGCCGGGCGATCTTGAGGGCGTCCAGCGGCGAGTACACCATCCGGATGTCGGCGCCGGCGGCCTTGGCGTCCAGGAACGACCCGTGGCCGCCGGGCACCCGCATCATGTCGCCGAACGAGGTCATGATCACCTCGGGCCGCCGGGCGATGGCGATCGCGTCGTCCACCCGGCCCATCGGGATCACGCACACCGGGCAGCCGGGCCCGTGCACCAGCGTCACCGGCTCCGGCAGGTAGTCGGCCAATCCGTGCTTGTAGATGGTGTGCGTGTGTCCCCCGCACACCTCCATGAACTTGTACTCGCGGCCGGGCTCGCACAGGCCGGCGATCTGCGCCGCCAGCGCGCGGGCCCGGTCCGCGTCGCGGTATTCGTCGACGAACCGCATCCAGGTCCCCTCTAGGTGATGTCCGAGCCCGCCAGCGCGTCCAGCTCGTCGGTGTAGGCCTCGCCCAGCCCCCGCAGCAGCGCCAGCGTCGCCGCCGCCTCCGCCTCGTCGATCTTGGACATGGCGAAGCCGACGTGGACCAGCACCCAGTCGCCGACCTCGACGCCGCCGCCGGTGAGCGGGCCGCCCAGCAGGCCGATGTTGACGGCCCGCCGGACCCCCGCGATCTCCACCGTGGCCAGGTCGGCGCGGTCCGGGACCAGCGCCACGATCTCCCCGGGAATGCCCAGGCACATCAGGCGCTCACATCCTCGAGATCTTGGCGTACCGCTTCATCGCCGGCAGTTCCCGCCAGAACAGCACGGCGATCCCGGCGACGAGCACCAATGCCAGCGTCTTCTTCGAAAGGCGCACCCCGGCGCCTCCCTCCTCGCGACGGGCCACCGGGTCACCCCGGCGGCAGGTTGGGCATCGAGGGCAGGATCGGGTCGCGGTCCTTGGGCCGGATGCCGGTCGACTTGCGCGCGTCCACGGTGTCGTCGCCGTGGTGGCCCGTCTGGTGGCGGTAGGCGCCCTTGGTGTTGCCCTCCCGGACGCCCGGCGTGTGCGCGGGCGCGTCGGGCCTGGTGTCGGGCCTGCCCACTCGGATCTGCGCCATGATCTGCTCCTTCACGTACGTGTCAGTCGTCCAGTCGTGCGAAGAACTCGGCGACCTCCTTCCACACCCGGGTCCCTCCGGACAGCCCCTGCCAGTGGCCGCGCACCACCGACACGAGCCGGTGGCAGTCGTCGATGGGCACCAGCCACTGCTCGTCGGCGCCCCGTGCCGTGTTGATCAGCAACGCCTCGACCGAGGGCCGCAGCGTCCGCAACACGTCACATTCCGCGACCACGCGTTCCCACACCCGCGGGTCCAGCTCGAACCGGGTCGCCCCCAGCGGGCTCGGGTAGTGCGCCGACACCGTCCCGTCCGGCCGGACCACGAAGAACGCCAGCCCCACCGGAACGCCCAGCTCCGCAGGCGTCAGTCCGGTCAGCCGCACCCGCCGGTCCGGCACCAGCCGGTACTGCCCGCGCGCCGCCGCGTCCCGCTCGAACAGCAGCGCGCACGCCCGGCACGCGCACAGCAGTTCCTCCCGCTCCTCGTCCAGCACGTGCGCGTGCCGCTCCGGAACGTCCAGCCCGCACAGCTCGCACCGCTCCGTGGCCTCCCGAGCCCGCCCCCGGGCGATCACCCGTCCCAGCGCCGCCCGCCCTGCGCTCGGCGTGACGTCCGGACCACGGGTGGCGGAGCCGCGGGGCGTCGTCATGCCGGGCCTTCCGCGGCGGTCGTCGCGGGGCGGCGGAACAGCGAGTCTGCCGGGACGAACGCGGGCGGGCGTTCGGGCCGCACCGGCTCGACCCCGGACAGTTCGGGGGCGGCGGCGGTCAGGGCGGCTTCGACGGCCTCCTGGATCGGGGCCAGGCCGGAGCCGCAGCCCCGGGCCTGCAGGCGGACGCGGGCGACGCCGTTCTCCAAGGCGACGAGTTCGGCGTCGGCGCCGCGTTCCCGGAGGGCCGGGCGCAGGCGGGCCAGGGCGCGGGCGGCGCGTTCCGCCACCGGCAGCGGATGCAGGTCGTGCAGCACCAGCAGGTGGCCCACCAGGTCGTCCTCGACCAGCGGACCGGCCGCGTCCGGCGGCAGGTGGTCCATGATGCGGGCCAGGGCCTCGCCGTACAGCTCGGTCAGCAGGGCGACGGCGTCCAGGGCCTTCCCGGCGGTCGCGCCGGGGACCTGCTCCAGGTGGGCGAGCAGGTCCTCCAGCGCGTCCAGGCGTTCGGCGACCGCCGCGGCGTCGAGCCGCGGCCCCGCGCGGTCAGCCATGGTCGGCGCCGAACATCGGGGAGTGGATCTTGCGGAGTTCGCGGCCCTTGCCGAGGTACATGTGGACGCCGCAGGGCAGGCAGGGGTCGAAGCTGCGGACCGCCCGCATGATGTCCACGCCGCGGAACTTCTCCGGGCCGTTCTCCTCGAAGATCGGCATGTCCTGCACGGCGTCCTCGTACGGGCCGGGCGTGCCGAAGTGGTCGCGCGGGCTGGCGTTCCACGGGGTCGGCGGGTACGGGTGGTAGTTGGCGATCTTGCCGTCCCGGATCACCAGGTGGTGCGACAGCACCCCGCGGACCGCCTCGTGGAAGCCGACCCCGATGGCCTCGTCCGGCACGTCGAAGTCCTGGAAGACCTTCTGGTCGCCGGCCCGCACCCGGTTCATCGCCTGCTCGATGAAGTGGAACGCCATCGCGGCGGCGTAGGCGACGAAGTACACCCGCGCCCGGTTGCGCTCGATCGCGTTGGACCACTGGGGGATCCGCCACTCCAGCGTCGTCTCCGGCAGCGACTCCCCCTTCGGCAGGGTGATCTGCACGCTGGAGCCGGTGGACCGCACGTACGGGGTGTCCACCAGGTTCGACAGCGCCGTCACGTACAGCCGGGCGAACGGGCCGCCGCCGGTGTCCAGCGCCAGGTGCTCCCCGCTCCGCCGGTCGTACCAGCGGGGGCTCATCACCCAGCTGTACTTGTCGCCGAAGTCGCGCTTCTGCGGCACCGGCAGGGTGGTCTGGTTCCACGGGTGCCGCATGTCGACCGGGTTGCCGAGCGGGTCGCGGGTGACGAACGGCTCCTCGTTCACCCAGTCCTCGTAGTAGGAGGACCCGAGCAGGATGCGGATGCCGAGGTTGATGTCGACCAGGTCGTTGGTGACCAGCTCGCCGTCCACCACGATGCCGGGGGTGACGTACATCGCCCTGCCCCACTCGTTCATGGTCTCGTAGCGGTAGTCGACGACCTCGGGGTTCTGGAACGCCCCCCAGCAGCCCAGCAGGATCCGCCGCCGCCCGACCTCCTCGTAGCCGGGCAGCGCCTCGTACCAGAAGTCGAACACGTCGTCGTTCATCGCGACGGCCCGCTTCACCCAGTCCACCACCCGCAGCAGCCGCGTCAGGTAGTCGGTGAACAGGGTGGGGCTCGGCTGCGTGCCCACGCCGCCCGGATAGACCGTGGACGGGTGCACGTGCCTGCCCTCCATCAGGCAGAACATCTCGCGGGTGACCCGGCTCATGAGCAGGGCGTGCTTGTAGGTCTCGCCCTCGAACGGGTTGTAGCTCCGCATGATGTCGGCGATGGTCCGCATGCCGTGAACGTGGGCGCGGGGCGCGTCGGTGGTCTCGGCCCGGCGCAGCACGCCCGGGTTGGTGTCCTTGACCATGGCCTCGCAGAAGTCCACGAAGACCAGGTTGTCCTGGAAGATCGTGTGGTCGAACATGTACTCGGCGGCCTCGCCGAGGTTGAGGATCAGCTCGCCCAGCACCGGGGTCTTGATCCCGTAGGCCATGTTCTGCGCGTACACCGAGCAGGTGGTGTGGTTGTCGCCGCAGATCCCGCAGATCCGGCTGGTGATGAAGCCGGCGTCGCGCGGGTCCTTGCCGCGCATGAACACCGAGTAGCCGCGGAACAGCGACGAGGTGCTGTGGCACTCGGCCACCCGCCGGTTCACGAAGTCGATCTTGGTGTAGATGCCCAGGTTGCCGATGATCCTGGTGATCGGGTCCCAGGACATCTCCACCAGTTGCCCGGGCTCGGCCGGAGCGGGCTGCCGTTCCGTGATCGCCATGAGAATGCCAGTCCTTCCGAGTGGTGAGCGCTACGGGCGGTACCGCGGGTCGAAGCCGGTGGTGAGCTCCTCGCGGTTGTGGTGCCAGCGGGGCTCCTTGTTGACCGTCCGGTTGGTGATGCCGCGCATCCGCCGGATGAACGCCCCGTACGGCTTGATCAGCACGCCGGACAGGCTGGCCCCCGGCGGCTGGTCCATGAACGGCATGAACTTGTCCGGGAAGCCCGGCATGGTGCAGGCGATGCAGATCCCGCCGACGTTCGGGCAGCCGCCGACCGCGCTCATCCAGCCGCGCTTGGGCACGTTGCAGTTGACCACCGGGCCCCAGCAGCCGACCTTCACCTGGCACTTGGGCGAGTTGTAGTCCTTGGCGAAGTCGGCCTGCTCGTAGTACGACCCGCGGTCGCAGCCCTCGTGCACGGTCTTGCCGAACAGCCACGTCGGGCGGAGCTTGTCGTCCAGCGGCGGCGGGGGCGCCGCCCCGGCGGCGTGGTAGAGCAGCCAGGTCAGCGTCTCCATGAAGTTCTCCGGCTGGATGGGGCAGCCGGGCACGTTGACGATCGGCAGCCGGCCCGCCGAGCGGAAGTCCCAGCCCAGGTAGTCGGCCAGGCCCATGCAGCCGGTCGGGTTGCCGGCCATCGCGTGGATGCCGCCGTAGGTGGCGCAGGTGCCGGCCGCCACGACGGCCCAGGCGCCCGGCGCCAGCGCGTCGATCCACCAGTTCAGCGTGAGCGGCTCGCCGGTGTCGGGATCGTTGCCGAACGAGGTCCAGTACCCGTCCCCGTTGATCTTCTCGTTGGGGATCGAGCCCTCGATCACCAGGATGTACGGGCTGAGGTCACCGCGGACGGCGGCGCGGAACGGGGCCAGGAACTCCTCGCCGCCCACGGTGGGCGACAGCACCTTGTTGTGCAGGTTCACCTTGGGCAGGCCCGGGATCAGCCCGGTCACCACGTCCTCGATGGCGGGCTGGCCCGAGGCGGTCATCGCCACGGTGTCGCCGTCGCAGCTCATGCCCTCGGAGATCCACAGGATGGTGATCTCGTCGAACCCGGCCCGGCGTTCCGCGGTCCGTGCGGCCTGCGTCGTCATCCGGTCCTCCCTCAGGACTCGCCGCCGGCCACGGCGGCGGGCTCGGTGTCGAAGGTGATCGCCTCCACGACCAGCCGCTCCTCCTCGGCGGGGACCACGTCGAGACCGCCGCAGCGCGGGCAGGCCAGCAGCGCCCGCGCGGTGGTCACCGGCGACCACTCGGCGCAGAGCCGGCACACCACCCCGGGCGGCTCCACCACCAGGTCGAGCTCGGCGCCCTCGGCGACGGTCCCGGCCGCCGCCAGCGCGAAGCCCTGGTCGACCACCTCCCGGACGACCGGATGGCCGGCGACCCGGACCCGTACCGCGCGCACCCGGCGTCCCTCCGCCCGCAGCAGCACGGCGTCGACGATGGCCTCGCACAGCCCCATCTCATGCACTGGCGTACTCCGCTCCTCGATCTGACAGGACCTCGTGGACGAGCTCGGTGACCAGCCGGACGGCCTCGTCCACGGCGGCGGCGACCGGCTCGGACAGGCCCATCCGCTCGGTGACGGCGGCGGGCCTGCAGCCGACGATCAGCACCCGTTCCACGTCGCCGCCGAGCGTGTGCAGCAGGTGCAGGACGGCCTGGGGATGCATGCCGTGGCCGTCGAGACAGGGCGGGCCGGTGCCGCCCCCGGGCTCGGCCTCCAGCACCGCGAGGGTGCCGGGCGGCCCGTCCAGCGGCATCGCGTCGACCATGATCAGCGTGTCGTGCCGGCGGTCCAGCAGCTCGTAGGCCAGATGGACGCCGCGGATGCCGTAGTCGGCGACGTCGGCCCGCGCCGGCAGGGCCGCCGGGTCGATCCGCCGGACGACCTCCACGCCGAACGCGTCGTCGCCGAGGAAGATGTTGCCGATCCCGGCGACCAGCACCCGCCCGTGCGCGTCCCCGCTCATGGGGCGTCTCCCAGCGGCTCGACCTCGTCGGGGGCGAAGTAGCGGAACCGGCCGTACCACTGGTTGAGGTCGGCGGCCGGGTCGTCCTCCAGCGTCACGGCCAGGTGCACGGCGCCCTCCACGTCCCGCAGGACCGCCTCGACCAGCGCGGTCCGGCCCTCCAGGAAGCGGTCCTGCGGGTCGGTGCCCTGGGTGCGGGGGCGCAGGCGCACCCGGCCGCCCTTGGCGATCGGAACGCCCCGGACGGTGACGGCGTCGGTCTCGGGCGAGACGCCGGGGTCGCCGGCCGGGTTCCAGTCCCGGTCGCGGATGGTGCCGTGCAGGCGGGCCATGACCTCCGGCGGCATCGCGTCGACCCGGTCGAGGATCTCGGCGGCCCGCGGGTCGGTGGCGCGCGCCTCCCGCTTCTCCGCGTCGGTCAGCGTGCGGGTGCGCAGCGACAGGATCTCGTCGATCTCGGTGGCGTCGTGCAGGTCGCCGGGGCTCTCGGGGGCGACCTTCGGGTGGTCGTACAGCAGGATCGGCGACGACAGCATCACCTCGCCCGCCAGCACGGGGAAGGTGTGGACGTTGGCGCACCCGCGGGCCGCCTCCCCGGCCCACTCCGGCGGGTCCAGCAGCGACAGGAACGCGCCGTCGCTCACCGCCAGCAGCGTGTGCGCCGCGATCAGCGAACTCCGCAGCGCCTCGTCCCGGGTGGCGTCGGCCGGGGTCGTCGCCCCCGTGTTCTCCACCCGGACCCGTAACCGGTGCAGCGGGTGCGCGGTGGGCAGCTCCTCCATCGACACCGTCACCGCGGCCTCCACCGGCCACCGGCGGCGCATCACCCGGCCCACCTGACGGCCCGTGCCGTCGGTGATCGGCTCGGTGCGCTCCCCGCCGGGCGCGCGCAGCGCCTCGCGGTGCCCGCCCGCCAGCAGGTCGGCGACGCGCGCCCGGATCCCGAACTCCCGCGGAACGGCCTCGTCGAACCCCAGCTCCAGCCGCCCGCCGGAGTCGATCCGGTCGACCGGCCAGTACGAGCCGTCCGGCCGCAGCCGTTCCGGCGAACGCCGCTGCACCTGCAGGAACCGCACCCGTAACTCGACGACGGCGTCCGGCGGCGCCTGCACCAGGCACTCGGTGCGCTGCCACCAGGACTCCGCCGACCCGGCGACGCCCTCGTCCGTCAGCCCGTGCGCCCGCGCCCACTCCGGCGGCAGCAGCACCCCGAACTGCCAGCGGACCCTGTTCTTCCCGGACGACCGCCGGTACGGATACAGCAGATACCCCTCGTACAGGATCGCGTCCGCCACCGCCCGGACGGCGTCGAGCCCCTCGACGGCGACCGGCACTTGCGCATCCATGAACGGCCCTTCCTGCTGAACGGCGACCGTCCCGGTATAACCAGCCGCCCTCTGCCTCGGTAAGTGCTGCCGTCCCTTAGATGACCTGCGTCCCTTTGCCTCTCTTGACGGACGTCCGCGTGGGCGGAGCCGGGCGGGCGCGGGCGGGCCGGGCGGCGTTCTCCCGGTCGCGGGGCCGAGCGTCAATGAGGATTTGTCCGGTCGAGACGTTCGAATGACCCGGAATCCGTCCCAGGTCATGCCCGGTGGAGGAGGTGACACGGGCATCATGCGCCCGCCGTGTCCGCGGGGGGACAGTGGGCGGGCCGCCCCGGGCGCACCGCGGGCGCACGGACATGAGGAGTTCGATCATGAGCACAGATTCCGCGGCCCGCCCCGCCCCGGCGCACAGGACCGCGTCGCCTCCGGCCGCCGACGGCCGGGGGTGGGCGATCGCCGGGATCGCGGGCGGGCTGGTGGCCCTCGGGACGCTGTTCGGCCTGTCGATCGAGATCGCGCCCAACGACGAGGGCCTCTACCGCGACAACGAGCGCCTGGTGGCGGCCATGGCCGGCAACGAGTGGCTGGTGTGGGTCGTCCAGGCCGGCACGTCGCTGGCGGCGCTGCTGGTGGTGGTCTTCGGCGCGGGGCTGTACCGCCGGCTGCGGCGCGGCGAACCGGAGGGCGGCCTGGTCCCGCTGCTGACGCTGGCCGGGATGCTGCTGGTGGCGGTGATGCTGCTGGTCGGCGGGGGCATCAGCACCGAGCTGTACCACGGGCTGCGCAAGCACGCCGAGTTCGACCCCGACACCCTCGCCGCCGACCTGGCCATCTACAACACCATGGCCTGGGTGTGGGCGGGCGCGGGCCTGTCGGCCGGGGCCGTCGCCGTCGCCGGGCTGCGCCGCCGCACGGTCGGCCGCGGGGTGGCGATCTTCAGCGCGGTGATGGCGGCGCTGGTGGCCCTGACGCAGCTCACCCCGGTCCAGTACATGGCGCTGCTCCCCGGCACCCTGTGGGTCGTGGTGATGGGCTTCGTCTTCGCCCTGGGCCGGAACCGGTGACGGCGTCCGGACCCGCCGCCCCGCCGTGGCGGGTCCGGACGCTCACGGCCCCGGCACCCACGGACCCGACGCCTGCGGGTCCGTGGGCCCGGCGGCGGAACGCGGCGGCGCCACGGCGGTGAACGCCCCGGTCCTCATCGGCCGGGGCGGACGGTGTCCACGCGGTCGAAGCCCTCGGCGGGGGACGGGGGGACGAGGCGTCCGCGGGCGGCCATGATCGCGACGACGGGGACGCGGGCGCGGCCCTGGCGGCGTTCGTTGCGGGTCAGGCAGATCTCCACGGGGACGTCCAGGTGGACGGCACGGACGGCGGCGCCGTGCTCGCGGGCGACGGCGATGATCGGGGCGCGTTCCTCCGGGGAGGGGTTGGTGTTGTCGACCACGACGTCGCGGCCTTCGGACAGCAGTTCGTGCAGGACGCGGCGCTGGCGGTGCTCGCGGCGGCGGGCGTTGGGCCAGTGGTCCTTGCTGACCACCTCATGGGTGGCGGCCAGGTGGTCGCGCACCCAGGTGGACTTGCCGCTGCCCGGCAGGCCGACCATCACCACGACTTCGGTCACGGTGATCGGTATGCCCGCCGTTCAGGCCGCGTCGCCGGCCAGGCGGCGCTGCTCGGCCTCGACGATCTGGCGGGCCAGGGACTGCTCGGAGACGTCGACGGCCTCGGGGGCGGACTCGGCGACGTGGCTGCGGCGGGCGTAGGCGTCGAACAGGTCGCTCTTGCGCCGCAGGATCTCCAGCATCCGGGCGTCCACGCCCTCGGTGGACAGCAGGCGGTGGACCTGGACCTTGCGGACCTGGCCCATCCGGTGCGCGCGGGCCACGGCCTGGTGCTCCATGCTGGGCTTGACCTGCGGCTCGCAGATGATGACCACGGAGGCGGCCTGCATGTTGAGGCCCACCCCGCCGGCCTGGATCTGGCCGAGCAGCACCGCGTGCCCGTTCCGGGCGGCGAAGTCGTCCACCAGTTGCTGGCGGCGCGCGGCGGGCAGCGAGCCGGTCAGCGGGCCGAGCGCGTCGGGCCCGAGCGCCTGCCGCACGGTGTCCAGCACCTCGCGGAAGTAGGAGAACACCACCACCTTCGCGTCGTTGGCGGCGGCCTCCTCGACCAGTTCGCGCAGGCGTTCCAGCTTGGCGGAGCGGCCGGGATGGCGGAACGCGGCGCGGCGCATCGCCATGAAGTTGCCCGCCTCGACGGCCTCCCGGTAGGCGGCCCGGTCCTGGGCGCTGAAGTCCTCCCACTCGTCCGTCCACGTCAGGTCGGGCAGTTCGGCGAGCACGTCGGCCTGGTTGCGCCGCAGGTAGGCGGGCCCGACCGCCCGGCGGAACGCCTGCGGCCCGGCCGCCCCGGCGCCGTCGCCGATCTGGCCGACCAGGTCGGGCTGCAGGTGCGCGACCAGGTTGCGGAACTCCTCCACCCGGTTCTCCATCGGCGTCCCGGTCAGGAACAGCACCCGGTCGGTGCGCCGCGCCCAGTCGGCGACGGCGCGGGAACGGCGGGTCTGCGGGTTCTTGACGTAGTGGGCCTCGTCCACGACCAGCATCCCGAGCGGCGCCTGGTCGGGGACGCGCAGGGCGTGCAGGCCGTCGATGGTGGTGACGGCGACCCCGCCCCGGGCGATCCAGTCCTTGAACGCGGCGTCGCGTTCCGGGCCGTGCACGCGGACGGGGCGCAGGGCGCTGCGCTCCTCGATCTCCCGCAGCCAGTTGATCAGAACGCTGGCGGGGCAGGCCACCAGGAAGTGCGTGCGGCCCTCGGCCCGCAGGTGGGCGAGGGCGGCGATGGCCTGGATCGTCTTGCCCAGGCCCATCTCGTCCCCCAGGATCACCCGGCGCTGCGCCAGCGCGAACCGCGCCCCGAACGCCTGGTAGCCGCGCAGCGACACCCTCAGGTGGGTGTCGTCCAGGGGCTGTGCGTTGACCCGTTCGGCGATCTCGCCCGGGATGAAGCCCTCGCTGGAGGCCCGGTCCGGTTCCAGGCCCGCGATCTCGACCAGCAGGCCGTGGTAGGCGGCGGAGTCGTGCTCGTAGCCGGTCCACGCCTCGATCCCCGACACCGCGGGCCGCAGCAGGTCCACCGAGGTCTGCGCGAACCAGGTCGGCACGTCCTCGCCGCGCGCCCAGGTCAGGACCCGTTCGATCGCGGCGACCGCCCGCCGTGCCTCCTCCCGGCGGGCGCGCCCCGCGAACATGGTCCGCAGCCTGCTGCGCAACGGCCGGGCGGCGGGCAGCAGCCGGTCCAGCGTCTCCTCCACCGAGGCCGCCGCCTGCACCGCCCGCGGCAGCCGCGGCCCGGCCGCCACCAGCCGGTGCAGCGCCACCACCAGCGCCGTCATCACCGGGTCGTCCTGCCGGTCGATGTCGATCCGCAGCGCCACCGCCTCGCGCACCGCCCGCGCGATCTGCTCGGCGGCGGCGTGCGCCTGCATCGCGGTCTGCGGGCCGATCCCCGGCACCTGCTGGAGCCCGTACGGGCCGGCGTCGAGGACCTGCTGGACGTTCTGGTAGCCGGACTGCTCCAGCGCCCCCAGCCGCAGCCTGCCCTCGGTGACGTCCTTCAGCCGCGTCGCCGGTATCCGCGCCAGTTCCCGGCGGGCGGCCTCCTCCCGCAGCGGCGCGATCGCCGCCCGCACCTCCGCGCAGGCCCGCTCGTGGTCGCCGCGCACCGCCCGGGCGGCCGCCAGCAGTTCCTCGGCCTCCCGGACGACCGCCCTGGCCTCCGCCTGCGACCGCTCCGGCGGCCCTTCGTACATGACCCCGCCCAATCGCCACATCCTTCACGCACCGGACCGCCCCCATGGTGACAGGGAGCGGTCCGGTGCGGCGGCCGGACGACCGCCCTCGGGGGCTGGATCGCCCCGGAAGGAGCGGCCTCGGACGACCGCCTGACCTGGCTCGCGGGGTCCGGGGTCGTCTCCAGGCCGGCGGGGTCAGAAGGCCAGGTCGCGGCGGCGGAACGCGGCGACCCCGCCGGCGGTGAGGGCGGCGGCGACCGCCAGCAGCGCCACCAGCGGCGTCGCCGAGGGGTCGGCCACCGGCAGGAACGGCACGTGGGTGAACGGGGAGACGTTCATCACCGCCTGCGGCAGCTCCAGGATCGGGCCGAGCTGGGAGATCAGCAGGCAGGCGACCAGGACCGACCATGACAGGGCCGTCGCCCGGCGCGGCAGCAGGCCCAGGACCGCCACGACCGCGCCCGCCACCGCGAGGGTCGCCGGGAGCTGGGCCATCGCGGCGCCGATCAGCCCGGCCGACCGCGACATGTCCCCGGCGGCCAGCCCGTACGAGACGGCGATGCCCACGCCGGTGAGCGCCAGCAGGACGACCGTGCCGAGGACGGCGCAGACGATGTGGCTCGCGATCCAGCGGGGGCGGCTGACCGCGGTGGCCAGGACCGCCTCCAGCGGGCCGGTCTCCTCCGAGCGGATCCGCAGCAGGGCCTGGACGGTGTAGCCGGCGACGGCGATGCCGAACATGCCCATCACGGTGGCGAAGAACGCGTCGAGCAGGTCCGCGCCGCCGCCGAGCTGGGCGAAGTACTCCTTCATCTCCTCGCTGGTGCCCAGCAGCTCCTCGGCCTCGTTCCCCAGCGGGCCCATCGACGCCGCCATCAGCAGCACGCCCGCCGCCCAGCCGAGCAGCACGCCGCGCTGCAGCCGCCAGGCCAGGCCGAGGGGGCTGAGCAGGCCGCGGGCGGCGGTGGCGGGGCCGCGGCGGACCGGCATCATCCCGGTGCCGAGGTCGCGGTGGTCGGTGAGCCGGTACGCCGTCCACACCCCGGCCGCCAGCAGCGCCGCGAACAGGCCGAACACCCACCAGCGGCCCCCGGTGAACGGCTGGAGCTGCTGGCCCCAGCCCAGCGGGGACAGCCAGCTCGGCCACAGGCTGTGCACCGTGACCCCGCCGGCCTGCGGCTCGGCGAGGCCGTCGCCGAGGGCGCGCAGCAGGAACGTCAGCCCGAGGACCGCCCCGGCCAGGCCGTTCGCGCCCCGTGCGGTCTGCGAGATCTGCGCGGTGACCGCGGCGACGGCGGCGAACGCCACCCCGACCGCGCCGAACGCCAGGCCCGCGCCCAGCGACCCGGTCACCGGCAGGCCGAGCGCGATGAACATGCCGCCCAGCAGCAGCGCCAGCACCGCGTTGGCGGCGACGGTGACCAGCAGGGCGGCGGTCAGCATGGCGTACCGGCCGACGACCGCCGCGCCGACCAGCTCGGCCCGGCCGGTCTCCTCGTTCTGCCGGGTGTGCCGGACCACCGCCATCGAGCTCATCAGCGCGATCAGCACGGCGGTGAACGAGAACGTCTCCGTCATCGTGATCGCGCCGGCGGCGGGTTCGGCGACGGTGCCGTTGAACACCCGGGAGACCGCGCTGCCCGCGTTGGACATCGCGTAGGCCACGCGCTCCTGTTCGGTCTGGTACAGGCCCTGGATGCTGGAGGCGCTGGCGGCGACCACCCCGGTGAGCGCCAGCAGCCAGACCGGGAGCTGGACCCGGTCGCGGCGGGCCGCCAGCCGGGCCAGCCGCATGGTGCCGGTGAACGGGCTCATCGCGCCTCCCCCGAGGTGACCGCGCCGTCCTGGGCCTGCCCGTCCGCCTGCGCGGGAACGTCGCCGTAGTGGCGCATGAACAGCTCCTCCAGCGTGGGCGGCGTGCTGGTGAGGTTGCGGATCTCCAGCTCGGCCAGGTGCCGGTGCACGGGGCCGAGGTGCTCGGGGTCGACCTCGAACCTGGCGTGGACGCCGTCCACGTGCAGCCCGTGGACGCCGGGCAGGGAGTCCAGGCCGGTGAGGGGGCGGGCGGTCTCGACGGTGATGGTGGTGCGGGTCAGGTGGCGCAGCTCGGCCATCGTGCCGGACTCGGCGATGCGGCCCTCGCGGATGATGCTGATCCGGTCGGCCAGGGCCTCGACCTCGGCGAGGATGTGGCTGGACAGCAGCACGGTGCGGCCGGCGCGCTTGGCCTCGTGCACGCACTCGCGGAACACCGCGTCCATCAGCGGGTCCAGCCCGGAGGTGGGCTCGTCGAGGATGTACAGCTCCACGTCGGAGGCGAACGCGGCGACCAGGGCGACCTTCTGCCGGTTGCCCTTGGAGTAGGTGCGGCAGCGGCGGGTGGGGTCGAGCTTGAACCGTTCGACGAGGTCGTCGCGACGGCGCCGGTCGAGCCCGCCGCGCAGCGCGCCGAACAGGTCGATGGCCTCGCCGCCGGACAGGTTGGGCCACAGGTTGACGTCGCCGGGCACGTAGGCGAGCCGCCGGTGCAGGGCGACCGCGTCGCGCCAGGGGTCGCCGCCGAGCACGGTGGCCTCGCCGGAGTCCTTGCGCAGCAGCCCCAGCAGGATCCGGATGGTGGTCGACTTGCCGGCGCCGTTGGGTCCGAGGAACCCGTGCACCTCGCCGGTCCGCACGGTGAGATCGAGCCGGTCCAGGGCGCGCACGTCGCCGAAGGTCTTGGTCAGGTTGGACACCTGGATCGCATCCGTCATCGCGGTCGTCCTCGTCGCCGTAGGTGCGGACGTGCGCCGGGGATGGAGCCGTCGCACTGACCGCCGGTCAGTACTCAGCTTAGGCGCACTCCCGTCGTTCCCGCCACCCGCCGCCTTAGTGTGGACGGGTGGACGGCGCGACGACCCTGGACACCCGCGCGCGCATCATGGAGACCGCGCTGGACCTGTTCGCCGAGCAGGGCTACCAGCGCACGTCGATGCGGGAGATCGCCGACCGGCTCGGCATCACCAAGGCCGCGGTCTTCTACCACTTCCCGGCCAAGGCCCAACTGCTGGCCTCGCTCAGCGAGCCGCTGGTCGAGGACGTCGAGGTCGCCATCAAGGACGCCCTGTACGCGGCGGAGACCACCGGCGACGCCGAACGCGCCCGCTGGCTGCTCATCGAGTCGCTGCTGGACACCTATCTGCGGCATCGCAGGCTGCTGCGGATCCTGATGCACGACCTGACCGTGCTGGCCCACGACCACGCCTTCCAGCGGTTCGTCACGCTGGCCGAACGGATCCACCAGATCGTCGCCGGACCCGGCGCCGACCTGCCCGGACGGGTGCGCGCGGTGCAGGCCATCGCGATGATCGGCGACCCGGTGGTGTTCTTCCCCGACACCCCCGACGAGCGGATCCGCGAGGAGATCCTCTCCGGCGTCCGCACCCTGCTGCAGACCTCCCCGGTCGTCCCGGCGCAGCCCGGGCGGCCGGCGCGGCCCCGGCACCGCCGCGCCGGCCGCCCTCCGGCGCTGGACGCCGCCAGGGCCGCCGAGGCCCGCCGGCTGCACGCGGCCGGCACCCACACCGTCACCGAGATCGCCGAGGCGCTGGGGGTGTCCCGGGCCACCGTCTACCGCCACCTGGCGGAGCCGCGGGACTGAATTTCGCACGGGGTTGTGCGACATATTTTGAGACTGTTCTGAGACGGCGGCGGGTGCTCAGGGCCGTCGAGGCGCGGACCGCACGGTTCGTCGGCCGGTTCCCGGATCCGCCGCGCGGTCTCCTCGGAGACGGCCCGCACGCGGCCGATGCCCGTCCCTCCACACGAGGCGGTGGCCGGGGACCGATGAGTTTTCCCGGGGCCGGTGGTCTGCACGGGTGACCGACAGGAGGAGCCCATGGGCAAGGTGCAGTACCAGTGCTCGATGTCGCTGGACGGGTTCATCGCGGGGCCGGGCGGGGACATGTCGTGGCTGGTCCCGTATCTGGGGCCGGACCCGATGGTCGATCAGATCATGGAACGGACCGGGGCGTTGCTGGCCGGCAGGCGGACGTTCGGCGGCGACGACCCGTACAAGGGGACCGAGCACGAAGGGGAGGCCTACGGCGGCGGATGGGAGGGGCCGCAGTTCGTGCTGACGCACGATCCGCCGGACGCGCCGGTGCCCGGGGTGACCTTCGTGACGGACCTGGAGACCGCCGTCGCCGAGGCCAGGGCCGCGGCGGGCGACAAGAACGTCGGGGTGCTCGGCGCCCAGATCGCGGCCCAGTGCCTCGACGCCGGACTGCTGGACGAGATCTTCGTGGGCGTCGTGCCCGTCATGCTCGGCGACGGCGTCCGCCTCTTCGACCACCCGGGCGGCACCCGCGTGAAACTCGAACGGATCAGCCTCTCCGAGGCACCCAACTCCACCGACCTGCTCTTCCGCGTCACCCGCTGACCCACCGCGACCACCTGAAAGGCCCGGCCGAGCCTCGCGGCGACGGCTTCCTGGTCAGGGGAGGCGTTCGGGGGTCGCCTCGGTGTTCAGGAGGGCGGTGGCGACGCGGCGGTGGTGGTGGGTGGGGGTGCCCCAGGCGGTGGAGAGGGTCCAGGCTCGGCGGAGCCAGTGGTGGAGGTCGTACTCGAGGGTGTAGCCGATGGCGCCGTGGACCTGGAGGGCGGCTCGTGCGGTCTGGAGGGCGGCCTCGGAGGCCATGGCCTTGGCCATGGAGGCGTCCCGGGAGGCCGTACGAGACCCGCGGGCCAGGGAGTAGGCGGCGCGGTAGGCGGGCGGGCGGGCGAACTCGACGGCGACCAGGGCGTTCGCCAGGTGGTGCTTGACGGCCTGGAACGAGCCCACCGGACGGCCGAACTGGGTGCGTTCGCAGGTGTACTCCACCGCCATGTCGATCATCCGGCGGGCCAGGCCGACCAGGTAGACCGCGGTCAGCGCGGCTCCTCGGTCCCGGGCTTCGGCGAGGAGAGACCGCATATCCGCGGCCCCCGATGCACTGCTGGCAGATGGACGAGGGGGGCCGGGCTCGACGGCGCCCAGGGCATCTGCGGTCATCGGGGTGGTGCTCGCGGTGGAGTGCAGGCGGCGGGCCGGGTCGGTGGACGGCTGGGGTTCTCCGGGGGTGGCGGTGCAGAGGGCGCCGTCGCGTTCGGTGAGGATCAGGGCGGCGCGGTCGGCATGCGGGAGGTAGGGGCCGTCGGCGAAGAGCACCAGGGACTCGCCGGAGGCGATCTGGGGGAGCCATTCGGCGGCGAGGGAGCCGCCCAGGGCGGTCAGGAGGCGGGTGGCCACGAGCGATTCCACCAGGGGGTCGGGCAGGGCGGCGCGGCCGGCCTCCTCCAGGACGGGCAGCAGGTCGATCTCGTCGCCGCCCAGGCCGCCGTGTTCCTCGGGGACCAGGACGGCGGGGACGCCCAGGTCGGTCAGGGCGGCCCAGCGGTCGGTGTCCGGCTTGGCGAGCAGTTCGGCGGCGACGGCGCCGAACTGGCGTTGTTCCGCGGTCAGGCCGAACCTCATCGGGCCTCCTTGGCGGGGCGGGGTTCGCGGGGCATGCCGAGGACGCGTTCGGCGATGATGTTGCGCTGGATCTCGTTCGTGCCGCCGTAGATCGGGCCGGACAGCGCGAACAGGAAGCCGTCCAGCCAGCGGCCGCCCGCCACGGCGTCCGGGGCGGCGCCGGTCAGCTCGGCGCGCGGGCCGAGCAGGCGCAGCGCGGTCTCGTGCAGGTGCAGGTCCATCTCGGACCAGAAGACCTTGTTGACGCTGGACTCCGGGCCGATGGTGGCGCCGTCCCGCACGCGGGTGAGGGTCTGGAACGTGAACAGCCGGTAGGCGTCGGCGTTCATCCAGGCCCGCGCGACCTCCAGCCGTTCGGCCTCCCCCAGGTCGCCGATCCGGCGGGCCAGGGACACCAGCCGGTCGGCGGCGGCCATGAAGCGGCCCGGCGAACGCAGGGTCAGGCCCCGTTCGGACCCGGTGGTGGACATGGCGACCCGCCAGCCCTCGCCGACCCCGCCGAGCACCTGGTCGTCCGGAACGAACACCTCGTCGAAGAACACCTCGGCGAACCCCGGCTCCCCGTCGAGCTGCCGGATCCCCCGCACGGTGACCCCCGGGGCGTCCAGCGGCACCAGGAAGTACGTCAGCCCGTGATGCCGCGCCGACTCCGGGTCGGTGCGGAACAGCCCGAACAGCCAGTGCGCGTACGCCGCCCGGGAACTCCAGGTCTTCTGCCCCGACAGCAGCCAGCCCCCGTCCGTGCGCACCGCGCGGGAACGCACCGCCGCCAGGTCGCTCCCGGCCTCCGGCTCCGACCAGCCCTGCGCCCACACCTCCTCGCCGGAGGCCATCGGCGGCAGGTAGCGCCGCCGCTGCTCCTCCGTGCCGAACTCCAGCAGCGAGGGCGCCAGCAGGAAGATCCCGTTCTGCCCCACCCGGCCGGGCGCGCCCGCCAGGTAGTACTCCTCCTCGAAGATCAGCCACTCGGCCAGGGAGGCGCCGCGCCCGCCGTACTCCTCCGGCCAGGTCACCACCGACAGGCGCGCGTCGTACAGGCGCCGCTCCCACTCCCGGTGGGCGGCGAAGCCCTCCGGGGTGTCCAGCGACGGCAGCGGCTCGGCCGGGACGTTCGCCGTCAGCCACGCGCGGACCTCCCGCCGGAACGCCTCCTCGGCGGGCGTGTAGGCGAGGTCCATCAGCCGCCGTCCTTGTTGCGCCTGGCCATGCTCCGGGCGTCCTGACCGCCGAGGGAGTCCCCGTCGGCCACCTCGGCGTTGTGGGCGTGCGCGAAGTGGTGCAGCCCGAACACCGAGTCCATCCCGGCGTGCAGGCCCATCAGGTCCTCGGCCTGGTTGACGGCCTTCTTGGTGAGCGCGAGCCCGAAACGCGGCATGGCGGCGATCTTCTCCGCGACCGCCATGACCTCCTCCTCCAGGCGGTCCCGGGGCACCACCCGGTTGATCATCCCCAGTTCCAGCGCGCGGGCGGCCCCCACACGTTCGCCCAGGAACAGGAACTCCTTGGCCTGCCGCGGCCCCATCACCCACGGGTGCGCGAAGTACTCCACGCCGGGGATGCCCATCCGCACCACCGGGTCGGCGAAGAACGCGTCGTCGGAGGCGATGATCAGGTCGCACACCCAGGCCAGCATCAGCCCGCCCGCGATGCACGCCCCCTGCACCATCGCGATCGTCGGCTTGGGGATCTCCCGCCAGCGCCGGCACATGCCCACGTACACCTCGGACTCGCGGGCGTACCGGCTCTCCCCGCCCGCCTTGCCGACGTGGTCCCACCACAGGGTGGCCCTGCGCCGGAACGTCCGGTCGGCGTCGCGTCCGGGCGTGCCGATGTCGTGCCCGGCCGAGAAGTGCGGCCCCGCGCCCGCCAGCACGATCACCGCCACCTCGTCGTCGTCCACCGCCCGGTAGAACGCCTCGTCCAGGGCGTAGGTCATCTGCGAGTTCTGCGCGTTGCGGTACTCCGGCCGGTTCATGGTGACGACGGCGACCCCGCCGCGCCGCTCGTAGCGGACCACTTCCTCGGTCATTGGATGTCCCTTTCCGCCGTTACGGATGCTGGCTGCTGACCGAGACGACCTCGCCGGTCATGTACGAGGACAGGTCGCTGGCGAGGAAGACGACCACGTTCGCGACCTCCGCCGGATCGGCCGCGCGCCCGAACGCCTCCCGGCGGGTCAGCTCCTCCAGCAGTTCGCGGCTGACCGTCTTCTCCAGGAACGGATGCATGGCCAGGCTGGGCGCGACGGCGTTGACCCGCACCCCCGCCTCGGCGGCCTCCATCGCGACGCACCGGGTGAACGCCATGACCCCCGCCTTGGCCGCCGCGTAGTGCGCCTGGCCGACCTGCGCACGCCACCCCGACACCGACGCCATGTTGACGATCACCCCGGAACGCCGCGGCAGCATGTGCCGCAGCGCCGCCCGCGTCGCGCGGAACACGCTGGTGAGACTGATGTCGACGACCCGGTCCCACTCCTCGTCGGTCATCTCCGCCACCCGCCGGTCCCCGCCGAGCCCGGCGTTGTTGACCAGCACGTCGATGCGCCCCTCGGCCTCGACGGCCCGCTCGATCAGCGCGTCCACCTGCCCCGTGTCCGCCACGTCGCAGGGAATGGCCGCCGGCTTGTCCCCCATCACCTCGGCCAGCCGCTCCGCCGCCTCGGCGAGCCTGCGCTCGTGCACGTCGCTGATCACCACGCGTGCGCCCTCCTCGGCGCACCGCCTGGCCGTCGCCCACCCCAGCCCGGCCCCGGCCGCCGCCGTGACCAGCACGACCCTGCCGTCGAGCAAGCCGCCCACTGCCTCACCCCTGCATCCCGACGACACTCCGCTCCGGCCCACGGCGAGCCGCCCCGACCGTTCGACCACCGTGGCCGGGCAACTGTCGCACGCCCCCGACGGCCGTTCCCCTGCCCGTCCCATCCAGTAGGAGCGCGCGTGTTGCTTGTGGGGGGCGACCCCCCACACCCCCCGCACGCGGATCCGGGCATCCTCGCCGCCCCCGGCCGGATCATCGGTCTGACGGCGGGCGGGCGTGGAGGGTCGTCCCCCACTCAGTGGGACAAGGGCGGGCGGGATCGGTGGGGAGCGCTGATGCTTGCTGCTTGCTCGGGTCGAGGAGGCGGTGTGCAGCGGACGGCTGGCGGGGCCATCGGGTGGGTGGTCCACGGTGACGGGATCGCCGAGGTCGTGGTGGACCGGCCGCCGGTCAACGCGCTGACCGTGGCGGGGTGGTTCGAGCTGGCGGAGACGGTGCGGCGGCTCGGCGAGGACCGGGCGGTGCGGGTGCTGGTGCTGCGGGCCGAGGGGCGGGGGTTCAACGCCGGGGTGGACATCAAGGAGATCCAGGCGGACCCGGGGTACGAGGCGCTGATCGGGGCCAACCGGGGGTGCTTCGCGGCGTTCGCGGCCGTGTACGAGTGCGCGGTGCCGGTGATCGCGGCGGTGCACGGGTTCTGCCTGGGCGGCGGGATCGGGCTGGTGGGCAACGCCGACATCATCGTGGCGGCCGAGGACGCGACGTTCGGGCTGCCCGAGGTGGATCGGGGGGCGCTGGGGGCGGCCACCCACCTGGCGCGGCTCGTTCCGCAGCACAAGATGCGGGCGATGGTCTACACGGCCAGGCCCGCCACCGCGCAGGAACTGCACGCCTGGGGGTCGGTGCTGTCGGTGGTGCCGGCGCGGCGGCTGCGCGACGAGGCGTTCGCGGTGGCCGGGGAGATCGCGGCCAAGAGCGGGCGGGTGATCCGGGCGGCCAAGGAGTCCCTGAACGGCATCGACCTGTGGGACGTGCACCGCAGCTACCGCTACGAGCAGGGCTTCACGTTCGAGCTCAACCTGTCCGGCGTATCCGACGAGGCCCGCGCCGCGTTCGTCGAGGGACGCGACGCCAAGTTCGATCGGTGAGGGGTGCTGGTGAGCGGCAAGCGGATGTCGGAGGCGGACGTCGTCTCCCGGCTGGCGGACGGGATGACCGTCGGGATCGGCGGGTGGGGCAGCCGCCGCAAGCCGATGTCGGTGGTGCGGGAGATCTGCCGGTCGCCGCTGCGGGACCTGACGGTGGTCTCGTACGGCGGGCCGGACGTGGGGATGCTGTGCGCGGCGGGCAAGGTGCGCGAGGTGGTGTTCGCGTTCGTGTCGCTGGACACCATCCCGCTGGAGCCGTACTTCCGGCGGGCCCGCGAGTCCGGCGCGGTGGCCGCCCGGCAGATGGACGAGGGCATGATGCTGCTCGGCCTGCAGGCGGCGGCGTGGCGGGTGCCGTTCCTGCCGACCCGGGCGGGGCTGGGCTCGGACCTGCTGCGCATCGACCCCGGCCTGCGCACGGTGACCTCGCCGTACCCCGGGCCGGGCGGAACGCACGAGGAGCTGGTGGCCGTTCCGGCGCTGCACCTGGACGCGGCGATCGTGCACGTCAACCAGGCCGACGAGCACGGCAACGGCCAGTTGCTCGGACCGGATCCGTACTTCGACGACCTGTTCCTGGAGGCGGCCGAGCGGCGGTTCGTGTCGTGCGAGCGGATCGTGCCGACCGCCGGGCTGACCGCGTCCGGGCCGGTGCAGTCGATCAGGGTGACGTCGCTGATGGTGGACGGCGTGGTGGAGGCCCCCGGCGGCGCGCATCCGACGTCCTGCGTTCCGGACTATCCGCGCGACGAGGCGTTCCAGCGGGACTACGCGGCCTCCGCCAAGGACCCGGACGGGTGGGCGAGGTTCCGCAAGGAGTGGATCGACGGCCTGGACGAACGCGCCTACCAGGAGAGGGTGCAGCGATGACGGACGTGGCGCGGGCGGACGTGTGCGCGTTCGCCGTCGCGGACTGCTTCCGGGACGACGGGGAGATCCTCGCCAACCCGATCGGGACCCTGCCGGTGCTGGGCGGGCGGCTGGCGCGCGAGCTGTACGAGCCGCGGCTGGTGATGACCGACGGGGAGGCGTACCTGGTCGGCGACACTCCCCCGCTCGGCGAGGCGCCCGAGGTGATCGCGGGGTGGAACCCGTACCGGCGCATGTTCGACGTGGTGTGGAACGGCCGCCGGCACGTGATGATGGGCGCCAGCCAGATCGACCGGTACGGCAACCAGAACATCGCGGCGATCGGCGGCGACCCGGACCGGCCGGCCCGGCAGCTCCTCGGTTTCCGGGGTGCGCCGGGCAACACGATCAACAATCCGACGAGCTACTGGGTCCCCGGCCACAGCACCCGCGTGTTCGTGGAGAAGGTCGACCTGGTGTGCGGGATCGGGTACGACCGGGCGGCGGAGCTGGGCGAGGCGGCGCGGTTCCACGAGCTGCGCCGGGTGGTGACGAACCTGGCGGTGCTGGACTTCGAGACCCCCGACCACCGGATGCGGCTGCGTTCGGTGCATCCCGGGGTGACGGTGGACGAGGTGGTGGCGGCGACGGGCTTCGAGCTGGCGATCGGCGACGACGTTCCGCAGACCCGCGTTCCCACCGCCGAGGAGCTGGCCGTCCTGGAACGCCTCGACCCCAAGGGCCTGCGGCACCGCGAGGTGAAGGGCCGATGACCTCCGGCGAGGCGGCGCGGGAGGCGCATCCGGCGTTGCGGACGCGGGCGTGCGAGCTGTTCGGCGTGCGGTATCCGATCGTGCAGACGGGGATGGGCTGGGTGTCGGGCGTTCACCTGACCTCGGCGACCGCGCGGGCCGGAGGGCTGGGGATCCTGGCCGCCGTCACGATGTCGGACGAGCAGATGATCGCGGCCGTGCGGGAGATGCGGGAACGCACCGACGCCCCGTTCGGCGTGAACCTGCGGCCCGACCAGCCCGACATCGCCGAGCGCGTCAGGGCGCTGGCCGCCGAGGGCGTGAAGGTGGTGTCGTTCGCGGGCGCCCCCGCCAAGGACACCGTGTCGATGCTGCACGACGCCGGGGTGCTGTGCATGGTCACCGTGGGCATGCGGCGGCACGCCGAGAAGGTCGCCGCGCTCGGCGTGGACGCGGTGATCGCGCAGGGCGGCGAGGGCGGCGGGCACACCGGTCCGGTGCCGACGTCGCTGCTGCTTCCACAGGTTGTGGACGCGGTCGGCGCGGACATCCCGGTGCTGGCGGCGGGCGGCTTCCACGACGGTCGGGGGCTGGTGTCGGCGCTGGCGTACGGGGCGGACGGGATCGCGATGGGCACCCGTTTCCTGCTGACCGCCGAGAGCCGCGTCCCCGAGCAGGTCAAGCGGGACTATCTGAAGGCCGAGGTGACCTCCACGGTCGTGACCACGGCGGTCGACGGCCTGCCCCAGCGGGTGATCGCGACGGAGTTCGTGAACGGGCTGGAGAGGCGTTCGCCGTGGCGGCGCGGCCTGGGCATCCTGCGCGCGAGCACCCGGCTGCGCGAGCTGACCGGCCAGTCCCCGGCCAAGGCCGCCCGCGAGGGCCTGGCGATGCGCCGCCGCCAGGGCCTGACGCTGTTCCAGGTCGCCGCCGCCGTCAACGTGCCGCTGCTGATCAAGGCCGCGCTGGTGGAGGGCCGCCCCGACGCGGGCGTCCTGCCCACCGGCCAGGTCGCCGGCGTCGTCGACGACCTTCCCACGGTCGCCGAGCTCATCGACCGCATCATCACCGAGGCCGAGACCGTCCTGGAGCGCCTGGCCGGAAAATGAGCTGCTCGCGGCGCGACGCCCGTCCTACCGTGAGGCCATGGACGTCGTCTTCACCCGGACGGGCGAACGCCGCTACGGCGTGACCGTCACCGGCCCCGGTCTGAGGCCCCGGGGGATGAACCCGGCCCCCGGCTATGACGATCACATCCCGCACGACCTGGTCCACTACGTCGTGGAGGCCGAGCTGAAGCTGTCGGCGGGACTGTACGGGCGGGCGGCCGAGGGCGGCGGGAGCTTCCGGCTGCAGGGCGACATGCCGGGCCGCCGCGAACGGAGCCGCCTTCAGCGCCGGGCCAAGAAGCGCGAGGCCCATCTGCGCAGGCGGGATCATGCGGGCTCGGCGGACATGGCGCGTTCCGAACGCCTCGCGGCCGTGTGCGACGCCGTGTGGCGCAAGCGCCGCGCCGCCGCCCAGGGCGTTGAACGCCCTCCGTGGGTGGTGCCGCCGGAGATCCCCGCCGAGGACCGTCAGGCGGTCGAGCGGATCGTGGCCCGCCTGGACGAGATCGCCGCCCTCTGGAGCACCCTCAACGTCGGCGACAGCCTGACCTTCACCTGGCCGAACGCGACCCCCGTCCGGTGACCCGCCAGGAGGCGCCAGTCGACCGCCTTTCCCGGCGAAGCGCCGAACGGACACGATGCGCCGTGCCGCTCAGTGCCGCGCGGGATGCTCCCGCCCTAGACCGGCCTGTCGCCTCGGATGTCGCGCAGGTCGCGTTCGAGGTCGGCGGCGGTGGCCAGGGTCTCGGTGAGTGAGGTGCGTTGGGCCTCGGTCAGGTCGAGGGCGCGGAGGCGGGTGAGGAGGGCTTCGGCGTGGTCGGGGTCGTCGAGGCGGACCGCCAGTTCGGCGCGGTAGACGAGGGCCTCGGCCAGGACGGTGGGCGGTGTGGCGGGGCCGGCCTTGGCGAGTTTGCCGTCGAGGATCTTGGCGGCGTGGCGGGCGTCGCCGCGGGAGTCGCCGAAGACGACGGCGTTCTCCAGAGTGCGGGCGAGGGGGTCGGTGGCGTCGGACGGGGCGGCGCCGGTGCTCATGTGCTGGTGGATGCGGATCCAGTTGCCGCCGGGGTCGATGACGCTGAAGCCCGAGGCGTTGCCGATGTTCTTGCGTCTGCGCGGGCGGGTGATCCGCGGGATTCCCGACAGCAGCAGTTTCCCGTGCACGGCGCGCATGCCCGCCGCGAACTCCTCGAACACCTCGGCGGTGTCCTCCACGCCGATGACGCAGGATCCGTACGACTGCTCCGGGTCGAAGCCGGAGATGCCGGCGAAATGCAGTTCCACACCGCCGCGCCGGACGGCGACATAGGGATTGGGACGGGTCTGCCGATAGGTGCGCTCGAAACCGAGCATGCGGTAGAAGTCGACGATCTCGTCGATGTCCGGGCACGGCAGAATGGGCACGACGATCTCATTGCTCACAGCGGCCCCCTGGCATATGTCGCGGCTGGGCGGAAGATCGCCCCACCGTACCCGTGGCCCCTGGTGATAAGCACATCATCAATTATTAAGAGCGCGATTTCCAGAGGCGGGGGCGGTGACCGGCCGGGAGGGGCGCCGCGGTCGCGTTCCCGTGCCACCGGGGGAGCCGTTTCCTCGCCCCCACTCCCCCGGTGACGTCGTTTCCCGCGCTCACCGGCGGCGCCGTTCAGGCGATGGAGCACGTCCGGGCGCCGCCGGGTCGGCGGGGCCTCAGGAATGGGGGCAGGTGTCGCGGTATTCGCTGATCTGGGTGCTCGGCCTGGGGGCGGGGCACAGGAACTGGTCGTAGCGGGTGTCGTTGTCGACGAACCGCTTCATCCAGGAGATCGTGTACTTGGCGACCAGGTCGGACTCGGCCGACGGCTCCATGTGGCCGCCGCGGGCGATTTCCAGGTACGCCTTGTCGGGGGCGTTGGACATGCTGGTGTAGAAGGCTTCGGCGTGCGTCCGGACGGGGGCGATGTTGTCGTTCTCGCCACCGATGATCATGGTGGGAACGCGGACGTCGTTCCAGGTCTTGTCGGTGTGCCAGGGGGCGAGCGGGACCGCGGCCTGCAGCGTGGGCCGCTCCGCGGCGGCGGCCAGGCTGGCGCCGCCGCCCATCGAGTGGCCCAGGACGGCGAGCCGGGTCGGGTCGATGCGGTCGCGGACGCGGCTCTGGGTGGTCAGGTGGTCCAGTGCGGCCAGCAACTGGTCGCCCCGCGAGGCCGGGGTGTCGGTGGCGCCGTCGGAGGTCAGGGTGATCACCACGAAGCCCTGCGAGGCCAGCCGGGGACCGAACCAGCGCACGATGGCCTCCGGGGACACGAACCCGGGGATCGCCGCGATGGCCCCGAAGGTGCCCTGGCCGGTGTCGGTCGGGTAGAAGACGGTGCCGCTGTTGAAACCGGCGCCGACGCCGCCGGACACCTCCATCTGGGCGATGGCGAACGGGCCGCGGGCGGCGGTGACGCTGCGTTCCGTCGGGTCGGGGCCGCGCTCGTAGGGATTGTCGGCGGCCTGGGCGGCGGTGGCGGCGGTGCCGGTGCCGGCGACGGCGAGCGCCGCGGCGGCCAGCGCCAGCCGCAGCGGCCTGCGGTGACTTCTGCGCACGGTCTTTCCTTTCGGAAGGGGCGGGGGAACCGTTTTCGACGGGCCCGGACGGGACACCGCCGAAAACGGTTCGGCGTGCGCGAATCAGCGTGCACCCGCGGTTGATCGCTTTCTTCGACGCCGGCCGCAGGTTTTCCGGCGGATTCCCCCGCTCGCCGACAAGTTCCGGCCCCGACAAGGGCTCTTCCGCCTGGCGGAAACACCGCAGAGGAATTCATCAGCGGATGAGCGTCACCGCCCCCGTTCCGCTCAGTGATGATGAGCGGAGGGAGGGGCCTGCGGGACCTGGCCGGGCTCGGTCACCACGAACTGGCCCATCAGCCCCTGGTCCTCGTGGTAGAGGACGTGGCAGTGGAACATGTACGGGGTGCGCGGGTCGGTGTGCTCGCCGAAGCGGAGGGCGATCCGCACCGGCCTCCGGTCGGGGATGTAGACGGTGTCCTTCCAGCCGCGCAGTTCCGGCGGGGGCGGTGCGCCGTCGACCGACAGCACCTGGAACTGCACGTCGTGGACGTGGAAGTTGTGGGGCTTGCTGTCGATCGCGGTGATCTCCCAGACCTCGGTGGTGTTCCGGACGACCCCGAAGTCGATGCGGTTCATGTCCATGCGCCGCCCGTTGACGCTGAAGCCGGACAACTCGAACCGCCGGGTGACCGGGGCGGACGCGGCGGCCAGGGCGGGCGCGGCGGCCAGCCGCGAGGGCAGGGCGGGTGAGGGCGCCAGCCGCGCCGCCGGGCGGAACTCCATGACGTCGAGGGTGTCGTCGCCGCCGGAGAACCGGCCGTTCCACACGTCCACCCCGAGATCCGGCGGGTGGCTGCGGAGCACGGCCCGCCGCCCCGGACGGAACGTCACGACGATCTCGGCGCGCTCCCCCGGCGACAGTTGGATGCGGTCGGTCTCGTACGGGGCGGGCAGCAGGCCCCCGTCGCTGCCGACCACCGCGAACGACCGCCCGTCGGTGAACCCGAACCGGTAGACCCGCGCCCCCGACCCGTTGAGCAGCCGCAGCCGCACCCGTTCCGTCGTCACCTCGTGGTACGGGTGCAGGACGCCGTTGACGAGGACCTGGTCGCCGAGGACGCCGACGCCGTTCATGGGGCGGCGTCGTTCGACCAGCCGGTTGTCGTCGTCCAGCAGCACGTCCTGCACGATCAGCGGGATGTCGTCCACCCCGTACCGGGACGGCAGCCCGGCCACCGAAGCGTCCGGGTCGTCGACGATGAACATCCCGGCCAGCCCCCGGTACACGTGCCGGGCGGTCTGCCCGTGCGGGTGCGGGTGGTACCACAACGTCGCGGCGGGCTGGTCGATCGTCCAGTACGGCGACCAGGTGGCGCCCGGCGCGATCGGCTGGTGCGGGCCGCCGTCCATCCGGGCGGGCAGGTGCATCCCGTGCCAGTGGATCGTGGTGGTCTCCGGCAGGTCGTTCCGTACGTTGACCTGGACGGTCTCGCCGCGCGCGGCGCGCAGGGTCGGCCCCAGCATCGGCCCGTTCAGCCCCCAGGTCTCGGTGGGCCGGCCCGGCCGGAGCCGCCGCCGACCGGGAGCGGCCCGCAGGTCGAAGACCCGGCGGCCGTCCGGGTCCCGGGTGGACCGCGCGAGCGGCGGCACGTACAGCCGGTCGGTGAACGACACCTCCCCGGCGGTGCTGATGTCGGCGGAGGCCCACTGCCATCCGGCCCAGCCCCCACCGGCGGCCAGGACGGACGGGACTCCGATCAGGCCCGCCTTCAGCACGGTGCGCCGGGTGATCCTCGGGCCCTTCCGCGCGGGTCCGGCGGTCTCGGCCGCCGCCGGCCGCTGTGAACGGAGGTTCATCGGGTGCTCTCCTTGACGGTGACGCCGGCCGCGCCGCCGGCGATGACCACCGAGTACGGCGGCGCGGTCCGGGCCCCGGGCGTCCAGTCGGCCAGCCCGCCGCCCACCGCCCCGAACCGGCGGTCGTCCAGCGCGATCTTCGTGGCGCCCCCGGCGATCTCCAGCCGCACCGGCACCCCGGCGGGCCGTTCGATCACCAGGTCCCGCACCGACGCCAGCCGGACGGTGCGGGGCGCGTCCGGGCGTCCCAGCACCAGCCGCACATGGGCGGCGCCGGAGTGGATCGCCACGGACCGCACCGCCGCACCGGTCAGGTCGGCGTCGAGGTGGGCGGCGCCGCCGTGCACGTCGAGCGCCCAGGGGACGTTCGCGTTGATCCGCACGGCGGCGCGGCGGGAACGGCGGGGCAGCGGGAGGCGGCGCGGATACTCGACGTGGACGTTGCGCCCGTAGGCCCACACGTCCGGCCGGAAGCCGGTGAACGTGGCCTCCATCAGGTCGGTCATGTCCGCGTCGGCGCGCAGGTTGACGTGCTCCAGCCCGTTGTCGAAGCACAGCCGGGCCACCGGCCTGCCCTGCTCGCCGGGCATCGGGACGACGACGCCGTCCGGCGTGGCCCGCACGGTCATGACATGCTCCGCGCGGTCCCGGGCAGCGCCCGGCACAGCGCCAGCCCGACCAGGAACGCCACCGCCACGAACCCCAGCGACAGTTGCGCCGCCCGGTCCGGGCCGTGGTCGAGGAACGCGGTGAACAGCGCCCCGATCACCGCGATCCCGGCGGCGCTCGACACCTGCACGGCCGTGTTGGCCACCCCGGAGGCCGCCCCCGCGTCCTCCTCCGGCACGTCCGACAGCCCGATGTTCACCAGGATCGGCGCGACCAGCCCGAACCCGACGCCGCCGAGCAGCAGCCCCGGCACCAGATGCCAGGCCGACAGTCCGTCCGCCAGCTCGATCGTCGCGATCAGCGCCGACATCGCCAGGACCAGCAGCACCGTCCCCACCGCCACCAGCCTCCGCCCGGCCGTGGCGGCGAACCGCACCGCCGTCCCGGAGGTGACGGCCAGCCCCACCGGCCAGGCCAGGAACGTCAGCCCGGTGCGCAGCGCGGAGAACCCGTGCCCCTGCTGCAACTGCCAGGTCAGCACCAGGAACAGCGCGGAGATCGAGGAGAACACCGCCACCACGATCACCATCCCGGCCGCGAACGACCGCCGCCGCAGCAGCGACATCGGCACCAGCGGCATGCCCCCGGCCCGCTCGCGCCGCGTCTGCGCGTACGCGAACGCCGCGAGCACCGGCACGGCGGCGGCCATCATCGCCCAGCCCCACCAGGGCCAGCCCAGCTCCGAGCCCTGCACCAGCGGGTACAGCGCCAGCAGCAGGCCGAGGGTCACGATCGCCACGCCCGGCACGTCGAGGCGGGGCCGCCATTCGGCCCGCGACTCGCGCATCAGCGCCGCCGCCCCGATGAAGGCGGCGATCCCGATCGGCACGTTCACCCAGAACACCGAGCGCCATGCGGTCGGGTCGTCGCCGACCAGCAGCCCGCCGACGATCGGCGCCGCCGCGGCCGCCACCCCGTTGACGGCCCCGTAGATCCCGAACGCCTTGGGCCGTTCCGCCACCGGGAACGCGACCTGGATGGTGGACAGCGCCTGCGGCACCATCATGGCCGCCGCCGCGCCCTGCACGGCGCGCGCCGCGATCAGCATCCCGATCCCCTGGGCGAGCCCGCAGGCCGCCGACGCCCCTGTGAAGCCGGCGACCCCGATCAGGAACATCCGCTTGCGGCCGAACAGGTCCCCGAGCCGCCCCCCGGTGATCAGCAGCAGCCCGAGCCCGAGCGCGTACGCGGCCACCACCCACTGGATCCCGGCGTGACCGGCCCCCAGGTCCGCCTGGATCGCCGGGGCGGCGACCAGCACGATCGTGATGTCGACCAGATCCATGAACACGCCGAGCAGCACGATCCCCAGCGCCGCCCAGCGCCTGGGGTCGGCCGCCCGCGGCGGTCCCGTCGTCTCCTGCACTGTCATCGTCGCTCCTTTCCGACGATGACGAGAGTCGCGCTGAGCAGCCGGAACGCACCTCGGTCAGGTGCCTTATCCGCTACCTCAGACATGCCGGACCCCTACGCTTAGGGCGATGCTGTTCGTGGGACGCCGGGAACTGGTCGCGCGGATCGACGGGGACGCCGCGCGCGGGGACTTCCGCATCGTCGTGGTGGGCGGGCCCGCGGGGATCGGGAAGACCCGGCTGCTGGAGCATGTCGCGGCGCGGGTCTCCGGGCGGCTCGTGCTGCGCGGGGCGTGCGTGGAGCTGGGCACCGAGGGACTGCCGATGGCCCCGGTGACGGCGGTGCTGCGGCAGTTGGCGGCCTCGCCGGGGCCGGAGGAGCTGGCCCGGCTGCTGCCGGGGGTGGACGGGCTGCTGCGGCTGCTGCCGGAGTTCGATGCGGGCGGGCGGGGGCCGGAGCCTCGGGCGCGGACGTTCGATCTTTTCGCGGCGTTGTTGCGGAGGCTTTCGGCACAGCGGCCGGTGTTGCTGCTGATCGACGATCTGCAGTGGGCGGATCCGTCGACGCGGGACCTGCTGGACGTGCTGGCGCGGACGCTGGGGCCGGCGCGGGTGCTGCTGGTGGCCGCCTACCGGTCCGACGACCTGGATCGGGGCCATCCGTTGCGGCCGTTCCTGGCGCAGTGGGGGCGGCTGCCGAACGTGCATCGCGTCGAGCTGGAGCCGCTGTCGCGGGCGGAGACGGCGGAGCTGGTGCGGCGGCTGCATCCGGGGGCGGACGAACGGTTCGTGGAACGGGTGTTCCGGCGTTCGGGCGGCAACCCGTACTTCGCCGAGGAACTGGCACGGGCGGGCGGCGAGGAGATGCCGGACACGCTGCGGGACCTGCTGCTGGCGCGGGTGCAGCGGCTCCCCGAGCACGCCCGGCACCTGGTGCGGGTGGCGTCGGTCGGGGGCGGGCGGGTGCCGCACGGGCTGCTCGCCGCGACGGCCGGGCTGGACGAGGCGGACCTGCTCTCCGGGCTGCGGGCCGCCGCCGACGCCCGGGTGCTGATCCCCCAAGGTGACGGTTATGCGTTCCAGCACGGTCTTTTCCGCGAGGCGGTCCGGACCGAATTGCTGCCCGCCGAACGCGCCCGTCTGCACCGCGCGTACGCCGATGCGCTGACCGTCGATCCGGGGCTGGTGGATCCGGACCGGCATGCCGCCGAGCTGGCGTTCCACTGGCACGGCGCGGGGGTGGCGGACCGTGCTCTGGCGGCGACGCTGCGGGCCGCCGAGGTCGCGGACCGGCTGCACGCCCTCGCCGAACGGGCGCAACTGCTGGAACGCGCCCTGGACCTGTGGGAGGAGGTGCCGGAGCCGCCCGCGGACGTGGACCGGCTGGGGCTGTTCGAGACGGCGATCATGGCGGCGGGCTGGGCCGGTGAGGGCCTGCACGCGCTGGACCTGATCGACCGGGCGCTGGCCGAGGCCGACCGGTCACGGGAGCCGGGCCGGACCGCGATGCTGCTGGCCCAGCGCGGGATGGCGCTGGCCGAGCTGGGCCGGGACGGTGCGGTCACCGCCGTGGACGAGGCCCTGTCGCTGGCCGTGCCGGATGCCGGACGGGCGCGGGTGCTGGATCTGGCGGCGGCCGTTCTGACCCTGTCCGGGGAGCCCGCGCGAGGCCGGGACGCCGCACGTGAGGCCGCGGATCTGGCCACCGACACCCGGCTGGAGACCAACGCCCGGATCACCCACGGGTGGGCGCTGTGGGAGCTGGGCGAGTACGAGTCGGCGGCGGAATCGCTGCGGACGGCGCTGGACCTGGCCCGCCGCGACGGTGACGACCAGGCGGTGGCGCGCGCCGCCCTCAACCTGGCCGGGACCCTGCACGACCTGGGCCGTGACGCCGAGGCGGAGGAGGTCGCGCGGACCGGCCTGGAGGCGTCCCACCGCGCCGGCCTGGAACGCACCCTCGGCGTACGGCTGGCGGCCCGGCTCGTGGCGGTCCTGACGGACGCCGGGCGCTGGCCGGAGGCCGAGACGGCGGGCCGCAGGGCGCTGGCCCTGGACCCACCGGGAGTCCAGGGCGCCGAGCTGCACGCCCTGCTTTCCGGACTCGCGCTGGCCCAGGGCCGGATGGACGCCGCCCGCGAACACCTGTCGGCCGCCCGTTCACTCCAGGAGGCCGCCGCCCCAGTGCTCCGCCAGTCGGCGCTGCTGGCGCTGGCGGAGAACGCCGTCCCAGCCCTGGGCGAAGCCCTGACGGGCACCGTTCAGGACTGGTCCCTGCTGGCCACCGCCGCGCAGATGCCGGAGCTGGCCGCCGAGGCCGCCAAGGCCGCGTCCAGCCTGCCGACGAACACCCCCGTCTGGTCCGCCCATGCCACCCAGCTCGCCGCCGCCCTGGGCAAGGACGCCTGGACCGACGCGGTCACCGCCTGGGACGGGTTGCGGAGACCGTTCCCCGCCGCCCGAGCCCGCCTGCGCGCCGCCGAGGCCGCCCTGGCCTCCCGCGACCGTTCGGGTGCGCAGGACCTGCTGCGCACCGCCGCCGACCAGGCCGAACGCCTGGGCGCCGAGCCCCTTCTGGAGGAGATCCGCCTCCTGGCCCGCAGCTCCGGCCTCCCGCTCACCGACACCGCCCCCGACGAGGCCCCCGCCATAGAACGCCTGGGCCTCACCGAACGCGAAGCCGAAGTCCTCCGCCTGGTCGCGGCCGGAAAGAGCAACCGCCAGATCGGCGAGGAACTGTTCATCTCCACCAAGACCGCGAGCGTCCACGTCTCCAACATCCTCGCCAAACTCAACGTCGGCAGCCGAGGCGAAGCCGCCGCCCTGGCCCACCGCCTCGGCCTCTTCTGACCCCTTCGGGCAACACGACCGACAGGCGAGGCCGGCCGAAGGACCGGCGACTGGGGACACGACGCCCGGCGGCACGGCCGCGACCGCCGCGGGCGGCATGTCGAGAGCGGGCCGTGACCGCGCCCGGCGATGTACGTCACGGCCAAGGCGCGGGAGTCCGGATGCCGCTCGGGCGTCCGCACGGCCTGTTCACCGGCAGACCATTACGTCACCGCCCATGATGTTTTTTGACGCCTGCGCGGAAATCGATGCTTACCGCGCAGAGGTGGTGACCCCCTGCGGATTCGGGCGTACCTTTCGGTCATGAACCAGCGGGTCATCGAGCTGGAGCTGGAGATCGCCGACTGGCTGGATCAGCTCCTCCCGGCACGGTTCGCGTTCGCCGCCTTCGCCATCCACCTGATCGCCTCCTACGGCGCCCTGCGCGCCGATCACCGCGTACAGCGTCTCGGCGACCGGTTCCGTCAGGTGAACGTGCTGCGGTTCTACATCGACACCGAGCCCACGGGCCTCAGCTACTGGTGTACGCCGCAACGCCGCATCGTCCTGCTGACCGTCTGGCGGATCGCGCGCATCCCCGAGGCCGCCGAGGCCGCACGCGCCCGCCAGGCACTGCGCGACTGTTCCGCTCATCCCCCACAGGAACATCGGCTCTGGTCGGAGTTCGTCCCGCGACGCATGCGAGAACCCGGTGTCGCCGAGACCTACCGAGAGGCCGCCGCCGCGCACGCCTTCGGCCAGACCGTCCGCCTCCTGCGCAGGCGCCGCCGCCTCAGCATCGGCCAGCTCGCCGCCGCCGTCGGCACCACGGACGCCCTGATCACCCGATGCGAGGCGGGCGGCCTGCCCACCGCCGCCTCGCTGGCCGCCCGCATCGCCACCGTCCTGGACTGCGAACACGCCCTCGCCCGCCCACCGGAGGGCACATGACGGATGGGCGCCCCCCGGCCGGGGCGGGCGGAACGCCGGCCGACCGGGGCGACGGCCCATTCCCCGGCCACGAGCCGGGCGATCAGCGTCGATGAATCATCGCCCTCGGCCCCGGCCGGGCTCGGCGACTCGAACAGCCTGTCCTCCTTGGCTTCCCCCCGTGGCGTATGGCGTCAACGGGACGGCGGAGGCGGTAGGGTCCGCCGTTGTCCGCCGAGGATGCCTTTGACGGCCACCACGGCGTCCATGGTCCGGGTGACCTCGCAGATCGGGGCGCCGCCGGGGCCGGTGTACCACAGCCGCCAGGCGTCCGAGGGACGGCGCTGCACCCACACCTCGGCGACCCGGCCGTCACCGGCACCGGCGGTGAGATGCCACCCGGCGACGGTGACGCGGTACCCCTGACCGCGCAGCACACCGGCGAGCCGCTGCAACGCCTCCCGCCGCTCGTCATCCCCCGGGTTTCCCATCACGCCGCCTCCACGGCCAGCCCCAGCCTGCGGCGCAGGCCCCGCCAGAACGCCCCCGGCACCCCGTTCCGCCCCGGCGGCGGAACGTCCGGCACCACCCAGGGAGCGGACGGCGGGGCGGAGTGCATGGCGGTGCGGGAGGCCAGGGACCGCACCCGTCCGCCGTCCCCGCCCGCGCCGGACGCCGTGTTCTGCCGCGTCGCCTGGGAGACCCGGCCCGCCGTCGAGGGCGCGATGGCCCGGCGAGAACGAGACGCCGCCAAAGCCTGTTCATGCTGAACGAGCCGGCAGACCAGCCCGTCGAGGGTGGGCGCGTGCAACAGGCCGGGCGCTCCGGGCGGCGCGGCGAACCACAGCCCCGACTTCGGCCCGTACCAGGGAACGGCGTCCGGATACCGCACCCGGATCTCGGCGAATCGCCGCCGCTCCTCCTCCAGCCGGGGAACGGGAACCGGCCACGCCGGCGGCGGCGCTAGGGTTCTGCTCACGTCAGGACTCACCTCCTGGCCAGGCCCCGGTCCCCCTGGTGTTCGCCCACCGGGCCGGGGCCGTCTGCTGTCCGGGATCGGCCGCCTCGGACCGCCGCGTTTCCCGGACGGAACGCCCTCATGAAAACCGGCACCCGGTTACCGTGGAAGTCGTTGAACCCGTTGAAAAGTGTTGAGTCATCCGAACTCAACACCGAAATGTCCCCTTCGGCACGATCGGGCGGGCACGATGACCTTCGGTGAGACATTGCGGAGCCTCATGAGGGAACGCGGCTTGTCCCTGCGCAGGCTGGCCAAGCTGTCCCATTACGACGTCGGCTATCTGTCCAAGGTCGCCAACGGCCACTGGACGCCGTCCCGCACCCTGGCCGAACGCCTGGACACCGTCCTCGACGCCGACGGCAGACTCCTCGCCCTGGTCTCCGAAACCTCCTCTGCTGACAGCCGACCTCCCTGCGTTCCCCATCAGGGACCTGTCGCCCCGGAGCTGGTCATGTACTTTCTGGAGCAGTTGCCCGGTCACTACCGTGCAGACATGTGGCTGGGGCCACGTCATCTCATCCCGACCGTCATGACCCAGGCGCAACTCATCGAGGAGTTGAGCCAGGCAGCCGACGCCCCGGTACGCCAAGGACTGTTCGGCGCTGGTGTTGCCTACTCGTCCCTGCTGGGCTGGCTGTACCAGGACGCCGGTGACATCGATCGGTCCGCGTATTGGCGTGCCACAGCGCTTGACATGGCGCACCGATCGGGTGACCCACAGCTCATTTCCTACAGCCTCACCAACAAGGCGATGCTGGCCATCGACCTCGGCGACGGCCGCGCTGTCATCGACTACGCCACCGCCGCCATGGTTGACGAGCAGCGGCTGTGCTCGAAGGTCCGGGTTCTGGCCCTCGTTCACCAAGCGCACGGCCATTCTCTGCTCCCCGGCTGCGACCGTGCCGACGTCGACCGATTGCTGGACAGTGCGGCCGATCTGATCGAACAGGTCGATGACGAATACCCGTGGGGGAACGCCTGCCACCGGACCCGCAACTACATCGACGTTCAGCGGGCCACCGCGTATGTACGGCTGGGCGTCTATCGGGAAGCCGCCGACCTGTGGGAGCAGATCCTCGGGGCCGCGCCGGGATCGGCGCGTCGAGACGACGGAGTGTTTTGGGCTCGGCAGGCCAGTGCGCTCGCCGCCCTGTCCGAGCCTGAGCGGGTGATCGAGATCGCGGCATCGACGGCACCGATCGTGAACGGCACAGGGTCGGCGCGGCTTCGGCGGGAGCTGAAAGCACTGCCCACTCAGGCGGAGCGATGGCGCGAAAGCCGCCATGGCCGGGAACTGGTTGAGATCATTTCAGGGATCGTCTGACCCGGAGGTGCCGATGGTCCCCAGACCCCTGACCGATGAGGAGATCGCCGCCGAGCTGGCCCGGTTGCCGGGCTGGACCCGCGAGGGCGACTCGATCACCAGGACGTACCGGCACACGTACCACGAGTGCGTGCACCTGGCGATGTACGTCGCGGCCAAAGCGCGGGAGGTCGGGCACCACCCCGACATCCACATCACCTGGCAGCGCATCCGCTTCGCGATCACCACGCACGACGCCGGGCACCGCCTGACCGTGAAGGACTTCGAGCTGGCCCGGCACATCGACGCGATCGCCACCGGCCACGGCGCCGAACCGATCTAGTGGCGTGAACGGGTCGCCGGAAAGGTCGAGCCGTACGCGGACGCCACGATGATCGCCGAACTGCAGGCGGCACTGACCGGATGGTTCCGCAATGACCAAGACCCCAAGGAAGCACGTGAGACTCGGCGGCACCGGCGACGTGGTGGAGCATGCCCGGAAGATCGGCGTACCGGTTGACGTGGTGTGGCCGGACGGTGCCGAGCGCGAGTAGGGCGGTGCGGGCTGTGTCTCGCGTTCAGTGGGTGGTGAGGAGGGTGGGCAGGTCCAGGGCGTCGCCGTTGACCTCGGCAAGCCATGGGTCGTGGATGTACTCGAAGTCGTAGGTCTCGGTGTCGAGCAGGCCGATGCTGCCGGGGGCTATCCGGGGTCCGAGGTCGGGGTCTTCGCCGTGTCTCTTGGGCTGGACCAGTTGGGCCAGGGCGTAGGAGGTCGTCCGGCCGTAGCGGCGGGGGCCGTTCTGGTGGTGGTAGTGGCCGCTGACGTGCAGGCGGGGCTGGAGGTGTTCCAGGAGCTTGAGCAGTTTCGGTGAGCCCTGGATGGTGCCGTGTCTCTCCGACATGCCGTACGGGCCGTCGTGGGTGATCAGGATGTCCACGCTGCCGGGTTCGGCGGCGAGCAGGCGGGCGTACGCGTCCGGGTCGAGGTCCATCTTGCCCGGCAGTTCGATCAGGCCGAGGAACGCGGTGCGCTGCCCGGCGACCTCGATGACGTTCCCGCAGGCGACATGGCGGTGGGAGCCGAGCGGGTCCACGGGGGTCACGACGGCGTCACCGGCCTGGTGCAGGGAGGCGAGCCAGTCGTGGTCCTCGTGGTTGCCGCTGACGAACAGGAACGGGGGCACCTCCGCAAGGGCGAGCCGCACCCCCTCGGCGATCCGGGGCGGCGGGTCGAGCAGGCGGAAGAAGTCATGCTGTGCGGGGTTGTCCGCCCCGAACCGGCGGCTGGGCTCATCCCACCGCTCGGGCGAGGGGTACGCGCCCAGGTCCCCCACCTGGATCAGCGCGTCGAGCCGGATCCCCCGCCGCCTCCCGAGCAGCACCGCCGCACCCAGCGCGTGCAGCGCACAACCGTGAACGTCACCGAAGAACGCAACTTTCATCGTGCCCCCTTTCACGACGAACGATGTCACCCTCGGTGCCCCGCCGAAAGTGATTTCGCGACGCGACATGGAAGGACCGACGCCTCCCGACGGCAATGCGGACCCGCGTTATCGTGCGGACATGACAGGCCCGGCGCAGCCACCACTGCTGTTTCTCGATGTCGACGGCCCGCTCATTCCCTTCGGAGCGGCACAGCCGTATCCGACCTTCCCCCTGGCGGACGGGAACGATCCCCATCCGCTGCTGGACAGGATCGATCCCGGGCACGGGACCCGGATCAGGGCGCTGCCGTGCGAACCGGTCTGGGCGACGACCTGGACGGCCGACGCCAACGAGTGCATCTGCCCGCGTCTCGGCCTGCCGCGACTGGCCGTGGTGGACTGGCCGGATCCGCATGAGCACGACGAGCGGATCGGGCTGCACTGGAAGACCCGCGCCCTCGTCTCCTGGGCGGCGGGACGTCCGTTCGCCTGGGTCGATGACGAGATCACCGATGTCGATCGGGCCTGGGTCGCCGCCCACCATCCGGGTGAGGCCCTTCTCCACCGCGTGGACGCCCGCCACGGCCTCACCGACGCCGACTATGTCGTTCTCGAGGAGTGGTTGCGCAAGACTCACGCGCAACACGGGTAGTGGCCCGGCCACCCGCCTCGTTCAGCCGCCCAGGGGGACGCGGCGGGGGAGGACCTTGCGGCGGGTGATGCGCCAGCCGTCCGGGCCTCGCCGGACGGTGTCCTCGTAGGTGACGCTCGCGCAGGTGCCGTCCGCGTTCACCCCCAGGCCCTTCGAGACGGCGAAGACCTCGTCGGGGCCCTGGGAGGTCAGGACGATGTTCGTGACGTGGTGGCCGACCGGGTTGCCGGCGCCGAGGGCGAGGGCGGCCTCCTGGATCGCCGCCAGGCCCTGCAGGACCCCGAAGCCCAGGGCCGTGACGTCGTAGGCCACGTCCTCGGTGAAGACCTCGTGCAGCAGGTCGAGCCGGCCGTTGTCGATCAGGTGCCCGTGCATGCGGATCAGCTCGGTGATCGACACGCGGTCCTCGGCGGAAACGGCCATGACGGTCCTCTCGCTCAACGATCCCCGAACGCGCGCGTCTCCTCGCCCGCCTCCAGTACGACCTCGAAGACGCGGGCCGGTTCGCCGGCGTCCTGGAGGGCGTGGCGGGTGTGCGGCACACCGGTCGGCTTCCGCTTGATGACGCTCTCGCAGCCGGAGGCCGTCACGCCGAGCCCTCCGGAACGGGCTCGGGAGGGGGCGTTCGGCCGGTCTCGCGGAGGCTGAGGGTGACGCGGTAGGTGATGGCGGCGATGGGGACGGCGACCACGGCGCCGGCGACTCCGGCCAGGAGGGTGCCGGCGGTGACGACGACCAGGATGACGGCCGGATGCAGGCGCAGGGCGCGACCCATGATCAGGGGTTGCAGCAGGTTGCCCTCGGCCTGCTGGACGGCCAGCACCACGCCGAGCGCCAGCAGGGCGTCGGTGATGCCGTTGCTGACCAGCGCGACCAGCACCGCGATCGCCCCGGCGAGGGTGGCCCCGACGATCGGGATGAACGCGGCCACGAACGTCAGCAGCGCCAGCGGCAGGGCCAGCGGAACGCCGATGATCGCCAGGCCGGTGCCGATGCCGACGGCGTCGACGGCGGCGACCAGGAACGTTCCGCGGATGTAGGCGACCAGGGTGCGCCAGCCCGCCGCGGCGGCGGCGCTCACCCGGGGGCGGTGCCGGTCGGGCACCAGGCCGAGCGTCCACCGGGCCATCTGCTCGCCGTCCTTGAGCAGGAAGAACAGCAGCACGAGGGCCAGCACGATCGAGGTCAGCACCTGGGCGGCGGCGGTGGCCCCGCCGACCGGGTCGGGGGCGGCGTTGCGGAGCGCGGTGACGAGCCCGTCGACGGCGGCGTCCAGTTGCCGTTCGGAGACCGGCAGCGGGCCGGTGACCAGCCACTCGCGGACCCGGTGCAGGCCCTGCTCGGTCTGCCGGCTCAGGCTGTCCCACTGCCCCACCACCCGGTTGGCGATCAGGGTCAGCGGCAGCGCGATCGCCCCCAGCAGGGCCAGCAGCCCGCCCAGCGCGGCGGCCCACGCCGGCGCCCGCAGCCGCCGCAGCCCGTTCGAGACCGGCTGCACCAGCGCGGTCATCAGCAGCGCCGCCACGATCGCCAGGGTCAGCGGGGCCAGCCGCACCAGCACGTTCACGACCAGGTAGACGGCGAGCGCGATGATCAGCAGGTACGCCCCGGTGACGGCGGCGACCCGCAGCCCGGCGGGCACCCCCATCCCGTCCCGCCGCACCCGTGCGGCCTCCCCGGACAGGCCGGTCGAGGGGGGCCGCTCCGGCGGGGGCTGGGGCGGGGCGGTCTTCGTGCGTCTGCGAAACGGCATGGGGCGGCTCCTTACCCCCGTTCGTCCGACTCGTCGATGACCAGGAACGCCGGATGCACCTCACCGGCCCGGTAGGCGGTCGCGCCCACCGTCTGGGCGATCACCGGGGAGGTCATCAGCTGGAAGATCCCCACCAGCACCAGCGGGGTCACGTCGGCGACCGACTCCATCTGCGCCGCCGCCCCGATCAGGACCAGCAGCAGGCCGATGGTCTGCGGCTTGGTCGCCGCGTGCAGCCGGGTCAGGAGGTCGGGGAACCGCGCCATGCCCAGCGCCCCCAGCACGGAGAACACCGCCCCGGCGGGCAGCAGGACGGCGGTGAGGACATCGGCGAGGATCATTCGCGCCGCCCCCGTTCCCCGGCCAGCCGGGCGGCGGTGACCGTGCCGACGAACCCGAGCAGCGCGATCACCACCAGGGAGGCGGCGTTGGCGGCGGTTCCCTGCGTCGCCGCGTGCACGGCGACCCCGCTGACCAGCAGCACCGACAGCACGTCCAGCGCCAGGATGCGGTCCAGCGCGGTCGGCCCGCGCACCAGCCGCGCCATGGTCAGCAGGCCCGCCGCCGACAGCAGCGCGAGGGTGAGGGCGTAGACGGCGTTCATCACGGGGCCTCCTTCTCCAGGGGGCGGCCGAACACCCGCATCAGCCGGCGCTCGGTCTCCAGCACCTCGTTGCGCACCCGTTCGGCTCCGGCCCGGTCGTGGACCGGCATGGCGTGGACGTACAGCAGCGACTCGGCCCGGTGGACCTCCAGCACCAGCGAGCCCGGCCGCAGCGAGATGCTGTTGGCGACCATGATCAGCATCACGTCGGAGGTGGAACGGAACCGCACCCCGACGATCCCGCCCCGCACCGCCTTCGCGCCGCGCAGCGCGTACCAGCCGATGACCGCGCTGGAGACGACCAGGTCGGCGACGAACGCCCCCAGCGCCCGCGCCAGCGCCACCGGCCCGATCCGCCCCGGGGACACCGGCAGCGCGGGGAACCGCGTCGCCAGGTACGTCAGCGCGATCACCACGATCCCGCCCGCGACCACGGCGAGGTCGGCCCGCCCCCACAACGCCATCCACACCAGCAGCAACCAGGCCGCCACCGTCAACCTGGGGAACGCGCTGCCTCCGCTGCGGTCGTGCCCGTCACCTCTGGGGGACGACCCCCAGACCCCCGAAGACGCGCCAGACGATCCTCGCTCCGCCGGCGCTCCGCTGCGGTCGTCTGGCGCGTCCCTCACGGCCGACTCCCTTCCCGCACCGCGTTCTGATAAGCCGAACGGTCGAGGAGGTCGGTCGCGGCCTGCAGGCTCCACGAGGTCAGGGGTCCGGCGAGGACCGCGACCGCCAGGCCGAAGGCGACCATGCCGGCGGTCACCCCGCGGACGAGGCCGCGGCTGTAGCGCTGCGGGCGGGACAGGCCGGGCTCCTCGCCGGGTTCCTGCTCGGGGGGCAGCTCGGGTTCCGGGGCCGGCGGGCGGGGGCGCCAGAACGCCAGCGTCCACACCCGGCTCATCGCGATCAGGGTCAGCAGCCCGGCCAGCACCGCGACCCCGGCGACCGCGTACCCCAGCGTCCGGCCCGACCCGAACCCGGCCTGCAGCAGCGCCAGCTTGGCCACGAAGCCCGACAGCGGCGGCACCCCCGACAGGCTCATCGCCGGCACGAAGAACAGCACGGCGGTGAACGCCGAGGACCCGGCCAACCCGCCGAGCCGTTCCAGCGACGTCTCCCCCGTCTCGTCCTGCATGATGTCGCTGACCAGGAACAACGTCGCCTGCACCACGATGTGGTGGACCAGGTACAAGATCGCCCCGGCCAGCCCCGCCACCGAGAACAGCGCCAGCCCGAACACCAGGTACCCGATGTGCCCGACCAGCGCGAACGACAGCACCCGGTGGATGTCCTGCTGGGTCAGCGCGCCCAGCAGCCCGATCAGCATGGTCGCCGCCGCCAGCACCAGCAGCACCGTGCCGGTCCGCCCGTCGGGGAACAGCAGCGTCTGGGTGCGGATCAGCGCGTACACGGCGGTCTTGGTGAGCAGCGCGGCGAACACCGCGGTGATCTTGGTGATGGCGGCCGGGTAGCTGTCGGGCAGCCACAGGTGCAGCGGCGCCACCGCCCCCTTGATCCCGAACACCACCAGGAACATCAGCGCCAGCGCCGTGCGCAGCCCCTCCGGCAGGTCGGCGATCCGCGTCGACAGGTCCGCCAGGTTGACCGTCCCGGTGGCGGCGTACGTGACGGCGACCGAGGCCAGGAACAGGATCGAGGAGGTCAGGCTGACCACCACGTACGTCATCCCGGCGTGCATCCGGGCCGGGTTGGGCGCCAGCGTCAGCAGCACGTAGCTGGAGGCCAGCATGACCTCGAAGGCCACGAACAGGTTGAACAGGTCACCGGACAGGAACACCAGGCACACGCCCGCCGACAACGTCAGGTACGCGGGATAGAAGAAGTTGGGCTCGGCCTCGGAGTGCCCGACGACGCCCTGCCCCACCGCGTACAGCAGGATCGCCAGCAGCACGATGCTCGACACCAGCAGCATCAGCGCCGACAGCCGGTCGGCGACCAGGGTGATGCCGAGCGGGGCGGGCCACCCGCCGACCTGGGTGGTGATCACGCCGTGGTCGGCGACGGCCGCCAGCACCCCGATCGCGGCGGCGACGGTGGCGGCGAGGATCCCGATGCCCAGCAGCCGCAGCGCGTTCTGCCACCGCCACAGCAGCAGCCCGAGCGCCGCCCCGGCCAGCGGCACCGCGTACGGGAGCGGGAGCAGGACGTCGTTCACCCGCCGTCCTCCTCGTCGTAGCCCTCGCGGCGGGCCTCGGCGGCGGCGATCCGGCGGTCCTCCACGTCGTCCTGCACCTCGTCCTCGCCCAGGAACAGCCAGCTCCGGTACGCCAGCGCCAGCAGGAACGCGGTCACCCCGAACGTGATGACGATCGCGGTCAGCGCCATCGCCTGCGGCAGCGGGTCGGCCATCGGCCCCTCGCCGCGCCGCCCCAGCAGCGGCGGCGCCCCGGCCGGTCCGCCCGCCTCCAGCAGCGCCAGGTTGGCCCCGTGCCCGAGCAGCACGAACCCCACCACGATCCGGATCAGCGAACGCTGCAGCAGCAGGTGGAAGCCGACCCCGAACAGCACCCCGACCACGACCACCAGCACCAGGCTCATCGCGTCCCGCCCTCCCGCTCGGGCTGCTCGGGCTCCTCCTCCAGGCTGGTGCCGAGGGTCCTGGTCAGGCTCAGCACCAGTCCCAGCACGAGCAGGTACACGCCGATGTCGAAGAACAGGCCGGTCGGCACCTTGACGTGACCCAGCAGCGGCCAGGTCCACTCCCAGGTGTCCGACTCCAGGAACGCCCCGCCGACCGCCCACGGGGCCGCCCCGGTGACCAGCGCGAGCCCCAGGCCGCCGCCGATGAAGACGTTCGGGTGGACGGGCAGGGCGGCGGCCAGTTCCCGCATGCCCCCGGCGATGTAGCGGAGCACGAACGCCGACCCGGCGACGAGCCCGCCGACGAACCCGCCGCCGGGCTGCACGTGCCCCACCACCAGCAGGTAGACGGAGAACACCAGGATCGTCGGGATCAGCAGCCGCGCCGTGACCGCCAGCAGCACCGAGGGCGGGCCGAGCGGAGGGCGCCCGGGGGCGGCGAGCCAGCGGCCCCTGCGCGGCGTCCCCTCCGGATGTTCGAAGCGGCCCTCGTGCATGCCGGTGAGCACCAGCGCCCCCACACCGACCGCCGCGACGGCCAGCACGCTGATCTCGCCGGAGGTGTCCAGGGCGCGCAGGTCGACCAGGATGGCGTCGACGACGTTCCCGGCCCCCTCGTCGCGGGCCTCGGGCACGTACTCGGGGCCGACCGGCGCGTCCCGCCGGTTGAGCACCATCACGGCCAGGAGCACCGCGACGAACGTTCCGAGGGCGGCGCTGACCAGCCCCGAGGCCGCCTGCAGCCGGCGCGGGCGGCGGCGCGGCGGGAACTCCTCCGGCAGCCGGCGCAGCACGAACACCAGCACGATCAGGGTGAGGGTCTCCACGATCAGCGAGGTCAGCGCCACGTCGGGAGCGCCGTGCAGGATGAACAGCCCGACCATGGCGTACCCGACCCCGCCGAGCAGGAGCGCGGCCGACAGCCTGCGGCGCACCCGCATCGCGGCGATGGCCCCGGCGACGACGATGAGGCCGAGCACGGCCTGTACGGGGTTGTCCCAGAGGATCAGCCCGCCGTCCTGGAGGGGCGGGGCGGTCTCCTTGGTGAGTCCTGCGACGAGGCCCATGCCGGGGATGGCGAGAACGGTCAGGACGATGACCGCGAGGTACGCGGGGAGGGAACCGACCTGTGTACGCCGTGTCAGCCTGTGCGCCACCAGGAACAGCGCCTTGACGGCGACGCGGTAGCCGCCTTGTGCGGTGGGGAGGCGTTCGGCTCTCTCGTGCAGGGCGCGCGGGGCTTTGAAGTAGACGGCGACGCCGAGCGCGAGGATCACCACGGAGGTCATGAGCGGCAGGGTGATGCCGTGCCACAGGGCGAGTTCGTAGGGCTTGGTGGCCGTGAGGCGGTCGGCGTAAGGCTGGATGAGGTCCTGCCACACACCGGGCGCCAATCCCGCGAAGAAGCCCGCGGCCGATAGGACGGCGATGGGCCACCAGGCGAGCCTGCTGACGCGGTCCTGCCGCTCGGCGGTCAGGACCCGCTTCACGTAGGCCCACGTGAACGCCCTACGCGAGGGGGGTTTCTCCCCGCTCCCGCCTATGTCGCCGCCGAATGCGTTCTGCAGGAAGCGGATCCCGTACGCCACCGTGAACACCGACCCGGCGGCGACGCCCGCGAACACCAGCAGATCCCAGCCCCCATGGGCGAACGCCTCGAGCGCCGCCTCCTTGGCCACGAAGCCCAGGAACGGGGGGATGCCCACCATCGACGCCACGGCGGCGGCCATGGCCAGCCCCAGGTGAGGCATGCGTTGCCCCACTCCGTGGAGCGCACTGCCCTGGCGCGTTCCATACGCGTGGTCCACAACGCCCGCCGCCAGGAACATCGGGGCCTTGAACAGCCCGTGGGCCAGCAGCAGCGCCAGTCCCGCCAGCGCGGCCGTGCGCGTTCCGGCCCCGCACAGCACCATGAGCAAGCCGAGCTGGCTGATCGTCCCGTACGCCAGGAGCCGTTTGAGGTCGTCCTGCCAGAGGGCGTGCCAGCCCGCCACGACCAGGCTCACCAGGCCGACGGCGATCACCAACGGCCGCCACACCGCCGTCTCGGCGAACCCCGGCGCCAGCCGCGCCACCAGGTACACCCCGGCCTGCACCATCGCCGCCGCGTGCAGGTAGGCGCTCACCGGGGACGGCGCCACCATCGCCGCCGGCAGCCACGAGTGCAGCGGCATCTGCGCCGACTTGGCGAACGCCCCCAGCAGGATCAGCACCAGCGCCAGTTCCACCGCCCCGCCGCGCGGCGGGTCCGCCAGCAGCACCGAGATCGTGAACGTGCCCGCCGCCTGGCCCAGCACGATCAGCCCGGCCAGCATCACCAGCCCGAACCCGGTGGTCATGACCAGCGCCTGGTTGGCCGCCCGCCGGTGCTCCCTGTCCTGTGGCGTGAACCCGCCGATCAGCAGGTACGAGCACAGCGTCGTCAGCTCCCAGAACACGTACAGGACCAGCAGGTTGTCGGCCAGCACCAGCCCCGTCATGGCCCCGGCGAACGCCACCAGCACCCCGATGCCCAGCGTCGGCGGCTCGTCGAAGTACCAGGCCGAGTAGACCAGGACCAGCGCCCCGACCGCCCCGATGAGCAACAGCAGCACCCAGGCCAGGCCGTCGAGGCGGAACTGCGGCACCAGCCCCAGCTCCGGGGCCCACTCGATCATCTCGGCGATCTGCTCGCCGGCGGCCACCGGCCCGGCCTGGCGGACCGCCCAGATCACCGTCACCGCCGGGGCCAGCGCCGCCACCAGCGCCATCAGCCGCCGGTCCCGCCGCAACGCCCACGGCACCAGCACCGCGACGACCGCGTGAAAGGCCACGAGCATCACCATGACCGCAGGCCCCTCAACGCATCCCCCCTCGTTCCGGCGTGCGGCCGATCTACCCGCCTGACGCGCCCGAAACGGCATGTCCCCGTCCGCCGGCCACGAGGTGTCCGCCGGAGGGCAAATTCGCCGCCCCTTGCCGCACCCTTTGCCGCCGGCCCCGCTCCGCCGACTCGACGGCGGACCCCGGCCCGGCACACGCGAAACGACAGCGTTATCGGTCTGTGTCGCTTTCGGGTTTCGGACAGTCCCCACTGAGCCTCGGAAACGTCTATGATCTTGGCCGCCGGGGAACGTGAGTACCCGGTCTGGCCCCGGGACCGTGTCGCCCCACCTGCCGGGGCCTTTCTCATGCCCTTCGCCCCGCCGGGACGACGCCACGGTCTTCGTCGTCGCCGTGGCCGACACCCTCGCCACGGCCCCGGCGACGGCCGACGAGGCCGTCCTCGCCCAGGTCGCCGTCCCCTGGCCGAAGGACTGCGGGCTCTTCCCTCCCGAGGCCGCCACCCCGTTCCCGACGAACCCGGCCGCCCTGACCCGCGATCACCCATCTGTACTGCCGCCTGAGCCTGTGAACCCTGCGACAATCCCCTCATCCCCGACGAACGCCAGGAGGACCCGGTGCCCGAGCCCCGTTTCGCGCGCGCCCTGGAGCGGATGCGCAGCCAGGACCCCGCCGAACGCGAGAAGGGCTTCGACTTCCTCCGCGAGCACGCCGACTCCTACGTCGACGACCTCATCACCGCCTTCACGCAGGAACCCGACCCCGACTTCCGCTGCCTCCTGCTGGAACTCATCGCCGAGGCCCGCGACCCCAGGGCCCTCCCCGTCCTCACCCGCCACCTCGACACCCCGGACCCGGACGACCCCCTCCAGTTCTGGGCCGTCCGCGGCCTGGAAATGCTCGACACCCCCGAGGCCCACCGAGCCCTGACCCAGGCCCGAGCCCAAGGCCTGATCCTCTGACCACCGAAAGCCATAACGATCATTAGCTGTAAGTTATATTGGGGTGGTGGCCTGGGATGTTGTCCTTCTGGAACCTGTCGAGAGCTGGTTTCTCAAGCTCTGCGACTCCGATCCGGACACCGCAGCGCTGGTCGAACAAGCCATCGACCGGCTTGCGGAGGTCGGGCCAACGCTGGGGCGCCCCTTGGTCGACACCCTCGAACACAGCGAGCTGCACAACCTCAAGGAGCTCCGGCCTGGGTCACGGGGACGTTCGGAGATACGCATGTTGTTCGTCTTCGATCCGGACCGCGCGGCCATCTTTCTTGTCGCAGGCGACAAGGCCGGTCAGTGGTCTCGGTGGTACGAACAGGCCATTCCTCTGGCCGAGGCCCGGTATGCGGAGTACCGCGCCGCTTTGAGCAAGGAGGCAGGACGATGAGCACTGGGCGTAACTGGCGGGACATCAAGGCCGAGGCTCATCGTCTTCACCCAGAGCTCGCCGACCCGGAGCGCCAGGCTCGGGCACGGGCGGCACTCGACGCCTATGTCGCCGGCCACCATCTGAAGGAGCTGCGGAAGTCCACCGGCAAGACGCAGGCCGAGGTGGCGCGCATCCTGGGCGTGTCGCAGTCCCGGATCTCCCAGATCGAGAACGGCGACATCAGTGCCATGGAACTGGAGACTCTCCGAGCCTATGCGGCCGCGCTCGGTGGACATCTGGACATCACCATCAGTGTCGGCCCTCACTCGGTCAAGGTCGCCTGAGCGCGATGTCCACAGGCATGGCGAGGCGGTCCTCAGCGCCCTCACCCCGATCCTGGACGGCGGCGGCCCGGCCCCGCAGCGGATCGAGTTCGACATCTACGGCCGCGATCCGATCTTCCACCGCCGCCACTGGACCCGCCTGCGGAACGCCCGCTCCAGTCGCCGTCAGTCGGGGTAGGAGCCGGGGTCGACGTCGTTGCTCTGGGCGTTGCCGCCGGTCACGGGCCGGAGGGTGATCCGCCGGGTGCTCCAGCGGATCTGGGTGGCGGTGCGGGAGTCGAAGGACTCGTCGGACTTCTGGAACGCGCAGTCGCGGCCGAACGCCTTGGCCTGCCGTCCCGGGCCGATCCGCCGAATCCCGCACGGCGAGGGTCAGGAGGACGGGGTGACGAGGTCGGTGAGGTCGAGGAGGATCTCGGAGGCCGTCACCGGGTCCAGGTCACCGAAGCCGCGGGAGGTCGGCCTGCGCCGCCAGTGGTCGCCCGGCCGGTCGCAGATGCTCACGGCCTCCAGGGTCTGGTCCTCGTCGAGGAGGTCCGCCGCACCGACCGCTATGCCCGGGTTCAGGTCGATCTCCACCACACCGCCGCCGGGGAGCGCACGGGTGATCCACCACTCGCTGCCGTTGTCCTGGGGGACGCCCCGTTCCCAGCCGCGCCGCGTCAGGCCCAGCACCTTGCCCCAGGGCACGGTGATCCCCTCGAAGCGGGCGAGGCGGCCGGACTCGCGCTCCTCGTCGGCGAGCGCGTGGACGGGCCGGTGGAGCTGCGGGAACGGCTGGACCAGCGCGTAGTCGTCGAAGACCTCCCGCCACGCCGTCAGCGACTCCCCCAGACGCACCGGATGCGCGACGCTCACCGTCGCCCGCTCCGGCAGCGTCAGCTCCTCGTCGTCCACGTCGGCGAACGTGCGGTCCTCGGCCAGGCGGAACGTCACGCCGTCCCCGGTGATCCACACCAGCCGCCGGGCGATGTGCCAGACCAGCGGATGCCCGACCACGTGTCGGCGGAACTCGCCGCACGTCCAGCGGCGGCCGGTGACCATGGCGGCCTCCAGCCTGCGCACCTGGTCGGATGCGACGGTGCGGACGCCCTTCTTCAGCTCGGCGAACCTCGCGTACGCGGCGGGCGCGAGCTCGGGATCGTCCTTGGCCCCCGGCTTGGGCAGGGTCTTGCGGGCCTTGCCGTCCGGCCCGGTCACCTGCGGCTTGAGGGCCTCGTCGAAGCCGACCGTGAACCGGCGCGGGCCGTAGTCCAGCGTCAGGGTCCCGTCGGCGGCCAGCCCGAAGTCGGGCACCAGCCGGTCGGCGAGCTGCTCGCCGGTCAGCCCCAGCCCGGCGGCGACCTGCTCCATCTTCTCCCGCGCCCGTGCCTTGAGGGCCTTGAACGGCACCCGCTGGGCGATCCCGCTCAGCTCGGCCAGCGCCGTGTCCGTGCCGATCAGGGCGAGCGCGTCCAGCCCCTTGACGGCCTTGGCGTGCCCGCCCTGCCCGGGCCACGCCCGGATCAGCGGGACCAGCCGCCGCACGGTGCCGTCGTCGCCCAGCCTGCCCAGCGCGGTCATCACCCAGCCGTCCCGGGCCGGCGCACCGGCCTGCTGCCACAGCCCGAACAACGCCCAGCCGAACGACGCCAGCGACGCCGGGTCGCACACCTCCAGGACGGCGGCCAGCTCCGGATCGCCGCCCTCCGGCGGCGACATCGCCAGCAGGGTCAGCAGGTCCGGGATCGCCGCGGCGGGCAGCGCCCGCTCCCGCCCGCGCAGCAGCACCTGCGGCAGCGCCTCCGGATCCGCCCAGCGCCCGACCGAGGGGATCTTGCGGGGGACGACCTCGTCGCGGCCCAGGGCGAGCAGCGCCTTGATCGCGGTCGCGGCCTCGTCGCCGTGGACGCGCGCGGCCTCCACGACGCCGTCCGCGCCCATCGCGGACGCCAGGAAGTGCAGTGCCGCCTCGGCGCTCTGCCTCGGCCTCCCGGCCCTGCCGAGCGCGTCCGGCACCAGCAACGCCACGGCCGCGGCCCCGTGACGGCGCAGCCACGCCCTCGCGGCCTCACCGGCCGAGGGCACCCGCATCAGCCGGTCGGCCATCAGCCGCGCCACCTCGACGTCGCGGAACGGCATCAGCGCCCCGCCCGCGCCGCCCACGTCGGTGCGGGCGATGGCCAGCACGGCGGGGAACGCGTCCATCTCGTACACGGCGACGAGGTAGCGCAACGCCCGCAGCGCGATGTCCCTGTCGTCGCCCTCGCCCAGGTCATAGCGGGTCAGGCTGCGGAAGTCGTACGACCAGTCGGCCAGCAGCGGCCGGATCCGATCCGGCGGCCCGTCCACGAACAGCTCCAGCTCGTACGGCGTGTACAGCTCCCTGCCCGCGCAGTGGTCCGCGAGCCATTCCGGAATGGGGTCGTACTCCTCGAACTTCGGTGTGACGCCGGGCCCCATCGGACCGGAACGGCGGTAGTGCGGCCCGAAACGGGGCCGCTCGTCCAGCCAGCGCCGCCGTTCGTCCGGCTCCCACAGCAGCTCCCGGCCGCCCGGCGGGGTCAGCCCCTTGATCACCGGCCGGGGCCGGGGCGCCCGCTTCCACGACGGGTCGGCCAGCGGCGCGGGCAGCTCCGACACGGCCGCCTCGGGTCGCCGCCGCCCCTCCTCCAGCAGACGTCCGACGACCTCCCGACCAGGAGAGGGCAGCTCCGCGAGCACCGCCTCGCCGAGGCCCGGGTGGGCGCGCAGATGCTCGGCCAGCAGGATGGCCGCCATCGCGTCCCCGTCCGCCCGCCCGGCCAGCAGCCGCACCGTCCGCACCGGGAACCGCTTCATCGCCGTCCGCAGCGCTCCCGGGACCAGCCACCGCCCGGCCCGCTCCATCAGCAGCTCGAACGGCCTGCCGCCCGGCAGCGCGGCGAGCACGTCCAGCACCTGCCCGCGGTCGCGATCGATCAGGTCCAGCCGGTCCAGCGCGTCGGCCAGCAGCGGCGCGGCGGCCGTGCCCACCCCCTCCGCGAGGGTCTCCGCCACTCCCGGCCGGAACCGGTCGAGCCGCGCCCACTCGCCGAGCTGTTCCTCCGATCCCAGCGCGCACAGCAGCCACCAGCGCCCGTAGGTGTCGACGGGCGGATCCTGGCAGCACTCGTCCACCCAGTCCTGCCTGGTCGGCACCAGATAGGAGACCAGCAGCCGCTGCAACGGAGTCCGCCGGCTCCCCGCCAGGCGTTCCACCGCCTCGGCGTAGTCGCCCTCGTCGGCGGCGGCCAGCAGCACGCGCAGCCGCTCGGCGCACTCGGCCACCTGCCACAGCGTCCACTCGCCGGGCTTTCCGCGATGCACCGCCTCGTCGACCCGCACGTCGGCCATCTCGGCGCACGCGGAGGCGGCGAACGCGAGCCCGTGGGCCAGCACCCAGCAGTCCACCACGGCGTCCGTGACGTTCGGATTCCATTCGACCAGCTCGACGGCGGTCACCGCCGCGCCCGCCGGATCGGCGTGGCCGGCGCAGTAGGCCCGCGCCCGCCCGGCCAGGTCCGGGTCGCCGTTCGGATGCCCGAAGATCTTCTCGAGGTCGTCCCGGCCCTCGGCGATCATCCGGGCGATGACGTCCGGAGCCTCTTCCCGGACGTCGATCCGCCGGCCGGGAACGCCGCCGCGGCGGGGATGCAGCCGCTCCCGCCACGCGTCCGGAATCGTCAGAACGTCCTCGTCCGAGGCCCCAGGGATGCCCATGCCGCCAGACGTTAGAGGTCACCACCGACATTCCGGAAAGCCGCCGGCGGTCCGGACGCCGAATCGTTCACGCCGGGCGGCGCGTCTTCGTGATCGCAGACGGGCGCGGGCGGCGTGCGCTCGCCTGCCGTACGTCCAGGTCGAGGGTGGTGGAGGCGCCTGCGGCGGTGATGCCCTGGGCCGGGTACTTGTCCCGGCCCAGACGCAGGGCGGTGGTCACCGCGGACGCAAGGCGGCGGTCAGGCGGGGGTGGACGCCTTCAGGAGGTCGGTGACGAGTTCGGAGAGGGTGGTGGGGTCCAGGGGGCCGAAGCCGGGCCGGGGACCGTGGACGGGATGGGCGGTCAGGTCGATGTGGCCGATCACCAGGGTGTCCAGGTCGACGATGACGTAGTGGCCGCCGGAGGTCGGGGGAAGGGCGAAGCGGCCGTCCTCGCGCCCGTCGTAGCGCCAGCCGCGCCTGGTCAGGAGCTCCTCACGGCCCCTGGGGACATGGCGACCGCGCAGGAGTTCCACGACGCCGGTGGCGCGCCCGGTCTCGGCGAGGGTGTGGACGGGGCGGGTGAGCTGCGGGAACGGCTGGATGATCTGGTAGTCCTCGAACGTCTCCAGCCATGCCTTGAGCGACGCGCCGAGCCGTGCCGGGTGGGCCAGGGCGATGTGCGCGCCCTCGGGCGGGGTGAACGTCTCGTCGTCCACGTCCGCGAACGTGCCGTCCTCGGCGATGCGGAACGCCGTCGACGCGCCGTCCGGGGCCTCGCTCGTCCAGAGCAGACGGCGGGCGAGGTGCCGGAGCAGGGGGTGCCGGACCAGGAGTCCGTCGAACTCCTCCGGCGTCCACCGGCGGCCGGTCAGCATCGCGTTCTCCAGCCGGGCGAGTTGCTCGGCGACCAGGTCGCGGGCGCCCTTGCGCAGCTCGGCGAACCGCTGCTTGGCCGCGGCCGCGCGTTCCGGGTCGTCCTTGGCCGCCGGCTTGGGCAGTGCCTTGCGCCGCCGTCCCTGCTCGTCCTCGACGTACGGGGTGAGCCGGTCGTCGAAGCCCATGACGAACCGGCGGGCGCCGTAGTCGAGGGTGACCGTCCCGTCGGCGTCCAGCCCCAGGTCGGGCGTCAGGCGGTCGGCCACCTGCTCGGGGGTGAGGCCGAGCGTTTCGGCGAGTTCCCGGGCCTTCTCGCGGGCGGGGGCCTTGGCCTCGCCGAACCTGAGCCGGTGCCCGATGGCGTGCAGGCGGGCCAGCGCCTCGGGGGTCCCGATGTCGGCGAGCACGTCGAGCCCGAGGACGGCGAGGCGGCGCAGCCCCAGATCCGGCCACGGCCTGATCACGGCCGGAAGCCGCCGCACCACCCGGTCGTCGCCGGTCCAGGACAGCTGGGTGAGCGCCCATTCGTCGCCCGGCGCCGCGTCCGACCCCTCCCAGCGGCGGAACAGCGCCCATCCGAACTCCGCCAGCGACTCCGGGTCGCACAGCTCCTTCACCAGGGGAACACCGGCGTACGGGGCGTCGGGCTTGGACATCGCCAGCATCGTGACCAGATGCCGTACCGCCGTGTCCGGCAGCGCCCGCCGCCGGTCCCGCAGCAACACCTGCGGCAGGTCCGCCGGGTCGGCCCAGGCGCCGATCTTCGGCGGCCGGGCGGGCAGCACCTCCAGCGGGTCGGCGGCCAGCAGCACGGCGACCGCCTCGGCGGCGGCACGCCCATGCGTCCCGGCCGCCCGAGTCACCTCGTCGGCCCCGTGCTGGGAGGCCAGCAGGCGCAGCGCGGCCTCGGCGTCCCGGCGTTCCCTGCCCGGCCGCCCCAGCGCGGCCGGGACCAGCGGCGGAACGGCCCGCGTCCCGTGCCGCGCGAACCATCCGGCCGCCATCTGCCGGGCCGCGCGCCCCCGGGACAGCCTGTCCGCCATCAGCCGGGCCACCTCGGCATGCCGGAACGGCAGCAGCACGCCGGTGAACCGCGTGGAGTTGAGCCGCGCCACGGCCAGCGCCAGCGGCAGCGCGTCGGTCTCGTACCGCGCCACGATGGACCTGGTCCAGTCCGCGTAACCCCAGATCTTCGTCTCCGGCGGGACGTACTCGCGCAGCACCGGACCCATCAGCTCCCGGGAGCAGCGCAGCAGCAGGGTCGGCCCGGCGTCCTCCGGCATCCGCCCGGCCAGCAGCTCCTCGATCTCCTCCGGCCGGGGCCTGTCGTCGTCGAGATCCAGGCCGGTGCCGCTGGAGGTCAGCCACTCCTCCCGTTCGCCCGGAGCCCACACGACGGCACAGTCGCCGGGCACCGTCAGGCCGTCGACCACCGGCGGCCTGGCCTCGCGGCGGCGACGCAGCCACGGCGGATCGACCAGGAACGACGGCAGCTCCTCCGCGGAGGCGTCCGGCACCCGTTCCCGCCGGGCTCGCGACGCCTCGACGGCCTGACGGGCCTCCCGGGGCAGGTGGGGCAGCGCGGCGTCCACGAGATCGGGCCGCTCGTGCAGCAGGGTGTCCACCAGTTCGGCGGCGGAGTCGTCGTCAGCCGCCCGCGGCCCCAGCAGCCGCAGCGTCCGCACCGGGAAGCGGCGCGCCGCCTCCATCAGGGCCCGATGCACCTGCTTCTGCGCCGTTCGTTCCAGCAGGAGCTCGAACGCCTCGTCGGTGGGCAGCGCGGCCAGCACCTCCAGCGCGGCCGAACGATTCGGTCCCACGCCGGGGGCCCGGTCCAGGTAGTCGGCGAGCACTGGGGCGATGGCGGGACCGATCCCCTCCGCCAGGGTGGCGAGCACCGGCAACCGGCATTCGCTCCAGCCCAGGTGGCCGAGCGCCGCGACCTGGTCGGCACGGCCCAGCGAGCACCACAGCAGACGCCGCAGCTCGTCGTCGTCCGGCGGCGGGTCGGCGCAGCACTCGTCCACCCAGTCCTGCCGGTCCGGGGCCAGGAACGACACGATGATCCGCTGCTGCGGCGTACGACGGTGACCGGCCAGCCGCTCCACGGCCTCCCGATGCTTGGCGTCGCCCGCCGCCGCGAGCAGGGCACGGATCCGGTCCGCCGCCACCTGCCGGCCATGCCAGTAGAGGTAGAACGGCCCGTCACTGGGCGTGAGGAACCGCAGCGTCTCCGGCTCCCCGGCCGACCAGGCCCGCAGCCCGCCCGCAGCCGCGAACGCCTCCGCGGCGAACGGCAGGCCGTGCTCGGTCACCCAGGCGTCCGCCGACAGCCGCCAGATGTCCTCGTCCAGCCCCGCCGCGGCCTGCCTGCACACCAGCACCGTCACCGCCGCCGCGCCCAGCGGATCCGGCACGCCGCCCAGGTGCAGGCCGGCCGCCTCGGCGATGGACCGTTCGCTGCCGGGGTGGGCGAGGACCGCGTCGATGCGCGGCCGGGCCTCCTCGATCATCTGGCGCGCCAGCGCCACGGCCTCCGCGTCCGGCTCGATCTGCGGGCCGGGAACGCCGCCCCGCCGGGGCCGCAGCACCGCACGCCAGGATTCGGGGATCACGAACGAGTCCTCGTCGATCATCCGGCCATCCTGGCAGCTCCCCCGGCAGAACAGGCACCCCACCAGGACTCACCCCGAACCCGGCGGTGCGACCTGCCGCAGCCGGACGCGGGGGAGCGTCACCGGGCGGCGGAGGGCTGGGGAGTGCGGGGTCAGTCGTCGGCGGTCGCCTCGATGAGGTCTTCGAGGACAAGGGTCTCCGTGAGGGGGTCGATGGGGCCGAAGCCGGGTTCGATGCCGCGGATGGGGTGGGGGTTCAGGTCGACGTGGCAGGCGTTCAGGTCGATGAGGTGGAGGACGAGGAGATGGCCGCCGGGGAGATGCCGGAGGACGGTGTCCTGGGTGCCGTGGTTCTTGGTCCAGCCCCGGGCGTAGAGCTTGTGCTCGTTGACCTTGGGAGCGGGCCCCAGGCGGGAGCGGTCGAGAACGCCGGTGGCGCGTTCGGTGTCGCTCAGGGTGTGGACGGCGCGGTGGAGCTGGGGGAACGGCTGGAGGATCTGGTAGTCCTCGAACGTCTCCCGCCACGCCTTCAGGGACGGTCCCAGCTCCACCGGGTGAGAAACACCGACGCGGGCGCCCGGGGGCAGGACGTACGGCTCGTCGGCCACATCGGCGAGGGTCCGGTCCTCCGCCAGGCGGAACGCCACGGGCCCGCCCCCGGAAGGCTCGGCGACCCACACCAGACGGCGGACGATGTGCCACAGCAGCGGATGCCGGACGAACGCCTCGAACTCCGCCACCGACCAGCGGTGCCCCGTCCGCATCGCGCGCTCCAGCCGGCCGGTCTGCGCGGCGACGAACTTGGCGGTCTCCTTGCGCAGCTCCGACAGCCGCCGCCCGGCCTCGGCCGCCGGCTCGGGATCGTCGTCGGCGGCGGGCTTGGGCAGTGTCTTACGGCGGCGCCCGGCCTCGTCGACCACATGCGAAACGAGCTGGGCGTCGAACACCACGGTGAACCGGCGAGGGCCGTAGTCCAGGGTCAGCGTGCCGTCGGCGGCCAGGCCGAAGTCGGGCGGCGGCGGCTCCCCGACCTGCTCCAGGGTGACGCCCAGCCGTTCGGCGACCTCCGCCGCGCGCTCCCCGGCGGCCCTCCTGAACGCGACATGCCGCAGATCGCGTTCGAGCAGGCGCAGCCGGTCCAGGGCCTCGGCGGTGCCGAGTTCGGCCAGCACGTCCAGCCCGTCCGTGACGAGCGACCGTTCCCCCTCCTGCGACCATCGGCGGATCACCATGGCCAGGCGGCGGGCGGTCTCGTCGTCGCCGGTCCACGCGAGCTGGTGCAGCGCCCACTTGTCCGGCTGCTGCGACGGCCAGTCCTTCACGGGCATCACCTCGGCGGTCTCCCACCGGCGGAACAACGCCCACCCGAACTCGGCCAGCGATCGCGGGTCGCACGCCTCCCCGACCTGGGCGATCCCGGGGTGCGGGGTGCCGGGCCGGCCCATCGCCAGCATCACGATCAGGTCCCGGACCGCCGGCTCGGGCAGGGCGCGGCTCCGGTCGCGCAGCAGCACCTGGGGCAGCGGCGCCGGATCCGCCCAGTCCCCGATCTTCGGCGGCCTGACCCTGCGCGCCTTCAGCGGGTCGATGTCCAGCAGCGCCCGCACCGCCTCCGCGGCCTCGTCGCCGTGCGCACGCGCCGCCCGAACGACCTCGTCGGCCCCGTGCCGGGAGGCCAGCAGCCGCAGCGCGATCTCGGCGGGGCGGCGGTGCCGGTCGCCCGTACCGCCCAGCGCGTCCGGCACCAGCAGCGGCACCACGTCGGTCCCGTGCCGGGCGAACCAGTCGAGCACGGTCCGCCGGGACTTCCACCCGGCGGCGAGCCTTCCGGCCATCAGCCGCGCCACGTCCACGTTCCGCAGCGGCAGCAGCGTGTCCAGGAAACGGACGTCCAGTTCCGCGACGCTCATCGCGATCGGCAGCGCGTCGGTCTCGAAGCGCGCCACCAGGGACTTGGCCCAGTCCGTGAACGGCCAGGCGTCGTAGTCGGCCGGCGCCCAGTCGCGCAGTGCCGGACCGGCCTGTTCGGCCGGGCACAGCAGCAGCCGGGTCGGTGTGATCGGTTGTTCCCGGTCGTCCTCCAGCGGCCCGTCCGGGGCGACGGCGCGCAGGTCGAGATTGGTGCCACCGGTGAGGCGCCACACCGCACGCTCACCGGGCTTCCAGACCACGTGCCGTTCCGCCGGCGGCTCCAGCCCCTTGATCGTCGGGGTCCCGCGCGTTCCGGCCCGGCCGCCCGATCGCCACGGCGGGTCCGCCAGCACGGGCGGCAGCTCCTCCACCGGCGCCTCGGGCAGGCGTTCGAGACGGGCGGCCAGTGCCTCCAGGGCCGTGCGGGCGTCCTCGGGCATGCCGGGCAGGGCGGTGGCGAGGAGACGCGGACGCTCCCGCAGGCAGGCGAGCAGGATGTCCTCCACCGCACCCGCCGCCCGGGGGGCCAGCAGCCGCATCGCCCGGACCGGGTGGCGGCGTGCCGCCTCCTGGAGCGCGCCGTACGCGTACGGCAGGTCCAGCCGTTCGAGCAGGGCCTCGATCGCCTCGTCGCAGGGCAGCGCGGCGAGCACCGCGAGGATCTCCCGGCGCAGGTCCGGCGCGGGAGGCCGGTCCGCGGCGGCGGCCAGGACCGGGACGGCGGCGGGCCCGAGCCCGTCGGCGATCGTGGCCAGCGTCCGCAGCTCGCACTCCCGCCACCCCGGGCGGGCCCAGGATCCGAGCGCGGCGAGCTGGGCGGGCGATCCCAGCGAGCACCACAGCAGCTCGGTCAGCATGGGGTCGTGGGGAGGGGCCGTGCAGCACTCGTCCACCCAGTCCTGCCGGTCCGGGACCAGGAACGACACGGCGATCCGCTGCGCGGGGTGCTCCCGGCACCGCGCGAGCCGTTCCACCGCCTGCCGGTGCTCCTCGTCCCCGGCGGCGGCGAGCAGCGCCCGCACCCGGACCGCGCCGTGCTCCAGGCCCCAGAACGGCGTGATCTCGTCGTCCGGTGCGGTGAACCGCAGCGCCAGCACCCGGTCCACGTCGTGGGCGCCCCAGACCCGGAACGTCTCGGCGCAGGCGTGCGCGGCGAAGGGCAGGCCGTGCTCGGCGACCCACCAGTCCACGATGTGCTGCCAGTCCCACTCGTCCAGCCGCCGGCCCCGGTCGCGCAGGGACAGCGCCTGCACGGCCGCCCCGAGCGGGTCCGCCGCACCGTCCAGATGCCGGCGCAGGGCGGCGACCAGGGCCGGGTCGCTGCCGGGATGGGCCAGCGACGCCTCGATCCCGGGCCGGTGTTCGGCACAGGCCGCCCGCGCCCATTCGGCGGCGTCCGCACGCGGCTCGATCTCGGGCGTGCGCACACCGCCCCGCCGCGGCCGCAGCACGGCGAGCCAGGAGTCGGGGAACACCGGGGAGTCCTCGTCGATCACCCGGCCATCGTGGCATCCGCCACCGACAGGGACGATCTCGGCGCGGCGGGAGATCGATCCGGGCCGCGGCGGGTACTCCGGCCGCCATGGGGCTGGTACTGGCGCTGGGCTGCGCGCTCATGGTGCTGGTGGCCTGCGACGCCGCGGTCACCATCCTGCACTCCGACGCCGAGGGGCTGCTGGCCGGGGGCATCCGCCGGCTGGTGTGGCGGGTGACCGCCCCGCTGAACGCCCGGCTGCCCCGGCTCGGGCGGCATGCGCTGGGGCTGGCCGGACCGGTGATCATCGTGCTGACCTGCACCGGCTGGCTGACGCTGCTCGTCGTGGGCCTGGCCCTGGCGGTGTGGCCGATGCTGGCCGGCGAGTTCGCGGCGCAGACCGATCTCGGCGCGCCGACCTTCACCGACGCCCTGTACTTCGCCGGTGGAACGGTGGCCGTGCTGGGCTTCGGCGACCTCACCCCGCTGTCGGGCCGGGGCCAGCTGGTCACGCTGGCGGGGGCCGCCGCCGGGTTCACCATGTTCACCGGCATCGCGACCTACGCCATCGAGATCGTCGGCGGCATCACCGCCCGCAACCGGTTCACCCTCGCCGTGTACGACGACGTCCGCGGCGGCGGGGGCGCGACCATGGTCGCCGGGGATCTCGCCGAGGCGGGTCCCGACGAGGTCCGCGAGCGCTGCCGGGCCTGGGCGGACCATCTGCGCGCGCTCGACGAGATGGTGCACCGGTATCCGCTGGTGGCGTTCACCTACCGTTCGCACCGCGACGAGTACGATCCCGAGCCCGCGCTGCGGCACGTCGCCGAGGCCACGGTGGCCGCGCTGGTCGCGGCCGAGCGCGAGCCGGCGCTGCGCACGACGGCCGAGGCGCTCTCCTCGGCGCTGGCCCGGTTGCAGCGCACGATCGCCGGCACCTATCTCGACAAGGGCGTCGTCCGGCGGATCACCGACCCCGAGCCGACCGAGGAGGACCGCGCGGCGGTGGCCCGGATCGACCGGCTGCTGTCGGACCGCCTCGGCCGGGAGGGGCCGAAGGCCGAGCACCGGTCGGCGACCGAGACGGTGCACCGCTGCCGGGCCTTCCTCGCCGGGCTGCACCAGTGGTCGCGCACCCCGACGCCCCCGCACGAGTGGGACGGCCGGGGCGGCGTCAGACCAGGCCGCCCCGGTTGATCAGCTGCCTGACGATGACGTTGCGCTGGATCTCGTTGGTGCCCTCACCGATGATCATCAGCGGGGCGTCGCGGAAGTAGCGTTCCACGTCGAACTCGGTGGAGTAGCCGTAGCCGCCGTGGATCCGGACGGCGTTCAGGGCGATCTCCATGGCGGTCTCGGAGGCGAACAGCTTGGCCATGCCCGCCTCCATGTCGCAGCGTTCGCCGCTGTCCAGCCGTTCGGCGGCGTGCAGCAGCAGGCGGCGGGCGGCGGTCAGCTTGGTGGCCATGTCGGCGAGATAGTTGCCGATGCTCTGGTGCTGCCAGATCGGCCTGCCGAAGCTCTCCCGTTCCCGGGCGTACCGGAAGGCGTCGTCGAACGCCGCCCGGGCGACCCCGGTGGCGCGGGCCGCGACCTGGATCCGCCCGATCTCCAGGCCCTTCATCATCTGCGCGAACCCGCGCCCCTCGGCCTCCCCCAGCAGCGCCGAACGCGGCACCCGGCAGTCCTCGAAGACCAGTTCGCAGCTCTCCACGCCCTTGTAGCCGAGCTTGGGCAGGTCACGGGAGATCGTCAGCCCGGGGACCTTCTCCACCAGCAGGACGCTGACGCCCTTGTGCGCGGGCTCGGCGTCCGGGTCGGTCTTGCACAGCAGGGCGATGAGCTGGGCGCGGCGGGCGTTGGTGATCCACGTCTTGGCCCCGTCGATCACGTAGTCGTCGCCGTCGCGGACCGCCACCGTGCGCATGGCCTGCAGGTCCGAGCCGCCGCCGGGCTCGGTCAGCGCCATCGCGGCGCGGATCTCCCCGGTGGCCATGCGCGGCAGGTAGCGGGCCTTCTGTTCCTCGGTCCCGAACGCCAGCAGCAGCTTGGACACCACCGTGTGGCCGCCCATCGCCCCGGCCAGGCTCATCCAGCCGCGCGCCAGCTCCTCGGTGACCAGGGCGTAGCAGGGGGTGGAGACCCGCGCGTCCCCGTACGGCTCGGGGATCGCCAGCCCGAAGACGCCGAGCCGTTTCATCTGCTCGATCAGCTCCTCGGGGTAGGCGTCGGCGTGTTCCAGGTCGCGGGCGACCGGCCGCACCTCGCGGTCCACGAACTCCCGGACCGTCTCGACGATCGCGCGTTCCGTGTCGTCCAGCGGGTAGTCGATCACGCGAACGCCACCTCCGCCTGCGCCCTGACCTCTCCGGACGGCCCCACGACCGACAGCGCCCCGTCCGGCCCGCCGGTCACCACGACGTTCTCGCCGAGGAACACCGGCCGGCGGAACCGGTACGCCAGCCTGCCGACCCTTGTGCCGGGGGCGTTCCTGCGGGGCAGCTCGGCCATCAGGATCGCCAGCAGCGGCCCGTGCACGACCAGCCCGGGATAGCCCTCGACCTCCCGCGCGTACGGCTCGTCGTAGTGGATGCGGTGCGCGTTGGCGGTCAGCGCGCTGAAGCGGAACAGCACCCGCGAGTCCGCCGCCGGGACCAGCCGCCACGGTCCCTCGGTCTCCGCCGCCGGTCCCGTGTCCGGCTCATGCCGTACGGGCGCGGCCCCGGACCGGTAGACCAGGTCGTGCTCGTCGACGATCCGCAGCTCCCCGCCCTGCCGGATCTCGTGCCGGACGGTCACGAACAGCATCTCGCCCGAACGCCCCTGCTTGACGTTCACCCCGGCCAGTTCCGACGTGCGCTCCGCCGGGGTCCCCACCTCGAGCGGCGCGTGGAACGTCAGGCGGCCCCCGGCGTACATCCGGGTGCGGTCCGGGATCGGCGGCAGGAAGTGCCCGTTCGCCGGATGCCCGTCGTCGCCCAGCTCCGACTGCGCGGGCCATTCCAGGAAGTAGACCCAGTGCCACAACGGCGGCAGCGGATCCCCGGCCGCGGGGGCGTCCTGCGGCCGGTCCAGCACGGCCGCAAGCGCCTGCGCCGGGCCGGGCGGCATCGCCTCGGTCATCGCCACCGGGCCGGGGCTCCAGCCCTTCACATGCTCCGCCAGTCCTCCGGTCACGACGCGCACCTCCCGTTTCGGACGGTATCGGGGGCCGTCATCCGACGATGCGGCGGGTGCGGAGATCGTCCAGCCTCTCCTTCGGCACGAACGAGCCCAGGACCTCGTCGGTGTGCCGGCCGAGGGTCGGGGCGGGGCTGGGCGGCTCCTGCACCCCGTCGAACAGCAGCGGCAGGCCGGGCGCCAGATGGGGCCCGATCCCCGGCTGGTCGAGCATCCCCATCAAGGGCTCCGCCCGCAGGACCGCGGCGTCGTCGGCGGCCAGTTCGGCCATGGTGCGGTAGCGGGACCACAGCACCGAGGTCCCCCTGAACGCCTCCTCGATCTCCGCGACGGTCCGTGCGGCGAACCACGGCGTGAGGATCCCGGCCAGCGCGTCCCGCTGCGCGTAGCGGTCCCCGGCCTTGCGGAAGTCCGCCCCCAGAGCGCGTTCCAGGGCGGCGGCGACCTCCTCCATCCCGGTCGCGGTGATCAGGTCGCGCCAGTGCCGGGCCGCCAGGGTCACCACCATCACGCGCCGCCCGTCCCCGGTGGCGAAGTCGCGGGCGAAGTCGCCGAACAGGCTGTTGCCGATCCGCCGCCGCTGCTCGGCGCACAGCTGCGCCTCCCCCAGGAATCCGAGGTTGCCCGCCGTCGCCAGCGCCACGTCGGTCAGGGCCAGCTCGATGCGCCGCCCTTCGCCGGTCCGCCGCCGGTGCCGTTCGGCGGCCAGCAGCCCGACCGCCACGTAGAGGCCGCAGGCGATGTCCCAGGCCGGGAGCACGTGGTTGACCGGCCCGGTGACGTCCTCCGGGCCCGTCAGGTAGGGGAAGCCCAGCTCGGCGTTCACCGTGTAGTCCACCGCGTTGCCGCCGCCGCGCCGGCCGACGAGCTGGACGTGGACGAGGTCGGGCCGCCGTTCCCGCAGCTCCTCGTAGCGGAGTCCGGGCCTCGGGGGCGCGTTGGTGATCACGAACCCGCTGTCGGCCACCAGTTCGGCGACCAGCTCGCGGCCCTCCTGCGAACGCAGGTCCACGGTGACGGAACGCTTGCCCTTGTTGAGCCCCGCCCAGTACAGGCTGCGTCCCGAGGGGGCCAGCGGCCACCGGTCGATGTCCGGCCCGCCGCCCACCTGGTCGACGCGGATCACCTCGGCCCCGAGCTGCGCCAGCGTCATCCCGCCCAGCGGCACGGCCACGAAGCTCGACAGCTCGACCACCCGCATCCCCGCCAGCGGCGCCTCTCGCATCGCTCCCCCTCCGTCGGCACGCGAGTGGATCGTATATACGCCCGATCCGGGCGCTGTCTTCCGGCCTCCGCCGCACGGTCGAACCGTGCTCTGGGGAACGCGGGGGGCCGGTCGTAAGCTCGGCGTATGACGACATCCGTTGAGGACGCCGCGCTGCACGAGATCGCCGAGGGCGTGTTCGCCTGGGTGCAGCCGGAGGCGACCTGGTGGGTCAACAACGCGGGCGCGGTCACCGGCGGCGGGACGACGCTGGTGGTCGACACGTGCGCCACCGAGACCCGGACACGGCGGTTCCTCGGCGCGGTGCTGGAGGCCACCCACGGTGCCGCCATCCGGTACGCGGTCAACACCCACATGCACGGGGACCACACGCACGGCAACTCGCTGCTGCCCGACACGACCGTGCTGATCGGGCACGAGGAGACCCGGCGGGGGATCCTGGCCGACACGATCATCGACGGATGCCCGCCGGTCTGGGAGCCGGTGCCCGACTGGGGCGCGGTGACCCGCCGCCCGCCGGAGCTGACGATGACCTCGGAGTTGGCGGTCACGCTGGGCGAACGCCGGGTGGAACTGCTGCACCCGGGGCACACCGCGCACACCCCCGGCGACGTGGTGGCGTGGCTGCCGGAGGAAGGCGTGCTGTTCGCCGGGGACCTGCTGTTCCACGGGTTGACGCCGATGCTGGGGATGGGCTCGGTGACCGGCGCCATGCGCGCGCTGGACTGGATAGCCGCCTTCAACGCCGAACGCGTCGTCCCCGGCCACGGCCCCGTGTGCGACGACCGGACCCTGCCGGACGTCCTGGACGCCCACGAGCGCTACTACCGCTTCGTGCTCGCGGTGGCCACCGACGGCATGGACGGCGGCCTGTCGCCCCTGGAGGCCGCCCGGCGCGCGGACCTGGGCGAGTTCGCCACCTGGCCGGACGCCGAGCGCCTGGCGTTCAACGTCCACCGCGTCTACTCCGACGCCAAGGGCGTCCCGTACGACATCGCCCAGGCCGCCCTGGACGCGATGACCCTGAACGGCGGCCCCATGCGGACCCGGGTCTGACCTCGGGCTCCTACGAGCAGCCCTCGAACTGGGGGACGGCCACCTCCGACAGGTCCAGCCCCGACGCGCCGAACCACTTGCGCATCAGCCGGGGCATGGTCCCGTCCTGGTACATCTGCGTGATCGCCCGGTTGACCGCCTCGCAGCCGCCGGGGTCGTCCTGCCGCATCCCGATGCCGGTGCGCCGTTCCCCGACCCGTGCGTTCAGCAGCTTGAAACCCGCGCCCTCGCGGTTCTTCAGCCCCGCCAGGATGGTGTCGTTGGTGCTGATCGCGTCGATGTCGCCGCTGCGCAGCATGGTCACGCACTCGTCGTAGCTGCGGGCCGACACCGGAACGGCGGGGATCCGCCACTTGTCGATCACCTGCCCGGCCGCCCCCGCCCCCGCGACCGCGCACAGCCGCCGCCCCTTCAGGTCGCGCACCCGGCGGATCCGCCGCTCGTCGTCGCGGACGAGGATGTCCTGGTACGACACGTAGTAGGGCCCGGCGAACGCCAGCCGTTCCTTCCATGCGGGCTCCACCCAGAACGTCAGCACCATGTCCACGGCCCGGTCCCGCAGCATCCGTTCCCGGTCCCCGGCCAGCACCGGGACGATCCGCACCTTCTTGCCCATCCGCGCCGCCACGGCCCGCGCGACATCGACGTCCAGCCCCTCCAGCTCCCCGCCCTGCCGCTGCCGGTACCCGATCCCCGGCAGATCCGGCCGCACCCCCGCCACCAGCGTGTCCTCGGCCAGGATGGACGCGCCGTCCCCGCTCCCGCACCCCGCCAGCGGAAGGCACCCCGCCAGCCCCAGCGCCACCACCCGCAGCCGCATCCGTAGGCCCCCATTCGCGTCGCCTGCGATCCACTATGCAGAGCCCGCCCGCATTGCCAAGGGGCACCGATCACAATCCGAGCCGTGTCCGGCTGGGGCGTCAGCCGTCCAGGTAGAGCAGGGCGGTGATGGTCTTCTTGCAGATGTCGCAGTGCATCGGGGCCTCTTCGGAGGCCAGGTCGCTTTCCACGGTGGTGATCCGGTCGAGAACACCCGTGCGCTGCTCGGTCTCGAACGCGCTCCGCCATCGGCGGTTGTTGGCGGTGAGGTCGCTGACGTACCGGGCGGTCATCTCGTAGAACGCGCGGACGCCGTGCTCCTTCATGTAGGTCCAGTTGAACTGGAGAGAACGCAGAGCGATGGGGAACGGATGGGCCACCAGGCCGATCGCCCACCGCTCCGAGACGTCCTCGATGTCCAGCCGGGCCGCCCGCTCGTCCAGGAGCGCCCACATGCCGTTGGAATCGTACTCGGCGGTCACCTGCGCCAGGAGCCGGGCAGCCTCCTCCAGATTGGTCTGCTTGCGGTCGAACAGGACGCGGACCTCGTCGGCCGCTTCCGCGCCGGGGTTCTTGCGGGCGGCGTCGATGGCCGCCTTGAGCTGGACGGCGTACGCCGCTTCCCAAGACAGATGCTCGCCGAAGGCGGCCCACGGGTCGGGGAACCCCTTTTCGGCGATGGCGGCGAAGATGCGGTCTCCCTGAGCGCCCATGCTCAACCTCCATGCGGTCTGCTCGGTAACGCCTACATCGAACGCCTGTCGGCCAGGTGTGTGAAGAGGTCGGTGACCGAAACCCGTTCCTGTTCGCCGGTTTCCATGTCCCGCACCGTGACTTCTCCGTCGGCGTGTTCTTTCGCCCCTTGCAGAACGGCGAACCGCGCTCCTCGATCAGCAGCCCATTTGAGCTGCTTACTGAGCTTCCCGCTGGCGCCCAGATAGATCTCCGCGCGCAGTCCGGCCCGCCGCAGGCCGTTCACGAAACCGATCGCTTCTGTGGCGAATTCCTCGTTCATGACGGTGACCGCAACGTCGATTCGGTCCCTGTGCTCCTCGCTCGCCCCGAGCGCGCCGATGATGCGCTCCACCCCGATCGAGAAGCCGCACGCGGGCACGTCCGGCCCGCCCAGGGTGGCGATCAGGTGGTCGTACCGGCCTCCGCTGGCGATCGATCCGGGCATCCCCGGTGCGGTCACCTCCCAGATCGCGCCCGTGTAGTAGTCCAGGCCGCGCACCAGGTTCGGCGCGAACCGAATGCGCTCGGTCCCGACGTGCGGCCCGGCCAGCTCCAGCAGCCGGTCCACCTCGGCCAGCCCTTCCCGGCCCTCGGCGTTGTCCTTGAGCGCGGCCCGCATCCGGTCCACGGCGTCGTCCGCGGTGATGTCGCGCACCAGCTCCTCGGCGATGCCCTGATCCAGGCCGCGCCCGGTGACCAGCTCCTCGGTCACGGCCTCCGGCGCAAGCTTGTCCAGCTTGTCAAGCGTGATCAGCGCGCCCCCCGCCCGGTCCGCGGGAACGCCGTACACCTGCATCAGACCGGTCAGCGCACGACGGCTGTTGACGAGGACGGTGAACTCCCGCACGCCCATCGCGTCCAGGGCGTCGGCCCCCGCGCAGACGACCTCCACCTCCACCAGCGGGGAGGACGAGCCCACCACGTCCACATCGCACTGGGTGAACTCGCGGAACCGGCCCCGGCCCGGCCGGTCGGCCCGCCACACCGGCCCGATCGCGTACCGCTTGTAGGGCGTGGGAAGCCGGCTGCCGTACGCGGCGACCACGCGCGCCAACGGCACGGTCAGGTCGTACCGCAGGGCCAGGTCGGCCTCCCCGGTGGCCTCGTGTTCGCCCCGCCGCAGGATCTTGAATATGAGCTTGTCGCCTTCGTCCCCGTATTTGCCGGTAAGGGTCTCCAGCCGTTCGAACGCCGGAGTCTGCAACGGCTCGAACCCGTAGCGCTCGAACACCTCACGGGCCGCAGCGAACACCCGTTCCCGCTGCCGAAGATCGCCCGCAAGGAAGTCACGGGTTCCGGAGGGCGGCTCGAACTGCTGGGACGCCATTGCCATCGCTCCTTCGTGAGCAGGACGGATGCACCTGTCTGAACGTCCACCAACGTAACGGAGAAGCATCGGCCCCCGTGACATCGCGCTCGGCGAGCGGTTGCTGGAGTCACGGCCTCCGCACCGGGCAGTGGCACACCGGACGAAAACACCGAACGCCCTCCGCGGGGAGGGCGTTCGGTCACTGGGAAAGCTCGGTCAGCCCTGCTTGATCTGGTGGAGCAGGGCGGCGAACGACTCCGCCGAGATCTTCAGGTGACCGGCATCAGGGCTCTTGCTGTCACGGAGGCCGATGCCGTCCGCCAGGTCGGCGACCTCGACGCAGGCGTTCTGCTCGCTGCCGCTGTAGGTGCTCTTGCGCCAGGTGGGACCGCTCATGTCATCGCCTCCATCGTCTGTTTGATCAAGTCCAGGGAAGGTCCCTCGGGGAGGGCCTTGGCGCTGATCCGGTCGAATCTTAGGGCGTAGCGCCGTACGTCAGATGGCGCGGACACCAGCCGTCCACCTCCGGGTGACACAGTGTAAGCGACATCTCCGAAGTCTCCCGACATGATGCTGAACGACCCGTCCACGCCGGGATGTGCCCCCGCAGTGCGGGGCAGAACGTTGATCGTGATGTGGGGCCGTTCGGCCATCTCCAGAAGGTGGGCGAGTTGCTCCCGCAACACGTCGACCCCGCCGATCGGCCAGTCAAGGACGGCCTGTGAGAGAAGGACAACGAGATGAGGCGGGGTCTCGCGGTCAGCGTTCAGAATGCCCTGCCGCGCCATGCGCTCGCGGAACAGTTCCATGGGGTTGGGGTGCATACCTCCCTCCAGCACAGCACGGGCGTAGTCCTCGGTCTGGAGGAGGCCGGGGACGGTGTTCGCCTCGAAGATCCTCATCACCTCGGCCCTCTGCTCGTACTTCACGTACTCCTGGAACCACTCCGGGTCATGCCCCAGCGTGGCGTACCAGACCATGAAGGCGAACAGGCCCCCGGTGTTCCAGGCACGGTCGATCTTGCTCGCGTCGGTTTCGTCCAGGCGCTTCGTGCCGTTCTCAATTCGAGAAACTGTGGGCTTGGACGCCCCGATGATCTTCCCTAGGTCTTCACCCGAAAGTCCTCGCTGGACCCGACAGAAGCGCAGGTAATAGGCGATGAGGTTCCACATGTTGCTGCGCGGATCCGGTGACGGATTGGTGGGCAACGATCACCTCCGGGTTTCTGCGAATTTCAGAAGTTTCACGAACACGTGACAACCTAGCACGCTGTGTCCCGAACCACACATTCGGTGAAGGGACGCGGATGACACGGACGGGGGTGCCGGAGCGGGCGCTGTCGAAGCGGCTGCCCGCCTGGGCGTCGGCGGTGCCGTTGGCGCGGACGTACGTGCGGGGGCGGCTGACCAATCTGGGGCAGCCGCGGGAGGTCATCGAGACCGCGGAGTTGATCGTGTCCGAGTTGGCGACGAACGCGGTCGTCCACCGGACGGGGGAGGTGATGACGGTCTTCTGTGGCCGGCGGGGTCACTGCCTCGTGGTGGCGGTCCACGACGGCAGCCCGGAGAAGCCGGTGCCGGGAATCATGCCGGAGATCGATCCCCGGCGGATCGAGAACGTTCCGAACGACCCCGGAGGCTGGGGGCTTCCGCTGGTGCAGGCCCTCTCCCGGGCGTTCTGGATGGACGTGGACCCCGAGGGGGGCGGCAAGTGGGTCTGCGCCGCACTGAACACCGGCACCTGATCCGAGCCGTACGGCGGAAGGTCAGCCGTGGGACGCCACCGTTCCGCGGACCGGGATCACCGCCGACCGGCGAGACAACGCATGGGGGGAGCACCTTGTGATGACCGATGACGCCTTCTGGGAGGGGCTGAAGCTCGGCGGCGGACTCGGGCTCATGGCCGGATTCGCCGGTTGCCTGGTCACCGTCCTGTTCTTGTCCGCCCTGCTCGACCTGCTGGCCCATCGACGCGCTCGCAGGGGCGGAGGGACCGTCCCCGACCGGCCGGACGCCGTTTCGGACCGCCTCCTGGCGGTGCACGTTCCGCAGTACGGCACGAGCACGGCCGTACCGCGTTCCAGACAGGGGCCGTCACGATGAACGACACGCCCCGGCCGATCCGCACGATCGCTTCACCCCGACCGCCGGAGCACACCACCCTCACCGGCCCCGAGCCGCCTGCACGACGGCACGGTGAACGGTGAGCCCCTACAAGCCGTTGGCGTGCTTCCCGGCCGTCGCGCCAGCGGCTCAGGAGGCGGTGACCTTGTCCAGGAAGTCCCACAGGTTGGCCCGGGTGCGGGCGATCTTCTCCTCCAGGGACAGCGTCTCGACGAGACGGCCGCCCGGTCCGGGGTCCTTCTTGCCGCGCACGTACAGCGAGCAGGCCAGGTCCGTGCACAGATAGATCCCGACCGAGTTGCCCTCACGCCCGGCCTGCCCGGTCCGGCGGGCGGTCATCAACGCCACCCCGTCGCCCGAATGGGTGGTCAGGCACAGCGAGCACATGCTGCGCCGGGCGGTGCCGCGCGGGGCGTCGGACAGGCGGAGCACGATGCCGACGAGCCGTTCGCCGTGTTCGGCGACCAGGTAGGCGCGGTCGGGGGCGCCGGGGTCTCGCCAGCCGAGGAAGTCCAGGTCCTCCCAGGGGCGGTGGTCGAGGTCCCGGGGCAGGGCCAGCCGTTTCGCCTCTCCCTTGGAGCAGTTGACGAAGGACGCCCGGACGTCCCGTTCGTTGGCGATGTCCATGCCGGGCACGCTAATCTTGCCTAGAGGCATTAGCAAATCATTTAGGAGCCCTAGGCATGGCCCGAGCCGGGTTGACCGTCGAGCGGCTGGTGCGGGCGGCGGCGGAGCTGGCCGACGAGATCGGGTTCGACAACGTCACGATGTCGGCGCTGGCGCGCCGCTTCGGCGTACGGGACGCCAGCCTGTACTCCCACGTGCGGAACCTGACGGAGCTGCGCGGCCGGGTCGCGCTGCTGGCGGCGCGCGAGAAGAGCGAACGCCTGGCGCTGGCGGTGGCCGGGCTGTCGGGCAGGGACGCCCTCGTGGCGTTCGCCAACGCCTACCGGCGCTACGCGCACGAACACCCCGGGCGCTACGCGGCGACGCAGATCCAGGTCGATCCCGAGCTGCTCGCCGAGTCGCCGCAGAGCATGCGCGGCGGCGAGCTCGTCTACGCGATGCTGCAGGGCTACGGGCTGCGCGAGCCGGACGTGACCGACGCGGTACGGCTGCTGCGCAGCGCCCTGCACGGCTACATCCTCCTGGAGACCGGCGACGGGTTCGGGCACCCGCGCGACGTCCAGACCTCCTGGGAACGCGCCCTGGAGGCCCTCCACGTCACGCTCCAGAACTGGCCGTCGTGAAGCCCGCGGCCCACCGGCGCGAGCGAACGGGGTTTGGTCAGGGCGCGTTCACCTGGCGTCCGTTGACCGGCCATTGGAGCGCTCTACGTTGAGGCACCGAATGCCCAGGTGAACGAGCTCAACGAGGTGTCGCCATGACCGCACAGGACGTCCGCACGGTCGCGGACCCTGATGACATCAGTTCCAACCCCTCGGGGAACGCCACGTTCCGCGAGGTCGCCCAGGCGCGGATGTCACGGCGGTCGGTGATCCGCGGGGGCACCGTGGTGGCGGCGGCCGGGTTCCTCGGCGCGGGGGTCGGCACGGGGACGGCCGCCGCCGCTCCGGAACGGCACGGCGGGTCCAAGCCCCGGCCGCTGGGGTTCAAGGCCGTTCCGGCGGGGACCGCGGACGCGATCGCGGTGCCGGAGGGCTACACCGCCCAGGTGCTGATCCCGTGGGGCACGCCGCTGCACTCGCGCGGCCCGCAGTGGAGGAAGGACGCCTCCAACACCGCCGCCGAGCAGGCCGCGCAGGTCGGGATGCACCACGACGGCATGTCGTTCTTCCCGTTGGGCGCGGGGCCGCTGGGCAGCCGGCAGGGGCTGCTGGTGCTCAACCACGAGTACGTCGACCAGGTGCTGCTGTTCCCGGACGGCGACGCCCAGATGACCAAGGCCAAGGTCGACAAGGCGCTGGCCGCGCACGGCGTGACCATCGCCAAGGTCGTCCAGGGCAAGGACGGGTGGAAGCTCGCCGACTCCAGGTACAACCGGCGCGTCACGGGGTCCACGCCGGTCACCTTCTCCGGCCCGGTCGGCCCTGACCACCCCGCCCTCCAGGCCGAGAACCCGCCGATGGGCACCCTCAACAACTGCTCCAACGGCCAGACCCCCTGGGGCACCTACCTGGCCTGCGAGGAGAACTGGAACGGCTACTTCGGCACCACCGACGCCGCCTGGAAGCCGAACGCCCAGCAGGCCCGCTACGGCGTCGCCGCCAATTCCGGCTACCGGTGGCACACCGTCGACCCCCGGTTCGACGTGGCCGTCAACCCGAACGAGATCAACCGCTTCGGCTGGGTCGTGGAGATCGACCCGTTCGACCCGGATTCCACCCCGGTGAAGCGGACCGCGCTCGGCCGCATCAAGCACGAGGGCGCCACCGTCACCGAGTCGCGCGGCCGGATCGTCGTCTACACCGGTGACGACCAGGACGGCGAGTACGTCTACAAGTTCGTCGGCAGCGCCCCCTGGCGGCAGTTGCGCGCCCTGCGCCGCAGCCCCCTGGACCACGGCACCCTGTACGTCGCCAAGTTCAACGACGACGGCTCCGGCGAGTGGCTGCCGCTCAAGCACGGCACCGGCCCGCTCACCGAGGCCAACGGCTGGGCCGACCAGGCCGACGTGCTGCTGCGCACCCGCGAGGCCGCCGACGCCGTGGGCGCGACCAAGCTGGACCGTCCCGAGTGGGTCGCCGTCCACCCCGACAACAAGGACGTCTACCTCACCCTCACCAACGGCTCCGGCTGGAACAACGCGGTCAACCCCCGCAAGCCCAACCCGTACGGCCACATCGTGCGGTGGCGGGAGCGCGGTGGCGACAACACCGCCCTGACCTTCGAGTGGGACATCTTCCTGCTGGCCGGCGACCCCGAGTACGACCCGCGGGTGGAGCTGGCCGCCGAGGACGTGTTCGGCTCCCCCGACGGCCTGGGCTTCGACCGCGCCGGGCGGCTGTGGATCCAGACCGACGTCTCCAACTCCGTGCAGAACCGCCCCGACCGGCAGCACGACAACATCGGCAACAACCAGATGCTGGTGGCGGACCCGGGCACCGGCGAGATCCGCCGCTTCCTGGTCGGCCCCCGGGGCTGCGAGGTCACCGGCTTCGCCATGACCCCCGACCAGCGGACCCTCTTCGTCAACATCCAGCACCCGGGCGAGGCCACCCCCTTCTGGGGCGCGGCCCCGACCCCGCAGAACCCGAACGCCGTCAGCTCCTGGCCGGACCACGACTCCGCGAGCCGTCCCCGTTCGGCCACGGTCGTCATCCGCAAGAAGGACGGCGGCGTCATCGGCACCTGACCATCCCCTTCCCCTCCCGCACCGGCGCATGGCGGTCCCTCCCCGCCATGCGCCGGCCTCGTTCGGCGGGCGGCGTCCACCCCGGACGGCCCGTCACGGAACTCCCCGCCCAGAACATGCCGTAGCCCCCATGTCCGGGCCGTCTCCGGTTGGATGGCCGTGTGGACCTGCTGGACGACAACGCGCTGGAGTGGTCGCCGGTCGTCGCCAACTGCGCCATGAACCGCGAGCGGCGGCTGACCGGCTACTGCCGTGAGCTGGGCCTGGACATCCCGGCGTTCCTCCGCGACCGCCTGTCCCGCGGCCCGGCCGTCCGCTGGCTGGACCTGTGCTGCGGATCGGGCCGCGCCCTCGCGGAGGCCGCCGCGCTCTTCCCCGAACGCGTCGAGATCGTCGGCGTGGATCTGGTCGACGCCTTCGCCGTCCCCGCCCGGCCGCCCGCGCTGCGCCTGGTCACCGCCTCGATCGCGACCTGGACGCCGGACGGCCCGTTCGACCTGGTCACCTCCGTCCACGGCCTGCACTACGTGGGCGACAAGCTCGGCGTCCTGGCCCGCGCCGCGTCCTGGCTGACCGAGGACGGACGGTTCGCCGCCAACTTCGACGCCCGCAGCGTCCTCCTCGAGAACGGCGGACGAGCCGGCCGCCCCCTCCTCAAGCACCTCCGCGACCAGGGCTTCACCTACGACCCCCGGACGCGCCGCATCAGTCGCCAGGGCCGGGGCCGGGTCACCCTCCCCTACCGCTACCTGGGCGCGGACGACCGGGCAGGCCCCAACTACACCGGCCAGCCCGCCGTCGACTCCTGCTACACCCGCGTCTGAACGGGTGCGTCATGCGTTGCCGGAGGGGCTGACCAGGCCGGTCTCGTACGCGTAGATCGCCGCCTGGGTGCGGTCGCGCAGCCCCAGCTTGGCGAGGATGTTGCTGACATGGGTCTTCACGGTCTGCTCGACCACCACCAGGCGGGCGGCGATCTCGGCGTTGGACAGGCCGCCGGCGATCAGGGCGAGGACCTCGGTCTCCCGTTCGGTCAGGCCCTCCAGGCGGCTCCGGCTGGGCGCGCGGGGACCGCCGAGACGGGCGAACTCGCCGATCAGGCGGCGGGTCACGGACGGGGCCAGCAGCGCGTCACCGGCCGCCACCACCCGTACGGCGTCGGCCAGCTCCCGGGCCGAGGACTTCTTGAGCAGGAAGCCCGAGGCCCCCGAACGCAGGGCCTCGTAGACGTACTCGTCCATGTCGAACGTGGTCAGCACCACCACCCGGGCACGGCCCGCGACGTGGCGGGTGGCCTCCAGGCCGTCCATCACGGGCATGCGGACGTCCATCAGCACCACGTCGGGGTCGAGTTCGGCGACCTTGGCCACCGCCTCACGGCCGTCGGCGGCCTCGCCGACCACCTCGATGTCGGGCTGGGCGTTCAACAGGACGGCGAAGCCCTCGCGGACCATCTCCTGGTCGTCGGCGATCAGCACGCGGATCATGCGCCCTCCCCCGGCAGCGGCAGCGTCGCCCTGACCTCGTAGCCGCCGTCCGGGCGGGGACCGGCGGCCAGCTCACCGCCCAGCATGGCGGCCCGTTCCCGCATCCCCACCAGTCCGTGACCCGAGCCCTTCCCGAGCACGGCCGTCTCGGCGGCCGGGCCGTTGGCCACCGTCAGCTCGAGCCGGTCCAGATGATGGGCGATGCCGATGCTCACGTCGGCGCCGGGGGCGTGCCGCAGGACGTTGCTCAGCGACTCCTGAACGATCCGGTACGCCGACAACCCCACCGCCGAAGGCAGCGCAGCACGAGGCCGCCCGGTGGTCCGGACGTCCACGGCCAGGCCCGCCTCCCGGACGTTGCCGACCAGCTCGTCCAGGCCGTCCAGGGTGGGCTGCGGGCCGTGCTCCTCCTCGGCGGCGGAGTCGCGCAGCAGGCCCAGGATCCGGTGCAGCTCCTCCATCGCCTCCAGGGCACTGGCGCGGATGGTCTCGAAACTGCGGGTCAGCTCCTCGGGCGGGTCCGGCACCCGGTACGGGGCGGCCTCCGCCTGGACGGCGACGACGGACATGTGGTGCGCCACCACGTCGTGCAGCTCACGGGCGATCCGCGCCCGTTCCTCCAGCAGCGCCCGCCGGGACCGCTCCTGCTCGTTGATCCGTTCCTGCTGGGCCAGCCGCCGCAGCGCCTCGCCCCGTCCCCGCAGCGCGCCGGCCGCCACCAGCACCGCGCCCGCCAGCAGCATCGGCTCCAGCCGCCCCGGGAACGCCTCCCGCTGCGGGAACGCCGCCGCCAGCGCCGCCCCGGCCACCACCGTCAGCAGCCACATCTCCGCCAGTACGCGGGGTCGTACGCGCAGGCCCGCCAACGCCAGCACGCACAGGTAGACCGCCAGCGAGGGCCCCGGCCACAACGGCCCGCCCGCCGCGACGGGCGGCACGGACGCGGCGGCGACCGCCGTCACCACCACGATCGCCAGCGACGCCCACCAGCCGCCCATCGGCCGGAACAGGCACATCACCAGGGTCAGCGCATGCGTGACGCCCAGCACCGCGGCCTCGCCGTTCGCCAGCCGGTAGTCCATCAGCAGCGTGTGCCAGGAGAACCCGGCCAGCATCACGGCCGCCGCCCCCACCAGCCAGTGCGGCAGCCACCCCGACCGGGGCGACAGCGGCAGCAACGGCCCCACGGCACCGGGCCTGAGGTCGTCCCACACCGCGCGCACCGCCACACTCCCATTGACGGGCCGGGAGCCCCGGCGACGCAACACCCCGATCACATCGCCGAAGCTACGGACGGCCCCGCCGGAACGCCTCCCGCCCAGGAACGGACCCGCCGTCTCATACTCACGTACGACCTCCGCTGGCCCGCTCGTGCGCGGCCCGGCGGGTTCAGGCCGCGAGGGCCTTCTTGAGGGTGCGCAGGCAGGCGGCCAGGGCGGCGTGCCGCGGGACGCAGTCGTCGCGGGAGTGCTGCCAGGCCGCGTACAGCAGGCTCCACATCACCTGCTGGACCCAGTGGGGGTCCATGGCCGGATCGATGGAGCCCTCGGCGTGTCCCCGTTCCACCAGCCCCAGCAGGGCACGGTCGGCGTCGGTCTCCTCCTGCCAGCCCTCCCAGTTCATGATCTCGGGGTCCTCGAAGACCAGCAGCAGGCCGTCGCCCAGCTCGAAGTACTCCTGGCAGAGGCGTTCCAGCGCCTCCAGCGCGGTGCCCCGGTGGACGCGGGCGCGGTCGGTGGCCATGGCGATCTTGGCGAGCAGGTCGGCGCTGATGGCGGTCAGCAGGTCCGAACGCTCCGGGAAGTAACGGTGCACCGTCGTCCGGCCGACCCCGGCCGCCGCCGCCACGTCGCCGAGCGAGGCGGCGGGGTTCTTGGACAGCAGGGAGACGGCGGCGTCCAGGATCGCGCGGCGGGTTCGGGCCCGCGGTCCCGTCTCGGCGGGCGGAACGGTGGTGTCGGCCATGGGGAAAAGGTAGTCCGCCGTCTGCCGTGGAAAGGATTTGACCGTCGTGGAACACATGTGTTCCAATCGAGAGCGTGACCGCCCCGATCCATTCCGACCTCTCCGTCCTCTGGTCGTTCGCCCGCCCCCACCGCCGCACGCTCGCGCTGGGCCTCCTGCTCGCCCTGGCGGGATCGGCCATGGGCCTGGCCACGCCGATGGTCACCAAGCAGGTGCTCGACGCCCTGGCCGCCGGGACGTCCCTGGCCGGCCCCATCGCCGCCCTGCTCGGCCTGCTGGTCGTGGGGTCCGTGGTCGGCCACCGGCAGTGGACCATGCTGGGCGCGCTGGGCGAACGGGTGGTGCGGGAGGCCCGCGAGTCGATGCTGCGGCGGCTGCTGCACGCCTCGGTGCCCGCGCTCGCCCGGCGCCCGGCGGGCGAGTACGTCACCCGGGTCACCTCCGACACCGTGCTGCTGCGCGAGGCGGCCGCCTCGAGCATCGTCGGGCTGATCAACGGCGCGGTCATGCTGGTGGGGACGCTGGCGCTGATGGCCGTGCTCGACCTGGTGCTGCTGGCCGCCACCATCGCGGCGCTGCTGGCGGTCGGCCTGCTGTTCGCCGTGCTGATGCCCGGCATCGCCCGGGCCCAGCGGCAGGCCCAGGACCACATCGGCCTGCTCGGCGGCATCCTGGAGGGCGCCCTGCGGGCGATCCGGACCGTCAAGGTCGGCCGCGCCGAGGACCGCCTGGCCGAACGGCTCGTCGCCGAGGCGCGGGCCTCCGCCGACCACGGTGTCCGCTCGATCCGCCGTGAGGCGACGGCCTGGGTCATCGCCTGGTCCGGCCTGAACCTGGCGATCATCATGGTCCTCGGCATCGGCGCCTGGCGGGTCTCCGCGGGCGACCTGGAGGTCTCCGGCCTGATCGCCTTCCTGCTGTACGCGTTCGGCCTGATGGAGCCGATCACCGAGCTGAGCCAGAACGTCACGGCGATGCAGTCGGGTCTGGCCGCCGCCCGGCGCATCCGGGACATCGACGCGCTCCCGCAGGAGTCGGACACCCGCACGGCCTCCACCGCACCACCTGGCGGCGCCCCGGCGCTCTCGCCCCCCGAGGCCCCCGAGGACGCCGCGGACACCGCGGACACCGCGGACACCCAAGCCGCCGCGGGCCCCCAGGCCGCCGCGGGTCCCCAGGCCGCCGCGGGCCGCGGCCCCGCCGCCCCGCCCGGCGGCGAGGCGGGCCCCATCCTGGAGTTCCGCGGCGTCACCGCCGGCTACGATCCCGCCGGCGAACCCGCCGTCAAGGGCATCGACCTGGTCGTCCCCCGGCGCGGCCACACCGCGATCGTCGGCCCGTCGGGCGCGGGCAAGACGACCCTGTTCTCCCTCATCCTGCGCTTCCTGGAGCCGCAGGAGGGCGACCTGTTCCTGGACGGCCGCCCATACCGGGAACTGACCCACGACCGGATCCGCGCCAGGCTCGCCTATGTGGAGCAGGACACCCCCGTGGTGCCCGGCACCATCCGCGACAACCTGCTGCTCTCCCACCCCACCGCCACAGAGGAGGAACTCCGCCGCGTCCTGACCGAGGTGCGTCTCGCCGACAAGATCGACTCACTGGACGACGGCCTGGACACCCCCCTGTCGAGCACCGCGGTGTCCGGCGGCGAACGTCAGCGCATCGCCCTGGCCCGCGCCCTCCTGCGCACCCCCGACATCCTGCTGCTCGACGAGGCCACCGCCCAGCTGGACGCCCTGACCGAGGCCGCCGTCCTCGAATGCGTCCGCGAACGCGCCGGACACGGCGCCGTCGTCACCATCGCCCACCGCCTGTCCACCGTCGTGGACGCCGACACCATCGTCGTCCTGCACGAGGGCCGCATCCGCGCCCAAGGCACTCACGAGCACCTGCTGGCCCACGACGCCCTCTACCGCGACCTGGTCGAGGCCCTCCGCATCGCCGCACGGTCCCCGGCCACGGCCCCCTCACCCGCGCTCGGCCCCGAGGACCCGCCCCGGCCCGATCCGACGACGGCCGAAGCCCACCCCGCCCCAGAACCCGAAGCGAGCACACGACCATCTCCATAGGCGCCTCACAGGCGCCACGACGAGCACACCACCCGGCGCGCCCCGTCCACAGCCCGCCCCATCCACGCCCCGTCCACGAGGGTCTGCAAGCCGTGCCGCCGTGCGACTCCCACGACCTCGGTCACACCGCCGACACCACGGCCGGCGGCGCAGCACCTCCTCCCGGCCGAGGCCGTGGATCAGCAGATAACCCGTCGCATATCCCACACGACCGTTCCTACCGTCCGGCGCCGGCGTTTCGGGCGGAAAGATGATCCGCCCGCGGCCGCCCGCGGCCGGCCGCCGGGAGCGGTGCGCGGCCCCCCGCGGCCGCCGATCCCGAGGGCGTCCGAGGGCGTGGACGCGGGTCGGCGGAGGGCACGACCTGCCCGTTCGCCGGGGCGCGGGGGACGGGGGGCGCGAATTCTAGGGCATGGCACGTTCATACGCCCGCAGGTCTGGGGAACACGCAGGTCGGATGGTACGTTGCCGGTATTACAGCCGTAGCGGAAAGGAGCTGAGAGTCCGCTATGTCGGACCCTTCCAGTCATAGACCCGGCACCCTTGCGGGTCGCTCATGGTGAGCATAGTGCTGGGCGTCGTCGCGCTGTTCGTGCTGACGGCGGCGACGGGGTACTTCGTCGCGCAGGAATTCGCGTTCGTCGCGGCCGACCGGGCCGCGCTGACCGCCGCCGCGGAGCGGGGGGACACCAAGGCCCGCCGGGCGTTGCAGGTCATGGGCCGGCTGTCGTTCATGCTGTCCGGCGCGCAACTGGGGATCACCGTCACCGGGCTGATCGTGGGTCTGCTGTCCAAGCCCGCGCTGGCCGATCTGCTGGAACCGCCGCTGACCTGGGCGGGCGTCCCGGAGGGCGCGGTCGGGGCGATCGCCCTGACGGTCGGGTTCGCGATCGCCACCGTCGTGCAGATGGTGATGGGCGAGCTGATCCCCAAGAACTGGGCGCTGGCCCGCGCCGAGGGCATCGCCCGGGCGCTGGCCTCCTCCACGCTGGTGTACCTGGCGGTGGCCGGGCCGGTGATCAAGCTGTTCGACGCGTCGGCCAACCGGCTGCTGCGGGCGGTCGGCATCGAGCCCGCCGAGGAACTGCACCACGGGGCCACGCTGGAGGAGCTGAGCGACATCATCGGCGAGTCCTACAAGTCCGGGCACCTGCCCGCGGACCTGTCGGCGGTGCTGGAGCGGGCGCTGACGTTCGGCGAGCGGACCGCCGACGAGGCGATGGTGCCGCGGCCGAACGTGGTGGCGGTGGACGCCGACGCCACGGTGGCCGAGCTGACCGAGCGGATCCGCACCTCCGGGCACACCAACTACCCGGTGTACGGCACCGACGTGGACGACGTCGTGGGCGTGGTCGGCGTGCGCGAGCTGGCCGACGACGCCCTCGCGCCGGACTCCCCCGTGGGGCGCGTCGCCCGTACCCCGCTGCTGGTCCCCGGGTCCCAGCCGCTGTACGGGGTGATCGAGCGGATGCGCGAGACCGGCGAGGAGTTCGCCTGCGTGGTGGACGAGTACGGCGGGCTCGCCGGGATCCTGACGTTCGAGGACATCGCCGAGGAGCTGGTCGGCGAGATCACCGACGAGAACGACGTGCTGGTGGACGCCGCCCCCGTCCCCGCGCCGGACGGGGCCTGGACGGTGAACGCGGCGCTGCGGATCGACGAGGTCGCCGGGCGGACCGGGCTGGCGCTGCCCGAGGACGAGGCCTACGACACCCTCGGCGGGCTGGTCATCGCCCGGCTGGGCCGGCTGCCGCGGCGCGGCGACCGGGTGACCGTGGCGCTGGACGAGATCGAGGGCCAGACCGGCGAGGTCGAGCTGGAGGTCCTCAGCGTGGCCCGGCGGGTGCCGCGCAAGGTCCGCATCCGGATGCTGGCGGCCGCGGGGGGTGAGGGCTGATGGATCCGCTGACCGCCCTCGCCCTGACGGTGCTGCTGCTGATCGGGAACGGGTTCTTCGTGGCCTCGGAGTTCGCGCTGGTGGCCGCCAAGCGCCCGCGGCTGGAACGGGCCGCCCGGGCCGGCAGCCGCCCGGCCGCCTCGGCGGTGGCCGGGATCCGCGAGCTGTCGATGATGCTGGCCGGGGCCCAGCTCGGCATCACCATGTGCACGCTGGGCCTGGGCGTGGTCACCGAGCCGGCGTTCGAGAAGGTGCTGTCCGGGCCGCTGCACGACCTGGGCCTGCCGGAGGGCGCCTCGCACGTGGTGGCGCTGACGGTGGCGCTGTCGGTGGTGACGTTCCTGCACATGGTGGTGGGCGAGATGGCCCCCAAGTCGTGGGCGATCTCGCATCCGGAACGCTCGGCGCTGGTCCTGGCGATGCCGTTCCGCGCGTTCGCCCGGGTGGCGCGCCCGGTGCTGGCGCTGATGAACGGGATGAGCAACGGGTTCCTGCGGCTGATCCGGGTGACCCCGCGCGACGCGCTGGAGACCCACACCGACCCGCAGCGGCTGGGCCACCTGCTGGGCGAGTCCCGCCGTCTGGGCCTGATCGACCGCCGCGACCACGACCTGCTGGGGCGGGTCATCGCCGTCCGGGAGGCCCCGATCGCCGACCTGACGGTGCCCGTCGCCCAGGTCACCACCGTCCCGGCGACCGCCGGGCCGCTGGACATCCGGCGCGCCGCCCGCGCCAGCGGGCACGCCCGGATGCTGGTCCGCACCGACGACGGCCGCATCCTCGGCGTCACCCACGTCCGCGACGCGATCACCGCCGAGAACGGCAGCCGCGCCGCCGACATGGCGTACCCGATCCCCTCCCTGGAGGACGCCACCTCCGTGCTGGACGCGGCCACCCGCCTGCGCCGCGAACGCGCCCAGCTCGGCGTGGTCACCGCCCCGGACGGCACGATCCGGGGCATCGTCACCCTCGACGACCTCCTCGGCCAGTTGCTGGCGGCCAACCCGCACTGATCGCGCCCGAACGCCGGGCCGCGGGACCGCGACCGGTCCCCGGCCCGGCGTTCGCCGTTCGGCGGACGGTCCTGCCGGTCGCTCCGGACGGCGGTCGCCTCGTCGCGATCCCCGGCCGCCACACGCACCACCGTCCACCGGACGAGCATCCGGCGTGGGACGTCTCAGGAGTGGAGGGGGCGGCCCGCCGGGGCGGCGAGGAAGTCGTGGAGCTGGTCGAGGAGGGCGCGGAGGGGACGGGCCGGGGGGCGGCCGGTCGCGCCGACGAGGCGGTGCACGGTGCGGACCCGTTCGATCAGGCCGGTGACGCGGTGCTGGACGGGGACGTTCAGGACGTCCTGGAGGTGCTCGGCGGCTGCGTCCTGGTTGTCCTGGATCAGGTGGCCCGCGGCCAGGTCGGCCTGGGCCTGGCGCAGGAGCTTGGCGCTCCGCTGGACGGCGGTGTGCGCGGCCAGGGCGCGCCGGGCGGCCCGGACGGCCGCCGGGCCGTCGCCGAGCCGGACGTGCACGGTGCTCTCGCAGCGGGCCTGCCGTACCGGGCCGAAGCCGAACTCGCCGCCGATGCCGTCGTGCAGTTCGTCCCCGCCGCCCGCGTCGGCGGCCCGGCGGGCGTCGTTCAGGGCCTGCAGCGCGCCGTCGCGGTCGCGGAGGCACGCGTGCGCGCGGGCCTCGATGTAGCAGACCCGCACCAGGCCGGTGCCGCCGCTCACGTAGCCGCGGCCCGACCGGGCCAGCCGCACCGCCGCGCCGGGACGTCCCTCCCAGTAGGCCAGCAGCGCCTGGGTGCCGCGCGCCCAGGCCCGCAGCGCGTCGTGCTCGATGAGCTCGCCGTAGCCCCACGCGGCGCGGGCGTGGGCGGTGGCGGCGGCGGTGTCCCCCAGGTCGAACGAGGCGACGGCCAGCAGCCCGCACAGCTCCCCGAGCATCAGGTACAGCTCGCGGTGCTGGCTCGGGCGGGTGGTCTGGGGCAGCAGGTCGGCGATCCGGCGGCGCAGCCGCGCCCCCTGGGCGAGCATCTGCGCGGGCGGCGCGGTGGCGTACCCCCGGGCCAGCCGGATCACGTCGTCCCCGGCCTGCTCCAGGGTGACGGGGCCGAGCGCCAGCGACTCGACCTGCGCCAGATGGGCGGTGGACTCCTCGGCGGCGGTGGCCAGCACGTCCGGGATGCCGTCCGGCCCGGGGTGGGCGGCGCCGGTGTCGGCGACCTCGACGGGCGCCAGCAGGACCTCCACGGGGTGGCCGAACATGCGCTCCAGGACCCGGCAGCACGCCATCCGGGGGCGGCGGCGCAGTCCGCCGCGGCACCATCGGTGCCAGGTCCGTTCGGAGATCTCGACGTCCTCGCCCATTTCCCGGGCCATCGCCCGGAACGCCCGGGCCCCGTCGTCACTGGACCACCGCCGCTTCGCGGCGATCTGGGCGAGCAGGGTCGGATGGCTCATCGCGCGGTCTCCACTCGGGCCACAAACCGGCAGTCCGATTCGGGTGATCACGCTAGGGGTGGCGATCAACCGCAAACCCTACACGTCCGCATACGTCGGGAAATGTCGGCAGATGTCAAAAAGACGTCATAGCGATGTCAGGTGACCCTGGGCCAACGTCCCGGGCATGTCCTACGAAGATCACTTCTTCCGGCCGCCGCGGCGGCGGCCGGCGCGCTCCCGAATAACCGGACCGCCGGGGCGGCTGCCCGCAAGGCTGCTGGCGGCGGCGCTCGCCCTGGTGACCGCGGTGGCTCTGACGGGCTGTGGCGGCACCGACTCCGACGGTAGCGGATCGGGCGGCCTGGAGAAGACCAGGCTGACCGTCGGCCTGCTGCCGGTCCCCGAGGGCGCGCCGCTTTACATCGCCATCCAGCGGGGCCTGTTCAAGGCGGAGGGACTGGAGGTCACGCCCCAGTTCATCCAGACCGGGGCGGCCGCCGTCCCGCTGCTGCGCAGCGGCAAACTCGACATCTCACTGACCAACTACGTCGCCGCGCTGTTGGCCCAGGAGCAAAGCGGCGGAGCGGTCAAGTGGAAGTTCGTGGCCGACGCCTACCAGGGCGAAAAAGGCGCTTTCGTGGTGGGGGTCGCGGCCGATTCCCCGATCAGGTCCGCGCAGGATCTCACCGGCAAGAAGATCGCCGTTCCGGGGTTGAAGTCCATCGCCACTCTGGCGGTCAGCGCCTCACTGCGGGCCGCCGGGATCGCCGACGACTCGGTGCAGTACGTGGAGATGGCCTTCCCGCAGATGCTGCCCGCGCTGGAGGCCGGCCGGGTGGACGCGGCATGGCTGGCCGAGCCGTTCATCTCCCAGCTCAACCGGCAGGGCGGCCGGACGGTGCTGGACACCATGGACCCCGGCGGCCCGACCAAGAACCTGCCGATCTCCGGCTGGGGCGTGCTGGGCGACTACGCCGACGAGCATCCGAACACGGTGGCGGCGTTCCAGCGCGCGATGGCCAGGGCCCAGCGGATGGCCGCCGAGGACCGCAGCCTGGTGGCGCGGACCCTGCCCACGTTCGTCAAGGGCCTGGACGCCCAGACCGCCCAGGTCGTCACCCTCGGGTCCTTCCCCACCAGCCAGAACCCCACCCGGCTGCAGCGGCTGGCCGGGCTGATGGGCAACTACGGCTACCTGAGGAACCCCGGCGGCCTGAACATCCCCGCGATGCAGGTCTCGGGGCCGTGACCCGACCCGCCACCTCCACCCTGGTCCGCGGTGCCGCCGGCGCCGCGGGCCTGCTGGTGGCCGCCGAGATCGCCGGGCGGGCCCTCATCGACCCCGACGTCCTGCCGCACGCGTCCACGGTGCTGGCCGAGGCGTTCCGGCTGCCCGCCGAGCCGGACTTCCGCACCGCCCTGGTCACCACGCTGCGGGTGTGGGCGACGGGGCTGGCCATCGCGGTGTGCGCGGCCGTCCCCGCCGGGGTGGTGATCGGCGCGCTGCCGCCGGTCGACCGGCTGACCCGGCCGCTGCTGGAGATGCTGCGGCCGATCCCGCCGGTGGCGCTGATCCCGCTGGCGCTGCTGGCGTTCGGCAACACCGGGCGGATGGCGGTGGCGGTGGTGGCGTTCGCCTGCTCCTGGCCGATGCTCATCCACACCATCCGCGGCCTGCGCGCCACCGACCCGCTCGCCGTGGAGACGCTGCGCACGTTCGGCTTCGGCCGCGCCGCCGTGCTGTGGTACGCGGCGCTGCCCGGCGCGGCCCCGTTCATCGCCACCGGGGTACGGGTGGCCGCCGGGATCGCCCTCATCGTCACGGTGACCGCCGAACTGTACGCCGGGGGCGGCGAGGGCATCGGGAGCTGGCTGATCGAGGCCGGGGCTGGTGCCGGGCGGACCCACGTCATCCTGGCCGCGGTGGTCTGGGCCGGGATCCTCGGGCTGGTCCTCGACACCGTCCTGTCCGCCGCGTCCCGCCGCCTGCTGCACTGGCAGCCGGCGGCCCGCGCGTCATGAACCTCCCCGGGCTGGCCGCCGTGGCGGCCGCCGTGGGCTGCTGGGAGGCGGGGACCCGGCTGGCGGGCAACCCGTTCGCGCCGCCGCCGTCGCGGATCGCCGGGCGGCTGCGGGAGCTGTGGCTGTCCGGCCCGCCCGAACGGCTCTGGCTGACCGACGCGGCGATCGAGAACGTCCCGCCGAGCGTGCTGCGGCTGCTGGCGGGCTGGGCGATCGCCGCGGTGCTGGGCGTGGCGCTGGGGCTGGCGATCGGGCGGGTGCGGTGGCTGGCCGAGACGCTGGAGCCCGTGCTGCACTTCGCCCGCGCCGTCCCGCCGACCGCGCTGGCCCCGCTGTGGGTGGCGCTGCTGGCCGTCGGCACCCAGACCCAGCTCGTCACGATCGCGTTCGGGGTGGTCTGGCCGATCCTGCTGAACACCATGGACGGCGCCCGGTCGGTGGAGCCGGTGCAGTACGACACCGCCCGGATCTACGGGCTCGGCCCGCTGCGGCGGACGGTGTGGCTGATCGTCCCGTCCGCCGCCCCGAAGATCTTCGCCGGGCTGCGGGTGTCCCTCGGCCTGGCGGTCATCCTGATGGTGGTGTCGGAGATGACCGGCTCGACCGACGGCATCGCGTTCTCGCTGCTGCTGGACGCGCAGCGCACCTGGGACATGGCGGCGATGTGGGCCGGGATCTGCGTGCTCGGCGCGCTCGGGTACGTCCTGGCGGTCGCGCTGGACCTGTGCGAACGGGTCGTGCTGGCCCGCCATCGCCATGCCCTCGACACCAGGTTCGACGACAGGGAGCCCGCTCATGTCTGACCCGCTGCCCGCGCAGCCGCACGCCCGCATCTGGGAGCTGATCCGCGGCTGGTGGCGTTTCTCGGCCCTGCACGCCTGGGTCGCGCTGGGCTGCTCGGACCATCTGGCGGGCGGCCCGCTCACCGTCGCGGAACTGGCCGCCCGCTGCGGCGCCCATCGGCCGTCCCTGGCCCGGCTGGTGCGCGCCATGGCGGCCCTCGGCGTCGTCGCGTTCGATCCGGAACGCGGCACCTGCGCGCTGGCCGCGACGGGCGAGGCGCTGCGCTCCGACGCGCCCGACTCGATGGCGCCGGGGATCGTGGTGCTGGGCGAGGAGATGTCCTGGCATTCCATGGGCCGGCTGGCCGACACCGTGCGGACCGGCCGTTCCCCCGTGGCCGAGCGGTACGGCTCCCTGTACGAGTACTACGCCGCCCACCCGGATCTGGAGCGGGCGTTCGCGGCCTACATGACGGCCCGGTCGCACGAGTTCGCCAGGGGGCTGCTGGCCGTGCACGACTTCGGGGACGCCCGGACGGTGGTGGACGTGGGCGGCGGGGTCGGGACGATCCTGGCGGAGGTGCTGGCCGGGTATCCGCGGTTGCGGGGCGTCCTGCTGGACCTGCCGAGCGTGACGCGGGCGGCGGCGACCTACCTGGAGGCGCAGGGCGTGGCCGACCGCTGCGAGGTGGTGGCGGGGAGCTTCCTGGAGGAGGTCCCGGCCAAGGCGGACGTGTACCTGCTGGCGAGCATCCTGCACAACTGGCCGGACGGCACCGCGATCGAGATCCTGCGGACGGTGCGGGACGCGATGGGCGCCGGGAGCCGGGTGCTGCTGCTGGACGTCCTGCTGCCGGACGTTCCGGAACGCCCGCACCTCGGCTACGACATGGACGTGCGGATGCTGGCGATGTTCGGCGACGGCCATGAACGCACCCGGGACGCCTACCTGGGCCTGCTGGAGCGGGCGGACCTGCGCCCGGTGCGGACGGCGGAGCTGCCGACGGGGCCCACCCTGGTCGAGGCCGTCCGCTGAGGACCCGCCGGAAAGGAGCGACCCGCCGGAGGGTCTCCGGCGGGTCGCGGTGAGGAGGGGGTGGGTGGCTCAGGCCTCTCCGGCCTCCGGGGCGACCTCCTGGGGCGTGGCGACCGGCAGGGCCTCCGGTCCGGGGCCGCGCAGGGGCAGCAGCCGGCCGGGCCGGGTGCTGATGGGCACCTGCGTCCCGGCCAGTTCCAGCGAGGCACAGGCCTGCAGATGGCGGTCCAGGCCGGTGTCGGCCAGCATCGCCTGCAGGTCGGGGGCGGGCCGCACCAGGATCAGCCGGCCGCCCGCCCGGCCCGTCGCGTTCCGCAGCGCGACCAGCAGGCCGAGGCCGAACCGGTCGCTCAGCCGGACCCGGGACAGGTCCAGCAGCAGCCGCGGGGCCGGCGCCGAGCGCAGGGCGGCGGCCAGCGGCGCGCGCACCATCTCGACGGTGCGCGCGCACATCTCCCCTTTGAGCTGGACCAGCAGGTCGCTGCCGGTCCGGTGCACGCGGACCCGCAGGGCGGGCGGGCATGCGGCGTCGTGGGTGCGTGCGGACTGCGGCTGACGCCGGCGCTGGTGTCTCATGAGCCCTCGAAGACCCTTCCCGGGGGATGCGAGCCAAATGGACCGAAAACCCGACGAGGCCGCGGGATATCGCACCTCGCCGACGCGATTATCGATTGCCCGTCCGCGTGAAATCGGGATCGCCAGAATGCGGCGGCAATCGATTGACGGGAAAAATACCCGCGCGGTGGGGACGGACACTCGGCAATGGGTCAAGTTCGATCCAAGCGGCGTTGATGACCGGAGTTCTCGCTGGTCACACCCCCTACCCGGGCGATGTGCACCTTTTGCCCCACATGCCGCGAGCGCCCGCGAAGGCCCGGTTCCCGAGCCCAAAAGAAACGGGGCGCCGGTCTCCTTCCGGCGCCCCGTTCACGCATTACTCCATTACCCGAGAAGAGGCAGCCCGCCACCGATCGGCAAACCGCCCGGCACGGGCAGTCCCAGCCCCGTTCCCGGCAGGGCCGGCACGGCCGCGTCCTCCGGACGCACCGGCCCGCCGGTCTTTCCGGCCCCCGGCCGGACGGGCCGGGCCGGACCGGCCGCCCCGGCGCTCCCGGCCGCCTCGCCGAGCCCGGACAGCGGCTGCCGCACCTTCTCGTCGACCAGCCGCGGCAGGAGCGAGGTGACCCCCATGGCGGTGTCCTGCACCCCCCGCAGCGGCCCGGTCAGCGGCGTCCGCACCACCTGGTGCCAATCGCGGTCGGACCGCCGCGCCCGCCGCTCGTCGGTCCCGGCCCGCGGCGCCCGCAGGGCCGTCCACTCGTCCCACGCGACCGCGTCCGACAGGCCCTCGTGGCCCTCGCAGGCCGCGCCGACGAGCCCGCTGGTCGCGTACGCGCCGCCGCAGACGTCGATCGGAACGGAGACCGGCGCGCCGGGCTCTCCGGCGGTGTCGGCGTGTGCGAGCGCGCCGCCCGCCGCCGCGAACACCGGCATCAGGGCGGCGCACAGAGCGGCGCGGGCGGTGTGCTTGGTCCAGTTCGACATGGATGCCTTTCGATGGTGGTCGGTGGTACGGGTCGGTCCTGGCACGGCGGCCGGCTCGGCACACTATTGACAGCCTCCGGCGCCTCGCCCGCGCCTTCCCCGCGGCCTGACCAAGACATGACGCGCCGCTTACCCGCCGGACGGCCCGGTCCCCCGCACACCGGGCGAACCGGCCGGCGGGCGCGGGCCTCAGATCGCGAGCTGGTGGCGGAGGACCTTGATCCGCAGGCGGATCCGGCCGTCGCGGTCGTCGACGCGCGTCCGCGGCAGCGCGTGGTCGCCGTCGAGGGGGCCGCGGCGGACGGCGCAGGCGTACTCGTAGCCGGCCTTGCGCACGGCGGTCATCTCGCGCGGGGACACGTGACCGTACGGGTAGGCGAAGCCCGTGACCGCCCTGCCGGTGACGTCCTCCAGGACGGCGCGGGCACGGGTCAGTTCCTCGGCCAGTTCCTCGTCGTCCAGGCTCGGCAGGGGAACGTGGTGCAGTCCGTGCGAGCCGATCTCCATCCCCTTGCCCGCCACGCAGCGGATCTGCCGTTCGGTCATCAGCGGGCGGTCGGGGCCGGGGTCGCGATCGGCGCGGCCGCCGATCTCCGCGGCGGAGACGAAGACGGTCGCGGTGAACCCCCGGCGCAGCAGGATCGGCACCGCGCGGGTCGCGAACGTCGCGTAACCGCGGTCGAACGTCAGGCCGACCAGGCCGCGCGCCAGGCCCGCCCGGTACGCGTGCCGCAGCTCGCCCACCGACACCCCGCGCATCCCGTTGCGGTGCAGCCAGTCCATCTGCCGTTCGAACAGTTCGGGGCCGACCGCCTGCCGGAGCGGGTCGCGGGCGACGCGGTCCACCGCCCGGTACATGAGGATCAACGGCGTGCGCGCGGGTCGCTGGAACACCTGCGGGTCACTCCTTGTCGCCCGTGCGGACGCGGGCGCCCGGCGCAGGTCGCCGGCGGGGGCGCACGGTCCTGCGGCCACGGCACGGCCGGCACGGCATGGTGGTGGTCGTCGTTCTCCTGTCGTTCGGGGGAGCGACCCCAGGTCCCGGCTCGGCGCAGGTCGGACGGTCACCGACAGGCCGTCCGAGCGTCCCATGCCGCCGCCGTCACCGACCTCGTCCTTGACCCTCGGTCGATCTCCACTTGACCATATCTTGGCGCGCACCTCGGCCGGCGCGCCGCAAACCGGGACGAATCCCCCATCCGCACCATCCGGATTACCCGACAGTTCGCAGATCTACGTCGTTTTACCGCAATTACCGTCGTCCGAGACATCACCGATGGTAATGCGCAAGAAAAGATTTCGCGGCCGCCCCGATCGGCGTCGACACACGGGTATTCGCAGTGTTACCTATAACCGTGACCGGCGGGCTGCATCACGCCGCGCGTCGAGATCGGCATTCCGCAATCAGAAGAAGGAGACATCGTGCTCAAGCGACTGGCAACGGCTGGCGTGCTGACCGTCGCCGTGGGTGGCGTGCTGATGAGCGCCACGCCCGCCCTGGCCGGCGGCCACGACAACTACTACAAGTACGACAACGACAAGAAGTTCGACCTCGACTTCAAGTCGTTCGAGAAGGACATCGACGTCGACAACGAGACCATCGCCATCCTGAACTGCGTGAACCTGGTCGGTGGCGTCCTGGGCACGGTCGACCAGAACTGCTTCATCGGCAACACCCAGAGCGACGGCCACAACGGCGACGACTGACCGCGGTGGTCAACCGGGGCCGGCGCGGCGCGCCGGCCCCTTTTCGTTGCCCGCCGAGGGCGCTCCGAACATTACGGACAGCTCGGCCGAAGCGGTCACGGCACCCGGTTCCGGAATTTCACGACACATGGGACGACGTCCTGGCAATGACTTCGGAAACAATGGGTCAGATTAGCCGATTTGCGTCGACGGCGGCCCGCTGCGGGTGTTACCAATTGCACGTGGCCGGCGAGGCTGCATTACGCGCGCGTCGGCATTCCACACTCACCGAGAAGGAGACATCGTGCTCAAGCGACTGGCAACGGCCGGCATCCTGACCGTCGCCGTGGGTGGCGTGCTGATGAGCGCCACGCCCGCGATGGCCGGCGGGGACGACTACTACAACTACGACAACGACAAGAAGTTCGACCTCGACTTCAAGTCGTTCGAGAAGGACATCGACGTCGACAACGAGACCCTGGCGATCCTGAACTGCGTGAACATCGCTGGTGGCATCGCTGGCTCGGTCGACCAGAACTGCCTCATCGGCAACACCGAGATCGACTGACGTTCGGTCCAGCGGAGGGGCCGGCGCGGCGCGCCGGCCCCTTTTCGGTATCCGCCGCGAACCTGTTCTGGACATTTCCGGCGGCTCGATCGAATCGTCCGGAGCCGCTGGTTCCGCAATTTTCGGGCACAGCGACCGGCGTCATGACAATGACTTCGGAAACAATGGGTCAGAGCAGCCGATCTCACGTCGACGCCGGGCGCGGCAGGTGTTACCAATGACACGTGGCCGGCGAGGCTGCATTAAGCGCGCGTCGGCATTCCACACTCACCGAGAAGGAGACATCGTGCTCAAGCGACTGGCAACGGCCGGCATCCTGACCGTCGCCGTGGGTGGCGTGCTGATGAGCGCCACGCCCGCGATGGCCGGCGGGGACAAGTACTACAAGTACGACAACGACAAGAAGTTCGAGCTCGACTTCAAGTCGTTCGAGAAGGACGTCGACGTCGACAACGAGACCGTCGCGATCCTGAACTGCGTGAACGCCCTGGGCGGCATCCTCGGCTCGGTCGACCAGAACTGCCTCATCGGCAACACCGAGATCGACTGACGTTCGGTTCCATCGGAGGGGCCGGCGCCTGGCGCCGGCCCCTCTGCGCGTTCCCGGCCCCGGGCGGACCACGCGGACGGGACACACCGCTGCATTCCCGGACACCGCACGCCGGCGTTGACTACAGTCCCAGGGCATGACCGAAGCACAGGACGCCTGGGACACCCTGCTGGAGGCCGGCTTCCTCCACGCGGTGCGCGACGCGCACGAGGCCACCACCCGGATCGTCCTCGGGTCGCTCAGCCGGTCGGCCGGCTTCAAGGAGCGCTCCTTCGGCTACACCTCCTTCGACGTGCTGGAGTCACAGCTCGACAAGGCGTTCGGCCTGGACGGCGACTCCGGCGGCGGGCCGCTCGCCGGGCGGGTGGTCCGCGACAACCTCAACGGCTCGCCCGGCTGGCGGCTGGGGAACTACCGGATCCTGCTCAAGCGGCACGAGTTCGGGGCCGTCGACGCCATCCGCTGGGACAAGTCCAGCCCCACCAAGCAGGCCGTCTCCCGCCAGGAGTTCGCCGAGGACCCGCAGCTCGCCCTGGACCTGGGGGTCGCCCCGGCCCCCGCGGGCCCGGTCACCCTGGTGGTGGCGCACAGCGCGACCGACGCCCCGATCGAGACCGAGCTGTTCATCGGGCGGCCCCGCTACAACGCCGACGCCGGACCGCCCTGGCACTGGCGGCGGCCGATCACCGCCGAGACCCTGGGGCCGGACCCGCGGCAGGTCACCGAGCGCACCATGCCGCTGTGGAGCGACGACGACGATGTCGTTCCGCTGCGGCTGCGCGCCCGGGCGGACGGAACGGCGGCCGAAGCGGCACGGTGAACGACCACGACCACGAGCGCGCGGCCCGGCGCGCCGAGGAGGCCGGGCTGCGGTTCGACAGCGAACGGCTGACCCTGGCGCGGCGGCTGCGCGGCCTGCGCAAGAACCAGCTCGCCGAGGCGATCGGCACCACCCCGGCGGCCATCGGCCGGTACGAGGCCGGGGTGCACCGCCCGTCGCCGGTCACGCTGTCGCGGCTGGCGATGGCGCTGGGCGTCCCGGTGGAGTTCTTCCACGCCGGGCACGGCACGGGGGTGCTGGACTCGGCGCACGCCCACTTCCGCTCGCTGCGCTCCACCACCCAGATCGAACGCGACCAGGCGCTGGCGTACGGGCGGATCGCCGCCGACATCGTGGCGGCCCTGGAGGCGCTGGTGGAGCTGCCCGCGGTGGACATCCCCGAGCACCCGGTGCACCCGGACGAGATCGGCGGGCCCGGGCCGGTGCTGGCGGCGCGCGCGGCGCGGGCGGCGATGGCGGCGTCGCCGGGGCCCGTCCCCCACGTGGTCCGGCTGCTGGAGTCCCGCGGCGTCATCGTGATCGTGCTGCCCCCGTCCACGGAACGGGTGGACGCGTTCAGCGTGGGGGCGCATCCCCGGCCGATGGTGATGTTCAACCCGGCCAAGGGCGACTACTGGCGCAACCGGTTCGACGGGGCGCACGAGCTGGGGCACCTGGTGATGCACGCCGACGCCGAGCCCGGCAGCAAGGTGGTGGAGGACCAGGCCAACCGGTTCGCCGCCGAGTTCCTGATGCCGGAGGAGGACATCGCCGACGCCCTCCCCCGCACCGCGGACTGGTCCCAGCTGGCCGCCCTCAAGGCCGAGTGGGGGGTCAGCATGGCGGCGCTGCTCTACCGGGCCCGGACCCTCCGGGTGATGACGGAGTCCGTGTACCGGAACGCGATGAGCACCCTCAGCGCCAACGGCTGGCGCCGCCAGGAGCCCGGCCTGACCCGGCCCCTGGAGTCGCCCACCATGCTCGTCAAGGCCGTGGAGCTCGCCGCCGCCGCCGGCACCGACCGCGACCGCCTGGCCACCGACGCCCGCGTCACCCGCGCCGACCTGGACCTGCTGATCCCGCCCCGCCCCCATCCCGTCCCGGCCTGACGGCCCGCGGCCGGAGACGTTTCCGCCGCCGGAAACGAACGCCGACACGGTGTGCGAACCCGGCCTCGGCACACCGGACCCGCGCACCCCTCGGCGGCTTGGTAGCCACCGTTGCGCACCGAGGCGGGAACCCGGCACCGGTACGTCGGATCCCCGCACCCGTCGGCAGCGTGGTGGCCGTCGTTGCGCATCGGGCGCGAACCCGGCCTCGGTACGTCGGATCCGTGCGCCGGTGGCGGGCGTTCAGGGGAGGCGGTTGCGGACGATCTTGCCGGTGGCGTTGCGGGGCAGTTCGTCGACGAAGTGGACGTCGCGGGGGACGGCGAAGCGGGCGACCCGGCTGCGGGCCAGGTCGCGGACCTCGTCGGCGGTGAGGGTCTGACCGGGGTGCAGCACGACGTAGGCGGCCAGGCGCTGGCCCCACTCGGGGTCCGGGACGCCGACCACCGCCGCCTCGCGGACCTGGGGCAGCTCGGTGAGCACGTCCTCGACCTCGCCGGGGAAGACGTTCTCCCCGCCGGAGACGATCATGTCGTCGGCGCGCCCGCAGACGAACAGCCGGCCGTGCTCGTCCAGCCGGCCGAGGTCGCCGAGGCCGATCATGCCGTCGACCGTCTCCTTGGTCGCGCCGCTGGTGTAGCCGGCGAACAGCAGCTCGTTCGCGGCGAAGATGCGGCCGACTTCACCCGGCGGGACGGGACGTCCCTCGTCGTCCAGGATCGCCAGGCGGGTGCCGCTCGGGGGCCTGCCCGCCGTGTCGGGGTGGGCGCGCAGGTCCTCGGGGGTGGCGATCGTCACCCAGGACGCCTCGGTGGACCCGTACAGGTTGTAGAGGACGTCGCCGAACGCGTCCATGAACCGGGTGGCGAACCCGCCGGGCAGCGCCGAGCCGCTCACCGCCACGACCCGCAGCGCCGACAGGTCGGGGAGCTCGCCGCCGCCGTCCCGCCATTCCAGCGTCCGCTGCAGCATCACGGGGACGGCGATCATCGCGGTGACCCGGTTCCCGGCGGCGGCGCGCAGGCAGCCCTCGGGGTCGAACCGGCGGCGCAGCACCATCGTCGCCCGCAGCCCGATGGCGATCTGCAGGCCCGCGAACCCCCAGGTGTGGAACAGCGGCGCCTCGATCTGCACCGTCTCGTGGACCCGCAGCGGGATCTTGGACAGCACCGACGCCAGCGCGCCCAGGCCGGGGCTCGGGTTGCGCTGCGCCCCCTTGGGCTGTCCGGTCGTTCCGGAGCTGAGGACGATCATGCGGCCGTTGCGCGGGGGCGGCCGCAGGTCGGCGGCGACCGGCGTGTCGATGAGGGCGGCCAGGTCACAGCCGGGTCCGTCGGCCGTCAGCGTGCGGACCCCGCCGGGCGCGCCGGACAGGATCTCGCCGAACTCCGAGTCGGCGACGAGGACCTCGGCCTCCTGCTCGTGCAGCACCTTGATCGTCTGCTCGGTGCCCATCCCGGTGTTGAGCAGCACCACGTCCGAGCCGAGCTTGCCGCACGCCACCAGCGTCTCCACCATGCCGCGGTGGTTGCGGCACAGCACCGCCACCCGGGGCCGTCCGCCGCCGGAGCCCAGCGCCGCCGCGAGCCGGTCGGTGCGGGCGTCGACCTCGCCGTACGTCAGCGTTCCGTACTCGTCGACGATCGCCGGCCGTCCGGGGTCGCGCGCCGCCGCCGAGATCCACGACCCGCCCAGCGTGGTGCCCCACCGCCGCAGCGCGCCGAGCTGGCGGGCGACCCGTGCGGGCGGGCCCGGCCGCCACAGCCCGGTCCGCCCGAACATGACCGCGACCCGCAGCACCGTCGCGGCCCGCTCCCCGATTCCTGCCGCCTCCGACACCATGCGCTCCGTTCCACCGCCGACGACCGCCGAGACTAGGCACCGCGACCGGCCGCCCGCCATGGGGCGGACTCAGCACCCGTCACCGGCTTTTGTCACTCAGGTGCGGAATTCATGCCCGCCGGCGATCTCGGTGAACGCCCGTTCATCACTTCCGGGCCGCCTTCCCGGGATCCGGCCGGGGACTTGTCCGGAGCGGAGTAAGCGGGCGGGGATTTTTGTCCGCGCGGCCCAAGTGCGCGGCTCGGTGACGGATTACCGTCCTCGAGTAAAGGACCGGTGCCGGCCGGTCCGGCGGCACGCCCCTGCCGCCGGACCGTGGACGGGTCGTGCCGGTCCCGGCGCGGTGCTCACGGTGTTTTCCGGACCGAGAGGACTGCACATGGTCGGATTCCGATGGAAGGCGCTCGCGCTGGGCGTGCTCGCGCTGCTGCCGCTGTCCGCCGTCACCGTGCCGGGGGCGCAGGCCGCCCCGATGCGGGACGTGCTGCTGGTGGGGAACGCGCAGGCCGGGACGGTCAGCTTCATCGACGGGCGGACGTTCGAGAACCTGGGGTCGCTGAACGCGATCCCGGACCTGCAGGAGCGGCTGGACTCGATGACGCTGGTGGAGCGGCTCGGGTACGAGACCGTCAACCAGTTGCAGGGCTACAAGAAGTTCGTCGACGACATCGCGCTGTCCCCGGACGGGCGGACGCTGTACGTGTCGCGCGGGAACCTCGCGGACGTGGTGGCGTTCGACGTCAGGACCCGGCAGATGAAGTGGCGGCACAAGGTGGAGGGCTTCAAGGCCGACCACGCGGCGCTGTCGCCGGACGGGACGAGATTCGTGGTGTCGGCGCTCACCGCCTCGAAGGTCGAGGTGCTGGACACCGCCACCGGGCAGGTCGTCACCACGTTCCCGACCGGGACGTATCCGCACGGCAACGACTACAGCCCGGACGGCACCCTGCTCTACAACCAGTCGATCGGGAACGTCTCGCTGCCCCGGGCCCTCAACGCCCTGAAAGGCCCCCGGCAGGTCACGGTGGTGGACGCGAGGACCTTCCAGGTCGTGCGGACCCACAGGTTCGACTTCGGCATCCGGCCCTCGGTCTACACGGCCGACAACAGGTACATGTACTCGCAGTTGTCGTACCTGAACGGCTTCATCGAGTTCGACCTGACCACCGGCCGGACGCTGCGGACGGTCCAGATGCCCTACAGCGCCAAGGCCAGCCAGATGTCGCCGGACGACTACCCGATGAACTCCGCGCACCACGGCCTGGCGATCACTCCGGACGAGCGGAAGCTGTGCATGGCCGGCACCATCGACGACTACACGGCGATCGTGTCGCGGCCCGGCCTGACCACGGACGGGTTCGTGCACTACCCGACGGACTCGCTGCCGTACTGGGCGCAGACCAGCGTGGACGGCGGGCACTGCTTCGTGTCGCTGAGCAACAAGGACCGGATCTCGGTGGTGGACTACGGCACCGCCCGGGAGGTCGCACAGGTGCCGACCGGCCGTTTCCCGCAGCGTGAACGGCTCGGCAAGGCCCCGCAGGACGTCCTGGACGCCCTGGACTCCTCTGCCGGCTGATCGCTGACCCTTCCGGGGCCGGGCGCGTCCACCGGAAGGCGCCGGCCCCGGCCTGTCACACGGCCTCGGCGCCGAGCATGTCGTGGATGCGGCGGGTGATGCGGTCCACGTCGCCGCGTTCGCCGGCGGGCAGGGGCGCGCCCACCGACGCGCGGATGCCGGCCGCCATGGACAGCAGCCGGGCGGCGCGGTGCGGGTCTCCGGCCAGGGAGTACGCGCCCGCCAGGCCCTCCAGGGCGAGGGCCGCCGCGCGGGGCTCGGCGTCGCCGGGCAGGGTCCCGTCCTCCAGCAGGCGGGTGCCGCCCGCCGCGGCGAGGGCCTCGCGGTGCAGTTCCAGGGCCTCGGCGGCGTCGCCGCGCTGCTCGGCGACGAAGCCGAGTTCGGCGAGCACGAACGACACGCCCGGATCGCCGTTGATCTGGCGGAGCCAGGGCAGCCACTGGCGCAGCCGGCGTTCGGCCTCGTCCAGGCGGCCCTGGCGGCGCGCCACCAGGGCCAGCCCGACCCCGGCGAACTCCTCGGCGGACTTGTCGGCGTGCTCGGCGGCCAGCCGGGCGGCCCGCTCGTGCAGGTCCCGGGAGCGGTCGAGGTCTCCGGTGAGCATCGCGATCCGCCCCAGCCTGGACAGCGCGAACGACACCCGGGTCCGGATGCCGTGCGCCTCGGCCAGCCGCAGCCCCTCGGTGTGCAGCCGGGCGGCGCGGTCGTAGTCGCCGACGATCTCGGCGTACATGCCCAGCGTGTCGACGGCCTCGCTCACCCCCCAGTCGTCGCCCAGCTCGCGGAACAGCGCCAGGCCGTGCTCGGCGTCCCGTTCGAGCCGGGTCAGGCTCCCGCGTCCCAGCGCCAGCTTCGCGCGGACGACCAGCGCGGCGGCCTCCCCCCACCGGTCCCCGAACTCACGGAACGCCGCCAGCACGTGATCGACCCGTTCCTCGTGCTCGCGCAGGTCCCGGTAGGCCCAGGAGACGAACGTGCGGAACCACTCCGCCCGCGCCCCGCCCGGCCCCGGCGCCGGGGGCGGGAACTCACCGGGGTCCTCCCCGGCGGCCATCACCATGCCCGCCTGCCAGGCCAGCGCCTGTGCCCGCAGGTCGTCGGGGACGGGCCCGTCGATCGACAGCGCCTGCGCGAAGGAACGGCGGGCCTCGCCGATCCGCCCGCGCAGGTACCAGTACCAGGCCAGCGCGTTGACCAGGCGGAGGGCCCGTCCGGGATCGGCGGCGTGCTCCAGCGCGGTCCGCAGGTTGGCGCTCTCGGCGTCCAGCAGCGCCAGGGTCCGGCGCTGCGCGCGGCCGCGCAGCGCCGGCTCGGCGCGTTCGGCCAGGTCCAGGTAGTGGTCCAGGTGCCGGGCGCGGACCCGTGCGGTCTCCCCCGCCGCCTCCAGCCGCTCGTGGCAGTACGCGGCGACCGACTCCAGCAGCCGGTAGCGCGTCTCGCCGCGCGTGCGCGTCACCACCACCAGCGAACGGTCCACCAGCCGGGCCAGCAGTTCGGGGACGTCGGCGGCCGGGACGCCGTCGCCGGCGCACACCGCCTCCGCCGCCCGCAGGGTGCAGCCGTCGGCGTGCACGGCCAGCCGGCGCAGCACCGCGCGTTCCGGCTCGGGCAGCGGCTCCCAGCTCCAGTCGATCACGGCGCGCAGGGTGCGGTGCCGGGCCGGGGCGTCCCGCCGCCCGCCGGCCAGCAGCCGGAACCGGTCGTCGAGCCGGGCGGCCAGCTCGTGCACGCCGAGGGCCCGCACCCGGGTGGCGGCCAGTTCCAGCGCCAGCGGCAGCCCGTCCAGCCGGGTGCAGATCGCGGCCACGGCCGGGGCGGCGCCGGGATCGAACGCGAACGCCGGGTCGGCGGCGGTCGCCCGCGCGACGAACAGCCGTACCGCGCCGGACTCCGCCGGGTCGTCCTGCGGGCCGGGCAGGTCCAGCGGCGGCACCGGCAGGACCCGCTCGCCGGCGAGCCCCAGCGGTTCCCGGCCGGTCGCCAGCACCCGCAGCCCGGGGGCGGCGGCCAGCAGCCGCTGCGCCACCACGGCGGCGGCCTCCACCAGGTGCTCGCAGTTGTCCAGGACCAGCAGCATGCGGCGGGCGCGCACCGCCGCGGCGAGCCGGTCGACCGGCCGCATACCGCGGGCGGGCCGCGGTCCGGGGGCGTGGTCGTCCCGGACGTCCAGCGCCGCCGCCACCGCCTCGGCGACCTCCTCCTCGCCCGCGCCGGGCGGCAGCGAGGCCAGCTCCACCAGCCGCACGCCGTCCGGGTGGGCGGCCCGCCCGGCGACCGCGAGGGCCAGCCGTGTCTTGCCGACCCCGCCGGGACCGGTCAGCGTCACCAGCCGGTGCCCGGCCAGCAGTTCGGCGGTGCGGCGGATCTCGTCGTCCCGGCCGATCAGCTCGGTGAGCGGGACGGGCAGCTCGGGGTCCGGCGACAGCGCGGGGTCCTGGCGCAGCATCGCCCGGTGCAGCGCGGCCAGCTCGGGGCCGGGGTCCGCGCCCAGCTCCTCGGCCAGCCGTTCCCGCAGCTCCTGGTAGCCGGCCAGCGCCTCGCCCTGCCGCCCGGACCGGTACAGCGCCAGCAGGTGGGCGGCGCGCAGCCGTTCGCGCAGCGGATGGCGGGCCACCTCCACCGCCAGCTCGGCCGCCACCTGGGCGTGCTCGCCCAGCTCCAGGCGCGCCTCGGCCCGCTCCTCGACCGCCAGCAGCCGCAGCTCCTCCAGCCCGGCGGCCTCCGCCCGGGCGAAGTCCTCGTCGGCGACCCCGTCGAACGCCGGACCCCGCCACAACGCCAGCGCCTCGGTCAGCAGCCGTGCCCGGGACGCGGGGTCGGCGGCCTCGCGGGCCCGGGACAGCAGCGCCGCGAACCGGTCGGCGTCGACCGCCTCGGGCTCCACGTGCAGCGCGTACCCGGCCGGACCCGACACCACCAGCGCGCGGGCTCCGGGCTCGGCGTCCTCCAGCGCCCGCCGCAACTGGGAGACGCGGGCCTGCAGCGTCCCGGACGGGTTGCGGGGCGGGCGGTCCCCCCACAGGTCGAAGATCAGCCGGCCGGCCGGAACGGGCCGTCCCCGGTGCGCGAGCAGGTCGGCCAGCAGGCGGCGGACCTTGGCCTCGGGCACCGTGACGGGTTCACCGCCGTCCGTCCACACGACCGGCGGGCCGAGCACCCCGAAGCGCACACCGCCAGCGTAGTCACCCGCCCGTAGTGCTCCCGAAGGGTTCCCGAAGCGCCCGCGCGCAGGGTTGTGAACGCACACAGACTTTGGAGGCGATGATGCACGCACCGGTGACGGTGATCGGACTGGGCGCGATGGGGTCGGCGATGGCCGCGGCGTTCCTCGGGCAGGGACGTCGCACAACGGTGTGGAACCGCACGGCCGCCAAGGCCGCCCCCTTGGTGGAGCAGGGGGCCGAGCAGGCGCCCACCCCGGCGGCGGCGCTGGCGGCGGGCGACCTGGTGGTGATCAGCCAGGTGGACTACGCCGCCATGTACGACACGTTCGCCGGCTCGGAGGCGGCGCTCAAGGGGAAGGTGCTGGTCAACCTCAGCTCGGGGACGCCGAACGAGCTGCGGGAGGCGGCGCGGTGGGCGGCCGGGCACGGCGCCGAGCTGATCACCGGGGGGGATCATGGTGCCTCCGCCGGGGATCGGGACGCCGGACTCCTACGTCTTCTACGCGGGCTCCGAGGAGGTCCTGAACGCCCACCGCGAGGCGCTGGAGGTCCTCGGCGAGGTCCGGCACATGGGCGCCGACCCCGGCCTGGCGATGCTGTTCTACCAGGCGATGCTGATGCTGTTCTGGTCCTCGCTGGTCGGCTACTTCCACGCCGCCGCGCTGGTGGGGACGGCCGGGGCGGCGGCCAAGGAGCTGCAGCCGTTCGCGGCGCGGATCTTCGACCAGCTCACCGGGGACGGGCCGATGGGGTTCCTGTCCGTCCTCACCCGGGAGATCGACGCCCGCGAGTACCCGGGCGAGGAGAACAGCCTGCACATGCAGGCGGTGGGCATGGCCCACGTGGTGGAGGCGTTCCGGGACGCGGGTCTGGACACCGGCGTGCCCGAGGCGATCCGCGACCTGTACGCCAGGACGGACGCCGCCGGGCACGGGCTCGAGGGGCTGAGCAGCGTGATGGAGCTGATCTGGCCCCGGGGCTGAAAACGGGAAACGGCGGCCGTGCCGGGCACGGCCGCCGTTCTCGTCACGCCCTGGGGTCAGCGGGTCAGCTGCCCGGGCAGGTCTGCCGCCAGTCGGAGATGTCGCTGAACAGCCCCGTCGACGGGCCCGGGCACAGGAACTGCTCGTAGCGGGTGTCGTTGTCGATGTACCGCTTCATCCAGCTGATCATGTACTTGGCCATGGTGGTGTTGCTGGTCTGCGGGAAGAAGTGGCTGGCGTTGTCCAGCTCCAGGTACGCCTTCTCACGGGCGTTGGTCAGGCTGTTGTAGAACGGGATGGAGTGCGAGGACACCGAGGCCACGGTGTCGGACTCGCCACCGATGATCAGGGTCGGCGTGCGGACCTCGGGCCAGGTCTTGTCGGTGTTCCACGGCGCCAGCGGGATCGCGGCCTTCAGCGAGGTGCGGTCCTTGGCGGCCTCCAGGCTGCCGCCGCCGCCCATCGAGTGGCCGGCCACCGCCAGGCGGGTGGCGTCCACGCGGCTGCGCACCGAGCTGCGCTGGGTCAGGTAGTCCAGCGCCGCCAGCAGCTGGTCGCCGCGGCTGGCCGGCTGGTCCAGACGGCTGTTGGTCTCGATGCCGATCACCACGAACCCGTGCGAGGCCAGGCGCGGGCCGAGCCAGTCCAGGCTGGACCAGGAGGCGGTGAAGCCGGGCGAGATGGCGATGCCGCCGAAGGTGCCCTGGCTGGTGTCGGTCGGGTAGTAGATCACGCCGCCGCCGAAGCCCGTGACGCTCAGCGAGGAGACGGTGGTCTGCGAGGTCGAGAACGGGCCGCGCGCCGCCTCGATCAGGGACTCCGTCGGGTTGGGGCCGCGCTCGTAGGGGTTGTCGGCCGCGGCGGCGGTGCCGGGCGCCACCGCGATGCCGCTGCCCGCCAGGGCAACGATCGCCGGCAGCATCTTCAGTTTGCGCACCAGGTTCGTCTTCATCTGCGTCCTTTCCTGGACCGTCCCGGCACGGGGGGGATGCCGGGGCAGAAAGGAGTGTTGGACGCGTCACACTCCTTCGGCATCGGTGAAATCACCAGTGCCCTGCATCGGCCCAGGAAGCGCGGCGGGAACTGTGAGCGAACACACCACCGGGCCGCTTTCGATGGTGACCGGTGACAGTGTTGAGGAATTCGGATTGACCGGCCAACCCCCACGCACGAATCTTCTGGCACTTCGGGGGGCCAGGGACCGGGTCGACAAGGGGGCAATCCGTGAGCGGACGCCACAGCACCCGGCCGGGACGTCCCGGCCGCCGCAACCTCACCGCCGTCGCCGCGGCCACCGTGGCGACGGCGCTGATAGGGGCCGGGTGCTACGCGTTCGCCGGGTCGTTCGGCTGCGCCGCCCGCGGCACCGTCGACCTGCACGTCGCGGTGGCGCCCGAGATCGAGCCCGCGATCCGGCCGGCCGCCGACCGCTTCACCGGGGAACGGCACGTCGCCGGCGGCAAGTGCGTGCGGGCCGTCGTCACCACCGCCGAGCCCGCCGCGGTGGCCGCCATGCTGTCCGGCACCGGCAGCTCCCAGGTCCTCGAGCGCAAGCCGGACGTGTGGATCCCCGACTCGTCGCTGTGGTCGGCCGCCGCCCCCGGCGGGGAGGCGCGGATGCCGCAGCCGGGGTTCTCCATCGCGCAGTCGCCGATCGTGGCGGGCGTCCCGGTGTCGGCCAAGGGCAGGCCCACCGCCGGCAGCCCGCCGAAGTGGCTGGAACTGCTGGCGGGCAAGCACCCCAAGGCGCGGGTCACCGACCCGGGCCGCAGTGCGGCCGGGATGGGCCTGCTGATGATCGTCCGCACCCTGCTGGCCGAGGACCCCGCCGCCACCGAGAAGTTCACCGGCATCGTGCGCGGCGCCCGGGAGGGCGTCGTCCAGGACACCAGGACCCTGTTCTCCGGCCCGCGCGGCCGGCTCGTGATCGCCTCCGAGCAGGCGGTGCGCAGCCACAACCGGGACCGGCCGGCCGAGCCGCTGGAGGTGGTCTGGCCGGCGGACGGCACGCTGGCGCTGGACTACCCGTACACGGTGGTCGCCGACGCCGAGGACCGGACCGAGGCGGCCCGGCTGCTGGAGCGCGAGATCCGCACCGAGCGCACCCGCGCCGCGCTGCGCGGCCTGGGGTTCCGCACCGGCCGCCCGGACACCGAGGGCATCCGGCTGCTGCCCGACCCCGAGCCGTCCGAGGTCCGCGCCACCCTGCAGGCCTGGGCCAAGCTGTCGCTGACCAGCCGGATGCTGTCGGTGCTGGACGTCTCCGGGTCGATGGCGGCCAAGGTGCCCGGCTCGGGCGGCAAGACCCGGATGCAGGTGCTCGCGCAGGCCGCCCAGCTCGGCCTGTCGTACCAGCCGGACGACACCGAGCTGGGGCAGTGGGTGTTCTCCACCAGGATGGACGGCCGCCGGGACTGGCGGCAGACCGTGGAGCTGGGCCCGCTGGGCGAGCGGACCGGCTCGGTCACCCGGCGGCAGCGGATCCTGTCGTCGCTGTCCTCGCTGCGGCCCAAGCCCGACGGCGACACCGGCCTGTACGACTCGGTGATCGCCGCGGTCGAGTACATGCGCGAGACCTACAAGCCCGACATGGTCAACACCGTGCTGCTGATGACCGACGGGCGCAACGACGACGCCGACGGGCCCACCCTGGAGCAGACGCTGCGGCGGCTGCGGGAGGGCGCCGACCCGGCCCGCCCGGTCCAGGTGGTGATCATCGGCTTCGGCGACGAGGTCGACAGGAACGAGCTGAACCGGATCGCCAGGGCCACCGGCGGCAGCGTGCACATCGCGCACACCGCCAAGGACATGGAGCGGATCTTCCTGGCCGGCACGTCCCGGCGGATCTGCTCGCCCAGGTGCTGACGCCGGGGACCGGCCGGTCCGGCGGGGACCCGGCCCCCGGCGCCGTCAGGCGCGGGAGGCCGGGTCCCTGCTGTTCACCAGCTTGAGCGCGCTCAGCGCGAGCACGACCTCCACCAGGTCCCGGGGCCGGTTCAGGGAACGGCCGGTGAGCTGCTCGATCCGGCGCAGCCGGTTGAGCACCGTGTTGTGGTGGCAGTACAGCCGGCTCGCCGCCCGCGACGCCGAGCCGTCGCACTCCAGCCAGGTCGTCAGGGTGGACACCAGCACGTCCCGGAACGCCGGGTTGACGTCGGAGAACGCTCCCAGCACCCCGCGGCCGAGCCGGTCGGCCAGCTCCGGCTGCGACACCACCAGGGCGTCCGGCAGCCGGCGGTCCAGCCGGGCGATCTCCGCCCCGGGCTCCCGGCAGGTGCGCAGCGCCAGCTCGGCCAGCCAGCGGGCCTTGCCCAGGTCGGCCAGGCCGTCCACCACCGGGCTGATCCCGGCGTGGCTGTGCACCCGCGGGCGCAGCGTCTCCACCAGGTCCGACAGGTCGGCGTTGCCCAGGGAGACCACCGCGATCTGGGTGTCGGCGCGCATCCGCCAGATGAACCGCAGCCCGCCGCCGTCCACCGGCCGCACGAAGCGCTGGCCGTCCAGCACGTCGCGCTGGTCGATCACCACGACGGCGTACCGGCCCTGGGCGGGCAGCCCGAGCGCCCGCGTCGCCGACGGCAGCAGCCCCGGGTCGGTGCCGCGCCCCTCCAGCAGGGCGTCGACGATCGCGGCGACCCGTTCCTCGCTGCGCCGCAGCAGCTCGTACTCGGTGCGGTGGTAGGCCTCGGCGGCGGTGGTGGACTGCTGGTCGATGGTGTGCCAGGTCTGGGTGGCGTGGCGGACCAGCATCGGCACGTACGCCGGGTCCTCCTCGCTGACGACCTCGACCAGACCCTCCCAGAACACGCAGCCGGCCAGCCGGTAGGACCGCAGCAGCTGGTCCAGCGGCAGGCCCTGCTCGGCGCGGCGGCGGCCCAGCTCCTCGGCCCAGCGCAGGTCGGGGCGGCCGCGGCCGGGCTCCAGGATCGCCTCGATGCCGTGGCCGAGGCCGATGTGAGACACCTCCCACAAATCGGCCCGCAGTTCGGCTGGACGATCCCCGCCCTCACCGGCCAGGATCTCATTGACCAGCCGGTCCGCCAGCTGCGGAAGCTGGTCCGACAGCCTGCGGACCGCGCGCCTGATGATCTCGCGGTCGGCCTTGGCGGGCGAGGTTGTGAGTACGCCCATGCGCCACCTCCCTCGATGAGTGCGGCCATGCTGCCACCGCGTCAGGGGCCGCGCTATATCAGCGATCCAACAAAAAGCGACGATTGTGTGCGCACACAACCGCGAACCCGGACCGTTGAGCCGCCTCCCTTAATTCATTCGTGACACTGGACCATCATCGTCGTCCATGCTGGTGTGCGACCGACCCCCGAAGGAGGCAACGTGCTCGCTCCACGTTTCCACCCCCCCGGCTTCCACGGTGGTCCGGTCCGTCTGGCGGCCCTCACACTCGTGGTGGCCGGGCTCGCGGGCTGCGCCGGCAAGGCGACGGCGCAGTACTCCGACTCCATGCGGACCGGGCCCGGTGTGGCCGCAGACAAGATCACCGTTGCCGCGCTGACCGACCTGACCGGCCCCTACGCCCCGCTGGGCAAGGGGGTGACCCAGGCGCAGAGGCTGTACTTCGATCGGTTCAACGACGCCGGCGGGGCCTGCGGGCGCAAGGTGGAGCTGGTCGTCCGCGACCACGGGTACGACGTGCGCAAGGCGGTGACCGCCTACACCGAGGTCGCGCCGCACTCGGCGGCGATCCCGCAGATCATCGGCTCCCCCATCACCGCGGCGCTGCGGGCCCGGATCGAGGCCGACCGGGTGCTGACCGTGCCCCAGGCGTGGGCGCACACCCTGCTCGGCAGCAAGTACGTGCAGATCGTGGGCACCACCTACGACGTCGACATGGTCAACGGCGTCGAGTTCCTGACCAAGGAGCACGGCCTGCGCGCCGGCGACAGGATCGGGCACCTGTACCTGCAGGGCGACTACGGCGACAGCGCCGTCACCGGCTCCCGGTGGGCCGCCCGGCAGTCCCGGCTGGAGCTGGTCGAGCACGAGGTCGCGCCCACCGACAACGACATGACCGCGGCGGTCGCCGCGTTCCGCCGGGCCGGCGTGCGGGCGGTGCTGGTGAGCGTCGGCCCGCTGCAGGCGGCCTCGCTGGTCGGGGCCTCCGCCGCCAAGGGGCTGAACGTGCCCTTCGTGGCCAGCAACTCGGCGTTCGCCGAGCAACTGCTGGACACCCCGGTCGGCCCGTACTTCGAGAAGGACTTCTACGTGCTCAGCGCGGCGGCCCCGCCGTCCGCGCCGATCGAGGGCATCCGGCAGGTCGCCCGTGACTACCGGAAGACCTACCGGGGGCAGCCGGTCGACCTCGCGGTGATCGCGGGGTACGGCGCGGCCGCCACCGTCGGGGAGGCCCTCAAGAAGGCCTGTTCCATGCGCGACCTCAGCCGTGAGGGCATCGTGGCCGCGCACCGTTCCAACTCCCAGTTCCTCACCGGGCTGGGCGGTCCCGCGCAGGACTACTCCCGGTGGACCGTCCCGGCGGCCCGTTCCGCCTATGTGCTCAAGCCCGACCGCGACGAACTCGGCGGGCTGAAGATACACCGCCAGCCCGTGGAGTCCCCGCTGGCGGAGAAATACACCCCACCCAGCTGAGCAGGTGAACCCCTTCCACAGCGTTCCGGTCCGCCGGAGCGCCGGTGTCCGCTACCCCGCGACCCCCGGACACGCCGGAAGAGGTCCAGTTCTGAGCGGGAAGGAACGACATGCCACCCGACTCGTTGTTCGCACCCCCCAAACCGCCGGCTCCGGCCCCCGTCGCCGCCGAGCCCGTCGCCTCCCCCGGTCCCGCGCTGTACGGGCGGGACGAGGAACTGGCCGCCGTCCGCGCCCTGATCGCCCGGGCCCGGTCGGGCCGCGGCGGCGCGCTCGCCGTGGTGGGCGGCGCGGGCATGGGCAAGACCGCGCTGCTGGACGCCGCCGTCCGCGAGGCCGCGCCCGACTTCCAGACCATCGGCACCCGCGGCATCCGCGGCGAGTCCCGGTTCGCGCTGGCCGGGCTGCACCGGCTGCTGCGGCCGGTGTTCTCGGCGACCGCCGGGCTGCCCGCCGGGGAGGCCGCCGCGCTGGCGTTCCTGACCGGCGCGGGCGGGCCCGGCCCGGCCGCCGACCCGTTCGCGCTGTGCCGGGCGGTGCTCGGGCTGCTGGCCGAGCTGGGCCGGTCCGGCCCGGTGCTGTGCTGGGTCGACGACACCCACCACCTGGACCGCCCGTCGCTGGACGCGCTGACGTTCGCGGCGCGCCGGCTGGCCGACGAGCCGGTGGTGCTGCTGTTCGCCGGTGACGACCGCGGCGAGGACCGGCTGGACTGCCTGGCCGACATCCCGGCCATGCGGCTGCATCCGCTGGACCCGGACGCGGCGCTGAAGGTGGTGCGCGACCACATCCCGGACGTGTGCGGCGACCCGGCCGCCGAGCTGGTGGAACTGGCCGCCGGCAACCCGCTGGCGCTGGTGGAGCTGGCCGCCGAGCTGACCCCCGAGCAGCTCACCGGGCAGGCCCCGCCGCCCGCCGCGCTGCCCCGCGACAGCCGGATGCGCACCCACTTCCGGCGGCGGCTGGACGCGCTCGGGCCCGGGGCCCGCACGCTGGTGCTGCTGGCGGTGGCCGACGACCGGCTGGAGCTGGACACCCTGACCCGGGCCGCCGCCGAGGCCGGGGTCGACCTGGCCGAGTGGGAGCGCGCCCAGCGGTCCGGGCTGGTCCGGGTGGACGGCGAGACGGTGCGGGTGCCCGACCCGCTGGCCCGCACCTGCCTGTACGCCGACGCGACGCTGGCCGAACGGCGGGCCGTGCACGACCTGCTGGCCCGGGTGCTGGACCGGCCGTGGCACCGGCTGCGCCGGGCCTGGCACCGGGCCGCCACGGTGCAGGGTCCCGATCCGGAGCTGGCCGACGAGCTGTGCGCGGGCGCCGCGCTGGCCGGGGCGGCGGGCAACCACGCCGACGCCGCCCGCGCCTGGCGGCGGGCCGCGGCGCTCACCCCCGACCCGGGGGTCAAGGCGGACCGGCTGCTGGCCGCCGCCGAGGACTCCTGGCGGGCCGGCCGCCCGCACACCGCCCGGACGCTGCTGCGCCTGGCCCGGCCGCTGGCCCGCACCCCCGAGCTGGCCGGCCGGGCGGACCTGCTGCACGGCGAGATCGAGCTGCGCGACGGGCATCCGGTGGCCGCCCGCCGGCTGCTGCTGGAGGCCGCCGAACGGCTGGCCGCGCCGCGCCGCAACCTGGCGCTGACCGCGCTGATGCGGGCCGCGGAGGCCGCCGACCTCATCGGCGACAGCCGGGCCAACCGGCAGGCCGCCGAACGCGCCGCCCGGTTGCGGCACCCGGCCGAGCCCCCGGTGACCGAGCTGATGCTGGCGCACTTCTCCGGCATGGCGGCGGTGGTCTTCGACGGCCGGCACGTGGAGGCCCGTGCGGCGCTGCGCCGGGTGGTGGAACTGGGCGAGGCCGGCACCGACCCGGTGGCCAAGACCTGGGCGGGCAGCGCGGCCATCGCGCTCGGCGAGGACCAGCGGGCCTACGAGCTGGCGGCGCAGGCGGTGCACCGGGCCCGGCGGCCCCGTTCCACCTCGCTGCTGCCGTGGTCGCTGGTGATCCTGTCGCTGTCGGAGTGCCTGCTGGGCCGGTTCCACGCCGCGCTGGCCGACTCGGCCGAGGGGCTGCGGCTGGCCCGGGCGGCCGGGCAGGAGAACTGCGCGATCGACCATCTGGCGCTGATGGCGCTGGTCAGCGCGCAGCTCGGGGACCGGGACACGACGACGGCGCATCTGGCGGAGATCACCGAGCCGGTCGGGGTGCGCGGGCTCAGCCGGCCCGCCACCGTCGCGGCCTGGGCGCTGGCCTGCCTGGACCTGGCCGACGACCGGCCCGCCGACGCCGCCGCCCGGCTGCGGCTGCGCACCGCCACCGGCGCCCAGCACCGGGTGATCCGGACGCTGGCGATCCCGCACTACGTGGAGGCGGCGGTGCGCTGCGACCAGCGGCGGCAGGCGACCCGCGCGCTGGCCGCGTACGAGGCGTGGGCGGAGGGCACCCGCAGCCCCAACCGGCTGGCGCTGGCCAACCGGTGCCGGGCGCTGCTGGCCGACGACGACGAGACGGCGATCCGGCACTTCGAGGAGGCGCTGCGGCTGCACGCCTCGGCCGACTCGGCGTTCGAGCAGGCCCGCACCGCCCTGCTGTACGGCCACCGGCTGCGCCGCAGCCGCCAGCCCCGCGCCGCCCGCGACCACCTGCGCAACGCCCTGCAGATCTTCACCGAGTACGGCGCCGAACGCTGGGCCGAACGCGCCCGCGCCGAGCTCCGCGCCGCCGGCGAGACCGTCGAGCCCGCCGCCGCCCCCGCCGGCCTGGACCTGCTGACCCCCCAGCAGCTCCAGATCGCCCGGCTGGTGGCGGAGGGCGCCACCAACCGCGAGATCGCCGCCCAGCTCACCCTGAGCCCCCGCACGATCGAGCACCACCTGCGCAACATCTTCGCCCGCCTGGACATCCGCTCCCGCGTCGAGCTGACCATGCTGCTCACCGGCGGCGGAGCCCTCTCCCGCTGACCCGGAGCCTGCGCCCGCCCACCGGCGCAGGTGGGCGGGCACGGTCAGATGACGTTGCCGGGGTCGTCCAGCCAGACCCGTTGGCCCTGGGGAGTCACCGTGACGCCGAAGCGCGTGGAATCGGGCCTTCCCGCCTTCTCCCACCGCTCCTTTGCCTCCCGGGCGACCGCGTAGGACTGCCGTTGACCGCGCAGCGGCATGAACCAGGACGGGCCGGCAAAGCGTCCCTCAGCGGTCCCGGTCCCGTCCTCCCGCACGGTGAGCACCGCCAGCGGGCAGTCCGGATGGAAGGTGGCCGCCCACGGCACCAGGATCAGCCCGCCGGGCCGGGTCTGCTCGACCCAGGCGTACGGAACGGTGTGCGCGGCGGCCGTGGCGACGATCCGATCGTACGGCGCATTCGGCGGATATCCCTCCTCGCCGTCCCCCGTCACCACCTGGACGGGGTAACCGGCCTTGCGGAGGGATTGCCGCGCCTGTTCGGCGAGGGCGGCGTCGACTTCGATCGTGGTCACGTTCTCCGCGCCGATCAGATGGGCCAGCACCGCCGCGTTGTATCCCGTCCCCGTTCCGATCTCCAGGACCCGCATCCCCTCTTCGAGACGCATGGCGTCCAGCATCTTCGCCATGATGGGCGGTCCGCTGCTGGAACTGGTCGACCAGAATCCCCGGTCCTTCGCACCGTCGTCGACCTGGACGATGACCGACTCGTCGGAGTGGACCAGCGTCGCCCACCTGTCCGGCTCGGCCGACCGGCTCAACGGCCTCATGTATCCGTCCTCGCCGTCCACCCAGATCACATCGGGGATGAAGAGATCGCGGGGCACCGCGCGCAGCGCCTCCCGTGCGGACTTCACACGTAGCCCTTTCCCCCGCACAGCGGGCAGGATCGCTTCACCACTTTTCCGTCCCTGGTCTCCTCGACGGTCTTGTCACCCCTGCACCCCGAACACGTCACCTTCTTCCGGTGCTTCCCGCGGTCACCTTCTCCGTCCTTGCCCCAATCCTTGCCCTTGCCCACCTCACCTCTCCCCTCGACATATTCACCGCAGTGTACGCCCGCCCCCGCATCCAGCCCACGGCATCGGGATCAGGACAGCGGTTCACCCACTTTAAGCAAGGCTGTTTCCTCAGCAGGGACAGGTCTCGATTCCACCCACCCATCGAGGCATCCCAGCATCTTCGCTTTGCGCCTGCGCGTCTTCTTTCACAGACCCGGCCCGCCCGCGCGCCGTCAAGGCGGGCCGGGGCGTCTATTCCTGCGAAGGTGCGAGGCCGGCTCCCCTGATCGTGCCCCTCATGCCGATCACGAAAGGACGAGTCACACCCGGAGTGGTCTGGAAACGTCGGAGCAGGGAAAAGAACGCTCGCGCGATCGTCGGCCCTGCGGCCACCCCGAAGACGGCCCCGAACGCCACGCACACCGCGCCGTACAGCCCGAGAAGCACGGCGATCTCGCCCAGCTCGCCCGGACCGACCATCACGGCCGGGCCTGCCCGTTCACCCGCACGGCGCGGGCGATCGCCGCCACCGCCCCCTCGAGGTCGTCCACCGGCCCGATCGCCTCCCCCGACACCGCCCAGACGAACCGCCAGTCGCCATCGATGAAGTCCGCGCCGATCTCGGCCTTGTACTGCGGCATCTCGGAATTGATCACGCACAGCACCGGAACGCCGTCCCGTGTCACGATCCCGCACGCCAGCCCCGGATTCCCCCGAACGGCCTCGTCCAGCGCCTGCAGAAAGGTACGCCTGTCATTGACCAATACCGGCCGGTCACCTTTGCCCGCCGCGCGCCGTCCTCTGTCGAAGCTCATGCAACGGAACGGTAGGCACCCGGCTCCGCACGGGGAGTGGCCTATTCAGTGGCCACCGTTCTCGATCTCCTGCATGAGGAGCCGCAGCGTCAATGAGTGCTTCTCGGGAGGAAGCCGATCAAGGGCGGCCCGGGCATAGGCCGTTCCGCCGGACTTGTCCCCCGCGCGGACCAGCATGAGCCCTTTGTGCATTTCGAGGTGAGTTGCGAATCTGGGCAGGCTCTCGGGAAGTTCGGCATGGGCCGCGTCCTGCGCCGTGACGGCCAGGCGTTCTTCACCCAGCCGGGCGGCCAGCAGGGAGACGAAGACGTTCATACGCCACCAGGGCACGGCGTAGTCCGATGTCTGCTCCTGTGATCCCGCCCTGTCGAACACCCGGCGGCCCTCATCCAGCAAGGACAGGGCGGTGCCGCGATCACCTCTGATCGCGGCGACGTGCGCCTTGCCCATCAGCGCGTTCAGCCGCCCGAGCGAGGGAACGTCGCTGATCTGCATGGCCTGCTCGGCGAACATCTCGGCCATTCCCAGCGAGGCGCCCTCGTACCCGAGGGCGATCGCCGCACGCCCGCGCACCCACACCCGGGCCGCGTCGTCGCCCGAACGATCGGCCGCCTTCGCCGCCATGCGATACCAGTTGGCCGCCTTCGCGCCGTCGGATCCCGGGAAGGTCTTGCCGTAGAGCGTCATCAGCTTGGCCGCGATCTCCCACATGCCGGGCTGATCCAGATGCTGTTGCAGGACCACCAGATCGTGGGCCAGGCGCCGCTGGATCTCGGCCGCCCCCAGTGACATGTAGTCACGGCCATAAACGTTCAGCCTGTCCTGCCAGTAGTCCAGGGGAAGGCCATCGGCGGCCAGGGCGGCGGAAAAGCCGGAGCTGATCAGGTCGGCGGCCACAACGGGCGCGATCGCCGTCGCGGCCATGTCCGTGAGGAATCTGCGCCTGTGCAACTTAGCGTCCTCGAGAACGGTCAGGGGAACCTCTAGCACTGCGGCCAGGTGCCGCAGCCAGAACGGGCCGGGGGTGCGTTTGGAGTTCTCCCACCGCGAGATGTCCTCACGGCACACGGTGGCACGCCCCGCTGATTCACAAAGCAACTCGGCCAGCCGGCCCTGGGAGTACCCCAATGCCTCGCGAAGATCGCGGATCAGCGGTCCCAGCGTCATGCACCCATAGTGCCCCCTGACAAGTGGCCACGGAGGTGGCCACTCCAGTGGCCGGCAATCCGCACCGCCTGAGCCTGATGCCCGTGGCGAACCCCCGGCCAGTCGGCGTCCGGCGGCGGGCGGGTGGGGATCACGGCAGGTCGTTCTGGCGGGTTCGGGTCGCTTGTGGCCGGGGTTCTTTCCGTGCGGCCAGGATGATGAGGGCGCCGGAGACGACGCCCGCGAAGTACGGGGACGGCACGAGCAGGACGCCGCCGACGAAACACCATGCCGCGAGGCCCCAGCCGATCCCGGCGGGCACGGCCACCCCGCGTCCGGCGAGGTGCCATGTCAGGCAGCCCAGGAGGATCAGGGGCACGGCGAAGCTTCCCGGACCGGCCCAGAAGGCGAGCTGGTTCTGCGGGGACCCGGCGTCCCCGTCCGCCAGTGCGAGCGGGACGGCCGCCCACACCCCCCGATCCACCCAGCCGGTGACGTCCTCCTGGGCGAGCAGGGTCAGCAACAGCAGGTGACCCGTCCCCAGCACGAGCATGATGCCGCTCGCCCAGCGCAGCGGTCGCTTGGCGGCGTTCATCGCCGGCCCCGTTCACCAGGCCGCGCCGCGAGGTCGCCGCGCTCGCGCCAGGCCCGTTCCCACCGGCGGGTCAGGGCCGGATAGACGACGAGGTGCCGGAAGGGCGCGATGGCGGCCATGTAGAGCCGCCCGAACCATCCGTTGGGCTTGACGAGAACGGCCATCCGCAACTCGTGGTCACCGTTCGCGCCCTGCGCCCAGCCGAGGTGCATCACGGTGTGCACGGTCTTGTTCGCCAGTTCGCGGGCGGACTCCGTGGCGAGTTCGTAGACCCCTTTCAGGGGCATGGCGTCGCTGTCCCGGCCCCGGGGCGCATCGCGGAGGTCGTCGGGCAGGCGGTCGCGGAGCGAGGCGACCCGCGCACCGACGCCCGTCGCCGGGTCGTCCCAGCCGAGGAGCGCGCCGAGCCTCCACCGGACGGCGAACAGGAACCGCACCGGCCGGGGCTGTCCGGCGAGCCCGCCGCCGGTCCGCATCGCCGCCAGCATCGCCGGGAAGTCGCCGGGTCCGGCTCCGGGGGTGCGGAACGCCCACACGTCCTCGACCCGGAAGTCGCCGGTGAGTTCGTGGATGCGCCACGGATGCTCGGTGTGAGTGGACTTCGCGAGTCGTGCCACAGTGGGACCTCTCGTTCTGTACGGAGCCGTACATCTCATTTGTACGGTACCGTACACTCTCTCGACACGGACATCCCCGAGAACAGGTGAGCAGGTGCCTCCCACCGCCCGTACCCCACGAAGCCGCTGGATCGAAGCCGGACTCGACGCCCTGGCCCGGGGCGGGCCGGACGCCGTCCGGATCGAGGCCCTGGCCGCCGAACTCGGGGTGACGAAGGGCGGCTTCTACGGGTACTTCGACGGTCGTCCCGCGTTGCTCGCCGAGATGCTCGACGAGTGGGAACGCCGCTGCACCGACGACATCCTCGAGCAGGTCGAGTCCGAAGGCGGGGACCCCGCCGGACGGATCCGGCGCGCCGGCCAGCTGACCTTCTCCGACGACCTGCACCGGATCGATCTCGCGGTCCGCGAGTGGGCCCGCCACGACCCGTCGGTCGCGGCGCGGCTGCGGCGGGTCGACAACGTCCGGATGGACTTCCTGCGCGCGATGTTCGGGAGCTTCATCGAGGACCCCGACGAGGTCGAGGCGCGGAGCATCCTGACCTTCGCGCTCGCGATCGGCCGTCACTTCATCGCCGCGGACCATCCCGGACGCACCAGACGCGAGGCCGTCCACCTGGCCGGAGAACTCCTCCTGCGCCCCTGACCTCGGACGCCCGAGGTCCCCGGCCGCCGGGCCGTCAGCGGTGGTCAGTCGTTGTCAGCGGCGGGTGCGCGGGCGGTCAGCGGGGTCCTCGAACCTCGGGGCCATGAACACGAGACAGCACAGCAGTGCGGAGGCGCTCCGGCTGGTGTCGGTGCGCAAGGTGTACGGGAGCGGGGACAACGCGGTGACGGCGCTGGCGGGGGTGTCGCTCAGCCTGTCGGCCGGGACGTTCACCGCGGTGATGGGGCCGTCGGGGTCGGGCAAGAGCACGCTGCTGCAGTGCGCGGCGGGGCTGGAGCGGCCGACCGAGGGGCAGGTGTTCGTCGACGGCACCGAGATGACGGGGGGCGGCGAGAAGGCGCTGACCGAGTTCCGGCGGGAGCGGATCGGGTTCGTGTTCCAGCAGTTCAACCTGCTGCCGACGCTGACCGTCCTGCAGAACGTGACGCTGCCGCTGAAGCTGGCCGGGCGGCGGGTGGACCGGGACCGGGCGGTGGAGATCCTGCGCCGGGTCGGGCTCGGCGACCGGCTGGAGCGCCTGCCGGCCGAACTGTCCGGCGGGCAGCAGCAGCGGGTGGCGATCGCCCGGGCGCTGGTCACCTCGCCGAAGGTGATCTTCGGGGACGAGCCGACCGGGGCGCTGGACACCCGCAGCGCCCGCGAGGTGCTGGCCCTGCTGCGGGGGGCCGTCCACACGTACGGGCAGACCGTGGTGATGGTGACGCACGACCCGGTGGCCGCCGCGCACGCCGACTCGGTGCTGTTCCTGGCGGACGGGCAGATCGTCGGGCATCTGGCGAACCCCACCGCCGAGGCCGTCGCCGAACGGCTCACCCACCTGGCCGACGAGGTCGCCGCGCGGCGCGGGATGGCGGAGGTCTGAGCGATGTTCTCCCTGGCGATGCGTTCGCTGCGGCACCGCGCCCCGGCGTTCGCGGCGAGCTTCCTGGCGATGCTGCTGGGCGCGACGATGATCATGGCGTTCGCGTCGATGCTGGACACCGCGGGCGGCGCGGGGGTCTCGTCCGCCGACGAGGAGACCCTGGTCACCATGGCGTCCGTGGTGGGCGGCTGGGGCCTGATCCTGGTGCTGTTCGCGGTCGCCTCGACCCTCACCCTGGCGGTGCGGCAGCGGGCCGCCGAGATCGCCCTGCTGAAGAGCGTCGGGGCGACCCCGGCGCAGGTGCGGCGGATGATCCTGGGCGAGACGGCGGTGCTGGCGCTGGCCGCCTACGCGCTGGCGATCGTTCCGGGACTGCTGGGCGGCCGGGCGCTGCTGACCCTGCTGCAGGACACCGACCAGGTGACGGCCACGGTCCAGCACGCGTTCGGGCCGGTGGCACTGGCCATGGGGTTCTGGGTGACGTTCGCGGCCTCGATGGGCGCGGCCCTGCTGACCGCCCGCCGCGCCGTCCGGATGCGGGTCACCGAGTCGCTGCTGGACGCGGCGGCCGGGCCGCGGCGCACCAGCAGGAAGCGGATCGTCGGGGGCATCGGCTTCCTGCTGCTGGCGACCGACCTGGCGGTCATCACCGCGACCGTGATGCGCGGCGAGGGCACCGAGGCCATGCAGACCGCCGGGCAGACCTCCATCTGGGCGTCGATCGGGTTCGCGCTGCTCGGCCCGGTGCTGGTGCGGCGGGTGGCCGGGCTGCCGGCGGCCCCGCTGGCCCGGTTCGGCGGCGGCAGCGGCCACCTGGCGGTGCAGAACATCCGGCGGCGCGCCCACCAGCTCGCCGGGGCGCTGGCGCCGATCATCCTGTTCACCGGGATCGGCACCGGCACCCTGTACATGCAGCAGATCGACAGCGCCGCGATCGCCGCCGAGGGCGCCGTCCCCAACGACATGCAGAAGAACATCGAGACCCTCAACCTGGTGGTGATCGGGATGATCGTGCTGTTCGCCGCGATCATGCTGATCAACACGCTGGTGGCGACCACCGTGCACCGGCGCGGCGAGTTCGGCCGGCAGCGGCTGGCGGGGGCCACCCCCGGCCAGGTGTACGGGATGATCGCGCTGGAGTCGGCGGTGCTGACCGTGACGGGCGTGCTGTTCGGGCTGGTGGCCTCGCTGTTCACGATCCTGCCGTTCAACTACGCCCGCACCGGCACGGCGGTGCCGGACGTCGGGCCGGGCACGTTCCTGGGGATCGTCGCGGTGGCCGCGGCGCTGGCCATGGTCACCAGCCTGGCCGCCACCGGGCGCACGCTGCGCACCCCGGCCGTGCAGGCGGTGGCGGTCTGATCCCGACACCGTTCCGGGGGGCGGTCGCCGACACGGTGGCCGCCCCTTCCGGCGTGTTCCGGAGCGGCCGTCAGGTCAGGCGGAACGTGGCGAGGATCTGCTCGCCCTCCTTGGCGGGGCTGCCGGGCGCCGTGCTGATCGCGACCTCGCACACGTCGTCGCCGGTGCCGGGGACCTGGATCTCGATGGTGTCCTGGGTGACGCCGTTGGAGCCGGTGCTGGTGTAGGAGATCCGGAGCCCCTGCCTGCCGCCCACGGTGACGTCGGTGATCCGCAGGTTCCTGCTGTCCTTGTTGAGGGCCTGTGCCTTGCGCCGCAGCGCCTCCAGGTCGTTGCCGACGATCCCGCCGGGACCGCACACGGCCTGCAGGTGGTTGGCGTACGAGGCCTGCTCGGTGGCGGTCTCGATGGCGAACACCGCGCCGTGCTTCTTGAGCTCTCCCAGCGCCACCTCGACCAGCTCGGGCAGTTCCCCGCCCTCCAGGCCGAACGACCGGCGCACCGACCGCGCGCCGTGCGCGGTCGGATCGATGGTCTGCCAGCTCGGCGGCAGGGCGAGGGTGAACCCCGTCCCGTCGTGCCGCCGCCAGCCCGCCGGGACCTCCGCGGGTCCCGCCGCGGGGCTCTGAGTCGCGGGAGCGGCGGTGCCGGGCTCCTTGGTGGCGGTGACCCGGCCGTCGTCGCCGGAACCGCCGGAACCGCCGCAGGCCGCCGTCAGGGCGAGCAGCAGGCCCGTCCCCAGAACGGCGAAACGATCTCTGCGCTGAAGCATCGCCGAAATCTACTACGGCGATGATCTTCCGGATCGCCGCTCGTCGCGGACATGGCCGGACATGGCCGGATGTGGCCTCAGATGCCGGTGAAGTCGCCGTGGCGTCCCGCCCCGGCGGCGAACCGGGCGGCGCCCTCGATCGCCTCGCCCATCGCCCGCATGCCGTGCCGGTACTCGTTCGCCGGCGCCCCGGCCTCGGTCATACCCTTTCCAGATCAGGCGATGCGGTGCGCCGGACCGTCCATCCACAGATGGAAACCGTCAGCGCTCACGGTGATGCCGTACCGATCACAGCCCGGTCGCCCCCACGACTGCCAGCGGAAGTAGGCGTCCTCGGCTTCCTCCCACAAGCGGCGGGGGCCGTGCTGCCGCACCGGGTACTCGGTCTCACCGGGTACGTACCGGGCCACCGCCCATGACCGCGATCCGGGGTCGCTCAGCCACCAGTCGATGACGTCGTCCTGGAGTTCCCGCTCGAACGCGCGGACGCCCGGCAACAGCGCCGCCATGGCGAGGTCGGCGCCCCGGGGCGCCCACGCCAGCGTGCGCGGGTCGATCCGGGTGGTGGTCTCCTCGTGCTCCCCGCCGAAGTACAGGTCGCGCCGTTGAGCCCGGAGGAGCATGTAGTCGGCCGAGTCGCCGACGCGGCCGAGGGCGGTGCCGTCCGGCTGTACGTGCAGTACGAGCTGGTGCCCCCAGCCGATGCCCGGCGACCACGGCAGCACGATGATCCCGCCGGGCCGGGTCTGCTCGACCCACGCATACGGCACGCTCCGCACTCCGCAGGTGACGTGGACCCGGTCGAAGGGGACGGTGTCCGGGTGACCGGCCGCGCCGTCCCCGACGATCAGGTTCGGGTGCAGGCCGACGCCTTCGAGATTCGCCGTCGCCCGCTCCGCCAGGACCGGGTCGACCTCGATGCTGGTGACGTTGTGGTCGCCGATGGCGGCCGACAGCAGACCGGCGGTCCAACCGGTGCCGGTGCCGATCTCCAGCACCCGGTGATGGTCGTGGACCTCCAGCAGCCGCAGGAAGGACACCACCAGCGACGGCTGCGAGCACGAGGACGTGTAGTCACGCCCGTCCGGCAGGTCGGTGGTCCCGTCGTCGACCTGCGTGACGATCGGCTGGTCGGAGTAGACGGCCTGCCACCAGCCATCGGGATCGGCGGCCTTGTCGATCAGCCGGTCCGGGCCGGACGCAGGCCCGGCCAGGATCCGATCCGGGACGAAGGCGTGGCGGGGCGCCCGGTGCATCGCGTCGCGCCATGCCGGGGTGGCGTCGGCCGCGTCCGCGAGGGCGTCGATCGCCGCCCGTGGATCAGGGGCGATCATTTGCCGCCCTTCCCGCCGCCCTTTCCACCGCCGCTGTCACCACTGCTGCCGTCCTTGGACGGCTGCGGCCCCTTGGACGGGTCGAAAGGCTGATCCGTCGGCGGGCCGTTGTGCTTTCCCATAGGTCGGTTCCTTCCTTGCGCGGGCAATGTGGTCGCGGTCATTGGAGATGTCACCGGCAGAAATCCGTCACCTGTCCGATGGCGTTCATGCCGCGCTCCCTTCAGGTGCCGTCCGGGGTGTTCGCGAACCGGCCCTTGACGTCCACCACGGCGTCCATCACCCGGCTCACCTCGCAGATCGGAGCGCCGCCGGCACGGGTGAACCACAGCCGCCCGTTGTCGGAGGCGCGCCGCTGCACCCACACCTCGGCCCTCCGGCCCTCTTGGTCGGTGACGGTCAGGTGGTGGCCGACCACCAGGACGCGGTACGCCTGGCCGCGCAGCGCGGCGGCAAGGGCGCCCAGTGCCCTGCTGCGCTCCTCGGCGGTGGTGATCATGCCGCCGCCACGAGTCCGAGGCCGGACATGAACCGCCGGAACCTGCCGGGCGTCGGCTCGGCGACGTGCCGGGGACCGGCGTGCCGGGGACCCGCCTGGGTCGGCCGCCGGGGCGGGCTGGTGGGCGCGGTGGTGCAGGACGCCTGCTGCGGGGGCGTCGACCGCACCACCGCGCCGTCAGCAGCCCCACCCGGCGTGCGGCGCTGGGTCGGCTGCGCGAACGCCGGGCGGGGGGTCTGGGGGGCCGCCGAGGACGCGGTGACGGCCCGGCGGCGGGATGCCTGGGCGAGCGCCTTGTAGTACGCGGCGAGCTGGGCCGCCAGGTCCGCGGCGCTCGTCGCCTGGATCAGCACGACCGCGCCGCTGGGCGCGGCCAGCCACAGGCCGGACTTCGGCCCGTACCAGGCGAGAGCGTCGGGGAACCGGGCGTGCAGCGCGGCGAGCTGCCGCTGCCGTCGCTCCTCCTTCGACCGCTCCTCATCCGGTGTGGGGACGGGGATCGGCCACACGGGCGGCGCTAGGGTTGTGCTCACGTCAGGAACCTCGCTTCCTGGCCAGGCCCCGGAACCCCCGACGCGGGCACGTCGGGCCGGCGCCGCTTGCATATGCGGAAATGACCATGCGCCCGGCGGCAATCAAAGTGCTGTGAGAACGTGGCCTGGTGCGACCCGGCCGCCCAAAGGGGATTTCGTGCTTGTCCAGGAAGGCCGCCCCTCCGGTGGCTGACGATTCCTGCTCTCGGCGATGCACGATCCCTCCCGGACGTCGGGGCGGTGAATGCATTCAGTGAAACCGCGGCACACGCCGTGCATCAAGCGGCATCATGGGTAACACTGGGGATGTTCCCCGGGTAACTCGGTGAGAAAGGTGTGCGTGCACCATGACCACCGCCGAGCAGCGCGCCATAGCAGCGCGTCTGAAGGCTGAACGCGAGCGCCGCGGATGGGGCCAACGCAAAATGGCCCGTTTCCTACGTGATGCCGTCGACGATCCCCAGAAGCCTGAACTGCCCAGCTTCGTCACCTATGTGAAGCGGTGGGAGTCCGGAAAGGTCCCCGTCACCGACTCCCGCTACCGCACCGCCTACGCCGCCGTTTTCGGCATGGACGAGAACGAGCTGTTCGCCCCGGATCGCTCGGCGCCGCCATCGCTGTGGCGCGCCCCGGCGTTGGACGGTGAGCTCGGCCCGGACGAGGAGGAGCGTCTGATCCTCGCCGCACGGCGACCGGTTCGCGCGGACCCGGTCGTCGTCGAGTCGCTGGCGACGATCCTCGCCGCACAGCGCCGCACCGAGGACATGATCGGATCGGCCGCCCTCATCGAGCCGGTACGCGCCCAGCTCGCCACCATCCAGGAACTGGTCATCGAGGCGCGCGGCCCGATCCGTCCCGAGGTCGTGAACGTCGCCGCACAGTGGGCGCAGTTCGCCGGGTGGCTGCACATCGCCACCGGCGATCTGGAGTCCGCCCGCGAATGGCTGAACCGGGCGACCGACTGGTCCATCGAGGTCGGCGATCTCGCCCTGACCGACAGCATCACCTCATGGAAGGGGTACCTGGCCGAGCACGCCGGCCACCTCGGTCCCATGATCGGCATGGCACAGGCGGCGCAGCGCCACCGCAGCGGCCCGGGTCGCGCCTACGACCTGCACATGGAGGCCCGCGGGCACGCGCTGGTGGGCGATCGGGCCGCTGCGGACCGTGCCCTGAACGCGGCGTGTGAGGCGGTCGCCGCCGCCCGGCCCGCCGATGCGCGCCAGTGGGAGTACTACTACTTCGCTCCCGGCTTCTGGAATCTGGAACGGGGGGTGGCGCTGCGGTACATGGGCCGCAACGACCCGGCGCGCACCCAGCAGGCCATCGAGCAACTGGCCACCGGCCATGCCGCGCTGCCCGCCGACATGCGCGGCTCGGAGTGGGGAGGCGTTTACCTGTGCCACCAGGCCGCCGCGCACCTGGAGGCCGGAGACGCCGAGTCGGCCGTCGCGGTCGCCTCCGACGCACTGGCCGTGGCACACGCCACGTCCTCGGAGTCACTGATCGGCCGCGTGCGCCGGTTGCACCGCCGCCTGGCCGATGACTGGCCGGGCCGCTCGGACGTCGCCGAACTCGGTGAGGCACTGGCCGCCGGCACCTGACCGTTACCCGCCGACGTCCGCGTGCTGCTGGGGCGGATGAGCCACTACCGGTCCACGCCCGAGGTCGCCGACCTGATGGACCGGGCGCACGACTGGCTCACGGTGTCGTCGACTTCGTGATCCACTCCAGGCGCGTCGAGGCGCTGGAGGCGTTCGCCGCCGCGCTGGCCGAGGTGCTGGCGACGGGAGACGTGACACCCCGGCATCACCGCCGTGACCAGTGCGGCCGGCACGTCGAGAGCAGCCCGTGATGCTTCCCCGGTGACCTCAAATATCGGTGAAGTCCCCGTGGCGGCCCGCGCCGGCGGCGAACCGGGCGGCGCCCTCGATCGCCTCGCCCATCGCCCGCATGCCGTGCCGGTACTCGTTCGCCAGCGCCCCGGCCTCGGTCATGCCCTCCTGCTCCAGCAGCGACATGCGGTCGCCGCGCAGGCAGGTCTGCGGGAAGCGGGCCAGGTCGGCGGCCAGCGCCTCGGCGGCGGCCCGCGCCTCGCCGGCACCGACCAGCCGGTTGACCAGCCCGATCTCGTACGCCTCCCGCGCGTCCACGGGGCGGCCGGTCAGGATCATGTCCATCGCCCGGCTCGCGCCGATCAGCCGGGGCAGCCGCACCGTTCCGCCGTCCACCAGCGGCACGCCCCAGCGGCGGCAGAACACCCCGAACACCGCGTCCGGCTCGGCCACCCGCAGGTCCGCCCACAGCGCCAGTTCCAGTCCGCCGGCGACCGCGTGCCCGGCGACCGCCGCGATCACCGGCTTGCCCAGCCGCATCCGGGTGCAGCCCATCGGGGCGTCGGCGGGGGGCGGGTCGGCCCGGTTGCCGCGTTCGGTGCCGAGGGCCTTGAGGTCCGCGCCCGCGCAGAACGTCCCGCCCTCGCCCCACAGCACGGCGACCGCCGCGCCCGGGTCGGCGTCGAACGCCCGGAACGCCTCGGCCAGCGCGGCGGCGGTCGGCCCGTCGACGGCGTTCCGCACCTCGGGCCGGGCCAGGATCACGGTGGTGACGGGGCCGTCGCGTTCGACGCGGACGCCGCCCACCTCAGCGCTCCTCGGTGAAGTGCTCCAGCGGCACCTCGATGAACACCGCGGCGGCCCGCACCGCGACCGGCCCGTCCGGACCGCCGATGCGGCCCTCGCCCTCCATGTAGGCCTTGCGGCCGTGCACCCCCGTGCATCGGGCCGTCAGGTGGACCCGCGAGCCGACCGGCACCGGCCGCACGAAGTCGGTCTCCAGCCGTCCCGTCACATACCGGCCGCCCAGCAGCCACGCCGAGGTCCCCAGGATCTCGTCCATCGCCGCGGCGAGGATCCCGCCGTGCGCCAGCCCCGGCGCCCCCTGGTGCTCGGGGATCACCGTGAACTCCCCGTACGAGGTCGAGCCCTCGTGCCCGGTCCGGGTGATCCGCAGCCCGTGCGGCACCTCCGGCCCGCACCCGAAACAGGCGTTGCCCAGCACGTCCCCGATCTCGGAGAAGTCGAGTTCGGCCTTGGGGTCCACCCGGGGCTCGGCCGCGTCGGGCGGCGGGGTGGTGAGGTCGGAACGGGGGCTGGTGCGTCTCGCCGGGTTCGGGACGGTCATGCCCCCAGACATTACCCAGCGCCCTGACGCGGCTCATCCGCCGGGCGGCGTGGCCCGATCGTCAGTACGTCCATATGATGACGGCGTTCACCTCGGCGTTCAGGTGCTCCGCCGCGGCGCGGACGGCCCCCTTGGGCGCCTGCGCGATGGTGACCACCACGAAGCGGTTCTCGGGCCTGACATCGCCGTGGCGCCGGCCGCCGGAGGTCCGGCCGTCCTGCAGGAACCTCATCTGCTCCGCCTTGAGCGTCGCGGCGGCGCGGCGGGCCGCCGCCTCGTCGTCGAACCGCAGCACATGAGCGGTCACCGGGAACTTCCGGTCCACGGTCACGAACGCGCCCTCGACGCGGCCCCGGCAGCCGAGCCGCTGCAGCAGCGCACGCGCCTGGGCGCCGACGGCGCCGGCCTGGCAACCGGACGCCCCGTCGGCGACGGCCGCCGCCGTGCGGTCGTAGTCGAGACCGGGCGTCTTGAACCGGGTGCCGGTACCGAAGAACGTCTCGGCCGTGAACGGCGCGCTCTTGCGCACGGGCGGGGCCGCGGGCTTTTCGTCCTCGGCATCCCCCAGGAAGAAATGCATGTACAGCGCGGTGCCGAGCGGGGCCAGCACCATGATCGCCACCATCATCACGGCGAACCGCTTGAGGCCCTTCAGGCCGCCGGACGGATCGCCGCCCGCACCGCCGGGCCCCACCCCGTGGGGACGGGATCCCACCCCGTACGAACGGTCGAGCGGCTCCGATGACTTCACCACAGTCCCTCCCGCATCTCGATGTGAGCCCGGCGGTCCTGCGAAGGGTCGCCGCGACGGGGACCGGGCGTTCCGGGGCCGTCCCGCCAGGCGGGCGGGACGCCAGGACGCGTCATCGAGGACCTGACCGGGCCGTCCGGGCCGTGCACGGGGCCGAACGGTCACGGTCGGACATGGAAACATAAACTGCTCGCCGTGAGCGCCGACTTCGGTTACTGGGAGACCGTCCCCACCCGCTGGAAGGACAACGACGTCTACGGCCACGTCAACAACGCCGTGCACTACTCGGTGATGGACACGGTCATCAACAACTGGCTGATCCGGGAGGCGGGGCTGGACGTCCACCGGGGCCGGTCGATCGGGCTGTGCGTGGAGTCGCAGTGCGTCTACAAGGGCTCGATCTCCTATCCCGAGGCGTTCCGGGTCGGGCTGCGGATCGGTCATCTGGGGCGTTCCAGCGTCCGGTACGAGGTGGGGCTGTTCCGCGAGGACGGTGCGACGCCGCTCGCCGAGGGGCGGTTCGTGCACGTGTTCGTCGACCGCGACACGCGCCGGCCCGTCCCGATCGACGAGCCGATGCGCTCGGCGATGCGGAAACTGATGGCCGGGTGACCCCGGACGAGGAGAGGAACACGGGATGACCATGGACGGCGGGCGCGCCCTGGTGCTGGGCGGCGGCGGTGTCGCCGGGATCGCCTGGGAGGCCGGGCTGCTGACCGGGCTGGCCGAGCAGGGGGTGGACCTGACCGCGGCCGACCTGATCGTGGGGACCTCGGCGGGGTCGGTGGTCGGCACGTTCGCCGCGTACGGGGCGGACCTGGCGGCGGCGGTCAAGGCCATGCGGGAACGACCGCAGGGCGAGTCGGCCGCGACCTCCGGCGGGGTCGACCCGGAGGTCATCCTGTCGGCGTTCGCGATCCTGTACGACAAGACGCTCGAGCCCCAGGAGGCGCGCGCCCGGCTCGGCCGGATGGCGCTGGAGGCCCCGGTCGCCGAGCGCGGCGTGGTGCTGGAGGAGCTGGGGCGGATGCTGCCCGGCCAGGAGTGGCCGGAGCGCCGGCTGATCGTGACCGGGGTGGACGCCGAGGACGGCTCGTTCGCGCCCTGGGACGCCGGCTCGGGCGTGCCGCTGGCGCTGGCGGTACGGGCGAGCTGCTCGGTGCCGTGCGTGTTCCCGCCGGTGGAGATCGGCGGCCGCAGGTACATGGACGGCGGCACCCGTTCGGTGACCAACGCCGACCTGGCCAAGGGCGCCTCGGCGGTGGTGATCCTCGAGCCGATGGGGCACCTGACGCCGCGCGAGACGCTGCGGCGCGAGCTGGCCGAGCTGGGCGACGCCCGCGTCGCCGCGATCGGCCCGGACCAGGCCGCCATCGAGACCTTCGGCGCCGACATCCTCAGCCCCGCCCTGTACGGCCCCGGCTTCCAGGCCGGCCTCGACCAGGCCGCCTCGGCCATCGACGAGATCCGCAAGATTTGGGACGCCTGACCCCCGACGCCGCCGGCCGGCCCTGGCCCCCGTGGGCCAGGGCCGGCTTCGGCTTTCTACGGCTGGCCATATGCGGTCAGAGGGGTTTCAAACCGCTCTCCGCCGGGGCGCGTCGTAATCGGCGTGCATGAGCGGAATGGGACGGTGCGGCGGTGTGCCGGCACGTCCTCGGCGGCGGCCCGGTCCTGGGTCCGCGGCCGGAAAATCGATGGACGCGAATCGGGCATCCCGTTAGAGTCCGCTCAACGGTGTGCCGGGAAGTCTGGTCGGCAGGGATGGCCGAGCGGGCTCGTGTCCGGTGCGACCGTGCGCCTTTCTGCCGTCCCCGTGAAAGGCCCGGCCCGCGGCCGGGTTCCTGCGACGGTGCGGGCCCCCTGGGCGGCGGGCCCGGCACGGGGAGGTCGGCTGGGCCGTGGGCGGATTCATCGGGTTGGTCTTCTCCTTCCCCACCGTGCTGTTCACCTTTTCGCTGCTGGTCGTCGTCGGCTACTGGGCGTTCGTCGTGCTGGGCGCGGCGGACCCGGAACTGCTGGACGGCGACGCGGGCGGTGCGGCGGCGGACGGCCTGGGCGGGGTGCTGGGCGCGCTGCGGCTCGGTGACGTGCCGGTGACCGTCGCGCTCTCCCTGCTGATCGCGTTCTCCTGGTTCTTCACTCTGGTCGGTGCCGTCGTGCTGGATTCGTTCGATCTGTCCTCGCCGCTGGAGATCGCGCTCGGCCTGGTGGCGCTGGCACTGGCCGTGGTGGCCGGGTGGCTGGCCGCCTGCCTGGTGGTGATGCCGCTGCGGCGGGCGCTGCCGCGCACCAAGGAGGCGTCCCGGCGCGACCTGGTCGGGCGGCCCTGCGTGATCCGCACCTCCCGGGTCGACGCCGCGTTCGGCCAGGCCGAGGTCACCACCGAGGACGGCTCCACCGTCATCGTGCAGGTGCGCCAGGACGTCGAGGACCCGCTGGCCGAGCCGCTCACCACCGGAAGCACCGCGCTGATCTTCGACTACGACGAGGCGGGCGAGTTCTTCCGGGTCATGCCCCACCAACCCTGGTAACCCGCTGGACCCCTGCGGCCACCGCCCGCCGTAACGGCGCGCCGGGCGGGCCGACCGACCCCTCGAAGGGACGTACGCATGGAATCCATAACCCTGGGGCTCGGCGTGCTCATCGCCGTCGTCCTGCTGATAGCGCTCGGCATGGTGATCGTCGTCAGCCGGCTGTTCCGCAAGGTGGAGCAGGGCAAGGCGCTGATCATCTCCAAGGTGCGCAAGGTGGACGTGACGTTCACCGGCGCGGTGGTGCTGCCGGTGCTGCACAAGGCGGAGATGATGGACATCTCCGTCAAGACCATCGAGATCGCCCGGACCGGCCGGGAGGGCCTGATCTGCCGGGACAACATCCGCGCCGACATCCGGATCACGTTCTTCGTGCGGGTCAACAAGACCGTCGAGGACGTCATCAAGGTCGCCCAGGCGATCGGCACCGAACGGGCCAGCAGCCAGGAGACCCTGCAGGAGCTGTTCAACGCCAAGTTCTCCGAGGCGCTCAAGACCGTCGGCAAGCAACTGGACTTCGTCGACCTCTACACCCGGCGCGAGGAGTTCCGCGACCACATCATCCGCGTCATCGGCACCGACCTGAACGGCTACAGCCTCGAGGACGCGGCCATCGACTACCTCGAGCAGACCCCGCTCAGCGAGATGAACCCGGCCAACATCCTGGACGCCCAGGGCATCCGGAAGATCACCGAGCTGACCGCGATCGAGCACGTGCGCACCAACGAGTTCCAGCGCAACGAGGAGAAGGAGATCACCCGCCAGAACGTGGACGCCGCCGAGGCGATCCTGGAGCTGGAACGGCGCAAGGCCGACGCGGAGATCAAGCAGAAGCGCGAGATCGAGACCATGAAGGCCCGCGAGGAGGCCGAGATCGCGCGGGTGCAGGCCGAGGAGCGGCTGCGGGCGCAGACCGCGCACATCCGCACCGACGAGCAGCTCGGCGTCCAGCACGAGAACAAGGCCCGCGAGATCGCGGTCGCCGAGAAGAACCGCGAGCGGGTCATCGCGATCGAGAGCGAGCGGATCGAGAAGGACCGCATGCTCGAGGTCATCGCCCGCGAGCGGGAGACCGAGCTGACCCGCATCGCCGCGAACAAGGAGGTCGAGGCGGAGAAGCGGGAGATCGCCGAGGTCGTCCGCGAGCGGATCGCGGTGGAGAGGACGGTGGCCGAGCAGGAGGAGGCCATCAAGCGGCTGCGCGCCGTCGAGGAGGCCGAGCGCGAGCGGCAGGCCCTGGTCATCGCCGCCGAGGCCGAGGCGCAGGAGGCGCTGGTCAAGGACATCAAGGCGGCCGAGGCCGCGGAGGCCGCCGCCAAGTTCAAGGCCCGCGAGGAGCTGACGCTGGCCGAGGCCCGGCAGCAGACCGCCGACCTGGACGCCCGCGCCAAGATCCGGCTCGCCGAGGGGATCCAGGCCGAGAAGGCCGCCGCCGGGATGGCCGACGCGCAGATCCGCGCCCGCCACGTCGAGATCCGGGAGCGGGAGGGCCTGATCGAGGCCCAGATCCGGGAGCGCAACGCCGCCGCCATCGAGAAGGAGGGTCTCGCCCAGGCCGCCGTCGAGCGCGAGCAGCGCGCGGTGGAGGCCGCCGCGCTGCGGGACCGGCTGCAGGCCGAGGCCGACGGCGAGAAGGACAAGGCGCTGGCGCAGGCCGAGGGCATCGCCGAGAAGCTCAAGGCCGAGGCCGCGGGTCTGACCGAGAAGGCCGAGGCGATGGCCAGGCTGTCCGACGCCACCCGCGAGCACGAGGAGTACCGGCTGCGGCTGGAGGCCGAGAAGGACATCCGGCTGGCCGGCATCGACGTCCAGCGTCAGGTCGCCGAGCAGCAGGCCAACGTCATCGCGGCGGGCCTGCAGAAGGCCGACATCAGCATCGTCGGCGGCGACAGCGTCTTCTTCGACAAGCTGGTCGGCTCGGTGGCCCTCGGCAAGGGCATCGACCAGTTCGTGGACAACTCCAAGGTCGCCCGCGACCTCGCCGGCCCCTGGCTGGAGGGCAACGGCCGCTTCACCGAGGACATCACCCGCCTGCTGTCCGGCCTGGACACCGCCGGCGTCCGCGACCTCACCCTGTCGGCCCTGCTGCTCCGTCTGATCAAGGCGGGCGGCCCCGACACCGAGAAGCTGACCGAACTGCTGAACACCGCCACCACGATGGGCCTGGCCGACACCCCGGTCAGCACCCTCCAGCCCCCCGTGGTGACCACGGCCAAGGTGGTCTAGCTTCTGGCCGCGCCTCCGGCGCGGCGGCTCGCGGGCCTGGGGACGCGCGGCCGTTCGTCGTCGCGGTTCAAGATCGCTCGTTCCTCGCGATCTTGAACCGCTCCTCCTCACGACCACGCGGGCCCGCTCGCGGGTGGCCCTCAGCGCCTCGGGGGCGAGGCTCTGAGGGTCACCCGCAACCAACAACGACCTGGAACGACCAGCCGCACGAGTAGGACGCAAGGAGACGCCCGTGACGGAAACCGCTGCCGAGGCCGGGGTGCAGGCGGGCATGGACACCGGGACGTACGAGGTGCTGCGGGCCCGGCTGGAGGAGCAGGCGGCGGAGCTGGCGCGGCGGGCCGAGGGGCTGAACGCGCGGCGGATCGAGGTCTTCGGCGGCACCGAGCTGCGGCTGCTGGGGACGGAGCGGATCCGTACCGACAACAACTGCGTGCCCCGCGACATCGTGCCGGTGGCGGGGGCGGCGGTGCCGGTGGACCCGGCGGACCCGGCGCCGGGGCGGCAGTCGGGGCTGATGCTGTTCGGCTACAACGTGTTCATCGGGCTCAAGCCGGAGACCACGGTCGACGACGTGTTCTCGGTGCACCGGTTCACCCGGGACGGGGACGCGTTCCGGTTCACCGGCGTGTCCCCCGACCAGGTGCCGGGGCTGCTGCTGGACCCGCGGTTCCGCAAGGACTTCGCGGAGCTGTACCGGTACTACCGCGACACCCGGCTGATGCAGTTGCGGCGGCTGGACGGCAAGCTGCTGGCGGTCTTCCAGACCGGGGCGCGGACCACCGACATCCGGGTGCTGCGCTGGAAGGTCGACGCCGACGGGACCGTCGAGTACATCGACGCCCGGGGCGAGCGCGACCACGTCTTCCCGCCGTCGCACGACTTCGAGTGGGTGGAGACCACCCGCGAGCAGCACGTGATGGGCCGGTATCCGCACATCTCGATCGAGGACGAGGTGTTCGTGGAGACGGTCGGCGGCGACCTCACCATCAAGATCGAGAACAACACCGAGACCGGCGAGGGCGTCTACAGCGAACCGGTGGACGAGCCGCTGCAGAGCCTGGCCGACGCGGACGTGCACTACGCCCGGGTCGGATCGCTGATCTGCCTGCGGATCCGCCCGTACAACGAGGACGAGTGGCGGCACCTGGTCTTCAACACCCGCACCAAGGACGTGGTGCGGCTGGACGGGATCGGGCAGTCCTGCCGGCGGCTGCCCGAGGACCACGGGCTGATCTTCCCGGGCGGCTACTACCTGACGACCGGGGCGGCGCGGACGTTCGACACCGACGTGACCGGCCTGGAGTTCGAACGGGTCATCAGGTCCACCAACGGCGAGGACGTGCTGTACGTCTTCCACGCCCACGCCGAGGGCCGCACCCTGCTGCTGCCGTACAACGTGATCCGCAAACAGGTCGCGGCGCCGCTGGTGTGCCACGGCTACTCGCTGTTCGACGACGGCACGCTGGTGGTGTTCCGGGCGACGTCACAGGAGCCGACCCGGGTGCATCCGATGCAGGTGTGGCAGACGCCGTACCTGTCGGACGCCTACGCCGCCGCGCAGCCGGTCGGCACCGGCCCGCTGGAGCGGGTGGGCAACGCCGAGCTGGTGCGCGGCATCTCCGACTGCCTGTCGGTGTCCCGGATGGTCGGCGAGATGACCCCGTCGGCCGCGGTGTACGAGGGGCTGATCGCCGCCTGCGTCCGGGTGTTCGACCACTACCACTGGCTGGGCGAGCCGGAGCTGGGCGACCTGCGGGCCCCGCTGGCGGCGGTGCGGTCGGCGGCCGAGCAGGTGCTGGAGGAGTTCGAGAAGGTCCAGGCGCTGACCGCGCAGGCCGCCGCCGCGGTGGACGAGGCCGCGAGCGAGATCGCCTCGCTGGTCCGGCTGGTCCGCGGCGAGGCGCCCCAGACCGCCGACGCCTGGGTGGACCGGCTCGCCGCCCTGCGCCGCGAGCAGGGCCACCTGGTGACGCTGCGCGAGATGCGCTACGCCGACACCGGACGGCTCGACCGGCTGGCCGCCGACCTGGACGACGAGCTGGCGTCCTCCGGGCGGCGGGCGGTGGCGTTCCTGCAGGGCGAGGACGCGTTCACCGGCTACCACGACGAGGTGGAACGGCTGGTCGCCGAGGCGTCCGGGATCACCTCGGTGGCCGCCGCCGAGCCGCTGGCGCGGCGGCTCGGCGAGCGGTCGGCGGCGCTGGAGACGGTGACCGACGTGGTCGGGTCGCTGCAGATCGCCGACGCCACCGTGCGGACCCGGATCCTGGAACGGATCAGCGAGGTCCTCGGCGGCCTCAACCGGGCCCGCGCCACCCTGGAGGCGCGCCGCCGGGAGCTGCTGGCCACCGAGGGGCGGGCCGCGTTCGCCGCCGAGTTCGCGCTGCTGGGGCAGGCGGTCACCGGGGCGCTGGCGGTCGCCGACACCCCGGACCGCTGCGACGAGCAGCTCGGCCGGCTGATGCTGCGGCTGGAGGACCTGGAGACCCGGTTCGGGGACTTCGACGACTTCGCCGCCGAGCTGGCCGCCAAGCGGGAGGACGTGTACGAGGCGTTCTCCGCCCGCAAGCAGGCGCTGCTGGACGAGCGGGCCCGCCGCGCCGACCGGCTGGCCGCCTCCGCCGCACGGACCCTGGCGGGGGTGCGGCGCCGGGTGGCGAACCTGTCCTCGCTGGACGAGATCAACGCCTACTTCGCCGCCGACCCGATGGTGGCCAAGCTCCGCCGGGTGGCCGCCGAGCTGCGGGAGATCGGCGACGCCGTACGGGCCGAGGAGCTGGAGGGGCGCCTCAAGGCCGCCCGCCAGGAGGCCGGGCGCTCCCTCCGCGACCGCCAGGACCTGTTCGCCGACGGAGGCGAGTCGATCCGGCTGGGGCGGCACCGGTTCGCGGTCAACACCCAGCCGATCGACCTGACCCTCGTCCCGCACGACGGGGCCATGGCGTACGCGATCACCGGGACGGACTACCGGTCGCCGGTGCGGGATCCGGAGTTCGCGCGGACCCGGGCGTTCTGGGACCAGCTCCTGGTGTCGGAGTCGCCGGAGGTCTACCGGGCCGAATACCTGGCGACGTCCATCCTGGCGCTGGCGGAGGCCGGGGCGGACGGGCTCTCCCTGGAGACGCTGCACGAGGCCGCGGCCACCGAGGGGGAGCTGACGGCGATCGTGCGGCGGGTCGCCGAGTCCCGCTACGACGAGGGGTACGAGCGCGGCGTCCACGACCATGACGCCGCGCTGATCCTGGGGACGCTGCTGCGCCTGCACTCGGCCGCCGGGCTGCTGCGCTACCCGCCCGCCGCCCGCGCCGCCGCCCAGCTCTTCTGGGCGTACGGAACGGACGAGGCCGACCGCACCCGCTGGACCCGCCGGGCCGCATCCCTGGCCCGCGCCCGCACCGCGTTCGGCGCCTCCCCCGCCATCGCAGAGCTGTGCGCCGAGCTCTCCGAGGCGATCGCGGCGTTCGCCACGCGATACGGCCTGCCCCTCTCGCCGCCCGGCGTCCGTCCGGCGGACGACGCCCACCCCACCGACACGGCGCCCTCGGCGAACGGCCGGCATCCCGCCGAAGCGTCCGGCGACGCCGCGCTCCCGGCGACCGACCGGCACCGCGCCGACACGGCGCCCTCGGACGGGCGGCCCGGCTCCCCCGACGCCCCGACGCGCCGGGTCGACCCGCTGGCCGGGGAGTACCTGTTCGAGGAGCTGGCTTCGACGCCCGCCGGGTTCGTCACCGGGGCGGGCGCGCGCACGCTGCTGGACCGGTTCCGCCGGGCGCTCGGCGGCGCGGGCTCCCGTGCCCTGGCCGAGTTCACCGACGACCAGCGGGCGCTGGGCGACGACCTGGCCGCCCGGCACCAGCTCGTGGAGTCCTGGCTGCTGGCGTTCCTGGACGCCGGGCAGGACGGCGAGGCCCTGCGGATGGACCTGCCGGAAGCCGTCGCGATCGAGCTGGCCGGCGCCGCCGTCCAGCGGCACGACTCGTCCGCCTCGCTGACCGCCGCCGTCGAGGGCCTGCTCGGCGCGCATCCACGTGTCGCCGACCGGCGTCTGGAGTTGCGTCTCGACGAGGTGCTGGCCCGCACCCGCGCGTTCCGCGGCGAGCGCGTCCCCGCCTACCGGGCGTACCAGAAGAGGCGCACCGAGCTGGTGGCGCGGGAACGGGAGCGGCTGCGGCTGGAGGAGTACCGGCCCAAGGTGATGAGCGCGTTCGTCCGCAACCGGCTGCTGGACGAGGTGTACCTGCCGCTGATCGGCGACAACCTGGCCAAGCAGCTCGGGGCGTCCGGCGACGCCAAGCGCACCGACCAGATGGGCCTGCTGCTGCTCATCTCCCCGCCCGGCTACGGCAAGACGACCCTGATGGAGTACGTCGCCAGCCGCCTGGGCCTGGTGTTCGTCAAGGTGAACGGCCCCGCGCTCGGCCACTCCGTCACGTCGCTGGACCCCGCCGAGGCGCCCGGCGCCACCGCCCGCCAGGAGATCGAGAAGATCTCGTTCGCCCTGGAGTGCGGCAACAACACGCTGCTGTACCTGGACGACGTCCAGCACACCAACCCCGAGCTGCTGCAGAAGTTCATCTCGCTGTGCGACGCCCAGCGCCGCATGGAGGGCGTCTGGAACGGCCGCACCCGCACCTACGACCTGCGCGGCAAGCGCTTCGCCGTCTGCATGGCGGGCAACCCGTACACCGAGGCGGGCAGGAGGTTCCGCATCCCCGACATGCTCGCCAACCGCGCCGACGTGTGGAATCTGGGCGACGTGCTGTCCGGCAAGGAGCACCTGTTCGCCCTCAGCTACATCGAGAACGCCCTGACCTCCAACCTGATCCTGTCACCGCTGTCCACCCGCGACCGCGGCGACCTGGAGCTGCTGATCCGGCTGGCCGAGGACGACGGCACCGTCCGTCCCGACCGGCTCTCCCACCCCTACTCCCAGGTCGAGCTGGACCAGATCGTCTCCGTGCTGCGCAAGCTGCTGCGCGTCCAGCGGATCGTGCTGGCCGCCAACCGGGCCTACATCGCCTCGGCCGCCCGGTCCGACGACTCCCGCACCGAGCCCCCGTTCCAGCTCCAGGGCTCCTACCGCGACATGAACAAGCTGGCCGAGCGCATCGTCCCGGTCATGAACGACGAGGAGCTGGAGGCCCTCGTCGACGACCACTACCTGGCCGAGTCCCAGACCCTGGCCTCCGGCGCCGAGGCCAACCTGCTCAAGCTCGCCGAACTCCGCGGCACCCTCACCCCTGAGCAGGCCGCCCGCTGGCACGAGGTCAAGCAGTCCTACCTGCGCGCCAAGGCCCTGGGCGGGGGCGACGACGACGCCGTCAGCCGGGCGGTCGGCGCCCTGGGCCTGCTGGCCGACCGGGTCGCCGACATCGGGCAGGCCATCCACCGCGCCGCCGGCGATCTCGGCGTCCGCGACACCGGGCACCGCCGCGACTGACCCACGGCGGACCGCACGAAACCGCGCGTATGCCGCGAGGTCGCACATGTTGTGGCATAGCGGTTGTGATCTGTCGCACATCCGGCCAGACTTTCGGTTCGCCGATACCGAGACCAGGGCTCGGCGCGCTCGGGATGGACGCCGATGGCGAGCGGATGGAGGGTCAGTGAAGCGACGCGGGCACGGAATCGTCGGCGGACTGGTGGCGCTGGTGCTGGGGCTGACGGCCTGCGGGGGCGGCGCGGACCCGGACGCGGCCCCCGGCGGACCCGGCGTGACGCGGGAGCCGTGCCCGAACGCGGTGAACCCCGACAACGGCTGTATCTACCTGGGGATCATCTCCGACCTGAGCGCGGGGCCGTTCCACGAGCTGGGCAAGCCGATCACGCACGCGCAGAAGGCGTTCTGGCGCCGGGTCAACCAGCAGGGCGGCATCGGCGGTTACGACATCGACGTCACCACCCACACCCGCGACTCCAAGTACGACCCGGCCACCCACAAGGCCATGTACGAGCAGATGAAGGACAAGGTGCTGGCGCTGGCCCAGACGCTGGGCTCGCCCACCACCGCGGCCATCCTGCCGGACCTGCGCAAGAACAAGATCGTGGCCACCCCGGTCTCGTGGACCTCGGCCTGGGAGTTCGAGGACGTGATCCTGGAGTCGGGGGCCAACTACTGCGTGGAGGCGATGAACTCCGTCGACTACGCGGTCGAGGCGTTCTCCGCCGAGAGCGTCATGGCCGTGCACTTCCCGGGGGACTACGGCGACGACGCCGCCGCGGGCGCGAAGATCGCGGCGGAGCGGCGCGGACTCGACTTCGCCCACCGGGTGACCGGGCGGGGCCGCCAGGCGCAGGCCCCGGTGATCGACGCCATCGTCAAGGAGGCCCCGGACGTGGTCCTGCTGACCACCGGGCCGGAGGAGGCCGCCGCCATCGTCGGGGAGACGGTCCGGCGCGGCTATCCGGGGCACTTCATCGGCTCCAACCCGACGTGGCAGCGGAAAATGCTGGACGGCCCGGCGGGTCCGGCGCTGCGGCAGCGCTACCTGCAGTCCGCGCCCTGGAAGCCGTTCGCCGTCGACTCCCCCGGGCACGCCGCGATGCGGCTGGCGGTCGGCGACGTGACCCCGAGCGACGCGATGACCTCGGGCTGGGTGTTGTCCTACCCCCTCAAGGCGGTGCTGCAGAAGGCCGCCGCGAACGGGGACCTCACCCGCGAGGGCGTGTTCCGGGCGCTCAAGCAGATCACCACGATCGACTACGAGGGCATCCTGCCCGCCACCGCCGGCGACTTCTCCGGCGACCCCAACGCCAACGCCTTCCGGCAGACGGTGCTGGGCCGCCCGGACCCCGGCGCGTACACCGGCATCACGGTCGTCAAGGAGTTCTCCGCCGGTCCCACCGCCTCCTCGTACGTCTTCACCGCCCCCTGCTACCAGACGCTCTGACCCGCTCAGTCCTCGACGACGCGGGTGCGGGCGGCGATCCGGCAGCCGTCCGGGAGGGAGCGGAACGCCGGGTACTGGTCCTGGCCGAGGTCGTAGTCGTCCAGGACCCGCTGGCAGGAGGGGGCGGCGAGGACCGCCTTCACCAGGTAGGTGTCGCCGTCGCCGCCCCAGTCCTGGCCGATGCCGGTGGAGCGGATGGTCCACCGGCCGTTCCCGGCGATGTCCTCGGGCCGGTAGTCGGCCAGATAGAACGTCCGGCGGTCCTCGGCGTAGATGAAGATCCGCAGGTCGTCGTCGCCGAGGTCGCGAACCGTCCCCTCCACCATGAAGTCGCGGTCGTCGGCCAGCCGCTGGCCGTCCTCGGGGAGCGTCAGCGTGACCCTGGCCCGGTGTTCCCGGTCCGGCTCGGGGGGCTCCTCGGCGGGTCGAGGGCCGGCGGGCGGGTCGGCCGTCTCGGCAGGGCCGGGATCGCTCTCGCTCTCCGACGGCGTGGGCGTCGGCGACGCCCACGCACTCGGCGGGGGAGACGGTGTCGACGACGGCAGGGGCGGCGCCGTGACGGGCGCGCCCTCATCGTCGTCGGCCGCCACCGACACGACCGCCAGCAGGAACGCGACCGCCATGACGGTCACCCCGCCGAGCGTGGCCAGGGAGCCGCCGACCGGCCGGGGGCGCCGTGGAACGATACGGGCGTGCTTGGGCCGGTGCGGAGCGGACTCCGGGCGCCGAGCCGTCCGTGCCATCAACCCGCCCGGCCGGAACGGCGGAACGACGACCGTCGGCCGCTCGACGGCGACCGCCCTCCGAACGCGACTGCACGTTCCACGCTGAGCTCCCTGCGGTCCAGCGGGCCCCCGTCCCGTCGTGTTTTTCCAGCGGTACCCTCCCGCCTCGGTCCGAGATCGTCAAGAGGCGTTACGAATGCGAAACACGAGAGCGGACCGCTCCATTCCGAGCTCGTCGTTCACCTCGCCCGCGAACCGTTGACGAAGTGCTCGGTCAGTAGCCTTTGAGCGCCAGCAGGGTCCCCACGTAAGCAAGCCCGACCGACAGAGCCACGATCCCCACCACCGTCCCGCCGGGACCGGTGGACATCAACAGCACAAAGACCGCCCCGACTGCGCCGACAACGACGATCACCAGGGCGGTGTAAGCGAGAGCCCGCAGCCAGAGCCTGTCCATAGGAGCACCTCTGCGGTGGGGTTTCAGAAGAAAGCGATTCTAACGCCCTGCGGCATATCGAGCCGACCTCCGGTAAGGGTCATCAATCGAAATGGCGACGAATGGTCATGCGCCGATCCGGGCCGCATCAGGTCAGGCGGACGCCGATGAGGCAGGTGTCGTCGTCGGTGTCGGCGTTGCTGTGCGTCAGCATGTGGTCCAGCCGCTGTTCCAGCGTGGCGGTGGGGGTCCTGGCGTTGTCGAGCAGGTGCTGCAGCGACTCCTCCACCGAACGGTCCCTCCGCTCCACCAGGCCGTCGGTGTACATCAGCAGGATGTCGTCCGGCTCGAGCTGGAGCTCGGCCTCCTCGTAGTCGGCCTCGGCCAGGGCGCCCAGCAGAAGGCCCGGCACCGCGGGCAGGGGGGCCGCCTCGTCGCCCCGGACCAGGACCGGGGGCAGGTGACCCGCACGCGCCCAGCGCAGGGTGCGGGTGCCCGGGTCGTAGAGGGCGCACAGGGCCGTGGCGGTGACGTTGTCGGTCAGGTGGTGGGCCACCTGGTTGAGCCAGGTGAGGAGCTGGGCGGGACCGGCGCCGGTGGTGGCCAGGCCGCGCAGCGCGTTGCGCAGCACGACCATGTCGGTCGCCGCCTCGATGCCGTGGCCGGCCACGTCGCCGACGCACAGCATGACCTGCTTGGACGGCAGCGTCACGGCGTCGTACCAGTCGCCGCCGACCATGTGGTCCTTCTCGGCGGGCCGGTAGCGGGTGGCGATGTGCAGGCCGAGCAGGTCCACCGGGCCCCGGGAGGGCGGCATGATCGCCTGCTGGAGCTGGCGGGCCAGCCGGTTGCGCTCGGCGGCATGCTGCTCGGTCTGGGCGAGCTGGTCGCGGGTGGCGGCCAGCGCGACCTCGGTCCAGTGCTGCGCCGAGACGTCCTGGTAGGCGCCGCGGACGGCGAGCAGGTGCCCCTGGGCGTCCAGCACCGGCTCGGCGATCACCCGCATGTGCCGGGTGATGCCGTCCGGGCGCAGCATCCGGAACGCCGCCGACGCCGGGCGGCGCTGGTGCAGCACCGCGCGCAGGAAACGGCCGATGGCGTCGTCGTCGTCGGGGTGGGCGTGCTCGGGCAGCAGCCGCAGCGGCACCGGCTCGTCGCCCGCCGACAGCCCGAACAGGTCGAACAGCTGCTCGTTCCAGGTGATCTCGCCGCTGAGGGCGTTCTCCTCGAAGCCGCCGAGGCGGATCAGGCGCTGGGCGTGCTGGAGCAGCCGGGCCAGCCGGGCGGCCTCGTCCTCCACCCGCCAGATCAGCAGGACGGCGTCGCCGAGCCGGTTGATGCTGATGTCGGCGGTGCCCGCCACCGGCACCTGGCCGACCAGGGCGGTCAGCGTCATCCGCTCGGCCCGGAACGGCTCCCCGGTGGCGTGCACCCGGGCGACGTTCTCGAACAGCCCGCTCTCCCCGGCGGCCATCGGGTACGACTCCAGCAGCAGCGCGCCGTTCACCGCGCTGCGCGGCCGTCCGGCGGGGTCGACGAAACGCCCGTTGGCGTGGTGGATGCGGAAGTCGGCGAGCCGCCCCTCGGCGTCCAGGTGCGGGGTCAGCACCAGGGCCGGGTCGTACAGCCCGTCGGCGAGGTCCACCAGCTCCACCAGGCTCTGGTCGACCTCCGGCGTCCACGGCGGCAGCGGGCTGAGCACGGGCGCGGGCCGGGTCTCCAGGGTGTGCGCGCACAGCTCGGCCAGCGCCTCGACCTGCCGCTCGATGGCGGGCGGCTGCGGCTCCAGCCGGTGCGGCCAGCAGATCTCCAGCACGCCGAGGATGCGCCCGCCGGTCCCGGCGGGCACCACGACCCGGCCGCCGTCCGGCAGTTCGCGGTGGCCGATGGACGGCAGCCCCGCCTGGGACAGCAGCGGGTACCAGCGGGTCCGCCGGTCCATCAGGGCATGGCGGGCCGGGGTCGCCACGCCCGGCGGGACGTACCGCCAGCGGCCGGGCTCCTCGGCGGAGAACCCGGCCCATCCGGCCAGGGTGAGCGAGGCGTCGGGACCGGCCGCCCACACCGCGACGGCGTTGGCGCCCAGCGGCGCCAGCGCGTTCTCCAGCAGCGACTGGGCGGCGGCCTGGGTGTCGGGGGCGGCCAGCGCGCCCACCTCGGCGGTGCGCAGCCGGACCGCCACGCCGGAGCGCGCGGCGACGGTGCGGGTGAGGAACTCCCGGGCCGCCTCGGTCAGCCGGTCCTGCGCCGCCTGGTCGACGATCTCGGCGGCCAGTTCCAGCGGGGTGCGGCCGGACTCGGCGGCCAGCGCGTCGAGCTGCCGGGCGGCCTCGGCCGGCCCGCACCGCAGCCGTTCCACCAGCACGCCGGTGGCCAGCTCGATCAGCGACCGGCCGTCGGCGGCGGCGTGCGCCTGCTCGATCTGCCGCCGCAGCCGCCGCACGGTCTCGGCGAGCCGGCCGAGACCGCCCTCGGCCTGCTCGCCGGACGCGGGCTCGGGCGGCCCGGACCGTTGGGGGGTGTACACGACATCGCTCCAATCGGCCGGGGACTCAGACGTTCAGCCAGCGGTGGATGCGGGCGATCAGGTCGTCGGCGTCGACGGGCTTGGTGACGTAGTCGTTGGCCCCCGACGCCAGGCTCTTCTCCTGGTCGCCGGGCATGGCCTTGGCGGTCACCATGATGATCGGCAGGTTCGCGTACCCGGGCATCCGGCGGATCGTCCCGGTGGCGGCGTAACCGTCCATCTCCGGCATCATCACGTCCATCAGGACCAGGTCGATGCCGGGGTTGGCGGTCAGCAGCTCGATCCCGGCCCGCCCGTTCTCGGCGTGCAGCACGGTCATCCCGTGCAGCTCCAGGATGCTGGTGATGGCGTACACGTTGCGGGCGTCGTCGTCGACCACCAGCACGGTACGGCCCGCCAGCGACCCGTCCACCTCGCGGAACGCCGGCTGCTGCGGCTCCTCGGGCCGCACCAGCGGCAGCACGCTGCCCGGCTCGTCGGCCGACAGGTGCAGCGTGATGCGCTCGCGCAGCTCGTCCAGGCTGGACAGCAGCTCCAGCGGTCGGCTGCGGGCGCGTTCGGCCAGTTCCCGCTCCTGCGCCGGGTCCAGCCGCCGGTTGTTGTGCCCGAGCACCGGGACGCCCCGCAGCGACGGGTCGCCGTCCAGCGCCTCCAGGAACGTCATCGCCTCCCCGCCGGGCATGTCCAGTTGCAGCACGATGCAGTGGCAGGACTCGGCGGCCAGCGCGGCGGCGGCCTCCTGGGCGCCGACCACCCCGACCACCTCGACCGGCCCGGCCGGACCGCCGCCGGCGGCCTCGCCCAGGTCGTTCACCGCGCTCTCGGCGACCAGGGACAGCAGCCCGTGCGCCCGTTCCTCGATCACCAGCAGCCGGCGCTGCCGGGCCGGCTGGGGCTCGGCGACGACGACGGACTCGGCCGGCGGCTCGGCCGGTTCGGTCCCTTCGGTCCCGGTGTCGTCGGCGTCGGCGGCCGACGCCACGAAGTCGGGCCGGGCGACCGGCAGGTACAGGGTGAAGGTGCTGCCCTCCCCGACCGTGCTCTCGACGTGGATGGCGCCGCCCAGCAGGTGGGCGATCTCCCGGCTGATGGACAGGCCCAGCCCGGTGCCGCCGTACTTGCGGCTGGTGGTCCCGTCCGCCTGCTGGAACGCCCCGAAGATGGAGTCGAGCTGGTGCTCGGCGATGCCGATGCCGGTGTCGGTCACCCGGAACGCGACGGCCTGGCCGTGCGCGCGGACCGCGGCGGGCAGCTCGGCCTGGTCGGCGGGCTCGATCCGCAGCTCCACCCCGCCGCTCTCGGTGAACTTCACCGCGTTCGACATCAGGTTGCGCAGCACCTGGCGCAGCCGGGAGTCGTCGGTGTACAGCTCCACCGGCAGGCCGGACGCCGTGGTGATCTTGAAGCTGAGGCTCTTCTGCGAGGTCAACGGACGGAACGTGGCCTCGACGTAGTCCAGCAGATGGCGCAGCTTGACCCGTTCGGGCTGCACGTCCATCTTGCCCGCCTCGACCTTGGACAGGTCCAGGATGTCGTTGATGAGCTGGAGCAGGTCCGAACCGGCCGAGTGGATGATGCTGGCGTACTCCACCTGCTTGGGGGTGAGGTTGCGGGTGGGGTTCTGGGCCAGCAGCTGCGCCAGGATCAGCAGGCTGTTGAGCGGGGTGCGCAGCTCGTGGCTCATGTTGGCCAGGAACTCCGACTTGTACTTGGAGGCCAGCGCGAGCTGCTGGGCGCGGGTCTCCAGCTCCTGGCGGGCCTGCTCGATCTCCAGGTTCTTGGCCTCGATGTCGCGGTTCTGGCTGGCCAGCAGCGCGGCCTTCTCCTCCAGCTCGGCGTTGGAGCGCTGCAGCTCCTCCTGCCGGATCTGCAGCTCCTCGGACCGGGCCTGCAGCTCGGCGGCCAGCCGCTGCGACTCGGCCAGCAGCTCGTCGGTGCGGGCGTTGGCGATGATGGTGTTGACGTTGACCCCGATGGTCTCCAGCACCTGCTGCAGGAAGTCGCGCTGCACCGGGGTGAACCGGTGCACCGAGGCCAGCTCGATCACCCCCAGGACCTGGTCCTCCACCACGATCGGCAGCACCACCAGGCTGGTCGGCAGGGTCTCGCCGAGCCCGGAGGAGACGGTCAGGTAGCCGGGCGGCATCTCGTCCACCATGATCGGCTGGCGGCTGCGGGCGGCCTGCCCCACCAGGGACTCGCCCAGCCGGAACCGGTCCGGCCGGTCCCCGCCCGCCGGGTAGCCGTACGAGCCGAGCAACGCCAGCTCGACGCCGTCGGGGGTCTCCTCGGCCAGGTAGAACGCGCCGACCTGGGCCTGCACCAGCGGGGTCAGCTCGTCCATGATCAGGGCGGCGACCACCGACAGGTCCCGGTGGCCCTGCATCAGCGAGGAGATCCGGGCCAGGTTGGTCTTGAGCCAGTCCTGTTCCTGGTTGGCCCGGGTGGTCTCGCGCAGCGACCGGACCATCGAGTTGATGTTGTCCTTGAGCTCGGCGACCTCGCCGGAGGCGTCCACGGTGATCGACCGGGTCAGGTCGCCCTCGGCGACCGCGCTGGTCACCTCGGCGATGGCGCGGACCTGCCGGGTCAGGTTGCCGGCCAGCTCGTTGACGTTCTCGGTCAGCCGCTTCCAGGTGCCCGAGACGCCCTCGACCTCGGCCTGGCCGCCCAGCCGGCCCTCGCTGCCCACCTCGCGGGCGACCCGGGTGACCTCGGCGGCGAACGAGGAGAGCTGGTCGACCATCGTGTTGATGGTGTTCTTCAGCTCCAGGATCTCGCCGCGCGCGTCGACGTCGATCTTCTTGGTCAGGTCGCCCTGCGCGACGGCGGTGGTGACCTGGGCGATGTTGCGCACCTGGCTGGTCAGGTTGTGCGCCATGAAGTTCACCGAGTCGGTGAGGTCGCGCCAGGTGCCGGCCACGTTCGGGACCCGGGCCTGGCCGCCCAGCATGCCCTCGGTGCCGACCTCGCGGGCCACCCGGGTGACCTCGTCGGCGAACGCCGACAGGGTGTCCACCATCGTGTTGATGGTCTGGGCGAGCGCGGCGACCTCGCCCTTGGCCTCGACGGTGATCTTCTGCGACAGGTCGCCGCGCGCCACCGCGGTCGCCACCTGGGCGATGGACCGGACCTGGCCGGTCAGGTTGGAGGCCATCACGTTGACGTTGTCGGTGAGGTCCTTCCAGGTGCCGGAGACCCCGCGGACGGTGGCCTGCCCGCCCAGGTTGCCCTCGGTGCCGACCTCGCGGGCCACCCGGGTGACCTCGTCGGCGAACGCCGAGAGCTGGTCGACCATCGTGTTGATGGTCTCCTTGAGCTCGGCGATCTCGCCGCGCGCGTCGACCCGGATCTTCTGCGACAGGTCGCCCCTGGCGACGGCGGTGGTGACCTGGGCGATCGAACGGACCTGGGCGGTGAGGTTGTCGGCCATGACGTTGACCGACTCGGTGAGGTCCTTCCAGGTGCCGGAGACGCCCTTGACGTCGGCCTGGCCGCCCAGCCGCCCCTCGCTGCCCACCTCCCGGGCCACCCGGGTGACCTCGTCGGCGAACGACGACAACTGGTCCACCATCGTGTTGACGGTGTTCTTCAACTCCAGGATCTCGCCGCGCGCGTCGACGGTGATCTTCTGCGACAGGTCGCCCTTGGCGACGGCGGTGGTGACCTGGGCGATGTTGCGGACCTGGGCGGTGAGGTTGCCGGCCATGAAGTTCACCGAGTCGGTCAGGTCGCGCCAGGTGCCGGAGACGCCCTTGACGTCGGCCTGGCCGCCCAGCCGCCCCTCGCTGCCCACCTCCCGGGCCACCCGGGTGACCTCGTCGGCGAACGACGACAACTGGTCCACCATCGTGTTGACGGTGTTCTTCAACTCCAGGAACTCGCCGCGGGCGTCCACGTCGATCTTCTGCGACAGGTCGCCCTTGGCCACCGCGGTCGCCACCTGGGCGATGTCGCGGACCTGGGTGGTCAGGTTCCCGGCCATGGCGTTCACCGAGTCGGTCAGGTCCTTCCAGGTGCCGGCCACGCCGTGCACCTCGGCCTGGCCGCCCAGCCGGCCCTCGGTGCCGACCTCCCGGGCCACCCGGGTCACCTCGGAGGTGAACAGCGACAACTGGTCCACCATCCCGTTGAACACGGTGGCGATCTCGCCCATCAGCCCGTCGGCGTCGTCGGGCAGCCGGGTCCCGAAGTCCCCGTCGCGCACCGCGGTCAGCCCGTCCAGAAGCTGCCGCAGTTCGGCCTCGCCGACCGTCCCGTCGGTCCGCTCGCTTACCGCAGCGTCACCCATGTCCTCACCCTGTCCGGCTCGTCGGCCGGGAGACAGCGCCGTCAACCGTCTCCCGGCAGCCGACCCTAGCCGCCGAATAGTTTCCACGCTGCAACTAAAGCGCAGACCAACGAACTTTATCTCAGGAATCGGCTTACCTGAGCCGGTCAGCGCATCACAGGACAAAACTCCAGCCCGCGGGCTGGGGTGAACGCTCCCTCAGGGCTGTTGCGCGTTCCGTTCCCCGGGCTCGCGGTCGCCGCCGCCGGCCAGGAAGCCGAGCACGCGGCCGAGGCGGTCGGGAACGCTCTGCAGCGGCGTGGCGGTGGCGACCAGGACGCCGAGACCGCCGACCGCCAGCAGCAGGGGGATCGCGGCCCACGCGGTCAGGGCCGACTCCAGAGGGGCGCCGACGAGCCAGCCGAGGACGCCGCCCGCCCCGCGCACCTGGTCCATGCCGGTGAAGGGGTCGGGGCTGTCGGCGGCGGCGTGGATGACGCCGAGCACGCCGATGCCGATGATGGCGGAGCCGACCAGGATGCGGATGGTGCCGGTACGGCGCTCGGGACGGCGGAAGACGCGCGCGGCCAGCAGCGCGACCGCGATGGGCAGCACGTAGGCGCACAGGCCGAACGCACCGCGCAGCAGGTCCGCCACCGCCGTCGTGAACGTGGTCTCCGTCCGCGCCCACAGCAGTCCGCCCAGCGTGATCGCGGCGATGACCAGCGTCAGGCCGACGCCGTCGCGGCGCTGCGCCGGATCCACGTCACGGCCGGCGCCGCCGGGTGCCCGCAGCAGCCAGCCCACGGCCGACGCGACGGCGTTCCACACGCGGGTCACGGTGCGGGCGGGACGGCCCTGCAGGCGGGCGACGGCGCCGTTGATCGCCTGCACCGCCGGCGGGGGCGGCTCGGCCGCCCGGGCGGGCGGCGGGCCCGGCGGGGGACCCGGCGGCGGGCCGGGCGGCGGGGCCGCGGCGAACGGGCGGGTCGGGGCGGGCGGGCTCATCACCGGTGTGACCGGCGCAGCCAGGGCGGTCAGGCGGGCCAGCACCTCGGACATGGCGGGCCGGGCGGCGGGGTCCTTGGCCAGCAGCCGCAGGGTCAGGGCCTCCAGCTCGGGGGGGACGTCCGGCCGGAACGCGGTCGGCTGCGGCGGGGCCTCGCGCAGGTGCTGGTTCATGAACGCCGCCATCGACGGGCCGGTGAACGGCGGACGGCCGGTCAGCAGTGCGTAGAGGGTGCAGCCCAGCGAGTACAGGTCCGAGCGCTCGTCGCCCCGCTCGCCCCGGTACTGCTCGGGGGCGGTGTACGGGGGCGTGCCCACGATGATGCCCATCGGGGTGAGGTCGGAGGCGGCGTCGGCGAACCGGGCGATGCCGAAGTCGCAGATCTTGACGCCGCCCTCGGCCAGCTCCATCAGGTTGGCGGGCTTGATGTCGCGGTGCACCACGCCCTTGCGGTGCGCGTACGCCAGCGCCTCGGCGACCTGCCTGACCAGCGACACCGCGTGCGGTACGGACAGCCCGTCCGGGTGCGCCTCCAGCAGCGCCCCGAAGTCGCGGCCCTCCAGCAGCTCCATCACGAAGAACGGATGCCCCTCGTGCTCGCCCATCGCGTGGACCACGGTGATCCCCGGATGCTGCAGCGACGCCGCCGCCTGCGCCTCGCGCCGCAGCCGCCGGATCAGCTCCTGGTCGATGCCCAGGTTGGACAGCACGATCTTGACCGCGACCCGCCGGCCGAGCGACAGGTCGTCGGCGGCCCACACCTCGCCCATGCCGCCCTGGCCCAGCCGTCGCACCAGCCGGTATTTGCCGTCCAGTACCGCTCCAGGCTCCACAGCCCCGCCTTTCCCCGGGTCTTCGGACCATACCGGGACACCGCACCCCTTTGACTCCGCCGCAGGGCGGAGAAGTTCCGCCGCACTGGAGAGGGAGGCCCGGGAAATCCGTCGCTCCGGGGACGGGCTCACCGCGGTGGCCCGCCGGCCGGTGAGCGGTCCCCGGACCGCTCACCGGCGTGTGGTTCCTCAGTGGCGGCGCCCGCCTGCGCCGCGCTTGCCCATCAGGCTGCGGAGCTTGGCGCGGGCGCGGGGGTCGCGGGCCAGCCGTTCGGCGTGGGCGCGGGCCTGGCGGCCCTGCGGGGTGTGCAGGAATCGCCTGATCTTCGTGACGATCGAGGCCATGGTCGTCCTCCCCTTCCGGGGGTCGGCGGAAGCGTTCTCGTGCGCTTCCGTACCCGGTCAACGAGAGACCATGACGATGCGTTCCGCCGAGAGAACGGGGCGGCGCCTCCCGGACCGTGCGGGACGTGTTCTGAGCATGACCCCGGTCCGGGAGGCGCCGCCCGGCGGGACACCATGCCGCCACTATTGCGAACGGTTCGCAGTTACGGCAAGACTGCGGAACCGCGCACGGAGCGTCGGCGCGCACACCGCCCGCGTGACGGAACGGCCGGACGGAACGCGTGAACGAGTGACCCGCCAAAGCTGACACATGTTGTGAATAACTGTAGACAGTGAGTCACTTCACGCATTTCATACCGCGAGTTATCGTCGAAGCCCTTGCCGGACCGCGGCCCGACTCGCCCCCGGACCGCCGGGACGGCAAGGGGCACTCCGGAGGGAGCAGGCGGCCGGAGCAGGCGTACAGCGTTCCTCACCCCATGCGCCTGGAAAGCCGTTACTCCGGCCGCCCGCTCATTCGGCCTCATGCAGCCGGCCGGTGGCGACCAGTTCCAGGGTCGCCAGCACGCAGACCGCCTCGGCCGCCAGCAGCCCGACCAGCACCAGCAGCTGCGTCGCGCCCGCCTCCACCGGGCTCGCCCCGCCCAGCAGCACCCCCACGAACGCGCCCGGCAGCGTCACCAGCCCCACCGTGCGGGTCTGGTCCAGCGCCGGGACGAGCGCCAGCGCCGCGACCGGACGGCACACCTCCAGGGCCGCGTCCCGGGGCACCAGCCCGAGCGCCAGCGCCGCCTCGTACTCGCCGTGCCGGGTGCGCAGCTCGTCCAGCGTGCGGCGGCCGGTCAGCGCGGTCGCGGTCATCGCCCCGCCGATCAGGATCCCGGCGATCGGCAGCACCGCCACCGGCCGGGCCGGCACCACCCCCGACAGCACCACCAGCGCCAGCACCGGGCCGACCCCGGCGGCGATGGCCAGCCCGGACCAGCCGGCCGCCCTCGCCGAACGCCGCCCGGCGATCCGCCCGGCGGCGGTGACCGCGGCGATCACCAGCATCAGCGCGACGAACGCGGCCGTGGCGCCCGCGCTCCGCAGCACCGCGGCGATCAGCAGCGACACCGCGGCCAGCTGGCCCGCGGCGCGCCCGGCCGCCACCGCCACCTCCCGGGCCGCGCCGATGCCGCCGGCCCGCACCAGCAGCGCGGCCACCGCGGTCAGCGCGAGCAGCACCACCGCCAGCGGCACCCCCACCACGGGCGTCGCCATCGTCCTCCTTCACCTTCGCCCGGGGACGTTCCGGGCCTTCCCGGGGCGCCGTCGCCCGATCTGTGCCGAACACGCCGGTGTGACGGTAAAACGCCCTATACCTTTATTGGCCATGGACTTGAAGGAGCCGACGCGGCGCCGGTTGTTGTGGACGTTGGGGGCGATCGGTTTCGCCGTGGCGGCCTCGTCCGACAGCGTGCGCGGCGCCGCCGGGACGGGCGGGCGCGGACCCGCCGCCCGGCCGACCCCCACCCCGGCTCCCTCGGGTTCGCGCCCGTTGCGCGCGGCCGGCGGGCCGCACGCGCCCGGGCGGCCCCCGGTGGTGACCCCCGCCGTGATCCTGCCCGGCCACCCGGCGTGGAAGCCGACCCCGGCGCCGCGCCGCAAGGAGGCGGTGACCAACCTCAGGGAGCTGGGTCCCGGACGGCCGCCGGGGACGATCTCGCTGACCATCGACGACGGCCCGCACCCGGAGTACACGCCGCAGATCCTGGACCTGCTGGCCGAGCACCGGGTCACGGCGACCTTCTTCGTGGTGGGCGAGATGGTCAGGGAGTACCCGCTGATCACCCGGCGGATCGTGGAGGCGGGGCACCAGATCTGCAACCACACCATGAGCCATCCGTCGCCGTTCGACCGGATCGGCTCCCGGCGGATCCGCCGGGAGATCGCCGAGGCCCACGAGCGGATCGCCCAGGCCACCGGGGTCACCCCGAAGTTCTTCCGGGCGCCGGGCGGGGCCTGGTCCAAGCAGGTGTTCGAGACGACCGCCGAGTTCGGGATGATCCCGATCGGCTGGGAGGTCGACCCGCAGGACTGGCGGCGGCCCGGGGTCGGCCGGATCAGGCGCGCCCTGCTGGAGTCCAAGGAGGGCGCGATCATGCTCTGCCACGACGGCGGCGGCGACCGCTCCCAGACCGTCGCCGCCCTCCGCCAGGTCCTGCCCCGGCTCAAGAAGCGCGGCCTGACCTTCGTTCCGCTGTAGCCCCCGGCGACCGGGGCACGGGCGGGACGGGCGGGATGAGAGGGTGCGGTCCATGACCGTGCTGCGTTCGCTGGTGCTGTTCGGGTTGGCCGCGCTGGCCGAGATCGGCGGGGCGTGGCTGGTCTGGCAGGGGTGGCGGGAGCATCGCGGCCTGCTGTGGATCGCGGCCGGGGTGCTGGCGCTGGGGGCGTACGGGTTCGTGGCGACGTTCCAGCCGGACCCGCACTTCGGGCGGATCCTGGCGGCGTACGGGGGCGTGTTCGTGGCCGGGTCGCTGGCGTGGGGCGTGCTGGTCGACGGGTTCCGGCCGGACCGGTGGGACCTGGCGGGCGCGGCGATCTGCCTGCTGGGCGTCGCGGTGATCATGTACGCGCCGCGCGGCTGACCCGCGTCTTCGGGGAACGGGTCAGGAGGCGGCGGCCGCCAGCAGCGGGCGGATGGCGGGGTCGGCCAGCCGGTAGCGGACGATCCGGCCGTCGCGTTCGGGCTCCACCAGGCCGGCGGTGCGCAGCAGCCGCAGCGCGCGGGAGACGGCCGTGTCGGACATCCCCGAGGCGGTGGCCAGGTCGGTCACGCTGATCGGCCCGGCGGAGTCGATGGCCAGCAGCAGGGTGAGCCGGCCGGGGTCCGACAGCAGGTCGAAGCGGCGGGCCCAGGCCGCCACGCGGGCCGGGTCGCCGATGGCCGCGATCGCCTCGCACGGACGGTGGTCGTCGATGGGGGTCCGGTGGGCACGGTCGGCGGGAACCAGATGCACCTGTCCATCGTGCCAGAGATCCATATCCCCATACCTGCGCAACCGGGCAGGTATGGCTAGGCTGTCCGGGCCGTGGTGTTCGGGAATTCCGGTGCAAGACCGGAGCGGCCCTCGCCACTGTGATCGGGAGATCCCGCCGCTCGCTCCGCATGGAGGCCACTGGGCGCCCGCGCCTGGGAAGGTGGAGCGGCGGGCCGGACCCGTCAGCCAGGAGACCGGCCACGGCGCTCGACCACCGTCCACGAGGTGCTGGAAAGGTCCGGTGTCCGCCCGTGCACATCGCCGAGGGCTATCTCCCCGTCTCCCATGCCGTCGCCTGGTCCGTGGCCGCGGCCCCGTTCGTCGTCCACGGCGCGACGGTGCTGAGCCGCCGCGTCAAGGACTCCCCCGAGGACAAGCTGCTGCTGGGCGCGTCGGGGGCGTTCTGCTTCGTGCTGTCCGCGCTGAAGATCCCGTCAGTCACCGGAAGCTGCTCGCATCCGACCGGCACCGGGCTCGGCGCGATCCTGTTCCGCCCGCCGGCGATGACGGTGCTCGGCACCATCACCCTGCTGTTCCAGGCGCTGCTGCTGGCGCACGGAGGGCTGACCACGCTGGGCGCCAACGTGTTCTCCATGGCGGTCGCCGGGCCGTGGGCGGGCTTCGGGGCGTACCTGCTGGTGCGGCGCCTCGGCCTGCTCCCCGCGGTGTTCGCCGGGGCGTTCGTCGCCGACCTGACCACCTACTGCGTCACCACGGCCCAGCTCGCGCTGGCCTTCCCCGACGCCGAGTCCGGCTTCGCGGGGGCGCTGGCCAAGTTCGGCGGGATCTTCGCGGTCACCCAGATCCCGCTGGCGATCAGCGAGGGCCTGCTGACCGTCCTCGTCGTCCGGCTGCTGCGCACCTCCGCCGCCGCCGACCTGACCCGCCTCGGCGTGCTGCGCCCCGACCGCACGGAGGCGACGGCGTGAGGGACCGCATCGTGAACTGCCGCCGGTGCCGCGTGCCGCGCGATCGTAGGGAGGTGACGGCGTGAAGGGCCGCATCGTCAACCTGCTGCTGGTGCTGGCGGTGGTGGCGCTCGCGGTGGCGCCGCTGGCGATCGGGGCCGGGGACGGCAAGGAGGAGCCGTTTACCGGGGCGGACGGGCAGGCGGAGACCGTCATCACCGAGAACGACCCCGGCTACGAGCCTTGGTTCGCCCCGCTGTACGAGCCCCCGTCCGGGGAGATCGAGTCCGGGCTGTTCGCGTTGCAGGCGGCGCTGGGCGCGGGCGTGCTCGGCTACTGCCTCGGGGTCGTCCGGACGCGGCGCAGGCTGACCGCCGCCCGGCGGGACGACGGCTGAGTGCTCGCCATCGACGCCGCGGCCTACCGCAGCCCGTGGCGGCGGCACCACCCTGCCGCCAAGGCGCTGCTGGCCGGAGGACTGCTGGGCTGCGCGCTGGTGCTGCCGCCCTGGCCGGGGGCGGTGGTGACGGCGCTGGTCGCCCTGGCGGTGGCGCTGTGCTGGGCGCGGGTGCCGGCCCGCACGCTGCTGCGGGCCGCCCGGACGCCGCTGGGGTTCGCGCTGACCGGATCGCTGACGTTCCTGGTCACGGTGGGCGCGGACGGGATCGGCTGGGCGGACGGGGGGCCGCGGCGGGCCGGGGAGGTGGTGGCCCGGTGCGGGGCGGCGGTGCTGTGCCAGCTGCTGTTCGCCGGGACGACCCCGCTGGCCGACACCCTGCCCCGGCTGGTGCGGCTCGGGGTGCCCGCGACGCTGGTGGAGGTGGCGGCGCTGATCTACCGGATGCTGTTCGTGGTGCTGGACACCACCCGGCGGATCCGCGACGCCCAGGCCGGCCGGCTGGGCGCCCGGTCCCTGCAGGCGACCTGGCGTTCCCTGGGCGGGCTGGGCTCGGCGGTGTTCGTGCGCTCGTTCGACCGCGCCCGCCGGCTGGAGATCGGCCTGGCCGGGCGCGGCTACACCGGCGCCCTGACGGTCGCGGTCGAGCCGATCCCGCTGCGGACGCCGTTCCTGCTGGCCGCCCCGCTGCCCGCCGCCCTGGCGGTCACCGCCACCCTCGCCCTGGAACGCCTGCTGTGACTCGTCTTGAAAGGTCCGCCGTGACGCCGATCCTCAGTGCCCGGGAGGTCTCGTTCGCCTACGACGGCGAACCGCCGGTCTTCGGCGGGCTGTCGCTGGAGGTGCCGGAGGGACGGACGCTGGCGCTGCTCGGGCCGAACGGCGTGGGCAAGACGACCCTGCTGCGGCTGCTGACCGGAGGGCTGCGGCCGTCACGGGGACAGGTCCTGTGGCGGGGGTCGCCGGTGTCGTACTCGCGGCGGGGCCTCACCGAGTTGCGGACCCGCGTCCAACTGGTGCTGCAGGACCCCGACGACCAGTTGTTCTCGGCGAGCGTCGTGCAGGACGTGTCGTTCGGCCCGCTGAACCTGGGGCTGCCCGCCGACCGGGTGCGCGCGCGGGTCGCCGAGGCGCTGGCGGCCATGGAGATCGCCGACCTGGCCGACCGGCCCACCCATCTGCTGTCGTTCGGCCAGCGCAAGCGGGTGGCGATCGCCGGGGCGCTGGCGCTGCGCCCGGCGGTGCTGGTGCTGGACGAGCCGACCGCCGGGCTGGACCCGGCCGGGGTGGACGCGCTGCTGGCGACGCTGGCCGCCCTGCAGGCCGCCGGCACCACGATCGTGGCATCCACCCACGACGTGGACCTCGCCCACCGCTGGGCCGACGACGCCGCGATCCTGGCCGAGGGCCACCTGCACACCGGGAGGGCCGCCGACCTGCTCACCGACGAGGCGCTGCTGCGCGCGGCCCGGCTCCGCCCGGCCTGGGGCCCGGCGGTCGGGCGGGTGCTGCGCCGCCACGGCGTCCTGCCCCCCGGCGCCCCGGACCCGCGCACGCCCGCCGACCTCTAGTGCCGGCGTCTTCGCCCGGGGCCGCTTGACGGCACCCGCGCCGGGTAGTGATTCCTCTTTCAACCAGGCCGGGCCGGGACAGGCGGCCCGCACCGCCGGCGGCGGGCCGAGGCGCCCGGCCGGCCCACGCACACCGAACTCTCCTGGATCCACCATGAATTTCGCCGACCGTTTTCCCGTCCTCCGCGACATCGGACTCCTGATCGGCCGTCTGGCCCTCGGGGTGATCCTCCTCGCGCACGGGTTGCAGAAGCTCACCGACATCGGGCTCGGGGCCGTCGCCCGGGGGTTCGACGACCTGGGGATCCCCCTGCCCACCCTGGCCGCCTACTACGCGACCTGGGTGGAGATCCTGGGCGGCCTCGCCCTGATCCTCGGCCTGCTGGTGCCGGTCGCCGGGGTGCTGATCGCCCTCGACATGGCGGGGGCGTACTGGTTCGTGCACCGGGACGACGGGCTCTTCGTCAACGAGGGCGGTTTCGAGTTCGTCCTCCTCGTCGCGGCGACCGCGCTGCTGCTGGCCGGCACCGGCAGCGGGCGGTTCGGCCTGGACGCGCTGCTGTGGCGCGGCAGGACCCCCGCCCGCGGCCGTGCGGAGACCTCCGTGTGAGGTCAGGCGTACCGGTCGGAGTACGGCCAGCCGTGCGGCGGCAGGTCCGGTTCCCCGGCGGGCGCGGGCGGCCGGGGCGTCGCGGGCGTCGCGTCGTGCGGGTCGTCCTCCACCGGGGCGCTGCGGGAACGGACCAGGGCCGCCAGGGCGGTGGTGATGGGGACGGCCGCGATCAGGCCGAGGGTGCCGGCCACGCTGCGGACGATCTCCTGGGCGAGGATCTGCCCGGTCAGCACCTGGCCGAGCGGCTGCTCGCCGACGCTGATCAGGATCAGCAGCGGCAGCGAGGAGCCCGCGTACGCCAGGATGATCGTGTTGATCACCGAGGCGATGTGCGCCCGGCCGACCCGGGCGGCGGCCCGGTAGAGCTGCCCGAACCGGTACGCGGGGTTGGCGTGCGCCAGTTCCCCGACCGTGGCGGCCTGGGTGACGGTGACGTCGTCCAGAACGCCCAGCGAGCCGATGATGATCCCGGCCAGCAGCAGGCCCTGCAGGTTGACGTCGTAGCTGAGGCCCAGGTTGAGGGCGCTCTCGTCGGCCATGCCGGACAGGCGGGTCAGGCCGATCGCCACCGACGCCAGCACCCCGGTGAGGGCGAGGCTGGCCAGCGTTCCGACCAGCGCGATCGACGTCGCCATCGTCGGGCCGTGCGTCAGGTACAGCACCGCCAGCATGATCGCGGCGGAGCAGACGATGGCGGCCAGCAGCGGCGGCTGTCCGGCCAGGATCGCCGGGATCAGGAACTTCACCAGCAACAGGAAGGTGATCGCCAGCCCCACCAGCGCGGTCACCCCCCGCCAGCGGCCGAACGCGATCACCGCCAGCGCGAACGCCGCCCCGACCAGCCACATCCCGTTCGACCGGTCGTGGTCGGTGAGCTGGTACGGCGGGACGCCGCCGTCCGCGCCGGACGGCATGTGCAGCAGCACGACCTTGTCGCCGGGGTCGTACTCCAGCGAGCCGGGCCCGGTGGGCAGCGAGACCCGCACCGTGCCGCCCGCCTGCGGCCCGGAGGTCAGCCGCACGGTGGCGTCGCCGCACTTCTGGCCGGGTTGCGGGGTGGGCGCCAGCCAGTCCCCCTCGAACTCCCCGGCCTGCGCGCAGTCCTTGTGGGCGATCGCGGTGACCGTGCCGGTGACCCGGGTCATCTGCACCGGGTCCTGGCTCTGCCCGGCGGCCTTGGCGGCGTTCCCGTCCGGCCACATCCAGATCAGCGCGGCCAGCGTCACCACCGCCAGCGGGACGATGACCGCCAGCATGGCCCGTACCGCACCCGGCGGAGCGGGCGCCGTCCGGTGGTGGGAGTGGGAGTGGTCAGCGCCCACGGGCACCTCCTCGGTCCGGTCTCGGGAGTCCGGGGGCCGTGCCCCCGGGGCGGCAGGTCATCCGAACACCGCCTCGGCCAGCGTCCAGGTGGCCAGGACGAGCATGACAAGGCCGCCGATCCGCCGCACGACCTTGAGCGGGACCCGGTCGGCGATGAACCGCCCGGCCCGCAGCGCGAGCGCCGACACCGCCATCAGCGCCAGCAGCGCGCCCAGCGCCACCGGCAGCGGTTCCCGCGTGGCCGCCAGGTTCGCGGTGGCGATCTGGGTCAGGTCGCCCCACTCCCCGACGAACACGACGGTGAACGCCGTGGCGTACGTCGCCCAGGTCCCCAGCACGGGCGCCCGGGCGCCGGCCTCGCCGTCGTCGTCCTCGTCACCGCCTCGCAGCAGGGTATAGGCGCCGAACGCGAACAGCGCCGCGGCCACCACCCCGACCAGGGTGCGCGGCAGCAGCGACAGCACGCTGCCGGCGGCGACGGCGATGCCCACATGGATTCCGAACGCGCTGGTCGTGCCGAGCCACACCCACAGCGGGCGCATCCGGGTGCCCATGGCCAGCGAGGCGAACATGCTCTTGTCCGGCAGCTCGGCCAGGAAGATGACGACGAACGCGGTGAAGAACGTGACCAGGTTGAAAGTCATCCGCAGCGGCGGCCTTCCCCTCGTGGCCGGACCGCTCCGGCCGACGAACGCGCCGGGGGATCAGCGCGGGAGGACCGATTCGGCCCGGCCGGACGTGTGCGCCCCCTGGGGGCACGTCTGACCAGGCCGAAGGTCTCGTCCACCGTGACCTGAGGTCACGGCCTGAGGACCGGGCCTCCCCGCCGTCTCCGGCAGGGCACGCCAGCATGTCGACCGCTCAGCGGATCGGGACTACTCCCCTTCGCCGCGGCCCACCCTACCCGGCTCCGGAACCCGCGGGCACCACCCCTCGCCCGGCCGAGGTGATGCGGGTGGATCGCCGCGTGGACGCCGGCATCGACATGGACGGCACCATGCAGTACTCCGAGGGCGACTTCGTCCAGGTGGCGCGGGAGGGGCTGGATCGGCCGTCCCCTCGTCATCCCGATATCCGCTTCATCGGGTGAGCCGCTGAGCCGCCGGGCGTTCATCGTGCTTGCGGGCCGCGATGAACGCCTGGTGGGTGCTCTCCCGCCCCACGGGAGGGCGGACCAGCCGGGTCCGTACGCGGAACCCGGCCGCCGCCAGCAGGCCGGTGACCCGTTCCGGATCCAGCCGGTGGAAGTCGAGGTCCACCCGGTGGCCGAACGCCTCGTCGAAATGCAGCGGCTCGTTCCCGACCTGGAACGCCAGCAGCAGACGGCCCCCGGGCGCGAGCACCCGCCCGAACTCGGCGAACACCTCGGGCAGCCGGTCCGGCACGACGTGGATGATCGAGTACCAGGCGACCAGCCCGGCCAGCGCCCCGTCCGCCAGGTCCAGCGCCATCATCGACCCCTGCTCGAACCGCAGATGCGGATGCTCCCGCCGGGCCAGCGCGACCATCGCGGACGACAGGTCGATGCCGTGCACGTCCAGCCCCAGCTCGTGCAGGAACGCCGTCACCCGGCCGGGCCCGGACCCCACATCGGCGACCTTGCCGCCACCGGCCGCCCGGACGCCTTCGGCGTAGGCGACGAGCACGTCACGGTCGGACTCCTTGCCCCACAGCTCCCCGCTGAAATGCTCGGCGTACCGCTCCGCGATGGCGTCGTAGCCCGCCTTCGTGGCGCGTTCGAAGTCGCTCACCGTCCGAACGCTACCGCCCGCGCAGCGGGCACGGCGGCCGGCTTTCCGTGGGACACGCCCTGGTACGCCCTCTGTGGGCGAGATGACCGATCACCGCGTTCGCGGGGGTGTTGCGGGCTTCTAGGGTTACCGGTGTGACATCGGTGCCGTCGTATCTCGCTGAGTTGTTCTCCCTGAGCGGGCGTGTGGCCGTGGTGACCGGGGGCAGCTCGGGCATCGGGCGGGCCATGGCCGAGGCCCTGGCCCGTGCGGGCGCGCGTGTGGTGATCGTGGCGCGGCGGGTCGGGCCGCTGGCGGACACCGTGGCCGAACTGCGCGCCCACGGCTGTGAGGCGGCCTATGTCGCCGCCGACCTGACGGGGCCGGAGGAGGCGCGGGAGGCGGCCGACCGGGCCGCCGAGGTGTTCGGCGAGCCCGACATCTGCGTCAACTCCGCCGGCATCAACCTGCGTCCGCCGCTGCCCGACCTCGACGACGACCAGTGGGACGCCACCATGGCGGTCAACCTGCGGGCGCCCTATCTCTTCGGCCAGCGGTACGGGCCCGGGATGGCCGAACGCGGGTGGGGGCGCATCATCAACGTCGCCTCACAGCAGGCGTTCCGGGCGTTCGGCAACAGCGGCGCCTACGGTGCCTCCAAGGCCGGGGTGGTCGCCCTGACCCGATCCCAGGCCGAGGCGTGGTCACCGCACGGGGTGTGCTGCAACACCCTGGTGCCCGGGTTCGTCATCACCCCGCTGACCGCCGAGGCCGCCGCCGACCCGGTCCGCGTGGCCGCGATGCGCGACCGGACCATGATCGGCCGCAACGGGCTGCCCGCCGACTTCGCCGGGGCGGCGGTGTTCCTGGCGTCGCCGGCCGCCGCCTTCGTCACCGGGCACACCCTGTTCGTCGACGGCGGCTTCGCCGCGCACTGACGGGCCCGCATCTCACGGGAACGCAGGATGTCACCGTTCTGTAAGGGATTCCGGCGGCATCTTCCGGTGTGATGGCGGCGTCCAAGTCTGATGTACGGCGGAGTCGCCCGAGTTGGGAGATGGTCATGGTCGCGCTGCTGCGGAAGCCTGTGGTGTGGGTCGGGCTGGTGGTGCTCGCGGTCGTCGCGGCCGTGGCACTGGCGTTGTTCCAGCCCTGGCTGTTGTTCGTGGACGAGACGGTGAACGAGAGCGGGCCGGCCGGGGTGACGGCGCCGGCGGCCACCCCGGGCGGCGGGCAGCAGCCGCCGCAGGGGCAGCAGGGACAGCAGGGGCCGCAGGTGCTGGCCGGCGGGTCGTTCATCTCGCACGAGCACGGGACCTCGGGGACCGTGAAGGTGATCCGGCTGGCGGACGGCAAGCGGGTGCTGCGGATCGAGAACCTGGACACCTCCAACGGGCCGGACCTGTGGGTGTGGCTGTCGGACCAGCCGGTCAAGGAGGGGACCGGCGGGTGGTTCGTGTTCGACGACGGCGCGTACGTGGAGCTGGGCAGGCTCAAGGGCAACAAGGGCAGCCAGAACTACGAGATCCCCGCCGACGCCGACCTGGGCAGGCTCACCAGCGTCACCATCTGGTGCAAGCGGTTCCACGTCTCCTTCGGAGCAGCCGCCCTCAAGGCCGCCTGACCGGGGGCGTGGGGCCGCACCGCGGCCCCGGACGGTTCCTCGACACGTTCGCGCGGCACTGGGATGATCCCACCGAAAACGCCGCAGGAACGGGCGGAGGAGGCGGGCGGCTCCGGGAACGGAACGCCGCCCGTCGCACGTCCCAGCGACCGGGGTGAGACGGGATGAGCCGACTGGCCGAGCGCGCAGCGACGATCGGGACCGGAGTCTTCGGGGCGATCGCCGTCGTGGTCGGTGTGGGAGCTCTTTTCCAGGGTGAGCCGCTGGTCGCGCTCATCCTCATCACGTTCGGGCTGGCGTTGTTCGCGGGCAACAGGGCCACCAGGCCGCCGCGCTGGGACGGCGAACCGGAGACGGGCACCGAACTCGTCGGCAAGGTGCCGACCCCGGCCGTGGTGTTCTCCGTCGACCGGGACCGGATGCTCGCGCTCGCGGTGCTGGCGGCGCTGTTCGCCCTGCTGGGGATGTGGATCGGGCTGCTCGCCCTGGCCGACTCGATGACCGGCGTGGTGATCGGCGCCGCGGTGTGGTCGGCGTTCTTCGCCTGGGTGATCTGGGCGACGGTGCGGCGGCTGCGACGGCGGCGGCTGCTGGTGCTGACGACCGACCTGATCCGGGTACAGTCCCCCGCCGGCAGCGCCGACCTGCGGTGGGAGGACGTCGTCGAGGCCGGGCTCCGCCCCATCGGCGACCAGTTGTACGTCGTGTTCCGGCTGCGCGAGGAAGCCCGGGCGAAGGTGTCGCGGAGCCGGACGCTGGGCCGCCTCAACCGCAGGTTCGGGGCCGACGTCTACCTCCCGGCCACGTGGCTGCGCTGCGAGCCCGAATTCGTCGTCCTTCTCTTCGAGCAGTACCGGCTCGACCCGCGCCTACGCCGCCGGATCGGCCGGGAGGTGTAGGCAGCTCCACCCCGCAGAGGGGTTCGGGGGACACTGTGCCCGAGGGCCCGCGGACCGCACGATGAGGGCATCGGAAGCGGAACGGGCCTGGGAGGCGGGATGCGGGGCTGGGAGCGGAGCGGGCAGGCGGCGTTCAACGGCCTGGTGCTGTACGTGTTGTCGCTGGTGCCGGGGCTGGTGCTGTTCTGTGCGATGGTCACCGTGATCCCGCTGGTGGGCATCGGCGTCGGGCTGGCGCTGGTGCCGCTGGTGGCGGCGAAGCTCCGGCGGTACACCGACTTCCAGCGGTGGCTGATCGGCCGGTGGACGGGCACCGCGATCGACTCGCCGCACCTCGACGCGCCGCGGCGGCCGGCCGGGCGCACGAGCTGGTGGCAGGACACCGTGGACGTCCTGTCCGACCCGGCCACCTGGCGGGACCTGGGGTGGCTGCTGGCGAACCCGGTCGTGGCGGCGTTCACGGCGTTCCTGCCCGCCGCGTTCATCCTCGAGGGCGTGTACGGGGTGCTGCTGGCGGCGGGGCTGTGGGTGCCGATCCATGACGAGATCGGCACCGAGTGGTACACGTTCGTCCCGGTGAGCAACTGGGCCACGGCCGCCGCGGCCGGGGTGCTGGGCCTGGTCTACTTCGCGATCGGGATGCGGATCGCGCGTCCCCTGCTGCGCGCGCACGGCGTGTGGAGCGCCCGCCTGCTGGAGCCCACCGAGAAGGCGCGGCTGGCCCAGCGGGTGCGCAGGCTGACCGAGAGCCGTTCGGACGCGCTGGACGCGCAGGCCGCCGAGCTGCGCCGGATCGAACGGGACCTGCACGACGGGGCGCAGGCGCGGCTGGTGGCGATGGGCATGAGCCTCGGGGCGATCGAGCACCTGCTCGAACGCGACCCCGCCAGGACCAGGGAGCTGCTGGCGGCGGCGCGCGCCGACTCCGCCAGGGCCCTCGCCGAGCTGCGCGACCTGGTGCGCGGCATCCATCCGCCGGTGCTGGCCGACCGGGGGCTGGTCGACGCGATCAGGGCGCTCGCGCTGGACCATCCGCTGCCGGTGGAGGTCACCGCGGAGACGACCGGGCGCCTGGACCCCCCGGTGGAGTCGGCGGCCTACTTCGCGACCTCCGAGCTGCTGACGAACGTCGCCAAGCACGCCGGGGCCCGGCAGGCGTGGGTGGACGTCCGGCACGGGAACGGCGCCCTGCGGATCTCGGTGACCGACGACGGGCGGGGCGGCGCCTCCCCCGACGGCGACGGGCTCAGGGGCGTCGAACGGCGGATCGGCGCCTTCGACGGGATACTGGCGGTCAGCTCGCCGCCCGGCGGCCCCACCATCGTGACCCTGGAGATCCCGTGCGCGTCGTCCTCGCCGAAGACCTCGCTCTCCTGAGGGAGGGGCTGGTCCGCCTGCTGGAGGCGGCCGGGTTCGAGATCGCGGCGGCCGTGGACAACGGGCCGGACCTGCTGGCGGCGATGATCGGCCACCGCCCGGACGTGGCGGTGGTCGACGTGCGGCTGCCGCCGTCGTTCACCGACGAGGGGCTGCAGGCGGCGCTGGAGGCCCGCCGCCGGGTGCCGGGGCTGCCGGTGCTGGTGCTGTCGCAGTACGTGGAGCAGCTGTACGCGCGGGAGCTGCTGGCGGACGGCGGCGGCGGGGTCGGGTACCTGCTCAAGGACCGGGTGTTCGACGCCGAGCAGTTCGTCGACGCGGTCCGGCGGGTGGCGGCCGGCGGCACCGCGATGGATCCCGAGGTGATCTCCAAGCTGGTGGGCAAGGAGCGCGGGCCGCTGTCCCGGCTGACGCCGCGGGAGCTGGAGGTGCTGGAGCTGATGGCGCAGGGCCGCTCCAACGCCGCGATCGCCGCCGCGCTGGTGGTCACCGAACGGGCGGTCTCCAAGCACATCGCGAACATCTTCACCAAGCTCGACCTGGCCATCTCCGACGACGACAACCGGCGGGTGCTGGCGGTGCTGGCGTACCTCAACGGCTGAGCCGCCGCCTCCGGGAGCCGGTCTCCGGATCCCCGGGGGCACTGTGAGGTTGCTCGCAGGGAGATTCGACGCGGCGCACGGACTGAGAAAATGTCCCCTCGTGACTAAAACGGGGCGCATCTGGGCAGTTTGGGCGGTCGGGCTGTCGGCCTATCTGGTCGGCGTGATGCACCGCTCGTCGTTCGGGATCGCCGGGCTGGAGGCGGCCGAGCGGTTCGATGCGTCCCCGGCCGCGCTGTCCGGCTTCGTGGTGCTGCAACTGCTGGTGTACGCGCTGCTGCAGGTGCCGGTCGGGATGATGCTGGACCGGTTCGGGGCGCGGCGCATGATCGCCGCGGGCGCGCTGACGATGGCGGCCGGGCAGCTCGTCATGGCGCTGGCCGCGGACCTGCCGGTCGCGATCGCCGCCCGGGTGCTGGTCGGCACGGGCGACGCGCTGACCTTCATCAGCGTGCTGTCGGTCGTCGGCGCGTGGTTCCCGGCCCGCCGCATCCCGCTGATGACGCAGCTCACGGGACTGCTCGGGCAGTTCGGCCAGATCCTGTCGGCGGTGCCGCTGGCTGCGGTCCTGTACGGCCCCGGCTGGACCCCGGCGTTCGTGTCGGCCGCCGCGCTCGGCCTGGCCGTGGCGATCGCGGTGGTCGCCGTGGTGCGCGACCGTCCGGACGGCGCGGCGGCCCCGGCCCGGGTCGCCTCGCCGCGGGAGATCCTGCACGGCCTGCGCTCGTCGTGGCTGGAGCCGGGGACCCGGCTGGGCTTCTACACGCACATGGGCACGCAGTTCTCCGGGACGGTGTTCGCGCTGCTGTGGGGGGTGCCGTACCTGGTGGCGGGGCACGGGCTGTCGGCGGGCGCGGCGAGCGGCCTGCTGACCGTCTTCGTCGTCACCGGCGCCCTCGCCGGGCCGCTGATGGGCGAGCTGACCGCCCGCCACCCCATGCGCCGCTCCTGGCTGGCGATCGGCGTGATCGCCTCCAACGCGTTCATCTGGACGGTGGTGCTGCTGGTGCCGCCGCCCGCGCCGCCCTGGCTGCTGGTGGCCCTCGTCGTGGTGCTGTCGGTCGGCGGTCCGGGCTCGATGGTCGGCTTCGACTTCGCCCGCACGTTCAACCCGAGCCATCGGCAGGGGACCGCGGTCGGCATCGTCAACCAGGGCGGGTTCTACGCGTCGCTGCTGGTGGCGCTGGCGGTCGGGATCCTGATCGGCCACTCGGGAAACGGCGAGTACACCCCCGAGTCGTTCCGGGTGGCGTGGGCCGTCCAGTACCCCGTCTGGGCGGCGGCGCTGGCCGGGATCCTGGTCGCGCGCCGCAAGGCCCGCCGCAGGATGGCCGCCGAGCGGCAGCGGGTCCGCGAGCCGGTCGAAACGGCCTGAGCACGCCGCCCCGGCTCCTCAGCGCGGGTGTTCCGGTTCGCCCCTGGCCTGCGGTGATCTGGCCCGTCTGGTGAGGTCCTCCACGACCCGCAGGCGGGGGGCCAGCAGTTCGGGGTCGGTGTATTCGCGGACGATGCTCAGCGCCCGGCGGGCCGCGTGCAGGGCCTTGTCGGGGCGGTTCATGGCCAGGTGCAGTTCGGCGAGGTGGTCGAGGGTGCGGCGCTGGCCGTGGCGGTCGTGGATCTGCTCGCGGACCCGGAGCGCCTGCTCGCACAACTGGACGGCGCGGGCGTGGCGGCCCATGGCGGTGTGGATGTCGGCCAGGTGGTCCAGGGTCCAGCCCTGCCCGATGAGGTCGTCGATCTCCCGTTCCACCCGCAGGGCCTGCTGGGCGTAGTCGAGCGCCGCCTCCACATGGCCGGTCTTGAGATGGATGCGGGAGATGTTGTCCAGCGCCTCGGCCTCGCCGCGCCGGTCGCCGATCTCGCGGCGTATGGCCAGGGACTGCTGGGCGTGCGTGATGGCCTCGACGGGGCGGTCCATCTTGCGGTAGAGCCGGGCTATCTGCAGCAGTGCGTCGGCCTCGCCGTGGCGGTCCCCGACCTCCCGGCGTATGGCCAGGGACTCCTCGGCATAGCGCAGGCCCTCGGACAACCGGTCCACGTAGACGGCGCAGTGGGCGAGCAGCGCAAGGGTGCGGGCCTCCCCGGTGCGGTCCCCGATCTCCCGCCGTATGCGCAGGGCCTCGTGCTGCATCTCGAACGACTCCCGGGGGCGGCTCATGTAGCTGAGCGCCCCGGCCAGCGCCTCCAGGGAGAACGCCTCACCGGGCCGGTCGCCGATCTCGCGGCGCACCTTCAGGGCCTTCTTGGCCAGCTCCTCGGCCTTGCGGTAGGCGCCGAGCTGCCTTTGCAGCATCGACAGGGCGTCGTAGGCGCGGCCCTCACCGAGCCGGTCCCCGATGGCCTGGCATATGGCCAGGGCCTGTTCCCCGTAGCGGACGGCCTGCCGGTGGTCGCCGAGGGCATGGGTGACCTGGGTGAGCAGGTTGAGGGTGCGCGCCTGGCCCGGCTCGTAGCCGGCGTCGCGCTGGGCCTCCAGGGCGAGCTGCGCGTACTCGGACGCCTTGCGCGAGTGCCCCAGCGAATGATGGACGTACGCCAGCCAGTGCAGGACCTGGCCCTCTCCCCGGCGGCTGCCGATGTCGCGTTCGATGTCGACGGCGCGCCGCAGGTGCTCCACCGCCTCGGTGTAGCGCCCGAGGTTGCTGTGCACCAGGCCGATGAACGTCAGCGTCGTGGCCTCGCCGGACTTGTCCCCCGCCTCCTGGCACAGCCGCAGGTCCTCGGCGAAGCAGTCCAGGGCCCGCGCGTACTTGGCCATGCGCCAGTGGATGTCGCCGATCAGCCGGAGCGTGTGCAGGGCGTGCGTCTCCTGTTGCCCGGCCTCCCGGCACGCATCCAGGGCGCGCTGGGCGAAGCGGAGCGCCTCCGGGTAGCCGCCTATGTCCCGGTGCAGTGCCGCCAGATGATGCAGCACGTACGCCCTGGGCTTGGCGGCCCCGGCTGCGGTGGCGGCGTCGAGACCGAGGCGCTGCAACAGGGTGTTGTCCCGGTTGTAGCGGCTGAGCCGCAGGAAGTCGTAGGCGGCGTCGGCCAGCTCCCACACCGGGCGGCCCATGCCGAGCCGGGCCGCCTGGCGGGTGACGGCCACCAGCCCCATCCGTTCGGCCTCGAACCAGTCGAGCGCGCTCCGGTAGTCGTCCCTGGCCTCGTCTTCGGTCCTCGAACGGGCCGGGTGACCGTGGCGGAGCTCCGGGGGAGGATCGCCCGGCCCGTCGGTTCCGGGGTCCGGGGGTCGCCCTCCGGAGGGACTCTTCAGGCGGGACCGGTACGGGTTGATGCGGCTGCCGTGCTTGTGGGCGTTGTCGACGTACCACGCGACGAGGCGGCTCAGCGCGGCGTTGCGCTCCTCGGCGGTCTCCTCCTCGTCGACGCGTTCCCAGGCGTACTCGCGGAGCAGGTCGTGCAGCCGGTGGCGGCCCTCGCGCGACTGCACCAGGTTGGCGTTGGCCAGCACCCGCAGCAGCGGGCGGACCTGCTCGGCGGTCGCGTCCAGCAGCACCGCGAGGATCTGCGGGGTGAAGTCGGGCCCCTCCAGCAGCCCGATCCGCCGGAACGCCCGCTGCACCGGCTCGTCCAGATGCCGGTACGACAACCCGAACGCCGCCCGCACCGCCAGGTTGGGATCGTCGTCGCACTCCAGCGTGTCCAGCCGGTCCCCCGCCGACAGCTCCTCCACCAGTTCGGCGATGGACGAGTAGGTGCCCATCGCCACGTGCACGGCGGCGATCCGCAGCGCCAGCGGCAGGTAGGCGCACTGCAGCGCGAGCTGCGCGGCGGCCTCCGGCTCGGCCGCCACCGGCTCCGGGCCGACGATGCTGGCGATCAGGTCGACCGACTCCTCGGGCGTCAGCACGTCGATCGCGATGGTGTGCGCCCCGCCCCGCACCCGCAGCGACGACAGCTGCGACCGGCTGGTCACCACCGTCAGGCAGGTGGCGCTGCCCGGCAGCAGCGGCACCACCTGGCGGGCGTCGGCAGCGTTGTCCAGCAGCACCAGCATCCGCCGCCCGGACAGCATCGACCGGTACAGCGCGGCCCGCTCGTCCAGGTCGTCGGGCACTGCCGCGTCCGGCACCCCGAGCGCCCGCAGGAACCGGCCCAGCGCCTCCATCGGGGTCAGCGCCGCGTCGTCGGAGTAGCCGCGCAGGTCGACGTAGAGCTGGCCGTCGGGGAACTGGCCGGCCACCTGGTGCGCCCAGTGCACCGCCAGCGCGGTCTTGCCCACCCCGGCCATGCCGTGGATCGCGGTGAGCACGGCGGTGCGCGGCCCGTCCATGGCGGCCAGCTCGTTCAGCCGGTCCAGGCTGGTCCGGCGGCCGGTGAAGTCCTGCACGTCGGCGGGCAGCTGGGCGGGCGGCCGGCGCTGCTCGGCCGCCATGTAGACGATCTTGTTGCCGGCGACCGCGTCGCCCTCGAACTGGGTGTCGCCCAGGTAGACCGCGCCCGGCGCGTCGATCTCCACCGTGCCGCCGGGCACGGGCACCCGGGGCCGGGTGCGGTCGACACGGTGGTCCGTCACGAGTGCTGGCTCCGTTGTCAGACGGTCGGCTTCGTCGCGCCGCTGTCTCGAATGTCACGCGCCCGCCGCCCCGCGGGCAAGGCGGCGGCCACCTAGACCGTATACGCCCGCAATGCCCGGTATCAGGGGCCGTCCCGCCCCGGCCACAAGGGGTTTCGGGCTATCGGGGCCGACGTCCGGTGGCCTATCTTGCTCGGCAGGAAGCCCCGGGGAGGGCGTCATGACGACCGTCGTGCTGATCCTGCTGTGCCTGGCGATCGCCGGGCGGGAGCTCTACCTGGCGTTCGACCGCAGGCGGCCCGTGACCGACCCGGTCGCCGCCGCCGAGATCGCCGCGCTGCGCGGCCGGGTGGCCGAGCTGGAGGCCGCCCTGGAACGGCCCGCGCCCGCCCCGGCTCCGGTGGACGTCGAGCCGGTGGAGCGGCGGCTGGCCGAGGCCGAGGCGGCGCTGCGGGCCGCCGACGCCCGGATCACCTCGCTGGTCGAGCAGGTCAACGAGCGGCTGGTGCCCGAGGTGAACGACCGGCTGGCCGAGCAGCGCGACCTGGCCGACCGGCTGGCCGCCGACGTGGCCCGGCTGCGCCGCCAGGTGCGGCGGCGGCTGGAGGACGCGGTCGCCGCCTCGCTCGGCGCGGGCCCGGCGGAGCCGGTGAACATGGTGCACGGCCTGGTCGGCGGCCGGGTCCCGGCGGACCGCCGGCCTCCGCTCACCGAGGCGTACGAGGGGTGCGCCGCCGCGTTCGGGCTGCAGGTGGAGCTGGCCGAGCCGGGCGGGGAGCGGCGCTGGCACACCCGCTACTTCCTGTCCGGGGCCGGCCCGCGCGAGCTGGAGCGCGACTTCCTCGGCATGCTGTGCGAGCTGCGCGAGGGCGCGCCGCAGCGGCGGGCGGTGCGGGCGCTGCTGACGGGGCTGCACGGGGTGCAGGAGGGCGTGGCGCAGATCGGGCCGCTGTACGTGGTGCGGCTGCCGCAGGTCCTGCTGTGCGGGGTGCCGCCGCTGGCGGAACTGCTGCGCCGCGAGCAGCCCGCCGCCGCCGTACGGGACCCGCGGGCGGTGGCGGACCGGTTGCGGGAGCTGCCCCAGGACCGCTTGTGCGACCTGTCGGACTGGCGGCCGCGACCGCTCGGCGCGTGATCGCGGAAGGTTCACCGCATAACCGCATATCCGCCCCTGTGCTGGGTCCGCTACGCAATGATGGCCTCCGTGGGGAGATCGGCACGAGCCGGGGTCGCCCGGCACCGTCGCATGGCTACGCTCTGTTTTCTCGGCATCACGGTTCTCGCGGTCCTCGCCGTGACGACCGCGGTGCGCATTCCGCTGGTGGCGACCGGATCGCAGGCCGTGGCCGCCGCGCCCGCACCGTCGCCCTCCACCGCGACGCCGCCGGCCGCGCGGGCGATGCCGTCCTCCCGCCCGGTCCGGCTGGAGATCCCCCGGCTCGGGGTGCGGACCGGGCTGCTGACGCTCGGCCGCGGCGCGGACGGCTCGCCGCGGACGCCGCCGGTCTCCCGGCCCGACCGTGCGGGCTGGTACCGGTACGGCGCGGCCCCCGGCTCGGCGGGCTCCGCGGTGATCGCCGGGCATGCGGACTCGGCGGCCGGCCCGGCGGTCTTCGCCCGGCTCGGTGAGCTGCGTCCCGGCGACGAGGTCGTGGTGCTGCGCCGGGACGGCCGCGAGGCGGTCTTCGCCGTCGAGCGGGTGGAGCGCGTGAGCGGGGACCGGTTCCCCGTCCGCCGCGTGTACGGGAAGGTCTCCTATCCGGGGATCCGGCTGGTCGCCCACGGCGGCGCCGGGGACGTCATCGCCTATGGGCGGCTGGTCCGGTCCACGTGAAGTTGGGCGGGCGGCGCTCCAGGAACGCGGCGATGCCCTCCGCCGCGTCCGTGCCCTGACGCGACTCGGCGACCCAGGCGTCGACCGTGGCCTGGGTGAGCCGGCCCGCGGCGGCCGAGTTGACGATGTCCTTGGTGGCCTGCTGGGTGAGCAGCGACCGGGAGGCCAGCGTGGCGGTGAACGCGGCCAGCCGGTCGTCGAGGTCGCCGGCCGGCACCACCTCGTCCACCAGCCCGATCCGCAGCGCGTGCGCCGCGTCCACCAGTTCGGCGGAGAACAGCAGGTACTTGGCCGAGGCCGGGCCGACCAGCCGGACCAGCCGGGCGGTGGCCGCCGCCGGGTAGACGATCCCGATCTTGGCCGGGGTGATCCCGAACCGCGCGTCGTCGGCCGCCAGCCGCAGGTCGCAGGCCGCCGCGAGCTGGCAGCCGCCGCCCACGCAGAACCCCCGCACCACCGCCAGGGTCGGCTTGGGGAACGCCGCCAGCGCCTCCTCGGCGGCCGTCGACAGGTCCCCGGAGGTGATGTCGGCCAGCTCGGCGATGTCGGCCCCGGAGCAGAAGTCGCCGCCCGCCCCGGTCAGCACCAGCACCCGCACCCGCGGGTCGGCCTCCAGCCGGTCCAGCAGCACCGGCAGCTCCCGCCACATCGCGGCGGTCATCGCGTTGCGCTTGTCCGGCCGGTCGATGACGATCGTCGCGACGCCCTCGGCGACCTCGCACCTCAACGGGGCTGTAGCGGACATCCCGGCCTCCTGTGCACCAGCCTGCCGCGTCATCGTACGGCCCGCCCCCGACGCACCGCCCCGGGGGCGTCCCGTGATCGGGAAGGCCCAGCCCGGAATACCGCCGGGGGGTATATGCGTTCCGACCGGTGAACGGCCCGGACCCCAGGGAGGATCGCGATGGAGCACACGGCACACGCCCACGGCGGCGGAGCGAGCTGGCGGATCGCCGCGCAGGCGACGCTGCACTGCCTCACCGGCTGCGCCATCGGCGAGGTACTCGGCATGATCATCGGCACCGCGCTGGGGTGGCACGACGCCGCCACCGTGGCGCTGGCGGTCGCGCTGGCGTTCTTCTTCGGGTACGCGCTGACCATGCGCGGGGTGCTGCGCGCCGGGGTGGCGTTCCGGCAGGCGCTGAAGATCGCGCTGGCGGCCGACACCGTGTCCATCGCGGTGATGGAACTGGTCGACAACGCGATCATCGTCGGGATCCCGGGGGCGATGGACGCCGGACTGGCCAGCGTGCTGTTCTGGGCGGCGCTGGCGTTCGCGCTGGCGGTGGCGTTCGTGGTGACCTGGCCGATCAACCGGTGGATGATCGCCCGCGGCCTCGGCCACGCGGTGGTCCACCGGCACCACCGCTGAACCCCGCCGGCGGCCGGATCGGGCCGACCGGCTGACCGGGGCGGCCGGATGCGTACAGAATGCGAACCGGCCGCCCTCGTGCGGTGACCAGGCCCCGGCACCGGACGGCGGAGGGGATGCGATGACGTCGCTGCGGCCGCTGCGCGCGAACGACCCCCGGCAGGTCGGCGGGTTCGCCCTGCAGGGGCGGCTCGGGGAGGGCGGGCAGGGCACGGTCTACCTGGGCGTCGGCGCGGACGGGGAACGGGCGGCGGTGAAGGTGCTGCACCGCTCCCCGGACGAGGACCCCGCGATGCGGCGGCAGTTCGAGCGGGAGATGACCGCGGTCCGGCGGGTGGCGCCGTTCTGCACCGCCCGGATCCTGGCGGCCGATCCGGGCGGCGACCCGCCGTACGTCGTCAGCGAGTACATCGACGGGCCCTCGCTGCGGGAGGCGGTCGAGCGGGGCGGGGTGCTGGCCGGGACGGACCTGGACCGGCTGGCCATCGCGACGGCGACCGCGCTGGCGGCGATCCACGAGGCCGGGGTGGTGCACCGGGACTTCAAGCCCGGCAACGTCCTGCTGGGACAGGACGGGCCCCGGGTGATCGACTTCGGGGTCGCCCGGCCGATGGACGCCTCCACGGCCACCGCCAGCGGCGCCGTCGGCACCCCCGCCTACATGGCCCCCGAACAGCTGGCCGGCGCCTCGGCGGGGACCGCGATGGACATGTTCGCCTGGGCGTGCACGATCGCCTACGCCGCCAACGGCGTCCCGCCGTTCGGGCACTCCTCGCTGCCCAGCGTGATCAACCGGATCCTGAACGACGCGCCCGACCTCGGGGCCCTGCGGGGGCCGCTGCGCGACCTGGTGGCCGCCTGCCTGGCCAAGGACCCCGCGCTGCGGCCCACCGCCCGCCAGGTCCTGACGACCCTGCTGGGCGACGCCGACCGGACGGTGGCGGACTCGCCGGCGGGCCTGCTGGAGGCGGGGATGACGGCCGCCCGGGGCCCGTGGACGGCCGTGCCGCCGCCGTCTTCCCCGCCGTCCCCGATGCCGGACGGGCCGTACCGGCAGCCGACGGTGCCCCGGCGTCCGGGCGAGCGGAACAGGCTGCTGCCGGTGGCCGCGGCCGTGCTGGCCGTGCTGGTCCTGGCGGCGGCGGCCTTCGGCGGTGCGCTGTGGTGGAACGGGCGCGACCGCGCGCAGGCCGGCTCGGAGGGCGCGGACCCCTCCCAGAGCGCGGGACCGGCCTCGCAGGGCACCAGGTTGCTCCGCTCCCCGCGGATCGGCCTGGAGATCTGGCAGAACGGCGCCCTGGCGCCCATGGACTTCGCCGACCGGGACCTGCCGAGCGTGCGGGTGACGATGCGGCGCGCCCCGTTCGAGCTCCGCTTCCCCAAACCGCCGGCGGACGTCCCCGTGCGGATCTGCGCCTGGACGGACTCCTCCGTCTTCGACCTCGAGGACGGGGCGGACGTCACCCCCCACACCTGCATGGGCGCGGGCCGGGGCCTCGCCGACACCGCCTTCGGCAGCGCCACCCTGTACCTGAACAACGAGGGCCACAACCACCTGGTCGGAGACCGCGTCGCCACCCATTCGGCCCAGCAGGACAAGGTGCTGTTCTCGGTGCTCCACCAGGAGGGGCGGGAGATCCCCCTGGCGGATTTCGAGGGAACCCTCTACCTGACCGTCTTCATCGACAAGAACGCCGACGGCCGCTTCAACGCCGTCCGGCCCCGGGCCGAGTACGAATACCTCATCCTCACCCTGTAGGGCGCGCCCGGGCGGCCGAGGGGCGATCACAGCCTTGCAGGCGGCGGGTTTGTGTGCTGTAGTCTCGGGGTACCACCGATTCATCCCCGCTCCCCAGGGCGGTGAGGGTGTCCTTTCCCCACTCCCGGGCCGATCTGAGCGCCCGGTGATCAAGTCCCCTTCCTGGTCCGCGGCCATGCGGCGAACGGCGATGCCGCATACGCGAAACCACCCCTACCGAAGGACCGTGCATTGACCATGACCGCGCCGCCGCGCGAAGCGGCGCCCCAGCACACCGCGACCCAGCATCGCGCCCACGGCGATGACAGGACCCCGACCATTCCGTTCTCCGGCGTGCTGACCGTCCAGGACAAGCACGCGTTCGTGCGGACCACCGGCTACCTGCCGGGCCCGCAGGACGTGTACGTGTCGCCGGCCCAGGTCCGCTCGCTGCGGCTGCGGCCCGGCGACATCGTCACCGGCACCGCCCGTTCGCCCCGCTCGGCCCGGGAGAAGTGGCCGGCGATGGCGCACGTGGAGACGGTGAACGGGCTGCCGCCCGGCGCCGAGCGGCCCGAGTTCGGCGAGCTCACCCCGCTGTTCCCGCAGGAGCGGCTGCGGCTGGACACCGGGGCGGCGGCGACCCGGGTGATCGACCTGGTCGCGCCGATCGGCAAGGGCCAGCGCGGGCTGATCGTGGCCCCGCCGCGCACCGGCAAGACCATGGTGCTGCAGGCGCTGGCCAACGCGATCGCCCTGAACAACCCCGAGGTCCACCTGATGGTGGTGCTCATCGACGAGCGTCCCGAAGAGGTCACCGACATGCAGCGGTCGGTGCGGGGCGAGATCATCTACTCCACGTTCGACCGGCCCGCCGCCGAGCACACCGAGGTCGCCGAACTGGCCGTCGAACGGGCCAAGCGGCTGGTGGAGATGGGCCACGACGTGGTCATGCTGCTGGACTCCATCACCCGGCTGGGCCGCGCCTACAACCTGGCCGCCCCCTCCAGCGCCCGCATCCTGGCCGGCGGCGTGGCCACCACCGCGCTCTACCCGCCCAAGAAGTTCTTCGGCGCCGCCCGCAACATCGAGAACGGCGGGTCGCTGACCATCCTGGCGACCGCGCTGGTGGAGACCGGCTCCCGGATGGACGAGGTGTTCTTCGAGGAGTTCAAGGGCACCGGCAACATGGAGCTCAAGCTCGACCGGGGCCTGGCCGACAAGCGGATCTTCCCGGCGGTGGACATCGTGGCCTCCGGCACCCGCCGCGAGGAACTGCTGATGACCCCGCAGGAACTGGCCCTGCACTGGTGGCTGATCCGGCTGCTGCACTCCCTGGACGGACAGCAGGCGATGGAACTGCTGCTGGAAAAGGTCAAGGAGACCTCCTCCAACGCAGAAATCCTGCTGCGAATCCAGCAGAACGGCTGAGGATCTCCTTTCTCAGGACCCCTCGATCCGGAACGTGCGCAGCGCCGCGTCGAAGACCCGCTGCGCCGGCGTCCAGCGATTCTCCGGAGCGGTGAACAGGAATTCGTAACCCGCCATCCGGCAGCGCAGAACGCGCCGGTCCCCGGTGGTGAACTCCCATTCCGCGGCCCCGTCGGCCAGTTCCGGCACGGCCTCCAGGCGGATCCTGCGATATCCCGGGTACGTCCCGGCGGCCAGCGCCGCGTGCTCGGCCTGGCGCAGACCGGCCAGCGCGTCCCCCCGCACCGGGCGGATCCGCAGGTGACGGCCGGTGGCGGCGTCGGTCCAGTGCACGCCGTCGTCGCCCTCGACGCGTCGCCACGTCGCCGGAACCCGCACCGTGTACCCGTCCGGCCCCCGGTGCGCGACGGTGCGCGAGACGCCCTGCGCGGACAGCACCGCCGTCCCGCCGTCCGCATGACGCCGGGCGGTCGACGCCCCGACCACCATGACCGTCGCGGCCAGGCCCGTCACCGCGACCAGCGCGGTCACCCGCGGCCGCCGTGACAGCAGCGAACGCCCGGTACCCCACCACGGGCGTTCCGGGCGCCAGGTGTCGTCGGGACGCTCGGCGGCCTCCTCCAGCAGCAGGTCGACCTCGTCGGCGCCCAATCGGGCCGCCGGGTCCTGGCGGAGCAGCCCGTCGATCAGGGTCCGCAGCGCCGGGCCCGCGTTCCACGGCGGCGGGTACTCCCCCAGCAGCACCGCGACCATCGTGGCCAGCGCGTGCGACCGGTGGAACGGCGAACTGCCCTCCACGGCCGCGTACAGCGTGACGCCCAGCGACCATAAATCCGAGGCCGCGCCGCCGGGTGCGCCCAGCACCTGCTCGGGGGCCAGGTAGGCCGGGGAGCCCTCGATCCCGGCCACCATCGTGTCGACGGTCGTGCGGCCGTTCAGCATGTGCACGGCCAGCCCGAAGTCGGTCAGCAGGACCCGGCCGTCGTCGGCGATCATCACGTTGCCGGGCTTGACGTCCCGGTGCAGGATGCCCTTGGCGTGCGCGGCGCGCAGCACGCCCAGCACCGCCCGCCCGATCTCGGCGGCGCGCTGCGACGGCAGCGGCCCGTCGCGGGCCAGCACCTCGTGCAGGCTGCGGGCGCGCAGCAGTTCCATGACGATCCACGGGCGGCCGTCCTGGTCGAGGACGTCGTACACGGTGACGACCCCGGGATGGCGCAGCGCCGCGGTGGCGCGGGCCTCGGCGAGGATGCGGCGGCAGATGGCGTGCCGTTCGCTGCGGGTCATCCCCTCGGGGAGAACGGTCTCCTTGACGGCCACGTCGCGGTCGAGGATCTCGTCATAGGCCCGCCATACCGTTCCCATGCCGCCTTTTCCGATGACGGAGAGCAGCCGGTACCGGCCGGCGAGCGGTTCTCCCGCTTCGACCCTCATGTGGTGGTTTCTCTCGCGAAGGGAGCCAAGTCATCCTCCGCGACACGCCACGAATGTTTGACCGGTACGCGCGTGTCATCCGGGGACCACCCCGCGGAGACGGGTCACGTCTCGGTGAGGACCGTGCGCGCCCACTTGTAGTCGGACTTGCCGACCGCCGTGCGCCGCACCTCCGGCACCAGCTTGAGCCGGCGCGGCAGCTTGTACCCGGCGAGCCGGTCGCGGAGGAACCCCGTCAGCTCCTCCAGCGTGGGCTCGGCCCCGGGCCGGGGCGCGACGACCGCCGAGACGCACTGGCCGAACCGCTCGTCCGGCAGGCCCACCACGACGCAGTCGTACACGTCGGGATGGTCCTTCAGCGCGACCTCGACCTCCTCGGGATAGACCTTCTCGCCGCCGGTGTTGATGACCAGCGAACCCCGGCCGAGCAGCACGATCGTGCCGTCCTCGGCCAGGGTGGCGAAGTCCCCGGGAACCGACCAGCGGGTGCCCTCGGCGTCGGTGAAGAACGTCGTGGCGGTCTTCTCCGGGTCGTTGTAGTAGCCGAGCGGGATGTGGCCGCTGCGCGCCAGCCGGCCGATCTCGCCGGGGCGCACGGGCCGCAGGTCGTCGTCGAGAACGGTGATGCCCGGGCCCATCTGGAAACGGGCGGTGCCCTCCTTGCCGCCGACCGCCGGGCCGCACGCGCCGGTCTCGGACGCGCCGTAGGTGTCGAGGAACATCACGTGCGGCAGCGTCGCGCGGATCTCGTCCTTGACCGCGTCGGTGAGCGGCGCGCCGCCGGAGGCCACGGCCAGCAGCGAGGACACCTCGTACCGGCCGGTGGCCAGTTCCCTGGCGATGGGCCGGCCCATCACGTCGCCGACCAGCATGATCACGTTGGCCTGCTCGGCGGCCACCAGGTTGAGCGCGGTCACCGGGTCGAAGGCGTGCTCGGTGTAGAGCACGACCTTGGTGCCGCCGAACAGCCCCATCAGCGCGACCCACTGGCCCGCGCCGTGCATCACCGGGGCGCAGTCCAGCACGGCCATGGGGGGCTTGGCGGCGTTCTCGGCCAGGGCCTCGGGGCTGGTGATCGGCTCGCCCAGGATGTTCCCGCCGCCGAGGGCGCCGAAGAAGATGTCCTCGCACCGCCACACCACGCCCTTCGGGTAGCCGGTGGTGCCGCCGGTGTACATGATGTAGTGATCGTCGTTGGAGCGTTCCGGGAAGTCATCGGCCGGGGACGCGTCCTTGAGGGCGTCCTCGTAGCGCACCGCCCCGGGGATCTCCTGGTCGCCGCCGTCCTCCAGGACCATCAGGTGGCGCAGCCCCGGCAGGTCGGCGCGGACCTCCTCCACCCGGGCCAGCAGGGAGCGCTCGCCGATCAGCGCCACCGCGTCGGAGTCGGCCAGCACGTGGCGCAGCTCGGCGGAGACGTACCGGTAGTTCACCGGAACGGGCACGGCGCGGATCTTGAAGATCCCGAACATGCTCTCCAGCCACTCGGCCCGGTTCCAGGACAGGATCGCCACGTGCTCGCCGGGCCGCACCCCCGCGGCGGCCAGATGGTGGGCCACCCGGCTCGCGCGCTCGTCCAGCTCCCGGTAGGTGCGCCGTTCGGCGCCCGCCACCAGCGCGGGACGGTCCGGGCCCGCCTCGGCCATGATCTCCAGGAGGTCGGCCAGGTTGTAGCTACGCGCCATCTGAGTCCTCGCTGTCGGGCCGGGTGCACCTCGGACGGTGTCCGAATCTGCCCCGACCGTGGGTAAGTGTTCAATTATGCGCCGGGTGACCGATGATGACACGGACCACATCTCCGGGGCCATGTCTTTGTAACGCCCGTCACCCTCCACCCCGTCCTTACGGCGCTCTTATCCGGGTACGGGCACAGTGGGCCGTAACGATTTCGCATCAGCAGCGGGGGTTGACGGTGAGCGCAGGTTCGATGGCGTGGACGCCGCCGACCTGGGAGGAGATCGTCCGCGAGCACTCCGCCCGGGTGTTCCGGCTGGCCTACCGCCTGACCGGGGACAAGCACGACGCCGAGGACCTGACCCAGGACGTGTTCATCCGGGTCTTCCGCTCGCTGTCGTCGTACTCCCCCGGCACCTTCGAGGGCTGGCTGCACCGCATCACCACCAACCTCTTCCTCGACAAGGCCCGCCGCAGGCAGCGCATCCGCTTCGACGCCCTGCCCGACGACGCCGCCGACCGCCTGGGCGGCCGGGAGCCGGGCCCCGCCCAGATCTACGAGGACCGCCACCTCGACGCCGACATCCAGGCCGCCCTCGACTCCCTGCCGCCCGAGTACCGCGCCGCCGTCGTCCTCTGCGACATCGAGGGCCTGTCGTACGAGGAGATCGCGGCCACCCTGGGCGTCAAGCTCGGCACCGTCCGCAGCCGCATCCACCGCGGCCGGGCACACCTGCGCAAGGCCCTCGGCGACCGCACCCCCGTACACATGTCTTGAGTGGGGGGGCGACCCCCCACGCCCCCGCGGGCGGTCGGACCATCCTCGCGTCAGGCCCCTGCGCTCGCCTGGCGGCTCGTTCCGGGGCCTGCCGCTGCGGTGGTCCGACCGCCTCAGGTGAACCGGAGCTCCGCTGGAGCTCCGCTCCGGTTCACCTGGGCTGCCGCGCTTCAGTTGCTGTGGAAGTTCTGGGGGCTCCGCCCCCAGACCCCCGGCTGGATCAACGATCAGAGGGGTGTGTCTGCCTGTGGGATGAGGGGCTGCGGGCGTGGATGCTCCGGGGCGGACAAGATCGCTGGGGTTTCTGTGGGGCGGATCACTGGTGACCGGGGGGTCACTTGGTTCTAACCTCATGGCGTGGAGATCGTCTACGAACGCCGGGGTGAAGGGCCGCCGCTGGTCCTGCTGCACGGGATCGGGCATCGGTGGCAGGCGTGGGCGCCGGTGATGGACCGGCTGGCGCGGGAACGGGACGTCGTCGCCGTCGACCTGCCGGGGTTCGGGGCCTCGCCGCCGCTTCCGGCGGGCCGGCCGTACACACTGGACGTGGTGCTGGAGATCCTGGCCGGGTTCTTCGACCGGCTCGGGCTGGGCCGGCCGCACATCGCGGGGAACTCGCTGGGCGGGCTGTTCTCGCTGGAGGCCGCGGACCGGGGGCTGGTGAGCTCGGCGACGGTGCTGTCGCCCGCCGGGTTCTACACCAGGCCGGAACTGGCGTGGGCGACGACCGTGCTGCGGGCCTCGCGGCTGGGGACGCGGCTGCCGGAGTGGCTGCTGGGCAGGCTGGCCCGGGATCCCAGGCGGCGCCGGGCCATGTTCGGGATGATCTACGGGCATCCGGACCGGCTGGACCTGGCGGAACTGCTGGCGGACGGCCGGGCGCTGCGGGACTGCGCGGGCTTCGAGCCGACCATCCGGGCCGGGGGCTCGGTGCGGTTCGCGGGCTCGTGCGCCGGGGTGCCGGTGACGATCGCCTGGGGTACGCGGGACCGGCTGCTGCTGCCGATCCAGATGATGCGGGCGCAGCAGCGGCTGCCGGAGGCGCGGTTCGTGTGGCTGCCGGACTGCGGGCACGTTCCGATGGGCGACGATCCCGAGCTGGTGGCACGGGTGCTGCTGGAGGGCAGCGACGTTCCGCTGCTGGAGCCCAAGGACGGCGCGGGGCCGGGACGGCGCACGGTCGTGGGGACCGCCGACGTGGACGTCGAGGACGCCGAGGACGTCGAGCGGGCCTCCTGAGGGTTCTTCCGGGGAACGCCCGGCCGCGGGTGCGGCCGGGCGTTCTGCGGGTATCGGTGGTGTCGGTCTCCGATCCGGGGAATAGTTGACTCTGGTTGAAGGTTAAACTAGCTTGAGCATGTAGTTGAAGATTCAAGCAATTGGAGGGCAGTCCCATGAGCCTGGACACCGTCGCCCCCGGCCTGACCGCCGGCACCTGGAACATCGACCCCGCGCACTCGGAGGTCACCTTCGCCATCCGCCACCTGATGAGCAAGGTGCGCGGCGTGTTCACCGACTTCTCCGGCACCGTGGAGATCGCCGAGGACCTGGCCAAGTCCTCCGCCACCGTCGAGATCAAGATGGCCTCCGTCGACACCCGCAACGCCGACCGCGACAACCACGTCCGCTCCGCGGAGATCCTCGACATCGAGAACCACCCGGTGATGACGTTCCGCTCCACCGGCCTGCGCAGCGAGGGCGGCGACCACTACCTGGACGGCGAGCTGACCATCAAGGGCGTCACCCGTCCGGTCACCCTCGAGGTCGAGTACAACGGCGTCGGCGAGGACCCGTGGGGCGGCACCCGCGCCGGCTTCTCCGCCAGGACCTCGATCAACCGCAAGGACTGGGGCGTCGAGTTCAACATCCCGCTCCAGGGCGAGAAGGTCCTGCTGAGCGACAAGGTCGACATCCAGCTCGAGATCCAGGCCGTGCGTGCTTGATTGCCGCGGCGAAGCCGCGGCGGCTCGCGGGCCTGGGGACGCGTGGTCGTTCGTCGTCGCGGTTCAAGATCGCTCGTTCCTCGCGATCTTGAACCGCTCCTCCTCACGACCACGCGGGCCCGCTCGCGGTGGCCTTCAGGACCTTCGGGTGCGAGGTCTTGTGACCACGAGGTCTTTGTGGGCTGTGTGCGAAGCTTCGGGGCCGTCCGCCGTTCTGGTGGGCGGCCCTTTCGCGTGTCGGGGCGGCCGGGTCAGGTGAGGGGGAGGCGGAGGGCGAAGCGGGCGCCCTTGGGGGTGTCCTCGATGGTGAGGGTGCCGTTGTGGGCGGTGGCTATGTCGCGGGCGATGGCCAGGCCCAGGCCGGTGCCGCCGGCGGAGCGGCTGCGGGCGGTGTCGAGGCGGGTGAAGCGTTCGAAGACGCGTTCGCGGTCGGGTTCGGGGATGCCGACGCCGTCGTCGGTGACGGTGAGGACCAGGTGGGGGTCGGGGGCGGCGGGGTCGCGGGCCAGGCGGACCTCGATGAACGTCTCGGCGTAGCGTTCGGCGTTGTCGAGGAGGTTGTGCAGCAGGCGGACGAGCTGCATGCGGACGCCGCGGACCTCGATGCCGGGGTGCAGGTCGGTGCGCAGGCAGACCGGGGGGTTGCGGCGGGCCAGCTCGGCGGTGACCAGGTCGGTGAAGTCGATCCGCTCCTGGGCGGCGGCGCCGCCGGTGCCGATGCGGGCCAGCAGGAGCAGGTCGGTGATGATCGACTCCAGCCGGTCGGTGTCGCGCAGCGCGGCCCGCACGACCTCCTCCAGGTCGGTGTCGTCGGGGTGCATCGCGGCGTCCTCCAGGTTGGCGCGCAGCGCGGCGATCGGGGTGCGCAGCTCGTGGGAGGCGTCGGAGGCGAACTGGCGCTGGCGGGCCACCGCGTGCTCCAGCCGGCGCAGCGTCTCGTTGGCGGTCCGGGCCAGCTGGGCGATCTCGTCCTCGCCGGGCGGCTCGGGGACCCGGCGGCTCAGGTCGCTGGCGGTGATCTCCGACAGCTGGGTGCGGATCTCCTCGACCGGGCGGAGGGTGCGGCCGACCATCCGCCACGTGACGTAGGCGACCGCGGCGGACAGCAGGAGCACGATCGTCCCCAGCAGGGCCTCCAGCAGCCCCGAGGTCAGCATCACCGGCATCGGGGCGGCGGCGTAGACCACCACCGAGTCGGGCGCGGTGGTCGCCCGGATGGCCTCCACCAGCATGCACCGCGGATAGCCGGGCCGCCCGCACTCCACGTAGTCGTGGATGCGCTGCTCGGCGGTGGGACGCAGGTCGCTGACCGGCGGACGGCCCCAGGCGGCCCGGTTGGCGTTGCGCACCCGCCCGTCCGGCCCGACCACCTGCAGCATGATGCCGTCGGCGTCGGCCGGGATCGGCGTCCGCAGCGTGCCGTCCCGCACCGCGCCGCTCACCCGCCGGCCGGCCAGCTGGGTCTGGGAGAGCATCTGCGAGGTGACGACGTCGCGGACGATCAGGTCCACCGCCACCGCCAGCGCCCCCAGCACCAGCACCGACACGACCGCCGCGATGACGGTGTCCCGGGCCCTGATCGACCGGGGGCGTTTCATCGGCCCTCGCTCCGTTCGCGGTGGTCGGGAACGTGAAAAGTCGTCAGACGCATCACTGGTCGCAAACGGAGCATATGCAACAGGGACATGAGCGGCGAGTGGACACGGGAGTGGAGATCAAGTGTCTCCTGGTCAACAGGGATGTGACGGTCGGGAGACCGGATGCGGGCCGGTTCGTGGAGTGAGGGTTGTCACTCCGATACGGGTATGTCCCACATGGTTTGACGCGGGCTGGGAAAGGAGAAGCGTTTTGTAGTTGTTCGTCCGGATCGAAAGGCATCGCATGGGCAAGGACGTGCCCCGGTTCGCCATCAGCGGGGAGGACCGGCGCCGGTATCGCGACAAGGTGCGCCGCAACCTGGACGTGCTGGCCCGCATGCTGCGTGAGTCGCAGTTCGAGTTCCACCGGCCGCACATCGGGCTGGAGATCGAGCTCAACCTGGTCGACGGGCGCGGCGAGCCGCTGATGCGCAACGCCGACGTGCTCAAGGCCATCGCCGATCCGGCGTGGGCCACCGAGCTCGGACAGTTCAACGTGGAGGTCAACATCCCGCCGCGGGAGCTGGGCGGCGGCGGGACCGGTGAGCTGGAGCAGGAGATCCTGGCCTACATCCGGCACGCCGACCAGCGGGCCCGGGAGCTGGGCGGCGCGCTGGTGATGGTGGGCATCCTGCCGACGCTGCGGCAGGCCGACATCGGCGAGGAGGCGCTGTCGGCCAACGAACGCTACAAACTGCTGAACGAGCAGATCTTCGCGGCCCGCGGCGAGGACCTGTACATCCGGATCGACGGCACGGAGCGGCTGGCCGTCCACGCCGACACCGTGCTGCCCGAGGCCGCCTGCACCAGCGCGCAGTTCCACCTGCAGGTGAGCCCGGACGCCTTCGCCTCGTACTGGAACGCCGCGCAGTGCGTCAGCGGCGTCCAGGTGGCGCTGGCGGCCAACTCGCCGTTCCTGTTCGGGCGGCGGCTGTGGCACGAGACCCGGATCACGCTGTTCGAGCAGGCCACCGACACCCGGCCGGAGGAGCTGAAGTCGCAGGGCGTGCGGCCCCGGGTGTGGTTCGGGGAACGCTGGATCACCTCGGTGTTCGACCTGTTCGAGGAGAACACCCGGTACTTCCCGGCGCTGCTGCCGCTGTGCGAGGAGGAGGACCCGGTCGCCACCCTGGAGCGCGGGGACATCCCCCAGCTCGGTGAGCTGAGCCTGCACAACGGCACGATCTACCGCTGGAACCGGCCGATCTACGCGGTCGTCAACGGCAAGCCCCACCTGCGGGTGGAGAACCGGGTGCTGCCCGCCGGCCCCACCGTCGCCGACATGGTGGCCAACGGCGCGTTCTACTACGGGCTGGTGCGGATGCTGGCGGAGGAGGAACGGCCGCTGTGGACGCGGATGTCGTTCGCCGCCGCCGAGGACAACCTGCACCGCGCCGCGCGCAACGGGATCGACTCGCTGATCTACTGGCCCGGGTACGGGGAGGTCCCGGCGACCGAGCTGACGCTGCGCCGGCTGCTGCCGCTGGCGCACGAGGGCCTGGACCGCTGGGGCGTGGACCCGGCCAAGCGGGACCGGCTGCTCGGCATCATCGAGCAGCGCTGCCTGACCGGCCGGACCGGGGCGCAGTGGCAGATCGACATGGTCCGGCTGATCGAGGAGAACGAGGACGTGTCGCGGCACGAGGCGCTGCGGCGGATGACCAACCGCTACATCGAGCTGATGAACACCAACGAGCCGGTGCACACCTGGCCGGTCGAACTGTGACGGCGAGCCCTCCGAGGCGCCCGGCTTCGGAGGGCTACCTAGCGGCGTAGTGCGACGACCTCGCCGGAGGCGGTGCGGCGGGAGCGGGCGGCGCGGTGCTCCTGCTCGGTCAGGCAGCGGGCGCGCAGCACGATCTCCAGCTCGAAGCGCAGGTCGGGGTCCAGGAGCTGGTCGCCGAACAGGTCCTCGAGCTGGCGCAGCCGGTAGCGGACGGTCTGCGGGTGGACGTGCAGCCGCATCGCGACCTCGTTGGCGTTGCGCCCGGACTGCAGCCAGGCCAGCAGGGTCTCGGCCAGCCGGTCCTGCTGGCTGGGCCGCAGGTGCGCCAGCGGGGCCAGCCGGATGCGGGACAGGCCGTCCAGCAGTTCCTCGTCCTGGAACAGGATCAGCGTGGACAGGTGCTCGGCGGCCCGGATCACGCCGGTGTTCCGTTCGATCAGGCCGCGTTCGGCCAGCACCAGCGCCCGGCGCGCCCACTCCATCGAGCGGCCCGCCTCGGCGACCGGGACGGTGGGGCCGACCACCGCCGTGCAGCCGCCCAGCGTCCGGTCGATCAGCTTGGCGCGGCCGGGTCCGTCCGGGTCGGGCACGATCAGGCTGGGCACCGGCCGGGTCAGGTCGGCCAGGATGTCGGGCGGGAACGCCGGATGGGCGGGGTCGTAGGGGTGCTTGCCGAGGGCGACGGCGGCGACGGTCCGCGGCATCGGCCACTGGGCGGCGGCGGCCTGGTCGTTGATCGCCTCCGGGGAGGCCGGGGGCACGGCCAGCAGCAGGCTCAGCAGCCGCTGCCGGCGGCGCTGCATCTCCCCCGCCACGGCGGCCTGCGCCTGCGCGTATCCGGCGGCGGCCGCGGCGGCCAGCTCGTCCTGGTAGGCCAGCAGGGCCTCGCCGATCGCGCCGAGCGTGGCGGGCGGCATGTTCAGGTGGACCGCGCCCTCGCAGATCCGCCGCCAGGCCACCATCAGCCCGACCCGCAGCGCCGACTGCATGGCGTCCAGGCTGCGGCCCTCACCGGCCTCGCCGCGCCCGATGGCGTGGAAGAAGTCGGTGACCGACTCGTGCTCGCCGTCGGGGTCGGCGACCCGTTCCACGAAGTAGTGCAGCACCCGTTCGACGGCCATCCGCAGGGTGCTGGAGTAGGGGGCGTCCGGCGGCCGGTCGTACTCGCGGACCCGGGCCTGGATCTCGCCGATCATGTCGTCGGCGACCTCGTCGAGGTACGGCCGCATGTGCTCGGCCAGTTCCCGGGGCACCTCCGCCCAGGGCCGGTTCGGGTCGGTCGAGCTCTGCGCCGCCACGTCGACCCCCTGCCCTCGTTCACGCTCCGTCAGTGTGCCGCGACCAATCAGGTAATTGGTTACTTTCACAGCAGTGTGCCGCAAACCACCTCGCAAGAACAGCGGAAGGCCAGTGTAGACGGGCATTCTCCACATTCCGGACACACTCCCGCGCGCACTTCGGATGGCCCGGATTTCCCGCTCCAGCACCCTCTCCAGGAACTACTACATTCTGTAGTTATTCACTCACGGTAACGTCGATTTCCCGGACACCCCGCCGCGGCCGGCGCCGCCGTGACCTGGTGACGAGCGGGCGGATACGGAAGGCTGGAGTCCGCCCGCGGCCGGCGGCCGTTCACGCACGCCACAGGAGGCAGCCGATGGGAAGCGTCGACGCGGTGATCGTCGGGACCGGGCCGAACGGGCTCGCCGCGGCGGTGACGCTGGCCCGCGCCGGGCTGGCCGTGGAGTTGTACGAGCAGCACGACACGATCGGCGGGGGGCTGCGGACCGTCTCGCTGTTCGACCCGGACGTGCGGCACGACGTGTGCTCGGCGGTGCACCCGATGGCCGCCGCATCGCCCTTCTTCCGCGAGTTCGGGCTGCAGGAGCGCGGGGTGGAGCTGATCCGGCCCGAGATCGCCTACGCCCATCCCCTGCCCGGCGGGCGGGCCGCGCTCGCCGCCGCCGACCTGGACCGCACGTGCGCGGGCCTGGGGGCCGACGGGGAACGGTGGAGGCGGCTCATGGCCCCGCTGGTCGCGCGCGGTCACGGGGTGGTGGACCTGATCATGTCCGCCCCCCGCCCCCGGCCGTCCGATCCGGTGGCCGCGGCGCTGTTCGCCCTGCGCGCGCCGAGGCTCGCCGTCGGGTCCGGGCCGTTCGCCGGGCAGGAGGCGCGGGCGCTGCTGGCCGGGGTGGCCGCGCATCTGGTCGGGCCGCTGCCCTCGCTGGCGGGCGCGGCGGTGGCGCTGCTGCTCGGGCATCTGGCGCACGGCACCGGGTGGCCGTTGCCGCGCGGCGGCAGCGGCCGGATCGCCGACGCCCTCGCCGCCGACATCCGCGCGCACGGCGGCGTCCTGCACACCGGCCGGCGGATCACGGACCTCGCTGAGCTGCCCCGGGCGAAGGCGGTGCTGCTGGACGTCGCCCCCAAGGGGCTGCTCGCCCTGGCCGGAGATCGGCTGCCGCACCGCTACCGCCGGGCGCTGGGGCGTTTCCGGTACGGGCCGGGCGCGGCCAAGGTCGACTTCCTGGTGTCCGAGCCCGTCCCGTGGGCCGCGCCGGAGGTGGCCGCCGCCGGGACCGTGCACCTGGGAGGCACCCAGGAGGAGGTCTTCCGCGCCGAGACGGCCACCGCGCGGGGTCGCCGGGTGGCCGAGCCGTTCGTTCTCGTGGTCGACCCCGCCGCCGTCGACCCGTCCCGCGCGATCCCCGGCAAGCGCCCCGTGTGGGCGTACGCGCACGTGCCGAACGGGGACCCCCGCGACCCGGTGGACATCGTCCGCCGCCGTATCGAGGCGTACGCCCCCGGCTTCACCGACACGATCATCGCGGCGCGCGGGGTGCCGGCGGCGCGGATGGAGGACCACAACCCCAACTACGTCGGCGGGGACATCTCGGCCGGGGCCATGACGCTGCGCCAGGCGCTCCTCCGCCCCACGCCCAGGCTCGACCCGTACCGGACTCCGCTGCCGGGGGTCTATCTGTGCTCGGCCTCCACCCCGCCCGGCCCGGGCGTGCACGGCATGTCGGGCCACCTCGCCGCCCTGTCCGCCCTCCGCCGCGAGTTCGGCGTCCGCACCCCTCCCTCGCCGTCCCCGTAGCCGGGGCGGGACTGTCGTAGCGAACTCCTAGCGTGCTCGGCGAGTCCTATCGGGCGATCACCGTCACCACGGAAGGAACCCCATGCAACCGGACGTGCTCCACAGGGCCCTGCTGACCGCGTTCACCGAACGGGGCTACCAGGCGGCCCTGCTGGACGAGAACACGCTCAGCGTCACCCTGCCGGGCGGCGACGCCATGCAGGCCGACATCGAACAGTGGCGGTTCCACGCCGGACGGAACCCGATGGCGGACCTGCCGGGGCTGGCCGCCTCCTACGCGGACCAGTTCGCCCAGATGATGGCGCAGATCGACGCGCACGAGGCCGGCGCCGGGCGGTACTCGACGGCCGAGGACGTCCGGGTGCGGATCTACCCCGACGACATGCTGACCGCGGAGATGCGCGAGGCGCTGGTGACCCGGCCGCTGGCGCCGGGGCTGTGGGAGACGGTGGTGGTGGACTACCCCGACGCGATCATGCCCCTGCAGCGGAGCCTGCTCGGGGGCGAGAGCGAGGCGGCGGTGTTCGGGCGGGCGCTGGCGATGTCGCTGCACAAGGAGCCGTACGACACCACGACGCACATGCTGTGGGACGTGCCGCTGCTGCACATCCACGCCGCCCACCGCTACATCGGCGCCCCGCACCTGCACGCGCTCGGCCGCCACGTGCCCCTGGAGTCGGCCCCGTTCGGGGCTCTGGTGGCGCTGCCCATCCCGGAACTGCTGCTGGTGCACGTCCTCGGCGGCACGGAACCGGCCCAGGCGATGCACGCCATGCAGGCGATGGCCCTGCAGCACTACGAGCACGGCGACAAGGCGATCACCCCGGAGGTCTACTGGTGGCGTCCGGGCGCGTACGAGCGGCTGCCCGAGCCGCAGGCGCTGGCCGGCGGGCAGGTGCCCGACCTGCGCCCGGCGCGGGTCGAGTTCGTCCAGGAGGACGGATCCGACCGGGTCACCGCGCAGATCCACAGCGACGACGCCTTCTTCGAGATGCTCCAGCGCCTGCTGACGGCGCAGTCGGGACGGTCGTAGCCCGGTCCCTCAGCCGTAGGGCGCCAGTCCTCGCGCCTGCGCGTGCAGCAGGGCGGCCAGGGTGAACGAGTCGGTGATCTCCCCGCGCTCCAGCATGGCGGTCAGCGCGGGGAGATCGAGGGTGAGGATGTCGTTGATGCCCTCGTGGCCCGAGGGGCGGGTCGGCTCGCCGACGGCCGCCCAGAACAGGTCGACGACGCCGCCGTACAGCCCGGTGTCGGTGTGGAGCCGGCCGATGTGCTCGATCCGGTGGAGGCCGCCGCCGAGTTCCTCGGCCAGTTCCCGGCGGGCGTTCTGCTCGGGCGTCTCGCCGGGGTCGCAGAAGCCGCGGGGGATCTCCCAGTGCCACCGCCGGGTGGCGTGCCGGAAGTGGCGGATCAGGACGACCCGGCCGTCGCGGACGGGCAGGACCGCCGCGCCCGCCGAGCCGGAGGTGTGCAGGATCCGCAGGTATCCGCCGGTGCGGCCGTCGGGGAAGCGGACCGGGTCGCGCACCACCGTGACGTACGGGTCGCGGTAGCGGATCCCGTAGGGGCCGTGCTCGTCGGGGAACTCCGGCAGGATCTGCACATGCCCGCCGGGCGGGTTGACGAACAGGTCCGGCCGGGACCGGCGCAGGGCCTCGTAGGCGTCGTGGTTCGGGTCCGCGTCCGTCATGCCTCGTCCGATATGTCCTGCCCGTTCCCGTCGCCGGGTTCTGCCGTGGGCAGGTTAGCGAGCCGGTCGATCAGCGTGCGGGCCTCTCTGGCGGGATTGTCCATCCGCAGGTCCAGGAGCTTGACGGTGGTTTCGATCCGCCGCCTGGCGCCGCGGCCGAGGAGCCTGCCCACGCCCCAGCGGATCCCGACCCGGGTGGCCCGTGCGGCGGTGAGCCCGGCGGCGGTGCCCACCACCTCCACGGCCGGTCCCGCCGACTCCGGGGAGTACAGCAGGGTGATGGTGAGGGCGCCGATGTCGATGCCGATCTCGGTGACCCCCGAGTACCTGTCGGCCGCCTCCCCGGTGCGGCGGCGCGCGGAGATCTGCTCCGCCCTGCCGAGCATCTCCAGGTACGCCCGGGTGATGGCCCGGGCGCCGGTGTCGTGGTCGGCGAACGCCTCCACCGAACGGCTGTTCATCAGCCGGGCCAGGGCGTCCCGGTAGTCCCGCCACTCCTTCTCCCGGCGGGTCGAGCGGATGTCGGCCAGCGACAGCCGGTCCAGCGTCGGCACCGACTCCAGAAGCCGTTGCACGTCCTCGAACGCCAGATTGCGCAGCAGCGTGAGGAGCTGGTCGGCGTCGGTCCCCGGCAGCTCGTCCCGGCCCCGGCCGCGCAGCGCCGCCAGCCCCTCCTGCAGGGCGGTCCGGCGCGGCGAGTCGGCCGGGGTCAGGCAGAAGACGTCGACCGCGTCGGCCAGGTTGGCCGCGTACTTGAGGTCGATGAGCTGCTTGACCTCGGCGGCGTGCGGCTTGCCGGGGTCGTAGCGGCGGTCGGCGACGTTGGTGCCGTCGGCCGTCACGAACCGCTCGTAGAGCCCCTGCCGGGTCACCAGGCGGTCGGCGTCCAGCTCGTCGTGCACCCAGCGGCCCACGACCCGCAGCCGCCGCAGCACGCTGCGGGCGTGCTCCATGTCGTCCAGATCCAGGTCCCGTTTCAGCGCCTCCGGTTCGAGCTGGGTGAGGTTGTTGACGAACGCGTTGAACTCCTTGGCCACGTTCCGGGCGAGCTCGGCGTTCTCCTTCTCGTCCCACGACAGCCGCAGGCAGGACATGGGGGTCTGCTCGACCACCTCCCGCCATGCCCGGAACCCTTCGGCGACCTGGAACGAGGGCGGCTCGGCGGGCAGCGGCGACGGCTCGTGCAGCAGGTACGGCACGATGACGCCGTCCCGCAGCAGATCCCGGAACGCCTCCCGGTCGGGCCCGTCCCGCAGGTAGTCGGAGTAGACCTCGGGGTTGTTGTAGAGGTAGGCCCGGTTGACCACGACCCGCTCGGCCCCGAGCACCGCCCGCAGGTACTCGGTCCGCGCCTTGCGGGACCGTTCCCGGTGCACGGCGCCGGTCACCTCCCCGGCCCGCATGACCTCCGCCAGGAGCCTGCGGTCGAACCACTGGTTGTCCAGCGCCTGCGGCACCACCGTGATGGAGCCGGCCAGGTCGCCGGCCTCCATCGGCGTGAAACTGACGTCGCCCTCGTCGATCGTGTCCGCCACCACCGGCTCCCATCGGTCGAATCCCGCCAAGTTAGACCCGGGCCCTCGGCGACGGGCCGCCAGAATCCGACCATTGTCCACATCCGGCCAGTCGACGATTCACGACGGCGATCACGGCGACGGCCGTGACCCCGCGGCGCGGGGTCACGGCCGTCGTGATCCGGTCAGCGGCCCCGGTAGAGGGTGATGTCCTCCTCGCCGAGGCGCTCGCGCCGGGCGGGGTCGTCGATGCCCTGGTGCTCGGCGGTGGCGCTGATCAGGATGCCGACCTTGCCGACGTGGCGGTTGGTCTGGACGGAGCGGACGGCCTCGCCGGTCCGCTCCATCGGGTAGACCCGCGACAGGGTCGGGTGCAGCAGGCCCAGGGCGAGCAGCCGGTTGGTCTCGACGGCCTCGGCGTAGTTGAAGCCGTGGCTGCCGACGATGCTCTTGACGTTCATCCACAGGTACCGGTTGTCGTACTCGTGCCGGTAACCGGTGCTGGAGCCGCAGGTGACGATCCGGCCGCCGCGGCGGGCCACGTAGACCGAGGCGCCGAAGGTCTCCCGGCCCAGGTACTCGAACACGATGTGCGGGTCCTCGCCGACCAGCCGGCGGATCTCCTCGCCGAGCCGCCGCCAGCCCTTGGGGTGCGACAGGCCCCGGTCGCCGAAGTCGATCTCGGACCGGTTGATCACGTGCTCGCAGCCCTGGCGGCGCACCAGCTCGGCCTTCTCTTCGGAGGAGACCACCGCGACCGGGATGCCGCCGGCGTTCTTGACCAGCTGCACCGCGTACGAGCCCAGCCCGCCGGTGGCGCCCCAGATGAGCACGACGTCGCCCATCTTCATGCGGGCGCCGTGCTTGCCGATCAGCATCCGGTACGCGGTGGCCGCGCACAGCGTGTTGGCGGCGGCCTCCTCCCACGACAGGTGCGCGGGCTTGGGGATCAGCTGGCTGGCCTTGACGACGGTGAACTGGCCGAACGCGCCGAAGTTGTTCTCGAAGCCCCAGGCCAGCGCCTCGTCGCCGAGCAGGCCGTCCTCGTGCACCGCCGGGTCCTGCTCGTCGACGGCGTTGGCCGAGACGACCACCTTGTCGCCGACCTTGAACCGGCGGACGGACTCGCCGACCCGCACCACCACGCCGGCGGCGTCCGAGCCGAGGATGTGGTACGGCAGGTCGTGCCGGGCGCCCCACCTGCCGGTGCGGCCCAGCTTCTCCAGGAACGCGAAGGTGGGCACCGGCTCGAAGATCGCCGTCCACACGCTGTTGAAGTTGACCGCCGCCGCCATCACCGCCACCACGACCTCGTCGGGGGCGAGTTCGGGCATCTCCACCTCGCCGACGTGGATGGAGCGGCGGACGTCCTTGTCGGTCTCGCCCTCGAAAATGCCCACCTCGTCACGCAGGGTGTAGGCCGCCTGGAACCGGGTGGGCAGGTCGCACTCCAGCAGCTCGGCGGGGGAGGCGCCCTGACGTACGGCGTCGAGCAGTTCGGACATCGTTCACCTTTTCCGGAGGGAGCGGGGGGGATCTCAGGCCGGGGAGTCCGCGGCCAGCCGCTCGGCCAGGTGCGCGGCGATGCGGTCCACCGCGGGCGGGTCGAGCAGGTTGAGATGGTGCGCCCCGGGGATCTCCACGATCTCCAGGTGCGTGCAGTGCTCGCCGAACCGGTTGGTCGGGTCGGGCACGTACCGGGCGTCCTTCACCGCCCAGGGGGTCTCCTCGGGGGCACGGTAAAGGATCACTCTTCCGCTGTAGGGCCGGGGCCGGTACGCCTCCAGCGAGCGGGTGTCCTGGTGGGACGTGAGCTGGTGGTGCAGCACGGCGGGGGGCAGCAGCTCGGCGAGCCCGGCCGCCCGCTCCATCACCAGCGCGAACTGGGCCTCTTCGGTGAGCCCCGCCAGTTCCTCGTAGCGGAGCTCGACGCCCAGGTCGTAGGTCTCGTTCAGGTAGTCGGCGAAGGCGGCGAACCGGCGCGCCAGCGTGTCGGCCTCGTCGTCCACCTCGGCGGGCAGGCCGGCGTCGAACAGCGCCACCAGCTCCACCTCGCGCCCGGCCGCGGTGAGCTGCCGGGCGGTCTCGTAGGCCAGCACCCCGCCGAACGACCAGCCGCCGAGCCGGAACGCGCCCTCCGGCTGGGACTCCGTCAGCGCCTCGACGTAGCGGGCGGCGCGCTCCTCCACGCTCGGGGCGTCGTCGAACCGCTCCAGCCCGTACACCGGCTGGTCGTCGCCGAGCAGGGCGGCGAGCTGGGCGTAGCAGGCGGTGGTGCCGCCCGCCGGGTGGGCGATGAAGATCGGCCGGCGGCCGGGCGCGCCCGGCTTGAGCGGGCGGACGGTCTGCCGGGCGGCCTCCTCGTCGACCGCGCGGATCAGCTCGGCGACGTGCTCGGCGGTGGGGGCGGCGAACACCTCCCCGCGGGTCAGGTCGCAGCCCAGCTCGCGGGCGAGGGCGGCGACCACCTGGTCGGCCTGGTGCTCCCGGCCGCCGAGGGCGAAGAAGTCGGCGGTGACGCTCACCCGCTCCAGCCCGAGCACGTCCTCGAAGATCCGCACCGCGAGGCGTTCGGCGGCGTCGCGCGGCATGACGTAGCCGGCCTCGGCGCCCGACACCGTGCTCGGCGCCGGCCGGGTGCCCGCCCCGATCCCCAGCTCGGTCGCCGCCCACTCCCCGAACGTGTCGATCGTGGCGCCCTGCAGCAGCAGGGCGGCGGGAACGGTCAGGCCGAGGTCGTGCTCGACGCCGCTCTTGATCCGCACCGCGACCAGGGAGTCCAGGCCCAGGTCGGTGAGCGGCATGCCGGGGTCGAGCCGTTCGGGGGCGTAGCCGAGGACGGAGGCGATCCGCCGGCGGACCCGGGCGCCGATCGCGTCGCGGGCGGCGTCGGGGTCCATCTCGCGGAGCGCGGCGACCCCGGGCCAGTCGCCCGCGTCCTCCTCGTCGGCCGACCCGGCCGCCTCGACCAGCGCCGCGAAGTACGGCATCCGCCTGATCTCGGGGAACAGCTCCACCGCCGTCGCCGGGTCGAACCGCAGCACCCCGGTGGCGGCCCGGTCGTGGGCCAGCAGCGCCTCCAGCGCCTCCGCGCCCTCCTGCGGGCTGATCGGGTCCAGCACCCTGATCGCCAGGTCGGCCGCGCCGCCCACCTGTGACCAGGTGCCCCAGTTGACGGTCGTGGCGGGCAGGCCCTGCGCCCGCCGCCAGTCCACCAGCGCGTCCAGCGCGGCGTTGGCGGCGGCGTACGCGGCCTGGCCGGGCGAGCCCAGCAGCGCCGCCGCCGAGGAGTGCGTCACGAAGAAGTCCAGGTCGGCGTCGGCGCCGGTGGCCTGGAGCGCCTCGTGCAGCCGCCACGCCCCGACGACCTTCGGCGTCCACACCCGGTGCAGGTCTTCGGCGCCGAGGTCGGCGATGAGCCGGTCGTCCATCCCGGCCGCGCCGTGCACCACCCCGTACAGCCGGGTGCCGCCCTCGCGGGCCGCCTCGACGAGCCGTTCGGCCACTCCGGGCGCGGCGATGTCGCCGAGGACCACGCCCACGTCGACACCGCTCTCCCGCAGCCGGGCGATGGCCTTCTCCGCGTCGGGGCCGGGTCCGCTGCGGCCGGACAGCACGATCCGGCCCGCGCCGCGCTCGGCCAGCAGTTGCGCGGTGACCAGCCCGATGCCGCCGTACCCGCCGGTGATGACGTACGCGCCGCCGCGCCGGACGATCCGCCGGGGGCGGCCCTGCGGCAGGGCGGCCCGGCCGAGCCGGGCGACGCGGCGGACGCCGTCCCGCCAGGCGACCTCGGTGTCGTCCAGGCCCCCGAGCAGCTCGGTCACCAGGTCGCCGGCGTTCTCGACGTCCACCAGCGTCGCCTTCAGCGCGGCCCGCTCGAAGCCGAGCACGCGGGTCAGCGCGCGGACGAAGCCCTGCCGGGGACGCCCGGCCTCACCGTCGCGGACCGGCAGCGCGGCGCGGGTGGCCACCCACAGCCGCGTGCCGTTGGGCACGCTCTGGCTGATCCCGGCGACCATCAGCACCAGGTCCTCGTCCACCAGGTACGGCGGCGGGACCAGCACGACACCGGCCGGGACGGCGTCCATCGGCGGGTGGTCCTCGGGCGGCCGCCGCGTGATGGCGTGCCGGACGACCCGGTGGCCGCGTTCGCGAAGCCCTGCGTCCAGGTCGTCGGCCAGCGGGTCGCCGTCGGCGGCCAGCACCAGCCAGCTCCCCTCGGCGACGGCCGGGGCCGGGGTGTCGGTGGTGTCCCACACCAGCTCGACGAGCTTGTCGTCCAGCGGCACGGGGATGTCGCACCGCTCGACCCGGCGCAGTGCGATGCCGGCGGCCTCCAGCAGCACCTCGCCGTCCGCACCGACCAGGACCAGCTCGCCGGTGGTGTCCTCGCCGCGGGTGATCGAGACGTGGCAGCGCCCGCCGCGGTGCGTCGGCCCGTGGACGCGCAGGTCGCCGATGCCGTCCGCGGTCCAGACGGTGCCGGGCTCGTCGGCGGCGGCCAGGCCGCAGAGGGCGGCCAGGCAGCGGTCCAGCACCTGGGGATGGAGCCGGTAGTGGGCGCTGCCGCGTTCGGCGGCCGGGATCTCGGCGCCCTCGCCGTCCGGGACGGCCCGCGCCCGGCCGGAGTCCTCGATCACCTCGGCCTCCGCGATCCGGGCGAACGTCCCGGCGGGGGTCCGGGCGTGGATCTCGATCCGCCGGTCGGCCTCGGTGAACGTGGTGGTGACGGCGGTGTGCTCGCCGAGCGCCAGCGGACGCCGCGTCCACAGGCCGTGCAGGCGCAGGTCGCCGGTGCCGAGCACGTGCGCGGCGGCGGCCACCGCCATCTCCGCCATGGCGGCGATCGGCAGGACCGGCAGCCCGTGCGGGGCGTTCTCGGCGATCCACGGCCGGGCGGCGGTGCCCACGTCGCCGCGCCACACGTGCCGGTCCTCGCCGGGCAGCTCCACGTGCGCGCCGAGCAGCGGGTGCTCGTCACGGCTCGCGGCGTTGCGGGTGGGCGGCTTCACCCAGTAGTGCTCGTGCCACCAGCGGGCGGGCGGCAGGTCGAGCAGCGCGCCGGACGGCTCTGCGACCCGGTATCCGTGGGCGGCCAGCGTGGCGAGCTGAGCGTGGAACGTCAGCGCGTCGTCGGTCTCCTGGCCTGCTTGTCCGGGGAGCGACCCCCGGTCCCCCGAGGAGCGGGTCGGGCGATCCTCGCTCCGCAGAGCTCCGCTGCGGTCACCCGACCTGTTTGTCTGGGGGGCGACCCCCAGACCCCCGGAAGAGCGGGTCGGATGATCCTCGCTCCGCAGAGCTCCGCTGCGGTCACCCGACCTGTTTGTCTGGGGGGCGACCCCCAGACCCCCGGAAGAGCGGGTCGGATGATCCTCGCTCCGCAGAGCTCCGCTGCGGTCACCCGACCCTTTGCGAGCCCGCTTGAGAGTGTGGACGATCAGCGCGCCCGTGCCCTCCAGCGTCTCGTTCAGCGCGGCGGCCAGGATCGGGTGCGCGTTGATCTCGACGAACGTGCGGTGCCCGTCGTCGGCGGCGGCGGTCAGCGCGTCGGTCAGCCTGACCGGGTTGCGCAGGTTGCGCGCCCAGTACTCGGCGTCGAGCCGGTCCGCGCCGCGCGGGTCCTCCAGGGCGGTCGAGTAGAACGCGATGCCCGGGGCCAGCGGGGTGCCGGGTTCGGCGGCGACGTCGGCGAGGGCCTCGCGCAGTTCGGGCAGCAGCGGCTCGGTCTGCGGGGAGTGCCCGGCGGCCTCGGCCTTGACCATCCGGGCCAGCCGGCCTTCTGCCTCGGCCCGTTCCAGGACCCGGGCGATCTGTTCGGCGTCGCCGGTGACCACGGTCTGCCTCGGCGAGGAGAACACCGCCGGGTGCACGTCCGGCAGGTCGTGGGCGAGCGCCCGCACCTCGGCCTCGGAGCCGCCGATCACCGCCATCGAGCCGCCCGCGCCGACCAGCCGCAGCAGCAGCCGGGAGCGGCGGCAGATGACCTTGACGCCGTCCTCAAGGGTCAGTTTCCCGGCGACGACCGCCGCCGCGACCTCGCCCATCGAGTGGCCGACCACCGCCGCCGGGGTGATCCCGTAGGACGCCCACATGCGGGCCAGGCCGATCTGGATGCCGAACAGCACCATCATCGTGCGTTCGGGCGTCGGCAGTTCGCCGCTCTCGATCTGGTCCCACAGCGAGAACCCGGCCTCCTCGGCCATCAGCGCGTCGACGTCATCGATCGCCTCGGTGAAGGCCGCCTCCTCCTGGAGCAGGCGCCTGGCCATGCCGGGCCGCTGCGCCCCGTACCCGGAGAACACCCACACCGGCCTGCGCGGCGCGCCCAGCGCGGTGCCGGTCACCACGGCCGGGTGCGGGTCCCCGTTCGCCAGCGCCTTCAGGCCGTGCAGCAGGCCCTCGTGGTCGCGGGCGACGACGGCGGCGCGGGAACGGCCCCGGCCGTCGCGGCGGTGCAGGGTGCAGGCCAGGTCGGCCAGGTGGACGTCCTCGTGCTCGCCGAGCCAGGCGGCCAGGTCGGCGGCGTGCGCGGCGATCCGTTCCGGGGCGGCGTCCGACAGCGGGAACGACCGGACCAACGCGTTGTCCCGGACCGTCTCCTGCGCCGGGGCCTCCTCCAGGACCACGTGCGCGTTCGTGCCGCCGAACCCGAACCCGGACACGCCCGCGCGGGCGGGGTGCCCGCGCTCGGGCCACGGGGTCCGCTCGGCGGTGACCGCCAGCCGCATCTCCTCGAACGGGATGTGCGGGTTGGGCTCGGTGAAGTGCAGGCTCGCCGGGATGGTGCGGTGGTGCAGCGCCAGCACCGTCTTGATCAGCCCGGCGATGCCGGCGGCCGACTCCATGTGCCCGACGTTGGACTTGGCCGAGCCGAGCAGCAGCGGCTCGCTCTCGTCGCGTCCCCGCCCCAGCACCTCGCCGAGCGCGCGCGCCTCGATCGGGTCGCCCAGGAACGTGCCGGTGCCGTGGGCCTCGACGTAGTCGACCTCCCTGGGGTCGACGCCGGAGGCTTCGTACACCTCGCGGAGCAGGGCCTTCTGCGCCTCGGCGTTGGGGGCGACCAGGCCGTTGGAGCGGCCGTCGGAGTTGACGCCGGTGCCGCGGATGACCGCCAGGATCCGGTCGCCGTCGCGCTGCGCGTCACCGAGCCGCTTGAGCACGACCGCCCCGCAGCCCTCGGCGCGGACCATGCCGTCCGCCGACGCGTCGAACGCCTTGCAGCGCCCGTCCGGGGAGGTGCCGCCGCCCTGGTCGAACGTCATCGTGACGGTCGGCGACAGCAGCAGGTTGACGCCTCCGGCCAGCGCGACGTCGGCGTCCCCGGCGCGCAGCGCCCGTACCGCCAGGTGCGTCGAGACCAGCGAGGACGAGCAGGCGGTGTCCACGATCATGCTGGGGCCGCGCAGGTCCAGCAGGTACGACAGCCGGTTGGCGATGATGCTCAGCGCCGCGCCCGTCGTGGTGTGCGGCTGCACCGCGGTCAGGTCGGCGGCGGTGAACGCGGCGTACTCGGGGGCCGAGACGCCGACGAACACGCCGGTGCGGGAGCCGCGCAGCCGGGCCGGAGCCAGGCCGGCGTGCTCGAACGCCTCCCAGGCCACCTCCAGCACCAGCCGCTGCTGCGGGTCCATCAGCTCCGCCTCGCCGGGCGTGATGCCGAAGAAGCGGGCGTCGAACCCGGCCAGGTCGTTCAGGAACCCGCCGAGCCGCGTGGTCCGTGCCAACAGGTCGCCCACCTCGGGGGATCCGTCGTCGAAGGCGTCCCACCGGCCGGGCGGGACCTCGCGGACCGCGTCGCCCTCCCCGAGCAGGAACCGCCAGAACTCCTGCGGCCCGTGCAGGTCGCCGTGCCCGCCGCCGGGGAACCGGCAGCCGATGCCGATCACGGCGATCGGCTCGTCGCCCTCCGGCCGGGTCACCGGAGCCGAGGCCGCCGGGGCGGGCGCGGGGGCCGTCCCGGCCAGCGCGGCGGCCAGTCCGTTGATCGTCGGGTGCTCCCAGACCAGCGTGGCGGGCAGCGCCCGGCCCAGCATCTGCTCGAGCTCGCCGGCGATGGCGACGGCGTCCCGGGACGCCAGCCCGAACTCCTCGACGGGACGGTCGGGGTCCACCTCTGCGGCCGTGATCCTGGAGCGACGCGCGATCTGCTCGATCAGGAACCGACGAACCGAATCCTCGATGATCCGCGGATCGTCTTCCGGCGCGGCTCCAGAACGATCGTTGTTCGACATACGTCGGTTCCCCCATCGATGAGGTCCGGATCGTTCGAAGCAAGGGGCTTCACCTTGGCCCAGCCCGGCCATCCCACGATGCGCATCCAGACCACGTTTCTCCCTGGTTCCTTGTCACGGCCGTGACAAGACGCCGATGTGGCCGGTGTGGCCAGATGGATAGGTCACCGAGTTGTGTCCGCGCCCTTCGACCGGGGAGCGAGCGGCGCCGGAACATCGCAGATCACGGCTTCGCAACGGCCGGGCCGGACGGGTGCGCGGGCTCCGCGCCGCCCCGCCGGGCGGACGGACGTCCTGCCTGCTCACCGCCGTGGGCGCGAGGCGGGACGGCGGCGGAGGGGAAAGGGTTCAGCCAGTTGACCCGCGGCCGATATCGATGGGCCCTGGCGGTGGTCGCCGTCAGCGCGTTCATGATCACCATGGACAACTCGGTGGTCGCGATCGCGCAGCAGACCATCCGCGACGATCTCGGTCTGAGCGCCGCGGAACTGCGCTGGGTGACGATCGGCTACATCGTGATGTTCTCCTGTCTGATGGTCGCGGGAGGACGGCTGGCCGACCTTTACGGCTGCCGTGTGACCTTCGTCACCGGAATGGCGGTGTTCACCGCCGCCTCCGCGGTGTCCGGGCTCGCCGAATCCGCGCCGACGCTGATCGGGGCCCGGGTGGTGCAGGGCTCGGGCGCGGCGCTGGCGCTGCCCGCCCTGCTGGTGGCGATCACGGTGGGCCGCGACGACCGGCAGCGCTCCCTCGGGCAGGTCGTGTGGCTGGGGTCGCTGGCGTGCGCGATGGCGGGCGGGCCCAGCGTCGGCGGGTTCATCGTGGAGCGCTGGCACTGGGGCTGGATCTTCCTGATCAACGTGCCGGTGGGCGTGCTGGTGATCGCGCTGGGGCTGGCCGTGCTGCGCGGCCGGTCCGGCCGGGCCGGGACGGCGCTGGACATGCCGGGCGTGATCCTGTCGGCGACCATGCTGTTCACGCTGGTGTACGCGCTGCACGCGGGCGGCGAGGCCGGGTACGGCGACCCGGCCGTGCTGGCGGTGCTGGGGATCGCGGTGCTGGCGGCGGTGTCGTTCGTGGTGGTGGAGCGCTGGGCGCCGAACCCGATGATCGACATGGGCTTCTTCCGGAACCGGGTGTTCTCCGGGGGGCTGGCCTCCTCGATGCTGTGGGGCATCGGGTTCAACGGAGTGATGTACTACTCGGCGCTGTTCATGCAGACGGTGCTGGGGTTCCGGCCCACCACGGCGGCGCTGGCCTACGTTCCGCCGGCGCTGCTGGTGCTGGTGCTGACGCCGGTGTCGTTCGTGCTGGCGGGCCGGGTGGGGGCGCGGCCCACGGTCGCCGCCGGGATGCTGCTGCTGGCGGGCGGGATGGCGGCGTTCACGGCGCTGCAGGCCGGTGACGGGTTCGCCGAGCTGATGCCGGGGATCGCGCTGTGCGGCATCGGGTCGGCGCTGACGATGCCGCTGGCGATGTACGCGCTGAAGGCGATCCCCGACGAGCGGGCGGGGGTGGCCGGGGGGATCCTCAGCGTGGTCCGCGAGGTGTCGGCGGCGCTGGGGATCGCGGTGCTGGGCGTGGTGATCGACGTGCTGGAACGGCAGGCCGCCCGGTCCGGGGAGACCGGCGCGGAGGCGTTCCGGCACGGGGCCTCGGTGGGGCTGCTGGTGGGGGCGGCGCTGGTGCTGCTGGGAGCGGTGATCAGCGCGCTGACCCTGCCGCCCCGGCGGCGGACCCCGGCCGGGGAGGCCCCGGTGCCCGTTCCCCGGCCGGAACGGGTGCGGGAGCCCGTGGCGGTGGGGGCGGCCTACGGGGGATCCCCGTCTTCGGCCGAGCCGGGCGCGTGGTTCGTCCAGCCTTCGGGGCGTCTCGGCGGGACGACGGGCGGACGGCGGTATCGGCCCCGGTACACGACGTCCGGCCCGGACTGGACGCCGCCGCCGGATCCGCCGGGATTCGCGGACGGTGACAGATTCCGGGGTTGAATTGACCGGTCGACGGAGTGGCCCGGTATCGCCCGCTTCGGATACCGTCCCTGATCCCCCCGGGACACCTCAGGAGGTCTCGTGCAGCGGACTGTCGTGCTGCTCGCGCTGGGTTCGCGCGGCGACATCCAGCCCTGCGTGGCGCTCGGATGCGAACTGGCGGCCCGCGGCCACCGGGTCCGCGTGATCGCCGCCGCCCGCTACGCGGCCCTGATCGGCGCGGCGGGCCTGGAGGCCGCGTCGCTGAGCATCGATCCCGGTGACGTGCTCAACACCGAGGAGGGCCAGCGGCTCCTGGCCGGGGGCCGCAACCCGGTGCGGTTCCTGCGGAACTTCCGCCGCATCCTCGGGCCCCTGGCCGAACGGCTCCTCGGGGAGATCCTGCGCGCCGCCGAGGACGCCGACTTCGTCCTGGCCCCCACCGCGGGCGCGCTGGGCGAGCACCTGGCCGAGCACCTCGGCGTCCCCTCCGCGCTGATCCACTACCAGCCGAGCCATCCGACCAGGGCGTTCCCGCACCCGCTGCTGCCGCAGGCCCGGTACCTCGGGCGGCGGGGCAACGAGCTGAGCTTCCGGCTGGTGGACCAGATCGCCTGGCAACTGGCCCGCACGTTCCTGAACGACTGGCGGCGCTCCTCGCTGGGGCTCCCGCCGATGTCCCTGCGCGGCCCGATGCACCGGCTGCGGCGCGAGGGCCGTCCCGCCCTGTGCTGCTTCAGCCCCGTGCTGGTGCCCCGGCCGCCCGACTGGCCTGAGAACGTGCACGTGACGGGCTACTGGTTCCTGGACGAGCCGGCGTACCGGCCGCCGGAGGAACTGGCGTCGTTCCTGTCGGCCGGCCCGGCGCCGGTCTATGTGGGCTTCGGCAGCATGGTGCCCTCCGACCCGGTGGAGACCCACGACCTGGTGGTGGCGGCCCTGCGCGCGGCGCGCGTACGGGGCGTGGTCCAGGGCGACCCCAAGCACGAACTCCCCGGTTCCGACGATGTCCTCGTCATAGAGGACGTCCCCCACTCGTGGCTGTTCCCCCACATGGCCGCCGTCGTCCACCACGGCGGCGCGGGCACCACCGCCACCGGCCTCCGCTACGGCATCCCCACGCTGGTGTGCCCGTTCTTCGGCGACCAGCCGTACTGGGGCGAACGCGTGGCCGCCATGAGCGCGGGCCCCGCCCCCATCCCGTTCCGCTCACTGACCGTGGAGGGCCTGGCCGACGCCATCCGCCAGGCGTTGAAGGACCCCGCCATCCAGACCGGCGCATACCGCGTGGGCGACCGCCTCACCTACGAGAAAGGCACGGCGAAGGCCGCCGACATCATCGAGTCCCTGCTCCCCTGACGCCGTCACCACCCGCTGCTACGGTCCGTCCCATGTCTTCGTTCAGCGGATGGGCCGTGGTGGACCTGTCGGACGGCCGCGACCCCGGTGAGTTCGTCGGCGCCCTCTGCGAGTCCTGCAAGGACACCCTCCGGGTCATGGCCGAGGGCCGTCGCGTCTACGTCTACGCCGACTACGCCCCCGACTTCCCCTCCACGATGGCCCGGCTCGTCCCCCACTGGGCCGATCGCGCCATCACCGCCGCCGACTACGACGAGTTCGGCGTCCTGAACGAAGTCCTGGGCCCCGACGCCGAAAGCGTCCACCTCGCCTCCATCACCGAGGATTCCGCCGCCCCCCTCCCGGCCAACGACACCCCCGAGACCCGCCGGGCCGCCGCCGTCCTCTTCGACGCGGACCCCGCCCTCCTGGACGAGGTCTCCGCCACGTGGTCGAAGGACGGCGCCCTCCCCGGCTGCCTGGGCGAGCCCTACCTGCGTTGGTGGGCCGCCCTGGGCGCCCCTGGCCCGAGGACTTCGGCCACCGCTCCTTCGACCCCAGGGAGACCGCCCAAGGCATCCCGTGATCCCCGGACCGGATCCGGCCCGCGCAACGGGAGGTGACGCTCTCGGCCGCTCTACGGGGAGCCCGGGTCGGCGTGGCTCGTCAGCCAGGACGGGATGTTCTCGGGGCTGCGGGGGAAAACGCGCAGTTCCTCGGCGTAGGCGCCGGGCGGGGGTGCGGTTCTCCGCCAGTCGGGCTCGTCTCGGCTGTAGGAGACCTGATGGCTGAACGGGAAATCGAGCCGGAAGGTGGCCTTGAACCAGGTGCCGACCTGCGGGACGTACATTCCGGAGCGCAGCCGGCCGAACAGCTCCGCCAGCGCGGGATGGGGGTCGAGCAGGCGGGGCGTCTGGCGCGAGACCGTCCAGAACTGACCGAGCGTCTCGCTGTGCGAACCGAGCGCGCGGTGCAGGACGGTGCAGCCCTGCCAGCCGGGCGGCAGGCTGTGCACCAGCACCAGGGTGATCTCCTCCAGCAGCGCCTTCTGCTCCATCGGGTTCAGCGGCGGAACATCGCTCACCGTGTACTCGCTTCCTGTGGACGACCGGATGACCGCGGCTCAGCCGTCGTGCGCGGGGGAACGCCGGAGCTCGGCGCGCAACCAGTCGGGGATGTGCTGCTCGTCACGGGGGAAGGCCGCCAGGTCCTGCTCGTAGGCGCCGGGCGGCAGGGGCGGTGACCACATCGGGTCGTAGTCGGTGTTGTAGCTGACCCAGTACGCGCCGGGCGGGTCCATCATGTACCGCATCCCGAACCAGGTGCCCCGGCCCGGCCGGTACATCCTGGCCCGCAGCTCGGCGGCGATCTCGGTCAGCTCGCGCACCGGCTGGACCTCCGGCGAGCTCCCGTCCCCCATGACGACGGTCAGCGACACGTCGCTGATCCCGGCCGTCATGAGGATCTTCAGATCGATCCGCCGCCATCCCTCGGGGACGATCTGCGTCAGGATCCGGCCCAGCTTGAGGGTCAGCTCCTCGCAACGGCGCTCGTCGTGGGGCAGCGGACCGCGGGCCGGGCCCGGGGGCTGGTCGGTCATCGTCATCCCTTCGTCTGCTCCGGCGCCTCGTCCGCCGGATCGATCGGTGTTCCCCCGGGGCCGGTGATCTCCACCAGATGCCCGGACCGGATGAAGGTCTCGATCGAATCGGCCAGGTAGTAGCCGGCCCAGTCGTCCTCCGGCCGTGCGGAATCGTCCTCGCTCGGGTGGAACGGCCACGGCGCGAAGAGCCCCGGATAGGCGCTCAGCGGCTTGCGCACGCGGTACACGTGGTACTCGTAGCCGTCCGGCGTGCCCCGCAGGCCCCGCCGGGAGAACGGGGTCCCGATGGAGTACACGAAGGGCTGGTTGCGGTCGCCGTAGGCGTCGACCTCGGTGCCCTCCGGCAGGATCTCCGGCTCTCGCCGCGGCGCACTGCGCGTCGCACTGCGCGTCGCCGGTCGCGGCGGCTTGGGAAGGCTGTTCCTGGCGGCCAGTTCGAAGACCTCGTGGACGCTCACGTACCCGCCGGTCTCCGGGGGCGGTCCGGGCCGGCAGACCAGGTACTCGTACGGGGCGTTGTCGAACGCGTCCAGGGCGACGTAGGCGTTGCGGGCGGCGACCTCGGCGGGGGGACGCGCCGAGGCCGCCCTGCGTCCGTGAAGCGGGCGGTAGTCGTCTCCGAACGTCCAGGCCGCCACCCCCTTCCGGGGTTGCACGCGCTCTGCGATGAGCCGCGCGAGGCTGAGGATCCTGGTGTTCACCTCGACGCCCTGCTCGGCCATGATGCCGCCCATGGCGTGCGCGAGGGCGTCCCGCGCGCTGTCGAACGGGACCACGGTGCCGCACGCGCCGCCGTCGTCACAACGCACCGCCAGCCAGGCGGGCTCGGCCCGGACGACCGACCAGCAGCCGGGGACCACCCCGCCGATGCGCAGGCGCTCGGCCCCTCCGGGGAGGAACCGCTGCAGCTTGAGCCGGGCCTGCTGGAACAGTTGCGGGTCCTCCCGTCCGAGCGCCTCGACGAGCGCGCCCTCGCTCTGGGGTTCGGCGAGGAGGGCGCGGGGATCGAACGACGCCGCCGCTTCGTGCAGGGCGCACCGGTGCCGCATCCAGCCCGGGACCGTCTCGGGCGGGCGCGGGAACAGGGCGAGTTCCGCGGCGCAGTCGGCCGGGGAGACCTCCCAGGCGATGTCGTCCAGATGCTGGAACCCGGCGTCCCACCGGGCCTCGTCGGCACCGGACCGCACGGTCATCCGCAGGGCCGTCCAGGTGCCGTGCTCCGGCTCGTACATGTCCCGGCGCAGTTCGCGGAGCAGTTCCAGCGCGCCGGACCGGGGCAGCAGCCTTCCCGCCTGCTGGACGGGGTATCGGCCCCGCCACCTCTCCAGCATCTCCCCGGTCAGGCCGGCCACCTCGTGGTTCCGGCCGAAGGCGTGGTAGGTCAGCTCGGCGCTCTCCCAGCCGCCGGGCAGCAGATGGACCAGCACCGTGGCGATCCGGTCGAGCCGGGCGTCGCGTTCCTCGGGGGTCAGGGCCATGACGTCCTCCAGCGGCCGACCGGGGCGACCTCGGCCAGGGCACCGGAGTCCAGCAGGTCGGCGACGGAGTCGACCAGGTAGTAGCCGAGGCCCTCCCCATCCGGTGGGTTACGGGTCTCCTCGAGGGTCGGCTGGACGGTCGTCGGGAACCAGAAGCCGGGGTAGACGCGGAGCGGGCGCCGCACCCGGTACCGGTGGTAGGGGTGGGCCGCGGGAGAGCCGGAGTGGCCGCGCCTGGAGTACGCCGTGCCCGGCGCGTAGACCATGACCTGGTCGGTGCCGCCATAGCAGTCGACCTCGGTGCCCTCGGGGAGGTTCAGGGACCCGTCGTCGCCGAGCCCGTCGATGTCGAGGTCCAGCGGGCCGGGCAGCAGCTTCCCGGCCAGCAGCGCGAAGACCTCGTACGTGCTGACGAAAGGCCCCCTGGGCGGAGGGGGGCCGGGCACGCAGACGAAATGGCCGTAGGGGTGGCCCTGCAGGGGTTCGAGGCCGATATGGGCGCGGCGGGAGGCGGTCTCCCGGTCCGGCCGGGGCGCGTCGCGGGTCCGCTCCCAGAGCCCGCGCCCGACGTCCCCGAGTTCCCAGACGACCCGTTCGCCGCGGCTCGCGGGCCTGCTCGGCCGCACGATCCCGGTGATCTTGAGGATCTCGTCGTTGACGGTCATGCCCTCGGCGGCCATGATCTCGGCCATCGCGTGGACGACCGCGTCACGGGCGTTCCCGAACGTCGCCGTCCCGGACTCCCCGACCACCTGCCAGCCGTCCGGGCCGCGCAGCACGCACCAGCAGCCCGGCGCCGCGCGCCCCACCCGGAAACGGGCCGCGCCCTCGGGAAGTGATCTCGCCAGCCACCGTCGTGCGTGCGCGAAGAGCATCGGGTTGTCGGGATGCAGCATCGCGACGAGCTCGTGCTCGTCCTGCGGCACGCCCGGAACACCGTCCACGTCGTGATGATCCGGCATAGATCCTTCACACTAGCGTCCGGTCCCGGAACGGAAACCGTCCCCGGAGCGATCCACCGGGCTTGTCGGACTCCGGCCGGCCGTCTCCCGGCCGTTCAGTCCCGCCGCCGTCACACGCCGGTCTGCGCTCCGATCCCGCCGCGTTCCCGGATCGCCGCCTCGAACATCTCGTGCGTGCGCAGGCGCAGGGTGTGGATGAGGGCCCGCTCCTCGTCGGTGAGCGTCCTGCCCTGCTCGCGGGCGGTGTCCTCGACGGCCTGGATCGTCTCGTAGAGCGCGAAGACGGGACCCTCGCCCTTCACGTGCCTGCCGCGCTGCCGCTCGACCCACTGGACGAACTCCTCCCGCGGAACCCGGTCGACGTTCGCGTCGAGCTTGGTCCGGATGTCGCGGTAGTAGCGCATCTCCCGCTGGAACTCCCCGGTGTCGGCGTTCATCGCCAGGCAGTCCAGCCCGCCGCCGGGCGGCTCGACGAAGACGACGGGCCACTCCTCGTACAGGTAGTACTCCGGCTCGCGGCGGCCCGGCTCCGGCTGGGCGGGTCGGTCGGTCACTGGTCGGTCCCTCCGTTCACGTCGCTCCGTCGCCCGGTGGGCTCGACGGGCTCGCCGCCCCGTCCGGTGATCTCGACCAGACACCCGGCGCGGATCAGCTCCTCGATCGTCTCACCCAGATACCAGCCGCCCCGTTTCTCCCCCGGCCGCGGCTCCGCCGGGTCGTCCTCGCTGGGATAGAACGGCCAGGGCGCGAAGATGTGGGGGTATCCCTGCAACGGTCGCACCACCCGGTACACGTGGTAGGCGTGGTGCTGCGGTCCGCCCCGCAGGTTGCGCCGGGAGAACGGGGTCCCGATGAGGTAGACGAAGGGCTCGTCGCGGTCGCCGTAGGCGTCGACCTCGGTGCCCACCGGAATCGTCTCCAGCTGCGGCATCGGCGGCGCTTCCTCGACCTTCTGCCGGGTCACATCGCCCGGGCACAACGGCCCCGGCCGCCCTCGACGTGGCGGACTCCCCGCGCCCCTCGCTCCCGGGATGAGAGCGGCGCACCGCGGCTCCGCCGCCATCGCCTCGCCCATCTCCCGGGTCCTTCCTGCTCGCCGTCCCGCAAAGACCACGTCCGGCATCGCACCGGAGCCCTGAGCCGGGAAGACTCCCCCGCAACTCCGTCATCACCCTAATGTCGGGCACCTCGCCCGCGGCGATGCGGCGCCTATGCCGCAGCCGTCACAGGGGCGACCTCGTCGGCGGTGAAGCCGGTGGCGTCGAGGAACGCGGCCCACGTCTCCGCCGCACGGTCAACATCCCGGGCCACAACGGCGACATCATCCCTGCCCGGCCACCACGGCCCGACCAACGCGACCTCCTCCCCCGAACGCCACCAAAGCATGAGCACGGGACCTGTCATGTTCGTCGGGCAATCCCCGGAAGACCTTCTACAGTCTCGACTGCACCTTCACGTATCACGCCCTGATCCTGCCGACCAGGTGCTCGGCGCACTCCCTGACCACCTTGTCGTCGAGCACGCGAACGAACTGCGTGTCATACAACAGCGAGTTGACCAAGTCCCGCCATGCGGGCCTCGGTTTCTCCGTCGTTCATCGCTCCATTCCCGTCGTCCGGACCGTGCGCGGGCGGCCGGTCCCGTCATTCCATCATCGATTCCCGGACGACCTGCTCGAAGCGTTCTGCGGCCTGTTCCTGCGGCATCGCCAGCAGGTGCACGCAGGTGGCGCCGCGGCGGAGGAAGATCCCGACGCCGTCCGCCTCCCAGCTGCGTTCGGGCCAGCGGCCGCCGGTCTCCCGGTAGCGCCGGTCGTAGACCGCCTGGACGACCTCCGCAGCCCGCTTGAACTCCCGGAACAGGAACCGGGAGAACGCGGGACGCGACTCGTTGCCGCTGTCGGTGAGCGGGACGTCCACGGTCAGGTACCCGTCACGGTCCTCGATCCAGATGTCCCCCTTGGTCAGCGGGAGCCCGGAGTCGAGGCGCCACCGGTTCCCGGTGTCCTCGGCGATGGGCCGGCCCAGGGCCGCCGCGACCGCCGCCGCGTCGCGGCTCTGCAGCGCGGCGCCCAACCCGGCCAGACGACGGGCGAACTCGCCCACCAGGTCGTCCGGAAGCACCCGCCAGTCGGGCGAGATCGGCTCGCTGAGCCGAGGATCGACCGGCATGGGGTCGCCCACCTCCGGCAGCCCCAGACCGCCGCGTTCCCGCAACTCGGCCTCGAACATCGCATGGGTGCGCATGCTGAGGTTGCGCACGAGCGCCCTCTCCTCGGAACTGAGACGTTCCCGCTTAAGAAGGGCCAGCATCGTCTCGTAGAGCGGAACGACCGGCCCCTCCCACTTCAGCAGGCCCCGCTCCATATCCCTCGCGCGGCGCGCCTCGACCTCCTGGATGAACTCCTCACGCGTCAACTGATCCGACGGGGTGTACGGATCGAACATCACCCTGACGTGACCGAGACTCGACCGGAACCCGCCGCTCTCACCGTCGTACACCCACGCCTCCAGACCGCCGTCATCAACGTCGATCAGGAAGACCGGCAGGAAGTCGTCCCACAGGCAGTACCTCAGCCCCGCCACACGTGCCATCGCTTCCCTCGCCCCCAGCCGGCCGGCTCCTCGACACGCTGATGCTCTCCGAGGGAGAACACGCATGTCGTCCCATGGGTCCGGTCTGCGCCGTCACACGCCCTTCATGTACGGAGGTGTAGCGGACCCGGCCGTCATCGTCGAACACCGGATAACTCTGGGCGCCCCGCAGATTCTCCATGGCCGTGTTACGCGGCCGGGGCCCGAAGTAAGTGATCGGCCACCCGGTGTGCGCCCCGACCTCCACCTGGGAGATCACGGCGACGATCCCCGGCTGCTCAAGGACACGCGGCACGACGAAAGGCGCCCCGGGACCGCACGCGTCCAAGGCCAGGGTCACCCGCATCGGCGGAGCCCGTCGAGGACGTCCGGCGTCTCGTGGTCCATGGACGCACGCGGACGGTCGTCAAGGTGATCGCGAGGCCGCCCCGTGCGCACCCGCGTCCCATCGTCGAACGCCGGCCACGCGTCATCGCGCCAGAACCCCTCGCCACGCCCATAGAACAGCAGGAACGGCTCGAAGGGATCCGGCAGGTCCGGGAGCGGCACGGCGGCATCGCGCAGCGCCGCGAAATGAACCGCGGAAAAGCACACCTGCATGGACAGCCGCGAGTTGTGCGGACAGACCGCCTCCCGAACCCGCCGCATCACCTCGGAATCGGCGCGGACGGCACGGCCGACACGCGCCGCGAGGTCGGGTGCGGGCCACCCCCACGGCGCCCCGGCCGCCCTTCTCACCGGAGGCCTCGACCAGGTGCCCGGCGATCCGCACGACCTCGGATCCCGTTATTCGAGCCCTTCCCGCCGCCGGACCTCCTGGGCCAGGAATCGCGTGCCCACAGGGAGACCTGATAGAGCACCCCGAAACGCCGAACTATTCCGGGATCACATGCAGGAGGTCCCGGAGGGGCACCAACGGCCCCTGGTCGTCCACATAAAGGAACAGGTCCTCTGCAGGAAGGGCGGCCAGCCGCTCAAGGGTTGCAGGCTCCCATCGCGCACAGTCCTCGGGTATCCGCCAACCAGGGATCGGCCTCCCGGTGGTCGTGACACCGATCCATCTCGCATCTCCCACCTCGTACAGAGCGGGCTGACCATCCTCATGGACCGGAATCTCCAACCGGGAGGCACCGACCAACCGTTGAACGACGGCGCGCCGGCGTTCCAGCAACTCGCCGCGTCGCCGGACATGCTCACGTGCCCCTTCGGTCACATCGCGGGTACGTTCGCCCTCGGGGACGCGCCGTTCGTAAATACGGAGAGTCTGCTCTGCCCCCTCCTTGAAGAGGAACCGGACTCCCCCGTCACCGGGATAGGGCAGCCGGTGATCATAGCCGCCGGGATAGATGTCCTCAGGAATGCCGCCAGGGAAGGCCTGGCAGTAGCGAAATCGCACCGCATAGACGGACTTCCCGTCATGGTCGGGATTTTCGGTGAACTTCAGATGAGCGCACGACTCACAGATCGACCAACGCTTAATCTCCAGCATCCCTCCCCCTCCGGAATCTTCCGTCGATGACCGCCCCTATGGCGCTCGAGATCGGACGAGGGTGCAACTCAAGATGCCACTCGGCAAAAGCCTCGGCAATCATCTCCCGCGAATTGTCCGCAGCATATTCGCTCAACCCGTCAACAATTGGACCTTTCCCCGGCGGAAAGCCTGGCTCCAGGGTGTGCGGATCCACACTGATGCCGATCCGCTTCAACCCTTCAGCAACCTCTTCACTGAGCCCGGGATTTTTGTTGAACTGTTTTTCAATGACATGTCCGAACTCGTGATAGAAGGTCCCTTCGGCGGTTGCACTGATGTTCCATCCGTCATTCTTCACTTCGGCCGCGAGCTCGTGCCGCTCCTCACTGTTCAGGAGGAGTCCCTGGTTGAGGTAGATCCCATGCGGGATCGGGTCGCGCCCGGCCGGGCGCTCGCCCGCCAGGAAAACGGTCAACCGAGACAGCACAGATCACCCCGTCCCCGGTAGCACCGCCGTATGAAGCGGAACCCGGGATCGCAGATCACCACACTACTTCGAGATCGCCTCCAAGAGGTTCCGGAGAGGTACCAGCGGCCCTTGGCCGTCCACATAGAAGAACAGCTCGCGCTGGGGAAGAGCAGCCAGCTCGTTCAGTGTGGCGGATTCCCATCGCGCGCAGTACTCGGGAATGCGCCATGCGGCGATCGGCCTTCCTGTCGTGGTGACCGCGAGCCATTGCGCGTCCTCCACGGTGAGCACGGCAGGCCGACCGTCCGCATGCACCGGAATCTCCAGCCGCGCCGCACTGATCAGCCGCCGAACGACCGCACGCCGACGCTGCAGCAGCTTCTCGTGCCGCCGGACGTGCTCGCGCGCCCCTTCGGTCACGTCGCGGGTGCGCTCGTCCTCGGGAACGCGCCGTTCGTAGACGCTCAGGCGCTTTTCGCCCCCCTCACCGAGCTGGAACCGGACGCCGTGATCACCGGGATAGGGGAACCGATGGTCGAACCCGCCTGGATAGATGTCCTCCGGAATGCCGTCAGGAAACGCCCGGCAATAGCTGATGTACATCGTGTAGACGGACTTCCCGTCGTGATCCGGGTTCGAGGTGATCCGCAGGTGTGCACACGCCTCACAGATCGACCAGCGCTTTTCCTCCAGCATTCAGTTGGCGATGTGGCGCTCATGCCTACGCCGCCACAGGAGCGACCTCGTCGGCGGTGAAGCCGGTGGCGTCGAGGAACGCGGCCAGCGTCTCCGCGGCACGGTCAGCATCCCGGGTCAGAACGGCGACGTCATCGCTGTCCGGCCACCACGGCCCGACCAGCGCGACCTCCTCTCCCGAGCACAACCGAAGCATGAGCACGGACGTGCCGCGCTCGTCGTCGGGCAGCCCCCAGAACACCTTGCGCAGCCGCGTCTGCACGTCCACGTACCACGTCCCGATCCTGCCGATCGGCCGGGCGTCGGCGAAGTCGGCCCACCGCTCCGGCGGCAGCGCCTGATACGGCGGCGTCGGCCACGGACGCATCGCCTCCATCCGGGCCACCACACGCCCCAGGAAATCGCGCACCGCCTCCTCCGAATGCTTGGAGAAGCGCTCCGTCAGCCGCTCGTCCGATCGCAACGCGTTGACGAGCAGAGCGTGCTCCTGCGCAGGCGTCAGGTCCAGCTCGGTCCGGACGACCAGGTGCTGTGCGTACTCCTCGACCGCCTTGTCGTCGAGCACCCGCACGAACTGCATGTTGTACAGCAGCGCGTTGACCAGGTCCCACCATTCCGCCATCGACGTCTCAGTCACTCGTCGTCCCAGCTCTTGATCATATCATCGGTGATCGTGACGCCCGCCTGCCGGAGCATCTCCACCACCCGGTCCTGGAACTCCGGCGGAGGGAGGTAATGCCCGCTGCGGTCGGAGATGAGCTCCAGCCTCCCGTTGACAACCCGCAGCTCACCCGCGCTGGCGACGGGTCCGCCCGCCAAGAAGCTCGAGTGATGGAACACACCGGCCGCCTGGATGTTGGACGCATAGAGGTTACCGAACTTGTCCATGACGAAGATCGCTCGACCTTGGGCGCCGCCTCCGACAATGGTCTCCCCCTGTGTGGTGTCGAAGAGCCGTCCTTTCGCGTCACGGATCAGCCCCTCATCGTCCACCCAGATCCGCAGCCGCTCACGTTGCACCTCATTGAGGTAGAAGACGGCCCTGTTGCGCCATACCGGATTGGGAGGCGGGCGGTATTCGTACTTCCACTTCTCTTCCATGTCCTTGGTCGGATACGTCGGGCCGTCGGTCCGCGGCGGCGGTACGTTGTCGACCTGCTGTGGTACCTCCGGGTCTGGCTCGGCACCCGCATCGGGACCGCTACTGTCGCCGGGGTCGTTGACGTCGATGGAAGGATCGGTGCCGAAGTCACCGTCCGAGTCGGTCGCAGGAGTCCGCTCGGGTGTGCCGAGGTCGTCGTTCTCCTCGTCGGATGGTCTCCGTCTGCCGCGTGCCTCTGCGCTCTCGGGTGGCTCTCCCGCCGGAGAACGTTCGGTGCCGGGATGCCCGTCGCGTCCCGAAGGGGTGGTGGTGCCGTCCGGGTGGTGGGTGTTCCAGGTTCCGTCGGGCGGCCATGTGGGCTGGGGCTTGCCATCGGGGCCCGGTTCGGAGGTGGCGGCGAAGACCCGGCCCTGGCGGTCGGTCCAGGCCTGGGTGGTGGGAGCGGTGACCGGGACGCCCAGGCGTTCGGCGAGCTGCCGGGCGAAGTCGCCTTCGCCGGTGTTGCAGGAGATGAGGAGGACCTCGCGGCCGTTCCAGTTGGGGTCGTTGCGGATCAGGTCGGCGACGTCGTCGACCGACAGGCGGCGGTCTCCCATCCGCATGCCGTCGGCGTCGCCGTGGCCGTCCAGCACGAACCGTTGCGGGTCGGCGGGGACGCGCTGGGCGAGGTCCCGCATGCCCTGCTCGGACGGGTCGAACAACGAGCGGCCTGCCGGGGTCTCCTCGCTGCCCCGCCACACGTCGTGCAGGTGCGGCGGCAGGCCCTCGGGCACCCGGCCGTGCGGTGCCGGATCGCCCTCGCCCGGGCGCCGATCCGGGTCGGCGCCGGCCTGGTGGGGGCCTGATGGCTCCTGGGCGGGGGGTGAGGACTGTGGAGCGGGCTCCCGGCCCGGGGACGTGCCCGGATCCGAGGGCGTGGGCGCGGGTCCTCCGTCCGCCAGGGTCGTACCGGAGGCGGGGGTTCCTCGGGGGGCGGGGTCGTCGGGCGGTGTGGCGGGCGGGTCGAGGGCCTCGGTGAGGGCGTCGGCGAAGCGGGTGATGACCTGCTGGTTGATGGCGCGGTCGAGCGCCTCCTCCTCGGGGGTGAGGGGGCGGTTCTGGTCGGCGGCCGCCATCGGCAGGTCGCGGCGGACCTCGTACAGGGCGTGCTCGTAGGAGGCGACCCGGTCGATCTGGGTCAGGTGCAGGCGCAGTTCGCCGATGTGGCCGCCCGGCATCCGGACGGTCATCTGGACGTCGCGGTAGCCGCTGGCCTGCGGGTTCTGCATCCGGTCCTTGACCGAGACGATCTCCACCCCGTGCCGGGCGGCGATCTGCCGGATGTCGCCGAGCGCCCGGTACAGGCCGTCCACCGAGGAGAACTGGATCTTGGCGCCCAGCAGGTCGTTGAGCCGGCTCGCGTTCCCCTGGTAGTCGCCGATGATCTTGTCCAGGGCGCGGACCCGGTCCTTCTCGCCCGGCCGCAGGTGCGGGTCGCCGCCCGCCTCCCGAATGGCGGGGTCGTTGACCAGGTCCCGCAGCACCGGAACGGACTCGCGCATGCCCTGGTAGAGACCGTCCAGGTAGCGGTTGATGTACGGGTCGTCGCGATCGGTGCGGTCGGCGACCTGGGAGGGGTCGAAGCCCGGCTGGTCGGGGGCGACCCGCGGGCTGGGGTCCTCACCGGGCCGCCGCCCCGCGGCGATCGAGTCCGCCAGCGCCTGGCTGGCGGCGCGCTGCTCGTCGGTGAGCGGGGTGGGCTGTGCGACCGGCCCGTCCCCGTTCAGGATCGCGTCCGCGCCCAGCCGGTCGACCTCGGCGACCGCACGTTCGAGGACGGGGATGGCCTCGGGGTGTGACAGCAGGCTGTGCAGGGTCTTCGGCCGCGACAGCAGCGACTCGCGCAGCGCGCTCTCCACCGGCGACAGCGGCGGCGGGCCGTTGCCCTCGATGACGCGGGCCAGGTCGGGGCGCGCCGGCAGGGTGTCGCGCAGTTCGTTCCGCAACTGGCTGGCGAGCGGCTCGCCCGCCGTGTCGAGCATCCGCTGCACCCGCGGGTCGTCCGCGATCCGCTGCATCAACTCGTCGGACGCCCGCCGTTCCTGCGGACCGGGCTCCGGCTCCGGCGCGGCGGACTGGTCCGGGCCGCGCGCGGCCGCCGTTCCGGGGTCCGGCGGCGGATCGCCCTGGCGATCGGACGAGGTCGAGGCGTCGGCATCGCCGGAGCCGGCGTACTGGGGGAATCCGCCCTGACCCGACGGCGTGGTGGTGCCGTCCGGGTTGTGGGTGTTCCAGGAGCCGCTGGGCGGCCAGGTGGGCTCGGGTTCGCCATCGGGACCGGGGGTGGCGTCGGTGGCGAAGATCCGGCCCTGCCTGTCGGTCCAGGCAGGGGTCGTGGGGGCGGTGACCGGGACGCCCAGGCGCTCGGCGAGCCGCCGGGCGAAGTCGCCCTCGCCGGTGTTGCACGACAGCAGCAGGACCTCGCGGCCGTTCCAGTTGGGATCGTGCCGGATCAGGTCGGCGACCTCGTCCACCGACAGCCGGCGACCGCCGACCCGGATGCCGCCGGCGTCACCGTGCGCGTCGAGGACGAACCGCTGCGGGTCGGCCGGGACACGCTGCGCCAGGTCCCGCATGCCCTGCTCGCCTCGGTCGAAGAACGACCGGCCCGCCGGGGTCTGCTCGCTGTTGCGCCACACCTCCTCCAAGCGGGGCGGCAGACCCTCGGGAAGGGGCTGCGACGTGTCGTTCGCTCCCGGCTCGTCGCCGGAATCCTGTCCGGTCGCCGTGGTGGGATCTTCCGGCGGTTCTCTCAGGTCGTACTGCCGGTGCTCGTAACCGTCGTAGACCTCCTGCCCGTCCTCCATGCGGGTCTTGGCCCTGACGATGTGGTACTCGAGGCGGCCGTCGTCCAGTGCATCCTCGAGTTCGTCCGCGAGCGCCGCCTCCTCTGGGCCGCGATCCCGCATCTGCTCAAGGATCAACTCGAAGTATTCGCGGCGGCCCTGCTCGTACTTGATGTCCGTCACGGGGTTCTTGCGCCCCGTCGGATCACTGTCACCGCCGACACTCGGGCCCTTGGCCTCCAGGAGGATGAAGCGGGGCTTGCCGGTGACCGGATCCACGGCCCGGTAGACCTGGTCGAAGTATCCGCTCTTCTGGCCGTCCGGGAGGTCGGTGGGATGCCGGGGGTCCGGTACGGCGCCCGGCAACAGGTCGTGAATCGCGTCCCTGGCGGCGGCCTCGCCGAGATCCTCGCCCGCTGTGGTACGGGCGTGCTGGGCCCGCTGGAGTTCGGCGGCCTGCTCCGGCGTCGGATTCTTGTCCTTGCCGCCGTACAGACCCTCCAGCCGTCTAGCCTCGTCGATGATCTGCCGCCGCCGGCCCACCAGAGGCTGATGGCGTTCTCGGTTCTCCGGAGTCGCCTCCCGGCGCTGCCACTCCCGGCCGCCGTAATACCTGGCCCGCTCCATGGGGGCCGGCCCCTCCACGATGGCGCGCCTTTGAGCGTCCCAGTGAATCTCCGGCCGTTCCTGGCCCGAGGAGGGGTCGATCACGCGCGTGCGGGCGTATATCACGGAGCCGTCGGAGAGCACGCATACGTGGTAGCCCGTCAGATCGGAGTTCTCGAGGGCTCTCTTCATCTCGTCGTAAAGCTGCGGATTGGCCGCCCTTCGCCGCTGATCCGTCTCGAATCTGCTCCTGGCGGGCCCGGAGGAGCCGCGTGCGAGCGCGCCCTCGGGGGCATTGCCGTGACGTGACGACGTGCCGTCATCCGTCGGAGATGGGACGTCTGAAGCGTGCGGTTGGGCGGCGTCCGTCGGCCGGGTCGGCGAGGAGGCCAGGTCGGCCGGGGGACGCGGCGGAGTCTGGTCGGTACGCCCGGGTCCACGGTCTGCGGGGGATCCGGGAGTCTCCGGGCCGGTCGAGGTCCGGGGACCGCCGGTGGCGAGGTCGGTGGTCCGCGGTGGGGTCGTGCCCGGGGTTCCGGGGGCGGGTGATCCGGGCCGGGTCGGTGCACCATCCGTGGTGGGGCTGCCCGGCGGCCGGGTGCCGCCGTCCTGGGATGTACCGGTGGAGGGCATCGGAGTTGGGGTTCCGGGAGCAGGCGTCCTCGGAGACCCTTCGGGGCCGGTGGTGCCCTCACGGCCCGTGGCGGGGCGGGTGCCGCCGGTCCGGGGGTCGTCGCCGGGTCGTCCGTCGCCGTCGGGTCGGCTGGTGCCGGAGTCGCCCGGTGGGGGGTCGGTGGGGTCGCCGCGCATGCCCGTGTCCGGGGACGGGCGTCCGGCGGGCGTGGCCGAGTCGCCGGGGAAGCCGTTCTCGCCCGAGCGCGTGGTGGTGCCGTCGGGGTTGTGGGTGTTCCAGGCGCCGTTGGGCGGCCAGGTGGGCTCGGGTCTGCCGTCGGGACCCGGCTCGGAGGTGGCGGCAAAGACACGGCCTTGGCGGTCGGTCCACGCCTGCGTGGTGGGAGCGGTGACCGGAACGCCCAGCCGCTCGGCCAACTGCCGGGCGAAGTCGCCCTCACCCGTGTTGCACGACAGCAACAGGACTTCGCGGCCGTTCCAGTTCGGGTCGTTGCGGATCAGATCGGCGACCTCGTCCACCGACAGGCGCCGGTCCCCGACCCGCATGCCGTTCGCGTCGCCGTGGCCGTCCAACACGAACCGGTTCGGGTCGGCCGGCACCCGCTGGGCCAGGTCCCGCATGTTCTGCTCGGACGGATCGAACAGCGACCGGCCCGCCGGAGTCTCCTCGCTACCCCGCCACACATCGTGCAAATGCGGCGGCAGACCGTCCGGAACGGGACCCGCCTGCTCCTGGCCCGGCTGCCGGTCCTGCTCGTTCTGCTCCTGGCGGTCGCCTCCGTCGGCCTGGCGGCCGTCTCCTTCGGGCTGCGGGCCGCCGTCACCGTCCCGGCCGCGGTGCTGGGCGTCGCCGTCCGGCGTCGAACCCGGCTGGTCGGGACGCTGGGGACCGCCGTCTCCCGAGGCGGGCGGGGTGCCCGTGCCGGAGTCCCCCGCCGAGGGGGGCGTGCCCGAGCCCGGGGGCGGGGTGGAGCCGCCGTCCGGCCAGGGGCCGTTGGCCCGCTGCTCGAGGTCCAGGTTGTGGAAGCTGCGGTACCGGGTGCGGACCTGCGGCGGGTCGGTGCTGCTGTCCACCTCCACCCAGCGGGCGTGCACGACCTCGGGGGTGAACTGCGGATGGTTCGGCTCGGCGAAGAAGTCGAACCTGGCGATGGTGATGTCCGGATTGTTCCGCTGGAGCTGCTGGAGGTGGTACTCCATGCCGCGCCAGCTGGACGCGAACGTCACGTCGTCGGCGTAGTGCCCCTGGTTGGTCTCGTCCCACTGCGGGAAGTAGTTGATCCACTCGCCCGGGCCCCGGGCCTCGTGCGCGAAGATGTGGCCGCCGTTGAACTTCTCGCCGTACTCGATGTCGCCGAGCTGACCGGCGACGGCCTGCGCCGAGCCGTCGCCCCGGTCGTTGCGCTGCGAGGGGTGGGAGCCGTAGTCCGGCTGTCCCGCGGCCGAGTCGGTCTGGCCCCTGTCGTCGGTGTGGAAGAGGAAGGTGCCCGGGTCGACGCCGCCCTGGGTGAACTCCCCGGTGCGCACCGCCGCGGGCGGCTCGAGGTCCGCATCGGCCTGCCGCTGGAAACGGTCCCTCGGCTCGGCCATGTAGTGGGCGTTCGGCCGGGGGACGTTGTGCTCGGCGACGGTCCTGGGCCTGTCGCCGAGTTCGGGGTTGAAGCCGTCCCTCCTGTTGCCGTACCAGGTGCGGACGTGCGTGACCTGTCCGTTCTCGTTGGTCCAGAAGACCCCGTGCAGCCGGTCGCCGGACCGTACCTCGTACCGGGTGTTCGGGCGCAGGTCGTCGCGCGCGCTGAACGGCCCGTCGGCGTCCACGTCGTAGTCGCGCACCACCCGCTGGTTGGGCCTGGCCGGATCGGACGGCTCGGAGTCCGTCTCGTAGCGGCCTTCCGGAGCGCCCGCGGCCTGGTCCACGGGACCGGAGGTGTCCGGCGGATCGAAGGTGGTGCCGGCCGGGGCCGCGCCGTCGCGCTGCCCGGTGAAGACGTGCGGCTCACCGATGCCGAGGTCGACGCGGTGCACGACGCCCGGCTCGGGGCTGTACAGGTCGATGTTGTCGTCGGGGTGGACGGTGTCCTCGGCGTCCGGCGTGTCCCGGTCGGGGGTGGAGATGTGGGTCACCCGGCCGGTGTCGTCGGTGTAGGCGATGCTCCGCAGCGTCCGCCCGCCGTCGGCGTCGACCTCGTAGACCTCGTACCGGGTGTTCGGGTCGAGGTCCTGCTGGTCCGCGATGCGCTGGTCCGGATCGAGGTCCCGCGAGTCCTCGTTGGTGTGGGTCGGGTTCCAGTCGGCCTGCTGGTGCGGCGGCCTCGGGGAGCCGTCGCCGTCACCGGGCGGCGGCGTGGGGCCGTCGCCCCCGGGAGGAGGCGGCCCGTCGGAGCCGCCGCGCGCCCGGGCCCCTTCGGGAGCGTCATGGCGGAACGGCGGTGCGTCGTTGTCGGTACGGGACGGGGTCGTCTGTGCCGGGTCGCCGGTGCGCGGGCCGGCCGTCTGCGCCGGATCGGCCGTGGCCGGACGCGGCTGTCCGGGCGTACCGGTCGCCGGGGTCGGGGTCGGCGTGGGCAGCGGGCTCCGCGGTGGTGCGTCGCCGGTGGGCCGCCCGTCCTGGCCGGGCGTGGCGGGCCGCCGGGAACCGTCCGCTCCGGTGGGCGTGGCGGCGCCCCGGGGCGCCGGGTTTCCGGTCGGTGGCGGCGTCCGCCCGGGCGCGTCGGTACGGGGAGTGCCGCTCGGGGCCGGTGGCCGGTGCGCGTCACCGGCGGGCCTCGGCGGAGGAACGTGGGGCTGGGAGGTGCCGGGCGCGGGGTTGCCGCCTCGCGGGGCGGCGCCCGCGGGCATGCCGCCGGGGGCGGCGCCGGGCATGGCGCCACCGGGCGGGATCGCGCCGCCGGACATGGGGGGCGTACCGGCCGGGTTGGCGCCCGCCGAGGGCGCGGGAGCCGGGGAGGCCGCGGATCCGGGGCCGGACGGCGTTCCCTGCGGGGAGTCGGCATCCGCGAGGGTGGTGCCTCCCCCACGACCCGCCTGGCCGCCGGGCATCGGACCGCCGCCGATCGGAGCACCGCCGCCGGTCGTCTGGCCGCCACCGGCCGGGGCGTCCCCGGCAGGCCTGGAAGGAGAGCCCGCCCCGGTGCCGGTGTCGCCGGTACGCGTACCACCACCGTCACCGGCCGGTGTGGAGGACGGGGACCCTGTCGAACGGTCCCCACCGCCGGACGGGTCGCCACCGAGACCGCCCTGCGCCGTGGACCCCCCGCCCGGCTGGGAGAAGTCGGTGTTCAGCAGATGCACGCGGTTGGAGGACGGGTCGGACGAACCGCCCGGCGGCGTACCGCCCTGGGAGCCGCTGTTGGACGGGCCTCCCGGGTCACCGCCCGCCATGGTGGTGCCCGTCGGAGAGCCACCCCCGACCGAGGACCCGCCCCCAGGGGTCGAGTCGCCGCCGGCCGGGGAGCCGCCGTTCGAGGGAGAACCGCCGCTCTGGGTGCCGCCATCACCGCCGGGGCCGCCGCCCAGCGGAGAACTCAGCGGAGAGGCGCCACCGCCGGCCGGGGAGCCGCCGGAGCCGTCGTTACCGGACGACGAGTTGCCGGAGCCGCCGTTCGAGGGAGAACCCCCGCTCTGGGTGCCGCCATCACCGCCGGAACTCCCGCCCAGCGGAGAAGCACCACCACCGCCCTGGGAACCGCCGCCCCCGGACGTGCCGCCACCGCCGCCACCGGCACCGGCCCCGGCCCCGGCCCCGGATCCGCCGGAGTCCCCGCCACCCGAGGAAGAACCACCCGAGCCGCCGGAGCCACCGCCCGTCTGGGAGCCGCTCCCGCCGCCCGGATCGCCGGGCCCGTTGGAGGAGCCTCCCTCACCGCCGTCCCCGCCGTCACCGCCGCCGGAGGAGTTGTTCCCGCCGTCGCCGCCGCCGCCGAAGTCCGGGCCGCCCGGAAGGGTGGGGGCCTGGACGTCCAGGCCGCCCTTGGCACCGCCGACCGCACCGCCGAAGGCACCCGAGGTGGCGCCCTTGGCCAGGTCCTCCGCGCTCAGGCTCTCCCCGGACATGGCGGCGCTGACGACGGTGCCGCCCACACCGGCCAGCGCCTCCGAGCCGCCCTCGCGGACCGCGCCGCGCAGCGCGTTGCCCAGCGGACTGCCGTCGGCCACGTCGCCCAGCCCGGGGATCTTGCCCGCGCCGTGGCTGAGCCCGCCCGACAGCGCCCCGCCGATCGCGCCGTCGATGCCCGCCTGCAGGGTCTTCTTGCCGTCGATGCCGTCCCGGTTGCCCTGCGCGATCTGCAGGCCCTGGACGGCCAGGTCCAGCCCGACCCCCTCGAGGACGCCGAACAGGGCGCCGCGCAGGATCGCGCCGCCGAGCCGCTGCCCCAGCCGCTGCATCAGCGCCTGCAGCAGCCGCTGGGCGATCATCCGGGCGGTGATCTGCGCGCCCGCCTGCACCGCCGGGATCGCCGCCGTCGACGCCCCGAACGTCGCCACCGCCGCCGCGATCAACATGGCGATCTCGATCGCCGTGATGATCAGCAGGGCGATGAACATGTACTTGGCGTACTCGATCTCCAGCGCGCCGTCCTCGAGCGCCTTGCCCAGCGCGTCGAAGCCCTGCTGGAGCTTGACCAGCACCTGCGGGTCGGTGGAGACGAACTGCTGCCAGTACCGCTCGAACTCGTCGGCCGCCTGCCCCTCGACCGTCCCCAGCACCTGGGTGGCCGACGCCTGCAGATCGCCGATCAGATCACCGATCTCCTTCGCGCCGTCGTGCCAGGCCTGGGCGGCCCGCCGCATCGCGGTCTCGTCGCCCTCGGGCCAGTCCATCCCGACGATCCAGGACAGCCACTTGACCTCGTCGGGGATCTCCAGGCCCATGGGTCAGATCACCATGGAGGAGTCTTCGGCGGAGATGCGGTTCTGCGCCATCGTGTCGACGCCCCCGGCAATGTCGCCGATCGACCCGGCGGCCTTCGGGCCGACCATGTCGCCGATATGCGGCTGCCGCTCCGCTCGCACTCAGGCCCCCAGTCCCCGTTCCGCGACGGCCGGGCGCGCCACACCGGAGCGGGCACGCGATGACCCAATCTTCGCGACAGGGTGGGACATTTAGCAACCAACATGGTCAATCGACAGAAATCTGCAGTTGAGGGGAGGTGTTGTGCCCGCGGGGTCCAGACGGGCGCGCCTTCGCCGACGGGCCGGCCGGGCCGGTGGCCGGTCTTCCGCGCGGGCATGCCGGACCGGATCGAACGCGTGCGGCGCCGCATGAGGCCGGGAGTACGGTGGTCCCACTGTCAGGTGGCGACGGCACCGGATGTGAAGGCCGACGAGAAGTGAGCGCGGTGGAGACGGTACCCGGACACGACCTGGACCGGGAGTTCGTCGCGTGGCAGGTCGAGTCCAGCGAACAGCGCAGCTTCCAGCGCTATCTGCCGACCATCTCGGAACGCCCCGAGAGGGTGCGCCAGCTCTTCGACAGCGCTTCGATGACGGTGCAATGCCGCTGTGCGCTGGATCCGGCGGCCGAGCGACCGCAGACCTGGCGGAGCGTGACGCTGGCGATGCAGGCCGGGGTGGCGATGTTCGCGGCCGGGCTGCGCGCCCAGGGCACGCTCGAGGTGCGGCTCGGCGACTCCGAGGTGACGATCCCGGAGACCGGGCCGAGGGCCTGGACCAACGTGGGCTACTGGCTGGACGCGATGTACCTGGCGCTGATCTGCCGGGACGAGGAACGCGCGGATCTGCTGGCCTCGGTGCCCCTGGACTTCCTGCGCGCCTCGGAGATGGGCGGCGTCGTACCTCTCTATCTCTATTCCTGGGCCGAGTCGCTGCAGCGGTTCTGGCGCAGTGAAGGCGGCTCCTACGAGCTGGTGGAACGGGCACTGGAACTCGCCGATCCGGAGGACCTCGAGGAGCCGGGCGCCGATGCGCAGGTGCTGCTGGCGATGCCGCCGATGGTCCTGTTCGGCCACCTGCTGGCCGACGAGGACCACGAGTTCAACGGAGCACTGGACGAAGCGCTCCGGCATCACCGGATGTACTGGACGAGCACCCCGGAGAACGCCCGCGACAGCCGCGGTCACGTCTCGCTGCGGCTGCTGGCGATGACCTCCCTGGCCCACCAGAAGGGCGTGCCGATCGAGGTCGAGTCACCGTACGTTCCCCTGGGCCCGGTCGACGGCCGATGGGCCGGCGAGTCCCCCGCCTGATCCGCACCGGGAGAGGCGGCACCGGACGGCCTTCGGACAGGTCCCGGGTCAGGTGATCTTCGAGGACTCCTCGGCGGAGACGTAGTTCTTGGCCATCATGTCGATGCCCTTGGCGATGTCGCGGAGCGACTTGGAGACCTTCGGACCGGCGTCCATCATCTTCTCGGACGCGGGCAGGTACTCCTTCTCGAACGCCTTGCCCGTCTTGTCGGCGCCCCAGCACTTGCCCTCGGCCGCCAGCCGGCTCTCCACCCGATCGAAGATCTTCTTCAGTGTGGCGGCGCCGTCCTCGAACCCGGCCTTGGAACGCTTCAGGGCCTTCGGATAGACCCGCAGTTCATTGCCATTTCCCATGACGGCCCACGGCTTCCTCTCTGTGTCCGGTCACCGGCCCGGCGGCGTTCGTCATTCCTTGGGGCGGAACCCGTACCGTTCACGGGCCTCGTCGAAGTCGCGGGGCGGCCCGCCGAGCACCTTTCCCAGGTCGAAACCCTCGACCTCGGGAATCTGGAACGGTTCCATCGCGCCCTGCATCCGCTCACGGACCTCGGCGGCCGCCCGCTCGGCGGCCTCGACGATCGCGTCGGCCAGTTCGCTGGGGGACAGCCGACGGTAGACCCGGGGATCGAATTCCAGCCCCTTGAGCTGACCCTGCGGCCCGACCGTGACCTTGACCATTTCGTCGGCGGCGGTGGAGGTCGCCTCCAGGGTGGCCAGCAGCTCCTGCAGTTCCCGCAGCTGCGCCCGCTTGTCGCGGTACTCCTTGAGCAGCTCGTCGATGTGCGCCTGCCACTCCGCTCGCACTCAGGCCCCCAGTCCCCGTTCCGCGATGGCCGGGCGCGCCACACCAGAGCGGGCACGCGATGCCCCCATCTTCGCGACAAGCCGAACATCTAGCAAGCGAGGCCGCTATCCAGGCAAAAGCGCCATAAGGGATGAGGACGCCGCGGCCACGGATTCGGGTCACACCACCTCATCGACGTGCGCGAACTTCCGGCGGAGCAGAGGAGCGGCGCACGTCGATCCGGGGAAACGCGGGTACGTGCCCGGAGCACCACGGCCGGACGACGGCGAACATGACGAGCCGGTTCGAACCCCTGCGACCCCCGCATGGAACCGTGAGTACGGTGGTCCTCACCACCGGACGGCGACGGCACGGGACGCGCAGGCCGACGAGGAGGGAGCGCCGTGCAGACGGTACCCAGGCACGACATAGACCGGGAGTTCGCCGCACAGCAGGTCGAGGCCTGCGAACGACGCAGCTTCGAGCGCAACATGCCGATTGCCTCGGAGCGCCCCGAGGGTGTGCGCCGGCTGTTCGACAGCGCGTCGATGACGATGAAGTACCGCTGTGCGCTGGATCCGATGGCCGAGCAGCCGCAGACCTGGCAGAGCGTGACGCTGGCGATGCAGGCGGGAACGGCGATGTTCACGGCCGCGCTGCGCACCGAGGGCACGGTCGAGGTACGGCTCGGCGACTCCGAAGTGGCCATCCCGGCGACCGGCCCGCGGACCTGGACTCATGTGGGTTACTGGCTGGACGCGATGTACCTTGCGCTGATCTGCTGGGAGGAAGAGCGCACGAACCTGCTGTGCTCGGTGCCCCTGGACCTCCTACGCGCCTCGGAAAAGGGCGCCATCGTGGCCCCGCATCTTTACGCCTGGGCGGAATCGCTGCAGCGGTTCTGGCGCGGTGAGCCCGGTGCCCACGAGCTGGTGCAGCAGGCATTGGACCTCGCCAAGCCGCAAAACGCCGAAGAACCGGGCGGTGATGCGCGGGTGCTGCTGGCGATGCCGCCGATGATCCTGTTCGGCCACCTGCTGGCCGACGAGGACCACGAGTTCAACGGAGCACTGGACGAAGCGCTCCGGCATCACCGGATGTACTGGACGAGCACCCCGGAGAACGCCCGCTCCAGCAACGGCTATGTCTCCCTGCCGCTGCTGGCGATGACCTCCCTCGCCCACCAGAAAGGCGTTCCGATCGACATCGAGTCACCGTACATTCCCATGGGCCTGGTCGACGGCCGATGGGTCGGCGAGTTCCCCACCTGATCCGTACTGGAAGAGAGGCGACACCAGATGGCGTTCAGACAGGCCCGCCTGTTCGAGGGCCCGGCGCCCGGCGCGCACGGACGTCCGCCCGTTCCCGCCGAGGAGATCGAGCCGCTGCTGGCCTATCTGAACGGCGCGCCGATCGTGCTGGCCGCCCGCGGGTTCGACCGGGACGTGCTCGACCCCGCCGGTACGGCGAACGTGCCGATGACGTTCCACACCGACGGTGAGTGGATCTGGCCGGGGGCGGTCGCCTACTACCTGCGCGCCCACGGCGTTCCGCCGGAGCCCGAGTTGGTCGAGCACATCCGTGCGCGGCGGTTCGAGGTGCCGCCGGTCACGGAGCAGGTGATGGACGAGGCGGTGTCGGTCATCACCGGGGCGCCCGCTCCCGCGGCGCCGTCGGCCCCCACACCCCCCGCTCCCCTGCCGCCGACTCCCACGCCCCCGCCCGTACCCGCCCAGGCGCCCGCACCCGCCCAGGCGCCGGCGGCCGACCAGGGGGGTCCCATCCAGCCGCTGCAGGGTGAGCCGCCGCTGACCCTCTACCGCGACCTGCGTGAGACGTCCCTGCCGCCGGGCACCGAGATCGACCGCTACGGCGAGCCCGTGGGCAACGTGACCTACGCGGCGGGGACGCACTGGAGCCTGCGTTCGCTGCCGGCCGACTGGGCGTTCCGCCCCCGGCGGGTGTACCGGGTGATGCGTCCGGTGCGGGCGCTGACCGGCGTGGCGATCCCCTGGTTCGACCAGCCCGGCGGCGGCACCGTCTACATCCTGCCGGCGTCCGTCGCGGCCCTGGTCGCCGACGGTTCCCTCGTCGAGATCGAGGCGTCCGGCTGACCTCCCCGCCCGGCGCGGCCGCAGGGCGATCCGGACGATGCGAGGGCCGCCCGTGGAGACACCCCGCCTCGGGGGTGGCCCTCTCTACGCCCCTGAGGTGTCGATCCGGCCGGTGCCCGTTCGTATGAACGATGAGACACCGGCCCGGAAGGGGACGCCATGGGGATGAACGAGGTGAAGGTGCTGCTCACCGGGCACGGCCTGGTCGAGTCGCCGCGCTGGCACGCGGACCGGCTCTACTTCTCCGACTGGTACGCCGGGGAGGTCGTCGCCGTGGACCTCACCGGCCGCAGCGAGGTGGTCGCCCGCGTCGAGTCCGTGCCGCTGTGCACCGCATGGCTGCCGGACGGCCGCCTGCTGATCGTGTCGTCCGACGAGGGCCGCCTGCTGGTCCGCGGGCCGTCCGGGGAGTTGCGGGCGTACGCCGACCTGGGCGCCGAGGGCATGTGGAACGACACCGCCGTGGACGCGCGCGGCAACGTCTACGTCAACCGGATCGGCTTCGACATGATGTCCGGCGCGCCCGTCTCCCCCGGCACCGTCAGCCTGGTCACCCCGGACGGCCGGGTGCGCGAGGTCGCCGACGACATCCTGTTCCCCAACGGCATGGCCGTCCCCCCCGACGGTTCCACCCTGATCGTCGCGGACTCCTACCGGCATTGCCTGACCGCCTTCACCGTCGCCGAGGACGGCGGCCTGTCCGGCCGCCGCCTGTGGGCCGACCTGGGCGAGGGCACCCCGGACGGCATCTGCCTCGATGCCGAGGGCGCCGTCTGGTACGCCGACGTCCCCAACCGCCGCTGCGTCCGCGTCGCCGAGGGCGGCACCGTCCTGCAGACCGTCGACCTGGACCGAGGCTGCTTCGCCTGCGCCCTGGGAGGCCCGGACGGCAGGACCCTCTTCATGGTCGCCGCCGAATGGCGCGACCTCCCCGAGATGGTCCCGCCCGGCACCGGCCAGGTCCTGGCCACAGAGGTGGACGTCCCGGCCCCCTGATGCCCCGGTGGCCGCGCGTACCGCGCCGGGCCGGGATCGGGGCGCGGGTCCCTCTGAGGGGGGATGAGGGGGCTACTCCGGCGGGAGGTGCCGAGGAGCGGCGCGGATGAGGCTTGAGGCGTCGGATGCAGGCGCTCTCAGGGAGTTCGTATGGCGGCCTCTGTTGTTCCGTTGTCGCGGGTGCCGTGGTGGGTGGAGTGGGCGGCGCGGGTGGCGGCGTTCTCCGCGTTGCCGTCCGGGGTGTGGCGGGTGGCGCTCGGGGTGGGCGTGCCCGTGGGGTTCAGCGGGGAACTGGCGGAGATGTACGGCCCCGGATGGCTTCTGACGCCGTACGTGATCCTGCTCAGCGTGCTGGCGGAGATCCTGGCGCTGCTGACGCTGGGGCTGGTGCGGCCGTGGGGCGAGGTCGTGCCGCGGTGGGTCCCGTTCCTGGGCGGGCGGGCGATTCCGACGCTCGCCGTGGTGGTCCCGGCCTCGCTGGGCGCGGTCGCGGTCACCCTGATCACGATGCTCGGCGCGGTCTCCTGGTACGGGCCGGAGGCGATGGGGCATCCCGAGTCGCCGCACGGGGTCGCGGGCGTGGTGATGACCGCGTGCTACCTGCCGTTGCTGTTGTGGGGGCCGCTGCTGGCGGTCGTCACCGTCGCGTACTACCTGCGCCGCCGGGGCGGGTGATGCGGCGGCGCGGGCTCACTCGTCGTCGGCCCAGCGCCAGCCGGGGCCGTCCGGGTTCGGGACGATGCGGCGGCGGGGCCGGGGGGCGGTGTCGGGGCGGGGCTGCGTCGGCCCGTTCTCCCAAGGCCGCCATGGCGCTCCGGTGCCGTTCTGCGACGGAGCGCCGTGTGCATGCGGCGGCTCGGTGCCCCGCCCCCTTGTCGGCGAGGGTGGCATGGGGCCGCGTGCAGGAGGTTCCGGGGACGGCGTGCCGGGGCTCGATCCGGCCGGTCTGCGGGCGTGGCGGCCTCTGGGCTGTGCTGCGGCGTCCCCGGGGGGTGGGACGGGGCTCCGGGCGTGGCGGCCCGCCGGTGGGGGCGGGGCGCTGTGCCCGGTGGGCGGAACGCGCGTCGAGCCAGGGCCGGTGGAAGGGGGAGGGACGAGGCCGCTGGACGAGAAGGACACACCGGCCCAGCCAGGCGGGGCGGGCGTGGGCGCGGGCATGGCCGGGGCCGTCGGTCGTCGGGGGCGGCGGAGATGCGGGGGCAGCGGCGGCGGAGCGGGGGGTACGGGGTCGTCGTCCTCGTCGTACAGGGGGTCGTGTTCGCGGAGGTCGACCTTGGCGTGCAGGGCGGCGAGGGGGCGGGGCAGCCACCAGTTGGCGGCGCCCATGAAGCGCATCGTCGCCGGCACCAGCAGCGAGCGGACCAGCACCGCGTCGACGACCACCGCCACGAACATCCCGACGCCGATCAGCTTGACCACCGTGATGCTCGCCAGCCCGAACGCCCCGATCACCACCAGGAACAGCAGCGCCGCGCTGGTGATGATGCCGCCGGTGCGCTGCATGCCGATGGCGACGGCGGCGCGGTTGTCGCCGGTGCGGTCCCACTCCTCGCGGATCCGGCTGAGCAGGAACACCTCGTAGTCCATCGACAGCCCGAAGACCACCGCCAGGATCAGGATCATGCTGGTGGCCTCGACGCCCCCGGTCGGGGTGAAGTCCAGCAGGCCCGCCAGATGCCCGTACTGGAAGCCCCAGACGATCACCCCGAACGAGGCCCCGATCGACAGCACGTTCATGGCGATCGCCTTCAGCGGCAGCACCACCGACCCGAAGAACATGAACAGCAGCGCGAACGTCAGCGTGCCGACCAGCAGCGCCATCCACGGCAGCGTCCGCATCAGGCTGGTCATCAGGTCGAGCTGGGCGGCGGTGCTCCCCCCGACGTCGACGTGCAGCGGGAACCCGTCCTTGGACAGCTCCATCCCGCGGATGGTCCGCACCAGCGACTGCGCGGTCCGCGACATCGGCTCCTGGTCGTGGGTGACCGAGATCCGCACCCCGCCGTAGTCCTGCGAGTAGCCGGTGTACTCGGCCTTGACCACGTGCGGCAGGTTCTGCAGCCGCATCCGGAACGACTCCAGGTACGGCGGGATGTTGTCGCCGCCGGCCGCCGGACGCCAGTTGCGCGGGATCAGGTCGCCGGAGACCACCACGTCGATCGGCTCGGCCGACCCGTTGGGGAACTCCCGCTTGACCGTCTCCACCACCTGGCGGGTCTGGCTGGTCTCCGGCAGTACCCGCGCGTCCACCGAGGTGAACTGCACGTTCAGGAACGGCCCGAACAGCACCGCCAGGGTCGCCAGGGTCAGCGCGAAGTACGGCAGCGGCCGCCTCATCACGCTGTGCCCGAGCCGGTACCAGAACCCGCTGTCGGCGTTCCGCACGTGCCCGCGCCGCCGTACGGTGCCCCACTCGACGCGCGGCCCGAGGATCGCCAGCAGCGTCGGCAGCAGCACCACCGCGCCGAACACCGCCACCAGCACCGTCGCCATCCCGGCCAGGCCGAGGGTGCGCAGGAACATCTGCGGGAACAGCAGCAGCCCCGACAGCGCCGCGGTCACCGTGATCCCGGAGACGGCGATGGTGCGCCCGGCGGTGACCATGGTGACGACCAGCGCCCGTTCCCGGTCGCCGTCGCGGGCCAGTTCCTCCCGGAACCGGTTGACGATGAACAGCGAGTAGTCGATCGCCAGCCCGACGCCCATCATCGTGACGACCTCGAGCGCCATGGCGGTCACGTCGGTGACGTAGGTGACGGCGTGCAGCACCGCCAGGCCCCCGGTGATCGAGAACACCGCCACCACCAGCGGCAGCGTCGAGGACGCCACCGCGCCGAACACGATCACCAGCAGGATCAGCAGCACCGGCATCGAGATGATCTCGGCGCGCACGATGTCGTGCACCGCCAGTTCGCTGAACTCCACCCCGAACGGCACCGACCCGCCCACCCGGGTGTCCAGCCCCGGCGCCCGCAGCCGCTCCCTGACCTGCTCGAACGCCTTCAGCTTGGCCTCGTCGTCGCGGGCGTTCAGCTTGATCGACACGAACGTGGCGCGCCGGTCGCGGGAGGTGAACGCGGCGGCGCCCGCCCCCTCGAACGCCCAGTACGAGTGGATCTCGGCGACGTGCCGCTTCGGCAGCCGCGCCACCGTGGTGACCACCGCGGCCATGTACCGGGGGTCGTCCACGGTCATGGTGTCGCTGCGGTACAGCACCAGCACGTCGGGGTTGGTGCTGCCGAAGTAGGTCGCGCCGAGCTTGGCGACCAGCGTGGAGTCGGCGTCGGGGTCCTCGAACCCGCCCTGCTTGAACCGGTCGAGGACCCCCAGGCCCCACGCCCCCGCCAGGACCGTGAGCAGCACGATCAGCACCAGGCTGGTCCACCGGCGCCGGTGGATGAGGCGGCCGAGACCGGCGAGCATGCTCCTCCTCAGACGTGCTGCGCGGCCCGGCGGGGGTGGGGCCGGACGGACGGCTAGCCCTGGGCCGCCAGCCGTTCCGCCGTGGTCTGCAGCGCGCCCTCCAGGTACCGCTGCCGGGTCGCCGCCCGCGCCACCTTCCCGCTGGTGGTACGGGACACTACGCCAGGTTCGACCAGAACGAACTCGTGCAGGGCCATCTCGTGCTCGATGTTGACGGCGCCGCGGACGGCGGCGGCCACCTCGTCCAGGTCGAGCTGACGCAGCGGGACGCGGCGGTTGCGTTCGGCGATGACCACCAGCCGTTCGGTCTCCTCGCCGTCCACCGCGAACGCGGCGACGTGGTCGGGGCGGATCGCCGGGTGCGCCTCCTGCACGGTCAGCTCGATGTCCTGCGGGTAGTGGTTGCGGCCGTCGACGATGATCAGGTCCTTGATCCGGCCGGTGACGTACAGCTCGCCCTCGTGCACCACGCCGTAGTCCCCGGTGCGCAGCCACGGCCCTTCCGGCAGGTCGCCGGGGTCGCGCAGCGTGCCGCCGAACGTCTCCTGGCTGCGTTCGGAGTTGCGCCAGTAGCCGGGGGCGACGTTGGGGCCGTGCACCCAGATCTCGCCGACCCGCCCGTCGGGCCGCTCGACGCGGGTGTCGGGGTCCACGATCGCCACGTACTGGCCGACCGGACGGCCGCACGCCACCAGCGAGGTCGTGCGCTCGGCGCCGGCGGGCGCGACGACGACCTGTCCGGCCGCCAGCCGGTCGCGTTCCACGGTGACGATCTTGGGGGGTGCGGCGTCGGCGGCGGCGCACACGAACACGGTCGCCTCGGCCAGCCCGTACCCGGGCGCCTGGGCGCTGCGCCGCAGCCCGGCCCCCTCGAACGCCCGGTGGAAGGTCTCCAGTGTGGACGGGCGGATCGGCTCGGCCCCGTTCAGGCAGGTGACCAGGCCGCTCAGGTCCAGGTCCTCGAGCTTGTCCGGGTCGGCCAGGCTCGCGACGTACTCGTAGGCGAAGTTCGGCCCGGCCGTGTAGACCCACTCGCGCCCGGAGATCAGCTCCAGCCAGCGCATCGGGTTCATCAGGAACGCGACCGGGTCGGTGTAGACGACGTGGTCGCCCTTCACCATCGGCAGCGCCATCGCGGCGATCAGGCCCATGTCGTGGAACAGCGGCAGCCAGCTCACCAGCTCCGGACGCGGGTGGTCGGGCGCCCAGCCCGCCCACAGCTGCCGGGCGTTGGCCGCCACGTTGGCGTGGGTGATCTGCACGCCCGCCGGGCGGCGCGTCGAGCCCGAGGTGTACTGCAGGTACGCCACCTCGTCGGGGTCGATCGGCTCGCCGCTCCAGGCGCCGGCCAGGTCGAGGTCGATCTCGTCGGCGTACAGGATCTCGCGCGGCGGCGTCACGTCCTGGTCGGCGAGGAACTTCTCCACGTGCGGCTGCGACGCCCGGGTGGTGACGATCACCGCGGGCTCGGAGTCGGTGTAGGCGCCGATCAGCCGTTCGGCGTAGCCCGGCAGGTCGGGCGAGAACAGCGGGACGGCGATCACCCGGGCGTACATCGCGCCCAGCATCGTCATCATGTACTCGTGCCGCTGCGGCAGCAGCAGCGCCGCGCGCTCCCCGGGCGCGGCGATCCGGCGCAGCGCGGCGGCCGTCGCCCTCGCCCGGCGGTCGGTCTCCGCCCAGCTCAGCGTGACGTGCTCGCCGGCCGGGTCGGTGCTGTAGTCGACGAACGTGAACGCCGGGGCGTCCGGCTTCTCGGCGGCCCAGCGCCCGACCAGCTCGATGAGCGGCCGGCGGCCCTCGCCGTCGGGGGACAACTCGGTGAGCAGGGAACCCAGTGCCATGATGAGGAACTCCCGGTGTGGGCCGGAAGGCGCCGGTGGGACGGGCACCGCCGGCAGGCCGGCCTGCGACACCGGCACGAGGCGGGCGGCCCGGCCGGCACAGGCGATCAACGTGCCGAAAACCTACCCAGCGGTCACCTGTGCCGCCATTGTCCCCGGTGAACATTCACCGCCGGTGCCTTTGTCATCGCCGTGACAAGGGCTAACCGAGATCGTCGAGCGCTCCGCGGCGGCGGCGCTCCGCCCGCCGGTGGCGCCACAGCCCCAGGGAGACCAGCAGCCACAGCACCGCGACCTGCACGGCCAGCGCCACCGCCGGCACCGCCACCCACGGCTGCACCCCGCTGACCCCCCGCTTGGGCGCCATGATCTCCACCCCTTCCTCGGCCAGGTACGGCGGCACCGCCGTCCCGGACGGCAGGCCCGGGGCCACCGAAGGCGAGGACACCGGCGGCGAGGGCGTGATCGGAGGCAGCGGCACCTCACCCGGCGCCGCCCCCGGCGGCGCGTCCTCCGGCGTGTCCGGCGGCATGCCCGGCGACGCACCCGGCATGCCCGGCGGTGCGCCCGGCGGCATGTCCGGTGGCGCGCCCGGAGGAACGTTCACCCCTGGGGCCAACGACGGGTTCCCCGGCGGCGGCATCCCAACGGACGGCGCACCGGCCCCTTCGGGCCGAGGCCGGTCATAAGGCCGCCCGGGGGCCTCCGTTCCGTGGCCGGGAGCCGTCCCCTTGGGCCGCGCCGTCTTGCTCTTGGGCGGACCCTTGGGCGGGCTCTTGGGCGAAGGCCGTTCCATGCCCTTGAACGGTGAGGGCCGTCCCGCTCCAGGCGTTTCCTCAGAGGGCCTCGGCCTGCTGCCGGGGTGCTTCCCATCGATTCCCTCAGACGGCCGTGGCATCTCGGAAGGTCTCGGCCGCCCCGTCCCCGGCACAGACGGGCCGGCGGTCCCTCCCGTGGAAGGCTTCGCCGTAGGCGGTTCCTGCGGTGCCCCAGTAGCCCCGCTGCCGGGCGCCCACGGCTGCCGTGTCGGCGTTCCCTTCCCCAGGCAGGACGGCCTGACGGGACTCGGCCGTCCCGTACCACCGGCCTCGGCTCCCGGCCGGCCCGTCTCAGGCCCGCCGTCCACCGGGCGACCCGGCGTGCCCACCGGCGGACGCTGCGGCACCCCTAACCCACCGGGCGCGGCGCCAGGCCGACAGGTCTTCGGCAGCCCACCCGCTGAAGGCCCTCCCGACCCACCAAGCCCGGCACTCGGCCTCTGTGACCATGACGGCCCCGCCGACGGACGCGACGACTTCCCAGACCCGCTCACCGAAGGCCGACCCGAACCCTCCGAACCAGTTCGCGGCTTCTCCGGACGAGACGCCCCCGCCGACTTCCCAGGGTCAGTCACCGAAGGGCGGCCCGAACCCTCGGGACCGGTCCGCGGCTTGTCCGGATGAGGCGACCCCGCCGACGGACGCGGTGGCTTCCCGGGAGCGGCCTTCGAAGGGTGGTCCGGGCTCTTGGGGGTGGCGGTGCGCGGCTTGTCCGGGCGGGACGGCCTGTCGTTCGCGGAATCGGTCGGGCGCGGGGACCCGGGGCCGGAAGCGACGGTGGCGATCAGGGCCGGGGCTGCCGGGCGGGTGGTGACGTCGAGGGTGCGGGGTGAGCGCAGGCCCAGGACCTGGCAGCGCAGGGCCGTGCCGTCAGGGGTGGGCCGGCAGAGCTTGGGCGGATTGGGCCAGTCGACGGGACTGGGGGACTCGATGAGGAGGACGACGTTCTCAGAATGGTCGGGACGGACGGTGTGGGGACGGACGGTGACCGCATACGCGGACAGCCCGGCGGCCGGGGCAGGGAGGCGTTCGGCCGTGGCGGTGGCGTCGCGCGGCGCGGCGTCGGCCGGAACGGTGGTGAGCAGCAGGGAGGCGGTGGCTCCCGCGCAGGCCAGGGTGTGTCCGAGTGCGGATCGGGCCGGGTGCCCCGGTGTCACGATCGTCGTCCTCTCGCCGTCGACCGGTCGCCGGGGGGTCGGCGCGTCCTGCGCCGGGCTTTGTCAGTATTGCCCCGACGATCACGGGGGGTAACGCCCCGAGTTCGTTTCGCAGAGTGAAAACGAATCTCCGTAATATGGGGACCGCCCGGCCCTGACAGCGGACGGCCGGGGAGAGGAGTCGTCGGGTGGCGGAGGCCGTACGGTCCCTGGAACGCGCCTTCGAGCTGCTGGAGCATCTCGCCGACGCGGGGGGCGAGATGGCGCTGTCGGAGCTGACCGAGCGGTCGGGGCTGCCGATGCCGACGATCTACCGGCTGATGCGCACCATGGTCAACCACGGCTATGTGCGGCAGGGGCCGTCCAAGCGGTACGCGCTGGGCCCCCGGCTGATCCGGCTGGGCGAGAGCGCCACCCGGCTGCTGGGGCACTGGGCACGGCCCGCGCTGACCCGGCTGGTGGACGAGATCGGCGAGACCGCCAACATGGCGGTGCTGGAGGGGGACGCCGCCGTCTACGTGGCGCAGGTGCCCTCACGGCATTCGATGCGGATGTTCACCGAGGTCGGGCGGCGGGTGCAGCCGCACTGCACGGGGGTGGGCAAGGCACTGCTGGCCCAGCTCTCGGACGAGACGGTGCGGGAGATCATCGGGCGCACCGGGCTGGCCGCGCACACCCCGCACACGATCACCGACCCGGACCGGCTGCTGGCCGAGCTGGACCGGATCCGCGCGCAGGGGTACGCGATCGACGACGAGGAGCAGGAGGTCGGCGTGCGCTGCGTGGCGGTGCCGCTGCCGGGGGCTCCCGCACCGGCCGCGATCTCGGTGTCGGGGCCGTCCGGCAGGCTGACCACCCGGCTGGTGGACGAGGCGGTCCCGCTGATGCGCAGGGCCGCCGAGCAGTTCGCCCGCGACCTGTCGCCGGCCGAGTAGCCGCCCCGGTCAGCCGGCGGGCTCGGTGACGACCTCGCCCGCGATCGTGCCCGGCCGCCCGCGCCGCCAGTCGATGTAGTCGCCGGTCGCCGCGACCAGCGTGGCCACCGCCCACATGACCACGCCCAGGTCGTCGGCGACCCCGATCAGCGGGAGGAACTCCGGCAGCACGTCCACCGGCGAGACCACGTACACCAGGGCGATCAGCAGCAGGGCGAGCCTGCGGTGCCCCAGCCCCCTGTAGTCCCCGCGCGCGGTGTCGCGCAGCAGGCCCGGCACGGCCCTGACGCGCTCCCCCAGCCCGGGCGCGCCGGGCCGCCTGGTCTCGTCGTAGATCCGCCAGGCCTGGCCCGCCGCCGCCATCCGCCGGTTCCGGTGCACGGTCGCCTCCCGAGAAGCAGAAGGTGGACGCGCCCCCGAGGCGTCCACGCTCCCATACGACGCCCGAACGGCCCGGAATGTTCCCTGCCGGGCCGTTCTGCTGCGTGGCGACGCCTCGCCGTCCGCAATGCAGGCGGAACGGCAGATTCGTGACATGTCGCCGGACGGGCGATGTCACCGTGACTCCTCCGCTCCCAGAAGGGAGCGGCTTCTCGCTTCCCTGCCGGGAGGCGACGGACAAGCCCTGCCCGTTTCAAGCGGAAAAACCTTATCAGCGAGGCTGATTCTCCTGCTCGACAAACCTGGCGGTCCGCTCGCCGGGTTTAATGGAGGTTCCGCACGCGCGCCGCCGGACGACCCCAGGAGCAGACAAGAGCCGATGAGTGCCGACCGGATGATGCTGTCCCGAACCGGTACGGCGGCCGAAGTGCCCTATCTCGCGCTGCCTCCGACGGCCGTCGACGCCCGCCCGTCCGGGGCGACCCGGCTGGTCGTCGTCTGGCACGGTTTCGGTCCTCCGCGCACCCCGGCGGCCATGGCGGCGGCCGTGCCCATGACCGGCGTCCCCGCCTGGCGGGTCTACCTGAGCCTGCCGGCCCCCGCCGGGGCGCTGCCGCCCGCGGGCCTGGGCGGCGAGACGGCGGTGGCGGACTTCGCCGACACGGTGGAACGTGCCGCCGAACGGTTCTCCGCGGTGCTGGAACGGCTCCGGCGCGATCTGGAGGTCCCCGAGGGGCCGGTGGCGCTGGCCGGCTTCTCGGCGGGCGCCGCGGTGGCGATGCTGGTGCTGGCGTCCGCCGCGGTGCCGGTGAGCGCCGCCGCGTTCGTCGCCCCGATCGCGGCGCCCGCCCGCACGATGGCGCAGGTCATCAAGGAGACCGGCCGCCCCTACGCCTGGACCGGGCCGTCCCGGGCCGCCGCCGACCGCCTCAACATGCCGTCCCGCGCAGCCGAACTGGCCCGGCCCGGCGCGCCGATCCTGCTGGTCGCCGGATCCCGCGATCCGCTCGTGCCGGCCGCCGAGGTCGCCCGGCTGCACGACCGTCTGGCCGAGCAGGGCGCCGCCGTGGAGACCACGACGGTCCAGATGGCCCACGCCCTGACCGCCGAGCCCGGGGTGGACGCCCTGCCTCCGCTCCCGGAGGCCGTCAGCGTGGACACCGCCCTCACCGAGTGGTTCCGCCGGCATCTGGCCACCGTCGCCGCCTCGGCCCAGGGCCCGGCTCCGTCCTCGCTCCAGACGCTCCCGGACGGCATCCCGATGTGCACCGGCCCGCACCACGACTGACGCGAACGCCCGGCGCCCCGCCGGAACGCACGCGCATGCGTCGTCCGATGCGGAGCGTGGCGGGGCGCCGGGTGCGGGCGGGGAGGCGACCGGGGATCATCCGCCCCGTCTCCGGGGCGTGGGACCGCCCTCGAGTGAGCGGGATCAGTCCTTGGCGAGGACCTGGTACTCGACCGGGATCACGCCGGCGCCCGTGCCGCCCACGGTGCGCATGGCGGCGCGGGAGAGGTCCAGGCAGCGACCGGCGATGTAGGGGCCCCGGTCGTTGATCCGGACGACCACGGACCTGCCGTTGTTCTTGTTCGTGACGCGGACCCGCGAGTGCATGGGGAGCGTCTTGTGGGCCGCGGTGAGCGCTTCCGGGTCGAAGCGCTCACCGCTGGCGGTGGGCTGGGGGTCCCAGTAGTAGGAGGCCTGGCAGGCGCCGGTGTCGATGACGCGGTACCTGGGCTTGCGGGGCTCCCTGGCCTCCAGGGCGGCCTGCGGGCTCTTCGTCCCGGTCCGCGGGCTCGCGCTCGCCGTGGGAGCGGAGGTCTCCGTGGGAGCCGGGGTGGTCGTGGGGGCGGCCGGCCGGGACGGCGTGGGATCGGCGGCCCGGGGACGCTGGGTGGGGGATTCGGTTCCGCCGGTCGCGGCCCAGGCCCCGGTGGCGGCGGCCGGGACGGCCATGGAGGACACGATCAGCAGGGTGCGAAAACAGGCACGCACAAACAGATCCTTTGATCGGGGACAGGACCCCGGACGCCCGCCGCCGGGCACCGCCGAACGGTCGATTCGCTCGGGTGCCACCGGCCCGTCGGCACGCCGGCTCGCGTGCCCGCCGTGCGTTCCGCTCCATTGCGGCGAATCCGCACAAGGCGTCCGGTGAGCGCGGCGCCGGGCTCCTTCTCCGCCCCTGCGGGTCCGCGCACAAGTCCCAAACCGTACGGCCTGCGCGCACCCCGTCAAGCCGGACAAGGGCTGTTTGTGGTATTTGTCACGCCGTTTGTCACCCGGCGGATATCACCCTTGTGCGCAAAGTGAGCAGATCAAGATCGGATCAACTCCGGTGCACAAGTGCCCATCTCGGTCAGGTAACAAAATAATGTCCCCGAAGAAAGCCCAAGGGCGCGCGACCGGGGTCCGCCCCCGGGCACACGCCCTTTGACCTGGGTCTTCCTATGCGCTCAGCGCCCCGAGGGAGGCTGGCCGATCGACAGGTACGGGCCGACGAGCGACGGGGCGCCCGGCTGGACCGCGCCCGACACGCCCGGCAGGCCGCCCAGCAGCGCCGACACGTCGCCCAGCGACCCCGGCTGCGCCGTGGACTTCTTCTTGCCGGGCTTCTTGGCCGGCGCCCCGAGCGGGCCGACCTGCGGGGTGCTCAGCGAGCCGACCAGCGGCACGCCGCCGAGGAGGTCGGCGAGCGGGTCGGCGGCGGCGCGCCGCTGGTTCCCGGTCAGCCCCGCCAGCTCGGTGCCGCACTGCTGGGCGGCACCGGTCTTCCCGGTCGTCTTGCGGTACGCCCCGAGGTCGGCGAGCTGGCTGCGCTCGGCCAGGAACAGGCACCTGGGCACCGTCTCGTTCAGCCCGAGCTGCCGGGCGGCGCCGGTCAGCGCGCTCCCGTCCAGGCTGGTCAGCGCCAGGGGCTCGGCGAGCGGGGACTGGGGCTGCGGCTGGGGCCTGGTGCGGGCGAGCTGGCCGACCACCTCGGCGTGCGGCTCGACCGCGGTGGACGTGGCGTCGACGAGCGCGGTCACCACCGGCACGGCGTTCGTCACGGTGTCGGTGAGCTGCCCGGCCGGCTGGACGGCGGCCTGGGCCGGAGCGAGCGCGGCCGCCGACACGACGACGGCCGCGGCCACCGGAGCCAGCATGGAGACCTTGCACAGACGGCTGACGGATCGATTCATCTTTCCCCCCGATGAAAAGGCATGTTCGTGCCGCGGCCATGGCGGCACCATCGAGCGGGCACGCTAGTACATCCACCGACCGGGCACAACGAATTCGGCCACAATTTGAAGGCCCCGAAGATCGACGCAAATCGATCTGCCGCCGCGCTCCGCCGATGCCGTGCCGAAATGTCCGGAGCAGGACGCGAAAAGGGGCGTTCCGCCGGTGAGCGGAACGCCCCTTGGGAAAACGCGAGGACTATTCGGAGCCGAGCGCGATGGCCTCCTCGACCTCCCTGCGGCGCTCGGCCATCTCCCGCTCCTGCCGCTCGGCGTCGTACTTCTCGGCGATGTCCTCGTCCTGCCGCATCAGGGCCTCCAGGTCGGCCTTGGCATTGTCCAGCACGCCCATGTCGGCGTACGCGGCCTGCACCTTGTCGCCCCACAGCCCGATGTCCTTGACGATCGGCACGATCCGGCTGAACAGCAGCGACTGGTACAGCGTGAACATCTGGGAGTTCTCGACGTACTCCATGCACCGGTCCATCGGCAGCCCGAGGTTCTCGAAGACCTCCCGGCCGGTGAACCGGTCGCGCATCAGGTAGCAGCCCTCGACCACGAACTCCTCGCGCTCGGCGCGCTCGGCGCTGGTCAGTTCCTTGTAGTAGTCCTTGAGCGCCAGCCGCCCGAACGCCACGTGCCGCGCCTCGTCCTGCATCACGTACGCCAGCAACTGCTTGACCAGCGGGGTCGTCGCCATGTCGCGGTAGAGGCCGAACGCCGCCAGCGCCAGCCCCTCGATCAGCACCTGCATGCCCAGGTACGGCAGATCCCAGCGGCTGTCGTCGAGGGACTCCTTGAGCAGTTTCGCCAGGTCCTGGTTGATCGGGTAGTACATCCCGAGTTTCTCGTGCACGAACCGGGCGTACAGTTCCACGTGCCGCGCCTCGTCCATCACCTGGGTGGCGGCGTAGAACTTGGAGTCCAGGTCGGGCACCGACTGCACGATCCGCGCCGAGACGTTCAGCGCGCCCTGCTCACCGTGCAGGAACTGGCTGAACAGCCAGGAGCCCTGGTGGCGGCCGAACTCCTGGCGCTCGGCCTCGGTCATCTTCTCCCAGATGTCCGAGCCGAACAGGGGGTTGAAGTTCTCCGGCAGCCCGGCCACGTTGGTCGGATCGACCTCCTGGTCCCAGTCGATCCGCAGCTGGGCGTCCCACTGCTTGTCCTTGCCCTTCTGGTAGAGCGCCAGCAGTCGGTCCCGGCCGTCGTCGTACTCCCAGGTGAAACGGGCGGCGCCGGCCATCGGGACGTCCCAGGTGTCCGTGGGGACGTCGCGGACGTAGTGGTCGAAAGAGCTCACGGGCGAGGCCTCCTCGGCTCAGAGGCGGGGCGACGGCACCCCCACCGCTTTACAACTCTTCCTAGCATGTAAAGTATGACTCAGGCCATACTCCGGCCCCCGCGATCTCATATCGTGACCACCCGGTCATCCCGAGTGCCCGCCACAGCCCCCCGGTCCTGAAGGCCACCGCGAGCGGGCCCGCGAGCCGCGCGAGCGGAGCGAGCGCAATCAGCCCGCGAACACTCCCGCCAGGTAGCCGTGGATCATGCGCTTGGTCTCGGCGATGATGTGCGGGTCGCCGTCCGGGTCGGTGCGGAAGGCCATCTTGAGGACGGCGTCGGCGGCCTCGACGGCGATGGCCACCGCACGGGCCATCTGGGGGGTGTCGGAGACCCCGAAGGCGTCGACGACCAGTTGCCGGAGGCGGGCGGCGACGACGGTGTTGTTGTCGGCGGCGGCGTCCAGCAGGTTGACGTCGGCGGCGTCGCCGAAGCGCAGCACGCGAAAGCCCGGGACGGTGCGGTTCATCTCCACGAAGATGTCGATGATCGCGCCGACCGTGTCCGACCAGTGCGCGAACTCCTGCTCGGCCAGCAGCCGGGTCACCCGCTCGCCGAACATCTCCAGGTTGCGCAGCGCCAGCGCCTGGGCGACCGCGCGCTTGTCGGGAAAGAACTGGTAGACCGACCCGATCGCCACCTCGGCGCGCTGGGCGATGCGCGTGGTGGACAGGCCGTCGTAGCCGTGCTCGTCCAGGATCTCGGCGCAGGCGTCGAGCATCCGCTGGACGCGTTCGGCGCTGCGCCGCTGGGCGGGACGGCGGCGGAGGGGGGTGGGCCGGGTCGTCGTCACGGTCCCATTCTTCCCTGCCGGAGCAGGCGTACGATGTGAATCATCTTCACGTTCGGAGGATGTCATGCCGTTCCCCGCCCGGTTCCGCTGGGGTGTCGCCACCGCCGCCTACCAGATCGAGGGCGCCGCCGCCGAGGACGGGCGCGGCGACTCGGTCTGGGACGTGTTCTGCCGCGAGCCCGGCCGGGTCCGCGACGGGCACACCGGTGACGTGGCCTGCGACCACTACCACCGCTGGCCCGAGGACGTCGCGCTGATGGCGGGCCTGGGCGTCGACGCCTACCGGTTCTCGATCGCCTGGCCCCGGGTGCAGCCGGACGGGCGCGGGGCCGCCGAACCGCGCGGGCTGGACTTCTACGACCGGCTGGTGGACGCCCTGCTGGAACGCGGGATCACCCCGTTCCCCACGCTGTTCCACTGGGACCTGCCGCAGGCGCTGGAGGACCGGGGCGGCTGGATGAACCGCGAGGTCGCCCACCGGTTCGCCGAGTACGCCGCGCTGGTGGCGGGGCGGCTGGCCGACCGCGTCGAGCACTGGATCACGCTGAACGAGCCCGTCGTGGTCACCGCCTTCGGGTACGCCCTGGGAATTCATGCGCCCGGTCGTACCCTCCTGCTGGACGCCATGCCCACGGCGCACCACCAGTTGCTCGGCCACGGGCTGGCGGTGACGGCCCTGCGCGAGCAGGGGGCGCGGCAGGTCGGGCTGACCAACCACTACTCGCCCGCCTGGGCCGCCGACGAGACCTCCGAGGCGGACCGGCGCGCGGCGGCGGCCTTCGACGTCTTCATGAACCGCCTCTACACCGAGTCCGTGCTCCGGGGCCGCTACCCGGACCTGTCCGTGCTGGGCGACCTGGACCCGGCGTCGTTCGTCCGGGACGGGGACCTCGCGGTGATCGGGGCGCCGGTGGACTTCCTGGGCGTCAACTACTACAACCCGACCCGGGTGAAGGCCCCCGGTCCCGGCGACCCCCTGCCGTTCGAGATCGCCCCCATCGAGGAGTACCCGACCACGGGCATGGGCTGGCCGATCGTGCCCGACGCCTTCCTGGGGCTGCTGCGGACCCTGCGCGAGACCTATCCGGACGCCCTGCCGCCGATCTACGTCACCGAGAACGGCTGCACGTTCGGCGACTCGATCCACGACGAGGAGCGCATCGACTTCCTCGCCCGCCACATCGACGCCGTCCACAGGGCTGTGGACGAGGGCGTCGACGTGCGGGGCTACTTCGTCTGGTCCCTGCTGGACAACTTCGAGTGGGCCGAGGGCTACCACGCCCGTTTCGGCCTGGTCCACGTCGACTACGACACCCAGCGCCGTACGCCCAAGGACTCCTACGCCTGGTACCGCGACCACATCGCCCGGTCGCGCGGCCAGGTCACGGGGTGAGCCGGGTGCGCATGTCCACGGTCGTCCCGGACGGGCCGTGGTCGATGGTGACCTCCTGCATCAGCGCGCGGATCAGGTAGAGACCCCGGCCGTGCAGGCCGGCGCCGTCCGGATGGGGCTTCTTCCACCGGCCGGTGTCGCTGACGGTGATCTGCAGCTCGTCGCCCGTGCGGGAGGCGGTCAGCCGGGCCCGGCTGCCGGTGGCGTGCTGGGCGGCGTTGGCGCACGCCTCCCCGGCGGCGGTCAGCACGTTGTGCACCACCAGCGGATGCAGCTCCATCTCCGCCATCCAGGCGCGCAGCTCGGCGCGGACGTGCGCCAGGTGCATCGCCTCGGCGGGGAACGGCACGTCCAGCCCCAGCGGCCGGCGGAACAGCAGCAGCGCCACGTCGTCGTCGTACCCGCCGGGCGGGCTCAGCCGCGTCATGAGCCGGTCCGCCAGCTCCTCCACCGGCAGGTCGCGGCCCTCGCGGGTCACCTCGGCGGCCTTGTCGATCCCGATGTCGAGCGAACGGTCACGGCGTTCGACCAGCCCGTCGGTGTAGAGGACCAGCACCGCCTCGGGGGTGAGCAGGCAGTGGTCGGCCGGGCGGTCCTCGCCGGGCAGGACCGCCAGGGGCAGGCCCCGCCCGCCCTCCAGCAGTTCGACGCGCCGGTTCGCGTGCACCTTGAAGGCGGGCAGATGACCGGCGCTGCTGTAGGACATCTCCCCCGTGTTCATGTTGAGCACGCAGCAGAACACGGTCGTGCCCAGCGCCTTCGGCGTCATGCCGGCGAAGTTGTCCAGTGCGGCCAGCGCCCTGGCCGGGTCGCCGAGCTGCAGCAGCAGGGCCCGGCAGGCGCTGCGGAGCTGCCCCATCACGGTCGCGGCCTGCACCCCGCGCCCCACGCAGTCCCCGACCACGATCCCCACCAGCCCGTCCGGAAGGTCGAACACGTCGTACCAGTCCCCGCCGACCTGCAACGGCCGGGCCGCGGGCTCGTACCGGACGGCGAACCCGGACGGCAGGTCGGCGGGGGCCAGGATCGTGCGCTGGACCTCGAGGACGGCCTCCCGCTGCTGCTCGGCCAGGCCGATCCGATGCACCGCCTGCCCCAGGTACCCGCACAGCGCGACGAGCAGGGCGTGGTCCTCGGCGACGAACGGCCGGTGCGGGTTCGGCTCGATCCACAGCACCATCGGGCCGCCGTAGAACTCCAGGGTCACCCCGATGCCCGCCGGATCGGCGAACGTCTCCGGACGCAGCGGCGGGTGGGTGCGGAGCGTCTCGATGGCGGACCGGACCCCGCCGGGCAGCCCGTCCCATGTCGTGCCGGGGTCGAGCGGGCTCGTGTGCACCTGGTCGCGCTCGTCCCAGTCGACGGCCAGGATCCGGCGGGTCTCCCACAGCGCCGCCATCTCCTCCATGGCCGCCCGCATGGTCTCCGGCAGCGTCTCGGTGGTGGACAGCCGCAGGCTCAGGTTGGCCAGCGCCATGTCGTGCTGGGCGGCGGTCCGTTCGGCGGTGATGTCACGGAGCGTCATCAGTGTCCGGAGTTCCCCGGTGTCCGGCGTGCGGGTCTCGTTGTAGGCGACCGCCACCCACAGCCGATGCCCGTCGCGGTGGGTCATCGGAACGTTCTTGCTCCCGTTCCGCTCCCGCACCGCCTCCTCGAACGCCTCCGTGAACTGCCGGTGCGCCACCGGGTCGTCGGCCTCGTCGGGCCACCACGGGTGCGGCACCGGGTACGGCAGCCCCTCGGGACCATAGCCGAGCAGGGTGCGGCAGGCGGTGTTGGCCTCCAGGACGGTGCCGTCGCCGTCCAGCACCATGAACGCCTCCTGCAGCGACTCGAACAGGGCGTTCCGCCACTCGGCGCTCTGGTTGCGCAGCCGCGCCATCTCCACGTTCGCCCGCACCCGGGCCTTCAGCTCGGCCGCCGAGAACGGCTTGACCAGGTAGTCGTCGGCCCCCGCCGCCAGCCCCTCCACCGACGATCCCGGACCGGCCAGCGCCGACAGCAGCAGCACCGGCACCCGGGCGGTGCGCGGGTCGGAGCGCAGCTCGGCGACCAGCCGCAGGCCGTCCATCCCCGGCATCATCACGTCCGCGATCACCAGGTCGGGCGGCCGCGACCGGGCCGTCTCCAGCGCCGCCAGCCCGTCGCCCACCGTCTGGACCTCGTACCCGGGGCGCAGCAGCCGCCGCAGGTAGGCGCGCATGTCCCGGTTGTCGTCGGCGACCAGCACCCGGGCCGGGCCGCCGAACCGGAGCGCGGCCGTGGGGGTCTGCCCGGGCGGGGTCTCCCACTCCCGTCCGGCGTCCTCGGGCAGCCAGCGCAGCGCCTCCTCCACGAACGGGTCCGCGCCGGCCGACACGTCGGTCCCCCGCTCGGGCGGGGCCAGGCTGTCCGCCGGCAGGTGCCCGTGGCCGAACGGGATCCGGACGGTGAACGTGGTGCCCTCGCCCTCGACGCTGTGCGCGTCGATCGTTCCGCCGTGCAGCCGCACCAGCTCCCTGACCAGCGCGAGCCCGATGCTGCTGCCCTCGTGCGAGCGGGCGCGGGCGGGCCGCAGGCGGTGGAACCGTTCGAACATGCGGGGGACGTCCTCGGGGGCGACGCCCACGCCGGTGTCGGACACCCGCAGCACCGCCTGCCCGTCCTCGGCCCTCAGCCGCACCCGGATCGTGCCCTCGAAGGTGAACTTGAGCGCGTTGCTGAGCAGGTTGAGGACGATCTTCTCCCACATGTCGCGGTCCACGTAGACCGGCTCGGGCAGCGGCAGGCAGTCCACCCTGAACCGCACCCCCGCCTTCTCCATGGCGGCCCGGAACACCCCGGTGAGGTCCGCGGTGAACACGGCCAGGTCGACCGGCTCGTAGCGCGCCCCCATCCGGCCCGCCTCGATGCGGGAGAACTCCAGCAGCGAGTCCACCAGCTTCTCCATCCGCAGCCCGCTGCGGCGGATGACCTCCAGGTCCTCGCGCGTCGCCGGGCCGGCGTCGCGCAGGTTGTCGCGCAGGTCCTCCAGCGAGCCGTCGATCAGGGTGAGCGGGGTGCGGAACTCGTGGCTGACATCGGAGAAGAACACGGTCTTGAGACGGTCCAGCTCCGCCAGCTCCTCGGCCCGCCGCCGCTGCGCCTCGTGCGCGGTCGCCCCGTTCACCAGCGCCGCCGTCTGCCGGGCCACCAGGTCGAAGAACCGGCGGTACCTGCGGTCCATCGGACGTCCCGCACCGGCCGCCAGCACGATCGCCCCGATCGCCCCGTCCTCGTCGCCGTTCAGCGGCAGCACCATCGCCTCGTGCGGCGGGGCCTCCCAGCCCCCGGCGGGCAGCCGTTCGGTCACCGGGTCCACCACCCGGGATCTTCCGGTGCGCATGACCTCGGCCACCGGCCAGGCCGTGCCGGTGGCGGTGCCGGGCGGGCTGGTGCAGACCGGCTCCGGTTCCCGGCCCAGGTAGATCGCCGCGAACGGCACGTCCCGTGCGTTGCGTTCCAGCACGCCGGCGACCTGGTGGCAGGCCGCCACGACGCCCTCTGCCGCGCCGGTCCGCGCCCCCAGGTCGTGCAGCGCGGCCAGTCTCCGCTCCCCCACCACCTGCTGTGTGGTCTCGGTGACCACCGTGAGCACCCCGCCGACCCGCGAGCCGTCGAACAGCGGGCTGTTGGAGAACGTCCAGTACGTCTCCTCGGGGAACCCGTGCCGGCGCAGCGGCAGCAGCAGGTCCTGCGACCAGGTCGCCTCCCCGGTCTCCAGCACCGCCCGCAGCTGCGGCCCGATCCGGTCCCAGACCTCCTCCCAGACCCGCTCGCACGGCACGCCCAGCGCCGGATGCTTGCTCCCCAGCAGCGGCATGTAGGCGTCGTTGTACAGGCACCGCAGCTCCGGCCCCCAGAGAATGACCATCGGGTACCGCGAGGTCAGGCAGATCCGGCAGGTCTCCTGCAGCGTCACCGGCCACCCCGACGGCTCCCCCAGCCCGGAGCCGGCCCAGTCATGCCCCCGCATCCGCCGGGCCATCTCCCCGTCCCCGGGGAAGACCCGGCGCCCCGGAGCTCGGTCCCCCGTCATCCCTCCTCCGGACGCACGTCGTCGCCTGGCTGCCCCTACCCCCTCTGATCAGCCTAAACGCTCCACGGAACGCGGTGCGGAGCAGCGCGTCCCAAGCTCCGGACGCGGCCGGAGACACCGGTGGCGGTGCTGGTGACGGTGGCGATGCCGGTACGGAGGCGCACCCCCGTGAACGGGCCGGGCAACGGCGGACGACCGGCGCCGTGCCATGCTTACCAAGATCATTTCTGGTTTCCCGACATGACGGAGCGTCGAAGATGCGTGCAGGAAAGGCCCTGACCGGGGCGATCACGGCGGTGGCGACGGCGGGCGCCGTGCTCGCGCTGACACCCGCGGCCCAGGCCGCCGCCAACCCCTACACGCCCACCGGCGTGTGCGGCTCGGGCTACTACGTCGTCGACTCAGCGACCCTGCGGAACAGCGCCGGCAACGCCGGCGGCACGCTCTACCTGCTCTACAACGGATCCAACGGCTACAACTGCGTGGTCACCATCAAGGGCGTGGCCGTCGGCGACTGGACGGCCACCTACGCGAGCCTCCGCGTTTACGACGGCAACGCCTTCAGGATGCAGGAGGACGGCCCCAAGCTCTACGAGTACTACGCGGGCCCGGTGAAGATGTACGCGGCCGGGAAGTGCGTGGGGGCCAGCGGCCACACCTGGGGCGGGGGCACGCAGTACTCGGCGACCATCCCCAAGGGCCACTGCGGCTGACGCCCACCGCCGGTCAGGGAACCTGCACGACCCTCCTTGACACCTTCCGGCGAGAACGGGCCGGCTCCGTACCGCGCGACACGCCGCGCCGGTCGGAGCCGGCCCTTCGGCGACCATGACGACTCCCAAGGAGGAACGTGCAGGCTGAGCAGTTCGCTCAATGGGACCGGGATCTCCCGGTGAAGTAGCGACCCCTATCCCGTGCCCGTCTCCCTCGCCATCCTCATCGCCTGGGCCGCCGCGGCCCTCGCCTTGGCCCGCACCGTCCTCGAGCGTCGCGACGCCTAGCGGCACGAGAAGGCGAGGACATTAGGGTCGGGGCATGGTGGAGGCGGTGCTGTGGGATTTCGACGACACGATCCTCGACTACTCGAGTTCCGACCAGGCCGGGATCATGCGCCATTTCACGGCTGAGGGGCTGCCCTGCGACGAGGAGGCGCTCGCCCGGTGGCGGAGCGTCACCGACCGGGAGTTCGCGCGTTTCCTGGCCGGTGAGCTGACGTTCCAGGAACAGCGCCGGGAACGGGCGCGGGCGATGACGGGGCTGCCGTTGAGCGACGCCGAGGCGGACGCCTGGTTCGCTCGGTACCTGGTGTTCTTCGAGGAGGCGTGCACCGCTTTCCCGGATGTGGTGCCGGTGCTGGACGCGCTGCCCCACCGGCACGCGATCCTGTCCAACTCCAACACCGTCTACCAGGAACGACGCCTGGCCGCACTGGGCCTGCGGGACCGTTTCGAGGCCCTGCTCTGCGCCGGCGAGATCGGCAGCGCCAAACCCGACCCCGCGGCGTTCCTCGCCGCCTGCGACGTACTGGGCCTGAAACCCGCCCAGGTCGCCTACGTCGGCGACAAACTCGACGTGGACGCCCTGGGCGCCCGTGACGCCGGCCTCCACGGCATCTGGCTCGACCGTTCCCGAACGGCCACCACCCTCCCGGACGGCGTCCACCGCATCGCCGCCCTCACCGAACTCCCCACCCTCCTCCAGGCATTGGGCCAAGAGGGAACGTCGCAGTAGACGGGACGGTTTTGCGATCCGTTCCGCCGGAGGCCGGGCGGTGACCGATCGCGGCCGATTCGGGGTTCTCGGCATGGGGGCCTTTCCGGTGCAGGAGGATTGCTTCCGGTCGAAAAGAGCGGGGAGCATTGATGCCGGTCACGAACACCAAGGAAGTGCTGCCGCTGGTGCGCAGGGCCGTGCCGGGCGCGGTCGTGCTCGCCGTCGTGGCGGTCGCGGCAATGGTCGCGCTGAACGTGTGGTGGGCGACCATCACGCCCGGCCTGCTGCTGTACTCGTTCCCGCCGCTGGCGGCGACGGTGCTGGCCCTCGTCCACAACCTGCGGTACCGGGTGATCGTCGACGAGGACGGGATCCGCGTCAGGGGGCTCACGGGAGAGGAGTCCGTTCCCTGGCAGGACGTCACCGGCGTGCGGGCCGCCGCCGGGACCGAGGGCACCGTGGTGGTCGGCCGCCGAGACGCCCTGCCGCTGGTGCTGCGGGAGCTGCCCGTTGCGGCGGGCACGGACGAGCTGGTCGCCGAGCTGCGGGAACGGGCGGGGCAGCACTCCGGTGAGCCGGAGGGCGAGTGGTACGTGGGCCGCCCGTCCCGCCTGCCGCTGGTCTGGGCGTTCCCCATGCTCGCCGCGTCGGTGGCGTTGGCGCTCGCCCCGGTCGGGGGGCTGCTCGAGGGATTCGGCGCGGGAACGGCGTTCACGGCCGGGATGGCCGGGGTCGTCTACCACGTACGGCTGATCCTGCTCCTGCTGTACGGCCGCACTGAGGCCAGGCCGACGGGCCTGTACAACCGTTCGGCGCTCGCCATCAAGCGGATGGAGTGGAACCGGGTCCGGCGGCTGGAGGTCGTGCGGTCGCCGTTCGGCCGCCGGGTCATCGCGGTGGCCGACACGGGTCCCAAGACCGCGCTGGCCGCTCCCCGCGAGGGCCTGCTGACCCGCGGGCCCGCGTTCGACGACGCGCTGAACACACTGACGGCGACGGCCCCCAGGGCACCGGAGGTCAAGCGGAGGGCACAGCCGCGGCTGCTGTATCCCGCGCTCGCCGCCCTGGCCGTCCTGGCGCTCCTGTGGGGCGAGGATCCCCGCAAGGAGTCCTGGTGGCCGACCCGTCACGAGGCCACCTCGCTCCCCGACCCCTGCGCCGTCGCCGACCGGGCCACCGTCCGGCGGCTGGTGCCGGACCCACAGCCGCCCGACAGACAGGACCGCACGTGGTTCGGATATGACGAGTCCACCTGCCAGTGGCAGCAGACCGACCTCTCGATCGGCCTGAGAATCGAACTCCGCAGATACTTCAGGAGCGGCGGCGACGGCGCCACCGAAGAAGCCGAGCGGCGGATGGGCGTCGTCCGCGCCCAGTCGGCCGGGACCGTCACCGGCCTGGGCGACGAGGCGTTCCGCCGGGACGACGACGGCGTGATCCGGACCCGCGAGATCTGGGCGCGGCGCGCCAACGTCATCGTCCACGTCGAGCTCACCGGGAAGGCCCCCGCCGACGTCGAGGCGCTGGCGCGCCGCGCCCTCGACTCGGTCGAACTCCGCTGAACGATCCCCGGAACCGCCCGGCCGGAGCGGACACGAAACGGGACATGAGCCCTCCCCAACCCACGGACGCGGCCCTGTGGAGCCGTGCGCTCGGCGGTGACGAGCATGCCTTCGCGGAACTCTTCGACCGGCACGCGCGCGCCGTCTACAACTACTGCTTCCGGCGAACGGCGGACTGGTCGGCGGCCGAGGACCTGACCTCGGTGGTCTTCCTGGAGACCTGGCGGCGGCGCGGCCAGGTCCGGATGAGCGGCGACTCGCTGCTGCCCTGGCTGTACGGGGTCGCCACCAACGTGCTGCGCAACCACCGGCGGAGCCTGCGCCGGCACCGGGACGCGCTGGCGCGGCTGCCGCATCCGGCGGCGGCGCCGGACGAGAGCGAGGACGCCGCCGCCCGCATGGACGCCGAACGCCGGATGCGGGAGGTGATGGAGTCCATCAGATCGCTGCCGCGCCGGGACCAGGAGGTGCTGGCGCTGTGCGTGTGGGAGGGCCTGGGCTACGCCGAGGCCGCCGAGGCGCTGGGCATGCCGGTCGGCACCGTCCGTTCCCGGCTGTCCCGCGCCCGGGAACGGCTGCGGCGCGGCGGACACACAAGGGGAGCAACCGTCAACCTCCTGCCCGAGGAGACCGCATGAACCTGCCACCCGAACCCAGAGACATGCCCCCCGGCCGGCACGCGGCGCGCCGGGCCCACCTGATGCGGGAGATGACCGCCCGGCCCCCGATGCGGCACCGGCGGCTGCTGGTCGGCGGCGCCCTCACCGCGGCGCTCGCCGGCGGGATCACCGCCGCCCTGGTCATCGCCCCGGCCACGAGCGTCGGCGGCAGGCCGCCGGCCGCGAACGCCGAGGCCGCCGAGGTCTTCCACCGCGCCGCGAACGCCGCCGAGACCAGTCCCGATCCCGCCCCCCGGCCGGGCCAGTTCCTGTACGTCGAGTCCCGCCAGGTGCAGAACGCCGTGCCGGGCCGGCCGGCCTCGGCCACCCGGCGAAAGGTGTGGCTGCCCGCCGACCGCAGGGATCCCGGCCTGCTGCTGTCCGACATGGGCGGCAGGACGTGGGAGCGCATCTGGCTGTGCGACAGGGAACTCGGCATCGACGAGAAGTCCGGCGTCGCCGCGCAGTCCGCCGTGCGCCCGCCGGCCCGCTGCGACTACGGCCACCCGGTCGTCAGGAACGACCTGCCCACCGACCCGGGACGGATGCACGCCTGGCTCTACCGCAACAGCCAAGGCGGCAACCCGCCCGACGTGCAGGCGTTCGTCACGGTCGGCGACACCCTCCGGGAGGCGTACGTGCCGCCCGCGGCGCTGTCGGCGATGTTCAAGGCCGCGGCGCGGATCCCCGGGGTCACCGTCACCGACCGGGCACTGGACTTCGCGGACCGCAGGGGCATCGCGGTCGGTCAGACCTGGCAGGGCGTCCGCCGCGAACTGATCTTCGACGCGGGCACCTACCGGCTGCTCGGCGAGCGCGAGGTCGTGGACTACGACACGTCCTTCCGGCCCACGGGCGGCTCCACCCCGCTCGCCCCCTCGGGTGAGCCCTCGGACCTGCCGAGCGCCACCCCGAGCGCTCCCGTTCCCACCCCTCCGCCTGGCCGTCCTTCGGATGAGCCCTCGGACCTGCCCAGCGCGGTCCCCACGGGCAAGCCCATCACGCCACCGCAGCGCACCATGAAGGAGGGCACGGTGCTCTACCAGTCGGCGACGCTGAAGACGGCGGTCACCGACGAGCTCGGCGAGACCCCGTAACCGAACGGCAACACGCCCCGCCCGCCACCGCACCAGGTGGCGGGCGGGGCCTGCTCACGCGGCGGGCCGCACCGGCTGGCGGAGGATGGTGCGCAGGTCGCCGGGAGCGGTCGTGCGCAGGTCGGACAGGTAGATCTCGTGGTGCAGGCCGGACGGAACGAGCCCTTCGCGTTCCATCAGCTCGTACATCAGGGCCAGCGACCGGGGCTCGTCCTCGAACGGGCCGTGGTGCATGATCTGCACGCAGCGTCCCTCGGTGAACGTGACGAGCTGGACCCGCCGTGCCGCCGGGCAGTCCCCGGACGCCGCCTGCACGGCCTGCTCGACCCAGTGGGGCTCGATCTCGTCCGGCAGCCGCAGGAACAGATGCCAGTGCCACTCCGCACGCGGCACCTCCAAGGGCGGCCGGTCGTCCTCGACCCACCAGCGGCCCTCCAGCGGCGGCATGGGGAAGCCCCGCCCGGCGCCGGCGGCGATGCCCAGCAGCGGGCCGGCGACCGAGAAGAGGGCCTGCACGGCGGTGCCGTACTCCGCGCCCTCCGGTTCCCCGTGGCCGGTCACCGCCAGGCCGCGCACCGGCCCGAATTCCGTCAGCTCCGCCTTGTCGGCGGCCTCGTACCAGGTCACTGGTCCTCCAGTCTGATCATCAGCTCGGTCACCAGGTGCTCGGGCGGGGTGTCGCCCGGCACCGTGAGGTAGACCTCCCGCACCGGCCCGGCGGGGGTGTGGCCGCGTTCGCCGCACCAGGCCAGCAGCCCGTGACCGGTCAGGTCGATCCGGTCGTACGGCCCGACGTGGGTGGCGGTCGCGAACGTCCCGCCCGGCAGGATCTCCGGGCCGGACGGGTCCTCGGTGGCGACGCCGACCACGAACTCCTCCGCCAGATCCAGCGGGAACAGCCCGATCAGCGGTCCCATGGGCACCCCGCCCGCCAGGACCCGGACCACGCACCTCGAGGTCGCCTCGGGGATGGAGGAAGGAGTCGCCGCGTCCCGTTCGACGCGGACACGGCGCGCCGGCTCCCGCCGTACGGTCACCGCGACCTGCGGCAGCCCTTCGGCCAGCACCCGGTCCAGGGTCGCCAGCACGCGCCGCCGCCGGGCCAGGTCGGCCTCCATCCGGTCGCGCACCTCGCCCAGCGCCCCGGCCGGATCCTCACCCGCCAGCACCTGACCGATCGCCGCCAGCGGAACGTCCAGCGACCGCAGCAGCCCGATGGACATCGCGTCCCGTGCCTGCGCGGCCCGGTAGTAGCGGTAGCCGGAGTCGGGATCGACCCAGGCCGGGGCCAGCAGTCCCAGCTCGTCGTAGTGCCGCAACTGCTTGACGCTCAGCCGGCACAGCCGGGCGAACCGCCCGATGGGGAGGAGGTCTTCGCTCACGTCGGCAAGCCTGCCCCCTCCCACTGTGGGAGAGTCCAGCCGAGATCGCCGGACCCGGCCCGGGACGGGCGGTGGGAGGGGCCGGTTACGGCCGGGCGGTCAGGCCGGTGCAGCGGCGCAGGCGGTTCCAGCGCTGGCGTTCGGCCTGGGCGGCCTGGCCGGTGAGCAGGCGCGGCAGGCCCCCGGAGATGCGGGCGGGCTTCCACACCGACCTGGTGACCTTGCCGTCGTTGACGGTCAGCTCCAGGACGCCGGAGTTGGCGGTCTGCCCGCTGGCCGAGTAGAAGACGAAGTTCCCCAGGCCGTAGTGGACGTACTTGCCCTTGAGGAAGCCGCCGCCGAGCGGGATGTGGGCGTGGCCGCCGACGATGATGTCCGCGCCGGCCTCGATGAGCTGGTTCGCCAGCTCCTGCTGGCGGGGCAGCGGGCACTCCTGGAGCTCGGCGCCCCAGTGCAGGAAGACCACGACGATGTCGGAGCCCTCGCGGGCCTCCTCGACGGCCTGGACCATCCGGTCGACCACCTTGGCGGAGGCGAGCCCGCCCTTGGTGTCGGTGGCGGTCCACGCCTCGATCAGGTGGTCGTCGAGGACCTGGGTGGCGGCGACCACCGCGAGCCTGTTGCCCTTGATGGTGGTCCGGTACGCCTTGTAGGCCTCGTCGGCGTTCCTGCCGACGCCGAGGATGGGGAAGCGGGACTTCCTGATGGCCCGCAGGGAGTCGTTGAGGCCGGACTCCATGAAGTCCATGCCGTGGTTGTTGGCCAGCGAGGCCGCGTCCACCCCGGCCGCCTTCAGCGCGGTGATCGCCGAGGGCGGGGCGCGGAACACGAACTGCTTGGCCGGGGCCGGGGTGCCGCCGGTGGTGATGGCGGTCTCCAGGTTGACCATGGCGAAGTCGGCCTTGCGGAGGGTGCCGGCGATGGGGCCGAGGGCGGTCCGCGGGTTGTTCAGCCGCGCCCGGAGCTGCCCCTCGAAGTGCACGTCGCCGCCGAACGCCAGGGTGATCGGCTGTCTGGCCGGCGCGGCCGGGGTCTCGGTCCCGGCCGGGGCGGCGGAGGTCGACGGGCGGGTGTCGCCCTGTGCCTTCGAGCCGCCGCCACCGCCGCCGCACGCCGTGGCCGCCAGCGCGATCCCCACCAGGGCCGCCGTCGCGGCGTTCGCCCGTCGCACCCGCTCTCACCTCCGCAGACGAAAGTCGCCCAAGCCTAGCCAACAGACAGGACGCCCAGGACGCACCGTGCGATTACGCGGGCCCGGCGGTGACGTCGGAGCAGGAACGCAGGCCCTCCCAGCGCTTGCGGGCCTGCTCGGCCTCGGCCCCGGTGAGCGGCTGCGGAACGCCCCCGTTGATCACCGCCGGGGTCCACTTGGCGGTGGTGACCTTGGACCCCTTGGCCCGCCGCCGGCTCGGGTCTGGGGTGAACGTCAGGGTGAGCACGCCGGTCTGCCCGGTGGTCGGCCCGGAGTTGTAGAAGACGAAGTTGCCGAGCCCGTAGTGGACGTACTTGCCCTTGAGGTAGCCGCCGGCCTGCAGGACGTGCGCGTGCCCGCCGACCACCGCGTCGGCCCCGGCGGTGACGAGCTGGTCGGCGAGCTGCCGCTGCACGTCGGTGGCGCACTGCTCCAGCTCGCGGCCCCAGTGCAGGTGCACGATCACCACGTCGTGGTCCTTGCGGGCGCGCTGGACCTCCTGCACCAGGCGGGGCGCGTTCTTGGCCGAGGCCAGGCCCGCCTTGGTGTCGGTGGCGGTCCACGCCTCGATCAGGTGGTCGTCGAGCACCTGGGTCGCCCCGATGATCGCGACCTTGGTGCCCTTGATGGTCGTGCTGTAGGGCCGGTACGCCTCCGCGGCGTTGCCGCCGATCCCCACCACGGGGAAGTTGGCCTGCTTCGCCGCGGCCAGCGAGTCGCGCAGCCCGGACTCGCCGTAGTCCATGCCGTGGTTGTTGGCCATGCTCGCCACGTCGACCCCGGCGGCCCGCAGCGCCTTGAACGCGGTCGGCGGGGCGCGGAACACGAACTGCTTGGGGGCCGGGGTCCCGCCGGTGGTGACGGCGGTCTCCAGGTTGACCATGCTCAGGTCGGCGTTCCCCAGGTGCGGCTCGATCGCCTCCAGCACCGTGTCGGGGTTCGCGTCGAGCCTGTTGCGGATCTGCCCCTCGAAGTGCACGTCCCCGCCGAACGCGACGGTCACCGGCAGGGCGTCCTCGCGACCGTATCCGGTGCCCTCGTCGATGGCGTGGGACAGCGGCCCGCACCCGGCCGCCAGCGTCATCGCCGCCGACGCGGCGGCCCCCGTCGTCACGGCACGCAGCCGATGTTTCATAGCCCCTACCTCCGCGCGCCGCCCGGTTCCCTCTGGTCAGGGGGTTGGACGCCCGGTCCTGTGACCTGGTTCGCCGGAAAGATTCTTCTGTGTCGGGTCCGTGTCGGAGAGACTGAATCCGATCTCCAGCAGAGAGGACGGAACGTGGATCTCGACCGGATCAGGGAGCAGACACCGGGTTGCCGGGAGGTCGTCCATCTCAACAACGCCGGGGCCGCGCTGCAGCCCGCGCCCGTCAGCGAGACCGTCCGGCGGCATCTGGAGCTGGAGGACCGGATCGGCGGCTACGAGGCGGCCGACGCCGCCGAGGAGGCGCTGAACGAGTCGTACTCCGTGCTGGCCCGGCTGGTGGGGGCGGACCCGGACGAGATCGCCTTCGTGGAGAACGCGACCCGGGCGTGGGACATGGCGTTCTACTCCATCCCGTTCCGGCCGGGCGAGCGGATCCTGACCACGACCAGCGAGTACGCCAGCAACGCGCTGGGCTTCCTGCAGGCCGCGCAGCGGCACGGGGCGGTGGTGGAGGTGGTGCCCGACGACGGGCACGGGCAGATCTGCCTGGACTCGCTGGCCCGGATGCTGGCGGACGGGAACGTGCGGCTGGTGGCGATCAACCACGTGCCGACCCACGACGGGCTGATCAACCCGGCGGCCGAGGTCGGCAAGCTGGCCCGGGAGGCGGGCGCGCTCTACCTGCTGGACGCCTGCCAGTCGGTGGGGCAGCTCGTGGTGGACGTCCGGGAGATCGGCTGCGACCTGCTGTCGGCGACGGGGCGCAAGTTCCTGCGGGGCCCGCGGGGGACGGGCTTCCTGTACGCGCGGCGGGAGGTGGCGCGGGAGCTGGTGCCGCCGTTCATCGATCTGAGGTCGGCCGACTGGACCGGGCCCGACGCCTACGAGCTGCGCCCGGACGCCCGGCGGTTCGAGAACTGGGAGCGTTTCGTGGCCGGGCAGCTCGGCCTGGCCGCCGCCGCGTCGTACGCGATGGACATCGGCCTGGCGGCCATCGAGGAGCGGACGCTCGCGCTGGCCGCCCGGCTGCGCGCGGGCCTGGCGGAGATCCCCGGCGTCACCGTGCACGACCGGGGGGAACGCAGGAGCGGGATCGTCGCGTTCACTCATGAGACGGTGGCCGCACCGCAGATCGTGGCGGCGCTGGCCGCCGCACCGCGCCGGATCAACGTCCGGGTGGCCGAGCAGACCTACCGGTACGACGCGGGCGCGCGCCCGCCGCTGCGGGTGCGGGTCTCACCGCACTACTACAACACCGAGGACGAGATCGACCTCGCGGTGGCGGCTGTCGCGACGGCCATCACCGGCTGACCTCCGGGTATGGGACCGGTCACCGATCCCCCAGGTCAGCGCCATCCCGGACGCCGGATAGCATGACAGTATCACTATCTTGAGCAATTCAGGTTTAGGAGCTCACAGTGTCCTCCGTGACCGACCCCCGGCACCACCACGAGCCGCCCGCGCCGGCCGACGCGCTGCGCGGCGCGGGACTGCGCGTCACGGCGGCGCGGGTCGCGATCCTGGAAGCCGTACGGGAGGGCGACCACCTGGCCGCCGACACCGTGGCCGACCGGGTCCGCGAACGGGTGGGGACCGTCTCGACCCAGGCCGTCTACGAGGCCCTCAACGCCCTCACCGGGGCGGGCCTCATCCGCCGGATCGAACCGGCCGGCAGCCCCGCCCGCTACGAAGGCCGTATCGGCGACAACCACCACCACCTGGTCTGCCGCCACTGCGGAACGGTCACCGACGTCGACTGCGCCGTGGGGCACGCGCCCTGCCTGACCCCCGTCACCGACGCGGGATACCAGCTCGAGGAAGCCGAGGTCATCTACTGGGGCCTGTGTCCCTCCTGCCAATCGACCACCTCCCAGGCCTGACGCCCGCCGACGCGCCCTGGTCGGCGTCAACACGCCGATCTTCCTCGCCCACCACAGGGACGGCGGCCCTCAACCGAGGTAGGGGGCCTCGCGTTCCTCCAGGTAGTGGGTCAGCCTGAGCCTCTGGGTGTGGTGCATGGGCAGCTCGTCCAGCTCGCCCGGCGGCACCCATCGCACCTCCAGGGACTCGTCACTCACCCGCAACTCGCCCCCGACCAACCGCGCGAGGAAGCACACGTTGAACTGCCTGCGGACCTCGCCGTCCGAGTAGGCGATGATGTGGCGGGGATCGGTGTACGTGCCGACCAGACCGATGACCTCGATGTCGTAGCCGGTCTCCTCCTTGACCTCCCGCACGGCGGTCCCCGGCAGCGAGTCGGTCATCTCCATGGCCCCGCCCGGCAGCGCCCACAGCCCGGAGTCGGCGCGACGCTGCATCAGGATCTCGCCCCGTTCGTTGGTGACCACCGCGGACGCGGCGACCACCATCGAGTTCGGCTCGGGGGCGCCGGGATCGTCGTAGTACTCGATACGGGCCACTGCCTCACTCCCCACCCGCCGGACGGGACGACTCCCACACGGCTTCGAAGCTCTCGGCGTACACGTCGAACACCCGGCTCCCCCCGTCACGACGCAGATGCCACAGCGGCGCACCATAGGCGTTCATACCGAAAACGTGCGCGTTCACAAGCATCTGATCATCGCCACGATAGATCGAGTTGTAGAGCGTCGTGGCGTGCAGGTGGATGTCGATGCCCGGCGTCCCGACCAACGGCCTGTAGTGCATGAGCGCCACCCGGCACCGTGACTCGATGCCGTGCCCGTACTTCTCCTCCCGGCCGCGCTCGATGATGGCCGGTGCGTCTGCGTCCCCCAAAAGAACGCGGACTCGGCACCCGTGGGCGGCCTTCTCCCGCAAGAGATCGTTGAAGTCCGGCCACTGCTCATGGATGAACACCCCGGCGTACACCAGAATGTCGATCACCTCACCGGCCTGCTCGAACAGCGTCCGCCAGAGCTCGAACGGCGCATCCGCCCTGGTGTCGTGGAACCCGACCAGTCCAGGGTGAAGCCCGCGTCTGCGCCGTCCCTGCTCGATCGACGGCCAGAGGTAGGCCATGTCCTCTCGCAGCACCCGCGCGGCCTTGTAAGCGGTCGAACGGTGCGGCGTTCTGCCAGTGCTGACCCACCGTTCTGCGGTCTTGGGATCCACACCCACAGCCTCGGCGAACTGCGCGTAGCTCATCCCCGCCCGGAGCAAGGCGGAACGCAGACGCTCGTTGACGGCCATGGGGACGTTATACGTCACTTGAGACGTCCCCAGGGTGCCCTTTGCCGAAGTTCCGGCGTCCCTGCGTCCCGACCAACCCTGGTTACCACGCAAGGCGACCCGGCGATCCATGACCGGGACTACCGCATACGCCGCAGATCGGAAATAACCGGTGAGAATGCCTACATCTGCATTCGAAAGACAGCGAGTCCGTACCGCCTTCAGTCTCGCGCCAGGAGACGGCGCACCTCAGCGTGCGCGTGAGCGGGTGGCGCAAGGACTCCACGGCTGGGGACTGGCCCGGTTGGTGGACGACGCCTTGGTGATCGTCTCGGAGTTGGTGACGAACTCGGTCCGGTACGGCGCCACGCAGATCACGGTGAACGTCGAATGGCACCGCGCTCGCGGGAACGTCGAGATCGCCGTGTGGGACGACGCTTCGGGGACGCCGGAGAAGCAGGAGCCGGACTTCGTCTCCGAGACCGGCCGCGGCCTGCACATCGTGAACCAACTCTCCATCGACTGGGGCCACCACCCAGCAGCCGACGGCATCGGCAAGATCGTGTGGGCCGTTCTGTGATGGGCTACGACTTCGGCAACCTGCTCTTCCTGGCTGCCGTATGCCTCATCGTCGGGCTCGTCTGGGGCGCGTTCATCGCCTTCCTGCTCTACAAGACCACCCGCAAGGCACGGCGGCGTCACCTCAAAATGAGCAGGTCCACCGCCGCTCAGCGGGGCACCCTGCGATTCAGGGGGAGGCGGTGAACGAACAGGACTTCACCTCCGATGAACGGACGCCGGTGAGCATCCGCAAAGCCAACTCCCCTATTCAATCCGCCCATGAAGGTCCAACTCGAAGGAGTGCGCATGACCGTCACCGAAGCGACCACCGAACCGGCTGCCCCGAACCCTCGTTCCCTGATCTCCCCCGATCTGTTCGGCAGGCTCGTCGAACGGGTCATGAAGGACGAGGGCCACGACCGGGACATGGCCGAGCGCGTCATCGACCAGACGATCGTGTTCCTGGTCGCCTGCGCCCACAACCCCGGCGCGAAGCTGGCCCCCTCCAACGCCGTGGACCCCGGCTGGCACGCGTTCATCCTGCACACCAAGGCGTACGCGGAGTTCTGCGACCGCGTGGCCGGGCGGTTCATCCACCACCTGCCGGTCATGAACGACGACATCCGGTCCGGCAACGCGCTCGCCCGTACCAGGGAGGCGCTGCGCCGGACCGGGTACCCGGTGGACGACGAGTTGTGGCCGCAGGCGCCCACGTGCATGAACACGTGCAACCATCCCTGCCATGACTCGGACGAGGACTGACCGGATCACCTGGGCCGACCTGCCGGGCGCCGTCCGTGACCAGATCCAGGACCGCACGGGACGGGTCCGGGGCAGCCGCCCGGCGGGCGGCGACCGATCCGACATCACCGCCACCCTCGACACCGAGACCGGCCCCGTGTTCATCAAGGGGGCACGAGAGGGGATCTTCGCCCGTTCCCTGCGCCACGAGGCTCGGGTGACCCCGCACGTGGCCGGGATCGCCCCCGGGCTGCTGTGGCAGGTCCAGACAGACGGCTGGACCGTCCTCGGCCTGGAGCACATCGCGGGACGGCACGCGGATTACTCGCCCGGTTCCCCCGATCTCGACCTGCTCCGCGCCGCGGTGCTTCAGTTCCAGGACGTTCCGCTCCCCGCCCACGTCACGCAAGGAGTCGAGCGGCACTACGGCGGACTGGACGCCCTCGCCGGCGACAGCCTGCTGCACACCGACCTGCACCCCGACAACGTGCTCATCACCCCCGGCCGCGCCTACATCATCGACTGGGCCTGGGCCTGCAAGGGCGCCGCCTGGGCCGAACCGGCCATGCTGGCCTTCCGGCTCATGGCGGCCGGACACGACATCGCCTCCGCCGAAGCCTGGGGCCGCTCGTTCCCCACCTGGCAGGACGGGGAACCGCTCACCGCGTTCATCCACGCCAATGCCGACAGCTGGCGGCAAGCCGCCCGGCGCGATCCGCAACCCTGGAAACTGCGGGCCGCAGACCTCGCCCGCCAATGGGCCGCCCACCACGAGTGACCCACACCGGTGGTCGCGTGTTCTGAGGCGATTCAGGTGTAGGGCTTGGATCCTTCATCGGCCCTCGGCTCTCCGCACAGGCGGCCACTCGCGCGACCCTCGCCGTACGGAACGCGAACGGCCGGGCCCGAACGGGCCCGGCCGTTTCCGTGGGTGCGCGGGATCAGGACTCGGCGGCCTTCTTGCGGCGGGCGAGCCAGAGGGCCGCGCCGCCGCCGAGGAGGAGGGCGGCACCGGTGGCGGCCATCGCCATGGCGGGGGCGCCGGTGAACGGCAGGCCGCCGCCGGCGTTCGTGCCGGTGGTGTCCTCGCCGTCGCCGCCGTCACCGCCGGTGCCGGGGGACTTGGACGGGGTCGGCGAGCCGGCCGGGGTGGACGGCGAGACGGAGCCGCCGGGCCCCGGGGTGGGGGCCGGGCCCGTGCCGGGCGGCGGGGTGACGGTGGGCCTGGTGCCCGGAGTGCCGGGCTTCGGGTCGCCGGGGGTGCCGGGGCTGCCGGGCTTGCCGGGGGTGCAGTCGACCCAGAAGACCTTGTGCTTGGGGGCGCCCTTCTTGCCCTCGAAGGTCCAGAAGAGCTTGTAGTGGCCGTCCGGCAGGGCGAGGTCGGCGGAGCGGCCGTGGCCCTCGGCGTCCAGGGTGAGGGCGCCGTCCAGGACCTTGCCGGCCTCGGCGGGCTTGGCGGGCCTGGTGGGCGCCCACGGCTCGATCCACCAGGTCACCTTCTGGACGGCGTCGAAGCCGAAGCCGTCCAGGTAGAACGTGCAGACGTGGGGCTCGTTCCGGCGGAGCTCCTCGCCGGTGACGGAGTCGTGGATCTTGACGGTGCCGTTGTCGCCGGGCGGGGTGGCGGCCCAGGTCACTCCGGCGGTGGCGACGGTCGCGCCGGTGACGAGGGCGGCCGCGGCGGCCGCGCGCACGGTCCTGCGAAGCATGGAGTGGGACAAGACGATTCCCAGGAGTGAGATCCGACGGGGGTGTGACGACCCGGACTGATCGGGGTCGTCACTTCGTCTGCGTCACACTGGTCCCGAATGTCACACCGTCAGGACGCTGAGACGGGCTGTATCCGGGGGACTCGTTCGGCCAGTTCCCCGACGACGATCAGACGTTCGGCCGCGGAGTACTCGGGATGGCAGGTGGTGAGGGTGATGTACCGCTTGGCGGGCTTGCGGCCCGGCCGGAACGGCACCCGCGCGATCGCCTCCGACGCGGTGGGCGGCACCACCCGGCTCTGCGTCACCCGGTAGGTGAACCGCCAGCGCCGGGTGTCGATGACGATCTCGTCCCCGATGTCCAGCTCGTCGAGCCGGTTGAACGGGCCGCCGTAGGTGGTGCGGTGCCCGGAGACCACGAAGTTGCCGAGCTGCCCCGGCATCGCCGTCCCCGGGTAGTGGCCCGGCCCCTTGCGCAGGTCGGCCGTCCCGACGCCCTCGACCACCACGTACCGGAAGCCGTCGCCCAGCTTGGGGATCCGGATCAGCGCCACGCCGTCGCCCAGCCTCACCCGCTCGGTGGTGCCGCGCGGGGCCTCCCAGGTGCGGGCCAGCTCCCGGAACAGCCGTTCCTGCTCCTGGTCGACGTACCGGCCGGTGCCCCACAGCAGGTACGCGGTGAACAGGACGAGCAGCAGCCCGGTGGTGACGCACAGTTCACCCACGGTACGCACGAAGACCCGCAACGGCCGACTCCGAGAGGTTGAGCCGAATCAGAACGATCGAGCCGCCGCCCAGCGGCCGCGACGGCAGAGCCGCAGTGTAACGGGGTCCTCACGGGCGAGGCCGCCCCTCGGGGCGGCCTCGCGTCGAACGAGCGGAAACTTCAGGACTTGCTCGGAGCCTTCTCCGCCTCCGGCTGGTAGATCGTGGGGCCGGCGGCGGGGGCGGACAGCTCCCGCGGCCCCTCCCGCTCGGCGGAGGTCTCCGGCTCCGGCCCGGCGGGGACCTTGGTCGCCTCGTCGATCGAGCCGCCGAACGCCTTGGACACCGCCTGCAGGGCGCTGGTGACCTCGCTGGGAATGACGAAGAACGTGTTGCCCTGTCCCTTGGCCAGCTCGGGCAGCATCTGCAGGTACTGGTAGGCCAGCAGCTTGGGGTCGGCGTCGTGCCGGTGGATGGCGCCGAACACCCGGCCGATCGCCTCCGCCTGGCCCTCGGCCTCCAGCACGGCGGCGGCCTTGGAGCCCTCGGCCCGCAGGATGGCGGACTGCTTGTCGCCCTCGGCGGTCAGGATGGCCGACTGACGGGCGCCCTCGGCGTTCAGGATCGCGGCCCGCTTGTCCCGCTCGGCGCGCATCTGCTTCTCCATCGCCTCCTGGATGGACGGCGGCGGGTCGATGGCCTTGATCTCGACCCGGTTGACCCGCACGCCCCACTTGGTGGAGGCCTCGTCCAGCACGGCGCGCAGCTGGGTGCTGATCTCCTCACGGGAGGTCAGCGTGGCCTCCAGGTCGAGGCTGCCGATCACGTTCCGCAGCGTGGTGACGGTGAGCTGCTCGATCGCCTGGATGTAGTCGGCGATCTCGTACTGCGCCGCCCGCGGGTCGGTCACCTGGAAGTACTGCACGGTGTCGATGTGCACGACCAGGTTGTCCTCGGTGATCACCGGCTGCGGCGGGAACGAGACCACCTGCTCGCGCAGGTCGATCAGCGGCCGCACCCGGTCGATGAACGGGATGACGAAGTTCAGGCCGGCCTCCAGCGTGCGCAGGTAGCGGCCGAGCCGCTCCACGTTCGCCGCGTGCGCCTGCGGAACGATGCGCACGGTGCGGAAGACCACGATGATCACGAGTAGTGCGGCGATGATCCCGACGATCAGTCCGGATGTCACGGTCACTCCCTGGGATAGACGAGGGCGATGGCCCCCTCGATGGCGAGCACGTCCACCTCGGCATCGGCGGGGATCACCAGATCGGGGTCGTAGGGCCGCGCGGTCCACTCCTCCCCGGCCAGCCGCACCAGCCCGCCCCGCTTGGAGACCTCGGTGAGGGTCAGGGCCTGCTTGCCGACCAGCGCGGCGGTCCCGGTGCGCAGCGGCGGCGGCTGGCTGATGTGCCGTCTGGCGATCGGGCGGACCACGCCGAGCCCGGCCGCGGACGCGATCACGAACACCACCGCCTGGATCACCACCGGAGCCCCGAGCACCCCGGCGACGGCCGCGGCCACGGCGGCGACCGCCAGCAGCCCGAGCGCCAGGGTCAGCGTGAGCAGTTCGGCGACGCCCAGCACGGCGGCCACGATCAGCCAGATCAGCCAGTCGTCCATGACCACTCCCCCGGGCCGGTGCAATGCGGACCAGAACCCCGATGCCTCAACCGTATCGGGAAGGAAGCGTCCCGTAACGGCCGCTTTCCACTGGATTCGACGCACCTTTCCCGCCGCCCGTTCCACCCGCCGGACGAGGCGGGTCGTCGGACCGTACGGCCGTGCACGGTGGGACGCGTGCGGCCCCAGGGTCAGGTGTCGAGAAGGAATCCAACCCCACCAAACCGACAGGTGAACTTTGTCGCCTGGAAACGGGAAAACGGCCTGGTGCTTTATAGCCGCGTGCGGTGGCGCCGGGCGGGCGTTCGGCTAGCGTCCCCTGCACCCGCTCCCTCCGGCCGAAGGACGAACATGAGGCCTGCCGACGTTCACATCGATGACCTGGCCGAACCCCGGTTCTCCGCCGAGGCGCGGCAGATGCTGGCGGCCATGGCCGAGATCGCCCCGGCCTGCACGCTCCAGCCGGACGAGCTGATGGCGCTGGCCGTCCGGCAGACCGAGGCGAGCGGACGGCGGATGGACGACTTCGGCGACGAGGCGTTCCGCGAGCCGCTGGAGATCCTGTGCCGGTCGCTGCGCGAGGAGGCGGGGCTGGCCGAGCACGGCAGGGTGGTCTGGCACGTGCAACTGGTCAACCAGCTCGTCGGCCGGCTGCGGCTGCAGGACCTGCTCACCCGGCATCCGGAGATCCACGACGTGGAGATCGAACGGCCGATCATCATCGCCGGCCTGCCCCGCACCGGGACGACCCACCTGCACAACCTGCTGTCGGCCGACCCGGCGCTGCGCCCGCTGCCGTACTGGGAGGCGTGCGAGCCCGTTCCGCCGCCGGGCGAGGAGGGCACGATCGAGCCGCGCGTCCAGCGGGTGGCGGCGTCGCTGGAGCTGGTGCACACGGCGCTGCCGTACCTGAAGCGGATGTTCGACCTGACGCCCACCTACTCGCACGAGGAGGGCGGGCTGCTGGCGCTGACGTTCGCGTCGACGCACCTGGAGATCCAGGCGATGCTGCCGTCGTACCGGGACTGGTACCTGGGGACCGACCAGACGTTCGCCTACGAGTACCTGCGCACCGCGCTCAAGGCCATCACCTGGCAGCGTCCGGGCGGCCGCTGGGTGCTGAAGGCCCCGCAGCACCTGGAGCAGCTCGGCCCGCTGATGCACGCGTTCCCCGACGCGACCGTGGTGGTGACGCACCGGGACCCGGTGGCGGTGACCGCGTCGCTGACGACGATGCTGTGCTACGGGCTGCGGATGACGACCTCGCCGATCGACCCGCACGCCGTGGGCCGCTACTGGAAGGACCGGGCGGCGACCTACATGGAACGCTGCCTGCGCGACCGGGACCTGGTGCCCAAGGAGCAGTCGATCGACGTGCTGTTCCACGAGTTCATGGCCGACGACATCGCGATGGTGGAACGGATCTACCAGGTGGCGGAGCAGCCGTTCACCGACGGGACCCGCCAGGCGATGCGGGAGTACATGGCCGAGCATCCGCGGGGACGGCACGGGCGGGTGGACTACCGGCTGGCCGACATCGGCCTGGAGCTGGCCGAGCGGCGCCGGGCGCTGGCCCCCTACGTGGAGCGCTTCGGCATCCCGGAGGAGCGGGTCCGGGAACGCTAGGCGCCATTTGGGGATGGTTTGACCCTTTCCCATGAAGGTCATGGCGCGGGCGGCGGGGTCCGGGACATGATTGGCGTGTTCGCGAACCCTAAGGAGCGCGCCCATGAGCCGCACGGCGTACCGGACCTGCCCGCTCTGCGAAGCCCTCTGCGGCCTCGAACTCACCCTCGACGACGACGACCGGGTGGTCGGTGTCCGGGGCGACAAGGCCGACCCGTTCAGCAGGGGCTTCCTGTGCCCCAAGGGCGCCACGCTCGGCAGGCTCGACGGCGACCCGGACCGGCTGACCGCCCCGCTGCTGCGCGAGGACTCCGGGCACGCCGAGATCGGCTGGGACGAGGCGTTCGCGACCGTCGAGCGGCGGCTGCGGAACATCGTGCAGCGGTACGGCAAGGACTCGGTGGCCGTCTACTTCGGCAACCCCACCGCCCACTCGGTCGCCGGGCCCCTGTACGTGGGGGCGCTGATCAAGGCGCTGGGCACCCGCAACCTCTACTCGGCCAGCACCGCCGACCAGATGCCCAAGCACGTCAGCGCGGGCCACATGTTCGGCGACCCGGGCGCCATCCCGGTGCCGGACCTGGACCGCACCGACCACCTGCTGATGCTGGGGGCCAACCCGCTGGAGTCCAACGGCAGCCTGTGCTCGGCCCCCGACTTCGCCGGCCGGCTCAGGGCGATCCAGGCGCGCGGCGGCAAGGTCACCGTCGTCGACCCCCGCCGGACCCGCACCGCCAAGCTGGCCGACCAGCACGTCTTCATCCGGCCGGGCGCGGACGCGCACCTGCTGCTGGCGCTGGCGCACACCCTGTTCGCCGAGGACCTGGTGGACCTGGGCGCCCTGGCCGGGCGGGTGCACGGGCTGGACGACCTGCGCGCCCTGGTGGTCGACTTCACCCCCGAGCTGGTCGCCGGCGTCACCGGGATCCGCCCGCTGCAGATCCGCCGGATGGCCCGCGAGCTGGCCGCCGCGGAGCGGGCCGCCGTCTACGGCCGGATCGGCACCTGCACCCAGGCGCACGGCACCCTCGCGAGCTGGCTGGTCGACGTGCTCAACGTGCTGACCGGCAACCTGGACCGGCCGGGCGGGGCGATGTTCCCGCGCGCCGCGCACGTGCCGGTCTACCGCCGCAAGGCCCCGTTCACCACCGGCCGGTGGCGCAGCCGGGTCCGCGACCTGCCCGAGGTGAACGGGGAGTTCCCGGTCGCCACGCTGGCCGACGAGATCTCCACCCCGGGCGAGGGGCAGGTCCGCGCGCTGATCACGATCGGCGGCAACCCGGCGCTGTCGGCCCCGGGCGCGGCCCGGCTGGAGCGGGCGCTGGCCGGGCTGGAGTTCATGGTCAGCGTCGACCCGTACCTGAACGAGACCACCCGGCACGCCCACGTGGTGCTGCCGCCGCCGCGGCCCGCGCAGACCCCGCACTACGACATCTCGCTGCTGGGGCTGGCGGTCCGCAACTACGCCCGGTACTCGCCGCCGGTGGTGCCGCTGCCGCAGGGACGTCCCGGCGAGGCGGAGATCCTGGCCCGGCTGGCGCTGATCGCCTCCGGCGCGGGGGCCGACGCCGATCCGATGGCGCTGGACGAGATGGTGGTCGCGAGCACCCTGGCCAAGGCGGTCAAGATCCCCGGCTCCCCGGTGTACGGGCGGGAGCCCGAGGAGCTGCGCAAGGAGCTGGGCTCTGTGGAGCAGGGCTTTGAGCTGCGGCTGGACATGATGCTGCGGCTCGGCCCGTACGGCGAGGGCTTCGGGGCCGACCCGGAGGGGCTGACGCTGGCCAGGCTGCGCGACGAGCACCCGCACGGGGTGGACCTGGGGCCGCTGGAGCCCCGGCTGGACGAGGTGCTGTGCACCGCCTCCGGGCTGGTCGAGCTGTGCCCGCCGTCGTTCGCCGCCGACGCCGACCGGCTGCGCGCCGACCTGGGCGGCTCGCCCCCGGAGGGGCTGGTGCTGGTCGGGCGGCGGCACCTGCGGTCCAACAACAGCTGGCTGCACAACGTGCCGGAACTGGTCGGCGGCAGCAACCGCTGCACCCTCCAGCTCAACCCGTCCGACGCCGCCCGGCTGGGGATCGGCGACGGCGACGCGGTTCGGGTCGCCTCACGGGCAGGTACGATCCACGCCGTGGCCGAGACGACCGACAGCGTGATGACCGGGGTGGTGAGCCTGCCGCACGGGTGGGGGCACGACCGGCCCGGCACCCGTCTGCGGATCGCGGGCGCGCACGCCGGCGTCAACGTCAACGAGGTGACCGACGAGCAGGAGATCGACCCGTTGTCGGGGAACGCGGTCTTCAACGGAGTGCCGGTGACGGTGGAGCGCGTTGGCTGAGACCCCGCACCAGCACTCCGCCTGCTGCGCGCCCGCCCTCTCCCTGGGCGCAACGCGCACCGCCGCCTCCCCCGAGTGGGACTTCGAGATCCCGCGGCGGTCGCGCGCCGAGATCGTCAAGAACATGGCGCTGATCCCGGGCGGCGAGTTCCGGATGGGCGGCGACGACCCCGACGCGTTCCCCGAGGACGGCGAGGGCCCGGTCCGCACCGTGCGGCTGTCGCCGTTCCTGATCGACAAGTACGCGGTCGCCAACCGGCAGTTCGCGGCGTTCGTGAAGGCCACCGGCTACGTCACCGAGGCCGAGCGGTACGGCTGGTCGTTCGTCTTCCACAACCACGTCGCCCCGGGCACCCCCGTGATGGACGGCACGGTGGCCGAGGCCCCCTGGTGGGTCGCCGTCCCCGGCGCGTACTGGAAGGCCCCCGAAGGCCCCGGCTCGTCCATCGAACGCCGCCCCAACCACCCCGTCGTGCACGTCTCCTGGAACGACGCCCGCGCCTACGCCGCCTGGGCCGGCAAGCGCCTGCCCACCGAGGCCGAATGGGAGATGGCCGCCCGCGGGGGCCTGGACCAGGCCCGCTACCCCTGGGGCGACGAGCTGACCCCCAAGGGCCGCCACCGCTGCAACATCTGGCAGGGCACGTTCCCCGTCCACGACACGGGCGAGGACGGCTTCACCGGCACCGCCCCGGTCAACTCCTTCGCCCCCAACGGCTACGGCCTCCACAACGTCTCAGGCAACGTCTGGGAGTGGTGCGCCGACTGGTGGAGCACCGACTGGCACGCCGCCGACACCCCCGAGACCCGCATCAACCCCCAAGGCCCCCCGACCGGCCGGTCCCGGGTCATCCGCGGCGGCTCGTTCCTCTGTCACGACTCCTACTGCAACCGCTACCGCGTGGCCGCCCGCACCCACAACACCCCCGACTCCACCACCTCCCACACCGGCTTCCGCTGCGCCGCCGACCCCGCCTAGGAGGACGGTGGCGGGGACGTCGCCGCTGCGAGGCGGGTGGCGAGTGCTCGGATGTGCTCGACCAGTTCGGGCGGCTCGTGCACGGTGAAGGGGACGCCGATCAGCGCCACCCACAGGGCCAGCTCGTCGAGTGAGTGGGAGCCGCAGGTCAGCGTGCACGTCCGCGTGTCGACGGGCTCGATCGTGCCGGTGGTCGGGGCGATGCTCTCGGCCACGACGGAGGCGGGGGCGTACACGGTGAAGCGGCCCTGGTAGCGGTAGGGCGCGCTGGAGATGGAATGCGCGACGTACTCCGCGAGGTCGGCGGCGGGCGGGTCGCGGGGGACGAAGCGCGGGCCGTTGGGCGTGCGCAGCCTGAGCCGGTCGAGGCGGAAGGTGCGCCAGCCCTCGCGTTCGATGTCGTAGGCGGCCAGGTACCAGCGGCGTCCGGTGACCACGAGGCGGTACGGCTCGACCAGACGGCTGGACGGGCTTCCGTCCTGGGCGCGGTAGTCGAACCGCAGGCTCTCGTGGTCGCGGCAGGCCGCCGCGATCACGGTCAGGGCGTCCGGGTCGACCGCGGGTCCGCCGGCCGTCATCGGGACCGTCATCGACTGCAGCGCGCGGACGCGATGCCGCAGCCGGGACGGCAGCACCCGCTCCAGTTTGGCCAGCGCCCGCACCGAGCTTTCCTCGATGCCGGTCACGGTTCCGCCCGCGGCGGTGCGCAGCCCCACGGCGACCGCCACCGCCTCCTCGTCGTCCAGCAGCAGCGGCGGCAGGTCGGATCCGGCGCCGAGCCGGTATCCGGCCGTTCCCGCGACGGCGTGCACGGTGTAGCCGAGTTCGCGCAGCCTGTCCACGTCACGGCGGACGGTGCGCGGGCTCACGCCCAGCCGGTCCGCCAGTTCCGCCCCCGACCACTGGCGGTGGGTCTGCAGCAACGACAGCAGTCTGAGCAGGCGAGCCGAGGTCTCCAACATGTCCTCGAGTCTGCCGTCCACCTAGGACTGAATCTGTCCTAACAGACGCATAGCGTTCGGGGCATGGCAAACGACTTCGAAATTCGTCCGTTCCGCGTCCGGGTCCCCGAGGCAGAGCTGGCGGACCTGCGCGACCGGCTGGGCCGTACCCGCTGGCCGAGCGAGATCGGCGGGCAGGGGTGGAGCCGCGGGGTCCCGGTCGGATACCTCAAGGAGCTGGCCGCCTACTGGGCCGACGGCTACGACTGGCGGGCCTGGGAGGCGAGGCTGAACGCCCACCCGCAGTTCACCACCGAGATCGACGGGCAGAACGTCCACTTCCTCCATGTCCGTTCCGACGACCCCGACGCCCTGCCGCTGATCCTCACCCACGGCTGGCCCGGCTCGGTCGTGGAGTTCCTCGACCTGATCGAGCCGTTGTCACGGGATTTCCACCTGGTCATCCCCTCGATCCCCGGCTTCGGCTTCTCCGGCCCGACCCGCGAGGCCGGCTGGACGACGGAGCGCATCGCCACCGCCTGGGCCGAGCTGATGCGCAGGCTGGGCTACGACCGCTACGGCGCCCAGGGCGGCGACTTCGGCGGCGGGATCTCCCGCGCGCTCGGCCTGGCCGCGCCCGGCAACGTCGTCGCGGTGCACGTCAACGGCGGTACGACCTACCCCAGCGCCGAAGCGGACGACCCGACGCTGACCGAGCGCGAGCGGGCCAGGGTGCGGCGGATGAACGAGTTCATGAACGAGGCGGGCGGCTACATCGCCATCCAGTCGACCCGGCCGCAGACCCTCGCCTACGGCCTGACCGACTCGCCCGTGGGCCAGCTCGCCTGGATCATCGACAAGATCAGGGACATGACCGACCTGGCCAAGGAGCTTCCGCACGAGGCGATCGACCGCGACCTGCTGCTCACCGACGTCACGATCTACTGGCTGACCGGCACGGCGGGCTCCTCCGCCGCGCTCTACTACGAGGACGCCCGCGCATGGGGCGAGCAGGAGGCGTCCCCGGTGCCGACGGGCGTGGCCCTGTTCACCGTCCAGGACATCGCACTGCGCCGGGACGAGGAGAGGATCAACAACATCGTGCACTGGTCGGAGTTCGACCGCGGCGGCCACTTCGCCGCGATGGAGGCCCCCGACCTGCTGCTCGCCGACATCCGCGAGTTCTTCACCGCCCACCGGTGACGGACCGGCCAAGGCCACCACGGCGACCCCGGTGGGACTGGAGTCGCGGCGCGGCCGGTCGTACGACGGTCTGGTTCGAGGTACGGCGGAACGGATGGCCTGGTGGCGTCGGGTGGCCGGCTTTCTCGTGAACGTCGATGCGAGGGCCGGGCGAGTGCGGGTGGGGTGTGACATATGGGGGTGTGGGCTGTTGGGGCCTGTTTGGGGGTAGGGGCCTGTGTCGTGGCGGGCCCCTGGGTCCGTCGCGGAGACGTCGCACCCGGTTTCCTTTGGGAGGAAGCGATGAGTGGACGGGCCAGCAAGCTGTTCCGGCGGGGGACTCGTCGGCCGGGAAGCCATCCGGCCGACGTGGTGGACGGGCTGGAGCACGTGGAGGGGCTGGACGGGGGCGTCCGGGGGATCTCGGCGGTGATCTCGCGGGTGCTGCGGCCCGGGCCGGTGAAGGACGCGCTGCACGGGGTGCCGATGGGGCATCCGGCGCATCCGTCGTTGACGGACGTGCCGATGGGGTGCTGGATGTCGGCGGCGGTGCTGGACCTGATGCCCGGCACGGAACGGGCGGCGCGGACGCTGGTGGCGGCCGGGTTGGCGGGGGCGCTGCCCACGGTGCTGACGGGGTGGACCGACTGGTCGGCGCTGCACCGGGGGCAGAAGCGGGTCGGGCTGGTGCACGCGTCGGCGACCGGGGCGGCGACGGTGCTGTACGCCGCGTCGCTGGTGGCGCGGCGGCAGGGCCGCACTGCGGTGGGACGGATGCTGGGGTTCGCCGGGCTGTCGATGCTGATGGGCGGCGGCTACCTGGGCGGGCATCTGGCGTTCCGGCTGGCGGCGGGGGCCAACCACGCCGACAAGCTGGCGCATCTGGTGTCGCTGGGCTGGCACGACCTGTGCAAGATCGACGAGCTGCCGGACGGGTGGCCGGTGCAGCGGCAGCTCGGGTACATCAACCTGTTCGTGCTGCGGCAGGGCGAGGACGTGCACATCCTGGCCGACCGCTGCGCCCATCTGGGCGGCCCGCTGCACCAGGGGCGGATCGTCGCCGACGAGAGCGCCGAGACCTGCGTGGTGTGCCCGTGGCACGGGAGCACGTTCCGGGTGGCCGACGGGGCGGTGGTGCACGGGCCCGCCACCAGCCGCCAGCCGGCGTTCGAGACCCGCACGTCCGAGGAGGGCGTGGTGCAGGTGCGGCCCGTTCCGTAGCGGCCTCACCTGGCGCGATACCGGTTGAAACCACCCGTTTCCGGGTATACCTCGAATATACGTTCGAAGCGGGGAGCGGGGCGGCATGAAGGGCGACAAGGTCGAGATCGTCATCGACGCCGGTGAGGGCACCCGGACCTACGAGGTCAAGGCCACCCGGGCGGGCCGCCGGGTGGAGATCGCCACCCGGCGCGGCGTGGTCGAGGTCAGCGAGGTGACCCGCAGCGGCACCCCCGTCCGCACCGCCCGCTTCATGGCCAGCCGGGTCCTCGCCCTGGTCGAGCACCCGATGGACGACGTCCGGCCCGAGGAGCGCGCCCCGCTGCGCGACGCCGGCTGACCCGCCGCTCCGGGGGACGACCCCAGGCCCCTGAACGCGGGGATCAGACGATCCTCGCTCCGCACAGCTCCACCGCGGTCGCCCGACCCCGCCGACCCGGCTTTTCGGACCGATCCCTACCATCGGGGCATGAAAAGTCCAGGGAGCCGGGCGTGAACGCGCTGGAGGCGACGGCGGTCCTCGTGGCCGGGATCGGCGCGGGCGGGATCAACGCGGTGGTGGGCTCGGGCACCCTGATCACCTTCCCGACCCTGCTGGCCCTGGGCTTCCCCCCGGTGACCGCGAACGTCACCAACAACATCGGCCTGGTCCCCGGCTCCCTCGCCGGCGCGTACGGCTACCGCAGGGAACTGTCCGGCCAGCGCGCCCGCCTGCTGCGGCTGGCCGCCGCCTCGCTCACCGGCGCCCTCATCGGGGCCGCGCTGCTGCTGGGCCTCCCCGACGACGCGTTCGGCGTGATCGTCCCCGTCCTCATCGCGGTCGCCCTGGTCCTGGTCGTCGCCCAGCCCAGGGTGAACGCCTGGCTGGCCGCCCGGCGCGAACGCCACCACCCGCACGGCGGTCCCTGGCTGTGGGCGGGCATCCTGGCCGCCGGCGTCTACGGCGGCTACTTCGGCGCCGCCCAGGGCATCATCCTGATCGCCCTGCTCGGCATCTTCCTCGACGAGGACCTGCAGCGGAACAACGCCGCCAAGAACGTGCTGTCCGCCCTGGTCAACGGAGTCGCCGCGCTGGTCTTCGTCATCGTCTGGCTGACCGGCGCCACCGACATCTCCTGGCTCGCCGTCCTGCTGATCGCCCTCGGCTCCACCGTGGGCGGCCTCCTCGGCGCCAAGGTCGGCCGCCGCCTGCCCCCCGCCGCCCTCCGCACCGTCATCGTCCTGGTCGGCCTCACCGCCATCGCGAATCTCGTGACGAACTGACCCGAACGTTCCGAGTCCCTGCACACGCAGGTGCTGAAGGCCACCGCGAGCGAGCCCGCGACGACGAACGGCCGCGCGTCCTAGGGCTCGCTCGCCGCCGCGCCGGAGGCGCGGCCATAGGCACGCCAGCGGTTGTTGTGGCGTTCCACCTGCAACGGGAGGCCGAAGCATTCGGTGAGGTGCTCGTCGGTGAAGACCTCGTCGACCTTGCCCTGGGCGACGACGGCGCCGCGGCGCAGGAGCATGGCGTGGGTGAAGCCGTCGGGGACCTCCTCCACATGGTGGGTGACCAGCACCATGGTGGGGGCGGCCGGGTCGTTGGCCAGCATGCCCAGGCGGGTGACCAGGTCCTCGCGGCCGCCGAGGTCGAGGCCGGCGGCCGGTTCGTCGAGCAGCAGCAGCTCGGGGTCGGGCATCAGGGCGCGGGCGATCTGCACCCGCTTGCGCTCGCCCTCCGACAGGGTGGAGAACGTGCGGCGGAGCAGCTCGGCGCAGCCCAGCGCCTCCAGCAGTTCCACCGCGCGGGTCACGTCGGCGGACTCGTACTCCTCCCGCGAACGGCCCAGGATCGCGTACGAGGCGGTCAGCACCAGGTCGATGACCTTCTCGTTCCTGGGCACCCGGTCGGCGACCGCGGCGCTGGCGAAGCCGATCCGCGGCCGCAGCTCGAACACGTCGGTGCGGCCGAGCCGTTCGCCCAGCACGTCGACGGTGCCCACGGTCGGGAACAGCAGGGTCGCGGCGACCTGCAGCAGCGTGGTCTTGCCCGCTCCGTTGGGCCCGATGACGACCCATCGCTCGTTCTCGTGCACCGTCCAGTCGACGTCGCGCAGCAGCATGGCCTGGTCGCGCTTCACCCCGACGCCGCGGAGCTGCAGTACCTCGCCGCTCATCCGCCCCTGTTCCTTTTGTCCAACGCCGCCCGGACCTGCCGGGATCGATCCTCGCAGCACGAACCTACGTCATCTTCGGCCGGTGTGCGCGGCTACCCTCGGCCCGCGTCGGGGTGCGCCCCGGCCCGCGCGGTGCGCTGATTGGACACCGGGTGTACGGGCGCTCACCATGACAGAGACGTCACGTACGGCGAACGTTCGAAGGTGGTCTGCATGCAGGAAGCGTTCCCTCCCCGCCGCGATGCGGCGGCGGCACTGGTCGCCTGGGGGAATGCCTGGCTGGGCGGCCACATCGGGCTGGACGAGGCGGTCGACGCCGTCGAGGGGGCCGGCTGCCCGCAGATCGTGGGCGGGCTGCCGGACGAGCCCGCGGACATGCCGCTGCGGCGGGCCCTGGCGGTGCTGAAGGTGGCCGGGATGCGGACGCTGCGGCTGGCGCTGCCCGCCCCGGGCGACCCGCTGGGCCTGACCGGCCCGCCGGAGCTGAACGCCGCCGCCGTGGACGCCGGGGAGGCGGTCCTGGTCGGGCTGCCGGACGGTCCCGTGGGGCTGGTGCCGGCCGAGGACCGGCGCGGCTCGTCGTACGTGGGGATCCGCTGGCGGTGCTACGAGTCCCGGCCGGGCGTCGCGGACGTCCCGTCGCTGCCCGAGGCCGACCGGCAGCTTACCCTGGCGATGCGCGAGGTCACCGAGGCGCTGCTGACCGTGGACGGCGCCGCCGGGGTGCCGCCGGAGATCGCCGACGCGCTGGCCGACCTGCGCGACCCCGAACGCGGCGCCACCCTGGCCCCCGGCTATCCGCCGCGCGCCCACCGGGTGGCGGCGCTGGCCGGACGGCTGGCCCTGGTCGTCGACCTGGCCCGCCGGCTGGAGGGGCACGGGCTGACCGCCGCCCAGATCGGCCGCCGCGAGGAGGCCCTGCGGGTGCTGGACCGCGCGGTGCGCCGGGCCCGGGTCGCCGCCCACAACAGCGCCTTCGACCCGGTCCCCTGAGACCCTCGGAACGGCGACAGGGCGCCCCGGGAGACCGGGACGCCCTGTGCGGAACCGTGGCGGCGGTGCGTCAGACGCGGACGACGAGAGTGCTCATCACCTTGTCGGCGAACGTCTGCTTCTTGTCGTCGAACAGCGGCCACAGGTAGCCGATGTAGCAGGGGATGCCGTCCAGGATGTGCGCGATCTTGCGCACGAACGCCGAGCCGAACCCGATCGGCTGCCCCGAGTGCGAGCCGATGAGCTTGATCCCCATCTGGCGCTTGCCGATGGTCTGCCCCGTGGTGCCCTCCTGGTAGACCAGCCAGAGGCCGCCGACCACGCTCACGATGAACGACAGGCCCCAGAACAGGAACGCCAGCGCGACCAGGCCGCCGCTGCCGCCCTCACCGGTGTACGGGTCGCCGGCGCCGGCGCCCAGGCAGATGAAGCCGATGACGTAGAGCACGCCGGCCGGAACGCCGATGATCAGGCCGTCGATGATGTAGGCGCCCACCCGCGAACCCCACTCGGCGAGCACGCCGTGCTGGGGGCCGTAGTGGTGGTGGTGCACCTCGGCCGGCTGGCCGTACCCCGGCTGGGGGGCCGGCTGACCGTACCCGGGCTGGCCGTAGCCCGGCTGCCCGTAGCCCGGCTGGGGGGCCGGCTGGCCGTACCCGGGCTGCTGTCCGTACCCCGGCTGCTGCTGGCCGTACGGGTCGTAGGGGTTGCCCACGCTTACTCCTTGTTAGTGATCGTCCCTCGTGGTTGTCTGACGTACGCCAGACCCGCCGGGCTCCATGACGCTCGACGTCGAGACCATGCGCCCGCCTCGCGGTCCTGCGTTCACATGCGCAAAAGATCGAACCGGGCGAGCTGCCACAGTTCGGAGGCCGCCAGAGCGGTGCCGAGGATCACGGCGCGGCTCGCGGGCCGCATCGACCACCATCGGCGCCCGGCCCCCAGCGGGGCCACGGCCAGCGCCACCGCGGCCGCCACCACGAGCGGGTTGGCGGCCACGGCCCGGACCGGATGTCCCGATCCCAGCTCAATGAACACGGTCGTCCCACCGCACAGCGGGCAGGGAATCCCGGTGAGCGTCCGCACCGGACACGGCACGCCGGGACCGCTCACTCGGTGGACCCAGGCCACGGCGACGGCCGCCAGCGCCATCGCCCCGACCCGCAACGCGACGCCCTGAACGCCGTGCCGCGCGGCGGCGAGCGCACGGTCGACGACGACGCCGACGACGCCGCGTGGCGCCTCGGTGGTCGTCGCTTCCGTCGCCCCCGCCATGGAATCCTCCGCCCCCGATGGCAATGTCCGGATGACCCGTATACCGGGTACGACCGGGGCGAGGTCAAGCAAAATCGGGCATCCGCGACCAGACCGTGACCTGAGCTGCGGACACCCGTCCGCGGCGGGGCGCGGCGAGGGCGACCGGAGAGGGCGGCTAGAGCTGCCCGGCCGCCCCCACGATCTGGGGGTCGCGCATGGTGGAGTCGGGGTCGCCCTCCACCACGTCGGCGATCACGCAGGTGATGTTGTCGGGTCCGCCGCCGTCCCTGGCGAGCTGGATGAGCCGGCGGATCGCGTCGGCCGGCTCGGCCTCCTCCGACAGCACCTCGTAGATCGTCTGCGCGTCCACCACCCCGGACAGCCCGTCGGAGCACAGCAGGTACCGGTCGCCCAGCAGCGCCTCGCGGCGGCGCAGGTCGGGGTCGCGGTCCTCGCGCCCGTCCAGCACCCGGTACAGCACGTGCGACAGCCGGGAGGGCTCGCCCTGCTCGTCCGGACCGGCCTGCGGATTGAGCAGCCGTTCCATCGTGTGGTCCTGGGTGATCTGGAACAGCTCGCCGTCGCGCAGCAGATAACCCCGGGAATCGCCGATGTGCGCCAGCGCAATGTGCTTGCCCGACCACAACATGGCGGTCAGCGTGGTGCCCATTCTGCTGAGGTCGGGGCGTTCTTCCCGGGCGATGCGCAATTTCTCGTTGGCCTCGGCCACCGCACGGGCCAACGCGTCCTCCAGATCGTCAACGGGGACGTCGACGTCCAGCGAGCGCAACGATCCGATGACGGTGGAACTGGCCACCTCACCGCCCGCGTAACCGCCCATCCCGTCGGCGACCGCGATGAGCCGGGACCCGGCATAGGCCGAGTCCTCATTGTTCTCCCGGACGCAGCCTATGTCGGAGCCTGCCGCATACTTGATTGTTACGTTCATACCGATTTCGATGACGATCCGGACATTGGAGTTCGTTCAGCCGCCGGGCGGGCCGGGGCGGATGGCGGGCAAAGCCCGGTGAACACGATCGCGCGCCTCGGGTCCGGTGGGCGCGCCGGGCCTTTTCCGGCCCGGCCTGCGACTCGACCCCCGGCCGGACCGGCCCGGGGCGGCCGGCCGCCGTCCGCCACCCGGATCCGGGGGCCGGCGGGCACCCGCGGGCGCACCGGCCGGACCGCGCGCGCCCCCGCACCCGGCTCCCGGCGAAACTCCCGCTCAGTGCCCACGTTGCCGACCGTACTCTCTGTCATGGCCCTGCCGAATCAGTCTGGCGGACGGGCCGTGTAACCACCCGGTCATTCTGCCGCCCGGGGCCGGTCACCCACGCGTCCCACTGGGGCGTTATACCGCTTTCGCCGATCTTCACGCCGAACGCCCCGCCGTCCGCCCGCGGAGAGCCTGCCGGACCGCCCCCCGAGCGGCGGCGGACCGGGACCGCTCGCCTGTCTCCCGGATGCGGTCGTCCCCGCGCGAGGGCCGGTCATGCGTGCCCTTATGCTCGCCGGGGCGGTCCCGCCGCAGGAGCCGGGACCGCGTTCCGCGGGACGACGAAGGAGCTCGACACGGACGTCGAGAAGGCCGACGCGGCCGAGGCCGGGGCGGGGCTGCTGACCGGCCGCTACCGGATGCCGACCGTCGGCATCATGCTGACGATCACGCTGCTGGCGTTCGAGGCGATGGCGGTCGGCACGGTGATGCCGGTGGTGGCCCGCGATCTGGACGGGCTGACGCTGTACGGCTGGAGCTTCAGCGCGATGCTGATCGCGAGCATGGCGGCCACCGTGCTGGCGGGCGGCTGGATCGACCGCGCGGGACCGGCCAGGCCACTGCTGGCCGGGCTGGCGGTGTTCGTCGCCGGGCTCGTGGTCGCGGGCGCCGCGCCGTACATGTGGGTGCTGGTGGCCGGGCGGACCGTGCAGGGCGTCGGCTCCGGCCTGGCGATGGTCGCGCTGTACGTGATGATCGCGCGGGTCTATCCGGACGCGCTGCGGCCCCGGGTGTTCGCGGCGACCTCGACCGCCTGGGTGCTGCCGTCGCTGCTCGGGCCCGCCGCCGGGGGCCTCATCGCCGAGCACGCGCACTGGCGCTGGGTGTTCCTGGGACTGATCCCGCTGGTCGTTCCGGCGACGCTGATGCTCGTCCCGGCGCTGCGGGGGATGGCGGCGCCGGAGCCGCAGGAGACGCGGGAGGCGCCGCGGGGACGGGTGATCCCCGCGCTCGTCACCGCGATCGGGGCGGCGGTGGTGCTGTACGCGGTCGACGACCTGTCGTGGCCGTCGGTGCCCGCGGCGGTCGCGGGGCTGGCCGGGCTGGGCTGGGGGCTGCCGAAGCTGCTGCCCGCCGGGGCGCTGCGGCTGCGGCGCGGCGTGCCGACCACGGTGGTGATGCGGGGACTGCTGGCCGGGGCGTTCTTCGGCACGGACGTGTTCATCCCGCTGGCGCTGACCTCGCTGCACGGCTTCAGTCCCAGCCAGGCGGGGCTGGTGCTGACGCTCGCGGCCCTCGGCTGGTCGGCGGCCTCGCAGTACCAGGGGCGGTCCAGGCGCCCGCGGGCGTTCTTCGTGCAGGCCGGGGCGGTGTTCGTCGCCGCCGGGGTGGTCGCGGCGTCGGTGGCCCTGCAGGTGGGCGGCTGGTGGGCGGCGCCCGCCTGGGTCATCGGCGGGCTCGGCATGGGGATGGCGCTGAGCAGCCTCAGCGTCCTGGTGCTCAACCAGTCGGCGCCGCAGGAGCAGGGCGCCAACTCCTCGGCGCTGCAGCTCAGCGACACGCTCGGGTCGTCGCTGGCGGTCGGCGTGGCGGGCGCGCTGGCCACCGCGTTCGGGACCGACCGGCTGGAGCTCGGCCTGCGGGTCGGCGCGGTGCTGCTCATCGGCATCGCGCTGGTCGCGGTCCTGGCCGCCCGCCGGGTGAGGCCCTGACCGGCGAACGTGCCGAATGTCACACCCGGCCGCCGGGCGCGGCGGGTGAAATCTCGGCGGCGCTCCGGTGACCGGCCGGGGACGGCGCCGCCAAGGATCCGGCAAGCCCGCGTATGACCTGCGGAAAAGACCCGGGTTTCGCGGCGTTGCCACGGGCTCGGAACGCGGTGCCGGGCACTGCCGCCGCTTGACCCTCCGGGCGGTGCACCATGACCCGGCCGGTAGCGTAGTCAGCAGCATGGACGGGTCACAGCGCACGCTGCTCATCACGCTCACCGGCCGGGACCGCCCGGGCGTCACCTCCCGGCTGTTCTCCACGCTGGCCGGTTTCCCGGTGACCGTCGCCGACGTCGAGCAGGTCGTCATCCGCGGCCGGCTGGTGCTGGGCGTGCTGCTGGAGTGCCCCCAGAACGCCGACATCGGCCAGGTGTGGTCGGCCGCCGAGAAGGTGGCCGCCGACCTCGACATGGACATCGAGGTCTCCACCGGCCGGGACAAGACCTCCCCGCGCCGCCGCGGCCGGCTGCACGTCACCGTGCTCGGCAGCCCGCTGCGGCCGGGCGCGATGGCCGGGATCGCCGGGCGGATCGCCGCCGGCGGGGCCAACATCGACCGCATCGACCGGCTGGCCTCCTACCCGGTGACCTGCATCGAGCTGCAGGTGTCGGGGGCCGACCCGGTGGCGCTTCGGGCGGAGCTGACCGCCGAGGCCGCGCAGCAGCAGGTGGACGTGGCGGTGCAGCGGTCCGGCCTGTACCGGCGGGCCAAGCGGCTGATCGTGATGGACGTCGACTCGACCCTGATCCAGGGCGAGGTGATCGAGCTGCTGGCCGAGCACGCCGGCTGCCTGCCCGAGGTCGCCAAGGTCACCGAGGCGGCGATGCGCGGCGAGCTGGACTTCGAGGGCTCGCTGCGGGAGCGGGTGGCGCTGCTGGCCGGGCTGGACGCGGCGGCGATCGACGAGGTCCGCCGCAAGGTCCAGCTCGCCTCCGGGGCCCGCACCCTGGTGCGCACCCTCAAGCGGCTGGACTACAAGTTCGCCATCGTCAGCGGCGGGTTCACCCAGGTCACCGACGGGCTGGTGGAGGAGCTGGGGATCGACTACTCGGCCGCCAACACGCTGGAGATCGTGAACGGCAAGCTGACCGGGCGGGTCGTCGGCGAGGTGATCGACCGGGCCGGGAAGGCGCGGGCGCTGCAGGAGTTCGCCCGCCGCGCCGGGATCCCGATCAGCCAGACCGTCGCGATCGGCGACGGCGCCAACGACCTGGACATGCTGCAGGCCGCCGGGCTCGGCATCGCCTACAACGCCAAGCCGGTGGTCCGCCAGGCCGCCGACGCCGCGGTGAACGTCCCCTACCTGGACACGATCCTGTTCCTGCTGGGGATCTCCCGCGAGGAGGTCGAGGCCGCCGACGCCGAGGACCCGCCCGCGGCGGGCTAACCCTGCTCCTGGCCCGCGCCCGTGTAGAAGGCGAACGTGCGTTCGGCCGCGGCCCGGGCGGCGGCCTCGTCGGTGCCCGCGGCGATGTTGGCCTCGCACCACCGCTCGTTGCTCAGCGTCATGAACCGCATGCCTTCCTCGGACAGGTTCCAGGCCTCGAACTCCTTCGGGTCCACGACCTGGCCGGAGTCGATGTGGAGGAAGAGCCCGTACAGGGCCAGGTCCCAGCCGATCCCGGTCGCGCCCGGCCCGAACTGCTCCCAGAACTCCGCGTGGTCCTCGACGCGCGCGATGTGCTCCAGCTCCAGCCGCGCCCGGTCGCCGGGCTCCTCGGTCAGCCGCACCTCGATCCAGCTCAGCTGCCCGTTGTACTCCCAGGTGGCGGCGAAGCTCCGAGGCGGGTCGCAGCGCTCGATCGTGCCGCCGGCGTTGCCCTCGAGCTGGTAGCGCCCGCCGACCTTGAGGTCCCCGCTGATCGGCAGGAACCAGCGGGGAAGCCGCTCGGCGTTGGTGCAGGCGTCCCACAGGTCCTCGACGGAGGTGGCGTAGCTGCGGCTGATGGTGCTGACCCTGGCCTCCCCCGCCTCGAGGGTGCGGGTGCCGACCTGGCGGCGCACGGCGTTGATCTGCTCGGTGACATCGGTCATGGGTTGCTCCCCGTCTCGTCGGTGGCGTCACGGCGGCGCTCCCGGCGCCCGCGCGCCAGCTCGGTCTCCAGCGCGTCCAGCTTCGGCTCCCAGAACCGCCGGAACCTGTCCAGCCATGCGTCCACGTCCCGCAGCGGATCGGTGTTGACCGCGTACAGCCGCCGCGCCCCCTCGGGACGCACCGTGGCGAACCCGCCGTCCCGCAGCACCTTGAGATGCTGCGACACCGCCGGCTGCGAGATCCCGAACTCCTCCCGGATCACCGCGCACACCGCCCCGGAGGTCATCTCTCCCTCGGCCAGCAGCTCCAGGATCCGCCGCCGCACCGGATCGCCCAGCACATCGAACGCATGCACGAAGGCAGGTTATTAGCGACCGCTTATATAAGTCAACGCCGGTAACGCGGCCGCCCCGCTCGGACGGCCTTGGTGGCGGAGTCCAGGCCGGCGGTGGCATCGCCCCGGTGCAGAGTCCACGAGGCGTTGACGACGATGCGGGCGCCGTCCGTCAGCACGGGAGCGCCCGCTGGACGGTGAGGAGCACGCCCCAGAAGTTCACCGCCGCCGTCCGGTCGAAGTCCGCCGGGGCAGGCCGTGCCGGGGTCAGCCCTTGGGGGTGCGGTGGAGGGTGAGGGTGCCGCTGCCGGGCCAGGTCTGCGACCAGGGGCCGGGGAGGTCGATCACGGCCAGGGCGCAGGTCGGGAACGAGTCGGGGGCGCCGCCGGTGAGGTCGTGGACCAGCTCGTGCATCGAGGGGTTGTGGCCGACCAGCAGGAGGCGTTCCACGTCGTCGTCGACCGCCTGGATCAGCGACAGCAGGTTGTCGACGTGGTTGTCGTAGATCCCGGGCTCGAACTCCACCGGGGAGTCCAGTGCCAGGCCCTCCAGGGTCTCGCGGGTCCGCACCGCCGTGGAGCACAGCACCAGATCGGGCACCAGGTCGTTCTCGCGGAGCCAGGCGCCGGTGGCGGCGGCGTCACGGCGGCCCCGGCCCGCCAGCGGGCGGTCGATGTCGGCCAGCCCGATCCCCTCCACGGCCTTGGCGTGGCGCAGCACGATCAGCGTGGGCATCCCCTCACTCTAGGGTCTGCCCGCGCCGGGCCGCGGACCGGGAACGGATCAGGGGGCGGCCAGGGTGGCGATCAGCCACAGGACGAGCATCACGGCGAACATCCCGCCGATGATCAAGGCGAATCCCTTCGCGCCCGACATCGGAGCCTTCTCGCCGCTCATCCGCTCGTCTTCCCCTCGCAACGACACGTCGCCCTCCCGGGGCCCGGGAGGATCCGTCGTCTCCAGCGTACGTCCCGCCGCGCCCACCCCCGCGATCAGGATCCGGCGGGCTCTGTCATCTCCGCCACAAGGTGCGCGAACGTGAACGTGCGCCCGGCGTCGGCGGCCAGCATCAGCGCCTCCTGCCGGGACGCCTCCCGCACGGCCTCGTCCTCGGCGGCCTCGGCGCAGACCTCGCACCAGGTCCGCCACAGCCGCCACCCGTCGTCCGGCTCCCAGGCGTCCCGCACCCGTGCCCTGCCGGTCAGCTCCCAGTGCCGCCGCCACCACGCGACCGTGTGCAGGGACATGAACTCCCACTGCCAGTACGGCCGCAGATGCTCCGGCACCCGTTCGATCTCCGCGCGCACCCCCGGAACGGCGATGCCGAGCGTCCCGCCCGGCCGGATGAAGTCCGCCAGATATCCCAGGTAGAAGTCGTCCGTCCCGAAGTAGTGGTACGCGTCCACGCTCACCACCGCGTCGAAGTACCCGTGCGCGAACGGCAGCTCCCGGGCCTCGACCCGCAGCGGAACGACCCGGTCCGCGCACCCGGCCTCCCTGATCCGCTCCAGGTTGTCGGTGGGCGGGATCCACAGATCGGCCGCCCACACGTCCACCCCGAACTCCCGTGCGAGGAACACCGAGGTCATCGCCTTGCCGCAGCCCAGGTCCAGCACCCGCATCCCCGGCCGCAGCTCCATCCGCCCGGTCAGCTCCTCCAGCAGCCACAGCGGATTGGGCCCCATCACGTTCGCGATCATCCACCGCGGGTCGTACGTCCCCGAACGCGGGAACCGCGGCATCACCAGCCGTTCCCGCAACCGCTCATCGCTCCTGGCCTCCATACACCCCACCCTCCCAACCCCGGTGGCGCCCCCGCACTCCAATAACCCGCCCCAGCCCCACGAGCCCACGACGGTCACCGCCGGGGCGCCACCGCCGGTCACACGAGTGCACCACCGGATCCGCGTCCTCGCTGTCGCAACGGTGCCGCGGCCCCGGCATTGCTCCCGGCACGGCTCGGTGCGCCGAACGGGAAGGGCCCCTCCACCGGGGTCGGTGAAGGGGCCCTGGACGGATCGTCGGTCAGGTGGACTTGGTCTCGGTGGCGCTGTCGGTGGCCGGGGCGTCCTTGGCGGTGGTCGTCTCGGCGGGCTCGGCGGCGGCCTCCGCCGGGGCGGCGCCGGCGGGAGCGCCCACGGCGGCCATCTCCGGGGTGCCGCCGGGCACGGCGGCGGGACCGGTGCCGCCGTCGCCGAGGTCGGTGACCCGGCGCTTGGACCAGACGATGGCGCCGACCACGATGATCACCGCGGCGGCGGTGATGCCGACCCGCAGCGGCAGGTTGGCGGCGTAGGTGACGACGGCGTCCGCGATCAGCAGGGACACCAGGTTCATCACCTTGATCAGCGGGTTGATGGCCGGGCCCGCGGTGTCCTTGAACGGGTCGCCCACGGTGTCGCCGATCACGGTGGCCTCGTGGGCCTCGCTGCCCTTGCCGCCGAGGTGGCCCTCCTCGACCAGCTTCTTGGCGTTGTCCCAGGCGCCGCCGGAGTTGGCCAGGAACACCGCCATCAGCACCCCGGCCGCGATGGCGCCGCCCAGGAACGCGCCCAGCGGGGCGTACCCGAGCGCGAAGCCCACCGCGATCGGCGTCATGATCGCCAGCAGGCCCGGGGTGGCCAGCTCGCGCTGGGCGTCCCGGGTGCAGATGTCGACCACCCGGTCGTAGTCGGGCTTCTCGGAGTAGTCCATGATCCCGGGCTTGGTGCGGAACTGGTCGCGCACCTCGATCACGACCCGCCCGGCGGCCCGGCTGACCGCCATGATCGCCAGCCCGGAGAACAGGAACACCACCGCGGCGCCCACGATCAGCCCGATCAGCACGTTCGGCGAGTCGATCGACAGGCTGAAGTTGGCGTAGTCGCCGAGCGCGTCGCGGGCGCTGCGGGACGCCTCGTTCAGCGCGGCCTCCACCGTGGTCCGGTACGCGCCGAACAGCGCGGTGGCCGCCAGCACGGCGGTCGCGATGGCGATGCCCTTGGTGATGGCCTTGGTGGTGTTGCCGACCGCGTCCAGGCGCTCCAGCACCTTGGCGCCCTCGCCCTCCACGTCGCCGGACATCTCCGCGATGCCCTGCGCGTTGTCGGAGACCGGGCCGAAGGTGTCCATCGACACGATCACGCCGACCGTGGTGAGCAGCCCGGTCCCGGCCATCGCGACCGCGAACAGCGCCACCGTGGTGTTGCCGAAGCCCAGCAGGAACGCCCCGTACACGGCGGCGCCGATCACCAGCGCGGAGTAGACCGCCGACTCCAGGCCCAGCGAGATGCCCGACAGCACCACGGTGGCCGGGCCGGTGCGGGCGCTGTCGGTGACCTCCTTGACCGGCTTGCGGTTGGTCTCGGTGAAGTACCCGGTGAGCAGCTGGATCGCGCTGGCCAGCACGATGCCGATGATCACCGCGCCGAGCGCGACGAGCTGCGGGTTGGCGTCCAGCCCGGTGATCTCGGGGTCGGTCACCCCGTTCAGGTCGGCGAACGAGGACGGCAGGTAGACGAACGCGGCCACCGCCACCAGCAGCGCCGAGATGATCGCGGAGATGAAGAAGCCCCGGTTGATGGCGGCCATCCCGGAGCGGTCGCGGGCCCGCGGCGCCACCGCGAAGATCCCGATCATCGCGGTGATCACCCCGATCATCGGGACGATCAGCGGGAACACCAGCCCGTCGGTGCCGAACGCGGCGGTGCCCAGGATCAGCGCCGCCACCAGCGTCACCGCGTACGACTCGAACAGGTCGGCGGCCATCCCGGCGCAGTCGCCGACGTTGTCGCCCACGTTGTCGGCGATGGTGGCCGCGTTGCGCGGGTCGTCCTCGGGGATGCCCTGCTCGACCTTGCCGACCAGGTCCGCGCCCACGTCGGCGGCCTTGGTGAAGATCCCGCCGCCGACCCGCATGAACATGGCCAGCAGCGCGGCGCCGAAGCCGAAGCCCTCCAGCACGCCCGGTGCGCCGCCCTGGTAGGACAGCACCACCACGGCCGCGCCGAACAGCCCGAGACCCACGGTGAACATGCCGGCGACCCCGCCGGTGCGGAACGCGATCCGCATGGCCCTGCGTTCGGCGGCAAGGTCCCCGTCACGGGCCGCGGCGGCGACCCGCACATTGCCCCGCACGGCCAGCCACATCCCGGCGAACCCGGTGATCGCCGAGAACAGCGCCCCGACCACGAAGAACACCGAGCGGCCGATCCGCACCCCGAGATCGTCGGCGGGCAGCAGCAACAGCAGCAGCGGGATGATCACGACGAAGATCGCGACCGTGCGGAACTGGCGTTTCAGGTAGGCGCCGGCCCCCTCCTGGACCGCGCGGGCGATCTGTTGCATCTTCTGCGTGCCCTGGCCCGCGGCCAGCACCTCGCGGACCAGCAGCCCGGCGACGACCAGCGCCAGCAGCGCGACCACGGCGACGACGGCGACCAGGGTGAAGTCGCCGCCCCCCAGATCCAGGTCTGCACTGCCGGCCGGGCTTGACAGGGAAAGCCCAGACATCCGTCCTCCTCGACAGGGCGTTGCGATCGAGACCGCCAAAGAGACGATCTTTACCGCTTACCCCGCAAAGACAATTCGGACACCTCGCAGGGCGCAGCGGGTGCCGGGAGTCTATGCAGCCCCCACCCGGATGAGAAGCCTCACCATTCGACTTTCCACAAGGGGTGGACGTCATACCCACAAAATTTGCCGCAAGTCCATCATCGCAGGTCAGCGGCTTGTCGCCAGGAGAGCTACGCACCATGGGCACCATCCGCCCCATGAATCACCACAGCCCCGCCGATCATCTTCCGACTTCGGCTGAACGATAAACAGATTTAACCGCTCAGCCGAAATATCAAGATCGCCGAGAACCGCCCGGAAGACGATCTCATACCGCATTCGATCACCTGCCGCCGGCCCCCGCCGAGGTCACCGGGCGCACGGGCGGGGCTCGCGGGGGTCTTGCCCGGCCGTCCGGGATGCGATAGAAAACCAGGAGGTTATTAAACGAGTTGGTTATGGATGTGATGACCGAGCGGCTGGATGCGACGTTCGCGGCGTTGGCCGATCCGACGCGGCGGGCGATCCTGGCGCGGCTGGCCAGGGACGGGGAGGCCACGGTGACCGAGCTGGCCGCCCCGTTCGCGATGAGCCAGCCGGCCGTCAGCAAGCACCTCAAGGTGCTGGAACGCGCCGGTCTGGTCACCCGCGGGCGGAACGGGCGGCGGCGGCCCTGCCGGCTGGATCCCCGGCCGCTCCAGGAGGTCACCGACTGGCTGGCGGAGTACCGGCGTTTCTGGGAAGAGCGCTACCAGGCGCTGGACGCCCTGCTCGACGAACTGCAGGACCCGGAAGGCGGGTGAGGCACCGGTGAACGGCATCCCGGGCGTCCAGGTGACGACGCCGTCGGACACCGAGATCGCGATGACCCGGGCGTTCCGCGCTCCCCGCCGCCTGGTGTTCGACGCCTGGACCCGGCCCGAGCTGGTCGTCCGCTGGTACGGCGCACACGGCTGGACCATCGTCGAGTGCGAGATCGACCTGCGCGTCGGCGGCGCCTGGCGTTTCGTCTGGCGGGGCCCCGGCGGAGCGGGCATGGCCGCCTCCGGCCGCTACCGCGAGATCGCCCCGCCGGTCCGGCTCGTCCACACCGAGTCGTTCGACGACCACTGGTATCCGGGCGAGTCCCTGGTCACCCACGAACTCCACGAGGCCCACGGCCGGACCACGCTCACCACCACCTGGCGCTTCCCGTCCCGGCAGGCCCGTGACCTGGTGCTGCGCTCCCCCATGGAACGCGGGGCGGCCGAGGGCTTCGAACGGCTCGACGGGGTGCTCGCCGCCATCGAGACAAGGAGACAGCAATGAACTGGACCCTGGAAGTCGTCGTCGTCCCCGTCTCCGACGTGGACCGGGCGAAGGCGTTCTACTCCGACCAGGTCGGCTTCAACGTCGACTTCGACACCACCGGCAGCGGCGACATCCGCATCGTCCAGCTCACCCCGCCGGGCTCGGGCTGCTCCATCGTCATCGGCACGGGCATGACCACCATGAAGCCCGGCTCCCTGGAGGGCCTCCAACTGGTCGTCCCCGACCTGCACGCGGCCCGGGCCCACCTCCGGGAACGCGGCGTCGAGGTCGGCGAGATCCAGTACGCCGACAAGGACGGCTTCCGTCCCGCCACCGAGGACGACCCCCTCGACAACCACGGCTTCATCTTCTTCGCCGACCCCGACGGCAACCGCTGGGCCGTCCAGCAGATCTCCACCCGCCCCTGACCCGCACCCCCGGCACACCAACGCAGCAGGCAGGGCGCTGGAGCCTGTCCGGTAGATCTTGATGGTGGTCCGGACCTCGCACCGCGCGGTCCGTCCACCAGGCGTTCCCAGCGGTCCCCGGCGGCTCGCGTTCGCTGCGGCCGTCCCGGAGAGCACGCTCGGGATCCACCGGACACGCCCTCAGGGCTTGAGGGTGCGAGGGGGCGCCTTGGGTCAGAGGCGTTCGCCGATGGGCCGGGACCGGTCCACCGCGCCGTGGGCGCGGGTGTGCACCTCGCGACATGACGGGGCCAATGCGAGGGCACGGAAAGCGGGCGCTCGCGGGGCGGGCACCCGGATCCGCGCGGTCCGCCGCACGCGAGAGCGGAGCGCGGGCTCGGCACCTCGCGAGCCGGTCGCGCAGCTCGCACAGGCCGTCACCGCCGCGTGCGAGAGTGCGGGCGCGGGCGGGCGGCGGGGCCGGGTGGGGTCAGGTGCCGTTCAGGGGCCAGCTCATGCGGATCTGGACGCCCTTGGGGGTGGCGTCGATCTCGACGTCGTCGGCGAGGCCCTGGATCACCGCGAGCCCGAGTTCCGCCGCGTCGGCCAGGCCGAGGTCGGCGGCGCCCGCGGGGAAGTCGGGCTCGATCTCGTCCAGGGCCGACACGGCGGGCGCGGGATCGATGTCCGCGCCGCCCGCCGCGTCGTCGCCCGGGACCGAATCGCTCACGACGACCTCGAAGCGGCGGCCGTCGCCGCTCAACTCCAGCCGTACGGGCTCGTCGGGGCAGTGCCGTCGATGGGCCTCCACCGCCCGCGAGCACGCCTCCGCGACCGCCAGCCGGACCTCGTCCAGCAGCGTCTCGGAGACACCGCTGCGCCGGGCCACGGCCGTGACGATCAGGCGCGCCGTCCGCACGTGGACGGGGAGCGCGCTGAACGAGACCTCAACTGTCGCCATCTCGGGGGCCGTCTCGGTGCGTCGTCTACTTGGCGCTCTTGCGCTTCTCTTGGGCCTCCTCGATGGAGTCGTGGATGCCGAAGACCTTGGTCAGCCCGGTGATCCGGAAGATCTTCAAGATCCGCTCCTGGGTGCACACCAGTTCCAGCGAGCCGTCGTGGGCGCGCACCCGCTTGAGCCCGCCCACCAGGACGCCGAGCCCGGTCGAGTCCAGGAACTCGACCTTCTCCATGTCCACGAGGAGGTGAAACTTGCCCTTGTTGACCAGATCGATCAGCTTCTCGCGAAGCTTCGGCGCCGTGTAGACGTCGATCTCGCCCTCCACGTTGATGACGGTGAGGCCATCGTCGGTGGTGTAGTCGTTCACCTTCAGGTCCACAGATCCTCCAGCGCCGTGCCGCAGTGGTCCGGGGCAACGGAACCCCGCCGTGATTCAACCACGACCCGACGTCACTCATACACGATTCCGCCAGGTGACAGCCCTCCGTCCGGGCCACCGCCCGGCCTGGCCTCCTGACGGGGGCGCAGAGCCGGTCCAAGCGGTGGACCCCGGCGCGAGAGCAGGGGGTACCGACGTCGCCGCCGGACATATCTCCACCTCTTGCCCAGGATGTCAGACTGGAAACCTGTGGCCGCACAAAGTTCTCGATCTTCAGCCGACGACCGGCCGGACCGTCCGTCGCCCGCGACCGGCGACCTTCTGGCCAGGCTGCTCGCCGACCCCGGGCGACGCGGCCGGGTGACCCATGTGCAGAACGTTCCCGCACGTCCGGGCCGCCCCGCCCGGTGGCCGTCCTGGGTCCCCCGGCTGCTGGTCCAGCGGCTGGCCCTGGCCGGCATCGAGCACCCCTGGCGGCACCAGGTCGAGGCGGCCGAGCACGCCCGCGCCGGCCGCTCGGTGAGCATCGCCACAGGCACCGCCTCCGGCAAGTCCCTGGCCTACCTCCTCCCCGCCCTCACCGCCGTCCTCGGCGAGGAGCCCCCCGACCCCGACCCCGGAGACGACGAGCCGGGCACGACGAACGGTCGCTCGGTGGGCTCGTCGGTCAGTGGGGGGACGGGCGGGTCGCGGGCTCGTGGGGGTCGGGCCGTACCCGCTGCCGCCGGGCGCGGGGCGGGGGTGCGGGCGGCGGTCCCTGGGGACGGGACGGTGCTGTATCTGGCGCCGACCAAGGCGCTGGCGTCCGACCAGCTCCGTTCGCTGCGGGCGTTGAAGCTGGCGAAGGTGCGGGCGGCGACCTACGACGGGGACACGCCGCCCGACGAGCGGAGCTGGGTGCGGCAGTACGCCGACTACGTGCTGACCAACCCCGACATGCTGCACCGTTCGATCCTGCCGGGGCACGCCCGCTGGGCGGCGTTCCTGCGCCGGCTCCGGTACGTGATCATCGACGAGGCGCACGGCTATCGGGGCGTGTTCGGCTCCCACGTGGCCCAGATCATCCGGCGGCTGCGGCGGGTGTGCGCGCGGTACGGGGCGTCGCCGGTGTTCGTCCTCGCCTCGGCCACGACCGCCGAGCCCGCCGTGACCGCGCGCCGGCTGACCGGGGTGCCCGTGGTGGCCGTGGCCGAGGACGCCTCGCCGCGCGCCGCCGCCTCGTTCGCGCTGTGGGAGCCGCCGCTGACGGACCTGCGGGGCGAGCGGGGGGCGCCGGTGCGGCGGACGGCGACCGCCGAGGCCGCCGACCTGCTCGCCGACCTGGTGGTGCAGGACGTGCAGACGCTGGCGTTCGTACGGTCCCGGCGCGGCGCCGAGTCGGTCGCGCTGAGCGCCCGCCGCGCGCTGGAGGAGGCCGTGCCCGAGCTGGCCGACCGGGTGGCCGCCTACCGCGCCGGGTACCTGGCCGAGGACCGGCGGGCGCTGGAGGCGGCGCTGCGTTCCCGCGAGATCATCGGGCTGGCCTCGACGAACGCGCTGGAGCTGGGGGTGGACGTCTCCGGGCTGGACGCCGTGCTGGTGTGCGGCTGGCCCGGTACGCGGGCGTCGCTGTGGCAGCAGGCCGGGCGGGCCGGACGGGCGGGCCAGGAGGCGCTGGCGGTGCTGGTGGCCCGCGACGACCCGCTGGACACCTACCTGGTGCACCATCCGGAGGCGATCTTCGGCACGCCCGTCGAGGCGACCGTGCTGGATCCCGACAACCCGTACGTCCTCGGACCCCACCTGTGCGCGGCCGCCGCGGAGATGCCGCTGACCTCCGACGACGTGGAACTGTTCGGGCCGGCGGCGGCCGACGTGCTGGGTGATCTGGTGCGCCGGGGGATGCTGCGGCGGCGGGCGTCCGGCTGGTACTGGACGCGGCGGGAACGCGCCACGGACCTCGCCGACATCCGCGGGGCGGGCGGACCGCCGATCCAGGTGGTGGAGGCGTCCACCGGGCGGCTGCTCGGCACGGTCGACGAGGCCTCCGCGCACACCACCGTCCACCAGGGGGCCGTCTACCTGCACCAGGGCGAGACGTTCCTGGTGGAGGTGCTGGACCTGGAGGACTCGGTCGCGCTGGTGGAGCCCGCCGAGCCGGACTACTCCACCACCGCGCGGGACGTCACCGACATCCGCATCATCGAGACGCTGCGGTCGTCGTCCTGGGGGGAGGCCACGCTGTGCTTCGGCACGGTGGAGGTCACCCGGCAGGTCGTGGCGTACCAGATGCGCCGCCTGCAGTCCGGCGAGGTCCTGGGCGAGAAGCCGCTCGACCTGCCGCCGCGCACCCTGCGCACCCGCGCGGTCTGGTGGACCCTGTCGGAGTCCCAGTTGCGCGGCCTGGGCGACCTGGACCTGCCGGGGGCCGCGCACGCCGCGGAGCACGCCTCGATCGGTCTGCTGCCGCTGTTCGCCACCTGTGATCGGTGGGACATCGGCGGCGTCTCCACGGCCCTGCATCCGGACACGGGGTTGCTCACCGTGTTCGTGTACGACGGGCACGAGGGCGGCGCGGGCTTCGCCGAGCGGGGCTACTCCGACGCCGCGGCGTGGCTGCACGCCACCCGCCAGGCGATCCTGGCGTGCGAGTGCGAGTCCGGCTGCCCGTCCTGCATCCAGTCCCCCAAGTGCGGAAACGGCAACGAACCCCTGGACAAGCACGGCGCCGTCCTGCTGCTGGGCGAACTCCTGCGCGAAGGGCCGCGCGAAGGGTCAATGGTCACGAACGGATAGCGCCCGATTTGTGCGGCAAGCTACGCTCCGTCGGGAACGACGATCTTCGGCCCGCCCCGGAGAGGAGCCCCCCGACCATGATCTTCCTGGGCCTGCTGGTCACCGTCGCCGCCCTGGCCACCGGCACCGCCGTCATCCTGGCCAACAACGACGCCGCCCAGCTCACCGCCTTCGGCACCGCCGTCCCCGGCGTCACCGCCCAGTGGCACGTCTTCCTGGCCGGCGTCATCGTCGCCACCGTCTTCATCGGCGGCCTCACCCTCCTCCTCAGCGGGATCAGCCGCTCCGTCCGCACCCGCCGCGAACTCCGCTACCTCCGCGAGGAGCACGAGGAGTCCATCACCACCCTCGAGATGGAAAAGCGCCAGCTCCAGCGCGAACTGGCCCGCATCCGCAGCCAGCAGAAGACCGCCCCCCGCCCCCAGCGCTCCCCCAACCAGCCGGTCCCTCACTAACCCGGAACGCCGGCACCCGCCCCTCCCCTGCGGCCCTCCCGAACGCCTCTTAACGCTGGAGCGGCCCCTACCGCCCACGCGCAAACCGCCCATGTGCAAGGCACATGCCCTACTGCCTACGTGCAGGCACATGCCGCCGCCCGGCATGACCTACCGCCGCATACTGCCGACCACCCGCAGGAGCTATCCGGGACCGTCCACGGCGGCACCCCGCCGCCGCCCTCGTTCTCATCCCCCACTCGGCCAGCGGCACCCCCACCTGCACACCTACACAGCCGAAGCCGAGCCGCAGTGATCACCAGGACGTTCACGCAGACCGTGAGAACGGCCTGCGCCGTGTCCTGTGGATTTGGGCGTGCTCTCCGGGATGCCACAGCGAACGCAAGCCGCCGGAGACCACTGGGAACGCCTGGCGGACGAGCCACGCACAACGTTCCGGCGACCACCAAGACCTACCGGACAGGCTCCAGGGATGGGCCGCCCGCAACGACCACCGTTGGCGACCAGGGCCTGCCGTCAAGTGCCCTGGTGGCTGCTGGGTGAGCGGCTGATCATCTACTCGGCGCATTGGCAACTAGGACCTGTCGTCAAAGTGCCCTGGTGGTGTCAGTCGACTGAGCCGGGTCGGCCGTCCGGTGTGCCCGGCGGCTTTCGACCAGGCGACCGGCACGCGTGGATGCGATGCGCCTCGTAGACGCCGTGCGGCCCCTTTGACGACACGGCCAGGCCGCCCACGGCGCTGTACCGGGATCCTTGCCGCTGAACGTGGTCCGCGGACGCAACAACGCAGGCAGTGCAATCGACTAGCGCACTTCCGTCGACGCTGGCATCGCCGAACTACAAAGACGGCAGGAGCAACGAGCCGCCTGCGAGGAACCGCGCCTGGGCTCGCGCTCGGCGATTGCGGTGGTGCTTGGGGTGGAGGCGGTGGGTGTTTGGGGTGGAGCAGGCCGCCGAGCGTGGTGGGGGTGGGCTGCGGTGGTCTGAGGGCAGGGCTGTGGATGTGCACCCGTTTTGGTGGACGGGGCCGGTGGGCGGCGGGAGGTGGGCTACGAGGAGCGGGGTGGCGGTACGAAGCGGTAGCCGGTTCCTCGGGGGGCCGGGGAGTCCGTGCCGGCGGTGGAGTCGGCGGTTTTGACGCTGACGGTGCCGGTCGGGGCGTTCGCAGGCGGTGTCGTGGGGCGCGGGGTGCGGGTGGCCGTGGCGGTTCCGCCGGTCTTGCCGGCTTGGGTCGTGGTACGGGTCTTGGTGCCCGGCTGCCGGGTCGGGGTGGCGGAGCGGGACCCGGCGTCCTTGGCCGGGCGTGGCTTGGTCGCGGTCGCGGCCTTGGCGGTGGCCTCGGCGCGGGCGATGTGCTCCTGGGTCTTCTCGACCCGGGTGCGGCCGGAGCCGCTGCGGGCGATCCTGGCCGCCATGCCGAGGCTGCTGACGCCTGCCTGGGCGACGCGCATGCGGCGGGTCCAGGTGCCCAGGTGCGCGGCGATCACCAGGAGGATCAGCGCGATGGCGATGCTCTTGCTCCACTGCAGCCGGGCGAGCGCGGCCGGGTCCTGGCCGCCGGCGTTCTGTCCGGCCACGACCGGCTCCGGGTAGGCGAAGTTCGGGTTGGCTCCGTCCGGCTGCACGTTCGGCAGCGTGACCGGGGACTGCTCGTTGAACGGGGTCAGGGGGGTGCCGCCGTTCCCGGCGCCGTAGTTCGGGGCGGGCAGGTTGCCGACCGAGACGCCGCCACCGCCGGTGCCGCCCGCACCACCGCCACCGGGGCCGCCGCCAGGGCCGGCGAGCTGGACGGTGCGGGAGGAGGGGCCGGAGGTGATGGTGCCGCCGGTGCCGTTCGACCGGACGGCCCGAACGCTGACGGTCGCCGGACCGGTGCTCCCGGAGGCGAGGGTGAACTTGTGGGAGCAGACCGTTCCCGAGCAGAAGGCGCCGGTGGAGCCGGACTTGGAGCCGTGGGAGCCCGCGTCCACCTTGTAGCCGGTGAGGTCGTCCTCGAGGCCGAGGTTCCAGGTGACGGTCAGGGTGTTGCCCGAGGCGCTCGCCGAGACCCCGGACGGCGCGGCCGGTGGGATGCGCACCGTGAACGTGCTGCTGTCGTACTCCCGATAGGGCCACAAGCGCCCCTTCAGGCGGACGGTGTACTTGCCGTTCACCCCGATGCTCACCGGAGCGCTCATCGTGCCCGACCCGCCGCCGCGGGTGAGGAACTGGTCACCGGCTCCTGGGACGGTGACGCGCAGCTCCATGTCCAAGCCGCCATACTCGGCCTTCGCGGTCACCCGAGTGCCGCTGGTGATCACAGCACCGTCCGCAGGTGCGGTGACCCGCCCCCACAGCGCGTTCGCCGAGCCGGGTGTGCCGGTCAGGATCACCCCCGTCGCCACGGGCATCGCGATGAGCAGCGCGCCAAGCCTGCGAATCATCGTCACGGCGGCAATCCCTTCGACAGCCGATCCCTTGTCGCCGCGGCGGCCCCGGGCGGCGACGTGATCTCTGGTCGCGCCGGTACCTATGCGCTTACAGAAGCGTAACGTACTGGCTGGTAATGAACATCACAGACAGGTGACACGAGTGCCCGCCGCTCCGGACGAACCCGGTCGGCGTCCGCACCCGGCACCTCCGATCAGCTATTGACACGGAGTACAACGACTTTGCCAGTGACCTAACTTACGCCTTCCTGACCTTGAGGACCAGCCCTGGCCCGGGAGACGAATCGCAATGAGCCGAACGGGTCGGGCAGCCGGACCGTCACCGTCGCCTCGACATCGGCCACCATGCCCCGCACCGCGCACGACGAGAGCCGCGCACCCCAGCCCTCCGCCACCTCCGCGGCCCTCCGGCACGCCGGCTCCGGCCCCTCCACGGCCCGCGAGGCGGCCGCCAACGCCGCCAGGTCGGCAGCCCCATACGCCCGGTGCCGCGCCGCCCGGACCCCTCCCGCCGCCATGAACGCGACCCCCATCACCCAGATCAACCCCATGAGCGCCAGCACCCAGAGCGTCCCCGACCCCCGGTCTCCCATCACCCGCCGGGCCTGAACCGCCCGCAGGCACCCCGGCACATCTCTGATCACCATCGAACGTCCTCACTCCACACACCAACGGAACCCCGGCCAACGCAGAGCCCCGCCCTCACGCCAGGCCACAGATCTCCTGACGCCATCCCCCACCACCTCCCACCACTCGATCCAGCCGCTCATCCGGCCCCGGATCCCCGACCCCAGCCAGGACCGGCTCCGCCGGACACGTCCTGGAGCCTGTCCGGTAGATCTCGGTGGCGGCCCGGACGTTGTGCCGCGCGCCCGTCCGCCAGACGTTCTCCGGGTCTCCGGCGGCTTGCGTTCGCTGCGGCCATCCCGGAGAGCACGCTCCAGATCCGCCGGACATGGCCTGGGGAAGTCGGCCGTGATGTGCCGCGTTCGGCTGGCGGGCTTTGCCGTGGTGCAGTCACTGTGTGCTCCGTTCGCGGCTTGCTCGCTCTGGCTCGCCGCCTTTGTGGATGGCGGGCGACGGGAGGGGCGGCCGTCCGCGGGGGCGCGGGCCCGGCGGACGGCCGGTTTCAGGGGGTGGCGGCTCCTGGCTCGGTGGCGGACAGGGCTCTGGCGCGGAGTACGGCCGGGGGCAGGCCGGTCGGGACGGGAGCGTGGACTGTGGCGGTGACCTCGACGCGGGTCAATTCGCCGTCGCGGTGCACCTGAACAGTCGAGCCCCTGGGGGCTGCGGCGGTCACCCGGCTGTGGACGGCCGCCAGGGACTCGCCTCTGGCCGCGGCACGGGCTCCGGCCCGGGCCGCGTCGGTGCAGGAGAGCTGAGCCGATGCGATCGACACCCCCCACATGGCCGCCAGGGTGACCAGCACGACGGCCGGCAAGGCGACCGCCACCTCGGCCGTGGCGAACCCGGCCTCATCGGGTGAAGGGCCGGCGCGGGCGGAGTCTCCACCGCCTTCTCGCCGGGGCCTGGCATGGCGGCCCGGTCGCCGGCGGCGGAGAATCCTGCACGGCGTTCGTCGCCGACGCGGGTCGTCGGGCGCAGCCGGTGGGGCGCATGAGCGAGGCATGTCCCTCACCCGCCCATCCGTAGTGCTCCGCGGATGATCCCCATCAGCAGGCCGCGCACCTCCGCGCTGGTGACGACCTTGTACAGCAGCCCGCTGAACGCCACGGCGGCGAGCGTTCCCATCGCGTACTCCGCCGTGGACATGCCCAGGTCACGGGCGGAACTCCGCCACCGCCCGAGCATCGCTCCGATCACCTGCATATGCGGCTCCCTCCGTTGCGGGGCCGGGATGGCCCTGGGACCCACCCTGTGCCGCAGGAAGGAGCGTGGGAACAGGAACGGCGTTCTGTGGAAAACCCTCCTTGCTCAGGCGGTCCGGCGGGGCGGGCGCATCTCCGCCTTCGTCGAATGCGCAGGATCGTTCGAGCTCTTGCGACCGGCGGCGCGGGCACGCGGGGCAAGCGACCGTATGCGATGCGCATTCAAGCGGTGCGAACTGCAGATTTCACGGAACGTCACGGATCGTCACGAAAACGCTCTACTGAGTCGCTATTGGATTTGGTGTACTGTGCCCCGCAACAACGTGATACCGAGAACACCCCCAGACCCGCCGTCCGCATGCGCCCCGGGCGTTCCCGGCCGTTCCCGACGAGCCGAGCGGCGGTGCAGGGTCCCGTTCCGGACGGCCCGCCCGCCGGGAGAGCCGGACGGACGGCGCGGGGAACGGCAGCGGAGGATGACATGCCGGCACGATCGTGGCGACGTCTGACCCGTCGGGTAGGGGCGGTCACCGCTGCCGCCCTGATCGGTCCTCTCGCGGTCACCGCCGCCGTCCAGCCCGCCCAGGCCGCGCCCGACAGGCGCGCCTCCAACGGCGCCACCGTGGCCGGATGGACCTGGCTGCAGAAGGGCAGCTCGTTCGACGTCACCATCAACTCCAAGGCGCTGGGGACCCAGAAGAAGGTGCGGGTCCTGGTCCCCAAGACCTGGCGGCAGAACGCGTTGCGGACCTGGCCGGTGCTCTACGCCTTCCACGGCGGGAGGGACAACCACACCTCGTGGACCCGTTCCACCGACATCGAGGGCCTGGCGCGCAAGTACGACGTCATGGTGGTCATGCCGGCCGGGGACAACGGCTCGTACACCGACTGGTGGAACGGCGGCCGGGGCGGGATCCCCATGTGGGAGACCTTCCACATGCTCGAGGTCCGCGAGCTGATGGAACGCAACTTCCGGGCCGGCGGCGCGCGCGCCTGCATGGGGAACTCCTCCGGAGGCCAGGGCTGCATCACGTACGCCGCCCGTTACCCGAGGACGTTCCGGCACGCCGCCTCGTTCAGCGGACCGCTGTCGCTGCTCGCTCCGGGGATTCCGGCGTTGCTGATGTACACGATGCTGGGCTCGGGCTCCGACCCGTACGCCGTCTACGGCGACCCCCTCCTCAACCGGGCCAACTGGCGGGCGCACGACCCCACGTCGCTGGCGGAACGGCTGCGCGGCACCAAGCTCTACATCTCCAGCGCCACCACGGGCCGCCCGGGTCCGTTCGAGAACCCGAACATGGCGCCGTGGGACATCGGCCTGTTGAGCGAGGTCGGCGTCGGCTACAGCAACCGGGTCTTCCTCAACCGCCTGCGCCAGCTGAACATCCCGGTGACCGCCCACATCTACGGCGACGGCCGGCACTCGTGGGCCTACTGGATCCGCGAGGTCAACACCGTCTGGCCCAGCCTGATGCAGTCCATCGGCGCCCGGCGCCTCTGACGTCCGCCCCCACCCGCTCTTCCGGGCAGATCACCGCCGTCCCCGCCGAACGCGCCCTGCGCGCGTCTGCACCATCTGGTGGAAGCCCTTCGGGAGAGCACGATCGGCTCGTCGAGCTCTCCGGGCATCACCTGCTTCCATGATTCGGGAGCACGATGGCGCAGTGGCAGGGGTGTGAGCGGTCCCGGCTTCTGCGGCGCTCATAGGGGCAGGAGCAGTGACCGGGCGATGCCGGCGACCGCAGGGACGATCCCCAGCAGGACGAACGCGGGCAGGAAACACAGCCCCAAGGGCGCGACCGCGTAGACGCCCACTGCGCGTGCCCTGGCCGTGGCGGCCGCGTGCGCCTGTTTCCTGCGATCCGCGGCGATCCTGGTGAGGGCCGGAGCCAGCGAAGCACCACTGTCGACGGCTCTGGCCACGGTACGGCCCAGGGCCGCCAGCGCGGGCTCTGCGGTCAGGGCCAGCCAGGCGTCGGCGGGGTCCGCGCCCAGGCGCACCCTTGCGGCGACTCCGCGGAGCTCCTCGCCGAGCGGGCCGCCGATGGTGTCCGCGACGGCTTCGGCCGCCTCCGTCCAGGAGACACCGCCTCGCAGGCACGCGGCGAGCAGGTCGACGGCCACCGGGACATCCGCTGCGAGTCTCCTCCCGCGTTCCCGCCGCCCGCGGGACTCGGCCCGGCCGAGGGCGACCATGACCGCCGCGGCCGTCGCGATCCCGGCGAGGAATCCGGCGAGGCCGCCGAACGTGAGCATCACGATCAGGCCCGCTGCCATCGGCGCCACCCGTTGGGCGATGCCTCGATCGCCCTGACCCCGCACAGCAGATGGGGCCGATGCCGCGCCCGGGGGATTCGGGGGAGGGAACGTCCGATCGGCTTCGGGGCGATGGCGGCGTGGCCCCTGATCTGCGGTCGAACACGGCGGTGAAGTGCGTTCACGAGTGGCCTTCGACAGCCGTGGACCGGCGCCGCGGCCCTCCCGGGCTCCTCGGAGGAAGGCCCCTTCATCCATGCCGGCGCGTGTCACCGGATCTGTTGGTCCGCGCCTTCCCCCGCGACCCCCTAAGAGGGATTCGAGCCGTCGTGTCGCAGTCGATCTGCCTCGCGGCAGAAGAAATCCCGCGAACGCAGCACATCCGATGGCGGCATACATCGTGATGCTCATGAGCTGATCGCACTGCCTTTCATGTCGTGGCCACTTTCGCCGGTCCTCTCCGAGAGGCCGGAGGAGGAAGATCAATTCTTCATCGGATCGCCTGTGCGGACTGTGCCAGGCGGTGTGTCCACCACAGGCCGAGGGCGTCGAGACCGATTCCGAGCGTGAGGCATACCGACCCGGGGACGGTGCCGAAGAGGAAGGCCAGCGGATCCGCCCCCAAGGCGGCCGCCATGCCCAGACCGACGATCGGGAGAACCGCCAAGAGGCGAGCCGTGGCACGAGGCCCGGCCAGTTGGGCGGCGATCTCCTGCCGCTGAGCCTCCTCATCCCGAAGCGCAGCGACCAGACCCTCGATCACCGGCGCGAATGCTCCGCCCTTGTCGGCACCGATCCGCCAGCACGCCGCGAGCATGCGCAACCCTTCGGCACCCGGACGTTCCGCCAACCGTTCCAAGGCGATGTCGGGATCCGCCACATCGGCCGTTCCCCCCGCCTGGCACCGCCGCCACTCGGTCATGACGGGGCCGCTTACCTGAGGGTCCAGGACGGCCACCGCACTCGCAAAGGCCGCCTCCGGCACACGACCGGCACGCAGTTCGGCCGCCATGCCGTCGCACAGCTCGATCACCGACGCCCGCCAGAGCGCCTCGTTCCCTCTTCTGGCTCGCAGCCGCTCGAAGCGTTCCCGACCCCAGCGCAGGGCATCACCCCCCGGAGAGGCCCGGCGTCCGCCCGCCAGCGAGTCCAGACGCCGCCGCGCCAGCGAAGGCGCAAAGAGCACCCATACCGCAAGTCCCGCCAGCCCGGCAGCCACAGCAACCTCGAACACGATCACTCCCTTCAACTTCAGAACCGCTCACGCCGACACGGCCGGGCCCATCACCTCCCCGCCATTACCGCCGGCACGGAAACCCGCTGGTCGCGCACTGCCGTCACCGAAGTCCACCGGCACGCTCCACGTCCTGCCTGACAAATCCCGGAGGAGCCTCCTCTGGGGCCGGTCTGAGCAGCCGGGGCACGAGCCGATGTTGCGTGCGGTGAGGTCGTGGGCCGCTGGAGCATGCCGGGGAGCCTTGGCTGCGAGGGCGGAGGGTGGCTGCGGGTGGTCGTCATCGGGGGCGCCAGAGACCTCCGAGGCGGTCGGCCAGGGCGGAGGCCCCTGGTTCGTTGACCAGTTGGCCGTCGGGGGTGAACGTCACGGCGGGCAGGGCGTTGACGAGACCGTCCGGGCCGCGCTGGAGCATGCAGACGGCGGCGACGCGGCGGCGGCCTCCCGCAGGGTCGCGGGTCAGGTGGACGACCACGTCCAGGGCGGCGGCCAGCTGGCTGTGGACGGCCTCGCGGGTCAGGCCGGCGGCGCAGCCGAGCGCCTCCAGACGGGCGGGCACGTCGGTGGCGGTGTTGGCGTGGAGGGTGCCGCAGCCGCCTTCATGGCCGGTGTTGAGAGCGCTCAGCAGATCCGCCACCTCGTCGCCTCGGACCTCGCCGACCACGAGGCGGTCGGGGCGCATCCGCAGGGCCTGACGGACGAGATCGTGGAGGGTGACCCCGCCCGCGCCCTCGACGTTGGGAGGCCGGGCCTCAAGGCGCACGACATGGGGGTGCTCCGGCCGGAGTTCGGCGGCGTCCTCCACCAGGACCAGCCGTTCCCGGGGGTCGGCCAGCGACAGCAGACCGCTGAGCAGGGTGGTCTTGCCGGTCCCGGTGCCTCCCGTGATCAAAAACGCCGGACGCGCCGCCACGAGGGCCGCCAGCAGCTCCGCACCCGCCGGGGGGATCGCCTGCGCGGCGACCAGCTCGTCCAGGGTGAACGCCCGGCGGCGCGGCAGCCGCAGGGACAGGCAGGTCCCGCCCGGCGACACGGGGGGCAGCACGGCGTGCAGGCGGATCCCGCCGGGGAGCCTGGCGTCGACGTACGGGGCGGCGTCGTCCAGCCTCCTGCCGGCCGCGGCCGCCAGACGCTGGGCGAGCCTGCGCAGGGACACCTCGTCGGGGAACCGGACCGGCGTCCGCACGAGCCCCGAGCCGGCGTCCACCCAGACCTCGAAGGGCCCGTTGACGAGGACGTCGGTCACCTCGGACGAACGCAGCAGAGGCTCCAGAGGCCCCGTGCCGACGAAGTCCGCCCGTAACTCGTTCACCAGCGCCAGTACCTCCTGATCGCCGAGCAGCCGTTCCTCGGCCCGCACCGCCGCCGCGACCCGTCCACCGGTCGGTTCCCCGCCGGTGTCGGCCAGCCGCGCCCGCACGGCGTCGGTGAGGTCGTCCGGTCCGTTCACGTCGCCTGCCTCCTCCTGAATCAGCCACCTGATCGCGGCCCGACCTCGCCCACGGCACCCCGCACCCCTCTCACGCCGGGCATCAGCAACCTGCGAGGGCTCGTGTCATCGCCATTGGGGTGAACGGGGTTGCACGGTCACCGTTCCCCTGGCCGGGGAGTGGGGTGCTCCCGGGGGCGGTGGGTGGGCGTCTGCGGATGGGGATGCGGTGGATGCGCGGGTGGGGACGGAAGGTCATGCCGCCTCCTTCCGGGGAAGGGCGGGGTGGGGGATGTGCAGGTCTTCGATGAGGCGGTCGCAGAGGTCGGGCAGAGAGCCCCGGCGGCTCAGGCGGGGGAACTCGCCGCGTTCGATGGCGGCGGGGAGGCGGCGGTCGTCCTGGACGGAGCCGGCCAGGGGGAGGTCGAGGGTGCGGGCGATGACCTCGGGGGTCAGGCCCCCCGGGGAGGGGTCGCGCACGAGGAGACGGATGTCGTCGGTGTCGCCGAGCAGGGAGGCGGCGACGCGGTCGGCGGCGGCGACGGCGCGGAGCTCGGCGGGCACGATCAGGAAGGTGCGGGACGCGGCGCGCAGGGCGACGCGGCCGGCCTCGTCGGGATCCCGGGGCAGGTCGACGATGATCAGGTCGAAGCCGCGGACGGCGGCGTCCAGCACCGTGTGCATGCCCTCGGGGCCCAGGTGCTCGGGGTCCCCGCGGTGCCAGGACAGCAGGGTCAGCTCCTCGACCGCCGGGAGCGAACGGCGGAGGAGCTCGGCGCTCAGGCGGCCGCGGCGTCCGGCCAGGTCGGGCCAGCGGGAACCGGGGACGTCCTCGGCTCCCAGCACCAGGTCGAGGCCGCCGCCCCGGGGATCGCCGTCGACGAGCAGCGTGCTCAGCCCCTGGCGGGCGGCGGTCAGGCCGAGCATGGCGGACAGCACGCTGGCGCCGGCACCGCCGCGGCCGCCGGTCACGCAGACCGTCACGGCCCGCGCGTCGTCCGGCTCGGCCGCCGCCGCGAGCGCGTTCACCAGCCATTCCTCGTCGTCGGGCAGGGCGGCCAGATCCTGCGCGCCGACGACGACCGCGGCGCGGAAGCCGTCCGACGCCCCCGCCTCGCCGGTCACCAGCACGACGCCGGTGCGCCGGGCGACTCCCCCGGCGGCCAGCCCGTCCGCCATGTCGGCGCCCACCAGGACGAGCGGGGAACGGCGCCAGTCCGTTCTCGCCTGCTCGACGGTGGTGGCCACGGTGGCCTCGGCGTTGGCCGCGGCGGCGAGCCGCAGCAGGTCATCGGCGATCCGCGGATCGGCCGTCGCGATCAGTGCGGTGGTTGCCATGGGTTTCCTCCTGGGGTTCGGATGGCTCCACCCTCAGGCCCCGCCCGCCTCACGCGGAAGACGATCCGCAATCTGTGGATAACTCTCCGCTCCGGCTCGCCGGCCCGCGAGAGCCCGTACCGGATCCGCGGACGCCTTCCCAGGCCGCCGGACCACCAGCGGATACGCGGACGGCGCTCCCCGCGCACGGGGGCGTGACGGTGTCGGCCGAGAAGGGTGCGGACATGCGACGACCCCCGCCGGGGGGGATAGCGGGGGTCGTCGAGCGGTCCGGCTCCGGGGGGGTAGAGGCGGACCGTTTCCAGGAAGGTCTCTGCAGATCGCGCCGGGCGCGCCGTTACCGGGGCACGCCGGTTTGATCCATGGGTGACGCAAAGCCGTTGCCTACAGTGTAGGGAGATACAACATATGCTGCCCGATCATCGAGACTTCCGTCGAGCTACGAAGAGATACAACAGGTGACGTTTTTGCCGACTTCCCAAAGCCGGCGAAGGCGAACCGGGACATCTCCCCACTGATCTGGCAAGTCAGGCGGACAATGCGGCCGGACCCGGCCGGCACGGGAGGCCGCGGGAGCCGAGAGCGCCCACCACGGACAAATGATCACGTTGTGTGATCAATTCCGGCGACAACTCCGGTTCGCCCCAATGATCCCGTTCCGGCGGTGATCGGCGGCGGCCCGGCGCCCGAACGGCGGGCGGCGGGCCGCCGTGCCGCGCGAAGGCTTCCAGAGGGGCTTGCGATCTGGGCAAATGAGGCGTAGACAGGTGTCACGGACAAAAGTCCGGGCACGGCACCCGGGTACCCACGCGCGACCAGCCGCGGGAGGCGCGCCGAGACGGGCTTGACCCGATCCGGCGAATCAGAGAGCACGCTTGGTAACCCGGAGTGACGTGTGGCGGCGGCGCCTCTCAACGAGGCGCCGCTCGCTTTGCGAGAACGCATTCTCCCACCCGGCCTCCCACCCGGCGGGTCAGCCGCGGAGGTAGGCCTCGCAGATGGCCAGGGAGTCGCGGGCGGCGATCTGCACGGCGGCGGCGCAGTGCCGGACCCAGGAGGCCACGCCCTCGGAGGTGCCGGTGAGGTAGGCGCGGAGGGCTCCGACGTACTCGTCGGCGCGTTCGGCGTGGCCCACCTCGGGGGCGGTGAGGGACTTGGGGTCCAGGCCCCGCTGCACGAGGGTGAGGCGTTCGGCCGCACGGGCGACCAGGCCGTCGCCCCAGCCGAAGGGGCGCAGGGCCAGCAGCTCACCGTGGACGATGGCGGCGACGACGATCGCGGGGGCCTTGGTGGGCCGGGTCAGCAGGGTGCTCAGGGCGTCCAGGCGGGCCGCGACCTCCGCGGGCACGGGAGGGGCGCCCAGCCCCAGGGGGTCCGTGGCGGGCTGGTCCTCGGCGCGGGGCCGGCCCAGGGCGTCCTCGTCCACCGCGTCGGCGGCGGCCAGGACGTGGAGGCGGGCCAGGACCTGGCGGGGGGCCTGACGCCAGGTCTCGGTGAGGGTGCCGAGTTCGGCGGAGATGCGCAGGGAGCCCTGCACCACCGGGTCCAGGCCGGGACGTTCGGCGGCCATCTCGGCGGCGTCCTGCCGGAACTCCTCCAGGCTCACCGACACGCCCTCCAGGGCGGCGGAGGCGCGGGCGGCGCGCAGGGCCGACTCGGTGGACACCTCGGCGCTGCGGCGGCGGAGGATGCGGTGGCCCAGCAGGCGGTCCACCGTGGAACGGGCCTCGGCGACCGCCTCGTCCACCCCGGGCAGCGCCGCGACTTGGGCCAATGGGTCTGTCACGGTGTCCGACCTTATGCCGTCCGTCCGGGGCCGCGGGACGCCCCCCAGGGGCACAGGACGATTTCGCCCTCGGATGACCTTGTGGGACGGGGAATTCCCTGGTGAAGTGGACGACACCGGGCGCCACCCCCTGTTCCGTCTGAAGGAGAGCACACCGTGAGCGACACGCGAGCGGAGCGGGCCCCAGGGTCCGTGAGCTTGGCGACCGCACCCCGCCGGGGCGGCACGGCCCATGCGCCGCCGTCCGGCCGGACGGGGTACGCGGTCAGCGCAGTGAACGGAGTTGCCCGGCGAGCGCGGTCCACCGGGCCGTGTGGCGAGGAGTGAATCGTGAGCCAAGAGCCCCTTTCCAACCTGCTGAAGGAGAACCGGCGGTTCGCCCCGCCCCCTGAACTCGCCGCCGCGGCCAACGTCAAGGCCGACGTCTACGACGAGGCCGCAGCGGACCGGCTCGGCTTCTGGGCCCGCCAGGCGGAACGGCTGACCTGGGCCAAGCCGTGGGAGCAGGTGCTGGACTGGAGCAATCCGCCGTTCGCCAAGTGGTTCGTCGGCGGTGAGCTGAACGTCGCTTACAACTGCGTGGACCGGCACGTGGAGGCCGGGCTCGGGGACCGGGTCGCCTACCACTGGGAGGGCGAGCCGGAGGGCGACACCCGTACGCTGACGTACGCCGACCTGCAGCGCGAGGTCAACAAGGCCGCGAACGCGCTGCTGGAGCTGGGCGTGCGCAAGGGCGACCGAGTGGCGATCTACCTGCCGATGATCCCGGAGCTGCCGATCTCGATGCTGGCCTGCGCGCGGATCGGCGCGACCCATTCGGTGGTGTTCGGCGGGTTCAGCGCCGACGCGCTGCGCACCCGCATCAACGACGCCCAGGCCAAGCTGGTCATCACCGCGGACGGGGGCTACCGGCGGGGCAAGCCGTCGGCGCTCAAGCCCACCGTGGACGAGGCCGTCGCCGACACCCCGAGCGTCGAGCGGGTCCTGGTCGTGCGCCGCACCGGCGAGGAGACGGCGCAGCACGAGCGCGACGTGTGGTGGCACGACGTGGTGGACCGGCAGAGCGACCGGCACGAGGCCCAGCCGCACGACGCCGAGCACCCGCTCTACATCCTCTACACCTCCGGCACGACCGGTAAGCCGAAGGGCATCCTGCACACGGCCGGCGGCTACCTGACCCAGGTCGCCTACACCCACCACGCGGTGTTCGACCTGAAGCCGGAGACCGACGTGTACTGGTGCTCGGCCGACATCGGCTGGGTGACCGGGCACTCGTACATCGTGTACGGGCCGCTGGCCAACGGCGCCACCAGCGTGATGTACGAGGGGACGCCGGACACCCCGCACCGGGGCCGCTGGTGGGAGATCATCGCCAAGTACAAGGTGACGATCTTCTACACCGCGCCCACCGCGATCCGGACGTTCATGAAGTGGGGCGACGACATCCCCGCCAAGTACGACCTGTCCAGCCTGCGGGTGATCGGCAGCGTGGGCGAGCCGATCAACCCCGAGGCGTACGTCTGGTACCGGCACCACATCGGCGCGGACCGCTGCCCGGTGGTGGACACCTGGTGGCAGACCGAAACCGGCGCGATCATGATCAGCCCGCTGCCGGGCGTCACCGAGGGCAAGCCGGGCGCGGCGATGCGCCCGCTGCCGGGGATCAGCGCGGACGTGGTGGACGACACCGGGGCGTCGGTGCCGAACGGCGGCGGCGGGTTCCTGGTGCTCAAGGAGCCGTGGCCGTCGATGCTGCGGACCATCTGGGGCGACGACGAGCGGTACGTCAAGACCTACTGGTCCCGGTTCGAGGGGATGTACTTCGCCGGCGACGGGGCCAAGAAGGACGACGACGGCGACATCTGGCTGCTCGGCCGGGTGGACGACGTGATGCTGGTGTCCGGCCACAACATCTCCACCACGGAGGTGGAGTCGGCGCTGGTCTCGCACCCGAAGGTGGCCGAGGCGGCGGTGACCGGCGCGACCGACCCGGTGACCGGGCAGGCGATCGTGGCGTTCGTGATCCCGCGCGGGGCGGCCGAGGACGAGGCCGACGGCGAGGAGTTCGTCAAGGAGCTGCGCGACCACGTCGCCAGGACGCTGGGGCCGATCGCCAAGCCCCGCCAGATCATGGTGGTGCCGGAGCTGCCCAAGACCCGGTCCGGCAAGATCATGCGGCGGCTGCTGCGGGACGTGGCCGAGAACCGTTCGCTCGGTGACGTCACCACCCTCACCGACAGCTCGGTGATGGACCTGATCTCCGCCAAGCTGCCCACGGCCAAGCCCGAGGACTGATCCCGGACGTCGAACGCGGCGCGCCCTCCGCACCGGCGGGGCGCGCCGCGTTCCCGTCTCCGGGCGTTCCCGTCGAAGGCCCGAGGCGCCGACCGGCGGGGCCGGTGAACGCGTCGCGGCGTGAGCCGACGCGCAGCCGGGCGTGAACGTGTTGCGGTGATACGGACGGTTGCGTTTGGGCCTTATGGGTAGCCTTGGTTTCGGTGTGCCGGGAAGTCTGGTCGGCCGGGAATGTCCACTGAAGGGCGTTCCCGTGTCCTGTTCGCCGACCAGCACACCGGGAGTGCCGTGCCGCGCCCTGTCGCCGCCATCTGGCCCGTCCAGCACACCGTCCGCTACAGCCGCAACCTCGCCGAGGCGCTCCGTACCGAGACGATCGGCGGGTTCATCGTGCTCGGGGCCACGCTCGTCGCGCTGGCCTGGGCCAACAGCCCGTGGAACGGGGCGTACGAGGAGTTCCGGCACCTGGAGCTGGGGCCGATGGACGTGGCCCACTGGGCCTCGAGCGGGCTGCTGGCGCTGTTCTTCTACATCGCCGGGCTGGAACTCCGCGAGGAGATCACGCACGGCGAGCTGCGGCGTCCACGGCAGGCCGCGCTGCCGGTGATCGCGGCGTTCGCGGGCATGCTCGTGCCGGCCGCGCTGTTCCTGGCGGTCAGCGCCGGCGAGCCGGGGGCGGCGAGCGGCTGGGCGATCCCCACCGCCACGGACATCGCGTTCGCGCTGGCGGTGCTGGCGGTGGCGTTCCCGGCCTGCCCGGCGGCGCTGCGGGCGTTCCTGCTGACGCTGGCGGTGGTGGACGACCTGATCGCCATCACGATCATCGCGCTCTTCTACACCCACGAGCTGGCGCCGCTGTGGCTGCCGGCGGCGGTCGCGCTGATCGCCCTGTTCGGCGTGCTGCAGGCCAAGGGCGTGCGCACTCCCTGGGCGCACGCGCCGATCGCGCTGCTGGCCTGGTACTGCGTGTACCGCAGCGGCGTCCACGCCACCATCGCGGGGGTCGCGCTCGGCATGCTGACCAGCCCCCGGGAGACCCCGGACGGCCGCCGTACCAACGCCGAGCAGGCCGACCACGTGCTGCGGCCGCTGTCGGCGGGGGTGTGCGTGCCGCTGTTCGCGTTCACCTCGGCCGGGGTGGCGCTGAACCCGTCCGCGCTGGGCGAGGTGGCGACCGACCGGGTGGCGCTCGCGGTGATCGCCGGGCTGGTCGTCGGCAAGTTCCTCGGCGTCTTCGGCGGCGCATGGGCGGCGGTGCGGCTCGGCCTGGCCGGGCTCGGCGACGACCTGCGGTGGCGGCAGCTCGCCGGGGTGGCCCTGCTCGCCGGGGTGGGGTTCACCGTGTCGCTGCTGATCGGCGGGCTGGCCTACACCGACCCGGCGCGGGTGGACAACGTCACCACGGCGGTGCTGGTCGCCAGCGTGGTCTCCGCCGCGCTGGCCACGACGGCGTTCAGGGTCCACGGCCGCGGGCGCCGGACGGTCAGGACTGGCTGACATCACGCATGTCCCGGGTGGCACTACGGTGATCCCTGCTGCAAGGCTATGCAGCGTGCCCCTGGGATACCGGTGCCCTGGGAGAAGGAGTGCGACATGGCGGAGGCAGGGCCGGGCGAGCGGATCGAGGACAAGTCTCTCGGTGAGCTGGTCGCCCAGGCGTCGAGCGGCATCTCCAAGCTGATCCGCGCCGAGATCAGCCTGGCCAAGACGGAACTGCGGGTGGACGCCCGCAAGGCGGCGGTCGGCGGCGCGCTGTTCTTCGTGTCGCTGGCGGTGTTCGCACCGGTGATCATCTTCCTCGGGCTGGCGCTGGCCTACGGGCTGATGGAGCTGTTCGGCATGTGGCCGTGGGCCGCGTTCCTGACCGTGGCGATCACCTACGTGGTGGTGGCGGTGCTGCTCGGCGTCGTCGGCGTGCTGGTGGTCAAGCGCATCCGGGGGGCCAAGCGCACCCGGCGGACGCTCCGGGACCTGCCGGAGGCGTTCCGGCACGAGGACAAGCCGGCGCTCAGCCAGGCGGACTGAGCGGACATGGCCGGGCGCGGCACATCCGTGGTGCAGCTCGACGGCCCGTGGACGCACCGGGCGGTGAGCGCGGGCGGCACCCAGTTCCACGTCGTGGAGGCCGGCGAGGGGCCGCTGGTCCTGCTGCTGCACGGCTTCCCCGAGTTCTGGTGGTCGTGGCGGCACCAGCTGGTGTCGCTGCCGGCGGCCGGGTACCGCGCCGCCGCGGTGGACCTGCGCGGCTACGGCGGCAGCGACAAGCCGCCCCGCGGGTACGACCTGGTGACGCTGGCCGGGGACGCCGCGGGACTGGTCCGCGCGCTGGGCGAGGCGAACGCGGTCATCGTCGGGCACGACTGGGGCGGCCTGCTGGCCTGGACCATGGCGGTGTACCGGCCCAAGGTCGTGCACCGCCTGGTCACCGTGTCCGCCCCGCATCCGCTCAGGCTGCGCCAGGCGGTCCGCACCGGCCTGCGCACCCAGGCGTGGGCGGCCCGCCACTCGCTGGGCTTCCAGGTCCCGATGTGGCCGGAACGCCGCCTGGTCCGCGACGACGCCGCCCTGGTGGGCCACATGCTGCGCGAGTGGTCCGGCCCCGGCTGGCCCGACGAGCGCACCGAACGGGTCGTCCGCCAGGCCTTCCAGATCCCCGGCGTCGCCCACTCCGCCATGGAGTACCACCGGTGGCTGGTCCGCTCCCTGGCCCGCCCGGACGGCATCCGCTACGCCCGCCGTATGCGGACCCCCATCCAGGTCCCCACGCTCCAGCTCCACGGCGCCCTGGACACCTTCACCCTTCCCGGCACCGCCCAGGGCTCCGGCCGCTACGTCACCGCCCCGTACCGCTGGAAGCTCATCGACGGCGCCGGCCACTTCCCCCACGAGGAACGCCCCGAGTCCTTCGACGCCGCCCTCCTCGGCTGGCTCACCGACCCCGAGCCCGACAACTGACCCCTGCCCCGTGACGCGCCCGCAAGGCGACGGCAGTGCTAGGTCCGGCGGCGTAGGGACAGGGGTAGGGGGGCCTTGGCCAGGCCGGGGTCGTCGGTGCGGGCGGCCAGGGAGCGGGCCGCCCGGATGACGCCGGGGACGTCGATGTCGTGGGGCGGGGAGTCGGCGTAGGGCTCCAGGCGGGCGGCGGCCCGGGTGAGGAGGGCCCGGGCTCCCCGCGGGTTGCCCCGGCGGACGTGGGTCAGGCCGACCGCGACCTGGGCGAGGCCGCGCCAGAGTTCGCGTTCGGGCTCCGGGGAGGACTTCCAGACGGCCTCGAGGACCTCGTGGGCGTGGAACGGGCGGTCGGCGTCGAGGAGGCGCTGGGCCTCGGCCAGGGCCTCGGCGGGGGTCAGGGACAGGTCGTCGGGCATCGTGGGGACGCCCGGGGCGCCGTGCGGGAGGGGACGGCCGTAGGCGTCGCGGGGGCGGGCGTTGCGGGCGCGCCCCTGGGCGTCACGGTCGCGGGTCATCAGTCCGAGCAGGCGCCGGTGCTGACGGGGGCGGTGGCGGTCTCGCCGATCTCGGCGTCCGGGGCGACCTCCTTGGCGGTGAGGGCGTATCCGATGGAGGGGTTGTCCAGCGCGGCGGCGAAGATCACGCCGTACACGTCGCCGTCCGGGGACAGCAGCGGGCCGCCGGAGTTGCCGGGCTCGACCTTGCCGCGGATGGCGTAGATCTCGCGGGTCACCTGGCCGGAGTGGTAGATGTCCGGGCCGTTGGCGTGCTGGCGGGCGCGGATGCGGGCGGCGTCGGCGGTGTAGCCGTGGCCCTTGGGGAAGCCGGCCACGATGGCGTCGTCGCGGGTGCGGGCCGGGCCGTCGAACCGCAGCGGCCTGGCGTCGAAGCCGGGCACGTACAGCACGGCGATGTCGCGGCGCGGGTCGTACACCACGACCCGGGCCTTGCCGCGCTTGCGGCCGTCCCAGGAGATCACGTCGATCGGGCCGCGGACCCCGGCGACCACGTGCGCGTTGGTCATGATCCGCCCGGGGGCGTAGACGAAGCCGGTGCCCTCGATCTTGCGCTGGCACTGCGGGGCGGTGCCCACCAGCTTGAAGATGCTGCGCTTGGCGGCCTGCAGCTCGGGGGTGCTCGCGACGTTCTCGTCCGGCGGCGGGACCTCCACCACCGACTCCCCGCCGAGCCCGTAGAACACCCGCGGGAACTCGCTGGCGTCCACGAACTCCTGGAACGAGGAGAACCACGTCTGCGACTGCTCGGGCATCACCGTGTCGACGCCCTCGAGCACCGCCGAGGAGTTCACCTGGGTGCGCAGCCAGTCGATCTTGGCCCCGGACAGCAGGATCCCGAAGAACCACGCCACGATCAGTATCGACAGCGCGCTGACCAGCGCCCCGCCCACCGCGTCGGCGGCGCGGGCGTTGTCGCCGGTGACCCGGTTGCGCAGCGCGGCGCCCACCGACGAGGCGGCCAGCTGCCCCAGCGTGGCGGCCAGGAACGCGATGATGATCGCCAGCAGCGCCTGCTGGGCGGTGCCGTCGACCACCGCCTCGGCGATCGGCGGCGCCACCAGCACGCCGATCACGCCGCCCCCGACGAAGCCGACGAAGCTCAGCAGGCTCACGATGAAGCCCTGCCGGTACCCCGAAACGGCGAACAGCACCACCAAGGCCAGCAGGATCAAGTCAAGAACGTGGTCGCCCAGCACGAATTCACCGTATAGGGCATCGCCCGGAGTTCACGTCCCCTCAGCGGACCAGTTGTCCCGCCGTCGCCCTCACCGCAGGGGATGACACCGGCATCTCCGGCACGCCCGGCCCGGCGTGTCAGCCCCGGGCGGCCAGCGCCAGCACGTCCGGCGGCAGGTCCTCGACCCGGCCGGCGTCCCACGGCCGGTCCCAGCCGCCGACCTTGAGCAGCTCGGTGAGCAGCATGGCGGTGAAGCCCCACACCAGCATCCCCCGCACCCGGAACGCCGGCCCGGCGAACCCGGAGGGGTGCCGCACGTTCAGCCGGTTGGCCGGGTCGGTCAGCTCGCCGATCGGCACCCGGGCGACCGCGGCGACCTCGCCGGGGTGGCCGGGCGACACGTCCGACGGCTCCCGCCACCAGGCCGCGACCGGGGTGACCCGGTGGTTGCTGCGCGACAGGTACAGCTCCGGGAGGGTGGCCAGCACGTCGCAGCCGGACGGGTTCAGCCCGGTCTCCTCGTGGGCCTCGCGCAGCGCCGCCCCCACCGGCCCGTCGTCGCCCGGGTCGATCCGCCCGCCGGGGAACGCGGGCTGCCCGGCGTGCTTGCGCAGCGTGGCGGCCCGCTGGGTCAGCAGCAGGTCGGGCCCGTCGGGGCCCTCCCCGAACAGCACCAGCACGGCGGCGGGGCGGGCGTCGGCGGGCGGTCGCAGCCACGACGGCACCGTCATCCGCGGAGCCTCGGCGATGAACCGGTCGAGCCAGGCGGGCGGTGCGGAAGTCTCGCTCGTGGAGGGAGTCACGTCCGTGCCAACCCGCTCGGGGCCCGGTTCCTTCCCGGTCACGAGAACGGCCCCGTGCGGACCAGCTTGCGCGCGGTCTCCTCGTCGGTGGGGCCCTCGCCGAACGACGGGCACAGCCGGGCCAGCGGGCACACCCCGCAGGCGGGGCGGCGGGCGTGGCAGATCCGGCGGCCGTGCCAGATCATCCGGTGCGACAGGATCGTCCACTCCCTGCGCGGGATCAGCTCGGCGATCTCGTGCTCGACCTTGGCCGGGTCGGTCTCGGTGGTCCAGCCGAACCGGCGGGCCAGCCGCCCGAAGTGGGTGTCCACGGTGATCCCCGGGACGTCGAACGCGTTGCCGAGCACCACGTTCGCGGTCTTGCGGCCCACCCCCGGCAGGGTGACCAGCTCCTCCAGGGTCCGCGGCACCTCGCCGCCGAACCGGTCCCGCAGCCCGGCCGCCAGCCCGAGCAGGTTCCTGGCCTTGGACCGGAAGAACCCGGTGGACTGGATCAGCTTCTCCAGCTCCTCCGGGTCGGCCGCGGCCATGTCCTCGGGGGTGGGGTAGCGGGCGAACAGCGCCGGGGTGACCATGTTGACCCGCACGTCGGTGGTCTGCGCCGACAGCACCGTGGCGACCAGGAGCTGGAACGGGTCGGCGAAGTTCAGCTCGCAGTGCGCGTCCGGATAGGTCTCGGCCAGAATCCGGTTCATCCTCCGCGCCCGCCGCACCAGCGCCAGCCGCGACTCGGGTCCGCGAGCACGCCGGCGCGGCTTGGCTCCCGCCACACTCGTCGCCATGCCCGCAAGGGTAAGTGCTCCCCGCCGCCCCCGCCCTCATCACGGGGTGGTATGCGGGTGTTGTGCAGGTTGTTCGTACACTGCGCTGGCAGAATGGTGGCGACCAGCGGTTCGGGCGGGTTCGCGTAGACCGTTCCTCACGGGCGTCCGGCTCCGGCACGCGTACGCGGTGCGAGAGGGCCCGGAGGGGCGCGGCTGCGGTGCTCTGCGTGCCCCGCCGGCAACGCCCCGCCTTCACGTACGCGGTGGGACGTACGTCACACTGTTCATGTAGGTGCTTTGAGGAGGAAGCGTGACCGACCGCGACGTGGACGTATTGAGCAAGGCCCCGCTCTTCGAGGCGCTCGACGATCAGGGGGCCAAGGCGCTGCGCGCCAATGTGGCCGAGGTGCGGTTGGCACGCGGCCAGACCCTGTTCAACGAAGGCGAGACCGGCGACCGGCTGTACGTGGTGCTGGAAGGCAAGATCAAGCTGACCCGCACCTCCCCGGACGGCCGCGAGAACCTGCTGAGCGTGCTGGGCCCCAGCGAGATGTTCGGCGAGCTGTCGCTGTTCGACCCGCGCCCGCGGACCGCCAGCGCGGTCGCCGTCACCGAGTGCCGGCTGGCCGGGCTGGGCCACGACGACCTGCGGCCGTGGCTGACCGGTCACCCCGAGGTGGCGGTGCAGTTGCTGCGCGCGCTGGCCCAGCGGCTGCGGCGGACCAACGACGTGATGGCCGACCTGGTGTTCACCGACGTGCCGGGCCGGGTCGCCAAGCAGCTGCTGGACCTGGCCGAGCGGTTCGGGCAGCCGTCCGACGTGGGCCTGCACGTGCACCACGACCTCACCCAGGAGGAGCTGGCCCAGCTCGTCGGCGCCTCCCGGGAGACCGTCAACAAGGCGCTGGCCGACTTCGCCGCCCGCGGCTGGCTGCGGATCGAGGCCCGCGCCGTGGTGATCCTCGACATCGAGCGGCTGCGCAAGCGCTCCCGCTGACCGGCCCCTCCCGGCGGCCTCCGCGCCGCCGGGGCCGTCGGCCGCCGGTCAGGACGGCAGGCGGCCGGCGTCCCTGAGGTAGTCCAGCTGCGCCTGCACGGACGCCTCGGCGGCCTTCCACAGCTTGCGGTCGACCTCCGCGTAGACCCGTTCGACGACCTCGCGGGCGGTGCGGGCGCCGGCCTCCACCGCCGCCTCGACCTGGGCGAGCCGCTGCATCCGGTGGTCCAGATAGCCGTCCAGCGCGCCGATCGGGTCGTCCAGGCCGGGCCCGTGACCGGGCAGGATGATCCGCGCCTCGCGTTCGGCGGAGAACCGGCGGAGCCGTTCCAGCGAGGACAGGTAGTCCCCCAGCTTCCCCTCCACGACCGTGGTGCCGTAGCCGAGCACGGTGTCGCCGGTCAGCACCGCCCCGTCGGCGGGCAGCCAGAACGTCAGGGAGTCGTCCGAGTGCCCCGGGGTCTCCATCACGTGCAGTTCCAGCCCGCCGGTCGTGATCACGTCGCCCTCGACCAGGCCCTCGTCGCCCAGCCGGTGCCGGGGGTCGAGCGCCCGGATCTTCGGGGCGCCGGTCAGCTCGGCGAACTTGCGGGCTCCGGCCGAGTGGTCGGGGTGGCCGTGGGTGAGGACGACCAGCGCGACGCGCCGCCCGCTCTCCTCGACCTTGCGCGCGACCCGGCGCAGGTGCCGCACGTCCTTGGGCCCCGGGTCGATCACCACGGCCTCGGCGGAGCCCGGTTCGGACACCACCCAGGTGTTGGTGCCGTCGAGGGTCATCGGTGAGGGGTTGGGGGCGAGCACGCAGACCGCCCGTTCGGTGCCCATGCCGTCGATCTCGTTCATCTCGCCCATCTTCGCTCCGGTGATCCTGCCGAGATGACGCAGGGCCGACGTTCCGGCGACGATCCTGGTCAGGCGCGACCGCCCGCCGAAGGACGGCATCGGCGTCACATGCCGGGGTAGTGCCGGGCGGCGTCCTCGGGGAGCATCAGGTACGCCTCGCCGTCGACGATCTCGGTGTACGGGGCGTGCACGATGATCTCCCGTTCGGCGGCCAGCACGTCGGCGACCGAGTCGTACTCGGCGAGGTCGTGCAGCGTCGCCAGGGTCGGCGGGAGCAGGAACCACTCGCCGCCGCGGGCGCGTTCCACCGCCTCGGCGGGGCGGACCCAGACGACCGAGTCGGCCTCGGTGCTCACGTCGCGGGCGCGCTGCCCCTCGGGGATCGCGGCCACGAAGAACCGGGTGTCGTACCGCTTGGGCTCGACCTCCGGGGTGATCCAGTGCCCCCACGGCCGCAGCAGGTCGCTGCGCAGCACCAGCCCGCGCCGTTCCAGGAACTGCGCGAACGACCGGGAGCGGTCCAGCAGCGCCCGCCGGTCGGCCTCCCAGTCCTCGCCGCGGGTGTCGTCCACCACCGAGTCGGGGGTCGGCCCGGCCAGCAGGACCAGGGTCTCCTCGAAGGTCTCCCGGACGGCCGCGCAGACCAGCCCGCGGGCGACGGTCTCGTCGGCGCCGAACGCCTTGCCCCACTCGGCGGCCTCCGGCCCCGCCCAGGCGATGCCGGCGTCCCCGTCGCGCGGGTCGACCGAGCCGCCGGGGAACACGTAGGCGCCCGGCGCGAACGCCATCGACGCGACCCGCCGCAGCATGAACGCCTGCAGCCCGTGCCGGGGGTGGTCGCGCAGCACGACGACGGTGGCGGCGTCGCGGGGCCTGGCCGGCTCGAGCCTTCCGGCCCGCATCTCCTCGAAGCGCGCCCTCAGGTCCGGGGACAGCTTCAGCCCTTTGACGCCGCTCATCGGCCGTGCACCTTCCTGCTCCTCATGGCGGCCAATTCGGACATACCGAATGCCGTTCCGTCAACCCCCGAGCTCGGCGATCAGCTCCACCTCGACGGGGACGTCCCGGGGCAGCACCGTCACCCCGACCGCGCTGCGGGCGTGCCGGCCGGCCTCCCCGAACACCTCGCCGAGCAGGTCGCTGGCCCCGTTGACGACCTGCGGCTGCCCGAAGAAGCCCGGGGCGCTGGCCACGAAGCCCACCACCTTGACGATCCGGGTCACCCGGGACAGCTCGCCGACCTCGGCCCTGAGCGCCGCGATCGCGTTCAGCGCGCACACCCGGGCGGCCTCCTGGGCCTGCTCCAGGGTGACCTCGGCGCCCACCTTGCCGGTCACGATCGGCTCGCCCTTGACGAACGGGACCTGCCCGGAGGTGTAGACCAGGGAGCCGGTGCGGACGGCGGGCACGTAGGAGGCCAGCGGCGCCACCACCTCGGGCAGCTCCAGGCCGAGCTCGGCGATCCGCTCCTCGGGGGTCGTCACTGGATCTCTCGCTTGAAGTAGGCCACGAGGTTCTCCGGGTTCGGTCCCGGGATCACGGTGACGAGCTCCCACCCGTCCTGGCCCCAGTTGTCGAGGATCTGCTTGGTGGCGTGCACCAGCAGCGGAACGGTCGCATACTCCCACTTCTTCATGCCGCTCAGCGTAGCGATTGCCCTGCTCGGGCTCCGGCACACGTTCGTGTCGGGGACCTCGGCCCAGCTCCCCCGGCCGCGCATCACGACGTACAAGCGGCTGCGGGAGGGCGGACCGTGGGTGGACGTGTCACCCGCGGTCGGCGGCCACGCCGACAGCGGCATCGCAGGACCCGGCGACGTCAACCGCTTCTCCAGGCGCTGCCGGGCGGCTGCTCCGCCGGTATCGCGTCATCACGTTGCCGGACGTTTTTGTTCCAGGCGGCCGTCGTTTCCCGTTCGGCGCTGTTGACGTCGTCCTGCAACGATCGCACCCGCACATCGCCGGAGCCGTCCGGCCTGCGATACACGAGTTCGATGTCCGATGGCAATGCCACGGACACCTTCCGTTCAGATGTACGGACGACGCCGGAATTAGACGCCGGAGATGATCGTTCGGTTCGCCGATTCGGCATTTTTGGCCGATGCCGGCCCGAGGCCGCACTCGACCCGAGCGATCCGGTCGTGCGCTGTTAGTTTTACCCGCCGAACGGAATCCATCACCGGAGGATGTGAATGCGACGTATCGTTGCGGTGGCCCTGACCACCGGGGCGCTCGTGGCCGGTCTCGGCGCGGTCGCCACCCCCGCCCAGGCGGCGACGACGAAGAAGTGGGAGACCATCGACGCCTTCCCGCACACGAGGGCCTGGGGCCAGGCCACGAAGACCTCCAGCAAGTTCACCTGGAAGGGCTCCCTGAAGGACGGCAGGAAGGACGGCTGGACGGCCTGCGTCCGCTTCAAGGCCGTCGAGGGCGACAGGTACCAGACCGTCCGCTACATCATCGTCACCGGTGGCGGCACGGCCTACGACGGTCCGGGCACCGTCAGCATTTCGGGCTCCTCCTCCTACAACGGAAAGCTCTACGTGCAGGAGTGCCGCCGCAGCAAGAAGACGGGCAAGTACCAGTACGCCGACAAGAAGTGGCGCAAGATTTTCTGAACCCGTACGGCATGACGAGGGCCCGGCGGTCACCCGCCAGGCCCTTGCCCCGCCGGTCCCGACGGTCCCCAAAGCGCTCAACGACCGTGCCGACGCGACCGCCGGAACGGGCCGGAAGGCCCGGGTCGGTCACAGATCCAGGTAGTGGAAGCCCGGTGGGGGGTGCATGAGGAAGTCGTAGTGCGAGATGTTCCAGGCGTAGGCGCCGGCCATGGAGAAGGCGACCACGTCGCCTACGGCGATGTGGTCCACGGGGACTTGGCGGGCGAAGACGTCCTTGGGGGTGCAGAGCTGGCCGACCAGCGTGACGGGGGTGTTCGTGGCTTGGGGGCCGGTGCGGCCCTGGGGGATGAGGGTGAAGGGCTGGTCGTGGTTCTTGGTCACGGGGGTGCGGATGTGCTGGGTGCCGCCGCGCAGGACGGCGTAGCAGTGGCCGTGGGCCTTCTTGACGTCGAGGACCTGGGTGACGTACCAGCCCGCGTAGACGCTGATGGCGCGTCCGGGTTCGATGCGCAGGGTCTCGTCGGGGCGGGCGAGCGCGGCGATCTCGCGGCCGTACCGTGCCCAGTCGAAGCGGTTGCCGGGGTCGCCGTAGTCCACGGCCATTCCGCCGCCGAGGTTGAACTCGGGGGCGTCCGCGCAGCCGGTGTCCTGGAGCCATGCGCGCGCCCAGTCCAGGATCTCGGCCGACTGCCGGACCATGGCGTCGGCGTCCAGGCCGGAGGCCAGGTGCGCGTGGACGCCGCGGAGCCTGATCCACGGCGCCCGGGCGAGGATGCCGCGGCACTGCTCGATCGTCTCGGGGTCCATTCCGAACGGTCCTGACATCGCCAGCGCCGCGCCCCGGCGTTCCCCGGCGAGGTTGACGCGCAGCAGGACGTCGGCCTCGCGGCGGAGGGCCGCCAGGCGTTCCAGTTCGTAGGGGCTCTCGATGTGGATGCGTTCGGCCTCGGCGACGGCCTGCTCCAGTTCGGCGTCGGTCTTGCCGGGGCCGCCGAACGCCGTCCGCGTGTCCGGCAGCACCTCGCGGACGTGCGCCAGCTCGCCTCCGGACGCCACCTCGACGCCCGCCACGTACGGGGCCAGCGTGGCCAGGATCAGCGGGTCCGGGTTGGCCTTGGCCGCGTAGAACAGCTCCGGCCCGTCCCGCAGCGCGTCCCTGATGCCCGCCACGTGCTCCCGCAGCGCGGCCAGGTCGTACACGTACGCGGGCAGTTTCTCCTCCGCGGCCAGTTCCTCCGCCCGCCGCCGCACAGCCTCAGTGAGCACCAGGCCAGTCTGACGCCATCGGGGCCTCCGAGCGGTGGTAATCGGCGGTCGGCGCGCCCGGCGCGGAGTCCCCGAGGCCGGTGATCTTGCTCATAGCGGCCCCCTCGTCGCGCCGGTCCGCCCTTCTGGACCCGGAACGCGGCGGTCACGTTCCGGGTCCGGGGTCAGACGGTCTTGGTGGAGCCGGCGTCGATGAGGTGGTCGGTGCCGGTGGTGCTGCCGGCCAGGGGCGAGGCCAGGTAGGCGACCAGGGCGGCGACCTCGGCCGGCTCCACGAGGCGGCCGGTGAGCATGCCGGTGGCGGCGGGGAGGCCGGCCAGGAGCTGGTCGTGTTCGAGGCCCATGGTGCGGGCCAGCTCGGCGCCGTAGCCCTCGGGGTGCTCCCACAGGTCGGTGCGGACGGCGCCCGGCGAGACGGTGTTGACGCGGACGCCCTGCGGGCCGAACTCCTCCGCCAGGGCCTTGCCGAACGCGGTCAGCGCGGCCTTGGCGGTCGTGTAGGTGATGGGGCCGGCGTGGGGCATCCGGGCGCCGTTGGAGGAGATGCTGACGATCGCGCCGCGGCGTTCCACCAGGTGGGGCAGGGCGGCGCGGGTGGTGCGGACGGCGGCGAGGAAGTTGAGGTCGAACGCCCGCGCCCACTGCTCGTCGGTGAACGACAGGAAGCCGCCGGTCTGCCCGGCGCCGCCGTCGCCGCCGCCGACGTTGTTGACCAGCACGTCGATCCCGCCGAGTTCGGCCGTGGCCCGCTCGATCAGGCGGGCGGGGCCGTCGGGCGCGGTCAGGTCGACGGTCACGCCGATCGCGCCGGTGGCCTTGAGCGCGGGGGTGATGGTGCGGGCGGCGGCGACCACCCGCACGCCCTCGGCGGTCAGCGTCTCGGTCACGGCCAGGCCGATGCCGCGGCTGGCGCCGGTCACCACGGCGGTCTTGCCGGTGAGCTGCAGATCCATGATCACTCTCTCCCGGAGTTGAGACTTCGGTGATGCGATCACCGTATGACTTGCAACATCGATGTTGCAACTAAAGATGCTTCCGCGACGGCGGCGTACTGTCCTGGCATGCACGCAGTGAGGGAGCCCGCATGAGCCCGCAGCCCCCGCGGCCGTTGCGGGCGGACGCCGAACGCACCGTGCGGGCGATCCTGGAGGCCGCCGAACGGGTGCTCAGCGCCGATCCGGCGGCGACGATGGAGCAGATCGCCGAGGCCGCCGGGGTCGCCCGCACCACCGTCCACCGCCGGTTCGCCACCCGGGAGGCGCTGGTGGAGGCGATGACCCGGTGGGCCGCCCGGCGCTTCCACGAGGCCGTCCTGGCCGCCCGGCCCGACGCCGTGCCGCCCCTGGTCGGGCTGTACCAGGTGACCGCCAACGTGCTCCGTGTCAAGATCGACTGGGGTTTCGCGATGAGCCGCCCCGCCCCGGAGGGCTCCGAGGTCGCCCGGGTGCACGCCGACGTCCGGGAGGTGTGCGACGAGATGTTCCGGCGGGCGCGCGACGCCGGGCTGGTGCGCCCGGACGTCGACCTGGACTGGGCCCGCCGCGTCTACTACGCGCTGGTCCACGAGGCCGCCCAGCGCCGTTCCGACGACGTGGAGGCGCTCGCCGCCCTGGTGGTCGACACGCTGCTGCGCGGCGTCGGCCGTCCCGACGCCGGATGGCGTACGTCATGACCGGTGATGGGGGCTGTCGCCGGATTCGGGCGGTGTGTCGGATCGATGTCGTGGGGTACACGGTGGCGACGGCGCGTACCGGAATGGGGCCGGAACCCGTAACCTCGGGAGCGACGACACCCGTCCAGGGGGTCGGGGGCAGGCCCCGAAGCGGGCTGTGAAGGAACGGAGTAGCCGTGGAACCCGGTGGTCAGCTCAACATCCAGCAGCTGATGGAGCAGGCGCAGCGCATGCAGCAGCAGCTGTTCAGCGCGCAGCGCGAGCTCGCCGAGGCACAGGTGGAGGGCACCGCGGGCGGCGGTCTGGTCACCGCCACCGTCAACGGGCAGGGCGAGGTCGTGGGGCTGCGGATCGACCCCAGGGCGATCGACGTCGACGACCCGGCCGACACCGCCGAGACCATCGCCGACCTGGTGCTGGCGGCCATCCGGGACGCCGGGCGCGCCGTGGCCGAACTGCAGGCGGAGAAGATGGGACCGCTGGCCCAGGGCCTCGGCGGCGGGCTGCCGGGGATGCCCGGCCTGCCCGGGATGTAGCCGCGCCGAAGCCGCCGAACGAACACCGCCGAGGGAGGGACCGCGTTGTACGAGGGGGTCGTCCAGAACCTCATCGACGAGCTGGGCAGGCTGCCCGGCGTCGGCCCCAAGAGCGCGCAGCGGATCGCCTTCCACCTGCTGGCCGCGGATCCGGTCGACGTGGAGCGGCTGGTCACGGCGCTCCGTGAGGTCAAGGACAAGGTCCGGTTCTGCAGCGTCTGCGGGAACGTGGCCGAGGAGTCCGAGTGCCGGATCTGCCGCGATCCGCGCCGCGACCCGGCGGTGATCTGCGTGGTGGAGGAGTCCAAGGACGTCGTCGCCATCGAGAAGACCCGCGAGTTCCGCGGCCGCTACCACGTGCTGGGCGGCGCGATCAGCCCGATCGAGGGCGTCGGCCCCGAGGACCTGCGGATCCGCGAGCTGATGCAGCGGCTGGCCGACGGCGCGGTCACCGAGCTGATCCTGGCCACCGACCCCAACCTGGAGGGCGAGGCCACCGCCACCTACCTGGCCCGTCTGGTCAAGCCGATGCACATCAAGGTCACCCGCCTGGCCAGCGGCCTGCCGGTGGGCGGCGATCTGGAGTACGCCGACGAGGTCACCCTGGGACGCGCGTTCGAAGGACGGAGGCTCCTCGATGTCTGACATCCCGATCCAGAGCACCACCAGCCCCGAGGAATGGGAGATCCTCGCCGGACGGGTCGCCACCCACGTCCGCAACTACCTGAGCGGCCTGGAGGGGGTGGCGCGCGGCGAGGCAGGCTCGCACGCGGTCCCCGTCCTGCTGCTGGAGGTGTCCCAGGTGATCCTGGCCGGCGCGCAGCTCGGCGCCAGCACCGACGTGATCCCGCCGGACAACTGGGAGCCCGAGCTCGGTCCCGACCCCGACCTGGACGACATCCGCACCGGCCTGGCCGAACGCCTGACCGCCGTCGACGACTACGTCGAGGTCTTCGACCCGGTCAAGGACACCGAGCCCACCGCCTACCGGCTGTCCGACGACCTGGTCGACGTGGCCAGCGACCTGATCCACGGCCTGCGCCACTACGAGAAGGGCCGCCCCCTGGAGGCCCTGTGGTGGTGGCAGTACTCGTACTTCAACCACTGGGGCAACCACGCCGGCGCCGCCCAGCGCGCCCTGTACGCCGTGATCGCCGACGCCCGCCTCAACGTCGCCGAGGAGACCCCCGTCCTCCGGTAGGACGAAGGTTCCCCTCGAGGGGACGTCGGGCCTTCTCGCGGGCCGCATGAGAACGATCATCGGCAGGGCCCGCGAGGACTCCGGCGGTCCCCGCCACGGTGAAGGTCGACCGGACCCCGGTCACCGCCGTGGCGTGGAGCGCGCCGTCGGGGAACTCACGCCCGCCCGCGGGAACGGCCTCCGGGCAGGCCACGGCCGGAGGCCGTCCGCGCATGTCGATGCCCGTGTTCCCGGTGGGGCGGCTCAGCGGGTGGGCTGGAGGAACTCGGGCCGGTCGAGCAGGCGCAGCCAGCTTCCGTCCGGCTGGCGCCTGAGGACCTGGGCGCGGGCGCCGGCGCCGTCCTTGGCCACGGTGGCGGTGAGGGCGATGTCGTCGCTGATCAGCGTCGGCAGCGGGGATTCCGGCTCGAAGCGGGGACGGGCCGCCAGCACCTTCTCCCACAGTTCGCGGATCGCCTCCCGGCCCACCGTCTGGCCGCCGGGCGGGTACGCCAGCACCGCGTTCTCCTCGTAGAGGGCGGCGACGCCGGTCGCGTCACCGGCGTTGGAGCGTTCGACGAACAGCCGGGTGATGTCCTCGGGACGCATGGCCTTCTCGTACTCGTCGTAGTCCGGCATGGCTTCCTCCTTGCAGTCCGTGTCTCCAGCGTCGCCCGGCCCGCTCCAGAAGTCCAACAGATGGTTCTGATGAGAACTAGAATCTGTGGTTATGGAGCTGAGGCAGCTGGAGTACTTCGTCGCCGTCGCCGAGGAGCGGAACTTCACCCGGGCGGCCGAGCGGGTGCACATCAGCCAGTCGGGGGTCAGCGCCCAGATCCGCCAGCTGGAACGGGAGCTGGGGGCCGAGCTGTTCGACCGGTCGGCGCGCACCGTCACCCTCACCGTGGCGGGCAAGGCCGCGCTCGAGCACGCCCGCGCCGCGCTCGCCGCCGCCGAGGCGGTCGGCCAGGCGGTGGGCGAGGTGACCGACCTGATCCGGGGCCGCCTCGCGGTCGGGATGGTGATCGGCTGCACCGTCACGCCGCTGTTCGACGCCCTGGCCGCGTTCCACCGGGCGCATCCCGGGGTGGAGCTGGCGCTGCTGGAGGACGACTCCGACCGGCTCGTCGAGGGCGTCCGCGACGGCGCCCTCGACCTGGCCCTCGTCGGAACGGCCGCCGCCGCCCACGACGGCCTGGAGACGCTGCCGATCATCAGCGAACGGCTCGTCGCGGCCGTCCCGTCCGGGCATCCGCTGGCGGAGCGGCGGCGGGTCGCCCTGCGCGAGCTGGCCGGGCACCCGCTGGTGTGCATGCCCGTCGGCACCGGGCTGCGCACGGTGTTCGACCGGGCCTGCGCCGCACAGGACCTCCGCCCCGCGATCGCCCTGCAGGCCAGCGCCGCGGACGCCATCGCCGCCCTGGCCGTCCGCGGCCTCGGCGTCGCCGTCCTCAGCGAGTCGATGGCCGAGCATTACCGGGACCGGCTCACCGCCCTGCTCATCGAGGACGCCGAGGCGCCCGCCCTGCTGGCCCTGGTCTGGAAGAGCACGCACAACCCCGCCGTGCGCGGGCTGCTCGCCCACAGCCGCCGGGCCTTCGCCCTGTGATCAGCGGGTGAGCAGGTCGCGGAGGGCCTTGGCGATCTCGGCGGGCGCCTCCTCGGCCATGAAGTGGCCGCAGGTGACCGTGGCGTGGTGGAGGTCGGAGGCCCAGGCCCGCCACAGGGCCGCGGCGTCGTAGCCGAGGGCGGCGCCCCAGTCCTGCTGGAGGACCGTGACCGGCATCCGCAGCCGGTTGCCGGAGGCGCGGTCGGCCTCGTCGTGGGCGACGTCGATGCCGGCGGAGGCCCGGTAGTCGGCGACGATCGAGGGAACGGCGTTGCGGCAGGCGGCCAGGTAGGCGGCGCGGACGTCGGCGGGAACGGCCTGCGGATCGCCCGTCCACAGGTCGAGGAAGTGACCGAAGAACTCGTCCGCGCTCGCCGCGATCATCCGCTCGGGCAGGCCGGGCGGCTGCGCCATCAGGTAGAGGTGGAAGCCGACCGCCGCCGACACCCCGCGCATCACCCCCCACATGTCCAGGGTCGGCAGAACGTCCAGGCAGGCCAGGTGGGTGACCGTGTCCGCGTGGTCGAGACCGGCGCGGAAGGCGACCAGGGCTCCCCGGTCGTGCCCGGCCAGGGCGAAGCGGTCGTGCCCCAGGGCGCGGGCCAGGGCGACGATGTCGGCGGCCATGGTGCGCTTGGAGTAGACCTCGGGGCCGGTCTCGGCGGGCTTGTCGCTGTCGCCGTAGCCACGCAGGTCGGGACAGATGACGGTGTGGTCGGCGGCGAGGTCGGCGGCGACGTGCCGCCACATCAGGTGGGTCTGCGGGAAGCCGTGCAGCAGAACGATCGGAGCGCCCGAGCCCCCGACGGCGGCGTTCAGCGACACGCCCTCGGCGACCGGGATGCGGTGGTGGGCGAAGCCTGGAATGGCGGCCATGAGCGGCGTCCCTTCCGGTAGGTGACCTGGTGTCCTCCAGGCTGGGCGCCGTGGATGAGCATCCGATGAGCACGGACCGTAGGGTCGAGGCGTGCGGGTCGAGTTCGGGGTGCTGGGGCCGGTGGCGGCCTGGGACGGTGCCGGGAACGCGATCGCCCTCAGGGGCCCTCGGCACCGGGCGGTGCTGGCCCGGCTGATCGTCGCCCGCCGCCGGGTCGTTCCGGTCGGCGTCCTGGTGGACGACCTGTGGCCGGATCCGCCGCCGGACGCGGTGGGCGCGGTGCGCACGTTCGTGGCCGCGCTGCGCCGCGCGCTGGAACCCGAACGCCCGCCCCGCGCCCCGGCCCGGCTGCTGGTCACCGAGGGGCCGGGGTACGCGCTGCGGGCCGAGCCGGACGCGGTGGACGCCTGGCGGTTCGAACGCGCGGTGAACGCCGCCGCGACGCTGCCTCCCGAGGAGGGACTGCCCCGGCTGGAGGAGGCGCTGGGGTGGTGGCGCGGACCCGCGTACGCCGAGTTCGCCGAGGAGGGCTGGGCCGGGGCGGAACGTTCCCGCCTGGCGGAGCTGCGGTTGCACGCCGTCGAGCGGAGGGCCGAGGCGCTGCTGGCGTTGGGGCGTCACGCCGAGGCGGTCCCGGATCTGGACGCACACGTGACCGAGCACCCCTGGCGGGAGGACGCCTGGCGTCTGCTGGCCCTGGCCCTCTACCGGTCCGGCCGCCAGGGCGACGCCCTCGCGGTGCTGCGCCGCGCGCGGGGCCTCCTGGTGGAGCAACTGGGTGTGGATCCGGGGCCGCGGCTGCGCCGCCTGGAGAAGGACATCCTCGACCAGGCCCGCCACCTCGACCCCGCCCCCGATCCGGCTCATGTGTGGGCGCAGGCCGCCGCCGCCTATGACCGCGCCGTGGCGTCCGGGGCCCGGGCACGGCTGGAGTCGACGGTCGGGCTGCTGCGCAACCTGGCGGTCACCGGAGGCGGCGGTCTGGTGGCGGCCCGCCGGCACCGGGTGGCGGCCATCGCGGCGGCCGAGGAGCTGGGCGACCCGGAGCTGACCGCCCGTGTGATCGGCGCCTACGACGTTCCGGCGATCTGGACCCGTGTCGACGACCCCGAGCAGGCCGCGCAGGTCCGTGCGGCGGCCGAACGCACCCTGGCCGCACTCCCGTCCGGCCCGGAGCACGACGCCTCACGGGCGCGGCTGCTGGCGACGATCGCCGTGGAGACGCGCGGCGTCCGCTCGCCGCGCGCCCGTGCGGCCGCCCGGCAGGCCGAGGAGATCGCCCGTCGCCTGGACGATCCCGCACTGCTGGCGTTCGCCCTGAACGGCGTGTTCATGCAGTCGTTCGATCGGGCGGGGCTGGCCCCTCGCCGCGACGAGATCGGCGCGGAACTGGTCGCCTCGTCCGCCCGCCACGGGCTGGCCTCCTACGAGGTGCTGGGGCACCTGATCCGCCTGCAGGCCCGCAGCGCGCTCGCCGACTTCCCGGCCGCCGACCGGCATGCGGCGACCGTGGACCGCCTGGCCGAGCGCCACGAGCTGCCGCTGGTCGGCGTGTTCACCCGGTGGTACCGGGCGCTGCGCCGCGCCGCGTCCGGCTCCTCTCTGGTCGAAGCGGAACGGGCCTACCGGGACGCCGCCGCACGCCTGGAGGGCGCCGGCATGCCGGGCCTGGAGCACGGCCTGCTCCCGCTCGCCCTGCTGTCCCTGCGCGTCCGGCACGACCGGCCCGCCCCGGCCGACGAGCGCATCGACTGGGGACCGTACGAACCGTGGACGCGCCCCCTCGTCCTCCTGGCCCAAGGCCGCCGCGGGGAGGCCGCGACTGCGCTCCGCCGGGTCCCGGACCCGCCTCCCGACCTGCTCCACGAGGCCCTGTGGTGCCTCATCGCCCGGGCCTCCGTCGCCGTCGGCGACCGCGAGACGATGCGGCGCGCCCGCGCCGCCCTCACCCCCGCCGCGGCGGAACTGGCCGGAGCGGGCAGCGGCCTGCTGACCCTGGGGCCGGTCGCCGATCATCTGGACACCCTGGCCGCCGCTCTCGCCGGGGGTTGAATCTGACACTGGTGTCAGGTCTTACCGTCCCCGCATGAGCGACAAGCTGTTGACTCCTTACAGCCTGGGCGTGCTGGAGCTGCCCAACCGGATCGTGATGGCCCCGATGACCCGGTTCCGGGCGGACGAGGACGGGGTGCCGCAGCCGTTCGTCGCCGACTACTACGCGCAGCGGGCGGGCGCGGGGCTGATCGTCACCGAGGGGATCTGGCCGAGCTTCCAGGGGCAGGCCGGATGGCGGATGCCGGGGCTGGTCACCCGGGCGCACGTGGCGGGATGGCGCCGGGTGACCGAGGCGGTGCACGCCGCGGGCGGGCGGATCTTCGCCCAGTTGATGCACGGCGGACGGCAGGCGCATCCGCTGGCCCGGATCGACGGGGGCATGCCGCTCGCGCCCTCCGCGGTCCCCGTTCCGTACCGCCAGCACACGCGGGTGGGCAAGAGCGACCCGGTGACGCCGAGGCCGATGACGCATGACGACATCCGCACGGCGATCGCGGACCACGTGGCGGCGGCGCGGAACGCCGTCGAGGCCGGGTTCGACGGCGTGGAGTTGCACGGGGCGAACAGTTACCTCATCCACCAGTTCCTCGCCGACAACACCAACCTGCGGGACGACGAGTACGGCGGCGGCATCGCGGGCCGGATCCGCTTCCCCGTGGAGCTGACGGAGGCCGTCGCCGAGGCGGTCGGGCCCGAACGCCTGGGCCTGCGGCTCTCCCCCGGCAACCCCCAGTTCGGCATGGTGGAGAACGACCCGGCCCCGGTGTACCGCGCGCTGGTGGACGCCCTCGATCCGCTGGGCCTGGCCTACCTCCACCTCACCGAGGCCCTGACCTGCTCGTCCCTGGCCGACCTGCGCCCCCGCTGGCACGGCGCCCTCATCGCGAACGTCGGCGAGAACCGCGAACCCACCACCCGTGAGGACGGCGAGGCCGTGCTCGGCAAGGGCCTGGCCGACCTGGTCTCCTACGGCCGCGCCTTCATAGCCAACCCCGACCTGCCGGAACGCTTCGCCCTCGGCGCTCCCCTGGCCTCCTACGACGAGACCCTCCTCTACACCCACGGCCCCGAGGGCTACAGCGACTACCCGACCTGGCGGGCGACCCGTCCGCCCCGCCCCCGCGCCCCCCGGCAGGCGGACCAGCCGCTCCGCACGGCGTAGTCACCCGGGGGGAGGGTTTCGCCGCCGGCCCGGCTTGTGTCTCGCATGCTGGGAAAATGTGTTCGTTCCGCAGTCGGATGGGGTCGGTAGACTCGACGGCTGGTATACGCCGACCCCGATCCGAGGAGCACCCACCCGTGGCTCTTGTCGTGCAGAAGTACGGTGGCTCCTCCGTTGCGGACGCCGAGTGCGTCAAGCGGGTCGCCCAGCGCATCGTCGCGACGAAGAAGGCGGGCAACGACGTCGTGGTCGTGGTCTCCGCCATGGGCGACACTACGGACGAGCTGATCGACCTGGCCGAGCAGGTCAGCCCGCTGCCTCCGGCGCGCGAGCTGGACATGCTGCTGACGGCCGGGGAGCGGATCTCGATGGCGCTGCTGGCCATGGCGATAGCCAACCTGGGCCACGAGGCGCGGTCGTTCACCGGCTCCCAGGCCGGTGTGATCACCGACGGCTCCCACGGTAAAGCCCGGATCATCGACGTCACGCCCGGCCGGATCCGCGACGCCCTCAACGAGGGCTCGATCGCGATCGTCGCCGGGTTCCAGGGCGTCTCCCAGGACACCAAGGACATCACCACGCTCGGCCGGGGCGGCTCGGACACCACGGCGGTGGCGCTGGCCGCCGCGCTGCACGCCGACGTGTGCGAGATCTACACCGACGTGGACGGCGTGTTCACCGCCGACCCCCGGATCGTGCCCACCGCCCGCCGCATCCCGCGCATCTCCTACGAGGAGATGCTGGAGATGGCCGCCTGCGGGGCCAAGATCCTCCACCTGCGCTGCGTCGAGTACGCGCGCCGCTACAACATCCCGATCCACGTGCGGTCCTCGTTCAGCCACAAGAACGGGACCTGGATCTCCGACACCACCGAGGGAAGTGAGATGGAGCAGGCGATCATCTCCGGAGTCGCCCATGACCGCAGCGAGGCCAAGGTCACCGTGGTGGGCGTGCCCGACAAGGTGGGCGAGGCCGCGACGATCTTCTCGGTGCTGGCGGACGCCGGGATCAACCTGGACATGATCGTGCAGAACGTGTCGGCCGCCGCCACCGGCCGCACCGACATCTCCTTCACCCTGCCGGCCACCGACGGGCAGGCCGCGCTGACCGCCCTCAACAAGGTCAAGGAGGAGATCGGCTTCGAGTCGCTGCGCTACGACGACCGGATCGGCAAGATCTCGCTGATCGGCGCCGGGATGCGCTCGCACCCCGGGGTCACCGCCAAGTTCTTCTCCGCCCTGGCCGAGGCCGGGGTCAACATCGAGATGATCTCCACCTCGGAGATCCGGATCTCGGTGATCGTCTCGCAGGACGACGTGGAGGCCGCGGTCACCGCCGCGCATCGGGCGTTCGAGCTGGACGCCGACCAGATCGAGGCCGTGGTGTACGGAGGTACCGGCCGATGAGCGAATCCAGGCGCAAGCCCACTCTGGCCGTGGTCGGCGCGACCGGCGCGGTCGGCACCGTGATGCTGGACATCCTGTCCACCCGCGAGGACGTGTACGGCGAGATCCGGCTGGTGGCCTCGCCCCGGTCGGCCGGCAAGAAGCTGACCGTGCGCGGCGAGCAGGTCGAGGTGCAGGCGCTGGCCCCCGAGGTGTTCGAGGGCGTGGACATCGCCATGTTCGACACCCCGGACGGGATCTCCGCGCAGTGGGCCCCGATCGCCGCGCGGCACGGCGCGGTCGCGGTCGACAACTCCGGGGCGTTCCGGATGGACCCGGACGTGCCGCTGGTGGTGCCGGAGGTGAACGCCGAGGCCGCCCGCAACCGGCCCAAGGGGATCATCTCCAACCCCAACTGCACCACCCTGTCGATGATCGTCGCGATGGGCGCGCTGCACCGCCACTACGGGCTGCGCGAGCTGGTCGTGGCGTCCTACCAGGCGGCGTCCGGGGCCGGGCAGGCCGGCATCGACACCCTGTACGACCAGCTCGAGAAGGTCGGCGGCCACCGCGACATCGGCGAGCGCGCCGGCGACGTGCGCCGGGTGGTGGGCGACGACCTCGGGCCGTTCCCGGCGCCGCTGGCGATGAACGTGGTGCCGTGGGCGGGCTCGCTCAAGGAGGACGGCTGGACCTCCGAGGAGCTGAAGGTCCGCAACGAGTCCCGCAAGATCCTCGGCCTGCCGGACCTGCGGGTCAGCGCCACCTGCGTGCGGGTCCCGGTGGTGACCACCCACTCGCTGGCCGTGCACGCGGTCTTCGAGCGGCCGGTGGACCAGCGGGAGGCGCAGGCGGTGCTGGCGGGCTCCCCCGGCGTGGTGCTGGTGGACGACCCGGAGAACTTCGAGTTCCCCACCCCCGCCGACGTGGTCGGCACCGACCCCACCTGGGTCGGCCGGGTGCGCCGCTCGCTGGACGACCCGAACGCGCTGGACCTGTTCCTGTGCGGCGACAACCTGCGCAAGGGCGCCGCGCTGAACACCGCCCAGATCGCCGAGCTGGTGGCGGCCGAGCTGACCTCCTGACGCCGGTCCGAGCACGGCGAACGGCCCCGGGACTCGATGTCCCGGGGCCGTTCCCATCGGGTGATCTCGTACGGCGAGTTCGTGGCCGGACTCGTCGGCTCGGCGCACCGTGCTCGGCGCCGCCGTGGGATCGCCTCAGCGCAGGTAGGTGATGTACACCGCGTAGGTGCGCGGCTCGGCCGGCTGGGCCTGCCCCGTCACCTGGGCGTCGGCGGCCTGCTGGGCCGCGTTCTGCGCGTTGGACGCCTCCGCCGGAGCGTTCTGCGCCTGCTGGTCGGCGGCCTGCGCGTTCGCCGGCCGGGCGTCGGCGTTCGGCCGTTCGGCTTCCTGGGCGTTCGCCGGCCGCTGGTCCGCGTTCTGCGCATTCACGGGCTGCGCGTCGGCGGCCTGCTGGTCGGCCGGAGCGATGTACGGGCCGACGAGCTGCGGCTGGTCGAACGCCTGCGGCTGCGACGGCCGCTCCGGCCCGATCGGGTACTGGTAGCCCTCGGGCCGCTGCTGCTCCTGCGGCGCACCCTGCTCAAACGGCATCGACTGGTACGGCCGCTCCGGCCCGGCCGGGTACCCGTACTGCTGCTCCTGGGGAGCGCCCTGCTCAAACGGCATCGACTGGTACGGCCGCTCCGGCCCGATCGGGTACTGGTAGCCCTCGGGCCGCTGCTGCTCCTGCGGCGCACCCTGCTCGAGCGGCATGCTCTGGTACGGCTGCTGCTCCAGCGCGGACGGGTACTGGTAAGCCTCGGGCCGCTGCTGCTCAAACGGCATCGACTGGTACGGCCGGTCCAGCGCGATCGGGTACTGGTAGGCCTCCGGCCGCTGCTGCTCCTGCGGCGCGCCCTGCTGCTCAAGCGGCATGCTCTGGTACGGCCGGTCCAGCACGGACGGGTACTGGTAGCCCTCGGGCCGCTGCTGCTCAAACGGCTGCTCCGGCGCGCCCTCCTGGTAGGGCTGGTACTCCTCCAGCGGCATCGACTGGTACGCCTCGGGCGCCTGCTCCTGGGAAGCGGTCTGCTCGTCCAGCGGCATCGACTGGTACGGCTGCCCGTAACCCTCCGGCCGCTGCTGCTCCTCAGGAATCGGGTACGGCTCGCCAGAGGTCGGCTCGTAGGCGCCAAGGTCGTACGAGTTCTGGTAGGTCTCAGGACCCTGCGAGCCTTCCGGCGCGGGCGGGTCCTGCTCCTGGGCGTTCGGCTCGTACACCTCGGGCCGCTGCGTCTCCGTCGACGCGTCCTGCTCGGACGGCGCGGCCTCGTAGCGCTCCGTCGCGTCTCCCTGCTGGGACGCCTCGGAACGGTCCTGCGAGCCCTCCGGCCGGTACTGCTCCGGCCTGGTCCCGTCGTCCTCGGAGCGCTGCACCTCCTCGGGCGCGGCCTCCCGCTCGAAGGACTCCTCCGAGCCGATGCCGAAGAGCCCGGCGTCCTGCTCGGACGACCCCCGCTCCTCCGCGTCGAACATCCGCTCGTAGAGCCCGGACAGGGCCTGTTCGGTGGTCTGCGACCCGGAGTCCTGCTCCGGCGCGTACTCGGGAGTGCGCTCCTGGTCGCCGGTCGGCGGCACCTGGTGTGGCGCCATGGGAGGCGGCGCCACCCGCTCAGCGGTCGATGCCTGGGTCGTCGTCGAGGTGATGAGCACACCTCCGACGGCGGCCGTGCACAAGCCGACGGCTAGTGCATTCTGCATGGCCTTCATGTTGAGTGATCTCTCTCTCCGGCTGGCGAGGTCCCGGCGAACGAGACCCCCAGCACGCCTGTAGTCACTCCTTGTTCATGGCTAATGACCGAGAGTCATAAACAGTGGCCTGCAGGCAAGACCGATCTATCCCCGCAGCGCGGGAACCCTTAGGCGGACGGACAGATGTTGTGGTGCAACCGGCGCAGCAGCAGCGCGATCTGCAGCCTCAGCCGACCCTCCGGCTCGTGCACCGACCAGCCCAGCAGATGCTCGGCCTGGGCCAGCCGGCTCTGCAGGGTGGAGTGGTGCACGTTGGCCACCGCCGCCGCGCCGCGCAGGCTGGCGGCGAACGCCACCGCGTCCAGGGTGGCGAGCATCCAGGGGGCGGCCGACGCCGCGCGTTCCAGCGTCCGCACGTCGGCGGCGGGCTCGCCGCCCGCCCCCACCGCCGCGGCCAGCACCGCCAGGCCGCCCAGCCGGTCGGCGTGGACCACCCGCGGCCCGGGATCCCGCTCGGTCCCCTCGGCGGTGAACCGCCACGCGGTCCGCGCCGCCGCCCAGGACGAGGGCAGCTCCAGCACCGGCACGGCGGGCCCGACCCCCGCACGGTCCCCGGGGGCCAGCGCGCCGCCGTCCCGCACGATCCGCACGGCGGTGGGCAGCGGAGCGCGCGGAGCCCCGTCCACCGGACCCGTGCCCTCCCCGGCGGCGGACCGGGCGTCGGGCGGCAGCGGCTCGATGCGCGCCCGGCCGCCGTCCAGCACGATCACCCGCGCCTGCGCGGCGGCGTCCAGCCCGAGCCTGCGGGCGGCGGCCGACCGCGCGGCCGGGGTCGCCGCCGCGTCCAGCAGCACCTCGCCGAGGGCCTGGTCGGCGGCGTCGGCCCGGCCCCGGGTGCGGGCCAGCACGGTGCCGATCGCGGCGGCGGCCCGTTCCAGCACCATCGCCTCGACCACGCCCGCCGGACCGGGGCGTTCCAGCCACAGCGCGGGCGGCCCGCCCGGCTCCAGCGGAACGCACGGCCAGGAAGGGTCGGGCGGCGCCCCGCGGTCCAGCCGCCGGCCCTGCGCGTCCATCCGCAGGTGGACCCGGCGGTCCTCGTCGGCCAGCCGGGCGGTGTGCCCGGTCAGCACGGCCGCGCCCCGGAGCAGCGCGGCCAGCCCGGCGCGTTCGGCCAGCAGCCGGTCGAAGTAGGGGATCACCTGGACCGCGGCGCTCGCATCGGGATCCAGCGCCGCGAGCCGTCCCGCCAGCTCCTTCACGGGGTCCATCCTGCCCGCCGGACCGGCCCGCCGACAGGGTCGTTCAGTCCCCCAGCATCCGCCGCAGCCACCGCACCCGCGCGGCGCGGGCCTCCTGCGACAGGGCGGCGTGCGGGGCGAACTGGTCGAAGCCGTGGAAGCCGCCCGGCCAGACGTGCAGCTCGGCCCGCCCACCGGCCTGCCAGATCCGGGTCGCGTAGGCGACGTCCTCGTCCCGGAACGTCTCCGCCGACCCCACGTCGATGAACGCCGGAGGCAGCCCCGACAGATCCTCCGCACGCGCCGGAGCGGCATATGGGGACACGTCCGGGCCGCCCCGAGCGTCGCCCAGCAGCGCGCTCCAGCCGGTCTCGTTCGAGGTCCGGTCCCAGACGCCCAGGCCCGCCATCTGGTGACTGGACGGCGTCTCGTTGCGGTCGTCGAGCATCGGGCACACCAGCATCTGCCCGGCCAGTTCGGGCCCGCCCCGGTCGCGCGCCATCAGCGCCACCGCCGCGGCCAGCCCGCCGCCCGCGCTGACACCCGCGACGATGATCCGTTCGGGGTCGATACCAAGCTCGGCGGCGTGCTCGGCGGTCCACACCAGACCCGCGTAGCAGTCCTCGACCGGCGCCGGATGCGGGTGCTCGGGAGCCAGCCGGTACTCCACCGACACCGCGACCACGCCGAGTTCCTGCACCCAGTCGAGCACCATCTCGATGCCCGAGCGGTTGTCCCCCAGGATCATGCCGCCGCCGTGCATGAAGTAGACCGCCGGCAGCAGCCCGGTCGTCCCGGCGGGGCGGCAGACCAGCAGCGACACGTCCGGCGCGCCCTCCGGCCCCGGCACCGCGCGTTCGGTGAACTCGACGGCCCCGCCGCGCCGCAGGTCGTCGTCGGAGGGGCGGAGCGCCGCCCGGCCCGTCCTGATCGCGGAGATCATGTCCAGGGTCATGCTCGGCGATATGAACTCGCGCAGCGCCTCCAGGGCGGCGTCCAGTTCCGGGTCGAACGGCGGGGGCGGCATGCGGTCGGTGGGGGCGGTCATCGTTCTCCCTGGTCGATGAGGGTGCACGGTCATCGGGTCGGCTTGCCCAGCAGTCGGCCCAGCCAGCGCAGGCGCGCGGCGCGGGCCTCCTGCGACAGGGCGGTGTGCGGGGCCATCTGGTCGAAGCCGTGGAAGCCGCCCGGCCAGACGTGCAGCTCGGCCCGGCCTCCCGCCTGCCAGATCCGGGTGGCATAGGTTACGTCCTCGTCCCGGAACGTCTCCGCCGACCCCACGTCGATGAACGCCGGAGGCAGCCCCGACAGGTCCTCCGCACGCGCCGGAGCGGCGTACGGGGACACGTCCGGGCCGCCGCGCGCGTCGCCCAGCAGCGCGGTCCAGCCGGTGTCGTTGGCGGTGCGGTCCCAGATGCCGAGCCCGGCCATCTGGTGGCTGGAGACGGTGTCGTTGCGGTCGTCGAGCATCGGGGACAGCAGCACCTGGCCGAGCAGCGCCGGACCGCCCCGGTCGCGCGCCATCAGGGCGAGCGCCGCGGCCAGCCCGCCGCCCGCGCTGGAGCCCGCCACGATGATCCGTTCCGGGTCGATGCCCAGCTCGGCGGCGTGCTCGGCAGTCCACACCAGACCCGCATAGCAGTCCTCGACCGGCGCGGGATGCGGGTGCTCGGGAGCCAGCCGGTACTCCACCGACACCACCGTGCACCCGAACTCCTGCGCCCAGTCCAGCATCTCGTCCAGCCCGAACCGGTTGTCGCCGAGGATCATGCCGCCGCCGTGCGTGTGGTAGATCGCGGGCAGCGCCCCGCTCGTCCCCGCCGGCCGGCAGATCAGCAGGCCGATGTCCGGCGCGCCCTGCGGCCCCGGCACCGAACGCTCCTCGACCTCGAAGGCCCCGTCCCGTTCGACCTCCTCCCTCGGGACGGCCATGTCGGCCAGGGCCTCCCGGGTCGCCGGGATCTCGTCGGCGGTCAGCCACGGGTTCACCTGCGCGGACAGGATCTCCAGCACGGCCGCCAGTTCCGGGTCGAACGGCGGGGGCGGGTACGAGGGGCGGGTCATGGTCTCTCCTTCGCCGAAGTGATGGCAGTCATGCTGCCCCGCGCCCCGGCCGTGCGGGCAGCGCCAGACGGCGGGAACCTTCCGCCGTTCGGCGGATCCGGTTCCGCGGCCTCATGACGCAAGACGTGACCTCCCGCAGGCCGGGGCGCCGGCCCGGAACACTCACCTCCCCGGCCGGTCGGGGGCGCGGAAATGGGCGAGGAACGGCTGGGCGCCGGCCACGCGTACGCGGTGGACCTCCGTGGGGACGAAGCCGTGGCGGATGCCGGTGGCGATGTCGGCCGGGTCGGGGAGCAGGAGCACGGCCGCTCCGTCCGGGGCCAGTACCCGGCGCAGTTCCCGCCACCAGCGGGCGGGGGATGCGGCGAGCAGGCCGTTCGGGCGGACCTGTGCGCCCCACGGCGGGTTGCACAGGACGCGGTCGACGCCGCCGTCCGGAAGCGGCAGGCGGGCGGCGTCGCCGTGCGTGATGGTGATGGGCAGGCCCGCCGCGTTCGCCCTCGCCGCGGCGACGGCGTCCGGGGACAGGTCCAGGCCGCGCAGCCGGGCCTGGGGCTGGTGGTACGCGGCCTCGATGAGGAGGGTCCCGGCGCCGCAGCAGGGGTCGAGGACGGTGTGGCCGGGGCGGATGCCGGCCATCCGGGCCATGGCGGCGGCCACCGGCGGATGCAGGGTGCCGGGGATCGACCGCCGCTTGTAGGGGCGGCGGTGCAGGGGGCGGGCGGCGATCCGCAACATGAGGGCGGTGTGCACGCCGTCCAGGGTCAGCCGCCACCCGCTGTGCGTCGGCGGGGGCGCCTGGCCGGAACGCCGCGAGTGGTAGGCCGTGCCGAGCCGCCGCGCCAGGGCCTCGCCCACGGCGTCCTCGGCGTCGTACCGGTTGAAGTTGCGCCTGCCCAGGAACGACGCCGACACCTCCACCCCGGTGAACGGCCCGGCATGGCGTTCCCGCAGCCTCATCGGTGCCGCCAGGTCGGCGTGCTCGGCCAGGTCCGCCAGCCGGAGCAGGCCCGGTCTGGCCGCGCCGATGTCCGGGCATCGCGCCACCAGCGCGAACACGTCGTCGGCGGTGGACAGCCCGGTCACCTGCGGGTCCGGCCGGGACGATCGGAAGTGGACCGCACGATGTCCCAGGTGCGTGACGGTCCCCAGGTCGAGGGCGAGTATCTCGGCGGCGACCACCGCCTCCAGCCCTCGTGTGCACCGCGCCACCAGGCGCGCCGCCGTCAACGGACGACGGGCACGCCGGGACGCGGGAAGTCGATCAGTCGCATGACGATCTGCGTTCTCCCACGTCGGCCCGGGACGGCGGCATGCCGCCCCGCATCGCCGGCGACGGGACGGGGCCTCGCTTCGCCGGCGGCGGCTCAACGCAGGAAGAAGAAGTTCATGCCGCCGATCGTATTCACCGTCGCGGCGGAGGCAACCGGATATCCGGCGGCGGTCGTCCTGCGGGAGACGTCTCCGTTGGCGCGGACTTGACCTCAAGTTTGGTTGAGGGAGGACTCTGGGGGTAAGCCCGGCGCATCGGGAAGGCGTGCAGGAGGAAACCGCCCATGTCCGCACAGCCCCTCAACGTCGCGATCATCACGGGGAGCGCCCTGCAGGGCCGGTTCAGCCCGGTGGTGACCGACTGGTTCGCCGCGCGCGCCCGGGACCGGCAGGACATGGCGATCGACGTCGTCGACCTGGCCGACACCCCGATCGCCCAGGGCTTCGCCGCCGCCCCCGACCCGGGGCTGGCCGACCGGCTGGCGGCGGCCGACGCGTTCGTGGTCATCACCCCCGAGTACAACCACAGCTTCCCCGCCCCCCTCAAGCACGCCATCGACCAGCACGTCACCGAGTGGCAGGCCAAGCCCGTCGCGTTCATCTCCTACGGCGGCATCTCCGGCGGCCTGCGCGCGATCGAGCAGCTCCGCCTGGTCTTCGCCGAGCTGCACGCCGTCACCATCCGCGACACCGTCAGCTTCCACCGCATCTGGGAGTGCTTCGACGGCACCGGCAGCCCCAAGGACCCCGAGGCCGACACCGCCGCCGACCTCCTCCTGGACCGCCTCGCCTGGTGGGGCCGCGCCCTCCGCCGGGCCCGCGCCGAAACCCCGTACGGCTCCTGACCCGGCCGGTCGCCGCCGCGCGACCGTCCCGCGGACGACGTGACGGCGAACCCTCCCGCCAAGGCGGCCACGCCCTGGAGGATCCCGCCGGGGTCGGTGTTCCGGCACGGGTCCGGTGTTCAGCCCAGCATCTTGAGCAGTTCGGCGACCAGGGGTCCGGACGAGGCGGGGTTCTGGCCGGTGATCAGGTTGCGGTCCACCACCACGTTCGGCTGCCAGGGCGCGCCCGCCCGGAAGTCGGCGCCGAGCCCGGTCAGCCGGTCCTGCAGCAGCCAGGGCGCCTTGCCTGCCAGACCCGCCTGCCGCTCCTCCTCGTTGGTGAACCCGGTGAGCCGGCGGCCGGCGAACGGCGAGCCGCCGTCCTGCCGCCGGGCCGCCAGCATCGCGGCCGGGCCGTGGCAGACCAGGGCGAGGGGCTTGCCCGAGTCGAGCGTCGCGGTGAGCAGCCGGCCGGAGTCGGCGTCGACCGCCAGGTCCTCCATCGGGCCGTGACCGCCCGGGTAGAACACCGCGTCGTAGCCGGCCAGGTCCACCTCCTCCAGCCGGACCGGACGCCGGAGCTCGGTGAACTCCTCCAGGGCGGCGGTGATCGCTTCGGCGCCCTCTTCGCCGCCGGTCGCGTCCGGCGTCAGGCTGGCCGCGTCGGGAACCGGGACCACGCCGCCCGGCGAGGCCACCGTCACCTCGTGCCCGGCCTCGGTCAGCGCCCGGTAGGGGATGACGGCCTCCTCGGCCCAGAACCCGGTCGGGTGCCGGGTCCCGTCGTTCAGCGTCCAGTGGCGGGCGCCGGTCATCACGAAAAGAATCCGCGCCATCGTGCTGTCCTCCTCGGTTCGTCTGCGGTCCGTCCCGGTGCCGGGTCCGGTGGGCCGCTCCCAAGCTAGCCGCCGAGCCATTTGAGGACTAATAGCATTGTCAATGTGAGCGATAGGATCTCCAATGGGCCACTGGACCTCGCCCTGCTGCGCACGTTCCTGGCGGTCTACCGGGCGGGCTCGGTCACCGCGGGCGCCCGCCTCGTCGGGCTGTCCCAGCCGACCGCGACCACCCAGTTGAAGGCCCTCGAGGAGCACCTGGGCCGACGGCTCTTCGAGCGGCTGCCGCGCGGGGTGGCGCCGACGCCGGTGGCCGATGAACTCGCCGCCCGGCTGGCCGCGCCGATGGACGCGCTGGAGGCGATCGCCGCCGGAGCCCCGGCGCACCGGCCCGCCCCCGAGCCCCCCGTCCACCTGGGCGGCCCCGCCGAGGCGCTGGCCGTCCTCGTGCTGCCCGCCCTGGCCCCCCTGGTCGAACGGGGCGTACGGCTGCGGATCACCACCGGCCTGGCCGACGACCTGCTGGCCGGGCTGCGCGCCGGGACCCACGACCTGGTGGTGTCGGCGATCCGCCCGCGCGGCCGGGCGCTCATCGCCGAACCCCTCATGGACGAGGAGTTCGTCCTGGTCGCCGCCCCCGCCTGGGCCGGACGCCTGGACCGGGACCGGCTCGCGGCCGACGGCGCGGCGGCGCTGGCCGGCGTCCCCCTGGTCTCCTACGCCGAGGACCTGCCGATCCTCCGCCGTTACTGGCGGCACGTCTTCGGCACCCGGCTGACCGCCGACCCGGCGATCGTCGTCCCCGACCTGCGCGGCGTTCTGGCGGCCGTCCTGGCCGGGGCCGGGGTGTCCGTGCTCCCGCACTACCTGTGCGCCGCCCACCTCGACGCCGGAACGCTGGTCCCCCTGCTCGAACCCGACGACCCGCCCATCAACACCGCCTTCCTCGCCCGCCGCACCGGCGGCCCCCTCCACCCGCACGTCGCCCTCGTCCACGACCATCTCCTGGAGGCGGCCCGCTCCTGGTAGAAGCGCCCGGCCGGACCTGCGGACACCGGGCGTCCACCGGCGTTCGCCGGTCAGCGGGCGCGGGCGGTGGCGACGACCAGGAGGGTGACGTCCTTCGGCCAGTACGGCGGGGGGATCCTGTCGAGGCGGTCGAACGCGGCGACCTCGACCGCGCGGGGCCACCACCGAACGTTCTCGACCCAGCGGCAGGCGGTGATGAACCGGCGGCCGGGAACGTCCACCGGGTGCCCGCGCTGGCGGCAGCGGTTGGGGACGGGAGACCAGTCGCCGCCCAGGGAACGGCCGATGAAGGCCACCGCCTCGGCCGGTGCCATGCTCCCGGGCAGGGCATGGACCGTCATGTCCGTGCGGCCGAACCCGCCTTCCAGCGTGTGGGTCATGGCCTGGGCCAGGTTGTCCACCCGGGTCTCGTACCGTTCGCCCTCCGGAATCCTGGTGGTGGCCCCCGGCGGCAGCGGAACGACGGGGAGCCCGCCCGCCCGGCTCCAGGCGTTCACGACGATCAGCCCGGCCACCAGCAGGAGCACTCCCGCTCCGGCGAGCAGGACGACGGTCCCACGGCTTCGCACAGACCCAGATTCCGCGATCACGGCGGCCACCGTCACGGCCCCCGGGCATCCGTCATGAGCAGGACACCCGGCGGACACCATGCGGCCATGAGCGGGGCGGCCCGCGTCTCCCGGGGGCTCGGGTCAGGAGTGGGGCTTCTCCCAGACGGAGACGTGGCGGCGGCTCTCGCCGGTGAAGGGTGCGCGGGTCCAGTCCTCCCAGCGGTGGCGCAGGCGCAGCCCGGCGATCTGGGCCATCAGGTCGAGTTCGGACGGCCAGACGTAGCGGAAGGGGATCGAGCGGAACTCACCGCGGCCGTCGACGATCTCGACGTAGTTGGAGCTCATCGCCTGGGTGGCGAAGTCGTACACGTCGTACGCCCACAGCGTGGGGCTCACGTGGAAGGGCAGGACGTTCTGGCCCGGCGGCAGCCTGCGCAGTTCGGGGACGCCGACCTCGATCACGAAGCACCCGCCGGGCTCCAGGTGCGCGGCGGCGTTGCGGAAGCAGTCCACCTGAGCCTGCTGCGTCGTCAGGTTGCCGATCGTGTTGAAGACCAGGTAGACGACCGAGAACGCGCCCGGCACCCGGGTCGTCGCGAAGTCCCCGATCGTCACGCCGATCTCGTCGCCGCCGGGTTTGGCGCGCAACCGGGCCACCATGGCCCGCGACAGGTCGATGCCGTGCACCGGCACGCCCCGGCGCGCCAGCGGCAGCGCGATGCGTCCCGTTCCGATGCCCAGTTCCAGCGCCCGGCCGTCACCGGCGAGCTCCGCCAGCACGTCCACCGCGGGCTCCACCACGGCCGGTGCGAACATCTCCGCGGTCGACTCGTCGTAGGTCGCCGCGACCTGCTCCCCGAAGTACCCGTCCGGATCGTTCACCCGCCGGACCGTAACCCCGAGGCCCCCGCCGACGCGACCGATTTATGCCCGCCTCAATCCCCGGCGGCACGACCACCGCGCCGCCTGCCGGGGCTGAGACGTTCACTCCCCCGAACGGCCCGTCGAACCGAGTCCTTGCGGCGGCTCCGTCCGAGCGCAAGGGCCGCCGGGGCGTCAGGTGTCGCGGCCTCCGGGGTGGCGGTGGCGCCAGGTCCAGAAGACGGCGCAGGACACCAGGGCCCATCCCGCGAGCACGGCGAACGGGAAGACGTGCTGGTGGCCGGGGAAGTAGATCGCGGTGTGCTGGGCGTTCACCGAGGCGCCCGGCGGGAGCCAGCGGCCGACGGCGGCGAGCGGGGACGGCAGCAGCGGCCAGGAGACGGCGCCGCCCGACGACGGGTTGCCGACGAGGACCATCAGACCCCAGGTGGGGATCATCGCCCAACGCCCGACCAGGGTGTTGAACATGGTGAAGACCATGCCCGAGGCGAACATGGTGAGGGCCAGGATCAGCCAGGACTCGGGGAAGGGCAGGTCCAGGGCGTCCAGCAGCCAGTCCACCGCCGCGGCGATGGCGAACCCGCCGAGCAGCGCGTACACCGCCGTGAAGGCGATCCGCTCGGGCGGGTTCAGCGCCCGCGCGTGGACGCTGAGCTGGATCGCCCCGACGAAGCCGACGACCACGGCGGCGAGCGAGATGTAGAAGACCGCCAGGCCGCGCGGGTCGCCGGGCTGGAGCGGTTTGATGTCGTGGACCGTGACCGAGACGCCGGTCTCCCGGCCCACCCGCGGCGCCGTCTGCCTCAGCAACTCGGCCACGGAGGCCCCCGAGGCCCCGGACACCTCGAGGACGGCCGCCGCCCCGGAGTCGCGGAACCGGAGGATCGCGTAGACCTCCTGCTCCTCCACCGCGTTCACGGCCGCCGCCCGGTCGCCGAACGGGTGGACCCGCACCGAGGCGTTCAGCGCCTTCTCCATCCCGGCGAGGAAGGCTTCGCCCCGCGTCCCCTGGTCGTCGCCCACCACGGCGACGGGGATCGAGCGCGGGGTGGGTTTCGCCATGGAGTACGTGTACGAGCCCGCGAAGAGTCCCGCCGCCACCGTGAGGATCACCGTCAGGACGGTGGCGGGCAGGAACGGCGACCGCCGGAACGCCCTCCACCGTTCCGTCAGGCCATGCCGCCCCTCATCGGCCTCCTGTGCCGCCCTCCCCGACATCCCACCACCTTAAGTCCCTGGTCAGAGCCGGTCTGGTGACGCCGGCCGCCCGGACGGGCGGATGTCGCTCCGACGCGATCGGCGGTTCCCGCGACGCGCCGGCGGACGGGTTGGCGGCGCTTCCGACAGGGAAATGCGGAAGGTGTTCGATTGACTACCCAAAGTCACGAGAATGGGGGAGTGATGTACGGACGTCGGGATGTGCTGCGGGCCGGGGCGCAGATCACGGCCGGTGGGATGGCCGCCGGGCTGGTGGGGGCGGCATCGGCCGAGGCCAGGCCGTGGGATCCGGCGGAGCCCGCGGCGTGGAGCGAGTTGCAGAAGTCGCTCAGCCCCAGGGCCTCGCTCTACCGGCCCGGCGATCCCGAGTACGCCCGGCTGGCCCCGCCGTGGAACATGCGCTACGACCACCTGCTCCCGGCGGGCGTCGTCGTGTGCGCCGACCGCAGGGACGTGCAGGCGGCGCTGCGGTGGGCCGCCAAGCACGGGATGCCGCTGACCCCGCGTTCCGGAGGGCACAACTACGCCGGCCACTCGACCACCTCCGGGCTGCTGGTCAGCCTGCGGCGGCTCAGGCACGTGACCGCGGACGGACGGCGGCTGTGGGTGGGCGGCGGGGCCACCAACTCCGACGTCTTCCAGGCCGGATCGACCAGGACGGGGCTGTACTTCCCCGGCGGGCGCTGCACGGGGGTCGGGGTCGCGGGGCTCACCCTCGGCGGCGGGCTCGGGTTCAACGACCGCAAGTGGGGGCTGACCTGCGACCGGCTGGTCGCCACCGAGGTCGTGCTCGCGGACGGGACCGTGGTGCGCGCCGGTGCCGCCGAGAACGCCGACCTGTACTGGGCGTGCCGGGGCGGGGCGGGCGGCAACTTCGGGATCAACACCGGGTTCCTGTTCGAGGCCGTGGACGTGTCGCGGACCGTCGCCACCGTCTTCGACCTGGTCTTCGAGCTGCGGCACGCGGCGGCGCTGCTGGAGATCGTCCAGGAGATCCTGCAGCGGGACGTCGCCGGGAACTTCGACATCCGGTTCGGCATGATCAACCACGGCGACGGCCGGACCGCCGTGACGATGCTCGGCCAGTACCTCGGGGACGAGACCACGACCCTGCGGCTGCTGGCCCCGCTGCTGGCGTACCGGCCGTCCAGGCAGGTCATCCGGCAGGACGGCTTCTGGCAGGCGCAGGGCTACCTGTCGGAGGGGGACGAGCGCGAGGCCATGGCGTCCCGCTCGCTGGTGCCCGGCCGATGGCTGGACAGGGCCACCGTCGAGGCCGTGGCCGAACGGATCCGCACCTGGCGGCCGGAGGGACGCGGCAACACGGTCTACGTCACGCTGTTCGCGATGGGCGGCGCGACGGCGACCGTCGACCCGCACGAGACCGCGTTCCCGCACCGCGACGCCACGTTCGTGATCGACGTCGGAACGACCTGGCGGCCCGCGACGACCGCCGAGGGCGTGCGTTCGCTCCTGGCCCAGACCCGCGCCGTCCACACCCTGCTGCGGACCCGGCTGGGCACGAACGCCGCGTACGTCAACTTCCCCGACCCCGAGATGGCCGACTGGCGCACCGCCTACTACGGCGCCAACTAACGGCGGCTCGTCCAGGTCAAGCGCCGCTACGACCCGCGGAACGTCTTCCGCCACCCCCAGGCCGTCGGCTCCTGACCACGACGCGGGCACGAGGCGGCCCCCGATCCGCCTCGTGCCCGCAGCACATGCGAGTCCCGCCCGAGCCGAGGTTTCACACGAAACGCCGGACGCGACCGGGGCCGGGCGGATCCCCCGGCCGATGTCCGTGCCGCGTTCTCGGAGGGGCGGCTCAGGCACTGCGTTCGAGTGCGGGGACCTGGGCGTCCAGTGGGGCGGCGATGGGAGGGCGGCGGCGGAGGCGCTGGTAGAGCAGGGCTCCGGCGGTGATGAGGAGGGGCCACAGCAGGTAGCGGCCCGAGATCGCCAGCAGGGCCAGGACCCCGGTCAGGCCGGCCAGGGCGGTCAGGTGGGCCTTGCTCCAGCGGGGCAGCAGGCGCAGGGCCGCGCCGATGCCGATGGCGTAGACGGCGACGAAGCAGCCGGTGGTGAGGAGCACCAGGGGTTCCTCGCCCACACCGGTCAGGGCCACGACCAGCAGGGCCGCGAACCCGCCGCCGGACACCACGGCCAGGCTCCGCCGCGGGACCTCCCCGGCGTGGCTGCCCCGGGCCAGCCACGCCGGGAACGCGCCGTCCCGGCCGAGCGCCGCGCCCAGCTTGGCCGCCCCCGCGTAGTAGGCGTTCATCGTGCCGAGCGTCAGCAGCAGCGCCGGAACGGTGGCGAGGGTGCGGGCGTCGCCGCCGAGGCCGGTCGCCATCAGCTCGCCGAGCGGGGCGCTGGTCTGCGCGGCGGCCGGGCCGAGCACCGCGACCACCGCGAACGCCACCGACAGGTACAGCACCCCGACCAGGACGACCGCCGCCGCCGTCGCCCGGGGCAGGTCCCGTTCCGGACGGCGGAACTCGCCCGCCAGGTGCGTGATCGCCTCCCAGCCCGCGAAGCTCCACACCAGCAGCAGCGCCGCCGGCCCGATCGCCGACCAGCCGTTCGGCGCGAACGGCTCCAGGTTGCCGGTCCGGGCGTGCGGCAGGGACAGCGCCACCGAGCACAGCAGCAGCACCACCAGCATCGCCGACAGCGCCACCTGCAACCGCCCGGTCACCCGCAGCCCCAGCGCGTTCGCCGCGGTCACCGCCGCCATCAGCACCGCCGCCGTGACGACCGTCGTCGCGGTCCCGCCCCCGAGCGCGGAGGCCGCGTACGCCCCTCCGAACAGCGCCGCGGCCGCCGCGCCCGGCGGGATCGCCAGGTAGAAGCACCATCCGACCACCGCCGCGATCCGCTCGCCGAACGCCAGGCGGGCATAGGTCGACACCCCGCCCGAGTCCGGGTACCGGGACCCGAGCGCCGCGAACGTCGCCGCCAGCGGAGCCGACAGCACCACCAGCCCGAGCCAGGCCACCAGCGACGCGGGCCCGGCCGCGTCCGCGGCCAGCGCCGGAAGCGCGATCACCCCCGTCCCGACCACGGCCCCCAGATACATCGCCGTCCCCTGAACGGCCGTCAGCCGCCCACCAGTCGTCGTCATGGCGTTCAGGTTCGCCGGGCCGGGCCGGAACCGACAGCGGCAGAAACGACGATGTCCGCTAAATTCCTGCCATGACACCGCACACCGTGGCCATGGCGGTCATCGCGGGCTCTCCGCCGTTCGAGCTGGCCGTGCCCTGGGAGGTCTTCGGCAGGGACCGCACCGACATCGCCGACCCCTGGTACGAGCTGCGGGTCTGCTCGGCCGACGGGGCCGGGTCGGTGCCGGCGGCGGGCGGGCTGCGGATGGACGCCCCGTACGGGCTCGACGCGCTGGCCGAGGCCGACACCGTGATCATCTCCGCCTGCCCGCGCCCCGCGCAGCTCGACCCGCCCCCGGACCTCATCGAGGCGGTGCGCGCGGCGCACCGGGCGGGCGGCCGGCTCGTGTCCATCTGCACCGGGTCCTACATCCTGGCCGCCGCGGGCCTGCTGGACGGCCGCCGCGCCACCACCCACTGGATGAACGCCGGGGACTTCGCGCGCCGCTTCCCCAGGGTGAAGCTCGACCCGTACGTCCTCTACACCGACGACGGCGACATCCTGACCTCGGCCGGCACCGGCGCCGCCATCGACCTGTGCCTGCACATCGTCCGCCTCGACCACGGAACGGCGGTCGCCAACGAGGTCGCCCGGCGGATGGTCGTTCCCCCGCACCGGGAGGGCGGGCAGGCCCAGTACGCGCGGCTGCTGGTCGCGCCCGAACCCGGCGACGGCCTCGGGCCCGTGCTGGACTGGGCGCGCGACCGGCTGAGCGAGCCGCTGACCGTTCCCCGGCTCGCCCGGATGGCCCACATGAGCGAACGCACCTTCGCCCGCCGGTTCCGGGCCGAACTGGGGATCACCCCGTTGCAGTGGCTGCTCCAGCAGCGGGTGCGGCTGGCCCAGGAACTGCTGGAGACCACCGACCTGCCGGTCGAGGAGATCGCCCGGCGCGCCGGGTTCGGCACCGCGGCGGGGCTGCGCCACCACTTCCGCCGGGTCACCAGCGTGTCGCCCCAGACGTACCGGCACGTGTTCCGCCACCGGACCGCTGGTCAGGAGGGTGTGCGCGGCACGCCACAGCCGGTGGAGGGCAGGGGAGCTTAAGGTTGACGGCGTGACCCAGACGCGGCCGGCCAAGTCGGAGCAGACCCGTGCGCTGATCGTGCAGACCGCCCTGCGGCTGTTCCGCGAACGCGGGTACGAGGCGACGACCATGCGCGCGATCGCCAAGGAGGCGGGGGTCTCGGTCGGGAACGCCTACTACTACTTCGGCTCCAAGGAGGAGCTGATCCAGGCGTACTACGACGAGCTGCAGGAGGAGCACCAGGCCGCCTGCCGCGCGGTCCTGGAACGCGAACGCGACTTCGCCCCCCGCCTGCTCGGCGTGCTCAAGGCCCGGGTGGACACCATGGTCCCCTACCACCAGTTCGCCGGGAAGTTCTTCAAGTTCGCCGCCGAGCCCACCAGCCCGCTCAACCCGTTCAGCGCCGAGTCGGGCCCGGCCCGCGCCGCCGCCATCGCCATCTACCGCGAGGTCGTCGACGGCTCCACCCTCAAGATCGACCCCGACTTCCGCGCCGAGCTCCCCGAGCTGCTGTGGCTGTACTCCATGGGCATCGTCCTGTACTGGGTCCACGACAGCTCCCCCGGCTGCCGCAAGACCTACCTGCTGATCGAACGCACCGTCCCCATCGTCAACAAGATGGTCACGATGTCCCGCCTGCCCGGCTTCAAGTCCGTCACCCGCGAGCTGGTCGAGGTCATCCGCGACGTCCGCGCCTGACGCGCGCCGTCCGGGCGCCGGCGCCCTCCCGCCCGTTCCACCGGCCCGCGTCCGGTTGTGGCCATCGGCTGAGCATTTCCGCGTATGGTCCCGGCCGGGCTCCCGGCCCATGCTCGCGGTGTCGCCGACTGCTTGGAGGTACGCCGCATGCCTGCTCTCGGAGGGCACGCCGTCGTGATGGGCGCCGGAATGGCCGGGCTGCTCACGGCGCGGGCGCTGGCGGAGTCGTACGAGAACGTGACCGTGGTCGAACGGGACCGGCCGACGGCTCCGGAGCAGGAGCGGCGGGGAGTGCCCCAGGGCAAGCACGCGCACCTGCTGCTGGCCCGGGGAAAACAGGTGCTGGAGCAGATGTTCCCCGGGATCACCGACGAGCTCGTCGCGAACGGGGCCGCCTCCTTCCCCGTGCTGGAGCGGTTCCGTTCCCAGCTCGTGGGACGCGAGGTGCGTCGCGGGCATGTGGGCGAGTTCGTGTCGATGACCCGGCCGTTCCTCGAAGGCCACATCCGCCGCCGGGTGGAGGCGCGCGGAGGCGTCACGCTCCTCGACGGCCACGACGTGGTGGGACTGGCCGTCCGCGGGGACCGGGTGACCGGAGTGCGGGTGAACGACGGCGCGGGGGAGCGGGTCCTGGACGCCGACCTCGTCGTGGACGCGATGGGACGGGGCGCCCGCAGCCCCGCGTGGCTGGCGCAACTCGGCCATCCCGCTCCCCCGACGGACGAACTCCACGTCGACATCGGGTACGCGTCGAGGCTGGTGCGCGCCCCCGAGGACGCCCTCGGGGCCGACAAGGGCATGCTGATCGGCCCGAAGCCCGGCCTGTCGCGCGCCATGGCGATGTTCAAGGTCGAGGGCGACTCCCGGTGGCTGCTGACGCTGGTGGGGTACGCGGGCCATCCCCCGACCGACGAGGAGGGGTTCATGGAGTTCGCCCGCACGGTGGTCCCCGACGAGACGTTCGCCGTGCTCAAGGAGAGCGAACCGCTGAGCGAGATCCGGCGGTTCCGGTTCCCGACCAGCCGGCGGCGGCGATACGAGAAGCTCCGCTCGTTCCCCGGGGGCCTGCTGGTGGCGGGCGACGCGATCTGCAGCTTCAACCCGATCTACGGCCAGGGGATGTCCGTCGCCGCCCTGCAGGCGGCCGCGCTCCGCCGCACCCTGATGGACGGCGAGCACGACCTGGCCCGCCGCTACTTCCGCGCCGTGGCGCGCGTGGTGGCCCCCGTCTGGCGGCTGGCGGTCCAGGCGGACCTGGCGATCCCCGAGATCCAGGCCCCGCGCCCGCTGTCGTTCCGCATCACCGACGCCTACATCCGGCGGGTCCAGCGGGCCGTCTCCCTGGACGAGGCCGCCGCCTCCCGGTTCTTCCGCGTGACCAGCCTGGTCGAGCCGCCGGGCAGTCTCCTGCGGCCCTCGATGGCCTGGCGGGCGCTGCGTCCGCGTCGCTCCGCCGCCGAGGCGGTCCGGCCGTGAAGACCTACGAACACACCGTGAACGGCATCCGGACCGTCGTCCGCGAACACGGCGACAGCCGCGACGGGGAGGCGGTCGTCTTCGTCCACGGCAACCCCGGGTCCGGGGCCGACTGGGAGGGGCTCCTGGTGCGGGCGGGCCGCCACACGCGGGCCGTCGCCTGGGACGCGCCCGGATTCGGCCGGGCCGACAAGCCCCGCGACTTCCCGCAGAACGTGGACGGGCACGCCCGCTTCCTCGGCGCCATGCTGGACGACCTCGGCGTGCGGAAGGCCCACCTGTGCCTGCACGACTTCGGCGGCCCCTGGGGCCTGGAGTGGGCCGTACGCCACCCCGAACGCCTGGCCGGCCTCGTCCTGATGGACACCGGCGTCCTGCTCGGCTACCGCTGGCACATCCTGGCGAGGGTCTGGCGGACCCCGGTCCTCGGCGAGGCGTTCATGGCGACGGCGACCCGCCGCGCCTTCCACCTCCTGGTCGGGAAACGCGGCAACCCGCGCGGCCTCCCCCGCTCGTTCGTGGACCGCATGTTCGACGACTTCGACGCCGCGACCCGCCGGGCGGTCCTCCGCCTCTACCGCTCGTTCGACGACCCCGCGGGCTGGTCCGCCGCGGTGTCACCGGCGCTGCGCGCCCTGGACGTCCCCGTCCTGGCCGTCTGGGGAGCCCGCGATCCGTACATCGGCGCCGCCCAGGCCCTGATCCAGCGCGCCACCTTCCCGGACGCCGAGATCCTCGTCCTCCCCGACAGCGGCCACTGGCCCTTCATCGACAACCCCGACAAGGTCGCCGAGGCCACCACCGCCTTCTGGTCCGAACACATCACCTCCTGACGAGCCCCGCCCCCGAAGCCAGGTCCGCCCCGTCATGGACTCACCCGCCGCAATGCACCCTTGACCGCCACCGAGGCGTCAGCCGGCTCGTCCGTCTCGCAGATGGGGAAACCCGGCCTGGGCCGCCCGTTGTCTGACGGCTTGTCCGCCTCACGGACTCGTGGGTGTGGAGCGTGAAGCGTCCGCGGTCACCGGGACGGGGCGGGACGGGAGGTCTTGGTGGCGTCGTCGTACTCCGGCCATCTCCCGTCGGGGCATGTCTCGGTGGGAAGGCGGGCTTTGTGGATGGTGTAGCAGCCGCACAGGCCGCAGTGGCTGTGCTCCTCGGTGGTGCGGGCGATCCACTGCGGCAGGCCGCTCGGCGGCGGACCCAGGTGCTCGCAGGACAGGCAGGCGCGCCGGCGCTGCTGGAAGACGTCGTCCGGGACCTGCGCGAAGCCGCTCGCCGCCCACCTGGTCACGGCCTTGCCCGCGCGTGCCAGCAGTGCGGTCGTCGAGAACCCGGGGCGTGCGGTGGCCGGTGCGGGTTTCGCGGTCAGCAGGAGATCGAGCATCTGGGGATCGTGGCGGCACGCCTGGATGTGGTGCAGGACCGCCGGATCACGAGCGATCCGCTCCAGGAGCGCGTCGGTGATGCGGTCGACGGGAAGGCCCAGTTGCTCGGCGATCACCTGGCGGTCCGTCTCGACCCGGCCGGGCTCGCGGTCGTCTCCACCCATTTCTCTCCGTGGTCGGTCGCTGGGACAGGGGGATGGGATCGGCCCCGGCGCGGGCGGGACCGATCCGCTGCGAGGCGGTCTCCTAGGCGGGAATCCCGGCCAGGGACACCGCCGCCCGGTAGACGTCCACTCGCCGGTCCCCCGTACGCCCGTCCGTGCCGTCCGCCGCCGGAGCGGCGTCGAAGAGGGCCTTCACCTGGGCGATGCCCTGCTCGGTCATCGTGCCGTACTGTTCGCCGAACCAGACCTGGCGCATCACGTCGCGCACCGCGATGTAGTCGGTCCGGTCGGGTGAGTCGCCGCCCTGGTGCCAGGCCACCTGGTGGGCGAGCACCAGCGCGATCCCCGCCAGGCCCAGGTGCTGGTCCAGCGCCAGACCGCCCTGGAGCGAGACGTGGCGCTCGCCGTCGGCGGTCCAGGCGTAGGCGTTCACGTCGTCGCTGGTCCAGTCCACGTGGAAGGTGATGTCCGGGTAATGCAGCCGGTGCTGCTGGACGAGGTACTTCACCGACTCCCGGGTGATGACGTCGCTCAGTGGACGCTTGGGCAAGTCCTTCCTGGCCCGTCCCTCGGCCCGGCTCAGGAAGCCGTGCGCGTCGTCGGGGATCCGGGGCGCGGACGCACTCGCCGGCGTGAACGCGTCCATCAGGTCGGAAAGGTACTGGGTTCCCTGGCTCACGGCGCGTGCGAGGGTCCCGAGTCCGAGGCCGTCGGCGAGCCTGCCGACGATCTCCGGAACCTGCAGACAGGCCGTGCCGAACCGCTGGAGGTACTCGGCCGACCCGATGACGGGAAGTTCGAAGTTGCCCGCGGTGTCGACCCCGCCGACGTTCTCCCCCTGCTGGCCCATCAGCTGAACGACATAGTCGGCGCTCACCACGCCGTTGGTGTTCAGCAGGTGCCCGTCCAGGCCGTCCCCGGGCGGCTCCTTGGAGGTGGCGGCGACGTGGTGGACGCCGCCGCTGAAGCTCCCGATGTGGACTCCCGTGATCGGCACCGCCTCACCGGTGGGGGACAGGAGCCTGTCGCGGGTGGTGAGCCGGTCCGCCCGCCGCAGCTGCGGAAGATCTCCGGCCAGCAGGAACAGGTGGTCGCCGGTGACCACGATGCCCGTGTCGGCGTAGGTGACCATGACCATGAAGTCCTGCTGGTTGCCCGGGGCCGAACCGCCGCTGTAGACGACCGGCCGGCTCGACCAGCGCAGGTCCCTGCCGGCCGCCATGACGTGGTCGCCGGTGGCGAAGGACTCGATCGCCTTGAGCGAGCCGCCGCCGTCCTGCACCAGGGTGCCGAAGGCCAGGCAGGAGCACGCGCAGATGCACGGGCCGAACCGGTCGCTGGTGTACACCAGCCCGCTGGAGAGGGTCTTGCACGCCTCGTCGACCTCGGGACCGGCATTGCCGCAGTGCGCCTGATCGCACCACCGCAGACCGATGCTGTTCATCACCATACGCGGCTCCTTCCGGGGCGCACGGCCCCATTCCCGGAGTTTCGGTTGCCCGCGGACCGGTGCCGGGATTTTGCCCTGCCATTGCCTGGATGCGCACCTGCGGCAATCTCCAGGCAATGACGGTCAAACCTTTCGCACACGACCCGTCACTCGAAGTAAACCTAACATCCACTCACCCAAAACTCAATGAAGTCAAAATGCACGGAATAGGATATTGCATGGAGAATCGCCAGGCTTGTTCCGAAGCGCCCCGAAAAATGGCGGTACAGCACGCCGACGCATATGGATCATGACGATCCCGTGTCACCGGCATCGGCTGATCGGCGCTGCATGACAGGCGCAAAGCCCTGACCTCGGGCCACGCGGGTGCCGGATCGCCCGTAGCTCGACGCGATGCCCGATCAGGAGGCATTCCCAGCGGCACATCACTGGCCGCTCTGCTGTACGCCCTGACCTTGTAGGCGCAGACGGTCCACCGGATGGTGCGGCGGGGCCGGCCCGCGCCTGACCGGCCCCGGCGATGTTCCGTTCGCCGATGGGACGGTCAGGCGCAGGTCACAGCAGGCCGAGGTGTTCGCGGCCCCGGCCTGTTCCCGACCGTCACAGGGCCGCGAGCTTGGCGGCCAGCCTCGGCGTGGGAGCGTCGGCACGAGGCCGCCAGGCGTAACCGTCCACCTCCTCGGCTTGGAGCACGACCTTCGGCTCCCGGACCCGCAGCACCCAGCGGAAGTCGGCGTGCCAGTGCTCGGGCTCGCCCTTGGCGGGGTTGGCCGGGATGGCGTGAACGTCGATGTCCAGCGGGGTGATGTCGTCGCCGGGCGGAGCGACGGCGTCCTGCCAGGAGATGCCGGTCTCCTCCGCCAGTTCCCGCAGAGCGGCCCCCGGCAGGCTCACGTCCTCCGGCTCCAGGTGCCCGCCCGGCAGCAGCCACCGTCCGAGCGCCTTGTGCCGGATGAGCAGCAGACGACGGTCGTCGTCGATCACGACGGCCCCGCACGTGACGTGCCCGCCGGCGAACTCCTTGCGCGAGGTCAGGTTCGCCCCCGCCGTCAGCGCCTCGGCCAGCGGACGAAGGTGGTCGGCCTCGTCGGGATGGCGATCCAGGTAACGGGCCAGGGTGGAACGGATCTCGTCGGTGCTGATGCTCATGAGGCTCCATCGAAGTGGCGCAGCCAGGCCGCGGCGATCAGGCTGCGTTCGGTCCCGTCCAGTTCATGCATCCCGGGCTCGTGACCGCCTCCGGCCAGAGCCCCGAGCGCGGCCAGAATCTCGGCCTGCACCAGGAAGATGAAAGCACCCACACTCGCGCCGTGAAGGAAGTTGACCGCGTTCCCGTCGGCCAGCACGTAGAAGTAATGCCCCGTACGCGCATATCGGGTGATGTGCTCTCCCGTCGAGGTCTTCTCGTACAGACCGTCGAGCGCCGCCAGCTCCAGTTCGTCGTCACTGCTGGTCACACTGGCGATGTACGCGCCATTGGCGACCTTGGCGAAGTCGTCCTCACGCAGCGCCAGATTCCCGGTGGCGCACACGATCACCCCGGCGCCCGCGATGGCCTGAGCCGGCGTGGGCGCGGTCCGAAAACCCTGGGAGAGAGCCATGGTCCGGCGGATCGGGTCGGAGTCGTGAACGGTGACGCCGACATGCTTGGCATGCAGCATCGCCGCCACCGACCGACCCAGCTTTCCGTAACCGATGACCGCCGCGGGACGCCCCTGCAGGATGTCACCGCGTGCACGGACCAGCGCTTCGGTGGAGAACGTGACCGACTGCCCCACGAGATAGTCCTCGGGTTCCTTGAGCGGGGAACGGGCCACGCTGAACACCGGACACGGCACCCTGCTCAACGCCTCGTATCGTCGATGGCCGTTCTCGGTGTCCTCCACGACTCCGACCACCTGGCCGGAGAAGTTCGCGCACACGTGCTCCAGGGCAGGTGCGAAGTAGCCGCCGACGTCCAGCAGCACCACCCGCCGGCCTGCCGCTCGTGACTCGAGATACTCAAGGGCACGGGCCGGGTCGGCGAACGCCGCGCGTTCCAGACGGTCCACCGGCATCACACCGGCGACCTCCTCCAACGCTCGCGGGTCGATCGACTTCGGCTTGGGCAGCACCGCGGCGACCTCGGCCAGCCGCCCAACCGCCCGCAGGAAGACGGGCCGCTCGCCCAGCAGATGCGTGATCACCAGAACGGACACCCGGTCCGCCGTCTCGTACCGGCCGGTGATCCTGCGGAAGAACGCCTCCACCCGCGACAGCTCGAAGTCCTCCAGAACGGTCATGGACCCACCTGCCGCAACGCGCCCTTGACCGCCACCAGGGCGTCAGCCGGCTTGTCCGCCTCGCAGATCGGAAAGCCCCCGGCCTCGGTGAACCACAGCCGTCCGTTGTCGGACGCGCGGCGCTGAGCCCACACCTCAACGACCCGGCCGGCCCCGTCGCCCGCAGTGAGGTGGTGGCAGGCGACGGTCACGCGATAACCCTGGCCCCGCAGTACGGCGGCGAGGGCTTGAAGCGCCTGGCGGCGCTCCTCATCGGTCGTCATCACATCCGCCTCCCCTCAGACCCCGCCCCCAGGACACGCCCCAGGCGGCGACGGAGGGTCCGCCAGAACGAACTGGGCGCAGCGTCCCCGTCCGGCGGCAGCGTGGTGGGCGTGGCGGCGCGGGACGTTCGCGCCGCCACGCCGCTCCCGTCCGTACGGCGTACCGCGCCGGGCCGCGCCGGGCGGGGAGCCCGAGAAACCGCCGGGGGCGCGAGCCCCTTGACGGGCCTGGAGGCCCGGCAGGGAGGCAAGGCCCGTTGAAGCCCGGCGAGCTGATCGGCGAGCCCAGCGAGGGTGGGCGCGTGCAGCAGACCGACCGCACCGGGCGGCGCGGCGAACCACAACCGCGACTTCGGCCCGTACCAGGGAACGGAGCCCGGATACCGTGCTCGAATTTCCGTGACCTGCCGCGCGACCACCTCTCTGTGAGGAACGGGAATCGGCCACGCGGGCGGCGCTAGTCTCGTGCTCACGTCAGGAACACACCTCCTGGCCAGGCCCCGGCCCCCGACGCCTGCACACGTCGGCCGGGGCCGCTTACATCTCGGGCGGGCGCGGTGACCGGACAGGCCGTCACGCCATGTCGCCGCTCAGTGACGGTGTTCAGTCAAACCGTGTCCGCTGCCGCAGGTCCATGGGGAGAATCGGGGAGAGAAGGGAAGAGCCCCCCGGTCATCCCGGCGAGAGGTGCACGCAACATGTCCGCCGACAAAAAGGCCATCGGCGCACGCCTACGCGCAGAACGCGAGGCCACTCCATACTGGTCACGCGCGGAAATGGCCCGCCGTCTCCGCGCCGCCGCCGATCCCCGCGAACTGCCGGACATCCCCCATGTGCAGGGCCTGGCCAGCATGATCAAGGAGTGGGAGAGAGGCGACCACATACCCTCCGGCCGATACAGACGGCTGTACGCCCGAGCGCTGAAGGTCGCCGAGGAAGACCTGTTCGCCGTATCTTCCAAGGCTCCTCAGCAGAGCAGTACCGAAGCCGCACCCCGGCATGAGCCTGCGGCCGATGTGGTGGATCTGGCGTCGTGGCTCCAGCAGACCAACATCGGCGACGACACCCTGGACTACCTGCGATCCTCGACTCGCAGGCTCGCAATCGACTACGTACGCCGCCCGCCGCTGGATGTCATCGACGACGCTGTGATGCTGCAACGTCAGGTCACCGCGCTGCTCCGGGACGGCAGGCAGCGGCTCGGCCAGACCCGGCACCTGCTGGCCATCTCCGCAGAGCTGTTCGCCCTGCTCAACCTTCTCCAGGGCGATGTGGGCCGGTACGCGCTGGCAGACGTCTACGGGTACGCGGCGTGGACGTGCGCCCAGGAGGCGGACTCGGACGCGGCACGGGCGCTGGTGCTGTGCGCCCAGACCAAGACCGCGCGTTGGGAGGAACGGTACGAGGATGCCGCCGCGCTGGCCCGGCGCGGGTTCGAACTGGCCCCACCAGGTGAGCCGAAGGTGCTGCTGGCGGCGTCACAAGCGGCCGCGTTGCAGCTGCAGGGCGATATCGACGCCGCCCGGCGGGCGCTCATGGACACCGAGCGGGCGCGCGATGAGGTCGACAGCCAGCGGCCGGTAGCCGATGCCTGGTCCTGCACACGTGCCCGGCAGGCCACCTACGCCTTGCAGGTTGGGCTGGGCGCCCGTGATCCCCGCGCCGTGCTACGGGACGTGCGAACCGCCGATGACGCCTGGGCGGAGGGCGATCCATGGGTGTACGGAACATGGGCGCAGGTCCGCATCGGCGCGGCCCTGGCGCATGTCATGAACGGCGAGCCCGAGGCCGCCGCCACGGAGCTGCAGCCGGTGTTCGACTTGAGCCCCGAATACCGAGTCGTCACCATCGTGGGCCGCATGACCGAGGTCGGACGCCGGCTCGGCCACAGCCGATACAAGGGTGATCCCCATGCCGCCGCGCTCCGCGAGCGGATCGCCGTTTTCCAGGCCGGTTCACTGGAGTCGGCCGCCAGCCCTCCGGAGGTCCCATGAGCCCGATGCCCGATCGGATGAGCGACCATTGGTGGTGGCGGCCCGGGGTGCGTCCAGGCCGCCGGCTGCTGGTCTGGCACATCCTCGTCGACGATCAGCAGGACGTGCACTCCATCGTGCGGGAGTGCCAGGACAAGCTTGCGCCGCTGGACGGCCTCGACCTGATTCCCGCCGAGTGGCTGCACATGACCACGCAGATCATCGGATTCGGCGACGAGATTCCGCAGACGGAGATCGACGCGATGATCGAAGCCGCCGGGAAGCGGCTGGCCGAGCTTCCCCCGATCACGGTCCAGCTCGGACGGCTGCTGTTCCATCCAGAGGTGGTCATGCTGGGCATCGATCCGCCGCGGGCGCTGGACCCGGTCCGTGCAGCCGTCCGGGACGCGGTCGCCGAGACCGTCACCGTGCACCAGCTCGACGACTGGCCGGAATGGACTCCGCATCTGTCGGTCGCCTACAGCCATGATGACGGTCCCGCCGCCCCCGTCATTGAGGCGTTGGCCGAGCGTCCGTCGCCGCGCCCACTGGTGGTGCGGGATGTGCAGTTGGTGGCACAGCTGCGAACGGGGCGCCTTTATCACTGGGAACGGCTTGCGACGGTGCCGTTGGGCGGGTAGCGGCATGGGCGCCATCTGTCCCACCGGCTCATTCGCACTCCGCCGGGGCCGGGGCCGTCGTGGTGGACGACCGGCAGCGCGTCCTGTTGATCTGGCGGCATCGGTTCATCACCGACTCGTGGGGCTGGGAGGAGGAGCTCGCCGCCCGTTATGAGCTCGACCGGGTAGTTCGCTCACCCAGGATCGAGACCTGTACGGCGGTCCATCTCGACGGACCTCTGGCCGGGACCGTGACCCACTACGCCATCAACGAACTCGGCTCCCGGGCCGGGTTCGCCCTGCCGCCCGAAAAGGGTCGGGCGGAGCAGGGGCTCTGAGCTACAGCAGGCCGAGGTGTTTGCGGGCGAAGGTTAGTTCGGCCTCCATCTGGCGGATGCGTTCCTCGACGACGAGGGAGCCGTGGCCGGCGTCATAGCGGTAGACCTCGTGGGGTTTGCCGAGGGCGGCGAGGCGGGCGACGTAGTTGTCGATCTGGCGGATGGGGCAGCGGGGGTCGTTCTCTCCGGCGAGGATCAGGACGGGGGCCTTGACCCGGTCGACGTAGGTGATGGGCGAGGACCGGCGGTAGCGGTCGGGGACCTCGTCGGGGGAGCCGCCGAAGAGGGACCGGTCGAAGGCCTTGAGGCCCTCCATCTCGTCCTCGTAGGCGGCCTCGTAGTCGGCGACGGGAACGGCGGCCAGGCCCACGGTCCAGTCGTCGGGCTGGGTGCCCAGGCCCAGGAGGGTGAGGAAGCCGCCCCAGGAACCGCCGGCCAGGACCATGCGGGCGGGGTCGGCCAGGCCGGTTTCCACGGCCCAGTCGCGGACGGCCTTGATGTCCTCCAGCTCGGTGAGGCCGACGCGGTGCTCGATGGCGTCGCGCCAGGCGGAGCCGTAGCCGGTGGAGCCGCGGTAGTTGACGCGGACGACGGCGAAACCGTGGTCGACCCAGGCGGCGGCGACGGGGGAGAAGGAGTCGTCGTCCTGGGCGGTGGGGCCGCCGTGTATGTCGAAGATCGTCGGGTAGGGGGCGGAGCCCGTCTCCGGCCTGCTGATCAGGGCGTGGATCCGGCCACCGGGGCCGTCCACCCAGGCGTCCTCGACGGGGACGGAGGGCGGGGCGGGGTCGCCCTCGGCGGTGAGCACGACGGTGCCCGCGGTGGAGCGGATGACCGGGGGCTCGGCGGCGCTGGTCCAGGCGTACTCGACGGTGCCGTCCGGCCGGGCGGTGGCCCCGCCGATGACGCCGCGCGGGGTGTCGATGCGGTGCAGGGTGCCGTCGGACAGGTCGTACCGGTACAGCTCGTCGCGGGCGTGGTGGGAGTGCGAGACCAGCAGGGCGGACGCGTCGGGGAACCAGTCGGCGTCGATCTCGCCGGGCAGGTCGAACTCCAGCTCGGTCTCGGTGCCGGTGACCGGGTCCCAGATCAGCAGCTCGGGACGGCCCCGCCGCTCGTGGTTGACCAGCAGCCGGGAGTCGCCGGCGACCGGGGCGAACCCGGCGGAGTACACGCCCTTGCCCTCCCCGTCCCACAGGTCGGCGACGGTGGAGCCGTCCGGGCGGACGACGCGCAGCGCCATGTGGCGGCTGTCGCCGTGCTCGCTGTGCCCGATGGCGATCAGGGTCTCGTCCCGGCTCATGCCCCCGACGTGGGCGTCCTCGACATGGTGGTAGAGCACCTCGGGCTCGGCGCCGGGGCGGCACAGGTGGACGGTGTGGCCGTCGTCGGTGCTGCGGCCCACCACCGCCAGGCCGCTGGATCCGCGCGCCAGCCCGGACGGGTACGCCGGCTCCAGCCCGGGGACCGCGGGCTCGTCGGGACCGCCGCCGAACGGCTGCCGCATCCAGACGCCGAACTCGTCACCGTCCGTGTCGGCGAACCACCAGATCCACTCCCCGGTGGGGTCGACACCGCCCATCCAGGTGCCGTTCGGCCGGTCGGTCACCTGCCGGCGCTCCCCCGTCGTCCGGTCCCAGGCGTAGATCTCCCAGGTCCCGGTCGCGTTGGACCGGTACACCGAACGGTGCGGTGCGTCAAAGGCCCAACCGGGCAGCGTCACCCGGGCCGCGCGGAAGCGCGCCTTCCAGCGTTCGTCGTCCACCATGGGGCCAGTATCGCGGACCCCCGGGACCGTCCGGCCCTCCCGCGCCACATGTGGACAACCGTGCAGATCGGCCCGCAGGTTATCCACAGCCGGTGACCGCGTCCGCGATCCCCGATACGCTCCGCGCATCCCCGTGAGCCCCATCACCCTCGGTCATCGAGCCCCCGCCGATCGATATCCACAACCTGTGGAAAACCAGGGAGGGGCGGCGGCGTTCAGCGGCTTCAGCATGAGGGGGTCTGGGCCAGCCAGCGGTGCTGGGGATGCACGAACTCAAGGCGGATGCTGTCGGTCTGGGGGAGCAGGACGGTCACCCGGGACGTGTTCCAGGTCTCGGGGACCAGGATGTCCTGTTCGGCTCCGTGGACCAGCAGTTTGAGGCCCACGTAGCGGTAGCGGTAGGCCGCTCTCCTGTCGTCGCAGGTGGTCTCGCTGATGCCGGGGGCGGTCAGGCTCAGGCGGCGTTTGCTGTAGACGACGGCCATGGGGTAGTGCGGCAGCATGCGGACATAGCGCTGGGCCTGGTGCTCCCCCACGATGGCGGCGTACTCGTTCACCGCCCAGAACGAGGCCATGGAGATCATGCTGAAGACGACGGCCCACTCCGCTATGGCGGTGGTGCTGACGCCCCTGGCGGCGGTGCGCGGACGGGCCAGCCGGTTGGCGGAGGCGATGAGCACCACGCCGACCCCCAGCAGCAACGGCGGCGCCATTTGGTGCAGGCGGAACGGCCACGGGCGGTAGAGCAGGCTGACGACGCCCTCCACGGTCAGCACGACCCCGATGACCGTCATGGCCAGCAGCACGACGCGCGTCGTCTCCGGGTGCGCCTCCCGTTCGAGCCTCCACCGCACGAGCGCTCGTATCCACAGCCCGGCCAGCACGGCCACCCCCAGCAGCGTCACCGGCACGAACAGCGCGTCCACACTGCGCGCCAGGTAGTCGGCGGTGCTCCACCCCACGAGTGCGGGATCCAGGCCGAAGTACCCGCAGAAGTGGGCGGCGTGCGACCAGCCGAAGAAGTACAACAGCCCGGTCACCAGCGACGCCGGCGCCACCACGGAGCCGAAGACCTTGCCGAGCCGCCGTATGCCGTAGGCCGGCGCGTTCTCCAGCTCCGGCGGGATCATGAGGCGGGCGGCTGCACAGGGCCGTCACCGCCGCCCGGTGGCTCGTCAGGCTGAGGCCCCCCGTCATCGGGACCGCCGTCACCGGGACCGGGACCAGGGTCCGGAGGCTCGTCCACCGTGGGATCGGGCGGCACGGGCCCGCCCGTCGGCGTCACATCATCCGTCGGGGTCTCACCGGTCGGCTTCTCGACGGTCGGGGTCTTCTCGGTGCGGCCCGGGGCCCGGTCTCCGGTGGGGGCGATCGGCTCGGCGGTCACGGTCTCCGGGACCCCGCAGGGCTTCGGATCCTCCGTCCCGGCGATGAGGTAGATCGTGTCCCCCGGCTTGATCAGCGTCCCGGGAGACGGCTCCATCCGGCGGTACTCGCAGTACCCCGGAGGCTCCGGGCCATGGACGGTGGGTACCAGATGAGTGCTCTCCTCGCCGCCGTCATCCCCGGGAGGGCTCTCCGGAGGGGCGTCCGCCCGGGCGACGTGCTTGTTGACGATGTTGACGCACACCCGTCCGCCGCAGCTCCGCCGTATCTCCCCGACCAGCGCGGGCTGCACCTCTTTCAGCGGCTTCCCGGGAACCGCGGTGCGCACGCTCGGCACCTCGATCGGCGCACCCGGACCGCCCTGCGACCTCTCGTCCTCGCCGCCGCACCCCGGGACGCACAGGCACCCGACCGCTACGGCCCCCACCAGTGACGAAGTTCGCGGGAACGACATGTCCGACCTCCTCGTCTCAAGGGGGTCGTGACATTCGATACCCGGCCGGACCGTTCCCAACATTGCCCGGAACGGTGTCCCGGATCGCCCGGGGATGGTTCACTGCCTGCGGTGACGTACCGCAGGCCGGGGGCCCGCGGAGTTCAGGAGAGGGAGCAGATGTCGAAGGGCCGTCTCGCCGCGATGGCGGTGACGCTGGCGGTGGCCGGCGGGATGCTGACCGCGTGCTCGTCCGAGGACCGGTGGTGCGAGCACGACGCCACCGACACCAGGGTCGCCGACCGGTACTGCGAGCAGAACACCCCCGGGTACGAGTGGGAGTCCGGCGACGGCGGGAGCAAGACCAAGGTCAAGAAGCGCAAGCGGTCCTGACCCCGCCGCGGCTGCGGTAAACCGGTTGACCTCAACCTCGCTTGAGGGCGCATGCTGAGCCTCGACGGAACGTTCGGAACCGGCGGGGTGGCTCATGAGCATGGAGATGGTCGCGTGGCATTCGCTGCGCAGCACGGTGACGGCGAACAAGGCGACGGGACCGTTCTCCTGGCGGACGCTGCGCCGCATCGGGGGCTTCGCCCGCCGACATCGCCGCAGACTGGTGGCGTTCCTGCTGCTCAGTACGGTGATCGCGGTGCTGGGGGTGGCGACCCCGGTGCTGGCCGGGCGGGTGGTGAACGCGATCGTCGCGGGCGAGGAGACCGGCCTGGTCGTCGGGCTGGCGGGGCTGATCGCCGTGCTGGCCGTCGCGGAGGCCGGGCTGGGCCTGGTCAACCGGTGGCTGTCGGCGCGGATCGGCGAGGGCCTGATCCTGGACCTGCGCACCGCCGTGTACGACCACGTGCAGCGGATGCCGGTCGCGTTCTTCACCCGGACCCGCACCGGCGCCCTGGTCAGCCGGCTCAACAACGACGTGATCGGGGCGCAGCGGGCGTTCAGCTCCACGCTGTCGCAGGTGGCGGGCAACCTGGTGACGCTGGCCCTCACGCTGGCGGTGATGGTCCGGCTGTCGTGGCAGATCACGTTGCTGGCGCTGCTGATACTGCCGGTGTTCATCGTGCCCGCCCGGCTGATGGGCCGGCGGCTGGCCCGGCTGGAACGGGAGGCCGCCGCGCACAACGCCGCGATGGGCGACCGGATGACCGAACGGTTCTCCGCGCCCGGCGCCACCCTGATCAAGCTGTTCGGCCGGCCCGAGCGCGAGTCCGCCGAGTTCACCGCGCGGGCCGGCCGGGTCGCCGACATCGGGGTGCGCACCGCCATGGTGCAGACCACCTTCATCACCGCGCTGACGCTGGTGTCGGCGCTGGCCCTGGCCGTGGTGTACGGGCTGGGCGGCTTCTACTCGCTGCGGGGGCAGCTCGACGCGGGCGCCGTGGTGGCGCTGGCGCTGCTGCTGACCCGCCTGTACGCGCCGCTGACCGCGCTGGCCACCGCCCGGGTCGAGGTGATGAGCGCGCTGGTGAGCTTCGAGCGGGTCTTCGAGGTGCTGGACCTGGAGCCGCTGATCGCCGAACGCCCGGACGCCCGCTCCGTGCCGGACGGGCCGGTGTCGGTGGAGTTCGACGCGGTGGGCTTCGCGTACCCGGCGGCCGACAAGATCTCGCTGGCGTCGCTGGAGGAGGTCGCCGCGCTCGACACCCGGGGCGGCGAGCAGGTGCTGCACGAGGTGTCGTTCCGCGCCGAGCCCGGCCAGATGGTGGCGCTGGTGGGCTCCTCCGGCGCGGGCAAGTCGACGATCGCCTCGCTCATCCCCCGGCTGTACGACGTGGACTCCGGGGCGGTGCGGCTGTCGGGGGTGGACGTGCGGGACCTGACGTTCGAGTCGATCCGCGGCACGGTCGGGATGGTGACGCAGGACGGCCACCTTTTCCACGACTCGATCCGGGAGAACCTGCTGCTGGCCCGGCCCGAGGCCACCGAGGACGAGCTGTGGGAGGTGCTGCGCCGCGCCCGCCTCGCCGACCTGGTGGCCTCGCTGCCGGACGGCCTGGACACGGTGGTCGGGGAACGCGGCTACCGGCTGTCGGGCGGTGAGCGGCAGCGCCTCACCATCGCCCGGATCCTGCTGGCCCGGCCCCGGGTGGTCATCCTGGACGAGGCCACCGCGCATCTGGACTCCACCTCGGAGGCCGCCGTCCAGGAGGCGCTGACCGAGGCGCTGGAGGGCCGGACCGCGATCGTCATCGCGCACCGCCTGTCGACGATCCGCGCCGCCGACCAGATCCTCGTCATCGAGAACGGCCGGGTCGTGGAACGGGGTCGCCACGCCGACCTGCTGGCCGCCGGCGGCCGTTACAAGCAGCTCCACGACACCCAGTTCGACCAGCCCACGACGACGGCCGCCTGAATCCGGGCGCCGCCGGACCCGGAACCGGCGGCCGGTGAATGTGAGCGGACACAATACCGGCCGCACGGACTTTCACCGCAGAGACAGGAAAAGACCATTGTGACCATCGTGGCCCTGCGCATTGTGCAGGGCCACGATTTTGTCATCCGGAGGCGATATCCGCTCCTAACGGCCAGGACTTCCCGGGGCGCTACCGCGCGGTAATAATTGCGGCGATCCCACCCCGTGGAGGACTCCATGCGTTTGTCCCGTGTCGTGTCCGTGGCCCTGGGAGCGCTGGCCACCGCCGCGCTCACCGTTTTCCCCAGCGGTGTCTCGCAGGCCGCGGTCGCCGAATACGTCGCGATGGGCGACTCGTACGCCTCCGGCACCGGCGCCGGGAACTACACCGACCTGGCCTGTACCAGGAGCGCCAACGCCTACCCGGCGCTGTGGGCGGCGGCCAACCGCCCCGGCGCGTTCAAGTTCGTGGCCTGCGGCGGCGCCCAGATCCCCAACGTCCGCTCCAGCCAGCTCTCGGCGCTCACCGCGAACACCGGCCTGGTCAGCATCAGCATCGGCGGCAACGACTCCGGCTTCGCCTCGACCATGCTGCGCTGCAAGTACCTGACCACCAGCTCCTGCCAGCGGGCGGTCGAGGACGCCCGCGAGTACGTCGAGGGACAGCTCCCCAGTGATCTGGCGTCGCTCTACGGCGAGATCCGCAGCCGCGCCCCGCGCGCCAAGGTCGTCGTCCTCGGCTACCCCTACCTGTACGAGACCGGCGGCTACTGCTCGGAGATGAACGCCACCAAGCGCCAGATCCTCAAGGACGGCGCGGACACCCTCAACAACGTCATCGCCGCCGCGGCCCGCAACGCCGGCTTCGCGTTCGCCGACGCCCGCCCGGCCTTCGCCGGCCACAGCATCTGCGCCGCCCAGGAGTGGATCGACCCCGGCAACGTCCACCCGAACGCCGCCGGCCACGCCCAGGGCTACCTGCCGATCCTCACCGCCGCCGCCAACTCCTGACCCCCGTCCGTTCACCGGCACCGCCCCCGGGCCCGAGGCCCGGCCAACGGCGGGCCGCATGACCCGGCCTGGCCGCGGATCCTCCCCCCTCCGCGGCCAGGCCGTTCCATGTTCACCGCAGGTGGGGGGCGATGCGGCGGATGGCGGCGGCCGGGTCCGGAGCCGCGGACAGTGCGGCGGACAGCAGCAGGCGGGCCTTCGGGGCCTGGAGGGGGCCCGCGAAGACGGCACCGGCCTCGGCCAGGTCGGCGCCGCCGCCCGCGCCGTACACCGGCAGGCTCGGGCCGTCGAAGCAGCGCGAGGCGACCAGGACGGGGATCCGTTCCGCCACGCAGGCGCGGACCTCGCGGAGGACGCCGGGAGTGGGGTTGCCCGTGCCGAGCGCCTGCAGGACCAGGCCCCGGGCCCCTGCGGCACGGCATGCGGCGATCTGCACACCGTCGGCGCCCAGGTAGGCGGGGATGATGTCCACCCGGGCGTCCAGGTCGCCCAGCTCGGCCGGGCGGAAGCCCGGTGGGCGGCTCGGGCGCGACGTCACCTCCACCCGATCTTCGGTCACCCGCCCCACCGGACCGTGCCCGGGCGAGGCGAACGCGTCCAGGGCGAGCGTGTGGGCCTTGGTCGCGTACCGGGCAGCGTGGATCCGCCCGCCCATCACGACGAGCGCACCGAGCGAACGGGCCTCGGGGGCGGCGGCCACCCGTACGGCGTCGGCGAGGTTGCCCGGCCCGTCGGCGTCGGGAGCGGACGCGTGCCGCTGGGCGCCGGTGAAGACCACGGGCCGCTCGTCATCGAGCACCAGGTCCACCAGGTAGGCGGTCTCCTCCATCGTGTCGGTGCCGTGCGTGACGACCACCCCGTCCACGTCGGGGTCCGCCAGCTCGGCCAGCACCGCGGAGACGATGCGCAGGGCGTCGGCCGGGGTGAGGTTGAAGCTGTGGGCCAGCATGACCTCCCGCACCCGGGTGGCTCCGGCCGACGCGGCGAGTTCGCCGCCGCGCACGGCCACCCGCACCCCGCCCTCGGGATCGGGGCGGGAGGCGATCGTCCCTCCGGTGGTCAGCACGCTGACCCGTGCCTCGGTCATGACGTCGATCATCGCGCCACCGGCTCCAGCACGCGCGCCGCCCGCGCCCGCGCACGGGTCGCCAGCAGGTAGTACAGCCCGCCCGCGACCAGTCCGCCCGACAGCCAGGAGAAGTCGGTGTCGCCCAGAGCCCGCGCGATCGGCCCCTGCAGGGCGGGCACCATGCCGTACTGCCAGGCCCATCCGGCGACCAGGCCGAGCCCCAGGCTGATCATCGCCGGGCGGTGCACCCCGCCGTCCCGGTAGAGCGCCGCCACGTCGATCCGGCCGCGGTGCAGGACGAAGAAGTCCACCAGGACGATCGCCGCCCACGGGCTGATCCACACCAGGATCGACACCATCCAGTGGTCGAACGCCCGGGCGAAGCTGTCGGCCTGCACGAACACCGCCAGCACCGCCGACGCCACCGCCCCGGCGACCGCGGTCAGCCTCCACCGCGCGATCCGGATGCCCACCGACAGGGCGGCCAGCGAGCACGAGTACAGGTTGAGGATGTTGGTCGCCACCGGCCCGTGCATGATCAGCAGCAGCACCGGCAGCGCCATCACCCCGAACGCGTCGGTCACCAGGGTGGAGGGGTCGCTGCCGGCGCCGGCGCTGGCCAGGCAGGCGCCCAGCGCCGCCAGCCACACCGTGGGCACGTACATGCCGAGCGCGGTGGACCAGAACACCGCGCGGTCCGACGCGGCGGGGCGCACGAAGCGGCTGTAGTCGGCCGAGTACGGCAGCCAGCTGATGCCCCAGCCGATGCCGATCGCGGTGAGGAGCTGGGTGACCGCGGTGAACTTGTCGGCCGCGCCCTCGGCGGTGGCGGCGGTCCAGTCCGGCTCGGCCCGGCCGAGCGCCAGCACCGTCATCACCGCCATCACCAGCACGGTGGCCGGAACGGTCCATTTCTCGAACGTGCGGATCGCGTAGAAGCCGTACAGCGCCAGGCCGAGCTGGACCGCCATGATCAGCGCGGCGACCAGGTACTTCAGCCCGGTACCGCCGTGCACGCCGAGCTGCGCCAGGATCTCGATCACCAGGTCGAGCACCACCCAGGTGTTGACCCCGACCCAGCCCATGGTGAGCAGGCCCTGCACGACGCCGGGGACGAGCGCGCCGCGGCGGCCGAACGGCCCGCGGCCCAGCACCATCTGGTTGACGCCGGTGCGGTGGCCCATCACGTTGAACAGGCCGAAGATCGCGCAGCCGACCAGGTTGCCGAGGGCCACCACGATCAGCGTCTCCACCAGGCTCAGCCCCAGCGTGACGCCGAGGGCGCCGAGCACCCAGTTGATCGGGGCGATGTTGGCCCCCGACCAGATCCAGAACTGCTGCCAGGGCGTGGAGTCCCGGGACGTCGCCGGGATCGGCTCGATGCCGTGCTCGTCGAAGCGTGCGGTTGTGGACATGGCTTCCTCCGTCCGTGATGCGCACCACAAAAGCAGCGGCCCGGACCAGGATGAAGTGGAGGATCCTCTAGCGATACGGCGTTCGGTTGGTTAGATTCACAGGGTGTTCACGCTGCGGACGCTGGTGGAGGATCCCTCGCTGGAGCTGCGGGTGCTGGTGCCGGGCCCGGACGGGGCACTGGACGAGCCGGTCGCCTGGGTCCACAACACCGAGCTGCCCGACCCCTCGCGGTACGTGCGGCACCGCGAGCTGGTGCTGACGAACGGGCTGTGGGCGGACCGCGTGGCACCCGCGGAGTTCGTGGCGAACGTCCGCCGGGCCGACGCCGCGGGGATCGTCTTCGGGCTCCGCCAGGAGACCCCCGTGACCCCGCCCGAGCTGGTGGAGGCGTGCCGGGACGCCCGGGTGCCGCTGCTGGAGATCTCCCCCGCCGTCCCGTTCACCGCCATCTCGGAGAAGGTCGCCGCCCTCTACACGGAGGAACGCCAGTCCGCGCTGGTCGGCATGGTGCGCCGGGGCGACGCGCTGGCGACCGCCATCTCGCGGGGCGCGGGCGCGTCGGGCGTGCTGCAGGTGCTGCGGCGCGAGCACGAGCTTCCGCTGGCGGTGGTCGACCGGATGGGCCGGCCGCTGGCCATCGCCGGAGCCGACCTGGACGCGGGCGCGCTCCGCGCCGTGGCCACCGGGCTGACGCACCGCCCTCCGCCGCTGGAGCTGGACCTGGGCTCCGCCGGCCGGGCCTCGTTGTTCCTGGTGGGCGCGGTCGGGGACGTGGACGCCGCGCTGGTCTGCCTGCGTCCGGTGCACGAGCTGTCCCGCCTGGAGCAGGACGCGCTGGAGCAGGCCGCCCGCTTCCTCAGCCTGGAGGTCGCCAAGCAGCAGGCGGTGCAGGCGATCGAGATGCGGTTCGCCAGCGAGCTGCTGGAGATGGTGCTGTCGGGCGGCGCGCGGGCGGCGGAGGTCCCGGGACGGCTGCGCGCGTTCGGCGTGGACCCCGACGGTCCGCTGGCGGTGTGGGCGCTGGCGTTCGCCGGTGCGGAGGCGACCCTGCCGGGACTGGCCGAGGTGGTGGGCGAGTTCTTCGCCGCCGAGGGCGTCCCCGCCGTGGTGGCCGCCGGCTCCCAGGACGTCGTGACCGTGCTCTCCTGGCGCGGCCCCGAACACCCCTTGGCCGAACGTCTCGTCGCCGCCGTGCACGACCGGTTCGCCGACCGCCGCCCGGTCGTCGGCCTCGGCGGCACCGCGCAGGGTTCGGCGTCCCTCCGCGAGCCCCTCGTGCGCTCCCGCGAGGTCTGCCGCACCCTGCGCCGCACCGCCCCGGGCCCCGCCGTGCGCGCGTACGCCGACCTGGGCACCTACCGCCTGCTGCTGGGCATGCAGAACGCCGACACCCTGCGCGTCCTCACCGAAACCGTCCTGACCCCCATCCGCGAGCACGACGCCGCCCGGGGCGGCGACCTGGAGAAGACCCTCCGCGCCTACCTGGACCACGACGGCCACTGGGCCGCCACCGCCACGGCCCTCCACGTCCACGTCAACACGCTGCGCAACCGCCTGGCCAAGATCGCCGACCTCACCGGACGCGACGTCAACCGCACCCCCGACCGGGTCGACCTGTTCCTCGCCCTGGAGGCCGCCGACCTGCTGTGACCGCCCCGCCCGCCCGCCCGCCGGACCGGACAGCGACGGCGGCACGCCGGGCTCGGTACGGCCACCCCGCCGGCCGAGTCGGCGGGAACGAACGGACTGCCGCCGCCCGCATCCCGACGGCCCTGCCGGGTCAGTCGGGATGAACGGCGGGATCGACCTGGGGCGGGCGGTGGGGGCGGGCCGGGACGGACGGGTCCGCCGCGGCGGCCGCGGCGATGTCCCGGCAGCGGGCGAAGGAGACGTCGCCGCACTCCTGGGCGTACTCGATGAAGGCCCGCAGGGCCCGGGCGCGACCCGGACGGCCGGACAGGAACGGATGCACGCACAGGTTGAACAGGCAGCGGTAGTGGCGCATGCCGTCCAGCTCGGCCCGCCACAGGTCCAGGACCTTGGCCGGGGACTCGATGACCGAGCCGACGTGCGGCTCGGGGAGGTAGGCGTACTGCTCCCAGTCGTCCAGCGACCAGTGCACCGGCAGTTCGACGATCTCACCACCGGCGGCGGGCACGCGGTAGGGCCGGTCGTCGCCCATCAGGGACGAGTCGTAGCGCAGGCCGTACTCGGCGACCAGTTCCGTGGTCAGCCAGGTGGCCTCCCACAGCGCCGCCCGGTGCCCGGTGATCTCGACGCCCTGGGCCTGGAAGACCTCCAGGGCGCGTTCGAAGTCGGCGCGTTCCTCCTGTGGGGTCATCGACGTGGGCGGGCGGTGGGCGTAGGAGTGGTGCGCCACCTCGTGGCCGCGCTCGGCGATCGAGGCGGCCAGGCCGGGACGGCGCTCGGCCACCCAGCCCGGCACGAAGAACGTCGCCGGCACCCGCATCTCGTCCAGCAGGTCCAGGATGCGGGGCAGCCCCACGTCCGGGCCGTAGGACTGGTGCGACATCGTGCTCGCGTGCCGGGCGTACCGGCCGCCCTGGGCGAGGATCGGCGTCTCGGCGTCCACGTCGAAGGTCAGCGCGACCACGGCCGCCGCACCGCCGTGCCAGGTGTCGTTCATTTACCGGTCCCGTGCCATGAGCCGCCAGCGGCGGGCGTTGTCGATGGTGACGAACGGCTCCAGCATCTCGCGGTCGAACGTGACCAGGGGCTCCCCGGCCGCCAGCCGGCGCGGCAGGTCGGGGTTGGCCAGGGCGCCGTGGCCGAGGGACAGGAAGTCGGCGTGCCCGTCGCCGAGGACCTGCGCGGCGCGGTCCGGGTCGTGCATCCCGCCGTTGGCGATCACCGGGACGCCGCCGACCCGCCGGGCCAGCCCGGTGACGGTGACGCCGCCGTCCAGCCGCGCCGTCTCCAGCCAGTCGCGGCCCTCGCTGGCGATGTGCAGGTAGGAGGCGCCCGCGTCGGCCAGCGCGGCGAAGATGATCTCGGCGTCGTGGTTGCGGCCCGGCCAGCGGTACTCGAAGTCGTTCACCTTGGTCTGCGACAGCCGCACCCCCACCGTCCAGTCCGCGCCCACCTCGGCCCGGATCGCCGCCACCACCTCGGCGGTCAGCCTGATCCGGTTGGCGACGGGCCCGCCGTAGGAGTCCTCGCGCCGGTTGGTGTAGTCGGTGAGGAACTGGTCCAGCAGGTAGCCGTTGGCGCCGTGCACCTCCACGCCGTCGAACCCGGCCTGGCGCGCGTTCGCCGCCGCCGTGACGAAACCGGTGACGGCCTCCTTGATGTCCACGGTGCTCATCTCGCGCGGGACGGGCCACGGCCCGTGGCCGCCGTAGGCGGGCATCATCTCCCCGCGCGGCCGCACCGCCGACGGCCCGGCGGTCTCGCGCGTGTGGCGGTTGCCCTGCGACAGCGCGCCCGCGTGCATGAGCTGCAGGACGATCCGCCCGCCGGCCTCGTGGACCCGGCGGGTGACCTCCCGCCAGCCCTCGACGTGCCGCTCGTTCACGATGCCGGGCTGGTTGAGGTAGCCCTGGCTGTAGGCGGTGTCGGTGTACGTGCCCTCGGTGATGACGAGCCCGAACCCGCCCTCGGCGTACTCGGCGTAGTAGTCGGCCATCTCCGCGGTCGGCGTGCCGTCGGGCATCGCCGACACCCGCGTCATCGGCGCGACCACCAGCCGGTTGGGCAGGTCCAGTCCGCCGATCCGTCCCGGCTCCAGCGCTGCGGTCATCTCGCGTCGTTCCCTTCCTCAGTCCAGTACGTCGATCGCCAGCGGCGTGGGGCCGCCGTCGTTGATGCCGACCAGGTCCTGCGGGCAGGCCGAGACCACGACGACGCAGTCCATGGCGGCCTCGAAGGTGATCGAGTCCCCTGGGCGGCTCGCGGCGGGCAGCCACTCCAGCCGCCCCGACCCCGTCACCGGGATCCGCATGAACACGTTCACCGGCTGGGGCGTCACCTCGACGGCCAGCCCCAGCCCGGCCAGCGCCCGGTCGAGGTTCTCGGCGCAGGAGGCGTGACCGGGGGCCGCCCCGAGCGCCGCGTACCGGGCGGGGTCGCAGGCGGCGATCAGCATGTCGTGCTCGCCCGGCGAGGAGTCGTCGGCCAGGGTCAGGATCGGCCGCCGCCGGTTCGTCACGAACGCCTCCCCGACCCGCGGGAAGAGACGGCTCGTCACCGCCCGCGTGTGCGCCGCCGACAACTGCTCGGTCACGTCCCCGGCGGCGAACGCGAACAGGTCGCCGACCTGCCCGCCCTCCAGATCGACCACCCGCACCCGCCGCCCGGCCGCCACCTGCACGGCGCGTCCCTCCCGGGCGGGGACCACCGTTCGCCCCGTCATCGTCTTCACGGATCCAGCACAACATCCCCGGAGGCGTTCAGGCGATGGATCTTCCTCCAGGGTTCCAACCCCCTCTTGGAGGTTCGTCCATCAATCGGTGGATGCGCGGAAAGTCCGGCCGGAGGTGTCGTTCTGGAGGAGACCCGTTCGTATAGGAGGTGAGAACGGGAAGGAGCAAGCGATGCAGCAGTACATCCTCAGCATCCAGCAGCCCGTGGGGGACCCTCCGCCGCCGGAGGTGCTGGACCCGATCATGAAGGAGCTGAACGCCCTCAACGAGGAGATGAAGGCGGCGGGCGCGTGGGTGTTCGCGGCGGCGCTGCACCCGCTGGGACACGCGACCGTGCTGCGGCCGCAGGGCGACGACGTGCTGGTGACCGACGGCCCGTACGTGGAGGGCAAGGAGCACGTCGGCGGGTTCACCGTCATCCGGGCCGAGGACCTGGACGCCGCGCTGGAGTGGGGCCGCAGGCTCGCCGGGGTGCTCGGCCTGCCGATCGAGGTGCGGCCGGTCGTGGCCGCGTTCTGAGCCATGGTGGCCCGGGAGGAGATCGAGCGGATCTTCCGGCGGGAGTACGGCCGGGCGGTGTCGGTGCTGGTCGGGGCGTTCGGCGACATCGACCTCGCCGAGGAGGCGGTCCAGGACGCGTTCGCCGAGGCGGTGCGCCGCTGGCCCGCCTCCGGGCCGCCGCCCGGCCCGGCCGGATGGATCATCACCACCGCCCGCAACCGGGCGGTCGACCGGCTGCGCCGGGAGGCCCACCGCCCGGCCAAGCACGCCGAGGCGGCGCGACTGCTCGCGGTCGCCGGCGAACCGGCCCCGCAGGAGGGACCCGTGCACGACGACCGGCTCCGGCTGATCTTCACCTGCTGCCACCCGGCCCTGGCCCCGGCCGCCCGGGTCGCGCTGACCCTGCGGCTGCTGGGCGGGCTGTCCACCGCCGAGATCGCCCGCGCGTTCCTGGTGCCCGAGTCCACCATGGCGCAGCGGCTGGTCCGCGCCAAGGCCAAGATCCGCGACGCCCGCATCCCGTACCGGATCCCCCGCGACGCCGACCTGCCCGATCGGCTGCAGGGGGTGCTGGCCGTCGTCTACCTGATCTACAACGAGGGCCACACCGCCACCGCGGGCGACCACCTCACCCGCGAGGACCTGTGCCGGGAGGCGATCCGGCTGGCCCGGCTGCTCGCCGAGCTGATGCCCGACGAACCCGAGGTCATCGGCCTGCTGGCGCTGCTGCTCCTGCTCCAGTCCCGCCACCGGGCGCGCACCGCCCCGGACGGCCGCCTCGTCCCCCTGCCCGAGCAGGACCGCTCCCTGTGGGACCGGGACCTCATCGCCGAAGGCCAGGCCCTGGTCCGCCGGTGCCTGCGCCGCGACCGCCCCGGTCCGTACCAGATCCAGGCCGCCATCAACGCCGTGCACAGCGACGCCCCCACCCCGGAGGCCACCGACTGGCGGCAGATTCTCCAGCTCTACGACCTGCTGCTGTCGATGACCCCGACCCCGGTCGTCGCCCTCAACCGCGCGGTGGCGGTCGCCGAGGTCGAGGGTCCGCAAGCCGCCCTGGCCCTGCTGGACGACCTTCCCCTGGACCGCTACCACCTGTTCCACGCCATCCGCGCCGACCTGCTGGCCCGCCTGGGCCGCACCGCCGAGGCCGCCGACGCCTACGAACGGGCGATCGCCCTCACCCGGAACGAGACCGAACGCGCCCACCTGTCGCGCCGCCGCCGTTCCCTCACCGGCCCCACGGCTCCCTGACCACGCTCCTCCGGTCCGCACGGATCCCACGGAACCGGCGGCCGGCTACGCGGGTCCGGACAGCAGGTCGGAGAAGTTGTCGCAGACGAGGAAGGCGCCGCTGCCGTCGTCGAAGAGCAGGGTGACCTGGGCGATGCCCGGGATCGCCGCGGCGGTGCACACGACCTGCCCCTGGGCGAGCCGGGTCCAGCCCCTGCGCCGCAGCCCCCTCAGGGTGATCATGTCGCCTTCGACCTCGAAGGACACCTCGTCCGGCCGGTGGCGGTCGGCCCTGGCGACGATCGACCTGACGGGGATCTCGCTGTGCAGGCCCCGGGCGCGTTCGTGCGCGGTGGGCGGCATGCCCAGCTGCGTGAGGGCGTGGTACGGATGCCCGGGCAGGCCGGGACGCACCGACTGGACCAGCAGGTCGCCCTGCACCAGGTACACGGTGATCGGGCCGGTGCGGGCGCCCACGGTCGGCCTGTCGCCCGCCCCGACCACGCCGGTGGGCCGGATGCCGCAGCCGGCCGCCAGCAGGGCGGCCACCATGATCGGCGCAATGCCGCGGGGTCGTCTCACGACGGTCCGCCTCTCATGACGTGTGCTCGGGTCGCGCGGGGAGCCACAAAGTGAAGACCGCCCCCGCCCCGGGCGCGTTGGCGGCCTCCAGGGTGCCGCCGTGCAGGCGGGCGTTCTCGCGGGCGATCGACAGGCCCAGGCCGCTGCCGTCGCTGCGGGTCCGGGCGGCCTCGGCCTTGACGAAGCGGTCGAAGATCGACCCGATCATGTCGTCCGGGACGCCCGGTCCGTGGTCGGTGACGGTGAGGACGAAGCCCGGCCGGCCGTCGCGGACGTCGGGGGCGAAGGACAGCCGCACCGGGGGACGGCCGTGCCCGAGGGCGTTCCCCACCAGGTTGGCCACGATGACGTCCAGGCGCCGGGGATCGACGCGGGCCACCAGGCCGGCGGGGCCGTCCACCGTCACCCGGTCGGTCCAGCCGCGGACGTCCAGGGTCGCCGCCACGGCCTCCGCGACCAGGACGTCGTCGGGCACCAGCGCCGCCGCGCCGGCGTCGAAGCGGCTGATCTCGATGAGGTGCTCGACCAGTGCGGCCAGCCGGCGGGTCTCGCCGACCACCAGGCGCGTCGCGGTGTCGTCCCGGTCGTCCAGAACCTCCCCGGCGGCGATCATCGAGGTCAGCGGGGTGCGGAGTTCGTGGGAGACGTCGGCGACGAAACGGCGGGAGGCGGCGTCCTTGGCGCGCAGTTCGGTGACGGTGCGTTCCAGCGCCTCGGCGGTCCGGTTGAACGTGCGGGCGAGGTCGGCCAGCTCGTCGTGGCCGCGGACCGGGACCCTGGCCTCCAGCCGTCCGGCCCCCAGGGAGCGGGCGGCGTCCCGCAGCGCGCGGACCGGGTGCAGCAGCGCCCGGGTGGCCAACAGCGCCAGCCCCAGCGCCAGGACCAGGGCGGCGGCGTCGGCGATCACCATCGCCCGGGTGAACGCGCGCAGGTCGGCGTCCTCGCGCGCCAGGCTGACCGACACCAGCAGCACCGGAGGGGTGGTCCGCTGCGGCTCGCCCGCCGTCGTCCGGTATCCGGCGGGGTGCGCGCCCACCAGGAGGTACGGCTCACCGGCCCGGACGACCCGCTGGTAGACCAGCCCCCGGGAGACGGCCCGGGCGAACTCCCGGCCGGGCACGACATGCAGCCGCCCCTGCTCCGGCAGGGGGATGTTCCCGTCGGGCGACGGTGGCACCGCGTACGCCTTGACCCGCCCGTCCGCGGTGCGCAGGGCGTTCTCCAGGTCTCGGGCGACGATGTGGCCCGCGTCCGGCGGCAGTTCGGTCGGCACCAGCCGTTCGAGTGCCTGGCGCACGTCGCTCAGGACCGCCTCCTGGGTGCGCTCCAGCATCGCCCGCCGCACCAGGACGTACGCGATGCCGGACGCCAGCACCGAGGCGACCAGCGCGACCGCGGTGAACGCCGCGACCATCCGCACCCGCAGCCCGGCGTACCAGCGGCGCGGCCACCTCACGGGGCCACGAACCGGTACCCGAAACCGCGCACGGTCTCGATGAGGCGCGGGCTCGCCGGCTCGTCCTCGATCTTGGCGCGGACCCGCTGCACGCACGCGTCCACCAGCCGCGAGTCACCCGGATAGGTGTGCTCCCAGACCGCGGCCAGGAGTTGCTGCCGGGTCATCGCCTGACCCGGCCGCCGCGACAGCTCCAGCAGCAGCCGCAGCTCGGTCGGGGTGAGCCGGACGTCGGCGCCCTTCCTGGTCGCCTTGAGCGACGTACGGTCGATCACCAGGTCCCCGTACACCGAACGGTCCGACGGCGTCCGGTCGGCGCGGCGCAGCACGGCGCGGATCCGGGCGTCCAGCACCCGCGGCTCGACCGGCTTGACCACGTAGTCGTCGGCGCCCGCCTCCAGGCCCAGCACCACGTCCAGGTCGTCGCCGCGCGCGGTGAGCAGGATGACCGGCAGCGTGTCGGTCCGCCGGACCCGCCGGCAGACCTCGATGCCGTCGATGCCCGGCAGCATCACGTCGAGCACGGCGATCTCGGGCCGCCGCGCCCGCATCGTCTCCAGCCCCTCCTCCCCGGTGGCCCGCGAGGTCACGCTGTGCCCCTGGCGGCTGAGCGCCAGTTCCAGCGCGGTGCGGGCGGAGGGGTCGTCCTCGACGAGGATGATGTTCGCCACCGGGTCAGTATCGGGCAGTCCACCTCCCCGCCTCCGGCATGTCACGAGATCCGGACATTTCCCGGACATCGTGATGACGGACGGCCGGGACGTTGGGGCGCATGTCCACCGTCCCGGCCCCCGCCTCCGCCCCTCCCGTCTCGTCCCGGCGCCGCAACGTCCTGCCCTGGCTGCTGGTGGCGGGCTACGCCGCCCAGGTGGCCGTCCGGCTGTGGCTCGCCCGCGCGCGGGTGTGGCCGGCCGCCGAACCGGACGAGACCGGTTACCTGGTCGCCGCGCGGTGGCTGGCCGGAGGCCCGGCCGCCGACATGTCGGGCAACACCTTCTACCAGGGCGGATACTCGCTGCTGCTGGTGCCGGCGTACTGGCTGACGGACGATCCGGTGAACGTCTACACGCTGGCCATCGCGATCAACGCGGTGATCGGCGCGGCGGCCTTCCCGCTCGGCTACCTGGCACTGCGACGCCTGGGAATGCGCCGCCGGCCGGCGCTCCCGGCGGCCTGGGCGGCGGCCCTGCTGCCGGCGGCCACGTTCTTCGGCTCGTACGCCCTGACCGACGCGGTCCTCCCGGTCCTGGTGCTGGCCTGGCTGCTGGCCCTGGACCGCTGCACGCGGGACGAACGACCGGGAGCGCCGGTCCTCGCCTCGTTGTCGGCCGCGTACGCGCACACGATGCACTCCAGAGGCACCGTGCTCCTGGCGGTGCACCTCCTCACGCTGGCGTTCCTGCTGTGGCGTCGCCTCATGCCGTGGCAGGTGTCACGGCGCGCCGCCCCCGACCGGATCGCCGGGACACGTCCGGACGCGCGAGAGCGTTCGGGCCTCCTGCCACGGTGGCGTGCCGGTGTGGGTCCCGTCCTGGCGGGGGTGCTGGTCACCGGGGCGGGATGTGCCGCGGGGGCGATGTTGAACGCGCGGGTGCGCTCGGCTCTGTATCCGCGGGGGACGCGGGACCTGACGGCCAACATCGTCGAACGGGTGACGACGCTCGAGGGGCAGGCGTGGGCGTTGTCGGGGACGGCCGGGCAGATCTGGTACCTGGTCGTCGGGACATGGGGGCTGGCGGGGATCGGTCTGGCCGCCACGGTCGCCGTGGTGGTGCGGCGCCGTGTCGAGCCGGAGACCCGCCTCATGGCACTGGTGCTACTGGTGACGACCTGCGGGATCGCCTATGCCGCATCGGCCGCGCTGCCGGACGAGCACCGGGTGGGCAACTTCGCCTACGGGCGTTACCTGTCGTGCGTGGCGCTGGCCTACACGTTGGCGGGCCTGGCCGCTCTCGCACGAAGGGGCACCGTCTGGCTGGGGGCCGGAGCGGCCGGGACGGTCGTCACCACGGGAGCGTGGGTCCGCGGTTATGCGGGGGAACGGTTGCGGACCCATCTCTACATCGGGTTCGACTTTCCGGAGACCTCGTTCCTGGCGGCTGATCGGACCGCGTTCCATCTGGGGCGCGCGTCGCTGGTGGCGTTGGGACTGCTCGCCGGGTTCCTGGTGCTGCGACGGCTCGGGGCACTGGCGGTGGCGGCCGGGCTGGTCGCGGTGAACCTGGCGGCGATGACGTTCATCGTGGGTCTCGACCAGCGCCGTGCCCGGCCCGCACCCGTACTGCCCGGCCCCGCCGCAGGCGGTGTGGCACTGGACCGTTCGTTGTTCTGGGTGGTGCCGGTGCGGCTGACGTACGCGGTGTGGTGGACCCGTATGACCTGGATCTCCACCCGCACCGAACGACCGGCCCCGGGCGTGTGCACGGTCGTCGTACCCCTGCCCGCGGGCACCTCCGTCCAGGACTCCTGGCCCGGCAGGCCGCCCGGCTGGCGCCCGTACGTGGGACACGCCTGGACGACCCCGTGGGTGGCCTGGCAGGACCCGGCGTGCCCGGCTACCGGGGGGTGAACTCGATCCAGACCTGGTCGGCGTGGCCCAGCAGCCGGCCGTCCTCGCCGTAGGCGGTGCTGGCGGCGAACGCCTTGCGCCCGTCCCGCCTGAGCAGCCGGCCCAGGACGACACAGCGTTCCCCGGCCTCCGGCAGGGCGGTCACCCGGGCGGTCATCGTGCCCAGCAGGGCGGGGCGGGCCAGCAGGTCGGTGGCCCAGCCGCCCGGGCAGTCCAGCGCCGCCCAGACGATCTCGGGTCCCATCTCCAGCGACGCGTCCGGCGTCCACGGCGTCGCCATCGTGCCGGCGTCCACCGGCCCCGGCGTCAGCCCCAGCCCGTCCTCGCGCGCGGGCCCGCACACGAAGCACCGCGCGAACGGGGTGTCCCCGCCCTTGCCGGGGTACCCGGCCGCCGCCGTGACCGCCGTCTCGTAGGCAACGGCCGGAATCGGCGACGCCTCGACCTTGCCCGGCATCGCCTCGGCCAGCAGGCGTTCCCCGTCGTACAGCCGCAGCCGGCCGCCGTCCCCGGCGTCCACCCGCAACGGCACCTCCAGCGGCGGCGGGTTGCGCAGCACGACGGTCACGCCGTCCGCCGCATCCCCGAGGTCCCCGAGCCGCGCGGCCAGCGTCCCGGCCACGTATCCGCCGTTTCCCGAGTCCGGCGGCCCGTTGAACCGGGCGCCGATGATCAGCCCCTCCATCACCCCCATGAGGTTAGACACCCTCACAACACCGCATTTCACCCACCCGGGAACAGGCCGTCCCCGCCGCCTCGCGCGGCGAATGCGTTCGCCGCCGTCCGGGTGCACCCTGGGAGGGCGACCGCCCTCACCCCGACCGAACGGCTCCGGGGCTCGGCGGCCGTTCGGCGCGCACACCGTTCCGGCGAGGGAGACGTGATGGAGATCCGGACGTTCACGGAAGCCGACCGGGATGAACTGCGGGCGCTGTTCGAACGGGCCGGGGAGGGCTCTCCGAGCGCCTCGCTGTGGGGGCACATGGAGTCGGAGGCGGCGGTCTACCTGTACCCCTACATGGAGTTCGAACCGGACTCGCTGCTCATCGCCGTGGACGGCGGGGCGATGGTCGGTTACCTGACCGGATGCCTGGACAGCTCGTCGTTCCCCGACGAGGCGAAGCTCATGGAGCAGGCGATCCGCAGGCACCGGCTGCTGCTGCGCCCCAGGCCCATGGCCTTCTTCGCCCGCAGCATGGTCGACGCGGCCTGGGCGGCGGTCCGCCGCCGGCCGACCGCGTCGGGTTTCGAGGACGAACGCTGGCCCGCGCACCTGCACATCAACGTGGCGCCCGAGGCCCGCGGCAAGGGCGCCGCCGACGGCCTGATGCGCGCCTGGCAGGACCGGCTCAGGCAGACCGGCTCCCCCGGCTGCCACCTGCAGACCCTGGTGGAGAACACCCGCGCCGTACGGTTCTTCGAACGCATGGGCTTCGTCAGGCACGGCCCGACCCCGCTCGTCCCCGGCGTCCGCTACCAGGGCAGGCGCGTCCACCAGCAGACGATGGTCTGGACGCCCTGACCGCCCCGCCCTTCAGGTGCGGTAGCGGCCGAGCTCCATGCGGGCGACCACGCCCAGGTGGACCTCGTCGGGGCCGTCGGCCATGCGCAGGGCGCGGGCGGCGGTCAGGAAACCGGCGAGCGGCACGTCGTCGGACAGGCCCGCGCCGCCGTGGAGCTGGATGGCCATGTCGACGACCTCCTGCGCCATGGCGGGAACGGCCGCCTTGACCTGGGAGAGCTCGCTGATCGCCCCGAGCGCCCCGGCGGTGTCCAGCAGCCAGGCGCAGTGCAGGACCTGCAACCGGGCCTGGTTGATCGCGATGCGGGCGCGGGCGATGCGCTCCCGGTTGCCGCCCAGGTTGGCCAGCGGCTTGCCGAACGCGACCCGCTCGGTGGCACGGCGGCAGGCCAGCTCCAGCGCCCGTTCGGCCATCCCGATCAGCCGCATGCAGTGGTGGATCCGGCCCGGCCCCAGCCGGCCCTGGGCGATCTCGAAGCCCCGGCCGGGCCCGCCGATGATCGCGCTCGCCGGGAGCCGCACGTCGGTGAACGACACCTCGCCGTGCCCGTACGGCTCGTCGTGGTAGCCCATCACCGGCAGCATCCGTTCGATCTTCACGCCCGGGGCGTCGAGCGGGACGAGCACCATCGAGTGCCGCCGATGCCGGTGGGCGTCCGGATCGGTCAGCCCCATGAAGATCACGAACCTGCAGTCGGGATGCCCGATGCCGGTGCTCCACCACTTGCGCCCGTTCAGCACCACGGTGTCGCCGTCGAGGATCGCCGTGGCCCGCATGTTGGTGGCGTCGGAGGAGGCCACCGCCGGCTCGGTCATGCAGAACGCCGACCGGATCCGCCCCTCCAGCAGCGGCCTCAGCCACCGCTCCCGCTGCTCCGGGCTCCCGTAGTGCAGCAGGACCTCGGCGTTCCCGCTGTCGGGGGCGTTGCAGTTGAACACCTCGGGCGCGAAGAGGTACCGCCCCATCAGCTCGGCCAGCGGCGCGTACTCGGCCACGCTCAGCCCGGCGCCGTGCTCGGAGTCGGGCAGGAAGAGGTTCCACAGCCCCTGCTCGCGGGCCTTGGCCTTGAGCTCCTCGATCATCGGCGGCACCGCCCACCGGTCGTCCTGGGAGCGCAGCGTCGCGTAGTACTCCGGCTCCCGCGGCGCGATCTCGGCGTCGATGAAGGCGGTGACCCGCTCGATGTACTCCTGTGCCCGCGGCGAATGCGTGAAGTCCACGACCGGCTCCTTGCCCGACTCGACCGAACGACGTTCAACGCGCTGAGCGTAGCGAGCGATCCCCTCCCCCGATCCGGCGGTCCGACGACGCGGGGCGCCCGCTCCGGACCGGCCGCGGGGCCGGTGCCGAATCGGTCACGGATCGTGCGGCCATGCGCCCGATCTGGCATGATCTCCCGAGGTTCCCGTCCGCAGAGGTCTTCAGGCGCAATGGACTACTCCCTCGGAAGTGCGAGCTTCGACAGGTTCCAGGCCGCGATGGAACAGGACGCCGAGCGCATGCGCGGCTTCCAGGAGCGCATGTCCCAGATACGCGGCAGAGGCGAGGCCGCCGACGGCCGGATCGTGGCCGAGGTCGACAGCGAGGGCGGCCTGACCGCCCTGGACATGGACCCCCGCGTGCTGCGGATGCCGCTGGAGGACATCAGCGCCGAGATCCGCAAGGCCGTCAACGCCGCCTTCAAGGACTTCCAGGACCAGGCCGCCGCCATGGCCGCAGAGCTCTACGGCACCAAGGACGAGGACCCGGAGAAGATCCTCGCCGACCCGTCCGCCCTCCTGTCCAAGGTCGAGGAACTCGGCAACAACTTCGCCGTCCAACTCCAGGACATGGTCCGCGAGCTGAACGCCCAACAGCAGCGCGCCAAGGACATCGCCGCCGGCATGAACCCCCCGCGCGACCCCCGCTAAACCAACTTCATAGCAAACGGCACCGCCAGCACGAAGAGGCGGAGGTCGGCGGGCAGGCCCGGCCGGATCCTGAGGGTGAAGCGCTTGTTCGGCTCTCCCAGCCGGGTGCCCTCCAGCCGCGCCACCTCCTGTCCGGAAGCGTCGTTGATCGTGTAGAAGTCGCCCGTCGTGGAGATGGACTCCCCGCCCTCCCTGTACACCATCTCGATGGGCGCGGAAACCGCTTCCCCAACGACGCGGCCATCGCTTCCGTACAGCCGGTACCTCCTGACGACGGTCTGCCTGGGAGCGCTCGGCAGGGTGGCCGAAGCTCCGACGTACTCGTCCTTCTGCCGCTCCAGGTGTCCCAGCGGGTCTCCTGACGCTCCCAGCAGCCGGCAGGTGGTCTGCCCCTCGCCCCTGCCCTCCGAGGCGTCGCGGTGCAGGCTGAAAAGCGAGGTGCCGTCGACCGAACTCGCGCCGAGCGTCACGGCCGGGGAGTTGTCCACCATGCCGAAGACGTTGCGCTTCCACCAACCAGGGCGGGGACCGGAGGTCTGGTCCACCCGGGCGACCACGTTTCCGCCCTCATCGGTGATCTGGAAGTCCAGATGCGGGGAGATCCGCTCGATGTGCAGCACGGGCAGAGCGAAGACGGCGCTCACTTCCTTGCTCCAGTTCCGTCGTTCAACCCGGGTCCGAACTCCACTTCTCGGATCCGGAGGAAGCCGTCCTCGTCAGACCAGCTTCATCGCGAACGGCAACGCCAGCACGAGGGTGCGGAGCGGGTCGGGCAGCCGCCCGGCGAACTCCAGAACCGCGCGCTCGCCCACACAGCCGCCCTCGGTCCCGTCCAACCGCGCGACCTGCCGCCCGCCCGCATCACTGATCGTGTACGGCCCCTTCCCCGTGAGGTGGAGCATGCCCGGTCCCTGAGTGTTCTGGGTCTCGAGCTCCGGCGAGACCGCCTCGCCGACCACCTGACCCGAGCCGTCGTGCAGGCGGTAGGTCTTCACCGCCCGGTACATCAGGCCCCCGAGCAGCGTCCTGCCGATCCGGAACTCGTCGGGGGACATCGGCATCACCCTGTTCACCTGACGCACCACGTGGCCCAGCAACGTCCCACCGGCATCGAGGACCTGGCATCCGGAAGGGATCTCCTGGCCCCACCAGATGCCGTCCGCGAGTTGCTCCCGGGTCGGCGGCTGGCTGGGCGGTTGCCGAACCGGCTCTGGTCGCCCGGGTACGACCTCCCCTCTGCGGACGGCGAAGAGCGGCGTGCCGTCAGTCCCACTGGCCTGCACCGTCACCGCGGAAGTGCACGCCCCGTAGGACGGATCACGGGAGAAGTTGTTGGTGGTGTTACGGAAGTTCCTGGCCCACCAGCCAGGTCGATCCCCCTCGGTCTGCTCCACCTGGGCCACGACGTTCTCACGCCCGTCGGAGATCCGGTACCCCAGATGCCGGGACACCTGTTCGATGTGCAGCTCGGACAGGGTGAAGACGGCGTTCACTGCTGCTGCCCCTCGCCACCGTGGAGGAGGTCGTAAATCGGGTTGTTGAAGGTGCCCTTGTACTGGTCCTGGCCCTTGCCGTTGTTCTCGTACTCGCCTTTGTAGCCGGCGACGTCACCGCCTTGGTAGGTGCCGCCCGCGCTTCCGGATGCCTTCCAGGAGCCGTCCTCGAAGTTCTTCTTCCCTTCGAGTTCGACCTTTCCTCCCGCCGTGCTGCTGTGCTCCCAACCGCCGTTCACACCGACGCCGAGCTCGCCGCTCTTGGGTCCCTCGAACATGCCGTCCTCGTCGGTGTAGTCGAACTTGCCACCGCCGCTCCAAGCTCCGGTCCCCAGTGCGGGAGCGGCACCCGCGGGCGAGTTCGTGTACTTGCCCTCGGCACCGAACCCGTTGAACTGGAAGTCGCCGTCGTTCCGGCTGAACTTGACGTTCGCGCCGACCTCCACGGAGTGGACTCCGTTGGGCCAGCCGATGGTCGCGCCGTTGCCGACCGTCCACATGCCGTCCTTGTTCCGGTCGGCATCCAGGTCGATCTTCTGCACCGGGATGATCCCCGGGTTCTTCTCGTTGGCCATCCGGTTGACGAAGGCCAGGCCGGTGTTGGCGGCGTTCTGGGCGAGGTTGGTGAGCGCGGTGGCGCTGCCGTTGACCATGGCCTGCTTGAAGTCGGCGCGGGCCTCGGTGTTCCCGCGTTCGGCCTGGCGGTTGGCGGTGACGTTCGCGTGGATGGCGAAGATCGATCCGGCGATGCTCAGAGTGGCGCCGAGCGCGGCGGTCGCCGCATAGGTGATCTTCATGCAGACGCTGGACGCCGTGATGGCCGCGCCGGCCGCGGGGGCGGTGACCACCCCGGCCACCGCCGCGACGAAGATCGCCGCCTGCGCCGCCAGGTAGAAGGCCATGGCCACCGCGAAGACGGCATAGGCCAGCAGGGCTGCGGCGCACACCAGCAGCGCGTTCTTGACCACCTCGCAGAACGCCCGGGACTGTTCGAGCTGGGCGCACATGGCGTCCACCTTCTGCTCGAACATCCGCCGGGATTCGGCGTTCCAGTCCTGCTGGGCCAGCTTCCTGCCGGTGTCGCGGATGGAGGCGATGATGCCGTCGATCTCCTTGGCCGTCTTCTCCCAGGCCTTGGCGGCCTTCTCCAGCTTGGCGGCGTCGCCCTCCGACAGCTTGAACAGGAAGTTGACGATCCAGGCGGGCGGGAGGACCACCATCGCCCCGGTGACCGTCGTCTTCGCGAGGCCCATCAGCATCTTGTCGTTGCCGTAGAGGCTCATGCGGGGGTCCCTCCCAGTCGTTCGGGCGACGAGGTCACTTCGGGCCGGGCTTGACGGTGCTGTGGCGGTCGGAGTCCCGGAACTGCTTGGCGGTCGTGGCGACGTCGTCCGCGTACTTCTCCAGCTGCCTCTTGTGGGTCGCCAGATCCTGGAAGGCGTACTGCAGGCCGATGGGATAGGACATCGCCGCGACGGTGCCGACGATGCTGAAGTCGCCGCCCTCGATGGTGCCGTCGCCGTCGATGCCCTTCAGCGCGTTGTCGAACTTGGGAGCGACGTCGTTCTTCAGTGCGCTCGAGAGCTTGTCGATCTGCTTGTCGCGGAACTCGATCTCGGGACTTCCCACGCTGTCTCTCCGTCGGCTGGGGGCGGCCGCCATGATCGGCGTGTGGAGAATACTACGGAACGAAGTCGAATCCGGTCCTTAGGTTACGAACGCCCAGATCGTCGAGAAGCGCGGAAGCCCCGCCGGACGGCAGCCCCACGGGGGATCGAGGAGGGGCGGGCCGTCCGCAGGCCGGTACGGTGCGTGGCGCCGCCGGTGGAGCTGTGATCAGAGGGCGGAGGGCGGGGTGTAGGGGGCGCCTACGCGGGCGTGGGCCTCTTCGATGCTGCGGTGGCGGACGCCGTAGCGGAGGGTGCGGGTGATGGCGATGCCGGCGGCGCGGGCCAGGGCGGGGGTGAGGGGGGTGCGGGGGTGGAGGCCCAGCAGCCGCTTGGCCCAGTCGGGGAGGAGGTCGGTGGCGACGCGGCTGACGATCTGGCTGCCGATCCGGGTGGCCCGGTCGTCGCCGTAGGCGCCGCGCAGGAAGCGGACCGCCTGCAGGGTCTCCTCGCTGACGGTCAGGCGGGGACGCATCGTCGCGAAGTAGTCCTTGACGTCCTCACGGGACTTGGGGACGTCGGTGGCGCCGAGCCGCTCGGAGATGACGGCGTAGTCGGCGAGGTACCGGTCCAGGTCGCGGCCCCGCAGCGGCCTGGGGTGGTAGCGGACGTGGGCGCGCAGGGCCGAGTACGCCTGGGTGACGCCGGTCCAGATGATGTCCTCGGAGCTGGTGGCGGAGTACGCGCGGCCGTCCGGCATGGTGCCGTGGACGCGCTTGTGCATCGTGCGGACCGTGTTGACGAGCTTGTCGGCGACCGGGGTGGAGCCGTACGTCACGCCCAGCACGAAGCTGGCGGTGAAGCCGAGCCGCTTGATGGGGTCCCGCAGGTAGTCCGAGTGCCGGTTGGTGCCGTGCGTGACCGGCTCGTTCAGGGTGCCCAGGAGCAGGCCGGAGACGCCGCCCAGCACCCCCGACACGTCGCCGTGGACGTACCAGATGGCCGAGTCGGGCCCGAAGTACCCGGGATCGCCCACAGGTTCGGTGTACTGCTCCCCCGGCAGATGGGCGGAGGCCAGCATGGCCCAGTAGGCGTCATCGATCGCACCGCGCAGGTTCATAAGCGCATGCTTACACCGCATGAGACAAGAGGCAAGGCTTGTCTCATGTAGCGCACATCACGTCCCGCGCCGGGCCGCCCGGCGTTCAGACGGCGGGACCGGGCTCCAGGCGGACGATCTCGCCGATCTCCAGGGCCGCGTAGAGGGCCCCGTCAGGCCCGGCGGTGATGCCGTGCGGTTCGCAGGAACGGGACGGGAGGTCGTGCTCCCGGACCCGGCCGTCAGGGGTGATGGACCCGATGCGGCCGGTCGCCCATTCGGTGAACCAGCAGCCGCCCGCGCCGGCCGTGATCGCGTGCGGCCGGCAGGCGCGGTCGGGAAGCGGGAACTCCTCGATGCGACCGTCCACGGTGATGCGCCCGATCCCGCCCGCGCCGATCTCGGCGAACCACAGCGCGCCGTCCCCGCCGCACGCGATCCCGACAGGAGCGGCGCCCTCGGTGGGGAGCGGATGGATCTCGGTGTTCCCGTCGAGATCGATCCGGCCGACGGCGTTCGCCCGGTTGAGGGTGAACCACAGCGCACCGTCCGGCCCGCTCGTGATCATCGACGGGAAGGCTCCGGTGAGCGGCAGCGGGTGCTCGGTCACCCGGCCGTCGATGGTGATGCGCCCGATCCGGTCGGTGTGCATCTGGGTGAACCACAGCGCGCCGTCCGGCCCGCTCGCGATCCCGAACGGACCGCCCTCCGGAACGGTGAACGAGGACACCTCCCCGTCCACGGTGACGCGCCCGATCCGATGGTCGCGGCTGCGGGTGAACCACAGCGCGCCATCGGGACCGGCCGTGATCAGCGCAGGCCCGCAGTCCGCGCTGTCGAGCCGGTAAAGCTCGACCCGCCCGTCCAGGGACAGCCGCCCGACCTGCCCCGCATGGACGAGCGTGAACCACAGCGCACCGTCCGGGCCGGTCGTGGTCGCATAAGGCCCCGCCTTCTCATCGGACACGGCGAAACGTCGAGTCGAGACAACAGGCATTCGGTCCCCATTCCGAGTTCGTGTGCTTCAAGCCGATCGGCCCTTGTCCCGAGCCGGTTCGAGCGCCGGGGCGCACCCGCGTGCGACCGCGTCACGCGGCGGGTGCGGGCATCTGGAGGTGGTCGCCCCGCCAGCGTCGGCGGAGCAGCCGGTCGTGGCTGACCACGACGAGGGTGCCCTCGTAGGCGGCCAGGGCGGCCTCCAGTTCCTCGACGAGGGCGGGCGACAGGTGGTTGGTGGGCTCGTCGAGCAGGAGGACGTCGGCCGGTGCGGTGACCAGGCGGGCCAGGGCCAGCCGTTGCCGCTGCCCCGTGGACAGCCGTCCCACCGGCACCGTCAGCAGGTCGCGTTCGAACAGCCCCAGCGACAGCAGCAGGTCGATGTGGTCCTCGGCCCGCCCGGACCGGCCGCGCGCGAACGCGTTCAGCAGCGGCTCGTCCGCCTGGGGGAACACGGGATCCTGCGGCAGGTGACCGATACGGCCGCGCCGGGTCGCCCGCCCTTCGTCCGGGGCCAGGTCACCGGCGAGGACGCGCAGCAGGGTGCTCTTGCCCGCGCCGTTCGGGCCGCTGATCAGGAGCCGTTCGCCCGCCTTGACGGTGAGGCTCATGCGATCCAGCCGCCCGTTCACCCGCACGTCGGCGGCGTCCAGCACCACGCCCTCCAGGCGCGCGGCGCTCAGCGGCGGGGCGAAGCGCAGCGGCTCGGGCGGCGGGGGCACCGGATCGGCCAGCAGGCGGCGCAGGCGTTCCTCGGCGTTGCGGACCCGGCTGGCGACGGACTGCTGGACGCGGCCTCCCGCCCGGTCGTAGGCCATCTTGTTGCCGTCCTTCATCTCCCGGCCCGGGGCGACCCGGCGGGCGGTGGTCGCGGCGGCCTCGCGGAGCCGTGCCACCTCGTCCCGCCACCGGGCGTGCTCCTGCGCCCAGCGTCTGCGGGCCGCCGCCTTCTCGGCCAGGTAGCCCGCGTAGCCGTTGCCGTACCGGACGACCCGCCGCCGGTCGGCGTCCACCTCCACCAGGCCGGTGGTGACGCGTTCCAGGAAGACCCGGTCGTGGGAGACCGCCACGGTGGTGCCGCGGCGGGTCCGCAGGTACTCCTCCAGCCAGGTCAGGGCGTTGTCGTCGAGGTGGTTGGTCGGCTCGTCCAGCAGCAGCACCTCCGGCCCGGCCGCCAGGACGGACGCCAGCCGCAGCCGCACCCGCTGGCCGCCCGACAGGCCGCCCACCGCGCGGTCGCGGTCGAGCCGTCCCAGGCCCAGGCCGTGCAGGGCGCGTTCCATCCGGGCGTCGGCGTCGTAGCCGCCGCGCAGTTCGAAGACCGTCAGCAGGTCCCCGTACTCGGCCAGGCCCGACTCGTCGCCGCCGGCCATCTCCGCCTCCAGGCGGCGCATCCGGCCCTCGATCGCCCGCAGCTCGTGCAGGGCGCGGTCGATGACCTGCTGCACGGTCAGCCGCGGGTCCAGCCGCCCGTCCTGGGCGAAGTAGCCGACGCCACCGTCGGCCCGGACGACGATCTCCCCCTGGTCGGGGCGTTCCCGCCCGGCCAGCAGGCGGAGCAGGGTGGTCTTGCCGGAGCCGTTCTCCCCGACGATCCCGGTGCGCTCGTTCGCGGGGAACGAGCACGTCACCGCGTCAAGGACGGGCCTTCCCCGGTACGCCTTGGTGACGGCGAGCGCGGTGAGCTGGGTGGACATGGAGGCGCTCCGAAGCATTCGAGGGCGGGCACGAGACCGGGCGAACGCTTCGGAAGAGCATCGGGCGACTCCGTTAGTGCGACAACTGTTGCATTAAGATGGTGCCATGCCGTCCACCCCGACCGCAACTCCCGCCCGCCGCCCCGGGGGCCGCACCGCCCGCATCCGCGCCCAGGTCCTCGCGGCGGTCCGCGCCCAGCTCGTCGAGCACGGGTACGACGAGCTCACCGTCGACGCCGTCGCCGCCCGCGCAGGCGTCCACCGCACGACCGTCTACCGCCGCTGGCGCGACGTGGGGGGCCTGCTCGCCGACGTCCTCGACGAGGCGGGCGACGACGGCTGGCGGCCTCCGGACACCGGCTCCCTGGAGGGCGACCTGGCCGCCCTCAACCAGGAGGTCTTCGACGCGCTGACCGCCGACCCTCCGATCACCGCGGCCCTGATCGCCGCCTCGTTCCGCTCCGAGGAGGCAGCCCGCGCGCTCCGGCGCTTCTGGGAGGACCGCTACACCCGCTGCGAACCCGTGGTCGCCCGCGCCGTCCAGCGCGGCGAGATCCCCCCGGGCACCGACCCCCGCGCCCTCCTCATCGCCGCGACCGCCCCCCTCTACCACCGGCTCGTCCTGCTCCGGACCCCGCCCGATCCCGATCTCCCCGTCCAGGCGGCCCGCTCCACCGCCCGAGCCGCCACCGCCGGCGCCTTCAGCCCCGAAGAATCCCCCAGCGCTCGCTAGCACCGGGGCTCGGGTCTGCGTTCCACGGGTCCCCGCACAATCGGGGCGGCATGACGCCCTCACGAAGAGACAGCGCAGGCGATCCCGGCTGCGCCGAAGCCCACCGCCGCCGGGCAACGGCCGGGTGGCGGCCGGGATTCAGGGCTCGCGGGCGGCGGTGCCCGTGGCGGGCCGCGGAAGGTCGTGGGAGGCCGTGGCGATCACCTCGTCCAGGACCTCGCGGGAGCGGAGCAGGTCGTTGATCATCCGGTCGATGCGGGCGCGTTCCTCGACGAGGTCGGCGATCAGGCGGGGGGTGGCGATCTCCGAGGGGCCGCCGTCGGCGTCGCGCATGCAGGGGAGCAGTTGGGCGATCTTCTTGCTGTTCAGCCCCGCCGCGAACAGTTCCTGGATGCGGATGACCCGGTCGACGGCGCTCTCGGGGTACTCGCGGTGGCCGCCGGGGGTGCGTTCGGACGCCAGCAGCCCCTGCTTCTCGTAGTAGCGGAGCGAACGCTCGCTCACGCCGGTCCGCCTGGCCAGTTCGCCGATCCGCATCGCCCACCCCGCTCGCCGGTCCGGGACTTGAACCTAACACCGGTGTCACTTTTTACGGTACGGGCATGACGAACACACCGGCAACCTCCGACCTGTTCGCGCCCGCCCGGCTCGGTCCGCTGCACCTGCCCAACCGGCTGGTGATGGCGCCGATGACCCGCAACCGCGCCGCCGCCGACGGCACCCCGACCCCGCTCATGGCCGCCTACTACGCCCAGCGCGCCTCCGCCGGGCTGATCATCGCCGAGGCCACCACGCCGAACGCGGTGGGCCGGACGTACCCCGACATCCCGGCGATCCACGACCCGGCGCACGTGGCCGGATGGCGGCGGGTCACCGGGGCGGTGCACGCCGCCGGCGGCCGGATGTTCCTGCAACTGCAGCACGGCGGCCGCATCGGCCACCCCGACAACAGCGGGCTGACCCCGCTCGCCCCCTCGCCGATCCCGCTGCCGGACACCGTCTTCACCCGCGGCGGGCACCGTCCGGCCGTGGTGCCGCTGGAGATGACCGCGGGTGACATCCGTTCCACCGTGGCCGACTTCGCCGCCGCCGCCCGCAACGCCGTCGAGGCGGGCTTCGCCGGGGTGGAGGTGCACGCCGCCAACGGCTACCTCATCCACCAGTTCCTGGCGCGCGGCACCAACCACCGCACCGACGCCTACGGCGGCCCGGTGGCGGGCCGCATCCGTTTCGCGGTCGAGGTCGTACGGGCGGTCGCCGACGCGATCGGCCCCGAACGGGTCGGCGTGCGGATCTCCCCCGGCTTCACCGGCAACGGCATGGACGAGGGCGACACCGACGACATCTACCCCGCCCTCGTCGACGCGCTGGCGGGCATGGGCCTGGCCTACCTGCACGTCGTCTTCGCCGACCCCGGCCAGCCCCTCTTCCACACCATCCGGAACCGCTGGCCCGGCACCCTGATCGCCAACCCGGCACTGCCGTGGCCCGGTCCCCTCCCCGCCGACGGCGGCCGCCACGAGGCCGAACGCCTCCTGGCCGCGGGCGCCGACCTGATCTCCCTCGGCCGCGCCTTCCTCGCCAACCCCGACCTGGTCGAACGCCTGCGCATCGGCGCCCCGCTCAACCCGGTACGGGACGAGCACCTGATGTACGTGGGCGGCGAGACCGGCTACACCGACTACCCCTTCCTCACCCGGCCGCGGAGAGGATCGCGTCCTGACCGCCCGAGTCCACGCCCCTGTGCCGAGCAGCCCACGAGGCCGGTTCCCCGCCCGGGAACCGGCCTCGTGATCGATCCGGCCCGGCGTGGCTTCCGAGACGGACGGCAGGCCGTACCAGGACCCGGACGCCGCACCGTAGATCATCGCCGCCGGGGTCCGTCGTCTCGCCGCCATCGGCTCTATGTAGGTTGTCATACATAAATCCGGTACGGCCGGAACATCCGTCCTGCTTGGAGGAGACAGCGTGACCGAGATCGACGCTCCGCCGCATCCGTTCGACGCGGCCATCGCGCTCACCCCTGTGGCCGACGGCCGCATGCGGAGCCGGACCCGGCCGGAGTACGCGAACATGGTCGGCCCCTTCGGCGGCATCACCGCCGCCGCTCTCGTGCAGGCCGTCCAGCGGCACCCCGACCGGCTCGGCGATCCGATCTCCCTCACCGTCAACTACGCCGCCCCCATCGCCGACGGGGACTTCGACATCACCGCGCGGGCCGTGCGCACCAACCGCACCAACCAGCACTGGCTGCTCGAACTGACGCAGGACGGCGTCGTCACGACCACCGCCACCGCGGTGTTCGGCGTCCACCGCGACACGTGGTCGGACACCGAACTCGACATGCCGCGGGTGCCGTCGCCGGACGCCGTTCCCCTCCGGGGCTTCCCGGACTTCATCGCGTGGGCCCGCAACTACGAGATGCGGTTCGTCGAGGGCGCCGTGCCGGACCAGGACGCCGGCGAACACCCGGACTCGACCACGACCCTGTGGGTGCGCGACGCCCCGGCCCGCCCCCTCGACTTCCCGGCGCTGACGGCGTTGTGCGACGTGTTCTATCCCCGGGTGTTCCTGCGGCGCGGCCGGTACATGGCGGCCGGCACCGTCTCCTTCACCGTGTACTTCCACGCCGACGCCGAGGAGATCGCGGCCCAAGGCGACGACTACGTCCTGGGCACCGCGCGCGCCCACCGCTTCTCACGCGGCTACTTCGACCAGACCGCCCAGATGTGGGGCCGCAACGGCACCCTCCTGGCGACCACCCACCAACTGGTCTACTTCAAGGACTGACCCCCCGGCACGAACAACGTCCCGCACCCTCCGCCGCGCCAAGGAGCCCTGACACTCCCGCGACGGCGAATTCCGATGGGTATGGGCTAGTAGACCCAGGCTTCCGTGCCGGGCCAGCGGCCGTCGGTGGTGGGCGGGGTGACCGTGGCGTCCGCCGTGAACACCAGGGGACCGTCGCCCCAGAGGTCGTAGAGCACGAGCAGTGAGTCCTGTGCCCAGGCGCAGGGACCGTCCTCGGTGTTGTATCCGGGGGTGTCGTCCGGGGTGGAACGGCCACAGGGACAGACCCCTGCAGGAGGTGGGCAGGGGGTGGGGCGGCCCAGCAGCATGGCTTCCCACCGCTGGTCCCCCACGGCCGCGTGTTCCAGGTGCCGCTGGATGTCGGAGAACACCTCGAAGCCGGCCCCGTCCTCCTCGAAGTGCTCGTCCAGTGCCTCGGCGAGCTTGTCGTGGCCCTGGCTGTGCCAGCCGGTCTTGTAGTTCGCGGTCAGGAACAGCGTCCGATGCAGGCGTACGGGTACCGGCCGGTCGGGTTCGGGACCGAAGCCGAGGCCGCCGAGATAGTCCAGGCCGGCCGGCGGCTGGACGGTCCGCAGCCGGTCCGAGGCGACATCGGCGTACAGGACGACATGGTCGGGGTCGGCGCCGGCGCCCTTCTCGTCACGGAAGAACCACAGCCGGCCGCTGGACGGCAGCCACCCCGCGTCCGCCACGCCGGGCACCTCGGCAAGGTCGATCTGTGCCGTGAAGCAGAGCGCGGCCTCACGGTCGGGTGCGACACGGACGGTGGGCCAGGACATGCCCTCGGGCAGATCCGGCAGCCCGCCGATGCGCGAACCACCGACGACGGAAGGCGCGTCACGCACCGGGCTGAGCAGCCAGGCCGGGCGCACGAGGGCACGGATCTTGTCCGTGAGTTCGGCGGCTTCGTCATCCGGCAGCTCGGATTCCTCGCGTACGGCCGCGGTGAGCATCGCGTCCAGGTCGTCCGGAAGCAGATGACGGTTGCCGGGCCCGGCGGACAAGATCGACATGGCCCGTAGGCTAACGCAACGCGCACAAGGGGAGGGCTGCGTACAGCCGCTGGTCGCAGACCCGTGGTCACGCCGCCGGTCTTCGGGGCCGTGGCGGCGAAGGCACGCTGTCACCGGACCGGGAAGAGCCGGGTGCGGGCCTCGGAAAACGAGGACGTCCAGGCCGGCCCGTGCGGACCGGCCTGGACGTCACTCAGGCGGGATCAGGACAGGTCGAACCGGTCGAGGTTCATCACCTTGTCCCACGCCGCGACGAAGTCGCGCACGAACTTCTCCTTGGCGTCGTCGCTCGCGTACACCTCGGCGAGCGCCCGCAGCTCGGAGTTGGACCCGAAGACCAGGTCGACCCGGGTGCCGGTCCACTTGACCTCGCCCGTGGCGTCGTCACGGGCCTCGAAGGTCGAGGCGTCCTCGGAGGTCGGCCGCCACGTGACGCCCAGGTCGAGCAGGTTCACGAAGAAGTCGTTGGTCAGCTTCTCCGGGGTCTCGGTGAAGACGCCGAACTTGGACTGCTTGTAGTTCGCGCCCAGCACGCGCAGACCGCCGACCAGGACCGTCATCTCGGGCGCGCTCAGGGTGAGCAGGTTGGCCTTGTCGATGAGCAGGTACTCGGCGGGCAGGCGCTGGCCCTTGCCGACGTAGTTGCGGAACCCGTCCGCCTTCGGCTCGAGCGCCGCGAAGGACTCGACGTCGGTCTGCTCCTGCGAGGCGTCCATGCGACCCGGGGTGAAGGGCACCTCGATGTCGTAGCCCGCGTCCCTGGCGGCCTTCTCGACGGCCGCGCAGCCGCCGAGCACCACCAGGTCGGCGAAGGAGACCCGCTTGCCGCCGGTCTGGGCGGAGTTGAAGGCCTCCTGGATGCCCTCCAGGGTGCGGATCACGGTGGCGAGCTGGTCGGGCTCGTTGACCTCCCAGTCGACCTGCGGCTGCAGGCGGATGCGCCCGCCGTTGGCGCCGCCGCGCTTGTCGCTGCCGCGGAACGACGAGGCCGCCGCCCACGCGGTGGAGACCAGCTGCGAGACCGACAGGCCCGAGGCGAGGATCCGCTCCTTGAGGGAGGCGATGTCGGCGGCGTCGATGAGCTCGTGGTCCACCGCCGGGATCGGGTCCTGCCAGATCAGCACCTCGTCGGGGACCTCCGGGCCGAGGTAGCGCTGGATCGGGCCCATGTCACGGTGGGTCAGCTTGAACCACGCGCGGGCGAAGGCGTCGGCGAACTCGTCCGGGTTCTCCAGGAAGCGCCGCGAGATCTGCTCGTAGATCGGGTCGAACCGGAGCGCGAGGTCGGTCGTGAGCATCGTCGGCGCGTGCGTCTTCGACGGGTCGTGGGCGTCGGGAACGGTCCCGGCGCCGGCGCCGTCCTTCGGCCGCCACTGGTGCGCGCCGGCGGGGCTCTTGAACAGCTCCCACTCGTACTTGAACAGGGTCTCGAAGAAGCTGTTGTCCCACTTGGTCGGGGTGGGCGTCCAGATGCCCTCGAGCCCGCTGGTGATCGTGTCCGCGCCCTTGCCGGTGCCGTAGCCGCTCTTCCAGCCCAGGCCCTGCTCCTCGATCGGGGCGGCCTCGGGCTCGGGGCCGACGTGGTCGGCCGGGCCGGCGCCGTGCGTCTTGCCGAAGGTGTGGCCACCGGCGACCAGGGCGACCGTCTCCTCGTCGTTCATCGCCATGCGGCGGAACGTCTCGCGGATGTCGCGGGCCGCGGCGATCGGGTCCGGGTTGCCGTTCGGGCCCTCCGGGTTGACGTAGATCAGGCCCATCTGGACCGCGGCCAGCGGCTCCTCCAGCTCCCGGTCGCCGCTGTAGCGCTCGTCGCCGAGCCAGGTGCTCTCGGGACCCCAGTAGACGTCCTCCTCGGGCTCCCAGACGTCCTCACGGCCGCCGGCGAAGCCGAAGGTCTTGAAGCCCATCGTCTCCAAGGCGACGTTGCCGGCCAGGATCATCAGGTCGGCCCACGAGATCTTCTGGCCGTACTTCTTCTTGACCGGCCACAGCAGCCGGCGGGCCTTGTCGAGGTTGGCGTTGTCCGGCCAGCTGTTGAGGGGCGCGAAGCGCTGCTGGCCGGCCCCGGCGCCGCCGCGGCCGTCGCTGATGCGGTAGGTGCCCGCGCTGTGCCACGCCATCCGGATGATGAACGGGCCGTAGTGGCCGAAGTCGGCGGGCCACCAGTCCTGCGAGGTGGTGAGCACCTCGGCGATGTCCCGCTTCACGGCGGCCAGGTCCAGGCTCTGGAACGCCTCGGCGTAGTTGAAGTCCTTGTCGAGGGGGTTGGCCTCGGCGGGGTTCTTGGCGAGGATCTTCAGGTTGAGCCGGTTCGGCCACCAGCCGCGGTTGCCGCCGCCCTCGGTGGGGTGCGAGGCGCGGCCGTGCGCCACCGGGCAGCGGCCTTCGCTCTCCGTGACCTCTTCGGGGGTCGGTGTGACGACTTCGTTGTTCTCAGACACTGGGCATCCTTCCAGGGGCCAAGCGGAGTTGATCAGGAACTCTGTGCGGTGGAGCAGCCGGGGCACAGGCCCCAGTAGATGACCTCGGCCTCGTCGATCGAGAAGCCGCGGTCGTCGGACGCGGTCAGGCAGGGCGCCTCACCGACGGCGCAGTCGACGTCGGCGATGGCCCCGCACGACCGGCACACGACGTGGTGGTGGTTGTCCCCGACCCGCGACTCGTAGCGCGCCACGGAGCCGGGCGGCTGGATGCGCCGTACCAGACCCGCCGCCGTCAGCACGCGCAGCGAGTCGTACACGGCCTGGTGGGACACCGTCGGAAGCTCCCCGCGCACGACGCCGATGATCGAGTCGGTGTCGGCATGCGGATGCGCGTGCACCGCGCTGAGCACCGCCACCCGGGGACGGGTCACGCGCAGAGCGGCCCCGCGCAACATCTGCTGGAAGTCCGAGCTCGTGGCCACGCCCCACAGACTGGACCATTTTCTGGAATCAGTCAAGATTACGGCCGACCCAACTTCTGGACACGCTCAAGACTCCAGCTCGGCGGCCCTCACCCCCGGCCGAGCTCGGCTCCCACCGCACGAAGCCTTGCACGGCAGGGCGGAGACGGCGGCCGAAGACCGACCGAGGCTCGGAGGATGCCTTCCCTTCCGACCCGCCCGTGATGGACGAAGCCCTGGTCCGTGTCCGGTAGATCTTGCGGCGCGCCCTCCAGGGTGAAGCCGATCCTCCACCTCTTTGACCGCCGGGCATAGCCTCACCGTGTGAACCGGACCGATCGGCTGTACGCGCTGGTGGAGGAACTCCGGGCGGTCGCTCCCCAGGGCCGCAGCGCCCGGTGGCTGGCCGGGCGCTTCGAGGTCAGCATGCGCACCATCGAGCGCGACATCAGCGCCCTGCAGCAGGCGGGCCTGCCGATCACCGCCCAGCCGGGCAGGCGGGGAGGGTACATGCTGGACAAGGCCATGACCCTGCCGCCGCTGAACTTCACCCCGGCCGAGGCGCTCGCCATGGCCGTGGCGCTCGGCCAGATCGACCGCACGCCCTTCGCCCGCGAGGCCCGCAGCGCGCTGCGCAAGATCGTGGCCGTCATGCCCGACGCGTCCGCCCGGCGGGCCCGCGAGCTCACCGCCACCGTGCGCCTTCTCCAGCCCGCCGCCGACCCCCTGGACACGTCGGTCGCGGAGGCGGTGCGGCAGGCGGTGCAGCACCGGCGCGTCCTGCGGATCGAGTACGTCGACGTCCGCGGCGAGCGGACGACGCGCGAGGTCGAGCCGCAACTGCTGGTCGCGGGTCCTCGGGGCTGGTACCTGACCGGCTGGTGCCGCCTGCGGCAGGACGTCCGCGCCTTCCGCCTGGACCGGGTCCGCTCGGCCGTGCAGACGTCGGAGGGGTTCGCCGAACGACCCTCGGACCTGGACACGTCCGCTCCACCGGAGCTGATCTCCCGCATCCCCGTCTGGGAGTGAAACCCGCGGAAACACCGACATAGGGGTGTCGCCCGGGTGGGAGAAGGTGGCCGGTGCGCCCGCATCCGCAGGCGCACGCCTTCTTCCTGGAGATGACGATGAGCATGCCCCCCTACGGATCCGTCGCCTGGTTCGAGATCGCCACCGACGATCCGGACGCCGCCCAGCGCTTCTACGGCGAGGTGTTCGGCTGGCAGGTCGCCGCCGACCCGCAGGCCGGCGAGGCCGGCACGGACTATCGGCTGATCACCACGGCGGGCGGTGACGCTCCGGCCGGGGGCATCCTGGGCACCGGCGGCACGATGCCGGGGCACGCCGTGTTCTCGGTCGCCGTACGCGACGTGCAGGAGGTCTGCGCCTCGGTCGAACGGCTCGGCGGCACGGTGGTGGCACGGCACGAGGCGTCCGAGGGCGGGCCCGCGAACGCCTACCTGCGTGACCCCTCCGGCAATCTGTTCGGAGTGTTCTCTCCTCCGGCCGAGGCGTGAGAGCACGGCCCGGCGGCGCGGAGCAGATCCCTCGCCGCCGGACCGCAGCACCCCGTCACCGGCGAACGAGGAGGAGACCCATGACACGGCAGGACGTTCTGACCGTCGAGGAGCTCCTGAAGGGGCATGACCCGCGCGTCGTCAAGGCGGCGCTGTGGCTGCGGGAACTGGTGACGACGGCGATTCCCGACGCCCGCGAGAAGGTGTGGCCCGGCTGGCACGGCTTCGGCTACCACCATCCGCAGGCCGGTCACCTCTGTGGCGTCTTCCCCCGCGAGCGCACCGTCTCCCTGTTCTTCGAACACGGCGCGCACCTGCCCGACCCTGCGTCCATCCTCACCGGCTCCGGGAGCCGAGGCCGCTCCGTCGTCGTCGAACGGGCCGGTCAACTCCCCGCCGACCAGATCATCGCCCTGATCGACGCCGCAGTCGACCACCGCCGCACGTGAGGAGCCGCCCCGCACCTTCCGGCACGGCGAATCGAAGGTTGAGACGCATCGGAAAAGGAGTCACCTTCTTCGATCCGTCGCGTCGGCTCGGCCTTTCGGAATTTGGCGTTCAAGGCGTCGTCGATGGCCTTTGACGCCTCACCGATTCGCCGCCATCCCGAGCACCGGAAATCGCCTATTACTCGTGCCGCCTCCGGCAGCCCCGCCGGAGGCGGCGAGGTCGCATCACGCGACGGCGGTCCCCTCGAGCTCGACCATCAGGTCGGGGATCGCCAGCCGTGTCACCCCGAGCATCGTGGTGGACGGTGCCACCCCGGCGGCGCCCAACCGCGACGCCAGCACGCCGTAGTGCTCGAAGAGCCGATCGACGTCGGTGGTGTAGACGTTGAGCCGGACGAGGTTCGCGAGGGACATGCCGGCCTCGCCGAGCACGGCCTCCAGGTTGTCGAGGCTCAGCGCCAACTGCGCCGCCATGTCACCGGCATGCCGGGGCCTGCCGTCGCCGCCCATCGCGGTCTGCCCGGCGCAGTACAGGGTCCGGGTGTTCCCGGAGACGATCTCCCCCTGGTTGTACCCCAGCTCCACCGACCACGCCCACGGGTTGACCGCCGTCCGCTCCATTGCCACATCAGCTCCATTCGATTCGTCGACATCACGCACGCCGACCGACTCGGTAGCCGCCATTTTTTGGCCGCGCTGATGAGCCTCCCAGCAAATCACGACATCCTGTGTCGTGTATTCCAACAGAATCCTCATATGCGCCCCGACCGAGCGGTCGTCTATCGCCGCCTGGTCGCCCCGGGCGGAAGGGCGTCCGGCAGACCGCGCATCGGCACCGCGAGCCCATGACAGCCCCCACCAACCACCCGACCGGCCGTTCCCTGGCGTCGCGCAGATCGCGGTCGTGGAGCGAACGGACGGCCGCCGGACGGCGCCCGCCCGGGGCCTGTGACGTGTGCCTGGCGACCGTGGGATGCCGGGGGATGACGTTCGGTCTCACGGTCGAAGCACGGTCGAACGATCAAGAGGCCGGTCCCCTGTGCTTGGGAACCGGCCTCTCACCAGTGTCGGGGTGGCGGGATTTGAACCCACGACCTCTTCGTCCCGAACAAGGTCAACCCTGCTGAGCTACCTGGGCGATCAAGGTCTGACCAGGTAGAAGCCTCTGCCTCACTCAGCTTGGCCCTTCCTGACCCAGTCTGGCAAGCAAGATCATCTCCCAGATTTCTCCCAGGAGGGTCATGCCGTCCGCAGCCGATCCCGGCCCCGGCGACCAGGCGATCGCCGCCCTGGCGCGCGTCGCCGAACTGCACACCCCGGCGCTGATCGCGCACGCCACCCAGCACGCCACCGGCGCCGTAGGGCTGGTGTTCGGGTGCGCGCACTGCAACACCCTGGGCCAGCAGCTCGGCGAGCAGGCCGCGCACTTCGTCGCCTGGCCCTGCCCCACCCTCACGGTCGCGTTCCCCGACGTGTTCGGGAGCACCGGCCCGTCCTGACACACAGCGGCCCCGGACGCGGTGATTCCGCCACCGGCCGGGGCCTGGATCCGAGACCCGCACAGGAGGTCCGAACCCATGAGCAAGTCTGTCACCCCGCCGCCGGACGGCGGCACCCCGAGCGCTGACCACGACTCCCGGTTCACGGTCGGCCTGATCTACGACGTGTTCCAGGTGCTGGAGCGGCACGGCTACCAGCGGCCGGTCGACGAGAACGACCGCAACCGCGCGACCGGCCGCTCCGCCGCGGCGCTCCTGCGGCTGGTGAGGGCGTTCGAGGGCATCACCGAGGACGGTGCCCTGTGAGCGCCGGGGACCGCGCCATCCGCGCCCTGGCCGCCGCCACCGTCGTCGGCATCGGCGGCATCGCCGCGGTGATCTCCTACCGGCACGCCCTCGGCGTCGCCCAGGCGCACGGCGAGACCGGCGTCACCGCATACCTCACGCCACTGACAATCGACGGCCTGGTGTTCGTGGCGAGCATGGTGATGCTCGACTCGGCCCGCCGCCGCCAGCAGTCCCCGGCGCTGGCCCGTCTCGCCCTGGCGCTGGGCATCGGCGCCACCGTGGCTGTCAACGTCCTGCACGGCCTGGAGCACGGCCCGGTCGGCGCGGTCATCGCCGCCTGGCCGGCCGTGACGCTGGTGGTCGTCGTGGAATTGCTCATGGGGATGATCCGGCGCGGCCGGACCGTCCCCTCGAAGGCGCCCGCCGACCCGGCCCCCGCCGTCGACGAGGACGCACCCGAGCCCGTACCCGCCGGGTACGAGCTGTGGGAGTCGATGCCGCCGGCGGACCCCGCCTGGTGGCCGCTGCCGAAGATCACCACGCCGCCCCGGCCCGCCGACGAGGCGCCCGTACCCGCCGCGCCCGAGCCCGTACCCGCGGCCGTACCCGAGCCGGATACGCACCAGCGGCAGGCGGCCGAGGTGTTCGCCGACGAGATCGCCGCGGGGCGGGTGCCGTCGATCCGAGCGATCCGCCGGGCGCTGCGCGTCGGTCAGCCGCGCGCCCAGCAGGTACGGGCGTACCTGGCCGTACTCGCCGAGCACGGCACCGTACCCGCCGCCCAGTAACCCGCACTCACGCAGGAGACCACCATGCCAACCCACGACGTTGACCGGCTGCTCGCCGAGCTGGCGGCGGTGACCGCCGAGCGGGACAAGCTGGCCGCCGAGCTGAAGGAGATCCGCAGGGGCGTCCCGCCGTTCGGCGGGGTGCTGTACGAGGTCATCGGCCGCGCCAAGGAGGGCGCCGACGAGCACGAGCTGGTGCGACAGATCGAGCGGCGGCTGCTGCACCCGCTGGCCGCCGAGCTGCGGGAGGCGCGCGCCCGCGTCGAGACGCTGCAGACCCGGCTGATCCGGGCGAAGCGCGGGCGCTGGTAGGCCAGCGGCAACCGACCGATGCCCGGCCCCGGGCTCACCGACCAAAGCAGCGCCCGGGGCCGGTCCCTCGAACAAGGGAGAGACCAGGATGACGGACACGACGATCGACCGCCACGCCATCACCGAGAACCTGATGCCGCCGGGTACGAATACGCGCCCGAGGTACGGCCGGATCGCAGAACTCGAGCACTCCGAACTCGGGCTGGAGACGCACGGCGACCCGCTGGTCCGGTTGGCGTGCCGGACCTGCAACCCCCTGCCGAAGCGGGCGGCGCGGCTGGCCCAGATGACCGCCCGCGGGGTGGTCGTACCCGCGTTCAGGTACGGGCGGGTGCACGCCGGGTACGCCGTACTCGGCACGGTGCGCGCCGCCCGTGCCGGATGGCGGTGGGTGACCGCCGCCGAACTCTCCCAGCACCTCGGCGCCCGCCCCGAGATGGTCGTCCGAGAGCGGGCCCGCCGCCGGCGGGTGGCCGCGTGGGCGGGCGGGATCGTCGCCGCGGTGGTGGTGCTACTGGTCGTCGTCGCGCCGGGCCTGGCGGTGCTGCTGCTGGTCGTCATCCTCGGCGCCGTGGCGGCCGTCGAGGGCCGCCTGCGGCGGGTCGAGACCGAAGGGTCGGACGGCCGAGGGATCGGCACGCACCCGTCCGGCCGGGCCGTGCGGGCGGCGGTGGCCGCCGCCAAGCTCGGCAAGACCGAGGACATCCGCGTCATCGGGCCCGTGGCCCGGGACGCGGACCGGGCGTGGACGGCGGTGGTCGAACTCCCGGCGGGGGTGACCGCCGAGCAGGCCCGCAAGCGGCAGCCCGCGCTGGCCTCGGCGTTCGGTGTCGACCTGGCCCAGCTCGCCGTCGACCCGGTCCGCGGGCACACCGGCCGGGTCACCCTGTGGTGCGCCGACGCCGACCCGCTGTCCGGCGCGTCGATCCCCTCGCCGCTGCCCGAGCGGGCCGGGGCGTTCGACGTGTGGCACGAGAAGGTCGCGGTCGGGGTGGACGTGCGCGGCCGGCCGGTGGCGTTCGCGCTGCCCGAGCGCAGCATCCTGACCGGCGGCGAGCCGGGCGCCGGCAAGAGCGTCGGGTGTCACAACGTGCTCGGCGCGGTGGCGCTGGACCCGCGGGTGCCGCTGTGGATCGCGGACGGCAAGGGCGGCGCGGACCTGATGGACTACGAGCCGATCGCCGCCAGGTTCCTGCCCGACCCGGACCCGGCGGCGATGCTGGAGATGATCCGGGACGCCCAGGACGACATGGCCGACCGGTACCGGCGGCTGCGGGCGATCGGCGCCAAGAAGCTCACCGGGGACGTAGCCGCGCAGCTCGGCATCGAGCTGTCGGTGTTCCACATCGACGAGCTGCAGTTCTTCGCCGCCTCGGACCTGGGCAAGGAGATCGTCAACGGGCTGTGGGACCTGGTGTCCCGGGGCCGCGCGGCCGGGTGGGTGGTGTCGGTGGCCACGCAACGCCCGTCCGGCGACGTCATCCCGACCAAGCTGCGGGACATCCTGTCGATCCGGTGGGCGCTGCGGTGCACCACCCCGGAAGCCTCGGACACGATCCTGGGCCGCGGCTGGGCCGGGCAGGGCTACAGCGCCCACCGCATCGACTCCACCCAGCGCGGCGCCGGGCTGCTGCTGGCCGAGGGGTCGATGCCGGTCGCGATGCGCACGTACCTGATCGGCGACCGGGACGTCACCGCGCTCACCCGCCGGGCGTACCGGCTGCGGGAGCAGGCCGGGACGCTGCCCAAGTCCGACGCCCGGCCCGGGGTGCGGCTGCTCAAGGCGATCCTCACGGTGATGGGCCAGGCCGAGAAGGTCCCCACCACGCTGCTGCTGGAGAAGCTCCCGATGCTCGGCCCGTTCGAGGGATGGGACGCCACCCGGCTCGCCGACGAACTGCGGCCGCTCGGGGTGCGGCCGGCCGACCAGTGGATCGACGGGCGCAACCAGCGCGGGTACCGCCGCGCCGACGTCGAACGGGCGTTCGAACGCGCCTAGGAACGGTCCTAGCCCACGTGCGAGGGGGCCCTAGATCTCGGGTGGCAGGCCCGAGGTTCTCGGGTCCCCTGCGCGTTTCCTAGGAGGCCACTGACCTGCGATCTCGGGTATCTCGGGGGCCTCGAAGGGTGGTCGTCACTTCTTCTTCCGGTCCGGCCGCTTGATGTACTTCTCCAGCTCCTCGTTGACGACCTCGGTGATCGTGCGGCCCTCACGCTCGGCCTTCTTCTTCGCGGCCTCCCATCGCTCATCGGGGATGCGGATGCCCCGCGATGGGTGCCTGTGTCGATCGGCCATGCCGCTCCCCCTGTGGCTATCCATGTGGCTATCCAGATGGCTATCCACAAACTTTGCCTGACCTGTTGCGACATCACCAGCCGTGCCGTACCGTGTGGCTATCCACAAACGAGGGTTGAGCAGCGGCGGAGCCCTCGAAAAATCACGGCATCAGACCGGGAGACGCCCCCATGACCTACATCGAGCGAGCACCGAAGCCCGGCGAGACCTGTTCCTGTGGCCGCCCCGCCGTGGTCGTCTACATCACCGAGAAGCACGGCGACGTCCCCCACTGCGGCATCGAGGACGGCGGCACCGGACAGGGCGACGAGAACGCCCCCAGCGGCCAGCAGGCCCCGGCCCGTGCGGTGTGGATGCCGGAGAGCGGTTGCCCCACCTGGTGCGACTCGGGCGGCCTCCACGTGGACGGCGACGCCTACACCGACCGCACTCACTGCGGCGGCGGGATCGTCATGCGCCTGACCGCCGAGGAGCCGCTGGAGATGGGCGACGAGGCTGGGGCGACGTTGGACCTGAACCTCGTCCAGCACTACCGGGAGATCGAGCCCCGCATCTGGATGGGCCGCGACGAGACCGGCCAGGGCACGCACCTGTCCCTCGCCGACGCGGCCACCCTGATCAGGCACCTGGCCGCCCTGCTGGCCGCCGCCCAGGACGAGCAGCCCCGCATCCCCGGTCACCCCATCTGGTGCAAGGGCGAGGAGTGCGATATGCACGGGCACTGGGCGGCCGACCGCGAGGTGGGGCCGATGCTCGCCGGGCTGACCAGCGAAACCAGTCTGGACGAGCAGTCGGTGATCAGCCTGATCGCCGATAACCGCCAGCCCGACTACGACCGGCCGCTGACCCTGGACGAGGCCGAGGCCCTGGCGCTCGAGCTGCTGAAGCTCGTGGCCACCGCCCGTGCGTCCCAGAGGTCCGAGCGGTGAACGCCCCGGAGACGACGGCCAAGCGGCTGGACCGAATCGAGGCCCGGCTGAACGAGGTGATCGGCCTGATGGCCGCGATGGTCGACCAGGAGGAGGGCCACAACGTCGCGCTCGGGCGCCTGTTGGACCTGCTCAAGCATGAGCAGGGCGGCCCGGACTCCGACGACTGGTCGGCCGGGTTCGACGCCGGGTTCCTGGCCGCCATGGCGGTCAAGCGCGGCGAGTAGCAACGGAGCAGAGCCCCACCGGTCAGCCCGGCCGGTGGGGTTCTGGCGTGTCAGGCGGTCAACGCCTGCAGCTCCCGGACAGCCGGAAGGCGGCGGGCCTGTTCGGGGACGACGTCCAGGACACGGCGGGCCGTCAGCGTGACCCGCTTGATCCGCCGATCCGGCGGGACGGCTTCGAGAACGTCCAAAGCCTGCCGGCTGGCTTCGCCTGGATCGGTGCGAGCGTGCGCGACAGCGGCGTAGAGACTGAGCTGAACCGACGAATACAGGTGGGTGTCGGGCCGGTAGAAGCGCCGCGCGGCCCGCTGCGCCTCTTCGGCTTGGCGCGTCAGCCCCGCCAGCGCGTACACGCAGCTCTGGTCGAAGCGGAGCAGTTCCTCACGGTTGGGCTCGCTCGCCGGGACGCGGTCGAAGATCTCTTCGGCCCGGCGGATGGTGGCCACCGCGGCGCCATGACGGCCCATGAACGCGAGGACTTCCGCCTCCACGGTGGTCGCGTAGATCAGCGTGCCGGTCGGCCGATGGCCCGCGCGGCGGCGCGCGTCCTGGGCGAGCGCCAGCAGTTCGGCGGGATCCTCCCGGGGATCCGTGACGCGGTTGGTCACCTCCCAGGTTCGCGCGTAGGCGGACAGGAGGTTGTCCCCGGATCGGTCGGCGAGCGCCCGCGCGGTGAGCCACCAGCGGTTCGCCAGCCGCGGATCACCGAGCTGAACCGCCGTGCCGGCGATGAGGTAGGCGTGCCTGGCGGCGGCATGGGCGAGGTCGCGTTCGACCTCCTTGGGCTGCGCCTGGGCCAGGTGAGGGGCCATCTCCGCCCAGTCACGGGCGAGGCCAGCGAGGACGACGGCCGGGGCGTCGTTGACGTAGCTGCGGACATGGACCGCGTAGGCGGCGGCCCAGTCGTCGAGCATGGCACGCGAGACGCTGGAGCCCGGCAGCCGGGGCTGACTGGCCTGCCACGCGTCGGTGAGAGCGGCCACGACGGGCGCGACGGCGGCGCCCACCGTGAGGGCACCGGCGTCCTGGATGAGCTGGCGGCGTTTCACATCGTCATCCCGGAGGTCGGGAGCGGAACTGCTATCCACGGTACCCACAGGAACGGCGGCAGAGCGGTCCTGTGGAATCTCTGAGGGACTGGACGGACCGAACAGTTCTTCCTCAGGTATGCCGAGCACGGCCGCGTAGGCGGCGCGGTAGCGGTGAGACACGTTGTGCCTGCCCGATTCCCAGCGCTTGAGGTACTCGATGAATGCCGGCGGATCGGGCTTCTGGAGATCATCAACGGCATCGTGCAGGAGGCGGGCCATGGTCCGGCGGCCACCTACCCGCCGTTCGCGCTCGACTCGCAGCCGCCTGCCAAGGGCCAGCAGTTCGGGTTTCGGCTCGGGCTTAGGCATGGTGCGCGCACACCTTCCGGTCTGGCCGGTGTTCCCCGGGGAACACGTCCGGTGTTCCCCATAGTGCCCTCTGCCCTGTGTCGTGTGACGCGGTTTTGCTGACCGTGACCGCACAAACGCAAACGGCCCCGGCCTGGTGGGCCAACACCAGGGGGTTCCGGGGCCTGGCCACGAACGGAGGTCGTGGTTATGGGAGAGCGTATCCCTCCGGCCGAGGGTGACGTGATCGCCCGGAATGTCGAGCAGCAGGCCGGCGGCCGGTGGGCCGTCTGGTACGGCCACGCGACCCGCCGCTTCTGGGCCGTCCCCCGCGGCAAGTACTGGGACGGGCACATCGAGGCGACCAATGCCCTCGAGTTGCTGGCGCGCATCGGCGAGGTGGAGGCATGGTTCGGGGCCAGCGGCGGCACGGCGGGCCGGCACCGCGCCGAGGCCGCCCCCGCCCGCACCCCGGTGGGCTCGTGGGGACCGGCGTGAGCGGCTACCGGGTGCACGCCGCCCCGGCCGGGGTCACCTGCGACGCGGGATCTCACGGCGGCGAGCCGGTGTCCGCGGCCGTGGTGACGGCGGACGGCAGCGCATGGTGCCGGGGCTGCTGGCGGGAGATCCTCGCCGCCATGACCCAGGACGGCCAGCGGGTCACGTACACCACTGCCGCCCGCACGGCCCTCGGGTTGGACACCCCGCACGCGGAGGGCACGGGAGCATGACGCAGGCCGACGACACCGGATGGACGGCCCTGCCGCGGGAACTGTGGCGCGACGTGCTGGCCGCACTCGACAGCGACGACCGCGACTTCCGCCACCGGGTGTACGGCGAGGTGCTGGCGCTCGCCCCGCCCGCCTGGGACGCCGACCTGCCGTCCGAGGATCCGCCGGGCTGGGGACCGATCCCGCCCAAGATCCCGCCGACCCCATGAGCCGGGGCGGCGGCCGGCAGTGGAGCCCCGGCCCTGGCCGCCGCCCCATCCAGCGAAAGCGTCCCCGCCCTCCCATGCGGGAGGGCGGGGACTTTCGTCTCCCCGAAGCCGGGGCTATGAGGTCGGCGGGTACGTGGGGCGCTTGGCCGACCCCAGCAGCACCCCGGCCGCCGGGAACCGGGACTCCAGCACCCGCACCACGGCGTAGTAGACGCTGACGGCCAGGCCGGTGACGGCGATGGTGGCCGGGTCCACCGGCAGCTCGATGCCGCGGTCGGCCAGCCACAGGCCGGCGGCCGACACCCACACGGCGGCGTAGGTACGGATCAGCGACACGATCGCGTCGGACAGGGGCATGACGGTTCCTTCGGGGTCAGGTGATGGGGGCGGTCCAGATGAGCGGCCAGGTCTTGACGCCGGCCAGGCCGTCCGGGCGCAGGCCCTTCTCCGCCTGGAACGCCTTGACCACGGCGGCCGTGCGGTCGTCGTAGCGGCCGGTCACCTTGATGCGCCAGCCGCGGTCGGCGAGGCGCCGCTGGAGCTTCTCGATGTGCGGCCGGTCCTTGGCCCAGTAGCCGGAGTGGTTGCGGGGGTCGGACGACTCGGGGCCGAACCAATGCCCGTCCGGCAGCGGGAACGGCGGCGCGGCCGTGCCGGGTCGGGACGGCTTCGAGGGCTTGGACGGTGCCGGCGACGAGCTGCCGGTGACGGGCATGCCCTTGCGCACCCAGGCGTACAGCTCGTTACCCGGGCAGGAGGTGCTGTAGACGTCCCGGTGGCCGAGGATCTTCAGGCGGCGGCCGGCGCGGCGGCATGCCTCGTCGTACAGCCACCGGATGGCCTTGCGGGCGGCCTCGGTGGCGTCGCCGTCGCGGCCGATCATGCACACCCCGATGCCCGAGGTGTTGTGGTCGGGGGCGTGCGCGCCCACCGTGAGCCAGCCGCGGCCCTCGTAGATGCGGCCCTTGGTGTCGACCAGGAAGTTGTAGCCGATGTCCGACCACCTGCGCTTGGGGTTGTCCATGTGGAAGTCCTGGATGGACCGCACGGACTGCGAGGTCGGGCCTTCGGAGTAGTGCACGATGAACTCCGTGCGCCTGTCCCAGGTGGTGGTGGTGCGGTTGCGGGGGGCGCGGGCGCCCCACTCGCCGCGGCTGATGATGTCCAAGGTCAGCTCCTGGGGTGGTTGGTGATGTGGTCGGTCAGCCGGGTCGACAGCACCTGCATCTCGGCGTCCATGCGGGTGATGGCGTCCTTGATGCTGCTGCCGCCGTTGGGGGACACCTCGGCCTGGACCTTGGTGGCGGCGTCGCGGGTCTCGGTGGCGACCTGCCGGGTCTCCTGGACGGCGGGCTGCAGCTCCTTGCGCAGCCACCGCAGCAGGGGGCGCACGACGACCACGCGCGCCACCACGCCGATCGCGGTGAGGGCGACGGCGATCGCGCCCGCGTAGATGACCAGGTCGCCCAAGTCCTTGATAGTGATCGTCACGCTGCTGCGTCCTTCCTAGGAGACCGGATAGACGATCAGAGATCGGTTGAGGATGTCCACGGTGGTGCCGCCGGAGACGGCCTGGACGAGCCGGACGTAGTACAGGCCGCCGGGGGTCAGGCCCTCCACGAGGGTGGCGCGGCCGTGGCTCATGTAGTCCGACGCTTCGCCGATGCTGGTCATGCTGTTGGCGCGCACGGCGGCGGCGACCACCTTCGTCCCGGCCGCCGAGGTCCCCTCGTACACCTCGAAGGCGAGGATGCCGCGGTTGTCGCCGGTGTTGTCGCGGATCAGCCCGGACACCTCCACCTTCACCCGGCCGCTGGTGGGGGCGGTGATGGTGACGGCCACGACCGGGCTGCCGGTGGCGAACGCGATGTTGGACACGTCCGTCTGGGCGGTGGAGTTGCTGGCGGAGGCGGACGGGGGCCAGTCCAGGGCGCGCACCACGGTGCCGGCGTACAGGCCGCTCACGACAGCGGCCTGATCATGATGTCGCGGCGGGAGATGTCACCGGTGGTCCCGGCGGTGACCCGGTACATGACCCGGGCGTAGTAGGTGGCGCCCGGGGTCAGGCCCTCCAGCGTGCAGCTCCTGCTGGCGTAGTAGAAGCTGGCCGCCTCGGTGGGACAGGTCAGCTCGGTGCGCAGGGGGCTGGCGACGCCCAGCACCTCGGTGCCGCCGGGGCCGGTCCCGGCGAACACGTTCGGGGCGAGCGTCACCCGGCCGGTTGCTCCGTTGTTCTGCATCCCGCCGCCGACTGTGATCTTCACCCGGCCCGAGGTGGGGGCGGTGAAGGTGGTGGCGACCACCGGGCTGCCGGTGATGAACGTGGTGCTGGTGATGTTGCTGATGGTGGTGGAGTCCCCGGCCGCGACGGTGGGCGGCCAGTCGGCGGCGCGGATGACGCTCCCGGCGGCGGTCATGGGGCGGGCTCCACGATGATGAACCTGCTGAACACGTCCGCGCTGGCGCCGACGCCCTGTTCGGCGGCCATCATCACCCGCGCGTAGTACACCTGGCCGGGGACCAGCTCGGTCTCACCCGCACCCGGGAACGGGTACAGCGACTCGCGGGAGCCGTAGCCGGCGGTGGCGGCCGTGCTGGTCTGCCCCCAGCCGTGGATGGTGACCGAGGGCGCGAGGATCTCCGTTCCGGACACGTCCGGCCCCTCGAAGATCTGCGGGGACAGGAACACGCGGTTGTCGTTGGTGTTGTCGCGGGCGCCGCCGCCGATGGTGATGATGATCCGGCCCGAGGTGGGGGCGACGAACTGCACCCCGACCTCGGGGCTGCCGGGCACGTAGCTGCTGCTGGTCAGGTTGAGCTGGTCGGTGTAGTCGGCGGCTTGCACGGTCGGCGGCCAGTCGCGCGCGCGGACGTAGGTCACCGCACCTCCTTCACAGTGCTCGGATCGCCCGGTCGGCCAGGGAGACGGAGGCCCCGGCCGCGTGCGCCTTGCTGATCCCGTTCACCGAGCGGGTCACGGTGAACGTCTGCGGCGAGGCGGCCCCGGTGATCGCGGTGACGGTCATCCGCTCACCGCCCACGACGATGTCCAGCGGAAGGTCGGCCGGGTTCGTCGTCCAGGCCGGGCCGACCGTGGTCGCCACGGTCAGCGTGGTGTCGTCGGCGTCGACGGCGGCGGCCAGCTCGCTGCCCGCGGTGTCGCGGCGACCTTGTTCGTAGGAGGCCACGTCCCACGGCCGCGCCGGGACCAGGTTGAACCGGATCTTGTATTCGGTGAGGGTGATCGTCTCGACGGTTCCGGCGACGATCTGGTCGATGGCCTCGGCCGGTAGCCAGTCCGGCGGGTTGTCGATGCGGATGCGGTCGCCGACGTCTAGGGCGAGCAGCCCGGCGACCAGGTCGGCGCCGAGATGCGGGTTGGCCAGGTGCACCTCCAGCGTCGGGTAGCGGGGTTCGTCCCACGTCCCCAGGTGCAGACGCCAGCCCGCCTGGTCGGGCAGGGCCAGGTCGCGGCCCACGTTGACCTCGATGCTCTCGTCGTACCGGCCCACTCCTGCGGGTGGGGCCTGGACGGACAGCGGCCCGGACTCCAGCACGGCCCGGTACGACGAGCCGCGGGGCCGTTTGACCTCGATGTCGTTGCGGGTGGCCTGGTCGTCGTCGACGGGGGCCAGGTCGCCGGTGATGTGCTTGGCGGCGTAGTCCAGGACCACGGCGGGGGTCTGGGCGTACAGGCCCTCCCGGGTCCGGTAGGCCAGGCCGAGCTTGTGGCGGGGCTCGTGCAGGATGCCGATGTCGGCGGTCTCGGCCTCACGTAGCAGGTCCATCAGGGTGGCGATGGACTGGGCGCCCATGCGGACGATGCCGGAGTCGGGGCCGACCAGGGTCAGCGGGATGTTCTCCTCGGCGCACAGCCGGGTGACGCGGTCGGCGGGGGGCTCCAGGGTGTGGGCGGTCAGCGCCGCACCGGAGGCATCGAAGGCGGTCTCGGCGTTGGCCAGGACCAGGTGGCCCAGGACGACGTCGCCGAGGTTGCCGTCCGGGTTGAGCTGGATGCTGGTGACCCGCCCGGCGGTGTGGGCGGCGAGGGTGCCGGTGGTGCCGACGTCGGTCCAGGTGGCGTCCGGGACGTCGAAGCTCTCGCGGCCCATGACCCAGTCGACGTTGGCGCCGCTCTGCCGCATGAAGACGCGCATGACCATGTCGCCGCTGGTGTGGACGTCGAACGCGATCCATCCGGAGTCGGCGAGCTGGATGCCGTCGCGGTCGAAGATCAGCAGGCGGCCGCCGCCGGTGGTGCGGACCCACAGTTCCCAGCGGGCGGCGGTGCCGGTGGTGGCGGCCACCATCACCCGCTGCTCGGCCGCCGGCGCGGCGGAGAACCGCGCATACCAGCGGATGACGTTCTCGCCGGTCTCGGTGTAGGTGGGGACGGTGGCGTGGAACCGGCCGGTCTTGACCAGCGGGAGCGGCCCGGACGGCAGATAGTCGGAGTACTCGGCCAGGGCCGGGGCGCCGGTGAACCGCATCGGCGGGTGGTTGGGCAGCGCCGACGCCAGCGCGGTGGCGGCCTTGTCGTCCTCGCAGGGCCAGTAGCCGGCGATGTCGGTGCGGGCGGGGTTGGCCATGTCCCGCCGCGCCGGGGACTGCAGCGGGGACGGGCCCTGCTGCAGCCGCCGCATGATCCCGGACGCGGTGACCTTGACGTGCACGTCCCGGCCCGACCTGTCTGAGGCCACCGGCCAGCGGGCCACCTCGCCGACGAACCGCACGTCCCGGTTGCTGATCTCGGCGTTGCCGCCCACGGTCCAGGTGCGGCCCTGGTCGTCGACGAAGCTGGTCGCGCCCACGGTGAGGTTGGCGGCCGTCCAGGACGCGACCGCGGTCCCGCCGATCCCGGACCGCAGCTCGAAGGCGTGCAACCTGCCCTCGGGCGGCGGCAGGGTCAGGGCGTCGGTCGCGCCGACCTCGATCGGCGCGGTGGAGTCGAACACGCTGGTGACCCCGGTGCCGGTGACCGGGGCGCCGATCTGCGTCCATGGACCGGCGACGGTGTCGCCGACGTAGAACGTCACGGTCCAGCCGCCGGCCCCGTTGTCGACGTCCAGCACCGCGCGGACCGCCCGGTGCAGCCACCCGGGCGGCAGCTGCTCGGTGGCGCGCGCGGTGCGCAGGGACGCGAAGGTGCCGTCCGGGGACCAGATCAGCGTCGGGGTGGACTCCAGCCCGATCGACAGCCCCCAGGAGCGCTGGTTGACGGCGCCGCCGACGTACTTGGCGGCCAGGTCCACCGGCCGCGACCAGTCCAGCGTCGCCTCCACCCGCACGTCCAGGTCGCCCACGGGGTGGGTGGCGTCGTCGCCGGTGGTGACCCGATCGCCGGTCCCGCCGGGCAGCCACACGTGGGCGCTGGTGGGGATCCACACCCGCAGCGGCGTGTTGCGGGTCAGCACCTCGTAGTACGGGGAGCGGGGGTTGCCCTGGCTGAACCACCCGTCGCGGTTGTTGAGGGTCAGGGTGCACGAGGACCGCTCGGCCACCGTGCCCTCACCGGACCGGCCGCGGGTGATGACGATGGGGTCGCGGTTGTAGACGCGGCCGGTGATGTCGGTCCACACGCCGTCCAGCTGCAGGTCGATCCGCTCACCCCATCGCCCCATGCTCAACTCCCCAGGACGGTCTGCACGTTGCCGCCGCGGTCGGCGATCGCCCGGCGCAGCAGCTCGACCAGCAGGTCGTCCAGCTCGCTGCCGCCCGAGCGGATCACCAGCGGCGGCATCCCGCCGGACCCGGCGGCGCGGACCCCGGCCGGGGTGGCGTAGCCGGCCCCGCCCCCGCCTGCGGTGACGGCGGCGGCCCCGGCCATCTGGGCGGCCGCGCCGGCGACGAGGCCGGTGCCGCGTGCCATGCCGTCCGCCAGCATCGCGGCGATCTTCTGCCCGGCCCGGTCCGGCGCCCCGCTGCCGGACAGCGGTCCCTCCTTGGCGGGGGAGAACGGCAGGTGACGGCGGATCGTCGAAGCGACGTTGCCGATGGCGTTGCGGACCCGGCCGATCATCGCGTTGATCCCGTTGATCAGCCCCTGGATGACGTTCCGGCCCGCGTTGTAGAGCAGCGACCCGAGGTTGCCCAACGCCGAGCGGATGCGGCCGGGGATGCTGCGGACCGTCGACATGACGCGGTTGGCGCCGTTGACCACGGCGTTCCGCAGCGAGTTCATCGCGTTCGTCGTGGCGGTCTTGACGAAGTTCCACGCCTGCGACCAGGCGGTCTTGATCCTGTTCACGTGGTTGGTGATCAGGTTCTTGACGGCGTTGATCGCCCCGGTGATCAGCGACTTGATGCCGTTCCACACGACGCCCACCAGCGACTTGATGCTGTTCCAGATACGGGTCCAGACGGCTTTGATGACGTCCAGGGCGATGGTGATGATGCTCTTGACCAGGGAGATCGCGCCCGAGATGACGGACGTGATGATCTGCCAGGCGCCGGACAGGATGCTCTTGATGCCCTCCCAGGCCTTGCCCCAGTCCCCGGTTAGGACCGCGGTGAAGACCCGGATGATCCCGGTGATGATGCTGATCGCCCCGGAGATGACGCCCAGCACCGTCTTGAAGACCGTGGCGACGACGGGGCCGAGCCGGTCGATCAGCCAGGACACCAGCGGGGAGATCGCGGCGACGAACTCCCCGATCGCGGGGACCAGCTCACCCGCGATCTTCCCGCCGATCTCGGTGAGGACCGGCAGGACAGCGGACCTGATCTGGTCGAACGCGCCCTTGAGGGACGGCAGGATCTCGGCCGCGGCGGTCCGCAGGTTGCCGAGGAACCCGCCGAGCGGGCCGCCACCGGAGCCGCCGGAGAAGGCGCCCTTGAGGTTCTCCCATGCCTTCTTGATCGCGTCGAAGTGGCGGATGATCAGCCCGGCCGCGCCGACCGCGGCGATGATCGGCCCGCCGAAGATGATCGCCACCACGCTCAGGGCGTCGGCGACCGCGCGGAACTCGGTGGTGTAGGTGCGGTAGGCGCTGACCAGGGTGCCGATCCAGCCGGCCACCGTCTGCCCCACGCCCAGGACGGTGCGCAGGGTGGCGGCGAGCTTGTCCAGGCCGCCCCGCACCGACTCGGCGTCGACCCGGTCGAAGGTGTCGGCGAGCTTGTCCAGGGCCCCGGCCAGCCCGGCCTGCCCGGCGGCGACCGACACGCCCATGATCCGCCCGAGCATCTTGGCGAACGAGATCGCCACCCGGGAGACGGCGGGGGCCAGGTTGTTCATGGCCTCGCCGATCGGGGTGACGATCCCCCGGATCGTGCGGACCCCGTCCGCGGACGCCGCCCACCGCAGGAACTCCTTCTGCACCTTGTTGGCGGCGTCGCCGATGCGGACCATCCCGGCCTCGACGACCGGGCCCGCCACCCGCGCGAGCTGCTCGGCGAGTGGGCGGATCCCGGCGGCCGCCGCCTTGGAGGCGGCCTGCCCGGCCGTGGTGAACCGGTCGGCCAGCGGGGACAGCGCCGCCCGCGCCGCGCTGCCTTCGGCGAAGATCGCCCGCAGCGTGCCCGCGACGTACATGCCGGCCACCCGCAGCGCCAGCAGCGCGGGCGCGGCGGCGACGGCGGCCTGCCCGATCGCGGCCAGCTGCGCGGCGGCCGGGCTCGCCGCCAGCGACGCGGCCGTGGCGGCGAACACCCCCACCGGCAGGGCGGCCGAGGCGATGGCCCGCCCGGCGGTGGCGGCGGTGCCGACCAGACGGCCCAGCCCGGCCTTCAGGGCGGTGCCGGCCGCGCGGGTCAGGCGCGAGGCCCAGCCGCGGCCGGTCTCCTCGCCCTCGGCGACGAACCGGCCGCGCGCGTCCCGCAACCTGCCGTCCGCGTCCCGGAAGAACCCGTCCCCGAACTCACGGCCGGCCCGCCCGCCGATGCGGCCGAGGCGGTCGCCGAGGCGGTCGGCCGCATCCCCGATCCGGGAGAACTGCCCGATGGTGCGGTCCGCGCCCGAGCGCACCCCGCGGGCGTCGACGCCGATGCGGACCATGAGCTGGTCGAGAATGGCCACCCGGTCACCCCCTCTCACCGCGCAGGTCGACGCCGCCGAACACCTTGTTGAGGACCGTGACGATGGCCAGCTGCTCCTGCCAGGACTGCTGTGGCTTGCGGTCCCACTTGGGGATGAAGTCGCGCGGCACCGCGCGGCGGCCGCCCTTGCCGCGGTTGGCGTTCGCCACCGTGGCGGCGACGATGCCGGCCTGCAGGTCGGCGCGGTCCGGACCGAGCGGCCCGGCGACCTGCTCGTAGGCCATCCAGGCGGTCAGCTCACTGGAGGTGATGCGGGTCAGCAGCTCGGCGACCGGGATGCCCAGGGCGAGCGCTAGCCGGAAATGGAACTGTCGCTCTGGGCGTCGCCGAAAACCTCGGCCAGCGCCTCCACGTCCTCCTCGTCGACCGCGGACACGTCGATGATCGCGTCACGCAGCCGGAACGCCACCTTCGGCCGCACGCTCAGCAGCCGCTTGGCCTCGTTGACGTTCATCAGCTGCCGGCCTGACTCGTCGACCACGCAGGTGGCGATCATCAGCGCGGTCACGGTGTCCAGGCTCTTGGAGTCGCCGCCGTTGCGGATGGTGGCGTAGGTGGCCTCCATGCGGTTGCGCAGGGTGCCGGGCATCTCCCGCACCCGCACCGTGCCGCCCAGCTCGGGCACCGCGACGTCCTTCGTCTCGACCTCGGCCCGGTCGAGCGCGGCCAGCAGCGTGTCCTTATCCAGCAGCGCCACCAGGCGCCTCCTTGTCGTCGTAGGGGTTGGGGTCAGGCGAGGACCGGCTTGCCGCTGACCTTGAAGGTCAGGGACGCGGCGAGCTTGTCATCGACGGGCGCCTCGGGCTGGAACTCGGTCAGGATCAGCTTCAGCGTCCAGGTGGTGGCCGCCGGGTCCGGGAACACCAGCCTGTAGTCGCGGGGCTCGTCGTCGTCCAGGTCCGCGACGAGGACGTCGTGCTCGGCCGGGTCGTAGTTGACCTCCAGGCTCAGCTCGCCGCCGTCCTTCAGCCCTCCCCGAAACTCCATCCACGCGTCGGGGCTGTCGTGGGCGGTGACGTCGATGGTCTCCCGGGACAGGCCGGGGCCCTCGATGCTGGTGACGTTGGCGAGGGCGGTGAACACCGGGGTCGGGGCCATGTCCGACCGCTGGAGTTCGGTGCCGAACGCGTTGATGCCTGCCATGCGGCCTACTCCTGTTCTGTGATGATCCGGAACCGCAGCACCACGTGCCGCAAGCCCGGCCGGGCGGGGTCGGTGAGGGTCTGCGCGAACTCGTAGCGGGTCGCGATGTGGTGGTGGCCGGCGATGGTGAGGGGCTGGTGGTCCAGCAGCGCCACGATCCGCGCCGCCATCTGGGTGCCCTCGCTGTAGCCGAGTTGGTCGGACCAGATGTGCAAGGTCTCGACGGTCTCCCGCCCGAATCCGCCGTGATGGTTGTCGGGCAGTTCGATGGCCTCGCCCAGCAGCACATACGGCTTCGGTTGGCCCTCGGGAACGTGGTCGAACACCCGCCCGGCCAGCAGCGCGTCGCCGTTCAGGCGGGCGTACATCGCGGCCTGGACCGGGGCGAGCGGCGTGGTCACAGGCGGCCCTCCAGCGCCGCACGCACATCAGCGGACAGCCGCTGCGCGAACCGGCGCCGCTCCCGCTGGGCGGCCAGGGTCAGCGCCGGGTTCGCGGTGATCTCCTCGGTCCCGAATTCTTGGAACTTCATGTAGTACAGGTCCGGGTCGAACCATCCGACCTCGGCGCGTAGCCGGGCCGCGTTGATGCGGGCGACGGTGCCGTCCCGGGCGCGGCCGGTGTCGACCCGCACCGTGTCGCGGGTCTCGTCGCGCACATCGTTCGCGGCGTCGGTGATCGCTTTGACGGCGCCCTCGTGGATGTCCTCGGGCAGGTCGTTCAGGCGGCGCAGCAGCCGGTCCCATCCGGCGATCTCGACCCGCTGCGCCATGTCAGCCGCCCAGCTCCAGCACCGCCACCGACACCGAGGTGACGGCGTCGTAGGAGATGGACGCGCGGCCGTCCGCCCCGGCGAACACCCGGTTCAGCGGCAGCAGCGCGGTGTCCCCGGCCGCCACCGTGATCACCGCGTCCTCCAGCGCCAGGCCCTTGACGGTGCCGGGCGTGGCCACCGTCACCGTGCGGGGGGACGCGCCCCCGTTGATCACCGCCAGGAACCGGCTCTGCCCGGTCGGGGCGGTATCCCCGCTGGCCCCGGCGGGGACGGCTGCGGCGGCGAGGTCGGCCAGGCCGCCGTCGATGGGCACCTGGGTGACGTTGAGATCAGCCATGTCAGGCTCCTTCAGGCTGGGTGAGTTCGGCCGCGGGGGCCTTCAGGTAGGTGGACCGGCTGTTGCTCACGGTCGCCAGCACCCGGAAGCGCTGGCCGCCGCCGCGCAGCTCGTCACCGCGGCGCACATCGGTGCCCGCCAGCAGATGGATGTCGTGGGAGTGGTCGGCACCCCACTGGCCGCCCTCCAGCCGTTCCTTGGCGGTGGGCTGGGACACCATCGCGGCCACCGTGCCGACGAGAGCGAAGGCGAGGGTCTGGCCGCCGGACCCGTCCGACACGGCGGCCGACCGCCACACCTCCAACTCCCGGTTGAGCAGGTGGCCGATCATTGGTCAGGCTCCGGACAGGTCCGAGTACGGGCCGGAGATGATGCCGCGGCGTGCCTTGCCCTCGGCCTCGGCCTGGATGATCCGCTCCCGCTCGGCCAGGTCCACGTCGGCGAGGTAGGCGTTGACCTCGTCGACGGTGTGATCGGCGGGGTCGTACCGTCCCGGCTCCTGGCCGCCGGCGGGGTCGGCGGGCTCGGCGGTCTCTTCCACTCGCTGCCACCGCTGTGACTGGTCCATCGCCTTGTTGGGCGCGGCCAGCCGCACGATGGCGCCGGTCTTGGTGTTCTTGTAGATGACCACCGCCACCACCTCCTACAGGGAGTTGAGGAACTCGTTCTCGAAGCCGCCGCCCCCGGCGCGCTCGGGCGGCAGCGGCAGGTCGCTGTTCAACGTGGCGTTGCTGGCGCCGAGGCGGCCGACCGCGCGGCGGATGATCCGCTCCTCGTGCCGGGTCGCGTACACGCCCGATGAGGTCTGCCCCCCGGCCTGCCACCCGTAGTCGCCGAGCTGTTCGCCGGACAGGCCGCGCGGGTTGGACAGGCCGCGCCGGGCCATCGACACGATCACCGGCACCACCGCTGACGGCAGCGTGGCGGCCGTCAGCTCGACCGGCGCGGCGATCAGCGAGACCAGCGCCGAGACGTCCTCCAGGACCGCCTCGGCGGTGGCCTCGTCGACACCGTCGAACCCGGGCCGGGCCAGCAGCTGCTCGACGGTGATCAGGGTCGCCATGGGTCAGGAGGCGGCCGTGTTGAGCTTGAACACGCGGTCGTTGCTGACGACGGCCGCGCCCGCGAACGTGGACAGCACCGACGCGTCGGACAGGATGTCGGGCTGGTACTGGAAGATCTGCCGCATCCCGATGCCGCCGCTGGTGGCGGTGGCGGTCTGGCTGGACGGCAGGCCCCGCGGCGCGACCGGCACCCGGTTGGCGAACACGAACCCGCTGCGGTGGTAGGCGACGGCGGTGCCGGCGGCCAGGCCGTTGGACTCCAGCACCGTGAACCCGTAGATCCGGCCGACGATGGCCTCCCGGATCGCGGTGCCGTCCCCGACCGCGTCGGCGCGGACGAACTTGTCCACGCTCAGCAGCCGGGTGATGATGTCCGGCGCGCACGCCAGGAACCGGTCGCTGGCGGGGACGTTCGCCTCCGACAGGGTCTCCCGGGCCTGGAGGATCTTCGCGTCGGTGTCGGCGGCGGACGGGGTCAGCGCGAACGAGGCGTCGGCCGCGACGGCGTTCATGGCCGCGGCCAGCCGGTCCTCGGCGCCGGTCGCCACCGATTCGACCTGCGGCTGGGTGACCTGGACGCCGAAGTCGACGATGTTCAGCGACATGTCCTCGTCGGTCAGCCGGGTCGCGTCGTACAGGTGGGTCAGCGACACGTCGACCGGCGTCTCGTTCAGCGCGTCGTAGGTGATGGTCGCGCCCGGCGTCGCCTGCACGCGGGCCGCCCGCGGGGTGCGGACCCGCACGGTGACGGTGTCGCCGTTGTCGCCGGCGAACTCCCCGCCCGGTACCCGGGACACGGTCATGGGCAGCACCAGGCTGCGGGTCAGCAGGGACACCGCCAGGCTGGAGATGCGCTGCGCGGTCAGAACCGCCATGGTCTACTCCTTGTCTTCACGGCGATCCCGCCGTGTGGTCACAGGCCGCCGCGGGCCTTCTTCAGCACCTCGTCGGCCAGCTCGTCGGCGCTCTTGCCGGGCTCACGGTCCGGCGCGGCCCCGGAGACGAGCACTTCCTTGGGGCGGCCGAACAGCGCCGCGCCCGCGTCCCCCTCGCCCTTGCCGGAGTCGGGCTCGGGGTCGTCCTTGTCGGCGCCGGTGTCGGTGCCGCCGTCCTTTCCGCCGGAGTCCTTCCGGCCGCCGAACACCTCCAGCAGTTCGTCGGCGTCGGCCTCCAGCTCCTCGCGGGTCGTGCCGGTCAGGCGCTTGGCCTGCGCCGGGGTCAGGCCCTTGGCCTGGGCGACCTCGGCGCGCAGCGCCTTGGCCTCCATGTCGGCCGCACGCTTCTCGGCGGCCTCGACCCGCTCGGCGAGCTTCTGCAGCTCGGACTTGCTGGCGTCCGCCGCCTGCGCCCTGGCCTTCAGGTCGTCGTAGTCGGCGTACTTCTCCCGCTCACGCCGCAGCCGCTCGGCCACGATCCGGTCCAGCTCGGCCTGGGTGAACGTTTTCTCCGCCGGGGCGGCCGGCGTGGTGGTCGTGTCGTCGGACACGCGAAACCTCCAGGTGGAGTGATGGGTGGTCCGGCCGAATGAAGCGCGGCCGTGGCGCCTTACTCGCGGCCCTCCAGGTGCCGGCGGAACGCGTTCAGCGCGTTGCGGCCGGACTTGCCCTGGGTGACCTCGTTCCACAGCCGCTCCAGCCGCGCGTTCGCGGCGGGCAGCCGGGAGCCTCGATAGACGGGTTCAGCGGTGCACCCGCAGTGGTCGTGCGCCTGGAACCCGCCGGTCCGCGCCGACTTGTAGACGGGGCCGCGGGACGCGAGCATCGCGCAGAACGCGCACGGGTTCGCGTCGACGATCCGGATCCAGCCGAGCGCCTGGCGGTCCGCGCGGACCGAGTCGACCAGCGTCGTGCGTCCGCCCGACAGCACCATCCGCGTGGCCGTCCCGGTCGCCCGCACGAGGCCGTTCCGCGCGGCCTGCTCGGGGGCCTGCCCGGCGCGGCGGCCGCCTGCGTAGCCGGCCAGCCCGGCGGCCCGGACCTGCTCGCCCACCGTGGGCGCGGCGAGCGTGGCCGCCATGACCACGGTGGGCGCCCCCTCATCGACGCCCTCGGCGGTGCGGAACGCCCGGTAGTAGTCGGCGGCCAGGCCCGCCGAATCGCGGCGGCGCAGCCCGATCAGCGTCGCGGCCAGTTCAGCGAACCGCTGCCAGGTCGACGGGTCGTTCGGGTCGACGATCGCCCGCCACAGTTGCATCAGGTCCTGCACCACGGCGGCGGCCAGCGATATCTGCCGTTGCCGGTGCACGCGGGTCAGGACGTCGGCTTCAGGCGTCCGCGCCAACCGGCACCGCCTCGGGGTCGTCGGCGGGCTCGGCGGTCTGCCGCTCCAGCAGCGCCGTCAGGTTCGCCAGCGCATCACCCTCGGCCGCCGCCGCCCGCCACCGCTCGATGTCGTCGTCGGACACCCCGGGCACCCGCTCCCACAGCTCCTGCGGCGGGACGCCCAGCATCTGCGACAGCTTGCCGAGGGCGTCGACGACCATGCCGAGCGAGCGGGCCTCGGTGTCCCGCCAGCGGACCGTGGCGGTGGGGTCGACGGTGCCGCCGGACATCACGGTGGCCAGCGCCAGCGTCTGCTCGTGCGACTCGCCCAGACAGGTCTGATTCTCCTCGGTGGCCCGCCGCCGGCTGTCCTGGGCGGCGGCCAGGGCCTCGGCCGACAGATTGACCAGCTGGGCGGTCAGCTCGTGCACGGGCGTCTGCGACACCGTGGCCAGGTGCCGCAACGACGCCTCGCGGGACTCGATGTAACCCGACAGGTTCGTCTGCTCGAACTCACCGACCTTCAGGTCGGGGTCCTCGAACGTCAGCATCTTCGACGCCGACGCCTTCAGCCGCTGCTCCTCGGTCTCGGCGACCCAGCCGAGGATGTACCGCTGCCGGAACGCACCGTAGTGCTGCGCGACCTGCAAGCCGAACGAGGTGATGTTGATCTGGTCCTGCAGGTCGATCAGCGGTTCGACGATCCCCATCACCGGGTCGTCCAGGTCGTCGGTGTCGCGGTAGCGGATGACGGGGCAGACCGGCTGCCCGTCCATCGTCGCGCCGTGCGGCATCGGCTCGCCGGCGGACTCGAACCCGCTGCCGGTCCACTTCAGCGGGTACACCGCCTGTTCGTCGATGAGCCGCCACCGCCCAGCCCGCCGCCGCTCCAGCGCGTACACCGGCCACTCGTCGTCATCCTCATACGCAACGGTCATGTCCCGCGGGGACGCCCCCCGCAGCACCGGCGCCCGGTCGCCCGGCGTCACCGTGACGTAGGAGACGCCGTAGCCGAGGGCGGCCCGGTGCACGCCGAGCTGCCGCATGTTCATCCGGTTGCGCCGCCAGATCTCCCACGCCGGCGCATCCTGCGCGGCCCGCGGCGTCCGGTACCCGTCGACGTACATGGCCTGGACACGCGAGTTGACGACGAACTTCAGCATGTTCACCCGAGACACCTGGGCGAGCTGGCGCACCTCGGTCGGCGCCGACGACGCCAGCCACACCGGCCGCCAATCCGGGTCGTTGCGCAGGTAGTCGTGGATGCGGTCCAGCCGCCCCTTGTCGGCCTCCCGGATCTCCAGCAGCGTCTTGGCCTGCGCCACGGCGGCGGCATTGCTCAGCGGCACTGTGCACCCCTCCGTTCAGAACGCAGCGCGTCCGGTCTTGCGGCGACGCCGCTTCCACTTCGGGTGCGCCATCGCCAGCCGCCGCGCCAGCCGCGCGCCGACCGCGCACACCGCCAGGTCCACCTTCTTTGGCGACTCGCGGCCTTCCTTGCCGATGGACACGCCGTACTTGTTCGGCCGCCGCCGGGCGTTCAGCACGTGCCGGGTCAGCCGGGCATCCCCGTCGTGGGTCAGGTCCCGGGCCTTGATGTCGATCAGCATCCGCTCGGCGGCCTCGGTGAACTCCTTCTCACGGGCCCGCATGTCCCACGCCACCGGATGCCGGTACCGGCCAGTCGTCGCCTCGATCAGCAGACCCCGGCCGAAGTCACTGCCCCAGGTGTCGACGTAGCTCTCGAAGTCGCGGACGTCGGCGAAGAACGCCACCACGTCCCACCGGTCGAACGCGGCCCGCACCACCCGGTCGACGTCGGCACGGTCGACCCGCCAGTCCGCGCCCGCGGGCCCCTGGGGCTTCTCCCAGCAGCCGATCACGAACAGGTGCCCGGTCTCCATGTGGCAGCCGACCAGCCCCGTCGCGTCATCGGAGGTGGACCCGTCGAAGAACATCGCGATCGGGTCACCATCGGCGACGACGATCGTCGCGTCGGTGCACGCCGCCCACTGGGGCTTGGTCACCCACGCATCCCGCGCGGCGGTCGGCTGGTTGAAGAAGTAGCGCCGGGACTCCTCGACGTCCTTCTCGATGTTCCAGAACTCGTTCTCGATGATCCCGTCCAAGTCCAGGACATCGGCGAACGGCCCGTACACCTCACGCAGCGCCGCCAGCAGCGCCTCGCGGTCGGCCAGGTCGACCTTGGCCGGCGCCTCCCGGTGGTCGAACAGCAGCCGCGTCCCGCGGGTCTTGCCCTCAGCGATGAGCTTGGCCCGCTCGTGGGTCTTCTCCGCCACCGACTCGTCGCCCGGCTGGTACATCGTGGTGGTCTGCAACGCCCACGGCTCGGCCGCCTTGCGCTTGCGGCAGTTCCGGTCGACCGTCTTGTACATCCGCCGCAGCTCAGGCGTGACGTACAGGTGGGTCTCGTCGAAGATCGTGCAGGTCTCCTTACCGCCGTCCTTCGCCGAACTGGACGCCGTGCTGGGGACGATCTCCCCGCCGTCCGGCAGGTAGACGCGGGTCAGGCCGGCGTCGATGCCGGGCACCTGGGCCAGCGGCGCATCCTCGTGGGTGAGGTTGAACAGGATGTTGTCGTAGGTGTTGCCGACCTGCGTCTCCTCGGTGGCCAGGCACCGGATGAACGGGTACGTCACCGGGCGGCCCATCGGCTCGCCCGGCGCGTACTCGTACCGGAACCCCAGCCCCCACGGGTCTTCGTACACCTCGCCGCCGCGCGCCCACCCGGCGAACCGGCACGGGCCCAGCGCCTCGAACAGCCCGATGAACCCGGCCAGCTCGCTCTTGGCGCGGCCCTTGGCGCGGGAGATGACCGCCGAGTCGTACAGCTTCCGGCCGTCCGGCCGCAGCGCGTAGGCGTCGACGAGGAACCCACCGAACTCGTCGTCCAGCTCGACCGGCTCGCCCTGGACGTCGCCGGGGCCGTGCACGCAGAAGTGCTCGACCCACGCCCACGCCAGATACCCCAGCGACCGGCCCCGGTCGTGGCCCGGCGCGTAGACCAGTTCACGAGGCATCGGTCATCCGCTTGCGGCGCGCCGCCGTCAGGTCCGCCACCCCCTTGCCCGCCGCGGCGGCGGCCGGGGCCGGCTTGTCGGCCTGGACCTTGATCCGGCCGCGCATCCGGTCGACGTGGGTGGCGCCCAGCAGGCTCTCGCTGATGCGGATCTCGGCCATCAGCTTGGTGCTCGGCCCCCGCCAGTACTGGTCCACCAGAGGGGCCAGCATGTGGAGGCGCTGCCAGTCCGTCGCCGTGAACGCGGCGGCCACCGGGGAGCGGCACCACGTGGCGTACCAGTCCCGGGTGGCCTTCAGGTACCGCTTGGCGTTCGGCAGCGGCGGCGCGTCCACCGAGGGCTCGGCAGGCACCGTGACCTGCGCGTTCTCGAACGTGTCGGCGTTGCGGCGGCGCTTGCGCTCGGCCGGCGGCGGCCCCATACCCGGCATGACCAGCCCCCTTCACAGACGGTGATCGATGCCCCTCACGGGCGGTGACGCTGGGGGGCTGTGACCCGTACAGAGCGCGACCTGCTAACCCCAGCCGTGCTCCCGGCCCCTTGGAGGGGGGCCTCCCCCACCCCCAGCGGTCACGCTCCGTGCCGGTCAGGCCAGGATGCCGGGGTGTGGCTCGGGTGGCCGTCGTCGGCTCGGGCGAGGCCCGCGGGCGGCGGCGCCCTGCCGGCCGGTGCGGCTGGCGTGGCAGGCCGAGCACACGGCGCGCAGCGCTTCGAGTCGGTGGTCGTCGGCCGCGCCGGTGTGGTCGACCTCGGTGGCTCGGCCGGTGCAGCGTGGCCCGGCGATCTGGCAGGTGTGGCCGTCCCGCTCCAGCACGGCCAGGCGCCGGCGCTTCCAGTCAGGGGGCAGGGGGGTCGAACGCCAGGGGGCTGCCATCAGACACGGTCCCGCTCGGTGATCAGCTGGGCGATCGACACCCACGTGTCGGCGATGGACTCCAGCCGTTCCATCAGGGGCAGGTTCCCGCGCTCCAGCTCTGCCTCGTGGAGCAGGCGGGCGGCGTTGCCGAGGGCCTCGTCGACGGTCACGGCGCCCTCCTCGTCAGTGGCCGGCGTGCTGGCGGATGAGCGGGCTGGCGATGGGGCGGGGACCGGTGATGACCAGTCCGCACGTACAGGCCCCGGCGATGGTGGGTCCGGCCTCGCAGCGCCGCCAGCGGTGGCCCTGGGCGTCAGGTTCGGTGGGCTCGACCTCGAGCACAGCGGCGGTGAGGGTCATGCGGTGGTCGGTCACGTGCCACCCCCTGACATGCGGAAGCCCCGCGCTGGGCGGGGCCTCGGGCATACGTCTTCAGGACCCATTTAACCACGGAAAACGGCCGGTGATCACTGTGCGTTGTCGGCGTGTTCGGTCTCGACCAGCAGCGGGGCGAGGGCGGCGTGCGCGCGGATCAGGACGGCCGGGTCGTAGGTCTCGGCGGGGCGTCCTCGGCGGCCGGTGCGGCGCTGGCCCACAGGGCGGATGCCGGCGGCCTTGATGAGCGCCCTGACCTGGTCGACGGTCATGGGCGGGTCGAGCAGGCGGGCGGCGTCCTCGGCGGTCCAGGTGGTCACGCGGCGGGCTCCCGGTGGGCGTAGGTGACGGTCCGCCCGTCGCGCCAGACAAGGGCGGCCTGGCCGCTGTAGCGGCCGATCTCCATGCGGGCGACGGGCCGGTGGCCGTCCTCGTCGCGGCAGTCGGGCAGGATGCACCGCACCTCGCCGGACCTCCGGTTCCACCGCAGCGAGTACGTCCCGCAGTAGTGGCAGGCGGGCGGGAGCATGCCGGGCTGGCGGGGCAGGGGTTCCCAGCGGTCGGCCTGGTCGATGTCCTTGAGCTGGCGGGCGGCGCGGACCCAGCGGCCGACGATGCGGGCGGCGGCCTGGACCTGATCGTCGTCCAGGGCCTCGGCGAGCCGGACGCAGGACTTCAGGGCGTCGCGGGTGTTGGTGGTGCTGCCGCCGCGGCGGTCGCCGAGCCTGCCGCTGGTGTCGCGGCGGAGGGACGCTTCGAGACGGCGGGCGCCCTCGTGGATTTCCAGCAGGAGGAACCCGGCCTGGTGCCAGGGTGCGGGCGAGCCGGTGACCTTGTGGTGGCCGCCGCTGTTCTCTGGGTTGGTGGCCTGCTCGGGGACGAGGGCCTCCAGCTGGTCGAGCAGGCCGCCGGGGCGGACGAGGTGGTCGACGTCCACGGCCAGGGCGGTGATGTCCACGACGGGCTCCTTCCGGGTCGGTTCCGGCGGGATGGCCCCGGCCGGCGGGGTGGTGTCGGCCGGGGCCGGTGGGTTACGCGATGACGGGGCCGCGGAACGCCCGCCGGGTCGCCTCGGCCTCGTCGGTGGTGGGGCCGAAGAAGTCGCGGGCGACGTCTGTGGCGCGGTGGACTTCCCACGTGTCGGCCAGGTGGGTGATGGGGATGCGCTCGCCCTCGGCGTCATCGAACGGGGCGGCCACGATCGGGACGTTGTCGGGGTCGAACTCCAGCACCGGCATCGACAGCTTGACCGGCTGGTCGTCGTCGGTGCGCAGGGTGGCCACCACGGTGAACCCGGTCGGGGACGAGCCGAACAGGGCGTCGCCCAGGCCGCTGCGGATCATGGCGTGCCGCATGAGTTCCTGGGTGTTGGCGAAGAACTCGGCCCGCCACGGGCTGTGGGTGGCGAACAGCCGCATCACGAAGTCGTGGTGGACGAGCAGGTCGCGGGCGCCGTGCGCCTTCAGGTACAGCACCGAGGGGCAGTCGTCGTCGCGGCCCTGCTCCTGCTGGTCGGCCAGCTCGGCGAGGAACACCCGGTACAGCTGCTCGTCGGTGAGACCGGCGGGTTCGGCCAGGTCGAACAGCCGCATCCAGAACCCACCGCCGGGCTCGTCGAGAACGATGCGGGCGGTGCCGAAGCCCCACAGGTTCGCCTCGGCGCCGCCGGCGAAGTACAGGCCGCGGCATTCGGCGAAGTCGACGAGCTGGCCGAGGACGGCCAGGCCGGCGCCGGGGGCGTCTTCCTCGCCGCGCAGCTCGGCGATGGCCTGGCGCATGGTGGCGATGTGCTCGGGGTGGTCGGGGTAGCCGGTGGGGGCGGGCATAGGATTCCTTCCCCGGCCGGGCCCGGTAGCGGCGGGCCCGGCCTGCTCGTGGATGGTCATGGTTCGGGCGGGTGTCAGCCGGTGTCGTCCCGGCGGGGCTCGGCGGCGCGCTGCGTCTGGAGGAGGAGCGCGTCGATCTTGGCCTCGATGCGGCCGAGGGCCAGGCCCATGCGGAAGGCGAGGTCGACGGTCATCTCGGCGGCGTGCTGGTCGGGCTGGCCAGTCGGGTCGGTCGGGTCGGTGGGCGTGGTGTCAGCCACGGCGGTTCTCCTTCGAGTGGATCTTCTTGACGCGGTGCTCGGCGAGCACCATCAGGGCCCGGAACAGCACCCAGCCGAGGCCGATCACGCCCAGGTACAGGGCGGTGATGATGACGAGGTCCAGGGCGGTCACCGGCGGCTGCTCTGCTTCTGGCCGGTGGCGGCGGCGCGGATGAGCTGCATGGTCCGGGCGGCGTGCTTGCTGCAGATCAGGATGTCGGCGGACGGGTCGAGCGCCTCGGCGGTGCACTGTTCGCCGTTGCGGCGGAGGTAGCGGCACTGGGTGTAGTTGGCGGACATGGGGTTCCCTTCTCAGAACGGGGGTTCGTCGCTGAACCCTGACGGGCCGCCGGTCGCCCACGGATCGGCGGCGGGCTGGGGGGTGCGCTGGCCGTTGCCGCCGGTGCGGGCGGCCTTCTTGGCGGCGCTGCGGAGGGTGGGGGCGATCGCGTCGATCAGCAGCTCGGCGGCCGAGCGCTTCACGCCGTCCTGTTCCCAGGTCCTGGTCTTGAGCCGGCCGCGGACTTCGACTTCGGTGCCCTTGGCCAGGTGTTCGGCGGCGGCCTCGGCGCGGTCGCCGAACAGGGTGCCGGTGACGAAGAAGGTGTCACCGTCCTCCCACTCCCCCGCCTGGTTCTTGCGGCGGGAGTTGAACGCCAGGGACACCTTGGCGACCGCGACGCCGGACTGCCCGAACCGCAGTTCGGGGTCGTGGGTCAGGCGGGCGGTGCCGGTCATGGTCGGCAGGGGCATGGCCGTTACTCCTTCGGCTTGGGGACGTAGCGGGAGGCAAAGCGGTGACAGAAAGCCGAATCTCTGGTCTGACCTGGGATAACGCTGTCACCGGCTCCGGTGACAGGGTGGTGACGCAATAGCGGGTCAGGGGTCTGACCTGCGGAGACATTTGTCACCGCACCGGTGACGTTGGCGTGGGCAGCGGTGTTTCTGTCACCGCCCGGCTTATTCGTCACCGTGGTTGTCACCAGGGTCGGTGACAGGTGTTCCCGCAGGTCACTGGGCGTGTGGCGCTTTTTTGTCACCGTGTCACCGGCCCTCGGCGTGGACGTCCGGGTGGGCGGTGTAGGTGACCGGCTTGCGGCCCCGGCCCTTGGGGGCGGGCTGGAGGCGCACGTACCCGTGGTCCTCCAGCAGGGTCATGACCTGGTCGACGTCGTCGGCGGTCTCGAAAAGGCGCTGGAACGCCCGGTGGACCTGACGGCGGGTGAACGTCGTCCTCGACGCGTCGGCCTTGATCCACTCCAGCACGGCCCGTGCGTCTTCGAGCCGGGGGTGCGACCGCATCACGCCGAACGCGGCCATGGCGTGCGCGACGTAGTAGCGGGCCAGTTCGATCGCCCGGCCCATCGTCTCCTCGGAGATCGCGGACAGGGGTCCCCGCTTGGGGTTCTCGGCCAGGTGCAGCAGGCCGGCCAGGCGAGCGGTCGCACCGGGCAGCTTGGATGCCCACTCGCGCAGGCCCTCCAGGTCGCCGGTCCCCCGGCGCAGGCGCGGCTCGATCTCGGTCCGCCACTCGATGTGGAGCTTCAGGGCGGCCGGGGTCATCGGGATGACGGCCGGGTCCTCCCACTCGGCCATGTCGATGACCAGGTCCTTAAGGGTCTCCCTGTAGGAGTGGATCACCTCGTGCGGCACCGTGTCCGGGGTGATCTTCCGGTAGCCGACGAAGTCCGGCGGGAGGCTGAACAGGAACCGGGCCATGCCGCCGCGGCCGTGCATCTGCCGCTTGGCCGCCAGGTCCTTCAGCAGGTCGGGCTGGATGGCGATGCCGATGGTCAGGGCGGGCCGCTCGATGTACTCCTCCCGGCCGCGCCGGTCGATCTGGAGCCGGTCCCCGGCGTGGCCCTTCAGAACGAGTTCCAGGTTGGGGCGGCCGTTGCTGTAGCGGCCGAGCACGACTTCGAGGAAGGTCCCCTCCGCCGACAGAATCGCGAGTCGGCCGCCCTGATCGGCCATAATGGTCGCGGCCTGCTCGGGCACCACGTCGTCGGCGGTGAGACGCGGCACGGTGGGGACCGGCATCTGCTCGGCCATCTGCGCAGCGGCGATCGCGACCTTGCGCTCCTCGATGTCCTTGGCCTTCTTCAGCGAGTCCTGCGCGGTCGCGATCGCGGCTTCCCGGGCGGCCAACGCTTCGGCGATCTTCTCCCTGGCGGACTCCCTCAGCTCGGCCTCGGCCGCGAAGATCGGCGCCATCATCGCCCGGAACGCCGGGGACTTGCCCGACCCCGGGGGCATCGCCACCGCCACGTACACGTTCAGCGGCTCCCGCCACTGCCCGCGCACCTCGACCTCGGCGCGGCCCCCGGCGGCCGTCGACAGAGCGGCCAGGGCCAACGCCCCGGGCAGGTCCTGGGGGACCTGCATCTCCTCGGCCACCCCGGCGACCATGTCCGCTATATACGGGGGCAGGGTCGCCAGCGGGAAAGCGGGCAGTTCGACCTTGGACCCGAGCGGGACCAGGTCCTCCCAGGTCTCCGCTTCCGGCTCCGGCTCGGGGTCCGGCGGGATGCCGGCCTCCTGGACGATCTGTTCGGCCTTGGCCCGTGTGCTCAAGCAGTCCTCCCCATGGCCGAGCCGAAGGCGGAGCGGATGGTGGCCTGGACTTCACGCTCGCCGAGGCCGATGGAGACGCCGGCCTCGGTGAGCGCCGTATATGCGGCGTGCTGGTCGACGTGGCCGTCCCGGACCATCTCGGCGGCGCGGCAGGCGGCCCAGTGAAGTGCGTTGTTCCGTTGCCCCTTGGGGGCGTTGAGAACGGTGTCAACGAGACCGACGAACCGGCTACGGGGGCGCGTGGACGTATCCCTCGGCGCCTGCTGCCGGATGGGGGTGACGGTGGCCGGGCGAGGGTCGGCCAGGTCGGCGATCCACTCCGGCAGTGGCATCGGGTCGATGTCGTAGCTGACGCGGTACTCGCCGTTCCCGACCTTGGACCCGGCGCCGAGCACGTACCCGCCGCCGGGGGTGCCGTCGGCGTTGCCGTCGCCGCGCACGTCGACCATGGGACCGATCCGCCCCGCGCTGTTGGGGATGGGGCGGCCGGGGATGGCCTTGAAGTACAGGTGCATTCCGCCGGACGCGGTGATCACCGTGTACGTCTCGAACGGGAACGGCTCGCCTCGTTCTTCGGCCAGGTGGGCGAGGACGTCGGCGCCCTCCCGGATGCCACCCTTGGCGGCCCACTCGGGGGGCATCTCGGCGCCGTGCGCCGGAGTGTCCAGGTCGAGAATGACAAGGCGGGCCGGCAGGCAGGCGATGCCGATGTTGGGGTCGTCGGCCGGCCAGTGCTCGGCGATGACCGCCGGGTTACTGCTGTTGCGCTGCTTCCACTTCCAACCGCTGCGAGGCGCCTTCTCGGCCTTGCAGCGGGCGCAGTCGGGGTCGGTCGGGGTCGGGTGGCTGTGGCCGCTGCCGGGGGTTCCGGCGGGGAAGACCGCCCACCCGCGGGCGGCGTGTGCCGTGGCGGCCTGGCGCCTGGTGGTCACCGGGGGAACCTCCCGTCGAGAGCGTCGAGAGCGGCCTGGCGGTCGCCGCCGCGGGCGAGGATCGCGCGGGCGACGGCGACCCGGCCGCGCAGTTCGGTCAGTTCGCCGAGCTGGAGAGAGATGTGTCGGATGGCTTCGGCGGACCGGCGTTCGGCCTCACGGTCGGCCGCGCGGTCGTTCGGGTTCGTCATGTGGCGATCGCCTTCGGATGGGGCGGCCCTCGCATGGGCTGAGGGCCGCCCGGACGTATGGAGTGCGAGGGTGATCAGGCAGCGGTGCCGGTACGGAACGCCCGTTCCTCGGCGGCGGCGACCTCGGCCACGTGCGGTCCGTTGCCGTGCACGGCGATGCTCGCGGCGTCCCAGAGCGCCGCGCCGACGATCCGAATGGCTTCGGCGGATGCCGCGGGGGGCGCCAGCAGCGGGCCATGGACGAGGACGAGTGCCGGGCCGTGGGCGGCGTCCACGGCCCGGCACGCCTCGTGGGCGTCGTGGGCATCGATGAACCCGTGGGCGTCGGCCTGGAGTTCGACGAGGGCACCGATGGTGACGGCGGGGCCGGTCATGCCGACCTCCGCCTCTGCGGCCGGCGGGCTCGCAGCGTGGCAACAGCGCCGTCACCGGATGGCGTGCTAGTACGGCGGCGTGTGGCCGGGCGGTCGCCAGCGTGGCCGTCCGGGCGGCGCTCGAACAGGTGCACGATCTCGGGAACGTGCGAGTAGGCGAACCGATAGGCCCCGCCGATCAGCACGTGTGGAATCTCTCGGCGCCGCGCCTTCTCCTTCAGCCAGGACACCTTGACCTGGAGCAGGTCGGCAACCTGCTCGGGCGTGAGGAGGCCAGACAGGTCGTGCTCGGTGGGCGCGCCAGCCGCGGAGATCGCCGGGTGAACCGGCTGCGCACACTCAATTACTGCAGGTGTCGGGGCTATGGAGCTTGCAAGCGGCTCACTGTGTTGCCTATTGTGCAACGGAGTTCACTTCCGTTCACGGAAGACGACCCTGGGAGGGGTTCTACGGACTCAACGCCCGGCAGGGTGTGCCACCACCAAGCCGGGAGTGACATGAGATCGGTACCAGCCGCCGCTCAGGAAGCCGCCCGAAGCTTTTCGAGGTAGCGCTCGAGAGCCTCGCGCGGGACGCGGCGGCTGGTACCAACCCTCACCGACTCCAGCTCGCCGCTCTTGATCAGCGCGAACACGCGAGTCCGAGCGATTTGGAGCTGGTACGCCACCGCCTCGGGCTTCAGCAGCATGGAGTCCAGCGCGAAGTCCTCGGCCTTGGTCGATGCGGTACTCACCTGGGGGAACACCTCCTCCCCACCATCATCTGGGCGCTACGCACCCAACGATCTTGGGACCTCGAACAAGGTATCGGATGAACTCTCCTGGCCGCAACACTACGCGGCTGCACTCCTCTGCTAGCCTCCCAACGTGACGTTGGGCAAGAGCCGCAAGCCGGACACAAAGAGGCGCAAGCCGGACGTAGGGGACGACGGTGGACTACAAGGTCAACGAGATCGCGGCAGCCGCGGTGCGCCGGCACCGGGAACGACTCGGCATGAGTCAGACCGAGCTGGCCAAACGCATGGCCGAGTTGGACCTGTCCTGGCACCAGATGACGGTGGCACGTACCGAGTCGGGAGAGCGGCCACTGCGCCTCGATGAAGCGCTCGCCCTGGCCAACATCTTCCAGATCCCGCTGGACAGCCTCATGCGGCCAGTCGACGAGAACATTCAAAGAGAGTACGAGGCGATCTTGAGGATGGTTCATCATATAGAAGAAAAAGCAAACGCCGTAGAAGAAAAAATAGCAGCGTCGCATGCACGCCTCGAAAGAACTCGGCGAGAGTATGAGAAGGTCAAGATGCAAGCCGAGGAAATGACTCGAAGGGCAGCCCAAGCCCTTGGAGCTGCAGAGGCAGAATTCGACCATCTCAGGGGCGAGTATCAGGATCATGTAATCATGATCCAACGGCACCTTTCCCTGCTGGAAGATCTAAGAGAGCGCTATCCAGAAATCGCCGCCGAAGGTGATGGGCTGGAGGATGCGATGGACCGGAGGCGAAGAAGGGTACGTAAACTTGGGCTACGCTGAGAAGCGCGGTGAGGGATCGAACGCCTACTACCGGGCTCGCTACAAGAAGCCGGACGGCAAGTACGGGACGGTCAAGGACGCCGACGGCGTCACCCGGAAGTTCCGCACGAAGCGGGAAGCCGTCCAGGCCGCGGACGACGAGGAGGCCAAGGTCCGCGGCGGCTCGTGGAAAGACCCCGGCGCTGGCCGCCTCACCCTCGGCGTGTGGGCCTCCAAGTGGTTCGGGAGCCTGGACCTGGCCCAGTCGACCCTTCGAAACTACAAACGCCACCTCGAAGAGCACATCCTCCCCGCGTTCGAGGACTGGGCGCTGGCCGACATCACCGGTGCCGACATCGACAGCTGGGCGCGCAGCGAGCTGGACGCCGGCTACAAGCCGTCCTCGGTGAAGACGTGGCGGGGCACCCTTCATACCTGTCTGGCGGACGCGGTTGAGGAAGGGCTGATCGCGGCGAACCCGGCGACCAGGCGGCGGGGGCGCGGAAAGCGGTCCGGCCGGGCCCGCGACCGTGGCCCGGAGAAGGTCACCACCGACGCCCTGGGCGCGCTGCTGATCGCCGAGCGGTGCTCGCTGCTGTCCGGCCGGGCCGACGACTTCGTGGCGATGGTGCTGAAGTTCTACACGGGTCTGCGGTGGGCCGAGCTGGTCGGCCTGGAGACCCGCTACGTGCGGCCGGGATCGATCCGGGTCGAATGGCAACTCTATGAATTGGACACCGGTGAGCTGATCCGGATTCCGCCCAAGGACGACTCGTACCGGGACGTCGACCTACCCGAATGGCTGGCCCGGATGGTGTCGGCGCACATCGCCCGCACCACACCGCGGCCGTGCACCTGCCACGGCCGCACCTACGTGTTCAGCGGCACCCCGGCCGCGCCGGGCAAGACGGTGAAGCTGGCCGAGGTCGCCGAGCGCGCCGGCGTGGCGGTCGGCACGGTGTCCAACGTCTTGAACCGGCCGGAGCGGGTGGCCGAGGCGACACGGGAGCGGGTGGAGAAGGCCATCGACGAACTCGGGTACGCGCGGACGGGACATGCGCCGGCGGCCGCGGCCGGGGCGGCGCACTGGCGGCGGTCGGGATTCGGCACCTGGGTGTTCCAGCCGGCGGCGACCGGCTGGTATCCCCCGAAAGCTCCGCAGCCGGCCAGGCCGGTGCCGGTGGCCGCCGACCCGTTCCCCGGGGTGCCGGTGCGCGGACGAGGCGCGGCCGGGCGGGCGGACTGGTGCTGGACGCCGATCGCCCAGGGCCTGACCCCGCATGGTCTTCGTCACAGCCACAAGACGGCGATGGTGGAGATGCGGGTGCCCGAGATCCTGAGCCATGAGCGGCTCGGGCACCAGCTCGGCGGGATCGGCGCCCGCTACTCCCACGTCACCCCGGCGATGCGCGCCGAGCTGCTGGACGGGCTGACGGCGCGGTGGGAGGCTGCCCTGGATGCCCGCGCGGCGATGCATCCTCGCTCGCCGGTGCCGGTGCTGGACGAGCTTCTGCAGGAGCGTCGGGAGGGAGCCCGGTGAAGATCGTCTCCCAATCCTCTCCCAGAACTGGGAGAGGCCCTCCCCTCCGATGGAGGAAAGGGCCTCTGACCTGGTCGGGGTGGCGGGATTTGAACCCACGACCTCTTCGTCCCGAACGAAGCGCGCTGCCAAGCTGCGCTACACCCCGGTGGTGGCTGCCCGGGAGGCGGTGCACTTGCTCCCGGCGCCTCGTTGAGTCTAGCGGATGGTTGGGGGTGGTGCGTTCCGGTTTTCGGGGGAGTCGATCAGGAGGTGCGGGGGACCAGGGTGAGGAGGGTGGCCTCGGGCGGGCAGCAGAAGCGGAACGGGGCCTTCGGGGAGGTGCCCAGGCCCGCGGAGACGTGAAGCCAGGCGCCGTTGTGGCGGTGCAGGCCCTTGACGCGGGGGCGGTCGATGCCGCAGTTGGTGGCCAGGGCGCCGTAGAAGGGGACGCAGACCTGGCCGCCGTGGGTGTGGCCCGCCAGCAGCAGGTCGTAGCCGTCGGCGGCGAAGCGGTCGAGGTTGCGGGGCTCCGGGGAGTGCATGACGCCGATGTGGACGTCGGCGCGGGGGTCGACCGGGCCGGCGATCTGGTCGTACCGGTCGCGGTTGATGTGGGAGTCGTCGATGCCGCCGAACTCCACGTCCAGGGGGCCGACCTTGAGGCGGCCGATGCGGTTGTTGAGCTCCAGCCAGCCCGCCGCGGACAGGGCCGCGCCCAGCTCGCGGTACGGCAGGTCGGGGATGCGGCGCCTGCGCTTGTAGTCCTTCTGGCTCGTACGCCAGATGTAGCGCAGGGGGTTCTTCAGGACCGGCGAGTACAGGTCGTTGGAGCCGTACACGAAGACCCCGGGACGGTCCAGCAGGGGGCCGAGGGCGTCCAGGAACGGCCCGATGGCGTCCGGGTGGGAGATGGTGTCACCGGTGTTGACGACCAGGTCCGGGTCGAGCGCGTCCAGGGAGCGCACCCAGCGCATCAGCCGCTTGCGCCCGGGGGTGAGATGGGCGTCGGAGATGTGCAGCACCTTGACCGGCGGCTTGCCCTCCTCCAGCACGGGAACGTCGAAGCGCCGCAGGCGGAACCAGTTCCGCTCGACCACCGACGCATAGCCGAACGTGGCGGCGCCTGCGGCCGCCACTCCCAGCGGTACGGCGTGTAGCTTGCGCACGGTCTCTCCTACGGGTCGGCCCTTCCCGACCATCCCATGCTGTCAGAGATGTGATGTTCTGCCGAACGGTGCGGCACAACAGGACCAAATACAGATGAGACGGCCGTGTCGCCCCGGGCATGATGTGGGGCATGAGTGCTCTCAAGGAGAAGCTGGAAGCCGACCTCTCGGCCGCGATGAAGGCCCGCGACGAGGTGCGGACCCGCACCCTGCGGATGGTCCTGACCTCGGTGCGCACCGAGGAGGTCTCCGGCGACAAGGCCCGGGAGCTCACCGACGACGAGATCACCAAGGTGCTGACCAGGGAGGCCAAGAAGCGCCGCGAGGCCGCCGACGCGTTCGCCAAGGCGGGCCGCACCGAGCAGGCCGAGGCCGAGCGGGCCGAGCACGAGGTGCTGACCGGCTACCTCCCCGCCCAGCTCACCGACGAGGAGCTGACCGCCCTGGTGGCCGCCGCCATCGCCGAGACCGGCGCCTCCGGCCCGCGCGCCATGGGCCAGGTCATGAAGGTCGTCAACCCCAAGGTCGCCGGCCGCGCCGAGGGCTCCCGGGTGGCCGCCGAGGTCAAGCGCCAGCTCACCGCCTGACCCCGCCGTACGACGCTCAGCCCGGACGGCCCGCGGACCCGGCCCGGGTGTGCCTGCGGGCGTCGAAAACGCAAGTGGCCGGGCGCCTCCCCGAGGCGCCCGGCCGCTCCGCGTTCCAGGGTCAGTCGCCGAAGGGCCAGGGGAAGTCGTCCCGGCCCGGGCGATCGGGACGGTCCTCACGGTCCCGGCCGTTGCTGACATAGATCATGATCTTGGCGCCGGGCTCGACCTCCTGCCGGGGACCCGGGGAGGTGTTGGCCACGGTGCCCGGCGGGCGGTTGGACCGGACCGGGCGCGGCACGACCTCGGGGTTGAAGCCGGCCTCCCGCAGCATCGCCATCGCCTCGGGGACCGGACGCCCGCGCACGTCGGGAACGTCGGCGAGATCGCCGAAGTCGCCGACCGGAGTGGCGAAGGCCGGGGCGGGCTCACCGGCCAGGGCGCCGCGCATGCTCTGCGCCCAGATCGGCGCCGGGATGGTCGCCCCGTACACGCCGTACACCTTGTACTTCCACGGGCCCCGCAGGTCCCAGTAGGCGACGGCGGCGGCCATGTTCGGGGTGTGCCCGGCGAAGACGGCACAGGTGAAGTCCTCACAGGTGCCGGTCTTGCCGGCGGCCGGGCGGCCGATGCCGTTGCCCCTGGCGGTGCCCTGGGTCAGCACGCCCTTGAGGATCTCGTTCACCTGGTCGGCCACGTTCTGCGCGACGACCTGCTTGCACTCCTTCTCGGGCAGCTTGAGCTTGCCGCCGTCGGGGGCGACGACGTCCAGGACGGCGACCGGCTCGCAGTACTTGCCGCGCGCCGCGAAGCCCGCGTACGCGGCGGCCAGGTGCACCATGTCGACGTCGTTCACGCCCAGCACCTGGGACGGGACCTGCTGGAGCGGCTTGCCGTTGCCCTGCTTCATCCCGAAGCGCTCGGCCATCTTGACCGCGTCGCACAGGCCGACCCGCTTCTCCAGTTCGGCGTAGAAGGTGTTGACCGACATCCAGGTGCCGTTCTTGAGGTTGTACGGCCCGTTCTCGGCGGGGTCGGAGTTCGCGACGGTCCACGGCGGGAAGCCGTCCCCGTTGCAACTGGTGAAGCCGCTGACGGTGGTCCGGCTGGGCGAGTGGATCGACGTGCGGATCGGGATGCGCTTCTCCAGCGCCGCCGCCAGCGTGAACGTCTTGAACGTCGACCCGGCCGACACACCGACGCCGCCGCCGTGCCACATGTCGGCGGCGAGGTTCAGCGAGGTCTTGCCCGGCCCCGCGCCGAACCGCTTGCTCTGCCCGATCGCCTTGATGTGGCCGGTGCCCGGCTGGACCATCGCCTCGACGGCGACCTTGTTGCTGGTCGGCGACACCCGCGAGCGCACCGCCTTGTCGAGGGCGTTCTGCGCCTTCATGCTCAGCGTGGTGCGGATGACGTAGCCGCCGCGGCGCAGCTTGCTCTCGATCTCGGCCTGGCGCTGCTTGGGCAGCTCCCAGTACTTGCCGTCCGAGAGGATCTGGTACATCTCGTACTTGACGTACTCGCAGAAGAACGGCGCCTTGCTGGTCTCGCAGCCGCCGACCGGCTTGTCCTCGTTCAGCTTGATCGGCTGGGCCGCCGCCGCGTCCGCCTGCGCCTTGGTGATCATGCCGAGCTGGGCCATCCGGTACAGCACGGTGTCCCGCCGCTTGCGGGCGTCCCGCGGGTTCTGCACCGGGTCGTAGGCGCTGGGGTTCTGGGTGATGCCGGCCAGCAGCGCCGCCTCGGGCAGCGTCAGATCCTTGGCCGGCTTGCTGAACCACCGCTTGGCCGCCGCCTGCACCCCGTAGGCACCGCCGCCGAAGTAGGCGATGTTGAGATAGCCCTCGAGGATCTGGTTCTTGGACATCGTCTCCTCGAGCCGCAGCGCGTAGCGCAGCTCGCGGATCTTGCGGTCCACGGTCGGCGCGGTGACCTCGCGGTACTCCTCCTCGGTCCGGGCGTTCTCCACCAGCAGGTTCTTGACGTACTGCTGGGTCAGGGTCGACCCGCCCTGGGTGCTGTCGCTGCTGGCGTTGTTGACCAGGGCGCGCAGGGTGCCCTTGAGGTCCAGGGCGCCGTGCTCGTAGAAGCGCGAGTCCTCGATGCCGATGACCGCCTTCTGCATGATCGGCGCGATCTGGTTCAGCCGCACCGACTCGCGGTACTTGTCGAAGAACACCGCGATCTGCTCGCCCTTGGCGTCGTACACCACCGTCTTCTCCGGCGGCGGGGACGTGTTGAGCTCGGCGTCCATCTCCTGGAAGTCGTTGGCGGCGTCCCGCGCGGTCAGCCCGACGCTCCCGACCCCCGGCAGCGCGATGAACGCGACCAGCACGCCGGCCACCACCCCTGCCGCGAGCAGGCGCACGAGCTGGACGATCGCGTTTCTACGACCCTGATTTTGCGCAAGCACGGCTCCTACCGTACCCGCGGTTGACCACTACCAACGGGTCCCCGTTCACCCCCTCCCGTCACCCCCGGCGACCACCGACCGCTTCAGGTCTCCCGACGCATGTCGTCCACGCCCTCCGCAGTCCGCCGGCGGGCGGCGGCGCCCCACGACGGTGCATCCGGAGCGAACGGGGTCGAACGCCACACTGACGAGCCCGGCGACGTACGTGCACAGGGCCGCCCCATGCTTCCCGGAGAACGGTGCGTACGGCCGCGTCCAGGCTTTGGGACCCACGCCCGTGCCGCCGAGGCCTACCTGGCACGAGCGTCCGGCCACGGGACCCACTACAACTGAGCTCCACTCTTGGCTCGGCCGACCTCGTACGAACGCGATGGAGTGGTCTCTTGGGGCGGGGGCGCGGGTCTTGTCCCGGTAAGACGCGCACAACCTCGCCCCCATGGGTGCGTCCGACTCGGGCGAACGTCCCGCAGCAGTCCGTTGCCGCAGGTCCCCACAGGGGTTTCGGACAGTACAGAACCGGATGGAACGGGCCTGGGGCGGTGGGGCGACACGCCGCGGGAGCCCCTGTCCCGTGGGGCGAACACGCAGCGCGACCCCACTACCACAAGAAGGTAACTAGTTCGATCCGGGGGGATGGCCCGGGCGGGCTATATCGAGAATGGGCCCATCGGGGGCTGTTGAAACCTCTCTTACTTCCGTAAGTTCTTCCCCACGGCTTTCGTTTGGCGGCCTGACGTCCGCGCCCGTCCGGCCAAGGAGCGCAATCGACAGACCCTAGGGGAGTGGGGCCAAGATGTGGATCACGGATTGGACCGCCCGCGCCGCCTGCCGTAACGCGGACCCGGACGCACTGTTCGTCCAGGGCGCGGCCCAGAACCGGGCGAAGCTGATCTGCCGCGGCTGCCCGGTTCGGACCGAGTGCCTGGCGGACGCGCTCGACAACCGGATCGAGTTCGGTGTCTGGGGCGGCATGACCGAGCGTGAGCGACGTGCTCTGCTGCGCCGTCGGCCGGACGTGTCCTCGTGGCGCGACCTGCTGGAAACGGCCAAGGAGGAGTACGAGCGATCCGCCGACGACCAGGGCGAGCTGGTGGCCAGCTAGCACACCCGGTCCAGGCCAGGCGGCTCGCGACCGATCCGCACACCCCCACAAGGGGCCGTGCGCATCCCGTCGCGAGGGTGGTACGGCAACATCCGGCGAGGCCGCACCTGTCGGGGGTGCGGCCTCGCCGAGCCATCACCGCCCGTCCGCCCAGCCTTCGATCGTCACCGCTCGGCCTCACCACGCCGACGACCTGCGCCCTGACCAGGCCGATCACCCCGACGCCTCTCGCAAGGCCCGCCAGGCCCCCTGGCCGCCGCCTTTGCGACCGTCCCGCCACCCGCCGGAAGTCCGTGGCGAGACCCTCATCACCGCACATACGGCCATCGCTCGACGGCCGAGGCGTCTCCGCAAGAACCCTGCCGGTCACCGCGCTGCCGCATCCCGCACATGACCTCACGCCCTCTCGACACCGCCAGGGCACGCACCCCCGGACGCGGCCGGTCACAGCCCGTCATCACGTTCGTCGGCCCCACGGCGCCGTCGTCCCTGGCTCGCTGAGGCGAGCGTTGTGCGGGGCCTGGTCCACTTCACCGCCTCGTGTCCCGCCGACGACCTGGCATCCGAGCAACCGCTCAGCAGTACGAGCGAGATCCTCGCCGCCGGCTCGCAGCCGCGCGACGTCCGCACGCCTCAAACGCCTGCTCTTCGCAGCTCGCACGCATCCAACACGCGGACATCCCGGTAGGACTCGCCATCGGCCAGAGCCGCCGGCAGCGCCCACAGCCTCGCCTGCACTCCGGCCGACGGCTCAAACCAAGAAATCCCGCATCCCCCACCACGGCTCGAGCACCACCCAGGACACCCTCGGCTGCGCAGCATCGCCCCGTCAGACCGCGACCACGGCGGGCCGTTGCTCCTGTGACCCATGTGGCGGATGAGGCGACACGCGGCCGGGCCGGGCGGCACGGGGATCCGTAGATCTCGGAACGGAGGGTTGGCCACATGTGGCCACGAGGGGCCGGGGCGGTTTCGCGGGTGGTCGGAAGGTGGGGGACGGATGGGAGGAAGTGACTAGATAATTTCGGCCAAGTTTGCCGGGCGAGCAAGGTTTGAACGAAGTTCAGGCCGGGCGGGCGGTGGGCGGGGCCGTCTTGTTGGCCGCCAGGTCGGCGCCGACGCGGCGGAGGCCGTCGAGGTCGTGGACGTCCTCCGGCTGGGCCAGGACGGCGGCCACGGGCACGGTGGGGTGGGCCGAGGTGAAGTGCTCGCGGAGCCGTTCCTCACGGGCGGCCAGGTGCCGGCGGTCGGCGTGCAGGCGCAGCAGGGCGGCGGTCAGCGGGTGCTCGCCGCGTTCCTCCAGGGTCTCGGCGGCGGCCTGGCTGCGGGCGGCGGTGGGGGTGCCGGGGGCGACCCGGTGGACCCGGTTGACGATGAGGCCGGCCAGCGGCATCCGCTCCTCGGCCAGGCGTTCCACGAAGTAGGAGGCCTCGCGCAGCGCGTCCGGCTCGGGCGCGGCCACCACCAGGAACGCGGTGCCGGGGGTCTGCAGCAGGCGGTAGGTCTTCTCGGCCCGCTCCCGGAAGCCCCCGAACATGGTCTCGAACGCCGCCACGAACGTCTGCACGTCCCGCAGCAACTGCACCCCGATCACCTTGTTCAGGGCGTTCGTGAACACCCCGAACCCGGCGGTCAGCACCTTGACGCCCAGCCGCCCGCCGGTCTTGGCCGGAGCCGCCAGCAGCTTCATCAGCCGCCCCTCGAGGAAGCGGCCCATCCGTTCCGGCGCGTCCAGAAAGTCCAGCGCGTTCCGCGACGGCGGGGTGTCCACGACGATCAGGTCCCACGCGCCGGAACGGTGCAGCTGCCCCAGCTTCTCCATCGCCATGTACTCCTGCGTTCCGGACAGGCTGGAGGACAGCGACTGGTAGAACGGGTTGGCCAGGATCTGCTTGGCGCGGTCCGGGTCGGAGTGGGCCTCGACGATCTCGTCGAAGGTCCGCTTCATGTCGAGCATCATGGCGTGCAGCTCGCCGTCGCCCTCGACGCCGTCGATCCGCCGCGGGTTGTTGTCCAGCTCGGACAGGCCCATCGACTGCGCCAGCCGCTTGGCCGGGTCGACGGTCAGCACGACCACGTCACGGCCCCGTTCGGCGGCCCGCAGGCCCAGCGCGGCGGCGGTGGTGGTCTTGCCCACCCCGCCGGAGCCGCAGCACACGATGATCTTCGTCCGGGGGTCGTCGATCAGGGCGTCGACGTCCAGCACCGGCGGGGTCCGCAGAGCGCTCATCTCGTCCTTCACCTCGGGGTACGCGGGCCGGCGTGTCAGGCCGCCCCCTGCTCGCGCAGCGCCTCGGCCAGCTCGTACAGGCCGGCCAGGTCCACCCCGTCCGGCAGCAGCGGCAGCACGTACCGGGGCTGCGAGAGCTCGGCGAGCCGTTCCTGCTCACGGGCCTGCAGGGCGGTGCGGCGGGCGTGCTCGGCGGCCTCGGCTACCAGCGCCTCGGCGGTCTCCTCTGCGCCGTGCTCCAGCCCGGACGCCTTGAGCCCGCGGACGATCTCCGCCACGTCCAGCTCCCCGGCCCCGGCGGCGGCCAGTTCCGCGGAGTCCAGCATCGGCGCGTGCACCATGTTGATCATGATCCCGCCGACCGGCAGCCCGACCTCGGTGAGCTCGGCGATCCCGTCCAGGGTCTCCTGGACGGGCATCTCCTCCAGCAGCGTCACGAAGTGCACCGCGGTCTCGGGGCTGCGCACCACCCGCATCACCGTGTCGGCGTGGTTGCGGATGGGCCCGACCTTGGCCAGCCCGGACACCTCGTCGTTCACGTTGAGGAACTTGGCGATCCGCCCGGTCGGCGGGGCGTCCAGCACCACCGCGTCGTAGACGAACGAGCCGTCGGGCTTCTTGCGGCGCACCGCCTCGCTGGTCTTGCCGGTCAGGATCACGTCGCGCAGGCCGGGCGCGATGGTGGTCACGAAGTCGACGACGCCCAGCTTGGTCATCGCCTTCCCGGCCCGCTTGAGGTTGTAGAACATCTCGAGGTACTCGATGAGCGCCTCTTCGGTGTCCACCGCCAGCGCGTAGACGTCACCCCCGTCCGGCGCGACGGCGACCTTGCGCTCCTCGTACGGCAGCGGCGGGCAGTCGAACAGCTGGGCGATCCCCTGCCGGCCCTCGACCTCCACCAGCAGCACCTTCCGCCCCCCGGCGGCCAGCGCCAGCGCCAGCGCGGCCGCCGCGGTGGTCTTGCCGGCGCCGCCCTTCCCCGTGACGACGTGCAGCCGCACCCCGTCCCAATCGGTGTCTCTGGCGCTCACTCGACTCACAATATCGTTCGCTCGGCAAGGACTTCCGACCCCGGCCCCGGCTTCCGCAAGTGATCCCTGACACGGCCTGCCGCCGGGCCGCGGATCACCCCGAACGCACCGCCTCCCGGACGACGCGCGCCAAGGCCTCGAAACGCCCTCTGCCCTCCCAGCCCCACCCTCAACCCTCTCATCCTGCAGAAACGTCGTGCCGCAGGCGGGCTCCCCCGCCGACCGCCCACAACGTGCGAAGCACGCCCGCTCACCCGCCTGACGCCGCTCCAGGCCACCCATGCCCGGAAAGCCGTGCCACCTGGGTGAACGCCTGTCAGGGAACGTCGAGGCGGCCGGTCGCCAGGAAGCGTGCGACGGCCTCGGCATAGGCCGTTCCGTCGAGGTCGGGAGCGGCACCGGCATCGCCCATCACGGCCACGACGTCGCCCTGCCGCCCTTCCGCCAGCATCCGGTCGATCAGCCGCCAGGCCGCCCACAGGCAGGTTCCCGTACTGCCGCCCGCCCTGATCCCCGCGAACGACCGCAGATGTGCGAGCGCCCCCACGGCCGCCGCATCGGGCACCGGCACGACGAGGTCGATCGCCGACGCCAGGAACCCGGGCTCCATCCGCGGCCGTCCGATCCCCTCGATGCGCGACGGCATCCCCGTCCCGTAGTCGGGCGCGCCGCTCGCCCAGCCGGGGAAGTACGCCGAGTTCTCCGGGTCCGCCACCGCCAGCCGCGTCTCGTACCCCCGATACCGCAGGAACCGCCCTATGGCCCCGGACGTCGCCCCCGTACCGGCCCCGGCCACGATCCACTCCGGTGCCCGCCCGAGCTGGGCGACGACCTCAGCCCCGATGTTGCCGCTCCCCCTGTCATCGGTCCCCGTACCGCGTCGTTCCGGGAACGCGTCCCGCGCACGCCAGTCCATGACATGGGCCGCGGCGGCGAAGTGGTCCAGGTAGAAGCCGCCGCTGTCGGCGGCCAGCCGCCGCGCCTCCTGATAGATCGCCGCAGGCGGATGGTGCGGACGGCATCGTCCGTCCATCGCCTCGATGGCGGCGGCCTTCTCCGCCTTGGTGGAGCCGGGCACGACCGCCACGAACTCCACCCCGATCGACCGCGCGAAATACGCCCCCGCCACCGCCGCGGGACCGGCCGTCGCCATGACGACGGTCGTCCCCTCGGTGATCCGCCCGGTCGCCAGCGCATCCGCGTAGGCCGCGCTCAGCAACCGGTGCTTGACGCTCCCCGAAGGCTGTGCCGACTCATCCTTGAGGTGCAGCCTGATGCCCCACTCCCGGGGCAGCCCCACCTCGCGCAAGGGCGTGGCGGCCACATCCCGTTCCACCCTGGCGATCGCCTCGGTCACCCACCGGCGAGAAGTCCCCACGCCCGAACCCTAGCCACCCCCTCCGACACCGTTCGCCTCCAACGGGACGGGCGGGATCGCGTCCGGCGTCGTTCAGGAGTTGTCGATCTCGCGGATGATCTGGCCGCCCAGCTCGCGCTTGATGAGCTCCATGCCGCTGATCGCCGCCTCGGTGTCGTCCACGGTGGCGTCGCCCTCCGGGTCCACCTCGTCGGTCTCGTCGACCGGTGCGGTGGGCGGGGGCGGGAACTCCTCGGGAGGGGGCGGAGGCGGCTCGGGCGCCTGGTAGGCCGCGGGCGACGGGCGTTCCGGAGGCGGTGCCGGGGCGGCCGCCGGACGAGGCGGCGGAGCCGCGCCGGGGGCCGGGACGGCGGACGCCCTGGCGGCGGCCTGCGGGCTGCCGGCCAGGACCGTGTCGATCCGCCAGTCGACGCCCAGGAACTCCTTGAGGACCTCGCGCAGCACGGCGTCCCGGCCGCCGTTGGTGAAGTTCGTCCGCGCGCCCTCGGCCTCGAACGCCAGGGTGAGCAGGTTGCCCTCGAGGGACAGCGGCTGGACCCCGGACATGATCACCATCCAGGCGACCTTGCTCTTGCGCTTGACCGCCTCGACGATGTCCGGCCACGCACGCCGTATCGCCGTCATGTCGCCCCCGCCACCGGACGCCGCCGCGGGAGCGGGCTGCCGGGACGCGGGCGGGGCGGAGGCGGCGGCCTGCCGGTTGTCCACAGAACGCCGTTGTGCTTCCGCGGCGCCGGCGGGGCCGCCGACACTGGGACCGACGTCCGGCCACTGACCAGGTGCGGACGATGCCGCCGGAGTGGAGGGAGCAGGTGAACGTGGAGAGGTCCCCTGCTCGGACGCGGAGGGTCCCGGCGATGCTCCGCCTGCTGCGGAGCCTTCCTGCCCTGACGTGGAAGGTCCGGAGGAACGCCCCTGCGACGCCGCGTCGGCTCCCCTCCCTGCGGCGGTCTCCCGATCAGGCCCGGACGGAGCCGGGGAACGACCTTGCGCCGCGGCGCCGGCCGCGGCCGCCCTGGCGGCGGCGATCGCCTGCTCGGACGCGGTGCCGCCCTGCGGCGCCGCCGGGACGCCGCCCGCGAACGGCTCTCCGCCGCCCATCGCGATCCGGCGTTCCAGGCGCTCCAGCCTGGCCATCAGGGACGCCTCGTCCTGGTAGGCGGCCGGCAGCAGGATGCGGGCGCAGACCAGTTCCAGCATCAGCCGGGGCGAGGTGGCCCCGCGCATCTCGGTCAGCCCGTTGTGCAGCAGGTCGGCGGCCCGCGCGAGCTCCGCCGCGCCCATCACGGCCGCCTGGCGCTGCATGTTCTCCAGCTCGTCCGGGGGGACGTTCAGCAGCCCGGAGGACCCCGCCTCAGGCACGTTCGACAGGATCACCAGGTCGCGCAGCCGTTCCAGCAGGTCGGCGGCGAACCGGCGCGGGTCCTGACCGCTCTCGATCACCCGGTCGACGGCGGCGAACACCGCGGCCCCGTCACGCGCGGCGAACGCGTCCACCACCTCGTCCAGCAGGGAGGAGTCCGTGTAGCCCAGCAACGACACGGCCCGCGCGTAGGTGATGCCCTTCTCGTCGGCGCCGGCCAGCAACTGGTCCAGGATCGACAGCGTGTCCCGGGCGGATCCCGCGCCGGCCCGCACCACCAGCGGCAGGGCGGCGGGCTCGTAGGGGACGTCCTCCTTCTGGAGGATCTCCTCCACCAGTTCCCGCAGCGTGCCCGGCGGCACCAGGCGGAACGGGTAGTGGTGGGTGCGCGACCGGATCGTGCCGATGACCTTCTCGGGCTCGGTGGTCGCGAAGACGAACTTCAGGTGCGGCGGCGGCTCCTCGACGAGCTTGAGCAGCGCGTTGAAGCCCCCGGTCGTGACCATGTGCGCCTCGTCGATGATGTACACCTTGAAGCGCGCGGACACCGGCGCGAAGAACGCGCGTTCCCGCAGGTCACGGGCATCGTCGATACCGCCGTGCGAGGCCGCGTCGATCTCGATCACGTCGATGTGCCCGTTGCCGCCGGGCCCCAGGGCCACACAGGAGTCGCACTTGCCGCAGGGGTCGGGAGTGGGACCCAGCTCGCAGTTCAGCGATCTGGCCAGAATCCGGGCACTGGAGGTCTTGCCACAGCCCCGTGGCCCGCTGAACAGGTACGCGTGGTTGATCCGGCCGTTGCGCAGTGCCTGCTGCAGGGGTTCGGCGACGTGCTCCTGCCCCTTGAGCTCGGCGAACGTCGCTGGCCGGTACTTGCGGTACAGAGCCAGACTCATTGGGGGTCCGTCCAGTAAGTGCGAAAGGACCCCCCGCACACCCGCCAGAGCCTGCTTATCCTTGCTGCCTTCCGGCCCTGGGGAGGTTCACAGGGTGACGCCGTGCGAGGGGTCACCCCCGAGTCTATGGCATCCACCGCCCACCTGGACACGACTCCCGCCCACACCCCCACTCACCTGCCCGACCATCCACCTGCCCGGCTGCACCGGCACACCCCCGCCCCGCCTACCTGGCTGACGGACACCCCCGCCCGGTTGCACGGACACACCCTCGCTCGCCTACCCGGCTGCACGGGCACAGCCCCACCCGCCTACCCGGCTGCACCGGCACACCCCCGCCCATCTATCCGGTTGCACGAGCACGCCCCGCCCACCTGCCCGGTTACACGAGCACGCTCCGCCCACCTACCTGGCTGCACGGACACACCCTCGCTCGCCTACCCGGCTGCACGGGCACAGCTCCGCCCACCTGCTCGGCTGCGCGGGCAAACCCCGTCCATTACCCGGTTGCACGGGCACGCCCCGCACCCGCACGGCCGGATCGCGCCCGTCCCGGCCCGAGCACCTCGATGCCCCACGCCCGTGCGGTCGGATCGGGCCGTGGGAGTACGCTGCGGATCCCATGGGCGCGATCTTCCATGTGGCCTACCGCGCGGACTGGGATGCCGCTCGTGCGGAGGGGCGGGCCTACGCGATGTCGACGCGCGGACGGACGCTGGACGACGTGGGGTTCGTCCACTGCGCGGCGACCGAAGACCAGGTCATCGGAGTGCTGGGCAGGTTCTACCAGGACGTTCCGCTCGAGGATCTGGTGCTCCTGGTGATCGATCCGGCCGGTCTGGACGTCCGGTACGAACCGGCCGACGGCGAGATGTTCCCCCACATCCACGAGGCGTTGCCCCTCTCCGCCGTAATTGATGTCAGGTCAGTGCCGAAGACCCGGTAGGATTCCCAGCGGAGGATTCGCCTAGTGGCCTAGGGCGCACGCTTGGAAAGCGTGTTGGTGGCAACGCCTCGCGAGTTCGAATCTCGCATCCTCCGCAGTGCCTGACCAGGCAAGACGCCGGGCCGGTACCCGCAGGGGTACCGGCCCGGCGCGCTTCCCGTCTCAGTTCTCGTCTCAGTTGGCCCCGTCAGGCCAGCCCAAGCCACTCCTGGGCGCCGTCGTCGTCATCATCCTCGGGCGGCTCGTCGGCGGCGGTCCAGAGCAGTCCCGCCACCTGATCGGCCACGTCCCGCCGTATCGAGTCGATCATGTGTTGGTAGCGATTGGCCATGCTCGCGCTGGACCAACCCATGATGGCCATGACGGTCGGGGTCGGCACCCCGAGGATGAGCAGGACCGTTGCGGCGGTGTGCCGGGCATCGTGCAGCCTGGCGTCTCTCAGACCGGCCTCTTGAAGCAGCTCCTTCCACTCGTGGTAGTCGGTGTTCGGGTTGAGCGGCCGACCGTCCGGCTTGGTGAACACGTAGCCGCCCTCGTGCCAGAGCTGCCGGGCGGCCCGGCGTTCGGCGTCCTGCTTGCTGCGGTGCGCTCTCAGCAGGGCAATGAGCGGATCAGGAAGCCCGATCACCCGCTTACCCGCCCGCGACTTGGTGTCGCCGGTCTCCGGCCGGATCTGCCGGCGCTGGGGGCAGTATCCGGCCTTCCTGCCGCAGGTGTCCCCGCACCCATGGGCGTACTTCGGGCGTAGCCGGCCGCGCCGGATGCGGAGCAACCCCTTGGTGAGATCGACATCGGGCCATTGCAGCCCCAGCGCCTCACCCTGCCGCAGGCCCAGCGCGAGCGCGATCACCCATCGGGCACCGTTACGGCGTCCGCTGGCCACCTTGAGGAGACGCTGAACCTCTTCGATGTCGTACGGTTCAGGCTCCTCCTCTGTGAGCTTGGGAGCCTTGGCGATCAGCGCCGGGTTGGTAGCCAGATGCCCGCGGCGTACGGCCTCGTTCAAGGCGTTGCGGATGGTCCGGTGCACGTGGTGCGCGGTGCCCGCCGCGAGTCCGTCACGCTGCATCCGGGCGTACAGCTTCTCCAGGTGCTCGGGCGCGAGCTTTTCGAGCCGGTGAGCACCGATGCCGGGCGTCAGGTGCTTCTCAACGTCCACTCGGTACCCGGCGTGGGTGTTCTCCGAGATGTGGGGTGGAACCGCGATGTTGTCGATCCAGTGCTTAAGCCAGGTCGCTACAGTCCAGCGCTGCCCGGCCTTGGGGACGCGGCCGGCATCGCGGAGCTTCTCCAGCTCGCGCACCTTGGCCGTGACTTCGGCCTTGGTCTTGGCCTGGACGTGTCGGCGGTCGGGCTTCCCGTCATCCCTGACGCCTACGGTGACCCGGCCGTGCCAATAACCGTCCTTGCCCTGGTAGATGGATGATCGCCCGTTGGCGTTGCGTCCCAAGTGTCGCCCTTCCTACGCCGCAGAGGTCTTGTGCTGGGCCTCGTTCAGCAGTGCCGAGACGAACTCGGTCAGCGCTTCGGCGGGGACCCGGCGGGCGGTGCCGATGGTCACGGACCTCACTTGACCGGTCGCGATGAGGTGGAACATCTTCGTGCGGCCGATGCTGAGACGCTTTGCGGCCGCTTCGACCGTGAGCAAGAGCTGTTCCTCGTTGCCGTTGGAGCTCGTCATCTGACTCCGAACCCTCTAGTCCTGATCGCTTGCTGGCGGGGAGACGGCGCGTCGGATGATCTCCGCGCTGATGACGGTGCGTGACGGGCGGGGGGGCGGTCGGGCGGTGCGCGGGACAGGGTGACTAGGTGACAGAAACCGACAGAAATGTTTGTGTCGGTTTCTGTCCCCGTGTCCCCCGTGTCCCCGCTGGGCGTTCGGCCGGTGCGCTGGTGACGGTGCGTGATGGGCGCGGGGGCCGGTCATGGGGTGTCCTGGGTGGCGTCGGGGTGGGCTTCGTAGGTGGGTGCGGCGGGTCGGCCGCGGCCGGTGGTGGGGGGTGCGGGGATGCGGCGTATCCAGCCGTGGGATTCCAGGACCCGTAGGGCGGGGTCGGTGTCGGTGACCTTGGCGAAGCGGTGTTTGAGTCCGCGCATGAGGTCGCGGGCGGTGAACCGCTGGGTTGCGGTGCGGCGGAGCCAGTCGAGCACGGCGCGGGCGTCGGCAACGGCCGGGTCGGCGCCGATGGCGTCGTAGGCGGCTTGGGCGTGGGTGGTGAAGTACTCGCCAAGCTGGACGGCGTCGTTCCAGGTGGCCAGGTCGATCGGCCGGTCCCAGCCGTTGCGCAGGTGCTTGCCCAGGTGCAGCAGCGCGGCGATGCGGACGGTCGCGCCGACGAGCTTGCCGCCCCAGTCGGTCATGTGCGCCAGGTCCCCGCTGCCGGGCCGGAACCGCGGTTCGGTGGCGGCCAGCAGCTCTATCACGGCGTCTTGGGCCTCGGGGGTGAACGTCAAGGTCGGTATCGGGGCGGGCGGGTCGCTTTCCCGGGCCTTGTCGCCGACGTGGCGCAGGGACAGCACCAGGGCGGTCAGGGTGCGTTCGTAGTCGGCGGCCACATGCGGCGGGATGGGCTGGGGCCGGTTGTCGCGGTAGCCGAGCAGGGATTCCGGCACCGAGATCAGCAGCCGCCCCAACAGGCCCTGTTCGCGGAACTCCGGGGTCTCCCCCAGCCGGGTCAGCACACCGGGTTGCAGGCAGATCCCAATGGTGAGGGTGGCGGCGTCGATGACCTCGGACGGGCGGCCCATCCGATCGACGCGGATTTCCTCGCCGGCGTGGCCGGACAGGAACACGCTCATGTCGGCCCTGCCGCCCGAATACTGGCCTCCGGCGATGGCGAACAGCTTGCCGCCCTCGGGGGCCAGCACGGCGAACCGTCCGCCCTGTTCGGCCAGCCGGGAGGCGACCTTTTCGACGGTGGAGTCGTTGCCGCCGAACAGCTTGGGCTCGGCCGGTACCGGGGTGCCCTCGAGTTTGAGGCGGGCGGCGGCGGCCTCGGCAAGCGCTTCGGCCTGCCGCACCACATCACCGGTGGTTTCGGTGGCGGCCTTCTCGGTGCGTTCGGCGTCGGCTTCGGCGATCCGCCGGGCGATCACCGCTTCGGCGATCCGCGGCCGGGCCTCCTCAATCAGCAGATGCTCGGCCGCCCGGATGGGGGCGGTCATGGCCTTGTAGACCTCGGACTTGCGGTTGCCGGGCGGCAGCACCACCACGACATAGAGGTTCGTGGGCTCCACCCACGTCCCGGCGTTCACCTGCACGTTGCCGCCCGCGGCCAGCGCCAGCACCGCCAGCGCCAGGCACCCGGCCAGATCGGGCGGGGTCTGGGTCACTTCGGCGACGCTGGCGGCGTACTCCCCGGCCCAGTCCGGCAGACACCAGATCGGGAACCGCGGCAACTGCGGTGCGCTGGACAGCGGAGTGGGGTCCGGCCAGCCGCGGGCATCGGTGGCGGTCAGCGCGGCCAGTTCGGCGGCGACGGCGGCGCGTAGGTCAGCGGCACCCTCGGTGGCTTCGCGGCCGAGCTGGGCCAGCCGGGTACCGGTGACCACCACGGTGCGGGCATAGGCCAAATCGCGCACCATGTGGGCGTAGTAGGTGCCGTTCGCCGCGGCCGGCACCCGCGAGATCAGCGTGTGCAGATACGGCGCCCCACCCACCTTGGCCAGGTGCCGCGGGCCGATCTCGGCACCAACCGCCAGCGGATCGGCCGGCGCGCCGCGGTCGGCCAGCGCGCAGATGGCCTGCCAGATGGTCTGATGGGCGGGCCGGTAGAACTCCGACCCGTCCAACAGCGGCCGGACCTCGGCAAGCGTGGCCGGGGACAGCATCACCGCACCGAGCACGAACTGTTCGGCCTCGATGCTGTGCGGCACCCCCAACCCACTGGCGCCGGGGTCGTCCGGGTCGGTGGGAACGGCGCGCAACGTCGGTTTGGTCATGCGGCGTCTCCGAACAGGGTGAGTTGGGCGGTGGCGGGCCGGTCGGTGGTGCACAGTCGGTGGCGGGGATGGTGCGGCCGGGTGTGCCCGTACAGGCGGTGCAGCCGGTCCCAGACCGCATCGGCCCAGGGGCGGCGGGTGGCGGCACCGAGCACGGCGGCGGCGATCAGGGGCGACACGGTGTCGGCCACCTGTTGGAACCGGCTGGACCGCGACCCGTGCCAGGGGTAGGCGGCGGGGAACCCTTGCAGTAGTCCGGCCTGGGCCGGGGTGAGCAGTCCGGCGGGTTTGCCGAGGTCGGTGCGGTACCAGGCGCGCAGCCCGTTGCCGGTCATCGACACCGCGGGCCGGTCGGCGGAGAACTCGTTGCCGCCGGCGGTGCGCCGGTTCCCGCGGGTGTTGACCCGCACCCCGGCGGGCCAGCCGAGGGCGGCGGCCATGGAGGTCAGCGGGAACTCGGTGACCGTGGTCGGAGCGTGCTGTTGGGGCGGGGTGAACCGTCCGCAGCTCCACCATGCCCGCATCGGCAGCCCGGTCAGGTCCGGGGAGCCGTCGCGGGTGGCGATCAGGAACGTGCGGCGTCGGCGGGTGGCGGCACCGAAGTCATCGGCCCGCAGCTCCACCACGTGGCAGGCTTCGAAATCGGCGGCCATCGCCAGTTCGGCGGCCATGTCCTGCCAGACCGGTTCGACGGTCGGGACCTGTTCGGCGACCACCCACCGCACGTTGGGCAGCCGGAAGGCGAACCGCAGCGTCTCCAACACCAGCGCGGTCCGTTCATCGCCGACCCGCCGGTAGACCGCCAGGTGGTCATCGTCGCGGGCCGGGTCGGCCTGGGCGTCACCGAGCCGGGTGCATCCCTCCAGCACGATCGGCCGGTCGGCCACTCCCGACCGTTTGCCCGCCGTGGTGAACGTGGGGCACGGCGGGGAGGAGATCCACCCCGTCACGGTCGGGAAGTCCTCCGGGTCCAGGGCGCGAACGTCGCCCTGCATCCGCCGGTGCCCTGCCGCGGTCGCGGTCGCGCACGCATCCGGGTCCACGTCGATGCCCAGCACACCGCCGATCCCCAGCATCCGAGCGCCTTCGCCCCACCCACCGGGGCCGGCGAATCCCTCCAAGACGCGAACCGGCGCGGTCATGCGGCCCTCCGGACGGTCGCGGGGCGGGGGTGGACGCCGCATAGCGGGCAGCGGCGGGACGCGCCTCCCTGGCGCTTGAGGGCGCGTTCGCGGCCTCGGTCGCCGGGCCACACCCGCGCCAACCGCCACTCGATGCCGGCGGCGGTGACGACCTGGAGCAGCCGGGCGCCGGTGCCGTGTTCGTGGGCGGCCAGCCGGGCGGGCAGGTCGCGGGTCCAGCCGAGGTAGTGGCGGGCGTGCCGGTAGGGGCGGGTGAAGTGCAGCAGGTAGACCACGCCGGTGCGGCGGCAGGTCCGGCACAGCGGGAACGGGTCGGCCACGGTCCCGGCCAGCAGCGTCAGGGCGGCGTCACAGCCGAGCGCGGCCAGGGTGGGCTCGCAGCTCAGGCACAACGACCGGATGCCGGTCAGCGACGGGGCGGGCATCACCGGGCGGGCCTTTCCAGGGTGCCGGGGGCGGGGGTGTCGGGGGTGTCGATCAGGTAGAGGTCGAAGTAACGGCGGGCGCCACCGCCGCGGCGGTTGGGGTAGGCCGGGGAGATCTCGCCGACCTGGCAGCGGCCTCCCGACAGTTCGGGCAGCAGCCGGGCCAGCAGTTCGGCGACCTTGCCGGCGTCGTCACCGTCGCCGGACAGCCGCACCTTGACGACGCGGATCTTCGGGACGCTCATGGGGTGCCTCCACAGGCGTTCTGAGGGCCGTTCAGGGGGTCGGGAGGCCCACCCCGAAACCAGAAACCCGGCAGGTCAGGGGGCAGATCGGGCGATACCACCCCCGAAACCGGTTTCGGGGCGGGGGAAACCGCTCAGTCGTCGTCGGAGTCGTCTTCGGCGTCGTCCCGAGTCCCGTCGCGGGGGTCGGGAAGGTCGTCCCAGCGGACGCCCTTGGCGCTGCCTCCGTCGCCGCGCTTGTTGATCTGGCGGGTCTGCACGCCGTACGGCTTGAGCGCCTGGGCCAGCAAAGTGGACCGTGCCGCGCGCGCCTCCCGCAGCTCGTCATCGGTCATCTGATCCGCGGGCTTGTCGGTGGCGATCCACGCTCCGTACCGGTCGGGCCGGTAGGCGGCCAGCGCCTCAACCAGGCGGTGCGAGTGCATTGCGGTCTCCCCGGCCGGCCACACCGCCCGCAGGTCGTCCAACAGGTCGGTGTCGTCTTCGGGGGTGATGGCCTCCCCGGCGGCCTGGCCGGACAGGGTGCCGGCGGCGGTGCGCAGCGCCAGGGCGCGGCGGCCGATCTCGGCGGCCTCGTCCTGCTTGATGAACGCGGCGCGGGCGATCTGGTAGTTCAGCGCCGACCGGGCCAGCCAGCCGGTACCGGCGTCCTTGGCCGGGTCGAACATCGTGCCGCGTACGCCGCGCTGCCAGGCTCCGGTGCCCAGGATCAGGTCATTGGGCAGGTGGCCGGTGACCGCCAGGCAGAACCGGACGATCGCGTTGTCGGAGACGCTGCGGGGGATGCTGTTGGCGTCCGGGCGCTGGGTGGTGAAGACGAGGATGATCCCGTAGGCGCGGGCCTTGCGGATCAGCCGCCCGGCGACCTCGGCTGCCTCCTTGCCGTACTTGGGGTGTTCGAACAGCGTGTGCGCCTCATCGAAGATGGCCAGGATCGGGTGCAGACGCAGGTTCTTGCGGGCGGCCAGGTGCGGGTACACCTTGCGGCCGTTCGGCACGTCTTCCAGCGGCAGCTCCTTGATGATGCGCTTGCGGCGCTTCATCTCCCGCTCAAGTGCCTTGAGCCCGTCCAGAGCGGCCTTGCAGTCCTCATCGTCGTCCCCGGACACGTACCGGTGGCAGACCGGACGCACGGCGTCCAGGTCCCCGGACCCCTTCATCTCGTAGATCCACATCTCGCACGTGGGGTCCAGGGCACCGGCCAGCGCAATGACCAGCACTGCCGAGGTCTTGCCGGACCCCATCACGCCGCCGATCAGGACGTTGGCGTACATCAGGTCCAGCTCGACCAACCGGCCGCGCGGGTCGAACCCGAACGGGATCGCCTCGAACAGGTTGGCCTGTCCGTCCTTCATCAGCGGCCACAGCCGCCGCTTGGTCTTGGCCGGGTCCACCTTGGCCACCCACAGCACCAAGCGGCCGGGGTGCGCGTCCGGGTCGGTCTCGGGCCACACGGTGCCCAGCGGGCGGCGCATCGCGGCGGCCAGCGCAGCACGCTTCTCCAGCACCTCATCGGCCAGGTATCCGCCGGGAAGGTCCAGTTCGGCACGCCAGCCGGGGCCGTCAACGGCGATCGGGGCGACGAACCGCACCTCACCCTTGACCTTGATGGCCTCCAGCGCGGCCACGATCTCCCCGGAGTCCAGACGCCGCTGCACGTGAACGGCGACGTACCGGGACACGATCGGCTTGTCGGCGTCGCGTCCGGCCAGGCCCAGCAGAGATGCGACACCGGCGGCGGCCAGGCCCAGCGCCCAATCGGGCAGGAACACCGCCGCCAGGGTGACCAGCAGCGCCACCGGCACCATCACCACCAGCGACGCCTTGCGGCGGAAGTTCGTGCGCTGGGTCTGCAAGGTGGTGAGCTTGGTCCACGCCTGCACGTCACCGGTCCCGGCGGCCTTGGCAAGCACCGGCTTTGCCTCGGCATCGGTCACCCACCGGTACCACGCTCCGACCATGCGCCCGGCGCCGGCCGGGGCGCGCAACCACAGGCGACCGGTGTAGAGCGGAACGCGGAGCAGGTGAAACGTGGTCTTGTGGGTGTAGTACCGGGCCGCGAGCATGACGTTCTCGGCGAACTCGCCGCGGTTGCGCAGGTAGGACGGGATCACCGGCGGGGCCGCATCCAGGTAGGCGCGGCGCTCGGCCAGCCATCCGCCGGGCGGCGGGACGGTCGGGTCATCTACCGGCACCGGCGCGCCGGACTCGACAAGCTCACCCTCGATGACCTCGGTCTCGCCGGTCTCAGCGTCCTTGGTCACCGCCACCGCCACCGCCGGGGCCGGCGACTCCGCCGTGTGGGCACCGGGGAAGGGGACGACCTCGGCGCCCGGCTCGCCGTTGTGCGCGGTCTGCTCCATGCTTGGGGCCTCCTCTTCGGGGAGGCGGGCGGCGGCGTCTTGGCGGATCGGTCCGCCGCCCGCTCGGTTCGTGCTGGTCACAGGTCCAACAGGGACAGTTGGTCGGCGCACAGCCCGCACGGCTCCCACGGGCGCCGGTCGTGGGCGCGGGGGTCGCGGCACTGCTGGTCGGCGGGGACGCGCGGCAGTGCCTCGATGTGCTGCTGCTGGTCGGCTTCGGCCATCTGCCGGGAGGCGCGCACCTGGCCGTGGTCGCCGCAAGTGCAACGGTGCTGGTAGGTGCGGCCGAACGCATCCACACCGCGCACGATCGTCGGGCGGTGCCGCACGGTCGTGCCGGGCGCGGTCATCAGCCCTCCTCCCGCAGCGCGTCGCGGACCTGGCGGGCGGTGTCCATCCCGCATCCCAGGGCCTTGCGCAGGGCGTTGGCGGACGGGGCTGCGGGCAGGGCGCCGGCCTGGATCAGGTGCCGGGCGCGGGCGGTCAGCGCGTCCACATCGACCCGCGCGGGCGGGTTACCGGCCGCCTGCCGGGCGGGCGCGTTGTCCCTGTACGGCGGGCCAGTAAGGGGACCGGTAGGGGTGGTGTGGGTTCCGTGGTCGAGGTCGGCGAACGCGGCCAGGATGATCGGCAGGGCGGTCACCACGGCGACGGCGACGATCGGTCCCAGCAGATGCAGCACCAACCGCGACACGCTGAACTGATCGGCGACCCCGGGCAGGTACGGCCAGCCGTTCATCCCCAGCGTCAGCGCCAGGAACAGCGCCTCGATCCGGGCCAGCGTCCGGGACTGGATCGGCTGGCCGCGGGTGCCGAGGTATGCCTTGGCGCCGACGATGACCAGCAGCGCCAGCGACAGGAACGGCTCCACACACCAGGCGAACAGCCACGCCGCAGACCAGGCCGGGGCGCCGTCCGCCGCGAACTGCTGGACACCCGCGGTGGACCACGCCAGCGCCAGCGTCAGCGACACCATCGCCGCGGACACCAGCAACCTGCGCATCCGCGCCGCCTGCCACGCGCGCATCACCGGGTCTTGGGCCAGCTCGTGCAGCCGGGCGGCCTCGTAGGCGGCGCGGCGGCGCCGGCGAACCTTCGGCGAGTCCAGCAGCAACGGCGTGTCGTCACCCTGGAGTTCGGCCAGGCGGCGCGCTTCGGCGACCTCGGCACGCAGCCGACGCACCCGCCGGGTCTCCCCGCTCGGCATCTCGCCCCGCTCGCCCCGCTCGTCCGCCGCGTCCGCCGCGTCCGCCGCGTCCGGCGCGTCCGGCGCCGGGATGCCCGGCCGGGTGCCGGCGGCCTGGGCCAAGTGCCGCTCCAAGTCGGCCAGGCCCCGCTCAACCTCGTCCGGGTCCGGGCCGGGGTTGGGGATCTGCACGGTCACCGGGACACCCCCGTTCCGGCCGCGCCGTTCCCGGCGGCGGTCGTGTTCAGCGGGCGGGCGGCGTAGTCGGCCAGGGAGTCCAGCAGCAGCGCCGCACCGGCCAGCGGCAGCGCCAGCACCCGCAGCAGCAGCACCGCCAACGCCAGGCCCAGCACGGCCAGCACCGGCCACAGACCGGCCTCACGCAACATGTCGGCGGTGTTCATGCCGCACCCCCGATGATCAGCGCGGCGACGAACAGCCACCCGACGTGCCAGGACTGGTCAAGGGCGTAGGCGCCGGTACCGGCCGGCGCGGCGGCACCGTCACCCAGCGCGGCGAACTCGCCCTTGCCGACCCACCGGGCCAGCCGCATCAGGGTGGTGCGGCGGTCGGCCCAGTAGTGGGAGATGCCGTCCACCGTCAGCGCGGCCAGCACCGCCCACACGTTCAGCGGCAGTCCCAGCACCACCGCGGCCAGGCCCAGCGCGGCGGCCTTGCCGGCGGCCAGCGCCATCACGTGGCGGGCGCACAGCCAGCGGCCACGCCAGCCGGGGCCACCCTTGCCGAGGGCTTCGGCGCTGCGCTGCGCCCAGTGGTCGCCCACCTCGTGGGCGGCGTACAGGACGGCGAACACCGCCGCGAAGGTCACAGCCGCCGCGTTCACCGGACACCGCCCCCCGTAACGTCGGCGGCCTGGCGAATCAACCCGGCCAGCTCGCCCTGATCGGCCAGGTCCAGCAGCCGCGCCATGTCCTCCTGGTCATCGGGGTGCACCTCAACGAACACCGGACCGGAGATGACCACGGACGGGGCACCGCCGGGGGTCTGGAGAATGACGACGGGGACGTACTTTCCGGCGACGCGCGCCGCGCCGACCTCGACGCGGTGCACGTTGCCGGTGGTCCGGTGATCGGCGGTGCACCACGGCGGGCACCCGTTGCCCGGACGCACCCTGTTCGGTTCCGTCATGATGGGAACTGCTCCTTTCCTTTGGGTTGAGGGGCCACCGGGGGCGGGCTGTCTTTGGTCGGATGCCGCCCCCGGTGCCCGGAACTAGCCGTTGCTACTGGCAGCAGCCGCTTGCGTCGGCCGCCTCGTCATAGGCGGTGCCGCACGTGGGGCACTCGTGCCAGGAACCCACTGCCATTCCTCCCTGGGTTGGGGTTGAGGGGGCCACCGGGAGCGGGCTGTGCGTGGTCGGATGCCGCCCCCGGCGCCGGAGCTACTTCTTGCTGGACTTGCTGGACTTGGCGTCGTAGGCGTCGCGGACGCTCTTGGGCTCGCCGTTCGGCCAGGTCCCCGGCGTCGAACTGCCCGGGGCGTTGGTGACCTTGCTCGCCATGAGGTGGTGTTCCTTCCTGTCGATGGGTAGTCAGCGGACCTTGACGCGACCCGTGCCGCCGCAGTACGGGCAGTCGTGGGGGCTCTTCTTGGGGTCGGGCTGGTGCCAGCCGCGGCCGTCGCAGATACCGCAGTCCCGGTAGACGTCCGCGGGCCGGTCCTTCTTGCTCATCGAGACATTCCTTTCGGTGCGGTGAAGGGATGAAGCAGGTCAGGGAGGTCAGGCGATCGGTGCAGGTTGGCCGGAGCGGGAGGCGGTCAGGGGCCGGGCGGTCAGGTCAGGCCACCTGATCCAGCAGCCGGGCGGCGGCCAGGACGGCGATCTCGTCGGCGGTGAACCCCGCCCACACCCCGCCCTCGGGCAGCGTCCGCAGCGCCAATTCCAAGCACTCGCCGCGCACCGGGCAGTCGGCGCACACCTCCCGCGCCACCGCCTCCCGAACCTCGCGGTCGGCGTCGGCCTCGGTGGTGAAGGCGTCCGGGCCGGTGTGCAGCTCCGGGTCGAACCGGCACTCAGCGGCGTCGATCAGCGCGTCCCGCAGCTCGAACGTCGGCAGATCGGCCGGGCGGACGGGGTAGGCGACGGGGGACACGGTCACGGCGTTCTCCTCAAGCAAGTCGAAGACGGTCGATGACGGCAGGGGACGGTCACCCCAGAGCGCCAGCGAACGTGGCGATCGCGTCGATGGCCTGGTTGACCAGCTCGGCCGCCTGCGCCGGGTTGTTGAACACGTAGATCGCGATGACCAGGCCGATCAGGGTCTGACCGACCTTGCCCTTGGGCTGCGGGAACATCTGGCGCACCTCCGGGTGTCGGACTGCTTGTGGCCAGGAAGCTAACAGTTGGATGGCTAACCTATCAACTGTTAGGAAGCAAGATCTTTTAAATCGGCCTCTGAGCTGTGGGAATGCTCCTAGATCAACTGTTAGGTAGCCTGTCCTCGCGTGCTCGTCAGTCGCCAACGAAGGGACCCCTAGCCCATGTCGGCCTCACGGGATCGGCTCAACCGCTCCGAGTCCCTGCATCAGCAGGTGGCGCGGAACCTACGCAACGACATCGAGTCCGGCGCCCTCCGGCATGGCCAAGCCCTGCCCTCCTCGCGGGAGCTGGCGGAGGAGTGGGGGGTCAGCGTCTTCACGATCACGGAAGCCATGAAGATCCTGGCCGAGGAAGGGCTTGTGATAAGCCAGTCCCGGTCCAAGCGGGTCGTCAACGCTCCGGATCAGACGCTCAGAAACGACCTGCGGATGCAGAATCCGCGGGTAGTGATCGTTGGAGGCTACGCCGGAAGCGGCAAAACAGAGCTTGGCCGGATTCTCGCCCGGGAAACAGGATGGCCGATGCTCGACAAGGACACGCTCACACGGCCCGTTGTCGAAGCGGCGCTAGAGATCCTCGGAGTATCTCCGCACGACCGCGAATCAGACGTCTACGTGACCAAGGTCCGCCCCCGCGAATACGAATCACTCATTGCGGCGATAGACGAGAATCTCATGTGCGGGAACAGCGTGATCGCCACCGCTCCCTTCATTCGCGAGTTGAACGATCCGGCCTGGATTGCCAGAGTGAAGGCGTCCTTCGCGGCCCGGAACGCCTCTACCGTGTTCGTCTGGGTCTACTGCGACGCGGACACGATGCACATGTACATCCGGCGACGTGGAGCCGCACGAGATGCGGCGAAGCTGGCTGACTGGCCGGGTTACCTGGCGGGGATCGATGTCGACTTCCGCCCTGCCGCACCACACCACGTCATCGATAACAGCGCATCAAGCGAGCCACTACAGAGTCAAGCACGGGACCTTCTCAAGGCCATCCTCGACGAGGATGAAGAGTGATGTTCGGAGTGATTCTCTATGGACCGCCGGCGTCCGGTAAGGACACGGTCACGGAAGAGTTGAAGAGACTGGACGGGCGCTATCGGCAGTTCGAGCGCTTGAAATCCGGCAGCGGCCGGAGCCGTGGCTACAGAATGACGACCGAGTCGGCCATTGACGACCTTCGGTCTCGCGGCGAAGTCATCTGGGAGAACCGCAGGTACGGGGCGCTGTACGTTGTCGATCGACCCTCTCTCGTTCAAAGCCTCGGGACAGGAATCCCAGTACTCCACCTCGGGCAAGTGGAGGCGGTCGGCGCCGTCATCGGTGCGATCCCGGACGCCGCGTGGCTCACGGTATCCCTCTGGTGTCCCCGCGATGTTGCAGCAACGCGACTCATTGGCAGAGGCTCAACCGACATGCACGACCGTCTGAGGGCCTGGGACGAGACCGAGCCACTGCCCACAGCGGACCTCATAATCAACACCGCCGAGATCTCCGCCCAGCAGGCAGCACAGGCCATCAACGCCGCCCATCTTGGCAGGGCAGGCGGCAATGAGCGGAGCAATCACTGACCGTTGCCTGGTTGAGGAGGTATTTGTCGAAGTAGTTGATCGTCTGGCGTGCGACGAATAACAACTCGAAACCTACGCTTAAATGACGATATAGGCACGCTTCTGAGGGTGGCCTTATCTCTAGCCTGAAAAGCAAAGACTCTTTTAGCTGCATCACCCCTTCGCTGGTAAATTCTTCGCCTGGAAGGCAGCTTCCAGCAGGACTCTACGATCTCTCGAACCTGCGACAGGTTGGGATGGTATCTGCGGCCGCGAAAGTCGACAACTCCAAGGAAGGTAAGAGACTCAACTTCATCAATAAATTCCTTTTGGAAGGTGGCTACCGTCGACGTGAGGGGCTCCAATAGCGTCGGCAAAGAATTTGGCACCACTTCGACATAGTTCACGTAATCGCCCGATATGAATTCGATTAGTATTGCTGATATCTGGATGGCTCGCCGCCCATTATTTGCCACCTTGATTCCAACAAGAACCTCGGTGAGATGGTCGTCACCCCCCCGCTTGACGACGATTGGCGTTCCCCTAGCAGATTCGACCTCTTCCTCTGCCAGAGGCTCCTGCACTATCCCAATGGACACGGAGAGATTTGGCTTATCCTTGCGCCATACGCCTATTTGGTATGCTGCAACAACCGTAGAAAGGCCAGCTCCCCAAAGAGCAATCCAGTCGCTTGCTGCCACCGTCATCCCTCCTGCGAGCCTCTGCAGGCATATGTCCGCATGTCGTTGGCGAGGTGCGTGCGCCTTCGGCTCCACAGCCGACGAAGAGTAATGCCAGCTTGGTGATTCGCTTTTGCTGGCTTGCCTTAGCTTCTTAATCACCTGCGGCAGACTCGTGGTCCATGACGGAGTCTGTGGATCTTCAAACGTGGTTGCAGGACCAATGCGCCGAGTATCGCTAAGCGTCGAGCTGATCAGCCCTTCGAAAGCATTTCGCTAGTAACTGCCTTCAGGCGATCATTATCCTCCGGGCCAGCCCAATGCACTACCCGAACAGCCTCACCACTGACACCATAGGTGTCCCACAAACTAACTTGCATATCTTCCGGAATTTTGTAGTTTGTGATGACCAGGGTAGGTACAAATCTGTTGCGGGAGTGACCGCGTATAGTCTTCATGGCTGAGCGAGAAAGAGTCCCGCCCCGAGACGTATACTTGACAATGACGTTGATCAAGCGATCATCATCGGTGCGAAGCACGGCGTCGACCCCACTGTCACCGCTTCCCGTTTCTACGGCGGCGACCCCAGGGGCGACCAGTTGCAAATTGGCAAGCGCCAAGCTTTCATATGCCCTTGGCGACCTGGGGAGTTCCTTGCGCGCCTTCTCCAGATGACGACGGAGGGCCGGAAGTACCTCAGAAATCGCTTCCGAGTTGGCGAAGAACCCCGTTGGTGAGTGAGCTGCTTCATTCCGCAGCCTCAGAATGCTTCTGAGCTCCTCAACTTCCTCATCGGAGAGATTCGCACTATCTGCGTACTCTTCAATAACGACAGGAAGGCTGAGACGATCTCCTCCCAAGCGTTCGCCAACGCGATTCCTCATTGCCGCTTCCAGTTCCGCCCAGCCTTCTATGACCTGCAACTCTTCAGCAGCACGCAGGGCAAGCTCATGCGCAGAATCTGCTTGCCGTCTAGCCCAATTAGCCTGCGCAGCGGCTACCCACACGGCAAATACAGCCGCTATCACAGATAGTACAGCAGTTACTCCACCCAGAGCATCTATCGAGTCACTCGAATAGACTATGGCGAGTACTGCCCCAGCCATCGCAATCGAGAGCGCTCCGATAGCAATCGCAGCGCGGCGCTTGGACTTACTAGCCGACACCTGCTTTGCAGCCGACCGCTCCAGCGCGATACCGAGTTCGTCTAGAGCTTCCTTTACCTCACTAACCGTTATCCTGGGCGGAGGATTAGGGCGAGACATCTGAGCTCTTTGAGCTAGTCGAATTATGCTCCTGCGCACCTCTTCAAGGGATTGCCCCACTAGAGCCTCTGCGTCAGGCGTGAGCTCCGGCATTTCAGGGATCGCATTGCCTCCTTGCTGTCCACTCATTGCGACCCCCAATGAACGCTGCCTAGCAGAACCGCTCCACAGAGCACCACACCTATTGCCCCCCATGGCTCGGTTATATTGTTGATGAAGAACCCACCGATGAAACTTGCCAGCAGGCCGGTTATGTGTGCAATCTTTTCTTGTCGGCTACGTCCGCGCTGGATGTAGCCTCTCCTCAACCATACGTCCATGTCCGTGACCATGCCCGGAGTGATCATCGGATCGCCCGCGCCCGAGTGTTGCGCAGCAGCAACGCGCCCCGCCTCGTCCATGAGATCCCGGCCGTGCTTCGCCAGGGCGTCAGACAGCGCCTTACGTGTCTGTTCTGGGAGCTCACCGCTTCCCGAGACCGTGATGGACAGCTCATCGGACACTGCGCCAGCGTAGTGGGCACCTTGGAGGGATGTAGGAGGATCTGGCGGATACGCCGGTAGACCGAAGCGGCCCTAGACAGAGCGGGCAGGCCGACGGATGGGCGATCGACGAACGACAACCCTACAGGTGCCATGAAACCGCAGGTCAAGGGGTGATAACCATACCGTTCTCAAACCGCTTCCATGCAACTATGGAAGACCTCGGCCGATCCTGACGCTCGTCTCAGTTCCCGTCTCATTCACCCTCGTCCGTAGCCGTACGGCGTGGTGTGCAGCGACTCGCTGACCAGCGTCGTGAACGGCTCCGGACTGGGGCGAACGGGCATCCACAGACTTGGAAAGCGTGTTGGTGGCAACGCCTCGCGAGTTCGAATCTCGCATCCTCCGCCACGCCTCATCAGGCAGAACGCGGGCCGGTGCTCTCCAGAGCACCGGCCTCGCGCGTTCCCGGCCCCGGCACCGGCCTCGATCGCCGGGGATCTCCGCCGGCGCTGATCCAGACCCGCACGAACGCCGGGACCGCCGATCTCGGGGACCGCGGCCTGCCCGGTGGATCCCGGTGCCGGTGGGTGCGCCCTGCCAGGTGGCTGTCCGTCGAGGCGCCTCCGGCGGTTTCGGGAGTCCTTCTGCTCCTAAGCGCGTATCCCGAAGCCCCTGCGCGTAACCAGGGCGCCGTCCCGGCGGCCAAGGCCGGTCACAGGGTCGGCTCCCCACCCGCGTTACGCGCAGGACTTCCGGCAGGCCGTCTGAGCACGTACCGGCCGGACATGGTCTGGTGCGGTGGCCGCCAACGTTCGCCGGATCGGGCTCCGGCTCGGCTGCCGCGGGTTGTCGGACACGCCTTGGGACGGCGTCCGTCGTACGGGTTCCGGTGAGAGGGCTGTCTTCACCGGGGTCACCAGGGGTCGTGGTAGGTCAGGTTCACGGCCAGGGCGGCCACCGCCAGGGAGAAGAAGACGGCCCAGGGACCGAAGTGGTAGTCGCGGACGCGCAGGTGGGCACCGAACGCGCCGAGGAAGTACAGCACCAGGCCGGTGGCGGCGAGCGCGCCCAGCACCGGCACGGCGAATCCGGCCAGCAGGCCCAGCGAGCCCGCGGCCAGCAGCGTGCCCAACGGGAGCATCCAGGACCGGGGCACGCCCAGCTTGTCCGCCTGGCTCCTGGGGTACTCGTGGCCGATGAAGTTGGCGATGGCGGCCAGACCGTTGACGGCCGAGGCGAGGACGGTGACCACCAGGTAGACGGCGAACACGAGGGTCTCCTCCGTGGAGAACGACGACTGGTTGTCCGCCTCAGAGACGAGACAGCGCCTCGGGGAGTGACATGTCCACGCGTGCCGTAAGCCGTGGCGCAACGATCTTCTCCCAGGTCACCCGCGTGCAGCCGGGCCTGGGCGCGCAGGCGGGCGGTCTTGTCATGGACGGCCGGCGCCTCCGTGACCGGCCCTGGCCGCCGGACGGCGCCCTGGTTACGCGCAGGACTTCGGGACCCGATGCGACGTTGACCGCCCGTACCGGCGTACGTCCCGGGCAGACAGCGACCCCCAGATCGTCTTCAAGCCCCGTTCGACATCACCTCGAACCGAACGGGCCGACAGACTGAACGCGGCGACTGAAGGAGACGGCTCTTCCTGGAAGGCGCGCGGCGATCTTCCCTGGAAGGTGCACGGCGGTCGGACGGCCTGCTCCTGATCGGACCTTCCAATATCGGGCCTTTGGATCATGTGGGCCGGTTCTCCTGCAGAAGCGCCCTCTTTCGTACGCAGGCCCGCCGGTGGGCGGAGGAGGGGATCGACACCTACCGGCGGGCCTGCTTGACGGGCTCCGGGGATGGCCCCTCGCCCGTTGCCCCCAACGTTACTGGCGTAGCGGCGTGATTCTCATAACAGCGCGACACTCGCCGGGACCGTACGACGGCGATGGGGCGATACGTCCGATTGTTAACGGAACGCCCGGCAGGCCGAGCAGGCTCACGTTCCCGGTGGCTCCGGTGGGCAGGACGGTCATGACGTCCGCTCTGGCGGCGGAGGTCTGGTCGTGGCACCAGGTCGTTCGGGAGACGGCCGCCGGTTCGCGGGACGGGCTCGGACCAGCGGTTTTCGGTCCGGCACCGCGAGATGGCGGGGGTGATTTATGCCACAATGTCCTGTTCATGGCGGCATGAGAAGTGATCTTCCGGCAGCGTGGCCGGTCGTCGCGGACCGCCGTTCCCATGGGCGTTCTGAGGCTGGAGTGACACCGGTGACCGGCGTGACGAAGCAAGATCGCCGAGGTGGGAGGAGGTCCGTGGCGGGTCCTGGAACCTTCTCGGGGTCGAGCCGACGCCGTAGACTCGATGGGGTGATCTTCAAGGCAGTCGGCGAAGGACGTCCCTATCCGGACCATGGGCTCCGGTCCCGGGACTGGGCGGAGATCCCGCCTCGCCAGGTTCGGCTCGACCAGCTGATCACCACCAAGCGCGAGCTGGACCTGCACTCCCTGCTCAGCCATGACTCGACCTTCTACGGCGACCTCTTCCCGCACGTCGTCCACTGGAAGGGCGAGCTCTACCTCGAAGACGGCCTCCACCGGGCCCTGCGCGCCGCCCTCCACCAGCGAGCCGTCCTCCACGCCCGCGTCCTGGACCTGGACGCCCGCTGACCGAGCGCCCCGGCGCCACGCGGCCTCGATCGAAGTAACGGCATAACCCGTACACCCGGCCCAGACCATGGCCGGTGGATCTTGCAGGCGCTCTCCGACCGGCCACAGCGGGCGAAGATCGCCCGGAGAACCGCCGTGAACGCCCGACAGGACAGCACGGCAAACCCTCCGGCACCGAGATCCATCGAACGGATCATGGGCAGTGCCCGGCAATCCATGACGGCTGTACCGGAGAGGCACGGCCGCTGAGCCCTCCTCAGCCGCCACGCACAGCTCGTTCGCTGCCCAGCCCCACCCCTGAACGGCCCGGAGGCATCCCTCCAGGCTTGTCAGACAGGCCCCGGATCGAGATCGAAGCCGTGGAACACCACATCCGACGTCAGCCAGGCCGCAACCGGTGACCGGCGAGAACAGACCTCGAGAGCGATTCCGATGGCTCTACGGCCGGAGCCGGCCCACCGAGGCCGCACAGCGGCGAACATCGCAGAGGCCGTGCACACCCGCGCCGAAGAGGGGCGAGCCGGCCGTCTGTGAGGCTGGGCCGGTGCGCCGGTCGTGAACGGGGCGGATCCCGGAAAGGGGTCAGGGTTCGCCGTGCTGGGCGGTGATGCCTTTGCGGGCGGGGGTGGCGGCCTTGTCGAAGCGGCGGGAGCCGACCATCCAGACCGTGGGTTCGCCCGGGTGGGCGTTCGTCGTCGTGGAGGCGCGCCAGACGGCGGTGTCGCGCAGGTGGTCGGGGGCGGGGACCCAGGTCCAGCGGCGGCCGTCGTAGTGGGCCAGGTCGCCCCGGGCGCCGCCCACCCACACGTCGGTGGAGGAGAAGGCGGCCACCGTGTTGGCCGACTCGACGGGGGCCTTGACCCGGGACCACTTGCGTCCGTTCCAGTGCAGGACGCTGCCGCCGCCCGCGCACCAGACGTCGTCGGGGGCGACCGCGGTCACGTCGGTCAGGGGGGAACGGGTCGCGGGGGCGGGGATCCTCCGCCACGAGGCGCCGTCGAAGTGGGCGATCAGTCCCTCACGGCCGGTGGCGCCCACCGCCCAGACGTCCTGCGGCGACGTTCCGGAGACCGCCAGCAGCTTGCCCTGGGGCACGCCGGACGGCCCTTCGGCCGCCTGCCAGCGCCCGTCATGCCAGTGCAGGACGACCAGAGGCGCCCGCGCGCCGAAGCCGTGCCCCACCGCCCACGCCTCGGCCGGCCCCACCATCGCCACGCCGGTCAGCACGTAGTCCCGGGCGGTGTCCGGCGCTCCGGGGAGCGCCGGAGCGGTCACGTCCTCCCAGCCGAGGCCGTTCCAGTGCCGGATCAGCGGGACCTCGGCGCCCAGCAGCCGGTCATAGGCACCGCCCACCGCGAGCACCGTCGTACCGGAACCGTCCGCCTGCGCGCGGCATGCGGCGACGCCCTCCAGTCCCGCGCCGATGAACGCGGCGGACGGGGCGGGCCCGGGCGGCATCGACCAGGATCCGCCGTCCCAGTGCAGGGCCAGCGGACCGCCCTGGGCCTGCCCGACGACCCACACGTCATCGGGGGCGGTGGCGGCCACGCCGGTCAGCAGGTGCGGGGGCTCCATCGAGAACGGGGTGAGCGGCCGCCACGGGGAGCCGTCCGCCGCGGGGCCGTCCCCGAGGAACATCGCGACGCCCTCGACCCCGCCGGTCCGACCGGCCCCGTTCATCGCGGAAGGCCGGTCTTCGGGCGAGGGGAAATCACCGGGGAAGGTCATCGATCGCGACAGGGCTCCCAGCAAACAGATCTACAACCGTCCAACGAAGATGCGCCCCGGGCTCGTTCCCGGCAAAAGGCGACTCAAGCAGCTCCGCGCGTTCCGCAGCAGCTTAGCCCCTCGTCTCCGCCCGTACGGGAACTTCCGCGCCCCGCCCCGACATGCCCGGCTACAGATCCAGGACGGTGAGGGTGAAGCGGCAGATTTCGGAGCCCTCGTTGACGTAGGAGTGGGGGCGGTCGCCGGCGAAGACGGCGGCGTTGCCGGTGGGGACCGGGTAGGGGCGTCCGTCGACGACCACGGTGAGGGCGCCCTCGTGGACATAGGCGATCTCTCGGGTGCCGGGGGTGTGCGGGTCGCTGTGGCGGGGTTCGCCGGGGCGGAGTTCCCAGTGCCAGAGTTCGACCGAGGGGCGGGCCTCGCTGCCGGCCAGCAGCGTTCCGGTGCCGCCCTCGGGGCCCCGCCACAGGACGACCTGGCGTTCCGGGGGGAAGACGCGCACCGCCGGTTCCTCCTCGACCTGGACGAGGCGGGTGAGGGGCACGCCCAGGGCCTCGGAGATCCGGATGAGGGTGCCGAGGTTGGGGTTGCCGCGGCCCTGCTCCAGGGCGACCAGGACGCCCTTGCTGACGCCGGCCCGGCCCGCGAGCTGGTCCAGGCTCCATCCGTGCGCGGCCCGCAGCGAACGCACGGTCCGCGCCACGGCCTCGCCGATCGCCGCCGTCTGGTCGTTCATCGCATGCTCCTCGCGCAGCGGTCCACGCACGCCACGGTAGGGCCTGTGGTGATCGACCGGCCGACGCGGTCGTTTTGATGCACCGCGGATACCATTATGATGACCGGACCACCTTCCGAGGAGCCTGCCGATGCTTGCCGAGATCCGGGTCGAGGACGCCGTCCACGAGTTGCGCCCCGACTTCGCCGTACTGGCCATGACGGCCGAAGGTCTGCGCAACGGCCCCAGCGACGAGGTCTCGCAGGGCTGGCTGGACAAGGCCGGGCGGCACGCCGCCGACCCCGCCGCCGACCCGCACGTCCTCGCCTGGCGTGAGGCCTACCGCGCGTTCGGCGCCAAGCCGCAGCGCACCCGCCCCTCCGTCGACGCGCTGCTGCGCAGGGCCGACCAACTGCCCGTGATCAACCGCGTCGTGGACGCCTACAACGCGGTCAGCGTGGAGTACGCGCTGCCCATCGGCGGTGAGGACCTCGACGCCTACCGGGGAACGGCCCGGCTGGTGCGCGCCCGGGGCGACGAGCCGTTCGAGACCATGGCGGGCGGTGAGCCCGCCTCCGAGCACCCGGACGCCGGCGAGGTCGTGTGGCGCGACGACGACGGCGTCACCTGCCGCCGCTGGAACTGGCGCCAGTGCGTCCGCACCCGCATCACCGAGTCCACCGTCAACGCGCTCTTCCTGCTCGAACGCCTGGAGCCGTACCCCCTGGAACGCCTGCACACGGCCGCCGACGCGCTCGCCACCCGGCTGCGCGAGATCACCCCGCAGGTGCGGGTCCGGACCCGGCTGATCGGCCCGGCCCGGTCATGAACGTCCTTGGAACCTTCCCATGGTGACGGTGCTCGCACTGGGAGCCGCCCTGGCCTACGGCGTCGCCGACTTCATGGGCGGCGCGGCCTCCCGCCGCGTCCATGTGCTCCGGGTCCTCCTGGTCAGCGTCCCGGCCGGGCTGGTGTGCCTGGTGGCGGCGTCCCTGCTGTCCGGTGGCGCCCCCACCTGGCCCGGCCTTGCCTGGGGAGCGGCCTCCGGCCTGGCTGGCGGTACGGGGCTGATCGCGTTCTACCGGGCATTGGCCCAGGGCCCGATGAGCGTCGTGGCACCCGTCTCCGCCCTCACCGCCGCCGTCCTCCCGGTCGCCCTGGGCACGCTGCGCGGCGAACGCCTGGACAGCACGGTCCTCATCGGCGTCGTGCTCTGCGTCATCGCCATCGGCCTGGTCAGCATGGAGGAGCCCAAGCCCTCCGCTCCCGCGCACCGCCCCGCCTCCCGGTGGCGGAAGACGGCCTCCAGCGGCCCCGTCATGGCCGCGGTCTCCGGAGCGGCGTTCGGCGCGTTCTTCATCCTGCTGCACGAGGCCGGCGACAACAGCAGCCTGTGGCCGGTCGCGGCGGCCCGCCTGGTCGGCCTGCTGGTGGTCCTCATCGCCCTGCTCGCCCTCCGCCTCAACCGCCGCCGCATCGCCCATCCGACCCCGCCGCCCGCGGACTCCGCCCCCTCGGCCGCTGCAGAACGCGACGAACGCCCCGCGACCTCCCTGCGGAACGAGCCCGGACGATCCATGACGTTCCTGGGGCTGACCGGCGCGACCCTCCTGCTGGCCGTGGGCTCCGGAATCCTCGACGGCCTGGCGAACGCCCTCTACTACCTCGCCGCACGGGAGGGCCTGCTCAGCCTCGCCGCCGTGCTCACCTCGCTCTACCCCGCCATCACCGTCCTGTTGGCCAGGCTCGTCTACAGCGAACGCCTGCGGACCATCCAGCGCATCGGCCTGGCCATAGCCGCCACCGGAGTGACCCTCGTGACCGTCGGCTGATCCCCTCACGGCCGTCGACCAGACGACGTCCGGCCCTGCGACCGAGACCGAGCCGACGGGATGCGCGCCCGGCAGGAGCCGAGCCTGGTCCAACAGGTGAGGGACGCCGGACGACGGCGCAGGCGGCCGATCGGTGGCCGCGCAGACTCGGCCCGGCAGATGAATCAGCGGACCGAGGTGGCGAGCGTCCCCTCAGGGACGAGGGCGTCGTCCGCCGAGGGCGCGCTCATATCGTCGACGCGCACCTCCTCGGGGGTCCCCACGGCTCCGGGACGGGCCGCCCGCCAGGCGAAGAAGGTCTCCGGCACCAGCCAGATCAGCAGCATCAGCAGTGGCACGTTCCATGATCCGACCGCCCCGTGCAGCACCCCGAACAGGAACGGCCCCGCCGCCGCCAGCAGGTACCCGGCGGTCTGCGCCATCCCGGACAGCCGCGCCGCCCACATCGGGGTCGCCGACCGCAGCGTGATCAGCGTGTAGGCCAGCGGGAACGCGGACCCGGTGGCCACGCCCAGCACGAGCACCCACACCCAGCCGGCCTCGGGCGCCAGCAGGAGGCCGAGCACGCCCCCGATCATCAGCGTCATCACCACGGCCACCAGCGGACGCTGGTCGGCGCGCCGCGCCGCCAGCACCGGCATCACCAGCCCGGCCGGGATCCCCAGCAGCATCACCACCGACAGCATCAGCCCCGCCGTCGCCGCCGGATACCCGTGATCCCGCATGATCGCCGGCAGCCACGACAGCAGCACATAGAACACCAGCGACTGCATCCCCAGGAACAGGGTCACCGCCCAGGCCAGCCGGTTCCGCAGCACCGAGCCGCCGCCCGCCCGAGCCGCCTCGTCCCGCCCCGGCGAGACGGCGGTCCCGGCAATCCCATCCCGTCCAGCGGCCGACGGCCCCTTCTCGTCGTCAGCCACCGATCGTGTGTCGGGACCGGGCAGGCCGTCCCCGCCCGTGGTCCGCGCCGCGAACTCCGCAGAACGTTCGGCAGCAGCCCAGCCGTCTCGCCCGGGCGCCGCGTTCACCCCGTCGCCCTCACGGGCCGCGTCCACAGTTCCCTCGACCTCACCAACGGGACGGCGGCGCCACGGCCGGCGTGCGGTCCGCCGGACGTTCCCGCCGGGCGTTCCGGAGGCGGTGCCCGGTGCGGGGCGGCTGCGGATGGTCAGGGGGATCCAGAGGGCCACGCCGAGCAGGGCGGGGATCGCCCAGACCGCGAGGGAGACACGCCAGCCGCCGGTCTCCTCCAGCGGTACGGCCAGGCCGGACGCCAGGGCCGCGCCCGTGGACATCAGCATCATCGTCAGGCCGGTGAACAGCCCCACCCGGGCGGGGAAGGCGCTCTTGACCACGTACGGCATCAGCACGTTGGCCACCGCGATGCCCGCCCCCGCCAGGACCGTTCCAACGAACAGCGGCAGCGCGGCGAGCGACTCGGGCCCCGGCACCGTCCGCAGCACGATGCCGCCCGCGATCAGCGCCAGCGCCCCGGTGAGCGTGACCTCGGTGCCCAGCCGCCGCGCCAGCGCCGGGGCCGCCGCCGCGAACACGCCCAGGCACAGCACCGGCAGCGTCGTCAGCACGCCCATCGCCGTGCTCGACAGGCCCAGCCGGTGCTGCAGTTCGTCCAGCAGAGGCGCGACCCCGCTGATCGCCGCACGGAGGTTGAACGCGAGCAGCACGAGGCCCGCGACCGTCCACACGGCGGCGGAACGGCTGACACGAGGAGTGGGAGGGTTCATGAACGCTTTCCGTCGACGCGGCAGGAACAGGACGAACATCGCAGGGGCGGCCCCGGTCAGCCGGAGGGCAGCCCTCCGATGGAACGGATCACCGCCTCCAGGCACGACTGCGTGGCCCGCTCCGCCGCCTCGGCGTCGCCCTCGGCCACGGCGTCGGCGATGGGCGCGTGCGGGACCTCCACGTGGTCGAGCAGGTCGGCGGCCGTGGTGATCGCGGCGCGCAGGGCCTCGCTGAAGTCGCCGTACAGGTCCACCAGCACCCGGTTGTGCGTGGCCTCCACGACCGCCGTGTGGAAGGCCAGGTCGGCCTCCACGAACCCGGCCCGGTCCCCCGCCGCCAGCCGTTCCTCGCACCGCCGCAGGGCCCGCCGGATCGCCGCGACGTCCGCCTCGGTCCGCCGCGCCGCCGCCAGCCGCGCCGCCTCGGTCTCCAGCCCCCGCCGGACCTCGAGGATCTCCAGCAGTTCCGCGGCCCGCAGCCGCCGCCGCATCACCCCGGACAGCTCACTGGTGGCCCGCACATAGGTGCCGTCCCCCTGGCGGCACTCCAGCAGCCCGGCATGCGTCAGCGCCCGCACCGCCTCGCGAACGGTGTTGCGTCCGACCCCGAGCATCTCCGACAGCACCGGCTCCGGCGGGATCTTCGTCCCGACTGCCCACGCCCCCGTGGCGATCTCGCCCTTGAGCTGGTCGATCACCTGATCCACCAGCGACGAGCGGCGGGCCGTACGCAGCGTCACCCCGGCACCCCCAAGCCCTGCGGACCGACCACAGTCATCCAAACATCCGATGTTTCCATGTTAGGTCAAGCGTCCTACTTCTCCGTTTCCTCCGGAACGCGATCCCGGCCACTCTCCATCCCGGCCCGCACCGACGACCACCAGGCGTGCCCCGCACCACGAGCCCTCTGATGCCGACGTGAAGCCAAGCCGACCACCAAGCACTCCCAACGGCCCTGCGTGTGTGTTCAGGGAGAACGGATCCACGCGTGCGAGCACGCCGGTGACGCAGGCTGCCGGGACGCGCAGGCCGAAAGAGCCCCTGGTGCCGTCGCCACGGTCGCTGAGGGAGTGCTTCGGCGCCGCGGGTGATGGGGCGATCGGCAGGGCGGGGACGAGTGACCCGTGTTCCGGACGGGCCGGGGCCGACCGCATGAGCGCGTCAGTGGTGCGGTCGCCGCCGGGACGTGCGGATCACGTCATGGCAAGGGTGTCGCGGTGGGTCAGGGGACCGTGGGGAGGGTGGCGTCGGGGGTCATCTGGGGGTCGAGGGCGGTGTGGCGAAAGGAAGGCCGCAGGCCGGCGGCCTCCAGGGCCCGGCGGTAGGCGGTGGTGGCGCCGGTGGCGTCGCCGGCGGACTCGAAGAGGTCGCCCAGTTCGCGCAGCAGGTGGGCGACGGGGCGGGCGGGACCCTCGCGGCCGAGGCGTTCCAGGGTGGCGGAGGCGCCCTGCAGGACGGTGACGGCGGTGTCGCGGGCACCCATCGCCAGGCGGGCGCGGGCGATGATCAGCCGGGCCTGGACCATCTGGAGGGAACGGGCGTCGGGCTCGGTCGGCGTGCCGGGACCGGAATCCTCGGAACGGCCGTTGGAGTGCCGGGCGACGGCCTCGGTGAGGGCCGGTTCCCGTTCCACCGTCTCGATGGCGCGTCCCGGCTCGCCCAGCAGCACCAGCGCCCGGGCGGTCTCGATGGCGCAGTCCACCGCCTCGGCGCCGTCCAGTTTCACGGCGGCGCCGCCGAGCAGTTCCATCGCCTCGGCCGCCGGATGGGGGGCGTCGCCGAACGGCCGGACGCCGCGCAGCAGGGCGCGGGCGGCGGCCATGTGCAGCCGGGCCTGGGCGCGCAGGCAGGCGGTCTCGTCGCGGGCGGCCAGCGCCTGGTCGGCCAGGTAGAGCGCGTCGCCGACGTCGCCCTCCTCGAGCGCCCGGCCGCTGGCCCGGTGGTAGGCGTCGGCGAGTTCGGCGGCGCTCGGCGTCCGCACGCTCAGCACCCGGCGGCCCAGTTGGTGGGCACGGTCCAGGTCGGCGCGGTCGACGTACGCCAGCAGCAGCACCCGGGCGGCCTCGGTGTGCTCCTCACCGGCGCTCAGCCCGAGGTCGTGCAGCCGGGCCAGGACGCGTTCGCCCAGCGCGATGCCCTGGCCGAGGTCGCCGACCGCGTGGTAGCAGCGGGCCAGGGCGACGAGGGCGGGCAGGGTGCTGGACCGGCCGGGGTCGCGTTCGGCGTGCTCGCGCATCTCCTCGAACACCCCGATCGCCGCCTCGAAACGGCCCAGCGCCTCCAGGGCGCGGGCGCGGCCCCAGCGGGCGCGCAGGGTCAGCTCCGCGTCGTCGCTGCCGGAGATCACCTCGTCGAAGCCGGTCAGCGCGGCGTCGGCGGCACCGGTGAGCAGCGCCAGCCGGGCATAGCGTTCGCGGACCTCCAGATGGGCGCGCTGCTCGGGCTCGATGCCCTCGGCGAGGTACTCCGAGGTGCAGCCGAGACGCTCGGCCAGCAGCCGCAGCACCGCGGGCGTGGGGGTGCGCTTGCCCGACTCGATCAGCGAGATGTAGCTGTCGGAAAGATCATGGCCGGCGAGCTGTGCCTGCGACATGCGTCTGGCCAGCCGCAGGTTGCGGACGCGTTCACCGACGTTGCCTGGACCCGGCATGTGTACTCACTTATCGGAAGTAATCAGGCGGCAGGGGTGCCGACATGATTGCACGTCGCGGGTTGGCGTACCTCGAGAGTAACCCAAGCAATGTGGACGAGATTGCCGATCGGCGTCATTTCGCGACCTCCCAGTCGTCTCCGGGCGCCCTCTCCGGGGGTACGGATCGGACGACCGCGGCGGATCGGGGATCGGCCGACCCGCCCTCCGGGGTCCGGGGGCCGCCCCGGACCGGCGGGTCAGTCGTCGGCGGACGCGTTCTTGTTGGGGAAGATCATCTCGCAGACCTCGAGGTACAGCTGCTCGGGGTAGGGCAGGTAGTCCACCGTGCGCAACGCCTGGTCCTGACCGGCCGACTCCAGCACGAACGAGCCGTAGCCGAGCAGCCGGCCCATGATCGACCGTTCGAAGCTCATGTCGGTGACCTTGGCCAGCGGCATCATGCCGACCTTGCGGGTGATCAGACCGGTGGTCAGGATCATCCGCTGGTTGGTGATCACGAAGTAGTCCACCGACCACTCGGCCACCCGCCACACGAACCAGCCCAGCAGCAGCAGCCAGCCCCACCAGATCCAGTTCATCGGCCGGTCCGCCGCGCCGACCCAGTTGGTCAGCACCGCGGCCAGGATCAGCCCGCCCAGCACCAGGCCCACCGGCAGCATCAGCACCGCAGGGTGCCGGCGGACGGTGATGACCTGGCTCTCGTGCGGCAGCAGGTACTTGTTGACCGAGGCCGGCGCGGAGTCGCCGGGAGTGACGAGCCTCATGCCGCGCCCGTGCGCCGGCGCGCGTCCGGCCGCGACGACCGCCGCGGCCTCCGGAGAGCCACACGGGGCGCGGCGGCCCCCGTGGCGCACTTGTCAACGGGCACGACTGCCTCCCGGAGCACGGTGACCCACAGACCCCAGGCCAGTCTGACACCAGTGGCGACCGTCGGCAAAGAAGTCCCGGGGCGGGCGCCCGGCAGGTCGGCGCGCCCGAGGATCAGGCCGGGCGGTCCGGGGCGGCCACCCGGGCGGAGCGCAGCCGCGCGCGCTGCTCGGCGGCCACCATCGCCAGCACCTGCAGGTGCTTGCGGGCGATGCGTTCGACCAGGTCAGGAGGAGCCGAACCGGTGACGTCCTGAGCGCCGTGCCGGGCGGCGGTGACGCACCGGGTGACCGTCGCGGTGTCGTGGACCCCGGTGAACTCCTTGGCCAGCCGCTCGCCGACCTCGCGGTACCCGGACAGACTGCTGTCCTCGTGGTAAGGCATGCCGAATCCTCGCGCCTCGCTCGCGCCGACCCGGTCCCCCCGTCGGCCGGGTGGCGGAGAGGAACGACAATCAACGTTCCGTAGCGGCCTATTACCCACAGTGGCCACCCAACGAACGTCTCATGCATGTAACGGCGCAAGGACGCCAACCGGCGTACCGGTCGCGAAGGGTCCGCGAACGGTCAAGGCCCGCCCATAGACCTCGCCCTCGGGTCAGACCACCCCGTAGAGCCGGTCTCCGGCGTCCCCCAGGCCGGGCATGATGAAGCCGTCCTCGTTCAGGTGCGAGTCAATGGCGGCGGTGACCACCCTGATCGGCGCATCCGTGTCGGCGAACGCCTCGTCCATGTATTTCAGCCCCTCCGGGGCCGCCAGCAGGCAGATCGCCGTCACGTCGGTCGCGCCCCGGTCCAGCAGCAGCTTGATGGCCGCGGCCAGGGTGCCGCCGGTCGCCAGCATCGGGTCCAGCACGTAGCACTGCCGTCCGGACAGGTCCTCCGGCAGCCGGGTCGCGTACGTCTCGGCCTGCAGGGTGCCCTCGTCGCGCACCATGCCCAGGAACCCGACCTCGGCCGTGGGCAGCAGCCGGGTCATCCCGTCCAGCATGCCCAGCCCGGCGCGCAGGATGGGGACCACCAGCGGCTTGGGGCTGGCCAGCTGAACGCCACGCGCATGGGTCAGGGGCGTCCGCACGGTCGTCTCCGCGACCCGGACGTCGCGGGTAGCCTCGTAGGCGAGCAGTGTGACGAGTTCGTCGGCCAGCCGGCGGAAGGTCGGCGAGTCGGTCTGCGCGTCCCGCAGCACCGTCAGCTTGTGTGCGACCAGCGGATGGTCGACGGCCAGGGTCTCCATGCGGATCACGGTAGCCGACCGTGCGAACGGCATCGGGCATGGACGGTGCCGGTCGGGGAATGACCGAGAAATGAGCACCGAGCGCAACGGAGAACCGACCCCCGAGGAGGTCCGGGAGCGGCTGCGCAGGCGCGCCATCTTCCTGCGCGAGCTGGCCGAGGCCCGGGAACTGCGGCGCCGCGTCACCCCCCACCGTTCCCGCCGCGCCCGTATCCACGCCGTGCTGCGCAGCCGGACCTTCCGCCTCCACTGACCGCGCCCCGAACCCCGTAGGACAGCGCCCCGAACGCCATGGGGGCCGCTCTCGACCCCCATGGCCGGACCGTCGTGTGCGCAGTCCCTGCCCGCCGCGCCCGACCACCGATGCCGTCCCGGGACATGCTCTCCGGGATGGCCGTGGCGAACGCGGGCCACCGGGAGCACCTGGCTGACAGGCCGCCCGGCGCGGTGTGCAGGGATGGCGCGAACGGCCGTCCGGCGTTCTTTGCCTGCCCGGGCGGGCGGGAACGGTGGGAAGGCGCACAATGTGATCAGATGTACATCGGTCGTCCCGGCGCTGAGAGGGAGATGTCGTTCACGGCGAACGTGCAGGTGGATCGATCCACGGACGGTGACGGGCGGAGAGCGGGGGAGGTCGTCCCGGGTGGGCACGGGCCGCCGAGTTTCCCGGGTGCGTACGCGCGCACGCCCGGCATCTGCGACCATGCCCAGGCAGGTATCGCGCCGGTGGGGTGATGATGACGGATCTTGACGCGACGGACTTCGCCGTCGTGGTGTATCGCGAGGACGACTGCTGGGAGGCCGAGGTGCTCCCGGTCGCGCTCACCCGGGATCTGGAGGGCCTGGTCCACGCCCTCCGCCAGCAGCCCAGCATCGGCGGCACCATCGGGCTGGCCGCGGTCGGCGACGACTTCTTCGTGGCCATCCGGGTGCTCGGCGACGAGGTCATGGTGTTCCTGTCCGACGTGACCGCCTCGGTGGACTGGCCGCTGGCCCGCCAGGTCCTGGAGCACCTGGACATCCCGGTGCCCGAGGACGAGGAGCTGGACCAGGTGCTGCCGGTCGGCGACATGTCGATCTTCGCGGACCTGGGGCTGGACGAGATGGAGCTGGGCGCGATCTCCGGCGACCTGGACCTGTACCCCGACGAGATGCTGCTGAGCATCGCCGAACGGCTCGGCTTCGGCCAGCCCTTTGAACGGGCACTCGACACCATCGGGTAGTCCTGGTTCACAATGAGTTGGTGTCGTACTTCGCCGCGGCCTTCGCGCGGACCCCGCAGGGATGGGTCGGCGCCGAGGCCACGCTGGACGAGGCCGAGGTCGTCGACGACCTGACCGATCTGATGCGGGAGGTCGCCGTCGAGTCCATCGGCGACACCGTGCTGCTGCTCGTGGAGGAGGACGACGAGTGGTTCGGCGTCGCCCGTCTCGACGGCGAGGAGGACCCGCGGGTCTATGTCTCGGCGATCCGGAACGAGGGGCTGGGCGGCCTGTTCCACCAGCTCCTCGGGGACGTTCCGGAAGGGGAGCCCGGCGGTGACCCGACCCTGCTGGACGATCTCGGCGTGACCGCCGACCACCTGGGCGAGCTGGGCGAACGGGCGCTGCCCGCGGACGCCCTGCTGGAGATCGCCGAACAGGCCGGCTTCGGCGAGGAGTACGACGACCTCCGTGGCTGATCCCGCGCCCCCGGCGAGCGGCGGCGCCCGCCCCGAGGCCGAGTACGCGCACGCGATGCGCCTCGCCCTCGCGGAGGCCAGGCTGGCCCTGGAGACCGGCGACGTCCCGGTCGGCGCCGTCGTGCTCGACCCGGCCGGCGAGGTCATCGGCGCCGGCCGCAACGAACGGGAACGCACCGGCGACCCCACCGCCCACGCCGAGGTCCTCGCCCTGCGCCGGGCCGCGGCCCGGCTGGGCGAGTGGCGGCTGACCGGCTGCACCCTGGTCGTCACCCTCGAACCCTGCACGATGTGCGCCGGGGCGAGCGTCCTGGCCCGCGTCGACCGCATCGTGTACGGCGCCGTCGACCCCAAGGCCGGTGCCGTCGGCTCCCTGTGGGACGTGGTCCGCGACCGCAGGCTCAACCACCGCCCCGAGGTCCTCGCCGAGGTCCTCGCCCCCGAATGCGGCGCCCTGCTGACCGACTTCTTCGCCCGCCGCCGCACCCCGTGAGCCCGTCCGGCCCGAGATCCTCGCCCCCCCCGAGCACGGCGTCCCGCCGGCCTCCGTCGCCTCTTGTCCCTGGGAACGATCCCAGGGACAAGAGGAACGGTCCGGCCGGGCTCCTGTCCGTCCGCAAATCCGAGTTCAACGCTGGCCGCAGATTCGGGTAGGCTTCCGGGCGGTGGTGTCGCCTAGTGGCCGAGGGCGCACGCCTCGAAAGCGTGTGATGGGGCAACTCATCCGTGGGTTCAAATCCCACCACCACCGCCATACCAAGGCCCCTGACCTGGATCTCCAGGCAGGGGCCTTGACGTTGACGCGAACGCCGCGCCGTGCGGCTCACGGAGCCCGCCCACATGGCGGGTTCTCCGCGATGATCCCCTTCTCGGATGCGTCCCGGGGCCCGCCGGGCCGCTGATGCCCGTTCAGATCCTCTGCGTCCCGTGAGCGGGCGGTCAGGCGGACAGGCGGATGGGCATCAGGAGGTAGCGGTAGGTGTCCTGGGCGGTGGGGGCCTTGTCGTCCTCGGTGGGGGCGGGGGTGAAGAGGGCGGCCTTGTTGGGGCCGTCGCAGTGCAGGCGGGTGGTCATGGTGGTGATGCCGGCCAGGCCGTCCAGGAGGAACTGGGGGTTGAAGCCGATGTCGACCTCGTCGCCGTCGAGTTCGGCGGGGAGGGTCTCGCTGGCCCGGGCGGCGTCGCCGGAGGCGGCGCGGATGCGGACGGAGTCCTCGGAGAACGCCAGGCGGACCGGGACGTTGCGTTCGGCGACCAGGGCGACGCGTTTGACGGCCTCGACGAAGGCGCCGGTGGGGACCTCGGCGCGGGTCGTCCACTGGCCGGACAGCCGGGAGCGGTAGTCGATGAACTGGTCGTCCAGCAGGCGGGTGGTGAGCGTGCGGCCGGCGCCGGACAGGCCCAGCAAGTTGTCGCCCACGCCGGTCAGCGACAGCTCGACCTCGGTGCCCGCGCGCAGGGACCTGGCCGCGTCCGCCAGGGTCCGGGCCGGTACGACCGCGGCCGCGGAGAAGTCCGGGCGGGCCGGGGACCAGGCCAGCTCGCAGCAGGCGATCCGGTAGCGGTCGGTGCAGGCCAGGCCGATGGTCTCGCCCTCGATGTCGACCCGTACCCCGGTCAGCATGGGCAGCGTGTCGTCGCGGCTGGCCGCCACCACCACCCGGCCGATCGCGGTGCCGAACGCGTCGCCGGAGACCGTGCCCGCGACGGCGGGCGGCTCGGGCAGCGTGGGATAGTCCTCCGCCGGCATCGTCAGCAGGCCGAACTCCGCGCTGCCGCACCGCACCACCGCCTCGGCGCCCTCGGTGGAGACCTCCACCGGCCGGCCGGGCAGGCTCCGTACGATCTCGGCCAGCAACCGGCCGGGGACCAGCACCCGGCCGGGCTCGCTCACCGCCGCCTCCACCGTGGCCCGCGCCGAGACCTCGTAGTCGAACCCGGCCAGCGTCACCCCGTCCGCGGTGGCGTCGACGAGCATCCCCGCCAGCACGGGCAGCGCGGGACGCACCGGCAGGACGCGCGACGCCCAGCCCACGGCGTCCGCGAGGACCTGGTGATCTACCTGGAACTTCACGCTGCCTGCTCCGTCTCGCGGGGGTACCGACGCCTGGACGATAACCACCGGTACCGACAAAAAACGCCGCTCCCGCCGTCGTTGATCGTTTAGCCTCGGTCGGATGACCACCGTGCGCACCGAACGGCTGATCCTGCGCCGCTGGCGGGAGCGTGACCGTGGGCCGTTCGCCGCCCTGAACGCGGATCCGCAGGTCATGGAGCACTTCCCGGCCACGCTCGACCGGGCCGGGAGCGATGCGGCGATCGACCGGTACGAGACCGGCTTCGAGGCGAACGGCTATGGGATCTGGGCGCTGGAGGTCGCCGCGACCGGCGAGTTCATCGGCCTGGCCGGGCTGTCCCCGGTCACGTTCACCGCCCCGTTCACCCCCGCGGTCGAGATCGCCTGGCGGCTGGTCCGCACCGCCTGGGGCCACGGTTACGCCACCGAGGCCGGCCGGGCCTGTCTGGCCTACGGCTTCGAGGCCCTCGGCCTACCGGAGATCGTCGCCTTCACCTCGACCACCAACCTGCGTTCCCAGGCCGTCATGCGCCGGCTCGGCATGACCCACGACCCCGCCGACGACTTCGACCACCCCCGCCTGCCTCCCGGCCACCGCCTGCGCCGCCATGTCCTCTACCGCGCCGCCCCACCGGCCTGAAGCCTCGCCGCACGGTGAGCCGCCGTGCGACTCCGCCGGGCGTCGGTGGCGGGTCGTGACGGCGGGCGGCGGTCATTGGGCCATGTCGACGAAGCGGCTGTAGTGGCCCTGGAAGGCGACGGTGACCGTGGCGGTCGGGCCGTTGCGGTGCTTGGCGACGATCAGGTCGGCCTCGCCGGCGCGGGGGGACTCCTTCTCGTAGGCGTCCTCGCGGTGCAGCAGGATGACCACGTCGGCGTCCTGCTCGATCGACCCGGACTCGCGCAGGTCCGAGACCATGGGCTTCTTGTCGGTCCGCTGTTCGGGACCCCGGTTGAGCTGGGACAGCGCGATGACCGGGACGCCGAGCTCCTTGGCCAGCAGCTTCAGCGAACGGGAGAACTCCGAGACCTCCACCTGCCGGCTCTCCACCCGCTTGTTGGAGGTCATCAGCTGCAGGTAGTCGATGATGACCAGGCGCAGGTCGTGCTGCTGCTTGAGCCGGCGGCACTTGGCGCGGATCTCCATCATCGACATGTTCGGCGAGTCGTCGATGAACAGCGGCGCCTCGGCCACCTCGCTCATCCGGCGGGCCAGCCGGGTCCAGTCCTCGTCCTGCATGGTGCCCGAGCGCATGGCGTGCAGCGCGACCCTGGCCTCGGCGGACAGCAGCCGCATGGTGATCTCGTTGCGGCCCATCTCCAGGCTGAAGAACACGGTGGTCAGCCCGTGCCTGATCGCCGCGGCCCGGGCGAAGTCCAGCGCGAGGGTGGACTTGCCGATGGCGGGACGGGCGGCCACGATGATCATCTGGCCCGGGTGCAGGCCGTTGGTCAGCGCGTCCAGGTCGGAGAAGCCGGTGGGGACGCCGACCATCTGGCCGCCGCGGCTGCCGATCGCCTCGATCTCGTCGAGGGCGTCGGGCATGATCTCGCTGAGCGGCGCGTAGTCCTCGCCGGTGCGCTTCTCGGCGATGGCGAAGACCTCGGCCTGGGCGCGGTCGAGCACCTCGTCGGCGTCGGCGCCCTCGGAGGAGTAGCCGAGCTGGACGATGCGGGTGCCGACCTCGACCAGCCGCCGCAGCACCGCGCGCTCCCGCACGATCTTGGCGTAGTAGCCGGCGTTGGCCGCGGTCGGCACGGTGGCCATCAGGGTGTGCAGGTAGGGGGCGCCGCCCACCCGGTTGATCTCGCCGCGCTTGGTGAGCTCGGCGACCACGGTGACGGCGTCGGCCGGCTCGCCCCGCCCGTACAGGTCCAGGATGGTGTCGAAGAGGATCTGGTGGGCGGGCCGGTAGAAGTCCGAGGACTTCAGCACCTCCACCACCTCGGCGATGGCGTTGGGCGACAGCAGCATGCCGCCCAGCACCGACTGCTCCGCGGCGACGTCGTGCGGCGGCGTCCGTTCGAACTCCCGCTCGTGCGACCCGAGTTCGGTCACGCTCACGGAACCACCCCGTCTCATCGCTTCCGTGCGCACCTGCCGCCCCCCGTGGAGCGGACGGCGCACCGGCCCAGGAGCTACCTGTCTAACCGGTGGGTACGACATTTTCCGAGCCCGTCACACCAGACGCAAAGGCACCTGTGGACACTGCTGTGGACGACCTGTGCAAACACGCCGGGCGACGTGTGCACGACCTGTGGACAACCCTGGGGACAGTCCACCTTCTCTCTCCACCGCCCACACTCTGACCTGCGAGTACGTCGTCCACGCGCTGTGGCCGAAGAAAAATCCCGTACCCGCCCGCATCATGCCCGACGTAAGGCACGTACCGCAGGACGCTCATTACCCCACTGGTAGGATCGACCCCCGACATGCCCCGTCCCGTGAACGTCCTCCAGCGGCTCCGCGCCGCCCTGCACCGGCGCACGTCCGGGAACACCCGCCCACCCGGCCGTCCGCAGCCCGTCGAAGATCACCGGCACCCCGCCGCGAACGCTCTCTCCCCTGCCGGTGAAGAAGCGCCCCCAGGGGAACGCCCCGCCCACGGAACCGCACCCACCGACGAACCGGTGGACTGGACGCCGGCCAGGGAACGTCCCGCTCACGGGGCCACACCGGCCCGGCCGGGGTCGACCGGTTCAACGCAGAAGGAACACCCCGCCCACGCGACCACACCGCTGCCAGGGCGAGGTCCGCTCCCCGGCGATGGCCCAGGAGAAGAGCATCCGATCCTCAGGAGTGGAACGGGACGGCCGCCAGGGGCGGAGACATCTCCAGGCGATGGATCTCCACATCCGGAAGGGGAGCCTCTGAACAGGGAGACAGCGCCGTCGGCAGGCGGAGGGCCGGGGGTGCGGGGTGGACGGCCGGGTTCGGGCGGGGGAGATCCACAGGCTGTTGACGGGCGGCCGCGGGGATGGCGGGCGCCGTTCCGGCATCCGCATGATCGGGAGATCCTGCGGCTGGCGGTGCCGGCGTTCGGGGCGCTGGTGGCCGAGCCGTTGTTCCTGCTGGCGGACAGCGCGATCGTCGGGCGGCTGGGGACCGAGCCGCTGGGCGGTCTCGGGGTCGCCGGGCAGGCGCTGGCCACCGCGGTCTACCTGTTCGTGTTCCTGGCGTACGGGACCACCGCGGCCGTCGCGCGGCAGGTGGGCGCGGGCAACCTGCGGGCGGCGGTCCGGCAGGGCATCGACGGCATGTGGCTGGCGCTGGCGCTCGGTGCCGTGCTGGTCGCGGTCGCCCTGCCGCTGGTGCCGTGGATCGTCGAGGTCTTCGGCGCGAACGCCGTGGTGGCCCCGTACGCGGAGACGTATCTGCGGATCAGCCTGTTCGGCATCCCGGGCATGCTCGTCATCCTGGCCGGCACCGGGGTGCTGCGCGGGCTGCAGGACGCCAGGACCCCGCTGCAGGTGTCGGTCGGCTCCTTCGGGCTCAACCTGGTCCTGAACGCGCTGTTCGTGCTGGTGCTCGGCTGGGGCATCGCCGGGTCGGCCTGGGGGACGGTGATCGCGCAGAACGCGGGCGCGGCCGTGTACGTGGTCACGGTGCTGCGCGGCGCCCGCCGCCACGGAGCCCCGGTACGGCCGTCGCGGACCGGGCTGAGGGCGGCGGCGACCGCGGGCGTGCACCTGCTGATCCGCACGCTCGCGCTGCGTCTGGTCCTGATCGTCGGCACCGCCATCGCCGCGCGGATGGGCACCGGGGAGACCGCGGCCTATCCCGTCAGCTTCCAGGTGTGGACGCTGCTGGCGTTCGCGCACGACGCCGTCGCGATCGCCGGGCAGTCCATCACCGGGCGGTATCTGGGCGCCGGCGACGCCCCGGGCGCCCGTGCCGCCACCCGCCGGATGGTGGAGTGGGGCCTGCTGGGCGGCGTGGTCTTCGCGGTCGGACTGCTGGTGGCGCGGCCATGGCTGCCCGCCCTGTTCACCGCGGATCCCGGGGTGCGCGAACTCCTGCTGACCGCGCTGGTGCTGGTGGCCGTGCAGCAGCCGATCGCCGGTGTGGTGTTCGTGCTCGACGGGGTCCTGATCGGGGCCGGTGACATGCGCTATCTGGCGGCCACCACGCTGATCGCCACGGTCGTGTTCCTGCCCGCCGCGCTGGCGGCGTACCGGCTGGACGCCGGGCTGGTGGGGCTGTGGCTCGCGATCGGGCTGTGGATGCTCACCCGGCTGATCACCCTGGGCCTGCGCGCCCGGGGGGACGCCTGGCTGGTGACCGGCGCGGTACGCGACTGAGCACGGGCGGCTCCCGGGGAGGAGTTCTCGAAAGCATGCTCGAACGAGCCACCGGTTCCGATACCCTTTCGAACATGTGTTCAAACAAGGGTGAGCGACTGGCCCGCCTGGCCCAGGCGATCGACGACCTGGCCGCCGAGGGTCTGGTCGGCCTGCCACCGGAGACGCTGGTGGAACGGGTGGCCGGCATCTGGTCCCTGGTCGAGGGCATCGACCCGGAGATCGCCCGCCGCCGTACCCGCTACACCACTCCCGACTGCTGACACATCCCCCGCCGGGCCCACCCGGGCCCGGCCCATCCGACCCCGTCGCCCACGCGACCGCACCCCTTCCCAGCCGACCGCTACGAACGTCCCGTTCGGAAAGCGGCCGCGCGACGTGGTCGAAAGCCTCTCCAACCAGCTCGAGCAATGCCGTGGCACCACCATCCGCCACGACAGGGCCGCCCGCTTCCAGCAGGCCGCCGTCGCCCCTGGTCGTTCTCGATGATGGTCGCGCCGGTCGGTGATCGCGGGCGGGCAGGCGGTTCAGTGTGGCTGGACGGGCGTTGCTCGAACTCGTCGACGGACGCCGCCGCCGGAAGCGGACAGGACCAGCGGTCAGGACTCGGGGCGGGTCTGGGGTGGGACCAGGCGCTGGGCGGAGAGGGACTTGGTGACCGGGCGCGGGATGGGCCAGATGATGTGCTCGTTCGTGCCGCGGAGGCGGCGGGCGACCTCGCTGCGCAGTTCCGGGAGACGGTCGTAGAGGGCGTCGCCGGGGCAGTCGGTGTCGCCGAAGTCGCGGTGGGCGCGGATGGCCTGGGACGGGTCGAGGTCGTACACGTCACAGAGCCACGCGCAGGTGTCCACGAGGGAGGACCACAGCTGGGCGGGGACGGGGGCGTTGGAGTAGGTGCCCTCGTTCTCGATGCCGATGGTGTGGTGGTTGTGGCCGCGGAGCTGGGCGCCCAGGACGTGACGGCCCGCACGGATGGCGGAGAGGGTGCGGTTGCGGCCCTCCATCACATGGCCGCCCCGGCTGATGGTGAGCTGCTCGCCGATGTCGTCCCAGCCCCACTCCTCCATGTGGAAGCGCTGGATGATGCGGGAGAGGCGGTACGCCTGCTCCAGGGAGAAGTCCTTGGTGTTCGGCGTCGCGGTGTGATGGATGATGATGCGGTCGGGGGCGTGGTCGAGCAGCTGGGCCGGCTGCCGGGGAGGTCTGGCGTTCCAGTCCTCCCGGGCGTGGATCCGCAGCCGGTCGCGATCCCCGCTCCGCGCCGCCGCGAGGCCCCCGGCCGCCAGCGGGAACGTCGCCATGAGCCCCGCACCCGCCGTTCCGCCGAGCAGCGCCCGGCGGCTGATCCCGTGTCCTGCGTGACCGCTCATCGGCCCCCCTTCCGCCGCATTGCTCGACCACGGACGCTAACCAGCAGGACACGAACGCCCAAGCGTGTGAGCCGCCCTTACGCAGATCACACCCCACATTGCCCGCGACCCAACGAACCGCCCCGCCGCACCCATCCGCGCATGACGCCGCCTTGAACCACCGGAGAACCGCCCGACCGCTCCCTGCCTCGCCTCCCCCGCAGGGGTCAGGGGCGGTGGGAGGGCATGGGACGCGGGGGCGGACGAAGAAACGGCCGGGACTGTCCAGGGGGTTCCGGGGGGTGTGCGGGTTGCACGATGCCCGGTGTCGCCTGGGAGGGGTCCCGGCCGTTCGGCGATCTTCGATATGGACACGGCGGGCGGGCGCGGGGCCGTTCCGCCTGGTTGCGGCTACCCGTCAGGCAGCGGCCACGTTGAGCTGGATGGTGGCGCTGACCTCGGGGTGCAGCCGGACGGCGACCTGGTGGACGCCGACCGTCTTGATGGGGTTGCGGATCTCGATGCGGCGCTTGTCGAGATCCGGGCCGCCGGCGTCCTTGACGGCGCCGGCGATGTCGGCCGCGGTCACCGAGCCGAACAGCCGGCCGCCCTGGCCGGCACGGGTGCGCAGGGTCACCTTGAGGCCGGCGAGCTGCCCGGCGACCTCGCGGGCCTGCTCCAGGGTGGCGATCTCGCGGGCGGCGCGGGCCTTCTTGATCGAGTCGACCTCGCGCTGGGCGCCGCGGGTCCAGTGGATCGCCAGACCGCGCGGGACCAGGTAGTTGCGGCCGTAGCCGTCCTTGACCTCGACCACGTCACCCGGCTCGCCGAGACCGGAGACCTCCTGCTTGAGAATGAGCTTCATCTCGGGGCCTCCTCTCAGCGCGCGGTGCTGGTGTAGGGCAGCAGCGCCATCTCGCGGGCGTTCTTGATCGCGGTGGCGACGTCCCGCTGGTGCTGGGTGCAGTTGCCGGTCACCCGGCGGGCCCGGATCTTGCCGCGGTCGGAGATGAACTTCCGCAGCAGGCCGGTGTCCTTGTAGTCGACGTAGGAGATCTTCTCCTGGCAGAACACGCAAACCTTCTTCTTGGGCTTGCGCGGCGGTGGCTTGGCCATCGTGGTGCTCCTTTGATCAGAGCCCCGCTGACGCGGGAATGGTCGTGTGAACTGGTGGAAGAGCCCGGCGTCCTAGAACGGCGGGTCGTCGGAGAAGCCGCCGCCCCCGCCCCCGGTGGCCCAGGGGTCGCCGGCCGGGGCGCCCCCGCCGGCGGGCGCGGCGGCCGGGCCGCCGAAGCCGCCCGAGTCGAAGCCGCCGCCCTGGCCGCCGCCGAACCCGCCGCCCTGCCGCTGGGTCTTGTTGACCTTGGCGGTGGCGTTGCGCAGCGACGGGCCGACCTCGTCGACCTCGACCTCGTAGACGGTGCGCTTCTCGCCCTCACGGGTCTCGTACGAGCGCTGCTTCAGGCGACCCTGCACGATCACCCGCATGCCCCGGGTCAGGCTCTCGGCCACGTTCTCCGCCGCCTGCCGCCAGACGTTGCAGGTCAGGAAGAGGGCGTCGCCGTCCTTCCACTCACCTGACTGGCGGTCGTAGAAGCGCGGCGTGGAGGCGATGCGGAACGTCGCCACCGCCTGGCCGCTGGGGGTGAAGCGCAGGTTCGGGTCCTCGACGAGGTTCCCGACGATCGTTATCTGGGTGTCGCCTGCTGCCATCGGGCTGGCTCCATCTGTCGGGGCGGCCCACCGTAACCGGTGGTCAGTGGACCTCGGGGCGGATGACCTTCGTACGCAGGACCGTCTCGCTCAGGTTGAGCTGCCGGTCGAGCTCCTTGACGACGGCGGGCTCCGCGGTGAGGTCGACGACCGCGTAGACGCCCTCGCTCTTCTTCTGGATCTCGTAGGCCAGGCGCCGGCGGCCCCAGATGTCGACCTTCTCCACCGAGCCGCCGCCGGTCTTGACGACGTTCAGGAACTGGTCGAGCGAGGGGGCGATGGCGCGCTCCTCGATCGAGGGGTCGAGGATGACCATGACTTCGTAGCGACGCATGCTGTGTCCCTACCTCCTCTGGACTCAGGCGGTCACGGCGTTTCCGTGACAGGAGGACGCTGGCGTCCGGTCGCACGGCCGCGCCACGGCATGCGCGGCCTGCGGGAACCGGTCCAGGCTACCAAGGCTCCGGCGGCGCCGCGGCCAAGCCGGGCCGACCGTCGTCATCGCCGGGCGCGGTGCGCGGACGCCGCGGTCCCGGTCCTGGCCGCGGCGCGCCGCCGCCGGTCGAGCTCGGCCACGATGTCGGCCATCCGGGCCCGCATCCGGGCCGTCTGGGTGGTCAGCATCGACAGCTCCTCGACGAGCTCGGCGTCGCCGATGACCTCGAGATCGCTCGTGTCCACCACCTGGTGCCTCCCGAGTCCGTTCGAAGCAATGTTCGAAGTTGCGTTCGAGCGTACCCCCGCCCACCGACAAATACCGACCTGGGGCGCGAACGCCCGGGTCAGGGCAGGTTGAACGGCCGCAGGCCGGGCATCTGCACGGCACGTCCGCACGTCTGGGAGGTGCGCCATGCCGCAGGAGGCGATCCAGAGACGGCGTTCGCGCCGCGGCGGCCTGCTGAACACCGACGGCCGCCGGCACCCGCTCGAGAACGCGCTCACGCTGGCCGCGTTCGTGCTCGGGGTGTGCGCGCTGGTGTTCGGGTTCATCTCGGCCACCCACTTCCTCGGCGCGCTGGCGGCCGTCCTCGGGCTGCCGCTCGCGCTGTACGCCCAGCTCGTCTCCGCCACCACGGGTGAACGCTTCTTCAACGTCATCGCCATGATCGCCTCGTTCGTCGGGGGTGCGATGGCACTGCGCCACGGCGGCTTCTCCCTCTGACGCCGCCGCGTGAACGGCCGCCCGCCCGTCCGGGCCGATCGGACGGGCGGGACCGCCGGGGGCGGCTACCCTCGATGCCATGCGCATCGGAGCCCATGTCGACCGGCACGACCCCCTCGCCGCCGCCCGCGCCGTCGGTGCGGACGTCGTGCAGTTCTTCCTCGGCGACCCGCAGGGCTGGAAGAAGCCGGAGGTGCCGGAGGCGGTCAAGGACCTGGCGGGCTCCGGCGTGGACGTCTACGTCCACGCCCCGTACGTGGTGAACGTGGCGACCTCCAACAACCGGATCCGCATCCCCAGCCGCAAGCTCCTCACCCAGCAGCTCGAGGCGGCGGCGGAGATCGGGGCCAGGGCGCTGATCGTGCACGGCGGCCACGTGCTGTCCAAGGACGACCCCGAGACCGGCTTCGAGAACTGGCGCAAGGTCTTCGAGCGCCTCGACTGCCCCGTCCCGATCTACATCGAGAACACCGCGGGCGGCGGCAACGCGATGGCCCGCAGGTTCGACCGCATCGCCCGGCTGTGGGAGGTGCTGTCGCAGGTCGCCGACATCGACGCCAAGCTCGGCTTCTGCCTGGACACCTGCCACGCCCACGCCGCGGGCGAGGAGCTGATCGACGCCGTGGACCGGATCAAGGCCATCACCGGCCGGATCGACCTGGTCCACTGCAACAACAGCCGCGACGCGTTCGGCTCCGGCGCCGACCGCCACGCCAACCTCGACAGCGGCACCATCGACACCGACCTGATCCTCTCTGTGGTCCGCGCCGCCGGAGCCCCCGTGGTCGTCGAGACCCCCCAGCAGGGCCAGGCCGCCGACATCGCCCTCCTCCGCTCCAAGCTCTCCTGACCGCCCCACCCGCCTGACGCGCCGAGCGCGGCGGCCGGGCCCGCCTCGGGTCGCGGCTCAGTCGTGCACGGTGAGGACGAGCTTGCCGGTGGTACGGCCCGTCTCACCGTGATGGTGGGCCTTGGCGGCCTCGGACAGGGGGAAGACGGCGTCGATCACAGGGCGCAGACGCCCTGCCGACACCAGATCGGCGATCGCCGACAGGCCCGTACGGTCGGGCTCCACGAGCATGAAGCCGGCGCGGCGGCCCAGAGCGGCGGCCCGGGGGCGGAGGGCGTCCTCGTCGGGGGAGTTCAAAGAGACGAGGACGCCGTCGGGGCGGAGGACCTTGAGGGAACGGGGGCCGTAGTCGCCGCCGATGGGGTCGATGACGACGTCCAGGTTGGCGACGGCCTCGGTGAAGTCGGTCTCGGTGTAGTCGATGAGCTCGTCGGCGCCCAGGTCGCGGAGCAGTTCGTGCTTGGAGCCGCGGGCGGTGCCGATGACGTGGGCGCCGCGGGCCTTGGCGATCTGGACGGCCAGGTGGCCGACGCCGCCGGCGGCGGCGTGGATCAGGACGCGCCGCCCGGGCCGCACGTCGGCGGTGTCCACGAGGGCCTGCCAGGCCGTCAGGCCCGCCAAGGGCAGGGCGGCGGCCTGGACGTGGTCCAGCCCGGCGGGCTTGCGGGCGAAGTGGCGGGCGGGCGCGGTGACGTACTCCGCGTAGGCCCCGGCCTGGTGGGGGAAGCGGGGCATGCCGAACACCTCGTCGCCCGGCTGGAAGATCGTCACACCCGGGCCGGTCTCCTCGACCACGCCGGACACGTCCCAGCCCAGGATCGGGGGCTCGCCCCACAGGCCGAAGCCGCCGGTGGCCCGGGACTTCCAGTCGACCGGGTTGATCCCGGCGGCGTGCACCCGGACCAGGATCTCGGCCGGTCCGGGCCGGGGTCGTTCGACCTCCACCTCCGTCAGCACCTCGGGGGCTCCCCAGGACCGCTGGCTGATCGCGCGCATCGCATTGCTCCTCTCGACGTGCGCCGCGGCCGTCGCGGCGCACGTCCATCAGCGTGCGCGAGCGCCCGCCCACCGGACAGTGGCCCGATGGACGAGATGTGAAAAGATCGGGCCATGCATCGGATCGTCGTGCTGGCCCTGGACGGGGTGCTGCCGTTCGAGCTGGGGATCCCGGCCCGGGTCTTCGGATCCGCGCAGACCTCCGGCGGAGCGCCGCTCTATGAGGTGGTGACCTGCTCCCTCGACGGCGGGACGGTGCGGACCTGCGCCGACTTCGCCATCGCCGTCGAGCACGACGGCACCGTGCTGGACACCGCCGACACCGTGATCATCCCCTCCGGGCACGGGCCGCTGTTCGAGGGGAACGAGCCGCCCCCGCGGCTGGCCGGGGCGCTGGAGCGCATCCGGCCCGGAACCCGGCTGGTGTCGCTGTGCACGGGGTCGTTCATCCTGGCCGGGGCGGGCCTGCTGGACGGGCTGCCCGCCACCACGCACTGGGCGCGCGCCGACGAGTTCCAGCGGCTCTTCCCCCGGGTGAAGCTGGACCCGGACGTGCTGTTCGTGGACAACGGGGACCTGCTGACCTCCGCGGGATGCGCCGCCGCCATCGACCTGTGCCTGCACCTGGTCCGCCGCGACCACGGCAGCGAGGTGGCCAACGGGGCGGCGCGGCGCTGCGTCGTCCCGCCGTGGCGGGACGGCGGCCAGGCGCAGTACATCGAACGGCCGCTGCCCGAGCCGTCCGTCGCCACCACCGGCCCCACCCGTGCGTGGGCGCTGGAACGCCTGCACCTGCCCCTGTCGCTGGCCCAGATGGCGGCGCACGCGGGGATGAGCGTGCGGACGTTCACCCGCCGGTTCCGCGAGGAGGTGGGGATGAGCCCGGGGCAGTGGCTCGGGCACCAGCGGGTGGAACTGGCCCGTCACCTGCTGGAGACCACCGACCTGCCGGTGGACCGGATCGCCGAGCGCGCCGGGTTCGGCACCGGCGCGTCACTCCGCAAGCACCTGCGCGAGGCCCTCGGGGTCGCCCCGCTCGCCTACCGGAGAACGTTCCGGGCCACCGATCAACGGGCGTTTACATCGGTGTGATCGGGGACACACTCGAGGCATCGCCTTTCCCGCCCCCGCAGAGGTGAACGCCATGAGCCACGCCGCTCCGGTCCCCGTCAAGCTCCCCCTCGGCGTCCAGGCCGACGGAACGCTCACCCGCACCGCCGCGTCCATCGGCTTCGTCCTGGGCACGGTGGCCGTCCTGACCCTGCTGCCGTTCGGCGTGCTGGGGATCGTGCTCAACAACATGGGCCTGGAACGGGTGCAGACCGCCCCCGACAAGGCCCGCACGCTCGTCTCCTGGTCGTGGATCGTCCTCGCGGCGGCCAGCGTGCTCGGTCTGGTCCTGATCGCCGGCGCCCTGGCAATGCAGGGCCGCTAGATCCCCGGATCGACCGGCTCGGCGCTCGGTGACGCACCCGGAGTCCGGGCCGGTCCACCGGGCCTCGCGGTCGCCGGGCGCACGGGAGCACGGCGGCGGATCAGCCCGCCCAGCCGCCGGAGGTGAACGTCAGCAGCATCAGGACGGCGAACGGCACGCTCGCCGCGACCGCCCCCGCGAACAGGCCCGGACGGCGGGCGCCCACCGTGGCGACGGCGATCCACAGCGGCCACCACAGCAGCATGGCGCGGCCCACCGACAGGTAGTAGGACGACAGCAGCAGCGCGGCCAACTGCGTGCCCACGTACGTCAGCTCCGGCCACCGCCGCCTGGCCAGCAGGTACGCGCACAGCAGGACCCCGGCCAGCGCGGCGAACATCTCGATCCGGAACGCCAGCGTGAACTCGTAGTCGCTCTCCCAGGCCGCCTGCCAGGTGGTCTTGAACGACTCCCACGGCCACACCAGATGCCGGTCCCAGCCCGCCTCCTGGGCGTGCTGCCAGGCCAGCCAGTCGCCGGTGCGCGTCCACTGGTAGAACGAGTACGCCAGCAGCGGCGTGAACGGCAGCGCCAGCCAGGCCATCGGCCGCCAGCCGACCGCGCGCCGGCCGCGTTCCCCCACCAGGTACTCGACGATCAGCGCCAGCCCGAGGAACAGCCCGGTGATCCGCACCCCGGTGGCCGGAACGCCCAGCAGCGCCGCGCCCGCCCAGTGGCCGCGCCGGGCCAGCAGCCAGGCGGGCAGCGCCAGCGCCAGGAACACCGACTCGGAGTACCCGGCGAACAGGAACACCGCGGGCGGCCCCGCCAGCAGGGCGATCACCGCCCGCCGCCCGGTGCCCTCGCCGCCCTCCTGCTCGGCGAGCCGGGCCAGCGCCACCATGGTGACCGCCCCGGCGACCAGCGAGATCGCCAGCCCGGCCAGCCGGTAGTCGGGGATCACCACCCCGACCGCGCGCAGCAGCAGCGGATAGCCGGGGAAGAACGCGGGCCAGCCCGGATCCTCGGGCTGGCCGGGCACGCCGTCGTAGCCGTAGGTGGCCAGGTTCATGAACCGGACGGCGTCCCACTGCGCCCACCGGTCCAGGTAGGGCCGTCCGTCGTAGATCGTCGGCAGCACGCGGGGGATGACCGCGACGAAGAACATCACCCCGAGCCAGGCGCCCGCCCAGACGGCCAGCGCCATCCGGTCGACCGCCCGCAGGTGGAACGGGCGGCTCTGCGCATCCTGGACCAAGGTCGCGGTGTCCTTACGTGCGGTGCGGTCGCCGGGTCTGGTGTCGAGGTCGTCTGGGGACACGAGTGGGATTCTGCCGTCCGGCGCGGGCGGACGCCGAACCGGCTAGGAACGGCTGTGGCGGACCCGCCGGTCGGCGGGCCCGCCACAGCGCCCGGTCAATGAACCTTTCGCACCGTCCCGTCAGGGATCAGTCGCTCGTCGTCCTGGTCCGTCCCTCGTCCGGGTCCGGCGGCTCGGCCGTCTCCGTCGGCTCGGGGTCGGGGCAGCCCGGCCACTCGGGGAACCGCTGGCAGGTGCCCGGCGGCGGCTCGCTCTGGCCCGGGTCCGGGGTCTCCTGCGGCTGGCAGCCGGGCGGGAAGCCGGGCCGGACGCAGGGCCGGTCCCGTTCCCGCTCCTTGCAGGGCTCCTCGGGGGTGCTCATCTGGCCCGGCCGGCACGTCGGCGTCTCGGACGGCGACGGCGACGCCGGCGGGGTGGCGAACTTCTGCTGGGTGCCCACCCAGGCCGGCGGCGGGAACTGCTCGACCTCCATGCCCCGGGTCGCCTGGGACATGTAGGCGTTCCAGATCTTGGCCGGACCCGTCCCACCTTCGAGGGTCACGCCGTTGGCGACCACCGGCTTCTTCTCGTCGTTGTAGATCGTCACCGCGGTGGACAGCTGCGGGACGTAGCCGACGAACCAGGTGGCGACGTTCTTGTCGGTGGTACCGGTCTTACCGGCCACCGGACGGTCCGGGAGGGCGGCGGCGGTGCCGGTGCCGTTCTTGACGACCGCCTGCAGCGCGTGGGTGACGTCGGCGGTGACGCCCTCCTTGTAGATGTTCTGCTTCTTCTTCCACTTGAGGATCTTGTAGATCGTCTTGTGGTCGCGGTGCAGCACCTTGTCGACGACGTGCGGCTGGATGTAGTCGCCGCCGTTGGCGAACGTGGCGTACCCGGCGGCCTGCTCGATCGGCCGGATGTCGTTGATGCCCAGCGACAGACCGTAGCTGGACTTGTACGGGGTCAGCAGGTCCTCGGCGACGCCTGCCTTGGTGGCGGTCTCGATCACGCTGGGCAGGCCGACCTTGAGGCCGAGCTGCACGTACGCGGTGTTGGTGGAGTTGGCCGTGGCCCTGATCAGGTCGATCGCCGGCGGCTCGTGGTGCCCGTTGGGGATCGGCTCGGTGGCGTTGGGGTCGCCCGGCGCCGGGTTGCCCTGCCCGTCGAACCTCATGCCCGACCGGCCCTCGACCAGGCTCTTGAGGCTGTACCCCTGTTCCAGGGCGGTGGCCAGCACGTACGGCTTGATCGCCGATCCGGCCTGCGCCGAGCCCTTCCAGACGTTGTCGTACTCGTGCTTGAGGAAGTCCGGCCCGCCGTAGAACGCCACGACCCGGCCGGTCTTGGTCTCCACCGAGGCGATGCCGACCTGCACGTGCTTGCCCTTGCGCTTGGGGTGCAGGGAGGAGAACGTCTGCTCGGCCGCCTGCTTGGCCGCCGCCATCTTCTTCTTGTCGAAGGTGGTGACGATGTGCAGGCCCTGGTCGATGATCTGTTCCTCGGTGATGCCCTGGTCGCGCTCCAGCTCCTTGATCGCCCGCTTGATCATGTAGCCGCGGTCGCCGGCGTAGGTCTGGTTGGCGTTCAGCGGCTTGGTCTCCGGCAGCTTGTCCTTGTACTTCTGCCGGTCGGCCTCCGACAGCGCGCCGGTCTTGACCATGCCGTCCAGCACGTACTGGTAGCGGGCCAGGGTCTCGTCCTTGTAGTCCTCGCTGCGCGGGTCGAGCTGGCCGGGACGCTGGATGATCGCCGCCAGCAGCGCGCCCTGGTCGGGGCGCAGCTTCTCCACCGGGACGCCGAAGTAGGTCTTGGAGGCGGCCTGGATGCCGTACGCCTGGCGGCCGAAGTAGATGGTGTTGAGGTAGTCCTGGAGGATCTCGTCCTTGCTCTTCTGCTGGCCGAGCTTGACCGAGATGAACAGCTCCTTGAACTTGCGGCTCATCGTCCGCTCGTCGGTGAGGTAGTAGTTCTTGGCCAGCTGCTGGGTGATGGTCGAGCCGCCCTGCATCTCACCGCCGGTGATGTTGACGACGACCGCGCGGGCGATGCCCTTGAACGAGACGCCGGGGTCGGTGCGGAAGCTGCGGTTCTCGGCCGCGATCACCGCCTCCTGCACGTGCGGGGGCACCTGCTTGATCGTGATCAGCTCGCGGTTCTTGCCCACCCGGCCGATCTCGGTCTTGCCGTCGCTGTAGTAGAAGATCCCGGCGGTCTTGGTGGCGTCCTCGTTGCCGGCCTCGGGCACCGGGGTCATCGCGTACGCCACGCCGACCAGGGTGCAGAAGCTCAGGAAGCCCAGCGCCAGGACGCCGACCACGATCTTCCAGGACGGCACGAAGCGGCGCCAGCCGGTCTTGTCCGGCAGGTCGTCGTCGTCACCGCCGCGTCCGCCACGACCACCGCGGCCACCGCCGCCTCCGAAGCCGCCGGGTGCGCCGGGAACGCCCGGTCCGCCCGGACGGGCGCGGCGGGCGCCGGGGCCGGGGGGCCCGGCGGCGCCGGGGGGTCCCGCCGGGCGGCGGGGACGGCCGGGAGCGCCCGGCCCCATCGGGTTGCCGGCGGGGACACGAGGCCTGCCGCCGGGTGCGCCCGGGCGGCCCGGAACACCGGGACGGCCTGGAACGCCGGGGGAACCCGCGGCTCGTCCAGACCCGGCCGAGCCACCGGGGATACCGGACCGGCGGCCGGGTACACCCGGTCCGGCCGGCCCGCGGTGCGGTCCGTTCTGGCTTGGGTAACTCACGCGACCTCGTTCGGCTACTGGGGATACGGCGTTTGTGCGTCGTCGTCCGACAGTACTGCGCAGGCGAATGAGGGGGCGACCGCCGTGCAGCGTCCGATCCCGTCCAGGGCATGGCCGGAGGCCGGCAGAACCTCCCCTCACCTCGCGACGTCGCCAGGCCCGGGGGGTCCGTCAGCCTCCCGAGGCCGGTCCCCGCCGGGTGCGGGGGGCCTCGCCATGACCGAGGACGTACGACACCGTCAAGTGGTTCCAGGCACAACCCTGACACACTTCGACCACATAAACCCTGAATTCTCCGTACTCACACGCCATCTCGGCAAGCTCACCCGTCGCTTTGACCCGGCCCGCGTACGCTCCGAGTTCGTCGCCGTACACGTAGGTGACATGGGTGAGCCTCTCCCTGCGGCAGACGGGACACCGCTCGTCGGTCGGCTCGCCATGGTACTTGGCGGCCCTCAGCAGATAGGGATGAGCGTCACAGGCGTCCGCTCTGGTCAGGTGTCCCGAGCGGAGCTCGGCGAGGGCCGCCCTCCTGGCGAGCCCGTAGTCGACCACCTGGCGTGGCCGCGGACCGGTCTGCGTCATCGCGCCCCCCTGACGGGTCTGCCTGCAGGGTACGTCCGTCCCCCGGCCCACGGGAAGATCGCGCGGTTCGCCCCCGGTTGCGAAGGTCTTTAACAAAGACGTATCTTTCCGATGTATCGAGCCGATACATTCGTGCGATACATCTGAACGAGACACCATCGGTCGCCGGACGCGGCCGCGCAGGAGGGATCATGGCCGGCAGGAAGGGCTCGGGCGTGCTGGAGCTCGCCGTGCTCGGCCTGCTCCACGAGACCCCGATGCACGGCTACGAGCTGCGCAAGCGGCTCAACGCGCTGCTCGGCATGTTCCGCGCGTTCTCCTACGGGTCGCTGTATCCGTGCCTCAAGCAGCTCCTGGAGCAGGGGCTGATCGTCGAGGACCGGCCGGAGGACCCGGGCGGCGCGCTGACCCTGCAGAGCCGGCGGTCGAAGATCGTCTACAAGCTCACCGCCGACGGCAAGGAGCGGCTCCAGCAGCTGCTCACCGAGGCGGGGCCGGCGGCGTGGGAGGACGAGGGCTTCGGCGTGCGCTTCGCCTTCTTCCGGCACACCGACGCCGACGTGCGCCTGCGCATCCTCGAAGGCCGGCGCAGCCGGCTGGAGGAACGGCTGGAGAGCTTCCGCGCCGCCCTGGCGCGGACCCGGGAACGGGTCGACAGTTACACCCTCGAGCTGCAGAACCACGGGCTCGAGTCGGTCGAACGCGAGGTCCGCTGGCTGAACGAGCTGATCGGCCGGGAACGCGCCGAGCAGGCCGACGGGCGGAGCGAACGGCGAGACGAGCGGGCGGAAGGCACGTCCGCGGACGACATCTCCGGCGGTGACCGCTGAGCGGTCACGGATTCACATTGATCACGAGAAGGAGCATTGGGATGGGTTCGGTGCGCGTAGCCATCGTCGGCGTGGGCAACTGCGCCGCTTCGCTCGTCCAAGGCGTCGAGTACTACAAGGACGCGGACCCGGCCACGCGGGTGCCCGGCCTGATGCACGTTCAGTTCGGCGACTACCACGTCGGCGACATCGAGTTCGTCGCCGCGTTCGACGTCGACGCCAAGAAGGTCGGCATGGACCTGTCCGACGCCATCACGGCGAGCGAGAACAACACCATCAAGATCTGCGACGTCCCGCCGACCGGCGTGATCGTGCAGCGCGGTCACACCTACGACGGGCTGGGCGAGTACTACCGCCAGATGGTGGAGGAGTCCGACGCCGAGCCGGTCGACGTGGTGCAGGCGCTGAAGGACGCGCGGGCCGACGTGCTGGTGTCGTACCTGCCGGTGGGCTCGGAGGAGGCCGACCGCTTCTACGCCCAGTGCGCGCTCGACGCCGGTGTGGCGTTCGTGAACGCGCTGCCGGTGTTCATCGCCTCCGACCCCGAGTGGGCGCGCAAGTTCACCGAGGCGGGCGTCCCGATCGTCGGCGACGACATCAAGTCGCAGGTCGGCGCGACCATCACGCACCGGGTGATGGCCAAGCTGTTCGAGGACCGCGGGGTCGAGCTGCTGCGCACGTACCAGCTCAACTTCGGCGGCAACATGGACTTCATGAACATGCTGGAGCGCAACCGGCTCCAGTCCAAGAAGATCTCCAAGACCCAGTCGGTCACCTCGCAGATCCCCCGCGAGATGGGCAAGAGCGACGTGCACATCGGCCCGTCCGACCACGTGCCGTGGCTGGACGACCGCAAGTGGGCCTACGTCCGGCTGGAGGGCAAGGCGTTCGGCGACGTCCCGCTGAACCTGGAGTACAAGCTGGAGGTCTGGGACTCCCCCAACTCCGCCGGCGTCATCATCGACGCGGTGCGCGCCGCCAAGATCGCCAAGGACCGCGGCATCGGCGGCCCGATCCTGTCGGCCAGCTCCTACTTCATGAAGTCCCCGCCGGAGCAGTACAGCGACGACGAGGCCCGCGAGGCCGTCGAGGCGTTCATCCGCGGCGAGGTCGACCGCTGACCCGCAGTCCGTGAAGCGCCCGGGGCATGCCGCCCCGGGCGCTTTCGCCTTCAGGCCAGAACGGGGAAGTGCCGCCGCCAGGCCGGATCGACCTCCGGCGTCGGCCCCGACCACGGCGCCCTGGACGGCGGCCCCTCCCGGTTGGGCGAGCGCGGCAGGTAGCCGTCGAAGAGGAACCTCCCCCGGAGCCGGTCGTCCAGCCGTTCGGCGCACTGCGCGGCGGGCGCGACCTCGGCCGGATCGGCCTCCCGGTATCCGCCCGCCTCCAGCACGAACGCCCTGCCGCCGAGGAAGTCCACCCCGTACGCCGCCTCGATCCTGCCGTTCACCCCGAGCACCGCGTGCTCGTGCCCCAGAACGCCGCCGAACGTGCTGTCGTCGATGAGGACCACCGGCGCCGCCAGGCTCAGCAGCGACACCAGCGCGAAGTCGATCTCGTCGAACGCGTCCAGCGGATCGGCTCCCGCGGGCACCCCCGCCGCAGCCCGCCAGACGTCCTCGTCCGCGGGCTCCAGCGCGTCCGGGACCATGGCCGGCCGGCCGCCGGTCCCGTACTCCAGCTCCCAGGGAACGGGCAGCACCCACCCGTCCGGCCACCCGGAACCGCCCACCGGCAGGGCGTACCGGGAGCCGCCCGGGATCACCCTCTCGAAGAGCCCGAGCACCCCTTCGTCGAGCGTCAGCACGCCGTACAGGTCGAATCCCATCCGGGCAGCATGCCAGCCGCACATGGCGGGCGGCCTCGGGTCAGGCGACCTCGCCGAAACCGCGCTGGGCCCCGTATCCCGTGGGGCAGACGGCGCGAGAGGAACCACCGGGCCCGGCGGCGACCCACTCGCCGTATCGGGTGGCGTAGTACCACCGCAGGTTGACGTACTTCACGCACTCCACTCCGGCGCGGTACTGCCCGTCGCCCTCCGCACAGGACAACGTGTACGCGTTCCACGTCAGCGAGCGGGTGCATCCGGACGGCGCCGCATGCGCCGGAGCCGCGAGCGCCGCCAGCCCACCGGCCGCGACGGCCCCGCTCACCAGCATCGTCGCCGCCCGCCGGGCCCACCGGCCCCGAACCAGTCGATCATCGTCCATGCGCTGTGCTCCTTTCGCCGTACGCCCTCCTGTCGGGCCGGTCCGCGCACCGGCCCGGGGGCGACTCACAGCGCCACTCTCGCCTCCGCCCCGTCTCTCGCACCTGTTACCGGTGTCCTCACTTCACCCCGTCTCCATGACCGGTGTCCTCCCCCCTTCAAGGACCCCTCTGGGCATCCGACGGACGGGCTGGAGACGGCCGACGCGAAGGAACACCAATGCACGCGCGCCAGTCTCAGGACGTCAATGGGCGTCGTAGTTCGCGGTACGCCTCGATCAGGTCGGCGGCCTCTGGGGTGCCGTGGTCTTGTACGGCGGTGATGATCTCTTCGGCTCTCCAGTAGGTGGAGGGGACCAGCCGTCCGCTGGTGACTGCTTGCAGTGCGGTGTGGGCCGCTTCGTCGGGCCGTCCGGTGGAGGCCAGGGCGAGCGCGAGGTCCAGGCGGGCCGTGGCCGCCCGGCGCGGGCGCCGCGGTCCATTGGTCGGTGACTCCAGGTTCGTCAGCACCTCTCGTGCCTGCGACTCGGCCGCGGGGTCCCCGATCCACGACAGTGCGGTGACGGTGTAGGAGTCCCTCTTGGCCGGGTCGTACCGGAAGTGGTGTTCAGGCCGGTCCGGCATCTGCAGTGAGGCGACCAGGCGGTCGACTCGGGTCAGCGCGTCGCGGGTCTCCGGGCCGGACCCCAGGCGGGCATGGGCCCGTCCTTCCTGCGCCGTGGCCTGGATGTAGGCGGATCCGGTCTTGGGCGCGACCTGCTGCGCGGCCCGGGACAGGTCGATGGCCTTTCGGTAGTCGCCGTCCGTGAGCGCCTGCCATGCCTCGGTCTCCAGACACCACGCCATGATCTCCGGGTGCTCGGCGTGCTGGGCGAGCTGGGCGGCGGTTCGCAGCCGGGCCCTGGCCGCCGACCGGCGGTGCAGGTCGACGTCGCAGGTGGCGGCGAGCAGACAGAGCCAGCCGCCGACCACGAGCAGCCGCCGATGCTCCGCCAGCGTTTTGCGTGCGTCCATCAGCATCCCCACATAGGCGAGGTGCTTCCTGACCCGCTGAAGCAGCGCATCCGGTGGAGTGCCCTGGTAGGCGCAGGCGAGGTCGTCCGCTGCGTGTTCCAGCGCCTGCAGGGTGGCCTCGCCCAGGTCGCTGGCGGCGACCCGCCGGGCCAGCTCGAGCGCCTCGAGTTCATCGTCACCGGCCGTGTCCGCCGGCGGTTGCACGGTCGGCTGCGGGGTGAACAGCTCACGTTCAGGGATGCCCAGCACCGCGGCGTAGGCGGCGCGGTAGCGGTCCGAGATCCGATCGACCTTGCCGGCCTCCCACCGCTTGACGTACGTCACGAACGATTCGTGGTCGGGTTTTTGCGGATCATCGACGGCCTCGCGCAGGAGACGGGCCAGGGTCCGCTGGCCCCATCCACGCCGTTCACGTTCGGCTTTCAGGCGCGCACCGATGGCGCGACGACTCTCGGCGGTGGTCATGGTGTGCGTGCACCTTTGGTCCGGCCGACGTTCCCGGGAACACTCTCGTGCTCCCATGATGCCCTCTGCCCTGCGCCGCGTGACGAGCCTTCACTGAAGGTGAGTACGCAAGCGGCCCCGGCCCGACGTTCGCGCGTCGGAGTTCTCCGGGGCCTGGCCAGGAAGTGAGGTTTCCTGACGTGGGCAACACCCTAGCCCCGCCCGCATGGCCGATCCCGGTCAAGCCTGCCGCCGCACCTGTCAGCCGACAGGCCGCCGAGCTGCGTGCGCGGTTCCCGGCCGCGCTGATCCACTACGGCGAGCACACCGGTCGTTGGTGGGCGATGGTCCGTGACCACGACAGCCTCCTGGAGGCGGAGACGCCTGCGGGCTTGGCGCGCCTGCTGACCGACCACTACCGGCAGCGTTCATCCATCTCGAAGACTCCCCGCCAGAACCGGTACGAGGCGGCGGCTCGAACGGGCGGGGCGGGCACGGCGGTGCGACGCACCTCGCCTCTCCTCGGCACCGCCGTGCCCTCCGGCATCACCCCGCCACGGCGGCCGATCCCGCAGGCCCACCCGGCACCCGACCGCCGCGGTTGGTTCCGCCGGTGCATGGTGAGCCTCGGGCTGGTCGCGGCATGATCACCACCGACGATGACCGCCGTCAGGCCCTCAACGCACTCGCTGGAGTCCTCCGCGGCCAGGGCTACACCGTGAACGTCGAACGACTCCACCTGACCGTCACCGACCAGACGGGGCGGCTCGTCGAGATCTGGGCGCAGCGGCGCGCCTCGGACAACGGCCGCCTGTGGTTCACCCACGCCGGCGGATCGCCGATCTGCGAGGCGAACCGCCCGATGGACGCGGTGGTCGCGGTCAAGGCCACGCTTCACCGCTAGCCCGGGCGGCGGTGCTCCCAACGCGCCGCCGCCCATCTCTCCCGCGTACCTGAACAGCCGCCCTCGTGGGTGGCCCGGTTCGGTTCGTGGGCGGATGCAGACCCGGCTCCACCTGAACGTGACCCAGATCCGCAATGCGGTAGGAGCGGCTGGAGGTCAGCGGGTGGGTTGGAGGCGGTCTATTCGAGCGAGGTCGGCGTTCAGCAGGGCGTCGTGGGTGATGGCGAAGTCGCCGTTGCGTAGGGAGAGGCCGTGGAACGAGGTGCCGACCACGGTCCGGGGGAGGAAGTCGCGCAGGCCGTGGCGCATGAAGCCGGGGTAGCGCACGGGGCTGCCCCAGCCTTCGGGGGCGTCGTCGGTGCCGAAGATGACCCAGTGGTCGGTGGTGACACGGGCGTCCAGGTCGGGGGGCTCGCCGGTGTGGCAGTCCAGGGCCGGGAGGACCAACCGGTCGGGGTCGGTGGGCTCGTACCAGATGAGCAGGGGCTTGGCACGCCGGGCTTCGGCGTTGTCGAAGCAGCACACCATGACGGTGTGGTCCGCGTAGAAGTCGGCGTAGAACTCCATCAGCGCCGGGTTGAGATACGGCCTCTTGTTGGGGGCGACCCGGTGGAGGGCGTGGGGGATGAAGGTGGGGTCGGTGGCCAGCAGCACGGTGTAGATGTCGTGCTCGAAGACCTTGACCTCGTGGGACGCCGCGCCCGCCGCCGCGCCCATCCAGTCGATGCCCTGCGGTCCCCTTGACTTGGGGCGTACGGCGTCGACCATGCGATCGAGGATGTCGCTCGTCCGGCCGACCTTGATGAAGTTGTCGGGGGACATCGCGCCCCGGGCGGGAACGTGGAGCAGCATGGCGTTGGGGCCGTCGGCGAGGTTGACGGCGGTGTTCTGGTAGCCGACGACCTGGATGAGGCCGTGCCGGGGATGGTGGCAGCGGCCTCCGTACAGGATCGTCCCGGAGAACTCGGCGGGGGCCGTGGAGACGCACATGCGGCGGAACCTATCGGCGAGGTCCGGGGCGAACCAGATCTTTTCCGAGTGGGAGCGATGAGTTCCCGGGGGCTCGGTGGTCTGTCCATGTGGAAGGTCCGGGGGTAGGGCCTCGGCGGACTGACATGGAGGAACTCATGCCGAAGCTTCGTGCTCACAACATCTCGGTCTCCCTCGACGGGTACATGGCGGGTCCTGGGCAGGGGCTGGAGAACCCGCTCGGGGTCGGCGGGGAGAGGCTGCACACCTGGGCGTTCCAGACCCGCAGTGCGCGTGAGATGCACGGGATGTCCGGCGGGGACGAGGGGCTGGACAACGACTTCATGAAGCAGGGCGATGCGGGGATCGGCGCGACCATCATGGGGCGCAACATGTACGGGCCGGTCCGGGGGCCGTGGGACGCCGAGAACGAGTGGAAGGGCTGGTGGGGGGACAACCCGCCGTACCACCACCCGGTGTTCGTGCTGACCCACCACCCGCACCCGTCGATCACGATGGAGGGCGGGACCACGTTCCACTTCGTGACCGAGGGGATCGAGGTCGCGCTGGAACGGGCCTTCGAGGCGGCGGGCGGGGCGGACGTCCGGCTGGGCGGCGGGGCCTCGACGATCCAGCAGTACATGCGGGCCGGGTTGCTGGACGAGTTGCACTTCGTAATCGTCCCGATCCTGCTCGGCGGGGGCGAACGGCTCTTCGACAACCTGGACGGTGGTGCGGAGGGTTACGAGTGCACCGAGTTCGTCAGCTCGCCCGCCGTCACCCACGTCCGGCTGACCCGCACCTCCAAGTAGCACCGCACGTTTCGTACAGCTTCACCGGTCCGGGGCGGCGCACGCACCGGTGCGGTCCGGGTGGCGTCGGCCGCCTTCGCGCCGGTGCTGTCGGCGCCCCGCTCGCCTGGTCAGAGGCGGGATCTGAGGCTGCGGAGGGTGTGGCCGTCGCCGGTCGGGTCCAGGGATTTGGTGGCCTGCTTGAACAGGTACTCGGCGCGTTCGTAGGACAGGCGGCCACGGCCGGTCTCGGGGCAGAGGTCGGCCTCCGCGGGCATGCGGGCGGGGGCCGGTCTCCGGTCGGCGAGGAACACGGGCCCTCGGGTACGGCCCGCCAGCAGTTCGGGGAGCAGGCGGGCCGTGCCGGAACGCCAGGTCACCCAGGCCCCTTTGGCGGTGCGGGCGCGGCGGTCCTCCAGGTCCAGGTCCTCGACGTTCAGTGAGAGAACGGTGCGTACCGGCGCGGCGGACTCCTGCAGGAGCCTCCACAGGGTGCGTTCGCGCAGGGGAATGTCGGTGCGGCTCCACAGGGCGTCCAGGTAGGCGGGCTCGAGCACGGCGGGCTTGGCGCGGACCTCGGCGCGACGTTCCAGGCCCGCGGCGAGGTCGTCCAGGTCCGCCCAGGCGGCGAACGAGCGGACGGCCGAACGGTGACGGTTCCAGGTCTTGGCGGCGGCGTCGCCCCACGCGGTCTGGAACACCTTCGTCACCTGGTCGGCGGTCAGGGAGGCCAGCAGGGTCCGGTCGCCGAGGCCGAGCCGGAGGCGGCGGAGGGTCTGCCCGTACGAGCGGATCGTCTGGGCGTCCAGGTCGTCGCGGGCCAGGAACGCCTCGGCGGCCTGTCCCAGCGTGGGGCCGTCGGCCTCCGGGGTCTCGATCTCCTCGGCTCTTCGTTCCAGGAAGGCCCGTTCGGCGGCGTTCCGGGTGAGCGAGGCGGCCCGCTGGAACTCCCGGCGCGCCTCCTCGTACCGGCCCAGCCTGTGCAGCAGGTCCCCGCGGACGCCCGGCAGCAGGTGGTAGTCCCGCAGCGCGGGGTCGGCGGTCAGCGAGTCCAGCAGGTCCAGGCCCGCCCGCGGCCCGCGCGCCATGCCGACCGCGACGGCCCGGTTGAGCCGGACGACCGGCGTCGGGAGCAGCCTGACCAGCGCGTCGTAGAGGGCGGCGATCTGGTCCCAGTCGGTGTCCTCGGCGCGGCGCGCCTGGGCGTGGCACACGGCGATCGCGGCCTGGAGCACGTACGGGCCGGGCGGTCCGCCGGCGTCCCGCGCCCGCAGCATGGCGGTGAACCCGCGGCGGATCAGCAGCGGATCCCAGCGACCCCGGTTCTGCTCGTGGAGCTGGACGGGCTCGCCGGACGGTCCGGTGCGGGCGGCCTCGCGGGACGCCTGGATCTCCATCAGCGCGACCAGGCCGTGCACCTCGGCCTCGTCCGGTGCCAGCTCGGCCAGCAGCCCGCCCAGCCGCCGCGCCTCCAGGCACAGCCCCGGCCGCATCAGGTCGTCCCCGGACGTCGCCGAGTAGCCCTCGTTGAAGATCAGGTAGATGACCCCGAGCACGTCGGACAGGCGTGCGGCCAGTTCCGCGCCGTCCGGCAGCTCGAACCGCACCCCGTTGTCGGCCAGCGTCCGCTTGGCGTCGGCGATCCGCCGGGCGATCACCGTCTCGTTCACCAGGAACGCCCGGGCGATCTCCTGGGCGGTGAGGCCGCCCACGAGCCTGAGGGTGAGCGCGACCCGCGCCTCGGTCGGCAGCACGGGGTGGCAGGACATGAACATCAGCCGCAGCACGTCGTCCCGCTCGGGAGCCTCGGCGGCCTCGGCGGTCTCGGCCGCCTCGTGGGTCTCGTGGGTCTCGTGGGTCTCGTGGGCGAGTTGCTCCTGCTTGCGTTCCAGCGTGCGGGAACGCCGGATGTGGTCGACGGCCCGCCGCTTGGCGATCGCCATCAGCCAGGCGCCGGGATTGTCGGGAACGCCCTGGACCGGCCACTGCTCCAGCGCGGCCACCAGGGCGTCCTGGGCCAGCTCTTCGGCCAGCCCCACGTCGTGGACCATCCGGGTGAGCCCGGCGACCACTCTGGCCGACTCCAGCTTCCACACGGCGCCAACGGTGCTGTGCGCGTCCGTCACACCGTCGATGACAGCACCGCCCCGGCCTCATGGGCAAACCGGGACGGTGCCGTCACCACCGGATCGGGTCAGAGGACCTGCTGGATGTAGCCCGTTCCGTCGCCGATGATCTGGAAGAACCGGCGGGAGATCTCGATCGCCTCCTCCTTGGACCGCACGTCCACCAGCGCGAAGCTGACCGCCACCTCCTTGGCCTCGGCGAACGGTCCGTCCGTCACGGTGAACTCGCCGTCCCGGGAGGTCGTCACGGTGGGGCTGTCCAGCCCGCCGGTGGCCAGCAGCACGCCGGCCGCGGTCAGCTCCTCGACGAACGCGCCGACCTCGGCGTGCAGCTTCTCGTCGGGCTTGCGGGCGGTGTCGGAGGGCAGGCTCGTCATCAGGTAGCGCATCGGTCGCTCGCTTTCTCGCCGGTTCTTGCCGCTTGTTGTCTTCACCCCTGCGTCGAACAGCTGATGTGACAGGGAATGCACACCGTTCCCTGTCACATCGAGTCTTCGACGCAGGAGCGAGAACACCGCAACCTACCGCCGGAAAGGAAACCGACATGGTCGCCGTCGCCGTCTCCCCCCGCTCGCTCTCCACCCGTTCCCTGCTCACCTGCGCCGTCGTCGCCGCACCCCTGTGGGCGGCCGTCTCCCTGGCGCAGGCGTTCACCCGGGAGGGCTTCGACCTGACCCGGCACCCGCTGAGCCTGCTGAGCACGGGTTCCCTGGGCTGGCTGCAGATCGCCAACTTCATCGTCGCCGGAGTGCTGACGGTGCTCGGCGCCGCCGGCCTGCGGCGCGCCATGCACGGCACCCCCGGCGGCCGGTGGGCGCCCCGCCTGCTCCGGGTGAGCGGCCTCGGCATGATCGCCGCGGGCGTCCTGGTCATGGACCCCGGCGCCGGCTTCCCCGCCGGAACGCCCGAGACCACGACCCTCAGCTGGCACGGCATCGGCCACATGGCGGCCGGCTCGATCTCGTTCACCGCCCTGATCGCCGCCTGCTACGTCCTGGGCCACCACTTCTCCCGTACCGGCCACCGCCCTCACGCCATCGCCTCCCGCATCGCCGGCACCGCCCTCCTGATCGGCAACGCCTGGGCCATGACCGGCGGCCCGTGGGGCTCCCTCACCCTCGCCGTCGGTGCCATCACCGCCATGCTCTGGACCGCCGCCACCGCCGCCCACCACCGCTCCGCCCACTGACAGAGATGATGTAGATGAGCGCCTCCCGGCGGGGCCTGACCCAGCCACTGACTGACCTTGGGTCTTCAACGGGATATGTCGGCCTTGGCCGGGAGGCGCTCATGTGCGCTCACCGGGCGTGGCGTTGTGACTTCATAGGAGCCTGGCCAGAGGCCCCATCTCTGTCTTGTCCGCGTTGCCCGGCTGGTGCGTGCCGCCCTGCCCCCAGCCAAGACGACAGGACGACGATGCCCTCCATTACACCCCAACAGCAGGCCTTCGAGGTCACCGGTGGAGTCGACACCCACCAAGACACCCACACCGCCGCGGTGATCGACCAGGTCGGGCGAGTGCTGGGCACCGAGCAGTTCCCCGCCGATGCGGCCGGATACACCGCGCTGCTGGACTGGATGCGCCGGTTCGGGCGGCTGGGGCCGGTCGGGGTCGAGGGCACCGGCGCCTACGGGGCCGGGCTGGCCCGCCTGCTGCGCGACCAGGGCGTCCACGTCGTCGAGGCCGACCGCCCCGACCGCAAGACCCGCCGGTTCCAGGGCAAGTCCGACCCGATCGATGCCATCCAGGCGGCCAAGACCGCCCTGGCCGGCGAGCGGACCGGAACCCCCAAGCGGCGCGACGGCCGCGTCGAGGCGCTGCGCAACCTGCGGGTGGCCCGCCGCTCGGCGGTCGACCAGCGGGCCGACGCCCAGCGCCAGATCAAGGCCCTGATCGTCACCGCCCCCGACGAACTGCGCGAACGCCTGCGCGGCCTGCCGGTCACGCAACTGATCACCGTCTGCGCGAGCCTGCGGCCCGACCGGGCCGACGCCGCGTCACCGGCCACCGCCGCCAAGATCGCCCTGCGCCCGCTGGCCCGCCGCCATCAGCAACTGTCGGCCGAGATCACCGATCTGGACGAGCTCCTCGCCCCGCTCGTGGCCGCGATCAACCCCCGCCTGGTCGCCGCCAACGGGCTCGGCACCGACGTCGCCGGCCAGCTGCTGGTCACCGCCGGCCAAAACCACGACCGGCTCGCCTCCGAGGCGGCGTTCGCCATGCTCTGCGGCGCCGCCCCGATCCCCGCCTCGTCCGGCAAGACCACCCGGCACCGCCTCAACCGCGGCGGCGACCGGCAGGCCAACGCCGCCCTCTACCGCGTCGTGCTGTGCCGCCTGCGCTGGGACCCACGCACCCGCGCCTACGCCGAACGGCGCACCAAGCAAGGCCTGTCCAAGAAAGAGATCATCCGATGCCTGAAGCGTTACATCGCCCGCGAGCTCTACCAGATCATCACCACATCAAACGATCTTGAACTCGCCGCTTGACATCCATAGGAGCATCCTCGGGCCTGACGGACACGGCGAACGCCCGTCGTACAAGCCGCCTCCGCGCCCGCCGATCCCGGCCTCCACCAGCCCCCGCACACCCACCGAGGACTGCGTCGGCATCCGCTCCACCGCACGTCCGATCAAGAAGGGACACGATCATGCCCAAGCACGCCACCGTCCAGGACTACGTCGCCTCGCTGCCCGAATCCCTCCGCGAAACCGCCGAGGCCGTCCTCCCCGTCATCGAGAACGCACTCCCCGGCACCGGTGCTGTCTGGCACGGCCACCCGGTCTGGAGCCTCGGCCCCGCCCCGGGCAAGTCCCCCGTCTGCTTCATCAAGGCCTACAAGAGCCACATCGCCTTCGGCTTCTGGAAGGGCCAGTCCCTGGAGGACCCGTCCGGCCGCCTCACCCCCGGCACCCGAGAGATGGCCACCGCCAAACTCCGCTCCCCCGACGACATCGACCCGGATCTCTTCACCACCTGGCTCACCCAGGCCCGCACCCTGACCTCCTGACCCATCCCACCCCCAGGCGCTTCCCCAGGAAGCGCCTGTTCCCATGCCGCCGGTTAGATGCCGATGAGAGCGGTGTGCATGTGGTCGTCGAGGTCCGTGACGAAGCGCTCGTTATGCCAGGGCCTGAGTTCCAGCCGGGCCCGACGGATCCGCAGCGCCGGTACCCGGCCCCGGGTCGCCGCCACCAGATCAACGCAGGCGTGCAGCAGATCAGCAGCGGCCTCCGGTGCTCCCGGATCGCCGGTACGAGACGGGCCACCGAACGCGGCCAGTGCGGTACACCCCCGACGTACACACCGGATCGGCAAGGCAGCGCCAGCGACCTGGGCGGCGAGCCGACACTTGCGGGCTGCCCGGTCACCGGCGGAGACCCCGCGAAGGTAGGTGGTCACCGCACTCAGATGGGCACGATGAGCCGAGGTTTGTACTGCGAGGCGGCATAGTCGAGGGTGTAGCCGGTCCCACCGCCTTCCTGGACGTCCGCTCTGGGAAAACCGATCACGAAGTCACTGCGGTCGACCATCCACCGGTTCCGCGCGTGATACCCCTCCGTACCAGACCGCCCGCCCAGCTCCACCAGTTCGTCAAGACGCCCGCGGCTGCGCATGTCCGCGACGACGCCGCGCGCCTCGGGCGGCTGATCCGCCAGCCTCACCGGCACCACCACCGAGAGCCGCACGTCCGTCTCCCGCGCCAGCCACCCCAGCGCCAGCGAATCGATCCCGATCGCCCCGCCCAGGTAGAACCGCACCCCCGGCAGGGCGAACGGTCGCACATAGGTGGCGAAGAGAGCACCGTACTCCTCCTCGCGCCGATGGCCGGTCGACCGGCTGCCTGTGATCGTCACCGCCTGCGGCATCCGCCCTCCATGTCATCGGACTTCGTCTCCACCACTTCCGTGGCGTAATTGGTGGATTTGGTGGGCCTGTACGGCGTTGGGCGGGACGCGTCAAGATGGCGGCGGACGGAAGGGGAGGAGCGAAGTGGGCGAATACGTCCAGGTGCAGACGGCGGTGCCGACGCGCGAGGAGGGGCTGCGGATCGCCAGGGCGGCGGTGGACGGGCGGCTGGCCGCGTGCGCCCAGGTCGTAGGCCCCATGACCAGCACCTATCGGCGGAAGGGCGAGGTGCAGGTCGATGAAGAGTACTTGCTGCTGTTGAAGACCCGGGCCGACGCCTATCCCGCTCTCGAACGCCTCATCCACGAACTGCACAGCTACAGCGTCGCGGAGATCATCTCCCTGCCCCTCAACGGAGGCCTGGCCAGTTACCTGGCGTGGATGGATGAGGAGACACAAGTTCCCGGCGCGTAGCCCGGATGGCGGCCCGCAACTCACCCGCGCGGCCATCGGGCATGTCCGGGGCGCGCGTGCCGTGGAGCTGGTGGAGGGGGCCACGGCGGCCGATCTCGCTCGCGAGCTTGCGGCTCGATACCGCGTACCTCGGGCTGCGTCCCGTTCCGTTCGTCCCCGGCCGCCGGTGGTGGGGCCGGACGGGGCCTGGGTCAGTGCCGCCTCGCGTCCGGTGACCACGCAGCCTGCGGCCGGGCGGTCGTGGGAACGCGGGTGCGGTCGGGAACGGCGGTGGTGGCATCGGCTGCTCGGGGCGTTCACCGCTGTCGGGGTCATCTGAGGCGGTCTCGCGTGCGGCGGAACGGTGCGGGGCGTACGGCTGCTGTCGGAGGCCGGTTGCGAGCGGGCCTTGGAGGAGCAGTTCCGCGGCGTGGACCGCATCCTGAAGGGCTCGGCGCCTGACGACGTCCGTCAGGGGTCCTGGGGGGCGGGTCGCGGAAGGTCCTGGAACGCGGGAACGGCCGGCTCGCGGGGAGCCGGCCGTTCCGTGCGGGACGTCCGGACGTCAGGCGTCGGGCTGGTGGACGAGTTCGGCCTCGCCCTGGTCGGCCAGGTAGCGCTCGGCGTCGATGGCGGCCGAGCAGCCGGTGCCGGCGGCGGTGATGGCCTGGCGGTAGATGTGGTCGACCACGTCGCCGCAGGCGAAGACGCCGGGGATGTTGGTGCGGGTGGTGGGGGCGTCGACGATCAGGTAGCCGTTCTCGTCGATGTCGAGCTGGCCCTTGAACAGCTCGCTGCGCGGGTCGTGGCCGATCGCGATGAACAGGCCGGTGACCTCGAGGGTGGACTCCTCGCCGGTCTTGCGGTTGCGGATGCGGACGCCGCTGACCCGGTCGTCGCCGAGCACGTCGACGACCTCGCTGTCCCACACGAAGCGGATCTTGTCGTTGGCGAACGCCCGGTCCTGCATGATCTTGCTGGCCCGCAGCTCGTCGCGGCGGTGCACCACGGTGACGGACTTGGCGAACTTGGTCAGGAAGATCGCCTCCTCCATGGCGGTGTCGCCGCCGCCGACCACCGCGATGTCCTGGTCGCGGAAGAAGAAGCCGTCGCAGGTGGCGCACCAGGAGACGCCGCGGCCGGACAGCCGCTTCTCGTTCTCCAGGCCCAGCTCGCGGTAGCCCGAGCCGGTGGCGACGATCACCGCGTGCGCCCGGTACTCGTCGTCGCCGACCTTGACGATCTTCGGGTCCCCGGTCAGGTCGACCTCGGTGACGTCGTCGGCGATCAGCTCGGCGCCGAACCGCTCGGCCTGCTTGCGCAGGTTGTCCATCAGGTCCGGGCCCATGATGCCGTCCGGGAAGCCCGGGAAGTTCTCCACGTCGGTGGTGTTCATCAGGGCGCCGCCGGCGGTCACCGAACCCTCGAAGACCAGCGGCTTGAGGTCGGCCCGCGCCGCGTAGATGGCGGCCGTGTAGCCCGCCGGGCCCGAGCCGATGATGATGACGTTGCGGACGTCGCTCACGTGTGCGCCTTCCTTCCGTGCCGGGTCGGTCGGGATTCGGACCGCCGTCGTCTCCGCTCGGCCCTGGCGTGACCCGGTCCGCCAGTGGCGTCAACCGATCCTAGGCCCCGCGGATTCCCGGTGTGCCGTACGCCCAATCCTGGTGGCAGGATGCCATCCGTCCGACCAGCGGAGAAAAGGGGGACACGGTGGCGCGGATCCTGCTGCTGCACTCGATGTACGGGCTGCGCCCGGCGGTGCGCGCGGCGGCCGACCGGCTGCGCGCGGCCGGGCACGAGGTGCACGTGCCCGACCTGTACGTCGGCCGGACGGCCTCCGACTCCGGGCAGGCCGAGAAGATCCGGGAGGAGATCGGCCGCGACGAGCTGCTGCGCCGCGCGGTGGCCGCCGCCGCGCCGCACTCCGACCGGGGCCTGGTGTACGCCGGCTTCTCCCTCGGCGGCGCCATCGCCCAGAACCTCGCCCTGGCCGACGAGCACGCCAGGGGCCTGCTGCTCCTGCACGGCACCTCGCAGCTCCCCGACGACGCCTCCACCGACATCCCGGTCCAGCTCCACGTCGCCGATCCCGACCCGTACGAGACCGACGACTGGCTCAACGTCTGGTACCTCAAGATGCGCCGCGCCGGAGCCGACGTCGAGATCTACCGCTACCGGGGCGCCGGCCACCTCTACACCGACCCCGACCTCCCCGACCACGACCCCGACGCCGCCGAACGCACCTGGCGCATCGCCCTCGACTTCCTCGCCGACCTCTGACGGACACGGCGCGGACCCCGCGCCGCACGATCGACGGCCTCCATCCCGCCGCCCACGCACCCACCACCGGTGCCCGCCCGCCTCCGCCGTGCGGGCCGACCCGCGGCGACGGCGACCAGAGCAGTCCCGCATGGTCGGCAACCACCCAGGTCGCGCTCGGGGCGGGCGCCTCCGCCCCGAGCGGCTCTGCCATGCGGCGATGTTCCACGGGAAACATCGCGGACCGCGCCATGGGCGCCGCGTCGGCAGGCGCGTGAGCGGGTGGGCGGACAGGGCGAGGCCCCGCGAGGGGATGGGCTCGCGGGGCCTCGTGACTTCCTAGATCAGGGAGTGCGGGCCGGGATCGTCGTCTCCTCGACGATGTCGGAGTCGGTCGCCGAGCAGGACGGGCCGGCCACCACGACGCGCCAGGTGGAGGAGTCCGTGGGGACCACCACGACGGTGGCCTCGCGGTTCTCGTAGGTGGCGGCGTCGACCAGGACGGGCTTGGCTCCCCGGGTGATGCCCTGCACGCAGCCCTGCAGACGGTCGGGGACCGAGGCCAGCGCGGGAAGCGTGCGGGACCTGGGGACCAGGGCGGTGACCTGGTCGCCCAGGGTGGCGGTCTGGTAGGCGGTGCCGCTCCGGACGACGGTGAACGGGGCCTGCGGACCCACCGCGGGAGTCTCCCGGGGAGGGTCGGCCGGAGGGGCGTGCGAGGTCGCCGCATGGTCGTCGCCGTCGAGCAGGGAGCCGCCCATCAGCTCGGTGCCCACGAAGGCTCCGGCACCGACCACCGCCACGGTGGCCGCGGCGGCGCCGATGACCCGCAGATGCCGCTTTCCGCGTTCGCGCGCCCGGCGGTGATGCGAGATGCTCGCGACCCCGGCCGTGGCCATCGCCTCGGCCGTGATGGCCGCCTCGATGCGCTCGGCCAGTTCCGCGGGCATGGGCGGGACCGGGACGTCCGCCAGGATCCGGGACACGTCGGCGATCTCGGCCGAGCGTTCCCGGCATTCGGCACAGCTGTCCAGATGCGCGTTGGCGGAGGCGGCGTGGGTGTCGTCGAGCAGACCTTCGGCCAGGTCGGCCAAGGCGTCGTGGTCCAGGTGTGCGGGGTTCACTTGGGCCGGCCACCTCCTTCCTTCTACTTATCCGTATCTTGGACGTTCCCGCGCGCCTGACGGTTCCTCAGGTGCGCCAGCCGGGGGGCGAGCCGGGCACGGCCGCGCGCGCAGCGGCTCTTGATGGTCCCCGGCGGAACGTCCAGGAACTCGGCGGCGTCGTCCACCGCGTACCCCATCATGTCCACCAGGATCAGCGCCGCCCGCTGCTCGAACGGCAGCTCCGACAGCGCCGCGGTGACGTCCAGCAGCGTGCCGTGCCCGTCGGTCGGGTCGGGCAGCTTGGGCGCCAGCGCGTCGATCTTGGCCTCGTCGCCCATCGGGGTGGCCGGCCGGATCGACTTGCGGCGCAGCCGGTCCAGGCAGGCGTTCACCACGATCCGGTGCAGCCAGGTGGTCACCGCGGCGTCGCCGCGGAACCGGCCGGCCGCGCGGAACGCCGACAGGAACGCGTCCTGCAGCGCGTCCGCGGCCTCCTCCGGATCGCCCAGGGTGCGCAGCGCGACCGCCCACATCCGTTCCCGGTGCCGGGTGACCAGCAGGCCGAAGGCGTGCGGGTCGCCCTGGGCGTGCCGGGACATCAATTCTTTGTCGGAGACCTCGTCCACGGATGACGTGCTCACGGACGTCACGGGAGAAAGTCCTCGCGCTCGCGAGCGGCTGCTTGGGTAGGCACCACGATTTTCCAGGGGGTACGGGTACAGAACTGCTGAGGGGCACGATACCGACTTACGCCCCCACGGGGCATGGCTCGACGCGTCAGGAAACGTTTCGTGACCCGACCGCCCCGATCACCAGGGAACCGGTCAACCCGGACGCCCGTAGACGGTCACCTCGCCGACCTGCGCCTTGTTGCTCACCGGCAGCTTGGTGATCCACAGCAGCACGTACCGGCCGCGGATCACCTGACCGGGCCTGATCTCGATCGTCCCGGAGGTGGTGGTCCGCTCGTCGATCCGCCGCATCCGCTCCCGGACGTCCTGGTCGCCGACCCGGACCTCCAGCGTCGCTCCGGCGCCCGCGCCCGGCACGGTCACCTCGATCCGCTCGATGCCGGCCGGCGAGCCCAGGTCGAGCATCACCCCGACCCCGCGCAGGTAGTTGCCGAACGAGGGGTTGGCGTAGGTCTGCGACTCCCAGATGGTGCCGTCCTTGCCGTCGTGCACGGACTTGGCGGTCTTGATCACCGTGGGGTCGGGATGGCCCGCCTGGCGCTCCTCGTACAGCCCCCGCGCGTTCTTGATGTCCAGCTTCCGCACGGACGGTTTCTGGGTGGCGTCGGCGGGCGGGCGGCTGCCGTTCGCCCCGGGACCGCCCTGGTTCCCGTCGCCGCGGGTCAGCGCCCAGGCGCCGACCCCGACGATCACGGTCAGGGCCGCGGCGGCGACCGCCAGCAGCGGGCGGCTGAGCCCGTCGCGGCCGCCGCCGGCCGGGGACGCGACGGTCGGGGCGGGCGGGGCAGGCGGCGGGTATCCGGCGGCCGGCCGGGGCTGCGGACGCGCGGCGGGCGGGGCGGGCTGCGGGGACTGCTGCGGAACGACCGGCGCCGGACGGGTCGCCCCGGCGGCGGGCGCGGGCCGCGGCCGGGGCGGCCGGTTCTGCACCGACGGCGCCTGGCCCGCGGCCGGACCGGCGAACAGCGGCAGCGGGGTGCGCGGAACGGTCCGCAGCGCCGCGGCCAGCTCGGCGGGCGTGTTCAGCGGCTGCTGCCCGTTCGGCAGCGGCAGCCCGAGGGCCCGGCAGATGATCGTGTCGAGCGCCGCCGACACCCCGGCCTGCACCTGGCGGGCCGCCCGGCACACCCCGTCCGCCTGGGGGGCGGGGGGCAGGTCGCACTCGGCGGGGTCGCCCGGCCAGCGCGCGGTGACCGAGGCGTACAGCATCCGGCCGAGCGCGCGGGTGTCCTCCAGCGCCGGGTCCTCGGAGCGCACGTCGGCCAGCACCGCGTCCACCGCCACGCCCAGCAGCTTGACCGTGCCGCCGGTGGTCCACAGCAGGTGCCGCGGGCACAACTGCAGGTGGGACAGCCCGGCGGCGTGCGCCGCGGCAATCGCCTCGGCCGCCTCGTACAGCAGGGTGGCGGCCCGGCCGGGCTCCAGCGGGGCCCGCTTGAGCATGGCCTCCAGGCTCTGCCCGGCCGCCCACTCGCTGACCACGTAGGCCTGCTCGCCGCTGTCGTCGGCGTCGAAGACCTGGGTGAGCCGGGGGTCGGTGAGCCGGCTGGCGGCGCGGGCGGCGGTGACCACCTCGCCGACGCGGGGGAAGTCCGGGTCGAAGGTCCGTACGGCGACGGCGCGCGCCAGAATCTCGTCGATCGCCTTCCAGAGCGTCGATCCGCCGGATCGGCCGACCCGCTCCTCGAGGCGGTACCGGCCGGAGAGGCGGGTTCCGGGTTCGATGATGGACGTGCTCACGACGTCCTGCGCAAGTGGTCGAGTCCCATTATCGTGGCGCGGCAGCTTACGCCTCCGACCCTCCTCTTTGCGTTCCGCAGGGTGTCGCCCGGCAAGCCGTAGTCCCCAACATGGTAGTCCTTGACCGAGGCCCGGTCCCGCCTTATCCGCGCGCGTCTGAATACTTGCCCGTTCTTGGCGATGAACACCGAGGTGAGCGCGGTGTCACCGATCGGGTAGGCGGGGTCAGCCACGGCCGGGCAGCCGCCGGGTGACGGTGGACAGCATGGTCTGCACCTCCGCGACGCGCAGCAGGCGGGCGAAGACCAGGTACAGGATGCCACCTCCGGCTCCGCCGACGATCAGCGACAGCAGGGCGGGGGCGAAGCCGGGGCCGAGCCAGGCGTCCACGATCGCCTGCACCGCGTAGGCGAACCCGGCCAGCGGGCAGATCGCCACCAGCAGCTTGACGTGCGTGCCGACGATCCGGCGGCCGTCGATGCCGCCGAGCTTGCGGCGCAGCACCAGCCACGACACCAGCAGGCCCACGGTCTGGGCCAGCGCGAACCCGCCCGCGATGGCGACCGCGACCCGCTCGGGGTCCAGCAGGGCGCTGGCGGTCACCGCGACGGTGATGTTGGTGGCGATCACCGCCAGCACGATGAACGCCGGGGTGCGGGTGTCGTTGTGGGCGTAGAAGACCCGCAGGGTGAGCTGGTACGCCGCGAACGGCACCAGCGCCACCGCGAACACCTGCATGATGTGCGCGATCACCAGGCCGGCGTCCCGGTCGATCTCGCCGTGCTCCAGCGTCACCGCGATGATCTCCGGCCCGAGCACCACCATCAGCGCCGCCGCCGGCAGGATGATCACCGAGGCCAGCCGCAGCCCGGAGGAGAAGTCGTCGCGCACCAGCGCGGTCCTGCCCTCGGCGGCGTGCGAGCTCATCCGCGGCAGCAGCGCGGTGATCACGGTGACCCCGATGATCGCGTACGGGAGCTGGAAGAGCTGGTAGGCGTACGAGTAGGGGCTGTAGCCGTGCCCGGGGGCGGCGTCGCCGGCGGCGTTGAGCAGCGAGGTGGTCACCGCGAACGCGGTCTGCGTGGCCACCAGGTACAGCAGGCTCCAGCCGGCCATCGACATGATCTGCCGCAGCTCGCCGCCCTGGAAGTCCAGCCGGGGCCGCCAGCGGAAGCCCGACCCGCGCAGCGACGGCCACAGCGCCAGGGTCTGCATCGCGATGCCGCCGATGGTGCCCCCGGCCAGGATCGCCACCTGTCCGGAGGTGATCGACTCCGGCGTGACCGTCCCGGTGGTGACCAGGATGAACAGCACGCCGGTGCAGCAGATGACGATGTTGTTGAGCACCGGCGCCCACATCGGCGCGGCGAACCGGTCGCGGGTGTTGAGGATCGCCCCGGCGAACGCGCTGATCCCCAGGAAGAAGATCTGCACCGCGAACAGCCGGGTGAACAGCACCGCCAGATCGCGCTTGTCCCCGGAGAAGTCCCGGGCGTACACGTAGTCGATGAAGATCGGGGCCAGCAGCACCGCCACCGCGGTCATCATCACCAGCCCCAGCACCGCCAGGGTGAACAGCCGCTGCTCGAACCGGGCGCCGTACTTGGCGTCGCGTTCCTTGGCCCGCACGATCAGCGGCACCACCACCGCGGTGAGGATCCCGCCGAGCAGCAGGTCGTAGACGATCACCGGGATGGTGTTGGCGGTGTTGTAGGCGTCGCCCAGCGCGGCCGTGCCGATCGCCGCGCCGAGCACCGCGGTGCGCAGGAAGCCGGTGATCCGGGAGAACACCGTGCCCAGCGCCATCAGCGCGCCCGAGCGCAGCAGGTTGGCCCCGCGCCCGCCGCCGGACTGCGCGGCGGCCCGTTCCCCCTGCTCGGGGGCGGGCGGCGCGGCGGTGGGGGCCGCCGGAGGATCAGGGTTCGGCTGGACGTTCGGCGGGGTGTTCGGCGGGATCGGCCGGCTCGTCGGGCCAGGGTGGTTCGCCTCCGGGTGACCCGTCACCAGCTGCCTCCATCTTGTTGCGGCGCCGCGCCCGCATCGCTCGGAACCCGACGCCGACGAAGAGTACGGCAAGGGAGCCTCCCGTGATAAGGAGGGCCACCGGGCCGTACCCGGTCGTGTTGATCCGGAGCGTGTGGGCCGGACGGAACGGCTTGCCCTGCGGGGTGAGCAGCTCGATGTCGACCAGCGCCGCGCCCTGCGCGTACGACTCGACCTCGAAGTCGATGCTGGGGCTCTCGTTCGGGCCCACCTCGATGGTCCTGGTGTACTCGCCGATCTGCAGCCGGGCCGGGATCCGCGAGGTGATCTTCACCTGGAGCCGGACGGTGCGGTCGGGCAGCCCGTTGGTGATGGTGAACGGCACCCGCCCGGTGCGCCCGGCGAGCTGCACGGTGTCGCCCCGGCGGGACACCCGGACCTTGTCGATCTCCTTGTCGAGCAGGTCGCCGAACAGGTCCCGGGCGGCGCGGGCGCGGCGGGCCCGGGTGCCGCCGCCGCGCCAGGAGCCGGACACCGTCCGCAGCACCGCCCGCTCGTACGGCCAGACCGCCGGCTGGAAGACGGTGGAGAAGGTGCCGGCCCGGCCGGCGATCCGCTTGACCTCGCGGAGGTAGGTGCGGCCCAGCTCGTGGGCCTGGTAGGCGCTCGGGTAGCCGGTGAACGTCATCGGCTCGCGGCGCCTGGCCTGGGCGATCCGGTCGACCCGGGCCGGCCGCAGCCACGGCAGGTCCTGGGTCCAGCGCAGCAGGTTCTCGGCGAACAGCGGGTCGGGGTTCCAGCGCCGGGCGGGGGCGATCACGATGGTGCGGCCCTGCAGCGGCAGCTCGGCGGTGATCATCGCGGTCTCGGCCAGGAACCGCTGCTCGGCCAGCAGCCGGGTCCCCGGGGTGCGGGTGCCGGCGCTGACGATGTCGCTGAGCACCGGATCGTAGGTCACCACGTTCCGCTGGCCGGCCGAGGTCCGGACGGTGGTGGGCGAGCCGGGCGTGAAGGTCGTCTGGGCGGGCTGGAAGAGCGCGCTGGACATCAGGAACGACTCGGTCCCCAGCTGTGCCATCCGGCCGAGGGTGCGGGTGCTGGCCGCGCCCTCCGCCGGCCAGCCCACCTTGGCGGCGGGGGGCCTGCCGAGCACCTGCTGGGCCAGGCCCATGTGCTTGTAGGAGATCTCCAGTTGCCGGCCCATCCCGTTGCGGACCAGCGCCTCGGCGTCCACGTCGGCGTACGGGAGCACGAAGTACGGGTCGCCGGCGGAGGTCTTCTTGAACCGGTCGAGCCAGGTCCGGGCGTTCTGGCTGGCGGGCCGGCCGGCCGGGTCGCGGTGGGGCGGGCGCACCGTGTACGGCCGGGTCATCGCCTGCGCGTCGTCCAGCAGCGCCGGGTCGACCGCCCAGGTCAGCGGGGTGCCGGTCTTCTCGGCGGCGGTGACGACGCCGCCCAGCCGCCCGGTGGGCGCCAGCTCCCTGTCGAGCCCGTCGTCGAGGAACGAGTGGTCGGTGGTGCGCCGGGTCCGGTCGGTCACCGGCCACACCCACCCGATCGAGGTCCTCTGGTAGCGGCCGGTGGGGGGCCGCCACACCATGAACGTCACCTGCCCGGCGAGCTGCTGCCCGGCGGCGTTGAAGAACTCCACCCCGATCGGGTACGCCCCGAAGTCCCGCAGCCCCAGGTTCCCGGCCCGGACGGTGAGCTGCCACGGCACCGGGGTGTTGCCGGCGGGCACGGTCCCGTTCCCCAGCGGCTTCGGCGCGGTGAGACCCGGCAGGCTCCCCACGTTCCACTTGGCGGCCTGCGCGAGCTGGCCGCGGCTGCTCATCCGCTGGGGGAGGTAGCGGAACCGGTAGTGGACGCCGGTGAGCGGACGGCCGGAGCGGTTGACCACGTGGCCCTTGATGGTCAGGTTGGTCCGGGGCGTGACCGTGCGCTCCGACATGTCGGTCAGCACCAGCTCCAGCGGGGTCTGCGCCTGACGCGGCGCGGCCGCCGGGGGCGCCGCGGACTCCGGGCTGTTCGCGGACGCCGAGGCGTACCGCTGGGGAGCGGGTGCGGGGACCGCGATCACGCAACTCGAGAGCACGGCGACAACCGCCGCGCGACGCCACACCCTCAAGCCATAACCGTCCATTTGCGCAGGGTGCCGGAACTCCGGACTACGGGCTCGATGGTAGTGCCGTCGGACACCGCGTCCGACCGTTCCGCGGAAGCGGCCGGGCGGTGTGGGGGGTCGTCCCCCCACACCGGTCGGCGCTCAGCCGGCGCGAACGGAGGCGCTCATTCCCAGCGGCTCCCGGGGCTGCCCCATGGGCTTGGCCCGGCTCAGCGCGTACACGTCCGCCAGGCGCACCGCCAGCGCCGTCCACCCCTCGCCGGTCGCGGTGTAGACGATCTCCTCGTCCGGCAGGTGGCCCAGCGCATCCTGGTCGGCCAGCACCGGGACGGTGTCCGGCAGCAGCAGCGGGCACACCAGGTCGGCGGCGTAGTCGGTGATCGAGTTGACCAGGTCGGGACGGGCGGGGCGGACCAGCCGCGCGCCCACCGCGCGGCGGATCCGCTCCAGCGGGGGCGTGCCGCCGGCGAGCGTGATCACCGCGGCCAGAAAGCGTTCCCCGGTCGCCGCGCCCGCACAGCCGAACATCCGGACGGCCAGGCAGCGTCCCGGCGCCAGTCCCAGGGCGTGCGGAAGGTCGTCGGCCCTGGAGACGGGGTGGCGCAGGCGCATGATCTCGTGTGCGATCTCCCGCTCCAGCAGCGCGCGGTGAATGGCGAGTGCGTCCTTCATCGTCGACCTCCGGCGGCATGAGGTGGACCGTACGCATACCCGTCATGATTCACTTGATTCACCACGGGGTGCTCAGAAAGTAACCCGAGGAAAACTGCATGTGAACCCTGCCGGCAAAAGTCCTGCGGTACAGCGGGGACAGGCCGCCAAGATTTTTTGTTTGTAAGCCGTCTCGTGAGGTCATACGCTCGATGCCCGTGCCCAACGCCCCCACCGACGAACCCACCCCCGAGCAGCGCCAGGCCATCGCCGCGCTGCTGGCCCGGGTGATCCCGCCGGCGGCCGACGAGCTGGGCCGCCGGTTCGCCGCCGCGGGACACGAGCTCGCGCTGGTCGGCGGCCCGGTCCGGGACGCGCTGCTGGGCCGGCCCGGCAAGGACGTGGACCTGACCACCGACGCCGCCCCCGAGAAGGTGCTGGCGCTGGTCGAGGGCTGGGCGGACGCGGTCTGGACGATCGGCATCGAGTTCGGCACGGTCGGGCTGCGCAAGGGCGACCTGCAACTGGAGATCACCACCTACCGCAGCGAGTCCTACGACCCCAGGTCCCGCAAGCCGTCGGTGTCGTACGGCACCTCGCTGACCGAGGACCTGCGGCGGCGCGACTTCGCGGTGAACGCGATGGCGGCACGGCTGCCGGGGCACGAGTTCGTCGACCCGTTCGGCGGGCTGGGCGACCTGCGCCGCAAGGTGCTGCGCACGCCGGGGCGCCCGGAGGACTCGTTCAACGACGACCCGCTGCGGATGCTGCGCGCCGCCCGGTTCGCCGCCCAGCTCGGCTTCACCGTGGCGCCCGAGGTGGTGGCGGCGATGTGCGACATGGCCGCCCGCATCGAGATCGTCTCGGCCGAGCGGGTCCGTGACGAGCTGTCCAAGCTGATCTGCGCCGCGCACCCGCGCGAGGGCCTGGCGCTGCTGGTGGACACCGGCCTGGCCGACCACGTGCTGCCCGAGCTGCCCAAGCTGCGGCTGGAGATCGACGAGCACCACCGGCACAAGGACGTCTACGACCACACGCTGATCGTGCTGGAGCAGGCGATCGCGCAGGAGGAGTCGGGGCCCGACCTGGTGCTGCGGCTGGCGGCGCTGCTGCACGACATCGGCAAGCCCAAGACCCGCTCGTTCGAGCCGGGCGGGCGGGTGACGTTCCACCACCACGAGGTGGTCGGGGCGAAGATGACCCGGCACCGGCTGTCCGCACTGCGCTACCCCAAGGACGTCGTCGCCGACGTCGCCCGGCTGGTGGAACTGCACCTGCGCTTCCACGGCTACGGCACCGGCGAGTGGACGGACTCGGCGGTGCGCCGCTACGTGCGGGACGCCGGGCACCTGCTGCCGCGCCTGCACAAGCTGACCCGCGCCGACTGCACCACCCGCAACAGGCGCAAGGCCGAACGCCTCCGCCGCACCTACGACGACCTCGAGGCCCGGATCGCCCGGCTGGCCGAGGAGGAGGAGCTCGCCAAGATCCGTCCCGAGCTGGACGGCAACGAGATCCAGGCCGTCCTCGGCATCAAGCCCGGTCCCCTGGTCGGCAGGGCCTACAAGCACCTGCTCGACATCCGCCTGGACCGCGGCGTCATCGGCAAGGACGCCGCCAAGGAGGAACTCCTCCGCTGGGCTCGCGAGCAGGGCCTGGAGCCCCCGGCCTCCTGACCTCTCCGCGCGCCCGGCCGTCCTCGTACGCGGTCATCGGGCGGGGCATTCCGGCGGTCGGATTCCGCGCTCTACGGGAGCGTCAAGTGGAAGCGCGTGGTTTTTGTGGGGTCGCCCCGGATCGGGACGGGCGCGAAGCGGCCTAGGCTGCGGGGCATGGCGGAACATGCGGCGATGAACCCCGAGGAGATCGAGCGGCTGCTGGCGTTCGACCGGGAGCATGTGTGGCATCCGTACGGGCCGATGCCCGGGGCCGTGGACAACCATCCGGTGGTGGCGGCCGAGGGCGTGCGGCTGGTGCTGGCGGACGGGCGGACGCTGATCGACGGGATGTCGTCCTGGTGGGCGGCCGTGCACGGGTACCGCCACCCGGTGCTCGACGCGGCGGTCGCCGACCAGATCGGGCGGATGTCGCACGTGATGTTCGGGGGGCTGACGCACCCGCCGGCGGTGCGGCTGGCCTCGCTGCTGGTGGACCTCACCCCCGAACCGCTGACCAAGGTCTTCTTCGCCGACTCCGGGTCGGTGTCGGTCGAGGTCGCGATCAAGATGGCGCTGCAGTACCAGCGGGCGCTGGGGCGGCCCGAACGGCACCGGCTGTTCACCGTGCGCGGCGGGTACCACGGCGACACGTTCGCCGACATGTCCGTGTGCGACCCGGTCAACGGGATGCACCACCTGTTCACCGGGGTGCTGCCGCGGCAGATCTTCGCCTCCCCGCCGCCCGGGGGGTACGCCGACGAGCCCGACCCGGCATACCTGGACGAACTGGCGTCGCTGGCCGCCCGGCACTCCGGGGAGATCGCGGCCATCATCGCCGAGCCGGTCGTGCAGGGGGCGGGTGGGATGCGCTTCTACTCCCCCGCCTACCTGCGGGCGCTGCGGGACCTGGCCGACGAGCACGGGGTGCCGCTGATCCTGGACGAGATCGCCACCGGGTTCGGCCGTTCCGGAACGTTCTGGGGCGCCGACCACGCGGGCGTCGTGCCCGACATCATGTGCGTCGGCAAGGCCCTCACCGGCGGCTACCTCACCATGGCCGCGACGCTGTGCACCTCGGAGATCGCCCGCGTGATCTCCGAGGGGGAGGGCGGCGGGCTCATGCACGGCCCGACGTTCATGGCCAACCCTCTGGCCGCCTCGGTGGCCTGCGCCTCGCTCGAACTGCTGACCGGCCGCGACGGGCGGGGGCGCGACTGGCGCGCCGAGGTCTCGGCCATCTCGGCGGTCCTGGAGGACGGACTGGCGGAGACCCGCGGGCTGCCGGGCGTACGCGACACCCGCGTCCTGGGCGCGATCGGCGTCATCGAGACCGTCGAGCCCGTCGACGTCCCCGCGATCCAGAAGATCACCATGAGCCACGGCGTCTGGCTCCGCCCGTTCCGCAACCTGATCTACACCATGCCCCCGTACGTCTGCACCCCGGACGAGGTCGCCCGGATCACCGAGGCCATGGTCGCCGCCGCCCGCTCCCTGTGACCCCCGCTCCGGGCGCGCGGATGTAGGGGCGGGTGGTTTCGTGGAAGCGGACGAACGAGGAGGAGCGCCGTGGGCAAGGTCGTGGTGGACATCAGCATGTCGCTGGACGGGTTCGTGGCGGCGGCGGGCCGTACGCCGGACGAGCCGCTGGGGACCGGCGGGGAGCGGCTGCACGAGTGGGCGTTCGGCCAGGACGAACGGAGCCGCGCGCTGCTCGAGGAGGCCGTCGGTGATCTGGGAGCGGTGATCACGGGCAGGACGACCTACGACGACTCGGTGCGCTGGTGGGGCGCCGACGGGCCGAGCGGGCCGGCGCGGCGCCCGGTGTTCGTGCTCACCCATCGGCAGCCGGAGGACGTCCCCGAGGGCGGGGTCTACACGTTCGTCACCGGCGGCGTCGAGGACGCCCTGAGGCAGGCTCAGGCGGTGGCGGGCGACCGCACCGTCAGCGTGATGGGCGGGGCGAACGTCATCCAGCAGTACCTGGCGGCCGGGCTGGTGGACGAGATCTCCCTGCACCTGGTGCCCGTGCTCCTCGGCGACGGTCTGCGCCTCTTCGAACACCTGGGCCGCCAGGTGTCGCTGGAGCGCATCGATGTGGTCGACGCGCCCGCGGCCCTGCACACCCGCCACCGCATCAAGGCTTAGGCGGCATCCCGCGGCTCCGCGCCGCCGGCCGCACCCGTCCGTCCTTCCACGGACGCCTTGGCGACCTGGCCCAGAGCCTGTCGTCACAGTGCCCCGGTGGTGTCGGCCGGTCGAGCAGAGGCCGGGCGGACGTGGGCGCGTGCGTCGTGGACGCCGTGCGGCCACTGTGACGACCGGTCTAGGCGGTGGGGGCGGGGCGGCGTATGGCGGATGTCCAGTAGGCCGTGGCGCCGATGGCGTAGGCGGCGATGACGATGAACAGCATCAGGTGGGAACGGCCGTTGGGCGGCACGGACACGGCGGCCAGGGCGGCGGCGCCCACGAACATGGCGTTGAACAGCATGTCGTACACGGCGAAGACCCGGCCCAGGTAGGCGTCCGGCACCGTCTCCTGGAGGATCGCGTCGACGCTGAGCTTCACCCCCTGGGAGACCACCCCGAGCAGGAACGCCAGCACCATCCAGGGCACGTTCGCGAACGGCAGCCCGAAGACCGCCAACGCCACCGCGGCCGACCCGAGCAGACCGGCGATCCAGGCGTCCTTGCCGATCCGGGGGACCACCAGCGGGGTGAGCACGGCGGCCAGGAAGTATCCGATCCCCGACACCGCCAGGACCCCGGCGGCCCGGTTCAGCCCCTCGTCCACGTCGTCGCTGAACAGGTAGCGGTACAACAGCAGGGTCATGATCAGCGTGACCCCGTACCAGAACCGGTGGAACGCGATCGCCCCCAGCGCCAGGGCGACCTTCCGGGTCCGCCCGATGTACCGGGCCCCGTCCCCGAGCCCGCGCAGCACGTTGCCCAGGGCCTCCCGCGTCTGCGGCGGCGCGGTGTCCAGGTCGGGGCCGAGCCGTTCCCGCCCCAGCGTCGTCGCGACCAGCCCGGCCAGCAGATACAGCCCGGCCGCCGACAGCAGGATCCCCGCCGTGCCGGCCTGCCCGCCCCCGAACGCCAGCCGCAGCAGATAGCCCAGCCCGCCGCCCGCGAACGCGGCCACCGTCCCCGACGTCACCGCGAACGCGTTCGCGGTGACCAGCAGTTCCCGTTCCACCACGTGGGGCAGCGCCGCCGACAGCGCCGACAGGAAGAACCGGTTGACCCCCATCACCACCAGCACGGCGAGGAAGAACCCCACCCCGTCGTGCCCGGCCAGCAGCAGCCCCGCCGTTCCCACGACCAGCCCGGAGCGCAGCACCGGCGCCCACACCAGGACCTGCCGCCGCGACCACCGGTCGAGGAACACCCCGACGAACGGCCCCAGCACCGAGTACGGCAGCAGCACCACCGCGAACGCCGCCGCCACCTTCCCCGCCGACGCCTGCCGTTCCGGCGAGAACAGGATGTAGCCGGCCAGCGCCACCTGGAACAGCCCATCGGTGCACTGCGACACCACCCGCGTCGCATAGAGCCACCGGAAGTCCCGCCCCCGCACCACCGCCCGCAACTCCGTGCCTCTCACCGAGCCAGAGTATTGCGGGCCGCCCGTGGGAACTCCCCGCCCCGTCTCCTCGGGGCCGCCCGGAGGAGACGGGGTCAGTGCTGGGTCAGCCAGAGGCGGGTGTAGTCGTACGTCTGGGCGGGGGGCAGGAAGCGGGCGCCGCGGACGCGGGCGGAGTGCTGGATCGGGACGGCGCGGTCGACCAGCGGGACGATGGAGGCGTTCTGCATGGCCAGGCGGTCGAGCTGGTTCCACAGGCCGGTGGCGCGGTCGAGGGCGGGGGCGTTCAGGGACTCCTTGAGCATGTGCCGCACGTACAGGTCGGGGTGGTCCTCCAGGAGCGGGGCCAGCGCGGAACGGCCGTTGTTGCCGAACCAGTCGGGTCGCGGGGTCACCAGGGCGAGGTCGGCGTCCGCGTCCTCGTCGCGCAGCTCGATCTTGATGCCGCAGTCCGCCACGCTCTCCTTGACGGCCTCGGCGACGTCCTCGTGGCCGTGGGCGGCCAGGGTCAGCTCCAGCCCGTCCTCATGGCCGGCCTTGCCGAGCAGGTCCTGGCAACGGGCCGGATCACCGGCGTCACCGGGCGACGGGTAGGCGATGTGCTCGAAGTACCCGGTGTTGCCGGGCGCGATCAGCGTGTGCAGCGGGCGGGCCGCCTCCGGGCCGCCGAACGCCCGGATCACCGCGGTCCGGTCCACCGCGTACTGCACGGCCTGCCGGACCCGCCGGTCCGCGGTCGGCCCGTTCCGGCCGTCCATCACCAGGTACGGCGCGATCCCCGGGACCTGCCGGAACGTGAAGCCGTCCGTCCCGCGCAGCCGTCCGATCGCCGCCACCGGCACCGGCTGGTCCCAGGACAGGTCGGCGGTCCCCCGCTCGATCTGCCGCTGCACCTCCTCGGGGTCGTTCACCCCGAACGTGATCCGGATCCGGTCGACGTGCCGTTCCCGCAGCGGGTCCGAGGCGGCCCGCCATGCCGGGTTGTGCTCCAGGACGTAGGAACGGCCGGGCTGGTACGAGGCGATCCGGTACGGCCCGTTCGAGATGGTGTTCCGCCGGAACTCGGGGCCGTCCGGCACGTACTCGTCGTACTCCTCGGGAGCCGCGGCGGCGGACGGCAGCGCCAGCATGTTGAGGAAGTCGGTGGCCGGGCGGATCAACGTGAACACCAGCGTGCGGTCCCCGTCGGCCTTCACCCCGGCGATCGAGTGCTCCTTCTGGTACGCGGCCATCGCCTCCGCGTCGTCGTCCGGCACCTCCTGATAGCCGTCGCAGAACTCCGCCATCCCCTTGACGGTCGCGATGTAGTACTCCCGGTACGGCGACGGCGCGGCCGGGTTGCACAGCCGCTCGAACCCGCGCACGAAGTCCTCGGCGACGACCGCCCGCGCCGGCCGGGTGTCCCACTGAACGTCCCTGCGCAGCCGGACGGTGTACGTCTTCCCGTCCTTGCTGATCCCGCCGTTCTCCTTGGTCGGCACCCGCTCGGCCACGTCCGCCTGGACGGGCACCGTCTCGTCGAAGTTGTTGGACGCGCCGGTCGCGAGCAACGTCCGCGCGAACACCCGGTTCAGCCCGTACGCGTGCACCCCGCCGGCACTGGCCGGATCCAGATGCTCCACGTCCTCGGCCCCGACGACCTGCAGCGTTCCCCCCGCCCGAGGCGCCGAGCCCGTACTCTCCGCTCCGCACCCGGCCAGCGCGAGCACGACGACGCCGATCCCCGCGACCCAGGCGCTCCCAGCCCTCCGAGCCATCGCCCCTCCAACACTCGCCACCACCTGACCGACCGCCCCCAGCATTCTCCCGTCCCAAAAGCGAACACTTACCCACCCCCTGTGTCGCCTCCCTCACACCCGGCCCCGACCCGTCCGCCACAGTTCCAGCACCAACCGTCCGGACAGCGAACGAGCGCGCGCGGCCACCGCATGAACACCCCACCTCCGGCCACCGCCTGAACGTGTCGTCAGCCGATGGCCCAGCGGCTGATCGTGTGCGGATGCCGGCCGTTTGATGAGTTCACCCGGGAGCGGGCGCGCGTCGGCAGAGCGCAGGGACTTGCGGGGCCACCGTGACAACGCGGCCTGAGCCGGGAGAGCCACCCCAGCACGGCGAGTACTTTGATGGCGCTCACCCGGAAGCCGGGCACGCTGGCAGGACACAGGGGCTTGCGGACCACCGTGACGACGCGGCTTGAGGCGGGAAGAGCCCTTCCAGCACGGCGAGGCTTTGTGGAGGTACTCGTCGCGGCCGGTTTCGATTCCGTACGCCATGTCGGTGAAGACCGTGCACCCGGCGTGGAGATCCCCGGGGCGCCGTCTGGAACGTCCTCCGGACGCCGAGGTCCGGGTGCGGTGGGGACCATGCCGGTGCGCCCGGTGATCAGCACGTCGTAGGGTCTGGGCATGGGTCGCCGGAGTGAGGATGTCCGCGAGCTCGTGGCCGCGTACCTGCACGGCTATGAGGTCAGGTCGGTGACGCTGCTCGGTGAGGGCGAGGACAACGTCGCCTACGAGGTCAACGGCGAGCTGATCGTACGTTTCGGCAAGGACTCCGACGCGGAGGAACGAGCCGGGCGAGTGGAGGGCGAGGCCCGTCTGCTGACGGCCGTGGCGGGCCTGGCGCCGCTGCCCGTTCCCGAGCCGTGCTTCACGGTCGCGCATGAGGGCTGCCTGGCCTATTTCAAGCTCCCGGGCGTGCCGCTGATCGACCTCCCCCTGCGGGAACGGTCCGAACGGAGCGGCTCCGTCGGTGCGGTGCTCGGCGAACTGCTCACCGCGCTGCACGCCGTTCGGCACGACGAGGCCACCGGGCTGGTGGAGGTCGACGACTACCCCAAGGATCTGTGGCTGCGTGAGGCGGCGGAGGCATATGCCGCCGTCGGCGACCGGGTGCCCCAGACCCACCGCCCGGCCGTGGCGGAGTTCCTGGCCGCACCTCCTCCGACGGACGGGTACGACCTGGTGTTCTCCCACAACGACCTGGGGATCGAGCATGTCCTGGTCGACCCGGCGACGGGGACGGTGACGGGCGTCATCGACTGGAGCGACGCCGCGATCGTCGACCCGGCGTACGACTTCGGGCTGCTGTACCGCGACCTCGGCCCTCACGCGCTCGACAGGGCGCTGGCCGGCTACCGCGCCGAAGCCCCCGACAGGCAGGCGTTGAGGGCCCGTGCGACCTTCTACGCCAGGTGCACGGTCTTCACCGACCTGGCGTACGGAATCGAAACCGGCCACGACGAGTACCTCCACAAAAGCCTCGCCGCGCTGGAATGGCTCTTCCCGCCCCAGGCTGCGCCATCACGGTAGCCCGCAACCCCTGCGCTCTACCGACGCGCGCCCGGCTCCCGGATGAACGCCACCAAAGCACTCGCCGCGCTGGGGAGGCTCTTGCTGGCTCAAGCCGCGTTGTCACGGTGGCTCCGCAAGTCCCTGCGTTCCGCCGACGCGTGCCTGCTCCCGGGTGAACGCACAAACAGCCGACATCCGCACACGATCAGCCACTGGGCCACCGGCTGACGACACGCCCAAGCGGTGGCCGGAGACGGAGTGCCCATGCCGGTGCGCTCGGAGGCGTGGGCGGTGCCGAAGGTGTCCCGCAGGGCGATCTCGCGTTCGACCACGCCGACCGGGCGGCGGATGCAATCCGGTTCGGGGGAAGCAGAAGGACAGGCGCATGTTCCGGCACCCCTGGCCGTCAGCGTAGAAGCCGGTGCCGTGCACGCAGGCGATCAGCCAGAGGAACGCACCCGACCGAGTCGACGATGGCCTTGTGCGGGCCGTCCGTGTTCGTCGTTCCCCGTCTGTGTTCGTCTCCGCGTTCGTCGCCCGGGCAGACTGCCGGAAGGCGGGTGGCCGTTGCCGTCTTGCCAGAGGGTCCTGGTCGTGCTCTGTGGTCAGACGGGGCGGAGGGCGCCTTCGGGGGTCATGGAGCCGAGGAGGCGTTCCAGGGCGACCTCCACGTCCTCGCGCCAGGAGAGGGCGGACTTGAGCTCCAGCCGCAGGCGGGGAAAGCGGTGGTGGGGGCGGATGGTCTTGAAGCCGACCGACAGCAGGTAGTCGGCGGGGACCATGCAGCCGCCCTCCTCCCCCTTGAGGTCGCCGAACGCCTCGATGGCCTTGACGCCGCGGCGGACCAGGTCCTTGGCGACCCCCTGGACGAGCATCCGGCCCAGACCGCCGCCGGCGAACTCCGGGACCACGTGGGCGGTCATCAGCAGGACGGCGTCGGCGCTGACCGGGCTGGTGGGGAAGGCCACCGAACGGGGCACGTACAGCGGCGGGGCGTACAGCACGAAACCGGCGGGCACTCCGTCGACATAGACGATCTTGCCGCAGCTGCCCCACTCCAGCAGCGTGGAGGAGATCCACGCCTCCTTCTCCAGGGCGGGGTCGCCGGCCTCGACGGCGCGTTCCCCGTTGACCGGGTCCAGCTCCCAGAACACGCACCTGCGGCACCGGAGCGGCAGATCGTCCAGGTTGTCGAGCGTGATGCTGACGAGACGACGCGACACCAGATCGGCACCCCCTGGTGCTTGTTCCCGCGCCCGTCCACGGGCTGCCTGAGCCGATGACGGCAGGGAGCGCTCGCCGCATCCCCCGACCGCGGGACCCGTTCGGGCGTTGTCAGGACAACCCCCGGGGTCCCTGAGGCATCGTATCTGACAAGGGCGTCGAGCGACCGGCGTCGGCCGGAGCGTCAAGGAAACATGGCCGCACCGGGCGTGTCGTTGACCCGGCCCAGCACCAGACCGCATCCGACCATGACGTAGTTTGCCTTGTGGCTCCCGGCTCCGGAGGTATCCGTGCACCAGCACACGCGAACAGATCCCTACGCCGACCGCTATGCCGCCCGGGCCGCCGGGATGGTGCCTTCGGAGATCCGCGCCCTGTTCGCCGTGGCCAACCGGCCCGAGGTGGTCTCGCTGGCCGGCGGGATGCCGTACGTGGCCGCGCTGCCGCTGGACATCGTCGGGGAGATGCTGGGCGAGCTGACCCAGCGGCGCGGCGCCCAGGCGCTGCAGTACGCCTCCGCGCAGGGCGACCCGGAGCTGCGGGCCAGGATCTGTGAGGTGATGGCGCTGGAGGGGGTGCACGGCTCCCCCGAGGACGTCATCGTCACGGTCGGCTCCCAGCAGGCCCTCGACCTGCTCACCCGGATCTTCGTCGACCCCGGTGACGTGGTGCTCGCCGAGGCGCCGTCGTACGTGGGGGCGCTCGGCACGTTCGCCATGTACCAGGCGGACGTGGTGCACGTGGCGATGGACGACGAGGGGCTGATCCCGCAGGCGCTGCGCGAGACGCTGGACCGGCTGGGCCGGGAGGGGCGGCGGGTCAAGTTCCTCTACACGATCCCCACGTTCCAGAATCCCGGCGGCGTCACCCTGCCCGCCTCCCGCCGCGCCGAGATCCTGGAGATCTGCGCCTCGTACGGGGTGCTGGTGATCGAGGACAACCCGTACGGGCTGCTGGGCTTCGACGGCGAGCCGATGCGGGCGCTGCGCGCCGACGACCCCGACCATGTGATCTATCTGGGCTCGTTCTCCAAGACGTTCGCCCCCGGCTTCCGGGTCGGCTGGGCGCTGGCCCCGCACGCGGTGCGCGCCAAACTGGTGCTGGCGGCCGAGTCGGCGATCCTCAGCCACTCCAGCTTCTCCCAGTTCGCGGTACGCGAGTACCTGACCACCCAGCCGTGGAAGCAGCAGATCAAGTCGTTCCGGGAGATGTACCGCGAGCGCCGCGACGCGATGCTGGAGTCGCTGGAGGCGCTGATGCCGGAGGGCACCACCTGGACCCGTCCGGCCGGCGGTTTCTTCGTGTGGGTGACACTGCCCGAGGGCCTGAACGCCAAGGCGATGGCGCCGCGGGCGATCGCCGAACGGGTCGCCTACGTGCCCGGCACCGGCTTCTACGCCGACGGCCAGGGCCGCCGGAACATGCGCCTGTCCTTCTGCTTCCCCGAACCGGACCGCATCCGCGAGGGCATCCGCCGGCTGGCCGCCGTGGTCGAACGCGAGATCGACCTACGGGACACCTTCGGCACCGCCCACGCCCCCGAACGCACCGGCATGGACACCCCGGGCCCCGACACCGCCTGAACGACCCGGCAGCCCCACCGCCGACCGACGAACACACCCACGACCACCAGGACACCGACCCCACAGCCGGCCCCAGGTCGTGCCCGATAATCCACGGCAGCCGTGCCGGGGACGAGCCCCAGCGGCCACGGTCGACTCAGCGCTGCTCAGTCCCGCCCCCGAAGACACCGACCCCACAGCCAGCGCCAGGTCGTGCCCGACAGTCCGCGGCAGCCGTGCCGTGATGGACGCGGTCACCAAGCCGCCAGCCGCCAGCCGCCGCAGTCAACTCGACGCTGCTCAGCCCTGCCCCGAAGACACCGACACCACGGTCAGCGTCAGGTCGTGCCCGGCAATCCGCGGCAGCCGTGCCGTGGTGGACGGTTGCCGAGCCCTTAGCGTCCACGGTCGACTCAGCGCTGCTCAGCCCAGCCCGGACGCTCCGGGCCCGACCTTCGAGAGCTGTCAGACAGCCCTGGGCCATGTCCGGCGGATCTTGATGCCAACGGGTGCGCCGCACCGGACACTCCGTCTGCGGATGACTGGCAGGAACGGTGGCATGCCCCTCGTACCAGCGAGGCCGCCTACACGAATGTGGCGCTCCGGCAGCCGCAAGCGCAGGCCGGCGCGGGCAGGTGTTCGGTGGTCCTCGGCTGGTGGCCGGCGGGCCTGCGGGGATCGGCCCGCATGTCGGCAAAGCTCCTGCGAGTGCAGCGGCCGCCGGCGCGTAAGAGGAGAAGGCTCCCGCGACCTCTCTGACATTCGCAGGAGGTCGCGGGAAAAGCGGAGATCAGCCTCGCAGTGGTGTCCGCAGCAGCCGATGCCAGGTGGCTTGCGGCAAGGCAGATCTTCGCAAGGGCTCAGCAGAGGGGCGGGCACCGATCCTCAGGGTGAGGACGCCGGCGGATGCGGGGACTGCTGCGGAACGACCGGCACCGAACGGGTCGCCCCGGCGGCGGGTGCGGCCGCGACCGGGGCGGCCAGTTCTGTACCAACGGCGCCTGGCCTGCGGCCGGACCGGTGAACAGCGGCGGCGGAGTGCACGGGGCGGTCCGCAGCAACCGGCGCGAGGTGGCTTGCGGTGAGGGTCTCGTGATCTCCGCAAGGGCTCAATGGAGGGGCAGGCATCGGTCCTCAAGGTGGGGACGCCGGTTCACCGGTCCTCAGGATGAGGACGCCGGTGGATGCGGGGACTGCTGCGGAACGACCGGCACCGGACGGATCGCCCCGGCGGCGGACGCGGGCTGCGGCCAGGGCGGTCGTTTCTGCACCGACGGCGCCTCGGCGAGCACCACGTCACCGAGGTCGACGAAGATCCGGGTGAGCAGGTCGAGGGCCTGCTGGGAGCCGACCGTGACGATGACGTCCTCGGGGGAGCCGTGCACCCCCTCCAGCGCCATCACCTCGTAGATCCTGGCCCGCGGCCGGACCGGCGAACAGCGGCAGCGGGGTGTGCGGGGCGGTCCGCAGCGCCGCGGGGATGTGCCGGGGAGGGAAGCCGTGGTTTCGGCGGGGACTGGCGGGAGCGGTGGAGATGATCCCTCGTACCATCGAGGGCCAGGTGAGTGTGGTGTCCACGGCGGTCGGTGCGGGCGGGCTCGGCTGGGGCGGGATTCAGTGGTTTCTGTGGAAGGCGAGCGAAGGGCATGGGCATCCAACAGCGGCGGTTCGCTGCGGCGGGGAACGGTGAGCCCGAACTCGGTCATGTGATCGTTCTCGCCGGTGGGCTGTCGTACGAGCGTGAGGTGTCGCTGCGCTCGGGTCGTCGGGTCGCCGACGCGTTGCGCGCCCTGGATCTCGATGTGGAGATCCGCGATGTGGATGCGGCTCTGCTGCCCGCCCTGCAGGCCTCTCCCCCGGACGCCGTGTTCCCCGTGCTGCATGGGGCGATGGGCGAGGACGGCGCCATCCGCGATGTTCTCGATCTGCTCGGTATCCCGTATGTCGGCGCCGAGCCGCATGCCTGCCGCATCGCCTGGGACAAGCCCACCGCCAAGTCGATCGTCCGCGCCGCCGGGCTGGCCACCCCCGACTCGGTGACCCTGCCCAAGGAGGTCTTCCATGACCTCGGCGCCGCCGCCCTGCTGGACAGCGTGGTGCGCCGGCTGGGTCTCCCTCTCTTCGTCAAACCGGCCCGTGGCGGCTCCGCCCTGGGCATCTCCGCCGTCCATGAGCCCTCCGAACTCCCCACCGCCATGGTCGGCTGCTTCGCCTACGGCGACACCGCCCTGATCGAGCGCTACGTCCCGGGCATCGAGATCGCCGTCAGCGTCATAGAGCGCAATGGCACGCCCGTCGCCCTCCCTCCCGTGGAGATCGTCCCCGCCGGGGGCCTCTACGACTACACCGCTCGCTATGACGCCGGCGACACCGAGTTCGTCACTCCAGCCCGCATCCCCGAGGAGTCCGCCCGCCAGGCCGCCGAGGCGGCCCTCACCGCCCACCGCGCTCTCGGTCTCCGCGACCTCTCCCGCACCGACCTGATCGTCGACCCCACCGGTCAGGTCCACTTCCTCGAAGTGAACGTGGCCCCCGGGATGACCGAGACCAGCCTCTTCCCCCGTGCTCTCCACGCCGCCGCCCTGGACCTGGGCCCCACCCTCGCAGACCTGATCCGCACCCGTTGTTTCCCGTGAAACATCCCCGCCGCCTCCACTGGCCCCTCTTGCCCGGCGTCCCCTCACCCACCACAGTCAGCACCAAGACACCGGACGCGCGATCAGCACCCCTGATGTTTCTCGTGAAACATCTCTCTGACGCCCCGATGGCGCTCTGACCTCTCCGGTGACCCCTGATCTCTCAGGCGGTCACAGAGCTCGGATCCGCCTCCGGCCCTGATCCGTCGGATACCGCAGTACGGCTCGGACTCCGAGCGGTGATCGCATTCAGCAGCCTGTGCGCAGCTTCCCGGACTGCTGCAAGGCAACTTCGACTCCACCGGAGACTCGGTGGCCGTATCCCACCGGCACGGCCACCGTCGTCCCCCGGTCCTGAGCCGTACGAGCCGGGTGGCGGTGGAACGGGCGCATACCCCTCGCCGTACTGCTGTGGGCCTGACCGGGCAGTGGCAGTGGCACCTGGCCGGGGTCGTCGGCGTGGTGCCGGCCGCCCGCGGGCATCCGGTGCTCAGCGTCGCGCCGTATTCGTCTTCGGCGGCCGGTCGATCGGATGCGCCCTCTGCACCTCCTTGCCTGCACGGCCCAGATGATGCTGGTTCTCAGGGACCGATCGACACAGTCCCTGTCGCCTTGCCTTCGGGGGCTGGTCGATCGGATGCGTCGTCCACTCCTTCGGCCCCCTGGCCGGGAGATCCCGGTTCCCAGGGGCCGACCGACACGAACTCTGCCATGTGCCACCCGTAGTCCCGGATGGAGTGCAGTGGCTCGGAACCCGGCCGCTGCGGATCGTCGTACCGGTCCTCATACAGCGGCGCGTTCACCGTGTTGACCAACGTGTCGGGCTGGCGGGTGCAGGCGGGGGATTCGGGAGATGGGGAGAAGCGGCTGGAGGGTGCCCGGACGAATGGAAACGCCCCGGAGGCAAGGGCTCCGGGGCGTGGGGAAGGGGTGGGTCAGAGGTCGGGTTCCTGGAGGCCGGGTTCGTCGGGTGCCATGGCCTTGATGATGCGGTCGAGGTCCTCGAGGGTGGCGAACTCCACGACGATCTTGCCCTTGGTGCGGCCGAGGTCGACGCGGACCTTGGTCTCGTAGCGGTCGGAGAGGCGTTCGGCCAGTTCCCGGAGGGCGGGGGCGACGGGCTTCTTGCGGCCCTTGCGCGGTGCCTTGGGCGGGTCCTCGATGTCCCGCATCTGGATGATCTCCTCGACGGCGCGGACCGAGAGACCCTCGGCGACGATGCGCTGGGCGAGGGCCTCCTGGGCTTCGGCGCTGTCCAGGGAGAGCAGGGCGCGGGCATGGCCGGCGGTGAGGACTCCGGCGGCGACGCGGCGCTGGACCGCGGGCGGCAGGTTCAGCAGGCGCAGGGTGTTGGTGATGTGCGGACGGGACCGGCCGATCCGGGCGGCCAGCTGCTCGTGGGTGGCGCCGAAGTCCTCCAGCAGCTGCTGGTACGCGGCCGCCTCCTCCAGCGGGTTGAGCTGCTGGCGGTGGAGGTTCTCCATGAGGGCGTCACGGAGCAGATCGTCGTCGGAGGTGTCCCGGATGATCGCCGGGATGGTCTCCATCCCGGCCTCCTGGGAGGCGCGCCAGCGGCGTTCTCCCATGATCAGTTCGTACCGGTCGGGAGTGGTCCGGCGCACCACCACCGGCTGGAGCAGGCCGACGATCCTGATGGACTCGGCCAGCTCCTGCAGAGCCTCCTCGTCGAAGTGCTGGCGCGGCTGCCGAGGGTTCGGAGTGATCGAGTCCAGCGGCAGTTCGGCGAAGTGCGCTCCGGCCACCGGCTCCAGCTCCGGGGCCGCCGCGCCGTCCCGGCCGTTCATGCCACCGGCCCCCGGGGCGGGCCCCGTGGGGATGAGGGCGCCCAGCCCCCTGCCCAGACCGCGCCGCTGCTGTGTCACCTCGTCACCTCACCTGGCGCAACGCTGTCGTTGGTCGTCATCAGGCCCCTCCCGCGCCACGGTGGGCCATCTCGGACGCGGCCTCGCTGTAGGCGAGCGCGCCACTGGAACCCGGATCGTAGGTCATCACCGACTGCCCGTAGCTCGGCGCCTCCGACACCCGCACGCTACGGGGGATCACCGTCCTGAGCACGATGTCGCCGAAGTGCCCGCGGACCTCGTCGGCGACCTGAGCGGCCAGCCGGGTTCGGGCATCGTACATGGTCAGCAGGATGGTGGAGACCTCGAGCTGCGGGTTGAGGTGCGACTTCACCAGATCGACGGTACGGAGCAGCTGCCCGAGCCCCTCCAGCGCGTAGTACTCGCACTGGATCGGGATCAGTAGTTCCTCCGCACCGACGAGCGCGTTCACCGTCAGCAGCCCCAGCGAGGGCGGGCAGTCGATCAGCACATAGTCGAACTGCTCCTTGTCATAGCGGTCCAGCGCCCGGCGCAGCCGGGACTCCCGAGCCACCTTGGAGACCAGTTCGATCTCCGCCCCCGCCAGGTTGAGGGTCGCGGGCGCGCAGTAGAGGTTGGGAAGCTCCGGAGCCGGCACGACGATCTCGGCCAGCGGCCGATCCTCGATCAACACCTCGTAGATGGACGGGATGTCGGCGTGGTGGTCGACCCCCAGCGCGGTGGACGCGTTGCCCTGGGGGTCGAGGTCGACCACCAGCACCTTCAGTCCGTGCATGGCCAGCGAGGCCGCCAGATTGACCGAGGTGGTGGTCTTGCCGACGCCGCCCTTCTGGTTGGCGATGGTGATCACCCGGCAGGCCGGAGGCTTGGGCCACTCCTTCTTTCCGGACATGGACTGCAGGGCGGCTCCCGCCGTCCCGGCCCTCCGGGCGGCCTCGTTCGCCGGGGCGGGCGGCGATGTTTCCCGTGAAACAGTGGCTTTCTGCAGCGCTTCGCGCACCAACTCCGACTCCCCCTGGATGGATGCCCGACCGGCCGCAGGCCGGGGACCCCCGGCGCCCCCTCCGCTGGTCGGCACATAACCGGTCGCCGCCGTTCCCGAGGTGGCGCCCCACGCCGCATGCCCGGACGGCGGCCCGTTCCGCTTCGCCGTACCGGACGTGCTCTCACTCCCCGGCCCGGCCTGGGACTCCGGCCGGACCGGCTTCGTCGTCCCCTCCGGCGCGTCAGCAGACCCGCCAGGCACCGCATTCGTCGATGAACCATCCGTCATAGGGCCCGACCCACCATCCGACGTACCACTCGTTCCGGTGGGAACCGTACCGGACCCGCCCACCGGCATCCGCCCGACCGCGCCGTCCACCGGCCGCCCACCCCCCGCACCGGCGAAGGGAACCGCCGCCCCCACCCCACCGGACACGACGGGCGGTGGCGACGAAACCGGCCTCTGTGGGGAGATGCCTCCCTCGCCTCCGGCACCACCCGCCGCCGCGCCCGGTGCCGTCCGAGAACGGGTGACCGGCGAGCCTTTCCGCTCCGCCGGTCCCGATCCCGATGAACCGAAGGCACCGACGCCACCGGGTACGACAGGCGACTCCCCGCGATCGGAGGGTCGCCCGGAGAGGCTTCCGCCGTTCGATTCCGAACCAGGCGCCGGCGGTGACGCCGGGGAGCCGCTCATCCCGCCGGTCGACGTGCCGGACGGGTCACCCGTGCTCCCGGTGCTACCGAGGACCGGTGGGGCCATCATCCCGTGCGGGCCGACATCACCTCGAACGGCAGGCGTTCCTCCTGAGGAGTTCGCCTCCGGCATCACCGGGGCGGCCAGCGGGATCACGCCGCCACCATGTGAGGCAATCGATCCCGTGAACGACGGCTTGGCGGGCGGCATCGTTCGGGAGAACCCGCCGTTACCAGGCGAAGCGCTCTGCGGGGCGTCCTGTCGGCCCCCTCCATCGGGCAGCCCAGAGGACGGAACCGCCGCGCCGACCTGCGGAGGTGCCTCAGCCCCCTGCTCGGGAACCAGCCCACCTGCAGCGCCTACTCCCTGGAGGCCCTGCACACGCGCGGGGCCCTGCGCGGGAGTCGGCTGGCGGTGTGCCGGATCGGTCGCTGTCGCCCGTTCCCCCATGGCGTGATAAACGGCCGCGCTCGTGCCGGATGATCCCGGCGACAAAGGTGAAGGGACACGCACCGCATCCGGCCGGCCCGCCTCAGGAGGCTGGACGGAGGGCCGCTCCTGTCCACCGCCCTGCCCGGGATCAGAGGCAGTCGAGCCTGTGTCCGCCCACGACGCCACTGGGGTCGTTCGAGCCGAACGAACATCATCCGGCCGAGCTGGTGAAAGGACGATCGGCTCGTCCGACCGGTCCCCCACGGAGAACGGGGCGGCAGGCCGATCCGGTGGGCCGACCTGTGTGCGACGGGAAGCGGCTGCATCCTGGTCAGCCGCTTCCAGGGAGGACGTCGTTCGGGCCGAACGCGCATCATCCGACCAGGCGGGCGGGGCGATGGACGACACATCCGATCGACCGGCCCCCGAAGACAAGACGGCGGAATCTGTGTCGGTCCGCCCCTGAGGAGCAGGATCTCCCGGCCAGGGGGCCGAAGGAGTGGACGACGCATCCGATCGACCGGCCCCCGAAGGCAAGGCGACAGGGACTGTGTCGATCGGTCCCTGAGAACCAGCACCACCCGGCCGTGCAGGCAAGGGGGTAGAGGGCGCATCCGATCGACCGGACGCCGAAGACGAGACGGCGGAGTCTGTGTCGATCGGTTCCTGAGAACGAGGATCCCCTGGCCGGGCAGGCGAAGGGATGGACGCCACATTCGATTGACCGGCCGCCGAGGGCGAGGGGGCAGGGGCCGTGTCGGTCACTCCCTGCGAACGAGGGTCATCCGGTTGGACGGGCGAGGGGAGGGACGATGCGTACGGTCGTTCGTTCGTGGAAGACGGGGCGGCGAGGTCCGTTGTGTCGGCCTGCGTGGGCGAGGGGGTGGAAGACCTCGTATCGGCTGGTGTCGGCGACGACGTGGCTCGTGGGAGTGGTGCGGAGGAGCGAACGTGGTCAGGCCGGTGCTCTGCAGGAGACGAGGGGGTGGGGCTTGGGGCGGCCGGTTCCCGCGGCGATGACGTGGTGGAAGGCGTTGCCAGGGGAGGGCGGGCGTCGGCCGGGGCGTCCGGTCGGGCGGCTGCGGGGTAGGGGGTGGGCGGCGCGATGGGGGAGCTTGGGGAGGTTCCGGACGACGGAGGGGTGAAGACGGCTGCGGCCAGGGGAGTGCCGGGAGGCGACGTGGTCGTGGTGCCGGACGGGGCGGCTGCGGAGAAGACGGCGGGAGGGACGGCGGGACGGGCCTTCGGGTGATCCTGCTGCGCCGGCCAACCCAGGCCCTCGGGGTCGTGCTGGGCGGGGTCACCGGCCTGGTCGGGCCAGCCCAGTCCTGGTGCCGTCGTCATGAAGACCTCTTCCTCGACCCTTTCGCGCGGCGCGGAGGCGTCCGTTCGGCGACCACGCGAACAATCGTCGTCGGCGGCTCGACCTTACCCTGCCCCAGCCGGAGCAGTTCGGCCGTGCGAACGCCGAAGCGCTTGAGCACCGGGCGGGCCTCGGCAAGCTCCTGACCGGCGCGTTCGCCCTTCAATGCGAGCAGCTCCCCGCCGGGGCGCAGCAGCGGGAGCGCCCAGCCGGCCAGCCGGTCCAGCGGAGCGACCGCACGGGCGGTGACGATGTCGGCCTGGTAGTCCCCCACCACCTCCTCGGCCCGGGCGCGGCGCACCTCGACGTTCGCCAGGTTCAGCATCGCGACGGCCTCGGTCAGGAACGTGGTCCGGCGCAGCAGCGGCTCCAGCAGCGTGACGGACAGGTCGGGCCGGACGATGGCGAGCACCAGCCCGGGCAGCCCGGCGCCGGAACCGATGTCGAGCACGGTCGCCCGCTCCGGCACCGCCTCGGACACCACCGCGCAGTTGATCAGGTGCCGCTCCCACAGCCGGTCGGCCTCCCGGGGGCCGATCAGACCGCGCACGACTCCCGCATCGGCGAGAAACTCCGCATAACGTTCGGCCAGCGGCAGCGTGTCGCCGAAGACCTCCCGCGCCGCATCCGGTGCCGAGCTTGGATTCCCCACCGTACGAATCGTTCCATAAACAGCACCGGGCGTGCACACAGGCCGACCGCTGTGGACAACCGATCCTGCGGTCACGCATATTCGCCGTCCACCGGGTAGCACCACAGGCGAGAACGCCCTACCGGGACGGGGAGATCCCCTCCGTCCCAACCCCCCGGAAGGAACGGCGCATGGGATTCGGAGCAAGCCTCTCGTTCATAGCCATCGGGGCGATCCTCGCGTTCGCCCTGAAGATCGACCTCAGCGGCGTCAACATCCAGATGGTCGGCTGGATCCTCATCCTGGTCGGCGTCGCCAGCATGATCTTCACCTTCGCCTACACCAGGCCGCGCCGCAGCGCCGCCGTCGCCGAGATCGCCGACGAGGAGCCCCTGTACGTGGTGCACCCCGAGGAGAGCGCCCACACCCGCCCGGTCCACGAACCGGCCACCGCGGAGGCCCCCGTGGTCGAGCGCACCATCGTGGAACGCCCCGTCTCCCCGTCCTCGGAACCGGCTCCGCACACCGTGCGCCAGAGCACCGAGAGCACCCGGCGACCCGCCGACCCGCCGCAGCCCGGCCGCCATATCGAGGAGGGCCACAGCCGCATCCGCCGCGAACCCCTCTGACCCGCCGGCGTGCCGGTGACCTCCCGGCTCCGCCGGGTCCGCCCGGACGGCCATGGATTCCCCGACCATCTACACGGCACAGCCCTCTCGGTACAGGTGTTTCCCACCGTCCGCCGGCCGGTCGGCACCCGATGTTTCACGTGGAACGTCATCCGCCCGCCCGCACGCCGGACGGCCAGGGAACACCTGTCCACCGCTCCCCATCGAGGAACCTCCGAAGCACTCCGCGGGCACAACCGCAGCCACGCATCCCCCTCCCGGCGCCGCCCCTGAACCGCCGCCACCGCGAACCGGCCAGAACGAAGAGCAGCACCTCCCCTCCGGGTGGAGGATCACGTCCCACACCGCCCGCACCCGTGTGAAACCGGGGCTCCCCGGCCACTGCTCCCCTAGATCGTTGATGGGGTTTGCTGAACCGGTGGTGGACACGGCGAAGGGCGCCCATGATCAGTGTGTGAAGACAAACCTGGACGCCCTTCTGACCGCACTCTACGTCCATCTGGACGACCATGTCCTGCCATCGGCCGCCCGCCGGCGCAGACGCGGTCCCGAGCGGCTGCTGACCGATGCCGAGCTGGTCTGCGTCGCCGTGGCGCAGGTGCTGCTGGGGTGCGATTCCGAGCGCCGGTGGCTGCGGACGGCGCCGGGCAGGATCGGGCACCTGTTCCCGCGGCTGCCGGGCCAGTCCGAGTACAACCGGCACCTGCGTGATGCGGCCCCGGCCCTGCTGGCCGCGTCGATGTGGCTGGTGCGCCGGGTTCCGTCCTGGCATGAGCGGCTGCGGTTGATGGACGGCACCCCGGTGCGCTGCGGCGCCTCGCGCACCACCGTGCACCGCTCGGGGCTGGGCGAGATCGCCGGCTATGGCATGGACACCTCGCACCACGCCTTCTACTGGGGCGCCAAGCTGATGCTGATCACCACCGCCGAGGGCGCGGTGTGCGCCTTCAGCCTGGCCCACCCCAAGGAGCTGGACGAGCGGGTGCAGGCGGTGCATCTGCTGCAGGTTGCCCCGCCCGCGCCCGGGCCGTGCCCGATCGTGTGCGACAAGGGCTTTGCCGGGGCCGGGGTGGAGAAGGCCGCCGCCGATCTGGGCCATGTGCTGATCCGCCCCGTCCGCGCCGACGAGCCCCGTTCTCAGACGGCGATGTTCCCGGCCTGGCTGCGCCAGCGGATCGAGGCGGTGATCTGGACGTTGAAGAACCAGCTCGGACTGGAACGCCACCAGGCCCGCACCACCGAAGGGCTATGGACACGTCTGTGCCAGCGCATCTGCGCGCTCAACGCCGCAATCTGGCACAACTGGCTGATCGACGCACCGGTCAAGCGATCACTGACCGCCTACGACCACTGAACCTCAGCCCCAACAACCCCCATCAACGATCTAGGACGTGTCCGGCGGATCAGGCGGGCACTTCACGGGCGGCTGCAGCGGGCTGAGGCCGTCCGAAAGCCGCCCCTGGACTCCCAGCGGATGGCCCACCCGACGCCAACATCGAGATCCACCGGACACGGCCTAGGGCATGTCGTCACAGTGGCCGTACGACGTCCGCGTGGCACACGCCAACCCGTACATGCCGATCGCCTCGTTGAACCGATGCCGGACGCACCGAACGGCCGGTCTTCGCCCAACCGGCCGCACCACCAGGGGCACTCTGACGACAGACCCTAGGCCGCGCCGTCAAAGGGGTCACACGATGTCCGCGTGGCGCGCGCCGGCTTCCATCGCGCCGGCCCCTCCCCGTGCAAGGCCACCCCACCGGCTTCTTCCCTTCGACGCTCCGGTGGCCGTGACGGCGCACGGATCGTTCACCGCCGGATCGACCGACTGGTCGTGAACGAGCCCATCGCTGCACATGGCCACCGGGTTCGGTGACTGCAGCTCTCCGGCGCGGCTGTCGCGAATTGTCGGATACGGCCAGGCGAGGTCGGCCTACGGAGACGGGCCTGGCCGTACGTCAGGAGTCGGCCGGTGGACGGGCGGGCCGGTGGGGGAGTTGTGGGGAAATGCCGAACGCCGGGCGCCCGTGGGGGTGCCCGGCGTTCGGGAGGTGAGAGGCGGCGGTCGTCAGGAGGGATAGACGACGACGTAGCGCTCGGGCTCCTCGCCCTCGGATTCGCTGCGGAGGCCGGCGGCGGCCACGGCGTCGTGGACGATCTTGCGTTCGAAGGGGGTCATGGGGGCCAGCGGCTTGGGCTCGCCGGTCCGCCTGACCTCGGCCGCCACGTCCTCGCCGATCTTGGTGAGCTCGGCGCGGCGGCGTTCGCGGTAGCCGCCGATGTCGAGCATCAGCCGGGAGCGGTTGCCGGTCTTGCGGTGCACGGCCAGGCGGGTGAGCTCCTGCAGGGCCTCCAGAACCTCGCCGCGCTTGCCGACGAGTTCGTCCAGGGAGGCGCCGACGACCGCGACGAGGGCGCGCTCGCCCTCGACGTCCATGTCGATGTCGCCGTCGAAGTCCCCGATGTCGAGCAGGCCCTCGATGTAGTCGGCGGCGATCTCGCCCTCCTGCTCGAGCGCCTGGACGTCGACCTCGGTGGCGTCGGTCTGGCTCACGGGTTCTCCTTGTCGACGGGTTGCTCGGCTACCCGCCGACGAGGCGGGCGGCGCTGCGGAACACGGCGGGCAGGGAACACGGCGTCCCCTGTCGTCGAATCTAGCGCTTGGAGGATCCGCTGCGCTTGCTGCGCGGCTTGCGGGACGGCTGCTGCCGGACGACCTTCGGGCGCTCCGGCTCGGGCTGCGCGGCGGCGTCCTTCCTGATCTTCCCCTTGGCCGGGGCGGCCGCGGCACCGGAGCCCTTTCCGGCGCCCCTGGCCGGGGCGGCGCCCTTGCCGTCGCCGTTCGCCGTCGCGTTGATCGGCGGGTACTTGGAGTAGATGTAGTGCTGCTGGGCCAGCGTCCAGGTGTTGGAGGTCACCCAGTACATCAGCACGCCCAGCGGGAAGCCCAGGCCGAACAGGCCGAACACCGGGGCCAGCACCACCATGATCTTCTGGGCGGCGAACATCGGGTTGTCGGAGTCCATCACCGGCTGCCGCTTCATGCTGGCGCGCATGGTGAAGAACGTGGTGGTGGAGCTGATCGCCACGGCGATCCCGGTGACCACGACCGCGCTCCAGCCGATCGGGTCGGCGCCCACGGCCTTCAGGAACGTGTCCGGGATGGCCGCACCGAGGATGTCGGCGTGCTGGGCGCTGCGGATCAGCTCCGCCGACATCCCGAACTTGGACTCGCCCTCCTTGGCGTTGGAGATGCCGTTGAGGACCTGGAAGAGCCCGATGAACACCGGCATCTGCACCAGCAGCGGCAGACAGCCCGACAGCGGGTTGGCGCCGTGCTCCTGGTAGAGCTTCATGACCTCCTGGTTGAGGCGCTGCCGGTCGTTCTTGTACTTCTTGCGCAGCGCCTGGACCTGGGGGTTGAGCTCCTGCATCTTGCGGGAGGCGTGGATCTGCTTGACGAACAGCGGCACCATCAGCAGCCGCAGGCACACCGTCAGCAGGATGATGGAGCCGCCCCACGCCCAGCCGCTGTCGGGGTCGACGACAGTGCTCAGTCCGCTGTGGATCCAGATGATGAGCTGGGCGACGAGTTCGTACAGCCAATCAAGCACCGGGCAGCTCCTTGGGCTCTCCGATCGGGGGGCCGCTCGGCGTGCGGCCTGACGTCTCGTTGTGCTTCGCCGGCGGCACCGGGTCGTACCCGCCCCGGTGGAACGGGTGGCAGCGGCCGATCCGGCGCACCGTCAGCCAGCTCCCCCGCAGGGCCCCGTGCGTGTGCAGGGCCTCCAGGGAGTACGCGCTGCAGGTGGGCTGGAAGCGGCACTGGTTCCCGAGCAGGGGGCTGAGGAACCGCCGGTAGCCGCGAACGAGGAGGATGAGGAGGCAGGCGGCCGGAGACACCCGCGTGTCGATCGTCATGTCCGCCAGCGACCCCCTAGGCCCGTCGCCGCAGCAGCCGGTCCAGCGCCGACTCGAGATCCGTGGCCAGTTCGTCGTAACGCGCCGACGCCGCGGCCGGGTTGGCGCGTACCACAAGCAGGCTACCCGGAGGCAACCGGTCCAGATGCCGGGCGACCAGGTGCCGGAGCCGGCGGCGGACCTTGTTGCGGACGACGGCGTTGCCGACGTTGCGGCCGACGATGAAGCCGGCCCGGGGGAGGTCGCCGTCCGGCCGGTGCGCAGCCGCGGCCGCCGCCCGGACGTTCGCCGCGGGGCGCGGGTCGGAGTGGCCGTGAGCTGTGTCATCCCGGCGCAGCAGGTGAACGACGACATGAGGCCGTCCGGCGCGGACGCCGCGCCGGACGGTCAACGTGAACTCGTCCCGCCGCCGCATCCGGTGACCGGAGGGCAGCATGGGGCGGCTTGGGTCAGACCGAAACGCGGGCGCGGCCCTTGCGCCGCCGCGCGGCGAGGATCGCACGGCCCGCCCGGGTGCGCATGCGCAGCCGGAACCCGTGCTTCTTGTGGCGGCGGCGGTTGTTCGGCTGGTACGTACGCTTGCTCACTCGAGACTCCAGTGCGGTGCTGCGGTCGTGTGATCCCTGCAGGCCATGGCGCCTGAGGTGGTTCGGGTTGTGCGGTCGCACCCGGCGGACGCGTCCGGTCCCCCGCAGCGGGGGCCCGCCTGGCTCGCCCTGGATGCTCGCCCTCATCGACTGTACTTGCCCATGAGGCCATGCGCCCTGGTGACGGGAGGCGGGCACGCGTGATCGCCGTCGATGCGACTCGACCGTAGAACGTTACGCGCCGCCCGCCCCCGCGGTCAAACCGGCGCACGCCCGGCGCGGGGCGTCTACACTGCGGGGACGACGGCGTGCGCGACGCCCATGCGGCGCTCGTGCGGATCGTGCGTCCGATGTTGCGGCCACCCGCCGGCACCCACTACCGTCGCCGGACGAGACCCGGATCCGGCCCGCCATGCGGCCCGCCCCGCGGATCGGTGTCCCCAGGAATCTTCCCTCCGGAATCCAGTCAACGGCGGAGTTTTACACAGGCCCGAGTGCGGTCTTGCACAAGGTGTGGACAACTCTGTGGATGACGCGTGAGAGAGTAAGTCCCCTGCGGTAGGAGCCCCGATTTGGGACTCTGGTCCACGGCGAAATGGGGAGGGATGTGGCGTATGGACGGTCGTGACCTCGCGTCGGTGTGGGCCCGTACGCTGGCCGCCCTCTCCGACGGGGAGCTGCCGCCCAGTTACCGGGCCTGGCTGCCGCTGGTGCGCCCGCTCGCGCTGGTGGAGGGCACCGCGCTGCTGGCCGCCCCGAACGAGTTCGCCAAGGACGCGCTGGAGACCCGGCTGCGCGGGCTGATCACCCAGGCGCTGTCCAAGGAGCTCGGCCGGGAGATCTTCGTGGCGGTCACCGTCCAGCCCGAGCCGCCCCAGCCGCCGGCCGAGCAGCCGCCCGCCGAGCGCCGGCCGGAGCCGCCGGAAACCTACGGCGGGCAGTCCCGGCCGGGAGTTATCCACAGCCCGGGCCGTGCCGGTGGATATCCCGAGGACGGATATCCGCAGGGCGGGCAGGGCTACCCGTGGACCCGTGAGCAGTCTCACGGGTACGAGGCGCCGCACCCCGGAGGACGGCACGCCGCCTACCCGTCCCAGGGACGGCATGCGGCGCCGCCCGTTCACCACGACGACGACCGCGGCCGGGACGACGTGCCGCCGTGGGGCCGGGCCTCCCACCCGAACGACCGGACGTTGAACGCGCCGCTGTATGAGGATCGCTACGACGATCCGCAGCGGCCCGGTTCCGAGTCGCTGCACTCCATCCGGGACCACGGGCGGCACTACGACGACGCCGAGCACCGGATGCCCGCGGGCGGGCGGCACCACGCCGACGACCCCGGCCAAGTGCCGCTGCCGCTGCCCGGCCAGGGCCCGCAGCAGTACGACGAGGGGTATGCGCCCGTTCCACCGCCGCCCGGCTCGTACGGCTCAGGACCGGGAGACGGCCGTGACCCGGGTCCGCAGCACGGCGAGGGCCGCGGCGAGCGTCCGATGGACGGCGGCGAGCCCGAGCAGCCGTGGCAGGCGCGCCGCCCGGCGGGCGAGCAGCCCAAGGCTGGGGGGTCGGAGCACGCCCGGCTGAACCCCAAGTACACGTTCGAGACGTTCGTCATCGGCTCGTCCAACCGGTTCGCCCACGCCGCCGCCGTCGCGGTGGCCGAGCAGCCGGCCAAGGCCTACAACCCGCTGTTCATCTACGGGGACTCCGGGCTGGGCAAGACGCACCTGCTGCACGCGATCGGCCACTACGCGCAGAGCCTGTTCAACGGCGCGCGGGTGCGGTACGTGAGCTCGGAGGAGTTCACCAACGACTTCATCAACGCCATCCGCGACGGCAAGGCCGACGGGTTCCGGCGGCGCTACCGGGACGTGGACATCCTCCTGGTCGACGACATCCAGTTCCTCGAGGGCAAGGAGCAGACCCAGGAGGAGTTCTTCCACACGTTCAACACCCTGCACAACGCCAGCAAGCAGATCGTGATCTCCAGTGATCGCCCGCCCAAAGATCTGGTGACGCTGGAGGATCGGCTGCGCAACCGGTTCGAGTGGGGCCTGACCACCGACGTGCAGCCGCCCGAGCTGGAGACCCGGATCGCGATCCTGCAGAAGAAGGCCCGCCAGGAGGGCCTGGCGGTGCCGCCGGACGTGCTGGAGTTCATCGCCTCCCAGATCGCCACCAACATCCGCGAGCTGGAGGGCGCGCTGATCCGGGTGACCGCGTTCGCCAGCCTCAACCGGCAGTCGGTGGACATGCGGCTGGCCGAGATCGTGCTGAAGGACCTGATCCCCAACGACACCGGCCCGGAGATCACCGCCGCGATGATCATGGCCCAGACGGTGGAGTACTTCGGCACCACCATCGAGGACCTGTGCGGCCCGTCCCGCTCCCGGATGCTGGTGACCGCCCGGCAGATCGCCATGTACCTGTGCCGCGAGCTCACCGACCTGTCGCTGCCCAAGATCGGCGCCCAGTTCGGCGGCCGCGACCACACCACGGTCATGCACGCCGAACGCAAGATCCGTTCCCTGATGGCCGAACGCCGCGCCATCTACAACCAGGTCACCGAGCTCACCGGCCGCATCAAGCACCAGGCCCGCAAGCGCTGATCCCGCACTCCGCCCGGCGACCGGCCTCCCCGGTCGCCGGGCACGACCGTCCCCACCCGAAGACCCCGGCGCACCGCTGACCCGCCCGCCCGGCGTCCCCCTCACCATCCGCCGCTGCGCGGCACATCCCTGTCTCCACCCGTCTGCCGGGCGGACCGGCACCGCTGGGGCGAACGCGCGTCGTGCCGCTCATCCGGCGAACGCGCTCTCCACACGGACGCCCAGCCGGGCGGATGCGTTCGTCAGGGCGCCCGGAAACCGCCGGAGTCCGGCGGCCGGCCTCATCAGTGGGGACGGTGCGGTCGTTCTTGGGATGGATGTGGGCTTCGGGTTGTCCGATGGGCGGTTTACGGTGACCCGCCGGGTGCCGGTGGGTGGGTGGGGCCTCGGCCGACTCGCCGGTTGTGGATGACGTGGACGGGTGTACGCGGGTGTGGACGACGGCGTCCGGGGTGGTGTGGATCACGGGCCGGGGATTTGGGCGGTATGCCCGGGGGAGGCGCACAGGCTGGGGATAAGCCTGTGGATCGACGCCGGGAAGCGGTGGAAAGCCTGCGGACAGGCTGGGGACGGGCGGTGGAGGGCGTGTGGACGGGCTTCGGTCGCCCTGGGGAGAGGATGGGGACATCCTGGGGACGGGCTGGGGATGTGCTGGGGACGGCGTTCGGCCGAGACTGTCATCCTGGCCCGCCGACGGCGCCTAGGGTCCACAGTGGTGGATGACGTTCCGTTGGGCTGCGGACAACTCGTGGAAAACCGGGGGACAACGTGAGGACAGCGTGTGGGGACGGATCGGCCGTCCCCAGGCCGGCCCGCGCCGTCCACCGGGAGCCCACAGGGCCGGTGGACAGAAATGTAGGGTCTGACCTGGCCGAACAGTGGTCGTCCACAGTATCCACGGCCCCTATGACGAGTACTGCACCTTGTTTCTACTCAAGAAGAATCTCGACTCAACTCAGGGCCTGGGGATCGAGCGCCTGACGCGCGGCCCCGGGAGCCTTGCCCACGATCCGAACCCGAAACCTGCAGGAGGCGGGTCCCCTTGAAGTTCCGTATCGACAGAGACGCCCTCGCCGACGCCGTGGCCTGGACCGCCCGGTCCCTGCCGCAGCGGCCGCCCGTCCCGGTGCTGGCGGGCATGCACATCGAGGCGACCGACCGGCTCAAGCTGTCGGCGTTCGACTACGAGGTGTCCGCTCAGGTCACCACCGACATCGACGTGGAGGAGCCGGGCACCGCGCTGGTCTCGGGGCGGCTGCTGGCCGAGATCTCGCGCAGCCTTCCTCCCCAGCCTGTGGAGGTGACCACCGACGGGGCCAAGGTGATGGTCCGCTGCGGCAGCGCCCGGTTCACCCTGCTGACCATGCCGGTGGAGGACTACCCGTCCCTGCCGGAGATGCCGCCGGCCGCGGGTTCGGTGGGCAGCGACGAGTTCGCCGCCGCGGTCTCCCAGGTCGCCATCGCGGCCGGCCGGGACGACACCATCCCCATGCTCACCGGGGTACGTGTGGAGATCGAGGGCGAGACCGTCACGCTGGCCTCCACCGACCGGTACCGGCTGGCGGTGCGGGAGCTGCACTGGAAGCCGGAACGCCCCGACTTCACCGCCGTGGCCCTGGTGCCCGCCAAGACCCTCGCCGACACCGCCAAGTCCCTCACCCACGGCGCGGAGGTGTCGATCGCGCTCGGCGGCGCGGGCGGCACCGGGGAGGGGATGATCGGGTTCTCCGGCGGCGGGCGCCGCACCACCTCGCGGCTGCTGGACGGCGACTTCGTCAAGTACCGGTCGCTGCTGCCGAGCGAGTACGCGGGCCTGGCCGAGGTGCAGACCTCCCCGTTCATCGAGGCGGTCAAGCGCGTGTCGCTGGTGGCCGAGCGCAACACCCCGGTGCGGCTGTCGTTCCGCCAGGGCGAGGTGGTGCTGGAGGCCGGGACGGGCGACGAGGCACAGGCCGTGGAGGCCCTGGAGGCCACGCTGGAGGGCGAGGACATCGACATCGCCTTCAACCCCGCGTTCCTGCTCGACGGGCTGTCGGCGATCGGCTCGGACGTGGCGCGGCTGTCGTTCACGACCCCGACCAAGCCGGCGGTGCTGACCGGCAAGCCGCCGGAGGAGGGCGCCAACCCCAACTACCGGTACCTGATCATGCCCGTGCGCCTTTCCGGATGATTCGCCCCAGGCCGGGTACCCACAGGGCGCCGGTGGCGCGGACGGGCGCCGCGCCACCGGCCGACCGGCCGCCCCGCCCGGTGCCCTGACCCCGGGTGTCGTCCACACCGGTGTGGACGACGATGGTCGAATGGGCACGAGTCGTGCGCATCCGGGAGCGATCGGCGAGAACATGGCCGAGCGGGCCGCCCGCCCGGGTGGCCTGGACGGGGAGCGCGGGGCCGTGCTGTGGACGACACGTCGTCGGCCCGCGCCGCCGCCGGCCTCGCCGGTCGGTCGAGGAGCGGGCGGCCGGCGTCGTACCGGCAGACGAGAGGGGTTGAGCTGTGGACATCGGGATGATCGGGCTCGGGCGCATGGGCGGCAACATGGCCGAGCGGCTGCGGCGCGGGGGTCACAACGTCGTCGGGTACGACCGGGACCCGCAGATCAGCGACGTGGCCGGGCTGGAGGAGCTGGTCGAGCGGCTGCCCGCGCCGCGGGCGGTGTGGGTGATGGTGCCCGCCGGGGACCCGACCCGGCAGACCATCCACAGGCTGGGGGAACTGCTGGAGCCCGGCGACGTGGTCGTGGACGGCGGCAACTCGCACTACGTGGACGACCAGAAGCACGGGGAGGAGCTGGCCGCCAAGGGCATCGGGTTCGTCGACTGCGGCGTCAGCGGCGGCGTGTGGGGGCTGGAGAACGGCTACGCCCTCATGGTCGGCGGTGACGAGGAGCACGTGAAGCGGCTGATGCCGATCTTCGAGACGCTCAAGCCCGAGGGCGAGTACGGGTTCGTGCACGCCGGCAAGGTCGGCGCGGGCCACTTCGTGAAGATGGTCCACAACGGGATCGAGTACGGGATGATGCAGGCCTTCGGCGAGGGCTACGAGCTGATCGCCGCCAGCGGCCTGGTGACCAACGTGCCGGAGACCTTCCGCTCGTGGAAGGAGGGCACGGTGATCCGGTCCTGGCTGCTGGACCTGATGGTCCGGGCGATGGACGACGACCCCGAGCTGTCCGGCATCCGCGGGTACGCGCAGGACTCCGGCGAGGGCCGGTGGACGGTGCAGGCCGCGGTGGACCACGCCGTCCCGCTGCCGGTGATCACCGCCGCGCTGTACGCCCGGTTCGCCTCCCGGCAGGACGACTCCCCGGCGATGCGGGTGGTGGCGGCGCTGCGCAACCAGTTCGGCGGGCACGCGGTGGAGTCCGCCAAGGGCGCCGACTCGGCCGGCGCGGACGTGGAGGCGCCCTCGGTCTGAGCGGCGGATGCCGGGCGATCTTCCACAGTTTCCACAGGGTTGTGGACATCGCCCGCGCAATCGCTGACGGTCGTACCTCTGCCCTACCCTCGTGTCCCGTGCATGTGGCCCACCTGTCGCTCCAGGACTTCCGCTCGTACGCGACCGCGGAGATCGCGCTGCGGCCGGGGGTCACCGTGTTCGTGGGCCCGAACGGGCAGGGCAAGACCAACCTGGTCGAGGCGATCGGCTACGTCTCCACCCACGGCAGCCACCGGGTCGCCACCGACGCCCCGCTGATCCGGCAGGGCGCGCCGCGCGCGATCGTGCGCGCCGGGGTGGTCCGCGACGACCGCAGGGCGCTGATCGAGCTGGAGATCAACCCGGGTAAGGCCAACCGCGCCCGGCTGAACCGCTCCCCCGTCCCCAGGCCCCGCGACATCCTGGGGATGCTCCGCACCGTGCTGTTCGCCCCCGAGGACCTGGCGCTGGTGAAGGGCGACCCGGGGGAGCGCCGCCGGTTCCTCGACGAGCTGCTGACGGCGCGGGCCCCCCGGTACGCCGGGGTCCGCGCCGACTACGACCGGGTCCTCAAGCAGCGCAACGCCCTGCTCAAGTCCGCCGCCGCCCACCGCCGTTCCCCCGGCCCGGAGGTCCTGGCCACCCTCGACGTGTGGGACTCCCACCTGGCCCGCCTCGGCGCCGAGCTCCTGGCCGCCCGCCTCGACCTGGTCTCCGACCTCACTCCCCTGGTCGCCAGGGCCTACGCCGCCCTCGCCCCCGGCGGCGGCATAGCCTCCCTCGCCTACCGCACCTCCGTCAGCGACCGGCTCCCCCCGCTCCCGGTCCTGGCCGCCCCCGAGAACGGCCGTGCCGGTACGACCCCGTACGCGCCCTCGAACGGCGCCACCGCCTCGACCACAGGAGGGACGCCCGGCCCGGGACCGGCCGCCGAGCCGCACGGTGGGGCCTCGGAAGACGGACTCGGGGACCGGCAGTCGGCCGCGCGTGGTCATGGTGACGTGCCGGGCTCCCCCGGCCGTCCGGCGCGTGGTGCCGCACCTTCCGCCGGTGAGCCCGGCCGCGAGGGCGTGCAGACCTCCTCGAACGGTGCCGCCAGGGCGGCTCACGAGGTCGCCGTGGACGGGGGCGGCGCGCAGAGGGTCGAGCGGGACGTGCTGGTGGCCGCGCTCGAGGAGGCGATGCGGGACTCGCGGCGGCAGGAGCTGGAGCGGGGGGTCAGCCTGGTGGGGCCGCATCGGGACGAGCTGGTGCTGCAGCTGGGCGGGTTGCCGGCGCGCGGGTACGCCAGTCACGGGGAGTCCTGGTCGTTCGCGCTGGCGTTGCGGCTGGCGGCGTTCGAGCTGCTGCGGGCGGACGGGGACGATCCGGTGCTGATCCTGGACGACGTGTTCGCCGAGCTGGACTCGGGGCGGCGGCGCCGGCTGGCGGAGCTGGTGGCGCCGGCCGAGCAGGTGCTGATCACCGCCGCGGTGCCCGAGGACGTTCCGGCGGAGCTGAGCGGCGACTCGTTCAGCGTGGACCGCGGCGAGGTGAGCCGTGTGTCTTGAGCGAGCCGAAGGCGCGCGGCACCGGATCGACGAGGAGCGCGCGGAGCGAGGAACGAGCGAGCACGCGACGAGGAGAGCCGGTGCCTCAAGGCGCGCCGTAGGCGAGCGGGGGGCGTGTTATGACCGACGGGGAGCGCGGGCATGAGCGACGATCCACAGGCTGTGCAGGGCGGCGCCCAGGAGGAGCCCCGGCCCAAGTCCGGCATCGAGCTGGCCCGGGAGGCCCTGGCGCAGGCCCGGGCGGACGCCCTCAAGCGCGGCACCGTCCCGGGGCAGGGCAGGCGCAGGGCCGCCAGGTCGCGGCCGGTGCGCGAGCCGGGCCGGGGCGGCGACCCCAAGCCGTTCGGGGCGGCGATCCGGGACCTGCTGGCCGACCGGGGCTGGGAGACCCGGGCGGCGGTCGGCGGGGTGTTCGGCAACTGGCCGGGCATCGTGGGGCCGGAGCTGGCCCGGCACACCAGGCCGGAGCACTTCGAGGACGGCACGCTGACGATCGCGGCGGACTCCACCGCGTGGGCCACCCAGGTGCGGCTGCTGTCGAGCCAGCTGGTGAAGCGGCTCAACCAGGAACTCGGACACGGGACGGTGACCCGGGTCAAGGTCGTCGGGCCCGCCTCGGGGCCGCGCCGGCCGGGAGCCTGGCGGGTGCGCTGAGGCCGCTCCGAAGGTCCAGCTCACCGCCCCGGCGGGGCTCCGGCGGGGCCTGAACATCTGTTCGGGCGCGCTACTGGCGAGTTTCGCGGCGAGCGTCACGTAGGCCAGAGCAACCCCCCTGGCGCATGGGGGGGTTCGTCCTGAGGCCCCTTCGACCGCTACGCGCGTTCCTAGCGCTGCGGAGTGGCCATTTTTGACGGTCGAGCCGGTAGAATGAGGGCGGGTTCAGGATGCTGCGCCGTCACGGGTCGTCCGGGGAGTCGCAAGGCACAACGGACGCCCTTTACGTGTGTTACGGGGCACACCGCGAACGCGGGCACACCACACTCGCGCGGCGCGGCGGCGAGCATCCCCGGCAGGAGGATCTCCTTTGGCGTACGACGCTAGTTCCATCACCGTCCTTGAAGGCCTGGAGGCGGTACGCAAGCGCCCCGGCATGTACATCGGCTCCACCGGCGAGCGCGGACTGCACCACCTGGTCTACGAGATCGTCGACAACTCCGTCGACGAGGCGCTGGCGGGCTACGCCGACACCATCGAGGTGACGCTGCTGGCCGACGGCGGCGTCCGGGTCTACGACAACGGCCGCGGCATCCCCGTGGGCGAGCACCCGGTGGAGAAGCGCCCGGCGATCGAGCTGGTGCTGACCACGCTGCACGCCGGCGGCAAGTTCGACGGCAAGTCCTACGCGGTCTCCGGCGGCCTGCACGGTGTCGGCTCGGCGGTGGTGAACGCGCTGTCCACCCGCCTGGACGCCGAGGTGCGCCGCGAGGGCCACGTGTGGCGGCAGTCCTACACCTGGCGCGGCCCGATCGCCCCGCTGGCCAAGGGCGAGCCCACCGACGAGACCGGCACCATCATCACCTTCTGGCCGGACGGCGAGATCTTCGAGACCCTGGAGTGGAACTTCGAGACCCTCTCCCGCCGCATGCAGGAGATGGCGTTCCTGAACCGGGGCCTGTCGATCACGCTGGTCGACGAGCGTCCCGACCACCTGAACGGCGAGGACGGCACCGAGCCCCGCCGGGTGAGCTACCGCTACGACGGCGGCATCTCCGACTTCGTCCGCTACATCAACGCCAAGAAGGACGCCGTCCACCCCGACGTCATCGCGTTCGAGGACCAGACCGACGGCATGGCGGTGGAGATCGCGATGCAGTGGAGCGGCTCGTACTCCGAGTCGGTCCACACGTTCGCCAACACCATCAACACCGCCGAGGGCGGCACCCACGAGGAGGGGTTCCGCTCCGCGCTGACCACGATCGTCAACAAGTACGCCCGGGACAAGGGCCTGCTGCGCGACAAGGACGACAACCTCACCGGCGAGGACGTCCGCGAGGGCCTGACCGCGATCATCTCGATCAAGCTGGCCGACCCGCAGTTCGAGGGCCAGACCAAGACCAAGCTGGGCAACACCGAGGCCCGCTCGTTCGTGCAGAAGGTCGTGCACGAGCACCTGCGCGACTGGTTCGACCGCGAGCCCGGCCAGGCCAAGGAGATCATCAACAAGGCCAGCCAGGCCGCCCGCGCCCGGATCGCCGCCCGCCAGGCCCGCGACCTGACCCGGCGCAAGAGCCTGCTGGAGTCGACCTCGCTGCCCGGCAAGCTGTCGGACTGCCAGTCCACCGACCCGGCCCGCTCGGAGCTGTACATCGTCGAGGGCGACTCGGCCGGCGGCTCGGCCAAGGGCGGGCGCAACCCGCACTTCCAGGCCATCCTGCCGATCCGCGGCAAGATCCTGAACGTCGAGAAGGCGCGGATCGACAAGATCCTCAAGAACAACGAGGTCCAGGCGATCATCACCGCGCTCGGCACCGGGGTGCACGACGAGTTCGACATCTCCAGGCTGCGGTACCACAAGATCATCCTGATGTCGGACGCCGACATCGACGGCCACCACATCAACACGCTGCTGCTGACCCTGCTGTTCCGGTTCATGCGGCCGCTGATCGAGGCCGGGCACGTCTACCTGTCGCAGCCCCCGCTCTACAAGATCAAGTGGGACCAGCGCGGCCAGGACGCCGAGTACGCCTACTCCGACGCCGAACGCGACGCGATCATCGAGGCGGGCATCGCCGCCGGCAAGCGCGACCCCCGGCCCCGCGACGGCGTGCAGCGCTTCAAGGGTCTGGGCGAGATGAACGCCCAGGAGCTGTGGGACACCACCATGGACCCGGCCCGCCGGGTGCTGCTGCAGGTCACCGTGGACGACGCCGCGCAGGCCGACGAGCTGTTCAGCGTGCTGATGGGCGAGGACGTCGAGCCCCGGCGCGAGTTCATCCAGCGCAACGCCAAGGACGTGCGCTTCCTCGACATCTGACGGCCGGTCCGCCCGCCGCCGGGCGGGCGCCGGCCGCATGACGTTCTGCACCTGAGAAGAGGACTTCGAAGTGACGGAAGTGACCACCGAGGGCGGTGGACCGGGCGAGCGCATCGAACCGGTCGACATCCAGGTCGAGATGCAGCGCAGCTACCTCGACTACGCGATGTCGGTCATCGTGGCGCGGGCGCTGCCGGAGGTGCGCGACGGCCTCAAGCCCGTGCACCGCCGCGTCCTGTACGCGATGTACGACGGCGGCTACCGCCCCGACCGCGGCTACTTCAAGTGCGCCCGCGTCGTCGGCGACGTCATGGGGAACTACCACCCCCACGGCGACAGCGCCATCTACGACACCCTGGTGCGCCTGGCCCAGCCGTGGGCGATGCGGTACCCGCTGGTCGACGGCAACGGCAACTTCGGCTCCCGCGGCAACGACCCGGCCGCGGCGATGCGGTACACCGAGTGCCGCCTCGCCCCGCTGGCCATGGAGATGCTGCGGGACATCGACAAGGAGACCGTCGACTTCTCCCCCAACTACGACGGCCGCTCCTCCGAGCCCGACGTGCTGCCCGCGCGGTTCCCCAACCTGCTGGTGAACGGCTCGGCCGGCATCGCCGTCGGCATGGCGACCAACATCCCCCCGCACAACCTGCGCGAGGTCGCCGAGGGCGTCTTCTGGTACCTGGACAACTTCGAGGCCTCCGACTCCGAGCTGCTGGACGCCCTGATCGAGCGGATCAAGGGCCCCGACTTCCCCACCTCCGGGCTGATCGTCGGCCGCAAGGGCATCGAGGAGGCCTACCGCACCGGCCGCGGCTCGATCACCATGCGCGCGGTGGTCGAGGTCGAGGAGATCCAGGGCCGTACCTGCCTGGTGGTCACCGAGCTGCCGTACCAGGTCAACCCGGACAACCTGGCGCTGAAGATCGCCGAGCTGGTCAAGGAGGGCAAGCTCGACGGGATCGCCGACGTCCGCGACGAGACCTCCGGCCGCACCGGCCAGCGGCTGGTCATCGTGCTCAAGCGGGACGCCATCGCCAAGGTCGTCCTGAACAACCTCTACAAGCACACCCAGCTGCAGGAGACGTTCGGCGCCAACATGCTGGCGCTGGTCGACGGGGTGCCGCGGACGCTGCGCCTGGACCAGTTCATCCGGCACTGGGTGGACCACCAGATCGACGTCATCATCCGGCGCACCCGCTTCCTGCTGCGCAAGGCCGAGGAGCGCGCCCACATCCTGCGCGCCCTGCTCAAGGCGCTGGACCGGATCGACGAGGTCATCGCGCTGATCCGCGGCTCGGCCTCGGCGCAGGACGCCCAGCAGGGCCTGATGGCGCTGCTGGAGATCGACGAGGTCCAGGCGCAGGCCATCCTGGACATGCAGCTGCGCAAGCTGGCCGCCCTGGAACGGCAGGCGATCACCGACGAGTACGACCGGCTGATGGCCGAGATCGCCGACTACAACGAGATCCTGGCCAGCCCGGTGCGGCAGCGCCGGATCGTCCGCGAGGAGCTGGAGCCGATCGTCGACAAGTACGGCGACGACCGGCGCACCCAGATCGTCCCGTTCGACGGCGACGTCTCCTACGAGGACCTGATCGCCGAAGAGGAGATCGTCGTCACCATCACCCGCGGCGGCTACGCCAAGCGCACCCGGGTGGACGCCTACCGCGAGCAGAAGCGCGGCGGCAAGGGGGTGCGCGGCGCCCAGCTCAAGCAGGACGACATCGTCGAGCACTTCTTCGTCACCACGACCCACCACTGGCTGCTGTTCTTCACCAACAAGGGGCGGGTCTACCGGGCCAAGGCCTACGAGCTGCCCGAGGGCGGGCGCGACTCGCGCGGCCAGCACGTGGCGAACATGCTGGCGTTCCAGCCCGAGGAGTACATCGCCGAGGTGCTGGACCTGCGCGACTACGACGTCGCCCCCTACCTGGTGCTGGCCACCAAGCAGGGCAAGGTCAAGAAGACCGCGCTGCGCGACTTCGACTCCCCGCGCACCGGCGGCATCATCGCCATCAACCTCGCCGAGGACGACGAGGTGATCGCCGCCCGGCTGGTCTCGCCCACCGACGACCTGCTGATGGTCTCGACGAACGCGCAGGCCATCCGCTTCCACGCCGACGACGAGCAGCTCCGCCCGATGGGCCGGGCCACCAGCGGCGTGATCGGGATGCGCTTCGACGTCGGCCACGTCCTGGACATGCACGTGGTGCACGACGGCGAGGAGGACGTGCTGGTGGCCACCGAGGGCGGCTACGCCAAGCGCACCCCGGTGGAGCAGTACCCTGTGCAGGGTCGCGGGGGCAAGGGCGTTCTCACCGCGAAGATCGTGGAGTCCCGCGGCCGGCTGGTGGGAGCCCTCATGGTCCGTCCGGAGGACGGCGTGTTCGCGATGACCTCCAACGGGGGCGTCATCCGGACCACCGCCGCCGAGATCAAGCAGTCCGGGCGGCAGACCATGGGGGTCCGGCTGATGAACCTCGCCGAGGGTGACAGCATCGTCGCCATCGCACGGAACGTAGAGTCCATGGGAGAGTCCGCGGCGGGCCTGGACGCCTCCGCGGGCGAGGCCGAACCGAACGACCCCGACGCGGCGGGAGAGGAAACCCAGTGACCCTTAGCCCACATCGCCGCGGCCCCGCCCCGTTCCCGGGCGGGTCCGCGGAGAGGGGTCCGGTGACCGACGCGACCGGCCGGGCGTCGCAGCGGCCCGCGGGCGACGGCCCGCGGGGCCGTGAGGAGGACCAGTGAGCACTCAGCCGAACAAGAGCACGAGCCCTTCGGAGGCCGACGCCACATCCGGTCCCGGCGGTGCGCCGCAGGCCGCCGGCGGCTCCGCCGAGCCGTCCCTGGCCGAGTCCGCCGCCAAGCCCGTGTCCGTCCCGGGCAAGGACGAGGCGGCCCCCGACGCCACCCGTCCCGAGGGCATCGCCCCGGTGAGCGACCCGGCGCCGGGCTCGCGGCCCGGTCCGGCGCCGGGGAAGGACTCCGCCTGGTCGCCGTCCGGCGGACCGGGGCGTCCGGCCATCCAGCCGGCCCAGCCCGCCCAGCCGGGCGGCCCGGGCGCTCCCGGCGCTCCGGGTGCTCCGGGTGCTCCGGGTGCTCCGGGTGCTCCGGGTGCTCCGGGTGCTCCGGGGGCGGCCCCGGCCGCGGCGGTGGGCGGCAAGGACAAGCGCGCTGTGGCCCGCCTGGGCGGCGGCACCAAGTCCCCGCGCCGCGCCCAGCTCCAGCTGTCCCGTCTGGAGCCCTGGTCGGTCATGAAGTTCAGCTTCGTGATGTCGCTGGTGGCGTTCATCGTCCTGCTGGTGGCCGTGACCGTCCTGTACGTCATCCTGTCCGGCCTGGGCGTCTTCGACGCCATCAGCGAGACCGTCAACGACCTCACCCGTGACCAGAACGAGGCCACCGAGGGCGTGGACGCCGGCGGCTGGTTCGGCTTCGGCCGCATCTTCGGCTACACCGTCCTGGTCGGAGCCCTGAACGTCCTCCTCATCACCGCCCTGTCCACCGTGGGCTCCGTGATCTACAACCTGGCCGCCGACCTGGTGGGCGGCGTGGAGGTCACCCTCAAGGAGGCCGAGTAGCCCCTGCGCACCCCCGCCACCGCTCTGCGGGGGACGACCCGGCCAATCGATTTCAGGTTGTCCCCCCAGATGGGGTAATCTCCTTGAGCGTGCCCCACAGAGCGGCGGCACCCGGGCCTATAGCTCAGTCGGTTAGAGCGCATCCCTGATAAGGATGAGGCCGGTGGTTCAAGTCCACCTAGGCCCACCGGGTTTTCCCAGCTCAGAGGCCGGTTCCGATCATGTCGGACCCGGCCTCAAGATCTTTTGTCATCAGGATGTCATCGAGACCCCGCGCGATCATGCCGGACCTCCCGGCACGGAACCTCCTCGGCGACCCCTCCCGCGGACTCCCCGGATGGACATCCGAACCCCGCCGGCCACCGCCCGCCAAGCCGCCCAGAGGCTCGACGCCCTCGGCCGCGGCGAGACGCCAGGCCCACCGGGCTTCCGCCATGATCACGACGTGGGGGATTTCAGCGAACCTCCCGGCCCAGACGCACGACCGGAGGTTCGCTGCAGAACCGAACCCTTGCACCCCGTCGTTCCCATCCCGGACCCGGCGCTTTACCCTGGGGTCCTCATCCGCCCTGCGATGGATCGCAACCTGATGATGGGCTGGTGGGTGCCGGGCAGGTAGTCGACGTCCTCATTCGCCCTGCGAGGGGTCGCAACACGGGCACCGAGCCGGACCCGTAGAACGTGCCGCCGGTCCTCATCCGCCCTGTGAGGGGTTGCAACCCCCGGTCCTGTCGGAGGCTCGTGCCGCCGTCCAGCGTCCTCATTAGCCCTGCGAGGGGTTGTGACGGCACCTCGGCTGTGGGGCGATGCGGGGATCTCTCAGAGATCGAGGGGTGGGGTTGGGGCTTGGTGGAGCTTGATGGCCATGGCGGCGATGGTGGCTCGGAGTTGGTCGTTCTCCAGTTTGAGGGCGGCCAGTTCTGTGGGGTCTTCGTCGTCGGCGGGAGGGGCCGTTCGGATCTTGGAGAGGGCTTCGAGGGCGGTTTCGTCGGCGTTGGGGAGGGTGTGGAGGTACTGCTCGGTGGTGGCGATGGAGGCGTGGCCGAGGCGTTCCTTGACGACCTGGAGGTCGGCGCCGCCTGCCAGGAGCCAGGACGCATGGGCGTGGCGCAGGTGGTGAGGGGTCACGTTGGGGAGGCCGGCGGCGGTGCGGGCCTTGCTCCAGATCTGCTTGCGGAACCAGTCGGCGGGGATGTGGCCGTCGGTCTCGCGTCTTCTGGGGGTGCGGGGGTTGTCCTTGCCGGTTGAGCGGCGGGCTCGGTAGCGGCGGTAGGCCTCCTTGCAGTAGTCGCAGCGGCACCTGCCCGTCGTGTAGGCCGTGAGGGTGCCGTGGTCGTAGACCCTGCCCTTCTCGTTGGGGGCGGTCTTGCCGTGGGTGCCGGGGGCCAGGAAGATCGGCTGCTTTCGTTCCTTGGGCCGGTCGTCCTCCCAGTAGGAGAAGAGGAGGTCGTTCTCCTGCAGGGAGCGGGCCTGTACGTGGGCTTGGAGCTTGCGGGTGATCTGGGTGCTCAGCTTGAAGCGGCGGTACTCCCTGCCCTTGGGGTACGGCTTGACCAGGAACCTCCCGCCGGTGGGGTGGAACTCGGGGGCCAGCTCGATGACGGTGCGGCTGACGGTCAGGATGCGGGTCTTGAAGTCGATGTCCTGGACGCGGAGTTCGGTGAGTTCGCCCCAGCGCAGGCCGCTCTCGATGTCGGTCTCGACGAGGAGGCGGGCGTCGTCGTTCGGCAGCGCCTTGTAGAGGAGGTCGAACTGGTCGGCGGTGATGACCTTCTTCGGGCGCTTGGGGACGGGCGGGATCTTGACGCCCTGGCAGGGGTGCGCGGTGATGACCTGGTCGTTCAGGGCGGTGGTGAAGATCGCGCTGAGGATGGCGCGCTTGCACTTCTGGATCGTGGCCGGTGAGGCGCCGGACGCCTGCATGTGGGAGACCCACTCGCGGACGTGCTCGGGGAGGATCTCGGCCATCTTCATCCGGCCGAAGAAGCCCAGCAGGTGCTTGTCGATCTCGTAGGTGTAGTCCTGGCGGGTGGACGCCTCCAGGACGTGGTGCGGCAGCCACCGCTCCTTGACGTACGTCTCGAAGGTCTGCCGGCCGCGCCGGGGGTCTCCTGACCTGCCCTCGGCGATCTTGGCCTCGGCTCGTTGCCAGGCGGTGTCGGCCTCCTTCCGGGTGGCGAACGTTCCGGCGGACTGCATGACCCAAGATCTCCTTCGCGTCACTCGGCGGAACGCCCATCTTCTTGAGCAGCGACGCCGTGGGTGCCGCAGGTCGTGCAGCCGGATCCGGCGCAGGCCCGCCTGATCACAGATGCGTTCGAAGACGCACGCCAGGTTCCGAGGCTCGACCGGCCGCCCGTTGCGGGTGGTGAAGACCAGACCGGTTGCCTCCCGGTCCGCGCCGGGCCGCCGCTACGGCCCGGTGCCCACGCCGCCCGGCGCGTGCGGCGTGGGCACCGGTCATCGGGCGGCGAACCGCCGGGCCGCACATCAGGACACCGCCGCATGCACCGCGTTCCATCGATCACCGTCAGATACGCGCCACGGCCCCAGGTCGGCTTCAGCCGGGACTCCGAACCGTCGGCTCAGCGGAAGTGGTCGGCGTGCTCTTCCGCCCATGAGCGGAAGGTGCGCGCCGGTACTCCGGTGATCTCCTCCACCGTGGAGGTGATCAGGTTCGAGTCGGGGCGCGTTTCGGCGCTGGCCAGCAGGGCCTCGACCAGAGCGGGTGGCCTGCCGTCGGCGAGCATCTGCTGTCGTGCGGCCTGTACGGGGACCTTTTCGAAGCGCGTCGGACGGCCGATCGCTTCCCCGATCGCGTGCACCTGTTCGGCTCTGCTCAGTACCTGCGGGCCGGTCAGGACGTGTTTCACGCCTGCGTGTCCGTCGTCGGTCAGTGCACGTACTGCCACGGCAGCGACATCGCGTTCGTGGATCACGGCCGTGGCGGCGATGTCGGGACCGCGGACGACGTGTGTGGTGCGGATCTGCTCGGCCCACCCCAGCGCGTTGGAGGCGAGGGTGTCCGACCGCAGAACGGTCCACTCCAGGCCGGATTTCTCGATCAGGCGCTCCATATCGGCGTGGAGCTGGTTGATCGGGTCGGTCTGCCGTTCGGCGTCGTCGCTCACACCCGACGACGACAGATACACGACGCGGCGGGCATGTCGCGCGATCACCTCCAGTACGGCGGAGGCGCCCTCAGCCGTAAGGAAAGGCCAGATCAGGAACACCGTGTCGATCCCGGTCAGTGCCCCCTCCAGCGTGTCCGGCTCGGACAGGTCCCCGCCCCAGACCCTGGCCCCCTCCGGGAGCCCGGCCGATTCGGGACGGCGCACCAGCGCACGTACGGCGGTGCCTGTGGACAAGAGCCGGAGCACGACTTGACGGCCGACATTGCCGGTCGCACCGGTCACAAGAACCTCAGCCATGATCAAGCCAGCCCCGGCCGTGCCCGAAGTATTCCGTCGGCCGACCAAGCCGGTTGAGCGTGCGCGCATCTGGGGACTCCACCGTCCCCAGACCCCTGCGAGCCGGAGCACTCGCCCGCGCGATTCCGTCTGTCCCAACGTCTCGCCGTCCGCGCGGACGAGCACGTCGGACCGGCCGCGTTGACGGCGACGGTGACGGCAACAGAGGCGAACACCGGCGCACGCCCACACACGTCAGGAGCAGGTCAGCACGACTGCGAACGCTGATGGCCTGGGGGCGGAACGAACTGATGAGGCCGGTGGTTCAAGTCCGCCTGGGCCCACTCAGGACCCTGGGACCAGTGTGGTCGCGGCTGACGCCGCTTCCCGCTGGTCCTTCGTCGTGTTGGCGTCTTCCGGCAGCGCAGCGCCCGTACCGAGGGATCGCCGGGGCGGAAAGGGTCAGCCGTCGAGGGTGCGCTTCTGTGGATGGATCGTCTCGCCGCGGGCGAGCATGGCGGCGAACCGGGCGACGCGGCGGGTCCGGGCAGGGCAGCCCCAGCACCTCATCGCGCCGCAGCTTGTGGGCAACACCCGCCCAGCACCCGAGCGAACGGCGGTCCCGGGGGCGCGCCGTCGACCGCTGTCAGCTCGGACGCAGCGGCCACCACAGATGGAACGCGATCAGGACGGTCAGCACGACGCCCACCGGCAACGTCAACGCCGTGACGGCCACCCAGCTGCGCACCGTACGCCAGCCACGGGGCAGCCCAGCACGCAAGAGCCACAGCCACGGAGCCGCGAACCAGGCCGGCAGACAAACCTGAGTCAGCACCGACACCGGTGCGCACGAGGGGTACTCGTAGTAAGTGAGCGGATCAAGCCCACACGCGTGCGACTCCAGCGAGAACAACGTCATCGTCCCGAGCAACGCGATGACCCAGAGCACCACGAACACGAAACCGACCAGCAACGGTCGGCGGTAGTCCGCTGCCGACGAGGTGGGCACGGCATGACCGTAACCCCGTCCGGCGTGGCATGAGGGCGGCCTGGCCTACGTGGACGAGCCCGAAGAGGCCGTTGGGGGGGACTTCACCGGGACGCCGGTGTGCGGGGGTGGGCTGCGTTCTCCTGCGTGAGGAGGGTGGTGATCGCCTTTTGGAGGTGGGCGGCGCGGGTGGCGGGGGTCGTGGCCTTGAGGAGGGGGAGGATCAGCAGGTAGCGGGTGGTCTTGTCGAGGGACTCGAAGCGGGTGGCGGCCTGGGGGTGGGAGGCCAGGGCTTCGGTCAGGTCGGGTGGGACGGTGGCGTCGCGCTGGGCGGGATAGGCCGCCGCCCAGCGGCCGTCCGCCTGGGCGGCGGCGACTTCGGCCAGGCCGGGTGGGCGCATGCGGCCGGCGGCGGTCAGCGCCTCGACGCGTTCGACGTTCATCCGGGACCACGGGCTCCTCTTGCGGCGGCGTGAGAAACGCTGCAGGTAGAAGTGCTCGTCGTGGGATCTGCGGTGGCCGTCGATCCAGCCGAAGCACAGCGCCGTCTCCAGGGCCTGCTCGATCGTGACCGAGACGGCGGGAGACCGCCTTTTGGCGATCTTGAGCCAGACACCGCCCTTGGCGTCATGATGCTCCGCCAGCCATGACTCCCACGCGGCGGCGTCGATGAAGTGCATCGGGCCGGCGTCTGGGACCTTGGAGCCCGGAGTGCTCGTTCCTCGCGACATGCGCCGGTCCCTTCCTCGGTGCCTGCTTCCGTACTGCGGCTCACGCTAGGGACTGTTGCGGAACGTACGGTTCCTCGATCCGAATTTCGCCCGGCCGTGCGTTGTCGTACGTGGTCGATACGCTGCCCGAGGTGGCCGGGCGGGGAGAGTCCTGATGCCGATGGCCGGCCGTTCGACCACGGACACCGCATGGATCCGGGCGGACCGATCACGGGCGCCCCGGCACCCGGCTGACCGCGCTGGCGTTCGCGACCGACCCCGGCTCGGAACCATCGACACGCCTCACGGCAGGGTGCGGTTCCTGACCGTCATCGGGGTGACCGCCGACGAACTGGCCCGGATGAAGGCGACCGGCACCGCACATGTGCTGGCCGAACTCGCGGCCGCCTCGCCGCTCCTGATCACCGACGCGGACCGGTAGACAGGCCCGTGACCCGGCGTTCGGGGCCGGTTCTTTGTCAGACGTCCTGGTTAGGGTGCCGGTCGTGACGTCTGCCATTGAGGAAAACCTGTTCTCCGCGCTCGCGCGTGCGGTGGTCCTTGTCGACGACCCCGATGAGGCTCTGGCCTTCTACCGGGACGTTCTCGGGTTCCGTGTGCTGCACGACCAGACGGCGGAGGGATATCGCTTCCTGCACGTCGGAGTGCCCGGCCAGGAGGGGGTGGGCCTGTGGCTCATGCCCGTGACCGGCGACCGGGAACGCGAGCTGATCGGTCGGCAGTGCGGTGCGCAGCCTCTGCTCGTTCTGTACACCGCCGACCTGGACGCCGTCCGCGAGCGTCTGCGCGCCCATGACGTGCGCGTGTGGAACGAACGGGAGGACGCCGACAGCCGTTCGCTCCACCTGGCCGACCTGTACGGGAACGTGATCGTCGTGGCACAACTGCGGGAGTGACGGCCCTGGACGGCGGGGTGCTGAACGGTGGGCTGCGCGACGACCTCAGCCCGTGAACGCCGGGGCGGATCGTTCGGGAACTGGGCGTCGAGGCCGAGGCGCACGACATCGGGTGGGCGGTGTCCGACCGTGCCGTCTCTGATGAACCGCTGGTCATGGCGTGGCGGGAGCCGGGCCGTTCCTGGACGACCTGAGCCCGTACGAGATCGAGATCGTTGACGTGGGGAGCCGGCCGTCACCGGACCAGGCCGACGAGCTCGCGCTGGTGGTCAGCACCCACGATGCGGGCGATCCCCTGCTCCCCCGGCTGCCCGGGTCGCGGGTGCGCTTCTCCGGGCGCGACGACTGCGTCGGTTGTTCGGAGAGGGCGGGTTTGTTGGAAGGCTTCGCCGCCAAGTGGGGGATTAGGTCCCGGGGAATTCGGTACGGGTCAGGGTGACCGCAGCGGCCGTTGCAGGTCGTGTGGGAAGTCGGTGGACGGGAGGGGGCATGGCTCGTACGGGAGTCAGGCTCGCCGGGATGGTGGTCGGGGCGGCGTGCCTGGTCGGGTGCGGGGGCGGAGACGAACGGCAGGGGGCGGGGGCGGCGTCGCCGAGCAGGGTGCCGACCTCGGTGGTGACGTCTCCGGAGGGTGAGGGTGCCTCCTCGCCGTCGGTGGCCGTGGAACAGGAGCGCTGGTATCAGTACTTCGCGCTGCGCATTCCGCTGCGGGAGGGCTGGCGGGTCACGGACTCGGGACGGGAACGGGAGCATTCCGTGGCGGTGCGGACGGGCGAGTGCATCCGTACCGTCCTGGGGGACGAGAAGTGCCCCGGCTTTCTGCTGGTGGGGCCGGAAGGGATCCAGCGGGCGTACGAGGACGACGGAGTGACGCGGAACGCGTACCGGCCGGAGCGGGCCTATCACCCGGCGCCCGATGTCCAGCCGTGCCTCGACCGGAACCCCGAGCCGGCGCTGGAGAGCGGAACGCCGGAATTGAAAGCCGCCTCCACCGCCGCCGTCGGCGGGCGGAACGCGACCTATCGGGAGTGGCGCATCGCCTGCCGGGATGAGCGCACCGGACGGGTCGGGGAGCGATTCTTCATTCAGCGGGAGTGGTATCTGGCCGCGGAACGGATGCTCGTCGTCGACCAGTGGAGCACGCCCGGTCTGAACGAGGCGCTGGGGCGGGCCCGATGGCGATGATCGAATTCGCCGTCAGGCGCTCCGGCTGGGGCGCGCCCGGGCGGTCTGCGCGGCCTTGCGCTGGGCCGCGGCCGCCCGCGCGCGCATCATGCTCTCCCGGACCTTGGCCGCGCCGCGTTTCGCCGTGGCGGCGTCCCGGACCCGGTCGGCATAGGCCGCCAGCACTTCCCAGACCGGCGGCGGCGTCCATTCCTCCCGCACCGGAGGGGCCGGCGAGTTCCCGTTGACGGTGGAGATCATGAGCGCCGTGCTGCAGTGCGGGCAGCGCACGGCCGAATGCGCATGAGTGCTCATACCACGAATGATTCCCGGAGGGTCTGACAAAACAACCCTTGGGCGTGTCTCGTGGCCGTCCGCGATGATCCGTCATGCCCGCGTCACCGACTTTTCCGATCTTCGTCACCGCCGTTCTCCTGACGAGATCGGCCGGCCGGGCCGGGCCACATCGTCGACGCGATCGGGCGGGACGCGCCCCGGGGCATCGCCGACACACGGTGACGAGGCCGCTGACCAGCGGTTTTCCCGGGAACACGGCGTGATCCGGGCCGACCGCCGGGGTGGCGCCGGCCGTTCCCGGAGAAGACCAGGGGGAAGAGCCCGAGCAGGTCGCGTCCGACCACGGGGGCCGGGACGGTGCCGGCGATGAGTTTCCGCGGTGCGGCCGGTCAGCACGGGCAGGTACCGAACGAGGGAGGCAGGCCATGCCGACGACCGAGCTCGACGCCCGCTACAGCAGCGAGGACGCCACCGCGACCGCCTGGGACGAGGGCCGGGCGGAACTGGAACGGGCGGAGCTGTACTGGCTGTCCACCGTCCGCCCCGACGGCCGCCCGCACGTCACGCCGCTCATAGCGGTCTGGATGGACGACGCCCTGTACTTCAGCACCGGCCCGCAGGAGCGCAAGGCCAGGAACCTGGCCGCCAACCCCCACTGCGTCCTCACCACCGGGACCAACAGGAACGAGGGCCTCGACGTGGTCCTCGAGGGGCGGGCCGACCGCGTCACGGACGAGGGCCGTCTGAAGCGTCTCGCCGACGCCTTCGTCGCCAAGTACGGCGAGGAGTGGCGCTTCGAGGTGCGCGACGGCGCGTTCTGGCAATCGGCCGGCGGAACGGCCTGGGTCTTCGCGGTCGCCCCGGTGAAGGCGTTCGGCTTCGGCAAGGGCGACGTCTACAGCCAGACCCGCTGGACGTTCCCCGGCCCCTGAGCCACGTCCCCGCCCGACGCACGGACCGGCGACGGCCGGGTGACAGGCTCGTTCCCAGGTGGCCGCGCTCCGGAGGGCGGAGAGGAGGTCGCCGTATGAGCGGTGGTCTCGGACACGAACGAGGTCACGGCGACGGATCGCCGTGACCTCGTTCCCCCGGCCCCGTGTCGGCGCACCGACGCGAGTGCTGGGACCGTCGTCCAGACGGGCCTTTCCGCAAGCCCCCCGAGCCCCAGGTGAGCCGGCCCCCGTTCCGGCTCACCTGTGTGAGCGCCGAGCCGGAACCGGAAAGGCCCAGTGGTCCCATCCCCCCGGTCACCCGCCATCGGGTGTGTCCTCACTGGGTGCGCACGACGTTAGCCCCGTGCCGGCCCGCGGGTTCACAGAGACGGCGACGCGGTCGATGAACGGTCAACTCCCTGCGACCAACGGTAAGTGACGTTCAATAAACGCACCGTGATCAGACGGTCAGTCGCCACAGGGAGGTGGTCTCCGCCGCCCGCGCCAGGTGCAACGGGTCGTCGGGGTCCTGGACCTTGGGATGCCGGGGCCTGGTGTCCAGCCGGTCGGCCACGGTGAGGCCCGCGGCGTCGAACGCGGCCAGCAGTTCCGCACGGGACCGCAGGCCGAGGTGTTCGGCGATGTCGGACAGGATCAGCCAGCCCTCGCCGCCCGGCTCCAGGTGCTCGGCCAGCCCGGCGAGGAACCCGTGGAGCATCCGGCCCTCGTGGTCGTACACGGCGTGCTCGATGGAGGACGTGGCCTTGGCCGGGATCCACGGCGGGTTGCACACCACCAGCCGTGCCCGGCGGCCGGGCGGGAACAGGTCGGCCTGGACGATCTCCACGCGGTCGGCGAGGCCCAGCCGTCCGATGTTCTCCCGGGCGCAGGCCAGCGCCCGCGGGTCGGCGTCGGTGGCGATCACCTGGCGCACGCCCCGGCGGGCCAGGACGGCGGCGAGCACGCCGGTGCCCGTTCCGATGTCGAACGCGGGCGACGGATCCTCCGGCAGCGGGGCCTGCGCGACCAGGTCCACGTATTCGCCGCGCACCGGAGAGAAGACGCCGTAGTGGGGGTGGATCCGCTCGCCCAGCGCCGGCACCAGCACGCCCTTGCGGCGCCACTCGTGCGCCCCGATCAGGCCCAGCAGTTCGCGCAGGGACACCAGCGACGGCTCGTCCGCGGGCCCGTACGCCTCCAGGCACGCCTCCCGCAGGTCGGGGGCCCGGCGCAGCGGCACGCGGTAGTCGGCGTCGAGCGGGATCAGCAGCATGCCCAGGGTCCGCGCCCGCTGCCCCTGCGCCATCCGATGCAGGTGGAACGCCTGTGGATCCCCCAGGGCCGGGCCGGACCGCCGGCGCCGCCGGGACCGTTCGGCGCGCCGGGTCATCGCCTGCAGGAGCTGACGCGCGTTGTGGAAATCCCCGCGCCACAGGATCGCGGTGCCCTCGCAGGCCAGCCGGTAGGCGTCGTCCGCCTTCGTCCGGTCGTCGGCGACGACCACCCGCTTCGGCGGCGGCAGCCCCGACTCCGAACGCCAGCGCGCCGAACGGGCCTCCCCCGCCTCGGTCCACTGAACGTACGCGTACCTCTGCACACGACTCCCCGGTGCCGGTCGAGTTCCCGAACCTACCCCGCCTCCAGGCCCGGCGCACCCGTACCCTCGGTCGCCCGGCGGTGGGGCGGGGCGGTTGAATGGCGGGGGTGGACAACGTGGGGACCGGGCTGGGGACATCCGGTGGGTGAACGGGTCTTCCCGCTGGTCGGAGGGTGTGGACTCAGGTTGTCCACAGGCTGTGGACGAAGGTGGTGGGAGAGGTTGTCCCCAGATTCGTCCCCAGGGCGTTTTCCACGGGTGGACAACTGGCCTCGATCTGGGGACTCTCCTGGGGAAACGCGGTGGACGCCCGGGGCATCGCGCTGGTCGGCGGCGGTGGAAACCGACGACCCACAGGCTGTGGATAACGTGGGTCGGCGGGGCGACGGGCGAAGGCTGTGGACAACCGTCGAGCCGGTCGCGGGATGACGGCGCCGGAGCGGATCCGCGAGATCGACGCGGTGCGCGGGCTGGCGCTGTGCGGGATCCTGCCGCCCAACATCGTCGCCATGACCGGTGTCCACAGGGGCGCCCCGGTGGACCCGGGACCGGCGGCGCACGTCTACGAGACGCTGCTGCACCAGCGGTTCTTCCCGCTGTTCTCGTTCCTGTTCGGGCTCGGCTCGGTGCTGTTCCTGCGGTCGGCGCGGCTGCGGTCGGACCGGCCGCGGGACGTGCTGCTGGCCCGGTTCGGGTTCCTGGTCCTGTTCGGCGTCGCCCACCAGATGCTGCAGCCGAACGAGATCCTGCTCCCCTACGCCCTCGCCGGGATCGCCGTCGTCCTGCCGGCCTCCTGGCTGCCCCGCTGGGCCACGCTGGTCTGCGGGATCGCGTTCACCGCCGCGTCCCTGGCCATCGACCAGGGCGGCATCACGCTGATCCCCGGGCTGTTCCTGCTGGGGATGGCCGCCGCCGAGTACGACCTGCCGGACCTCGCCGGTGAACGCGGACGGTCCCTGGCGGTCGTGTTCGCGGTCACCGGCGCGGCGGCGATCGCCCTGAACGTCTGGCAGATCGCGGGCGGCGGGGCGGCGTTCGACACCCCGCTGCCCGCGACCGCCGGGGTGGTCACGGCGGCGGCCTACGCCACCGGCCTGCTGATGCTGCTGCGCGTCCCCGGCCTCGGCGGAGCCCTGTCGTTCGTCCTCGAACCGCTGGGCAGGCTGGCGCTGACCAACTACATCACCGCGTCGGCGCTGATACTGGCCGCCGACGCCCTGCTCGACCTCGGCGAACGTCCCCGCGTCACCGCCGCTGCGGGCACCGCGCTGGCCATCCTCGCCCTCCAGACCGCCTTCAGCAGGCTGTGGCTGCGGCGGTTCCGCCAGGGCCCGCTGGAATGGGTGTGGCGCTGCCTGACCTGGTGGCGGCTCCTCCCCAACGCCCTGCCATCAACTGGTGGACGAACCGCGGGAACGGGCTGACGGGCGATCGTCCCCGAGGCCGCCGCTGGTCGTTCACCGCTCGGCGCGGCGGCCTTCGAGGGACTGCCGGTCAGCGGGAACGCAGGCCGGCCAGGGGCGCGGGCAGGGGACGGTCGGGGGTGTGGACGATGCCCAGGCGGCGGGTCGCCCGGGTGAGGGCCACGAAGAGGTCGTTGGGGCCTCGGGGGCCTTCGGCGAGGATCTCGGCGGGCTCGACGATGACGACGGAGTCGAACTCCAGGCCCTTGGCCTGGGCCACGGTCAGGTACACCACCTGTTCGCGCAGGTCGGGGTCCTCGTGGGCGAGCGCCTTGGAACGGCCGGACGGGACGATCACGGCCAGGTGGCCCTGCCCCAGGAGGGCGACCTCGTCGGCGACGACGGCGTTCAGGCGGTCGGCGAGCTCGGCGGCGGGGACCTCCAGACGCCACGGGGTCTCGCCGATGCGGCGTACCGAACGGGGCTGCTCCTCCACCGGGGCGCCGGTCAGCTCGGCGTGGACCCGCGTCGCCACGTCCATGAACTCCGCGGGCATCCGGTAGTTGACGGTGAGGCGTTCCAGCCGCCAGCGGCCCGGGACGTGCGGCTCCAGCACCCGTTCCCAGGAGGACGCGCCGGCCGCGTCGCCGGTCTGGGCCAGGTCGCCGACCAGCGTCATCCAGCGGGTCGGGCAGCGGCGGAACAGCAGCCGCCAGGCCATCGGCGACAGCTCCTGCGCCTCGTCCACGATCACATGACCGAACGCCCAGGTCCGGTCGGCGGCGGCGCGTTCCGCGGTGGTCCGCAGGTCCCGTTCGTCGTGCCGGGCGGCCAGGGTCTCGGCGTCCACCAGATCGCCCGGCGTCAGCGCGGCCTCCTCGTCGCCCTCCAGGTCGATGGAACGGGACCCGTGCGCCACGTCCAGCACGCCCTGCGCGTACGCGACCCGGCGGCGGTGCTCGGCGGCGGCCCGGGCCCGTTCCGCGCGGTCGTCCCTGCCGAGCAGTTCGGCCGCCTCGTCGAGCAGGGGAACGTCGGCCGGGGTCCACGGCGCGGACGGGTCCCGTTCCAGGAGGGCGCGTTCGCGTTCGGTGAGACCGGGCGCGGCGGAGGCGAGCCGTTCGGGGGAGGCGTACAGGTCGGCGAGCAGCCGCTGCGGGGTCAGCTCCGGCCACACCTCGTCGAGCGCCGCGTGAACGGCGGGGTCGTGCCGCAGGTCCTGGCGTATCGCCGCAACGTCCTCGGCGTCGAAGAGGTCGGTGGGCGGCTCCTCGCCGGGCTCCAGATCCAGGTCCGCGATGACCTCGGGCAGCAGGATGCTCTCGTTGAGGCGGTCGGCGGCCTGCCGGGCCAGCGCGTCCAGGACGGCGTCGACGAAGTACGGCCGTGCCAGGTTGTGCGGCAGGCGGGTGCGGCGTGCGCGTTCGCGGGCCGGCGCGCAGGTGTCGTGGTCCAGCACCAGCGTGCCCTGCGCGGTCTCGATCTCCAGGGGCTCGTCGGGCGCCCGCTGCCGGTCGCGTACGGCCCTGGCGACGACGTCGACCATCTCCTGACGGCCCTTGATCGCGGCGGCCTCGGGATGCTCGACGCCACCGGCCTCGACGCCCGGGAACAGGCCGCCGATCGTGGACATCAGCACGCCGGTCTCGCCGAGGCCGGGCAGCACGTCCTCGATGTAGCTCAGGAACGTGGGGTTGGGGCCCACCACCAGGACGCCGCGCTTGGCCAGCAGGTCGCGGTAGGTGTAGAGCAGGTACGCGGTACGGTGCAGGGCCACCACGGTCTTGCCGGTGCCGGGGCCGCCCTGGACCACCAGCACACCGCGATGGCCGGAACGGATGACGGCGTCCTGCTCGGCCTGGATGGTGGCCACGATGTCGCCCATGCGGCCGGTCCGGTCGGCCTTGAGCGCGGCCATCAGCGCGGCCTCGCCGGTCAGTTCGGTCTCGCCGGTCCGCCGCGCCTCGTCGGGGTCGAGGAACTCGTCGTTGATCTCCACCACCCGGCGGCCCTGCGTCCGGATGTGGCGGCGGCGCGTCATGCCGTGCGGATCGAGCGCGGTGGCCAGATAGAAGGGCCGCGCGGCGGGCGCCCGCCAGTCGATGAGCAACGGCTCGGCGTCCTCGCCCGCGGAGTCCTCCGCGGGCAGCCCGATCCGCCCGACATAACGCCGCCGCCCGTCCCGCAGATCGAGCCGCCCGAAACACAGTCCGTGCTCGGCGGCGGCGAGGCGGGCCAGCCGTTCGGTGTACCGGGACGCCGCCGCCTCCCGGTCCCACTGTCCCTGGTGTCCTCCTGCGACCTGCCGCAACGTGCCCGCCAGCCGTGCGGAGACCTCCCGCCGCAGCCCGTCGAGCCGCCGGTAGAGACGCGACACGTACTCCTGCTCGCGTCCCATTTCGGCATTCGACAATTTCCCCTCCAGGTGATACAATGAAAGTGGATAAGGGAGTCCGCTTTTCTTCTCCGAATCGACAAGAATAGCATTTTCTGGACTTCCCGGCGACCATTCGCCGTCGCCCGAGCCCCGCGGAATCAGTGAATCTCCGCCCGCTCGTCCTTCGTTACGTCCGGTTCCGGCCACCCGGGTTCGTCGCCGGTGGCCCGCCGTCGTGCACGTCGGGACGCCGAGGTGATCCCGCCATCCGGCGGGCGCCGCATCGTGCCGGGCCGGGCCGGGCCGCGGTCGCGCTCGTGGCGGTGCGCGTTCCGTTCCGCCGGCTCCCGCCGCCCGCGCCGATCACGGCGTCCGGCGGTGCGAGCCGGGCCGCGTTCGAGGCGGATCCGGCGTCCCGGCCGGAAACGACGACGTCCGTGGGGCGTGCCGTGCGGAGGCCGCCGGACTCGGGGAACGGGAGTGGAGCGACACGGCCGCCGGCAGTCGAATGCCAGTTCGAGCCTTCGATAGGGTCGGATGCTCATGGGGCATCTGTTCAACGAGTCGATCCGTGCCGAGACCGACTCCTCGGGGAGGCTGACCGCCTACGAGTGGCGGGGGGCGCGCTACACCGTCCACGAGATCCTGAAGGCGTACGGTGGCGCCGACGATGCCCGCATCTACCGGGTGCGCGTCCGCGGCGAGGACACGTCCGTCGCGGTGGCCGAGCTCGCCCACGCCGCCAACCACTGGCGCCTGCGCCACCTGTTCTCCGCCTGAACGCCACGGGCGCTCCGGCGGGTCCCATGACGGGGGCACATGAGGAAGGTCGGATGCTGCATCTGCTGTGCCTGCGGTACACGGGGCCGGAGCAGGAGGCCGAGCCGTTCGTCGCCGCTCATGTCGAGTTCCTGGAACGCCACCATCGCGCCGGGACGTTCCTGGTGTCCGGGCAGACGGTGCCCGCGGCCGAGGGCGGTGTGATCGTGGCCTGCGGCATCGACCGTGCCGCCGCCGAACGGATCGCCGCCGAGGACCCCTTCGTCGTGGCCGGGGTCGCGGCGTACACCATCACCACGATCGATCCGGGACGGGTGCATCCCGCGCTGGCGGCCGTGCTCGGCGTCGACGCCTCCCGGGTGCGCGGCTGAGGCGGCCCCCCGCACCTCGGTGAGGCGTTCGTCCGAGCATGGTGCCGGTGCTGTGGGGCGGTGGCCGAACGACTGGAGCGCCGAAGTCCGTCGTCAGGGCCTCCCGATGGCCTGAGCGTGCCCGGTCCGCGCAACGCGTGTCCCGGCGGGACCGTCCGGGGAGCAGGTGATCGTTCCCAGATGCCGAGGAAGTTTCGCACAGATACCCTGTACGAAGGTACGTACATCGGCGGTGGACGGAAGGGGCGGGCGTGGGTGTGGAGCGGGTTCGGCGGGGTGACGGGGGCGAGGATCTCGTCATCCGGCTGGACGATGTGCAGGCCGCGTTGGTGGGGGCCGACGGGGTGGCCATGGCGGGGGAGCTGTGGCGGGTGCTGGCGGCCTTGGCGGCGATCCGGATCGGAGCGTGGGACGGGTCGCCGGACGTGGCGCGGGCGCTGGAGTCGCGGGAGGAGACGGCCGGGGACCTGGCCGCCCGTCAGGCCGACACCGTGTACCAGATCGAGCAGGGGCTGATGCCCCGGCTGGAGGCGATCCGGGCGCTGGCGTTGCGGGCGCTGCGGGCCGGGGGCGCCTCGTACGCGGAGCTGGCGGCGGCCATGGGGGTGTCGCGGTCGACGGCCCAGTCACGGTGGGCGCGGATCGCCTCGACCGAGCATCCCGCCGAGGAGTGGGCCCGGAGCGGCAGTCCGTTCCCGCAGGCCCCGGCGCCCGGCGGGCCGGTGTGCGACCACCGTTCGGTCGGGATCGACATCGTCCGCGGTGACGGGGCCCGGCTGATGCTGGAACGGGTACGGCCCCCGTTCGGGATCGCGCCCGCGGCCGGGCACGTGGACGACCACGGCACCCCGGAGGACGCCGCGCGGGCGGAGACCGGCGAGGAACTGGGGCTGACGGTCGTGTCGCTGCGGCCGCTGACCGGCGGGTGGCTGCCCAACCGCTGCCGCCGCCGGGTCGCGCCCGGCCGGCGGACGGGGCACGACTGGAGCATCTACGCCGCCACCGTCACGGGCGACCTGGCCCCGGGCACCGACGAGGCCCGCAACGTGGGCTGGCGCACGCCCGCCGAGATCCAGCGCCTGGCGGAACGCACCGTCGCCCACGCCCGCGGACGGATCTCCGCCATCGACTTCAACGACGACCCGGGACTCGAACCGGTGTGGGTCCACTGGTACGCCCGCCTCGGCGTCATCGACGTCACCGAGGCCGACCTGGAGGCCGTCACCCGCCTGTTCACCGGCTGAGCGCGGATCCGGAAGTCCCGCGCGCGACCGGCCGGGGAACCATGGCCGGTCCAGGGAGCGCGCCGGCGCGATCAGCCGTGCCCCGCCCGGCGCCGGGCCGCTCGGGCCGGATATTCCCGCCGGGATGAAATGTGAAGAAAATCCGATGATGTTGCCTTCGTCGGCGCTGCTCGCGAAGATGATCAGTTGTGCTTCGTCGACGTTTTCTTTCCATCACCGCGCTGTCGACCCTCACCGCGGCCTGCGGATCCGGATCGGACTCCGGATCCGCGTCCCGGAACGCGGAGAAACTGACGTTCCGCAATCCGCTGCGCATACCGCCGCTGCTCCAGCCCGAGCGCGACAAGAACGGTGTGCGGAAATTCGCGCTCACCATGCAGCAGGGCCGGACCGGCATCCTGCCGGGCGTGCAGACGGCCACCTGGGGGTTCAACGGAACGTTCCTCGGGCCCACGCTCCGCGCGGCCCGCGGGGACACCGTCCAGATGGCGGTGACCAACCGGCTGGGAGAGGCCGGCACGGTGCACTGGCACGGGATGCGGCTGCCGGCGAGGATGGACGGCGGCCCCCACCAGCAGATCGAGCCGGGCGCCACCTGGACGCCGCAGTGGACCATCGACCAGCCCGCGGCCACCTCGTGGTACCACCCGCATCCGCACGGCAGCACGGCGGCGCACGTCTACCGCGGTCTGGCCGGCATGTTCATCGTCGACGACGACGAACGCCCGGAGTTGCCGTCCGAATACGGTGTCGACGACATTCCGCTGATCCTGCAGGACAAGAAATTCGCCCGGGACGGCGCGTCGTTCAGCGGAGACCCGCTCAAGGGCACGTTCGGCATCCTGGGCGACCACATCCTGGTGAACGGGACGTACGACCCGTTCCTGCGGGTGCGGACCGAGCGGGTGCGGTTCCGGATCCTCAACGGGTCCAACGCCCGGATGTACCACGTCGGGTTCGCCGACCGGCGCCGGTTCCACGTGGTCGGCAACGACGCCGGGCTGCTGGCCGCCCCGGTCACGGTGGACAGGCTGTCCCTGACCCCCGGTGAGCGGGCCGAGATCGTCGTGGCCTTCACCGCCGGGGAACAGGTCGTCCTGCGCAGCTTCGGCGGCGACGCCGACATCGACGAGGGCGACCTGGACCTGCTGAAGATCGTCGCGGCATCGCGGCTGGAGAGCTCTCCCGCCGTGCCGGGCCGGCTGGCCGACCTCACCCCGATCCAGCCTCCCCCGGGCGCCCGGGTACGCCGCTTCCGGCTCAACGGCCACGACGCCATCAACGGCAGGGAGATGGACATGACCCGGATCGACGAGGTGGTGCCCGCGGGCGCCGTCGAGATCTGGGAGATCGAGAACAACGTCTACGCCCACAACTTCCACATCCACGAGGTGGCGTTCCGGGTGCTGGACGTGAAGGGATCACCGCCACCGGCGTACGCGAGCGGCCACAAGGACACCGTGTACGTACCGTCGAAGTCGACCGTGCGGCTGGCCGTCCAGTTCGGCCACCACACCGACCCCGCCTCCCCGTACATGTACCACTGCCACATCCTGCGGCACGAGGACTCCGGCATGATGGGCCAGTTCGTGATCGTCCAGCCCGGCACCGAACACCAGGTGCCCCGCACCATCCACGGCGGCCACCACTGAACCCTTGCGGACGCGTTCGCGGGCGGCGGGCTTCGGATGGCGTGATCTGTGGGATGCGTGTCGTTGACGCCATCGGCGGTGGGCCCCGAGGGTGGAGGCGTGGATCAGCGCCGCGTCGTCTTCGTGATCTTCGACGGATTCCAGTCCCTCGACCTGGTCGGCCCGTACGAGGTGTTCCAGCACGCGGACCGGTTCGCGGGAGGCTATGCCTGCCAGGTCGTGGCGTCCCGCCCGGGACCGGTGCGGACCGAGAGCGGCCTGCCGGTGCACGCCGCGCACGGTGTGGCCGAGCTGGACGCCGGCGGTGTGGACACGCTCGTCGTGGCCGGTGGATCGGGAGTCGACCGGGCCCGGCACGATCCTGAGCTGGTCGCCTGGATCTCCGCCGCCGGGGCCGGGGCCCGCCGGGTCGCCTCGGTGTGCAGCGGGGCCTTCCTGCTCGCCGCCGCGGGCCTGGCCGGCGGGCGCCGGGTGACGACGCACTGGGCCCGTGCGCGGCAGCTCGCCCGGGAGCATCCGGACCTGCGGGTCGACGTCGATCCGATCTTCGTCAGGGACGGGCGGGTGTGGTCGTCGGCCGGGGTGACCGCCGGGATGGATCTGGCGCTGGCGCTGGTGGAGGACGACCTGGGGCGGGAGGTCGCGCTGACGGTCGCCCGCCACCTGGTGATGTTCCTGCGCCGCCCCGGCGACCAGTCGCAGTTCAGCGTGGCCCTGTGGTCGGCGCAGCCGTCCAGCGACCCGATCCGCGCCGCGGTGGCGGCGATCCACGCCGATCCGGGGGCGCGGCACGGCATCACCGACCTGGCCGGTCGTGCCGGGCTCAGCCCCCGGCACCTGCAGCGCCGGTTCACCGCGGAGCTCGGCGTCCCGCCCGGCGCCTACGTCGAGCGGGTCCGGGTGGAGGCGGCCCGGCGGGCGCTGTCCGAAGGCGACGACCCCGTCGAGGCGATCGCGCGCCGGTGCGGTTTCGGCACGGCCGAGACCCTGCGGCGCACGTTCCACCGGCATCTGGGCGTCGCCCCGTCCGACTACCGCGACCGCTTCCGGTCGACCCTCAGAAAGTGAGCCCCCATGACCACCTATGGCCTGCTGCTCTTCGACGACGCCGAGGAGCTGGACTTCGCCGGCCCCTGGGAGGTGTTCACCACCTCGTCGGTCCTGCGCGGCGGCGCCGACACGGCGGTGCTCATCGCCGAGCGGCCCGAGCCCGTACGCTGCGCCAAGGGCCTGCGGGTCCTGCCCGACCACACCCTGGACGACCATCCGCCGATCGACGTGCTGCTGGTCCCGGGCGGCCGGGGCGCCCGGGAGGTCCAGCCGTACAACCCGGCGGTGACCGGGTGGATCGCCGCGACCGCCGAGCGGGCCGCCTGGGTCGGCAGCGTGTGCACCGGCGCGTTCCTCGTCCACGCGGCGGGGCCGGGGCGCGGGCGGCGCATGGCCACGCACTGGGAGTACGAGGACGCCCTGGAGGCTCGGGGCGAGGTCACCGTCGTGCGCGACGCCCGCTACGTCGTGGACGGGAACCTGGTCAGCAGCCAGGGCGTGTCCGCCGGGATCGACAGCGCCCTGTGGCTCGTCGGCCGCCTGCACGGCCGCGACCACGCCCGCGCCGTCCGCCGCCAGATCCAGTACGACCCCGCCCCGCCGTACCTCGCCGACGAACCCCTCACGGCCTGACCACGGGACGGCCGACCGTTCCTGAGCGGCGTCGCCGTTCCGCGGGCGGTCTTCGGCGGCGGACCCGGCCGGCCATCGCGTGGCGGCCGGCCGGGTCCGGTCGTACGGGTCAGGCGAGGGAGGACAGGCGGTCGACCTCCTCAGGGACGAGGGAGATCGTGGCGGCGGCGAGGTTGTCCTCCAGGTGGGCGACCTTGGAGGTGCCGGGGATCGGGAGCATGACCGGGGAGCGGTGCAGCAGCCAGGCCAGGGCGATCTGGGCCGGGGTGGCGTTGTGGCGTTCGGCGGCGTTGTCCAGCGCCCCGCCGGGGGCGGCGAGCTTGCCGGTGGCCAGCGGGAACCAGGGGATGAACCCGATGCCGTGCTTCTCGCAGTGCTCCAGCACCGGCTCGTGGTCGCGCTGGGTGAGGTTGTAGAGGTTCTGCACGCTGACGATGTCGACGATCGCGCGGGCGGCCTCGATCTGCTCCACGTCGACCTCCGACAGGCCGATGTAGCGGATCTTGCCCTCGTCCCGCATGTCGCGCAGTACGCCGATCTGGTCCTCCAGCGGCACCTTCGGATCGATCCGGTGCAACTGGTACAGGTCGATCCGCTCCAGCTTCAGCCGCCGCAGGCTCATCTCCACGCACTGCCGCAGGTACTCCGGCCGCCCCACCGGCTGCCAGATGCCCGGCCCCTGCCGGGTGAACCCGCCCTTGGTGGCGATCACCAGGCCGTCCGGGTACGGGTACAGCGCCTCGGCGATCAGGTCCTCGCTGACGAACGGCCCGTAGGAGTCGGCCGTGTCGATCAGGTTCACGCCCAGCTCGACGGCCCGCCGCAGCACCCGGAGGGCCTCGTCCCGATCCTCCGGCTCTCCCCACACCCCGGGCCCGGTGATCCGCATCGCCCCGAAGCCCAGCCGGTTCACCGGCAGGGCGCCGCCCAGCGCGAACTCACCACTGGCCGCGGCCGGCTGCTCGGTCATACGCACCTCCTCGTGACATCACCGCCCCATTCTCCCCGCCGCCTCCCGGCCACCCTTCCCGGCACCGCGCACCCGAAGCAACGGCCGTACCCCCGGTCCGGCCGGCGAAGGCCCACGAGCGGGACGCACGGAGCCGTCGTGTGCCGGTGATGCGTGCCGCGTCCGGTCTGGTCGAGAGGCGGATTGTCATAGGGCGGGGATAGCTTGGGCCAAGGTCGAGGGGAGCTGTATGGGCGCACCGGTGGACCGTGCGGTCTGGAAACGGATCGAGGGCATCCAGGGGGAGCCTCTCGACCTGATGGCGATACGCCTCGGCAGGAGCCACTACGCGCCGCACACCCATGCCGAGTACGCGATCGGGGCGTGCACCGACGGGGTCGAGGTCATCCGCTACCGAGGGGAACGCCACTACTCCGACCCCGGCAGCCTGGTGGTCATCGAACCGGACGAGCCGCACACCGGAGGGCCCGCGATCGACGGCGGCATGGCGTACCGGGTCGCCTACCCGGCCGGTTCGCTGTTGCTGGACGGCGCGGGCCAGCCGGCGGAACGGCCGCCGCACTTCCGCGATCCGATCATCGCCGATCCCGGGCTGGCCGAACGCCTCCGCCAGGCGCACAGAACGCTGACCAGGGGCGACGATCCCCTGGAGGGCGAGATCAGGCTGCTGTCGGTGCTGAGCGACCTGGTCCACCGCCATGCCACCTGGGTGCGACCCGTTCCCCGGCGGGACGCGCGCGACTGCCGGCGCATCGCCACCGCCGTCATGGAACGCCTCTCGGCCGACGTCACCGACCCGCCCACCCTCGCCGAGATCGCCACCGCCCTGCAGATGTCGCGCTACCAGGTGCTCCGCGCGTTCCGGAACGCCATGGGCATGCCCCCGTACGCCTGGCTCGCCCAGTACCGCGTCCACCAGGCCCGCCTCCTGCTGGAACGCGGCCACCGCCCGGCGGACGCCGCCGCCCTCACCGGCTTCGCCGACCAGGCCCACCTGACCCGCTGGTTCCGCAAGGTCCTCGGCGTGACCCCCGGCACCTTCCGCGCCGGCATCACCCCCGGCACGCCGTGCCCCTCGGCACCGGCATCCTTCGACTAGGACCCAGTGCGGCGTCCTGGCCGCCGCCGAGATCCACCGGACGGGCTCCAGGGCATGTCCGGTGGATCCCGGTGCCGGCGGGTGCACCGCACCGGGCGGCCTCCGCTCGTTGTCGCCACCCGGAGAGCGCCCCACAAGATCCGCCGGACACGGCCTGGGTCTTCGCGGCTGCCGGGTCGGAGAGAGCGAGCCCGGCCGGACCTTCGGGGCCCGGTGATTCGGGGGCGGGGAGCGCGGGCCGGCGGAGGGGCGCAACGACGTTCAAGACATTGGGGACGGATCGGGCGACGGTGGGTCGGGCTGCCCGGGTCATGGGTATGCGTGCGTCGTGCCGTCCGCCGGGCGGCACCGTCTGATCGGGGAGGACCGTGAGCCGCCGAGGCTGGGTGCTGTTCGCGCTGATGAGCGTGATCTGGGGCGTTCCGTACCTGATGATCAAGGTCGTCGTGGAGGGCGGCGTCTCGGTGCCGGTGCTGGTGTTCGCGCGGTTCGCGGTCGGGGCCGCGGTGCTGCTGCCGCTGGTGTTGCGGTCGGTCGGGGCGCGCGGGCTGCGGGACATGGTCCGGCGGCACTGGCCGATGCTGGCCGCCTTCGCCATGCTGGAGATGATCGTCCCCTGGTGGCTGCTGTCGGACGCCGAACGCCGGCTGACCAGCTCGATGACCGGGCTGCTGATCGCGGTCACGCCGATCATGGCGGTGCTGGCGGGGCGGCTGACCGGCGGTTCGGAACGGATCGACGGCCGGCGGTGGACGGGCCTGGTGATCGGGCTCGCCGGCGTCGCCGTGCTGGCCGCACCCGAACTGCGCGGCGGGGACACCTGGGCGATCATCGAGGTCCTGCTGACCGCCTGCGGATACACCCTGGGCCCGCTGCTGGTCGCGCGGCGCCTGGCGGACGTGCCCGGCCTGCCGATGACCGCGGCCTGCCTGACGTTCGGCGCCCTGCTGTACGCGGGCCCGGCCGCCGCCACCTGGCCGGACGCCATGCCCTCCGGCCGTGTCCTGGCGGCGCTGGCGGGCCTGGCGGTGATCTGCACGGCGCTGGCGTTCGTGATCTTCTTCGCCCTGATCCGGGAGGTCGGTCCGGCCCGGGCGCTGGTCTTCACCTACGTCAACCCGGCGGTGGCGGTGCTGGCCGGGGTCGTCCTCCTCGGCGAACCCCTCACCCTCACCATCGTGCTCGCCTCCGTCCTCATTCTCGGCGGCTCGATCCTGGCCATGACCAGGCAACCCGCGGAACCCCCCGCCCCGGCGGAGGTCCCCGTGCCCGTCGCCGACCCCTCCCCGGCCGACCCGTCCCACCGCTGACCGCAAGGTTCCACGTGGAACATCCGCCCCGCCGGGCCGTATCGCTGAAATGCCCGCACGGCGGCCGTGGCCGGCGGATCTCGCAGGTGCCGCGCTCGGGCGGCGGCAGCGAGCGGAGGACGCCGGAAACCGCTGGAGGCACTCGGCGGACAGAACGCCCGATGCGGCATATCCGCCCACGTGAGATCCACTGGACGGACCTCAAGGTGGGGGCGTTCAGCGTTTGTCGCGTTGGCCCTCGGCCAGGGCGGCGGTGATGCGGGTGCCGCCGGCGCGTCGCTGGGCCCAGGCGTTCAGGCCGGGGGACAACTGGGCGATCAAGGCGCCTGCGCGCAGTGCGAGGGGCGCCACGTCGACCTCGGCCCGGTTGCGTTCCACCGCGTGGAGCGTTGCGCGGGCGACGTCCTCGGGGGAACGAGTGCCGATGCCGCGGGGCAGGGTGACACCGGCGTCGGCGAACATGCCGGCGTCGCGGATGAAGCCGGGGAAGACGGTGGAGACGCCGACGCCGTGCGGCCGGAGCTCCTCGCGGAGGGCCAGGGCGAACCCGCGCATCCCGAACTTGGTCGCGTTGTAGAGCGAGGCCCCGGCGGACGCCGACTTGCCCGCCAGCGACGAGATGAACACCAGGTGCCCGCGCCCCCGTTCGGCCATGGCCGCACCCGCCTGCCTGGCCAGAACGATCGGGGCGCGCAGGTTCACGTCCAGGGCCCGGTCGATCTGCTCCACGGTGAAGCCCGACAACTCCCCCGACGCGGGCAGCGCCGCATTGGCGATCAGGACGTCGATCTCGCCGACCCGGTCGAGCAGCGCTTCGGCGGCCCGGCGGTCGGCCAGATCGGCGGCCACCGCCTCACCGCCGACGCGTTCGGCCAGGGGCTCCAGCACGTCCGTGCGGCGTCCGGTGAGGACCAGCCTCGCCCCGCGTTCGGCGAACGCGAGGGCCAGCGCCTGCCCGATCCCTCCGGTGGCCCCGGTCAGCAACACCCTGGCACCTCGCACGTCCATGGGCGCGATGATCGCATTCCGTCCGGCCCGTTCGCCACGTACCGCTGGAGCCGGCCGGCTCACCAGCCGATGCGCCAGAGAAGGAGGATGAGGGCGCACAGGACCAGGACGACGGCGCCCAGGGCCTCTCCACCCAGGTAGAACAGCAGGGCGCAGCCGCCGCCGAGCAGGGCGGAGACCGCCAGGAGGGCCCGGCCGCCCGGACGGCGATCGGTGGAGTCGTCCACCGGGGCGTCCGGAGCGTTCTCCGGCTTGGGCCGGGCCGGAAGCGGAGGGGGAACGGGCGCACCGGTGTCCAGGGGGTCGGGCGAGGGCGGGAGCAGGCCCCGCAGCTCGGACTCCCAGAGGTCGAAGTCGTCCTGCACGCCCATGGGACTTCCTGACCTTCGCGTCGGCAACAGTCCCGTTATCGCCCCTGATCAGGCATTCCACACTCGCTGACCATGGGAAGCCCGGCACGTGGGGTGAAATTGGGCCACGGGGTGCGGAGACGCCCGTCCCGGTTGCTAGGCTGCGGAGAGCCCGTGGAAGCGCTCTCCTGCCATCCCGGGCCGGCATTGTCGAGGTGAAGGGGTCCGCACCGTGAAGAAGCTGATCGTTCTCGCTGTCATCGCTCTCGGCGGGCTGGTCGTGTGGCGTCGCCTGCAGCAGGACCGCGCCGAGCTGGACCTGTGGACCGAGGCCACGTCCTCCGACAGCTGACCCTGCTCGGGGGACGCCCCGGCATCCGCATGACGGACGGCCCGTTCACGGACGGTGGGCGCGCACGGACGCGCCGGTCCGCCGTACGGGCCGTGCAACTGTGACGACGCCTTGCCGGTGAGGCTGATCCACCGGCCGTTCCACGCCTGCACCCATCCAGACCCCGGCGCTCGCACCGGGACCTGGATGGGTGGCGCGCGGCTCGAAGGTGCCTCAGTCGATCGGCGCCTCCCAGGTCAGCCGCCAGGTCTCCGGGCCGACGACCCCGTCCACCTCCAGGCCCTTCTCCTCCTGGAACGCCCGGCAGACCTCCTCCGAACGCGGCCCGTAGGCCCCGTCCACCGTGATCCGCCAGCCGCGCTCGGCCATCCGGGCCTGCCAGCGGCGGACGTCGTCCCCGGTCATCACCGGGGGCTGGGTGATGTACCGGCCGGGCCACGGCGGCGCGGACGCCGGCGGGGTGGACGGTTCGGGCGCGGGCTTGCTCGGGGCGGGCTGCGGCGGCTCCTGGCCCAGCTTCCTGGCCAGGGCCACGGCGCTCTGCGGCCCGTACCTGCCGGTGACCTCGGAGACGATGTCGGGGTGGTCGGCCTGGAGCTGCCTGACGGCGGCCTCGGTCTCGTCGCCGAACTGGCCGTCCACGCCGTAGCGGGGCAGCTTGTATCCGGCCTTGAGCAGGGCGCTCTGCAGGTCGCGGACCCTGTCGCCCTCGTCGCCCCTGGACAGCACCGGCTCGCCCGCCGGCACCTTCCCGTTCCACTTGTAGTCGTCGGCGCCGTACGCGGGCCGGCCGTAGCCGGCGATCACCGCGGCGGACCGGATGCGGCGGCGGACCGCGTCCCCGGTGTTGCCCTCGATGGTCTGCACGCGCCCGTCGCCGAGCACCTTCTCGATGATGCCGACGTGGTCGATGGCGCCGATCGTGTTGGACTCGCCCCAGTCGAAGAACACGATGTCCCCCGGCTTGGCGCGGTTGAGGTTGGCCACGGTCCCGCTGTGCCAGCGGCCGATCTTCTGGAAGTCCTGGGCGTGCCACACCGTGTAGGCGCGGTCGCCCCCGGGCAGGACGGCGGCCCGGTTGCCGCTCTTGCGCGCCCAGTAGGTGACGGCCATGTCGCACCACGGGGCGGACAGGAAGTCGTTGCCGTGCCGTGCCGCGTAGTCCCGGGTGATCCTGTTGGGGCGGCCGGCCAGCCCGATGTCGGCGCGGGCGGCCGCCAGCATCCCTGCTGCGGTGCCCATCAGCCGGCCACCTCCTCGCCGCGGAAGAACCCGTCCGCGTCGGGCTCGCCGTACAGCTCCCGCAGGACCTGTTCCTCGTCCGGCTCGGTCGCCCGGTGGGCGTCCGGATGGACGTCCACCTTGTCCATGTGCAGGATCTCCTCCGAGCCCTGCGACTCGTTGGTCTGGGGCATTCTTTCGTTCTCCTGATGTCGGGGGGTTCGGCGGCACGGCGCGCGACGAGCGGACCGGCGCGACATGCCGCCCTGTCCTCAGGGGCCAAACGCCCGATACGATGTGCCCAGCGGCAGCCGGAACACGCCTGTGTCGACCGGTACGCCCCTCGGCCGCGCGAACTACATGCGGCACACCTCCCGGCCATCATCCGGCCACAGCGGGTGACCTGTCAGTAGAATCCGGCAACTCGGACTCTGCCGCCACATCGTTCTCCCTCTCCCCACCACCCGCCTCCGCCCCGGTCAGCCGCCTCACGGTGTACGATCGATCGCGGTTCTCCAGCTCACGACCCCGACCGCGAGAACCAGGGGGCCTTAGCTCAGTTGGCAGAGCACCGGCTTTGCAAGCCGGGTGTCAGGGGTTCGAATCCCCTAGGCTCCACCTGCGACAACGCCCCCATCCGGATCATGGACGGGGGCGTTCGTGCCATTAACGTGCCATTAGCCCACCGGCGCCAGCACACCGGCCGCGCCGTCCTCATCACCGTCACCGTCACCGTCAGCGACCGCCGCCGCCTCGATCTGGGCGTCCAGCGATGCCGCGATGGCCTTGTCCGCCTCCGACGTGGCGTGCTGGTAGATCAGCGCCGCCCGCACCGAGTCGTGACCCATCCGGCGCATCAGGTCCCGCAGGCTCGCACCGCTCCGAGCGGCGATCGTGTTGCCGGTATGCCGCAGGTCGTGGAAGTGCAGGCCCGGGACGCCGAGCGCCGCCACCGCCTCACCCCACCGGGACGCCCGCCGGAAGTTGCCCCGCCGCAGCACACCACCGTTCGCCCCGGTGAACACCAGCGCCGCCGGATCGTCGGCGGTGTACCGGTCGAGGTGATCGCGTATTGCCGGAACGATGCCCGCCGGGAAGACGACGGTACGGGCACCGGCACGGGACTTGGTCGGCCCGAGCACCAGGTCCCCGGAGTCCATCTCCAGGTATTGCCGCCGTACCGTCACCGTCCGGGCCGCCAGGTCGATGTCCTGACGCTGGAGCGCCACCGCCTCACCCCAACGCAGACTCGCGAACGTGGCCAGCAGGACCAACGCCCGGAACCGATCATCACGGCGAACGTTCGCCTCCCCCTTGTCGGCCAGCTCGGAGAGCATCTGTTCGGCCGCCGCCTTGCTCGTGAAGGTGGTCGGGAAGGCGCGCATGGTCGATCCGTCCGGGAGCTGGTAGCGCAGCCGGTAGGCACCCGAGGGCAGCTTGCGGACATTGCCGACCGGCCGCCGGCCGATCCGGTCCGCCAGCTCGAACACCTGGGGAACGGTCAGCACCGGCCGCTCATCCGGCTTTTCATCACCGGCACCGCGGATTCGGCACGGGTTGCGTGGGATGATCCGGTCGTCTTCGGTCGCCGTGGTCAGGACCGCGCGCAGCAGCCGGTACGCCTTGGCGGTCACCGAAGCCGACACGCCCTCACTGAGCAGCGTCATACGCCACTCCCGGATCATGGGAGTGCTGAGCTTGCCGAGCGCGATGCCGCCCAGGTGGGGCGCGATGTGCCGACTCAACAGCCGCTCGTACAACTCCACCGTGCGGGGACGCAGGCCGGGACGCTGTTCGATCCACTTCGCGGCGTAGTCACCGAGCTTGACTTTTGCTCGGTCCGGGTCCGTCCACTCCCCGTTGAGAATCTGCGCCTCGACAAGGGTCAGGTACCGATCAGCGTCGCCCTTGGTGGCGAACGTGCTGGGAGCGGTACGCATCTTGCCGTCCGGCCCCGGATACCGGGCTTGGTAGCGCCCTGACGGCAGCTTGCGGATATTGCCGAAACGCCGGTGGCCCGCCCTGTTGGCCATCAGGCCGCCCTCCAGACATCGGACGCCGTCAGAGGCTCCACCACACCGCCGGCGATGAACTCACGAAGCGCCGACTCGGGGATGCGGACATGCCCGCGCTTGCCCTCCTCACCGAGCCGAACGAACCGGATCCGCCGCTCCGCGATCAGCCGCCGAGGGAACCGCTCGGAAGTGTTGAGCAGTTCAGCCGCCTCCGCCACGGTCAGCAGCCGATCACCGGGCGGGAGAGGGTTGGTCTTCGGGGGGTTGCTGGTCACGCTGCCTCCGGAGTTGCCGAAAGTTGAGTGGCCATCTGTGTCGCTTGGTCGAGTTGCCGTCGTCGTTGGATGCGTTCGTCGATCAGGTGCAGCAGCCGTTCATCCAGCGGTCTGACGTCCGGGTCGCCGGGTCCGGCGCGTTCCCAGGCGTAGACGCCGTCCGCGTCATCGGGCCGGGCCACGGGGATGCCGGCTTCGGCGAGGCGTGCGAGGACCCAGGCTTTGCGGTCGGCCTTGTGGTCGGCCAGGGTCTTGCCGGACCACTTGCGGGAGACCAGGACGCGCCGGCCTCCGTAGCCGAGGTGTTCACGGCGGTGGGCCTTGCCCTTGCAGAAGCCGGGGACCAGGCCGGGCCGGGGGTTCTTGGGCTGGATGCCGTAGCGCAGCCAGTTCGCGCACGTCGGGGAGCACGGCTCATACCGCAGGGCGTCGGCCAGCCGGTCGACGTGCGCGCGCTGGGCTTCGGTCTCGGCGGTGTGGCATTCGGCGACGTTCTTGACCAGGTACTTGGTCAGGTAGCCGATGCAGCGCCGCGCGTCCGGAGTGTCCGCCAACACCCCCTCGGCGTGGATCTGGGGGCCGAAGCGGACCACGTGCAGCGGCTCGGCGTCCGGGTCCTCCCAGATCGCGTCCAGGGCGTCATCCCAGGTGGGCAGCACCTCCCCGGTGTCCGGGTCCACGTAGCCACCCGCCCCGTCGTCACCGGCCGCCGCGTCCCAGACGGGAAGCCGCCCGTTCGGGTAGACGACGGTGTCGGTGGACGGCCACCACACTTGGTGGTAGGTGGCCGCCGCCACCCGCCGGAGGTCGGCGCGGGAGATGGTGCCGCGAATGGCCATGTGCAGATGCGGAGCCAGCCGGCGTTGCGGCTCCACGGTGGCGAAGTACTGCACGTCGTAGCCGACGAAGCGGCGCAGGTTCTGCACGAACCGGTCGATGAGCTTGGAGAAGTGCAGCGCGTCCCTGGCCGCCCGCCGGTAGTCGTAGGTGGCCGGGTCCACCGGGGTGCCGTCCGCCCGCACCTTGCCGTAGCTGTCGAGGGTGAGGGTCAGGAAGATCGACGGCCGGAACGTTCGGCCACCCTTGCCGAGGAACGTCCGCCCGACCGTCCGGTTTTCGACTGGCCGGCGGGGCAGGTCGGGCACGTCTTGGCGGCGGCGGGTGGAGCGGGTCCGCCGGGAGCGCTGGTCGCCGGTGCGGAGCCTGCCCGCGACGCCGGTGCGTTCGATCTCCCGATCGAGTTCCAGCAGCAGCCCGTCCCACCAGGCAAGGTCCCCATGCTCGTCCGGTCCGCCCGCCTCGACCGCATCCCGCCGGGCCTGGGCCTGGGCGCGCAGTTGCATCAGGTGGCGTTGTTCGGCATCCGGGTCGGCCCGCTCGATGACGGGTTCGGTGTCGAGGTGCCAGCCCTGGGCGCACTGGACGGCGCGGAGTTTGCGCTTGCGTTCGGCGCACGAGGGGCAGACCGAGGCGAGGGTGTGCCCGCAGGGCACGTCGAAGCGTTCGCTCTCGCCGGTGGTCAGGTTGACCCGCCGCATCGGGACCGGCCGGATGCACACCCCGTGCTCGACCGCCACCGCCTTGACGACCTCCCGCGCCAGCGGGGCCAGCGTCTTCACCGGAGCCGGAGCAGTCTCCGCCGTCATGCGGCCTCCGGCCGGTAGGTGCCACCCGACAGGGCGTAGGCGACCATCTGCCGGATGTCCTCGTCCGAGACGTACGCCGCGCGTACCCGCACCGGGTCCGGACTCGTTTCCAGCCGGACGAACCCGACGCCGGCCCCGACCTCCGGAACGGTCGAGATCTGGTCGGCCAGTGCGCCCCGGTCCCGTGCCCCGTCGCCCAGGACCATGTCCACCTGTTCGTCCTCATCCAGCCGCAGCGCGATCCGGTCCGGGAACAGGTTCCGCAGGTTGTTGACCTCTTTGCGGGCGTCCTGCTGGGCGCCGAGCACGCAGTAACCCACCGACCGGCCCTGCGAGGTGAGGATGGCCAACGCGGATTCGGCCCGCTTGCGCAGGTCGCGTTCGGGGCTGTAGGCGGTCAGGAACGCCAGCTCATCCACCACGATCAGCCGGAACGGATGCTCCACCGAGGGGACGAACGTGCGGGTGTGGCCGGCGAACTGGTCGGCGCGGGCGTTCATGTCCGCCGCCGCCTCCTCCAACAGGGCGACCATGCCACCGCCAGGGTCGGAGGAGTAGTGGCCGAACCGCTCGAACAACGGGCGGCCATACGAGAGTTCCATCCGTTTGGGGTCGATGGCCCAGACCTCGACCAGCCCGGCGACCATCAGCGGCAGCACGGCGCGGATCACCGACCACAGCACCGAGCCCTTGCCCGACCCGGTGGCCCCGGCGACGAGAACGTGGGTTCCCAGCAGCCGCAGCCGCCACGGCGAGCCGTCCTCCTGACGCCCGATCTCCACCGCCCGCAGGTCCACCGCCGCCGCGTCCGGGATCGGCAGCGCCGGAATCGGCGCGGCCAGGGCATCAACGCGGACGCACTCCAGCCAGATCCGGCCGGGCCGATCCCCGTCACGGACCCGGACCAGGGTCGCGCCGAAACCGTGCGCCAGATTCGGGGCGACCTTCTCCCAGGCGTCGGGAGCCTGCCCCTTGAGCATCTGCACCAGCAGCCGATCCGACGCCGGGCCGCACTCGATGCGCCGCAGGGTCGGCAGGTACTCGCGGCCACGGTGGGTCTTGGTCAGTCCGGCGGTGACGAGGACCGGTTGCCAGTGCCGCCGGTACACCCACCAGCCCCGCCACCGCGACCACGCCGGACGGTAGACCCGGCGCACGAACGAGGCCCGATCCACCGCCGCCCACACGCCCAGGCCGACCGCGACCAGGACGCCGACGAGGGCGGGCACGTGCCAGCCGTACCGCCAAGCCAGCCAGCCGGCCACCACCACGGCCCCGAAGACGAGGGGGTGGCGCAGGCAGAACACCACCGCGCGGGCCAGGATGCGCAGCAGGTTGACCAGCAGGACCAGGCCCTCGGGCATGTGCCAGACCGGCGGCGCCCACTTCGGCGCCGCGAACGGATCCCGTTGGGCTTCTACGGCGACGTTGTCGCCCGGCTTGACCTTGCGGAACTCCCACGCCATACGCTTGTTCACCTCTTCACTTCTGCACTGGTTGGGGAGAGAACCGGGGCGGCTGGAGGGACCAGCTCCAGCCGCCCCACCTCGCGGACTAGGCCGCGTCCTTACCGGCCGGGCGAGCGCGCCCCGTGCCGCTGGGGGCCTGGACGCCGGTGGCCCGGTAGGAGTAGGCCACCCGGGTGATCGGCTCGCCCTGGGCATTCCTGCCGACCACCTCGACGTAGGGGGTGACGGTCAGGCCGGTGAACTCCACCGGACGGAACGGCCCCGCCACCGCCTCCGGCAGCACCGGGCACTCCCGCGCGATGACCCGCACCCGGATCGCCGACGCCTTGTGCTTGGCGGCCGGGTCGGCGTCGTACACGTCCACCACCCACACCGGCAGGCCGGTGTCCTTGTCCACCTCCGGCCGCTTGGTCTCGTAGTTGGTCAGCGGCTCCGCCGGCCCGGTCGCGTAGACGCCGTGTGGGAACACGTGCCCGAACTCCACCGGGATCCGCCCCTGAATCGCCATGCGATCACCTCCACAGAATCTGACTCGACTACTCGTATTATCGAGTTATCAAGCAGCATATGTCTAAGTTATTAAGCTGAATAGTTCAGGATTGTGTGATGTAGATCACAGTGGGTAGGTGTCTTCGAGGTCGTGCAGGAAGCCAGGCAGGGTGACCTCCACGACCAGCACGGTCCGGCCAGTGGTGTCCACCACGGAGGCCAGGACGCCGAGGACCGGCTCATCGGGGGCGAGCTGGAGCAGGTCGGCCTCCTGCTCGGTGGCGCGGCGGGCGGTCAGCGTCTCGACCACCCGCGCCAGCCGCTCCCCGGTCCCGGCGGTCAGCAGTCGCCGCAGCGGCACGGTGAGGGGTCGTTCGGGTTCCAGGCCCGCCGCCTTGGCCACGTCCAACGGAGCCCACAGCGACACCACCTCACTGGGCGTGGAGTCATCGAAGAACCCCACCGAGCGCCGCAGATGCGCCCGCGCCTCCTCGACCACGCCCAGCCGTCCGGCGACCCGCGTCGGTGCCGGCTCCGGGCCGACCTGGACCACCTTGAGGGGCAGTTCGGTCTCCTGCCGGTCCAGCACGGCCAGCGCGGGACGCCGGTCCTCGGGGCGGGTGTCGGCAATGGCTTTGACGAACGAGCCGCGTCCGTGCTCGCGTTCGATCTCCCCCAGCAGCGCCATCTCCTGCAACGCCCGCACCACCGTGGGCCGGGAGACGCCGAACTCGCGGATCAGCTCCGTCTCCGAGGGCAGCTTGGAGCCGATCGGATAGGCGCCGTCGGCGATCCGGCGCCGCAGCGTCTCCACGATCTGCACGTACTTGGGGACGAACGCACCACCGCCGGGCATACGGATCACCTGACCACTCGACAACACGAGAGCACCACCGTAACCAGCCACGCCCGCCCCGCACCAGCACCGAACACGTCACACCGACAGACGGCCCGCTGCCGGAACCATCAGCGCCCAGGCCCCCACGCCCCCGACCGATCCCGCACAGCCGCCGCACGCACCAACCCCGAACCCGCATCCGGAGCCATTTGCGCCGCCAACCTCTGCCGCGCGTAGGTCACCCGCTGCCCGGCAAGGCGGCGTTCCTCGGCGTTGACGACCTCGGAGGTCACCCACGGCCCGTACACCCGGATCACCGCCCGCAGAAACCACTCCTCGACCTCCGGTGCACTTGGACCAGGAGCAGCCGCCGCCCCGGTGCTCACCGCGCCGCCTCGACCTGGAGGGTGCGGGCGATCTCGTCGGCCACCGCCCGCGGATCATCCACCGCCCCGATCGTCCGGCCGCTGTCGGCCCAGGTGAACCACCAGCGGCCGTCCAGGAAGTCGCACCCCACCTCGACCGCCCGATCGGCCGCACCCTCGGCGATGACCCGCAGCACCGGCCCGCCGTCCCGGACGACGACACCGCAACCCAGACCGCCCCGCGCAATGAACACCGCATCCAACGCGGCCAGGTACAACCGGCGAGGCCCGAACGCCCCAGCCACGTTCGCCGCCGCGAACCGCTCCCGATCAAAACCCATGACACCCACTCCCCTTGATCGCCACAGAGCGGGAACCGGCGACGCCCCGGGAGTCCCCTCCGAGCACGGCCAGCCCGGAGGGCACAACCGCGCCACACCACCAGCACGCCGCCGGCCCCGCAGCCTCACGCCGCCGCAGCTCCCGACGACGGCGAACACCACCCACACGGAGACCGCCGACGCTCAGGCTCCGGCCCGTCACCACGGACTCGCCGCACCAGCAGGCCCCTACTCGCCGACACCCACTTCCAGCCGCGTCCTCGACAGGAAGGGCAGTCCGCAGCGCCTTGCCGCTTGTTCATCCGACCTCGCTAGGTCTGTCACCCGTCCGAGCTTGGAGACAAGAGTGGAGGCCAACTAAGACCGCTTGAAGGTCACTAATAGGACTTTAGAAGGACGTTAATAGGCCGATCCGGCCTCCCAAACACAGCAAGGGCCGGTTGAGCGGCTACGATGTGGCCGTTAGCTATCCGGATGGAGGTTTCGTCCCAATGGCCCGACCAGCAGGGAACACGCGGCTCAAGGCCGCTCGACAGCACGCCGGCTACGCCTCACAGCAGGCATTCGCCGACGCCCTCACCAGGGCCGCAACGGCGCTGGGACTCGGCCACATAGAGGTCAGCGCCAGGCAGGTCCGACGCTGGGAGTCCGCTTCCCCTCCCTGGCCACGGGCCGACCACCAGCGCCTCATCGTTCATGTGCTGCAAATGCCGATCGAGCAGCTTGGATTCACACCGCCGTGGGACACACCAGCCGAGGGAGCACCCCCCGCGCCTGCTCCGCAGCCGGTCCAGTACGGCACCGGCGCGGCTCTTCCCTTGCCCAAGGCCGCGGTCGCCGTTCAGCCGGACACCGTTGGAGCCGACTACGCATCCATCACGGTGGCCTACCGGCGGCTGTACTGGAGCGTCCAGCCCGCACAGATGCACCCCGCCGTGGTCGAGCACACCCGACTCGGTACGCAACTGCTGTCGGAGACCACCGGAGTCGCCCGCCGCGTTCTGGCCACCGCGTTGGCCGAGTCGCTGTTGCTGGCCGGACGCATCGAGTTCTTCGACCTGCGCCAGCCGGAGGACGCCGACCAGACCTTTGTCCGCGCCCTCCAGGCCGCAGGCGAAGCCGACGACGCTCTCCTAGGTGCCGCCATCCTCGCGCACGCGGCGTTCGTCCCCGGCTGGGCGGGCCGACGCGAGGAAGCCGCCGAGCGCATGCGGGCGGCCCGCACCTACGCGCGCCGAGCGACCCCCTCCGCCGAGTTCCTGGCATGGCTCGATGCCGTCGAGGCCGAGTGCGAGACCCGATGCGGACACACCCGCGAGGCGCTGCGCCTGATCGCCCACGGAGAGGAGGTCATCGCCGCAGGCAACGAGCACACCGCGCCGGACTGGTTCGACTGGTTCTCACCCGTCCGCCTGGCGGCGTTCAAGGGCAACACCGAACTCAAAGCCGGCCTCATCCCCCAGGCACGCCAGACCCTGACCAAAGTCCTGGAAGACCTCCCCGCCGACTCCATCAAACAGCGCAGTGTCGTCCTCGGCGACCTGGCCGCCGTCGAGGCCGCCGCAGGCGACCCCGAGGCCGCATGCGCCCGAGCTGAGGAGGCCCTCGACCAGTTGGCCCGCACCTGGTACGCCACCGGCATGGACCGTGTCACCGAAGTCCGCCGCGCCCTGCAACCGTGGGCCGACCGAGAATGCGTCCGCCGCCTGGACGACCGCCTGTACGGGTGGCAGACCACCCTCAGCGCTCTGAAGCGTTGAACTCCTCGATCCTGCCGGGCAGCTCCGTGAGGGAGTCGATCCGCATGGTCGGCAACCGATCGGCCTCCGGGTCGTCCTGCTGGATGATCCCCCACGGACCCCGGCGGATCAGCGCCGTCTTCAACCCCACCGCAGCAGCCGGCCGGATGTCGTTGTCCAGCCGATCTCCCACGTACAGGATCTCGCCCGCCTCACACGGAGCCTCCCGGACCACCGCCCCGAAGAACGCCGGATCCGGCTTGGCCACCTCCCAGTCATCGGACGTGGCCAGCATGTCGCACGGCAGCTTCAGGTCCCGCAGGATCCCACCCGCGCGCACCGTCTGATTACCGGCGATCCCCACCCACAGGCCCGACTCCCGCAGCTTGGCCAGCGTCGGCCGCGCATCCGGATACAGGTCGTCCTCACCGAACCACTCGGCCTGCCCCACCGCGGCCCGCTTCTCCCGCTCCTCGGTCAGATCGAACCCCGGCGCGAACACCTGGAACGTCTCCCGGTAGTCCAGCCCCCGAGCGATGACCGCCCCGAACATCGCCGAGAACGTGTGCCGAGGCACCCCCAACCAGTCCGCCCAGGTCCCGTACTCCCGAGTCTCGTTGACCAGGCACTCACCGACATCGAACACCACAGCTCGGATCATGCGCCCAGCCTACGAACCAGTCTCCAGACCGCTCGACCATCACTCTCACTCAGCTTCCTAGAGGAGCTCCTACCGCGCTCTCACCAGCAAGTATTTGAACGAGTTGGGTGAGACCCTTCCCACAGGGGTTAAGGCATCACAAGGGGACACAACGGCCGTCCACTCCGGCCCGCCGGGCACGTGGCTTCTTCGACCAGGTCCTCTCGCGCTGCGTCACGGCCACTACCAAGAGCACTTGATCGACATAGGACGCAGCGGCCGTAGGCACTCATAGCCGCAGGCAGACAGGGGTTCAGCTACCGGTTGTGACAGCCTCTGAAATCGCGTCGGGTCCACCGGCTACGCTCCGCTAAACGCAAGCTTTAGCGGAGCGTAGCCGGTGGACCCGACTTCAACCAAGGATTCCCCAGATTGTTGCCAAAACGTTACAATACAGACAAGTCTGGGGTGACGCGCCCACGGGAGCGCATCGCGCACACGACAGGACCAGCCTGGCCAGCAGACTCGCTGGCCACACTCCAAGAGACTGGCTTGGCCGCCTTGCTAGACCGATGAAGATCAACCAACCAGCCAACCTGCGGCATCGGGGATCACGCCGGAGGTGTCTTCCCTGGACAGCAGCGTCCAGCAGCGAGCGTTCGCCGTGCATCGCTGTGCGCCGTTGGCTACGGTTGCCTTCCAGCGGTTTTCGTTAGTTGCGATTTGGGGTACGCTCCAGAGAGTATCTGACATCGAGGGCCAAACGGACATCTGAGGTTAGATCAACGAGATCAAGGTGGTAGCGATGAGTGAAGCAGCCCTCACTGCATCGGATGCACGCACCTTCCTCCCGGATGACGACCCTGAGGAGCAGGCGGTACTCATCGACTTCGTCAAGGAGTTGAGGGCGCGGGGACGCGAAGCCCCTGGTCAGACTGCCGTCCTGATCGGGCCAGACCTTACCCGTTTTCCGCTACCCACCCCCCTCTATGAGGCTCTGCTTCAGGCGGCTGAGGCTCTATCACAGGGGCTGGCTGTGACAGTGGCACCTCAACACATGACCTTGTCGACCTACCAGGCCGCCGAGATTCTAGGAGTATCGCGACCGACCTTGGTCAAGCTGCTTGAGGACGGAGAGATACCGTATGACAAGGTGTCCGACCGTCCCGGAGCGCATAGGCGCGTCAAGCTCTCCGATGTGCTGGCCTACCAGGAGCGCCGGCGTCGGGTCAGGCGCCGACTGCTTCGAGAGCTAACCCAGGAAGCAGTCGAGGCGGGTTCGTACGGAGAGCCCGCTCCGGGCGAATAGCCCCTATTCTGGGGAGATGCCGTTCTCCGCAGTGCTGGATGCATGTGTGCTTTACCCGAACGCCCTTCGGGACACCTTGCTTAGGATCGCTGAGGCTGGTATCTACCAACCGCTGTGGAGCGACAAGATCCTCGAAGAGGTCCACGGCGTCCTTGAACGTAAAGGACGGCGAGCCGATTACGTGATCGAGTGCATCCGCCAGGCGTTCCCTGATGCCCTAGTGCACGGCTGGGAGAACCTGGAAGGATCCATGACAAACCACCCCAAAGACCGCCACGTCCTAGCGGCAGCAGTCCGAGGTCATGCCGATGTGATCGTCACTATGAACCTCAAGGACTTCCCCGCCAGCTCGGTCGAAGGTCTCGACATCGAGGTCCAACACCCGGACACCTTCCTCTGCTACGAGCTGGAGCATGCACCCTACGCGATCATGCAAGTCCTGTTTGAGCAGGCCGAAGACACTGGCAAACAAGGCCGCCCGCAGCTGACGGTGCACGACGTGCTTGATGAACTAGTCCGTTGCGGAGCGAAAGAGTTCGCTCATCAGGTGCGCCAATGGCTGGCAGAATCCGATGAGGCTGATCTAGCCGCCAGGAGTCGCCCCACCGAGTGACTTCTCCCAGATAAAGAGCTAAGCGTCTGCGATCAAGTTATGTTCAGCCATGGGCGGAAATTCGGACAGACCATAATCTCACATGGCCGCAGCGATTACAGCGAGTGACTATCAGTGGCTCACGACCCAAGCTGACTTGCCCTCTAACTGCGGAGTGGGTAACAGCAGCGTCGGCTGCCGCTGTCAATCCGCCGTAGCTGACAGCAGCCGCTTGTCCACGACAGACGTGGCCAGAGTACTAGTTGGCACTTCTGAAAAGCGAGCGGTCGGCTGCCGAATTAGGCTGTTTTGGATCAAGGGGCGGCGCCGCTCGCGCCGCTCGCGCCGCTGGCGCGGCCGAGCGCCGGCGCCGCCCGGAGCGTGCGGCGTGGGCGCCGGTCACCGGACGGCGCGCGCTCGGCCGCGCGTCGGCGCAACGCCTGCCCAGCGCCCCAGCGAACGGTGTTCCCGGGGTCGCGCCGCCGCCTGCGTGTTGCCGCTTGGCGTGGAAGGGTGCGTGGCTCCCCCCGACCCCGAGCCGTCGAGGATGGCGACGGACAGAACCCGTCAAGGGCGCTGCGCGTCACTTCGTGATGGCCTACGGCCACCCTTGACGGAACCTGTCCGCCGCTAGGAACAGGTCTCGTCGGGGTCGGGGGGAGAAATGTGGGGAAGAACAGCGGCTACGCCGCTGCTCTCACTTGCGGCCCCGACGGAACCAGAGCGCGAAGCCCTGGACGATCTTCGGGAGATCCTCAGGGCGGGACCGGAGCGCGACGATCACCCCCAACACGAGCTGGACGCCGTACCGGACGGTCGCCGACCCGAGCATTACCCACGCGATCAACTGGGCATCTGCGATGCTTGACACGGGCTGCGTCTCCTCGACATGCGAAGGCACAGCCCTCGATGTCCCGTGATAAAGGTGGGCGCGCGAGGCCCTTCGCATCGGGACGAGGCTGCATGAACCGCGAAGTAAGCGCACACCCAGAGTACGCGATGTCGATCGGGCATCGCGCGATATGACTGCGCGGAACCAACGCGGGACGGACGGCCCCGTTCGTGCTGCGTAGCGCGGTGAACGCACAGGCCAGCGGACTGCCGTCGTGCCATTAGCGTGCCATTAGAGGTGGTGATCAGGGGTCAACCGCGGTCACTCGAGGATCATGGGGTGGGCTGGTCAGAGGGGTGATCGGGGATGATCTCCGCAGATTTGCAAGCCGGGTGTCAGGGGTTCGAATCCCCTAGGCTCCACCCACACCAAAGCCCAGGTCAGAGCCCCGTTCTCTGCCTGGGCCTTGATCGTTCAGGACGCCCGCCGCCGCTTGTGTGCCCGTCGCGCGCCCGATCGGTTCCGCCGCTCGAGTTCCTTCCGGGCCATGTCGCTGAGCGTGTCCGCGATCTCCCAATGCCGTTCGTCCGTGGCGTGCGGGTAGATCACGGCCGCCCGATCACCGGCGTGCCCCATCAACTGCTTCAGCTCAGGGAATGTCGCGCCTGTGAGGAGGTCGGCGCTGCCAGCGCCGCTAACCTCTCCTGCGCGCACCTCACTCGCCGTGCGGCCAGCCCTCTCTCCTTCGCATTGACCACGTCAGAGGTGACCCACGGTCGGTACACCCGGATAATCGCCTGCAGAAACCACTCCTCGATCTCCGGTGAACTCGCACTAGGAGTATCCGCTGCTCTGGCGTTCATCGTGCCGCCTTGAGATGGAGGGTACGGGTGACTGCCTCGGCGACCGCCTGCGGATCCTCCACCGCCCCGATCGTCCGGCCGCTGTCGGCCCAGGTGAACCACCAGTGGCCGTCCAGGAAGTCACAGCCGACCTCGACCGCCCGTCCGGCCACACCTTCTACGACGACTCGCAGTACCGGCCCGCCGTCCCGGACCACCACCCCGCAGCACAGGCCCCGCCGCGCAACGAGCACCGCATCCAGAGCAGCTAGGTACAGCCGCCGAGGCCCGAACGCCCGAGCGACGTTCGCTGCCTCGAAGCGCTCCCGGTCAAAACCATGACACCACTCCCTCGATCACCAGAGAGCGGGACCGACGACACCCTGGGTCCCCTCCGGGCACGGCAACCCAGAGAACACAACCGCGCCACAACCACCAACGCGCCGTCGGCCCCGCAGCCATCACGCCGCCGTAGCCCCGACCACGGCGGCGAACACCATTCACACCGGGAGCGCCGACACTAGGCTCCGGCCGTCACCACGGATCCGCCGTGCCAGCAGGACCCGACTCGCCGAAATCCACTCCCAGCCACGCCCGCCACACGATGGGCATGGTCGAGCGTTGGCGCCCTCCGCCTTCTCCACCGGACCTCCGCGACCCATTAGAGCTAGCTCTATAACAGCTCAGCATAGGGTGGGTCAATAGAGCTAGCTCTATTTGTCTGAGCGGGTTGTGGAGGCTGATACCGCTACCGTTAACCAGCGGAGAGATCGGAGTGAGGTCATGGGGATCGGCTACCGCGAGCTGGCAGACGTCCTACGGGACGCCATCCAGCGAGGCGAGTACCCGCCAGGTAGCACGCTGCCCAAGCAAGACGAGATAGCGCAGGCGCACGAGGTCAACATCAAGACCGTCCGCCAGGCCATCCGGCTCTTGGAGGCCGAGGGCCTGGTTACTCCGGTGCGCCGACGCGGCACCGTGGTCAGGCAGCGTCCACCGATGAAGCGGCTCGGCATCGAGCGCTACGCCAAGAGCAAGTGGAAGTTCGGCGGCCTGGTCGCGTTCGCCGCCGACCGGGAAGCGTCCGGCCGCGAGTGGAAGCCGACCGACCAGACCCAACAGGTCCGCCTGGTCGAGGCTGACGAAGAGGTGGCCGCAGCGCTGGGCCTGGAGATCGGCGCATCCGTCTACGAACGCGCCCGCTTGGTCAAGGAAGGCGACACCCCAACCCACACGCTGACCAGCTACTACCGCCCCGAAGACGTCGAGGGCACACCGCTGGTCGACCCGAGCCCAGGCCCCGCCGGCCGAGGCGGCGGCTTCGCCGTCCTCGCCCTCCAAGGTCTCGAACCCGACACCATGACCGAGACCTTCTACGCCCGCATGCCGACCCGCGAAGAGATCGAGCAGCTCCAGCTACCGGCCGGCGAACCGGTGATGATCCTCCACCGCAAGACGTTCACCCGAGACGGACGCATCGTGGAGTTCGCCCGCGGAGTCCACGCCGCCTCACGCTTCTCCTGGACCTACACGTTCAAGATCCCGGACTGAGGACCCCGCATGCCCGTAGATGCCACCCTGCCCGAGGCATACCGCGCCGACGTGGAAACCCTGTGGAACTACCACGACATGCACCACCCCATCCGCCCGTGTGACGTCGCGATCGGCCTGGGCAGTCACGATCTGGGTGTGGCCACCTATACGGCTGAGCTGTACCACCAGGGGGTCATCCCCCGCATCGTCTTCACCGGTGCGAACGCTCCGACCACCGTCGAGCGCTTTCCGCGCGGCGAAGCCGTTCATTACCGCGAGCACGCCATTGAACTGGGCGTGCCCGCCGATGCCATCCTGATCGAGCCTTATGCCACCAACACCGGTCAGAACATCGAGTTCACCCGCAAGCTCCTGGTCGACCAGGGCATCGAGGTCCGCTCCGCCATCCTGGTGTCCCGCCCCTACCAGCAGCGCCGCGCCTACGCCACCGCGAAGAGGCTGTGGCCCGAGTTGGACGTCATCTGCGCGTCCCGCCCGCTCCCGCTGGACGACTACATCGCCGGCATCGGAGACGTGGACCGTGTCATCAACATGCTGGTCGGTGACACCCAGCGCATCATCGAGTATCCCGAGCGGGGCTTCGCCATCCCCCAGGAGATGCCGGCCGAAGTCGAAGCCGCCTACCGCCGCCTGATCGAAGCGGGATTCACCGCCCGCCTTATCTGAGCCGCCACGCGCCGACCCGTGCACAACTTGGCCGCCGAATTGGGCTGTTTGGGACCAAGAGCAGCGGCGCGTCGCCGTGGTCCGCCGGCCGCGCCGCCCGGAGTGTGCGGGTGTGGGCGCCGGTCACCGGGCGGTGAACCGCCGGGCCGCGACCGGCGAGGGACACCGAAGAGCGCGGCGGCGGTCTGGAACAGGCCGGGTCGCCGGCCGCGACCAGCGAGGGGCAGCGTCTGATCCAGTGAGCGACGAGGTCCGGCCATCGCCGTACGCTTCGCAGCCAGGGGGCGGGATCTCCCGAGGAGAGCCATGCTCCGATGAAGGCCGGATCTCAGGGGATGGGCAGATGCACTGGGCGGTAGAGCAGTTGGTCGCTGTCCTGGAGCCGCCTGCCGGTGGCGGGGACCAGGTCGACTGGGAGCGGGTCCGGGAGGAGTACGGGGTGACGTTCCCGGCCGATTACCGGAGCTTCGTGGAGACCTATGGCGGGGGCGTCATAGACGACTACATCGGTATCAGCACCCCTCCGGTGGAGGGTTCGGTGTACGGGCATCTCCTGGGAGAAGGCCCGTTCGTCTCGGGGCAGCGGCATCCGGAGGGGTATCCGTACTACCCGGACCCCGGCGGGATCCTGCTCTGGGGATACAGCACGCACGGCGATGACGCCTACTGGCACTGCACCTGTGAGAACCCCGACGAGTGGACGGTGCTGGTCTTCACGCGCCAGGTGGCGTACGGGGAGGATCACTGGAAGCCGTTCGGTGGCGGGATGGTGGAACTCCTGCTCGCGAGCATCAGGGACGGTCGTCCCAGTCCGTTCAGCGACTCGACCAGCCCTTCTGCGAAATCGGTGTTCACCAGCTGGCGCGACGAGTAGCCCAGACACGCAGCCGGATGGTCGATCGAGTGCGCATCTAGGGCTCCGCTGTCCCTGACCCCCGCGTCGGAGCGGTCGGCTGCGCGGAGTCGTCTTCCTGCGCTCGCCGTTCGCGGGGACGAGTGCTCCGACCGTCAGCGGTGTCGGCGACGGCCGTGCGGCCGGTTCGCCGGTGTGTGCGGGTTCGTCGGTGCTCCTGCGGGTTCCGGTGTGCCATGGATTGATCATCTAGGCTCCACGCGTGGGCAATGTCTTGGCCGGTCTCATCGGTGCGCTGCTGGGTTTCTCGGGGGCCCTGCTCGGGGCCTGGATCCAGAGCAGGGGCGAGCATCGGCGGTGGCTGCGCGATCAGAAGCTCGCCGGTGCCGCCGAGATGGTCAGTGCGGGCACCAACATCTACGAACTCCGCAGCGGTGGCAGGGAATGGCTCGAATCGTTCGAGCCGGGCGAGTTGCGCGAGTGGCAGTCCCAGTTGCAGAAAGGCCGTGCGGTCATCCACCTGCTGTGCGCTCAGGAGACACGCGATCACGCGGACTCCTTCGCCCAGGCGTGCTGGCGTGCCAAGACGCCTGACGACGAGCACGCGGCCGTCATGGCACTGCGTGCGTTCACCGCTTCGCTCCGCAAGGAGATCGGCAGCGAGTAGGCCCGGCCGCGGTTCAAGACGTCGGGCATCAGTGCGCGGAGCAATCAAGGTACGGCGGCGTTCGTGTCACTCGGTCGTCGATGGCGGGTGACTTCATGGTGGCGGTGGTGGCGGTTGACTTTTCGAGTGGGGCTGCTGATCTCGTAGGGGGAGTGGAAACCGTACGATCGTAAGGACGTCATGGCCCACCGCGAAGCATGCCCGTACCCCTTCCACACCGAGCATCCCTTGGCGCTGAGCCCGGCATACGAGCGGCTACGACGCAGTGAAGGGCCGGTCGCGCGGGTGACCCTTCCCGATGGCCGGCCCGCATGGCTGGTCACCGGTTATGAGGAGTGCCGGGAGGTCTTCCAGGATCCGGTGTTCTCCCGTGCGCAGGCCGACGGCGTTCCTCCGTACCCGACGTTGGGCGGGTTGCTGCTGGCTCTGGACGGCGAGCGGCACCGTCGTGTCCGCGGGGTCGCGCAGCGCGGTTTCTCCGCCGGGCGCATCGCCCGGCTCCGTCCGCAGGTCGAGGCGCTGGCCGAGCGGCTTCTGGACTTGATGGTCGCGGGAGGCGACCGGGCGGAGCTGTTCGGCCGGTTCGGGTTGCCGTTCGCGCTGGGCAACATCACCCGCATGCTCGGGGTCCACGATGCGGACTATGCGCAGATCCGCGCGTGGGGGGACGGGCTGCTGGCCACCGGCCCCGACGCCGCCCGGCGGTCCCGGGTCGCCGTCGAGCAGATGTCGGCCTACATGGGCGGGCTGGTCGCGCAGCGGCGCGCCCGGCCGGACGAGGGCCTGCTCAGCGAGGTGGTGGCCCGCGGGGACGAGGCGGGGCTGACCGAGCCGGAACTGGTCATGCTGGCGGTCGCACTGATCATCGCCGGATGGGAGACGACCGCCGCCGCGATCGTGACCTTCACCTACACCCTGCTCACCACCGAGGCGGACGGCGGCAGCGCCTACCGGTTGCTGTGCCGCCGGCCGGATCTGATCCCCGGCGCGATCGAGGAGCTGCTCCGGACCGTGCCGAACTCGTGGTTGGACAGCCAGCCCCGCCGCGCCACCGCCGACGTCACGCTCGCCGGCGTCACGATCCGCGCCGGGGACCTCGTCATCCCGGCGCATGACGCGGCCGGACGGGACCCGGCCGCTTTCCCCGACCCGGAGCGTTTCGACGTCACCCGCACCCCCAACCCTCACCTGGCGTTCGGGCATGGCCCGCACTTCTGTCTCGGGGCGCATCTGGGCCGCCTGGAACTCCAGGTCGCGTTCGCCGCCCTCACCCGGCGGCTCCCGGACCTGCGGCTGGCCGTCGCGGACGAGGACCTGACGTGGCGGACCGCCACGACGATCCGCTGCCCTGAGCAACTTCCCGTCATCTGGTAGCACCCTGCGACGAGGTCCGTCGACGGGCATCGGTCCAGGGCCGCCTGCGTCACGACTCCTCGGGTCGGCCCAGGTAGTACTCGGCGTACGAACGCAGCCGGTCCTGGACCGAGAAGCCGATGAAGTCGCCTGCCGCCTCGCAGGAGAGCAGGTGGTCCAATGCCGCGGCGGCGTCTTCGGAGCCGTCGGCCGCCAGGTGGGCCTTGGTCGCCTCCAGTCCGGCGCCGCAGAGCAACTGGACGTCGATCGAGCAGGCGGCGTCGAAGCTCGACTGCTTCGCCCTCCAGATGGTCAGCACGTCGTCCAGAACGCCCGCCGCGAACAACTGCACGCAACAGAGCCTCATCAGCTCGGTGTCGCCGCGGCCCTGGCCCGCGCGTTCCAGAGAGGCGTGGGCCTCCAGCAGGCTCCTGATCCGTACGAGATCCGCTGCGGACGGCCGCAGCCCATAACGCCGAAGGCTTTCGTCCGCATCCATGGACACTCCTCACCGACGATCGGACGGGTCGCCAAGCCTGTCCAGGATGGCGAACGCCGAGCCTGCCCGAGGCGCGGCGGCGGCGCGCTGAGCAGGGCGGACGCTTTCCATGACGGGGCGTTCTCAATAAATTACGGGACGTGATCGACGCGAACGGGGGATCGGGCGGCCCTCTGCTGAACCGCCGGAGGTTCCTGGCGGGCACGGCCGGCCTGGCGGCGGTGGCCGGGGTCTGCGGGGGCACGCCCCGCCCGGTCGCCGCGAGCCGGCGTCGCCCGAACATCCTGCTCATCGTCACCGACGACCAGCCGCTCGGCACCGAGTGGGCCACCCCGTCGATCCGCGGCGCCACGTTCACCAGGGCGTATGCGACCACGCCGCTGTGCGGGCCGTCCCGGGCGTCGATCCTGACCGGGCGGTACGCGCACAACCACGGCGTCCTGCAGAACGCGCGGCCCCAGCGGCTCGACCAGCGCACCACCCTGCCGTACCTGCTTCGCGAGCGGGGCGGCTACCGCACCGCGATCTTCGGCAAGTACCTGAACGGATGGCGCGTCCGGCATGCCCCGCCGCACTTCGACGAGTACGCGATCATGCACCCGCCCCTGTACGAGAACGCCCGCTGGAACGTCAACGGCACCATCGCCACGCACCCCGCCTACACCACCTCGCTGATCAGGCAGCAGGCGATCGACTTCTTACGGCGGCACCGGGGCGGCTCGCATCCGTGGTTCCTGTACGTGGCCCCGTACGCGCCGCATGAGCCGTTCCTGCCGGAGGCCGCGTACGCCGACCTCGAGGTTCCGCCGTGGAACGGCAACCCCGCCGTCGAGGAGACCGACAAGGCCGGCAAGCCCGCCTACATCCGGGACGCGGACGGCACCCTTGAGGACGGCCGGTACATCCGCGCGGCCCAGCTCCGGTCGCTGCGGTCCGTCGACGACCTGTTCCGCGCGCTGTGGAACGAACTGGCGGCCCAGAACGCGCTCGACGACACGCTGATCATCGTGGTCAGCGACAACGGCTACTGCTGGGCCGACCACGGCTGGACCAGCAAGAGCGTCCCGTACGCCCCGTCGACCAGGATCCCCCTGACGATCCATTGGCCCGCCGGGGGTCTCAGACCGGGCCACCGCGATGACCGGCTGGTCGCCAACATCGACATCGCCCCCACCGTCCTGGACGCCGCCGGAGTCGCCCCCGCCGCCGGCATGGACGGCCGTTCCCTGCTCCGCTCCGGCGACCGCGACGGCCTGCTGCTCGAATGGTGGAAGGAGGGCGGCGGCCAGGCGGGTCACAGCTGGGCGGCCACGGTCACCCGCCACTTCCAGTACACCGAGCACTACGACCTCGAACTGGACGACGGCCGCATCCCCGAGGACGGCGGCGAGATCGTGCACCGCGAGTACTACGACCTGCGCACCGACCCCCACCAGCTGACCAACCTCCTCCACAAGGCCACCCCGGAGACCTGGCGCCGCCTGGGCATCGACCGCCTGTCCGCCCAACTGGCCACCGCCCGAGCCACCCCCGCCTGACCCACCGGCCACGGGCGGGGGGCCGGGGGCGGAGCCCACCAGAACTTGGGACAGGCCCACCCTCAGCCGGCCGGAGCGGAGCCTTCAAGCCGACTGAGGGCGGTCGGACCATCGCAGCCGCCCCGGGTGGAGCGAGCCGCTAGTGGGGTGACCACGGCGTCGGGTCGCGCATGCCTCCCGGCCGCGCCCGGCGGCCCCGAATCGTCAGACACGGCCTAGGCGAGCGGAACCCGGGGTGGCGAGGAGCCTGCAGAGTGTGGAGAGCCGCCCTCTCCGCACATGGCCCTCCGGTAGGCGGAGGGGGTGGTCTTCATGATCCGGGTGAAGTGGTGGCGGAACGTGGCGGGGCTGGGGAAGCCGACCGCCGCGCCGACGTGCTCGACGGGGAGGACGCCGGACTCCAGGAGGGGGAGGCTGGCCATGATCCGCTGGACGATCACCCAGCGGAGCGGGCTCGTCCCGGTGTGCCGCCGGAAGTGGCGGATGAACGTGCGGGGCGCCATGTGGGCCTGGCGGGCGAGGTCGGCGACGGCGATGGGTTCGGCGAGGTGCTCCAGGGCCCAGGACATGCTGCGGGCGATGGCGTCGTCGTCGGGCGGTTCGGCGATCGCGGCCTCGATGAACTGGGCCTGGCCGCCGTCCCGGTGCGGCGGGATCACCAGGCGGCGGGCGACGGTGGCGGCGACCTTCGCGCCGTGGTCCTTGCGGACCAGGTGCAGGCACAGGTCCAGGCCGGCGGCGCTGCCCGCGCTGGTCGCGATGTCGCCGTCGTCCACGTACAGCACGTCGGGGTCCACCTCGACGCGGGGGTAGCGTCGCCGCAGCAGGTCGGCGTACCGCCAGTGCGTGGTCGCCGTCCGCCCGTCCAGCAGCCCCGCGGCGGCCAGGGCGAACGCGCCGGAGCAGATCGACACCACCCGGGCGCCGCGCCGGTGGGCGGCGCGCAGCGCGTCGAGCACCGCGGGCGGCAGGTCGCCCCGCACGTCCGGGACCGCCACCACCATGACCGTGTCCGCGGCGGCGAACGCGTCCAGCCCGTACTCGGCCGTCAGCGAGAGCCCTCCGAGCGAACGCAGCGGACGCCCCGGCTCCTGCGCGCACACCCGCAGCTCGTACCAGGGGACGTCCAGCTCGGGCCGCGGCAGCCCGAAGATCTCCGCCACCGACCCCAGCTCGAACGGCGACATCCCGTCGAACGCCAGCACCGACACCACGTGCCGCGCCCCCGCCACCCTGATCGGCATGGCGCGATCTTAACGATGCACGGCATTCACGCCACTGTCGCCCGCCCGCCGCCCCACGCGACCATCGATGTCACCTGCACCGACGAACGGAAGGCGACCCCATGCCCGACGCCCTTGCACCGCGAACGATCTCGCCCACCGCCCCCGCGCCAGGGACGATCCCGTCCGCGGCACCGGCGGCGGCCGATCCGGCTCTGGCGGTGGCGTATTTCGCGGGGCGGCTGGCGTTCGAGACCGACGTGTCGGACGTGGCGGCGGACCTCGAGGCCGGGACGAACGGGATCATCGTGGTGGACACGCGGAGCCGGGAGGCCTGGGACCAGGGGCATGTGCCGGGGGCGGTGCACGTTCCGACGCGGGAGATCGCGCGGCGGGCGGCCGAGGTCACGGAGGACGGGGCGACCGTGGTCGTGTACTGCTGGGGGCCGGGGTGCAACGGGGCGACGAAGGCGGCGCTGGAGTTCGCGCGGCTGGGGCATCCGGTCAAGGAGATGATCGGCGGGTTCGAGTACTGGGCGCGGGAGGGGTTCCCCGTGGAGCTGGGGACGGGGGAGACCGTGCGGCGGGACCCCGATCCGCTGACCGCGCCGGTCGGCGGGCCGTCCTGCGGCTGCTGAACGAGGGCACTGTGACCCAGTAGCCACGGAGGATTCCGACCCCTCGGGCATATCCGCGTACATGGGCGACGTTAGACTGAGCGAATCACTCTTCGGCGTTCACACGCCGGGCTCGTCCATGCAGCCCACAACCTCTCGACCGTGGTGCCTTCTTGAGACGCGCCCCCCTCTGGAAGGTATTGCGTGACTGTTGCCCACGCTCCGGGTGCGACCCCGGAGAACTCCCCCGTGCCCACCTTCGCCGAACTCGGCCTGCCGGACGCCCTGGTCTCCGCGCTGGCCCGGCAGGGCATCACCAGCCCGTTCCCGATCCAGGCCGCCGCCGTCCCCGACGTCCTGGCCGGGCGTGACGTGCTCGGGCGCGGCAAGACCGGCTCCGGCAAGACGCTGGCGTTCGGGCTGCCGCTGCTGGCCCGGATCGCCGGGCGGCGGGCCCGCTCGCGGCGGCCGCTGGCGCTGGTCCTGGTGCCGACCCGCGAGCTGGCCCAGCAGGTGCAGACCGACCTGGAGCCGCTGGGCCGCGCGCTCGGCCTGCACTTCAAGACGGTCATCGGGCAGACCTCGATGACCCGGCAGATCGACGCGCTGCGCCGCGGCGTGGAGGTCCTGGTGGCCACCCCGGGGCGGCTCAAGGACCTGATGCGGCAGGGCGCCTGCGACCTCGGCGACGTCGAGATCGTGGTGCTGGACGAGGCCGACCACATGGCCGACATGGGCTTCCTGCCCGACGTCACCGACATCCTGGACGCGGCCCGTCCCGGCGGGCAGCGGCTGCTGTTCTCGGCGACCCTGGACAGGGACGTGGACGTCCTGGTCAGGCGGTACCTGAACGACCCGGTCACGCACGCCATCGGCCCGGTGGACGAGCCGGTCGCCACCATGGAGCACCATCTGCTGCTGATCGCGCCGCGCGACAAGGCCGCCATCACCGCCGCCATCGCCAACCGCGAGGGCCGCACCATCCTGTTCGCCCGCACCAAGCACGGCGTGGACCGGCTGGCCAAGCAGCTCGCCCAGGTCGGCGTACGGGCCGGCGCCCTGCACGGCGGCAAGAGCCAGGGCCTGCGCACCCGCACCCTGGCGGAGTTCCGCGAGGGCCGGATCAGCGTGCTGGTCGCCACCGACGTCGCCGCCCGCGGCATCCACGTGGACGACGTCAGCCTGGTCCTGCACATCGACCCGCCCGCCGACCACAAGGACTACATGCACCGCGCCGGCCGCACCGCCCGCGCCGGCGAGAGCGGCACCGTCGTCACCCTGGTGCTCCCCCACCAGGTCCGTTCCACCACCGCGATGACCCGCCGCGCCGGCGTCGAGGCGGGCCGCCTCAAGGTCACCCTCGACGACGAGAACCTGGTCCGCCTCACCGGCGCCCGCCGCCCCAGCGGCATCCCCATCACCGAGCCGATCATCCCCGAACGCCCCCGCCGCCCCCGCCCGTCCACCGGCGGCCGTTCCCGTCGCCCGAACCGCCGCGACACCCACACCGACCGGACGGCCCACAACGGCGACCGCCCCCGCGCCCCCCGCCATCGCAGCAACTCCCGCCCGGCCCACCAGCCCTGACCCGAAAGCGCAAGCGGTCCGCCGCCGCGACGACAACCGTCCGGCTCGCGGCGGCCCTCTTCCGACGGCGCGTCTCCCGAGGCGCGCCGTCGGCATTCGCGGGCGCCCCTACAGCTCAGGGAACACGGACGACGGCCCCCGTACGACCCGCCGCAACAACTCCAGCCCTGACAGCCAAGTAACGCCGTCAGCCCGATGATCCGGCCGGGGGTCTGGGGGCGGAGCCCCCAGAACTTCCACAGCGACCCCAGACCAACCCGACCCTCAGTCGGCCGGAGCGGAGCCCCCCAGGGCGGAGCTTCGGCCGACTGAGCGCGGGCGGACCACCGCAGCCGCCCGGGTGGAGCGAGCCGCCAGGCGAGCGGAACCCGGGCGGCGAGGATGGTCCGATCCGCGTGCGGGGGGCGTGGGGGGTCGCCCCCCCACAATCAACTCGCTTCCTCGCGGAGCTTGTCCTGGAGGGCCTGGAGCCCTGCGAGGCCCTCGGCGGAGAGCTTGGCGAGCTCCTCCAGGGAGGCCAGGGGGCGGGGGGAGCGCATGGGAGGGATCCAGCCCTCCTCGGGGTCGTGGCGGCGGAGGATCTTGGCGGGGACGCCGCCGATGACGCAGTGGTCGGGGAACTCGCCGCGGACGACCGCGCCGCCGGCGACCGCGACGTTGCGGCCGAGCCTGGTGCCGGGGAGGATGATCGCGCCGGTGCCGATCCAGCAGCCGTCGCCGATGACGACCGGCCTGTTCTCCGGCCACTGGCGGCCGATCGGCATGTCCAGGTCGCCGTAGGTGTGGTTCTGGTCGGTGATGTAGACGTTCGGGCCGGTGAAGACGTGGTCGCCGATCTCGATCGACTGGTGGCCCACGATGTGCGTGCCGCGGCCCAGCGAGCAGCCGCTGCCGATCTTGACGATCAGGTCGGGGCCCAGGTCCAGGCCGGGCACGAAGCCGGCGGAGATGGTGACGTGGGTGCCGACCAGGGTGTGGTCTCCGATCGAGATCCACGGCTCGCCGTAGATGGCGCCCACCGGGAACCCGATGCAGGCCCCCTCGCCCAGGTAGGCGAAGCGGCGGCGTCCGGGGGTGGCGGGGGTGATCTCACCGTGCCGTTGGATCCACTCCCAGCCGCGGTGCACGGCGGAGTGCAGGGCCCGCCGAGCCCGCGTGGCCAGAACGTGTTTCAGCGACATGCGGCAAACGCTACCGGCTGGTAGGGGTGGACGGCATCATGCCTCCCGGACGGCCGGACCCACGACGGGGGCGTGCACGAGAAGAGACCCGCCATCGACTGGCGGGCCTCTTCACGCGTGTCTTCCGTCGTCCGGAAGTCGTCGTTCCGGCTGCGGGGCGTGCCGCCGCCCGCCGGAACGGGCCGGCGGGGGCTCAGTGAGCCGGTGTGCCCTCCTCCGCGGAGGAGGTCTCCGGATACTGCTCGTGCGTCGCCTGGAACGCGTTCCGCCGCGTCATGGCGGCCCCGGCCACGCCCAGCGCGGCGATCGCGGCCAGCGCGATCAGGCCGGCGTTGCGGGACCGTCCGGCCGCCTTGGGGGGCTCGATCCGGTGGGCGGTGTCGTTCAGCCAGGCGCTCACCCGCGGCGCGAGATCCTGCTCGATGTATCCGGCGGCGCGCTCCAGCCGGGGAGCGCTCCACCCGCGGGCCTGCAGCACGCGCTCGGCGGCGTACTCGCGGGACCTGACGGCCATCGGGCCGACCCGCTCGGCGGCCGTGATCGCGCTCTGCCGGGCGGTCTCCTGTGCCTGGCGGATGCGCGAGGTGTCGATCTGGACTTCCGGCTTCCGGCGGACTGAGATCAATGAGGACACGCTAACCTCCCTTTGTGCGAGGTCCTGCCCTGCACCCTTCCCCCGTGGCCTCGGGTAAACCCGGGTCGTGGGAGGATGCGATCACGCACCGTTAACGCACATATCGGCCTGGCATTACGGTGGGAAAGGGTCGGCCGGAATCCAGGTCCGTCCGAACGGGTACACACACCGCCCGTCCCCGCCCGCCCGTGCCGTGACAGAAGGAGGCGGCCTCCATGGCTGAGGAGCTCATCGCGACCATGAACACCACCTACGGGCCGATCACGCTCCGGTTGTTCCCCGAGCAGTCGCCCAAGACGGTGGCGAACTTCGTGGGCCTGGCGGAGGGTTCGCGCCAGTGGACCGACCCGCGCACCGGCCGCCCCTCCAACGAGCCGCTCTACAACGGGACGATCTTCCACCGGGTGATCGACGGCTTCATGATCCAGGGCGGCGACCCGCTGGGCACCGGCACCGGCGGCCCCGGCTACAAGTTCGAGGACGAGGTCCGCAACGGGCTGGCGTTCGACCGGCCGTACCTGCTGGCCATGGCCAACGCCGGGCCCAACACCAACGGCTCGCAGTTCTTCATCACCCTGTCGGTGGAGCAGACCGCCCACCTGACCGGCGCGCACACCATCTTCGGCGAGGTGATCGCGGGCGCCGAGGTGGTCGACCGGATCGCCAAGGTCCCCACCGGCCCGCGGAACCGTCCCGTCGAGGACATTACGATCGAGTCGGTGACGATCGAGCGTCGCCAGTCGTAGTAAGGGTGTGAGCACCTCCACCGCGTTCACGCCCCGCCGAGGAGCGTGACCCCCGTTGAACGCACAGACCCCCGGTGCCCCCACCGAGGCGCCGACCTGCTACCGCCATCCCGGCCGCGAGACGTACGTCCGGTGCACCCGGTGCGACCGCTACATCTGCCCGGAGTGCATGCGCGACGCCGCCGTGGGGCACCAGTGCGTGGAGTGCGTGCGGGAGGGCAACCGCTCCGTACGGCAGGCGCGCACCGTGTTCGGCGGGCAGGTCGCGGCCACCCCGGTCGTCACCTACACGCTCATCACGCTGAACGTGCTGGCGTACGTGGCGGAGGTGCTCTCCGAACGGGTCGTGGACCGGTTCGCGATGCTGGGCGTCTGGGTCGACCAGTTCGGCATGGTCCGGCCCGGCGGGGTGGCGGACGGCGAGTTCCACCGGCTGATCACGGCGGCGTTCCTGCACTCGCCGCCGGGCAGCTCGTTCAGCATCACCCACATCCTGTTCAACATGTGGGCGCTGTGGGTGCTGGGCTCCCAGCTCGAGCAGGTCCTGGGCCGGTGGCGGTTCACCGCCCTGTACCTGCTGTCCGCGCTCGGCGGCTCGGTCCTGCTCTACCTGGTCAACCCGACCGGCGCGGCGGTCGGCGCCTCCGGTGCGATCTTCGGCCTGTTCGGCGCGTTCTTCGTGGTCGCCAAGCGGATGAACGCCCCCACCGGCGGCATCGTCACCCTGCTGGTGCTCAACCTGGTGATCACGTTCACGGTGAGCGGCATCTCCTGGGAGGGCCACATCGGCGGGCTGATCGTCGGCGGTCTGCTCACCGCCGCGTTCGCCTTCGCCCCGCGCGCCAACCGCACCGCCCTGCACGTCGCCGCCGTGGCGGGCGTCTTCCTCCTGCTGATGGTCCTGGTCGTCGTCCAGACCGTCCGGCTCAGCGACGTCACGATGCTCTGACCGGGACCACCGGGATGCCCACGCGGCGGCGTCGTGCCCCGAGAACGGCACTGCGCACCCGGCACCGCCGTCGGTGGCGGAGCCTGTGGAACGGCGTCCCGCCGACGCCATGTCCTGCGGAGCGCGAGCCGTGCGGCCCGGAAGGCGAACCGCAGGACATGGCGCGGACCGCGGTCAAGGCACGGCCGGCCCACGACGGCCCGGATGATCCACAGCCTGTGGATAACATTCGTGGATTGGAACGGCGGGAAACCGGGTAACGGCCGCCGTGGCGGGGATCAGCGCCAGCGGGTGGACAGGGCCACGCCGAGGATGATGGCGCCGAAGCCGATGCCCAGGTTCCAGTTGCCCAGGTCGGTCATCAGCGGGACCTCGGTGCCGGTGCTCGCCGTCACGTAGAAGGTGGCGATCCAGATCAGGCCGACCAGCCACAGGGTGAGCATGGTCGGGACCAGCCAGCGCGGGCTGACCTCGACCTTCTGGGTCTTCTGCGGCGGCGTGTAGACGGCCTTCTTGCGGACTTTCGACTTGGCCACGGTGGCTCGTTCTCCTCGGGCGGACGGCGGCGCGGCGGTCCGCGCATGGGTGCTCTGCCGACAGGGTAGTCGCTGGTGAGCAGGGTACGACCTGACGGCCGCTGGAGCGAGACCACGCGACGGAATCGCGTGCGAGGCAGCATTATTCCAGCCCCCGTCCCGTGCGTGCGCACAGCGCCGTTCCCTCCCCGGCAGCGGGACCGTAAAGGAAGTGCCACCATGAAGGCACCGCCGGAACGGACGGAGGGGAACGCTGCGAGCCATCATCCGCGGTCTGGGCGAGCTGTGCATCACCGCCGGGCTGATCGTGCTGCTGTTCATGACGTACGAGCTGTGGGGCACCGGCCGGTACACCCGCGAGCAGCAGGACCGGCTCAACGACCAGCTCCTGCGGTCGTGGAGCGCGGCACCCGGGCGGGTCACCACCGAGCGGGTCAGGATCGGGAACGGGATCGCGACGATCCGCATCCCCCGGCTCGGCGAGGACTACCGGTACGTGATCGTCGAGGGCGTGGGGCCGAAGGACCTCCGCAAGGGCCCCGGCCACTACCCCGGCAGCGCCATGCCGGGACAGGTCGGCAACTTCGTCGTCTCCGGGCACCGCACCACGTACTCCGCCCCGTTCAACGGCATCGACCGGCTGCGCGACGGCGACCGCATCCTCATCGACACCCGCGCCACCCAGTACGTCTACGAGGTCACCGGCCGCCGCATCGTCAGGCCGACCGCGGTGGAGGTCACCGCCCCCGTGCCGTTCCGCCCCGGCGCCAGGCCCACCGAACGGCTGATCACCCTCACCACCTGCCACCCCAAGTACTCGGCGGCCAAACGGCTCGTCGTCTTCGGTGAACTGGTGGAGGAACGTCCCCGGCGCCTGGAACCCTCCACGGGGAGGTAGCCTCCGTCACGGCGGGCGATGAACGAGGAGACCTGATGTACGCGTGGATCTGGCGGCACCTGCCTGGAACGGGTGCGGTCAGGGCGCTGATCGCGCTCGGGCTGGTGGCCGCCGTCGTGCTGCTGCTGTGGTACCTGGTGTTCCCCTGGGCCGAGTCGAAGATCCAGTTCGACCGCAACACCGTCGAGCACGGCGGCGCCCCCGCCGGGACGTCCACCCCCGCCGGCCGCTGAACGGACCTCTCGCCATGGCCCCGCGGATCCTCGTGGTGGACAACCACGACAGCTTCGTCCACACCATCGTCCAGTACCTGCTCGAACTGGGCGCCGACTGCGTGGTGAAGGACCGCTCCACGGTGACGGTCGCCGACGCCGCCGGCATGGACGGCGTCCTGCTGAGCCCCGGCCCCGGCCATCCCGCCGACACCGCCGTCTGCCTGGACCTGGTCGACCACGCCGACCGCCGCCGCCTTCCCCTCCTCGGCGTCTGCCTCGGCCACCAGGTCATCGCCCACGCCTACGGGGGCAAGGTCTCCCGCGCCCCCGAACTCGTCCACGGCTACACCAGCCTCATCCACCATGACGGAACGGGTGTCCTGTCCGGCCTTCCCAACCCGTTCACCGCCATGCGCTACCACTCCCTGGCCGTGGACCCCACCACCCTGCCCGACCGACTGGAGGTCACCGCCCGCACCCCGGACGGCGTCATCATGGCCCTCCGCCACCGCCACCGCCCCATCGAGGGCGTCCAGTTCCACCCCGAGTCCGTCCTCTCCGAGTCCGGCCACCACCTGCTCGCCAACTGGCTGAACACCTGCGCCGCCCTCACCTGAGCCACTCCGGCCACTGAATTTTCAAGAAAAATCCACCAGACCTGTAACACCCTCCCTCCCACAGCCGAATCACCCCATGAGGGCTTCCGCCATTGCCCCCGAGTGGCGGAAGCCCTCACTCATTCCCCCACCCTCCTGTCGCCCGCACCTGAACGCCCGCCCGCGGACACCGGGCACTGAGCCCCGGCGGCCATGTGCAGCTCGTCCGCCGCTCTGTCCCGGCCCGGCGCGTCCGCCGGCTCGTGGGAAAACGAAGACCCCGGCCCGTGGGGGCCGGGGTCTCGTCGGAACGGCAGGTCAGTCGTCGCCGCCGGGGAAGGGGAAGTCGTTGCCCCCACCGCCGTCTCCGCCGCCGTCGGCGCGCTGGGCGACGAAGATGGTGACCGAGGTGCCCGGGGGCACCTGCTGGCCCGGCTGGACGCTCTGCCGGATGACCGTGCCCTCCTGCTGGGACGGGTTCTCCGGCGGGACCGGGACGACCCGGACGTCCAGGCCGGCGGTGCGCAGGGTGGTGTCGGCCTGGGACTCGGTCTGGCCCACCACGTTCGGGACGGTGATGTTCTGCGGACCGGCCGAGACGAACATGACGACCGTGGAGCCCTGGTTGGCCTCCTGGCCGGGGCCCGGCGTGGTGCGGACGACCATGCCCTTCTCGACGTCGTTGGAGGGCGTCGTGCGCTGGCTCACCTTGAAGCCGGCCTGCTCCAGCGTCTGGCGGGCCTCGGCGGCGGGCTGGCCGGTCACGTCGGGCACCAGGGCGCGCTCCGGCGGCTTCTTGCCCTTGGAGACGACCAGGCTGATCGACTCGCCCTTGGCCACCTGCTCGCCGGCCGCCGGGTCGGTGCTGATCACGCGGCCCCTGGGGACCTCGTCGCTGAACTCCTCGGTGACCTCGCCGACCTTCAGGCCCGCGTCGGTGAGCGCCTTCTCGGCGTCGTCCCGGCGGTCGCCCTCGACGTCGGGGACCTCGACGGCCTGCACGCTGGCCGACGGGCTGTTGCCGCCACCGCCGTCGCCACCGCCGCCGGACAGCGCCACGCCGATCAGCGCGGCGCCGCCGATGAAGACCGCCACGATCAGCGCCCAGATGGCGATCTGCTTGCCGTTGCCGGAGCGGCGGCCGTCATCGTCGTCGTAGTCCACCGGCGGCAGGTCGTAGCCGTCGTCGCGGACCGGCCGGTGCGAACGGGTGTGCGGCGGGGGAACGCCGGGACCGCCGGGCACCGGGTTCATCACCTGGGTGCCCTGCGGGGCGGCGCCGCCCATCAGCATGGTGGACGCCGCGGTCGCCGACACCGGCATGCCCTGCATGGCCCGCTGGAGGTCGGCCCGGAACTCCGCCGCGCTCTGGTAGCGGTGGTTGGGGTCCTTGGCCATCGCCTTGAGCACGATGCTGTCGCACCACTGCGGGATCGCCGGGTCCACCTGGGACGGCGGCACCGGCTCCTCCCGGACGTGCTGGTAGGCGATCGCCACCGGGGAGTCGCCGGTGAACGGGGGCTGCCCGGTCAGCAGCTCGTACAGCACGCAGCCGGTGGAGTACAGGTCGCTGCGGGCGTCGACGCGCTCACCGCGGGCCTGCTCCGGCGACAGGTACTGGGCGGTCCCGATCACCTGCGCGGTCTGCGTCATGGTGGCGGCGGTGTCGGCCATCGCCCGGGCGATGCCGAAGTCCATCACCTTGACCTCGTGGCTGCGGGTGAGCATCACGTTGGCCGGCTTGATGTCCCGGTGGATGATGCCGCCGCGGTGGCTGTAGTCCAGCGCCCGCAGGATCCCGTCGGTGATCTCCAGCGCGCGCTCGGGCACCAGCCGGCCCCGCTCGCGGAGCAGGTCGCGCAGGGTCTGGCCCTCGACGTACTCCATCACGATGTACGGGATGGAGGTGTCGCCCATCTGGTCCTCGCCGGTGTCGTACACGGCGATCACCGACGGGTGGTTCAGCGAGGCGGCCGACTGCGCCTCCCGGCTGAACCGGGCCTGGAAGATCGGGTCCCGGGCCAGGTCCGAACGCAGGGTCTTGACCGCGACGATCCGGTCCAGCCGCAGGTCCTTGGCGCGGTAGACCTCGGCCATGCCGCCGCGCCCGACGACGCCATCGAGCTCGTAACGGCCACCGAGCAGCCGAGGCTGAGTCATGTCGAATGCACTTTCCCTCGTACGTCTACACCTACTGCGACGGTAGTCCTTCGCCGCCCGGGTTCTCGGGCTCCGGCTCTGTCGATCCAGGGTCGGGAGTCTTCGGCGGTGGGCTCGTCGTTGGTGGCCTTTCGGAGGTCGTCGGACTGGGCGGCGGGGTGGTGGGCCTCCCCGTAGAGGACGCGCTGGGCGTCGGTGTCGTTGACGCGGTGGAGTTGTTCCCGTACGTCGGCCTGTCGACCGGGACCGGCAGGCCGCTCGGACCCGCCGACGACGGTACCTCGGACGGGACCGTACGGGTGGAGCCGGGAGCCGTGGACGGCGCCCGGTCCGTGGTCTCCTGCAGGTCGGCCGAGGCGGGTCCGCGCCCCAGCGTCCCGGCCACGACGAAACCGAGCAGCAGCACCCCGGCCGCCGCGGAGGCGGCCACCAGCATGATGCGCCGTTGCATCGGTCCCCGGGCCGGTGTGCCGACGGTGGCGAACCTCGCATTGCCGTCCGAATCCGGAGACTTTACCCCCGCGAGGGTATCCGGCGTGTCGCCACCGTCCAAGTCGGACCATGCGGTAGGGATCCCGGCGTTCCGCGGATCCGGGTCTTCCGGCCCGGGCACCGCGGCGGTGGCCCGGTCCCCGGGATCCACCGGGAACCCGGCGCCGTACAGCCCCTCCAGCGGCTCGCCCGCCACCAGCGCGTCGTGGATCAGGTACGCCTCGTCGGCGACCTCCTGGGCGCTGGCCGGACGGTCGGCCGGATCCTTGGCCAGCATCGCCCGTACCAGCCCGCGGACCGGCTCGGGCACCTCCTCGGGCAGTTCCGGCGGAGCCTCCCGGACGTGCTTGAGGGCGATCGCCACCGGCTGCTCGGCGTCGAACGGCGGGCGCCCGGTCAGGCACTCGTACGCCACCACCCCGAGCGAGTACAGGTCGGAGGCGAAGGTGACCTTCTGGCCGGAGGCCTGCTCGGGGGAGACGTAGTGCGCGGTCCCCATCACCATGCCGGTCTGTGTGAGAGTGCTCACACTCAGCCCGCGGGCGATGCCGAAGTCGGTGATCTTGACCGTGCCGTCGGCGCTGACCATCAGGTTGCCCGGCTTGACGTCCCGGTGCACGATCCCCGCCGAGTGCGCCACCTGCAGCGCCCGCGCCGCCTGCGCGACCACGTCCAGCGTGGTCTGCGGGCTGAGCGGGCCGCGCTGCGCCAGGATCCGCGACAGCGGCTCGCCCGGCACCAGCTCCATCACCAGGTAGGCGCGCTCGTCGTGCTCGCCGTAGTCGTACACCTGGGCGATGCCGGCGTGCTGCAGCGCCGCCGCGTACCGCGCCTCGGCCCGGAAGCGCGCCCGCGCCTGCTCGTCGGACACGTGCTCCTGGCGCAGCAGCTTCACCGCGACCGGACGGCTGAGCAGCTCGTCGTCGCCGCGCCAGACCTCGCCCATGCCTCCGGTGGCCAGCCGCTCCAGCAGCCGGTACCGGGAGTCCAGAACGAGGCCCGCGGAGGTCACTTCCTGAGCACCTCGCGCATCACGCTCGCGGCGATCGGCGCGGCGGCCTCGCCACCGGAGCCGACGCCCTGGGTGATCACGGCGAACGCGTACCGCGGCTCGTCGGCCGGGGCGAACCCGACGAACCAGCGGTTGTTGAACTCGACGCCGTCGAAGTCGGCGGTGCCGGTCTTGCCGGCGAGCTGGGGGAAGCCCTTGGCGGTGCCGGTGCGGGTCACCTCGCGCATCATGTCCGCGAGCTGCTCGGCGTCGCCGGCCGACATCGCCCGGGTCAGCTCCCGCGGGTCGGCCTCCTCGATGACGCTCTGGTCGGCGGCGCGCACCCGCTGCACCAGGTACGGCTTCATGATCTGGCCGTCGTTGGCGGCGGCCGCGGCCACCAGGCACATGTGCAGCGGGGTGGCGGTGTTGTTGCCCTGGCCGATCGAGGCGAGCGCGGTCTCGGCCTGGTTCATGTCGGGGAACTTGCTCGGCACCGTCCGCAGGTCCGGCTCGACCTCGATCCGCTGGTCGTACCTGAACTTTTTGTTGGTCTCCAGGACCTTGTCGATGCCGATCTGCTCGGCGCCGAGGATGCCGTAGGTGGTGTTGCAGGACTCGGCGAACGTCAGGATCAGCGGGGCCTGTCCGGCACCGCCGCACGCGCCGCCCTCGTGGCTGTTGGGCAGCTGGGTGCGGGTGCCCGGCAGCGTGTAGGTGGACGGCGCGGGCACGCTGGAGTCCTTGGTCAGGCCGTTCTCCAGCGCCGCGGCGGCGATCACCGCCTTGAACGACGAGCCGGGGAAGAAGGTGTCCTCCAGCACGTTGTTCACCAGCGGCTTGAGCTGCTTGTTGCGCTGGTTGACCTGGCCCTTGTCGTCCGGCTTGCCCTCCAGCTCGACCAGCCGCCTGGCGCCCTTCTCACCGGTCTGCGGGGCGACCTCGTTCGGGTCGAACGAGGGGTAGCTGGCCATCACCACGATCGCGCCGGTGCGCACGTCCATCACCACGACCGCGCCGCGCAGGTTCGGATTGGCCTGCGCCAGCTCCCGGTAGGCGCGCCGCTGCGCGTCCGGGATGATCGTGGTCTCCACGTCCGCGCCGAGCGCCGGCTTGCCGATGAACTGGTCGAACCAGCGCTGGTTGGTGATCCGCTTGTCCCGGCCGTCCAGCAGCGAGTGGTAGGCCCGCTCGATCCCGCTGGCCCCGCCGTTGAAGAACCCGGTGACCGGCGCGAAGATCTCGCCGTCCTTGTAGAAGCGGGCGTAGTTCTCGCTGTCGGGCTGCTGCCGGGACGAGGCCAGCACCTCGCCGCCCGCCAGGATCTTGCCGCGCGGGCGCTTGAACACGTCCAGGAACTGCCGGTTGTTCAGGTCGTGCGTCTGCAGCTTCTCGGCCTGGCCGCCCTGGATGTAGTTGACCTGCACCATCAGGGCGAAGATCAGCAGCAGGGCGAAGACGGTGACCCGCCGCAGCGGCTTGTCCATGTTCAGGTTCATGCGCGCCGTCCCCCGATCGCTCGCCGCCCGTCGGTCCTCATCGCAGGCTCACCACCTGCGTCATGCCCTCGTCCTGGATCGCCTGGGGAGCGGGCTGGCGCGCCTGGTGGCTCATCCGCACCAGCACGCCGATCAGGATCCAGTTGGCCATCAGGGACGAGCCGCCCTGGGCGAGGAAGGGCGTCGTCAGACCGGTGAGCGGGATGAGCCGGGTGACCCCGCCGACGATCACGAACACCTGGAGCGCCAGCACGAACGACACACCGCCGGCGAAGAGCTTGAGGAACGGGTCCCGGGCGGCGATGGCGGTCTTCATGCCGCGCTGCACGATCAGCGCGTACATCAGCAGGATCGCCATCAGCCCGGTCAGGCCGAGCTCCTCGCCCATCGAGTCGAAGATGAAGTCGCTGAACGCCAGCGGGGTGCGCCACGGCTCGCCCTGGCCCAGCCCCTTGCCCAGCACGCTGCCCTCGCCCAGCGCGAACAGGCCCTTCATCAGCTGGGCGCTGTCGGCGTAGTCGCCGCCCATCTTGGCGCAGGCGACCAGCCCGGAGCCGAGGGTGTTGCCGGCGTCGATGTACGGCTGGGTGCCCGGCGCCACCGACACCACGTTGCCGCTGGGCAGCAGGCAGCCGCCGTCGAAGTAGGGCTCGGGGTTCTGCCAGATGCTCAGCCGCTGGTTGACGTGGCCCAGGAACGGCAGCTGGGTGGCCACCAGCACGCCCAGCGCCAGCATCCCCACGCCGATCAGCACCCAGGAGATCCGCTGCGTGGCGATGTAGATCATCGACACGAACAGCCCGAAGTACAGCAGCGCCGTGCCCAGGTCCTTCTGCACGAACAGGATGCCCAGGCCGAACACCCAGATCACCATGATCGGGCCCAGGTCCCGGGCGCGCGGCAGCGACAGCGGGCCGATCTTCTTGCCGACCAGCGACATCGCCTGCCGCTTGTTGACCAGGTAGCCGGCGAAGAACACCACCAGCAGCAGCTTGGCGAACTCGCCCGGCTGCACCGAGAACGGGCCGATGAAGATCCACACCCGGGCGCCGTTGATCTCCGCGCCCAGCCCCGGCACGACCGGCAGGATCAGCAGGATGATCGCGCACGCGCCGAGGGTGTACATGTAGCGCTGCAGGATCTTGGAGTCCTTGAGCAGCAGCACCGTCAGCGCGAACAGCAGGATCCCGACGAAGGTCCACTGCAGCTGGGTGCCCGCCTCGGCCAGCCCGGAGCTGACCACCTTCTTGCCGTCCCGGATGGCGTCCTGCACGTCCCGGCTGGTGGACAGGTCCAGCCGGTAGATCATCGCCAGGCCGAGCCCGTTCAGCGCCACCGCCAGCGGCAGCAGCAGCGGGTCGGCGTACGGGGCGAACCGCTGCTGGACGTAGTACGCGGCCCCGGCCAGCACCGCCAGGCCGCCGCCGTACCCGAACAGGCCGGTCGGGATCCGGCCGTCCCGGGCCAGGCCGACCTCGGCGAACGCCGCCAGCGTCATCACCATGGCGAACACCAGCAGCGCCAGGCACGCGGCCTTGCGCGGCTGGTTGACCACGGGGACCTGTTCGGGGGGTGAGGTCATCAGGGACGCTCGCCTCCCTCGCCCGCCCGCGGGCAGTCGGGGATGCCGCCGGCGGTGGCCGGGTTGCGGCAGGCGTCGCGCCGGGCCTGCAGTTCGTTCAGCTTGTTCTGGGCCTGCTGCCGGTCGGTGAACGTCAGCTTGCCCCCCTGCACCGCCTGCCGGTCGGAGGCCGGCAGCTCGGCCAGCTTGATCTGGGAGTCCGTCACCAGCTTCGCCTCACAGCCGTTCTGGTCGCTGCCCTGCACGACGACCACCCGGTCGCCCTCGGCCATCAGAACGTACCTGCAGACCTGGCGTGCCAGGTTCTGCCAGCCGTCGGCGCCCTTGAGGTCGATGACGCCGTTCTTGAGGTCCATCTGCAGGTGCTGCGGCAGGTCGGCGACCCGGATCGGGGGGCTCGGCTGCCGGGCGGCCCTGGTGTGCAGGCTCAGCCCGAGCAGGCTTTCGGGCCGGCCCTTGTAGACCACGATCCGGCCGTTCTCGTCGGTGGCGTAGTAGCCGTCGTTGCGCATCGAGTGCACGGTGAACGCACCGGCCCCGGCCAGTCCCACCACGACCACGCCGACCGCGACGATCAGCCAGGTCCAGCGGCGCCGCGGGGCGCGCGGCGGCGCCTGGTGCAACGGGTCCACCGGATGCCCCATCGGGCGCGGCTCGGGCAGCGGGGCGGCGGCCGCCTGCGGCGGAGGCGGCGGCATCTCGTCCACCACCACCGGCGGCTGCGGCATCGTGTCGCGCAGTTGCGCGGCACGGCCCGCCGGGGTGTCGGACCGCCCCTGCGGGGGCGGCGGCGGCCCGGCCGGACCGCCGCCCGGGGCCGCCGGGCCGGCGTCCGGCAGGTCGGTGCGGGGGGCGTTGGCCGCCGCCCCGACCGCCAGCGGCGAGGACTGCGGCGGCGCCTGGCCCGGCCCCAGCTCGATCACGTCGGCCACCACGCAGGTGATGTTGTCCGGTCCGCCGCCCCGGTTGGCCAGGTCGATCAGCTGGCGCACGGCCTGCTCGGGATCGGCGTACTCGGTCAGCACCTGGAAGATCGTCTCGGCGGTGACCACGCCGGACAGCCCGTCCGAGCACAGCAGGTAGCGGTCGCCGACCTTGGCCTCGCGCAGCGACAGGTCCGGATCCACCTCGCCGCGCCCGTCCAGCGCCCGCAGCAGCAGCGAACGCTGCGGGTGCGAGGCGGCCTCGTCGGGACTGATCCGGCCCTCGTCCACCAGCGACTGCACCAGCGTGTGGTCGTGGGTGATCTGGAACAGGCTGCCGTCGCGCAGCAGGTAGGCGCGCGAGTCGCCGATGTGCACCAGCGCCACCTGGCTGCCCGACCACAGCATCGCGGTCAGCGTGGTGCCCATGCCCTGCAGCGCCGGATCGGACTCCACGATCCGGCTCAACTTGTCGTTGGCCGCCTTGACGGTGTGCTCCAGCGCCGCCAGCAGCTCGCCCGCCGGCAGGTCGGTGTCGAGCTTGCGCAGCTCGCCGATGGCCGCGGCGCTGGCGATCTCCCCGCCGACATGCCCGCCCATGCCGTCGGCGACCGCGAGCAGGTGCGCGCCCGCGTACGCCGAGTCCTCGTTGCCCTCGCGCAGCATGCCGACGTCGGAGCGTGCGGCGTAACGGATTCCTATGGTCATGGGCGCAGCTCGATCACGGTCTGGCCGATACGGATCGGGACGCCGAGGGGCACCGGCTGAGGTCGGGTCACCTTCGTGTGTCCGAGATAGGTCCCATTGGTCGAGCCGAGATCTTCCACGATCCACTGACCGTCCTGCGCGAAAAGTCGGGCATGCCGGCTCGAAGCGTAGTCGTCGGAGACCACGATCGTGGAGTCATTGGCGCGACCGATGGTGATGGGGGCCCCCGCCGACAGGTCGAGGGTCATGCCCGCCCGATCGCCCTGGGTGACGACGAGCTGGCGCGGCCCGCGCGGCTGCGGGGCGGCGGCCCGCCGCGGCTGGCGGGGCTGGCGGGGCTGACGCGGCTGCCGGGGGGCGCGCGCCCGCGCCGCGGCGCGCGCCGCGGCCCGGGAGGAGCCGAACAGGTCGGCCCGGATCACGCCGACGGCCGCGATGACGAACAGCCAGAGCACCGCGAGGAACGCCAGCTTGATCAGCGTGAGGGTGAATTCGGACATCGGAGTGGGGGCTACTCCCTATCGCGGCGGAACACGAGAGTGGTCCGGCCCATCGTGACCCGGGCCCCGTCGACGAGGGTCACCCGCCGGATGGGGTTGCCGTTCACGAAGGAGCCGTTGGTCGACCCTAGATCCACGAGGACGATTTCGGGACCCTCCACACGGATCTCGGCGTGGTGCCGGGAGACCCCCGGATCGACCAGGCGCAGGTCGCAGTCGGTGCCGCGGCCCAGCAGCGTGACCGGGGTGGTGATCTCGTAGGTCTGCTGCGTGCTCGGCCCCACGTCCTGGGCGGTGGTCACCAGCAGCCGCGGCCGTCCGGGGAACGCCCCGGCCCGGCCCGGCGGCAGGTCGCTGGCCGGCCGGCGGATCTCCCCGCCCTCGACCGTGGACCCGCGGATCACCCCCGAACGGATCCGGAACATGCCCGTCGCGAGGTCGCCCACGTTCTCGAACCGCACCCGCACCGGGCCGACGAAGGAGTACCCCTGCTCCTTGGCGTACTCGCGGGCCAGGTTGGCCAGCTCCTGGCTCAGGCTGTCGGCGTACACCGCCAGCCGCTGGCCGTCGGCCTGCGAGATCTCCACGACGAAGTCGTTCGGCACCAGTGTGCGCCCGGCCGCCACGATCGCGGCGCGCTCGTCCATCTCGCGCTGTACGGCGCTGGCCACCTCGACCGGCTGCAGCTCCGACTTGAACGCACGAGCGAAGGCACCCTCCACAATGCCCTCAAGACGTCGCTCGAAGCGCTGTAGGACACCCACGGGCACCTCCTTTCTCCACTGGTAGACGATCGTATCCGTGCTCGGGTTCGCAGGCAGTATGCGTGTACCGAACCACTCCCTGACCCGTGCTAATCTTTTCGAGCACCCAGACGAGGGCGGGTGGCGGAACGGCAGACGCGCACGGTTCAGGTCCGTGTGTCCGCAAGGACGTGAGGGTTCAAATCCCTCCTCGCCCACTCGGGGCTAGGGGCCGCATGGTCGGAGGCTTCGCCTCCTCCCTGCGGCCCCTCGTCATTTTCCCGGGGGGACGACCCCCCGGAGCCCCCCGCGTGTGGGGGCTCCGCCCCCACGACCCCCGGCTTCGGTGGGTGCAGGCTTGGTGGTTCTGGGGGACTTGCAGGGTTGTGAAGAGGCTGGCCAGGTCTGGTTTCTACCCTGGTATCGGCTGGTCAGACCAGACACTCTGCGGGGGCTGGGGGCCGGGGGCCGGGGGACTCGCGTCTAAGCGGCTTGCCGGAAGTCCTGCGTGTAACGCGGACGGGGAGCCGATCCTTTGGCCGCCGGGAAGACGCCCTGGTTACGCGCAGGACTTCGAGATACGCGCTTAGATCGTGGGTGCGCTGGGGTGTGATCGTCGCCTGTGGGGGTGGGGCGGTTTCCCGGGTGGGGGCCGGCGGGCGTGGCTTGTGCTTGGGGTGGTGTGCGGGGCGTTCGTGTGGGGGCGCGTAGGGGGTTTGGGCGGGTGGGGCGTTGCTTGCTGGGTGGTGTCACATGTGGGGGGTCGGCGGTGCTCTACAGGTGTGGACGTTGTGGGGCATGGTGCGGGTGCACCGGTCGCGCCGCCGGCCGTTCTGTCCGGGGAAGGGCACGGTGCGCCGGTCGGGCGGGCCGGGCGGGAGGACGGCGTGGTGGGTTCGGGTCGTCCGGGACGAGGGGTTGTTCGAGCCGATCTTGAGCAGGTCTTCCGGGCGGCCTATCCGCGGGTCGTCGCGGTCGCCGCTCGGGTGCTCGGTTCCCGGGACGAGGCCGAGGACGTGGCTCAGGAGGTGTTCCTGGCGTTCGGGCGCTCCTCGGTGCCGGCCGGCGAGGCGTTGCGGTGGCTGTCCGTCGCCGCGGCGCACACCGCGCTGAACCACCTTCGCTCCAGCCGTCGTCGCGCCTCCCGTGAGGAGGCCGCCGATGGCGGTGACGCCGTCTGCCCGGATGTCGCCGACGCGGTCGTGACCCGCGAGGAGCGCCGCCGCGTGCGGGCGGCGCTGGCGCGGCTTCCCCGTAAGCAGGCCGTCGCCCTCGTCCTGCGGCACAGCGGTCTCAGTTATGCCGAGGTCGCCGCCGCTCTCGATCTGTCCCCCGGCAGCGTGGGCACCACCGTGCGACGCGCCGAGTCCGCCCTGCGCAAGGAGTTGAACCGTCATGCGCCATCCGACTGACGGCACGCTGCGCCGGCTCCTGGACGAGCCGGACGGCGTCGCCGACGCCGACCGCGAGCACATCGCCGGCTGCCCGGTGTGCCTGTCCGGGCTGGCGGCCGCCCAGGAGGACGCTGCGGTCGCCGGCGCTGCGCTGAGCGCCGAGTTCGCCGTGGACGTGGACGAGGGGTGGCGGCGCCTGTCGCGCGCGGTCGCCGCCGAGGAGCGGCGGCGGGCGGGGGCGGGCGCCCCCGCCCGCCGGTGGCGTACGGCGCTGCGCAGCCCGGTGGTCGCAGTGTTCGGCGTCGTCGCCCTCCTGACCGGGGTCAGTGCCGCCGCCGCGGTGGACTGGCTGCAGGTCTTCCGGACCGAGCAGATCGCCCCGGTCACCGCCCCCCGGGCCGACCTGGTCAAGCTGCCCGATCTGTCCGCTTTCGGCGAACTCCGGGTGACCGAGAAGATCGACGTGCGCCAGGTCGCCGACGCCGCCGCCGCGCGGCAGGCCACCGGGCTGTCCGTGCCACGGGTGGGCGCGCTGCCCCGCGGCGTGACGGGGGAACCCGCGTACCACGTCGTCGGCCGGGTGAGCGGGGTGTTCACCTTCTCGGCCGAGAAGACGGCGCGGACCGCCGCGGCGGCCGGCAGGGCGGCGCCGCCACCGCCTCCGGGCCTTGACGGCAGCCAGTTCCGGTTGGTCGCGGGGCCGGGGCTCGCCGTGGTCTGGTCGGAGGGCCGTCCCGTGCCGGCGCTGATCGTGGCGCGCGCGGCCGCACCCACCGCGTACTCCTCGGGCGTCCCGTTCGAGACGGCCCGCGACTACCTGCTGTCCCTGCGGGTCCTGCCCGAGAACGTCGCGTCGCAGCTGCGCGGGTTCTCCGGTGACGGGACGACCCTGCCCCTGTTCACGACGCCCGAGCGGCTGGTGAGCTCCACCGCCGACGTCGGCGGGGTGCCGGCCACGGTGCTCACCTCGCGGGACGGCGCGATGGCGGGCGTGTTCTGGGCGGACGACGGTGTCGTCACCGCGGTGGCCGGTTCGCTGAGCGCCGACGAGGTGCTGTCGGTGGCCCGCGGGCTGCGGTGGCACCGGTGAACGCGGACCCCACCGCCCGCCAGGGCGGACCCTCCCTCGACTCCGCCGAGCGGCTGCTCGCCGAGCTGCCCCCCGCACCGGCGGTGTGGTGCTCGGGCCTGCGCAAGCGGTACCGGCGGCGGACCGCGGTCGACGACGTGTCCTTCGCCGTCGGCCGCGGCGAGGTGGTCGGCCTGCTCGGACCGAACGGAGCGGGCAAGACCACCGTCATCAAGATCCTGCTCGGCCTGGTCCGGCCCGACGCGGGGGACGTGCTGCTGCTCGGGCGGCCGGCGCGGGACCCGCGGGCCCGGGCCCGCGTCGGCTACCTGCCGGAGCTCTTCCGGTACCAGCCGTGGCTCACCGCCGCCGAGGTGCTGGATCTGCACGTCCGGCTCGCGGGCGTTCCGGTGCCGGCCCGGGAGCGGCGCGAGTGCCTGGCCATGGTCGGCCTCGCCGACCGCGCCGGCGACCGGGTGGGCGGCTTCTCCAAGGGCATGCAGCAGCGCCTCGGGCTGGCCGTCGCGCTGGTGGCCCGCCCGGAACTCGTCGTCCTCGACGAGCCCACCAGCGCCCTCGACCCGATCGGCCGTGCCGATGTGCGGGACCTGCTGCTGTCCCTCAAGGCCCGCCGGGTCGCCGTGCTGCTCAACTCGCACCTCATCGGCGAGGTCGAACGGGTCTGCGACCGGGTCGTCATCCTCGACAAGGGCCGGGTCGCCGCCTCCGGCACCCTGGCCGAACTGCTCGGGCGGCGCGAGCTGCGGCTGCGGCTCGACGGGGTGAGCGCGGAGGCGGAGGCGCGGCTGGCCGCCGCCGGACGGCTCACCCGCAGCGGGAACTCGTTCACCGTCGCGCTGCCCGCCGACCAGGACGCCGCCACCGTGCCGGACCTGGTGGCCGACCTGGTCGGCCTCGGGGTGCGCGTGCACGCCGTCGAGCCCGTGCGGATCAGCCTCGAGGAACGGCTGCTGGACATCCTCCGTGCCGATCCCGGAGAGGACCGCCGATGACCGCCCGTACCGTGCTCACCGTCGCCGCCCTCACCCTCCAGGAGGCCGCCCGCCGGCGCGTGCTGCGCTCGCTCGCCGTGATGACGGTCGTGCTGCTCGCGCTCAGCGCCTGGGGGTTCTCCCGGCTCGACGCCAACTTCGGCACGCTCACCAGCGGAGAGGCCCGGCTGGCGGCCTCCCAGGTGCTCAACCTGGTGATGTTCGGCCTGAGCCTGATCGCCGCCCTCGGCACGGCGTTCCTGGCCGGCCCCACCATGGCCGGCGAGATCGAGTCGGGGACGGCGCTGGCGATGCTGGCGCGGCCGGTCCGCCGCTCGTCGGTGCTGCTGGGCAAGTGGCTGGGGCTGGTGGTCTTCGGCAGCGGCTTCGTGGCCGTGGCCGGGCTCGCCCAGTTCCTCATCGTCCGGGCCACCGTGGGCTACTGGCCGCCGCAGCCGGTGACCGGCCTGGCGCTGCTGGCGGCGCAGACGGCCGTGCTGCTCACCCTGGGCCTGCTGCTGTCCACCGTCATCTCACCGATGGCGTCGGGCATCGTGGCGGTCGGCCTCTTCGGCGCCACCTGGATCGCGGGCGTGGTCGGCGGGGTCGGCCAGGCCCTCGGCAGCGAGGGCATGGCCCGGGTCGGCACCGTCTCCCGGATGCTGCTGCCGACCGACGGCCTGTGGCGCGGGGCCATGCACGGATTCCAGGACCCGACCGTGCTGGCGCAGTTCCCCGCGTTCAGGGACTTCCCGTTCCTGAGCCAGGCCCCGCTCACCACCGCCTACCTCGCCTGGACCGGCCTTTGGGTCGTCCTCCTGCTGGGGCTCGCGGCGGTGGTCTTCCGGCGCCGCGACCTGTGAGCCGCCCACCCGGCCCGGCCGTCCCGCCGCAGGTCAGGGTGTGTGACCGGGGTCACATTCTCGGGGTGTCACGTGGGGGCGGGGGTGTTTGTCCCATGGGCGTCATGGCAGTACGGGCCTCGATGGGAGTGAGCAGGGATGAGAAGCGGACATCGCGTCGTCGTCCTGGGGGCCGGGTACACGGGGATGCTGGCCGCGATCCGGCTGGCACGGCGGACCCGGCGCATGGACGTCCGGATCACGGTGGTCAATCCCTCGGAGCGGTTCACCGAGCGGTTGCGGATGCATCAGGTCGCGGCCGGACAGGAGCTGGCCGAGCATCGGATCACCGACCTGCTGGCCGGAACCGGTGTCACGTTCGTGCGGGGAACGGCCACCGCCATCGACCCCGAGGGCCGCACCGTGGTCGTTGACGACGGCGCGGTCACGTTGGGCTACGACACCCTGGTCTACGCCCTGGGCAGTTCGGCCGACACCGGCGGGGTCCCGGGGGCGGACGTTCACGCGTTCACGCTCGACGGGGCGGGGGGCGCCGCCCGCCTCGCCGCTCGGTTGCGGGAGCTCGGAGCGGCCGGCGGGACCGTCGCGGTGTGCGGCGGCGGGCTGACCGGGGTCGAGGCGGCGGCCGAGATCGCGGAGGCGTACCCCGGGCTGGACGTCACGCTGATCGGCGTCGCCGAGCCCGGGGCGATGATGGGGGCCAAGGCGCGGGCCCATCTGCGCCGGGCGCTGGACCGCCTCGGCGTCACCGTCAAGGTGGGGGCGCGGGTGACCAAGGTGCTGCCCGACGCCGTCGAACTGGAGGGCGGTGAGATCGTTCCGGCGGACGTGTGCCTGTGGACCGCGGGCGTCAAGGTGCCCTCGCTGGCCCGCGACGCGGGGATCGCGGTGGACGAACGAGGGCTGGTCGTCGTCGACCCGACGCTCCGGTCGGTGTCCCATCCCGACGTCCACGCCATCGGGGACGCCGCCGCGATCCGGATGGCCTGGGGGCGGATCCACGGCACCTGCCAGAGCGGCATGCCCACCGCCCAGTACACCGCCGACGCCATCGCCCGGCTGCTGCGCGGCAGGCCGGTCAAGCCGTTCCGGTTCGGCTACTTCCACCAGCCGGTCAGCCTCGGGCGTCGTGACGCCGTCATCCAGTTCACCCGTGCCGACGACACGCCACGGCGGGCCTACCTCAAGGGGCGTGCCGCCGTCCTCTACAAGGAGACCGTCAGCGGCAGTCCCATCAAGCTGTACCGGCTCGGCAAGCGGATGAACGTCAGCGCCACCCTCTCCAAGGGCGGGCGGGCCACCCGCAGGCCCGCCGCCTGACGACGACGGCGGCGGCGTCACGACGACCCCTGCAGGCGCCGCCCGCCGCGATCGTCCGGCCTCCAGCACGGATCAGCGCACTGAGAGCATGAGCCGATGAGCGACGCGACGCCCGAGCCGGATCCGTACATCGAACACCGGCGGCTGCTGTTCGGCATCGCCTACCGGATGCTGGGCAGCGTCGCCGACGCCGAGGACGTTCTCCAGGACGCGTGGCTGACCTGGAACTCGGCGGACCGCGCCGCGATCCGGCATCCGAAGGCGTACCTGGTGCGGACGGTCACCAACCTGTCGCTGAACCGGCTCGCCTCCGCCCGGGCGACCCGGGAGACCTACGTCGGGCCGTGGCTGCCCGAGCCGCTGCTGACCTCCCCCGACGCCGCCACGGAGACCGAACTGGCCGACAGCGTCTCCACCGCGATGATGGTGGTGCTGGAGACCCTCGGCCCCGTCGAGCGCGCGGTGTTCCTGCTGCGCGAGGTCTTCGGGTACTCGCACGCCGAGATCGCCGGCATCCTCGACCGGCCGGAGGCGACCGTCCGCCAGATCGCCCACCGCGCCCGCGAGCACGTCCGGGCCCGCCGCCCCCGCTTCGACACCGACCGGGCCCGGCGCGAGGAGATCACCGAGCGGTTCATCGCGGCCTGCTCGGGCGGCGACCTGAACGCGGTCATGGAACTGCTCGCCCCGGACGTGACCGCATGGTCGGACGGCGGGGGCAAGGTCACCGCCGCCCGCCGCCCCCTGCACGGCGCCGACCATGTCGCCCGCTGGGTGCTCGGCGTCCTGGCCAAGCCGCAGGCGGCCGGCGTCACCCTGGAGACCGCCACCGTGAACGGCGAGACGGGCGTCCTGCTCACCGCCGGGGGCGTGCCCATCGGCGCGCTGACCTTCGACGTGGCCGACGGCCGCCTCCGGAACCTGTGGTTCCAGCTCAACCCCGACAAGCTCCGCGGCCTACGCCCCGGCCGAGCCCTCTCCTGAAGGCCGCCGGCCGGGCCGGACGACGGCGGTTCCCCGGTCCAGGTCGATCCCGGGGCGGGGAGATCGTCTCCAGGGGACGGCCGTTCTCGTGCCGCGGGGTTGACCGGTGGATCTTGGACGCCCACGGTGTGGGGCGAAGAAGATGTGCCGTGTGGGATGGGGGGTCTGGATGGAGCTGGAGCGGTTCCGGGCCGAGTTTCCGGTGCTGGAGTGGGTGTGCTGGTTGTTCACGCCCAGTTGCGGGCCGGGCGCTCGGCGGGTGGTGGAGGCGGTCCGGGCCGAGCTGGCGGAGTGGGACTCCTCCAGTTGGGAGGAGCGGGATCGGCCGGCGCAGCATTCCCGGCGGATGATGGCCGGGGTGCTCGGGGTCTCCCCGGCTGATGTGGCGTTGGTGCAGTCGGTGGCGGAGGGGGCCTCCACCGTGGCCGCTTCGCTGCCTGACGGGAGCCGGGTGGTGGTGGGGGACGCGGAGTACCGGAGCGTGGTCTTTCCCTGGCTGGCGGCCGAACGGCGTGGGGTGCGGGTGCATCAGGTGCCGATGCCGGAGGGGGTGCTTCGCAGTACGGCGCTGATCGAGGCGATCACCGAGGACACGACGCTGGTCGCGGTGAGCGATGTGCAGTCGTCCTCCGGGGCGCGTGTGGATCTGGTGGCCGTTGCGGAGCGGTGCCGGGAGGTCGGGGCGCGGCTGTTCGTCGACGCCACGCAGAGCGCGGGGGTGCTGCGGCTGCCGGAGGCCGTACGGCCGGACTTCGTCGCGGTGCACGGGTACAAGTGGTTGCTGTGCCCGCGGGGGGCCGCCTGGCTGTACGTGCGGCCCGACCGGCTTGAGGAGCTGGTGCCGTTGGCGCCCAACGCGCACAGCGGGCCGCGGCCCTGGACGGAGTACTACGGGGGGCCGCTGGAGTACGCGCAGGACGCTCGGCGGCTGGACATGTCGTTGTGCTGGCCTTCGTGGGCGGGGGCGGCCGTGGCGCTGGACCTGGTCGGTGCGCTCGACCCCGTTTCGCTGGAGGAGCACTGCCTCGGGCTGGCGGGGATGCTGCGCGAGGGGTTGGCCGAGCTGGGGTTGAAGTGCCTGCCGAGCGAGGTGCCGAGTCACATCGTGTCGGTGGCCGTTCCGGATGCCGACGCCGCGTTGTCCGTACTGCGGGAGGCGGGGATCCGTGCGACGGCGCGGGCGGGGGCGCTGCGGTTCGGGTTCCACGGGTTCAACACCGCCGACGACGTCGCGCGCGTGCTGTCCGCGCTTCGCCCGCTCGCCGGGAACGGCGCGTGACCCGCACAGACGAGGAGGGGATCGCAGTGGAACGGAACCCGTTCACCGCCGAGGTGGTCGAGGCGGTCTGCCGGCACATGAACGAGGACCACGCCGAGGACTCGGTGCTGATCGTCCGGGCGCTGGGCGGTCAGGCGGAGGCGACGGCGGCGGTGATGACCGGGCTGGACGCGGACGGGATCGAGTTCTCCGCCGAGGTGGCGGGGCGGCCGGTGCCGGTGCGGATCCCGTTCGCGGAACGGCTGACGGAACGGGCCCAGGTGCGCGCCGAGGTCGTGCGGATGTACCACGAGGCACGCGCGAGGCTGGGGCTTCCGCCGCGGTCCGGGTGAGCCGGTGCGGCGGGGTCAGGCGTCCTTGAGGGCCGCGTCGGTGATGGCCTTGAGGGCGACGGCGCCGTTCGGTGCCCGTCGTGCGGTGCCGATAACCTCGTCACGGCGGCCGGATGGGCGGTTCGTCCGGTTCAGGAAGGGGTCACCGTGGACGTCGAGCGGACATCGCTGCCCGGGATCGGGCTGCAGCACGTGTTCACCACCAGCCGGGGGCGGCAGGTGGGCGTGGTGTCGCACCGGACGGGGCGGCGGGATCTGGCGGTCTACGACAAGCAGGATCCCGACACCTGCATCGTGACGGTGCAGCTCACCGCGGAGGAGGCCGGGTTCCTGGCCGAGCTGCTGGGCACCGGCAAGGTGGTCGAGCGGCTGAACGACCTGCACAAGCAGGTGGAGGGGCTGGTCACCGAGCAGGTCCCGATCGCGGCGGGGTCGCCGTACGACGGGCGGACGCTGGGGGACACGCGGGCGCGGTCGCGGACGGGGGCGTCGATCGTGGCGGTCGTCCGCAACGCCGAGGTGATCGCCAGCCCGCGTCCCGGCTTCGTGTTCTCCGCCGGCGACAAGGTCGTCGTGGTGGGGACCGCGGAGGGGACCGCCGCGGTCGCCCGCATCTTCGCGAGCGGGTGAGGGATGCACTCGATCGCGACACAGCTCATCGAGATCGGCGCGATCATCCTGGCCCTCGGTGTGCTGGGGTCGATCGCCGTGCGCTTCTCCGTCTCGGCCATCCCGCTGTACCTGATCGGGGGCCTGGCGTTCGGGGCGGGCGGGCTGCTGCCGCTGGACAACAGCGAGCACTTCGTCGAGATCGGCGCCGAGGTCGGCGTCATCCTGCTGCTGTTCACGCTGGGCCTGGAGTACACCGCCGGGGAACTGGTCGGCACGCTGCGCACCTCCGCGCCGGTCGGCCTGGCGGACCTGGTGCTGAACGCCGCGCCCGGCGTGATCGCGGGACTGCTGCTGGGCTGGGGGCCGGTGGGGGCGCTGGCGCTGGGCGGCGTCACGTACGTGAGCTCCTCGGGGATCGCCGCGAAGGTCATGGGGGACCTGGGCTGGCTGGGCAACCGGGAGACGCCGGCGGTGCTGTCGGTCCTGGTCTTCGAGGACCTGGCGATGGCGGTGTACCTGCCGATCCTCACCACGGTGCTGGCCGGGGCCGGGCTGGTCGCGGGCATGCAGAGCCTGGCGGTCGCGGCGCTGACCGTGACCGCGATCCTCTACGTCGCGCTGCGGCACGGGAACCTGGTGGAGCGGTTCGTCTCCAGCCCCAGTGACGAGGTGCTGCTGCTGAAGGTGCTGGGGCTGACCCTGCTGGTCGCCGGGATCGCCTCGCAGCTGCAGGTGTCGGCGGCGGTCGGCGCGTTCCTGATGGGCATCGCGCTGTCCGGGCCGCTGGCGCACCAGGCGCAGCGGCTGCTGACGCCGCTGAAGGACCTGTTCGCCGCGGTGTTCTTCGTGTTCTTCGGGCTGCACACCGATCCGGCGGATCTGCCGCCGATGCTGGGCGTGGCGGTGCTGCTGGCGGTCGTCGGCATCGGCACCAAGCTGGGCAGCGGATGGCTGGCGGCCCGCCGCGCGGGCGTCCACCTGACCGGCCGGATCCGGGCCGGCGCGGCGCTCGCCCCGCGCGGCGAGTTCAACATCGTCATCGCCGGGCTGGCGGTCTCCGGCGGCGCCGACCCCGGGCTGGACGCGCTGGGCTCGCTGGCCGCGGCGTACGTGCTGATCCTCGCGGTGGCCGGTCCGCTGCTCGCCCGCGGCGCCGAACCCCTGGCCCGCAGGATCAGCGGACGCCGCCGCCCCCGGCCCCAGCTCGACACCGAGCCCGACGAGCCCGACGAGGGCGACGGCCTCGACCCCGGGGTCCCGCGGCAGGCGGACGCTCCGGAGGACGAGGGCCTGCCCGACCCCGGATACACCTACAAGCAGGACTGACGCCGCCGCCCCGCCCTGCGGGCCGTGCGGCCCGTGCCGGGTCAGAGCCGCGAGCCGCCGGTGGCGTCGAGGGTGGTGCCGGTGACCCAGCGGGCGTCGTCGCGGGCCAGGAAGGCGACGGCGGCGGCGACGTCCTCGGGACGGCCGACGTCGTTGAACGCCGAGTAGGCCGCCGCGTGCGCCCAGGCATCGGGGTCGCCGCGGAGCCAGTCGGCGTTCATGTCGGTGTCGATGATGCCGGGGGCGACGTTGTTGACGGTGATGCCGCGGGGGCCGAGGTGCTGGGCCAGCGTCCGGGTGAAGACCTCGACGGCGCCCTTGGACATGGCGTACGCGATCTTCTCCGGAAGGGCGATGCGGGTGGCGCCGGTGGTGATGTTGATGATCCGGCCGCCGTCGCGGAGCCTGGGCAGCGCCCGCTGGGTGAGAAAGAACAGCGCCCTGACGTTGACCGCGAACACCCGGTCGTAGGTCTCGGGGGCGGTGTCCTCGGGGCCGCCCTGGGGGCTGATCCCGGCGTTGTTGACGAGGATGTCCAGCTCGGGGCCGGCGTCGTGGGCGCGGAGCCCGTCGTCGAGCCCGGCGAAGAGCGCGTCCAGGTCGCCGTCCGTGCCCAGCTCGGCGCGGACGGGGAAGGCCCGCCCGCCGGCCGCCTCGATCGTCGCCACGGTGTCCTTGGCGGCGGCGTCGTCCCGCGCGTAGTGCACCGCGACCAGCGCGCCGTCGGCGGCCAGGCGTTCGGCGATCGCCCGGCCGATGCCGCGGCCCGCCCCGGTGACCAGTGCGGTCCTGCCGTGCAGCATGAGGATGCCCCTTTCTTTAGCGTTCGCTACAGAACAGAACCGTAGCGCAGTTTTTTATCGTTCGCTATAGAATCGGGGCATGGCCAGACCACGGGCGTTCGACCGGGACACCGCGCTGGAACGGGCGCTGGAGGAGTTCTGGCGGCACGGCTACGAGGCCACCTCCATCGCCTCGCTGACCGCCGCGATGGGGATCCGCCCGCCCAGCCTGTACGCCGCGTTCGGCGACAAGCGCCGGCTGTTCGGCGAGGCCGTGGACCGCTACCAGCGCACCCACGGCGCGTTCTTCGCCCGCGCGCTGGCCGAGGAGCCCACCGCCCGCGCGGCCGTCGAACGCGTGCTGCGCGAGGCCGCCGACACCTACGCCGACCCCGCCCACCCGGCCGGGTGCATGATCATCTCCGCGGCCACCAACTGCGGTCCCGAGTCCGCCGACGTCGAGGAGGACCTGCGCCGCATGCGCGCGCGCAGCAAACGGATGCTGGTCGACCGGATCCGCGCGGACGTCGTCGCGGGCCGCCTCCCCGCCGGCACCGACCCCGAGGCCCTGGGCGCCTTCTACGCCGCCACCATCCAGGGCATGTCCCGCCAGGCCCAGGACGGGGCCTCACCCCGGACCCTGCGGCGGATCGCCGACCTGGCCATGGCCGCCTGGCCCGCCGGGTGACCTCCGGGTCCGGTTTGTGGTCACCGGTCGGGTTCGTGTGACACTGCTGGACATGAGTCTTGCCGCGCATCTGGAGGAGCTCGGGCGGCCGCTGCTCGAGGAGCAGCTCAAGCACCCGACCGTGGTCGGCATCGCGAACGGGGACCTGGACGAGCGGGTCTTCCGGTCCTGGCTGGAGCAGGACTACCTGTTCCTGCTCGACTACGTCCGGGTGTTCTCGCGGCTGGCCTGGCAGGCGCCGGACGGGCACCTGGGCGATCTGGTCGACCTGGCGCACTCGACGTTCCACGAGGAACTGGACCTGCACCGGTCGCTGTCCGCGGAGTTCGGGGCCGACCTGGAGGGGGCGCGCAAGGGCGCGGCGTGCGCGGCCTACACCGAGTTCCTGCTGGACTCGGCGGCGGCCTACCGCGACGGGCTGGCGGCGCTCTACCCCTGCATGTGGGGCTACTCCGCGCTGGGCGCGATCCTGGCCGAGAACCCCCCGGCCGAGCCCCGGTACCGGCGCTGGGTGGAGACCTACGCCGACCCCGGGTTCGCCGCGCTGGCCCGCCGGATCGGCGAGATGATCGACGAGGCGGCCCCGGACCGGGCCCGCGCGGAACGCCTGTTCCTCGAGGGCATGCGCCACGAGCTGGCGTTCTGGGACGTCCCGCTCGACTGACCCGCCGTCCCGGGGCGACCCCGGCCCGCGGGCTCAGCGGCCGGGGCGCAGCACGTCGGACAGCGGGGTGGCCGGGTGGCCGGTGAGCAGGGGGACGTGGTCGGTGACCTCGGCCAGCTCGCCGTTCGCCATGGCCGTGTAGGTGGAGACCCAGGCGTCCACCTGCCAGTCGGGCGCCCCGTAGGAGGCGCGAGACCGGTAGGCCTCCTCCACCGTCTCGTTGTGGAACGTGACGCTGCGGCCGGTGGTCTTGGTGATGATGGCGGCCATCTCCTCCATGCTCAGGGAGTCCGGGCCGGTCAGGGAGTAGGTCGCCCCGGCGTGGTCGGCGGCGTCGCGCAGCACGGCCACGGCGGCGTCGGCGATGTCGTCCTGGGCCACCACCGCCGCGCGCCCGTCGCCCGCGGGCCCGCGGATGACGCCGTCCTCCCCCACCATGAACGGCAGGAAGTCGGCGTACAGGTTGTCGCGCAGGAACGTGAACTTCAGGCCGCTGGCGCGGATGTGCTCCTCGGTCGCCCAGTGGTCGCGCGCCAGCGTGAACGTGGCGTCCGGCGCGGCCCCGTAGAACGAGACGTAGACCAGGTGCCCCACGCCCGCCTCGGCCGCGGCGTCCACGAACGTCCGGTGGTGGTCGAGACGCTCGGCGCTCTCGGACGCCGACACCATGAGGACCAGGTCCATGCCCCTCAGGGCGTCGCGGACGGCGTCCCGGTCCCCGAACTCGCCCCGGACGACGGTGGCGCCGGGCAGGTGCGGGGCGCGGGCGGGGTCGCGCACCACCATGGTCTGCGGGATCCCCGCGTCGGCCAGCCGCCGGGCCACCCGTCCGCCGAGCCGCCCCGTGGCCCCCGTGATCGCGATGGCTTGGTGGCTCATGAACGTCCTTCCGTCGTGCCGGTCACCTGACACAGCCAGTCTGCTGCACGGACGTCCCCTCCCCGGACGGCGTGGGCGGTGCCGTGCCAGGGGCGTTCTCCCCTTCAGGCGGGGCGGGCGAGGGCGTCGATCACCGTCCAGCTCAGCCCATCGCCCATCTGGGATTCGCGGAGGAGATCCGCGTAGTAGCGCACCGGTTCGGAGATCACCCGCCTCAGTACGGGTCCGGCGAGCGACACTTTTGGGTTGGACGAACGGGCGTGCGTTCGAGGGAGGGCCTGTGCTCGAGCAGTTGCGGGACCACTGGTGGTGGCGGCCGGGAGTGCGGCCGGGGCGGCGTGTGCTGCTGTGGCATCTGCTGGTGGAGGAGCGGCCTGAGCTGCGTGCTCTGGTCGGGAAGTTCCGTGAACGCCTCACGGGGTTGCCGGGGCTCGATCCCGTTCCCGACCAGTGGCTGCACATGACGACGCAGATCGTGGGGTTCGCCGACGAGATCCCCGGCGCCGAGGTTGACGCGATGGTGTCGGCCGTGACCGAGGAGTTCCGCTCCCTGCCGCCGGTCACCGTGCGGGTCGGCCGCCTCTACCTGTACGACGAGGGCGTGGCGGTGGGGATCGAGCCGGAACGCGCCCTGGACCCCGTGCGCGAGGCCATCCGCACATGCGTCGCCCGTACCGTCACGGCGCACCAGCTCGCCGACCACCCCGACTGGACCCCGCACGTGACCGTCGCCTACAGCAACAGCGACGTTCCGGTCGTCCCCATCCACGAGGCCCTCGCCGACCTCCCCGCCCCCTGCGAACTGACCGTCCACCAGGCCCACCTGGTCGAACAGGTCCGCGACGGCCACCTCTACCGCTGGGATCCCGTCACCACCGTTCCCCTCACCGGCTGACCCGCGAACGTTCATCCGAAGCCCCGACCGGCGCCGTCCTGTGGACCCGCTCCGCGCCGATCCTCCGCGCCCTCCTCTCCCGTACCTGAGCGCCGGTCGTCCGATCGAGGAGGGCGGTGCGGAGGAACGTCACGCGGCCCTGATCGGCGTGGTCTGGGCCAGGGCGATGCGCCAGTCGTCCTGGTCGCGGACGACGACGTAGGTGAGATTGCCGGCCGTCGCGGGCAGGGCGGGGGCGTCCCCGTCCCGCTCGTCGAAGACGTGCTTGACGCAGCTCACGATGGCGACGTCGGGACGGACGAAGCGGATGTCGGTGATCTCGTTCCTGGTGATGACCTTCGCCAGCGGGGACCGCAGGGCCTGGCGCATGGCCTGCTCGAGCGCGTCGCCGCCCAGGACGCGGCGGCCGGCGAAGTTCACCACGACGGTCTCGGGGGTGTGCAGGGGCAGGAAGCGGTCGGGGTCGCTCTGCCGTGCCTCGGCCTCCGCCACCAGCCGCCGGATGGCCTCGCGGGCCTGTTCCTCGTTCTGCATCGCCGTCTCCTCGGCATCAAGCGGAGCGATTTGCTCCGGATAGCTGTCATGCTAAACCGGAGTGGTTCACTCCGCAACAGCCGGGCTAGAGTCGCAGGCGATGACGAGAGAACGCGCCCGGCGGGCCGACGCCGAGGCCAACGACCGCGCACTGCTCCAGGCCGCCCGCGAGGTCCTGGCCATCGACGGGGCGCACGCGTCCGTGGCCAGGATCGCCGAACGGGCGGGCGTCGGCATCGGCAGCCTCTACCGCCGCTACCGCACCAAACAGGAGCTGTTCCAGCACCTGTGCGCGACGGCCCTCGACCAGTGGCTCAGGGCCGCCGAGGAAGGGCTGGCCCACGAGGACCCCTGGGAGGGCCTGGCCCACTACGTCCGGAGCGCGGTCGCCATGGGTCCCGGCTCACTCGCCCCCATCGCCGGCACCATCGAGATCACCCCCGAGATGGCCGACAAGAACCGCCGCTCCGACGAGGCCGCCGCCGCCCTGGTGGAACGCGCCCACGCGGCGGGCGTGCTGAGACCCGACGTCACGGTGGTCGACCTGCACCTGCTGATCGAACAACTCGGCAGGTCGCCGCTGCTCGAACAGCTCGGCAGCCAGGGCCGCACCGACCTGCTCGAAGCCGCCCGCACCGCCCGGGACCGCATCACCCGCATCGCCCTGGACGGCCTCCGAGCCCCGGCCCCCGCCCCACTGCCCGGCCGCCCACCCGGCCAGGAGCTCCTGTCGGCCCGCTGGGACCCGCCCCCCGCCTGATTTTCCGCGACGCCCCCAGCTCCGCTCCCCGATTCTGTCGGGCCGCCTTCCGCCGCTCGTTCAGCGACCGGACTCCCGGTGACGGGCCAGCTCGTAGTCGATGAACGCGGCGATCATGGCGCGCCAGACCGCCTCGGCGACCTCGGGGGCCAGGCCCGCCTCGGCCGCTCGGGCACGCACCTTGGCGACCACCTGCTCGACCCGGTCGGGGGCGCGGACGGCCTGCTCGTCGGCCTTGAACGCGGCGGCGGCGCGCACCAGTTCCTGACGTTCGGCGAGCAGCCGGACGAGCTCACCGTCCAGCGCGTCGATGCGGGAACGGACCTCGGCGAGCGATTCGGGCGCATCCATGCCCCAAAGCCTCCCACACCACCCGAGCCCCGACCGTCGCGGCGGCCGGGGCTCGGGTACGGGTGGGTGGTCAGACGCCGGCGGTCAGGGCGCGTAGCTCGCGGGCGGCGGGCAGGATGTGCGCCTGGCCGGGCAGGTTCTCCGTGACCTTGGCCGCCAGATGCAGCACGCTGCCGCGGCGCCGGTCGCTCGGGACGGCCTCCATAACGGTCACGGCGTGTTCGAGGCCCGCCTCGACCTCTCGGTCCTGGACGAGGGTGATCGCCCGCAGGAGGTGGATCTTGGCGACGTCCGTCCGCCACTCGGCGGGGTAGGACGCCAGGGCCTTGTCCTGGGCGGCCACGGCGGCGGGGTCGCCGAGCATCGTGGACACGTACCCTTCCGCCAGGTACAGGATTCGCTCCGGCCAGCCCCACAGGCTGCCGGTCTCGGAGACGACCTCCTCGGGCAGCCGTTCGAACGCCGTCCGCATCGCGTCGACGGCCTTCCTGGACTGGTCGGCGTCACCCTGCCGTGCCAGCGCATAGGCGCGGTTCTTGTGCGCCTCCACGACACCGAGCGAGGGTCTGTTCCCGGCGATCCGTACCGCGTCTTCGGCCAGCAGCAGGGCCGACCGCACCGCCCGACCGGAGTGCAGGGCGTTGAACGATTCGCGGGCGCGCACCCACGCGGCGATATCCGGGTCGCCGGAGGCGTCGGCGGCGTGCCGGGCGGTGCGCCCCCAGCGCTGGGAGGCGCCGGTGACGCCGAGGCTGTGCAGGCCGTCCGCCATCAGCGTCAAGAGCTGGGCGCTGACGCGCGCCAGCCTCGCGCGCACCGCAGGCTTCGTCGTCCGGCTCAGCAGGCGCCGGACATCCGCGACATCGGCGGCCAGGTCCGCGACGAGTCGGCCGGGAGGGGTGGACACGTAGGTATGGCCGTACTCCCACGCTACGCGTTCCCACTCTTCGACATCGGCACCCGTATTCAGCGTGGTCTCCAGATCGCCGCGGAGCGATTCCAGTGCGGAAATGGGCAGGGCGGCCCCGGCTCCGAGTGAAGCCAGCAGTTGCAACAGCGCGCGACGCTCCACGTCGTCATCTCCCTCATCCGGGATCACCGTCGAGTCCAACGTACGTCGCTGCGTCTCGACGCTGAACAGTTCGTCTTCGGGAATGTCGAGGACGGCGGCGTAGGCTGCGCGATAGCGGGGATCGGTGATCCGGACCGTACCGGCCTCCCAGTTCTTGATGTATCCGGCGACGGTGACGTGCGAAGGCTTCTGCCGGTCATCGATGTGATCGAGCAGGAGACGGGCCATGGTCCGGCGGCCGCCTATGCGCCGTTCGCGTTCAGTCCGCAGCCTCCTGCCAAGAGCCTGCAGCTCGGGATCTGTCTCCGTGGCCATGGCGCACGCACCTCCGTAGCCCTTGGGGGTACGGGCCGTAACCCCAGGGGCTACGGCCGATAACCCCAATCATGCCTCTTGATGTACGGCACGTGACGTCGATTCACTGAACGCAGTCGCCCCGGCATCGGGAGAGATCGTGCACCGCCGAACACAGGAATCGTCAGCCGCTCGACGGCCGGCCTTTCGGCGGGAGCACGAAGGGTCTTTGCCCGAGTCCGGCCTGTGGTTCGCCGCGCCGCAGACGGCCCCGAGGCGTACTGACCGGCCTGCCCGGACTTGGGAATCGTCGCAACCGCCACAAAAAGGCAACACCCCGGCAATACCGCAGGCGCTGTCCATCGGCGGCCGGATCTGCTGCGATGAGGACGACCGCCCCGTTGCTGTGGGGGCGGGCTGCGGCACCGCTGAGGGAGAAGCCCATGACGATCACCGCCCCCGACACCGGCCGGGCTTCCCTGCCGGAGGCGTTCATCGCGCCCGACATGCAGGGGCCGGACGTGGATCACCTGTTCACCGGGGCACCGCGCTACGTCGTGCAGACGCCGCCGGTGCGCAACGACTACAAGAAGGCGTCGGGTTCGTCCGACGGGGCCAAGACCTACGACACCACGGCCGTCTGAGGCTGTCTGATCCGCACAACCCCTGATCCTGAGCTGAGCCGTTCCGGGCCCGGCCCTCGCTGTGCTTCGCCGGGGGCCGGGCCCGGCGGTGTGGAAGGAGGCGCGCTGTGCTGACCCTGCGGATCGACCCGGACGCTGCACCGTCCTGGACCTGGAACGGCACCTCTTACCTCACCCGTGACGGTGGTAACCGTGTGACGCCCTGCGGGCACCCGATGACCGAACAGATCGCTGCGGCCCGGCGGTCAGGCACCGGCGGTCAGGGCGCGCAGCTCGCGGGCGGCGGGTAGGGCGTGAGCCTGGCCGGGCAGTTGCCGTAGGATCCGCCCGGCCATGTGCCGTCGGGTCGGGCTGACCGGCAACTGGTGCAGCACTCCCACAGACGCTTCCAGGCCCGCGTCGATCTCCCGCTGCCGGACCAGGCCCATGGCCTGGATCATGCGCAGGTTGGCGACCGGGCCCAGTGTGCCCGGCGGGTAGAGCGCGATCGCCTCGTCCGCGGCTTCCGGGCCGCGGTCATCGCCGGTGAGGGTGTAGACGTACGCCTCGTTCCACCGCAGCCGCGACGCGCCCCACCCGAAGGTGCCCGGATCGGTGGTGACGGACTCGGGAAGCCGCTCGAACACCGTGGTCAGGGTGTTCATCTCCTGGCGCGCCACTGCGACGTTGCCTGCCTCCGCGGCCAGGCAGGCACGAATGGCATGGGCGCGCGGCAGGCCGGAGCACGGCGTGCCATCGGCGATCTCGATGGCCTCTGCGAGCAGTTCCCTGATGCCGACCGGAGACGCCCCGGACCACAGTCCTTCCTCGGCCTGACGGGCCCGCACCCACACCATCAGGCCCCGGTCGCCGGAGGCGTCGGCGGCGCGGCGGGCCGTACTCCATGTCATCCGGGCGCCTCGCCGATTGCCGACGTCGCCGAGTTCGATGGCCAGCATCGCCGACAAGCCCGCGCTGACCTGCAGCAGACCGGTCCGCAGGGGTTCGGAAGGCTGGCGTTCGAGAAGCCGCCCGACGCTGATGACGTCGGCGATCAGGTCATCGAGGTACGCCCCGATCGGTGTCCGATTGATCTGAAAGGCGTAGTCGCGGACCGTGGCATTCCATGCGTCGAGGTCGACCGGACCGCCGGTGGCGGCGTCCACCCCGGCGAGCACTTCCTCCAGTGCACCCGGCGGGATCGCGGTCCCCGCCCCGAGCGCAGCCAGCAACTGCAGCGCGGCGCGCCGTTTCACGTCGTCGCCTCCCTCGTCGGGAATGACACCGAAGTCCACGCTACCCGTCAGGGTGCCGGACGACGGTAGTCCGGATTGGGGGATTTCTCCGAATAGTTCATCCTCGGGAATGTTGAGCACGGCGGCGTACGCGGAGCGATAGCGCGGATCAGTGATCCGGACCTCGCCGTTCTCCCAGTTCTTGATGTATCCGGCGACGGTGACGTGCGAGGGCTTCTGCCTGTCGTCGATGTGGTCGAGCAAATGCCGGGCCATGGTCCGGCGGCCCCATCCGCGGCGTTCGCGTTCGGCCCGCAGCCGCCTGCCGAGGGCCGCCGACTCGGGAGATGTCCCCTTGGCCATGATGCGCACACCTCCGTAGCCCCTGGGGGTACGCGCCGTAACCCCAGGGGCTACGGTCGATGACCCCAATCATGCCTCTTGATGTACGGCATGTGACGTCGATTCACTGAACGCAGTCGCCCCGGCATCGGGAGGGATCGTGCACCGCCGAACACAGGAATCGTCAGCCGCTCGGCGGTCGGCCTTTCGGTGGGAGCACGAAGGGTCCTTGCCCGAGTCCGGCCTGTGGTTCGCCGCGCCGCAGACGGCCCCGAGGCGTACTGACCGGCTCGTCCGTCCCGGTGGCCGGCCAGGGGGACAGGTCGAGCCGTTCGGCGGGGCGCGCCATCATGTAGAGCCGGGCGCTCGTCCGCTGCTCCTGGCGGACAAGGGTGAAGCCCTGCGTCAGGTTGTAGCGGGCGACCCCTGCGAAGTGGCAGTGCCGCCGCACCCACAGCTTGCCGAGGCGGGCCGCGAGGTCCACGGCCCACCACGCCATCAACGTCCCCGGCCGGGGGTCGCGGTCGCGGTAGGCGGGATCGGTGATCGACCCCGACAGGTACAGGGCGGGCTCAGCGCGTTCAGCGTCAGTCCATCCCCACGGCGGGCCCTGCTCCTGCACGACCGTCTGTCCGACCACGCCGCGGCCGGGATCGGTAAGGACCCACACGTCGCCGTCGGGGTTGTCGCATTGGGCGACAAGGTCGTCCAGGGCCTCCCGCCAGCTCGGCAACCCCCGCTGTTCCATCCAGGCGCAGCGGGCCTGCACCATCCGGGCGACCTCAGGCCGGTCGGTGCTTGTCGCAAGACGCATCCGCAGCACCCGGCCATTGTGCCCGTCCGACCGGTCGGGCGGCGGCCCTTCTCATCCCTCCGGTGCCTACAGCCATCAGCGGCGCCCTGACCTGCGGCGGAACAGAGAAGGCCGCACTCGCCCAATGACCCCAGGCGCTTAACAGGCCGCCCGTCACCACCGTCCCCTCACCGGCCGACCCGCGAACGTTCATCCGATGGTCTGGGACGAGATGTGTGGACACTGGCGACCGTCCCTGCGCACCGAGCCATCGGGCCGCTCAAACGGCAGCGGTCAACGCACGTAGCTCGCGGGCGGCCGGGAGTGTGCGGGCTGACGGCGGCAGGTCGTGCAGGATGTGGCCGACGATGTGGAATCCCGACGCGGGGAGCGGGCCGCCCTGCACCGTCGTGAGCGCATGCTGGAGCCCGGCATTGATCTCGCGTTCCCGGACGAGACCCATGGCTTGGATGAGATCCAGCTCTTTGCGGCCCACGGTGCCGGGACGAGAGAGATCAAGGGCTCGGCTCAGTGCCGCACCGGCTCGGCGGTCGTGGGTGAGCGTGTGAACGTACGCCTCGTTCAAATGCAGGTACCTCTGCCCGCCCCCTTGCTCCGTCACTTCCTCAAGGGCCTGCAGGGCTTCATTTGCGCCGGCGACATCGCCGCGTCGAGCGGCCAGTGATGCCTGTACCGCGTGAGCCTGGGCCAGGCCCCTGCACGGGGTGCCTCCGGCGATGTGGACGGCCTCGTCGGCCAGCTCGGCGGCAACGGCGGGAGGCCGGTCGCTCCACCGGGCCATGCTCGCCTCCTTGGAGCGGACCCACACGCGCAGGGCGCGGTCTCCGGAGGCGTCGGCGGCGCGGCGGGCCATGCTCCATGTCATCCGGGCGGCCTGTCGCTGGCCGACGTCCTCGAACTGCGCGGCCAGGAGCCCGGACAGGCCGGCGCTGACCCGCAGCATTCCGGCCGACACCGCGGGAGGCAGCGGCCGGTCGAGGATGCGCCCCACCGCGGCGACGTCGGTCGCCATGTCGTTGATCAGCGAGCCGACGGGCCGCACGCTCACCAGGTGGTCGTACTCGGCGACCACGCGTTCCCATTCGTCGACATCGGTACGGGCGCCGAGGACGCGTTCCACTCCCGTGAAGATCGTTTCCAGTGCGTCAGAGGGAACGGCCTGCCCGGCGGTCACCGCGGCGAGCAGTTCAAGAACGGCACGGCGTCTCATTTCGTCGTCCCAAAGGCCGGGAGTATGACTCTCCATCACGGTACCCGGCGGGAGACCCTCCATTGCTGTGCCCGGCGGGCTCACGGGCACGTTCGGCAGGGCGAACAGTTCGTCTTCGGGAATGCCGAGCGCGGCGGCGTAGGCGGCGCGATAGCGCGGGTCGGTGATCCGGACCTCGCCCGCCTCCCAGTTCTTGATGTAACCGGCGACGGTGACGTGCGAGGGCTTCTGCCTGTCGTCGATGTGATCGAGCAAATGCCGGGCCATGGTCCGGCGGCCCCACCCGCGGCGTTCGCGTTCGGCCCGCAGCCGCCTGCCGAGGGCCGGCAACTCGGGGGAAGTCTCCTTGGCCATGGCGCGCACACCTCCGAAGCCCCTGGGGGTACGGGCCGTAACCCCAGGGGTTACGGCAGATAACCCCAATCATGCCTCTTGATGTACGGCACGTGACGTCGATTCACTGAACGCAGTCGCCCCGGTATCCGGGAGGGACCGTGCACCGCCGAACGCAGGAATCGTCGGCCGCCTGACGACCGGCCATTCTGCGGGAGCACGGAGGGCCTTTTGCCCGGCACGGTGGCGGCTGATGATCAAGGCCCTTTGCGGGCCACGTGGACGCGGGTGCGTCGGATTTCCCTTATCCGGGATCTCCGGCACACCCGCCCCATCACTGCACGTGTAAGCGGCCCCGGCCTGGTGCGCCCACACCAGGGGTTCCGGGGCCTGGCCAGGAGGTGAGTCCTGACGTGAGCAGAACCCTAGCGCCCCCGCCGGCGTGGCCGATCTCCGTTCCCCGGGCAAAGGAGGAACGGCAGCGGAGGCTGCTCGCCGAGGTGCATGCGCAGTACCCCAGTGCCGTTCCCTGGTACGGGCCGAAGTCCGGTCTGTGGTTCGCCGCGCCGCCCGGAGCGCCCGGCCTGCTGTACGACACCACCCTCGGCGGCCTGGCCCACAAGCTCGCCGAGCACCAGCGGGCCATGGCCGTACCTCGTTCCCGCCAGGCCATCGCGGCTCCCACGCATCCTGTACCGCCCGCGTCGTCCGCGCGTTCCGCGCCGCCAGCGGCCCCGATGCCTCCGGCGGTTCCCGTGTCTTCGGCGGTTCCCGTGTCTTCGGCGGCTCCCCAGGAGCCCCGCTCGATCCAGAGGGAGCAGCGTCGTTTGGCAGGTAGGGGCGGTGCGGTTCAGACCCCCAGGGGGTCCACCGCCCCCACCACCTCGGCCACCCGCGACCGGCGCGAGACTCGTACGCCCGGCCGCCTCCACCGGGTCCTGCGCCGCCTCGGGATCACCGCATGATGACCACCGACGACGACCGGCACCGGGCGCTCCACGCCCTCGCCGCCGCGCTGCGCGGGCAGGGCTACCGCGTCACCGTCGCCGGACACCACCTCCGGGTCGAGGACAGGACTGGCCGGGCCACCGAGGTGTGGGCGCAGTCGCGGGCGGACGACAACGGGCGTCTGTGGTTCACCAGGGCGGGCGGCGCGCCGATCTGCGAAGCCGTCCAGATCATGGACGCCGTGGTGGCCGTGAAGGGCGCACTCGCTCAATGACCCGAGGGCGCTTGACGGGCCGGACATACCGAAACGGGATGAGGCCGAGGGCTGCCTCCTTCCGGAGGCGGCCGTGACTCCGGACGGGGATCACCTGTGGCTGGACGAACCGGCGCACCGCATCACCTGACCGGAAGGCCCCGGCCGTCACGAACGGCCGGGGCCTGGGCGGTCAGGCGTCGAGGTTCTCGTCGGCGGTGGAGCGGTGGGGGACGTGCTCGGCCGGGATCGTGCCCATGCGGCCGGCCTGGAAGTCCTCGAACGCCTGGACGATCTCCTCGCGGGTGTTCATCACGAACGGGCCGTACCGGGCGATCGGCTCGCGGATCGGCAGGCCGCCCAGCACCAGCACCTCCCAGCCGTTCCTGCCGGCCAGCGGCTGGGTGTCGGCGGCCCGCAGGGTCAGCGCGTCGCCGTGCTCGGTGTGGTGGGAGCCGCCGAAGACGGCGAGCTGACCCTCGCTGACCGGGCGGTCCTCGGGCCCCGCGAAGCCGTCGCCGGACAGCACGTACAGCAGGGCGTTGAAGTCGCGCGGCCACGGCATGGTCAGCCGCGCCCCGGGCGAGACGGTGGCGTGCAGGTAGGTGATCGGCGTGTAGGTGACTCCGGGGCCTTCGTGCCCGGCCAGCTCACCGGCGATCACCCGCACCAGGGAGGCGCCGTCCGCACCGGCCAGCAGCTTGATGTCGGTGGCGCGGATGTCCTGGTAGCGGGGCGGCGCCCACTTCTGCGCGCGCGGCAGGTTGACCCACAGCTGCACGCCGTGGAACAGCCCGCCCTTGGCGACCAGCTCGGGCGGCGGCTGCTCGATGTGCTGGATGCCGCTGGCGGCGGTCATCCACTGGGTGTCGCCGTCGGAGATCAGGCCCCCGCCGCCGGTGGTGTCCCGGTGCTGGAACGCCCCGTCGATGATGTAGGTCACGGTCTCGAACCCGCGGTGCGGGTGCCACGGGGTCCCCTTCGCCTCGCCCGGCGCGTACTCCACCGCGCCCATGTGGTCCAGCAGCAGGAACGGGTCGGCCAGCGACAGGTCCATGCCGGGGAACGGCCGCCGGACCTCGAAGCCCTCGCCCTCCAGGAAGCGGCGGGCGCGGACGACCTTGGCGACCCGGCGGGCGGCCCGCTCGGACTCCGGCATGCGGGGCAGGCGCGGCAGGGTGAGGGTGTCGGCGGTGACGGCGGGCATCGGGACCTCCAGGCGATCGTTCCGGCCTCCGTGGAACGTGGTTGAAATATAAACTATTCCTGGCCCCTGTGACACCCCGTCCCGCGACATCCCCGCCACCCGGACGGCGTTCCGTCACCGTCGGACCGGGACGCCGCCGGGTCACCGGAGCGACTTCTCCAGTTCGATCTCGTCGCGGATCGGGATGCCGTGATCGCCGATCGGGGGGATCTCGGGCTTCAACCGGTCGCGGGAGCCGGTGACGGCGTCGCGGTGCAGGGCGGCGAGGCGGAAGCCGCGGCGCTGGTAGCTCGTCCGGGACACAGGTGAGCACGCCCAGCAGGCGTTCGTCATCGGTCTCGGCCACGAAAGCCGGGTGATCGAGAGGGGCGAGCAGTTCTCCCCGGCGGGCCACTCTGGCGCTGTGGTTGCGGGCCAGGAACGCGTGGACGGCCGGCCGGTCGGCGGCCTCCCGTGGACGCACGCTCATCTGCATGACCATGACTCTCTCGCTTTCACGCCCGGTGGCGGAACGCCTTGCCGGGAGTGCGCCGGACGCGGATCGGCCCGCAGGGCCCGTGCCGTGGCGGGGGGAGATAGTTGAAATTTAAATATTCAGGATATACTGGAGGGCATGAGTGAACCCCGATGGCTCGACGCCGACCAGCAGCGGGACTGGCGGGCCTTCGTCGACGGCAGCATCCGCCTGCATGACGTCATGGACCGTGACCTGAAGACCAGGCACGGGCTGTCGGAGTCGGAGTACGAGATCCTGGTGCGGCTGTCGGAGGCCCCCGGGCGCTGCCTGCGGATGGCCGAGCTGGCCGAGCACGCCAGCCAGTCGCGCAGCCGGCTGTCGCACACCTGCACCCGGCTGGAGGCCAAGGGGCTGGTCCGCCGCGAGTCCTGTCCCAACGACAAGCGCGGGGTGTTCGCCCACCTCACCGAGGAGGGCTTCGCCGCCCTGGAGCGCGCCGCCCGCGACCATGTCGAAACCGTACGCGACTTCTTCATCGATGTCATCGACCCGGAAGACCTCAAGGCCATCGGCCGCGCCTTCCGCGCCGTCACCGAGCGCATAGCCCAATCCCGCTGACCTGGCGTTTCCATTCCTCCGCCGGGCGAAAATCGCGCAGCCCGCAGGCCGCCGGGCCAGGGCGCGCGGCGACTGGCCGCTCCCGCACACCGCCTGCGGGGCGCGGGAAATGCTCGGACCTGCGTGAATACGCGAATTGCCGGGGCGGGTGAACGCACCGTCCGGGCGACTGCCTACGATGCGGCGTAAGGATCATCAGTCCTCGCGCAATTCCATGTGCCGCGCGTGCATGGAATGAGCAGAAAGGACCGCCGGTCGATGGACGACCCCCCCCGAATTCCCCGGCGGCGGGTGCTGCGCGGCGCGGTCGGCGCCGCGGGCCTGGCCGCCCTCGGCCCGCTGGCGGCCGGATGCTCGACGACCCCGCTGACCCGGGCCGTTCCCCAGGCGGTGGAACGGCACCTGACGCCCGCCGAAGCCTGGGAACGGCTGGCGGTCGGCAACATGCACTGGGTGGCGGGACGGCTCGACCACCCCGACCAGACGCCCGAGCGGCGCCGTGCGGTCGCCGCCGCACAGCACCCGTTCGCGACCGTGCTGACCTGCATCGACTCGCGGGTCACCCCGGAGACGGTGTTCGACCAGGGGGTGGGCGACCTGTTCGTGGTCCGCACCGGGGCGCAGACGGTGGACGGCCTGGTGACGGGCTCGATCGAGTACGGGCCGCTGCAGGACGGGACCCCGCTCATCGTGGTGCTGGGCCACCAGAACTGCGGCGCCGTCAAGGCCGCCGTCGCCGCGATCGAGAGCGGGCGGCGACCGCCGGGACATCTGGCCGACGTGGTCGAGGCCCTGCGGCCCGCCGTCGAGGAGGCCCGTGCCCAGGGCGGCGACACGGTGGACCGCGCGGTGCACGCGCAGATCCGGCGGACCGTCACCGAGCTGCGGCGGGACCCGGCGCTGGCGCCCCGCATCGACAGGGGCGGGCTCGGCCTGGTCGGGGCGTACTACGAGCTGGCCTCCGGCCGGGTCTCGCTGCTGTCCACGGTCGGCTTCTGACCGGAACGCGCCTCAGCGCATCACGCCGGTGAGGAAGCCCACCGAGATCAGGGTGAGGGTGACCCAGGCGAGCATCATCCCGTACCCGAACGGCCGCCACGCCCCCCGCACCTGCCAGACCAGCAGCCCGCCCAGCCCGAACGCCACCGCCAGCAGCGCCACGAACTGGGGCAGCAGGCTCGACCGGTACACGCCCATCAGCGGCGCGTACATCATCACCAGGTCGACGAAGCAGAAGGTGCAGAACCCGGCCGCGCCCCGCAGCAGGTCCGCGCGGTCCAGCCGGGACAGGCGCTCCCAGGGCGGATCGGCGGGGACCTTGATGAGCGGTTCGGCGCGCACCGCGCGATCGGCGTCCTCGGACGCCGGGCCGAGCAGCTCGTCCTCGAGCGTGGGAACGTCCCTGTCCTGCTGCGGGTCGGTCATCGCGATCCCCGGGCGGTGCGGACAACGCCATCTACCGCAGCACCGTAACCCGGCGTCCCCCTTGGCGGCCAGCGTCCACGCCGTGGTTCGAGCCACCCGCCGGACCCGTGTCATGCTGGGGAAATGACTAGGAAACCGCTGATCGGCGCGGTGCTGCTGGCGGGACTCGCGGCGGCCGGCTGCGGCGGTGGCGACGACGGCGCGGACCGCCGCCCCGCAGGCACCGCCGCTCCGCCCACGGCGGCGGGGACCGCCTCGCCCGGTGGCCGGAACCGCGAGGCGGCCCGGTTCACCGCGACGATCGAGAGGCTGTCCCGTTCCGACCTGCCGTACTCGTGGCGGCCGGGCTGCCCGGTGCCGGTGTCGGGGCTGCGGGCGATCGACATGACCCACTGGGGGATGGACGGTCAGGTCCACAACGGCCGGCTCGTGGTGAACGCCTCGGCCGCCGAGGACCTGGTGGGCGTGTTCCGCACGCTGTTCGAGGACCGCTACCCGATCGAACGGATGGAACCGGTCGACAAGTACCGGGGCAGCGACTTCGACTCCATCGAGGCCAACAACACCTCGGCGTTCAACTGCCGCCAGGCCACCGGATCGGGCAACTGGTCACAGCACGCCTACGGCCTGGCCATCGACATCAACCCGTGCCAGAACCCGTACGTCACCGCCGGCGGCCGCGTCGCCCACAAGGACTGCGTCAAGTTCAAGGATCGCAGCCGCACCGACCCCGGCGTCATCCACAAGGGCGACAACGTGGTCAAGGCGTTCGCCGCCATCGGCTGGGGCTGGGGCGGCACCTGGAGCGGCACCAAGGACTACCAGCACTTCAGCAGCACCGGCCGCTAGACCAGGGCGTTCCTTGATCGTTTGGCCTGGGAGGGCACATTCAGGGCACTCGACGACGAGGTGAGTGCCCGGTCGATGAGCTTGCGCATCCGCGTCTCGCTCTTGGGCATCAGGTGCGCGTAGGTGTCCCAGGTGATCTTCGGGGAGTGGTGCCCCATCCACTCGCTGGCCGCCTGGACCGCCGCCTCGCCCTCGGTCAGCAGCACGCTGGCGAAGTAGTGCCGCAGGGCGTGCATGCCGTGCTCGCGGGCCGGCTTGCGCCGCTCGCCGGGCTTCGGGGCCTCGACGATCCCGGCCCGCTCCAGCGCCGGCCGCCAGATGTCCAGGTTGAAGCGATCGCGGTGCAGCGCCGTCCCGGCCGAATGCGGGAAGAACAGCTTCGCGGTGTGCGGCTTGCCGTCCAGGTCCCGCCACGGCAGCGTCACCGTCTCCGGGGACCGGTGCCTGCGGCGCATCCGTTCGGCCGATGTCATCGCAGGCTACGGCCGGCCTGCCTACGCTGCTGACGTGCCAGAACCTTCTACTGCCCTTCTCTTCGGCGTGGACGTGGCGAGCTATCAGGGCGAGCCGGACTGGCGGCGCGTCTACGACTCGGGCGTGCGGTTCGCCTTCAGCAAGGTGTCCGAGGGGACCGGCTACACGAATCCAACGTGGCCGCATAACCGCCGGGGGATGCTCGCCCTCGGTGAGGGCTTCGTGCCCGGGGTCTACCACTTCCTGCGCAGCGATGCCGATCCGGTGGCGCAGGCCCGCTACTTCGTGGACAAGGCGGGCGACCTCACCCGCTTCGCCGTCGCCCTGGACGTCGAGCCCCGCAGCGACGTGGGGTCCCGGCCGACCGCCGCGCAGGCCCGCGCGTGGGTCGCCGAGGTCAAACGCCTGACCGGCGGGCACCGGGTGCTCGGCTACTACCCGCGCTGGTGGTGGGATCAGACCGGCCGCCCGGAGCTGACGTTCTTCGACGGCCTGTGGCAGTCCCACTACGTCAGCGGCGAAGGTGACCCGGCGACGCTGTACGCCCGGGTGCCCGCCGACTGGTGGACGGGCTTCGGCGGCGAGTCTGTGAAGATCCTCCAGTTCTCCAGCTCCGCCAGCGTCCCGGGGATCTCCGGTCGCTGCGACGTCAACGCCTACCGCGGCTCCCTCGCCCAGCTCAAGACTCTGACTCTCGGCCCCCAGGAGGATGACATGCCGTACGGCACCCTGGCCACCGGTCCGGCCGCGCAGACCCCGGTCGCGATCCCGGCTGGCCGCGCCACCACCTTCGGTGTGGCCGCCGACCCCAGCCGTGTCAGCGTCCCGGAGGTGAAGCTGCGGGTGGCGATGCACCGGAAGGGCGGCGGCACCGGCTGGACGGTGAAGGAGATCACGCTCACCGCCGAGCAGCCCACCGCGTCGCTGGCCCTGCCGGACCAGTGCGACGCGATCGCCGTGGAGCGCGGGGAGGTCGGCGCGGCCGTGGAGGTGGCCTGGTACACGGCCTGAGCAGGACATCGTGAGCGCGCCGGCCGTTGGGCTCCGTGCGAGAATGCTCTCCGGTGCCTAGTGGCCGCCTTCATAGCGAACCGGCACTCTCAGTTCCCAATGCCCTACGCCGTCGGGGCCCTCACGCACCGGCCGGCCGCAGGGGCATGTCCAGGGTTCCACGTCGTCGACATCGGCGGCCGGCGGCCAGAACCGCAAGCGCACCTGCTGTGTCTTGGGGCCGTCTGGCCGGGTGGCCAATGCTCGATCATGAAGCGGTAGGGCTGGTGGGCCTCCAGCAGGATCGGCAGGCTGAGCGGCGTGGAGGAACCGCCGTGCATGTGCGCCGCCGCCTGGACCCGGTAGTCCCGCGGCACTGTGATCGACCCGAATAGGGCTGCGTGCCCGCGGCTCTCCTCCAACTCGGCAACGATCTCCCCAGGGTGCGGGGGGCCCAGATCCTCGTGGCGGCGTTCGCGTTCTTCGGCTCGCCGCTCGGCCTCGATCTGAACGGTCTCCCGGGCTGCCTGAGCTGACTCGTGCGCCGCGCGAGCCGACTCCTGTCCGGCGCCCGCCGACGTCTCGCTCGCCTTGGCCGACCGGTGCGCGTAGTACACGGACGCCACCGAAATCAGTACGGCAACGACGGCGATCCAGTCTCCGGTGTCCATCCCCGTGTCCACTCACCTACCAGGTTCCGACCTGCGCTGACGCGCTATCCACCGCTCAAATGTCCCCAGGGATGTCCGGGGCCGTGTCCGCTGGAGGAGATCATGCCCCGCCTCAGGGTGCCCCTTCTGCTGAACCCAAGATTGGAGTCGGCCGCTGTCGGTTCGACCGCCGCCGCGGTGTACGCCGCGGCGCGGATGCTGTGGAACGTCTACGTCGACCACACGGATGTGTTCGACATGGATGTGCTGGTGGCCGCCGTGGTGGCGGTGTACGGCCTGTACGTGCGGGCGAAGGCCACCCCGGTCGCCGATCCGCGCGACGCTGACGGGCGGCCCCTGGTGTCCGCTGGGGAGCACAGGTAGCGCGCAGACGCCCTGCCATGCGAGCGCCCCGCCCCCGATGATCGGCTTCTGGCCGAGGGGGCGGGGCGTTTCGTCGTGTCCGAGGTCAGATGAAGGCTACTCAGAGGGGACGCGCATCACCTGCGACGCGGTCCTGCTCTCGTAGATCGACATCATCCGCACGCCCCCGAGCGCGAAGTAGCGCGTCCAGATCCGCCAGATCTCCTGCCACTCCTCGCACTGGGCGTCAAGTTCCCGGATGGGAAGCCCCATGGCCTTGGCCTCGGTCGCGCCGACGACGGCCGAGTGCATCTGCGGGTCGTGCACGAGCTGGTCGGTGACCCGTGCAGCAAGCTCCTTGGCCTCTTCCGGGGTGCGGTCGGGATTGGCGCTCAGCGCCTGGAGGGCAATGTCGTCTGCCCTGCCCAAAGCGGACTGGGCGAACTGGAATATGGTGGCGTCGATGGCGCCGCTTCCCAGCAGCATGGCGTGGATCTGGTCGGTGTTGGGGCGGCTCTCAACGTCAGAAAGCGCGCTGTTGACGGCGGCGATGACCTCCTTGGCGCTGACGAATCCGCGGTCGGGGATGAAGATCTGTGGGTCGATGGGACCCAGGTCAGAGCTGGGGCCCATAACGATCTCGTGTGCGCCCAGGGCCAGGATCGTTGCGGCGCTCTTGGCGATGTCGGGGATGACGACACAGAACCGCCGGCAGCTCGCCTGCGCGAGCCTGGCCAGCCGAACGGCGACCTCCCCGTCCCCTCCAGGGGAACACAGCAGCAGATGCAGATCCTGATCCGGGTCGGCGTCGTGGAGGAGCTCGGCGAAGTAGGTGACGCTGTCGGAGTGGATCACATCGATCATCACGATGAGCCGACAGTCGTGCTTTTCCTGGTACCGCTCGATGAGCTGGCGGCGCAGGTAGCGGGCTTCATGCTGCGCGCCGAACAGGGGGGTGAAGTCCTTGGTCACCTGGTCCGCCCGCGTCCCGGGTACATCCGTCCCCGGTTGGCTGCCGCTGAGCTGCTCTTCTTCGCCGCCTGCCGCCCCCGCCGCCAGGCTTCCTGCACGGACCGCTGCCGCTCCTCCCACTCGGGATCCGGCCGGCGTATGGACGTCTTGACCTTCCGGTCCTTCGACATCATCGCTCCCTAGGACAGTCCGTTCTCTCACCATCAACGTAACCTTCGGGTCTGACACTCATGCGGGTGTCTGGATCAAACATGGCTTTGCCAGGGGCCAATCTCGTTCGTAACTGTGACTGGCTAGTAGGGGAACCCCGCACGCCGTGCGGGATGAACAAGGTGGCGGGAGAGCCACGGCCTTCTCGTCTGCGACCTGGGCGACCTGCACGCTGAGGGCGTTGGCAAGGGGATCCCGACGACACCGCGCCAGCGACCAGGCGGCACGGCCGCTCAACATGCCATGGGCTGGACGCGCACAGGATCACGACGTGCTCCTCCGAGAGCAACCTCGCGTTCGGGAGGAGGTGCCGTAACGAACGCGCCGGCGTTAGGCCGGGGCGTTTCGTCGTTCTCGGGGTCAGCTCACGCGCGTGCAGCCGTCCTCCAGCATTACTTTGATGTGGGCCTCGAGTGCCTCGCGCACTCGCAGGACAGGCAGCTGTTCCATGTCGAGCCTCTCAGCGGCCCTGGAGGGCGGCGAGCTGCGCGCGGGCCTCGTCCCGCTCCCGGATGATCGTCTCCAAGGCGAGCGCGACCCGCTCCAGGAAGGCGTCAACCTCCGGGGTGTGATACCCGGGCAGCAGCCGCGTGGTCGTGAACCGGACGTCGTAGATGTCCTGCGGCGTCATGTGGGCAGGGTCGGCCGCATGCCGGGGCTTCGGCTCGTCGCCGATCCGCCGGCTCAGCTCCTCCACCCGCTCGGTGAGGCGTTCGAGGGCACGTGCGATGTCGTCGCTCATGGATCCGTCCTAGCACGCGGCCCCGCCCCGCCGGGGCCGGTTCGGTCAGGCCACCAACTGGAGCGTGGCGAGGTAGAAGCCGCGCCCGTCCGGGGTCCCACAGGCCGCCAGCTTCCAGGGGGAGCCCTCCAGCAGGTCGGCGAGCTCGTCCTGGGAGAGCAGGAGACGGTCGAACCACGGGCTCACCCGGCCCTGGTAGCGGAGCCGCATCGTGACCTGGCCGGGGAGGCGGCCCTCCGCGCGGTTGCGGTCGTGGTAGGCACGGTGCAGGGCGTGGTGTCCCGTGTAGGGGTCGTGGCCGACCGCGTAGACGTGGGCCCCGGGACGCGCCAGCGCGGCCAGGCACTCCAGCACGCCGGGGCCTGCTCCCGGGAGCCGAGCAACCCCAGGTTCCCGCCGAGCATCATGATCGAGTCGAAGGTGCCGATGTCGCCGGGCTGGGCGATCGTCCCCTTCCGGACGTCCAACCCCTGCTCGCGGGCGATCTGCACCGCACCCGGCGAGGGGTCGATCCCGACCACCTCGTAGTCCCGAATGGCCAACATGTGCCGACCGGCGGCGCATCCGACGTCCAGGACCCGGCCCCGCGCCCTGCGCACCGCCAGCCGTTCCGCGGCGGGCCAGTCCGGCTCCTCGGTGAAGTAGCGGAACGAGTCCTCCACGGACACGTAGCCGTCTTCCCTCTCGACCACCTGCAGCGCCACGGCCCGGCGGGGGCCGGCGGCCCAGCAGTCCAGCAGCATGCGGCCGAACCCGTCGCCGTCCGTGGGGAGGCGTAGGGGGTCGGTAGGACGGTGGTGTTCTGGTGGGTCATCTCTCCTGGCTTTCGTTGTCGCGATGGGCGGCTGGCCTGTGGGCATGGCGACCAGACCGCAGGGCGGTGAAGGGCTGAGGGCGGGGTCGCAGCGTCGTCCCACTGCGACCCCGCCGGCCGTACCCCCGGTCAGGTCCCCGGGCGAGCTGCCGGGGCGTACGGCGATGGAAGGGACGACGGTCCATGCGGGGTCACCGGGCCGCCGCCCCGGCTCACGAGGCCGGTGAGCTCACGGCGTGCTCCCGGCTTCGGCGGCGAGCATGCCCTTGACGGCCACGACCGCGTTCATCGTCTGGGTGGCCTCGCAGATCGGGGCGCCTCCGGCGCGAGTGAACCACAGCCGCCCGTTGTCGGAGGCGCGCCGCTGGGCCCACACCTCGGCCTTCCGGCCGTCCTGGTCGGTGATGATCAGGTGGTAGCCGGTCATCAGGACGCGGTAGCCCTGGCCGCGCAGCACGGCGGCGAGCGTGTTGAGCGCCCGGCTGCGCTCCTCGGCGGTGGTGATCATGCCGCCGCCACGAGTCCGAGGCCGGACATGAACCGCCGGAACCTGCCGGGCGTCGGCTCGGCAACGTGCCGGGGACCGGTCTGGGTCGGACGCCGGGGCGGGCTGGTGGGCGCGGTGGTGCAGGACGCCTGCTGCGGGGGCGTCGACCGCACCACCGCGCCGTCAGCAGCCCCACCCGGCATGCGGCGCTGGGTCGGTCGCGCGGGTGCCGGGCGGGGGGTCTGGGGGGTCGAGGCGTGGGAGCCGTGACGGCCTGGGGGCGGGACGCCTGGGCGAGCGCCTTGTAGTACGCGGCGAGCTGGGCCGCCAGGTCCGCCGCGCTGGACGCCTGGATCAGCCCGATCACGCCGCTGGACGCGGCCAGCCACAAGCGCGACTTCTCGCCGTACCAGGCGAGGGCATCCGGGAACTGGGCGTGCAGCTCGGCGAGCTGCCGACGCCTCCGGGGACGCCGAGCTGCAGATCTGGGTCCGTGGCAGGGCCGCTGAGGACGCATGCTGGGGCGAGCGCCCCGAGACCGTCATCACCAATCTGACCGGCGAGGCGATCGAGATCGCGGCGGAACACCGTCTGCTGGCCTGGCGCGGGCCTATGCCGCACGTGTTTACCTAACGGCCGCCCAAGGCGACTTCGTCCAGGCGCACGCCTCGCTGGCCGACCTCAAGCGGACGTTCGACCTGTTCCCGCAGGACACGGAGCAGTCGGTCCTGGCGTTCCGGGAGACTCAGCTGCGGTGGGCCGAGTCCTACGCGCACATCCTCGCGGGGGACAGCCGGGCCCGGGAGACGGTGGCGCACGCCCTCGATCTCTACCCGTCCGACGCGCACGGTCCCCGCTCGAACCTGGAGCTCATGGACGCGGCTGCGCTCATCCGGGCCCGGGAGGTGGAGGCGGGCCTGGAGCAGGCCCTCACCGTCGTGGAGCGCCACCCAGACGCCACCACCGCCGCCAGGGTGGTGCTGACGGGACAGATCCTGCGGACGCTGCCGAGTAAGGCCCGCGAGCTGCCCGCCGCCCGGGAACTGCAGGCGCTGACCGCCGGCACCTGATCAGCGCACGCGCAGCCACCGGTCGCAGCCCTCGCTGGTGAACCCGCCGTCCGAGGGGCTGATCGTCACCGTCACGCCGCCCGGGGCGTTGGTGACGAAGTCGTTGGCGATGGTGTCGCCGCCGCGCGTCGAGCGCTCCCAGTAGCAGTTGGTCACCCGGCCGTCAGTGCGGTAGGTGCCCGGCTTGACATCCTCACCGACGGTCCAGGTGCCGTCCTCGAAGCTGTCCTTCAGGCGCTCCTGCTCCTTCTTCAGCAGCGGCAGGTGCTCCGGGCACAGATGCGTGATCGCCGCCTCGTACAGCGGCTCGTCGTCGGTGTCTTGGCTGTCGCGCAGGAGCTGCGCCGTGGGTGGACCGTCCACGTCCGGAAACTCGTCGTCGGCAAGGTAGCCGCGGTCGTCGCCAGTGCAGGCGTACCACCCGTTCCCGAGGGCCTCCTTATCCTCGCTGTCGAACGGCGGCTCTTCTCCCATCTCCTCCAGGAAGGCACGCTCCCGGTCGCTGAGGGCCGTCAGGAGGGTGGCGGTGGGCGAAGGGGTGTACGACGGGCTACTGGTGGCGAGCAGCTCGTCGAGAGTGGGGCCGTCGGCCGATTCGTCCGAGTCGCCCAGCACCGCCACCGCGATGAGGATCACGAGGACGGCGCCAGCGATGAGGAGGATGTTCCGGCGGCGCTCGGGGCTGGGGTCGACCGGCGGCGGGAAGCGGTTGTCGGCCATGACGGCTCCGGGGGTCGGGGAAGTCCGTTCCTGTGACGCACCGCACATCCGCCCGGTTCACCGGTGTGCCCCGCCGTCCCGCACCGTCCCGGCAAGGCACACGCAGGGCACACTGCCGGGGGTCGGTGCGGGTTTTTGCGGGACGGTCTTTTGCCTGGTCAGAGCAGTGATCGCCGGGTCTCCGCTGGCAGCGCTGGGGCGTGCAGGAATTCCAGCATTTCAGCAGTACCGGCCGCTGAGCCGGGCGTTTCGTCGTGTCCGATCAGTCCGGCACCTCGTCGGGTTCGTCGTCGTCGGGGTCGGGTCCGTGACCGGGCGGGGGCTCGGGGGCGCCGGGGCCGGGGTCGGCGGCCGGGACGGTGGGCTCGCGGGGGATCGGGTCGGGTTCGATGGGCGCTGTGGTCATGCGTGGCGGGTACCCGGCCGCGAAGCGGTGACACGCCCCGGCCGTCGCCGGAGCCGGTCAGCCGGTCAGCCGGTGCGGCGGGCGGACGGGCTGAGGGCGGTGAAGACGCCGAGGCCGATGAACGTGGTGCCCATGGCGTAGCGTTCCGCGCGCAGGGCCCGGGCGCTGCCCCGCAGCCAGGGGCCGACGACGCCGGCCAGCAGGCCGTACGCGCCGTCCGTGCACAGGCCCAGCAGCACGAAGACCAGGCCGAGCACCGTGATCTGCAGTGCGGGCGCGCCCCTGGCGGGGTCCACGAACTGGGGGAGGAACGCCAGGAAGAACAGCGCCAGCTTGGGGTTGAGCACGTTGACCAGGAAGCCCTCGCCGAGCAGGCGGCGGGTGCTCTTGGGGGTGGCGGCGGCCGGGTCCCCGGCCTCCCGGGAACGGCCGACCAGCGTCCGGACCCCCAGGTAGATCAGGTACGCGGCGCCGGCGTACTTGACGACCGTGAACGCCAGCGAGGAGTTCAGCAGCAGCCACGACAGGCCCGCCACGGCGGCGGCCACCTGGACGAGGGTCCCCGCGTGGATGCCCACCACCGCGGTGACGGCGGCCCGGGGGCCCTGCCGGACGCCCTGCGACACTATGTACAGGACGGCGGGACCGGGAACGAGGAGGATCAGGGTGGCCGTGACGACGTACACGGCCAGGGTCGAAAGGCTCGGCATTTCCGCACGCTAACCCGCTCGCCGCCGGAAGGCCATTCATTTATCGGGCACCGCCCGGTGGTCGTCCACGGATCGTCAATCGCGCCTGTGGGTGATGTTTTCCCGGGCCGTTCCGGCTATATCGTCCCAGTCATGATCCACGGCCCAGGTGCGCTGATCGCCGGGCAGTACCGCCTGGTCGAGGAGATCGGGCGGGGCGGTTTCGGCGTGGTCTGGCGGGCCCGCGACGAACGGCTGGAACGCCAGGTCGCCGCCAAGGAACTGTTCCTGCCCACCTACCTGGGCCACGGCCGGCGGGACGAACGCCGCGAGCGGAGCCTGCGCGAGGCCAGGTCCGCCGCCCGGATCGTGCACCCGTCCGCCGTCACCGTCTACGACGTGGCCGAGGACGGCGACTGCCCGTGGATCATCATGGAGCTGGTTCCGGGACGCGCGCTGAACGCCCTGGTCAGGGAGCACGGACCGGTGTCGCCCCGGCAGGCCGCCCGGATCGGTCTCCAGGTGCTGGGGGCGCTGCGGGCCGCCCACGCCGCCGGGGTCGTGCACCGTGACGTCAAGCCGGGCAACGTCCTCATCGGGGAACGCCGCGTCGTCCTCACCGACTTCGGGATCGCCACCATCGAGGGGGATCCGGCGATCACCCACTCCGGGCTCGTGATGGGCGCGCCCGCCTACACGGCGCCCGAACGGGCCAGGGGCGAGCCCGCCGTCCCGGCCTCCGACCTGTGGTCGCTGGGCGCGACCCTGTTCTACGCGGTCGAGGGACACCGTCCCTACGCCGGACCCAATCCCAACGCGGTCTTCCACGCCATCCTCAACGGGGACCCCGCCCCTCCCAGCCACGCCGGTCCCCTGGCCCCGGTCATCACCGGCCTGATGCGCAAGGACATCGACGAACGCCTCACCGCGCCGGAGGCCGCCGTCATGCTCCAAGAAGTCATCGACATGACCCCGTCCCCCGCACGGCCGCGCACCGAGCCCACGCATCGGGGCCGCCGCCCCGCCCCCGCGAGGCGACGCACCCGGGACAGGCCGGACGGTCCGCCCGGACGCCGCCCCGCCCCCAGGAGCCGGCGCATCCTCACGGCGGCGGTGACGCTCCTCGCGCTGGCCGGCGGCACGGGTGCGCTGCTGCTGTCGTACGACCACGTCGTCCCGGCCCGCTCGGCCCGGCCCGTGCATGCCGCCGCGCTCGGGATGCCGCCGCCCGCCACGCTGCCGCCCGCCCCCGGCAGGCTGCACGCGGTCGCGTTCGCCCCGGACGGGCGGCTGCTGGCCACCGGCGGGGAGGACGGCCGGGTCCGGCTGGTCGACGTGACCGGGCGGCGGCAGGTCGCGGCGCTGGCGGGGCACGGGCACGCGGTGCTGGCGGTGGCGTTCAGCCCGGACGGGCGGCTGCTGGCGTCCGGCGGCCACGACGGCACGGTGATCCTGTGGGACGTCGAACGGGCCCGCCGGGTCGCGACGCTGGCCCCGGACCTGGGCGTCGTCGGCTCGGTCGGCTTCGGCCCGGACGGGCGGCGGCTGGCGGTCGCGGGCGCGGACGGGGTGCGGATCTGGGACACCGTCACCCGCCGGGCGGTCCGGTCGTTCGACCCCGGCGAGCACCGGATCGTCACCGACTTCGGCGGGCACGGCGCGCTGGCCGTCGCCGGACCCCGGACGGTGCGGATCTGGCAGCCCGGCGAGTCCGCACGGGGCACCGTGCTCGGCCGCACCACCTCGGCCGTCCGCGCCGTCGCCATCAACCCCGGCGGCACCATCGTGGCCTGCGGCGGGAGCGACGGCCGCGTCGCCCTCTGGGACACCCGCACCCGCGGCCCCGCCGGCACCCTCGTCCACGGCCGGGACGTCCACGCCGTCTCGTTCAGCCCGGACGGCCGTACCCTGGCCACCGCCGGCGGCTCCACCGTCATCCTGTGGGACGCCGCCACCGGCACCCGGCTGCGCACCCTCACCGGCCACACCGGCACCGTCGCCGCCGTCGCCTACAGCCCCGACGGCCGCCTCCTGGCCACCGCGGGCCACGACAGATCCACCCGCCTGTGGCCCACCGCCGGCCGACCTCCGGATCACGCGGTCGGGTCGTAGGGGTCCTCGATCGTCGGGACGAGCGGTGAGAAGAACGGATCCTCGCGGACCGTCACCCTCCCCCGGGCGAGCACGTACACCTTGAACGCGTTCTCCCCCGGCCACTCGGTGGTCTCGTCGTCCCACTCGTGCAGCAGCCCGTACGAGCCGGGAGCCACCCGGCACAGCTCCCGGAGGAACAACTCCAGGTCGGCGGCCTCGCCCCCGCGATGGTTGGTCAGGGTGGCCACGGTCACGAACCCCTCACCGTTGACCACCTTCATCTGGAAGTGGCCGGCCCACCCGAACCCGCCGACCAGCTCCGCGATCTCACGGTGCACCCGCCCCTCCTCGGCGAGCTCCGTGTCCCCGGGAGACGCCCGCACAACGAACCACCCCGTCACCTGATACACACCCGCGCCCCTACCCGAATGCTCCAGACCGTCCCGAGCCGGACGCCCCACCCCTTCACAGACCCAGGACGTTCCCCGAACAGACACGGCGAGGGCATCGACGAGAACCTAGTCCCCCGAACAGGAACGACCTGCACAGCCGCACCCCGATCCACGGGCAAGCCCCCATCGAGGCCCGGAGACTGCCCTCGGCCAGCACGGCAGGGGGCAGCGACGAGGAAACAACGTCCCCAAGCAGGGCTCGCCCTGCACAAGCACCATCCCAATCAGGAATCGCCTGCAGCCGGCACTCCGGTCCGCGGGCGAAGCCCGCACCGGGGGGTCCGGGGGGTCGTCCCCCCGGGCAGGCACGGCGAGGGGCACCGGCGAGGAAACGAAGTTTCCGAGCAGGGTTCACCCTGCCACGAGCGGAGAGTGTGGGATTCGAACCCACGAGGACTGTCCCCAGCCCTGGGCGCTTTCAAGGCGCCTGCACTAGTCCACTGTGCGAACTCTCCTCGCCCCCTGCGGGGCGTTCACCACGATAGCGGGGAACGCCCCGTGGCCGCGCGGGCGTTTCAGGCCGGGCGGGCGAAGGCGTCGGCGACCTCGGCGGCGAGCTGCAGGTAGGCGTCCTGGCAGGCGGGGGAGAGCTGGTCCAGCTCGACCTCCGCGCCCTCCTCCAGGTGGTCGTCGTAGGGGACGCGGACGACGGCGCGGCAGCGGCTCTCGAAGTGGGCCTGCAGGCGGTCCAGGTCCACGGTGCTCTTGGTGCGGGGCCGCACCATGGACAGCACCACCACTCCGCTGCGCACCAGGTCGCCGTAGTCGTGCGCCTCCAGCCAGTCCAGGGTAGCGCTGGCCGAGCGGGCGCCGTCCACCGAGGGGGAGCTGACCAGCACGAGCTGGTCGGCCATGCTCAGCACGCCCTCCATCGCCGAGTGCAGCAGGCCGGTGCCGCAGTCGGTCAGGCAGATGGAGTAGAAGTGCTCCAGCACCTCGGCGACCGCGCGGTAGTCGTCCGCGCTGAACGCCTCGCTGACCGCCGGGTCCCGGTCGGAGGCCAGCACCTCCAGCCGGGAGGTGCCCTGCGAGGTGAACGCCCGGACGTCGGCGTACCGCTGGATCCGGTGCCGCTCGTTGAGCAGGTCGCGGACCGTCGCGTTGGTCTCCAGCGGGACCTTGTCCGACAGCGTGCCGCGGTCCGGGTTGGCGTCCACCGCGATCACCCGGTCCCCGCGCAGCGACGCCAGCGTGGCCCCCAGCCCCACCGTCGTCGTGGTCTTGCCGACGCCGCCCTTGAGCGACATCACCGCGACCCGGTGGTGGCCTCCGGTGAGCGGCGTGCAGGCCCGCTTGATCAGCTCCTGCCGCCGCCGCTCGGCCGGGGACATCCCGGGGTGGATCGCGCCGCCCGTGGCCTTGTAGATCATCTTGCGCCAGCCGCCGGCCGGGGCCCTGCGCCGCCCGCGCAGCAGGTTCTCCGCGCTCAGGCTGTCGGAGGTCTGCGGCTCCTGCCCGTGCTGCTGCGGCGGCGCCTGCTGCGCCGCCCCGTAGGCGGGAGCCCCATAGGGCACGGGAGCGGGGACCCCCGGCTGCCCGGCCGGAGCCCCCGGAACGTGCGCGCCGGGCTGACCACCCGCCGCGGGCAGGGGGAGCGGCCCACCCGGAGGCTGTACGGGAACGTACCCGCCGGGCACCTCGCCGCCCGGCTGTCCAGGGGGCGGCGGCATCCCGGGACCGGCCGCCGGAGGCGGGGGAGGGTACGCGCCGGGAGCGTCACCGCCGGGCTGTCCGGCCGGTCCGCCTTCCACCGGAGCGTTCGCGCCCGGCTGCCCGGGAACCGGCGGCGTGCCGTGCCCGGCGGCCGGGGCGGGAGCGTACGGCGCACCCACGGGCGGCTGCCCGGGCGCGGGCGGTGGAGGGTACGTCCCGGAAGCGTCACCACCGGCCGGTCCGCCTCCAGCCGGAGGCGCACCTTCGCCCGGCTGTCCGGCCGCTGGAGCGCCGGGTGCGTCGCCGACCGGCTGCCCGGGGGGCGGCGGCGGAAAGTTCGGTGCCGGGGCCCCCGCGGCGGGGGGAAACGCCGGAGGAGCCGGGGGGTGACCCACGGGGGCGGGCGGCTGCATCGCGCCGGGCGGCGGAGGCACGTCCGCGACCGGCGGGCCCTGCGGCGGGGGCGGGAGGGTGCCGTCCGGCATGGGCGGCGGCGGTGGCGGAACGTGCGGAGCCGGGGGCCCCTGGGGCGGCGGCGCGGCCTGGTACGGGGCGTAGGCGGGCGGAGGCGGCGGCCCCTGGACGGGCGGACCCGCGGGAGGCGGAGGGGCCGGCGGGCCCTCCGCGGGCGGGAAGTCCGCCAGGGTCTCCTCCTGGTACGCGGTGCCCGAGGCCGGGGCGTCGGGAAGCGGGTCCAGCGGAGGCGGCTCGGGGGCCTCCTGCGGCGCCGGGCCGCCGCCGTACTCGGGCGGGGCGGGGAGCGGCGGCGGCTCGTACCCCACCTGCGCGGGGAAGAGCGGCGGGGACGCGGGCCACGGGTCGCCGGGGTACTCCCCCTCGTCCACCTGGGTCGCGTCGGCCTGCGCGGAGGCGTCGCCGGAGTCGGGCGGCGGAACCTGGTCGGCCTGTTCCTTGCTCATGGCGTCCAGGGAGGCCAGCTGCTCCTCGAGGGAACGACGCTCCTGATCGTTCTTAGCCACCGGTTCTCCCTCCGGACTGTCCCCGAACGGCTGGTCAAGAACAGGTCCTCAGCAGCCTAAGGCAACGCGTACTCCACCAATACCGCGCAGCGCCGCGCCAATGCCCCGTCAAGAACGATGTTGCCGTTCCGTCACCCGGCCGTGCCTGCGCTTCCGCTTTCCGTCATGCGTCGGCCCCCCGGTAGCGTGATTCGCATGCGTGCCATTGCGATCAGGGAGCCCGGCGACCCCGACGTCCTGGAGTGGACCGAGGTGCCCGATCCGGTGCCCGCGGCCGGCGAGGTGGTGCTGGAGGTGGCGGCCGCCGGGGTCAACCGGGCCGACGTGATGCAGCGGCTCGGCTTCTATCCCCCGCCGCCGGGCGCTCCCCCGTACCCGGGCCTGGAGGCGGCCGGCCGCGTCGTCGAGGTCGGCGAGGGCGTGACCGGCTGGCGGGTGGGCGACGAGGCGTGCGCGCTGCTGGCGGGCGGCGGCTACGCCGAACGGGTCGCGGTCCCGGCCGGGCAGCTCCTGCCGATCCCGCGCGGGCTCAAGACGGTGGAGGCGGCGGCGCTGCCCGAGGTCGCCTGCACGGTCTGGTCGAACGCGTTCATGCTGGCGCGGCTGGCCCTCGGCGAGACGTTCCTGGTGCACGGCGGCGGCAGCGGCATCGGCACGATGGCGATCCAGCTCGCCAAGGCGCACGGCGCGCGGGTGGCCTGCACCGTGGGCAGCGCGGAGAAGGCCGAACGGTGCCGCGAGCTCGGCGCGGACGTGGTCATCGACCACACCGCCGAGGACTTCGTCGAGGCCGGCCCGTACGACGTGATCCTGGACATCATAGGCGCCAGGTACCTCGCGCGTAATGTGGAGGCGTTGCGGACCGGCGGGCGGCTGGTGGTGATCGGTCTGCAGGGCGGCCGGCGCGCCGAGCTCGACCTGAACACGCTGCTGGCCAAGCGCGCCGCGGTGCACGCCACCTCGCTGCGGATCCGCCCCTTGGACGAGAAGGCCGCGATCGTGACGGAGGTGCGCGAGAACGTGTGGCCGCTGGTCGAGTCCGGCACGGTCCGGCCGGTGATCGACCGCATCCTCCCGATGGCCGACGCCGCCGAGGCGCACCGCGTTCTGGACGCCGGCGGCCACATCGGCAAGATCCTGCTCACCGTGTGAGACTGGAGAGACTTTGGCCTCTTCCCCCACCTAGAGGCGGGGAAGTCCAGCGGTTGCCCGCTGGGTTTCCTGCTTCACCGCCGACCGCCCCATCCGGGAGGACTCCCGTTGAGGTCTTACATCAGCTCCACAGGCGGACGCCGCCAGCCCGGCGGCCAGGATGTTGCGCGCCGCGTTGATATCGCGGTCGTGGGCGGCGCCACAGTCGCACGTCCACTCGCGGACGTCCAGTGGCAGCTGTCCGTGCACGGTGCCGCACGCACCGCACAGCTTGGAGGACGGGAGAAACCGATCGATCACGACCAGTTCCCGCCCATACCACGCTGCCTTGTACTTCAGCATCGCCCGCATCTGGTGCCAGGCCGCATCGGAGATCGCGCGGGCCAGCGAGCGGTTCTTGAGCATCGTGCGGACGGCCAAGTCCTCGATCACGACCGTTTGGTTCTCACGGACGAGTCGAGTGGTCAACTTGTGCAGGAAATCCCGACGCCGGTCGACGATCCGAGCGTGGATACGGGCGACCTTGCGACGGGCCTTGACCCGGTTGGCGGAGCCCTTCTGTTTACGGGACAGTTCTCGCTGTGCCCTGGCGAGCCGTTCGCGATCCCGCCTCTCGTGCTTGGGATTGGTGACCTTCTCCCCGGTGGACAGGGTCACCAGGGCGGTGAGCCCGGCGTCGATGCCCACGGCCCGGTCCGAGGCCGGGGCGGCGGGGACGGTGTCCTCGCACAGCAGGGACACGAACCAGCGATCCGACGCGTCCCGCGACACCGTCACCGTGGACGGCTCCGCCCCCTCGGGCAGCGGACGCGACCAGCGGATGTCCAGCGGCTCACGCATCTTCGCCAGCTTCAGTCGGCCGTCGCGCCACGTGAACGCCGAGCGGGTGTACTCGGCGCTGCCACGGGACTTCTTCCTGGACTTGAAGCGCGGGTACTCGGCGCGTTTGGCGAAGAAGTTTGCAAACGCCGCCTGCAGATGCCGCAGTGCCTGCTGCAACGGCACCGACGACACCTCATTGAGGAACGCCAGCTCGGGAGTCTTCTTCCACTCCGTCAGCCTGGCCGAGGACTCCGCGTAGGAGAGACGGCGCTGTTCGGTGTACCAGGCCCGGGTGCGTTCCTCCAATGCCTGGTTGTACACCAGACGCACGCAGCCAAACGTGCGCAACAGCTCCATCGCCTGCTCATCGGTGGGGTAGAAGCGGTATTTGAACGCCCGCTTCACCTGCCGCACCATGCTTCACACTCTAACGATTTCCTTGTGAGAGAAGGGAGGGAGCGGCGTTTCCTCCTCTGCCCGAAGGCAGGGGTCTCCGCGTCGCGCATCCTATGAACGAGCCCCGAAGCACCGAGTCCGCCCAGGACCCCCAGGTCGTCGTGGTCGGCCCGAACGGCGTCCCGGTCACCTCCCGGGAGGAGTCCGGTGACGACAACAACGACGATCGTCCGGTCACCGAGATGGTGGAGCAGCCCGCCAAGGTGATGCGGATCGGCGGGATGATCCGGCAGCTGCTGGAGGAGGTCAAGGCCGCCCCCCTGGACGAGGCCAGCCGCGCCCGGCTCAAGGAGATCCACGCCTCCTCGATCAAGGAGCTGGAGGACGGGCTCGCCCCCGAGCTGGTGGAGGAGCTGGAACGGCTGTCGCTGCCGTTCGCCGAGGACGAGGTCCCCAGCGAGGCCGAGCTGCGCATCGCCCAGGCCCAGCTGGTGGGCTGGCTGGAGGGCCTGTTCCACGGCATCCAGACCACCCTGTTCGCCCAGCAGATGGCCGCCCGCGCCCAGCTCGAGCAGATGCGCCGCGCCCTGCCCGCCGGCATCATGCCCGGCGCCGTCCAGCAGCCCGACGAGGACCAGCCCAAGCGCCCCGGCCACACCTCCGGCCCCTACCTGTAGATCGCGCCCCGTCCTCTGCTCCCTCGAGCAGAGGACGGCCGCCCGCCTCCTGTGCGCCCTGGCGCCCACTGGGCCGCGTCGTCCCCTGGCACGAACCTTGCGGAGCCGCCGGTCTGCCGGACCGATGTCCCGGGAGATGACGTCAGTTCGCGGGGAAGAGGCGTTCGAGGACCTGGGCGACGCCGTCGTCGTCGTTGCGGGCGGTGTGGTGGGTGACCACGTCGAGCACGGCGGGATGGGCGTTGGCCACCGCGTACGAGGTGCCCGCCCAGCTCAGCATCGGCAGGTCGTTGGGCATGTCGCCGAACGCCACCACCTCGTCGGCGGTCACCCCGTGCTCGGCGCACAGCTCGGCCAGCGCGGTGGCCTTGGTGACGCCCAGGGCGCTCATCTCCATCAGCCCCCGGCCGGAGGAGTGCGTGACGGTGACCAGGTCGCCCACCGCCGTGTGCACCCGTTCGGCCAGGTGGTCGGGGTGGGCGTCGGGGTGGAGCGCCAGCAGCTTGGTGCCGCCCCGGCTGACCAGGGTGCGGTCGTCCACCGCCCGCCCGCCCAGCGCCTCGGCGTCCCAGCGCCCCGGCCGGAAACGCTCCTCGAACACGAACCCGTCGGCGTACTCCACCGCGAACCGCAGGTCCCCGTCCACCGCGCGCAGCCGCCGCACCACCTCGGCGAGGATCCCGGGCTCGATCAGCCGGGTGCGCACCACGGTCTCGGTGTGCAGGTCGTAGACCACGGCCCCGTTCGCGCAGATCGCGATGCCGTGGTGGCCGACGGCGGCGGCGACGTCGTGCATCCAGCGCGGCGGCCGTCCGGTGACCATGACCAGGACGGATCCGGCGCGTTCCACTCTGGCGAGGGCCTGCACCGTACGGGCCGAGATGGTGCCGTCCGAACGGACGATGGTCCCGTCCAGGTCGGTCGCGACCAGCCGCGGCGTCCGGCCCTCCATCGGAACGGGTTCGGCCACGGACTCCCCCGTATCGGTCATCCCCACTCCTCCCGACGCCCCGCAGGACGGCCCGGCGCCGCGTCCGGCACGTCAAACCACCTTAATTGGCGCTTTCCGGCGACCGGACCGGGGTGGGGATCACCCGGCCTCCGCCCCCTTACGATCGCCTCCGACGCGGTGACGCGGGCGCGGCCCTCCTGACGAGGGACAGGAGCACGCGGTGACACGGGCGGCCCGGGACTGCTTGACCGACCAGGACGCTGACGTGCCTGCTGAGAACGGATGCGCCGGCCGCCAGGCGGGCTCTCGGGAACGGTGAACGCCGGGGCCCTGTGCAGGGCGCCCGGCGTTCGGAGTGCGGTGCGTCAGCGGACGGGTTCGAGGACCTCCAGGCCGCCCATGTGGGGCTGGAGGGCCTTGGGGACCCGGACGGAGCCGTCGGGCCGCTGGTGGTTCTCCAGGATGGCGACGATCCAGCGGGTGGTGGCCAGGGTGCCGTTCAGGGTGGCGACCGGGCGGGTCCTGCCGCTGTCGTCACGGTGGCGGACGGCCAGGCGGCGGGCCTGGAACTCGGTGCAGTTGGAGGTGGAGGTGACCTCGCGGTAGGTGTTCTGTGTCGGGATCCAGGCCTCGCAGTCGTACTTGCGGGCGGCGCTGGCGCCCAGGTCGCCGGCGGCCACGTCGATCACCCGGAACGGCACCTCGACCTTGGCGAGCATCTGCTTCTCCCAGTCCAGCAGGCGCAGATGCTCGGAGTGCGCGTCCTCGGGCGCGCAGTAGGAGAACATCTCCACCTTGTCGAACTGGTGGACGCGGATGATGCCCCGGGTGTCCTTGCCGTAGGAGCCGGCCTCCCGGCGGAAGCAGGACGACCAGGCCACGTACCGGCGGGGGAGGGCGTCGATGATCTCGTCCATGTGGTACGCCGCCAGCGGCACCTCCGAGGTGCCCACCAGGTACAGGTCGTCGGCGGGCAGCCGGTAGACCTCCGCGGCGTGCGCGCCGAGGAAGCCGGTGCCCTCCATCGCCTCCGGCTTGACCAGGACCGGCGGGTACATCGGGACGAAGCCCGCCTCCACGGCCTGCTCCATCGCCAGGTTGAGCAGCGCGAGCTGCAGCCGCGCGCCCACCCCGGTCAGGTAGTAGAACCGGGCCCCGGAGACCTTCGCGCCGCGCTCGGTGTCGATCGCGCCGAGCCGCTCGCCCAGCTCCAGATGGTCGCGGGGCTCGAAGTCGAAGCTCGGCGGCTCGCCCACGTGCTCCAGCACCACGTAGTCCTGCTCGCCGCCGGGGGGCGCGCCGTCCTCGATGACGTTGGGAACGCCCCTGAGCAGCTCGTCCAGCTCGCCGCCCAGCCGGTCGGCCTCCGCCTCGGCCTCCTTGACCTGCTGGGCCAGCTCCTTGGCCCGGGCCAGCAGCGCCTCGCGCTCCTCGCCCTTGGCCTTGGACACCGACTTGCCGAAACTCTTCTGCTCGGCCCGCAACGACTCGAACCGGGACAGCGCCGAACGGCGCCGCTCGTCCAGGTCGATCAGCCGGTCGACGACGGCCTCGTCCTCACCGCGGGCGCGCTGCGAGGCGCGCAGCCGCTCGGGATCCTCTCGAAGAGCTCGCAGGTCAATCACAGACCCGAGGCTACCGGTACGGGCGCACCGCCCGCCGCCCGATATCTAGCCTGTGGACAACCGAACACCACGGGCCAGCAGCGCGTGGGCGGGCACCGCGACCTCGCCGTCCGGGCGCCGGTGTTCCTCGACCCGCCGACCGTAGGCGGCCTTGACCTTGGCGATCGTCGCCTCGTCCTGCCGGGCGAGCACCACCGCGTTCGAGCCGACCCGGGCCATCGCTCCGGTCCGCCACCACTCCTCCGGGTCGATGACGTGCTCCCAGTCCAGCGCCTCGACGCCCGCCTCACCGGCCCCGGCCTCGCGCAGCAGGCCCGCGAAGGCGTCCGGATTGCCGTACTCCATGAACGGCGTCACCGGAATGTCGTCCGGCCACTGCACGCCGACCTCGTCCATGGCCTCCTTGAGCAGCGCCAGCGCCCCGCTGGGGGGCAGCACCCAGCAGGTCAGCGCCAGCCGCCCACCCGGCCGCAGCACCCGCAGCAGCTCCCGCACCGCTGTCACGGGCTCCCCGACGTGGTTGATGACGAAGTTGCCCACCACCGCGTCGAACGCCTCGTCCCCGTAGGGCAGCGACGGCAGCACCGCCACGTCGACATCGGCCTCGGGCACGTTGCGCGCCGCCGTACGCGCCATCCCGGGGTCGGCGTCCACCGCCGTGACCGACGCCCCACGCCGTACGGCCCCGGCCGCCACGATCCCCGGCCCGGTCCCCACGTCCAGCATCCGCGTACCGGCTCCGACCCCCGCCGCATCCAGCAGAGGCCCCACGGTGTAGGCCGTCAGCCGTGCGAACCCCTGCTCGTAGGCGTCGGCCCGCCCGTCCCACAGCTCACGCTCGAACACATCGAAGGCGTTGGTCACACCCCCACCGTAAAGGCCGCGCACCTCACCCGGACAACGTCACGGTGAGGTGCGCGGCCTCCGCGACAGGGTCAGCGCACGTCCACGTAGTCACCGGGTCCCTGGACGCCCAGGTTGGCGGAGCTGCCGTTGTACTTCACCATCCAGGTGCCGTCCTTGGACGCGGTGAACGACTTCTTGAACCACCCCGTCGAGCCGGTCTTCACTGTGGCCTTGGCGGTCCACGTCGTCGACCCGTTCGGCTTGAAGTAGACGGTCACCGAGGCCCCCGTGAGGGCCTTCCACGATGATCCGACGAGACGGTCCAGCCGCCCCTGCACCGTGATGGGCCTGCCCTTGGTGACCGGCTCGGGCGAGGCGTTGAACGAGGACACCCGCGTCCGGTACCGAACGTCCACGTAGTCGGCCCAGCCGATCGATTCCGCGTCCTGGGTGTAGGTGGAGGCGTTGCCGAAGGGGCCGCCGCCGTAATAAGCGCGCCAGTAGCCGTCCCTGCTCGCCACACCGGCCAGCGTCAGCCGCCCCTGGTCGTCGGTCCGGCCGTCCACAACGTGCCGCCACTCCCTCCCGTCCGGAGAGAACCACAGCTGCACGGGGACACCGGCGACCACGGCCCGGTCGGCGGGAGCGTATCGCCGGACGACCTGGGCGCGCATGGTCACCTTGGAGCCTGCACCGACCGGCTCGGGGTCGGCGTTCGACCCGATGATCTCCGTGGGGTAGCTGGCGTAGTGGATGCGGGTGCCGGCTGAGCTCGACGTGTGGTGCCTGTAGTACGAATCGACATTGTGGTTGAAGTAGGCCCAGTAGGTTCCGGACTCGGGAATGGTCACCGGAACCGAGTAGCGCCCATCGGCTCCGGTGCGCACCTCGGTGACCTTCCGATGCGTGTCGGTTCGGTAACCAGAGAACCAGATCTCGACGATCCGATCGCCGAACGGCTCCCATTCGCCGGTGGACCGCTGCCGTTCCAGCCTCCCGGTCACCGTGACGGTGTCGCCGACGAGCGGCCACTCGGGGACGCCGCCGATGGAGAGGCGGGTCTGCAGACGCCGGTACGTCAGCGCGACGCCCGGAGAGGAGGATCCGCCGTAGACGGGTCCGGCGGTGTGGATCAGGCGGACGGTCGATACGCCGCCCATCCGGATCGTTCCGGAGAAGGCCCCCTGCTCGTCGGTGACGAAGGTGTAGGGCAGCCCGTCGACCTGGACCGTCGCACCGGGGTACGGCTCCTCGGTTCCCTCGGTCGTGTGGCGGAGCAGCCGTCCGGACACGGACACCTGGTCATCGATGATGTCGATCTGGGTGGGGGTGACGGTGACGCCCTCGAAACGGGTGGCCAGGCGCCTGGCGATGACGCCGGCGTTCGCCTTGTCGGTACGGGCGCCCGTGGCGTCCCAGACGCTGACGTCGATCGTGTGGTCACCGATGGCGGTGAGGGAGATGGGAGACGCCGAAAGCGCCTCCCATACACGAGTGGAACGCTGCTCGATCTGGAAGTCCTCGACCGTGGTCGCGCCGCCGTCCGGGTGACGCACCACGACCTGCACCCGTTCGATGGCCTGATCGGAGGAGGCGGATACACGGATGTGGTATCCGCCCTCGACGGCCTGCCCACCTGCCGTGATGGTGAACACTGTGGCGGCGATGGCGGGTGGGGGTGTCAGGGCGAGGAAGGCGGGCGCGGGTGCTATGGCCAGCGCGGTGAGGACGGTGGCGAGTCGGCGCACGCGGACCTCCGGGATCAGGACGAGGGGCATGGGGAGGACGGGTCGGAATGATCTTCTGTTGACCGCCGGCACGGCCCCGATGATCACAGGATGATCAAGACGGCTATCGCACGTCCACGTAGTCGCCGGAACCGGTCACGGCCAGGTACGCGGTCTCGCCCCCGTAGACGACCCGCCACGTCCCGTCCTTGGCGGCGGTGAACGTCTTGGTGACGTAGCCCAGCTTCCCGGTGGTCGCGGTGGCCATGTTGCGCCAGGTCGTCGTCCCGTGGGCGCGGAACTGGACGGTCACCTTCTTCCAGGGGAGCGCCGTCCACCCGGTGGCCGTGGTCCGCTGGAGCCGGGCCTTGAACGTGATGGTCCCGCCCTTGCGGACGGGCTCGGGCGAGGCGTTCACCTCGGTGAACCGGGTCCGCTCCCGCATCGGGACGTGCGGGCTCAGGCTCTCCCCCGGAGAGACGTAGTAGTACGGCATCTCACCGGCCCTGATCCGCCACCGCCCAGGGCCGGGGGCAGGTGCCGACAGCCTGAACGCCGAATCGCCGTCGAGTTCCGCGTCGTCGACCTTCTTCCAGGTCCGCCCGTCGGTGGAGTACTCCAGGATCACCGAAGTCGAGGCGACCCGGCTGGAGCCATCGAACTCGTTCCCCAGGACACGGCCGGGAACGGACATCGAGCCGCCCCGCGTCACCGTGGCGGGCCACCTGACATCCGCGTAGCGCGTACGCACGTACACGTCGGGAATGGCCGGAGGGTGCGCGTAGGCCGTTCGCAGGGCACCGGTGCCGGTGTTGTAGAACTGCGCACGGTACGTCGCGCACCGCGCCTTGATCGGCAACGACCCGCCGAAAGCGCCGTCCAACTTGGTGCGGAAGGCGGCGATGCTGTCTCCGCCGTTACCACACCGCACGGTGACGTACTGCGACGGCAGCGGCAGCCACTCGCCCGTGTTCCGCTGCCATTCCAGCCGCCCCGACATGGTGACGGGGTCCTGGGCGAAGACCTTGCCGGTGGGGGTCATCTCGAAGGTCATCCGGGTGGGAACGTTCTGCGTCCCTGTCACGTACACCGACACCGCGGGGCTGCCGGCCGATGCGTAGGGCGCGTCCGCCGGACGCAGGTAACGGACACGGAACCAGTTGGATCCGTGCAGGTAGTAGCTGCCCGCGAACCGTCCGTCGGCATCTGTGACCACCGACAGGACGGGCAGTATGTGCGCCGGGGTGTAGATCGTGGCCCCCGCGAGCGGGTGCTCCACGCCTTCGGCGTCCACATAGACGATGCGCCCTCGGTAGGTCACCAGCCCGTCGGCGGCGTCCAGTTCCGTGGGGGTGACCTCGAACTCGGTGAACTTGGTGGTCAGCAGGGTTTCGTTCGCGGTGACCGTTCCCGGATCGTCCGCGTACGCCGCCGCGGGAAGGGTCCCGAGGGTCAGACCGGCGGCGGTGAGAGCGGCGAGCGAGAGCGTGAGCGGACGCGCACGGAGCATCGGCGTGACTTCCCCACCCAGAAAAGATGATCTAGAAGAAGGCACGCCAGTATGACCACGGGATGATCATCGCCGCAATCGGTTTGCGGATGAAGGCCCGATGAAGGTCCGGGCGATCGCGGATCGGCCGATCCGCCTTTCGCAATCGCCCCGGACGAACGCGCTCAGGAGTGGCCGGCGCGGATGGCGGTGAGCCAGGCGGCGGCCTCGGTGAAGTCGGCGTCGTGGGTGCCGCGGCGGATTTCCGGACGGACCCTGTCGGCCCGCGGATACGAGCCGATGAAACGGACGTCGGCGCAAATACGGCGCAGTCCCATCAGCGCCTCGCCGACCCGCGCGTCGGCCACATGCCCCTCGAAGTCCATCCAGAACAGGTACGACCCCAGCCCCGCGCCGGTGGGACGGGACTGGATCAGCGTCAGGTTGATGCCCCGGATCGCGAACTCGTTCAGGATCTCCAGCAGCGCGCCCGGGTGGTCCTCGCCGAGGAACGCGACCACCGTGGTCTTGTCCATCCCGGTGCGGGCGGGCGGGACGGACGGCCGGCTCAGCACCACGAAGCGCGTCACCGCGTCCGCCACGTCGTGGATGTCCTCGGCCAGCACCGACAGCCCGTAGCGGGCGGCGGCGAACGACCCCGCCAGCGCCGCGTCGTAGTGCCCGTCGGCGACGAGCTGGGCGGCCTCGGCGTTGGAGGTGGCGGCCCGCCACTCGGCGTCCGGGACGTGCGCGTCCAGCCAGCGGCGGCACTGCGGCTGGGCGTGCGGGTGGGAGGCGACGGTCTTGATGTCGGCGTACCGCGTGCCCGGCCGGACCAGCAGCGCGAACGACACCGGAAGCTGCACCTCGCCGACGATCTGCAGCGGCTCCCCGGTCGCCAGCTCGTCCAGCGTGGTCGGCACGGACCCCTCGACGGAGTTCTCCAGCGCGACCACGGCGGAGTCGACCTCGCCGCGGCGCAGCGCGTCGAGGGCGGCGGGGACGGTGGCGTAGGGGATGTGCTCGGCGCCGTCGGCCTCCGGGAGGGAGCGCAGCGCGGCTTCGGTGAACGTGCCCTGGGGACCGAGGTAGGCGAATCGCATCTGGGACTCCTCCGCCGAGGCGAGGAGTGCACGGCGGCCGTGAGACGGAAAGGACGTGGCGTGAGGGAAGTCTACGCGCCCGCGGTTCTCAGGCGTGCGCCGAGGTGGTGTTGCCGCCGAAGTCCGGCAGCGGGTCGTCCATCGACACCTGCGGCCCCTTGCCCAGCCGGGCGCCGCGCAGCGCCTGGTCCTCCTCCGGGGACAGCACCTCGACGCTGCGCCCGGCGCGGACGACCTTGGCGTAGGTGCGGGTCTCGGTCCGGCCGTTGATGGAACTGATGATCACGCCGTCGCCCAGCGCGTTCAGCAGGGCGAGGGAGAACGAACGGCGCCCGGACATCTCCTTGAGGGCGTCATAGTGCACCACCGCGATGTCGCGGAGGGCCTGGTTGTCCACCGTTCCCTCGAGTGCCGCGAGCTGGCGGCGGAGCATCTCCGCGCACTCATCGACGACCTGGTTGACCCGCTTGTGGGCGACCATGGCGAAGGACAGGCCGGCCACCCCGGCGACCACCCCGGCTAGGGCCACTGCGACGAGAATCACGGGGCGAGAGTACCCACCCGGGCCTTTTCCGGAGAAGAAACGGCAGGGCCGGTTTGGGATTGGAGACGGTCGATCAACCAGCGCCCGAGCAGCCAGATCAGGGCGATCGCGGCCAGCCCGAAGGCGTCCTGCACGATCCGCCCGGTGAACCGCTCGACCGCACCGTGCCCCTCGCCGATCAGCCGGGTCCCCCACCACGGGATCCGGAACGCGAAGAACACCGCCACCGGCACCGCGACCAGCCAGCGCCGCAGGTCGCGGCCGTCGCCGACCAGCGCCCCCAGCACCAGCACCACCCACACCAGGTGGTGCACCCAGCCGACCGGCGACAGCAGCACCGACAGCAGCCCGGTGATCGCGATCCCGGCCAGTTCCGCGCTGTGGGCGCGCGCCCCCTCCAGCCGGGTCGCGGCCAGTGATGCGCGGCGGGCCAGCCGGAAGCCGAGGAACGCCAGCAGCGCCACGCACGCCAGCCACAGCAGCGAGGTCAGGGCGTCGGGCCAGTAGAGCCGCAGCAGCATCCCGTTGAGGGACTGGTTGGTGGTGCCGTTGTTGGCCCCGACGCGGTCGTTGTTGAGCATCGCGTCGAACCAGAACGCCAGCGAGTCGTGCGGCAGCACCATGAACGCCAGCAGCGACGCGGCGGCGGCGGTCAGGGTGGCGTTCCAGGCCGCCTGCCGCCGCCCGGTGATCAGGAAGTAGATCAGGAAGACCCCGGGCACCAGCTTGATCGCCGTCGCCAGCCCCACCAGCACGCCGCGCGGCCACCGGGTGGAGGGCGCCAGGCAGTCGGCCGCGCACAACGCCATCAGGAACAGCCCGACCTGCCCGAACCGGGTCTGGTCGTGCACCGGCTGCAGGTACGCCAGGCCCCCGACCAGCGCCCCCGTCACCAGCGGCGCGTACCGTCCGGCCCGGTCGATCAGCGGGCGGAACGCGTACCGGACCCCGACGGCCAGCGCCGCGTAGATGGCGACGACCCACAGCACCTGCACCACCGACCACGGCAGCAGCGCCAGCGGCACCGCCAGCAGCGCCGCGAACGGCGGATAGGTGAACGGCAGCAACTGCGGCGGCTCGGTCAGGAACTCGTACAACGGCGCCCCGCGCAGCACCGCCTCCCCACCCGACCGGTACACGTCCACGTCCACCAGCCGCTGGTCCGGCGGGTTGGTCAGCCAGTGCACCGCGATCGGGGCGACCGCCGCCACCGCGACCAGCACCCCGGCCACCAGGATCGCCAGATCGGCCGGTGACCTCCGGGCGCGCGTCACCGTCCCGTCGCCGCTTCGTCCACCCATGTCTCCATCCTGGCGCAACCAGATGACCGCACCTTCATTAGCCTGGGGACCACCCGACCAATGGAGGTACGCGACAGTGGCGCAGCGGGGGGCGGCACGCATCGGCGTCATATGCGCCACATTGCTGCTGCTCATGGTCGGCATGCTCGGTACGCCCGCGTCCGCCGGGACCGCGGAGACCAAGGGCGGCGTGGTCCTGGTGGGCGTCCCGGGGCTGCGGTGGAGCGACCTCGACGAGCGGGACACCCCGAACCTGTGGCGGCTCACCCGGGAGGGCTCGGCGGGAGCGCTGAGCGTGCGGACGACCCGGGTGAACACCTGCCCGGCAGACGGGTGGCTGACGGTGTCGGCGGGTCAGCGGGCCAGGTTCGCGCACGGCGAGTGCGCCCTCGCCCCGGCCCCGAACGTCGTGGGCGCCTCGGCGAGCGTCCCGGGCTGGGGCGAGATCGTCGGCGACAACGCCGCCACCTCCTACAAGGCGCGCACCGGCCTGCTGGGCGACACCGTCCGCCGGGCGGGCGGCTGCACGATGGCGGTGGGCGCGGGCGCGGTGCTCGGGGCGGCCGACGCGAACGGACGGGTCGACGTGTACGCGCCGTCCGTCGCCAGGGTGCCCGCCGGCGGATGGTCCCGGTGCCCGCTGATCGCCGTCGAGATCGACGACGTCCACCGGGCCCACATCCGTGCCGGGGTGGACGCCGACGGGGCTCCGATCTCGCCGAGCAGGCGGGACCGGGCGGCGGCGGCCGCGGCCGCGGACCGGCAGCTCGGGCAGGTGCTCCAGGCGCTGCCCCAAGGCGCGACGCTGCTGGTCGCGGGCCTGTCCGACACCGGCGGCGTGCCGCACCTGCACGTCGCCCTGGCCGAGGGCGCCGGATACGGGCCCGCCTACCTGACCTCGAACGCGACCAGGCAGCCGGGCCTGGTCACGCTGACCGACGTGACGGCGACCGCGCTGCACGCCCTCGGACTGGCCCGGCCCGAGGAGGCGGTCGGCTCGGTCTGGGAGGCCGAGCCCACCGACGCCACCGCCGCGGCCAAGGCCCACGACCTGGACGACGAGGACGTGGCCGCACAGGCGATCCGGCGGGTGCAGCCGGCGTTCTTCATCGTGCTGTTCGGCGGCCAGCTCGTGCTGTACGGCCTGGCCACGGTGGCGCTGCGGCGCCGCTGGGGCGGGTTCGGCACGCGCTGGGACCGCCGCCGGATCCTCGGCGCGACCAGGCTGATCGCGCTGGTGGGGGCGGCGGCGCCGGTGGCGTCGTTCCTGGCGAACCTGCTGCCGTGGTGGCGTTCGGAGCATCCGCTGCCCGCCCTGATCGCCGGGGTGACGCTGTGGATCGCGGTGGTCACCGGGCTGGCGCTGGCCGGTCCGTGGCGGCGGTCGCTGGTCGGCGCGGGCCTGGTGATCGCGGCGGTGACCGCGCTGGTGCTCGGCCTGGACGTGATCTGCGGCTCGCGGCTGCAACTGAACGCGCTGATGGGCTACACGGCGCTGGTGGCGGGCCGGTTCTACGGGTTCGGCAACCAGGCGTTCGCGCTGTTCGCGGTGGCGGCGCTGCTGACGGCGGCGTGGCTGGCCGAACGCCCGCTGGAGACCGGCCGCCGCCGGGCCGCGGTGGCGGTGGTGGCGGCGGTCGCGGTCGCGGCGGTGGCGGTCGACGGCTGGCCGGGCTGGGGCAGCGACTTCGGCGGCGTGATCGCGATGGTCCCGGCGTTCGCGGTGCTGGGGCTGCTGATCGCCGGGCGGCGGGTGTCGGCGGCGCGGATCGCGGTGTTCTGCGCGGCGGGCGCGGTGCTGGTGCTGGGCATCGCGTTCGCCGACTCGCTGCGCGCGGACCCCTCGCATCTGGGCCGGTTCTGGGACGACCTGGTGGGCGGGCAGGCGTGGGACGTGATCGCCCGCAAGGCCGGGGCGATGCTGCGCAGCCTGGGCTACTGGCCGTTCACGGTGGCGGCGGTGGCGGCGCTGTGCTTCCTGTACTTCGTGCTGGCCCAGCCGTTGCAGTGGCGGGCGGCGCTGCTGGAGCGCGCCTACCACCGCGGCCCGAGCCTGCGCCCGGCGCTGCTGTCGGCGCTGACGCTGGCCATCGCCGGGATGCTGGTGAACGACTCCGGGGTGGTGATCCCGGCGATCGCGTTCAGCCTGGCGATCCCGCTGACCCTCGCGGCGAGCGTGCGGGCGCTGGAACTGGACGAGGCCGAGCAGACCGGAGCGCCGTCGCCGCCGCCCAGATCAGCAGACCGGTCAGCAGCCACGGGATGACGTCCGAGCGCAGCACGGTGACCAGCCACATCAGGTCGTCCGGCAGGCCGATCAGCGCCGGGTCGCGGGCGGGCAGGTAGGCCAGGCTGAGCGCGGCGGTGTGCCCGAGCAGCGCCCAGTCCAGCCGCGACCACGGCAGCAGCGCCAGCACCGCCCAGCCGAGCCCGTCGTACCAGGGCAGCGCGTACGTCGCCGACCACAGCCAGGCCAGCACCAGCGCCGCCGACACCGCCAGGGCCTCCGCCGCGTCGGGGTCCTGCTGCGGATCGCGGGGCAGGGCGCGGGCCAGCAGCCAGATCAGCGCGGCCAGCAGCACCAGCGATCCGATCCGGATGACGACCCGATGCTGGTTGACGCCCATCGCCGCGTCCAGCAGATGCCAGGGGGTGGCCAGCGACACCGAGTTCGCGGCCCGCCTGACCTGGTCGAACGCATGCTCCCCGGCGAGCGCGTAGGCGAGCCCGGCGGTGCCCGCCGCCGCCCCGGCCAGCGCCGCCAGGCTCGTGAGGCGCCGTCCCAGCAGCATCCGCAGCGCCGGGCCGCCGCCCACCAGCGCGGCCGGGAACTTGATCGCCCCCGCCGCGCCCGCGAACACCCCGGCCGCCGCCGCCCGCAGCACCGGCCGTGAGGTCCGCGCCAGCACGGCCAGCACCCCCACCGCCGCGCAGATCGCCAGCGCGTCGTTGTGCGCCCCCGCCACCAGGTGGAACAGCATCAGCGGGTTGCACGTCCACAGCAGCGCCGCCCGCAGCCGCCCCTCCGGCGTCCGGCACGCCCGATGCAGGATCAGGCCCGTCAGCACGAACGCCAGCGCGTTCGTCACCGACAGCGCGAACACCGTCAGCGCCACCGACTCGCCCCCCGCCCAGGAGGCGAGCGCCTGCTGTGCCGTGGCGATCGGCCCGTACACCGAGGGCGCGCTGCGCCACTCCTCCACCGCGTCGGCGACCGGATCCCCCGGCATGTCGACCGCCCGCGTCGCGTACGGGTCGTGCCCGGTGACGGCCATCCGCCCGTACGCCGCGTAGTTCAGATGGTCCGCCGACCCGATCGGCGGCATCACCGCGAACGCCGCCGCGGCCAGCACCCCGGCGACCATCAACCCTTTGGCCGGGCACCGCCACCCCCGCCGCACCGCGACGAAGCACAATCCCAGCCCCGCCGTGCCGAGCAGGATCCCCGCAGCGGTGAGCCCGATCACCACGTACGGCGAGGCGCCCACGTCCAGCGAGAACGGCGCCCCCGCCCCGGCCAGCCGAGGCTGCATCGCCGAAGGCCCGAGCAACGCCACCAGCAGAAAGCACAACAGACTCCCCGCGCCGAGCCCCAGCCCCGACCTCCCGAGGCCCGCCCCGGCGTTCGCAGGGGTGGAGCGCATGGCGGTCGGTGCGGAGGCGGCGGTGGACGGGGGCATGGAGGCGGAGGACGTCACCTGCGGGTGCGGGGCAGGCGGGTGGCGATGGCGGGTTCGCGGACGGCCAGGGCGCGGGCCACGTCGCGGAACTGGCGGGCGCGGTGGAGCTGGGCGCGCCAGTCGGTGCCGGTGGCGCGGTGGGCGAGGGGGACCTCGACCTCCTCGACCCGGAAGCCGCCGCGGATCAGGTCGATGGTGAGGCCGGTCTCCACGCCGAAGCCCGCCGCCAGCGGCAGCCCGGCCTCGAACGCGGCGCGGGTCAGGCAGCGCTGGCCGTTCAGCGGCTGGGTCGCCTCCCAGCCGGTGGCGCGGCGGATCCCGTCCCGCGACAGCCGGACCACGAACCCGTGGCCGCCGAGCTTGACCGTGGTGGTGAACGTGGCGATCGTCATGTCGGCCTCGCCGCGCCGCACCGGCTCGATCAGCGGGGCGGCGGCGGACGCCGTGTCGCCCAGGTCGGCGTCCAGGAACAGCAGATGGCGGGGTGTCTCGCGGCCCTCGTCCAGCAGCCGCACCGCCTCCGCGCCGGTCTCCATCGCCGCGCCCTTGCCCCGGTTGCGGCTGTGCCGGACCACCCGGGCGCCGGCCTCGGCGGCGAGCCGTCCGGTGTCGTCGGCCGACCCGTCGTCCACCACGACGACCAGGTCCACCCCGGGCAGCTCCCAGGCCGCCTTGACGGTGGCGGTGATCCGCTCGCCCTCGTCCTTGGCCGGGATGATCACCGCGACGTCGCCGTCGGATCGCTGCTGTGCCTGCATGCAGCCGATCGTAGCCGCGGGTCAGGCGACCGCAGCGGAGCTCTGCGGAGCGGAGGGCGTCTGACCCGCCTTATTCGGGGGCCTGGGGGTCGGCCCCCAGAGGCGACAGGCCGGGCGACCGCAGCGGAGCTCTGCGGAGCGGAGGGCGTTCGACCCGCCTCATTCGGGGGTCTGGGGGTCGGCCCCCAGAAGCGACGGGTGTTGGGGGGCCGTGGATCAGCGGGAGTCCAGGGCGGGTACCGCGTCGAGCACGGTGAACACCGTGTCCAGGCCGGTGACCTGGAGGATCCGCCGTACGGTGGGGGTCGGCGCGGCCAGCGCCAGGGAGCCGCCCTGGGCGGTCAGATCCCGGTGCGCGGCGAGCAGGACGTTGAGCCCGGTCGAGTCGCAGAACCCCACCCCGCCCAGGTCGACCACCACCCGCTCGGCGCGGTCGCGGACCAGCGCCGTCAGCTCGTTCTGCAGCCGCGGCGCGGTGTACAGGTCGAGCTCGCCGGTCGCGGTGACGACGGCGTGCCCTGCCCGATGCGTGGTCGAGACGTTCAGCTCCACGATCGGCACACTATCCGCCGACGGGAGCCGGGGCCAGGGTCCGCGGCCGGGATGGCGAGGCGTTGGGGCTGCGTTGGATTTCCGTTCGGGTTCGCCCCCGTCCCCGGTCCGGCGGCCCATGGCGGGCATGTTCCGACACGTCCCTTTCTAGAACGGTCCCAGTGCCTGTGAACTGCGGAATTCCGCCCTCGTCCGGCGGCCCGGTGCGGGATGCTGTCCCCGTGCATCCACGGACCGGCCACATGGAGGAAGACCCCCGCCGGGCGCGGCTTCGCGAGCGCCTGGAGGCCATCCGCACGCGGTCGGAGAAGTCCAGCCCGTGGCAGGCCGCCGGGCGCTATCTGACCCCGCTGGTCAACCGGGAGGGCGTGGTGCCGATCTCGGCCCGGCTGTCCCGCGCGGACCTGGTGTTCCTGACCGGCGCCCGGGACGAGGTGATCGCGTTCGCGGATCTGGCGCTCCGGCTGGTCGAGCTGCACCAGCCGCGGGACGCCGGCGGGATCTCCAGCGACCCCGGCTTCCCGATCCAGCGGTGCCGGGCGTGCATGTGGCGGTGGCCGTGCCCGACGTTCCGGGTGATCGACGAGTCCGTGGGGCGCTGCTAGCCCGCCGGCGGCAGGCGGATCGTGAAGCGGCAGCCCGGCCCGGCGTTGGCGACGCCGATCCGGCCGCCGTGCGCCTCGACGATGCCGCGGGCGATGGCCAGGCCCAGGCCCGCGCCGCCGCCTCCCGGGGTGCGGGCGGTCTCGCCGCGGAACGCCACGTCGAAGACCCGCGGCAGGTCGTCCTCGGGGATGCCGCCGCAGGCGTCCGACACCGTCACGCAGGCCATGCCGTCCTCGACGCCGCCGACGACCTCGACCGTGCCGTCGCTCGGGGTGTGCCGGACGGCGTTCACCACCAGGTTCCGCAGCGCCCGGCCCAGCTCGCCGGCGTCCACCTCCAGCGGCAGCGCGGGGCCGGCCTCGCCGCGCAGCCGTACGCCCTTGGCGCGGGCCAGCGGCTCGGTGCCCGCCACCGCCTCGGCCACCAGGTCGTCCAGCCCCACCCGCTGCCGGTACAGGCGCAGCGTCCCCGCGTGGATCCGGGACAGCTCGAACAGGTCGTCCACCATGCCCGCCAGCCGGTCGATCTCCTGGCGGATCCGGCCGTGGTAGCGCCGCACCGTCTCGGTGTCGGAGACCACCCCGTCCTCCAGCGCCTCGGCCATCGCCCGCATGCCCGCCAGCGGGGTCCGCAGGTCGTGGCTGACCCAGGCGACCAGCTCGCGGCGGCTGGCCTCCAGCGCCTGCTCCCGTTCGTGCGCGGCGGCGAGCCGGTCGTAGGCGGCGTCCAGTTCCCGGGCCAGCAGCGCCAGCTCCTTGGGCAGCGGCACGGACGGCGGCCGGTACGGGTCGGCGCGGACCGCCTCCACCAGCACCCGGTTGGCGGCCACCAGCCGCCGCCCGAGCAGCGCCGACACCCCCATCGCCACCGTCCCGGCGGCGATCACCACGGCCAGCGCCACCGCCCGGTCGTGCTCGTCCAGGTACATCAGCAGGGTGATCACGACGATGCCGGACACCGTCGCCAGCACCGTCGCCACCCCGACCACCGCGAGCTGCACGGCCACCGAACGGGACCGCAGCAGATGCAGCAGCACCAGGCCCAGCACCGCCACCACGGCCGCGGCCGCCGCCGCGTACCAGGCCACCCACAGCAGGTCCCGGAGCGGGATCATGACCGGGGGTCCTCCGGCTCGTACCGGTAGCCGACCCCCCACACCGTCACGATCCGGCGCGGCGCGGTGGAGTCCCGTTCGATCTTCTCCCGCAGCCTGCGGACGTGCACGGTGACCGTGGAGGAGTCCCCGAACGACCAGCCCCACACCTGTTCCAGCAGCTCGTCCCGGGTGAACGCGCGCCGCGGATGCCGCATCAGGAACGCCAGCAGGTCGAACTCCCGGGCCGTCAGCGACAGCAGCGCGCCCCCCAGCCGGGCCTCGTGGGCGTCGAGGTCGACCACCAGGTCCCCGTCGGCCAGCCGCCCGCCGTCCCGCCCGGCCGGGGCGGGGCCGCCGCGCACCCGCCGCAGCACCGACCTCACCCGCAGCGCCAGCTCCCGCGGGCTGAACGGCTTGGTCACGTAGTCGTCGGCGCCGGACTCCAGCCCCACCAGCCGGTCGGTCTCCTCGCCGAGGGCGGTGAGCATCACGATCGGCACCGCCGATTCCTCGCGCAGCCGCCGGCACACCTCCAGGCCGTTCATCCCCGGCAGCATCAGGTCGAGCACCACCAGGTCGGGCGGCTCCGCGCGGGCGGCGGCCAGTGCCTCCCGCCCGTCGGTCACGCACCTGACCCGGTGCCCGTCCCGCACGAGGTACCGCATGACCACGTCCGCCACGGTCGGATCGTCGTCCACGACCAGGATCCGCCCGGTGATCTCTTCACCCACCCTCACACGGTAGGCAATCGGCGGGTCGTCCGGGTGAGGACGTGAGCCCTCGTCAACGGCCGGAGGACGGCGTTGCGCCCGGATGCGGTCGCCCGCACGGGTCGAGTGGATCATGGTGGAGGCCGACCGCACGCCGGTCGGCGGGTCGTCCGTACGGCGGGACGGGGTGTCGTGGATGGATCTGGTGGCCGCGCTGCGGGAAGCCCGGTCGGCGCATGATCGGTACGAGTTCGTCCGCCGGTACGTCACGGAGTGGCTGGGCGCTCCGCTGGGGGAACGGGACGGGTGCGCCGATCACGTGGCCGTCGCGCCGGTGCCACCGGCGCGTGGCCGATCTCATGTCCCTGCCGGAGCCGCTGTCCCGCATGATCGGGTGAGGGAGGTGAGGCGGATGCGCGGATCCCTCGGCATCGCGGTCGCCCAGCCGGTCTGCGTCTCGCATGACGTCGCCGGGAACGCGGTGCGGCATGCGGAGACCGTCCGGGCGGCGGGGGCGCGGGTGGTGGTGTTCCCCGAGCTGTCCCTGACCGGGTACGAGCTGGAGGCGGCGGCGATCACGCCGGACGATCCCCGGCTGGCGCCCCTTGTCGAAGCCTGCGCCGGCACCGGGTCGCTGGCTCTGGTGGGCGCGCCGATCCGAGGGGACGCGGGGCGGGAGCACATCGCGATGCTGGCCGTCGACGCCGCCGGGGTGTCCGTGGCGTACCGGAAGATGTGGCTGGGCACCGCCGAGGCCGAGCGCTTCACCCCGGGCGACGAGCCCGCCGTGGTGACCGTGGACGGCCGGCGGCTGGGCCTGGCGATCTGCAAGGACACCGGCGTCCCGCAGCACGCGGCCGACACCGTCGCACTGGGCGTCGACGCCTACGTGGCCGGGACCGTGAAGCTCGCCGAGGAGGCCGATCTACAGGCCGAGCGCGCCCGCCGGATCGCCGCCGACCACGGTGTGCGGGTCGCCGTCGCCAGCTTCGCGGGCCCCACCGGCGGCGGGTTCGAGCAGACCGCGGGACGTTCGGGTGTCTGGGCTCCCGGCGGCGCCCTCGTCGCGCAGGCCGGGACCGAGCCCGGCGCGATCATCCGCGCGACCCTCCCCTGAGATCGGGATGATCGGGAGGCCGATCCCGTCTCAGGGCCTCGTCATCGGGATGCGCGGCAGTCCCACTCCGTCTTTCCTTTCTCATGGCCTTTGCATGGGTTGCCCCGCTACGGGTAGACGCCGTCCGGGATCCGAGTGAAAGGAAGAGTCCGGATGGCGATCGCCGCTCTGGTGGGGTTGACGGTGGAGCGCCGTGCGTGCGGCCGGCCGTCGTTCTGACGGCGCGGCCCCGGCACGGGTGCGCCACGAGGAGGGGTCGGCCGAGCACCGGATCCGTCGGCGGCTGGAACGGCTGATCGGGATCGCGGCGACCGAGGGCAACTCCCTGGTGGCGCTGCGGAACGGGGACGAGATCTTCCCGGCGATGCTGGAGAGCATCCGGTCCGCCGAGCGCACCATCGACATGATGACCTACGTGTACTGGCGGGGCGACATCGCCCGCCGGTTCGCCGCCGCGTTGTCGGAACGGGCCCGCGCCGGGGTGCGGGTGCGGCTGCTGCTGGACGGGATCGGTTGCCACCCCATCGAGAGGGACCTGCTGGACGACATGAGCGCGGCGGGCGTGACGGTGGCGTGGTTCCGCAAGCCGCTGTGGCTGTCGCCGTTCAAGCAGAACCACCGCTGCCACCGCAAGGTGCTGGTGGTGGACGAGAACGTCGCCTACACCGGCGGGGTCGGCATCGCCGAGGAGTGGTGCGGCGACGCCCGCGACGAGCGCGAATGGCGGGACACCCACGTCCGGGTCCGCGGGCCCGCGGTGGACGGGATCGCCGCCGCGTTCGCGCAGGGGTGGGCGGAGTGCCATGACGAGCTGTTCGACGAGCGGGACCTGTTCACCCCCCACGAGCCCGCCGGGGACGCGGTGGTGCAGGTGGTGCGGGGGTCGGCCAGCATCGGCTGGCAGGACATGCAGACGCTGATGCGGGTCGTGCTGGAGTCGGCGCGGCACCGGGTCCGGCTGGCCACGGCCTACTTCGCGCCCGACGACTACTTCACCGAACTGCTGGGCGAGGTCGCGCGGCGCGGCGTGGAGGTCGACATCCTGCTGCCCGGCCCGCACGCCGACAAGCGGGTCTCGCTGCTGGCGGGGCGGCAGCACTACGACCGGCTGCTGGCGGACGGGGTGCGGATCTGGGAGTACCAGCCGACCATGATGCACGCCAAGATCCTCACGATGGACGGGATCGTGTCGCTGGTCGGCTCCACCAACTTCAACCGGCGTTCGCTGGACCACGACGAGGAGATCATGCTCGCCGTGATCGACCGGGACCTGACCGCGACCCTGGACGCCCACTTCGAGGAGGACCTGAAGGTCTCCGCCCGGATCGCCCCGGGCCGCTGGCGCGACCGCTCCGCCTTCCACCGCGCCAAGGAGCTGTCGACCGTTCCCCTCCGCCGCTTCCTGTGACGCCTCGCCGATCGGGTGAAGGCGGCGGTCAATCGCCGAGGGCCACGTTTCCGGACGGGGGCGCATTCGTTCGCGAAAAGCGATTTCCGGGACGTCGGGGTTCCACCAGGGGGCATCTCATCCTGGAGGCGGATGGCGGCGCGGGAATGCGGTGCGTACGGTGACGGCATGGGTTCACTGGTGCTGAAGGTCGCGGGGATCGTGCTGGCCGTCTGGCTGGTGCTGTCGGTGCTCGGCGCGATCCTGTCGACGTTGAAGTTCTTCTTCATGGTGGGGCTGGTGGCGGCCGTGGTGGTGCTGGTGGTCACGCTGATCGCCAAGGCGGCGCCGCGAGGCTGACCAGGGGCTTGTGTGAAAGTGCTCGCTTATCGCAGGATGTAGGACACCATCCGCCGGGTGAAAGGGGCCCTCCACCCATGCAGCCTCTGACCGATGTCCTGCGGGAGCGCGCACGCGCCTTCCCGGACAAGATCGCCTACTTCTACGGTGACCGGGAGATCACGTACCGCGAGTTCGACGAACGGGTGGACCGGGTGGCCACCGCGCTGCACGCCGCCGGGGTCGGGCCGGGCGACCGCGTGGCCATTCTGGACAAGAACTCCATCGAATACGTGGAGCAGTTGTTCGGCGCGGCCCGGATCGGCGCGGTGCAGGTTCCGGTCAACTACCGGCTGGCGCCGCCCGAGGTCGCGTACATCGTCAACAACGCCCGCGCCAAGGTGTTCATCGTCGGGCCCGAGTTCGTCCCGGTGCTGGACGCGATCGTCGGCGACCTGGAGCACACCACCCACCTGGTGGTGATCGACGGGGAGGGCACCGCCGAGCCCCGGCTGGACTACGCGGGCTGGATCGCCGCGCACGACCCGGCCCCGCCCGCGCACCAGGCCGCGACCTCGGACGTGTTCGTCCAGCTCTACTCCTCGGGCACCACCGGGCGGCCCAAGGGGGTGATGCTCACCCACGACAACTTCCTGTCGATCCTGCCCAAGGCCCGGGAGCTGTGGGAGATCACCGAGCAGACCCGGCAGATGATCGCGATGCCGATGTACCACATCGCCGGGAACGCGCTGAGCGTGGCGGTGGTCTTCGACGGCGTCACCGGCGTGATCAGCCGTGAGCCGGACCCGCTCGGCATCGCCCGCGACATCGAGCGCCGCCGGGTCACCCACATCTTCCTGGTGCCGGTGCTGCTGCTGTTCTGGCAGGGCATGCCGGAGGTGGCCGAGTGCGACCTGTCCAGCCTGGAGGTATTGCTGTACGGGGCGTCCCCGATCAGCCAGGAGGTGCTGCGCGGCGCCATGAAGCTGCTGCCCGGCACCAAGTTCATCCAGGTGTACGGGCTGACCGAGACCACCGGCGCGGTCACCGCGCTGCCCCCCGAGGACCACGACCCGGACGGCCCCAACGCGCACCGGCTGGCCAGCGCCGGCATCCCCAACGAGGGCACCGAGCTCAAGATCGTGGACCCGGCCACCGGCGCCGAACTGCCCCCCGGCCAGGTCGGCGAGATCATGGTCCGGTCCCCGCAGAACATGCTCGGCTACTGGGACATGCCCGAGGCGACCAGGGCGGCGCTGCTGGAGGACGGCTGGTTCCGCACGGGCGACGCCGGCTACCTGGACGAGGACGGCTACCTCTACATCCACGACCGGGTCAAGGACATGATCATCTCCGGCGGGGAGAACATCTACCCCGCCGAGGTCGAGAACGTCCTGATGGGCCACCCCCAGGTCGCCGACTGCGCGGTGATCGGCGTCCCGCACGACAAGTGGGGCGAGACCCCCAAGGCCATCGTGGTCAAGTCCGGCGACGCCACCGAGCAGGAGATCATCGACTACTGCCGCGACCGCCTGGCCCACTTCAAGTGCCCCACCTCGGTCGACTTCGTCGACGCCATCCCCCGCAACCCCACCGGCAAGGTCCTCAAGCGCGAACTCCGCGCCCCCTACTGGGAAGGCCAGGAACGCGCCGTCCACTGACCCGCCCGTCCGGAGGCGCCCCGCGCCCCGCGGCGATCACCTGACCCCCTGAACCGGCCGGCCGCCGGGCTCCCAGCCCGGCGGCCGACGCGTTCCGGCCCCCAGCGGCCCCGCCGTCCACACCGTGTCCGTGCACAGCCGTACGGCGATCCGCCCCAGCCCCGGCGCGTTCCCGCCTCTCGCGTTCAGCGGGGCCGGGCCAGCGTGCCTTCCTTGATCTGGCGTACGAGCGCCTTGAACGCGGCGGGCGGCAGGGTGAGTCGTCCGTGGTGGGGGTTCTTGGAGTCTCGGATGCCGATGCCTTCGGGGAGTTCGGCCAGCTCAACGCACACGTCATCGTTCGCAGTGCCGGAGTAGGAGCTCTTACGCCACTGCACGGTCATGGCTGTTTCCTTGGGCTTAGGAGGGGTGGTCCAGTGCGTCTTCCTTGATCTGGCGTACGAGCGTTCCGAATGCGGCGGGCGGCAGGGTGAGTCGTCCGTGGTGGGGGTTCTTGGAGTCTCGGATGCCGATGCCTTCGGGGAGTTCGGCCAGCTCAACGCATGCTGGGTCGCTGGGGCCGCCGCTGTGGGAGCTCTTGCGCCAGTGCTCGGTCATGGGTACCTCTCCAACCACTGCTCGATCAGCTTGCGCGAGTCGTCCTCGGATGCCGCTTTCGCGCCGATGCGATCAAACTTAAAGGCAAACTCCCTGACCTCGCCTGGGCCTTCGACCAGGCGTCCGCCGTTCTGTGCGCCAGCGTAGGCGATGTCCCTGGACTCCAGACTGATGATCTGGAACGGCCCGTCTGTCCCGAGGTGCGCTCCAGCGGTGAACGGGATGATCCGGACAACGATTCGGGGCAGGTCGGCCATCTCCCGTAGATGCTGGATCTGCTTCCTCATGAGTTCCGGACCGCCGACTTGAGTGGCCAGCGCGCTCTCGTGGATCAGCGCCCAGAGGAACGGTGAGTCCTCTCGGTCGAGGAGATGGCGCTTGCGGCGGAGGCGTGCCTCCTGCTCGCTCTCCATGTCCCTGTAGTCGCCTTCACGGACCTGCTCCCAGGTGTACTCGTCCGTCTGGAACGGGAACGGGATCATCTCGCCGTGGTAGATCTTGAGCGCGGTGGCCTGCTTCTCGTAGTGCGTGAACTGGCGGAACCAGTCGGGGTCGTGGGCGGAGCGGGCGTACCAGAGCAGGAGTTCGATCAGGCGGCCGGTGCCGAACCTGGCGTCGATGATCTTGGCGTGGTCCTCCTGGAGGCGGTGCCGTCCGGCCTCGATGTTCGAAACAGTCGAGCGGGCCGCGCCGATGATGCGGCCCCACTGGGTCAGCGAGAGGCCCTCCCGCTCCCGCATGAAGCGTAGGTAGTACGCGAGGAAGTGCCACATCGAGACCTTGGGGTCGAGGGGGTCGCGGACGATCGGCATCGGCCCTCCACTGTTTCGCATTCCGGTGGACACAGCCAATTTAACTTCCGGAAAGCCATTGTGAAGGGGAATCGACGAACTGGACCTTTCCCGGCGCGACCGCCGTCCCGTCCCGGCGGCCACGGCGGCGATCCGGGGCGCCACCTGGGCGTCCCGGCATCGCCGTCGAGTTCGCGGAAGGCGTTCACCGTGCAGAAAGGCCCGCCGATGGCGCCTGGACCCGACCGCCTGGCCATATCCCTGTTGGCGTCGCCCGCCGCGGCCGGGCTCGCCCGTACGCTGGCGAAACCGCGGCTTCACAAATGGGGCGCAACGCACATTATGGACGATGTGTTCCTGGTGGCCTCGGAGCTGATCAACAATGCGATCAAGGAAACCCCCGGCGAATTGATCCTCTTCCGGCTCAGCCGGGAGGAGCCGTTCCTGACCGTCGCGGTGTGGGACTCCAGCCCCCGCAGGCCGTACGTCCGCCGTCCGCCGAACGCGGCCGAGGGCGGTCTCGACATCTCCCCCGAGTCGTGGGACGACAACGGCGGATGGGGCCTGCCCATCGTCACGGCCCTGGCCGTCGACTGCGGCTGCGGCAAGGACCCCCGGGGCGGCAAGTGGGTGTGGGCCCGCCTCAAGCCATGACCACCGGCGAGAGCCGGCGGCGGCGCTGGTAGGACAGGGTGACCGCGGCCAGCAGCGGAGCCCATGCCACCAGCGGCAGGTACAGGAATCCCACCAGGGCGTGCCCGAGGGCGGTCATGTCGTCGTGGGGGGTCGCCCACCAGAACAGGAACGGGGTCCACAGCACGGTGAGGACCGCCACCCCCAGCCAGGCGGGCACGATCGCCAGCCGCGGCGGGATGATCCTGCCGCCGACGAACGGAAACCACCACGGCGCCACCTCACCCCAGCGTTGCACCAGCCCGAGCGTGAGCATGGCCGCGGCCTCGGTCAGCACGCTGAGGGCGACCAGGTACACCGGCCCCCACGCCGAGGGGCCGACCAGCGCGCGCAGACCCTCCTCGGTGTAGCCCAGCGGGAATCCCAGCGCCAGGCCGATCCGCCACAGCCCCGACGGCAGCGCGACCAGGGCGGCCACATGCGCGGCCCACCGCGCCCAGCGGGGCGCCGGGGCGACGGCGGGATCGGATCGGACAGCGGCGGACTCGATGGCGTTCATGAAGAAGATCCTGCTGGACCCGAGGCGCCGCCACCTCCTGCCAGAGAAGTGATCGCCTCCCCCGTACGGGGGAACTCCGGGTGAAGGCATCCGGCATGTCCCCGTCCACATGTCCGAACGCCGTGAGCCGAGGTCCGCGCTCCGCGGACGCCGCCGGGGTGCGGCGGGCCCGGCGTCGTTCCCGGGCCGGGGGAGCCTAGGTCAGTTCGACTCGAGGACGGCGACGACGGCGGCGAGGGCGACCAGCAGGGCGCCGCCGCCGTAGCCGGTCACCATGATGGCCAGGGCGCGCCGCCGGAGCTGTTTCTCCGAACGGGTGCTCAGGATGTAGGGGTCGGTGGTGCTGGGCTCGGCGGTGGGGGCCCGCATGGACAGGCGCATTCCGTCGAAGACGGCCTTGCCCCGCACGTACAGCGGGCTGCCCACCGGCAGCGTCCATTCCTCGTAGTGGTACTCCCGGTAGCGGTCCGGATGCCCGTCCGGCACCGGCAGATGGGTGCGCTCGTCCGAGGAGATCTTGGCGTCGAGCGTCTTCTCCGTTCCGTGGACGTCGGTTGTGCCGGGGAAGACGTCGATGCCGCCGGTGTCGTCCCACAGCTCGAACGGCTGGTCCGAACTCTCCTTCAGGAAGGGGTTCGTGCCGCCGTCCCGGTATTTGGCGGTGGCCTTCACCCGGTACCAGACGCACGGCCGGCCGGAGAACGGGGCGGTCAGGATCGGCCCGCCCGGCGCCCGCACCGTCCCGGCCACCTCGCATTTGGTCGTGAACGGCCCGTGCGCGGTCAGTTCGGCGCACGTCCGCGTCACCGACCGCGCCATGGCGGTGAGCTGCATTCTCCCGATCCAGCCGACCGCCAGAAAGAACGCCCCGAAAAGCGCCACCAGGATGTACATGCCCCGAGCATCGCCATTCCCGCGACCCCCCGCCCAGAGACCCGTGTCCCGCACCCGGCGGGACAGCGCGGGGCTCGTTCAGGAGGCGGCGGCCCGGAGGTAGCGGGCGGCGAGGGCCTTCAGATGCGCGGCGAGTTCGGGGGAGTCGGCGACCTCGAAGTCGGTGTCGAGCATCCCCAGCCACAGGGCGAGGGTGTGCGGGGTGTCGGAGCCCACGTTCAGCCAGCAGGTGCGGTCGTCGATGGGCTCGATGGTGACGGCGGGCGGGAGACGGGCGGCGATCTCGGTGGCGGATGCGTGGACCTTGACGCGGGCGCGGTGACGCCAGGTGGCGGTGCCGAGAGTGCGGTCGACGTAGGCGGCCACATCGCCGTCGGGGGCGGGGCGTGGAGTGAAGCGGGGGCCGTTCGGGGTGCGCGGGGTGATGCGGTCGGCCCGGAACGTTCGCCAGTCGTTCCGGGTGACGTCCCAGGCGACCAGGTACCAGCGGCCACGGGTGTGGACGAGGCGGTGCGGCTCGGCGTCGCGGCGGGTGGTGGCGCCGTCGTGGGCCCGGTAGTCGAAGCGCAGGCGCTCGTTCGCCCGGATGGCGGAGGCGATGACGGTGAGCACGTCGGCGTCCACGGTCGGGCCGGTGCGGGGGACCGACACAGTGGCGGCGTGCAGGGCGTTCACCCGGTGGCGGAGGCGGGAGGGGAGGACCTGTTCGAGCTTGGCCAGAGCGCGCAGGGAGGTCTCCTCCATGCCCGAGACCCCGCCGGACGCGGCCGTGCGCAGGCCGACCGCGACGGCGACCGCCTCCTCGTCGTCCAGCAGCAGCGGCGGGAGCGAGGCGCCCGCCCCGAGCCGGTAACCGCCCGCGACGCCGGGGGTGGCGTGGACGGGATAGCCCAGGCTGCGGAGGCGTTCGATGTCGTTGCGGATGGTGCGGGTCGTGACGCCGAGCCGTTCGGCGAGCTGGGGGCCGGTCCAGTCGCGCGGGGTCTGGAGCAGTGACAGGAGGCGGAGCAGGCGGGCGGAGGTCTCCAACATGCTTTCCAGTCTCGCCGCACAACGCGGAACGATCCTTTCCGCGTTGCCTCCTAGCGTCAGCACCATGACGAACGACATCCGCCCTCACCGCATCGCCGTCCCCCAGGCCGACCTCGACGACCTCCGCGACCGCCTGGCCCGCACCCGCTGGCCGAACGAGCCCGCCGGGATCGGCTGGAGCCGCGGCGTCCCGCTGGACTACCTCAAGGGGCTGGCCCGCTACTGGGCCGAGGACTTCGACTGGCGCGCCCAGGAGACCGCGCTGAACGGGATCGGCCAGTTCATGACCACCATCGACGGGCAGGACGTGCACTTCATGCACGTCCGCTCCCCGGAGCCGGACGCGCTGCCGCTGATCCTCACCCACGGCTGGCCCAGCTCCCCCATCGAGTTCCTGAAGGTCATCGGCCCGCTGACCGATCCCCGCGCGCACGGCGGCGATCCCGCCGACGCGTTCCACCTGGTGATCCCGTCACTGCCGGGGTACGGCCTGTCCACCCCGGTGCGCGGCACCGGCTGGGGCAACCTGTTCCGCGTCGCCCATGCGTGGGACGAGCTGATGAACCGCCTCGGCTACGACCGCTACGCCGTCCATGGGACGGACGTCGGCGCGGGAGTGGCGGGCCTGCTCGGCATGGTCGCGGGCGGCCGGGTGACCGGCGTCCACCTGACCGGGACCGCGGCGGCGATGCCGTTCGGCCCGCCGATCGACCCGGCCGGCCTGCCCGAGGCCGACCGCGCCCGCGCCGAGGCGTTCAACCGCTTCCAGCAGGACGGCCTGGGCTATCTGCATCTCCAGGCGACCCGGCCGCAGACGCTCGCCTACTCGCTGACCGACTCGCCGGTGGGCCAGCTCGCCTGGATCGTGGAGAAGTTCGCCGAGTGGACCGACCCGGCGGCGGCGCTGCCCGAGGACGCGGTCGACCTGGACCAGCTCCTCACGAACGTGTCCCTCACCTGGTTCACCGCCGCGGGCGGCTCGTCGGCGCACGCGACGTACGAGGGCATGCAGGTCTACCGCGAGATGGCCGCCCACCAGGACGCCGGCGAGCAGCCGCCCGGCCCGCCCACCGCCGTCGCCGTCTTCGCCGCCGACCACACCATCCGCGGCCTGATGGACCCGGACGGCCGCATCGAGCAGTGGACCGAGTACGACCGCGGCGGCCACTTCCCCGCCATGGAGACCCCCGACCTCCTCGCCTCGGACCTGCGCGCGTTCTTCCGCACCCACCGCTGACCACTTGGGCCGTTAGGGGAGCGAGGAACAGAGCGGCCGCGCCTCGCCCCTCGGGCGGTCCGGTGGGAGACTGCGGGACCGGAGGTGGTGATCTTGATCCGTTCGGTGGCGGAGCTGACCGACGTGCCGACGCCCGCCTGGCCGGCGGTGCGGGAGGTCTTCGCCGACGCGCGGGCACCGGTCGAGGTCCTGCCCGTCTCGCCCGACGCCGGGGCGTCCGCGCTGTACCGGCTGCAGGTGACCACCCGGTCGGTGCTCGGTGCGCTGGCGTTCCACACCGGGGGCGTCCTCGTCGACCACGGCTGGGTGCGCGTGCTGGGCGGCGGCCATCCCGGACGCGGACTCCCCGGCCTGCCCGACGCCGCCGGCTTTCCCGACGACCCCGCCCAGGTGAACGGTCCCCCGCCCGCTCTGCTGGTGGGGTACGACGTGCTGGGCGGCCGGTTCGAGATCAACGGCCACGACCCCGCCGCGACCGGGAGGCCAGGCGATCCGGGTCAGCTCTGTTATTTCGCGCCGGACACGCTGGAGTGGGAGCCGTTGACCGTGGGCGGGCACGCCGCCTGGCTGGAGTGGCTGGTCTCGGGACACCTCGGCCGGTTCTACGAGGGCCTGCGCTGGAACGGCTGGGAGGACGACGTCGCCGCCCTCCCCTTGGACCACGGCATCGCCGTCTACCCGTTCCTGTTCACCGAGGAGGGCTCCGACATCGACGCCACCACCCGCCGCCCCGCCCCGATCGCCGAACTCTTCTCCTGGCAGAACGAGATGGCCGCCCGCTTCGCCCGCTGACCGTGCGAACGCCACGGACGTTTCAGCCGCCGAGCGCGTTCGCCACCGTCAGGCTGTCCTCGTAGATGTGGTAGCGGCTGATCAGCCCGTTCTCCACGGTCAGATGCAGCGCGAACGGCGACTCGTACTCACGCCCCGTGGCCTTGACCACCTGGACGATCCGCCCCAGCACCACCGCGTCCGCCCCGTCCACCAGGATCCGGTCCACCGTGGTCCCGTTCCGTTCCCGCACATGGAACGCGTCCAGCGAACGGAAGTGATCGGCGACGTCGGCCCGCTTCTCCCGCGGCCGGATCCAGGGCACCGCCGGATGCCCCTCGTCCGGCCAGCTCAGCCCCCACTCGACCGGCTCTGCGAACATCTCCGCGATCCGTTCCGGATCCCCCGCGCCGATCCGTGCCAGCAGTTCCGCGACGGTCTCTTCGGTGCTCATGCCCTCAGCCTCCCGGGCGCGCGTCACGGGATCCATTACCCCTCCGGTAACCAGAGGTGTCCTGGGCCGCCCGCCGTGAGGGACGGTCCTTCGTTCCGGGCGCGCGGTGCGGGAGCCATCGCCCGTCGGGTGATCAGGGCGACTCGATGTCCCGTGCCCACCCCGGCAGGGGCCTGCCCGGCCGTGTCTCCCGCATGAGTTCCAGCCGTTCCCGATGCTCGGCGATGTCCGGCGACCAGTACCGGAACCACTCGTTCACACTGGGCCAGGCGGGCCGCACCGTCTCGCCTTCGGAGATCAGCCAGACCGCCGGATCCTCGGCGGCGAGGTCGCACCCGTCGATGGCGTGGAACTCGTACCCCTGGTGCGCGACGATGACGAACATCCCCGCCGGGTCGGTCATCGCGTGTTCGACCATGTGCCGTCCTTCCGGTGTGCTGAGAGTGGGACGGTGCTCCCGCCGACCGGGTTTCGACCGTCCGGGCGACACCTGCGCCCGTCCCGGCGGGGGACGGGCGCAGGCGGTGCGCGGCTAGTCCTCGAGGGTGGTCACCGTGCCGGCGCCGACGGTGAGGCCGCCCTCGCGGACGGCGAAGCCGAGGCCCTCGGACAGGGCGACCGGCTTGCCCAGCTCCACCGACAGGTCGACCAGGTCGCCGGGGAGGGCCATGACGTCCTCGCCGCCGAGGTCGACCGTTCCGACCACGTCGGTGGTGCGGAAGTGGAACTGCGGCCGGTAGCCGTGGTGGAACGGCCTGCTCCGGCCGCCCTCGTCGGCGGTCAGCACCCGGACCCGGGCGCGGAACCGGCGGTGCGGGCGGATGCTGCCGGGGGCGCTGACGACCTGGCCGCGGCGGACCTGCTCGCGGCGGACGCCGCGGAGCAGCACCGCGGCGTTGTCGCCCGCCTCGGCGTGGTCCATGACCTGGCCGAACGTCTCCAGTCCGGTGGCCACCGTGGACAGCGTCTCCTCGGACAGGCCGACCACCTCGACGGGGTCGCCGACCCGCAGGGAGCCCTGGGCGACCACGCCGGTGACGACCGTGCCGCGGCCGGTGATGGACAGCACCCCCTCGACCGGCATCAGGAACGGCTGGTCGAGGATGCGCCGCGGCACCGGCACGTGCTCGTCGATCGCGTCCAGCAGGTCGACGATCCGCGCCGTCCAGTACGGGTCGCCCTCCAGCGCGCGCAGCCCGGAGACCCGCACCACCGGGGCCTGCTCCCCGGCGAACCCGTACGCCGACAGCAGTTCGCGGACCTCCAGCTCGACCAGGTCGAGCAGTTCGGCGTCCTCGACCGCGTCGGCCTTGTTGAGGGCCACCACGATGTGCCGCACGCCGACCTGGCGGGCCAGCACGATGTGCTCGCGGGTCTGCGGCATCGGCCCGTCCAGCGCGGAGACCACCAGGATCGCCCCGTCGATCTGCGCCGCGCCGGTGATCATGTTCTTGATGTAGTCGGCGTGACCCGGCATGTCGACGTGGGCGTAGTGCCTGGTGGCGGTCTCGTAGTGGACGTGCGCGATGTTGATGGTGATGCCGCGCTCGCGCTCCTCGTGGTGCCGGTCGATGCGCTCGAACGGCACGGCCCTGGCCAGCCCCCGGTCGGCGAGCACCTTGGTGATCGCCGCGGTGAGGGTGGTCTTGCCGTGGTCGACGTGCCCCATCGTGCCGATGTTGAGATGCGGCTTGGCGCGCTCGTAAAGCTGCTTGGCCATGACGTGCTGCGTCCTCACGTGGAATTCGGAACGGAACGTGAGAACCCCCGGGCAGGGCCGATGACGGGCCCCTGCCGGTGATGACCACCCTCCTCCGATGGTTCTCGAAGGACGGCTCGGAGGAGGGTCAGCGTCGCAGGCCGTCGAATGCCGCCGCGGCGACCGTCAGGGCGACGGCGGCCGACACCGCGCTCGGCGACCCGAAGGCCGCGAGCACGCTGGTGCCGGCTGCGAGGAACATGCCGTCGAGCGTACGGACCGCCCTCGGCCGGGTCGACCGAATTAATTCCCGCGCCGAGCCCGCCGTGGCGGCGTCGGCCGCGCGAGTCGATTCCCGCGCCGGGGGCTTGCGGCGGCGCGCTCGCACCCGCCGGTGACGGCCGGGGTATGGCCGCCGGTGTGCGGAACGTTCTCGAGCCGTCGGTGGCGACGTGTGCGCAACCGGCTAAGGCTCGGGTCGGAGCCTGCTTTTCGGTCATCCGTAAACTGGGGACCACTTACTCCGTCACCGATAAGTCTGCTTTGTCCGCGATCATGGGGTTACCCTGTGGCCGTCGTGACGCCCTCGGGCACGGTGGGATCGAACGGAGCTGCAGCATGGCCGATGACGTGATTCCGGACATCCCCACGGACGTGCCCACGTCGGCGCGCCTGTACGGGTGGACGCTGGGCGGCAAGGACAACTTCGAGGTCGACCGCAAGTTCGGCCTGGCCAGCATCCCGCACTTCCCCGAGATCGTGGACATCGCGCGGCAGAACCGGCTGTTCCTGTACCGGGTGGTGCGGTACCTGGCGCGGGAGGCGGGGATCCGGCAGTTCGTCGACATGGGCTGCGGGCTGCCGACCGACCAGAACGTGCACCAGGTGGCGCAGAGGTTCGCCCCCGACGCCCGCGTGCTGTACGTCGACATCGACCCGATCGTGCTGGCCCACGCGCGCGCCCTGCTGGCCGGCGACGGCTCCACGGTGGTGATCACCGCCGACATGCGCGACCCGCAGGCCGTTCTCGACCACCCCGACACCAAGCGGCTGATCGACTTCGACGAGCCGCTGGCGGTGCTGTACCTGTCGGTCGGGCACCACCTGCTCGACGCCGACGACCCCCGCCGCGTCCTGCACCACGTCATCGACCGCGCCGTGCCCGGCAGCCACCTGGCGTTCACCCAGATCGTCTCCTCGGACCCCGAGCGCCGCGCGCAGATGGACGCCGTGGCCAACGCCGCCGGCATGCCCTGGAAGACCCGCAGCACCGCCGAGGTCGACGCCCTGCTGGAGGGCCTGGAGCCGGTCGAGCCGGGCCTCGGCGACATCAACGACTGGCGCCCCGACCCCGACCAGCCCCCGCTGGCCCCCGTCCCCGAAGAGCTGAAGCAGTACGTCGGGGCCTCCAAGCTCCGCAACGACCTGCACGAGTACGGCGGCCTGCTCCGCAAGCCCTGACCCGTCTCCGAGACCGCCCCGCGCCCGCCCGCCGGGAGGAACGCGTCAGGCGGGCTTGCGGGCGATGAGGAGGAGGGCGCCGGCCAGGGCGCCCAGGAGCTGGCAGCAGGCGATGGCCAGCAGGAGGCCGGTGGCGCCAAGGTGGGCGGCCAGGGCGCCGGTGAGGGCGGCGCCGAGGGCGGCGGAGCCGATCTTGAGGCTGCCGCCGGTGGTGTTGACCTGGCCGAGCCGGTCCGCGGGGGCCTCGCGCTGGCGGACGGTCAGGGTCGCGGCGAACACCGGCCCGTCGCACACGCCCGCCAGGGCGAACCCGGCCAGCGCCCAGGGCATCGACGGGGCCAGCGTGATCGACGCCAGCGCCAGCCCGAACGCGACCATGCCGGCCAGCAGCACCCGTTCGGCCCGCCGCGCCGACAGCCAGCGGGCCGAGGCCAGCGACCCGGCCAGCGACCCGGCGGCGAACGCGGCGATGAGCCGGCCGCCCGCACCGGCCGGCTCCCCGAGATGCTCGGCGAACAGCACGGCGGTGACCGCGACGCCGCCCATGCCGAGGAACGCCATCGTGGTCGCGCAGGTCACGGCCCGCAGCACCCGGTTGGCCGCCAGCACCACCAGACCGCCGGCGATCACCTCCAGGAGCGGCCACCGGGCCTCCGGCGGGCGCGGGCCGGCGGGCGGCGCCGGGGGAACGGCCAGGAAGGGCAGCAGGACCAGCCCGAGCGCGGCGCTGCCCACGACCGCCAGCCCCGCGTACCCGGCCCCCGGCCCGGCGGCCAGGGCGGCGGCCAGCCCCGGGCCGGTGATCGCGGCGACGTTGTAGGTCGCCGCCTCCAGCCCGTACGCGCCGGTCAGCCGGTGGGCCGGGACGAAGCGGGGCAGCAGGCCGGTGAGCGCCACCACGATCGGCTCGGTGCAGCCGACCGCCACGGCCAGGACCAGCGCCAGGAGCAGCGGCACCCGCCCGGCCACCAGCATCAGCAGCGCGGCGGCCAGCACGTAGCAGCCCGCCAGCGCGAGGGCGAAGGTCCGGGGGCGCCTCGTCCGGTCCAGGGCGTGCCCCACGGCGGGACCGGCCACCACGTACGGGAGCATCACCCCCGCCTGCAGGAACCCGGCCAGCGCGGCCTGCCCGGTGCGCGCCTGGACGACCAGCACCAGCCCCGTTCCCAGCCCCTCGGCGGACACCCGCAGCAGCGTGGCCGCGCCCAGATGCACCGTGTGGACGGGGGCCCGCGGGGTCATCGGCGCCGCTCAGGGGCGTTGGGGGGAGTGCGCATGCCGGTCCGAGCATAGAACGGCGACCCGGGTTTGAGCCGCCCCCCACAGGTCATGAGTCCGGATCAAACGGTCCCCTCGGGACGTTCGAGCATAGGCTGGCCAGAGTGACCCATACCTACCGTGTCGAGAGCGAGGTCGGCAGGCTCCGTACGGTGCTGCTGCACCGTCCGGGGGCCGAACTCAAGCGGCTCACCCCGCGCAACAACGACAAGCTGCTGTTCGACGGGATCCCCTGGGTCGGCCGGGCGCAGGAGGAGCACGACGCCTTCGCGCAGGCGCTGCGCGACCACGGCGTCGAGGTCCTGTACGTGATCGAGCTGCTGCAGGACGCCCTGGAGTACGACGACGCCCGCCGTGAGGCCATCGCCGAGGCGATCGACGACCGGCGCCTGGGCGACCGGCTCCGCGCCGTGGTCGAGAGCCACCTGCAGGAACTGGATCCCGAGCGCCTGGCGCACACCCTGATCGCCGGACTGGCCCACGAGGAGCTCAAGTCCGCGCACGGCCTGGTCTACCGCCTGATGGACCCGCGCGACTTCATCATCGACCCGCTGCCGAACCTGCTGTTCACCCGGGACTCCAGCGCCTGGATCGGCCCACGGGTGGCGGTGACCAGCCTGGCGATGCGGGCCCGCCGCCGCGAGACCTCGCTGACCCGGCTGATCTACGAGCACCATCCGCGGTTCCGCGGGGTGGAGCTGGTCTACCGGCCGGAGCTGGAGCACGTGGAGGGCGGCGACGTCCTGCTGCTGGCCCCCGGCGTGATCGCGGTCGGCACCGGCGAGCGCACCACCCCGGCGGGGGTGGAACGGCTGGCCCGGCAGGTCTTCGCCGCCGGGGTCGCGCACACCGTGCTGGCCGTCCCGATCGCGCAGGAACGGGCCACCATGCACCTGGACACCATCTGCACGATGGTCGACGTCGACACCGTCGTGATGTATCCGCCGGTGGCGTACTCGCTGACCGCCTACACCGTCCGCCCCGACGACGGCGACCTGCGGATCTCGGAGGAACGCCCGTTCCTGGAGGCCGCCGCCGAGGCCATGGGCACAGGCCGGCTCCGCGTCATCGACACCGGCCTGGACCCGGTCACCGCCGAACGCGAGCAGTGGGACGACGGCAACAACACCCTCGCGATCGCCCCGCGCCTGGCCGTCGCCTACGAGCGCAACACCGAGACCAACGCCCAGCTCGAGGCCGCGGGCATCGAGGTGATCAGGATCGCGGGCAGCGAGCTGGGCAGCGGGCGCGGCGGCCCGCGCTGCATGTCCTGCCCGATCCGGCGCGACCCGGTCTGAGGTCTGGATGCTCGGGCGGTGTCGACGGGGGCACGACAGCGCCCGAGCTGGGCAAGACCATACAGCCCCGGTCCCGCCAAGGGGCCCGGTGTGCTCGATCGCACATTCCCCGCCGCCCCTCGGTGTCCCCCGCCCCAACGCCGCCGGGCGGGCGGGGCGGCTCAGCCGCCGGCGAGGCGGGTGTGGTTGAGGCGGGCGGTGGAGCCCACGACCCCGGTGTCGTCGTCGGTGAAGGCCGCGGTCTGGGCGAGCTTGGGCACGGAGCCGCCGTGCGCGGGGGCGTTGCGGGGGGCGTTGAGGACGGCCCAGACGGTGGTGCAGCCGGGCTCGTGGCGCACGCCCCAGTGTTCGGCGAGGGCCTCCACGATGCCGAGGCCGCGTCCGCCGAGCGAGGACAGGGTGGGCCGGCCGCGGCGGGGCTCGGTCATCGCGCCCCCGTCGCTGACCGCGACCTCGATGGCGTCGCCGGTGCGGATCCAGCTCACCCGGACCTGGCCGGACGGCAGCGGCCTGGCGTGCCGGAGCGCGTTGCTGAGCAGCTCGCTGATGATCACCGCCGCGTCGTCCACCACCCCGGAACGCACTCCGGAGGCCAGCAGCTCGGAGCAGAGGCGCTTACGGGCGACCGCGACGCTCGACGGCGCGTGCGGCAGCAGTACGACGCTCGACGCCCTCACCTCCCCCGGTCCGGTGACGATCCGTCGGCCATGCTACGACCGAAATGCCCTGATGCGGACAGCTGGAAACACGCCCGAAATGCGGCCTCCGGGTCCACCCGCCCCTCCGCGCCGGTCCGCGCCCCGGCCCGGCGGCCGGACGGCGACCCGGCCCGAAAAGGCGCGAACACGCCCTCATCGGGACAACGAGCGATCGGCCCTCCCGTCACGGCCAATCACCCCCAGACCCGTGCCGATGACGAACGAATCCGCATCTTGACCTATCCACCTGTGAGCGGGATTACTCCTCTCATCGGCGTTTCGTCCGTCACATCACCGACATCGGGGATGAATCGCCTGATCAGCCCTTCGAAGCCCTGAAAGGCGATCACGACGGTCGGACGACCGCAGCGGAGCGAGGATCGTCCGAACCGTTACCTCGGGGGTCTGGGGGTCGTCCCCCAGCTCGGCAGGCCGGACGACCGCAGCGAAGTGAGGATCGTCCGAACCGTCACTCCGGGGGTCTGGGGGTCGTCCTCCAGGACGACGGGGATCAGTCCGCGGGGCGGAGGGTCAGGCGCATGGTGGTGCCGCCGCCGGGGCGGGAGTGCGCGGAGACGTCCCCCTGCTGGGCCTGGGCCAGCCGCTTCACGATGTACAGGCCCAGCCCGATGCCGCCGAAACGGCGGCGGTCCCCGGCGTCGCCCTGGACGAAGCGCTCGAAGATCCGCTCGTGGTCGCCGGGGGCGATGCCCACGCCCTCGTCGGAGACCGTCACGACCAGGTCCCCGCCCTCGGCCCAGGCCCGGACCGACACCGTGCCGCCGTCCGGGGAGTACTTGAAGGCGTTCTCCAGCAGTTGGCCCAGGATGATGTCGGTGGCCATCCAGTCCCCGCGCACCGGCGGCAGGTCGTCGGCCACCTCCAGCTCCACGGTGTGCAGCTCCGACAGCGAACGGAACCCGGCCACCGACGCCTCCAGCAGCCGGGCCAGGTCGAACTTCTCGATCGTGATCTTCAGCTCGCCCGCCCCGGCGCGCGAGCCCAGCAGCAGGTGCTCCACCAGCCGGCCCAGCGCGCGGGCGCGCTCGGCGATGGTCTCCACCGCCAGCCGCCGGTCGGCGTCCGAGAGCTTGTCCCACCGGTTGACCAGCGTGCTGGCGAACCCCTGCACCACCGTGATCGGGGTGCGCAGCTCGTGGCTGGTGGTCGCCAGGAACAGGTCCTTGGCCTCCTCCAGGTCCTTGGCCTCGGTGACGTCCCGGAAGTCCACCACCAGCTCGCCGGTCTCGGTGACCTCGGCGCACAGCACGTTCAGCCACACCCCGGACGGCAGCCGCTGGGTGAGCGTCTCGCCGGGCGCCGGGACCTCGAACGGGGGCGGCTTGCCGAGCGCGTCCGCGGCCGGGACGCCGGTGAGCCGGCGGGCGGCCGGGTTCCACTGGCGGACCAGGCCGCGGCGGTCCAGCACGGCGATGCCGTCCGCGCTGGAGTCGATCACCGCGCGCTCGTGGGCGCGCTGGCGGACGGCCTCGGCGTAGGCGACCGCGTTGCCGACCGCGACCCCGGCGTGCCCGGCCAGCAGCTCCAGCAGCTCCAGCTCGGCGTGCCCCACCTTGCGGCCGGAGAACAGCGCGTACAGCGCCCCGTACGGCTGGTTCTGCAGGTACGACAGGCCGAGCGCGATGGTGTGCAGGCCCGTCAGCTCCGACCAGATCAGGTCGCCCAGCCGGCGCTCCCCGGTGGCCAGCATCACCGTCTTGCCCGACCGCAGCAGCTCGCCGACCAGGCTGGGCCGCAGGTCGGCGACCGCGCCGCGCATGCGCTCGGGCAGGCCGTGCATGCTGACCAGCTCCAGCCGCTCCCCGTGGATCCGCACGAAGCCGCCTGCGTCGGCCCCGGTCAGCTCGATCAGCGCGGTGGTGATCCGGTCCAGCACGGTGCCCAGGTCCAGCTCGGCGTTCAGGTCGGCGACCACCTCGTTGAGCCGCCGCACCAGCCGGGCCCGTTCGGCCATGTGGTGCTGCGCCACGTCGGCGTCGTCGACCGGGTGGTAGACGCCGACCCAGCCGAGCAGCCCGCCGGACGGGTCGTGCAGGGCGCTGGTGTCGATCCGCACGTCGATCAGCCGCCCGTCGCGGCGGAACCGCCGGGTGGCGATGGAGATCTGCCCGCCCTGGCGGACCCGCTCCAGCACCGCGTTCTGCTCGGCCTGCAGCTCGTGCGGGATGATCGGCGGAACGCGGCCCAGCACCTCGCCGGCCGACCAGCCGAACATCCGCTCGGCCGCCGGGTTCCACAGCGACACCCGCATCTGCTCGTCCACCGCGACGATCGCGTCGGCCGCGCATTCGATGACCGCGCGGACGATCGCGTCCTGACCGCCCGGAGGGTCTGGAGGGGGAGCCACGCCTGTCATCGTGCCACCGGTCCACTCAGTGCGCCGGGCGAAGCCGGATGGAAGGTTCCCACGTCAACAGCCATGTCACCGCAGGATCACCACCCGATCGGCACGTTCGGCGGAACGCCGGGCACTCTACCGGGAGGTAACGGGCTCCGTGGCGGCGGCCCCGCCGGACGGCCGGATCCGGCCCGCCGCCAGCGCGGCCAGCCCGGCGGCCAGGAACGACAGCAGCGACGCGCTGGTCCACGGCTGCGGGGTGAAGCCCAGCAGCTCCCGCAGGTCCGTCCACAGCGCCGACCAGCCGCCCACCGAGCCCGGGTTGATCAGCTGGTACGTCACGAAGCCGATCGCCCAGGCCGCGATCATCCCCCACCGGGACGGGGCCGCCGCCGACAGGTTCCAGCCGCGCCGCCCCCGGCCGAGGAAGAAGTCCACCGCCAGCACGCCGAGCATCGGCACGAACACCGACCCGATCAGCGACAGGAAGCCCGCGTAGTCGCCCATGTCCAGCACCAGCGCCAGCCCGGTGATCAGCGCGCCCAGCGCCACGGCCAGCACCCGCCGGTCCGCCCTGGGCACGATGTTCTGGATCGACACGGCGGTGGAGTACACGTTGGCGAACGACTGGTCGGCCTCCCGCAGCACGAACACCGCGAAGAACCAGGCCCCCAGCGTCACCCCGAGGAACGGCGTGTAGACCTGTGCCGAGTCCCCCGCCACCAGGGCGAGCGCCAGCAGGCCGAGCACGTAGGCGATGATCTGCGTCGCCGCGTACGCGACCGTCGCCGCCCCGAACGCGCCGCGCGCGCTGCGGGCGTGCCGGGTGTAGTCGGCGGCCAGCGGCACCCAGGAGATCGACACCGCCAGCGCCGCGTCCGCCCCGGCCCAGAACAGGCTCCACGACTGCGTTCCGGACCCGGGGGCGGCGCCCAGGTCGGGCAGCGGCTCGCGCAGGAGCTGGAGGTAGAAGTACACCAGCGCGATCATCACGGCGGCGGTCACGTACCGGCGCAGCAGCCGCACCGACCCCAGCGGCCAGATCGCCAGCACCGTGGTCAGCACGCCCGCGGCCAGCACGTACGCCCAGCGCGGGACGCCGTCGTACAGCTGCCGCGCCGCGTCGGCGATCACGATCAGCTCGAACGTGCCCCAGCCGACGAGCTGCACGATGTTGAGCGCGGTCGGCACGTACGACAGCCGCGCCCCGAACAGCCCGCGCAGCAGCACCATCGCGGGCTGCCCGGTGCGGGCTCCGGGGACGGCGGCCAGGCCCAGCATCAGCCCGCCCAGCACGGTCCCGACGATCATCGCGACGATGCCCGCCGTGATCGGCAGTTGCGCGGCGCCGTTCTCGTCCGGTGCCAGCACGGTGTACGCGCCGGAGAAGGCGAACAGGCTGACGCCGAGGTTGGCCCAGAACGCGCTCTGGTCCCAGAAGCCCAGGACCCTGGGGGCCTCCTCGTCGAGGGTGTACGGGGCCTCGTCGCGAGGCGCGTCCTGCGTGGCGGCACGCACGACTGATTTCACGGCACGCTCCCTACGCCGGCATTACCCGGACAGGTTCCTGCGGTCGGCGACGCCGTCGTGTCGCCCTCTCAGCCCGGTCGGCCCGAGCTCCCGCGCGATGTCCACTTGTGGTCGGGAAGATCGTACATTGCCGGAATTCCAGGTCTGCGCCTGGCCGTCCGGTTTACGCTGCCCCCGTGACACGCACCCGCACCGGCCTGCTGGTGGCCGCCGCCCTGCTCGCCCTCACCGGCTGCGGTGAGGTCCGCCAGGCCGCCGAGGAGGGCTTCGAGCTCGGCAAGCGCGAGGGCATGATCGAGGTCGTCGGCGCCACCGCCATCGAGCAGGAGACGGGCGTCGCCGTCAACGGCGACCTGTCGTGCACCGTCCAGGGCTCCGACCCCGCCGCCACCCCGGTCACCTGCCGGGGCGCCGCCGCCGACGGCCGGGAGGTCACCCTCACCGGGACGATCACCTCCACCGCCCCCCTGAGCGAGTCCGACTGGGTGCGCGGCGACTTCGTCGTCCAGGCGGGCGGCGAGGAACTGTTCCGCGCCGACTGCCTGGGCAACTGCTAGGCCACGTAGGGCTCGTCGGAGGTCTCGGAGACCATCGGCAGGCCGGCGGCGGCCCACTGCTGCATCCCGCCGTCGACGTTGCGGGCGGTCCAGCCGGCGTTGTTGAGCGCCACCGTCACCTGGGCGGAACGGCCTCCCACCCGGCACACCACGTACACCTCGCGGTCCTGCGGGATCTCCGCCGCCCGGTCGTTCAGCTCGCTCATCGGGATGTGCACGGCGTCCGGCGCGTGCCCCGCGTCCCACTCGTCCTGCTCACGGACGTCCAGCAGGTACGCGCCCTGCGGCACCTCGGTCACGCCCACGGCCGGAACGTCCTGCCCGAAAAACATCACGCCCCCATGGAACCGTGTGACGCCCCCGCGCGTCGAATCCGCATGCGGTACCGGACGCCACTGACCACCGCGGCGGGCGTCGCCACGTTCGCCGCCATCGCACTGACCGGCTGCGGCGCAGAGGACCCCGCGGGCGCCCCGCCCGCGAGCGTGTCCCCGGCCCCGCGGACCGAACTGACCGTCGAGGTCCGTGACAAGCCCGGCATGCCGGCCGTCATGTGGACCCTCACCTGCGACCCCGCCGGCGGCACCCATCCGAGGCCGCAGGCAGCCTGCCAGGCGCTCGCGGCGGCGGACCGGCCGTTCGAGCCGGTCCCCGAGGACGCCGCCTGCACCCAGATCCACGGCGGCGACCAGACCGCCAGGGTCACCGGCACCTGGCGCGGCGACAGGGTCGACGCCCGCTTCACCCGCCTGAACGGCTGCGAGATCGCCCGCTGGCAGAAGGCCGCCCCCCTCCTCGCCCCCACAGGCTGATCCGCCCGTTCGACCCGGGCGCCCTCCCGCCGCGACCTACGATCGGACGGACGATCCGACCGCGACCCAGGAGCGCCCGGCATGACGATCTGGCATGAGCATCAGCACGAGCCGATCACATGGGAGGCGTACCTCGACATCGACGAGGAGACCCGCCGGGATCTGGAGCTCGTCGATGGATACGTCGTGCCTCGCGAGCAGCGCGGGCGTGACCACCAGAAGGTGGCCACCAGATTGTCGCTCGCCCTGGAACGTGAGGCCGTCGCGGAGATGCGCCGCACGGGCCGCGCGGAGTGCTACGAGACCAACACCGAGGTCGATGTGCTGCTCTGGGAGAGGCCTCCGACCGCCCGCAAGCCCGACGCGGTCCTTCATCGCTGTCTGCCGGAGTTCGAACAGCTCGCGGCCGAGCATTGCCTGATCGTCGTGGAAGTGCTCTCGACCTGGTCCGATCGGCGTGATCGCGTCTACAAGATGGCGGACTACGCCGACGCCGGCATCCCGCACTACTGGCTGGTCCAGTTCGACAAGGTCGGGGCCGTCGCCATCGAACGCTACGCCCTCACCGGCGGCAGAGGACCCTACACCCACATCGGGACGACCCATCGCGACATGGGGCCCGAGGCCGTGCACGTCACTTCCCCGTTCGGCATTCGCGTGCTGTGGGAGGACCTGGAAGTGGCCCCGAAGGTCTGAGACGCGCTCCGCGACGAGGACACCGGCGAGTCCCGGCCCCGGCGGTCACTTGAGGAGGCGGGACAGGCGGCGGTCGGCGAGGGGTTTGCCGCCGGTCTGGCAGGTGGGGCAGTACTGCAGGGAACTGTCGGCGAAGGAGACCTCGCGGACGGTGTCGCCGCAGACGGGGCACTTCTGCCCGGTGCGGCCGTGGACGCGCAGGCCGGTCTTCTTCTCGGCGCCGGCGGCCGGGCCCGGGGAGCGCTCGACGGCGTCGCGCAGGGTGGTGCCGATGGCCTCGTACAGGGCGCGGACCTCCTCGTCGGACAGGCTCGCGGCGATCTTGAACGGGGACATCCGGGCGGCGTGCAGCACCTCGTCGGAGTAGACGTTGCCGATCCCGGCGATCACCTTCTGGTCGCGGAGCAGCCCCTTGATCCGGGTGCGCCGCCCGCCGACGATCTCCCGGAACGCCTCCAGGGTGAACGCCTCGTCCAGGGGGTCGGGCCCCAGCGCGGCGATCCCGGGCACCTCGGCGGGATCCCGGACGACGTACACCGCCAGCCCCTTCTTGCTGCCGGCCTCGGTCAGGTCGAACCCCGAGCCGTCGTCCAGATGCACCCGCACGGCCAGCGGGTTCCTGCCCCCGGGCCGCACCGGCCGGGTGGGGACCTGCTCCTGCCAGCGCAGCCATCCCGACCGGGCCAGGTGCACGACGAGATGGATCCCGTCCACGTCCAGATCGAGGAACTTGCCGTGCCGCGTCACCCCGCCGACGCTCAGCCCCTGCAACGCGGTCACGGGCGGGTCGTAGGTCTTCAACGCGGAGACGGCGGCGACGTCGATCCGGGCGACGGCACGGCCGACCGCACGCTCGCGCAGGAACGAGGCCAGCGCCTCGACCTCGGGCAGCTCGGGCATGCCCCAGTATCCGCATGCGCCGCCCCGTCCTGTCCACACCCCTGTGGATCACTGTGGACACACCTGTGGATAACTCCGGGCGGCCTCTGCCGCCCCACTTTGTGCATATGCATACCTGTGCAAATCCCCTCATCCGGCATCCGTCTCCCGAAGCCGACATCCACAACTCCTGTGGATAACGGGCGCTCATCGCCGTGGCGCGCTTGACCGCCGCACCCCCGACGCGGCGGCGAGCGGGCCTTGGGGTGCGAACGACCTGCGTGAGGTCGCGGCGGGGCTTGCCCGCTGCCGTCGGAGGGGGCGGGGGATGTCCGGGTTGTTGCTCGAGGCGGGTTTCGGGCTGGTCGTCGGGTGGGGGCGATGGGTGGGGCTGAGGCCGGGCACAGCGTGTCGCGTTCCACGGTGTGGCAGGAGGGTCAGTTACCCCCTCCTGGTATCTGAGCACCTATGATGCAGGTCTCATAAACGGGTAGGGGGTAGGGGTTGCCGTTCGGCCGCGAGGGTGGCAACATCGGAGGCGTGATACCCCCCAGGGGTAATTGAGGAGGATTTCGGATGAGCACGAGCACCTACACCGTCGTCGGGATGACCTGCGGGCACTGCGTCGCCTCGGTCAAGGAGGAAGTGGGCGAGGTGCCGGGGGTGACCGGTGTGGAGGTCGACCTGGCGAGCGGGCGGATGACCGTGACGGGCGAGGGCGCCCTCGACGACTCCCGGATCCGGGCGGCCGTCGAGGAGGCCGGTTACCAGGTGAAGGGCTGATCGACGATGAACACCCCGACCAAGCTGGGAGCGTACGTTCTCGGCCTGGGCGTGGTCTTCGCCGGTGCGGCGGTGGTCGGTAACGTCGCCGGCCCCGCCGGGCCGGAGGAGACGGTCCGTGCGCAGGGGCACGGGGAGCATTCCGGTGCGGGTCACGGCGGCGGGGCTCACGCCGATGCGCCGCCGGTGCCGGGCGGGCTGCAGGTCTCGCAGGACGGGTACACGCTCGTTCCGCAGGCGACCACGGTCCAGGCCGGTGAGCGGGACGAGTTCCGGTTCACCGTGAACGGGCCGGACGGGCGGCCGGTCACCCGGTTCGCCACGATCCACGGCAAGCCGCTGCACCTGATCGCCGTCCGCCGCGACCTGCGGAACTACCAGCACCTGCATCCCCGGATGAACGCCTCGGGGGTATGGTCCGTTCCGCTGGAGCTGCCCGACCCGGGGACCTACCGGATCTTCACCGACTTCCAGCCGCAGGGGGCCGCCGAGCAGCTCACCCTCGGCACGGACGTCACCGCGCCCGGCGACCACCGGCCCGAGGACCTGCCGAAGGCGGAACAGACCGCCACGGTGGACGGTTATGAGGTCCGGCTGACCGGCACCCTCCTTCCCGGCCGCTCCAGCAGGCTGACCCTGTCGGTGAGCAGGGACGGCGAGCCGGTCACCGACCTGGAGCCCTACCTGGGCGCGTACGGTCACCTGGTGGCGCTGCGCAGCGGCGACCTGGCGTACCTGCACGTCCACCCGGACGGGGAACCCGGCGACGGCAGGACCAGGCCCGGCCCGGACATCACCTTCCACGCCGAGGTCCCCAGCTCCGGCGCGTACCGGCTCTACCTGGACTTCCAGCACGAGGGGAAGGTGCGCACCGCCGAGTTCACCGCCGTCGCGGGACAGGGCGTCACCGTCCCGTCCGCCGAGCCCGCCCCACCGGGCGACGGCCACGACCACACCCACTGAAACACCCCCGGCGGCCCCGTTCCAGAGGCCGGCGGCGCTGTGGAAGACCGTTCACCCAACCGACCCCGACGACAGGAGGGACGATGAGCACCGGCGATGCGACCGGGTCCATCGAGCTGGCGATCGGCGGGATGACCTGTGCCTCCTGCGCGGCCCGCATCGAGCGCAAGCTGAACAAGCTGGACGGCGTCACCGCGACGGTCAACTACGCCACCGAGAAGGCCACCGTCACCGTCTCGTCCGCGGACGTCACCGTCGAGGACCTGATCGGCACCGTCGAGAAGGCCGGGTACACCGCCGCGCTGCCGGAGCCCCCGGCGGCCGAGACCGAGACCGGTGCCGCGCCCGACGAGCTGGGCCCCCTGCGGCAGCGGCTGATCACCTCGGTCGTGCTGTCCGTGCCGATCATCGCGATGGCGATGATCCCGGCCCTGCAGTTCGACAACTGGCAGTGGCTGTCGCTGACCCTGGCCGCCCCGGTGGTGACGTACGGCGGATGGCCGTTCCACCGCGCCGCGTGGGTCAACCTGCGGCACGGCGCCGCCACCATGGACACGCTGGTCTCGCTGGGCACGCTGGCGGCGTTCGGCTGGTCGCTGTGGGCGCTGTTCTTCGGCGAGGCGGGGATGCCGGGGATGCGGCACGGGTTCGAGTTCTCGATGACCCGCGGCGACGGGTCGATGAACATCTACCTGGAGGCCGCCGCCGGGGTGACCATGTTCATCCTCGCCGGGCGGTACTTCGAGGCCCGCTCCAAGCGCCGCGCCGGGGCCGCCCTGCGGGCGCTGCTGGAACTGGGCGCCAAGGACGTCTCCGTGCTGCGGAACGGCCGTGAGGAGCGCATCCCCGTCGAACGGCTCGAGGTCGGCGACCTGTTCGTGGTCCGCCCCGGCGAGAAGATCGCCACCGACGGGGTGATCGAGGAGGGCTCGTCGGCCGTGGACGCCTCCATGCTGACCGGCGAGTCCGTGCCCGTCGAGGTCGGCCCCGGCGACACCGTCGCGGGCGCGACCGTGAACGCCGGCGGACGCCTGGTCGTGCGGGCCACCCGGGTCGGCTCCGACACCCAGCTCGCCCAGATGGCCCGCCTGGTGGAGGAGGCGCAGACCGGCAAGGCCCGGGTGCAGCGGCTGGCCGACCGGATCTCCGGGGTCTTCGTCCCGGTCGTGATCGCGCTGGCGGTGGCGACCCTGGGGTTCTGGCTGGGCAGCGGGGCGGGCGCGACCGCCGCGTTCACCGCCGCCGTGGCCGTGCTGATCATCGCCTGCCCGTGCGCGCTGGGCCTGGCCACCCCGACCGCGCTGATGGTCGGAACGGGCCGGGGCGCCCAGCTCGGCATCCTGATCAAGGGCCCGGAGGTGCTGGAGTCCACCCGCGCCGTCGACACCGTGGTGCTGGACAAGACCGGCACCGTCACCACCGGGAAGATGGCGCTGGTCGAGGTGATCACCGCCGACGGGGTGGCGGCCGACGAGGTGCTGCGCCTGGCGGGCGCGCTGGAGGACGCCTCCGAGCACCCCATCGCCCAGGCCATCGCCCGTGGCGCCCGCGACCGGGTGGGCGAACTGCCCGCCGTGGAGGACTTCGCCAACGTCGAGGGCTTGGGCGTGCAGGGGATCGTGGACGGCCACGGCGTGCTGGTGGGCCGCCCGCAGCTGCTGGCCGAGTGGTCGCAGCACCTGCCGCCCTCCCTGCGGGAGGCCCTGGAGGCGGCCCAGTCCACCGGGCGCACCGCCGTCGCGGTCGGCTGGGACGGGCAGGCCCGCGCGGTGATCACGGTCGCCGACCAGATCAAGCCGACCTCCGCCGAGGCCGTCGCCCGATTCCGTGAGCTGGGCCTGCACCCGGTGCTGCTGACCGGGGACAACGAGACGGTGGCGCGTACCGTGGCGGCCGAGGTCGGGATCGACGAGGTGATCGCCGAGGTCCTGCCCGCCGACAAGGTCGACGTGGTCAAGCGCCTGCAGGCCGAGGGCCGTACGGTCGCCATGGTCGGGGACGGGGTGAACGACGCCGCCGCCCTCGCCCAGGCCGACCTGGGGCTGGCCATGGGCACCGGCACCGACGTGGCCATCGAGGCGTCCGACCTGACCCTGGTGCGCGGCGACCTGCGCGCGGCGGCCGACGCGATCCGCCTGTCGCGGCGCACCCTGACCACCATCAAGGGCAACCTGTTCTGGGCGTTCGCCTACAACGTCGCCGCCCTCCCGCTGGCCGCCGCCGGCCTGCTCAACCCGATGATCGCGGGCGGGGCGATGGCGTTCTCCTCGGTGTTCGTGGTGGCCAACAGCCTCCGCCTGCGCCGCTTCAAGCCGCTGACCGCCGCCTCCCCGGAACACCCGGCCCCGGCCAAGGCCCCGGAGAAGGTCGCCGTCACCACACCCTGATCCCCGTTCCGCCGACCGACCGCCGCCGGGCCTCGCGCCCCGGCGGCGGTCTCGCGTTCCGTCCCATTGCGCATCAAGCCTTGGCGGCGTACGCCAGGATCCGTACATCCGGACGGCAGACCCCGCCCGAGGCCCTGCTCAAACGGTTCGTCTCCAAGGCGGGGTGCTGTGGTGGAACGGGTGCGAGGGCGGCGGCATCGGATGTGCCTGAACGTGGTGCCGGGTGAACGAGGGGCGGGGCAATGGCCGGGTTGAGGACCTTGGTGGAGGAGGCGGAGCCGGTCGCCCGGTTCGACGGGATGACGACCGGGCTGGGACAGGCGGTGCCGCTCCGGGTCCTGTGGCACGCCGGGCGACGGCGGTGGCTGGTGCACCTGACGTATGACGGGGGCCTGGCGGAGGCGGGGGCGCTGCGGGAGTTCGCCGAGGCCGTGGTGCGGATCGTGGAGAGCCGGGAGGGCGTCCACGAGACGCTGCTCGTCGACGACGGGTACGGCTCGATCGAGGTCGGAATGGAGGCCGTGGACGGGGCGGTCGAACTGTCGGCGTTCCTGTACTACGACACGCGGCAGGACTTCGTGGGGGTCAGCGCACTGGGGGAGCCGCTGTTCCACAACTTCCTCGGCTCGGCCTACCTGCAACTGGATGGGACCGTGACCGACGAGGAGCGACTGGTCGCCAACGCGCGGGCGCTACTGGACAGGCTGGCGTCGACGCCCGACGCGGAGCCCGTTCCCTCGCCTCCCCGCTACGAGGACGTGGTGGAACTGGTGGATCCGGACCGCGGCCATCAGCGGCTCGTCCTGTCCCGCCGGGTGAACGACGGTGCGTGGCGGATCGGCGTGCTGCCCACGATGACGACCGAGATCGACGTCTCCGGTGCGCGCGCCCTGGCCGACGCCCTGGTCACGCCCGGCCTGGAGGCCACGGTGATCGAGAACGACCGGTACCGCCTGACGGTCGCCGTCGAGGACGGCACCGTCCTGTGCCGCTTCACCTCACCCGGCGAGGGCCGTGTGCTGGAGGAACGGGTCCGCGGCCTGGACGCGGAGGTCATCGCCCGCAACGCCCGCACCCTCCGCGACGCCTTGGCCGGCTGAACGACGACCGGCGTACGCCCACCCCGGAGACCGCCGGGCCGACCCCGCCGGGGACCATGGGGGTTCGACCGACGACTCGCCGCTGGAGAGGGATGAGCGACGCCGACCGGGCGGAGGAGCGGGACACGGTGGTGGACTACCGGTTCTCGCTGGCCAACGAGCGGACCTTCCTGGCGTACGTGCGCACCGCCCTGGCGTTGAACGCCGGTGCCCTGGCCGTGGTGCAGCTCCTCCCGGACGTGGCGACCGCCGGATGGCGGCGGGTCGCCGCGGTGATGCTGGCCGTTCTGGGCCTCGTCGTCGTCCTGGCGGGCTACCGGCGCTGGTCGGCGAACGAACGGGCCATGCGACGCGGCGAGCCGTTGCCGGACTCCTGGCTGACCCCGATCCTGGCGGTCGCCGTCACCGTGGTCTCCGCCGTGGTCGCCGTCCTGGTGATCACCGGATGACGCCCCGCATCGCCGACCCCGGCGCGCAACTGGAACGCACCGCACTGGCCTGGCAGCGCACGTCGCTGCTGATCGCCGTCAACGGAGCCCTCCTCACCCGGGCGGTCCCCGGCCTGGGCCCGGCCGCCGTCGCCATCGGGATCACGACGATGGCGATCGCCGCGCTCATCTGGCTGGCGGCCGCCCGGGGCTACCGCCGAGGCCGCGGCCGGACGGCCGCCGGCGTCCTGACCGTCCACGCCCGAGCGACCCGCGCCCTCACCGCCGTCATCTGCGTGATCGCGATCCTCGACCTGACCGCCGTCCTCCTGCACGACTAGGTCGTGTTCCTGGATCTCGGAATCGTCGTGGCGGGCCGAGGACCGCCTGACCGACGCCGGCTTCTCCTTACCGGCCCTGGTCGGCGCCTACCGGCTGCGGGGAACCCGCCACGGCCGATCGGCCACCGGCGGGAGATCAGACGGTGATGGCGACTTTGCCTCGGGCGTGGCCGTGCTCGACGTAGCGCAGCGCCTCGGGGACCTCGGTGAACGGGTAGGTCCGGTCGATGACGGGTGCGATCTGTTCCCGCTCCATGAGCTCGGCCAGGAACCGCAGGTCCGTGGAGTTGGGCTTCCAGCTCACGGAGGCGATGCGCTGGCTGACGAAGGGGGAGGCCAGCGCCCCGCGGAGCATCTGCGCCGCCGGGCCGAGCAGCCCGCCGCGGGGCGAGGCGATGCCGCCCACGATCACGAGCGTCCCACGGGAGGTCAGGGGGCGCCGCAGCTCCGCCAGCGACCGGTCGCCCACGATGTCCATGAGCAGGTCGTAGCGGCCCTCCCGTGCGGTGAAGTCCTCGCGGGTGTAGTCCACGACGTCGTCCGCGCCCAGGGAACGGACCAGTTCGAGGTTGCGGGTGCTGCACACGCCGGTGACCTCGGCCCCGAACGTCCTGGCGAGCTGGACGGCGAACGTGCCGATGCCGCCGGAGGCCCCGTTGACGAGGACCCGCTGCCCGGCGGAGATCCTCCCCGCGTCCCGCAGCCCTTGCAGCGCGGTGTGCGCGGCCATCGACACCGACGCCGCCTGTTCGAAGGTGAGGCGGGCGGGCTTGACGGCCAGCCTGTCGTGCGGGACGGCGACGGTCTCGGCGAACGAGCCCAGCCGGACCTCCCCGAAGACCTCGTCGCCGGGACGCAGTCCGGTCACCTCGTCGCCCACCCGCTCGACGACGCCGGCGAGGTCGGCGCCGAGGACCAGGCCCGGTTTCGGCCGCCGCAGGCCGATGCTCAGCCGTACCAGCTTCGGGTGGGCCCGCATGTGGCGCCAGTCGTAGGGGTTGACGGAGGCCGCCCGCACCCGCACGAGCACTTCGTCCCGGGCGATGTCGGGTTCGTCGACGTCCTTGAGGGTCAGCACGTCGGGCGGTCCGTAGCGGTCCCAGCTCCAGGCTTTCACGGCGTCTTCCTTTCGGTGGGCGTTCACATCCGGGGTGAGAGGGGTCGGCCGGGACGACCTGAACGGACTCGGGCTCCGGCTCTCGTGGGTGCTCGTCGGCTCGGACCCGGTGTGACTCCCTTGGGGCCGGTGTCCGCCTGCCGCTCCTCGATCGGGTCGTCGTCGTACGGCGTAAGGCTGTCGTACGTTGTAAGATTCTCGTACGTCGTAAGGTTATCGTACGACGTAAGGGAGTCAAGGGTTGCAGCGGAAAAGGGTGTGCTCGGTGACCGAGGGTGACTGGCGTCCGGCGCGCTCAGTCGCGTCCGGAAGGGGTCACGAACCGGCGGCGCGGCGCCGTTCCAGCCCCTCGAGGATCAGGTCGAGCGCGAACTCGAACTCGAACTGGTCGTCGCAGAAACCCAGGGTGCCGTCCGGATCGTCGTGCACGGCGTCCGCCAGCATCCCGACGATGTTCGGGAACCGGTCGGCCATCTGCTCCATCATCGCGGCGGCCTCGGCGTTCGCGGTCCGGGCTCCGTCGGGCCGGAACAACTCCTGGGTGAACCCGAGGGCGCGGCTGCCCAGGACGTGCAGCGCACGGTGGGCCAGGTCGAAGGAGAACCCGCCCGCCCGGAGGATGGCGACGACGTGGTCGTAGTAGGCGATGACGGCCGGGCTCGTGGTGGTGCGGGTCTCGAGCACCCGCGGGGCCCAGCGGTGGCGCAGGAAGACCTCCCGGGCGGCGAGGATCCGCGCGCGCAGCGCCGCCTGCCAGTCCTCTTCCGGGGACGGGGCCTGGACCTCGTCCACCGCCGCCATGATCTCCTCGAGGATCACCTCGACGACGCCGTCGAAGACGGCCTCCTTGTTGGCGACGTGGTGGTACAGCGACATCGCCTCGGCCCCGACCTCCTGCGCGAGCCGGCGCATGGTGAGCGAGGCGAGGCCGTCGCGGTCGGCGAGCTCCACGGCGGCGCGCAGCACCCGCCTGCGGCTCAGCGGAATACGGGGCCGCTCGGTCAGCTCGTCGGCGTCGGTCCGTGGGGTCATGGATCTTCCTCCCGACGCACTCTACCCGTACGCGGTAAGTCTCCCCGGCCCAAGCCAGGCGGCGTCGTCACTGGTCACGCGACGGAACCCGGGCGACGGTGCCGGACGGGAGGCGCGCCGGGTGCGACGAGGGCGAAGGCGGGACTGGCCGGTGTCGGCCGACACGACCGGTGACCGCCCCGGATCCGAATATTCCTTGACGGCTATATTTCCAGATGGAAATATAGCCGTATGGAGACCGCAGTGTGGAACGCGCTGGCCGACCCGCACCGGCGCGCGATCCTCCACCTGCTGCTGGAGGGGCCGCGCCCGGTCGGCGAGCTGGTCGAAGCCTGCGGCCTGAGTCAGCCGGGCACGTCGAAACACCTGCGGGTGCTGCGCGAGGCCGGTCTGGTCCGGGTCGTGCCCGATGCGCAGCGCAGGCTTTACGTGCTCGAACCCGCCCCGATGGCCGAACTGGACGCCTGGCTGGCGCCCTACCGGCGACTGTGGAACAGCAGCCTCGACGCGCTGGGCCGCCGCCTGGACGCGGGCGATGCGGAGCAGGGCGATGACGACCCCGGCACGGCGCCGGAAACCGACGAGCGAAAGGGCGCGGACCAGCCATGATCACCACCAACCCCGGCACCTACCTGGAACTCGACGACGGCCGCCCCGCGGTCCGCTTCCAGCGGGTCTACGACCACCCGATCGAGAAGGTCTGGGCCCTGGTCACCGAACCGGACGAACTGGCCCACTGGTTCCCGTCCCCCGAGGTCGCGCTCGACCTCACCCCGGGCGGTGCCGTCACCTTCTCCGGCGACCCCAACATGCCCGGGTCCACCGGGCGGATCATCGCCGTCGACCCGCCCCGCCGGCTGGCCTTCACCTGGGGCGACGACGAACTGCACTTCGACCTGGAGCCGCTCGGCGACCACCGGACCCGGTTCACCCTCACCAACGTCCTGGGGGCCCGGAACACCGCGGCCCGCAACGCGGCCGGCTGGGACGTCTGCCTGTCCGCCCTCGACGCCCGTGCCGTGAACCGGCCGACCGAGGGCCCGGCCGCCACATGGGACGACCTCTACGGCAAGTACGTCGCCGCCGGCATGCCCTCCGGAGCCCCCATCCCCGGCAGGGACTGAACCCACGGCGTGACGAACTCGGCCCACACCGCCGCCCTTCCGCGGTGGTGGTGCCCGCGCCGCCGTGGTGCACAACGGCGGCGACCCGCTGGAAGAGCGTCCGGTGATCGACCTCGCCGACGGACATGCGGTCGGGGCCGTCGTCCATCGGTGACAGGCCGGCCCAGCCGCGGGACACGATCGCGCGTCGTCCCAGCGCACGGGCAGCACGGATGATCATTTGCGGAATCGGGGGCCGCGGGCGTTCGCGTCGTTCGATGACGGTGGGGCGTTCGGCGGCCCGGCCGTGCGGATGCTCAGCGGACCGCGTGGCCGTTCGCCGCGTCCCGGGATGGGCGGAAGTCGGCGGCGTGGTCGCGTGCCCACTCGCGGAACGTGCGCGCCGGGCGGCCGGTGACCTTCTCGACCGTCATCGTGACCGGCTCGGGGTGATCGACCAGGGTGGCCCAGTAGGCGAGGGCCTGTTCGGCGCCCGCCTCGCCCATGAAGGCGGCCACCTCCTCGCGGGCCTCCTCCAACGGCTGCTCCTCCCAGCGCAAGGGGCGGCCGATGGTCTCGCCGATGATGCGGACCTGCTCCTCCTGTGTGATCGCCTCCGGGCCGGTGAGGACGTACTTCCGCCCCGCGTGCCCGTTCTCGGTCAGCGCCCGGACCGCGACCGCCGCGATGTCGGCCTCGTGGATGAGTGAACGCGCCGCCTTCCCGTACGGCGCCCGCACCACGTCACCGGTCTTGATCTGGTCGGCCCACTCCAGGGTGTTGGCGGCGAACCCGCCGGCGCGCAGGAACGTCCACTCCGCTCCCGACCGTTCCACCAGGCGCTCGATCTCGCCCCAGACACCGCCGTCCCCGGGTGCCGCCCGGTCGTCCTGTACGACCGACGAGGACAGGTAGACGATGCGGGGCACGCGCTCGGCGACGGCGTCGACCACCGGTGCCGCGCCCTCCGCCGTGAAGGAGGGCCACAGCAGGAACACCGCGCCGACGCCGTCCAGGGCGGCTTCCCATGACGCGGGGTCGGTGAGGTCGCCGCCGACGACCTCGACCCCGTCCGGCAGCCCGGCGATCTCCGGGCGGCGGGTCAGCGCGCGGGTGCGGACGCCGTTCTCGATCAGCAGGGAGACCACATGACGGCCGACGTTCCCGGTGGCGCCCGTGACGAGGACGATCGTGTTCTGCTCGGTCATGGAGCCCATGCTCGATCCTCAACCTGAGTCGAGGTCAATCCCGGCCGCTCCGGCCCGTCGGGAGAAAACGCGACATTCCGCCCTCCGTGCGGGCGCGGTGGGTGGATCATGGTGCGGTCGCGTCGGACCGTGGAGGAGCCATGAGCTTGCGGGACCACCTGTGGCAGGCCGGGGAACGGGCCTTGGACGCCATCCCGGAAAAGCTCCGGGCCGACATCTACGTCGTCTCGTTCCGGATCTCGCACGGCGAGCACTCGATCCGGATCGACGACTTCGACTACCCCTACGACCCGTACCTGGCGATCGGCTACAACACCGAGGACCACTTCCAGCGCATGGCCGACGAGACCTCGGTCGACGCGGCCGAGGCGCGCTGGAGCTACGCGTACATGCTGCTGGAGGAGGCCCCGCCCATCGGCCACCACCCGGACGACTCCGCCGGCACCGACCTCTACCTCGCCGAGGTCAGGTCGCTGGGCCTGTGGTACGACCACACCGGGGACCTCTCCGAGGAGGAGATCGCCGAACGCGGCCAGGCCCTGGCCGACCACTTCGACGACCTCGTCATCGACCTCGCCCGCCACCTCCACGACAGCGGGCGCATCGAGAAGGTCTTCGGCCGCCGGATCCCCGTCGTCGTCTTCGACATGTTCCGCCCCATCGAGGGCGAGGCCACCCGGGCCGCCAACCCGCCCGAGCTGATCACCGACTACCTGGCCTACTACCGGGAGGCCGAGGGCGTCACCGAGGACCGGTGACGTCGGGGAGGAGCTCGGCCGGCAGGGCGCGCAGGTCGCGTCCCCCTTGGGGCCGGGTGGCGGCAGGTGGGCGGAGCCACTTCGCGACTCGCGGTGAATCGGGCGATGTTCGGCGGTTGGGGCCGATAGCGTCCGTGTATCACGGCTGCGAGTGATCTTCGGAGGCCGCGGCCGTCGTGGTGTCCGGTTGGTGGACGTGCTGAGACGAGGAGCGCTCATGGCCTATGACCTGGGTGGGCCGGTGCGGGTCGCCGTCATCTACTACTCGGCGACGGGAACGGTGTACGAGCTGGCCAAGGCGGCGGCGGTCGCGGCGGAGAAGGCCGGGGCCGAGGTGCGGCTGCGCAAGGTCCGGGAGATCGCGCCGGACGAGGTGGTCGCGGCCAACCGGATGTGGCTGGAGCACGTGGAGGCGACCCGGCACATCGGCGAGGCGACGCTGGAGGACCTGGACTGGGCGGACGCGCTGCTGATGGGGGCGCCCACCCGGTACGGGGCGCCGGCCGCCCAGTTCAAGCAGTTCATCGACGCGACCGGGCCGCTGTGGGGGCGGGGACGGCTGATCAACAAGATCGCCTCGTCGTTCACCTCGACGGCCACCGCGCACGGCGGGCAGGAGTCGACGATCCTGGCGCTGAACAACACCTTCTACCACTGGGGCGCGATCATCGTGCCGCCCGGTTACGCCGACCCCGTGCAGTTCCGGAACGGGAACCCGTACGGCACCAGCCACACCTCGCAGAACGGGGAGATCCCGCCGGGCGAGGTGCAGCTGGCGGCGATGGAGTTCCAGGCCCGGCGGGTGGTGGAGGTCGCCCAGGCGTTCAAGCGGGGACGCGCCGGCTGAGCCGCGGAGCGCGTGACGGGCGCCGGGGCATGCGCTACTGTGTTCGAACCGGTCGAACACAGGTTCGACGTGCGGTGCCGTGCCGTGGGGGCGGCAGGGCGGCGCGACGCACCGGTCCACCGGCGGATGCGGCCGCCGGGCCGCGGGACGGACCAGCGAGCACACACGCGACGAGGTGGCCATGCCGACCAGCGCGCAGGAGCGGGCCCGGTGCCGGAGTGCGCGGCGGCACGCGACACGCCACAGCGCTTTCTACGGAAATCTACGGCCGCAGCTATATCGGCTCATACGCTCCGAGAGCGTGGACCCCGTGCGCAACCCCTACGCCCCCGGCGCCGGGCAGCGGCCCCCCGAGCTGGCCGGTCGCGACCGTGAGCTGCAGCAGTTCGAGGTGGTGCTGGAACGGGTGGCCCGCGGCCGGCCCGAACGCAGCATGATCATCACCGGGCTGCGCGGCGTCGGCAAGACGGTGCTGCTCAACACGTTCCGCTCGATGGCCATGCAGAAGCTGTGGGGCACCGGCAAGATCGAGGCCCGCCCCGAGCAGTCGATCCGCCGCCCCGTCGCCGCCGCCCTGCACATGGCGATCCGCGAGCTGGCGCCCCGGCACCGCGCCCCCGAGCGCATCGAGTACTTCCTCGGCGTGCTCAAGTCGTTCGCCCAGGCCGGCGAGGAACCCGGCGGCAAGACCCGGGCGCGGGCGCACCGCTGGCAGCCCGGCATCGACGTCCCGGCGGTGCGCGGCCGGGCCGACTCCGGCGACCTGGAGATCGACCTGACCGAGCTGTTCGTGGACGCCGCCTCGGTGGCCACCGACCTCGGCGTGGGCATCGGCCTGTTCGTCGACGAGATGCAGGACGTGCCCGCCGACGACGTGTCCGCGCTGTGCGCCGCCTGCCACGAGCTGTCCCAGGTCGGCGGCCCGCTGATCGTGGTCGGCGCCGGCCTGCCGCACCTGCCCGCCGTCCTGTCGGCCAGCAAGTCCTACTCCGAACGCCTGTTCCGCTACGCCCGCATCGACCGCCTGGACCGCGAGTCCGCCGACCAGGCCCTGCTGGCCCCCGCCGAACGCGAGGGCGTGACGTTCACCCCCGAGGCCCTCGACGCCCTGTACGAGGCCGCCGACGGCTACCCCTACTTCGTCCAGGCGTACGCCAAGGTCGCCTGGGACGTCGCCCCCGCCAGCCCGATCAACGCCGAGGACGTCAGGGTCGCCGCCCCCGAGGCCGAGAGCGAGCTGGCCGTGGGCTTCTTCGGCAGCCGCTACGAGCGGGCCACCCCCGCCGAGCGCGACTACATGCGCGCCATGGCCATGCTCGGCGACGACCCGGTCCCCACCGCCGCCGTGGCCGAGGAGCTGGGCCGCAAGCCCTCCAGCCTCTCCCCGGCCCGCGACGGCCTCATCAAGAAGGGCCTCATCTACAGCGCCGAACGAGGCATGGTCGCCTTCACCGTCCCCCACTTCGGCCAGTTCCTGCGAGCCCAGCCCGCCTGACCCGGCACGCTCGCAGCCGTCTCTACCGGTGTCTACGGCAATGCCTAGACACCGCTAGAGAGTCCTCGCCCGGCGCGCCCATCGCGAAATCTAGAACGATCTAACCCTGCCCCTAGAAAACCCTAGATTCCCCTATCCGCCTGCACCGGGTCCTCCTGAACGCCAGGAACGCGGGCGGGACGCGTGTCAGCGGGGGGTGAGGAGTTCGTTCGCCGGGGTGGTGGTGTCGGCGGTCGACGCCGGAGTGTCCGAGGCGGTCGGATGCGACGAAGTCTCGTCGGAACGCAGGGGTGCGGCGTCCTGCGCCGGGCTCTGGGACGCCGGGGCCGGGGGGTCTTCGGGAGGCAGGACGGTGGCGTGGACGGTGCGGTCGTGGGCCGCGGTGGAGACGGCGAAGACGACCTCGGCGTCGCGGGTGGGGTAGGCGAGGAAACGCCAGCAGCCCTCGCGCCAGACGTCGACGGGCTCCTGGGCGGTGAGGGCGGGACGGTGGTGCCGCCACTGGGGGCTGCGGCGGAGGCGGGAGAGGGTCTCCGGCAGCGGGCTCGGGCGGCGGTCGCAGGGGACCGGGGGACGGCGGCGACGGCGGAGGAGTTCGGCGGGTTCGGGGGAGACGGCGGCGACCAGGGCCAGTTCGGCCGTGAACACCAGCCAGGTCTGCCAGGGGCCGCCGGCGGCGATCTCCAGGGCGGTGCGGGCGCCGCCCAGCGTGCCCAGGGCGGCCACGGCCAGCAGGGCGGCGCGGACGACGGAGCGGCGGCCGACGGGTTCGGTGCTGAGGTCGCCGAAGCAGCCGCAGCCGGCGTCGGGGGTGCGTTCGCGGAGTTCGGCGACGATCCAGGTGGCGGCCACCATCAGCAGGGCGGCGGCGATCCGCACGGCGGGGTGCGGGGTGACCACGAGCGCCGCCGCCAGCAGGCATTCGGTCAGGGCCAGGGCCACGGTGGCCGGGCGGCTGTGGCGGAGGGCGACGGCCCAGTGCGGCTCGGCGGCGGGGACCGGGACGCCGTGGATCTCGGCGGGGCGTTCCGGAGCCTTCGCCGAACGGGACAGCAGCTTGGCCGCCCCGGAGAGCGCCAGCACGGTGGCCAGCAGCAGGACCTGGGCGTCGTGGAGGAGGTCCATCGTCACGTCCCCTCGGGCCGGGAGCGCACGGCGGTGGCGGTCAGGTCCAGCCGGGCGTTGAAGCATCCGGCGTCCAGGTCGCCGCCCAGGTCGACGAACGCCTCGGGGGTCAGCTCCACGACCCGTCCGCGCGGCGAGGTGCCGCACTCCACGCAGCGGTCGCAGTAGCGGGCGGCGACGCAGCCGCATTCCACGACCGGCACGGCGGTGGAGCGGCCGGTGCACTCGTTGTGCACGATCAGCTCGCTGCCCTGCGACAGGTACGGCAGCGGAGCGCAACCGGGCGGGGCGTCCGCGCAGCCCCCGGCGTGCCCCTCCGGATCGACCGCCGGGTACGCGGCGCCGCGCGCCGCGCCCGCGTCGGGGTCGGAACGGAACCACGTGGCGGTCCCCTGCACGGTCGTCGGCGAGGGGGCGTCCACGGCGGCCGGAGTGATCCGCTGGGCGGGCTGCGAGGTTCCGGGGCGCACGGCGCGCGGCCCGTCCGGGGACCGGACGCAGATCACGTCCATCAGCTCCCCGGGCTCCAGCCGGGGATGGCGCACCAGGATCCGGTGCAGCACCCGGTCGGGGATGGCCACCTCGGCGGAGCCCCGGTGCGGCCCCTGGTCGACCTCGACGGCCCGTTGCGAACGGTCCAGGATCGTGCCGGTGACCCGGGTGATGTCCACCCACACGCGCTCGACGCCGGGCCCGTCGGCGCTCGGCCGGACGATCGCCTCCCGGCCGGGGACGAGCGCGTGCAGCCCGGAGCGGCCGCCGTACCAGATGGACGTGGTGGGGGTCAGCGGCAGCCGGATCGGCTCGCCGCCGGTGTCCAGGACGAGGACGTGCGGGCTGGCGTCCACGATCGTCCCGCGCACCGCGGTGGGCTCGGCGGGAACGGAACCGGCGGGCGCGGTGCGGCCCGGGGTGAGGCCCAGGGCCTGGCCGGCGCGCCGGCGCCGCCGTGTCGCGTCACGGTGGGGCATCGGCGCTCCCAGAGTGGTGTGTAGCGGCATCACAAGTAAGAAGGTCGGTTAAGAGTCACCCGTACCGGCCCGGCTGTCGACCGATATGTCGGACTGGGTGGGTCACCGGGATGAAGTTCACAGTACCGGGGTGGAGGATCCCCCTCCGGGTTGACCCGAATATGCCGTTTTTGTTGGTCCATAATTACGATCTTCGTGTCAGGGTCGGACGAGACGGCACACCCGTGCCCCGGCCCACCTGGACGGTCCCGACGAGCACCGGGCACGACCGGCGCGGGTCCCGGGGAACGGGCACGCGCAATCCCCTGGGGTCGGTGATCAGTGAACAGGGCGCACGACGAGGAGTTCCACCGCTACGTCGCGGCCCGCGGGCCCGCGCTGCTGCGGGCGGCCATGCAGCTCACCGGCGACCGGGGCGAGGCCGAGGACCTGCTCCAGGCCGCGCTGGTCAAGACCTACCTGGCCTGGGAGCGCATCAACGACCGGGGCTCGGTGGACGGCTACGTGCGCCGCGCCATGGTCAACACGCAGATCTCCTGGTGGCGGCGGCGCAAGCTGGAGGTCTACCCCACCGACGTGCTGCCGGACCGGCCGGTCGACGACCACACCCGGCGCAGCGAGATGCACGACGCGCTCGGCCGCGCCCTGGACCGGCTGCCCAGGCGCCAGCGGGTCGCGGTGATGCTGCGCTACTACGAGGACATGCCGGAGGCGGAGATCGCCGAGGTGCTCGGGGTGAGCATCGGAACGGTCAAGAGCACCGTCTCCCGCGCGGTCGCCAAACTCCGCGACGACACCGCCCTGGAGCACGACTTCGCCGAGGTCCACGCCATCGACACCGACTCCTGACCCGCGTGGGGCGGGTCCCCGGGGCCGGAACGCGGGAACCGAGGACCGGGCGGCGACCCGCCGTCCGGTGGTGACGCCGCACCGCCGCGCACGGCCGGGACTGTGCGCGGCGACCAGCCGGGGGACGCCTCCACGGCGTCAAGTGTGTTCCGGCGGCCTACTGACATTCGCGTTGCGGCGTTCGACAATCCGAGCGGAAGATCCGCTCTGACCTGGAGGTCGCGCCGTGTTGAGCACGATGCAGGATTTCCCGCTGACCATCGCCTCGATCCTGCGCCACGGTGTCGAGGTGTTCGGCACCGCCGAGGTCGCCACGTACACCGGCGAGGGCGTCCGCCGCCGGTCCTACGCCGAGGTGGGGACGCGGGCGGCGCGGCTGGCGGCGGCGCTGCGCGGCCTCGGAATCGACGGGGACCAGCGGGTGGCCACGTTCATGTGGAACAACGCCGAGCACATGGAGGCCTACCTGGCGGTCCCGGCGATGGGCGCGGTGCTGCACACCCTGAACATCCGGCTCTTCCCCGAGCAACTGGTCTACATCGCCGACCACGCCGAGGACGAGGTCGTCATCGTGGACGGCTCCCTCATCCCGCTGCTGGCCGGCGTGCTCGGCGAGATGAAGACCGTCAGGCACGTCATCGTGTCCGGCGAGGGCGACACCGCCCCCCTGCGCGAGGCCGGCAAGCAGGTCCACGACTACGAGGAACTGCTGGCCGCCCAGGACCGCGTCGCCTCGTACCGCGACTTCGACTGGCCGGAGGTGGACGAACGGTCCGCCGCCGCCATGTGCTACACCAGCGGCACCACCGGCAACCCCAAGGGCGTCGTCTACTCCCACCGTTCCTCGTGGCTGCACTCCATGTCGGTGTGCACGGCCAACGCCAAAGGCCTGAGCTTCGCCGACAAGGTGCTGCCGGTCGTGCCGATGTTCCACGCCAACGCCTGGGGCATCCCGTACGCGGCGATGATGGCGGGCGCCTCGATCCTGATGCCGGACCGGTTCCTGCAGGCCGAGCCGCTGTGCCGGATGATCGAGACCGAGCGCCCCACCATGTCCGCGGCCGTCCCCACCATCTGGAACGACGTGCTGCGGTACGTCACCGAGCACGGCACCGACCTGTCCTCGCTGCGGCTGATCACCTGCGGCGGCTCGGCGGTGCCGGAGGCCCTGATGCGGGCGTACCAGGAACGGGGCGTGCGGATCATCCAGGCGTGGGGCATGACCGAGACCTCGCCGCTGGCCACGATCGCGCACCCGCCGCTCGGCGCGGACGGCGAGGAGCAGTGGCCGTACCGGGTGACGCAGGGCCGCGCGCTGGCCGGGGTGGAGGCCCGCGTGGTCGGCGAGGGCGACGTGGTGCTGCCCAAGGACGGACAGGCGGTCGGCGAGATCCAGGTGCGCGGCCCGTGGATCACCGGGGCGTACTACCGGGACGAGGATCCGGGCCGGTTCCACGACGGCTGGCTGCGCACCGGGGACGTGGGAACCATCTCACCCGAGGGCTACATGGTGCTCACCGACCGGGCCAAGGACGTCATCAAGTCCGGCGGCGAGTGGATCTCCTCGGTGGAACTGGAGAACCGGCTGATGGCCCATCCCGACGTGATCGAGGCGGCCGTGGTCGGGGTGCCCGACGAGCGCTGGCAGGAGCGTCCGCTGGCCACCGTGGTGCTCCGCGAGGGCGCCGCCGTGACCGCCGCCGACCTGAAGGAGTTCCTGGCCGGGCAGGTCGCCAAGTGGCAGCTCCCGGAGCGCTGGGCGTTCGTCGACCAGGTCCCGCGCACCAGCGTCGGCAAGTTCTCCAAGAAGACCATCCGGCAGCAGTACGCCGACGGCGAGCTGGAGGTCCTGCGCGTCGACTGAACGTCCCGTCCGGAGGCGACTCCCAGGCCCCCGAATCCCGGCTCGGCCCATCTCGCTCCGCTGGCGCTCCGCTGCGGCTGGCTGAGCCGGACCCATATCTGTGATCTTGTGGTGCCTGTGTCGGAATTGGTGTAAGCAAGGGGTTCCGTAGTGTTGTCGCGGCCCCCGGAAGGGAGGCCCCCTCACTGCCGAGGGGGGAGTGAGCGAGCGCATGCCAAGGTGGTCAACTTCCCGGCCGGACGTCGATCGTCGACTCGTCCAGGGGCTGCAGTCGGGCGGCGGCACGGCGCTTGGCGTGCTCTACGACACCTACGCCGAGGCGCTGTACGACTACTGCCTGTCCATGGTCGCCGACCCCCGGGCGGCGGGCGACATCGTGCACGACACGTTCATCGACGCCCACCGGCGGGCGGCGCGCATGCGGGACCGTTCCCTGCTGCGGGTCTGGCTGTACGGCGCGGCCCGGCGGCGCTGCCTGCAGCGGGGCCGCAGCCGGGGCCTGTCGTGGAACTGGGCCAGCGGGTCGGCCTGGCTGCACGAGGTGGCCGCCGCCGACGCCGGGGTGACCGCCGGCGAGGTCCGCGAGCTGGTCGACGCGGCGCTGGGCCGGCTGGACTTCGCCGACCAGGAGATGCTGCTGCTGACGCTGCGGCACGGGATGGCCGCCGCCGAGGTCGCCGTCGTGCTCGGCCGGCCGGCCCGGCGTTCGGCCGCCCAGGTGGCGCGGGCCCGGGAACGCGCCGAGGCGGCGGTCCTGCGGGAGCTGCGCGCGATGTCGCGGCGCTGCCGGGCCGGCACGGCGCCGGTGCCCGCGGTGGACGCCGCCGAGGCGCCGGGCGAGCTGGCCGACCGCACCGCCGAGTTCGCCGAGTTCGCCGAGACCGCCCCGGAGCGCCGGGAGGCGGCCGCCTCGTCGCCGGCGGACGTCCGGGTCGCCCCGGTGCCGGGCGGGCGCAGGATCGAGGATCCCCGGGCCGGCGTGACCCGCCGTCCCCCGGCCGGCGGCGACTCCGGCCGGCCGTCCCGCGACCCGGGTCCGCGCGGCGGCCGGCGGCCGGGCGGCACCCGGCGTCCGGCCGGCGACCGCCCCGCGCACCGGACCGGCCGCCGCCGGCGTCGCGGCGCCGTCCCGCCGGCCGACCCGGAGCTGGCCCGGCACCTGGCCGAGTGCGCCGAGTGCGAGCGCCGCGACCGGGCGTCGGCGGCCGTGCTGCTGGTGCTGGCCCCGGCGCCGGTGCTGCCCGCCGCGCTGCGGCACCGGGTGCTGCACACCGCCACCGACCCGGAGCTGGCCGGGCACCGGGCCGACATCGCGGCGCGCGGCGGCGCGCTGACCCCCGAGGGGATGCCCCGCCAGCCCGACATGCCCTCCGGCTACACCCGGCGCTGGCTGTTCGTCGGCGGCGGCTCGGCGGGCGCGCTGCTCACCGCGCTGGTCGCGATCATGCTGATGAACCCGGTGAACTCCGAGATCCGGTTCCCGTTCGAGCCCAAGCCGCAGCCGTCCATCGGCGACACCCGGGAGGAGGCCAAGGACCGCCGGAACGGCGGTGATCCCCCGCAGGCCGCGCCGGGACCCGGCGGATCGGGCGGGCCGGGCGGGCCGCCGATCGCCCCGGAGACCGGCCGGCACACCGGCCAGGACCGGCCGGCCGACCCGGACCCGTCCAGGCCGGGCGAGCCGAGGACGCCGCCCCCGGGGCCGGGCGAGCTGGCGGTCGGGCCGAACGAGGTGACGGTCGACCGGGACGGCGCGGTCATCACGCTGCGCGCCGAGGACGGGCCGGTCGCCTGGACGGCGGAGCCCTCCACCGACCGGCTGGAGCTGTCGGTCTCCGAGGGCGTGCTGGCCGCCGGCGCCACCGCCGAGCTGGTCGTGCGGTTCAAGGGGCCGGAGCTGCTGCGGATGCCGGGCGAGGCCGTGGTCGACGTGACCGACCAGCAGGGGAACGTGCGGCAGATCCGGGTGCAGTGGCCGCTGTCCCTGCTGTGATCATGTGATCAGCGGCCGGCCTGCTGCAGGTGGTCGCGGATCAGCTCCAGCCGGGCGCCCAGCGCCTCCTGCGCCCGGGCCTCCATGGCCCGCGCGATGAACGGGTCGACCACCATCTTCACCAGCGGGCGCATCCGCCGGACGATCGCGGCGAGCTGGGGGATCTCCTCGGCGCCGGGCGCGGCGGCGGGCATCCGGTCGAACACGTGCTCGTTCACCAGGTTCACGAACCGGCCGGCGATCACGTCACAGTCGGCCCGGATCTGCTCGGCGATGTCCAGCACCGCGTCCAGCGGGATCCCGGCCGCCACCAGTTCGGCGCCGACGTGCAGCAGCCGGGGGCTGGGCACCCGGTAGTGGTCGCCCTCCGGCTCGATCAGGCCCAGCGCCACCGCCCGGTCCAGGAACCGCGCCACCTGCTCGTCGTCCAGCCCGGCGCCGAACGTCTTGACCAGTTCCTCGACGGTGACCTGCCCGGGCAGCTCGTCCGACCAGGGGTCGGTGAGCACCTTCTCCAGCCCGAGCACCTCGCTGACGTCCTTGCCGTGCTCCCAGGCGACCAGCAGCTCCTTGATGATCGCGAACGTGTAGCCGCGGGCCAGCAGCTGGCCGATCAGCCGCAGCCGGGCCAGATGGTTGTCGTCGTAGTAGCCGACCCGGCCCTCCAGCCGGGGCGGGGGGAGCAGGCCGCGGTCCTGGTAGGCGCGGATGTTGCGGACGGTGGTGCCGGCCTTGTGCGCCAGCTCGTCGATCCGGTACTCGGCCATGCCGCGCCACCCGCCTCTCCCCGTCCTGCAGGATCTTACGTTCCCTATTGTGACATCGTGCGATGACACGGTTTCTTGCTCAGGGTAAGGGCGGGCGGCGCCGCACGGCGCCCGTTCCGGGATGTCAGTCGATCACCTGGGCGATCTCGCGCCACTCCCGGCGGGTCAGGGCCGCCGGGTTCTCGGTGACCACCTGGAGCACCACGTGGTCGGCGCCCGCCGCGTGGTGCTCGGCGATCCTGGCCCGGACCGCCTCGAGGCCGCCGATCGCGAAGCAGGCGTCGATCAGCCGGTCGCTGCCGCCGTCCCGCAGGTCCTCGTCGGTGAAGCCGAGCCGCTCGAGGTTGTTGCTGTAGTTGGGGAGCCGGGCGTAGCCGCCGTAGTGCTCGCGGGCGATCCGGCGGGCGTTCTCCCGGTCCTCGTCCAGCACGACCTTGACCTCCGGGGCCAGCAGCGGGCCGTCACCGAGGATCTCCCGGGCCCGGCGGGTGTGCTCGACGGTGATGAAGTACGGGTGCGCGCCCGCCGCCCGGTCCCGGGACGCGGCGAGCATCTTCGGCCCGAGCGCCGCGAGGACCCGTTCCTCCTTCGGCACTCCGCCTTCGTCGAGCGCGTCCAGATACTCCGTCATCGCCGTGTACGGGCGGCGGTAGCGTTCGCCCACCAGCGCCCCGTGACTCACGCCGAGGCCCAGGAGGAACCGGCCGGGGTGGTCCTTGGTCAGCGCGAGGTGCTCGGCGGCGACCTCGGCCGCCGGGTGGTCCCAGATGCTGAGGATCCCGGTGGCCACCACGATCCGGGAGGTCGCCTCGATCAGCGGCCGGGCGTGCCCGACTCCGGGACTGGCCCCCAGCCAGATCGCGCCGTAACCGAGTTCCTCCAGTTCGGCGGCGGCCTCGAGGATCTCCCCCCGGGCCGCGGGGTCCTCCGACCGCAGTCCGACGTTCCAGATGCCGACACGTCCCAGTTCCATCGCCTGACCTCCAGCGGCCGATCGTTCGGTGTCATCGGACGCCAACCGTGCCCGGTCCCCCGCCATTCCGCGCCGCGGACGCCGGTCGGCGCGTGCCGCACCGGCCGCGCACGCCTGCGCGGCCCGGAACGCGCAGGAGTTCAGCGGTCCGATTTCCGCCTGAAATGCCCGTCCGGCCGACGCCGGAATCGCCGCCCCGCCGCGCCGTAGCTTCGTTTCGCACGCCTCGCACGGGGCCTGCCGAAAAGAAGGGAAACGTTCATGGACATGCGGCTTTCCGGCAAGGTCGCCGTCGTCACCGGCGCCTCCAAGGGCATCGGCCTCGCGGTCGTCCGCACCCTGCTGGACGAGGGCGCGAAGGTGGCGGCCGTCTCCCGCAAGAGCACCCCCGAACTCGACGCCCTCGCCGGCCCGGATCTGCTCCACGTACCGGCCGACCTGATGCACCCCGACGCGCCCGCGCAGATCGTCGCGCGTGCGGCCGAGGCGTTCGGCGGCCTGGACGTCCTGGTCAACAACGCCGGAGGACCCCCGCCGGGCGTGACGCTGCCGCGCACCTCGTTCCTGGACGCCGGCGAGCAGGACTGGTACGCGGTGTTCGAGCTGAACCTGTTCGCGGTCGTCCGGATGGTCCGCGCCGCCCTCCCGCACCTGCTGGAACGGCGCGGCGCCATCGTCAACGTCTCCTCCACCAACGCCCGGCAGCCCTCGCCGATCAACGTGGACTACTGCGCGGCCAAGGCCGGGCTCACCAACCTGACCAAGGTCCTGGCGGAGGAGTTCGGCCCGCAGGGGGTCCGCGTCAACACCGTCTCCCCCGGCCCGGTCCGCACCCCGTGGTGGACCGACCCGGGCGGCGTGGCCGACATCATCGCCGAACGCGCCGGCACCGACCGCGACACCGTCATGGATTCCGCGGTCCCCCAGATGATGGGCCTGACCATCGGCCGCCTAGTCGACCCCCAGGAGGTCGCCGACGCCGTCGTCCTGCTGGCCTCCCCCCGCTCCGCCGGAACGATGGGCGCCGATGTGGTGGTCGACGGCGGCATGCTGAAGTCGATCTGACGGTTCATTGCGGTGTGAGGTGCCATAACCTCGCAGGATGACCGGGACCCTGGGACGTCTTCGTCATCGGCTCGCCATGCCGCCGCGCGACCCGGAACAGCCGTACCGCGTCGCCACACCGCTGGAACTGTTCTTCGACCTGGTGTTCGTGGTGGCCGTGGCGCAGGCCGCCCACGACCTGAGCCACGCGGTGGCCGAGGGCCATGCGGGCGAGGGCGTGCTGGGCTACGCGGCGGCGTTCTTCGCCATCTGGTGGGCGTGGGTGAACTGGACGTGGTTCGCCTCCGCGTTCGACATCGACGACACCGCGTACCGCATCGCCACGTTCGTGCAGATGTTCGGGGCGCTGGTGCTCGCCGCCGGGATCGGCCAGGTGTCCGAGGGGCACTCCGCCATCGCCGTCATCGGCTACGTGATCATGCGGATGGCGCTGGTGAGCCAGTGGCTGCGGGTCGCGCTGGCCAATCCGTACATGCGGCCCGCGGCGCTGCGCTTCGCCGCCGGGGTCACCGGGGTGCAGGTGCTGTGGATCGCCCGGCTGGCGGTGCCCGGGGTGTGGGGCGGGGTGGCGTTCGTGGTGCTGGCGCTGGTGGAGATGGCCGTCCCGTGGTGGGCCGAGCGGCACCGGAACACCCCCTGGCACGCGCACCACATCGCCGAGCGCTACATCCTCTTCACGATGATCGTGCTGGGCGAGGTGGTGCTGGCCTCGACCGCGGCGGTGCGGACCGCCATGGCGGGCCATGCGCCGGCGGGCCTGCTGATCCTGGTCTCGGCCGGCGGCTTCGTCATCGTCTGCGCCATGTGGTGGATCTACACCTCCTGGCCCGCCCACCGGCTGCTGCGCGAGCGCGGCCACGCGTTCCGCTGGAGCTACACGCACTACGCGATCTTCGCGGCCGCGGCGGCGGTCGGCGCCGGGATCTCGGTGATGGTCGCCTACAAGACCGAGACCGGCCACGGCGCCCTCGGCGGCGCCGCGGCCGGCGCCGCGCTGGCGATCCCGGTGGCGGTCTTCCTGCTCGGCACCTGGTTCGCGCACGTCAGGCCGCACCGGCCCGGCCCCGCCGTCACCGCCGCCCACCTGCTGGGCGCGGCGCTGGTGCGGCGCTGGTGCTGCCGGCGGCGTTCACCCCGATCGCCATCGAGCTCATCGCGGTGATCCTGGTCGCGGTCGCCGCCGCCGGCCGGGCGCCCGCCCGCTGAGGGGCGTCAGCCGGTCAGGGCCATCGCGGCTTCGGCCAGGGCGGGGGCCTTGCCGATCGAGCCGGCGTCGAACGGGGGCGCGGGGTCGTACTCGATCGCCAGCTGGACGGTCTGGGCGGTCGTGTCGTCGGTGGCCGCCGCCAGCAGGGCGAGGGCCATGTCGATGCCGGCCGAGACCCCGGCGGCGGTGATGATGCGGCCGTCGGTCACGATGCGTTCGCCCACCGGCTCGGCGCCCACCCCGCGCAGCCCGTCGAGCCAGCCCCAGTGGGTGGTGGCGCGCCTACCCTCGAGCAGGCCCGCCGCCCCCAGGATGTACGAGCCGCTGCACACCGAGGTCGTCCAGCGGGTGTGCTCGTGGGCCCGGGCGATCCAGTCCAGGAGGGCCCGGTCCTGCATGGCCTCCAGTGTCCCGGGGCCGCCGGGGACCACGATCACGTCCGGGCGCGGCAGGTCGGCGAGGCCGGCGGTCGCGGTGAGGGTCAGGGAGCGGCGGCAGTCCGTGAACGGGCCGGGCTCGGGGGCGACGAACGTGACGGTGAAGCCCGGGGCGAAGGCCAGCACCGTGTACGGCCCCACCGCGTCCAGCGCGGTGAACCCGGGGTAGAGGGGGATGGCGACGAGCATGTCAGCTCTCCTTGGTGTGGAATCGGCGACGGTAGTCGCCGGGTGAGATCCGCCAGTACCGGCGGAAGATCCGGTAGAGGGTGTCGGGCGAGCCCAGCCCGCACTCCCTGGCCACCCGGTCGATCGGGTGGTCGGTGGTCTCCAGCAGCCGCCGCGCGGCGTCGGCGCGGCTGCGCTCCACGTACCGGCCGGGGGGTATGCCGGTCTGCCGGGCGAAGACGCGGGAGAAGTGCCGTTCGCTCATCCCGGCGCGCCGGGCCAGCGCCGGGACGCTGAGGTCGGCGGCGGGATTGCCGTCGATGAACGCCTGCAGTTCCCGGAACGGCTCGGCGCGCGGGGCCGCCGCCCGCATCGCGGTGCTGAACTGGCTCTGCCCGCCGGGCCGGTGCAGGTAGACCACCAGGCCGCAGGCGACGTCCCGGGCCAGTGCGGGGCCGTGGTCGGCGGCCACCAGCGCCAGCGCCAGATCCACCCCGGCCGTCACCCCGGCCGAGGTCCACACCCCGCGTTCCTCGATGTAGATCGGGTCGGCGTCGACCCGCACCGCCGGATACCGGGCGGCCAGCGCGCGGGCCGCGACCCAGTGGGTGGTGGCGCGCCGTCCGTCCAGCAGCCCGGCCTCGGCGAGCAGGAACGCCCCGGTGCAGACCGAGGCGACCCGCCGGGCCCGTCCGGCCAGCCGCCGGATCCCGTCCACCAGGTCCCGGTCGGCGGGCCGGGCGGACGCCGCGAGCCCGCCGACGACCAGCAGCGTGTCGACCGGCCCGGCGACCTCGTCCAGGGCGGTGGCGGCCACGACCGGGACGCCGCCGTGCGCGGTGATCGTTCCGGGGCGTACGGCGGCCACGTCCACCCGGTAGCCGCCGCCGCGCAGCAGCAGGTCGGCGGTGGCGAACACGTCCGCCGGACCCGACAGGTCCAGCAGCTGGAAGCCCTCGAAGACGGTGACCACGACCCGGCGCTGCATGCCGTCGATGCTGGTCGCCGCGCCCGGGACGGCGCAATGACACGGATCTCGCAGATTCGGCCACCCCGGCGGGGGCGGCGGTCACAGCAGGCGGGTGGTGGTGTGGCCGCCGGCGGTGACCTGGACCTCGTCGAAGACGCCGCCGCATTCGGCCAGCCAGACGCGGTCGCCGAGGATGAGCGGCCGGGTCTGCTGGCGGCCGGCGGGACGCCAGGAGCGGTAACGGACGAACGTGACGGTCAGCGGGGCCTTCGGCGCGACCCCGTAGGCCAGCGTGACCATCCCGGAGGCGGGCCCGGACCTGGGCCTGGTGAGGTGGGCGCCGAGCACGAGCTGGCCCGAGGCGGTCTGCGGCAGCAGGCTGTAGGTGATGGGGGAGCCGCCGCCGGGATCCAGCACCAGCCGGGCCGGATGCCCGTTGTCGCCGTGCAGCCGGGCCGTCCAGCCGGTCATCGGCAGCGTCGCGGCGTCGAGCGTCATCGGCGACCTCCCTCCGGGTCGTGGCGGTGGTCGTAACCATCCCCGCCCCACGCCCACCGGAATCGGCCACCCCGTACGCGCGTGCGTTCCGCCGAACGGGCCGTGCGCCGGTGCCGGCGGTCAGCGGCGGGGCGGGAGAGTGACCATATCGGCGCCGTGGTGCCGGGCATAGGGGTCCGCGGCGGCCAGTTCGCCGAGTTGCAGGGCGCGGCTGATGTCGCTGGGGGTGACCAGCCCGACGACCCGGTCCTCGGCGTCCACCACCACGGCCCGCCCGTCGGTGCAGCCCGCCAGGCGGGGCATCAGGTCGGTGAGCGGCTGGTCGGGGCGCGCCCGGGGGATCTCGTCCGGATCACAGGCGATCCGGCCGAGGGTGGTGGCGGGCCGTTCCGCGGGCGGCACCGCGCGGATCCGGTTGAGCGTGACCAGCCCGGTGAGCCTTCCCAGCTCGTCCAGCAGCGGGTACGTGGAGAACCGGTGGGTGAGGACCACCCGGTGCACGAAGTCGGCGACGCTCTCGGACGGGTGCGCGGTCATCGGGTCGGGCGACATCACGTCGCGGACCCGGACGCCGCCCAGCCACGCCTGCGTCTGCGCCTGCTGCTCCTCGGCGGCGGCCGCGTTCACCAGGAACAGCCCGACCAGCGCCAGCCACAGCCCGTTCAGCCCCCGGCCGGTGACGAACCACATCACGCCCAGCGCGATCAGCAGGAAGCCGAAGATCCGCCCGGCCCGGGCCGCCCGGACCGCCGCCCAGGTCCGGTCGCCGCGCCACCGCCACAGCGCCGCGCGCAGCACCCGGCCCCCGTCCAGCGGCGCCGCCGGGACCAGGTTGAACACCGCCAGCAGCACGTTCAGCCCGGCCAGGTACGACAGCACGCCCACGGTCAGGCCGGTCCCGCCGACCCAGAACAGCACCTGGGCGAGCACCCCGAACACCGCCCCCAGCGCCAGGCTGGTCAGCGGCCCGACGACCGCGATCCAGAAGTCGGCCTTGGGGCCGCGGGGGTCGCCGTGCAGCCGCGCGACCCCGCCCAGCAGCCACAACGTGATGCCCTCGACCCCGATCCCGTGCCGGCGGGCCGCGATCGCGTGCGCCAGCTCGTGCGCCAGCAGAGAGGCCAGGAACGCCACCGCCGCGACCAGCGCCGCCACCGCGTACGCCAGCGGGGCGCGGTCCGGGAACACGGCCGGAAGCTGCCCGAACGCCAGCCCCACCACGATGATCGCCACGATCGCCAGCACGCTGACGTTGATCCCGACGCGGATGCCGGCGACGGTGCCGAGCCGGAACGACTCATCCATGCTCCGCCCTTACCCGGGCAGTGCCGACTTATGGCCTCACCTGGGGGTTATCGCCTCCCGGCCGGGTAGGCCACCCTGCCCAGGACGCGGTGGAGGAGACCATGAGCGCGCAATCCCAGCCGTCCCGGCCGGATCGGCCGGAACGCGGTGCGAGCGAAGAGGCGGCCGGCGCCCCGCTGACCGAGACCGAGCGGGAGACCTCCCGTCGCCCGGCGGGGCAGACCCCGGAGCAGCCGAAGCAGACGCAGGACAGCGGCATGACGGGCGGCACCGCGCACCGGCCGGAGGAGTTCAACCCGGACGACTTCGAGTGAGGGGGCGGACGGTACGGTGCGCGTTCGGGGGCGCGCACCGTACCGCGTGCTCGGCCGGAGCCTGGCGGCGCGTCCGAAGGGCCGCCGCGGTGCGCGGGGGGTACACGCACCGTGCCGCGGTCTACTCCCAGGACGAGCCGAAGTCGTAGCAGTAGAGGAAGTTCGTCTCGGGAGGCTCCGCGGCGGGGAAGGGCAGGATCGCCGTGTAGCAGAAGCGGTCCGGCGCGAAGTCCTTCTCCGACGCGGCCGACGCGGTCGCCGCGGATGCGGTGAGAGCCGAGGTGAGGGCGAGCGGGCCGGCGAGCAGGACGATGGCACGCTGGAACGTTGTCATGGCATGACCTCCGATTGTCACTCAACGTAGTTGATATGTGACGACAAGTTATCATCGGGGGTCGAGGTGCCCGTCAGGGGCCCCCGGGGGCCGGTCGTGGAAGTGCAGCCAGGCGTGCAGCAGCAGGGCGATCTCGGTGCGGCGGTCGGCGTCGGCGAGGGCGTCGCCCAGCAACTGGGCGAGCTGGCGGACCCGATAGCGGATGGTCTGCTCGTGCACCTGCAGGCGTTCGGCCGTCGCCACCGCGTTGTCGCCGTTCTGGATGTAGGCCAGCAGGGTCTCGATCAGCGGGCGGCGGCGCTGCTCCGGAAGCCGGGTCAGCGGCTCCAGCCGGGTGCCGAACGCCGCCTCCAGCAGGTCCGCGCACAACGCGGTGGCCAGCGTCGGCAGGTGGTCCAGGCAGCGGACCGGGCGGCGCGCCCGGATCACCCCGCGGTCCATCAGCGTCAGCGCCTGCGCCGCCCAGCGCAGCGACAGCGCCCCGCGGGCCGGCGGCACGGTCGGGCCGATCGCCACCCGGCAGCGGCGCAGCGCGGCGGCCACCTCCGGATCCGGGTCGCCGTCCCCGGGCAGCACGACGTACGGGATCGGGCGGGTCCAGTCGGCCAGCACGTCCGGCGGCAGGCTCGGGGTGCGCGCGGCGGGCGGCCGCACCGCCGCCACCGTGATCGTCTCCGGTACCTCCCAGCCGGCCTCGGCGGCCAGCCCCGCGATCGCCTCCCGGCTGCCGGGCGGATCGGCGACCAGCAGGTCCCGCAGCCGCCGCCGGGCCAGCTCGCGTTCCCGCAGCACCCCGTCCTGCGCGGCGGCGTACCCCTGCGCGGTGGCGCTGGTGATCTTCTCCAGGTAGCGGAACAGCGCCTCGGTGACCTGCTCCAGCGTGTCCAGCGACCAGCCCGCGCCCGGCGCGTGCCGGATGAGGCGGCGGCCGACCACCTGCCCGGCGACCCACACCGCGGTCTGCAGCCCGTGCAGGCCGCGGTCGTTGCGGGCCTCGAACCCGCCGACGGCCGCGTACACCTCGGCCAGGCCGTCCCAGGCGGGGTCCGCCCGGCCGGCGGTGTCGGCGAAGTGCCGCAGGGTCTGCCGGATCATCCAGCGCATGGTGCGGTCGTGCAGGCTGTCGACCGAACGGGCGTACTCGGGAACGGCCCGGTGCACCTCCTGCACGATCTCGTCGGTCGCCTCCTCCAGACAGGACCGCAGCGACCGGGCGACGCGGGGCGGGAGCGGCGTGTCGTCGCCGGTGAGCGGAGGGGCCGAGGTGTCCAAGGGCGCTCCCCGATGCGGCACGGCGGGCGGATGACCCCGCGGCGCCCGGGAATCGGCGACGGCCGCCAGGCGGTCGTGCAACGGTGGGGGCAGAACGGCGGCCCGGGCGGCGGGACGGCGGGGGGTCCGGCGCATGGAGCCTCCAACGCTCGCAGGCGGAAGGAACCCTTGGAGCGTCGTTCGGGACCCCTACCGGCGCATCGGCGAAATCACCAGTCGGGTGATTATTTCGTTCCAGGTGATAAGGAAAACCGTCCTCCGGGACACCTCTCCGGAGGATGCGCCGCCGGTTCGGCCTCGGCGACGAGGCGCTGAACTCCTCAGTGCGCGGCGGCGTACCCGGGCTCGCTCGCCCGCTCCTGCAGCATCTGGCGCAACCGCCGCCGTCCGCGGTGCAGCCGGGACATCACCGTGCCGATCGGGGTGCCCATGATCTCGGCGATCTCCTTGTAGGAGAACCCCTCGACGTCGTTGAGATAGACCGCCATCCGGAACTCCTCCGGAAGCGACCGCAGCGCCGAGATCACCGCCGAGTCCGGCAGCCGTTCCAGCGCCTCGACCTCGGCCGACTTCAGCCCCCCGGAGGTGTGCGCCGCGGCCCGCGCCAGCTGCCAGTCCTCGACCTCCTCGGTCCTGGCGAACTGCGGCCGGCGCCTGCCCCTGCGATAGGAGCTGATGAACGTGTTGGTCAGGATCCGGTACAGCCAGGCCTTCAGATTGGTCCCTTCGCGGAACCGGTGGAAACCCACGAAGGCCCGCATGAACGTCTCCTGGATCAGATCCTCCGCGTCCGCCCTGTTGCGCGTCATCTGCAGGGCCGTGGGATACAGCGCGTCGAGATAGGGCACCGCTTCCCGGACGAAACGGTCGCGCAGTTCCTCGGCGTCCGTCACGGTCTGGGTCCCTTTCGTCATCACCACTCCGGCAGTTCTCGACGTCGGACAGCGGACCTTTCCGCGCCGTTCCGGCGGCGTCGGTCAACGGTCCAATGCGCCCCCACGTACCCCGCACGCCCGCCCTTACCCCTGCCGCACCGCGTGCGCCGATCCACGCGCGCGGCCCGGTGTGCGACGCGGCAGCGGGGGAATCAGCACTGACCGGCCAACAGGTGACGCAACGACCAAGGAGGGACCATGGCGCACGAGCAGCGCGGACCCGACCGCGCCGACCTGCCCCTGCCCGACTACGACCACCTGCCGGTCTCGTCGCTCCAGCACCGCATCAGGTCCCTGGACCGCGCGGACCTGGAACGGCTGATGGCGTACGAGAACGAGCACGCCCACCGCACCCCCGTCCTGGAGGTGATGCGGGCCCGCCTGGACCAGCTCGACGCCGGCGCCACCCCGTCGGGCGGCTCCCCGGACGCCCCCGCCCCCGAACGCGCCCCCGCCGCCGAGGGCGGCTCCCGGGTGACCCCCGCGACCAGCGGCCCCCCGATGAACCCGCCGTCCCAGGGCGACCCCACCAACCCCGCCCAGCCCCGCTGACACCGCGAGCGCGGCCGGTCGCCGACCGACCGGCCGCCCCCGCCCTCCGTGACCACCCCGGGCGGCCCCGGCACCAGTCCGCTGGGCCGTTCGTCGGGGCGTTACGGCTCGTGTCGTGTGGTGGTCAGGGGGCGGACGTGGGGTTCCAGGGCGGTGATGTACTCGGCCAGGCGGACGCCGATCTCGAACGGGACGTCGGGGCCGGTCAGGTCGGGGTCCAGCCAGGTCTCCGAGATGCGGCGCCAGGTGGTGCGGCCCAGGAACGGGCCCGCCACCGGCTCGTCGCCCAGACCGGGGCGCCACCGGTTCTCGTGCGCGAGCAGGGCTGCGAGGACGGCCTCGTTGGCGGCCTCCTTGGAGTGCTCGGTGTGGAAGCCGATCTCCAGGGCGTGCTCGCGGGCCTCGTGGAGGATGTCGGCGCTGATCAGCTGTGCCTCGTAGTGCTCGCGTCGGGACGGCCGCTCCGCGCCGAACCACACCTTGACGCCGACCCGGTGCGCGTAGATGCGGACCCGGCCCAGCTCCCGGGGCACCGACCCGCGGACGACCTCGGCGACCTGCTCGAAAAGCCCCTCATCGGCCATGTCCCGATCATCTCAGGAGACACCGACAACACGGCGGCGGAAAGCCCGTACCTACGGGGGAGCCGCACCGCCCTCGCGGGGGAGGAACGGAGGGGCGCGCCGGCCGGAGCATCGGAGGTGTCCGGGCCGCAGGGGCCTGGAGACGCCTACAGGGAGCATGCCGATGGCCGGTCTCAAGAAGAACCTCCTCGTCCTCACCCTCGTGGCCGCCGTGGCGGCGTCCCCCGTGGCGGTGTCCCCCGCGATGGCGGCGCCCGAAGCGCCCGAGGCTCCGCAGGGGAAGGCGAGAGCGGCGAGCGTGACGGGGTCGGGGGAGTTCCGGCTGACGTTCTGGTCGGACGAGGACGTCCGCAGCTTCACGTTCGACGCTCGGGCGACCCCGTACACGCGGCCGGTGCCGGGGGCGCCGCAGGGGCTGCCGACCGACGCGGTGGGGACGGTGAAGGTGTCGCACTACGTCGCCGCCCAGGGCATCACCGTCCGGTTCGAGGCGGAGGTGGACTGCCTGACCACCAGCCCCGGGTACGCCGCGCTGACCGCGAAGGTGGTGCGGGCCGACGACCTCGTCAAGGGCTGGATGGGCAAGCGGCTCGGGTTCAGCGTCCAGGACGCCGCCGGGCACCGGGACCGGGTCGGGCTGTCATGGGTCGTGAGCAACCTGACCCAGAACGCCGACGGCCAGTGGGCGGAGGCGACGGTCGGGACCTGCATGGCCCCGGCGCCGTTCGCGCCGGTCACCAAGGGCGGCTACACGGTCAGGCACGTGGACCTGCCGCCCGCTCCGCAGAGCTGACCCGTCCGGGACGCCCGAAAGGGGCAGTGGCGGGGAGGCCGCGCTCATCCTCGATGACGGATTCGTGGAGCTGACCCGTGCGGGCCGCCCAGAAGGCGTGGTGGCGGTGGGCGGCGGGGAGCGTCAGGTAGTGCAGGCGCCGGGCCAGGTGCTCTTCGAACAGGGCGTGAACGAGCCGGGTGTAGTGCCGCGCGGGGGCTTCGTCCCCGTCGAGGAGACCGAGCACGGCATCGGCGGCGGGAACGGCCAGCCGCAGGGCGTTCAGCAGGCCCGACGAGGACAGCGGATCGACGGAGACGGCGGCGTCCCCGACCGCGACCAGGCCCGGCGCCCAGGGGCGTTCGGCCACGCCGATGACGGCGACCCGGTAGGCGTCCGGTGCGGAAGGCAGGGGCGCGGTCAGGCGTCGGCGGGTTTGCGGCGGAGGGGGCGGCGTCTCTCCCGGAACGCCCGGGGTCCGGGCAGGTAGGTCGCCGACCCGCATGACGGTCAGGTGGGTGCGTCCGGGCAGTGGCGCGGTGTACCACCAACCCTCCGGCGCGGCCTCCACCAGGGAGAACGGCTGCGCCCGCGCCGGAACGCGCCACAGGGCGCAGCACAGCCGGTCGACCGTCGTCCAGGGAAGCCGGCGGGCGCCGACGGCACGAGCGGCACCGGTGGCGTCGACGACCATCGGCCCCGCCGAGGTCCGCAGCGCCTCGGAGGCGGGGAGCCGGGCGTGGGCGCGGACTGACCTGACGCCGGCGCGCCGGGCCGCGTGCCGCAGCAGGGCGTCGAGGACGCCGCGGTCCAGGGACCGGGGCGGACCGTACGGGTTGAAGATCGCGGAGCGGTGGTCGACGCCGGGGCCGGACCACGCGCTGCGCGCCTCGTGCACCGGCAGCGCCGACGCGGTCACCTCGTCGGCGACACCGAGTTCCCGCAGCAGGGGCAGTGCCGCGCCCGACAGTTCCTGGCCGCCGGGGCGCCAGCGTTCGCGGCCGTCGTGCACCAGGGTGACGGTCGCGCCCGCACCGGCCAGGCGCAGGGCCGTCGCGGCGCCCGCCGGGCCGCCGCCGACCACGACCACGTCGCTCCCGGCGGTGCTCATCGCAGCTCGCTGACCTGGACCAGCCGTTCCCGGGTGAACGGGTGGCCCAGCGGCGAGGTCCCGGTCACCTGGAACCGCAGGTACTGCGTCTGCTTGGCCACCGTCGTCCGCCCGGCCAGGTGCGTCACCGCCACCGCGCGTTCCGGGGTGAGCGCCAGCTCGTCCTGCTGCTCGGTCTCGGTCATCGGCAGCAGGCCCGCCTCCGCGTTCCCGATGGGGCTGCCGGTGAAGTCGACGGTGGCGGTGACCTCGCCGTCGTGCGGCGCCATCGCCAGCGCGGGGAACACGATCAGCGACTCCACCGTGGCCGCCATCTGGTACGTCACCGGCAGCCGCCCCTCGACGCCCCGCACGTGCAGCCGCCACAGCCCGGCCTGGGCGTACCGGCCCTCGCGCACGTCGATGGGCAGGCCGATCCGGGCCACCAGGCGCTGCCCGTCCCGGGTGGTGATCACCCCGATCTGGTCGGGGCGCAGGCGGGGGCCGAGCGGGGTCTCCAGGCTGACGTCCAGCCCGTCCGGATCGACGCAGCGGATCTCGACGCGCAGGGCGTTGTCGGCCTCGGTCAGCCACAGCGGCCAGGACTGCACCTCGCCGGCGGCGCCCAGGGTCGCCTGCCCGTACGACACCAGGTTGGCGTCGGCCACGTCGGCGGCCAGCTCGCCCGGGTTCGACCACAGCGTCCCGGGCCCGGACACCGCCTCGGTGACGGCGAACGCGTGATGGACCAGCTCCTGCTTGGCCGGTAGGGACAGGCTCCGCGCCACCTCCACATGGCGGCCGTCGGCGTCGCGGACCACGAAGCCGAGCATGTGCCAGCGTTCGATCATGCCCTGGACGCCGCCCAGGGCCCTGTCCCATTCCAGGTGATGGGCCTGGCCCCGGGGAACGACCTGGTTGGGACGCGGCACGGGCCACCAGCTCCCGGCGCATGCGGTGAAGTCGGCATGCCAGGGGATCGCCATCCGGGCGGTGACGTCCCCGGCGGCGACCGTGTCGGCGAGCCGGAGCCGGTCCAGGGGCTGCTTCCAGTGCTTCGGCGTTCCCCGGTCGTCCTTCTCCAGGAGGAACCGGCCCGCCTCGATGCCGGGGAACAGCGCCGCGCCCACGCACGCCTCCAGCGCCGCCCGGTCCAGCCCGTCCGGGGTGATCGCCGAGCCCGGATCGGGCGGGCCCTGCCAGTCCCGCTCGTAGTCGCCGTCGCGCCAGCGCCTCATGATCGCGTACTGCACGGGGGTGAGGCTGGGATGGGACGCGGTCAGCCCCCGCAGCCTCGGCATCTGCGCGCCGCCGCCCCCGCCGCCGGTCACCTCCGGGTCGCCGAGCTTGGCGAAGATGTTCTGCCGCGCCACCGGGTCGTCGATCGGGTCGGCCCATTCGTGGGCGTCCGAGGCCCGCCGGTGCACCGCGCCGACCGTCCGGGCGCGCTGCAGGATCGGCCGGATGTCGTGGGTGTACGACGGCCGGTCCGGGACCTGTGCCAGGCCGAGGGCGTACCGGAGCTGATCCCACAGGGTCGTCGGGCTGTCGAGCTCGGGGGCGAACTTGGGCGGCGCGACGATCACCCAGGCGCGTTCGGCCCGCAGCGTGCGGGGCTCGGACCCGGGCAGGGTGATGGTCACCGTCGCCTCGACCGGCCCGTCGGAGACGTCGTCGTACCAGTGATCGTTGTTGAACGCGTCCATCGGGTCGTTCACCGCGGCCGGATGGCAGCCGGCGACGCCGCGCCCGCCGAGCACCAGCAGCCGCCCCGCCTCGTCGGTGCGGATCTCGCCCAGGTGGACGCCGGTGAACTCGTGACGCCGGCCGTCCTTGACGAACGCGATCCGCCCGTCGTCGAACGCCGCGCTCTTCCCGGGCCCCGACACCCGCCGGGGACCCGGCGCGATGGTCAGATCGCCGGCGTCCTGGCCCTCGTTGCGGCGCCCCTCTCCGGCGAACCTGGGGGCGGCGGCCTTCTTGTTGGCCAGCGTGACCGTCCACTCGACGGACACCTCGGGCCGCCCGGTCAGCTCGATCCACCGGCCCCGGTCGTCGAACCCGAAACAGCGGAACCGCGCGGCCTGCCGCTTGACCCGCCCTTCGGCGTCCTTGAACTTCTCCTCCAGGCTCGCCCCCGGCGGCTCCGGCGGTCTGCCCGGGATCTCCGGCCCGACGAAGTGCTCGCCGGAGTTGCCGACCCGGGCCACGCCGATCGCCGGGTGGACCCGTACCGATGTGACGTCCCCGACGCCGATGTCCGCCATGCGCGTCCCCCCATGGTCGAACCCGCCGCAACAACGACCTAACCGCCACCATCCATGGAGACACCCCCGAGAACGGCATCCATCCCCCAAAAAGCGGATCAGTCCCGACGGGCTCGGCGAGCCCGGCCGGACCGTCCGGGTGGTCGCGGTCAGTGGGGCTGGCGGTCGTGGAGGCGGGCGGACAGTTCGGCGGCGAACTGCTCGGCGTCGGCCAGCAGGTCGCGGAGTTCGGCGCAGCGCCGGTCGACCCGCGTCCGGTACTCGGCGAGCCTGCGGTCGAGTTCGGCGCGGCGGTCGGCGGGCGGATGGGGGGAGTCCAGCGCGTCCAGGACGGAGAGCAGGTCGCGCATCTCCTCCAGGGAGAACCCGAGCGGCTTCATCCGCCTGATCATCAGCAGCCGGGCCACGTCGTCCTCGGTGTAGAGCCGGAACCCGCCCTGCGAGCGGGCGGTCGGCGGGGCCAGGCCCACCTCCTCGTAGTGCCGGATGGTGCGCAGGCTGAGACCGGTCCGTTCGGCGACCTCCCCGATCTGCATGTGCTTACGGCCCATCCGTCTCCTCCTGCGTCGCCCGCCGGGGGAACCGCTCGACCCCACGTTATGGCCTGGCGCAGGTGGGGACCCCTGAGGCGCCGGTTTTCGGTCGGTCCCTCAGGGGTGAACGATCCGGAGATGGAACGCCTTGCTCCCGCCGGGCTACCCCAGCCCGAGCAGGATGGCCTCCTCCACCGGCGAGGCGGCCGGCCGTTCCAGCGTGAACGGCTCCCGGGGATGCAGCGGCGGCTGGGCCATGAACCGCGGCTCGGTCCCGTGGTGCGGCTGGGCGGCGTGCACCAGGAACGGATGGCACAGGTACACGTCACCGGCCCGGCCCGTCGCGTACGTCACCGGCCTGTGCCCGGAGGCCGCGACGGCGAGCCCGGAGATCTGCGGGAAGGTCATGCCGTCCTCGCCGGCCGGTGCCAGCAGCGGCGGAACGTCCAGATGGGAGCCGACCCGGATGCGGGTGGGCGCGTCGTCCTCCCCCACGTCGGAGAACAGGAACAGCATCAGCAGCGCCCGCCCCTTCGACGCCACGTTCACCCGCCACGTCATGTAGTCGCCGGGATCGCCGGGGAAGCTCGCCTCGATGTGCCAGCCGTCGTCGCCCGGCTCCTGCGGGCTGGGGAAGCGCACCGGGAACGTGCCGAGGCTCCCGCGCGGCAGCCAGCGCCCCGGCCCCACCAGCAGGTCGAACGCCTCGTGCAGCACCGGCGTGTTGGCGGCCCCGCGGAACGGCTCCTGCGCGTAGTCCCCGAGCCGGACCACCGGCCGCGTCCAGGTCGCCGGGTCGCCGGGGTCGCAGCCGGTGTCCCGCCACAGGATCGCCCGGCACTCGTCGACCAGTTCCCGGGGCACCGCGCCCTCGATCTTGACGAACCCGTTCCGGATGAACTCATCGCGCACGAGGCCCAGCATCGCCGGTGCCCGCGCGGGGGCCAACCGAATATCCGGGCGGCCCCCATGTGCCGGTCAGTCCGCGTCGTGCTCGATGGGCGGCAGTTCGAAGGGCGGGATCCGGTCCACGACGTCCACGTAGTGCGGGTTGTACATGACGCCGAGGACGTTGCCGAACGGGTCGACCACCGACGCGGTCACGAAACCCGAGTCGCCGCGCTCGGTGGGCGGCTCGTACTCCTTGGCCCCCTTGGACAGCAGCCTTTCGTAGGCCCCCCGGACGTCGTCCACGTGCCAGTAGACGACGGCGCCTCCGGGCTCTGACGTTCCGCCGGGCGCGTAGCGCCGGTCGACGATGCCCATCTCGTCCTGGTGGTCCCCGAGCCGGAACTCGGCGTAGGCCGCCCGTCCGTCCGGCCCCGAGCGCCGGAAGTACGGCTCGACCCCCAGGACGTCGGCGTACCACCGCATCGCCGCCTCGACGTCCTCGGCCCAGTAGCTCACGTTCGCCAGTCCGCGCAGCATGGTCGTTCTCCCTTTCCGTCGTCCGCTTCCTCCGCACGCTAGGAGCCGTTCCGGAATGTCCGGTTCCTCAACGAGTGGGAAGCTGGGCAAATGTCGGAGACCTCGGTGCGGCTGCTCCGCCTGCTCGCCCTGCTCCAGTCCCGTCCGATCTGGTCGGGCGCCGAACTGGCGGAACGGCTCGGTGTGACCACGCGAACCGTTCGCAACGACATCGAACGCCTGCGGATCATCGGCTATCGGATCGACTCGACCACCGGAACGGCAGGCGGCTACCGGCTCGGCGCGGGCGGGGTGCTGCCGCCGCTGCTCCTCGACGACGAGGAGGCCGTCGCCGTCGCCATCGGCCTGCACGCCGCCATGGCCGGCACCGTCGGCGGCATCGAGGAGACCGCGCTGCGCGCCCTGGCGAAGCTGCAGCAGATGCTCCCCTCGCGGCTGCGGCACCGCGTCGCCTCCCTGCGGTCCGCCACCGTCGCGGTCACCGGGCGGGGCCCGACCGTGGACGCGGAGACCCTCACCCGCATCGCCGCCGCCGTCCGCGACCGCGAGCGCCTGCGCTTCGACTACCGGTCCCACGACGGAACGACCGGGCGGCGCGAGGTCGAGCCGCACCGCCTGGTCTTCACCGGCTACCGCTGGTACCTGCTGGCGTGGGACGGCGCACGCGACGACTGGCGCACGTTCCGGGCCGACCGGATCGACCTGCGCACCCCCAACGGCCCGCGCTTCACCCCGCGTCCCGTCCCCGACGACCCCGTCGCCCACGTCCTGCGCGGCACCGCGTCGACGGCCTGGCGCCATCCCGCCCGCGTCCGCCTGCACGTCCCGTACGAGGACATGGCCGCCCGCCTGCCGCCCGCCGCCGGGCTGCTGACACCGGACGGGGAGCACACCATCCTGGAGACCGGCTCCGACTCCCTGGACAACCAGGCGGCGTTCCTGGGGAGCCTGGGCGTCCCGTTCACCGTCCTGGACCCGCCGGAGCTGCGCGCCCACCTGCGCGTCCTCGCCGCCCGCTACGCCGCCGCCGCGGAGGAGACACCGGGATCATGACGTTCCCGCCCAAGGCCATAGAGGGCGTCCGCCGCGCGATGGGCCGGGCCTGACACGGACGCCGAGCCAGTGCGGCAGGGGCTCGGTCGCCTCCAGCCAGGCTCCCGGGAGGTCGTCGAGGTCCAGGCGGGCGGCGACGATGCCGCCGACGATGGCGCAGGTGGTGTCGACGTCGCCGCCGGGCCGGGCGGTGGCCCAGATGGCCTGCTCGAAGCCGGTCAGGTGGGTGGCGGCGGCTCGTGGGAGGCCAGGAGCCCTTGGTTGGCCGGGACGAAGAACTGGGAGCCGAGCGCGTCTCCGATCGCGAGTCCCTGCAGGGAGACGAGGGCGCGTTGGAGGGGCATCGGTCCGGATCCCATCGGGGTGCGGAATGCGGCCACGGGGTCGCGGGTTGTCCCCGGCGTGAACGTAGAGATCTACTCCGACGTGGTCTGCCCTTGGTGCTACCTGGGCCAGGCGCGGTTCCGTGCCGCGGTGGCGCGTTTCGGCGGCGACGTGCGGGTGACGTGGCGGCCGTTCCAGCTCGACCCCGCCGCGCCCGCGACCGTACGGCCCGCCGGCGAGGTGCTGGCGGAGAAGTTCGGCGGCCCCGAGCAGGTCGCCGCCGCGCACGACCGGCTCCGCGCGCTGACCGCCGCCGAGGGCCTGCCGTTCGCCCCGGAGAAGTCGCTGAGCATCAACACCCGCGACGCCCACCGCGTCATCGGGCTGGCCGGGACCGCGGGCGTGCAGGACGCGGTGGTCGAACGGTTCTTCCGCGCCCATCACGCCGAGGGGCGCAACCTCGCCGACGCCGGCACCCTGGCCGAACTGGCCGCCGAGGCGGGCCTGGACGCCGCGGCGGTACGCGACCTGCTGGAGACCGACCAGGGCGTCGCGGAGGTCGAGGAACAGGGGGCCAGGGCCCGTGCGCTGGGCATCGGGGGCGTCCCGTTCTTCCTCTTCGAGGGGCAGTGGGGCGTCTCGGGCGCCCAGTCCACCGAGATCCTGGAGTCCGCCCTCCGCCAGGTCGCCGACAACATCGCCTCCTGATCACAGCCGAGGCAGTCGTGGAGACCTGCGTGTTCGACGGCTTCACCGGCTGGCCGGTCGACGTCCCGCCGGGCGGTCTCCTGCGCTTGTCGGGACGGATGACGGACGCCCAGGTCGGCACCGCCGTCGCCGTCATCGCCGACTCCAGCGTGTGGGACGACCTCCCGGCCCTCGATCTGCTGCGGGCGTTCACGGACCAGGACGAGGTGGCCGTCCCCGGCGGCCTGCGCCTGACCGACACCTCCACCGGCGCCGTCGTGGAGCCCGGCTGCTGCTTCGGGCTGGAGTCGTGGCGCGACTGGGCGGAACTGCTGGACGGCGAGACGCCCTGGCTGGGGCACGACCCGACACCCGAGATCGAGTTCGCGGACGGCGTCGCGCTGGTGCGGGTGGACGGCGGTGACTCGATCCGGCTCCCGCTGGAGGAACTGCCCGCCATCCTGACCGCCGTGCGGAACGACCTGACCGGCTTCCTGTCGCTCACCGGCCGATGGGCGGACGCACACGCTCCCCACCTGTCCGGCCGTCTGGTGAAGCTCCTCGACAGGGGATTGCGGATCACCCTCCCGGTGTGAAGGAGCGAGGGGGCCGGTTTCGGCCTTGGCTCGGGGGCTCTCCGAACGACATGAGCCGGGGCGTCAGGGCTTGTGGAACGGGAGCCGCTGACCCGGATGGGCCGAATGACATGAGCCAGGGGTTCGCCTTCAACGCCGCCGAGATGCGCGGGCGTTTCCCGCGCCCGGCGTAACCGTCCCGCCCAAGTGCCGCCCAGAGAGCGCTAAGGCTCCTCCTGCCGGAGGCGGACGAACGCGTTCTCGGTCGGCGGTGTTCTCCGGCGAGGGCCGGTCAAGCCCGGTTCTGGAGGATCGTCCGAATGGGTGGCAGAGTGACCGCCGTGAACGTGGACGAGTTCTGGGGCATCGTGGAGGCGGCGCGGGCGGACGGCAGGCCGTTCCACGAGGCGCTGGAGGACCGGCTGGCGGAACGCTCCGAGGAGGAGATCCTGGCGTTCCAGACCTGCTCCGACAAGGTGCGCGGGACGGTGTACCGATGGGATGTGTGGGCCGCCGCCTACCTGATCGGCGGCGGCTGCTCGGACGACTCCTTCATGGACTTCCGGGAGGGGCTCATCGCCCTGGGACGCGAATGGTTCGAGCGCGTGGCCCGATCACCCGACGACCTCGTGGAGCACCCGGCAGTGATCCGGGCTGCGGCTGACGGCGGTTATCCCGTGTTCTACGAGGTGGCCGGTTACGCGGCGGCCAAGGCGTACGAACGGGTCACCGGCAAGGAGACCTGCGACTTCTACGACGCCGTCGACGAGTACCGGGCCGCCCACGGTATCGAGGAGCGCGAGAGCGGTATGGGCGAGGCCTTCGACTTCGGCGACGCCGCGGAGATGCGCAGGCGTCTCCCCCGTTTGGCGGAACTGTTCCTGCCCGGCTGACACCCCGGAACGCTGGGATTTCCCTGCCGGAGGATCGACGAACTCCCGGCCGGCGGCGCACTCCGGCAAGGGACTGTTAAGCGTGGTTCTCGAGGTTTGTCCGCGTTGATGGCAGAGTGACGGTCGTGAACGTGGACGAGTTCTGGGGCATCGTCGAGGCTGCGCGCGCGGACGGCAGGCCGTTCCACGAGGCGCTGGTGGATCGGCTGGCGGAACGCTCCGAGGAGGAGATCCTGGCGTTCCAGGCCCGCTTCGACGAGGTGGACGGGGTGGTGTGCCGGTGGGACATGGTGGCCGCCGCCTCCCTGATTCTCGGGGGCTGCACCGACGATGCCTTCATCGACTTCCGTGCGGGTCTCATCGCTCTCGGCCGCGAGTGGTATGAACGCGTGGCCCGGTCACCCGACGCCCTGGCCGACCACCCGGTGGTGGCCCAGGCCGCGGCCGGGGACGCCGACGTCGAGGTGTTCCACGGGGCGGTCGGTGAAGCGGCATGTGAGGCGTACGAACGGGTCACCGGCAAGGACGACTGCGACTTCTACGACGCCGTCGACGAGTACAAGACCGCTCATGGCCTCGAGGAGACCGACTCCGACATGGGCGAGGAGTTCGACTTCGAGGACGACGCCGAGATGCGCAAGCGCCTGCCCCGCCTGGCGGAGATGTTCCTGCCCGGATGACGGACGACCGTGCCGGGCGCCGGGCGTTCCTCCTGCGGACCCGTCCGAAGGTTCGCGCGTGGACGGGCTCCCCGCCAGGTCACCCTGTCCGGGCTCCTCGGCGCCCTGGCGGCGGGCGGCCTCATCAGCCTGTGGCTCGCCCAAGGCTGAGCTCGCGCCTTTGAACCTCCGCGTCCCGGCCGGGTGAAATGTCTCCGCATATTCCCTATTAATTTGGTTGACTTACTTGGAAATTATGGGCAGGCTCGTTCGAGCCGATCTTCGAAGTGCCCTGCCGGGGCCGAGATGGGAAGGAACACCCGCATGACCAGCCGCCGTCGTTTCCTCGCGGGCTCCGCCCTGGCGCTCGGGGCGGCGGCGCTGCCCTCCCTCCCGGCGTCCGTGCCCGCGGCCGCCCGGCCCGGCAACGGCACGGGCACGGACCCAAGGCTCCCCAACTTCGTCGTGATCCTCGCCGACGACCTCGGCTACGGCGAACTCGGCGCGTACGGGCAGGAACTGATCCGCACCCCCAACATCGACCGGCTGGCCGCCGAGGGCCTGCGCTTCACCGACGCCTACGCGGCCGGTCCCGTCTGCGCCCCCTCACGGTGCTCCCTGCTGACCGGCCTGCACTCCGGGCACGCCCGCGTACGGCGCAACCCCGCCGGAGACCCGGCCTCCATCGCACTGCGCGACGGCGACACCACGTTCGCCGAGGTCCTGCGCGCCCGCGGCTACCGCACCGCCTGCATCGGCAAGTGGGGCTTCGGGCCCGAGCAGCCCGACCAGGCCAGCCACCCGAACGCCCGGGGCTTCGAGGAGTTCTACGGCTACATCACCCACGGGCACGCCCACGACTACTACCCGGCCTACCTGTGGCACAACGGCGACAGGGTGCAGTTGCCGGAGAACGCCGACGACAACAAGGGCGCCTTCGCCCCCGACCTCTTCCGCGATCGGGCGCTCGACTTCATCCAGGCCCACCAGGGCGAGCCGTTCCTGCTGTTCCTGACCCCCAACCTGCCGCACGCCCCCAGCGACGTGCCGAGCACCGACCCGTACGGCGACCAGTCCTGGCCCGCGGCCGACAAGGGGCACGCCGCCCAGGTCACCCGCCTGGACGGATACGTGGGGTCGATCCTCGACGCGCTGCGCGAGCACGGCCTGGCCGGCTCCACGGTCGTTCTGCTGACCAGCGACAACGGGCCGCACGAGGAGGGCGGGTTCAACCCCGACCGGTTCGACGCCAACGGGCCGCTGCGCGGTTACAAGCGCAACCTGTACGAGGGCGGCGTCCGGGTGCCGCTGATCGCCTGGTCGCCCGGCCGGATCCGCCCCGGCACCACCGACCGGCCCACCCAGCAGATCGACCTGCTGCCCACGCTCGCCGAACTGGCCGGCGTCCCGGCGCCGCGCGACATCGACGGCCTGTCGGTCGCGCCCCTGCTGAACGGACGTTCCGGCGGCGCGGCGGCACCCGGCCACCTGTACTGGTACCGCCTCGACAACGGCGTCACCTCCCGCGCCAACCGGACCGACGGCGGACGCATCTCCCGCGCCGCCGAGGCCGTACGGCAGGGCGACTGGAAGGCGGTCCGCTTCGCCCCCGGCAAGGACCGCGCCGTCCCCGACGACCAGTGGCAGGTCGAGCTGTACGACCTGCGGTCCGACCTCGGCGAGACCACCGACGTCGCCGCCGCCCACCCGGCGGTCGTCGCCCGTCTGGTCGGGCTGATGCGAAGCTCCTGGGCCGACTCCTACGAACGCGAGCCGTTCGGCCTCCTGCTCGAGGCTCCCGACATCCTGCTCCCGGGCGTTCCGTACACGATCACCGGCGCGCTCGCCAACGGCTCGGACCGTCCCTGGGACGGCGCACGGCTCCGGCTCGACGTGCCCGCCGACTGGTCGGTACGGCCCGTCCGCCGGGGCTTCGGCCGGCCGGCCCCCGGCGAGCGGGCACGGGCGGAATGGCAGGTCACCGTGCCGGAGACGACGACCGCCGCCGAATGGCGCCTGACCGTGACGGCCCACTGCACGGTGGGCGACGTTCCGCTCCGCTTCGGCACCGGACGGACCTTCGCGCCCCCGCCGCCGCCCCCGGCCGGCGACGCCTACCTCAGCGATCTGACCTGGCTGAGCGCGGTGAACGGCTGGGGGCCCGTCGAGCTGGACACCAGCAACGGCAAGGCCGCCGCCGGGGACGGCACCCCGATCAGCTTCGGCGGCACCGTCCACGCCAAGGGCCTGGGCGTCCACTCCCCGTCCGAGGTCGTCTACCACCTGGGCGCGAAGTGCACCCGCTTCACCGCGCTCGTCGGCATCGACGACTTCTCCGCCCGCCAGAGCTCCCGGGGCAACGTGATCGCCGAGGTCTGGGCCGACGACACCAAGGTCTTCGACAGCGGCGTCCTCCGCGCCGCCAGCGGCCCCCGCCCGGTGGACGTCGACATCACCGGAGCCCGCCTCCTACGCCTGGTCGTCCGGCAGGCCGACAGCGGCAACAGCTTCAACCACACGTCCTGGGCCGACGCCTTCGTCCACCACGTCACCTCCACCTCCCGCTGACCGGCCCGCACAGAACCCCCTCCACCCGGCGGCCCTCGGACCCACTCGTCACCGCATCCCGTGACCGCCGTCCGGCACGGCCGGGCGTACGGCGGGCGGCTGCTCCGGGACGTGGCCGTGCCCGGCGGCGGACCGGCCGGTGCATCAAGGTCATCCCCGGCTCATCGGCGGATCGTCGGGCCGGTGCGCGATGCCCAGGACGTGCATCAGGTCGGCCAGCGCATCGTCGGCGAACACGTACCCGCCGGTGAGCACCCGTCTGAGCGCGTCACGATCCAGCGGCACCGATCCCGCGGCGGCCGTCCATGCCGCGATCCGGTCGTGCAGAGCGGTGTCCTCGGCCGCCGGCACGGCGGGGACGGGAAGGCCGTAGTCGGCGGCGGTGGCCTCGTGCAGCGCCAGGCTCCACGCGGGAACGCCGTTGAACGCCGCCGTGACCATGGCGAAGTCGCTGTCGAAGACGGCGGCCCCCAGCGCAGGCCCCGGCACCTGACCCAGGTCGTACTCCTCACCGGGGTGGTCGAAGCCGACCACCCAGCCCGGCAGCGGCTCTCCCCACGGCTCGGCGTCCGGCCTGCTCTCCAGGAGTTCCACGAGGTCCCGATGCGCGATGAACGCACCCCATGTCCCCATGCCGCCGCACCGTAGCGACCCCTGCCGACAAAGCCTCACCGTGCGAGACGGTCGTTCCGGACGGGCGGCAACCGGGAGGCGGGGGTCGGGATAGAGGGGGTGTTGGCATCCGGACATCGGAGGAGGCACCCATGAAGGGACGTACCGGTCCATGGCTCCGGCGAAAGCGGTGAGCCGCCCCCCGGGGCAGCGGCTCGACGACGAGGAGATCGTCGCCGCGTCCGTACGGGAGCCCGAGGCGTTCGGGGAACTGTTCCGCCGCCACGCGCCGCGGTTGCACGCCTATGTGAAGCGGCGGCTCGGGCCGGGGCTGGCGGACGACGTGGTGGCGGAGGCGTTCGCGACGGCGTTCCGGCAGCGGGAGCGGTTCGACGGGCGGGCGGCGTTCGGCGCGTGGCTGTGGGGGATCACCAGCAAGGTCATCGCCAGGCATCACCGGCAGGAGAGCCGCATGTACCGGGCGTTCGCCCGGACCGGGGTCGACCCCGCCGTGGACGGCGTCGCCGAACTGGCCAGCGAACGCGCGTCGGCCGCGGCGCTCGGGCCGCGCCTGGCCAAGGCGCTGGCCGGGCTGAGCGCGCAGGACCGGGACGTGGTCCTGCTGCTGGCGTGGGGCGAGCTGTCGTACGCCGAGATCGCGGCGGCCCTGGACCTGCCGCTCGGCACCGTGAAGGCCAAGATCCACCGGGCCCGGGCGAAGCTCCGCAAGGCCCTTCCCGAGGAGACGAACGATGGATGAGATCGACGCCCTGCGGCAGGTGCGCACCGCCCTGGCCCAGCAGGAGACCCCGGAACGGCTGGCCGAGCGCATCGACTGGCGGTCGGCGCCGTCCGCGCCCGCCGTCCCGCGCCGCAGCCGTTTCAGGGTGCCGCTGCTCAGCCTGGTGACCGCGACGGCCGTGGCCGCGGCGTCCGTGACGGTGGTCACCCTGGCGTCGAACGAGCGGACGCCCGGCGGTCCCGGCGCGCAGGCGACCGTTCACGGCGGCAACGCGCTACTGGTGGCCGCCGCGAACGCGGAGAAGGCGCCGGACGGCAGGTACTGGCACACCAAGCGCCTCACCGGGCGGGTGTTCGCGGTCGGCAGGACCGCCGCCGACCACTACAAGGTGGACACCGGGCAGGAGTTCGAGACCTGGGTGGATCGCAACGGTCAGGGTCGCGCCTTCATGAGCGACCGGCCGGCCCGCCCGGTGACCCCCGAGGACGAACGCAAGTGGCGGGAGGCCGGGTCCCCCATGCGGATCGAGACCCCGGACGCCGACGGAGTGACGGTGTCCCTGTACGTCAAGCCGTTCACCGGCCGGGCGCCGATGTCGCTGTTCCCAGAGGGGGAGGTCTACAACTTCCACGGCCTGACCGCAGCGCAGCTCGCCGAGCTGCCCACCGATCCCAAGGCGCTGGAGAACGTCCTGCTGGACCTCAAGGGCGAGTGGCGCGCCTACTCGAAGGACTTCTCGCAGGAGCGCCGGAACGAGCCGATCCGTGCGCTGAGCGGCGCGGAACGGGTCCGGGCGCTGAGCGATGTGGCCGGCGGTCTGCTGGGCGACCAGCCCGTCCCGCCGGCGGTGCGGGCGGCGGCGTTCAAGATGCTGGCGGGGCTTCCGGGCGTCAAGGTCGAGGGGAAGGGCACCGACCCGCTGGGCCGCACCGGCACGGTGGTGTCCCTGCCGCTGGAGACGACCGTCCCGCTGGGCCTCTACAGCGCGCCCAAGCAGCTCGGCACGTACCGGCGGCAGTGGATCATCGACCCCTCCCGCGGCACCCTGCTGGCGATCCAGGACCTCGTGGCGACCCCGCCGAAGGGCTCGCGGGAACTGCCACCCGGCGACAACGGCAGGCCGCGCCGCCTGACGGTCGACAACCAGCCCGACCGCTTCCACAAGCCCGGCGAGGTCTCGATGTACGAGGCGTACGTGGTCGCGGAGTGGACCGACAGCGAGCCCCGCTGACCCACCGCCCCCGGCCGGTGCCGTCTGTTGAACGGGGACGCGGCACCGGCCGGAGGCATCGGGGCCACCAGGGCCGCTGACCCTCTCCAACACGTGGCCCTGAGACCCCGGCGCAGCGGGCGACCGGACCCTGTGGCGGGCGGTGCGGTGTGGGCCGCAGCCGGTCCAGAGCGTGGGGGAGGGACGAACATGTGGCCCTGGGGCCGTGCAGCGGGCCCCATGGCGGGCGGTGCGGTGCGGGCCGCGGCCGGTCCAGAGCGTGGGGGGACGAACGCGTGGCCCTGGGGCCGTGCAGCGGGCCCCATGGCGGGCGGTGCGGTGCGGGCCGCGGCCGGTCCAGAGCGTGGGGGGACGAACGCGTGGCCCTGGGGCCGCACAGTGGACGACCGGACCTCATGGTGAGCGGTGCGGTGCGGGCCGTGCGGCCGGTCCAGAGTGGGGAGGGACGTGAGCGGCACGTCGGTGAGCAGGAAGATCGGTGTTGGGAAAGGTTCACTGAGCGACACTGCATGCACGGCCGTCGCGACCGTGGTCGTCCCGACGAGGTGACCATGTCGGCCACACCGACGCGCCTGCCAAGACGAGTGAGGCGCTTCGGCGGCGATCTCTGCCTCGGACGAGAAGGGCCCGGATCGGCGCCGGCACCGGTCCGGGCCCTTCTCATCCGAATGGCGTTCACATTTCGATGACCGGCCGCCCTGAACGAGGGCCGATTTTCGGCGACTTCCAGCAGGCGGCCACCGCCCAGCGATGATCACTTAGTCCCAGTGCCGTCGCCGGCCGCCGCCCTGCGGACGCGTCGGCACGGGCGGTGCCATCCGCTGGAACAGCTCCCACGACTCGTCCGGCACCATCCGCTCGACCATCACCACGAGCGGCGGAGTACCGATCACGCCGAACGAGACGATCTCTTAACCGGCGGCTCGGCTCCCCGCGCTCATTCGCCCGGTGGGTTGCGAACGGCGTTCCGGCCGTGAGCGCTCCGCAGGCTCGCTCCAGACCGGCCATCCAGCGGCATCTCACGATGCCCTGTGGTTCTTTATCGGAGCCGGTTTACAGGCGGGTGTTTTGGACGTGTCCGAATATTGGCATTACCTGTCCTATATGGCGGCGCAAGTACGATAAGTTCAGGAGTAGTGCGTTCTGCGGTGGTGGCGTCGTAAGAATGCCTAGTCTGGACTGCGGCGCGACGAGAAGTATTGGTCCGCTCGGGGGTTGAGGGCGGAGTGGGGGTGGCCGTGTCCGATCGGCTGGAGGATCCCGATCGGCTGGTGGTGGACATCGCCGAGGACGGCTCGATGGCGGTGTCGGTGTGGCTGTCGGGGGAGGAACAGCCGACTCCGGTGGGCGAGCGGATCCAGGTGGACTGGCCACTGGACGCCGAGGCGCTGGAGGACCTGCGCTGGTACCTGGAGAAGTACCTGCGGCTCCCCTACGGGGTGTACTCCGACCGGGGCGCCGACATCGCCGCCAAGCTCCCGGAGTGGGGCGACGCGCTGTTCAACGCGGTGTTCTCGACTCCGGAACTGCGGGCGGCGTACGCAACGGTGCGGACCCGCGGCGACCGCGCCGAACTGGTGATCCGATCGGACTCGGCGCGGTGGCTGGGCATGCCGTGGGAGCTGATGCGCGACCCGGAACGCGACAGGCCGATCGCGCTCGACGGCGTCGCGGTCACTCGCTACCTGCCCGCCCGCGACCTGACGGGCTCGTTCTCGGTCGGTGGGGAACGGCTGCGGGCGCTGATGGTGATCTCTCGCCCGGCCGGGCAGCGGGACGTGGGCTACCAGATGATCGCCCGCCCACTGCTGGAACGCCTCGATGCGGTGCGCGGCAACGTCGATCTGGTCGTCCTGCGCCCGCCGACCCTGGAGCACCTGCGCCAGGTGCTGGTCGAGGCGGCCCGGAACGGGGAGCCGTTCCAGATCGTGCACTTCGACGGCCACGGGGTGTTCGGGAACGGTCAGGTCCCGGCGGGCTGGGACCCGTCCTTCTACCAGGGATCGGTGCCGCGCGGGATGCTGGTGTTCGAAAAGCCCGGCGGCGGTGAGGACCCGGTGCCCGCCGAACGGGTGGCGCAGGTGCTGGCCGAGGGCCGGGTGCCGGTGGTGGCGCTGAACGCCTGCCAGTCCGGCCAGATCGGCCCCCAAGTCGAGGCCGCTGTGGCCACCCGCCTGGTGCGGGACGGAGCGGCGTCGGTGGTGGCGATGGCCTACAGCGTGTACGCGGTGGCCGCCGCCGAGTTCATGACCGCCTTCTACGAGAGATTGTTCGCCGGTGACCGTGTCGCCGGCGCCGTCGCTGCAGGCCGCCGGCGCCTGGCCCTAAGGGATGAACGCCCCAGCCCCAAGGGCAAGCTCCCCCTCGCGGACTGGATGATCCCCGTCCACTACCAGCGGCGAGAAGTGCGCTTCCCCAACCTCCGCGCCGAACGCACGGGGCCGCTGTCGCTGGACGAAATGCTCGACCACTACCTCGACCCCGACGCACGACCCGACGAGACCAGTACGGAGGACCTCGCCCCGGTCGGCACGTTCGTCGGCCGCGACAACCTCTTCTACCTGCTGGAGTCCGCCGCCCGTCTGCAACGCGTGGTGGTCCTGCACGGCCCCGGCGGAACGGGCAAGACCGAGCTGGCCAAGGCGTTCGGCCGCTGGTGGCGCGACACCGCCGGGGTGGACCGCCCGGACTTCGTCATCTGGCACTCCTTCGAGCCGGGTGTGGCGTCCTTCGGCTTGGACGGCGTCATCAACAACATCGGCCTGCGCGTCTTCGGCCCCCGCTTCTCCCTGGCCGACACCGATCAACGCCGCCGGATCATCAAGGACCTGCTCGCCAAATATCGGCTGTTGTTGATCTGGGACAACTTCGAAACGGTGCACACTCTGCCCGACCCCACCGGCGCCACCCCCGCCTTGGACGAGGTCGCCCGCGCGGAGCTGAAGGACTTCCTGCACCATGTCGCCAGATCCGGCAAGAGTTCCATCCTGATCACCAGCCGCACCCCCGAGGACTGGCTGGGCGACCTCCGCCGCATCGAGGTCGGCGGCCTGACCGAGGACGAGGCGATCGAATACGCCGACTACCTCCTGGAGCCCTATCCGGACACACGACCACGCCGCCAGGGCAAGGCGTTCGCCGACCTCATGGAATGGCTGGACGGCCACCCCCTGAGCATGCGCCTCATCCTGCCCCAGCTGGAGACCACCGGCCCCGCCGCCTTGCTATCCGGCCTGCGCGGCACCACCCCCCTGCCCGGCCGTGGCGGCACCGACCGCATCACGTCCCTGCCCGCCAGCATCGCCTATTCCTTCACCCACCTGCCCTCCGACCACCAGCAGGCCCTGACCGCCGTCGCCCTGTTCCACGGCATCACCGACGTCGACGTCCTGGGACTGCTGTCGCAAGTGGAGGGAGTGCCCGCCCAGTTCCACGGCCGCGCCACTGAGGAGTGGGAGCAGATCCTGGATGGAGCGGCGGAGGTTGGTTTGCTGACCCGGCTGGGCGGGGGTATGTACCGCATCCACCCGGCCTTGCCCGCCTACCTGACCGACCAATGGCGCATCCACCACCTCACCGCCTTCACCGACCAGTACGCCACCGCCACACGTGCCCTGCTGGACGCCTACGCCGCCCTCGGCCACTGGCTGCTCCAGCAGATCCAAGGCGGTGACGCCAGTCTGGCGTTGGCGGTGATTGAGCTGCACCGCCGCAACCTGGGCAACATGCTCGGCTACGCCCTCGACCATCAGCACTGGGAACACGCCCAACACATCGTCCAACCCCTCGATGAATACTGGGACTTTCGCGGACTGACCGAAGAAGCTCAGGCATGGACCGACCGAGCCCGCCTCGCCCTCGAACACCCCGATGGCACCCCACCCGACCTCACCACCCCCGCCGGAAGCCTGTGGCTTTTCCTCGTAGGTAGCGAAGCCAACCGCCATCAACAAGCCCGTCGCCTCGACCAAGCTCACGACATCCACCTGACCATCCTCAACGCCCTCCGTCGGCAACCTCCCTCCAACTGGCAACGTCACCACATCGCCACCGCCACCCATCAGCTCGGCATGGTCGCGCAAGATTGGGGGGACTGGGATGAGGCTGAGGAGTGGTACCGCCGGTCCCTGACCATCAAAGAAGAGCTCGGCGATCGGCCCGGCATGGCCACTAGCTATCACCAGCTCGGCAGGGTCGCGCAGGAGCGGGGGGACTGGGATGAGGCTGAGGAGTGGTACCGCCGGTCCCTGACCATCAAAGAAGAGCTCGGCGATCGGCCCGGCATGGCCACTAGCTATCACCAGCTCGGCAGGGTCGCGCAGGATCGGGGGGACTGGGATGAGGCTGAGGAGTGGTACCGCCGGTCCCTGACCATCAAAGAAGAGCTCGGTAATCGGCCCGGCATGGCCGCCAGCTATCACCAGCTCGGCACCATTGCGCAGGAGCGGGGGGACTGGGATGAGGCTGAGGAGTGGTACCGCCGGTCCCTGACCATCAAAGAAGAGCTCGGTAATCGGCCCGGCATGGCCGCCAGCTATCACCAGCTCGGCACCATTGCGCAGGAGCGGGGGGACTGGGATGAGGCTGAGGAGTGGTACCGCCGGTCCCTGACCATCAAAGAAGAGCTCGGTAATCGGCCCGGCATGGCCGCCAGCTATCACCAGCTCGGCACCATTGCGCAGGAGCGGGGGGACTGGGATGAGGCTGAGGAGTGGTACCGCCGGTCCCTGACCATCGACGAAGAGCTCGGTGACCGGCTCGGCATGGCGGCTGGCTATCACCAGCTTGGCACCATTGCGCAGGAGCGGGGGGACTGGGATGAGGCTGAGGAGTGGTACCGCCGGTCCCTGACCATCAAAGAAGAGCTCGGCGACCGACCTGGCATGGCCGCCAGCTACGGGCAGCTTGGTCTTTTGGCTGAGGACCGTGGCCAGTCGGCTCAGGCTCTCGAATCAGTGATCAGGTGTGTTGCCCTGTTCGAGGAATTCCCCCATCCGGCCACCGGCCCGGGTCCTGTTCACCTCAAGCGTCTGGCGCGTGCGCTCGGGATGCCGGCTCTTCAGGAGGCATGGCAGCGTGTCACCGGGCGGACGCTCCCCCAGGCCATCAGCGATTTCGTTCAGCAACCCGACCCATGACCAGCCCCGAGGAGAGGTCCATGAACGATCCCATGGCGAACGGCGCACGCGCCGCCGCACGGCGACTCGCCTCCCAGTACGGTCCTAGCCTCGCCGACGATGTCGAAGCCGCCCTTCATTCCCAGAACTCAGACCGCCGACCCGACCAGTACGCCGACCCGGTTGCCGTCGCCTCCCTCATCGTCAGCGCCGCCACCCTGGCTTGGACCATCTACAACGACCTCAAGAGCAGGGCCTCCAACCCCTCGCCGGAGTACGTCAGCCGTACCGTCATCACCCAGATCCGGCAAGAGCATGAGCTGACCGACGAGCAGCGGAACGTCATCACCGTCACCGTTCAGGAAACCCTCACCGCGCCCGCCGACCCGCCTCCGCCGTTGTCCTGACCGAGCGCCGCGAGCAAGGCGTCCGGCGGTTCGTTCCCCGGCGGCGGTGATGCGTCCGTGGTCACTGGACCGTGTCCGACGATTCGCGGCAGCCGTGCCGGAGCGGCGGGTCGCCGCCACGCAGCCCGCCCCCTGGACGCCCGGAGGCATTCCCTCCGGAATCCGTGAGGCAGGCCCTGTCTACCTGCGGCGGGCTGCATCCGCAACGCAGGCCAGTGTGGCTCAGCGGACGGGTGGATTCTGGTCGGGGGACAGGCGGACGGACGAGGACGGGTCCTGGGGGGTGGGGCAGGTGGGGCCGTGGTCTTCGGCGGGGACGGGGCCGGTCCTGGTCCAGTCGAAGGAGCGTTCGACGGCGCGTTTCCAGTTGTGGTATTCGAGGGCGCGGCGGGCGGGGTCCATGGCCGGGACCCAGCGGGCGGCGCGGTGCCAGTTGCGGCGCAGGCCCTCCAGGTCGGCCCAGTAGCCGACGGCCAGGCCGGCGGCGTAGGCGGCGCCGAGGGAGACGGTCTCGACCACCATGGGGCGGACCACGGGGACGTTGAGGACGTCGGCGACGCACTGCATCAGCAGGTTGTCGGCGGTCATGCCGCCGTCGGTCTTCAGTTCCCGCAGGGGCAGGCCGGAGTCGCGGTTCATGGCGTCCACGACCTCGCGGGTCTGCCAGGCGGTGGCCTCCAGGACGGCGCGGGCCAGATGGCCCTTGGTGATGTAGGAGGTGAGGCCGACGATGACGCCGCGGGCCTCGCTGCGCCAGTGCGGGGCGAACAGGCCGGAGAACGCCGGGACGATGTAGCAGCCGCCGTTGTCCTCCACGGTGCGGGCCAGGGTCTCGATCTCCGGGGCGGTGCTGATCAGCCCCAGACCGTCGCGGAACCACTGGACCAGCGCGCCGGTGATGGCGATCGAGCCCTCCAGCGCGTACGCCGCCGGCTCGTCGCCGATCTTGTAGCCGACGGTGGTGAGCAGGCCGTTCTGCGAGCGGACCGGTTCGGTGCCGGTGTTCATCAGCAGGAAGCCGCCGGTGCCGTAGGTGCACTTGGTCTCGCCGGGGCTGTAGCAGGTCTGGCCGAACAGGGCGGCCTGCTGGTCGCCGAGCGCGGCGCCGATCCGCACCCCCGGGATCACCCGGCGGGCGGTGCCGTAGATCTCGGTGGAGGAGCCGATCCGCGGGAGCATCGCGGCGGGGATGCCGAAGAAGGCCAGCAGGTCCTCGTCCCAGGCCAGGGTCTTGAGGTCCATGAGCAGGGTGCGGCCGGCGTTGGTGACGTCGGTGACGTGCACGCCGCCGTCGACACCGCCGGTGAGGTTCCAGATCAGCCAGCTCTCCATGGTGCCGAACAGCACCTCGCCGCGTTCGGCGCGTCCGCGCAGGCCGGGAACGTGGTCCAGCAGCCAGCGGATGCGCGGCGCGGAGAAGTAGGTGGCCAGCGGCAGGCCGGTGCGTTCGGGGATCAGGTCGACGCCGGGCGCGTCCCCCATCCGCTCGACCAGGCCGTCGGTGCGGGTGTCCTGCCAGACGATGGCGCGGCCGACGGGGGCTCCGGTGACCCGGTCCCACAGCACGGTCGTCTCCCGCTGGTTGGCGATGCCGACGGCGGCGACCTGCGCCGGGGTCACGCCCGCCTGGGCGAGCGCCTCGGGCACGATGCGTTCCAGGTTGCGCCAGATCTCCAGGGCGTCGTGCTCCACCCAGCCCGGTTTGGGGAAGTGCTGGCGGTGCTCGCGCTGCGCGACCGACACCAGGCGTCCCTGGTGGTCGAACAGGATGCAGCGGGTGGAGGTCGTGCCCTGGTCGATGGACATGACATAACGCTCGGTCATGGGTGCACCGCCCTTCCGGACCGTGCGGGCAGGGGCTGCGGGCTACCAACGGGAGGCGCCCAGATCCCGGGAGACCGCCCGGGCGGCGTCGCGGACGTAGCCGACGAGGGCGGGCTGGGGGACGCGGCGGGCGTCGCAGATCCGTTCGACCGCGCCCGAGATCCCGATCGCGCCGACGACCAGCCCGCCGTAGCCGCGGATCGGCGCGGCGATGGAGGCCTCGCCCAGGGCGATCTCCTCGACCTCGGCCGCCCAGCCCTGCTCCCGGACCCGGGTGAGGGCGCGGGAGAGGGAGCGGTGGTCGGTGATGGTGCGCCGGCAGAACGACTCCAGCTCGGTGCCGCGGATCGCGGCGGCGGCGTTGACGTCGTAGGCGAGCAGGACCTTGCCCAGGGCGCTGGCGTGCAGGGGCAGCAGCGTGCCGATGTCCATGGCCTGCAGCGAGTCGTCGGGCCGGAAGACGTGGTGGACCACCAGGACCTTGCCGTCCAGCAGCGTTCCGATGCGCACCGCCTCGCCGCTGCGGGCGGCCAGCGCGTCGGCCCAGTTGATGGCGCGCGAGCGCAGCTCGTTGACGTCGAGGTAGCTGGTGCCCAGGTGCAGCAGCGCCGCGCCGAGGCGGTACTTGCCGGTGGCCTCGTCCTGTTCGACGAACCCGACCCGGACGAGGGTGCGCAGGATGCCGTGGACGGTGCCGCGCGCCAGCCCCAGGGAGCTGGCCAGCTCGCCGACGCCCAGCAGCCCCGAGCTGTTGGCCAGCAGCCGCAGGATGGCGGCGGCCCGCTCGATCGACTGCACCGGTCCAGGCATGAGGCCGATCCTAGGACCGTAGGAAGTGTGCCGACAATGTCGACACCCCACGTCATCGTCGCCAGAGTCATGTCACTTTGCCCGAACGCTGTGATCTGGGGCATATCGGGGAGGGTAACGGCCGCCGGTCTGCAGCGAAAGTGTTCGACATTGTCGACACCCGTCCGTTGACCCCCCTGGTTCCGCTGCCTAGCGTCCTCGGCAATCGAGAGGCCTCCCACCACCCCACTCCTGCCAAGGAGGCAAGGCCATGAGCAAGACCGCGGAACCCGCCGCACCACCCCCGGACGCCGGCGCCTTCCCCGGCGGAACGCTCGGCGCCGTGGCGGCCGAGTTCGCCGGGACGATGATCCTCATCCTGATCGGGGTCGGCGTCGTCGCCCAGGTCGCCGCCGCCGAGATCGGCGAGTACGACGCCATCGCCTGGGCCTGGGGCCTGGGCGTCACGCTGGCGATCTACGTCTCCGCCCGGCTCAGCGGCGCCCACCTCAACCCCGCCGTCACCTTCGCCCTGGCGGTCTTCAAGGACTTCCCCTGGCGCAAGGTCGCCCCGTACGCGCTGGCCCAGACCCTCGGCGCGTTCGTCGCCGCGCTGATCGTCCGCTGGAACTACAGCGAGGTCCTGGCCGCGGCCGATCCCGGTCACACCATCAAGACCCAGGGCGTGTTCTCCACCCTGCCCGGCAACGGCACCCTGCCGATCGACACCTGGGGCGCGCTGCGCGACCAGATCATCGGGACCGCGATCCTGCTGTTCCTGGTGCTGGCGATCACCGACGCCCGCAACGACGGACCCGCCGCCAACCTGGCCCCGGTGGTGATCGGCCTGATCGTGGTGGCCATCGGGTTCGCCTGGGGCACCGACGCCGGCTACGCCATCAACCCGGCCCGCGACTTCGGGCCGCGGCTGGCCTCGTTCCTCACCGGATACGAGGGGGCGTGGCGGGACCAGCACGGCGAGCTGTACTTCTGGGTCCCGATCATCGGCCCGCTGGTGGGCGGCGTGCTGGGCGCCGGCCTCTACAAGGGACTGGTCGGACGGTTCCTGCCCGCTCCGGGCACGCCCGCGGTCGAGCCCGAGCCCGCCCCGACCCGGGTCCCCGCCGAGGCCGCCTGAGCATCACCCCGCCCGTCCACCCCCGTCAGGAGGACCGAATCCCCATGAGCGACTTCGTCGGAGCCGTCGACCAGGGCACGACCAGCACCCGCTTCATGATCTTCGACCACGGCGGCAACGAGATCGCCCGCCACCAGCTCGAGCACGAGCAGATCCTGCCGCGCGCCGGATGGGTCGAGCACAACCCCACCGAGATCTGGGAGCGCACCCGCGCCGTCATCGAGACCGCCCTCAACACGGCGAACCTGACGCACTCCGATCTGGCCGCGCTCGGTATCACCAACCAGCGCGAGACCACCGTGGTCTGGGACCGCCGGACCGGCCGGCCCTACTACAACGCCATCGTCTGGCAGGACACCCGCACCGACAGGATCGCCTCCGCGCTGGACCGCGACGGCCACGGCGACGTGATCCGCCGCAAGGCGGGTCTCCCGCCCGCGACGTACTTCTCCGGCGGCAAGATCCAGTGGATCCTGGAGAACGTCGACGGGGTCCGCGAGGCCGCCGAGGCGGGCGACGCGTTGTTCGGCACCACCGACAGCTGGCTGCTGTGGAACCTCACCGGCGGCGTCGACGGCGGGGTGCACGTCACCGACGTGACCAACGCCAGCCGCACCATGCTGATGGACCTGGAGACCCTGGACTGGGACGACGAACTGCTGTCGCTGTTCGGCATCCCCCGGGCCATGCTCCCGGAGATCCGCCCCTCGTCGGACCCCCGCGGCTACGGCGTCACCCGCGCCGACGGCCCGCTGGGCGGGGAGGTGCCGCTCACGGCCGCGCTCGGCGACCAGCAGGCCGCCACGGTCGGGCAGGTGTGCTTCTCGCCCGGCCAGGCCAAGAACACCTACGGCACCGGCAACTTCCTGCTGCTCAACACCGGCACCGAACTGGTCCGCTCCTCCAACGGCCTGCTCACCACCGTGTGCTACCAGTTCGGCGACGAGCCCGCCGTGTACGCGCTGGAGGGCTCCATCGCGGTGACGGGGTCGGCGGTGCAGTGGCTGCGCGACCAGCTCGGCATCATCTCCGGCGCCGCCCAGAGCGAATACCTGGCCCGGCAGGCGGAGGACAACGGCGGCGTCTACTTCGTCCCCGCGTTCTCCGGGCTGTTCGCCCCGTACTGGCGGTCGGACGCGCGCGGCGCCATCGTCGGGCTGTCCCGCTTCAACAACAACGCCCACATCGCCCGCGCCACGCTCGAGTCGATCTGCTACCAGACCCGCGACGTGGTCGAGGCGATGCGCGAGGACTCCGGTGTCGCCCTCGACGTGCTGAAGGTCGACGGCGGGGTCACCGCCAACGAGCTGTGCATGCAGATCCAGGCCGACGTCCTGGGCGTTCCGGTGTCCCGCCCGGTGGTCGCCGAGACCACCGCCCTCGGCGCCGCCTACGCCGCGGGCCTGGCCGTGGGCTTCTGGAAGTCCACCGAGGAGCTCGGCAAGAACTGGAACGAGGACCGCCGCTGGACGCCCACCTGGGACGGCGAGCAGCGCGAACGCGGCTACGCCGGCTGGAAGAAGGCCGTCCAGCGCACCCTCGACTGGGTCGACGTCTCCTGACCCGTCACCTCTGGGGGGCGACCCCCAGGCCCCCGGGGCGGGGCCGGAAGCCAGCACTCCGGCCCCGCCCCACCTCCGCCCGAATGTCCCCTTGAGGAGCAGGCAGTGAAATCGGTACCCCTGGGACCGCAGTACCGCGAGGCCACCCTGCAGCGGCTGGCCGACACCGAGTTCGACGTCCTGGTGATCGGCGGCGGCATCGTCGGCGCCGGGGCCGCCCTGGACGCGATATCGCGCGGCCTGTCGGTCGCGCTCGTCGAGGCCCGCGACTGGGCGTCGGGGACCTCCAGCCGTTCCAGCAAGCTGATCCACGGCGGGCTGCGCTACCTGGAACAGCGCGACTTCGGCCTGGTCCGTGAGGCCCTGCGGGAACGCTCCCTGCTCCTGACCCGGCTGGCGCCGCACCTGGTCCGGCCCGTCCCGTTCCTGTACCCGCTGCGCCACCGCCTGTGGGAACGCTGCTACGTCGGCGCGGGCGTCACCCTCTACGACACGATGGGCGGCTCGCGGGTCATGCCGCGGCACCGCCAGCTCACCAGGAGCGGCGCGCTCCGCGAGGCCCCGGCGCTGCACCCCGACGCCCTGGTCGGCGCCATCCAGTACTACGACGCGCAGGTGGACGACGCCCGCTACACGATGATGGTCGCCCGTACCGCCGCGCACTACGGCGCCTGCGTGGCGACCCGTGCCGAGGTGACCGGGTTCCTGCGCGAGGGCGAACGGGTGACCGGCGCGTCGGTGCTGGACGCCGAGAGCGGGCGGACCATCGACGTACGGGCCCGCAGGGTGGTGAACGCCACCGGCGTGTGGACCGACGGCGTGGGACGGATGACCGGCACCCGCACCCCCTTCAGCGTGCGCGCGTCCAAGGGCGTCCACCTGCTGGTGCGCCGGGACCGGATCCCGCTGAACACCGGCCTGATCACCCGTACCGCCAAGAGCGTGCTCTTCGTCATCCCGTGGGGCCGGCACTGGATCATCGGGACCACCGACACCCCCTGGGACCGGGACCCCGACGCCCCGGTCGCCGACGAGGCCGACGTCGACTACCTGCTGGACGAGGTCAACACGCTGCTGCGGATCCCGCTCACCCGCGAGGACGTGGTGGGCGTGTACGCCGGGCTGCGTCCCCTGCTGTCGGGGGAGACCGACGACACCACGCGGCTGTCGCGCGAGCACACCGTCGCCGAGCCGGTTCCGGGCCTGGTCGTGGTGTCCGGCGGCAAGTTCACCACGTACCGGGTGATGGCCAAGGACGCCGTGGACGTCGCGGCCGAGGGCCTGGAGGCGTCGGTGCCCGCGTCGGTGACCGCGCGCCTGCCGATCCTGGGCGCGGTCGGGTTCGAGGTGCTGTGGAACGAGCGCCGCCGGCTGGCCGCCGACTCCGGCCTCCATGTCGCGCGGGTGGAGCACCTGCTCAAGCGGTACGGCGCGTGCACCCCGGAACTGCTGGGGCTCATCGACCGCGACCCGTCCCTGGGCGAGCCGATCGAGGGCGCTCCCGACTACCTGCGCGCCGAGGCCGTGTACGCCGTCACCCACGAGGGCGCCCTCCACCTGGAGGACGTCCTGTCCCGCCGCATGCGCGTCACCATGGAGGAACGCGACGGCGGCCGGGCGGCCTGCCACCACGTCGCGGAGCTGATCGCCCCGTACCTGGGCTGGGACACCACCGACCTCACCGGCGAGATCGACCGCTACCTGCGGTACGTCCAGGCCGAACGCGGCGACGACGACCTGGCGTCCGGCGACCCGGCGATCTGCCCCACCCCCGCATGACCCCTTCGGACACGGCCCGCACCGGCGGCTCAGGGAAGGGAACGGCCATCCGCACCAGATGACGTTCCCCGTCGAGCCGACGAGGACGTCGGCCGGGACCGCCGCCGGGGCGTTCGTGACGAGGGGATCTCTGGTATCCACGTCGGCATGCGCAGCGTTCGCCTCGAGGGGCCGATCTTCAACGTCAGCGACGATCCGGACGGGGTCATCGGTGACTTCCTGGGCTTCGCCCTCTCGTTGCGGAACGACTCGAGGCGTTATCTGTCCGCCGAGGAGCTCGCCGAACTCTTCTCCCCCGAGGGGGACGGGATGAGGCTTCCCGACGTCTTCGCGGCCTACCGGGCCGTGGAGCCGGACGACGTTCCCCACGAGTTCGGCGAGCAGGTCGCCGAGGAGGCCGGGCGTAAGGAGTTGTGGGTGCTCACGCGGCTCCGGTACGGGCGGGCGCCGGACTCCGCTGTCGTCCAGGGACCCGAGCTGCGGCACCTGCTGGAGGCGGCCTTCGCGCAGCGCAACGCGGCGCTCGGTCTCTGAACCCGTCCGGGGTGTTCTGTGGGCGCCGGGCGGAATGATGGCCTCATGGCCGAGGCCGAGGGAACATCCGAGGAGCGGTTGCTGGCCGCCGCGCAACAGGGTGACGAGACCGCGTTCGAGTCGCTGGTGGAGCGGTACCGCCGGGAGCTGCACGCCCACTGCTACCGCATGCTCGGCTCGATCCAGGACGCCGAGGACGCCGTCCAGGAGTCGCTGGTGGCGGCATGGCGGGGGCTGGCCGGTTTCCAGGGGCGCAGCTCGCTGCGGACCTGGCTGCTGCGGATCACGACCAACGTCTGCCTGCGCCTGTCGGCCCGGCGGCCCCGCCGGATGCTGTCGTTCGAGCACGGCCCGCCCCGTTCCGACGTCCACGATCTCGGGGAGCCGGTGACCGGGCCGGTCTGGCTGGAGCCGTGGCCCGACGACCTGACCGCCGACCAGGAGTCCGACCCGGCGGCGGCGTACCTGCGCCGGGAGAGCGTCGAGCTGGCGTTCGTCGCCGCGCTGCAGCACCTGCCGGGCACCCAGCGGGCGGTGCTGATCCTGCGCGAGGTGCTCGGGTTCACCGCCGTGGAGGTCGCCGAGATCCTCGGCACCACGCCCGCCTCGGTCAACAGCGCGCTGCAACGCGCCCGCGCGACCGTACGGGAACGGACGCCCCGGCGCACCCAGCAGGCCGAGCTGGCCGCACTCGGACCGGACGGACGGCGCGCGCTGGTGGAGGCGTTCGCGACCGCGTGGGAACGGGCCGACGTCCCGGCCCTGCTGGACCTGCTGGCCGAGGACGCCCGGTTCACCATGCCGCCGCTGCCGGCCTGGTTCGACGGCCGCCGGGACGTGGGCCGGTTCCTGGCCGAACGGGTGTTCGCCACGCCGTGGCGGCTGGTGCCGATGACGGTGAACGGGCAGCCCGGATTCGCCTGCTACCAGGGGGACGGGGAACGGTTCCGGCTGGGCGCGGTCAACGTGCTGAACCTGCGGGACGGGCGGATCCGGTGGATCGCCGGATTCATCGACCCCGAGGTGGTCGCCCGCTTCCCCGTTCCCACGGAAATCCTCCCGCCGGACCGATGAATCCGCCCCCGCCGGTGTCTCTGAACGGGTGACGGTTCCGACACCGACCCGAAGGACGCACCATGCGCAAGCTGATCGTCTCCGCCATCGTCTCGCTCGACGGGTACTTCGAGGGCCCGGGCCGCGACGTCATGGCCCTGCCGATGGACGGCTTCTTCGACGAGCACAACCTGGAACGGCTGCGCGCCGCCGACACCCTGCTGCTCGGCGCGACGACGTACCTGGGCTTCAAGTCCTACTGGCCGCCGGTGGCCGAGGACCCCGCCCTGTCCCCGGCGGTGGCCGCCGACCCCACCACGGCCGACCTGCACCGGGAGATCGCCCGCCGCAACAACGAGATCCACAAGGTCGTCGTCTCCGACTCCCTGACCGAGGCCGACACCGCCCCCTGGACCGACACCACGACCATCGTCCGCCGCGCCGACGCCCACCGGACCATCACCAAGCTCAAGGAACAGCCGGGCCGCGACATCCTGGTGTTCGGCAGCCGCACGCTCTGGAACGCCCTGCTGACCGCCGGCCTCGTCGACGAGCTGTACCTCATGGTCGGCGCCGCCGTCCTGGGCGCAGGCACCCCCGCCTTCGACCCCCACCACCCCCTCCCGCACCTCCACCTCATGGAGGCCCGCCACCGCAACGCCTCCGACAACGTCCTCCTCCGCTACAGGCCCACCGCATGACCAACCCGGACCTCGGTGTGGCTGACGGCCCGGGCCGCGTCCGTACGACCGATGGGCACGCCCGGGCCGCCAGGCCACCGTCACGGGCGCTGCCCGGGCTTGTCTGTGATCGCGGATCCGGTCTACGGCGCCGAACGGTTCGCCGAGCGGGTCCGCGCCTACCTGCGGGCGCCCGGCTTCGAGGTCGTCGTCAACCGTTCCCACCGGTACGAGGAGGCGATCCTGATGCCGGTACGGCCCGGGACCACGACACCGGCCGCCTGCTCGCCGCCGAAGGAATGCACGAGGTCCTGACCGTCGAGTGAGGGCGGATTCAGCGGGCGGGGTCGGTGATCGGCAGGCCGTTCTCGTCGCGGAGGCGGCCCACGACCAGGTCGTTGCCCGCGGCCTTGGCCTCGGCGAGTTCCTCACGGGTGATGCCGACGGCGGTGACGAACTCGACCCGGCCGTTGGGGGCGTCGATCCCGCCGAGCAGGGGGTCGGTGACGAAGGCGAGAGCGCCCAGGCGGCCGCCCTCCGGGCCGAGGGTGCCGGCGACGCCCATCCGGTGACCGTCGGCGAAGGGGCGGCCGTCCTCGCTGAAGACGTACTCGCCGAGCTTGCCCAGGGTCTCCAGTGCCCAGGCCGGCGGCAGCTCCTCGTCGCCTCGGGGGACCCGCATCGTCAGCTCGAAGCCGAGGCCGCTGGTCCCGGTGTCGAGGTCCAGGACGCCGTCCAGGTCGCTGAACCCGTGGGTGACCAGCAGCCAGTGGCCGTCCGCGCGGTGGGCGCTCAGCTCCTGCACACCCTCGCCGAACGAGGCTCCGGTGGACCAGCGCAGCGGCCGCGGGTCGGGGACGCGGGCCTGCAGGGCCGCCACGATCGCCGTGCGGCTGCCCTCGCGGGCCTCCGGCACGCCCATCTCCAGGAGCGCCTCGAACACCCCTCCCCACAGGGTGTCGGGATCGAGGGCGCGCTCGTCCAGGGCCTTCAGCTCGGCGATGAGCTTCTCGGTGTACGGGCGCGCCTCCTCGGCGGAGGCTCCGGCCAGCTCGATGCGGCGCAACTCGATCCGGTAGAGGAACTCCACGAACGCGTCGAGCGTGGTGTTGATCGTCTCGGCGTGGCCGTCGGGCTCGCCGTCCTCCATGCCGAGGAGCAGGACGTTGCCGCTCTCCAGTTCCATCGCGTACCGGATCCGGTCGTCGGTGCACCCCTGGCCCAGGATCAGCAGCCGCGCCGGCCGGTCCTGCGTCTCGGCCTCCAGCAGCGTCAGGGCCTCGTACGGGCCGTCCGCCTGCATGGTGAAGAAGATGTCGGCGGTCACCGGGATCCCGACCGAGCACAGCACCTCGACGTCCTCGGGCCGTACGCCGTGGGGCTCCACGTCGGCCCGGTCGAGCGTGATCACCCCTTCCTCGCCGAAGACCTGGACGAGCTGGGAGTGCGTGGCCATGTGATGCCTTCCACAAGGGGTCAGGGAGCACGAAGATCGTATTGTCCGTGGCGCGGCCCGGTGACCGGAACGAGGCCACCGGACCGTTCCCGTCAGCTCCCACGACCGGAACGGCCTCACTGGTCGCGCCGATGCACTCCGATGACGGCGAGCACGGCTGCGACCAGGGTCCACACCGCGTAGACGGTCCAGGCCCCGCCGGTCGTCCAGGGATGGGGCGTCGGGGCGGGGTTCACCGTCACCAGCCGGAACGGGCCCGCGAGGCGATGCTCGCCGTGGAGAAGGCGGGCCGCGAGACGCCGTCCGGGCTGCGGCGGGAGTCCGGGTCCGGTTCAACACCGGGCACGAGGTGTTCGTCCCGGCGAGGATGTTCACATTCGGGCTCTGAGCCCACGGCCGCTCGCCCCGAGGCCCCGTTCTCCGCGAGTAGGGACGGACGCGCCCATCAGCGCCGACACCCTTCCGGAGATGGGGCGCGTCTGGAGCGGCGCGCACAAGTACGAGCTGTGGTGCCAGGTGGAGACCCTGGTGGTGGAGGCTCACGCGGAGGCGGGAACGGCGAAGAGCCCGACCAGACAGCCATGGGACACGCCGCTGTCACGCTGACGTCGACCCGGGTGCGCCGCCTCCACGCCGCTTCGGGTGAGCCGTTCCTGTCGGACGGACGGCCTCCGGCCACCAAGGCAAGGGCGGGTCTGAGTCGGCTCTTCAGGAGCGGGACACCTGTCCGCTGATAAGCGCGTAAAGGTGGGCGGCCGTCGTTGGTGAATCGGTCGTGCGGCTCGGTGTGGTTCTCATGCCGGCAGGGCTGGATCGATTCTCGGCTCCGAGCCGGATGCTCCGGGCGTGTTGTGACGGGTTCACGACCACTGGCTGACGCCTTCGACGGGACGGTCGGGGCATTGCAGGCAGGTGAAGAGGTAGATCGATCCGGCGTCACCGATCAGGAGGCCGGTGGGGCTCAGCCGGTTGGGATCGAAGTCCGGGCCGAGGAGATGACGCTCCTGGAGCGGAGTCCATCTCTGCGCGCTCCCGGGCTCGTGCTCCCAGCTGGCGATCGTCAGCAGGTGATGCATCTGGTGGCCCTGGTCGCACGTCACCGTCTCCGGGGCCTGGATCCAGGAGATCCACCCGCCGACCTTCGTTCCGGGGGCGACCGCCAGGTGATAGTCGTACTCCCACCCGTCGGGATTGCGCTGCCGGGACTCCTGCCACGCGCGGATCTTCTCGGTCACCTCCTCCGGCAACTCCCAGGCCGGGTACTCCGTCACCCGTTCGGGAGACAACGTGCAGGGCTTCGGAAGGAGCCCCTCCTCGCTTGCTGCCGGCTGGGGCGGGTGGGCGAGGACCTCGGTGACGGTGCTGGAGTCACGCCAGCTCACATGCACCACGGGCCGGTAGTCGTACTCGTGGACGAAGGGGCACCACAACACCTGGCACAGGTTGGTGGCGGCCGGGAACGGCAGTTCGGGGACGTCCCGGGCGTAGATCTGGAGGATCGGCACCATCGCGATCGGCTGCGAGCCCGGAAGATCCTCATGCTCGGAGGACCCGCAGAACGGCCAGGGCTCGTCCGCAGGCCACAGCAACGGTCCGCCCAGAGAACTGTCGGCCGGGGACGGGGCTCCACGACGTGGGTGCAACCGGACGCTGGTCCTGCTCAGGCCGGCCAGTTCGGGAAAGAGCTCCGCGACGTCCAAGGGCGGCGGGGGCGTCGTCAGTCCCATGCTTGATGCCTCCGATCGTCACCGGTCCTGCCGATCGGCACACCATAGGACCTCCGACCGACAGTGCTGCGCAACGCCGTCGCGCACTACCGAACGGCCCTCTCCCACGGCCCCGCCCCGCAGCTGTTTCCGGCCCGCAGGGGATCGCTCAACGATCAGCCGTCTTCCGCGAGGGGCCGGGCGGGCGTTTGCGTGGGTCGGGAGGATCTCCGGGTTCGTGAAGGCGTCGGACGCTCCCACGGGTGCGGGCTTCCGGACCCCGCTCTACTGCCAGGTCGCGGTGTCGGGGTCGATGCCGTGGGCGCGTGCGCTGGCGTCGATGATTCGACGGAACCAGGTGGCGAGGCCGGTGCGGATGCCGTTGTAGTGGGCGGCGAATCCCGGATCGGCCTCGAACATGCGGCCCAGACAGACCTGCATCTGCCTGGTGAGGGGAAAGTACGAAGCGAAGATTTCGCGGTGCCGCTCGACGAGTTGATTCGCTTCTGGGCTGCCAGGTGTGACGCCGGCGTCCATCGCATCCCCGAGGGCGCGTTCGAGGCCGGTGATGGCGTCGGCGATGGCCTGCCATTCCTGCGGGCCGCGCGAGGCCGAGCGTTCGGCGTACTGCCGCCATTGCGTCGTGTCCCCGTAGCGCCGGCGGGCCTGGGCGGGCCAGTCCAGGTTCCACCGGGGGCCGAAGATCGCGGCCTGCTGCTCGGCGGTCAGCAGCAGGCCGCGCTCGTGGGCGTCGATCATCCGATCCAGTCCCGCGCTGAGCCGCCGGAGTCGGCCGATCCGTTCGGCGACCTGGGTGCGCTGCGCGCGCAATGCGCCGGGCACGTCCGCGGTCGAGTCGTCCAAGATGGCCCGGATCTCGTCCAGGCCGAGACCGATCTCACGGTAGACGACGATGCGGTGCAGGCGTTCCAGGTCACCGGCGGTGTAGAGCCGGTATCCGGCGGCCGTGCGCAGCGACGGTCGCGCCAGACCGATCTCGTCCCAGTGGTGCAGCGCGCGGACCGTCACGCCCAGACGCGTCGAGACCTGCCCGACGGTCAGGCCATCGGCGTCAGCGGCATCAGGCATGCCCCTCATTGTCGCCGCGACCGAAGCCGGGTGGGGTGATCCCGACGGCTGCAAGGTTCCGCGCCTCCTGACTGGCCGGATCAAAGGGCTTGGCCGCGGTGAAGACGATCCGGGCGTTCTCGAGGGTGATCACCTCCACGTCGCGGGTGTTCTAGGGAGTGTCCCGTGGACCGTCGACCGAGTCCGGGCGCAACGCACGACAGGCCGCGACGAGGGAATCGACCTGGCTGAGCACGCACGCGAAACTGACGCTCATCGCCGGTGCCTGCTCCGGAACGCTTCCCGCCGTGACCAGGAGTACGTCCTGGAACGCCCACCGGCGCAGATGCACAAGCCTGCCGGGGATGCTGAACAGCTCGAAGAACCCGAGCCCACGAGTCCAGAAGTCCACCGACGCCGCCAGATCGCTCGTGGGGATCGTCGCGAACGCGGGCATTCCATAGATGCCACGGAACGGCTCCGGCGGAACCGCATCCGGGCCGGGAGGGGGCACGGGACTCATCTCGAACGCGTCGAAGTAGTCGCTCATGCACCCCACCCTCCAGCCTCACGCAACGTGAGGGTCAAGGTGCGTGTGGTCTGTCTGTTCCAGCTGCTTCTCGGCGTTCGCCACATCTGCTGTGGCTGCTCGGCGCCACGGTCGGAACCGCTGGTGAGCCGTGGGTGGGCCGTGGGGCCCGGCGGCGCCGGGCCCCACGGGATGTCAGCAGTACTTGGAGCTGCCGCTGCTGCCCCACGAGCAGAAGTCGATCAGCGTTCCGGACGGGTTGCGCAGGTAGGCGGTGTCCCCGCTGTTGTTCCACACGTACCAGGACCGGCCCCAGTAGCGGTGCGAGGCGGTGTTGGTGCCCTTGCCGGTGTGCACCGTGACGGTCTTCTTCGCCCCCAGGGTGAAGGACCCGAAGGTGTAGGTGTAGCCGGTCTTGTCCTTGATCTTCCAGTCCTTGAGCTGCCGGGACGTGGTGCCGCGGTTGATGATCTGCACCCACTCGGCGTTCAGGTTGCTGTTGGAGCCGGTGTCACTGCCGGGGGAGTTGTAGTACACCCGGTAGATCTGGATGGCCGGGGCGGCCTCGGCGGCCGTGGGCGACATGAGGACGGCGGCGCCGGCGCAGGCGGCGACCGCCGTGGTGATGAGTTTGCGCACGCTGCAACGGTATTGCTTGTGAACTCTATCGACAAGCGGATTGTTGGACGTATCTGGCCGTAATTGGCCGGGCTCCGGTGTCATCCGGGTGCCCTCTATAGACGTCCGCGCGGTGGCGGCCACGTTCCGGAGTGCGGTCTTCGACCCGTTTGCCGAGGTGAAGGCCGTGGCCAGAGGGGGTCGGCAGATTCACGGCGGGCGGGCACGGCTGCGGGGATCGGCAGGATGGGCGCGCTCCTCCCCTTGGATGGCGCGGCGACACCGGATCCCGCCGGAGAAGGTCCAGGCCTCCCTGGACGGCGGACCGCTGCCCCGATCCGGTTCCACGACCTGCGGCGTGGCCGCCAAGATCGCGGCGTTCGTGCCCCGCCGTGGCCGCGCGAAGACCGCCGAGGACGCCGCCCGCCGTTTGTGCCAGCAGTGTGCCGGCAGTGCCGTCGGAAGATCGTCTGAGACGACGAAGCGGGGACACCCGCTTGAGGTGTCCCCGCTGGTCGGCGGCGGAGGATCGGGGATTTGAACCCCGGAGAGGCGGTAAGCCTCAACCGCATTAGCAGTGCGGCGCCATAGACCTGACTAGGCGAATCCTCCTGGGCTCAGTAGCCGGAAACAGGCTACCGGGCGATGGTCCGGGCGGCAAAGCGCTCGGGGAAACCAAGGGTAGCCAGAGGTGGCCGTGCTCGGGAAGTGCCGGTCGCGGGCCGGGCCGCCGGGCCCGGGCCGCGACCGGTCTGCGGAGGTCAGTTGTTGCAGGCCCGCTCGAGCTCGGCGCCGCTGCTGGTGATCTTGCTGGTGTCGGGGATGCTGGGGTTGCCGTTGCCGGCGTCGCGGAGGGTCTGGCCGAGATCCTCCAGGTCGTTGGCGACCTTCTCGGCGGCCGTCTGGACGTCGCCGCCGGCCTTCTGGCCCTCGGAACGCAGGGTGCCGGCCGCGTCGTCGTACACCTGGGCGGCCGCGGTGGGGTTGGTCAGGTTCTGGGAGACCTTCGAGGGGATGGCCTGGAGCTCGCGGAGCATGTTGGCGCACGCCGTCTTCTGCTCGGCGCTGCTGGTCAGGCCGGGGAGGCAGGCGGTGGAGGTGAGCATCGCACCGCCGATGGCCAGTACGCCGAGGGTGGTCCGCAGACGCATGGGAGCTGCTCGCTTTCTTCGGGGGTCGGGTGCGGGACGGGGTCCGCCCGATGGCCGGGCCTGGAGACCGCGCCCCGATCACCCCTTTTGTCGTTGCGCCGCGGCGATCGGTTCCCGCGTTCCGCCTTTCGTTATGGATCAGCCGTACGCGGCGGTGCGGGCGCCCACGCAGGCCGACGGGTCGTCGCAGAACACGCCGTCCACGCCCAGCCGGTACAGGCGGGTCACCCAGCCGCCCACGTCACCGGTCGCCGAACGGTAGCCGGGCGCGGTGGCGTTGCCCTGGCGGTGGTCGGCGGGCAGGAACTCGTTCTCGTTCCGGATCGTCCAGGTGTGCACGGTCAGGCCCCGCCGGTGCGCGTCGCGGACCAGCGTGGTCGGCCTGCCGAGCCGGCCGGTGGAGTCGACCGGGATGAGCAGGTTGGTGGCGGGCCCGATCCCGGCGGCGTACGAGGCGATCCACTTCAGGCCCTCGGGCTTGACCAGGTCCGCGTAGGTCCGCCCGTCGCCGCTCTCGACGAAGTCGTACGGCGCGCCCGACCCGTTGATCAGCTGGACGAGCGGCACCTTGGTCATCCTGGCCAGGTCCCGCAGGTTGGCGGTCTCGAACGACTGGATGTAGACCCCGTCCCCGGGTCCGTCGAAGCCGTACCTGCGCAGGGTCGCGACCAGCGGCTCCTCCATCGACAGCCCCAGCTCGTCGAAGTAGGTCGGGTGCTTGGTCTCCGGGTACACGCCGACGCCGTGCTGACGGGCGAGCTCCAGCACCTCCTCCAGGGTCGGGATCGGCTCCAGCCCGTTGAACACGACGTTGTCCGGCCGGGTGGCCGGGATCCGCTCCTCGGTGCGCAGCGTCCGCAGCTCCGCCAGCGTGAAGTCCTCGGTGAACCAGTCGGTACGGGTCACCCCGTCCACGGTCTTGGTCTTCCTGCGGTCGGCGAACTCGGGGTGCTGTTCCACGTCGGTGGAGTCCGCGAGCCAGTTGTCGTGCCGCGCCACCAGACGGCGGTCCTTCGTCGCCACGATGTCCGGCTCGATGTAGTCGGCGCCCTGGGAGATCGCCATCCGGTACGCCGCCAGCGTGTGCTCCGGCCGCAGCCCGCTGGCCCCCCGGTGCCCGATCACCACCGGCTCGCTCGCCCGGTCGGCCGCCGCGGGAGAACCCCCGCCCGCCACCGCCGTACAGACACCCGCCACAGCCGCCGCGGCCAACCCTCCGGCCAGCACACGCGTCATTCGAGACATGCCCTACCTCCGTTCCGGTGCGCCCGGAAGCTATGGCCGCGACCTTGCCGTCACGGGTCCCCGGCCCGACGCCCAGCCGAACACCACCTGACCGTCCCGCCACCCCACCCCACGGAACCGATTCGTCCCAGGCCGCAGGGCCCGGCATGCCCTGCTCTGGCAGGCGGCCGCAGCTCAACGGACAGGGCATCCGACCACGGATCACGCCGATGTGCGGACACGCGAACACGCAGGCCGTTCCGCACCAATGCGCGATCCGATGTACGGACACCTCAAGGGACGGCTGACGCGTCGGCACAGGTCATGGGCAATGTGCCCGGGAAGGACATCGAAACGGAGTGCGGGCCGTCCGATTGCGCACCGGCCGGCATGCCGGCTCAGGCGATCGGCGCCTCCCAGGTCAGCCGCCAGGTCTCCGGGCCGACGACACCGTCCACCTCCAGGCCCCTCTCCTCCTGGAACGCCCGGCAGACCTCCTCGGAACGCGGCCCGTAGACACCGTCCGCCTTGATCTGCCGGCCGCGTTCGCGCATCCTGGCCTGCCACTGGCGGACGTCGTCCCCGCGCATGACGGGCGGCTGGGTGAGGTACCGGCCCGGCCACTTCGGCGCCTTGACGGCCGGCTTCGGCTCCGGCGCGGGTGCGGACTCCAGGGCGAGCGCCTTCAACTGGGAGGCGGTGCCGCGGTAGGCGTTGATATCGCACCGGCCGGGGATGCCGGGCACGGTCGCCGAACTCGAGTACTGCAGGATGCTGACCGGCTCGCCGCCGAACGGGTTCCACCAGGATGCGGACACCTTGTCGTACAGGCCGGCCGGGCTTCCGGCGCCGTCGACGTACTGGCTCTGCCAGATGCTGTCGAAGAACCCGAGGTTGGGCCGGCCGACCTGAGCCCAGTACCAGCGCGGGAAGTATCCGATGACGGGATGCCCCCCGCTCAGCCGCTTGTACTCGGCCACCCAGGCGCGGGCCTGCGCCGCGGTGGGCCGCGAGTCGCCGGACGGCTCCACGTCCAGGGCGACCGCGAACCGGTCCATGTCGCCGGCGGCCCGGTGGAAGTGCCGGGCCTGGGCGACGGGATCGGAGTCGGACCGCAGGAAGTGATAGGCGCCCGGCAGGAACTCGCCGTCGAGCGCGAGCATCCCGGCCTTGTTGTGCCCCCAGGTGGGGTTCTTGTAGTCCACACCCTCGGTGACCTTGGAGAAGGCGAACCCGATCCCCGCCGCACGCACGCGCGGCCAGTCCGGACGGCCCTGGTAGGAGGCCACGTCGACACCGAACAGCATCGCCGACTCCTTCCTGGTCCGGTCGCCCGTACCCGGCGATGACGTTCACCGAGCGGACGCGTCACCACACTGCGTTACCAGTGTTCCCCTCGACGGTCCGGATCCGACCACCGGCGAGTACCTTCTCCACCACGGAGACATATCCGACAGACCTCCGGATTCGGTCCTGCGGCTGGTGTTCCCGCCCTTCACACCAAGAAGAGGTAGGGAGAGACGGACGCCTTCGAGTGCTCGTCGCAAGCCCTGAGGCAGCGATCGAGCGCCGCCACCGTCCCAGCGGCCGAATGCGCCCGGTGTCGGCGGGCTGGCCGCGGCCGGTCAGCCAAGCGGCGAACGCCCGGTCAGCGCACGTGTACGAGCCGATCACGCACTCGGACACGGCGATCTTGAGCGCGAGCGCCCACGAGCCGACCATGGTCGGCACCAGCAGCGCGGACGCAGGGCGGCGGGAGCGGCCGAGGCTCCGCCGCAGCGGCCTCCGCGGCCGGAGAACCGGCCGTGCCAGGCCTCCGAAGGTTCGGGCCACAGCGCCGAGTGCCCTACACTTGTGGGTGTTGCGGCGCGGAGATCACATGGTCTGCCGCCTATGTGCGGACCTGCTAGAATCTCCAGCAGCAACAGACCCCCTGGTCACAGGGCGACCAAGCAGCCGTAGCTCAACGGATAGAGCATCTGACTACGGATCAGAAGGTTAGGGGTTCGAATCCCTTCGGCTGCGCACCAGGTCAAAGGCCCCTCGCGATCTTCGCGGGGGGCCTTTGCGTTGTGGGTACAGCATCTGATTACAGCTACACCGCCGTACGGGATCGTGGCCCCCCAGGTGGGCGCCGGGCCGCTTGAGCGCCGCCTGGGTGTCCTCTGAGGGCACCTCGGTGTAGATCTCCATGGCGATGCTGATCCGGCTGTGCCGCAGGATCTGCATGGCGACCCGCGGGTGTACGTCGAGGTCGGTCAGGAGTTTGCCGCAGGTGTAACGGGTGTCATGAACCCGGATCACCTTGACGCCGGCGGCGGTGCAACGGGATTCGAACGCCCGGTTGACGGTGCGGGGTTCGATCGGGCGCCCCGTGCGGGTGGTGAACGCCCGACCGGAACGGCCGAACGCATCTCCGCCCGTCGCGTCGGCTCCCACGTCAACGCACTCGCCACGGCCCAGTCGCCGCCGCCATTCTGCTTGAGCAGGTGCAATCGGGCGGATGCTGCAGGTGCGTTGTGGTCGTCAGCGGAGGCGGGGAACGGCGTCGCCGCCCGCGCGGCAGGACGCGGCGTACAGCGCCCATGCCACCGGGGGGAGGATGAGGTCGATCCACAGGGGAGGGCCGATGTTGCCGGGCTTGGTGTTGCCTTCGGCGAGCCAGTAGTAGAAGTGGCCGGCGGCGTCGCCGAGGTACTGGATGGACAGGACGACGATCACTGCCAGCCAGAAGCCGCCGCGGAACCACAGGCACATGACGGCGGCGACGCCGATCGACAGGTCGCCCATCGCGTTCTCGAACTGGAATCCGCCGTTTCCGCGGGTGTATCCGATCTCCTCCGCGGTGGCGGGGCCGTCGAAGAGGTGGGCGCCCGCCCCCAGGAGCCCCCCGACCCCCACGGCCACCACCAGCCACCACACCAGGTAGATGTCGGCGGCGAGGGCTCCCCTGGGCCTGGCCTTGCTCCTGCGCCACTGGACGGTCGCCCCGATGAGCGCGACGACCGGCAGCAAAAGTGTCTCCACACTCCACCCCCCGAACGTTCAGTGATGATGAGCTTACTTACGGTCATCGGACGGGTTCGGGGAGGGGCGCTCGGTCGGCTGCTGCCGCCAACCTGCGGCAGGCGCCGGCCGCCCTGCGCCCACGACGGATGTGGCCGGGTGCGGGGGCCGGTCTGAAAGGCCGGGTGGTGGGGCAGCGGACCGGGCCGGGTGATGAGTGCCAGGTCACGCCCGTCGGGGGGCTCGACCAAAGTAAGGTGCGAGCAGTGCTCGAAGGCGGGTTTGCCCGGGCGGCGTTGATCAGTACTGTCTCTGCTGGCGCTGAAGAAGTTCCTCGGGCCGGCCGTCGCCTGCGCGGAGCTTCATGGCGCGCGGCGCACACCCCCTGAGCAGCGAAGTCCAGCCGGCTGTGGTGGACTGCCGTGCCCGCGTCGTGGCATACACCGACGAACGAACATGAGGGTCACACCTTGAACATCCTGGAAGCGGTCTTCCTCGGTGCCGTGGAGGGGCTGACCGAGTTTCTGCCGATCTCCAGCACCGGGCACCTCACGATTCTGGAGAGCCTGCTCGGATACTCCCCCGACGATCCCGACATCACGGCGTTCACCGCGATCATCCAGGTCGGCGCCGTCCTGGCGACCCTGATCTACTTCCGGTCCGACTTCGCGCGGCTGATCGGCGCGTGGCTGCGGGGCGTGACCCGCCCCGAGTACCGCGACGACGTCGACTACCGCCAGGCGTGGGCGGTGATCCTCGGCGCGATCCCGATCGGCGTCGTCGGCCTGCTGTTCAAGGACCACATCGAGACGACGCTGCGCACCCTCTGGTTCGTCGGGTCGGCGCTGATCCTGTGGAGCGGGGTGATGTACTTCGCCGACCGGACCGCCACCCAGATCCGCAACGAGAAGGACGTGACCTGGAAGGACACCCTGATCATCGGGCTGGTCCAGTGCCTGGCGCTGATCCCGGGGGTCTCCCGTTCGGGCGCCACCATGTCCGCCGGTCTGCTGCGCGGCCTGGACCGGGTCACGGTCACCAAGCTGTCGTTCTTCCTGTCGGTCCCCGCGCTGGCCGCCGCCGGCACGCTCCAGGTCGTCGACGAGTACGACGCCATCTCGCGCGGCGTGGGATGGCCCGCCACGCTCACCGCCACGGCGGTGAGCTTCGTCGTGGCCTACGTCGCGGTGGCCTGGCTGCTCAAGTTCGTCGCTAAGCACTCCTACACCGTCTTCATCGTGTACCGGGTGATCCTCGGCGTCATCGTGCTCGCGCTGGTCGCGACCGGCACGGTCGCGGCCTCCTGACCACCGGCCTCCTGGCCACCGGCGATCGGCGACCGGCGGCCCGGATCCCCTGCCGGCCGAACGAGAACCTCCATGGAACAGGCCGCATGCCCGCCCGGCGCGGTGGGCATGCGGCCTGTCCCGTCAGCAGGCCCCGCCGTACGCGCCGGCCGCCTTTGACGGCACTGCGAGCAGGCGGCCCGTGCCGGTCTTGACAGGGCGGCGGGGGAGGAGAAGCGTCTGACAGGTCAGGAAAAGTGAACACATGGCGGCGAGCCGGGCGGCGTGCGGCTGCTCGGTGCGGGCGAGAGCCGGCCTGACCGTTTCCGCGCGACCCGTGATGCCGTCCGGAACGGCGGCACCGCCGCCGTGCGTCGACTCCCCTCATTCGCACTGTCCGGCACGACGATGATCGTGCGCTCCTCGTTCCCGCGGTGCGGACACCGTTCCGGCTGTTCCGCTCGTTCCGCCCATGTCGAAGGAGGGCACGATGCGCATCCTGCGACCCGCCCCCGACGTTGTCGAACTGGCCGACGCCTTCCCGGTCCCCGGGCTCGGCTTCCTGCCCGTCAACGCCTACGTCCTGCACGCCGAGCAGCCGATGGTCGTCGACACCGGGCTGCGGGGTTCGAGCCCGGAGTTCCTGCGGGCGCTGTGGGAGCAGGTCGATCCCGCGGATCTGCGGTGGATCTACCTGACGCACCCGGACCGCGACCACACCGGCAGCCTCTACGAGATCCTCGACGCGGCGCCCGCCGCCAAGCTCGTGACCACGTTCCTGGGCGCGGGCATCCTGTCGCTGGAACGGCCGGTCCCGCTCGACCGGGTGCACCTGCTCAACCCGGGGCAGTCGCTGGACCTCGGCGACCGCCGGATCACCGTCTTCCACCCGCCGGTCTACGACAACCCCGCGACGACGGGGATGTACGAGGACCTCGCCGGGACCTGTTTCAGCGCCGACTGCTTCGGGGCGCCGATGGCCGACGCCGGGCTCGCCCAGGCCGACGACGTCGCCGAGATCCCGCCCGACGACCTGACCGCCGGCCAGCGGCTGTGGGCCACGGTCGACAGCCCTTGGATCACCCAGGTCGACCGGGCCGCCTTCCACGCGTCGCTGGAACCGCTGCGCCGCCTCGACCCGCCGACCGTGCTCAGCACGCATCTGCCGCCGGCGCACCACACGACGAAGGGACTGCTCGACACCCTGGCGGAAGCCCCGGACGCGGATCCCTTCGTCGGCCCGGACCAGGCCGCCCTCCAGCAGATGCTCGCGGAGATGGAGCCGCGGCACGCCTGAGACCGCTCGTTCCGCGTACGGCCGCCGGACCGGACGCAGCGGAACGCGATCAGCGTCATCCCCGCAGGAGGCGGCGGACACGGTGCCCTGCGCACGGCCGCATCGTCGAGGTCGTTTGTCAGCGGTGCTCGTTAGGGTGCGGCGCCATGGGCATGGTCGCCGAATACGTGCGGATGACGCCGGTCGAACTGGAGCGTGCGCTGGCCGACCCCGAGTGGGCGGAGGAGTTCACCGACGACCTCCTGGAGGGGGAGTTCGACGCGGTCCTGGACGGCGAGGTCACGGAGGCCGACCGGCGGGGATACGACGTCGACAAGACGTGGGACGCGATGCGGATCCTGCTGCATCGGGCCGCGCCGTTCGAGACGTGCCCGTTCCTGGGAGGGACGCCGTTCGGCGAGGTGTGGTCCTACGACCGGCCGCGGGCGCTCACCGTCGAGCAGGTGCGTTCGATCGCCGAGGGGCTCGGCGCGGTCGCGTTCGACAGGCTGCTCGACGCGTTCGACGAGGGAGCGCTGGCGGGCGCCTACCTGGGGCCCTGGGATCGGGACGGCGTGGAGATGCTCAGGGAGCACTACGACGGGCTGGTCCGGTACTTCGCCGCCGCCGCTCAGGCCGGCCACGGGATGATCGCGTATCTCGGCTGACGGGTCACCGGGAGCCCGCGGGCCGGACGGGCCAGGTCACGCTCGGCACGGGATGGGTCCGCAGCGTCAGCGGGGCCAGGTCGTCCTGAGCGAAGTGCAGGATCAGGGCGTCCTTCTCCACGGTCAGATGGCTCAGGGTCCGCAGCCTGCCCAGCGACAGCAGCAGCTCGTCGGACTCGTAGAGCATCAGGTAGGCCTCGCCGGCCTGGGGGTCCAGGGAGAACGAGACCGAGCGGGAGCCCCGGGTCAGCCGGAACGTGTGCAGCCCCCAGGGCCAGCTCAGGTCGGGTTCCATGGGGGTCGGCGGGTCCTCGAAGAGCCAGATCAGGTCCGTCAGTTCGGGCATGCGCATGCCCGGACGGTACCTGTGGGCGGGCGACGGCGCAGCGGCCGACAGTGTCATCGTTCACAGATGATCGGGACAATGTGCGGAAAGCTGAACGAAGGGTTCACCACGAGCGTCCCAAGGTGGAGGCTTTAACAGAGGCGGACGGCGCGGAGCGGCGGTGACTGGCAAGGGTGCGGCGCCCATGAGTCGGGAGGCGGTCGACCATGCCCTCGCCACGCTCCACGACGAGCGGGAGCGCATCTCCGCCTCGCTGCTGGATCTGGAGAACCACCACGGCCACCGGCTGCTCAAGGGCGCCCGCCTGACCGGGGGCACGCGGGACAGCTGGGAGCGGGCCCAGGCCGCGCTGACCTTCCTGTGGCGGCTGTTCGACGCGTACCAGAACGTGTGCCAGGACGTGCTGGACAAGGCGGCCGGTCTCGGCCGGCGGCGGCCGAACGAGGCGACGCTCCGGGAGCTGACGGACCTGCTGACCGGCCCCTCCGTCGAGTCCCCGCACGGCGAGATCCCCCTGCGGCGGCGCACCCTGCTCGGACCGGCCCGCGAGAGGTACACCCTGGACGAGGCCAAGGAGCGGATGACCGCCGCGTACCAGGAGGTCATCGAGCTGGTCTCGGCCGTGGACGCGGCCTGGGAGGCGCTGCTGGGGCCGCTGGACGCCGCCGAGGAGGAGTGGCGGGAGACGGTCCGGCTGGCGCAGTCGCTGGGCGAGGGGCGCAACGCCGAACTGGACCGGATCGGCCGGGAGCTGGCCGCGGCCGGGCAGACGGTCCGGACCGATCCGCTGGCGCTGGTCAGGGACGGGCGGGCCGATCCCGGGCGGATCGAGACGCTGCGCGAGGACCTCGCGGCGGTGCGGGGCTCCCTCGCCGAGGCCGCCCGGCTGCGCGCCGGGTACGACGGCAGGGTCGCGGCCCTCGAGGCCGGGCTGGGCGCCCTGGCCCAGGCCGTCGCCGACGCCCGGAGCGCCCACCGGACCGTCCAGGTCAAGATCGCCGATCCCGGTGTGCCGGAGCCCGCCGACCCCGTCCCCGTGCTGCGGGAACGGCTGGACTCCCTGGCCGCGCTGCGCGCCGCCGGGCGCTGGCCCGACCTGGCCGCCCGGCTGGCCGAGCTGGAGGCGGGCGTCGCCGGTGCCCGCGAGCAGGCCGAACGCGCCCGGGCCCTCAGCGCCGGGCTGCTGGAGCGCCGCGACGAGCTGCGCGGAAGGCTGGACGCCTACCGGGTGAAGGCCGCGCGCCTGGGGTTCGCCGAGCACGACGAGCTGGCCCGGCTCCAGGAGCGGGCCCGCGCGCTGCTGTGGACGGCGCCCTGCGACCTGCGGCAGGCCACCGTCGTGCTCGCCGAGTACCAGCGAGTGCTCAGATCCCTCGAAACCGGGACGGACTGATGGAAAAGTGCACCAGGCCTGGCTGCCCGGGCTACATCGAGGACGGCTTCTGCAACGTCGACGGCCTCGCCCCCGAGCCCGCCCCCGCCGTTCCCCGGCCCAGGAGCGCCCCCGACGCCACGCCGGGCATCGCCGCCGCGCAGCCCGACCACATGCGACCCGCCCCGCCCACCAGGCCCTCGTCCACGCCCTCCACCGGCTCGGGCCGCTCGACCTCCGGCCGTACCGGCTCGGGCCGGACGGGTTCCGGGCGCAGCGCCCGCACCGGGCGCACCGGCTCCTCCGGGTCCTCGCGGCGCGGGATGCTCGGCGCGGGCCTGGTGGAGGTGCCGCCCGTTCCGTACCGGGACCCGGCCACCGCGGTCATGCGCAACCCGGAGGTCCCCGAGAACCGCCGGTTCTGCAGCGTCGACGGCGAGCCGGTGGGCCGCAGCCGCGACGGCCGGCCGGGGCGGACCGAGGGGTTCTGCCCCAAGTGCGGGCACGCCTACTCGTTCGCCCCCAAGCTGCAGCCCGGCGACCTGGTCGGCGGCCAGTACGAGGTGCTGGGCTGCCTGGCGCACGGCGGGCTGGGCTGGATCTACCTGGCGCGGGACAAGAACGTCAGCGACAGCTGGCGGGTGCTCAAGGGCCTGCTGGACTCCGGCGACGCCGACGCGATGCAGGCCGCCGCCGCCGAACGGGCCTACCTGGCGCAGGTCGACCACCCCAACATCGTCAAGATCTACAACTTCGTGCAGCACCCGGACCCGCGGACCGGGGAGCTCGTCGGCTACATCGTCATGGAGTACGTCGGCGGGCAGTCCCTCAAGGACATCCTGTCCCGGCTGCGCAGGGAGCAGGGCGAGGACGCGGCGCTGCCGCTGCCCCAGGTGATCGCCTACGGCCTGGAGGTGCTGCGCGCGATGGGCTACCTGCACAGCCGGGGCCTGCTGTACTGCGACTTCAAGCCGGACAACGCCATCCAGTCCGAGGAGCAGCTCAAGCTGATCGACCTGGGCGGGGTGCGGCGGATCGACGACGAGGACAGCCCGATCTTCGGCACGGTCGGCTACCAGGCCCCGGAGATCGCCACCGAGGGCCCGTCGGTCACCTCCGACCTGTACACGGTGGCGCGCACCCTGGCGGTGCTGAGCTTCCCGTTCCGCGGCTACACCGGCCGGTACGCCACCAGCCTGCCGCCGCGCGAGGAGGTGCCGCTCTTCCGGCGGCACGAGTCGTTCCACCGGTTCCTGCTGCGGGCCACGCACCAGGACCCCGACGCCCGGTTCCAGGACGCGGCGGAGATGGCCGAGCAGCTCACCGGGGTGCTGCGGGAGGTGCTGGCCGGCGAGGACGGGCGGCCGCGGCCGGGCGCCTCGACGCTGTTCGGGCCCGAGCCGCAGACCGCGGGCACGGAGATCGTCACCGGGACCGACGAGCGGATCGTGCTGCCGCCGGTGGACGCCCGGGCCGCGGCGAGCGCGCTGCCGGCGCCGCAGGTCAGCGGGAGCGACCCGGCGGCGGGCTATCTGGCGGGCCTGACGGCGCGGGATCCGGCGGACCTGGAGGCGGCGCTGGAGGCGGCGCCGGTGCGGTCGCCAGAGGTCGGGCTGATGCTGGTCCGGGTCCGGATCGAGCGGGGGCGGTTCGCCGAGGCCGCCGAGCTGCTGGAGGAGCTGGACCGCACCACGCTGCCGGGCGACTGGCGGCTGGACTGGTACGAGGGGCTGGCGGCGCTGGCGGCCGGGGACCGGATGCGGGCGGTGGAGCTCTTCGACGGCCTGTACGACCTGCTGCCGGGGGAGCTGCCGCCGAAGCTGGCGCTGGCGTTCGCCCACGAGTGCGGCGGGGACCTGCCGGCGGCGGCCTACTTCTACGACATGGTGGCGCGCACCGACCCGGGCTACGTGAGCGCGGCGTTCGGGGCGGCGCGGGTGCGGCTGGCGATGGGGGACCGGGCCGGGGCGGTGCGCATCCTGGACTCGGTGCCGCGGATCTCCACCCACCATGTGGCCGCGCAGCTCGCCGCGGTGGCGGCGGCGGTGCGCGGGCGGACCCCCGAGGAGCTGACGCAGCCGGACCTGATGGACGCCGGGCGGCGGCTGGCGGACCTGCAACGGGACCACAAGCTGGACGCCGAACGGGCCGGCCTGTTCACCGCGGAGGTCCTGGAGGCCGCGCTGCGCTGGACTCTGCACCACCGGCCGCCGCCGGACGGGCCGCAGGTGCTGGGCGTTCCGCTGCGGGAGGACGCGCTGCGCCGCAGCCTGGAGGCCGCCTACCGGAACCTGGCCAGGCTCGCCGACCGCGCCGGCGACAGGCACCGGCTGGTGCACCGGGCCAACGCCGTACGCCCGCGGACGCTGTTCTGACATGGCCGGAAGCGAGATGGAGGCCGCCACCCGCTGCCCGGACTGCGGGGATCCCGTCCTGCCGCACCACGGCTTCTGCGAGTCCTGCGGCATCCCCCTGCGCGGCGTGCCCCCGGCCGCCCCGCCGCCGGGCCCGCAGCGCCCGGCGGGGTGCGCGGAGTGCGGGAGCACCGAGATCAGCGACGGGTTCTGCGGGCAGTGCGGGCTGCGGCAGCCCAGCGGGCGCGAGCACGTGGAGACCGGGACCGCGGCGGCGGCCGGGATCAGCGACCGGGGCCACCGGCACAGCCGCAACGAGGACGCGATGGCGGTCGCCGAGGCCGCCGGGCGGGTGATCGCGGTGGTGTGCGACGGGGTGTCGTCGGCGCCCCGCCCCGAGGATGCCTCGCAGATCGCCGCCGAGACCGGGGCGGCGATGCTGACCGCCCAGCTCACCGCGGGCGCGGACGCCGAGACGGCGACCCGGGCGGCGGTCCTGCGGGCGGGCAAGGCGGTCGCCGCGCTGGCCGCCTCCCCGCACGACGCCCCCGCCTGCACGTACGTGTCGGCCGTGGTGGACGCCGGGACCGTCACCGTGGGCTGGGTCGGGGACAGCCGGGCGTACTGGATCTCCGACGGCACCGGCGCCCGCCCGTCCGCCGCGCTGACCGCGGACGACTCGTGGGCGGCGCGGATGGTGGAGCTGGGGGTGATGACGCCCGCCGAGGCGCACGCCGACCCGCGCGCGCACACCCTCACTGCCTGGCTCGGGGCCGACGCCGGTGAGCTGCGGCCCCGGGTGGAGACGTTCGAGCCGGGCGGGCCGGGCGTGGTGGCGGTGTGCACCGACGGGCTGTGGAACTACCTGCCGGAGGCCGCCGAGCTGGCCGAGGCGGTGCACCGGGCCCGCGCCGGCGACCCCGCCCGGCCGCCGCGCCAGATCGCCGGCGAGCTGGTGCGCACGGCGCTGGACGCGGGCGGACACGACAACGTCACGGTGGTGCTGATCCCCTTCCCGCCGCCCGCGGCGGTCCCCCACGTTCCCGGCCAGGCGAGGAGCTGAACGAGCGATGCCCGAGTTCACCATCAAGGTCGACCAGAACCGCTACCTGCCCGAGGGCGGGCGCGAGGTGCACGCGATCGTGACCGTGGAGGCCACCGGCGCGGGCCCGGCTGCCTCGGGCGCCCCGGCCGCCGAGGTGATCATCATCGACACCTCCGGGTCGATGTCGTTCGACGGCAAGATGGCCGAGGCCAAGCGGGCGGCCAAGGCGGCGGTGGACGCGCTGCGCGACGGGGTGCACTTCGCGGTGGTGGCCGGGTTCAACTTCGCCCGGCCGGTCTACCCGGCCGACGAGACGCTGGCGGTGGTCTCGCCGCGGACCCGCCAGGAGGCCAAGGCGGCGATCGGCCGGCTGGACGCGGCCGGCGGCACCGCGATCGGCTCCTGGCTGCGGATGGCGCACAAGCTGATGTCGCGGCACGGCGCGGGCGTGCGGCACGCCATCCTGCTCACCGACGGCAAGAACCAGCACGAGACCGCCGCCGAGCTGGACGCCGCGCTGGCCGCGGTGGACGGGGGCTTCGTGTGCGACTGCCGGGGCGTGGGCACCGACTGGGAGGTCGCCGAGCTGCGCAAGATCGCCTCGGCGATGCTGGGCGGCGTGGACATCGTGGCCGACCCGCGCGACCTGGAGGCCGACTTCCGCGCGATGGCCGAGAAGGCGATGGGCAAGGCGGTCGCCGACGTGGCGCTGCGGGTGTGGACGCCGCAGAACGGGGTGCTGAAGTTCGTCAAGCAGGTCGCGCCCAGCCTGGAGGACCTGACCGACCGGCGGGTGGAGTCGGCCCCGCAGTCCGGCGACTACCCGACCGGCTCGTGGGGCGACGAGATCCGCGACTACCACGTCTGCGTGCAGGTCCCGCCGGGCGAGGTGGGCCGGCAGATGCGGGCGGCCTGGATCAAGCTGGTCGCCCCGGACGGCGCGGGCGGCGAGCAGGTGCTGGCGACGGGGAACGTGCTCGCCGAGTGGACCGACGACGAGGCCAAGTCCACCCAGATCAACCCGCGGGTGGCGGGCTACACCGGGCAGGCGGAGCTGGCCGAGGCGATCCAGGAGGGGCTGGCGGCCCGCCGGGAGGGCGACCTGGACACCGCGACGGCCCGGCTGGGCCGGGCGGTGGTGCTGGCCAGGCAGGCCGGCAACGAGCAGATCGAACGGCTGCTGGACCGTGTGGTGGACGTCGTCGACCCGGCGACCGGTACGGTCCGGCTCAAGAAGAACGTCGACAAGGCCGACGAGATGTCCCTCGACACCCGGTCGACGAAGACGGTGCGCACCCGCAAGGACGGAGGCTGACGCCATGCCGACCTGTCCGAACGGCCATTCCTCCGTCGCGGACGACTACTGCGACGTCTGCGGGGACCTGATGGCCGGGGCCGCGCCCGCGCCGGCGCCGACGCCCGGCGGCGATCCGCCGGCCGGGCCCTCCGGCGGGCCGGACGGCGGCGACGAGCCCTGCCCGGCCTGTGCCGCCCCGCGCACCGGGCGGTTCTGCGAGACCTGCGGGTACGACTTCGAGACCGGCAACCGGCCGGCGGTGAGCCGGCCGACCCTGCAGTTCCCCGGGGTGCCCGCGCAGCCGCAGCAGCAGGCCGCCGCCCCGGCGGTGCCGGCCCCGATCTACCAGCGGCCGGTGCAGCGGCCCGCGCCGGGGGGCTGGTCGGCGGTGGTGTCGGCCGACCGGGAGTACTTCGAGACGGTGCTGGCCGACCTGGGCCCGGACGGCGCGTCGCTGAAGTTCCCGCCGTTCGCCCCGCAGCGCCGGTACATGCTGGTCGGGCGGCAGGTGCGGATCGGGCGGCGCAGCGCCTCGCGGGGCTTCGTCCCCGAGATCGACCTGAGCACCCCGCCGGAGGACCCCGGGGTGTCGCACATCCACGCCGTCCTGATGGCCCGGCCGGACGGCACCTGGGTGCTGGTCGACCCGGGCTCCACCAACGGCACGACCATCAACGGGTCCACCGAGCCGATCCCGTTCAACGAGGAGGTGCCGGTGCACGACGGCGACCGCATCCATGTCGGCGCCTGGACCACCATCACCCTGCGGAAGGAGTGACCCGCCGTGACGGTGACCACGCAGCCCCCGGCGGGACCGGCGCCCGCCGTCCCCGATCCGGCCCTTCCCGCGCGTCCCGCGCGGCCCGGCACCGTCCGGCGGCTGGCCCGCCGGATCCATCTGCGCACCGTGCCGGCCCGGATCCGGGCGATGGCGCTGGTGTCGGTGGTGGCGGTGGGCGCGCTGTTCGGCGCGGCGGCCTGGGCGATCGGCAACGCCCGCGACGGCCTGGAGACCATCGGGCACGACGCCGGCCCGCAGGTGGTGGCGACCGGTGACCTGTTCTTCGCGCTGAACGACATGGACGCGCAGGTCGCCAACGTGCTGCTGCTGGGCCGCGACCACGACCTGGGGCGCGGCCGGGACGCCTCGCTGCGGTTGTACGAGCAGCGCCGCACCGAGGCCAACCAGGCGCTGCTGCAGGCCGCCCAGCTCGCCGGGGACGACCGCACCGAGCAGCGCACGGTCCGCGCGGTGCTGGACGGGCTCGGCCAGTACGAGCGGCTGGCCGCCCAGGCGATGCAGCTCGACCAGCAGCGGGCGCACCCGGCCGGGCCGCCGTCCGAGGAGGTGCTGGCGCTGTACCGGCAGGCCACCGACCTGATGAAGGTCAAGCTGCTGCCGCAGGCCTACAACCTGACGCTGGAGAGCGGGTCGATCGTCCGCAGGACCTACGAGACCGAGCACTCCTCGCTGGCGGCGGGGCGGCTGTGGGTGCTGGGCGCGGGGCTGGCGGTGGTCGTGGTGCTGGTGGCCGTCCAGGTGTACCTGACGCGGCGGTTCCGGCGGCTGCTGAACCCGGCGCTGGCGCTGGCCACGCTCGGGACGGTGGTGCTGACGGCGCTGGTCGCCGGGCTGGTCGGGGCGCAGGCCGACCGGTTGCGCACGGCCAAGGAGGACGGGTTCGACTCGGTGCTGGCGCTGTCGCGGGCGCGGGCGATCGGCAACAGCGCGTACGCCGACGAGAGCCGCTACCTGCTGGACCCGGTGCGCCGCGACACCTACGAGCAGGTGTACTTCGACAAGTCCCAGTCGATCCTGTACCTGGACGCCGAACGGACCAAGAGCCTGGCCGACTACTACGCCAACCTGGACGGGGCGGTGAACTCCTACCGGTCGGAGCCGCGGGTGACGTTCCTGGGGTTCTTCGGCGACCAGGCGCGGGCGGCGCGGCCCGGCAGCGCGGAGGCCGCCGCCGTGGCGCAGGTCCTGGACCGGTACCGGGCGTTCCAGCACAAGGACCGTTCCGTCCGGGAGATGGTGACGTCCGGTCAGCCGGGGCAGGCGCTGACCCTGCATCTGAACGCGCAGGAGTTCACCCGGTACGACGCCGCGCTGGTGGACCTGGCCCGGATGCACCGCGCCACCTTCGACGACGCCATCCGCCGGGGAGACCGGGGACTGCGGGGCTGGAACGTCGCGCTGCCCGCCGCGTCCGCCGTCCTGGTCGTCCTGATCCTGCTCGGGGTCCGGCCCCGCCTGGCCGAGTACCGCTGAGCCGCTGCACCGGAGGTGGAACATGCGCATCCCCCGTACCGCCGCGCTGGTCTCGGCGGCCGTCCTGGCCGCGGGCCTGGTGACCGGCTGCGGCACCGGTGAGGACGAGTCGATCCTGGACGGGAGGACCCTGACGATCGGGGTGAAGGCCGACCAGCCGGGGCTGGGGCTGCGTCAGCCGGACGGCACGTTCGCCGGGTTCGACGTGGACGTGGCCCGGTACGTGGCGGGCAGGCTGGGCTTCACCGGCGACGAGGTCCGCTTCACCGAGACCCCGTCGAACGTGCGGGAGCAGGTGCTGGAACAGCGGCGGGTGGACATGGTGGTGGCGTCGTACTCGATCACCGCCAGCCGCAAGACCAAGGTCACCTTCGCGGGGCCGTACTACGTGGCGCACCAGGACACGCTGGTCCGCGCCGGTGACGCCGTGGTCCGGAACGTGCGGGACCTGGCGGGGCGCCGGCTGTGCAAGGTCGCCGGGTCCAACTCCTGGCGGCGGGTGACCGAGGAGCGCCGGGTGCCCGCCCGGCTGGTGGAGACCACCTCCTACAGCGACTGCGTCGACCGGCTGATCAGCGGCGGGGTGGACGCGGTGAGCACCGACGACCTGATCCTGGCCGGGTTCGCCGCCCGGCACGGGAACGCCGTCATGATCGTCAACGCGCCGATCTCCGACGAGAAGTACGGGATCGGGCTGCACAAGGGGGATCTGGACGGCTGCGAGGCGATCAACCGGGCGCTCACCGAGATGTACCAGGACGGGACGGCGGCGCGGCTGCTGGACAAGTGGTTCGGGCGGACCACGCTGCAGCCGACCACCAGCGTGCCGCAGTTCGAGGGCTGCGGCTGAGCGGGCGGTCATTCATGACCGATCGGTAGAAATGAGGCTTCTTCGGAATTCGTGCCACGGCCGCGGCGGATCCGGGACCGGTCGTAAAGCATTCAACCGTTCCCGGGCTGGACATACCGTCCAGTAGTGCGGAGGATTTCCCGAACCCTTCCCGAGTGGCGGCCGTCACCCGGACCGCGGCCCCGCACCACCTGAGGACCCGGCCCGATCGGCACCATACGCGCTGGTAGGAACGTTCTCCGTCACCTGGCGGCCAGCCGGACATGACGGCGGTGCCGATGCGATCGCCGTTCGGGCGGGGCGTTACAGTGGCCGTGCGGAATTCGGGAGGTCGGGTGTTCTATACGTTCATGGCACGCGTGGTGGCTCCGATCCTTCGGCTGCTTTTCCGGCCACAGGTGGAGGGCCTGGACAACGTGCCGGCCTACGGGCCGCTGATCATCGCGAGCAACCATCTGTCGTTCATCGACAGCTTCATCATCCCGCTGGTCATCCCGCGGCCGGTGACCTACATCGCCAAGGCCGAGTACTTCGAGCAGCCCGGCCTCAAGGGCCGCTTCGTCCGCTGGTTCCTGACCACCCTGGGCCACATGCCCATCCGCCGCGGCGCCCAGCGCGCCGCCATGGGCGCCCTCGAGCAGGCCGTCGAGGTCCTGCAGAACTCCGGCGCGTTCGCCATCTACCCCGAGGGCACCCGCTCCCGCGACGGCCGCCTCTACCGCGGCCGCACCGGCACCGGCTGGCTGGTCCTGGCCACCGGCGCCCGCGTCCTGCCCATCGGCCTGCAGAACACCGAGACCGTCCAGCCCGTCGGCGCGTCCCTGCCCCGCGTCGTCTGGCCCGGCCGCCCCCGCCCCGTCGTGCGCATCGGCCCGGTCATGGACTTCTCCCACTACAAGGACCTGCCCCCGGCCAAGGCCCGCCGCATCATCACCGACGAGATCGTCGAGACCATCCAGAAGCTCTCCGGCCAGGACTACGCCGGCACCTACAACCAGTCCGCGGGCTGATTGCCGCGCGGGTCTGATTGCCGCGCCTCCGGCGCGGCGGCGAGCGGGCCTTTGACGCGCGGCCGTTCGTCGTCGCGGGTCAAGATCGCGAGGAACGAGCGATCTTGACCCGTTCCTCCTCACGACCACGCGGGCCCGCTCGCGGTGGCCTTCAGGACCTTCGGGTGCAGGGTCCACAGTGAGCCGGGAGTGGTGGCCGTTCCTCTTGGGAGGGGGCTCGCCGGGTGTGAACGGTGTGTCGGGGGGTGGGGCGCGAGTATGGTCGCGGGCATGGTCTTGTCACGTAGCGTCCGTGTCGTCTCGCCGATCGTGATCGCGAGTGCTCTGCTGGCCACGGGCTGTGGTGGTGGGGACGACGGGAAGAGCGCCCAGACGCGGGCGGCGCAGCAGGGCGGGCCGCCCGGGGGGTACACCGCGGCGCAGCTCCGGGAGGCGCTGCCGGTCGAGCTGGTGGGGTATCGGCGGGTCGGGGAGCCGGAGGCCGGGGAGTACGGGGCGCTCAGGGGCATCCAGAACTTCAACCAGCTCCGGAACGAGATCACCTACGACAAGCCGCGGTGCCGGGAGATGACCGGGGCGGCGACCGCCTCCGACGCCTCGCTGCGGGCGGTGCCGGCCGCGGTGGTGCAGTTCGCCAAGGGCCCCGGCCAGTCGGCGTCGGCGACCCTGATGTCCGTTCCCGACGAGGTGGCCGAGCGGTACGTCCGGGTCCGGGCCCCCGAGGACTGCAAGCGGTTCCGCACCAGGGTCGGCCCGCGCTGGTCCGACCACCAGGTCGTGGAGGCCGGCGCCGGCAACGTGGGGATGGCCTCGCGGATCCTGGGCGTCTCCACCACCAGCGGCGACACCGCGGTCAACACCTGGTACGCGGTCATGCGCGGCCGCGGCTACCTGGCCACCGTCGCCGTCTACGGCCCCAAGGTCACCCGCGCCGAGGCCGAGCAACTGGCCCGCCAGACCTACGACCACGCCGAACGCATCCTCCCCTGACGGCGGGCCTGCGCCGCCTCCGTCCCGGCTCCCGTGCGCCCGTTCATGTCCCGGCTCCGCCGCGGCATGAACGGGCGCGAGCGTCAGGAGCGCGCGCTAACGTTCAGTCATGACCGTGCACCGGGTCGCCGTCACCGTGGACCTCGTCGTGCTGACCGTGCGCGAGCAACGGTTGTGCGCGCTGGTGTGGCGGCGGGACCGGCCGCCCTATGACGGGTGCTGGTCGCTGCCCGGGGGGTTCATCCAGCTCGACGAGGACCTGCCGGTGGCGGCGGCGCGGCTGATGGCCGAGCGCGCCGGGCTGGAGGACGTGCGGATCCACCTGGAGCAGCTCGCCACCTACGGGTATCCGGACCGCGATCCCCGCCAGCGGGTGGTCAGCGTGGCCTATCTGGGGCTGGCGCCCGACCTGCCCGCCTCCAGCAGGGCGCAGGTGCTGTGGCGGTGCGTGGAGGAGCTGGTCGAGCGCGACAGGGCGGCGTTCGACCACCGGCGGATACTGCGGGACGGGATCGAACGGGCCCGCGCCAAGCTGGAGTACACCTCGCTGGCGGCGGCGTTCTGCCCGCCGGAGTTCACGGTGGCCGAGCTGCGCCGGGTGTACGAGATCGTGTGGGGCACCCCGCTGGATCCCCGCAACTTCCACCGCAAGGTCACCGGCGCGGACCGCTTCCTGATCCCCACCGGCCGCACCACCACCCGCGACGGCGGCCGGCCCGCCCAGCTCTACCGGCGCGGGGACGCCGAGCAGCTGCGTCCCCCGATGCTGCGGCCACGGCCCTGAACTGGGTTTCGTAGGCTTAGGGCACCCACCCGTCATCCCCCTGGAGGACAACGGTGTCCGTGCCACGCTTCCGTTCCGTGCTCGACCGGTTCACCGCCTACAAGCCCGGCAAGACCGCGGTGTCGCCGGACGGGCGGTCGTTCAAGCTGTCGTCCAACGAGTCGCCGTTCGGTCCGCTGCCGTCGGTGCTGGAGGCGATCGCCGACGCGGCGCAGCGGATCAACCGGTACCCGGACAACAACGCCGTCGCGCTGATCGAGGCGATCTCGGCGCGGTTCGGGGTGCCCGCCGACCACGTCGCGGTGGGCTGCGGGTCGGTCGGGGTCACCCAGATGCTGCTGGAGGCGGTGGCCGAGCCCGGGGCCGAGGTGCTGTACGCCTGGCGGTCGTTCGAGGCGTACCCGGTGCTGGTGTCGCTGGCCGGTGCGGAGCCGGTGCAGGTGCCGCTGCGCGAGGAGACCCACGACCTGGACGCGATGGCCGACGCGATCACCGAGCGGACCCGGCTGGTCTTCGTCTGCAACCCCAACAACCCGACCGGCACCGTGGTGCGCCGCGCCGAGCTGGAGCGCTTCCTGGACCGGGTGCCGGACGACTGCCTGGTGGTGCTGGACGAGGCCTACCGCGAGTACATCCGCGACGACGAGGTGCCCGACGGCCTCACCCTGTACGGCGACCGCCCCAACCTGGCGGTGCTGCGGACGTTCTCCAAGGCGTACGGGCTGGCGGGCCTGCGCACCGGCTTCCTGGTGGCGCACCCGGTGGTGGCCGGGGCGATCCGCAAGACGATGCTGCCGTTCAGCGTGAACTCCCTGGCCCAGGCCGCCGCCGTCGCCTCCCTGCGGGCCGAGGACGAACTGCTGGAGCGGGTCGAGTCCACCGTCAAGGAACGCGAGCGCGTCGCCGACGCGCTGCGCGTCCAGGGCTGGACGGTCCCGCCCACCGAGGCCAACTTCGTCTGGCTGCGCCTGGGCGACCGCACGCTGGACTTCGCCGCCGCCTGCGAGGCCCAGGGCATCAGCGTCCGCCCGTTCCCCGGCGAGGGCGCCCGCGTCTCGATCGGCACCCCGGAGGAGAACGACGCCTTCCTCGCCGTCGCCGAGTCCTACCCCCACCGCAACGGCTGAGGCCCCTCGTTCCCAGACCTCACAGCGCCCTGGGCACGAGAGCCGGAGCGGAGCGCCGCCGGCGCTCCGCTCCGGCTCGCCCGAGACGGCCCGGCACCGCAGCCGCTCCGTCAGGGCGAGCCCTAGAACGAGCGGAGGACGACCGGCGAGGATGTCGGGCGTGCGGAGGTCGTCCCCCTGTACGACACCGCTCCGTCAGGGGCGAGCCTGCAGGCGAGTGGGGGAAAGCCGGTGAGGATGCCCGGGGCCGCCTGCGGGTGTGCGGGGGTTGCCCCCCGCACGACACCGCTTCGTCAGGGGCGGGCCTGTAGGCGGGCGATGGACGGGTCGGTGAGGATGGTCGGGTTCGTCCGCGGGGGGCGTGGGCGGCGGTTGTCCCCCCACACGACGACGGCGACGCCGAGGACGATGATCGCTCCGCCGAGCAGGATCGGCCAGGTGACGATCTCGCCCAGGAAGAGCGCGCCGAGCAGTACGGCCACCACGGGGTTGACGTAGGCGTAGGTGCCGACGATCGACAGCGGCGCGTTGCCCAGCAGCCAGGCGTACGAGGTGAACGCCAGCAGGGAGCCGAAGACGACCAGGTAGGCCAGGGCCAGCCAGGAGCGGGCGGTGACCGCGCCGAGGTCCAGGGTCTCGCCGCGGGCCAGGCCCAGGGCCAGCAGCGCCGCGCCGCCGGCGGCCATCTCGTACACGCTGGCGGTGAAGGTGCTCGCGGGCATCGGCAGGCGCCCCGCCAGGAACGATCCAACCGACCAGGACAGCGCGGCCAGCAGCAGCACGACCGCGCCGAACGCGCTGCCGGAGGAGCCGCCGGGCAGGACCGACAGCAGCGCCACCCCGGCGAAGCCCACGGCCACCCCGAGGAGCGTCGCGGCGGGCGGCCGGTCGCCGCCGGCGGTGCGCAGCACCACCAGCCACAGCGGCACGGCGGCGATCAGCAGCGCGGCCAGGCCGGTGGAGACGTACTGCTCGGCGACGGCCACCATGCCGTTCCCGCCGGTGAGCAGCAGCAGGCCGACCAGCGCGGCCGAGCCGAGCCGCCGCGGCGGCACCCGCAGCACGCCCGGCCCGTGCCGGACCGCCAGGAAGGCGGCCAGCAGCGCCGCGGCGGCCAGGAACCGGATCCCGCCGTGCAGCAGCGGCGGCATGGACTCGATGACGATCCCGATCCCGAGGTACGTCGAGCCCCACACCACGTAGACCACCAGCAGCGCCGCCCAGGCGAGCGGGGTCATCCCGGGCGAGCGGGTGTCATGAGCATCAGTGGTCATGACTCATGACACTAGGGCATGGCGGCGCCCGCCGGAAGCGGAAATCGGACGTCGTTTCAGGCGGCGCAGTCGGCGGTGGCGGTGAGGCCGTGGGGCGGCGCGTCGCCGGGCGAGACGGACGCCTGGGCGGAGTAGGCCGAGGGGCAGGCGCCGAACGCGTGGCTCACGCCGACGACCGCCTCGCCGTTCACCTCGACCGTGGTCGTCACGGGGTCGCCGTGCGGGACTCCGTCGGCGTGGAACTGCACGCTGACCGTGGCGGTGCCCCGGCCCGAGCCGGTGACCCTGACCTGTGCGAGCGCCGTCCCGGTCGCCGGGTCGAAGCTGAGCGCCAGGACCTGCACCCCGGTGGCCCGGAACGGCGTCGGGCCGGGCGGTCCGGGAACGGTCGCGGGCGGGCGCGCCGACGGCCTGCCCGGCCCGTCACCGAGGTCCGCCGAACCGCTCGGGGCGGGCGTACCGGAACGGGTGGCGTGCGGCGTCGGCATCCCCGAGACCCTCGGGGAGGGGGAGGACGCCCTGACGGAGGGGGCGGCGGTGGGGGCCGCGCTCAGCGGCGGCTCCTCGGCGAAGGCGTCACCGGGACCGCCGGGCAGGGCGGCGTTCTCCGCGCCGCCCGAGGAACCGCCGGCGTAGACCGCGGCGGCGGTGCAGGCCAGCAGCGCCAGGGCGGCGGCCAGCGCGGTGAGCGCGCCCCGCCGTGCCCGCCGGCCGCCGCGGAACCGGGCGGCTCGCTCGCCGGGCAGCCTGCCGGCCAGCGGGAACAGCAGGGACAGCACCGCGGCCCGTGCGCCGAGCTGCTCGCGTCCCCGCGTCTCCCAGGCGGTGCCGTAGGCGGCGAGCGCGACGCTCTCCAGCCGGCCCAGGAAGATCGGCGCGGTCAGCGGGCGTTCGCCGGGGTCCTTGGCCAGCCCGGCGGCGATCAGCGGGACCAGCTCCCCGGGCACGCCGTCCAGCGGGACCGGTGCGGAGCAGTGCTCGTCGGCGGTCCCGGACGGGAACGGCGGCTCGCCGGTCAGGCACTCGTGCAGCACCGCCGTCGCCGCGTACAGGTCCGTGGCGACCGTGCACGGCCCGCCCCGCCACAGTTCCGGCGCCCGCTGCCGGGCCGGGCCGCCCCCGGTGAACGCGGCCACGCCCAGGCCGCCCAGCCGGCTGGTGCCGTCCCCGGTGACCAGCACGGCGCCGGGCCCGACCGCGCCGTGCAGGAGGCCCGCGCCGTGCACGGCCTTCAGCCCCAGCAGGATCGTCTTGAAGACCACCAGGGCGGCCTCGGGGGCCAGCCGGCCCTCGGCCATCAGCAGCCGTTCCAGGCTGAGGCCGTTGACCAGCTCGCCGACCAGGGCGGCGCCGTGCGGGGCGGCGACGTACTCGTGCTGCCGCACCAGCGTGGGATGGTCCAGGGCGGTGATCAGCTCCGCCTCGGCGGCGGCGTCCCGCCCGCCCGGCGGCAGATACCGGATCGCGACGGGCTCGCCGGTCCGTCCGGCGACCGCCAGCACGACCCGGCCGCCGGGGCCTCTTCCCAGTTCACGGACATGGCGATACCCCGCAACCGCCCAGTCGCCGCTCACATCACACCCTTCGTCCCGGTCGTCTCCCGACGCCCCGAGGGAGACCCGCCGCCGCGGCCGAGGTGGCGTTGCGGCGGCGCAGGGCGCGGCGTGCCGGACACTGCCGGTGTCCGGCGTTTCGCGCCGAATCTCCGGAGACGACCGCTATCGGTGAGACGCCCGAGCCGTCCGGGCGGTTGCCATCACCGACAACGGGTCAGGCGGTCGCCTTGGGGCCCGGGCCGAGCTTCTCCACGATCAGGCGGTAGAGCTGGCGGGGACGGCCCGGCTGGGGGGTCCGGTTGGGCGGGAGCGGCCAGGCCAGGCCCTCCTCCACCAGGGTGCGCAGCAGCCGGCGGGCGGTGCGCGGGGTCACCCCCAGCATCCGGCCCGCGTTCTCGGCGTCCACGATGAGGGGCTGGCCGTCGCCGCCCTTGCCCGCGCCCTCCTGGTCGAGCTTGTCGGCCAGCCGGGCCAGGATCTCCAGTCCCTTCGGCTTGGGCTGCGGCTGCGGACGCGGCGGCGTCCGGGGCGCCGGCACCAGCGCCCGGCCGTCGCGGTCCAGCGCGAAGCCCTGCGCCCGCTGCGAGGTCTGGGAGCGTGCCAGCGCCGCCCGCGCGTGCGTCTCGGCCTCGTGGGCGGTCCGGCCCATGCCGATCCCGACCTCGATCGCCAGGCCCAGCTCCTCGCGGACCCGTTCCACGAACGGCGGCGTCCGGAAGCCCTCGGTGGCCGCGGCGACCGAGCCCCGGGTGGCGGTCACCAGATAGCTGTGGTCGTCCACCGGCCACACCGAGGCGTTCATCCGGTGGGCCTCCTGCAGCAGCGTGCGGTGCAGGGCCAGCTTGAGCTCGTCGCGCCAGTAGCGGGGGGTGACCCGGCGCGGGGTCTCCCGCAGCGTCGGGACGTCCACCAGCACCACGACGAGCTGCGACTCCTCCAGCCGGTGGTGCGCGCCCAGCAGCGCCGCCGTCTGCAGCGAGCTGCGGATGGCCGCGCCGGTCGGGCGCACCCGGATGGTGGGCACCCCGGCCATCTCCATCCGTTCGGCGGTGGCGTGCACGCAGGTCATCGCCACCGTGGTGGCGCCGCGCCGCCACAGCCGCTCGTGGAACGCCGCCAGCGTGCCCGGCCCGGCGGCCTCCTCGCGCAGGTGCACGTGCTCGGTGCCCAGGCTGATCTCGCTGTAGGCCTCCTCGACCTCGGCCCGCCCCAGCACGTCGATGCTGACCCGGGCGGGGTCGTACCGCTCGTCGAGGGCGGCCCGCAGCAGCGCCCCCTGCAGCGCCGCCCCGTTCAGCGGGACGTAGGTGGCCGGCATGGTCAGCACCCCGGCCTTGCGCGCGAAGTCGTAGGGGACCGGGCTGGCGAACAGGCACACGTCCACCCCCGACCCCAGCCGCACCACCTTGTCGGCGGCCTCCTGCTCGTCCCGGTACGCCGCCGCGACCAGCCTGCTCGGCACCGGGGTGGGCCCGTGGCCCATCAACATGACGCGTTCCACCAGGTCGTGCGGGCCGACCACGCCGATCGTCAGCTCGGGCGCGGCTCCGGCCGCTCTCGCCGCCGTCACGGGCACCCTCCTCCGGGGGGTGGTGGTGGCCCTTTCCGCTCGTGCGCGCTCGCGCATGTTCCGCCCGCCGGTTGACTCATGGCTAGTCGCCCCTGCCTTCTGACCCAGCACCGCAGTTCCCGCGATTCGTTCCTCAAAGGGCAGATCGGGTCAGGGCGACGAAGTGTGACGCCCAGACGCGAAATCGAATCAAGAGTGCGGCGAAAAAGTAACGTACGCGACCCCCGAGACAGTAATTTGTCACCATACGGGCAGACTCGATCCGGCATCTTGGGCTGTCCGAAGTACCCCGGTCAAGCGTCTACCACGCCGAAAGCCTCCCACGCGGGTCCTTTCGGGGGATGACTGCGGCCTTGTTGCCGTCACCCAACGTCCGTCCGAAACCTCCTTGCGCAGTCGTCCCCGTGGCCTCCTGTCCGGAGGACCGTTCCATTCGCACGCGAAGCGATCACCGGACGACACAGCGCGACCATCCGTCGCGGACGGCCCGGACGAACGAGAAACCGCCCGGGCCGACGGCCCGGGCGGTGGAAGTGTGGTGAAGGTCGCAGGCGACCTCCGGCGTCGGGGTCAGGAGACCTCGCGGACGATGTCGGCCCCCAGCTGGGAGAGCCGGTCGGCGATGTGGGCGTGACCGCGGTCCAGGTAGTACGCCTGGGTGATGGTGGTCTCGCCCTCGGCCGCCAGGCCCGCCAGCACCAGCGCGCTGCCGGTGCGCAGGTCGTGCGCGACGACCTCGGCGCCGCGCAGCGGGGTCGGGCCGAACACCTTGGCGCGGTTGCCGTCCACCTCGATGTTGGCGCCCATCGTGGCGAGCTCCCCGGCCAGCTTGAACCGGCCGTCGAAGATCCGCTCGTAGATGTAGCTGGGGCCGTCCGCCAGGCAGGACACCGCCATGATCGGGGACTGCAGGTCGGTGGCGAAGCCCGGGTACTCGTCGGTGATCACGTTGATCGGGCGGAGCGGACGCTCGCGGCGCACCTGCAGCACCGCGCCCTCCTGGTGGAACTCCACGCCCATCTGCTCCAGCTTGTCGGCCGCCACGCCCAGGTGCTCCAGGTTGGCGCCGACCAGGCTGACCTCGCTGCCGGTGATCGCGGCGGCCATCACGAACACGCCGGCGTCGATGCGGTCCGGCATCACGGTGTGCTGGACGGCGGTCAGCTCGTCCACGCCCTCGACGGTGATGAACCCGGTGCCGCCGCCGGAGATCCGCGCCCCCATCTTCTGCAGCAGGTCGATCACGTCGAGGACCTCGGGCTCCAGCGCGCAGTTCTTGATCAGCGTGGTGCCCTTGGCCAGCGCCCCGGCCATCACCAGGTTCTCGGTGCCGGTGTGCGAGGGGGTGTCGCAGTACAGGGTGGCGCCGCGCAGGTCGCCCGCCTTGATGTGGATGACGCCGTCGCCGTCGTCGCCGACCTGCTCGGTGACGGTGGCACCCATCCGCTTGAAGCCGTTGTAGTGGAAGTCCAGGTTGCGGCTGCCCAGGTTGCAGCCGCCGACGCCCTCGATGACCGCCTCGCCGAGCCGGTGCAGCAGCGCCGGGACGAACAGGAACGAGCCGCGGAACCGGGAGGCGATCTCGGCCGGCAGCACCGGGCTGGTCAGGCTGGAGGCGTCGATGACGAGGGTGCGCTCGGCCTCGTGCAGTTCCGCGCGCGCGCCGACGGCCTGGGCGAGCTCCACCGCGCGGCGGACGTCCTCGATGATCGGAACGTTCCGCAGCACCGTGCGGCCCTTGGACGCCATCAGGGATGCGCCGATCATCGGCAGCACGGCGTTCTTGGCGCCCTGGATGAAGACGGTGCCCTGCAGCTTGTGGCCGCCGCGCACGCGGTATCGAACCTCGTGGCCCATGGTCATTACGCCTTAGCTCCTTCGGGATGCGGGTGTTGAGTTGCCGGCTGCCCGCTCGTCCGCACCGGCGGGTCACGAGTGCCAGGCACGCCGCCGCCTGCGCTCCCTCAGTAAACCACCGTGTGGACGGTCCGGATGCCCGTTGCGCCCCCTTATGGGGAGCCGTCCCTACTCCTGTTTAGATCGCGGAACGTACCGGAAGGTTCGCTCCTTCCCGTCCTCGGAGTGTGACCCGAGTCGCAGGTGTGCAAACCAGGACAGTCCGAAACCGGATCGGCTGACGTTCTGCCTGGTCACAGTGAGGTCACTGGAAGGTGCGGCCGGTGATCCGCTCGTACGCCTCGACGTACTTGGCCCGGGTCCGCTCGATGATCTGCGGCGGCAGGGGCGGCGGCGCCTGGCCGCTGGAACGGTCCCAGCCCGACTCCGGCGACACCAGCCAGTCGCGCACGAACTGCTTGTCGAACGAGGGCTGCGACCGTCCCGGCCGCCACTGGTCGGCGGGCCAGAACCGGGACGAGTCCGGGGTCAGCACCTCGTCGGCCAGCACCAGCTCCCCCTCCGGGGACCAGCCCAGCTCGATCTTGGTGTCGGCCACGATGATGCCGCGTTCGGCCGCCAGCTCCGCTCCCCGCCGGTAGACCTCGACGGTGATCTCCCGCAGCCGCCGCGCCACGTCCGCCCCGACCTCGGCGGCCACCTCGGCGAACGTCATCGGCTCGTCGTGGTCGCCGACCGCGGCCTTGGTCGTCGGGGTGAAGACCGGCTCCGGCAGCTTCGAGCCGTCCACCAGCCCGCCCGGCAGCGGCACCCCGCACACCGAGCCGGTGCGCTGGTACTCCTTGAGCCCGGATCCGGTCAGGTAGCCGCGGGCGACGCACTCGACCGGCACCATCTCCAGCCGCCGCACCACCATCACCCGGCCCCGCCACTCGGCGGGCGCGCCGTCCGGCAGGTCGGTGGAGATCACGTGGTTGGGCAGCACGTCCGCGAGCCGTTCGAACCACCACAGCGACAGCTGGGTGAGGATCCGGCCCTTGTCGGGGATCGGCGAGTCCAGCACGAAGTCGTACGCCGAGATCGTGTCCCGGGCCACCATCAGCAGCTCGCCGCCGGGCAGCTCGTACAGGTCGCGGACCTTGCCGCTGTGCAGGTGCTTCAACGCCTCTCCAAGATCTCGACCGGGTCGCCGACCCGCAGCGCGCCGGTGGTGCGGGGGATCCCGTTCTGGCCGAAGCGGATGCCCCGGCCGATCGTCCGGTACGCGGCCAGCGTGCGCAGCGGCTCGCGGCCCCGTGCCCCGGTGTCCTGGTCGGTGGTGGTGACGACGCACCGCGCGCACGCCTTGACCAGCTCGACCACCGTCTCGCCGATGCGCAGCAGCCGGGCCTCGTCCTCCCCGAACGGGCCGAGCCCGCGCACCACCAGGTTGGGGCGGAAGCGGTTCATCGGCAGCGGCTCGTCCAGCCGGCCGTTCAGGTCCTCCAGGGACTCCTCGGAGATCAGCAGCAGCGGGTAGCCGTCCGCGAACGCCACCTCGCCGCCGCCCCGGCTGGTGTCCCGGTGCCCGGTGAACCGCACCAGCCGGCACTCCAGTCCCATGAAGTCGGAGAACCACGCGGCCGCCTCGTCGCCCTGGTCGACGCCCTCGCACTGCGACCGGTGCACGTACACCTCCCGCACCGGCCCGTCGTCGGTCGCCTTGTGGACCAGCCTGGACAGCGCCGGGTCGGTCGTGCCGACGGTGAGGACCTCGCCGTCGTAGACCGGCCGCAGCAGCGCCATGCGGCCCTCGTCCCGCTGTGACAGGAACCGGCCCTCCGGGGTCACCAGCATGAACTCCCGGTCGTACGGCAGTCCCCTGGCCCCCAGCTCGGCGGTGGTCAGCGGCGTCCCGCCACCGCCCTTGAGGGGGTAGGCGGTCAGGCCGGTCAGCACGGCGGTCATCACATCTCCTGCTCGCTCGCGATCAGGTCAGCGCGGCGACCCGGTCGAACACTGGCCCGAGCCGCTCCACGAACCGTTCCGGGCGGCACACCTCGTCCAGCCGGGCCTCGTCCAGCGTCAGCCCCGCCTCGGCGGCGTGCCGGCGCAGCGTCTCCCGGAACGGCACGCCGGTCTCCCAGGTCTCCATCGCCGCCTTCTGGACCAGCGGGTACGCCTGGTCGTCGCGGGACATGCCCATCTCGACCAGCTCCAGCAGCACCGTCGAGGTGTAGATCAGCCCGCCGGTGGAGTCCAGGTTGGCGCGCATCCGCGCGGTGTCGACGACCAGCCCGGACATCAGCCTGATCGTCAGGTTGAGCATGTAGTCCAGCGCGATCGAGGCGTCCGGCAGCGCGATCCGCTCGGTGGAGGAGTGCGAGATGTCCCGCTCGTGCCACAGCGGGATGCCCTCCAGCACCGGGACGACCTGGGCCCGCACGATCCGCGCCATCCCGGCCAGCCGCTCGGACAGGATCGGGTTCTTCTTGTGCGGCATGGCCGAGGAGCCCTTCTGGCCCTTGCCGAACGGCTCCCACAGCTCGCGGACCTCGGTGCGCTGGCCGTGCCGCACCTCCAGCGCGATGGCCTCGCACACCGTCGCCATGATCGCCAGCGCGGACACCCACTCGCTGATGCCGTCCCGCATCACCACCTGGGTCGACACGTCGGCGGGCCTGAGCCCCAGCTTCTCGGCGACGTACCGCTCGACGGCCGGGTCGATGTTGGAGTACGTGCCCACGGCCCCGGAGATGGCCATCACACCCACGGACTCGCGCGCCCGCCGCAGCCGGTCCCGCGACCGGGCCATCGCGAACGCGAAGTCCGCCACCCGGTGCCCCCACACGTCCGGCTCGCCGTGGATGCCGTGCGTACGGCCGACCCGCAGCGTGTTCCGGTGCTCCAGGGCGTGGTCGCGCAGCACCGCCACCAGCCGGTCGGCCTTCTCCAGCAGGATGTCGGTGGCCTCGACCAACTGCACCGCCAGCGCCGTGTCCAGCAGGTCCGACGAGGTCATGCCGAAGTGCACGTACGCGGCGGCCTCGCGCGGCTCGGTGTTGTCGGCCCAGGCGGTCAGGAACGCGATGACGTCGTGCTGGGTGACGGCCTCGATCTCGTGCACCCGTTCCGGGGTGGGCGGCGGGGCCTTGCGGATGGGCTCCACCACGTCGGCCGGGATGGTCCCCGCCGCCGCGTGGGCCTCGACCACGAGGGTCTCCACCTGGCACCACAGCTCGTACTTGTGCGCGTCGCTCCAGACGCGCCCCATCTCCGGAAGGGTGTACCGCTCAATCACACGAGGGAGTCTATGGGGAGGTCATGCCCGCTTTGATGGGCGGAGTCCCCCCGCCGTCAGTCGGCCACGAAGAGAGCCCTGACGACCAGGAAGCCGCTGGTCGCGCTGAAGTTGACGTAGTAGTTCAGGCCGCCGCCCTCGTAGTAGTAGAAGCAGTGGTAGGCGTACGGCCCCGAGGGGGTGCGCCGGCAGTCGCGATTCGGGGTCAGCAGGCTGGCCGGCGGGAAGCCGAACACGTAGTCCACCGTGGCGGCGTTGGCCGCGCGCAGTGCGTCCGTCCGGTCGTTGCGTCGGCGCGCCTGGGCCAGGTGCTCGATGGCCGCGACGGGAGAGGCGAAGCGGATCGCCCCGGGAGTCGGGGTGGGCGTACCGGCCTCGGGGGTCGGCGCGCCGGGGGTGGGTGAAGAGGGCGTGACCGGGGTGGGCGCGCCGGGCTCGCTGGGCGGAGAGGCGGTCGAGGGGCCGGACTCGGTGGGCGGTGCCGGCTCGGGGGTCCCCGGCCGATCGTCGCCGGGGGACGCGGTGACCGAGGCGGAAGGGGAGCCGCCGGGACGGCCGGGCTCGCCTCCGGGAAGGCATCCGGTGACGGTGATGCCACAGAGAGTGACGGCAGTGGTGATGGCGACGAGGGGGCGAATCCGCGGCATGGGGGATATGCCTTTCTTGAGGCGTTAGGCGGCCCTATCGGGCCGTATGTCGAGTGAGATGCCGATGGCGGATTCCGGGTTCGCCTCACACCGACGTTCGCCTGCGCCGACGCCGGACCCGGGCGGGCCTCAGGTCGTCGTGAGGCGGCCGACGAGGTCGTGCCAGCCGGCCTCCAGACGCTCCAGGGACATGCCGCGGCGGGTGAGGAGGTGGTGGACGAGGAGGATGTCCAGATAGCCCAGCAGGGTGTGGGCCAGCAGGTTCAGGTCGCCGCGCGCTCCGGCCTGGCGCAGCAGCACCAGCGCGTGGGTGAGGCGGAAGTCGTAGGCGGGGCTGGCGTAGCGGCGGGCGGAGTCGGCGCCGGCGGCCAGGTAGATGTCCCGGTTCTCGTGCTCATGGCGGAGGACGGCCGGGCCGAACGCGTGGAGGCGGTCGAGGGCGGGCGCGCCGGGGCCCACGGGGGGCGGGCCGGTGAGGAACGAGGCCTGGAGCTGCCGCTCGCGGTGGTCCAGCAGGGCCAGCATCAGTCCGGCGCGGTCGCCGAACCGGCGGAAGACGGTGCCCTTGCCGACCTGGGCGGCCGCGGCGACGGCCTCCATGGTCAGGTTGGCGGCCCCGTGCTCGGCGGCCAGGCGGGCGGCGGCCTCCAGCAGGCGGGTGCGGTTGCGGGCGGCGTCGGCCCGCAGCCGGGGCGGTGCGCCGATGGGGGTGAGGACCACCCTGGTCCGTCCGCCCGGGACTTCGGAGGGGGCGGGCAGGGGCGGCAGGGGTGTGGTCATGACCACAGCCTAACCCCGGGGTGGAATAAACGGACCTCAGTCCGGTTGTATGCTGTCGAACACGCTAAGCGGACTGCGGTCCGCTTGGTTCGGACTGCTCGTTTCACCAGGGAGAACCCGTCATGACCGTCCGCGTCCTCGCACTCGTCGGAAGCCTGCGCGCCGGTTCCCACAACCGCCGTCTCGCCGAGACCGCCGTCCGCCTCGCCCCCGAGAACGTCCGGATCAGCCTGTACGAGGGCCTGGGCGAGCTGCCCTTCTACAACGAGGACATCGACACCGAGGCCGCCCTGCCCGAGCAGGCCGCCCGGATCCGCGCCGCCGCCGCCGAGGCCGACGCGCTGCTGCTCTTCTCGCCCGAGTACAACGGGACCATGCCGGCGGTGCTGAAGAACGCCATCGACTGGCTGTCCCGCCCGTACGGCGCCGGCGCGATCCACGGCAAGCCGGTCGCCGTGGCCGGCACCGCCTTCGGCCGGTACGGCGGCGTGTGGGCGCAGGAGGAGATCCGCAAGGCCGCGGGCATCGCCGGGGCCACCGTCCTGGACGACGTGAAGCTGGCCATCCCCGACTCGATCAACCGCTTCGCCGCCGCCCACCCCGCCGACGACCCCGAGGTCGTGGAGGGCCTGACCAAGGTCATCGACCGCCTGGCCGCCGAGATCTCCGCCGCCAAGGCCGCCTGACCGGTCACGGCCGCACCCGGCCCCGGCCGGCGGCACGCGATCCGCTAGCGTGCCGATCCGGCCGGGGACCGGCCGCGAACGCGTGGATGAGGGGGCCGCCCTGTGGACGTCGGCGTGGTCGGGCAGGCGGCCGGGCTGTTCGTCCTCGGCCTGGTCATCCTGGCCGAGGGCGGGGCCTTCGGGCTCTAGCCCAGCCGCGTGGCCTTGAGGGCGATGTCGGTGCGGTGGTGCGACCCGCGCAGCCGGATCCTGCCCACGGCCTCGTAGGCGGTGTCGCGGGCGGCGGCCAGGTCCGGGCCGGTGCCGACGACGTTCAGGACCCGCCCGCCGTTGGCGACCAGGACGCCGTCCTCGTTCACCTTGGTGCCCGCGTGCAGCACGTACGCGCCCTCGACGGCGGCGGCCTCCTCCAGGCCGGTGATGGGGTCGCCCTTGACGGGGCTCTCCGGGTAGCCCTCCGCCGCCACCACGACCGTCACCGCGGCCCCCGGGCGCCACTCCAGCCGCTGGTCGGGCACCAGCCCGCCGATGGCGCACGACTGCAGCAGCCCGCCCAGCGGGGTCGCCAGCCGGTCCAGCACCACCTGGGTCTCCGGGTCGCCGAACCGCGCGTTGAACTCCACGACCCGCACGCCCTTGGAGGTCAGCGCCAGCCCCGCGTACAGGACGCCGACGTACGGGGTCTCCCGGCGGCGCAGCTCCGCGATGGTGGGCTGGACGACGGTGGCCATCACCTCGTCCACCAGGCCCTCCGGCGCCCACGGCAGCGGGGTGTACGCCCCCATGCCGCCGGTGTTGGGGCCCTCGTCGCCGTCGTAGGCCCGCTTGAAGTCCTGCGCGGGCATCAGCGGGACGGCCGTGTTCCCGTCGCTGAGGGCGAACAGCGACACCTCCGGCCCGTCCAGGTAGTCCTCGATCACCACCCGGCCGCAGGCCCGTGCGTGCCGGACCGCCAGCTCCCGGTCCTCGGTGACGACCACGCCCTTCCCGGCAGCCAGCCCGTCGTCCTTGACCACGTACGGCGGGCCGAACACGTCGAGCGCCTCGTTCACCTGGTCGTCCGTCGTGCACACCCGCGCATCGGCGGTCGGCACGTCCGCCGCCGCCATGACCTCCTTGGCGAACGCCTTGGACCCCTCGATCCGCGCCGCCGCCCGGTCCGGGCCGAACACCAGCACGCCGTTGCGGCGCAGCGCGTCGGCCACCCCGGCGATCAGCGGCGCCTCCGGGCCGATCACCACCAGCTCCGGGCGCAGCCGGGCGGCCAGCTCGGTCACCGCCACCGGATCGGACGGATCGATCACATGGTTGTCGGCGAACGCCTGCGTGCCCGGGTTGCCGGGGGCCACGTGCAGGGCGGTGACGGCGGGGTCGAGATGCAGGGCGCGGGCGATGGCGTGTTCGCGCCCACCGGAGCCGAGGAGGAGGATGCGCACGTCGGACGAGCCTAGCGGGCCGCGGCGCGCGGTCCGTGCGACGCCCGCGACAAACCGGCCGAACACCGGGTTCCGCCGGGTTGCGTCGTGTATGAATGCTTGTGCTGAGACGGGCGCCACAGCGCGGCGCGCCAACCGCCGCCAGGAACAGGGCGTCTTTCCCTGTGGTTGGTAACCTTTTGAGGTTGTGCCCTGACGCCGTTGCACGAAGGGAGGTGGTCGGGATGAGTCCTGGTGATCCTTGCAGTACGGCAGAGATCCCTCACAGTCCGAGCGTGACCGTTCATCCGTCCGCCTTTGTCCGGCGTCCGGCCGCAGCCCTCGTGCGCTCCCTCCGCTGAACGCGTAGGTCGAGCGCGCCCTGCGTGCTCGCGGCCGGCGGGAAGGAGCACTTCCGATGGCCATGACTCGCGTTCGCCCCCGCCGGGCGACGATGGCGCTGTTCAAGCCGCTGGCCCGGCCGAGCCGTACCGCCCCCGAATCCGTTCCCGAGCCGCGCAGTTCCGCGGTCATCGACTGGGCCGCCTACATCGACGGGCAGCGCGTCGACACCGAGACCGTCGCCGACGCGGTGCGCCTGGTCCGCGACGGCGAGCTCGCCGACAACGGCAACGGCATGGGCTTCGTGTGGATCGGCCTGCACGAGCCCGACGCCGCCGAGCTGGAGCGCCTGGCCCCCGTCTTCGGCCTGCACCCGCTGGCGGTCGAGGACGCCATCCACGCCCACCAGCGGCCCAAGCTCGAACGGTACGACGACGTCCAGTTCTTCGTGATGAAGACGGTCGGGCTGGTCGACCGGCACGACGGCGACGTGGTGGAGACCGGCGAGATCATGATCTTCTGCGGCCCCGACTTCGTGGTCACCGTCCGCCACGGCCGCCACGGCGACCTGCGCCGCGTCCGCCGCCGCCTGGAGGCCGACCCCGACCGCCTCAACCTCGGCCCGACCGCCGTCGTGCACGCCATCGTGGACCACGTCGTGGACGGTTACATGTGCGTCGCCGAGGCCGTCCAGGACGACATCGACGAGGTCGAGGAGGCCGTCTTCTCCCCCGGCCGGACCGACGAGTCCCGCCGCATCTACCGCCTCAAGCGCGAGGTCATCCAGCTCAAGCGCGCCGTCGGCCCCCTCGCCGGGCCGCTGCGCAGCCTGGCCGGCCGCCGTTTCGTACCGCCGGAGATCAAGGAGTACCTGCGCGACGTGGAGGACCACCTGACCCGCGTCCGCGACCAGGTCGAGTCCTACGACGAACTGCTCAACCCCATCCTCCAGGCGCACATGACCCAGGTGACGGTCGCCGACAACCAGGACATGCGCCGGATCTCCGCCTGGGGCGCCATCATCATGCTCCCCACCGCCGTCACCGGCGTGTACGGGATGAACTTCGACAACATGCCCGCCCTGCACACCGAGTGGGGCTACGTGGCGGTCCTGGCCGTCATCGCCGTCATGTGCCTGGCCCTGCACCGCGGCTTCCGCAAGAACGGCTGGCTGTGACGGGGTCCCCGACGCCGGGGACCCCGTTTCCGCGGGAACGCGCCTCCGGACCGTCGTGGCGGAGCGCAGGAGCGGTGGGGATCACGACGCGGACGGCGTCCCGTTCCCCTCGAAGGGGCGTGCTCAGGGCAGGTAGGCCGGGGCGCAGGACTCGGGCAGCGGCAGGCCGTAGGCGGTGAGGACCCGGCGGAGGCGGTCGGGGTAGTCGGTGACGATGGCGTCGACGCCGTACTCGACGAAGCGGGCCATGTCGGCGGGGTCGTTCACCGTCCAGACGGCGACCGGGAGGCCCAGGCCGTGGGCGTCGTGGACCAGTTGCGAGGTCACCAGGTGGTGCTCGGGGGACAGGATGCCCGCGCCGACGGCGACCGCGGCGGCGGCGGGGTCCTCGGGGGACAGGCCGGCCAGCCACTCGGTGCCGGGGACGAGGGTCTTGCGCTCGACCAGGGCGACCCGGGTGGCCTGCGGGGCCTGCCGGTGCGCCTCGACCAGCACCCGCCAGTCGAACGCCAGCAGCCGGGACCGGGACAGCAGGGCGAAGTCGTCCAGGACCTCGGCGACGGCGGCGACGAAACGGCGGATCTCGTCGTCCGGCCAGCCCGGGTCGGTCTTGAGCTCGACCGCCGGGCGGACGGCGGGCAGGCCGTGCAGCAGGCCGCAGACCTCGGCGAGGGTCGGCACGCGCGTGCCGGGCATCGGCAACTGGGTGAGGACGAACGGGTCGGAGTCCTGGCCGGGACCGAGCCGCCGCATCCCCGCGTCCACGGTCTTGACCTGGGCGAGGGTCAGGTCGCGGATGTCGCGGCCCACATAGGGGAACAGCGGGTCGCCGGGGACCGCCGGAGCGGTGTCGGTGGCGGTGACCGCGGACAGCGACTGGTCGTGGTTGACCACCACCACCCCGTCGGCGGTGAGACCCACGTCCAGCTCGACGGCGTCCACGCCGAGCCGGAGGGCGTGCGCGAAACCGGGGAGCGTGTTCTCCGGCCGCAGCCCGCGCGCCCCCCGATGCCCGTGCACCTCGACGCGTCCGTTCAGCAAGGTCACGCCGGGAACGTTACGAGGAGTGACCAAACGTCCCCCGATCCCGTGGTTACGACCTCACCAACGGCCGCTGGCGTCAGCGTAGCGGCATCGCCGAGGTGACCATGGGCGATTCACAGCACAGGGCGACAAAGTGGCGCACGCCACACCCGGGCGTGATCGCTACTCTCCGTGACGAACCTGGAGGGCGGTGTGCCGGGCCGCCAGGCCGCCGGCCGTGATGTGCCGAGCGTGTTCGGCGAAGGCGGCCACGAGCCGGTCCCGGCGCCGCCGTTCCTCGCGCGGACGGCCGGTGAGCCGCGGTCAGACCAGGGGACGGATCGAGAGGGTCTGCTCGCGGCCCGGGCCGACGCCGATGGCGGAGATCTGCGCGCCGGACATCTCCTCGATGGCGCGGACGTAGGTCTGCGCGTTCGGCGGCAGGTCCTCGAAGGTCTTGGCGCCGGAGATGTCCTCCTGCCAGCCGTCCAGGTACTCCAGGATCGGCTTGGCGTGGTGGAACTCGGTCTGCGACGGCGGCATCTCGTCGTGCCGCACGCCGTCGACGTCGTAGGCCACGCAGACCGGGATCCGCTCCAGGCCCGACAGCACGTCCAGCTTGGTCAGGAAGTAGTCGGTGATGCCGTTCACCCGGGTGGCGTAGCGGGCGATCACCGCGTCGAACCAGCCGCAGCGGCGGTCCCGGCCGGTGGTCACCCCGTACTCGCCGCCGGTCTTGCGCAGGTACTCGCCCATCTCGTCGGTCAGCTCGGTGGGGAACGGCCCGGAGCCGACCCGGGTGGTGTACGCCTTGAGGATCCCGATCACCCGGCTGATCTTGGTGGGGCCGATGCCGGAGCCCGCGCAGGCGCCGCCCGCGGTGGGGCTGGAGGAGGTGACGAACGGGTAGGTGCCGTGGTCGATGTCCAGCAGGGTGCCCTGGGCGCCCTCCAGCAGCACGACCTTGCCCTCGTCCAGCGCCCGGTTCAGGACCAGGGTGGTGTCGGCGACGTACGGGCGCAGCCGCTCCCCGTACCGCAGGTACTCCTCCACCACCGGGCCGGTCTCGATCCGCCGCCGGTTGTAGACCTTGGTGAGGACCTGGTTCTTCTCGCGCAGCGCCAGGTCCAGCTTCTGCATCAGGATGCCCTCGTCGAACAGGTCCTGCACCCGGATGCCCATCCGGTTGATCTTGTCGGCGTAGGCCGGGCCGATGCCGCGCCCGGTGGTGCCGATCCGGGCCTTGCCCAGGTACCGCTCGGTGACCTTATCCAGCGCCCGGTGGTGGGGCATGATCAGGTGCGCGTCGGCCGAGATCAGCAGCCGCTCACAGGAGACGCCGCGCTCGGCCAGCCCGTCGATCTCGCCGAGCAGCACGCCGGGGTCGATCACCACCCCGTTGCCGATCACCGGGATCACGTCCGGGGACAGCACCCCCGACGGCAGCAGGTGCAGCGCGTAGCTCTTGTCGCCGATGACGACGGTGTGGCCGGCGTTGTTACCGCCCTGGTAACGAACGACGTAGTCGACGTCCCCGCCGAGCAGGTCCGTGGCCTTGCCCTTGCCCTCGTCTCCCCACTGGGCGCCGACAAGCACGATGGCAGGCATCAGGTCATCTCCTTCAAGCGGCTGTGCGGTGGCCGGGGGTACGCTGCGGCCCCTGCATGTCCGCACCACCGGGGAGTCCGGCGAGGGCGCTGGCAGGCATCAGGGGAATCTCCTCCGCGGCACACCGGCGGCGGCCACATCCCTCTCACGACGAAGGCCCCTGTGCGCAAGCGCGAAGGGGCCTCTTGCAGGCAAATCGTACCTGCTTCTTTGTGGGGGGGCGACCCCCCACGCCCCCCGCGCGCGGCTCGGACCATCCTCGCCGCCCCGTCCTGCGCTCGCCTGGCGGCTCGCTCCGGACGGGGCGGCTGCGGTGGCCCGACCGCGCTCGATCGGCCGGAGCTCCGCCTGGGGGCTCCGCTCCGGCCGATCGAGGAGTGGCCTGTCTCGAGTTGGTGTGGAAGTCCTGGGGGCTCCGCCCCCAGACCCCCGCCGGATTATCGGGTCGCTGGCGCTCCGGGCTCTACCCCTGGAGGAGACGGGTGAACCGTTGGGTGAGGAGTCGGTCGACCCGGGGGACCGTCGGTCAGGAGGGGCGGTCGGCGGACTCCAGGGTGTCGGCGGCCTCGGCGCTGCTGTCGCGCAGGAAGGTGCGGCAGCGTTCGGCCTCCTCGGTCTCGCCGATCGCGGCGGCGGCGCGGCCCAGGGCGTGCAGGGCGCGCAGGAAGCCGCGGTTGGGCTCGTGCTCCCACGGGATCGGGCCGTGGCCCTTCCAGCCGGCGCGGCGCAACTGGTCCAGGCCGCGGTGGTAGCCGGTCCGCGCGTACGCGTAGGACTCGATCACGTTCTTGTTCTCGAACGCGCGGTCGGCCAGGGCCGCCCAGGCCGCCGAGTAGGTCGGGTGCTTGGCGGCGACCTCGACCGGGTCCACGCCGTTCTCCAGAGCCTCTCGGGCTTCGGGGTTGTCCGGAAGTTCGGTGGGCGGCGGTCCGCCGAGCAGGTTCTGGCTCATGCCGTCATCGTAGTTCGCCCCGGCCGTTCCGCCTGTTCAGGTGGCGGGCGTGGTCGGGCGGTCTGTGCCCGTGCGCCGATGGAGAGCTCTAGGCGGCGGTCGGGGCGAGCGGGAGGCGGAAGGTCGCCGAGCCGTCCTCGTACGACGGCCGGGCGAGGGGCCAGCCGGTGTGGACGGCGGACAGGGCGGCGCGGTTCTCCAGGAGGACGTCGGCGCCGAACGCGGTGATGCCCCGCCGAGCGGCCATGCGGGCCAGGCAGCCGACCAGGAGACGGCCCACGCCGTGGTGCTGCCAGGGGTCGGTGACCAGGACCGCCAGTTCGGCGCGGTGCGGGTCGGCGCGGTCGCGGACGTACTCGGCGATGCCCACGATGTCGTCGTCGAGCAGGGCCGCCAGCGCCTCGTGGTTCCAGTGGTCGAGGCGGTCCAGCCTGCGGACGTACGTCTCGGGGATGTACGGGGTCCCGGTGAAGAACCGGGTGAACAGGCTGGCCGTGGACAGCCGTGCCGACATGCGGCGCAGCCGGGGCGCGTCGGTGATGCCGTACGGGCGGACCCGCACGTCCTCCAGCCGGAGGTGATCGCCCTCTCCATTGAGTTGCGTCATGAAACCCATTGGACCGCATGTGGGTTGCTTCAAGCAACCCTTGAGGGGTGCGAGGTGTGACATGTCCGTGAACGGTTTCGTCCCCCCCGGCGGGGATGCGGGCGGGGTCAGCGGGCGCCGGGGCCGGGGTGGGCCTCCACGTCGGTGGGGCCCAGAGGGGCGCCGCAGGAGTCGCAGGTCAGGCGTTCGGTGAGGGCGCCGTCGCAACCGCGGTGGCGGACCACGACGGGCGGGCCGTCGGCGGCGTAGTAGCGGTCGCCCCACTTGAGGAGGGTCATGATGGTGGGCCAGAGTTCGACGCCCTTGCGGGTCAGGCGGTACTCGTGGCGCTCGGGGCGTTCGGAGTAGCGGTGCTTGCGCAGGATGCCCTCGTCGCACAACCGGTTGAGGCGGTCGGTCAGGACGTTGCGGGCGACGCCCAGATGCTCGGTGAAGTCGTCGAAGCGCCGCACCCCCTCGAACGCGCTGCGGATCACCAGCAGCGTCCAGCGATCCCCGACGACCTCCAGGGCGCGGGCGATCGAGCAGTTCTGCGTCTCGTAGGTGCGCGGCAACACGCTATGAGGCTACCCGCGTTGCGTGACAAAACTCCTTCGTCGCACAGACGGAACGGCGACGGCCGTGACCGCCCCGGACGGGGCGGTCACGGCCGTGACGGGCCAGACGGGCGTTACTTGAGCTTCTTGCCCGCCGACATCAGGTCCTCGCAGGCGGTGACCACGCGGGCGGCCATGCCGGCCTCGGCGGCCTTGCCGTACGAGCGCGGGTCGTACTGCTTCTTGTTGCCGACCTCGCCGTCGACCTTCAGCACGCCGTCGTAGTTGCGGAACATGTGGTCGGCGATCGGGCGGGTGAACGCGTACTGGGTGTCGGTGTCGATGTTCATCTTGACGACGCCGTAGGACACCGCCTGGCGGATCTCCTCCAGCGAGGAGCCCGAGCCGCCGTGGAACACCAGGTCGAACGGCTTGTCCTTGCCGTACTTGGCGCCGACCGCCTCCTGGATCTCCTTGAGCACCTCCGGGCGCAGCTTCACGTGGCCCGGCTTGTAGACGCCGTGCACGTTCCCGAAGGTGGCGGCCAGGATGTAGCGGCCCTTCTCGCCCACGCCCACGGCCTCGGCGGTGGCCAGCGCGTCACCGGCGGTGGTGTAGAGCTTCTCGTTCATCTCGCCGACGATGCCGTCCTCCTCACCGCCGACGACGCCGATCTCCATCTCCATGATCACGCGGGCCTTGGCGCACTCCTCCAGCAGCTCCGCGGCGATCTGCAGGTTCTCGTGCAGCTCCACCGCCGAGCCGTCCCACATGTGCGACTGGAACAGCGGCTCCTGCCCGTTGGCCACCCGCTCCTGGGAGATCTTCACCAGCGGCCGCATGAAGCCGTCCAGCTTGTCCTTGGGGCAGTGGTCGGTGTGCAGGGCGATGTTGACCGGGTACTTGGCGGCCACCACCCGGGCGTACTCGGCGAAGGCGACCGAGCCCGTCACCATGTCCTTGACGGCGGTGCCGGACAGGTACTCGGCGCCGCCGGTGGAGATCTGGATGATGCCGTCGCTCTCGGCCTCGGCGAACCCGCGCAGCGCGGCGTTCAGCGTCTGGCTCGAGGTCACGTTGATCGCGGGGAAGGCGAAGCCCTCCTGCTTGGCGCGGTCGAGCATCTCCGCGTAGACCTCAGGGGTCGCGATGGGCATTGTGAACGTCCTTTCTTCACGCCTGTCCGCTGCGAGGTGCCATGACCGGCCCTGTGACGGGGGCCGCCCCCGGTGGGGACGCCACCGGCCAGCCTAGGGCCCAGTATCGCGGACGGGCCGCCGGAAAGCACCGCCGGGGCGGCCTGGACCGGTCCCGCTTGGCCTGGTGAGAGGGGGTGCGGGGGCCTGCCGGTGTGCCGCTTCGGAGGGAAACGCCGGGCGTGGCCCGTTAAGCTCACGGTGTGGATCTCGCGGTGAACTTCCTAGACCCCCAGAAACTCATCCTGGCCTTCGGCGTGGCCGGCATCCTGGCGATCATCTTCGCCGAGACCGGGCTGCTGTTCGGCTGCATCCTGCCCGGCGACTCGCTGCTGTTCGCGGCCGGCATCTTCACCGTCGGCTCGGCCGCGCAGGGCCTGGGCCTGGACGAACCCCTGTCGCTGCCGGTGCTGCTGGTCGGCGGGCCCCTGTGCGCGATCGCCGGGGCGCAGCTCGGGCACTGGCTCGGCGCCAGATACGGGCGCAAGCTGTTCGACCGGCCCGACTCGCGGATCTTCCGCCAGGAGTGGGTGGACAAGGCCGAGTACTACTTCGAGAAGTTCGGCCCGGCCAAGGCGGTGGTGCTGGCGCGGTTCATCCCGATCGTGCGGACCTTCCTCAACCCGCTGGCCGGGATGCTGGGGATGGACGCCCGCAAGTTCTTCCTGTGGAACGTGATCGGCGGGGTGCTGTGGACCGACGGGCTGTTCCTGGCGGGCCACTTTCTCGGTTCGAAGATCCCGAACATCGAGACCTACATCCTGCCCGGAATCTTCGTCATCATCCTGCTTTCGGTGATTCCGATCCTCCGCGAAGTCCTCAAGGCGCGCTCCGAGAACCGCCGCGCAGGCAACAAGATGGCCGCCGAAGAGTCGCGACCGTCGCTGAGCGGTGACAGTTCTCGCTAACCTCCCCATGTGGGACGTCATCGGTCGGACCCTAGGGGTCTCGCGCGCATCCTCTTCGCGGCCCTCGCCGTGGCGGCGGCGCTGACACTCGTCGTCGTCGGTGGACTGGCGCTGTTCAACGCGCTCACCGCCCCGTCACCGGGCCCGTCGCCGAGCCGGGCGGCCAGTGAGACCGCCGACGGCGGCGACACCGCGGAGCCGTCGAATCCGACCGCCCCTCCCCTGCAGATCACCGTCATCGGCAAACCGACCGAGGTCTTCGTGAAGGTGTCCGGCAGCGGCGGGGCGGTCCTGCAGCGCGGCGTGCTCGGCCCCGGCGAGACCCGCAGATACGAACAGGTACCGCTGAACGTGGTCGTGTACGACTCCACCTCGGTCGAGGTCCGCATCTACGGCGAGATAGCCGAGGATCCGGACGGCGGCCGGGGCGAGTGGGAGGTTCCCGAGCGAAATCAGTGAGAGCGAGCTGTGGGGGGTGACCCCCACAGCTCCGCACGGCGTCGGCCGTCAGTCCAGGCCGAGGTCCGCCATCCGGTAGGCGGAGCGGTAGGCCAGGCCCTCGGCGGCCAGGCGTTCGGCGGCGCCTCGTTCGACGATGGTGGCGACGGCGACGACCTCGGCGCCGGCCTCGCGGAGGGCCTCGACGGCGGTGAGGACGGAGCCGCCCGTGGTGGAGGTGTCCTCCACGGCCAGGACGCGGCGGCCCGCCACGTCCGGGCCCTCGATGCGGCGCTGGAGGCCGTGGGTCTTGCCGGCCTTGCGGACGACGAAGGCGTCCAGGCGGCGGCCCTGGGCGTGGGCGGCGTGCAGCATGGCGGTCGCCACCGGGTCGGCGCCCAGGGTGAGGCCGCCCACCGCGTCGTAGTCGAGGTCGGCGGTCAGCTCCAGCATCACCCGGCCCACCAGGGGGGCGGCGTGCCCGTCCAGCGTCACCCGCCGCAGGTCCACGTACCAGCTGGCGCGCCGGCCCGACGACAGGATGAAGTCGCCGTGCACCACGGCCTTCTTCTTGATCTCTTGCAGCAGCTCTTCGCGGTCGCTCACGTGAGGAACCCTAGTGGCGGGCATACCGTGACCGGTCCGTCACGGTGTACCTTCGGCTGAATGCCGCGTCGATTCCGCAGGGGCCGGACAGCGCCGTGACGCCCGGCTCGCTGATCCTGCTGCACCCCCCGCACGCCACCGCTGCCGCCTGGGGGGACGTTCCCGAACTGCTGCGCTCGTACGGCCGCGACGTCATCACCCCGGACATCCGCGAGGAGGGCGGCATGCGCTACGTGGCCCGCGCCTCCCTGGTCATAGCCGCCGCAGGCCCCACCGTCCCCCTGGTGCTGGTCGGTCAGGGCACCGCGGGCCCCCTGCTGCCCGCCATAGCCGCCGCCCAACGCGCCGCCCACCGCCCCGTGGGGGCCTACGTCTTCCTGGACGCCGACCTCCCCGTGCACCGTACGCCCGCAACAGGCCACGGCCACGGCCACGCCCCCAACGACACGGCCCCGGTCCCCGCCGACTGGCCGGAAGCCCCCTGCGGCTACCTGAGCACCACCGACGAGACCCCCCGGCTGCGCCAGGCCCGGCTACGCGGCTGGCAGATCAAAACCCTCTACACCCAGTCCGAAACCCACCTGGCCGCCACCCTGAACGCCCTCATCACCACCCTCTAGGGGCGTTCGGGTCAGGAGGTCTTGAGGAGGTCGTCCAGCATCGCGTCGTACTCGTCCTCGGGGCGGCCGAGGTCGATGCGGGCCCGGTAGCGGAGGCGGAGGAGGGCCTCGAGGCTGTCCTCGGCGATGAGGTTCTCCTCGTTGCCGGGGTCCTGCTCGCGGAGGGACAGGACCATGTCGGCGCCGGAGGTGGCCCAGTCGTAGGCGCCGGTCATGTCGCCGTGCGCGTAGAGGATCTCGGCGACGGTGCGGTAGACCTCGGGGTCGCGGGGGCGGTCGGCGCGGATCTGGTCGAGCAGGGAGCGGGCCTCGCCGGTCTCGCCCAGCTCGAACAGGGCGTCGGCGAGGTAGGCGCGGGGGTCCCCGTACGTCTCGCCGCCGTCCTCGATCGCCTGCCGGTACAGGTCGGCGGCCTTGGCGTGGTCCCCGGCGTGCTGCCACTGCTCGCCGGCGCGCAGCAGGACGTTCGCGCGGGAGACCCCTCCGGACACCGACGCGGCCAGCTCGGACAGGCGCCGCGCGGCCGACGTGTGATCGCCAGTGCGCAGGGTGTCGAACTCCAGATCGTCGAGATCGTCTTCCGTCACATGCGTCACGGTTCAACGCTACCCGCCGGTCGCCTCCCGAAGCGGGGTATTTGCGGATGATCGCGAACCCGATTCGAGTTTCGCCCGCCCGTACGTCCCGGCCGCGGGACCGATCACGGGGCCGGTCGCGGTCAGCGGCGAGAGCGTTCGAGGGCGTCCCAGAAGCCCCGGCGCAGGGCGTGCCGGACCTCGTCGTGCAGCAGGAAGTCGATCGGCAGGGAGGAGCCCTGCAGCAGACGGGCCTCCAGGTCGGAGGGCATGCGGGGCTTGCGGGCCAGGACGGCCTCCAGCCAGAGGGCGGGGGCGTCGCGGGCCACCGACTCGCCGAAGTCCTGGCCCTCCTTGTGCGCGGCCTTCACCGCGTCGGACAGGGTGGGGGCCTGGTTCTGCGGCACGGCCGGCAGGGGGGAGAGCTGCTGCGGGCCGGTGTAGGGGCTGCTCTGCTGCGGAACGACCGGCGGGGGCGAGGACTGCGGGGGCGTCTGCTGCGAGCCTCCGGAGCCCGACGAGCCGGATGAGCCCGGCGACGGCGGCTGGCCGTACCCGGGGGACGGGGTCGGGGCGGACTGCATGGGCGGCGACGGCGGCAGCATCTGGGGGCCGCTGGAGGTCGTGCCGTTCGTGTTGCCCAGGGAGCCGTAGCCGGTGGAGGGCGGCTGGTCCATGGAGGTGGTCCCCAGGTTCCGCATCCCGGTGTTACCCAGGGAGGATCCGTACGACCCGTTGGAGGAGGACGGCAGCGACTGCGGGCCGCTGCTCGACGACGACGATCCGCCGCCGGAGGACGACCCGCCGACCGGCGGCCGGCCGGTGATGGGGGAGGCCGGCGGCGGGGCCGAGTGCGGGCCGGTCGGCATCGAGGAGACGGTCTGCCCGGTGCTGGTGCCGTGCCCGTTGGACAGCGGCGACACCGAGCCGCCGCCCTGGTCGAGGCCGCTGAGCAGGTTCACGTACGGGCGCAGGTGGCCGGCGCCGATCTCGATGAGGTCGTCGCACTCCTGGCGCAGCGTCCGCGAGATCGTCCAGTTGCCGTCCACCGCGACGTGCACGACGGTGACGCGGACGCCGAGGTCCTGGGCGTCGGCGATGGCGGGGGCCAGGTCCTCGTCGCCGCTGACCACGATCGCGTCGGAGATCGCCCGGTTGCGGGCCAGCGTCATCAGGTCCCGGTGGATCTCGGTGTCCACGCCCTCGCGGCGGCCCGGCCGGATCCGTCCCAGCCGCAGCTTGAGCCCGGGCAGGTCGGCCAGCGCCTCGTGCTCGGGGGAACGGCGGCCCTCGACGGTGGCCTCGTACCAGTAGCAGCGCAGCAGCGGCATCCCGGTGCGCTCGCGGCCGAGGTTGCCGAGCAGTTGCAGCAGCCCGGCGAAGTCCCAGGACACGGTCTCCCGGTGGCGGGTGCCATGCACCGCCATCGCGCCGTCCGCCAGCAGGTAGCCGGCGTCCACGAACAGCGCACAGCGATCCATGTCGCACCGCCCTTCCTCAGTAGGGGACCCGTTCGGCGGCCGGCTCCGCTGGCCGGACCGGAGGGATCCGCCGACCTTGCCGGTGATGTGGCCGGTGACCCACGGCCCCGCTGGGCGGACGCCGGTCTGCGCGGGGACCCCGGGCACCTCCAGCGTAGTGAAGGCCCCGGCCGCCGCAGGGCGATCCGGCGATCGGCCATCGACTCACCACGCGGACCTCCACGAACGCTGGGAGTGGACGCTACCAGCCGTTCCGGCCGACCGGAACGCTTCACCATGATCTTTTACAGGGGCGTCCGACCGGCGGTTCGATCGTAGATGGAACCGGCGGCCGACGGTATTAAGAGGACATCAAGAGTTCACGCATCCGCATCACGCGCCGATCACGACAACGTCGCGGCGGAGCGCTCCACCAGGCTCGTCCCGTCGGCGGCCTCCCAGCGGACCCGTGCCCGCCGGCCGTCGATCTCGATCGTGGCGATCATGTTGTCGAACCACGGTCCCCGGGTCAGCCGCCACCGCAGCGGCGGCCTCGGCACCCGGGCCAGCGCCGCCAGCCCGCGGAACATCCAGGCCGTTCCCCGCCTGCAGGCTGCCACGTTCGCCCAGCGGAACCGGCCGGCCAGCGGGTTGCGCAGCGGCGAGCACACCACCTGTGAGATCGGCGTCGTGGTGTCCGGGGCGGTGACCCGCGCCAGGTACGAGTAGTGCACGTCGCCGGACAGGAACGCGATGCTGGCCGGCGCGGCGCCGCGTTCGCCCCGCGCCACCGCGGTCACGTCCTCGGCGACCGCGCGGAAGGAGCCCTCGAACGCCGCCCAGTGCTCCAGGTCGGCGGCCTGGCGGATCTTCTCGCCGAGCCGGGCGCCGGCCCGGCCCCAGGCGCCGCCGGACATCGCCTCGTTCCAGTTCTCGGCGTGGTGGATGGAACGCGGCAGCAGGTACGGCAGGGAACTGGCGATCAGCAGGTGGTCGCGGTCGCCCCGGCACTGCTCGTCCAGCCAGGCCAGTTCGGCGTCGTCGAGCATGGCGCGCCGGTCGGGGGTCAGCAGCCGGGCGCAGCGGCTGTCCACCATGATCAGCCGGGTGGCGCCGAAGTCGTGGGCGTAGCTCCACCGGGTGCTGTCGGGCCGCCGGTCGGCCTGTTCGGCGAACTCGTCCACCAGGTCGGCGACGTCCCGGTCACCGGCGTCCCGGATCCGCGCGTACAGCGGGTCGGCGGCGCGTTCGGCGGGCGACAGGTTGCCCAGGTGCTGGTAGATCCAGTACGAGGCCAGCCCGCCGATGATGCGCCTGCGCCACCACGGCTGCGACCACATCTCCTCGCGCCAGGCGTAGGAGGTGTTCCAGTCGTCCCGCACGTCGTGGTCGTCGAAGATCGTGTAGGTGGGGACGGTGGACAGCAGCCAGCGCACCGCCGGGTCGGTCCGCCAGGCCAGCCTGTAGAGGTAGGTGTACTCCTCGAAGTCGGCCAGTTCCCCCTGCGGTTCGCTGTCGGCGCCGCGCCGCCGGTGGATGAACGCGCGGATCTCGTCGCCGAGCTCGTCGGCGTACACCTGGTCGCCGATCATCAGCAGCGCGGTCGGCCGCTCGCCGCCCCCGGCCAGCCGGTGCGCGTACGCCGACAGCGCGTCGGGGCCGTGCACGCCCTCGGGGTCGGGGCTGCGCCGGCAGGAGCCGAACGCCAGCCGCAGCGGCTCGCCGCCGCCCGGGGTGCGGATGACGCTGGGCGGGAACCGGTCCTCGCCCGGCTCCGGCCAGACCACCTCCCCGTCCAGCCGCACCTCGTAGGGGGTCTGCGAGCCCGGTTCCAGGCCGTCGATCTCCACCAGCGCGTAGTGGTGGCCGTGCACGGTGAACGTCCGGGCGGCGGCGCCGAGGACCGCGACCTCGCAGGGGCGGTCGGTCTCCACCCAGACGGTCGCGGTGCGCTCGTCCACGTGGCGGAGCAGGGGGCCCAGAACCAGTTCGGTCATATCTGGCATCTCTAGTGCACCCGCGGGGGCCGCGTCCACCGTCCGGCGGGGCTACCGGTGGGTAGCGATGATGGTTTACCCTGCCGTCATTGCCAGTTGGGACTGGCATCTTCGAAGTGGCGTTCTGAGGGGACGAGGAGGCGGCCGCGATGGCGAGGGCGGGTGCGGCAGGACAGGTCGTGGTGGTCACCGGGGCGGCCCGGGGCCTGGGCGCGCTGATCGCCCGGCGGCTCGCCGCCCGCGGCGCCACCCTCGCGCTGCTCGGGCTGGAGCCCGAGGAGCTGGCCGGGGTCGCCGAGTCCTGCGGCCGGGACGCCGGCTGGTGGGAGGTCGACGTCACCGACGACGAGGCCATGGCGCGCGCCGCCGCCGAGGTCGTCGAACGGTACGGCCGCGTCGACGTGGTCGTCGCCAACGCCGGCATCGCCACCGGCGGCCCCGTGCAGTACTCCGACCCCCGCACGTTCGCCAAGGTCATCGAGGTCAACCTGCTGGGCAGTGTGGCCACCGCCCGTGCGTTCGTCCCGGCGCTGCGCGAGAGCAGGGGCTACTTCTTCCAGGTCGCGTCGCTGGCCGCGCTGTGCGCCGCCCCGATGATGGCGGCCTACTGCGCCAGCAAGTCCGGCGTCGAGGCGTTCGCCCACTGCCTGCGCGCCGAGCTGGCCCCGCACGGCGTCGGGGTCGGCGTCGGCTACCTGAGCTGGACCGACACCGACATGGTCCGGGGCGCCGACGAGAACGAGGTGCTCCGCGAGATGCGCGCGGGCCTGCCGTTCCCCGCGGGCCGCACCTACCCGCTGGAGCCCACCGTGGACCGCCTGGTGGACGGCATCGTCCGCCGCCGCGCCCACGTCTACGGCCAGCGCTGGATCCCCGCGATGCAGCTCGTCCGCGGTTTCGTCCCGGCCGTCGTCACCCGCCACGCCCGCCGCGTCATGGCCGACTTCGAACGCCGCTGGCTCGCCGCCGGCGCCCCCAGCGCCCTCGTGGGCGCGGGCGGCGCCGCGGCCTCCTCCGCCGACTCCGGGAAGGCCCGGGAGTAGGCGAGAGAAGGGCGGCGTGGTTGCCAGTGTGAGATGGCAGAGTGGGGGACGGGCGGTACGGTGATCGGGTGAGCGAGGAGGCGGCGCAGGCCGAGCGGGAGTACCGGATCGAGGAGCTGGCCGAGGCGGCGGGGGTGCCCGTTCGCACGCTGCGCTACTACCAGGAGCGCCGGCTGCTGCCGCCGCCGCGGCGGCGCGGGCGGGTGGCGGTCTACTCGCAGGGGCATCTGGAACGGCTGCGGCTGATCTCCGAGCTGCTGGAACGCGGATACCGGCTGGACGGCATCGAGGAACTGCTGGCCGCCTGGGAGCAGGGCCGCGACGTGGGGGAGCTGCTGGGCTTCGAGTGGGCGGTGACCGCGCCGTGGAGCCAGCAGGCCGAGACCGAGATGACCATGGACGAGCTGGCCGGGCTGTTCGGCGACCAGCTCACCCCCGAGGTGCTCGACGAGGCCGCCGAGCTCGGCTACATCGAGATCCGCGGCGACCGGATCGTGCACCGGGTGCCGCGTCTGATGGAGGCCACCGCCGCGCTGGTCGCCGAGGGCATCCCGCTGGCCGAGATCCTGGCGCTGAGCTGGGAGCTGGAGGCCGCCTTCGACCGGATCGCCTACACGTTCGTCCGGCTGGCCCGCCGCCACCTCGTCGACCGCATGGGCGATCCGCCGACGCCCGCCGAGCTGGCCCGGCTGGCCGAGTCCGTCGAACGCCTGCGGCCCGTCACCCGCACCGTCGCCGACGAGCACTTCGCCAGGGCCATGGACCGCCGCATCCGCAAGGAGTTCACCCACCTCACCCCGCGCCTGACCGCACCGGACCGTTCCCCGGCCGAGCGGAGGGCAGCGGGCCGGGAACGCTGAACCAGGCGGACCCGGGCGTTCGCCCGCCGGAACTCCGGGTCGATGCCACCCGCCGCCGGTGCCTCCCGGGAGGGAGACGGCCGATGGGCCCTGGGGGCGATGCCGGAGCGATGCCGGGCTTCGTAGCGTGGCGGCCTCACGATCAAGGAGGCGACATGCTGCGACGCGCGATGGCGGTGGGGGCCGCGGCCGCTCTGGCCATGACGGCGGTCGTGTCCTCCGCCGGGACGGCGGGGGCGGGTACGGGCCACGCGGAGCTGCGGGAGGTGATGCGGCGGCTGACCACGGAGGACGGGGCTCCGGGGGCGCTGGCCGAGGTACGCGACCGGCGTGGCCGCACGGCGATCGCCAGTGGCGTGGCGGACGTGCGGACCGGGGCGCCGATGGACCCGCGCAGCCGGTTCCGGATCGGCAGCCTGACCAAGCCCTTCGTGGCGACGGTGGTGCTCCAGCTCGTGGGCGAGGGGCGGGTCGTTCTGGACGAGCCGATCGAACGTCACCTGCCCGGGGTGGTGCGCGGCAACGGCAACGACGGACGCGAGATCACCGTCCGGCACCTGCTCCAGCACACCAGCGGGCTGCCGGACGTTCTCGACCACCGGACCCCGCAGGAGTTCCTGCGGGACCCGCTGCGGCACTGGGAGCCGCGGGAACTGGTGGACATCGCCCTCCAGCACCCCAGGCTCTTCGAACCCGGTCGGCGGTGGGACTACTCCAACACCAACTACCTGCTCGCCGGCATGCTCGTCGAGAGCGTCACCGGACGCCCGTACGGCGAGGAGATCGAGCGGCGCATCATCGAACCCCTCGGGCTGCACGGCACCAGCGTCCCCGGTGACGATCCCGGCATCCCCGCGCCGCATCCGCGCGGATACGTCCGCACGCCCGACGGCCTGCTCGACCTGACCCACCTCAACCCGACCCTGGCCGGTTCCTCCGGCGGCATGATCTCCAGCGCCGCCGACCTCAACCGCTTCTTCGGCGCGCTCCTGCACGGCCGCCTGCTGCGCCCCGCCCAGCGGCGCCAGATGATGACCGCCATGCCCACCGGCGGCTCGTCCGGCGCACGGTACGGCCTGGGCCTGCAGTGGCGTCCGCTGCCCTGCTCCGACGACGGCTTCTGGGGCCACGGCGGCGACATGCTCGGCTTCACCGCTCTGGCCGGAGCGACCACGAGCGGCCGCCGGGCCTCCGTCATGGCCAACCTCAACCCCGGCGGCACCCAGGCCCAGAAAGACGACCTCACCAAGGCCCTCACCACCGCCCTCTGCTGAACCCGCACGTCCATTGCGAGACCGCCCTCACCACCGGCGACCGGCATCGGGCCGACGGATCACCGCGCCGATGCCGCCGGCCCGGACGGCGAACCGAGAACGCACCGCGGTGGCATTCGCCGCCCTCGGCGCTGCGGGGAAGGCGGAGACGGGGAAGGGCCGTCCCGGGTGGGACGGCCCTTCGGGGGTCGGCGGCCTCGGTTCGTGCGGGGACGCCGAGCTGGGTGAGGTGTCGCCCGCGCCGATCGTCGGGCGCGGGTCAGCGGCCTCGGGTCATGTTGCGGGTGGGGAGGCGGCGGGCGTTGGGGCGGGCGCCGCGGGCCAGGGCGGCGGAGCGGCGGTCCGGGAACCCGCCGAGGCGGGAGGCCGGGTCGGCGGTCTTCCCGACCTTCTTGGCGGCTTTATTGGCAGGGTCGACATTTCGCATGAAGGGACACCTCCGGGCAGGCTGAATTACGGCCTCGGCGGCCGTTGGAAAATGGACGTGAAATGGCGTCGCCGGAACGGGAATCGCGGGACGATCGGCTTGCCGGAGCGTTCGGCGGGAACGCGCCGGTCGCAGGTCACGGGCCGGTGTGCGCGGCGGGACGGTCAACGGCCGCCGTGCGAACGGGTTCGTGAGCGTACGAAGCGAGGCGATCGAGCGAGTGCCGGAACGGCGATGTGGGGAGCGCGGAGGGCGCGTGCCTGCGGCCAAGGGGGCCGGAGGACGGCCGGTTCAGGGGCTCAACCCGGAGGGATCACTTCTCCATGCGCACGACATTAGCAGCCCGGAGCCCGAGGCTGTCAACAGAAAAAGGCGAGAAAAAATGGCCGTCCCCGCCCGGAGGTGGAGACGGCCATTGCGACCTGGGATCACTTGTCGAGCGTGACCGACGACGACGGCTTGACCGTGAGGCGGTCGGCGGACTCGTCGAGGTCCACCACCACCTCGTCGCCCTCGCCGATGACGCCGGACAGCAGTTCGCGGGCGAGCTGGTCGCCGATCGCGGTCTGCACCAGGCGGCGCAGCGGGCGGGCGCCGTACAGCGGGTCGTATCCGGTCAGCGCCAGCCACTCGCGGGCCGCGTCGGTGACCCGCAGGGTGAGCCGGCGGTCGGCCAGCCGGCGGGCCAGCCGGTCGACCTGCAGGTCCACGATCCGGGTCAGCTCGTCGGTGGACAGCGCCTCGAAGACGATCACGTCGTCCAGCCGGTTCAGGAACTCCGGCTTGAAGGACGAGCGCACCGCGGTCATGACCGCCTCCCGCTTGGCCGCGCTCTCCATGGTGGGGTCCACCAGGAACTGCGAGCCCAGGTTCGAGGTCATGATCAGGATGGTGTTGCGGAAGTCCACCGTGCGGCCCTGCCCGTCGGTCAGCCGGCCGTCGTCGAGGACCTGCAGCAGGATGTCGAAGACCTCCGGATGGGCCTTCTCCACCTCGTCCAGCAGCACCACGCAGTACGGCCGGCGCCGCACCGCCTCGGTGAGCTGGCCGCCCTCCTCGTACCCGACGTAGCCGGGCGGGGCGCCGACCAGCCGGGCGACGCTGTGCTTCTCGGAGTACTCCGACATGTCGATGCGCACCATCGCGCGCTCGTCGTCGAACAGGAACTCCGCCAGCGCCTTGGCCAGCTCGGTCTTGCCGACGCCGGTCGGGCCGAGGAACATGAACGACCCGGTCGGCCGGTCCGGGTCCGACACCCCGGCACGGGCCCGGCGCACCGCGTCCGACACCGCCTTGACCGCCTCGGTCTGCCCGACCAGCCGGCGGCCCAGCTCCTCCTCCATCCGCAGCAGCTTGGTGGTCTCGCCCTCCAGCAGCCGCCCGGCGGGGATGCCGGTCCAGGACGCCACCACGTCGGCGACGTCGTCGGGCCCGACCTCCTCCTTGACCATCGCCTCCCGGGTCTGGGCCTGCTCGGTGGCGGCGGCCAGCTCCTTCTCCAGCGCCGGGATCTCCCCGTACATCAGCCGCGCCGAGGTCTCCAGGTCGCCGTCCCGCTGGGCGCGCTCGGCCTCGCCGCGCAACTGGTCGATGCGCTTCTTGAGCTCACCGACCCGGTTGAGCCCGGCCTTCTCCCGCTCCCACCGGCCGACCAGCGCGCTCAGCTGCTCGTTCTTGTCGGCCAGGTCGCGGCGCAGGCGCTCCAGCCGCTGCTTGGAGGCCTCGTCGGACTCCTTGGCCAGCGCCAGCTCCTCCATCCGCAGCCGGTCCACCGCGCGCTGCAGCTCGTCGATCTCCACCGGACGGGAGTCGATCTCCATCCGCAGCCGGGACGCGGCCTCGTCGACCAGGTCGATCGCCTTGTCCGGCAGGAACCGGGCGGTGATGTAGCGGTCGGACAGGGTCGCGGCGGCCACCAGCGCCGAGTCGGCGATCTGCACCTGGTGGTGCGCCTCGTAGCGGCCCTTGAGGCCGCGCAGGATCGCGATGGTGTCCTCCACCGACGGCTCGCCCACGTACACCTGCTGGAAGCGGCGCTCCAGGGCGGGGTCCTTCTCGATCCGCTCGCGGTACTCGTCCAGGGTGGTCGCGCCGATCATGCGCAGCTCGCCGCGCGCCAGCATCGGCTTGAGCATGTTGCCGGCGTCCATCGCGCCCTCGGCCGCGCCCGCCCCGACGACGGTGTGCAGCTCGTCGATGAACGTGATGATCCGGCCCTCGCTCTCCTTGATCTCGGTGAGCACGGCCTTGAGGCGTTCCTCGAACTCGCCGCGGTACTTGGCGCCGGCCACCATCGCGCCCAGGTCCAGGGCCACCAGCCGCTTGCCGCGCAGCGACTCGGGGACGTCCCCGGCCACGATCCGCTGGGCCAGGCCCTCCACCACGGCGGTCTTACCGACGCCGGGTTCGCCGATCAGCACCGGGTTGTTCTTGGTCCGGCGGGCCAGCACCTGCACCACCCGGCGGATCTCGGTGTCCCGGCCGATCACCGGGTCGAGCCTGCCCTCACGGGCGCGCGCGGTCAGGTCGACGCCGTACTTCTCCAGCGCCTGGTAGGTGGTCTCGGGGTCCTCGCTGGTGACGCGGGCGTGCCCGCGGACCTTCTCGAACGCCTCCAGCAGGGCCTGCGGGGTGGCGCCGGCCTCGCGCAGCACCTCGGCGGCCGGACCGCCGTCGGCGGCCAGCCCCACCAGCAGGTGCTCGGTGGAGACGTACTCGTCCTCCAGTTGCCGGGCGCGGTTGCCGGCGGTGTTCATCGCCACGATGAGCTGCCGCGACATCTGCGGGCTGCTCACCGTCGAGCCGGCCGCCTTCGGGAGCCGGTCCAGCCGTTCCTCCGCCTCGCGCCGCACCGCCTGCCAGTCGGCGCCGATCGCCTCCAGCAGCGGGACGGCGGTGCCCTCGGGCAGCATCAGCAGCGCCACCAGCAGGTGCAGCGGCTCGACCTGGGGATGACCCTCGGCCGCAGCCCGGCGGACCGCGACCGACACCGCCTCCTGGCTCTTGCGTGTCAGTTTGTAGTCCACGTTCGTTCCCCGATGTTCGTTCAGGTTCGGTCATCGCGCTCGCGCCACAGCACCACGCTGGTCTGCCGGATCGGGACCAGGTCGCCGCCGGTGGGGGCGGCCTGGCCGCCGCGCCGCAGCTGGCCGGCCAGCCGGGCGGCGACCGCGCGGGTGGATTCGAGCTCGTTGGACAGCTCCTCGAGGGCGGCGCGCATGCGGGCCAGTTCGTCGCGGAGCCGCTGGTTGTCGCGTTGCAGTTCCAGGATGTGCTTGATCCCGGCGAGGTTGATGCCCTCCTCCTGGGACAGCCGCTGGATCTCGCGCAGCATCACGATGTCGCGCATCGAGTAGCGGCGGCCCCGGCCGGCGGTGCGGCCCGGGCACACCAGTCCCAGCCGGTCGTAGGTGCGCAGCGTCTGCGGGTGCAGGCCGGACAGCTGCGCCGCCACCGAGATCACGTAGACGGGCGTGTCGTCGCCGAAATGGTCCATCGGGATCATTCCTTCGCCAACTGGAGCAGTTCGGCCCGCAGCGACTCACCGTGGTCGGTGGCGCGCAGCCGCTCCAGCACCTCGCGCATGGTGTCGTCGATCTTCTGCGGCACCTGCACGTCGACGGTGACGAGCAGGTCGCCCTTGGTGCCGTCGCGCCGGGGGACGCCGCGTCCGCGGACCCGGAACGTACGGCCGTTGGGGGTGCCCTCGGGGATCTTCAGCGTGACCGGCATCCCGCGGTGCACCGGCACCTTGATCTGGGCGCCCAGCGTGGCCTCGGCGAACGTCACCGGCACCGTCACGGTCAGGTTGTCGCCGCTGCGCCTGAACACCGGATGCGGCTTGACCTTGATGGTGACGTACAGGTCGCCGGCCGGGCCGCCGTTCTCGCCGGGCGCGCCCTTGCCCTTGAGCCGGATCTTCTGCCCGTCGGCCACCCCGGCGGGGATCCGGGCCTGGATGGTGCGGGTGCCGGTGGCCCGGCCGCTGCCGTGGCAGTTGGGGCACGGGTCGTCGACCACCAGCCCGCGGCCCCGGCACTCGCGGCACGGCTCGGAGAACCCGAACGTGCCCAGGTTGCGGGTCTCCTGCCCGGTGCCCTCGCAGGACGGGCAGACCCGCGGCACGGTCCCGGCCCTGGCCCCGGTGCCCCGGCAGTGCGGGCAGGCCGCCTCGCTGGTCAGCCGCAGCGGAACGGTCACCCCGTCCATCGCCTCGCCGAACGTCAGCGTGGCCTCGGTCTCCACGTCCGCGCCGCGGCGGGCCCGCCGGGCGCCGGTGCGCGTCCCGGACCGCCCGAACAGGCCGCCGAACAGGTCGCCGAGCCGGTCTCCGGCGCCCGCCCCGGCCGTCTGGCCCTGGCCGAACAGGTCGCCCAGGTCGAAACCGAACCCGCCGCCGGGGGCCCCGCGGAACCCGCCCGCGCCGAACAGCCGGCGCGCCTCGTCGTACTCCTTGCGGCGCTTCTCGTCGCTCAGCACGTCGTACGCCTCGGAGATCTCCTTGAAGCGCTCCTCGGCGTCCCGGTCGCCCTTGTTGGCGTCCGGGTGGTACTGGCGGGCCAGCTTGCGGTAGGCCTTCTTGATCTCGTCCTGGGTGGCCGTCTTCGAAACACCAAGGGCCTTGTAGTAGTCCTTCTCCAGGAAGTCCTTGGTGCTCACGGCGCCCCGCTTTCGTACTCTCGCGTTCTGGTCGTCAGGTTCTGGGCTCCGCCCGGCCCGCGCCGTCGCGGGGCGCGGGCCGGGCGGACGGGTTCACTCGTCGTCGGACGATCCGGACTCGCCGGAGGTCTCGGCGGCCGGCTCCTGCTCCTGCTGCTGAGGCTCGCCCGGCTCGGCCACCGCGACCCGGGCCGGCCGCAGGATGCGCTCACCGATCCGGTAGCCCGGCTGGAGCACCTGGCTGCAGGTCGTCTCCGTCACCTCGGAGGAGTAGGAGTGCAGCAGCGCCTCGTGCACCGTCGGGTCGAACGGCTCGCCCTTCTCGCCGAACCGCTGCAGCCCCAGCTTGGTGACCGTGGCCTCCAGCGCCTCGGCGACCGACTTGAAGCCGCCGGTCAGCTCGCCGTGGTCGCGGGCCCGGCCGATGTCGTCGAGCACCGGCAGCAGCTCGGTCAGCACGTTGGCCAGCGCCTGCTCGCGGACCGCCACCCGGTCCCGCTCGACCCGCTTGCGGTAGTTGGAGAACTCCGCCTGCAGCCGCTGCAGGTCGCCGGTGCGCTCCTCGAGCTGGGCCTTCAGCGCGTCGATCTCGTCCCCGGCGGGAGCCGAGGCGGTGTCCGGCTCGGCGGCGGGGCCGGGAGCGGCCGCCTCCTCGGCGGCCTGCTCCCGGACCTTGCCCGTCTCCGGGTCGATCCGCCGCCTGTCGCGGATCACCGGGCCCTCGCGCTCCTCACCCTTGTCAGGTGAGCTCACGCGGCACCGTCCTTCTTGTCCTCGTCCACGATCTCGGCGTCGACGACCTCGTCGTCGGAGGAGGAACCGGTCGCGCCCGCACCGGCGCCGGCGTCGGCGGTCGCCTCACCGCCCTGGTTCTGCGCGTAGATGGCGGCGCCCATCTTCTGGCTGACCTGGGCCAGCTTCTCGGCGCTGGAGCGGATGGCGTCCACGTCGGAGCCCTCGAGGTTCTTCTTGACCTCGGCGACGGCGTCCTCGACCTCCTTCTTGACGTCCTCGGGGACCTTGTCGCCGTTCTCCCGCAGGAACTTCTCGGTCGAGTAGGCCAGCGTGTCGGCCTGGTTGCGGACCTCGGCCTCCTCCTTGCGCCGGCGGTCCTCCTCGGCGTACTGCTCGGCCTCGCGCATCATGCGCTCGATGTCCTCCTTGGGGAGGGCCGAGCCGCCGGTGATGGTCATCTTCTGTTCCTTGCCGGTGCCCAGGTCCTTGGCGTGCACGTTGACGATGCCGTTGGCGTCGATGTCGAAGGTGACCTCGATCTGCGGCACGCCGCGCGGCGCCGGCGGGATGCCCACCAGCTGGAACTGGCCGAGCTTCTTGTTGTACGCGGCGATCTCCCGCTCGCCCTGGTAGACCTGGATCTCCACGGACGGCTGGTTGTCGTCGGCGGTGGTGAACACCTCGCTCCGCTTGGTCGGGATGGTGGTGTTCCGCTCGATGATCTTGGTGAAGATGCCGCCCTTGGTCTCGATGCCCAGGCTCAGCGGGGTGACGTCCAGCAGCAGGACGTCCTTGACCTCGCCCTTGAGCACGCCGGCCTGCAGGCTGGCGCCGACCGCCACGACCTCGTCGGGGTTGACGCCCTTGTTGGGCTCCTTGCCGCCGGTCAGCTCCTTGACCAGCTCGCTGACCGCGGGCATCCGGGTGGAGCCGCCGACCAGCACCACGTGGTCGATGTCGGAGACCTTGATCCCGGCGTCCTTGATCACCTGCTGGAACGGGCCCTTGCAGCGGTCCAGCAGGTCGGCGGTCATCTTCTGGAACTCGGCCCGGGTGAGCTTCTCGTCCAGGTGCAGCGGGCCCTCGGCGGAGGCGGTGATGTAGGGCAGGTTGATCTGCGTCTCGGTGGAGCCGGACAGCTCGATCTTGGCCTTCTCCGCGGCCTCGCGCAGCCGCTGCAGCGCCATCTTGTCCTTGGACAGGTCCACGCCGTGGGCGTTCTTGAACCGGCTCACCAGCCAGTCGACGATGGCGTTGTCCCAGTCGTCGCCGCCCAGGTGGTTGTCACCGCTGGTGGCCTTGACCTCGACCACGCCGTCGCCGACCTCCAGCAGGGACACGTCGAAGGTGCCGCCGCCGAGGTCGAAGACCAGAATGGTGGCCTCGTTCTCCTTCTCCAGGTGGTAGGCCAGCGCCGCCGAGGTCGGCTCGTTGATGATCCGCAGCACGTTCAGGCCGGCGATCTGGCCGGCCTCCTTGGTGGCCTGCCGCTGGTGGTCGGAGAAGTAGGCGGGCACCGTGATCACCGCGTCGGTGATCTTCTCGCCCAGGTAGGCCTCGGCGTCCCGCTTGAGCTTCTGCAGCACGAACGCGCTGATCTGCTGGGGCGTGAAGTCCTTGCCGTCGATGGTGGTCTTCCAGTCGGTGCCCATCTCGCGCTTGACCGACCGGATGGTGCGGTCCACGTTCGTGACGGCCTGGCGCTTGGCCACCTCGCCGACGAGGACCTCGCCGTTCTTGGCGAAGGCGACGACGGACGGCGTGGTCCGCGACCCCTCCGCGTTGGCGATGACGGTGGGCTCGCCGCCCTCCAGAATCGCGACGACCGAGTTGGTCGTCCCGAGGTCGATACCGACCGCACGTGCCATGGTCTTCGTCCTCCGTCGTCACTCGGCCGTCCCCCGGGGCGGCCGCTTCGTCGGTGCCCGTCCCCCGGCGGGCACGGGTTTGCAGTCCGTTCTGCAGCACAGGGTGCCCGCGCCGTCCTACCGTGTCAAATCACTTGAGTCGACCGGACTCAACTTTGCTGCTGCCCATACTAACAAGACGGTTGAGCCCGCTATTCCGTTCCCGGACCGGGGCGGATCGGGGGGTCCGGGCGGCGGGACGCGCCGCGGCGGCGGAGCGTGAAAGAGATCGGGCGCTTCGCCGGAGTGTGGGTGAAGCTTGACGTTCACCCCTGAGAGGTGCCCGCATGACGGAGACGGTCGCGTGACCGCGCAGGCCGACATGGCCGACCAGGCCGCCCATCCTCCCGATGCCGCCGACCTGCGGCGGTCGTTGCACGAGCCGGAACGGTTCACCGCCATCTACGACCGGTACTTCACGGCCGTCTACAAGTACGTCGCCGGGCGGCTGGGGCCGCAGGCGGCCGACGACCTGGCGGCCGAGACGTTCCTGATCGCGTTCCACAAGCGCGGGACGTTCGATCCCGGGCGCGGGGCGGTGCGGCCCTGGCTGTTCGGGATCGCCACGAACCTGGTCGCCCAGCACCGGCGGGACGAGGTCCGGCGCTACCGGGCGCTGGCCCGCGCCGGTGCGGAGCGGCACACCACCGGCGGCCACGAGGACCGGGTCGTCCGCCTGGTGACGGCGGAACGGATGCAGCCCGCCCTGGCCCGCGCGCTGGCGAAGCTGTCGCGCGGCGAACGGGACGTGGTGCTGCTGGTGGCGCTGAGCGGGCTGGCCCACGAGGAGGTCGCCCAGGCCCTCGACATCCCCTACGGCACGGTCGGGTCGCGGCTCAGCCGGGCCCGCAGGAAGCTGCGTGCCGCCCTCGGCCAGGAGGAGGCCCGATGAACGAACTGCAGATGATCGCCGAGATGCTGGACGAGAACCCGTCCGAGCGGACCGTGGCCGAGGGCCGGGAACGGCTCCGGGGCGCCGTCTCCGGCGGGCGCGCTCCGGCCGGGCGGCGCCGCCGGTTCGGGATGCCGCGCTGGCCGCTGGGCCTCGGCCTGGCCGGGGCCGCCGCGGCGGTGGCGGTCGCCGTGGCCGTGTCCGGAACGACGCCGCCGGATCCCGCCCCGCAGCCCTCCGCCCAGGACCTGTCCGCCCGTACCGTGCTGCTGGCCGCCGCCGAGAAGGCGACCACGACCCCGGACGCCAAGGGGACCTACTGGCGCGTCAAGACGCTGACGGCCCTGCCCGTGACGGTCGGCCCGAAGGACAACCGCTACACGATGGAGAGGCTCCGGATCCGCGAGCACTGGACGACCCGGCAGGGCAGGGAGTGGGTCGGCGACCGCCTGGCGGGGGCGCGCCCCAGGACACCGGCCGACGAGGCCGCCTGGCGCAAGGACGGCTCCCCCACCCGATGGGACCTGGGCGTCGGCGACACCGTGGACCGCCAGAGGATCCACCTGCACACCGCGCCGCGACCGGGAACGCTGATCGATGCCGGTCAGACCAGGGGATTCTCGATCGGTGAACGGTGGCTGACCTTCGAGCAGGTGCAGTCTCTGCCGACCGACCCGCGGGCGCTGCGGGCGGCGCTCACCCTCACCCGGCTCCGGGACGACAAGGAGAACCCGGACAGGGCCAACCCGGTGCCGCCCGAGGCCCAGGCCATCTACGCGGCCCAGTCCCTCACCGCCCTCCTGGCCCAGGTGCCCGCGCCGCCCAAGGTCCGCGCGGCGGCGTTCCGGGCGCTGGCCGACATGCCCGAGGCACGCAGCCTGGGGAGGGTCAAGGACCCGCAGGGCCGCACCGGCGTCGGCATCGTCATCACCAACTCGTACCAGGGGGCCACCACCACGACCCGCCTGATCGTCGACCCGGCCACCTCCTCGGTCCTGTCCAGCAACATCACGGCCGGCCGTGACGGCGCCCGGATCGACAAGGAGATGGCCACGGTCTACCTCGAGGTCGGGTGGACCGACACCAGGCCGCAGCCGCCCTCCCTACCCTGACGGGGATCCGCTGCGGGAAAGCGAACGGCGGTCACGGGTGATACCCCGTGACCGCTGTCCTTTTCCAGGAAGGCCCCCTCATGACTGGAAGACCCCGATGACGGCCCTGTCGCGGGCCGGGGAACCCGCGGCGGTCCGCCGGTCCCGGCCGTTGCAGGCCGTGGCGGACCGCTTCGACGAGGTCTTCGACCTGCACTTCGACGAGATCCACCGGTACGTCGCGGCCCGGCTGGGGCCGGACGTCGCCGAGGACGTGGTCGCCGAGACGTTCGCGACCGCGTTCCGCAAACGGCACACCTACGACGCCGACCGCGCCGCCGTGCGGACCTGGCTGTACGGGATCGCCACCAACCTGATCGGCCGGCACCGCCGGTCGGAGCGGCGGGCGCTGCGCGCGCTGGGACGCCGCGGCCCCGACCGGCCGCAGGCGGGCCCCGAGGACCGGGTGCTGGACGAGGTCAGCGCCCGGCGGCTGCGCCCCGACCTGGCCGCGGCCATCGCGGGGCTCAACCGGGGCGAACGCGACGTGCTGCTGCTGACGGCGCTGGCCGAGCTCAGCCATGACGAGATCGCGACCGTGCTCGGCGTCTCGTACGGCACGGTCGGCTCCCGGCTCAGCCGGGCCCGCAAGAAGCTGCGCGCCGCGCTCGGCGACGTCAACCCGATGCGGCAGGAGGAGGACGGCCGTGGATGAGATCACGATGGTGCGCGAACTGTACGGCCGGCCCGAGCCCGACCCGGCGGTCAGGGAGCGGGTCCGCGCCCGGATCACCGGCGAGCGCCCCGCACGGCGGCCCCGCCGGCGGATGACGTTCGGGCTGGGGCTGGTCGCCGCCGCCACCACCGCGGTGATCGCGGGAACGAACCTGCTGGGCGGCGGGACGGCGGGAGGACCCGTCGTGATCGGCACCCCCGGGGGCGACGGGTCGGCCCGCACCATCCTGCTGGCCGCGGCCGAGAACGCCGAGAAGGAGCAGCCGGGGCGGTACTGGCGGCTGCACACCACATATGCGGACACCTACCGGGTGAAGGAGGGCTACAACGTCGAGGGCAACCGCTGGGAGTCCGACCGGTGGACGGCCCGCTCGACGGACGACCCCGACCGCAACTTCGACCGGGACCTGCCCAGCAGGCCGCAGACCCCCGCCGACGAGGCCGCCTGGCGCCGCGCCGGATCACCGAGGGTGTGGAAGGTGATCTCCAGCGGCCAGCCGCACACCCTCACCACCGAATCCACCGGCTGGCGCTCCTCGGCCATCTCTCCGGAGCGGAAGCGCCGCCTTGCGGAGATGTGCGCGGACGGGTCCCCGGCCGACTCCCCGGCCTCCCCGGCCGATCCCAGGTGCGATCCGCTGGTGGGGCTCTCGGGCCGGGACCGTGTGCTGACGGACCCGAGCCGGCTCAAGGACCGCCTGTCCCAGATGCGGGCCAGGCGCGCGTTCATGCTGGAGGCCGAGCCCGAACTCGAGAAGGAGATGGCCGCCCGGTTCGACATGCCGATCATCTACGGGTTCCTCACCCAGGCGGCCACCCCGCAGGTGCGGGCGGAGGCGTTCCGGCTGCTGGCCGACACCCCGGGGGTCCGGTCGATCGGCACGGTCACCGACCGGGCCGGACGGCGCGGCATCGGCCTGGCGGCGCGCGCCACGAGGGACGACGGCGGCACCGTCTACGACCAGGTGATCATCCTGGAGCCGGGGACGTACCGGGTCCTCGGCGAGCAGAAGGTGGTCGTCGAGGCGAACGGCACGCATCGCGGGATGGCCCCCGGCACCGTGCTGAGCCACACCGTCGTGCACCAGGTGGGCTGGACGAACGACACACCCGCACACCCGTAGCGAACCCACGGGACCGCAAGGGGGCGCCGAGCGAGGGCGCCCCCTTGTCGTGCGTCCGGGAAAGATCGCGGGGGCGAAGGGTGATCACTGGGAGACGCTCCCAACCGAAGGAGTCCTTCCTTGAGACGAACCCTCCGCACGGCGGTGGCCGCCCTGATGGCCGTCACCGCCCTCGGCGCCGCGCCCCCCGCGCACGCCGATCCGCCCGGCGGCTCTGCGCCCGCCCGCCTCCCGGCGGGCAAGTCGTGGACGGTCACGCTGGTCACCGGCGACGTCGTCCGGGTACGGACGGCCGCGGGCAAGGTCCCCACGGTGTCCGTCACCCCCGGCGAGGGCCGGAAGACGACGTTCAGCACCTCGATCCGCCCCGACGGCACCATCCGCGTCATCCCCGCCGACGTGGCCGGGCTGGTCGGCGAGAAGCTGGACCCGGCGCTGTTCGAGGTCACCGGGCTGATCGAGCAGGGCTACGACGACTCCGGCACCAAAGACGTACCGCTGATCGTGCAGCGGGACCCGGGCGTGCGGCCGTTCGCCGCGCTGGGCGGCACCCTGAAGGAAGGGCGGCAACTGCCGAGCCTCGGGGCCGTGGCGGCGCGGCAGCCCAAGCGGGAGGCGCACCGGCTCAGTGGGGCGCTGAAGCAGCGTTCCGCGGGCGGCATCCGCAAGATCTGGCTGGACCGCCGCGTCAGGGCGACCACCGCCACCACCGTCCAGGCGCCCGCGCTGGACCGCAACCTCACCCAGGTCGGCGCCCCCACCGCATGGAACGCGGGCTACACCGGCGAGGGCGTCGAGGTCGCCGTCCTCGACACCGGCGCCGACGCGAACCACCCCGACCTGAAAGGCCGGATCGCCGAGAGCCGGGACTTCTCCGGCTCCGGCTCGACCGCCGACCGGAACGGGCACGGCACCCACGTGGCCGCCACGATCGCGGGCACCGGAGCGGGTTCCGGCGGCGAGCGCAAGGGCGTGGCCCCCGAGGCCTCACTGCTGGTCGGCAAGGTCCTCGACGACGAGGGCTACGGCACCGACTCGATGGTCATCGCCGGCATGGAGTGGGCCGCCCCGCGCGCCGGGGTCGTCAACATGAGCCTGGGCGGCTGGGAGCCCTCCGACGGGACCGACCCGCTGTCCACGGCGCTCGACCGGCTCACCGAGCGGCACGGCACGCTGTTCGTGGTGGCGTCCGGCAACGACGGGATGATCGGCGGGCTGCCCGCGCCGGGTGCCGCGGGTTCCGCGCTCACGGTGGGCGCGGTGGACGGCGCGGACAGGCTCGCGGACTTCTCCAACCGGGGTCCGCGCGGCGGGCGTCCCGTCGCCAAGCCGGAGATCGTGGCGCCGGGCGTGGAGGTCGTCGCCGCCCGCGCCGAGGGCACGTCGATGGGCCGTCCGATCGACTCCCGCTACACGGCGGCCAGCGGCACCTCGATGGCCGCCCCGCACGTCGCCGGGGCCGCCGCACTGCTGGCGCAGCGGCATCCGGGCTGGAGGGCCGCCGACCTCAAGGCCGCGCTGACCGGCGCGGCCGACCCCGCGCAGGGCGGCGACGTCTTCGAACGCGGGGCCGGGCGGCTGGACGCGGGCGCCGCCGTCACCGCGCCCGTCACCGCCGGGCAGGGCATCGTCGACCTGGGCGCCTCCCCGTTCGGCGGCACCGAGCCGCTGACCGGCGAGGTGACCTGGAAGGGGCGTGCCGGGACGACCCTGTCCCTGTCGGTGAAGGCGACCGACCGGGAGGGCCGGGACGCCTCGTCCGCGGTCCGGCTGTCGGCGTCCTCCGTGCAGGTCCCCGCGAACGGCACCGCGAAGGTCGGGCTGCGGGTCGATCCGGCCGGGCTGCCGGGGCGCGGGCTCCACGGGGTCGAGGTGGTGGCCCAGAGCGGCGGCACGGTGGTGCGGACGCCGCTGACGTTCCATGCCGAGCCGCGCATGCACACGCTGACGCTCAAGGCCACGCCGCTGCCGGGCGTGGAGACGTTCGACGCGTACGCCGAGGTGATCAACGTCGGTGACGTGGCGGAGTTGATGGAGTACGTCGAACTCGACGACGGGACCGCGACGCTGCGGGTGCCCGAGGGGCGCTACAACGTGATGGGGAAGGTCTACGGCGGGTCCTCGTTCGCCATCGTCGGCGACCCCGACGTGGTGGTGGACCGCGACGTGACGGTGACGCTGGACGCCGCACGGGCGGAACAGGTCGCGGCGAGGGTCACGGACCGGACCACGCAGACGGAGATGGTCGGCGCCGGATACCTGCACAAGGTGCGGCAGGGCTACATCGCCGGCGCCACGTACGCTCTTGATCCCGGCGAGAAGATCTACGTGCAGCCCACCGAGGAGGTCACCACCGGCACGTTCGAGGCGTTCGCCGGGTTCCGGCTGACCGCGCCGGGCGAGGTGTACGACCTGGTGCGCGCGTTCGGGGACCGGTTCCCCGAGGACCCGGCGTACACGGTGACGCCCGCCGAACGGGGCAGGCTGGCCCGCGTGGACCAGCGGTTCGCCGCGTTCGACGGGGACGCCACGCGGCAGATGGGCCACAAGCGATACGGCCACCACGAGGCCGGCATCTTCCTGGTCGAGGCGAGCAGTGAGGTCAGGCCCGGCACCACCCGCACCGACTACCTGTCGCCCGGAGCGCTGTGGACCGAGGTCGGCTCTCCCGGCATGGTCGAGGACATGGTGGACCAGTTGCCGTTCCGGGAGGTCTCTCCCGGGGGCCGCGAGTCGTTCACCTGGGGGCGGCAGCCGGTCCGGCCGGGGCCGTACTCGCGTCTTTTCGGTTCGCTGAGCGAGTGCGAGCGCTGGCAGTCCACCCGTACGCGCGGGGTGCTGCGGGTGGCGTTGGTGCCGTTGCAGACCCGCGTCGACGGGTTCGACTGCGGGTTCTTCGAGGAGGACCCGCTGACGCACCGGCTGGCCCTGTACGCGAACGGCGAGAAGATCGCCGAGCACACCGCACCGGCGGGTGAGTTCTCCGTCCCGGAGAAGAAGGCGCGCTACCGGCTGGAGTACGACGTGGACGCGTCGAAGATCCTGCCGGTGTCGGTCCGCACGTCGACGGCCTGGTCGTTCACCTCCAAGGCGCCGTCCGACCACTCCTCGGTGCTGCTGCCGCTGCTGCTGGTGGACTACGACCTGGCGCTGGACCTGCACAACCGGCCGGTTCCGGGCAAGGAGTCGGTGTTCACCGTCGCGCCCTACGGCGGCGGGTCGTCGCGGGTGACGTCGTTCAAGCTGTGGACGTCCACCGATGACGGTGCCACGTGGACCAAGGTCACGGCTCGTGCCCTGGGCGACGGCCGCTACGCCGCCGCCCTGCCCGCTACGGGGAACGTGTCGCTGCGCGTCCTGGCGTCCGACGACCGGGGCAGCGTGATCGACCAGCGGATCATCCGCGCCTACCGCACCGGCTGACGTCCGTTGCTCTGGGGGACGACCCCAGAGCAGGGGTCAGACGATCCTCGTTCCGCCGTGGTCGTCCGACCCCTGGTCCGGGAGGCCCCTTTTCGGATCGATCGGTAACGATGGGGCCTCCCGGGCCACTTCCCGGTGACATGACACCGGGACGGGACGGAGGTGGGCGGTGGACGACGAAGCGGAACGCTTCACCGCCATCTATGACGCCTGCAGGCAGCACGTCTGGGCGTACGCGGTCAGCCGGGCCGGACGGCAGGTCGCCGACGAGGTGGTGAGCGAGACCTTCGCCATCGCCTGGCGCAGGTTCGCCGACATGCCGGACCCGGCGTTGCCGTGGCTGCTCGGGGTGGCCCGCAACGTGCTGCGCGACGGCCACCGCGCGCAGATCCGGCGGGACGCCCTGGAGGCGGAACTGCGGAGCGGGCACCGTCCGGGCGCGGACGTCGCCGAGGACGTCGCCGAACGCCTCGCCGTGCTGCGGGCGCTGACGACGCTGCCGGAGGACGACCGGGAGATCCTGCTCCTCGTCGCCTGGCACGGCCTGACCCCGCGCGAGGCCGCCAAGGTCGTCGGATGCGGCGCCCCGGCCCTGCGCGTACGGCTGCACCGCGCCCGCAGGCGCCTGGTCCGCGCCGTCGAGGGCGGCGGCGAGGCCGTTCCCGTTCCCGTCCGGATGCCGATCACTGGAAGGACGGCGCGATGAGCGACGTGATGCGGCGACTGGCCGAGGCCCGTCCCGACCACCTCGATCCCGAGACACCCGTCGATCCCGCCGTGCGGGAGGCCGAGCTGACCCGGGCGATGGCGGCGCCCCGGCGCTCCCGGGCGCGGCGGCGACTCCGGGTGCGGCCCATGTGGGGGCTCGGCCTGGTGAGCGCGGCGACCGCCGCGGCGGTGGCGTTCCCGGTGATCGCGGGCCCGGGCGGCACGGAGCCGGGCGGCGCGGACCCGGTGCGGCGGCCGGGCGCCGGGACGACCCAGACGGTGGTGAACGCCCGCACGGTGCTGCTGGCGGCGGCGGACGGGGCGCGGCGGCAGCCGGAACGATCGGGCCGCTACTGGCACACCCGGACCAGGTACGGGGTGCTCGAACAGGTCGGCCCGGCGGGCAACCGGTACGCGGTCCTGCACCAGTACCAGCACGACGTGTGGACCCCGCGCGCGGTGGACGACGAGGGCTGGTTCCGCGCCGAGGATCTGGGCGCAAAGCCCGCCACCCCCGCCGACGAGGCGGCCTGGCGGAAGGACGGACGCCCGACCTCCTGGAGCACCGCCCCCGTCCCGAAGGGCGGCGGCCGGGACACGGCGGCCAGTCTGGCACGCGACCTGGAGATGCATCCGAAGGACAGCGCGTTCGCCCACGCGACGGGCAGGCCCTCGGACGCACCCGACGACCTCAACATCACCCAGCGGGAACTGGACCGCACCCCCGCCGACCCGGCCAGGCTCCGCGCCCTGCTGCTGTCCCACCCCCTGGGCGAGGCCGACGACGGCGACAACACCGACGCGGAGCTGTTCGAGACGGCGGCGGGCATCCTGATGAGCCGCCCGCTGTCCCCTGACAAGCGCGCCGCGTTCTACCGGATGCTCGCCGACATCAAGGGCGTCACCGCGGTCGACGGTGTGAAGGACGCCACCGGCCGTCCCGGCACCGCCCTCAAGATGCGCCAGACGGGCCGCGAGGGCGCCTATGAGATCCACTTCGTCGTCGACCGCACCACCGGGGCCGGTCTCGCCAAGGAGATCCGCTACCTGGAGCCCAAGGCCGGCAAGTCCTGGCTCAAGCCCGGCACCCGCTGGTACTACGAGGCAGTGACCTCCCAATGGGTCGACACGCTCCCCGAGATGCCTCGCCCTCCCCGGGGCTGAAACCCTCCGCCCCTCCCGACCGGCGTCGGGAGGGGCGGAGGCATCAGTTGTGGCAGTTGTCCGCGACGCCGACGACCGCCATGTGGACGTGGGTCGAGCCGCCGGAGATCCAGTGGCCCCAGCAGATGTCGGTGCCGCAGGACAGGTCGTACAGCGCCCGTCCGAACAGGGTCTCGGGCTCGATCGCCGTGGCGGCCTCCCCGGCGCCCCCCTTGACGGACTCCCACTGCCCCCGCAGCCACTCCACCGCGCTGTCGGGAGTCTTGGCCACGTGCTGCAGCGTCCGCGCCGGCTTCCGCAGCCAGTCGCGGATGATCTTCGGTGCCGCGTCGGTGTTGGGATCCTCGCGCAACAGGTCGTTGCCGAATGTGGCCCCGTCCATGCGGGACGCGTAGCAGTGCCAGTGCAGCCCCTTGTCCCGCCAGTCATCGCGAGGACTACGCCAGTACCCGTCGTAGTCGAACGATGCGATGCTCACACCACCCAAGTCTGCAACGCCGCAGCCTGCCCGCCCCCACTACACGCCCCCCTCTAACGCCCCCTTGACCGCCACCACAGCGTCCATGGGCCGATCCACCTCACAGATGGGCCGCCCCCCTTCCCGCGTGAACCACAGTCGCCCCCCGTCCGAGACCCGCCGCTGCACCCACACCTCGACGGTCCGCTCGTTCCCCCGAACCGTCAGGTGGTAGCACTCCACCACCACGTCGTACCGCTGCCCCCGCAACATCCCCGCGAGCACCTGCAGCGCCCGCCGCCGCTCGACTTCTCCTGACATCACGCCGCCCCCGCAACCAGCCCAAGCCGCACCAGCCACCCGCCCGTACGCCGCCCCTCCCGCCGCCCCCGAACCGAGGGCCGGTCCGGAACGCGCCGGGACGAGGACGCTCGCACCACCGTGCCGCCCGCACCCGCCCGAGCCTGGCGGGCGGCCTGCACCTGCATCGCGAGCAGCCGATAGTGCTCGGCCAGCAGCCCGGCCAGTTCCCGCGCGGTCGGTGCGCAGAGCAACCCCCGCGCCCCCACCGGCGCGGCCAGCCACAACCGCGACCTCTCCCCGTACCAGCACGCCGCCCCGGGGAACCGCCTCCGCAACTCGGCCGTCTGCCGAGCCACCGCCGCCCGAGGCGGCACCGCTACCCTCGTGTCCACGTCAGGACTCACCTCCTGGCCAGGCCCCGGAACCCCCGGCGCGCCACCGCCGGGCCGGGGCCGCTTCATCTCTGAAGCAGAGGCAAGCAGCCGAAATCCACGTGCGCCAGGCGCCCCATAACGGGCCGTTATACGTTGCAGCCATGGCAGTGAAATCCCTTGGTGATGCATTAATGGTGATCATGCGTCGTCATGGCTGGACCGGTACTCGGCTCGCCCGCGAGATCGGAACGTCTCAGCCATGGGTATCCATGGTTCTGTCCGGAAAGCGCGATCCGGGGATGGCCCGCTCCGCCGCCTTGCTGCGCCGCGTGGGCTGGGAGTTGGAACTCGTACCGAGCAAGGAGGATGACCCGGTGAAACGGCGTCGGTTCCTGGCGTCGGCGACGAGCGTGGCGTTCATGCCACAGCTGACACCCAGCGCGAAGCCCTACCGAGATGCCGACTACGTCCGTGTTCTGGCTGATCGTCTCGCCCACACCGAAGAGCAGATCGGCGGCGCACCACTGGTGCGTGAAGCAGTCCGTCATGTGCATCACGTCGCCTCCGCCATCGAGGGTGGAGAACGCCGACTGCAAGGTGCCGCAGCCCGTCTTGCGCGTCAGGCGGCCTTGGTCCTGCATGACACTCGACGGCTTGGCCAGGCGGAGAAGGCGGCCGTACTGTCACTGGCCCTGGCAGGGAAAGCCGGTGATGCGCAGGCGCAGGCGCTGGCCTACGACACGCTTGCGCTCATTCGCACCTATGGAAGCGCAGCGGCATCTGCGGTGGAGTGCGCCCGCCGTGGCCTGGCCCTTGGCGGACTGGACGATGCCACGCGCGCAATGCTGCTCGTACGACTCGGACGATCTCTGGCGGTGCTCCCCGGGCAGGAGCGGCAAGTACGCCGCGCAGTTGATCGGGCGCAAGAGCTCATGGACCGGCTCGGTGCGCTCGACAGCGCTGAGATCATGGCGAACGCGGGCATCGCGCTCAGCGATTGCGGGCTCCCCGCTCGGGGCGCGATCGATCTCCGGTCGGCGGTGGCGGCGGTCGAGTCGCAATCACCTTTGCTGCTGGCCCTCTACCAGGCGCGTCTGGCTAAGACTGCTGTCCGGGCGCGAGACATCGACGAGACCGCCCGGGCGATGACAGCACTGTCCCGGACGGTCCCCCTGGTGACTTCTCGCCGGGTGGACATCCACGTTCGGCACCTTCTGGACGGAACGCGCGGTTGGAGCACCATCCTGGAGGTCAAGGACGCCCGTGAACGACTCGCGGAGGTGAGCGGATGGCCGACGGGCCGAGCATGGAGGACGTCCTGAACGGCGGCGGCCACAAGGACGCGACGTTCCATCTGGCGGGAACCAAGGTGATCGTCCTTACCGACGACAGCGGCCAGACGTGGCTGTGCCGACGTGATGACGGCGTGCGTGAGTCCGCGACTCCGATGGGCCGGGTCGAAGCGTTGCAGGTGTTCGCCGCGGCGTTGGCGGAGGTGCTCGATTCCGGTGATGTGACGCCTCGGCACCATCGACGCGACAGGTGCGGACGGCATGTGGACGGCGAGGCTCGGTCCTGACGACCGCCCCCCGACTCGCGCTCGGCCGTCATGATCTGCTGAGACCGGATGGATCACGGGCATGATGATCGATCCGCTGCACAAGGCGGCCCACGTCCTCATGTCGACTGATCCCACGCTCGCTTTCTCTGGAGACTGATGGACGCGCTTGATCTCACGTTCACTCGTCATGACCCTGCCGGGATCGAGCGGATTCTGGACGCGGTGGTCGTTCCGCTCTACGAGGCGACCCATGCCGATGTGATCGACGACCCGTTCTACAGTGCCGCGCGGTTCGCTGAGCGGGTGCGCGGGTACGTGCGGGCGCCCGGGTTCGAGATCGTGGTGGCCTACCTGGACGGAACGCCGGTGGGGCAGGCGTTCGGGTACGCGCTGCCGGCGACCTCTCGCTGGTGGGAGGGGCTCACGACGCCGGTGCCGGACGGGTTCACCGTCGAGACGGGCTCGCGCACGTTCGCGTTCAACGAGCTGATGGTGCTTCCCGAGTGGCAGGGCAAGGGCGTGGCGCACGCACTGCACGACGAGCTGCTGGGCGGACGCAAGGAGGAACGCGCGACGCTGCTGGTCCGCGAGGACAACGAGCCCGCCCAGACCGCCTACGCGCGGTGGGGCTGGAAGAAGGTCGGCAAGCTGCGCCCCTATCCGGACGCTCCCCACTATGACGCGCTCGTCATCGGGCTTCCGCTGACCCGCGCGGCCTCTCGCACACGGTGATGCGCACGCCCGGAGTCAGCCGAGTTCCTTGATGACGGCGTTGGCAGCGGTGGCGGCGCGGGTGTAGAAGGCGCGGACGGTGTCAAAGACCTCGGCCAGGACGCCGCTCTGGACCATGTCGACTGATCCCGCGCCCCCAGCCCCGGCCGGTGGTGTCGATGCGACGTCGGCCTCGGGCGTGTCCGGGTCACAGAACGGTGCGCAGGGTCACTGACACGCGGCGTCCGCGCGGTACGCGTCCGTCCGGTCCGGGATCGGTCTTGCGCGCCGGGATCGCGTGCCGCCAGGTGAACCGTGCCGGTCCGGTCATCACGCACAGGTCGCCGGGCGCGAGCCGCACCGGCACGCGCGTCCCCTCTTCGGGGTGGGTGAACTCCATGACGCACGCCGACAGCAGGCTGACCGAGGCGACGACCGGCCCGAAGCACGGCACGCAGTCCACGTGGGCGCTGATGCCCTGCCCGGGCAGGTACTCGTTCACGATCACCTGGTCGGGCGGGCGGTCGAAGTGCCCCTCCCGGTGCAGCCGTCCGGCCAGTGCCACCGCCCAGCCGGGCAGCGGCGGGGCCGGATCGCCGCCCATGCCGCGCCGCCCGTAGTCATAGCGATGCCCGTAGTGCTGCACGCGCCGCCGCAACTGCGACGACCAGGGCGCCGCGTCGATGTCCTGGGACAGCCGCCGCTGGGCCTCGTCGTCCAGCCAGCCCGGCACACGGAGGAGACCTGGGACCACCTTCGAAAACCTATTCGATCACGGCCCGGCCCGTCCATGGGCCGGCGCCGCACGGGAGCCGCCGGGACGGTCGAGCGGGGCCGCGACCTCGTCGGCCTCGTCGGCCTCGTGCCTGGACAGGAACATCCAATAGCCCAAGGGACCGGTCCTTTCCGGGGCGGGGCGCCGGGCGGGTCAGGAGATGCGGCGGATCAGCACGACGACGTCGGTGAGGGGGCCGGTCACTCCGTTGGGGCCGGTGGCCAGGCGTTCCTGGGTGGCCAGGCGCTCGGGGCGGTAGCGGGCGGGGTCCAGGGCCATGCCGTCGTAGATCTCCTGGGGAGTGGAGAAGCGGTGGTGGACATGGGGGTTGGGCGCCCAGGGCGGTACGGAGCCGTGCTCGACGATGAACAGGAGGCCGTTCGGAGCCAGGGCCCGGGCCGCCTTGCGCAGGATCTCGTCGCGGGGGAACTCCAGCGGGCTCTGCAGGAACTGGGCCGAGACCAGGTCGTAGGCGCCCTCGGGGAAGGTGTGGGCCAGGTCGTGCTGCTCGGTGGTGATCCGGTCCGCGACTCCCGCGCGTTCGGCGAGGGCACGGGTCCGGGCCAGTGCGGTGGGGGAGATGTCGACGGCCGTGACCTGCCAGCCCCGGGCGGCCAGGTGGACGGCGTCGCCGCCTTCGCCGCAGCCCAGGTCGAGGGCGCGGCCGGGGGACAGGGTGGCGACGAGGTCGGCCAAGGGCTGGTTGGGGTTGCCGCTCCAGACCTGGGGACGGCTGGTGTAGCGGTCCTCCCAGAACTGCTCGGCGTCGTTCTGCGGCTGCGGTGCGGTCATCACGGGTCCTCGTGCTCGGCGGAAGGTCGCGGCGTCCGGCGGGACGCACGGGGTTCTGAACGGACAGTGCCCGTCACATCGATGGAAGCGCAAACTTCTTTGCCGTTCCGGCAAGGTCCGGCAGAGGCGGTTCCCGCGTGCCGGCCCGGTGTCGCCGGGTGAGGCGGCCGGTGCACCGGATCAGAAGCGGGCGGGGCCGCCGTTGGCGGTGACGGCGTCGCGGGCGGCCTGGGCGAAGGCGCGGATGCGGGCGGTGACGCCCGCGGCGCGCCACACCAGCGCGACCTCGGTGCGCGGGGCGTCCTTCAGCGGGACGAAGGCGATGTCGGGGCGGGCGTAATAGCGTTCCACCGAGGCGGCCATCGGTGAGATGCCGCGGCCCGCCGCGATCAGCGCCAGCAGTTCCTGGAAGGTGGCCACGTCCTGCCCGCGCGGGATGGGCCTCCCGCCGGGCGTGAAGCGGGGCACGTGGAAGTCCCACCAGTAGTCGGGCGCGGGCCCGGTGACGCCGAACACGGTGTCGCGGGCCAGGTCCTCGAGTGAGACCGCGGCGCGGCGGGCGAACGGATGGCGCGCGGGCACGGCCACCACCCGCGGCTCCGACAGCACCACCGGTCCCACCACCAGGTCCGGCTCCCGCACCGGCAGGCGGGTGATCAGCATGTCGACCTCGCCCGCCCGCAGCGGCCCCAGCGGGTCGGCGAAGTGGGTCTCGCGCATCACGATCTCGCAGCCCGGGTGCCGGGCCGTGAACGTGTCCATGATCGCGGAGGTCAGCTCGCCCGCGCCGGAGCCCAGGAACCCCACGCGCAGCACCCCGTCCACGCCCCGGGCCGTGGCCTGCGCCCGGGCCATCGCCTCCCGCACGCCCTCCCAGAGCGGCCGCAGGTCGTCGCGGAGCCGCGCGCCCAGCGGGGTGAGCGCGACCCTGCGGCTGGTGCGCTCGAACAGCGGCGCGCCGACCCTGCGCTCCAGCTTCCTGATGGTCTGGCTGACCCGGGCCTGGGACAGCCGCAGCCGTTCGGCGGTGCGGCCGAAGTGCAGTTCCTCGGCCAGCGTCAGGAAGGCCTCCAGTTCGTGCCGCTCGGGCACCTGCGCCCCATCCATAAGCCTCGATTATCGACCGTTGTCCGGTCCGTCGTTGTTCGGGTGAGCGCGCCGATCGATCGTGGAGCCGTGCCCGATCGACGATCAAGGAGATGAGCGGTATGACCGCAGTGCTCGAAGCCCCCCGGCGGATCGGGGCGGCGGACCCGCGCCGGATGTCCGGCCGGCAGCTGTGGACGCTGCTGGTGGTGATGGCCGGCACCTTCATGGCGATCATGGACTCGTTCATCGTGAACGTGGCGGTGCCCTCCCTGCGCACCGACCTGGGCGCGAGCTTCGCCCAGGTCGAAACGGCGGTCGGCGGTTACGTCCTGGTGTACGGGCTGCTGCTGGTGACCGGAGGCCGGCTGGGCGACCTGTTCGGAACGCGGCGGCTGTTCCTCACCGGGATGGCGGTCTTCCTCCTCGGCTCCCTGGGAGCCGGGCTGGCCACCGGCCCGGCGGTGCTCATCGCGTTCCGCGCCGTGCAGGCGGTGGGGGCCGCCCTGTTCTACCCGCAGGTGCTGGCCGTGCTGCAGACCGCGTTCACCGGCCGGGCGCGCGCCAGGGCGTTCGCGGTGTTCGGCGCCACGATCGGGCTGGCCTCGATCGCCGGGCAGGTGCTGGGCGGGCTGCTGATCCACCTGGACGTGCTCGGGCTGGGATGGCGGAACGTGTTCCTGGTGAACGTGCCGTTCGGGGTACTGGCCCTCGTCGGCGCGGCCCGCCTGCTGCCCGGGGGCCGTGCGGCCGGTGCCTCCGCCGCCCGCCTCGACCTGGCCGGTGTGGGCCTGCTCAGCGGGGCGCTGCTGCTGCTGTCGGTCCCGCTGGTGGAGGGTCAGCACGCCGGGTGGCCGGCCTGGACCTGGATCTCGCTGGCCGCCTCGCCGGTCGTGCTGGCGGCGTTCGCGGCCTGGGAACGGCGGCTGGCCGCGCGCGGCGGCAGCCCGCTGGTCCACCCCGCGCTGTTCCGCCTGCGCGCCTTCACGGCCGGGAACGCGATCGCGCTGGCCTTCTTCGCCGGGAACGCGGGCCTGTTCTTCATCCTCACCCTCCAGTTGCAGAGCGGGATGGGCTACTCGCCGCTGGCGGCGGGACTGACGTTCGTCCCCCTGGCCGTGGCCTTCTCGGCGGCCTCGCTGCTGGGACCGCGGCTGCAGGCCCGGCTCGGCCACCACGTCCTCACCCTCGGCTACGCCGTCAACGCCGTCGGCACCCTCGCCCTGCTCGGCACCGCCTGGGCGGCCGGAACGGAGCTGACCGGCTGGACCATGCTGCCCGCTCTCGCGGTCATCGGCTTCGGCCAGGGCCTGGGCGTCAGCCCGCTGATCGCGGCGGCCCTGCGCGATGCGCCCGCCGAGGACGCGGGCGCGGCGGGCGGCGTGCTGGAGACCGCCGGGCAGCTCGGGATGTCGCTCGGGGTGGCCGTCCTCGGCCTGGTCTTCCTCACCGCCACGGGCCATGAGGCGTTCCCGGCCGCGCACACCGGCGCGTTCACCGTCACCCTGCTCGGCAATCTCGGGCTCGCGCTCGCCGCCCTGTTCCTGCTGCCCCTGCTGCTCCGCCGGGACTGACCCGTCACGCTACGAACCTGAGGAGGGACCATGAAGGCGATCAGGACGCGCGACCGGGAGGCCGGTCCGGCCGGGCTGGCGCTGCAGGACGCGCCGTATCCGCACGCCGCCGAGAACGACGTGATCGTGAAGGTGCACGCGGCCGCGTTCACCCCCGGCGAGCTCGACTGGCCGGGCACCTGGACCGACCGGGCGGGCCGGGACCGCACCCCCGTGATCCCCGGGCACGAGGTGTCCGGCGTGGTGGCCGAGCTGGGGCTGGGCACCACCGGCCTGACGGTGGGACAGCGGGTGTTCGGACTGACCGACTGGACCCGCGACGGCACCCTCGCCGAGTACGTCGCGGTGGAGGCCCGCAACCTGGCGCCGCTCCCCGCGACCGTCGACCACGTCCGGGCCGCCGCGCTGCCGCTGTCCGGTCTCACCGCCTGGCAGGGCCTGTTCGATCACGGGCGCCTGGAGGCCGGGCAGACCGTGCTGATCCACGGCGCGGCCGGCGGGGTCGGCTCGCTCGCGGTCCAGCTGGCCCGCGACGCCGGCGCCCGCGTGATCGGGACGGGCCGCGCGGCGCACCGGGCCACGGTGCTGGAACTCGGCGCGGACGTGTTCGTCGACCTGCGGGCCGGGTGGCCGGCGCAGGTCGGCCGGGTGGACCTGGTGCTGGACGTGATCGGCGGCGAGACGCTCGACCGGTCGGCGGCGCTGGTGCGGCCCGGCGGCCGGCTGGTGACGATCGCCGCGCCGCCCCGGGTCCGTCCCGAGAACGGCCAGGCGATCTTCTTCATCGTCGAACCCGACCGGCACCGGCTCGCCGACCTGGCCCGGCGGGTCCACGACAGACGGCTCCGCCCGCTGGTGGGCGCCGTTCTCCCGCTGGCGCAGACCGCGTCCGCGTTCGCCGCCGGGCGGGGCGTCCCCGGCAAGACCGTCATCCGGGTCGCCGAGGAGTGACCTGGACCCGGGGCCGGGCACGGGACGGGAGCGGGCGCCGGGACACCCGGTGCCCGCCCGGCGCTGTGAGGTCACACAACCGGCCGAGAACAGCGGCGTTGACCTGCACATTTGTTTGCAGGCGGGCGGGTGCGGGAGGTATACCACGACTTCGGTGGGTGACGGGCCGTTCGGTCGAGTGACCGCTTATGCTACTCCCGAGTAGTATTCGGCCCCCGGATGCTGGGCTGTCCGTCGCGAGCCCTACGCTGACAGCCGACGCCCGTACCTTCAGGAGGACGGAACCTTGCAATACGCGGTCACGTTGATCGTTGGGCTCGTCGGTACGGCGGTGGCGGTTGCGCTGGCCGGCCGGCGGGTGATGTTCCTGTGGAAGCTCTTCCAGAGCGGCCAGCCGGACCCCGAGCGGGTGCTTCAGGTCAAGCGTGACCCGAAGGGCGACGTGGAGGGCCAGGTCGTCGAGGTCCTCGGGCAGCGCAAGCTGCTGAAGTGGACCGTGGCGGGGGCCGCGCACTTCGCCGTGATGTGGGCCTTCTTCCTGCTGGCGACCGTCTACCTGGAGGCCGGCGTCCAGTTGCTGTTCGGGCTGCACGCGCACATCCCGTTCCTGCAGACCTGGGGGCCGATCGGGTTCGTCCAGGACACCATCGCGCTGGCCTGCCTGGCGGGCCTGGCCACCTTCACCGCGATCCGGATCAAGAACTCGCCGAAGAAGCTCGACCGCAGGTCGCGGTTCAAGGGCTCGCACACCGGCGGCGCCTGGCTCATCCTGTTCATGATCTTCAACGTGATCTGGACGATGTTCGCCTTCCGCGGCGCCGAGGTGGCGAACGAGAACTTCTCCTACGGCAAGGCCGCCTACGCCTCCTACGGCGTCGGCCAGCTGATGAAGAACATCGGCGAGCCCGAGTCCGGCCCGATGGTCTTCCTGGAGGCCGCCTTCCTCCTGGCGCACATCGGCGTCGCCCTGGTCTTCCTGGTCATCGTCGTCAACTCCAAGCACCTGCACATCTTCCTGGCCCCGCTGAACGTCATGTTCAAGCGCCGCCCGGACGGCCTGGGCGCCGCCCAGCCGATGATGAGCAAGGGCAAGCCGCTGGACTTCGAGGAGGCCGACCCCGACGAGGACACCTTCGGCCGCGGCAAGATCGAGGACTTCACCTGGAAGGGCTTCCTGGACATGGCGACCTGCACCGAGTGCGGTCGCTGCCAGTCCCAGTGCCCGGCCTGGAACACTGGCAAGCCGCTGTCGCCGAAGATGGTCATCCTCGAGCTGCGCGACCACGCGTTCCACAAGGCGCCCTACATCCTGGCCTCGGAGGAGGAGCGGGAGAAGTTCACCGACGAGCAGAAGGCCGCCATGGAGGTGGACAAGCCGCTCGTCGGCGACGACGGCGTCATCCACCCCGACGTGCTGTGGTCGTGCACCAACTGCGGCGCCTGCGTCGAGCAGTGCCCGGTGGACATCGAGCACATCGACCACATCCTGGACATGCGCCGCTTCCAGGTCATGATCGAGTCCTCGTTCCCCAGCGAGGCCGGCGTGATGCTGAAGAACCTGGAGAACAAGGGCAACCCCTGGGGCATGTCCGAGATGAAGCGCCTGGAGTGGATCGAGGAGCTCGACTTCGAGGTCGAGGTCGTCGACGACAAGCTGGGCCAAGATGTCGAATATCTGTTCTGGGTCGGCTGCGCGGGCGCCCTGGAGGACCGCGCCAAGAAGACCACCAAGGCCGTCGCCGAGCTGCTGCACATCGCGGGCGTCAAGTTCGCGGTGCTCGGCCCCATGGAGGCGTGCACCGGTGACCCGGCCCGCCGTCTGGGCATGGAGTTCGTCTTCCAGATGCTCGGCCAGCAGAACGTGGAGACCCTCAACGACGCGGGCGTCAAGAAGATCGTGGCGACCTGCCCGCACTGCTTCAACACCCTCGCCAACGAGTACCCGCAGATCGGCGGGAACTACGAGGTCGTCCACCACACCCAGCTGCTGGCCCACCTGGTCGAGACCGGCAAGCTCACCCCGGTCACCCCGATCGAGGAGAACATCACCTACCACGACCCCTGCTTCCTGGGCCGCCACAACAAGGTCTACAAGCAGCCCCGCGACGTCATGGCCACGGTGCCCGGGGTCAAGACCCAGGAGATGCACCGGCACAAGGACCGCGGCTTCTGCTGCGGCGCCGGCGGCGCCCGGATGTGGATGGAGGAGCGGATCGGCAAGCGCATCAACACCGAGCGCGTGGACGAGGCGCTGGGGACCAACCCCGACACCGTCTCGACGGCCTGCCCGTTCTGCCTGGTGATGCTGGGCGACGCCATCAACGAGAAGAAGAACGCCGGAGAGGCCAAGGAGAGCCTCGAGGTGGTCGACGTCTCGCAGCTCCTCATCCGTTCCGTGAAGGGCGAGAAGGAGCCCGTGGCGGCCGAGTAAGACCTTCTGATCGAGCGCCCTTCTCCTGCGAGCCGGGAGAGGGGCGCTCGTCGCTTTCCGTGGCCGATGTGGCGGAACGGCATGTGTGGAACGCGTGCGCCGGGTAGTGGTGGGGCGTGCGCGCTCGGATGCCCGTCCCGGTGGACCCACGAGTCCCGGGGGCGGCCGGTGGGGGCGCCGATCGGGGCGGGTGAGGACGGCTCCGACGCTCTGGTCGCCTCGCGGGTTGACATCAAATCCGCATGATCTAGATCACGTGGAAAGTGTCGTTCTCATGGGCCTTCCCGCCCTCCGGGTCCAGGATTCGGACGGCGGGCAGAGGCGCGATCCGTGATCGACGAGGCCGGTGAACCCCCAGGTGAGCGCCCAGAACGTGGCTCAAAGCTTGGTTAGGGGCAGACCGAAAGCCTGACCGGGTGTCCCAAATAGGCTCGCCTTACCCGATCTCGTCCGATCGCAAACATCGCGCGTCACTCCGGGCTCCGGAGCCGTTTCGGAACGTGAGCTACGTTCACTCCCCATGGCGGCGCAACCCCTCATCCACGACATCGACCCACGCCGGACGGAGAGCGCGATCAGGCTGGCCCGGCCGCGGCCCGCCGACGGGCGGGAACTGTGGCGCATCGCCCGCGACTCGCGTTCCCTGGACCTCAACTCCCCGTACGCCTACGCGCTGTGGTGCCGCGACTTCGCCGACACCTCGGTGGTCGCGCACGGCCCCGGCGGGCCCTGCGGGTTCGTCACCGGATATCTGCGGCCCGGCGCCCCCGACACCCTCTTCGTCTGGCAGGTCGCGGTCGACGACCGGCACCGCGGCCGGGGCCTGGCGCACCGGATGCTGGACGAGCTGGCCGCCCGCCGCCCCGGCGTCCGCCACCTCGAGGCCACGGTCACCCCCGGCAACACCGCCTCGGCCCGCCTGTTCGAGTCGTTCGCCCGGCGGCGCGGCTGCGCCCTGGTCCGCCGCGAGCTGTTCGGACCGGCGATGTTCCCCGACGAGCACGCCGCGCACGAGCCCGAGGTGCTCTACCGCATCGGCCCGTTCGCCCGCTGATCCCTTGTCCGTACTCGCCCACCCTCATCACGGAAGGCGGCCTTGTCCATGAACGTTTTCGAACGCGTCGAGTCGGAGGTGCGCAGCTACTGCCGCGGCTGGCCCACGGTGTTCCGCACCGCCGAGGGCAGCACCGTCACCGACGAGTCCGGCCGCGTCTACCTCGACTTCTTCGCCGGCGCCGGCGCGCTCAACTACGGCCACAACAACCCCGTACTCAAGCTCAGGCTGCTGCACTACCTGGTCGCCGACTCGATCGTGCACAGCCTGGACGCGCACACCGTGGCCAAACGCGACTTCCTGGAGGCGTTCACCGAGATCGTGCTGGCCCCGCGCGGGCTGGAGTACAAGATCCAGTTCCCCGGCCCGAGCGGCACCAACGCCGTCGAGGCGGCGCTCAAGCTGGCCCGCAAGTACACCGGCCGGCAGACCGTCGTCACCTTCACCAACGCCTTCCACGGCATGACGCTGGGTTCGCTGGCGGTCACCGGCAACTCGATGAAGCGCGGCGGCGCGGGCGTGCCGCTCGGCCACACGGTCACCATGCCCTACGACAACTACCTCGACGGCCAGACCCCCGACTTCATGCTGTTCGAGCGGATGCTCCAGGACGGCGGGAGCGGCCTGGACAAGCCCGCCGCGGTCATCGTCGAGACCGTCCAGGGCGAGGGCGGCCTGAACGCGGCCCGCCCCGAGTGGCTGCGCGGCCTGGCCGACCTGTGCCGCCGCCACGACATGCTGCTGATCGTCGACGACGTGCAGATGGGCTGCGGCCGGACCGGCCCGTTCTTCAGCTTCGAGGAGGCCGGGATCGTTCCCGACATCGTCTGCCTGTCCAAGTCGCTGAGCGGCTACGGGCTGCCGATGGCGATCACCCTGCTGCGCCCCGAACTGGACGTCTGGGAGCCCGGCGAGCACAACGGAACGTTCCGGGGCTTCAACCCCGCCTTCGTGACCGCGACCGCCGCCCTGCGCTTCTGGACCGACGACGAACTGGACAAGTCCACCCGGGCCAAGGGCGAGCAGGTCCGCCGCGCCCTGGCCGACCTCGCCGACCACCTCGGCGACGCCGTCACCGGCCTGCGCGGCCGCGGCCTGGCCCAGGGCATCGCCTTCGCCGACCCGTCGGTCGCCGGCCGGGTCTGCGCCGAGGCGTTCGAACGCGGCCTGCTCATGGAGACCTCCGGCCCCGACGGCGAGGTCGCCAAGCTGCTGCCCCCGCTGACCATCACCGACCGCGAACTCACCCAGGGCCTGGAGATCCTCGCCGACTCCGTCACCGCCGCCCTGAACCTGCAACCCGCCTGAGCCCGTTCCTCCCGGAGCCGTGTCACCCCCGCTCGGACACGGCCACCCGGAAGAAACGGCTCCGCCGGCGGCCGGAACCCCGCACCGGCCGCCGGCGCCTTCAGGGTCCCGGGCGGCGGCCGGCGTTCCCGGATCGCGGGGCGGCGGCCCGGGACCGCAGTGAAGAGATCGACGGATTGGACGGAAGACGTGATCGTCAAAACGCTGAACGACGTGATCGGCACCGAGGCCGATGTGGAGGCCAGGACCTGGCGGAGCCGGCGGCTGCTGCTGGCGCGGGACGGGGTCGGGTTCTCGCTGCACGACACCGTGCTGTACGCCGGGACCAGCACGTCCATGTGGTACGCCAACCACGTCGAGGCGGTGTACTGCATCGACGGCCGGGGTGAACTGGTCGACGACGAGACCGGGGAGCGCTTCGCGATCGAGCCCGGGACCCTCTACGTGCTGGACGGGCACGAGCACCACACCCTGCACGCGCACACCGACGTCCGGACGGTCTGCGTGTTCAACCCGCCGGTCACCGGCCGCGAGGTCCACGACGAGAACGGGGCCTACCCGCTGCTGGTCGAGGAAGACGCCTGACGACGCGCCCCCGCCGGACCCCGCTGGAAAGGAGCAATGCCATGATCGACCTGTATCCCACGCGCGGCGGCGACGAGCCCCGGTTCATCGACCGGCAGGACCCGGTCGTGTACGGGACGGCGGAGGACGGGCCGATCGACGCCGGAACGCTGGCCGGTTTCGACCGGGACGGCTTCCTGACCATCGAGCGGCTGATCGAGCCCGAGGAGGTCGAACGCTACCGCGCCGAGATGCGGCGGCTCGGCCGGGACATGCGCGGCGACGAGCGGGTGGTCACCGAGAAGGGCTCCGACGAGGTCCGTTCCATCTTCGAGGTGCACAGGGTCAGCGAGGTGTTCGCCGAACTGGTGCGCGACCCGCGGGTGGCGGGCCGGGCCCGGCAGATCCTCGGCTCGGAGGTGTACGTGCACCAGAGCCGGGTCAACTACAAGCCCGGGTTCCGCGGCCGGGACTTCTACTGGCACTCGGACTTCGAGACCTGGCACGCCGAGGACGGGATGCCGCGGATGCGGGCGGTCAGCATCTCCATCGCGCTGACCGAGAACCACGCCACCAACGGCGGCCTGATGATCATGCCCGGGTCGCACCGTACCTTCGTGTCCTGCCCGGGGGAGACCCCGCCGGACCACTACAAGCACTCACTGAAGGACCAGGAGATCGGCGTCCCCGACGAGGACAGCCTGACCGCCCTGGCCGGCAAGCACGGCATCGAACTGTTCACCGGCCCGGCGGGCTCGGCGACGATGTTCGACTGCAACTGCATGCACGGCTCCAACGGCAACATCACCCCGTTCCCCCGCTCGAACGTCTTCATCGTCTTCAACAGCGTGGAGAACGCCTGCGCCGAGCCCTTCGCGGCCCCCTCCCGCCGCCCCGAGTTCATCGCATCCCGCGACTTCACCCCGGTGCTGTGACATGAGGATTCAATTGCCGGTCGACTCGTCCGGCGCGATGATCCCCGGCCCGACCGCCCGGCGGCACGACGTCATCGCCGCCGGGGTCAAGGAGCCGCAGATCAGGACGTACCCGGACGCCGACGCCGCGTTCCAGGGGCCGCCGGACGACCGGATCGACGCGGTCGCGCTGACCTCCATCACCCTGAACTGGAACAGGCAGCAGAACTACGCCGACGCCCCGATCGAGGTCACTCCGTCGTTGTACCCGTGGTGAACGGCGGGAAGGAGGCCGGCGCGAGCGGCCTCGGCCTCCGCAAGGACGACACCGGACTGCCCGAGGCGCTCGACACCGAGCTCGAGCGGCTCCGGTCCGGCGGCGGCCCGCCGGAGGGCATCAGGCCGTTCGTCACCGACCCGTCCGAGCGGCGCACCCCCGACCTCCTCCAGGCCGTCCCGCGGACCCGAGGGTCAGATCTTGGTCCGGTGGAAGTTCACCCACGACCGCGAGGGAGTCGGCCCCCGCTGCCCCTGGTACCGCGACCCGTACCGCTCCGACCCGTACGGGTACTCCGCCGGCGAGCTGGTCCGGAACAGGCACATCTGCCCGATCTTCATCCCCGGCCACAACTTGATCGGCAGCGTCGCCACGTTCGACAGCTCCAACGTCACGTGCCCCGTGAACCCCGGATCGATCCACCCCGCCGTCGAGTGCGTCAGCAACCCCAGCCGCCCCAGCGACGACTTCCCCTCCAACCGTGCCGCCAGATCATCCGGCAGCGCGAACACCTCGTAGGTGGAGGCCAGCACGAACTCCCCCGGATGCAGCACGAACGGCTCGTCCCCGTCCGGCTCCACCAGCCGCGTCAGGTCAGGCTGCTCCACCGCGGGATCGATGTGCGGGTACCGGTGGTTCTCGAACACCCGGAAGTACCGATCCAGCCGCACGTCCACACTGGACGGCTGCACCATCTCCGGATCGAACGGATCGATCTTGACCCGCCCCGACTCGATCTCGGCCCTGATGTCACGGTCAGAGAGCAACATGCCGGCAAAGTTACCGCCCCCGGCCCCCTGCTCCCGCCCCGCCCACCGACCGCCCCGGCTGGCCAACCGCCGAACATCCGGTAACATATGACCGCAGCCACCTCATCGGTGGACCGCAGGCGAGTGTAGTTCAATGGCAGAACTCCAGCTTCCCAAGCTGGTAGCGCGGGTTCGATTCCCGTCACTCGCTCTCACGTGAAGGCCCAGGCCAGGGACACGGTCCCCGGACCTGGGCCTTGGTCGTTCAGAGCGCGGGCCACCCTCGTGCGATCAGGCCACCGGCACCAGCTTGCCGGTCGCCCCGTCCTCGTCATCGTCGCCCTTCTGCGTGCGCTGTGCCTGGACCAGGGCGTCGAGCCCGTCGGTGATGGCCCGGTCGGCGTTCTTGGGCCGGTGCTGGTAGCGCAGCGCGGCCACCGCCGCCTCGAACGACCGCACCACCGAGGCCGACCGCTCCCACTCCACAGCCGCCTCCAGCCCCAACGCCCCGGCGGGCGGTATGCGGGTCGGTTCGCCGGGCCTGTCCGGGTGAGGTCAGGAGCGCTGGCCGGGCTTGTCCACGATCTTGGCGGTGACGCGGACCATGAGGCGCTGCAGGGTTCCCTTCGGTATCCGGAGGGCGGGTTCGCCCTCTGACCGCAGCGTGCGGTCCTTGATGGCGATGGCGCGTTCGCCGAGGTAGCTGTAGGTCTGGGGATCGAGCAGCACTTCCTCGTGCACCCAGCCTGTCGTCAGGCCGAGGGCCAGGGCCGGGCGGCCGGCCGCGTCGACCCTGTCCTTGAGGAGGGTCACGCCCGGGATCAGCTTGATGGCACGGAAGATCGTCGCCTCCGTCGCCGGCGGGTGGACGTTGTCCCGGAGCAGCGTGATGAGCGTCAGGTAGGCCATCTCGCGGCCCTTCGGGCGGTCGCCGCCGACCTTGCGCAGCAGCGCCGCGGGATCGGTGGGGATGGGGTTGTACCTGGCCGCGATGACCGACGAGACCATCTCGTGGCTGACCTCGATCTCGCCGTTCTTGTACGCGGCGAACCGCTTGCCGTCGGCCCGCCGCCAGAGCTCCCATTCGTCGGTCCGATAGGGGCCGCCGGCGACCGCCCCGCCCGGTCTGGCTCCGGTGGTCAGCCGCATCTTGGTGTAGACCCACTGCTGGGCCTTGGGGGCGGTGACCGGGCGGCTCTCGGCGGCCGCGGCGGCGCGGTCGAGCACCCGGCCCGTCTCGGCGGCCGATGCCAGCCGGATCTCGGGCTGGACCGGTCCGGGCGGCACGGCGTCGCCGCCGGTCTGGACGGCGACGCTGACCCCCGCCGTGATCGCGAGCGCCGCCGCGCCGGCCACCGCGAGCCGCAGGCCGGGCGGCCGGAAACGGCGGGTCGGCACGGCCGGCGGTTCGGGGACGGTCATGACGTCGTTCAGCAGAGCGCGCGCGGCGGGCCGGCCGGCGTACCCGGCCAGGGAGGCGTCGTCGACGCGGGCCATCGCACGAACCAGATCGTCGGTGGGGTGAGGCTTCATGTCAGCGAGCTCCGTTCGTTCATGGGGCGGGTCACGGGCCGGTATTCGACGCCCGCCGAGCGCAGTGCGCGGGACAGACGCTTGCGCGCGCGGTGCAGCCGGACGCGCGCGGCCGCGGTCGAGCAGCCCAGCACCATGGCCAGGCCGGTGTGGTCCAGCCCCTCCCAGGCGACCAGGCTCAGCACTTCGCGGTCGCTCTCGGACAGGCGGCCGAACGCCTGGGAGATCGCGGCGGTGTCGGTGGGATCGACGGCCGCCGTGGCGATCTCGTCGCGCAGGCTCGTGGTCCGCAGCCGATGCCGTTCCTGCGAACGACGGTGGTTGGCCAGGACGCGGCGGGCGACGCCGTACAGCCACAGCCGTGCCCGGTCGCCGGACGGTATCTCCTCAAAGCGGCGCCAGGCGACGGTGAAGGTCTCCGCGACGACGTCGGCGGCGTCCTCCGGAGACGAGCAGCGGCGCAGCGCATACCCCAGGATCGGCTCGTACGCCGCGGCGTACATCATCTCGAAGGCGGTCTCGCGGTCAGCCATCTGCGGCCCGGTGTCTTTGGCGGCACATCGGGGATCTCCTTCACTCTGGGAGGCGGACACCCCCTACGTGTCGAGACCGACCGGAGTGTTACCGGGCCACTGGAACGAACTCAAGGATGGCTGGCGGGGCCTGCGTACACCCGCAAGCCCGCCGGTATCGCCAAGCCGCCGACATGATCGCCGCCAGGCTCGACGTCATGTCCCAAAAAACTGCGAAGCTGAATCGAACTGTCGCACTGTCTGATAGGCGTCGAGCTCCATGCAAAGGCTTGCGAACAGGAGGGCCCTGCAAAGTCATGTGGCGCATTTGGAGGACTTCAGCGGCCCGGCGCAAGAAATCGAGAACGTATACCGCGCGATCTGTGCCTCCACCGGGCTCGGACAGGTCTTGTCGCAGAGTGCCGCACATGGCGAGGAGGAGTAAATATGCCTGGTGCGCTCAGGCTTCGGGGGCGCAGATGGCGAAGATGCGTGTCTGCCATAGGCCGGTGTAGCCGGTGGGATCGACGCGTGCCTGCAGCATTGCGGAGGTCAGGCCGGTCTGGGGGTACAGCGAGTTGAGGACGACCTGGCCGTTGCCGCCGTGGACGTCCCCGCCGACGGCGTGCACCTTGGTGCCGGCGGGGCAGTCGGCGAAGATGGCCTTGCTCTGGGCGGTGCTTTGGGTGCCGGTCTTGGTGATGAGCGTGAGCCCCGGCATCGGGTCGGCGCAGACGGCCCAGGTGCCCAGCCACCACACGTCGGGGTTGCCGCCCTCGGCTTCGTAGGCGCCGGCGCGCACGGTCTGCAGGTTGGTCGCCGGGATGATCTCGTCGAGTACGACGCGGCCCCGGTCGTTGCCGACCCAGCCGCCGGTGCCGATGACCTTCTTCCCGGCCGGGCAGGTGGCGATGTTGCTCTTGAACGCGCTGGAGTCCCGGGAGCTCTCGGAGTAGACGTGCTCCAGGCCGGGCAGCGGGTCGGCGCACACGGCGATGGCGGTCACCGACCAGTTGCCGTTGTAGGACGTCGTCTCGCTGGCCGCGGCGACGAAGGCGTCCCGCAACGACCCGGGTTCCGGGCGCAGCATGCGGATCGCGGCGTTGCTCCCGGCGTTCCGGACGATACCTCCGCCGCCGATGACCCGCTTGCCCGTGGGGCAGAAGGCATAGGCCCCTTTGCTGTCGGTGTAGTCGGACGCGGAGTCGGCGGTGACGATCTGCAGGCCCGTGGCCGCCGACGCCGGTGGCGGCTGCGTCAGCCCGGACATCACGGTCGCGGCCAGTCCCAGGACGGCGGCTGCTCCCAGCAGCCTGACCCTTCGCCGAACTCGCATTTCCACTCCTTCGCGGAATCTGCTGCACCGGCCTGGCCGGCCAGGACATGTTCTGCCGTTTCCAGACCGTCCGCGGCACCCGCGCAAAGGGCATTGCGGCACGGCCTGCTCGAGGTTCGACGGTCTCGTGCGCGACCGAGGCCGGTCGTCCCCTGGCCGGCGGCTTCCGCCGGTACGAAACGGTGACCGCGAACCTGATCGTCGTACCTCAATGTGACATTCGACGCGCAGCGTCATTCACCGGTTCGATACAGCCGTACTGGCATCGCCTCCAGACCGATGCGTGGGGCCAGGCTCATGCCTTCCTCGGCGACGGTTCCCGGTGTCCGGTTCCGGGCCTGCCGGGCGGTGCCCGTGCTGTCGCAGGCCGGAGGGCGGGCCGCCGGGCCTGGTCAGCACGTCCTGTCGGGACAGCGGTGCGCTCATCGAAGATGACCACTTCGCGGGAGTGGCAGGTTCCCTGCCGGGCCTTCGGCGGGGTCGGGGCGCCTCGCCCTGCCGGACTTCGCGCCGTACCCATCCCGGGCCGTTCGTCGGCCGGGCGGCTCGCGTGCTGCCGGTCATGGGGGCGGGGATGTTCCTATGATCGCGGTATGGCTCTCGAACTGTTCGCGGGAATCCCGGTCGCGGATTATGCGGCGGCCCTGGAGTGGTACGAGCGGCTGCTGGGTTCCCCGCCGACGTTCGTCGCGAGCGACACGGAGGTCGTGTGGGAGCTCGCGGAGCATCGGTACGTGTTCATCGAGCATCGGCCCGAGCACGCCGGCCACGCCATGCACACGATCTTCGTCGACGACTTCGATGCGCTCGTCGCGCGGATCGCGGATCGGGGACTGGAGCCGGCGGATCGGGAGACCTATTCGAACGGCGTGCGCAAGGCCATATACCGCGACCCCGAGGGGAACGAGATCGGGTTCGGCGGCGCTCCACTGTGACGGCCCCGGCGGTCGAGAGGAACTGAGGCGCTCCGGGTCTGGCGACGGCCCGGTTCCCGAGCGGGGCGAGTCATGCCACGTCGGTCCCGATACTGCGGACTTCGCGGGTGGTCAGGACAGCCCGCCACTGACGAAGCGACCGCCGGGGCGTGCCCGCGTGGCCGACAGCACGGAGGCCGGGCATTCGGCTGCGGCGGTCCCTTCGGACGAGGCCGAACGGTCTGCCGGCGGGGAACCGGAACGGCGGTGTCGCGTCCGTCGAGCCTCGATGAACAAGCCGACCGGATTATGAATTCCGGTCCGGCCCAATGGGAAAAGGCTCGCCGCAACCCGGCGATCTCCGGAAAGAGCATCGGGCTTCATCCAGGGTCTATTGATGCGGTTGGGGCCGCCGGATAGGCTCCGGCCATCCTCGCCGCGCGAAATGGGGGCCTGATGCCGCATATCGAACTGGGCAACGACCTTCCGGGCATCACCGGCCTGATGGCCTACCGGCCCGAGACCGCCGGCCCCCTCAACGCCCTCGCCGAGGTGCTGCTGCGGGGGCCGAGCAGCCTGACCCGTGGCGAGCGGGAACTGATCGCCGCGTACGTGTCGTCGTTGAACCAGTGCGGGTTCTGCACCGCCTCGCACGCGGCGTTCGCGGCCGCCCAGCTTCCCGAGGGCATGGAACTGGTGGACCAGGTCCGGGACGATCCCGACGGGGCGCCGGTCAGCGCCAAGCTGAAGGCGCTGCTGCGGATCGCCGCGCTGGTCCAGGCGGACGCCCGGACGGTCACCGCCGACGACGTGGCCGCCGCGCGCAAGGAGGGCGCCACCGACGTCGAGATCCACGACACGGTGCTCATCGCCGCCGCGTTCTGCATGTACAACCGGTACGTCGACGGGCTGGCGGCCACCGCGCCCGAGAACCCGGCCGTGTACGAGTTCGCCGCGCAGCGGATCGTCGAGCACGGCTACCTGGGGCCGTCCCGGTGACGACGCAGGCCCGCCACCAGTACCTGATCATCGGCGCCGGTCCCGCCGGGCTGCAGCTCAGCTACTTCCTGCAGCAGGCCGGCGCCGACTACCTGACGCTGGAGCGCGAGGACCGGCCGGGCGGGTTCTTCGAGCGCTACCCCCGGCACCGGCGGCTCATCTCCCTCAACAAGGTGCACACCACGAGCACGGATCCGGAGATCCGGCTGCGCTGGGACTGGAACTCCCTGCTGAACGACTCGGGCCTGCTCTTCCCCTCCTACAGCCGGGGAGGCCCGGCCGCGGCCGGTGAGCCGGTAGGCCGACCCTCCCTTGCGCGCCACCTTCAGCTCCCCGGACGGCGTGCCCGGCTCGCAGACCAGCGCGGCCCCCGACCGCCGGGGCTCCCGGCGCAGCACGGCACGGCCCCAGCCGGCCAGCAGGTCGGCGCACGCGGCCAGATGCGGCGCCGACCCGGGCGGCGACTCGCAGGACACCAGTTCGCCCAGCCGGTCGAGCATCTCGGCGGCCCTTTCCTCGGCCGCCCAGCGCAGCACCCTCCGCTGTAACATCCGGCGATTCCCCGCTTTTCGCGTCGAAACGTGGTGTCCGTCCGATTTCGGCCGGCTTCGTTCAGTATCGAGGCGGGTCGTGCACGGGCCTTCTCGGAAACTGCCGAGCCTCGTTTCCGCCCGCTCGGCCTGGACCGAGGCGTGCGGCCCGTCCGTGATCCGGCGGTCACGGCGTCGGCGTGTCCGTCGTGTCCGGCGGGGTATCGGGGCACCAGACCGCGGGAGGGTGCACGAGTGCGTTTTCATGCCGATCTGCATGTTCACTCCAAGTACTCCAGGGCGTGCAGCAAGAACAGCGACCTGGAGCAGTTGACCTGGTGGGCGCGGCGCAAGGGCGTCACGGTGATGGGCACCGGTGACTTCACCCATCCGGCCTGGTTCGCCCGGCTGCGCGAGAGCCTCGTTCCGGCGGAACCGGGGTTGTTCCGGCTGCGGGAGGAACTGGACCGGGAGGCGGCGGCGGGGCTGCCGTCCCGGGTGGCCGCCGCTCCGGTGCGGTTCATGCTGTCGGTGGAGGTCTCCACCGTGTACCGGCGTGCCGGGCGCACCCGCAAGATCCACCACCTGGTGTACGCGCCAGGCTTCGACGCGGCGGCGGAGCTCAACCGCAGGCTCGGCCGGTTCGGCGATCTGGCCTCCGACGGCCGTCCCACCCTCACCCTGGACTCCCGCGACCTGCTGGAGGCGGTCCTGGCGTGCGGTGACGGCTGTTATCTGGTGCCCGCCCACGTCTGGACGCCGTGGTTCGGCGTCCTCGGCTCCAAGTCGGGATTCGACGCGATCGAGGACTGCTACCTCGACCTGACCGGCCACATCTTCGCGTTGGAGACCGGGCTGTCCAGCGATCCGGCGATGAACTGGCGGGTGTCCGCGCTCGACCGCTACCGGATGGTCAGCTACTCCGACGCGCACTCGCCGCCCATACTCGGCCGCGAGACCACGGTGCTCGACACCGACGTGGACTACTTCGCGATCCGGCGGGCGCTGGAGACCGGCGCGGGGCACCTGGGGTCGGTCGAGTTCTTTCCCGAGGAGGGCAGGTACCACCTCGACGGGCACCGCGCCTGCGGCGTCCGGATGACGCCGCGGCAGACGCGCGAGCGCGACGGGATCTGCCCGGTGTGCGGCAGGCCGCTCACGGTGGGGGTGCTCAGCCGGGTCGAGGAACTGGCCGACCGGCCCGAGGGCGTCCGGCCGGAGGGCGCCGCGGGTTTCCGCAGCCTCGTCCCGCTGCCGGAGATCATGGGCGAGATCCTGGGAGTGGGGCCCAAGAGCAAGCGGGTGCTGCGGGAGATCGACGAGCTCGTCGCCGCCCTGGGGCCCGAACTGGCGATCCTGGAGGAGGTGCCGGTCGAGGTCATCAGGACCCGCTCGCCGCTGCTGGCCGAGGCCGTCGACCGGCTGCGCCGCGGGGAGGTGATCCGGGAGTCCGGCTATGACGGCGAGTACGGCACGATCCGGCTCTTCGAGCCCGGTCGGCTGGAGCGGGCGGCCCCGACGCTCTTCTGAGGGAGCGCCGCCGGGCGGTCCGGTTGCGGGGACGATGAAAGGACCCTTTGCCACGCCGGGTACGGCCGCTCGCTCACCTGCCGTTTCCTAGCGCACCTCGGCCGTTGCCCGGCCCGTGGGGGAGTTCCTGGACCAGTGGCGGTGGAGTTCCGCGTAGCGCCCGCCCGTGTTGATCAGTTCGTCGTGGGTGCCCTGTTCGACCAGGCGGCCCTCGTGCAGGACGAAGATGACGTCCGCCGTGCGGATCAGGTCGAGGCGGTGTGTGACGGCGATCGTCGTGCGGCCGGCGAGCAGGGGGAGCAGGGCCTGCTGGACCTGTTGCTCGCTTTCGGCGTCCAGGGCGGAGGTCGCCTCGTCGAGGACGAGGATGCGGGGGTCGTTCAGGATGGCGCGGGCGATGGCCAGGCGCTGTTTCTCGCCGCCCGACAGGCGGGAGCCGCGTTCGCCCACCACGGAGTCGTAGCCGTCCGGCAGGCGCATGATGCGGTCGTGGATGCTGGCGGCCCGGCAGGCGGCCTCCAGTTCGGCCATCGTGGCGGCCGGCTTGGCGTATCGGAGGTTGTCGGCGATGGTCGCGTGCAGGAGCACCGGTTCCTGGGTGACCACGCCGAACAGGGCGGCCAGCGAGCCGCGGGTCAGGCGGCGCAGGTCGGTGCCGTCGAGGGCGATCCGGCCGTGGTCCGGGTCGTGCAGCCGCATGACCAGGTGCGTCAGGGTGGTCTTGCCCGATCCGCTCTCCCCGACGACCGCGGCGAACTGCCCGGGGCGGATGGTCAGCGTCACGTCCTGGAGGGCGGGCTGGTCGTCGTGCCGGAAGGTCACCCGGTCCAGCCGGATCTCGCCGCGGGTCTCCTCCCTGCGCACGGCGAGCGCGCCCGGCTCGTCGACGACGGCCGGCGGGCGGTCGAGGTACTCGAAGATGCGCTCGAACACCGCGGTGGCGGCGCGGAACTGGACCGTGACCTGCATGAGCTGGCCCGCGGGGAGGAAGAGGCGGGCCTGCAGCGAGGTGAAGGCCAGCAGGGTCCCCGGGGTGAGCGCACCGGCGAACCCGGCGGCGACGTAGACCACGGGAGGCATGATCAGGAAGAGCGCCTGCAGCGCCGTGCCCAGCGCCTGCGCCGACACCGCCGCCCGCAACTGCAGGCGGGACAGGCGGCGGCTCTCGTCCTGGAACCGCCGCACGCCGTGGTCGGTACGGCCGAAGACGCGGGCGAGCAGGATGCCGGAGACCGACAGCGTCTCCTCGGCGATGACGTTCATCTCGGCCCGCGACCGCTGCACGGAGGCGATGACGCGGCGCTGGTGCACGGCCACCCTCGCGGTGAGCCAGGCGGCGACCGGCAGCAGGGCGAGCGTGACCAGGGTGAGCCGCCACGACAGGGCGAACATGGCCGCCAGGGTGGCCGCGCAGGTCAGGACGTTGGCCAGCATCGTGGGCACGGTCGTGCCGACCGTGGTCTGGACCTCGGCCACGTCGCCGATCACCCGGGACTGGATCTCCCCGGTCCGGGTGCGGGTGAAGAAGGTCAGCGGCATCCGCTGCAGGTGCGCGTACAGGTCGCCGCGCAGCCTCTCCATCACGTCCTGGCCCATCCGGCCGGCCAGGTAGGACTGCAGGACGCCCAGCCCGCCGCCCAGCGCGGTGAGCGCGGCCATCACCGCCAGCAGGCCGCACAGCAGCCCGATCCGCGCCCCGCCGGGCGCGAACAGGCCCTCGTCGACCATCTCCCTGGTCAGGAACGGCAGCGCCGCGCCGAGCCCGGCCGAGACCAGGATCAGGACGGTGATCAGCAGGATCTGCCGCGCGTACGGCCGGAACAGCGACAGCACCCGCCGGTTCATCCGGTGGCCCGCTCGTACAGGAAGTCGGTGAACGTGCTGATCAGCGGCAGGCCGGTCATGCCCTCGACGAACAGCCACTGGCCCTGCGGGTTGACCTCGAGCCAGACGTACTCGTCGTCGTCGGTGAGCTTGAGGTCGAAGACGCCCATGGTCAGGTCCAGGCGCCGCAGCACGGCGCGCAGGGCGTCCTCCAGGCCGGCGGGCAGGCGGTGCTCGGCCGCGGGGATGTCGAGGTTCGGCCGCCAGTCCAGGTCGTCGGACTCCAGCAGGGCGGCCAGCACCCGCTCCCCGAAGACCTGCACGCGCACGTGCCGCCGTCCCGGGACCAGCTCCTGGTAGATGGCCGGGCACACGCGCATCGCCGGCTCGTCGGCCAGCAGCTCTTCGCCGACCGTCGTGGTCGCAGCCGGAGCCTGCGGCACCCCGCGCACGGCCTTGACGATCGCCCTGGGGTGGATGTCGCAGAACTTGCGGATCCGCTCGGGCGACTGGCTGATCAGCGTCTCCGGGATCCGCAGGCCGACCTCGTGGGCCGCCCGCAACTGGACGACCTTGTTCTGCGCCGCCCAGAACGCCGTCGGATGGTCGATCCACCGCCCGCGGAACTCGGTCGTCAGCATGCCGAGCGCGGCGGCGGTGGTGTCGGCGTTGATGAGCTCGCGGTCGACGGGGTCGGTCACCTCGGGATTGGCCGACGTCCGGGGGTTGCCCAGCCGCCGGAACCAGATCGCGTCGATCCCCCGCAGATCCACCGCCGTGCCGTCGGCGGCGGGGAACACCGGCTCGGTGAATTCCTGCGGCGACCAGCTCAGGCCGGGCGCCCGGCTGAAATGGTCGGTCTCCAGGATGTGCACGGTCGCCGGGTGGCGCCGTTCCATTTCCGCCTTCACGGCATGGGCGTGCAGGTCGCGCTCATGCGTGACGACGGCGATCCGCGCGGACTTTTCGTGGTGACGCATGAGCGCGACCCTTTCTACTCGATGGTGAATGTGGTGCGGCGCCTGTTACGGCATGTAGTCGCAGTCGTCCCAGCCGTCACCGGAACCGCTGATCGTCTCGTCCGGGTGCATCGACTCGATCTGGTGCAGGTCCCACTCCAGCTCGAGCCGCTCGATCAGGTCGCGCTCCCACTGGGCCAGCTTGGGGGCCGGCGCGATCGCCATCCGCTCCTGGCCCGTGTAGATCGCGGGCCGGACCTGGGTGTCCACCGTCATCGTGTCTCCCTTCGACAGGGGCGGGACGCGGGTTCGTCCGCCGATTCGAAGGATGCGCCGAGCCCGGACGGGCCCGGAAGGGACATCGGTCCCGGGCTGTGACGGGATCGGCTCGTGATCCGATTCCGGCCGGATCAGGACACGCGCCTTTTTGGTCCGAACCGATTCCTCGCCGCTTGCGTCTAAAGTCTTTTCTCGTCGCCGGGGGCGTGAAGACCGCCCCGGTGCGCGGATTCCTCACCGATTTCGCCGCCGTCCTGTTCGCGGGAGGGACACCGGTCCCGGCCGGGATCGGGACCGGCTCGTGGTCCGGTTCCGGCGGATCGGGATACGCGCCTTCTTCGCCCGAACCTGTTCATTGCCGTTCGCGTCCAACTCTTTTTCGTCGCCGGGGCGTGCGGGCCGTCCGATGCGCGGATTCCTCATCGTTCTCGCCGCCGTCCGGCCGTTGCCCGCGCGGTCGCTTCGGTGGGACCGTGGGTGGTCTGCAGGCGCGGATGGCGAGCATGGGGGTGCGGTGATGATGACGATGCCGCCGTACGACCCCCGAACAGACGTCGTGAGCCCCGAATGCCCGAGGTGCGGGAAGGACCTGACGGCCGTGGAGGTCCTGTTCCGCCGGAACGGCTGGGGCGGAAGAGGGCCGAGACCGCGGCCGGAGCTGTGGTGGCGGTGTCAGCGGTGCGGCTGGCTGGGCTGCCAGAACCTGCCGGGCGAGCGGCTGAGCCCGATGCGCCGGCTGGACGGCGACGAGGCGGTCTGCTTCTTCTGCGGCGAGGACGAGAGCAACGTCGCCAGCGATCCCTGGGAAGAGGACGGCGAGCTGCGGGACTGGGTGGTGTGCCTGACCTGTGGCACCAGCAACACCCGCCGCCTCGGCCCCGCCCCCCGGGACGGCGCGGGCCCGGACTGACGGAACGCTCCGCCCCCACCGGCCGTCCCCATGTTCCGCGACGCGCCCGGCCGCTGAGCGGCGAACGGAGCGTCCCCTCCCAGGTCCAGCGGACCGTCGCTCAGCTCTGCTGGAAGGTCACCGTGACCCGGCGGTTCTTCGCCCGGCCCGCCGGGTCGTCCTTGCCGTCGGGGCGGGTGTTGGGCGCGACCGGTCTTGCTTCGCCGTGGCCGACGGCGACGATGCGCACACCGCTCCCGGCGAGCGCCTGCTCCAGCGCCGCCTTGACGGCGGCGGCACGTGCCCGGGACAGCCGCAGGTTGTAGGCGGGAGCCCCCTTCGCGTCGGTGTGGCCCTCCACTCGCACCGCTCCGGACGTCCGGCGGATCCGGCCGGCCAGCTCGGTGATCCGGCGGCGCGCGTGGGGGGTCAGCGTCGCCTTGTCGAAGTCGAAGAGCACGTCCGACGACAGGGACACCGTGATGCGCCCGCCGGCGGTGCTCTCGCTCTCCAGGGGGACGAGCGAGGGCGGCAGCGGGATGTCGGTGGTCGCCGGCAGGATCGGCACGATGCCGGCCCGGATGTTGGCGTCCGGTACGTGCGGAGGGGGGCTCGGTGTGGGGTCGGCCAGCGCGGACCCCGTGGTCAGCACGGTGCCGGCCACCCCGGCGAGCAGGGCCGCGAACACCCTGGCGGATCGGCTCGCGCGTTCCATCACCGCTCCAGCGGAATGTTGCGGAACGGCGGCCACTCCCCGATGTAGACGTCCATCGCCGACACGTTCTCCGGTGGCGCCGCGTAGGTGTACCGCAGGTACATGGGCGTGTTGTTGCGGCCGTTGGTGAACACGTCGTCGGAGCCCAGCTCCCTGCCTCCGGCGTCCTTCAGGACGACATGCCGCTTCAGGTTCACCACGTCGACCAGGTACGGGTAGAGCCCGCGATCGCCGTTGACGTCGTACGGGCTGATGTCGTCGTCGTACCCGCCCGGCACGTGCGGCGTCAGCGACACCGCGAGCACGGCCAGCCTGCCGGTCGCGTGCAGGCCGTGGATCTTGACGTCCACCGTGGCCCCGTCGGCCAGCGGCGACGGGAAGGTGGCCTTGGCCACCACCTTGCCGGGATCGACTCCGGCGACCGGCGTGGCCTTGGCGGTGGGAGACGCACCGGAGGAGTCCTCGCCCCCGCCGACGACCGAACAACCGGTGGCCATCACCACGAGCGCCGCGGCGGCCGCCGCGGCGCGAAGGTTCCTGCGCAATGTCACGCCCGCTCTCCTCAGCACCGTCCAGCCGATCCGCGATCATGTCACGATGATCGGCGGCAGATCACTTTGGCCAGGTCGGTGCCTTACGTCAACTTGAGCCCGGCCGTGACCGCGGGCGAGCGGCGCGAGGGGGCGGAAGGAGGCTCAGGAGCGGAGCCTGTCGCGGTCGTCCGGGGACAGCGAGATGTCGAAGACGTCGTCCAGGACGTCGGGGACCTGGTCGGGCTTGAGCTCCTGGACGGAGCGGGAGCCGTCGGGGAGCGTCGTGGTCCACGTCAGGCCGTCGAGCACGTGGTGCTCGGAGCCGGTGAAGCGCTGGGCGAAGGGGCGGGTCGTGAACGGGGAGCGGGGGCTCGTCGCGACGAAGTGGCTCCCGACGACGTAGTCGATGAGGTACTGCGGATGCACCGTGAAGGTGTGGCGGTCGATCCAGCCCTCGGGATCGAGCTGGTGGAGCGTCCACAGCCCGGTGTCCAGCTCGGCGGTGCGCCGTTCCAGGCGGAACCGCCAGCCGTCCTGGTCGGCCTCCAGGCCGTCCTTCAGCTCCAGGGGCTCCAGCGGGCCGCTGCCGAAGCCCACGTCGCACAGCCAGGCCCCGTCCAGCCCCGGGACCGTGACGTGCAGCAGGGCGTGGGTGGCGGGGCGGGGGCTCGTGGCCCCCAGGGTGACGCGTCCGTGCAGGCCGACGACCCCGAAGCCGAGTCGTTCCAGGGCGGCGGCGAACAGGATCGCGTGCTCGTAGCAGTAGCCGCCCCGGCGCCGGCGCACCAGCTTGTCCTGCAGGCTCGGCAGGTCCAGCGGGATCGACCGGCCCAGGATGATCTCCAGGTTCTCGAACGGGATCGCGGTGACGTGGGCGCGCTGCAGCGCCCGCAGGGTGTCCAGGGTCGGGGCGTGTTCGCCCGCCCGGTCCCCCGAGAGACCGATCCGCTCCAGGTACGCGGACAGGTCCAGTGCGTCGCCGTGCCAGTCGTGAGAACGTTCCATGATCCACCGTCCCGTGTCCGGAAGTCGCCCGTGCGCCTCGACCGTAAAACCTCAAGTTCACTGAAGGTCAAGGACGGGCCGGGAGGTGGACCGGCAGGCCCCGGTGCCCGCCCGGCGTGTGACCTGAGTCACATACGCGGGATTCGGTCACGGGACGTGCCGGTTTGAGCCATTGTTTCTGGGCGGTGCACGGGGGCGCCGTAGCCGAGTCCACCCAGACGAAGAACGTTCCGAGGTCGGGATGCGCAGACGGATGGTCCGCTGGGCGATCGTGGCGGCCGTGGTGATCGCGGCCGGTGCGCTGCCGGGCGACGGCCCGCCGCGCATCCGGCTGGACGACGTGCCGGAGGCGCTGTCGCTCCTGAACGGCGCGGATCCCGCCGCCCCCGGCGACTCCGGTTCCTGACGCGCTCCGTCCGGAGGGCGCCCCTGGGCTCCGAGGGGTGTCCTTCCCGGCGTCCGCCCGCAAAGATGGAGGATGGGCACTTCCAGGGACGATGACCCGCGGCAGCGGGTCGTCGCGATCTGTTCGGCGCTTCCGGAGGCGACGGCCGAGTCCGGGCAGCACATCGTGTTCCGTGTGCGCGGGAAGACGTTCGCCTACTACACCGACGACCACCATGGCGACGGGCGGCTGACGTTCCAGTGCAAGGCCGCGCCGGACGAGCGGCAGGCACTCCTCGACGGCGACGGGCGGCGCTACTTCGTCCCGCCGTACGTGGGGCCGCGGGGCTGGATCGGCGTCTATCTCGACGTGCCGGACGTGGACTGGGCGGAGATCGGGCAGCTCGCCGCCGACAGTTACCGGATGGTCGCGCCCAAGAGGCTCGCCGCGCAGGTATGAACGGGCTGTTCGTCTACGGGACGCTGCGGTTCCCCGAGGTGGTCGGGGCGCTGCTCGGGCGGGTGCCGCCGATGGAGCCGGCCAGGGCCGCGGGATGGCGGGTCCGGGCGCTGCCCGGCGTCGTCTATCCGGGCATGGTCCCCGATCCGCGGGCGACGGCGGACGGGATGCTGATCGTCGGGCTGACCCCGGCGGAGAGCGCGCTGCTCGACGAGTACGAGGGCGACCTGTACGAGCCCCGCGTGATCGCGCTGGACGGCGGGCGGTCCGGCCGCGCCTACGTCTGGAAGGGCCCCACCGAGGAACGCGACTGGGATCCGGAGGCGTTCGCCGAGCGGCATCTGGCGGCGTACGCCGAGGGATGCCGGGCATGGCGGGGAACGTACCGCTGAGGCCGCCGTCGCGGAACCATTGACATGATCGTCTTATCGGAACGGCAGGGGCCGCACAGGGCCGTTCACCTGCTGTTCATTTGACCGGGGCTTGGGTTCACGTGGGTCGGGGATGATGATGGACATGAGCGTCAATCCAGGACAAATGTCCTCTCGGGGGGAGGGCCTGCCGGACGATCGGTACCTCGACCGCGAGGAGAGCTGGCTCCGGTTCAACCAACGCGTCCTGGAACTGGCCGAGGATCCGACGCTGCCGCTGCTGGAGCGGGTGCGCTTCCTGGCGATCTTCGCCACCAACCTGGACGAGTTCTTCATGGTGCGGGTGGCCGGGCTGACCCGCCGGATGGCCACCGGGCTGGCGGTCAAGTCGGCCAGCGGCCGGCGCCCCCGCGAGGTGCTGGAACGCACCGCCGAGGTGGCCGGCGAGCTGATGCAGCGGCACGCCGCCGTCTTCCACGAGCAGATCCTGCCCGCCCTGGCCAAGGAGAGCATCGAGATCCTGCGCTGGGACGAGCTGTCGCGGACCGAGCAGGAACGGCTGCACCGGCTGTTCCGCGACGAGATCTACCCGGTGCTCACCCCGCTGGCGGTGGACTCGGCGCACCCGTTCCCCTACATCAGCGGCCGGTCCCTCAACCTGGCGGTGATCGTCCGCGACCCCGACACCGAGGCCAGCCTGTTCGCCCGGGTCAAGGTGCCGCCCGTGCTGCCCCGCTTCATCGAGGCCTCCCCGGACCGGTTCACCCCGCTGGAGGACGTGATCGCCGCCCACCTCGGGCAGCTGTTCGTCGGCATGGAGGTCGTGGAGCACCACGTCTTCCGGGTCACCCGCAACCAGGACCTGGAGATCGACGAGGACATCAGCGAGAGCCTGCTGCAGGCGCTGGAACGGGAACTGCTGCGCCGCCGGTTCGGCCCGGTGGTGCGGCTGGAGGTGGAGGACTCCATCTCCCCCGAGGTGCTGGAGATGCTGGTCGAGGAGCTGGGCGTCCCCGAACGGCAGGTCTACAAGATCCGCGGCCCGCTGCACCTGGGCGGGCTGCACGCCATCGCCGACCTGGACCGGCCGGAGCTGAAGTACCCGCCGTTCGTGCCGTCCAAGGAGGCGGTGCCGATCGACGCGGACATCTTCGCCGCCATCCGGGAACGGGACGTGCTGATCCACCACCCGTACGACTCGTTCAGCACCACCGTGCAGCGCTTCATCGAGGACGCCGCCTGCGACCCGCACGTGCTGGCGATCAAGCAGACCCTCTACCGCACCAGCGGCGACTCCCCGATCGTGGACGCGCTCATCGACGCGGCCGAGGAGGGCAAGCAGGTCGTCGTGGTGGTCGAGCTGAAGGCCCGGTTCGACGAGCGCGCCAACATCGAGTGGGCGCGCAAGCTGGAGCAGGCCGGCTGCCACGTGGTGTACGGGTTCGTCGGCCTCAAGACGCACTGCAAGCTGTCGCTGGTGGTGCGCCAGGACCCGGACGGGACGCTGCGCCGCTACTGCCACATCGGCACCGGCAACTACCACCCCAAGACCGCCCGCCAGTACGAGGACCTGGGCCTGCTGACCGCCGACCCGGACGTGGGCGAGGACGTCGGCACCCTGTTCAACCACCTGACCGGCTACTCCCGGCAGAACACCTACAACCGGCTGCTGGTGGCCCCGCGCAGCCTGCGGTCCGGCCTGGTGCTGCGGATCGAACGGGAGATCGACCACCACGAGGCGGGCCGCCCCGCGCACATCCGCTTCAAGTGCAACGGGCTGGTCGACGAGGTGATCATCGACGCGCTGTACCGGGCGTCGCGGGCCGGGGTGCCGGTGGACGTGTGGGTGCGCGGGATCTGCGCGCTGCGGCCGGGCGTGCCGGGGCTGAGCGACAACATCCGGGTGCGCAGCGTGCTGGGCCGGTTCCTGGAGCACTCCCGGATCTTCGCGTTCGAGGCCGGCGGGGACCCGGAGGTGTGGATCGGCAGCGCCGACATGATGCACCGCAACCTGGACCGGCGGGTCGAGGCGCTGGTGCGGGTCTCCGACAAGGCCCACCGCACCGAGCTGGTCCGGCTGCTGGACATGGCGATGGACGACGGCACCTCGACCTGGTGGCTGGGGCCGGACGGCGACTGGACGCGCCACCAGTACGCCGAGACCGGCGACCTCGACGCCCAGGGCGAGCCGCTGCGCGACATCCAGCGGCATCTGATGAAGACCAGGCGCTGGAGGACGGTGGATGGGTGATTCGGGCTCCCGGAACTCGGTGATCCGGGCGGCGGGCGCGGTGCTGTGGCGCGAGGGCCCCGCCGGGCCCGAGATCGCACTGGTGCACCGGCCCAAGTACGACGACTGGTCGTTCCCCAAGGGCAAGCTCGACCGCGGCGAGCACGTGCTGCGGGCGGCGCTGCGCGAGGTCGAGGAGGAGACCGGGGTGGCGATCCGGCTGGGCCGCCGGCTGCCCACCACCACCTACCTCAAGGACGGCCGTCCCAAGCGGGTCGACTACTGGAGCGCCTCCCCGGTGAACGGTGCGGCGTTCCGGCCGAACGACGAGGTCGACCTGCTGGAGTGGCGGACGGTCGACGAGGCCGCGCGGCTGCTGACCTACGAGCGGGACGTGGACCTGCTGCACGAGTTCGCCGCCGGGCCGCTGCGGACCCGGCCGGTGGTGGTGCTGCGGCACGCCTCGGCGGGCGAGAAGAGCCAGTGGCGCGACCTGGACGCGCTGCGCCCGCTGGACGCGCAGGGCCGCCGCGAGGCGGGGCTGCTGGCCCGGCTGCTGGGGGCGTTCGGGCCCGCGCGGCTGCACAGCTCGCTGACCGCCCGCTGCCTGGAGACGCTGCTGCCGTACTCGCTGGCGACGGGGATCGAGCCGGTCACCGAACTGGCGTTCACGGTCGGGCGGGCCACCGCCGAGCGGGCCTGCGCCCGGCTGGTGGAGCTGGTCGAGGCGACCGACGGGCCGCTGGTGGTGTGCACGCACGGCGAGATCGTCGCCGACCTGGTGATCGAGCTGTGCCGCCGGTACGGGGAGAAGGTCCCCGAGGACCCGTCGCTGCGCAAGGCCGGGTTCTGGGTGGCGCACCTGGGCGGCGACCAGATCACCGGGCGGACCTCGATCGCCGCCTTGGAACGTCACAGCACCGAGCCCCGCTAGGCGTTGACCTGCTCCCAGGTCTCCTCCAGATGGGACAGGGACTCCAGGGCCTCGCAGCGTTCGACGCCGTAGAGGGCGCCGAGCACGAACGCCTCACTGGAGGTGGTGTTGCGTTCGGCGGCGGCGCCGCGGAGCCAGTCCATGGCGATCACGCCGTCCTGGTAGCCGCCGAGGACCTCCTGCAGGCGCTTGGCGTCGGCGGCGGTGCGCTTGGCGGCCTCGGCCCGCCCGGGGTCCAGGTCCCGGAGCGCGGCGGCGGCCAGCTCGGCGGCGTAGCGGGTGCGCTTGGCGGCCTTGCGGACGTCGTGGCGGGCCTCTTCGGGGTCCTCGGCGGTGGTGATCGCGGCGTACTTCCCGGCGAGCCGCCGCCACTGGCGGTCGACCAGCTTCGGAAGCTCCTTGGCGGCGTCGCGGTCGGCGCGTTCGCCCAGCGGAGGGTCGGTGAACAGGGCGTCGAGGGCGTCCAGCAGCGCGAAGTATCGGTCGCTCTTGAGGTGGGCGTTGAGCCTGCGGTAGGCGGACTTCTCCTGCTGGGCGAGCCCCTCCAGCCAGGACGGGGTCCCGGCGACGTCCAGCCCGTAGGGCCGGGCGAGGCGGTCGGTGAACCGCATCCGCAGCACCTCCAGGTCGCGGACCTCGCCCAGCACCTCGGCCAGCCACTGCAGCTCCGGCTCCAGCGCCTCGATGCGCCCGGCGTCCAGAACGGGCGCGTAGCTCTTGAGGGCGCTGCGGATCCGCCGGGTCGCCACCCGCATCCGGTGCACCGCGTCGAACTCGGCCAGCCGCGCCTTGGGGTCGAAGGCCAGCACCGCGTCGACCTGCTCGGCCAGGTAGCCGAGCACCGCCGCGCCCGCCGTGCGCCGCGGCAGCGCCGCCGGGCGGGTCCGGCCGCCGTTGAACGGGACCGCCATCACCGGCTCCAGCACCCGGCCCAGCTTGGCCGAGCTGCCGGCCTTGCGGGCGCCGGCCTTCTTGAGGAGCCTGCCCGCCGCCTTGAGCAGCTCGGGCGTCCCGGCGGGCCCCAGCTCGACCTCGATCTCCCGCCACGCCGTCATCGGCGGCGGCTCGGCGTCCCCGGTCACCACCGGGTCGATCACCTGGCCGATCACCGCGTCGTCGGCGACCTCGGCGAGCACCCGCCCGTCGGCGTCCAGCAGGTCCACCACGGTCCGTTCGGTCTCCAGGGCCGCGACCGGGCGCAGCGCCGCCCCCCGGGTCTGCGCGGCGACCAGCGAGGCCAGCCGGGCCGGGACGACCTGCGGGCGGCCCAGCGGGGCGTGCAGCTCGATCTTGCCGTCCGGGCCGGCGGGGATCTTCAGATGCCATCCGGCGTCCTGGCCGCCCCGGCGGCGCCGCAGCGTGATCCCGCAGGCCGCCAGCCGATGATCGTCGGTGTCGAAGTAGTTCGCCACGAGCTGGTGGGTACGGGGCCCGCTCACCGCCGCCACCCCCGGGAGCCCGGACAGGTCGGGCATCCGGAAGTCCCGCTCGGCGTCGTACTTGCGCTCGATCTCCAGCTGACGTTTCGTCTGGGCCACGCGTGCTCTCCTCCGTGTCGGCCTCCCCGGGCGGCGGGGGTCGACCCGGGAGAACGCTCCAGCGGCCAGGATTACACGTTCGGGTGAACACCAGTAGGCCGGTCGCCGGTCAGGGGCGGGAGCCCGTGATCCGGCGAATCGCCCTGGCGGCGACGGCGGCGTGCGGACCGCCCGTGCCGGCCAGACGGCGGATCGCCGGGAGCGCGGGCCGGGCCGCGGAGCCCATGTCGCCGAGCTCGTTCAGGATCCACGCCGGGTGGCGGTGGAGGAGGGACAGCAGAACGGCCAGGGTCGTGCCGGGTATGCCGGTGACCTTGTGGAGCGCGGTGGCGGCGGCGATGCGGGCGTGGACGGCGGCGGTGCCGTCGACGGCGATCCGGTGCAGGGCGGGGGCCGCGTCACGGGCACGGGGGCCGAGCTCGCCGAGCCGGGCACAGGCGATGACGTCGAACCTCTCGCGCTCCCGTCCGCTGGTCTCACGGCCGTGCCTGTCGGGGCGGTCGAGAATGCCCAGGAGGAGATCCACGACGGGCCGGTCGAGGGCCGTGAGGGCCTGGACGGCGGACAGGGCCAATTCCAGATCGTCGTCCTCGGCCAGGCGGGTCAGCAGGGTCACGGCCCCGTCGTCGCCTCGGCCGTGGCGGCGCAGGAACGCGCAGCCTTCCTCGTACGCCCCGGTGCGTTCCAGGGCGGCGAGGACTTCGGAGAGCTCCGGGTGGTCCATGGACCACCAGACGGCTTTGCGGAGCAGGGCCGCGACCTCGTCCGCCGGGGCCTTGGGGAGCCTGGCCCGGACCGCGGGCCACAGATCGTCGGCGAAGTGCCCGGCCCAGGACAGCAGGGTCGTGTCCCCCTGCTCGATCCGCCGCCGGACGTACGGGATGCAGCGCGGATCCCGGTGCTGTGCCAGGAACCTGGTGGCCTGGGAGGACAGTTCGGGGTCGTCCTGGGCCTCGGCCACGGCGTCGGCGTAACCGGGATGGCGGAGCAGGGCGGGGCGGAGGGCCCGCCGCCGTACCTGCGGGTCGGGGTGGCGGAGCAGGGCCGTGACGGCCGGGACGAGCGCGGCGTGGTCGACGTGTTCGGCCACGGCCACCAGCGAGGTGACCGTGGCGGGCGGCAACCGCCCGTCCTGCACGGCGGGGAGCATGCGGGTCAGCCATCGTGCCGCCGGTTCCTGGCGTACCGCAGGCCACAGGAACCAGTCGCCGACCGGGTCGACCGGGGGCGTCCCGCACCACTCGGGGTCCGCCCAGGCCAGCTCCGCCAGCGCCGCGCCGGGCGGGCCGGTGCACAGGGTGAGGGCCTCGACGACCTCCTCGTCGAGGTCCTGCCGATGGTGGAGCAGCCCGATCGCCGCTCCGAACGCGTCGCTGGAGCCGGGGGATCGGCGGATGCGTTCCCGCAGGTGGTCGTGGTGACCTTCGTGGAGGCCCAGGGCGACCAGGAGGGCGAGCCTGGTCGGGTCGTCGGCCTGGGACCCGACGCGGGCCCGGAGGGCTCCGGGATCGACGTCCACGTAGGCGAAGAAGACGGCGACGATGCGGCGGACCGCCAGGTCGGGATGGTCGAGGGCGTCCAGCAGCGCCGAGAGCCCCGCGCGGCGCAGGCTCGCCAGTCGGCCGGCCCATTCGGAGATCACCACTGCCCCCGGGTCGGGCTCCTCGGGTGGCAGGCCCAGGGCCTCCAGGGCCTTCTCCAGGGCCGCGCCGCTGCGGCGTCCGGGCTCGTCCAGGTCGACGTCCCAGTCCCGGTACACCGCGGCCTGCCAGTCGAACGGGCTGTCCACACCCGGAACGTTAACGGGCCCGGAATGTCGGTCGTCGGCGCGAGACTGGGGGGATGGGCGTGGAGCAGTGGTGGGAGGAGCATCGCGGTGGGCTGACCGGCTACTGCTACCGGATGCTGGGGTCGCCGTTCGACGCCGAGGACGCGGTGCAGGAGACGCTGGTGCGGGCCTGGCGTCACGCGGACCGCTTCGACCCGGCCAAGGGCAGCCCGCGCAACTGGCTGTACGCGATCGCGACGAACGTCTGCCTGGACATGCTGCGCGGTGCCGAACGGCGGGTGCTGGCGGTGGACCTGGGGCCCGCGGCGGAGCCGGGTGCGTCGTTGGGGGCTCCGCCGCCCGGGGAACGGTGGGTGCTGCCGGTGCCGGACGCGGCGGTGATCCCGGCAGGGGCGGACCCGGCCGAGGTCGCGGTGGCGCGGGAGACGGTGCGGCTGGCGTTCGTGGCGGCGTTGCAGCATCTGCCGCCCCGGCAGCGGGCGGTGCTGATCCTGCGCGACGTGCTGCGGTGGACGGCCGCCGAGGTCGCCGGGCTGCTGGACGTCACCGTCGCGGCGGTCAACAGCGCGCTGCAGCGGGCTCGCGGTGCGCTGCGGGCCGCGGACCCGGGGCGTGCGGAGGCGTTCGACCCGCTGGACGCCGGGCAGGCGCGGCTGCTGGCCTCCTACTGCGACGCCTTCGAACGGCACGACGTGGAACGGCTGGTGGCGCTGCTGGCCGAGGACGCGACGATGTCGATGCCGCCGTTCGCCTGGTGGCTGGCCGGGCGGGAGCACATCCGCCGGGTGCTGTCGGCCACCTCCGACTGCGCCGGATCCCGTCTGGTGCCGGTGGCGGCCAACGGGTCCCCGGCCTTCGCGCAGTACGTCCCGGTGGGCGGAGGGTACGAGCCGCGCGCTCTGGTGGTCATGGACGTGCGCGACGGGCGGATCGCGGGGACCACGTCGTTCCTGGACACCGAACGCCTGTTCCCCTTCTTCGGCCTCCCTGCGGAGCCACGGAACGCCGGACGGCCCGTACACCACTGACCGGGCGTGGGCGCCCGTTCACGCGCCGCCGTGCCCACCTCGGCGCCGTAGGCGGCGGGGCACGCCGCACACCAAGACTTTTCGGGTCGCCGCGATGAGTTCCGCCGCCCTCGCCCGTAACGGGGATGAACGCGTCGAACGACATGCGAGGAGATCCCGATGCCGAACGAGCCGCAGATCCAGGAGCGCGCCGCCCGCCCGTACGCCGCCATCCCGATCGAGGCGCCGATGCGCGAGTGGGGACGGGTGAACGCGCTGGTGCCCGAGGTGTTCGGCTGGCTGGCCGAGCAGGGCGTGCCGCCGGCCGGGCCGCTGTTCTACCGCTACCGCGTGGCCGGTGACATGGACCGGCCGTTCCGGCTGGAGGTGGGCGTTCCCACCCCCGCGCCGGTCACCGGGGACGGCCGGGTCATCGCCGGAACGATCCCGGCGGGCCGGTACGCGACCCTCCTGCACCAGGGACACCCGGACAAGCTGTTCGGCTCCATCACCGCCCTGCTGCGCTGGGCGGACGAACGCGGCCTGAAGTGGCGCAACACCCGGGAGGGCGACCAGGAGGTGTGGGGCGGCTGCTTCGAGTACTACCTGACCGATCCCGCCGAGGAACCCGACATGGACAACTGGTCGATCGAGCTGGCCTACCTCCTGGCCTGACCGGGGAGGCCGGACGGGTCGTCCGGGATGTCGGGATAATGCCGCCCGGGGTGCGGTGACCACTGCGCCGGTGTGGGGGTCAGGCGATCCGGACGATGGAGGTCCAGGAGATGGACAACCCGAGACGGCCCGCCCGCGCCGACCTGGCCATCCGGGTGAGCGCGGCGGCCACCGTGGTCGGCATCGGCGCCATCGCGGCGGTGATCTCCTACCGCCACGCGCTGGCCCAGGTCAGAGCGCACGGCGAGACCGGCGTCACCGCGTACCTCACTCCGCTGACCATCGACGGCCTGGTCTTCGTGGCGTCCCTGGTGATGCTGGACTCGGCCCGCCGCCGGATGCCCTCGCCCGCGCTGGCCCGCCTGGCGCTGGCCCTGGGCATCGGCGCGACCGTCGCGGTGAACGTCCTGCACGGGCTGGCCCACGGCCCGGTGGGCGCCGTCATCGCCGCCTGGCCCGCCGTCACCCTCGTGGTCGTCGTGGAACTCCTGATGACCATGATCCGCCGGGCCCGCCCAGCGGCCGAGCCGGTCCCCGCCCCCGCCCCCGTCCCGGCGGTGCGTCCGGCCTCCGTACCCCGGCCGAGGCCCCCGGCCGACGATGCGCCCGTCCCCGCGGCGGCACCGGCCGAGTCCGTGGAGCCCGCGGTCGCCAAGGCCCGCGACCGCTTCGCCGACCTGCTGGCCGCCGGTGAACTGCCGACCCTCACCGCCATCCGCCGCGAACTCAAGGTCGGCCACCCCCGGGCCGTCCGCATCCGCGCGGCCCTGGAGAGCGCCCGCTGACCCGATCGGGCGTACGGGCCGGGTCTCGGGCGGCGGGGCTACCGGGTGGGCGAGGTCCGGGGGTCCTTCTCGATGAGCGGATATTTCATGCCCATGTGGCTGGGACGGAAGCCCATCTTCTGGTAGAAGCGTATGGCGTTCGGGCGCTGGCGGTCGGTGGTGAGCTGGACGACGCGGCAGCCCCGGGCGCGGGCCTGGTCGATGACCCACCCGATGAGGGCCTGGCCGACGCCGCGGCCGCGGTGCTCGGAGGCGACGCGGACGCCTTCGATCTGGGCGCGTTCGCCACCGGTGTAGGTCAGGCTGGGGATGTAGGTGAGCTGGAGGGACGCGGCGATCTCCCCGTCGATCTCGGCGACGATGATGGCGTTGTTGGGGTCGGACTCGATCGCCTCGAACGCCCGCCAGTAGGCCTCGGGCAGCTCGTCGCCGGGGGACTCGCGGGTGCTGCCGAGCGGGTCGTCGGCCAGCAGGCGGACGATCGTGGGCACGTCCTCGCGGACCGCCTCGCGGAAGGTCACCTTTTGATCACGGGCCACGTGGCTCAGGGTATCCGCACGGTAAGACCTATGAGTTACCCTCGCTTGTAGTACTACGCCTTGTAGTACTACGTTGGGTGCAGACCCACCCGGATCCCCTGGAGGCCGCCGTCATGGTCGCCCTCGCCGACCTGCGCCGCAGCACGCCCGCGTCCGCGCCGTCCGCGCCGTCGCACCGGCCCGGCGCGACGGAGGACCGCCGTCTCCACGCCGTTCCGGCGTCCGCCGACCCGCGCGGCGGCGAGCGGCCGGACGGCGGGCCGGCCGGCGCGCTGCTGGAACGCTGCACGGCGGTGATCGACGCCGAGCTGGCCCGGCTGGCGGGCCGCAGCACGCTGGACCGCGACGCGCTGGAGACCGTCGCCGACGCGCTGCACCGGCTGGCCGATTCCCTGCTGCTCGACCGGGTAAGGGGCGCCCACCTCGAGCCGCCGGTGCTGGCGGCGCTGTTCGACCTGGAGAGAACATGCTGAACCCGGACAAGCACTGGACCGACCACGCCATCTGCCGCGGTGCCGACCCCGAGCTGTTCTACCCGATCAACTACTCGGTGCCGGTGATGGCCGAGCAGGTCCGGGCGGCCAAGTCCATCTGCGCCCGGTGCCCGGTACGGGCCGAGTGCCTCGACTGGGCCCTGCGCGCCGGCGAGCCCGACGGCATCTGGGGCGGCACCACCCCCGAGGAGCGCCGCTACCTCCGCCGCGACCGCCGCACCGCCGCCCGCCCGAACCGCACCGCCACGGCCGCCTGATCGTTCCACAACGGGCACATCGCCATAATGGCGACCGCCCGATGAATTAAGGTCCTCCGCAATAGGGCGCAACCGGTCCGGTGGGCCGACTGCCCCGGTCGGGTGCGTAAAACTGCATATTCCGGACGTCCGGTCACCGATACCGTCCAAATGGCCGGGATGCGCACGCGTCATGTGAATAATGTGCGTCGTGCCGAATGTTTGGACGGTTCCTTGACGAAGATCGTGCCGGTGGCGGTCGCTGCGCCGGGAATGCTCGATACGGCCGGTGAGCTCCGCGCCCTCGCCGCGCATCCGCGGCTGACCGCGCGCGAACGGCACCTGCGGCGCCTCGCCGACGATCTGGACGCCGGCCGTGATCTGGACCGCTGGGCCCAGATCGACCTGTACGCGGCGTTCCTGCGCGAGGAGACGATCGGCCCCGCCGTCCGCAGCGCCCGGCGGACCCGCGCCGGCGCGGCCCTGGACCTGGTGTCCGGCCTGGTGATCTTCACCCCGATCCTGATCACCTGGTTCGGGCTGTTCAAGGCCACCGCCGCGTACCGGGCCGGCCGCGGGGACGCCGCCCTGGCCGGCAGGTCCTTCCTCGAGCAGTGGCAGACCGGCTTCGGCGGCCGGCTGTCGGACTGGCTCTACTTCGACCGGATCGCCTGGTGGACGGTGCTGGCCATCGTGTTCCTGATGGCCATCTCGGCCGGGCATGTGCTGTGGCAGCGCCGGGAGGAGAGGCTCGACCGGCAGGAGCGCGCCGCGCTGATGGGCCGGCTCACCGCCGCGCTCACCGACGTCGACCTGGAGCTGAGCCGGTTCCGGGTGAACGACGCCACCCGGATGCAGTCCGGCGCACAGCACCTGGTCGACGCCTCCCAGGAGATGGGCAGGGTCGTCGACCAGGTGCGCGCCGTGGAACGCGAGGCCGCCAAGAGCCTGCGGCTGGTGCGCCAGGCCGTCGAGCGGGTGGAACGGCTCGCCGACACGGTCGCGCAGAGCGGGGACGCCGTCCGCGCCGCCGCCGACCAGCTCGGCGGCACGAAGGCCGACCTGACGGCCCGGCTCGACCAGGTGTCGGCCGCCACCAACGCGGTCGCGACCGGGATCGGCGACCTGGCCCGCGCCGCCGGCGACGACAGCGAACGGACCCGCAAGGCGCTCGACGGCACCGCCCGCGAGCTGCGCGCCGCCCTCACCGACGGGCAGCAGGAGCTCGCCGCCCGGATCGCCGCCGCCCTGGAACGCGGCGGCGAGGACATCCGCAGGGCGCTGGACGACTGGCGCACCGAGGGCGCGATCTACTCCCACCGGCACGAGACCACGACCGAGCACCTGGCGGCGGTCGCCGGGGCGATCGAGGAGATCCTGCGCCGCACCGTCCGGTCCCTGGGCGAGCTGCCCGCCGCCGTCGACCGCTTCGAGGACCACGCCGGACAGGCCGCCCAGCGCCTGGAACGCACCATGACCGACACCTCGGCGCGGATCGCCGACGACCTCGTCCGGGCGGCCGACCGGATCAACAACGAGGTCGTGGTGCTGCTCGACGGTCTCCCGGACGGCCGCGCCCAGCAGGTGGCCGCCGAGCTGGCCGCGCTGCGCGCCGCGGTGGACGGGCTGCGCGCCCAGATCGCCCAGACCGGCGGGCGGAGACGGTGGCCCTGGTGAGGCCCCGGCTGCCGATGATCGCCCTCGCCGGCTGGCTGTTCGCCGACCTGCTGCTGGCCTTCTCCATCGTGGCGCTCGGCACCCAGGACCCGCCGCCGCGCCCGCGGGCGACCCCCACGCCCGCGCCGACCCCGAGCCGGCTGGCCCTGGAACGCCGGTACGTCCAGGTCAGCCTGAACGTCGACCCGGACGCCGCCGCACGCGGAGACGAGTCCGCGGTCCAGGCGATCCGCCGGGCCGTCCGCGCCCAGGGCCCCCGGCTGGCGGGCCGCCGGGCCGGCATCGTGCTGACCTTCGGCGCCCAGCACAGCGGCGGCGAGGGCTTCGCGAACGACGTCAACAGGCTCCTGCCCCGAGCCGACGGCCTGCTCTTCGGCGACGTCGCCACCCGCGACTTCCAGCTCCTCGGAGCCTCCGGCGGAGCGGTGCTGCTGAACATCTACCTCTTCTACGACCACTAGGAGGCTTCCATGAGCCAGCAGGTCCTCCCGTTCTACCTGGTGTGCGACGAGTCGTACTCGATGGACGGCGACCCGATCAACGCGATCAACGCCTCGCTGCCCGACCTGCACGCCGAGATCGGCGGCAACCCGGTCGTCGCCGACAAGACCCGGTTCTGCCTGATCAGCTTCTCCAGCACCGCGCAGGTGCTGCTGCCGCTGTCGGACCTGAGCGAGGTGACCTCGATGCCCGCCATGACGGCCTCGGGCACCACCTCCTACTCGGCGGCGTTCACCCTGCTGCGCGACACGATCGCCAAGGACGTCGCCGACCTGAAGGCGGCCGGTCACCAGGTGCTGCGGCCGGCGGTGTTCTTCCTGACCGACGGGCAGCCCACCGACGGCGACTGGGGCGGCGCCTACAAGCGCCTCGTCGACCCCAACTGGGGCCCCCGGCCGAACATCCTGGCGTTCGGCTTCGGCGGGGTGAACGTCGGCACCATCCAGCAGATCGCCACCGTGCGCGGCTTCATCGCCGACGGCTCCCTCGGCCCCGCCCAGGCCCTGCAGGAGTTCGCCCAGTCGCTGATCCAGTCGGTGATCAACTCCGGCACCTCCGCCGACGCCGGCGGCGGCATGAGCCTGGCCATGCCGGACAACGTCCCCGGCTTCACCACCGTCGCCGCCGACCCGGTGTGACCCCCGCCCGGTAGCCGACCCCCAGACCGAGAGGGAACGCCGTGCGCGAAACCAACGACCCGGGTCCCGAGGACCGGCCCGCCCAGGAGCCCGGAGTCCCCCACAACGCGCCCTCCGGCCCCCCGCCGCCGTACGTCGCCACGGAGCGTCAGCCGCAGTACGTCACCGACCCGCCTCCGGTGGCGCCACCGCCTCAGCCCACCGCGCCACCGCCTGACGACTGGGCGGAGGTCGAGAGGGGCCATGCGCCACACTCCGGCGGCACGCCTCCTCCGCACTGGGGCGAGCAGTACCCGCCTCCGGCAGTGCCCCCACAGGGGTACGGAGCGCCAGGCCCTCAGCCCCCGGGACAGCACGTACCGCCGCCGTACGCCCCGCCCAACGCCGGGCCGCCGCTGCACGGGGTTCCTCCCGCCCAGGGCGCCTACCCGCAGGACGCGTCAGCGGGCTGGCCCGGTCATCCGCAGGGCCCGCCACAGCAGCAGTACGGCCAGGCTCCGCCGCCCTACGGTCATCCTCCGTACGGCGCCCAGCCCACTCCGCAGTGGGCGCCCCCCGATGACTTGTACGCCCAAGGCGCGCCCGAGGTTCAGCCCGGCGAGTACCGGCCCGCCCCGAACAGCGGCGCATACCAGGGCCACCAGACGTACCCCCAGCCGCAGCACGCCGAGGGCCGGTGGACGGCGGCCTCCGTGCCGGACGCCGAACAGGCGTACGGGCACCAGCAGGCTCGGCACTTCGAGCAGCCAGGGCCGGTCGCCCCCGTTGCACAGGCCGCTCCGTCCGCCGGTGCTCAGGAGGCCGAACAGGTCGAACGTCCCGAAGCGGCGGCCTCCGCCGCGCCGACCGTACCGGACGCCGACCGGTCACAGCAGGACGAGCAGGTGGACGACCTCGAGGCGGTGGCGCGTGCCGTGCAGGTCCCGCCGGGGGCCGAGTCCCACCGGGAAGACCGGCGGCAAGATGCGCGGCAGCCTGAGCGTCCCGATGCCGCGGCGGCGGGAGAGGCCGCGCGGCGGGTGGAGCCCGTGGTGGACACCGTGCTCCCGCCCGCCGGGGACGAGGCTCGGACGCAGCGGCCCAGGATCAAGCTCGCGCGGCGGGAGGACAGGTCGTCGCCGGCCGAGGCGCCGTTCCCCGGGCCGGTGAAGTTCGGGAAGGTGCATCCCCGGGCCGGGGAGCCGCGGGGGCTGCCCCAGGTGGAGCAGGCGGTGCCGGACACGGTGCTGGATCTGGCGGACTTCGACGGGCTGGCGGTACGGGCGGCCTCGCTGCGCGGCGACGACCACCGGTGGACCGGCAAGCCCCGGCAGGACTCGCTGGGGCTGTGGACGGTGTCCCGGCAGGACCGGCCGGACCTGCTGGTGGCGGCCGTCGCCGACGGGGTGGGCAGCAGGTCCCTGTCGCACCTGGGGTCGTCGTGGGCCTGCCGGCTGTTCCGCGAGCAGATCGCGGCGCACGCCGCCGAGGTGCTCGTCCAGGACGACATCGAGGATCTCGGGCGGCGGATCGCCGAACGGATCGCCGCGGCGATGATCGAGCGGGCCGGACGCGAGGGGCTGGAGCGCCGGGAGCTGTCCACCACCCTGGTCGGGGCGGCGGTCGAGCTGACGCCGCCGCCGGGGCCGCGCCGGTGCTTCCTCGTGCGGGTCGGCGACAGCACGGCGTACCTGCTGCGCGAGGGCGGGTTCGGGGAGGCGTTCGACGACGCCCGCGACGACGAGGAGATCGTCGGCTCCGCGACCGCCGCGCTGCCCACCAGCGTCGGTCGGGTGCAGACCGCCGTGGAGACCGTCGGGGCCGACGACGTCCTGGTGCTGTGCACCGACGGGCTCGTCGGTCCCATGCGGAACGACGAGGTGAGGGACCGGCTGGTCCGGTGCTGGAGCGGCCCGGTGCCGGGGGCGCTGGAGTTCGGCTGGCAGGTCGGCTTCCGGGCCAGGTCGTTCGGCGATGACCGTACGGCCGTCTGTGTGTGGGGGCGCCGATGACGTGGCTCGACGGTTCCGACGTCCAGGTGCGCGACCTGCGGGTGGGGGCGAAGCTCGGCCAGGGCGGCCAGGGGGCGGTGCACGAGCTGCAGGGCCTCCAGTCGGGATACGTCTACAAGGAGTACCTCGCCGCCAACGTCAACGGCGACGCCCTCACCCGCCTGGTGAACGTCCCCAGGACGATGGCCGCCCACGAACGGGACCTGCTGCTGGGCCAGTCGGCCTGGCCGCTGGCCCGCGTGGTGGACGGCGCGAAGGTCAGGGGCTTCGTCATGCGGAAGGTGCCCCCCGGATTCTGGGGACGCCGCGCGAACAAGCCCGCGCTGCGGGAGCTGCAGTACCTGCTGTACGAGCCCAAGAAGCTGTGGGGCGACATCGTCCCGCTGGACGCGCCGGGCAGGCTGGAGGTCGCGCGGAAGGCCGCCGAGCTGTTCTTCCTGCTGCACTCCAGGCATCTGGTCGTGGGCGACGTGTCGATGCGCAACCTGCTGTGGTCGCCGCCGCCGGTGTCGATCTACCTGCTGGACTGCGACGCCATCCGGGTCGTGGGCGAGCGGCCGGTGATGCCCCAGCCGCAGACGCCCGACTGGAACGACCCGCACCAGCCGCCGACCGGACCCGAGCTCGACACCGACCGCTACAAGCTGGCCCTGCTGGTCGCCCGGGTGCTGTCCGTCCGGGCGGAGCTGCGGCCGGGCGAGCCCGTGCCGTTCGTCGACGGCCTGCCCGGCCGGGTGGTCAAGGAGGTCGCCGCGCGGTTCGCCGAGGCCGCCCGGGGCCCGGGCCTGCGCCCGGACGCCGCCCAGTGGATCAAGGCGCTGAGCGACCGGGGGACGATCGACCTTCCACCGCTGCCGCCCGTGCGCAAGCCCCCCGACCTGCCCAAGGCCCCGCTCGACGTGCGGCCGGTGCAGCGGCCGGTCATCCGGCTGCGGCCGCCCGGCCAGGGCTGAACGGCGGACGCCGTCGCCGTCCGGGTAAGGGCGGGCGGTGTGAGGTCGGATATGTCGGGCACCTTCTCGGAACGCGAGGCGTTGTCATGACGACGCCATTGCCCACGGAAGTCCCGACGGAGGCGGCGAGATGGGTTATCCCGTGGTTCCGCGGCGACGGAGCCGGTCGGAAGGGCTGATGACGCACGCGACCCGGGCGGTCTCGGCGGCTCTGCTGGTCGGCGCGGCGACCGCGGGAATGTGGGTGCTGGAGTTCTTCGACTACGCGATGGGCGGGGCGCTGGACGAGTACGGGATCCGCGCCTGGGACCCGTACGAGCTGCCGGAGATCTTCACCGCGCCGTTCCTGCACGGGGGCATCGAGCATCTGCTGGCCAACACGGTGCCGTTCCTGGTGCTGGGGTTCATCGCGGCGGCGCGCGGGATCGGGCGGTTCCTGCTGGCCAGCCTGATCATCATCGTGGTCGGCGGGCTGGGGGTGTGGTTCACCGGCTCGCCGACCGTGGACACCCTGGGCAGCAGCATCCTGATCTTCGGGTTCTTCGGCTACCTGCTGGGCCGCGGGGTGTTCGAGCGCAGCCTGCTGGACCTGGTGATCGCGGTGGGCGTGGTGGTGGTCTACGGCGGGCTGATCTACGGGGTCATCCCGACCGACACCATGATCTCCTGGCAGGGTCACCTGTTCGGGCTGATCGGCGGGGTGCTCGCCGCCTACGCGCTGCGCCGCCGCGTCGAGGCATAGCCGGCGCTAGGGGCGTACGGACACGTCGGTGACGGTGGCGTCGCGCGGCGTCTGCAGGGCCCCCAGGATCACCCGGGCCACCGTGGCGGGGTCGGCGAACTCGCTCGGGTCGTACGGCCGGCCCTCCTGGGCGCGGACCCTGCGCTGCATCTCGGTGGCGGTACGGCCCGGGTAGACGCTGGTCACGCGGAGCGCGGGCTCCTCGGCGCGCAGCGAGTCGGCCAGCGCCCGCAGGCCGTGCTTGCTGGCCGCGTACGCCGACCAGCCGGGGTTGGCGCGCAGCCCGGCGCCGGAGTTGACGAAGACCACGTGCCCTGCGGCGGCGCGCAGCGCGGGCAGTAGCAGCCGGGTCAGTTCGGCGGCGGACACCAGGTTGACCATGAGCTGGTCGATCCAGTGGTCGGCGCCCGCCTCGGCGACCGGGCCGAGGTCGACGACGCCCGCGCTGTGCACCACCCCGTCGAGCCGGCCGGGCAGGTCGGCGGCGGCCAGGGCGGCCTCCAGACGGCGCGGCTTGGCCAGGTCCACCGCCACGGTCTGCACGGTGCCGCGCGGCCCGGACGGCGCCTGCGGGGCGCCGGCGCCGTTGCGGACGAGGACCTGGGTGCGGGCGTGCGCGCCGCCGCTCAGCGCCGCGGCGACCTCGGCCAGCCGTTCCGGCGAGCGCCCCAGCAGCACCAGGTCGTGCCCCCGGTCGGCCAGCATCTCCGCCAGGGCCGCGCCGATGCCGCCCGTCGCCCCGGTGATCAGGTACGTTCCCATGCCCGCCATTGTCGCTGACCGGGGTGACATCAGGCGGGCCGCAGCACCCGGGTCGCCCCGGCGATGAGCGCGGTCGCCAGGATCCAGCCGCAGGCGATCAGCCCGTAGGCGAGCCACTGCGTCCAGCCCGCCGGGTCCCACGCCTCCCGCTGCCCGAACGCCCCGAACGGGATCAGCAGGTCCAGCGTGTAGACGAACGAGTGGAAGTCGGGCCGTTCGGCCGGCTGCTTCAACGGGTTGGGCGGGAAGATCCCGAACAGCACCGTGCCCGCCGTCAGCACCGCGGCCAGCCAGCCCGCCGCCAGCCACGGCCGGTACCCGTACCCCACCGTGGCGTCCAGCAGGAACCCCCACGCCCGGCTGCGCGGCGGCAGCGACCGGCGGCGCGCCCGCTGCTTGGCCAGCAGCGCCCGGCGGGCCAGGTGGTCGTTGCCGTCCCGCCGGTACCAGGCGGCGAGCTGCTCGTACGGCTGCGGCCGGAAGCCCTCCACGTCGCGGGACACCCAGTCGATCCGCTCGGTGACGCCGCCGCCGCGCAGCGACTCGTACACCAGGCCCTGCAGGCGGAGCCGCGCGGGCCAGCGGTCCGGCCGGTCCAGCAGCACCCCGATCCTGGAGTAGACCAGGGTGACGACGCCCTCGACGGGCTCGTCCGGCGTCAGGATCAGCTCGTCGGCCTGCATGTGGCTCAGGTGCAGCACCACCTTGCCGGGGTTGCGCATCGCCCCGGCCCGGTCGAACGAGAGCGTCCCGTTGACCTGGCCGCTGCGCAGCCGCACCATCCCCTCGGCGGTGAAGCCGTGGCTCAGCTCGGCGGCGTCCTCGACCACGATGTTCTGCGCGTCCAGCGCGATCCGGCCGGGGTTGCGCAGCGCCGCGCCCTCCATGAACAGGCCGCCGTTCATCCGCGCCCCGGTCAGCCGGAGGCCGCCGGTGATCTCGGCGTCGCGCAGGAACGCCCCGGCGTCCACCACCGTTCCGCCGGCGAACACCGCCCACCTGTTCGGCTCGGTCTCGGTGACGCGGGTGCGGTTCATCCGCAGCCCGCCGGCGAGCTGGGCGCGTGGCAGCCGCACCGAGCCGTCGATCCGGGAGCCGGACAGGCTGAGGAAGCCGTCGGCCCGCAGCCCGCCGCCGTCGAACCCGGGCATGGTGCAGTTCGACATCCGCATCTGCCGGGTCTGCGCGTTGGAGAAGTCCGGCTCCTCCTCCAGGACGCAGTGGTCGAGCAGCAGTTCGCACTCGACGGTGCCGCCGGACACGTCCAGCCGCCCGGTGACGTACGCGCCGCGCAGCCGTACCGCCGGAACGTGCCCGGGCCGCTGCTCACCGGCGCCCAGCAGCAGCCGGGAGACGACCTCGGCGCGCACGGTCCGGTCGGGGAGGGGGCCGGCGGGCCGGTCCGTGCCCAGCACGACGTGCCGCCCGGTCGGGTAGGCGTCCCAGAGCAGCCGCTCCGGTACGGTCAGGTCCACTGCTGTCTCCACCCGTACGCGCGACTCCGCCGCGGCCTCGGGCGGGCCACGGCGGAGTCGGGATGCCGGTCGGGAAACCGGAAGGGCTAGAAGAAGCCCTTACGGCGCGCGCCCTGGTCCAGGTACTGGGTGATCTGCTGCTCCCAGTTGGTGTTGGCGAACGTGGCGTAGTCCACGGTGAACCGGGCGAACGAGTCGTGGCCCTCGGTGAAGACGCCGCCGCGCTTGGACAGCTCCAGCACGACCTCCATGGAGCTGGGCCCGGAGACGAAGGTGACCTCCAGCTCCTTGATGCCGTTGACGTACTGCGGCGGCGGGAAGAACTCGATCTCCTGGTAGAACGGCAGCTTCTGGTTCACGCCCCAGATCCGGCCGCGCTCGCAGTCGGCGCCGCGGAAGCGGAAGCCGATGTTGCCGAACGCCTCCAGGATGCGCTCCTGGGCGGGCAGCGGGTGCACCGCGATCGGGTCGAGGTCGGTGGCGTCGACCGCGCGGGCGACCTCCAGCTCGGTGGCCACGCCGACGGTGGTGCCGCGCAGCGGCTGGCCGTACATGTGGGTGAGCGGCGCCTCCCACGGGATCTCCAGGCTGAACGGCAGGGTGTGCCGGGCGCCGTCCTCCAGCTCGAACTCCCGGGCGAGCACGATCTTGGCGTACTCCATGTCGGTGTGGTACTCGTTGTCGCCGGACTCGACCTCGACGCGGGTCTTGAGCGCGATCGACAGGTGCTTGATGTCGGAGTCGTGCTCGCCCCCGATGATGTTCACCTCGCCGGTGATGGTGCCGCCCGGCTGGGTGTTCGGGTTGTGCAGCACGGTCTCGACGGACGGTCCCCCGACGCCCATCGCCTTCATCAGCTTCTTGAAGACCACTTCTTGTCCTCCCGTGGTGTGGCGTTGGCCCCCGTACTCGGTTCGCCGCTCAAGGGCCGTATGTCCCTTAGGCGCACGGGGCGATCGACGCGTTCCCACGAATCTCGGAAATCCCGCCCGCCAGGGGTTCACATCGTGGCGCACCGGACCCGGTCCCCGGAAGAGACGGAGGGTGACGAAGTCGTCGCAGGTGGGCCAGGGCGCTCCGGATCCGGCCGGTCCGACGGGGCGCGTCCCGGGTCCCCCGGGTCGCCGATGGGCGGCGCATGGGCGGTCGCCGACCGGTGGCCGCCCGTCGTCGACGAACGGATCGGCCGGCTGAGGCCGTCTATACCTCTTTTTGGCCTGTTGCAACGATTTCCTGAACATCGATTCGGGTACGGCCCGCCCGATGCGGACATCACGGACATATCGACCTGCAAGGGCGTCGACACGGACGTGGCCGGATCCTCCCGCGCACCCCCTGTGGCCTTGGGAGCGCCGTGGGGACGGCGGCCGGTCCGAACCGTGCGTCCGCGCCGCGAGGGGGGATCGTGAACAAGGCACAGTTGGCCATCGCCGTGGGCGCCGGTTACCTCCTGGGCCGGACCCGCAAGCTGCGCTGGGCGCTCACTCTCGCCGGCGCCGGCGCGTCCCGCAGACTGCCCGGGAACGTCAAGGGGCTGACCGCGCAGGGCGTCCAGTTGCTCGGATCCTCCCCGGAGGCGAAGGCGCTCACCCAGACCGTCCGGGGCCGCCTGACCGAGGCCGGCCGCGCCGCCGTCATGGCCGCGGCGAGCAGCCGGATCGACGACCTGAGCGACCGGCTGCACAAGCGGACCGACCTGCTGCTCGCCGAGATCGAGCCCGAAGAGGACGAGGGCGAGGGCGGGCGCCGCGAGGAGGAGCCGCAGGACCGGAAGGGCCGGAAGGGCCAAGAGGACCGGGAGGAGCACGCGGAGGAGCCCGAGAAGTCCGAGGAGCCCGCGGAGGAGACCCGGGCGTCCAAGACCCGTTCACCGCGACGGCGCCGCGACACGGCCAAGGACACGGCCAAGGACACGGCGAAGGTCACGACGAAGGCCACGACGAAGGACGCGGCGGAGGAGACGGCGAAGGACACGGCCAAGGACGCGGCGGAGGCGGTGTCCGACCGGCCGGCCAGGGCGCGCCGGGCCGCCGGCGGTACGGCCGAACGCGTCGTCGGCCGGCGGACGCGGAGGTGAGGACGATGGCGCAGAAGACGGTCGCCGACTCCGCCCGGCAGGTCACCGACTCCGCACAGGAGACCGTGCGCAAGACGCCGGTCGGCCGGCTCGCCGACGAACTGCCCACCGACCGGCTGGTGACGGAACTGCAGAACCTGGTCGGCGCGCTGGGGACGCGGGCGCTGAACTCCATGATCGACAAGGTCGACGACGCGGCGGACCGGCTGACCGACTACGCCGAGAAGGGCGGCGGGCCGGGACTGCTGGCGGCCGTGACCGGAGCCGGGGGCAAGGACGGTGACGGGGAGGGCCGGTCCCCGGTGAGGTCGCTGCTCGGCGCCGGGCTGGGCGCGGTCGGCGGCAGGCTGAAGGACACCGCGGTCGGCGGACTCCTGGGCGGCGACCGCGCGGACGACGGCGGTGGCGGCCTGGTCAAGGGCGCGCTCGGCGGGGCGGTGAAGGGCGCGCTCGGCGGCGCGATCAAGAAGGTGACCGGACGCGGCAAGGGCAAGGGCGGCAAGCTCAAGGTCACCAACATCGTCGAGACGATCGACGTGGGCGTCCCGGTCCGGCTGGCCTACGACCAGTGGACCTCGTTCCAGCAGTGGCCGAACTTCACCAAGAAGGTCGAGAACGTCGAGCAGAACGGCAGCGAGCGGCTCACCTGGAAGGCGCAGATCTTCTGGTCCCACCGGGAGTGGGAGTCCACGATCGTCGAGCAGATCCCGGACCGGCGCATCGTCTGGCGCTCCAAGGGCCCCAAGGGACACGTCGACGGCGCGGTGACCTTCCACGAGCTGGCCCCCGACCTGACCCGCATCGTCCTGGTGCTGGAGTACCACCCGCAGGGCCTCTTCGAGCACACCGGCAATCTGTGGCGGGCCCAGGGCCGGCGGGCGAGGCTGGAGCTCAAGCACTTCCGGCGGCACGTGATGACCAGGACGCTCCTGCATCCGGACGAGATCGAGGGCTGGCGGGGCGAGATCCGCGACGGCGAGGTGGTCAAGGACCACGAGACCGCGATGCGCGAGGAGCGGGAGGGCGAGGAGAAGCCCGAGGCAGAGGATCGCGGACCCGAGGCCGTCGAGGAGGAGGAGCCCCGGGCCGAGGAGCGCGAGCCTGAGGCCGTCGAGGAGGAAGAACCCGAGGCCGAGGAGCGCGGACCCGAGGCCGTCGAGGAAGAGGAGCCCGAGGCCGAGGATCGCGAGCCCGAGGCCGTTGAGGAAGAAGAACCCGAGGCCGAGGAACGTGAGCCCGAGGACGTCGAGGAAGAGGAGCCCCGGGCCGAGGAGGAAGAGGCCGAGGGCGAAGAAGAGGCCGAGGGCGAGGAGGAAGAGGCCGGGGAACCCGAGCCGGAGGAAGAGGAGCCCGAGGAGCGCAGGCCCGAGGGCGCCCGTGAGGAAGAGGAAGAGGAGCCGGAGCCGAGGCCCCGCAGGGCGCGGCGCCCGGTCGTCCGGCGCGGTGCGCGGCCGGCCGCCTCCGTGGGCGAGCGGCGTACCCGGCGAGGAAGAAGGACCGAGGAATGACCACGGCCGTCCAACCGGCGGGCGGAGGCGGCGGAGCGTCCGCCGGCGGGCTCGCCGACGTCATCGACACCATTCTCGACAAGGGCCTGGTGATCGACGCCTATGTCAGCGTCTCCCTGCTCGGCATCCAGTTGCTGACGGTCGACGCCCGCGTCGTCGTGGCGAGCGTGGAGACCTACCTGCAGTTCGCGGAGGCCACCAACCGGCTGGACCTCACCGAGCACGAGAAGCCCGGAGTGGGCGACCTGGTGGGCGGGCTGCTGCCCGGCGGGCGCTCCGACGAGGAGGTGGAGGACTCCGACCGGCAGGCCCTGCAGGCCGCCCGGACCGGCGACGAGGCAGGCGACGAGGCCGGCCTCGAGCTCGAGGCCGCCCGGGACGAGGAGGAGGCCGAGGCCGTTCCCCGCCGCGGGCGCCGATCCGCACAGGACCGGTCCCGGGAGGAATGAGATGACGGCCTCCGAGCGGGAACCGGACCGGGCGGACTCCGCCTGGTACGTGTACGGCATCGTTCCCGCGGACGTGGAGACCGCCGCCGGCGTGCGCGGCGTGGACGGCCGCGAGGTGCGGGTCGTCCGGCACGGCGACGTCGCCGCCCTGGTCAGCGAGATCGACCCGAAGGTCCGGCTGGGCCGTCCCGACGACCTGCTGGCGCACGAGCGGCTGCTGGACGACGCCGCCGTCGACGCGCCCGTGCTGCCGCTGCGGTTCGGCGCGGTCATGACGACCGAGCAGGCGGTGGTCGATGACCTGCTGGCGCCCAACCACCAGGGGTTCGCCGACGCGCTGGCGAACCTGGAGGGGCGGGTCGAGTACGTGGTGAAGGGCCGCTTCGACGAGCGCGCGGTGCTGGCCGAGGTGGTCCGGGAGAACGCCGAGGCGGCCCGGCTGCGCGAGCGGATCCGGGACCGTCCGGAGGCGGAGTCCCACCAGGACCGGGTGCGGCTCGGCGAGCTGGTCTACCAGGAGATCGAGGCCAGGCGGCAGGCCGCCACCGAGCGGCTGGTCCAGGACCTGTCCCCGTACTGCGTCGCGAGCGCGGTGCGGGACCCCACCCATCATCTGGACGCCGTGCACGCCGCCTTCCTGGTGGAGGACGCGCGGCGCCCGGAGTTCGAGGAGGCGGTGGCGACGGCCGTCCGCAAGTGGGAGGGGCGTGCCGAGCTGCGCCTGCTGGGCCCCCTCGCGCCCTGGGACTTCGTCGTGACACCGGGATAGGGGAACGCGGATGAACCTGCTGTCGCTGCCCTGGAGGCTGCCGTTCCTGCCCCTCCAGGGGGTGCTCAAGATCGCGGAGATCCTGCAGGAGGAGGCCGAACGGCAGACCAGGTACCCGCCGGCGCTCCGGCGGCGGCTGGAGGAGCTGGAGCAGGCCCGTGCGGCCGGCCGGATCTCCGCCGAGGAGGAGGAACGGGCGATGGAGGAGATCTTCGCCGAGGCGTTCGGCGAACCGCCCGCCCCGCCCGGCTGACACCGCGAACGCACCGACCGGGGGGAGACGTGCGCACCGAGGACAGGGCCCGCACGGACGGGCGCGAAGACTACGAGGAAGAAGCGGGGAACGGGGACCTGTCGGTGGTGGAGGCCGCCAGGGCCGGTGCACGGCAGCTCGCCGACATCATCTCCAGGACCCCCGAGGGGGTCGTCTCCGTGGAGCCGGTCGAGGACGGCTGGATCGTCGAGGTGGAGGTGCTGGAGGCCCGTCACGTCCCGTCCTCCTCCGACGTCCTCGCGATCTACGAGATCGAGCTGGACGCGGACGGCGCGCTGGTGGCGTACCGCAGGACGCAGCGCTACCGGCGCGGCAAGGGCGCCTCCAGGGAGGAGCAGTGATGCCGGGCCGGCCGCCGCAGCAGGGCTCCATCGTCTCGTCCCACGGCGGGGGCCGTGCCGACCGCCAGCCCGCCAACCTCGGCGACATCCTGGAACGGGTGCTGGACAAGGGCATCGTCATCGCGGGCGACATCCGGGTGAACCTGCTCGACATCGAGCTGCTGACCATCAAGCTGCGGCTGCTGATCGTGTCCGTGGAGACGGCCAAGGAGCTGGGGATCGACTGGTGGGAGCACGACCCCTGGCTGAGCGGGCGGCAGCGCGAGCTGGAGGAGGAGAACCGGCGGCTGCGCAACCGGCTCGAGGCCCTGGAGGGCGGCGAACGCGGGACCCGGGCGGTGCGTGCTCCCCAGGAGGAACAGGAGGAGCAGGAAGAACAGGAGGAGCCGGCCGAGGAGCGCAGGGCCGGGTCGGAGGAACCCCGTGAGTGATACCGGAACCTACCTGTACGCCATCGCCAGGAGCACCGGGGAGGGCCTGACGGAGGGACTGGCCGGTGTCGCCGGGGAACCCGTGCGGACGGTGGGGCACGAGGATCTGATCGGCGTCGTCGGCACGGTGCCCCTGTCGGAGTTCGGCGAGCGGGCGCTGCGGCGCAACCTGGAGGACCTGGGCTGGCTGGAGGCCACCGCCCGCGCCCATCATCGCGTGGTCGACGCGGTGGCCCGGCGCACCACCACCGCGCCGGTGCGGCTGGTGACCGTCTACCGGGGCGACGAGCAGGTGCGCGATCTGCTGGAGCGGGGCTTCGCGGAGTTCGCCGAGACGCTCGACATGGTGGCCGGGCGGCAGGAGTGGGGGGTCAAGGTCTACGCGAATCCGCAGACGGCTGCGGCTCCCGCCCGTTCCGGGTCCTCGGGCGCCTCGGCGGGCCGCCGCCCCGGGGCGGCCTATCTGGAACGCCGCCGGACCGGCCTGCGCACCCGCGAGGAGGCCTGGCGCCGGGCGGTGGCGCACGCCGAACACGTCGACAGGACGCTGTCGGACCTCGCGGTGGCCAGGCGGCTGCACCGCCCCCAGGACCCCCAGTTGTCCGGCCGCAGCGAGTGGATGGTGCTCAACGCCGCCTACCTCGTCGACGACGAACGCGGCGGCGAGTTCGCCTCCACCGCCGGATCCCTGAGCACCCCGGAGATCGAGGTCGAGCTCACCGGCCCCTGGGCCCCCTACTCCTTCACCGTCCTGGAGTCCGGCGGGCCGGACGCGGAGGGCCCGTGATGACGGCCGGACGACTGGGCGGACGTCGGGGCTTCGTGACGCGACGGATGTGAGGACCTTGCGATGACGGTCGAACGCTCCACGGCGTACCCCGCGCCGGCGGCCGGGTACCCGCGCGGCGACGACCTGCCGGCCGGGGAGCGGATGACCGCCGAGCGGGCCACGCTCGTCGATCTGCTGGACCGGCTGCTGGCCGGCGGGGTCGTCCTGCAGGGGGACCTGACGCTGTCCATCGCCGACGTCGACCTGGTGCGGATCTCGCTGCGGGTGCTGATCGCCTCGGTGGGCGAGGACGGGGAGCCGATCGGCCGTGCCTGAGCCGCCGCGCGACGACTTCCGGGACGGCTTCCGGGTGACCCGCGCCGCCCCGCCGGAGCATGACGGGCCGCGGGTCGGCGGCCGGCGCATCGAGACCGACCCCGAGAACGTCCAGCGCGACCTGACCCGGCTGGTGCTCACCGTGGTCGAGCTGGTCCGCCAGCTCGTGGAGCGGCAGTGCATCCGCCGGTTCGAGCGGGGCGACCTGACCGACGAGCAGGTCGAGGCGATCGGCACGACCCTGATGCGCCTCGAGGAGGCCATGGACGAACTGTGCGAGCGGTTCGGCCTGTCCCCGAGCGACCTCAACCTCGACCTCGGCCCGCTGGGCACCCTGCTGCCGCCGCGGGACTGACCCGCCGCCCCCCCGCCGAGGCGGGACCTCATGCCGTTCCCGCAGGTGAGGCAGCCCACGCCGAATCGGGTTCGATTGATGTCTTGTGTCCTGGTTACCAGCGGGTAGCATATGGTCAGTTACTGACCAGTAGTTGGCCGGCCGCCGGCCCACACACCGCACCTGGCGAGGTATCCATGGGGCACTACAAGAGCAACCTCCGTGACCTGGAGTTCAACCTCTTCGAGGTGTTCAACCGTCAGGAGCTGCTCGGCAAGGGGCCGTACGCGGACCTGGACGAGGACACCGTCCGCAGCATCCTGGAGGAGGTCGACCGGCTGGCGACCGGCGTGATCGCCGACTCCTTCGAGGAGGGCGACCGCAACCCGCCCAGGTTCGACCCGGCGACCGGCGCGGTCACCATGCCCGAGGGCTTCAAGAAGAGCTACCAGGCGTACATGGACGCCGAGTGGTACCGCCTCGACCTGCCCGCCGAGCTGGGCGGCACCGGCGCCCCGCGGACCCTGGTGTGGGCGGTGGCCGAGGAGATCCTGGGCGCCAACCCGCCGGTCTACATGTTCTCCTCCGGCCCCGGCTTCGCCCACATCCTGTGGCAGATCGGCACCCCCGAGCAGAAGCGCTTCGCCGAGCTGGCGCTGGAGCGCAAGTGGGGCGCCACCATGGTGCTGACCGAGCCGGACGCCGGCTCCGACGTGGGCGCCGGCCGCACCAAGGCGATCCGGCAGCCCGACGGCACCTGGCACATCGAGGGCGTCAAGCGCTTCATCACCTCGGCCGAGCACGACATGTCCGAGAACATCTTCCACCTGGTGCTGGCGCGCCCCGAGGGCGCCGGCCCCGGGACCAAGGGCCTGTCGATGTTCCTGGTGCCCAAGTACCTGGTCGACCTGGAGACCGGCGAGCTGGGCGAGCGCAACGGCGTCTACGTCACCAACCTCGAGAAGAAGATGGGCATCAAGGTCTCCACGACCTGCGAGCTCACCTTCGGCGAGAGGCACCCGGCGGTCGGCTACCTGGTGGGCGACGTGCACGAGGGCATCAAGCAGATGTTCCTCATCATCGAGTACGCCCGGATGATGGTCGGCACCAAGGCCATCGCCACCCTGTCCACCGGCTACCTCAACGCGCTGGAGTACGCCAAGCAGCGGGTGCAGGGCGCCGACATGACCCAGATGACCGACAAGACGGCGCCGCGGGTCACCATCACCCACCACCCCGACGTCCGGCGCAGCCTGATGACCCAGAAGGCCTACGCCGAGGGCATGCGGGCGCTGGTGCTGTTCACCGCCACCTTCCAGGACCAGGTGCAGATCGCGCAGCACGAGGGCCGCGAGGACAAGCTGGCCGAGAAGCTGAACGACCTGCTGCTGCCGATCGTCAAGGGCTTCGGCTCCGAGCGGGCCTACGAGCTGCTGGGCGCGGAGTCCCTGCAGACCCTGGGCGGCTCGGGCTTCCTGCAGGAGTACCCGCTGGAGCAGTACATCCGGGACTCCAAGATCGACACCCTGTACGAGGGCACCACCGCCATCCAGGGCCAGGACCTGTTCTTCCGCAAGATCCTGCGGGACAACGGCGAGGCCCTGAAGGTGCTGGCCGGCGAGATCAAGGAGTTCGTGGCCAGCGAGGCGGGCAACGGCCGGCTCAAGAACGAGCGCGCCCTGCTCGGCCAGGCGCTGGAGAACGTCGAGGGCATCCTCAACCCGATGATCGGGTGGGCGCTGGCCTCGATGGAGAACCCCAAGGAGATCTACAAGGTCGGGCTCAACACCACCCGCCTGCTGCTGGCCCTCGGCGACCTGGTGGTCGGCTGGCTGCTGTGCCGCCAGGCCGAGATCGCCCTGCAGCGGCTGGGCGGGGAGCTGTCGGAGGCCGACCGCGACTTCTACACCGGCAAGGTCGCCGCGGCCCAGTTCTTCTGCGCCAACGTGCTGCCCCGGATCGCCGCCGACCGCGCGGCCACCGAGGCCACCACGCTGGACGTCATGGAGCTGCCCGAGAGCGCCTTCTGACCCGCCCGCAGGCGGGTCGGACGATTCTCTGCGGTCGTCCGGCCCCCGGCTCTCTGGGGGCGGCGCGACCCCCAGAGCCCTGATGTCCGTCTCCCGCGGACTGGTGAGTGACGGCCCCCGCCGCCCTGTGGCGACGGGGGCCGTCCGCTCGGCGGGCGAGTCCCCGCGTCGATGCGGCCGTCTTACCGTCCGTGCAGGACGCCCTTGACCGCCACCACGGCGTTCGTCGTCTGCTCGGCCTCGCAGATGGGCGTACCACCGGGACCGGTGAACCACAGACGCCCGTTGTCGGATGCGCGCCCCTGCGCCCAGACCTCGGCGCTGCGGCCCTCGTGGCTCTCGGCGACCAGGTACCAATGGAAGACGGTGACGCGATAGCCCTGCCCACGGAGGGCGGCGGCGAGCGCGTGAAGGGCGCGTCGACGATCGTCGTCCGTGGGCATCATGCGGCGGCCCCCACGGCGAACCCCAGCCGACGACGCACCCCGCGCCAGAACGTTCCCAGCCCGGCACGCCCATGGCGGACCCGCCGCGCGCCCGCCGCCGGTCCCGGCGGTGAGACGGGCGGCGGGCCGCCGGGCGAAGCGGTGCCGGGCACCGGGGCCCGCGTCGGCCGCGCCACTTCTCCGCGTCCACCCGGACCACGCCGCACCGATGTGCTCGCCCCGTCCCTGTGCGCCGCCGGGCCCCGCCGCGCGGACATGCCGGGCTCACCCGCGCGGGTCGGGGCGATCCGGCGTGCCGGGCGGGGGACGGCGGAGGACTTCGGGTGCTCGGGGCGGCGGCGGTAGTGCTCGGCCAGCCGGGCGGCCAGCGCCACGGCGGTGGGCGCCTCGATGAGCCGGGTCGCCCCGGCGGGAGCGGCCATCCACGTCCCGCACCTCTCGGCGTACCAGCAGCCCGCACGCGGGTACTCGGCACGAAGCCAGCCGAGCCGGAAATCGACCCGCTCGGCCTCGGCGGACCGGGGGAGCGGCCACGCGGGCGGCATTACGATGATGGACAAGCCAGGACCTCCGTTCTGGCCCGGTCCCGGACTCACGGCGCGCCAACGCCGCCGGGACTGCTTCCTGTGTGAGGGCAGGCGCGCCCGTCCCCCTGCACCGGGGACACCCTCGGCGCGCCTGCCCTTCACCATGTCGGAACTAGTGAAGATGTGCAAGAACTAGTTCGAAGCAGGTATGGTCGCTGTATCTGAATGGTTACCTCAGGTTGGTGTGATGCATGGGAGCATCCCGGCATGACGAAGCAAGGACCAACCGCCCGGCAACGTAAGCTCGCCAGCGAGCTGCGCAGGCTGCGTGAGGCGGCCGGCCTCACCCCGGAGCAGGCCGCCGGGCTGCTCGGCTGGTCGCGTCCCAAACTGGTCAAGATCGAGACGGCCAGCCAACTGCCCTCCGTCGGTGATGTCGACCGCATCCTCGGCGCCTACGGTCCCGCGGAACCGCTGCGGCTGGCGCTGCTGAAACTGGCCCGTGACGTCCGGCGACGAGGCTGGTGGGCCTCCTACTCAGACGTACTGCCAGGTTCCTACGCCGAGCTGGAGCACGCCGCTTCCCGCATCCGTACATGGCAGCCTCAGCTTGTGCACGGGCTGCTCCAGACGGAGGACTACGCCCGCACGCTCATCCGGGGGCACTTTCCCGACCTGGCGGCCGAGGAGATCGACCGGCGGGTCCAGGCCCGTATGACCCGTCGCGCGATGCTCGCCCGCGAGAACCCGCCCCGGCTGGAATGCGTGCTCGCCGAGGAGGTGCTGCGCCGCCCAGTCGGTGGCCGTGACGTGATGCGCGCGCAGTTGCGTGCCCTGCTGTTCGCCATCGAGCGCCCGAACGTCTCGCTGCGGGTCGTGCCGATCGAGCAGGGCTACTACCCGTCGATCGGCACCGGTGGCCTCGTGCTGTTCGAGTTCGACTCGTTGGCCGACCTGTCCGTCGCGTACATGGAGACGATCGCGGGCGGCAGATATGAGGAGAACGTCACCGAGGTGCGGGCTTGTAAGGTGATGTTCGAACGGGTCGCCGATGCCGCCCTCGACGAGAAGGACTCGGCGGATTTCATCCGCACCATCGCAGAGGAGATGTGAATGAGCGAGGTTCCCCGCCCGCAGTGGCGTAAGTCGAGCTACTCCGGCGGTGGTCCTGACTGCGTCGAGCTGGCCGACCTCGGCCGGGTCGTCGGCATCCGCGACTCCAAGGATCCCGAGGGTCCCGTTCTCAGCGTCACGCGCGACGGTCTGGCCGCTCTGCTGGAGGCCGCCCGCCGGGCCTGACCGGGTGATCGGCGCCGCCGCGGCCGAGCGGACCCCCATGCCGCCCTTGACGAGAAGGACTCGGCGGGACTCATCCGCACCATCGCAGAGGAGATGTGAATGAGCGAGGTTTCCCGCCCGCAGTGGCGCAAGAGCAGCCACAGTGCCACCGGCAACGAAGCCTGCGTCGAGCTGGCCGACCTCGGCCGGGTCGTCGGCGTCCGCGACTCCAAGGATCCCGAGGGTCCTGTCCTCAGCGTCACGCGCGACGGTCTGGCCGCTTTGCTGGAGGCCGCCCGCCGGGCCTGACCGGGTGATCGTCACCGCCGCGGCCGGGCGGATCCCCCACGCCTGGGCTCGGTGACGCTGATCCGCACCACCATGAAGGAGCTGTGAAGGATGGGCAACTTCCCCAGCCTGCGGAGGTCTGGGTGGCGCAAGAGCTCATATAGCGGTGGCGGGAGCAACTCCTGCGTCGAGCTGGCCGACCTCGGCCGGGTCGTCGGCATCCGCGACTCCAAGGATCCCGAGGGTCCCGTTCTCAGCGTCACGCGCGATGGCCTGGCCGCTTTGCTGGAGGCCGCCCGCCGGGCCTGACCGGGTGATCGTCACCGCTGCGGCCGAGCGGATCCCCCATGCCGGGGCGGAGCATCCGTCCCGGCGGCCGGGTGTCGGTGCCGTGGACCACCGACTTGCGCGATGGCGCGCTGATGTCGTTCCTCGTACGGAAGGCGAAGGGACCGGCACGGGGTGTGCCGGTCCCCGCGCGGGAACGGGTCAGGCGTTCTGGGCCTGGGTGTAGAGGGCCTGGGCTTCGGGGCCGAAGTAGGGGCCGTACATGTAGCGGTTGAGGATCGGCAGGTTCATCCGGTAGCTGTTGACCGAGTTGAGGGTGCCGACGCCGGTGGACTCGTCGAAGCCGCTGAACCACGGGCCGCCGCTGGAGCCGCCGGTCATGTTGCACACCATGCCGATCGACCCGTACAGCAGGCTGGACGACGTGGTGCCGCTGCAGTAGGTCAGCTTGGAGCCGTCGTAGGGGGCCGCCGCCGGGTAGCCGAACGAGTACATCCGCTGCGTCCGCGACTGGTTGAACGCGATCGCCCGGCCGCCGACGACGTCGGTGAGGCTCTGCCCGTTCAGGGGGTTCAGCACGGCCGCGCCGACGTCGTAGGTGATGTTCTCCGACGCCGCCCACTGCGAGGTGGCCAGCGTCTGGCGGGCGGTCCACGTGCCGTACGGGGTGTTGCCGTTGTCGTAGCCCGGGACGAACACCCAGTTGGTGTGCCAGGCGCCGTCCATCTTGACGCAGTGGCCGGCGGTGATGACGGTGCTCTTGTTCTGGCTGACCACCGCGCTGCCCGAGCAGGAGGCGGTACGGCCCTGGTAGGTGAAGAACACCCGGCCGGTGGAGCGGACCACCTGGCCGCCGCCGGTCCAGGTGCCGCCGCCGTGGGGGAACGCCATCGGGGTCACCTGCCCCGGGGCCTGGGTCCGGGTGAGCTTGCGCCGCTGGGCGGGCGTCAGCTCCAGCAGCCGTTCCATGGGCACCGCCGAGCGCATCCGGTCCCGCGTCCAGAACGCCCGGACCTGCTGCTGCACGGCGGTGCTGGTGGCCTGGGCGCGGGCGACGGGGTGGGGAGCGGCGGTGGTCCGGGCGTGGGCGGTGGCCGGGACCAGCAGCGGGGCGGCCAGTGCGGCGGTGCTCAGCGTGACGAGGACGCGTCTGCGGGGGGTGGGGGCCATGGTCACCACTTTCGGAGGGGGAACCTGGGTGGGAAGCTACCCTTTGCCCGATTTTCCGTCCATAGGGTGACCGATATGGGACGCTGTGTCATGCCCCGGAGAGCAGGTCCTCGAACGGTGTGGGGTTCTCGTACGGGTCGTTGCGCACCGCGGGAGCCCGTTCGGCGACCAGGTCGGCCAGCTCCCCGGCGGCGCGGGCGATCCGGTCGGTGAGGGCCTGCGCGCCGTCGCCGCCCCCGCCCCAGTCCTCCGAGGCCGCGTACACGGCGGTCGGGACGACGAACGCGCGCAGGTGGGAGAACAGCGGGCGCAGCGCGTGCTCCAGCACCAGCGAGTGCCGGGCGGTGCCGCCGGTGGCGGCCACCAGGACCGGCTTCCCGGCCAGTGCATCGGGGTCGAGCACGTCGAAGAACGACTTGAACAGGCCGCTGTAGGAGGCGCTGAACACCGGGGTCACCGCGATCACCGCGTCCGCCTCGGCGACGCTTTCGAGCACCTCGCGCAGCGCGGCGGAGGGGAAGCCGGTCAGCAGGTTGTCGGTGACGGCGTGGGCGTGGTCGCGCAGCTCCACGACCTGCGCCTCGGCCTTGACGTCGCGTTCCCGCAGGGCGTCGGTGACGGCGGCGGCGAGGCGGTCGGCCAGCAGCCGGGTGGCGGACGGGACGCTCAGCCCGGCGGACACGACGGCGATCTTGCGCGGGCTCATCGGTTCGCGGTCTCCTTCGCTGCGGCGGCCTTCCTGAGGCTCTCGTGGGTGGGGGCGTCCGGCACGTGGGCCGGCCGGAGGGCGGCGAACTCCCTGCGCAGCACCGGGACGACCTCCTCGCCGAGGATGTCGAGCTGTTCCAGCACGGTCTTCAGCGGCAGCCCGGCGTGGTCCATCAGGAACAGCTGGCGCTGGTAGTCGCCGAAGTACTCGCGGAACTGCAGGGTCCGGTCGATGACCTGCTGGGGGCTGCCCACGGTCAGCGGGGTCTCGGCCATGAACTCCTCCAGTGACGGGCCGTGCCCGTACACCGGGGCGTTGTCGAAGTACGGCCGGAACTCGCGGATCGCGTCCTGGGAGTTCTTGCGCATGAACACCTGCCCGCCCAGGCCCACGATCGCCTGGTCGGCCGAGCCGTGCCCGTAGTGCTCGTACCGCCTGCGGTACAGGCCGATCAGCCGCTGGAAGTGCTCCTTGGGCCAGAAGATGTTGTTGGCGAAGAACCCGTCGCCGTAGTAGGCGGCCTGCTCGGCGATCTCCGGGCTGCGGATCGAGCCGTGCCAGACGAACGGCGGGATCCCGTCGAGGGGACGCGGGGTGGAGGTGAAGCCCTGCAGCGGGGTGCGGAACTTGCCCTGCCAGTCCACCACGTCCTCGCGCCACAGCCGGTGCAGCAGGTGGTAGTTCTCGATGGCCAGCGGGATGCCCTGCCGGATGTCCTGCCCGAACCACGGGTAGACCGGCCCGGTGTTGCCGCGGCCCAGCATCAGGTCCACCCGCCCGTCGGCCAGGTGCTGCAGCATCGCGAAGTCCTCGGCGATCTTCACCGGGTCGTTGGTGGTGATCAGCGTGGTCGCGGTGGACAGGATCAGCCGCTCGGTGCGGGCGGCGACGTAGCCGAGCATGGTGGTCGGCGAGGACGGCACGAACGGCGGGTTGTGGTGCTCGCCGGTGGCGAACACGTCCAGCCCGACCTCCTCGGCCTTGAGCGCGATCCGCACCATGGCCTTGATCCGCTCGGCCTCGGTGGGGGTGCGGCCGGTGGTGGGATCGGGGGTGACGTCGCCCACCGTGAAGATCCCGAACTGCATGGCGACCGCCTCCGCTAGTAGAAGTTTCAACTATCTCAACCGGTGCCCCCGCCCGGTTATTCCAGCATGGACCGGGGCCTGCCGGGCCGGGGGTGTCCGTACGTCCGCCGCGGTCGCCGGATCGGGCTCCGGCGGGACGGCGGCGGGATCGGCGGCGGGATCGGCGGCGGGATCGGCGGCGGTAAAGGCGAGTGAGAAAAATTCATGTTCAACTCGTGTTCGCGATGGCGAGTGCGGCCGGTGGTCCGGGTGACGCCTTCGGCGGCCATCGGATCGCCGCACCCGATTCACTCGAATATGTCCAGGACATCCGGTTGAAAGCGGATCGCCTTCCCGGTCGCGTCCCGATGCGCGGCAGCTCCGGCACCGCGCCGGGCGCGTCCCGGCGGCCGGCGGCAACGCGACGCGGACGCCCGCCGGACTGGCGCCGACGGCCGCCGATGGCCCGCGGCCCCCGCCATTCTTCCGCTCACCTGGGAGAATGCGATCCGTTCACGGTGTCGCCCGAGCAGTTTCGGCATTTCCATTGACAACGCGGCGGCGGCGGTCGAATCTTCTCAAAGATGCCCACATTTTGATCACCATGCCCACTATCCGGGCATGGTCATGGTGTTAGGCGGACCAGACGTGACCACCGCTCCCGCGCGGCACCGGCCGGCCGCGGCCCGGCAGCTTCCCGACTCGCTGCGCGCTCCCGCCATCGCCCGGCGGTGGGTGGCCCAGACGTTCCGGCAGTGGGGCCTGGTCCTGACCGACGAGGCCGCCGCCCTGCTGGTGGAGCTCACCAGCGAACTGGTCACCAACGCGATCGTGCACGCCGCCCCGGCCGAACGCGGCCGGCGCGAACTGGCGATCCGGATGAGCGCGGGCGGCGGGACCGTCCGCGTCGAGGTGCACGACCCCGACCCCGCACTGCCGACGGTGCGCGAACCCGACTGGGTGGCCGAGAGCGGCCGCGGCCTCTTCCTGGTGAACGTGCAGGCCACGGAATGGGGCGCCGTCCGAGACCCGGGCGGGCGCGGCAAGCGGGTCTGGTTCAGCGTCCCGTGCACCGGCGCACCCCCCGAAGGCCCGGACGAAGGAGAGACCCCCATGCCCGTCGCCCTCCCCCACGACATCCTCGGATCCGGGCCCAACCGGGTGATCGCGCTGCACGGCTGGTTCGGCGACCGCACCCAGTGGCGCAGGCTCCACCCGTACCTGGACGGCGACGCCTTCACCTACGCGTTCCCCGAGTACCGCGGGTACGGCGACGCCCGCGACCTCACCGGCGACTACACCCTGACGGAGATCGCCGGGGACGTGATCGCCCTCGCCGACAAGCTCGGCTGGGACACGTTCTCGCTGGTCGGCCACTCGATGGGCGGAACGGTCATGCAGCGGGTCATGCTGGACGCGCCCGGCCGCGTGCGGCGGCTGGTGGGCGTCTCCCCGGTGCCCGCCTCCGGGGTGCCGTTCGACGAGGAGGGCTGGGCGCTGTTCGCCGGGGCCGCCGCCGAGCCCGCCAACCGCCGCGCCATCATCGACTTCACCACCGGCAACCGGATGCCGTCCCGCTGGCTGGACGAGATGGTCGCCGCCTCGGTCGGCAACTGCGACCCGGCCGCGTTCCGCGCCTACCTGGACGCCTGGGCGCGCACCGACTACCACAAGGAGATCGTCGGCAACCCCACCCCCGCCCTGGTCATCGCCGGAGCCCACGACCCGGCGCTGTCCCCCGACGTGATGCGGCAGACCTGGCTGGAGTGGTACCCGAACGCCGAGCTGGCGGTGCTGGCCGACGCCGGCCACTACGCCGTCGAGGAGACCCCCCTCGCCCTGATCTCCCACATCGAACGCTTCCTGGGATGACGGGTACGCGGCAGCGGATCGACGTGTTCGATCCCCGCGTCTACGCCCGCGGCCTGCCGCACGACGCGTACCGGACGCTGCGCGACGAGAACCCCGTGGCCTGGCAGGCCGAGCACGAGGTCGGCGGCTGGCCCGCCGGGCCGGGGTTCTGGGCGGTGACCCGGTACGACGACGTGGTGCGCGTGCTGCGCAGCCCGGACGAGTACAGCTCCTGGATCGGGGCCACGCAGATCCGCGACCCCGACCCGGAGGACCTGCCGTTCATCCGGCAGATGATGCTCAACATGGACCCGCCCGCGCACCGGCGGCTGCGGCGGCTGGTGTCGGGGGCGTTCACCCCCCGGCGGATCGAACGGTTCGCCGCGCAGGCGGCGGCGCGGGCCCGGGCGCTGGTCGACCGGATCGCCGAACGCGGCGAGTGCGACCTGCCGGTGGACGTGACCGACGACTACCCGGTGCGCAACCTCGCCGACCTGCTGGGCATCCCGCCCGAGGGCCGGGAGCTGATCAGGGAGTGGACCGACCGGGTCATCGGCTACCAGGACCCCGAGCACGCCGAGACCGTCCGCGACGCCGCCGGGCGGCCGGTCGACCCGCGGTCCCCGGCGCGGCTGGCCGACATGTTCGAGTACGCCCACCGGCTGGCCGAGCGCAAGCGCCGCGACCCCGCCGACGACCTGATGACCGCGCTGGCCACCGCCGGGCTCACCGACGGCGAGCTGTCGATGTTCTTCTTCCTGCTGGTCATCGCGGGCAACGACACCGTCCGCGCGGCCCTGCCCGGCGGACTGTGGACGCTGCTGTCGCACCCCGCCGAGCACCGCAGGCTGCTGGCCGACCCGGGCCTGCTGGACACGGCGGTCGAGGAGATGCTGCGCCGCCATCCGCCGGTGATCGGCTTCCGCCGCACCGCCGTCCGGGACACGGTGCTGGCCGGACGGCCGATCGTCGCCGGGGACAAGGTGGTGGTCTTCCACGGGTCGGCCAACCACGACGAGCGGCGGTTCCCCGACCCGATGCGGTTCGACGTCGCCCGGCGCCCGAACGACCACGTGGCGTTCGGCGACGGCCCGCACGTGTGCCTGGGCGCGCACTTCGCCCGGCTCCAGCTCCGCGCGTTCTGCGCCGAGCTGCTGTGGCGGCTGCCGGACCTGGAACCGGTCGCCGAGCCCACCCGGCTGGTGTCCAACTTCATCGCCGGGATCAAGCATCTGCCCGTCCGGTTCACGCCGGCCCGCAGGATCGGTGATGCCCGATGAAGACGACCGACCGCCCCCAGGCGCAGACGGGGTCCAAGACCATCGACGCCGGGCTGGGCCTGCTGGAGATCCTGCGCGACCACCCCGACGGGCTCACCGTCAGCCAGCTCTCGCGCGCCTCCGGCCTGCACCGCAACGCCGTCACCCGGCACCTGACCGCGCTGGGCCGGCACCGGCTGGTGACCCGCGACGGCCACACCTACTCCCTGGGCCTGGGCATCGTGGAGCTGAACGCGGCCGTCCGGCAGCGGCTGCGCCGGGCCGCCGCCGCCGAGCTGCAGAAGCTGGCCGACGCCTGCCACGCCACCGCGTTCATCACCGTCCTGGACACCGAGGACGAGGCGGTGGTGCTGACCGTGGTGGAGCCGCGCGGCTCCAACATCCACGTCGCCTACCGGGCGGGCAACCGGCATCCCGCCGACCGGGGCGCCTCCGGCATCGCCATCCTGGTCGGCCGCCCGCCCCGCCCCGGCGAGCGCGCGGCCGTCACCACGGCCCGCAGCGCCGGCTACTCGGTCACCGCCGGGGAACTGCAACCCGGTGCCTGGGGCCTGGCCGCCCCCATCTGCGTCGACGACCGTCCCGCCGAGGCCAGCGTCGGCATCGTGACCATAGGCGAGCAGGACGAGACCGCCATCGCCCCCCGCGTCCTGACCGCCGCCCACCACATAGCCCGCCTGCTGTGACCGGCGCCCAATGTGCGGAACATCCCCCATAACAAGCAGTTGACTGGTCTGGTGAGAATATCGTCCGGCCCCGATCGGAGAATGCGCTCTCGCGGCGGTGCTGTCGGTCGGCGGGCCGGGTAGCCGCTGTTCAGCGCCCCGATACGGGGCGGAACAAGGCGAAACATTTCGGGAATAAAATGCCGTGCCGGAGAGTCGCGACGCTCTGGCAAAATCGTGCGGGCAAGGCTGGACGAACGAGGCACGGGGGCGGTGAATGCGTGACGATGCTGCGGTGGCGGCTTTCGCGGCACGGTTACGAGAATTCCACGAGGCGTGCGGGGCGCCCGCGTACCGGTCACTGGCGGCGGTGTCCCGGCGGTTGACCGAGCTGTATCCGGACCAGGCCGAAAGGGATCTGCCCACGCTGTCGGTCAGCGCGATCAGCGCCGTGCTGTCCGGTCGCCGGGCCAATCCGCCGTCAGCGGGGTGGGTGGCCGCGTTCGTGCTCTCCTGCCAGCGCCGGGCCTTCGAGACCATGGCCCTGGCGACCGATCCGGGCCCGGCGGTCATTCCCGAATGGATGCGCATCCTGCAGGAGGCCCGCGCCGCCGCGCGGGCACGCCCCGGCGCCGGGGGCGGCACGCCGCTGCACCGGTGAACGGGTGCCGCGAACGGCCGCAGGCGTCCGATCGCATCGGGTGACACACGCCCACCGAACCGCACATCCGTTCGTGCGGGCCGGGCCGGCGCCGGGGAAAGGCCACCTCGAACGACCGAAGGTCATTTCCGGGATGCTGCGGATGCATTGATCTGACCCCGCCGCAAGACCTTCCCGGCCTTGCCCGGAGCGCGGATCCGGAGTTACCTTGACGCGAATTGTCAAATCCGATTTTCGTGGAGCGAAATTCCGGTCATGCGCGATCGTGATGCCCGGCGGCCGGAACCCGGCAGGCCGGACGGGCGGCCCCCGGCATCGCGCAACGAGGTGTCCGGCGGCGCGCACGGCACCGTGGTCCAGGTCGGCTCCGTGGGCGGTGACGTCAACCTGCACGTCGCCCCGGCCGTGCCGCCCGTGCCCGCGCAGCTCCCCGCGCCGCCGCCGTACTTCACCGGCCGCGCCCGGGAACTGGACCGGCTGACGGAGCTCAGTGACGCGGCACTGGCCGGCGGCTCCCCGGCGGTCGTGGTGATCACCGGGGTGGGCGGCGTGGGGAAGACCTCGCTGACGCTGACCTGGCTGCACCGCATCCGCTCCGCGTTCCCGGACGGCCAGTTGTTCGCCGACCTGCGGGCGTTCACCGCCGTCTCCGCGGGCGTCCCCCGCGACCCCGGCGAACTGCTCGGCCGCTTCCTGCGCGCACTCGGGGTGCCGCCGGAACGGACCCCGCCCGACGCCGACGAGCAGGCGGCCCTGTTCCGTTCCCTTCTCGCCGACCGGCGGATGCTCATCATGCTCGACAACGCCGCCACCGCCGCCCAGGTCCGGCCGCTGCTCCCCGGACAGGGACCGGTGGTCGTCGCGGTGACGTCCCGGCGGCGGCTGTCCGGGCTGGCCGTCGACGGGGCCGCGTTCCTGCCTTTGGCGCCGCTGGGCCAGGACGGGGCGCGGCAGTTGCTGGACCGGATGCTGGGCATGTCCCGTACCCGGGCCGAGCAGGGGGCGGCCGACGAGCTGGCCGAGCTGTGCGGGCGGCTGCCGTTGGCACTGTGCACCGCGGCGGCCCGGCTGGCGTCCCGCGGGCACCTGCCGATCAGCCGGGTGGTGGCGGAACTGGCCGACGAGAGCGGGCGCTTGGCGGCACTCGGCGGTGAGGAGGGAACCTCCGTGCAAGCGGTCTTCGACCTGGCCTACCGGGATCTGCCGCCCGAGACCGCGGCGCTCTACCGGCTGCTGAGCGTGCACCCCGGTGCGGACTTCGACGCCGCCGCCGTCGCCGCCCTCGCCGAGGTGGACGACGCCGAGGCCACCGCACGGCTGGAGCACCTGGTGGACGCCCACCTGCTGGAGGCCGGAACGGACGGCCGCTACCGGCTGCACGACCTGGCCCGGCTGCACGCGCGGCAGATCGCCGAACGGGCCGACCCGGCGGACGAGCGGGCCGGCGCGTTCGTCCGGCTGCTGGAGCACTACCTGGCCACGGCGGTCGCCGCCGACCGGGTCATCATCCCCGAACGCTGGCGTCTCGGCCCGTACTACGAGCGTCCGCCGGTGGTCTCCTTCGAGAACGTGCCGGCGGCCATCGACTGGCTGGAGACCGAACTGGCGAACCTGACCGACCTCGTCCAGGAGGCGCACGACCGGGGGCTGCACCGGCAGGTGTGGCAGGTGTGCGAGGCCCTGTGGGGCTGTTCGTGTACCGCAAGCACTACGCGGCGTGGATCCGGACGCACGAACTCGGGGTGGAGTCCGCCGCCGCCTGCGGCGACCCCCGCGCTCACGCCCGGATGCTGGAGGGACTGGCGTTCGCCCATCTCAACGTGGAGGATTTCGCGACCGCCGCCCGTCTGGCGGAGCAGGCGCTGGACCTCGAACGGTCCAGCGGGCATCTGCGCGGCGAGGCCACCGCGCTGGAGTACCTGGGGGTGGCCCGGATGGCCGCCGGTGACGGGGCCGCGGCCCTGGCCATGTTCACCCACGCGCTGCAGGTCAACCGGAGGCTCGGGAGCGAGCGCGGTGTCGCGATGATGACCCGGCGGGTCGGCGAGGCGCTGGTCGCCCAGGACCGGCCGCGCGAGGCGATCGGTCCGCTGACCGAGGCGCTGGCCTTCTTCACCGGCCGGGGAGACCACTACAACCGTGCCCGCGTCCTGTCCGGGCTGGCCCGCGCCCTGGTCGCGGACGGCCGCGCCGCCGACGCCCGCACGGCTCTGCACGACGCCCTGGACGCGGCCGGTGCCGTGGGGGCGCGCCGCGAGGTCGCCGGGATCCACGAGAGCCTGGCCGACGTCGCCCGGCTGCTCGGCGACCCCGCCGCCGAGCGCCGGCACCTGGAGCAGGCCGTGGCCCTGTTCCAGGAGCTCGGCGCCCGGCGGGGTGAGGCCGTCGCGGCACGGCTCGCCGAGCTCAGGCGGCGGCCGGACCCGCAGGCTCCCCGCTGAGCCGCACGCCGGTCCGACCCGCCCCGGCACAGTCGACGCACAGGGGGACGTTCACCAGGTCCGGCAGGTCGTGTCCCGCCACCAGCCAGGCGTGGACGAACGAGGCGACCCACGCCGACGCGTCGTTCCCGGCCTCGTACCGGATCTGGAAACGGCCTCGCGGAGTGGTCAGGACGCCGTTCGCGTCACAGCTCACCAGCGCCGCGGAACCGGACCGCGGTGGGCCGATGACGACGTCCGCCAGCGGCAGCCACCGCCGCTCGTCCGCCTGGACCACCAGGTGCTCGTCGAGCACCGCGCCGGCCGGTTCCCGGACGGCGGCGAGGCCGCCCGGCGGGAGGGGAAGGGCCGCCAGCAGCATTCCGGCCGTCCCGGGGACGGTGACGACGGCCTCGCCGTCCGCCGGTGCGCGGCGGGGGACCGGATGAACCCGTACCAGGTGAACGCTCACCGGACGCCCTCCTGGTCGATCGGAACGGGAAGCGGTGCCGGGTCGACGGACGGCGGCTCCACCGGCTCCGGCAGGCGCAGCAGTTCGTACATCACCCGGCGCAGCAGGACGGCCGACCTGCCGGGCTCGGAGGTCAGCCGGTCGCGCAGCACCGCGTCGGCACCGGCGGTGCCCGCCGCCAGGAAGGCGTCGATCTGCTCCCGCAGGGGCCGGTCCGGCATGAGGCGGGGCGCCGTCAGGCGAAGCCGGTCGGCCGCCGTTCCCGGCACCACGTCGTCGTCCGGGAACGCGCCCAGCATCACCGGGATCCCCACCCCCGCCGCATAGTGAGTCACCGACCCATGGTCGCCGACGACCAGGTCGGCGGCGGCCAGGGCGGCCCGCCAGCCCTCCTGCGGTGGCAGCAGCCCCACCCCGCGCCGTCGGCAGTCGTCGAACCACGCCAGGATTTGCTGGGGTCCGTGCCAGGCCCAGATCACCGGGTGCAGCGCGGCGACCACCGCGTACCGGTCGGCGGGCAGTTCGGCGGCCAGCCGGGAGAGCAGGCCGGGATACCTGCCGACCAGCCCGCGCGGTCCCCAGGTGGACGACACCACCACGAGCCGCCGCCCGCCGGTCACGCCGAGCGCCCGCCGGTACCGTTCCCGCAGCGGCAGGCTCGCCGTCAGCCGGTCGAACGCCGGATCCCCCACCACGCGCGCCGCCGGGAGCGCCTCCGGGCAGATCTCCGCCAGCCGGTTGAGGTCGCCCCGGTGGGGCAGCCCGATCACGGCCGGGATGATGCGGCCGCCTCCCAGAAGGGTCTCCCGGCGCAGTCCCGGCATCGGGCGCGGTGCAGCGGGCCCCGCACCGGCCCAGCGGTGCGAGCGGACTCCCGGCCCCATTCCGTGCTGCAGGTGCAGCACCGGCGCGTGCACCCGGGCCAGGTCGCCGTCACCGGCGGCCACCGCCAGATCGAACCGGATCTGCGTGGCCTGCCGGAACGGGATCACCACCCCGCCGCAGGCCCGCAGGTGCTCGCCGATCCCGGCCGACAGCACCGATGCCGCCGATGCCGTGAACACCGTCTGGATCCGGCGGTCCCGCCCCACCAGCGGCACCACGTCGGCCAGCCGCGTGGCGGCGGTCAGGTGGTGCACCACCACCAGCACCGTCCGCTCGGCGGCGATCGTCGAGCCCTTCGCCGCGTCGAGCCCGAACGGGCCCGGCGCCCATCCGTCACATGACATCGCATCCTCCCGTGCTCGGCCGGCGACCGCGCCGGCCACCACCCGGGACGATGCGGCCCCACTGTGGACGGACCTCTTGCACGGAACTGGATGCCATTGCTGCAGCCCAGGTCAGGAAGGGTGGGGCGGGGTATGCCCGCCCCACCGCGGAGGGCTTAGAACATGAAGATGAGGCAGAGAGCGAGGACCGCGGCGGTGGGCGAGTGCGCCGCCTGGGTCATGGCTCGGGCCATCAGTGCACGCGCGACGTTGAGCATGCGCATCAGGCGCATATTTGTCTCCTTGGAAGGGTCGTGCACCTGCAAGTGCAGGCGCAAGTTCATGAAGGAGATCATGGAGCAAATCGATGTGATGTGCAATCACTCGGTTCACTCCTGAACGAATGGCCACAGGAAGAGTACCGCCTGATATTGGCGCTCTGTGGTATTCGGGACACTTGTTCCGAGGTAATGACGAAGGCCCGTTTCCGTGACCGTGTGGTCGATTCGCGCCAGGTGAGAGGCGTTCGTGCAGGTGTGCGCAGCGGCCCCGGCGGCCGCCGTGGACAGGGAGTTGCAACGCGGTAAATAAGGGTGGAAACCGGACAAATTGCGTGTCAGACTCGAGGCTGTTCGGGCGGGGGGAGCGGGCCTGGACGGGGAGGGGCCATGGAGGAGATTTCACTCCTCGGCTCGATCGAGCTGCGCGTACGCGGAAAGGCGCTGGCGCCCGGCTCGTTGAAAGAGGCGTGCGTCCTGGCGGTGCTGGCGGTCGAATGCGGCCGGGTGGTCAGCACCGACATGATGGCCAGGCGGGTATGGGGGCAGCATCCGCCGCAGAACGCGCGCACCACGCTGACCAGTTATCTGTCTCGGCTGCGCGGCAGGCTGCGGCGGGCCACCGGAGGGACGCCGCCGATCGCCTCCAAGGCCGGCGGGCACACCCTCACGGTCGACCGCGACATCATCGACCTGCACCGGTTCCGCCGGCTCTACCGGCAGGCCAGGGCGATCGCCGGTACCGGCGACGACCAGCACGCCCTGGAGCTGCTGACCGAGGCCGAGGGGCTGTGGCGGGGCGAACCGCTGGCGGGCCTGCCCGGAGACTGGGCCAGGAACCTGCGGGAGAGCCTGGAGGAGGAACGCCACGCCGTCCGGCTGGAACGGGTCGAGCTGCAGTTGCGGCTCGGCAGGCACCGCGAGGTCGTCGGCGAGCTGCGCGAGCTGGCGGCGGCCCGGCCGTTCGACGAGACCGTCACCGCTCACCTGATGACGGCGCTGTACCGCTGCGACCGTCAGGCCGACGCGCTGACGGCCTACCGGAGCCTGCACCGGCGGCTCGCCGCCGAGCACGGGTCCGAGCCATCGCCCCGGCTCCGCACGTTGCACGAGCGAATCCTCCGGCAGGACACCGAGCTGGCGGCCGTTCCCCGATACAGGGACGCGGCCCTGAACGGGACGCTGCCGCCCGACATCCCCGACTTCACCGGCCGGGACCGGGAGCTCAGGCAGTTGCTCGACCCGGAGCAGACCGGGGTCACCGTGATCACCGGGATGGCGGGGGTGGGCAAGAGCGCCCTGGCGCTGCACGCGGCGCACCGGCTGGCCCGGCGCTTCCCCGACGGCCGGATCCACCTGGACCTGTATGGACATCATCCGCAGCGGCCGCCCCTGTCGGCGCCCGCCGTGCTGGCCGAGCTGCTGCGGCTGACGGGCGTCCCGGCCACCCGCATCCCCGCCGACCCGATCCGGCGCGCCGAGGCGTGGCGGGAGGAGATGGCGCACCGTCGCGCGGTGATCGTGCTGGACGATGCCACCGACGTGGAGCAGTTCGGGCCGGTCGTCGCGGGCGCGCCGAACTGCCGGATCCTGGTCACCAGCCGCCGAAGACTGATCGGCCCGGCCGGGGCGCGGCACCTCTCGCTGGACGTGCTGCCGCCCGCGGACGCGGCCGAGCTGGTCGCCCGGATCGCCGGCGGCGGCCTGGACCGGCGGGTGGCCGACGACATCGTGGCCCGGTCGGGGGGCCTCCCGCTGGCGCTGCGGCTGGTCGCCCGTGCGGTTCCCGCGGTCCCCGGGACCGACGGCCTGGTCGGCGAGTTCCTCACCGGAGTGCGCGACGGCGCGGCACGGGCGGCGTTCGAGCTGTCCTATCGGGCGCTGGACGAGCGGCACCGCCGGGTGTTCCGCCGGCTCGGCCTGCTGCCCTGCACCGATTTCACCGTTGCGACGATCGCGGCCTGCGCGGACCTGCCGGTCGAGGCGCTGCGGCCGGCGTTCGACGCGATGCTCGACCACCACCTCCTCCAGGAGCACCAGCCGGGTCGGCTGCGGATGCACGACCTGGTCCGGGAGTTCGCCCGCGCCCGCTCCGTCGCCGAGGACACCGGGTATGAGCGAAGACGTTTCCTGCTCCAACTGCTGGACCACTACCTGCGCGACGCCGCACGAGCCGACCGGCGGCTGCACCCGCACCGGCGGCGGCTCCTCGTTCCCCGGACGCCCGAACCCGTGACCGACGCCGAGGCGCGGCGGTGGTTCAGGGAGGAGTGGCGGAACGCGCTGTCCGTGGCCGACCACGCCTTCGCCTGCGAACGGCAGCGCGAGGGCGTGCTGATGGTGCACCTGCTGTGCGCGTTTCTGGAGACGCAGGGTGGCCATACGGCCGCCCGTCAGGCCCTGGAGACGGCACTGCGCGCGGCCCGCGAGACCGAGGAGCCCGAACTCGTCGCCCGGGTCCTGACCGACCTGGGATTCGCCCTGTTCCGGCTTGGCGACCACACCGAGGCGTTGCAGCGGTACGGCGAGGCGCTGCCGATCCACCGCGGGCTGGGCGACCGCCAGGCCGAGGCCGAGACCCTCGACAGGGTCGGCATGGTGCTGTGCGCCACCGCCCGTTACCGGGAGGCGCAGGCGCACTTCCAGGAGGCGTGGGCACTGTACCGGTCGGCCGGTGACCTGCACGGCGAGGCCGACACCCTCGCCCACACCGCCATCAGCCTGTGGCATCTGGGGCGTTACCCCGAGGCGATCCGGCATCTGCGGCGGGCGCTGGAGGGCTACCGGGCGGTGGGGGACCGGCGCGGTGAGGCCAAGACGCTCAACAACATCGGGGAGGTACAGCGGCAGCGCGGCTACCACCGCGACGCGATGCGGTGCTACCTGGAGTCCAGCGAGATCTTTCAGGACATCGACGGCGTCCAGAACGCCGCCATCATCGCGGGCAACATCGGCTACGTGCACCACTACAAGGGCGACTACGCGCAGGCGCGCGCCTGTTACCGCGAGGCGGTGACGGTGTTCCGTGACACGGGCGACCGTCGCAACGTCGCCGACACCCTCATCGGCCTGGGCGCGACCTATCTCATGGAGGGCAGGACGGCCGAGGCGCTCATCCACTTCCAGAACGCCGAGGAACTGGCCACCCAGGTCGAGGACCCGTACCAGCACACCCGCGCCCTGTGCGGGATGGCCGACGCCCACCGGATGAACGGACAGCTGCAGACCGCCCTCGACGTCTACCGCAGAGCCGGAGAGATCGCCCGCGACATCAGCGACCTGTACCAGGAGGCCAGGGCTCACGAGGGCATCGCGCAGACGACGTTCCTCCTGCGCGGACCGAACGAGGCGCGCATCCACTGGCGGCAGGCTCTGGCGATCTATCAGGAACTCGGTGTGCCCGAGGCGAAGACAGTCGCGATCAGGTTGCAGGACCTCGACGGAGTCGACCACGAGCTCGGCTGACGGCGCGGGGCATGTCGGAGTCGGGGATGTGCCCGGTGGTGGGTGCAGGGGCCGGGCGCCTGTGGTGCGCGTCGGCCCCTGCGGTGGTCAGGGGGTGTTCCCTGGGCGGGCGGGTCAGGTGATTCCGGCGCGGAGCTGGGTGACCGTGGGTTCGATGAACGTCGCGGCCGGCATCTCCCGGGCCTGCTGCTCGATCTCGTCGGCGACGGCCATCCGGCGTTCGACGATCTGCTTGCGGTCGTCGGGAATCTCCGGATAGAGCCGCAGCAGGGCGGCCTTGTCGCCCTCGGACAGGCTCTCGCCGTCCCCGATCGGGGCGCACGGGCTGGGGGTGGTGCGGTAGAACATCGCCGGGAAGCGGTAGAGCATGATCGAGGCGGGGTCGAACCTGCCCGCCGTGATCCCGCCGCCCTCGCGGAGGCCCCGCAGGTTGTGGTCGACCTTGGCGCGCGACCAGAAGTTCGGGAACCCCGACAGGTAGGTGTAGATCCCGGGGCGGCGCCCGCTCGCGTCGGGGATGAAGCGGCCCCGCCTGTCCTGGACCGGCTGGTAGCCGGGGTCGTCGTCCCAGCGGAACGCGGCCTCGCACGGTCCCCGCGTGTTCTGGTGCTCGTGGTGGAACGCCAGGGCGTGCAGGAACTCGTGCAGCACCGTGCCCTTCCAGCGCGGCGGGAGCGCCTGGTCGTAGCCGCCGAGGTTCAGGCTGCGCTGGTTGGGACGGCCGCCGACCGGCGACTGGTGGGGCACGAACGTCGAGATGCTGTCGGTGCCCACCAGCGAGAAGTAGCCGCCCATGTCGAAGCTGACCCGGATCTCGGCGGCGTGCTCGGTGTCCCGGGTCGTCCAGGTGCGGAAGCCGCCGCGTCCCCCGCCGAAGTCCAGCGTGATGCCGCAGGCGTCGGTGATCTCCTGGCAGGCGTCCGCGATCTTGTTGTGCAGGGTGGTGTCCCCGCCCATGAACGCCACCCGGACGACCTGGTCCGGCGCCCAGGCCTGCACGTCCGAGACCAGGAACTCGAAGGCGTCGGTGGGCTGGGGCAGGCCGGCGACCCAGCGGTCGCGGCTCTCCATCGCGGCGACGATCTCCTCCGGCAGGCTCTCCAGCACGATGTCGTCGGGGCTGAGATCGGTGAGCTGTTCTGGGGCGTAGGTCATGCCCGTCTCCTCGTCCTGTGTCGGCAGTTCCGGGCGGGAGGTGCGGACGCCCGCGCTCGGCCGTCCCGCGAGGCGGGCGACCACCCGGTTTTGACAATTTCGTCACATACCCGGTCAAGGGTGAAGCGCAGCCCCGAATCAAACCAAAACCCAGCGAACCCGCCCATAAGTGGAAAGTGATTGAAAAAGGCCCTGTACTCCCGGTGGTGTACGGAGATCGGCACCGTGCGGTGTACGCGCGCGGTGACCTGCGTTCCTAGCGTGCCGACCGGGCTCGCGAGGAACGTGGGAGGTCGATGCCGATGAGACGGGGCCGGATGTGGATCGGCGCGGTCCTGACGGCGGCCGGGGTCGCGGTCGCGTCGGGATTCGCGTTCGTGCCGCCGCACGCGCTGATCCCGGAACTGGTCCGGGACCCGGAGATCCGGTGGATTCCGGAAGGGCTCGCCGGATTCTGGCTGGCGGGGATCGGGCTGGTGGTGCTGCTGTCCGCGCGGGGCGGTGAGCGCCGGTGAGGCGGCCGACCCGGCGGGCGGTGCTGGGCTGGGGCGGGGCGACCGGGCTGGTGGCGCTGGGGCCGGTGATCGGCTACGGCGGCTGGCTGTACGCCGGCAGCGGGCGGTCCAACGTGGGCCGGCTGTCGTTCCGCAACCGGCTGCGGATCCCGCCGCTGCCGGCGCCGACGGAACGGAACGGACGCAAGACGTTCGTCCTGCGGGCCCAGGAGGGAACGGCGGAACTGCTGCCCGGCAGACGCACCCGCACATGGGGCTACAACGGCGCCCACCTGGGGCCGACTCTGCGGGCGGCGCGCGGCGACCGGGTGGCGATCGAGCTGACCAACGGGCTGGGGGAGACGACCACCACGCACTGGCACGGGATGCGGCTGCCCGCGGTGATGGACGGCGGGCCGCACCAGCCGATCGGGCCGGGGGCGACCTGGCGGCCGTACTGGACGGTCGAGCAGCCCGCCGCGACCCTCTGGTACCACCCGCACCTGCACCGGCGCACCGCCGCGCACGTCTACCGGGGGATGGCGGGGATGTTCCTGGTGGACGACGACGGGCCGGACGGGCTGCCGGGCGAGTACGGGGTGGACGACGTGCCGGTGATCGTGCAGGACAAGAAGTTCCACGACGACGGCTCGCTGGATGACGGCGGCATCACGTTCCAGGGGCTGTCGCTGACCGGGCTGCTGGGCGACACGATCCTGGTCAACGGCACCTACGACCCGTACCTGGAGGTCACCCGGACGCACACCCGGCTGCGGCTGCTGAACGCCTCCAACGCCCGCGTCTACGACATCGGGTTCGCCGACGACCGGCCGTTCTGGCTGGTCGCGACGGACGCGGGGCTGACGGCCGCGCCGCAGCGGATGAGGCGGATCATGCTGTCGCCCGGGGAACGCGCCGAGATCGTGGTGGTCCTCCGGCCCGGAGAGCGCGCCGTGCTGCGCGGCCATCCGCCCCGGATGGGGGCCAACCGGATCTACGAACGGCTGACCGGTGGGGACGACGCGTTCGACCTGCTGCAGATCCGGGCGGCGGCGCGGCTGGAGCAGTCGCCGCCGCTGCCCGCCCGCCTTGCCGAGCCAGAGCCGATCCCGGTCACCCCGCGGACCCTGACCCGCGAGTTCGTGATGGGCGACTTCACCCTGAACGGCCGGACCATGGACCACGGCCGGATCGACCAGGTCGTCACCGCCGGCTCGGTGGAGATCTGGCGGGTCACCAACGCGGGCGGGTTCCCGGCCAACGGGTTGCCGCACAGCTTCCACGTCCACGAGGTCGGCTTCCAGGTGCTCGACGTGAACGGCAGGCCCCCGGCCGCGCATCTGCGGGGGCGCAAGGACACGGTGTTCGTCCCGCCGCGCACCACGATGCGGCTGGCCATGCGGTTCGGCCGGTGGTCCGACCCGGCGCACCCCTACATGTACCACTGCCATCTGCTCGCCCACGAGGACGCCGGGATGATGGGCCAGTTCGTCGTCGTGTCCCCGCGGGACCGCGGCAGGGTCCGGCCGCCGGGCGGTCATCATTGACGCCATGAGCAGGGCGCGGGTGGTCGACGCCGGGCTCGCGCTCGGTGCCGGGGCGATCGTGGCGACCGCCGCGCTGTCGGCCGAGGAGCCGGGGAGCCGTTCGTCCGACCTGGCCGGGTGGCTGCTGGCGCTGGTCGTGGTGGGCCTGCTGCTGGTGCGCCGCCGCCACCCGGTGGGCGTACTGGCCGGGCTGGCGCTGGTGACGGTGGCCTACAACATGGCGGGCTTCGCCGGGATCGGGTTCGTGTGGCCGATGCTGCTGGGGCTTTACACCGCCGCCGCGGCCGGGCACCTCGCGGTCGCCGTCGGGACGGGCGCGGCGATGACGGCGCTGGACACGGGCTGGCTGCTGGTCGCCGAACGACATCCGGTGCTCCCGGTCGTCGCCATGTCGGTGCCGGACGTGGTGGTGTCGGGGCTGGCCGTCGCGCTCGGCGACGCGGTCCGCAGCCGCCGCGGCTGGGCGGCCGAGACCCGGGAACGGCTGCGCCGGGTCGAGGAGGAGACCGGACGCCAGGCCCGCCAGGCGATCACGGAGCACCGGCTGCGGATCGCCCGCGAGATCCACGACATCACCGCGCACACCCTCGCCGTGGTCGCGGTCCAGATCAACGTGGCCGCCGACGCCCTGCCGGACGAGCCCGAGGAGGCCCGGCGGACGCTGGAGGTCGCCGCGGACGTGAGCCGCCAGGCGATCGACGAGCTGCGCACCGCCGTCCGGGTCCTGCGCGACGATCCCGGCGACCCCGGCGGCCTGGTCACGGCCCCTCCGCCCGGCCTTCCCGAGCTGGACGCCCTGGTCGACGGGGCCCGCGCGACCGGCCTGCGGGTGACCCTGCACCGGACCGGGACGCCCGGGCCGGTGTCCCCGACCGTCGCGCTGACCGCGTACCGGATCGTCCAGGAGGCGCTGACCAACGTCGTCAAGCACGCGTCCGCGTCCCGCGCCGAGGTCCGCGTCGGGCACGACCAGGGCGCCCTGCGCATCGAGGTCACCGACGACGGCCGGGGCCCGTCCGGATCGGGCGGCGGCGGCCACGGCCTGGTCGGGCTGGCCGAGCGCGCGGCGGGCGTCGGCGGTACGCTCACCGCCGGACCCGGCGAGACGGGAGGCTTCCAGGTGCGCGCACGGCTGCCGCTCGGCGAGGCCGTCCGATGACCGCGCTGCGCGTCCTGATCGCCGACGACCAGCACCTGGTCCGGGCCGGCTTCCGCAGCCTGCTCGAACGCGCCCCCGACATCGAGGTCGTCGCCGAGGCCGCCGACGGGCTGCAGGCGCTGGCCCTCACCCGCGAGCTGCGCCCCGACGTGGTGCTGATGGACATCCGGATGCCCGGCATCGACGGCCTGGAGGCCACCCGCCGGATCGTCCCCGACCCGGAACTGGCGGGCGTCCACGTCGTCATCCTCACCACGTTCGTGATGGACGAGTACATCTTCGCCGCCCTCCGCGCCGGCGCCAGCGGCTTCCTGGCCAAGGACATCCGCCCCGACGAGCTCCGCCAGGCCGTCCGCATCGCCGCCGCCGGCGATGCGCTGCTCAGCCCCGACGTGACCCGCCGCGTCGTCGAGTACTTCTCCGCCCCCGCCGAGCCCGCTCCCGATCCCCGCCTGGACGTCCTCACCGACCGGGAACGCGAGGTGCTCGCCGCCGTGGCCGCCGGGCTCGGCAACGCCGAGATCGCCGCACGCCTCCACATGAGCCCGCTCACCGCCAAGACCCACGTGACCCGGATCATCGCCAAGCTCGGCGCCCGCGACCGCGCCCAGCTGGTCGTCATCGCCTACGAATCCGGCCTGGTGACCCCCGGCCGCCTCGGCTAGCCTCCGACCGTGGCAGACGTGGCAGAACTGACCGGGCGGAACGTGGTCCTGACCCCGGTGACCGCCGAGCACGTCGAGGAGCTGAGGCGCATCCGCCGGACCCCCGAGGTGCGGGACCGCTGGGGCGACGTGGACCGGGAGCCGGACTGGCCGTTCGACGACCCGGACACCGCCGTCTACACGATCCTGCTCGACGGGGCCGTCCGCGGGCTGGTCCAGTACAGCGAGGAGACCGACCCCGACTACCGGCACGCCTCCATCGACATCTTCGTGGACCCCGCCGTCCACGGCAGGGGAGTCGGCCGCGACGCCGTGCGCACCCTGGCCCGCCACCTCGTCCACGACCGCGGCCACCACCGCCTGACCATCGACCCGGCCGCCGACAACGAGCCCGCCATCCGCTGCTACGCCGCCGTGGGCTTCCGTCCCGTGGGCCGCATGCGCCGGTACGAACGCGACCCCGACGGCCGGGGCTGGCACGACGGCCTCCTGATGGACCTGCTCGCCGAAGAGCTCCGGGACTGAATGTCACACATCGGCGGCCCGTCCCGTCCTTGGGGGTGAGGACGAAGGGAGCGCGACATGCAGATCGTGGTTCTCGGCGGCGGCTACACCGGGCTCGCCGCGGCCAAGCTCGCCGCCCGGTGGACGGACGCCCGGGTGACGCTGGTGAACGAGCGGGACCGGTTCGTGGAGCGGGTGCGGATGCACCAGCTCGCGGCGGGGGACCGGCTCCGGGACCTGCCGCTGAGCGACCTGCTGGAGGGGACCGGGGTGTCGCTCGTGGTGGATCGGGTGACCGGGATCGACGCCGGCGCCCGGAAGGTGCGGCTGGCCGGGCCGGTGCCGGACCTGGACTACGACCTGCTCGTCTACGCCCTGGGCAGCCGGGCCGACCTGGACTCGGTGCCCGGGGCGGCCGAGCACGCGTACACGGTCACCGACGTCGAGAGCGCCCGGCGGCTGCGGGAACGGCTCCGCGACGGCGGCAAGACGGTCGCCGTCGTCGGGGGCGGGCTGACCGGCATCGAGGCCGCCACCGAGATCGCCGAGAGCCATCCGGACCTCAAGGTCGAACTGGTCACCGGCGGCGAGTTCGGCGAGGCGCTGTCCCGGAAGGGCCGCGCGTACCTGCGCAGGACGTTCGACCGGCTGGGCATCGGCGTCCGGGACCACGTGCGGGTCGCCAAGGTCGGCCCGGACGGGCTGGTCCTGGAGGGCGGCGACCTCGTCGACGCCGACACCGTGGTGTGGACGACCGGGTTCCGGGTGCCGGACCTGGCGCGGGAGGCCGGGTTCGAGGTGGACGGATACGGCCGCATGATCGTGGACGGCACGCTGCGTTCGGTGTCGCACCCGGAGGTGTACGGCATCGGCGACGCGGCGGCGGCCCGGCGGCCCGACGGCCAGGAACTCCGGATGGCCTGCGCCACCGGCCTGCCGGCCGCGCAGGCCGCCATGAAGGCGATCGCCGCCCGGCTGGCCGGCAAGGAGCCCAAGCCGCTCAAGTTCCGCTACTTTAACCAGTGCATCAGCCTGGGCCGCAAGGACGGGCTCATCCAGTTCGTGCGCGCCGACGACAGCCCGCGCGAGGCCGTCCTGACCGGCCGCCTCGCCGCCCGCTACAAGGAGACGATCGTCCGCAGCACGGTCCTCTTCGAACGCCACCCGACCATCCCGACCTCGTTCTGACCGGGCGGGTATCGCGCGGGAGCGGCAGGCTCCCGCGCGATGGTCATTTCCGGCGGGACAGCGCCACGCCCGCCAGGAAAAGCACATCGCCGATCAGCACCGTGGCCACACGATCGTTACCGGCGGAGTGGCTGTTGGCCCTGGTCGTGCTGGGCTGATGGTGCTTTGTCGACTTCCGCTTGGCCTTCTCACCGACCGGAAACGCGAGATTCTCACCGCGTGGCCGTTCGTGGCTGATCCAGTACAGCGAGGAGAACCGACTTCGATTACTGGCACGCACGTCTCTATCGACATCTTCGTGGCTCCTGTCATTCACGGCAGGGTTATGTTATGGTCACGGGTTGTGAAATTGGTGGTGTGGGTGAAGCTATTGCCGACGCCTGAGCAGGCGGCGGCGCTGGCAGAGACCCTGCACGCCTGTAATTCCGCCGCCGGTTTCGTGTCCCGGGTGGCGTTCGAGCGGAAGGTGTTCTCCCGCGCCAGGCTGCAGGAGCTCGTGTACGGCGAGATGAAGGCACGGGGGCTGTCGGCGCAGCCGGCGTTGCATGTGATCCGCAAGGTCGCCGATGCCTACACCGTTCTGCGGGCTCAGATCGCCGCCGGGCTGCTCGGCGAGCCGGAGTCGCCGCGCCGCGTCAAGGCCGAGGGCAAGCCGGTTCGTTTCCGGCCGGACGCCGCGCAGCCGTTCGATGACCGGTGTCTGTCGTGGCAGGTGGACGCCCGGACGGTGTCGATCTGGACGGTGCGCGGCCGGATGAAGAATCTGGCGTTCACCGGTGAGCCGTCCCAGCTCAAAACGCTGGCCGAGCACCGCCAGGGTGAGTCGGACCTGGTGTACCGCGATGGGAAGTGGCTTCTGGCCGTCACCTGTGAGGTACCCGAGGCGCCGCTGAACACCGATCCGGCCGACTGGATCGGGGTCGATCGCGGGATCGTCAACCTGGCCACCACCAGCGACGGGGACAACCACCAGGGCCGGGGTTTGAAGCGGTATCGGCGGCGGATGGCCAGGGTGCGGGCCGAGCTACAGGCCAAGGGCACCAAGTCCGCCAAAAGGAAACTGAGGCGGCGGGCGCGCCGGGAGGCGCGGCACGCCGCGCACATCAACCACACGATCGCCAAGACGGTGGTGGCCGATGCCCAACGCACCGGCCGCGGCATCGCCCTCGAGATTCTCGACGGTATCCGCGACCGGGTACGGCTCAGGCGGCACCAGCGGGCCACCCACTCGTCCTGGCCGTTCCACCAGTTGGGCGAGTTCATCGCCTACAAGGCCCGCCGCGTCGGCGTGCCGGTGCTGGAGGTGGACGCGGCCTACACCTCCCAGACGTGCCCGCGCTGCGGGCACGTGTCCCGTATGAACCGTCCCAGCCGGGACGCCTTCTGTTGTGTGGTGTGCGGGCTCGCTGGCCCGGCCGACCACATCGCCGCCGTGAACGTCCGCACCCGGGCGCGCACGGCGTGGGTGTTCGTCAACACGCCTGATGCGGCCGTGTCACCGTCCTATCGTCGGGGGCAGTCACGAGCCGCAAACCCGCCCCGCTAGAGACGGGTAGTTGACCCAGTGCATCAGCCTGGGCCGTAAGGACGGGCTCATCCAGTTCGTGCGCGCCGACGACAGCCCGCGCGAGGCCGTCCTGACCGGCCGCCTCGCCGCCCGCTACAAGGAGACGATCGTCCGCAGCACGGTCCTCTTCGAACGCCACCCGACCATCCCGACCTCGTTCTGACCGGGCGGGCATCGCGCAGGGGCGGCCGGCCCCTGCGCGATGTCATTTCCGGCGGGACAGCGCCACGCCCGCCAGGCAGAGCGCCCCGCCGAGCAGGGCCAGCGGCCGGGGGAACTCACCCAGCAGCACCGCGGCCATCACGATCGTCACCGGCGGCACCAGGTACGTCGAGACGCCCAGCCGCCCGGCGTCCATCCGGGCCAGCGCGTACGCCCACGTGCTGAACGCCAGCGCGGTCGGCACCAGCCCGAGGTAGGCCAGCCCGGCGGTCGCCCCCGCCGGGGCGTCCCGGACGTCGGCGACGAGCGCCGGGGCGTACGGCAGGCAGGCGACCGCGCCGATCGCGCAGGCCAGCCAGGTCACCTGGAGGGCGGGCAGGCGGCGCAGCACGGGCTTCTGGCTGAGCACCCCGACGGCGTAGGTGACGGCGGCGACCAGGCACAGCAGGACGCCCGTCACCGAGGCGTCGCCCTCGCCGGAGGTCCCCAGGCCGATCAGCACCGCGCCCGCGAACGCGACCGCCAGCCCGGCCAGCAGCCAGCGTGGGAAGCCCTCGGCCAGCAGCAGCCCGGCGAACACCGCGATCAGGATCGGGCCGATGTTCACCAGCATCGCGGTGGTCCCGGCGTCCACCTCCCGTTCGGCGGCGTTCAACGCGACGTTGTAGACGGCGAACCAGGCCACCCCGCACAGCAGGAGCAGCCCCCACTCCCGGCGGGTGGGGGTCACCCAGGCGCGGCGGGCCGCCACCATGCCGCCGAGCGCGAGCGTGCCGACCAGCAGCCGCCCCAGCGCCAGCGTCCCGGGCTCGTAGCTGCGGCCGACCCACCGGATCGCCACGAACGCCGAGGCCCACGCCACGATGGTGGTCGCCACCGCGGCCAGCGCCGCCGCCTTCCCCGAGTCGGCCTGCGGGCCGGAAGCCGTCTGCGAAGTCACCCGGCAACGCTAGGACCGGGCGTTCCCCGGCGACCAGCGATTTTCGGTCATCCAACAGCGGTTTCCCGTCAACGGAGCAGCAGGCCGCTCATGGCGGGACCACCTTGCACGGACATGACGCCGGCGTGACCCCGCGGGTGGGGTCGCGGGATCACGCCGGGTCTGGGGGGTGGCCGGGGGAGAGATCAGTAGCCGTAGCCGCCGCCTCCGCCGCCTCCGGTGTCGCCACCGCCGCCCGCGCCGCCGGAGCCGAGGGCCTTCTTGCCGCTGGGGTCGGAGACGAACCAGGTGCCCTGCACGCCTTGGCCGCGGATGTCACCGGGCTGGGTGTCCTTGGCGAACCGGTACAGCGGCCAGCCGTTCAGGGTGACCTGGCAGATGCCGTCGGCGCGCATGATGTTGCCGATCTTGCCGGTGATGCCGGTGAGCTTCATGTTCTTGGTGAACTTCACCGGCGGCCAGGCCTTGGCGCACTGGCCGTTGCAGCTCGAGGTGCCCGAGCCCGGCTTGTCCTTGTCGAAGCGGTAGAGGGTCAGGCCCCTGCCGTCCACCACGATCGGGCCGAGCTGGTCGTTCTGCACGGCCCGCAGCGCCGTCTTGCCCGCCCAGCGGCCGCCGTTGCCGTTGCCGTTGTTCTGCTGCGGAGGCTGGGCGGGCGGGGGAGAGGCCACCGGCGCGCCGGCCTTCTTGCCGGTCGGGGTGCTGACGTACCAGGTGCCCTGCACGCCCTGCCCCTTGGTGTCACCGGGCTGGGTGTCCTTGGCGTACCGGTACAGCGGCCAGCCGCCCAGCGTCACCTGCTTGGTGCCGTCGGAGCGCTGGACGGTGCCGACCAGTTCGGGATCCAGTCCCTTGACGGTGGCCTCGTCCGCGGTGGTCACCGGCGGCCAGGCCTGGGCGCACTGGCCCTCGCAGTTGGAGGCCGGCGGGTCCGCGCTGTCCTTGTCGAAGCGGTAGAGGGTACGGCCCTGGCCGTCCACGACGATCTTGCCGAGCTCGGGATCGTCGGCGACCTCCAGGGTGGCCTCGGCACCGGCCGACGGGTCGGCGGACGGGTCCTCCAGCGGCTCGGCGGTCTGCCCGGTCCCGGCGGCGACGTTGCGCTGTCCGCCGCCGGAGTCGTTGCCGCACGCGGCCAGCAGCATCGCGGAGGTGGCCAGCGCCGCCACGGGGAGCGTCCAGCGGGGAATGTCCATTGCGTGTCCTCCGATAAGGGGCTGTGCGTGGGAGCGGCGCCGAACTCCCGGGTCGGCAGGCAGTACGGGCACTCCCGCCGGGCGGGTTCAACCGGGCCGCGACGCGCCTGACAGAATCGACGCCGATGTACTCGCTGCTCTTCTCTCTGGTCATCGCCCGGATCCCCGCCGAGACCGTGCACCGGCTCACCCTGCGGCTGCTGCGGTGGCTGCAGTCCGTTCCCGGGCTGACCGGGCTGTTGCGGCGGATGCTGGCGCCGCGCGATCCGGCGCTGCGGGTACGGGCGCTGGGGCTGGAGTTCCCCGGGCCGCTGGGGCTGGCCGCCGGGTTCGACAAGGACGCCGAGGCGTACGAGGCGCTGGGGGCGTTCGGGTTCGGCCATGTGGAGGTCGGCACCGTGACCGGACGGCCCCAGCCGGGCAACCCCACGCCGCGGCTGTTCCGGCTGCCCGCCGACCGGGCGGTGATCAACCGGATGGGCTTCAACAACCACGGCTCGCAGGCGGCGGCGCGGCGGCTGCGCGACCGGCGGCCCGGCGTGATCGTGGGCGCGAACATCGGCAAGACCAAGGCGGTGCCGGAGGAGGAGGCGATCTCCGACTACGTGGCCAGCGCCCGCCGCCTGGCTCCGCACGCCGACTACCTGGTCGTCAACGTCAGCTCGCCCAACACCCCGGGCCTGCGCGACCTGCAGGCCGTGCGGCGGCTCCGCCCGCTGCTGGCGGCGGTCCGCGCGGCCGCCGACGAGGCGAGCCCCGGACGGCGGGTGCCGCTGCTGGTCAAGATCGCCCCGGACCTGGCCGACGCGGACGTCGACGCGGTCGCCGACCTGGCCCTGGACCTGGGCCTGGACGGCATCATCGCGACCAACACCACCATCGCCCGCGAGGGCCTGCGCAGCGCCCCCGAGCTGACCGCGCAGACCGGCGGCCTGTCCGGCGCGCCCCTCAGGGAACGGTCGACGCAGGTGCTGCGGCGGCTGCGGTCCCGGGTCGGCGACCGGCTGGTGCTGATCTCGGTCGGCGGCGTGGAGAACGCCGACGACGTGTGGGAGCGCCTGCGCGCCGGGGCCACCCTCGTGCAGGCCTACACCGGCATGATCTACGGCGGCCCGCTGTGGGCGCACAAGGTCCACCGCGACCTGGCCCGCCGCCTGCGGGGCAGCGCGTACGCCACCGTCCAGGACGCCATCGGCCCCCGCGGCTAGACCGTCTCGAAGAACCCGTCCGCGATCAGCTCGGGCAGCACCGCGTCGGCGTGCGCCCGGACCTGCTCCGGTGGCAGGTCCATGAGCTGGGCGATGGCGTCCAGCAGCGGCGGCAGCGGCAGCGTCCCGTCGCACACCCCGGCGAGCGCGGCCTCGACGGTGCCGACCGCGGCGGCCCGGCGCAGCCCGCCGCGCTGGCGGAGCACGATGCGTTCCGGATCCTCGGCCCCGGGCGCGCCGACCTGCTCCTGCACGATGTCCACAGCCGTGCGCAATCCCTGTGGACAATCTGTGGAAAACTTCGGTCCGGCGGCCAGCCCGTCGAGCACCCGTTCCACGTACGCGCCGACCGGCTGCTCCACCGCGTGCCGGATCTCCTCCACCCGCACGGCGGGGTGCTCGGCGCCGGTCCGGCGCAGCGTGATCCAGCCGAACCCGACGCCCGTCGCCCGCCACCGTTCGAAGCAGTCCAGCCAGGCGTCGTACCGCGCGGCGTACTCGGGGGCGCCGACCTCGCAGGAGTCCCGCAGCCACAGCTCGGCGTACTCGGCGGGGTCCTGCACGTCACGCTGGACGATCCACGCGTCGCAGCCGGCGGGCACCCATCCGGCGAGCCGTTCCTCCCAGGGCTCACCCTCGACGTGCAGCCAGTTCGCCAGCATCTGGCACCAGCCGCCCTCGTTCAGCCGCTCCGCCGCACCGGCCACCAGCCGCCGGCACACCTCGTCCCCGGGCAGCCCCGACTCCCGGTACGTCAGACCGCCCTCGGGCGAGATCACGAACGGTGGATTGGACACGATCAGGTCGAACCGCCGGTCCGCCACCGGCTCGAACAACGACCCCTCGAGCAGTTCCACGCCGTCCACCCCGGACAGTGCGAAGCTCATCCGCGCCAGCTCCAGCGCCCGCGGGTTCAGGTCGGTCGCGGTGATGCGCCGCGCCCGATCCGCCAGATGCAGCACCTGCACCCCGCACCCCGTGCCGAGATCGAGCGCACTGTCCACAGCCCTGTGGGCAACCAGTTGTGCCAGCCCCGCGGAAGCCCCGCCCGACCCGACCACATGATCGGCCCGCAACGCCGTCCCCGACCCCGGCCGCACCTTGAGATCCGACACCACGTACCCCAGGTGCCGCCCGTCGTGCCCCTCGAGCGGCTGAACGTGCAGCAGCGCCCGCGCCTCGCCCCCGGAACGCTCCACCAGCCCGGCCGCGAAGAACTCCTCCGGCACGGCGTCGGCCGCCACCGGCACCTGCAACCAGAACAGCCGGGTGAAGACCTCCAGCGCGCTCCCGCCGCCCGTCGCCCGCAGCGCCGGAACGATCTCCTCCCGGGCCAGCGCGCCCCCGGCCACCGGCCCCAGCAGCTCCCGCACCCCGGCCACCGTGTACCCGGCCCGCCCGAACGCCTCGCGAATCCGTCCTCGCGCATCCTCGAAAAGCCCCACCCGCCCATCCTGGCGGATGAACGGATGGGCGGGGTCAGGACAGGTAGTCCTTCAGGCCCTGGGCCAGGGACTGGGCGATGCGCTCGCGGAACTGCTCGTTGGAGAGCTTGGCGGCGTCGCCGGCGTTGCGCATGTTGCCGCACTCGATGAAGATCTTCGGCACGTCGGACAGGTTGAGGCCGCCGAGGTCGTTGCGGCGGTCGATGGCGTCGCCGTCGCCGCGGTAGTTGGAGTACGGCAGTCCGGTGCCGTCGCGGAACGCTTGGCGGACGGCCAGCGACAGCTCGTGCGACTCCTCCACCATCTCGGGGTCGGTGACGCCGCGGACCAGGGCGGGCTCGATGATGTGGAAGCCGTGCTGGTTCGGGGCCGCCCCGTCGGCGTGCACCGAGATGACCGCGTCGGCGTTCGCCCGGTTGCCGATCTCGGCGCGGCGGTCGATGCACGGGCCGACGCCCTTGTCGTCGGGGCGGGTGAGCAGCACCTTGGCGCCCTGCTCGGTCAGGATGTCGCGCAGCTTGACCGACACGTCCCAGGTGAAGGCGTGCTCGGGGTAGCCGGCGTTGGTGGCGGTGCCGGTGGTGTCGCAGGCCTTCTTGCCGTTCCCGATGTCCACCTGCCGGTTGATGACGTCCGGGTTGCGGGCGTTGCCGCCGTTGTGGCCGGGGTCGATCACGATGGTCCTGCCGCGCAGCCCCGAGCCCTCCTCCCGCCCGGGGGAGCCGCCGCCGTCCTGGGTGGCGGTCGTGGGGGCGGGTGCGTTGCGGGCGCCCTCGCCGCCGTCGTCACCGCCTCCGCAGGCGGTGAGCGCGGCGGCGCCCAAGGCCAGCACGACCGCCGCCGACCTGCATCGACGGATGCCCACGATGTACCCCCCGTGACGGATTCGTTATCGACCCTGCCAGTCTGCCCGTGCGTCCGCGTACGTCAAAACGGCCTGCGCGGACGGCTCCGGCGGGGCGGCGGCCGGTGCGACCGCCGAGGCCAGTGTGGCAAATGTCACCTGTCCGCGGGCGTCCTCTCCCACACCGGGCCGGTCTCCGCCCGCCCGAGCAGCGCGGCGAGCGCATGCGCCTCCTCGGCGTCCAGGCCCAGCACCACGCGCGGGCGGCCCCACGGATGGTCGATCGAGTGGGCCACGTAGCTGGCCACCGACTCGTGGCCGCCGTCGGTCAGGCCGCGCGCGTGCCGCCACTGCGACCAGGCGCGCTCCAGTTCGCTCGCCGCACGCTGGGCGCACGACACCAACTCCGGATCACGCACGGACTCCACCCCCTGAGTGAGCATGATCGTCCCCGTCCGGCACGTCGCCGGCCTGCGGGGACGGCGCCACCCATTAACCACCCGGGGGCGGCGGGGCGACCCGCGGTTGCGCGAGCCTTGACCGACCTCTTACCGGGAGCCGGGCGACGGGAACGGTCCGGCGGGCGTCAGGAGGGGGCCGGGCCGGTGGTGGAACGCACCACCAGATGCGGGACGACCAGGTTCTGCCGGGCCTCCCGGGACGGGTCCTCGATCCGCGCGCACAGCATCTCGGCGGCGATCCGGCCCATGTCGCGGCGGGGCTGGTCGACGCTGGTCAGCGAGATGTGCCGGATCGCGGCCAGGTGGGTGTTGTCGTAGCCGACGATCGACACGTCCGCGGGCACCCCCAGCCCCAGCTCGTCGGCCGCCGACAGCGCGCCGGTGGCGACCAGGTCGTTCGGGGCGAAGATGGCGGTCGGCCGGTCCGGCCGCGACAGCAGGCTGCGGGCCGCCCGGTAGCCGCCCTCCTCGGTGAAGTCGCCGGTCTCGACCACGATCTGGTCGGCCAGGTCGTGCTTGCGCATCGCGTTCTCGTAGCCGGCCCGCCGGTAACGGGCGGTGGTGGAGGGGGCGCCCTCGATGTGCGCGATGCGGCGGTGCCCCAGCCGGACCAGGTGGTCGACCGCCAGGCTGGCGCCCAGCTCGTCGTCGTCGACCACGATGTCCACGCCGGCCACGTCGCGTTCGCCGACGACCACCACCGGGACGCTGGCCGCGGCCTCGCGCAGCGAGTCGGGCACCACGCTGAGCAGCACCAGCCCGTCCACCCGCATCTCCAGGAACGCCTCGACCGCCTCGGCCTCGAACAGCGGGTCCCAGCGCCCGCTGCCGACCAGCATCCGCAGCCCCTCGCCGTGCAGGCTCTCCTGCAGGCCGTCCAGGAACTCGGCGAAGAACGGGTTGTGCAGGTCGGCCACGATCGCGCCGATCAGCCGGGTGCGTCCCTCGACCAGGCTGCGGGCCACCGCGTTGGGCCGGTAGCCCAGCTCGCGGGCGGCCTTGAGCACGGCCTGGCGGCGCCGTTCGCTCACGTGCGGGGAGCCGCGCATCACCAGCGAGACCAGGGACTTGGACACCCCGGCGCGCTCGGCGACGTTGCGGATCGTCGGCTTGGGGGTGGCCGGCCGGGGCGCGGGCGGACCCGGTGGGGACTCTCCGCCCTGGCCGGATCTGGCGGGGGGGACACCTTCACGAGCTGACATGGCACTCCTGTCGGGGGGAGCGTTGCAGGACTTGCCGCCTTGCACCCCGCCACCTGATCGACGGCGACCCGGCACGGGACCTGATCCTCGAAGGAGGAGATAGCCCATGATGCATCGGAGGGGCTCCAAATGGTCGCAACAACGAGTAACGGACAGCCGTCAAAGGGGGGTTGGGGCATGTGGTGTCACGAATCACAGCGTTCCCGGGCAACCGTGAGGGCTTGACCCGCACAGGGCTCGATCGGTGCGCTCCTCGGCTACGCTGCGCAGGGTGACCCAGGGCGGCGGCCGGTGCCGGGGACATCGCCGGACCGGCATCGCCCGCCAGCGACAGCGGACGGATCGGTGGACGTTCAAGTGACCAGCGAACGCGCCACCGCCCCCGCGCCGGGCCGGCGCGGGCAGCGGGGCAGGCGCAGGCTCAGCGTCGACGAGCGGCGTGAGGAGCTGATCGCCGCCGCGCTCGGCCTGTTCAGCACCCGTCCTCCGGACGAGGTGTCCATCGACGACGTCGCGGCGGCCGCGGGCGCGTCGCGGGCGCTGGTCTACCACTACTTCGGCGGCAAGTACGAGCTGTACGTGGCGGCCCTGCGCAGCGCCGCCGCCCAGCTCACCGACCTGCTCGAGCCGCCCACCGAGGGACGGCCGCTGGACCGGCTGCGGCTGTCGCTGGCGCGGTACTTCGGCTTCGTGGAGAGCCACGCCTCCGGTTACAGCGCGTTGCTGCGCGGCGGGCCCGCCGACCGCACCGGCGAGGTCGGGGAGATCGTCAACGGGATCCGCAACCTGCTGCTGGACCGGATCCTGGTGGCGCTCGGCACCCCCGAGCCGGGACCGGTCCTGCGGGTCACGCTGCGTTCGTGGATGGCGTGCGTGGAGACCGCCGCCATGGACTGGCTGGAGCACCGCGACATGGCACGCCAGGACCTGGAGCGGCTGCTGGTCGACCAGATCGTGGTCCTGCTGCACACGGCCGGCCGGCACGACGCCCGGATCGCCGAACTGTTCGCCCGGCTCACCGAGGAGGAACTGGGCTGAGGCGTCCCGTCTGGGGCGCGCCTCCCAGGCCCCCGGAGGGCGGGTCGGCTGCATGGGTGCTCTGCGGCGGCGGTCGGCTGGAACGGCCCTCCCAGTGAACCGCACCGGGGCCCGCCCGCGCCGCCCTTCGGCCGGAGTCGGCCGGAGTCGGCCGCACCCACCGGGCCCCGGACGCGAACGAGCCCCGTCCGCGCCCGTACGGCTTGGCGTACGGGCACGGACGGGGCGTCGCCGAACACCGGGTCGTGTCTCCCGGCCGGCCGGCGCTTGGCGTCCGGCTGCCGGACCGTCGTCCAGGGGATCGCTGACGGCTCCCGGCCACCGCGGACCGTGGAGTTCAGCGGTCTCCTAGCCGCCCCCCCGACCAGGCGTTCGGCCCGGCACTCGGTGCTCTCGGTGATGCGCCCTCCCCCCGGCGGAGGGTCGGGACGCGTTACTCCGAGCGCTGCTGCGGGATCCCCGCCAGCAGCGCGCGCACCTCGGCCTCGCGGTAGCGACGATGGCCACCCAGGGTGCGGATGGAGGTCAACTTGCCTGCCTTCGCCCAGCGGGTGACGGTCTTGGGGTCGACGCGGAACATCGTCGCCACCTCCGCCGGCGTCAACAGGGGCTCGGCCTCTGGCGTACGTGCTGACATGTTTGCGGCCTCTCCTCCGTGGACCGATCACGATCCTGCGATGTCTTGATCTCGCGCGGTCACCGATGTCCCCTATGGCCCGAAAGAGCCACTATGACATCACAAGGTGTAACCTTGCCACCACAGAGCGCCACAATCAAGTCCCTGGCGGCAACTGCGTGTTCGTGGTGACTGCATCACGCTGCGTGATTCTAGCGACACGTATGGTCGCATCGCCCGCGGATTTAGGAATTTTGGTCAGTTCGCGGATTCGAGCGCCCGCACCGCCCGCCAGCGGGCCCGCAGCCGCTGGTACATCGCGACGGTGAGCTCCACCTCACCCCGCTCCAGGGCGGCCAGCGCCACGGCCGTCTCGTGCACCGACTCGTCGGCCCGCAGCCGGTCGTCGTCGATCAGGCAGACCAGCCCGCCGTAGTCGAGCTCCACCAGCGCCAGCGGATGGAACTCGGCCAGCCAGCGGTCCACGTCGGCCAGCTCGCCCGCCGTCGGCCCGTCCTCCGGCCCGGCCGCCGCCACCCGCCGCGCACGCGCCAGCCGGCCGCGTGCATCGCGCATGGTCGTGACATAGATGAGGGTACGGGTCGGAGGCGCCGTTGTGGGGCCGTTGCTCCCGCCGCCCTCCGGATGCCCGGCGCCCGCCCCGGCGATCCACGTCCCCGCCGGTCCGCGCGGTCCGGGCGGCTCGTCCTCCGGGTCGGCCGGGGCGGCCGGGCCGTCCCCGAGCAGCAGGCACCGCTCGCCGGGGTCGAACAGCGTGAACCAGGCCGGCGGGACGTGCCAGGTGCTCGACCGGATGTGCGGCCGCAGCGTCCGCCCGCCCGCCTTCCAGCGTTCGAACTCCGCCGCCACCCGGCGCGCCTCGGCCGCGGGCACCAGCGCGCCCGCCAGCCCCGCCGGCATCCCGCCCCCGTCCAGCTCCGCGAACGCCAGCCAGGACCGCAGCCGGGTCTCCCACGGGCACACGAACGTCATCCCGCCGGCCCGCCGCACGTACGCGTGCCGGCTCTCGGTGTGCGGGGCCACCACGGGGGCGGCCGACGCCAGCCGTCGCACCGCCTCCTCGTGCTCGGCGGCCAGGGCCTCGGCCCGCCGGGGCCGCGCGCCCGACTCGGCGTACGCCGTCCACACCGACCGCAACGGCTCGGGGAACGCGATGACCGGCTCATAGACCCGTAGGTAAGCGGCGTAGGGCAACACGTGCGCATCGTGACATGCCGCCGTTCCCGACGCGGGGACCTTGGCGCGTGTCACCTCTTGGCCGGGTCGGGGGTTCCCTCCGGTGTCCGTCGTCCTACGCTGAACCCAAGGCAGAAAGGAGTCACCACCGTGACCAATGTCTTCGGGGCGCCCCACAAGGGCACCGGACCCTCCCACGAGCAGGTCGTCTTCTGTCAGGACGAGGCCAGCGGCCTGCGCGCGATCATCGCGATCTACTCCACCGCGCTCGGCCCGTCGCTGGGCGGCACCCGCTTCTACCCGTACGGCTCGGAGGACGAGGCGCTCGCCGACGTCCTCAACCTGTCCAAGGCCATGGCGTACAAGAACGCGATGGCCGGGCTGGACCTCGGCGGCGGCAAGGCCGTCATCATCGGCGACCCGAACATCGACAAGTCCGAGGCGCTGCTGCGCGCCTACGGCCGGTTCGTGCAGTCGCTGAACGGGCGCTACTACACCGCCTGCGACGTCGGCACCTACAGCGAGGACATGGACGTCATCGCCCGCGAGACCACGTTCGTCACCGGGCGCACCGTCGCCCACGGCGGCGCGGGCGACTCCTCCGTGCTCACCGCGTACGGCGTCTACCAGGGCATGCGCGCCTCCGCCGAGGCGCTGTGGGGCAGCCCCTCGCTGCGCGGCCGCCGCGTCGGCGTCGAGGGCGTCGGCAAGGTCGGGCACCGCCTGGTGGAGCACCTGCGCGAGGAGGGTGCCGAGATCGTGATCTGCGACGTGAACGAGGCCGCGATCGAACGGATCCGCGCCCGGCACCCGGAGGTCGAGGTGGTGGACGACGGCGACGCGCTGGTCCGCGCCGACCTGGACGTCTACTCGCCGTGCGCGCTCGGGGGCTCGCTGAACGACGACACCGTCCCGGTCCTGCGCGCCAAGATCGTCTGCGGTGGCGCCAACAACCAGCTCGCCCACCCCGGCATCGAGAAGCGGCTGGCCGACCGCGGGATCCTGTACGCCCCGGACTACGTGGTCAACGCCGGCGGCGTCATCCAGGTCGCCGACGAGATCGAGGGCTTCGACTTCGAGCGGGCCAAGGCCAAGGCCACCCAGATCTTCGACACCACCCGACGGATCTTCGCCCTGGCCGCCGAGGAGGGCGTGCCGCCGGCGGTGGCCGCCGACCGCCTCGCCGAACGCCGCATGGCCGCCATCGGCCGCCTCCGCGGCATCTGGCTCGACAACTGACGAATCCGTCCGGGGGGCGACCCCGGACCCGAGGGGCGGGTCGGGCGATCCTCGCTTCGCCGCGGTCGTCCGGCCCGTCCGACCCGTTCGTCCGGCGGCGGCGTTCCCGTGATCCGGGGCGCCGCCGCCGGGTTTGCGAGAGCCGGGTTTCCCGGGGGCGGAAGGGAGTCCGCCCGGGTCAGGTGAGTGCATCTGCAATCACCGGATACACTTGGAGACGCCGCAGCGAGCGGGCCATGACGTTCGAGCACGTACCGAGCCGGGCGCAAAACGGGTACGGTTGTATCCGTGCTGACGCACGGCTGAGGTCGAGCCGATGCGTGTGGCGTACGCGAGCGTAGATGGGACGCAAAGGTCCTGACCATCGAGGGGGTCGAGCCATGGGGCGCGGCCGAGCCAAGGCCAAGCAGGTAAAGGTTGCCCGCCGGCTGAAGTACAACAGCGGCGGCACGGATCTCGACCGCCTAAAGGAGGAACTGGGAGTCCCGTCGTCGAACCACCACGACCCCTATGACGACTCCTACGACGACCTCATCGAGAAGTACGCGGACTACGCCGACACCGATGACGGCGAGGACGACCGGCCGGGGCGCTGAGCCGTCTTCCGCGTGACCCCGCCACTGCCCTGCTCCGGCAGGGCGGTGGCGTTTGTCACACCGGGGTGCTTCCCTTCCGGGGTCAGGGGCCCTGCAGTGCGCGCCGCACGCCGGGTTCCCGGGGGCCGAGGAAGCGCGGTTCGGGTTTGCGGGCGACGTCGACCATCGCCTTGAACGAGGCCAGTCCCTCCCGCAGATAGCCGTATCGGGTGGTGGTCGCCTGCACGTCCATGCTGTCGTGCCCGACGCCGGTGGCCCGCACGCCCGCCGCCCGGCACAACGTGACCGCCCGCGGCAGATGGAACACCTGGCTGACCACGATCGCCCGGTCCACGCCGAAGATCCGCCTGGCCCGCACGCACGAGTCCCAGGTGTCGAACCCGGCGTAGTCGCGCACCACCCTGTCGCCGGGCACGCCCCGCTCGACCAGGTACCGCCACATCACCGTGGGCTCGTCGTAGTCGCGGCGGCTGTTGTCCCCCGACGCCAGGATGACCCGGACCTTGCCCTCCCGGTAGAGCCGCAGCGCCACGTCCAGCCTGCCCGCCAGGAACGGCGACGGCCGATCCCCCCACGCCCCGGCGCCCAGCACGATCGCCACCGGAGCCGGCCGCACGTCCGCCACGTCCATCCGGTACGGCGCCGTCTCCGCGTTCATCCACGCGCTCGGCAGCAACCCCGCGTACACCGCAAGGCCCAGCACCACGGCCCCCGGCCCCGCCCACGGCGACCGGACGACCCCGCGAACCCACCGCAAGATCACACCCGTTCGACGCCCGTCCCCGCCCGAAGGTTTCCACCCCCAGAACACGCAGGAACGAGCGAACAGGAACAGGCGGGGGTCTGGGGGCGGAGCCCCCAGAACTTCCACAGCAACCCCAGACCAACCACCCCTCAGTCGGCCGGAGCGGAGCCCCCAGGGCGGAGCTCCGGACGACTGAGCGCGGTCCGGGCACCGCAGCCGACCCCGGCGGAGCCGAGCCCCCAGGCGAGCGGAGCCGGGGTCGGCGAGGATGCCCGGATCCGCGCGCGGGGGTCGTAGGGGGTCGCCCCCCTACAAGTGACAAGCGCCGGTGCCCTCGGTGGTCTCGCCGAGGATCCAGGCGGGGACGTCGCGGGAGGCCAGGAGGCGGAGGGCGGCGTCGGCGGCGTCGGGGGCGACGACGGCGACCATGCCCACGCCGAGGTTGAAGGTCCTGTCCATCTCCGGCTGGGGGATGCCGCCGTGCTCCTGCAGGAGGGTGAAGATCGGCGGCGGGGTCCACGACGAGCGGTCCAGGCGGGCGTCGACCGTGGCGGGCAGGGAGCGGGCCAGGTTGGCGGCCAGGCCGCCGCCGGTGATGTGGGCGAACGCCCGGACGCCGCCGGCCCTGGCCAGGGCCAGGCAGTCCCGGGCGTAGATGCGGGTGGGGGTCAGCAGTTCCTCGCCCAGGGTGCGGTCCAGCTCGGCGGGGCGGGACTCCAGGGTCAGGTCGCTGTTGCGCAGCACGTGCCGGACCAGGGAGTAGCCGTTGGAGTGGATGCCGGAGGAGGCCAGCGCCACGATCGCGTCGCCGGGGCGGACCCGGTCGGGGCCCAGCATCTCGTCGGCCTCGACGACCCCGGTGGCGGCGCCCGCGATGTCGAACTCGTCGGGCTCCAGCAGGCCCGGGTGCTCGGCGGTCTCGCCGCCCACCAGCGCGCAGCCCGCCAGGGCGCACGCCTCGGCGATGCCGCCCACGATGTCGGCGATCCGTTCGGGGACCACCTTGCCGCAGGCGATGTAGTCGGTCATGAACAGCGGCTCGGCCCCGCACACCGCCAGGTCGTCCACCACCATGCCGACCAGGTCGTGGCCGACGGTGTCGTAGACGCCGAGACGGCGGGCCAGGTCCACCTTGGTGCCGACCCCGTCGGTGGAGGTCGCCAGCAGCGGGCGGCGGTAGCGCAGCAGCGCCGAGGCGTCGAACAGCCCGGCGAAGCCGCTGGCGTCGTCGACCACCTCGGGCCGGCGGGCCCTGGCGACCCGCGCCCTCATCAGCTCGACCGCGCGCTCCCCGGCGGCGATGTCGACCCCGGCGTCCTGGTAGGAGGTCACTTGCCGGCCCCTTCGAGCAGGTACTTGCCGCGCGAGTCCTCCTGGACGGGGATCGGGTACTCGCCGTCGAAGCAGGCCCGGCACAGCCGGTCCTTGGGGATCCGGGTGGCGGAGATCAGCGCGTCCAGCGAGATGAAGCCGAGCGAGTCGGCGCCCAGCGAGGCGCGGATCTCCTCGACGTTCAGGTTCCCGGCGATCAGCTCGGCGCGGGTGGCGAAGTCGATGCCGTAGAAGCACGGCCAGGCCACCGGCGGGCTGGAGATGCGGACGTGCACCTCGGCGGCGCCGGCCTCGCGGAGCATGGACACGATGGCGCGCTGGGTGTTGCCGCGCACGATCGAGTCGTCCACCACGATCAGCCGCTTGCCCTTGATCGCCTCGCGCAGCGGGTTCAGCTTGAGCCGGATGCCGCGCTGGCGGATGGTCTGCGACGGCTGGATGAACGTCCGGCCGACGTAGGAGTTCTTCACCAGGCCCTGGCCGTAGGGGATGCCGGACTCCTCGGCGTACCCGATGGCGGCCGGGGTGCCCGACTCGGGCGTCGGGATGACCATGTCGGCCTCGGCCGGGTGCTCGCGCGCCAGCAGCCGCCCCACCTCGACCCGGGTGGCCTGCACGTTGCGACCGGCGATGGTGGTGTCGGGACGGGCCAGGTACACGTACTCGAACAGGCAGCCCTTGGGCCGCGCCTCGGCGAACCGCTGGACGCGCAGCCCGCCCTCGTCGATGGCGATCATCTCGCCGGGCTCGATCTCCCGGACGAACTGGGCGCCCACGATGTCCAGCGCCGCGGTCTCGGAGGCCACCGCCCAGCCCTGGCGGATCTCGCCGCCGTGCCCGGCGTGCCCGGCGATCGGCAGCCGGCCCAGCACCAGCGGCCGGATGCCCTGCGGGTCGCGCGCCGCGTACAGGGTGTGCTCGTCCATGAAGACCAGTGAGTACGCCCCGCGCACCGCCGGCAGGATCTCCCGGGCGGCGGCGAACGCCCCGCTCTCGTGCCCGGCCAGCAGGGCCGTCAGCACCTCGGTGTCGGAGGTCCCGGTCAGCTCCGCCGCGTTCAGCTTCGCGGCCAGCTCCGGGGTGTTGATCAGGTTGCCGTTGTGGGTGAGGGCCAGCCCGCCCGCCTTGGTGGAGCGGAACGTCGGCTGGGCGTTCTCCCAGGTGGGGGAGCCGGTGGTGGAGTAGCGGCAGTGCCCGACCGAGATGTGGCCCTGCAGCGTGTTCAGCACCGACTCGTCGAAGACCTGGGCGACCAGGCCCATGTCCTTGAAGACGACGATGCGGGAACCGTCGCTGACGGCGATGCCCGCCGACTCCTGCCCCCGGTGCTGGAGGGCGTACAGCCCGTAGTAGGTGAGCTTGCTCACCTCCGCCCGGGTCGCCTCGTCGGAGGGGACCCAGACCCCGAAGACGCCGCAGGCGTCCTGGGGAGCGCGGTCGGTGGGATCGAGGTCGTGGCTCAGTCGGCCGTCACCAAGAGACACGCTGGCCAGTCTAGATGCCCGATTCGGCTGCTCTGGTCGTGCGGCGGCCACGGTGGCGCATGACACGGCGGCGCGCGACCCGCCGAACCGCTGTTTGCCGAGCCCGGCAGCGACCTTTGCCCGGCGGGGCGGAGTCATCGGGGCTCCGGCCGGGAACCTGGTCTAACGCACGCGCGCGTCGCAGCTCCCCTGGAGGTTCCGCATGACCGTGCCCGGCTACCAGCGCCACTACACCCCTGTACGGGAGCAGCGCAGCGGCATGGCCACGGCGTCGCTCGTGCTCGGGCTGATCGGCCTGCCCGCGCTGCTGCTGTGCGGGCTGGGGATGGTGCTGGCGCTGGTCGGGCTGGTGCTGGGGTTCGTGGCGGCGTCCCGGCACACCGGCCGGGGGACCGCGGCCGCCGGGATCGTCTCCTGCCTGGTGACCCTGGTGGTGGGCGCGGCGGGGCTGTTCTGGCTGCTCAGCCAGGCCGCCGAGTGCGCCGACCCGGACCGCTACCCGACCGACGCGGACCGGGAGCGCTGCATCGAGCGCGAGTTCCCGTTCGCCCGGACGGGCGCGACCCCCGGCACGACGCCCTGACGCGGGTCACTTCAGTGGGACGAGCGCGGACAGGTCGGCGCGGGGGCCGCCGGCGGTGATCCGGCGGGCGTGCACCGCCTCGTCCCAGGTGACGCGGCCGGTCGCCAGCTCGAGCCAGGTCACGGCGTCCATCTCCACGACGTTCGGCGGCGTCCCGCGGGTGTGCCGCGGCCCCTCCATGCACTGGACGGCGGCGAACGGCGGGACCCGCACCTCCACCGCACGGCCGGGGGCGGCCTCGGCGAGGCGGTCCAGGGTGACGCGGACGGCCGCCCGCAGCAGGGGACGCCCCGGCTCGGCCCCGGCGTCCAGGGCGGCCAGCACGGCGTCGAGGGCGGCCAGACGCAGCGCCGCGGGCTCGTCGGGCCCCTCGTACGGGGGCCGTCCCAGCGCGGCGAGCTGCTCGTTCAGCACGGTGAGGGTGAGCGGTGCACGGGCCATCGACACCGACCGTACCGGTACCTCCTGCCCGGCTCTGCACCGCGAACCACCGCCCAGGCGGTAAAAAGGGACGGTCGCTGGCACCCTGGGCCAGCCGGACAGGGCACGCCCGCGCGGCGCGGCGTGGCCCAGGAAACGCACGGAGGTTGCCGATGCCCCAGGCCCGGCCGCTAGAACCCACCGATCCCGAACGGCTCGGCGAGTACCAGATCGTCGGCCGGCTCGGCGAGGGCGGGCAGGGCGTGGTCCTGCTGGGCCGCGGCCCCGGCGGCGAGCAGGTGGCGATCAAGCTCCTGCACGCCACCCTGAGCACCGATCCGCTGGCGCGCTCCCGGTTCATCCGCGAGCTGGAGGTGGCCAAGCAGATCGCCACGTTCTGCACCGCGGCGGTGCTGGACGCCGACGTGGCCGGGGACCGCCCGTACATCGTCAGCGAGTACGTCGAGGGCCCCTCGCTGCAGGGCCTGGTCGCCGCCGAGGGCCCGCGCGGGGCCAGCGCGCTGGAACGGCTGGCGATCGGGACGGCCACCGCGCTGACCGCCATCCACCGGGCCGGGGTGGTGCACCGCGACTTCAAGCCCGCCAACGTGCTGCTCGGCAGCGACGGCCCCCGGGTGATCGACTTCGGCATCGCCCGGGCCATGGACCTCAGCGGGCTCACCCTGGCGGGCGGGGTGCCGGGCACGCCCGCCTACATGGCCCCGGAGCAGCTCAGCGGGACCGAGGCGGGCCCGGCCGCCGACGTGTTCGCCTGGGGCTCGACGATGCTGTTCGCCGCGTCGGGGCGGATGCCGTTCGGCGACGACACGGTGCAGGCGGTGATCCAGCGGATCCTGTACGACGAGCCGGACTACTCGCCGCTGCCGGAGCCGCTGCGCGGGATCGTGCGGGAGGCGATGGCCAAGGACCCGGCCCGCCGCCCGACCGCCCGGCAGTTGCTGGACCGCCTGCTGGGGCAGGAGAGCCCGTCCGTCGCCACCGTGCCCGAGCCACTGGTCACCGAGGCCCGGTCGCTGGCCGCCGAACGCCCGCCGCGGCCCGCCCCGCCGCCCCTGCCCGCCGCCGAGGAGCCCGCGCCGCCCACGGTCGCCGACCCTCCGTACGCGCCGCCCCAGCCGCCCCGGCCGGGGGAGACCGCCGTGCTGGGCGCGCCGGTGTTCCCGTCCGGCGAGCCCGGCGGTCCGGGTCCGGACGACCGGCCGGGGCAGCCGCCGCTGATCCCGTGGCAGCAGCCGGCCGCCGCCGACCCGACGGCGGCGTACCCTCCGGTGCCCCCGGTCCCCCCGGCGAGCGCCGCGCCGCCGCGTCGCGGGGGCGCCAACCGGCCGCTCGGCGTGCTGATCTCGCTGGCCGTCGGGGTGCTGGCGGGCATCGTGATCATCGCCCTGGTGCTGTGGCCGCAGCTGCGCGACTCCAGCCCGGCGGGCGGCGCCTCCGGGACGTCCCAGCAGGCCGCCGACAACCGGCCGGTCAGCAGCATCCCCGAGGCGTTCGCCGGGACCTGGAGCGGCACCGCGGTCAACTCCAGGCGGGGGGCGTCGTTCCAGATCCGGGTCACCTTCCAGGCGGGCGAGACCGTTGCGCGGGCCGTCTACCCGCGCGGCTGCCAGTGCACCCTCACCCTGACCCGCGGCACCGGCAGCCGGCTGGAGATGACGCTCAGGCCGCAGCCGCCCTGCAAGACCGTCACCCCCGGGGACGTGGTGGTGACCCGCAAGCCGAACGGCCGTCTGGAGTACGCCTGGGCCCGGACCGGCACCACGCTCAGCTACCGGGCGGACCTGACCAAGGGCTGACACGGGCCGTCACCGCCGCGGGGCGGGGTGTGAACGTTCTCACGTAGGATGGCCCGGCCACAGGTGAGAGCACAGGTCGATAAGCGGTCATCGAGGTCATAGCGACTGCCGCTGCGCAAGGGGTTTAATCTTGGCGAAGTGCACTTCGGTGTCATACGGTTCGCTCACCGGCCGAACGCCCGCGGCGTCCGGCCGTCGGCATGCCGTAGGGACGCCGGCAGCCTAATCCCGCGGTGCCAGCCCGCCGCGGGAACCGGGGACCCAACGTAGATCCGGGGTGAACTCACGGCCCGTCCGGCCGCGACAGGGCCGACCTCCCGGTCCGAACCCGTCAGCTAACCCGGTAGGCGAACAAGAGAGGAGAGCACGTGGAGACCCCTGACTCCACTCGTGGCACCCGTGCGCCGCGGCGCGGACTCCGGCGCACGGCCCTGGCGCTCGCCGCGGCGGCCGGGGCGTTCCTGCTGACGTCCTCCACCTCGCCGGGGGCGATGGCCGCGGAGCCGGGGGGCGCGGCCAAGGTCCGCCAGCTCACCAGGGAGATGCAGAAGCTCGAGAAGGAGTACGGGGGCAACCTCGAGCAGCTGCGCGACGCCCGGCGCGACGCCAACAACGCGCTGAAGAAGGCCCAGGTCCTCGGCAAGGACCTGGAGGAGGCGCGGCGGGTGGTGGCCGAGATGGCGGCCACCCAGTACATGAGCAACGGCGTCGACATGACGGTGCAGATCCTGGCCAGCGACGACCCCAACCGGCTGCTCAGCAACGCCTCGCTGGCCCGCCATCTGTCCGAGCAGAAGGCCGCCAAGGTCCGGGAGATCGCCGTTCTGGTCGGCCGGCAGGACCAGGCCCGCAGGGAGGCCGAGGCCAAGATCAAGAAGCTGGAGAACGACATCGAGGAGATCTCCAAGCAGCGCGAGCGGGTCAAGCAACTGCTGAAGAAGTACAAGCCGGAGTCCCCGCTGGTCGGCGCGGGCGGGATGACCCCCCGGATGATCAAGGTCAAGAACGAGATCGAGGCCGAGCTGGGCCCCTTCCCGATGATCGGCTGCACCCGCCCCGGCGACCCCCTGGACCACGGGTCCGGGCGCGCCTGCGACTTCATGGAGAGCACCGCGGGCCGGATGCCCTCGTCGGACCGGCTGGCCCACGGCGACGCGGTCGCCCAGTACGCCATCAACAACGCCTCGCGGCTGGGCATCAAGTACATCATCTGGAAGCAGCGGATCTACGACCTGCGCAGCCCCGGCTGGAAGACCATGTCCGACCGCGGCTCCATCACCCAGAACCACTACGACCACGTGCACATCTCGGTGTTCTGAGCACTAGCCGCTGGTCTTCGACGCCCCGGCCGGGTTCGCCCGGCCGGGGCGTTTCGCGTTCCGCGGCGCGGAAGGTCAGCGGAGGGCGGCCAGGGCCTGGTGGGCGATGGCGTCGCGTTCGGCGGCCTCGCGGCGCTGGGCCTCCCGTTCGGCGGCCTCGCGGGCGTCGTAGGCGGCGCGGGCGGCGGCGATCTCGTTCTGGTGCTCCTCGGTCCAGGTGACCAGGGCCTGGATGGTGGCGTGCAGGGTGCGGCCGAGGGGCGTCAGCTCGTAGTCGACCCGGGGCGGGACGGTGGGGTGGACGGTGCGGCTGATCAGGCCGTCGCGTTCGAGCTGGCGGAGGGTGCGGGTGAGCATCCGCTGGCTGATCCCGTCGATCTTGCGGCGCAGCTCGGTGAAGCGCAGGGAACGCCGGTCCAGCAGGGCGATCACCAGCAGCGACCACTTGTCGGCGATCCGGTCGAGGATCTGCCGGACCTCGCAGTCCTCACGGGTGTCCCACTGGAAGGCCTCCTGGTCGGGGCCGGTACCACAGCAGTTACCAGGGGACTTCGAAGTGCCTTCTTCCATGACTCCTCATGGTGACTGACGATGCTGTCGGTTACAAGAAGGAACCGGCCCCATGTTCCGATACCGGCCGGTTCCGTGTGCGGAGAGGAGTGGGCCGATGTCCACGACGGACGCCCGGATGGACGGGCGGGCCTGGGGCGTGCTGTTCGTGCTGTGCGGCGCGATCTTCCTGGAGGGGATCGACGTCGCGATGTTGAACGTGGCGCTGCCGTCGATCCGGGCCGACCTGGGGCTGTCCACCGGGATGCTCAGCGGCCTGGTCAGCGCCTACGTGCTCGGCTACGGCGGGTTCATGCTGCTCGGCGGCCGGGCCGCCGACCTGCTGGGGCGGCGGCGGATGTTCCTGCTGTGGCTGACGGTCTTCTGCCTGTTCTCCGGGCTGGGCGGGCTGGCGACCGAGGGCTGGATGCTGCTGGTCGCCCGGTTCGTCACCGGGGTGGCGGCGGCGTTCATGGCGCCGGCCGGGCTGGCGCTGCTCACCGGCGCGTTCCCAGAGGGGCCGCTGCGGACCCGGGCGCTGGGGGTCTACGCGGGAACGGCCGCGGGCGGGTTCTCGCTGGGGCTGGTCGCCGGGGGACTGCTGGCCTCGCTGGGCTGGCGGTGGGTGTTCTTCGCGCCCGTCATCATGTCGGCGGTGATCCTGGCCGCCGCGATCCCGCTGGTGAAGGACACCGACGCCGCCGGGGAACGGCAGGGCGGCTTCGACCTGCCCGGCGCGTTCGCCATCACCGGGGCGATGCTGCTGCTGGTGTACGGGGTGGTCCGGCTGGAGCACCCGTCGCGGGGCCCGGGGCTGACGGCCGCGGTGCTGGCCGCCGGGCTGGCGCTGCTGGCGGCGTTCGTGCTGATCGAACGGCGCGCCGCCGACCCCCTGGTGCGGCCGGGCATCCTGCGGTCGGGGACGCTGGTGCGGACGAACGCGGCGGCGCTGCTGTTCATCGGGGCGTTCGGCGGGTTCCAGTTCCTGCTCACCCTGTACCTGCAGGAGGTGCGGGGGTGGAGCACGCTGGAGACCGGCCTGGCGATGCTGGTGATCGCCATCGACACGGTGCTCGCGCCGACGCTGACGCCCCGGCTGGTCAACCGGTACGGCAACGTCCGGGTGCTGTTCGGCGGGCTGGTGCTGGCGGCGGTCGCCTACGCGCTGTTCCTGCCGGTGGGTGCCGACTGGACGTACGCGGCGATGCTGCCGTCCCTGATCGTGCTCGGGCTGGCGTTCTCGCTGGCGTACGGGCCGCTGACGATGGCCGCCGTGGAGGGCGTGCCCGAGGAGGAGCACGGGCTGGCCAGCGGGCTGCTCTACACGGCGATCCAGTTCGGCACCGCGCTGGGACTGTCGGCCGTCACCGCCGTCAACGTCGCGGCGCTCGGCTCCGGGACGGCGCTGGAGGCGATCCGCGCGGCGCTCGTCGTCCCGCTGGCCGCCGCCGTGCTCGCGGCCGTCATCACCGCGTTCGGCCTGCGTACCCGCCCGGCGCCCGCGCCGGTCGTGGCCCCGGTGGCCGTACCCGACCCGGAGGTGGTCCGATGACCGTGAAGGTGCGCTCGTTCGACGAGATCCGCGAGCAGTTCGAGACCTACATCGGCGACATCGTGTACGCCACGATGACGACCGTCGACGGCAAGGGCAGGCCGCGCGCCCGGGTGCTGATCCCGGTCTGGGAGATCGTGGACGGGCGGCCGCTGGGCTGGCTGGCCACCTACAAGACCCCGGTCAAGGCCGCCCACCTCGCCGGGAACCCGCACGCCGCGTTCTCCTACTGGTCGCCCCGGCAGAACGCCGTCAGCGTCGACACGGTCGCCGAATGGGTCGACGACCTGGAGACCAAACGGCACGTGTGGAACCTGTACGTCAGGACCAGCCCGCCGGGGGCAGGCTACGACCCCGGCCGTTTCTGGCGCGGCGGCCCCTCCGATCCCGAACTGCACGTCCTGCGCCTGGAGCCCTGGCGCGTCCAGGTCATCCGGGGCGCCGACCTGCAGGGCAAGATCTGGCGGGCCGACTGACCGCGGCGGGAGGATCGCCCGAACACGGAACGGCCCCGCGAGGATCGCCTCGCGGGGCCGTCCGGCGTGTTCGTCAGGCGTAGCTGGGCAGCAGCCGCTCGTGCGCCTCGCGCAGCTCGTGCAGCGGGATGGAGAACAGGCCCTCGACGGTGAACGAGTCGCCGCCGACCACGCCGAGCTGGGTGGCCGGGACCCCGGCGGCCTCGCAGAGCTGGCCGAGACGGGCCTCCGAGCCCGGCCGCACCGCGACCACCGCGCGCGCCACCGACTCGCTGAACAGCGCGACGAACGGGTCGCCCGGCAGGGTCACCCGCACGCCGAGCCCGCCGCGCAGGCAGGACTCCACCAGCGCCTGCGACAGGCCGCCGTCGGACAGGTCGTGCGCACCCGACAGCAGGCCCTCGTGGGCGGCGGTCACCATCACCGCGGCCAGCGCCCGCTCGGCGGGCAGGTCCACCAGCGGCGGCAGCCCGCCCAGGTGCCCGTACACCACGTGCGCCCACTCCGACCCGCCGAACTCCTCCCGGGTCTCGCCGAGCAGCACCAGCATGTGGCCCTCGGCCGGGAACGCCATGCTCACCCGGCGCCGGACGTCGTCGTGCACGCCCAGCACGCCCACCACGGGGGTCGGGTTGATCGGCTTGTCGTCGGTCTGGTTGTAGAAGCTGACGTTGCCGCCGGTGACCGGCACGCCCAGCGCCTGGCAGGCGTCCGCCAGACCCTTGGTGGCCTGCGCGAACTGCCACATCACCCCCGGGTCCTCCGGGGACCCGAAGTTGAGGCAGTTGGTGACCGCCAGCGGGCGGGCGCCGGTCGCGGCCACGTTCCGGTACGCCTCCGACAGGGCGAGCTGGGCGCCGGAGTACGGGTCCAGGCGGGTGTAGCGGCCGTTGCCGTCCAGCGACAGCGCCACGCCCAGGCCGGTCTCGTCGTCCAGCCGCAGCACCCCGGCGTCCTCCGGCATCGCCAGCACCGTGTTGCCCAGCACGTACCGGTCGTACTGCGAGGTCACCCACGTCTTGCTGGACAGGTTGGGGGACGCCGCCAGCCACAGCACCGTGTTGCGCAGGTCGTCGGCGTTGGCGGGGCGGGCCAGCCGGCCGGGGGTGTCGGCCTGCAGCGCGGCCAGGTCCGCGGGCGGCTCGTACGGCCGCTCGTAGACGGGGCCCTCGTCGGCGGCGGTGCCCGGCGGGATGTCGACGATCACCTCGCCGCGCCAGGTCATCACCAGCCGCCCGGTGTCGGTGACCTCGCCGATCACCGTCGCCGGGATCTCCCACTTCGCGCAGATCTCCAGGAACCGGTCGACCTTGGCGGGCTCCACCACGGCCATCATGCGTTCCTGCGACTCGCTCATCAGGATCTCTTCGGGCCGCAGCGTCTCGTCGCGCAGCGGCACCGCGTCCAGCACCACGTGCATCCCGCCGGTGCCGGCCGCCGCCAGCTCCGTCGTCGCGCAGGACACGCCCGCCGCCCCGAGGTCCTGGATGCCGACCACGAGGTCCTCGCGGTACAGCTCCATGCAGCACTCGATGAGCAGCTTCTCCATGAACGGGTCGCCGACCTGCACGCTGGGCCGCTTGGCCTGCGACTCCTCGTCGAACGTCGCCGACGCCAGCACCGAGGCCCCGCCGATCCCGTCCGGGCCGGTGGTGGCGCCGAACAGGATCACCTTGTTGCCCGGGCCGGGCGCGGTGGCCCGCTTGATGTCCTCGTGCCGCATCACCCCGATGCACAGCGCGTTGACCAGCGGGTTCTTCTCGTAGCAGGGGTCGAAGACGGTCTCCCCGCCGATGTTGGGCAGGCCGAGGGAGTTGCCGTAGCCGCTGATCCCGGCCACCACGCCGGGCAGCACCCGCTGGGTGTCGGGGGCCTCGGCGGGGCCGAACCGCAGCGAGTCCATCACCGCGATCGGCCGCGCCCCCATCGACAGGATGTCGCGGACGATGCCGCCCACCCCGGTCGCCGCGCCCTGGTAGGGCTCCACGTACGACGGGTGGTTGTGCGACTCGACCTTGAACGTCACCGCCAGGCGGCGCCCCACGTCGACCACGCCGGCGTTCTCGCCCATGCCGACCAGCAGCGCGTCGGTCTTGGGGGCCTTCTCCCCGAACTGCCGCAGGTGGACCTTGCTGCTCTTGTACGAGCAGTGCTCGCTCCACATCACCGAGTAGATCGCCAGCTCCGCCGAGGTCGGCCGCCGCCCGAGGATCTGCCGGACCCGCCGGTACTCCTCGTCGTTCATGCCCAGCTCGACGTACGGCTGCCGCTGGTCGGGCGTCCGCTCCGCCACGGCCACCGAGTCCACCGGCATCGACTCGACCACCACGCCGGGCGCGCGCTCGCCCTCCGCGTCATGCGAGTGGTGCGCCACCGGCGCCCCGGCGAACGACCCGTCCTCCCGGACCTCGGGCTCCTCGTCCACGCCCGGAACGGGCGTCCCCGCCGGAGGCGTGCCGTCCTCGTCCTGCGCGTCGGGCCGCCCGAGCGCGACGAGCGCCGCCAGATCCGGATGCACCTCCACCGTGGGCTGCGGCCCGGTCCCGGTCACATCGGAACCCGGCTGCTCCTCCCCGACCGCGGGCTGCGGCCCGGTGCTTTCGCCTTCAGCGGGCACGACGGGCTGCGGCCCGGTGCCAGGCCCGGCAAAGTGCTCCTCGCCCACAGGCGGCTGCGGCCCCGTGCCAGGCCCGTTGTCGGGCTCGGCGGGGACGCCGTAGGCGGGGCCGCCGTGCGGCACGGGCTCGCCCGGTGCGGCGAAGGGCTCTCCACCGACAGGCGGCTGCGGTCCGGTGCTAGGCCCGTTGTCGGGCTCGGCGGGAGCGCCGTAGGCGGGGCCGCCGTGCGGCACGGGCTCGCCCGGTGCGGCGAAGGGCTCCCCGGCGACGGGCGGCTGCGGTCCGGTGCTAGGCCCGTTGTCGGGCTCGGCGGGAAGGCCGTGGGGCTGTCCGGCGATGGGCGGCTGGGGCTCGGTGGCGGGTCCGCCGTGCGGTGCCGGGGCGTCCGGAGTCGCGAAGGGTTCCCCGCCGATGGGCGGCTGGGGTTCCGTGCCGGGTCCGCTGTCGGGCTCGGCGGGGGCGCCGTGCGGGGCGGCCTCCGAGGGGGCGTCGGAGCCGGTGATGACCGGGGGGACGACCGGCGGGTGCTCGTCGGCGCCGGTGGGCTCCCCGGGGGCGTCCGCGGCCGGGGGCTCGGGCGGTGCGGGGTCCGCCGGACGGGCGAACGGGTCGTGCTCGGGATCGTCGGCGGCCAGTTCCGCGAACCACTCCGCGGTGGGGCCGTCGGACGGATCGTCCGACACTCCGCCGGTGTCGGGGGTGTGCTCGGTCATGGGTTCTCTCCGTTCGCCTCGGGCCGTGGGGTGGGTGGAGCGGGCGGCGCGGTCAGCCGACGCCCACCTGGCCCAGCCCGGCCTTGACGATCGAGGTGAAGAAGCCGAGCCCATCGGTGGACGGGCCGGTCAGGGACTCCACGGCGTGCTCGGGATGCGGCATGAGGCCGACCACGTTGCCGGCCTCGTTGCAGATCCCGGCGATGTCGTTGAGCGAGCCGTTGGGGTTCAGGTCCAGGTAGCGGGCGACGACGCGGCCACTGGACTCCAGTTCCGCCAGGGTCTCCTCATCGGCGACGTAGCGGCCGTCGCGGTTCTTGACGGGGATGACGATCTCCTGGCCCTCGGAGTACTCGGAGGTCCAGGCGGTGCCGGCGTTGTCGATGCGCAGCCGCTGGTCACGGCACACGAAGTGCAGGCCGGCGTTGGGCAGCAGCGCGCCCGGCAGCAGGTGCGCCTCGCACAGCACCTGGAAGCCGTTGCAAATGCCCAGCACCGGCAGCCCGGCGCGGGCGGCCGGGATCAGCTCGTCCATCAGCGGCGCGAACCGGGACAGCGCCCCGGCCCGCAGGTAGTCGCCGTAGGAGAACCCGCCGGGCAGGATCACCGCGTCCACGCCCCGCAGGTCGTGGTCGGCGTGCCAGAGCGACACGGGCTCGGCGCCCGCCAGCCGGACGGCGCGGGCGGCGTCGCGATCGTCGAGGGAACCAGGGAAGGTGATGACCCCCACCCGGGCAGCGTTCATGGTTGCGGATCCTCCGGAGCCGAGTAGCGGGTGCGGTACGGGCACCGGCGGCCACCGGCATGTCATGCCCCCCCGCAGGGCTCCAATCTACCTGGCGCTGTGCACGAGGTCGCCCGCCAGGCGCCGCATCAGGGCCTCGTCCTTCCAGGTCAGGCGCTTGCTGAGGCGGACGGTGGTGCCCTGGCCGGGGTGGGTGTCGAACGTCACGTCGTCCACCAGCGCCCGCATGATCTTGATGCCCCGGCCGGACTCGGCCTGCTCCCCGGCCTCCGGGGGCTCGCCGCTCAGCCCGCGTCCGTGGTCGGCCACGGTGAGCACGCACATCCCGTCCTCGACCCGGGCCCAGACCTCGTAGTCCAGCGGGGTCCGGGAGTGCTGGATCACGTTGGTGCAGGCCTCGGAGGCGGCGACCAGGATGTCCCCGATGCAGTCCTCGGCCACGCCCAGGCCGCGCAGTGCGTCGCCGAGCACCCGGCGCAGCACCCGGACGCTCAGCGACTCGCGCGGCAGCGCGAGCGAGAACCTCATGTTCACCGGCCACCTCTTGGCTGCGAAATCTTCGACGTGGGAAGAACTTCCCCCGCCCGGAAGCCTGTAACCGCCGCACCCACAGGACTTTCGGTGAACTGTCGGCGTCGGCTGCGGGGAAACCGGTGAGTCATATACGAATTCGCCATCGCGGGCCGGGACGCGTCGTTCACTCGCCCAGCACGCGCACTTCGAAGTTCTCGATGACCGGGTTCGCCAGCAGGGTTTCGGCGATCTTGTGCACCTTCTCCAGGGCGGCCTCGTCGGCGGGGCCGTCGAGTTCCAGTTCGAAACGCTTGCCCTGGCGCACGCCCGTGACGCCGGTGAAACCCATCTGCGGCAGTTTGCGGGCGATGGCCTGTCCCTGCGGATCCAGGATCTCCGGCTTGAGCATGACGTCGACCACGACGCGTGCCACGGCCGCCCCCTTAACTGATGACGTGCTGTCCGTACCGCGGCCCAAGCGTACGGCACAGGTCAGGGCCGTCCGCGCGCGCCCCGCCACGGCCGCCCCGCCGCGCCCCCGCATGTCGGTGCGGAGCGCTATACATTCGGCCGTGAACCCCTGTCTTTGGAGTCGCCGATGAACGTCGAGGACCTCACTCCGCCCGAACGCGCCCTGTGGGAGGCGTTCGCGGCAGGCGAGTCCGTCGATCTGGGCACCGGCGACCCGACGCTGGACAGCCCGGCCCACGGGGACCGGTGGGGGCCGGAACGGATGATCCGCGCCGAGGTGCTGCTGGCCCTGCTGGTCGGCCAGATCGAGTCCGCCCCCGGCCAGATCGCCGCGATACGGCTGTCGGGGGCGCGCATCATCGGGGCGCTGAATCTCGGGCACGCCGAGGTGACGGTGCCGCTGGCGCTGAACGGCTGCTATTTCGACGAGGCCCCGCACCTTTACTGGGCCAGCATGAACAGCGTCCACCTGATGGGCTGCCAGATCCCCGGCCTGGTGGCGTCCGGCGCCCGGATCGACGGCCACCTGTGGCTGGAGGGCAGCGGCATCACCGGCGGGCTGTGGCTGGACGGCGCGCACATCAGCGGCATCCTCAACATGTCCGGCGTGCACCTGATCAACCCGCAGGGCGACGCGCTGCTGGCCGACCGGCTCACCGTGGACGCCAACGTGTACTGCGACAAGGGCTTCACCGCGCACGGCGAGGTGCGGCTGCCCGGCGCGACCGTGGGCGGGCAGCTGATCTTCCGGCAGGCCACGCTGCACAACCCGGCCGGCGCGGCGCTGTACGCCAGTCGGCTGGACGTGGCGGCCAACGTGTTCTGCGACGGCGGGTTCGCCGCCACCGGCGAGGTGCGGCTGCGCGGCGCCAAGGTCGGCGGCTACCTGTCGCTGGTCGGCGCGAAGCTGTCGCATCCGGGGCGGACCGCGCTGAACGCCGACGACCTGGCGGTGGAGACCGACGTGTACTGCTCGGACGGGTTCACCGCCGAGGGCGCGGTGAGCTTCGCCGGTGCCCGCATCACCGGGCAGCTCAGCCTGCGCGGCGCCAAGCTGGCCAACGAGCAGGGGGTGGCGCTGAGCCTGCAGCGGCTGCAGGCCGAGGAGGTCATGCTCCGGCCCGCCGAGCGGATCAACGGCATCTGCGACCTGTCGTTCGCCAGGATCAACGTCCTGCACGACGATCCGGCGACCTGGGCCACCCGCTACCAGCTCGACGGGCTGTCCTACGAGACCCTGGACCCGCCGCTGAGCGCCAAGGAACGGCTGGGCTGGATCCGCCGGGACACCGACGGCTACCAGCCCCAGCCCTACGAGCGGCTGGCGCAGACCTACCGTTCGCTGGGGCTGGACGCCGAGGGCCGTACCGTGCTGCTGGCCAAGGCCCGGGACCGGCGCAAGACGCAGAGCCCGCCGCGCAAGATGGTGGGCTGGGCGCAGGACGTCCTGGTCGGGTACGGGTACCGGCCGTTCCGTGCGGCGAGCTGGCTGGCCGGGCTGCTGGCGTTCGGGACCGTCGTGTTCTCCCTGCACCGGCCGCCGCAGCTGGAGGCCGAGCAGAAGCCCTCGTTCAACGCGTTCTTCTACACGCTGGACCTGCTGCTGCCGATCGGGACGCTGGGCCAGGAGCCGTACTTCAGCCCGCAGGGCGTCTACCAGTGGATCGCCAACTTCATCGTCGTCGCGGGCCTGATCCTGGGCCTGACCGTCGCGGCGGGCGCGACGCGGGCGCTGTCGCGCGACTGATCGGCGTGTTGGCGTCCCGGGCCATGGTGACGCGGCGCATGCCTTCGCTGGCCGGGCGGCGGGCTGCCGCGCCGGGACGGTGAGCTGGTCATCCTGCGCGTCGCGCACCTGCGGGACTCCCGCTACCTACGAGTGGGACCACCACGTACGCTTGGCCCGCCGCGCCGGTCTCGGCCCCGCCGACATCGATCGGGTCCGCCTCGGTCCCGGCGCGGAGGGCTGGACGCCCCGCCGGCGCGCTCTGCTGGCCGCCGTCGACCGCCTGCACCACGACCGGGACCTCGACGACGCCGCCTGGGCGGACCTGCGCCGCCACCTGACCGAGCCGGAGTGCGTCGAGTTCTGCATGCTGGCCGCCCACTACGAGATGCTGGCCACGGTCATCACCGCCCTCCGCATCCAGCCCGACGCCCGCCGCTGACCGGACGGCCACCCCTCCCTTCCCTCACCCCCGCCCGACCTGGGCGGACATTTCCGGCCCGGTGCGCGGTGTTGTATAAACCGAGTGCTCGGTCTAATAATGAGCGCATGGACACGGGGAGCGGGCCGGACCGTCACCGGCTCAACTGGAACGGGGAAGTTCTCGAACTGGCCGCCCGGCGGGCGGGGGTGCGCACCGTGGTGACCCTCTACCGCGACGGCCGGGAGATCGCCGAGGGCGGCGGCATCGGCCGCGTGATGCTGCCGCTGCCACGGCCGGAACGCACCGGGCCGGCCGAGGGCGAGGACGCGCCCAAGCCGCCGACGGTCCTGGCCGTCGCCGTCGCCCCGGGCAGGCTCGCCCAGGCGTTCCTCCTCGTGCCCAGGGCCGTTCCCGGGGACACCGGGAGCGCCGGGAGCGCCGGGAGCGCCGAGGACGGCGACGGCGAGCGTGGTGAGCGCGGCCGGAGAGCGGAAGGCGGCGATCGGCGGGGCGGCGTGCCTGCGGAGGTGCTGGACGAGCTGCCGGAGGGGCTGGCCAAGCTGGTGGGGTTCGCGGCGGCGGAGCGGCACCGGTTCGAGCCGCCGCCGGGGACGTTCGCGGGGCGGCTGCTGGCGTTCGAGCGGGGGCATCCGAAGCTGTGGGCCTCGCGGCACGTGGTGCTGGCGACGGCCAAGGTCGTCGGCGGACTGCTGGGCGTCGCGATGCTCTTCGACATGCTGCTCGGCCGGATCATCGGGTGGATCCTGGAGCGGCTGCCGGACATCGACGCGCCCGACGTTCCGTTGCCCGAGGTGAACCTGCCGTCGATCCCCTGGCCGGACATCCCGCTGCCCGACCTGCCGGACGTCGCGCTGCCCGGCTGGATGCGAGCCGTCCTGGCGACCGCCAAGTACTGGGTCCCGATCCTCATCGCGATCGGGGTCGCGGTCGAGGAGGTCAGGAGACGGCGCGGGCGGGACACCGAGGCCGGACGGGACGCCGGGGCGGACCGGGCCGCAAGGCGAAGCGGGATGACGATGCGGACCGGAACGCCGTGGCCGGGCGAGGTTCCGGGCCGGGCCGGGGCGGCGAGGCGGAGGGCGAGTTGGTGCGGGCGCCGGTGATGAGCGGCCAGGATGGGGGGACCATCGGCCGTACAGGAGGCGACGACCCACCCGATGCGCACCGTTGACCCAGAAAGGCACCGGCAGCGGCGGCGGCAGATCATCGAGGCCGCCGTGGTGCTGTTCGCGACCAAGGGGCTGGCCAAGACGACCACCGCGGAGATCTGCCGGGCCGCCGGGATGAGCTCCGGCAACCTGTTCCACTACTTCCCGTCCAAGCAGGCGATCTTCTACGGGATGTTCGAGCTGGACCGGGACGAGTGGGACGCGGCGCTGGAGTCCGCGCTGGCCGACCCGGACCCGTGGGCGGCGCTGATGCGGGTGGTGGACCGGATCGCCGCCGAGGCCGCCCACCCGCTGATGCCGGGGCTGATCGTGGAGATCCTGGCGCAGGCGCACCGCGACCCCGAGCTGGCCCGGCTGGTCGCCGAGGCCGACCAGCGGCTGTTCCGGGGGATCGCCGCCATCATCGAACGGATGCGGGACCAGGGACTGGCCGACCCCGGGCTCCCGCCGGACGTCGCCGCCCGCTGGGTCGTGGTCATCACCGACGGCTTCCACACCCGCGGGTACGCCGAGCCGGACCGGGACCGCGCCGCGGAGGTCGCGGTGGCCAAGGAGCTGATCGCCCGGACCCTGCGCTATACGGGGCCGCGAACGGAGGACCGCTGATCCCCTCTTGACCGCAGAGTTTTTGTAACTCGATCCAATAAGTCGGGTGTGCAAACGCTCACACTCGTCCGTAGCACGTCCGTAAACGTTTCCTTACCGTCGCTGGTGGCTTCCAGGCCATGGCACCAGAGGAAACGAAAGGGCGTACCCCATGGCGAGCGGTCGACACACCGGCGGTTCCCGATCACGTGCCCGGAGAGGGGCGCGCGCGGTCCTGGTCACCTGTATGAGCGCGGTCCTGGCGGCGGCGTCCGTGGCCGTCGCCCCGGCCCAGGCCGCGGTCGCGTCCACCCCCGGGGAGGACTCCTTCTACACGCCTCCCTCGTCGCTGAACGGGCGGCCCGGCGACGTCATCCGTTCGCGGTCGTCGGTCTTCACCCTCGCGCCGATCATCAAGACCCCGTACCCGGGCGTCAAGTCCTGGCAGGTGATGTACCAGACGCAGTCGGGCACCGGTGAGCCGATCGCGGTGACCGGCACCGTGCTCGTTCCGACCAAGGCGTGGACCGGCGGGGGCGACCGTCCGCTGGTGTCCTACGGCGTGGGCACCCGCGGCCTCGGCGACGACTGCGCCCCCTCGTACACCATGAGCCAGGGCACCGACTACGAGGGCCTGTTCATCACCAGCGCGCTCAGCCAGGGCTGGGCGGTCGCCATCACCGACATGCAGGGCCTCGGCACCCCCGGCATGCACACCTACGAGGTCGGCAAGGTCCAGGGCCGCGCCGTCCTCGACATGGCCCGCGCCGCGCTGAAGCTGGAGGGCACCGGCCTGAACGCGCGGACCCCGGTGGGCCTGATGGGCTACTCCCAGGGCGGCACCTCCGTCGGCTGGGCCGCGCAGCTCGCCGGCTCCTACGCCCCCGAGCTCAACCTCAAGGGCGTGGCGGCCGGCGGTGTCCCCGCCGACCTGATCGCGGTCGCCGACCACCTGGACGGCAACATGGCGCTGGCGTTCGCGTTCATGGCCGCCGTCGGGTTCGACGCCGCCTATCCGGAGCTGAACCTGGAGGGCTACCTCAACGACCGGGGCCGCCAGCTCCTGCAGAAGGCCCAGGACGTGTGCCTGACCAGCATCGACGGCGTCACCACCCTGATCGACACCGCGTTCGACGACATCGCCGACTACGTGACGACCAACCCGCTGGAGACCGAGGTCTGGCGGAACCGGCTGAACGAGCACAGGCTCGGCTCCGTCCGGCCCGACGTCCCGGTGCTGCAGTACCAGGGCCGGATCGACAACATCATCCCCTACGGCCAGGCGGCGACCCTGCGTCAGGACTGGTGCCGGCTGGGCGCCAACCTCACCTGGCGGCCCGACCCCATCGGCACCCACGTGACGGGCATGGTGGCCTACCTGCCGCAGGCCACGTCCTTCCTGGCGGACCGTTTCGCGGGCCGGCCGACCTCGGGCAACTGCTGATCCCGCCGCCGACGATGAGAGATCACCCACGGCGCCCGCCGTGAGTGAAACGGCCGATAAGGGGGATTGGGGCGGTATGCGTACCGACACTCTTGCGCCGGAAGACACGGGCGTTGCTCTGTCGCTCGAGACCGAGCACCCACGAGAGGACGCCGCCCCCGCGTACGCGCGCACCGAGGAAGGCCGGGTGCGCCCGCTGGACGAGGAGGAGTACCTCAGGAGGCTCCGCGCAGAGTTCCCCCTTGTCGGCTTCGTCGCCGACATCCGGGGCGGAGTGTGGATCGCCGTCCAGGGCCGCAGCCTGACGGTCAGGGCCGCCAACGGCCCCGAGCTGAGGGCGCGGCTCCTGGCGGCGCTCGGCTGACGACCTGCGGCGGGGCGGGCCGCGTGATCGCGGCCCGCCCCGTTCGCGTGCTCACCTCAGGGTGCCGAACCAGCGGACGATCTGCGCGGTGCCCGCCACGTTGGCGCCCAGGTGGCGGGAGCCGTAGTAGGTGCGTTCGCCGACATCGACGATGGGGGCGTGCACGCTGCGGGCGCGGAGCCAGGCGTGGCAGTGGTCGGTGTTGGCGGTGACGGCCTGCTCGTCGTCGCTGATCCGGTAGAGGCGTACGGGGATGCGCGGAGTCCAGGTCTTGCAGGCTTCGGCGTCCACGTCGAGGGCGTGGGAGAACGTGCCGGTGGGGGTGCGGAGCAGGGCGAGGCCGCGTTCGGTGAGGAGCCGGTCGACGCTGTCCGGAAGGCCCTGGAGCATCTCCTGTCCGGGGGTCGTGCCGTCGAAGTAGCGTTCGACCCTGTCGGCGTAGGGGGCGCGGAAGACCTCGGACGGGGCCCCGTACAGGCCGTACAGGCGGTTCCACGACGTCAGCAGGTAGGCGGTGTAGGCGACGGCCGACTTGGGCTCCACGCGCCCCTCCAGCAGGGCCGGGAGTTCGGCGCCACGGAAGTCGTAGGCCCCGGCGATCGGCGCCACCGCACGGACCCGGAAGTACGGGTCGGTGCCCTCCTGCAACGCCCGCGCCAGCCCCAGGGCCGCCGACGCCCCCTGGGAGAAGCCGGTGACCAGCACGTCCCGTGCCAGGGTGAGGCCCTTGCCCGCGGTGAACTCCCGCGCGGCGCGCAGCATGTCCACCGAGGCCGTGGTCTCCGACGGCACGTGCTTCCACGGGTGGATCCCCGGCCCGAGCCCCAGCCCCAGGTAGTCGGGGGACACGGCCGCGAAGCCCGCACCCGCGTGGATGACCGCCGGCCCCTGCGCCCACGCCTCCGTGCTGACCGACGGGGCGTCCATCCGGTGGCTCATGGTGCCGTGGGCGTACGACACCGTCCGCAGCCTGCGTTCCCCGTTGCGCGGCAGGACCAGCAGCCCTGAGGCGACGGTCGGCCGCCGCCGGGCGTCCACCGTGCGGTAGACGAGCTGATAGGTGTCCACGCCGTACTTCACCGCCGACCCGTCGAAGGTGTCGTCGGCCAGCCACCGCCTGGCCTGTTCGGCGGTCAGCGTCCGCTGGTGCTCCACGGCGACGAGCCGCCCCCGCAGTCCGGCGTCGTCCTGCTGCTGTGCCGTGGCGATCGGCGTCACGGCCAAGGCGGCCCCGCAGGCCACCGCCATCGGAACCGCCAGCCGGAGTGTCTTGTGCGTCATGCCGCAACCCTCTGCGGCGGCCCGCCGGACGCGCATCGCCCACCGGGCCGAACACCCGCCCGCTACCGCAGGGGGAACCGCTGTCACATATCCGGGACCTGCGTCGTCCCTAGGGTGTGAGCGAGCATGAGGAACGGCTGGCGCAGGCGTTCGAGGCCGAACGGGGGCACCTGCTGCGGGTCGCCTACGGGATCACCGGGTCGCTGGCCGAGGCCGAGGACTGCGTGCAGGAGGCGTGGCTGCGGCTGCGCGGCCTGGAGGACCCCGGTGAGATCCGCGACCTGCGGGGATGGCTGACCCGGACGGTGGCGCGGCTGGCGCTGGACGCGCTCGACAGCGCCCGGGTGCGGCGCGAACGGTACGTGGGGACCTGGCTGCCCGAGCCGCTGGTGGCGGAGCCGGGGACCGGGGATCCGGCCGAGCGGGTCACGCTGGACGAGTCGGTCACCATGGCGCTGCTGGTCGTGCTGGAGCAGCTCACCCCGGCGGAACGGACCGCGTTCCTGCTGCACGACGTGTTCGGCCTGACGTTCACCGAGGTCGCGGAGGTGGTGGGGCGCAGCCCGGCGGCGGTCCGGCAACTGGCCTCGCGGGCGCGCCGGCATGTGGCCGAGGGGCGGCCGCGGTTCCCGCCGACCCATGCCGAGCAGCGGGAGCTGGTCGCCGCGTTCGCCGCCGCCTGCGGCGAGGGGGACCTGGAGCGGCTGGTCACGCTGCTCGACCCGGACGTGGTGTGGCGCGGCGACGGCGGCGGCAAGGTCAGCGCGCTGCCGCGGGCCGAGCACGGTGCGCGGAACGTGGCCCGGCGGCTGCTCGCCGTCACCCCCCGCCCGCCCGGCCTGGTCCGGATCGTCGAGGTCAACGGCGCTCCGGGGCTGGTGCTGCGGGACGCGGAGGGAGTGCTGTCGGTGGTGGCGTTCACCGTCGACGCCGGGCGGATCACCGCGCTGGACGTCGTCCGCAACCCCGACAAGCTCACCGCCCTGCAGAGCCTGTCCATCGAAGACTGAGGAGCCGCAGATGTCTTATCCCGAACCCCGCTACTTCGGCGACACCGGTGAGGTCAGCGCCCTGTACCGGCCCGCGGCGCAGCCCCCGGAGCTGAAGAGCCCCGTCGGGACGTTCCGCTACCTGGCGACCACACGGACGACCCGGGGGGAGTACGGGCTCTACCGGGTCGACGCCGGCCCGGGGCCGTTCGGGGTCGCCACCCACTTCCACCGGACCATCTCGGAGGGCTTCTTCATCCTGTCGGGGACCCTGCGCATCTACGACGGGGAACGCTGGGTGGACGCCGGTGAAGGGGACTTCATGCACGTTCCCGCCGGCGGACTGCACGCGTTCCACAACGCCTCGGAGGAGGAGGCGGTGTCGTTCCTGATGCTGTTCACACCCGGCGCGCCCCGCGAGGGCTACTTCGAGGGCGCCGCGGAGCTGGCGACCATGACCGACGAGGAGCGCGCCGAGTTCCTCGTCCGGCACGACAGCTACTTCACCGGCGGCTAGCCCAGGTGCACCGGGGTGCTGACCACGTCCAGGTGGGGGATCCTGTGGACGGGGCTGTCGTCGGGGGCGACGACGAGCAGGGTGCCGCGGCCGGCCTGCACGGTGAAGCGGGTCTTGGTCAGCAGGCTCTTGCCGTGGAAGTCGACGGACGTGACCTCGGTCAGGTCCAGGACCAGGCGCAGCGGCCGCGGGGCCATCACGATCGTGGACAGGATCTCCGCCTCCGCGGTGACGGCGGCGCCCGCATGGAGCCGCCCGGCCATCTTCACCACGGTGAACGGTCCCTTCCGGAAGGACTCGAGCGTCAGCCCGCCGGGCGCGGCGGCGGCCGGCAGGCCGGCGTCCGACAGAAGGGGCTGCTGTGGTGCGGTCGGCTTCACGAACACAGGCTGCACACCCTTTGTCGTCGGGAACGGGTCTGCGGGAGGGGATGGACCAAAGGTGTTACGCGAAAAGCTATTCGGCAATCTCTTGTCGTATGATGATGCCGTGCCACTGGTCCCCACCCCGGCCGCGACGGGCCCGCGACCGGGACCGGCCAGGGCGGTGTAGCGGTGAGGTGAATGAATGGAGACTGCGCGCGGCCACAAGTCGTGGACCTTCCTGACCAACCACGCACGGGTGCTGATCTGCATCGCGCGGTCCCCCACCATCCGGATGCGCGACGTGGCCGACCAGATCGGGATCACCGAACGGGCGGCCCAGCTGATCATCAACGACCTGGAGGAGGCGGGCTACCTCACCCGCACCCGCGTGGGGCGGCGCAACACCTACACGGTCAACGCCGACCTGCCCTTCCGGCACCCCACCGAGGCCAACCACGACGTCCAGGACCTCATCGCCCTGTTCGCCGACAACTCCGCCTACGCCTCCAACTGAACCCGCCGGGGTGCTCCGGTCGCACGGGCCGTGCGTCACGCCGCCCCGAACGGGAGGACGGCCGTCCGGGGCCGGAGGCCGCCGCGCGGGGGGCACGGCGCCGTACCCCCTGCGGGTCAGGGCTGGAGGGTGATCAGGCGGGGCTCGGTCATCTCCTGGATCGCGTACGCGGGCCCCTCACGGGTGTTGCCGGAGTCGCGCACCCCGCCGTACGGCTGCTGGTCGGCGCGGACGGTCGGCACCTCGTTGATGAGCACGCCCCCGAAGTGCAGGGACCTGGCGGCCTTGAGCGCCTTGCCCAGGTCGGAGGTGAACACGCCCGCCTGCAGCCCGTACCGGGAGTCGTCGGCCAGGTGCAGGGCCTCGTCGAACTCGTCGTACCGGGTGACGGTCACGACCGGGCCGAACACCTCCTCGCACTGCACCCGCGTGTTCGGCGGCGGCCCCTCCAGGACGGTCGGCCGGAAGACGCCGTTCTGCGCGGCCTCGCCGCCGGTGAGGAGCTTGGCCCCGGCCGTGACCGCCTCCTGCACCCACTCCTTCACGCGGGCGGTGTCGTCCCGCGTGATCAGGCACGACACGTCGGTGTGCTCGTCCAGCGGGTCGCCCAGCCGCAGGTCCTCCACCCGCGGCAGCATCTCCTCGAGGAAGTCGTCGGCGATGTCGTGATGCAGGTAGATCCGCTGCGTCGAGATGCACGACTGGCCCGCGTGCGCGAACCCCGCCACCGCAGCCTTCGACGCGGCGGTCCGCCAGTCCGACGGGGAGTCCACGATGAGCGGCGAGTTGGAGCCCAGCTCCAGCCTGACCTTCTTGCGCGCCGCCTTGGCCGCCATCCCCCAGCCGACCTCGGCCGACCCGGTGAACGTGACGTAGGCCACGTCGTCGTGCGTGGCCAGCGCGTCGCCCACGGTGCCCCCGCCGCCGGTGACCACGTTGATCCACCCGGACGGCACGCCCAGCCCGTCCAGCAGCTCCGCCAGCAGGATCGCCGACACCGGGGTCTGCGAGGCGGGCTTGAGCACCACCGGGCAGCCCGCCGCGATCGCCGGGGCGACCTTGTGCGCCACCAGGTTGAGCGGGAAGTTGAACGGCGAGATCGCCGCCACCACCCCCACCGGCACCCGCAGCGTGAAGCCCGTCTTGCCGGCCCCCGGCGGGGTGGCGTCCATCGCGACCACCTCGCCGGTGAACCTGCGCGCCTCCGCCGCCGCGAACGCGAACGTCTCCACCGCGCGGGCCGCCTCCACCCGCGCCGTCTTGAGCGGCTTGGCGGCCTCCAGCGCGATCGCCCTGGCGAAGTGGTCCCGGCGGTCGTTCAGCGCGGCGGCGGTCTGCTCCAGCACCCGCACCCGGTCCGCCCGGGGGAAGTCGTCGCGGCGCAGCGCGTCGGCGGCGGCCCGCACGGCGTGGTCCACGTCCCGCGGGCCCGCCGCGGGCACCTGCGCGACCAGGGAGCCGTCGTAGGGGGCGCGCACCTCCGACCGGCCGTTCTCGCCGGTGGGGATCCACTCGCCGTTGATCAGCATGCCGGGAACGTCGAAGCGGGGCTCGTCGGTGTCCATCGTCGCGGCCCTCCTCGTGATCTGTGTGCCTGGTGTGACTGGCGGGGCCCGAGGGCCGTCCGGCCCCGGGGCTGGATGGTTATGCCCCCAGGGCGGGTAGTGATCCAGGCAAATCAGGGCTTGCGCTCCTCGGTGTGAGATCTGACACGATTGACCACTGAGACCTTCCCCCAGACCCCCGGGGGAGCGGGCTCTGACGTCGGCCGGACCGCGGTGACCCCGTGTGCCGGCCCTGGACGAGGAGTGAGACGTGACCATCGACTCCGCGCGCGGTGCGCCGTCGCCCGGCGCCGCCGGCGACCCCTCCGGCCTCACCGAGGCCTCGCCGGAACTCATCCAGCTGCTCACGCCCGAGGGCGTGCGGGTGGAGCACCCCGACTATCCCCTCGACCTGACCCCCGAAGAGGTCCGCGGCCTCTACCGCGATCTGGTGATGGTGCGCCGGATCGACATGGAGGCCGTCGCGCTGACCCGGCAGGGCGAGCTGGGACTGTGGGCGTCGCTGCTGGGGCAGGAGGCCGCCCAGGTCGGCTCCGGCCGCGCCCTGGCCGAACGCGACATGGTGTTCCCCACCTACCGGGAGCACGGGGTGGCCTGGACGCGGGGCCTGGACCCGCTGAAGGTGCTGGCCATGTTCCGCGGGCTGAGCAACTGCGGCTGGGACCCCGCCGAGCACAACTTCCACCTCTACACGGTCGTGATCGGCAGCCAGACCCTGCACGCCACCGGCTACGCCATGGGCATCCAGCGGGACGGCGTGCTGGGGACCGAGAACGCCGCCGCCACGATCGCCTACTTCGGCGACGGGGCGACCTCGCAGGGCGACGTGAACGAGTCGTTCGTGTTCGCCTCGGTGTTCAACGCCCCGATCGTGTTCTTCTGCCAGAACAACCAGTGGGCCATCTCCGAGCCGCTGGAGAAGCAGTCCCGCATCCCGCTCTACCGGCGGGCGCAGGGCTTCGGCTTCCCCGGGCTGCGGGTGGACGGCAACGACGTGTTCGCCTGCCTGGCGGTGACCCGCAAGGCGCTGGAGGCCGCCCGCAGCGGTCAGGGGCCGACGCTGATCGAGGCGTTCACGTACCGGATGGGCGCCCACACCACCACCGACGACCCCACCCGCTACCGGCTGGAGGCGGAACTGGAGGCGTGGAAGCTCAAGGACCCCATCGAGCGGGTCAAGGCGTACCTGGTGCGCGGCGACCTCGCCGACACGGCGTTCTTCGACGAGGTCGACGCCGAGGCCAAGCAGTACGCGGCCGACCTGCGCCGTCGCTGCCTGGCGCTGCCCGACCCCCAGCCGATGGAGATCTTCCGCAACGTCTACGCCGAGCCGCACGCGCTGATCAGCGAGGAGCAGGAGCAGTTCGCGGCCTATCTGGAGTCGTTCGAGACCGAGGGGAGCGGGTCGTGAGCACCACCGAGACCCTGACGCTGGGCAAGGCGCTGAACGAGGGACTGCGCCGGGCCCTGGAGGACGACCCGAAGGTCCTGGTGATGGGCGAGGACGTCGGTCGGCTCGGCGGCGTCTTCCGGGTGACCGACGGGCTGCAGAAGGACTTCGGCGAGGACCGGGTCATCGACACCCCGCTGGCCGAGTCCGGCATCGTGGGCACGGCGATCGGGCTGGCGCTGCGCGGCTACCGGCCGATCGTGGAGATCCAGTTCGACGGGTTCGTGTTCCCGGCCGCCGACCAGATCATCACCCAGCTCGCCAAGATGCGGCTGCGCTCGCAGGGCGCGCTCAAGCTGCCGGTCGTCATCCGCATCCCGTGCGGCGGCGGCATCGGGGCGGTCGAGCACCACAGCGAGTCGCCGGAGGTGTACTTCACCCACACCGCCGGGCTGCGCGTGGTGGCGTGCTCCAACCCGGCCGACGCGTACTCGATGATCCAGCAGTCGGTGGCCTGCGACGACCCGGTCATCTTCTTCGAGCCCAAGCGGCGCTACTGGGACAAGGCCCCGGTGGACCGGTCGGGCGACTGGCTGCCGCTGGACCGGGCGCGGGTGGTGCAGCCCGGCTCGGACGTGACCGTGCTGGCGTACGGGCCGATGGTGAAGACCTGCCTGGAGGCGGCGTCGGCCGCGCTGGAGGAGGAGCGTTCGCTGGAGGTCATCGACCTGCGGTCGCTCAACCCGCTGGACTTCGGCACCGTCGAGGAGTCGGTGCGGCGCACCGGCCGGTGCGTGGTGGTGCACGAGGCCCCGGTGTTCTCCGGCTACGGGGCGGAGCTGGCCGCGCGCATCAGCGAGAAGTGCTTCTACCACCTGGAGGCCCCGGTGCTGCGGGTCGGCGGGTTCTCCACGCCGTACCCGGCGAACCGGCTGGAGGAGCACTACCTGCCCGACCTGGACCGGGTGATGGACGCCGTCGACCGGGTGATGGAGTGGTGATGACCGACGTCAAGGAGTTCAAGCTCCCCGACGTGGGGGAGGGGCTGACCGAGGCGGAGATCGTCCGCTGGCACGTCCAGCCGGGCGACCGGGTCGAGATCAACCAGACCATCGTGGAGATCGAGACCGCCAAGGCCATCGTGGAGCTGCCCTGCCCGTACGAGGGCGTGGTGGCCGCGCTGCTGGTCGAGGAGGGCCGCACGGTCGACGTCGGGACGCCGATCATCGCGGTGGACACCTCCTCCGGCGAGGCGTCGGTGGCGACCCCGACCTCGGAGCCGCCCGCCCAGGCCGCGGCGATGAAGGAGGACCTGGTCCCGTCGGCGGCGGTCGACCCGGGCACGCACATCGGCCCGGACACCGGGCCGGACAAGGCCGAGCGCCAGCCGCTCCTGGTGGGGTACGGGGTCAAGCCGGGCGCGACCCGCCGCCGTCCCCGCAAGCGCCCGGCCCCGGCGGCCCGGCCCGCGGGAACGGCCGCGCGTGCGCTGGCCAAGCCCCCGGTCCGCAAGATGGCCCGTGACCTGGGCGTGGACCTGTCCACGGTCACCGGCACCGGCCCGCACGGCACCATCACCCGCGACGACGTGCGCCTGGCCGCCCAGCAGCGGACCGGCCTGGCCCCGGCCCCGCAGGGCCCGGCCGCCGTCGCACCGCCCGCTCCGCCGCAGGAGGCCGCGCCCGCGCCCGTCCAGGCGAACGGGCACGCCCCCGCCGCGCCTCCCGGCGTCCGGGAGGAGCGGATCCCGGTCAAGGGGGTGCGCAAGAGCACGGCCGCGGCGATGGTGCGGTCGGCGTTCACCGCCCCGCAGGTGACGGAGTTCCTGCAGGTCGACGTCACCGAGATGATGGAGACGGTGCGGCGGCTGCGGGAACTGCCGGAGTTCGCCGAGGTCAAGGTGTCGCCGCTGCTGCTGGTGGCCAAGGCGCTGCTGACCGCGGTGCGGCGGCACCCGATGATCAACTCGGCCTGGGTCGACGGGAACGGCTCCGGCGACGAGATCGTGGTCAGGCACTATGTCAATCTCGGCATCGCCGTCGCCACCCCGCGCGGGCTGCTCGTGCCCAACATCAAGGACGCCGACCGGCTCACCCTGCCGGAGCTGGCGGCGGCGCTGGGCGAGCTGGCCGAGACCGCCCGCGCCGGGCGCACCCAGCCCGCCGACATGGCGAACGGCACGATCACCATCACCAACATCGGGGTGTTCGGGGTGGACGGCGGCACCCCGATCCTCACCCCGGGCGAGTCGGCGATCCTGGCGTTCGGCCAGGTCCGGGACATGCCGTGGGTGCATGAGGGCGAGCTGGCGATCCGCAAGGTGACCACGCTGGCCCTGTCGTTCGACCACCGCATCGTGGACGGCGAGCTGGGCTCGGCGGTCCTGCGGGACGTCGGCGCCATGCTGGAGAACCCGCTCCGGCTGCTGGCCTGGAGCTGACCGTCCGCCACGAGGCCCGCCCGGCCCCCCTCCACCGGGCGGGCCTCACCCGGCCCCGGCACGCCCTCGGCCCGGCGGGTCCGTCGTCCGTCCGGTGCCGTGGGCGGAGAGAAGATCCCTGGTCATGCGGAGATGCACGGAGTTCCGGCGGCCGGCCGCCGAACCGTTCGCCAGGTCGGCGGACGGCATGCTCAAGAGCGGAATTCGTCGGTTTTCCACAATGCTCACGCATGGTTTGGGGTGATATCAGGGAGGGGAATCGATCACAGGACCTTTCTCGGCGAGCCCGGTGTGCCGGGTGTGCGGCGACGCCGGGCCCGTGGGGAGAGGCGCACCCCATCCACCCCATGTGACCAAGCGGTCACTCCCTCGGGAGGACACCGTGTCGACGACAACCACTCCGGCGAGTTCCCCCCCGCGTCGCCGGATGACCCCCCGGCAGATGCTCATCTGGGGCGCGGTCAGCGTGCTCGGCGCCGTCGCCTGGGCCATGATCGCCCTGGTCCGCGGCGAGGAGGTCTCCGCGGCCTGGCTGGTGTTCGCGGCCGTCGCCTCGTACGCCATCGCCTACCGCTTCTACGCCCGGTTCATCGCCTACCGGGTGCTCAAGGTGGACGACACCCGCGCCACCCCCGCCGAACGGCTCAACAACGGCGTCGACTACCACCCCACCGACCGCCGGGTGCTGTTCGGCCACCACTTCGCCGCCATCGCCGGGGCCGGGCCGCTGGTCGGGCCGGTGCTGGCGGCGCAGATGGGCTATCTGCCCGGCACCATCTGGATCATCGTCGGCGTGATCTTCGCCGGCGCCGTCCAGGACATGGTGGTGCTGTTCTTCTCCATGCGCCGCGGCGGCCGCAGCCTGGGCCAGATGGCCCGGCAGGAGATCGGCCCGGTCGGCGGGGTGGCCGCGCTGATCGCGGTGCTGTCCATCATGATCATCCTGCTGGCGGTGCTGGCGCTGGTCGTCGTGAACGCCCTGAAGGACTCCCCGTGGGGCACCTTCTCCATCGCGATGACCATCCCGATCGCCCTGTTCATGGGCTTCTACCTGCGCTACCTGCGGCCCGGCCGGGTGGTGGAGACCTCCGCGATCGGCGTCGCGCTGCTGCTGCTGGCGATCGTGGCCGGCGGCTGGGTGGCCGAGTCCGGGCTGGCCGACACCTTCACCCTGTCCGGCGAGGCGCTGGTGATCTCGCTGGTGGTCTACGGGTTCGTGGCCTCGGTGCTGCCGGTGTGGATGCTGCTGGCGCCGCGCGACTACCTGAGCGCGTTCATGAAGGTCGGCGTGGTCGTGCTGCTGGCGGTGTCGATCCTGCTGGCCTGGCCGACGCTGCGGACCGAGGCGTTCACCGACTTCGCGTTCAACGGGCAGGGCCCGGTGTTCGCCGGCTCGCTGTTCCCGTTCGTGTTCATCATCATCGCCTGCGGCGCGCTGTCGGGCTTCCACGCGCTGGTGTCCTCCGGCACCACGCCCAAGATGATCATGAAGGAGTCCCAGGTCCGGGTGATCGGCTACGGCGGCATGCTGACCGAGTCGTTCGTGGCGGTCATGGCCCTGGTGGCGGCCTGCATCATCGACCCGGGCCTGTACTTCGCGATGAACATGCCGGGCCCGGCGCTCGGCGGGACCCTGGAGTCGGCCTCGGCGGCGGTCGCCCAGATCGGCTTCACCATCACCCCCGACCAGCTCGCCGCGGCGGCCGCCGCGGTCGAGGAGGAGACCCTGGTCGGCCGGAGCGGCGGCGCGCCCACCCTGGCCGTGGGGATCAGCTACATCCTGTCCGACATCTTCGGCGGGGCCTCGTTCCAGGCGTTCTGGTACCACTTCGCGATCATGTTCGAGGCGCTGTTCATCCTGACCACGGTGGACGCCGGCACCCGGGTCGGGCGGTTCATGCTGCAGGACACGGTCGGGAACGTGTGGAAGAAGGCCGGCGACGTGAGCTGGAAGCCCGGCGTCTACGCGGCCAGCGCGATCATCGTCGGGGCCTGGGGCTACTTCCTGTGGGCCGGCGTGCGCGACCCGCTCGGCGGGATCAACCAGCTCTTCCCGCTGTTCGGCATCGCCAACCAGTTGCTGGCGGCGATCGCCCTGGCGGTCTGCACCACCCTGCTGATCAAGTCCGGCCGGGCCAAGTGGGCGTGGGTGACCATCATCCCGCTGGCCTGGGACGCCGTGGTCACCCTGACCGCCTCCTGGCAGAAGGTGTTCTCCGACGATCCCAAGGTCGGCTTCTTCGCCCAGCGCGAGCAGTTCCAGGACGCCCTGGACGCGGGCAAGACCTCGCTCGGCACCGCCAAGACACCCGAGCAGATGGAGCAGGTGGTCTTCAACACCACCCTGGACGGCATCCTCGCCGCCTTCTTCGCCCTCCTGGTCGTGGTGATCCTGGTCGACGCGGCCCGCGTCTGGATCAAGGCCCTGCGCGCCGGCGGCACCCTGCCCATCCACGAGGACCCGTACGTCGAGTCCAAGACCTGGGCCCCGTCCGGTCTCATCGCCACCGCCGAGGAACGCCGCATCATGAAGGAACGCGAGGAGGAAGCCGCCGGGGTCCCGTCATGACCCGCACCGCGTCCCTGCCCGCAGCGTTGCGGACCCGTCTGCGCAACGCCTGGCACCTGTTCCGCGAGTTCTCCGGCGAGCGCGCCTACGAGATCTACGTCGAGCACCACCGCCGCCACCACCCCGGCGAGCCGGTGATGTCCGAACGCGAGTTCTGGCGCAGGCACACCGACGACCGGGACACCAACCCCCGCACCACCTGCTGCTGACCCCGATCCGCACAGGACCCCGCCCCGGCCCCTGGGGGCGGGGTCCTGCCGTGTCCGGACCGCCGACGGATGCCGAAAAGGCTCACTGCAGGTAGAAGACCACGGGTGCCGGTGGTCGGCGGTGCAGCGAAGAAGCCGCCGTGGCTGTGGCGTCGCCGTCGAGGTCGGTGTCCTCGATGGGGCGCCAGCGGGTGGCCCCTCTTCGCTCAGGTGCGGGGCCGGCGGGCACGAGGAGGAGTTCGTCGAGCTGGTGGCGCAGGCCCGGCGGCGGCTGGCCGAGCGCGGGACGGTGACGCCGCAGGAGGCCGCCCGGATTGCTATGTTCCGGGGGTGTTCTCCTTGGTCGAGCCCCCTTTGTTCACGCGGTTGAAGGGGGCTGAGCGGGTTCTGGTGGCGGGGGCCGGCGGGGGCTTCGACGTGTACGCGGGGCTGCCCATCGCCTTGGCGCTGATGGAGTCCGGCAAGCGGGTCCATCTGGCGAACCTGTCGTTCAGCTTCCTGTACGGGCTGGACGACGAGGTGTGGCTCGAGCCGGACGTCGCGGCCGTCACGCCGGAGACCAAGGGGCCTTCGGACTACTTCCCGGAGGGCGTGCTGGCGCGGTGGCTGGAACGGCAGGGCCTGCCTTCGACGGTGTACGCGTTCCCCAAGGTGGGGGTGCGGCCGCTGACCGCGGCGTACCGGGCGTTGGTCTCGCATCTGGGGATCGACGCGATCGTGCTGGTGGACGGCGGGACCGACATCCTGATGCGGGGGGACGAGGCGGGGCTCGGCACGCCCGAGGAGGACATGGCGAGCCTGGCCGCGGTGCACCGGCTCGACGTTCCGGAGAAGGTCGTCGCCTGCGTGGGTTTCGGGGTCGACGCCTATCACGGGGTCAACCACGCCCAGGTGCTGGAGAACCTCGCGGCGCTGGACGCCTCCGGTCATTACCTCGGGGCGTTCTCGGTGCCCCGGAACAGCCGGGAGGGCGCGCTCTACCTGGACGCGGTCGCCGACGCCCAGGCCGCCACGCCGGAACGTCCCAGCATCGTGAACGGCTCGATCGCCGCCGCCCTGCGCGGTCAGTTCGGGAACGTGCAGTTCACCGAACGGACCCGCAGGAGCGAGCTGTTCATCAACCCGCTGATGACGCTCTACTTCGTCGTCGACCTGGACGGGCTGGCCGGACGCTCCCTCTATCTGGAGCGCCTGACCGGCACCGTGCTGATGCGCCAGGTCGGCTCCGTCATCGACGGCTTCCGTGAGAACGTCCGCCGACGTCCCCCAAGGACGATCCCGCACTGAGCCTTTCCTCCTCGGGCGGCCGTCCTGGGGGACGTGGGCGGCCTCGCCGAGCGGCACCGCTCACCCGGCGTTCTTCGGCGCGCTGCGGTCCGTTCCTCAGCCGAACTGCTCGACCAGCAGCTTCGCGGCCGTCGCCGCGCCGTCCGTGCGGACTTCCCCCGCCAGCGCGGCCGCTCGTTCGGTGGTCCCGGGGTCCAGCGCCGTCTCCAGCGCGGACGCCAGCGACTCGGCGGTCGGGGCCGGGCCGTCATGGGCCGCGCCGATGCCCAGCTCGGCGACGCGGCGTGCCCAGTACGGCTGGTCCGCCCCCTGCGGGACGACCACCTGCGGCGTGCCGGCGCGGGCGGTCGTCGCCGTGGTGCCCGCGCCGCCGTGGTGGACGACCGCGGCCACGCGGGGGAACAGCGCCCGATGGTTGACCTCGCCGACGACGAAGCAGTCGCCGGCCTCGTCGACCGCGGACAGGCCGGCCCAGCCGCGCATGAGCACCGCGCGGCGGCCGTGCGCGCGGACCGCCTCGATGACCGCACGGGACGGGTCCGGCGACGCCTTCATCGGCATGCTGCCGAATCCCACGTACACCGGCGGCTCGCCCGCGTCCAGGAACGCCTGCAGATCGCCGGTGAGGGGGCGTTCGTCGTGCAGGAACCAGGCGCCGGTCTGCAGGACGTCCAGGTCCGCCGGCTCCCGCCACGGGTCCAGGACCGGATCGCTGGCCAGCCAGTTCCGCCCGCCGAACAGGAAGGATGCGACGTCGTCCACCGGCGGCAGGCCCAGCGCGGTCCGGGTGGCGTTGACCGCCTCGCCGAAGATCGCGTTCATGTGCCGGTCGTGCAGCCTCCACAGCGTCGGGATGTCGGTCACCTCCGGCGGGTAGGCCTGGCCCGGGTAGGCCAGCGGCGCACGGTACGGCGACGGCAGGGTGAGCTGCTGAAAGGACACGTGGATCCAGGGGATGCCGAGCTTCTCGGCCACCGACCGGGCCCCGGCCAGCACCGCCGGGACGCCGGTCGCCACCAGCACGTCGCATCCCTCGGCCACCTCGAGGAACACCTCGCGATGACCGGCGGCCAGTTCGACCGAGTACCGGGCCACCATCTCCCCCGCGGACGACGTGGCCGGCGACGGCGTCCGGGTCGCCGCCGCGCGCGCCGACGGGCCGAACGGCACCAGCGGCACCCCGACCGCGTCCAGCCGCCGCGCGAAATCCTCGTCTGGCGGCGCGCACACCCGCACCTGCGCGCCGTGTTCCCGCAACCGCACGGCGAACGCCACCAGCGGCTCGACGTCTCCGCGCCCGCCCCATGTCGACAGCGCCACACGCATTTCTCGACCCCCGTTTTCGTCGGTTCCGGCCATGGCGAGCAATTGTGCGGCATGAACTGGTGGTTGCCGCAAGTCCCCCGGTCTGCTATATATTGAAAATGGCGGGAGACGGTAAGGATTTTTCCTCCCGCGGCGGCCCGAACCTCACGGTCCGGTGGCACGTGACCGGCCTTGGCGACGGGGTGATGGCGTGTCGCCTCACGGATCTCGTCGTGCTGCGGTGAACGCGCCTCGAGGAGGGCCGTCCCGAGCGCCTTCCGCGCCGCGGCAAGCGCCTGAGCTGCTGGAACAGCCCCGCGCCGTCCCGACGGCATCGGTTTAGGGCCGGCAGCGGCAGGGCAGTTGACGGTTGCGGGGGCCTGGTCGCGACGCGCAATCGCCTGAAATCCTCGCACCGCCGCGCGAGGTCGCCCGAAGGCACCACGACCGCCCCCGGTCGATTTCTCATCGGGGGGTGTCATGCGTCATCTCATCGTGTCCTGTGACGGCACCTGGAACACGCCTGAAATCGCGTCCGTCACCAACGTGCGCCGTCTGCACAACGCCCTGGACGACAAGGACGAAGACGGGAACAGGCAACTCGGTTACTACCAGCCGGGGGTCGGCAGTTCGGGCGGCCTGGTCGGCAGGCTGCTGGGCGGCGGCGCCGGGGTGGGGCTGGAACGTCAGGTGCAGGACGCGTACCACTGGCTGACGACACGGTACGAGCCCGGGGACCGCATCGCGCTGTTCGGGTTCAGCCGGGGGGCCTACACGGTGCGCAGCCTGGCCGGAATGGTCGCGGCCTGCGGCCTGATCGAGACCAACGGCCTGAGCGAGGCGATGACCTGGAAGAAGATCGACCAGATCTACCGCCGCCGATACCGGGCGCGCCGTAAGGGGGACACCGGCTGGCGCCGCGGGCTGTCGTTCCGGTTCGACCCGGACGACAAGGCCGGGTTCCCGGTGCACTTCATAGGGGTGTGGGACACGGTCGGCGCGCTCGGTGTGCCGGACTACCTGGGCTGGCTCAATCTTCTGGACAGAAGCAGCCGTCATGACTTCCATGACCTGACGCTCAACCCGTATGTCCGGCACGCCCGCCACGCCCTGGCCATGGACGAACGCCGTGGCCCCTATGCGCCCACTCTCTGGACGGAGTCGGCGCCGAAGAGGGGCATCGGGCCGAAGCAGGTCGTCAAGCAGGTGTGGTTCCCCGGCAGCCACATGGACGTCGGCGGCGGCCACCTGCAGCGGGGACTGAGCGACTGCAGCCTGCAGTGGATGATCGACGAGGCGCGCGAGGCCGTCAATCTCGGCTTCCGCAAGACGACGATCGACCAGATCCGGCCCGACCCCCTCGACGTCCTCCACGACGACGACCGCGCCATGTTCGGCCTGCTCGAACCCCTGGTCGACCCGGTGCTCAGGCCGTGGCTCGAAGTCTTCCTCGCGCCGCAGCCGAGGGCCGTCCCCCTGATCGACCCCTACGACCGGGACCCCGTGCTGCACGAGTCCGTTTACGAACGCCACCAGAACGCGCCCATCACCAGCGGGCCGTACCGGCCCACCGTGGTGCTCGCCCCGGGGGAGTCGAAGACGGTCACCGTGTTCTCCTACGACCCGTGGAACGAGACGGGGCTCTACCTCGAGGAAGGCGAATACGAATTCGTCGCCGTGGGGGAATGGACCGACCGCGGCATCCCGTCCGGCCCCGCGGGCACCACCGGGCTGCGCCAGTTCAACCCGATGACCGAGGGATTGCGCATTCTGGGGACGTTCATCGGGTACAGCGAGAAGTTCTTCCGGAAGGTGTCCGGGAACGAGGCGGCGAAGCCGATCGGCTCCCGCCGTGAGGCGGACCTGCCGTGGATGTCGCTGGTCGGAGTCGTCGCCAACAACGCGGTCCCCGTCAGGAAGGCGCTGCGCACGCACGAGCGGATCGCCATCGGCGGCGGCACGGTCCATCGTGTGACCAAGAGCGGCTATCTCTACGCGTTCGCCAACGACGCGTGGGGCTTTTACGGCAACAACGAGGGCAGCGTGCGCCTCACGGTGACCAGGAAAAGCTGACCCGCCGCCCCGCGGAGTCACCGGGTCAAGCACCGGCATTCCGGCATTCCGTTTCCGGTAGATAGCCCGGTTCGCGGCCGGACGGGTGACCGGTGCTTGAAGGCGAATCTCCGGCCGCCTGTCCCGCCGTTGTCCGGTTTTGTGGTCGTCTCGCGGGTGGTCGGTGTTCGGCGGGGGAACGTCGACGGAGCGAACCGGCCCAAGGTACCCAAGGCAGGAGAACGGAATGTAGAAGACCATGCAGCGTGAGCGCCCTGTCCGGGAGGCTCCGCGCGCTCCCAAGGCCGAGCAGTACGAGGAGTATCTCGGCGGCAGTCCCGAGGCCGAAAGGGTGATCTTCGAAAAGCTCGCCCGGGACCTCATGGAGGTCCAGTTGAAGCTCAGGGAGCGCGGCGGGGCCGCCGGCATCGACCGGACCTTCCACGCGAAGGCGATCCTCGGGGTGGAGAACGCCACGCTGAGCATCCGCACGGACCTTCCCGAGGACCTGCGGGTCGGTTTCGCCCAGCCCGGGACCGACCATCCGGTCATCGTGCGGCTGTCGAACGCCAGCGGGATCCGGCAGCCGGACTTCGCACCCGATCTGCGCGGCGTCGCGCTGCGGATCCAGGCGGGGCCCGATCGGGTGCACGACCTGCTGATGACGAACCATCCGGTCTCGCACGCCAAGGACGCCCGGGAGTTCGTGGCGTTCGCGCAGGCCATGGCGGACGCGGACGACCCGCTCAGCACCGGGGTCGCGTTACTGGCCAAGCTGCCCCTGGCGGTGGGCTGGGGCTCGGCCCTGCGGATGTGGCGGAACATCGCCGCGGGCACTGGCCGCGAGGTGCGGAGCCTGGCGCTGGAGACGTACTGGAGCCGTGGCGCGATCATGTGGGGGGCCGCCGGGCCGGTGCGTTACCGGCTCCGCCCCGCCCCGGACGCGCCCTCGGCCCCGCCCGCGTCCAAGAGCGACCCCGACTATCTGGCGCACGAGATCGCCACGCGGCTGACCAAGTCGGACGTGGTCTTCGAACTGTGCGTGCAGCGTTACGTGGACACCGAGCGCACGCCCGTGGAGAACGGCGCGGCCGAATGGAGGGACGAGGACGCGCCCGTCGTTCCGGTGGCGACGCTGACGATCCCGCGGCAGGACCTCGACACGGCCGAGGCGCGCGCCATCGCCGAACGCGTCGACGCACTCGCCTTCGACCCGTGGAACACCACGGAGGAGTTCCGCCCGCTGGGCAACCTGAACCGGGCGCGCAAGGCCGCCTACGAGGCCGCCGCCGCGCATCGCCTGGGCCACCGGTTCCTCACTCCGACGCCCATGCGCAACCAGGTTGTCGGGCGGGTCCTGGAGACCGGGTTCAACGTCGTCAACCGGGTGGTGCCGTGGCACCGGCTGCCGACCCCGCTCGGCGTCCTGAACCTCACGGTCTTCCGGCAGGTGCTGCGCCGCGACAACCTCATCGACACCGAGATCCGGGAGAGCGTGCCGAAGACGCATCCGGTGCCCGAGCCCGTCCCCGAGGAGATGCGGGTGCGGCGCAGCTACGACGGGTCGTACAACGACCTGTCCGCGCCGTCGATGGGGGCCGTCGGCTCGGCGTTCGGCCGCAACATGCCGGCGGTCCACCGGCCCGACCTCTTCGACACCCCCAACCCGGTGACCGTGAGCAGGGAACTGCTCCAGCGCGAGGCGTTCGTCCCGGCGCGGTCGCTGAACCTCATCGCCGCCGCGTGGATCCAGTTCCAGGTGCACGACTGGGTCAACCACAAGCGGTACCCGGCCGGGACCATCAGCGTCGAGGTGCCGCTGCCGCGCGGGATGACCTGGCGCAACACCCCGGGCGGAAAGCCCGAGAAGGTGATGCGCTTCGCCGAGGACGAGGGCCTGCAGGCCGGTGACGGGACGCGCCCGCCGATCCTGTTCGCCAACCACGCCTCCCACTGGTGGGACGGCTCGGAGGTGTACGGCGGGGACGAGGCCGTCGCCAGGTCCCTGCGCGAGGACGGCGGCGCCAAGCTCCGCCTGGAGGAGGGTCACCTGCCGTCGGGGCCCGGCGGCATCCCGATCACGGGATTCAGGGACAACTGGTGGCTGGGCCTCAGCGTCATGCACACCCTGTTCGCCCGTGAGCACAACGCGGTGTGCGAGGCCCTGCGGGCCGAGTACCCGCGCCTGGACGAGGACGCCGTCTACCACACGGCCCGCCTGATCGTCTCCGCCCTGATCGCCAAGATCCACACCGTGGAGTGGACCCCCGCCATCCTGGCCACCGAGGAGATCGACATCGCGCTGAACACCAACTGGTCGGGCCCGCGGGACTGGCTGACCAGGCTGGGGGCCTGGCTGGTGGACGAGCATGCGCTGACCGGCATCCCCGAGACGCTGCCCGAGCACCACGGCGTGCCCTACTCGCTGACGGAGGACTTCGTCACCGTCTACCGGATGCATCCGCTGATCCCCGACGACTTCCAGATCGCCGACCACGGCTCCGGCCGGCTGCTGGACACGCTGAGCCTCAACGACGTGATGGGCGCCCGCACCGAGACCGCCTTCCGCAAGGTCGGCCTGCCGAACGCGCTGTACTCGTTCGGCATCGCCCATCCGGGGGCGATCACCCTGTTCAACTATCCGCGCACGCTGCAGACGTTCGAGCGGGACGGGGAGATCATCGACCTGTCCGTGGTCGACATCGTCCGCACCCGCCGCCGCGGCGTCCCGCGCTACAACGACTTCCGCGCCGGGGTCCACAAGCCGCGCATCCGGCGCTTCGAGGACCTGTCCTCCGACCCGGACACGGTGGCGCGGCTCAAGGACGTCTACCGCTCCGTCGACGAGATCGACACCATGGTCGGGCTCTTCGCGGAGAACCCGCCCGAGGGCTTCGGCTTCAGCGACACCGCCTTCCGCATCTTCATCCTCATGGCGAGCCGCCGCCTGCAGAGCGACCGCTTCCTCACCGTCGACTACCGGCCCGAGATCTACACCCCGCTGGGGATGGACTGGATCGAGCGCAACGGCATGAAGAGCGTCATCCTGCGGCACTGCCCCGAACTGGCGGGCTTCCTGCCCAGGGACGCCAGCGCGTTCGCGCCGTGGCGCCCGGTCATGCCCGGCAAGGAGCAGCCGAGGGTCAAGCGCCGGTGAGACCGGCACGTCCGTGAACGCGGTCCGGCAGGGGCGCCCGCCCCTGCCGGACGACGTTACGGCGACCGCCGAAGCTTCTGCGCTCCTCGAAGCGTCCGGTTTCGGCGGCCGGAGGGCGATGAGTTCCGCACGTCTCGGCGGTCCGTACTCGTGACAGGCGCGGATCGACGGAGGAGGACGGGATGCGGGAGCGGGTGCAGGCGGTCATCGACGGGCTGGTGGAGTCGGGAGCCGAGCGCGGGATGCAGGTGGCGGTCTACCGGGGCGGGGAACTGGTGGTGGACGCCGTGGCGGGGGTCGCGGATCCGCGGAGCGGGCGGAAGATCGCCCCGGACACGCCGATCTACTGCTACTCGGTCGGCAAGACGATGACCTCGGCGATCGTGCTGATGCTGATCGAGCGGGGGGCGTTCGGGCACGACACGCCGGTCGCGGAGCTGTGGCCGGAGTTCGGGGCGCACGGCAAGGGCGGGGTGACCGTTCGGCACGTGCTGACCCACACGGCCGGGGTGCCGGCCATGCCCGCGGACGCCACCCCCGACGCGCTCGGCGACTGGGACGGGATCTGCGCGGCGATCGCGGACTCGACGCTGTGGTGGGAGCCGGGGACCAGGCTGGGCTACCACGCCTACACCTTCGGCTACATCCTCGGCGAGGTCGTCCGCCGGGTGACCGGCAAGCCGATCTCGCAGGTGCTGCGCGAGGAGGTGGCCGGGCCGCTCGGGATCGCCGACGAGATGTACTTCGGGATGCCCGAGCCGGAGCTGGGCCGGGTCGCCGTGCTGGAGGAGCCGGAGGAGGCGACGAAGGGGTTCGAGCAGATCCCCGAGGACGCCCCGATGTTCTCCACCGCGCCCAAGGCGATCTTCCCGACGGCCGCGTTCGGGAACCTGCCGCAGGTGCTGCGCGCCGACATCCCCGCAGGCGGCAAGATGACCGCCCGCGCCGTCGCCCGCCTGTACGCGGCGCTGCTGGGGAACGTGGACGGCGTCCGGCTGATCTCCCCCGAACGCCTCACCGAGATCACCGCCGTCGCGGTCGAGGGCACCGACCAGATCATGGGGAACGAGGCCGCGTTCGGGCTGGGCTTCCCCCTCGGGCATCCCGTCACCGGCGAGCAGACCGTCTTCGGCTGGGCCGGCGTCGGCGGAACGTACGCCTGGGCCGACACCGCCACCGGCCTCACCGCCGCCGTCACCAAGAACCGCCTGAGCATGGACTTCTCCACCGTGGAGGCCGTCACCAAGGCCATCAACGGCTGAGCACGCCGGCCCTGGGTCGCAGGCCCGGCGTGCTCCCGCCCGTTCCGGGAGCCCTCGGCGGTGACGCCCTGTGACCTCCGACACTGGACGCCTTCCTGGAGGTGGGTGCATGCTGGGCCGGCACGGCTCAGCGACACCGTCGACAGGCGCCGAACGGTGGGCGGCGAGTCCCCCCGAGGAGCTGATCCGGCCTTCGTTCCAGGCGAGCACCAGGAGAACACTGTGCGTCACAGGATGACGGCCGCGGCCGTGCTGCCCATCCTCGCGGCCGTGGCGGGCTGCACCTCCCCCGAGCAGTCCGCGCTGCGGCAGATCCAGCCGAACGCCACCGTGTACATCGACGGCTGGGACCAGGACGGCGACGAGGGCGACCGGGCCCTGATCGAACGCAAGCCCTCCGGCATGTGGGTCGTCCCCGTCAACGCGCCCTTCCGCGCCAACCGCGTCGGCGGCTTCACCGTCCGCGTCACCCTGGACCCCAAGCGTGGCTTCGTCGTCACCGACCTGGGCGGCACCCAGGTCGGCCGCGACCACGACGACTGTCTCGAAGAGGGCGAGACCTACGCCTTCGTTGACGTTCCTGCCAACGCCCTGAGCTGGGAACCGGACGCGGGCTCCAGTGGCACCCCCAACGACGACTGCCAGGTCCTGCCCGTCGACTGAGCCCCAACGGCGCCCGCCCGGCTGGCGTCTCCGGGGTCAGGGGCGGCGGAGCCAGCCGGTGAACGCCGCCAGGGTGGGGAAACGGTGGGACGTGCCGTTGCGGGTGGCCTCGTAGGCCTCGCCGTCCCAGGTGACGGTGAGGTCGGCGGGAGGTTCGGGGACGGGACGCCAGCCCTCGCGGGACAGGGCCCGTTCCAGCAGGGGCCTGTGGAGTCCGGGGGCGGTGACGTGGGCGGTGCCGCGCGAGCCGCCGGGGAGGACGAAGACGCCGGACGCCGCGTCGAAGGTCAGGCCGCCGCCGTCGAACGCCGCGGAGATCGCTCCGTTCAGGGCGAGCTCCTCGGGGGTGCCGCGGTGCAGGCCGCCGTCACGGGTGATCAGCCAGACGCGGTCGGCGATGCGCAGGGCCAGCTCCAGGTCGTGGGTGGAGACCACGACGACCAGGGAACGTTCCCGGGCCAGCCGCCGCAGCAGGCCCATCAGCGCGACCCGTGACGGCACGTCCAGGAACGCGGTCGGCTCGTCCAGCAGGATCGCGGCGGGCTCCTGGGCGAGGGCGCGGGCGGTGAGGATCCGCTGGCGTTCCCCGTCCGACAGCTCGGTGACGGGGCGTTCGGCCAGGTGGGCGGCGTCCACGGCGGTCAGCGCCCAGTCGACCGCCGCACGGTCGGCGGCGGTGAGGCGGCCGGTGAACCCGGTGTGCGGATGACGCCCCAGCGCCGCCAGCTCCCGGCCGGTCAGCAGCGCGGGAACGTCCCGTTCGGTCAGCACCACGGCGACGCGGCGGGCCAGCTCCGCCGGGCCGATCGCGGCGACGGGCGACCCGTCGAGCAGCACCTTCCCCTCCAGCGGCGGCTGGAGCCCGGCGAGCGTCCGCAGCAGCGTCGACTTGCCCGTCCCGTTCGGCCCGATCAGCACCGTCAGGTCCCCGGCCCGCGCCTCGGCGTCCACCCGCTCCAGCACGCGCCGCGCCGCCCGGCCCCGCCGCCCGGGATAACCGACCGTCAACGCGTCCAAGACCAGCACGCGTTCACCTCCGTCCAGCCGAAGGGGTCCGTGCGGCAGCGGTCCGCGCGACCGGCGTCATGCGCGTTCGCGGCGGACCGGCCGGGCCGCGGGATCGGCATGGCGGTCACGTCGCCCATCCGGCTCGGGCGGCGCGGCTGCGGAGGAGGACGGTGATGACGACGGGGGCGCCGAGGACGGTCGTCACCGCGTTCAGGGGGAGGATCGCGCCGCTGCCGGGGGCCTGGGTGGCGATGCAGCAGGCCAGGGAGACGGTGGAGCCGAGGAGGATCGCGGCGGGCATCAGGACGCGGTGGTCGGCGGTGCCCAGCAGCAGCCTGGCCATGTGGGGGACGGCCAGGCCCAGGAACGCGACCGGGCCGCAGTACGCGGTGACCGAGCCGGCGAGGACCGACGCCGTCAGGAGGGTGGCCGTGCGGGTGCGGCGCACGCGGACGCCCATGGTGCGGGCGTAGTTCTCGCCGAGGAGCAGGGCGTTCAGGGGCTTGACCCCGGCCAGCGCGGCGAGCAGGGCCACGCCGCAGACCGAGGCGAACACCGCCAGGTCGTCCCAGGTGGTCCCGGCGTAGCTGCCCAGGCTCCAGCCCAGGTACTGCTGGGCGCGCTGCCCGTCGGAGTACGCCAGCAGCAGCGTGATCAGCGAGGACGTGGCCGAGCCCACCATCACCCCGATGACCAGGATCGTCACCACCGAACGGACCCGCCGTGCCAGCGCCAGCACCAGCATCAGCACCGCCGCCGCGCCCGCCGAGGCCGCCACCACCAGACCGGCCCGCCCCGGTCCGGCGACCGCCCCGGTGAACGCGCCCGCCGGCACCGCCCAGCCGGTCACCGCCAGCGCCACGCCCAGGCTCGCGCCGGAACTGACCCCGAGGATGTACGGCTCGGCCAGCGGGTTGCGGAACAGCGTCTGCATCTGCACCCCGGCCACCGCCAGCGCCGCCCCGGCCAGCACCGCGGTCACCGCCCGCGGCAGCCGCACCGTCCAGATGATCACCTCGACCCCGGGGTCGGCCCCGTCCAGCCGCAGCAACGCCGGGATCACCCGGTCGACGGGGATCACCGTGGACCCCAACGCCACCGCCAGCACGAACCCGGCCACCACGACCGCCCCCAGCACCCCCAGCACGACCCCCCGCCGCCGTGCCCCCGCCGCCCCGCCCGGCCGCACGGCGAGCCCGCCCGTGTCGGACGGAGCGGGGGCCTGGTCGCGGGGGTCGGTCACTTGGCGAGCCGCTGGTAGAAGGTGAACGAGTGGTTCGGCATCAGGTCCGGGTGGAGGATGGCGACCAGGTCGGCCAGGATCAGGTCGGGGCGGACGACGCCGCGTTCGTAGAGGTCGTTGCCGCCGCCGGGGCCGAGGGCCTTGTTGGCGGGCCACACCCTGCCGGACCTGAAGGCGGCGAACTCGGCGTACCGGGGGTCGGCCTCGGTGACGTCGGCGAGGGTCTTCCACTCGTTCATCTGGGGCAGCCAGACCTCGGCGTCCCGGGCCTCGGCCAGCACCGCCTCCAGGTCGAGGGTCATGCTGCCGGTGCCCTTGGTGCCGGCCCAGGCGTAGGTGCCGCCCGCGTCCCGGATCAGGCGGGCCATGAAGCTCTCGCCGTTCGGGATCGCCCACTGGCCCTGGAACATCTGGCCGGGCAGGACCGTCACCGGCTCGGCCGTCCGCACCCTGCCGGCCAGCGCCCGGTAGGCGGCGGCGACCTTGTCGAACGTCTCGGACGCCGTGGCCTCGGTGCCGGTCAGGGCGGCCACGAACTTGATCCACTCGGCCCGGCCCAGGGCGGTGGTCTCCTGCCACTCCGCGTTCGCGACGATCCTGACCCCGGCCTGCCGCAGCGGCCCGTACGCGGGGTTCTCCCGGCCGTCGGTCATCAGCACGTCCGGGCGGGCGCCGATCACCTTCTCGGTGTTCACCTGCTCGCCGGTCACGTCGGCGTACTCGACCACCTTCCCGGCCCGCACCTGCGCGCGGACCTGCGGCGAGGTGATCAGCCCGGCGGCGGCGACGCCCTTCAGCCGGTCCAGCACGCCCAGTTCGGTGATGAACGGCAGATGCGTCGTCGAGCCGGAGAACAGCGTGCGCACCGGGGTCTGCACCACGGTCGCGCCCTTGAGCGCGCCCTCCAGCCTGGGTGCGGGCGTCCCGCAGCGCACCAGCACGTACGTCTGCGGCGCGGCCCCCGGCGACGGCTGCTTGACCGTGATGACCTGGTAGTTCTTCGCGTACCGCAGGGTGAAGTTGGTGGCGTGCCGGATCTCCTGCTTGACCGGGAAGTAGTCCTTGCCCGCGTCGTACTCGCGGACGCACTCGCCGCCGGCCGCCGTCGCCTGCTCCTGCGCGCCGCCGCCGCACGCGGCCAGCGGCAGCACCAGCAGCATCCCGGCCAGCAGCCGCGCCTTGTCCATCGACACCGGTGTCTCTCCTGAGAACGGGCCGTGACCGCCGTTCCTCGACGGCGCCCACGGCGGGCGGAGGGCCGGATCCACCCTGCGCGGGGCACGGCACGGCGCCGTTCCTCGCCCGGGGAGATCCGCCCCATCGTGCTGAGGAGGCGACCGCGTGAGTCTCCTGGCTCTCGGGTCGATGCTCGTCCCGGCCTTCCCGCCCGGAGCCCCGGGCAGTGGCGTCGTTCGGGATCCGCTCGCCGATCACAGTGGCGGGACCGCGCCGGATTCGCACCGGCTTCCTCGTTCCGCCGTCGCCTTCGACCGGCAATCTTCGCACACGTGACGTTCCGTCCCACGCGTCCCCGGTACGGGGCCGGACGAAAACCCGTGGAACGTCCCGGCCGCCCCTGCCTACGGTGACCGTATGGCCGCCGACGAGCAGGGTCCCCTTCCGCCGTTCAGCACCACGAGCGACGAGGAGCGGGAACGGCTCGCCCAGAGGCTGCGGCAGCTCACCCTGGGCGAGCTGGTCGACGTGCTGCGCCGGGTCCTGCCCCGCCATGCGGACGAGGACGGGGAGAGCATCCTCGTGCTCGCCGAGGCATTCCGATCGCGGCCCGACCCGGACGACGAACCCGAAGAGCCCTACGTCGAACTCGTCGCCTGGCCCGCCCGCGACCTCTACGACGGGAGCATCGGGCCGCCGTGGGGACTGCTCGAGAGCGGGCGATGCGACAACTGCCGGGCGCTGGTGACCTCCACCGTCAAACGCGCCCACTGCCCCGTCTGCGGAACGCTCTGCGGCCTCACCTGACCTGTTCCGGGCCCGCGCGAGGGAGATCGGGCGACCGCGGCGGAGCGAGGACGGGCTGACCTCCCGTGGCCCGGCGAACGGAGGACGACCGTGTCAGGCGGGCCAGGTGTTCTCGATGTGGTGGCGGATCAGGGCGGCGTGGGACAGCGGGGTGGACAGGTCGGTGACGTCGCCGTTCGTCGTGTAGTCGAGGAGGACGACGTCGCGGTGCCGGGACAGGGCGGTCAGGCGGGTCACCAGGTCGGCGGTGCGGTGCTCCAGGGTCCAGCGGTAGGTGGGGAGGTAGATCTGCCTGCGGGCCTGCTCGTAGGGGAGCAGGGTCCGGCCGTGGAGGCCGGCCCGGTGGCCCCGGACGGGGCCGTGCCGGCGGACGGTGCGCTTGAGGCCCCGCATCGTGGTGATCGAGAGCTTGGCGGGGTCCACGTCGGCGTCGGCGAAGACCTTGAGCGCCTGCCAGACGCCCTCGACGGACGCGGCCGTGACTCCCGGTGTGAACGGGACGGGAATGCCGCCGTGGGGGTAGAAGGGGCTGAACCGCACCCAGGGCTCCTCGGCCCGTGAGGTCACGTCCACGACGAGCGCGTCCGGGTGCTCGCGTTCGATGGACGCCGTGCCGCGTCGCCGGCTCGCCACATGGATCGCCACGAAAGGCATCCTGGCGGAGGGCACCGACATTCCGGGCATGACGAAAGCCCGGCGCCGGAATCGGCGGGGAAGGGCGTTTATCGACGGGCTTAGCTTAGGCTAGCCTAAATCCGTGTCGACTCCGGTGCGCGAAGCCCCCCCGCGCAAGGAGCCCGTCAGCGCGACGGCCGCGGCCGGACGGGCCGGGGGGCTGCTGGTCCTGGCCGGCGTCCTCGTGCTGACCATGGCGGCGAGCCTGGCGATCGGGGCCGAGAGCATCCCGCTGGACCGGGTCGTGGCCGGCCTTCTGCACCCGGACGGGTCACGGGAGGCGCTGATCATCCAGGACCTCCGGGTGCCGCGCACGCTGCTGGGGGTCGCGGTCGGCGCGGCGCTGGGGCTGGCGGGCGCGCTGATGCAGGCGCTCACCCGCAACCCGATGGCCGAGCCGGGGCTGCTGGGCGTGAACGGCGGCGCGGCGTTCGCGGTGGTGCTGGTCATCGGGTTCCTCGACGCGCGGACGTCGCTGGTGTACGTGTGGGCGGCGTTCGCGGGGGCGGCCGGGGCGGCGCTGCTGGTGTACGCGGTCGGCTCCTACGGCCGGGCCGGGGCCACGCCGTCGCGGCTGGTGCTGGCGGGGGCGGCGCTGAACGCGGTGTTCAGCGCGCTGACCGCCGGGGTGATGCTGCTGGACCCGCGCAACTTCGACGGGTTCCGGTTCTGGCAGGTGGGATCGCTGTCGGGCCGGGACCTGGAGGTGTTCGCGCAGCTCGGGCCGTTCATGCTGGGCGGTGCCGTGCTGGCGCTGCTGCTGGCCCGGCCGCTGAACGCGCTGGCGCTCGGGGAGGAGGCGGGCCGGGCGCTGGGGGTGAACCCCGGCCGGACCCGCGTGCTGGGGGCGCTGGCGATCGTGGTGCTGTGCGGGTCGGCGACGGCGGCGGTGGGGCCGATCTGGTTCCTCGGGCTGGCGGTGCCGTTCATGGTGCGCTCGGCGATCGGGCCGGACCAGCGGTGGGTGCTGCCGTACTCGCTGCTGCTGGCCCCGGTGCTGCTGCTGGCCGCCGACATCGCCGGGCGGGTGCTGGCCAGGCCCGGTGAGCTGGAGACCGGCATCGTGACCGCGTTCGTGGGGGCGCCGGTCTTCATCTGGATGGTCCGCCGGGGGAAGGCGCCGAAGCTGTGAGCCGGGTGGTGCGCGCCGGAGCGCTGTCGGTGCGGTGGGAGCCGCGGGCCGCCGCGGTGGGCGTCGCGCTGCTGGCGGTGGGACTGGCGGCGGCGGTGTTCGTGGTCGGCACCGGGGACTTCCCGATCCCGGCGCCGGAGGTGGTGCGGGCGCTGGCCGGGCAGGGCGATGCGGCCACCACGTTCATCGTGACCGAGCTGCGGCTGCCGCGCGCGGTGGCCGGGCTGCTGGCGGGGCTGGCGCTGGGCATCAGCGGGGCGATCTTCCAGAGCATGTCCCGCAACCCGCTGGGCAGCCCCGACCTGATCGGCTTCACCACCGGCGCGTCCACCGGCGCGCTGCTGCAGATCCTGGTCCTCGGCGGCGGTACGGCCTCGATCGCCGTCGGGTCGGTGTCCGGCGCGGTGTGCACGGCCGCGGCGGTGTACGCGCTGTCGTACCGGGGCGGCGGGGTGAACGGCCACCGCCTGGTGCTGATCGGCGTGGGGGCGGCGGCCATGCTGGAGGCCTGCAACAGCTACCTGATCACCCGGGCCGAGCTGCGCGACGCCTACGAGGCCGCGTTCTGGCTGACCGGCAGCCTCAACAACCGCGGCTGGGAGCACGCCGTCCCGCTGGCCCTGGCGCTCGCCGTCCTGGTCCCGCCGGCGCTGGCCTACGGTGGCCGGCTCAAGATGGGCGAGCTCGGCGACGACGCCGCCCAGGCCCTCGGCGTCCCCGTGCAGCGTTCCCGCGCGATCCTGGTCGCCGCGGGGGTCGGGCTGATCGCCGCCGCCACGACGGCGGTCGGCCCGGTGCCGTTCGTCGCCCTGGCCGCGCCCCAGCTGGCCCGCCGCCTGACCCGCCGCACCGGCCCGCACCTGCTGTCGGCCGGGCTGATGGGCGCCGCCCTGCTGGCCGTCAGCGACCTGATCTCCCTCAAGCTTCCGGCCGCCGTCCCGGTCGGCGTCGTCACCGGCACCCTCGGCGGCCTCTACCTGGTCTGGCTGCTGACCACCACCGGACGAAAGGGGACCACATGAGCAGGCTCGCGGCTCGGGATCTGACGCTCGCCTACGAGCAGCGGGTGGTCGCCGAGGGGCTCGGGGTGGAGATCCCGGACGGGTCGTTCACGGTGATCGTGGGGCCGAACGCGTGCGGGAAGTCGACCCTGCTGCGGGCGCTGGCGCGGCTGCTCAAGCCCCGGGAGGGGGCGGTGTTCCTGGACGGGGAGCCGATCCTGGGGCAGCAGGCCAAGCAGGTCGCGCGGCGGGTGGGGCTGCTGCCGCAGCAGCCGATCACGCCGGACGAGATCACGGTGGCGGATCTGGTGGCCCGCGGCCGGTACCCGTACCAGGGGCTGCTGCGCCAGTGGTCCGGGGAGGACGAGCGGGCGGTGTCGGCCGCGATGGAGGCGGTCGGGGTGAGCGGGCTGGCCGGCCGGGTCGTGGACGAGCTGTCGGGCGGGCAGCGGCAGCGGGTGTGGCTGGCGCTGGTGCTGGCCCAGGAGACCCCGATCATGCTGCTGGACGAGCCGACGACGTTCCTGGACATCGCGCACCAGATCGAGGTGCTGGACCTGTGCTCGCGGCTGCACGAGGAGGGCCGCACGCTGGTGGCGGTGCTGCACGACCTCAACCACGCCTGCCGGTACGCGACCCATCTGGTGGCGATGCGCGACGGCGAGATCGTCGCGCAGGGGGCGCCGGAGGATGTGGTGACGGCGGAGCTGGTGGAGCGGGTGTTCGGGCTGCCCTGCCAGATCATCCCGTGCCCGGAGACGGGGACCCCGCTGGTGGTGCCGGCGGACCGGCGGAGGGCGTTGACGGCCGGAATGCTGTGAATTAGGTTAGCCTTACCTAAGTTCACAAGGAGCGTTCTGTGCTGACCAGGGAAGAACTGCACGAGTCGCTGACCCAGGTGCTCGGGGAACAGGTCGACCCGCACGACAACCTGATCGAGCTGGGCATGGACTCGATCCGGCTGATGAGCCTGACCGGGCGGCTGCGCAAGCGCGGCATCGAGGTGGCGTTCGCCGAGCTGGCCGAACGGCCCACCCTGGCGCAGTGGTGGGAGCTGCTGGCCGAGCGCGGCGCCATCGAGCCCGCGCCCGAGGCCGAGGCCGCCGAGCCCGAGACCGCCGAACCCGACGGGCCGTTCCCGCTGGCCCTGATGCAGCACGCCTACTGGATCGGCCGTGACAGCGAGCAGTCCCTCGGCTCGGTCGCCGCGCACCTGTACGTCGAGCTGGACGGCCGCGCCATCGACCCCGAACGGCTGGAGAGCGCCGTCCGCGCGCTGGTCGACCGGCACCCCATGCTGCGCGTCGCGGTGAACGACGACGGCACCCAGCGGATCCTCCCCGAGCGGCCCGGCCCCGCGATCACGGTGAACGACCTGCGTTCGGCCGCCGACCCCGACGCCGGGCTGGAGCGGATCCGGCAGGAGATGTCCCTGCAGCGGCTGCCGATCGAGACCGGCCGGGTCTTCGACCTGCGGCTCAGCCTGCTGCCGTCCGGGAGCACCCGGCTGCACCTGGACGTGGACATGGTCGCCGCCGACGCGATGAGCTACCGCACGATGCTGGCCGACCTCGCCGCGCTCTACTCCGGCGAGACCCTGCCGCCCATCGGCTACAGCTACGCCCGCTACCTGGCCGCCGACCCGCGCGCCGAGGCCCGCGAACGCGACCGCGCCTGGTGGGCCGAACGCCTCGACGACCTGCCCGGCCCGCCCGAGCTCCCGGTCGTCCCCCGGCCCGGCAACCGGGTCGTCCGCAAGCACCACTGGCTGTCGGCGGAGGGCAAGCGGAACCTCGTCGCCCGCGCCCACCGCGAGGGCGTCACCCCCGCGATGGCGCTGGCCACGATCTTCGCCGAGGTGATCGGCGCATGGTCGGCCACCCCGCGCTTCCTGCTGAACCTGCCGCTGTTCCACCGCCAGCCGGTGCACCCGGACGTGGACCTGCTGGTCGGCGACTTCACCGGGTCGATCCTGCTGGAGGTCGACCTGACCGAGGACCTGCCGTTCGTGGAACGCGCCCGCCGGGTCCAGGCCGGACTGCACACCGCCGGCGCGCACAGCGACTACTCCGGCCTGGAGGTGCTGCGCGACCTGTCCCGCAAACAGGGCGAGCAGGTGCTGGCCCCGATCGTCTACACCAGCGCGCTCAACCTGGGCGAGCTGTTCGGCGACCGGGTGCGCGAGCTGTTCGGCGAGCCCGCGTGGATCATCTCCCAGGGCCCGCAGGTGCTGCTGGACGCCCAGGTCACCGAGGTCTCCGGCGGGCTGCTGCTGAACTGGGACGTGCGCGAGCCGGCGTTCCCCGAGGGCGTGGCGGACGCCATGTTCGCCGCCTACACCGACGCGATCACCCGGCTCGGCGCGCCCGACGCCGACTGGACCGAGCCGCTGCGCGTCCAGGCATCCCCGGCGCAGCTCGAGGTCCGGCGGCGGCTGAACGAGTCGCGGCCGCCGTCTCCCCGGACGCTGATCGAAGGCTTCTTCGACAACGCCCGGCGCACTCCCGGCGCCCCCGCCCTGCTGTGGGGCGACGAGGGCGCGCTGACCTACGGCGAGCTGGCCGACCGCGCCCTGCGCATCGCCGGTCACCTGGCCGGGCAGGGCGTGCGCCCCGGCGACCGGGTGTCGATCGAGCTGCCGAAGGGCCCGGACCAGGCCGTCGCGGCGCTGGGGGTGCTCGCCGCCGGAGCCGCGTACGTGCCGATCAGCCCCGAGCAGCCGCCCGCCCGCCGCGCCAAGATCGTCAAGGTGGCCGCGCCCGCCGCCGCGCTGACCCCGGACGAGCTCGCGCGGGCCCTCGGCGACGCCGCGTTCGCGACCAGGGCCCCCGGCGCCGCCGACACCCTGGGGCGGCCCGGCGCCGAGCCCCTGGCGGCTCCGGTGACGGTGGATCCCGAGCAGGTCGCGTACGTGCTGTTCACCTCCGGATCGACCGGGGAGCCCAAGGGCGTCGAGGTCTCGCACCGGGCGGCGATGAACACCATCAGCGACCTGGTCGAGCGGTTCTCGCTGGGGGCCTCCGACGTGTCGCTGGGCGTGTCGGCGCTGGACTTCGACCTGTCGGTGTTCGACATGTTCGCGCCGTGGACGGCCGGGGGCGCGGTGGCGCTTCCGGTCGAGGAGGAGCGCAAGGACGCCGCCCGCTGGGCCGAGCTGGTGCGGCGCCGGTCGGTGACCGTGCTCAACTGCGTTCCGTCCGTGCTGGAGATGCTGCTGCACGCCGGCGGCGACGTCGCGGGTTCCCGGCCCCTGCCTTTGCGGCTGGTGCTGCTGGGCGGCGACTGGGTCGGCACCCACCTGCCCGGCCTGCTGGCCGAACGCGCCCCGGGCTGCCGGTTCGTGGCGCTCGGCGGGACCACCGAGACCGCCATCCACTCCACCGTGCAGGAGGTCGCCGGCGAGGTCCCCGAGGACTGGCGGGCCGTCCCGTACGGGGTACCGCTGCGCGGGGTCGCCTGCCGGGTGGTGGACGAGCTGGGCCGCGACCGGCCCGACTGGGTGCCCGGCGAGCTGTGGATCGGCGGGCACGGCGTCGCGGACGGCTACTGCGGCGACCCCGAGCGCACCGCCGACCGCTTCGTCGTGCACGAGGGCGTCCGCTGGTACCGGACCGGCGACATGGCCCGCTACCGGCCGGACGGGACGCTGGAGTTCCTCGGCCGCCGTGACCACCAGGTCAAGATCCGCGGTTTCCGCATCGAGCTCGGCGAGATCGAGGCCGCCCTGGAGTCCCACTCCTCGGTGAGCCGCGCCGTCGCCCTGGTCGCCGGGTCCAAGCTTGCCGCGGTTGTGGTGCCCGCCGGGTCCGGCGGCGTGGACGCCGACGAGCTGCGGGCGCACGCGGCCGAGCACCTGCCGCCGCACATGGTCCCCGAACTCCTCGTCCCGGTGGACTCCCTGCCGCTCACCGCCAACGGCAAGGTCGACCGCAAGGCCCTCACCGCCCTGGCCGCCGCCGAGGCCGGGGAGGGCACCGGCTACGTCGAGCCCCGCACCGCGCTGGAGAAGGTCGTCGCCCGCACCATCGGCGAGGTCCTGAACGTCGAACGGGTCGGCGCCGACGACGACTTCTTCGCCCTGGGCGGCGACTCCGTCCTGGCCACCGGCGTCATCGCCCGCCTCCGCGAGGCCCTGGACACCACGGCCCTGCCGGTCCGCGTCATCTTCAACCAGCGCACCGTGGCCCGCATCGCCGAACGCTTCACCGAGCTCGACACCGAGCCCGGCCGCCTGGAGGCCGTCGCCGACATCTACCTCACCGTCGCCGACATGACCGAGGAAGAGGTCGAGGCCCACCTGTCCAACGCCCCCTGACCCCGCGGGTCCGGGACGCCCGGACCCGCACCGGAGACCGGCGGGGTGCGCCCGACCCTCCTCCTTCGGGCGCACCCCGTTCGTTCCTGTCGGCAGCGGCGGTCATGATGTCGGGGTGGACGCCGCCGAGGTGCTGCAGCGGGTCGAGAAGACGTTCCGCGCACATGCCGATCCGGGCCGGGCCGAGCCCATGGCGGCCTACATGAAGGGCCGTTTCCCGTTCCTGGGCATCGCGACGCCGCAACGGCGTGCGCTGACCCGCCAGGTGCTCGCCGGCCTGTCCCGCCCCACCGAGGCCGACCTGCGCACGGTTGCGGAGGGCTGCTGGTCGTTGCCGGAGCGGGAGTTCCAGTACTTCGCGTGCGACGTGCTGATCCGCTACGCGGCGATCCCCTCCGCGGGCTTCGTGGGAACGCTGCGGGAGCTCCTCACCACCAAGCCGTGGTGGGACACCGTCGACCCGCTCGCGACCCGCGTCGTCGGCGAACTGGTGCGCCGCGAGCCCGCCCTGACCACGGTCATGGACGAATGGGCGGCGGGCACGGACCCGTGGCTGATCCGCACCGCCCTCCTGCACCAGCTCACCTACAAGGAGTCCACCGACCGGGAGCGCCTCTTCCGCTACTGCCGCATGCGCGCCGACCATCCGGACTTCTTCGTCCGCAAGGCCATCGGCTGGGCGCTCCGCCAGTACGCCGGGGTCGCCCCGGACGCCGTTCGCGCCTTCGTCGCCGCCAACGAGGACGCACTCTCCCCCCTGTCCAGACGCGAGGCCCTGAAGAACCTCGTCTAAGCCCCTTCCCACGCTGCGGGTGTGTTTCCCTGCCTAGGGCTGCTGTGGGTTTTCAGCGGTGCCGCCGGACATGGCGGCGCATTCCGTCCACCTTCTGACGGAAGACCTCCGGAGTGACGATCGGAGTGCCGCGCCATGGTGACAGCGAGAGCAGATCGATGTCGTTGCTGACGACCAGTAAGGCCCCCACCTCGGCGGCCAGATCCAGGATCAGGTTGTCTTCATGGTCGGAGCAGTCGTGCACCGTGCGAGGCGGGTCGACCACCTCGCCCCCGCTCTGTTCGGCTATCGCGGTCAGCGCCGCCAGATATGCGTCGATCGGCTCCTGCTCCCACTTGAACAGCTGTGACAGGACCCGTTCGACGTTCAGCAGAATGTGCGGAGAGAGCCACAGCGAGAACTCGGCCGCATCGTTGGCGATGCCCACGCAGTCGGCCGAGGCGTTGCCGGACGTGGGCGGAGGCGATGGCCATGAGCGGAACGGGCTGTTCCCGCAGGCGGCCGCCGTCACCAGGACGTTGACGTCGTAGACGACGGGGGTCGGCATGGTCAGGACTCGTCCTTGCCCTTCAGGAACTCCCGGACCTTGGCGGGAACGTCGGCCGGCTCGATGCCGAGTTCGGCGGTGCGCCGCTGGCCGTATGCCTGAAGGTCGCGCAACTGCTCGGCGATCATGATCGACTTCATGACGCGGTAGGTGGCGCGGAGATACGCCGACCGGTTGCCGTCGCCGAAGTAGTCGACGAGCTCATCGAGGATGGGCCGTTCCTCGGGCTGGACGGAGAATCCCAGAGTCTGCGCCTGGGACCTGCCGTGGCCGCGTCTGGGCTTGGCCTTGCGCCCCTTGGTGTCTGCTGGCATATGACAAGTATGACTTCAGAGGCAACTAGTTGCACTTGAGTCCGGCGGGTGGCGGTCCTGGCTTCTCCGCGGACGGCCCTCAGCCGGTTTCGGGCTCGGGGGTGAGGGTGGCGGAGCGGAGGGTGGTGAGGCTCAGGGCCAGGACGAGGGCCAGGGCGGAGCTGACGGCGCCGTAGAGGACGATGGCGTCGCCGGGGGCCAGGTAGCGGCCCAGGGCTCCGGCGCCCAGGGAGCCCACGGCCTCGCCGCCGGTCTCCTGGGCCGACCACAGGGCGTTGACGCGGCCCAGGTAGCCGTCGGGGGTGTGGGTCTGGATGAGGCCGTACCGGAGGATCTCCTCGATGGAGGCGACGAAGCCGTAGCCGAAGAGGATCGCCACGGCCAGGGCGGGGTGCCGGGCCAGGCCGAGGCAGGCCAGGGTGGCGAAACCGGCGACGGAGGCGATCAGCAGGGCGCGGCCGGGGGTGCGCAGGCCGCCGGTCCAGCCGCTGGTGACGGAGGCCAGGACGGCGCCGCAGGCGGGGGCGGCGTACAGCAGGCCGACCGTGGTGGGGCCGCCGCCGAGCCGGCCGGTGGCGAACGCGGGCATCAGCACGGGGATCCCACCGGCGATCATGAAGAGGGCGCCCAGCAGCATCAGCGCGCCGACGACGCGGTGACCGGTCACGAAGCGCAGGCCGGAGCCGATCGCCTTGAGCGGGTTCTCGTGGGTCTCGGCTGCGGGCCGCAGCTCGGGCAGGGCGGTCAGCAGGTGCAGGGTGCCGAGGGTGCCGAGCGCGGCGGCGGCGTAGTTCCAGCCGACGCCGAACGCCGACACGACCAGGCCGCCGACCGCCGGGGACAGCATCGAGCCGAGCCGTACGGTCAGCGCGTTCAACGCCCCGGCCGCCACCAGCTTGTCGGAGCCGACCAGGGCGGGCGTGGCGGCCAGCAGCGCGGTGACGCTGACGCCGGTGGCCAGGCCGTCCCAGGCGGCCAGCACGTACAGGGCGGCCAGCGACGGGGAGGGCAGGAAGGCGTTCAGCGTCAGCAGCGCGAACCCGATCCCGGCGGCGGTCCGGGCGCGCAGCATCAGCCGCCGCCGGTCGTGCCGGTCGGCCAGCACCCCGCCCCACAGGAACCCCGCCAGCAGCGCGAATCCGCCGGCCGCCGACACCGCCCCGACGTGCAGCGTGGAGCGGGTCATCTCGTGGACCTGGACCGGCAGCGCCACCATCAGCATCCCGATGCCGACCACCGAGACCGTACGGGCGATGAAGACGTTGCGGAACGGGCGGCTGGTCCGCAGCGGGCTGATGTCCATGGCCAGTCGTCGCGGCACGGGGTTCTCCTCGGGCGGGGGAGTAGCTAAGGTTAGCCTAGCCTTACTGACCTTGATCCAGGGAGAGGCCGACCGTGCGTCGCATCCTGATGAACGGAAAGATCCACCGCGCCACCGTCACCCAGGCGGACCTGCACTACGTGGGCTCGCTGACGATCGACGCGGACCTGATGGCCGCGGCCGACATCGTCGAGGGCGAGCAGGTGCACGTCGTCGACATCACCAACGGGGCCCGGCTGGTCACCTACGCCATCACCGGCGAGGCGGGCAGCGGGGTGATCGGCATCAACGGCGCCGCGGCCCGGCTGGTGCAGCCCGGCGACCTGGTGATCATCATCTCCTACGCCGCCGTCGACGAGCAGGAGCGCCGTTCCCACCGGCCGCGCGTGGTGCACGTGGACGGCGACAACCGCATCGTGGCGCTCGGCAGCGACCCGGCCGAGCCCGTCCCCGGCGCCGAGGCCCAGCTCGCGGGGCGGTGAGCGATGGACGGATTCACCCCCTGGCCTGAGGATTTCGCCGCCCGCTACATCGCCGAGGGCTACTGGAGCGACCGGCTGCTCGGCGACGTGCTGCGCGGCGACCCGGCCAAGACCGCGCTGATCGCCGGCGACCAGCGGCTCACCTACGCCGAACTGGACGAGCGCGCGGAACGGACCGCCGCCGGGTTCCACCGGCTCGGCGTCCGGCGCGGTGACCGGGTGGTCGTGCAGATGCCCAACACCGCCTCGTTCGTCGTGGTCTTCCTGGCGCTGGTGCGGCTGGGCGCGGCGCCGGTGCTGGCGCTGCCCGCGCACCGGCACAGCGAGATCGGCTACCTGTGCGAGCTGTCGCAGGCCAGGGCGTACGTGATCGCCGACCGGCACGGCGGCTTCGACTACCGCGAGCTGGCCCGTGCGCTGGACGTCGAGCACGTGGTCGTGGACGGCGACGCCGCCGAGTTCACCGCCCTGGCGTCGCTGGACGCCGACCCGGTGGCCTACGAGCGGCCCGACCCCGCCGACGTGGGCGTGTTCCTGCTGTCCGGCGGGACGACCGGCCTGCCGAAGCTGATCCCGCGGACCCACCGCGACTACGTCTACAACCTGGAGGCCAGCGCCGAGGTCTGCGGCTGGTCCGCCGACATGGTCTACCTGGTGGTGCTGCCGGCCGCGCACAACTTCGCGCTGGCCTGCCCCGGCATCCTCGGCACGTTCGCCGTGGGCGGCACCGTCGTGCTCGCCCCGTCCGGCTCCCCCGACGAGGCGTTCGGGCTGATCGAACGCGAACGCGCCACGCACTGCGCCGTCGTCCCGCCGATCGCGCTGCTGTGGCTGGACGCGGCCACCTGGTCGGACGAGGACCTGTCGTCCCTGCGGCTGCTGCAGGTCGGCGGCGCCAAGCTCGCCGCCGGGCCCGCCGCCCAGATCCCCAAGGTCCTCGGCTGCGCGCTGCAGCAGGTCTTCGGCATGGCGGAGGGCCTGCTCAACTACACCCGCCTGGACGACCCCGCCGAACTCGTCGAGACCACCCAGGGCCGCCCCCTGTCCCCGGCCGACGAGATCCGCATCGTGGACCCCGACACCGGCGAGCCCGTCCCGGACGGCGAGGTCGGCGAACTGCTCACCCGGGGCCCCTACACGCTGCGCGGCTACTACCGGGCGCCCGAGCACAACGCCCGCTCGTTCACCCCCGACGGCTTCTACCGGACGGGCGACCTGGTCCGGCGGCTGCCGTCCGGCCACCTGGTGGTCGAGGGCCGCGCCAAGGACCAGATCAACCGGGGCGGCGAGAAGATCGCCGCCGAGGAGCTGGAGGGCCACCTGCTCGCCCACCTGTCCGTCCACGACGCGGCGGTCGTCGGCATGCCCGACCCGGTCATGGGCGAACGCACCTGCGCGTTCCTCGTCGTCCGCGGCGAGCCCCCCACGCTCCGCGAGCTCAAGGAGTTCCTCCGCGACCGCGGCGTGGCCGACTACAAGTGGCCCGACCGCATCGAGGTCGTCGACTCGTTCCCCCGCACCCCGGTCGGCAAGATCTCCAAGAAGGAACTCGCCGCCCGCCTCACCTGACAGATGTCCCTGCGCCGAGGTGCCGAGCGGAGAGGGTCCATGGCGGGCCTCGTCGTAGCGGGACCGGTCTTCAGGCGACCGCGTCGTCGGCCACCAGGCACCGAGTCCGCCGCGGCGGACTCATGCCGGGGTGCGACGTGGACATCGCCGGCGCCGGTGAACGCGCACCGGCGGCGGTCGGGGAGATGATCTCCTCGACCGCCGCCGGCCCCGAGACCGGCGAGCGTTCCTCGTCGGTCATGGTGCGGGTCGCTCAGGGGCGCTGGCCGGGCCGGTCGACGATCCCCGAGGCGAGCCGGGCGGACGCGTCCGTGACCCCGGCGCGGACGGGCACCGATGGCGTGTTCGCCCGCCGCTGTCGCGGCGAGGGGGAGTGGTCCCGCGTCACCAGGTTCCGATGGCCGCGGTACTCGTAGGTGCGCGGTCACGCGTTCGGAGGCGCCGTGCCGCCGGTGTCGATCCGGGCGGGCGGCGTTCGTATGAAGGGTGAGCCGTCGCCATGTCGAGGAGAGGACCCCTTCATGTCGTTCAACGCGGAAGAGATCGCCTACCTGCGGTCGCAGTCGCTCGCGCGGCTGGCCACGCTCGGGGACGGCGGGCAGCCGGACGTGGTGCCGGTGGCGTTCGAGTTCGACGGGACGTGCCTGTGGGTGGGCGGCGTCGGGGAGGCGGTGCTGCGGACCCGCAAGTTCCGCAACGTGCTGGCGGGGAACCGCAAGGTCGCGCTGGTGATCGACGACATGGTGTCGTTCGAGCCGTTCATCGCCAGGGCGATCCGCGTGTACGGGGAGGCCGAGGGGCCGGTGGAACGCACGGGAATGGTCGGCCCCGGCCTCTACCTGCGGATCACCCCCACCGTCTCGTGGAGCTGGAACATGGCAGCCGAGCCCGTGGGCGAGACCTGGTACAAACCCCGCCGTGCGGTGCACCGGCCCCAGGCCGGGCAGTGAGCCCGCTTTGCGCACCCACGCCACCCCGGTCTGACTCCGAATAGACGCCGAGACCGGCGTCCAGGACTTGGCCGAACGCCGGGGCGGGTCAGATGGGGTCCCAGGGGGTGGACTCGTAGAGGGTTCTCATTTCCTTGAGGATGTCGGGGCGGGCGGGGATGGGCGTTCCGTTGACGCGGGCCACCGGGGTTATGCCGGTGGAGTTGGTCAGGAAGACGGTGTCGCCGGAGGCCAGGTCGGTGAGGTGGATCCGCCTGCGTTCGGCGGGGGTGCCGTTGGCGGCCAGGGCCCGGTTCAGCAGTTGCATGGTGATGCCCTCCAGCACGGGGGCGTCGGGCCAGACGACGGTGTCGCCGACGTGGAGGGCGATGTTGGCGATGGTGGTCTCGGAGACCATGCCGGCGGAGTCGACGAACAGGGCGTCGTCGAAGCCCGCGCGCTCAGCCTCGGCCTTGTGATGGAGCTGGGCGAACGTTCCGGTGTGCTTGATGTGGGCGAACGGCCGCCCGTACGTCACGGAACGCAGCCTCTGCGGAGCCTCGGGAGCCGGCTGCGGCGGGCGCACCGCCACCAGGATCCTGGGACGGTCGCCCGCCATGAAGACCTGGGCGCGGACCGTCGCGTCGGGGATGCCGTCCAGCGCGTGGCGGAGATGGGCGCGGACCCGGTCGCGGTCCACGGGGACGCCGAACAGTTCGCGGTTGGCCGTGTCCAGACGCTCCAGGTGCAGCGCCAGACCTCGTACGGAGCCGCCCCTGACCTGCATCGACGTGAAGTGGCCATGGTTGACCAGGGCGGTGTGCGCCAGGTCCTCGGCCTCGGCGGGACGGCCGTCGATCTCGATGCGCCACAGGGGTGGGAGGCTCATGCCCGGCACCCTAGCCACGGGGCCCGGCCGCTCATGACGTGGGGGAACCACAGCCGGGCGGCGTCCGTACTGGGCGGCGCGCAGCGCTCCGGCCCACCGCCGGCTCCCGCCCCGTGCACGCGGCACCCGCACCACCGGGATGATCATTTCCGCACGTCAACAGCGTTCGATTCCCTCATACACGAGATCGCCGAGGGCATCGAGCGTATCCGCATCGACCCACCACGGCAGATGCTCCAAGGCGATCCGCATCACGGTCGCCGTCTCCCGCGCGGCCGGCCGTTCGAGCCAGTCCCGCAGCGGATCGGCCCAGGACTCGCCCCAGGGGTCCTCGGCGGTCGCGTACGCCAGGCAGACCACCCGCTCGCGGAGGCGCTCGCCGTCCTCGGCGTTCAGCACGGACTCCCAGACGAGCCCCGGCACCCGCTCGTCGGCCCGGGCGGCGGCCGCCAGGATCCGGAGCACGGCGCGCCGCCGCTCCGGGTCCTCATCCAGCAGGTCGCACCACCCCGCCACACCGGTCCGGGCCAGCGCCCTGGCGCACGCCCGGAGCCACCGGTCGGGCCAGACCCCGAAGCAGGTGTCGACCGGACCCCGGTCGGCGGTCTCCGCGATGAGCACCAGCAGGTGCAGCACACCGTCGCGCGCCGCGGTCCGCCGGTCCTGTGCCAACCTGACCAGGAACGGAACGGCCGCCGGAGTCGCGTCCCGCACGGCGCGGCAGTCGTTCAGGTCGTGCCACGGGACCAGGCGATCCTCGAGCTCGCGCAGGACCCCGGCCCCGGACCGCCACAGCGTCCGCAGCAGCTCGGGCACCTTGCCCGTGTCGCCGCGGCAGTCCAGCAGGCGGTCCCAGCCGACGTCGTCCAGGCCCGCGAGCGGCGCTGCGCCCTCCATGGCAGGAGTATGGACGGCGGTCGATGGGGGTGGCTACTTAGGTCGCGGCGTGAGGGCCGGTCGGCCGCTGTGGTGCGGCCCGTGCACCGGTCAGGGTGGCGGCATGGGTGCTGAGAAGTTCGCCGCAGACGGGACCCGGGTCGGGCCGGGGAAGGGCGTACGGCTGCTGGTGTGGGGCGGGTTCCCGGTGGCCGGAGCGGTGTGCGGCGGGGTGCTGTGGGCGCTGGCCGACTGGCTGGAGGAGCTGCGGTGGAAGCCGATGCGGCCGCTGTTCAAGCTGCTCGACGCGCTGTCCGAGCCGGTCGGGCTGGTCGGGTTCGCGGTGCTCGGCGTGCTGGCGGGCGGGGTGGTCGCGCTGCTGGCCGAGAGCGAGTACGTCACGGTGGACGTGTCGGATGACGAGGTGGTCTGCACCCGGGACGGCAAGGCCCGGACCCTGGAACGCCAGGCGATCAGCGGGGTGTTCGTGGACGACGGGCGGCTGGTGTTCCTCGGGCACGGGGCCGAGGAGCTCGCCGTCTACTCCCGCCGTGAGGGCGCGGACCTGCCCGGCGCCGAACGGCTCGCCGCCGCGCTCCAGGCCCACGGCTACCCCTGGCTGCCCGACGGCGACCCGCACCGCAACGAGTACCGCCGCTGGGTCCCCGGCCTCCCCGGTCTGCCGGAAGGTGCCAACGAGTTGCTGCAGGCCAGGGAACGCGCCCTGCGCGACGGCGACAAGGAGGAGATCGCCCAGCTCCGCGGCGAGCTGGCCCGCCTCGGCGTCGTCGTCCGCGACGACGGGAACAAGCGCCAGTTCTGCCGCCCGGCCCGTCCCCGCCTCGACGCCTAACGCCCGGTGCGCACGATCTCCCGTTCCCACCGGTCGGGCGGCTGGACGTGCAGCCGCCAGTAGTGCGCGGCGATGAGGTCCGGATCGAAGTCGGTGCCCGGCGCGACGGGACCGTCCACGGTCACCATCGCCACATGCACCCCGGCGGCTGCCCAACGGGTACCGCCTGTACGACCCGGCGGACGTGGCCAGGGTCCGGCACATCCGCCGGCTGCTGTCGGCGGGCCTGCCCACCGCCGCCATCGCCCGGGTGCTGGACTGCGTCCGCGATGACGGCGGGAGGCCGGTGCCCTCGGGGTGCCCGGGCCTGATCGACCAGTTGCGCCGGGAGCTGCACCGGGTGGGCGAGACGATCGAACGGCTCGAGGAGTCCCGGCGCGCGCTCGGCGGACTGCTCGCCGAGGCGCTGGAGCGGGCGTGACCCGTCAGCGCGAACGGACCACGTACGGGGCGACGCTGGAGAGCTTCTCGCAGGTCTCCTCGTACTCGCGGTCGGGGGTGGAGCCGGTGACGATGCCCGCGCCCGCGCGCAGCCAGGCCCGGCCGCCGGAGCTGTAGAGGGCGCGCAGCACCAGGGCGGCGTCCAGCGACCCGTCGTGGGAGAGGGTCAGGACGGCGCCCGAGTACAGGCCGCGGGGCTCGTCGAGGCGGGTGATGGCGTCGACGGCCTCGGGCTTGGGGATGCCGGAGGCGGTGACGGCGGGGAACAGCGCCTCGAACGCGTCCCACGGCGAGCGGCCCGGCGCGAGGCGGCCGTGGACGCTGGAGCCCAGGTGCTGGACGCTGCCGCGCTCCTTGATGGTCATGAAGCCGGTGACCTGCACGGTGTCGGGGTCGCAGACCCCGTACAGCTCCTCCTGGGAGGTGCGCACCGACACGGCGTGCTCGAAGATCTCCTTGGGGTCGCTCTCCAGTTCGCGCCGCCGGGCGGTGTCGGCGTCCGCGCCGAGCCCGAACGCGCGGGTCCCGGCGAGCGGCTGGGTCATCACCCTGCCGTCGGCGCAGACCTGGGCGACCACCTCGGGGCTGAACCCGGTGGCCTGGAAGCCGTCCAGGTCCAGCAGGAACGAGCGGGCCGGGGTGTTGGCGGCGCGGCCGTTCAGGAACGTTCCCAGCACGTCGACGGGGAAGCCGATCGGCAGCCGCCGGGACACGATGACCTTCTGGTAGAGGCCCGCGCCGATCTCCTCCAGGGCCTTGGCGACCCGTTCCCGGTAGTCGTCGGCGACCCGCACGTCCACCGGGGCCGGGGCGGGCACGGGGTAGGGGGTGGTGTCCGCCAGGAGCTTGCCGACCTGCTCGACCTCCACCGAGTCCACGCCGGTCACCACGGCGTGGCCGGCCTCGATGCGGACCTCGGCGCGCGGGACGACCAGGTGCGCCAGCCGCTGCCCGGGCGCCGCGGCCTGCGGGCAGGAGAACTCGAACGCCACCCAGCCGTAGGCGTTCCACGCGGGCCAGGGGGCCTCGGCGAACGCGTCCCGCAGCGCGGCGGCGGGCCGTCCGGTCCAGGGGCGCGCGGTCTCGGCGCCGTCGGCCCAGCGGGTGCGGACCGTGCCGGGCTCCAGGATCACCTCGCCGAGCACGCCGCCCGCGAACGTCCAGGTTCCGGGCCGTTCGTAGACGACATGGCCGGCGAACAGGCCCGACCCCGCCAGCCTGGCGATCGCCTGCAGGGGGTCGGATGCGACCTCGACCACCAGTTCCGTGCGGATCTCATCCGTGCGCACACCGAAGGACACGACCTCAACCCATCCTCTGCCGGATCGGACGGCTCCGATCAACTTAGGTAAGGCTAACCTTGTGTCATTTTCGTAGGCAAGGCTAACCTAACCAGGCGTTGTCCGATCAGGCGCCCGCAGCGGGCCAGGACCGAAAGAGTTGAGCGTGCAGGAGCAGACGGCGGCACGGCGACGGGAACTGATGCGGCGGCTGATGGCCCAGCGCGGCCTCGGCCAGGACACCTCCCGGATCACGCCCCGGGAATCCGGCGGACCGGCACCTCTTTCCTACGCACAGCGCAGCATGTGGCTGCACCACACGTCCTTTCCGGAGAGCCCGGCCTACAACGTCTGCCTGCTCATCCGGATGACGGGCGATCTGGACGTCGACGCCCTCCGCACCGCCCTGCGCGGCCTGATCCGCCGCCATGCCGTCCTGCGCACCACCTACGCCGACGCCCCGGACGCCGAGCGCCGGACGTCGGTCGATGCGGGCGGCCAGGCGCACGACGACGCGGCGGCGGAAGCCGCGGGTGAGCCCGTCCAGATCGTGCACGACGACGACTCGCTCGACCTACCCGTTCAGGACTGCCCGCCGGAGGAGGCCGAGGCGTGGGCGGCGAAGGTCGCGGCGCGGCCGTTCGACCTGCGCAACGAGCGGTCGATCCGGCTCGAGCTGCTGCGCTTCGCCGACCGTGAGTACGGGCTCGTGCTGGTCGTGCACCACATCGCCTGGGACGGCATGACCTGGGGTTCGCTGTCCAAGGACCTGTCGGCGCTGTACCGGGCGGCGCTCACCGGCGAGCCGGACGGGCTGCCGGCGCCGGCGATCCAGTACGCCGACTACGCGGCCTGGGAGCAGCGGCGGCCCCTGCCCGAGGAGGACCTGGCCTACTGGCGCAAGCGGCTCGACCCGCCCCCCGCGCCGCTGGACCTGCCCGCCGACCACCCCCGGGGCGCGACCGTGTCGGAACGCGGCGGACGCCGGGCGCGGCGGTTCGACGACGCCGTCACCGAGGGCATGAAGGAGCTGGCGGCCCGCGAGAACGCCACCCCGTACATGGTGATGATGGCGGCCTACGCCGTTCTGCTGCACCGCTACACCGGGGCCACCGACATCCCCATCGGCTCGGCCGTCATGAACCGCGAGCACGCCGAGATCCAGCGGCTCGTCGGCAACTTCGGCAACACCCTGGTGATGCGCACCGACCTGTCGGGGACGCCGACGTTCCGCGAGGCGCTGCACCGGGTGCGGGAGACCTGCACCGAGGGCTTCGCGCACCAGGCGATGCCCTACGACAAGCTCATCGAGGAGCTGCGGCCCGCCCGGCAGCGCGGCCGGTCGCCGTTCTTCGACACGATGCTGCTGTTCCTGGCGCAGGAGATCGGCGACCTGGACCTGCCGGGCGTCACCTCGAGCTGGACGCACATCCACAACGGGACCACCCACTTCGACCTGTCGCTGGAGGCGTTCGTCCGCCCGCAGGGGATGGTGGTCGAGGCCACGTTCCGGCGGGAGCTGTTCGAAGACGACCGGATCGACGCGCTGCTCGGCCATCTGGAGAACCTGCTCCGCCACGCGGTCACCGAGCCCGACCGCCGCATCACCGACCTCGACCTGATGGACGCGGCCGAGCTGGACCGCATCGCCTCCTGGAACGCCACCGAGCGGGACGTGCCGCAGACCACGGTGGTCGAGCTGTTCGAGCAGCAGGTGGCGCGGACGCCGGACGCGGTCGCGGTCGAGAGCGGGACCGGCTCCCTCACCTACGAGGAGCTGGACCGGCGGGCCTCGGGGCTGGCGGCGCTGCTGCGGGCGCGCGGCGCGGGGCCGGGCCGGGTCGTCGCGCTGGCGCTGCCGCGCACGCCCGACCTGGTGGTGTCGGTGCTGGCGGTGCTCAAGTCCGGGGCCGCCTACCTGCCGCTGGACATCGAGCACCCGGCCGACCGGATCGCCTACATGCTGGAGGACGCCGGGCCGCTGTGCGTGATCGTCACCCCGGAGACCCGGCACGTGCTGCCCGCGGACGCCGACGTGCTGGTGCTGGGCGAGGAGATGCCCGCGCCGGGGCTGTCCCAGCCGGTGACCGGCGACGACCTGGCGTACGTGATCTACACCTCCGGCTCCACCGGGCGGCCCAAGGGCGTCGCGATCCCGCACCGGGCGCTGACGAACTTCCTGCTCATGCAGCGCGAGGAGCTGGCGCTGACGGCCGCCGACCGGCTGGTGGCGGTGACCACGATCGCGTTCGACATCGCGGCGCTGGAGCTGTACGTGCCGCTGATCAGCGGGGCGACCGTGGTGCTGGCGTCCCGGCGGGACGTCCGCGACCCCGCCGCCCTGGCCCGGCTGCTGGACGGCGCGACGATCGTGCAGGGCACCCCGTCGCTGATCGGCTCGCTCGACCCCGAGGCGCTGCGAGGACTGCGGGTGCTGGTCGGCGGCGAGGCGCTGCCCGCCGCGCTGGCGGACACGCTCGCCGAGGTCACCGCGCAGGCCGTCAACGTGTACGGGCCGACCGAGGCGACGATCTGGGCGACCTCCGCCGAGCTGCCCGCCTCCGGGATCGGCCGTCCGTTCTGGAACACCCGCGCCTACGTGCTCGACGCCGCGCTGCGTCCCGTGCCGCCCGGCGTGCCCGGTGAGCTCTACCTCGCGGGCGTGCAGCTCGCCCGCGGCTACGTCGGCCGGCCCGACCTGACCGCCGAACGCTTCGTCGCCGACCCGTTCGGGCCGCCCGGCACCCGCATGTACCGGACCGGCGACCTGGCCCGCTGGACCCGCGACGGAACGCTGGAGTACCTGGGCCGCACCGACGACCAGGTCAAGATCCGCGGCTTCCGCATCGAGCCCGCCGAGATCCAGGCCGTGCTGGCCGCCCAGCCGGGGGTCGCGCAGGCCGCCGTGGTGGTCCGCGAGGACCGGCCGGGCGACCGGCGGCTGGTCGGCTACCTGGTGCCCGGCCCGGACGGGATGGACGAGGCCGCGGTACGGGAGGCGGCGGCGCGGCTGCTGCCCGAGTACATGGTGCCGAGCGCCCTGGTCACCCTGGACGCGCTGCCCCGCACCGTCAACGGCAAGCTCGACCGGGCCGCGCTGCCCGCCCCCGAGGTGGAGGTGTCGGGCCGGGCTCCGCGCGACGCCCGGGAGGCGGCGCTGTGCGAGCTGTTCGCCGAGGCGCTGGGGCTGGACGAGGTCGGCGTCGACGACGACTTCTTCGCCCTCGGCGGGCACTCGCTGCTGGCGACCCGGCTGGCCGGGCGGATCCGGGCGGTGCTGGGCGCGGAGCTGACGATCGCGGACGTGTTCGAGGCGCCGACCGTGGCGACGCTGGCGCCGCGGCTGGTCGAGGGCGCCCGCCGCCGGGTGCGCGAGGTGACCCGGCCCGAGGTCGTCCCCGCGTCGGCCGCCCAGCGCGGCCTGTGGCTGGAGGAGCGGCTGCGCGGGCCGTCCGCCTCGTACGCGCTGCCGCTGGGGCTGCGGCTGCGCGGGCCGGTGGACACGGGCGCGCTGCGGGCGGCGTTCGCCGACGTGGTCGCCCGGCACGAGGCGCTGCGGACGCTGCTGGTGGACGGGCCGGACGGGCTGCCGGTGCAGCGGATCGTGCCGCCGGGCGAGGTCGCGTTCGACATCGTGGACGTGCGGGGGCTGGCCGCCGACGAGGTGGCGCGGGCCGAGGCGGACGCCGCACGGTACGTCTTCGACCTGGGCCGCGACCTGCCGATCCGGGCGACGCTGCTGCGCAGGGGCGACGAGGACTGGACGCTGGTGCTGCTCCAGCACCACGCCGCCGCCGACGAGTGGTCGTTCACCCCGATGCTGGCCGACCTGTCCCGCGCCTACCAGGCGCGGGTCGAGGGGCGGGCGCCGGACTGGGAGCCGCTGCCGGTCCAGTACGCCGACTACACGGTCTGGCACGCCGAGCAGGACCACCGCGACCAGCTCGGCCACTGGGAGGAGGCGCTGGCCGGGCTGCCGGAGGAGACCACCCTCCCGCCGGACCGGCCGCGTCCCGCCGAGGCCACCCACCGGGGCGGGCTGGTGCCGTTCCGGCTGCCGCTGGAGGGGGCGCGCGAGCTGGCGCAGCGCACCGGGACCAGCGTGTTCATGGTGCTGCACGCGGCGACGGCCGCCGTCCTGCAGCAGGCCGGCGCCGGTGACGACGTGGCGCTGGGCACGCCGATCGCGGGTCGTCCCGACGAGGACCTGTCCGACCTGGTCGGCCTGTTCGTCAACCTGCTGGTGCTGCGCACCGACCTGTCCGGCGACCCGACGTTCGCCGAGCTGCTGGAGCGGGTCCGCCGCACCGACCTGGCCGCGTTCGCCCACGCCGACGTGCCGTTCGAGCAGGTCGTGGAACGTCTCGCACCGGAACGGTCGCTGGCCCGCAGCCCGCTGTTCCAGGTCATGATCGTCCACCAGCGGCTGGACGACGTGCGGCTGTCCCTGCCCGGGGTGGCGGCCGAGCCGTTCCTCCCCGAGACCGGCGGCGTGAAGTTCGACCTGGACGTCTACTTCGCCGAGGGCGACACCGAGATCCAGGGCTTCGCCGCCTACGCCGAGGACCTCTACGACCCCGAGACCGTCACCGCCCTCCTCGACCGCCTCGCCGACCTGCTCACCCGGGCCGCCGAGAACCCGGACCGCCCCCTGTCGGCGCTGCTCCCCGCGCCCGTTCATCCGGACACCGCCCGCGACTTCGGCGGCCGTACGGTGGCCGAGCTGTTCGCCGCGCAGGTCGCCCGCACCCCCAACGCCCCCGCCGTGATCGGCCCGGCCCTGACCGGAACGAGCACCGCCGCCGGTCACGAGCCGGCGGACCGCTTCGGCCGTCCGGCGGGTGCCTCTGCCGATGCCGATCCGTACGGTGGCTCGAATGGTGCCGCGCGTTCCGCCGTCTCTGGGCTGGGGGCCGGTGGCGAGGTCACGCTGACCTATGCGGAGCTGGACGCGCGGGCCGAGGCTCTGGCGGACCGCCTTGCCGCCGCTGGGGCAGGGCCCGAGCAGATCGTGGCCATCGCGATGCCGCGGTCGGTGGACTTCGTGGTGGCGCTGCTGGCCGTCGTCAAGTCGGGTGCGGCGTACCTGCCGATCGACGTGACCTATCCGCAGGCGCGGATCGACCACATGCTCGAGGCGGCCGAGCCGCTGCTGGTGCTGGGCCGGGACGAGCCGCCGGTGGACGCGCCGCCGCGCGGGGCGGTCGAGCCGCGGCCCGAGCACCCGGCGTACGTGATCTTCACGTCCGGGTCCACCGGGACGCCCAAGGCGGTCGTGGGGACGCAGCGGGCGCTGGCCAACCGGCTGGCGTGGGGGCTGGACCTGACCGAGCCCGGCGTGCGGGTGGCCAAGAGCTCCCCGGCGTTCATCGACGGCACCACCGAACTGCTCGGCGGGCTGCTGGCCGGGGACACGGTCGTGGTCGCCGACGACGACACCGCGACGGACGCGGTGGCGCTGGCCGAGCTGATCGACCGGCGGCGGGTCGGCACCGTGACCGTGGTGCCGAGCCTGCTGGCGGCGCTGCTGGAGGCCGGGGACCTGGGGTCGGTGACCACCTGGATCAGCAGTGGCGAGGCGCTGCCCGCCGGGCTGGCCGAGCGCGTCCCGGCCCGGCTGGTGAACCTGTACGGATGCTCGGAGGCGGCGGGCGACAGCCTGGTCGCCGAAGGGGCCGGACCGCTGTACCCGATCGCCAACACCACCGCCTACGTGCTGGACTCCGCGCTGCGCGAGGTCGCGGTCGGCGAGCTGTACCTGGCGGGGGACGGGCTGGCGCGCGGCTATCTCGGCGACCCGGCCCGGACCGCCGAACGGTTCGTCGCCAACCCGTTCGGGCCGCCCGGCTCCCGGCTCTACCGGACCGGCGACCGGGTGCGGCGGCTCCGGGACGGGGGCCTGGAGTTCCTGGGCCGGGCCGACGACCAGATCAAGATCCGCGGCTTCCGGATCGAGCCGGGCGAGATCGAGGCGGTGCTGGCCGCCCAGCCGGGGGTCGAGCGGGCCGCCGTCGCCGCGCACCCCGGGCCGCGGCTGGTCGGCTACGTCGTGGGCGAGGCCGACCCGGAGGCCCTGCAGGCGAGGCTGCGGGAACTGCTGCCGGACTACCTCGTCCCGTCCGAGCTGGTGGTGCTGGACGCGCTGCCGCTCAACCCGAACGGCAAGGTCGACCGCCGCGCCCTGCCCGAGCCCGGCCGTCCCGCCGCCCGTGGCCGCGCCCCGCGGACCGAGGCCGAGCGGACCCTGGCCGCGCTGGTCGGGGCCATCGTGGAGCGCGACGACATCGGGGCGGACGACGACTTCTTCCGCGTCGGCGGCGACAGCATCGGCGCCGCCCTCCTCGTCGCCCGTGCCCGCCGTGCCGGGCTGACGTTCGGCGTCCGTGACGTGTTCCGGCTGCGCACCATCGCGGAGATCGCCCGCGCGGCGACCGTCGCGGGTCCGGCGGCCGAGGCGACCGTCGCCGGGGACGGCGGGGAGCTGCCGCTGTCGCCGCTTCAGGAGGGGCTGCTGTTCCACCTGATGATGGCGGGCGAGGGCCGCGACATCTACGTGCAGCAGGCCGTCGTCACGCTCGAAGGCCCGGTGGACCCCGAGCGGATGGCGTCGGCGGCGCGGAACGTGCTGGAGAAGTTCCCCAACCTGCGCGCCGGGTTCCGCACCGACGGGGCGCGGACCGTGCAGTACATCCCCGAGGACTTCACCGTGCCGTGGACGTACGCCGAGGTGACCGGGGCCGACGAGCTGGAGGGCTTCATCGAGGGCCAGCGGGCGCGGCCGTTCGTGCCCGACGAGCCCCCGCTGATCCGGTTCGGGCTGGCCAGGGTCGGCGAGGACGACTACCGGCTGGTGCTGACCTCCGAGCTGATCCTGCTGGACGGCTGGTCCGGCGGGCTGCTGGTCACCTCGCTGCTGGAGTTCTACACCGACGCCGACGCCGAGCGCGCCCGCCCGGTCACCCCGTTCCGCGCCTACCTGGACTGGGTGAACGGCCGTGACAGGGCCGAGTCGCTGGCGGCCTGGCGGCGGGCGCTGGCGGGCTTCGACAGCCCCGCGCTGCTCAAGCCCGAACTGCTGGACCGCCCCGCCGACCTGGCCACCGCCGGCGAGATCCACCGGGAGCTGCCGGACGGGCTGGTGGAACGGCTGGAGGCGTTCTCCCGCGAGCACGGCGTCACCCTCGGCACCGTCTACCAGGCGGCGTGGGGGCTGCTGCTGATGGCGGTGACCGGCCGCGACGACGTGGCGTTCGGCGTGTCGGTGTCGGGGCGGCACCCCGACGTGGACGGGGTGGAGTCCATCGTCGGCCTGCTGTTCAACACCGTTCCGGTGCGGGTGCAGGCCGGGCCGGGCGACCCGCTGGCGGCGGTGCTGGAGCGGGTGCAGAGCGCCCAGTCGGAGCTGTTCGACCACCAGCACCTGGCGCTCACCGACATCCAGCAGGCGACCGGGCTCGGCACGATGTTCGACACCCTGTTCGTCTTCCAGAACTTCCCCGGGATGCCGGTCGACCGGGCCTTCGGGCCGGACGGGAACGTGCGGGTGCTCGGCCGTGAGGTCCGCGACGCCACCCACTACCCGATCACGATGGTCGCCGAGCCCGGCACCCGGCTGCGGGTGATGTACCGGGGCGACGCGTTCACCGAGGCCGACACGCAGCGGCTCACCGACCGGTACGTGCGGATCCTGGAGACCATCGCCACCGCCCCGGACACTCCCTGCCACCGGCTCGACCCGCTGCTGCCCGACGAGCACGAACGGCTGCGCGCCGACTGGGCCGAGGCCGAGCACGAGGTGCCCGACCTGACCATCGCGGAGCTGCTGGCCGACCAGGCGCGGCAGATCCCCGACGAGATCGCGCTGGTCTCCCAGCCGGACGTGCGGCTGACCTACGCCGAGCTGAACGCCGAGATCAACCGGCTGGCCCGGCTGCTGAAGGCGCACGGGGCGGGACCGGAGAAGGTCGTGGCGCTGGCGCTGCCCCGGTCGGCGCAGATGGTGATCGCGCTGTTCGCGGTGCTGCGCACGGGCGCGGCGTACCTGCCGCTGGAGCTGGACTATCCGGTGGACCGGCTGGACTACATGCTGTCCGACGCCGCCCCGTCCGTGCTGGTCTCGCACCGCGACATCGCCGAACGGCTGACGTACGACGCCTCGCTCATCGCCCTGGACGACCCGCAGGTGACGGCGCGGCTGGCCGAACTGCCGGGCGGCGACCTGACCGACGAGGAACTGCCGGGCTTCGAGCGCGGGACGCCGGGACGGCTGGAGCACCCGGCGTACGTGATCTACACCTCGGGCTCCACCGGACGGCCCAAGGGCGTCATCACCCCGTACCGGGGGCTGACGAACATGCAGTACAACCACCGGGCCAACATCTTCGACCCGGTGGTGGCCTCGGCCGGGCGGCGGCTGAAGATCGCGCACACGGTGTCGTTCTCGTTCGACATGTCGTGGGAGGAGCTGCTGTGGCTCATCGAGGGCCACGAGGTGCACGTCTGCGACGAGGACCTGCGGCGTGACGCCGAGGCGCTGACCGCCTACCTGCAGGCCCACAGGATCGACGTGATCAACGTGACGCCCACCTACGCGCAGCACCTGCTGGAGGAGGGGCTGCTGGACGGGGAGCACCGGCCGCCGCTGGTGCTGCTGGGCGGCGAGGCCGTCCCGGTGGCGGTGTGGGACCGGCTGGCGCAGGCCGACGGGGTGCTCGGCTACAACCTGTACGGGCCGACCGAGTACACCATCAACACCCTCGGCGGCGGCACCGAGGACAGCGACACCCCCACCGTGGGCAAGCCGATCTGGAACACCCGCGGCTACGTGCTGGACGCCTGGCTGCGGCCCGTCCCGCCGGGGACGCCGGGCGAGCTCTACATCGCGGGGGCCGGGCTGGCGCGCGGCTACCTGGGGCGGCCGGACCTGACGGCGGAACGCTTCGTCGCCGACCCGTTCTCCCCGGACGGCGGGCGGATGTACCGGACGGGCGACCTGGTGCGGGTGCGCGCGGACGGCAACATCGACTTCCTCGGCCGTACCGACGACCAGGTCAAGATCCGCGGCTACCGGGTCGAGCTGGAGGAGGTCGAGGCGGCGCTGGCGGCCGAGCCCGGCGTCGGGCAGGCCGCGGTGGTGGCCGCCGACACCGACGTCCCGGGCGTCAAGCGGCTGGTCGGCTACGTCGTCCCGGACGGGGTGGCGCGGCCGGGCGCCGAGGACGAGCAGATCGGCGAGTGGCAGCAGATCTACGACGACGAGTACACCGAGGTCGGCACGGCCGTTCACGTCGAGGAGTTCGCCGGCTGGGCCAGCAGCTACGACGGCGCGCCGATCCCGCTGGAGCACATGCGGGAGTGGCGGGAGACCACCGTCGCCCGCATCCGGGCCCTCGAGCCGCGCCGGGTCCTGGAGATCGGCTGCGGCACGGGCCTGCTGCTGTCCCGCATCGCCCCGGACGCGGAGAGCTACTGGGCCACCGACTTCGCCGCCCCCGTCATCGCCAAGCTGCGCAGCGACGTGGACCCGGCCTGGCCGGTCACGCTGCGGTGCCAGCCTGCGCACGACTTCTCCGGGCTGCCGGAGGGCTTCTTCGACACCATCGTGATCAACTCGGTGGTGCAGTACTTCCCCAGCGCCGACTACCTGGCCGACGTGATCCGCAAGGCCCTGGGCCTGCTGGTCCCCGGCGGTCGCCTCTTCGTCGGCGACGTCCGCGACCTGCGGTCGGCCCGCGCCTTCCACGCCGCGATCCAGCTCGGCCGCGGCGGCGGCGACCTGGCCTCGGTGGACCGCGCCGTCCGCATGGAGAAGGAACTCCTCCTCGACCCGGCGTTCTTCGCCTCGCTGGACGTCCCGGGACGTCTGGAGATCCGCACCAAGCGCGGCGTCCACCACAACGAGCTGACCCGCCACCGCTACGACGTGACCTTCCACAAGACCGCCGTCGACGCGGAGCCGGAGACCCCGGTCGTGGAATGGGCCGGGGCGGAGGATCTGGTGTCGCGGCTGCCCGGGCGGTTCCGCGTCCGGGGGATTCCCGACCCGCGGCTGTCCGGTGAGGTCGCGGCGCTGCGGGCGCTGGAGAACGGCGAGTCGCCCGACGCGGCGCGTGCCCTGCTGGAGGCGCCGCCCGAGGGCGTCGAGCCCGAGGTGCTGTACGAGCTGGACCCGTCCGTGGTGCTCACGCCGTCCGAGCAGGTGGGGTGCTATGACGCGGTGTTCGGCGGGGGAGCGGCCCACCTGCCCGCCGTGCCCGGGAGGACGTACGCCAACAACCCGGCGGCGGCGCGCGACCACGGGGCGCTGGCGGCCCGGGTCCGGGAGGGGCTCAAGGCCAAGCTGCCCGGCTACATGGTGCCGAGCGTGATCATGACGCTGGACGCCCTGCCGCTGACGGTGAACGGCAAGCTGGACCGGCGGGCGCTGCCCTCGCCGGACGCCGCCTCCGGGGGCGGGCCGCGCGGCACCGGCCGGGCGCCCCGGACCCCGGTGGAACGGCTGCTGTGCTCGCTGTTCGCCGAGGTGCTGGAGGCGTCCGAGGTCGGCATCGACGACAACTTCTTCGAGCTGGGCGGGCACTCGCTGCTGGCGACCCGGCTGGTCGGCCGGGCCCGGTCGGTGCTGCGCTGCGAGCTGGCGATCCGCGACCTGTTCGAGGCCCCGACCGTCGCCGAGCTGGCCGCCCGCGTGCACGGCCGGGCCGCCGCCGAGGAACGGCCTCCGCTCACGCCCCGGCAGCGGCCGGAGCGGGTGCCGCTGTCGTTCGCGCAGCGGCGGCTGTGGCTGCTGGACCAGCTCCTGCGCGAGGACGCCGGGCCCCGGCAGGCCTACCACCTGCCGCTGGCCGTGCACCTGCGCGGCGACCTGGACAGGGCGGCGCTGGAACAGGCGATCTGGGACGTGACCGCCCGGCACGAGACCCTGCGGACGGTGTTCGCCGAGCACGACGGCACCCCGTACCAGCGGATCCTGCCGCCCGAGCAGGCCCGCCCGGCGCTGGAGGTCGCGACCTGCACGCCGGAGGAGTTCATCGCCCGGCCGTTCGACCTGGCGCGCGACATCCCGCTGCGGGTGGCGGTGTTCGAGACCGGGGAACGCGAGCACCTGCTGATGGCGGTGTTCCACCACATCGCGTTCGACGAGTGGTCGTTCGGGCCGTTCGCCCAGGACGTGGCGCGGGCGTACGCGGCGCGGCTGGAGGGGCGGGCTCCGCAGTGGGAGCCGCCGGCCGTCCAGTACGCCGACTACACCCTGTGGCAGCGGGAACTGCTGGGCGACCCGCTCGACCCGGGCAGCCTGCACGCGCGGCAGCTCGCCTACTGGGCGCAGGCTTTGTCGGGCATCCCGGAGGAGATCCCGCTCCCGGTGGACCGGCCGCGTCCGGCCACGGTGGGGCAGCGCGGCGGGACCGTGACCCGCGACCTGCCGCCGTCCCTGGTGGAGGCGTTGCGGAAGGTGGCGCGTTCGGGCGGGGCCAGCATGTTCATGGTCTGCCAGGCCGCCGTCGCCGCGCTGCTGCACCGGATGGGCGCGGGCGAGGACATCCCGCTGGGCAGCCCGGTGGCGGGCCGCACCGACGAGGCGGCCGGGTCGCTGGTCGGGTTCTTCGTCAACACGCTGGTGCTGCGCGCCGACGTGTCCGGCGACTCGTCGTTCGCCGACCTGGTGGCGCGGATCCGGGAGGCCGACCTGGCGGGGCTGGCCAACCAGGACCTGCCGTTCGAGGCCCTGGTGGAGGCGCTGCGCCCGCGGCGGGTGCCCGGCCGGAACCCGCTGTTCCAGGTCATGGTCGGGTACGAGAACCAGGGCGCGGGCGACGTGCGCTTCCCGGGCCTGGAGCAGCGGGAGGCGCTGTTCGGGCCGGGGGCGGCGAAGTTCGACTTGGACTTCATCTTCCGGGAGACCCCGGACGGCGGGCTGCGGCTGATCCTGGACTACTCGGCCGACCTGTTCGACGACTCGACGGCCGAGACCATGGCCCAGTCCCTGCTCGACCTGATGGGCAGGGCGGCCGCCGACCCCGCGGCCCCGGTCGGCGCGCTGCCCTCGGCGCTGACCGCCCGCAGCGTCACCGGCCCGGAGACGGCCGCCGCCGCGCGCCGCGACGACGACCGCGAGGCGGTGTTCTGCCGGATCTTCGCCGACGTGCTCGGCGTCGAGACGGTGGGACCGGACGACGACTTCTTCGACCTGGGCGGCCACTCGCTGCTGGCGATGAAGCTCGTCCGCCGCCTCCGCCAGGAGCCGGGCTGCGAGAACATCAAGATCGCCACCCTGATGACCTCTCCCACGGTCTCCGGGGTGCTCGCCGCCCTGTCCTGACCCGCTCGTCCAGGAGGGGGAACTCCAGGCCCCCGGAAGGGGGATCCGCCGGGCTCGGGGCGCGGCCGAGCCCGGCGGGTCTGTCCGTGGTGTCACCGTGCGGCGGCGGTCAGCGTTCCCCGGTGGGGCCGAGAAACAGGCCGCCGTTGACCTCGAGGGTCTGGCCGGTGACCCAGCGGCCGTCCGCGGAGGCGAAGAACGCCACGGCGTCGGCGATGTCGGCGGGCTGCCCGTGGCGGCCGAGCGCGGTCATGTCGGCGACCCGCCGTGCGGACTCGCCCTCGTTCAGCCAGGCGTTCATGTCCGTCTCGGTGATCCCCGGGGACACGGTGTTGACCGTGATGCCCCGCGCGCCCAGGGTGTGCGCCAGGGAGCGGCTGAGGACGTTGATCGCGCCCTTGGTCATGGAGTACACGACCTCGGGGGTGGCGAACCAGGTGACGCCCGAGGAGATGTTGATGATGCGCCCGCCGTCGGGCATCAGGGGCAGGGCTCGCTGGATGACGAACAGCGGAGCCCGCACGTTGACCGCGAACACCCGGTCGAAGTCCTCCCGGGTGGCCTTCTCGACGGTGGCGTCGTAGGCCTGGATGGCGGCGTTGTTCACCAGGATGTCCAGCGGCCGTCCGTCCAGTCCCGCTTCGAGCCCGGCGAACAGGGTGTCCACGTCGCCGTCCACGCCCAGTTCGGCGCGCACGGCGAACGCCTGCCCGCCGGCCTCCCGGATGGCCGCCACGGTCTGCTGCGCCGCCCTGTCGTTGCTGCCGTAGTGCACCGCGACCAGCGCGCCGTCGGCGGCGAGCCGCTCGGCGATGGCCCGCCCGATGCCCCGGGAGGCCCCGGTCACCAGCGCCGTCTTGCCGGTCAGAGCGCCCATGATGTGCTCCTCGAATGTTAGGGAACGTTCCCTAGCAACATAGGCCGGGCGATGGCCGGGGGGCAAGAGGGTTAGGGAACTTTCCCTAACATTGCTAGGCTGGCGCCATGACCGGCACGCGGACCGCACGGCGCCGTACCTCGGCGGAGACACGGGAGCACGTGCTCCAGACCGCGCACGAGCTGTTCTACTGGCACGGCATCCGGGCCGTGGGGGTGGACAAGGTCGCCGCCGAGGCCGGGATCGCCCCCACCACGCTCTACCGGCTGTTCGCCTCCAAGGACGACCTCGTCGCCGCGTACGTCGAACGCGCCGGTCAGGCCTACCGGGAGTGGTTCACCGCGGCGACCCGGGACGACGGGCGCGACCCGCGCGAGCGGATCCTGACGCTGTTCGACGAGCTCGTCGTGAGGATCCAGCCCGAGCACTGCCGCGGGTGCCCCTTCCTGATGGCGCTGACCGAGTTCCCCGACGCCGGGGTGGCCGGTCACCGGGAGTCGGTGGCCCTGAAGAGGTGGGTCCGCGAGCGCTTCGGCGAACTCGCCGAGGAGCTGGCCCGGACCCGCCCGGTCGACGATCCCGCCGAGCTGGCCGACCGGCTCTTCCTGGTGATGGAGGGCGCGTACGCCGCCGTCCAGTCCCTCGGCATCGACGGCCCCGCAGGCCGGGTCCGGGCCTTCGCCGAGGCGATCCTGCCGGGCTGAAGCCGCGGGTCCTCGCCGTGGCGGCACCAGGCAGGCTCCCGGGGCGAAAGGGCGAGGCCGTGGCAGCAGGCTTCCGCCGGGCCCCGGGGCGCGGCCGAGCCCGGCGGATCATGTGGGGCGGTCGGCGTTCTCCGGTGGGGCCGGGGAACGGGCTGCGGCCGAGCCCGGCGGTCCTGTTCCGCCGCACCGTCGAGACGGCCGGTGGATGTCGTTCCTCCCAGAGATCGCCGAACGTCCTGCTCGGGGCGAACCAGGCGCGTATCCCGTTCGTCGGCAGGGTCGGGACCCGTCGACGGGAGCGCGCGCGTTGGTCAGGCAGAGGATCGAGACGCCAGGGGAGGACGGGCATCCGCTGTGCCCGCGCTGCGGCTGCCGGGTCGCGCCCCTCAGATACGGCCGCCCTGGCCTGGATCTCGTCCGCAGGGCCGAGGCCGGCGAACTGGTCCTGGGCGGCTGCGTCATCGGCGACGCCCGCTGGAGCTGCACCTGGTGCAACGCCCGCTATGTGACGCCTCCCGAACCCGGCGCCACCTGGACCGGCGGCACCCGCTCCGTCCTGAACGCGGTGGTCGCCCCGCCCGGCGGCGCCCCCACCGACGAACTCCTCGTCATCACCTCCGACGATCCCTGGTCCCTCGAACTCCGCCTGCGCGACGGCCACGTCTGGTCGGCCGAGGCCCCCGACCTGTTCACCGCCCTCCAGGACATCCGCCGCCGGACCGACCCCCTGGGCCTGCGCCTGTGCATGAACGCCGCCCGCCGCGACACCTACCGCTGCTCGCCCGACGATCCCCTGACCGGCCATCTGGTCGCGTTCCTGACCCCCGGCCACCCCCCGACCAGGACCGCCTGGCTCTTCGCCCAGGCCCCCGTGGGGCAGATCGCCACGGTCCAGGAACAGGAGGCCCACTACACCGAGTGGCTGACCACTTTTCCCTAGGCCCGAACCCTGCCTCCCGTTCCGCCATCAGTCAGGACGAAGGCGGACGAGAGGAGCGCGAATGAGCAGCCGGAGGATCGAGACGCCAGGGGAGGACGGACATCCGCTGTGCCCGCGTTGCGGCTGCCGGGTGGCGCCGCTCATGTACGGCTTCCCGGTCAGGAGCGAGGAACTGAAGCGGGCTCTGGACGCCGGTGAGATCGTCCTCGGCGGGTGCGTGGTAGAGAGCGCGCGCTGGGGCTGCACCTGGTGCCCCGCGAAGTACGAGAGCCCGCCCGAGCCCGGCGCCACCTGGACCGGCAGCACCGACCGGCTCCCCATCGTCGTGAACGTCGTGCTCCCCGATGGCGGCCAGGACGAGAAGATGCTCGTCGTCACCTCCGACTCACCGTGGTCCGTCGAGCTGCAGATGGGCTCCGGCGAACGGATCACCGCCCAGGGCGAGGACCTGTTCGCCGCGATCCAGAACCTCCGCCGCCGGACCGACCCCCTGGGTCTGCGGCTGTGCATCAACGCCGCCCGCCGCGACACCTACCGCTGCCAGCCTCCCAGCCCCTTCAACGGCCACCTGGTCTCGTTCCTCACCCCCGGCCGTCCTGCCACCGAGACCGCCTGGATCCTCGACCAGGCCCCCGCCGACCGGATCGCCACCGTCGAGGCCCAGCAGGCCCACTACGACGAGTGGCTGACCACCCCCGCCTAGTGTCGTGAGTCGTTAATTCGTTGGCAGTAGGCGCCGAGGGTGTCGAGGATCTCGTCGGCGGTCTTGGTCCACACGAACGGCTTGGGGTCGGTGTTCCACTCGTTGATCCACCGGCGGACGTCGGCTTCGAGTTCGGTGACGCTGCGGTGGGCGGAGCGGCGGAGTTTGCGGTTGGTCAGTTCGGCGAACCAGCGTTCCACCAGGTTCAGCCATGAACTGCCGGTGGGGGTGAAGTGCAGGTGGAACCGCGGGTGGCGCAAGAGCCATTCCTTCACCTTGGGGGTCTTGTGGGTGGCGTAGTTGTCCAGCACCAGGTGCAGGTCCAGCTCCTTGGGGACCGCGGCGTCGATCAGCTTCAAAAAGCGCAGGAACTCCTGATGGCGGTGCCTGCGGTAATGCTGGGCGATGACCGAACCGCCGGCGATGTCCAGGGCGGCGAACAGGCTGGTGGTGCCGTGCCGGACGTAGTCGTGCGTCATCCTGGCCGGCGTGGTGGGCATGATCGGCAGGATGGGGGCGGTGCGGTCGATCGCCTGGATCTGGCTCTTCTCGTCGACGGCCAGGACCAGGGCGTTCTCGGGCGGATTCAGGTACAGGCCCACGACGTCGCGGACCTTGTCGATGAACTGCGGATCGGCCGACAGCTTCCAGGTCTCGATCGCATGCGGCTTGAGCCCGAAAGCCCGCCAGATCCGGGAAATGGCCGACTGCGACATCCCGGTCGCCGACGCCATCGACCGGGTCGACCAGTGGGTGTCGCGCCCGGGCGTCTCCTCCAGCGTCTTGGCGATGACCTGCTCGACCCGCTCATCGGTGATCGAGCGCGGCCGGCCCGGACGCGGCTCGTCCGACAGGCCCTCCAGCCGGTCGGCCACAAACCGTGAACGCCACTTCGACACCGTGTTCCGCGAGACCCCGACCTGCCGTGCGACCTCACCGATCGTGCCGCCCTCCGCACAGGCCAGCACGATCCGCGACCGCAACGCCAACGCCTGCGAGGTCTTCCGGCGACGCGCCCACCCGGTCAGCACCGACCGTTCCTCATCGGACAACACCACGGGAGCAAGCTTCGGGCTCGGCATCGCCCTAGCCTAACGGGTGACAATGAATTATTGACTCACGACACTAGAACCCCACGGACGGGGCGATGCCGCAACGGCCGTCGTTTCGGTCGTACGGCAGCACCGGTCCGGAATCTCCAGGAGGCCGCTTCCCACAGCGGAAGCGGCCTCCACCGTGCACGTCGCCTACTCGTCGTGACGTGCCGGATAGGGGCTCACCATGGTGTTGACGTAAGCCTCGGGAGGGCCTTCGAGATAGTCCGACAGATTGTCCAGGAAGGCCCGCAGCGGCGGATATTGGTTGTGCCGGTCCAGGTCCTCCTGGGAACGCCAGACCTCGTACAGGAAGAACCGGCCGTCCTCGTGCTCGTGGAGGTGGTACTCCAGGTTCCCTTCCTCCTTCCGGGAGGGCTCCACGAGGTCGGTCAGGATCCGCCTGACCTCGTCGGCGCGTTCGGGCCTGGGGCGCAGGAAACCGTAGAGGGAAATGGGCTGCCGTGTCGTCGTCATGGCCCTACGCTAAAATCTCACACGATGTGAGGTTCAAGCCGGTTCCATATGAGGTGGGCCACATGAAGATCGGCGAGCTGGCGCGTGCGACGGGCGTGAACGTCAGGCTGCTGCGCTACTACGAGGAGCAGGGGCTTTTGAGCTCGCACCGTACGGAGGGCGGCCACCGCCAGTACTCCGCCGACGCCCCCGCCACGGTCGCCCGGATCCGCACGCTCCTGGCCGCCGGCCTGCCCACGAAGGTGATCCGCGAGCTCATGCCCTGCTTCATCGGGGAGGGCCCCGAACTCGACGCCTGCGTCCTGGACCACCTCCGAACCCAGCTGGCCGACCTGGACACCCGCATCAACGAACTGCAGCAGGCCCGCGCCTCTCTCAGCGACCTCCTCGACGCCTCCACCCGAGCCCTGGCCACAGCCGGCCGGTAGACGGGCACCGTGCGCCGCGCCGGGTACGGGCATGCCGGGACGGGAGGTGAGGGATGGAGCAGGAACGGGTCGATCTCACCGGCGCTCCGGAGACGATGCTCGCCACGCTGTACGGCAGGGCGCTCGACAGCCGGTCGCCCCGCCCCGTCCTGGGCGACCGGCAGGCCGACCGGGTGGTGCGCCGCATCCGGTACGACTTCCGCAGGACCGGGGTGAGGGGCACGGCCGCCGCCGGGGTCGCGCTGCGCGCCAGGCGGCTCGACGAGTGGACGCGGGAGTTCCTGGCCGCGCACCGGGAGGCCACCCGCCCAGTGGTCCTACAGGGACCCGCCGGTCACTTCGTCAGGAGCCCTGGGCGTCCCGGTCCCAGTTCATCGGGAACAGGCGCTCCGAACCGGCCATCCACAGCGCGAACGCGAGGTAGCCGGCCTCGAAGGCCACCAGGTCCTCGTCCCAGCGCGCTCCGCCGTGGCGGCGCGCCCTGCGCAGCAACAGCAGACCCCCGGCCAGGTTGAGACCGGCCCACACGCCGTTCACCACGGGACCGGACCCGCGCCCCGCCAGCGGCGTCATGTGCCGCCGCCCGGTGACCGCCGTGGCGAGATGGGGAGCGCTGTTGGCGACCAGCATTCCGGCAAGGAACGGCAGACCACGCGGAACCTTCATCCGCCCGATCCTAAATCCGCGAGCGCATCCCGTCTCCGGACCGGCCGTGACCCGGCAGGGTGAGGTGAAGGCTCCGCCGCCTTCGATCTGCGGAACGCCGTTCTGCTGTTGCAGGCCCTCCACGGGATGAGTTCTGGCCCTGCGCTGGGGAACGCCATCTGCGCAGGTCATAGGGCAGCTCTCGCAGAATGGCGCTGCCTGGCCGCCCTCGGCGACCGACCGCGGAAAACGGCGGATGCAATTACGGAAAGGCGTGCGGCCGCTTACGCTGGTCGCATGAGCACGCCCGGACTTGGTGAACGCCTACAGTCAACACGTAAGCGTCGTGGCCTGACACAGCGTGAGCTTGCTCAGCTTGCTGGAGTCTCTCTTTCTCTGGTGCGCAAGCTGGAACAGGGTGACCGTGAGGACACCCGGGTGGAGACCCTGCGCAAACTGGCCATCGCGCTCAGGGTGACCACGGCCGAATTGATCACCGGGCCGGAGCCGGAGGAGCCGGGGACGGGTGATCAGTGGACGGCGGTCCGTGACGCGATCATGGGCCGTCCCATGCCCGAGCCCGACGAAGAACCGACCGTGTCGGGGGTGGAGCGCGCGTTGCATGAGGTCACGCTTCTCTACCCGCAGACCAGATATGCCGAGGTGGGGGAGGCCATTCCCGCCCTGCTGCGTGACGCCGATGCTCTGGGCTCGGAGGGGCGGGCGTTGCAATCTCGGGCATATCGCCTGGCCGGGAGGCTGATGGTGCAGACCCGGCAGTACGGCGCGGCTGAGACGGCATTCGCGCGGGCCGTCGACATCGCGCCCGATCGGCTCGACGCGGCGGCGGTGATCAACGCGCGCTGCTGGCTGCTGGTGCGGCGCGGAATGATGGGCGAGTGTGTGGAACTGGCCGCCCAGTGGGCCGACGAAATGGAGCCGCGCCTGTCCCGGGCGACTCTCGCGGAGTTGCACGCCTGGGGCCTTCTGCTCCTGGGGATCTCGGCGGCGGCCGTGCGCAACAACCAGCCGGGCGAGGCGGAGGACGCACTACGGCTGGCCGCTGCGGCGAGCGCCGCCATAGGCCGTGAGTATGCGTCCCCGGCTGACTACGAGACCACGTTCGGGGCGCTCAGGGTGGCCATGATGCGAGCCGAGAACGCCATGGTCGAGGATCGGCCGGACCGGGTTCTCGCGATAGCCGAGCGGGTCGCCCATATGCCCACGCAGCGCCCCAACTCCGCAAGCCGCAACCGCCATCGCCTGGACGTCGCCAAGGCCCACGTCCGGCTCCGCCGCTACGGGGACGCCTTCGAGGTGCTGCAGGACATCCGCCGCAAGGCCCCGGAATGGATCGTCAACCAGCGCATGGCCCGGGACGTCATGGGCGACATCGTGGCGAGGCGCCGGACCCTCACACCCGAGATGCGAGAAATGGCCGATTTCATCCGCCTTGAGTACTGACTCGAACGTCCTTCTGTGACACTCCGCCGAAACGGTCGCGGAAAGTGCCAGTGACGCGTCTTTCCGTCGCCCTTAACGTCCTGTGTCATGAGTTTCGACAAAGGAAGGCATGCGGCGGGCAAAGGGGAGGAGCCGGTCCTGACCAGTGATCGGCGGATCTTCGTCAGGGCGCTCGACGAGGCCGTTCGGTCCAGGCCGGGAGTGGCGTGCGGGATCGTGACCCGGCAGGGGATACCGGTGCTGCACGCGATCAATTCCGAGATGCCGAGCCATTCGGTCGAGGTCGGCGCGGATTACGTCGGGGGCGACTGGCGGTACACATGGGCCCGGACCGGTGACGCGATCGGGCCGGTGGACGATCCGGAGAGCGTGGCGGACGCCATTGTCGCCGCTCTCAAGGTGAACGGGCGGGGCCGGTCGTGATCCCGGAGCCGGGGGAAAGACCGGGACCGCCGCCCCCGCCGTCAGCGTCCCGCTCGACGCCATTCACCGTGATCCCGCCCGCCGCCGGCCTGGCTCACCTGGTGGCGGCCGTCCATGGCCGCCGGCCTGCTGCGGGAGCCGGACGCGTCGGTGGCGGAGGTGACACGGCGCGTCGGGTACGGGGCGGAGCCGGGTGAAGGCGATCCGCCGGCTGTCCCGGGTCCGCCCCCGGGAGCCGCGGCCGGGGGCGGACGTCCTGGACGGCGGATTCTCAGGCCGCCTGGGCGGGGGTGTAGTGGGCGGCGTCGTCGCCCTCGACGATGTAGCTGGTCTCGCCGGTCACGCCGACGGGGACGTCCCCGGCGACCGTGACGCGGTGGAGGAGCCGGGGGAGGTCGCCGTAGTCGTCGGGGGCGTAGTGCTGGGTGATGCGGTTGTCGAACAGGACCAGGTCGCCCGGGTTCCACACCACGCGCAGGATGTTCTCCGGCCGGGTCACGTACGCCTGCAGGATGCGCAGGATGTCGCGGGACTCCGAGCCCGACAGGCCGACGATCTTCTGGGCGAAACCGCCGATGAACAGGCCCCGCTCACCCGACTCCGGGTGCACGCGGACCACCGGGTGGGCGGTCCGGTAGCGGCGGGAGGTGAACGTGCGGCGGTACTCGATCGCCCTGTCGGTGTTGGTGCGGGGCAGCGCGTAGTCGTAGTCGTTGGTGTGCACCGCCCACAGCCGGTCGGCGAACTCCCGCAGCGGCTCGGGCAGGTCCCGGTACGCGGCGGCGGAGTCGGCGATCAGGGTGTTACCGCCGTACGGCGGGACGACCAGGGCGCGCAGCGTGCTCAGCTTCGGCGGGGTGCGCACGAACGTGACGTCGGTGTGCCAGACGTTCGAGCGGATGCCCTCCTCGCCGTTCACCGGCAGGATGTCGGGCTGCCCCTCCACCGGGGGAACGGTCGGGTGCGCCCTGGTCAGCTCGCCGAACCGGCGGGCGAAACGGAGCTGGCCCTCCTCGTCGAGGCCGGCGCCGCGGAAGACCAGCGCCTTGTGCTCCAGCAGCGCCTCGTTGACCTCCTCCAGCGGCAGCTCGTTGGGGTCGACGCCCTTGATCTCGGCGCCGATCCGGCCGCCGATCCGACGGAACTCGGGCATGGTTCTCCTCCTTGGAACGGACTGCGGGGATTTCAGCGGCGCACCGTCGGGTCGGCCAGCCGCAGCAGCAGCCGCAGCAGGCCGTCGAAGGCGAGGCCGAGCACGGCGATCTCGGCGATGCCGCAGAAGATCAGGGGGGTCTGCAGGTAGTTGCCGGCCTGCAGGATCAGATGGCCGACGCCTCCGGTGGCGGCGATCATCTCGGCGGCGATGATGCTGGTCCAGGCGCCGCCCATGGCGATGCGCAGCCCGGTGATGACGCCCGGCACCGCGGCCCGCAGCCGCACGTGCAGCATCGTGTACGCCGGGGAGGCGCCCAGGCTGCGGCTGGCGTGCAGCAGTTCGGCGGGCACCGCGTCCAGCGCGCCGAGCGTCGCGATGGTCACGACCGGCAGCACCCCGAAGAAGATCAGCGCGATCTTGGCGGGCTCGCCGATCCCCAGCCACACCACCAGCAGCGGGATGAACGCGATCGGCGGCAGCGGCCGGACCACCTCGATGATCGGGTCGGCCAGCTCGCGGATCGCCCGCACCCCGGCCATCGCCGCGCCCAGCAGCAGGCCCGCCAGCGTGCCGAGGACGAACCCGGCCAGGATGCGGCCGGTGCTGATCAGCGCGTCCTCGACCAGCGTCTTGCCCTGGACCTCCGGATACGGCTTGGTCAGGTACGTCACGAACGTGCGCGCGGTCTCCGGCACGGTCGGCAGCGTGACGGTGTCGCCGATGACCATCGCGGCGATCTGCCAGACCGCCGCGGTCAGCGTCAGGGCCAGCGCGCCCATCCGCGCCCGGCGCCGCGAGCGGCGCCGCCGCGCCGGCCCCGCCGTGACGACGGCCTCGGGCGCCTCGGTGACCGTCATCGCTCCAGCACCTCCCGGATGCGGCGCTTGGCGGTGACGAACTCCAGCGTCTCGGTGTCCTCGTAGGTCCGGGGCCGCCGCAGGCCGATGTCGAGCACGGCCTCGGTCGCGCCGGGCGGCCCGGACAGCACGCACACCCGGTCGCCCAGCAGGGTCGCCTCCTCCACGTCGTGGGTGACGAAGACGATCGTCATCCGCCGCCCCTGCCACAGCTCCAGCAGGAAGCGCTGCATGTTCGCCCGGGTGATCGCGTCCAGCGCCCCGAACGGCTCGTCCATCAGCAGCAGGCCGGGCCGGTTGATCAGCACGCGGGCGAACGCGGCGCGGTGCCGCATCCCGCCGGACAGCTCGTGCGGGTAGGCGTCGCGGGCGTCGGCGAGGCCCACCGTCTCCAGCAGCCGTTCGGCCTCCTCGCGCACCTGCCGGGTGAGCGCGCCGCGGGCCTTGGGGCCGTACAGCACGTTCTGCCAGGTGGTCAGCCAGGGGAAGAGCATCGGCGTCTGGAACAGCACGCCCCGGTCGGGGCCGGGCCCGGTCACCGGCCGCCCGTCGACCAGCACCTGCCCGGAGTCGGCCGGGACGAAGCCCGCCAGGATGTTCAGCAGCGTGGACTTGCCGCACCCGGACGGCCCCAGCAGGCACAGGAACTCGCCCGGCGCCACGTCCAGGCTCACCCCGTCCAGCGCGGTGCGGACGGGACGCCGCCGGTTGCGGAACGTCTTGCGCACGTCCCGCAGCCGGACCCCGGCCGACTGCTGGGCGCCCACCCGCTCCTCGGCGACGGCGCTCACTTGCAGCCCCCCGCCTGGGCCTTGTCCCAGAACGTCGGGTCCACATGCGCGGCGATCTGCTCGGTGCCCGGAACGGTCTTGGCGCGGCCCTGGCTCACCAGGAACTCGGCGGTCAGCCGGAAGTTCTGCACGAGCCTTCCGGAGGCAGCCCTGCCGTCCGGCCCCTTGAGCCAGGAGGTCTCCTCGGCGGCCGGGATGTACGGGTAGTTCCTGGTGGCCTCCACCGCGTCCTCGGGCCTGACGCCGAGGAAGCGGGCGGCGGGCCTGATGTACCGCTCGCCCTGCGGTCCCTTGACCAGGGTCTGCGCCCTGGAGATCTGGCAGACGAGCGCCTGCACGGCCTGCGGGTTCTGCCTGATGTAGGCGCTGGAGACGGCGAGCAGGTTGACGGCGGCATACCCCTTCTCGGCGATCTCCGCGGAGCCGACCAGGACCCTCGCCCCGTGCCGCCTGAGCTCCAGCAGGAACGCCTGGCTGATGAACACCGCGTCGATCTTCCCGGCCTTCCAGGCGGCGGCCTCGGCAGCCTCGCTGGCGAAGCTGGCGATCTGCACCTTGCCGGTCAGGCCCTGCTCCTTGAGCCAGCCGCGGAGCTGGAAGTCCAGCGTGGAGCCCACCAGCACGCCGATCTTCCTCAGGTCGGACGGCGACTCGATCTCGTCGTTCACGGCCAGGCCGGACTGGTCCAGGCTCTCGGCGAAGACCACCCGCACGTCCGTGCCGTTGGTGAAGGCGCCCACGAACGGCGGGTTGCCGACGCCCGAGACCACCGGGAACGCCCCGGCGCGGAGCTGGGCCATCCCGGCGACCCCGCTGTCGATCGGCCGCAGCTCGATCCGGGCGGGGACCTTGGAGGCCAGTTCCTCGTTGGCGGCGACGACGGATTCCGGACCGGCGACCGCGCCCTGGAAGTAGCCGATCCGGAGCGGACCGGCCGTACCGCCGCCCGCGGCGCCCGCGCAGCCGGTGGCGGCGAGGACCAGGGCGATCGCGGCGGCAAGGCGTTTGTCGGGCATGACGAAGGTGCTCCTAGCAAGAGGGGACGGCGTGCGCCCTCAGATGACGGGGGTGGATCCGGGCGCCCGCTCGGGGCGGCACCGGGACGCGAGATCCGGCCGGCCGGCCGTTCAGAAGGGACAGCTCGCGGCGGTCACGCGGAGGTAGTCCACGTGCCGCTGCCGGGTGAGGGCGAGCCGAACGCGCATGCCGGTATCAGAGCACGTGAACGGCACAAAAGTCAACTATTCCTACTTGTTTGATAGGCAGAGCCCGTCGTCTGCCTCGTGGCCTCCTATGCCGTCTCGCGTCAGCGGCGGCGCCGGCCGGCGTACAGGACGGTGGCGAAGGTCAGCAGGTAGGTGAACGCGGTGACGCCCACGGTGAGGCCGAAGTGGTCGGACTGGCCGGGGCCGTCCGGCAGCCGGGGCTCGAGGAGGCCGATCGGGTCCTTGAGGATGGTGATGCGCTGTCCCGCCTTGAACTGGCCCCAGCAGTTCTCCCGTTGGGACACCTTGTGCACGGTGGGTTCGCCGGTCAGCTCGACCACGGTGCACAGCAGGTCGCCGTCGCCGTCGGGCAGGCGCTCGCCCTCCTGGGAGCGATCGTGATTCTGGACCACGACGGCGGGAGCCGGCTCGCCCAGGCGTTTCATGTAGAGCTCGGCGTAGGCGGGGCCGCCGAACAGCAGCAACGCCAGCAGGCTCAGCGACATCAGGAGGGTCGGCCACGTCCGCCCCCAGAAACCGCCCATGACCGAGGCCGCGACCGCCCACGTTCCCAGGCTGAGAATGATGCCCCCGTAGAAGACGAGGGCGAACGGATACTGCGCCAGGGCGCCGCCCAGCAGCACCAGAGTGGGAACGGCCAGCGCCCACGCCAGCGAATTCAGCAGCCGCCCGGCGGGTCTTTCCTCGGCAGTCGGGGGATCCTGCGGCGAGCCCATGACGGAAGGTTAGGACAGCCTCGTTTACCGGACATCAGGACGGCGTGGCGACAGCCCCTCGGTCAGGAGCGGGACGATGCCCGGATGCAGCAGGCCCCGAACCTCGACGCGCCCTTCCAGCCGCCAAGCCCCATACCACCTCCCTCCACCACCGAACGGCACCCTGGTAATGAGATCGTCGCACCGCGTGGCGCTGTTCGCCCCGAGGAATTCGGGCCGGGCTTACTGCACGCTGATCCGGTGCCGGTGGTCGAACGACTCGGGGCACCGGAAGATCCACAGGCTGTACCCGCGGCCGATGGTGACCTTGGTGGGTGTGCAGGCGTCCCGGTGGTCCGCGTCTGCGTCCGCGTCCTCGACGGGTCGCCAGAGGCCGTCACGGCCCTGCCACTCCTTGCTGGCGATGGTCAGCAGCAGGCGCATGTCGCTGCCGCAGTCACAGATCATGGGGTACGGATCGGTCAGGTGCCAGGAGGCGTATCCGCCGACCTTCCACCCGTCGGCGATGGACCACTCCTGGTACGGGCGGCCGTTCTCCTCGTCCCACTCGTCCACGGCCGTCCGCAGCGGCTCCGGCAGCAGGTCCGCGTACTCGAACTCGGTGACCTCCTCCGGGTGCAGCACGCACGACTCCGGCAGGTAACTCTCATAGGCGAGGAACGGTGGCTCGGGCTGCTCGGTCAGCACCTCGCCGACATCGGCGGCGCGGCACCATACCAGGTGCAGGGCGGGCATGTTCAGCCAGTCGTCAGGATGGCCCTGGTGGCCCCGCAGCGGGCACCAGAGCACCTGCAACACGTCCTTGCCGTCGGGGACGGGCAGTCCGGGCACGTCACGCTTGTAGATCTGGGCCACCGCCATCAGCGGCAGCGGCCCGGCCTGCAGGATCTCCCGATTCGTCTTCTTGACGTCCAGGTAGAGGGCGTCCCATGGCTGGTCCTTCATGAGCCCCTGCCGGTCGGCTCGTACCTCCGCAGTACGTACGGGCAGAGCGTCCGTGACGTGATGCGGCCCGGCGCAGACCGGCCACGGCTCGTCGGCGGGCCACAGCAGGGGGCCGCCCACCGAGCTGTCGTGGACGCCGGGGTTGCCGCGGCGCGGGTGCAGGCGGGTCGCCGTCCGCTGGTACCGGGCCAACTCGGGGAACAGCGCGACCAGATCGACCGGGCGCTGACGGCTCGTACGGGGCATGCGCGCTCCTGACCGGGGACCGCCGGGACGGTCACATCATGCCGCCCCGGTACGACAAAGGGCGGCGGCGGGCGTTCCCGGCGAGTGTTGCGCAACTGATGCAGGTGGGCGGGTTCCGTGGAGGGGTGAGGGCTTGCTAAGTTAGGCAAGCCTTACCTAATGATATTGGTGCGGCGCTGACAGCACAGGAAGGACACGCATCCCCCATGCGTACGTTGATGCGGCGGCTGGCCGCGACGAGCGCGCTGGTGCTGGGCCTCGGCCTGGTGGCGGCGTGCGGTGGTGACACTGAGGAGCCCGCGGCGGGCTCGGCCGGGTCGGGGGCGTTCCCGGTCACGATCACCCACAAGCTCGGCACCACCACGATCAAGTCCGAGCCGAAGCGGATCGTCGCGCTCGGCGAGGTCGACCAGGACGCGCTGCTGGCGCTCGGCGTGCAGCCGGTCGGCATGGTCGAGCTGACCGGCATCCAGCCCGACGGACTGACGCCGTGGAACGCGCCGAAGCTGTCGGGTGCCAAGCCCAAGCTGCTCAAGGCCGGCGACTCCGGCTTCAAGCTGGAGGAGATCGCCGCGCTCAAGCCGGACCTGATCCTGGCGGCCGGCGACTTCTACATCGACAAGTACTACTCCAAGCTCTCCCAGCTCGCGCCGACCACCGCGTACCAGACCGGGCCCGCCGAGGACACCTGGCAGCAGATCACCCAGCAGGTCGCCAAGGCGGTCGGCAAGGAGGCCGAGGGCGGCAAGCTGGTCGCCGACGTCGAGGCGAAGATCAACTCGGTCAAGGGCGCGCACCCCGAGCTGTCCGGCAAGGGCTTCGCGTTCGCCGCGGCCTTCCCGTCCGGCAACCTCGGCGTGATGAAGTCCCCCGACGACATCAGCGTCAAGCTGCTGAACCAGTTCGGGATGGTGCTGCCCGACGAGATCAAGGCGCTCCCCGGCGAGGGCTTCGCCGCCGAGCTCAGCAACGAGAAGCTCGGCGTGCTGGACGTGGACGTGCTGATCGCGCACTACAACGACGACGCCGCCACGCAGAAGAAGTTCGAGGGCGACCGGATCTTCTCCGGCCTGGACGTGGTCAAGCGCGGCTCCTACGTGGCGCTGGACCTCAAGTCGTTCTGGCCGCTGCGCACCCCGACGGCGCTGGCCGCCCCGTACGTGGTGGACAACGTCGTCCCGAAGATCGCTCAGGCCGCCGCCAAGGCGAGCTGAGTCCCACGTCCCCGGGGCGGACGCCGCGAACCGCCCCGGGGGCGGCCCATCGACAGACCGCCCACAGGGCCCGCGACAGGAGGCACGGCAGATGAGCAGCAACCCGTTCGAGAACCCCGACGCCGATTATCTCGTGCTGGTCAACTCCGAGGGGCAGCACTCGCTGTGGCCGGTCTTCGCGGCCGTGCCCGCGGGATGGTCCACCGCGTTCGGTCCCGCCGGGCGCGAGGAGTGCCTGGAGTACGTCCGCACCCACTGGACCGACCTGCGCCCCCGCAGCCTCGCCGAGGCCGAGGCGGGCTGATGGCGTACGGGCACTACTCCGCCCGGGTCACCCGGGTCGACCGGGTGACCCCGCACATGGCGCGCGTCACCCTGGGCGGGCTGGAGGACTTCCCCGGCGCGGGGCTGGACCACCGGGTCAAGGTGTTCTTCCCGCTGCCGGGCGAGGAGCGCCCGATCTACCCCACCGGCGACGACTGGTGGGAGCGCTGGCAGGTCGAGCCGGTCCGCGCGGTGTTCCGGACCTACACCATCCGGCGGCACCGCCCCGAGGCCGGAGAGGTCGACATCGACTTCGTCCTGCACGGCGACACCGGCCCCGGCTCCCGCTGGGCCGAGAACGCCGGCCCCGGCGACCAGGTGGGGCTGTGGGGGCCGCGCGCCGAGTACGCCCCGCCCGCCCACGCCGACTGGGTGCTGCTGGCCGGGGACGAGACCGCCCTGCCCGCCATCGGCGCCATCCTGGAGTCGCTGCCGCCCACGACGACCGCCCGGGTCCTCGTGGAGGTCGCCTCCGAGGCCGAGCGGCAGCCGTTCGACCTGCCCGGCGGCGTACGGCTGACCTGGGTGCGCCGCGACGCCGGGGAGTCCCTGGTCACCGCCGTCAAGGAGACCGTGTTCCCCGCCGGACGCCCCTACGCGTGGGTCGCCGGAGAGTCCGGCACCGTCAAGCAGATCCGCCGCCACCTGGTGAACGAACGCGGCGTCGACCGCCGCGACATCTACTTCTCCGGCTACTGGCGCAGGGGCGTCGCCCAGGAAGTCTGACCCCTGACCAGGGCGGGCACGGCGAACGGCCCGGACGGCGGAGGAATGACACCGCCCGGGCCGTCGCGGTCAGGAAATCAGCAGTCGTTCACCGGCGGCCTGCCCGCGAACCGGTCGCCGAGGAACCTGGTCACGTCCCCGGACGCCAGCCAGTCGGTGGTCAGGTGCTCGCCGGCGTAGGTGCGCCACTCGGTGGTGATGCCCGCCGCGCAGTACCGGTCGAAGACCCCGTCCTCGGCCTCGTGCGGGATGATCTCCTCCAGCGCGCCCCGGTACTGGTAGACCGGGAAGCCGATCTTGTAGCGGGCGGCCGAGGAGGCCGGGCCGATCCCCACGCCGACCTTCTGGTCGTCGATGACCTCGCCCCAGGTGCGGCCGGTGGAGCCGCGCAGCGCGTAGATCTGCTCCAGGCTCAGCCGGTCGGTGGAGAAGTTCTCCAGCCGCTGGAACGCGAACGCCCCCAGCGTCCCGAACAGGCAGTTGCTCCTGACGTCCTCGACGGCCTGCCGGCCCCGGTCGTTCAGCAGCTCGTCGAAGGGCATCTCCGGGTGGGCGGCGCTCAGCCCGACCACCGCGTCGGCCAGGAACCCGGCGAACGCGCTGCCGTTCAGCCGCTCGGCCACCAGCTTCAGGTCGCCGGGCACCCCGCCGGCCGCCGCGCCCACCACGTTCAGCTCGGGCGCGTAGGAGGAGGCGAGCTGCGCCGCCCACAGCGTGTTGAACCCGCCTTCGGAGTAGCCGGCGATCCCGACCTTGCCGTCTGCGGTCAGCGACCCGCCGGGGATCTGCCGGGAGGCGCGGACCGCGTCCAGGAGCGCGTGCCCGGCGTTCAGGCCCACCGTGTAGGTGTGCACCTGCCCGGTCATGTAGCCGACCCCGTCGGAGGCGGCGACCGCGAACCCGGCCTCCAGGAACCTGCGCAGGTTGCCGGCCTCGTAGGAGTCGACCTGCTCGCCGGCCATCTGCTTGGACAGCGCGCACTGGCCGCCCGACCCCAGGGTGCCGGGGGTGAACGCGACGGTCGGGCGGGAGCCGCCGCCGGTCCACCGGGCGTCGGGGATCGCCACGAACCCGCTCACGGCGATCTTGTTCCCCTTGACGTCGGTGGAGACGTACTTGATCTTCCATGCCTTCATCGGGACGTTCCCGGGGATCTGCGGCAGCTCGGTGCGGCGGCAGCTCAGCAGGTCGCCGGGGTTCCCGGTGATCCGGTCCGGCGCGGTGTAGATGTCGGCGTCGCTCGCCAGGCAGGCCAGCGGCGCCGACGCGGCGGCCGGTGCGGCGGAGACGGTCGGCGGCGCCACCAGGCCGGTGCCCGCGAGCACGGCCCCGGCCAGCGCCGTGGTCAGCAGTCTGCTCAGTCTCATCGACACTCCACGAGGGGGGGACGCTGCGGCCCTCATGGCACGGAACGGGCCGTCAGCACGGGAAAGCGATCGCGTCGACTGTGACTCACGGCGCCGCACGGAAGGTATGCGGACCGCACACGCCTTGTGACGCCGGTTTGGCAATCCGTTCACAAAACGGCCGGGCGCCGGGACCTCAGGGTCCCGGCGCCCGGCCCGTGATCTCGTCCCCTACCGCGTGTTCACGGCCGGGGGTCGGTGCGCGTCCAGGGCTTGCCGCCGCCCCGGCGGCCCATCGCCGCGGCGCATCGGGGACAGACCCGCCGCACCTGATCGGCCGAGCCGCCCGACTCGGGCTGCACCTCCGGCCAGGCGATGTGCGGGAAGCGCAGCAGCCGGGTTTTGCTGAGCGCGAGCCCGCACAGCGTCTGGTTGGTGCCCGGCAGCCAGGCGTGCACCTCGCCCGCCGGCACCCGCACCCCGTCGTCCGGATCGGTCCACGTCCCCGACGCCGCCACCGCGGCCTGCCGTCTCGTACGCGCCATGGCTCACCCGTCCTCGGGAGTGGCCTCGTGGCCGGGACGGCCGTGGGTGCGGCGCATCTCCTTGAGCCGGGCCTCGTACACGTGCTTGCGGCCGCCGGTCAGCCGGTCCCGCACCCGGCGCTCCAGGTCGCGGAACGGCTCGTAGTAGGTCGCGTCGAAGTCGTCCACCACCTGGTAGGTCCAGCGGCCGGGCAGCACGTTGCGGCCCACGATCTCGGTCATCACCTCGTCGGCCAGCGCCTTGTGCCCGGCCTGGGCCAGCAGTTCGGCGGCCTCCTCGGCGGCGAAGTCCGCGCCCCCGATGAGCTGGTGGAACGAGTACAGGTGGCCCCGGGCCCGCTCGACGGTCTCCAGCGCCTCGCTCAGCTTGCCGGCCGCCGACACGGCGGTCTCGTCCGGAGGCCCCGGCTCGGGAACGGTGGTGTGCGTCATGCCCAGGCCGATACCCGTCGTCCCCCGGACGCACGCGGACGCCCGGCGCACGTCCGGGGACGCGGCAGGGCCGGGATCCGGCTAGGGCTTGCGGCCGACGGCGCCGAAGGCGTCGACCTCCTCCGGCTCGCCGCCCGGCGGGATCTCCGGCCGCCAGCGGGTCACCGACACCACGCCCGGCTCGATGATCTCCAGGCCGTCGAAGAACCGGGCGATCTGCTCGGGGCTGCGCAGCACCAGCGGGGCGTTGCCGGAGGAGTTCCACACCTCGACGATCTGGTCCGAGGCCTCCCGGTGGACGACGTTGGTGCCGTCGTACATGGCCAGGTAGCTGCCGGAGGGCAGCTCCTCCAGCAGCCGCCGGACGATCGAGTACGCCTCGTCGTCGTCGGTGATGAACTCCATCACGCCCATCAGCATCAGCGCGATCGGCCGGTCGAAGTCCAGCGTCCGGCGGGCCCCCGCCAGGATCTTGTCCGGCTCGCGCAGGTCGGCGTTGATGTAGTCGGTCCTGCCCTCGGGAGTGCTGGTCAGCAGGGCGCGGGCGTGCGCCAGCACCAGCGGGTCGTGGTCGACGTACACGATCCGGGACTCGGGGGCGGCCCGCTGCGCCACCTGGTGGGTGTTGTCGACGGTCGGCAGCCCGGTGCCGACGTCCAGGAACTGGCGGACGCCGGCCTCGGCGGCCAGGTGCCACACCGCCCGGTTCAGGAACATCCGGGACGCCCGGGCCAGCCGGGCCACGTCCGGGAGCATCTGCAGGATCTGGTCGCCGACCTGCCGGTCGACCTCGTAGTTGTCCTTGCCGCCCAGCCAGTAGTTCCAGATGCGGGCCACATGGGACACCGAGGTGTCGATGTCGGGGGGTTCCTGGGTCACGGCACAAGCCTAGAACGAACCGATCATCCCGTCCCGGGTTCGCCGGCTCCGGGCGGAACGCCCAGACACTTCAGCACGGCCGGCACCCGGCGGTGGTCGTGAACGCCTACCTGCGGACCGGGGTCCTGCCGGCCGCGTTCCCCCTCCCTGCGGCCAGGCCGCGGCCTGTCAGCCCAGACCGAAGATGAAGCGTCCCCCCAGGCCGGTCTATGCGGACACGTGCATGACCGTTGACTGCGCTTGCGGCGCCTCGTAGCGTCCAAGTCGCGTTCGTGCACGGTCTGGAAGGGGAGGGCATGAGCGATGTCGAACTGACCCAGATCGCGGGTGGCGACTGCGGTCGCGACGACTGCCCCACCGTCTTCACCACCAATCGCGACACCATTGCAGTGCAGGGCTATGCCCTGGGCAAGCCCACACCCGAAGGCGAAGCCCTGGTCGAGATTCCCCTGGACGTCCTGCGGGAGGCGTTCCATGCGCTTGGATGGTGACGGCTGGCGAAACTTCTTCGACTCCTACCGGCGCGATGCGTTCCGCCTGGAAACCCTGCCTTCCTATGACGTCGCCGGCGAGCGCGACGAATACAACGCGTTCCACGCAACCGGTGAACTGTTCATTCCGCCGGATGACCCCTGGCTGACGCGTGTGCGCCGCTTCCGTGAGTCTGGTCGGTGGATCGGCCGGGTGCACATCGTCACCAGACCGCTGAGTGACTACTTGCGCTACGAGTTCGCCGTTTACCGCCACACCGTGGACGCCGGTGAGGACGTTCGCATCCTTGATGTCACGGACCGTCCCGACCCGGGGCTGCCCGATCAGGACTTCTGGCTGTTCGACGAAGCCGCCGTCGTGCGGATGGACTACGACGCCCAAGGCCGCCAGCTTGGCCGGGAACTGTTGGAAGACGTCGATGTCGCGCCGTATGTCGCCTGGAAGCACCTGGCGCTGGAGCTTTCCGTGCCGTTTCGGGAGTACGAGGCGACCTGCCGAGCGTGAAACTCGATCCGCAGCGGGCGGGGCAGGACCGCCGGCAACTCGCGGCGGCGCTTCGTGACCTGCGAAAGGCATCAGGGCTGTCCGGTGAGCGGCTGGCCCGGCGCTGTGGCATGAGTCAAAGCAAGATCAGCCGGATTGAAAACGGCCGGCTGTTGCCCAGTGTTGTTGACGTTGTGGGCATCCTCACCGCGCTCGGCGTCGATCGTGACACGCGAGAGGCGCTTACCGCGCTTGCTCGCGTCGCGAACACCGAATACCAGGATCTTCGCTCCTCCGTTCGCCGCGGGTTGCATCACCGCCAACGCGAGTTGACCGCTCTCGAGGAGAACACGGCGCACGCCCGCTACTTTCTTCCGGCGCTGATCACCGGACTCCTCCAGACGCCCCAGTACATGCGAACGGCGATGAGTCCGCCGATCGATCCGGCGACCGCGGATGTTTCCAAGGCCGTTGCGATGAAGCTCGGCCGGCAAGCGATTCTGCATGATGGGACGAAGCGATTTGAGTTCCTGCTCACGGAGTCGGCGATCCGTTGGCGGCTCTGTGCTCCGTCCGTGATGGCGGTGCAGCTGGATCACCTGGTATCCGTCTCCCGCCTGCCGAGTGTCCGGCTCGGCGTGCTGCCTCTCTCGCGTCAGGTGCCTGATGGGGCCTACCACACGTTCACCGTCTACGACGACCGTCTCGTCACTGTCGAACTCTTCACCGGCAGGCTGGTGCTTCGCGACCCCAAAGACATCGGTCACTACCGTTCCCTCTTCGGTTTTTTCAGTTCTCACGCTGTCTGGGCCGATGAAGCTCGGGTGATCCTGCAAGCGGTCGCCGACACGTTCCGGGATGCCGAATGATGCGAGCACGTGCATGACCCTGGAGTGCGCGGACGCGCTGTCTTAATGTCGCGGCAGGCGCTGCTCGGGGAACCTGGTACGACGTTCGCCGTCGAGCGGGTTCAACGCGAAGGGGAAACATATGGGCAAGCACGACAAGCCGAGCCAGGAAGGCAAGTGGGACAGGCCGATCCCCCCGGCGGAGAAGCCGAACCCGCCCGGTGGCGGGAAGCACGAGAAGGGCGACAAGGACAAGGGAAAGTGAAGCTGATCGGTGACATGGTCGCCGAGCTGGAACGGCTCGGCGACCTCGGGCCATGGCGGGCGCCGCTGTACGAGGTGCCCCGCCACCTGTTCGTCCCGGAGCGCGCATGGTGCACGCCGGACGGTCGGCCCGGATATCTCATCGACCGTAGTCGCGACCCCGAACAGTGGGTGAGGGCCGCTTACACGGACATGGCCATTGTCACCCAGCTTGACGACGGGGCGACCGACATCGGTTCCGGCGACGGGGAGTACACGTGCTCGCTGTCGGCGCCGAGTATGGTGCTCGCCGGGTTGTCCCTGCTGAGCCCGGAGCGCGGCGACCGGGTGCTTGAGATCGGCACGGGCACCGGCTGGACGGCGGCCCTGCTGTCCCACCGAGTCGGAGCCGAGAACGTGACGACAGTCGAGGTGGACCCGGCACTGGGGATGCGGGCCGTCGAACGGCTCAAGGCCGTCGGGTACCGGCCACGGGTCGTGGTCGGGGATGGCGCGGAGGGTTTTCCCGAGAGGGCTCCCTACGATCGCGTTCATGTCACGTGCGGAGTGCGCGAAGTCCCCTACGCCTGGGTCGAGCAGACCCGACCGGGCGGCGTGATCGTTCTTCCCTGGATGCACTCCCCGCACTCCGGCGAACTGACCCGCCTGACCGTCCACGAGGACGGCACGGCCACGGGCCGTTTCTACGGAGAGGTCGACTTCATGATGCTGCGCGCCCAGCGCCGTACCGATGGCCGGGGCGCGACGAAGATCGGTCATGGCCTGACCGTGACCCCCGAGGGCCAACGGATCTGGCTGGACGGCCTCGACGACGTCATGTGAGCGCCCCGCCCCTGCACCCGGCCGTCCGCTCCGCCGAGCACCGCGAGGCGGACCCGGGTGAGGAGGCCGGAGACGACCGGAGCCCCCGCCGCCGGCGGGGGCTCCGGTGCTCTGCCGTCAGGCCCGGCGGGCCTGCTCCAGCAGGGACCGGAAGGCGGCGGGGGTGAGGGTGAGGTAACCCGCCTCCCGGTTCTTGGTGTCCCGGAGGGCCACGGCGCCGGGCAGGCGGCCGGCTTCGACGCACTGAGCGCCGGTGCCGGAATCGCTGTGGCTGCTCTTACGCCAGTCGGTGGGGTGGGTCTCGTTCATTCGAAGGACTCCAACACTTTCTTGATCAGCTCCCGTGACGGGGCTTCGGGCAGCGCCTTCGCGCTGATCCGGTCGTAGCGGATGACGTACGTCTGCACCTCGGAGGGAGCCGACACCAGCCTGCCCTTGCCGGGGGACTCGGTGTAGGCCACCTCACCGAAGTCATCGCCGATCATGAGCCTGAAGCTTCCGTCCACACCTGGATAGGCTCCCACGTCCCAGGTGCGAGGGATGACCCGGATCACCACGTGGGACCGCTCACTCAGCTCCAGGAGTCGGGCGAGCTGCTCCCGCATGATCTCAGGTGATCCGATGGGCCACTCGAGCGCGGCCTGACTCAGCAGTACCGAGAGGAACGGAGGGTGCGGCCGGTCAAGCATCGCCTGACGTTCCATCCGCTGCTGAAGGGCCTTGCCTGCGTCCAGCGGGCCGCCGGCTTCGATCACCGCACGGGCGTAGTCCTCCGTCTGGAGCAGGCCGGGGATCAGACTGGCCTCGAACATCTTGATCACCCCCGCCCGCTGCTCCAGTTCGACGTACTGGCTCCACCACTGGGGGTCGTGCCCGATGCTGGCGTACCACACCAGGTTCTGGAACAGCCCTCGGGTGTCCCACACCCGGTCGTAGGTCTTGGCGCGGGTCTCGTCCAGCCGGGCCTTGCCTGTCTCCAGCCGTGAAACAGTCGCCGCGGAATCCCCCGTCAGCTCGCCCAGCCTACGGGTGGACTGTCCGTGCTGTTCGCGGAAGGCCCGCAGATAGAAGGCGATGAGCGCCCACAGGGAGGATCTGGGTTCCGGGGACGGCTTGCTCCGCACGTGCGGTCTCCTTGTTGCACCACGTTGCGAATGTTTTGTGTACGCGTGACAGCGTAGTGTGACCGGGCCATTCTGTGACCCGAACCACAGAAGTCGGTGAGAGGGGTCAGGGTGACCACGGTGGGAGAGAGAACGCCGCTGCGGGTGGACCTGCCCGCGTGGCAGACCAGCCCGGGACTGGCCCGCACCTACGTGCGGGAACGGGCTCGCAGGCTCGGCCTGGGCCGGGTCGCGGTGGAGAACGCCGAGTTGATCGCGTCCGAGCTGGTGACCAACGCCGTTCAGCAGCCGCACAGGACGCTGGACACGGTGACGCTGTTCCTCGGCGAGCGTCCGCGGGGCCTGGTCCTGGCGGTCCTGGACCACGCCCCGGCGCGGCCGGCGGTGCCGTCCGCAGACGACGCGCTGGAACCGGACCCCGCAGACCTGGCCACCACGGGCCGGGGCCTGTTCATCGTCCGGGCTCTGGCCCGGGACGTGTGGGTCGAGCCGCTGAGGCCCGGTCCCGGCAAGTGGGTCTGTGCGGCGCTCCGCACCTGAGCGCCCTTGGCGGCGGAAAGCCGGCCAAGGGGCATGAGAGCCCCGGACGGCCGGGATCACCGCTTGAGATTCCCCACGAAGAGAGATGGACGTTCCCCGATGCAGGACCTCTCAGACGCCTTCGACCTCGGCCTTCGCGTGGGCCTCTGCCACGGCTTCATGGCAGGCGTCTGCTGCACGCTGGTCGCGTTCCTTCTTCTCCTCCTGGCCTGGGATCGGCTCGTGGACCGAGCCGTGGAGGCCGACGAAGACCTCGCCGAGGGGAGCAGGTCATGGATGAGGGAACGCCGAGGTCGAATGCGGTGGTCAACGCTCAACCGGGCGGCCGGACCGCGTTCCCCCTCCATGCGGCCCGGCCGCGGTCGTCAGCCCAGACCGAAGAAGCGGGCCGCGTAGTACGGGCCGCAGAGCTGGTCGTGGCCGGAGGATAGGCTGCCGCAGTTCTGGATGCCGGTGCCCGGGTCGACCGGGGCCTCGTGGCCCATGTCGTCCAGCAGCCAGGTCTCCACCCGGCCGTCGCCGTAGACGCTCTTGGTGACGCCGAGGTCGGGCCGCGAGGTGGACGTGGGCGTGCGGCTGAAACCGAACACGTTGGTCCACTGGTCGCGCTGGTAGTCCAGCGAACGCGGGCTGATCAGCCGGTCGCTGCCGCCGTGCCAGATCTGCACCTTGGGCCGCGGGCCGGTGTAACCGGGGTAGGCGCCGCGGACCTCGTCGCCCCACTGCTGCGGGGTGTTGCGGTTCAGCGGCCCGGAGCAGGGGCCGAACAGGCCGGTGCGGAAGTAGTCGTCCTCGGTGTCGGCGCACCCGTACGCCATGCCGAAGAACACCGCGCCCGCCTTGAACACGTCCGGGTAGGCGGCCAGCATCACGTTGGTCGCCGCGCCGCCGCCGGAGTAGCCGGTGACGAACACGCGGGACGCGTCGGCCTGGTAGGTCCGCTTCATGTGGTCGACCATCTGGACGACCGACCTGGCCTCGCCGTTGCCGGCGCGGGTGCGGTCCTCGGGGTTCCAGGCGCTGAAGCACTTGTGCGGGACGATGCCGCCGGAGCCGACGTTCTCGTCCTTCTGCTCCGGCATGACCAGGGTGAAGCCCCAGGTGTCGGCGTACTTGCGCCAGCCGGTGCCGACGTCCAGGTTCTGGGCCTGCCCGCCGCAGCCGTGGAACAGCACCACGACCGGCGCCCCGGACTGGGCGTTCTGCGGCACGTACGCGAACATCCGCAGGTTGCCCGGGTTGGTGCCGAAGCCGGTGACCTCGTGGAAGCCGACGGCGGCCTGCGCGGCGGGCACGGCGGCCAGCCAGCTCGCCAGGAACGTCGCCAGGAGCGCCGCCAGCGCGGCCGGCAACGTGACCGGACGGATCGGGCGGAGCCCGCGGGGTCCGGCGCCCCGGAGGGGAACGGTGATTGCGTCCATAGCGCCGAGCGTCGGGGCAACGCCTCGGCGGGGCATCCGGGCAATCACCGGTCCGCGCGCCGATCCCTTCCGGTTCCCGGAAAGGTCTGGTATTCGGGGCCCGGTCGGGGACGCTGTTCGACCCCGCCATCGGCTTCACCGTCCGCCGCCGGTGCGCGCCGGTGCTGGACCTGCCCGAGCACTACTACCTGGACGCGTTCTTCTTCCGCAGGGCCATCGCGGGGATCCTGAACGACGGCGTCGCCGCCGGCATCTGGACCGACCGGGACGCCGCCCGCCTGGCCCGGATGTTCACCTCACAGAACGCCCTGCGCGCCTACGACCTCCCCACCCGCCCGACCTCGGCTCAGGGGGCGTCGGGATAGGTGTATTGGCCGTCCTCCTCGTCCCATTCCAGGTCGATGTCGTCCACGTGGACGCGCCATTCGGCGTCCGGGAGGGCCCGGCGCAGGCGGGGAAGGGCGACGCGCATGTAGTGGTCCAGCTGGGCGTACATGGGTTCCATGCCGCATTCGCTGTGGGAGACCTTGCTGGAGCCGGCGAGGACGACCCGGGGGTCGTTCTCGTCGGGCTTGTACAGGTGCAGGCCCTCGCAGAACTCCCAGGCGTCGGCCATGTGGGCGGGGACGAGGTTCTTGGCCTTCCAGCCGGCGAGTTTGGTGTTCAGGCCGGCGAAGAGGGCCTCGTTCGACTCGGTGACGATGTCCTGAACGCGGTCGCGTTCCTCGTCGGTGAGTGCGGTGCCGCGGGTGGCGGTGTAGTAGATCGACACTCCCATGAGGAGCAAGGGTGCCACGGAAGCGCGGCACCCCCGCCGACAGGGTCACAGCGTCGGATAGTCCGTGTACCCACGGTGATCGCCGCCGAAGAACGTCGCCGGGTCGGCCTCGTTGTACGGGCCGCCGGCCTTGACGCGGGCGACCAGGTCCGGGTTGGCCAGCCAGTAGCGGCCCAGGGCGACGGCGTCGGCGACCCCCTCGCGCAGGGCCTCGACCCCCAGCTCGGGGGTGCCGACCTCGGTGTCCGGGGTGGGGTGCGGGGCGACGACCAGGGTCCCCGGCCACTCCCGGCGGAGGCGGCGGGTGGTCTCCCGGTCGCCGGTCTCCATGACGTGGACGTACGCCAGGCCGAGCGGGGCCAGCGCCCGTGCCAGCGCGACGTAGAGGTCGGTGGTGTCACTCTCGGTGATGCCGTTGATCTCGTTGCCCGGGGACACCCGGATGCCGACCCGCCCGGGGCCGATCGCCTCGGCGACCGCGCGGGAGACCTCCACCGCGAAACGGATCCGGTTCTCGACGGAGCCGCCGTAGGCGTCGGTGCGGCGGTTGCTGCCGTCGGCGAGGAACTGGTGGATCAGGTAGCCGTTCGCGCCGTGCAGTTCGACCCCGTCGAACCCGGCGTCGACCGCGTTCCGCGCCGCGTCGGCGAAGTCCCGCACCGTCCGGGCGATGTCCGCCGGGGTCATCTCGCGGGGCGTCGGGTGGTCCAGCATCCCGTCCGGGGTGAACAGCTGGACCCCGGACGGGATCGGCGACGGGGCCACCGGCAGCGCCCCGTCCGGGTACAGCACCGGGTGCCCGATCCGGCCCGAGTGCATGAGCTGCGCGAAGATCCGGGCACCGGCGGCGTGCACCGCGTCGGTCACCTTGCGCCAGGCCGCCACCTGCTCGGCCGAGTGCAGCCCCGGGGTGTCGATGTAGCCCTGGCCGATCACGCTCGGCTGGACGCCCTCGGTGATGATCAGCCCGGCGGCGGCCCGCTGCGCGTAGTACTCGGCGGTCAGCTCGGTCACCAGCCCGCCGGGGGTGGCGCGGCTGCGGGTCATCGGGGCCATGAAAAGCCGGTTGGGCAGCTCGATCCCGCCCACGGTCACCGGCTCGAACAGCTCGTTCACGGATCCTCCACAAGGTCGTTGCGACTGGTCACGACGCTACGAACGGCCGCCTACGGGGCGAATCCGTAATGTTTCGGTAGTCGGGCACGTAACTTGGGAGGCGTGCTCTACGGGCGGGACACCGAGCAGGCCGAGATCGACCGGCTGCTGGCGGGCGTGCGCGCGGGCCGCGGCGGAGCCCTGGTGCTGTGCGGCGAGGCGGGCATCGGCAAGTCGAGCCTGCTGGAGTACGCCGCCGCGCACGCGGAGGGCATGCGGGTGCTGCGCGCCGTGGGCTTCGAGGCGGAGGTCGACCTGGCGTTCGCCGGGCTGCACCAGTTGCTGTGGCCGGTGCAGGACCGCGTGGACCGCCTGCCCGACGCGCAGGCCGCCGCGCTGCGGACCGCGCTGGGCTCGGCGACCGGGGCGGCCGACCGCTTCACCATCGGCCTGGCGGTGCTGACCCTGCTGGCCGACCTGGCCGGTGACGGCCCGGTGCTGTGCCTGGTGGACGACGCCCAGTGGGTGGACTCCAGCACGGTCGAGGCGCTGCTGTTCGCCGCCCGCCGGGTGACCGCCGAGGGCGTGGCGATGATCTTCGCCGCGCGGGAGGGGGCGCTGCGCACCGCCGGGCTGCCGGAACTGGCGCTGGCCCGGCTCGCGCCCGACGACGCCCGGCGGCTGCCCGCCGTCCAGGGGCTGCCGCCCACGCTGCGGGAACGGGTGATCGCCGAGTCGGCGGGCAACCCGCTGGCGCTGGTCGAGTTCGCCGCGGTGCGCCGGATCCCGAACGGGCCCGTCCCGCTGCCGGTGGCCGACCGGGTGCTGGCCGGGTTCCGCGCGCAGATCGCCGCGCTGCCCGAGCGGACCCGGCTGATGCTGCTGATCGCCTCGGCCGAGGGACGCGGCTACATGCCCTCGCTGCTGGGCGCCGCGCGGCGGTTCGGGGTGGGCCTGGACGACCTGGAGGAGGCCGAGCGGGCCGGGCTGGTGGAGGTCACCGGCGACTCGATCGGCTTCCGGCATCCGCTGATCCGCGCCGCCGCCTACCAGGACGCGGTGACCACCCGGCGGGTCGAGGTGCACCGGGTGCTCGCCGACACCGCCGACGAGCCCGGCTGCCGCGCCCGGCACCTGGCGTCCGCCGCGCTCGGCCCGGACGAGGAGGTGGCCGCCGAGCTGCAGCGGGCGGCCGAACGGGCGCTGGCCCGCGGCGGCCACGGCCCCGGCGCCGCCCTGTTCCGCCAGGCCGCCGACCTCACCCCCGAGCCCGCCGCGCGCGCCCGCCGCCTCGGCGCCGCCGCCTCCGCCGCGTTGCGGGCCGGGCGCGTCGAGGAGGCCGGGGAGCTGGCCGACCAGGCCGAACGGCTGGTCGACGACCCGGCCGAGGCGACCTCGCCGGCACGGGTGCGGGCGGCCGTGGAGTACGAACGCGGTGACGCCCGCGCCGCCGCCCGCCTGCTGGTGCGGCACGCCCGGCACGCCCCGCCCGCCGAGGCGCAGGCCATGCTCCGCACCGGGGCGCTGTACGCGTGGGCGGGCGCCGACCTCGACACGGTACGGGCCGCCGACGAGGAGCTGCGGGCGATCGGGCGGGACGACCGGGTGGTGGCGGGCATGGCGCGGCTGGCCGCCGGGGACCACGCCGCCGGGCTGCCGCCGCTGCGCGAGCTGGTCGCCGAGGCCCGCCGGGCGCTGCCGTCCGCCTCCGCCGCGGACCTGACCCAGGCCGTTCACCTGGGGCTGGTCATCGGGGACGACGCGGCGGCGCTGGAGCTGGCGACCGCCGCCGTGGCCCGCTGCCGCCGGGACGGGCAGGTCGGGGCGCTGCCCGACCTGCTGGAGGCGCTGGCGCGGGCGCAGGTCGACGCCGGGCTGCACCGGGAGGCCGAGGCGACCGTCGCCGAGGCGGCCGAGCTGGCCCGCACCCTCGGCATGCCGCACCGCGCCGACCGGCTCGCCGCGGTCACGGCCCGCGTCGCCGCGATCGAGGGCGACGGGGAACGCCTGCGCGCCCTGGCCCCCGCGGACCCGGTGGACGACGCCCTCGCCCTGCTGGACCTGGGCGCGGGCCGGTATCCGGACGCGCTGCGGCGTCTGGCCGGCATCGCGGGCGGCCCGCGGCGGCACACGGCGGGCGGGATCGTGTCGGCCGCCGACCATGTCGAGGCGGCGGTCCGCGCCGGCCGGCCCGAGGACGCCCGGGAGCCGATGCGGCGCCTGCGGGCGTGGGCCGACGCCGGGGGCGGGGCGTGGTCCCGCGCCCTGCTGCTGCGCTGCCGCGGCCTGCTGGAGGACGCCGAGGAGCCGTACGCCGAGGCCGTCCGCGCGCACCGGGACACGGGCCGCCCGTTCGAACGCGCCCGCACCCAGTTGCTGTACGGGGAGTGGCTGCGCCGGGCGCGCCGCCGTTCCGACGCCCGCGACGTGCTCCGCCCGGCGCTGGAGACCTTCGAGTCCCTGCGGGCCGGGCCGTGGGCCGAGCGCGCCCGCGCCGAGCTGCGCGCCGCCGGGGACGCCGTCGTGCCCGCCCGCGCCGCCGCCCCGGACCTGCTGGCCCGTCTCACCCCGCAGGAACGCCAGGTGGTCCGGCTCGCCGCCGAGGGCATCAGCAGCCGCGAGATCGCCGCCCAGCTCTTCCTGTCGCCCCGGACGGTGGAGTACCACCTCTACAAGGCGTATCCCAAGCTGGGCGTGTCCTCCCGCCGCGAGCTCTCCCGCCTGCAGCTGGAGCCGATCTAGCCGGTCGTGCAACGAAGTTGGCGTGTCGGTGGGCGACGTGGCCGCGCCCCCGGCATTACAAAGGAAATCATCCCCAGTTGAGTGATCTGTGGGAAAAGTTCGAATCCATCAGTGCAACGCGCACCCCGTTGGGCGGGTGAGAACGATGACCGCACCGGGAACCGGCGAGAAGTCCTGGGCGCATGAGGACCTGCAGCCCTCCGCCGCCCCCGCCGGGACGGACCCGATCGCCAACAGGCCGGGACAGCACGGCTTCTTCATGATCGGCACCGAGGCGCTGTTCCTGTGCCACATGCCGATGTTCACCATGGAGCGCCACATGTACCAGGTGGTGCTGCGGGCGTCGCTGCCCGGGGAGGTGATGGAGGAGTACCGGGCGGGCCGCCGGGCCGATCCCAAGCTCGCGTTCAACCTGATCAACTCCGGCGACGACCCGTTCAGCCTGCCGCAGCTCAAGAGCGGCCGGCGGACGGAGTTCCGGGCGGACCTGTTCCGCGACAACGACGGCGAGCGGGGCGAGCCCGTCGGCGATCCGTTCGCCACCGGCATCCCGGTGACCGTCGAGAACGTGGTCCACTTCCGCCACTTCAACGCCGACCTGCCGCGCCCGCACCACATGACGTACCTGCTGTTCGGCGCGGGCGGCCAGGCGCACCTGTCGCACTACATCGCGCAGGACCCCGACTTCCAGCACATCCTCACCCTCGGCTCCGTCCCGTCCTGGGTGTCCCCGGAGCAGCTCGAGGCCGGCGTCCTGCTCACCATCCGCGACATGCCGAGCACCCCGATCCCCTGCGCCCCGTCGCTTCCGGAGGGCGAGTGCCCCGTCCTGTACGAGGGCCGTTCCGACGCCCCCGCCGTCCTCGACATGACCGGCGCCCACGACGTCTGGTTCAGCACCGCCAACCTCCTCAACGCCGAGGACCCCTGCTGACGACGGGATTCTCCGCATTCGCGCGGATGGAGATCGGGAGAACGGCCCTGCGTGCGCGCCTTGGCGGCAGGCGGCATTGACCGGAGAGATCACTTCGCCTCAAGTCAGCTATTGCCGACTTGGCGGCGGATCAATGGTCAATGATTGACGATTTTCCGGGCCGGTGAGCTGGTTTGGCCGCCGACCAGCGGTGGTTATATCGCGTCGCGCCGACCGCGTCAACAACAGATCTTGCCGGGTGGTGGACGGGCGGTTATCGTACGGTTATCTAATAGGAAAGTTTCCTATTAGATGGAGGTTCCGATGCCACGCGCCCCTCCGTCTCCCCAGCGTGCGCGGCCCGCCGCAGGTGAGGAGCCGCGGCCCGTTCGCCGCGCCGCGATCGCCGGGGCTCGTCCACGCCCCGGTCTGCCACCCGCACAGCCGGTGGCCCCGACGGAATCCGACCACCCTGGAGAACAAGGAACCCCCGCATGAAGAAATCAAGACGCAGGCTCGCCGCCATTGCGGCGGGCGTGGGAATCGCCCCGCTCGTCACCGTGATCCTCCCGGCCACCGCGGCCAATGCCCACGGCTACGTCCTGTCTCCGCCGAGCCGGCAGGCGCAGTGCGCGCAGGGAATCGTCCCGTGCGGACAGATCAAATGGGAGCCGCAGAGCGTCGAAGGTCCCAAGGGGCTGCGCAGTTGCAGCGGCGGAAACGCGCGGTTCGCCGAACTCGACGACGACTCCAAGGGCTGGCGGGCCACCGTCGTCGGCCGGACGGTGACGTTCACCTGGACGTTCACCGCCCCGCACCGCACCAGGGACTACGAGTACTACATCGGCGACCGGCGGATCGCGGTGTTCGACGGCGGAGACCGGCAGCCGCCGTCCAGCGTGTCCCACTCGGTCTACCTCGGCAGCGTGAGCGGCCGCCAGAAGGTGCTGGCGGTCTGGAACATCGCCGACACCCCCAACGCCTTCTACGCCTGCGTCGACCTGGACGTCCGCTGACGTCCCCCACCCGGAGCCCGCTCGAGACGGACCCCGGCGGGCACCGGGGAACGGATGCCCGGACCGGCGGCCGCGGCACACCGCGCCGCCGGTCCGGGCATCCGGCCCATCGGGCATGTGGGGGGAGCCCACAAGGTTCCGGGAAAGCATGGGGCGCACCGCCATGGTGGCGGGGGACTCCACTCCGTAGCTTCTGTGGCCATGACCGACCCTGTTGCGATCCCGGACCTGTCCGGCCGCCGCGCCCTGGTCACCGGGGGCGCCAGCGGCATCGGCCGTGCCTGCGCCCGGCGGCTGGCCTCCGCGGGCGCGGAGGTGGTGATCGCCGACATCAACGCCGAGGCCGCCGGGAAGGTCGCCGCCGAGCTGGGCGGGCGCGCGGTGGTCGCCGACCTGGCCGACCTCGACGCGCTGGACCCGGTGCTGGCGGCCGCCGCCACCGCCGACGTCGTGGTGAACAACGCCGGCTTCCAGCACGTGGCGCCGATCGAGGAGTTCCCGCCCGAGACGTTCGGCCGGATCCTGCGGGTCATGGTGGAGACGCCGTTCCGGATCGTCGCCGCCGCCCTGCCGCACATGTACCGGGAGGGCTGGGGGCGGGTGATCAACGTGTCCAGCGTGCACGGGCTGCGCGCCTCGGCCTACAAGTCCGCCTATGTGGCCGCCAAACACGCCCTGGAGGGGCTGTCCAAGGTCATCGCGCTGGAGGGCGCCCCGCACGGCGTCACCTCCAACTGCATCAACCCCGCGTACGTGCGCACCCCCCTGGTGGAGGGGCAGATCGCCGACCAGGCCGCCGCGCACGGCATCGAGCCCGGCGAGGTGGTCGAGCGGGTGATGCTGGGCCGGGCCGCGGTCAAGCGGCTCATCGAGCCCGAGGAGGTCGCCGAACTGGTCGCCTATCTGTGCGCCCCGCAGGCCGCGATGATCACGGGTTCGCATCTGACCATCGACGGCGGATGGACGGCGGGTTGATTCTGTCCCGTATGAGTCTCGAGTTCTTCCTGGAGTTGCTGGCCCGCGAGGCTCCGGCGGTCGAGTTCGAGGCTCCCGTCCTGGAGGCGCGGGCGGCCGGGGCGAGCCCGGAGACCCTGGAGAGGCTCGAGCACGGCAAGCGGATCGCGCTGCAGATCCGGGCCACCCTGGAACGCCGGGCCCGCCGCGAGGCCGAGCTGGCGGCATTGTTCGAGACCGCGAGCGACCTGGCCGGGCTGCGGGACCTGGACGCGGTGCTGGAGGCGATCGTGCGGCGGGCGCGGCGGCTGCTGCACGCCGACGTGTCGTACATGACCCTGAACGACGACGAGCGCGGCGACACCTACATGCGGGTCACCGACGGGTCGGTGTCGGCGGCGTTCCGGGCGCTGCGGCTGCCGCTGGGGGCCGGGCTCGGCGGGCTGGTCGCGCAGACCGGCATGCCCTACACCTCGGGGTCCTACCTGTCGGACGACCAGTTCCGGCACACCACCGAGATCGACACCGCGGTCGCCGAGGAGGGACTGGTCTCCATCCTCGGGGTGCCGATGCGGCTGGGCTCCCGGTCGATCGGGGTGCTGTTCGCCGCGCACCGCACCGACCACCCGTTCGCCAAGGAGGAGGTGGCGCTGCTCAGCTCGCTGGCCGCCTACGCGGCGGTGGCGATCGACAACGCCCGGCTGCTGGCCGAGACCCGCGCCGCCCTGGAGGAGCTGAGCGCCGCCAACGAGGTGATCCGGGCGCGCGGCGACGCGGTGGAACGCGCCGCGCAGGCCCACGACCGGATGGCCGACCTGGTGGTGCGCGGCGCGGGCGTGGCCGACATCTGCCGGGTGGTCGTGGACGTGCTGGGCGGCACGGTGTTCGTGCTGGAGGGCGACGCCGTGCTGGCGTCGGTCGGCGGCGAGCCCGACCCGGCCGACCTGGCGATCGCCGCCGACCTGGCCGCCGCCTCCCGCACCACCGGCCGTACCGTCTCCCGGGGCGCGCTGCGGGTCGCGACCGCCACCGCCGGCGCGGAGACCCTGTGCACGCTGGTGCTGCGCTGCGCCGGCGAGCCGTCCGACACGCTGTCCGACATCGACCAGCGGATCCTGGAACGCGCCGCCATCGTGATCGCCCTGCTGCGGCTGATCCAGCGCAGCGTCGCCGAGGCCGAGGGCCGGGTGCGCGGCGACCTGCTGCGCGACCTGCTGGACGGCCGGATGATCGACCGGCAGACGATGGCCGACCGCGCCAGGCGCGTCGGGGTGGAGCCCGGCGACCGGCACGTGCTGGTGGTGGTCCGGCACGACGCCGACGACGAGACCGGCCGCCGCCGCGCCGCGTTCTGGGCGGCCTCCCACGCCACCGCCCACCACGGCCTCTTCCAGGTGCAGGGGGCCGAGATCATCCTGCTGCTGCCGGGTGAGGACCCCGGCGAGACCGCCCGCGGCGTCGCCCGCGAGCTGGGCCAGTCCCTCGGCGCGCCCGCCACGGCGGGGGCCGCCGGGCCCGTCACCGCCCTGGAGCCCCTGACCGCCTGCTACGAGGAGGCCAAGCGCTGCGCCGACGCCCTGCTGGCGCTGGGCCGGCGCGGCACCGGGGCCGGGGCCAGGGAACTCGGCTTCGTCGGCCTGCTGATCGGCCACGACAACGACGTCACCGGCTTCGTCGAGTCGGCCCTCGGCCCCGTCCTGGACTACGACGCCAAACGCGGCACCGAACTGGTCGCCACCCTCGACGCCTACTTCGGCTGCGGCGGCGCGCTCAGCAAGACCGCCGCCCGCCTGCACATCCACACCAACACCGTCACCCAGCGCCTGGAACGCGTCGGCCGCCTCCTCGGCCCCGGCTGGCAGGAGCCCGAACGGGCCCTCGAACTCCAGCTCGCCCTGCGCCTGCACCGCCTGCGCCTGGAATGAGGAACGGCCCGGGGGACGCGCCCCCGGGCCGTTGTCGCAGGTGGTGTCAGCACTTCACCCAGTGGCCTGGGCTGGTCTGTCTGATGCTGCTGGTCGTGTAGATGTTCCACAGCCCGAGGTATTCGTTGGAGCCGTTGGCGTAGGTGTTGCCGTACAGGGCGTACGCGCGGCCCGCCGTGGTGTGCGCGTAGTTGCTGGCGGTCACGCACTCCAAGGTAGGGGTGGGCGTCGGGGACGGGGGCGGGGCGGAGCCGGTGAGGGCCTCCACCATGTTGAGGATGGTCTCGATCTGGGTGCCGCCGTGCTGCGCGTACCGGGTGTCGCCCTGGTAGGCCCACCAGTTCCAGCAGCCGTTCGGGTTTGTCAGATCGGTGGTGGGGATCGCCTGCGGGTACAGCACGATCATGTCGTTGGTGTCGGCGTACTCGTTCAGGTACGCGTACCGCATGAACTTGTCGCCGAACGACTGGTACCGGTAGCCCTGCTTGCAGCCGTGCAGCGCCACCATCAGACGGCACTGCGCCCCGTTGGCGCAGTCGTCCGGAACGTAGGCGAACCCCTCGTCGCCCATGCTGATGGCCGACGCGTCACCGCCCACCGCGTAGTCGTTCTGGTCGAACTGGATCAGCGTGCCGTTCAACTGTGACGCGGGCGCGTTCACGGGGGCGCCGAACAGGTGCGCCAGCATCTGGCCGGGCGGGTCGTCCCCACAGTTGTTGATGAACGGCGAGGCCGTGCTGGTGCAGCTCACGGGGCCGATGGGGGAGACCCACGCGTGGCCCGAGGTGGTCTTCCGGTACGAGACCCGCGCCCCGAGGCTCTGGTAGTAGGCGGCCAGGTCGTCGTTGACCGCGCGCACCACCGTCTGGTCGTTCGACCCGTGGTACAGGTACACCGGGTCGCCCGACAGGTTCGCCACCGGATCCACCGCCCCGCTGCTCGCCAGCGAACGGGTCTCGGAGACCAGTTGCGCGGGCGTCTTGCGCGGCATGTACGTCTGCATGCAGGCGTTCAGCGCCGTCGCCAGGTCGCCCTGCGCGCACCGGTACGGCCCGGCCGAGAAGATGCCCGCGCCCTGGAACACCCCCGAGTAGGCGACGTGCAACTGGTTGGCCATGTAGCCGCCGGACGACACCCCGGACACGTACGTCGCGCCGATGTTGTACGAGCGCAGGTCACCGGCGGTCGGCGGCGGCACCGCCGCCAGGGCCGCGGTGGCGAGCACTCCGGTGACGGCGGTCGCGATCGCCGCGGTCAGCGCGGACAGGCGCAGTCTCATCATCGGCCTCCCGTCAGCGGGCAGGTGGTGACCACGTCGCCGTCCGGTCGGGGCAGGGTCGCCGATGCGGGCGGGCGCACGCCCCGCGTGGTCCACGCCTCCAGGGCGTCGAACGCGTTGTGGTAGCAGGGCAGCAGCGGGCGCAGGCGGTCGGGGAACGCGTCGTACAGGCCGTCGGTGTGGTTGCCGTCCTCGATCCGGTAGTAGCGGTGCAGCGCCGAACGGCCCTGCCGCCGGATCATCGCGGCGTAGTGGTCGGAGTCGGCGTCGATCGGCAGCAGGGCGTCGAGCGTCCCGTGGATCGTGATCATCGGGCGGCCGATCTCGCCGGTGAGGGAGATCTTCCGCACCGCCTTGCGGACCTCGTGCGGCCGGGAGTCGTAGTCGTAGTCGGCGTCGCAGGACGGGGTGCCCGGCGCGCAGTACGGGATCCCCGCCTGCAGGTCCCCGTCATAGGCCGGGTCGATCTCCTCGCGGTAGATCCGCTGCGTCAGGTCCCAGTACACCTGCCTGTGGTAGGGCCACAGGAACGACGACGCGGCCGGATACACCTTCTCCGGCGACCCGCTCAGCACGGTCGGCAGGAACTTCAGCAGGTTGGGTCCCCTGTCCGACCACAGGGTGCCCTCCCAGTCGATGCCGCCGGTGTAGAGCTCGGGGTGCTTCTCCAACTGCCAGCGCACCAGGTAGCCGCCGTTGGAGACGCCCGCCGCGTAGGTCCGGCTCGGCGTCCTGCCGTAGCGGGCCTTGACGACCTGCCGGGCGGCCTTGGTGAGCTGGGTCAGCCGGAAGTTCCACTCGGCGATGGCGTCGCCGGGCCGGTCGCCGTCCTTGTAGAACTCCAGCCCGCTGTTGCCCTTGTCGATCGCCGCGTACGCGTACCCCTTGGCCAGCGCACGGTCGGAGATGGTGAAGTCGTTGGCGTACTGCCGCCGGTTGCCCGGCGTGCCCGCCACCACCAGGCCGCCGTTCCACCGCTCGGGCAGCCGGATCACGAACTGGCTGTCGTGGTTCCAACCGTGGTGGGTGTTGAACGTGGAGTCGTCCGGGAAGTAGCCGTCGATCTGCATCCCCGGCACGCCGCTCGGGTTGCGCGCCCCGGCCGGGTGCAGCCCGGCGTAGTCGGCCGGCACGGTGTGGCCGGAGGCGACGGTCCCGGCGGTGGTCAGGTCGTCCAGGCAGGCGATGACCTGGTGCTCGGCACCCGGAACGGTCACCTGGGGACAGGAGTCGGCCGCCGCGGAACGGGCCGGGACGGCCACCGCGCTCGCGACCAGCGCGGTCGCGAGCAGGGGTCGGATGATCGGCATCACGCCTCCTCCAGGGGGTGGATGCCGTCATCCTGGGCAGCCGCTGTGGCCCGCACCACGTCACACCGGCACACATTCGCCTCGGCGCGCATGTGCCCCGCCGCCACGGCGTGCCCGGTGCGCCACGGTCGGGGACTCCGGCCGGGTAATCGGCGGCGCGGCGGCCGGCGGACCCGGAACGCCGCAGGGTCGGGGCCCGTCGTCTCGTCATGAGCCGTCCCGGTGGTGGGAGGCCGGGCCGTCGATGGCGGCGACCCCATGTGCCCGGCGGCCATAACCCCGGCGTCGCCGATGTGATGTCGAACATCCACACAGCTTCCGCCGGGTTTGTGGGGTGACACGACATGGTGAGCACCGTTCGGGGTTGCCATAGTGTCCCGCGTCACAACGACCGATGTGGGCCGGATCACCGGATTGCGGCCCGCGTCGTCCACCCTGAGGAGGTCCAGGACCATGACCGGTGCCATCCTGACGGCGCGGGGTCTGGCCAAGGAGTTCCGCGGCTTCCGCGCCGTCGACGGCGTCGACCTGGACGTCGCCGAGGGCAGCGTGCACGCCCTGGTCGGCCCGAACGGCGCCGGCAAGACCACGCTGTTCAACCTGCTCACCGGCTTCCTGCCGGCCACCGAGGGCACGATCGCGCTGGGCGGCCGGGACCTGACCGGGCGGCGTCCCGAGCAGGTCGCGCGCGCCGGGCTGGCCAGGTCGTTCCAGATCACCAGCCTGTTCCCGGAGCAGACCGTGCGGCGGCACCTGGAGCTGGCGCTGGCCGGGCCGACCGGGCTCGGCTGGCGGTTCTGGCGGTCGGACAAGGCGCTGGCGAGGTTCTCCGACCGGGCCGACGAGCTGCTCGACCAGGTCGGGCTGCTGGAGTTCGCCGACCGGCCCGCCGGGACCCTCGCCTACGGCCGCAAGCGGGCGCTGGAACTGGCGCTCGCGCTGTCCCTGGACCCCAAGGTCCTGCTGCTCGACGAGCCCACCGCCGGGATGGGCACTGAGGACGTGGACCGCACCGTGGAGCTGGTCCGCCGGGTCCGCGAGGGCCGGACCGTGGTGATGGTCGAGCACAACATGTCCGTGGTCTCCAGCCTCGCCGACCGGGTCACCGTCCTGCAGTCCGGGCGGGTGCTGGTCGAGGGCCCGTACGCGGAGATCCGCCACGACCCGCGCGTGATCAGCGCCTACCTGGGAGACGCCGATGCTCACCGTTGAGAACCTGTCCGCCTGGTACGGCGAGGCCCAGGTGCTGCGGGAGGTGTCGCTCCAGGTCGCCGAGGGCGAGATCGTCACCCTCGTCGGCCGCAACGGGGCCGGCAAGACCACCCTGCTGCGCTGCGTCATGGGCCTGCACGCCCGCGCCACCGGCGCGATGTCGCTGCACGGCACCGACCTGACCGCCCTGCCCCCGCACCGGAGGGCCAGGCTCGGCATCGGCTGGGTGCCCGACGACCGCGGCATCTACGCCACCCTCTCGGTCGAGGAGAACCTGCTGCTGCCGCCCGCCACCGGCCCCGAGCCCTGGTCGATGGAGGAGATCTACGCGGCGTTCCCCCGGCTCAAGGAGCGCCGGAAGTCCCCCGGCACCCGGCTGTCGGGCGGTGAGCAGCAGATGCTCGCCATGGCGCGGGTGCTGCGCACCGGCTCCCGGCTGCTGCTGTGCGACGAGCCCACCGAAGGGCTGGCGCCCGTGATCGTCCAGCAGATCGGCGACATCATGCGCCGGGTCAAGGCCCGCGGCGTCACCGTCCTGCTGGTCGAGCAGAACGTGCACTTCGCCACCTCCGTCGCCGACCGCCACTACCTGCTGGCCGAGGGCCGCGTCGTCGAGTCGCTCGACAACGCCGAGGTCCGCGCCCGCCAGAACGAACTCCTCGAACACCTCGGAATCTGACCCCGGTAGGAGAAGAAGATGAAGGCAAAGGGTCTGACCATCGCCGTCGCCACCGCCGGCGCCCTCCTGGCCGGCTGCGGCGGCGGTCCCGGCGGGGGCGGGGGGGAGATCAGCGACGGCGGCGTCACGCTGGCCGTGCTCAACGACCAGACCGCGATCTACGCCGACCTGTCCGGCAAGAACAGCGTCACCGCGGTCGAGATGGCGGTCGCCGACTACAAGGCCAAGTACGGCGACAAGGCGGTGGCCGACAAGATCGAGGTGATCTCGGCCGACCACCAGAACAAGCCGGACCTGGCCAACTCCAAGGCCCAGGAGCTCTACGACCGGCGGCGCGCCGACGTGATCCTGGACGTGCCGTCCTCGGCCGCCGCGCTGGCGGTCGCCAACCAGGCCAAGGCCAAGAAGAAGATCTTCATGGACATCGGCGCGGCGACCACCGAGCTGGAAGGCAGGCAGTGCAACAAGTACACCTTCCACTACGGCTACAACACCTACATGCTGGCCAACGGCACCGGCAGCACGGTCACCGCGGACGGGGCCAAGAACTGGTACATCGTCTACCCGGACTACGCGTTCGGGCAGGACATGAACCGCAGCTTCACCGCCGCCATCCAGAAGGCCGGCGGGACCGTGGTGCGCAGCGACCCCACGCCGTTCCCGAACGACAACTTCTCCACGTTCCTGCTCAAGGCCCCCAACCTCAGCCCCAAGCCGCAGGTCCTCGGCACCATGCAGGCCGGCGGTGACCTGGTCAACCTGGTGAAGCAGTACAACGAGTACAAGCTCCAGGACAAGGGCATCGACCTGGCGGTCGGGCTGATGTTCATCACCGACATCCACTCGCTCGGCCCCGACGCGCTGGCCGGCACCAAGTTCACCGACCCCTGGTACTGGAACGCCAACCCGCAGAACCGGGCGTGGGCCGACAAGTTCATGGCCAAGACCGGCAAGCGCCCGTCGTTCGCGCACGCCGCCAACTACTCGGCCGCCATGCAGTACCTGGAGGCCGTGCAGCGGGCCGGCACCGACGCCTCCGACGCGGTGGTGGCGGAACTGGAGGGCCACAAGTTCAACGACGTGTTCGCCGACAACGCCGAGATCCGCGCGGCCGACCACCTGCTGCTGCACGACGTGGAGCTGGCCGAGGTCAAGCCGGCCGCCGAGGTCAAGGAGCCCTGGGACTACGAGAAGATCCTGAAGACCATCCCGGCGAACCAGGCGTTCCAGCCCGTCAGCGGAAGCTGCAGGCTCTGATGATCGAGCAGGCTTTCAACGGCCTGGTGGGCGGGGCGTTCTACGCCCTGCTCGCCCTGGGCCTGGCGGTCATCTTCGGGATGCTGGGCGTGGTGAACTTCGCCCACGGCGCGTTCTACATGCTCGGCGCGTTCGGCGCGTTCATCCTGCTGGACTCGTTCGGGATCGGCTTCTGGGCGGCGCTGGTGATCGTGCCGGTGCTGCTCGGGCTGGCCGGGGTGGTGCTGGAACGGCTGCTGATCCGGCGGCTGTCGGGGCTGGACCCGCTGTACGGGTTCCTGCTGACGTTCGGGCTGGCGCTGATCCTGCAGGACCTGGTCAGGCGGCAGTACGGGGTGCAGTCCCAGCAGTACGCCCGGCCGGAGCTGCTGAACGGCACGCTGAACCTGGGGCTGTTCGACTACCCGGCCTACCAGGTGTTCGTGCTGGCGCTGTCGGCGGTGGTGTGCGGCGCGGTGTGGCTGGCGCTGACCCGCACCAAGATCGGCATGATCGTCCGGGCGTCCACCGAGAAGCCCGAGCTGACCCGGGCGCTGGGCATCGACGTCTCGCGCTGGGTGACCCCGGTGTTCGGGTTCGGGATCGCGCTGGCGGGGCTGGCCGGGGTGCTGGCCGCGCCGATGCGGGCGATCAACCCGCTGATGGGCGGCGACCTGATCATCGTGGTGTTCGCGGTCGTGGTGATCGGCGGGCTGGGCTCGGTGTTCGGCTCGGTGGCGGCCGGGTTCCTGATCGGGGTGGTCTCGGCGCTGGGCAACCTGTACGTCCCGGCGCTGTCGCAGACGCTGGTGTTCATCCTGATGGCGGCCGTGCTGCTGTGGCGCCCGGCGGGCCTGTTCGGACGGCAGGAGGGCCTCGTATGATCATCCGTCTGCTGGCCCGGCGGCCGGTCGCGCTGGGGATCGGGCTGGTCGTCGCGCTGGCGCTGCCGTGGCTGATCTATCCGCCGGTGGCGATGGACATCATGGCGTGGGCGCTGTTCGCGGTGGCGGTGGACCTGCTGCTGGGGTACGGCGGGCTGCTGTCGTTCGGGCACGCGGCGTTCTGGGGGACCTCGGCGTACACGACCGGGCTGATCGCGCTGCACACCGGGCTGCCGTTCCCGGTGGCGATCGTCGGCGGGGCGCTGGCGGCGGCGGTGCTGGCGGTGCCGATCGGCTACCTGGCGGTGCGGCTGTCCGGCATCTACTTCGCCATGGTGACGCTGGCGTTCGCCCAGATGATCTACTTCATCGTCAACCAGTGGCGGGACGTGACCGGCGGGGAGAACGGGCTGCAGGGGGTGCCCCGGGAGTTCTTCGGGATGGACCTGTCGGACCCGTTCTTCTTCTACTACGCGGGCCTGCCGTTCGTGCTGTTCGGGTTGTGGGCGGCCTGGCGGATCGTGCGCAGCCCGTTCGGGCAGGTGCTGGTGTCGATCCGCGACAACCCGTCGCGGGCGCGGGCGCTGGGCTACCCGGTGGACCGGTACCGGCTGCTGGCGTTCGTGCTGTCGGCGGCGCTGGCCGGGCTGGGCGGCGGGGTGTTCGCCATCAGCCACGGCTTCGCCTCGCTGCACGACGTGTACTGGACCACCTCCGGGCAGGCGGTGATGATGGTCATCCTCGGCGGCATCGGCACCCTGTGGGGCGCGGTGCTCGGCGCGGCCCTGATCGTCACGCTGAACGACTACCTGGCCACCGCCGGGTTCGAGGAGACCGGCATCGTCACCGGCGTCATCTTCGTGCTGATCGTCATGCTGTTCCGCAAGGGCATCTGGGGCACCGCCCGCGACCTGCTGGCCTCTCGTCCCAAGGGCGACGAGCCGGCCGCGGAGCCCGCCGCGAAGGCTCCGGCGGAACCCACCGAGGCGGTCGCGAAGAGGTCGTAGGCGTGAATTCCCGGGGCCGGTGGGCGGGGCTCGCCCACCGGCCCTTCGCCGTCCGCTAGCCGACCTGCCGCATCCAGTGGCCGCCCGCCTGCCAGCCGGTGAAGCGACGGGCGTGCGGCGCGGTGCCGTCGTCGAGGCTGCCGCCGGTCAGGACGTGGCGGAGCCCGGCGACCACCGGGTCGAGGCGCGCCACCACGTGTCCGGGCTGCCGGTCCAGCTCGTCCTGGATCCAGGCGGTCACGGCGATCTGCTCCTTCAGGCCGCACAGCGACAGGAAGAACAGCGCCTGCCGCCACGCGTACGCGGCGTCCTTGATGGCCGGCAGCGGACGCGGGTTGCGGTGGACGCGGCCCACCAGCCGGCAGGCGGTCGTGAACGCCCGGCGCGCCAGGTCGTCCCAGCCCGGGGCGGGGTCCGCGCCGATCGGCCCGGCCAGCGCGGCCAGGTTGTGGGTGGTCAGGATCTGGGCCTGCTCGATGACCATGCCGTTCTGTGCCACCGGACCCCACCGCTGCGCGGGGACGCCCGCACGGCTGTGGCACAGCCGGTCGAAGCCCGCCGAGACCCGCTTGCCGTGCTTGCGGCGGAGCGGGCCGTCGCCGAGTTCCCGGACCGCCGCGTAGTCGATGCCGTAGTACCGCTCGTAGAGGGTGCCCTCCAGCAGGTCGGCGGCGAGCCGGGCCGCCTCGGCGAACTTGGCGGTGAACGTGCCCATGAAGATGTCGGCCGCCAGCTCCTCGGTCAGCGGGACGTCCACGCCCGCCTGCCGGGCCAGCGCCGCCAGCTCGCCGATCAGCGGGTTCGGCAGGATGGTGCCCGGGAAGCCCTGCAGCGCCAGCTCGCCCAGCTGCCTGAGCACGGTGCGGGCGCTCTCCCGGGTCGTCCCGTCGCGGCGGCGGTGGCGGGCGACGGCCTCGACCCAGGGCAGCTCACCGATCCGCACCTGGTGCTCCAGGTTGAGCAGCAGCAGCGACCGGCGGTTGCGGAACGCACGGTAGGTCGCCGCCATCAGGGTCCGCAGCGCCTCGTCCCGGTAGGCCAGCGCGGTCGTGCCCGCCACGAGCTGGGGGGTCAGCTCCGCCAGCACCTCGGCCGAGGGGACGACGCCCCGTTCGACCAGGACGTCGATGGGGGCCTCCAGCGCGTCCGCGACGATGCGCCGCATCGAGTCGGGCAGCTGTGATCCGGCGGGCACGCGGGTGCGGCGTTCCTCGTCGTCGGTGACCGGGGCGATGAACGGCTCGACCGCCGGCAGGGGTTCGTCCCCGGGGATCGCCGACAGGCGGGCCAGCACGATCTGCGCCAGCGCGTGATGGGTGGGCCGGGCCGCCTGGGCCGCCTGCTCCTCGCGCAGCGCGGCATGCCCGGGGGAGCCGGGTGCGCCGCGCTTGGCGACCATCGAGTCCACGGCGTGCCGCAGCAGGCGGGGCGGCTCGCGGTCCTCCAGCACCGCCTCCAGCGCCGTCCGCAGGATCGCGAGGTTCTCCTTGGGATTGCGGTGCTTGCCGCAGTGGGGGTGCTCCTCGGCCAGCCTCCGGTAGCGCCGGATCAGCTTCTCGCCGCGCTCGCGCCAGCCCTCCGGCTCGACCGCCCCGACCCGTCCGTCCCGGACCGTCTCCAGCCAGTGCGCCAGCAGTTCGTCGGCGAACGGGTTCCACACCGTCAGCGCCTCGCGCTGCGCGGCGATCGGCGCGGGCGTCCGCTTGGCCGCCAGCCGCCCGCTGATCTCGCCGACCGTCCACCGGTGCGCCAGGGTCGCGTCCCGGGGCGGCGTCTTGGTGGGCCGGGGCAGGAAGCGCAGCCGGTCGGCGAACGGCCCGATCTCCTCCAGCACGTCCAGCGCCGCCGCCCGGTCGCCCGCCCGCAGCAGCCACGCCACCGTCAGCAGCGCCGCCTCTTCGGGAACGGTGACCTGGTACCGGCCACTGTCCAGCAGCTCGCCCAGCTCGGCCAGGCCCTCGTCGGTCAGGTAGTGCCCGAACAGCGCACGCCGTTCCGCGGGCACCCCCGCGCGGCGGGCGGCCTCCTCCTCGTACGGCTCCAGCGGACCGCCCGCGGCGGCGTTCCCGGTGGCGAACCCGCCCCGGACCACCTCGGGCGTCACCCAGGCGGGCAGCCCCTCGACCGGGGTCCGCGACCCGATGGACAGGGTCCCGTCCGCCATCCCGGAGAGCACCTGGAGCCAGCGGTCGATCCGTTCCTCCGCCCGCCGCCGGGTGTCCGCGTCCTCGTGGGAGGCGGCGGTGACGAGGGCCTTGGCCACCTGCGTCCGGGCGTAGCCCGGACCCACCTGGAGCTGTGCGTCGTCGCTCATGCCAGCGTGGCGGGATCCGCCCCCGCGCCCTCCGGGTTGAGAGCCCGGCGCTCTGACTGACTGAGCTACACGCTGCCGTGCCGCCGACGTGGCGGGTTCCGCCCCCGCGCCCTCCGGGTCCCGAGCCCGGTGCTCTGACTGGCTGAGCTACACGCCGATGCCCGGCCAGGCTAGAAGCGCCGTCCGATATGCCGCAACGGAATTAACCGGTCAGATCAGCCCCATGGCGAGCATCGCCTCGGCCACCCGCGTGAACCCGTCGATGTTGGCCCCGGCCACGTAGTCCCCGGGCATCCCGTAGGCGTCGGCGGTGGTCATGCAGCGGGTGTGGATGTCCTTCATGATCTGGTGGAGCCGTTCCTCGGAGTACTCGAACGACCAGGAGTCGCGGCTGGCGTTCTGCTGCATCTCCAGCGCGCTGGTCGCCACCCCGCCCGCGTTGGCGGCCTTGCCGGGCCCGAACGCCACCCCCGCCTCCCGGAAGATCCGCACCGCCTCCGGCATCGTCGGCATGTTGGCGCCCTCGCCGACCGCGATGCAGCCGCCCTCGACCATCCGCGCCGCGTCCGCCCCGGTGATCTCGTTCTGCGTGGCGGAGGGCAGCGCCACCTCGCACGGCACCTCCCACACGCTGCGGCCGGGCACGAACACCGCCCCGCTGCCGGCCCGCAGCCGGGCGTACTCGGAGATGCGCTGCCGCCGGACCTCCTTGACCTCCTTGAGCAGCTCCAGGTCGAGGCCCTTCTCGTCGACCACGTAGCCGGTGGAGTCCGAGCAGGCCACCACGGTCCCGCCGAGCTGGGCGGCCTTCTCGATCGCGTGGACGGCGACGTTGCCGGACCCCGACACCACCACCCGCCTGCCGTCGAAGGAGGTGCCGCGCGCCCGCAGCATCTCGTCCACGAAGAACACGCACCCGTACCCGGTGGCCTCCCGGCGCACCTGCGCCCCGCCGTGCAGCAGCGGCTTGCCGGTCAGCACCCCCGACTCGTACCGGTTGGTGATCCGCTTGTACTGGCCGAACAGGTAGCCGACCTCCCGGCCGCCCACCCCGATGTCACCGGCCGGCACGTCGGTGTGCTCGCCCAGATAGCGGTACAGCTCCGTCATGAACGACTGGCAGAACCGCATGATCTCGGCGTCCGACCGCCCCTTGGGGTCGAAGTCCGAGCCGCCCTTGCCGCCGCCGATCGGCAGCCCGGTGAGGCTGTTCTTGAAGACCTGCTCGAAGCCCAGGAACTTGACGATCCCCAGGTTCACCGAGGAGTGGAAGCGCAGCCCGCCCTTGTACGGCCCGAGCGCGCTGTTGAACTCCACCCGGAACCCGCGTTCGACGTGCACCTCCCCGCGGTCGTCCTGCCACGGCACCCGGAAGATGATCTGCCGCTCCGGCTCGCAGAGCCGCTCCATGATCTTGGCCTCGGTGAGCTCGGGATGCTTGGCGATGGCCGGCCCGACGCTCTCGAACACCTCCCGGACCGCCTGGTGGAACTCCAGTTCCCCGGCGTTCCGCCGGACCACCTGCTCGAAGATCGGCTCAAGCCTCTCGTGCACGCCCTGTCCCCCCGCTCGGTTGCCCGCCAGCCTAGTCACGACCTCTCACGGCGGGGAAATGCCGAAGTGAGAAGGTGTAAAAGGTGACAAACGGGCGAGATGCGTCTCGTCGGGCTCCTTTCACGCCACGCCGAGGAGGGCATGGGCGCGGCGGCGGTCGGAGCGGAACTCGGCGGTGGGACCGCGGTGCACGATCCGGCCCTTGCTCATCACCACGACCTCGTCGGCCAGGCGGAACGCCAGGTGCAGGTCCTGCTCGACCAGGACGGCGGAGATGCCGTCGTCGCGCAGGCGCTCCAGCACCTCGGCGACCTGGTCCACCACGGCGGGCGCCAGCCCGTCGGACGGCTCGTCGAGCAGCAGCAGGCGGGGGCCGCGCAGCAGCGCCCGGCCGATGGCGAGCATCTGCTGCTCGCCACCGGACAACTGGTCGCCCCGGTTGGCGCGGCGCTCGGCCAGCCGGGGCATCAGTTCGTAGACGCGCTCCACCGTCCAGGGACCGTCGCGGCGGGGCGCGGCGATCCGCAGGTTCTCCTCGACGGTCAGCGGCGCGAACACCCGGCGGCCCTGCGGCACGATGGCCACGCCGCTGCGGGCGACGGCGTGCGCCGGGGCCCCGGCCAGTTCCCGTCCGGCGAGGCGGACGCTGCCGGAGTAGGGCCGCAGCATCCCCATCACCGTGTGGACGAACGTGGTCTTGCCGGCGCCGTTGCGGCCCAGCAGCGCCACCACCGACCCGGCGGGGACGGTGAGGTCCAGGCCGTCGAGCACGGTGCCGCCCGCGTACCCGGCGTGCAGGCCGGAGACGGTGAGCAGATCGGTCATCGGGCACCTCCGGTGAACAGGTCCTCGGTGCGGGCGGCGCCCAGGTAGGCCGCCCGCACCGCCTCGTCGGAGCGGATCGCCGCGGGCGGCCCGGAGGCCAGCACGGCGCCCAGATGCAGCACGGTGACGCGGTCGGCCAGCCGGAACACCACGTCCAGGTCGTGCTCGACGATGACAACGGTCAGGGTGCGGGGCAGTCCCTCCAGCAGGGTCACGAACCGTTCCGTCTCGGCGGCCGACATCCCCGCGGTGGGCTCGTCGAACATGACCACGGCCGGTTCGGCGGCGAGCACCATCGCCACCTCGAGTTGCCGCCGCTCCCCGTGCGACAGGGCGGACGCCATGTCGTGGGCGCGTCCGGCCAGCCCGACCGACTCCAGGTGCTCCAGCGCCCGCGTCTGCGTCCGCCGGAACCCGCGCGCCGGCCGGTCGAACCGGTGCGCGACCCGCTGCACCCGCTGCACGGCCAGCGCCACGTTGTCCAGCACCGTGCAGCCCAGGAACAGGCTGGAGTGCTGGTAGGTGCGCAGCAGGCCGCGCCGGGCCCGCTCGGACTCCGGCAGCGCCGTCACGTCCCGCCCGTTCAGCAGCACCCGCCCCGAGGTCGCCCGCAACGTTCCGGCGACGGTGGCGAACAGCGTCGACTTGCCCGCGCCGTTCGGGCCGATGAGCGCGTGCCGCTCGCCCTTCGCGACGGTCAGGTCCACGTGATCGACGGCGGTCAGCGAGCCGTACGAACGGGTGAGGCCCCGCAACTCCAGCACCGGCGTCATGACCGCACCTCCTTGCGGCGGGGCCGGGCCAGGCCGGCCAGCCCCCGGGGCATCAGGAACACGACCGCGACGAACACCAGTCCCAGCACCAGCGCGCCGTGCCCGCCGACGTAGGCGGACAGGTTGTCGCGGACGAGCAGCACGAGCGCCGCGCCCAGGCAGGGCCCCCACAGGCTGCCCGAGCCGCCGATCACGACGCTGAGCAGCGCCAGCGCGGCGACCTCGAAGCCCAGGTCACCGGGGGACACGAAGCGGGCCTGCGCCGCCCACAGCGCGCCGCCCACGGCCGCGACCGCCCCCGCCAGGCAGAAGACCCCGAACTTGGCCGGCCCGGGCCGGTAGCCCAGTGCCCGCATCCGGGCCTCGTTGTCGCGGATGCCGCGCAGCGTCCGCCCGTACGGGGACCGCACCACCAGCACCACGGCCGCGAACGCCGCCGCGGCCACCGCCAGCACCCACCAGTAGACGAACCCGGCCGCCGGGAGCGCGGCGCCGAACACGCTGACCGGCGGCATCCCGGCCAGCCCGTTGCCGCCGCCCACCAGCGGCCAGGTGTCGGCGAGCTGGTGCACCGACTCGCCGATCGCCAGCGTGAGCATCAGGAACACGATCCCGTGCGCCCGCACCGCGATCCACCCGGTGACGGCGGCGGACGCCAGCCCCGCCAGCAGGGCCGCGGCGACCTGCACCGCCCCGTCCGAGGTGAGGTGGACGCCGACCAGCGCGGCCGTGTACGCGCCCACCCCGAAGTAGGCGGCCTGCCCCAGCGTCGGCATCCCGGTGACGCCGGTCAGCAGGTCGACGCTGAGCACCAGCACCGCGAACGCCAGCATCCGCGTCATCATCGACACCGGGTAGGCGCCGAGCACCAGTGGCGCGGCCACCAGCAGGGCCGCCACCGCCACCGCGACCACCGCGCCGCGCCGGACCGGGCGGCGCCCGCCCGTCACGCCCGCCGGTGCGGGCGCCGTCGTTTCCATGGTCCTCATGCGCGCACCGCCGTGGGAGTGGGGAGCAGCCCGGCGGGCCGCACCAGCAGCACCACCGCCATGGCCGCGAACAACAGGAACGAGGCGTACTCCGGCAGCAGGGCGACCCCCAGCGCCTGCACCTGCCCGATCAGCACCGCGCCGAGCAGCGCGCCGCGCACCGACCCGAGCCCGCCGACGACGACCACGACCAGCGCCAGCAGCAGCACCTTCTCGTCCAGGCCGGGCTGCGCGCCCAGGATCGGCCCGGCCAGCACCCCGCCGGCCGCCGCCAGCGCCGCCCCCGCCGCGAACACCCCGACCAGCACCCGGCCGGTGTTGACGCCGAGCGCCGACACCATGGCCCGGTCGGCGACCGTGGCCCGGATCACCGCGCCGAGCCGGCTGCGTTCGACCAGGTGGTAGACGGCGACCGCGAGGACCGCGCCGAACGCGATGACCAGCAGCCGGTACACCGGATAGGTCTCGCCGAGGATCCGCACCCCGCCGTCGAGCGGGGCGGGCGCCGCCGGCGAGTGCACGTCGCTGCCGAACACCACCGTCAGCGACTCCGCGACGACCAGCGCCACACCGAGCGTCAGCAGCGCCTGGTCGAGGTGGTGCGGTGTGGCCCGGGTCATCCCCGCCAGCGCCCCGCCGAGCACCGCGCCCGCCACGGCCGCGCCCAGCACCGCCGCAACGAACATCGCCGGGCTCGCGCCGTCCCCGGGCAGCGCGACCGCGACGTACGCGCCGACCAGGTAGATCGCGCCGTGCGCGAGGTTGAGGACGTCCATCATGCCGAACACCAGCGACAGGCCCAGCGCGACGGCGAACAGCAGCGACCCCATCGCCAGCCCGTTGAGAACGGTCACCAGGTACGTGTCCATGCGTCAGCCCAGCTCACGGACGACCGCGTTGACGAAGGAGCCGTCACCGGCCCGGACCTCCCGCAGGTAGTACTTCTGCCGGGCGTCGTGGTCGGCGTCGAAGCTCCACGGCCCGCGCGGGCTGTCGATGGCGCCGATGCCGCCGAGCGCCTTGGCGATGTCCTCGCCGCCGGTGCCGCCCGCCCTGGCGATCGCCTTGTCGAGCGCGGCGGCGGCGTCGTAGGCCTGCACGGAGTAGACGGTGGGGAGCTCCTTGTACTCGGCGCGGTAGGCGTCGACGAACTCCTTGTTGCGCGGGGTGTCGAGCTCGGTGGAGTAGTGCAGGGAGGTCTTCACGCCGACCGCGGCCGCGCCCTGCGCGTCGAGGACCCCGCCCTCGGTGAGGAATCCGGTTCCGTACAGCGGGATCTCGTCGGCCAGCCCGAACTGCCGGTACTGCTTGACGAAGTTCACCGCCTCGGCCCCCGCGTAGAAGCTGTAGACCGCCTCGGCGCCGGAGCTGCGGATCGCCGACAGGTACGGCTGGTAGTCCTGGGTCTTGCCGAACGGCGTGTACTTCTCCCCGGCTACCTTGCCGCCGGCCGCCTCGAACGCCCTGCGGAACCCGCCGACCATCTCCCGCCCCGCGGCGTAGTCGGCGGTGATCAGGTAGACGCCGCCGTCGACCTCCTCGGCCACGGCCGGGCCGAGGGCGGCGCCGACCTTGCCGTTGGCGAAGCTGGTCCGCCACACGTACGGGGAGCGGCGGTCGCCGGTGATGGCGTCGGCGCCGGCGTTGGCGACCAGCAGCGGAACCTTCGACTCGTGGAAGAAGTCGCGCAGGCCCAGCGCGGTGGCCGAGTTGACCACCCCGACGACGGCGGTGACCCGGTCCTGGGTGACGAGCTTCTGCGCGGCGGGGACGCCGGTCTGCGGGGTCTCGCCCTCGTCGACGGTGGTGACCCGCACGGTCCGGCCGCCGAGCTTGCCGCCGTGCTGGTCGAGGTAGAGCTGGAAGCCGTCGCGCATGTCCTCGCCGAGCGGGGCGTACACGCCCGACAGCGGCACCAGCAGACCGAGCCTGACCTCGTCGCCGGGACCCCCCGATCCGGTCTGGCCGAGGCTGGAGCCGGCGCAGCCGGACAGCGCGAGGGCGCCGGCGGCCAGCCCGCTGATCGTCGCGGTGCGGCGGAGGGAACGGAGAACGGCGGAGAGAACACCCATGGCGCCTCCTCTGGGGGTGGAACGCCGACCGTCCGGTCGGCGGAACTGGGCCCAGAATCTACATGTAATAGCAGTCACGTCAATAGTTTGTCTTAGATCTGTCCTGGGTGGATCGGCTGTTCACGTGCAGTGACACTGCCGTCTGGATGTGAGACGTCCAGACATTCGACATTTACTGATCGTCATTGCAAATGTCTGTTGACAAACGATCGGGGCTGCGTGAAGCTGAAGGCCCCGTGCGTCCCACATCGCACGGAGCCTTGGGCGCCCGCCGGTCTCAGCCGAGGCGGCGCAGGTTCTCGCGGTAGTCGCGGGCGTTGCGCACGTAGAGCCGCACCGCGTCGTCCAGCCAGTCCTCGTGACGTGCCCGCTCGCCCGTCGGCCGGATGCGGGCGGGGACGCCCAGCGCCATGGAGCCCGGCGGGACCTCCAGATCCTCGGGGACCAGGGCGCATGCGCCGACGATGGAGCCGGTGCCGATCCGGGCGCGGTTGAGGACGACGGAACCGGAGCCGATCAGGCAGCGGTCCTCGACCGTGCAGCCCTCGGCGTGGACGTTGTGCCCGACGACGCAGTCGGCGCCGATCAGCGTGGGCCACTGCTCGGTCGTGTGCAGCACCGCGCCGTCCTGGACGGACGTGCGGGCGCCGACCTCGATGCGGCCGTAGTCGCCGCGCAGCACGGCGTTGGGCCATATGGACGACTCCGGGCCCAGCGTCACCGCGCCGATCACCACCGCGTCGGGGTGCACGTAGGCGGTCTCGTGGATGACGGGCACCCGGTCGCCGAGTGCGTAGACGGCCATGCGGTTCTCCTTCACATGCGGAAGAGCGCCTGCCCGGGGCGCACGGACCTAGCGCTCCAGGTCGCGCAGCGCGGGATACACCCGGAGGGCGTTGCCGCCGTGCACGAGCGCGACGGTCTCCTCGTCCAGTCCCAGGTCGGCGATGGCGCGGGCGTTGCGGGCGACGCCCGGAACGCCCGGCCAGTCGGTGCCGAAGATGAACTTGCGGGCCAGCCTGGCCAGGTCGTACCTCGCGTAGTACTCCGGCAGCCTGCGCGGCGGCAGGCCCGACAGCTCGATCCACACGTTGTCGCGGGACAGGGCCAGGAACGCCGCCGCGTCGTACCACCAGCCCCGGCCGCCGTGCGCCAGCACGATGTTCAGGCCGGGGAAGTCCCGCAGCACGTCGTCCAGCAGGACGGGGTCGGCGTACTTGTTGCAGGCCCCGGGGAACGAACTGGTCCCGCAGTGCACGATCACCGGGATGCCCGCCTCACGGCACACGAAGTACGCCGGATACAGCGCCGGGTCGGACGGGCTGAACCCCCCGTGCACCGGGTGCAGCTTCAACGCCACCGCGCCCAGCTCGATCTGCCGGTTCAGCTCCGCGTCGATCGGGTGGTGCAGGTGCGGGTTGACGTTGGCGACCGGGCGGAACCGCCGCGGGTTGTGCTCGACCAGCGGCAGCACGTCCTCGATCGGCTGCATCCCGGTGGCCTTGGGGCTGTACTCGCACAGCAGCAGGGCCGCGTCCACGCCCTCGGCCTCGAAGCAGGCGTCGACCCGTTCGGGCACCAGCGTGCCGTCCGCGTCGTACAGGTCGGGCCACGGATGGGAGTGCCCGAACTCCTCGGCCCACGCCCGCCACGCCGGACGCAGCGTGGGCAGCCGGGCCGCGTGCACATGCGCGTCGATCAGCAGGTGCCCGTCCAGCATGCCGCCTCCTCTCAGCCGACGGGGTGGGCGGCGACCAGTTCGGTGTCCACGCCGATCCTCCCGACAACGGACGCGCCCCCGGGGTTGCCCAGGCTCTCGGACCTGCCCGGCAGCGGCTCGTTGAAGAAACGGGCGTTGTCGGCGATGTACGGCTCGTACTCGGGGCGGACGCGGCGGTCCTGCGCGATGGCCTCCACGGGGCAGGCCGGCTCGCAGGCGCCGCAGTCGATGCACTCCTTCGGGTTGATGTAGAGCTTGCGCTCGCCCTGGTAGATGCAGTCGACGGGGCATTCGTCCACGCAGGACATGTCCATCTCGTCGATGCAGGGTTCGGCGATGACGTACGGCATGACGGTTCCTTCTACAGCGCGTCGGTGGAGTGGCCGGGGAACAGCGCGGCCCGCGGGTCGATGAGCACCGCCGCGTTGTTGACGGCGGTGGCGGCCTCCCCGAAGCCCACGGCGATCAGCCGGACCTTGCCGGGGTAGTCGGTGATGTCGCCGGCCGCGAAGACCCCGCGCCGGGCGGTGCTCATGGTGGTGTCCACGGGGATGTGCCGGCGGTCGCGGACGTCCAGGCCCCAGTCGTTCAGCGGCCCCAGGTTGGCGGTGAAGCCCAGCGCGGCGATCACCCGCTGCGCCTTCAGCTCCCGCCGCTCCCCGGTGGGCGTGTGCACGACCTCGACGGACTCCACGTTCGGCTCCCCGCGCAGCGCGGCCACCTGGCAGCAGGTGAGGATCTCCACGCCCGCGTCCCGCACCTGCCGGACGGTGTGGGCGTGGGCGCGGAACGTCTCCCGCCGGTGCACCAGCGTCACCGAACGGACGATGGGATGCAGGGCCAGCGCCCAGTCGAACGCGCTGTCCCCGCCCCCGACGATCACCACGTCGGTGTCGGCGTACTCCTCGGGGCGCGGCACGAAGTACGCCAGGCCCCGGCCCTCGTACTCGCCCCCGGCGGGCAGCGGCCGGGGGGTGAACGTCCCGATCCCGCCGGTCACCAGGACGGCCCGGCACTCCACCGAGGCCCCCTCCCGGCTCGTCACCCGGAAACGGTCCCCGTCCTGTTCGAGGGTCTGGGCGCGGTGCCCGAGCAGGTACACCGGGTCGAACCGGCCCGCCTGCCGCACCAGCCCCGCCACCAGGTCCCGGCCCTTCACGGACGGGAACCCGGCGATGTCGTAGATCGGCTTCTCCGGATACATCGCGGTGACCTGGCCGCCCGGCTCGGGCAGCGAGTCCATCACCGCCACCGACATCTCCCGGAAGCCCGCGTAGTAGGCCCCGAACAGGCCCACCGGCCCGGCCCCCACGATCAGCAGGTCGACCTCGGTCATGCGGGCGTTCCCTTCTCTGCGACGAGTTCCCTGGCCAGCTCCCGGATGGCGAAGCGGCGGAGCTTGCCGGTGGCGGTCTTGGGCAGCTCGTCCACGACGACGACCTGCCGGGGCCGCTTGAAGGCCGCCAGGCGTTCGCGGCAGTGGGCGATCAGTTCCCCGGCGTCGACCGTGGCGCCGGAGGCGGGGACGACGCAGGCGACCGGCTTGTCCAGGCCGTGGCCGTCCGGCACCGCGACCACCGCGACCTCGGCGACGGACGGGTGCTCGACCAGGCACTGCTCGACCTCGGCCGGCGACACCCAGATGCCGCCCGCCTTGATCATGTCGTCGCTGCGCCCGAGGCAGGCGTAGTAGCCGTCCTCGGACCGCACGTACTTGTCGCCGGTCCGCATCCACTCGCCCTGGAAGGCCCGGCGGGTGACCTCGGTGCGGCACCAGTACCCGGTGGTCAGCGACGGCCCCCGGATCAGCAGGTCGCCGGGCTCCCCGGGCGGGACCTCCGCGCCGGTCTCGTCCACCACCTTCACCTCGTAGCCCGGCACCGGGCGTCCGGAGGTCCCCGGCCGTACCTCCCCGGGCCGGTTGGACAGGAAGATGTGCAGGGCCTCCGTCGACCCGATCCCGTCCAGCAGTTCGACCCCGTACCGCTCGGTGAAGCGGCGGTACAGCTCCGGCGGAAGGGGCTCCCCGGCCGACACCGCCAGCCGCACCGAGGCGAACGCCTCGCGCGGCACGTCGGCGTCCAGCAGCGCCGCGTAGAACGTCGGGACGGCGAAGAACAGCGTCGGCCGGTCCGCCGTCAGCCGTTCCGTCACCCCGGCGGGCGTCGGGCGGGCCGGGTCCAGGATCGTCGCCGCCCCCGCCGACAGGGGGAACAGCGCCGCGTTCCCGAGCCCGTAGGCGAAGAACAGCCTGGCCACCGAGAAGCACCGGTCCTCCGCCGTGACGCCGAGGACCTGCGCGGCGTAGCACTCGGCGACGTGCCGGACGCTGCCGTGCCGGTGCATCGCCGCCTTCGGCGTCCCGGTGGTGCCGGAGGTGTAGAGCCAGAACGCGGGCGACTCGTCCCACGTCCCGTACACCGACTCGTCGTCCCCCGCGGCCAGGAGCTTGTCCCACGCCCAGGCCCGCACCCCGGCGGGCACCTCGACCGGGGCGTCGCCCGCCAGCACCACGTCCCGGACCTCCGAGACCGCCAGCGCCTCCTGCGCGGCGGCCGCGAACTGCGGGGTGACCAGCAGCATCCGCGCCCGTGAGTCGGCCAGCAGCCGGCCCAGCTCGGCACCGTTGTACATGGTGGACACCGGCACGGGCACGGCCCCGATCCGCATCCCGGCCAGGAAGGCGATCAGCAGCTCCGGCCCGTCGGCGGCGAACAGCACGATCCGCTCCTCGGGGCGCAGCCCGGCGGCGCGCAGCCCGGCGGCGACCCGCCGGACCTGCTCGGCGAGCTGCGCGTAGGTGAGGGCGCCGCCCGGCCCGGCGACCGCGACGCGGTCGCCGTGGCCGAGGTCGAGCCGTCTGTCGACCAGGTAGGAGGCGGCGTTGAAGGGTTCGGGCATCGGGGTCTCCCGCCTCAGGCCAGGTGGACGTACTCGTAGTCGAAGGGACGGCCGTTGATGCCCTGCTTGGGCGGGGCGACCCAGGCGGCGATCTTGCCCGGCTCGTAAACCGGCTGCATCAGCGAGGCGACGTAGGCGCGATCGTCGTCGGTGGGCAGCCAGTCGCCCTTGCGGGCGTCCCACTCCTGCGCGGTGACGACCCTGCCGTCCGGGGTGACATGGTGCCCGGCGAACGCCCCGACCTCGCGGTGGAAGCCCACGTGCGGCAGCCGCAGCCGGTGGTCGATGCCGGCGTCCTCCAGGATCCGGTTCCAGCGGGTCACGCCGTTCTGGCAGTCGGCGATGTACTCGCCCCGCAGGTCGTTGTTGAGGGCGACCAGCGCGGGCGTCTCGGCCTCCACGATCCGGCCGTCCTCGACCTGGGTGACGGTGGCGACGGCCTCGGCCAGCACGTGGTCGTCCTTGCGGCGCTCCTCCTGCCAGCGCCCCTTGAGCCCGGCGGTGAAGTAGTTGGCCACGTTGGTGGAGGTCTCGCTGCCGAACAGGTCGAGCGAGACGCTGTAGTGGAAGTTGATGTACTTCTGGACGATCTCCAGCGGGATCCCGCCGAACGCCCGCACGTCGGCGGTGTCGTGCTCGCGCATGATCTGCGCGGTCCGCTCGACCACCCGGTCCACGCCGGTGGTGCCCACGAACATGTGGTGGGCCTCTTCCTTGAGCATGAACTGGCAGGTCCGCGACAGCGGGTCGAACGCGCTCTCCTTCAGCGTGCCGAGCTGGTACTTGCCGTCCCGGTCGGTGAAGTAGGTGAACATGTAGAACGACAGCCAGTCGGGGGTCTCCTCGTTGAACGCGCCGAGGATGCGGGGGGAGTCGTCGCTGCCGGAGTTGCGGTGCAGCAGCGCCTCGGCCTCCTCCCGGCCGGTCCGCCCGAAGTAGGCGTGCAGCAGGTAGACCATCGCCCACAGGTGCCGGCCCTCCTCCACGTTCACCTGGAAGAGGTTGCGCAGGTCGTACAGGCTGGGCGCGGTCATCCCCAGGTGCCGCTGCTGCTCGACGGAGGCGGGCTCGGTGTCGCCCTGGATGACGATGAGGCGCTGCAGGTCGGCCCGGTACTCGCCGGGGACCTGCTGCCACACCGGCTCGCCCTTGTGCTCGCCGAACGCGATGCGCCGGTCGGGGTCGCGTTCGGACAGGAAGATGCCCCACCGGTACTCCGGCAGCGCCACGTGGTCGAAGTGCGCCCAGCCCTCACGGCCGACCGAGACGGCGGTGCGCAGGTAGACGTCCTGGGTGGGCAGGGCCGGGCCCATCTCGCTCCACCACTGCAGGAACTTGGGCTGCCAGGACTCCAGCGCCCGCTGCAGCCGCCGGTCGCTGGACAGGTCGACGTTGTTGGGGATCCGCTCGGTGTAGTCGATGCTGCTGGTCACGGTCAGACTCGCTTCCGGTCGTAGGTGGCCTTGCGTCCGGTGCCGTACTTGCGCAGCGCGCCCTCGGGACCGGAGGCGTTGGGACGGACGAAGATCCAGTTCTGCCAGGCCGAGAGCCGGCCGAAGATCTTGGTCTCCACGGTCTCCGGGCCGACGAAGCGGTGACTGGCCTCCATGCCGGTCAGGGCGTCGGGGCTGAGGGAGGAGCGCTCCTCCAGCGCGATGCGGACCTCGTCCGCCCAGTCGATGTCGTCGAACGCGAACGTCACCAGGCCCAGCTCGGCGGCCTCGGCCGCCTGGAGGGGACGGCCGGTCAGCTCGCGCAGCCGCTCCACCTGCCCGGGCTCGCCGTAGAAGCGGGACTGCAGCCGGGTCAGCCCGTTGCCCATCGGGTAGGGACCGAAGTTCGCGCCGGTCGGCACGATGCGGGCGGGCTCGGCGTCGGGGTCCTCCTCGAACGCGCCCTCCAGCATGTAGGAGCGGTCGCAGGCCAGGACGACCTCCAGCAGCGGCCCGGCGAAGCAGGAGCCCGGCTCGATGAGGGCGATCAGGCTGCGGCTGGTGACGTCGAGGCGCTTGAGGGTCCGCTTGAGGTAGTGGCGGATCTCGTTGACCAGCCAGTCGTCGGCGTGCACGGCCAGCAGGTCGTCGTAGGCCAGCACCCGGCCGATGTCGCCGCGGGCCTTGAACACCCACGTGCCCAGCTCCAGCTCGTTGGTGCGCAGCCGCAGGATCAGGTCGTCCAGCTCGCGGGTCAGCGCCAGCGGCCAGAAGTCGGCGCCGAGGTCGTGGACGCCCTCGACGGTCTGCGGGGCGTCCTCCTGCGGGCCGCGCAGGGTGATGGTGACGACCCCCAGCTCGCGGTCCAGCTCGGCGGTGACGTGCCGGTACGCGATGGTGTCGGCGGTGACGGTCCGCTCCAGCGGGGTGAGCGTGATGCCCTTGGCGCCGCGCGGCCGGTGGGAACGGGCGGCGAACTCCTGCGCCCGCCGCTGCACCGTCTCGGCGAACCGGCTGCGCGGCACGGCCTCGTCCACCAGCTTCCACTCCACGGCGGTCGCGCCGCGCACGCCCTCGCTCTTGGTGGCGAACACGTCCGCCAGGTCCTTGCGGACGCCGCGCTTGTCGACCACCCGGGTCAGCCCGCCGGTGCCGGGCAGCACCGCCAGCAGCGGCACCTCCGGCAGCGACACCGCCGACGAGCCGTCGTCGATGAGGATGATGTGCTCGCAGGCCAGCGCCAGCTCGTAGCCGCCGCCCGCGGCCGTGCCGTTGACCGCGGCGATGTAGGTCTGGCCGGAGTTGGCGGTGGCGTCCTCGATGCCGTTGCGGGTCTCGTTGGTGAACTTGCAGAAGTTGACCTTCCACGGGTGGCCGGAGGCGGCCAGCATCCGGATGTTGGCGCCGGCGCAGAACACCTTCTCCAGCCCGCCGGTGATCACCACGGCGCGCACCTCGGGGTGCTCGAACCGCAGCCGCTGCACCGCGTCGTACAGCTCGATGTCCACGCCGAGGTCGTAGGAGTTCAGCTTCAGCTCGTAGCCGGGCACCAGCCCGCCGTTCTCGTCGACCCGGAGCACGATGCGGGCGATCTCGCCGTCGATCTCCAGCCGCAGGTGCCGGTAGGAGCCGGGATGCGCGTCGAACGACACCACGGGCACCGCGTCCTGCCCGGTGGGTGCCTCCGCCGCTGCGGTGAGGGACATGAGTCGGTGCCTCCCTTGGTCGGGTCTGCCTGGTGGGCCAATCTTTGACATCTTTATTCCGCTACGTCAAGACTCTGTAGCATGTTCGAGTGCTCGGGAGGCAGACGATGAGGCAGTACGACGCCCTCTACATCGACGGGAAGTGGGTCGCCCCGGCGGCTCCGGCGTTCGTCGACGTGCTCGGTGCGGCCGACGCGACGACGATCGGACGTATCCCGCAGGGAGGCCCGGCGGACGTGGACGCGGCGGTGCGGGCCGCACGCGGGGCGTTCGACGGCTGGGCGGCCACCCCGCCCGGCGAACGCGGCGCCGTGCTCACCGCGCTGCACCGGGCGCTGACGGCGCGCGCCGAGGAACTGGCCGCCACCATCGCGCTGGAGGTCGGCACCCCGCTGAAGATGGCCCGCCGCGTGCAGGTCGGGGCGCCGCTGTCGGTGCTGGCCTCCTACGCCGAGATGGCCGCCGGATACGCCTGCGAACGGCGGGTCGGCAACTCGCTGGTCGTCCGCGAACCCGCCGGGGTCGTCGGCGCCATCACCCCGTGGAACTACCCGCTGCACCAGGTCGTCGCCAAGGTCGGGGCGGCGCTGGCGGCGGGCTGCACCGTCGTGCTCAAGCCCGCCGACGACGCCCCGCTGAGCGTGTTCATGCTGATGGAGGCCGCCCACGAGGCCGGGGTGCCCGCCGGGGTGCTCAACCTGGTGACCGGCTCCGGCCCGGTCGTCGGCGAGGCCATCGCCGCCCACCCGGACATCGACATGGTGTCCTTCACCGGCTCGACGCGGGCCGGGACGCGGGTCGCCGGGCTGGCCGCCCGCACCGTCAAGAAGGTGTCACTGGAGCTGGGCGGCAAGTCGGCCAACGTCATCCTCGAGGACGCCGACCTGGAGCGCGCGGTGCGGACCGGAGTCAACAACGCGTTCCTCAACTCCGGTCAGACCTGCTCGGCCTGGACCCGGATGCTGGTGCCCCGCCCGATGCAGGAGGAGGCGCTGGACATCGCCGTCCGCGCCGCCCGGCGCCTGACCGTCGGGCACCCGCTGGAGGAGTCGACCCGCCTCGGCCCGCTGGCCTCGGCCCGTCAGCGCGACACCGTCGTCGAGTACATCAGGATCGGCATCGCCGAAGGCGCCCGCCTCGTCCACGGCGGCCCCGAGGCGCCCCTGGACTCCGGCTACTACGTGCGGCCCACGATCTTCGCCGACGTCCGCCCGGAAATGCGCATCGCCCGTGAGGAGATCTTCGGCCCGGTACTGTCGGTGCTGCCGTACGACGGCGAGGACGAGGCGGTGCGGATCGCCAACGACAGCGACTACGGCCTGCACGGCGCGGTCTGGTCCGCCGACCGCGACCGGGCGCTGCGCATCGCCCGCCGGCTGCGCACCGGCCAGGTCGACGTCAACGGCGGAGCGTGGAACCCGCTGGCCCCGTTCGGCGGCTACAAGCGCTCGGGCGTGGGCCGCGAGCTGGGCGAACCCGGGTTCGAGGAGTTCTGCGAGATCAAGTCCGTCCAGCTGTGACCGGACCGACATCCGACAAAAAGATGTCGTCACGACTGCCATACTCGAACTGAACTTTGCGCCGGGCGGCCCCGGGCCCGCCGATCACGGAGGCGGCGGGGCCGCGCGGGGTTCACCGACAGTGCGATCGGAGGCCGGATGGGGACCAGGGACGCCGGGCCGGTGCTGTCCCGGCGCGGCAGCATCAGCGCCGCCAGCGCCCGCTCGCTGCTGCTCACCGTCCTCGGCGAGTTCGTGCTCCCGGCCGGCGAGCCGGTGTGGACCTCCACCTTCCTCCACGTCCTGGCGGGCCTGGGCGTGGAGGAGAAGTCCTCCCGCCAGGCCATCACCCGCACCGCCGCCGACGGCTGGATCGTCTCCCGCCGCGAGGGCCGCCGCGTCCGCTGGGAGCTGACCCCGCCCGGCCGCCGCATGCTCACCGAGGGCGCCGAACGCATCTACTCGTTCGGCGTCGGCGGCGGCTCCTGGGACGGCCGCTGGCTGGTGGTCATGGCCTCCGTCCCCGAATCCCAGCGCCGCCTGCGCCACCAGCTGCACACCCGCCTGGCCTGGGCCGGCTTCGGCAACCCCACCGCCGGGATGTGGGTCAGCCCCCATCCCGACCGGGAGTCCGAGGTCAAGCAGATCATGACCGACCTGGGCATCGGCTCCACGGCCTTCTCCTTCGTCGGCCCCTTCGCGGCCATCGGCTCGGAGGCCGAGCTGGTGGCCCGCGCCTGGAACCTCGACGAGGTCGCCGAGCGCTACGAGACGTTCCTCGACCGGTTCTCCGGGATGAAGCCCCTGCCCGGCGACCCGATGCTGCAGGCCCAGGTGTGGCTGGTGCACGAGTGGCGCCGCTTCCCGCTGCTGGACCCGATGCTCCCGGACGCCCTGCTGCCGCCCGGCTGGACGGGCCGCCGGGCCCGCCGCCTCTTCGAGGACAAGCACGCCGCCTGGAAGGAAGGCGCCGAGCGGCGCTGGCGGGAACTCGCCGAGGGCTGAACCGGGCGGGGCGTCAGCGGCGGCGCCCGTCGAGGAACGCGGTCATGCGTTCGCGCTTGTCCTCGCTCTCGAACAGGACCGCCTGGGCGACCAGCTCCAGGGCGGGATGGGCGCCCTCGGGGGCGTCGACCGCCAGCTTGGACAGGCGCAGGGCCAGGGGGCCGTTCCGGAGCATCCTGTCGACCAGCGCGTTCGCCCGGGCCGGCAGCTCCTCCGGCGGGACGACGGCGGTGACCAGGCCGAAGCGGTGGGCCTCCGCGGCGTTCAGGCGGCGGCCGGTCAGCAGCATCTCCTTGGCCAGGCTCTCGCCGACCAGCCTCGGCAGCCGCCAGGTGGCGCCGGCGCCCGCAATGATCCCCAGGGCCGCCTCGGGCTGGCCGAACACCGCCCGGTCGGTGGCGATGCGCAGGTCGCAGGCGTAGGCGAGCTCGGCGCCGCCGCCCAGGGCGTGGCCGTCGATCGCCGCGACCGTGGGCATCGGCAGCTCGCGGATGCGCTGGAAGATCCTGAGGTTGATGCCCGCCAGGGCGTCGTCCGTGCGCCGCTCCAGGAGCTGCCTGATGTCGGCGCCCGCCGCGAACACCCCGTCCGTGCCGCCGGTCAGGATCATGACGCGCGGGTTCCGCTCCAGGTCCTCGCACACGGCGTGCAGGTCGCGCACCATGTCGAGGTCGATGGCGTTGCGCTGCTCGGGGCGATCGAGCCGGACGGTGACGCGGCCTTCGCCCTCCTGGACGTCGAGCGTCCGGTAACCCATCTACTCGCTCCAGTCGTAGAAGCCGCGGCCGGACTTCTTGCCCAGCTCGCCCCTGGCGACCTTCTCCTCCAGGATGCGCGGTGGGGCGAAGCGCGGGCCGTAGGTCTCGGCGAGATGCCGGGCGATGTCGAGGCGGACGTCCAGGCCCACCAGGTCGGTGAGCCGCAGCGGTCCCATCGGGTGCCGGTAGCCCAGCTCCATCGCGCGGTCGATGTCGGCGGCCTCGCCCACGCCCTCCTCCAGCATCCGCATGGCCTCCAGGCCGAGGGCGACGCCCAGGCGGCTGGTGGCGAAGCCGGGGGTGTCCTTGACGACGATGGACTCCTTGCCGATGCGGGCCACCAGCTCCCGGGCGGACCGCAGGGTCGGCTCGTCCGTGGCCGAGCCGCGCACGATCTCCACCAGCGGCATCGCCCACACCGGGTTGAAGAAGTGCAGGCCGATGAAGCTCGCGGGATCGGTCAGGCCCTCGGCGATGGCGTCGATGGACAGGCCGCTGGTGTTGGTCGCGAGCATCCGGGGCTCGAGGGCCTCGGCCGCCCGCAGGACGGTCCGCTTCAGCTCCAGGCGTTCGGGAACGGCCTCGACGACCAGCGCGGGGTTCGTCGCCTCCACCTGGTCCAGCGAGGACCTGAAGACGATCCGGCCCACCAGCGCGCCGGCGTCCTCGGGGCCGAGCCTGCCGCGCCTCACCGCGCCCTGCGCGACCTCCGCGATCCGGGTCCGGGCGGCCCGGGCCCGGCGGTCGTCGGGCTCCACCACGGTCACGGCGTCACCGGCGGCCGCCAGCACGTACGCGATGCCGAGACCCATGGTCCCGGCGCCGATCACCACTCCGTCCATGAGCGACACTCTACACTCTTGTGTCGCAACACTAATTTAGTGTCGTGTTACTTGTCCTCGCGGCCCAGCCCGTCCGCCGACGCCAGATTGGCCAGCCGCACCTCGCCGCGGGCGATGTCGCGGCCGTCCTCGTCGGTGATGACCACCTGCCAGAGCTGCTGGGTGCGGCCCCGGTGGACCGGGGTGGCGGTCGCCGTGAGCACGCCCTCCCGCTTGGCCCGCAGGAAGTTGGTGTGGTTGGACACCCCCACCACGTTGCCCCGGTCGCCGAACCACAACGCCGCGCCCGTGCTCGCGGTGCTCTCCACCAGCGCGCAGTAGACCCCGCCGTGCACGATCCCGTACGGCTGCTGCAGCTCGGGGGTGATCTTGCAGGTCGCCGTGACCCGGTCGGCCGTCAGCTCGGTGTAGTTCATCCCCAGGGTCGTGTCGAACCCCGGCCACGGCCCGAACCCGCCCGTGCCCGCGTCGCCGCGTGCCCGCGGATCGCTCATCTTCGGCCCTCCGTCACCTCTCCCGGCATGTCCCGGCAAGTATCCCATCCGGCCATTCCACAGAACTATTGACGGTCGCGGACTTTCTGTGGAACATGGCGCCACCGGCGAAGGGAAGCCCGCATGATGACGCCGTTCAACGCCTGCGACCTGCTGCTGCACGCAGCCCGCCACCCCGACACCGCCGCCCGCACCGCCGTCACCGGACCCGCCGGCGACCTCACCTACGCCGAGCTGGACGAGCTGGTCGGACACGTCGCCGCCGGTCTGCAGACCTGGGGGCTGCGGTCCGAGGAACGTGTGGTGCTCTTCATGCCGGACGGGCCGTCGATGGCCGCATCGATCCTGGCCGCGATGCGGCTCGGAGCCGTCCCCGTCCCGGTGTCCACCATGCTCACCGGGCCCGAGCTGGCCGCCCTGCTGGCCGACTCCCGCGCCCGCGTCCTGCTGGTCGGCGGGCCGTTCACGGTGGCCGCCGAGGCGGCCGTGGCGCAGGCCCCGGGAATGACCTGGGTGGCCGTCGAGGGCGACGCCCGGTTCCCCGTCCCGGCCGGGGTGCGGTTGCGGCCGTTCGACGAACTCGTCGAGGACGGCCGCCGGCGAGGCGGGGAACTGGTCGACCCCTGCGTCACCTCCGAGGACTCCTGCGCGCTGTGGCTCTACACGTCCGGGACGACCGGCAGGCCCAAGGGCGCCATGCACCGGCACGCCAACATCCGCCACGTGGTGGAGACCTACGCCCGGAACGTCCTGCGGATCACCGCCGAGGACCGGTGCTACTCGGTCGCCAAGCTGTTCTTCGCCTACGGCATCGGGAACTCGCTGTTCTTCCCCTTGGCGGCCGGGGCGACGACGATCCTGGACCCGGCCCGGCCCACCCCGGACGGTGTGGCCGAGCGGCTGGTCGAGTACCGGCCGACGCTGTTCTTCGCCGTTCCCACGTTCTACGCGGCGCTGCTGAACGCCGACGTGCCGCGTGCGGCGTTCGCCTCCGTGCGCCTGGCGGTGTCGGCGGGCGAGCCGCTGCCCACGGACCTGTACCACCGTTTCACCGACCGGTACGGGGTCGAGCTGCTGGACGGGATCGGCTCCACCGAGGCCCTGCACATCTTCCTGTCCAACCGGCCCGGTCAGGTCCGCCCGGGCACCACCGGCACCCCCGTTCCCGGCTACGAGCTGCGCCTGGTGGACGAGAACGGGCGGGACGTCGCCCCCGGCACCCCCGGTTCGCTGCTGGTCAAGGGCGAGTCCATCGCCACCGGCTACTGGGCGCGGACCGCGGCCACCCGGCAGGTCTTCCAGGGCGAGTGGCTGCGGACCGGCGACACCTACGTCCGGGACGCCGACGGCTACTACACCTGCCTGGGCCGTACCGGCGACATGCTCAAGGCCGGCGGCATCTGGGTCTCGCCCGCCGAGGTCGAGGCCCGCCTGCTGGAGCACCCGTCGGTCGCGATGGCCGCCGTCGTCGGCGTCCCGGACGGTGACGGCCTCGACAAGCCGGTGGCCTGCGTCGTCCCGGTGGACGGGGCCGTGGTGAACCCGGCGGAGCTGATCGAGTTCTGCCGGGCGGGGCTGGCCTCGTTCAAACGGCCCCGCGAGGTGCTGGTCGTCGACAAGCTCCCCACCACCGCCACCGGCAAGCTCCAGCGCCATGTCGTCCGCGAGCGGGCCGCCGCCCTCCTGGCGGCCCGCTGACGGGTATTGCGGCCGGGTCGTGCGCGGGTATTTGATCGTTCCAAGAACCGTGCCCGGAAGGACGCCGATCGTGTACTCGCCCGAGACCTCGTCCATGGTCGCCCGCGCCCGGCGGCACTCGCTGGGCGACCTGCTGCACCGCACCGCCCGCCGCGACCCCGGAAAGCTCGCGGTGGTCTTCGGGGATCTGCGGGTCACGTACGCCGAGTTCGACCGGGCGGTGAACCGGGCCGCGCACGCGCTGGCCGACCGCGGGCTGGCCAAGGGCGACCGGCTGGCGCTGCTGTCGCACAACTGCTGGCAGTTCGCGGTGCTGGCGTTCGCGACCGCCCGGCTCGGCGTGGTGCTCGTCCCGGTCAACTTCATGCTGAACGCCGACGAGATCGCCTACATCCTGCGGCACTCGGGGGCGAGCGGCATCGTCGCCGAGGACGCGCTGGCCCCGACCGCCGACAAGGCCCTGGCGGCGGCGGGGATTTCCGGGGGCGTGCGCGGCTGGATCGGGCTGTCGGGCGCCGCGCCCGCTCCGGGCTGGGAGGACGTGGACCCCTGGTGGCGGGAGGGGCCGGCGGAGGCCCCGGACGTGCACGTCGGCGACGACGACCCGCTGCGGCTGATGTACACCTCGGGCACCGAGTCCCGGCCCAAGGGCGTGATGCTGTCCAGCCGTTCGCTGATCTCGCAGTACGTGTCCTGCGTCGTCGACGGCGGGATGAGCGGCGACGACATCGAGGTGCACGCGCTGCCGATGTACCACTGCGCCCAGCTTGACTGCTTCTTCTCCGTGGACGTCTACCTGGGCGCCACCAGCGTCATCCTGCCCGCCCCCGACCCGGCGGCGCTGCTGGCCACCATCGAACGGGAGCGGGTCACCAAGCTGTTCTGCCCGCCGACCGTGTGGATCTCGCTGCTGCGGCACCCCGCGTTCGACGGCACCGACCTGTCCAGCCTGCGCAAGGGCTACTACGGCGCGTCCCCGATGCCGGTCGAGGTGCTGCGCGAACTCCAGCGGCGGCTGCCCGACGTCCGGCTGTGGAACTTCTACGGCCAGACCGAGATGTCCCCGCTGGCCACGATCCTGCGTCCCGACGAGCAGCTCGCCAAGGCGGGCAGCGCCGGACGCGCGGCGATCAACGTGGAGACGATGCTGGTCGATGATGACGGCAACCCGGTGCCGGCCGGTCAGATCGGCGAGATCGTGCACCGCAGCCCGCACGCCGCCCTCGGCTACTACAACGACGAGGACAAGACGGCGGAGGCGTTCCGGGACGGCTGGTTCCACTCCGGCGACCTGGGCGTGATGGACGCCGACGGCTACCTCACCGTGGTGGACCGCAAGAAGGACATGATCAAGACCGGCGGTGAGAACGTCGCCAGCCGAGAGGTCGAGGAGGCCATCTACGAGCTGGAGGGGGTCGCCGAGGTCGCCGTGTTCGGCATCAGCCACCCGCACTGGATCGAGGCGGTGACCGCCGTGGTCGTCCCCAAGCCCGGTGTCACGTTGACCGAGGACGACGTCCACGCCCACACCCGCGAGCGCCTGGCGGGCTTCAAGCGGCCCAAGTACGTCGTCATCGCCGACTCGCTGCCCAAGAACCCCAGCGGCAAGATCCTCAAGCGCGAGCTCCGCACCCGCCACGCCGACCTGGCCGAGGAGTCCTAGCGTCCCGCCCGGCGGGCGTGCGGCAGGTGGCGGAGCAGGGCGAGCCCCGCGAGCACCGCCACCAGCCCGCACACCCCCGCCCAGCCGACCCGGGCGTACGCCCGGGTGCCGAGCCACGAGCCCACGCTGCCGCCGAGGAACGCGCAGGTCATGTAGGCGGTGTTGAGGCGGCTGCGGCTGTCGGGGCGCAGCGTGAAGATCCGCGCCTGGTTGGCGATCATCCCCGACTGCATCGCCACGTCCAGCAGCAGGACGCCCGCCGTCAGCGCCGCCAGGCCCGCCGCCCCGCCGAGCCCGCCCGCCGCCAGCACGGCCGCCGAGGTGAGGGTCCCCGCGATGGCGGCCAGGTTGACCGGATCGGAGCCCCGGCGGTCCACCTGCCGCCCCGCCCACGGCATGCACACCATGGTGACCGCGCTGACCAGGGCGATCACCCCGACGGCGGGCGCTGAGAGGTCGTAGCCGGGGCCGGTCAGCAGCAACGCCAGCCCGGTCCACACGGCCTGGAACCCGCCGAACACGGTCGCCTGGTAGAAGCACGACCGGCGCAGCTCCGGCTCGGCGCGCAGCAGCCGCAGCGGCTCGGCCAGCAGCGCCGGGTAGCGTTCCCGCGTCGCCGGAACGGTCACCGGCAGCACGACCGCCAGCACCGCCGCGAGCAGGAACGCCAGCGCCGCCGCCACCGCGTACGGGGCCCGCCAGCCCAGCCACTCGCCAAGCACCCCGCCGAACGCGCGGGACAGCAGGATCCCGCCGATCGACCCGCTCAGCAGCACGCCCATCACCGCGCCGCGCCGTTCCTCGGTCACCAGCCCGGCCGCCATCGGGGCGATGACCTGCGCCACCACCGTGGTGATCCCGACCGCGGCGCTCGCCGCGATCAGCATCGGCAGCCCGGGAGCGGCGGCGGCCGCCGCCAGCCCCAGCCCGGTCAGCCCGAGCAGCGCCACGATCAGCGTGCGGTGTGGGATCCGGTCCCCCAGCGGCACCAGCAGGAAGTTCCCCGCCGCGTACCCGAACTGCGCCGCGGTCACCGCCGCCGCGGCCGAGTCCTCCGCCACCTTCAGATCGGCGGCGATGAGCGGGCTGATGGCCTGGACGAAGTAGATGTTGCTCACGGCCACCCCGCAGGTGATCGCGAGGACGGCGACGATCCGGCGGTTCGGGCCGGCGTCGGCGCTGGGGGAGACGGTCACCGCGTCAGGGTGGCGACCCGGCCTCCCGACCGCAAATCCATTTGTCCGGAACGTTCCGCGGGGGTTGGGTGGGGGCGTGGATCGGCCTGCGGTGGGAGCGCCGTTGCGGCGGTGCGTCGAGTGCGACGGATACGAGTACGGCGGAGCGCCCTCGTGCGGGCGGTGCCGCGAGCTGGTGGACCGGATCGTCGAGGGCGAGTGGCGGCGGTTCCTCTCCGGCTGGGACGACTCCGGCTGGGGCGACTCCGGCCGGGGCGACGAGGAGGTCCTGGTGGCGGAGATGGTGGTGGACGAGCCCGACCGGCACGACTGGCGGGTCGTGGACGCCGCCATGGACCGGCTGACCTGCCCGGACTGCGGCGACCGCCTCGGCCGCGGCCCGGCCGGCTGTGCGGCGTGCGACCGGGCGCACGGCTTCCGCTACGCGGCGATCGAGACCGACCGGCCCGGCGTCCCGCCCGGCAACGAGCACGCCGTCCGGGTGAACGTCTCCGTCGTCCGCCGCCCCCACGTCACCTCGCCGGCCGAGCTCCTGGCCCGCCGCCTGCTGCTCCCGTTCCTGCTCGTGGGGCACATGCCGACCACCGAACAGGCCCAGCGGATGAGCGCGCTGATCAAGCAGGACCCCGACCCCGAACGGATCGCCGCGCTCCTCGACCGGGCGATCGACGGGGACGTTCCCTGAGACGGCCGGGCCGGGTCAGCGCGAGGACGCCAGGGCGGCGCTGAGGACGCCGACTTCGAGAAGACGGAGGAGATCCGCGCCCGCGTCGACGCCGTCGTGCAGGACCCGCAGACCGCGCAGAACCTTCAAGGCCTGGTACCGGCAGAGCTGCAAACGCCCCTGCTTCCACGACGAATACCTGCAGTCCTTCAACTTCCCCGGCACTCACCTGGTGGACACCGACGGCAAGGGCGTGGAGCGCATCACCGAGAAGGGCGTCGTCGCGGCCGGTCGCGAATACGAATACGAACTGGACTGCATCATCTACGCCTCGGGCTTCGAGGTGGGCACCGAGTACACCCGCCGCGCCGGCTACGACATCACCGGCCGCGACGGCGTCAGGCTCTCCGAATACTGGTCCCAGGGCATGCGCACCCTGCACGGGATCCACGTCCACGGTTTCCCGAACATGTTCATCGTCCAGGCCGCCCAGAGCGCCAATCTCATCTCCAACATCCCGCACAACCTCACCTCCGGCACCCGCCTCTTCCAGCGCCCCACCGACTGCACCCCCGGCTACTACAACAACGAGGGCCAGGACCCCGCCCCCTGGGCCCGCCTCAACGTCGGCCACCCCGCCGGCCCGGTCGCCTTCTTCAAGCACATGGCGAAGTGGCGCACCTCCGGCGACTTCCCCGGCCTGCAATTCCACTGACCGCTTCCGGCCGGGCGGGATTTTCGCTTGACGATCTTCACCGGGCGGGTGATGATCACCCCGGTTTCGGTGGACGTGACCTCAGGGACCGCATGCCGATGCGTTCTCCGGGGTTGCGCGTGGCTGCGGAGGGTGGGCGTGCGGCTGCTTCGATTCGGGGCGCCTTTCACGGCGTCCGTGCTGGTGGTCGGGCTGGCGGGAGTGGATTCCGCGGCGGCGGACACCCGTCCGGTGCCGGTGGTGTATTCCGCGGACTATCCGGCGGACGACACGTGGCATGACGGCGTCGGCGACGTGGGAACGTTCCGGATCTCCGACAGCGCCGGGGTCGCCGTGCGGTACGAGCTCTGGCTGAACGGCAGGCGGGTCACCAGCGTTCCCACGACCAACGGGGAGCCCCGTGACGTCCGGCTGACGCCGATGCGGTCGGGCCCCAACATGCTCACGGTCCAGGCGTTCACCGCCGAAGGATGGAACGGGACGCCGGTCACGTATCAGTTCCGGGTCAGGGCCGGCGCCGACCCCGCGGCACGATTCGCCCTGAACGAGAACGCGGGCAGCGCCTCGGTGGCGGGTGCCGGCCGGGGCGCTCCGGCTCAGGTCCGGGGAGAGGCCACGCTCGGACAGGCCGGCCGGATCGGCTCCGCCCTGACCCTGGCGGGCGGCCACGCGGAAAGCCCCCTGCCGGTGGTGCGCACCGACCAGAGCTTCACCGTCTCGGCCTGGGTGAGGCCCACCCGCGCCGGAACGTACGACGTGCTGGCCCAGGACGGGGTCCACCAGAGCGCGTTCCGGCTGGGCACCGACGCCGAAGGCAGGCCCGCGTTCGGCCTGCTGGCCGCCGACACCGAGACCGGCGGCACCTGGCGCGGCGCGATCGGCGGCACCCCGCTCGCCCTGAACGAGTGGTCACTGCTGACCGGCGTCCACGACCGTACGGCGCGTCGTCTGCGCCTTTATGTGAACGGGACCCCGGCGGCGACTACGGACCAGGTCACCATCTGGCAGGCGACCGGTGCCTTCCAGATCGGGCGCGGCAAGACCAACGGCACGTACGGCAACGCCTGGCCGGGAGGTATCGACGACGTGCGCGTCTACCCGCGGGCGCTGTTGGACGCGGACGTTCGGGATCTCGCGGCAGGTGACCCGCCGGCAGGGCCGTCCGCTCACTGGACCCTGGACGAGCAGCCGGGTGCGGGCCGCGTGCACAGCCCGGTCGTGCCCGTCACCGCCGCGCTCTCCGGCGGAGCGACGCTCGGCGTCCCCGGACGGGACGGAACGGCGCTGAGCCTGGACGGCCGTTCCGGGCAGGCGACCGCGAACGGCCCGGTCATCGACACTTCGAGGAGCTTCGCCGTCACCGCCTGGGTGAAGCCGGCCACCGACACCACTCGCCCGGAAGCCGTCCTCAGCGTGGACGGCGACCGCAACTCGGGCTTCTACCTGGGGCGGCGTCCCAGCGACACCGGCTCCCGGTGGACGTTCGGGATGACCGGCTCCGACAGCGACGCCGCCGCCCAGGTGGAGGTGAGCGTCTCGGATCCGGCGCCGGTCCGGCCGCAGGTCGGCGAGTGGGCCCACCTGGCGGCCGTTCACGACGCCACGACGGGCAGGCTCTCCCTGTACGTGAACGGCGAACTGACCGGTGAGGTCGCCCACCAGAACGCCTGGCGAGCCCTCGGCCCCCTGGTCATCGGCCGAGCCAAGTGGTCCGGCGCACGCGGCGGCCACTTCACCGGCGACGTGGACGACGTCCGGGTCTACGACCGCGTCCTGGCCCTCGAGGAGATCGCAGAGCTCAACGCCGAGGACCCCATGGTCAGGGCCCGCTGGAAGCTCAACACCGACGGCACGGGCGAGCCGTCCGGTGCTCCTGCCCTGAACCTTCACGGCGGAGCCGCCATCGACCCGAACGCCGGCTTCGCGACCGTCTCCCCGGCGGGCCTGCTGCTGAACGGCGCCACCGCCTACGCCGCCATGGACGCCCCACCGGTGAACACCGGCCGCAGCTTCACCATCACCGGATGGGCGCGTACCACCAGCCGGCCGCAGTCCCCGGCCACGGTGTTCTCCCTGCCGGGCGCCAACGCCGACGTTCTCACCGTCCAGTACGTCCCCGACCCGAACGATCCGGAGTGGTCCGGCTTCTGGCAGGTGCAGATGCGCACCGCCGACCGTCCCGACGCCCCGGTGAAGACGATTCGCCACTCCAACTTCTTCGACTGGCAGTGGCACCACTTGGCGGTGGTCTTCGACGCCCGAAGGGACCGGCTGAGCCTGTACGTCGACGGGGCGCTGGAGGACACGTCCCTCAACCGTTCATGGACGGACGGCATTCAGGCCTTCACCGCCACCGGTGGCCTCCAGGTCGGCCGTGACTCGTTCGGAGGCCCCTCGGGCAGCGCCTTCTGGCCCGACGCCATCGACGACATCTGGGTCTACGAGGGCGCGCTGACCGAACAGCAGATCGGCGCCCTCGCCGTTCCGAACGAACTGGAGACCGAGAACGGCCCCTGACCCGCCGACCCGCAGCGGCCCTGCACCCACCCGTAGGCGTGCAGGGCCGCTGCGTGCGGTGACCGGCTGGAACGACGAATGGGCTGACCGGACGGCGAGGAGGAGCCGGTGGCGTGGGTGAGCGATGGGGCGGTGCGGGCGGGATGAGGTACTGCCTCCACGCGCTGTCGGAGCGTTCGGGTGCGGTGGAGGCGGCGGCGGGATCGGGACCGGGCGTTGGTGTGGGGCATTGTTCGGGGTGGGCCGAAGCGTGCCGGGGCTACGGTGTGGGGCATGGGCGTTGACGTGGACATCTCGGTGCCGGCACGGCTCATCGCCGAGCCCGCGCGGGCGCGGATGCTCGCCGGGCTGGTGGGGGGCGCCGCGCTGCCCGCCGGGGAGCTGGCGCGGCTGGCGGGGGTGTCGGCGTCGACGGCCAGTGAGCATCTGAAGACGCTGGTTGCGCACGGGTTCGTCACCGTGGAACGGAGCGGGCGGCATCGGTACTACCGGCTGGCGGGCGCCGATGTCGCGTACGCGCTGGAGGCGCTGCGGGTCGTCGCGCCGGAGATCCCGGTGACCTCGCTGCGGGGGCATCGGGCGGCGGCCGAGCTGCGGGCCGGGCGGAGCTGCTACGACCACATGGCCGGGGCGCTCGGGCTGCGGGTGACGCGGCTGCTGGTGCGCGCCGAGGTGGTTCAGGGAACGCTGCGGGCCGGGGCCACGGCCGGGCTGCGGTTGGACGGGCGGGCCGGGCGGGCGGTCGTGGAGCGGTTCGGGCTGCGGGACGTCGAGGGGTCGCCGCGCCGCCCGCTGGTGCGGGGCTGCCTGGACTGGACCGAACGCAGGCCGCATCTGGCCGGGCGGCTGGGGGCGCATCTGCTGACGGTGTTCCGGGAACGCGGGTGGGTCGCCGACGGACGGCGCAGCCGGGCGCTGCGGCTCACCGACGAGGGGGAGGAGACCCTCGCCTCACTCGAAGACTCACTCGAGGAAGGGTGAGGCGAGGTCCTGCACGTCGCCGTAGGAGGTCGCGGGCGGGGCGGGGGCGCCGTCGCGGACGGCCGAGGCGACCTCCACGGCGCGGTCCAGCGCGGCGCGGAACAGCAGCGACCCGCAGCTGACGCGGCGGACGCCCAGCCGGGCCAGTTCCGGCACGGTGTGGTCGGGGGAGGCCAGCACGTTCACGGGAACGGGCACCGCCGAGGTGATCTCGCGGATCTGCGCCGAGGTGAGGCGGCCGGGCACGAACACCCCGTCGGCCCCCGCCGCGACGTAGCGCAGCGCACGCTCGACGGTCTCGGGGACGGTCGCGTTCCGTCCCGTCCAGAACGTGTCGACGCGGGCGTTCACGAACACCTCCGGGCATCGTGACTTGATCGCGGTGATCTTGGCCGCGTGCGCCCGGGGGGAGATCAGCCGTCCCCGCGTGCAGTCCTCGATGTTGACGCCGTCGACCTCCAGGGAGGCGGTGTACGCGGCGACGGCGTCGGGGTCGTCGCTGAAGCCGTCCTCGATGTCGACCGTGACCGGGCAGGGCAGCCGCCGCAGCAGACGGGCCAGCGACCGGGTCGGGCCGGCGGCCGAACGGGCCGCGTCCGGCAGCCCCCCGCCCGCGGCCACCCCCAGGCTCGTGGTCCCGATCGCCGGGAACCCCGCCGCCAGCAGGGCCGCCGCGGACGCCGCGTCCCACGCGTTCGGCAGCACCAGCGGATCCCCGGCCCGGTGCAGCGCCGCGAAACCCGTCGCCCGCCCCGGTGCGGTGGAGGTCATCGCCGCACCGCCGCCGCGGCGAGCCGGTGGGCGAGGTCCCGCCCCGGGCAGGCGCGCCGCCGCGCGTGCACCGCCCCCTCGCTGAACCGCGCGACGCTCCCCCGCAACCACGCCACACCGGAACGTCCCGGCGGGCACTGCGGCACGCCGAACGCCGGATCCTCCAGAACGACCCAGGACATCTTCGCCATGCCCCGATCCTGACCCGCTCTCGTTTCGGCCCCGCCCGAACCGTCCCGGCGGACCCGGAACCGCGATCCCCGGCCGCCGGGCCTCAGCAAAGGGGTGATCGGGCCTCATGCCGCGGCGGACGCGGTCGCCGGGTCACACGCCCAGGGCGGTGCGGGTTTTGGCGTAGTAGCGGGCCGGGGCGAGGGCGGTGACGCCCCAGGGGAGGCGGTCGGGCATTCGGTTGTCGGTCCGGCTCAGGTGGTGGCGGGCGCGTTCCTCGTCGCCGGCGAAGTGGAAGGCGGCGCCGAACAGGTGGTGGGCCTCCGGGGTCCGGGGGTGGGGGACGGGGGACTGGAGCCACAGGTCGGCGGCGCGGGTGATGAGGCGGGCCACCGAGGGGTCGCCGAAGTGGGCGCGGAGGGCGGCCTCGCGTTCGACCACGTTGTCGGTCCTGCGGGCGGCGATCTCGAAGTGGGCCGTGGTGGCGACGGCCGCCACCGGGTCGCCGGGCTTGGCGCGGTCGACCAGTTCCTCGGCGAACGCGGCGGCCTCCTCGTCGGAGCCGTACCACTTGGCGGAGATGGCCTGAACGCGGGTGAAGTGGCCGGAGTAGAGGGCGGGCCAGCGCCACAGGAGCTCGTTCCACAGGCGGTCGAGCTCGTCCCGGCCCGCCTGGACGCCCATGGCGTACCACTGGAGCTCGTTCCAGGGCACCGGGTCGGCGGGGAGGAGTTCGGCGGCCCGCCGCAAGGGGGCCTCGGCGTGCTGGAGTTCGGCCCAGAAGCGTTCGAAGCGTTGCCGCTTCACGTCCTGGGCGTAGGCGCCGCCGCGGATCTCCCAGGCGTACTGGATCCGGGTCGCTCCCAGCAGCAGCATCGCGTCGGGGTCCTGCCCGGAGGAGAGGGCGGCGAGCTCGCCGAGCCGGCCCGTGAGCGCTTTTGCGAGCCTGTTCACGCGCAGGGCGCGCAGCTCGGGGAGCCCCTTGGACTCGGCCAGCAGCGCCAGGCCCCGCCGGAGCCGTTCCCGGGCGGGGGCGCGCAGCACGGCGGCGAGGGCGGGATCGTCCCAGGCGGTGCCCCGGGACATGCCCGCAGACCTGTCGTAGGCGTCGATGAGCGCACGTACGGCACGAACGATCACAACCGGGGACGGATACAACATCACCCCAGACGGGGGCAAATCACCTCCGGGTCCCGGCCCCATCCGGGACCCGGATCCCTGGCCGCCGGGCCCCCGCCCCCACGACGATCGCCCCATGGGCTACTCGTTCAGCTGCGCGGGCGCCGGGAGGGCGTTCGACATCCCAGGCCACGAAATGATCGACGTCCGCGAGGTCCTGCGCCTCGCCGTGCACCAGGCGGGCCCGGACTGCCCGGTCCAGATGCACAAGTTCGAGTCCAACGACGGCTGGCACGTCACCCCCGAGGAGTGCCGCGCGATCGCCCGCCTGCTCGGCGGCCCGCACGGCGAGCTGATGGTCTCGGACTACCTGTCGTTCGTGGACGAGGTCTCCGACGGCCTCGTCGGCAACGTCCGGGACCTGGCCGAGTTCAGCGCACTGGCCGCCGACAACGGCGGCTTCGACGTCACCTGACGGGCGTCCGCGCGGAACGTCGGCGTGCACCGGCCCCCAGACGCCGGGCGGTGAACGCCTCCCAGCCGGGCGCGGTCGTCCGGGGACGGGTCGTCCGAGGGTTCGTCCCGGCAGGTCAGGGCAGGGGGCGGGGACCGAAGCGAAAGGACTCAGACCATGCCCTACGTCACCGCGCCCGACGGCACCGAGATCTTCTACAAGGACTGGGGAGCCGGACGTCCCGTCGTCCTCAGCCACGGATGGCCGCTCAACTCCGACAGCTGGGAGGCGCAGATGCTCTTCCTGGCCGGCAACGGCTACCGGTGCGTCGCGCACGACCGGCGCGGCCACGGGCGTTCCGCCCAGGTCTGGGACGGCAACGACATGGACCACTACGCCGACGACCTGGCCGCCGTCATCGACGCCCTCGGCCTGTCGGAGGCCGCCCTGATCGGGTTCTCCACGGGCGGCGGCGAGGTCGCCCGCTACATCGCCCGCCACGGCACCGGCCGCGTCGCGCAGGCCGGCCTGGTCAGCGCCGTCCCGCCGTTCATGCTCAAGACCGACGACAACCCCGGCGGCGTCCCGATCGAGGTGTTCGACGGGTTAAGGAACGACTCCATCGCCGACCGGGCCCAGCTCTACCGCGACCTGGCCGACGGCCCGTTCTTCGGCAACAACCGGCCGGGCGCCGAGGTGTCCCAGGGCACGCGCGACTTCTTCTGGCTCCAGGGCATGCAGTCCGGGCACAAGAACGCCTACGACTCGATCGCCGCGTTCTCGGCCACCGACTTCCGGCAGGACCTGCCCCGTTTCGACGTCCCCACCCTGATCGTCCACGGCGACGACGACCAGATCGTCCCGTACGAGGTCGGCGGCAGGGCCTCGGCCGAACTGGTTCCGGACGCCGAGCTGAAGACCTATTCCGGCGCCCCGCACGGCCTCGCCGACACCCACAAGCGGCAGTTGTGCGAGGACCTGCTCGCCTTCCTCAACTCCCACGGCACCTGACCCGTCTCCGGCCGATGCACTCTGCAGACATGGACACACAGGAACGTTCGTGGGCTTTCGACCAGCCGGTGTCGTCGCCGTTCGCGCGGCCGGAGGGGCTGCTCGGCCGGCTCGCCGGCGTGATCATGCGGCGCACCAACCGGCGGGACCAGCAGGAGGTTCTCGGGCTGCTCGACATCAGGCCGGGCCAGGACGTCCTGGAGGTCGGCTACGGCCCCGGCGCCCTGGTCAGGCTGCTGGCCGAACGCACCCGGGCGGCCCGCATCCTGGGCGTGGACCCCTCCGGGGAGATGCGCGCCGCCGCCGCGAAACTCAACCGCGCCGCCGTCGCCGCCGGCCGGGTCGACCTGAGGACCGGCACCGCGGCGGACACCGGCCTGCCCGACCAGAGCGCCGACGTCGTCGTCTCGGTCAACAACGTCGCCATCTGGCCCGACCTGAACGCCGGCCTCCGCGAACTGCACCGCGTCCTCCGCCCCGGCGGCACCCTCCTCATCGCCTGGCACGGCGGCGCCGGAGCAACCCGCCTGGCCCGCAGCCTCCGCCTCCCCGAGGACAAGCTCACCCACCTGAACGACGCCCTGGCCACCACCTTCACCCAGGCGACCCGCCACCGCCTCAGCACCCTCGACGCCTTCACCGCCACCCGCTGACACCCCGGCCCGCTTCCGAACGTCAGTGGCGATGCAGGCGGGCGGCCGCGGCGTCGGTGAGGCGATAGAGGCGCGACGGCCGCCCGCCTCGTAGGCGGGAGACGGTCGTTTGGAGGTCGTCGCCCAGGGCGGCCAGGGAGTTCTCCAGGTCGGCCGTTGAGCCGATGTTCTTGATCTTGGCGAGTAGATCGGAACGGGACAGGGCAGAAGGGTGGGCGGCGATGAGCGCTTCCAGGATCTTGTGGGTGATGTGCGGGTCGGCGGCGGAGGGACGGGCCTTGCGGGGCGGCGAGAACGTGCCGGCGGCCATGATGTGCTCCACGGAGGCGATCACGTACCGGATGAACGACTCGGCACTCCGCAGATCGAGGGCCGAGATCGTGGAACGCCCGTCCGCCAGGGCGTACAGGGCCGCCAGCCGCCGGGTGTAGGGCAGGGCGCGGCCGGCGAACGCCTCGATCAGCTCCGAGCCGGTGGACAGCGCGGTCAGCCGGTCGTACAGCTCGTCCCGCCAGTACTCGCGGGCCTCGTCGTCCAGCCCGATCCGTCCGCATCTCCGCGCTCGGGCCACCGCCGCCCGCAGCTCTTCCGCCAGTCCGTCCGCGAGTCGTTCGGGCATCTCGTCGGCCAGCGGCAGCGACTGGCATCGCTGGACGAAGACCGGCAGAAAGCGGTTGAACGTCCCGCCCGCCACGTCCGCCGCCGACAGGTTGGCGCGGAACTCGTCGGGCGTGATGTGCCCGACGATCGCCAGGTGGGAGTCCTTGACGGTGGCGCAGTCGGACTTCCGTTTCACGATGACCGACAGGGTGTTGCCCTGCCAGGCGGTGCGGAGGTTCTGCCCGAGGGCGTCGTCGATGCGGGAACGCCGCATCACCTTGGCCCACTCCTCCTCGATCATCAACGCAGGGAAGCCGGGCAGCAGTTCTGGTTCGGAGTCGGCGTCCGGCTCGTCGTCGTACCAGCCGGCCTCGCGGGCCATGGCCTCCAGTTTGCCGACCAGCCCTGCGCCCGAGGACGGCGATCCGTACAGCAGGTGCCGTTCGGTGAAGTCCACCGAGATCCGCTCCACGATGTCCATCGCCGCGCTGGTGGCGGTGCCCTTGCGCCCCAGGGACGTCCGCCCGATCAGCATCGTCCAGATCAGCAGCGGGTGCCGCGACGAGCCGATGCTGACATGTGGCCGGTGTCCCACGGCGGCGGAGAACGCGGAGAGCAGGGTCGCCAGGACGCCCACCGGGTCGCCCTCGGTGTAAGGGTGGATCTCCCGCACGACCCGCCCCAGCAGTCCGCTGAACATCGCCTCCCTGGGCAACGGTCCCGGCCGTTCGATCTTGTACCAACCGGTCGCCGCGTCCTCCGGCGCGGCCCGTGCCTCGCCGTCCCCGGCCGGTGCCATGTTCTGCGCCTCGGCTGGTCGTGCGGAGTGCCCGGTCTTGTCCGGGACGCCCTGCTGATCGGCCGAACGCGGGAGGCGATGCGGGACCTGGTCTCGGGCGCTCTGGAAGCCGCTGGGCTGAGGGAGCCGCGGGGTCGTGGGACGCGTCGTGCCGGCTGTGGCCACGGGAGCGGCCGGCACGGTGGCGGCGGGGGGCGGCGGGGCAAGGGTGCGGCGGTAGACGGGATCCAGGTAGGTCTCGTGGGTGGGGGAGGCGTCCAGGAACATCACCTTGGCCCAGCCTGGCGCGGGACGGTCGGAGCGGACGGTGGACAGGACGCTCGCCGGGGCGGCGGCGACGACGGCCTCCACCCAGCGGCGGAACGCCTCCTCGCCGCCGTCCGGGCGGAGTACCGGGTCGGCGCCCCAGCGGCCGAGTTCGGCGCCGTCGAGGAACGAGATACTTTCTTTCTGCCGGGATTCCATGATCAGTCAAGAAGGAAATCGTGTTCGGCCGCGGCCTCCGCGAAGGCCGCGTGGATCGCACGGGTGAACGCGTTGTCGTAGGGGTCCCCGGCCCCCGGATACGGCACCGCCGGCGTGTAGACGTCCTCGTCGAGGATGCGGGCCCGGCGGAACGTGGAGCCCTTGCCGTGCTGTTCGTAGGCCTGCTGCCAGTCCGGCCGCGGTTCCTCGGTGATCAGTCGGTCGATCGTCGTGATCAGGCGGGTGGTCACCGCCCGGGAGACGGTGCCGAAGACGACCTGCTGTTCTTTGGCGTCGGGTTCGGCACCGGTCCACCGCGCCGGGTCCTGGATCATCCGGTAGAGCGCGTTCTCCAGACAGGTACGCAGGCTGGCGGCGGGGCGCAGGTCCTGGTATTCGTCCATGCCCTCCGCCAGCCGCCGGGTGAGCGCCTTGATGGAGGCCCAGTGCCGCTTGGGCACTCCGGGTTCATAGGACAGGCCGAGGACGCCCCGCCACTGGCGGTGGAATGACCTGGCCGCCTCGACGGCGGCCTCGGTCACCCGTTCCCTTTTGTAGACCGGCCGTGCCGGACCGACCTCCACTTCGACCGCGTCCGCCATGAGTGCCCGGACCAGCTTGTCGAACTGCTGGACGGCCTGCCGGGATGGCCCGTCTCCGGCAGGGTCGAGCCGTTTGTCGATCCCGCCGACGAAGTAGCGCGCGGTGTCCAGCCGGTTCCGCAGCACCCGTTCGGCGATGCCGAGGTCCTGGCGGATGGCGTTCAGCACGTTCTCCGCCGAGTTCAGCACATGCCGCGCGCGGTCCTTGGCGGTGCGCAGGTTGTCGCCGTGCACCAGGTCGAAGTGGGTGAACAGGAAGAACAGCTTGTCGCCGTTGCCGGTGGTGGCGGCGGTGCGCATCACTGCGACGGGGGCGGCCTGCATCGGCTGCTGCGCGTTGTCGACCAGCACGATCGCGTCGACCTCGTCGAGCCGTTTGCGCAGCCGGGTGGAGACCTCGGTGGCCGAGTCGTGGATGTGACCCATGCCTTCGCCGTCGATGAGCACCAGTCGCGGGGTGCTCTCGGCCCACCGCGGGCGGAACGGGCCGGCCACCCGGATGCCGTTGACCAGCGGGGTCAGCAGGGTTCCGAAGCGCTCGGTGTGGTTGCTGGAGAATTGGTTGACCGTGTGCAGGAACTCGGCCCGGTCGGGGCACGACCAGCTCCAGCTCACCGGCCAGCCGTCGGCGTCGCGGTGCAGCCGCCCGGTGGGCAGCCGTTCGAACCGCGCCTCGATCTCGGCCAGCATGGCGGCGACGATGCGACCGGAGACGGGGGAACGCCGGATCCGGTTCTCCAGCTCGTCCTCGACGATCTCCTCGCGGGACCGGTCGTCGCCGTCCGTGGTGATCTCGCCCTGCAGGCTGATCATTTCGAAGTTGACCAGGTGGCGGATGGCCTTGACCGCCTCGTGCAGCATGTCGGCCGTCCGCGGATCGCTGGTGCCGTTCGCCGGGGTCTCCTCGGCGGGTTCATCGTCGAGGAGGTCCAGATCGTCGTCGAGGTCGTCGACCCGCTCTGGGGCGGACAGCGCCGGGCGGCCGAGCAGGTAGCTGAACCGGTACCGCTGGCTGACGTGGTCCAGCAGCTTGTCGTACACCACGTCGTCCGGCCGCGCCTCGTAGACGGCCTTGGCCGCCTCCCACACGTTGTCGCGGAGATGCACAGCGATCTCCTCGCGGTCGGCGAACGTGACGGCGGCGCGGAACTCCTGCTCGCCTGTCAGTACCACCTCGGTGTCGGCGACGGTGGTCTTGGCCGTGGAGGTCGACGGGAACCGTTCGCTGCGGGGGTCGGTGCCCAGGAGCTGCCGGACGACCGTGGTCTTGCCCGCTCCGGTGGTCCCCAACAGCAGGACCCGCCGGTAACCGGCCGCCGCGTCCGGGAGCGGCAGCAGTTCGTCCCGAAGTGTCCGTGAGTCCTTGGGCTCTTCTTCGTCCGGACGGGCCGCCGTGGCGGTTCCCCGGGCGCGGGTCCAGCCGTCCTGCACCCGTTCGGACAGCTCGTACGACATCTGCCAGAGCCCGAGCATGCGGGGCGCCGGGATCGGCTCGGGCAGCGGAGTGACGTCGGCCAGCCGCCAGTGCAGGAGCCGCCGGTCGACCCAGGGACCGCAGTCGCAGGCGGTGTAACGGTCGCAGACCTCGGTCAGGCGGGCGACGGCGACGATCGCGTTGCGTTCCGGGCAGGCGTCGACGATCTCCTCGGCGGTCCAGCCGGTCAGGTTCACGGCCTGGGCCAGCAGATCGGGGCTGATGTCCACCCCGGCGCAGAGCGCGATCCAGCCGCGGTGGTCGGTGTCGGCGGTGCGGCTGTAGACGTCCTGATGCCCATTGGCGATGGCCCATGCGGCGGGCTGCGGAATGGTCAGAGCCCAGGTGAGTGCGGACAATTCACATCCTTCCCGGGGGGTGGGAGGAGGCAGGGGGACGGCTCGTGGGTGGACCGGAGAATAGCTTGTGTTAACGCTGTTGACCATAGCTGTCCAGTGTGCGAGATTGACGGGCGCCGAGAGTGTGTTCGCTGGGCGGCCGGAAGTGGTCGGTTCCGTGATGATCGGGGTGATGGGGCCGGGGTTGGGCCTATCCTGGCTGCTCGGTTCGGGCAGTGCGGTGAGCTCCGTCGGGACAGGGCAGGTGGCCATGGAACCCCTCAAGCCGTCGGATCCGCGTTCGGTGGGCGGCATCGCGCTGCACGGCAGGCTCGGCGAGGGCGGCATGGGCGTGGTCTACTTCGGGGTGACCCCCGAGGGGCAGCCGGTCGCCGTGAAGGTCATCAGCGGACAGGGCAACGCCGCGGACGGCGAACTACGGGAGCGGTTCGACCGGGAGATCGCCGCCATGCACATGGTGCAGGGCCCGCGGGTGGCCGCGCTGGTGGCCGCCGCCGACCCGGGCGAGCCGGAGCCGTGGCTGGCGATGGAATACGTGCGCGGGTTGACGCTGCGGGAGTACGTCAACGGGCATGGGCCACTCCCGGCGCATCTGGGGGCCGCGCTGGGCGACCTGCTGGCCGAGGCGCTGCGGGCGATCCACGCCGCCGGGCTGCTGCACCGCGACCTCAAGCCGGCCAACGTGCTGCTCGGTGCCGACGGTCCCAAGGTGATCGACTTCGGCCTGGCCGCGCTGGTGGAGGCCGGCCACGAGCTGACCCGGACCGGCCAGTTCATCGGCACTCCCATGACGGCCGCGCCGGAGCAGATCAGCGACCCCAGGGACCTGACGCCCGCCGCCGACGTCTACGCCCTCGGCGCGACGCTGATCTTCGCACTGGCTCACCACTTCCCGTACGAGCGCCCGCAACTGCCCGCCCTGATCTTCGCCATCACCGACCCGAACACGGCCCCCGACCTGCGCGGGGTACCGGCCACGCTGGAGCCGGTGATCCGCGCGATGGTGGAGCACGACCCCCGGGCCCGCCCGACCCTGCCGGAGGCGGCCGAGGAATTCCGCAGGGTCCTGCGCACCGATGGGCTGACTCCGCACGATGCCCGCGTCCACTTGGCCACCCAGACCTATGTCGAGTTGCCCACCGACCCGCCCGTGGACGTCGAGCTCCCCAGACCGGCCCGGGTGCGCCGCCGCGACGCCCGGCCGCCCGGCCGGACGGTGCAGGATCTGGCCCTGCGGCTGTGCACCGCCTACCAGCGCGCCGCCCGGCTCTAGCCGGTACGTCCCCGATCGACAGCGAGGAGCCCGCCCAGTGACGACCACGCCGTTCGCGCCCGGTGCGCGGATCGAGGTCCGTGACGCCGAGTGGATGGTGCGCACCTGCACGCCCACCGAACGCGACGGGTACATGATCAAGGCGGTGGGCGTCTCGGACTTCGTCCGGGACGAGGACGCGGTGTTCTTCACCGGGATCGACACGGTGAAGCAGCTCCGTCCCGAGGACACCGAGCTGGTCGCCGACACCACCCCGGCGTTCGCCAAGAGCCGGCTGTTCCTGGAGTCGGTTCTGCGCCGCACCCCGCTGCCGCGGACCGAACACGGCCTGGCCCTGGCCGACCGGTTCCTGCTCGACCCGCTCACCTACCAGCAGCGCCCGGCGGAGCTGGCGCTGCGCGGCCTGCGTCCTCGGATCCTGCTGGCCGATGTGGTGGGGCTGGGCAAGACGCTGGAGATCGGGCTGATCCTGGCCGAGCTGATCCGCCGGGGCCGGGGCGAGCGGATCTGCGTCGTCACCCCCCAGCAGGTGCTCGAGCAGTTCCAGCACGAGCTGTGGACCCGGTTCGCGATCCCGCTGGTGCGTCTGGACTCGGTGGGCATCGAACGGATCCAGCGCGACATTCCTGCCGGCCGCAACCCGTTCCTGTACTACAAGCGGATCATCATCTCCGTCGACACCCTCAAGAACCAGGGCAAGTACGGCCAGCACCTGGAGAACATGCACTGGGACGCGGTGGTCATCGACGAGTCCCACAACCTCATCAACGAGGGCAGCCTCCGCAACCGGCTCGCCCGGACCCTCGCCCCGCGCACCGACGCGCTGCTGCTGGCCTCGGCCACCCCCCACAACGGCAACGCCGAGTCGTTCGCCCAGCTCATCAGCCTGCTCGACCCGGCCGCCATCGCGAACCCGAAGGACTACTCCGCCGAGCAGATCAGGCATCTGTACATCCGCCGCACCAAGAACAGCCGGGAGGTCCGCGACCAGATCGGCGGGCGCTGGCCGGACCGCGGCCCGTCCGTCCCGATCCGCTGCGCCGCGAACGCCAAGGAGGAGCGGATCTTCCAGGAGCTCACCGAGGTCTGGCTGGCCGATCCCGACAACTCCCCGGCGGGCGGCAGGGACCGTCACCTGTTCCCCTACACCCTGCTCAAGGCGTTCCTGTCCTCCCACAAGGCGCTCGCCTCCACCGCCGGCAGGCGGCTGGACAACGCCACCGACCCGCGGGAGATCGACGCCCTGGTGACCCTGCGCAAGCTCGCCGAGGACATCGGCGACGACGAGTCCACCAAGCGCCGCACCCTCATCGACCAGCTCAGGCAGATCGGCGTCGGCAGGGGCCGCGCGACCCGGGCCGTGGTGTTCTCCGAGAGCATCCCCACCCTGGAGTGGCTGGCCGAGACCGTTCCCGGCGAGCTGGGCCTGACCGCCGACCAGGTGCGGCTGATGCACGGCGGCTGCTCCGACCAACGGCAGCAGGAGATCGTGGAGGAGTTCTCCCTGTCCGACAGCAAGGTCCGGCTGCTGTTCACCGGGGACGTCGCCTCCGAGGGCGTCAACCTGCACCGCCAGTGCCACCACCTGATCCACTACGACCTGCCGTGGAGCCTGATCCGGATCGAGCAGCGCAACGGCCGGATCGACCGGTACGGGCAGGAGCATCCGCCCCAGTTCCGCGCGCTGATCCTCACCTCGGCGGTCGAGGGCGCCAAGGACGACACCACGGTCGCCGAGAAACTGCTCAAGCGGGAGGAGGAGGCGCACCGCAACCTGGGCACCGCCGAGCCCGTGACCGGCGAGTTCAACGCCAAGAAGGAGGAGGACCGGCTGATCCAGGCCCTGCTGGACGGCAAGACCGTCGAGCAGTCCCTGGACGAGACCCCGCCGGCCAACCCCCTCGCCGCCCTGTTCGAGACGGTGGCGAACGAGCAGGTGATCGAGGATCCGCCGCGCGCCAGGGTGCCCACGCTGTTCCGCGACACCGAGGCGTTCGTCCGGGAGGCGCTGCGCACCGTCGCACCGGACCTGCGGATCGACGACGACGGGGCGATGCTGGCGTTCGAGCCGCCGCCCGACCTGGTGCACCGGCTGTCCGCGCTGCCCGCCTCCTACCTGCGCCGGCACCGGATCACCGAACGGATGAAGGTCACCTTCGACCGTGATCTGGCCCGGCGGAAGCTGGACGAGGCCCGTCGGACCAAGACCATGTGGCCCGACATCGCCTACCTGTCGGACCTGCATCCGATGGTGGAGTGGCTGGTCGACAAGGTACAGATCCAGTTGGTCCGGCAGCAGGCTCCGGTGATCACCGTCGCCCGGCCGATGGACCCGACGTTCCTGATCCAGGGCATCTACTCCAACGCCCTCGGCCAGCCGACCGTGGTGGAGTGGATGGCCGTCACCGGCCTGCCCGGCAACCCGCAGATCCGCGACATGACCGAGGTGCTGGCGGAGACGAGGGTCGGTCCGGACATGATCAACACCCTCCGCCGGCCCGACGTCGACGGACTGCGGGAGCTGATCGTCCCGGCGGTGAACGCCGCCCGCGCCCATCTGGACCGGCGGCGCGACGAGTACGCCGAACGGGTCACCGCCCCGCTTCGCGAGCACCGTGACCGGGTGCGGCGATGGGAGCAGCAGACGCTCGACGGCCTCGGGGACGACCGGCACGCTCAGCGCAGACGCAGGGAGGTCGGCGACACGGTCGCCGAGCAGGAACGCCTGCTGCAGAGTCTGGAGACCACCGGGGAGCCGCTACTGCGGATCCTGGCCGTGCTCGAGGGGGACGCGTGAGCTACGACTCTCTGGTCAACCGCGGTGACTACTTCTCGGCGCACTACCTGGCCGAGGTGCTGCCCCGGGAACTCAAGCGCAGCAAGGACGGTCTGTTCGCCCGCTGGACCGAACAGGAGAAGGAGGGCAGGGCCACCCCCCGAAGCGGCCTGCGCGCCCTCCGCAGGCCGTACTTCAAGGACCGCGCCTACTTCGCCGACCGGTTGGAGGCCGTCCGCGCGGGCGAGCAGCCCAAGGACGCCGAGCAGTGGCGCAAGGCCCTGCACGAACTGCACGGTGACGTGCTGCGCGCTCTGGGGTACGCCGCCGAGCCCCGCACCCTGACGGTCGAACGCGCCGGCCGTCCGTACGAGGTCCCCGTCGCGTACGCCGAGCCGCACGATCGCCCCATGGTCGTCGCCGTCGAGTGCGGCTGGGCACCCGACGTGGACGCCGCCCTCGACCCCGAACAGGCGGGCCGGCTGCTGGAGTCGGTCGAGCTGGATGGCCGGGACCGCATCGAGACCGGCGACAGGCTCGCCACCTGGCTGCTGGGCGGCGACGACCCGCCCCGCTACGTGCTGATCCTGGCCGGCGGCGTGATCATTCTCGCCGACCGGGCGGCCTGGGGCGAGGGCCGGTATCTGGCGGTCAGCCTGGACGTGGCACTGGGCCGGAGCAACGCCGTGCCCGGCGAGCTGGACACCATCGCGGCCCTGTTCGGGGCGGACTCGCTGCTGCCGCCGGAGGAGGGCGGCACCGAACGGCTGGCCGAGCTGCTGTCCGGCTCCCGCCAGCACGCGGTGGGGGTGTCCAAGGACCTGCGCGACGGCTTGCGCGAGTCCGTCGAGATCATCGCCAACGAGGTCCTGGACCGCATCCGCGAGCAGGGCTTCCGCCCGAGCCAGGTGGACGAACCCGCCGCCCTGGCCCGCGAGCTGGGCCGCCAGTCGCTGCGCTACCTGTACCGGATCCTGTTCCTGCTGTACGCCGAGGCCCGCCCGGAGCTGAAGATCCTGCCCGCCGACGACGAGGCGTACGTCAAGGGCTACAGCATGGCCCGCATCGGGGATCTGATCGTCCGCGACCTGGTGTCGGAGGAGTCCCGCCGCGGCTTCCACCTGTACGAGTCGCTGGACCTGCTGTTCCGCATGGTCAACGAGGGCCACAACCCGCGCGAGGGCGTGGCGGCGGGCGAGTCGGAGGGCGAGGGCCTGCGCTTCGAACCCCTCAAGGCGGACCTGTTCGACCCGTCCCGCACGTCGCTGATCGGCGAGATCGTGCTGGACTCCGACGACCCGGCCTCGCCCCGCATCGACACCCGTCTGCGCAACGAGGCCCTGTACCGGGTGCTGCGCCTGCTCATGCTCGCCAAGGGCAAGCGCAAGGAACGCGGCGGCTTCATCTCCTACGCGCAGCTCGGCATCAACCAGCTCGGCGCCGTGTACGAGGGGCTGATGTCGTACACGGGCTTCATCGCCGACGAGAAGCTGTACGAGGTCGCCAAGAACGGCGACCCGAAGGACGGCTCCTGGATGATCCCGGAGTCGAAGGTGGACGACTACGACGACTCGGTGTTCGTCCGCCGTGAGGACGAGAACGGGATGAAGACCGACGAGCGGGTCGTCTACCAGCCCGGCGCGTTCGTCTACCGCCTCGCCGGCCGCGACCGCCAGACGAGTGCGTCGTACTACACCCCCGAGTCCCTGACCCAGGTCACGGTGCAGTTGGCGCTGCGGGAACGCCTGGACCAGAACGGCACGACCACTCCGGCGAACGAGATCCTGCGCTGGACGATCTGCGAGCCCGCCCTGGGATCGGGCGCGTTCCTCAACGAGGCCATCAACCAGGTCGCCGCCGAGTATCTCAAGCGTCGTCAGCGTGAGCTGGGTGTGCGGCTGGAGCCGGAGCGGTACGCCGACGAACTGCAGAAGGTCAAGGCGTACATCGCGCTGCACAACTCCTACGGCGTCGACCTGAACGAGACCGCCGTGGAGCTGGCGGAGGTGTCGCTGTGGCTGAACGTCATGTACCCCGGCCTCCAGGCCCCGTGGTTCGGCCTGCACCTGCGCCGGGGCAACTCGTTGATCGGAGCGGGCCGCCGCCTGTACGCCCCGGACAGGCTCAGGAAGAAGGTGTGGCTGGACTCGGCTCCCGACGACCACCCGTTCCGCGACGGCGACATCCCCGAGGGGCACGTCCACCACTTCCTGCTGCCCGCCGCGGGCTGGGGCGCGGTCGCCGGTGAGAAGGAGGCCAGGAACCTCGCCCCCGACCAGGCCAAGGCCCTCGCCGACTGGCGCAAGAAGATCCTCGTGGCTCCGCGCGACAAGAAGGCCAAGGACGAGAAGGCCAGTCAGGTCCAGCGCCTGCAGGGTCTGGCCCGTCGTGCCGAGTACCTGTGGGACCTGGTGGTCAAGCGGCTGGAGTTGTCGGAACGGGAGATCAGCCGCCGTATCGACGTGTGGGGCGCGGAGGACCTGCCGCAGCCCCGCGAGGCCAAGGAACGCGACGAGATCAAGGCCGACCTGACGTCGCCGGGCACCCCCTACTGGCGGTTGAAGACGCTGATGGACGCCTGGTGCGCCCTGTGGTTCTGGCCGCTGGACAAGGTCGATCTGCTGACCGGCGACGACGAGATCCACCAGCGGCTCCGCGACAAGTTCTCGGGCAGCCTGTACGACCTTCCGCAGGTCGAGGAGGAGGAGCCGGAGGCCCCCGAACCGGACCCGGCCGGCCTCCCGCAGTCGTGGGAGACGTTGTCGCTCCTCGGTGACGAGCCGGTCCAGGAGCAGATCCCCGCACCGAGGTCCCGTCCCCGGCGACGGCCGAAGCCCCGGCGGGTGGAACGCCGTCCGGTGATCCCGCTCATGGAGTTCGGCGACTGGCTCGACTTCGCCGAGGCGCTGCTGGGCGTCGCCGACATCCCCGAGGACTCGCTGTTCCCCGAGTTCGACTCGCTGGAGGACCTGAGCAGGCACGAGAACGAGTTGGCCGCCTGGATGGGCATGGACAACGAGTTCCGTCTGGAGGAGCGCTTCCCCTGGCTGGCCACGGTCAAGGACATCGCCGAAAGGCAGGGCTTCTTCCACTGGGAACTGGACTTCGCGCATGTCTTCCAGCGCGGCGGCTTCGACCTCCAGGTCGGCAACCCACCGTGGGTCCGGCCCCGCTGGGAGGAGGCCCCGATCCTCGCGGAACTGGATCCCTGGTTCGTGCTCGCAGAAAAGCCATCCGTCTCCGTATGGAACGATCGCAGGGCTCGGTTGCTTGGACATGCGCCGAGCCGTCGGTTCGTGCTGGAACAGCTCACCGTCCACAGTGCGGTCTCGAAGCTTCTTGTCTCTCCAGTCGTCTATCCTCTGCTGGAAGGAACCCAGCCGGACCTTTACCGTGCTTTCATGGTTCGCGTGTGGGCTGCGCTCGGGACGCATGGAACTGCGGGCCTGCTCCATCCGGACACCCACTTCGTCGGGGACAAAGAACGTCGTCTGCGGGCCGCCGCCTACAGGCGCCTGCGCGTCCATGGAGACTTCGTCAACTCGGGAAATCGCTTCTTCCCGCCGCCGGTCAATCGGAGCTCACATTTTGGGCTGCATGTCTACAGTGTTCCGCAAAAGGTGCGATTCGCGCATCTCAGTTGGCTTTTCGATCCATCAGTGATTATGAGGTCCCTGTCGCATGACGGGTCAGGAGATCCGCCCGGCGTGAAGTACAAGGGACACTGGGATGAACGCCCTCATGCGGCGCGAGTCATTATGGTCGACGAAGAGGTGCTCGGTGAGTGGCGTAGGCTGACCGGCGAGGATGTGGCACCGGATGAGGCCAAGCTTCTCTATCCGATCAGCAACACAGAGCAAGAGGCGATCGAAGTCCTCGGCTCGATCCGTCATCGCCTCAGTGACTTCGATCCACGGATAAGCCGTGGCTACGATGAGGCGAATGCCAAGAAGGAAGGTTTGATCCGCTGGCGTCTCAGTGACCCTGAGAGTTGGTCGGAGGTCATCCTCAAAGGCCCTCAGATCGGAGTGGCGACACCGTTTTTCAAGCAGCCTCCGGACACGGGAACGAAGGGACGCCCTCAAGATCTCATGCAGTTGGCCGAGGACGCCCTCCCCAGGTCTGAGTACGCGAGGGATACCGACTGGAGGGCATATCGTGAGGAGCAGGACCTCTGGGTTGACTATCGGAGGCTTGATGCTCTGCTGTCATCGTCGGCGGTCGAGCGTGCACGCGATGATCTCGCGGTTGAGCTTGGAATCCCGGTGCACGAGGTACCTGATGATCAAGTTCATGTACTGCTAGCTCGTGAGGCGAGTCGCCCGTACACTGAGTTCTATCGGGTGTTCTGGCGTCGGATGATTCCCGATGACACCGACCGGAGTCTGTTTCCTGCGATCTATCCTCCGGGACCCGCACATGTTCACTCTGTGCACTCGCTGGCGCTTCCCGACAACCGTGGTACCGCGCTGGTGGCGGGCTTTTGGGCGGCTCTGCCGGTGGATTACCTGCTCCGGATCACTGGGACGACTGACCTTCAGACCACGAACACCAAGTCCATGCCCGCGCCTGAGTCCGGGCATCCGCTGGAAGTCCCGCTTCTGCTGCGCACGTTGCGGCTCAACTGCCTGACCAGTGCGTACGCGGATCTGTGGGAGGAGCTTTACGGTCACGACTGGCGGCGGGAGCAGTGGGCGGTGTCCTGGCCCGGCATGCCCGCGCTGGGGGCGGTCGGCCCGGCCTGGGACGGCGCCACGCCGCTGCGGACGGAGCGTGAACGCCGGGCCGCGCTGGTGGAGATCGATGCGCTCGTGGCCGTGTGGCTCGGGCTCTCGGCCGATCAGCTCGTCACGATCTACCGATCTCGCTACCCGCAGTTGTTCGGATACGAGTCCGCGATGTGGTTCGACGCCACGGGAGCCAAGATCGCGGAGAACTGGAACTCCTACGGCTCACGCCAGACGAAGGAGGACTACAAGCGCCTGCAAGACCACCTGGAGGACCCGGGGAGCGTGCCGCCGCCAGAAGGGTATGTGCCGCCGTTCTACAAGGCGGATCGGGAGGCCGAGTATCGGCAGGCGCATGCCGTGTTCTCGGAGCGGTTGCGGCGGGCCGAGGCGGAGGGCTGGTCGGCGGAGGGCGGTCGGGCCGGGTGAGGTGCGGCCCGGCTGTGGAGGCGGGCGGCCGGGGTGCCGGTGGGCGTTGCCGGATTCGGCTGACTCGGCCGGTACGGGTTGCTACGGTGCGGCGGCATGGGCGTGCCGGATGTGCTGAATGTGGCGGTGGGGGCATTCTCTGCGCTGGCCGCGTCCGGGGCGTGGCGGACGGCTGCCGCGATGACGCGGATCGAGCGGGAGCGGCGGCATTCGGAGTTGGTGCCGAAGTTCCGGTGCACGGTGCAGGAGGGGCTGAACGGCGTCGATCGGCACGGGAGGCTGCTGGTCGAACTGGTGGGGCCGCCCGGCCTGGACGGGCTCGACGAGGTGACCGTCCGGATCTGCGATGAGGTGGGGCGGGAGCATCCGGGCAGTGATCACGTGTGGGGGCCGTGGCGGTTCAACACCGGCGACAGCGTTCACGTGGTGGACGAGCGGTCGTCCAGGCCGCATGAGGTGTCGCTTGTGGACGGGCGCAACTGGATGTCGTTCTCGCTGGTGCGGACCGAGCCGCCGGGGCTGACGCAGAGCCCGGAGAGCTGGCGGCGGGAGCAGGCCGGGCCGGTGCGGCTGGCGATCACCTGCCGGCGGCGGCCGTACGAGCCGTGGCATCTGCTGTACGAGGTGCCCGCCGCCGAGCGGCGCCCGGCGGTGAACTGAACGGCGAGGCGGGGGCCGGGGCGCGGGGCGTCCGGTCAGAACTTGAGGCGGGCCCAGACCCACTTGCCGCCCCTGGGGTCCCGGGTGCAGCCGCATTCGGCCGACAGGCTGATGACGAGGGCAAGGCCCCAGCCGCCGTTGTCGTCCCAGGACTCGGGGGACAGGTCGAGGGTTTCCAGAGTGACGTTCTGGAGCGGGCGGACCTGGGGGGTGCGGGGGCTGGAATCCCAGACGGCGATGCTGACGTACGGGGCGTCGCGGCCGAGGCGGAACCTGATCTGCGCTCCGGGGGTCTCGTTGACGGCATTGTTGATCAATTCTGAGGACACCAGAAAGGCGTCGTCCAGAATGTGCGATGCGCCCCATTTGTTCAGCCGGGGTTCCAGCAGGGTGCGGGCCAGGCCGGCGGCGGCGGGGGAGGCGAGCAGGTCGATCGCCAGGTGGTCGGGGGTGAGACTCATGGGAGACTCCCTTATGTTTTTGCATTTCCACAGTGATCCTGACTCGCTGGATCTAGCCTGTGATGTATACGTGAAAAGCGGAAACATCGGAGGCGCGATGATGCGAGTCAGGGACCCTCTGGACCCCAAGACATCCCTCTGGCACTTTCTGGCCTACGCCCTGCGGTTCGAACGGGAGAAGCACGGGCTTTCGCTGGCCCAGTGCGGAAAGATCATCAATGCCGCCCGCTCCACTGTTTGCAACATCGAGGCCGGGCGGCTCAAGCTGCACGAGGACCAGGCCAGGGCGCTCGACCAGAAGTACGGCACCCCGCGCCTCTTCGAACTGCTGCTCTACTTCGCGCGTACCGCACACGACCCGGACTGGTTCCGTCAGTACACCGAGTTCGAGGCGCAGGCCAGGGTCATCCGGATGTACCAGGGGCAGGTCATCCCTGTTCCGTTCCAGACGGAGGAGTACGCCAGGGCGCTCCTGTCCACAGCTCGGGACAACAGGAACCTGGAGCGGGCCTTGGCCATGCGCACGGCTCGGCAGGCCGCTCTCTTCGGCCGCAAGGAGCCACCGGTGCTGGTGGTTCTGCTCGACCAGGACGTGCTGGACCGTCCGGTCGGCGGGCCGAAGGTGATGAGGGCCCAGCTCCAACAGCTCTTGGAGCTGTCCGAGGGGTCGAACGTGATGGTCCGAGTCATTCCCCGGTCCACTGGAGAGCACTTCGGTCTCAACGGCCCGTTTCAGGTGATGAGCCTGGACAACAGGGATGTCGCCTACATCGGAGCGTTCCGGGGCGGGCGCCTGGTCCAGGACCCGGCAGAGGTCAGGGAGATGGCCGTAGATTTTGAGTTGATCGGTGCAAAGGCGTCATCCGAGGACATGTCCCGGATCCTGATCGAACAGCTCATGGAGGAGTACTCATGACGATCCGTTGGCGCAAGAGTTCCCGCAGCGGCAGCGCGAATGACGAGGCGTGTGTTGAGCTGGCCGGATTCCCTGATGGTGTGGGGATCCGGGACTCCAAGGACCCGGAGGGCGGGCGGCTGACCGTGCGGCGGGCGGCGTTCGGGATGCTGGCCCGGCAGATCAAGGAAGGCGCGCTGGACCGCCCCCGCTGAGCGGGACGACACGGCCCGGCCTCCGGGTGGTCGTACGCCGTCGCCTCCATGGTGGCGGCAGCGGCAACGCGGGGGCCGGGCGGCGCACCGGGAACGGGCCGGGCCACCGGATGCCGGGCCCGCACCCGGTCTCTGGTGGTGCGGACCGGCGGCGGGCTCAGGTGGCGTGCCGCCAGGCGGCGCCCGGAAGCTCCCGCGTGGTGCCGTCGCCGGTGCGCAGCAGCAGGTCGGGGGCCTCGGTGGCGACTCCTATGTCGTGGAAGTCCAGCCCGGCCTCATCGAAGGACTCGCGCAGCGCCGGGACGTGCTCGGCGGGAACGGTGAAGACGAGCTGGAAGTCCACCGAGTCGCCGAGCAGCAGCGGGATGAGATCGATGTCGGCGAGCTTGGCGACCTGCGCCACCGCGTCCACCACCGGCAGTGCCTCCTCCTCGACCACGAAGCCCACGCCGCTGCGGGACGCGATGGTCTCGATGCCCGCCTTGAGCCCGTCGGAGGAGTCCTGGCAGCTCGTCACCACCCCGCCGGTGCTCAGCAGGCGGCCTTCGGCGACCCGTGCCCGGGGGCGCTTCCAGGCGTTCAGCAGGATCTGTTCGTCGGTCTCGTCCATCCGGGTGCCGGCGGTGTCCAACCTGCCGAAATAACGCTGGGCGGCGGCGGCGATCCCGGTCGGCCCGGTGATGCACAGCCGATCACCGGGGCGGGCGCCGTCACGCCGTAGTGACCGTCCGGCCTCCACCACCCCCACCGCCGACGCCGACAGGATCAGGCGCTCGGCGGTGCCGATGTCGCCGCCGACGTTGGGGGCGCCGACCTGATCGCAGGCGTCGTTGATGCCCCGCAGGACCTGGGCGAAGTCCTCGTCGGGCATCGCCTTCGGATACCGGATGACCGACAGCAGGGCGATCGGCTGGGCGCCCATCGCGGCCACGTCGCTGAAGTTGGCCATGGCCAGGTAGTAGCCGACGTCGTAGTCGTCGAGGTAGCCGAGCTCGTAGAGGCCGAACTTGGCGCCCCGCACGTAGTCGGATCCCAGCACCAGCTCCTGGGAGCCGTCCAGGCGGAACACGGCGCAGTCGTCCTGTGCGTCGGCGCCGGCCAGCAGCTGTGCGGTCGCCCCGTCGGAGAGGCGGTAGGACGCGCCGGACTGGCCGGCGAACATGGGCGTGACGATGGCGGCCAGCCGGGTCGGTTCGTCGGAGACCGGTCCGTTCGTGGACATCTCGGGTTCGCCTCTCTGCGGGGGAACGGTGGCTCAACGCCGGGCGATGCGCCATCCGGCGGTTTTGGCCAGGGTCACTTCCAGCAGCTCTTTACGGATCACCACGGCGTAATCCCATTCCGGATCAGGGATGCCGAGCAGTTCTCCGGCGATGGAACGCAGGTACTGGCGGCGCATCCGGTGCGCCACACCATACACCCGGTGCCGGTGCCTGTCAGCGCAGAGGAAATACGGCAGCCGCCGTTCCCCGAGAGCGCGCAGATCGATCATGCCGGACAGTTCGGTGGCGGCCAGACCGTCCCTGGTCATGGCCCGGTGCACATCGTCCAGCCGCAGCGGGAGCAGGTGAATATGCGCATGTGTTATGCATGCCGATCCGTCCATCACCGGTGACGAGCCGTGTTCCATCATGAGCGGTTCGCCGAACGTCCCGAGATACTGCTCGATGATCAGGTCGAGGACGTCCGTGACCCGCCGGCCATGATCGGCGATCACCTCGCCGAAACTGAGGTAATGATCGTCGGAGACCACCAGCAGGTGTCCCACCGTGAGCGGCGACATGTCCGCCAGCAGGGAGAGTCCGTCACCACGGCAGATGATCCTGCTCGGCGGGCTCCCCCGGTAGGTGCGGCTGAAGTCGGTGTCGGTCGCGCCGGCCAGTTCCTGGCAGAAGTCCGCGCCGACGCAAAAGGCGCCCGCCGGTCCGGACATGGGCATCGGCCAATCTTCGTTAGGGATGACATTTCGGCGGCTTGTGGCTGACCGTAACGTCATGATTCGGTGGCTCTATGCTGTCCTCGGGAGTGATGTCGGCTACATTGAAACACGCCCTCCGCCTGCCCGTAAGACCCGGATTGGAGTGCAGGCGATGCGTTCGAACGTGGCGCGCGGCATCGACCGGAGTGTGATCCTGCTGGCCACCGTCGTACTGGCGAGCAAACAGTACGAATTCCCCTCCGAGTCGCTGTGGAGCTCTTCCGGAAACGGAACGGCGGCGCTGGTCATCGGTCTGATCGTCGTGGCGGGGGTGTTCGGCGCGCTGTCGCCGCTGGAGACCTACGCGCAGCGGGCGACGCTGGGCCGGCGGGTGGCGATGCGGCGGCAGATTCTGACCGCCTTCGGCCAGCTCGTCTCGCTCGCGGCGGCGGCCGGCGTGCCCATCAGCGACCCGGCGCTGCACGTGTGGCGCAGGAAGCGCACCCTGCAGCACCCGGTGCGGGGCGAGCTCATCCGGGTCGCCACCTACCGGCTCGGCTCGGCCCCGGCCACCCGGAGCATCCGGCCGACCCCGGGCGTGGGGGTCGTCGGGCTGTGCTGGCGGCGGAACCAGGAGGTGGGCGAGAACGTCGAGCGGCTGGCCGCCCGGCTGCCGGACGAGCAGAGCTACGAGGCCTACCGGCAGGCGAACGGCCCGGACGCCGTCATGGGCTTCTCCTGGGCCGATTTCACCCGTTATCGACATCGCGGCGCGGTGTTCGCCAGCCCGATCCGCAATACCCGCGGCGGCTTCATCGGATGCGTCAGTTTCGATGCCGAGCGCGGCTACGATGACCTCGACTGTCACCGGATGTGGCACGAGCTCAACATGCTCTGCACGATCATCGGCCAGGACGGGTTCGACAATGTATGAGACGCGCCGGCGCGCCGACCCCGCACGCGATATGCCGGACGTCACCACCGTGACATGCGGCACCTATGACGCCATGGCGGAGGAATACGCCGACGCCACCGAGGACTACGCGAAATTCCCGGGGCTGCGGGACGAGGTGGTGGCGTTCGAGAAGGCGCTGCCCCCCGGACTGCCGGTGCTCGATCTGGGCTGCGGCGGCGGCCGGGACAGCCGCATGCTGGCCGATCTCGGCCGGCGGGTCGTCGCCGGGGACTACGCCCCCTCGATGCTGCGCTGCGCGCGCTCGCGTTCGGCCGGCCGGGACGGCAGGCTGGGCTTCGTCCGGCTGAACATCCTCGACCTGCCGTTCGCCGACGACCGGTTCGCCGGCACCTGGGCCTCCGGCAGCCTGCTGCACCTGCCGTCGGCGAAGATCCCGGTGGCCCTGGAGGAGATCCGGCGGACGCTGGCGCCCGGCGGGATGGCCGCCATCAGCATGCGTGCGGGAACCGGCGAGGACTGGCGGGAGGGCGGCACCCTGGCGGGGCGCCGCTGGTTCACGCTGGTCACTCCGGACGGCTTCGCCGACCGGATGGCACAGGCGGGCTTTCGGCGGGTGCGCGTCCACGACGCCGGACGGCGGGACTGGTTCGTGGCGCTGGGCCGCAAGTGAGGCCGGCTACCGCCAGCTGTCGGGATCCCAGTTCGGTGTGGCCTGGCGGATGCCGCCGCGCGGATCGTCGACGTCGCCGAAGTAACGCGGGATCAGGTGGACGTGCAGGTGGTCGATGCTGCGTCCGGCGGCACGGCCCTCGTTCACGCCGATCGTGTAGCCGTGCGGCGGGTCGTACTCCTCGACCAGGATCTTCCGCGCCTGCAGCAGCAGCGCGTAGAAGTCGGTGAGTTCCTGGTCGGTCAGATCGAAGAAGGACTCGATGTGCCTTTTGGGCACCAGCTCCACATGACCCGGAGCCGAGGGATAGTTGTCGTGCCTGACGAAGAACGTCGTATTCTCGCACATGATCCGGTTGAATCTCGGATCATCTCTCCGGCAGAGAATGCAGTCGTCTCCCGGTGGCGCATCGGCACGGGGCATGAGGACGGTTCTCCTTAGGACGTGGGCGAGCCGTGTCCGTAGTCTGCCCGAAACCATCGGGCGAGTCGCGTGGATCGTCGCACATTTTGGGGCACCACGATGAACGGTAATTGATCGGGGGCCGCCGCCTGCCGTGGCGCCGCATCGGCGCACAGCACCGGCATGATCGCCGTGGCCGATGGCGGCCACGGTGTGCCGCGTTCCTGATGACTCCTTGACGGGATCTATAGGATGCCGGGACGGAGGGGGGCGGTAGGTGAGGCCGACTCTTGCCGCCGAGGAGATCCGGCGGAACCTGACGCAGTACCTGACCACCACGTTCGCGCTGGCCGACGACCAGGTGCGCGACGGGCTGGAGAGATTCCTCAACGACCCCGAGCAGGGCATCTTCCGGGGGCCGTACCTGCGGATCCGCACCCCGTTCCGCACCGAGGACGGCGACTGGCGGCGATGGCTGGAGTGGGCGCCGGAGGGGTTCCGGCCTTACCGGCACCAGGCCCGCGCGTTCCGGCGGCTCGGCACCCTGCACGGCCCGGCAGAGCCGACGCTGATCACGACCGGCACCGGGTCGGGCAAGACCGAGTCCTTCCTGTTGCCCGTCCTCGACCACTGCCGGCGCGAACGGCGGCGCGGAAAGACCGGCGTCAAGGCCGTTCTGCTCTATCCGATGAACGCGCTCGCCACCGACCAGGCCCAGAGGATCGACGGCCTCCTCGGCCTCGACGGGATGGGGGAGGTGACCGCCGGGCTCTACATCGGCGACACCCCCGACACCGAGCACCCGCGGGTGATGACGCGGCGAACCGAGATCCGCCGGGCCCGGCCCGACATCCTCATCACCAACTACAAGATGCTCGACCTGCTGCTCCAGCGGGCCGACGACCTCCCGCTGTGGGAGGGCGCCGACCTGGCGTACGTGGTGGTGGACGAGTTCCACACCTACGACGGGGCGCAGGGCACTGACGTGGCGATGCTGCTGCGGCGGCTCGCGGCGGCCACCGGGCACGCCGAGCCCGGCCGTCCCCTCGGGCGGATCTGCCCCGTCGCCACCAGCGCGACCCTCGGCGCGGGCGGGGACGGCGAGCAGATCCGGGCGGTCGCCGAGACCGTGTTCGGAACGCCCTTCCCCGCCGACTCGGTGATCGGCGAGGAACGCCAGACCGTCGAGGAGTTCATCGAGGCCATCGACTACACCCTGCCGCTGCCGGACCCGCAGGAACTGGCCGCGGTCCCCGACCCGCACGACGACCCGGCCGCCATGGGCCGCATCATGGCGGCGGTCACCGGACGCGACGACCTGACCCCCGCGGAACTCGGCAGGCTGCTGCGGCGGCACATCCTCACCGTCGCCGTCCTGGAGGTCCTCGACGGCCGCCCCCACACCTACGAGGAGATCCTCGAACTGCTGCCCCGCAGGGGCGCCTACAACTGGGGCACCGCGATCCGGCTGTCGCCCCGGCAGGCCGCCACCGCGCTGGCCCGGTTCGTGGCACTGCTGTCGATCGCCCGCCACCCTCTCGACCCGGCCGGCAGAGCCCCGCTCGTGCACGTCGAGACCCACCTGTGGGTGCGGTCGGTGTCGCGGCTGCTGCGGGCGGTCGGCCCCAGGCCGTCGTTCGGCTGGTTCGGGGAGCCTCCGCCCGCGGACGCCGACACCACCACCGCCGGGGCGGCGGGCCGGACCATGCTGCCCGCCGTCTACTGCCGGCACTGCGGACGCTCCGGCTGGGCCGCGATCTCCCCGATGCGGACCCCCGAGGAACTGGTCACCGACCCCGACCGCATCTACCGGTACGGGATCACCGACCGGCGGTTCGTCCGCCCGATGATCACCGCGACGCCCGACGAGGTCGCCGACCGGATCGCCGGGCGGCCCGGCCCCGACGTGCTCGTCCTGGAGGCGAACGGGGCGCGGCTGCGCCCGCTGGACCCCGAACGGGACGGCGGACCGGACACCCGCGACGTGTTCGTCCTCACCGACATCAGACACGACGCCGAGGGCCACCGCGCCGCCGAGAAGGAACGCTGCCCCGCCTGCGGGATGGACGAAGGCACCCGCTTCCTGGGCTCCGGCCTGGCCGCGCTCGCCTCCGTCGCGATCACCGAGCTGTTCACCGGCGGACAACTCGAACCCGAGCGGCGCAAGACCCTGGTCTTCAACGACTCGGTACAGGACGCCGCGCATCGAGCCGGGTTCGTCGCCAACCGGTCCTACGGATTCTCGCTGCGGCTGCTGCTGGCCTCCGCGCTCGACGACGACCGGCCCGTGCCGCTCAACGAGCTGATCTCCGAAGCGGTCAAGACCGCCGGCGACCCCCGGTACCTGCCCGCGGTGGTCCCGCCGGACCTGCACGACCGCCAGGACGTGGACGCACTGCTGGCCGGGGAGTCTGAGGGCTCGGCCCGCACCTGGGACCTGATCGGGGAGCGGCTGGCGTTCGGGGCGGTCCTGGAGTTCGGGCTGCGCTCCCGGCAGGGCCGCACCTTGGAGCTCACCCGCACCGCCGCCGCCGAGGTGATCCTCGACGAGCCCGAGCGCATCGCCCTGATCGCCCGCGACCTGCACCAGGCCACCGCCGCCCGGCTCGGGCCGCTGCCCGACGAGGGCGCCTACGTCACGTACGTGCGGGGCCTGCTGGAACGCCTGCGCATGCGCGGCGGCATCAAGCACCGCTGGCTGGACCCCTGGATCACCGCCGCCGGGACCCGGCGGTACACGACCATCTGGGGCAGGCGGCCCGACGGCATGCCCGCGTTTCCCGACGGCCTGCCCGCGCCGCGGTTCCTGCTCGGCGGTCGCAAGGAACGCAGCGAGTTCGACTCCCTCGCCGGGCGCGGCAACTGGTACCAGGACTGGACCGCCCGCTGCCTGGGCCTCGACGCCGGCGACGCCACCCGCTACCTCGGCCGGCTGCTGGACGTGCTCGTGGATGAGGGCGTTCTGGCCCGCCGCACCGCCGGGGACGGCACCACCAGGGTGTACGGGCTGCTGCCCGGTCATGTTCAGGTATGGCGGCTGGGTGACGAGCAGGTGCCGGAAGCAGGGGTGCACTGCACCGTCTGCAACTGGAAGCAGACCGTCCACCCCGCCCGGATGCGGGAATGGCTGCACGCGCCGTGCCCCCGCTACCGCTGCACCGGGCGGCTGGAGGTCAACGCCGACGACCGGTTCACCGGCGACTACTACCGGAGCCTGTACCGCGGCGCCGAGCCGTTCCGCGTGATCACCGCCGAGCACACCGGGGCGCTGACCCGGCCGCAGCGGGAGAAGGTCGAGCGCGAGTTCCGTGACGGCATCCGCTACAGCGACCCGAACGTGCTGGCCTGCACGCCGACGCTGGAACTGGGCATCGACATCGGCGACCTGTCCGCCGTCATCCTGGCCTCGCTGCCGCACGGCCCGGCCAACTACGTGCAGCGGGCCGGACGCGCCGGGCGGGCCACCGGCAACGCCCTGCTGCTGACGTTCGTCGGCCGCCGCGCCCGCGACCGCTACTACCTCGCCGAACCCCGCGAGATGATCGCCGGGGAGATCGTGCCGCCCGGCTGCCACCTGTCGGCGGTGGAGATCCTGCAGCGCCAGTACGTCGCGCACCTGGTGGACCTGGCGGCGCGCGACGCGATCCCTGGTGTCCTGCCGCTGCCCCGCCTGACCTCCGCGCTGTTCGGGGAGTCGGGCTGGTTGCGGACGTTCACCGAGGCGGCCGTCGCCCGGGGTGCGGAACTGGCCGAGCGCTTCCTGGCGCTGTTCGGACCGGTCTCCGGCGACGCCGAACGCGGCGTGACCGCCGAGGCCGCCGACCGGCTCCGGCACTTCGCCACCGCCGGGCTGCGCACGGCTGCCGACCGCGCTGAGCGCCGGTGGACCGAACGGCTCGACGACCTGCGCGCCCGGATCGGCGTCATCCGGACCGCGATCGACGCGCTGGTCGAGTCCGACCCGCAGCAGCGCGCCCGCCGCCGCGAACTGACCGCCGAACTGCGCGCCGTGCAGCGGCGGATCGGCGAGATCGGCCGCCGCGACGCGCACGGCACCCTGGTGGAGCTGTCCCTGCTGCCCAACTACTCGCTGATCGACACGCCCACTGCCCTGGAAGCCACCCTCACCTGGGAGGACCGCGCCGACGACGGCGAGGACCGGCGCTACCACAGCGAACTGCGCGAGTACGAGCGCTCGGCCCGTCTGGCCCTCACCGAACTGGCGCCCGGCAACAGCTTCTATATCCGCGGCTATCGGCACACCATCAGCGGCCTGGACATCGGCACCCCGCAGCGGCCCGCCTACGAGCAGTGGCGCATCTGCCAGGAATGCGGCCACGTCCGTACCACCGCGGCGCTCGAGGACCACAGCCCCTGCCCGCGCTGCCGCAACCACATGATCGGAGACCGCGGCGCCCTGCACACGGTGCTGGTGCCCACCAAGGTCACCGCGCACGACCGGCGCGACGACGCCCGCATCCGCGACGACCACGACGAACGGCAGCGCCGCCACTACCAGGTGGCCGTGGCGGTGGACGTTCCGGCCGAGCACATCGCACCGGGGTCGTGGCGGCACGCCGGGCGGACCTTCGGGGTGGACTTCACCCGCCGCGCCCTGATCCGGCATTTCAACCTCGGCCCGCTGACCATGGAGCGGCCTGCCGACCGGGAGTTCGCCGGGGAGACCGTGCGGATCTCCCCGTTCGCGGTGTGCACCGGCTGCGGCGGGGCCACCGCCGACGGGCCGCCCGGCGACCAGCAGCGCCGCCTGACAGGCACGTCCTCCTACGACGGCTCCCACAGCCACCACCGGCCGTGGTGCCCGCAGCGGCGCGGGGGGGAGGTCGAGCACGTCGAGCTGATCCTGGCCCACGAACTGGAGACCGAGGCGCTGCGGATCCTGGTGCCGGTCGCCACCACCCGCATCCCCGAACGCCTCACCTCGCTGAAGACCGCGCTGATGGCCGGCGTGGCGCGCAAGTACGGCGGCGACCCGGCGCACCTGGACGTCGTCACCGCCACCATGCCCGACCACCTGCACCACAGCGGGCACCGCCGGCGGTTCCTGGTGTTGTACGACACGCTGCCCGGCGGAACCGGCTACCTGCACCGCATGTCCACCGAGGCCGGCTTCCGGGAGGTGCTGGAGCACGCCCTGGCGGTGGTCGAGAACTGCCCGTGCGCCGAGGAGCAGGACCGGCCCGCCTGCCACCGCTGCCTGCTCGCGCACGCCTCCGACGAGGAGTTCGCCCACGCCGACCGTGGCCTGGCCGTCGAGATGCTGCGCGAACTCCTCGACGGCTGGCGCACCGCGCCGATCGCCAGCACCGACGACATCTCCCTGTGGGATCAGGTGGAGAGCGAACTGGAGGCCCGCTTCCTGGCCGGGCTGGCCCGCTGGGCCGCCGAACCCGGGGCCGGGCGGGCACTCGGGCCCGGCGGGCTGGTCGACGACCGCCGCACCGCCGACCTGCGGATCACCGGGCCCGACGGGTCGGTGGTGCACTGGCAGGTCATCCTGCAGAAGCCGGTGCAGGGCACCCGGCCGGACGTGCGGTTCCGGCGGCTGGACGCCGCCCCGCTGGAGATCGCGGTCTACCTGGACGGCTACGAGTACCATGCCGCGCCCTCGACCAACCGGCTCGCCGGCGATGCCGCCAAACGGGACCGGCTTCGCGCGCACGGGATCGTGGTCTTCCAGCTCACCTGGGACGACATCCGGGAGTGGGAGACCGGTATGGCGCCCGAGCAGCCCGTCTGGGAGCCGTACCTGGGCAATGGGCAGCAGCAGGCCCGGGACATCTACCGGCAGTACGGCGGCGACCCCGCCGAGCTGGCCGGGCTGATCTGGACCAGCCCGGTGCGGACCTTGCTGGCGTTCCTGAGCGACCCGGACGCGCAGCGGTGGCGGCGCCGGACCGAGGCGGCCGTCGCCGGGCTGGTCGCACCCGGTGCCGAGCAACTGCGCTGCGGGGCCGACGGCCTCGGCGAACGGATGACGGCCGCGCTGCGCGGCGAGCCGCTGCCGGGACCGACGGCCGGCGACCTGATCCTGGTGCGGACGACCGACCGGTCCGGGTGCCCGCTGGTCGTCCTGGCCGACCTGCGGACCCAGGCGTGGAGCGGCTTCGCCGTCATCGACGACCGCACCTCGGTCATCGAGGCCGAGGCCGAGGCGCACAAGCGCCGGTGGAAGGCCTGGCTGTACTGGGGGAACCTGCTGCAGTTCCTCACTCACGGGGACGGCGACGGTGGGCAGCTCGCCCACACCGCGCTGGACGCGTTCGACCCCTCGGCGCTGGCCGTCATCGGCGGCGCCGGGCTGCTCAGCTCGCTGGGCATGCAGCGGCTTGACCCGGAGGAACTCGGTGAGGAACCGGTCCTCGACGCGCCCTCCGAGCCCGCCGAGTCTTCCGAGGCCGATGAGGAGGAACCGCCGGACGCGGCGCTCACCGTCGTGGACGCACCCGAGCCCCCGCCCGGACCGGCTCCGGCGGGCGATGCCGCCGATCCTGGATGGGCCGAGGCGCTCGACCTGCTCGACCCCGACGAACCCGGCCTGGCCGCCCTGGCGTGGGAGCTGATGGAACGCGGCGTCCCCGTTCCCGAGGTGGGCCACGAGCTGGGCGAGCAGGGGTGGCAGGCGGAGATGGCCTGGCCGGACGCCAAGGTCGCCGTGGTGCTGTCCGGCAACGACCAGGAGGCCACCGACCGGTACCGCGCCTACGCCCAGGCCGGCTGGGAGATCCGGGCGGCGCGGCTGTGGCGGCCCGACGAACTGGCCGAACGGATCATGACGGGGAGTGCGTGATGCAGGGCGAGGCGACGCTGCGGCTGCTCTACCAGGCCGACAAGGAGATCCAGAAGCTCCCCAGGATCGTCAAGGGCGCCATCTACGAGTTCCAGCACAAGTTCCGCAAGAATCCCGACGCGCCCGGGCTGCAGCTCAAGCGGCTCCAGGGCGACTCGCGGCTGTTCTCGGCCCGCGTCACCTCCGACTACCGGGCACTGCTGCTGCACGTCGGCGACCGGGACTACGTGCTCGTCGCCGTCCGGCACCGCAGGGACGTCTACGACAACCTCGAGCGCTACCGGTACCAGATCAACGAGGTCACCGGCGCGATCGAGTTCGTGGACCTGGTGACGGCCGAGCAGAGCCTGGCCTCGCCCCCGCCGCCGCCCCCCGAGCCGATCCGGGCCCCCGCCGCCCCCGAGCCGTTGTTCGCCGCGTTCACCGACGGGCAACTGCTCGACCTCGGCGTGGCCGCGCCGCTGCTGCCGCTGATCCGGAAGATCACTACCGAGGAGGAACTGCTCGGGCTGTGCGAGTACGCGCCCGCGCACACCACCGAGGTGCTGCTGGCGCTGTACGAGGGTTGTTCCTACGAGGAGGTGCTGGAGGAGATCACCCGGCCGGTCAGCCCGGACGAGGAGATCGACACCGAGGACTACACCGCCGCGTTGGCCCGGCCCGCCACCCGCGTCACCACCGAGGACACCGACCTGCAGCAGGTCATCGAGGGCGAGTTCGCCAAATGGAAGGTGTTCCTGCACCCCACCCAGCGCAGGCTCGTCGAACGCTCCTACAACGGCCCCGCCCGGGTCAGCGGCGGTCCCGGCACCGGCAAGACCATCGTGGCGCTGCACCGCGTCAAGCACCTGGTGGACCGGCTGCCGCCCGGTGACGACAAGCCCGTCCTGCTCACCACCTTCAACGTCAACCTCGCCGCCGACCTGCGCAAGCGGCTGCTGGACCTGGGCGGTCCAGAGACGGTCGCCCGGGTCGACATCGTCAACATCGACAAGCTCGCCACCAAGATCGTCACCGAGTCGGAGCCGGGCGGGCGGCGGCGCTGGATCGACGACGCCAAGGCGCTCGACGAATGGCGGGCCATGCTCACCGAACTCGGCGAGACCCGCTGGGACGCCGAGTTCCTGCACGCCGAATGGACCCACATCATCCTCGGCCACGCCATCAACTCGCGCACCGACTACTTCCGCGTCCGCCGCGCCGGCCGGGGCCGCACCATCGGCCGCGCCCAGCGGGCGGAGATCTGGCGGCTGGTGGAGAAGTTCGTCCTGCGGCTCGACGAGAAGAACCTGTGGACCTACCGCCAGGTCGCCGAACGCGCCGCCCGCTTGGAGATCGCCCGCCTCGCCAAGATCAGGGCGTACCAGGAGTCCGCGGGCAACATCCACATGGCCGACACCTCCGCCGCCCTCATGCGCCACCGTTACCGCCACGCCGTCGTCGACGAGGCGCAGGACCTGTCGGCCGCCCACTGGAAGATGCTGCGCGCCATGGTCCCCGAAGGTCCCGACGACCTGTTCATCGTCGGCGACACCCACCAGCGGATCTACGACAACGTGGTGTCGCTGGGCAGCCTCGGCATCAACATCCGCGGCCGTTCGGCCCGGCTCACCCTCAGCTACCGCACCACCCACGAGATCCTCGGCCACGCCCTCGGACTGCTCGGCGAGGAGTCCTGGGACGACCTCGACGACGGCACCGACGACCTGAACGGCTACCGCTCCCTGCTGCGCGGCCCGCGCCCCGTCTTCCGCGGCTTCGGCACCTGGGAGGAGGAACTCGACCACATTGCCGAGCACGTCGCCGCCCTGATCGACGGTCCCGCCCCCTCCATCGCCGTCTGCGTCCCCGAACGTCACATGGTCCCGGCCGTGGAGGGCCGTCTCGCCCGCGCCGGCATCCCCGCCGCCGCCATCGGTTCGGACGGCCCCAGGCTCGACGACGTCGTCCACGTCGGCACCATGCACCGCTTCAAGGGCCTGGAATACCAGCACATGATCATCGCCGGGGTCGATGCGGACCACATCCCTCCGGCCTACGTACGCCAGTACGAGCACACCGACCCGGCCCGCCACCGCCGTGAACTCCAGCGGGCCCGCTCCCTGATCTTCGTGGCCGCCACCCGGGCCCGCGACACCCTCCTGATCACCTGGACCGGCGCCCCCAGCCCGTTCCTGCCGGCCCGCTGACCGCCCGCCCGTCGGGATTTCGGCGTCCAGGCCGGACACGGGACACTGGAGCGTCTCGGTGGTGTGGGGAGGGCACGGGTGAAGATCGCGGACCGGTATGTGCAGCGGACCCCGCTCGGCATCGGCGGCATGGGGGAGATCTGGGAGGGCGCCGACACCCGGCTCAACCGGACCGTCGCGATCAAGCTGATCCGCCAGGTGCCGGGCGCCGATGTGCAGGCGGGGCGGCGCCGCTTCTACCGGGAGGCCCGGATCCTGGCGCGGCTGCGGCATCCCGGCATACCCGCCCTGTACGACTTCGGCCCGCACGGCGACGACCTGTTCATCGTCATGGAACTGGTCGAGGGCGCCATGGGGCTGCGCGATCTCATCGCCGAGCGCGGTGATGACCTGCTGCCCGTGCCCTGGGCGGCGGTGATCGGCGCGCAACTGTGCGCTGCGCTGGCGGCCGCCCACCAAGCGGGGCTGATCCATCGGGACCTCACTCCGGCCAACGTGGTGCTCGCGCCCAACGGGACCGTGAAGATCCTGGACTTCGGCGTCGCGACGGCCGTCGACGTGTCGGAGTTCTCCGCCATCACCCAGCCCGGCGAGGTACCGGGCTCGCTCTTCTACATGGCCCCAGAACTCGACGGTCACACCAAGGCCGACGTACGCAGCGACCTGTACGCGGTCGGCTGCCTGTTGTACGAGCTGCTCACCGGCCGCCGCGTCTTCCAGGACCCCTCCCCCTTCAAGGAAATCGGCCGCCACCAGACCGAATCCCCCGTCTCACCCGGACGCCACCGCCCCGGCATCCCCGCCCCTCTCCAGGACCTCGTAGTGACCCTGCTGGCCAAAAACCCCGCCGCCCGCCCCGTGAACGCCGCCGAGGTCTTCGCCGCCCTCCTCCCATACGCCCGCGACCTCCGCCCCCTCCCGGGTCTGACCGCGCCTCCCGACGACCCGATCCGCCTCTACGCCACCGCCGTGGCCGCCCTCCCCACCTGACGGCGATGAGGACCGGCGTTCGTCCGCGAGCGCCGCTGGTCTCCCGACCGCTGGCGTCGCTGGGCCGAGCAGACCCTCCACGCCCAGCTCTGCTCCCCTACAGGCCTCCCGGCTCGGCGCGTCCGGCGCCTGGTGATGCCGCGGTCAGCCGGTGACCGCGAGGATCACGGCTCCGACGCCCAGCGGCACGTCCAGCAGCATGCAGAACTCCGCCAGGGACCGGGGCACCACCTGGTCGCGCCGGTAGTGGACCAGATCCCACCCGGCATGGCTCACCAGCACGACGCCCACCAACGCCAGGCCGACGCGCGGAGCCGGGAACAGCGCGGCCACCGCCAGGCCGCCGAACCCGGCCAGCGCGGCGGTCTGGGCCGTGAGGGCGAGCCGGGGCACCCGGCCGAGGAGACCGCCGACGACCAGGGCGAGTGCGGCGACACCGACACCCGCCCACCACACCAGTCCCGCCAGCTCGCTGACGACCACCACCAGGCTGCCGCCGACGATCCCCGCCCACGCGACCCACGGCCTGCGCGACGCGGCGGCGCCCAGGTAGCACAGGGCGGCCACGCAGACCACGATCGCGACCGATTCACGGTTCACGCCGGTCGCCAGCGACAGGACCGCGGCCGTCAGCCCGAGCAGGCTCGGCCAGCGGCGCAGAACGGCCCGCAGGTCGAACGCGCCGGTCCGCACGGCACCGGAGGATGAGGTCTCCATGTCCACGACGATGCTGGCCGGCGGAGAGCGATGTCGATCCCGCTCCGGCACACGGTCCGAATTCTTGGCGGACCTGTCCTCCTACCCCGGCTACCGGGGAGCCGCCCCATGCGGCGATCAAGCGACACGACATCCGCTGTACGAACGCACTCTGCGGCTCCTCGTGCGCCCTCTGCGGTCCAGGGAAGGGACCCGGACGGGGGCTGCCGCTGTAGGGTGCTCGGATGATCAGTGAGGTGCGGCCCCGTCATGTCGTCTGTGTGCTCGGGAAGGGCCTGGATCTGGACGTGGTCGAGGACGTCGTCCGTGAGACCGGGTCCGGCTTCACGATGGACCGGGAGTACTCGGCCAACGAGCCCGACCCGCGGATGCCCCGGGCGTTCGAGGCGTGCATGGCCGCCGCGACGTTCACCGAGCAGGACTGGCGGGCGGTGGAGGAGCACGACACCGTCGCGTACGTGCTGTCCCCGCCGATGACGGCGGGCACCTCGGCCGCAGTGTCGCGGATGACGCTGCAGGTGACGGCCGCGCTGCTGGAGGCCGGGGCCACGGCCGCCAAGAACGAGAGCAACGGGCTGGCGCACGGCCGCGCCCAGTGGCTGGACCTGGCCCGCCGGTCTGCGGCCGAGCCCGGCGACGAGGAGCAGGCCGTCGTGCTCGCCCATGCCTGGGTCAAGCGGCCGATCCTCGACGGAGGCCACCTCTACAGCTGCGGCATGCACCTGCTGGGCCACCCCGACGTGGAGTTGGAGATCGACGACCCCGACGCGGTCGGGCCCGACCAGGTGGAGCTGATGGACGCCCTCGCGATCTACCTGATGACGGAACGGCGCGCCCAGGAGATGCGGGACGGCGAGGGCTTCCGGCTCGCCCCCGATGCCCCCCGCTGGATCCTGCGCCGCCGCGAGTGCCGGCGGTACGACGAGGACGACTTCTTCTTCAACCCGTACGGGTACTGGCGGCTGACACCCGACGAGGCGTCCTGACGACCGGGCCGAGCGCGACGCCGAACAGCAGAGCCCCCAGCGGCAGCAGGTCCAGGTCGGCCATGAGGGCCGCGAAGCCGAGGACCAGCGCCACCGGGCTCCACGCCGGGACCCGCCGGCCCACGGCGAGCAGGACCAGCAGCGCGAACAGCCCGATCTGGAACAGCAGCGGCCCGGCCTCCCAGTAGAGCGCGCCGGGGATGTCGTCGTACTGCTCGGACAGCGCGTCCATCTCGGCGCGGTCGGCCGCCCGGACGCCCACGATCAGGTCCACGACCGCCACCCGGACGAACGGGACCAGACCGGCGAGCCCCACGACGGCGGCGACATCGGCGGCCCTGGAGCCCTGCAGCCGCCGCAGCCCCAGCAGCACCGGCCCGAACGCGTGGCCGTCCGCGCACCCGCAAGGACCCGGCTCACTCCTGAGAGGGAGGCGGGGCCTCCGGGCCGCAGACCCGGAGACCCCGCAAGGCGTTCCGTGAGCGAAGCGTTCGTTCACGGGGGCGCGTGGCCCTGAGGCCGTGCGACCCCAGGGGCCACGGGGTGAAGGGGATCAGTGGAAGGTGAAGCTGACCGAGTCGATGGTCTGGGTGTCGGGGCACAGGAACCGGTTGGAGGTCTCGGTGGCGGTCAGGCCGCTGCCGGTGTAGGTGCGTCCCGTGCCCTGGCGGGTCACCGTCGCGTTCGTCACCCGGTACGTGCAGGTCCCCACGATCGGGGCGGTGGCGCTGACGTCGATCCGCGGGGACGAGGCCGTTCCGGCCGCGTCGTTGAACGTGACCGTGGGGCTGGCGGAGAGGGTGACGGTGACGCTGCCGTCGCAGGTGGGGCGGACCGTGGTGTGGTCGACGGTCAGCGTGTTCGGCGGCACGTCGCTGGTGGTCGCGTTGGTCCAGGAGCAGGTGGTGCCGCTGGCGGTGACGGAGCCGTCGACCAGGCCGGTGGCGGCGTGGGCGGGGGCGGCGGTGGCGGTCAGGGCGGCGAGGGAGATTCCGGCGAGCAGGATGGCGGATCTCATGGGGGTGTTCCTCCTCGGTGGTGCGGCGGTCCTTCGGCCGCCGTCCGGCGCGGGCCGTGGGGCGGTCCTCGCCGGGCCCTCGCGAGGATCACGGCACCGCATCGAACGTGAATCTGTCTCATGATCGGTCGGATCCCCGGCGGGCGACCCGTCCGGCCGGGACGGTTTTATTCGCCCATCCGCCGCCCGCACCGGACGCACCGGCAGACGTGCGCCCCGCCCCGGCCGTCCGGTTCGAGGGCGTCGCCGAGCTGGCGCCTGCTGCTCACCCCGAGCTTGCGCATGGCGTTGGCGAGGTGGAACTTCACCGTCCGGTCCGACAGGCACAGGTCGGCGGCGATGTCGGTGTTGGTGCGGCCCGCGGCGGCCAGGTCGGCGATCTCCCGCTCCCGGGGCGACAGCCGGTTGCCGTAGCCGGGCCGGCCGCGCCGGTGGGGGACCGGCAGGCCCGCCGCCCGCATGAGCTGCTTCATCCGGTCGGCGTCCCAGGTGGCGCCGAGACCGGTGAACGTGCGCCACGCCTGCCGCAGCGGCTCGGCGTCCGGGACCTGCCCCGCCGCCGCCCGGCACCGGGCCTCGGCGGCGCACGCGTGGGCCGCCATCCGCGGGTCCGGCAGGGCCGCGTACCGGTGCCGGGCACGGCGATAGGCGTCCGCCGCCCGTTCGGCGTCGCCCGACCGCTCCCAGCGCCGGGCCTCGGCGAAGCACAGCGCGGCCAAGGCCAGCGGCGCGTCCCGCCCGGTCACGGCACCGCGATAGCGGGGCAGCACCGCGTCCACCAGCTCGAACGGGGCGAACGCCATGAGCGGGGCCGCCCACGCCCAGACCTGCTTGCGGGCCACCGCCTCCAGCACCCTCCCGGCGAGCACCCGCCCCGCGTCCCGATGCACCCCGTTCAGCGCGATCCGGTTGAACTCCGCGGCGGCCTGCGCGGCGACGGCCAGATCCCCGACCCCGCACGCCTCCTCGGCCACCGAACGCAGCCCCCGGCGCGCCTCCTCCAGCCGCCCCCGCTCCGCGGCCACCTGCGCCGCCAGCAACCGGAGGCCCAGCCGGTCGCCCTCGACGCCTCCCGCCCGGCGAATCGGCGGCCCGGCCATCGGACGCGGCGTACGAGACGCGCCCTCCCGGCGGTCCCGTTCGGTGGGAGCGGGTTCGTCGTCGGGGCGGGCCTCGCCCATCGCCCGGCGGATGCGCAGCCCGGGGTCTCCGGCGCGTTCGGCCAGTTCCAGGGCGCGTGCGTAGTGGCCCAGGTGGAGGGCGGCGTCGGCCAGGGCGAGCAGGGCGCGGGTGACGTGCCGGTCGACCTCGGGACGTTCCCCGGTGACGACAAGTGCGGCGGCGGCCGCCCAGCCCTCGGGGTCGCCGCAGGCCAGCATCAGGCGGGCGGCACCGGCCAGGACGACCGCGCGGGCCAGCGGGTCGGTGGACTCGCCGAGCGCCATCCGGGCCTGCTCCAGGTAAGCCCGCTGCGTCGGGAGGTCGAGATCCGGCAGCCGGTTCGGCGTGGCGAGGGCGGTCAGGGCCATGGCGTGCAGGCCGGGGCGGCGGGTCAGGTACGGCAGGGCGGCGCGCAGGTCGGCCACGGCGTCGCCCGTCTCGCGTTCCGGCCCGGCGGACTCCAGCAACGCCCAGGCGCGGAGCAGGGACAGCTCGGCCCGCTGGGCGGGCGTGGCGCGGTCGCGGGCCTCGGCCAGCAGCGCGAGGGTCTCCGGGTCCGCGCCGCCGCCGTTCAGCGCCGCCCAGCCCAGCTTGATCGCCAGCTCGACGCGGCGGTGCCGGGTGGCCGCACCCGCCCGGAGAACGGCGAGCAGGTGGGCGTGGGCGGCGTCGAAGGCTCCCGCACGGGCGGAGATCCGGGCGGCGACCTCGGCGCTCGCCGCCCATCCCCGGGCGTCGCCCGCCCGCCGGTGGTGCTCCACCGCCCGGACCAGCAGGGCCTCGCGGCCGGTACGGGTCAGCTCGCGGGCGGCCAGCGCGTGCAGCCGACGCCGCCGGGGACCGGGCATCGCGTGGTAGACGGCGAGCCGGGCCAGTTCGTGGCGGAACGCGACGACGCCGCCCGGGGCGTGCTCCCGCAGCAGCCCGCGGCGGGCCGCCTCCCCGAGCGCGGTGTCGGCCAGCCCGGGATCCATCCCGGCGGTCCCGGCGACCAGTTCGGGTTCGGCGGACTCGGCCAGCACGGCGGCGGACTCCAGCACGGCGATCACGTCCGTTCCCAGGCGGTGCGCCCGCGCCACGATCTCCTCGCCGACCGCCGGCGGGACCACCGCGGCCGGGTCCGCGCCGTCCGCGAGGACCCAGCGGCCGTCCACCGGCCGGAGCAGGCCGCGTTCGCGCAGCAGCCGCAGGTCCTCGCAGAGCACCCGCGGCACCCCGCCGTGGCGGCGGTACAGCAGGTCGGCGAGCCGCCGGGGCACCGTCGTGTCCGCGCCGAGGCATTCCTCGGCCAGCCGGCGGGCGCCCTCGGGGGACAGCGGCGACAGCCGTACGCGCGCGGTCCCCGGAACGCTCCCGGCGGAGTCGCAGGTGACCACCACCGCCAACTCGGCGGGCCGCCGGGCGTCGATCATCCGCAGCAGCTCGACGGTGTCCTCGTCGGCCCACTGCAGATCCTCCAGCACCAGGATCGCCGGGCCCAGCCCGCCCAGCAGCTCCGCCATCGCCCGTACCAGCCGGTGGCGGAGCATCCCCGGATCGCCCAGCGGGGGCGGAGGCGGCGGCAGGAACGCGGCCAGGTCCGGCAGCACCGGCCGCAGCACCCCGGTCAGCGGGCCGAGCGGTCGCACCGGCGGCCGGTCCACTCCGGCCAGTGCCTCGATCACCGGTCCCAGCGGGCAGCCCGTCAGGGTGGGACCGGCCCGCCCGAACAGCCGGACCCGCCCGGCGAGCCGCGGATCGGCCAGCGCCTCGCGCACCAGCCGCGACTTCCCGGCGCCCGGCTCGCCCTCGACGGCCACCACGGCCGGCGGCCGGGCGAGCGCCGCGACCAGCGCCGCCAGGTCCCCGTCGCGTTCCACCAGCGCCGGATCCCCAGCCCGCATGACCGGAACCTCCTGCCACGGAACCGTCCCGGGAACGACGTACCGCACCGAGGTGTCGTCACATCCCGTAATGACCTGTCACGGCCGGCCACTCGCCTGGGATGGTCACACGACCGGGTCGGAACGTCCAGAAGGAAACGGACATGCTGTGAGCAAATGACATCTCCGCCGCTCCCGGCCAAGCCATATTTGACGAAGCCGCTGTCGCGGGATGACAAATTTCGTCTTCCACCGGAACGCCGCAGCGTCACGCATGCCGATTCCGGCGACACCCCGCGCTTCACCAGGACGTACGGGCTCGGCGGCGGCGCCGCCCGCCGATAATCCGTGTGCTTTCTCGGACGTCGATGAGGAATCGAACGTTCCATCGTCCCGCCACGTGAACGAAACGCCTATGCCCGAAGAAGGTCCGGCCGTCACCGGCCATTCAGGAGAGGCTGCCTGCGCACCCGTTCTCCTTGCGGGGCGGGAGGCGCCGGGTGGTCAGCGCGGTGGTGTCGGGTCTGCGTGGGGTGCGTCCGGGAGGTCGAGGAACGGTACGAACGGGTCGTCGCCGTCGGCCGGTTCGCCGGGGGCGAGCAGGCAGGCGTCGAGCAGGGCGTGGATGCGGGCCCGGTCCAGGCCGGGACCGGTGAAGACCAGGTGCTGGACCCGGTCGCCGTGGCCGGGGGACCAGTCGAGAGCGGCAGCGATCCGGCGGGCGGGCGGCAGCAGGTCCCAGGCGGCCATGGGGAGGGAGGCCAGCCAGGGGCCGGCGTCCTCGACGGTGACGATCCCGGCGACCGCGTCCCAGGCGATCATCCGGTCGGGACGGTTGGCCAGCCAGAACCGGCCGCGGCTGCGCACCGTCTCGGCCGCCAGGGCGTCCGCGGCGTCGAAGAACCGGGCCGGGTGCAGCGGGCGGGCGCGGCGCCACACCACGGTGTCGACGGCGTCGGTGCTCAGCTCGCAGGGCAGCCGGGCGGTGGCCGGATCGACCCGCGCGGCCAGTTCCCGGGTGCACAGGGCGGGGCCGGTGACGTTCGGGAGCGGGTCGCGGGGGGAGTGGACGGGGGTCGTCGGGGCGAGGTGGCCGAGGATCTCCCGGCACAGATCGAGGGCGTCCTCGTCGGCCTGGGGCAGCGGGGCGGGCAGCACCTCGGGCAGCACCAGCGCGGTGGCGTACTCGATCTGCCGGGCCAGCACCTCGGCGAGGTGACGCTTGTCTCCGGCGGCTCCCGGCCTGCCCGCCTCGGCCAGCGTCTCGCCCCGGCAGATGTCGGTGGGGGTCAGCTCGGCGTCCAGCGCGGTCAGCACGGCGGTCGGCCGCAGGTCGCCGTGCAGGTCGGGGCGGTCGAGGATCTCGGCCACGGAACGGGGCTCCACCGAGTCCCACAGCTCGACCACCAGGAGCCGTGCCCGCGGGGCGTTCCGGAGCAGCACCGGGACGAGGTCCTCGCGGACGGTGCAGGTGGTGCAGCCGTGTTCGAGGCGGACCTCGGCGCGTTCCAGCACCCCGCCGGCGTCCCGGACGACCCGGGTGACCAGCCCCTCGGTGATCCGGCGCAGCTCGTGGTGCACGGCCAGGGAGCCGGGGTGCTCGCGCAGCAGCCGGTCGGCCACGGCGGTGCGGGCGGGCCCGTGCAGCCCGGCCACCAGCACGACGGGAACAGACATGGGGCCTCCCGTGTTTGCGAGAATGAAAACGGTTATCGCTATCATGCCATGTGTCGAAGGGAGACCCGCATGGCACGCGCCAACGGCCCCCGGACGGTGGTCGGGCTGCGGTCCACCGCCGGGACCGGCCACACCTACGTGACCCGCAAGAACCGCCGCAACGACCCCGACCGGCTGACCCTGCGCAAGTACGACCCGATCGTCCGCCGTCACGTGCTCTACCGAGAGGAACGCCGATCCCCATGAAGAAGGGCATCCACCCCGACTACCGCCCGGTGGTCTTCCGCGACCCGAGCGCCGGCTTCGCCTTCCTGACCCGTTCCACCGTCACCGGCGACAAGACCGTCGAGTGGGAGGACGGCCACGTCTACCCGGTGGTCGACGTCGACGTGTCCGCGGCGAGCCACCCCTTCTACACCGGCCGCGCCCACACCCTGGACACCACCGGCCGCGTGGAACGCTTCAACCAGCGCTACGGAACCCGCCTCCCCAGCGACTCCAAGCCGAGCTGACAAGGACCCCGCACATGGCCGTTCCCAAACGCAAGAAGTCCCGCTCCAACACCCGCCACCGCCGCTCCCAGTGGAAGGCCCAACCCCCCGACCTGATCCCATCACCGTGAACGGCCGCGAGATCCACGTCCCCCGCCGCCTGGCCCGAGCCTACGAAAAGGGCCTCCTCCAACCCTGACGCCCCGTTCGCCGGTGGGGCGACCACGGAGCCGGATCCGGCGTTCCATGCCGATCGTGGCATGTGGCCGCTTGCACGCGGCCCGGATGACGGATGATGCCGCAAACAGCCCCTTTCCCGGGAGGCCGTCATGGCGATGCGGTCGCCGTCAGCCCGGCTGGCGCTCGTGCTGCTCCTGTGCCTGTCCGCGGCATCGGCCTGTGGCGACGGCGGCTCGGGAGGCGACTCCGGCGCCCCCGTCGACGCTCCCGGCGGGCCGCCTCCGGGGAGCGGGGGCGGCCCGGGCGGCGGCGACGGCGGCGGCCAACCGCCCATCGCGCCGATCAGGATCCCCGGCACGGACCAGAACGGCAAGCGGGTCGAGAACGTGCTGCCGCTCGTCCAGGACGGGATCAGGGCCCAGTGCCCCGGCCGCCGACTGTGCGTGCACACCCGGATCGAGCACAGCGGCTCGCCCGAAGAGGCGTACTGTAGGTTCCAGCATCTCCGCCTGGAGGACGGCACGGTCCTCGCGTCGAGCAGGGAGACGGCGTCGGTTCGTCCGGGCGCGACGGTCGTCCTGGTGACCTACTCCAGGAGGACCGCCGAGGACGTCGCCACGTGTCAGCGGGACCCGCGCGAGGAGGAGTCGCCGCCCACGACGGAGACCCCCGAACCACCGGTCCCGCAGCCGCCGACCGGGGGCGGCTCGACGGCCCCGACCGACGGCCCGGTCGTTCCTTGAGCGCGACCACCGACCCGGCCCCGGGACCGGACCCCGCTCGCCCCCGGCGCACGGACCGCGCAGAGCCCTCGCCGCCGGACCGCCGTTCCACGACCGGCGAAGCCGAGGACGGCCGGGCCGATGAACGCCCGGCGCGGGAACCGGCCGGCACCCGGCCGGGCGAGGCAGAGCCCCCACCCTCCGGGATGCAACGGCTGGGAACGCTGTTCGGCTCGATCGTGGCCCCCACGACCCTGGTCACCGGCCTGCTGTACTACTTCGGCCACAACTACGCCCACTTCTTCTTCGGCCACTTCGGGGTCGACTCCTCGACCCTGGGCCTGACCACGGCCGACTACATGCGCCGGATCGTGGACCCCCTGTTCATCCCGATCACGGTGATCGCCCTGGCGGGCCTGGCCGCCCTGTGGATCCACGCCGAGGTCAGGATCCGGTTCGCGGAGGGCCTGACGCCCCGGATGATCCGCGGGCTGCTGCCGTTCGCCGCCGTGACCGGCCTGCTCCTGGCCGCCGCCGGAACGGTGAGCGTCTTCGCCGTGACCCCGCTGAGCCATCGTCTGGCCGCCGCCCCGCTCACCCTCGCGGCCGGCGTCCTGCTCCTCACGTACGCCCACCACCTGCGCCGCCGCCTGCGCCCCACCCCCGTGCCGCCCGCCGCCGCGATCGCCGAGTGGGCGACGGTCTTCGTCCTGCTGGGCATGACCCTCTTCTGGGCGGTCACCGACTACGCCGCCGCCGTCGCCGTCAGCCGCGCCCGCTGGTACGCCGCGCGCCTGGACACCCTCCCCGACGCCGTCCTCTACAGCGAACGCGGCCTCAACCTCACCGGCCCGGGCGTCCGGGAGATCCCCTGCACCCGCAAGGACGCCGCCTACCGCTTCCGCTACGAGGGCCTCAAACTGATCCTCCGCTCCGGCGACCAGTACCTCTTCCTCCCCAAGGACTGGACCCGCCGGAACGGCACCGCGTTCCTCCTGCCCCGCACCCCTGCCCTCCGCCTGGAATTCACCCACCCCACCTCACGCCCACCCGCACCGCCCACCTGCTGACTCTCTGGGCGATGCGGAGGAACGCCCGGTCCACGCTCGGCGACGGGAGATGAGGACGTTCATGGGGGCGGGCTCTGCTGGTTCGGTGGGGGTTTGGTGGGCAGACCGTACGGGGTCCGGTGTACGGGCGAGCTACGGGAGGGGCTTGATGAGCACCGTCAGTCGACATGATGGGCAGCGGACCAGCAGTTCGCCTCTCGTGCCCCTGATGGAGCGGCTTGAGGAGGTGCAGGCGCTGGACGGGGCCGCCGAACGGCTCGAGCCCGTGGCGCGACCCCTGCTGGCGTCGTCGAGGACGGCCGACGTGTTGCGTGGGCGGTGGCTGGGGCATGCGCTGCATCCGCTGCTCACCGATTTTCCCATCGGGGCGTGGACGTCCAGCGCCCTGCTGGACGCGTTCGGCGGTCCGCGCGCCCGTCCCGCCGCCGACGGGCTGCTGGCCTTCGGGCTGGCCGCCGCCGTTCCGACCGTGCTGACCGGGATCGCCGAGTGGGCCGCCACCTCGGGCCGGGAACGGCGGGTCGGGGTCGTGCACGCCGTGATGAACGCCGTCGCGGCCGGGTTCTACGGCGCCTCGCTGGCGGCCCGCCGCAGTGACCGGCGTTCCCTGGGCGTGACCTTGAGTCTCGGCGGGGCCGTCGCTCTGACGGCGGGCGGTTATCTGGGCAGCCACCTCTCGCTGAGCCGGAAAGTGGCCTCGACGGACCCCGCCTTCGAGCGGTAGCGGCCCTGGATCGGGCCGTGTCATGCCCCGCTTGAGGGGAAGCCCCACGAACATGCGTATCGAGGAACTGACACCCGAGCAGCAGGCGATCTACACCGCTGTGACCGAGCTGGAGGCCGAGGGCAGGCCGGGGTACGTGAACGAGATCGCGCGCCGGGCCGGCATGGACGACGACCGGGTGTGGGAGGCACTGCGTCCGATGCTCGGTGAGCCCGGCCTGGTCCACGAGGTCCCCTCCGACCTGGGGCCCGAGTACCGCACCCACCAGCCCGGCTGACGCCGCCTCGCGCGGGCCGCCTTGGCCCGCCCTCGTCGCCACGAGCGGCGGGCGGCCGGTGGTCAGTGACGGTGCGGGGGAGCCGCGGCCTCGGGGTGGGCGCGCAGCCAGGCGATGCGGTCGCGGCTCTCGTCGTCGACCGGGGTGTAGACGACCAGCCGGGTGCCGGGCAGAGCGGTCACGTCCAGGCTGGTGGTCCGGGTCGCCACCGTGCCGACCGCCGGGTAGTGGAAGATCTTGTCGCACGGGCGGGGCGGGGCGACGTCGTGGGTGGCCCACAGGCGGGCGAACTCGGGGCTGGCCGCGCACAGCCGCTGGACGAGCTCCCGCCAGCCCGGCTCGTTGAGGTGCCGGCTGTAGCGGTACCGGAAGACGGCGACGTGCTCGGGCGCCTGCTCCTGCAGGTTCAGGATCGGGTTGCAGCAGGGCGGCGTGGTGTAGGCGAACCACAGGGTGTTGCGCTCGCCGTCCGGGGCGTCCACCACGGTGGGGAACAGCGCGGCGTAGGTCTCGTTCCAGCCCAGCACGTCGGAACGCGCGTTGACCAGGGTGGCGGGGAGCGGGTCCAGGCCGTCGAGGATCGTGCGCATGTCGCGGGGCACGGTGCGCGCCTCGTCGTCGGCGGCGGGCGGCGGCGGCACGTCGGCCAGGCGGTACAGGTGCTCGCGCTCGGCCGCGTCCAGCCGCAGCGTCCGGGCCACCGCGTCCAGGACCTGGGCGCTGACGTTGATCGGCCGGCCCTGCTCCAGCCAGGTGTACCAGGTCACGCCGACCCCGGCGAGCTGGGCGACCTCCTCGCGGCGCAGTCCCGGGGTGCGGCGGCGGGGGCCGCCGGGCGGCATGCCCACCTCCTCGGGGGTGATGCGCTCGCGCCGGCTGCGCAGGAACGAGGCCAGCTCGGGGCGGCGCCGCCGGGTACGCGCCCCGCCCGGGAGGGGGGTCACCGTCATGGCCTCCAGCCTGCCCGGTGGGCGCCGCGCCTGCCAGGTGCCTGTCAGTACCAGTATCAGCAGGCTCTCGTTACCGGTACCGGCCCGCCCGCACGCTGACGGTCATGAGCCAAGCGACACAGATCCCCCCGGCGAGCCGGGCCGCCCCCTCCAGGGAGTCCGGCGGCCTGCTGCTCGCCGTCATCCTCCTCGGCCAGTTCATGGCCATCCTGGACGTCAGCATCGTCAACGTCGCCCTGCCCACCCTGCGGGCTGACCTGGACACCTCCGGCGCCGGGCTGCAACTGGTGGTCGCCGGATACGTGCTGTCCTACGCGGTGCTGCTGATCACCGGGGCCCGGCTGGGCGGCATCGTCGGGCACCGCCGCGCGTTCCACGCCGGGCTCGCCGCGTTCACCCTGGCGTCGCTGGGGTGCGGGCTGGCGCCGGACACCCGGACGCTGATCGCCTTCCGGTTCCTGCAGGGCGCCGCCGCCGCGCTGCTGACCCCGCAGGTGATGAGCATGCTGCAGCGGAACTTCACGGGCGCCGCCCGGGCCCGCGCGCTGGGCCTGTACTCGGCGGTGCTCGCGGCCGGGGTCGTGGCCGGCCAGGCCGCGGGCGGGCTGCTGGTCGGCATGGACCTGTTCGGCACCGGATGGCGGACGGTCTTCCTGGTGAACGTGCCGATCGGCGCGGCGCTCCTGGTCGCCGGGCGGCGCGTCCTGCCGCGGGACGAGGGGCGCCGGGGCGCGGGCCTGGACCTGCCGGGCCTGCTGGTGATCAGCGCGGCGGTGCTGCTGCTGGTGCTGCCGCTGATCCTGGGGCCCGAGACCGGCTGGCCGGCATGGACCGCGGTGTCCCTGGCCGCCGCCACGATCCTGGCGGGCGTCTTCGTCGTGGTGGAACGCCGTGTCGCCGGCCGTGGGGGACGCCCGCTGATCTCGGGACGGGTGCTGCGCGCGCCCGGGTTGCTGCCCGCGGCCGTCGCGCTGCTGATCGGGGCGGGCTCGTGGGCCGCGTTCCTGTTCACCACGACCCTGCACCTGCAGGGGGACCTGGGGATGAGCCCCCTGGAGTCCGGGCTGGCGTTCGTCCCGTGCGTCGCCGCGTTCGGGCTGGTCGGCCTGAACTGGCAGCGGCTGCCGGCGCGCTGGCACCCCCGGCTGGTCCCGGCGGGGCTCGCGCTGGCCGCCGCGGCCTACCTGTGCGTGGGGCCGCTGGCCGGCGGCGGCCTGCCCTACGAGCTGCTGACCGCGCTGATCGGGCTGGGCCTGGGGGTGATGCCGGTCCTCATGACCGTCGCCCTGCGGCACGTGCCGGTCGAGGACGCCCCCGACGCCAGCGGCCTGCTGCTGACGGTGATGCAGCTCGGCCAGGTCATCGGGATGGCGACCGTCGGCACCCTGTTCCTCACCCTGGCCCGGGACGCGGGCTCGACCCGGCACGCCGAGTACGGGACCGGCTGGGCGCTGGCGGCGGCCGCCCTCGCCGCGGCACTCGGAGCCCTGTTCCTGACCCGGCACCGTCCTACGGCCGCGCTCTGACCGGCCGTGACGGCCCGGCCAGCCGCGCGGCGCCTCCGGGCCGCCGGTCCGGTTCCCGTACGGCGGCGGAGGCTAGTCGGCGACCACGCGGAGGGTCTCCAGGGAGGGGTCGGCGGCGTCGGGGACGAGCATGCCCGCCGGCGGGCCGCTGGTGAGGTAGTCCAGGATCTCCTTGGTGATCAGCTCGCCGGGGGCCAGGACGGGGACGCCGGGCGGGTACGGGGTGACCAGCTCGGCCGCCACCCGGCCCGCCGCCCGGGAGACGGGGACCTGCTCGGTCGGGCCGAAGAAGGCGTCGCGGGGGAGCATCACGGTGTCCAGTTCCAGGGTGCCGGGGTCGGGGAGGCGGACCTGGGGCCGGGGATCGATGCGTTCGTGCTCGGCGGCCAGGCGGCGCAGGGCGTCGAGGAGCCTGGCCTCGGTGGCGTCGTCGTCGGCGTGGGTGATCCGGGCGTTGATCCGGCACTGGTCGGCCGAGCCCACGTCGACGTGGCAGGCCGCGCGCAGCCATTCGGCCGCCTGCATGCCGCTGACGCCCAGCTCGCGCACGTCGATGGTGATGGCCAGCGGGTCGAGGTCGGCCGCGCCCTGGGGACGGATCACCTCACGGCCCATCGGGTTCAGCCCCGGCAGGTCGGCGACGGCGGCGCGGATCCGTTCGGCGCGGGCCAGGGCGGCGTCCAGCAGCCGGTGGCCGTGCTCGACCATCTGCCGCCGCCAGCCGTCCAGCGACGCGTACACCAGCGTGGACGCGCTGGTCGTCCCGAGCAGGTCCTCGCGCTGCTTGAGCACGTCGGGGTCCACCCGCGAACCCTGCAGGTGGAACACCGAGCTCTGCTCGATCGCGCCGCCCATCTTGTGCACGCTGGTCACCACCAGGTCCGCGTCCGCGGCCATGCCCCAGGCCGGCAGATCGGCGTGGAACGGCAGGTGCGCGCCCCACGCCTCGTCCACGATCAGCGGGATGTCGTGGTCGTGGCAGACCCGGGCGACCCCGGCGATGTCGGCGCAGGTGCCCCAGTCGGTCGGCGTGATCAGCAGCATGCCCTTGGCGCCGGGCTCGGCCGCCAGCGCCCGTTCCACGTCGGCGGGCTCCGGCGGATGCGCCAGATGCAGGTCGGAGTCGAAGTGCGGATGCACCCACACCGGCTGGGTGCCGTTGATGATCACCGCGGAGATCACCGACTTGTGGGCGTTCCGGGAGATCAGCAGCTTCTCGCCGGGACCGGCCACCGCCAGCATCGCGGTCTTGACCGACAGCGAGCTGCCGCAGGTGGAGAAGAACGAGGTGTCCGCGCCGACCGCCTCGGCCATCAGGTCCTGCGCCTGCTCCAGCACGCCCTGTGACTCGCGCCGGTCGTCCAGCCCGTTCAGCACCAGCACGTCCGAGGCGAACAGGCCCTCGCCGAGCACGTCCAGCACCCGCGGATCCACCCCGCGTCCCTGCTTGTGCCCGGGAGGGCCGAACACCACGTCGCCCCGTTCACGGAACTTCACCAGCGCCTCCAGCACGGGCGCCCGGGTCTGATCCATCTGCGCTCCTTCCTGCGTACGAGTTCCTGCGGCACGGGTTCGCATGGCACGAGCCCGCGGACGGGATGCGGCGGCGCATGGAACGGCCGCGGCGCATGGCGCACCGCGGCGCTCTTGTGCGGCCTCAGCCGCGGTGGCGCCTTGAGGACGGCTCGTCGCCCTCCGTCTTTTTGCGCGTCATGACCTCCCCCTTGCCCGGACGCGGTTCGATGTGGGGCCCGTCCTACCCGTGGACGCCCGCCCTACTCGGCCGTGGCGGCGGCCGGGCGTCCGGCGCGGTCTTGACGAAGGGGCGACGGACCGTTGACCGTCACCGGGTGAACGCTTAGAGTGAGCATTGATTGCGGAGAGTGACGGCTCGGCGGGGCCGGGGGTGATCCGGCCCGGCAGGGAGGAGCGGCGCATGGCCCAGCAGCGGCTGTTGGACGAAGAGCTCACTGCGGGGCTGGAGTTACCGCCGATCTTCTGTCCCCTGGAGGCGGCGACCAACCCGGCGTGCCTGCGGGTCGAGCGGCGGGCCATCGCCTGGATCGACGAGGTTGGGCTGTGCGCCGACGCCCGGGAACGGGCCAAGGTGATCGCCACGCGCAGCGCGGACTTCTACTCGAGGTTCGCCCCCCACGCCGACGAGGACCGGCTCCTGCCGGCGGTGCTGTGGGTGTACTGGGGGTTCGCCTTCGACGACGCCCGCTGCGACGCCGGGCACTACAGCGCCCGCCCCGCCGAGTTCGTCCCCATGGCCTCCCGCGTCCAGCGCGCGCTGGAACGCCCCCACCCCGCGGCCGGCGACGACCGGTACGCCGCGGCCGTGCACGACATCGGGATGCGGTTCCGCCAGATCGGCACGCCGGTGCAGTTCCAGCGGTTCGTGGCCGCGCACCGCGGCTGGCTGGCCGGGGTCGCCTGGCAGGTCGCCAACCAGGCCCGGCGGCGGATGCCGGACCTGGAGGACTACCTGACGATGCGGCTGCACTCGGCCGGCGGCGAGCCCACGTTCGCGATGCTGGAGATCGCCAACGGGCCCGAGGTGCCCGCCGCCGAGATGGAGTCGCTGGCCGTGCGGGCGCTCACCGAGATGGCGATCGCGGTGGCCTCGCTGGACAACGACCGGCACTCGCTGGCCAGGGAACTCGGCGAGGCCCACGCGGACCAGAACGTCTACGGCGTGCTGCTGCACCGCAACGGGGGCTCGCTCGCCGCGGCGGTGCGGACCGCCACGAGCCTGCGCGACCGGGTGCTGCTGCGCTTCATGCGGCTGCGGGAACGGGTGGCGCCCCGGCTCAGCACGGCGGGCCGCGTCTACGTCGACGGCCTGGCGTACGGGATCCGCGGCAACGCCGAATGGGGCCTGCGCGTCCCCCGCTACCTCGGCGACCGGACCGCCGCCGACCACGAGATCACCTGGGCCGAGCACCCCATGGAGGACACCGCCGAGCCCATCCCCATCCCGTCCATCGCCTGGTGGTGGGACGTGTGACGGACGACGCGGACCGGCCGGGCCAGCTCACCCTGACGAACCCCGCACAAGGAGGCCGTACATGACCAGGCGGCGCCGCAGAGGCACCACCCGCCACATCGGCGAGCTCATCGACGAGACCCTCGACCGGGCCGGCGACGTCGAACGCGACCTGCGCCGGGCCGCCCGCAAGGCCGTCGAGAACCGGGACTGGGACGACGACGACTGGGACTGGGACGACGACTGGTGGGACGACGACTGGGACTGGGACGACTGCGACTGGACGGACATCGAGGAGATCCTCGAGGACCTGTGGGACCTCGCCCGCCGGCTGCGGCGCTGCCGGCGGGGGCGGCGCGGTCCGTGGGACGGGCGCCGTCCGCCGAGCCGGGAGCGGGACGCCAGGCGGGCGCCCGACGACGGCCGCCGCCTCACCGGTCAGCTCGCCCGGCTGAACCGGCGCGTGGAGGAACTGGCGCGCAGGGTCGGCCCGGACCGGCCCGGCGACGCCGAACAGCACTGAGACCATCCGCCTGACCGGCCCGCGGCGGCCCACCGGCGGGCCGGAATGAGCCTGGGGCGGCGCGCGGGAGCGACGGAACACGACCGTGGAGGGGAGACGAGTGAACGGTCGATTCCGGGGATCCCGGCCGCGCCGCCCCAGGCGCCTGCGGCGCGAGACCGACGGGCGCCTGTTCGACCTCGACCGGCGCCGGTTCGTGGACCCGGCGGAACTGGGCGACGACGTCCGGGCGGGCCGCCCGTTCCGCGCCCACCGGCAGGGCACGGGCGAGGAGTGCACCAACGAGGTGCTGGCCGAGGTGCTGCGGAACGAGCTGTCCCGCCAGGCCGGCCTGGCGGACCTGCTGCGCATGACGGCGCCCGCACCGGACGAACGGCAGCGGAGGCGGCCTTGACCGCCGGACGGCTGCTCACCGTGACCAGGGTCCTGGCCGGGCTCCTCGGCGCCGAGCTGACCCGGGCGGTACGGCCGGAGGAGCCGGACGACGGCCGGGCCCGCGCCGTCCGGCTCGCGCTGGAACGCCTGGGCCCGTTCTACGTGAAGGTCGGGCAGATGCTGTCGACCCGCCCGGACCTGGTGTCGCCGCGGACCATGGCCGAACTGGCGCTGCTGCACGACCGGGTGTCCGCCGCGCCGTTCGCGATGTTCGAGCCGGTGCTGGCACAGGAGCTGGGGGAGGACTGGGAACGCCGCTTCGAGCACATCGACCGGTCGGAGCCGCTGGGCTCGGCGTCCCTGGCCCAGGCCTACCGGGCGGTGCTGCGCGGCGGGGAGTCCGTGGTGCTGAAGATCCAGCGGCCCGACATCCGGTCCCTGGTGCTGGACGACATGGCGATGATGCGCCGGGCCGCGCGGCTGGTGGCGCGGGCGTTCCCCGACTTCAACGCCGTGATCGACGTCGAGTCCTCGCTGAACGTGATCTTCGAGGCGATGGAGGCCGAGCTCGACCTGACCGTCGAGGCCGCCAACATGGACCGCGCCCGCGAGCTGGTCGGGGAGTTCGAGTACCTGGACGTGCCCGAGGTGGTCTGGGCGACCCCGCGGGTGATCGTGCAGAGCACCGCGCCCGGCCGGTCCATCCGCGAGGTGGACACCGGCTCCCTCACCGAGAAGGAACGCCTGGGGATCGGCCGCGACCTGCTGGCGTTCATGTACCGCGGGTACTTCGTGGACCGGTTCTTCCACGCCGACCCGCACCCGGGCAACATCTTCGTCGCCCCCGGCCACCCGGCCCACCTGATCGACTGGGGCATGGTCGGGCGCATCGACCGGCGGATGAGCATGACGCTGGTGACGGTGCTGCTCAGCCTGGCCCACAACGACGGCCCCGGCCTGGCCCGCGCCTGGGTGGAGCTGGGCCGGGCCACCCCGTGGGCGGACGTCCCCGGGTTCGCCGGCGACATGGCCCTGCTGGTGCCCAGGATCGCCACCGCGTCGCTGGAGGACCTGGACTTCGGCGTCACCCTGACCTCGGTGCTGAAGTACTCCACCCGGCGCGGCATCCAGACCAGCCCGGTCGTGTCGCTGCTGGGCAAGTCGTTCTCCAACATCGAGGGCTCGGTCCGGCATCTGGCCCCGGAGCTGGCGCTGACCGAGGTCTTCACCGAGGAGCTGCGCGACATCCTGATCCACCTGGCCGCGGAGTCGCTGTCGGAGATCCAGGCCGCCCGGACCGCGCTCGACCTGATGATCGGCAACACGCTGGCCCCCGAGCAGCTGCGCGGGCTGGTCCGCGACATGGCCAACCGCGAGTTCACCGTCCGCACGGGCCGGCTGCGCGACGCGCGTGCGCCCCGCACGAGGACCGCGCTGCAGACCGCCGCGATCGCCGCCGCGCTGCTGTGGTGGTCCCGGCACCGCCCCCGACACCGCTGAGGAGACGTTCATGGAGACCGAACGCCTGCGCGCCCGCATCGACGCGGAGCTGGCGGCCTTCCTCGACGACCGGCTGCGCGGCCTGGACGACGAGGCCACGGCCCCGATGTTCCGCCTGGTGCGCGAGTTCGTGGTGCGGGGCGGCAAACGGCTGCGGCCGCTGCTGTGCTACTGGGGCTGGCGCGGCGCCGGGGGCGCGGACCGCCCCGAGATCGTCCGGGCGGCGTCGGCGCTGGAGCTCTTCCACGCCTTCTGCCTGATCCACGACGACATCATGGACGACAGCGCGCTGCGCCGCGGCCGCCCCACCCTGCACCGCGCCCTGGCCGAACGGCATGCCGCCGAGCGCTGGCGGGGGGACCCCCGGCGGTTCGGCGTCGCCACCGCCATCCTGCTCGGCGACCTGTGCATGACCTGGGCCGACGAGATGCTGTTCGTCAGCGGCCTGCCCGCCCGGAGCCTGGTGGCGGCGCGCCCCTACTACCACCGGATGCGCTCGGAGGTCTGCTACGGCCAGCACCTGGACATCCTCGAACAGGCCCACGGCCCCACCACGGCCGAACGGTCGATGCGGGTGGTGCGCTACAAGTCGGCCAAGTACACCGTCGAACGCCCCCTCCAGGTGGGCGGCGCGCTGGCCGGGGCGTCCCCGGCGCTGATGGCGGCGTACTCGGCGTTCGGGGTGGCGGTGGGCGAGGCGTTCCAGCTCCGCGACGACGTCCTCGGCGCGTTCGGCGACCCGGAGGTGACCGGCAAGTCCGACCTGGACGACTTCCGCGACGGCAAGCCCACCGTCCTGATCGCCCACGCCCTCGAGCGCGCCACGCCCGCCCAGCGCGACCTGATCGGCAGGCTGCACGGTGACCCGGACCTCGACGAGCGGGGCGCCGCCGAACTCCGCGGCGTTCTGCTGGACACCGGGACCCTCACCGCGGTCGAGGCCATGATCAAGGAACGCGTCGACCAGGCCCTGGCGGCCCTGTCCACCGCGCCCGTCCCCGCCCCCGCCCGCCGGGCCCTCACCGACCTGGCCACCTCGGCCGCCGACCGCGCCCGCTGATCGGCTTGACCATCTCGATCCTGTTCCGGGGTGTTGACGAAGTGCCCTCGTGGTAACTCATCGTGACGGAACATTTCCGATTAGTGATTGGAGTTCCCATGCGACACCGCATCGCCTCCCTGATGACCGTTCCGGCGCTGCTGGCGGCCGGACTCGTCACCGTTCCCGCGGCCGAGGCCACCACCGCCCCGGTCCCCGTCCGGCAGACGCCGATCCACTGCACCCTGCGCACCATGCAGAACGAGGCCGCGTCACTGGCCCGCTGCCGCGAGTCCCGCGACTACGAGCACTGGCTCAGGTGCCGGGACCGGCGCAGCAGGGTCACCGTCGAGGTCACCAGGAGCTTCACCGGCACCAGCAGCATGCTGTCCTGTCCTCGCAACTACCGGCTCGTCAACCACGCCGTCGGCATGTGAGCCGGGCTTCGTCCCGACCCCACGGAGACGGGCGGGGACCGTCGGCCACCGCCGACGCCCCCGCCCCACCGTCTCGGCGAGGAAGGTGATCGCGGCGGCCACATCCCCGGGCGTCTCCCGGACGGGCCAAGGCGTATCCGGGACGGCTGTCCGGTCCGGGCGGGGTTCGCCGCGTCGGCCGGGGAGCACGCGCCGATCGAGGACGGGGCCTGGAACGGGTCGGCTAGCCGTCCAGGACGGTCAGGTCGAGGCGGCGGAGGCGGTCGGGGTCGGCGAGGATGTCGATCGCGGCGATCCTGCCGCCGGCGACGGTGAAGCTCAGGACCGACATCGGCCGCCCGCCGGCGACGCTCACCAGGCCGGCGGCCCCGTTCACCAGCGCCGGCCGCACCGAGTACGCGGTGGCGAACCGGTGGAAGGTCGCCGCCTGCCCGGCGACGGCGTCCCGGCCGCGGAACTCGGTCAGCCCGCCCTCGGCCGGGGCGCCGCGGTCGGCGCGCAGCACCACGTCCGGGTGGAGCACGGCGACCAGCGCGTCGAAGTCGCCGTCGCGCGCCGCGGCGAGGAACGCGTCGACGACCCGGCGCTGGCGGGCCAGGTCCGGGTCGGGGACCGGGGCCGTGCCGCGGACCCGGCGGCGGGCGCGGCTGGCCAGTTGCCGGGCGGCCGTGGGGGAGCGGTCGATGATCGGGGCGATCTGCTCGAACGGGACCGCGAACATGTCGTGCAGCACGAACGCGAGCCGTTCGGCGGGCCCGAGCGACTGGAGGACCACCAGGAGGGCCAGCCCGACGGAGTCGGCCACCAGCGCCTGCCCTTCCGGGTCGGTCCCGTGGGCGGGGCCGAGGACGGGATCGGGCAGGCGGCCGTCCAGGGGCTCCTCGCGCCGGGCGGTGCGGGAGCGGAGCATGTCCAGGCACACCCGGCCGACGACCGTGGTCAGCCAGCCGCCCAGGTTCTCCACGCCGCCGACGTCGGAGCGGTTGAGCCGCAGCCACGCCTCCTGCACCGCGTCGTCGGCCTCGGCCAGCGAGCCGAGCATCCGGTACGCCACCGCCTTCAGGTGGCCGCGGTGCGCCTCGAACCGGTCGGCCAGGAACTCGCGCTCGTTCATCGTCGGTCACATCTCCTCGTCGGATCCGTCATGGCCCTGACGGACCAGAGCCGGCCGATGTGACGAGCACGTCGTGGGCGATGGCGGTGATGACCGCCGGGCCGGACTCCCGGCCGGTGTCGTCGGGGGTCCGGCACCGACCCTGGCGTGCGTGCGCCGGTCCCCGGCGGGCGACGGCCATGGGATGGCTCCTCGGGCTCGGCGAGGGGACTCAGCTCCAGGAGGTGCCCGCGGGTTCCTTGATGGCGGCGTTGATCCGGTTGAACAGGTTGGTCACGCCGATCAGCAGGAGGAGCGCCGCGATCTGCCTTTCGTCGAAGTGGTCGGCGACGTCGTCCCACAGCGCGTCGGGCACCGCGTCCCCGGACCGGTCGGCCAGCCGCGTGACCGCCTCGGTCAACTCCAGCGCCGCTCGTTCGGCGTCGGTGAAGAACGGCGCCTCCCGCCACGCCGCCACCGTCGCCACCCGCTCGTCGGACTCCCCGGCCTTCCGCAGGTTCTGCACATGGGCGTGCACGCAGGCGCCGCACCCGTTGATCTGGCTGGCCCGCAGCCCGACGATCTCCTGCATCACGGGGGACAGGCCGCCCTCGCCGACCGCCTTGAAGAGGCCGCCGATCCCCTTCATCCCGTTCGGCAGCACGTAGGCGGGGTTCTTCATCCGCGCTTGCATGGTCACGTTTCCTCCGCGAGGTCGCCGGCGCTCACCGCGCCGGCCGATCGTGTCGTTCACAGCTCTGACGGAACGCGACGCGAAGATGTGACCGCCCACGCCCTCCTGACGCGGGTCGACGGACACCGATGGCCTGCCTTCTAGTCCAGGGCCGCCGATGAGGCCGTTCCCTGGGTGGTGGAGACTTCCGCCAGGTGCGTCGTTCCGCCGCCGACGACGCGGAAGCCGTACGGTCCGTTCGGGCGCCATAGTTCGGTGACGGCGCAGTTGGGGATGTCGCACGCGCCGTTGAACCGGCGGAAGCCGCGCATCGCCGCGGCATCGGGGTCGGTGACCCCGGTGAACAGCGACCAGATCACGGCCTTCATGAAGATGCCGTGCGTGAACACCGCGATCAGGCCCTCCTCGGGACGGTCGGCGAGCCGGTCCAGGAAGGCGCGCACGCGGGTGATGAGCGCCTTGAAGGACTCGCCGTCGCCGCCGTTGACATAGCCGGGGTCGGCGCGTGCCCAGTATGCCTCGGCGAAGGGCCGCCGCTGCTCCCCGGTGGTCTGCGGCCCGTGCAGCCTGCCCAGGTAGGTGAACTCCTCGACGGGCCACTCCTCGTAGGGCACCCGGGGAAACCGTTCGGCGGTCGCCTCGGCGGTCTGCCGCGCGCGGACGAACGGCGAGCTGACGATCAGATCGGGCGGCGCGGTGAAGGTCGCGGCCATCCGCGCCGCCTGCTCCCGCCCGAGCGCCGTGAGCGGGGCCGCACCCGGCCCGTTCGTCGGCAGCCCCGCGTTCGACTCGCTCTGCCCGTGCCGGATCAGCCACACCCGCCGCACATTGATCATGCTCCAGGCTGACACGCCGCCCCGACACCACGAAAGCCCCGGCAGGCCCGCGGGCGTTGGGAGGCGCCCGCAGGCCCCGCGTATCCGGCGCTCTTCCAAACACACCCCCAGGGGCCGCCCGGGAACGGCCCGCCACCCCCTTACGGCGGACCGTTCCAGAACGGAGCAGGCCCGGCACCCCAGGTCGCCGAGCGGGCCGGTGAGCGCTCTCGCGTTCAACCGGCCCGGCGTTCGCGTTGGACCGGTGAGGCTCGGCCACCGAGCGGTGTGCAGGGGCGGGTTCACCCGGTGGCCGGGGTCTCGCCTGCTGGGGGCTCTGCCTAGGCTGGTAGGGACAGCCGCGCGCGGGGGAGCGCGGCGCGTCCGAGGGAGGTTCCCATGTCTACGGGTGTCGCGTTCATGAAGTGGACGGACCAGGGAGTGCGGAACTACCGGGAGACGCTGGATCGGTACGAGCAGACGAAGAAGCTCGCCGACCAGCGCGGCGTGGAGATCAAGGAGATCTTCTGGACTCCCGGCGGCCCCTACGACATCGTCAGCGTCGCGGAAGCGCCGGAGGACAAGACCCTTGCGGCGTTCATGCTCTCGCTGGAGTCGTTGGGGAACCTGCGCATCACATGGGCGTCGGCATACGGCCCTGACGAGATGCGAGAGGTGATCACGGACTAGCGGCATCGGCCCGTGGACACCCCGTAAGAACGACCTTCATTCCAAAGAGCCGAATCCGGCGAAGCCCGAACACCGTACAGGCCGCCTGCCCGCTGACCCACGGCAGACCCGGCCTCAGCCACCGATTACCGTCAAAACGCCCCGATCCATTCGGTTCGGGGCGTTTCAGCTGCTCGTGAAGGGTGGGCAGGGACGGGTTCGAACCACCGACCGTCCGCTTTCAGAAGTGACAACGACTCTGTGGCCGCCCCGTTGACCAAGGTCGGGCGGTGCCCGACGTGCACTCGTGGTGGTGGCCGGTCGCCGTCACTTGGCCGGCTGCCCGTGGCCCGTCCGCTCGGCTGTGGGAAGGAGAAGCCTCCCAAGGCTGCTCATGACCACCTGGATAAGACCAGGAAGTTCTCCCACCGTGATGTCTTTTCTCTCCACCCTGCCTGCGCATGTCCAGTTATCCAGGACCAAGAATGAGATCAAGGTCAGAGGTTCGGATGAGACAGCTTTGGTCAGCATCTACCCGGCTTCCAGTCCCATAGCTCAACGGACGACCATTGAGTCTGCTTCGGCCGTGGTTTCGGGGTCGCTGATTACAGCCTGGTCGCAGTCGGTGTGGCCGGTGACGGGTTGCCCTCAGGCCCCGGTCGATGCGCATTGCGCCGCTAACCGGATGGCGGCAGGTCCGGGTGTGGGTCGTGCGCGTCGCCTGTCTGCTCGCCGGTCCGGCGTCCGGGGGGTGGGCGTCAGAACGGGGGGTGTTCGCTGTATCCCTCTGCTGTGGTCGGTGAGTCGTCCCGGGTGCGGGTCGGTCGCCAGTCGAGGCACCAGTGGAGGTGGTGCTGGACCCAGGGGTCGGTCTCGGTTTTCTGCAGTCGGCGCAGCAGGGGATGCAGGTGGGTGAGGTCGAACCAGCGGACCACGGCGACGCCGTGCGAACGAAGCAGCGGGTCCGCATCACCCAACAGGCCGGCGGCCACATCGCCGAGCAGGCCCGGCTGAAGGTCCTCCCGCCGGAACGCCCAGGATTCCCAGGCCAGCCGGTAGGCCGCCCGGCGGCGCCGTTCCAGATCGTGGCACGCCAGTTCCGCCAGCACGTCGGCAAAAGTCAGATCGCGCAGGATGCTGAGGGCCTCGAGATCTGGTGGGGTGCACGACCTGGCGTGCTGGGCGATGTCGCCGGCGATCGTCTCGGCGTCGGCCGGCCGGCGCCGGTCCCGGTGCCGGTGTCGTTGCCACCTCAGCAGATCCCACACCACCGCGCGCACGGTGGGGTCCACGTCGGTGGCCATCGCGCCGACCAGTGCAGCCCAGGCGTCATCACTCAGGACCGGCAGCCGCAGCAGCGACTCCCCGGCACGGGCCCGCCGCTGCGGCGACGGGTCACCGGCGAGCACGGCGATCAGCTCGGGCTCCTCCAAGGGAAGGCGCTCACCGAACCAGCCGACGTCGTACCCGGCGAGCACCTCATCCAGCCACCGCTCATACCAGGCCAGAAAATCGGCGTCCTCGACCACGTACGGGCCGACCGGCCCCTCATAGTCCAGGTTGAACAACCGCCCTCGCGCCGGCCCCGTCACCACCAACCGGGTGACCAGGGAACACCCGTGACCGGCGACCTCCAACGTCCCCCGCAGGAAGACCCGATCCGGCCCCGGCGGATCCTCATACCGCAGCTCCCAGTCACCCAGATACCGCGGCCCGGGCACATACGGGCTCGGCAAAGCCAGATGCCCCGACCGGCGACCCGCACAGCACGCGGTGTCCAGGCGGCACAACCCATAACCCGGCCCGGCACCACCATCACCCAGCTCGGTGACGAACAACCGATACGCCGCCGGAAGCACCACCTCATGCCGCTCCTCGAACTCGGCCACCACCGCCTCCGGCAACGGCGGCCCCAGCTCGAACCCATGCCCCTCCACGCCGAACGCCTCCGGCGGCACCGGCATGGCACGCACCGCCGCCAGCTTGCCGGCGACCCGACCCAACCGAACATGATCGACATCCACCACCCGCCCAGCCTACGAACGGCTCAGGTGGGGGCGCGGTTGACCAGGACGCGGGCGAGGACGACGGTGATGGCGCCGGCCAGGACGACGGAGAGCAGGCCGACGCGCAGGCTGGTGAGGTCGGCGACGAATCCGACGAGGGGCGGGGACAGCAGGAGTCCTCCGCGCAGGAGCCAGCTGACGATGGTCAGGCCGGTGCCGTCGGGAAGCCCGGGCAGTTCGTCGGCGGTGTGCATGGCGGCGGGGACGAGGGTGGCGACGCCGAGCCCGGCGAGGGCGAAGCCGGCCAGCGCGGTCGCGATCGACGGCACGGCGAGCATCCGCACGGCGGGGCCGGTGAACGAGCGCCGCCCGCCGTGACGGGCCGGCGGGGCGGCCGGGTGGCCGTCGGCGGCGGCGAGATCCTGGGCTTCGGCGAGACGTTCGGCGTCCTCGGGCCCGGGCAGCAGGAACCGGTAGGCGACGAGGGCGATGCCGCTGAACAGCACCGCGGAGATGCTCAGGTGGACCGAGAGGGGGAGGCGGAGGCCGACGGCGGCCGAGCCCATCAGACCGCCCAGGACCGCGCCGATGCTCCACACGCCGTGCAGCGAATTGACGATGGAGCGTCCGTAGAGACGCTGCACCCGCAGGCCGTGGGCGTTCTGCGCGACGTCGACGACCGAGTCGAGAGCGCCCACGACGAACAGCGCGCCGCCCAACGCGACCCAGTTCGGCGCGACCGGGATGACCAGCGTCGCGACGGTGGTCACGACGATCCCGAACGCCGCCACGCGCGCGGAGCGGAACCGGCGGATGGCGGCGCCGGCCAGCAGCCCGGCCAGCAGCGCACCGATCGGATACCCGGCCAGTGCGGTGCCGAGGACGGCGTTGCTCAGGCCGAGGTCGGCCTTGATCTGCGGGTAGCGCGGTACGACGTTGAAGAACACGGCGCCGTTGGTGAGGAACAGCGCGGCGACGGCGGCGCGGGCCATGCGCGCCTGCCGCGTGGGCGCGGCGGGCACGGCGGGCATGGCGGGCACGGTGGCGGCGGACATCGGCGATTCCGATCGCGTGGTGACGGGCAGGGGGTGTCAGCGCAGGTACCGGTGGATGGCGTGGCGGATCTGCCCGGGCGTCATCGGGTCGGTCGACAGGGCGCTGTGCAGCACGAGCCCTTCGATGAGCGCGTCGAGTTCCCGGGCGGTGGTGGCGTCGAAGTGGCGTTCCAGCGCCCGGCGGCTGCGCTGCATCCAGGCCTGTGTGACGGCCCGCAGGGCCGGGTTGCGCGCCGCGGCCACGTACAGCTCCACGGTCAGGACGAGGTCGTGCCGCGAGCCGAGCAGGTCGTCCGACACCAGCGTGATGACGGCCTCGATCGCCGCCTCCCGGTCCCGGGCGGCCTCCAGCCGTTCGTCGAAGATGCGGGCCACCGAGTCGGCGTGCCGGGTGAACGCCTCGATGAGGACCTCCTCCAGGGAGGAGAAGTGGTAGGTCATCGAGCCCAGCGGCACGTCCGCGACGCGGGCGATCTCCCGGTGCGTCGTCCCGGCCACGCCGCGTTCGGCGATGACGGTGAGCGCGGCGTCGATCAGCCGGTCCCGCCGCCGGGGGTCGTGCCGGCGAGGCCGCCGCGGGACGGGCGGCCGCGGAGTGGCGGGGCCGCTCACGCCGTGCCCGCCCCGCCCGGCTCGATCGTGCGGATCACCCGGGCGGGACTGCCCACCGCGACGACGTTCGCCGGCAGATCGCGGGTGACCACCGCGCCGGCGCCGACGACGGTGTTCTCCCCGATCGTGACCCCGGCCAGGACGATCGCCCCGCCGCCCAGCCAGACGTTGTCGCCGATGGTGATCGGTTCGGCGGCCTCCCACTTCGCCCGGCGGGGCTCCGGGTCCACCGGGTGCGTCGGGGTGAGCAGCTGGACGTTCGGGCCGATCTGCACGTCGTCGCCGATGGTGATCGGCGCGACGTCCAGGGCGACGAGACCGAAGTTGGCGAACGACCGGGCGCCGATGCGGAGGTGGCCGCCGTAGTCCACCCGCAGCGGCGGGCGGATCTCCGTGCCCTCGCCGATCGCTCCGAGCAACTCGGTGAGCAGCCGGCGCCGTTCCCGCGGATCACGGGCCGGCGTCGCGTTGAACGCCTCCATCAGGTCCATGGCCCGCAGGCCGAGCTCGGCCAGCTCCGGGTCGTCGGCGATGTACGGGTCACCGGCGAGCATCCGCTCGCGCATCGAGCGACCGTCCGAGTCGGGCATCATGCGTACAAGTGTACATATGCTATGTACGTCCGTACATATCGTGGTCGGCGCACGGCCGATGAGCTCACCGGCCCGGGGTCCGGGCCGGCACCGGGACCTCCAGAAGATCGCCGCCTCACCGGCGGTCCCGCCCCGATGGCGGGGCCTTGCCAGGTCACAGCTTCAGGACGGGGTGCAGGCGTTTGATCGTCCACACGCGGTTGCCCCGGGCGGCCAGCGCGGTGAGCACCAGCGCGCCGACACCGAACGCCGCCAGCACCGCGGACGCCTCCCAGACCGGCGTCATGCTCCCCCCGCTGATCAGGTGGCGCAGCGCCCGCACCGCCCACGACATCGGCAGCAACGGCTGGATCACCTGGAAGAACCGGGGGCTGGTCTCGATCGGGTAGGTGCCCGCGGCCGACGTGAGCTGGAGCATCAGCAGCGCCAGCGCGACGACCCGCCCCACCGGCCCGAACCGGGCGTTCACCCACTGCACCACCGCGACGAAGACGGCCGCGGTCAGCGCGAGGAAGGCCAGCAGACCGGCCCGGTTCGCCGCCTGGAGCCCCAGCGACAGCCGCAGCACCGCGATCACCGCGCCCGCCTGCGCCATCGCCAGCAGCGCCGCGGGCAGCCAGCCCGCCAGCGCCACCCGCCGGGCCGACGCGGTGCTCGCCAGCGCCCGCGGGTTCAGCGGCCGCAGCACCATGTAGATCACCATCGCGCCCACCCACAGCGACAGCGGGACGAAGAAGGGCGCGAACCCGGTCCCGTAGTTGGGCACGGCGTTGTGCTTCGTGGCGGCCAGCCGCACCGGATCGCTCATCATGTCGCTGCGGTCGGCCCGCTCGCGTTCACCGTAGGAGGGGACCTGACCGGCCCCCTCCCGCAGCCCCTCGGCCAGCCTCCCGGCGCCGCCGGTGAGGGTGCCCACGCCCTCGGTCAGCCGGGACGCCCCCGACAGCGCCTGCCCGGTGCCCTGGTCGATCCGGGCGGCTCCGGTGGCGAGCTGCCCGACCCCGGCGTTGAGCCGGTCGATGTCCCGGCGGGCCTGGTCGATCCGGTCGGTCAGCCCGGGTACCGCGTCGGCGACCTCGCGGGCGAGCGCGGCCACCGTACGGGCGTCGGCGGCGATCTCGCGCAGGTCGGCGGCGTGCGCCTGCACGTAGTCGTTCAGTTGCCGGGCGGCCTGCACCACCTGGTGAGCCGCCCCCAGAAGCTCCTGCCGCACGGACGGCGGGATCTCCGGGTGGGCGTCGAGGTGACGTTTCAGCTCCGCTTCGGCGGCCTCCGCCTCCCGCAGCGCCTGGCGGGCCGTGCGCGGCAGCTCGTCGGCGCCCCGGGCCACCGCGTCGGCGCCCTCGGCCACCAGCAGCGCCGCCGAACGCAGTCGCGGCGCGTTCTCCCGCAGCAGCGGAACGTACCGGTCGGCGGCCTGGTCCACCGCCGTGGTGAGCCGCTGCATGCCCGCCGCGGCCTGCCGGCTGCCCGCGGCGAGCCGCCGGGTGCCGTCGTGCAGGGTGTCCAGCCCGGTGGTGAGCCGGCGGGCGCCCGAGTGGGCCTCGCCGAGGCCGCCGCGCAGCCTGCCCGCCCCGCCGGCCGCCTCCTCCAGCTCGCCGTGGATCCGCCCGAACGAGATGAAGATCTGGTCGAGGTAACGGCCGATCGCCTGCTCCCCGGCCGCCGCGCTGATCTCCTCGAACGCGGCCTCGGCCAGCGTGCCGACCACGTAGTTGTTGGCGTCGTCGAGCTGCAGGCGCAGCACCGCCGGGTCGAGCCGGGCGTGCGCGTCCGACGGCGCCGCGATCCGGGCGCTGAAGTCGCGCGGGATGATCAGGGCCATGTAGTAGCGCCCGTCCCGGACGCCCCTGCGGGCCTGCGCCGCATCGACGGTGTGCCAGTCGAAGACCCGGCGTCGCTTGAGCTCGTCGGCCAGGTCGGCGCCGGCGTGGACGGTCCGCCCGCCGGCCTTGGCGGGCTCGTCCTCCATGACCAGCGCCACCGGCACATGCCTGAGCCGGCCGTACGGATCCCAGAACGACCACAGGTACAGCCCCGCGTACAGCAGCGGCAGCAGCACCAGCGCGATGACGGCGATCCTGGTCAGCCGTGCGCGCCGCAACCGGCGCAGCTCCAGGGCGGCCACCGAGACGGCCGGAACCCTCACGTGCGCGCTCCTTCCATGGTCCGGGGGTGCTCGATGCGTACGATCTCGGCGAGTCCCTGCGCGGCGGTGGCGTCGTGACAGGCGGCCACGATCGTGATCCCGGTGTCCGCGATCTCCCGCAACCGCCGCCAGAGCGCCTGCTGCGCGTCGACGGGCAGCCCGTCGTCCAGGTCGTCCAGCAGCACCAGGCCCGGGTCGCCGATCAGCGCCAGCGCGACCCCCAGCAACCGGGCCTCGTCGGGCAGCAGGTCCTGTGCCCGCATCCGCGGATCGACCTCCAGCCCGACCCGGTCCAGCGCCGCCGCGATCCGCCGCCTTCGGCCCCGCAGCCTGCCCAGCAGTCCTTCGCGCAGGTCGATGGCCTCGCTGACGTGCTCGGCGACGGTGAGGGCGGGATCCGGTTCGGTCACCCCGGCCACCAGTCCGAGCGCGGCGATCCGCTGCACCGCGCGCAGCTCCCCGGGCAGCCGCCGACCGCCGACCACGGCGGTCCCCCCGGTCGGCCGCATGCGGCCGCCCAGGGTGAGCAGCAGCGAGGTGCGCCCGGATCCGGCGTCGCCGACCAGTGCCGCCACCTCGCCCGGCGGCACCTCGAACGTCACGTCGCGGTACACCCAGCCCCTGGGCCCGCGCAACGAGAGCCCCCGCGCCTCCACCCCGGCCCCGCGCGGCGGGAGGTCCTCCTCGGCCGCGGCCTCTTCCGGGGGCGGCTCTTCGGCCTCGGGTTCCGTGGGTGGGTCCTCGTCGCTGTTGTGCACGCTCTCCTCGCCCAGGCTCGGTGAACTGGCCACGGACATCCGGATCCCCGCTCTCGGCACGCCGGCGCCCCGCCGGTGCGCCGAACGCCCGGCGGCCGTCCGCGGCCTCACTTCTGCGGACTAGACTCAATAATGAGCGCAGTCCGCTTTTATGGGAACGGGTCGGGAGTGAGAGCCTGCTCACCGTGGAGCCGGCCCGCCGGAGGAGGTCACATGTCATCGGCATCGGCGACGAAACGGACGGGGCAGGCGGAATCCGCCACGGGCGGCAGGCCGCCGGGCCGCCGGGAGCGCAAGAAGGAGGACACCCGCCGCCGCATCATCGAGGCGGCCACGGCGCTGTTCGCCGAGCGCGGCTACCAGGCCGTCACCACCTCCGAGATCGCCGAGGCCGCCGACATCGGGGCGGGCACGCTGTTCCGCTACGCCGACTCGAAGGCCGAACTGCTCGTGATGGTGATCAACGAGCGCCTGCGCCTGGGCGCCGCCCGGGGGATGGAACTCGCCGACGGCGGCGCCACCCCCACCGACGCCATCCTCGCCCTGCTGGCGCCGCTGGCACAGGCCAGCCTGGGCCACCCGGAGAACGCCATCGTCTACCAGCGTGAAACGCTCTTCGGAACGGGCCCCCACCGCGAGCTCGCCGCCGCCTACGTGGCGGACCTCGAAGAGGCCATCCTGCAGATCCTCACCAGGTACGCCGAGACCCATCCCGTACGCCCCGACGTCGACCTGGCCGAGGCCGCCCACGCCATCTACTCCACCATGTACATGGACCTGGTCCGCGTCGGCCTGGGCCGCGCAACCGTGGCCGACCTCCCCACCCGCCTCCGCCGCTCCGTCGACTTCCTGGTCCACACCCTCCTGGACCCCCTGCCGGGCAACACCCCCTGACCCACCGGCCCAGGGCGTTCCACGGGCCTGCCTCTCGGAGCGGGTCGACGGCGTTGGCCGCCGAGGGCGGCCGGCCCGGCGGGGCACCGGTCAACGGCCGGGGGTGGTTCGGGCAGGACTTGACCGTGTGCGCCGTGTCCCGTCCTGCCGGGTCTGCGCCGGCCGTGACGGTCGGGGCATGTTCAGCGGGGTTCGTGATCGTGTTCTGCCGGCGGCGCAGCGTCGCTCGGTGGAGGAGCTGGCGCGGGATCTGGATCCGTCGCATGGGGACGTGCGGGCCAAGCGGTCGGCGTTCTGGACGATGCTGGTCCTGTCGTCGGTCATCGTGGCCTGCGGGGTGCTCACGGACTCGACGGCCACGGTGATCGGCGCGATGATCATCGCGCCGTTGTCCACGCCGATCATGGGCATCGCGTTGGGTTCGGTACGGCACCGCCGGACCGGGGCGGTCGGGGTCGTGGTCCTGGCCTGCCTGCTGGTGGTCGCGGTCGGGATGGTGTTCTCGGCGGTGCTCCCCGGCGACTACGACCTGCTGTCCAACGGCCAGATCGCGGGGCGGACGTCGCCGGGCCTGCTGGATCTGGTCGCCGCCGTCGCCACGGGTCTGGCCGGGGCCGTGGCGCAGGCCCGCCGGGACGTCGCCGCCGTGCTGCCCGGGGTGGCGATCGCCATCTCCCTGGTGCCGCCCCTGGTGGTGGCCGGGGTGTGCCTGGGAGATGGGGCGGGGTGGCTGGCGCTGGGCGCGCTGGTGCTGTTCCTGTCCAATCTGTTCGCGCTGGTCTTCGGGGGCATGGTGGTCTTCGCCGCCCTCGGCTACGGCGCGGAGGCCGCCGGAACGGCCGGCCGGCCCGTCCGCAGGACATACCTCGCCATGGCTCTGCTGTTCACCGTCGTGTTCGTGCCGCTGGCGGCCAACACCGCGCTCACGCTGCTGCTGGACACCTGGACCGGCCGGGCCAAGGACGCGGCCGGGCAGTGGCTTGCCGGCGTCCAGGGCGCCTATGTCACGAATGTGGACACCGCGTCCAGGACGATGTACATCCACGTCCGCGTTCCGGGGAACCCCCCGCCGGTCGAGCGCCTGCTCGATCGTCTTGACGGTCAGGTCCCCGACGGCGTCCCCATCGTGGTCGAGACGACCAACGGGCGGCGCATCGACGCCGGGCGGGTCGGCGGCGCCGGATCGGGGTGAGGATTTGACCAGCGCCCGCTTTTCTCCTGCCCTGGACGCGGCAATCGCCCGGAGATGACTGATCTGCCCTTCGGTGACCGGACCGATTTTGAGAACGCCGACCGTGGTCGCATCGCCTCCCGCACCCCCGGGATCGTCACGAACGCCCAGGGGCAGGTTGTCTGGGACGGCGACGTCTTCTCCTTCCTGGACGGCGAATGCCCTGCGTCGGTGCACCCGTCGCTGTGGCGGCAGTCACAGCTGTGCGCCAAGCAGGGGCTGTACGAGGTGACCGAGGGCGTCTACCAGGTCCGCGGGCTCGATCTGTCGAACATGACGCTGGTCGAAGGTGAGCGCGGGGTCATCGTGATCGACCCGCTGGTGTCGAACGAGACGGCCGCCGCCGCGCTCGCCCTGTACCGCGAGCACCGCGGCGACCGCCCCGTCACCGGCCTGATCTACACCCATTCCCACATCGACCACTTCGGCGGAGCCGAGGGCGTCCTGCCGGAGGGCGGTCCCGACGGCATCCCGATCCTGGCGCCGGAGGGGTTCACCGAGCACGCCGTCGCCGAGAACGTCTACGCCGGGACCGCGATGGCACGGCGCGGGGTCTACCACACCGGCGCCACCCTCCCCAGGAACCCGCAGGGAATGGTCGGCACCGGACTCGGCCAGACCGCCTCGACCGGGACCGTCTCCCTGATCCCGCCCACCCGCGACATCACCCGCACCGGGCAGGAGGAGGTCATCGACGGGGTGCGGATCGTCTTCCAGATCACCCCCGGCACCGAGGCGCCGGCGGAGATGAACTTCCACTTCCCCGGCCACCGGGCGCTGTGCCTGGCCGAGAACGCCACCCACAACCTGCACAACCTCCTCACCCTGCGCGGCGCCCTGGTCCGCGACGCCCGCGTGTGGTCCCGCTACCTCGATGAGGCGATCGCACTGTTCGCCGACGACACGGATGTGGCGTTCGCCTCCCACCACTGGCCGACCTGGGGGCGCGAGGCCATCGTCGGGTTCCTGGCCGAGCAGCGCGATCTGTACGCCTACCTGCACGACCAGACGCTCCGCATGCTCAACCAGGGGATGACCGGCATCGAGATCGCCGAGCAGATCGAACTGCCGCCCGCGCTGGAACGGGCCTGGCACGCGCGCGGCTACTACGGGTCGGTCTCCCACAACGTCAAGGCCGTCTACCAGCGGTACATGGGCTGGTTCGACGGCAACCCCGCCCACCTGTGGCGGCACCCGCCGGTCGAGGAGTCCCGCCGCTACCTCGACTGCATGGGCGGCGCGTCCAAGGTCCTGGCCCTGGCCCGCGACTACACCGCCCAGGGCGACCTGCGGTTCGCCGCCACGCTGCTCAACCACGTCGTCTTCGCCGACCCCGACAACGCCGACGCCAAGACCTCCCTGGCCGAGGTCTACCAGCGCCTCGGCGAGGGCGCCGAATGCGGCACCTGGCGCAACTTCTACCTCACCGGCGCGATGGAACTACGCCAGGGCGTCACCGCCACCCCGTTCGGTATCTCCGAGGGCATGACCGCCGGCCTCACCACGGAACAGCTCTTCGACTCCCTGGCGATCCGCGTCAACGGACCCAAAGCATGGAACGAGCACCTCACCATCGACTGGTCCTTCACCGACACCGGTGACCGCTACCGCACCACGCTCACCCACGGCGCCCTCACCCACCGCAAAGCCCCCGGCGATGGAACCGGCGCGAACCTGACCGTGACCCTCACCCAGCCGCAACTGCTCGGGATGCTCACCGGCAAGGGCACCCAGGACGTCACCACCGAGGGCGACACGTCGGCCCTGCACCGCCTGATGGGAGTCCTGGACAACCCCGACCCCGCCTTCCCCATCGTCACCCCCTGACAAGCAGGCGACGTACTGTCGCGGCACACCGGCTATGACGTCCCGCTCACCACGCGATGGTGCAGACCTCCGCCCAGGCCACCAAGACCTGCGGCGACTCCTGCGCCGAGCACGCCGAAATGCACGAACACTGCCGCATATGCGCCCAGGCCTGCCGGGAGACCGGGGGCGCTGAGCGCGCTGCCGCCCAGCGGCAGCCGTCCGGCCAGGCCCCAGGGGGCAGGGCCCAGCCAGACCGCCCCGCAGCAGCAAGGCTGAGCCCGCTCATCTCGCCCGGCCCCACTCGGCCAGGTGAGGTGCCGTCCTCTGCAGTGACCGTGGACGATCGCACGGCCGCCGACGCCGTGAACCCGACCGCCTCGAGGATCCGACCGGGACACTTCCCCGACGAGCTCGCGCATGGCTGCCGGTGAGGATGAATCCCGCGAATTCCAGCAGCTCGCGATACTCGCCATGGAGCGTTCACGGCCGCCGAACGGATCAGGCTGTTAAACCGAGCACCGGAAGGGGCGCGTCAGCATCTTGGCCTCAGCCGACGACCGCGCGGGTCGATACGGCCCAACGGTTCGACGATCCAAGGGCTAAGCGCCCCTGTGACCTGCTGCTTCGACACGTAAAGCCTGAGGTTCGGCCAATATTCGGCACGGCGCCTTCTGGTCACCGGCCCACGCTGATCAGACCGCACCGTTCAGCACGCCCCGGACGCACCCACCGGCACGGGGGTACCCCCAGGGCTGTTCCAGGATCATGGCGTGAGGGCGGGCGTCGGTTCTGTTCGGGAACGTGCGCGGGCGCGGAGGAACCAGTGCGCGGCGACTAATGGGATGACGCCGACGGGGTACCAGGCGACATCAATGAGGTCGAACTGGGCGCCCAGCAACTGGCGCGCGAGCCAGCTGCGTTGGGAGAGTGCCGAGGGTATGGGGGTGAGCTGCGCGAACTCGATGAACCAGCAGTATGTGATCGCGGCGCTGCCGGCGGGCAGTGGGGAGATCGGCGGCCATATGAAGATCACTATCGTGTAGACGATGGCCGCGGACAAGGCGGCGCCCGAGTACTGTTCGATGGGCCCGTCCATCGTGGCGCGGATTGCGTAGGCCGCGCATGTAAAGCCGGCCGCCGATACCACCATCAGCAGCCGAGTCCAGCGCACTGCGAGCAGCATCGCGCAATCATAGTGGCAGCGCAGCCAAGGCGCGGTTCGCCGCCATCTAATCCCGGAACCGGGCAAGAAGCATCTCGGCAGGCTCACCGCTCGTGACGTGCGGCTGGCCATCACCCGTATACGGGAGAGGCGCCAGTGCCGCCGGTACGGCCGGGACGCCTCCCATGAGGCCCCGCGTTGCTGTGCGCTCAAGGGCGGGACCTGCTGTCTGTGCGAACGGCTGCACGTTCCCTACGTTCTGGCGCTCTGCCTCGCTCTGCGGCGGGGCGAACTGCTCGGCCTGCGCTACTGGCATCGACGGACTTCAGCACGTATTCCGCACGGCCAGCCGCCGCGTCCCGGTGACAGCCGGACAGCACAACGACAGCGCCCGACCGCATACACGCAGGTCGGACGCTGTTTTCAAGCTGATGGATTGGGGTGGGCAGGGGCGGGGTCGAACCGCCGACCTTCCGCTTTTCAGGTCACACCGCCTGAGCGCTGTGCTGACCTGCGAAGACCCAGCTCACCCACGAGCGAGAAGCCGATAAGCGGATTGTGTTCACCACCAGGTTACACGAGCCGTCCCCATCCCTGTACCCAGCGCAGTGTGAGTCGAAGCCAGGGACGGCTGCCAGCTCGGCATCAGACGGGAGAGCCTGTGTGCTTCCAGTAACCCTGTGTTGGCAGTTATGACCGGGATTGGCCTTTCCATTCAAAGATGCAGTTTTGTGGTGAGGGTGGTGGGGCATGAACGGACGGAGGCGGGCGGCGGCTGCCTGACCGAGACCGGCCTGACCATCGAACCCTGGTGACGACCAGGCCCGGCGCGTTCAACCTGGTTAGGCTGAGGACGTGACCGGGCAGATCCCCGACGAAGTGACCTACCAGGGCAAGTCATACGCTCTGGCCGGCGCCAACGGCACGGGCCTCTTCGATCCCACCGCCCTCGGGCTCCGGGTCCGGCCCATCTCGACGGCTTGCTGGCGCGGGTATCTGGCCGAATACGCGATCGTGGACGGCGCACTGAAACTGACCGGGCTGCGGCTGGGCCTGGACGACGAACGGCCGGAGGTCTTCGGCGTCCTCCCCGACGAGCCCGAGGATCCCGAGGAAGTCCACGACCTCCTCCCCGACGGATCCGCGGGGTCCGCGGATTACGTTGATCCGAATCCGAAGTACAGCGGGTTGGACGTCCCCGTCCCGTTCACCGGCGGGCTGCTGATCGGACGTGACTTCGACAGCGGGTTCTACGTCCATATGGGTTTCCAAGCGGGTTGGAAGTACGCCGACCTGCATGAGTTGATCTTCGTGGGGGCCGCCTGACCGAGGCCCATGACCGTTCGGCGTGGGCCGCCCGGCGGCGGGAGGCGGCGGAGGGCCCCGAGCGGCCCGACCGGAGCGACCGTGAGGCAGTCCAAGCGTGGATCAGACGCAGCTTCTCCCTGAACTACGATCCGCTGCCCTGATCCAAGCTCTGGGCCGCACCCTCCAACCGGCAACGCACATGCCGATCATTGTGGACCCCACCGGGGATGCGGCCGGATACGGCGGAAAGACACCACGCCCATCCAAGGCCGCAGGCCGGGCAGCGGCGCCGGGATTCGTGTAACTGCCTGCGCATGGGTGCGGCGGCACCATCAAGATCAGGTTGTCACCCGTCCGCCGAATCTGACGCAGTCCCGACATCTGGGACGGCTCGGGTGTCAGCTCGGCAGGTGTGGGCCGACATCACCTATCCGCCCATACGACAGCAGCCAACAAGATCACGATCCGCCGGACCCTGCGCGTTCAACCTGGTTGGTCACGACCATGGGCTTGTCCTGAGCGTTATAAGATTGTGCAATTCACAGCGAAATGTCGGAGGGGCGGCGTACCGTCTGACTTGTGGTGAAGTGTGATCACAGGCCTCCCTTGCCGGGGGCGGCGCGGTGAGCGACGGGACGGGTGCGCCGTCGCTGATGCGCACCGCCACCAGGCGGCGTCGTGCGCTTGCTCACCTGTCCCCCATCTTCGATCTTCATCTGTACCGGGCTCGGAATCCGTCCGGGGTCGACTGGGCGGCCTACGACCTGATCGCGCTGGTCCAGTTGACTGTGGACGCGGTCGCTGTTTCGTCGGGGTTGGACGGCAATCTCGGGACACCGCGCACGGTGGTCCTGGCCGAGATGACACGGGCGGCGGGGGCCATGGCGCCGGACCGCCCCGTTGAAGAGCACCGGCACGTCGCCGCGCACGTTCTGGATCACCTGCTGCGTCACGATGAGTCGTCACCGTACTTCGCCGTCGAGTACGCCGATCCCGCCGACGGCTGGAAGACCCGCACCCAGCAGGTTCGTGTGCTGTATGAAACGCTCGCCGCGGATGGGGAGTCGCTGCAGGTCAACGTCGACAACACCGCGGTGGCGCTGCTGCTCATCGCCACCAACCGGTCGTTGGAGGACGAGCATGAGGCGGTGATCGCCGTCATGCGCGCCCAGGCGGAGAGCGGGCGTCTCGACGCGGCGATCCAGTCGGCGGAGGACGCGGTGACCTTGTCGCGCACCTACGCGGCGAACGTACGGCGCATGCTGGGCGAGGCCGAGCGGGATGTGACCAGGGTCGACTACGTCAGCGTCCTGCGTCCTGAATTGGCGGCCGCGACCGCTCATCTGGAGCGCCGGATACGCATCGACGGCTCCTTCCTGCGTCATCTGGAGATGCTGCGGGCGGACGCCTCCGAGGAGCAGGATCCAGCGGCCGTGCGGCAGCTCAGCATGGCGACGTCTCGGCTGGGGGAGGCTGTCAGGACCCTGGCCGAGCTTCAGACGGATGTGATCGGTGCGGCTCCACGCTGGCGGAACGCCCAGGCGGCCCAGGCGTTCACCGCCCTTCCGATCAGTGCGGTCGACCCGACTCGGGATGTGCTGTCTGCGGTGCTCAGCGATGCTCCCCTGCCGCCGGGCGCCGACTTGTCACCACCACTGGCGGGCCGGTTGCTCGATGTTGCTGGCTTGGCCGATCGGTTCGTTGCGCCGCGCAGGCCGGTGGTGGAGGAACTGGGAGCGCCGATATGCGATGAGCCGCTCGCGGGAGTGGACGGGCTGTATGAGCAATTCCCCGAGCGTTTCCATGACACCGCCTATGTGATCAGGTCTCGAAAAGTCACCCCTGGGACCAAGGCTCGGCTGTCGGAGCTGATGGCCGACGTGGACGCCTTGTTCTCACACCCCGATTCTGAACTGGTCGGCGGCTTGGCGGCGCTGGCCGGTTCGCCCGAGGTCGCACGGCTGCGGCTGAGGCTGCTGCTCGCCTTGGAAGCGATGATGCTGTGGCGGCCCGACGGCAGGCCCCGGGACGGTGACGACTGGTGGGCGGTGGACGACGGAACCCGCAGGTCCCTGCCCGACCTGGATCTGCCCGACCTGCTCGTGCACCGGAGAGGTGATCGCCATGACCTTCCGCGATGACGCGCGCGACGTGGGCTTCCTGTTGCGGTACGCGCTGGACTCTTCGGCGTCGCCGATCCGCCATGACACGTATCGGATGCTGATCGACCGCTACCACACCGATCCGGATCTGCGGTCCGCCTTCGACGCCTTCGCCGAAGGGCTGGGCGTCCGGGTGCTGACCGCCGACCGCTCCAGCGGGCTCGTGCTGACGGCGGAGGCCGACTCGCCGCTGGCCGTCTCCGACACTGGCCGGTGGCTGCGCATCCGAGGCGTCGCCGATCGTCAGGTCTACGGGGTCGCGCTCGGCGCAGTGGCGGCGTGGTGTTACCCGAACGCCCGTGCCGTCCGGGAACCGGGCACCCGCCGTGTCACGGCGATCGATGTGGACCGGCTCATCCGCGAGCACGGCACCGCCGTCGAAGCCGGAGAAACCGAACTTGACGAGCGACTGGGTGAGGCATGGCGAGAGTACGTGCACAACCGCAAGCAGGTGGCGACCACCCCGACGGGGGTCCTCAAACGCGACTGCACCGTGCGTATGTGCGAGGACGTCCTGGTCATGCTGGCGGAGTCGGGTCTGCTGGTAGAGGACAGGACCGTACCGCCGCCACGGCCTGACCTGAAGGTCTGGCGATCCACCGATCGGTTCCGCGCTCATGTGGCGGCGAGTGGTGGCCCGCTCGTCTGGCAGACGCTCGTGCGTCATCGACCTCCTGCAGATGCGGCGGGGACGGAGGATATGTGATGCAGAGCGGGTGGCGGCTGGAACGGACGTACCTGGCGGGGGCCGGCTATCCGGAGTCGCGCATGGAAGGTCTGACCATCGACTGGTCCGATCCTTTCGAGCCGACCGGCCACGCCGCTCTGTGGGCGGACAACGGGACGGGTAAATCGACGATCACGGCACTGCGGTTCGCGCTCTATCAACCGCATCCTCGTGATTTCATCCGCGGAGACTCTGATCGCTCGTTGGCCAAGCTCGTGGGTTCCGGCGACGTCTGTCACGTCGTCGAACAGGCGACCCGCCGGGTGAACGGCGAGCTTCAGCGTGTCGTCACAGGAATGGTGGCCCACTGGCTGGACGGCGGCACTCAGGACCTGGACAATCCCTCGAAGCTGGAGCGGAACTTCTACGGCTGGGTGACCGATGGGAATGGCCCGACGATCGACCACCTGCCGTTCCGCACCCCGGTCGGCCGGTGGGCGACGAGCCCCCAATTCATCGTGGCTCTGCGCGAGGTGCTTCCCGAGGGCGGAGTCCTGCCTTCGTATGGGCCCTCCGATCATCAGACCAGGTGGCAGGAGTGGCTGACGGCCGCCGGCATCGACCTCGGACAGGTGCGCTTTCAGGCGATGATGAACGCCTCCGAAGGCGGTGTCGACAGGGTCATGCGGTTCACCGACTCCGACGACTTCGTGCGCTGGCTCGTCGGCGCGATCACACCTGCGGCCACCGTCGAACAGATCGCGCGCGGGATCGAGGCCCTGCGGGCCAACGCGGCCGCACGACCGCGCTGGACGGAGGAGCTCGCCTTCTGGGAACGGCTCCTCGAGCCTCTGCTGAACATGGCCGTTCAGCACGAGCAGGTGGAAGGCCGCCATCGAACCCTGGCAGCCGCCCGAGCAGACGGGGCCGCCATTGTCGCCGAGGCCGACGCGACCATCGCCAGGCTCACCACCGAGCAGGAGGAGGCCCGGCGGCATCATGCCGAGCATGACAAGCGACGTCGCGATGTGACGGCGACGCTACGGCGTGCCCAGGCGCATCGTCTTCGCATGCAGGTACGCGCGGCAGAGCTGCGCGCCCAGGCGGCGGCCGCGGTTGCAGACGAGCGGAAACGCGCGCGGGATGAGACCGTGCGCAGGTTGGCCGCCTGGCAACTCGTCACCAAAGTGGTCGGAGCCAGGGAGTGTGCCGCACGCCTTGCCGGGCTCAATGAGTTGATCCACTCGGCTGAGATGGAGACCGCCGAATTGCGAGAAGCCGAGGCCAGACATCGCCGAGATCTCGCCAGGCTGCTCACCCATCGACGCGATCAGGCGGCTGAGAAAGCCGCCGAGTTCGAGCGGAGACTCTCTCAAGAGCATGAGGAACTCAGCGGTGTCGAGCAACGCATCCGGAAGACTGTTGCCGCACGCGCCACCGCGCTGACGCAACAAGAACGAGTCCACGAGCAGATCGCGGACTCCGAGCAGACGATCGCCGGGGCCGTCGCCGCGAACGTGCTCCCCGAGGGAGCCGACCCGGCGGTCTTCGACGCCACACTCGCCGAGCGCATGGCGAGGACGCGTGCCGACCGGGACGCCATCACAGCGACACTGAAGAACGTCGAGCAACTGATCACAGCCGAGCGCGAGGTGATCGAGTCAGCCGACAGGCGAGCGAAAGACGCGCTGGTCGATGCCAGGGCGGCCGAGCGGCGGCGGAACGAGCTGGCCCGGCGCGTTGACGCGATCGTAAGGGACGATCGATTCCTGGACGTCATCGGCGACCCGGCCACCGACGTATGGGCGGTCCGTCCGCACATCACCGACGCCTTTGTCGACCGAGCCGCCCGGGCCAACGCGGAGGCCGCCGAAGCACGAGAGGCGATCGCCGCCGCGCGGCGCACCTTGGACAGCGTGGGCGCCGACGGGCTGCTGCCTCCGTCGGCGCTGGTCGAGCAGATCGTCCGGCGGTGTCAGGACGCAGAGGTTCCCGCCTGGTCCGGCTGGCGCTGGCTCGCGGACACGATGACCGCGGAGGCCGCCGAGTTGTTCGCACGGGCCCGACCGGACATCGCCTCCGGAGTGGTGGTGGCCCACCCGGACATGCTCGACCGGGCCGCAGAGCAGGCCATGAGCTCTATGGAAGATGCCGGCGCCGATGTCGCGGTCTGGATCGGGGCGGTCGTCGATGAACAAGCCGCCCGCACCGATGGCCCGTCGAACAGCGAGGGCGATGGAACCCGCGCGAGAGTCCTGCTGCCGCCTGCGGGCGCCTTCGACCGGGACGCGGCGGCTGTGATGGTGGAGCAGGCGAGAGCAGTGCTGGCCGAGGCGACGCAGCGGCTCGACACCGCCTCTGGCCAGGCCACCGACGCACAGAACATGCTGGCGACACTCCGCCAATTCTGGGCGGACTTCCCCGACGACCCGCGCAAGGAGATCGACCAAGCGATCGAGGGAGCTTGGCGTCGGGTCCGGGAAGCCGAGAAGGACCAGGAGGAGGCCGCAACGCGGTTGGACGGGCTGATCCTCCGTAAGACAGGGCTTGAAGAGGAGCGCGATAGCGCCCAGCAAACCCTCGACACGGTAAGCGACAAGCGCCGGCTGCTCGCTCCTGTCATCTCTGCGGCCAGAGTGCTGGCCGCAGCCCATTCTGAACTGCCCGACCTGCGCAGGGCCCTTGCCGATGCCAAGATCGAGTTGACCCGGCTGGACGAGGCCAAGCAACAGAAGGAAGAACTCCTCCGGACGCTCACCGAGCTTGCCAAGGATCTTCGGAGAAAAGAGGCTGACGCCGCCGAGGCCCTGCGCAAGGCCAAGCTCTCTCCAGAACGAGATGGGCCTGTGCCGGACAGCGAGGAGGGGGTCATTCGTGCACAGTTGCGCAGTATCGAGGATGCGCTGGCTCATGCGGCCACAGACCCAGACGTCCGAAAGGAGGTTGAGCGAACGCGGAGCAGACTGGCTGATCTGGAGGCCGACCTCAACTTCGACCCCGATGCGCGGGCGCTTGCCGAGGAGTTCGCCGACAGCGACGGTGCTCGCCACCCGGTGGCGCTGAACCAGTCCATCCAGACCGCTGCCGAAGCCGAGGCGGAAGCTCGAGAGAGGTACGCAAGGGCGCAGGCCGAGGCCGCCGCGGCAGCGAGAGCTTTCCAACGTGAAGCCGACGATCGAAGCTCCGATAAATCATCCCCGGACGTGGAGGGATACCCGTCGGCGAGTCAGGTCGTAGAACCGGACGACGCCCTCCGAGCGGCGAACGAGCTCGACGAGCTCGCCGGAGGACTGCTGATCACCCAGCGCAGGGAGGAAGAGCTCGCCAACAGGGCGCAGGATGTCGTCCGGCGAGCAGATGGTGACATGGGGCTGGTGAAAGCAGCCGTTCAAGCCCTGCGCCACCTGGCCGACGCCCACCTCACCGGGCGCCCTGCCGAGAACGTCAATGGCCTGGTCGAACGCGCGGGTGAGGTGACGCGGCGCCTGCGGCAGGCGAGCGACGATCTCACCGAGGCGGAGCGTGAGCTGCAGGGCTCGGTGAGCGCGGTCCGCGCGCAGGCCAACGGTGCGCATGCCCGGCGGGTCGAGGAGAAGGCCGATGCCCATCTCGCCGAGCTGATCCTTCGTCTCCGTGCCGACGAGCGCATCGCCGCCGAGGCGGAGGGCGTCGCGGAGCAGCTCGAACAGCGTGTGCTCTCGCTGCGCGACGACCTGGAGCGACATGATGAGAATGTACGGACCTGCGCGATGATGCTGCACGTGCAGGCGGCGACGGCCATCCAACGGCTGCGCGCCTATCAGAACCAGTCGCGCCTTCCCGAAGGGCTCGGCGACTGGTCCCGGCAGCGGTTCGTGGTGATCGACCATGAACGCGTGCCCGATGACGACTCGGTGGCCGTCGACCGGGTCAGCCGCGTCGTTCATGATCTGCTGACTCCCGGGGCGGGGAGGACGGACGCGCAGGCGCTGCTGTTCGCGGCGACGCGAGCGCTTGTGGACGCGCCCTTCCGGGTGCGGATCCTCAAGCCGCACACCGACCTGTCGCTCGACCGGGTCGACGTCAGCGAGCTGAAGAACTTCTCCGGCGGGCAGCGGGTCACCGCAGGGGTGCTGCTGTATGCGACGATGACCCGGGTCCGGGCCTACGGCGACGCCACCTCGACGGGATGGCTGTGGCTGGACAACCCGTTCGGGCAGGCGTCGGCCGACCAGTTCGTGCGCACCATGCGGCGGGTGGCCGACCAGCTCGGTCTCCAGCTGTTGTTCACCGCCGCCCCCAAGGACAAGGGGGCGCTGTCGATGTTCGACCGCACGATCACCCTCTCCCGGCGCTCCCGCCCCTCGTCCGGCGAGAAGGTGATGATCGTTGACGGCGGAACCCGCGAGCTGGTCGACCTGACGCTCATCCAACGCGACGTGAACGCGGTGCTCGGCGAATGAGCGCCGTGGACCTGAATGCGCTCGTCAAGGCCCTCGACCCCGATGGCCGAGGAGGGCGGCGCAGTGTGCAGGAAGTGGCGAGGGCGATCAGGAACCTCGTTCCCAACACCGACCCCGCGATGGTTCCAGAACTGGTGAAAGACACCCTGCGGCGTGGAGACGAGCAGGGGCACTGGTCGGTGACGCGCACCACCGTCCGGCACGGAGCGACGATCCTGCCGAAGGCGATCGTGCTGCCGCAGGTGGCCCGGTCGAACGGACTCGCCACCATCGGCGTACCGCTGCGCCCGGAACTGGCTGCATGGGCGGCCACGTTGAAGCTGTCCCCCGTACAACGGCGGCTCCTCATCGCGGTGAATGACTGGCTGCGGCGCACCGATGGTGGAAAGACGCCCATTGTCGCCGCGGCCGAACGGGCCTACGAACTCATCGGAGATGAGAAGGCCTTCGACTCCTCTCCACCAAGGGGCGGGGCCATGCTCTGGGGCCCGGGCAGGCTGACCTTTGAACTTCTCCGATGCGAACGGCTGGCCACGCCCCTCACCTGGGAGCCAGCAGTGTCGAGCATCGGCGATCCCGGCCCTGTGGTGTGCGTGGAGAACCACGCGACCTTCCGCTCACTCCTGCGCGTCCTGCGCCACCAGACGACACCACGCTGGATCGCGGTCGCCTGGGTTCAGGGCCGCAACACCGCACCGTTGAAGTCGATCAGAGACCTTCCCTTCACCGTGACCCGCCTCGACTATCTCGGGGACCTTGATCCCGCGGGCCTCGCCATCGCCGTCGCCGCCTGCGATATCACCGCAAGCACCGGTGTGCCGTCCGGACCTGCCGTTCGCCTGTGGGAGCTGCTCGCCGAGCAGCCTTCGCGCAGCGGCCCGAAGATGACCGAGCCCGAGGCGTGCAGGCTGGCTGGATGGCTACCGGACTCGATGCGCGGTACGGCGATCAGACTGCTCGTCACAGGGCGACGAATTCCCCAGGAAGCCCTGCGCTTCGACTTGCTGACAGAGGTTCTCGCCGAAGAACCGTAGCGGGCCCTTGGGCTTCAGTAGCTGGTGGGTGCTGTGTCGGCGCCGCTTGGGCTGCTCTCGCAGATGGAGCAGCGGAGACGATGCTCAGATAGGGCGGAGAGCCTGGCGTTCCGCATAGTAGGCTGTTCCGCGTGCTGCGGAACGAGCCTCCACGCGGAACAGAGCTCCTGCATGCGGTAGCGCAGGAGCTCCGTTCAGTTCTTCCGCACGGGTGGGAGTTGGAGGTGTTGCGCGGACCCGCAGCCCTTGGCGATCAAGGAGCTGATCTGGTGCTGGAGCTCCGAGGGCCGGACGGGAGCCGCGGCCGGATCCTTGTCGAGGCCAAGGCGAACATCGAACCTCGTGATGTGCCGGCGACCCTCCACCAGCTCGAACGGTATGAGCAGGTCGACGGCAAGGGAGAAGGCGGTGGTCAGGGACGGATGGTGGTTGCCCCCTACCTGTCGCCGCGGACCAGGGATCTGCTCGCAGACGCTCACACGGGCTGGTACGACGCCACCGGCAACCTCCGTGTGCAGCTGGATCGGCCCGCTCTCTTCGTGGAGCGGAGAGGGGCCGACAGGAATCCCTACACCAGCGCGAAGGACCGGCGGCTGCGCTCCCTGCGAGGCCCGGGCGCGGGGCGGGTCGTCCGGTTCCTGCTCGACGACCATGTCCCCATCGGGGTGCGGACACTGGCGTCAAGGTCACAGGTCGGTGCCGCGACGAGCTCACGAGTTCTCGACCTTCTGGTCCGCGAGAACCTGATCGAAAGAGACCGTGAGGGCACGGTGGTCACGGTGCACAAGCGATCACTCGCATACCGGTGGGCGCAGGATTACGGGCTGATGACGGCCAACAACGCGGTGCCGATGCTGGCACCTCGGGGCGTCGACCGGCTCCTCCGAGACCTCACGACCTTCCGCCAGCCGTATGCGGTGACCGGTGCGGCGGCACTGCGCGCTCACCTGCCTGCGGACGCCACCGCGGTCGCGCCGCTCACACTGCTCACGATCTTCGTCGATGACGCCGTGGATGCACGGCGGGATCTGAGACTGCGCCCGGCCGAGCGCGGAGCCAACGTGCTGCTCGTCGAACCTTTCGATCGGGTCGTCTACCGAGAGTCCGTCGAGCGTGAGCAGGTGCGCTATGTCAGCCCCGGCCAGACGGTCGTCGACCTGCTCACTGGCCCAGGCCGCTCTCCAGAAGAAGGCCGGCAGCTTCTCGACTTCCTAGCGATCAAGGACAAGGAGTGGGCCCTGTGAGCCAAGGCGGGCCATCGCAGGAGTACGTGCTCGCCCGGCGTGTTCTGCTCGACGCGCTCGATGCGTTGGGCGCACACCGCGAAGCCATCGTCCTGGTGGGCGCTCAAGCCGTGTACCTGCACACCGGAGACGCCGACCTCGCAGTCGCCCCGACCACCACGGACGCGGACATCGCTTTGGCACCTGACCGCCTCCGCGACGAACCCCTTCTCGAAGACGCCTTGCGCACGGCCGGCTTCCTCCCCGGCTCCAATCCCGGATCATGGGTAGGCGCCCATGGTGTGGCGGTCGACTTGATGGTGCCCGAGGCGTTGAGCGGCTCGGGCGGACGACGTGGCGCACGCCTGCCGCGCCATGGCAACCGCGTGGCCCGCCGGACCACGGGACTCGAAGCGGCACTGGTGGACTTCGAAGAACGAGAACTGTCCGCCCTCGAAGACACCGACGAGCGCACTTTCGCCATACGGGTCGCAGGTCCCGCAGCGCTCCTGATCGCCAAGGTGATCAAAGTGGAGGAACGACGCAGTCAGGCGCGGCTTCAGGCCAAGGACGGACTCGACGTGTTGCGCCTGCTGCAGGCCACCGACCCGGAACCACTTGCCCGGCGCCTCGCGGAACTCGCCGTACACCCGCTTTCACGGGAGACGACCCACCAGGCCATCCAGTCACTCCGCGATCACGGAACCGACCCGGACGGTCCCCTGGCGACCCTGGCCGTTCAGGCCGTCGGCGTCCTCGAGGATCCAGCCACGATCGCCGGCTCGCTTACGGCCCTCATCGAGGAGCTGCTCTCCGCCTACGACCACACGGACGGGAGGGCGTGACTGCCGAAGGGTTGTGGGTCGTGCGCCACATGACTGGTGAGGCAACGGTGATTTCGGCGGCGGGTATCGCGTCCTCTTTTCGTGGCCGGTTCGGCATGATGGGTCCGAAGGGACCCGGGTAGGCGCTCTGGCCTTCGGGTTTCGCGAGCGGAGTCTGTGCGGTTTGAGCGAGTACCAGTACTACGAGTTCTGCGCGGTCGACCGGCCGTTGGGCGAGCGGGAGCGTTCCGAGTTGCGGGTGTTGTCGACCCGGGCGCGGATCACGGCGACGAGCTTCGTCAACGAGTATCACTGGGGAGACTTCCGGGGTGATCCCCGGGCCATGATGGAGCGCTACTTCGACGCGTTCCTGTATCTGGCCGACTGGGGCACCCGGCAGCTGATGTTCCGCGTTCCGCGTGACCTGATCGATCTGACCGTCGCCGAGCGGTACTGCCACACCGATGCCGCGTCGGTGTGGACGTCCGGGGATGACGTGATCGTGAGCCTGTACTCCGACCAGGACCCTGACGACTACTGGGAGGAGCCCGAGGGACGGCTGGCCTCCATCGTCCCGGTGCGTGCGGAGCTGGCGGCGGGGGATCTGCGGCTGCTGTATCTCGGCTGGCTGCTGGCGGTGCAGGCGGACGAGATCGACGATGACGAGTTGGAGCCGCTGGTGCCGCCGAATCTGCGGATGCTCAGCGCGCCGTTGCGCGCCGTCGCCGACTTCCTGCGGATCGATCGGGACTTGCTCTCGGTGGCCGCGCGGGCCAGCGTGGGCGGCACGTCTGGCATGCCGGAACGGGACGAGTTGGCCGAGTGGGTCAAGGGGCTGCCGCACACGGACAAGGACCGGCTACTGGCCCAGGTCGCCAGTGGCGAGGGCACCCGGGTTCAGAGGATCTTGCAACGTCGGTTCCGTGCCGAACGGCCGCACGACGAAGGAGCCGCCGAGGCCGGGGCGCGTACGGCGGGCGAGTTGTGGAAGGCGGCCGGCGAGCTCACCGCAGCACGAGAGCGGGCGGAAGCCGAGCGGCTGGAACGGGAATGGGCCCGCCAGGAGGCGAAGGCGGCGGCCGCCCATGAAAAGCGCCTGGACGACCTGGCCGGCCGTCAGGAGGACGCCTGGCGGCAGGTGGACGAGCTGATCGCCACCACCAGGCCCCGTGACTACGACCGGGCCGTCGCCGTCCTCACCGACCTGCGGGCGCTCGCTCGCCGACAGGACCGCGGTGAGGACTTCGCCGGGCGCCTGCGGGCTCTGCGGGAACGGCATCAACGCAAGCCCAGTCTGCTCAGACGCTTCGACCAAGCAGGGCTCTGAAGCAAGGCCGCCCGGTTCGCGTCGGCCCAGGATCTGCGGCATGGGTGGATCATGTGCCCCGTCGATACGGTGGAAGGACAGCGGATACCCCGAGGTGCGGCGAGGCACCGGGTATCCCGCGGGGAACAGGGTGGTCGGCGATATCACGGGGACGACCCCTGGAAAGCGAAGTGCGGGAGATCGAGACGGGCGCGGCCGAGTCTCAGTTGATCGGGCAGGTGCGGGCGCTTGTCGGCTGGGTGGGCACGGGCCGCAGGCTCACCCAGAGGGGTCGCCTCACGCTGGCCGACGTCCGAGGACTGGTGGCGCTCCTGGACACCGGTGATCAGATCGACCCGAAGATCGGGGGTCAGGTCTTCAGGACCGCGTCGAGTGCGGAACTGCCCGGGGCTGAACACGGTGGTGGCATGGACGATGGCCGCTCGTCTGGTGCAGGTGAGCGGAGCCCGGCTGATGGCGGTGAAAAACACCGGCCTGCTGGGACGTCCGGTGGAACTGGCCGTGGCGTTGCTGGAGTCGTTCGCCGGGATTGGCGCAGCGCTGTTGCCGTCGGGTTGGGGCGAGGCGCCGCTGCGCCGTGAGTTCGCCGATGTCGTCCCGGCCACGCTCAAGGTGCTGCATGCATGTGGAACCGTTCCGACCTGCGAGGCGGCACCATGGGTACGGAAGCTTATAGGCGGAAGGTGTTCGAGCGTCGTGCATCCGCCTGACGGCATTCCAGAGCTGGAAACCAAAGTACCCTCGACCACACTTCTGCTGGTCAGAGGGTGTTGGTGGGATTGGGGTGGGCAGGGGCGGGGTCGAACCGCCGACCTTCCGCTTTTCAGGTCACACCGCCTGAGCGCTGTGCTGACCTGCGAAGACCCAGCTCACTCGCGAGCGAGAAGCCGATAAGCGGATTGTGTTCACCACCAGGCTACACCAACCGTCTCCGTCTCTGTGCCCTCCGCAGGACATGATCATGTCTGGTGGTTGTGCTGCCCGACTGGTGCCGGTGGCGGAAGTGTTCGTTTCAACCGACTGTTGGAGGACGGCTGCCCTTGCGCCAACGGCGGGGCGTGAGCGGCTTGGAATCCGGTGAACGGCGCTGTGATGCAGTGCTCGCGCGAGGTGGCGAAGGATTGCAACGTTGGCGCCGCCGCTTGATCGGCTCTCGCGGACGGAGCGACGGATGACGGTTGGAGCGCCGCCGTCCGATGACAGCGCACCCCCTGTTCATCGAGGTCGGCCTGGCAAAGCCCGCCGACGTGCACGGTGGTGACGTGGCGCCGGTCGCCTGGCGTGGACAGCAGCCGGACGTCGGCCGCCCCGCGCAGGCGACGGCGATCCGCAGATTGCAGATCGCCGCGTCCACTGGCGGATGTCGGGGTAGGGGCTTTCGGCCGTACGTTCCGTTCCGGCCGCCCAGATCGGACCGGGGTCACAATGGGTCACCGGAAGTGAGGCCGGCGGCATGGTCGGGAACGTGGGTCTGGGTGTCGCGCGACGGCCTGCGATAGCCCTTGGACGGGGGACGGGCGGGAAGCTCCAGTTCGGGTGGCTCCACATCCTGGTAGGGGACGGTGGAGAGCAGATGGGCGATCATGTTGATCCGGGCGCGGCGTTTGTCGTCGGCCTCCACCACGTACCAGGGGGCTTCGGGGATGTCGGTGTGGACGAACATGTCGTCCTTGGCGAGGGAGTAGTCCTCCCAGCGGCTGAGCGATTCCAGATCCATCGGGGACAGCTTCCAGCGGCGCAGGGGATCGTCGAGCCGTGCGCGGAAGCGGCGCTCCTGCTCGCGGTCACTGACGGAGAACCAGTACTTGCGCAGCAGGATCCCGTCCTCCACGAGAAGCCGTTCGAACGTGGGGCACTGGTGGAGGAAACGCCGGTACTCCTGTTCGGTGCAAAAGCCCATGACGCGCTCGACGCCGGCCCGGTTGTACCAGGAGCGGTCGAACAGCACGATCTCGCCGGCGGCGGGCAGGTGTTCGACGTACCGCTGGAAATACCACTGGGTGCGCTCCCGCTCGGTGGGAACGGGCAATGCCGCGATCCGTGTGAGCCGGGGGTTGAGGTACTCGATGATCCGCTTGATCGCGCCGCCCTTGCCGGCCGCGTCACGCCCTTCGAACACCACGACGAGGCGGGCGCCCTCGACGCGTACCCATTCCTGCATCTTCACCAGTTCGGCCTGGAGCCGGAGAAGCTCTCTGACGTAAGGCTTGCGCGGGATCCGCCTGGTCTCAGGACCGTTCATCGCGGGCACCGCCCGGCCGCAGTTCCGGTCCCGGCCGCGGCGGGACGCAGACGGCGGCCGGAGATCCGCTGTGTGCTGATGCGGATGTAGTGCGGGTGCGGACCGGGCGGCCAGGGCTGAAGGGGCAGTTCCGCCAGGCGGCGGAGTTCGCCGGGGTCGCGTACGACACGGGCCTGCCCGACGACGGTGACGGACCAGCCGGTCGCGAAGGCCGGGTCGAAGTCGTCGGTCTCGAAGGCGACGACGGCGCCGCGCAGCGCGGTGGCGAGTTCGGATCCGGGGGCGGTCCGGATGACGACGTCCTCGCCGTCCAGGACGAAGGCGACCGGCCGGACCGCCGGTAGCGCGTGGTCGGTGAAGACCACGCGCCCGATGGGCACGGTGCCCATCAGATCGAGGCATTCGCGGCGTTCGAGGGCCTGCAGCCTGTTCCCGTCGGTGCTCATGAGTCCAGGATCGGTCCTGGCCCGTGGGCGTGAGCAGGGACGAATGTCCTCAGAGCGGCGTCCGTTGGCGATGACAGGTCCCTTCGTGCGATGGACTTACGCCCCTCCGCCGGTCCGCGCGGCCCGGCGGAGGGGCGGCTCGCGCGGACGAGAGCCCGGGTGCGGCGGGTTCGGACGGGCACCCCGCGGGGAGCGGGACGCCTCCGCCTCGTTCCGCCTGAGGGGTGCGGATTCAGGAGGCCGGGGCGCCGTGCCGGATGCGGCGGCCGGGGAGCAGGCCGGCGCGGATGCGGATGAAGTCGTCGTGGGGGCCGGGCGCCCAGGGTTCCAGTGGCAGGGTCCGCAGCCTGGCCAGCTCGGCGGGGTTCGTCACGACCCGGGCCGTGCCGACCAGGACGACCGACCAGCCGGTGCGGGTGGCGGGGTCGTAGTCGTCGGCCTCGAACGCGACGATGGCGTTGCGGGCGGCGGCCGCCAGCTTGGATCCCGCACCGGTACGGATGATCACATCCTCGCCGTCGAGGGCGAAGTTCACGGGCAGAACGGCCGGCAGGGCGCGGTCGGTGAACACGATCCGGCCCAGCGGCGCCCGGGCGAGCAGGGACAGGCACTCGGTGTGCTCGAGGATCTCCAGGCCCCCGGTGTCGAACGGCATGCCCCTCAGTCTCGCCGGGGCGCGGCGGGCGTCCCCAGGGTCCAAAGTCCCGGACTCCGACGGCCGTCGGCGGATCCCCGGGTCAGCCGTCGGTGTCCCGCCGGCTTCCGGATCGGGAGGCCTTGAGCTGGGCGGCCAGGGCGGCGGCCTGGGTGCGGCGGCGCATGTCGAGCTTGGCGAACAGGTTGGAGACGTAGTTCTTGACCGTCTTCTCGGCCAGGAACATGCGCTCGCCGATCTGCCGGTTGGTCAGGCCCTCGCCGATCAGCTCCAGGATCTGGCGTTCCTGGTCGGTCAGCGCCGCGAGCGGGTCCTTGCGGGTGGCGCGCTCGCGTACCCGCTGGAGCATCTTCGCGGTGCTGACCGGGTCGAGGAGGGATCCTCCGGCGGCGACGGTGCGGACGGCGCCGACCAGGTCCGAGCCGTGGATCTGCTTGAGCACGTACCCCGAAGCGCCCGCCATCACGGCGTCGAAGAGCGCGTCCTCGTCCTCGAAGGAGGTCAGCATCAGGCAGGCCACCTCGGGCATCCGGGACCGGATCTCCCGGCAGACGCTCACCCCGTCCCCGTCCGGCAGCCGCACGTCCAGCACCGCCACGTCCGGCCGGGCCGCGGGGATGCGGGCCAGCGCCTGGTCGGCGGAACCGGCCTCGCCGACGATCTCGATGTCGTCCTCGGCCGACAGCAGGGCGGCCACGCCCCGGCGCACGACCTCGTGGTCGTCCATCAGGAACACCCGGATCGGACGGCCCGACACAGGGGGCGGCGTGGTCATGGCGGTGGTCCTCCCGTGTCGGCGGCGCTGACGCGACGACGGTATCTGCTGGTACCCCTCCGGGAGGAGGCCGAACGTCGGGCGGCCCTGGGACCAAGGTCCCGCTTCGACCTAGACTGGCTGCCGTGTCCGCTGATCATGGACCGGACGAGGACCGGGCGAGGCTGATCCTGCCGCAGCTGCGGCTGGACGACCTGCTGACGGAGTTGCAGGCCCGGTTGCAGACCGTGGTGGCGACCCGGGACCGGGTGCACGCGCTGCTGGAGGCGGTGGTCTCCATCGGCGGCGACCTGGATCTGGAGACGGTGCTGCACCGGATCATCAAGGCCGCCACCACACTGGTCGACGCCCGGTACGGCGCGCTCGGCGTGATCGGCGAGGAGGGGGAACACCTCGTCCGGTTCGTCACGGTCGGGGTGTCCCAGGAGGAGATTGAGGCGATCGGGCACTGGCCGCACGGCCACGGCATCCTCGGCCTGCTGATCAAGGACCCCCGGCCGCTGCGGCTGCACGACCTGACCGAGCACCCCGACTCCCACGGCTTCCCGGCGGGGCATCCGCCGATGCGGCGGTTCCTGGGCGTGCCGGTCCGGGTCCGCGAGGAGGTGTTCGGCAACCTCTACCTGACCGAGAAGGCCGGCGGCGGCGACTTCGACGAAGAGGACGAGATCGTCGTCACCGCGCTGGCCACCGCCGCCGGCGTGGCGATCGAGAACGCCCGGCTGTACGAGGAGGGGCGGCGTCGCGAGCGGTGGCTGGCGGCCTCCGGCGAGGTCACCACGGCGCTGCTGTCGGGCCGCGACCAGGGCGAGGTCATCGGCCTGGTGGCCGAACGGGCCCGCCAGATCTGCGACGCGCACCTGGCCACGGTGTCGCTGCTCGACCGGACGGCCTCCCGGCTGGTGGTCCGGGCCGCCGCCGGGCCGGACGCCGACCGGCTGCACGGGCTGCGCGTCCCGCTGGACCAGGGGGTGGCCGCCGCCGTCTGCGACACCGGCGAGTCGCAGGTCCTGGCCGACGGGCATCCCGGCACGGCCGAGGTGATGCCCGGCCTTCCGGTGGGCCCGGTGCTGATGGTCCCGCTCGGCGAGGGCGGCGAGGTGCGGGGCGTCATCGCGGTGGCGGGCACGCCCGGCGGCGCGGCGTTCGGCAACGACACCCTGCGGCTGCTGGAGGCGTTCGCCGGCCCGGTGACGGTGGCGCTGGAACTGGCCGAACGCCGCCGCGACGCCGAGCGCCTGGCGCTGCTGGAGGACCGCGACCGGATCGCCAAGGACCTGCACGACACCGTCATCCAGCGGCTGTTCGCCACCGCGATGACGCTGATGAGCGCGGCCAAGCTGATCGAGCACCCGGACGTGTCGCAGCGGGTCCGCCGTGCGATCGACGATCTGGACGACACCATCCGGCAGATCCGCTCCACCATCTTCGCCCTCCAGACCGGACCCGAGGAGGAGGGCCTGCGCAGCCGCCTGCACGCCGTCGTCGACGCCGCCGCCGAGCAGCTGGGCTTCGCCCCCTCGGTGCGGCTGGACGGCCTGCTGGACACCGAGGTGGACGACGACCTGGCCGACCAGCTGGTCGCCGTGGCCCGCGAAGCACTGTCCAACGTGGCCCGCCACGCCCGGGCCGGCCAGGTCAGCGTGGCCGTCGACGTCGGCGACGATCTCGTGCTGCGCGTCGACGACAACGGCGTCGGCATCCCCGAAGAAGGGCGGCGCAGCGGCCTGCGCAACATGGCCGACCGCGCCGAACGCCTCGGCGGCAGCTTCCTCACCCGTGACCGCCCCGAAGGCGGCACCACGCTGGTGTGGCGGGTGCCGCTCCACCGCGACCGCTGAGCTCCCCGCAGCACCGGCCATACAGCTCCGGACACGGGGCGGCCGCCCGATCCCGGCGGGCGTGGCCGCATCCGTCGCCACCGCCAAGAGCGCGGCCGCCCGCGCAACGGTCCGGTCGTCCCTTGCTCGTGGGACCAAAGACCCGGGGAGACGGCCCACTCGGCTCTGCGGCGGGCGGGGAGCGGCGGGGTTCACTGAATCCAGATGAACCCCCACCAGAGAAAAGGTGAGCACGATGGCCGTCACCGAGCGCAGAGCACACCACGACCACCGCGCAGGCACCCGCTTCCCCCTGCCCGTTCCGGCGACGGTGACCGAGACCCCCGCCGCGCGCTACACCTGGGCGATCACCCGGCTGGCGCTGGCCTGGGTGTTCGTGTGGGCGTTCCTGGACAAGACCTTCGGGCTCGGGCACGGGACCCCCGCCGCCAAGGCGTGGATCGAGGGCGGCAGCCCCACCGAGGGATTCCTGAAGAACACCCCGGCCGGCCCGTTCGAGGGCTTCTACCACGGCCTGGCCGGGGCGGTGTGGGCCGACTGGCTGTTCATGCTCGGCCTGGCCGGGATCGGCACCGCGCTGGCGCTGGGCATCGGCATGCGCGTGGCGGCGACCGCCGGGGCCGCGCTGATGGTCATGATGTGGGCCGCGGTCCTGCCCCCCGACAACAACCCCTTCATGGACGACCACCTGATCTACGCACTCGTCCTGGTCGGCCTGGCCCTGGTCGGCGCCGGCGACACCCTCGGCCTCGGCCGGCAGTGGGGCCGCCTCCCCCTGGTGCGCAGGCTCCCCATCCTCAAGTGACCGCTCACGCCGACGCCCCGGACCGTGCTCTGGGGTCTTCGGCGTGTCCGGACTTTCGCCCGCCCACCGAAGGACCTCCGGCCCCGGGGGATGGCGCGCGTGGTTCATACCGTGACCGAAAAGCATCCGGTGGCGCAGACGAGCTGCCGGATCGATCCTCAGGGAGACTCGTCATGAAGGAACCGATCATCGTCGGCGTGGACGGCTCGCACCACGGCCTGCGTGCCCTGAAGTGGGCTGCGGCCGAGGCGGAGATCCACCGTGTGCCACTGCGACTCGTCCACGCCTCGGCGCTCCTGGGCGACGACGGGACGGTGTTCCCCGAGGCCGCTCTGGCCCGGCTGCGGGCGGAGCGCTCTCGCAGGCTCGACGAGGCGGCGGCCGCCGTCCTGGCACGGAGCCCGGACCTGGACATGCGGACCGAGTTGCTGGCCGAGGAACCCGGGCAGGCGCTGGTCCGGGCCGGCAGGGACGCGGCGCTGCTCGTCGTGGGCAGCCGGGGCACGGGGGGCTTCGACGGGCTGCTGCTCGGCTCGGTGAGCCTGCACGTGGCCGCGTACGCCACCTGCCCGGTCATGGTGATCCCGCAGACCGCTCCCGACCCGGAGCGAGCGTCCTTGCGCATCGTCGTGGGCGTGGACGAGGAGCATCCGGCCGACCACGTGCTCGGCTGGGCGTTCGCGGAGGCCGACCGCCGTGGCGTTCCCCTCACCGCGCTGCACGCCGTCTACACCGGGTACGGCTCGCCGCGGCAGCGGATCGGGGAGGAGATGGAGCTGTCGGAGGCGCTGGCCGGTTGGACGGCGAAGTATCCGGACCTGCCCCTCACCCGCGAACTCCCCGAGGACAAGCCCGCCCGCGCGCTGATCACCGCCTCGCAGAGCGCCGCCCTGCTCGTCGTGGGAGCCCGTCGCAGGCAGGGCCGCATCGGCATGGCCCTGGGCCGGGTCAACCACGCGGTTCTGCACCACGCCCACTGCCCGACCGTGGTCGTACCGGCCCCCTGACAGGGACGAAGCCCTGCCGGACCGCCGTCTGGCCCACGCCTTATCGGGGATTTCGGCCCTTGGCGTGAACGGGCACCGGCCGCAGAGTGGAGTTATGGACGTTCCCAAAAGCGTGATGGTGGCCTATGCGAGCCTGCACGGCTCCACCGAGGAGATCGCCGGGTTCATCGCCGCGCGGCTGCGCCGGGCCGGGCTGCGCGCGCAGGCCCGCCGCGCCGGGCCGGCCGCCGACCCCACCGGGTACGCGGCCGTGATCGTCGGCAGCGCCGTCCATCACATGGACTGGATGCCGCAGGCCGAGGGCTACCTGCACGAGCATGCCCAGATACTGGCCCGCCGGCCGCTGTGGCTGTTCAGCGTGGGGCTCCGCGACAGCCTGACCGGCCCGATAGGACGGCTGCTGGCGGCACACTACGGTGAGCCCCGGCAGATCCCGGACGCGCGCCACGCGCTCGCGCCGCGCGACCACCGGGTCTTCTCGGGAGTGGTGGCCCCCGACCACTACCCGCCGGTGGGGCGGCTGGTGGTCCGGGCGATCGGCGGGCGGTACGGGGACTTCCGCGACTGGGACGCCATCGGAGCCTGGACGGACTCCATCGCCTGCGAGCTGACGACACCGCGGCACCGCCGCAAGACCGGCCTTGCCGGTGACGCCGATCCCGGCCGGGACCGGCGCCCGTCCGCACGCCACCTCGGCGACCGGCCCGATCCTCGGGCACACGGATGACCGCCTCCAGCATCGCCCGGCGGCGGGGCGGCGATCTCCGCGACCGAAAGCGAACCGGAAAGGGGTGGGGGATCGCCCGGCAGACGGTGACCATCGGCATGCGAAACCGGGACCGAAGGCCTGCCTTGAGCCGAGCACCACCTGTCTAGCGTTGGATCATGAAGCAGATACTCGTGGGGGTCGACGGCTCCGGCATCAGCCTTGACGCCGTCGAATGGGCCGCCAGAGAGGCACGCCTGCACGACGCGTCGCTGCGCATCGTCCACGCCGTCGTGCCCTGGCTGTTCGACGTCCCGGCGGATCCGCGCGTCAGTGCGGTGCGGGAATGGCTGCACGACAACGGCCGCGCCGTGCTCGCCAAGGCCGTCGCCGCGGCCACGGCCGCGGAGCCCGCGGTGAAGGTCTCGGCCGACCTGATCCCGGGCGGCCCCGCCAAGGTGCTGCTGGAGGCCGCACAGGATGCGGACATGGTGGTCGTGGGCTCCACCGGCGTCGGCGGGATCGCGGGCGCTCTGCTCGGCTCGACCGCGTTGCAGGTGGTCTCGTACGCGCCGTGTCCGGCCGTGGCGGTACGCCCTCCCGTCGGCCGGGCCCCGGGCGAAGTGGTCGTGGGTGTGGACGGCTCGACGAGCTGCCGGTCCGCCGTGAGGTTCGCGTTCCAGGAGGCGGCGTTGCGCGGCGCCGGAGTCCGCGCCGTGCTGGCCTTCACGCACCCGATCTCCACCGGTCCCGGTGATATGCAGCCGCTGGTGTACGACCCGGCATTGCTGGCCGTCGAGCAGGAGCGCGCGCTGGCCGAGAGCCTGGCGGGTCACCGGCAGCGGCATCCCGACGTCGCGGTGGTACGGCAGGTCGTGCACGCACGGGCCGCTCGTGCGCTGGCCGAGGCGTCCGCAGGCGCCGATCTGCTGGTCGTCGGAAGCCGGGGCCGGGGCGGCTTCACCGGCCTGCTCCTGGGGTCGGTCGGCCACGCGATGCTGCACCACGCGCGCTGTCCGGTCGCGGTGATCCGGCCGGATCGGCCCTGACCTCCGTCTCCCAGAAGCTGCCGGGCTCGATGGTGACGACTCGGCCGCGGTAGGCGATCTGGACGGGGGAGGCGGCGCCGGGGCGCAGCTGGACGCGCAGGCGGTCGTGGCGGCAGGTCAGGTCGATGCCCCAGTGGCCCCGGTAGCGCAGGCCCAGGCTCAGCGAAGTGACGGCGGGCGGCAGCCGGGGGTCGAGGTGCAGGACGTCGCCGCGGGTGGTGATCCCGGCATAGCAGCGCTGGACCAGGTCGACGCTGCCCGCCATCGCCCCCAGATGGATCCCTTCGGCGGTGGTGCCGCGCCGGCTGTCGGCGATGTCGCCGTGCAGGGTGTCGAGGAAGGTCCGCCAGGCGTCCTCGCCGTCGACGCGGGCCAGGATCCAGGCGCGGACCAGGGCGCTGAGCGAGGACCCGTCGCAGGTGCGGGGCAGGTAGTAGCCGATCGTCCGGTCGATCAGGTCGGCGTCGCAGCGGTGCCCGAGCCGGGTGAGGATCGTGTCGAGCTCCTCGGGGGACAGCAGGTAGAAGAGCATGAGAACGTCGGCCTGCTTGGAGACCTTGTACCGGTTGACGGTGTCGTTCTCGGCCTCCAGGATGCGGTCCAGGCGGCGGATGTCGCCATAGACGGCCCGGTAGCGGTCCCAGTCGAGTTCGGCCAGGCGTTCGTAGCCGTCGAACTGGCTGATCACATCGTCGTGGAAGGGCACCTTGAGCTTGCGGCTGACGTCGTCGAAGCGTTCGATCTCCTCACGCGTCAGAGCCAGGCGTTCGCGCAGCTCGGTGCGGCGGTCCTCGGGCAGCAGGGCGAGGGCGTCCAGGGCGCGGCACAGCACCCAGGCTGTCATGACGTTGGTGTAGGCGTTGTTGTCCAGCCCGGGTTCGGCGCGGTCGGGATAGCCGTCGTGGTACTCGTCGGGCCCCACGACGCCGCGGATCTCGTAGCGGTCGGCGGCCCGGTCATAGGCGGCCAGGTCGGCGAAGCAACGGGCGATCTCCAGCAGCATCTCGGCGCCGTACTCGGCGAGGAACTCGATGTCGCCGGTGGCCTCGTGGAAACGCCACACGTTGTGGGCGACGGCCAGCCCGACGTGCCGTTGCAGATGCGAGTGGTCGGGCAGCCAGCGGCCGGAGCGGGGGTTGAGGTGCAGCCGCTGGGTCTCCTCCCGGCCGTCGCTGCCGCTCTGCCAGGGGTACATCGCACCGCGGTGCCCGGCCTGGCGGGCGGCCCACCTGGCCTCGGGCAGGCGCCGCCACCGGTACATCAGCAGAGCGCGGGCGATCTCCGGGAACCGCATGTTCAGGAACGGCAGGATGAACAGCTCGTCCCAGAACACGTGCCCCCGGTATGCCTCGCCGTGCAGACCCCGGGCCGGCACGCCCGCGTCCAGGTCGACGGTGTGCTCGGACACGGTCTGCAGCAGGTGGAACATGTGCAGGTTGAGGATCCGCTGGGCGTCCTCGACGTCCACGCTGATCTGGCAGCGCCGCCACACCTGGTCCCAGGCCAGCACATGCCGTTCCACCAGGTCGTCGAACGGGCCCGCGCGCCGCGCCCACCGGGCCGCGGCGATCCGGCACTCCTCGATCGCATGGTCCCGGGAGGTGGCGATCGCCGCGGTCTTCTCGACCGTGACCGGGACGCCCTGCACGCAGTCCAGGAACATCTCCTGTACGCCATGGTCGTTCTCGGTGTGAGTCACGCGTCCGGCCTCGGGTGAGGTCCGCACGCGCACGGCGGTGGCGATACCGATGCGGGACGTCCTGGTCGTGGTGCGCAGGCACAGGATGTCGTCGCCGTGCCGGGTCAGGCCGTCCACTGTCAGATGGCGGCCCTCCAGATCCCGGTACCGGGTCACGCCGCGGTTGGCGACCCGTCCGTCCAGGGGGCAGCGGACGTGCAGGCGGGCGCTCCAGTTCTCCGGGACGATGATGGTCTCCATGGCCGCCAGGTGCGGTTCGTCCATCGAGACCAGCCGCCGCTGCGTGACCCGGGTCCGGTGCCCCGCCTCGTCACGGAAGCGGACGAACCTGGTCAGCACGCCGCGTTTCATGTCCAGCTCCTGCCGGTACGACAACAGCCGCCCGGCCTCGGCCGCGGCGTCCACCGAGAACCACGATCCCTCGGCGACCCGGAACGTCAGCGCCGTCCAGTCCGGCGTGTTGACCAGATCCTCGTTGTCCACCGCCCGCCCGGCGACCTCCGAGACCAGCCGGTCGTAGCATCCGGTGATGTACGTCCCGGGGTAGTGGACGCCGTCGGCGGACGACTCAGGGGCCGACCCCCGCGTGGCGAAATACCCGTTGCCCAGGGTGCACAGCGCCTCCCTGACCCCCTCGGCCGCGGGGTCGTAGCCGTCATAGGACAGCACCCACCGGCTCATCGCCCACCGCCTCCTCATCGCTGGTACTTCCCACCCTCGGCGTTTCCTCTTCTCCGAGACAGAGCCGACCAGCCGGAGGAAGGGGCCTTTGGTCCCCTGCTCGGAGCCGTTCCGGCGGTGGCCCGTCGTCCCGCCGCAAGTCCGCGGGTAAGAGGACCAACGGCTCTGGGGGCCGCTGCTCCGGTGAGATGCGATGGCAGTACGCAGGAGATCCAGGAGGCAGCGATGGGCCGCTACTCACAGGTCCTGGTCGGATACGACGGCACGGGGGAGAGCGAACTCGCCGTCCGCTGGGCGGCGGAGGAGGCCGAACGCAGGCGGCTGCCGCTGACGGTCTGCCATGCCTGGCGCTGGCCCTATCCGATCAGCCACATCGACCACCAGGGAGCCGCCATCATCAAACGGATGGGCGAGCACATCCTGCGCCACGGATCGCGCATCGCCGAAAGCCGGGTCCCGGGGATCACGGTCCGGCGGCGGCTGACGGACGGACCGGCGAGCTCGGCGCTGCTGCATGAGGCCGACGACGGCCTGATCGTCATCGGCTCCCATGAGCAGAGACGGTTGCCCGTGGGATCCTCTGCCCTCCAGATCCCGGCCAGGGCGCACACCCCCGTCCTGGTGGTCCGGGACGGCGGGTCGGCGACCGACGGGCGGATCGTCGTCGGGGTGGACGGCTCGGCCGACGCCGACGCGGCCCTGGAGTTCGCCTTCGAGGAGGCCGCCCTGCGCGGCCGGCGCCTGGACGCCGTCTACGGCTGCTGGGAGACGGCGAGCGTGGCCGACAGCGATCTCGCACTGTACGCCGACAAGGCGGAGCTGGAACGCGTGTGCGGTGCCCGGCTGGAGCGCGCCGTTGCGCCCTGGCTGGTGAAGTATCCGCAGGTGGACGCGCGCACACGAATGATCATGGATGATCCTCGCAAGGCCCTGCTGTCGGCCGCGGAGGGCGCTGCCCTGATCGTGGTCGGCGCCCGCGGAACCGGCGGCTTCCGTCCGCTGCTGCTCGGCGCGACCACTGTGGCCATGCTGCAGCTGGCCCCCTGCACCATGGCCGTCGTCCATGCCCCGCACGGCTCCTGACCGGCCACGGGAATCTGGGAGCACCGGCGGCCGATCCCGCCGCAGCGGGCCCACGGACCGGTCTGCGCCCGTCACATGGTCGCTCTCTTCGGACGGGAGCTCCCATGCATCCATCCCGCACCCGCCAGGGCGGCACGCGGAACAGACGTCCCTCCCAAAGAAGGATCAGGTCCCTCCTGTGGAAACGGATTTTGGCCCTGGCTCCTCCCAGCTGTCCCCGTATGACGGTGGTTCCAGGGAAGACGAGAAACGGGGAGGCCAGATGCGAGCGAGAGTGGGCGGCCGGCTGGTCGTCAGGGGACCTCATGTGGGAGGTGGATCGCAAGGCCGAGATCCTCGAAGCGCACGGCGATCAGGGGGCGCCGCCCTCTTGCATCTGGATGAAGCGGCCGTGCTAGGCGTGGTTCCAGACGGCGCCGGTGGCCGAGTTGACCGAGAGCATGCCGACGATCTTGTCGCCGCGCAGCGTGTGCAGGGTGTAGTAGCCGGGGAACGGGTCAGGCTCTGCGGCGTGCAGGTCCGTGCGGTGGTCACGCAGCCACTGGTCGGCGATCCGCACCGCCTGGGCGGGCCGGATCGCCGCGGCACCGGGACCGGTGCGGGCGGGCGTCATCCCGTAGGCGGTGTTCCACATCATGGCCGGGCCCCACTCCAGGTGGACGGTGCCGCTGTCCGGCTCGATGAGAACCTCGGTGGCACGATCGTCGGCGGAGTCCAGGAGTTCGGCGTAGTAGTTCTCGCTGAACCGCATGGTCTCGCCGACGTGCAGGCTCCACCGGTCGGCGAAGCGCTGCGCTGCGCGGTCGGCGTCGGCCAGGCCGTGTACCGGCCCCGCACGGGAGGCCGGCCCCATCATCGGCTCACTGCCCCGCCGCCATGCGTCGCTGCCCGCGAACCAGGCGATCGAGGCGATCAGCGCGGCCACCGCGGTGCCCAGGACGGCCAGCGGAAGCCGACGGCCGTGTAGCCCCCTCATCGTGGCCCCGGCCGGTGAGCGGCGAGGCGCGCGCGGGCCTCGGTGTAGGCGTCGACGTCGATCTCGCCGGAGGCGTAACGACGGTCAAGGATCTCCTCAGGCGTCTCCCGCGACCCCTGCCCGCGGTCATGGCCGTCCTCGAGGCCGGAGGGGCGCCGCGTGAGCCGAACGACCGCCCAGACGACGGCGCCGATCAGCACGATCCACAGCAGAGGCATGAACGCCATCCAGGCCCAACCGCCATATCCGCACATCATCGTTCTCACCTCGCTTACCCACCTCATTCTCCGCGCCGTCCGAGACGAGGTGCCAGGGACTTTCGGCCTGGTCAGCAGGCCGTTCGGCACCTTTCACCGAACGGCCATGCCACGTGATGGCGCCGGCTCTCGGGTCAGCCGCCCGTGAGCGCCGGAAGGAGGGTTTGCGCGGCGATGAACGCCGCGACCGCGATGGTGAGGTAGGCGAACCAGCGCCGGAGGCGGTCGGGGTCGAGACGGTGGGCCAGGCGGGCGGCGGCGAGCGAACCGGCGACGGCCGCCAGGGTGAACGCGACGATCGTGATGAGGTCCAGGCCGGGATGCCCGGCGTGGGCGACGAACCCGGCCGCCGAGTTGGCCACCACGATGAGCAGCGAGGTGCCGACCGCGGCGGTCATCGGCAGGCCCAGGCCCAGCACCAGGGCGGGTGTGATCAGGAAACCGCCGCCCACGCCGAACAGGCCGGTCAGCACCCCCACCGCGGTTCCGGCGGCGGTCGCCTTGGGCAGGCAGCTGCGCCAGTCGGTCCCGCCGCCGGGCAGCGCGCACGCTCCGCCCCGGCGTGTCCGCTCGGCGAGCATCCGCCATCCGGCCGCGGCCATCAGCACGACGAAACCCAGCAGGATCGCTCGTTCGGGCAGGTGGCGGTTCAGGGCGGCGCCGGCGAACGCGGCCGCCGCGCCGGCACCGCCGAAGACGGCGGCCACCCGCCAGCGGACCTGTCCCGCCCGAACGCGCGGCACCACGGCTGCGGCCGAGGAGGCGCCGACCACGAGCAGGGAGGCCGGCACCGCCGACGACAGCGGCAGCCCGGCGCCGTAGACGAGGGCCGGCACCGCCAGGATCGAACCCCCGGCGCCCAGCAGCCCGAGCAGGACGCCGATCATCGCACCGAGCCCGAGAACCGTCAGCATCGCCGTCTCCGTCACCCGGCCGCGGGCCCGGGCCGCGATCGGTGGACCTCCGTCCGCGGCGGCCAGGCGAGTGCGGCCAGCACGCCCTCCAGATCAGTGCGGGGACCCCGGTTGCAGGGGAGCCTGGCCAGCAACATGCCCAGCGCGCACGTGTTGGACAGGGCGGCGAAGGTCAGCCCCGCGCCGATCGCCGCGGCGACCCAGACGGCAGGGGGGAACACGGTGCCGGCGAGCACCGAGACCAGCACGACGGTGCCCGCGACCAGGCGGACCTGGCGTTCCAGCTCCCATCGTGGGCGTCCGGTGGTGACCGGCGCGCCGGCGGCCTGCCAGGCGGTGATGCCGCCCGCCAGGACGCGCACGTTGGGCAGGCCGGCGGCCGTGAGGGCCTGTTCGGCCTGGGCCGCGCGCTGACCGGAGCGGCAGGCGAGCACCACCTGCTCGTCCAGGTGGGCGCGCAGCTCGTCGCGATGCTCGCGCAGCAAGTCCAGCGGCACATTGTAGGAGCCGGGGATGTGGGCCGTCTCGAACTCGCCGGGGGTGCGGACGTCGATGACGCGTGGACCGTTCCCAGATTGCATCAGGCCGCGCAGGGTGGCGGCGTCCAGGGTCGTCATGGGGGTTTCTCCTCGCAGGAGCGGATGAGATCAGGCGGCGGTGATGGTCAGGCCCGCGTCGGCGGCGCCGGCGTAGGCGTCGTCGATGTGCACCACCGACCGCCCGGCGCGCCGCAGCAGGCTTGCGGCCGTCGCCGCGCGGTAGCCGCTGCCGCAGTGGACCCAGACCGTGCCCTCGGGCACCTCGGCCAGGCGGCGGGACAGGTCGGGCAGCGGGATGTGCAGGGCGCCGGTGATGTGGCCCTCCCGCCACTCGCGCGCCAGCCGGACGTCCAGCACGACGTCCGGGACCGGGAGGTGGTGGCGCGCTCGTCCCGCCCGCACGGCGGCCAGGTCGGCGAACGTGGCGACGGTGAGCTCGCCGAGGTGCGCGTCATCGCCGCCCGCCCAGTCCTCGGGGGCGCCGGTCGCGGCGGCGGCGGGACGGTCGATGCCGATCCGCGCCAGCTCACGCTGGGCCTCGGTGATCTGCTCGGCCGACTCTCCCAGCAGCGTGACCGGTGTGCCCCAGGGAACGAGCCAGCCCAGCCAGGTCGCCATCGGCCCGTCCAGTCCGAAGCTCAGCGTTCCGGTCAGGTGCCGCTGGGCGAACGCCTTCCGCGAGCGCAGGTCCACGACCCACTCTCCGGCCTCGAGGCGTTCCCTGAGCTCGCCGGGGTCTGCGGTGCGGACGGGGGTGAGGTCGACCAGGTCGGCGCCCGCGCTGTTGCGCGCCCCCATGTGGGCGTAGTAGGCGGGGTGGGCGTCGAGCCCGGCGAGGGTCTGGGCGACGAAGTCGTCGGCCTCCAGCCGCAGGGCGGGGTTCGTCTTCTTCTCCCGGCCGATGGTGGAGGCCGGTGCGTCGGACTGGGCGGCCGAGCAGAAGCTGCCGAACCCGTGGGTCGGCCAGATCCGCGCGCCTTCGGGCAGCAGGTCGGCCAGGCGCCGCACCGAGGCGTGCTGGTGGTGCGCCAGGGTGTGCGCGTGCTCCTGGCCGAGCAGGTCGGTGCGACCGGTCGTGTCGAACAGCAGGGACCCGCCGGTGAACACCCCGACCGGGCCGTCAGGGCCGGTGAGGACATACGACACGTGGTGGAACGTGTGACCGGGGGTCGCCACCACCGACAGCCGCATCGCGTCGGAGACGGCGATCTCGTCACCGTCGGCGACGGGCGACCTGTCGAAGGCCACGGTCTCGGCCGCCGCCACCAGGTACGCCGCGCCCGTCACCTTCGCCAGCGCCAGGCCGCCGGACACGTAGTCGTTGTGCAGATGCGTCTCGGCCACGTGCGTGACGCGCACCCCGAGCCGGCCGGCCAGGGCCAGGACGCGGTCGATGTCGCGCTGCGGGTCGACCACCACGGCGACCCGCCCGTCATGGACCAGGTAGCTGCGGTCGCCCAGCGAAGAGGTCTCCACCACCTCGACATGGAGTCTCATCGTGTCTCCTCCGTTCATGGAACTGGTTCCCGTGCATACCCCGGGGGGTATGTACGGGACATGGTCCGCTGTTCGTCCGTGACCCGGCCCGGCCGGTGCGGCCGGGCCGGGCGCTCCGCCCCGCTCCCGCCCTGTCAGGACAGGGCCAGGAACAGCTTCTCCAGCCGCTCGGGGTCGATCGGGGGCTTCTCGCCCCGCTCCCGCGCCGCCTGGCACTGCTGCAGGCCGGTGGAGATGATCTTGAAGCCGGCCCGGTCGAGCGCCTTCGACACCGCTGCCAGCTGGGTCAGCACCCGCTCGCAGTCCTCGGCGTTCTCGATCATCGCGATCACGCCGCCCAGCTGGCCGTGCGCCCGCTTGAGCCGGGTGAGCGCGTCGGCCAGGACCGTGGCGTCCATCTCCATCGTGCTCGCTTCTCCTCCTGCGGCCTGCGCGCCGCGGAACGTGAACCTGTCGACGGCTCCAACCTATACCCCGGGGGGTATATTCCCGGTCTCCCGGGACCGGTCACCGGGAGCGTCGGCCAGGACGAAATAGCTCTCCTCCTCCTGGGCGAAGTGCAGACGAAGGATCGCGTGCAGCTCCTGAACCGAGCGGCGGAACTCACCAGGGGTGTCGTCGGCCGGGTCCGCGCCGAGTTCCGCGCAGAGCAGGCGGACCCGCCGGGCCAGAGCGGCGATCTCCTCGTGTTCGCGGCTCATCGTGCCCGTCGGATCGGCCCCTCCGAGAGTGCGCGCCACGGCGGGATACAGCAGCTGCTCGTCGGTGCGTTCGTGGGCGAGGAGGTCGTCGAGAAGTCCGGTCAGCTCCGCGACGGCCGCGCGGCGTTCCTCCGGGGAGGGGCCGGTCACGGCGTCGGCGAGGGCGGGGAGCCGTTCGACGCGCGGCCACAGGGCCCGGTGCTCCTCGTCCAGCCGACGGACGAGGTCGGCCGCGTCGCCGCGCAGCCGCGGCAGGCGGTCGCGGCCCGGCCCCAGGGCGCGCAGGGCTCCCAGGATCGCGGCCACGTCGATGCCCTCCTGCACGACCGCGCCGACCGCCGGGGTGAGGAGACCGAACGCGGCGACGACCATGGCGGCCAGGGACAGGCCCATGCCCGCCAGGACGCTCTGACCGGCGACGGCCTGGGTGCGGCGCGCGATCGCGAGGGCCTCGGCCAGCCGTTCCAGCCGGTCCACGGTGATCACGACGTCGGCGGCCTGGGAGGAGGCGGACGCGCCCCGGGCGCCGAGCGCGACCCCGACCCCGGCGGCGGCCAGGGCCGGAGCGTCGTTGACACCGTCGCCGACCATCACGGTGGGCGCCCGTGCGCTCTCGGCGCGGACGACGGCGACCATGACGGCGCGGTCGATCCCGGTCCGCCGCAGGAGCCGGAAGGTCCGTGCGGCGTCCGGCCGGACGCGGTCCTGCAGCAGCAGGACCCCGGCGAGGCGGCCGTCCACCCCGACGAAGACGGTGATGGCGCCGCGCACCGCCGCCCGGCCGCGGACCTGCGCGACCCAGGAGGGATCGCCCTGACCGGCCCACGCCGCCTTGCCCACGGCGACGTGGTGCCCGTCGACCTCGCCGCGCACGCCCTGCCCAGGCTCCTCGTGCACGCCGGACGGGACGGTCAGGTCCAGGCGGCGGCCCCGGCCGCCAGCCCGCCGGCCGCCAGGGCGAAGAGCACCACCGCCGGGTCGAGAACACCGAGCCTGATCACGCGCCGCATACCAGGCCTCCCGTTCGTCTGGAAATCGGCGCCAGGTACGTGGTCGGTGGGGCCGGGCCCGCGCGGGTCTCCACGATCCGGCTGGAGGTGCGCTGCCCGGCGGGCCTGTCCCCGGAGCGCCGGCGAGGGCTCGTCGCCGCCATCGAGGACTGCATGGTGCACAACTCCGTCCGCACGCCTCCGCGTGTCGAGCTGGACGTCCTGGACGCCGCGTCGCACCACCGGGCGGCCTGAGCACGGCGCGCGGCGGGATCCTTCAATCCGGGGACAGGGTGGGGGAGACGTCGTCGCGCTCGTAGTCGAGTTCCTCGACGACGTCGACGACACCCTCGACCGACCGGACCAGCCGTACGGCGATCGGGATGAGGCTCCTGGCCTGGACCCGTCCGTACAATCCGACCACACCGTCGTGCACCCGGACCTCGACCTCGCCGGGGGACCGCCACAGCGAGTACGCCAGCGCCTCGTGGACGACCTCGTCGTGTATCTCCTTGTCCGGGCGCAGGAAGACGCGCAGCAGGTCCGAACGCGCGACGATGCCGACAAGCCTGCCGTTCGGGTCGGTGACCGGCAGTTGCCCGATGCGGTACTCGGTGATCAGCCGGGCCGCCCTGGCCACCGGGACGTCCGCGGTGACCGCGATGGCCGGAGTGCTCATCAGCCCGCGGGCGGTGGCGGAGGCGGCCTTGGCGCGTTCACCGCGGTGGCCGGCGTCGTCCGGTGGCACGGCGGTGCCGGCCGGGTCGTGGTACTCCTCCTTGAACAGCAGGTCCGACTCGGTGACGATGCCGACGACCTTGCGCCGCTCGTCGACGACCGGCACGCCGCGGATGCGGCGCTCGGTCAACAGACGTAGCACGTCTTGGTAGGGCGTTTCGGGGGAGGTCGTGACGACGTCGTGTGTCATCACGTCCTTGACGGTCATGCGCCGCATCCCGCACCCCTCTCAGGTCCGTCGGGGGCGACTGATCGTGTCCGCCTTCAGCCGCCGGTCGATTCCGTCCGCCCAGGCGTCGACGTCCCGCCAGTCGCGGTAGTCCCCGTAGCGGACGCCCATCACCCGTCCGATCAGATGCCCCGCCAGGTTGGTGTGCTCACGCCGGTACACGCCCGAGAACAGGTGATGGTCGCGGGGCTGGATCGACCCGCGGAGCTTGGCCGACAACACGGCCTCCTCCTTGCGGGCCCACCGCCGCCACGGACCGCGCAGGGCGGCGGGCATCCCCACGCTGAACAACCAGACCGGTCGGTCCTGCAACGACCCGCGGTGAACGTCCAGGAAGTCGACGGCCTCCTTCAGCCAGGCCTGCCGGTGCACCGCGCTGCCGATGACGAACGCCTCGTAGCCGGTCACGTCCCGGTCCTGTCCGACGTCCGCCGCATCGGTGCGATGGCCGTGTTCGGCGAGCCTGGTCGCGATGCGTTCGGCGATGCTTTGCGTGGAGCCGTGCGCGGACGCGTATCCGATGAAGACGAACATGCCGCCATCCCCCCTTTTTGGCGCTGTTCTCTTCACATCGTTCCCCGCCCGGCCGCAGGTCATGACCTGCGGCCGGGTCCGGTACGGAGGCATGATCGACGGGACGCACCGCAACGGCCGTGACCTTGTACTCGGGACACCCCGTCACGGTGTCGGCGTGGGCGGAGGGCAGCCGGTTGCTCGGCGCGTCCGGGAGGTGGAACGCCGTGAACAGTTCCCCGGCCGAAGTCAGTGGTGGTTGCGGTGGAACGCCACCGCGCCGGGGAGAGCGGGCGGCCAGAAGCTCAGGATCCGGTGCACCATGACCGTCAGCACCGCCTCCGTCGGTCCGGCGCCCAGTGCGAGCAAGGCCAGGAGCAGGGCGGGCTCCACGACTCCGACACCGCCGGGCAGCGGCCCGAGGAGGCGTAGCGGCACCACCAGGAGGTAGGCGGCGGACAGTTCCGCAGTCGGCGAGGAGACGCCCATCGCCGAGGCCACCGCCAGGAACGCCGGCACCGAGCAGCTCGTCACCGCGGCGTTCCCCGCCAGGACGGTCGCCGCCGCCCGGGATGGTGCAGCCGGGCGGGCAGAGTCCGGACGGCGGCACTCGCCGCTCTGGTGAACTCCGGGTGCCGCCGCCACAGCAGCACGACCCCGTTGCCTGACATCGTGAGGATCATCAGCGGCCACGGCGAGGACCAGCCGGGCGACCGCAGCTCCGCTCCGCCCCGGGGCGACGGACGCGAGCGCGAGGGAGAGTGCGATCAGATGCATCAGGCCGCCGGTGAGGCGCGTGACGGCCAGCGTCTCCACCGCCCGGCCGGGTGAGGTCCCGCATGCCCGCAGGTGGTAGTCGCCGAGAACGGCGTCGGCGCCCTTGCCCGCTCCGTGCCGCCGGGCCCTGATGCCCTGTAACAGGGGACCTTCGTCCCTGCCCCTGCGGGGACGCCCCGAGGTGCCCTGGAAGAAGGAAAGGAGGCCATGATGACGACACGAGTACTGGTGGCCTACGGGTCCAAGCGGGGATCGACGGCCGAGATCGCCGAATGGATCGCCGACGCGCTGCGCCAGGAGGGCATCGACGCCGACGTCGCGGACGCGGGCCGGGTCAAGGACGTCACCGGATACGACGCGGTGATCCTGGGCGGCGCCCTGTACGCGGGCCGCTGGCATCGGGCCGCGCGCCGCTTCGCCCGCCGCAACGCCGGGGAGCTGATCCACCTGCCCGTGTGGGCGTTCAGCAGCGGACCCCTGGACCACACGGCCGAGGAGGGCGTCATCGAACCGCCCCCGTCGCTGACCAGGATCATGTCCAGGATCGGCGCCCAGTCGCATGCCACCTTCGGCGGCCGGCTCGACCCCGAGGTTCACGGGATGATCGCCTCCGCCGTCGCCAAGAAGCAGGGCGGCGACTACCGAGATCGCGAACAGGTCCGGGCGTGGGCGCGGGAGATCGCCAGGGAACTGGCGGCCATCGGCGTGTGAAACAGGGACCAAAGACCCCGGTCGGGCGGTGGCGGTCTGTCTAGGGTCGGGGCATGAAACAGATCGTGGTGGGGGCCGACGGCTCCGACATCGGCCTCGATGCCGTCGCCTGGGCCGCCCGGGAGGCGGAGCTGCGCGATGCGTCGCTGCGCATCGTGCACGCGGTCGTTCCTTGGCTGTTCGACGTCCCGGCGGATCCTCAGGCCGGAGCGGGGCGCGAGTGGCTGTACGACAACGGCCGCGCCGCCCTCGATGAGGCCTCCGCCCGGGCCGCGGCGACGGCACCCGGTGTGAAGGTCTCGACCGAGCTCATCCCGGGCGGCCCCGCCAAGGTGCTGCTGGAGGCCGCCCAGGACGCGGACATGGTCGTGGTGGGCTCCACCGGTGTCGGCCAGGTCGTGGGCGCGCTGCTCGGCTCGGTCGCCCTGCAGGTGGTCTCCTACGCCCCGCGCCCCGCGGTGGTGGTCCGCCGCCTCGCGCCCCGGGACCGCGGGGACGTCGTCGTCGGGGTGGATGGCTCGGCGAGCTGCCGGGCGGCCCTGCGGTTCGCGCTCCAGGAGGCGGAGCTGCGCGGTGCCAGGGTCCGCGCCGTCCTGGCCTTCACGCACCCGGTGCCCCTCGGCCCCGGCGATACGCGGCTGCCGGTGTACCCGGAACGGCTGGTCGCCGAGGAGATGCGCACCCTGGCCGAGAGCCTGGGAGGGCACCGGCAGGAGTTCCCCGACGTGGAGGTGATCCAGCAGGTCGTGCACGCCCAGCCCACCCGTGCGCTGGCCGAGGCGTCGGACAACGCCGGCCTGCTGGTCGTCGGCAGCCGCGGCCGGGGCGGATTCACCGGCCTGATCCTCGGCTCCGTCGGTCACGCCATGCTGCACCACGCCCGATGCCCGGTCGCGGTCGTCCGGCCGGACGCGCCCTGATCCGGCTTCCCGGTCCCGGCGAGGGTCCGGTGTTCTCAAGGCGGAACAGGCAATGACCTTCCTCGGCGGGCCCGCCTGGGGCAGGGGTACCGCAGGCGCTGGTTGCGCGGTGACCTGGTCGCGGGCGTGACCGTGACCGCTGGTGACGATCCTGCGGGCGGCCCTCCTGGTCGCGGTGACCGGGTTGGACGAACACGGTGTACGGGTCGTCGGAGAGGTGCCCGCCGGTCTGCCGTCGCCGGTCATGACCGCTGTGGGGGACGTGCCGCAGTTGCTGTTGCCCGCGCTGGGCGTGCTGCTGGTCGGTTACACCGACAACGTGCTGACGGCCCGCGCGTTCGCCCACCGCACGGACCCGCCGATCGACGGCAACAGGGAACTGCTGGCGCTGGGCGCGTCGAACGCGGCAGCGGGCCTGGTCCACGGCTTCCCGGTGAGCAGCAGCGGCAGCCGCACCGCGATCGCGGCGGTCTCCGGCGGCCGTACCCAGGTGCAGTCCCTGGTGGCGGTGGCGGCGGCCTGCGTTCTGCTGTTCGCCCATCCGCTGCTGACCCTGTTCCCCGCGACGGCGCTGGGTGCCCTGGTGATCTACACGGCGGTACGGCTCGTCGACATGGCCGACTTCCGGCGGCTAGCCGCCTTCCACCGCAGAACGGGCGGGCGTCCGCGCGGACCTTCCCCCGAGCCCATCGCCGACGTCCAGGACCCTGCCGGCGCACCAACGCACCGACAGGCGGTGCGAAACGAGCTCGGTACCCACGGCGACGGCCACCGCCATGAGCCCCCCCGATCGCGGTGACCGGCCGGAGGCGACGGGCTAGAGAGGCTGACCCGCCCGCACGGCGGTGAGGTGAACGCGGTGAAGAGCGTCCCCGGCCAGCCAGGCGGCGGCGATCCAGCGCACCGCGTGCCGTACCCGGCCCCGCAGTGCCCGACTCGGCATCGACCCTCGGGTCAGACCGGGGACCGTGCCCTCCACCGTCCCCGCAGCCACTACCAGGACGAACTCCGCCGCCGGACATGGGACGAAGGTCCCTGACGGTGAGGGCTTTGTGCCGCGGACGGAGAAATCGACCCGGCGCACGCTGGTATCAGGCGGCCGCATCTTCGTCCGGCGATCAGCAGGGCGATCGCCGGCCCTGTGGCCGCGTTGATCGGAGGAGAACGATGGACATGTCCCTTCCCGCCATCACCGTGGGAACCGACGGATCGCCCTCGGCCGCCCGGGCGGTCGGATGGGCCGCGGACGAGGCCGCGCGCAGAAGGCTCCCCCTACGCATCGTGCACGTGATCGATGCGCCCGACGACCTGCTGATGGCCACCGCCCCGGGCATGCGCGAGTCCGCCGCCGGCGCCGGCGAGGCCACCCTGTCGGAGGCCGACAAGCTCGTCCGCGACCGGCACCCCGATCTGGCGGTGACGACCCGGCTGGAAAGCGGGCCGATCCCGCAGGTCCTGCGCGAGCAGGCCGGCGAGGCGTTCATGCTGGTGCTCGGTCACCGCGGGCTGGGCGGTTTCACCAGCCTGCTTCTGGGCTCCACCGGCCTGCGCGTGGCCGGCTTCGCGCCCGGCCCGGTCGTCATCGTGCGCGGTGAGCCCTCCGGCCACGGCGAGGTGCTGGCCGGTGTCGACCTGTTCACCGACAACGAGGAGACGCTCGCCTTCGCGTTCGACGAGGCGTCCCTGCGCGGTGCCCGGCTGCGGGCGCTGTACGCCTTCCAGCTCGCCGAGACGCTCATCGCCGCGGGCGACTACGGCGATCTGGGCGAGATCGAGGACGACCGCCGGGCCCGGCTGGAGGAGATCCTCACCCGCTGGCGCGAACGCTACCCCGGCGTCCAGGTGATCGCCGAGATCGTCCGCGAGCACCCGGTGCTGGCCCTGGTCCAGGCCTCCCACCAGGCCGACCTCCTGGTGGTCGGCGCCCGCGGTCACGGCGTCCTGCAGGGCGCGTTCCTGGGCTCGGTCAGCCACGGGGCCATCCACCACGCCCACTGCCCCGTCGCCGTGCTCGGCCCACGCTCCTGACCCGGCGCGGCAGGCGATCCCCCGGCCGGTCGGCGCATCGACGATGCCGCGGATGCGGGCCGCGGTCAGATCATGAGTTCGGGACCTTCGTCATCGGATCACCGGGCGTAGGGCTCTGTGGACGCGCCCGTCCCGCGCGGATCGTGGTGATGAACGCCGATTCTCCGGGGGAGCCGAGATGACCGATCGAGCCGTTCGGGTGGACGCCCGACTTGACGCGCCGTTGTCGCGCTGGCTGTGGCTGATCAAATGGCTGCTGCTGATCCCGCACTACATCGTGCTCGCCTTCCTGTGGATCGCCTTCATCGCCATCACGGTGGTGGCGTTCTTCGCGATCCTCTTCACCGGCCGCTATCCGCGCGGCCTGTTCGGCTTCAACGTCGGGGTGCTGCGCTGGACCTGGCGGGTGGGCTACTACGGCTATGGGGCGCTCGGAACGGACCGCTACCCGCCCTTCACCCTCAAGGACGTCCCGGACTATCCGGCGCGCCTGCAGATCGCCTACCCGCAACGCCTGTCGCGGGGGCTGGTGCTGGTGAAGTGGTGGCTGCTGGCCATCCCGCACTACCTGGTGCTGGCGCTGTTCACCGGCGTCGGCCTGAGCGGCGTGACCTCTGACGACGGCTCCTGGTCGGTGACCTTCCCCGGCTTGGTCGACCTGCTGGTCGTCCTGGCCGCCGTCGCGCTGCTGTTCACCGCACGCTACCCCGGCGGGATCTTCGAGTTCGTGATGGGCATGAACCGCTGGGTGCTGCGTGTGGCCGCCTACGCCGCCCTGATGACCGACCGCTATCCGCCGTTCCGGCTGGACATGGGCGACGCCGAGCCCGACGAACCGACCGATCCGACCCCGCCGTGGACCGGAGGGAGGTCGGCGCGGACGCTGATGCCTTCCAACGGTGGCGTCTGACCGGATCGTGAACGGTGGTCGACGGGCGGCGGCGATGCCGCGGGCTTCTGGGGCGGTGGGCACCTGCCGTGGAGAGACCGGGATGCGGTGGCCCGCATCCCGGTCTGCTCCTCGTTCCGGGGCCGTTCCGGCGGTGTGCCTGGGGGTAGGGCCAACGGTTCCGGAAGAGGCGTTCTGGGCAGGCGTGACCTCTGGTCGAGGGGGCGGTCATGGGGTGCTGTTCGCGCGTGGTGGTGGGGTATGACGGCACACCGGAAAGCGGGCTGGCCGTCCGGTGGGCCGCGCAGGAGGCGAGGGTGCGGCGGGTGCCGTTGACGGTGTGCCATGCCTGGCGATGGCCCTACCCGGCGGACTTCGTCGACTACGAGGGCCTGGCGATCGTCAAACGCGTGGGACAGCACGTGCTGCACCATGGCGCCCGGATCGCCGAGGAGCATGCGCCCGGAGTGCGGGTGCGCGAGCTGCTGCTGGACGGTCCGGCGTCGTCGGCGCTGCTGCGCGAGGCCGACGGCGCGGTGATCGTGATCGGTTCCCACGAACATCGGGAACTGCCGGTCGGCTCCTCGGTGCTGCAGCTTCCGGCGCGCTCTCGCAGCCCGGTGGTGGTGGTCCGGAACGGCGCGCCGGGTGACGGGCGTGCGGTGGTGGGAGTGGACGGGTCGGCGGGTTCGGGTGCGGTGCTGGAGTTCGCCTTCGAGGAGGCCGCTCTGCGGGACTGGCAGGTGCATGCCGTGTACGGCTGCTGGGCGCCCAGCGGTGCCCCCTACGGGGACATCGCGGCGTTCGCCGACAAGGCCGAGCTGGAACGCACGTGCGGTGCCCGGCTGCAACAGGCCGTCAGCCCGTGGACGGCGCGGTACCCGCAGGTGAAGGTGCACGCGTCCGTGGTGATGGACGAGCCGCGCAGGTCGCTGCTGGAGGCGGCGCGCGGCGCGGACCTGCTGGTGATGGGCGATCGCGGTGTACGCGGTCTTCGCATGCAGGCGCTCGGCACGACCACGCTGTCCATGCTCCAGCTCGCTCCCTGCACCGTGGCCGTGGTCCACGCCGCCTCAACACAGTGAGCCCGTGCACGGGCCTTGTGAGGGATGCCGTTGGTGTCCTCCGCGCAGCGCCTTGCGGAAGGTCTCGAGCACGGCCACTGCGCTCAGAGCCTGGCCGGACGCCTTCAGGAGCGCGGCCGCACGACGGCGACCGGGCAGTGGGCGTGGTGGACGATCCCGTGGCCGACCGACCCGAGCCGCAGGGCGCCGAGCCCTGTGCAGCTGTGGGCTCCCACGACCACCAGGCACCCGCTATGCGACATGCCGGCCAGCGCCGCCACCGGGTGACCGCGGACGACGTCCTCGACGACCTCCACGCCGGGATGGAGCTTGCGCTGGGCGGCCGTGGCCCGGTGCAGTTCCCAGCGGACGGTGTCCTCGGCGTCCCGCATGTCGATCGGATAGCCGGTGTCGGTGATCATCGGAAGCCGCCAGCCGTGCACGACCCGCAGCCTCGCCCTGCGCAACGCCGCAGCCTCGAAGGCGTGGTCCAGTACCGCCTCGTCCACGGTGGCGGGGCCGACGCCCACGATGACATCGCCCCCGGCCCAGGCCGGTTCACCGCGGACGATGACGACCGGCCCGGGCACATGACCGGCCAGGTGCAGGCCCGTCGACCCCAGCAGCAGGCTGGCGAAGCCGCCTTTCCCCCGGTGTCCGACCACGACCTCGAACGCGCCTTCCGCCTGCTCCCGCAGCGCCGCACCCGGGGAGCGGACCAGGAGTTCGCTGGTCACCTCCAGGGACGGATGGCGTTCACGGGCCGCCCGGTGGGCCGCCGCCAGGATCCGCCGCCCGGCCTCGCACAGCGCGGCCGGCGGCACGGCCGGCGGCAGCATCGGGGAAGCCGGAGCCCAGGGCTCGACGGCGTGCACGATCCGCAGCGGGCGATTGCGGTGCGCGGCTTCATCGCCAGCCCACGTGACCGCTCGGGCGGCGACCTCGGAGCCGTCCGTGCCGACCACCACCGGATCGAACGGATTCGTCATCGTGCGCTCCTTCCATCAGTCCCACGGTGGCCCACCGGCCGGAGCGACGACGACGGCCGGAAGGCACAGGGCGCGGGGACGAAGGTCCCCAGGACAGGACCGGCCGTCTCTACCGGCGGACCCGTACCGGCGGCTGGACTGGAAGGGACGGTCATCGTCCACAACGGGGAAGGCCGCCATGGACGGACCGATCGCTCGCCACTCGTACGTCGAGGCGAAGTGACGCGGGTCGTTTGCGCCACCAGCAGATGAAGGGGAAGCGTGTCCTGGGCCGGGGTGCCGTGCGGGCCGTTGTCCGCCATCAGTGATCCCTTTCATAGGCGTCTGAACTTCTCGGTGGTCGCCTCTACCCCGCCGGTGATCTCCAACGCCACACGATCCTGCGTTTGTGGAGCCCGCTCTGCAGAACCGGAAGTGGCCCCGGCCTGTCATGGCCGGGGAGCGCGGGTGACTCATCCTTCAGTCGGGGGCGATCTGGGAGAGGACGGGACCGTAGGGGGTGATGATCTGGAGAGCCTGCTCCACCGCCGCCGCGACCGTGTCGCCGGTGTCGATGACGGCTGCTTCGGGCCAGGGGGCGTAGCGGGACGCCATGGCGGCGGCGATGGCCGGATCGGCGTCGGAGGGGCCGTGCGTTCTCTCCCGCAGCCGCCGTGCTGTGAGATCGGCCGGCGCCTGGCAGCGCAGGGCGGTGAGGTCGGCGTGCACGCGGCGGGCCAGCAGTTCGGCCAGGGTGCGGTGCTCGGCGGCCGTCCACGAGGCGTCCAGGATGACGCTCTCTCCGGAGTTCAGCAGGGTCTCGGCACGGACGAGCATGGTCGCGTACGTGCGTTCGGTGTGCTCGGGACGGTAGATGCCTTCCCCGAAAGGCGCGGCGGCCGGCCGGTCGGGGGACAGGTCCGCCAGTTCCTTGCGGACGACGTCGCTGTTGATGACGGCGCAGCCCAGGCGGTCGCCGAGTTCCCGGGCCAGGGACGACTTGCCGGTGCCGGGCAGCCCGCCGACCAGGATCAGCCGGGCCGCTCCGGCGCGCAGGTGACGCAGGGCGATGCCGGCGAGCCGGGCGGCTTCCGCGCCCGCCTGCGGATCGCCCTGGGCGTGCCGCAGGCAGGCGACCTTCGCGCGGACGAAGGCCCGGTAGGCCGTGTAGTGATGCCGCAGCGAGGCGGGCGCCGGGTCGGCGGCGTACTCGGCGTACCAGCGCAGGAACCGCTCGCCGAGCGCCGGGGCGCCCAGCCGTTCGAGGTCCATCGCCAGGAACGCCGCGTCATCGAGTCCGTCCAGCCACCGGAGCTGGTCGTCGAACTCCAGGCAGTCCAGGATCCGGGGACCGTCGGGCAGGCAGAAGACGTCGGTGGCCATCAGGTCCCCGTGGCCGTCCACGACGCGGCCGTCGCGGATCCGCGCCTCGAACAGAGCCTCGCGCCCGGCGAGGAAACGCAGTGTGCGTTCCTCGATCTCGACCGCGTCCGCCGCCGGGAGCACCCGGCCGTGGAAGGGACGGACCTGGTCGAAGCTGTCGCACCACCGCCGCCGCAGTGCGTCGCGCGACCCCTGGGCGGCGATCTGCGGGCCGCGCGGGGCGATGGCGTGCCAGGCCGCCAGCCGCCGCGCGATGGCCCGCAGGGCGTCGTCCACCGGTTCCCGGGCGTGCACCAGCGTGGACAGCCGCCGTTCGGTCGGCATCCGCCGCATCACCACCACCGGTTCGTCCGCCTCGCCGGGCAGACCGCGGAACGTCCCGACGCCCAGGTAGACATCGGGGGCGAACCGCCGGTTCAGCTCCACCTCCCGGCGGCACACGCGTTCGCGTTCGGCCGGGGTCGTCAGGTCGACGAATCCCAGATCGACGGGCTTCTTCACCTTGTAGGCGCGGCCTGCGGCGAAGAACACCAGCCCGATGTGGGTCTCGCTGACGGCCGCCGGAGCGTCCGCGGCGTTCCGCTCGTCGACGGTTCCGTCCTGGGCGGCAGGCTGTGAGCGCGATGCCAGAGAGGTCATCTGCCCGCCTCCTCGAGTGCGGTGGAATGGTGGTGTCCGCGGCGGGCCTGCCGGGTGCGGGACATGCGCTCCAGCCTGACGCGCAGCCGCTCACCGGCCAGCGCGATGGCGTGCGGCATGCCGGGGCCCGCGGCGTGCGCGTTCACCGGCCTGCCGTTCAGATCGACTCGCACCGACACCATCGCGGGGTTCCGCGCCGCCGGGTCGGCCAGCACGCCGAGGGTCAGGTGCACCGACAGCACGGGTTCCGGCGCCTGCGCGAGCACCCGGGCGATCACCTCCTGTGCCCGGTCGACATCCTCGGGCGCGACCCGCTTGGAAGTGGTGATCCGCATGGCCGGAAGCGGCTCTTCGCGGTGCTGCACAACGTCTCCTTGGGAAGAGGGGCCAGGTCAGCGCTGCGTGTGCGCGGTGCCGGCGGCCACCGGCTCCGGTGGAGCGGCCGGCGATGAGGCGTCCAGCGCCGCGGCCAGGAGGGTGATGCTCTTGGACAGGGCGGTCACCGTCTCCTCCAGGACACGCACCCGGTGTTCGAGGATCGCCATCGAGGGGCTCTCGGCCCCCAGGGTGATCTGCCTGCTCATCGAGACTCCTTGATACGGCGACGTCTTCTGTGCTTCCAGATTCGTCCCGCGGCGGGACCGGCGCGTAGGGACGTTGGTCCCTGCTGCACGGCCGTACGGCCCGGTGAGGAGCAGCCGGCAAAGGACCGAAAGTCCCTTGCCGTGGTACGTGCGGCGGCGCATGGGCATCCCGTTCCCTGGTGCTCGGCGAAGGCCCGCGCATCTCACGGGGACTCGCTTCGGCGGGCGGCGACCGGGCGAGTGCCCGCCATCCGGAGCAGCGTTTTGAACAGCTCGACCAGCAGGTAGGCGGTCACCGCCACCGTGAGGACGCGGAGCCAGGCCGAACCGTCGAGCGCCGCCGAGCCGAACACCTCGTGCATGACCGGCGCGTACGTGAACAGCACCTGCACGGCGACCAGCGTGGCCATGTACTGCCCCTCGGATCACCACCGGGCAGGCGACCCGGCTCGGCATCAAAGAGAAGATCAGCACCTTCACCACCCGTCACCCGTGCTGCGCGCCGCGAGTCAAGAACATCCACACGATCGCGGACATCCTCGACGGATACATCGTCAGGCCGGGGGAGACGTTCTCCCTCAACGGCATCGTCGGCAAGCGGGACAAGGCACGGGGCTTCGTCGAGGCCCCGATGATCCTCAACGGCCGTTATGTCAACGACGTGGGCGGAGGCATCTCCCAGTTCGCCACCACGATGTTCAACGCGGTGTTCTTCGGAGGCCTTCAGGACGTCCAGCACACCCCGCACTCGTTCTACATCTCGCGCTATCCCGCCGGGCGGGAGTCGACCGTGTCCTACCCGAAGCCGGACTTCCGCTGGCGCAACGACTCACCGTACGGAGTCCTGGTCGACACCTCCTACACCGACACCTCCATCACGGTCACCTTCTGGAGCACCAAGCGGTACCACATCGAGTCCAAGAGTTCAGGGCGCTACGCGGTGACTCCCTTCACCAGCAAGACCGATTCGAGTCCCGACTGCATCCCGATGCCCGGCGCCGAGGGCTTCAAGATCGACGTCTGGCGCATCTTCAAGCAGAACGGCAGGACGGTGCGGACCCAGAAGTTCCACACCACCTACCTGCCCGAACCCCGCATCACCTGCCAGGGCTGAGCCGCCGGCGCCTCAGCCAGCGATCCGGGCGGCTTGATGCGCTGGTCAGCGCGGCTCGGCGGCGGGGTTGGCGGCGAGGACACAGGCAACGGGCGGGTCGAGGTCGAGGGTCTCGACCCGTATCCGGATGAAGCCTGCCCGGGTGAGCATGTCCTGGAGCTCTCGGGCGGCTCGGGCCGTGGTATCCGGGGTGGCACCGGGGCAGCGGGGTTGGCTGACGAGCGCGATGCGCCCTGCGGGGCGGAGCAGGCGGCGCAGCTCGCGAAGCCGTTCCACCGGGTCGGGCCAGAACCCCACGGAGTTGACGGCGAGGATGGCATCGAGCGGATCGTCGAAGCTTGGCAGCCGGTCCACAGAGGTGTGAGCGAGGTGAACGCGGTGGGCGCGGATGGCGGCGGTGTTGCGCCGACCGGCCTGCTGAACCATGGTCTGGGAGTGGTCGATGCCGTACACCTGCCCTCGGGTGGCGCGGGCGGCGAGCTCGGCGATGGCGACGCCGGGGCCGAAGCCGATCTCGAGCACTCGGTCGGTGGGCTGCACGTCCAGCAACGACACCGCCCAGACGTTGCGCTGCCGGTTGGAGCGGCGATGAGCCATGATCCAACCTGCCATCCGTCCGACGATGCCCCGGGGATGATGGAACTGGCGGACCATTTTTGCGATCGCACGTTGTCTGAGAGCTGTACCTGCTGTCGGCATGATCGCAAGTCAACGGCTTCAAGTACGCTTGAAGTCAATGGGCGAGCAGCTGACGATCGGTGAGCTGGCGAACCGTACGGGTGTCGCCACCTCCGCTCTGCGCTACTGGGAGGAGCTCGGCCTGCTACCGGCGCCGGCCCGGGTCTCAGGCCAACGGCGTTATCCGCCGTCGGCGGTCGGGCTGGTCGGTGCGATCCTGTTGCTACGGGATGTCGGCTTCACGTTGCGCGAGGTCAAAGCGTTCATCGCGGCTCGTTCGCAGGCCGGTGACGGTTGGCGGGAGCTGCACCGGCGCAAGCTCACCGAGCTGGATCAACGGATCGCCCAGGCCCAGGCGGCGCGCACCGCCATCGCCCATGCCTTGGCCTGCCCGCACGAAGACATCTTCGAGTGCCCCCACTTCGCCGGCGTGGTCGCGGCGCGCCTGGCGGGATCTTCCCTCGAACAGGCTCATCCGCACTGACCTCGGCACGACGAAGCCGCCTGTCGCCGAGCACGAGCTGGACGCCGCTACCTCCCACGGTGACGAACCGCGGCCTCTCAGCCAGAGATTCGTTGACCGATCACATCCCGTTACCTCGCCATCAGGCGGTGAACAAGATCGCCGGGTTTCCGACAGGTGCTCATCGACGCCCATCGCCGTCCAGAGATCCATGGCCCACCCCGCCGGCGGGATGCCCGTCAGGGCACCCGGGCTCCCGAAGTTCTCTCGTCCTCCGGCCGTTTCGGCGATGGAGACGCCGAAAGCGCGGACGGCAGGCGGAGGCGTTTGAGAGCGAGGGCGTTGACGGCCACGATGACGCTGGATCCGGACATGGTGAGCGCGGCGATCTCCGGGCGCAGGACGAGACCGAAGGCGGGCTCGAAGACCCCGGCGGCGATGGGCAGGGCGATGGCGTTGTAGCCGATGGCCCAGCCGAGGTTCTGCCGCATCTTGCGGAGCGTTCCACGGCCGATGCGCAGGGCCGTGGGGACGTCGAGGGGGTCGGAACGCATGAGCACCACGTCGGCGGTCTCGATGGCGACGTCGGTGCCGGCGCCGATGGCGATGCCCAGGTCGGCCTGGGCGAGGGCGGGGGCGTCGTTGACGCCGTCGCCGACCATGGCGACCCTGCGCCCGGTGGCCTGCAGCTCGGCGATCTTGGCCGCCTTGTCGCCGGGCAGGACTTCGGCGATCACGGTGTCGATGCCCAGCCGCTCGGCGATGTGCCGGGCGGTGGCCTCGTTGTCGCCGGTGAGCATGACCACTTCGATGCCCAGGTTGTGCAGTTCGGCCACGGCGGTCGTCGAGGTGTCCCGAGGCGCGTCGGCGATGCCGATCAGCCCGGCCGCGCGCCCGTCGACGGCGGCGATGACGACGGTACGGCCGGTGGCGGCCAGCTCGTCACGGCGCTCTGCCAGAGCACCGAGGTCGATTCGCTCGCGTTCGGCCAGCCGCCGGTTGCCGACCGTCACACGCCGCCCGGCCACCTCGGCGACGGCGCCATGGCCGGGGACGTTCTGGAAACCCTCGGCGCGGACGGCGTCCAGCCCGCGCGCCTCGGCGTGCCGCACGACGGCCTTGGCCAGCGGGTGCTCCGATTCCCGCTCGACCGCCGCGACCAGCCGGAGCAGCTCATCCTCGGGCATCCCGTCGGTGATGACATCGGTGACCTCGGGTTCGCCCTTGGTCAGGGTTCCGGTCTTGTCCAGCACAACGGTCTGGATGCGCGCGGACGTCTCCAGGGCGACGGCGTTCTTGAACAGCACACCACGCCTGGCGCCCAGCCCGGTGCCGACCATGATCGCGGTGGGCGTGGCCAGGCCGAGGGCGTCAGGGCAGGTGATGACCACGACCGTGATGGCGAACAGGATCGCGGTGGAGAAGGCGCTCCCGGTCAGCAACCAGGCCGCCAGCGTTCCCAGGCCGCCGACGAGTGCCACGAGCACCAGCCAGAACGCGGCACGGTCGGCCAGCCGCTGGCCGGGGGCCTTGGAGTTCTGGGCCCGCTGGACCAGTTCGACGATCTGGGCGAGCGCGGTGTCGGAGCCGACCTTGGTGGCCCGCACGCGCAACGTGCCGTTGACGTTGATGGTCGCCCCGGTCACCTGCGAGCCGGGGGACTTGTGCACCGGCAGGCTCTCACCGGTCACCATCGACTCGTCGACCTCGCTGTCGCCCTCCTCGACGACCCCGTCGACGGCGATCTTGGCGCCCGGGCGCACCAGCAGCAGGTCACCGGGCACCACCTCGGAGGTGGGCACCTCCACCGGTTCCCCGTCGCGCAGCACGAGCGCCTTGGGCGGCGCCAGGTCCAGCAGGGTGCGGACCGCGTCGTTGGCTCCGCCGCGGGCGCGCATCTCGAACCAGTGGCCGAGCAGGACGAACGAGGCCAGTACGGTGGCGGCCTCGTAGAACACCTCACCGCCGCCGGTGAGCGTGACGACCAGCGAGTACAGCCAGCCGGCGCCGATCGCGACCGCCACCAGCACCATCATGTCCAGCGTGCGCGCCCGCAGCGCCCGCACCGCGCCGTCGAAGAAGATCCACGACGAGTAGAAGATCACCGGCAGGCTCAGCAGCAGCGCCCACACGTCCTGCCGTAGCCCGAACGGCACCGGGACGTCCAACCCCAGGACCTCCTCGCCGATCGGCGACCAGATCACGATGGGGATGGAGAACAGCACCGCGACCAGGAACCGGTTGCGCATGTCGGCGACCATGGCGGCCATCGACATCCCGGCATGCCCGCCGTGCCCCATCGCCTCCTCAGGCGATCTGAGATGCTCCGCGCCATGACCGCCGTGCGCGGCAGGGGCGCGCCCTCCGGCATGAGCCGACAGGGCCGCCGGCGCATGCCCGTCATGCTCCGCCACGGCGGTGCCGCCGTGCCCGTCGCCGGACGGCGGATCGGGCTCGGCCATCGGATCGCACAGGTGCGACGGCACCGACCGGCCCGCACAGTGATAACCGCATTCGCGCACCCAGCGGCGCAACTCCGCCAGCGACGTACGGCGCGGATCGAAGGTCACCGTCGCGGTCTGCGCCACCGCGTTGGCCTCCACCTCCAGCACCCCGGGTCGGCGCCCCAGCACCGCGGCCACCCTGTTCTGCTCGGTGGCCCAATGCAGGCCGCCGATCTCCAGCACGGCGGTGCTGCGTTCCTTGCCGGACTGGTGATCTTTGTGCTCGTCCACGATCTGTTCTCCTTGCGGGGAGGCCGCGGTGGATCCTGCTTCCTGCGTCTGAGGAGAAGGTGCAGCACGTGCTGGGAGTCGTATGGGCCTTGTCCGGCGCGTGCGCCCACCCCGGCGTCCCGGGATGATGTTTTCGCCGCGTTCGCGGAGGTCAGGCGGGCGGCTCGCCGATGCGGACCTTTCTACTAAGATCGATAGTACATCGGGGGCGCCCTGGCGTCATGGCTCCGCGGTCATGCAGGCGGGCCGTTGTCCACTCTGCAAATGCCGATCAGGCTGTGCCCCAGACGATTCCCGCCTCCTGGACCACCTGAACGTGGCCCACCTCCCGGAAGCCCGCGTCTTCGAGAGCGGTGATCCAGAACTTCGGCGGCGCGGGGTGGGAACCGCCGATGTGCAGGCCGTACCTGGCGAGGTTCTTGGCGATGCGCCACAGACCGCCCGGCCCCTTGGAAGCCAGGCTGCGGACCTTGGCCTGCAGGATCTGCGCGTCGCCGGATGACAGTCCGCGACCGAACATCATGTCCCCGATGACCAGTCGGCCGCCGGGACGAAGCCAGCGGCGCGCGGACGCGACGACCGCTCGCTTGTCGGCGTTGTGCAGGTGATGCATGACGTAGTTGGACACCACCAGGTCGACGCTCTGGCGAGGTACTGCGAACGCGGTGATTTCGGCGGAGATGGGCAGAACGGTGGCCCTGTGCAGGTCCTCCTCTTCGAGGCTCACCTCACCGGCCGGTGCCTGGGAGGCGTCCACCGCCAGCACCGTGCGCACCGTCCGGGCGAGTGGGGCGGTGAGCAGATCGCTTCCCGCCCGCAGGTCCACCGCGATGTCCTCGGGCCCCGGCCGGGCCAGGCGCAGGATCTCGTCCCGGACGGTCTCGAACGCTGCGCTCTCCGCGCCGTGATGGTGCCAGTGCCGTGCCCTGCGGGCCTGCCTTCGCCGCTTCGGCACGGTCGTCATGAACACCTCTCCTGCGCTCGCATATCTACTACTAGGAATAGTAGATCCTGTGGGGAAGAGTGTCATGGGGGATCGGATTGCGACCGTCGGGCAGGGGAGGCTGCCGAGCCGGGTGAAATCCCTGTCGGCCACGATGGTGGCTCTCGGTGAAGTTTCTCAACTCACCGTGATGCGCCTGAGGGGGAGAGGGCGGTGCCGGCCTCGGTGTATCCGGCGCTCGGCTGGAGCGCCGTTGCTACTACGGGGTCTAGTAAGTTGGACGTGGGCTCTGACGCCGCCGGAAAGAGGGATGCGATGCCGCTCCAGCGGTTCGGTGACCTGGAAGCCGTGATCATGGACCGCCTGTGGTCGACCGGCCGGGCCGCCACCGTGCGCGAGGTGCTGGAGGACCTGCAACGAGAGCGCACGATCGCCTACACCACCGTGATGACGGTGATGGACAACCTGCATAAGAAGGGCTGGTTGCGGCGCAGGCGGCAGGGCCGGGCCTATGTCTATGAGCCGGTGGGCACGCGCGAGGGCTACACCGCCCAGTTGATGCGCGATGCGCTGGCCACCAGTGACAACCAGGCCGCCGCGTTCGTCCACTTCCTGTCGGGGCTGTCTCCGGAGGAGGCCAGGGCCTTGCGCGCGGCGTTGAAAGTGGTGCCCCAGGATGACGGCCCGGAGGAGGACCGAACGTGATCGCCGCCCTCGTCCTCCTGCTGTACGCGCTCGCGCTGGGCCTGCTGGGGCCGCGGTTGCTGACCCGTTCGTCCTGGTCCGATCGGGCGCCCCGGCTGGGTGTTCTGGCCTGGCAGGCGGCGACCGCCTCGGTGCTCGTGGCCGTGGTGCTGGCCGGGTTGGCGCTGGTGGTGCCCATCGGACGGGCCGCGCACAACCTGGCTGATCTCTTCCACGTCTGCCAGATGATGCTGCAGTCCGGTTACGGCGGCGCCCTCCAGCCGATCGGTGCCTTCGTCGGCCTCGCGATGGCCGGCGGGGCGGTGCTGTGGACCGGCGGCCATGTGATCCATGCCCTGGTCACCACCGCCCGCCATCGCAGGCGTCACGCCGAGATGCTGGCGGTGCTGGCCCGCCGCCGCCCGGATCTGGACGCCCTGATCATCGACCACGACCAGCCGCTGGCCTACTGCCTGGCCGGACGGCACCGGTGCGTGGTGCTGACCACCGGCGCGCTGGAACGCCTGCACGACGACCAGCTCGCCGCGGTGCTCGCGCACGAACGGGCGCACCTGCGCGGCCGTCATGACCTGGCGGTCAATCTGGCCGTGGCGATCAGCCGTGCCTTCCCGGGCGTTCCGCTGTTCGGACGGGCGAGGGAGGAGATCACCAGGCTGGTGGAACTGCTGGCCGACGACGCCGCCGCCCGCAGGCACGACCGGGTGTCGGTGGCCGCCGCGCTGGTCACCCTCGCCGAGGGACGGGTGCCGGCCGTCGCGCTCGGGGCAGGAGGGCACACCGCCGTGTTCCGGGTCCACCGCATGCTCGCACCGCATCGGCCGCTGTCGCGGACGGCCAGGGTCGCCGGGCATCTCGGCGTCGCCCTGCTCATCGTCGTACCGTTGCTCATCGCCGTGAACCCGGCCGTGATGGCCATGCTGGCCGAGCACTGCCACCTGTCGCTGTAACGCCAGCGCGGCCGCCTGCGGCGGATGGCCACGGTCAATCCGGTGGCCATGACGGTTCGTGGACCGATGTGCGCGGGCGTTCTGCCGGTGCCCAGCGCCCCGGCGAGGAGCCGCCGGTGCCTACGGGAGCCGTGCCCGCGCCGACTGTGCGTCCCTCCATGCCGGCCGCGCTTCCAGCCGCCGGCTACGGTGCGAGCGCCGTACGACGCTCATGTTGCTTGCGCTGCCCGTAGCGGGTCATCCCGCGCGGTTTGTAGATCGCCAGTGTCATGGGCACCAGCAGCACGAGCAGGCCGCCGCCCGCATGAACACCCAGCGAATGCCGGCGCCCGGACCACCCAGCCCCGTGACACGAGCTGGCCGACGAGCCTGCTGGTGGTGCTCTTCTCCAGGCGAAGCCGACACACCAGGTCCACCTGGCGCAGCTCGCCGGCGCGTGCCAGCTCGCCCAGGGCGTGTGCCTCCGACGGGGGAATCGGCCGTCCGCATGGAGTCCGATCCGGCTGCAGCAGGCCGAAGGACCGGACGAACCTGGCCACGGCGTCCTGGAGCTCGTGTGCATCCGCCGACATGGTTCGGCGATGCAACCAACCCTGGTGCTGCCGGCTGCCTGTGACGTAGCGCCACATCCGCCATGGCGGGGAGCGACGTGTCCCGTTGAATAGCGGCTGAGGGGCGAAGAACCGGCTCACCTGGACTGTTTCGTCGCTCGCAAAGATCGGAACGGCGAGTGTCGTTGCCGCCACGGTCACCACGAGTACGGCTGGCAACCCGTCGAAGGGCATCTCGATGCAAGCCGTTCAAAGAACGGGCTGGGCGATCTGCCGCCCATGCCCCTGGGGTGGCCGGTTCTGAGATGGAACGGCGTCGGAACCCCGTCCGGGGGCTCCGACGCCGGTTCGTCAGCGGGGTGATCCCCTCCGGTCAGAGGGACTTGAGCAGGTCCCGCATCTTGGTGATCTCAGTGGTCTGCGAGTTGACGATGCTGGTGGCCATCGCCTTGGCGGGCGGGTACTGCCCGGCGGACTGCTCGGTCCTGGCCATCGCCACGGCACCTTCGTGGTGCTTGATCATCATCTCCAGGAACATCTTGTCGAACGCCGCTCCGCCGGCGTTCTCGAGCTTGCGCATCTCCTCCTCGGTCATCATGCCGTCCATGCCGCCATGACCGCCGTGGTCCCCGTGGCCCATGCCGCCCGTGCCGGGTGAGGGAACGGAGGCGCCCCAGCTGTTCAGCCAGGCGGTCATCTGCCTGATCTCCGGATCCTGGGCCTTTTCGATGTCGGCGGCGAGCTGCTTCACCTCCGGCGAGGAGGCCCGGGTGGCGGCGAGCCGGGACATCTCGATCGCCTGCTGGTGATGCGGGATCATCATCTGGGCGAACGTGATGTCCTGGTCGTTGTGCCGACCGGTCTGTGCCTGGCCGGTGGTCGGCGCGCCGGTGGTGGCCGACGGGGCCGAGGTCGAGTCGCCGGAGTCGTCGCCACCGCAGGCCGCCAGAGAGAACGCCGCGACAGGGACCACGATCAGCGCGAGAGCGCGTTTCATGAAGTCGTGCCTTTCGTTGTTGCGTTTGCCGTGGAGTGTTCGATCAGTCGCTGTAAGTAACTGATCTGTCACAGCCGCAACACGGCCAACTCGTAGACGGTTCGGGCGGGCGGGGACCGGCCTTGCGCCACCGGAGACGCCCAGTCCTTGCCCTTGCCGGGCAGGGACAAGGAGCGGTACCTGCGGAACAGGAACCACAGCACGACGGCGAACCCGACCATGGCCAACAGCCCCAGGCAGACCTCGCCACCTGGATGATCGGAATGAGGCGCCCCAGGCCGATCAGGGTCGGACGGCCGGGAAAGACCGGCCTCCTCGAAGGCGGGCGAGCCATGACCGGCGCTCATGGCCGATATAGGAAGGCCGCTCAGGTCGAGGGGATTCGCCGAGACCTGGAGCCCGTGCATCGACAGCGCGCAGCAGAGCAGAAGCAACCTGAGCAGCAGGCCGCGGCTTGCTCGGGTCGGCCTGCGTGGGACTGGAAGCCGCGAACGCATGCCCTCCCGTCTCCGGTCGATCGGATCTAGGCTCCGCGGCCTGGTCGGCCGCTCCCTACGTCTCACCTTCTGCTATCGAACATAGTAGATAGCGGGGTGTCGGCGCCCTATGCGATGCGGACGGCGCCCTGGTAAACCCCCCACCAGTACCCGGCCAGGTTGACGACCTCGACGTTCTTCCCGCTGCGCGGAGCGTGGACCATGCGGCCGTTGCCGATGTACATGCCGTTGTGGCCGAGGTCCTCGTAGAAGAACACGATGTCTCCCGGACGTAGCTGGTCACGCGACACTCGGGTGCCCATGTTGTACTGCGCCCCGGTGTAGTGCGGCAGGGAGATGCCCACCTGCTTGTACGCCCACAGCATCAGTCCGGAGCAGTCGAAGGAGTTGGGACCCGCCGCGCCGTAGACGTAGGGCATCCCCACCCGGGTCAGCGCCGCGCGAACGGCCCCCGAGGCCTTCCCCGAGCCGGCGACGCTGATGTTCGGCGGGGACCCCTGGCCGCCTGCGCTCTTGGGAATCTGGCTGATCAGCTTCTCGATCTTGGCCTTCTTCTTGGCCAGTTCCGCCTGCTTGGCCTTGATCTCCGCGGCGCGATCGCGAGCCCGTCCGGCGTTCTGCTCGTACCGCATCCTGGCCAGGACCAGCTCGCGAAGCCGTCCGGCCTGCTGCGCGGTGAGGTATCGGGATATGGCGTCCTTGTCGAGGCCGGCCTGCGGATCGTCGCCGGCGAACAGCGCGAGCTCCGCCCTCGAGCCGGGCGACATGTAGCTGGCGGCCGCCAGCTCCCCGATCTCGCCACGCAGCCGCTCGTAGTCGGCCTGTGTCTGCCGCAGCTGCCGCTGTGCGGACCGGAGCGCCTGCTGTGCCTGCTTGAGCTCCAACCGGGTCCGGTTGTACTCCTCGGTGAGGATCTCCGCCTGGCGCCCCAGCTGTTCCGCGGTCGGCTTGGGCTTCGCGTCCGCCGGACCGGCGGTCAGGACCGCGCAGGCCGCCAGCAGGGCCGCCGCGCCCGCTCGTACGGGAGTGCGCTGCACCGAAACCTCTCTTCCCAGGCGTACCGTCAGATCACCGGAGAAGCTACTACATCACTTAGTACTAAGTGCAATAGTTGAAAAGGCCCGGCGATCCCGCGGCAGATCGCCAGGCCTCGGCACTCCACACGGACACTGGCCGTCCGCAGGCGGCGGTTCGTCAACGCATGCCTCGGGGTGGTCGGTGCAGCCGTCGATGCCGGATGCGAGCAGACTCACCAGCGTCGGCCGGTCGCTGAGCGTGATGAACACGGCGAGCAGCATCGCGGCGAACGAGTAGGGCAGTGCGCGCGATGCGCCGTATCGACGTAAGGGTGCGCCGGATGCTGCTCCGAGACGGTCATCTGCCGGTACGTCCACGTACCCAACAGCGCCGCAATCGGAAAGATCAGGCCCGCCATCGGCAACGCCTGCGGTGCCGGCGCCCACCATGGCGCTATGCATGTTCGGTTGCCAGGAAGCTGAGGAGCAGTGCCTGGGTGCGGTCGGGGCAGTCGTCGTGCAGCGAGTGCCCGCCGCCGGACAGGACGTGCGCCTCGACGATCGGCAGCCGGGCCATCCGGAACTCCCAGGCGTCCCGCACGTCCAGCCCGCCCGATGCGATCAGGGCCAGTCGCGTCACGCGATCCGGGTGGAGCTCGCCGAACCGCAACGCGAACCCTCCGCCCCATGAGTGGCCGACGATCGCCGTTCGCTCCAGCCCGATCGCGTCGAGGAAGGAGCCGATGGACCGGGCGACTTCGGTGTCCACGAAGGTCTCTTCCACGAACTTCTCCCGACATCGCGCGGCGGTGGAGTGCGCGGGCCCCGCTCGCCCTGCCTCGTCATCGGCCCGACCCCAGTTCCACTGCACAAGTTGAACACGACTGTTCGACTTTTGTCTCCTTCGGCCGTACTCTAACCCGAACAGTGATGTTCGACTTAGGGAGTGCTCATGAGTCGCTCGACTCACGCCGGACGGCATCCGGTGAGCGGGCCCGCGTCCGAAGCACCCGGACGCTGGTGGCTGCTGGTCCTGCTCTGCCTGGCGCAGTTCATGGTGATCCTGGACGTGACCGTGGTGAACGTCGCGCTGCCCGTGATCGCCGAAGAGCTCAGGCTGGAGCGCGCCACGCTGACCTGGGTGGTGACCGCCTACACGCTGTGCTTCGGCGGACTGATGCTGCTCGGCGGACGCCTGGCCGACGCGCTCGGCCGTCGCCGTGTGTTCCTGGCCGGGCTCGGGCTGTTCACCCTCGCCTCGCTCGGCTCCGGCCTGGCCGCCGACGCCGCCATGCTCGTCACCGCGCGTGCCGTGCAGGGGGTCGGGGCGGCGTTGCTGTCACCCGCGGCGCTGTCGATCGTGACCACGACGTTCCACGGGCCCGACCGCAACCGGGCGCTCGGCGTCTGGGCGGCCCTCGGCGGTGCGGGCGCGGCCGTCGGAGTGGTGCTCGGCGGGGTGTTCGCCGCCGGTCCCGGCTGGGAGTGGGTCTTCTACATCAACATCCCGGTCGGCGTCCTCGTCGCCGTTGCGCTGCCGATGCTCGCCGGTGCCGGCCGCCCCGGCACGGGGGATTCCCGGATCGACCTGCCCGGTGCGGTCGTCGGCACGGCCGCGGTCGGTGCGCTGATCTACGGGCTCGTCCGGGCGGGCGACACCGGCTGGGGCGACCTGCCGACGCTGCTCGCGCTGGCCTCGGCGGTCGTGCTGCTGGCGGTCTTCGCGCTGATCGAACGCGCGAGCAGGGCTCCGCTGGTGCGCCCGGCCATGCTGGCCCGGCGTCCCGTGATCGCCGGAAATCTCGTCATGCTGGCCGCGTCCGGGCTGCTGCTGGCCCACTTCTTCCTGGCCTCCCAGTACCTGCAGCACGTGCTGCGGTTGAGCGCGCTGGAGACCGGGCTGCTCTTCCTGCCGGTCGCGCTGGTCATCGGGCTGGGCACGCATCTGGGGGTCCGGGTCATCGGCCGATTCGGCGGGCGGCCGGCCGCGTCCGCCGGTTTCCTCCTGGCGGCCGCCGGGGCGCTGCTGCTGGCCCGGGTGCCCGCCGACGGCAGCGCGCTCGTGGACGTCCTGCCCGGCTTCGCGCTCTCCGGGCTCGGGCTCGGCGCGGCGCTCGTCGCCGCCACCACCACCGCGATGAGCCATATCGACCACCAGGACGCGGGCATGGCCTCGGGTTTGATCAACACCGGGCACGAACTCGGCGCCACCCTCGGCATCGCGTTCGTCTCCACCGTGGCCGCCGCAAGCCTGAACGCCACCGACCCCGGGTCGGTCGACGGTTTCGGCGCGGCGTTCACGGCCGCCGCGGTGGTCGCCGTGGCCATGGCGGTGATCGGCGGCCGGCTGGTGCCCAAGGGCCGCCCGCCCGCGACCGACGGGCCGGTGTTCGCCCACTGAGGCCGCTCATAGGCTGGGCGTCATGACGACCACCGACTCGCGCCGGCAGCCGGGCGGCGCCGGGGACCGCGGCAGCGCTCCCCGGCGCCGCGCCGATGCGGAACGGAACATCGCCGCCATCCTCGACGCGGCGCTGGTCTGCTTCTCCGAACAGACCGACGTCAGCATGACGTCGATCGCCCGTGCCGCCGGAGTCGGCCGCGTCACCCTCTACACCCACTTCCCCTCACGTGAGGTGTTGCTGCAGGCCGTCCTGGATCACGCGATCGCCCAGGCCGACGCCGTTCTCGACGCCGCGGAGCCGGACCGGGGACCGGCCGCCGACGCGCTCGGCCGCCTCCTGCGGTCCTCCTGGCAGATCCTGGGGCGGCACCGCCGGCTCTTCGAGGTCGCCCAGCGGGAACTCGACCCCGCCCGGCTGCGCCGCCACCATGACCCGGCCATGGCCCGGGTCGAGGCCCTTCTGGCGCGCGGCCGAAACGAGGGCGCGTTCCGGGTCGACCTCCCGTTGAACTGGATGGTCACCACGGTCTACAGCCTGCTCCACGCCGCCGCCGAGGACGTCAACGCAGGACGCCTGCCGCAGCACTCCGCCGCCGACGTTCTCCAGGCCACCCTGCTGTCCGCCCTGCAGGCGACGGACGACCCTGAAGACGGGTGACCGGCCGCCTCACGGCAGCGACGGCCCGGCTCCGCCACGTTCGGCCAGCTCGGCCACCTCGCAGGCATTGAACCGATCGATCCAGCGCCGCACCGTGCTCGCCGTGCCCGTCGGCCCCGTTCTCGGTTGCCTAAAGGCTGTCACGTAACGCTGGGTGGGCGTGGTAGATGATCTTGTGGGTCAGGTCATCACGGCTGCTCAACAGGAGTGGATCGGCCTGTTCACCGGGCTGTCGCCCCGGCAGTTCCGCAAGCTGGTGCGTCTGGTGGCCGAGCGGGGCGGTGCTTCGGTCGCCGATGGGCGACCAGGGCGGCAGTGGGCGTTGCCGCCGGCCGACCGGGGGGCTGCTGGTGGCCGTGTACTGGCGCACCAACCTGACGCTGCGGCAGGTGGGGCCGCTGTTCGGCATCTCGCATGCGGCCGCCCACCGGGTGGTCGACACTCTCGGGCCGCTGCCGGCGCCGGTCCGCCGCCGCAGACCCGAGCAGGTGTGCATCGCAGGCGGCACGCTGGTGCCCTTGCGGGACCGACGTCTGGCCGCGCGCAGCAAGAACTACCGGTACTCGGCCAACGTGCAGATCGCCATCGACGCCGACACCCGCCTGGTCGTCCCCGGCGGGGAGCCGCTGCCCGGCAACGCAGGCGACTGCCAGGCCTACCCAGCCTCGGGAATCAACCGGGCACTGGCCGGACGGCATGTCATGGCCGACGGCGCCTATCAGGGCAACCCCGGCGTGATCATTCCTTACCGGCAGCCTCGCGACGGCGGCCCGCTGCCGACCTGGCAGGAAGACCTCAACCGCGTCCACCGCAGCGTCCGCGCCCGCATCGAACACGTCCTGGCCCGCAGGAAGACCCGGAAGATCCTGCGCAACCACCGGCGCAGGGCCGGCACCCTGCACGACACCGTGGCCGGCATCGCCTGCCTGCACAACCTCGCACTTGCCGGGTGATCACACCGCCATCCAGCCCACATCAGGCTTAGACGAGCCGAGTCACGTGACAGCCTTTAGGTACCTGCCGAGGGGTGGGTCTGCGCACCGCGTTGCCCTCGTGAGAAGGTGTGGGCATGCTCATGGTGACCCAGCCCAAGGACCTGGCCAATCTGATCGGTGTGGGCTACCAGGGGCACGACCTTCAGTCCTTTCTTGCCGGTCTTGCCCATGAGGGTGTCTCGGTGGTGGTGGATGTCCGGCTCACGCCGATCTCGCGCAAGCGGGGGTTCAGCAAGCGTCTGCTGGCCGAGGCGTTGGCGGATGCCGGGATCGGATACAGGCACCTGCCGGAGCTGGGCAACCCCAAAGACAACAGGGCGGGGTTCGGGGGGAACGAGGAAGAGCTGCGGCAGGCCAGAAGCCGGTTCGCTGCCCGGCTGGCGGATGAGACTGCGGTGGAGGCATTGACCGAGGTCGCACGGTTGGCCAGCACACAGCGGGTGGCTCTGCTGTGCTTTGAGGCCGATCAGCGACGCTGCCACCGGGACGTGATCGCCGCGGCTCTGGCGGACCCGACCGCCTTCGGGCTCACAGCGGAGCTGGTGCCTCGGTAGCGCAGGACTATCGCGTGGGGTAGCAGGCGCCCAGCACCATGAACGTCAGCTGGTGCTTGGCCTGGTTGCCGACGTAGAAGATGGTGTCCTTGCCCGCCCCGCACATCATGTCAAAGAACCTTTCGTGCAACAGGGCCTTCAGGTCTGCGTCGTCGAGGTGGCGGAACCGGCGCTGGAGAGCGACCCACTCCCAGTCGTAGATGCCCTGCCGGTGGCCCCTGCAGTCGCCTGACTGGCACAGATAGCGATACCAGCCCTTGAACCGGGGCGCCTCCAACGCGGTGCGGGGACGCTGATCGAAGAGGTCTCCCTGGGCCACGTACCTGTCGATCTTCGCCTGCTCGTCCCGTGTCCAGCCCGGGTGGGGCTCGATGTCGAGGCCTTGCACGAGGCGAGGCCGGATCGCCGCCAACGACCGGGCCGGCGGTCGTTCGCGCACCGCCGCCCGGACCTCGCACATCGACGCGTGGACATGGTCGATGATGAAGGGAAGGCGTCTGTCCCATCCCCGTATGAACCGCTCCCGCTTGATGGTGTCGATGATCGGCCGGAAGCTCTCCGCCCGAGGGTCGGCCCGGTTGGGCTTGGCCTGCAGGGACACGATCTCGTACTTGCGGAAGGTCCGGTCCGACTCCAGCTCACGGAAGTTGATCGGATACAGCCGTACCCAGCCGCCCTGCCCATCGTCCAACCGGATGCCGGCCACGCACACCGTCTCGCCGTAGGTCTCCGAGGGGTTCGGCGCGGCCTTCACCGTGATGAGCACGCGCATCCGAACGGCAGCCTCTCCGGGAGGCTTGACCAGAGGCGCTTGAGGGTCGGGAGCGAACAGCGAAACTTGATCAGCCGAGCCCACCGGCATCTCCTCCAGGTAGTCGCTCACAACGAGCGTCGATCGCGCCGCGATGAAATGCCAGACTCATGACCACAAACGGCAGCCACAGTGCAGGCGCGTTGTCTCTGTGGTGGGGGGAGTGGAACCGTTCAGCTACTTGCAGTGGATGACTACAGATGCTCCGGCTCCCGGTCGTGTTCCTGGCCTGCAGCCAGGGCCGGGCCATCTCACCAGGCATTCCAACGGGCGATCGGCACCTTGACGGTGACTCCAGCCAACGGCGAGAGCCACCCATGGACCTACGCTGGGTGGGAGTTCCTTCAACTACGCCGCATCGCAGGTTCCACAAGAACGCTCCATTGCGGCACGAGAAAGTACACGCGGCACAACGCCATGCACGTTTATCGCGACGCGTCCGGGTCGGGCACGGCATTGACCACTTGAAGAACTGACGAGCCCGTGCCCATCACCATGGCTGCCGACACCGCCTTAGCAACCATGTGCGAGCCCGTTAGACAGCAGGGTGTCGGCACGGTCAGGTGCCAGGGATGCCGATCACCTCGACGTTCACGCCGTAGGTCGAGTGCAGGGTGTCGGCCATGTTGACCAGGGCGACCTGGGCGAACGGGAAGAGGGTGTCAGGCGTGAGCGAGACGCCCTTCTTCAGCAGGATCGCGAAGATCACCTTCTTGGGCAGGGTGCCGGACGGGATCGTCCGGCACCCGCCGCTGGCCTCCGCCACCAGCTTGGCGAAGTTCTGCCGGGCCTCGGGCTGCAGCATCAGGGCCTCGGTCGATACCAGGGCCTGGTTGAACAGGTGGCTCAGCGGCGAGGACTTCTCGGCCTGCTTCACATGGATCAGTTCGAGGTCGGGCCCGAGCCCGTCGCACGGCTCGAACCCCTTGTTCTTGTGCAGGTCCGTGCGGACCTCGGTGCGGTCGAGGCACAGGTAGTTCGCCGGGCCGAGCAGGCGCTGCACCTTCTTGTTGTAGTCCCGCTCGTCTTCGGACGTCCACGGGGGCATGGCGATGCTCGGGGTGTCACTGATCAGCTCGGCCACCCGCCGCCGGATGTCGGCGACGTACTCGACACCGCTCTCGTACCAGTCGCCCTCGATGAGGAAGTACAGCTTGTCCCCGACGGTGACGGACGCCTCCAGCCACTTGATGGGCTTGGCCTCACCCAACGGCTGCTTTCCCTCGCGGTCCGCGCACATCACCAGACGGCCGGAGCGCATCGCGGCGGTGGGGGAGATGCAGTACTGCACGCGGCACCGGTACCGCAGGTCCTCCAGGTCCAGCTCCTCGCGGGGGTTGAGCCAGGCCGATCCCACCTTGATCCGGTACGACCGGGTGTGCGGCAGGTGCTCGACCAGGTGCGTCGGCACGGCCGGGGCGAGCGGCATGTCGATCTCTCCACGCAATCCCTGGTCGAGCAGGCCGTCCAGCATGGCCACCCGCTCCCGGTCGCGGACCGGCTTGATCGCATCGATGAACGCGAACCCGGTCTGTACCTCACGCGCGCTGATCTCGTTGACCCGGCGCAGGAACGCCACGAGGCGATCCGGGGCCAGCGGGATCGGCAGACGGAGTCCGGCCGAGCCCTCGATCGCCACGGTGCCGCCGGGAGCCAGTCCCAGATCCTCGGTGGCGATGGCTCCGCCGAGACGACGCACCAGCTCGGCGTGCCGCTTGACTCCGATGCGGCCGATGGGAAGGCCGGCCGGAACCAGCGTGGTGTCCTGGCGGCCCTGACCGGTCATGGCGCGGCGGCAGATGTCACGCACCTTGTCCGGGTCGACGGCGCGGGTGGCGAACCGCAGGCCAAAATCCGGGTCCTTGTAGTCCTCGGGCACCAGCCGGAAGCCCTGGCCGAACCCGATCGCGTACACCTGGCCATCGACGGCGATGAGCAGCAGAGCGGCCGGCTTCCGCTCGTCCAGGTTGATGTGCAGCCCGGTCAGTGCGGACGCGTCCGAACACCACTCGGCGGTGGGCAGTTCGAAGTGCCCGTCCACGGCGAACGCCGGTGCCCCAGGGAAGTCCGGGCTGTGCAGGGTGAAGCCGTTTTCGTCGAGGTGTTCGATGTCGAGGGCGTCGAGCATGCCCCCCTCATCGGGCACCACCCCCATCAGTCGGTACAGGGTCACGGGACGGGTGCTTCTGGCCATGGTCACTCCTGGGGAAGCTGATCACGGTCGCGGTCCGCAATCGATGGATCCGGGCACCGCACAAGCGGTGCGTCCGTGCTCAGATCGGTGAATCCACACTCGGCCAGGTCGCTCGAACCGGGTGGTCTTCGATATCGACCCAGTTCAACGCGCTGAGTGGAATCCACCGGACCTGCAGCGGAGGATTCGCCGGGGAAGCGAACTGCTCACACGGTAAACCTCTTAGAGCTCCAATGATCAACTATTAACTGATAACCCTGGTTATCAGTTAAATCTTTTCCTCAATCGGCATGATCCTCGTACGGTCGTGACTGCTGTGCCGCCTGGGATCCGCGAGCCGGGCGGCACAGTGACCGCGTCTTCCCCAACCGGCCGGCGAACCGGATCGGTGCGGCCCCGGAGGTATCGACATGACCACGTTCTCTCTCGCCATGGCGACCCTGCTGGTGGGCGCCATCGGCGGCCTGCTCGGTTACCTGCTCGCGAGGACGCGAGCCGACGCCAGATGCAGGAAGTTGGACACGGATCTGCAGGTCGTTCAGGAACAGGCCCGTCAGATCCACAAGCAGATAGAAGAGGTCCGCGCCGAACGCGACCGCGCGAACGAACGCGCCGAACAGGCGGAAAGGACGCAGGCTGAGCAGGCAGTTCAGCGTCGGGGCCAGGACGAATTGCTGGGCCGGCTTCGCGCTGAGCTGGAGACCGCCCAGGACAAGCTCCGCAGCGCCGAGTCGCAGGCGGGCCGGCTGCAGGCGTCTCTGGAAGCCAAGCAGAAGGAGAACGAGGCCCTCGACCACGACCTGAAGGACGCCAGGCTGCACATAGCCGAGCTCAACGCGATCGACGAGCAGCTCCGGCAGAAGCTGGCCGAGTACCACCAGCAGGTGACCCAGCTGCAGATCGAGCAGAAGGCGCTGCACGAGCGGGCCGCCGCCATCGAGGCGGCCCGCAACGAGCTGGAGAGGACCCGCGAGGAGAACAACCGTCTGGTGGCCAAGAGCCTGGAAGATCTGGCCGCCCAGATGCTGAGCCAGGCGGAGGAACGGCTGGTCAACGCGGCCGAAGGAAGGCTCACCGCCACCAGCGCGCCGGTCAGGGAACAGCTGGACAAGCTCCAGGAGCAGCTGCGGCAGCTGCAGACCCAGCGGGCGGAGGCGGACGGCCGACTCACGCAGCACATCGCCCTGCTCGCCGAGGCGACGGCCAAGGGCCACGAGCAGACCCGCACGCTGGTCGACGCGCTGCGCAAGCCGCAGGTCCGCGGCAGCTGGGGCGAGATGCACCTGAAGCGGGCGGTCGAGCTGGCCGGCATGTCCGAGCACTGCGACTTCAACACGCAGGTCACGACCGAGGGAGAGGACGGCCGGCTCCGCCCCGACATGGTGGTGCACCTGGCGGACGGCAAGCATGTGGTCATCGACGCGAAGGTGTCGCTGGCCGCGTTCATGGCCGCCATCGAGGCGACCGAGGACGACGAGCGGGAACGGTGGTGGGCCGAGCACGCGCAGCAGCTCCGCAAGCACGTCGACGCGCTGGCCGCGAAGGAATACCACGGCCAGGTCGGCGGCAGCCCGGAGTTCGTGCTGATGTACCTGCCGGGTGAGTCCCTGCTTCAGCCGGCCCTGGAACGGGACCCGCAGCTGCTGGAGTACGCGATGCGCAAGCGGGTGATCATCGCCGGGCCGACCAACCTGATGCTGATGCTGCGGACGATCGCGTTCGCCTGGACCCAGGCGGCGCTCCAGGAGAACATGCTGCAGGTCTACGAGCTCGGCCGCGCCCTGTACGAGCGGCTGGGCACGCTGGGCGCGCACCTGACGTCTCTCGGCAAGGCGCTGGAACGGTCGGTCACCACCTACAACAGCACCGTCGGCTCCCTGGAGAACAGGGTGCTGGTCGCGGCCCGCAGGTTCCAGACGCTCAAGGTCGTGGACGACGAACTCGAGACGCCTCAGCCGGTCGACAAGTCCGTCCGTCCTCTGGGAAGCCCCGAGTTGGTGGCGGCTGCCGAGGTGGAGCAGACGATCCGCAGCCTCCCTCAGCCCAAGGCCGACAATGCCTCGGAGACCGCCTGATAAGGGGAGTTATCGGCAATCTTCTCACCAGATCGATCGAGATCATCTAGAGTCGTGTCCCGCCGCTGGGTGGAGGGAGGTGCTGGGTGGCCGTCTCGCTCGATGGCGTGTACCTGATGTCGGGCGCCGAGATCGCCGAGCTGGCCCGCGTGCAGCGCCCCGTCGTCAGCACCTGGCGGCGGCGGCACCCCGACTTCCCGCGCCCGGTGGCGGAGGAACGGGGACAGCTCCTGTTCGACGGCACCCAGATCGTTGAGTGGCTGGTGGCGACCGGCCGGGCCGAGCGCAAGGAGATCGAAGGCGACCTGCGGATCTACGCGCTCGCCCGGCTGGGTGCCGAGCTTCCTCCGCACATGCTGGTTCCCGCTCTGACCTCGCTGATCTGTCTGCGGCATCTGACCGGCGACGAGTCTCTCGACGACAAGGTCACCAGTCCGATCGGCCGGCTGCGCGGCCTCGCGGCCGAGATCGACCCTGACGACGAGTTCCTGGCGTCCGAGGTGGGTCGGTTGCGTACGCCCTGGTTGCCCGCCATCGTCGATGAGCTGGTCGAAGCGGCCTGGAGCACCCGCGGAGCCTTCGAACGGGTCATGGACGTTCGTGACCGCTTGGGGGCGGCGGACCTGTCGGCCGACCGGCTCTCTCCCGAGCTGCAGTCCCTGGTCGTGAAACTCGCCGATCCGTCCGGCCTGGCCGACCGCCTAGGCGAGTTGCATCTGGCCGACCCCAACGCCGGCGTGGGCGACCTCATCATCGCGGTGGCTCAGGAACTCCGTGACGACCAGGCCCTCCGGGTGACGGCCTGCTGCCTCGTCTCCGCCTCGGCTCGCCTGGTCCGCCGTCGCCTGGCTGTCCGCGACCTCACCGAAGACGACTTCGACGTCGTCTCCACGGCGGACGAGTGCTTGAAGGACGCCAATCTGGTCGTCTCCCAGCTTCCCTACCGTCCTTCTGAGGAACGCTCTCCAGAGCAGGGGCTGGCGTCCCTTCACGGGCTGTGGCAGCAGATGCCGAACGGTGCGACCGCCATTGTGATCGCTCCCGCCGACACCACGGCCGCACTCGAACCACGCGGCGACGCCGCAGAGTTCCGCGAGGCGCTGCTCCGCACGGGATGCGTCAAAGCCGTCATCCGGCTGCCCGGCGGTCTACTGCCGTACCGGCCCGGCTACGAGGTGGCGCTGTGGGTGCTGTCCAAGGGCATCACCGGGGGAGAACACGGCAAGGTGCTCCTGGCCGACGTATCCGACCGCTCCCTCAACCCGGCGCTGATCGACTCACTGGTCACCGATGTCCTGGCCTGGCGCAACGCCGACTTCGACGGAGCCGCTCACGGCCGCGTCCACACGGTCGCCACTCCCATCCAGGCCCTCGTGCCGAACCTCAAGGCGACCGGCCCGCGACAGGTGCCCCCGCTCATTCCCCGCTACCTGCCGACGATGGACGAGGTCCTCCTCGAGACGCCCGAACGGGTCGCCCGGGCACTGGAACTGGAGCGCGTCCTGTGGGAATCACGGCCCGACCTGCCGCAGTTCAACAGCGGCCTCGCCGCCAGCCCACAGCCTCACCCACCCGCCACCTGCACGATCGCCGACTTGGCCGCCGGGGCACGCTCCCGGACGAACTCGCTGTCCGTGCGGAGTGGCACCCGGCTCTCAGACAGCGACATCAGCGTCGGCCTACTGGCGGACCACTCGACGTCCTACCCCGTCATTGGCCCATCCGAGATCACCGAGGAGATCCCACTGGGCCGGCGTCGTGTCGACCGCGTGACCTTCGAGTGGAACCACCCGAACGCCAAACGCAGCCTGCCCGGCGACGTCATCATCACGATGACGCCCAAGCCCGCCGCGATCGTCGACCACGACGGCTACTCGGTGATCGAGTTTCCGGCCAGGGTCCTGCGTCTCACCAAAGCCGGCAGGGAGCGGTTCACACCACGCGTTCTCGCCGCTCTGCTCAACCTCGCAGGCCGGGCCGATGGAGCCGTGCGTCCCGCCCAGCGGCTGAACGAACTACGGCTGCCGCTGCTATCCCGTTCCGACCTCGAACGGCTCGACCAGCTGCTGGCCGAACTGGAGGACAGGAGGGAGCGAGCACGACGCGAAATCGCAGCTCTCGACGAGCTGCGAAGCCTCACGACCAACGGCCTGAGCGACGGAACACTCACGCTCAGCGACTTCATTCGATAGTCGACGACAAGTTGAGGAGAAGCATGCCACCCAGGAAGAAGGGCACAGCGGGGCAGGCGGAACTGCCCGGCGTGTCCACCATGGCCGAGATCAAGGACATCCTCTGGAAGTCCGCCGACAAGCTTCGCGGCTCGATGGACGCCGCCCAGTACAAGGACTTCGTCCTCGGTCTGGTGTTCCTGAAGTACGTCTCGGACGCCTTCGAGGAGCGCCGCGAGCAGATCCGGCAGGAGCTCATCGCGGACGAGGTGCCCGAGTCCCGCCACGAGACCTTCCTGGACGACAAGGACGAGTACGAGCGCGAGGGCATCTTCTGGGTCCCCGAGGGCGCCCGCTGGGCGGACCTGGCCGCGCAGGCCAAGTCCGGCGCGATCGGCGAGCTGATCGACGCCGCGATGGACGCCATCATGAAGACCAACCGCTCCCTGGTCGGCGTCCTCCCCAGGATCTTCAACCAGCCGAACGTCGACCAGCGCCGCCTCAGCGAACTCGTCGACCTGATCAGCGACGCCCGCTTCACCGGCCACGACGGCAAGTCCGCCCGCGACGTCCTCGGCGAGGTCTACGAGTACTTCCTGGAGAAGTTCGCCCGGGCCGAGGGCAAGCGCGGCGGCGAGTTCTACACACCCGCCAGCGTCGTCAGGGTGCTGGTGGAGATCCTGGAGCCGTACAAGGGCCGGGTGTACGACCCCTGCTGCGGCTCGGGCGGCATGTTCGTCCAAGCGGAGAAGTTCGTCCTCAGCCACCGCGGACGCCGCGACGACATCGCCGTCTACGGCCAGGAGGCCAACGAACGGACGTGGCGACTGGCCAAGATGAACCTCGCCATCCACGGCATCAACGGCGACCTGTCCACCAAGTGGGCCGACACCTTCTACGAGGACAAGCACCCCGACCTCAAGGCCGACTTCGTCCTCGCCAACCCGCCGTTCAACATGTCGGACTGGTACCGCAAGACCGACGACCCCCGATGGCGCTTCGGCACCCCGCCCGCCGGCAACGCCAACTTCGCCTGGATCCAGCACATCATCTCCAAGCTGGGCCAGCGAGGCAGCGCAGGCGTCGTCATGGCGAACGGCTCCATGTCGTCCAAGCAGTCCGGCGAAGGCGACATCCGTGCCGCCCTGGTCGAGGCAGACCTGGTCGCCTGCATGGTCGCCCTGCCGCCACAGCTCTTCCGCACCACGCAGATCCCCGCCTGCCTCTGGTTCTTCACCAAGGACAAGAGTGCCCGTGCGGGCCAGACCGACCGTCAGGGCCAAACGCTCTTCATCGACGCCCGTAACATGGGCACGCTGGTCGACCGCACCGAACGCGTCCTCACCGACGACGACATCGCCAAGATCGCGAACACCTACCACGCCTGGCGAGGCACCGCCAGCGCCCGCGAGGCCGGCCTGACGTACGAGGACGAGCCCGGCTTCTGCTACTCGGCCACACAGGACGAGATCCGCGCCCACGACCACATCCTCACCCCGGGTCGTTACGTCGGTGCCGCCGAAACCGACGACACCGATGACGAACCCATCGCTGACAAGATCGACCGCCTGACCAAGGAACTCTTCACTCACTTCGAAGAATCCGCTCGCCTCGAGCAGGTCATCCGCCGGCAGTTGGAGCGCATCGATGTCTGAGTGGACCAAGACCACTATCGGAGAGATCGCTGAGATCTTCGACGGCCCTCACGCGACGCCCGCTAAGACGTCTTCCGGGCCTTGGTTCCTCAGCATCAGCAGTCTCGATCGCGGGCGTCTGAACCTTGCGGAGTCGGCTCATGTCTCAGAGGAAGACTTCGTGAAGTGGACTCGCAGGGTCACCCCCGTTGCAGGCGATCTCTTGTTCTCATACGAAACCCGTCTCGGTGAGGCCGCGCTTATGCCGGATGGGGTACGGGCGTGCCTCGGAAGGAGAATGGGACTCCTCCGCCCAAGGACGGATCGCGTTGATCCGAGATTCCTGCTCTACGCATACCTGGGTCCGCAGTTCCAGCAAACGATTGCCGAGCGGTCAATCCATGGGGCCACAGTAGATAGGATTCCGCTTACTGAACTGGGTAAGTGGCCGATCTCGATTCCGCAGTTGAACGAGCAGCGGGCCATCGCGGCGGTGCTGGGGGCGCTCGACGACAAGATCGCCGTCAACGGCCGTATCATCGCCACCTCCGATGAGCTTCTAGCGTCGCTTGCGAAAGGAGCTTTCAAGAATGCAACGAGGAAAGTTAGGCTCGGTGAATTGGTCACGCTGAAATATGGGAAATCGCTCAGGGTGGGTGACCGAACCCCTGGGCCTATACCGGTCTTTGGGGGGAATGGGATATCTGGATCTCATGACACGGCTCTAGTGAATGGCCCTGGTGTCATTGTGGGCCGCAAGGGGGCTAATGCGGGATCAGTTTCATGGTCGTCCGGCGATTTCTGGCCGATCGATACATCCTTCTATGTGGATGTCAACTCGTCTAATCTGCCCTTGGAGTTTGTCTTCTTCCTTCTAAAGAAGGCCAATCTCCCGGAATTGGTCGGAGATTCTGCAATACCGGGGCTTAATCGAGAAATTGCTATGTCAGTTACCGTGCCACTCCCGGACGAGGGGGTTATCAAGGGATTTGTGGAGCGTGCGCGCGTTAACCTTGCCTTCCAGGATCGGAAGCGCCAAGAAATCCAGCGGCTCATGGAAGTTCGCGATGTTCTACTTCCCAAGCTCATGTCCGGGGAGGTTAAGGTCCGGGATGCTGAGAATTTGGCGGAGGGTGCCGTATGACTGGTTACAGCGAAGCCGACCTTGAATACGACGTCCTCGACATCCTCGGCGACCTCGGGTGGGAGCCGTTGGAGGGCAAGCAGATCGCTGTCGGCTCCGGGGAGCGGGAGTTCTGGGAGGAGTTGATCATCCCCGGGCGTCTGCGGGCCGCGGTGGCGCAGATCAACCCGGAGTTGCCCGCCTCGGCCGTGGACGAGGTCGTTGACCTGGTCCTGTCGCCGAAGTCGCAGGATGTCAGGGATGAGAACAAGCGCATCCACGAGTACCTGACCCAGGGCATCCGGGGCATCAGCTACGTCGACGAGTTCGGTGCCGAGCAGCACCCAACCGTTCACCTGATCAACCGCAGAGACCCGTACCGCAACGAGTTCCTCGCCGTTCGCCAGGTCATGGTCGTCCAGCGGGACGAGCGCCGGCGGTTCGACGTCGTGCTGTACGTGAACGGGCTTCCGCTCGCCATCTTCGAGCTGAAGAAGATGACCGATGAGCGTGCCACGCCGGAGGCCGCGCACGCCCAGCTCATGTCCTACGTCCGCGACATGTGGCAGGCCTTCCGCTGCAACGTGATCAGCCTCGTCTCCGACGGCGTGAGCGCCCGGTACGGCACCGCGTTCACCCCCTACAACCACTTCGCCCCCTGGAACGTCGACGAGGGCGGCGAGCCGGTCCAGCAGTCGGGGTCCTGGGAGGAGTCGGAGCTGAGCCTGGCGCTGCACGGGCTGTTCGAACAGCGCCGGTTCATCGAGCTGCTGAACGGCTACGTGGCCTTCGCCCAGTCCGACGGCGGTCCGGTGAAGCGCATCGCCAAGCCGCACCAGTACTTCGCGGTGTCCAAGGCGATCGGCAAGACGATCGAGGCGGTGCGCAGCAACGGCAAGGCCGGGGTGGTGTGGCACACCCAGGGGTCCGGCAAGTCGTTCGAGATGGAGCTGTACTCCAACCAGGTACTCAAGCACCCGGCGCTCGGCAACCCCACGATCGTGGTGATCACCGACCGGACCGACCTGGACGACCAGCTCTTTGAGAACTTCGACGCTAGCGAGCTACTCCCCGAGAAGCCCGTCCGGGTGACCAGCCGCGAGGAGTTGCGCACCGAACTCAGCAACCGGCGGACCGGCGGCATCTACTTCACCACCCTGCAGAAGTTCAGCCGCACCAAGGCCGAACGCGACGCCGGGCTGCACCACCCTCTGCTCTCGGAGCGGCGCAACATCATCGTGATCGTCGACGAGGCGCATCGCAGCCACTACGACGACCTGAACGGCTATGCACGGCACCTGCGCCAGGCGCTTCCCTACGCCACGATGATCGCGTTCACCGGGACGCCGATCTCCGAGGCCGACCGTGACACCCAGGCGGTGTTCGGCGACTACATCGACATCTACGACCTCACCCGCGCCGTCGAGGACGGCGCGACAGTGCCGGTCTACTACGAGAGCCGCCTGATCCCGGTCGAGCTGCCCGCCAAGGTCGACCCCGAGAAGCTGGACGAAGAGGCCGACAAGGCCACCGAAGGGCTGGACGATGCCGAGCGCAGGCGCGTCGAGAGCGCCTCGGTCACCCTCAACGCCGTCTACGGCGCGCCGGCCCGGCTGGAGAAGCTGGCCGCCGACATCGTCGAGCACTGGGGGAAGCGCTCGGAGGCGATGAAGGAGTTCATCGGCGTGCCGGGCAAGGGGATGATCGTGTGCAGCACACGGGAGATCTGTGCCGCCCTGTACCGGCGAATTATCGCCATAAAGCCGGACTGGCACTCCGATGACGTGAACACGGGCAAGATCAAGGTCGTCTACAGCCCGGAGCAGAAGGACTCCGAGGAGCTGCGTGCCCACTGGATGCGGCCGAGCGAGCACAAGACCGTCCAGCGGCGGATGAAGGATCCCGACAACGAACTCGAGCTGATCATCGTCAAGGACATGCTGCTCACCGGGTTCGACGCGCCTCCGCTGCACACCCTCTACCTCGACCGGTCGATGCGCGGCGCGCAGCTCATGCAGACCCTCGCCCGCGTCAACCGCACGTTCCGCAACAAGCAGGACGGCCTGATGGTCGGGTACGCGCCGCTGCACGAGAACCTGTTGAAAGCCCTGGCGGAGTACACCACCACCGACCAGCAGACCAAGCCGATGGGCCGCGAGGTGGAGGAGGCGATCGACAAGGTCCGCGACATCATCGAGGTCCTCGGTGACGTCCTGCTGGAGGGCTACCCGTGGCGGGAGAAGCTCCGGGTCAAGAGCCCCACCGCCTATCGCGACACCGTTCATGGGGCTGCAACTTACGTCTGGGACTCGCGGCACCCGCTCAACCAGGTCGAGGAGAATCGCGAGACCCGCGAGCGTGAACCGACGCTGAAGGAGCGCTTCCTGCGCGAGGCCGGGCGGCTGGCCCGCTTCTACGCTGTGTGCTCGACCAGCGGCAAGCTGAACGACCTCCGCGATGACATCGCGTTCTTCCGCGACGTCCGTGTCGTGGTCGTCAAGCTCGAGGCCAACCGGCGCCGGGCGGAGGGCCGTCCCATCCCCGCCGATGTCGAGCTGTACCTCAAGCAGCTCACTGCCGGGGCGATCGAGGCCGGGGACGTGACCGACCTGTTCTCGGAAGCCGGCCTGGAACGCCCGGACCTGTCGCATCTGGACGACGCGTACATCAAGAAGTTCCAGGCCAGCAAGCACCCCGCGCTGGCGATCGAGGCCCTCCGGCGTCTGGTCCAGCAGGAGATGCGCAGGGTCACCAAGCACAACATCGTCCGCCAGCAGAGCTTCTCCGACCGCCTGCTGGAGCTGATGCGCAAGTACACCAACCAGAACATCAGCGCCGCCGAGGTCATCGCCCAGCTGTTCGAGCTGGCCAAGGAGGTGGCGGCCGACGCCAATCGCGGCCAGCAGTTCAGCCCGGCACTCACCAGCGACGAGCTGGCGTTCTACGACGCGGTCGCAGCCAAGGAGAACGTCCGGAACCTGATGGGCGACGAGAAGCTCGCCGACATCGCCCGGGACCTGGTCAAGGCCGTCCGCCGCAACCTGTCCACGGACTGGACCGCCCGCGACGACGTCCAGGCCAAGCTCCGCTCCATCATCAAGCGCCTGCTGGCCCGCCACGACTATCCGCCCGAGGAGGAACAGGACGCCATCGACAAGGTCATCCAGCAGCTGGAGACCTTCGCCGACGAATGGGCGCCGGATGCCGACCGATGACTCCCACGCCACAGCCGCGCCCTCGGCACCGCATCGCCGCCCGCTGAACAAAGTCCGGGAGATCCGCCGCAAGGTCGGCCAAGGAGCCGACGCCCGGGCTCTGGTCAACGAGCTGAAGAACAGGTCGGTCCGTTCAGACGCCATCGCGGCGCTCGCCTACGCCGTCTGGCAGATCGAGGGAGAGCTCCTCGCCCATCGCAACGGCGATCGCTCCGTGCCGAAGCCCTCGGTGCTCGGTGGTCAGCGCCAGGTCATCGAGACAGCCCTCTCCCATCTGGAACGGATCGACCACGAGGAGCTCGAGAACCGGCTGCGCGCAGTCCCACCACTTCGCTCGGCCCCCAACCACCTGTCCGCGATGGTGATGCAGCACCTGGGCGGAGTGTCGTTCCAGAAGGACTTGCGGCGGTTGCTCCAGGAAGACGGCCTGGCCACCGACGCCATCCACCCGCCTAACGATGCGGGCTTCGCCTGGGCGCGGGGCGCCGGGTTGATCCCGGCACCGGACGCCGCGGTGGAGGAGATGTTGGGCCGCGGAGACGAGGAGTTCGTCGCCGCGATGCTCAAGGACGCCGCCGACCCCGGCTTCCTGCCGGACCACCCGCTGATCGCGGAACGCCGTCTCGGCCTCGACGGCGCTGCCAAGCAGCAGGCCCGGCTGCGGAACGGCAAGGCCGAAGAGCGGATCAGCAGGATCCCTCGCGAGCGGCGGACACGTGAGCACTTCCACTCGCTCCAACAGGCCTACCAGCGTGCGGGCATGCTCGCCCTCCGGCAGAAGCAGAGCAAGGCGACGCTGGCCGCCAGCCGGCTGGCCGCCCTCAAGCTGCGCCGGTCCACGCAGTTCATGCGGCTGCGTGCCGACTACCTGCAGCGGGCCGCGGAACTCGCCGCACAACGAGACCCCGCACTGTGGCAAGCCGTGCTCGGCACGGTCATCACCCACCAGCGGCACTGCCCCGAGGTGAGCAAGGCGTTCCCCTGCGCCGAATGCGCCCCCGAACTGGCCACGGCCATCAAGAACGCACGCAAGCCCGCAAGCGCGCCAGTCCCGCAGCAGACGCCGCCCGCGCCGGAAAGCACGCCGGCTGTTGCCCATGCCGAGGGACACAGGGCTTCGAATCCTGAACCTGCAGCCGAGGGCCCATCGGCGGCCGAGACACGGCCACGAGACGACGCACTCCTTGTCGCCGTGAGCGCCTCCGCCAACGATCGTTCCAGCACGGTAGGACTGGCCTGGGTCGCGGAGGACGGGCAGTCGGGCGCCGCAACAGACCATGCGGGAAACCTGCAGGAAGCCCGATTGCTGGCCTTGTCCCGTGCGGTCGCCGACCAGGACGACACCGACCTGCCACTGGACCTCATCGTCACCGACGACCACACCCGGCAGGTGGCGATGCAGTTGCTTCGTCAACGCCGAGGCCAGGCGCCTGTGGTCGAAACCGAGTTCCCCAGTGTCAGGGATCTGCTGCGCTACCTGGTCGGGCAAAGCGGCCGAGTACGCGTCCTCTCCGGGCAGGTCGCCGAGCACCACGCCGAGCTCGTGCGCGAGGCGACCCAGCTGGCCAAGTTCGCGCTGGACTCCGTCCGCGGCGGCCGAACCCAACGTGACCTGCACCGTGAGATGGAGGCGATCGCCGAACGGCTCGGGGCGACCGAAGCCGTGCACTTCGTCTCGCCACATGAGCGGGCATTCGACCCCGTTGTCCGCCGTCAGGGACAGGACCAGCGCTGGAAACAGGTCCTGCACGCCGATCACCTGGCCAAGGCGATCTTCCCGGTGCCGGACCGGATCCAGGACGATCTCCGAAAGCTCCATCCCGGCGTCGGACTGCGGCTGACACTGATCCACCGCTCGCCGACCTGTCCCGGGGAGAAGAAGTTGCTGCAGCTGCGGGCGACCGCAGGCGACGGAGCACTGAGGCTGGACTCCGCCGACTGGCCCGAGGACTTCTTCCCCGGCATCCAGATCGAGTGCACCTGGCAGCCAGGCCGGCGGTCGTTCATCGCGAAGACGTTCCGGCTGGGCAACCCGCGCCGCGTCGGCGATCGCGAGGTCGGCTACGACTACGACCCGATGGCCTACACCCGGGGAACGGCACCGGGCGGCTTCGATGCCCGGCCGCGTCAGGAACTGAGCGTCGAGGACTGGGTGCTGCGGACCATGCAGATCCTCGGCTACCTGGATGCGGACGGCCGTGCCGTCCTCGCCGAGGAAGCCCTGGATCGCAACCTGGTCGAACTCGGTTTTCCAGCCGACCAGTTGCACCTGGTGACCACGGCGGTGAAGCGCCTGCTCCAGCAAGGGCGCATCGAACGAGTACAAGGCTCCCTACGGCCTGACGGCCGTCCCATCTACCCTCCGATCCGTCGCCTTCCCAGCGTGGACCTGCTCAGCTTCCAGCCGAAGGTCGTGGAGCTGCCACGGACGAAAAGCCGCCGACGACCCAATCCGTTCGTGGAACGCCGAGCGCACTACGTCTCAGGCTTCGTGCGGCGGCTCCCCCGCGGTGCGCGCGCTTCCGATGAGGCCCGGGAAGCCCACGCCGAGGCACAACGACGTGCACAGATCGCCAATGACGGCCCTCTCAAACCCGGCTACACGTTCGTCCGAAAACACCGCCGTCGCTCCTGACCCGGCGTGAGCCTGGACCAGGACAGCCGTGGAAACTTCGGGGCACCTACGTTGTGGTGGAGCCCGTCGGCGTTGGGTGGCGAGTGGAGCTGGCATGCCGCCCATACGGGTGACCTTCAAGCCGGTGCGGGAGCTACTGGGGGAGATCAGGCCGCACTGACCGCCAGGACCGCTTCCACGACGGCGGTGGTGTCGGTGAGGTCGGCCAGGACCAGTTCCGCGCCGGCGGCTCGCAGTGCGGTCTCGTCGCTGACGCCGGTGGCCACGGCGACCACCCGGGCGCCGCCGAGGTGGCCGGCCTTCACGTCCAGGGGTGTGTCCCCGATCAGCACGGTGTGATCGGCGTCGACTATCTCGCCGTAGACGGCGGCGGTGCGCTGCCGGGCAAGGTCGACCAGCGGCGGGCGGGTGATGCCGTCCATGCCGTAGGCGCCGACCCGCAGGTCCAGGTGCTCATCGAGGCCGAACGCGGCCAACTTCATCTCCGCGATCGGCCGCATGTTCCCGGTCAGGGCGGACTGGATCACCTGTGGTTCGGCGGCCAGGGCCTGCATTGCGGCGTGTGCGCCGGGCAGCGTCCGCCCCCGGGTGCGGATCTCCTGGATCCGGGCGGCGTACTGTTCGGCCACGATGTCGGCGAACGCGTCCACCAGTTCCTCGGTGGGGGTGATCTGGTTGAGGTGCAGGGTCTCGGTGATGATGGCTCGTTCGGTCTTGCCCGGCATGTCGGGGAGCGCTCGCAGGTTCTGGCCGGTGACCCGGCGGTGCGCGGTGGCGTAGACCTCGGCGGTCAGGCCGTCGATGCTGAGCAGGGTGTGGTCGATGTCCCACAGCACCAGGGTTCGCACCGCACGGATGATAGGTGTCCCGATCTGCGGTTTGTGGCTGAACGGCCACGGATCATCCAGAAGATGAACGCCTCGTCGTAGGGGCGAGGCGTCGGCATTGGTGCATGCGTCTTTTGCCTAGCGCCGGTTCACTTGCCGGAGGGGGAGTTCCATCGTGCGTTCCCGTCTCCGCGGCGGATTGTGTCGAGGCGGTAGGCGACCTCTTCCCGTGCCGTCTGGTCGGTGGGGGCGCGGCGGATGTAGGGGCTGAGGCCGCTGATCTCCCGGACTGCCAGCAGCGTCTCGAAGCCTGGCCATGCGCGGACGTCCCAGCCGTACGCGGCGGTGAACTCTTCGATCTCACGGGCGGTGTGCCGTCCGAAGCGGCGCTGCATGTAGTGGATCTGGATCAGGTCCCATTCGCGTGGCCCGAACGCCACGTGGTCCCAGTCGCCCAGCAGCACGCCGCCCCCGTGGAGGGGGAGAAGGTTGTTGGAGTGGGCGTCTCCGTGGATCAGTCCGGTCGGCAGTTCGTAGTGCAGGGTCGTCCACCGTTGTCGCAGCTGGGTGATCCGGTCGGTGAGCCAGTCCCGGTCGCGGGTGGTCAGAGCGTCGGGATGCTGCTCGGCCGCTGCGGCGACTCCGGTGAGGGGGTCGGTCAGCCGGGGGAGCGGGAAAGGCGGGGCGGGCTGGTCGTGCAGGAGCCGCAGTAGCCGTCCCAGCTCGCCTCCCGTTCCGGCCGTGTGGTCGTCGGTGGTGTCGGCCAGCTGCCACACCGACACCACCCGGCCGTTCACCCGGAACGGGCCCGCCGTCTTGGCCGGGGCGACGCAGGGGTAGCCGCGGGAGGCCAGCCAGCGTGTGACCTGGATCGAGGTGGTCACGCCGTCGAACGCGGCCGGATTGCCGGCGACGCGGACCAGCAGCCGGGCGGTGGGGAGGGCGATGACGGTGTTGCTGTGCCGGCGCAGCACTCGTGCGTCGCCGGTCGGCACGCGGCAGCGGTCGGCGACCTCGGCCAGGACGGCGTGTACGTCCTCGGGAAGCGCTGGGGGCATACGGTGGTGCTTCCCGGGTCACCCGGTCGGATGCAATACCGGTCGGGCCGCCTCGAACACCTCGCCGACGGCCGGGACCGTGCGGTGCGGCTCCAGGGCGTCCAGTACTTCGCGCAGGCGCAGCCGGACCCGGGCGGACGACAGCTGACCGGCGAGGGTGATCAGCTCGCGGGCCGTGCCGCATGCCTGGTCGATACGGCCGGCCTGGGCGTGCCCGATCGCCAGGACGCCCAGGGTGAACGCTTTGGGGCGCGCGTCCTGGCGGACGGTCAGGGATTCTTCGGCGGCTCGTACGGCGCGGTCGCCGAGGCCGATGTTGACCAGGCAGCGGGCTTCCTCGTGTCGCAGGTGTCCCCATCCGTACGAGCCGGCCCAGGCCGGTTCCGGGCCGGTGGCGGGCTGTTCGTAGGCGCGCCACATCGCCGCCAGTGCCCGTTGGGTTTCGGTGGGGTCACCGGTCATCGACCAGGCCAGCGCGTGTTTGGTGCGGACGAAGGCGCGGCTGAGGGGGCCGGTGTTGCGGGCCAGGCCGCAGGCGCCGCCGGTGTAGGCGAGTGCCTGGTCGATGTGCGTACGACGCCGGTCCGGCCGCGTGCCGGTGGCCGCCAGGTGGAGTTCATGTTCGCCGCGGCGGGCCAGCACCCATGCCGACAGAGCGGTGTCATCGCTTTCGTGGGCCATGCTCGCTGCGGTCGCCAGCAGTTGCAGCGCCGTGGTGGTCTGCCCGACGTCCATGTGCATGGCCGACACCCGCATCGAGAACTCGGCCGCGACGGCGAACAGGTCACGCCGCAGCGGCTCGGGAGCGGGGGCGTGCAGGCGGGGCTGCACGACCCGGGTCAGGTAGTCGGTGGCGTACTGGCGGGCGTGCTCGCCCCCGAACTGCCGGTCGGAGGCGGTCAGCGCGGTCAGCATGTTCCGCACCACCGGGATGTCACCGGGCGTCGGTCGGGGGAGCGGGGCGTCCGGCGGGGGAAGGGTGTCGGGGTTGAACAGCTCGTCCTCGGACATGTTCAGGGCCTTGCAGTACAGGAGGCGGTAACGCTCGCTGATACGCGTGACCTGCCCGCCCTCCCACCGTTCGATGCTGCGTTTGAGGCTGGGGAGGGTCGGCATCTCGCGCGGGTCTTCGGCGGCGTCGCGGAGCGCCCGCGCCATCCGGAGGGTGTCCCATCCGCGGCGCTTGCGTTCCGCGCGCAGCCGGTCGCGTACTCGCTGCGTCGTTTCGTACGCCATGAGCGTGCACCTTCGCTCCGGTCGGCGGCACCTCACCGGCGGGCGCGATCGGTGTTCTGTCGGTCTTTGCCGGTGCTGTGTCGGGGTCTGCCGCTCATTGTCGGATAGCCGCGTCCAGTGCGCCGGGTGTTCGCTGACAGTGACCGCACAAAGCAGTGCGGTGTGCGGTCGGGGGGCGGTGACCGGCGCGGCGCCGTCCCCTCCCTGATGGCGATGGTGCATGCGGAAGGCGCGTTCAGATGTCTGTCGACCCAGCGGTGCCCCGGCTGCGTCCGGCCGGGCTCGGCCTGCTGAAACCCCCTGCCGTGCCCAGCGGTGACCTGTTCTCCTGGACGGTCATCGAGGCCTTGGGCGATCCGGCTGCGGGTGCTCCGCCGGCGCTTGGGGCGGTCGGTGTCTGCGGCGACCGCGCTCGGGCGATGAGGCACATGGAGCAGGCCCTGCTGGACGCTCCGGTCCGAGCGTTCGGGCTGCTGCACAAGGTCTGCATCGGCTGGACGGGCGGCTACCGCTACGACCGCCTCCTGGCAAAGATGCGTGTGGACCGTCGCATCCGCGCAGTCCTGGTGGAGGAGTGGGAGCCCACCTCCACGGTGGACCCGGCCGGTGACCTGTTCGCCGAGATCACCCGATTCGCCGGCAGGAACGCGGCATGACCCGCCTGGGCACCGAGGGGCTGGGTACTGATCCGCGGCAGGTCGCACTGCAGGAGCTGGCCGGGCTGCTCCGTGGGCAGAAGTACGACGTCACCGTCGAGACGCTGCAGCTGACCGTGCGGAACGGGGACGGGCCGCCGGTGGAGGTATGGGCGCTCCGCCGACCCGACGACGACTACCAGGTGTGGTTCGCATGGCCGGAGCGGAGATGGATCTGCGAAGCCCGCCACCCCCACGACGCCGTCGTGCACATCAAGAAAGCGCTGCACTGCGTCCCCGATGGTGACGGCGGGGCCGACCCCACCGACGCCGAGGCGCTGATCCGGCGGGACCTCGGGCACTCGGCCGATGGCCGCCACGGCGCCTCTCGCGCCATCTCTTCCTGACAGGCATGGCGAGACAAGACGTGATCGATAGGACGGTGGCCCGGTGCGGGCTGGTGGTGAGCGGTGAACGGTAGCGCCGTGCAGTGGGAACTACAGGATCCGGAAGGTCCACCGTGGCCGGGTTCCGCTTCCCAGTTGCCGGTGGCCTCTGACCTGCGTCAGCGACCGACACGGTGGGAATGGGCGGCCTGGGTCTGTGCCGGAGTCCTGGCGTTCCACGTGATGGGCACCTGGGCGCTCGACGATGCGGCGTCGGCGGACGTCGCCGCAGCCGTGGCGTTGATGGTGCTGGCACTGGCTCTATGGCAGCAGCGAATCGGGGCACAGCAGGCTCTGCGCCGTCAGCAGGATCAGGTGGCGCGACACCAGGCCGAGCTGGTCCGGCTGCGCGAGCAGGCGCATCATCAGGTGCTCGACACCGATCAGCGGTGGCAGGAGTATCACCACCGCCAGATGCAAGACCTCCAACAGGCGCTGGCGCACCTGGCCCACGTACGGCTCCCAGCGGCGCTCAGTGGATTGCCGATCCCGAGCGCCCTGGATGGCGAGGCGGTCGGGCAGCCGATCACCGGATGGCTGGACCAGGTGGTGCAGGCGGCGGTTCAGGCCGCGGAGAACGGCGCCACCATGCGCCGCCTTGCCGCCGAGCGGCAGCACGGTGAGAACGCGGTCGCCGGGCTGCGCGGGGAGCTGCGGGAGTGGATCGCTGCCCTCCGGCAGGACACCGACAGGTGGAACGAGCACCTGAGTCGGTTCGACGGCCACTTCACCACGATCTTGGGCCGTCTGGAGTCGCTGGGGGCGCGGGCGTCGGGGAGTTCTGAGCCCGAGCGCGAGGTGTTGGTGTCGATCGGCCGACGCCTGCACGCGCTGGTCGGTCGCGCGTTGGCGGCGCTGACCTCCCTCGAACGCCAGGTGGAGGATCCGGACCTGCTGTACGAGCTGTACCGGATCGACCATCTGGTGACCCAGAGCCGGCGGGTGGCCGCAAGGCTGGCCGTGCTGGGCGGCGAGACCGCACGCCGGGGGACCGAGCCGGTGGTGCTGGCGACGGTACTGCGTCAGGCGGTGGCCGAGGTCGAGCACTACGAGCGGGTCCGGGTGGTGCTGCCCAGGACCAAGCTGGCGCTGCCGGGCTATGCCGGACCGGACGTCACTCTCCTGCTGGCCGAGCTGGTCGAGAACGCCACGAGATTCTCCCCTCCGCAGACCCAGGTGCTGATGCGCACGGCGCAGACGCCGGAGGGCCTGGCCATCGAGATCGAGGACCGTGGGCTGTCCATGTCAGCGGAACGGCTGGCGACCATGAACCGGTTGCTGGCCGCGCCGGAGAAGGTCGACGTGCGCAGGCAGCTCAAGCAGGGGCAGATCGGGTTGCTGGTGGCCGCTCGGCTGGCCCGCCGCCACGACATCCGGATAGAGCTGCGGCCCGTCGAGGACGGGGGAACACAGGCGCGCGTCCTTGTGCCGGGCAACCTGCTGGCACCTCCAAAGCAGCCGACACCGCACACGCCGACCACCAAGGCCGGGACGCCTGGGACGGTTCCGAACGACATCCAGGCAGGAGTGGTCGCCGTAGCCGCTTCCGCCCCGCCCCGGATATCGGCCGCCGCCATGGCGCACGCCCCAGATGAGCTGCCAACGCGACGAAGGAACGCCACCTCGGCATCCCCAGCGGGGTCCCACGGCGCAGTCGGCGACGTTCCGCTATCCGACGGCAGGCCCCCTCTGCCCCAACGCAGAAGCACGCAGCACCGAGAACCAGCCTCGTCCGAACCCCCAAGCACCACATCCCGGCCGGCCACTCCCGGCCTGATGGCCGGCTTCACCGAAGGCGTCCGGCGAGGGGCACACAGCCCCGCCGCCAAGACGCCCCGCCCTGACGCCGCGACGGGCTGATCGGCCGGACGGGCCACCACAGCCACCCCCCTTTTCCTGCCATGTCTGCCGCACCAACTGCTGGGAGATGTTGATGACGAACCACGTGCCCTCGCCCCAGACGCCTGACAGCCCGGGCCTGGGCTGGCTCCTGCAGGACTTCGTCCAACGGGTCGCCGGTGCCGACGGCGCGCTGCTGGCCTCCCGTGACGGCCTGCAGCTGGCCGCCGCGGGTCTGACCAATGACCAGGCGGACGCCCTGGCCGCAGTGATGTCCGGCCTGTACTCCCTGGCCAAGAGCGGCACCGACCGCATCAAGGGCACCTCGGACGGCGGCGTCCGCCAGGTCGTCATCGAGCACAACCTGGCCTGCCTGTTCGTGATGAGCGCCGATGACGTCCTGGCACCAGGGGCTCCGGTGCCGGCGGGAACCGATGCGCGCATGGTCGGCTGCGTTCTCGGCGTACTGGCCGCGCCGGACTGCGACCCGGGCGTGATCGGATACCAGATGGCCGCGCTGCTCAGCAGCCTGCCCGAGCACCTGGTCACCGCCCGCCGCGGCGATGCGCACCCCGGCGGCGGCCGGTGACATGGCGCATCTCGACGACCCGGCCTGGGTGGTGCAGGACGAGCACGACGTGCGCCCCTATGTGGTCACCGGGGGACGGACCCGTCCCCGGCACGCGATGCGCCTGGTCTCCCTGCTGGCGGCCGGAGACGCCCTGCCCGCCGAACCGCTGGCACCGGAGGCCGAACAGGCTCTTCGGCTGTGCCGCGGCGGGCAGCGCTCGGTGGCCGAGATCGCCGCCACGATCGGGCAACCCGCCCAGGTCACCAAGATCATCCTGAGTGACCTGATCGACTGCGGCGCGCTGATCATCGCGGTGCCCGACACCGCATCCGGCGACCCCGCCTCCGACCCCGACAACGGCACCCAGCTTCTGGAGTCACTCCTTGCCGGCCTACACACCCACTTCTCCGGCGTCGCCTGAGCACGCAGGCGTGGTCCCGGCCCTGCTGAAGATCGTGATCGCGGGTGGGTTCGGCGTCGGCAAGACCACGCTGGTCGGCGCGGTCAGCGAGATCCCCCCGCTGACGACGGAGGAGTACCTGACCACCGCCGGTGCCGGGACCGACTGCCTGACCGGAGTGGAAGACAAGACCACCACGACCGTGTCCATGGACTTCGGCCGCATCAGCTTCCGCCATCCGCAGCCCATGGTGCTGTTCCTGTTCGGCACCCCGGGCCAGGAACGCTTCCTGTTCCTCTGGGACGACCTGACCCACGGTGCCATCGGTGCCGTCGTCCTGGTCGACACCCGGCGCCTGGAGGCCGGCTTCACCGCGGTCGACTACTTCGAGCAACGCGGCCTGCCGTTCGTGGTGGCGGTCAACGATTTCGACGACGCCCCCCACCGCTACACGCCCACCGAGGTCCGCCACGCGCTGGAACTCCCCAAGCAGGTGCCTGTCGTGCTGTGCGACGCCCGCGACACCCGCTCCGCCGCCGCCGTACTGACCACCCTGGTCAGCCACGCCCTCTCCCGCAGCCGATCCGATGCCCGGCCCGGCGCCGGATCCCCTCCACTGAGAGCACGCCCATGACCTTCGTCGCCGATTCCGGCCTGCACCTGCCCGAACCCGACGACCAGCGCGACCAACGGCTGTGGCTGCTGAACGACCTGGGACTCGGCGACGCCGACGCCGAGTTCGATGCGTTCGCCACCGACCTGGCCCGCGCGTTCGCCGCCGGCCTGGCCCGCGACGCCGAGGCGCCCAGCGAGCCCTACGCCATGGTCAACCTGATCACCGACGAGCAGGTCTTCGCCGGCCTGCACAACCCGGCAGGCGGCGATCTGCCGACAGTGGGCCGGACCATGCCCCGCGACCACGGCTACTGCCCCGAAGTGGTCGACCGCAGGAAAGCACTGGTCCTGCCCGATGTCTTCGCCGCTCCCCGGTTCGCGAGCAACCCCGTGGTCGACCAGATCGGGATTCGGACCTATGCCGGTGCCCCGCTCATCCACCAGCCCACCGGCACCGTGCTGGGCACCGTGTGCGTCGTGGGCACCACCGCGCTCCCGCGCTCCACCGGCAAGGCCTCACTCGCCCTGATCAAAGCCCGACGCGACGCACTCATGGACCGCATCTACCAGCGCCTCCGCCACAGGCCGCAGTAGCGACCACTACGGCCGGAACCGCCCGGCAGCCGCCCCAGTGGGAGGGAACAGGGATGTCCTCTTCGCCAGTTCCGACGACACCTCCGTACCCGACAGGCCCGACAGCTCCGTACCTGACCGACGATCACGAACGCCTGCGCCGGCAGGTACGCGACTTCGCCGAAGCCGAAGTCGCCCCCCGCGTGCCGCACATGGAGTCTTCCGCCGCCGTCGAACGTGAGCTGTCCGCGCTGATCGCCCGGCAGGGGTGGATCGGGGCGACCATCGACCCCGCCTACGGCGGAATGGGCGCCGATCACCTCGCCAAGACCCTCATCATCGAGGAACTGTCGAGGGTCAGCGGCGCCATGGGCGCCATGACCCAGGCCTCCCAGCTCGGCGCGGCGAAGATCATCCACTTCGGGACCGAGGAGCAGAAGCGGACCTGGCTGCCCGCGATCGCGGCCGGGGAATGCCTGCCCACCATCGCGGTCACCGAACCCGAGTCCGGCGGCCACGTCCTGGGCATGCACTCCACCGCCCGACGTGAAGGCAACGAGTACGTGCTGAACGGCCGCAAGGTGTTCGTCGGCAACAGCCACATCGGCCACCTGCACGGCATCGTCGTCCGCACCCGGCCCGGCTCGAAAGGGTTGTCAGCCTTCCTGGTCGAAGCCGACCGGCCGGGCCTGTCGCTGACCCCCTACCGGCCCGCCATGGGCCTGCGCGGCTTCAGCTTCGGTGAACTCGTGCTCGACCGGGTCCGCGTCCCGGCCACCAACCTCCTCGGCGACGAAGGCGACGGGCTGGCCGTCGCCTACAGCTCCAGCATCCTGTACGGCCGCCCCAACCTGACCGCCGTCGCGCTGGGCCTGCACCAGGCCATCGTCGACGAAACCCTGCGCGAAGTGCGGGAACGCCACCGCTACGGCAAGCCGCTGGCCGACCTGCCCACCATCCGGCACAAGATCGGGCTGATGCAGCACCGGCTGATGACCGCCCGCCTGACCGCCTACCACGCCGTGCACCTGCTGGACCACGGCCGACCCTGCGACACCGAACTGATCAACGCCAAGTACCACAACGTCGAAGCCGCCCTGGACTCCGCCCGTACCGCCATGGAGATCCACGGCGCAGCCGGGCTGCACACCGACCGCCCCCTCGAACGCCTGGTCCGCGACGCCTTCCACGTCTACGCACCCGCCGGCACCGGAGACATCCAGCTCCACCGCCTGGCGGAGGCGGCCCTGGGAACCTCCCACCGCCCATGGTCCCAACGCCTCGCCCACCTGACCCGCCGACGCGACCCGGAGGGCTTGGACACCGCAGTGCCGAGGTGAACCGCGGCCAGCCATCCCGGGCTGTCGGCTGATGATCTGATCCGAAGGGCGGAATCCCTGGCTGGTGATCCGTAGAGCCATCACCAGGTGACCGGTGACGGCGCTCCCTGAAACAGCCCCGTTGGGGTCCCCATGACGGGCCACTCGGCGCCGCATGCTTGGCACGGCCGGCCTTGCCGGCCCGTGAGGCGTTCTCAACGCAATGATCTCGCGAGATGGCACGGCCCAGGAGATCCCGCGAGCCGCGACGAGTCCTGCGGGATCCGGTGGTCGTACTGTCGAACCCGTCACCGAGGAGAACCTGTGATGCGCAGCGTGACCTATTCGATGAACGTCTCCCTGGACGGCTACATCGCCGGGCCGGACGGCGGCTTCGACTGGACGACGCCCGGCGAGATCGTGCTCGGTGCGATACTGGTCGGCGCCGGCTGGCTGTGGTTGAAATATGCGGAAAGGTATCTGAACTGGGTTTCGCGAAAGATTCCACTGTCCTCCAGTGAGGGCAGGGAGGCTGACAAGTTCGTGCGCAGCGCTGGCGGCGGGCTTCTCATGGCAATGGGATTGGTCAGCATTGTCGCCACCATTGCTCGAATGTGACGGGTATCCACTTCGGTCGACCGGACTTTTCCGTCTTGATGGGTCTGATTGCAGGGTCGGTAACCTGATCATGGCGGTGTTGATGAGCAAGCCGTGGCGATCGGCCTATCCGGGCGTTGCCGTCGAGGAGGTTGAGGAGATATTGCCTCAGCGGAAATTGTATGCTGAGCTAATTCTTCGTTGGTAGTGGCGCGGGGGACCTGGTGGTGTCGGCGCCGGCGGGGCCGGTTCAGTGGCCTGGACGGAAACTGTAGGTCACCGCTGCTCTCGACGGTCGGCTGGTGTGGTGTCGGGTGCGTTGCATGCTGACCTCTATAGGGGCCGTGACAAGCCCGAGTCGCTCAGAGACGCCAATCGCGCCCACGCCCGGCTGCGTGCCCAGGCGAGCAAGCTATCGCCCAGCCGAAGAACTGGCGGATCCTGCGCCGGCTCCGCTGCTGCCCCCACCGCGCTGGCCGCATCGCCGAAGGCATCCTTTCCTGTAAGCCCTCGAGACCTGCGCACTCACTGAAAAGGCTCAGTGGTACTTGTCGAACCCGTCATCGTTCGGCATCACCAGATGAACCCCGGGCCGACTGCTCCAGCCGAGCGGTCCTGATGATCATCTCTGCCACGAGCTCCTGACCTGCGGGGGAGAGCTCGAAGAAGGTCCGGAGCTGGGCGCCGCGCACTCCGGTGTCCCGCAGCATGGCCAGCAGTTCGATCTGGCTCCGCACCTCTTCGCCGACGTTCTCGTGGAAGAAGTATCCCGGGTTGACGCCGAAGAACGCAGCCAGGCCTTCCAGGACTCGCTTGGTGGGATTGTCCGACTTTCCTGTCCGAAGTTTCCAAAGGGTGTTGTGGGAGACCTTTTCTCCGGTGATCCGTTCGATGCCCTCTGCGACCTCTTGGAGGGAGTAAGGGCCGCGATCTGCCGGATGCACGGTCTTGAACAAGAGGTCGATCTTGGCCGCCAGATCGGAATGCCGGCTTGCTGGCGTATCTTCTGTGCGAGATGTTCCCTTTGTCATGTTCTTCCTTGCCGTGCAATCACTTTCAATCCGACACCCATCATGGAGCCCTCCCATGTGGTTGACAACATCATCGCGGCCTCCCTACTCTCGCGACCGTCTCCATCACTCAAAGGTGAAGCTGGCGGAAGGTGTCTCGCGCTGAGGTGATGGGGCGGTCATGTTCGACGGTGAATGGATGCCGTCGGACTGATGGCGATTTGGCTGATGTCGCACTGGCGACACTCGTGCACAGGGGTACATATCGGGGGTTTCTCGTGATGACGAGAAAACATGCAGGTCTCACCGCGGCGTTGGTGAGCGGGGGAATCGTCGGTGTCTACATGGCCTACCCCCATATGCGGGCGGGGCCGGGAAGCTGTCCCCTGGCGCAGAGGATGCGCAGACGTCCGACGATCACCGGCGATCCCGAGCCGGCCGGCCGCTGCTCGAGCTGCGTTCGTGAGATCGACGTCACGACGGTGCGGGCACCGGACCTGCGTACTCTCGCCTGGATGCTCGGACATCCCACCGGGGTCGGGGTGACCGGAGTGGACGCCGAGGGGTTCCTGAGGGCGGTCTTCGTCGAATTACTCGGCAACGGATCTGACCGGACCAGGGTGGTCATCGGGCGCGATGAGCTGAACCGCCTGTTCGGCGACCGCGTCGGGGAGCTGCCGTGGGAGACGCTTCTCCCCCGCTTGCAGGTCTGCGAGCTGCTTGAGGACGCGATCGAGTATCTGGAGACGGACATCTGGATGGCCGGCGCGGAGAAGGCCAACACGGACCTGGTGCCAGAGGCCGCCGCTCGGAGCACCTCACGCACCTACTGGTTCGCGACCCCTGGCGAGGACTCCGACGTGGTGTTCCAAACCCTCCAGCGTGCCGAGGGCTACAACCTCGCCGGATTGATGTTCGGCGCGTGGCCGCACGGCCCCACCATCCCCACGACGACGGGGGTCACCGAGACGCGGCCACTCTCGCCGTTGGCCGGCCTGCCGCTGATGACCGTCTCGGAGGCGATAACGAGGCTGGCGGGTCACGGTCCAACCGGATCCGCGGAAGAGCGGCATGCCGGCTGACACGGCTCGGTCGTCGGCCAACAGGCCGCGGCTTCGGTGTGGACGGTCGCCGTTGGGCATCGGCCCCGGATGCGGCTATGGGGGCGGAGGGCGACGACCGATCAACCCCACTGTCGTGCCAGGTGCGAGTAGCCGACGCCAGCAGTCGGTCATGGCGCCGGCCACGAGCTGCGAGTGGGCCCCACGCCGTGCATGTCCGTCATTCGTGGAAGTGGGTGGGACGCTCCCGCCTGGCGCATCGTGGCGTTGGGCTCCGTGTGCGTGGCACGCTATGGCCCATATGGAGCGCAAGTAGCTCCAAGCTAACTCAAGAGAAGTGTGTGGGGTCGCCGGACCCGCACCGTCGATGAGGGGAGAGCGCCCACCAGGGCCGAGGGCGCTGTCGTCCGGCTTCGTTCTGTCCGATGGGCCACGCCCGTTCCTGAGAGGTGTGAGGCGTGGCAGCACGATCGCCGCGGGACCTTTGACCAGGCCCGATTCGCAGGCGAGTACTCAGCCGGGATCTGGCCCTCCGCGCCATGTGCAGGAGCAGGCGGCGGCGAGCGAGCAAGAGATGGAAGTTGTGTCAACTCGCTGTGGACCGGGCGCGGTCCACAGCAGAGGGGTACGTGCGTTCGGCTGCCCCGGCGGGGCGGTGTGATGCCGGGAGGAACGCCGAAGTCAACAGGCAAGCACTGAGGAGGTGCATCAGAACTGGCAGGTGAAGGTCCCTTGGACGCGTCAGGGAGACGGCTCAATCGGCGGTCGTATCAGCGGCCTCGGCGGACGCAGGGAGTGCGGTTCGTTCTGACGGCGGAGGAGTACGCGGTGATCCTGGCCGCGGCACAGCGGGAGGGACTGGCCACGGGCGCTTTCGCCGCACAGGCGACGCTTGCGATGGCTCAGGGCAGGGCACGGCCGGAGTACGCGCTGCTGCGGGAACTGCTGGAGGAGCTGATGCGCGCCTCGGGGCGGGTACGCCGGCTGGGGGTGAACTTCAACCAGGCGGTGGCGGCGCTGCACTCAACCGGGGAGCTGTCCGAGCAGTTGGCGCTGTACGCGCATGCTGCGGCCCGTGTGGCGGAAAAGCTGGACGAGGCCGCCGAGGCGGTGAGAGCACGCCTGCCGTGATCGCGAAAGTGATGCGGGGCACTCGCGTTCAGGGGCTGATCCGCTACCTGTACGGGCCAGGCCGCTGTGAGGACCATCGGAATCCACGGATCGTGGCCGGTTTCCGCAGCCCTGGGGAGCTGGAGCCGTCCCTCCTGCCGGACGGCAGGAGGGACTTCCGCCGCCTGGAGGGGTTGCTCAATCAGCCGGTGGCGTTGCTGGGGGAGCGGAACTACCGCAAGCCGGTGTGGCATCTTCCGGTCCGGGCCGCGCCGGAGGATCCGGTCCTGACCGACGCGCAGTGGGCCGAGATCGCCGAGGAGATCATGGCGCGGACCGGGCTGGCCCGTCCGGGCGACGAGGACGCGGTCCGCTGGATCGCGGTCCGGCACGCCGACGACCACATCCACATCGTCGCCACCCTGGCCCGCACCGATGGCGATCGCCCGTACGTGTGGAACGACGCCTACCGCGTCCGGGACGCCTGCCGGGCGGTGGAAGAACGCTTCGGACTGCGGAAGACTGCCCCGGCCAATCGGACCGCGGCCAAGGGAACAACCCGTGCCGAGATGGAAAAGGCCCGTCGCCAGGGAAAGCCCGAACCCGCCCGCGTCGTGCTGCGCCGCCAGGTCCAGACCGCTGCAGCCGGTGCCCGTTCCGAGGTTGAGTTCTTCGACCGGCTGCGTTCCGCCGGCGTTCTGATCCGAACGCGGTTCAGCCGCCGCGATCCGGAGCAGGTCACCGGCTACGCCGTCGCCCTGCCCGACGACCGGAACACGGCCGGACAGCCCATCTTCTACAGCGGCGGGAAACTGGCGGCCGACCTCACCCTGCCCAGACTCCGTCACCGCTGGTCCGCCGCCGATCCGGATCGCGATCCGCGGTCCGCGGACTACCATCCGATAACCGGACGGCACCTGTCCGCCCGATCCGCCCGAGCCTTCCTCCGGAAGATTGCCCGCCAGGCAGCGGATCAGGCTCGGACGGTCGAGGAGTTCCTCACCCGCCTCGAACGCCAAGGCGTCATCGTCCGCCGACGCTTCAGCCAGATCGACCCCGCCCAGGTCACCGGCTACGCCGTCACCCTCCCCGACCACCTCGACCAGGGCGGACAGCCGATCTGGTACCGCGGCGCCGACCTGGCCGACGACCTCACCCTCCCCAAACTCCAACGCCGCTGGAACTCCCTCGAGCACGGCTCAGCCGAACCGGACCTGACCCCCGAGGAACGGCAGGCGTTTTACGACGACGCCGCCCGCGCCACCGCGGACGCCACCGCGCAGCTACGCCGTCACCTGGCCCTCGGCCATCCCCATGCCGCCCGCGACATCTGCTGGGCCACCGCCGACATCCTGCACACCGCCGCTGCCGCCACCGGCAACCGGCATCTGCAACGCGCCGCCAACTCCTACGACCGAGCCGCACGCCTGCCCTATGGCCGCCTCCCCACCCCCACCCCGCCGGGGAACGGCCTACGCACCGCCGCCCGCCTCCTCGCCCTGGCCGACCTCCGCCGCAACGACCCGATCTGGATGGCGATCGCCCTGCTCACCGAGCTCATCGCCCTCCTGGATACCATCACCGAACTCCACCAGACCCAGCACCGCGAACCCCAAACCACCGCCACTCGGACCGCCACCGGACATCTCCAGCAACTCGCCCCACCCACGAACGCCCCCGCCGACGCGCCCCACCACCCCGTCCAGGCAGCCACACCAGTGGCCGTCGCCATGGCCGACTTCCCCGTCCCCTGGGCACCTGTGAACCCGGCAGCACACCAGGACCGTCAATCCATTGCGCCTTCACCGCACAGACCGATGAGCCACCCCCACCGGCGCAATAGGCCATCCCGGTGACGTGGGTGACAGCGGCAACGGGTTTGTTTGCAGGATAGGCGACGTATTTGGGGATCTCGGGTTTTCAAAGGTCCTGGGGTTGGCCGACAGCATGCTCGGGGGCGTTGTTCTTGGTGATGGAGAGAAAGAGAACGTTGGCCAGCAGAGGGCTTAGGGGGCGGCGTGTGGGTCACGAGGAGGGTGACCAGGTGGGGAGGAGGAGGTGAGCAAGAGTGCAGGATGTGCGGGTCGCCTTCCCGGTGCCTGGTAGCCGTGGTCGTTCGGGTAGACCCGTGATGACGTTGTCACATCCGATGTATCGGCACCACTAGGTGTCATGGGCCGAGCTCAGCGGCTCGACGAAGCTTGAGGGCGGTGTTGCTTGGCCCAAGCCAGTGGGCTCGCCAATGCTGTGCACGTGGCTGGGCACATGAGAAGCGGCCATGTTTGTTGGCCAGTGAGTTGTTTCCATCCTGATCGTGCTGGCCACAGGGTGGCTGCAGGGAGCGGATTCTAGTCATGGAGCGACGCAGCTCCTGGTGGATGCGAAGCTGGCCGAGACGAACGCCCCTCCACTGCCTATTAATAACTTGTTGCGCGTAACTTAGCAGGTCGTGACCGGGCGCAGGTTGATGACTGCTGTGAACGGCACAGATCGTTCCTGTGATTCTCCAGATTGCTTGATACGCAGGGTGCCCTTGTCGGCGCTGAGTAGTTTGCCGCAAATGGTTTTGCCGTCGATGCTTACCTGGATCTGGGGTTGCGGTTTTTGCTGAGGGACCCACCACCACACCAGGACTGCGGCCGCAAGGAGAGGGAGCGCGATCATAAGGGCTCGTCGGGCGTGGGTGAGCTGGTTGGCGGCCGTGTTGGCCAGGGCGGCTTGGTAGCCGGTGAGGTTGCCGTAGTCGGCGCGGATGTTGTTAAGTCGGCCGAGGATCGGTTCGCCTGCGGCGGCTTGGAGAGCCCGCCAGAGCCCGAATATTGCGATTCCGAGCCCGCCTGCGATCAGCGCGGTAAGACTCAGACGCCATGGCCAGTCGAGGGCGGCGGCGCTGCTAGGGCCTTTGATGAACAGGCCCGTGATCACCAGGGTGACGAAGCCGGCCAGTCCCGTGCGCCATTTTTCGGCACTGGCTCGGATGTTGGGCAAGGACGCCTGGACCAGCTCACGAAATTCAGCCAGGTCCCGGAAGCTTTCTGGGGTCGGTGGTTCCGCTGGCAGGCGGTAAGCTGGCCGCGATTCGTTCATCCCTGCTCCCATGCGGCATCGACGCGGAACTTGATGCCACAGCCCTTGTCGTTGGCGGGGCGGCCGGTGTGCGGTTCGGAGCAGGCGCAAGCGACATCCGCCTCGGCATACTCACTGCCCTCGTTCTGCCTACGTTCCGGTTCGGGCGTTTCACGCGCGCGTTCACCCGTGGTGACCGCCTCCAGCACGTCGGACTGTTCGAAGTAATGCCCGCAGCGGGGACATGCTCCCGAGATATGGAAGATGCCGACCGATCCCTTCCTGATTGCTTTCGCCTGCAGCTCGCCACTGAGAAGCATCGAGTATGCTTCCTGGGTCCACCGGTAGTCGAACGGCCGCTCGGTCTCGTAGGCATGCTCTTCTCCGCCGTGGCCTGTGCTCTCCCCAGCAGGTTGCCCGCCAGCCGCAGGCGGCGTCTCCGAATCACCATTCATGTCTAACCATCCTGATAAGCGTCCCGGCCAATGCTCGGCAGCCCAGCTCTAACTCGGTGTGTAGGGTTCGGATTGAGCTATGAAGATCCTCGTGAGTTGTGGATGAACGACCTCACCTGACGTACGATGGTCCCATCGCGGAGTTTACGACCTGCATCACTGCGGTGTCTGCCTTATCGGCGACCGGCTGGCGGCTACACCTGAGAGGCATGTGATCCACCCTGGCCGACAGCGTGGCATCACGATCTGCCGGTTCGCCCGTGCTTACCGCTACCGCCGGCTCCGTGGCCAGGCCGTCACCCGACCTTCTGGCCAAGACCAGCGGCCGGGCGCTGACCGACATCGGCCCCGGCGGGCAAGGCCGCCCTTGGTTGCTGATCTACCGCAGCCACCTGGCCGACCGCCTTTACCGCTGTCACTCGCCCCGCCTGCTCTTCTGCATCTGCAGGCCAAGGTCGCTGAACGGCACTGGAGCGTTGAAGAACGCTTCCAGGCTGGCGATCGCCTGTGCAGCTTGGATCGACACCAGGTCCGCCTGGACCTCCTGGCGGCAGTGGATCCTGCTGGTGATGTTCGTCCATGCATTCCTGACCATCGCCACCGCCGTCGCACGCGCCTGTACCGGCCCGGTGGCCTGAGCCCGCTCACCCTCGCCGAGATCCCGTAGCCGCTTAATGCCCCACTGGCACTGGTCCATCTGGCGGCGTCGCCACAAGCATGTAACTGTATCGATCACTATCGGTGGCAATCAGTCTGTGATACCTAAAGATCACTATCTGCGGCTGGAGTATTAGCTAGACTTTCTGGTGAGGCGGCCGGGTGTCCTGCCGGATGAGGAGAAGATCGCGTGGCCGATGATCGATGTCGACGGCTTTTGGAACGCGGCCGGGCGCTGGTCGATCAGGCACGTTTTGACATGGCGCGACAGGCCTTCGAGGAGGCGCTGGCCTGCGCTCGTAGTAGCGGCGATGACTATGTACATAGCAGGGCGCTCGCCGGCTTGGGCAACTGTGCCTACTACACCTATAAATTCTCTGAGGCCGAGCACTGGTACCGTCAGCAACACGCGCTCGCAAGAGTCGGTGGGGACGATGCCGAACTTGGTGTAGCCCTGGGCAACCTGGGTAATCTGGCCATGGCCCGACGTGACTTCTCCGAGGCACGGCGGCTCCAAGCGGAGAGCGTAAGACATGCACTCGCCGCTGGTGACGTGTTCGGCGCGGGACAAAGCGCGCTGAGCGTCGTATGGATCGATGTTCATGAGGGCGTGGGCGACCCCGACAGTCCGTTCCTGGCCCTTGCCCGAAAAGCGGCACACCACTCTGAGGCTAGCGCGTTGTTTCGCGCCCGGGTCGCGGTGGCGACCGGCGCATGCCTGCTTGGCGTGAGCAAACCGAACGAGGCCGCAGGCGAATATATGGCGGCATTGGGCCATCTCGATGGCTGGTCGCACCCGGGGGTGCGCGCCGGCGCGCTGCTCGGGTTGGCGGAGAGTGCGCTACTGCTTGACCGCGCCGATGACGCGATCAATTGGGCGCGGCAGGCCGTGGCTGCGTCCGAGGACGCGAGCACCCGGAGCCGCAGTGCGACCATACGCGGATGGGCTCATTTCCTGGGAGTCCGAGACCTGGCTCGGGCCCTGGCTGACATCGACGAGGCCATCGAACTTTCCGAACAGCTCGGCGAGTCGGGTGAAATTCTTCGTGCGCTGGTGTTCCGGGCTCAGCTGCATAACGCCACAAATGAGTTCGACCAAGCCCTTCATGACGCCCGGGCCGCACGGGCGCTGGCGGTGACCCGCCGCGACCGCGTGGCCGCCCAGGTGGAGATCGGCTACGCGCTGCTGGGCAGCGGCGAGACCGCAGCCGCCGAACGTGCGTTCCAGGAAGTGGCCAATGAAGGCAGTACAACAGGATCCGGCGACGACGCGCTGTTCACACTGACCGGCTTGGCCGCCAGCCGACTCGCCGCTGGTCAAATCGACCAGGCGGCAGAGGCCGCCTACCAAGGTGTGGCCGCATTCGAGCAGATCCCCGCACATCAGCGCAGGCTCGACCCGCTGCGACCTGCGTTGAGCCAGGACCGGGCAACCAACATCTACCGGCTGCTGGAACACGCGCAATGTGAGCAACAGCGCACCACCGAGGCGTTGATGACCTTCAATCGCCGAGCCGAGCACTCCCTGTGGCGTCTTGCCCATGCTCTCAGCCCGGACCCGACCCCCTCGCCAACGCATCCGGCTCCTACGCATGTACCCCCTGATGTCATGGACCGGCTGAGCAGCACCGGCAGCATCATGGTGGTGTGGTCGGTCCACCAGGACTACCTGTGGAGTCGGCGCAGGGCCACCCGACAGGTGCTGATTTGGGTGATCACACCTGAGGGGAGGGTCCACTTCCGCCGGATCCGTCCGCGCGGGGGCACACGGCCGTGGGAAGCCAATGTCGAGCTGGCCGCAGTGATGGCTCACCAAGCCACCCGTGACTCTCGAGGGAGAAGCCCGTCCTCCGGCTCGGCGATCGCCCGTGACAGCTACCTGGCCCACTTGGCCGCCTTGCTCCTGGATCCCATCGCCGACCTGCTGGCCGACTGCTCCAATCTCGTGCTCGTCCCCGACAGCAGCCTGTACTACATCCCCTTCACCGCGTTGCCCTGGCGAGACGGCCGGCTCGTGGACCAGTTCGCGGTGACCGTCTGCCCCTCACTCAGTCACCTGACTCGTCTGCCGGAACCCTCTGATGATCTCGATGTCTTGGTGGCCGGCGTGTCCCATGGAGGGCACGTTGACCTCGGTGTCAACCAAATCACTCTCGGACCACTGCCCTGGGCCAAGGTCGAGGCAGAAGCGATCGCTGATTTCTTCGCCGTAACCCCTCTCATTGGTGCCCAGGCCACCAGAGAAGCCATCCTGGGTCGACTCAGCCGCGCGCGCGTCATCCACCTCGCTGCGCATGGCAGTGCCGACCTGATCGCCCGGGATGGCCTGGCTGGAGTGGTTTTCCTCGCTCACCCAGATGGGTTCGCCCCACTCACCGCGGGCGATGTCCTCAGTGCCGCACCGCACGCCGAACTGGTTGTTCTCAGTGGCTGCGACACAGCGGGTGGAACCCCAACAGCGGAAGGGCCTATCGGGCTTGTCCGGGCGTTCTTGGCCGCAGGATGCTCCCAGGTTCTGGCATCCCTTTTCCCTGTACAGGATCGCAGCACCAAAGAGCTTATGGAGCGGTTCCACTGCTACCGACGTGAAGGCGACTCCTCCTCCTCGGCTCTACGTCGCGCAATCAATGAGGCGCGCGCTGGCGATGTTGAATTCGCACGATGGTCGTCCTACATGCTCTTCGGTAATCTATAAGTCATTAAGTTCTTGGGAGAAAATTGTTGGTGGCTCGCTGATCTGGCCTGGCTGTCGACGCAGGGGTAGGTGGTGGCAAGCGTCCTGCGTGGGATTTTGTAACGGTCTGATCACCTGCCGTCCTGGTGTTACATCCAAAGTTCGTCGTCCGGGGCCTGTTTGGGCCAGATGCAGGCTAAGACGAGGGCGACCGGCCAGCCCACGAGGGTGGCGCAGCCGATGATGTTGAAGGCGATGATGGTTGTCAGGTCGCCGGTGCGTCGGAGCATGGCGATGATCGTCGGGAGCGCTGCGAAGGCGATCGCGCCGACGATGACGAGGAACCAGAACCAGAAGGCGGGGCCGTAGGTGATCATGGGCGTTCCCTTGGTTAGCGGCTTGGGCGGTGGTGTCGGGTTCTGTTCGGCTGGGGTGCTCTGCCGGTGGCCGGTGGTTCGGGCGGGTTCTGGGCGGCCAGGCTGATCGCCTCGCGGATGTCGTAGGGGAAGTCGTCGGCGGCGACCTCGGCTGGGGTCCGGGCGGCGCCGGGCGTTCGAGGTCCGGCTTGCGCGGCCGTGGTCTGCGGGCGGTGATTCGCCTCAGCCGAAGCGGAGGCCGTGCCGTCGGCTTCGCCGGTGGTTCGGGTGGCCTGCTGGACGGCTCGGGTGATGATGCGGCCGGGCAGGTTGGTGGCGGTCTCCAGGGCGATGCGGAGGTCTTCGGGAGTCAGATCCTCGGGGCCTTGGGTCTTCAGCTCGTTGATGATCCGCAAGGCCTGCTGCTCCAGGCGATGATCCTGCCTCTCGGCCAGGCCCTGGTCCTGCTCGCTGGAGGTCCATTGGGCGCCGGTGCCCTCGGTCAGGCTCTGCCGGTTGGCTGCTGGTTCTCCGGTGCGGACGTTCGGGTCTCGGCTGAAGAAGGGGGCGGCTTCCCGCATGGCCTCCAGGTGGGACAGGCCGCTGTCGCGGAAGCGGTCGTAGTGGTCCATGGCGTGCGGGTGGAGTCGGCGGAGGCGTTCCTCGCACTTGTCGACGGCGGAGGCGGCGGCTGCGTGGTGGGGGCTGTAGGGCAGGGCGGCGCTCCAGGCTTCGGCGACTCGGAGAAGGTCGGCCTGCCGGAGCCACGTGGGGTCCAGGGCCGGTGCCCAGCGGGAGCGGGCCTGTTCGAAGAGGGCTCTCCTGGCCTGCTCGGCCTGCCGTTCGGCTGCAAGCTGCCGGGTGCGCTGGGCGTGCTGCAGGCGGTGCAGCCGCCGTTGGTAGGCCTGGCGGGCCACGGTGGCGAGGGCGAGGAGCTGAACGATGCGCTGGCCGCTGTGGGCGAGTCCCTCGTTGACGGGGTCGGGGTGCTGTTCGGTCATGGGCGTCTCCAGGTCACAGTTGCTTGGTGTGCTGTGGGCGAGGCCGGGTCGGCCTGGTTGGGGCCGGGCTGTGGTCGGTCGGTGCCGATGGTCGTGGTGGGTGTGGGAAGTCCTGCCGGGCCAGGTCGACGGCACGGCTGGCAGGTGAGGTGACGGCCGTGGTCAGCGCGTCGGTGACGATGGCGGGCTCGACGTTCAGGTGTTGGGCGATGTGGGCCACCTGATGGGCCACCTGGCGAGGAGGAAGCCGGGCGATGACACCGGCGGCCGCTCGAACGGCGGCCATGCGATCTTCCGGGCTTTTCAGGGCTCCGCCGGCCCGCTCGATGGTGGTGTTGAGAACGAAGTCCGGCAGCGGGACGGTGCGCTCCAGCGCTTCCTGAACGGCTGCGGGGCCGTGGTGGTGCAGCAGGTCGGCGGGATCCTGGCCGCTGGGAAGAGCCGCGATGTCGACTGGGCCGGGGACCTCGGCGAGGACGGGCCATGCGCGTTCGACGGCGGCCTGGCCGGCGGGATCACCGTCCAGGGCGATGATCAGCCCGGTACGTCGAAGGTCGACGAGGCGGCCGAGGGCCTCGAGTTGCTTCCTGGTGAGGGCGGTGCCGGAAGGGGCGACGGCGGCGTATCGCCGGGGAGCCGCGGCGTTGACGGCGATGGCGTCGAGCGGTCCCTCGACCAGGACGGGCCGGGCTCCTGCCGCGAGCCGGTCGCGTACCTCGTGCAGGCCGAACAGCAGCTCGCCCTTACGGAAGAGCGGCGTCTGCGTGCTGTTGAGGTACTTGGGGCCCTCGCCGCCGGTCGGCAACCGGCCGATGAAACCGGCGATAGACCCTTCGGGGTCGCGGATCGCGAACATGGCTCGATCGCGGAAGGTGTCGTACAGCCCGCCGTCACGACGCCTGCGACGGGCCAGGCCGGAGGCGAGGATGGTCTCGTCGGAGTGGCCGAGCCGACGTAGGTGGTCGGTGAGGTTCCGCCAGCTCTTGGGGGCGTAGCCGATCTCCCACTGGCGCTGGATGTCCGCACCGAAGCCTCGGTCGTTCAGGTAGGCGGGCACCCAACTGCCGGTGCACTGGGACAGGAAGAAGCGCTGGGCGGCGTGGTGGACTGCCGCCAGCTCATTCCGGGAAACCCTCGTCGGGCTCGTCTCCGAGGGCTGCCGTGCCGCTGAAACCGTACGTGCACCAGCAGAGCTGCCGACGTTCGGTAAGCCGTCGAGCCGCCTGCGGAGCTGGGCGGCCGTGCGCAGGATGCGGTCCCCGACCGTCCGGATGGCGATCAAAGGGTTGGCGCGAACGTCGGTGCCAGCCCAGCGGGCAACCGCGGGGAAGTCCATGCCCGCCGACTCCAGGCCAAGGTGAGCGAGCAGAAGATGGGCAACGGAGTCGGCCTCGACCCGTCGAACGCCGTGGCAAGCGGCGGGATCACCGTCCAGCCCGTCATGGCGTCCGCCGTGGAGCTGGAGGTGACCGAGCTGGTGAGCGAGCAGGGTTGCCGCGGCACCATCGTCCAGGTCGGCGGGGATCTTGAGAAGCCGGCCGGGCGGTCCGATGTAGGGCCAACGGCTACCGCGGTCGACCTGAAGGCCTTGGCTCACAGCGAGCCGTCGGAGCAGCTCCCAGGCCTGGGCAGGTGTCACTGCCTCTGGTGGATCAGCGGTGCTGCCATCTGTCTGGGACAGATCGAAGACCGAACGCGGGTTGCCGCGCAGCGAGAGGATCCGGATCCTGGTCTCGCCCTTCCTCACCTGCCGTCCCCGCGCCTTCCACTCCTCGTAGGAGCGGACCTCGGTCGCGGCCGGCCTCTGGGCGTTGATCAACAGAGTGTTGTCGAACCCGTAACGGCCATGCCGAGCGGCGACCTCGAGCCACCAGGACCAGGTCGACGCGCCCGAGTGCAGCTTCGCGGTCTCCTGCTGGGCGATCCCGCGCAGTAGCGTCTGCAACCGCTCGCGTTCCTGCCGGCGGTGTTCTTCGCTGAGGGAGGATGGCCTGGCCATATGTCAGTCCTCGCTCTCATCGCACGGCTCGTGATCGTCTTCCGCCCGACCAGGCCGCTCGTGCCCCTCGGCCGCTGCGCGCAGTTCGGCGAGCCGCTCGTTGGCGATGGCGAAGCCCAGCGCGCGGAGCCGCCGGGCGAGGTTCGACTGGCTGAGCCGGATTCCTCGCTGTTCGGCTTCGTCGAGGAGCCGACGCGTGGCTTCCAGCAGCGCGTCCTCGAACGGCTCGGGGCGCGCATCCGTGTGGTCGAACAGGCTCGCCGGTTCAGGTAGCGGCGGCGCTCCGGCCGCGTTCGGCCGGATCACGGGGGTCGGGAGCCGGCGCAAGGCGATACGAGTCGCGAGCGGAGCGCGCCACCGCCACGCCCACCGGCCGTGTTCCTGCTGCAGGGCGGAGACGGTCAGCAGGCGTCGGCGTTCCAAGTCCAGGGCGTGCTGGTATGAGGTGACGTGCCACAGAACCATCCGCCGCCACAGCAACCCGGTGGACACCGGGGCGAGCAGCCACCGCGCCGGCGGGATCCGTTCGATGCGGGTGCCGGTCGCCAGCCCCACCCACTGGCGGATCAGGTGACGTACGCCCTCGACCACCGTGACGAACAGGACGGGCATCGCGGCGTGCATGACGATGCCGGCCGGGTCCCCGCCCGCGGCCAGGACGTTGACCGCCACGGTGCCCCCGATGAACGTCCACGCGACCCACCGCAGCACCGGCCAGGGCAGGCTCACGTACTCCATCAGCAGGTCCCAGGCCAGCAGCAGGAAGATGCCGATGTCCATGCCCACCGGCACGATCCACGCCAGCTCTCCGAACCACGGCCGCGCCATGTCCCGCACGGTGGTGAACGAGCCGACTCCGCCCAGCACCGCTAACGCCAGGATCAGCGGGGCGAGGACGATGGTCACGGCCTTCACGGCCGTTCTGTGCCGCATGCCGACCTGAGCGGCCGAGGAACGGCCTCGCTCGAAGAGCGGGTGGACGTTCAGAGTGTTGTCCCTGTTCATCGCCGTCTCCTTTCCAGCATCCAGAGCAGGACGCGAGCGACATGCCGTGCGTCCTGGGCTCGACCGAGTAACCGGCCGTGGACGGTCACGTAGACGTACGTGCCTTCGGCGCCCGCGCACAGCACCGTCTCCGACCAGCCGACCGGCCCGCGGAGCTTGAGCTTCCACCGGCCGTTGCGCGGCTTGCGGACGCTCACGCGGACTCCCAGCCGGGTGAGCTCCCAGTGCAGCCGCAGCAGGTGGGCCCTCCGTTCCTGCAGCTCATCCCGCCTGCCCGTCCCCAGACCAGGCATCGAACACCCCCGTCGTGTCAGCTGACGATCCCCCGTGCCGTCAACTAAAGTCCTCGACGCGAGGATGCGTTGTTCGCTGGCGACTGTCAATGATGAAACACGTGTCGCAGTACTGTTGATAGAAGTCAACCGCTAGAGAGGGGTTGTAGTGGCGGAGCAAACCGGGGTGAAGCGGGAGACGGCGCCCGAGGGCACGTTGGCCGACAAGGTGGAGTGGCTGATCAACCACATGTGGCCTGCCGACGCCGGGCCGCCCAAGACCAACATCGAGGTGGCCGCGGCCATCACCGCCGCCACCGGCGAGGAGATCTCCTCCACAACCGTGTGGAAGCTGCGCACCGGCCGTCAGGACAATCCCCAGCTGCGCACCCTGACGGCCTTGGCCAGGTTCTTCGCCGTCCCCCTCGGCTACTTCGGCGCTCCCGCCGAAAGCCGCTCGATCGAGGACGACCTCACCCTTCAGGCCCTGCGCCGCAAGCTCGACGACGGCACCATCCGCCCCGACGTTCTGCGCGCCTTCACCGACCTGCCCGCCGACGTCCGCTGGCTCGTCGACGAGATGATCCTCGCCGCGACCCAAGCCGCCAAGCTCCGTACGAAGGCCTGACAGACCTGGTCCGATCGGCGACGTCGCCTTGGCTTCCGCTCGATGGCATCGGCCGGCCATGCGCCGCCATGGAGCGCTGTCGAGCAATCGCCCGTCTGGGAGTAAGCGGCTGGGACCCACGTTCATCACCGGCCCTGGCCGCAGAGCCTCTGCAGCAGCGATGCGGCGAGGTGACCGGTGCGGTACGTCGGCCCCATCACCACGACGACGTCGCCGGGGCGGGCATGCCTCGCGCTCATCTCGATGGCCTCCTCCAGTCCCCGGGCTCGTTCGATGCCGAGCCGGTCGGCATCGACGCCGGTCAGTGCCGTGCTCGGGGCGGCTTCGTCTTGGGACGGATGGTCAGGGGACGTGGGCGGCGGCAGGAGCGTGACGCGGTCGGCCCCGGTCAGCAGTAGGTGCCATGTCTGAGAGGCCAGGCCGGCGGAGGCCGGGGCGTGCAGGAGATGTACTTTGCCGCGGACGTCCGTCAGGTCGCGGGCTGCGGACAGATCCGCGCGGAGCGCCTCAGGATGGTGGGCGGCCGACGCGAGCACCGTCACCCCATGCACGACGCCGACGATCGTCAGGTGTCCCTGGACTCCCTTGAAGGTGGCCAGCGCCTCGGCAAGGTCACGGGGACTCAAGCCCAGAGAGACGGCGGTGAGGACTGCGGCGACCGCGTTGTAGGTCTGGTGCAGGCCGATCCCGGGGACGACGCTCTCCAGGAGCGCCGAGCGGGGACCGTGTGCCTGGACGCGGTAGCCGGGGCCATGGACGCCGTGGACGAAGGTCCAGGTGGCGTCACCGCATCGCCCGTAGGTGACCACGTCCGGTGCCTTCACGGCGCGGTCGGAGGTGATGTGTTCCAACACCGTCCGTACGCCGGGATCGTCGCCGCAGGCGATCACCAGACCGTCGGCGGTCATCTGCCCCAGTAAGCCGCCGGCCGCCTCGCGATGAGGCTCGTCGTAGAGGTTGGTGAGGACGGCGACATCCGGGCGGAGCTTCGCCGCGTCGGCTGGATCGCACTCGATGACGATGAGTTCGCCCGTGCCTCGCCGGGCCCGCGACAGCGGGCCTGCGCCGACCAGGTCATCGCCGATGACCCATGAGGGGTCGGCGCCGACCTGTTCAAGAAGGTGCACCAGCATCCCGGCCGTGCCGGTCTTGCCGCAGGTGCCGGTCACCGCGATGGTGATGCGGGCGGCCGTGAGCGCCGAGAACGCCCGTACCGGACTGATGACTGGGACGCCCTGTCGGTGCGCGGTGAGGATCTCGCTGTTGCCGGCCGGGATGGCAGGCGACGCGATGACGACGGAGGCTCCGTGGATGTGGGCGGGGGAGTACCCGGTCCAGAGTCGGCAGCCACGGCGGCGGAGTTCGGTGGAGAGCGGTGAAGGGGCCGACTCCGAGCCGGTGACGGGCAGCCCCGCCGAGGCGTAGAACACGGCCAAGGCCATCAGATCCGGGTCCTCGACCCCAATCAGGTGAGGTCGTGACAGGTCGACCGGCTCGGTATTCGGGCCGAGGCGGTCGGTGTGGGCGCCATCCAAGGAATCGCTCCTTGCGGTGGGAGGGGTGGAGGCCGCTGAGGCGAAGGCGTCGATCGAGCTGCCGAAGGCCTCTGGCCCCCATGTCGTGGGGCTTCATGTGCTGGGGAACGAGGCGGCCAGAGTCGCCCAGGCCGTCGTCATGCCGGGTGGTGCCCTGGGCGGGCGGCGGTTACGTGGAGATGGACGATCTCCTCGGCCACCGCGCTGACGTCACCGATCGGCGCTCGCCGTTGCCCGCCGGGACCTCGCCAGCGGAAATGGCCGGCCTGGCACCACACGGTCAGCCCCGTGGCCACCGACAACACCGCTAACCCCGACTCGGGACAGGCGCGAAGGAGAATGCTGCCGAAGCCCCGGCGGGACAGTAATGTCCGCAGCACCTTCCCGGCTTCGACCGTGTCCCGCTCCCAGGGCTCCGGCTCGTTCAGCCGGACATGAGGCATGGGGACGGCGAACCAGGTGACCTTGCCGAGCCGGTTCGCGAGCCTGGACCGGGTCGGGTAAGCCCCCCACCGTCCCCGCGCCATCGCATCGACCAGCATGAGCCCCCGGCCGCCCTCCGAATCTAGGCCGACGGCACCGGAGTCGACTCGATACGGGCGTTCGGGCGACTGGTCGAACACGGCGACCAGCAGCTCGTGCTGGCTGCTGGCGATCCTGCGATACATCCACAGTTCCGCCCCTGCGGGGGGACGCATCTGCCCGTCTTGAGAACGCGTCGCATGCTGCACGACGTTGGTGGCCAACTCGCTGACCATGAGCACCACATCGTCGGCGAGAGCAGGCTCCAGACGCAGGGCCCGCAGTTCTCCGAGGACGTGCCTGCGCGCCACCGAGGCGATGGTGTCGTCCGCAGGCAGGGGCCATGTCGCACCACCCGCACGCAGGCAGAAGGGTCTGGACATCGGCGGCGCTTGCCCCGGTAGCGGCAGCGGAGAGACCGCCCCGTAAACCGGTTGGATGAGATCGGGGCGCTGAGAGGGGCTTTGCTGCGGAATGGCCGAATGCTGCGTTGCGGGCTGGGTGGACCCGTCGCAGGCGGAGCCAGGTGCTTCCCGCGGGGGAGTGGAGGAATCGGACATATCTGGGTTCCTTTGGTCGGAGGCGGACGGAAGGCTCGACCACTTCGCCCGTTCCCGAGCAGATCGCCGCAGAAGGCCGTCTGGGAGGGGCGGATGCTTCCCAGCCTGACTCATGAGCTTCAAAAATGGAAGCTCCAAGTTTGAAGTCGTCCGATTGGAGGTTCAGTGTCGGATTGGCTTGATCTTCTGCGATGCTGATGCCGACAGGTCCGCCGACCGCATCCGGAGCCGCCGATGCCCGTACCGCCGCACCGACGCAGCCCGACGATCCGCCGCCGGCGGCTGTCCCGCGAGCTGCGCAAGCTCCGTGAGGAGAGCGGCCTGACCGCCGAGCAGGTGTGGCGCCGGCTGGAGTGGTCGGCGGGCAAGCTCAGCCGGATCGAGCACAACGACTGGCGCCGCCCCAACCCCCGCGACGTCAAGGACCTGCTCGACCTCTACGGCATCACCGACGAGTCCCGCCGCGAGGCCCTGATCACCCTCGCTCGCGAGTCACGCGAACGCGGCTGGTGGGAGACCGAGTTCGGCGACGTTCTGGGCGGCGACTACGCAGGCTTCGAAGCCGAGGCCGAACGGATCCACTCCTACGAGCCGCTGGTCATCTGCGGCCTGCTGCAGACCGCCGCCTACGCCCGCGCCGCCATCCGCGGCGACATGATCCGCGACCCCGAAGAGGTCGAACGCCGGGTCGCCCTGCGCATGAAGCGCCAGGCCATCCTCACCGGCCCCAACCCGCCCACACTGTGGGCGATCATGGACGAGGCCGCCCTCCACCGCCCGTTCGGCACGCCCGAGGAACGCATCGAGCAACTGGAACGTCTGATCGCCACCGGCGACAGCGACCACATCACCGTCCAGGTCATCCCGTTCAGCGTCGGCATGCACCCTGGCCTGGCCTGCGGCTTCGCCCTCCTGGACTACGCCGACCCCGACGAGTCCTCCATCGCCTACGTCGAGATGGGCGGCAACGCCCTCTACCTGGAGCGGGCGGAAGACCTCAAAAGTCATAGTCTGAGGTTCCAGCACCTCCAAGCCGCCGCCCTCAGCAAGGACGCGACGACGGCCTTCCTGAAGCGCCTGAGAGACGACCTGAAGTGAGCCCCATGCCCGACCCCACCCTCGCAAACGCCACCTGGCGCAAGTCCACCCGCAGCCAGGGCAGCACCGGCAACTGCGTCGAACTGGCCCGCCTCCCCGGCACCCTCGCCATCCGCGACTCCAAGAACCCGAACGGCCCGATCCTCCTCCTCACCCCCCGAGCCGCCCGCCAGACCGCCGCAGCCGTCAAACGCGGCGACTACAACCTCTGATCCATTCCGCGTAACAACCTGGCTTCCAACGAGCTTGCTCGTATGCGTCGGCCACCGATTTCGTGCGGTGTATCAGACGATTGGTCGAACACTGGAAAGACGAGGGATCTGTTCCCAGCTCCAGGGATGGCGTGCTGACGGGCCGGGGATGCACCGTCCCCGGCCCGACGCGGGTTCTCTACTGCTCCTTACGGACGCCCTTGAACGGCTGAGCATCGGCCTTGCGGTCGATGAACTGCCCGGTGCGGGTGTCGCGCTTGATCCAGCCGGACGGAGTCCGGACCTGGGAGCGGTTCTTGACCGCGCCGCGGCGGAAGCCGTTGCCGGTGTTCTTGGCCATTTGGCACCTCCCTTCGAGCTTGTCAAGGTTGCTGTTGTGGGATGGAGAGCGTGGCCGGATGGTGAAGGCTGGCGGCCTAGCCGCTTCTCGCTCAGCGGGTGGCCAGCGCGGAAGGCCGGGTCAGCCCTTGGCGGCGGCGCCACTCCATGCGCAGCGTCGCCACACGGCGTCGGGTTCGTTCTCCCTCGCTCTCGGGCAACCCCTGCAGAACGGCGGCCTGTGCCCAAGTCAGCTGGCCGCCGGCCTCGCTGTAGCAGTTGACGATCCGCCGCTGCTGTAGGGTCAGCGAGTTCAAGACGAACAGCAGCCGCTGCTCGGTGAGCTGCCCGTCCAACACGATGTCCTCAGGGGTACGGGGACAAGACAGCAAGTCGGCCGTGGTACCGAGTTCACTGCCGGAGACGGTCACCTGCTCCCCCAGCAAGGCGACGCGCATGTGGTTGAGCTGGCGTTCGGACTCCGGTTTCCAGCGCGGATACTCCACACGGAGCCGGGCCTTGAGATCATCCACCAGCAGGTGGGGTTCTTGAGCGCCCAGAGCGATCCAGTCGTCTTCCAGCAACACCGACCTGACCGCCTCCATCAGTTCGGGATTGGGACGGCGGTCCAGAACCTCCCGGATGAAGTCGGCCACCGGCTCCTCGTCCAGGCTCTGCAAGATCGCTCTCCTGGTTGCCAGAGCCTTCTGGTAGGCCCATCGGGAAACATCCCGGACGAGGCCAACACCATGCAGGACCTCATGCCGCCATCGGCTGAACAAGTCCCGCAGCATCTGGTTGATCGATCCCCCAGCCGCCTTCATGATTGAATCGCCCAGATTCAAGATCGAGGAGTTCAGCGCCGGGTACATCTCGGCCAGTCTGGTCACCGACGGGCCTCTCGTTCCGATCAGCGCAGCCGACCAGGTCGAGGGCCCGAACTGCCAGGAGGCCAGCCCCATCGTTCGCGTTGCCTGTGCCGCTATCCGCTGCGCCGATGACAGACCAACGGCTTGTGCCGCGATCGAGTTCACCGAGGGCGCCAAGGACTTCACCCACGACCGGTGTATCCCTGCCGCCCCCGCGGCGAAGAGCGCACTCTCCAGAACTGGACGTGCACTCTCCAGCACCGCCGATCGCATCGCCGAGGCCATGGTGTCCCGCAGCGAGTTCCCCAGCAGCCAGCCCATCGATCCCACTGACGGCGCGCGCCGCATAGAAGTGCGATCACCAGCCGACCTCGTCCCGCCGATCTCCGTCCCTGGCCGGACCTCGGTTTCTCCCTGCTCTCCCGGCTCGCGCTCCGCGGCCTCATTCTGCGCAGTGGGGTGCGTCAGGTCATCCACGTACCCGAGCTCTTCACCATCGTCTGCCAAGGCCGACTCCTTCCGTCCGCAGGGCCTTCTACCTATAAGCGGCGCCAAGTGGCCCGACCGACAAAGAAATTCTGAAGACCCCCACGGACAGTCCAGCCGCCCTGCGGGGCGCCTGGCCCCGCAGGGAACGCACTACCCACATGCTGCGGTACCGACGGTGTCTCAGGCTGCTCTCACCCGGCTACCTCTCCGGTAGCGGAACGTTTCAGCGCAGATGCGTTACGCCCGCAAGACGACCTCAGCCATGCATCCGTCCAGGGCCTGGACGGATTCTCGCCACGGCCGCCCGGCCGAGTACGCCGGCCAGCTCGTTTGGACCTGTAGGCCATGCTGAGCCAGCAAGACCTCGATCCGTTCGGCGAGCGCGCGGCGTCGTCGCCAGTCCGGGACCTGATTCAGGCACAACATGACTCGGTCGCATCGGCCGTTGAGGCTCACCACCGTCTCCGGCAGCAGTCCGTGGACCTGGAGGGTGGCCATCACCAGCTGGTACGCGAAGCGCGCTCCGGGACTGATGGGGCCTACTTCGGACGACGTGATCCCTGCCTCACTGGCCGTCTGGCTCACTGTGTGCTCCCTTCCGAGTACTTCTGGTATCGAGCGCGGCCAGTGGAACACACCCGAACCCTTAACGTCTCGTCCTCCTCTCCAAGATCATTTCACTTCATGAAGGCCATCTCCCTGCCCGGTAGCCCGCCCAGGAGCCTCGGGCCATCGGCAGCCTGGCGGCCTGGTCCGAGCGGTACCTGGAACTGGTCAGCTGCGGCGTTCACTCCGCCGAGGCCGGAACCAAGATCGTCAGTACCGGTTCACTTACCGGGGAGTCTCTACGGTTCAGAGGACTGACACAGGTGGGTGCGAATGTTGGTGGACATCTGCGGCGTTCGGGGCGATCGCTGGGCATGATGGCGTCACCATGCCGTCTTCTCCTTCGTCGTCGGCTCAGGCGGCGCGCGAGCTGCTGGGCGCGAAGCTGCGTGCCCTGCGGGAGAGCCATGGCATCTCCGGGCGGGCCTTCGCCGAGCGGGCGGGGTGGAAGGCTCCGTCGTCGGTGACGATGATCGAGAAGGGGCAGCGGACGATCACCGCCCGGCATGTGGAGTTGTGGTGCTCGATCTGCCAGGTGCCGGAGCAGCAGCGCAGGCGGCTGCTGGCCGAGCAGGCTCAGGTGGCGGGCATGTGGGTCCCGTACGCGCAGCTGAACCGCGGCGGGCTGGAGGCGGCGCAGAAGTCGGTCCGCCGGCTGTATGAGGAGCTGACGGTGGCGCGCTCCTACCAGCCGAAGGTGATACCGGGGATGGGGCAGACCGAGGCCTACACGCGGGCCGCGCTGACGGGGGTGCTCGTCGAGCAGCAGGTGGACAGCGCCGAGCCGGAGGAGGAGATCGAGGCGGCGGTCGCGGAGCGGATGGATCGCCAACGCCTGCTCGCCCGCCCGGACGCGCGCTGGTTCTTCCTGCTGGAGGAGCCGGTCCTGTGGTTCCGGCCGTATTCGGCGCGGTTGCATCGAGAGCAGTTGCTGCACCTGCTGGAGTTGCGGCGCCGGCCGAACGTCTTTGTGGGGATCATCCCGGTCGGCGCCGATCGGCGCGGGGTGCATCCGGAGGAGGCGTTCGACATCACCGACGACCGTCTGGTGACGGTCGAGCTGGTGTCGGGCTATCTGTCGGTGACACAGCCGGAGGAGGTCGCCTTGTACATGGCGACGTGGGAGCGGTTGTGGGCGCTGGCCGCCACGGGGACGGCCGCGACCGCGCTGATCCGTTCCGCGCTGGACCGGCTGAAGGAGGGTCAGGCGGGGGTGTAGTCGGCGTGCGGGATGCCGCGTTCCCACAGCATCTCGAACATGCCGACGACGGGGAGGATGCGGCGGGGGTCGGCGACGTACTCCATCCGGCCGGTGTCGATGCCGTCTCCGCTGGTGAAGTTGTAGGCGATGAGCCGCTGGTCCCACATGAAGAAGTCCGCGACCGGGTGCGGCAGATCGAAGGCCAGGTGGCGGGGCAGCCACCGCAGTTCTTCGCCGGCCTTGATGTTGCCGTAGCTGATGGCGTGCTCCCAGCGGATGTAGTCGCTGACCGGTTCGGACACGATCCGCAAGCGCCGGAACCGCACCCCTCGCTCGACCGCGGCGCCGACGAGGGCGATCCAGGGCTCCCAGTCGTAGGAGGTGTCGCCGTCCTGCTTCCACTTCAGGAAGGCCGGGTCGGTGGGGTCGTAGGTGTCGCGGGCCTCCAGGTGGACCACGGACCGGACGGTGGCGGCCAGGAGGTCTTCGAAGGACGGTTCTCCGGGCCCGGTCCGGCCCGGAGCGTAGGTGCCGGTGATGGCCTCCAGGAGGGCGGGTTTGAGGCTGGCGGGCGTCCAGATCGCGGCCTCGTCGTCGGCGATGTCGGTGTGCTCGCGGATCAGCGCGAGCGTGTCGGGGTCGGTCACTTTCCGGCCCACCTGGAGTAGATCCCCGGTTCCGGGAACGGTCAGGACCGCGGGGCACTTGTTGGTGGGGGAGTCCGCGTCGATGCCGACGAACTCCAGACGAGCGGCCGGATCGGGCCGGGCTTCGCCGTCCGGGTGTTCCTGTGGGTGGGGGCTGTCCGTCATCGCGCGCTCCTCAGCCGAGACCAGCCGTCATCTGCAGAAGCCGGCCGTGGTGACCCACCGACCTTGACCGGAGCCCGGCGCGTTGGTCAAGGAGATGCGCATCGCGGTGTGAATCTGTGTGAATTTTCTGGCCACTCCGTCACGGCCGGACGTAGTTCTTTCCCCGTGAACTCCCGCGATGGCTCTGGCAGGCGCTCGTTCGGCGGGGTCGCCCGTAGGAGCAGGCGATCGCCGTCGCGTCCTTCCCGGAGGAGGACGGCTCGTCGTGGAAGGCTGCCGATGCCCGCCCGCGAAGCCTCGGGTGACAGAGCCGGCCCGAAGATCTCCCACCATCCGCGGACGGACGTGCGGCGGGCACCATCACCGCTCACCAACGGCGAGGACTTTTTCCGTGACTGGTATGACCACCGACCACACCGGCATCGACGAACTACGTGAGGCCGCCATCGCGGAGCTGCGCTCGGCGGGAACGATCGCCTCCAAGGAAGTCGAGGCCGCGTTCCGCGCGGTGCCGCGGCACGTGTTCATCCCCGAGGCCGACCTGGCGACCGCGTGGGATCCCTACCGGGCGGTCGTGACCAAGCGCGACGAGCACGGCAACGCCCTCAGCTCGGTGTCGGACATGCACGTCCAGTCCTACATGCTCACCGAGGCCCGGATCGAGCCGGGCATGAACGTGCTGGAGATCGGGTCGGGCGGCTACAACGCGGCGCTGATCGCCGAACTCGTCGGCCCGGACGGACGGGTGACGACCGTGGACATCGACCCGTGGGTGACCGACCGGGCCGGCCGCCTGCTGGATGCGGCCGGATACTCCTCCCGGGTGGAGGTCGTGCTCGCCGACGCCGAGGCCGGTGTCCCGGACGGCGCTCCGTACGACCGGATCCTGGTCACCGTCGGCAGCTGGGACATCCCCCCGGCCTGGATCGAGCAGCTCACCGACGACGGGCTGCTGGTGGTGCCGCTGCGGATGCGCGGCCTGACCCGCACCATCGCCTTCGCCAAGGACCCCGCGACGGGCGGGCTGCAAAGCGTCGGGGCGAAGCTGTTCGGGTTCGTGCCGATGCAGGGATCCGGCAGTCACCAGGCCAAGCTCGTCGTGCTGCGCGACGGCGAGGTGACGCTGCGGTTCGACGACGATGACCACACCACCGTCTTGGAGCCCGGCCTGCTGGACGGCGTGTTCGACACCGAACGGGTCGAGGTGTGGAGCGGCGCGGTGATCGGCAACTTCGAGCTGCTCGACACCGTGCAGATGTGGATGGCCACCACCCAGCCGGGCTTTTGCTGGCTGACGCTCGACCGCGACAAGGACAGCGGCGTGGTGTCGCTGCCGGGTACGCGGACGATGGCGATGGCCGTCGTCGACGGCCCCGACCTCGCTTACATCCTCACCCGCCCCTCCGCACAGGCCGACAAGTCCAGCGAGTTCGGTGTCCACGCCTATGGGCCCCGGGCGCGTGAGCTGGCCGAGCGAGTGGCCGAGCAGCTGCGGGTGTGGGGCCGCGACCACCGCGGCGGACCCGGCCCCTGCTACCGGATCTATCCGGCCGGCACCGCCGACGCCCTGATTCCCGACGGCCGCGTCATCGACAAGCGGCATGTCCGGGTCCTGATCTCCTGGCCGCAGACGGCCGCAACCGATGCCGGTCAGGACGCCTCATCCCGTTCGACCTGAAGGAGAGCCCCTCGTGACGCACGACGATCAGTCCTCCGGCGGCCTCGCGCTCGCTGAACGGCCCGCCCTCCCGCTCGCCGGGTCGGAGCAGTTCGGCGCGGACGAGTTCGACCTGGACGTGCGAGTGCTGGTGACGCTGGCACCGGTCGGGCAGGCCGACTGCCCCACCGACGACGGCTGCGGCAACACCTGCGCCGGAAGCGCCAGCTCCTGCAACTCCTCGATGAACGCCCTGGCCTGATTCCCCGGGGTCGGGGCGGTCGGGCACCGCGAGGTCCCGGGCCGCCCCGGCCCGGTCGGCTGTGGAGGACATCCCCATGCCCGCTTCGCGTCCGACCTACCAGTGGCCCGGCATCGGCCTGCTCCGCGCCGGCACGGCCCCGGCAGACCTCGCCCCACCCGCCGACCTCGATCCGGCCGACCCCGGCATGACCCGCCGCGGCGCCGCCTGGCTCACCGGCGTACGGCAACACCCGCAGCTGCGGACGGCGCTGCGCGTGGCGAGCCCGGATCTGCTCGCCGCACTCGACGCCTTGGACCTCACCCGACCGGCTGACATCGACGAGCGGCGGCTGCGCCGCCTGATCACTGCGACCGCCTCCTACCTGCTGCGCTGGCGGCACCGCGCCACCCCGTTCGGCCTGTTCGTCGGCGTCGGCACCGTCCGCTCCGCTCCGGTGACCGCCGTCCGGTGGGGTGACGGCCACCAGGTCGTCCGCCAGGTCGATCCGGCCTGGCTGGCGGAGACCATCACCCGTCTCCACGCCTGTCCGCAGTTGCTGGAACGCCTCACCGTCGTCACCAACACCGCCATCACCGTCCGCGGGGACCGGTTCATCGCCCCCGGCCCTTCCCCCAGCCCAGGCGGCGACGTGGACGCGGAGCTCGCGCCGGTGGAGGTTTCGGTGCGTGCCACCCGGCCCGTTCGCACCGCGCTGGACGCCGCCCGGACCCCTGTACGGGTTGGGGACCTCGCCAAGATCCTCACCAGCGCGTTCCCTGCCGCGACTCCCGACCAGATCAACGGCATCCTCGCCGGGCTCATCGAGCAGAACCTGTTGATCAGCAGCCTGCACCCGCCGATGACCTCCCCGGATGCGCTCGGCCACGTGTGCGGGATCCTCCGTGACGTCGCCGCCTGGGACATCTCCGGCCTCGCCGACCTCACCGAGACGCTCTGTGCGCTGCACCGCGACCTGGCCACCGCCCGGCCGCCCGCCGAACCCGACCATGCGACCGGTCCTCTCGGCGAGAACACGACCGCCGGACGGGTGCCGCTGGTGGTGGACACCGTTCTGGACGCGGACATCGGCCTGCCCGAACAGGTGGGGGCGGAGGCGGCCAGGGCGGCAGCCGTGCTGTGCCGCCTGTCGCCCTACCCGTTCGGCACCCCGGCCTGGCGCGACTACCACGGCCGGTTCCTCGCCCGATACGGCACCGGTCTGCCGGTACCGGTCCTGGACCTGATCGGGGACGGCGGACTGGGCTTCCCGGCCGGATACCTCGGCTCCGGATGGGGACGCGCCCCCAGGCTGTTCACCGCCCGGGACGAGAAACTCCTCGCCCTCGTTCAGGAAGCCGTCGCCGAGGGCGGGGAGCTGGTGCTGACCGACGCGCTCGTGGAGGAGCTGGCCGACGACCGTGACGCCGCTGTGTCCTGGCCCGAACGCGTCGAGATCGGTGTCCAGGTCCTCGCCCCATCGGCGGCGGCGATCGACCGCGGCCGTTTCACCTTGCTGGTGACCGGTACTCCCCGGCCCGGCAGCAGCATGGCCGGCCGCCACGCCCACCATCTCCCCGAGGCCGCCCGCGCCGACCTGGCCGCGACCTTCACCACCACGGCCCCGGGAGCGATCGCCGTTCAGCTGTCGTTTCCGCCGCGCCGGCGCCGCAACGCACCCCTCGCTGCGGCGCACCCGCTGCTGGACCACGTTCTTCCCCTCGCCGAGCACCCCACCGAAGACCGCGCCGGAACTGAGGTGCGGGTGGTGACGGTGGACGAGCTTGCGGTGGTCGCCGAGCCCGATCGGTTCCACTTGCTTCACCAGCCGACCGGGCGGCGCGTCGAGATCCGGGTCGCTCACGCGCTGGAGGCCACCACCCACATCCCACCGCTCGCCCGTTTCCTGTCGGAGATCGGCACCGCCCGCGGCGCGTTCTACACCGCCTTCCACTTCGGTGCCGCCGACCGGATGCCCTACCTGCCGCGCGTCCGCTACCGGCGCACGATCCTCGCTTCAGCCCGGTGGCTCCTGCCCGCCACCGCCCTTCCCGGTCCCCGTTCGGCGCAGAAAGACTGGGAGGAGGCGTTCGCCGCGTGGCGGCGCCGCTGGAACGTCCCCGCCCGGGTCGCGATCGTCGACCACGACCGGCGGCTTTGCCTCGACCTCGCCCAGCCGCTGCACCGCCACCTGCTGCGCACCCGCCTGAGCCGCGCGCCCCGGCTCGAACTCCGCGAGGACGTCGCCGAGCACGGCTGGATCGGCCGCGCCCACGAACTCCTCCTCCCTCTCCGCCTGACCCCGCCCTCTCCAGTCCCGCCCGCCTGGACGGTGCCCGCAGCCCGGACGAACGCCGCCCCGCATCGGGGCGCTGAGCCGCCCGGCAGATCGACGGTGGTGTTCGCGCGGCTGCTGGCGCACCCGGCTCGGTGGGACGAGATCCTCACCGGCCACGTGCCGCGGCTCCTGTCCGGCTTCGGCGAGGCACCACGGTGGTGGTTCCTGCGCCATCACGACCTTCGCCGCCCCGACACCGCTCCCAGTCTCGACCTCTACCTTCGCCTCCCCTCTCCTGAGGGCTACGGCGATGCGGCCGCCCGCCTGGCGGCCTGGACCGCCGACCTCGCCCGTCAGAACCTGGCGGCCTCGCTCACCCTCGACACCTTCCACCCCCAATGCGGCCAGTACGGGCACGGACCCGCCCTGGACGCCGCCCACGCGGTGTTCGCCGCCGACACCACAGCAGCCCTCGCCCAGATCGCCCTGTCCGCCCGAACCGGGATCCCTGCCACTGCGGTGACGGCCGCGAGCATGGTCGACCTGGCCGCCGCCCTCGCCCGTTCCCGCGACGAAGGCGCGCGGCATCTGGTGGACAACCTGCCCCAGCGGCACGGACGGCTCGACCCCGCGCTGCGCGACCACGCCCTGCGCCTCACCGACCCCACCACAGGCCTGAGGGGACTGCCCGGTGGCGGCGAGCTGATCACCGCGTGGCAACGACGCGCCGACGCCCTGCACGCCTACCGGACCGAACTGGAGGCCGAGCGGGACCCGATGACGGTGCTGCCGGTGCTGCTGCGCGGCCACCACCGCCGCGCCCAAGGGGTCGACGGTGAACAGACCACTTTGCGGCTCGCCCGTACCTGCGCACTCCGCCACGTTCACCAGGCGCACCGATGACGACCCCCACCATGGTTGAGGCCGTCGTCGCGGCGTGCCTGGAACGCCTCCCCGCCCTCGGGCCGCCGCCCGAGAACGAGCCGTGGGCGGCGCATTCCCTCACGCGAGGGGCCGCCGGGATCGCGCTCGCCCACGTCGAACGCGCCCACCAGGGCGCCTGTTCGTGGCCCGCCGCGCACGCCTGGATCGTGCAGGCATGCGCCGGGCAGGTCAGCGCCAGCCCCAACACCGGCCTGTTCCAAGGTCTGCCGGCGATCGCGTTCCTCCTGCACGCCACCGGCGGTCGCTATCGGGGCGGGCTCGCCGACATCGCCCGGCCGCTCGCCGACCTCGTTCACCAGCGTGCCACCGACGCCCACGCCCGCATCATCGCGGGCCGACCGACGGAGTTCCGCGAGTACGACGTGTTCTTCGGCCTCACCGGGCTCGGCGCGCTGCTGCTGCGGCTCGACCCCGGCGGAGGCGCCCTGGAGCACCTCCTGACCGCCCTGGTCGCCCTCACCCGCCCGGTCCGGGTGGACGGGGTATGGCTGCCGGGCTGGTGGGTCGGCCACGACCCTCACCGGCGCCGGTCGGCTGAGTTCCCCGGCGGGCACGCCAACCTCGGCATGGCCCACGGCATCACCGGACCGCTCGCCCTGCTCGCCCTCACCGCCAGGAACGGACTCACCGTCGACGGCCACGACGAGGCGATCGCCGCCATCCTCGCCTTCCTCGACGACTGGCGGCAGGACGGCCCGCACGGCCCCTGGTGGCCGCAATGGATCAGCCGCGCCGACCACGCCAACGCCCGGCCGTCCCAGACCGGGCCGGGACGGCCCAGCTGGTGCTACGGCACCCCCGGCATCGCCCGCGCCGGACAGCTCGCCGCCCTCGCCACCACGAACACCACCGCCCAGCACGCCTACGAGACCGCGCTCGCCGCGTGCCTCGCCGATCCCGCCCAGCAGAACCTCATCACCGATCCCGGCCTGTGCCACGGCGCCGCCGGCCTCTACCAGACCGCCTGGCACGCCGCCCGTGACGCCGCAATCCCCACGCTCGCCGCTCATCTCCCTCAGCTGGCCGACCGCCTCACCCGCCTTGCGGCCCTTCCCCACGAACACGGACCCGGATTCCTCGACGGCGACGCCGGAACCCTCCTCGCCCTCCACACCCTCCGCCGCCACGTCTCCGACCCACCACCCGCCTCCGGATGGGATGCATGCCTGCTTCTCACCTGACCGACCCGGCCACCGGAACCGACGCCGTCCCGGAACGCCTCAGCGCTGCGGGACAAGACCAAACGTGGTGGCAGATCCACCTGCAATTCACCGACTGGCAGACCGCCGAACACACCGCCGCCGCCCGGCTCGCCCCGCTCCTGGACGACGCCGTCGACCCCAACGGCGCATGGTGGTTCATCCGCAAACACCCCACCTGGCGGCTCCGCCTCCGCCCCGCCCCACATCCCGACGCACCCTCGCACGGCCCCGTCCCGGACACCCTCGACCAGCTCGTGAAGGAGGGAGTGCTGGAACGGTGGTGGACCGGCCGGTACGAGCCCGAGACCACCGCGTTCGGCGGCCCGGACGGCATGGCCGCCGCCCACGCCCTGTTCACCGCCGACAGCCACGCCATCCTCCATCCCGTCCCCGGCCTGACGTTGGGACGGCGCGAGCTTTCGATGCTGCTGTGCGGAGCGCTGATGCACGGCGCCGGCCTGGAACCGTACGAGATCGGCGACGTCTGGGCGAAGGTCGCGCACGACCGGCCCTTCCCCGCCGACATCCCGCGCGAAAGCCTCGACAGGCTCACCGCCACGGTGACCACGCTCCTGCGCACCGACACCCGTCCGGCCGGCGCGGCGTTCGGACCGGCCGGCCCTCTCGCTGCCGCCACACCCTGGGCCGAGGCCTTCCACACCTGTGGAAAAGCCCTGGCCCGCCTCGCTCGCAACGGTCTTCTGGAGCGTGGCCTCAGGGAGATCCTCGCCTACCACGTGATCTTTCACTGGAACCGAGCCGGCCTGAACACCCGCCAGCAGAGCCTCCTCGCCCACGCCGCTCGCGCCGCCATCCTCGGCCCCACCCCGCAGATGGCGACCCGGCGACCGGCCTCCTCACGCCCAGCCTCGGCCGCGCGCATCGACCGGGCGCTGCGCCACTTCCCGCTCATCCCACGCCCGCGCCTGACCTGCCCACCGCTCCCAGACCGGATCCAGGCTGTCCGCGACCACGCCGACGCCGCAGCCGCAGCCACCGACCCCGACGAACGCATCGACCATGCCTGCAGCGCCTGGAACCTCGCCGCGCTCATCGCCTCCGACAGCGGTCTGCCCGGTCTGGCTGCTGACCTGTCCTGGCAGCAGTACGAGATCCTCCTCCCCGGATGGCCCATGCCCGGCCGGACCGCGATCGCCGCCCTTCAGCCCCTGATCAACCTCGCCCGCCTCCACGGCCGCGCCCGCCGGCCCGAGCGCATGTACCAGGCCCTCACCGACCTCGGGTACGCCCTCGACCACGGCGGCAGCCTTCTGCTCCACGACACCACCATCACCCTCGACGGCCTCACAACCCCAGACAACGCCGCCCGCATTCGCGCCTGGTACCAGGACGTCCTCGCCCAAGACGGCACCCGCGCCCTGGCCGCCACCGGCGACTGGACCAGAGCCGTCGCCCACGCAGCCCTCCACGACCCCGCTCCCGAGCGGCTCCGCGAAGCCCGCCAGACCCGCGTCATCGCCCTCATCCTCAACGGGGACCACGACCGCGCCCTCGCCCTCCTCGACAACCCTCACCCCGCCGACCGAGACGACCCCGTCAACACCGCACTACGCGCCCTCCTGGACGCCCACGCCGACCGTCCCCACCACACCCACCTCGCCCGGCTGGTGTCCACGCTCACCGCCACCATGAGCACCGGATACGCCCCCAACCAGGGCGACGGTGACAACCGTTCCACCGTCCTGTTCCGCATCCGCCTCGCCCAGATTGCAGATGACCTCGGCGTCGACCCGGGCGTGACCGCCCCATTCTGGGAACGGCTTACCGACGAAACACTGCAAGTCGCCGACGCCTACGCCGCCCGCGACGCCCTCGCCACCCCGTCTTGCCGCGCCACGCTCACTCCCGACCGCGCCGCAGCCCTCACCGACCTGACCCGCCGCGCCGCCCTCACCCCGACCGGACCACCCACCGGCATCGTCACCGACCTGGCCGCCCTTACCGCTCCCCTCAAGCTCGCCGCCGGCGTCCTCATCGAAACCATCACCGACCGCCCGACCTCGACCGGATGACCATGGCCTGACCCACACCGCGATCTGCGGGGTCGGAGAGGAGCCCAGCTGCGCGATCGTGCTCCTGCCAGCCCTTCATCGGCGACACCTGCCCGATGAGATCTCCTGTCAAGCTAATCAGGTTGAACGCGCAGGGGCTCCTCCCTCCGGGAGGGGACACGTGGGTCGTCTTACCTTGTCCTGCGAGGTCCTTGTGACGGGTTGTTCGTGGGCGGCGAATCGGTTGTGGCGTGTTTGTTGAGTGCTTGTAGGGCTTGTGTGATGACGGTCGGGAAGGACTGGGCGGCCAGAGCGGCGGGTGATTCGTGGCTGGTGGGTGCGGTGGCTCGGTGGAGGATGAGGGCTGTCTCGGCCGCCAGTGGTGAGCGGTCGGGTGTGATCGCGAGCAGGGCCTTGCCGATGGTGGTGGTCGTCTTCTGGCCGTGTTGGTGGGTGTTGTCGTAGCGGGCGCGGATGGTGCGCCCGGCGGCGGGGATGCGGTGGCCGGCGTAGCGGGGGAGCTTGCGGCGCATCAGGGCGATCTTGGTGGCGTCGGTGACGGCGGTGTGGTGGGCGGCGGCCAGGACGGTGCAGGCCTCGACCGACCGCAGGACCGCCAGCCCAAGCCGGGCCGCCTGTGTCACATCCGAGACGAGGTGCTCCGGCGGGATCACTTCGTTGCGTCCTTTGGGGCCGGGTGTCCAGGCGGGATCGGTGTAGATGAGGCGGCCCAGGCGGATGATCAGGTCGCTGGCGTCCACGGCGACCGGGGCGTTTCCCGGGGTGGTGCGTGTCTCGGTGAGGGTGGTCCATTCGCGGGCGATGGCCTGCCATTTGCGGCCGAGGGTGCGGATGTCGTGGCCCGCCGGGACGAATTGGAGGGCCTGGTTGGGGTGGCCGAGGTCGCGGAGGCGGCGGGTGATGACGCCGGTGAGGTGGCTGCTCAGGCGGCAGGTGATGGCGGCGGCGGTGGCCAGGTAGCGCCAGGTGGTGGTGCCGGCCAGGGTGTCGAGGTTCCGCAGCCGCTGGGCGCTGACGTGGATCCCGTGCAGCAACTGGGTGGTGTTCTCTCCGGTGATGGGTGGGATGCGTTGCCCGGTTTGGCGTAGCCGCATGCCCTCCAGGGCCAGAGCCTTGGCAGGGTGAAGGTGGGCGGTGCGGGTGGCCGCCTCCAGGAGCGGGTGGGTGGCCTGCCGAGCGTGTGGGGTGCTGCGTTCGGCCAGGTGGGCGACGGTTCGAGCATGGTGGCCCAGCCGGTGCAGCAGGGCTGCCGATGCCTCCGGGCTGGTGATTACGGTGGCGTTGGCGGTCGGAGGCTGGGTCTGGGCTGGTGTGGTGTGGGAGGTGAGGAGGTCCAGGCCGCAGCCGAGGGTGGTGGAGGCGGCTCGTAACGTCCACGCCAGGTCCGGGCCGTTCGGCTCTCGCCACTCAGGTTCTCCGAGGATGCGGCGGGCCTGGTGGAGGTCCCGGGTGAAGCTTCGGGCCGCGGCCCGTACCGCCTCGGTGTCGCTTGAGGGAAGGCCGAAGCCTTCGGTGATGCGATCGCCGTAGCGGGCGAGGATCCCGGTCAGACGGGCCAGTTCGTCCACGGTGGCCGGGTGATGGAGCTGGCGCTCGGCCTCGGGGCGGTCCAGGACGGTGGCGGCTTGGGCGAGGTGGCCGTCTGCGGTGGTGAAGAGTTCTCCGAACGTTGCCAACGGGCTCACCTCAGGCTCTCGAGCAGGCGCCCGGTGTGCAGGGCGGCGGTCAGGCAGGCGAGCTTGTCGACAGCGTCAGAGGCCTTCTCCGACGCGGTGATCAGCTCCCGGTGCAGGTCTCGGGTGAGGTCGGCAAGGGAGTCGGCGGTGGCGTCCGCGATGGGATCGGTGTCCGGCGGCACGAGCGCCGTGTCGGTGAGGGAGGAGGCCATTCGCAGGGCGTCGCGGGCGTTGGCGGCGTCTGCCTGCGGGAAGCCCCAGGAGATGAAGGCGTCCTCGGTTGCGTCCGCGAGGGCGCCGATGGTCCGTTCGAGCTGGACGAGCCGTCGGTAGATCTCGGCCAGCACCTCGGTGAAGGCCGACTCTGAGGATGTGCTGTTGGTGGGCATCTGATCTGCTCCTGGTTGTGGGTGTTGCTGGGTGAACGGGGTGTGGCTGGGTTCGGGCCACCTCGTGGTGGCCGGTCAGCCGGGGTGGGGTTCCTGATCGGCGAGAGCGTCTGCCGTGTGGTGAAGGGCCTGCTGGATGAGGCAGGCGTTGATGGCTCCCGCGGTACACGCCCGGTGGTCGGCGACCTCGGTGGCCTGGGCGGAGGCCTCGACGAGCGCTAGGAGGATGTCCTCGGCCAGATGGGCGAGTTCCCGCAGCGCGGTCCGATCGTCGGCCAGGGCCACCGCGGGCCGTGGTGACGGCACAGTGATCGGCCACGGGAACGAGGGCGCTCTGGTGAGTTCTGCGCGGGCCAGCACGCAGGGGCAGAAGATGCTCTTGTAGGTGAGCGGTGAATGTTCCCGGGCGAGTATCGCAAGGCCTCGGATGGAATGCTCGATCGCCTCGAAGCCCCGGTAGGTGGCGATGAGCCGCTGAGGTAATGGTTGCTGACGGCGAAGGTTGTTCCGGATATCGCGGGTCAGATGCATGGTGCGTTCCTCGGATTTGCTCGGCTGTGGTGGTTGCGAGGTGGCGGAAGGTCTTGTCAGGGGTTGGGGGCGTTGCGGGGATTGGGAACGTCTGGGGCGGGTCGGCTCGGTGCTTGTGAGGGCTTGGCGGCCGCGGACAGGTCGGGTTTGCCGGTGGGGAAGTCGCGGCCGGCGAGCTGGACCGGGGTGGGCTGGTCGGGTGGGGTGGTCTTCATGCCGGTGATGGCCTGGTGGGCGCGGGTGAGGGCGCCGGCGAGGGACGTGGCGGTGCCCTTGGCGACGTCCAGGTAGAGGGCGGCCAGCTCGACGGCCTGGTCGGGATCGTGGTGGATGTCGGTGAGTCTGCCTGCGGCGTGCTCGGCTTTCAGCCCCGCTGAGATCTGTGGAAAGGCGCGCGCCAGGTGGCGGACGGTGCGGGCCAGCTCGTCCAGGACCCGCTGGGCGGTGTACGGGTCGGCCAGGCCCGGGCGGGCGTCGGTGCCGGTGATGGCGAGGTTGAGGTCGCGGACGGCGGCGGTGACGTCTTGGGCGAGCAGGCCGATGATCTGCTGGGCGACGGCGGCGGAAGGGGCGGTGCCGTCCGGGGTGAAGGTCTGGCTGGCTTCGCGGTGGTAGGTGCGGTGGGCGGCCTCCAGCAGCAGGTCGAAGTCGATGGTGTGGGCGTCGGCGTAGTGCATCAGGTCGACCAGCAGGTCACGTAGTTGCACCGTCCGGGTGGTGGGTGTGGTCGGTTCTGCTGCGTCGGCGTGGCGGGTGAGGGTGGCTTCGGTGGTGGTGATTCGGTCGTGGTTGAACGACTGCGGCATGCATGACCTCCAGTGGTTCGGGTGTGAGAACGGTTCAAGGCGTGGCCGGGCGAGGGACGGTGGTCACCACGCCGACGGTCGGATGGCTGAGCTGGAGCAGTGCCGACTGGTCACCGCTGCAGGCTGGACGTGGTGGCTCAGACCTCGTCGAGAACCGGTGGGCCGTGTTCCCAGTAGCCGGGTGGCATGGGGGTGACGGTGGCCTGGTGGGGTTCGAGGTGTTCGGTCTCGGTGCACTGGTAGAAGGGGCCACGCGGGCCGAGCAGCACCGGGAGTTGGTGGTCGAGGTGGTCGCGGTACCACAGGCCGATGCCGGTGGCCGGTTGCAGGCGCATGGCCTCCCAGGCGTGCCACAGGGCGGTGAAGCGGGAGATGGCCTCGGCGTGCCGCCACCACTGGGCGCACCAGCGGAACTCCCCACCCAGCGTGCGCCGATACATCGGCACGAAGTGCTGGTTCACCCAGGTGACGACGTCAGGGAAGTACGAGTCGGGCAGCGTGGCGGTGGGCTTGGGTTCGGTCGGTGGCGTGGTCATGGACGTACTCCTTGAGATGGCTGCTGATGGCGGACTCCCTTGCTGGTTCGGGCGCCGTGGGGCGCGTGTGAGTGGATGCGTTGTGCCTGAATGAGCGTGTGGGTCAGAGGGCTTTGTTCGGGCTGCTGGGGGTGAAGTGGGCGCGGGCGGCTTGGGTGATGGCGGCCTCGGCGGCGCCGATGGCCTGGCTGATCTGTGTGGCGTGGGGGGTGGTGTACCAGGGGTGGAGGTTGAGCAGGGCGGGTGTGCCGCCGGTGGCCAGCAGCAGGGCGGTGCCGGGCGGGAGGGCGCGGATGGCGGCGGGTTCGAGGATGTCCTGGCGGCGCAGCGAGATCTGCTCCGAGGCCCGCCCATCCGCGTAGGTGAGGGAGCGGACCGGGACGTCGTGCTGGCCGATGAGGGTGGCCAGATCTTTGGCGAGGCGGGGGGAGTCGGTGCCGGCGCCGATGAGCTTGCGGGTGGCCGCACCCCACAGGGCGGCCATCCCCGGCTCGCCCCACACGGTGATGCCCTGTTCGTAGGACTGCAGGATCGTCACCGGGACGATGCCGCGCGAACCGAGGTGGGAGTACAGCTCGGGCAGGTCGGCGATCCGGCAGATGTTGGCCGCCTCGTCCAGCACCACCACCAGCGGCGGGTCCAGCCGTCCGCCGGATTGTTCGGCCTGGTGTTCGGCGGCGCGCATCACCGTGTCGGTCAGCGCCGCGATCAGCGGGGCCGCCGCGGACCGGGACTTGGACAGCAGGTACAGCGTCCCGCCCGGCTCCCCGGGGCCGGGGCGGACGAACTTCGCCGGGTCGAGGGCCGGTAGGTCGTCGTGTGGGGTGACCCAGGCGAGGATGTCCTGGTCGCGCAGGCATTTGGCGGCGGTGCGGGCGGTCTGGTAGATGCCGTCGCGGGTCTCGGTGGCGCCGTTCTGGGTGCCTTTCAACGACGAGGCCATCAGCGCGAACCCGGCGTGCCGCAGCAGTTCGATCGGGGTGGGGACGGCGGGTTCGTCCAGCCAGCCGGCGACGTGGTGCAGGGTGCGGCCGGAGGTGGCGGCGGCCAGGAACAGCGCGCACAGCAGGTCTTGGGCGGCCGGCCCCCACAGGTCCTTCTTGTTCGGGTCGTCGACGGTCAGCACGAAGTGCCCGGCCAGCCGATGCGCGTCCTCCACCGTGCCCAGGGCGGCCAGCGGGTTCCACCACCAGGCCTGGGGCTGGTAGGTGATCTTCTGCGGGTCGAACAGCCACACCCGGCCGCCGGCCTCGGCTCGTAGCCGGGCGGTGGCGGCCCACAGGTCGGCCTTGTTGCTGGTGGCGATCACCCCGCCCGGGGCCGACAGCACGTACGGGATCGACAACGCGGTCGTCTTGCCCGACCGTGGGGCCATGAACGCCACCAGGGTGTCCTCCCAGGAGGCGTACAGCGCCGGACCCGTCTTACGGGAGCGCCGCAGCTCGTGGCCGAGCAGCAGCCCGATCTCCCCCGCCTCCAGCCGTTCCGGCCTCTCCAGCCGAAGCGACCGGCGCAGCTCGACGGCCTTGGCGGCGACCTGACGGCGGTGCAGCCCCTCCAGCCCAGGGCCGCCGGCCATCGCCTGCACCGGATCACCCGGTACGGAACGACGCTGCTCGACCCGCCACCACAGGTGGTTACCGGCCACCACAATGCCGAGGCCACCGGCCACGAGGACTATGACGACCAGCGGCGTGGGCGTGCCGGGCCAGGCCTGCTCGAACCGGCCGTGCAGCACGGCGGCGATGAAGTCGCTGCCGAACCCCCTCACCCGGCCACCGGCCACCGCGGCGGCCGCCCGGGCGGCGACCCACACGAGCGCGAAGCACAGCACCGGTCCCCAGCACAGCAGCAGCACCAGCCAGCCGCCGGCGGCGCTGCTGTGCCACATCGACGGCCGCGGACCCAACGCCCGCCTCACGGGCGGCTCCCGGTGCGGATGGCCTGGTCGGTGTCGTACAGGTCCTTCTCGGCGCCGACCAGGGAGAGTTCGACCGGGATGCCGAGGCGTTCCCCGGTCTTGATCAGGTACTTGCCGCGTCCCGGATGCCGGGCACCGGGCTGCCAGGAGTCCGGCGCCGACCAGGACGCCACCATCTGCTGCTCCGGCCCGGTCAACGGCGTGACCTGGTGCACCCGGTCCAGCTCCCGGGGCGGCAGCCCGGCCAGCACGGTGATCGCCGAACGCTCGGCGAACCCGCGGGCCTTGGCCCGGTCCTCCTCGGTGGGCAGGGCGTCCAGATCGGCGAGCGAATGAGTGATCATGATCGAGGCCATCCCCTTGGCCCGGTTCAACCGCGTGAGCGCATCGGCGTGCTCGACCAGCCCGGGCGCCCCGCGCAAAGCGCGCCACAGCTCGTCCATCACCCCCAGGTAAGAACGGCGGGGGCCGAGGCGGAGGTCGGCGAGGGTGGCGGCGGCGTCCACCATCGCGAACGCATACGCCCACGTGCACAGCATCGCCGCGGTCAGCAGCGTGTCCCCCGCCGCCCGCACCCGCGAGATGTCCACGCTCACCGCCGGGGCGTTCAGGTCGATCGGGCGGGTGGTGGGCGCGTCGAACACCCCGGCCAACGACCCGGTGCACAACAACGCGAGAGTGAAGAGGAGGTCGCTGACGCGTTCGCGGTAGCGGTCGGCGGTGTCCGCGCGGGCGGCGGAGCGCAGCTCGTCCGGCCCCTCCTCCAGGACGCGCAGGACGTCGGGGACCGTGGGCTCGCGCGGGAGTCGTTCATCGAGCAGGTCGATGGCGCGGCCGAGGATGACCTCCTCGGCGTTGCTGATCCGCGCCTCCCGGACCAGCGTGCACAGCGCCAGCAGCAGGGTCAGGCGGCGGGAGCGGACCTCCCACCGCAACACCTCCGCATCACCGCCGGACAGATGCCGCATCGCCGCCGCCAGCGGCCCGGCGTCCAGCGGATTGATGCGATCGGCGCCGCGGCCGACCCGGATGACCTGACCGCCCAGATGCTCGACCAGCCGGGTGTAGTCCGGTTTGGTGTCCCCGAGAATGAGCGCGGTCTGCCCGGCGGCGACGGCTCCGGTGATGAGGCGTTTGACCAGGGTGGACTTGCCGGTGCCGGGCTGGCCGAGCACGAACATCCCCGGATTGGTGACCAGCCCGCCCCGCAACCAGGCCAGCGGATCCAGGCACACCACATCACCGTGCAGCTGATGCCGGCCCACCGGCGTGCCGAGGGCGGGCGAGCCGGACCCGGCCATGAACGGGAACAACCCGCACACCTGCATCGTCGTCGCCTGAAACTCCGGCGCCGCCTCCACATGCACGGCCCGCCCGCCATGCGGGAGCCGCCACCCCCAAGCGGGAGCCAACGGCTCGGCCATGGCCGTGGCCTCGATGCCGCCAGGGTGGGCGATCGGGGTTGGTCGCTGGTGCAAGGACAAAGGTTGAGCCTCCGGGATCAGTGGTGTTGCGGAGATGTGATCGGTTGCTTCGTTCACGGAGCTGGGCTGGTGGAGTGGACGGCCATCGTCAGCTGCGGATGGCCCTTCTTCGGTGGTTGGTCGTTGTGTGCTGCCGTTACAGCCGAGAGGAGTGGCGCCTGCGGCATGGGCATCGGTGACGGTGCCGGGCGACGCCAAGTGCTTGTTCGAGCCTTTGCGGGAGCCGATTACCTTTCCTGATCGCTTCGATGCCCGTGGCCATAGGTCACACGCGCTGCCTTGCCAGCTCTCGGTAGGGCGCGGCTACGCCAGACCTGATGGATGTACGCCTCCCCGGGCGGGCCCTTCTTGTCTGAGTGCTGATGCCTTGGGACTTGCGCTGCCTGGTTGGGGCGTGGGTGAGGCCTTTCTGGGAACCGGAGATCAGGCGTGCCAGCGGTGGGCCAGCTCGGGTGGGCAGATGCCGCAGGGCAGGGTGGTGGCGAACCCGACGGCCTGGCTGCCCCACAGGCGGCGGAGCCGGATCTTGGAGGATTCGGCGGCGGATTCGGTGTGCGCCACGGCGCGGCGCAGCTCGGTCTCGTCGGTGACCGTGACGGTGGCGTACATCGACACCAAGCAGACCCCGGCGCCCATCGCCTCCTCGGCAGCGGCCTGACGAGCACGCGCGGTGTCGTAGGCGTCCCGGGCGGTCTCGTCCCGGCCGGTCTTACGGCGGAACGCGCTGCGGAACGAGGCCGCGTTGACCTCCAGTTCCAGCACCTTGGTCGCCTGGGCGGCGGGCAGTACCCGGTATTGCAGGGTGACCCGCTTGGGGTAGGGGCCCGGGCCGACGAGGCGGGCCAGGACGTTGGAGTGCACGGTCTGGCGGGGTGCTTCGTGCCAGGCCCACGAGACGCTGATCCCGCTGTCGTGCACGTACCGGTCGGCGTGCTCAACGGCGTGGACCGGGCCCGCGTCCGCCCACGTCAGCGCCTCTTCCGAGCCGGGGCGGGACAGCAGCCGGTTGACCTCGCCGCGAGCGGCCGGATCGAACGCGGTGCGGATCGCCCCGGCGATCTCGGCGGCGGTGGCCCGCCCGACCACGGTCACCCCGCACAGGCTCAGCCGCGAGGCCAGGCCCTCCAGAAGACGACCCAGTTCGGCGACCGCATCCAGCAGATCCTTGGGCGCCGAGGGTGAGGCCTTGGGATCGAACGTCACCGACACGCGGGTGTCCACGTCGGCCGCCGCTGCCGGGGCGGCGTCGACGACCTGGGTGATGATCCGCCGCGCCGGCTCCGGAGAGGCGGGATCGACCCAGGCGCTCACCGCGTCAGCGAGGGTGGAGCCGGGCTCGGGGGCGGTGTCGACGGTGACCGTGACGTGGCGGACGGCGCGCTGGCGGCCGAGGGAGGCCAGCCAGTTCCCCCAGCAGGCGACCCAGGTGTCGGCGTCGGCACGGTCGGCCAGCCACAGCGACGAGGGCACCACCCGCAGCGTCGCGGTCAGCAGCCCGGTCCGCCGGTCCCACACGATCCCGTACCGGCCGCCGTACCCGTCCTCGGCCGACAGCAACGTCAGCGGCGCCAGCACCCCCGGCAGCTGGAACGCCCGCGGATGATCGACCACGACACCGGCCCGGTAGCGGGTGTGGCCGCGCCAGGACCCCCACCACCAGCGCAGCCGCGCCAGCACCACCACCGCCAACGGCACACCCTGCACCCGGATGAGCCCGAGCACTCCCGCGACCAAGAGCGGCGGGCCGACGTACAGGAGTAATCCGGGGCGGACCGTGCTGGTCACGATGACCGCCACCGCCACGGCGAGCATCACGAACGTCGCCGTGGTGCCCAGCCCCAGCAGCCCGATTCCGCGCCGCCGACGCCAGCCCCCATAGGTGCGGATCTCACCCGGCATCGCCGTTACCTCCTTCGTCACCGCCGGCGTCGGTCGCGCCGGTGGGATGAGCCAGCCAGCGGAGCGTGTCGCGGCCTCGTCGTTGTTCGTTGCGGATGGTCTGCCAGGCGACCGGCCCCATGGACTCCTCCGGATCAGCGCCGCTCACGCGACCGGACGCGGTGCTCTCGTCACCGAACAGGCGGCTCTGCCCTGGGCCGGCGCCGGGTGGCCGTCCGTCGCCCTGCCGAGACGCCTGGAGTCCTTGGCCTTCTGAAGGGAACTCAGGTCGGCCAGGCTGTGACCGGGCACCCGGTGGCGCTCCTGCGTTCTGATCCTGGGAGCCGAGTTGCTCGCTGATGAAGCTCGCCTGTTCACTGGCGGAGCGCCCGTAGGAGCCGCGCAGTGCGCCCACTGCCGTGGCGCCGCCGATCAGGGAGCCCATGAGACCGCCGCCGCCACCGGTCTCGGTCGCTCCGGTCGTCCAGGTGAAGAACTTCAACAGGACGGGGAACGCCACCAGCGAGACCAGCATCATGGTCAGCCCGGTGAGCACGGCCTGCACGTCTTTGCCTGTCCCCACGAGGGTGAACATGGCGGCGTAGACGGCCGCGGCGGCGGGCTTGTAGAAGATCAGCGCGAGCATCCACCCGGTGACCTTCTTGAACCACGGCCTGGTCGCTCCGGCGAGGGTTCCCGCGGCGGCCAGCGGCAGCATCCCGGCGAGGATGATCAGCGCGCCCTGCCGGAACATCATCAAGATCGCCTGGATGGCGGCGACGACGATGGCGACCAGCCCGAACACCACGACGAGCGCTGCGGGCAGCCCTTCCAGCCCCAGCAGAGTGGGGAGCCGTTCCTCCAGATGGTCACCGGCGGCGGAGCGGATCACCCAGTCGGTCCAGGCGTCCCCGAACTTCAGCAGCTGGTTGGGCAGCACGACCCCGAGCGCGCCGGTGGCCGCGATGAGCGCCAGCCCGCTGCCCAGGTTGATCAGTGGGTTGGCCTTGTGGGTGAGGGCCATCTTTCCGGCTGCCAGGAGTACCGCCAGCACTGCGACGGCACTGGTGATCGGCAGCATGTAGTGCTGTAAGTGGCCGACCGCCTGCTCCTGCTGGAGATCGGGTGAGTCGAGCTTGACCCACCAGGTCATCGTGTTCTCCAGGAACCAGCGCAGTCCCTCGCGCATGGCGTCGGCGATGCCGTCCAGGGCGCCTGCCCCGAGGTCTCCGGCGTCCGGCAGATCTCCGAATGGAGAGCCCCAGCCGGGCCCTTCGTCTTCCTGGCCTTGCTGGCCGCAGTCGGGATTGGTGGTCGTGCTCGAGCACGGTTCAGGCATGGGCGTTCACCTCCGTCCCTGGAATGGCGTGTAGCCGGTGGTGGAGGCCAGGAGGATCGCGGAGTTGGCCCAGTCCCCGCCGGGAGGGGCCAGCACCCGCCAGTCGCCGTTGTCCCACTTGACCTGCACCCGGGTGGACGCCCGGACGGTCGTGCCGTGCGGGCCAGGCCCGGCGGAGACGATGTCGACCGTGGCCAGGTCTGGTGAGTACGCCAGCCAGCGGTACGCCTCGATCACCGCGTGCCCCGGCCCGAGCGGATCGCCCTCGCTCACGTTCGCCGCTTCCCTCTGGCGTTCGTACGCGCTGCGGGCTACGGCCAGCAGGGCGGTCTGTTCCGGGCCGATCACCTGTTCGGTGATGGTCGGCTCGAACACCTTCGGGCCCCATTGCGCGGCCGACCGTACGGTGATGTGCACCGCTGCCAGCAGCGCCCCCTGCGGCGTTCGGGCGAATCCACTGGCCAGTCTGTCCCGGACATGGAACGGGCCGGCGGCGGGGGAGACCGGCAAGGCCATCCCCGAGTAGTCGGCCCATCGGATCTCCGGCTCGAGGCTCGGCGCTGGAGAACGTTCCGGACGGGTGGCGGTGGGCTCGGGCTCCGAACGCCAGTCGTCCGGCTTCACGACCGCGTACACGACCGTGCCGAGCGCCACGCTCGCGACTGCTGCGATGACCGGCAGGCGTCGCCTGGGCTTGAGTGTCCGCATCGGTGGCCTCACCCGACGAACATTTCGACGATGGACGCGGCGGTGGCCACCAGGCTGAGCCCGCCCAGCACCCATGGGACGCCGGTGGCGCCGTCGGCGGCGAAGCTGCTGCGGTTCTTACGCCCGATCGCCATCTGCCCGGCGCAGATCAGCAGGCCGGCGACCCCGCAGACCAGCACGCCCCACTTGCCCCAGCTGATGATCACGTTCACCGGCTCGCTCAGCTCCGGCGGCGCGCTCGGTGCCGGATCCGGCACTTGGACGCCGCTCCCTTGCCCGTCCGGGTCCAGCGGAGCCCGGGGCAGCTGTGCCAGTTCGAGCAGGCGCATGCTCAGGTCGTTCACGAGTGGCTGCATGACCCCCCGATCAGTTGCCGGGCCGGCTGTAGGCCAGCTCCCAGATGGTGGTGAGCGCGTCCTGAACCCGCCCGGGCACCTCGTCGAGGTGGGCCACGTCGTCCACCAGCCGCAGTCCCGGGATGAACGGCACCCGCACCACCCCGCGGACTCGTCCCTCCAGCAGCGAGTAGCGGGCGGTGGCGTCCCGGGGTTCGGGTCCGGCGCCGTCGGCGACGATCACCAGTGCGGCGATGGCAATGGCCTGGTCGGTCAGTGCGGTGACCGCGTTGGTGGCGTGCCGGGCGGCGGCCACGGTGTTGCGGGTGACCACCACCAGCGGGCGCCCCTTGGTCTGGAGAGGCGGCCGGCCGTGGCCGAGCCGGTGGCCGAGGGAGCCCATGTCCCAGGCCGGACGCATCAGCGCCGCGATCGTGGACGTTCCCGCTCCGCCGTGGGCTCCGATCACCAGGAGGTCCTGGGCGGCGGTGTTGTGACTGCCGTTCTCGGCCGGCAGATGAACCTGCGGCTTGTCCGCAGGTCGTCGAAGAAGACGCATGCACGTACCCCCGATTCCTGCGCTGTCAGTAGCGCGACGGCTACGCTACGTGGCAATATTGCAGAGCGCAAGTAGCGCCAACCAACTTCAACACGCAGCCACAGAACCCAACCGCTCGCTGCCGCAGCACCTCCACCACACTGAAAAGGACGAGACGACATGACCGCGAACCCAGGAGCACCCGCCATGCCCGACCACCCCGACCGTCCCGACCGGCCCGGCAAACCCGGCAGGCCCGGCCGCGATCCGGACATCCTCACCACCGAGGAGGTCGCCGCCCGGCTGGGGCTCTCCCAGCAGACGGTGCGGCGGATGGCCGCCGCCGGGCAGATCCCGGCGCTGAAGGCGGGCAAGAACTTCCGCTACTCCTGGACCGCGGTCCTGCAGGTGCTGCGGCAGCCCCACCCACACCACCCTGGGGGCACCACCGCAGATGACCACACACCACCGCGTAAGGGCGCGGGCTACCGGGCCCAGCGCCGCGCCCACACCAACGCCGAACGCACCGACTGACCCACAGTCCACCCCGCCGCAGACCACTCCACCCGTCCGGCTGTCGGGACCGTCATCCCACGTCCGGGGTCGGCGGCTCTGTGCCTTTGCAGGCCGCCACGGTGGCCGGGCCTCCCGGCCACCACGGGCCGCGGCACCGGACCCGCGGCCGTCCCCACGGACGATCGGCCCGGTGCCGCCGGCCTCGGGCCGGGACCCGCAGGGACCGCCCGGCGCTCCCCACCGCACGGCGGTCTCCGCCCGCGCGGCCAAGGGCGGGTGGTCGGATCGGTGAAGGCGGCCGCATATGGCGCCGTCGCCCTGGTCGCGGCGCCGTTCCTGCTCCTCGTCCTCGCCACCACCGGCCCCGGCGGCCCGCAGGTCGCCGGGTTCGACGGCGCACCCACCGCGTTAGCCCGCCGCGACATCCCGCCGGACTACCTGCGCTGGTACCTGGCCGCCGCCCGCACCTGCCCGGGCTTGTCGTGGAGCGTGCTGGCCGCCATCGGCAAGATCGAATCCGACCACGGCCGTTCCTCCCTTCTGGGTGTGCGGTCCGGGGAGAACCACGCCGGAGCCGGCGGCCCCATGCAGTTCCTGTCCGCCACCTGGGCCGCCTACGGCGCCGACGCCAACCACGACGGGAAGGCCGACCGCTACACCCCCATCGACGCCATCCACGGCGCCGCCCGCTACCTATGCGCCAACCACGCCGGCAAGGGCGGAACACACCTGGAACGCGCGCTCTGGCACTACAACCACTCCCACCCCTACGTCCGCCAAGTCCTCGCCCAAGCCGCCCAGTACGCCCAGCCCACCGCCAGCGGCCGCGGCGCCCTCGCCGTGAAGGCGGCGCTGCGCCGGCTCGGGACCCCGTACTCGTGGGGCGGCGGCGGCACCCACGGCCCCAGCCACGGCATCGCCCACGGCGCCCACATCAAGGGCTTCGACTGCTCGGGGCTGACCCAGTACGCCTGGGCCCAGGCCGGCGTGCACATCGACCGGGTGGCCGCCGCCCAGTACGACGACGGCCCGCACATCCCCCGCCACCGGCTCCAGCCCGGCGACCTGCTGTTCTTCGCCCACAACCCGGCCAACCCCGCCACCATCCACCACGTCGCCCTCTACCTCGGCGACGGCCGCATGATCCACGCACCCCACACCGGCGACGTCGTCCGCATCGCCCCCTTCACCACCGACCCCAACCGCATGCGCCAATACGTCGGCGCAACTCGCCCTGCGCATCGCGGCTGATCAAGGACTGGAGCGCGCGTACGCGTCCGGACATCGAGGTCAGATCAAGAGAATCCAATGTAGCCGCCTGATGCGGCGGCTCTACGGCCAGAAAGCCAGGTGAACGTGGCCAATATCGACAAGCGGATCGCTGCTCTCACATCGTGGAGCCGTACGAGTGACAAGAAGAAGCGCACTCAGCCGGCGCGAGACGCCTTCCTCGCCAGATTCGAACGCGAGGTCGACCCGGACGGAACCCTGCCCCCCGAGGAACGTCGAGAGAGGGCTGAGCTGGCAAAACGTGCCTACATGCTGAGACTCGCCAAGCGCTCGGCCCAGACTCGAAAGCGAACATGATCACTTTTCCGTGGCTGTAGCGGTCACGTGCTTCGCGCTCACCGCGCGGGCGTAGGTGGTAAACGGACCGCTCATACGTTCTCGTTCGAACCATGCGGCTACGACTGGACTGTCCGCCGCCGCAGGTTCGACGGGACAGGTGAACGTCACGGCGATATTCAGGCGGCAGGTCCATCAGCCCTCTCGTTCAGGCGCTCCGTGTGATCCGCTGCGGAGAGACGGCAGCCCGCTGCGAGCATGGCGTGTGGGATATGGCCGGGACTGGTCACGAGGTCTCGTCGGCGCCGAGGCGATGCGACTCTGGGCCCGTAGACCCTCTGCTTCGCTCGGCTACGGAGGCGGCCATGGCCCTGGAGTTCGTCGGCGAGGACCCGGGCAGCAACCAGAGAGCCCGTTACATCTTCATCTGGCCTGGTGGTGAAGGGTGGGGATGGCCTGGACGATGATGGTCATGCGGCTGGGTGAGCAACGGGCCTTGCGCAGGATGTGCCGGCTCTTGAGGGTGGCGGCGCCGCGTTCCCCGAGAGCACGGACCTTGGCGTGGGCCTGGTTGAACAGCTTCTTGCGTGTGTCCAGCCTGCGGCCCTTGCGGCGCTTGCAGCCCCTACCGCCTGCGGCTGTCTCGTTGTTGTCCAAGGCCGGATCCCACACGGTTGCGCTGGTCAGGCCTGAGACGCCGCGGTAAAACGGACGAAGCCGGCGATACGGGGGGAGAACGTGAGTGAGCACTGCTCGCCGACCCCCGAGCGCACGCCCGCCACCACGTCGGTGTCCGGCTCGCCGAACACCTCAAAGCGCTCCACCCGGCAGTGTTTCATCACCTCCTGGATGTACGGGTCCGCGATCTTCCAGTGCGTGCGGACCGCATCAGAGTCCCGATAGAGCTGGAAGCTGTGCGCGAGCATCCGCTCCTCGTCCACGAAGGTCTGCACCATCAGTTGCGGTCCGTGCTGCTGTGCGAACTCCACGGCCCGGACGATGGCGCTGCGGAAGCTCTCCAGATGGCCGTCGGTGATGCGCATGGTGTTGCGGAAGAGAAGGGTCGTGTCGTTCTGTGTGGTCATGGCCCAACCCTGACACCTCAACCAAGCTTGCGGTCAAACGCCCGTCCCCGGCCCGGCTCACTCCATCGCCTCGGCGACAATCCGCAGAGCGGTGACCGGCCTCCGGAGGGGCGGCCTCTCCGGGCCGGTCCCGGGGACCGTCCACGTTCACCCATCTCTCACCCGCTGCCGGTCCGGCTCGCACCTGCCGCTCGCTGACACCTGCCGCCAAGTCCGGTCCGACCCTTCTCGCAGGCCGGCCACCGTGTTCGCCGAGCTGGAACAGGTCCAGGGAGAGCCCCCACGATCTGGGGTGGACTCGAGCACCCTGGACTTGGCGATCTTGGGCTGGGCGGCGGAGGAGGCGACGGTCGAGGAGTGCCGGGCGTTCGGTGGGATCCGCGACGACGGGAACGTCGTGCGGATCCCGCACCGGATGGCTCCGATCCCGTGTAGGGCGCTGGAGAGGCTGGAGGAACTTGATGCTGGAGATGACGGAGCTTCCGGCGACGCTGGGAACTGAGGGCTGGGCCGAGCTGTTCGGGTCCGCATCGTCCAGTCTCGACCACCTCGAGCTGCGGGACTCCTACGCCGTCGACATCGAGGACGAGCGTTACCGCTGGTGGCTTGAGCATCGCACCGAACTGCCGCGTGAGGTTCACCCCTGGTGGGAGCTGACGGCCGCGACGGTGGGACGTGGAGTGCGGATGCGCAGGCGCGGATCGTGTCGGTGCCGGTGTCCGACTACATCGCGTTCGAGCACGCGTGTACGTGGCAGAACGTGGAGGCCGGCGAGAGCGTGCGCTGGCTGGACCGGGCCCATGCCACGGATCTGCTGTTGCCGGGCAACGACTTCTGGCTGATCGACAGGCGGCGGGTGCTGTACAACCTGTTCGACGGCCAGGGACGGCCGATCGGCAAACAACTCGTCGATGATCCCGAGATCGGTAAGGTGACCGCGGCGATCTTCGAGGCCGTGTGGGAGCGGGCCACCGACCACGCCGAGTTCCGCATCGTCCGCTGAGCATGCCCCCGCGTCGTCCTGCGCCTTCCTCAGGCCTCCAGGTCGCCCGGCAGGCCCTCGCCGACCGTCTCCGTGAGATCCACCGGCAGACCGAACTGCCCAGCAAGAGCGATGACCTCGGTGGCGTAGCGGTGGGCGGTCGCCAGCCCGACGCCGAAGGCCGCGGCCAGGACGGGGAAGGTCTCGTGTGGCGCAGGTGCACCAGGACCAGCAGGGCTGGGCGGCCGGGCGGAATGCCCGCCACCGCGAGCCGATCCGGCGACGGCGATCACAGGTCGGCCACGAACGTGCGAGACCGGGGGCGACAGATCGAGGGCGGCGCGATGGAACAACGCCCCAAACTCCTGGCAGGGCGGTTCGTCTTGGTCGACTCCGCATCTACCGGGAGCTTTGCCGTGTCACGCCGAAACCCGCTCCCCGCAACCACCCTGTGACCTGCACGATCAGGATGGAAACAGCCCGTTGATGAGCTTGTGCAACGGTTGTCGAGACCGACGGGGAGTTCTCTCGGCCCCCGATCCGATGAATATGGCGTTATCGCATGGAGTAGGCGTTTTCCTGGGGATATGGAGGCGAACTCGGCTGTGCTACGGCTTCCGCCTTTGATGATTGCTCTGCAAGCCTTCTCTGCGTAATATCCGGGCGACGCTGCTCCGGCATCGACGGATCGGGGACTGGGTGATCATTTCGAAGCGTGCTCCACGGCAGCGATGCCTCGACCTGGTCAGACGACTCGACATTCCTGACCCGTGGGACCTGCGGGAGTTTTGTGCTCTTCTGGCGCATAGGCGCGGTCGGCCATTGAGGATCATGCCGTCGCCCATTCCGATGGCGCCAGGAGCTCCGTGCGGCCTGTGCATTCCGGCGAAGACGGTCGACTATGTCTTCGTCGCCGACGGGACTACCCGCTATCACCGTGATCACATCGCCCTCCACGAGATCGGGCACCTCCTGCTGGAGCACGAAGAGAACGATGTGGGGCTGGCGGACCTGGCTCACCTGCTGGCCCCCGACGTCGACCCTGCCCTTGTGAGGAAGATCCTCGGGCGGACCGCCTACTCCAGCGAACAGGAGTGGGAGGCCGAATACTTCGCCACCCTGGTCCACGCGAGAGCCGGGCGCACGACGGAAGTCCCGACCGTCGACGACCCTGAGGTGGCCGAAGTTCTGGACAGGCTGGAGAGGAGCTGGGGCCCACCGTCTGGTCATGCGACATCAGATGGCCATCGCGCGGTCAGTCCGGCCTCGCCCCGTCCCGCCGATCCTCTGACCAGATGATTGGGCATCAATCGCCATGATCGATCGCTTGTTCTTAGGAGTTGCGCTCTTCGTGTTCGTTGCGGCGGCATACAAGGCATACGGATTGCGTAAGAGTCCATCGCCGGCACCGGGGCAGCGGTCGTCGTGTCTGCTGTTGATGGCCCTGGGGTTCGCCTTCGTGCTGCTGTCCGACTCGGCTCAGGAGATCGAGAACCGGATCTATCCGAATCTCGGGCGTCTCGTGTCCAACGTGTGCACGATGCTGGCCGCGCTGGGCATCGTGATACAGATGCTCAACGTCGGCCGTCCCCCTGATGTCGCCAGGCGGATGATCCGCCGGAGAGCCCGAGTATTCGCTGCGGCGATAGCTCTGATGACGGTTCTCTTCCTGAGTGACCCTCTGCCTCCCCGGATCGGGGACTTCGGCCCGCTGTATCGGGACCACCCGGCGCTCGTCCTGTACAACCTCATCTATGCAGGCGGGCTCGGCATGGCGATGGTCGACATGCTGACCCTGGCGGCCAAGTACACCCGCCACGCGACCCGCACGGCGATGAAGGCAGGACTTTGCGCGGTCGGTGCGGGCTGCGTTCTGGCGCTCGCCTACCTGGCGGAGAAGGTCGTCGTCGTGCTGGCACAGGCCATGGGGTTTCCAGCTCCCCTCCCAGGACACGACCGGGCCTGCCCTTCCGCGTTCACTCCCGCGGGATGCATGTTCTCTGTGGGTTTCCCCGTGGCGGCGGTGTTGCTGATCGTCATCGGGATGACCATCCCGGCCTGGGGGCCACGTCTGGCGGCGCCGATCCGAGGGATGCGATACCTGCGGCTCTACCGTCGGCTGCGCCCGCTGTGGACGGCCCTGTGCGAGGAGTTCCCCCACATAGTCCTGCCGGTGCCGCGCTGGACCGGTATTCGCCGGCGGCTGCATCGCCGGGTGATCGAGATCCGCGACGGGCTCATGGCGCTCCAGCCGTACAGCGACCCTGAGGTGAGAGCGAACGCGGCACGGGCCGCCCAGCAGGCCGGGCTCACCGGGCGCAGGTACCAGGCCGCCATCGTCGCCGGTGTCGTCACGGCCGCCCTCCAGGCACGAAGAACGGGGAAGGAGCCAGCCACTCGTTCCGCCGATGACCTCCACGGGACCGGTGACCTGACGGATCTCGTCGCGGAGGCGACCTGGCTCGCCGAGGTCGCCGACTCACTCACCTCCCCCGTGATCGAAGCGCCGGCCATGTCCGCGCCGCGCACACAGCAGCCTCAGGGAGGGGCCCGTGTTTGACGCCGCCTTCTTCCGCGACCCCTATCCCATCTATGCACGGCTGCGGGCCACCGGCCCCGTGCAGCGCATCACCACCCGCTACCCGTTCTGGCTGATCACCGGATACCCAGAGAGCCGTACCGCCTTGGCGGACCCGCGTCTCAGCAAGCAGACCAGCCGATACCAGCACCTGTTCGCCCGAGAGGGAAACCTGCGCAACATCGCGCCGGCGATCCGCTACTCCCTGCTCGCCACCGATCCTCCCGAGCACACCCGGCTCCGGCGGCTGGTCAGCAAGGCGTTCACAGCGAACGCGACCGAGCGGCTGCGCCCCTGCATCGAGCAGGTGACCGCGCGCCTTCTGGAACGCCTCAAGCAGCAGAGACGAGCGGACCTGGTCGCAGATCTCGCCATCCCCTTGCCCCTCACCCTCATCTGCGACCTGCTCGGCGTGCCCGAGCGCGATCGAACCCAGGTGCACGCCTGGTCGAACTCGTTCTTCCTGGCCGGCGACCCCGGACTACGCGATGCGGCATCGCACCACATCAGCGGCTACATGGCCGACCTCGTCGCAGCCAAACGAACCCGCCCCGCCAGTGACCTGACCAGCGACCTGATCGCAGTACGCGACGGAGGCGACGCGCTCACCGAGCAGGAACTGATCTCCCTGCTCACGTTGACACTGATCGCCGGCCACGAGACGACAACGAACCTCATCGCCAACACCGCCCTGATACTGCTCACGCACCCGGCCGTGCACAGCGCCGTCCAGTCCGACCCGCGCATCGTGGACGCGGTGGTCGAAGAAACCCTGAGATACGAATCCCCGTTCGGCATCGCCACGATCCGCTTCACCAGCGAACCCGTCTGCTACGCAGACGTGGAAATCCCGGCCGAGGAGAAGGTCATGGTCGCGCTGGGCGCGGCCAACCGGGACCCCCGTCAGTTCCCCTCACCCGACACCTTCGACCCCTCCCGCGACACCACAGGACACCTGGCCTTCGGACACGGCCCGCACTACTGCCCAGGCGCCCGCCTGGCCCGACTGGAGACGACCATCGCCATCCGCGCCCTCACGACCGAACTCCCCGACCTGAGACTGGCCGTCCCCGCACACGACGTTCCATGGCGCGCCAGCCGACAGATGCGCGGCCCGCAAGCGCTGCCAGTCGTCTGGTGACCCGCGAGATGCTCTTGAGCACGGATGACGGCTGATGTGCGAGTGGTGCCCCGACTGACACTCATCGAGGTGGCCGGGGTGTGGCCGCGAAGACCTGGCCACGGCCACACCCGGCTTGGACTCGGCTGTCAGATGTCGTCTTCCATGATTCGGTCGTAGGTGCGGCGGGCTCGGGTGCTGGCGGCGCTGCGGCCGTAGCGGCGGAGCATCTGGGGTGAGGACCAGCCGTTGAGTTCCATGAGGTCGCCCTCGGCGCCGCCCTTGTCGAGCCAGGTGTGGGAGAAGTGGTGCCGGAACTTGTGCGGATGGACGGCCACGCCGCATTGCTCGCCGCGGCGGACGACCATCTGGTAGATGCCGTTGGCGGTCATGGGCGGGCGGTTCTTGGTGCCCAGCCACAGACGGCGGCTGGAGGCGTAGGTGTGCTTGGCGCGGACGCGGATGTAGCGATCGATGGATCGGGCGGCGTGGTGGCCGAACCGGACGATGCGCTGCTTGCTTCCCTTTCCGGTGACCAGGAGTTCCCGGCGCATGAGATCGAGATCACTGCGCTCGGGATCCTCGGGGTCATAGGTGATGCCGGCCAGCTCCGACAGGCGCAGGCCGGTGGCCTTGAACAGCGACAGGATGGCGTAGTCCCGGCGCTGCTCGAAGGTCTTCCCTTCGCACTGCTTGAGGAGTTTTGCCAGTTCTTCCTCGGTGAAGACCGGGACGACCTTCTCGCCGACCGAGGGCGGGCGGAGCTTGGCCATCGGGTCGGGCAGCTCCTCGTCGGTGGACCACCATTTGAAGAACTGCTGCAGGGCCCGGTACTGGTTGTTGGCGTAGCTGTCGGAGTACTGGTCCAGCAGCCAGACCATCCAGGCGCGCACATCGTCGGGTGTGACGTCTTCCCAGTCGGTGTGATCGGTGTTGGTCCGCAGATGTTCTGCGGCGAACCACTGTGCGGCCTCTGCGTAGGTCCGGACGGTTTTGGGGGACTTCCCCTCGGCGTTGAGATGGAGGACGAACGAGTTGATCGCGGCCTGGAACGAACCGGCTCGGAGGTTCTTCGGCCGCCGCGTACGGGTCGTACCCATCGGTGGAAAGTTTTCCTCTGTTCAAGCGGTGTACACCGGCGTTGGATGATCCTTTACCGGCGTTCTCGCTGCTCAGAGGGGGTGGGTGGGCAGGGGCGGGGTCGAACCGCCGACCTTCCGCTTTTCAGGCGGACGCTCGTACCGACTGAGCTACCTGCCCAAGGCGTCTGGCGCCTTGGCGGTCCTGACGGGATTTGAACCCGCGACCTCCACCTTGACAGGGTGGCGAGCACTCCTAACTGCTCCACAGGACCTTGGTTGCCGTTGCTTTGACCGGGGCCGTGCTGGCAACGCTGGAGAGCATACGCGATGCCCGGTACATGCGCCAACTTGATAACCGGGGGGTCGGTGTGGCGCGGGGTGCAGGGCGTTCCTAGTCGCCGGACGGGGTGTGGAGGGGGAGGCGGAGGACCAGGCGGGCGCCCTTGGGGCTGTCCTCCACGTCGAGGGTGCCGCCGTGGGCCTGGGCGGTCTGGCGGGCTATGGGGAGGCCCAGGCCGGTGCCGCCGGAGTCGCGGTTGCGGGCGGTGTCCAGGCGGGTGAAGCGCTGGAAGACCAGTTCGCGGTGTTCGGGAGGGATGCCGCTGCCGTCGTCGAGGACCTCCAGGACGGCGGTGCGGTCCTCGGTGCGGACCGTGACGCGGACCTCGGAGACGGCGTGGCGTTCGGCGTTGTCGAGGAGGTTGGTCAGCAGGCGGGAGAGGCGGAGGGGCTCGCCCAGCACGGTGACGCCGGAGGCCAGGGAGGTGGTGACGGGGACGCGGCGGGGGCGGCGGTCGAGTTCGTTGGTGACCAGGGCGGCGAGGTCGACGGTCTCGATGGGCTGCTTGGCGCCGGCGTCCAGGGCGGCCAGTTCGAGGAGGTCGGTGACGATGGCCTGGAGGCGGTCGAGGCTGTGCAGGACCTCGATGGCCATCACGGGCCAGTCGGTCTCCTCGGGGTACAGCAGGGCCTCCTCGACCTGGGCGCGGGCGGCGGCGATGGGAGTGCGCAGGTCGTGGGAGGCGTCGGAGGTGAAGCGGCGCATCTGGGTGAGGGAGGCGTCCAGGCGGGCCAGGGTGGCGTTGACGGTCTCGGCCAGCAGCCTGATCTCGTCGCGGGTCTTGGGGACGGGGACGCGGCGGCCGGTGTCGGAGGCGGTGATCTCGGCGAGTTCGGCGCGGATGGCCTCCACGGGGGCGAGGGTCCGGTCGACGGTGCGGGCGGTGCCGATGGCGGTGAGCAGCAGCAGGGCGAGGGATATCGCGATGAGGAAGGCGACGAGGACCCCGCTGGTGTACCAGGGAACGGCGTCGTCGGCGGCGTAGATCATCCAGTCGCCGCCGGGCTGGTCGTAGGCGCGGAGCGCGAGCACGTCCATGCAGCGGTCCACGCCCCGCGGCGGGCACAGCGTGCGGGCCTGCATGGAGGTGTCCTCAGCGGGCTGGAACGCGGCCATCGGGGGCCGGCCGGCCAGCTCCGGGACGGAGGCGACGACCCGCCCGCGGGCGTCGACGACCTGGACCAGGATGCCGTGCGGGGAGTCCAGGGGTTGTCGGAGGCGGCCGCGTTCGAGCTGGTGGAGCACGCTGTGGGCGACCTTCTCGGTGCGGTGGCGCTCGTAGGAGACGACCTCGTTGCGGATGCCGCCGAGCACCAGGATGCCGGCGGCCAGGCAGGTGGCGGCCATGGCACTGCAGGTCAGCAGCGTCATCCGGGCGCGCAGCGGCCACGCCTTGCCTCTGAACAAGCCCCACCTCCAGCCGGTGGCCTGGAATCCACCCCTACCGGGGCTGTGACCGGCTGGAACGCACCGGAAATCAATGCGACGGCAAACAATCGTCCGGGCCCGGCGCCATGACGGCGGCCGGGCCCGGCAGGTCGGGGATCAGGAACGGCGCAGCCCCGCGTACTGGACGGCGGCGAAACCGGCGACCACCGCCGCCTGCAGCACCGCCCACACGTTCCCGGCCGGGCTCAGCTCCAGCCATCCGGTGACGACGGCCACGACGCTCAGCGCCGTCCACAGCAGGTTGGCCTCCACGACCGCCATGGCCGGGCCGCGCCGGATCGCCGCGGGCGCCGACACCGCCCACACCGCCACCGCGTAGACCAGCAGGAACGCCCCGATCGCCCGGCCCGGTCCGGGCTCCAGCCCGAGCAGGTCGTGCAGCGGCCCGGCGAGCGCCAGGTAGGCCAGCCCGTTGGCCCCGGTGATCACGGCGTCGGCCCGCAGCGCGGCGCGCAGCAGCCCGGTTCCACGGACGGTGGAGAGAATGGCGGTCATCGCAGTCCCCTTTCGCGAGCGATCGCGTTCACCTGCGACGCTACGAGCGGGAGGTAGCCACCGCGATTACCTCGGGGGTAGCCCCGGCGGGGGACGCCCCGCCCTCGCGGAGCCCGAACCGGGCGTGCAGGCGGCGCAGCGGTCCCGGCGCCCACCAGGTGGCCCGCCCGCACAGCCGCATCGCCGCGGGCAGCACCGCGCCCCGGATCAGGGTCGCGTCCATCAGCACCGCCAGCGGCAGCCCCACCCCGAACGCCTTGACGAACGTGACTCCCGAGACCAGGAACGCCAGGAACACGATCGAGATCAGCACCGCCGCGGCGGTCACGATCCGGCCGATCCGCTCCAGGCCGAGCGCCACCGCCGCGGTGCCCGAGCCGGTCGCCTCGTACTCCTCGCGGATCCGCGCCAGCAGGAACACCTGGTAGTCCATGGCCAGCCCGAACGCGATCGCGAACAGCATCACCGGCACCGTGGAGGTCAGCTCCCCGGTGGCGGTGAACCCGCCGAGCGCCCCGCTCAGATGCCCCTCCTGGAAGATCCACACCAGCGCTCCGAACGCGGCGGTCAGGCTGAGCGCGCTGAGCACCAGCGCCAGGAACGGCAGCAGCACGCTCCCGGTCAGCAGGAACAGCAGCACCACCATGGCCGCCGAGACCACCGCCAGCGCGTACGGGAGCCGGTCCACCAGCGCCGCCGTGGTGTCCACGCTGACCGCCGGCGTGCCGCCGACCAGCGTCCGGAACGGGGCGGGCTCCGCGCGGACGTCGCCCACCAGCCGTTCGGCGGCGTCGGGGTCGCCCGGGACGGGGATCACCGACAGGTACACCGCCGTCCCCTGGCCCGCGTACCGCGCGTGGGCGGGCCCGGCGGGCGTCACCTGGGCGCCGCGGGCGTAGCCGCCGGTCACCGTGTCCACCCGGGCCACGTCGGGCAGGGCGGACAGCGCGGCGGCGTACGCGGCGACCTGCCGCCGGTCGGGCGCGGACGGCGCGACGACCTGCAGCGCGTTCTGCTCCCCGGTGGAGAACTCGGCCCGCAGGGTGGTCGCGACCTGCCGGGACACCGACGAGGACGGCATCACCCGCTCGTCCGGGGTGCCCACCTTCATGCCCAGCGCGGGCAGGCCGAGCAGCACCAGGAACGCCACCGCCACCGTCGCCACCGGCACCGGACGGCGCATCACGAACGACGCCAGCCGGTGCCAGAACCCCTCCTCCACCCGCCGTCCGCGGCCCGCGGAGCCGCGCCGCAGCACCCGGCCCCGGTCGATCCGGGGACCGACCACCGCCAGCAGGGCGGGCAGCACGGTCAGCGAGGCGGCCGCGGCCAGCAGCGCGGTCAGCACTCCCGCGTACGCGATCGACCGCAGCGCCATCAGCGGGAACATCGCCAGCCCCGCCAGCGCGACCGCCACGGTGACCGCCGAGAACACCACGGTGCGGCCGGCGGAGCCCATCGTCGCCCGCAGCGCGTCCGCCGGGGACAGCCCGCCGCCCAGTTCCTCCCGGTACCGGTTGACGATCAGCAGGCTGTAGTCGATGGCCAGGCCGAGTCCCAGGATGGTGACCACGTTGACCGAGATCACGCCGATGCCGGTCAGGCCCGCCAGCACCCACACCGCGCCCATCCCCAGCAGCGTGGTCACCATCGCCACCACCATCGGCAGCGAGGCCGCGACCAGCCCCCCGAACACCAGCACCAGGGCCACGAGCGCCACCGGGAAGGTGAACATCTCGCCCTTCTTGACGTCCTCCTCGCTCTGGGCGCTCATCTCGTGCTGGAGCCGGGCGTAGCCGCCGACCTGCACCTGCAGCCCGTCCCGGGCGCCCTCGTACCGGGGCAGCAGGTCCTCGATCCGGTCGGCGACGGCGTTCTCGTCGCCGACGATCGTCGCCACCGCGATCGCCTTGCGCCCGTCCTGACCGCGCAACTGGGGAGCCCGCCCCGCGCTCCAGTACGAGGTGACGTTCGTCACCCCCGGTTCGGCGGCGAGCCGGGCGGTGAGCGCCTGACCTGCGCGGATCACCGCCGGGTCGTCGACCCCGGCCGGTGCCCGCACCAGCAGCACCAGGTTGGGCCGGCCCTGACCGAAGTCCTCCCGCAGCGCGGCCGCCGCCCGGCCCGACTCGGCTCCCGGGGCGTCGAATCCGCCCGCGGACAGTCTTCCGAACAAGGTCGGCGCCGCGGCCCCTCCGACCAGCGACAACAGCAACGCGACCACCAGCACCGCCCGTCCGCGGCGCAGCGCCAGCCCGCTCAGCCCGCCCAGCATCGGCACCCTCCGAATCCCTGCGAAGACGTTCCTGTCACGCCCCTGGAGACCCGGTACGGCACCCGGAATGTGACATCACGCGTCCTCCCGGTCCTCGATCACCGCCGGAACGTCGCGCAGGGCGCGCAGGGCGGTGACCGCGACCACGGCGGCGAGCGCGGCGCCGCACAGCAGGGCGACGTGCATGCCGTGGACGTACGCCTGCCGGGCCGCCTCCACCACGGGACCGGCCAGGGACGGGGGCAGCGCGGAGGCCGCGGCCAGCGCCCCGCCCAGGGAGTCCCGGGCCGCCTCGGCCGCGGCGGGCGGCAGGCTCGCCGGGAGCGCCAGGTCACCGCGGTACGCGGCGGTCAGCACGCTGCCGAGGACGGCCATCCCCAGCGCCCCGCCGAGTTCGGTGGCGGTCTCGGAGATGGCCGAGGCCGCGCCGGCGCGCTCCTTGGGGACGGAGGCCAGGATGGTGTCGGAGGTCACGGTCAGCGCCATGCCCATGCCCAGGCCCGCCGGGACCATGGCGAGCAGCAGCGCCGGGTAGTCGGCGGCCGTCCCGGCGTTCAGGTAGAGGGCGAAGCCGGCCGCCGCCACCCCCAGTCCCGCCGCGATCACCCGGGCGCGGCCGAGCACGGTGATCAGCGGTGCGGCCAGCGCGCCGCCGGCCATCGCGGCCAGCGCCCCCGGCAGCCCGGCCAGCCCGGCCCGCAGCGGCGACCACTCCAGCACGGACTGGAAGTACTGGGCGAAGATCAGCGACGAGGCGACCAGCGCGAACATCGCGAACATGCCGACGACCACCGACCCGCTGAACGCGATCCGCCGGAACAGCCGCACGTCGATCAGCGGGTCGGCCAGCCGGGTCTGCCGCCGCACGAACGCAGCCAGGCAGCCGAGGCCGATCACGGCGGCCACCGCCGGGTCCGCCTGCCACCGCCCGTGCGCGGCCTCCTTGATCGCGTAGACCACCCCGACCACGCCGGCCATCGACAGCAGCACCCCGGCCGCGTCCAGCCGGCCCGGTCGCGGATTACGCGACTCCACCAGCACGAACCGGCCCGCCACCAGCAGCAGCGTCATGATCGGCACGTTGATCAGGAAGACCGAGCCCCACCAGAACCGGTCCAGCAGCACCCCGCCGACCAGCGGGCCGAGCCCCACCGCGATCGCCCCGACGCCGCCCCAGACGCCGACCGCCATGGTGCGCTCCCGCGGATCGGTGAACGCGTTGCGGATCAGCGACAGGGTGGACGGCATGATCGTCGCGCCCGCCGCCCCGAGCAGCGCCCGCGCCGCGATCAGCGCCTGCGGGCTGCCGGCGTACGCGGTCACGGCGGACATCGCGCCGAACGCGAACGTGCCGATCAGCAGCAGCCGGCGGCGGCCGATCCGGTCCCCCAGGCACCCCATCGTGATCAGCAGCCCGGCCAGCGCGAACCCGTAGGCGTCGGCGATCCACAGCAGCTCGGTCGCCGAGGGGGCCAGGTCCCGCTGCAGGCCGGGCAGCGCCAGGTGCAGCACGGTCAGGTCGATGTTCAGCACGAGGACGGCCAGGCAGGCGATGACCAGCGTCCCCCACTTGCGGCCGGTCCCGACCGGCCCTTCGACGGTCGTTGTCATGACCGTACGGTCGGCCGCCGCGCTGACCGGCCGCGCACCGCCCGCTGACGGCGCCCGGCGCGCGGACCGTCAGCCGCCCGCCAGCCGCAGCGCCCGTTCCCGGTCCATCTCCCGTCCCCGCTCGTAGGCGGCCTGGAACGCCTCCTCGCCCAGCAGCGCCCGGACCCCGGCGGCGACCCGGGCGGTGTCGGGGCCGGTGTACGCGGGCCTCCCGCGCAGCATGGCCGCGACCCCCAGCAGGAGCGCCGCCCGCTTCCCGTCGCCGTCCGCGAGCGCGATCCCGGCGAGACCGTCCACCGCGTCGGCGACGAACATCATGTTCCCGTGCTCGCGGGCCAGCTCCAGCGCCTGGCGGTGCAGGGTCCTGGCCCGCTCGACGTCGCCCGACGCCTCGGCCGTCCACCCCAGCCCGACCAGCGCCTGGGACCGGGTCCACCCGGCGGCGAACCAGGTCCCCGCCGCGGCCTGCAGGCACGCCTCGTAATGCCGCCGCGCCGCCGCCAGGTCCCCGAGCCTGCGGGACAGCTCGCCGAGCCCGTGGTGCATGCCGTCGGCCATGTGGGCGGCCCCGGCGCGGCGGGCCACCTCGGCCGCCAGCACGTAGTCGGCCCGGGCCGCCGCGTAGTCGCCGTCGCGGACCAGCCCCTCGGCGCGCAGCGCCAGCAGCGCCGCCCGCTCCTCGTGGGCACCGAGCTGCTCCACCAGGTCCAGGGCCTCGTTGATGAGCGCGTGGAAGCGCGCCCCGTCGCCCCGCCAGGCGGCGAGCTGGGCCAGCGGGTCGAGCGCGTTGGCCATCCCCCAGCGGTCCCCGACTGCGCGGAACCGTTCGAGGGCGGCCTGGAACTCCGGCTCGGCACGGTCCGGCTCACCGGCGAACTGGTGCTGGAAGCCGTCGCCGATGTGGGTGATGGCCTGCGCCCACGGGTCGTCGCCGACGTGCATCAGGTGCTGTTCCATGCTGGTGCGCTCCGGGCCTCCCAGCAGCGCCCACATCACGATCCCGGCGGGCCAGCGCAGCGGCCGGTCGATCTGCCCGCGGATCCGCTCGGCCAGTTCCAGCCGGCGGTCCAGCGAGTCGCCGAGCAGCCCGCCGAACGCGGCGTTGGCCACGCACAGCACCCATTCCTCGCCCAGGTCGCCGGGCGGTTCGTCGCCCACCGCCGCCAGCAGCTCGGCGGCCAGCTGCGCGCCCTCCGCCCGGCCGCGCAGCCACCAGTACCACGACAGCGCCGCCACCAGGCGCAGCGCCAGCACCGGGTCCAGGCGGATCGCGCGCCGCAGCGCGGCGTGCAGGTCGTCGTGCTCGGCGGCCAGCCGGGCCAGCCAGTCGAGCTGCTCGGCCCGGCGCAGATGCGGGTCGGCGGTGCGGGCCAGCTCGTGGTAGTGCCGCGCGTGGGCCAGCCGGAACTCCTCGCCCTCGCCCGCCTCGTCCAGCCGTTCGGCGCAGAACGCGCGGATGGTGACCAGCATCCGGTAGCGGTCGCCGTCCCGGTACACCAGGGACTTGTCGACCAGCCCGGCCAGCAGTTCGTCCACCTCGTCGGCGGGCATCCGGCACACCTGCGCCGCCGTCCGCGCGGTCGCGCCCCCGGCGAACACCGTCAGCCGCCGGGCCAGCATCTGCTCCCGCCCGTCCAGCAGTTCCCAGCTCCATCCGACCACCGCGCGCAGCGTCTGGTGGCGGGGGGCGGCGGTCCGGTCCCCGCGCGACAGCAGCCGGAACCGGTCGTCCAGCCGCGCGGCGATCTCCTCCGGCGCCAGCGAACGCAGCCGGGCCGCGGCCAGCTCGATCGCCAGCGGCAGCCCGTCCAGGCCGCGGCAGATCCGCAGCACCAGGTCCACGTTGCCGGAGTCCACGATGAAGCCGGGCCGGACGGCGGCGGCCCGGTCGGCGAACAGCCGCACCGCCGGATACTCCAGCGCCCGCTCCGGCGGGGTGCCCGGCGGCGGAACCGGCAGCGGCGGCAACGGCCACAGCGCCTCGCCGGTGATCCCGAGCGCCTCCCGGCTGGTCGCCAGCACCCGCAGCCGGGGGCAGGCCCCCAGCAGCCGGTGCACCAGCCGGGCGGCGTCGTCGATGACGTGCTCGCAGTTGTCCAGGATGAGCAGCATCGGGCGGTCGGCCAGCGCGGTGATCAGGCGGTCCACCGGGTCGGCGGGGGCCTCGCCGGGGGTGGGCAGCAGCCCGCTCTCGCGCAGCCCGAGCGCGCCGAGCAGGGCGCCGGCGACCTCGGCCCCGTCGCCGAGCGGGGCCAGGTCCACGAAGCAGACCTCGCCGGGCTCCAGCGCGCCCGCCTCCAGCGCCAGCCGGGTCTTGCCCGCGCCGCCGGGCCCGGTCAGGGTGAGCAGCCGCCCGGTGGACAGCAGGTCGCCGACGCGGCGCAGCTCCTCCGCGCGCCCGACGAACGAGGTGAGCCGGGCGGGCAGCCTGGGCGCGGTGGCCGCCGCAGGGGTCCCGGCGGCCTCCCCTTGCAGGATCGCGAGGTGGACGGCGGCCAGTTCGGGGGAGGGGTCGGCGCCCAGCTCCTCGGCCAGGGTCCGCCGCGCGTCCTCGTAGACGGCCAGCGCCTCGGCCTGCCGCCCGCTGCCGGACAGGGCGCGCATGAGCAGGGCGCGGGCGCGTTCCCGCAGCGGGTGTCGTTCCACCAGGTGTTGCAGGTCGCCGACCGCGTCACGGTGCCGGCCCAGCCCCAGCTCGGCCTCGGCGAGGTCCTCGGCGGCCGAGGCCCGCAGCTCCTCCAGCCGGGCGATCTGGGCGGCCGCGAACGGGGCGTCGGCCACGTCCGCCAGCGCCGGGCCGCGCCACAGGCCGAGCGCCTCGCGCAGCAGCCGGGCGGCGCGGGCGTGGTCGGCGGCGTCCAGCGCCCGCCGTCCCTCCCGGGCGAGCCGGCCGAACCGGTGGACGTCCACGTCGTCGGGGTCGACGGCCAGCCGGTACCCGGCCGGGTGGAACTCCACCAGGCCGCCGCGCAGTCCCCGGCGCAGCCGCGAGACCTGCGACTGCAGGGCGTTGGCCGCGCCCGCCGGCGGGTCCTGTCCGTACAGGCCGTCGATCAGGCGTTCCACCGGGACGACGCGACCGGGGTCGAGCAGCAGCAGGGCCAGCAGCGCCCGCACCCGGGGGCCGCCCACCGCCACTTGGGCCCCGTCGTCGAGCCGCGCCTCGGTCGCCCCCAAGATCCCGAACCACACGGTGACGATTCTCGCTCATCGAGGATTCATCCCGTGCGTAGGAACGTGTCGCCATGGGGACACGTCGTACGTATGTCATGATGCCGGACACCTGAATCCTTCCGGCGATGTGCCGGGGGCCAGGCGGCGTGTTCCGGCCCACCGTCACGAGTGCCGGGCCCGGCCCGTGGCGCCGCCGCGGAGGATTCATCGACCACAGTGAGGAGTGGTATGACCGCCGAATCGATCGATGACGGCCTGCACACCGCGTTCCGGCGGATCGACGTGGACGGCGACGGGAAGCTGGACCTGGTCGGGTTCACGGTGATCCTGGAGGAGCTGGGGCTGTCGTGGTCGCGGCACGAGACCCAGGACCGGTTCGAGGTCGCCGACAGCGACCGGGACGGGCTGATCTCCATGCCGGAGCTGCAGGCCCTGCTGGCCGGTTACGACCTGGGCTGACCCGCCGGTCCGGGGAGGCGCTCCCCGGGACGCCCGAGGAGCGGGCCAGACGTGCCCGCCCCGCGGAGCTTCGCCGTGGTCACCCGACCCCGTCCGCCCGGGACCCGCTCAGGCGGGCAGATGGCGGGCCAGGAACCCCTCGGTCAGCCGCCACGCCCGGTCCGCGGCCTCCGGCTGGTGGAACATCGCGGACTTGCGGTTGTGGAAGGCGTGCCCGGCCTCCTCCTGCACGTGGATCTCCGCGTTCGGCATGCCGGCGACCGCCCGTTCCACGGCGGCGACCTGCTCGCGCGGGATGTACGGGTCGGAGCCGCCGAAGTGGAACTGGATCGGGCAGCCGATCCGCGGCGCCAGGTCCAGTGCGCCCGGCACCTGGGAGCCGTAGAACGACACGCACGCGGCCAGGTCGTCCCGCTCGGCCGCCAGCAGGTAGGCCATCGAGCCGCCGAAGCAGAAGCCCAGCGCGCCGACGCCGCCGGTGACCTCCGGCAGCCCCTTGAGGTGGTCGAGCGCCGCCCCGAGGTCGGCCACCCCGGCCCGCCCGTCGAACCGTGACGCGAGCTCGATCGACTCCCGCGTGCCCCGCTCGGTGTGCTCGCCGACCCATCCGGGGCGGATCCGCCAGAACATGTCCGGCGCCCCCACCGCGTATCCCATCCCGGCCAGGTCCTCGGCCACGGCCATGATGTACGGCCCGACCCCGTAGATCTCCTGGATCAGCAGGATCCCCGGCCCGGTGCCGCCCGCGGGAAGCCAGAGGGGCATGGCGAACGAGCCGTCGGCGACGGTGACCGTCTCGGTCCGGGCCGGCATGGCAACTCCTCGGGGGTCGGCGACGCGTGCCCCATGATGCACCCCGCCCGTCCCGCCCGCGATCAGGGGGTGACCCTAATAACTATTGATTTGGTAGGAAAAGTAGGTCATCCTGCCGGGGTGCGCATCACCGAGCTCCGTCGCCTGGTCGCGCGCCTGCACGTCGATCTGCGACGGCAGGCCAGCGCGCTGTGTCCCCGCTGACGCCTCTCGAACCACCAGTCGACCGGCCTCAACGGAAGGACCCTCCTGTTGTCCGCACCCCCGATCGAGCTGGCGCGCCCGGTGGGCCGCCGTGTCCGGAGCGTGCCGATCCGGCCGCCCCGGGACGCCCTGCTGCGCGCCGCAAGTCCCCTCGTCATCCTGCTGGTCTGGCAGCTCGCCGGGAGCACCGGACTGCTCCCCGAACGGCTGCTGGCCGCACCCTCCACCATCGCCGCCACCGCCTACGACCTCCTCCGGGACGGCACGCTGACCCAGGCGCTGGGCGTCTCGCTGCGCCGGGCCGCGCTGGGGTTCGCGCTCGGCGCCGCCGCCGGGATCGGGCTGGCCCTGGCCGCCGGGCTCAGCCGGCTCGGCGACCACGCCGTGGACCCGCCCATGCAGATGCTGCGGGCGCTGCCGCTGTTCGGGCTGATCCCGCTGTTCATCCTGTGGTTCGGGATCGGCGAGACGCCCAAGATCGCGCTGGTGGCGTTCGGCGTGGCGTTCCCGCTCTACCTCAACACCCACGCCGGGATCCGCGGGGTGGACTCCAAACTGGCCGAGCTGGGCCGGGTGCTGCGGCTGTCGCGGCCGGCGCTGGTCCGGCACATCGTGCTGCCCGGCGCGCTGCCGCAGACCCTGGTCGGGCTGCGGCAGAGCCTCGGGGTCGCCTGGCTGGCGCTGATCGTGGCCGAGCAGATCAACGCCGACGCCGGCCTCGGCTTCATGATCAACGACGCCCGGGAGTTCCTGCGCACCGACGTGGTGGTGGTCGGCCTGGTGACCTACGCGCTGCTCGGGCTGCTCACCGACGCGGTCGTCCGGCTGCTGGAGAGGAGGGCGCTGGCATGGCGACGCGACTTCCTGGGCTGACGGCCCCCGAGCGGACCGCCGCGCGGGTGCGCGGGCTGGTCAAGCGGTTCGGCGACCGGGCCGTGCTGGACGGCCTGGACCTGGAGATCGGCGCCGGGGAGTTCGTGGCCCTGCTGGGCCGCAGCGGCTCCGGCAAGTCCACGCTGCTGCGGGCGCTGGCCGGGCTGGAGCCGGCCTCCGGCGGCGAACTGGAGGTCCCCGGCACCGTGTCGGTCGCCTTCCAGGAACCCCGGCTGGTGCCCTGGAAGCGGGTCGGCGCGAACGTGGCGCTCGGCCTGGACGACCCCGACCCGGCCGCCGCTGCCGCCGCCGCGCTCGCCGAGGTCGGGCTGCTGGGGCACCGCGACGCCTGGCCGCTCACCCTGTCCGGCGGCGAGGCCCAGCGGGTCTCGCTGGCCCGCGCCCTGGTCCGGCGGCCGTCCCTGCTGCTGCTCGACGAGCCGTTCAGCGCCCTGGACGCGCTCACCCGCATCAACGTCCACAAGCTGGTGCTGGACCTGTGGGAACGGCACCGCCCCGGAGTCCTGCTGGTCACCCACGACGTGGACGAGGCGCTGCTGCTGGCCGACCGGGTCTTGGTCCTGGAGGACGGGCGGATCGCCCACCAGACCACCGTCGACCTGGACCGGCCCCGGCAGCGCGACCACGGCGACCTGGTCCGGCTGCGCGCCGTGCTGCTGGACCGGCTGGGGGTGACCCCATGAGGCGCCTGACCGCCGCCCTGCTGGCGGCGCTCACCCTGGTGGCCGCCGCGGCCTGCGGCGGGGGCGACGACGGCCCGTCCGACATCTCCCAGGTGACGCTGCGGGTCGGCGACCAGAAGGGGTCGAGCCTGCAGTCCCTGCTGGGGGCCGCCGGGCAGCTCGACGGCGTCCCGTACAAGATCAGCTGGTCGCTGTTCACCTCCGGGCCGCCGATCCTGGAGGCGGTCAACGCCGGGGCGGTCGACTTCGGCGTGGTGGGCAACACCCCGCCGGTGTTCTCCGCCGCCGCCCGCTCCGAGATCGTCATCATCGGCGCCGTCGAGTCCAAGCGGGACGGGCAGGCGATCGTGGTGCCGAAGAACTCGCCGCTGCGGTCGCCGGCCGAGCTGCGCGGCAGGAAGATCGCCGTCGCCAAGGGCAGTTCCGCGCACTACCACCTGCTGTCGGTGCTGAAGAGGCACGGCATCGCCTACGGCGACGTCCAGCCCCAGTACCTGCAGCCCGCCGACGCCCTCACCGCCCTGACCGGCGGCCGGATCGACGCCTGGGCCACCTGGGAGCCGTACACCGCGCAGGCCGAGATCCAGACCGGGGCCCGCATCCTCGCCGACGGCAACGGCTACACCAACGGCTACGGCTTCCAGATCACCTCCCGCTCGGCACTGGACAACCAGGCCAAGACCGCCGCCCTCAAGGACTTCCTGAACCGCTACCGGACGGCTCTGAAGTGGGCGAACACGCACCACAAGGAGTGGGCCGGGCGGTGGGCCGCCGACACCGGGCTGCCCGTCCCGGTCGCCGAACGCGCCCACCTGCGCCGGTTCACCGAGATCATCCGCGTCGACGACGCGGTGATCGCCGAGGAGCAGCGGCTGGCGGACGCGTTCGCCGAGATCGGGCTGATCCCGGGCCGGTTCGACTTCTCCGGCTACTTCGACCGGCGCTTCAACGACACCGTCCCGAGCAGTTGAGAGAGCCCCTGACATGACGCTGACGTTCCACTGGTTCCTGCCCACCACCGGGGACGGCCGCTCCCTGGTCGGCGGCGGGCACAACATCCCCCGGGGCCTGGCCGTCCCCTCCGGCGGGCCGGGCACGGCCGACCGGTTCCGGGCGCCCGACATCGACTACCTGGCGCAGATCGCCCGGTCGGCCGAGCAACTGGGCTTCGACGCGGTGCTCACCCCGACCGGAACGTGGTGCGAGGACGCCTGGCTGACCACCGCCGCGCTGATCCGGGAGACCAGGCGGCTGCGCTTCCTGGTGGCGTTCCGGCCCGGGGCGATCTCGCCCACCCTGGCCGCCCAGATGGCCGCCACCTACCAGCGGATCTCCGGCGGCCGGCTGCTGCTGAACGTGGTGACCGGCGGTGAACGCGCCGAGCAGGCCCGCTTCGGCGACCATCTGGAGCACGCCGAGCGGTACGCCCGCACCGACGAGTTCCTGACCATCGTGCGGGGCGCGTGGGGGCCGGAGCCGTTCGACTTCGCCGGCGACCACTACCGGGTCGAGGGCGCCACCGTCGCGGGCGGCATCGAGCCCGTCCCCGACCTGTACTTCGGCGGCTCCTCCAAGCCCGCCGGGCCGGTCGCCGCCAAGCACGTCGACGTCTACCTCACCTGGGGGGAGCCGCCCGCCCAGGTCGCCGAGAAGATCGCCTGGATGCGCCGGCTGGCCGCCGAGCAGGGCCGCACCCTGCGCTTCGGCATCCGGCTGCACACCATCAGCCGCGACACCTCCGCGGAGGCCTGGCGCGAGGCCGACCGCCTGCTGTCGGCCCTCGACCCGGCCGTCGTCGCCAGGGCCCAGCAGTCCCTGGCGGCCAGCGACTCGGTGGGCCAGCAGCGGATGCGCGCCCTCCACGAGGGCTTCCGCGGCAGCGGCGACCCCCGCGCCCTGGAGGTCCATCCCAACCTGTGGGCGGGCGTCGGCCTGGTCCGCGGCGGCGCGGGCACCGCCCTGGTCGGCAGCCACAAGGAGGTCGCCGACCGCATCGAGGAGTACGCCGACCTCGGCATCACCGAGTTCATCCTGTCCGGCTACCCCCACCTGGAGGAGGCCTACTGGTTCGGCGAGGGCGTCCTCCCCGAACTCCGCCACCGGGGCTCCGCCCCCGCCCTGAAGGCCACCGCCTGACCTCACAGGAAACGAGCGCCGCCCTCAAGAAGCGGGGGCGGCGCTCTCCTTTCCTCCTCACGCCGGGCCTGTGCGTTCGCGAGGCTCCCAGGTGGCGGCGGCCGGATGGATCACCCGCGGAATGCGGACAGGCCGCTCACCGATGTCATGCCGGCTCGACGGCGTCGATCCGGTATCTGCTGACGTGCGCGTCCCGGATCGCCGCCGCCTGCCCGGCGTCCGGCCCACCGCCGCGGAACGCCTCCAGGTGCGCGTCGGACTCCCACCGCTCGTACACGTTGATCCGTCCGGCGTCGACCGGGTCGGCCGCGAGCACGAAGTCCAGGCAGCCGGGAGCCGACCGGGCGAGTTCGATGACGCGACGGCAGCCGGACAGGTAGGCGTCCCGTTCCGCCGGATCCACATGGAGCGCGCCCGCCACGATGATCATCGTTCCTCCCGTTCGTCGGTGACCGGACAGACCGGGCGGCGGGGCGGGGCTCGTCGCTCATGCGCTTCGGCCCGGTCCCCCCGAACACGGGACCGGGCCGAAGCTTTTCGAGCACCGCGGCGGCCACCCCCGCCGCGGTGGGTCTAGGAGGAGTAGGGCAGGAAGCGGCCGAAGCGGCCGTGGTGGTAGAGCAGCGGCGTGCCGCCGTGGCCGGTGCGGGTGCCGATGACGAGGCCGACGACCAGGTGGTGGTCGCCGATCTCGCCGGTGGTGTACGGAACGGCCAGCAGGTGGGCGGTGACCTCCTCCAGGAGGGGGACGCCGGCGGGGCCGGGGTGCCAGGCGGTGGGGACGGCGAAGCGGTCGACGTCCTTCCGGGCGAAGCGGGCCGCGACGTCGACCTGGTGGGCGGCCAGCAGGTTGACCGCGAAGACCTCCGCCTGGGCCAGGTCGGGCCGGGTGGCGGAGGACTTGGCGACGTAGAAGGAGACCAGCGGCGGGTCCAGGCTCACCGAGGAGAACGAGGTGGCGGTGAGGCCGACCGGGTCGCCCGCGGCGTTGCGGGCGGTGACCACCACGACGCCGGAGGCGTGCAGGGCCAGGGCGCGGCGGAAGCGGCGGGTGTCGACCGGGCTGTGGGTCAGGGTCTCGGTCACGCCGGCACCTCCAGCCAGGGGATCTGGGGCCGCCAGCCGGCGAGGACCTCGTCCAGGGTGCGGAGCTGCGACTCCAGGACGGCCAGGCCCGGCGTGGGGACGTGGGCTCCCAGCTCCACCAGCAGGGGGCGCAGGTGCACCTCCACCGCGAGGGAGTGCCTGGGGTCGCCCAGCACCAGGATCGGCAGCGCCACCGTTCCGTGCAGCGCGCCACTGGGCAGCAGGTCCAGGAACGACTTCAGCAGTCCCGTGTAGGTCCCCTTGTAGGTGGGGCTCGCCACCACCAGCACGTCGGCGTCGGCGGTGGTCTTGAGGGCGTCGTCCAGGTCGCCGGTGGGTTCGGGGGAGTAGATCTGCGCGGCCAGCCCGGACAGGTCGACGACCTCGTCGGGGCCGCTGCGGCCGAGCCGTTCGGCCAGGGTGCGGGTGGCCTCGACGGCCACGTGGCGGGTGCGGGAGGCGGTGCGGGGGTTGCCCGCCAGGGTGACGATGCCGCTCATCGACGCCTCCCCGTGCGGTGCGGGACGTGGCCGGTACGCGGCATGCGGCAGCGGGTCATGGGGGTCTCCTCGGAAGCGGGCGGTCAGTGGTAGGTGGGGTCGGGTTCGGCGGGCCAGGGCGCGCCCGTGGTCGGCAGGCCGACGGCGCGCCAGGCCCGGTAGCCGCCGATGACGTCGGTGGCGCGGTTCAGGCCCAGGTCCTGCAGGGAGGCGGCGGCCAGGCTGGAGGTGTAGCCCTCCGAGCAGATCACGATGACCCGCAGCCCGTAGCCGGTGGCCTCGGGCAGCCGGGCGGAGCTGGCCGGGTCGAACCGCCACTCCAGGACGTTCCGTTCGATGATCAGGGAGCCGGGGATCTCGCCCTCGCCGGCCCGGTGCGCCTGCGGGCGGATGTCCACCAGCACCGCGTCGCCCTCGGCGAACTCCCGGTACGCCTCGCCCGGCGTCAGCCGGACGAGGCGGCGCCGGGCCTCGGCGAGGACCTGGTCGATCGAGCGGGGCCCGCTCACCACTGGTCCGCCCGTTCGGTCGCCAGCCGGACCAGCTCGCCGTCCGGGGTGAGGTCGTAGCGGTTCATCGAGGTCAGCGGAGGGGAGTAGACGTGCACGCTGACGGCGGGGGCCCGGGTGGCGTTGGTGACCGAGTGGATGTGGTCGGGGCCGAACTCGCGCAGGTCGCCCGCCTCCAGCGTCCGGCGGCCGTGCAGGTCGTCCTCCTGCAGGCCGCCGAGCGCGACGGCGAACGCGCCGCGCGAGCCGCCGTGGTCGTGCAGCCCGGTGGACTGGCCCGGCATCCAGCTGATCAGCCAGATCTCGTGCCGGGAGTCGTGGTGCAGCCGCTCGTACCAGCGTTCGGGAACGCTGAGCCGGACCCGGTCGATCCAGCGTCCCGGGTCGGCGGCCAGCGACCGGGCGATCTCGGCCACGGTCGGCAGCGAGGTGCTCAGGGTCATGCCTCGTCCTCGAGGTGTCGGTCCGGAAAGGGTCTCGCTTCAGAACGCGCGGACCGGACACAGCGCGCTGGCCTGGCGGCGCAGGTCGACATGGCGGCGTCGCCACCACAGGACGTCGGAACGCATGCCCACGACGATGACAGAAATTCACGACCAAGTCAATCGGGAATATCGACTATCCGTGCCGTGAGCTGCGGTCATCACGGTGGGTGATCCGTTCGATGCTGGGTATGAGGCCCCGCATGCGGGGGGCTCGCTCGAGGACGCGCAACCGATCTCCCGGGTGGAGACGTGCGGCGGCGCCGGCGCTGGCGGCGGTGCTGGCCGGTACGGTCGCCGGTTGCGGGGGCGGGAGCACCGGGCGGCCCGTCGTCAACCTCTACAACGCCCCCCAGGAGAACATCGGCGCGCTCGTCGACCGCTGCAACCGGCTCGCCGCGGGCCGCTACCGCATCGTCCTCAACACCCTCCCGCGCGACGCCGACGGCCAGCGCGAGCAGCTCGTGCGCCGGCTCGCCGCCGGGGACACCGGCCTGGACGTGCTCGGCCTCGACGTCACCTGGACCGCCGAGCTGGCCGAGGCCGGGTGGATCCGCCCCTGGACCGGCGAGCACGAACGCCGCGTCCGCGAAGGCACCCTCGCCAAGCCGCTGGAGACCGCCGTCTGGAAGGGCCGGCTGTACGCCGCGCCCTACAACACCAACGTCCAGCTCCTGTGGTACCGCTCCGACCTGATCCCCAGGCCGCCGCGGACCTGGGACGGGCTGATGCGCGAGTCGGCCCGGCTCGCCGCCCAGGGCAGACCGCACTACGGCGAGGTCACCGGGGCCCGTTACGAGGGCCTGGTGGTGTGGTTCAACAGCCTGGTCCAGTCGGCGGGAGGCGGCATCCTCACCCCTGACGGCGAGCGCGTCTCGCTGGGCGCGCCCGCGCGCACCGCGCTCGCCACCATGCGGGCGTTCGCCCGGTCCCGCGCCGCCGACCCGTCCCTGCCGAGCATGCGGGAGGACGACGTCCGGCTGGCGATGGAGAGCGGGCGCGCCGCGTTCCAGATCAACTGGCCGTTCGTGTACGCGTCGATGGCCGCCAACCGGCCCGACATGCTGCGCGCCTTCAGGTGGGCGCCGTACCCCGGCATCGACGGCCCGGGACGGGCCCCGCTCGGCGGCGGCAACTTCGGGGTCAGCGCCTACACCGAGCGTCCGCGCGAGTCGTACGAGGCGGCGCTGTGCCTGCGCGACGCCGAGAGCCAGAAGATCGCCGCCGTCCGCGACGGGCTCCCGCCCACCATCCGCTCCGTCTACGACGAGCCGGAGATGGCGAAGGCGTACCCGATGCGGCAGGCCATCCTGGACGCCCTGCAGACCGCCGCGCCGCGCCCCAAGACCCCCACCTACCAGAACGTCTCCACGGTCACCTCCGCCGTCCTGTCGCCCCCCGACGCGATCGAGCCCGCCCGGACCGAGGACCGGCTGCGGGAGCTGATCTCCGAGGCCCTGCAGAGCAAGGGGGTCCTCCCATGATCACGCGGGTGCCCGCGCGGTACGCCCGGCGGAGGATCAGCGAGGAGAAGGCCGCGCAGCGCAGGCTGGCGCTGTGGCTGTGCGCGCCGGCCGCGCTGGTCATGCTGCTGGTCACCGGCTGGCCGATCCTGTACGCGGTGCTGCTGTCGCTGCAGCGGTACGACCTGCGCTTCCCCGGCGAGCGGGCGTGGGTCGGGCTGGACAACTACGCGGCCGTGCTGACCGACCCGTTCTGGTGGAACGCGTTCTGGGTCACCGTCGTGATCACCGTGGTCAGCGTGGCGATCGAGCTGGTGCTGGGGATGCTGCTGGCGCTGGCCATGTACCGGACGCTGGTCGGCCGGGGCGCGATCCGCACGCTGGTGCTGATCCCGTACGGCATCGTCACCGTGGTCGCCGCCTACGGCTGGCGGTACGCCTGGACGCCGGAGACCGGATGGCTGGCCGAGGCCCTTCCGGCCGGGTCTGCGCCGCTCACCGAGAAGGCCCCCGGGCTGGCGATCATCATCCTGGCCGAGGTGTGGAAGACCACCCCGTTCATGGCGCTGCTGCTGATGGCGGGGCTGGCGCTGGTGCCCGACGACCTGCTCAAGGCGGCGGCGATGGACGGGGCGTCGGTCTGGCAGCGGTTCTGGCACGTGACGCTGCCGCTGATGCGGCCGGCGATCCTGGTGGCGCTGCTGTTCCGCACCCTGGACGCGTTCCGGATCTTCGACAACATCTACGTGCTCACCGGCGGGGCCGCCGACACCGGCTCGGTGTCGCTGATCGCCTACCGCAACCTGATCGGCGGGCTGAACCTGGGGATCGGCTCCACCATGTCGGTGCTGGTCTTCCTGACCGTGGCGGCGGTCTCGTTCCTGTTCATCCGGGCGTTCGGCATCAGCGCGCCCGGCACCCAGGGGGAACGGCGATGAAGGCCGACCGCGCCGTGATGACCCGCTGGCTGGTGGTGGACCTGCTGGTGGTGCTGTACGCGCTGATCCCGGTGCTGTGGATCGCCTCGCTGTCGTTCAAGCACCCCAGCACGTTCACCGACGGGTCGTTCGTCCCGCGCCGGTGGACACTGGAGAACTACACGGGGATCTTCGACAACCCCGACTTCACCCGGGGGCTGATCAACTCCATCGGGATCGGGCTGATCGCCACGCTGATCGCGATCGTGCTCGGCACGATGGCCGCCTACGCCATCGCCCGGCTGGACTTCCCCGGCAAGAACGCGCTGGTCGGGGCCTCCCTGCTGGTGGCGATGTTCCCGCAGATCTCGCTGGTCAGCCCGCTGTTCCAGATCGAGCGGGCGCTGGGGCTGTTCGACACCTGGCCGGGGCTGATCATCCCGTACATCACCTTCGCGCTGCCGCTGACGATCTTCACGCTGTCGTCGTTCCTGCGCGAGATCCCCTGGGAGCTGGAGCAGGCCGCCAAGATGGACGGGGCCACCCCGTTCCAGGCGTTCCGGCAGGTGATCGCGCCGCTGGCGATGCCCGGCATGGTGACCACCGCGATCCTGACGTTCATCTTCTGCTGGAACGACTTCCTGTTCGCGATCTCGCTGACCTCCTCGGACCGGGCCCGCACCGCGCCGGCCACCATCTCGTTCTTCACCGGCAGCACCCAGTTCGAGGACCCGGCGGGGTCGATCGCCGCCGCCGCGGTGGTCGTGACCGTTCCGATCATCGTCTTCGTGCTGTTCTTCCAGCGCCGGATCGTCTCCGGGCTGACCAGCGGAGCCGTCAAGGGGTGAGCCGACCGTGGCCGAGATCGTGCTGGACAAGGTGACCAAGCGGTACGGCGACACGGTGGCCGTGGCCGACTTCAGCCTGCGCATCGCCGACGGGGAGTTCGTCATCCTGGTCGGCCCGTCGGGCTCGGGCAAGTCCACCGTGCTGAACATGATCGCCGGGCTGGAGGACATCACCGAGGGCGAACTGCGGATCGACGGCGAGCGGGTCAACGAGCGCGCCCCCCGCGACCGCGACATCGCGATGATCTTCCAGTCGTACGCGCTGTACCCGCACATGACCGTGGCGCAGAACATCGGGTTCCCGCTCAAGCTGGCCCGGATGGACAGGGCGGCGATCGAGGAGAAGGTCGAGCACGCCGCCCGGCTGCTGGGGCTGACCCCGTACCTGGACCGCAAGCCGTCCCAGCTGTCGGGCGGGCAGCGGCAGCGGGTGGCGATGGGCCGGGCGATCGTGCGCAGCCCCAGGGCGTTCCTGATGGACGAGCCGCTGTCCAACCTGGACGCCAAGCTGCGGGTGCAGATGCGCACCACCATCTCCCGGCTGCAGAAGGACCTGGGCACCACCACCGTCTACGTCACCCACGACCAGGTGGAGGCGATGACGCTGGGCGACCGGATCGTGATCATGCGGGACGGGGTGGTGCAGCAGGTCGGCACGCCACAGCAGCTCTACGACCACCCGCGCAACCTGTTCGTGGCCGGGTTCATCGGGTCGCCGCCGATGAACTTCCTGTCCGGCGAGCTGACCATCGACGGGATCCGCACGCCGCTGGGGATGATCCCGCTGGGGTCGCGGATGCCGCGCAACGCGCTGGAGCCGCGCCGGGTGATCGTGGGGATCCGGCCGGAGGCGTTCGAGGACGCCGAGCTGGTGCGCGGCCGGGAGCCAGGGGCCTTCTACACCGGCACCGTGGACATCCTGGAGTCGCTGGGCGCGGAGAAGATCGCCTTCTTCGACCTGGGCGCCGCCGAGACGGCCCGCTCGGAGCATCTGGAGGCGCTGTCGCGGGACCGGGGCACCCAGGACATGGCCGAGAGCGTGCAGCTCGCCGCCCGGATCGACCCCAGGTCGGCCGCCGCCGAGGGCCGTCCGCTCAAGGTCTGGTTCTCCCCGGAGTCGCTCCACCTGTTCGACCCCGACAGCGGCGCCAGCCTGACCGAACGGCCCGACCGGACGAGCGGCCGGGTGGCCGGCTAGAGGCTGCGGGGGGCGGCCAGGAAGCCCTGCCGCCGGTCGCGCCGGGGCTCGCGGCGGGGCCGGAACGCCGGCACCCCGGCCAGGCAGGCGGCGCAGCCCAGCACCACCGCCGACGCCGGGTCCTCGGCCACCCGGGCGGGCAGCCCGGTGCGCTCGGACAGCAGGTCCGGCAGGCCGGTGAGCCGCGCGCCGCCGCCGGTCAGCACCATGCCGCCGTCCGTCAGGTCGACGACCATCTCGGCCGGGCAGCGCTCCAGCAGCGAGCGGATCGCCCCCACCAGGGTGCGCAGCGGGGACTCGACCGCCGCGCCGATCTCGGCGGCGGTCAGCACGACGGGCCGGGGCACCCCGGTGTCGGGGTCGCGGCCGTGCACCAGCACGTGGTCGTGCCACTCGGCGGCCCCGATCCGCCGCTTGACCCCGGCGGCGGTGTCCAGGCCGATCAGCACGCCCCGCTCGCGCCGCGCGTAGTCCACGATCGCCCGGTCCAGGTCCTGCCCGCCCACCCGCACCGTCCGGGCGACGACGACCATGCCCAGCGACAGCACCGCCATGTCGGTCGTCACCGCGCCCACGTCCATCATCAGCACGGCGGGCGGCTCGTCCAGCCGGACCCCCGCGCCCAGCGCGGCGGCCAGCGGGGTCGGCACCATGGTCAGCGACCGGGCCCCCGCGCTGCCGGCCACGTACGCCAGCGCGTGCTGCTGCACGTCGGTGATCTCGCTGGGCACCGCCACCGCCATCCGCGGGCTGGTCATGTACCGGCGGCGGTGGGCGCGGCGCAGCAGGTGCCGCAGCAGCCGCCGCGCGGTCCCCACCTCGTCCGGCACCCCGCCCTCGAACGGCCACACGAACCGGACGCCCAGCGGCACCTGCGCGCGCAGGTCCATCGCCTCGTCGCCGACCGCCAGGCATCTGCCGGTGGCGTCGTCCAGCGCCAGCAGGGACGGCGTGACGGCCACCACCCCCCGCCCCCGGACGTGCACCCGGGCGGTGCGGCTGCCCAGGTCGACGGCGGTGTCCCGGCACGGGAAATCGCGCAGCGGCATGGCACTCCCTTCCGGACGCGGGCGTGGCGGGATGCGCGGAACGTCCCGCACGCACGGATTCAGGAGGTCGATGCCGGCCGGTGCATCGGTGACCGCTACCTACCCGGACGTCCTGTGCCCATCGCCAAGACGCGGAAAAGAACGCCTCTTCGGTCGGCCGGGCATACAGACGGCAAAACGGTCGGGGACCGGGCGGACGGGCGGGTCAGCCGTCCTCGCCGATCCGCGCGATCGCCTCCTGCAGCGCCATCACCTGCGGGGTCGGCCCCGCGAACGCGCGCACGTAGAGCAGCAGCCGGGGCAGCCCGCCGGGATACTCCGCGCAGGTCCGGACGATCGACATGCCGTCCATGTGGGGCTGCGGGCGCCGGGCGATCCGGATGCGGATCTCCCGCGGCAGCGACTCCACCACCTGGCTCCGGCCTTCGGGGGTCACCATCAGCGGGATGTCCAGCAGCCGGTCCACCACCTCGAACAGCCCCCGCACCGTGGGCTCGACGTACCAGTCCGGCGGCAGCGGGGACTCGTGGGACGGCGCCGGGGCGGCCGGCTCGGGGACCACGGCGTCCGGGGTCGCGGGGAGCGCGGAACCCGGCGCGACCTGCCTGGGCCGCCCGCACAGCCGCAGCCAGCCGGTGGTCTCGGTCCCCTTGTTGCTCACCGGGAGCGGCCGGAACAGGTCGGGGTCGATGAGGTCGTGGGCGTCACGGATCACCTCGTCGTGGAGGGCCTGGGAGACCAGCACGCCCAGCAGGGCGTCCGACTCGCGCAGCTCGGTCTTGAACTGCGGGGCGTCCAGCAGCCGGAACGCGTGGTCGACGTCGGCTCCGACGAGGCCCTGGGCGTCGGCCTTGGCCCGCCCGAGGTGCAGCGCGACCCGCAGCCGGATCCGGGCGACCTCGGAGGCCAGGTCGTCGTACCTCTGCAGCCGCCCGCGCAGCCGGTCGATCAGCGGATGCACCAGCAGCGCCGGGTCCAGGTGCGGCGGCAGCACCACCAGCACGCCGTCGCCGCGGTCCTCGTGGTAGCAGGACTCCGGCGGCAGCCCGGACCGCTCGAAGCTCTCCTGCAGCATCCCGTACAGCTCGGTCCGGATGCGCTCGCGGGCGTGCTCGGGGCGCGCCCGGTCGGTGAAGCCCGCCACGTCGCACACGAACAGCGCGCACTTGCCCGCGGGCCGCCATCCGTCCCGCCCGCCGAACGCACCGCTTTCCATGATCGCCGGGCTCCTCTCGGGCCGCCGGACACAGATGACCCTCCCATTACAGACCATCGGTGCGGAACGGAACTGTGGCACCGGGCGCAATGTGCCGGGCCGGACCGCCGTGCCGGAGCGGGCGCCACATCTTTGTTCCGCCATGGCGCGTTCAACCGGAGGAATGGCGCGCTTTGCCGAACTGTTGCCGTTCCGCTGTGTCCGGGAAAGTGTTTTCCGGGTGGCTCGCGGTGGTTTCCGCATGCGCTGGACAAGGCCCGCCGAGGTGGCGAAACTCGCTGGTGCCAGTCGCTGCGGGGCCTGCTCGACCTGGTCGGGCAGGACCTGCTCGCATGCAGGACACGAGCGTTTCCGGTGATGTTCGCGAGGGCCGATGGAAAGGATTTCATGAAGCATCGCAGAACCTCCGTTCAGGTGCCCCGATGAAGCCGCGGACCGATATGACCGCCGCGCGATGCACGCCGGTCTGCTGAGCCTGGTCGCCCGGCATCGCGGCCCGGTGGCGGCCGGGGCGGTCCTGACGCTGGCGGCGTCCGCGTTCGGCCTGGCGCAGCCGCTGCTGGTCCGCCGGGTGATCGAGGACGCCGGAACGGGCCGGACCGCCTGGGGCGCGCTCGCCGCGCTGGTCGCGCTGTTCCTGGCGCAGGCGCTGGCGGCGGGCCTGCGCCGGTACACGCTGGCGTGCACCGGGGAGGGCGTGGTGCTGGCCGTCCGGGAGGCGCTGGCCGAGCACCTGCTGCGGCTGCGGATGCCGGTGTACGACCGGCACCGCACCGGCGACCTGATCGCCCGGGCGGCCACCGACGCCGCGGCGCTGCGCCGGATGGTCGCCACCGGGTTCACCGACCTGGTCGCCGGGGCGATCGGGCTGGCCGGGGCGGTGGCGCTGATGATCTGGCTGGACCGGGTGCTGTTCGCGATGGTCGCGGCGATGGTCGCGGCGGCCGTGACGGTGCCGGCCGGGGCGCTGCGCGCGATGCGCACGCTGTCCCTGCACGGCCGGCAGGCCACCGGCGAGATGGCCGCCGACCTGGAGCGGGCGCTCGGCGCGATCCGCACCGTCCGGGCGGCGCGGGCCGAGGGCCGGGAGGCCGCGCGGATCGCCCGCCGGGCGCGGGCCGCCCGTGCCGCCGGGGTGCGGGCGGCCCGGCTCGACGCCGTGGCGGGGCCCGCCGGGGAACTGGCGGTCACCGGCTCGTTCCTGCTGGTGGTGCTGGTCGGCGGGGCGCGGGTCGCGGCGGGCGACGCCTCGGTGGCGGACCTGGTGGCGTTCCTGATGTACGTGGTGTTCCTGGCCGGGCCGCTGGGGTCGCTGTTCGAGGCGGTCAGCGTCGTCCAGCAGGGGTCGGGGGCGCTGCGGCGGGTCGGCGAGGCGCTGTCGTGGCCGCGCGAGCCGGACGGCGACGGGGTGCCGCCGCAGGCGCGGCCCGCCGAGGGCCCGGTGCTGCTGGAGTTCCGCGACGTGTGGTTCGGGTACGCGCCGGACCGGCCGGTGCTGCGCGGGGTGTCGCTGCAGATCCCCCGGCGCGGCCACGTGGCCCTGGTCGGCCCGTCCGGCGCGGGCAAGTCCACGGTGTTCGCGCTGATCGAGCGGTTCTACGAGCCGGACCGGGGCCGGATCCTGTTCGAGGGCGCCGACCTGCGGGAGCTGGACCGCTCCGCCTACCGGTCGGCGATCGGGCTGGTCGAGCAGGACTGCCCGATCATGTACGGCACGCTGCGCGACAACCTCGCCTACGCGGTGCCCCGGGCCGGGGACGCCGAACTGGAGCGGGTGATCGAGCTGGCCGGGCTGTCCCGGCTGGTGGAGCGGCTGCCGCGGGGGCTGGACACCCCGGTCGGGGAGCGCGGCGCGGCCCTGTCGGGCGGCGAACGCCGGCGGATCGCGATCGCCCGCGCCCTGCTGGCCCGCCCGGCGCTGCTGCTGCTGGACGAGCCGTCCTCCCGGCTCGACGCCGGCGACGAGGACCTGCTGCGCCGCACCGTCGCCCGGCTCGCCGGCGAGTGCGCCGTGGTGGTCATCGGCCACCGCTCCGGCGGCGTGCGGGACGCCGACCTGATCGTCGTGCTCGACGACGGCCGCGTCACCGCCACCGGCGTCCACGAGGAACTCCTGGAGACCAGCCCCCGCTACCGGGATCTGGCGGGAGCGGAGCGCGCCCGGACGGCCGGTCCCGGCGGGGTGGTCCACCCGGTGTGACCGCCGGACGGACCGCCCCGCCGCCTCGCGGGGTCACACCCCGACGAAGGAGGTGCCGCCGTTCTTGTCGCGCAGGACGCGGCGGATCGAGTTGATGGTCTGCTGGATGCCGGAGTCCTGCAGGTGGGCCTGGTTCTCGGGGTTCTTCTTGTCGGAGATGCCGACGGTCACCGAGGTGTTCCCGCCGCTGGACACCCCGACGGTGAACTGCCGCAGCACCACGTCGGCGAAGCGGACCGCGTCCTCGTCCTCCCGCGCGCGGGCCCGGTTCTCGCGCTCCTGCTCGCGCTCCTTGTCCTTGTCGTCCATGTCGGTGCGGCGCAGCTTGTAGTCGTCCGGCGCCGGGACCGTCACCGTCGAGACCGACACGACGTGGGCGTACTGGTACTCCTGGGTCTGCTCCAGGAACAGCCCGCCGGTCAGCAGGTTCAGCTCGCTGCGGTAGAGCGCCAGGTGGTGGTGGGTGGGGCAGATGACCATGACCTCGTACCGCTGGAACCGCCAGATGCCGTCCCGGCCCACGGTGTAGCCGCTGTCCGGCGACGGCCCGTACACCACGATCGGGCGCTTGGCCGGGGGCATGGCGGACGCCTTGCTGCGGCTCAGCGCGTTCACCGGGTCCCAGTTGTGGCCGGCGGTCTCCAGGTCGTCGGGGGTCAGGCCGAGCGACTCCATCGCCTTCTGCTCGATCTTCAGCAGGTCGGTGGCGAGCAGGTCGTCCATCTCCCGGTCGGTCGGCTTGGGCTCGGCCTTCTCGTACGCCTTGTCGTACTCGTGCTTGCCCAGGCCGCCCTTCACCCCGAGGTAGGCGGCCCCGCCGAACAGCAGGACGGCCAGGAACGGGCTGGCGGCCAGCATGATCAGCCCCAGCAGGGCGGCGCCCCCCGCGCCGCCCAGCATGGCCTGCGCCACGCGCAGGTCACGGATGTCGGGGGTCTTGTTGAAGTACTTCTCGACGCGCTTCTTGCGCCTGGTCGCGGTGCGGTCGACCGTGGTCACCTCGGGGTGTTCCTTCCTGATCGTGCCGCGAGGAGCTGCCACACGTGGTTCTCCGCGGCGGTGATGTGCCGGACGATCTCCGCGGCCGCCTGCGGCGGCAGCGTGTTCACGTGATCGACCAGCTCGGCGGGCACCCTGGTGCGGTGCCGCCACGACTGCTGCCGGTCCTCGATCACCAGCAGCCACAGGGCCATCGCCTCGGGGAGCCCGTGCCTGGCCCCCTCCAGCAGCCCGATGACCTGGTCGAGAACGGACCAGGAGTGCAGATGGGGGCGCTTGCCGTCCAGCAGCGCCAGGGCCCGCCGGAACCGCAGGGCCGGGTCGTCGGGCGCGGTCTCCATGGCCGAGGCCAGGTGCGTGCGGGCGGTGGCGTAGTTGCCGGCGTCCAGCGCCCGGCGGCCCAGGCCCTCGTGGTCGACCGGCGGCGGCGCCTCGTGGTAGTCGCCGAAGACGACGCGCTCGGCGCGCTGGCGGCCGATGCGGATGCCGCCGTACTGGGCGCCCTCGGGCGGGCTCGCGGGCTCGGCCGGTCGCGGCGGGGGCGGCTGCGGGGGAGCCTGCGGCGCGCCGCCGGGACCGCCGCCCACCGGCCCGCCTCCGGGACCCGGGCCGGGACCCGGGCCGGGGTCGGGGCCGGGGCCGGGGGCGCCGGGCCGCCAGCCGGACGCGGTCAGCGCCGCCGGGACGTGGACGTACGCGGTCTGGTGGAAGTCCTTGTCCGGGAGGTCCACGGTGACCTCGTGGAACTGCTCCGGCCGCAGCCCGCCGAGCCCGGAGCGGACCACCCGGTCGAACACGGTGGCGGAGACGATCAGGGCCAGGCCGGACGGCGACGCGTCCAGGGCGTCGCGCACCGGCCGGGCGTTCAGCAGCCGGTTGAGGACCACCAGCGCGGGCCCGGGGGAGCCGAGCGGACCCGAGAGCGAGACGTCCAGGTGCACCGCCATCCGCAGCCCGATGCGCCGTTCGGGGGTGTGGCCGTCGTTGTGGTCGGCCAGCAGGGGCACCAGTTCGAGCACCAGCCGCCGGACCACGGCGATCAGGTCGGTGCCCGGCGGCAGCTCGGCGATCTCCCCGTCGCCGCCGGGCTGGCGCTCCCACATCGACCGGTCCAGCCCGGCCGCCGCGGCGGCCTCGCCGAGCAGCCGGTCGAGGTCCTGTTGCATAAGCAGTTGCTGCTGGGTCGTACGGGCGCTGTAACGCTTGATGTCCACTCCGAGGACGCACCGCTCGACGAGCGGGGGAACCGGCGGCATGGGGCCTCCAGGGGCAGGCTGCGTCGGGGCGATGCACGCCGGATCGCCGTGCAGGATCGCCCGAATTGGGTTCGGCAATTACCGGCGGTCCGAATTGTCCGCGCCGGTGCGGCCAGTCTGCGCGGCGCCGATCGGGCCCCGTATCCGAAAATGGACACAGCGCCGCCGGTTATCGGTTCGTTACGGGAAAACGGTCATTCCACGGACAGGGCGCACAGCCGGGGCATGTCCACGACGACGATCCGGCCGCGCCGGGTGCTGATCAGCCCGGCGTCCCGGAACTCCGCCAGCATGCTGGCCACCGACGAGCGCTTCAGGCCGACCGCCTCGCCGAACTCGGCCTGGGTCAGCCCGATGTCGACCGGCCCCGCCCCGGCCACCGCCGGCACCGCCAGCCGCACCAGCGCCCGGTGCACCCGCTGCCTGGCCGGCAGGGTGGTTAGTTCCAGCCGCAGCTGCTCGCTCTCCCGGAGCCGCCGCAGCGTGTGCCGGACCAGCACGTCCTCGACGTTCAGCAGCCGCAGCGTCTGCAGGAAGACCGGCACCGGCACCACCCGCACCCGGCACGGGTCGATCGCGGTGACCGACGCCGACCGCGTGGCGCCGTCCAGCATCGCGATCTCGCCCAGCACCTCGCCGGGCCCGCGCACCGCCAGGACGATCGCCCGCCCGTCCCGGTCCACCAGCGTGATCTTCACCCGTCCGGAAAGCAGCACCACGACGTGGTCGGCGGTCTCCCCCTGACGGAGCAGGATCCGCCCCGGATCGGCGTTCTGCGCGATTCCCAGCCGGCAGAACTCGTCCCACACCCCGGTCGGCAGCTCGGCTGCGAGACCCCTCATGGACACATGCTGAGCAGTGCCGCTATCGGCCGCAAGCGAATACCGTGAAAATGGCCGCATGTCCCATTTTCTTGATCACGGAAATTCCTTTTCGGGCGCCGACGTTCGTCCCGGCCCGCCGGGTATCCCAAGGGGATGATCGAGATTCGCCGGGTGTACGACCCGCCGCCGGACGAGGGCGCGGTGTTCCTCGTGGACCGCGTGTGGCCGCGCGGCAGGCGCAAGGAGGACCTGCGCGTCGACGGCTGGCTGCGCGACGCGGCCCCGTCGGCGGAGCTGCGCCGGTGGTTCGGGCACCGTCCCGAACGGTTCGCCGAGTTCGCCGAACGCTACCGCCGTGAGCTCGACGCCCGCCCCGACGCCCTGCGCCCGCTGCTGGAGGCCGCCCGCAGGGGCCCGGTCACGCTGCTGTACTCCGCCAAGGACACCGAGCACAACCAGGCCGTCGTCCTCCGCGACCATCTGCACGCCCTGCTGGACCGAGGCTGATCCGCCCGATGTCCCGAAATCGGAGGACATGCGCTGCTAGCGTGCCGCCCGGGGACGGGGGAGGTACGGGGTGGCGCCGATCAGATGGCGGGACCGGTTCCGGTACTGGTTCGACAACACCATGTCCAGGGGGACCCCGGCGCTGATCGGCTGGCTGGGACTGGCCTCCACAGGTCTTGACCCGTTCCTGTGCTGGTGACGCGTATGCAGGTGTATGGTCACGGATTGTGAAATCAATGGTGCGGGTGAAGCTGGTGAAGCCCATCAAGGGCCGATCCTCCCGCGTGCTGCGCGAGGAGTTTCCGCACCTGAAGTCGCAGCTTCCGACGCTGTGGACGAACTCCTCCTTCGTGGCCACGGTCGGTGGCGCACCGCTTTCCGAGGTCAAGCGCTATGTCGAGCAGCAGAAGAGCTGGCAGATGCTAACCGGCCGCCGCTATCTGCTGGCGTTCACCCCCGGGCAGGAGACCTTCGCTGAACTGGTCGGCGACGCCTGCCGCATGGTGTGGAACACCGGGCTGGAGCAGCGCCGCGCTTACCGGCGGCGTGGGGCGTTCATCGGCTACGTGGAGCAGGCCCGGCAGATGGCCGAGGCCAAGAAGGACTTCCCGTGGCTGGCCGAGGCGCCCTCGCACACGCTTCAGCAGACGCTTCGTGACTTGGAGAAAGCCTGTAAGACGCACGGCACTTTCAAGGTCCGCTGGCGCTCGAAGCGGAAGAACGCGCCATCGTTCCGCTTCCCCGACCCCAAGCACATCGCCGTGGAGCGCGTCTCCCGGCGGTGGGGCCGGGTGAGACTGCCCAAGCTTGGCTGGGTCCGCTTCCGCTGGACACGCCCCCTCGGCGGCATGGTGCGCAACGTGACTGTGCTCAAGGATGGCGGGCGCTGGTACATCTCGTTCTGCGTCGAAGACGGCCTGGCCGAGTCCACGCCGAACGGGAAACCGCCGGTCGGCGTGGACCGCGGCGTCGCGGTTGCGGTGGCCACCTCCGACGGGTGGATGCGTGACCGCGAGTTCGTCACCCTCGGTGAGGCCGTACGGCTCAAGCGGCTCCAGCAGCAACTCGCCCGGCAGCGGAAGGGTTCGGCGCGGCGCTCCGCCACCAAGGCGAAGATCGGCAGGCTGAACGCCCGCGTAAGGGCACGGCGCACCGACTTCGTGGCGTGGACGGCGAACCGGCTGACCCGTGACCACGGGCTGGTGGTGGTCGAAGACCTGAAGGTCAAGAACATGACGGCCAGCGCCAAAGGCACCCTTGAACAGCCTGGGTCCCGCGTCCGTCAGAAAGCCGGGCTCAACCGGTCGATTCTGGCGAAGGGCTGGGGCGGGCTGCTGGCAGCTCTTGAGCACAAGGCCCGCTGCAACGGCTCCCGCATCGTGCGGGTGCCGCCCGCGTACACGTCGCAGACCTGCGCTGCCTGCGGGCATTGCGCCCCGGACAACCGTGAGAGCCAAGCGGTGTTCCGATGTCGCGCCTGCGGGCACCAGGCCAACGCCGACGTCAACGCGGCCAAGAACATCCTCGCCGCCGGGCTGGCGGTGACAGGGCGTGGAGACCTCGCCGCTGGGCGGTCTGCGAAGCGCCAACCACCCGAGACCGAGGCCGTGTGAACGCGCCTCAGCCACGGGAATCCCCCGGCTTCAGCCGTGGGGAGGAAGTCAAGCTCACTCAGCTCAGCGAGAACGAGCACCTGTACGACGTGTTCTTCGACCTGCTCGACCCGGCGGGCTCGGAGATCTACCTCAAGCCCGCCGCCGACTACCTGCGCCCGGGGGCGCGGGCCGACTTCGCCACCGTGATCGAGGCGGCGCGGCGGCGCGGGGAGACCGCGATCGGCTACCGGCGGCGGGACCGGTTCCACCTGCCGCCGGACTACGGGGTGGTGCTCAACCCGGACAAGGCGGCCGAGCTGACCCTGTCGGCCGACGACCGGGTCATCGTGATCGCCGAGGACTGAAGGCGTAGGCTGCCTGTAAGCGTTCGCTTGCGTCGCCGAGGAGCAGCCCGTGGACCACGCCACCCCGCCCGAGATCGCCCGCCTGCTGGCCGACATCGACGCGTTCATCGCCGAGCGGATCAGGCCGCTGGAGGACGCCGACGACAACATCCGGTTCTTCGACCACCGGCGCGAGTGGGCCCGCACCGACTTCGAGAACGGCGGGCTGCCCCGTCCCGAGTGGGAGGAACTGCTCGCCGAGGCCCGCCGCCGCGCCGACGCCGCCGGGTTCTACCGGTACGCCCTGCCCAAGGAGCTCGGCGGGAGCGACGGCACCAACCTCGGCATGGCCCACATCCGCGAGCACCTGGCCCACCAGGGGCTCGGCCTGCACAACGACCTGCAGGACGAGTCGAGCATCGTCGGCAACTTCCCCGTCGTGCAGCTGATGTGGAAGTTCGGGACCCCGGAGCAGAAGGAGGAGTTCTGCGAGCCGCAGATCACCGGGGAGCGCGCGGTGGCGTTCGGCCTCACCGAACCCGGCCACGGCAGCGACGCGACCTGGCTGGAGACCACCGCCGTACGGGACGGCGGCGACTGGATCGTCAACGGGGCCAAGCGGTTCAACACCGGGATGCACCGCGCCACCCACGACCTGGTGTTCGCCCGCACGTCGGGGCGGCAGGGGGAGGCCCGCGGGATCACGGCGTTCCTGGTGCCGACCGACGCGCCGGGCGTGCACATTCCCTTCTACTGGTGGACGTTCAACATGCCCACCGACCATGCCGAGGTGGAGTTCCGCGACGTGCGGGTGCCGGGGTCGGCGATCGTCGGCGAGGAGGGCATGGGCCTGGCCGTCGCGCAGACGTTCGTCCACGAGAACCGCATCCGGCAGGCCGCCTCCGGGGTCGGCGTCGCGCAGTACTGCATCGACGAGAGCGTCGCCTACGCCCGTGAGCGCATCGCCTTCGGCAGGCCGCTGGCCGAACGGCAGGCCGTCCAGTGGCCGCTGGTGGAGTTGCACACCGAGGCGGAGATGCTGCGCACCCTGGTCCGCAAAACCGCCGCCGACCTCGACGCCCGCCACCACATGGACGTCAGCGACAAGGTCTCCATGTGCAACTACCGGGCCAACCGGCTCGCCTGCCAGGCCGCCGACCAGGCCATGCAGGTGCACGGCGGGCTCGGCTACACCCGGCACAAGCCGTTCGAGCACATCTACCGGCACCACCGCCGGTACCGCATCACCGAGGGGTCGGAGGAGATCCAGATGCGCCGGGTGGCCGGCCATCTGTTCGGCTACATCGGTCGTTAGACTGCCGCGGTGCTCCGCTTCGTCCTGATCGCACCGGTGAGATGTCGGTGGGGCCTGCCATGATCGGCCCATGTCGTACATCGCCGACGATGTCGCGCTGTCGCCCCTGGCGGCGCGGATGGCCGCCGAGCTGGCCAGGGCGCAGGGGCCCTACCCGGAGCCGGAGCTGCGGGACGCCTCGCGGCTGACCGACGAGGAGCTGGGGGCGCTGCTGCCCGCCGCCTACGCGGCGGCGAACCTCTCCATGCGGTGGATCGTCGAGGGCGCGGCGGGCGAACGGCAGCCGAGGTTCACGCCGGGGGCGTGCCTGAAGATGTTCGACGCGCTCGTGGACGGGCTGCCGCGCCGGCGATGGGCGGACCTGGACGAAGGGGTGGGGGCGCTGCTGCGGTGCACCGGGCCGTGGCCGGACGGTCTGGCGGAACGGGCGGCGACCCTGGTCCGGGCCATGCTCGAGCTGGGCAGGGAGCTGGGGACGCACCGGCTGCTGGCGGTGGCCCGGCTGGCGGGGCCGGAGACGTACGCCGAGGTCGCGGCGGGTTTCGCGGCCGACGGGGAGATCGCGCGCGCCGAGCTGGATCTGCTGCTGCCGTGGGAGGTGCGAGAGCTGGCCGCGTTCTCCGAGGTCGGGGCGTACCGGCGGCACCGTTCCGTCGCCATGCCGGTGCCGCCCGAGGCATGGGACCGGGTGGCCGACGCGGGGTACGCGGAGTTCGCCCGGCGGGCCCTGGCGGCGGCGGAGGCGCGGGTGGCCGCCGTCCAGGCGGGCGAGGTGCCGTACCGGGCCGACAAGGCGTTCACCTCCGACGAGGTCGAGACGCTGGGGCGGGCGGCGCGGACGGCGCTGCGGCGGGACGAGCCGTGGCTGCCCGACCTGCTGGACCGGCTGCTGCGCGGCGTGGTGGTCGCGCCGGAACAGAACGCGCGGACCCTGCCCTCGCAGGCGCTGCTGTTCGAGATCACCCGGGCGGTGGAGGCGTTCCCGACGCCCGAGGCGGTGGCGTCGCTGCGCGCGGTGCGGCGGACGGTGCGGCACAAGGGGGTGCCCAAGCAGCTCGACCGGATGCTCAAGCGGGTGGACGCCGCCCTGGCCGAACGCACCGAGGTGGCGTTGCGGATGCCCGATCTGGGGTTCGCGGCGGACGGGACGCTGCGGACGCCGGTGGGCGACTGCACGGCGGTCGTCACGGTCGGCGAGGAGGACGCGGTGCTCGGCTGGCACGGCCCGGACGGCAGGCCGCGGCGTTCGGTGCCCGCCCCGGTGCGGCGGGAGCACGGCGACACCGTCAAGGAGCTGCGGAACCTGGTCAAACAGGTCCGCGCCCACCTGACCACGCTGGTGCGGGCCCTGGAGGGCGGCTTCCCCGTCGAGGCGGCCCAGCCGTACGGCCGGTGGCGGGACGGGCTGGTCCGCCATCCCCTCGCCGGGACCACGGTCCGGCGGCTGATCTGGGAGATCGAGGTGGAGCCGGGGCTGTGGCGCGCGGTGCTGCCCTCCGATGACGGCCTGCTCGACTCGTCGGGCGCCGTGGTGGCCGAGCCGGACGAGGACGCGGCGGTCCGGCTGTGGCATCCGATCCGTTCCGGCGCCGGCGAGATCGCGCGGTGGCGTGACCTGATCGTCGAACGGGGGGTACGGCAGCCGTTCAAGCAGGCGTTCCGCGAGGTCTACCGGCTCACCCCGGCCGAGGAGGAGGCGGGGACGCACTCCGAACGGTTCGCCGCGCACCTGGTGCACTACCGGCGGATGTTCGCGCTGCTGCGCGCCCGGGGCTGGAAGAGCGACCTGCTCGGCCCGTGGGACGGCGGATCCGAGGACGAGGCGGAGCGGGTGCTGGCCGGGGAGTGGCGGGCCGCCTTCCGGCACATCCATGTGGACGAGGACGTCGCCTCCACCGACCGGGTCCGCTTCGCCCGCCGCACCGACGCCGGATGGCGGAACGTGCCGCTGGCCGAGGTGCCGCCGCTGGTGTTCAGCGAGGCCATGCGCGACGTCGATCTCTTCGTCGGGGTGACCTCGCTGGCCGCCGACCCGGACTGGGCGCGGCGGCGCGAGGATCCGTACTGGGAGTACCGCCTCGGCAACGCGTTCGGCGAGCTCACCCCCTCCGCCGAGGCCCGCCGTGAGGCGCTGGCCCGGATCCTTCCGCGCACCCGGATCGCCGACCGCTGCGAGCTGACCGACCGCTTCCTGGTGGTCCGCGGCGACCTGCGCACCTACCGGATCCACCTGGGCTCGGCCAACATCCTGATGGACCCGGACGGCGCCTACCTGTGCGTCGTCCCGGCCCGCTCCGGCCCCGCCGTCCACCTCCCCTTCCAGGAGGACCGGCTGTCCCTGATCCTCAGCAAGGCGTTCCTGCTGGCCGCCGACACCGGGATCACCGACGAGTCCATCCGCGGCCAGATCGCCCTGGGGCTCCCCGTTGCCTGATGTCACCTTCCGCGACGAGACCGCGACCGGCCGCCGCACCGACGCCTTCCAGGTGGCCGGTCTCCCCGGCCGCATGACCCTCCGGGAGCTGATCCGCCTGCGCGTCCGCGAGGAGGTGGCCCGTCACAACGCCGATCCCTCCCGCGCCTTCACCGGCCTGGTCCGGCCCCGGGACACCGGCCCGGGCACCCGGCGGTTCGTCGACTGGGAGAAGCAGGCCGACCTGGCCGAGCGGGCCTTCGAGTCCAACGGCTTCTTCGTCCTGTCCGCCGACCGCCAACTGGAGGACCTCGACGAGGAAGTCGACCTCACCACCGACCCCGAACTCACCTTCATCAAGCTCGTCCCCCTGGTCGGCGGCTGATCGCAACCGGCTCCGAACCCCGCATCGCCGCGGCTGGCGCGTGCACTGCGGGCGGCACCGAAAAGGGCGCTGCACGGAGGCGGCGTGCTTGTCCCGGCATCCCGGAGCATGCTTTTCGATGCCCCTCGGGGGTGCGCCTCGCCGAAAGAGGGCCAGGTGTTTCCTCCGTACCGTTCGATGTGCCCGGCCAATGCCGTCGAGGTCGAATGCCCGTTTTCCGGTTCGCTGGACGAGAATGTGTCCGGTCTGGCTACACTGGCCGGGCTGTTCGCTGTATGACGCCTTTGCGGCGCGGCCGATCGGGCGAGGTGACGTGATCGATTTCGATCCCGAAGAGATACTGCGGGCCTCCGAGCGTTATGCCGAAAAGGTCCGCCGGGCGGCCGACGAGATGGACGACCTCGTCGGCCGGGCGGAGTCGGAGGACGGCAGGATCCGGGTGGAGTGGACCGACGAGCAGGGAGTGGCGAAACTCGAGATCGATCCGCGCGCCCTGCGCATGGCCTCCACCGAACTGGCCGACGTGATCGCGGCGACGATCGGGCGGGCCCGCGCCGACCTGGCCGCCAAGGCCGACATGATCGCCGCGGAGATCTTCGGGCCGGACGGCGATCCGGAGGCCATGGTGGACGACGCCGAGACGATCCAGGCCCAGATCGACGACTTCCAGGCCGCCTTCAACGGCACCCTGCAGGACACCAGCCGGATCCTCGACTCCCTGAACAGGTTCCTCGGAAAGTAGGTCGGCATGTTCGGCACCACGCGGCTGGTGGTCGGCGAGAAGGCGATCACCGACGACGAGGGCGTCCGGCTGGCCGAGATCCGCCGCCCGGAGGCGTCGCTCCGCCGGCTGCTCACCAGCGCCCGGGACGGCCTGCGGATCGTCGCGCCCGACGAGACGCTGCTGTGGCGGATGGAACTGCCCGACGGGCCGGAACTGAAGTCGCTGTGGGTGGAGGACGCCGCGGGCGCCCGGATCGGCGACGTCAGACGCCGCCGACGGTGGAATCCGCTGGGCGCCGCCAGGTACGACATCGTCCGGGACGGCACCGCGATCGGCACGGCGGCATGCGGCTCCCTGGGCGATTCCGTCGCGGTGACGACGGCCTCGGGAGACGAGGCCGGGACGGCGCGCCGGCAGAGCGACGGCGCCTGGTTCGCCGAGGTCCGGCCAGGGCTCGGCGACGAGTGGACCGTGCTGCTCGTGGCGCTGGCCATCGGGCTCGAGGAGGTCCGCGCAGTGCAGTTCTCCGGCTGAGGACGCCGCTCAGCCGCGGCTGCGGTTGCGCCACTCGCCGAGCCGATGGGCCTGCACGAACGCACGGACCCGCTGGACCTCGTCGAGGGACATGCAGCCGGAATCCTCCCCGACCATGGCCAGGTGAAGACGGCCGGGTTCGCGCCGGAGACCGCTGAGGACCCTGGGGAGCTCCGGGAGCCCGGCGGGGTCGTACCACAGCGACAGTTCGACGATGTCGCGGCCCTGCCGCAGCAGCCCGATCCCCTCGATCGCCTCCGGCGGAAGGATCTCCTGCCGGTCCCCGTGGGAGTGGACCAGCCCCTGGGGAGTGAGCCGCAGCGAGCCGGCGCCGTACCGCCACAGCCCCACGACGGCGACCAGCCCGGCGACGAGCAGGAGCGCGCCCAGCACCAGCAGGACGATGCCGTACCACTCGCCGAGCACCAGGCCCGCGCCGAGCGCGACGGCTCCCGCCAGGAGCATTCCGGCCGCGATGACCGGTGCGTTCGTCCCGTCGTCATGCAGCACGATCTGCTGCGCGTCCGGTGTCACGACGGCTCCGTCGGCAGTGCGTTGGTGCGCTTGACGTAGTCGTCCCCGTACTCGGTGGGCTTGGTCCACGGGGAGGTGAAGGTGGGGGTGCCCTGCATGACGTCGCCGACGCCCTTGATGCCGGGCAGCGGGCTGATGTAGGGGCGGATGTCCTTGGGGATGTTGGCGGTCGGCAGCTTCCACTTGCCGAGCCCGAAGCCGCCGATGTGCTTGCCGGCCATCAACTGGGCGGTGAGCTTCTGCTCGAGGAGCGCGATCCGGCCCTTGATCACGTCGTCGGCGCTCTTGACGGTGGCCTCGGCGAAGTCCGGGAACGCCTGGGTGTTGCCGGTGAGCATCTGCGCCAGCACGTCGACGGCCATTCCCCCGGCCAGGAACGCCGCGGCGCCGTCGCCCGTCTTCGTCAGCGCGCGCTCGGCCTTCTTGAGCGTCATGTACAGCTTCCCGGCGACGATCTTGGCCTTGATCTTGGTGGTGCGCAGCAGGATCTTGAGCTTCAGGTTGAAGGCCTTGACGGGCGGATACGGGATGAACCGCGTGGCGAGTTCCAGGATCGTCAGGATGATGATGAACGCGGCGAGCAGCGCGAGGATGGTGGCGAACGCGGCCATCATGATGATGAAGGCCGCGATGAGCAGCGCCATGGTCTTGAGGATCAGGTGGACGCCGAGCGCGAAGGAGTAGGAGACCCGGATCTGGTTCTGGTAGTCGCTGAGGACCTTCTCGAAGGCGTCCCGGTCCTTCCCCGACCAGTCGCGCTCGGACAGCGTCCGCAGCTGTGCGGTGATCTCCTTGTCGGCCGCCACCAGACGCTGTTTGACCTGGTAGTAGTCCTCGGCGGCGTCCCAGAGCTGACCCGGATTGGCCTGCGCGCAGTAGATGATGGCCACCATCGGCCAGGCGTTGGGGATGATCACGGCGGCCGCGGCCGCCTCGTAGTAGGCGACCTTGGCGACCATCTCCAGATGGTGCAGGGCGTTCTCGGACAAGGGATCTCTCGTTCCGTTCCGGGTCCTCGGTTACTTCACGGTGCTGCGCCGCTCGGCCTCGCGCAGGATCTTCGCGGTCTCCTTGAGCTTGCCGTCGACGTCGGTGAGCACCCGCTGCTTGGTGACCAGGTCGACGTCCACGTACTCGGTGGCCTGCACGTAGGCGTGGGCGAGCGCGGCGCAGAACGTGGTGAAGCAGCTCGCCTCGACCTGACGCGGGGAGGCGTTGATGTGCTTGCGGGCCGCCGTGAGCTCCGTGCCCACCTTGGTGATCAGCTTCGGGCCGAACGCCTCGATGGCCCCGGCGTCGAACTCCACGCCGCCGCCCGCGGCGGTCACCGGCACGTTGTTGCCGAAGGGCGATGTGGGGAGCGCGGGGCGCATGGTCGGGGTCGACGGCGAGGGGCCGCCGCCTCCTCCCGGGGGGACCGACGGCCCGGGCTGGGGGCCGTTCAGCAACTGGTCGATGCGGTTCGGGGGAGTCATGGCTTCCGGTCTCGTCTGGGTGCGGGCGACACACACCGTCTATCCCATCCGGGGATGGTGCCGTAGGGGATGTCCCAATGTGGCCATTTCGCGCCGGCGTCTTCGGTGATCACGCCGTTCCGCTGTCAACGATTGCCGGTTATGAGCGGCCGGGGCGCTGGTTAGCCTGCGGGAGGGCGCCGTCGTGTACGGATGGGGTGAGCACATGGCCGAGTTGCTGGCGACCAGTGATCTGCATGTCGGGCATCCGGAGAACCGGGCGCTGGTGGAGGAGGTCGGGCCGCGGTCGGCGGACGACTGGTTGATCGTCGCCGGGGACGTGGGAGAGCGGATCGCCGACATCGAGTGGGCGCTGCGCACGCTGGCGGGCCGGTTCGCCAAGGTGTTCTGGGTGCCGGGCAACCACGAGCTGTGGACGCCGCCCGGTGAGGAGGACGGGCCGCGGGGCGTGGAGCGCTACCGGCATCTGGTGGACATGTGCCGCAGCATGGGCATCGTCACGCCGGAGGATCCGTACGAGGTGTGGGAGGGGCCGGGCGGGCCGGTGACGATCGCCCCGATGTTCCTGCTGTACGACTACACGTTCCGGCCGGAGGGGGCGACCACCAAGGAGGAGGGCCTGGCGATCGCCTACGAGAGGGGCATCGTCTGCACCGACGAGAGGTTCCTGCACCCGGACCCGTACCCGAGCCGCGAGGCATGGTGCGAGGCCAGGCTCGCCGAGACCCGCAAGCGCCTGGAGGACCGCCCCGCCGGCGTCCAGACCGTCCTGGTCAACCACTGGCCCCTGACCCGCGACCCCACCCGCGTCCTGTGGTATCCCGAGTTCGCCCAGTGGTGCGGCACCGTCCACACCGACGACTGGCACGTCCGCTATGACGCCAAGGTGGTCGTCTACGGCCACCTCCACATCCCCCGGACGATCGAACGCGACGGCGTCCCCTTCGTGGAGGTCTCCCTCGGCTATCCCCGCGAATGGAAGCCCCGAGGCACCCCGCCGGTGCTGCGCCCGGTCTTCCCGGACTGAACGGTCACCGCGGCGACAGGCCGTCCAGCCCGCTCGGCCCGCACCCTCGGCCTCGGCCGGGTCTGGGCGCGCCTCCCCCCTGGTCCGCCGCTTCCCGATCCTGAAGCAGGTCCCCCGAACGAGCCCCCTCCCGGCTGGTGCCCCGGCCCGGGAGGGGCCCGCACATGTCGTGTACTCAGTGCGGGTGAGTAGCGGTGCTCATGCGGGCGGCTCCGGGCAGGGCTGATATTGGCCGGTATGAGCATGAGCCCTGTGGACGAGGACCGGATCGGCCTGGGGGCCGACATCGGGGCGGCCTGCTGCCTGGCCGTTGCCGAGGTCGTCGCCCTGATCATGATCGCGGGCCACTACGTGGTCTCCGGGTGGAGTTTCGACCCCGCCGAGCCCGGCCGGTACGGACCCGTCTGGGGCCACCTGGCGATGGTCGCCGTGGTCGGTGCTCTGGCGGTGTACGTGGCCCGGCGGGCCGCACGGGCGGGCGCCAGGGTGACCGCATGGGGGCAGGGGCTCATGGCCGGGTTCGCGGCCATGGTGGTCGTCGTCGGTGCGCTGGTCCAGGTGGACCATGACACCGGGGAGCGTCCCGAGCCCGAGCAGAGGCCCACCGGGGTGGTGGGGTGCCGCAGCGGCGGCGACAGTGACGAGTGCGCGAGGTTCGGCGGGTGACCTGCGCCGTCACGGGCGGAGGCGGGCGGCCATGCCGTCGAGGAGGTACTCCAGGCCCAGGGCGAAGGTGGTGTCCCAGTCGGTGGCCTCCATGTGCCCGTGCGCGGCGAGGGTGGGGTAGTGGTCGGCGGCCGACCGGATGTGGGCGGTGATCGCCTGGAGGGTCTCGGGGTCCTCCTGGTGCGCCATCGCCAAGACGGTGTTGCGACCGGTCTTCACATGAAGTGTTGCACTAGTGCATCAATAGTGTTGTACTGCTGCCATGAAGGTATTCCCGTTCAGCACCCTCGCCCGCGAACGCAATGAGGTGTTCGCCGAGCTGGACGCCACCGACGTGCTGCTGGAACGCCGCGACGCCGAGAACGTCTGGCTGGTGCGTGACGAGCGTTACCAGGCGGCCCGCAGCGCCCTGCTGACCCTGGCCCGCTCGATGAGCATCGTCGCCCGTGCGAACCGGGCGCTCGCCGAGGAGGCGCTCGCCGAGGATCTGCCCTGGCTCACCTGGCTGCCCGAGCAGGAACGCCTGCAGTGCGTGCGCGAACTCCTCGCCCACCTCCTCGCCGGCGCCGACACCGGTGAACTGCTGCCCTATGCCCGCGCCCGCCGTTCGTGGACGTCCACCGCTCTGGCGTGGAGTGACCCGGAGACCGTCCGTGTGCTGTCCGACCCGTTCGACGGCACCGGCGGCCGGCCCATCGACGACATGCCATGACGGGCCGCGGTGAGGAGATCCGCCGCCCCACCGGTTGGGTCGTCCGTGCGGCGAACGCCAAGGCCTGGCGGGCCTGGCGGGAGTTAAAGGCCCAGGTGCCCGGCAACTGCGATCGGTGCTGGCTGGACATCACCCGCGACCCCCGCCGGATCGATGACCGCCAGCACCCGCTCAAAGGCTCTCTCGGCCGACGGCGGGGTCAGGGAGTCACCGGACCCGGTATGGACTGGATGAGCGCAGGTCGGTGAGGGCCTCGGGGATGGCGGAGGCCAGGATGTCCAGGTCGGGGGTGGTGTCGAGGTCGCCGGTGATGCCGAAGTAGAGGCGGCCCACATAGGAGAAGATCGCCGCCGTGATGCCCGCGCCCGCGGCGACGGGGACGTACGGGTACAGGGCCAGGACCTTGCGGCCCGCCACGTACAGGGGGTCCTGGGGGCCGGGGACGTTCGTGACCGCCGTCTGGAACACGCTGCGCGCCACCGCCATCACCGCCCGGGAGGCCGGGGCCAGCAGGGTGGGGGCGGTCCCGGCGAGGCGTACGAGGGCGTCGGCCCCGGCGGCCTGGTGGGTGTCCTTGAGCTCGTTCATCTGGGCGCGCAGGGCGGCCAGCCGCAGACGGGGGTTGGACTCGCCGCAGGGGAGCTCCACGACCACGCCGGAGACCCGGTTGCCCAGCGGGGCTCCGCCGCCGCGGACCGAGACGGGCACCAGGCAGCGGACGCGGGTGCGGTCGTTGAGCTCGCCGCGCGCCGTGAGGAGTTCCCGGAAGCCCTGGGTGACGGCGGCCAGGATGACGTCGTTGACGGTGCCGCCCAGCTCGCGGCGGACGGCCTTGGCGTCGTTCAGGTCGGCCTCCGCCGTGATCCACCGGCGGTCCGGGCCGGCGGGACCGCGCAGGGACGGCACGGACTGCCGGGTGATGTGCTCGACGGTGTGCGGCAGGCCCCCGGCGAACTCACGGGCCTCCCGCAGCCCCTCCGCGCGCGGCGGCCGCGCCAGCCGCCGGGCCAGCGCCCCCACCGGGCGGCCCACGGTCTGGCCCAGCCCGTTGAGGGCCAGCGCCAGGCGGGACGGGCCGGGGTCGGCGGGCGGGGGCACCGGGTCCGGGTCCCGTTCGGGATCGGGCTCCGGGTCGAACAGCGCGGTCAGCAGGTCGCTGCCGCCGACGCCGTCGACGACGCAGTGGTGGACCTTGACGATCAGCGCCCACCGGCCGCCGGCCAGCCCTTCGGCCACCCACATCTCCCACAGCGGCCGGGCCGGATCCAGCCGCCGGCTCATGATCCGCCCGACCAGGTCCTGCAGTTCCCGCATGCCGCCCGGCGCGGGCACGGCGGTGCGGCGCAGGTGGCGGTCGAACGAGAAACGGGGGTCGTCCACCCAGACCGGCGTTCCCAGGTGCAGCGGGACGGTCCGCACCCGCTGCCGGGCGCGCGGCACCCGCGGCAGCTTGGCGGCGATGACCCGGGTCATCTCCTCGGGGCCGGGCGGCGGCCCCTCCATCACCGTGATCGAGGCGATGTGCAGGGGCTCCCGGTCGCTCTCGGCGTACCAGAAGCCCGCGTCCAGCGCGTTCATCCGATCCATGGCAGATCCCTCCAGCGGGCTTATTGCCGTCTCCGGCCGCCTTACGCGGAGCCCGCCCGTGCCATGGCGCACGGTTTGCGGGCCGTTCCGCCACCGGGTGCGCTGACCTGCGAAAAAACGGGTAGGACGGGACAAAACGGGTCGAATGGACGGCCCGTATCCCGTCGATCCGAGGTGAGGACGCATGTCCATCACGCTGGCGCTGGCCGGCGACACCATGCTGGGACGCGATGTGGCGGAGCGGTTGGCGGTGGTCTCCCCGCACGACCTGTTCGCCGCGGCGGTGCGGGACCGGTTCGCCGCCGCCGACCTGGCCGTCCTCAACCTGGAGTGCTGCATCTCGACGCGCGGCCGCAAGTGGACCTCGCCGGGCAAGATGTTCCACTTCCGCGCCCCGCCGAAGGCCGCGGACGCGCTGGCCCTGCTGGGGGTCGACTGCGTCAACCTGGCCAACAACCACGCCCTGGACTACGGGTACGACGCGTTCGCCGACACCCTCGAGCACCTGGAGAACGCCGGGATCGCGGTGGTCGGGGCGGGCCTGGACGAGCGGCGCGCCCGGGCCGGCACGGTCCTGGAGGCCCACGGGATCAGGGTCGGGGTGCTCGGGCTGACCGACCATCCGGTCGAGTTCGCCGCCGGACCCGACCGGCCCGGCGTGGCCTACGCCGACCTGTCCTCGGGGGTGCCCGCCTGGGTGAAGGGCGGCATCGCGGCGCTGCGCGCCCGGGCCGACGTCGTGCTGGTCACCCCGCACTGGGGGCCCAACATGATCGCCGAGCCCCTGCCGTACGTCCGCCGCGCCGCCGTCGAACTGCTGGAGTCCGGGGCCACCCTGATCGCCGGTCACTCCGCGCACGTCTTCCACGGCGTGTCCGGCCCGATCCTGTACGACATGGGGGACTTCATCGACGACTACGCCGTGGACGCCGACCTGCGCAACGACCTGAGCCTGCTGTGGCTGGTCGACCTGGACGAGCGCGGCCCCCGCGAGGTCACCGCCGTTCCCCTGGCCCTCGACTACTGCCGCACCCGGATCGCCTCGGAGAACGAACGGGCCTGGATCCGCGACCGCCTGTCCGTCGCCTCCGCCGAGTTCGGCACCCCGGTCGAGGAGCACGACGGGGTCTTCACCATGCACATGGCCGTCCCCGCCCAGTGACCCGGCGGCCCCCGTCTCCACCGTGTGCGAAGATCTTCGGCATGGCCGAGGTGCGGATCGCCGAATGCCGTGAGGAGGACGTGGACCTGCTCGAACGGCATATGCCGTCGCCGGGCCGCAGCGCCTTCCACGCCCGGCGTCATGAACGGCAGCGCCGGGGCCTGAGCACCTACCTGGTGGCCTGGCTGGACGGCGTTCCGGTCGGGCACGGCGAGATCCGCTGGAACGGCTGCGACGCCCCCGAGGTCCGCGCGCGCCACCCCGGCTGCCCCGAGATCAACGCCCTCGCCGTCTGGCCCCCCGAGCTCCGCTCCCGGGGCATCGGAACGACCCTGATCCGCGCCGCCGAGCAACGGGCCCGGCAACGCGGCCACGCCGCGATCGGCCTGGGCGTCGAGGACGGCAACCACGCCGCCGCCCGTCTCTACCTGCGCCTCGGCTACCAGGACCACGACTGCCCCTACCTGAACCGCTACGACCACCTGGACCGGCACGGCGTCCGCCACGAGGTGGTCGAGCACTGCCGCTTCCTGGTCAAACCCCTGCCCTGAGCACCCGGATCAGACCGGCACCGCCCGCACGCTCTCCCTCGCTTCGGGCGTGACCCTCACCGGGTTCGGCCGCATCGACATGCCGCCGACGCCGGATTCCGGTCGGACATCGGGGAGGAAAAAGGCTTTTCGGGGTGGGGGTGGGGTGTGTCAGCATCGAATGATGCCGGTGGATCAGAGACTGCTCGTGCTGTTCACGGTGACCACGCTGATCGCGATGGTCACTCCGGGGCCGGACATGCTGTTCGTGCTCGGCTGCGGGATGCGGGGCGGTCCCCGGGCCGGTCTGCTGGCGACGGCGGGGGTGGCCGTCAGCGAGGCGATCCACATCGCGGTCGCCGCCGTGGGCCTGGCGGCGCTGTTCGCGGCCGTTCCGGTGGCGTTCACGGTGGTGCGGATCCTGGGCGCGGCGTACCTGATCTACCTGGGCGTCCAGATCATCCGCAAACGCCGTCGGGGGATGGACGAGCCGGTCGCCGGCAGGGGGATGTCGGACCGGCGCGCGTTCGTCAGCGGACTGGTCACCAACCTGCTGAATCCCAAGATGGTGACGTTCACGATCGCGTTCCTGCCCCAGTTCGTCGACCCGTCCCTCGGGCGGGTGTGGCTGCAGTTCGCGATCCTCGGGGCCGTCATGATCGCGCTGGAGTTCCTGGTCGACGGCACGGTCGGCGTCCTGGCCGGGCGGATCGGCGGCTGGCTGCGCACCCGCCACAAGGCCCGCCGCCGCATCGACACCGCCACCGGCGGCATCTTCATCGGCCTCGGCGTCCGCCTGGCCGCCGAACGCTGACCGCTCCCGCCGCCGTCCGCAGGGCGCGCCCTGCCGCCCACGGTGAACGTACGTGATCACACACTGAACGCCGACCGCGCGTTCCCGTGACGGCCCCGGCGTCGCCGTCCGTGGCGGTGTCTCACCGGGCTCGGTGGACGTACGTGATCACGCGCTGGTCGCCGGGCGGGGGAAGCGTTCGACGAAACGGCGTTGCCAGGGCGTCTCCACGGCACGGGGCCGGTAGTGCCGCCGCACGTAGGAGACCGCCTCGCCGGGCGGGACCCCGTCGAGCACGGCGAGGCAGGCCAGCGCCGTGCCCGTACGCCCGACGCCTCCGCCGCACGCGATCTCCACCCGTTCCGTGGCGGCCCGTTCCCACGCCTGGCGGAACGCCAGCACCGCGTCCTCCCGGTCGGACGGCAGCCGGAAGTCCGGCCAGCGCACCCACCGGGACTCCCAGTCGACGGACGGGGGCCGCCGCCCGAGCAGGTACACCCCGAAGTCGGGCCGCGCCCCCTCCGGAACGGGCCGCCGCAGCCCCCGCCCCCGGACCAGCCGTCCCGAAGGCAACCGCAGCACGCCTTCCGCCTCGGCGTCCCAAGCACTCATGCCACGAATCTAAGCGGCATATGGGCCGGGATGGGCGGGTGCCGTCAGGAGACCCCGGCGGAGTCGTTCCGGACGGTGTAGTTCAGCACGACGACCCCCGACTGGCGGGCGTGCGTGCCGATCAGGGTCAGCGGCGTCTTGGGGTTCTCGCGGAACGGACCCAGGGGCCGGCCGACGACGACGGGGTGCACCGCGAAGCGGAGCCGGTCGAGGAGGCCGTGTTCGAGGAGGGTGTGCGACAACCGCCCGTGGCCGAAGACGACCAGGTCCCCGCCGCCCTCCTCCTTGAGTTTCCGGACCTCGTCGACCACGTCGCCGCGCACGATCACCGAGTTGTTCCAGTCGGCCCGCTCGAGCGTGGAGGAGAACACGTACTTGCGGATCCCGTTGATCGCGTCGGCGAAGTCCCCCTGCTGGCCCGGCCAGCGCCAGGACAGGTCCTCGTAGGTGCCGCGGCCCATGAGCATGGCGTCGCACCCCTGCAGGAGTTCGAACGCCTCCTTGAGGAACTCGTCGTCGAAGTAGTCCAGGGCCCACGAGCCGGGGTCGTTCACGACCCCGTCGAGGCTGATCAGCGTCGACTCGATGATCTTGCGCATGCGTCGTCCTTTCGGATGGATGGGGATCTGCCCGCGGTGACGTGCGGGGGTCGGCGGTGCGGGAGTTCGGGCGTCAGCTCTGCCGAGCGTTGGGGGCGGGCGGCCAGACGTGGACCTTGTCCGCGGTGACGCGCACGGCCACCCGCGCGGCCCCGGGCTCCGGCGGCGGCTCCGCGCCGCCCATGTACCGGTCGTACATCTCGCGCAGGAGCACCTTGCCGGGGTCGTCGGTGATCGTCACCGTCCCGCGGATCTCCACGTACGCGAACGCGTCCGCCAGCACGAGCAGGCTGACGCGGGGATCGCGCTCCATGTTGCGGGTCTTCAACCGCCCCCGGATCGTGCTGAACAGCACCGTGTCGCCGTCGCGCCTGACGAAGATCACCGAGGACTGCGGCCGTCCGTCGGCGTTTCGTGGTCGCCAGGATCGCGGTGTGCGGCCCGTCGAGCAGTTCGCGGGCGGTGGCGGGCAGGGTGACGGTCACGGGTCCTCTCCCCGGTCGGCGCGGGTTCGGGGCGCGACGGGCGACCCCGCCAGTCGAGCTCCGGACCGGCTCGGGTGAGCCGGTCCGTTCATGCAGACCCGGCAGGGGACCGGGAGGAATCGCCCACCGGGCAGGTGTGGCCTGGATCACTCAACGGATGGCCGGTGGCCCGCACGATTCCTGGAACGCGTTCAGCCTCGGGCAACTTCTGGGGTACGCCGGGACGCTTGGCGTGACTTTCCCAGTTCCGATGCCGGCCGGCCCCGGGGAATCCCGGGCGGCCGTTCCGGCACCGGTGTTCATCGCAGGGTGAGCGGGGTCTCGGATTCGACGTGGGTCAGCTTCTCGGGATTGCGGACGTAGTAGAGGCCGGTGATGCGGGCGTCCTCGACACAGATCGCCAGGACGCCGTCGAGTTCGCCGTCCAGGCGTACGACCAGTGCCGGTTCGCCGTTGACCACGGTGGGGTCACAGGTGATCGCGCCCTCGACCCTGCCGGAGCCGCCGAGGTAGAAGCGGGCCACCTTCCCGGCGCCGACGACCGGCCGCGGCGCGGCCCGCTTGACGCCGCCGCCGTCGCTGACCAGGACGACCTGCGGGGCGAGCACGTCGAGAAGGCCCTGCAGGTCCCTGGTCTCCAGCGCGCGCCGGAACGACTCCACCGCCGCCCGGGTCTGGCTCGGGGAGACCATCCGGCGAGGGCGGCGGGCCTCGACGTGCCGGCGGGCGCGGTGCGCGATCTGGCGGACGGCCGCGGGGCTCTTGCCGACGGCCTCGGCGATCTCGTCGTAGCCGACGTCGAACACCTCGCGCAGCACGAACACCGCCCGCTCGGTCGGCGCCAGCCTCTCCAGGACGAGCATCATCGCCATCGACACGCTCTCGGCGAGCTCGACGTCCTCGGCCACGTCCGGTGTGGTCAGCAGCGGTTCGGGCAGCCAGGAGCCGACGTACGCCTCCTTGCGGCGCTTCATGGTGCGCAGCCGGTTGAGCGATTGGCGGGTGGTGATCCGCACCAGGTAGGCGCGCTGGTCGCGGACCTGCTCCACGTCGATCTCTACCCACCGCAGCCAGGTCTCCTGCAGGACGTCCTCGGCGTCGGCGGCCGATCCGAGCAGCTCGTAGGCGACGGTGAACAGCAGGTTGCGGTGGGCGACGAACGTCTCGGTCGCCGGGTCGGTGGCGCGTTCGCTCACCTCCGGAGCCCTCTCGGCGGGCGGTCCTGGTCGCCGGCGGCCTTCACGCGATGCATCCACAGCCGGGGTCCTTCTCGTTGGTAGCCGTTCGGTCCGATCCATCGGGTCGGTGCGGTCGAGAACGAGACACCGCCCGGCGCACGGCTGTGACACATCGAGCCGCCGGCGGTCCGATCCTCGCAGGACCGCCGACGACCGCATGTCGTGCGGCGCCGCCCTGCGATGAGGGCGCCGCCGTACGACACGGGAGTCCAGATCCGTTGACGACGAGTGCCTGGCTAGGCGATCCGTCCAGCGGCGGCCGGCGCCTGGCCGCGCCTGGCCCGCAGCAGTTGCCGGCGCTTGTCGCCCTTGGGCCAGGTGTGCGAACCGGGCTTGCGCGCCTCGTCCACCAGGTGCTTGACGCTGTACTCGCAGGAGAGCTCCTTGAGCTTCGCGCCCGCGCGGCCGCCGATGTAGAGCCTCATCGCGGTGTCGTCCTTGTGGGCGAGTTGGAAGATGGCGGCGCGACGGCCCAGGCTGATGCACATGGCGGGGAACGACAGGTCGACGGGCGCAGGGTGCTCGCCCGCGATCCGGGCCAGCACCGTGTCGGCGGCGTGCGCGCCCAGGCAGCCCGCGGCATAGGCGCTCATCCGGAACGGCAGGTCCGACGGTGCCGCCGAATCCCCGGCGGCGACGATGCGTTCGTCGTCGACGCTGGTCAGCGTCTCGTCCGTGAGCAGGCGCCCGGCGGCGTCGGTGCGCAGCCCGCTGCGCGCGGCCAGATCGGGCACGCCGAATCCGGCGGTCCAGATGGTGACCTCGCTCGGCAGCTCGCGGCCGTCACCGAGCCGGACGGCGTCGCGCGTCACCGCCGTGACCTCCGCGTCGGGGCCGTCGAGCACGGTCACCCCGAGCCTGGCGAGCCGCCTGGAAGCCGTGCGCCGTGCCCGAGGATGCAGGTACGGGCCGAGCACGCCTCCGCAGACCAGGGTCACCCGGCGGCCCTGCTCCGCCAGCTCGGCGGCGGTCTCGATGCCGGTCGGGCCGCCTCCGACGACCGTCAGCGCGGCCGTTGCGGGCGCGGCGTCCAGGACCGACCGCAGCCGCCGCGCCGCCTCCAGGGTGGCGATCGGGTAGGCGAACTCGGCCGCTCCGGGCACACGCCGGTCGGTGCTGCCGCTGCCCACCGCGTAGATCAGGTAGTCGTAGCCGACCGTGCCGCCCTCGGCCAACGTCACGCTGCGCCCGGCCGCGTCGATCCGGGTCACGGTGTCGACGACCAGCCGGACGCCCTCGGCCAGGACCTCCCGGTAGTCGACGACCGCGCCGTGGGATCCGCCCACCAGTTGGTGCAGGCGGAGCCGCGCGACGAAGGTCGGGCGCGGGTTGATCAGCGTCACGGTCACGTCGTCGCGCTGCGTCAGGCGATTGGCCGCCATCACACCGGCGTATCCACCGCCGACCACGACCACCTCGGTGTTCCCGCTCATGGTGCCTCCTCCGTTCGAGGGATTCGGCCTCAAGACACCGTGCGATCGATCGCTGTGACAGCGCGTGAGACAGATCACCCCACAGGCGGCCGGTGGCCCGCACGGCTCCTGGGAACGCGCTCGGCCCCGTGCAACTTCTGGGGTACGGCGGGGCGCCGGGCCGACAACCGGGACGGTAGGCGGCGGCGGGCAAGTGTCGGCCCCGGGCCGATCCGCCGGGGCAGGGCGCGTTCCTACGTTCGGGACATGGACACCGGCAAGCACGTCCCCGGTCCGGGCGCCCGAGTGCGCGACCGGATCAACTGGCCCCTGGTCTGCCTGCTCACGGGCATCGCCCTGATCCGGCCGCTGTTCTCCATCGCCGGATGGAGCGACGCGCTGGGCAGGCCCGCCACTCCGCTGATCCTGACCGCCGCGATCTCGCTGGCCTGGATCCTCATCCCCGCCCTGACCCGGGCCCGTGAGCCCGTCCTGACCCTGGTCTGCGCCGGGGTGGCCTACGCCGCCGCCTCCATCGTGCTGAGCGGGATCCTCTCGCCCATCCTCACCGGCGAACTCCAGGGCCCTCTCGCCCACCCGGTCGCCATCCTCCCCATGACCCTGATGAACGCCCTGTGGGGAACGGCCTGCGGCCTCTGCGCCCAGGCCCTGCAACACCTCCGCCGCTGACGGGGATCTTCGCGCTCCGGTGGCGTGATTGTCTCGGCACACAGTGTTGCCGCCAGTCGATGATGGCGCCGGGTCTTTTCTGGAGTCGCCATGCAAAAGTCGACACGTCATGTGAATTTCACGGGTGCGGGCGAATCGGTGTCCGGGGTGCGGTACGGCGTATCGCCGATCGGGTGGTGCCGGCGGCCGAACTCGGATGTGTCAAGTGGGAGGCCCCCATTGACGACACGGCGCGCCGGTGGGCGTCGCTCCACCTGCGGCAATGGGGTGCGGAAGGGCTGGTGGGCGACACCGAGACGGTGCTCACCGAACTCGTCACGAATGCCGTCCGGGAAGAAGCCACAAGAGTCATCGTCCTCATCGAGCCGTACTGTGGCCTAACGCAGATCGAGGTCTGCGTATGGGACGACGCGCCAGGTCAGCCGCGTCTACCGGAACCCGGCCCCGACGCACAGGGAGGAAGGGGCCTGTTCATGGTGGACGCCCTCTCCTCCGCGTGGGGGCACCATCCACTGGCCCTCGCCCCCGGATGTGCGGGCAAGTCGTCTGGGCCCGTATCAATGGCGCGGAGGCCCCATGACTACAGGAGAACTCGTCCGCATAACCCTTTCCCTAGGGGGCGGGCACCTCATCGTGCTCACCATGGGGCTGCTGTACGGGTTCATCCTCGGTCTGGGCAGAGCGCAACACCCCGCCTATGTCTATGCGCCGACAGGGCCCGCCCCTACAAGGAGAACGACCCGCGTTCTATGAACGTCGCTACGGAGCGAGCCGCCGGGGCGCGGGGAGCCTTTGACACCGGCACATTGGAAACGAGAGGGGGGCGTACCGGTGCCGCCCGCCCGGTGGGTCAACGGGCCTGCAGGGAGTGGGACCACTGGGCGAGGTGCTCGTCCTGTTCGCCCGGGGTGCCGATGAGGTCTTCGGGGGCCAGGCTGAGGAGGTTCGCGGTGTCGGACAGGGAGGCGGACCTGCCGGGTGCAGGAGGGGCGCCGTCACGAACGCCTGCCCCGCATTCCTTCCGGAAGAGACCGCACCCAGGGTGACCGGTTGGAGGGCGGGCGGAATTTCCGGCGGACGGGGCGTCCGGGGTGCCGCGGTCATCCGGGATGGAGCGGACATGTGCAGGTCAGAGGGATGATCGCGGGGCGGGTAAAGCGGATTTTGCCGTCACGGGTTCGACTGCTTACCGTGATTGAGGTGTCACGCCTGGTAAACCTGGGACACCCGTGCGACACCAGTCGCGTTGAGTGACCGCCCCCTCTGCCGGGGTGTCCCGGTTTGGAGTTCTCGTGACCGATCGTTCCCCAGGGATATGCCATGCCGTGGGGCGTGCCCGCCGGTGGCGGCGTGCCCTGGCGGGTGCGGCCTGCACGGTGGTGGTGGCGGGCTGCGGCGGGGGCGGCGGCCCGGCGGCCCGGCCCTCCGCCGGGCCGGACCTGACCAGGCTGCCGCAGGCGACGACGTTCACCACCCTGCGCGGCCTGCCGCAGGACCCCGCGCCGCAGGCGGAGACCGACGGCACGGTGGTGCACCCCGCGACCCCCGTGGAGGTGGCGGCCCGTCCCGGCGGACCGGCCGTGGCGGCGCTGCCGGACCGGCAGCTCGACGGCCCGACCTGGGTGCCCGTCGTGGCCGCCCGGGCCGGCTGGCTGCAGGTGCTGCTGCCCAGCAGGCCGAACGGGGTGACCGGATGGGTCCGGGACGACGGCAGGCTCACCGTCGCCCGCACCTCCCATCTGGTCAGGGTGGACCTCGCCCGGCGGCGGCTCACCCTGTGGGAGTCCGGCCGCAGGACCGGGGCCTGGACGGTGGCGGTCGGCGCGGCCCGGACGCCCACCCCGAAGGGGCGGACGTTCCTGCTCGCCCTGCTCAAGCCGGCCAGGCCCACGTTCAGCCCGCTGATCGTGCCGGTGGGGACCCACTCGGAGACGCTGGAGACCTTCGGCGGCGGCCCGGGCACCGTCGCCTTCCACGGCTGGCGCGACGCGTCGGTCTTCGGCAAGGCCGTCACGCACGGCTGCATCCGGGTGCCCGGCGACGCCCTGACCAGGCTGAGCCGGATCCCGCTCGGCACCCTCGTGCTGGTGACCTGACCGGCCCGACACGACACCGGCCGGGCCGCAGCGGTCCCGGCCGATCACGAAGACCCCTTCCCCAATCCCGACCGTCGACCTCTCAAGGAGGAAGCGTGCGTTTGTCATCCACGGCCCGGACGGCCGCCATCGCCGGGGTCCTGGTGGCCCCTGTGGTCATCGCCGGCGCGCCCGCCGCGTTCGCCGACAAGACCGGCGCCAAGAACCACGGCTCGGCGTACGGCCTGACCGCCGACGGGCTGGTGACCCTGCCGGCGACCCCGCAGGTGGCGGCCACCGGCAAGACGCCGCAGCGCAAGTCCGTCGCCGACCTGCCGCCGAACTCGCTGGTGAACGCCTCCGGGCTGAACGCCTCGGCGCAGCGCGACTCCGGCCGGGCCAGCGTGTCCGACCTGAACGTGGCCCAGCGGCTGCTGCAGGCCGAGACGGTCAGCGCCTCGTGCAACGCCCGCAAGGGCAACGCCACCCTGGGCAACGCGTACCTGAACGGCAGGCGCCTGGCCGCCAACCCCAAGCCCAACAGCAAGCTGCAGGTGCCCATCGACGGCGTCGGCGAGGCCTCGGTGGTGCTCAACAGCCAGCGGCGCAACCCGCAGGGCGGGCTGACCGTCACCGCCATCGAGCTGAACCTGCCGTCGGCGAACGGCAAGCCGCAGCGCCTCGGCATCGCCTCGGCCACCTGCGGTGCCGCCAAGCGGATCGGGCACCAGGTGCCCAAGGCGCCCAAGGCACCCGAGAGCCGGCCCGAACAGGGCCACCACACGGGCGGCAACAAGGGGCAGAGCGGGCTCAACAGGCCCGCCGTCGTGGCCCCGGCGCCCACCCCGGTGACCAAGGACCTCGCGGTCACCGGCTGACACCCCGCCGCACCGCGCCCTCCCTCGCCCGTCCCGCGGGCGGGGGAGGGCGCTCCGCGTTGTCGGCAGGGCGACAGTCCGGGTATGCGCCGGTCGAGGCCGGTGCCGCGGCCTTCGGGGCGTCCGGCTTCACCCCCGCGCGTTCAGACGGTGGACGGGGACGTCTCCTGGTCGCTGCGCACGACGTCGGCCACGAGCTGGGGAACGACCTGCTCGGTGATGTAGAGGACCGTCCGCTCCAGCAGCATGTGCACCTGCGCCCGGGTCAGCCGCCCGAACTTCAGCCACTCCCGGGTGGTGGCCTCCGCCATCCCGGAGAACCCGCGCAGCGCCGAGCGCACCTCGTCGTGCTCGGCGGCCAGCGGCGCCAGCCCCACCACCTCGCAGACCCGGTCCACGGCGCGGTCGCGGGCCTCGTCCAGGATCCGGCCCAGCTCCGGGTCGCCGCCGGAGGCCATCATGTCCAGCGCCGTGATCCACGTGCCCCGGTTGCGCTCCAGCAGTTCCAGCCAGCCGTCCAGGGCCTGGGTGACGCGGCTGCGGACGCTGGCGCCCTCGACGAACGCCGGCACCGGCAGCGGCGGCACCTGCAGCATGTGCTGCACCGCCGCCAGGTACAGCTCCCGCTTGGTGCCGAAGTAGTGGTTGAGCAGGCCCCGGCTGACGCCCGCCGCGTCCGCGATCTGGGTGCTGGACACCGACTGGTACGGGTACTTGCTGAACAGCTCCCGGGCGACCCGCAGGATCTGGTCGCGCCGCTCGTCGGGCTCCTTGCGCACCCGGCGCGTCGTCTCACCGCCGACCGTGGCCTTGCTCATCTACGCCCTCACCGTCGTCGGGCAGAGCCCGGTCGCGTCACTGGAACTGGTGGTCATCGTCGTTTCGACCATACTCCGGCCGGCTCCGGTCATCGGCCCGGCGACGCCGACGGAGCCGGGGTCGCGTTCCCCCCGTTCGAACCGTTCGAGCCGTTCGAGCCGGACATGCTCTCGTTGATCGTCCCGATGGACGACACCTCGGTGACCTTCCACTGGCCGCCCTGGCGCACCAGGCTCATCTCCAGGTACGAGCCCAGCACCCGGCGGGTCCCGGCGGTGCTCTTGACCTCCGAGTCCAGCACCACGACGGCCTTGGCCGTGGTGGCGTCCACGTCGTTGACGTACACGTCGCGGACGGACGCGGTGGCGTCGGCCTTGAGCCGGCCGATCACGCCCTCCAGCCCCCCGGTGAACGCCACGTCGTAGGTCTTGGCGAAGTCGTCGGAGGCCATGGACATGACCTTCTGGCGCGCCGCCTTCAAATCGTCGTGGTCATAGCTCAGCAACGCCACCCCGAACTCGGCCGCCCGGGTCCGCACCGCCTTGCGCGCGGCCTCCTCCTCGGCCATCCCGTCCGCCCGGTGCCACTGCAACCCGGCCACCACGATCGCGGCCGCCAACGCCACCAGCACCGCCCCCTTGACCAGCACCGCCCCCGAGGGCCTACGCCGCCCCCCACCACCCCGGCCCTTCGCGGCGACCGGAGCCTCGTCGTCGGCCGGAACGTCGTCCTCACCCTTCGTGACGGCTCGGACCTTGCCGTTTTTCCCTCCCGCGGCACCCCGCGCCTTGTCGCCCTTGCCCTTCGCAGCGACCAGGGTCTCGTCAGCGTCCTCGGTCTCGTCGGCTGCGGAGATCGTCTCGTCGGTCGCTTCGTCGGCCGGAGTGTCCTCCTCGTCCTTCACGACCGCCCCGGTTCTGTCGCGCTCGCTCCTTTCGGCGGCCGAAGTCTTGCCGCCCTTGGCCTTCGCGGTGACCGGGGTCTCGTCAGCGTCTTCGGGTTCGTCAGCGGTGGAGGTCGCGTCGTCGGTCGCTTCGATGGCCGGGGTGTCGTCGGCCTCGTCCTTTGCGGTCGTCTGGGCCTCGCCACCCTTGATCTTCGTCGCGGCCGGGGGCTTGTCGGCGTTCTCGCCTTTCGTGGTGGTTCGAGGGGTGTCGTTCCCGGGCTCGGCCGGGGGGTTCCCGGTGTCTTCGGGGGTGGTGGTGTCCGAGGGCCTGGGGGCGGTTTCGTCGCCCAGCCAGGTCATGGTCTTGGGGGTCATGGATCTCTCCTCAGCGGCCGGAGCGGCGGCGGATCAGGGTGCGGAGGGTCCGGGCGCCGACCGCGATGACGACGAGGGCTCCGAGCAGGGGCGGCAGGAGCGGCAGGACGCCGGAGACGGGGGAGCCGTCCTTCTGGTCGGTGGTCTTGCGGAGGGCGGTGGTGCCGCCCTGGCCGGGCTTGCCGCCGCCGGGTTCGGCGTTGAACGCGCCGGCCTGGTCGGGGTCGGCGCCCTCGGTGGCGGGGCAGACGCTCAGCGGCCGGGGGGTCGGCCTGGGGCGGGGCTTGGCGAACTCGGCGCCCTGGTCGGAGCCGGAGCCGGCGATGGTGATGACCGGCATGACCCGGGCGTAGCGGTGGCCGCCCTCCTTGACGGTGATGTCGGACACCAGGGCCTTGAGGGTGGGGACCATCTCGACCAGGTGGTCGATGCGGGCCTCGTTCCGGGGGCTGAAGATCGGCTCGCTGGGGGTGGACACCGCCGTCAGGAGGCAGTCCAGGCCCGGCCGGGCCTCCGACAGCAGCTTGTTGACCTGCTCCAGGAAGCCGGGGCCCTCCTCCAGGACGGTGTCGAGCCGCTGCCTGGACTGGCGGATCGAGCCGGTGACGGTCGCCAGGTTCTGCACTCCGGAGGCGAGCTGCCACCGGTGGTCGGCGAGGGTTCCGGTGAGCTGGGTGAGCTGCACCGACAGGGCGTCCAGGGTGGACGCCTCGGCGGCCAGGGTGCCGGTGAGCCGGTGGGTGTCGGCGATCAGGTCGCGGAGCGAGTCGTCCCGTCCCTCCAGGGCGGTGGCCGTCTCGTGCACCAGGGTGCGGGCGTCCTCGGGGTCGACCGCGTCGAGGGTGTCGCCCAGCGAACGGAACAGGTGCCGGTAGTCGGTGCCGCCGGCGGTGCGGCTGAGCGGGATGTGATCCCCGGCCCGCAGCGGGCGGGGCTCGGCCGCGGACGCGGGGGGCGGGGTCAGCTCGATGTACGGCTCGCCGATGGCGGACTTGCGCATCACCCGGGCGCCCGCCGTGGACGGCACCTGGGCGTGGCGGTCCAGGTCGATGCGGACCTCGGCGTGGCCCGGCTTCAGCTCGATGGCGCCGACCTTGCCGACGCGGACGCCCAGGTGGGTGACCTCCAGCCCGGGGTTCAGGCCGGGGGAGGAGGCGAAGTCGGCGGTGACCGGCACCGGGCGGCGCAGCGCGTCGATGTCGATCAGGCTGCTCGCCGCCCAGATCGCCAGCACCACGCCGAGCGCGCCGAAGAACACCAGGTTGACGACGATGCGGCGGTTGTGGTTCACGGTCGCGGCTCCAGCAGGTCGCGCAGCGGGCCGGGGGCCTGCGCCGCGGACGCGGGGGCGCCCTCGGCGGGCAGGAAGCCGCGCAGCCAGATGAACATCAGCCCCTGCCCGCCGTACGACACCGAGGGGCCCTCCAGCACCTTGAGCACCGACAGGGTCAGCGCCTTGAGGTCCTCGCGGCCCCGGACGGCCGCCTCGATCAGCTGGTCGGCCTGGCGCAGCACGTTCTCCAGCCGCTCGCCGTGCCGGAGCTGGATGTTGGCGTTCACCGACTCGGCCATCTCCAGCAACTGCCGCACCGCCCGTTTGAGCTGGGCGCGGTCGGCGGCCAGCCGCCGCGTGGCGAGCCGGATGTTGCCGGGCAGCCTGTCCAGCTCGTCGTGCCCGGCCTCCAGCGTGCCGCCCAGCCGGGCCATGGCGTCCAGCGCCCGGGCCAGGTCGGCGTTGGCGGCGGCGTAGCTGTCGGTGACCTCGGCGGCCTTCCTGATCAGGGCGTTGAGCTGCCTGCCCTTGCCGCCGATCGCGGTGGCGCCCGCGGTGGTGATGGTCTCCAGGTTCCGCCCGCCGACGGCGGCCAGCAGCGGCCCGACCCGTTCGGTGATCTGCTCCAGGTCGGGCTGCACCGAGGTCTGCGTCAGCTTCGCCCCGTCCGCCAGGAACGGGCCGGTGCGCAGGTCGCGGCCGGGCGGCGGGGTGAGCCGCACGTAGTTCTCGCCCAGCAGCGAGGTGCGGGAGATCATCGCGGTGGTGCCGGCGGGGACCCGCCGGCCGTCCTCCAGCGACATGGTGACGGTCGCGCGGTAGCCGGTCAGCTCGATGCCGGTGACGGTGCCGACCTTGACGTCGGCGATCTGCACGCCGTGCCCGACGGTGAGGCTCTGCACGTCGTCGAACGTCGCCGTCAGCTCCATGCCGCCGCGCGGCGCGCCGAGCGTCTGGAGCGAGCATCCCGCCGTCGTCCCCAGGGCCAGCGCCAGGGCGACGATCGCGCGCCGCGCCCTCATCGCGCCCCCTCGGTGCACCTGCCGAGCTGCGGCTCGTCCTCGATGCACGGGACGGTGCCCCAGCCCATCGCGGTGAACAGCGGCTGCAGCCAGGCCCGGACGGTGCCGTGCACGATGATCCGCACGGTGGCGGTGTTCCGGTCGCGGTCCCACGCCTGGACGGCCACGTCGGCGAACCGCCCGAGCGCGGCGATCGTCTGGTTGAGGGCGCCGGCGTTGGCCTTGAGCGTCATGACGATGTTGGACATGTCGGCGACGGTGCCGGGCAGCGTCTCCCGGTAGGCGGTGATCAGCACCTCGCTGCGCTGGATCACCGCCGCCAGGCCGCTGACGAACGCCTGGAGCCGCTGCCGTTCCTCGGCCAGGGTGCGGCTGGTGGCGGAGAACGAGTCGATCAGCCCGGTGAGCCGCTCGTCCCGTTCGTTCAGGGTGGTGGCCAGGGACCGCAGCCGTTCGGCGACCCGCACCAGCCGCCGGTCCTGCGCGGCCAGGTCGCCGGTCAGCGTGGCGGCGGCCTGCAGGCCCCGGTTGACGTCGTCGCCCTTGCCGCGCAGCCCGTCGGCGCCGCTCTCGACGGCGTCGCCGATGGTCCGCGCGTCGAGGGAGTCGCCGAGCCTGCCGAACGCGTCGAGCGCCTCGTCGACCTCCACCGGCAGTTCGGTGCGCTCCACCGGGATGACGGTGCCCGGCCCGGCCTTGGGCTGTCCCCGTCGCCAGGCCGGGTGCAACTGGACGTACCGTTCGCCGAGCGTGTTGGCCGACACGATCGCGGCGTGGACGTTCGCGGGCAGCGGCACCTCCTCGTTCATCTCCAGGTCGACCCGGACCCGGCCGCGTTCGGCCGTGATGCCGGTGACGACGCCGGCGTCGGCGCCCATCACCTTCACCCGCGACTGCTCGTACAGCGACGTGGTCTTGGCGAAGTAGACGGTCACCCGGTAGGCGCCGTCCCCGCCGGCCACCGAGCATCCGCCGGTCGCGGCGACCAGTGCCAGCCCGGTCGCCAGCGCGGTCAGTCTTCTCATCGGGCGGCTCCCTGCTGCCGGGCGAGACGGGCGAGGCCGGCCAGGTCCTCGGGTGACAGCGGGCCGAGCCCGGTCGCCACCACGTCCAGCCAGGGGCCCCGGCCGCCGACCGAGGACAGGCCGCTGAGCGTGGGGCCGGCCCAGGCCAGCAGCGCGTTGAACTCGTCGCTGGCCGGGCGCAGCGCGGCCAGCGTGGTCTGCAGGTCCTTGATGATCGACTTGAGCCTGTCCTGCTGCCGGTCGATCAGCCGGGTCATGGCGGTGACGGTGGCGTCGCCGCCGCCGAGGAACGCCGACAGCTCGTCGCGGCGCAGCTCCAGCTCGTCCAGCATGGCCTGCACGTTGTTCATCAGGGTGAGCAGCTGCCGTTCCTTGCTGTCGGCCAGGGCGACCAGCCGTTCGCCGTTGTCGAGCAGTTTGCGGATCTGCGGGTCGCTCTCGTTGACGGTCTCGGCGAGTTCGGTGAGGTTGGTCAGCGCCCGGCTCAGCCTGCCCCGGTCCCGCTCACTGAGCCCGCCGAGTTCGGCGACGATGGTCTGGATCGAGCGGGTGTCGAGCCTGCGCACCGCCCGGGTGGAGGTCTTCAGCACGTCGTTGAACGTGGTCGGCACCGCCGTCCGCTCGACCGGGATCCGCCGCCGGTCCTCCGGCAGGTCGGCCATGTGCGGCGCGGCGACCGGCCCGGACAGCCGCAGGTACCGGCCGCCCAGCACGGTGGCGACCTGCACCTCGGCGCGGGTGCCCGTCCCCAGGTCCACGTCGGAGTCGACCTCCCAGGCGACCAGCACCCGGCCGTTGGTCCAGTCGGGCCTGACCTCGGTGACCTCGCCGACCGCGACGCCGGCGACCCGCACCTCGTCGCCGGCGCGCAGCCCGCCGGTGTCGGTGAAGATCCCCGACATGGCGTAGCGGTCGCGCAGCAGGCCCTCGGTGCCGACCAGGTACACCGACGCCACCAGCAGGGCCAGGAGCCCGGTGGACACCACCCCGACGGTGATCTTGTTGCGATCACGGAACGACTTGAGCGCCATCATCCGCCTCCGACGATCAGCCGTTGCAGTTCGGGAACGGTGTCGACCCGGCCGGTGCCCTCCCGGTCGGCGGGCAGCCGGGTGGGGTAGGGGCAGGGCGGCGCCGCCAGCGTCAGGCAGGGGGCGGCGACCTCCATGTACTCGCCGTTGTCGACGGCGGCGAAGATGTGCTCCAGCTTGGGCCGGGCCTTCTCCAGGACCTCGCGCACGGCGTCGTGGTTGCGCCGCATCCCGGAGGTGAACACGCTGAGCCGGGCGACGATCTCCTCCAGTTGCCCGGCGTTGCGGGCCAGCACCGCCTCCGAGGTCCGCGCCATCTTCGCCAGCTCCACCAGCGACCGGTCGATCAGCCGCCGGTTGTCGGTGAACGCGTGGCTGAGCGTCACCATGTCGTCGACGGTGCCGGCGATCTGCTTGTCGCGGCGGGCGATGATCTCGCTGACCGTGGCGTAGTCGGCGATCATCTGCCGGAGCGCCCGGCGGCGCTGGGCGAGGGTGGCCGACAGCGTCTCGATGTCGCCGATCAGCCGGTCGACGTCGGCGGCGTTGCCGTCCATCGCCTGCGCCAGCGAGGCCAGCAGCTCGTTGGCCTGCGCCCCGTCCAGGCTCGCGGTCAGCGGGCCGAGCTGGTTGATCAGCTCGCCGCCGTCGACCACCGACCTGGTGCGGGCGATGTGCGCGCCCGGCCGCATCATGGTCCGGCTCGTGCCGGGCACCAGGTAGACCACCCGCTGTCCCATGGCGTCGCGCCAGCGGATCGCGGCCTGGCTGTCGGCGGGGATCCGCACCGGGTCGCGGACGGTCATCGTCACCCTGGCCCGGCCGTTGACCACCTTGATCTCGTCGACCCGGCCGACCGGGGCGCCGGCGATCTTGACCTGGTCGCCCTCGGCCAGGCCGCTGGCGTCCTCGAAGGTGGCGCTCAGCGTCCAGCCGCCGGACAGGTCCACCCGGGCGATCTGGGCCCCGATGAACGCGGTGAGCAGCCCGGTCGCCGTGACGTACAGGACCAGTTTGAGCAGCAGCCCGCGGCGTCCGGCGATCATCGTCCCGCACCTCCCGGCCCGCACAGCCCGACGATCAGCGCGCACGGGTCGTTGGGCAGCCAGCCGTGCACGCCCATGTAGTGCTTGCCGTCCGGGCCCGGGATGGTGGTCAGCTCCCCGTAGATGGGGAGGATCTGGTTACCGGTGCGGACGGCGTCGCCGATGCCGGGGAGCTGCCGGTAGATGATGCCGACCGCCCGTTCCCCGGAGCGGAAGCCCGCGCCGAGCTGGCCGCCGCGCCGGTCGAACCCGTGCGCCACCAGCGCCGACAGTTCCGCCAGCCGGTCGGCGAACGAGCCCAGCCGGTCCTCGCCGCCCGCCGCGACCCCGGTGATCAGCGTGTTGGCGTCGCCGGTGATGGCGACGACCTCGCCGGAGAACCCGGCCACGGTGGTCACCAGGTCGGCCCCGTCGGCCAGGAAGACGCGGGCGTCGTGGCGGTGCCGGTGCGCCACGTTCAGCAGCACCTCGCTCTGGTCGATGGTCCGGCGGATCCTGGGGCCCTGCCCGCCGAGGCCCTGCGCGAGGGTGTTCATGATGACGGCGACCTCGTCGGGGTCGATCGCGGCCAGCGCGGAGTCGACGTCGCCGAGCAGGTCCGACAGGTCGCGCGGATCGGCGGTGCGGGCGATGTGCGCGCCGGAGGCCAGGAACGGCCCCTGCCGTTCGTGCGCGCCGGGCAGCAGGTTGACGTACTTGGGGCCGAACACCGACGACGGCTCGACGACGGCGGTGACCGTGTCGGGCACCCGGACCCCCGGGTCGATCGCCATGGTGACCCGGGCCCGGCCGGCGGCGGTCAGCTCCACCCCGGTCACCCGGCCGACGTCCACGCCGCGGATCTTGACCGGCGCGTCGCCGGACAGTCCCTGCCCGGCCCGGCCGAACTCGGCGGTCAGCCGGGTCCCCTCGGGCGCGAAGGGCTCGGTGACCAGCGTCCAGGTCAGCGCGGCCACCGCGGCCAGGGTGATCGCGGCGATCACCAGCCGGCGGCCGAGCGGCAGGTCCTCGGCGTTCATCCGGTCAGCCTCACCGTCTCGCCGTTGCCCCAGAACACGTAGGACAGCAGCAGGTTCAGGGTGACGATCACGATGATCGACAGCCGGATGGCCCGTCCGGTCGCCCGGCCGACCCCGGCCGGGCCGCCGGTGGCGTAGTAGCCGTAGTAGCAGTGGATGGCGATCACCGCGAAGGCGAACACCGCCACCTTGACGCAGCTGTAGACCAGGTCGATCGTCGGCAGGTAGAGCTGGAAGTAGTAGTCGTAGACGCCCGGCGCCAGGTCGAAGAACCGCGTGGTGATCAGCCGGGTGGCGAAGAAGCTGGCGAACAGCGCGATCAGGTACAGCGGCACCAGCGCGATCAGCGCCGCCAGCACCCGGGTGCACACCAGGTAGGTGAACGACCCGATGCCCATCACCTCCAGCGCGTCGATCTCCTCGGAGATCCGCATCGCGCCCAGTTCGGCGGTGAACGCCGACCCGCACTGCGCCGCCAGCGCCACCGCGGCGATCACCGGGGTGATCTCCCGGACGTTGGCGAACGAGCCGACCAGCCCCATGAACGACTCGGCCCCGATGCTCTGCAGCCCGGTGTAGCCCTGCAGCCCGATCTCGGTGCCGACGAAGAACGCCATGGTGAAGATCACGAAGATCATGCCGCCGCCGACCACGGTGGCCCCGGCGCCGACCACCACGTCGCTGACCTGGCGGGCGACGACCTTGCCGTACTTGCGCCGCCAGATCAGGTCGCGGCCGATCCCCAGCAGCACCCGGCCGACGAACAGCGGCCAGTCGGCCAGGTCGCCGGTGCGCCGGACCGCGCCGGTCGCGGTGCGGACGCCGCCGCGCACTCCCGCGCGGCCGGTGGACAGCAGGCCGTTCATCCGACCCTGGGCGGGAACGCGACGAAGTACACCGTCGAGATCACGTAGTTGAGGGCGAACACCAGCATGAACGCGACCACGATGGCCCGGTTGACCGCGCGGCCCACCCCGACCGGGGTGGAGGCGCAGGCCATCCCCATGTGGCAGGCCACGATCCCGGCGATCATGCCGAACAGCCAGGCCTTGAGCAGGGTGACCACCAGGTCGGAGGTCTGCAGCAGGGAGACCGCGCCGTCGAAGTAGGCGCCCGGGGTGACCCCCTGCAGCAGCACGTTGAACACGAACCCGCCGGCCGCCCCCGACAGCACCACCAGCGACACCAGCAGGGTGGAGACCAGGCTGGAGGCCCACAGCCGGGGGGTGACCAGCCGGTGGATCGGGTTGATCGCCATGACCTCCATGGCCGACAGCTCATCGCGGATCCGCCGGGTGCCCATGTCCGCGGTCATCGCCGAGCCGCCGGCCCCCGCGATGATCAGTGCCGCGGCGATCGGCGCGACCTCGCGGACCAGCCCGACGATCACCGCGCCGCCGGTGGCCGACTGCGCGCCGAGCTGCGCGGCGACCTGGCCGACCTGCAGCGCCACGGTGGCCCCCAGCGGCAGCGCCACCAGGATCACCGGGAGGCTGGTGACCCGGGCCAGGAACCACGCCTGCTCGACGAACTCCCAGAACCAGCTGCGGACGTCCCAGGTCCGCCGGAGCCCTTCCAGCGCCACCACGAACAGCTCGCCGACCTCGCTGAGCAGTCCGTGGATCCGCACCGGTACCTGTACGACGGCCAGTGCGCTCACCTCCTAGATGCCGCAGGGGCGTTGCGACTCCGGGGAACGACCCCGGGCGGGTGGGAGAGGCGGACGGACGGCCGGGCGGTGTCGTCCGCGTCACCCTCGGGCGTCCTGCGGGGCAGCCTAGAGAGTTATTGGCGATCTGCCAATAGTCTTTTGGACAAGATGTCCACCAAGGCGCCGGCCGGGGTGGAGGACCAGATGGCGCGGCCGGTCGGCCGGGCCGCGTAGACTGCTGGCGAGCGCCGGGAATTTCTCCGGCGCCCCGCACGCTGTACGGTGTGGTTGTAGTCGAAGTTTGCGAACGTGTAAGCGCCGCAGGGTTTGACAGCGGGCGCTTCATCGTTCGAGGGACCAGCTCCTTTGAAGGTGGCGGCCGTAGGCCGGGACCGTGCGATCCGACGCGGGTCCGAAGGAACGAATGCTCCCCGCGCACGCGGGGATGCTCCAGTCTTCGAAGGAGACACACATGGCTCAGGGAACCGTGAAGTGGTTCAACCCCGACAAGGGCTTCGGCTTCATCGCCCCCGATGACGGCTCCGCCGACATCTTCGTGCACCACTCGGCGATCGAGATGCGCGGCTTCCGCACCCTCACCGAGGACCAGCGTGTGGAGTACACCGCCGTCCAGGGCCCCAAGGGTCTGCAGGCCGACCAGGTCCGCGCCCTCTGAGCGGCCCCACCGCAAGCCGAACCACGAGGCAGGCCCAGCACCGCCGGGCCTGCCTCGTGGCGTTCGCGGCGGACACGGTACGAAAGACGGGCAGAACCGAGGAGCCGACCATGACGATCACCACCTCCGGCGAGGCCGCCGGCTTCGCCGACCTGGAGCTGCGGCCCGAACTGCTCAAGGCGCTGTCCGGGCTGGGCTACGAGGAGCCGACCCCCATCCAGCGCGAGGCCATCCCGCCGCTGCTGGACGGCTACGACCTGCTCGGCCAGGCGGCCACCGGCACCGGCAAGACCGCCGCGTTCGCGCTGCCGGTCCTCAACCGGCTGGAGAAGGCCGGGGCCGAGGGCGCCCCGCCGTGCGCGCTGGTGCTCGTCCCGACCCGTGAGCTGGCCATCCAGGTGTCGGAGGCGTTCCACCGCTACGGCCGCGAGATGGGCGCGCAGGTGCTGCCGGTGTACGGCGGCGCGCCGATCGGCCGCCAGCTCGGGGCGCTCAAGCGGGGCGTCGACGTGGTCGTCGCCACCCCCGGCCGGGCCCTGGACCTGATCAACCGGGGCGCCCTGCACCTGGAGGAGCTGCGCACCGTCGTGCTCGACGAGGCCGACGAGATGCTCGACATGGGCTTCGCCGAGGACATCGAGGCGATCCTGGCCGAGACCCCCGAGCAGCGGCAGACCGTGCTGTTCTCGGCGACCGTCCCGCCGCGCATCGACCAGATCGCCAGGCGGCACCTGCGGCAGCCGGTCCGCATCGAGATCAAGCGGCCCGAACGCGAGGTCGGCGAGCCCCCGCTGGTCCGCCAGCGCGCCTACGTGGTGGACCGCGCCCACAAGCCCGCCGCCCTCGGCCGGCTGCTGGACGTGGAGGCCCCCGCCGCCGCGATCGTGTTCTGCCGCACCCGCGACCAGGTCGACGAGCTGACCGAGATGCTCAACGGCCGCGGCTACCGGGCCGAGGCGCTGCACGGCGGGATGAACCAGGACCAGCGCGACCGGGTGATGGGCCGGCTGCGCGCCGGGACCGCCGAACTGCTGATCGCCACCGACGTGGCCGCCCGCGGCATCGACGTCGAGCACCTCACCCACGTGGTCAACTACCACGTGCCGTCCGACCCCGACTCGTTCGTGCACCGCATCGGCCGGGTCGGCCGCGCCGGGCGGGAGGGCGTGGCGCTCACCCTGGCCGAGCCCCGCGAGCACCGGATGCTCAAGGCGATCGAACGGGCCACCGGCCTGAAGATCACGGTGGAGAAGATCCCCACCGTCGCCGACCTGCGCGCCCGCCGGCTGGAGCTGACCCGCGCCGCGCTGCGCGAGAGCCTGCTGAACGACGACCTGGACCCGTACCGGGTGGTGGTGGAGTCGCTGGCCGACGAGTTCGACGTGATGGAGGTCGCGCTGGCCGCCGTCAAGCTCGCCCAGGAGGCCGGCGGCGCGACCGCGGACGAGGAGGAGGAGATCCCCGAGGTCGCCCCGCGCCGTCCGCGCGAGGACCGGCCGGGCCGCGGCGAGCGCCGCGGCGGCCCGACCGCCGGGATGACCCGGCTGTTCCTGGGCCTCGGCCGGCGCAACGGGGTCCGCCCGCAGGACCTGGTCGGCGCCATCGCCGGCGAGTCCAGCCTGCGCGGCCGCGACATCGGCGCGATCGAGATCGCCGACCGGTTCTCCCTGGTGGAGGTGCCCGAGTCGGCCGCCGCCGAGGTGATCGACGCGCTGCGGCGGACCACCATCAAGGGCAAGAAGACCATCGTCCGCCGCGAGCGTTCCGACCGCCCGGAACGCCGGTCCCGCTGACCCGTCGCCCGGCCGCCCCCGGCCTTCCGGGAAGGCGTGACGGACGATCTGGCCGTCCCCGGCTCCGCGGGGGCGGCCAGGCCCGCTGGGCGGAGGACCCCGGCCGGATCGAGACGGCGCCGACCGGGCGCCCCGGGGTCAGCCCCGGTAGGCGGGGATCCCGGTGATCGCCTGGCCCAGCACCAGGGTGTGGATCTCCTGGGTGCCCTCGTAGGTCAGCACCGACTCCAGGTTGTTCATGTGCCGGATCACCGGGTACTCCAGCGTGATCCCGTTCGCGCCCAGCACGGTACGGGCCTGCCGCGCCACGTCCAGCGCCGCCCGCACGTTCGCCAGCTTGCCGAACGAGACCTGCTGCGGGGTGACCTTGCCGGCGTCCTTGAGCCGGCCGATGTGCAGGGCGGTCAGCCCGGCCTGGCCGAGCGCCACCTCCATCCACGCCAGCTTCTCCTGGGTGAGCTGGAACGCCCCGATCGGGCGGCCGAACTGCTCCCTCGTCTTGGCGTACTCCACCGCCGCCTCGTAGCAGGCCCGGCCCGCGCCGACCGTGCCCCACAGGATCCCGTACCGCGCCTCCGACAGGCAGCTCAGCGGGCCCTTCAACCCGGTCACGCCGGGCAGCACCGCATCGGCGGGGAGCCGCACGTCGTCCAGCACCAGCTCCGAGGTCACCGACGCGCGCAGCGACAGCTTCCTGTGGATGTCGGAGGCGGAGAACCCGGGCGTCCCGGCGGGCACCAGGAAGCCCCGGATGCCCTCGTCGGTCCGCGCCCACACCACCGCGACATCGGCGACGGACCCGTTGGTGATCCACATCTTGGCGCCGTTCAGCACCCAGTCCGAGCCGTCGCGGCGGGCGTGGGTGCGCATGTCGCCGGGGTCGGAGCCGCGGTCGGGCTCGGTCAGCCCGAAGCAGCCGAGCGCCTCGCCGGCCGCCATCCGCGGCAGCCACTCCTGCTTCTGCTCCTCGGAGCCGAACTTGTGGATCGCCGCCATCGCCAGCGATCCCTGCACGGACACGAAGCTGCGCAGCCCAGAGTCGCCGGCCTCCAGCTCCCGGCACGCCACCCCGTAGGCCACCGCGCTCATCCCGGCGCAGCCGTACCCCTGCAGGTGCATGCCCAGCAGCCCCAGCTTGCCCAGCTCGGGACCCAGCTCGCGGGCCGGGAAGACGCCCCGCTCGAACCACTCGCCGACGTTCGGCAGGACCTTCTCGGCGACGACGGTGCGGACCGTGTCGCGGATCATCCGCTCCTCATCGGTGAGCTGGTCATCGACACGCAGCACGTCCATGCGAAGCCCCATTTCGTCCGGATGGCGGATGTGCCCGTCAGGGTACTCGGCGGCCTCCGGCCGGGACCGGACGGCCCCGGCCCCAGGGTCGGATCAGGGACGAATCGGGCGGATCCCCGATGTGCGGGGCGTTCCGTACGGGGCACGATCGAGTCATGGAACACGACCTGAACAAGCCCGAGCCCGCGACCCCGGCCTCCCGCAAGCTGCGCCGGACCACCGAGGGGCGGATGCTCGCCGGCGTCTGCTCCGGCATCGGCGAGTACACCGGCGTCGACGCCAACATCATCCGGCTGCTGCTCGGGGCGTTCACCCTCTTCGGCGGCTCCGGCGTCATCCTGTACGTGCTGGGCTGGGTGCTGATCCCCGAGGCCGGCAGCGACGTGTCGATCGCCCAGGACCTGATCGACAAGAACAGGGACAACCCCAAGGTCCAGGACGTGGTGAACAAGACCAGGGACGCGTTCACCAAGTCCGGCTCCGCGCGTTCCTAGTCGTCCTCCAGGGCGGTGACCACGTCGTCGTCCGGGCACCGGCGGGGCCGCTCGGCGCAGCGGGCGCCCTCGGCGAGCGCCTTGGGGGCGCCGCCGCCCCGCGCCGCCGGGGGGCCCGCGGTCCGGTCCCGTTCGGCCTCCGCCATGTCGTCGGCGATGGTGGCGATCATCTCGCCGCGCACCGGCGTCCACAGCAGGGTCAGCAGGGTCGCCACCGACAGCCCCGCCACCCCGGCCAGCGCCACCACGGTCTGCGGCCCGAGCAGCTCGGCGGCGAACCCGGCGACCAGGATGCCCAGGCCCTGGCCCGCCAGGATCCCCGACTGCGCCAGCCCGAACGCCTGGCCGCGGCCGGACGGGGGCACGGCGGCGACGAACGCGGCGTTGGCGGCGAGCTGGTAGGCGCTGCCCACCCCGGACAGCCCCCACAGCGCCACCACCACCCACAGCGGCGGCTGCATGCCCGACCCGATCAGCGGGGCGCACGCCAGCATCGACATCCAGCCCATCGCCCGGATCCGGTCCGAGGGGCGCACGAAGCGGCTGAACACGAACACCCCGACGACCATCCCGGTCGGCATGGCCGACATCAGCAGCCCCACCGTGACCGCCGTGCTGCCCGGATAGGTCGCCGCGTACGGGGCCGCCAGCCCCTCGGGGATCACGTAGAACGCGCACAGCCAGGCGAACGACACCAGGGACCGCAGCGTCGGATCCCCGAACACCAGCCGCGCCCCGTCCCTGGTGTTGCGCCACAGCGCCAGCGGCTCCTGCTCGCCGTCGCGCGGGGCCGGGCGCGGCTTCAGCCACACCATCAGGATGATCGCCGACACCGCGAACGTCAGCGCGTCCAGGGCCAGGGCCTCGTACGTCCCCACCACCGCCACCAGCGCCCCGCCGCCCAGGAAGCCGAGCATCTGGGTGGTCTGGTGGGTGATGTTGTTGATCGCCGTCCCGGCCACGTACCTGTCGCCGTCCAGCACGTCGGGCAGCAGCGCCGCCCGCGCCGCGGTGAACGGCGCGCCCAGCAGCACGGTCAGGAACACCAGCGCGCACAGCACCGGGAACGGCATGGCCTGCAGGGCCATCAGCGCCACCAGGCACGCCCGCAGCACGTCGCAGACCACCATCACGCTGCGCCGGGGGAACAGGTCGGCCAGCCCCGACAGGATCGGGCCGCCCACGATCGGCGGCAGGTAGGTCAGCGCGTAGGTGACGGCGGTGAGCAGCGGGGAGCCGGTGCGGTGGTAGACCAGGACGGCCAGCGCCACCTGGGCGAGCTGGTCGCCGACGTACGACAGCGCCTGGGCCAGCCACAGCGCGCGGAACTCGCCGATGGCGAAGACCTCACGATAGGTCGCCTGGCGCTCGCGCGGACGGCGGTGCCTGCCGCTCTGCCTTTCCGCCAAGACATCTCCAGTCCGTGTCCGCCCGCAGGATGGGCGTGCTCCCTCCCTATTAACTCACGCTCCGTCGCATTGATGTGACCTTCTGTGCCCAATTGGTGGAACGGGTCGCGCCGGGGACAGGACGGGATGGCGGGAGGACTCAGTAACCGTGCCGGTGCAGCCACTCGTCGGAGATGCCGAAGTGGTGGGCGATCTCGTGCACGACAGTGATTCGTACCTCTTCGACCACATCGTCGACCGAATCGCAGATCGCCAGGATCTCCTTACGGTAGATCGAGATGTGGTCGGGCAGGACGCCTGCGTACCAATCGCCGCGCTCGGTGAGCGGTACGCCGTGGTAGAGACCGAGCAGACCGGGTTCGGGCGCGTCGTCCTCCACCAGGACGACGACGTTGTCCATGAGCTCGGTCAGCTCGGGCGGGACGGTGTCGAGGGCCTCGGAGACGAGCTCCTCGAACTCCTCGCGCGACAGCTCGATCACGGCACCATTGTCGAGGACGAGGAAAGGAGGCGACGTGCTCCTCGGGCGGTTCCGCCGACGCCAGTCCCCCCCGACCGCCGCCGACCCCGCAGCACCGCCCGAACCACCCGCCGCCGAGTCCGGCCCCGCGGAGCCCGGTGCCGCGGAGGACGGCCCCGCGGAGACCGGTTCCGCCGGGCCCGCGACGCGGGGCGGCCGGATCCGGGCGGTGCGCGCCTGGACCGCACGGGTGCGGCGGCGCCGCGCCTCCCGCGTGGCGGCGGTCGTCGTGGTCGGGCTCGCCGGCGGCATGATCGGCATGCTCCTCGGCGGCCGGGTGGAGACCCCCGTCGGGCCCGCCGACGTGTCGCTGTCCATCCGCCCGTCCTGGAACGGCGGCACCACCGTCCAGATCCCGCCGCTGGGCTCGCTGCAGCTCGACAGCCACTGGGGCCCGGTCCGGCTGAACGCCCAGATCGCCGAGCTGCACGCCGAACCGGCCCGCAGGCTCATCGAGCAGGACGGCGAGCTGGACCGGCTCGCCGAGACCGTCGACGACGAGGTCCGCCACGGCGTCGTCGTGCTGATCGTCCGCGCCGCCGTGTTCGCCATGGTCTTCGCCTTCCTGGCCGGGCTGCTGGTGTTCCGCTCCTGGCGCCGGGCGCTGCTGTCCATGGGCGCCGGCGCGGGCGGGCTGGTCGCCATCTGCCTGCTGGCGTACGGGACGTTCAACCCCCAGTCCATCAGCGAGCCGCGCTACACCGGCCTGCTCGCCAACGCCCCCCAGGTCGTCGGCGACGTGGAGAACATCGTCGAGCGCTTCTCCCACTACCGCGCCCAGCTCGCCCGCCTGGTCGGCAACGTCTCCCGCCTGTACGCCGCGACCTCGACGCTGCCCACCTACGAGCCCGACCCCTCCACGCTGCGCGTCGTCCACGTCTCCGACATCCACCTGAACCCGGCGGCCTGGGACGTCATCCGTTCCGTCAGCACCCAGTTCCAGGCCGACCTGATCATCGACACCGGCGACCTGACCGACCACGGCAGCAGCCCCGAGGACCGCTTCGTCGAGGGCATCGAGGACCTGGAGATCCCGTACGTCTTCGTCCGGGGCAACCACGACTCCGACGACACCCAGGAGTCGGTCGCCGACCAGAAGAACGCCATCGTCCTCGACAACGAGACCCGCGAGATCGCGGGCCTGCGCATCTACGGCGTGGGCGACCCCCGCTTCACCCCCGACAAGACCACCCGCGACGACAACGTCACCGCCGCACAGCTGAAGGTCCTGGGCGCCCAGCAGGCCACCTCGCTCCGCGCCGCCGGCCCCGCCCCCGACCTGGTGGCCGTGCACGACCCCAACCAGGCCGAGGCGTTCAGCGGCAGCACCCCCCTCATCCTGTCCGGCCACACCCACCGGCGCAGCACCAAGCTGCTGCCCACCGGCACCCGCCTCTTCGTCCAGGGCTCCACCGGCGGCGCCGGCCTGCGCGGCCTGGAGAACGAGGAGCCCACCCCCATCGAACTGTCCGTCCTCTACTTCAACCGCGCCACCAAGCGCCTCCAGGGCTGGGACGACCTCCGCCTCGGCGGCCTCGGCCTCACCTCCGCCCTGATCGAACGCCACCTGGAACCCGACCCCAACCGCACGATCACCCCGCCCGCCCCCACCGGCGCCACGGCCCCCACCCCCACCCAGTGGCCGTCCCTGGACCCCACCGAATGGCCCACCCGTCCACCCACGCAAACCCCGACCCCCACCACCCCACCGGCGACGACGCCCCCGCCCACCTCCTCGCCCGCCCGCCCCTGACGGGCACCAACGCCCCCGAATAGGCGTCCCGCCCCCGTTTCCCCTATGCTGGCGGCAGGCGTACGCCAGCCGCCCCCATCGTCTAGCGGCCTAGGACGCCGCCCTTTCAAGGCGGTAGCACGGGTTCGAATCCCGTTGGGGGCACCATCGAGCGGCTGCGGGGTCGCGGCCCGTCCGTGGCCTGGTCCCCGTACCGGGCGGACCGTCCGATCCCGTCTCAATGGGCATCTGGGCGGCTTCCAGTTCGCGGAGTTCGGCGAGCTTGGCGTTGCGCCGTTCGGTAAGGCTGCGGCGCGGGCTTGGACGTCGCGTGCGAACTCCGGGTCGCGGGCGGCGGTGTCGTCGGCGTGGGTGAGCGCCTCCTTGGTGCGGGTGAGCGCGTTACCGGAGCGGATGTCGTCGTTCATGACCGGCAGGTGGTGGACGAACCGTCCGGCCACGCGCTCACAGAACTCCGCGTACGCCCCCTGGTGTGCGGGATGAACGCGTGCCGGCCGGGGTCAACGATGTTGGAGGGGGCGAGCTTCGCGCCGGGATTCTGGGTGCAGGCGGCCAGGAACGCCAGCGTCTGGTCGATGATGCGCTCGGCCATGTCCCGGTCGTGACCCTCGTCCTTCATGATCAGCGTCCGTTCCCTGAGAGGGTCCCGTTCGTCGATCGCCTCTTTCTGAAACGCGGAGCGAACCTTTTCGGCGCCCGTTCTGCCTGCTCGTCGACGTGACGGTCCCGTCCCTCCACGGGCGGGGACGGGACGTGTGACCTGGGCGTGCGACGAGCCCGTGCCGTCTTTTCCCGTACGACCGGAGGGTGAATCGCCCTGTATTTTCTATTCTCTTAATACTTAAGCTTTACATGCTATCTGCCCGAATTTACGCTTGCGCCGTCCCACGGTCACCCCCCGCCGTTGGAGGCTGCATTGCGAAGGAGATCCCTGCCCGTCGTGCTCGGCCTGTGCGCGCTGCTGATCGCCGGCGTGCTCGCCGGCACCGGCGCCTCGGCCCAGTCGGCCGCCCGAGCGCCCGAACCACAGGACACGCACGCGTACGACGTCACGGGCCTGCGGAGCGCCGCCGACCGCACCCGGATCGCCCGTACCGGCGCGGCGATCGACGAGGCCCACGGCCGGCACGTCGTCATCACCGCCACCGAGCGCGAGGCGGCGGCCGTGCGCCGGCTCGGTTTCACCGTCACCCCGCTGCCCGCCGAGCACGCCCACGAGGAGGAGCTCACCACCCTGGGCTTCCCGCCCGCCGACTCTGGCTACCACGACTTCGCCGAGCTGACCGCGGTGGTGAACCGGGTGGCCGCCGACCACTCCGCCATCGTCCGCAAGTCCGTGATCGGCCGGTCCTACGAGGGCCGCGACATCATGGCCGTCAAGATCAGCGACAATCCGGGCAGCGACGAGGCCGAGCCCGAGGTGCTGTTCACCCACCACCAGCACGCCCGTGAGCACCTGACCGTCGAGATGGCGGTCTACCTGCTCAACGAGCTGACCGACAGGTACGGCACGGACTCGCGCATCACCAACCTGGTCAACACCCGGGAGATCTGGATCCTGCCGGACCTCAACCCCGACGGCGGCGAGTACGACATCGCGACGGGCGCCTACCGCTCCTGGCGCAAGAACCGGCAGCCGAACCCGGGGTCCAGTTACGTGGGCACGGACCTGAACCGCAACTGGGCCTACAACTGGGGATGCTGCGGCGGCTCCTCGGGCAGCCCGTCCAGCTCCACCTACCGCGGCCCGTCCGCCGAGTCGGCGCCCGAGGTCCGGGTGGTGGCCGACTTCGTGCGCAGCCGGGTGGTCGGCGGACGCCAGCAGATCAGGGCGGCCATCGACTTCCACACCTACAGCGAGCTGATCCTGTGGCCGTACGGCTACACCTACGCCGACACCGGGCCGGGGCTGACCCAGGACGACCGCAACGCGCACGCCGCGCTGGGTCAGAACATGGCCTCGACCAACGGCTACACGGCCGAGCAGGCCAGTGACCTCTACATCACCGACGGAACGATCAACGACTGGATGTGGGGCGTCTACAAGATCTTCAACTACACGTTCGAGATGTATCCGCGCACCAGCAGTCCCGGCTTCTACCCGCCGGACGAGGTGATCGGCCGGGAGACCTCCCGCAACCGCGAGGCCGTGCTGCGTCTGATGGAGTACGCCGACTGCGTCTACCGCATCATCAACAAGCCGTCGCTCTGCTCGGTCTGATCAGTTCCGAAGGGAACGCCCGCCGCGTCGGACCCGCCGGCGCGGCGGGCGTTCTCCCAGCCGGACGGGAAACGTCCGCCGGCCGGTCCGCGGGAGTACGCGGGCCGGCCGGATGAGGCTCCTGGAGGAAAGCGGCCTGGTCTCGGCGGACGCGGAACAGCGGGCGGGTCATGGGCCGGGTGTGCTCTCGGAGGCATCGTGGGTGAGCTTGCTCAGTGCGGCGGCGGTCTGGGTGAAGGTGGTGTCGCCGAGCCTGGCGCGTAGTTCGGCGTTGAAGCGGTCGATCTCGGGGCGTGCGGCGTCGAGTGCGGCGACGCCGTGATCGGTCAGGTGCAGTGCCGTGGCGCGGTGCTCGTTCGGGTGCGGCCGCCGGGTGACGAGGTCGGCGGCGGCCAGGCGGGTGACGAGTGAGGTGACGGCCGACTCGCGCAGGCCCAGGGTGCGGGCGAGCTGCTGCTGGGTGATGCCGGGGTGGTCGTGGACGGCGAACAGCGCGCCCAGTTGCGCCGTGGTGATCCCGGCGGCGGCCAGGCAGCGCCGGTCGGCCGCCAGGCGCAGTTGGTGCGCGGCGCGTTGCAGCAGGAAGTACAGGCGCTCGTCGGGCTCGGGCATGCGCCGATCTTGACAGAGGACGGCGCCGGACGGCAGTGTCAGTTCACTAGTGAAGTGAGGAGATCGGCATGACGGTCGACCTGGACCTCGCGCGGCGGGTGCTGGCGGCGCAGCCGTTCAGCCGGCTGCTGGGGGCGCGGCTGGTGGCCTTCGGCGACGGAGCGGCGACGCTGGAGCTGGACATCCGGGACGAGCTGCGCCAGCAGAACGGCCTGGTGCACGGCGGCGTCCTGGCCTATGCCGCCGACAACACGCTGACCTTCGCCGCGGGCACGATGGTGGGCAGCGATCTGATCACCGCCGGATTCACCATCGACTACCTGCGGCCCGCCGTCGGCGCGACGCTGCGCGCGCACGCGTCCGTCGTCCGCGCCGGACGCACCCGCGTCATCTGCCGCTGCGACGTGTCCACGGTGGACGGCGAGGGCATTGAGACCCTGTGCGCCGTGGCGCAGGGCTCCATCGCGGTGCCCACCCGGGGCGGCCGGGCCCTCGTGACCCCGAGCGTCCGCTGACGCACCTCACCTGCGGTGGGCTCGTCGCCCGGCTCGGCACTGTCGCCGTTCTCTCCGCCGTGGTCGAACGGTCTTCCGTCCGGGTGGCGGATTATGCGTCGGCGCGGCTGGTGGCCGTTGCCATATCCGTGGCTCTTGTCCTCGCTTTGTGCGGGCGGCGTCGGGACCGCACGGGAATCAGCCGTTCTGTGCGCCGCTGGATCCGAACCATTCTCGCGACTTTCCGACCAGCCAGATGACGGTCCCGATGACGGTGATGTGGGCGATGGCGACGGCACCGCCGACGAGATCCGGCGCCGTCAGCAGAACGGCGAACTGGACCAGCGCGCCGAACAGGAAGAATGATTCCAGCGCGAGCGTCAGGTAGCGGGCCCACGGCACGGCGCGCATGACCTGGACGGCGCTGAGGGCCAGGCCGCAGGTCAGCCCGACGCCCATCACCCCCCCGATCAGCAGCGCGCCCGCATCGGGCGAGCCGTGCTCGCGCATGGCCGACGCCTCCGTGAACAACGCGAACGTGCCGAATGCAAGAAAGGCGGTGTGCAGCCACAGCAACGCGACCGCGCATCTGATCGCCGTGGGGACGCGTGCGGGCGTCCGAGGCTCGGGAGCTGCCATGCACGCCATCGTGAAGGAGCGGGCTCGGGACCCCTCCCGGAGCCGGCCCGGTAGTTTGGTGATCATGGTCTTCCGGTCTCCGGAGCGTCGTGCCGCCCTGCCGGCGGTGGCCATCCGCCGGGCGGCTGCCGGTGACCCGTCCCGCGCGCTCCTGGATCCGGCCGCGGGCGGCGGTGTCAGTCGCCGGGGTCCCCGAGGAGCCGCAGATCCGGAGGGACCAGGGTCGTGGTCTCCAGGAGTTCGCGGATCAGGCGGTCGTTCAGGGCGTTGCCGACCGGCTCCCCCACCTCGTCGCGGGTCAGGCCTCTGACACCGGCGGCCGACAGGCGGCTGCGGACTTCGCCGACCACGTTGGCGGCGCGGTGCGGGTTCCACTCCTGACGGCCGGTCAGCTCGTTCAGCTCCTCGGCGACCTGTCTCCAGGACTGGGGCTGGGGATACGCCTCCTGCCGCAGATAGCGTTGGGCGAGTGCGGTGAGGACCAGCCGTTCGGTGTCGCTCAGCGTCCAGGGCCGGCGGGGCAGCGTCGGATCATCGGGACGGGCGACCGGCCCGGGGGGCGCGGTGCCGACGATCCGCACCTCCAGCAGATGTTCCCGGCGCGGCGAGCTGCGGATGAACAGCGGGCTGTACCCCGGGTTGAGCGGCATCTCCTCGCCCGACAGCAGCAGCGTCGAGTGGGGCATCCGGATCGGCAGCCGGCCCTCGTTGCGGATCCACCAGCCGGAGCCGTCGCAGAGCAGCCGGCCATGGCGCCTGCTGACGTGCGGATCGCCCGCGCCGACGCAGACATGGACCTCGGGCTCGTTGCGGCCGAACAGCACGGCGAAGTCCCTGCGCGGAGGCACGGCGATGCCTCCGGTGGCGGCCAGCATGAACAGGGTCCCCGCGGGGGACGGCGGGACGTCGGTCGCAAGGCTCCGCATCGTGGGAGGCAGGTAGCGGACCTGCGGCGCGTGCTGCTTCATCGGCTCACCCGCGTCCCGTTCTCACCTGGGTCCCGCGTTCGGCAGCCACCCGAGCAGTTCCTCGGGCTCGTCGACGTCGAACGCCATCACCTGGATGTTCAGGCGATCGTGGGTCCAGGTGAGAAAGCGGTCGTCGTCATCGTCGGTGCCGCACCACAGCCGGCCGACGGGACTGCCGGCGATCGAGTACGGCGCCTCGCCCGAGAACGTGTCCGGCGACTCGGTGCAGTCCCTCTTGGGAGCGCCGTCCGCGATGCGCTCGTAGTTCCTCCGCATCGCCTGGGCGTCGGGGAACCGGTAGTAGACGATGTACGCCGCGCTGTCCACGGGATCGCATGCGATCGCGGTGGCCTGGGCGCCGTCCAGGTCGTTCTGGAGTTGTTCCCGGCCCGGGCGCAGGCAGTCGACCCGGGCGGCGGGCGGTATGCGGTCGAGGAGCGCCTTCTCCGCCGGGGTGGGATACGCCGGAACGGCGTGCGCGTTGAGCCCCTTGACCAGTTCGCTGAACGCCGGCGGGGCTTCGAATTGCCACCATTCGGAAAGCTCCGCCGCCGAGGCGCCCGTGGCGCGTCCCATGAACAGCAGGGGCTCGGCGGTCCATTCGACGACGAACTGGCCCCGGGCGCCCGGGCGGCAGAAGACGTGACCGGCGTGCCGCTGGCGGTAGGTCCAGTTCGAGACCCCCAGGAAGCCCGGGACGTCGGCGTCGGGACAGTCGTCGTTCCACGGGGCCCTGGCCTTGCCGACCTGCCCGTGGAAGCTGCGTTGCAGGCCCTCCGGGCCGGCGAAACGGTAGTACGCGGCGCGGGCGGCCCCGGTCTCGGCCACCGAGCAGTCCACCGCCGCGACCACGTCGTGGAACTCGTCGAGTCCTCCCGGCGGCACACGCCTGCAGTCGGCCGGCTCCTGGCCGGCCAGGGCGATCAGCGCCTGTTCCTCCCTGGTCGGGAACGCCGGGGCCGCGGTCCACGAGTTCCACGCCCGCATCAGCGCGAGATCGCCGATGCCGTCGGCACGGGCCAGGGTGCGCGCCCTGTCGTCGGTCCAGACCAGGGACGTGGTCGAGCCCTTGGTGAAACAGAGCAGGCGGCCGGCGGGCGCGCCGGCGGCCGGATAGCGGTGTTCGGCGCCCGTGGCGACGGAACAGTCGCCCTGCCCGCGGGCCACGCCGGACTCCCGCACGACACGGTCGTACGCCTGGCCCAGCCGGTCCTGGGTGTCGAAGAAGTCGAACCGGACGCTCTGGCCGGTCCCCGTACGGCAGCGCCACGAGTGCGAAGCGCCCGCCGGCACGGTGCGGGTCTCCGGCGCGCAGTTGTGGCGCAGGGCCGCCGGGACGCGGTCCGCCAGGGAGGGTCCGGATCCACCGTCGTTCCGGGCCCGTGCGAGGCCGAGCGCCGCGGTGGTCAGCAGGAGGACGGCGGCCACGGCGGCCGCCACGGGGATCCGATGCCTGCGGATGGACCGGGACCACCTGCCGGCGAGCCCGCGCGGAGGCGGGGGGAGCGTGGTGAGGCCGCCGGAAGAGCCGGCCGGGAGGTCCTCCCGGGTCGTGCCGTGCCGGCCGCCGGGATCCAGGGCCGCCAGTGCGGCGGCGAACTGCCCGCATGTGGGGTACCGGTCCGCGGGGTTCTTGGCCAGCGCCCGGGCCACCACGGCGTCGATGCCGGGGCCCAGCTCGGGACGCCGTGCGGTGACGGGGGGCGGGGGGTGGTGGAGGTGCCCCCACAGCACGGGCGCCGTCTCGCCGTGGCGGAAGGGCGGGGTCCCGGTCAGGCACTCGTGGACGACGCAGCCCAGCGCGTACACGTCGGTCCTGCGGTCGACCTGGTGTCCGAGGATCTGCTCGGGCGCGGCGTAGTTGGACGTCCCGAGGAACTGCCCGGTGTTGGTGACCGGATCGGCCGACGCCACCTTCGCGATGCCGAAGTCGGACAGGTAGGCGTGGCCGGTGTCGTGGTCGATCAGGATGTTGCCGGGTTTGACGTCCCGGTGGACGATGCCGGCCTCGTGGGCGGCGTCCAGCGCCGCGGCGACCTGGGTCAGGATGTGCGACGTCCGGGCCAGGTCCAGGCCCCGGGGCTCGGTCTGCAGGAGCTTGCTGAGATCCGCCCCCTTGACGTATCTGAGCACCAGGTAGAGCCGGCCGTCGACCTCACCGGTGGAGTACACCGGCACGATGTTGGGATGGTCCAGCCGCGCGGCGGCCACCGCCTCGCGCTTGAAACGCTCGCGGAATCCCCGGTCCTCGGCGAGCCGGCGGCTGAGCACCTTCAGCACGACCCGGCGGCCCAGATGGACTTCCTCGGCGAGGTACACCGAGCTCATCGGCGTCTCGGAGATCTGTTTCACGAGCCGATATCCGGAGAGCCGATGCGTCAGTTCTCCCATGGTGGGAAACGGATCGGCCGTCTGGTCCAACTCACGCCTCCCGACGTTTCGCCGGCACGGTGCTCCCCGGCGCCGTTCCCGTCGCATGCCGGGAACGGCGGCGGACGGAAGGACGACGCGGGCGGAGGGTGCGAATACCGTATTCTAAGCGTTCCCATCCGGTTCTGTACGGTAATCGGGTGCTTCGAGCGATGCCGGATCCGGCCATTGCCGCGGCTTTCCGGGCGGTGATCGGATGACGGCGCCGGCGGGCCGCCGTGCACGCCATTGTGCGGGCGCGGAAACGGGACCCCTCCCAGAGCCGATCCGGTAGTCCTTGCTTCGACGCCGCGCCCCGAACGGAAGACGGAGAAAGAAGACCATGCGCCGATTCCTCGCCGCCCTCGTCCCCGTGCTCGTGCCGGCCCTGACCTCCTGCGGATCCCCGGCGCAGGAGGCCGGGCCGGCTCCCTCAAAGCCCGCCGCGCCCGCGTCCCCCACCAGTGCGCCCCCCAGCGTCCCGCCGTCCCCCACGCGCACGCCCACCACGGAGACCGAGGACTGCTTCGACGGAGACTGCCTCCTCGAAGTGACCAGGCCGGTCGACATCGAGCTGGACAGGAAGAAGTTCTACTACCCGGGGTTCTCGGTCGTGTCCGTGGACGAGAACAGCCTGACCTACCACGTCGAGTATCCGCACGGCGGGGGCGCCGAGCAGGTGCTCTCCCCGGGCGGCGGCAGCAGCTTCGGCTTCCGTGACAACCCCTCGGTGGAGGTCAGGCTCGTGTCGATCAAGGACGGCAAGGCCCTGCTCTCCATCAGCCCGGGCACGAGTCCCTAGTGCGGTGTCCATGGACGTTCGCCGGGTCGGGTGACACGCCGGGCCGGGTCCGGGGTGTGGGAGTTGATCGGCTTCACCCGCGATGGCGGCAGGTCGTCGTCGAGGGGGAGGTGGGCTGGTGCAGGCGCGGGCGGGGATGCGGAGGGCGTGGGCCGCGTGGTGCGCCTCGTGGCGTGTCAGGGTTTGCGGGCGACGCCGCAGTAGGCGGTGACCTCTTCCGGGAGGCCCCAGGGGGTGGGTTCGGGGCGCCACCGGGACACCGACACCACGCCCGGTTCGATGAGTTCGAGGCCGTCGAAGAAGGCGGCGATCTGTTCGGGGGTGCGCAGCCTGTAGGGGTCGCCCGCCTCGGCGCGGGTCTGCTCGGCCTGGGCGGCGGCCTCGGGGTCGACGGCGTTGGTGCCGTCCTCCAGGACCAGGTAGCTGCCCGAGGGCAGCGCCGCCACCAGGTGGTCGCGGATCTGTGCGGCCTCGGCGTCGTCCCACACGTTGCCCAGGATGCCCAGCATCATCAGCGCGATCGGCCGGGTGAAGTCCAGCGTGCGGGCCGCCTGCTCCAGGACGTACCCGGGGTCGCGGACGTCGGCGTCGACGTACTCGCACACCCCCTCCGGGGTGCTGGTCAGCAGGGCGCGGGCGTGCACCAGCACCAGGGGGTCGTTGTCGACGTACACGATCTTGCAGGACGGGTTGACGCGCTGGGCGACCTCGTGGGTGTTGTCGACCGTGGGCAGGCCGGTGCCCAGGTCCAGGAACTGGTCGATCCCCGCCTCGCCGGCCAGGTGGCGGACCGCCCGGCCCAGGAAGGCCCGCGAGTGCCGGGCCACGTCCACGATCCCCGGGTACACCGCGCGGACCTGGTCGCCGACCTGCCGGTCGATCGGGTAGTTGTCCTTGCCGCCCAGCCAGTAGTTCCACACCCGCGCCGAATGCGGCTTGCTGGTGTCGATCACGGGCTGCGGGCCGTGATCCCGCTCCTGGTCGGTCATCGCAGACGCCTCCCTCATCGCCGGCACCGGGCGGCGTTCACTCTAGTCCCGACGATCCGGTCCCACGCGATCATCGCCATGTTCGCCCGTCACGACACCGAGCCGGCTCCGGCCCGGATGCGCTGTCCGCGTCGGCAGACCTGCATGGCGCGGGGTCGGCGACTCGGCGACATCGCCGAACGCCGGCCGGCGTTCCGGCCGGTCCTGCGGCCACCGTCCCGGGCGGCGGCGGGTCCGCGGCTGTCCCAGATCGCCGGGGAACGGGCGAGGACGGCCCGGAGGTGATAAAGCTCTCCTGGCGGCACTCGCGTGAGTGAGTGCCGCTTCGCCTGTGATCGGGGCCTTTCTGATCCGTGGGCGTTGGTCCGGGTCGCCCGGGCGGACGCCCGTCCGGGCAGGGCGGCCGCCGATGTCGCGTCAAGCTGCGGAGTTGAAGATGACCAGTGCCGGAGCAGGCGCTCCCATGCGGGTGGCGCACTTCAGTGACACGTTCCTGCCGCACAGGAACGGCGTCGTGACCTCGCTGCGGACTCTGATCCCCGAACTGCACGCCGCCGGGCATCCGGGCCTGCTGGTCGCGCCCGGCCACCGGTCCCAGAGCCCCGGCGAGGTCGGGCTCGCCCTCCGGTCGATCCCGGCGGGGGTCGCCGAGATGCGGCTGTGCCCGCCGCGGCTGCGCCATGTGGCGAGGATCGCCGACTGGTCCCCGGCACTGATCCACGTGCACACCCCCGGCACGGTCGGTCTCCTGGGGACGCTGGCGGCACGCCGGCTCGGCCTGCCGATGGTCGCCACCTACCACACGGACCTGCACGCCTATGCCGACGCCTACCGGGTCCCCACCTGCGCGCTGCGCCTGATGCTGCGCGCGTACGCGCGGCGCCTGGGCGTGGAGCGCCCGCGCGCCGAACGGCGCGAGGAGGTCATCGACGCCGCCAACACGCTCCTGTACGGCGCCGCCGACGCGCTCGTGGTGCCCACCGAGGCGATCCTGAACAGGAACGCCTGGCTGGCGCGGCACCCCCGGGTGGTCGTGGCGCCCAACGGCGTGGCCCCCGTCCAGGTGCCCCCCGGCGCCGACGAGGAGTTCCGCGCCCGGTGGGCGATCCCCCCGCGCGCGCCCATGGTCCTGTTCGTCGGCCGGGTCACCCCCGAGAAGGGGGTCGATCTGCTCGCGCAGGCGTTCGGCGACGTCCTGAAGAGCGTCCCGGACGCGTGGCTGGTCCTGGTCGGCGCCCTCTACAAGCGGCGCTGGCTGCGCCGGGTGCTCGCGAACGCCGGCGTCGCGCACCGTACGGTCACCACCGGACAGCAGCCGCCCTCGGTGGTCGGCGCCGCCTACGCGACCGCCCAGGTGTTCGGTTTCCCCTCGCTCACCGACACCCAGGCGCTGGTCCTGCACGAGGCCTCCCTTGCGGGAGTGCCGTCCGTGGTGGTCGACGAGGCCCTGCACAAGGCGAGCCCGCTGCGGGATGACATGATCCTCACCTCGCCCACCTCCGCCGACATGGGCGCGGCGATCGCGGAACTGCTGCTCGACCCCGACGCGGCCCGCGCGCGGGGGGCCGCCGCCCGCCGTCGCGCCGTGGACCTGCATCCGCGCCGGCAGAGCGATCTCATGCTGTCCCTCTACCGCGACGTCCGGTCGCGGGCCGTCGCCGGGAACGGTGAGGGCTTGTAACGCTCCGACGGCAGTCCCGGCGGGTCCGGCACGGCCCCCGCTCTCAGAGCCGTGCGTGCCGGGCCCGCCGGCGTTGCGGGCGGCGGGGCGTTCTCAGAAGACCCGGCCGACGTCCTGGCGGACGATGGCGGCCATGCTGTGCTCGGCCAGGGCGGCGATCGTCATGGACGGGTTGCAGGCGCCGGTGGAGCCCGGGATGCGGGCGCCGTCCAGGACGTACAGGCCGCGGTGGCCCAGCACGCGGCCGAAGTGGTCCACCGCGCCGCCGACGGGGACCCCGCCCAGGGGGTGCCAGGTCGAGGTGGCCTGGGCGTCCCGGTCGATCATCATTCCGCCGCCGACCCGGACGAACTCGTTCATCCGGTTGCGGATCAGCGTCTGCAGCTCGGCGTCGCCTGCGGGATCCCAGGTCAGCCTGGCGTCGTCGGCGGCCGAGTCGTAGGCCCAGGTGCCGGTGGGCTCGACGACGCCGAAGCCGACCATGGTCATCATCCGGGTGCCGTCGGGCGGCAGCATGGGCGATCCGGCGTGGATGATCGTGTACGGGATCGAGGCGCCGGACTCGCGGCCGCCGACGCAGGCCGGGCCGCCCTGGGGACGCCCTGGGTCGTCGTTCATGCCGACCCAGGCGTAGATCCGGTCGCCGTTGTTGCCCCACCGGGTGCCCACGGCGTCGGGCAGGTCGGGCACCAGCCGCTTGGCCCTGGCCTTGACCAGGAGCCGGGTGGTGCCGGCGGAACCCGCGGCCAGGAAGACGGCGTCGGCGACGATCCTCTTCCTCTCCAGGACGTCGCCGCCGGTGTCGATGCGGTCGACGTGCAGCACCCAGCGCCGGAGCCGGTCGAGCTGGACGTCGCGGACCACGTGCAGGGGCTCCACCCTGACCCGGCCGGTGGCCTCGGCGGCGGCCAGGTAGGTGACGTCGATCGTGTGCTTGCCGCCGTTGTTGACGCCGAAGGACAGGTCACTGGTGATGTAGGTGGGCGCGTACCGGCCCGCCAGCTCGCCCCGGACGAAGCTCCAGTCGATGGGCAGCGGGACCCGGAACGTCTCCAGGCCCGCGTCCGGCGCGGCGTCCAGGAACAGCCGGGACGACCGGTACGGGTCGGCGGCCAGCACGTCGTCGGGGATCGTGGTGATCCTCAGCCACCGGGCGACGGTGGGGTAGTGGTAGCGGTTCAGGGCGTCGTAGTGGTCCGCCATCATCGGCATGGACCGGGCGAAGGCGTCCCTGGTCGGCTGCAGGGTCATGCCGTGGTACATCAGTGATCCGCCGCCGACCGCGGCGCCGCACTGGATGAGCATGCCGTCGCCCTGCACGGCCTCCAGCACTCCCGTGTAGGGCTCCCAGGTGCCCGGGACGCCGGGGATGCCGCTGCGTTCGCTCAGCCAGGTGGACCGCTGGTCGACGTTGGCCATGCGGCAGAACGTGTCGGCGTTGGGGCCGGTCGGCCACCGCCTGCCGCGCTCCAGGACCAGCGTCTGCACGCCGGCCTGGGCCAGCCGCAGGGCGGTCACGCCGCCGCCGAAGCCGGTGCCGACGACGACGGCGCGGGCGCGCTGCTCGGTCACGGTCGCGGTGGCCGGACGCGTCGCGGCCCGCGCCCTGCCGGGGCCGAGCGCGAGGCCCAGGCCGCCGAGCGCGGCGGCGCCGAGCACCTGCCGGCGGCCGACGCCCGGGACGGGATCGGTGCCGGCGGAGACGCTGTCGGTCATGGCGGGGCTCCAATCACTGGTCGCGATGCCGGGGCGGGACGGCCGCGCACCGGATCCCGGTGAGCAGGCCGTATCCAGTGAGTGGAAAGTAGATTTCCGATTTACGGAAATCAACTGTTCGCTCGAGGACGCGCACCATTCCAACGCACATCGGGTGAGAACTGTCGCCGTTCACAGCCGGCGTCGTGCGCCGCCCCGGCGGTCCATGAGCGGCGGGCCTGGACGGGCGGGCTCCCGCCGGTGCGGTGGCCACTGAACGAGAAGACGATTCTCGGCCGGAGTGGTCAGCTCGTGCGGGAGGGGTGCCACTGGTAGTGGTGCTCGGGACGGCCGGGGCCGCCGTAGTGGGGGCGGCGGACGGCGAGGTTCTGGGCGGTGAGGTGTTCGAGGTAGCGGCGGGCGGTGACCCGGGAGATGCCCAGGGCCTCGGCGATCTGGGCGGCCGACAGCGCCTCGGGGGAGGCGCGCAGGGCCTCGACGACCTCGGCCAGGGTGTCGGGACTGAGGCCCTTCGGGAGGACCGCCGGGGTGGTGGGGGTGCGCAGGGCGGCCAGGGCGCGGTCGATGTCGTGCTGGGCGGGCGGGCCGGTCGGGCGGGCCAGGCGGCGGTGGTACTCGGCGTACTGCTGGAGCTTGTCGCGGAACGCGGCGAACGTGAACGGCTTGAGCAGGTACTGCACGACGCCCTGGGCCACGGCGGCGCGCACCAGGTCCAGGTCGCGGGCGGAGGTGACGGCGATGACGTCGACGGTGCAACCCTGGGCGCGCATGGCGCGGCACACCTCCAGCCCGCCGACGTCCGGCAGGTAGAAGTCCAGCAGCACCAGATCGACCTCGTGGGCGGCCAGGAAACGCAGGGCCTGCGCGCCGCTGCCGCACGTTCCCGCGACGGTGAAGCCCGGCACCCGTTCCACGTAGGCGCGGTGCGCCTCGGCGATCAGCGGCTCGTCCTCGACCACCAGCACCCGGATCATCGGACCGCCGCCTCCCGCAGCGGCAGCCGCACGGTCACCACCGCCCCCTGATCCCGGGTCACCTCGATGTCCCCGTCGTACCGGCGGATGACCTGGCGGACCAGGCCCAGCCCGATGCCGCGTCCCTGCGGGCGTTCGGCGGGCTTGGTGGACCAGCCCGGGGTGAACGCCTCCGCCAGCCGGTCCGGGTCGAGCCCCGTGCCGGTGTCGGCGACGCGCACGACCAGTGCCGTGTCCTCCTGCCGTACGGTGACGTGGACCCGGCGCGGGGGCGGCGCGGACTGGGCGGCCTCGATGGCGTTGTCGACCAGGTTGCCGACCAGCGTCACCAGGTCGCGCGGCCGCAGGCCCGTCTCCGCGGTGACGGCGGTGTCGTCGGTGACGGTCAGCTCCACGCCGTGCCGTGCCGCCTGCGCCGCCTTCCCCAGCAGCAGCGCCGACAGCACCGGCTCGTCCACCGCGGCCAGCAGGCGGTCGGTGAGCTCCTGCGCGGTGGCCAGCTCGGCGGTGGCGAACGCGACCGCCTCCTCGGCCCGCCCCAGCTCCACCATCGTGATCACCGTGTGCAGCTTGTTGGCCGCCTCGTGGGCCTGGGCGCGCAGCGCCTCGGCCAGCCCCCGCACCGAGTTCAGCTCCCCGGACAGCGCCTCCAGCTCGGTGTGGTCCCGCAGCGTGGCGACCGCGCCGAGGGTGCGGCCGTCGCGGACGGCGGGGAGCTGGTTGACCACCAGGATCCGGTCGTCGGCCAGGTAGACCTCGTCGCTGACGGCGGGCCGGCCGTCCAGCAGCTCGCGCAGCGCCTCCGGCAGCTCGGCCGCGGGCGACGGCAGCCCCAGCAGGCGTACGGCCTCGTCGTTGACCAGCACCGGGCGGCGCTGGGAGTCGAACACCACGACGCCCTCGCGGACCGAGTGCAGCACCGCGTCGTGGTGCTCGTACATGCGGGTGATCTCGGCGGGCTCCAGGCCGAGGGTCTGCCGCCGCAGCCGCCGGCTGACCAGCAGCGCCCCCACCGCCGCCGCCCCGAACCCGGCCAGCGCCACCAGCACGATGCTCGGGACCCGGCGGCGCAGCTCCTCCCCGACCCGGGTCGTGGTGATGCCGATGCCGACCATCCCGACGACCCGGCCCCGGGAGAACACCGGCACCACGGCCCGCAGCGACGGCCCCAGCGTGCCGGTGTAGGTCTCGGTCAGCACCCGCCCCCGCAACGCCTCGTCGACATGGCCGAGGAACGTGCGGCCGATCTGCCGGGGATCGGGATGGGAGTACCGCACCCGGTCGGGGCCCATCACCACCACCCAGTCCACCCCGGTCGCGCGCCGGACGTCCTCGGCCAGCGGCTGGAGCCGCCGCGCCGGGTCGGGACCGGTCAGCGCGGCGGCCACCTCGGGGGAGGCGGACAGGGTCAGGGCGATGTCCACGACCCGCTGCCGGGCCTGGTCCCGCCCCTCGACGTGGGCCTGGCGCAGCGCGAGGGCCGTTCCCATGACCAGCACCAGTCCGATGACCGCCACCTGGGCCAGGAAGATCCGGGTGGCCAGGCGCAACCTGCGCAGACGGACGAGCATGACTCAGTGTCACCTCCCGGCGGGTGTGTCATCGACCGGACGCCCGGCCGGCCGTGAACGTTATGTACGCAATCGTGACGCCCGTTGTGGCCGCCATCACGCTGACGCTGTCGTTCCCGTGGAGCCCCTCGGCTCCGTCCACCTCACGGAGGCAGACGCACATGGAGGTCCGCAGCGGGCGCAAGCGCGCTCCCTGGTACCGGCAGTTGTACGCGTGGGTGCTCGTCGCCATCGCCCTGGGCATCGCCGTGGGCCACTTCTGGCCGTCGGTCGGCTCCGGGCTGGAGCCGCTGGGCACCACGTTCGTGAACGCGATCAAGATGCTGATCCCGCCGGTCATCTTCCTGACCGTGGTCTCCGGCATCGCCGGGGTCGCCGACCTGCGCGGGGTCGGCCGGGTGGGCCTCAAGGCGCTGGTCTACTTCGAGGTCGTCACCACGGTGGCGCTGGTGCTCGGCCTGGTCGCGGTGAACGTCTTCCGGCCCGGCGCGGGCGTGCACGCCCGTCCGGAGCAGATCCAGGTTACTGGGAAGGCCGCCGGCTACATCCAGGAGGGCGAGAACCAGAGCTGGTGGCACTTCCTCACCGACCTGGTGCCCTCCAGCATCGTCGGCGCGTTCGCCGAGGGGAACGTGCTGCAGGTGCTGTTCTTCGCGGTGCTGTTCGGCATCGCCGTCAAGGCGCTGGGCCCGGCCGGCGCCCCCATCATCGCCGGGGTGAACCACCTGAGCGCCGCGATCTTCAAGGTGCTGTCGTACGTCATGTACGCCGCCCCGGTCGGCGCGTTCGGGGCCATGGCCTACACGATCGGCACCTACGGCATCTCCACCCTGACCAGCCTGGGCAAGCTCATCGCGCTGTTCTACGGCACGTCGGTGTTCTTCGTCGTGGTGGTCCTGGGCGGGATCGCGATGGCCAACCGCGTCAACCTGTTCCGGCTGCTGCGCCACCTGCGGGACGAACTGCTGATCGTGCTGGGCACCTCCTCGTCGGAGTCGGTGCTGCCGCAGCTCATGCGCAAGCTGGAGAACCTGGGCGCGCCCCGGCAGATCGTGGGGCTGACCGTGCCGACCGGGTACTCGTTCAACCTGGACGGCACGTCGATCTACCTGACGCTGGCGGCCGGGTTCGTCGCGCAGGCCACCGACACCGACCTGTCCCTGGGGCAGCAGCTCGGGCTCCTCGCCGTCATGCTGCTGACCTCCAAGGGCGCGGCGGGGGTCACCGGGTCCGGCTTCATCGTGCTGGCCGCGACCCTGTCGACGGTCGGGACGGTGCCGGTGGCCGGGATCATGCTGATCTTCGGCATCGACAAGTTCATGTCCGAGTGCCGCGCCCTGACGAACGTCTGCGGCAACAGCCTGGCCTCCCTGGTCGTCGCCCGCTGGGAGGGCGTCCTGGACCAGGACCGCGTCCGGCGGGTCCTGAACGGCGAGGATCCCGAGCCCGAACCCGAGCCCGTCGCCGTGGAGCCCGAGCCCCGGCCGACGGTGGACGCCAAGTCCTGAGCCCGTCCTGGGCATGGCGGCGGGGCCACGGCCGGCCGTGGCCCCGCCATGTCGCAGGAGGTCAGTTCCGGGGGGTCAGGGAGCTGCGGGAGACGGGGAAGTCGAAGTAGGTGTCGGGGAAGAGCTCCGGCTTGTGGGTGAAGTGCCACCACTCCTCGGGGAGGTTGACGAAGCCCTGCTCCTCCAGGGTGTTCTTCAGCAGGAGACGGTTGGCCCGCTGCTCGGGCGTGATGCTGGGGTCGAGGGTGTGGGAGAGGGTGTCGAAGCAGTCGTAGCCCGTTCCCATGTCGATGGAGTTGTCCGGGAAGCGCTGGTCCTGCGGGTAGTAGCAGGGGACCAGTTCCTGCCCCGGCCGGTAGGGGCGGGTGGGCCGGGCGGGGAGTTTGACGATGGTCAGGTCCACGGTGCCGCCCCGGCTGTGGCCGGACTTCTCGGCGATGTAGCCGTCGGCGAAGAGGTCCGCCTTGTCCACGCGGGGATAGAACTCGGCCTTCATCCGCTGGTCGTCCAGGTCCTTGGCCCAGGCGACGAAGTGGTCCACCGCACGCTGGGGCCGGTAGCAGTCGTAGACCTTCAGCGAGTATCCCTGACGCAGCAGCTTGCGCTGGGCCCGGCGCAGGGCCTCGGCGGCGGGCCTGGTCAGGATGCACACGGGCTGGCGGTAACCGTTGATCGGGTCCCCGATGAAGTTGTGCGCCGTCGTGTAGCGCATCTCCTCCAGGATCGTCCGGTCCACGTCGCGCAGCGCCACGAACTCCCTGGGCGCGGTGGGCCCGGGACGCGACTGCGCCGTGGCGGCCGCGGCGGGGACGGTCAGCAGGGCGGCCATGGAGACCGCGAGGGCACGGATCACCAGTTTCTGCATGACCCCGCCCTATCAGGCCGCCCCCGCCCGGCGGACCCCCGCCTGCCGAACCGAGACCTCGGGGTGACATCCGGCGCGCACGCGTCGGCCCCGCCTTCGGGGACGGGGCCGGACGCCTGTGATCACATCCCTTCCGGTCTCCTCATCTCCATGCCGTACCGGGCGGCGACCGAGATGAGCCTGTCGATGTCGGGCGGCGCCTCCGAGGCGGGCGGCAGATCCCGTGTCCGAGCCGGTTCCCCGACCTCGGCGAAGAACTTGTCGATGTTCCCGCCGGGCATGTACTCCACGAGCACGCGCACCGTGCTCAGCGGCTCGAAGTTCTCCCATGTCCCCGCGGGGACGTAGAAGAAGGAGCCGGGCTCCCCCTCCACCGTCTCGTCGCCGATGTGGTAGCGGATCGTGCCGTCGAGGACGTACACGGCCTCCGCTCCCGGGTGGGTGTGCGGCGGCGGCCCCATCCCCTCCGGCATGGTCATCTGCACGACGACCAACTGGTCGTCGCTCTCCTCGCTGGTCACCTTGATCTCGTAGAGACCGCCCAGCACCCAGTAGGCGTCCCCCACGGCCGGTTTGCGTGCGACCACTGTGGCTGTCACGTGAGCCCCCTCTCACGTTCCGGTGCATCGCCGGACCGATGGCGCACTTCTCCTTCCATCCCACGTCGCCCGTTCCCGAGCGTCAAGACCGCCCGGTCGTGACCATGACGCCTAGGACGGGCGGATGTTGTGGGTGAGGCGGAACACGTTGTCCGGGTCGTAGCGGCGTTTCACCACCGCCAGGCGGTCCAGGTTGGGGCCGAACGTGTCTCGCACGGTGCGGTCGGAGTCCTCGTACAGGCCGGGGAAGTTCAGGTACTCGGCCCCGGTCGAGAAGGGCCCCAGGGTCGTGTGGACGCGGCGGGCCCACGCGATGCACGCCTCGTCGTCGGCGGGGTTCTCCCAGTTGGACTCGATGCCGAGCATGAACGGGGCCGAACGGTCGCCGAACGCCGTGTCCCGCGTTCCCGGCCGGGCGAACGCCCCGCCGAGCTGCCAGACGTCGAGGGTGGAGTGTGGGGACGGGCTGCCCTCGTTCAGCTCCACCAGCACGTCGATCAGGTCGTCCGGCAGCCCGGTCAGATAGCGGGACTTCCAGTAGTACCGCATGACGTGCGCCGGGTAGTCCTCGTCGAAGAAGCGTTGCGCCTCCAGATAGGACGTGGCCGCCGAAAGGTCCGCGATCGGCGTGCCGATGTCGCGGAGCGGCTGCAGCGCCGCCTCGCCCTCCTCCGGAGTGCCGCTGTGCATGGCGGCGAACACCACGATCGGCGTGCCGTGGTGCTCGGCCGGAATGGACTCGTCCTCGGGGGCGTGCCACAGGATCGCGAACGAGCTGATCTCGTCCGGCGCGGCGGCCGCCCACTCCCGGTAGGCGCGCAGCACGGAACGGGCGTCGGTCCCCGCATGGATCACCTGCGCGAAGAACACGTCCGGTCCCACCGGATAGGCGCGGAACTCGAACGAGGTGACCACGCCGAAGTTCCCGCCGCCGCCCTTCAGCGCCCACAGCAGATCGGGGTCGGACTCGGCCACGACCACCCGGCCGTCCGCCGTCACCACGTCCGCCGAGATCAGGTTGTCGCAGCTCAGCCCGTACTTGCGGCGCAGCCAGCCCAGTCCGCCGCCCAGCGTGAGCCCGGCGATCCCGGTCTCGGTGACCACCCCCATCGGCACCGCCAGCCCGAACGCCTGCGTCTCGGAGTCCAGGTCGCCGATCGTGACGCCGCCGGCCGCCCGCACGGTCCCGGCGGCGGGGTCGACCCGCACCCCGCGCATCGGCGTCAGGTCGACGACCAGCCCGTCGTCGCACACCGCGGTCCCGGACACGTTGTGCCCGCCGCCGCGCACCGCGACCATCAGGCCCCGCGCCCGCGCGTACCGGACCGCCTCGATCACGTCGCTGGTCCCGGCGCACCGCACCAGGGCCGCCGGACGCCTGTCGATCATGCCGTTCCACACCGCGCGGACCTGGTCGTAGTCCGCGTCCGTCGCCTGGACGACCCGGCCCCGCAGCCGGCCCGCCAGCCCCTCTGCCATGTCCTGTGTCACAGCCCCGTCGGTACCCGCCGAGACCTGCCCAAAGCACCTCCGCCTCGCTGATCGTCCTGGTCAGGACCCGGTCGAGGCCCGGCCGCCCGCCCGGCGCCGCCGTTCGGACGGCCCGTCGCCGGGCGTCAGGGGGAGTCGGTGAACAGGACGCGGGTGACGCCGGGGATCGTGCGGGTGAGGGTCTCGGCGATGTGCCGGGCGCTGTCGTCGGCCGGGCCGGACAGCCGCACCTCGCCCTCGTGCACGGTGGCGGTCCAGGCGTGGCCGTCCGGCAGCAGCTCGGCCAGCGACGCCAGCACGTCGTCGCGGATCCGGGCGTCGCCGCGGGCCAGCACGGCGATCAGGTCCCGGCGGCTGATCATCCCGACGATCCGGCCGCCGTCCAGCACCGGGACGCTCTTGATGTGGGTGCGCAGCATCATCGCGGCCAGCTCGGCGACGTCGGTGGTCGGCTGGGCGGTGCGCACGTCCCGGATCATCACGTCCGACACCAGCCGCGGCGGCGGCTCGTCCGGGCCCGCCACCGGCAGCGCGAACGCCCGCGGATCGGCCTGGAACTCGCCGCGCAGCAGATCCATGTCGCTGACGATCCCCACCATCGTCCCGGAGCCGTCCACCACCGGCATCGCGGTGATGTCGTGCTCGTGCAGCAGGCGGATGGCCTGCCGGACGGTGGCCGAGGGCGGCACCGTCACGACGGGGGCGGTCATGGCCTCTCGGACAAGCATGGTCAAGCTCCTTCCGCACCGGCGTGCGCCGTCGCCTCCCGATGGGAACGCCGGACAGCATCATCGTCCCCGCCCCGCGCGCCCATGACCGCGGGGCGGCACCGGCCCTCCGGCTTCCCTCGTCACGGCAGGTCAGGGCCGCTTTTCCGGCGCGGCGGCGGGTACAAGACCGGCCTGGCAGCATCCATCGAAGGAGGATCCGATGGCCGCCATCATCGTCGCCACAGACGGCTCCCCGCCCGCCGACCGCGCCGTCCGGTGGGCCGCCGACGAGGCCGCGCTGCGCGGCCTGCCGCTGCAGATCGTGCACGTCATCGACGAGGCCCCCTACGACGTGCTGGGCTCGGCCGACGCCCGCGTCCCCGACCGGGCGACGGGCGTGGCCGAGAGCATCCTGGCCGAGGCGCAGAAGCTCGCCTTCGAACGGCATCCCGACCTCGCGGTGACCACCGAGATCGCCCGCGGCTCCGTCCCCATCGCGCTGCGGGAACGCGCCGCCGCGGCCGCCTCGCTGGTCCTCGGGCATCGCGGGCGGGGCGGGTTCGCCAGCCTGCTGCTGGGATCCATCGGCCTGCGCGTCGCCGGGCACGCCCCCGGCCCGGTCGTCGTCGTGCGCGGCGAGCCCGCGTCCGCCCGCGGCGAGATCGTCGTCGGCGTCGCCCTGGACGCCGCCGACGAGGTCGCGCTCGCCCACGCCTTCGAGGCCGCCGTGCTGCGCGGCTCGCGGCTGCGGGCGGTGCACGCGTTCCAGCTGGCCGAGACCCTGGTCGCGGCCGGTCACTACGACGAGCTCGCCCAGGTGGAGGAGGCCCACCGCACTCGGCTCGACGACCTGCTGATCCCGCATCGGGAGCGCCGTCCGGACGTCGCCGTGGTCGCGGACGTCGTACGGGAGCACCCGGTCCAGGCCCTGGTCACGGCCTCCGAGCAGGCCGACCTGCTGGTGGTGGGCACCCACGGCCACGGCGTGCTGCGCGACGCGCTCCTCGGCTCGGTCACCCACGGCGTCCTGCACCACGCCCACTGCCCGGTCGCCGTCGTCGGCCGCCCCGCCTGACGGCCCCGTGTCCGCCGACGCCTCCGTGGGCGTCGTCCGTGACCGTCACGGCCTGGGCGTATTACGGCCGGGCTCGGCCGGCCACGGCATCGTCCGCCATGTCCGTTCTCCGCCTTCGCTCTGAGAGGTGCTCGCTCCGGACGAGATGCGTCCGTGTTCTGCGAGGTCCATAATCCTTTTCCCAGTGCGTCCGAATCGGGCCGCTCGGGCGGATCGTCGTAGCCCGGCTGTTTCATGGGGGTGGGTGGCTGATCGTTCCGGAGGGAGGCCCGGTGGAGAACGAGTACGACCGCGGGCCGGAGTCGATCCCACCGGCCCAGCCGTTCACGCCGCCGCCCGGCACGGGCTGGGCGGGGCATCCGCCGCCGAGCGGGCCGCCCCAGTGGGGGCCTCCGATGCCGGGCCCGCCGCCGGGAGCCGGCGGACGCAGGTCGCGGGGGAGGGCCGCCGGGGGCGTGGCGGCCGGAGTGCTCGTTCTGGTCGTGCTGGCGACCGTGGTCGTGGCGGGGCTGTCCGGCGGGGACGGGCGGCTCGGCCGTGCCGGGGATCCGGGCGAGGCCGCGGCGGCGGAGCTGCGGCGGGCCGCGACGGCGCTGGCGGGGGCCGCGGCGACCCGCTACCGGGGCACGGTCGGGAACGGGAGCGGCGGGCAGGCCCGGATCGACCTCCAGGTCACCAACCAGGGCGCGGCGCACGGCACGATGACCGTGGACGGCGACGAACTGCGGCTGCTGGCCGTCGACGGCCAGACGTTCTTCGAGGGGGACGAGGAGTTCTGGCGGTCCGCCGGGGTGTCGGGTGAACTGCTGGAGGAGTACGCCGGGCATTGGGTCAAGGTCCCGCCGGAGGAGTTCGGCCTCGACGTCCGGGCGGTCCTCGCCCCCGCCGAGCTGGGCCGGGCGGTCGGCCGGGAGGCCGCGTCCACGGACGTGACCGTCGAGACCACCGCCCTCAACGGCACGCCCGCCAAACGGGTGACCACCGCCCGGTGGAACGTCTACCTCGCGGCGTCCGACCCCCGGCGGATCCTCCGGATCGAGACCAGGGGGTTCACCGGCGGCGGGCTCCGGCGGCCGCCCATGGTCCCCCGGATCCCGACCGTTCCGCCGCGGCCGGACGACCCGGGGACCGTGCAGCCCGCGGCGGTGCGGGGCGGCGCGCCGGCCGGGGACGCGGAGTTCCAGGTCGACCTGTCCGGCCTCGCCGAGCAGGAGGTCGGGCGGCTGTACGGGGACCTGCAGGGCAAGGTCCGGGAGCTGAAGGACTCCGTGGACTCCCAGGTGCGGTTCTCGCTGGACGGGTCGATCCGGCTGTCGCCCTGTAACGTCAACGGCTGCACCGCGCATGTGAGGATCAGCAACAGCCTCCCCGACGGCGGCCCGTCCCCGGGCGCGGACCGGCCGGTCCACGCCGCGATCACCATCACGATGACCCTCGACGGCCGTCCCGTCCGCACCTGCCGGATCACCCGGACCATGCGGCCGAACGGCAGCGCGACGGCGTCCTGTCGCGCCGACTACTACATCCCGCCCTCCTACACGCCGCGCCGGCACACCGTGCGGGCCGGGGCGCGCGCGGTGGCGCGCCCGGTCGTGCGGGCCGACATCGACCGCATCCTCCGCGACCTGCGCGTCCGGCGACCGGCCGGGCCGACCCCGGCCTTGACCCCGACCCCGACGCCGGGCGGCTGAACGGACCGGATGGGAGATCATGCCGTTCACGTTGAGCCATCCGGCGATCGTGCTGCCCCTGGCGCGCGGCCCGCTGGTGCCCTCGGCCCTGGTCGTGGGGGCGATGGCGCCCGACCTGCCGTACTTCGTGGGGATGGCCGACCAGCGGCTGCTGACGCACCGGCTCGTCGGGGTCCCCACCGTCGACCTGGGCATGGCGCTGCTGCTGCTCGTCGTTTTCCACAGGCTGTTGAAATGGCCGCTGCTGGCGCTGTGCCCGGCCTGGCTGCGCGCCCGCCTGGCGGCCCCGGCGCGTGCGTTCGACGAACGCGGCATGGGGGACCTCGGCTGGGTGGTGGTGTCGGCCTGCCTGGGGGCGTTCACGCATGTGGCCTGGGACGCCTTCACCCATGAGGGCGCCGCCGGGGTCCGCCGGCTGCCGTTCCTGGCCGAACCGCTGGCGTTCGGCCTGCCGGGTTACCGGGTCGCCCAGTACGCCAGCGGCCTGGTCGGGGCCCTGGTCATCGCCGCCTGGACGGTGTGGTGGCTGCGTCGCCGTGCGGTGCCCGCCGATCCCGTGCCGCCGGGCCTGTCCGCCCGGTCCCGCCTGGGCGTGCTGGCCGCCGGGGCGGCCGTGTCGGTGGCCGGCGGCCTGTTCGGCGCGTTCTCCTGGATGCCGATGAGCGACCGCACCGACTTCCACGCCCGCCTGGTCGGCGGCGTCGTCGGCCTGATCGCCTTCGCGGGGCTCGCCCTGCTCGCCTTCGCGATGACCCATCGGGTTCTGAACGGCTCCGCCGCCCGCGCCGAGGGAGCGTAGGTCCCTCCTCCGATGGCCGTTCCGTACAAGACGGGGCCGCGGCACGGGTGATGGGCTGGGGGCATGACCTCGACACTTCAGGTGGATCTGACGGCCGCCGCGCGCTTCATGGCCTCGCACGCCCGGCAACTCGACCGGCGTCGCTTCGCACTGCTCACCGGACCCGGCGACCCCGAGGCGATGCTCGCCGCGCTGGACGGCTACCGCAACCCTGACGGCGGCTACGGCTGGGGCCTGGAGCCCGACCTGCGTTCCCCCGAGAGCCAGCCGGGCGGGGCGTTGCACGCGATGGAGGTCTTCGCCGAGGCGGGGCCGGTGCACACCCCCCACGTACGGGCGCTGTGCGACTGGCTGGAGTCGGTGTCGCTGCCGGACGGCGGCCTGCCGTTCGCGCTGCCCGTGACCGATCCCGCCGGCTGCGCACCCTGGTGGACCGGCGCCGACCACACCACGTCGTCGCTGCAGATCACCGCCGCCGTCGCGGGCACGGCCCACCGAGCCGCCGCCCACCATCCCGAGATCGCCGCGCACCCCTGGCTCGAACGGGCCACCCGCTACTGCCTGGACGCCATAAAGGCGATCGACACGACCCCGCACGCCCTGGTCCTGTCGTTCGCGATCCAGTTCCTCGACGCCGTCCACGACACGCACCCCGAAACCGCCGGCCTGCTCCGCCATCTGGCCCGCCACCTCCCGCCGGACGGCGTCGTCCACGTCGCGGGCGGCACTGAGAACGAGGTCCTGCGCCCCCTGGACTTCGCCCCGTTCCCCGGCCCGGCCCGAGCCCTCTTCGACCCCGCGGTGATCGACGCCGAACTGCAGCGCCTGGCCGCCGAGCAGCGCGAGGACGGCGGCTGGACCGTCGAGTACGCCACTTTCTCCCCGGCGGCGGCCCTGGAATGGCGCGGCTACATCACCGTCCGCGCCGTGGCGCTCCTGCGGCAACCCCTTTGACAGGCCGGTCCCCGGGGGCGGGCGGGGCACTTCCGGATGGTGGATGGCCGGTGATTCACGCGATGCCGGGCGGCGGCCCGCTTGTCAGGCTGCTGGGGCCACTGCCACCGCCTTTCGGTATGGAGGTGCCGATGTCGGGACTGCTCACCGGACGCCTGGCGGGGATCCGCCGGCGATCGTCATGGATGCGACGGGCGGGGGTGCTGTCGGGCGTGCTCCTGCTGTCGGCCGGCGGGCTGACCGCCGTTCCCGCGACGGCGGACGAGGGACCGACCGTCACGACCCGTTACGGACAGGTCCAGGGGAAGGCGGGGGAGACCGCGAACTCCTACCTCGGCGTCCCCTACGCCGCGCCGCCGGTCGGGTCGCTGCGCTGGAAGCCGCCGTCCCCGCCCGCGCGCTGGTCGGGCGTACGGGACGCCACCCGGCCGGGCAACCCCTGCATGCAGCGCCCCTCGCCCACCCCCTGGGGCAACCTGGCGGGGCCCGGCACGCCCAGCGAGGACTGCCTCTACCTGAACGTCTACACGCCCGCGCAACGGTCCCTGCACAAGCGGCCGGTGATGGTGTGGATCCACGGCGGCGGGTTCACCATCGGCTCCGGGACGTTCTATGACGGCGGCAGCCTGGCGTCCAAGGGGGACGTGGTCGTCGTCAACTTCAACTACCGGCTCGGGGCGTTCGGCTACTTCGCCCACCCGGATCTGGCCGGGGAGTCGTCGCACGGGCTGTCGGGCAACTACGGGCTGCTCGACCAGCAGGCGGCCCTGCGCTGGGTGCAGGAGAACATCGCCGCGTTCGGCGGCGACCCCGACAACGTGACGATCTTCGGCGAGTCGGCCGGGGGCGGCAGCGTCTGCCACAACCTGGTCTCGCCCCGCGCGCTCGGGCTGTTCGACCGGGCCATCGCCCAGTCGGGCTGCGGGTTCACCCTGCCCACCCAGGCCGAGCAGCAGCGCAGCGGCACGGCCTGGGCGAACTCCCTGGGCTGCGCGGACGTGGCCTGCCTGCGCGGCAGGTCCGCTGAGGAACTGCTGACCGCCTCGGCGAGCCCGGCCGCCCGCTGGACGCCGATCGTCGACGGCAAGGTGATCCCGCTGCAGGTGACGGACGCGCTGGAGAGCGGCCGGTTCCACCGGGTCCCCTTCATGCAGGGCACCACCGCCGACGAGGGACGGCTGACCGTGGCCTCCACCTACGACCTGGCGGGCAGGCGGCTCACCGCGGAGGGCTACCCGGCGGCGGTCCGCGCGATCTACGGCGAACGGACCGACGAGATCCTGGCCCGCTACCCGCTGTCGGACTACGGCACGCCCGCGGAGGCGCTGGGCGCGATCTTCACCGACTCCCAGTTCTCCTGCCTGCAGTCGCGGACCGCGAGCCTGGCCGCCGGGCACACCCGGTCGTACCAGTACGAGTTCGCCGACCGGAACGCCATGGACTACCTGAACATGCCGATCAGCTTCCCGCTCGGCGCCCCGCACGGCTCGGAGATCCGGTACGTCTTCGGCAACGTCTCGGGCACCCCCGCCCAGAACGCCCTGTCGGACCAGATGCTCGGCTACTGGACCAACTTCGCCAGGACCGGCGTCCCGTACGCCGCGAACGCCCCGCGCTGGAACCTCTTCCCGAAGGTCCAGATCCTCGCCCCCGGCGCGATCGCCCCGAGCACCACCTTCCCCCAGGACCACAAGTGCGACCTGTGGACCCGGCCCGCATCCTGATCCGCTGACCTCGCCTCCGGCCCGGAACCCCGCGTTCCGGGCCGGACGCATGCGCGAAGGAAACCGCGTCACGGGAAATCGCAACGGCCACGGCACCGTCCGCTCGGCGGAACTCCCGGATGCCGCTCATGTCCTGTTCCGCCGTTCGGTGTGGGGAGGGCGTCCGGTCAGTTGAAGCCGATGCCCTGGGGGAGCGGGCGGTGATGGAACAGCCCGGTCGGTACGGCGTCGGCCATCGCCTTGTAGCCCGCCGGGTTCAGGTGCAGGTGGTCGCCGGTGTCGAAGGCGGCCAGGAGCCGCCGGGGGTCGGCCGGGTCCCGCGTCGCGGCGTCGAAGTCGACCACGCCGTCGAACCGGCCGGCGGTGCGGATCCACCGGTTGACCGTCTGGCGGGCCGTCTCCCGGTGTCCCTGCGGGTCGTCGTACATGGCGTTGCCGCCGAAGGGCGTCAGCGTCGCCCCGTACACCCGGATGCCCTGGGCGTGGGCCCGTACGATGATCTGCTCGTAGGCGGCGATGAGATCGGCCGCGACCTTCCGCTGGGCGGTCGGCGTCGCCTCGGCCGTGCCGATGTCGTTGACGCCCTCGAAGACGATCAGCCACGCCACCCCGCTCTGTGCCAGCACGTCACGGTCCAGCCTGGCCAGGACGTTCGGGCCCAGGCCGTCGTTGAGCACCCGGTTGCCGCCGGCCGCCTGGTTCAGGACCGCGACGTTCGCGGTGGCCGGGCTGGAGCGCAGCCGATCGAACAGCCGGTCGGGCCAGCGGTCGTTGCCGTTGGTGGTGGAGCCGCGGCCGTCGGTCAGCGAGTCGCCCAGCACGGCGACCGCCGCGGTGCCGCGCCTGGACCACACCTCGACGCCGCTGAGGAAGTACCAGTGGTCGGTGGGCGTCGCCCCGGGGAGGTCCCCGGCCCCGACATGGTCACCTGCCAGCAGGTACGAGGTGGTCCGGGAGCCGGGGTGCGAGGTGATGTCGTTGGATGCCTGGCCGTCCGCCAGGTAGATCGTCACGGTGAGGTTGGACCCGGCCGCCAGGTCGAAGCCCAGCGGATCGGAGACCATCTGCGCCCCGACCGGGACGACCACGGACGGACGGCCGTTGAAGGTCACCGGCCGGGAGGTCCCCGCCCTGATCGCGCCGACGCCGGCCGCGCCGCCGAGCGGCAGCGCCACCGACGCCTTGGTGATGGGCAGCGCCGCGCCGCCGAACGCGTTGGAGAACCGCAGCCGCACGTGCCGCCCGCCGACCGACACCCGGACGGTCTGCCGCAGGGTGCTGTCGGCCATGACCAGGCCGTCCTGCGTGAACGGCGCGGGCGGCATGTTGTGGGGCTCGGTCAGCTGCGGCATGGACGTCCAGGTGTTCACCCAATGGCCGGGCGTGCCCGCCGAACCTCCGCCGCCGTCACCCGAGGCGCTTTCGGTGCCGAGGAGCCCGAGCGCGGATGACGCGACGATGACCATCGCCGTCAACACCGCGGCGGCGACCGATCGGGCGTTCGGGGAGCCTGTCGTCCCGTGACGGTCGTCCGCCGCGAACACGGACGCGGAAATGCGGCGTGTCATCACAGGACCTCCGATCGGCTCCGTCCGGCCCGGCACCGCGATCTCGAAAGATTTCGAAACGTTCCGGCGGTTGTCGGGGGCAGCGTAAGTCGTCCCGATTGCGCGGTCAATGCCGTCTTCCCCGTCCAGTAACGGCGTTTATGGCCTCCCGGACTGTCGCTCGCTCCTCGGGAATTCGCGGCCCCTGAGGTGATCGCAGTGAAAGGAAGAGATGCTTTCATGGCATGTTCTGCCAGGTAATCGATGGTATGGGTGTCTGCGCCGGGCTCCGTTCTTGCGTGCCGGACGGCGCCTGGTCACACTCTTTTTCCGTACGACAAAGATCAGGATCCAATGGCTGCACGGCCTGCATCGATCGCTGATCTGGGCTGCCGAAAGCGAAAGATTTCGCTCCGAAAATTTTCGATTTGTCGAGAGTCGAACGTCCCTGGAGGGTGCGACGGTGTCACCCCGCCGTGGGGCGGGCCGTGTCCGGCGACTCCCGCCGACCACCCGGAAACGACCGCCACTCGCCGTCGAAGGAGCTCCGATGAGAACCTCGGTCCGCCGGTTCGGGCAGTGGACCCTGGCCCCCGTGGTCGCGGTCGCCCTCGCCGCCGGCTCCCTCGCCGCCGCGGGCTCGCCTGCCGCGGGCACGGCCGCCGCCTGTTCGGCCCTGCCCTCACCGCTGCCCGAGGCCGGGGCGCTGCGCCCGGTCAGCGAACTGCCCGACCCGTTCACCCACTACGACGGCACCAGGATGACCAGCCCGGCCGAGTGGGACTGCCGCCGGGCACAGCTCGCCGAACTGCTGCAGCACTACCAGTACGGGCATCTGCCGCCCGCGCCCGCCGGCGTCACCGGCACCCGCAACGGCAACACGCTGACGGTGACCGTCCAGGCCAACGGCCGGACCGCCTCGTTCAACGCCACCCTCGGCCTGCCCAGCGGCAACGGCCCGTTCCCGGCCCTCATCCTGCTGAACCCGCTGGCGGCCGGCGTCACCGCGCGGGGGTACGCCCAGATCAGCATCGACCCCAACGGCATCGCCGCCGACGGCTCGGCCAAGACCGGCGCGTTCTGGGAGCTGTACGGCTCCAACGTGGACACCGGTGTGCTGATGGCGTGGGCGTGGGGCGTGCACCGCACGCTCGACGCCCTGCGGGCGGTGCCGCAGATCGACACCGGCAGGGTCGGGGTGTCGGGATACTCCCGGTACGGCAAGGCGGCCCTGGTCGCGGGGGCGTTCGACGAGCGGATCGCGGCGACCTTCCCCGGATCGTCGGGGACCGCGGGGATGGGCAACTACCGCTTCTTCTTCGCCGGCGGCGGCAACAACGAGACCCTCGACGACATCGTCAACGCCTTCCCCTATTGGTTCACCCCGCGGTTCGCCCCGTTCCGCGGGCAGGCGACCCGGCTGCCGTTCGACCAGCACTCGCTGGCCGCGCTGGTGGCGCCCCGGCCGCTGCTGGCCACCAACGGCACCGAGGGCTCGGACATCCGGACCAACCCCCAGGGCGCGAGCCTGACCTATCGCGCCGCCAAGGCGGTCTACGAGTACCTCGGCGCCGCAGACCGGATCGGCGTCGCCTACCGCCCCGGCGGCCACCAGATCGACATGAACGACTACAACGCGATCATGGACTTCTCCGACAAGCACCTCAGGGGGCTGCCGGTCACCCGCACCTTCGACGACAACCCCTATCCGCCCAGCCCGGCCGCCATCCCCTGGACCATCCCCACCGGCGGCCCGACCACCCCGCCGCCCACCCCGCCCCCGGGATCCCCGTGCCGGGTGACGTACACGACGAACGCCTGGAACACCGGCCTCACCGCATCGATCACGATCACCAACACCGGCCGCACGACGATCAACGGCTGGAGGCTGTCCTTCGCCCTGCCCGGCGGGCAGACCATCACCTCCGGCTGGAACGCCGCCTACCCGCCCGCCGACGGCACCATCACCGCCGCCGACCTCGGCCACAACGCCGCCATCCCCCCGGGCGGATCCACCGTCATCGGCTTCCAGGCCACCCACGACGGCAACCCCGCCGAACCCACCACGTTCACCCTCAACAACACCCCCTGCACAACGACCTGACCCACCGGGCGGAAGAATGTCTCCCAGCCGATATACGCCGCTCACGGACGGATTTCACGAAGGCCGCTGCGAGTCACATGGGAGGCGTCTTCTGGACCCGATTAACCAGGGTGACCGCAACCAAAATCCGCAATGACCGGGCGAGCGCCGACACCGGCACCTCGCCCGGTCATGGCGGTGAGTCACCTGAGGCTCGAACTCGCACCCTACAGACCTCCCAAAAGCCCCATGCGGCCCAAGTCTGAAAAGCGCCACCCCGTCCGCACCGGTATCGTCCTCCATGCCCCCGTGCCGACCGAACAATAAGCGAATACGACCACCCATCCATGGGGTTCGTGACGGCGGGAGCGTACGAGTCAGATCCCCGGGCCCATCACCGTGACCGACGCACTCCCGTTCCCGCCCGCCGTCTAGCGCAACCGCATGAGGAAAACCGGGCTTATGGTCGGCATGGCTCCAGGCTCGGCAGTGGTTCTCGTGTCGACGCTTTGTGAGCTCGAATCCCGGTTCGGCACCCGGTCGGGAGCCCGGTCTTCGTCGGCAGTGTGGACACCGCATCGCACACAGTGGGACGAAGGGGTGGAGCGGTGGTCGATCACATGCTGTCCAGGAGTTCTTTGAGGAAGCGACGGGACTCATGAGGAGTGAGGGAGCGGGCCCGGACCTGCTCGAAGGCGGCGCTGTAGCGGCCGACCTCCTCGGCCGACTCGATCGGATGGCCCCGATCCAGCACCTCCGCATAGGCGACCTTGGGATCTTCGCCGGCGAACTCGAAGACCCGGAACGGGAACCCCATCGCCTGGTGAGGGCCGGCGGCGAACGGCAGGACCAGCAGGGTCACCGACGGCCGGGCGGAGTCGGCGACCAGCCTGTCGAGCTGGGCCCGCATCACCCCTGGGGAGTCGATGGGGCGGCGCAGGGCGGCCTCGTCGAGGACCACGGTGAGCTCGGGTGGGTCCGGCCGGTGGAGGATGCGCTGACGCTCCATGCACAGGTCGACCCGCCGGCGGATGACGTTCAAGGGGAGATCGGCCCAGGCCCGTAGATACGACTGGGCGTATTCAGCGGTCTGGAGCAGGCTCGGCACCACAGCGCTCGCGTAGATCCGGATCGCAGCCGCCTCCTCCTCCAGGCTGAGCAGGGTCTCGGTGGCCTCGTCCAGCAGGTCGGCATAGCCGGACCACCAGCCCTTGACCCGGGCCTCGCGGACCATCTGGAGCAGTTCCTCGCGTCGGTCCCCGGTCACCCCGTACAGGTCGAGGAGTTCGCGGGCGTCCTGGATCCGCACGGCCACCTGGTTGTTCTCGATCCGGCTGACCTTGGCGGGGGAGCACTCCAGGTAGGCCGCGACCTCTTCGAGGGTCTTGCCGGACCGGCTGCGCAGCCGGTGCAGCTCGGCGGCGAGCCTGCGGCGCTGCATCACCGGGCTTCTACCTCGTGCCATTCCACTCCTTGCAAGTAGCAATTTTCGTAGTGTAACGCGCCGGCCCGCCCCGACCTCGAGCCGGGGTACGTGGCCGCGGGGGATGGAGCGTACATGTCCACACGGCAACACTTGCCTTACCCCTCGGAGCGGGGAGTCGGAAGCTCCCGGAGCGTGCTGGAGGTCGTGGAGCGCCTGCTGGTGCTGACGGGCACGCTGTGCATGATCGGCGGGCTGGGTCGGGCCGCGATGGGCTGCCTGCTGCTGGCGCTGGCCTGCCTGCTCCCGGGCCTGGCCGTACAGGTGAAACGGGCGATCTGGCCGTCTCGGCGGGGACGTCATGTCAGGTGAGGTGACCCGTCCAGGTTGCGGGGGGTTGTCCGCGATCGTCATACTGCAAAATGCAGATAGCAAATCACCTTGATCACAGACCCCTGGGATCCATCCGAAGGGACGGCATGCCGCAACGCCCCCCAAGCACTCACGACCGCCGCCGACGACTCGGTCACGCCCTGCACGCCCTGCGGCGGCGGGCCGCACTCGACTTGGACGAGGCCGCGGCCGTCCTCGGCTGGACGGCTCAACGTCTCGGCAGCCTGGAGGCCGGCCTGGCGACCATCCGCCGGGCCGACGTCAAGGAGTTGCTCGCCGTCTACGGGGCCGGCGACGAGGACGACGCGAGGGTGCTCGAACTGCTGGAGGGCACCTCGGGCTGGTGGGCACCGTACTCCGACCTGGTCGACGACGCCTTTGAAACGCTGCTTGTCCTGGAGGAGGGCGCCGACCGGCTGTCCAGTCACCAGGCTGGCCTCATCCCGGGTCTGCTGCAGACCCGTGACTACGCCTGGGAGCTGATCAGCACCATGTCCGACCAGCCGCTCGACCGGGTCGAGCGGCTGGTGGAGTTGCGGCAGGCCCGCCGCAAGGCGCTCGAGCGCCGCCCTCGGCCGCAGGTGACGGTCGTGCTCGACGAGGCGGCACTGCGCCGTCCCGTCGGCGGCCCGGCGGTGATGCGCGCGCAGTACGAGCGGCTGATCGCGGTGGCGCAAGAACCCGAGCTGACCCTGCGGGTGCGCCCGCTGAACGCCGGACCGCACCGGGCCACGAGTTTCACCTTCCATCTGTTCGAGTTCACGGCGGACCGGCCGATGGTGCAGACGGAATTGCTCGACCGCGAGCAGTTCATCCGCTGCGCGGAGAAAATCGCACTCTACCGAGAGGCGTTCGGCCGGGCGCTGGCGGGCGCGCTCGACCCCGGCGAATCGGTGGAGTTCATCGCCGGATTGGCGGCCCGCTGCTGATGTCCGTCGCAAGCGTGGGAGAGCGCCCCGGCGGGAGGGGACCGGGGCGCTCTCCCTCCGAGGACTCATCCGGTGCGCAGTTCCTCCAGGAGCGCCCGGGCCGCCGACCTGCTCAGCCGCAGGACGCCGCCGTCGGGGTGCTTGGAGTCGCGGATCAGAATGTCGCCGGGCGTGGCGGCGACCTCCACACAGTTGTTGTTGGCGGCCCCCGACCAGGAGCTCTTCCGAAAGACCGGCTGCGTTGTTCCGTCGTTGTTCATGGTCCTTGCTCCAATCTACGAGAACCGTTTGTTCCGGACGGTTGGAGCGTCCTATGGCGTCATGGGCGGGGAGCCGGGACAGGGACCGGGAACGCCACCGGGAATTCGACTTCCCCGGCACGGAAAGGACCGAGTTATGACCGAAAGCCTCGCCGAAGCGGCCACCGCGGTGCGGTTTCAGCTCTTTGGAGCGGTCGACGTCACGCGTGACGGGCGAACCTTGGACGCGGGACCCCGGCAACTGCGCTGCCTGCTGGCGGTCCTGCTGCTCGCCGACGGCTGGGTTCCCCGGGACGAGTTGATCGGCGTTCTATGGGACGACCCGTCCGACACTGCGCGCGAGGACTTCTACAAGCTCGTCGGCAGGCTCAGGAAGCTGCTGGCTGAGGCCGGACTGACCGGGGCGCTGGAGATCCGGGACGGGCTCTACCGGCTGCGGACGCCGCCCGGCTCCGTCGACGTCGAGCGGTTCCGCACCCTGGTCCGGGAGGCCGTGCACGCCGAGGACGAACGGGCCGCCGAACTGCTGGAGGAGGCGCTGCGCATCGCCTCGGGCGAACCGATGGCCGACCTTGCCGGTCTGCGTGTGGACGCCAAACGACGGGGCCTGGCCGAGGAACGCAGGCAGGCCCGGATCGAACTGGAGAACGTGTCGCTGCGCCTGGGCCGGCACCGGGACCGCATTCCGCACCTGAGCACCGAGTTCGAGAACGACCCGGGCGACGAGACCGTGGCCGGGCTGCTGATGATCGCGCTGTACCGGGTGGGACGGCAGAAGGAGGCCTTCGACGTCTTCTTCAAGGCCCAGCGGCACATCGCCGACACCACCGGACAGGACGTCGGCCGCGAGCTGCAGGAGTTGTACCAGCGGATGGTCAGCAACGATCCCCGACTCCACGCCGAGGACGCGAAGGAGGAGCCTGCCTCCGACCCGAAGGAGAAGCGGCGGAAGACCGCCGACACCGCCGGGAGCGAGAACCCGACTGTGCAAAACGTGTTCAACGACCGGGTCGACGCGCGCCACGCGAACTTCGGCATCGTCCACCACCACGGGGCGAGGGAGCGATGACCACGCACGAACCCCCTGACACCGATGAGAACGGGGCGGAGCCCGAGCCTGGGAACGAGGGCAACCGGGATCTCGAGGACGAGGGCGGAGACGAGACCGAGGAGCACACGTCCTCGGAGGACAAGGACCACAGGTCCGAGTCGCCGGCCACGGACCAGACGATCAACTTCATCCTCAACGCCTTCCACGACGCGGTCACCGCGGACGGGGCGAACTTCGGCGTCTCCACCCGGGGGAACACCGGTGAGGCGCCGGAGACCGGTCGCATCGACTCGGCCGTCGTCTCCACGACGGTGGAACGGTACGCCGAACCCGCGTCGTACGCGGAGGCCCGGCAGGCACTGGTCGAGGACCACATGGTCGTCCTGGAGGGCGCGCGTGGCCGCGGCAAGCGGACGGGGGCGATCGTGCTGTTGCGCGACGTGCTCCCGGCGGACGCGCCGATCGTGTCGCTGTCTCCCACCGCCACGCTCAAGGAACTGGCCGCGAGGCTGGCCAGGAGAAAGAGCGACGAGGCCCAGGGCTACGTGGTGTTCGACCGGCTCGTCACCGAACGGGGCCGCGAGGCCGACCACCAGTGGGAGGTCCTCTGCGGCAAGGTGCAGGAGACCGGCAAGTACCTGGTCATCACCACCTGGGAGGAGGAACACCGCCCGCACGAGTCCGTCCGGCGGATCCGCTGGGCACACCCCGAACCGGCGCGGGCGCTGCGCGTCCACATGGGCGACGCCATCGCCGAGGAGATGATCGGCGAGGTCGTCGCGGCGCTGCCGGCCGCCTACACCATGGCCGACCTGGTCGCGGTGGCCGAGCGCATGACGAACGACGGTGCGGTGCCGGATCGCGCCGTCGCGGCGGTGTTCGACCAGTCCGAACGACGCGCGGTCGAGGAGTGGTTCGCCAAGAATCCCGCACTGCCACAGATCCTCGACATCACCACGCTGGCCTTCGCGTCCCGCATCGGCGTACGCGACTTCGAGGACAGGCAGTCCCGGCTCCACGCCCTGCTGATCGAAGAGCAGCAGCCGCAGGCCGACGACGCCCAAGCCGACGAGGCCACGACGGCCGCGCCGCCGACCTTGCAACGTCGCTCCGAGCGGCTGTTCAGGCACGACCTGATCCGGCTCGAACAGGTCGTGGTCGACGGGGTGCCGCGCAAGCTCTTGGCGTTCCGGGAGGACGGATACCGCCGCCATGTCCTGGAGAAGCTGTTCGAGGAATACGGCATCGACTTCTGGAACCCGGTGCGGAGATGGCTGCACGAGGCGGTGCTGGAGGACGCCTGGCGGCTGCGCATAGCGTCCGGGCTGGCCCTGCTGGCGCACGCCTCCTTTGACGAGGTCATGGAGTCCTACCTCACCCCCTGGGGGTCCGGGATCGCGGGCTGGAAGGGGCGTTACGCGGCGGCCTCCACCCTCTGGTTCATGTGCCTGGACGAGGAACTGCGGCCGATCGCCCTGCGCACCGCCGTGCGCTGGGCGTCCTACGGGTCGCCCCAGGAGCGGCTCACCGCGATCGTCGCCTTCGCGGGCGAACTGGGTGCTCGCTACCCGACGGAGGCGTCCCGCCGACTGTGGCAGCTGGTCGAGCAGCCCGGTGACCTGAGCCCGGTGGCCGCCGCCGCTTTCGGCGACTTGTTCGCCAGCCTGGCCTCCCGGGAGGGCGGCGGACGGCAGGTTGTCAACCACCTCAGCAGGCAGGTCGGCGGGCTACACCGGCCCGGCCGGAACGCCCGGCTCCGCCGGGCGTCGCTGCGCGCCGCACTCGCCGTCGTGCGGGCGCGCAATCCCGCCACCGGACGTCCCGCGATCATCGAGTACATCTGTGCCCGCCCGGAGGAGATCCCGGTCGTCGCCCGGATGTGGGCGGCGCTGTTGCGGCACCGGCCGATCCGGCACGATGCGCTGACCGCGCTGCACACCGGCCTCCTCGCGATGGACAGGCTCACCCCCGCGGCGTCCGACCACGCCCGGTCCCTGGGGAACGCGCTGGGCGAGACGCTGCCGGCCACCGAGCACGAGGCGCTCGCCCGCGACTTCGCCAAACGCACCCGTCACCGCAAGCACGCCGATCGTTCCGCCGCGCTCGCCCAGATCCTGATCAAGGCGCTGGAACGAGCGGGCCGAAAGAGGAGGGAATGATATGCCGAAGCCCTATCCGATCATCGAGTCGCGGATTCTTCCGCCGGTGGGCAGGTCCGGTCTCTTCGGGCTCGGCGACCGGAAGCGCGACTGGGCGGACCTGCCGCCGATCAAGGCCGACCAGGCGCAGGTCTACCTGGTGGACGGCAGGCATGTCGTCGACCGCGGACGGCTGGGGCCGGGCGACGACATAGTGGTGCGGGCCACGCACGTCAGCGTCGTGGACCTCACCACCAACCGGGGGGTGTCGGTCGAGTTGACCATCCCGTCCGCCGACGCCAAGCAGTTCACCGTCCGGGCCAACTTCCTGTGCACGGTGCTGGAGCCCGACAAGATCGTCAAGTGCGGGCAGGGCGACGCGGCCACCGTTCTGCTCGACTACCTGCGCGGGTACCAGCGGCTGTTCCAGCTGGGGCTGGACTACAAGATCTCCGCTGTCAACGAGGTCCGGCTGCTGGTGCAGAGCCAGCTGGAGTCGTACCACAAGCACGTTCCGCCGCAGGCGCCCGGGATGCGGGCGGTGCTCGCCAGCACCGAGGTGCTGACCCCCGACGAGCTGGTGGCCTTCCACGACAGCCGGTTCAAGAACGAGCAGCGGTATCTGACCGAGTCCGCGCAGGCCCAGTACGAGATGGAGCTGCAGCGGCTCAAGGCCGCGCACGCCGAGCAGCTGGAGCTGCAGAAGAAGAGCTACGAGCTGAAGCTGGCCGAGCAGCAGTACAACCTCGACATGGCGCGGCAGCTCGGCCGCCAGCAGATGACCGCCAGCGAGAACCGGTTCGCCGCCGACCAGGCGCGGCGGCTCAGGAGCGAGATCGGCGACGATCCGACGACGGCGGCCTACTTCGCCCTGCAGCGGAACGAGGGATCGGCGGAGCAGATCGCCGCCGACCTCCAGCAGGCACAGGCTGAAGTCGAAGCGCGTCGTCGTGAGCTGCAGGACCGCGAGTTCGAGCTGAGGATGGCCGAACGGAAACGTCAGTGGGCCCGGGAGGACCGCGAGTTCGAACTCGAGAAGGCCGAGCGGGATCGCCGGCGCGCTCTGGAAGACCGTGCCGCCGACTGGGAACGGGAGGACAGGCTGCGGGTCTTCGCCTCCCGCCTCGACGTGATGAAGGAGCTGGCCAAGCACGGACATCTCGACGAGGTCAGCATCGACGAACTCGACCGCCTCATGGACCGGCTGGTCGGCCAGGCCACCTCCAAGACGGAGCTGGGCGCGCCCGCCGAGCCCAAGGGCGAGCTCGCCGAGGCCGAGGGCGACGAGCCGTTCTCCGAGGAGGAGGACTGATGGTCGCCCAGCTCGCCCCGCCGACCACGAAGCAGACGGAGCAGGAGATGTTCCGCCCCGCGCCGGCCGGTGGCGGGGTCGGCCGCTGGCTGCGCGCGCGCATCGGCGTGGTCGAGGAGGTGCTCGACTACACCCCGGAACTCCGTCCGCACTACACCAAGGTCGGTGCGCTGGTGCTGACCACCAGCGCGCTGGCGGCGGTGTCGATGTGGACCGCGCTGGCCAAGTTCCTGGACGCGCACTGGCTCCTGCTGATGCCGGCCGCCCTGTTCTGGGGCTGGGTGATCTTCTGCATCGACAGCTGGTTGATCACCACCATGCACGGCTCCCCGGGTGGAGGGCGCGCGTTCTGGGTGCGGCTGCTGCTGGCCGTGTTCCTCGGGGCGATCATCGCCGAACCGCTGCTGCTGAAGGTGTTCGAACCGGCCGTCCACCGGCAGGTCGCCGAGAACCGCACGCTGGACCGGGCCGCCCGGGAGTCCGCGTTGAAGGCATGCAATCCCGTGCCCTATCGGGAGCTGAAGCAGGCCGAGCGCGACCGGTGCAACGCCCGCAGGCTGCTGCTGACCGTTCGTTCCGACCCCGCCGGGGTCACCGTCGACATCGTCAACCTGCAGCAGGAACGGGACCTCAAGCAGCGCAGGCTGGACGCCGACAAGGGAACGCTGCGGAAGCTGCAGGACGGCGCTCGCCGGGAGTGCAACGGCCACAACGGACCCGGGCTCAGCGGTGTCGTCGGCGCCGGTCCGCGTTGCGCGGAGGCCAACCGGGACGCCGCGGACTTCTCCGCGCAGAGCCGGCTGGACGCGCGCCAGCAGGAGATCAACGCACTGGACGGCCGGATCGACCGACTGATCGAGCAGCGGAACACGGTCGCGCAGCACTACGCCGTCGAGATGGACCGGGCCATCAGGGCGCAGCTGCCCAGCCCGGACGGCGACATCGGCTTGCTGGAGGAGCACAAGGCGCTGGGCTCGCTCAGCCGGGAGAGCCTGCTGGTCATGCTGGGGCCGTGGGTGCTGCGGCTGATGCTCATCATGATCGACTGTCTGCCGGTGCTGTCCAAGCGGTTGTCCGGGCCCACCGCCTACGACCGCAACATCGCCCGGCAACTGGAGACCAGCGAGGAGCTGTTCGAGCTGAACAACGAGCTGCTGCGGCGACGCGACCGACTGCCCAGGGAGACCGCGCTCGGTGAGCTGGACCGGCTCGATCAGGACCGGCAGCGCAGCCGCGACGCCGAGGAGGAACGCTCCCGTATCCGGCAGGACGAGGAACTCAACCGGCGGATCGACGAGTACGCCCGGCGGCTGCGCGGCGAGATCTGAGGCGCCACCGGAGAAAGGCTGGGGACACGTGACCGAAGAAGAGAAGTTCGCACGGCACCTGCTGACCTCGGTGGACGCCACGGGGTACGGACGGCGTACCGATCGCGGCCAGGCCAGGCTCCAGCGCGGGATGCTGACGGTGCTCGGCGAGGCGGCGGAGGGCGCCGGGCTGGACCGCTCGACCTGGGACCGCCAGGTCGCCGGGGACGGCGAACTGGCCGTACTGCCCGATGACCAGCCCGAACCCCGCGTCGTGGACGACTACGTGCGGCACCTGGAGGCGGCGCTGCGCCGGTACAACCGCGGTGTCCACGGTGACCAGCGGCTGCGGCTTCGGCTCGCGATCCACTACGGGCCTGCGCTGCGCGGTGCCGAAAGCTACGACGGCAGAGGGGTCGTCGAGGTCAGCAGGCTGTGCGACAGCGCGCCGCTACGGGCCGCCCTGAAGGAGACGGGCGCCGACCTGGCGGTCATCGTTTCCGACCGGGTGTTCCACGACGTGGTGGACGGCGAGCACACCTCCCTGAGCGCGTCCGATTTCCGGAAGGTGCAGGTGAAGGTGAAGGAGTTCGCGACGGAGGCCTTCCTGTTCGTGCCCGGCTACGACGTGCACGCCCTTGACCTGGTCTCGGGCGGTCCGCCGGAACCGCATCCGGCACGGAGCGCCCCTATGGTCCAGAACAACTTCTACGACCACGTTGACGCGTCGGGTGCCACCTTTGGCGTGGCTACGAGCCGCACCCGAACAGGGTGAGCCGCCCCGCCTTCGGTCGCGTCCTTCATGCGGTCGTGCATGCGCCCAAGATGTGGCGGGTCTGGCCACGCGACGGTGCGACTGCGGCCGGAGCGTTCGCCGGCGGGTTGGGTGATGGCCAAGACCGGGCCGCTCCATCCGGCGACGATCGAACCCGCGGGCCGTCATCTGGTGACTCGGGTTCACGATGACCATGACCATGCCGGTCGGCGGGCTCACCGGTCCGTCGGACTCCGCGCCGTCTGGGGCCACCGTCTCTTCCGCGAGTGGCTACGATCGGGGACCACGGCTGCTTCGCGGAAGGAAATCATGTCCGATCAGTACGAGGCGGTGTTCGCCCGATACGACACCGATGGGGATGGGCAGCTCACCGTGGACGAGGTGACCGCGGCGATCGCGGGGATGTTCCCGGCGGCCGAGGTTGATGATCTGTCGGGCATCGTCAAGGCGCTGTTCACCGAGTACGACACCGACCACGACGGGCTGCTGTCGGTGACCGAGTTCGTGCCCCTGGCGGAGAACCTCCCCGAACTCGGCTCCGAAGACTGAACACCCGACCCGCACGAACGGGTCACCCCTCCGCCCCTTCGCGGAATACCGTCCGGCTGGAGCCGCGTCGTGCCACCCGCCGAGAGGCGCCCCGCACACCGGCCCAAGCCCCACCGTCAGGCCCCGGCAGCACCCCACCCGCCGCCGGGGCCTGACGCATCGACCGGCCGCTGCGGCGTTCGGCCGCGTCCGCAACGCCTTCCGAGGCCCACCGGCCTGCCGTTCCCCCCGGCCATGGGCGGTTCCGCTTTCCGGATGGGCGGGTGGTGTTCCGCCGGTCGGGTAAGGAGCGTGGCGACATGACCGCAGAGGGTGGGATCTCTCTGACGTGCCGGGTGCTTGGGGAGGGGAAGGTTTTGCCGCGTGCCGAACGGATCACCGATGCGGTGACCTTTCACGGGGAGGGGCCGGTTTGGTCGTCACGCTGGGGAGGGCTGCGCTGGGTCGACATGCTGGCCGGTGATGTCATGTCGCTGGGGGCCGATGGAACGGTCGGCCGCAGGCATGTCGGCGGGGTCGCGGCCGCGCTGCGTCCTCGGCGCGGAGGAGGCGCGGTCATCGGCGTCGAGCGGGGTTTCGCGCTGGAGGAGGCGGACGGAACGCTGACGCACCTGCCGGAACTGTGGGCCGATCAGGGTGTTCGCATGAACGACGGCGGCTGCGATCCGGACGGCCGCTTCTACTGCGGGTCCATGGCCTATGACAAGACGACGGGTGCGGGTGCGCTCTACCGGCTCGACCCCGATGGTTCCACGGCGGTGGTGCTGGACGGTGTGACCGTTTCGAACGGGCTGGAGTGGAGCCCGGACGGCGCTCTGGCGTACTACGTCGACACGGCCGCACAGCAGGTTGCCGTATTCGACTACGACGGGGCCTCGGGATTGACCGGGCGGCGGACGTTCGTGTCGATCCCGGAGGAGGACGGTGCTCCGGACGGCCTGACCGTGGACGCGCAGGGCGGGGTGTGGGTCGCGCTGAACCAGGGCGGGGAGGTACGCCGCTACACGCCGGCCGGTGCGCTGGACGAGGTGGTCGAGGTGCCGGTGCGGGGGGTCACCGCCTGCACCTTCGGCGGCCCCGCCCTGGACGAGCTTTTCATCACCACGTCCCGCGAAGGTCTCGCCCCGGGCGACGATCCGCCGGCCGGATCACTGTTCCGGGCGGCGGTGGGCGTGCAGGGCAGGCCGGTGCGCGAGTTCGCCGGCTAGCGCGGGTCCTTTCCGCTCTCGGGGGCCGGCCCGTGGGAGCCGGCCGGGTATTCCTGAAGCGGCACGCGATCGCCGGACCAGGCGGACATGACGGGGGCGAGGACGCGCCAGGCCTCCTCGGCCTCGTCGCCCCGGATGGACAGGGCGGCGTTGCCGTGCAGCACGTCCAGCAGCAGCCGTCCGTAGGCGGGCAGGTCGGGGGCCTCCATCTGCGCGGTCAGGGTGAGGGGGGTGAGGGTTCGCGCGCCGGAGCCGATGCCGGTGAGCCCCAGGGTCATGTTCTCCGGGTCGAGTCCGAAGCGGAGCACGTTGGGCAGGGCCTCCCCGGTGTGGCCGAAGGGCAGGTGGGGGACGGGCCGGAAGTGGACCGCGACCTCCTTGCGGTCGTCCTTGAGCGCTTTGCCGCTGCGGAGCCGGAAGGTCGTGCCGGACCAGCGCCAGTTCTCCAGGTGCAGTTCCACCTCGGCGAAGGTCTCGGTGCGGCGCCGCGGGTCCACGCCGTCCTCGTCGGCGTAGGCGGGAATCTCGCGTTCGCCGAGGCGACCGGCCAGGTAGCGCGCCCGGCGGGTATGGCGCAGCACGTCCTCCTCGGTGAGCGGGCGCACCGAGCGCAGCACATCGATCTTCCGGTCGCGCAGGTCGCGCTCGCCGAGGCTGAGCGGCGGTTCCATGGCCACCAGGCACAGCACCTGGAGCAGGTGGTTCTGCACCATGTCCTTGAGCGCCCCGACACCGTCGTAGTAGCCCGCCCGGCCCTCCAGCGCGAGCGACTCGTCCCAGACGATCTCTATCTCCGCTATGTGCGCGCTGTTCCAGAGGGGTTCCAGGACGCGGTTGGCCAGGCGGCTGCCGAGCAGGTTCTGGACGGTGGTCATGGCCAGGAAGTGGTCGACGCGGAACACCGCCTGCTCGGGGACGACCTCCGACAGCAGCCGGTTCAGCTCCTGCGCGCTGTCCAGATCTTCGCCGAACGGCTTCTCCAGGACGATCCGGCTGCCCGGCGGCAGGTCCGCGCCGCGCAGGGCGGTGACGGTGCCGGGGAAGACCACCGGGGGAAGGGCGAGGTAGAGGGCGACCGGCCCGTCACCGGCGATGAGGGAGGCGAGGTCGGCGGTGTCGGTGGCGTCGGCCTGGCGGTAGCGGACGGTGTCGGCGATCCACGTCCTGGCGTCGGCGGGACAGGAATGGCCATGCCGGTCGAGTTGCCCGGCCGTCCAGCTCCGGAACTCCTCGTCGCTCCAGCCCGTTCTGTCGGCGCAGGTGAGCTGGAACCCGTCGGCGAGGTGCCCGGCGGCCCGCAGGGCGGCCAGCCCCGGCAGCAGGTAGCGGGCGTTGAGGTCGCCTGTGGCGCCGAAGACGACGAGCCGGTTGATCATGCCGTGTCACCTGCTTTCGCTCGGGCGAGAGTGACGCCGCCGGCGATGACGCCGATGTGGCTGAACGCCTGGGGGAAGTTGCCCATGAACGTGCCCGTCGACGGGTCGATCTGCTCCGGCAGCAGCCCGAGCGGGCTGGCCCGGCCGCACAGCGAGGCGTACAGTTCCTCGGCCTGTTCGATCTCGCCCTGCAGGGCGAGGTTGTCGGCCAGCCAGAAGCTGCACAGCAGGAAGGCGCCTTCGTCGCCGGGCAGGCCGTCGGGCGACTGGTCGTGCAGATAGCGGTAGAGCAGGCCGTCACCGGCGGACAGGCGTTCGGCGATGGCCGCGGTGGTGGCCGTCATCCGCGGGTGGTCGGCCGGGACGACCTTCCGCAGGGGGAGTGCGAGCAGGCTGGCGTCCAACCCGCCGCCGCCGCCGAGGTGCTCGCTCAGGCTCCGGGAGTCCTCGTCCCAGGACTGCTCCAGGATGTGCCGGCGCAACTTGTCGGCGGTGGCGCGCCACGTGGCGATCGGTCCGGGCAGGGCGAGCCGTTCGCCGATGGTGGCGGCCCGGTCCAGGGCCACCTGGCACATCCCGGCCGAGTAGGTGAACACCCTGCCCTCGCTGCGCACCTCCCAGATGCCCTGGTCCGGCTGGCGCCATGCGGTCGCGGCGGTCTCGGTCAGTTCCGCCAGGTCGGCCCAGAGCGCGGGCTGGAGGTCACCGCCGGCGAGCAGCCACTGGTCGGCGCAGTCCAGGACCTCACCGTAGATGTCGTGCTGGCGCTGGTCGGCCGCGCCGTTGCCCCATCGCACGGGCCCCGAGCACCGGTAGCCCTCCAGGCCGGAGTCCTGGATCTCGTCGGGAACGGGGTCGCCGCGGAGGGTGTACATGATCCGCGGCTGCCGGCTGTTCTCGAACGCGTCGAGGACCCAGCCGAGGAAGGCGTCCGCCTCGCCGTGGAAGCCGACGCGGCGGAACGCGAACACGGTGAAGGCGGCGTCCCGGATCCAGGCGTAGCGGTAGTCCCAGTTGCGGACCCCGCCGATCGGCGCGGGCAACGAGGACGTCGGGGCGGCCACCATGGAGCCGTTGATCCAGTCGTCGCACAGCTTCAACGTGATCGCGGCGCGCCGGACCAGCGGCTCCTGCGGGCCGTCGTAGCTGAAGTTCCCCATCCAGCGGCGCCATGCCTCGGCGGTCTCCCGCAGCACCGTCGCAGGGTCGAAGCGGTGGTGGCGGTGAACGCGTCCCCAGGACAGCGTCAGATCGAGACGATCGCCCTGTTCCAGGTCGTGCACGGTGTGCAGGCCGGTCAGCGAACGGTTGGAGCGCAGATGCAGCCGCAGGTCCGGGCGCCAGGCGGCCTGCACCTCCAGGCCGCTGGCCAGCACGCGCGTCCGTGCGCCGCCTCGGGGCGCCAGCTCCGCCCGCAGCCGGACGGTTCCGTCCAGGACGACGGCGGACCGGACGAGCTCGGCCCGGCTCGCGCCCGCGTCGTCGGACAGGTCGGCGCCCGCGCGCAGGGCCAGCGCGTCGGTGATCCGGACCAGGCCGGTCGGGCCGCGCAGCTCGGTCACCAGCACCGCGGTGTCGGGCTCGTAGTACTGGCGGGCTTCTCGCAGGTCCTCGACCGTCAGGGTGAAATGCCCGCCGTTGGCGTGATCCAGCAGGCCGCACAGCAGCGGCTCACTGTCGAAGCGGGGCAGGCACAACCACGGGATCGAACCGTCCAGGCCGACCAGAGCCGCGGTGGCGCCGTCCCCGATCAGGCCCAGGTCCTCCAGGCGCGGGTAGCCCTCCCACCGGCGAACCGGCCGGAATGATGGATCGGGATCGAGCATGCCGAACTCCTCCTCCATACGGACCGCACCGCCATCACGGGGAAACGGCGTCGGCCGTGATGCTAGAAGGTGATCAGTACCTTCACGACATCCTCGAGTTTCTTGTCCGCCACCTCGAACGCCCGCTCCATGTCATCGAAGGAGAACGTGTGCGTCGTCATCTGCGTGGGATCGAGGCGCTTGGCCTCCAGTATTCGCAGCAGCCGTTCCATGCGCAGCCGCCCTCCCGGGCACAGGCCGGTGGCGATCGTCTTGTCGGCCATCCCGACGCCCCACTCGACGCGGGGAATGTTCACGAACTCGCCTTCGCCGTAATAACCGGTGTTGGATATCGTCCCGCCGGGCTTGGTGATTTTGACGGCCGTCTGGAAGGTCACGTTCGCGCCGAGCGCCTCGATGGCGGTGTCCACGCCCTGCCCCTGGGTCAGTTCCAGGACCCGCTCGACGACGTCCTCCTTGGTGAAGTCCACGATCTCGTCCGCCCCGTAGGCGCGGGCGAGTTCCTGCCGGCTGGGAACCGACTCGACCCCGATGACCAGGCCGGCGCCGCGCAGCTTGGCCCCCGCCGTGGCCATGAGCCCCACCGGTCCCTGGGCCAGGACGGCCACCGTCCCGCCTATCGGGATGTCTCCGTTCTCCGCGCCCATGAACCCGGTCGAGAGCATGTCGGCGCAGTACACCGCCATCTCGTCGGAAACCGTGTCGGGTATCTTCGCCAGGTTGGCGTCGGCCTCGTTCACATGGAAGTACTCGGCGAACACCCCGTCCTTGGAGTTCGCGAACTTGAAGCCCCCCAAGGGACCTCCGGACTGTGCCGGGTACCCGTTCTGGGAGGCGAGGTCGCCCCAGTCGGGAGTGATGGCGCCGACCAGAACGCGATCGCCCCGCCGGAAATCCTTCACCTCGGACCCCACCTCGTGAACCGTGCCCACGGCCTCATGGCCGAGCGTGAGGTTCTCCCGCGGCCCGATGCCGCCCTTGACCGTATGGGAGTCCGAAGTGCAGATCAGCGCGGCGGTCGTCCGCACGACGGCATCCAGCGGACCCGGCTGCGGCATGGGCTTTTCCACCAGGCCGACCTGCCCGATCTCCTTCATCACGAACGCCTTCATCCCACCCCCTGATCTGGTGAACGCCGTCGGACGTCGTCTGGCCGCATGGAACCGGCCCGTGTCACCAAAAACCACGTCCCGGCCCGGCATGTCCACCCTCGTCGGTTCAATGCTCAATCGCCCTTTCCGCTCCGGGCCCGTCCATGCATGGGTTGTGCGAACTTTGCAGTGTTGAGAAATCGAGGAGGACTCCATGTGCGGGTGAGCTGTCGCCGAGCACGGCAGAAATCAGGGGGGACGACGGCCACGGCGATATGCATTCCGATCCAAAGGCTCCCCGAGCCTCCGGTGGCATCGCGTGTGCGTTCTCCATCTGCCCCGGCCGGACCGCCCATATGCCCTACCCGGACCCGACCGGCCTACGCCCTGCCAGACCCAAAGCGCGCTTAAAATCCGCATGAACCCCTGGCCGGAATGGGCCCGACGTCGCCGGGGTACGGCCCCACGAGGGGAAAGATGTCGTTCATCCTGGGTGTCGTGATCAGCGCGCTGGCCTACTACTTGGAGGCCATCCACATAGTCATGCTCTCGCTCGGGCTGATAGCGCTGGTGGCCTTGCTCGTGGTGTGGCGGATCGTGATGGTCCGGCGGCGCGCCCGAAGAGGCCGCCGGTAAAGCTCCCGCGCGGACGCCTGGGACGGTTCGTCGGCGAACCTGCGCGCAGGCGGACGACGTGTCGCATCGGCCCCACCCACTGCGGACACCGCGCCCGCCGTGCGGGATGACGAGGGCGAAACGCCCCGGTGCGCGGCACGACGGCGGACCGGCGTGCCGCGATCCGTCACAGCGGCTCGGTCACCCACCGCCACCTGTCGCCGTCGCGCACCGCCCGCACCAGCTGGGCGCCGCTGGAATCGGCCAGTTCGGCGACCGCCCGGACGAGCCGGCGGTGGAAATCGGCCGGCGGATGCACACCGGTCGACCCGTCGATCAGCGTCACGGTCTGCTTGGACTCGTCGCGCAGCTGGGCCGTCAGCCGGCCACCGTCCAGGCGCACGACGACGATCGCGTCCGCACGGACCATGTCCCGGCCGTCGGCCGTGGCGATCCACACCTCGGGCCCAACACCACCCATGGGGAACACCTCCCGAACCCTGGACCGGGCTCTGACACCCAGGATCGCACGCCGGGCGACCGGTCTCGCCCATCTCGAGGAGGACCGGTCCACGGCATCGGCCCCCGTGGACCGAAAAATGCCGAAATCCATTACCGGCGATTGATTCGATATTTCGGCGCATCATGGATTCGTGCGCTAGAATACGAATATCCGGCAACGACGACATCCTCGTCCTGAGGCTGATCCGCCATACCGGCTCACCCCGACGAGGGGGATGTCCATGCCGATCTTGAATCACGGCTACGGACCCGCCCACTGGGTGGCACGGCCCGCGGCCGTTCCGGTCTCGCAGGCGTCCTGGCGGAAGCAGGTCTGGCCCACCGCGATCGTGCCGACCGCGGTGATCGTGTTCGCCGTGTTCCGCATGCAGGCCACGCTGCCGCTGGCGGCGGTCATGGCGCTGGCGACCCTGGTGGCCGGGGGAGTCCTGGCCACTCTGGTGTCCGGAACCGCCTGGATCACCCGGCTCCGCCTCCTCATCGCGGAGCTGCGGCACTGACCGATCCCGATTCCGCCGTCCACCCCGGGCCGCCCGACCGGCGGCCCGGAGAGAGGGGTCACGGCCATGCGGACCACCGCCGAACGCGCGACCACCCAGAGCACCTGAGAATCCGAGGGTGGTCGCCTGTGAGGACGTCCGGTGGCGCCGTGACACGATCGACCGACCGCGCCCTTTTCACGAACGGAGCTTCATCATGACCACCTCGATCCTCGCCGGCGGGCCTTCCCGGGCGCCCACTCCGCAAGGCCGGGAGTACACCGTTGTCGCCTTGCACGGTGACCTGGACCTTGCCACCACCGCGGTGCTGCGCGAGCGCCTGCTGGCCGCGCTGCGTCACAGCACCCGGCTGTTGATCATCGATCTGGGCGGGGTGTCGTTCTGCGACGCCGCCGGACTGGGCATGCTGGTGGGCACGCAACGCCGCGCCACGGCGCTCGGTGTCGCCCTGCGCCTGGTCGCTCCCCGTCCCCAGGTCAGCGGGCTGCTGCGCATCACCGGACTGGACCGCGGCCTGACCGTTCATCCCACGCTCCATGACGCGCTCGCCGCATCTTCCCTCCGGCTCCCGGCCCGCGCCGGCGAGCGGCGTGCCACCGGGAACGCGCACCGCTTCGACCGGCCGTCGCCCGCGACACGTTCTTGACCCATCGCCCGACCGGACCGGACGGCCTCCGACCGGACCCGCATGACCACAGGCCGACCACACCCCGCACGGCCAAAACGACTCACATGCGGTGACCTCCCGAGGCGCTCCCCGACCGCGTCACTCCCCGGTGCGGTGACCACATTCCTTCGCCGGGCCGCCGCACCGCCACATCACGGCCGTCGCCATCACCTGTGGACGGGCGGCCTCGCCGCCTGGTACGCCCACTGCTTTCACCTGGTGAAAGTGCACGTCCTGGGCGGCTCGTACGACTGTCGGCCGCCGGGAGCGTTCTGCACCCCGTGCGGCCGGGCGGAGCCGGTCCCGCGCGGGTGGTGCGCGCCGTTGCCCGGCGGCGGTCCGGGTGGGCCGGCATGAGGCGTGGCCACCGGCCGCGGATTCGCCCTGTCCCGAGGCGGAACGGCCGGTCGGTCCCGGGAGCCGGCACGGCGCCCGGCTCGGTGCGGTCCGCGAGCCCTGCTGTGGCGCTGCGTTGGGCCGCCGGTCTGGGGAAATGCCGATGCAGGAACGACACGGACGATCGCGGGAGGGTGGTGGGGGAGGGTGAACGGCTTCGCCGTGGAGGCGTGGGCGGCGATGATCGGCCTGATCGTCGTGCTGTTCACGTTCGACCTGTTCGTGGCGGTGCGGCGGCCGCATGCCGTCGGGCTGGTCGAGGCCACGGTGTGGTCGGTGTTCTACATCGCCGTCGCGGTCGGGTTCGGGCTGGTCCTGTGGGCCACGGCGGGTGCGGCGGCGGGCACCGAGTACTTCGCGGGCTGGGTGGTGGAGAAGAGCCTGTCGGTGGACAACCTGTTCGTCTTCTCGATCATCTTCGCCCGCTTCGCCGTTCCGGCCGAGTACCGGCAGAAGATCCTGCTGTTCGGCATCGCGTTCGCGTTGTGCCTGCGCGCGGTGTTCATCGCGATCGGCGCGGCGGCGATCAGCCTGTTCTCGTTCACCTTCCTGCTGTTCGGCCTGGTGCTGCTGTGGACGGCGGTGCAGTTGATCCGTCACCGCAACGAGGACCCCGACGTGGAGGACACCTGGCTGGTCCGCCGGGCACGTCAGATCATGCCGGTCGGGACCGGGTACCACGGCGGCCGGATGCTGGCGGTCGAGGACGGGCGGCGGGTGGTGACCCCGGTGCTGCTGGTGTTCCTGGCCATCGGCAGCACCGACCTGCTGTTCGCCCTGGACTCCATCCCCGCGGTGTTCGGGGTGACCGCCGAACCGTTCATCGTGCTCGCCGCCAACGCCTTCGCCCTGCTCGGCCTGCGCGCGCTGTTCTTCCTCATCGAGGGCCTGCTGGAACGCCTGGTCTACCTCGCGATCGGGCTGTCGCTGATCCTGGCGCTCATCGGCGTCAAGCTCGTCCTGCTGTTCCTGCACCGGGACGTCACGGCGGCCGTGCCGGAGATCCCGACCCCGCTCTCATTGGGTCTCATTCTGCTCATCCTGATCGCCACCACGATCGCCAGCGTGCTGCGCGTCCGCGCCCATCCCGAGGAACGCGCGCACCCCGGCGCCGTACGCGTCCGGCGCACCCCGCCCGATGACCGCACCCCGCCGCCTGCGGGCGGCCATCCGGGTGGAACGCCTCCTCCCTGATCCCCGCGCCCATGAGCCTGCTCTTCGGCCTGCACTTGTCGTCGGCGGTCGCGGCGAGGTCGTGTGCAGTGGTTCTCCCGGCGCCGCGGTGGGGCGGGCCGGCGGGAGGCGGGAGCGTCAGGTTCGCGGCGTGGCGAGGTGGTCGGCGCGGCCTCCGTGCCACTCGACCAGGAGGAGCGTCGCGTCATCGGTGGTGACCCCGCCGCGTTCCCGCATGAGGGTGTGGGAGAACGTCCGCACCGCCTCCCGCACGTTCCCGCCACCGGGCCCGACCCTCTCGATGACCTCGATGAGGCGTTCCTCGCCGAACTGCTCTCCCTCGGCGCGGTGCTCCTCGACGAGCCCGTCGGTGAAGAACAGCAGCCGGTCGCCGGGCCGCAGGTCCAGTTCGCTGATCTTGGGCTGGGAGCCGCCGAAGCCGACCGGCAGGGTGCCGGGGTTCTCCGGCCTGCCGATCACCCGCCGGTCGCGGATCAGGAGCGGCGCGGGATGACCGGCGTTGACCCATTCCAGGCGGCCCGTGGCGATGTCCAGTCGCGACATCTGCGCCGTGACGAACTGTTCGGGCCCGAACTGTTCGTTGATCGCCGTGTCCATGTACACGTACAGCTCGGCCAGCCCGACGTCGGTCCGCCTGGCGTGCCGGTAGGCGCCGATGGCGACGGTGGCCAGCACGGCGGCGTTCAGGCCGTGGCCCATCGCGTCGATGACGGCCAGATGCAGGATGTCGTCGTTGAGGACGTAGTCGAAGCTGTCGCCGGCGATGTCGTAGGCGGGCTCGAGGATCCCGGCGACCGACACCCGGGGGGTGGTCATGGCCAGCGGGGGCAGCAGCGACCACTGGATCTCGGCGGCCACGCTCATCGCCTCGCGGCGCCGCACCCGGGAGAAATGGTCGGTGTAGCCGTTCTTGGTGGTCAGCAGGTCGCCGACCAGACCGGCCAGCCGCCACAGCAGCCGCCGGTCGTCGTCGTCGGCGGAGTCGAGGGTGACGGCCAGCACCCCGACCTGGTCGCCGCCGTCCAGCAGCGGCAGGAACACCCGGACGCCCTCGGCCAGCGGCTGTTCGACGACGACCTCCTGGAGGAAGGCCCGCCCGGCCGCAGAGCCGTCGATCCGCTCGGGCTCCCCGACCGTCAGCTTCCGGCCCGGCAACGGCGTGAGCGTCAACTGGTCGTAGTCCTGCAGGAGGATGGAGACGTCCCGGCCTCCGATCCTGCCGACCTCCTCGGCGACCATCGGGCCGACCAGCTGCGGCGGTATCTCGTGCGCCCGGTCCAGCAGCCCGCCCAGCAACCGCTCACCGAACCCCTCCGACCGGTCCAGCGAGGCATCGAACGACCGCTGTTCACCTTCCCCCATGGTCGGGTGATTCCCCGTCCCGGCCTTTCACACGATCCACCCGGCCACGACCGCATGCGGACCGTCCCGAACGACCGGTCCGTCCCCGGGGAACACGGCCGGCCAGCCGGGGACGCGGTGGGGCCGATCGGGGCCCGTTCGTGGCCTGGTCCGGAGCCTTGAGCGCGAGCCGATCGCGCTGACGGTCATGCCTTCTTTGCCATGCGTTCAGGGGGCATGCCGGGTCCGATGGTGGCCTGGATCTCGGTCGGGTCGTCCACGCGACCGCAGTGGGCGCACACCGTCTGCTGTGTGATTCCGGCGCCGCACACCGAGTGGGTGTAGAGGATCGGCGGCTCCCCGTCGGTCGCCCACCGGTCGCCCCACTCGGTGAGCGCCACCAGCGCGGGCGCGAGCGCACGCCCCTTGTCGGTCAGCAGGTACTCGTACAGTTCGGGCTGCTCGGAGTACTTGCGGCGCCGCATGATCCCGGCCTCGACGAAGCCGTCGAGCCGGGCCTTGAGGACATTGGTCGCGATGCCCAGGTTGCGCTGGAAGTCGCCGTAGCGGGTGGTCCCCCCGAACAGGGCGTCGCGAACGATCAGCAGACTCCAGCGTTCACCGATCACCTCCAGGGCCCGGGCGATCGAGCACACCTGCGAGTCGTAGGTCCTCCCCAGCATGCACCCCAGTCTACCGGGGTGCTTGCTTCATGAAAGCGTCCAGGCTAGTGTCACTTTCATGATGCAAGCAACCAGGGAACAGAACTTCACCACCACCATCGCGGTGGACCGGACTCCCCAGGAGGCGTTCGAGGCCATCACCGACGTCCGCGGCTGGTGGTCGCAGGAGGTCGAGGGCGTCACCGACCGGGTCGGCGGCGAGTTCGACTACCACTACAAGGACGCCCACCGCTGCACGATCCGCGTGACGGAGCTCGTGCCCGGCCGGAAGGTCGCGTGGCGCGTCCTGGACAACTACTTCAACTTCATCGCGGACCAGGCCGAATGGAAGGACACCGAGATCGTCTTCGAGATCTCCGGAAGGGACGGCGGCGCCGAGGTCCGCTTCACCCACGTGGGCCTGGTTCCGCAGTACGAGTGCTACGACGTGTGCTCCAACGCGTGGGGCGGCTACATCAACGGCAGCCTGCGGAATCTGATCAACACCGGGAAGGGACAGCCCAACCCGAAGGAGGGCGGGGACCTCCCGGCCCACCAGCGCGCCGCCTCCGTGCTGCGAGCCGGGCGCTCATCCCAGGCCACCGACCCAGCCGACACCGGCATGTCCCGCTAGTCCGACGCCCCGAAGGCATCGCAGGAATCGGCTGCGCGAGCCGTCTTCGACGGCGTACAGAACCAGGAGGAGGGCATCTTCCCCGGCTCCACGGCGCAGACCGTGGCCCCGATTGGCAGAGCGGTCCGGCCAAGGCACTGGAGTGCGAGTACGCCGCCATCGCCGCAGCCGGGAGCACCGGGTCCCACACGTGAAGCGTCGATACGGGGCAGCCGCACTCGGGCCTGGCGCGAGGTGAGGACTCGATCAGCGCCCCGCCGCATCCCACAACGACAAGGAGAACTGCAATGATCACGCCGAAACCCGGCAGCATTCTTCTCGGCACCACCCGGCCCGCGGAGCTGCGGGACTGGTACCGCAGGGTGCTCGCCCCGGGACATCAGGGCGACGGCCCGATCGATCTCGGCGGCTTCAAGCTGGTCATCGATCAGCGCGACGACGTCGGGGCGAAGAACGACGAGCCGGGCCGAATGATCCTCAACTTCCACGTCGACGACTTCGACGCCGTCGAGGCGCAGCTGCGCGCGGCCGGTGTGAACTGGCTCGTCCCCGTCGCGGATCGTCCCTCCGGCCGGTTCGGGACGTTCGCGGACCCTGATGGGAACTACCTCCAGATCATCCAGTTCAAGGACGCATGACTCCAGGCGTCGCCACGCGGTATCGCGGCCTGCCGTTTTGATCGCGTTGCGGGGGCTGCGGTGGGGTGAGGCGGCCGGGCCGCGTTGGTGCGATGTGGACCTGGACCAGGGCACGGCGGTCATCTCCAGCAGCTACAGCGTCGGGACGGCGGGGTGAAGCTGAAGGTGGTCCAGGACATGCTCGGGCACTGCGGCATCGTGCTGACCGCCGACACCCGGGGGGGTGTGCTCCACCAACGCCATCGAGGGCGTGAACGCCCGCATCCGCCGGGCGGTCAATGCCCGTGGGCGCTTCCCCACCGAGCAGGCGACGCTCAAGTGCGTCTGCCTGGCGGTCATGGCCCTGGACCCCACCGGGAAGCCCGCAAACGCTGGATCGCCCGCTGGAAGGCCGCCCTGAACGCCCTCGACATCACCTTCGACGGATGTCTGTCCGCAGCCCGCAACTGACCCGAGCAAGATCCAGTCACACCGGAAACCGGGCAGTCCCTCGGGGATCGGACCCTAGGTAATTCCTGCCGACGCGAAGGCCGGGTGACGTGCGGGACGGTGAGTGCGTGCCCGCCCGACCGGTTCCTGCGGCGTGATCCACTGCGACTGCGGATGAGTCGACATCACACCCGCGCCGGACGACGTGCGGAACCCCTCGGGTGGGCGCGGCCGAAGTGAATCGAACCTTCGGGACAGCGAGAAACCACGATGTCCGCCATGCGCTCGGCCGGAAGGGACAGAAGGCGGCAGGGCGCCATGCGGGACTCGTCGCTGCCCGGTAGGGGCGAATGCACTGCACCGTTCATCGCGCTGCACAAAAGGAGCACTCATGTCTGCGGTCCGTTCTGCTCAGGTGGCTGAGGTGGGTGGCAAGTTCGAGGTCGTCACGCGGGAGGTGGCCGACCCCGGACGTGGCCAGGTACGGGTGACGGTGGAGGCGGTCGGGGTGTGTCACACCGACTACTACTTCATCAATGGGGGGTATCCGGTGGAGTGGCCGGCGGTGTTCGGTCATGAGATCGCCGGCCGTGTCGCTGCTCTGGGTGAGGGTGTTGAGGGGTGGAGTGTCGGGGACCGTGTGGCGGTGGGGTGGTTCGGCGGGCACTGCGGCATCTGCGATGCCTGCCGGGAGGGTGACTTCATCCACTGCGCGAAGGTCGCGGTGCCGGGCTGGCAGTATCCCGGCGGCTACGCGGACGCGACCGTCGTGCCGGCCAACGCGCTGGCCCGTGTCCCCGAGAGCCTGAGTGCGGTCGACGCCGCCCCGCTGGGGTGCGCGGGTGTGGCGACCTTCAACTCGCTGCGCCGCAGCGCCGCCCGTCCCGGTGATCTGGTCGCCGTGCTCGGCATCGGTGGCCTGGGCCACCTCGGTGTCCAGTTCGCCAACAAGATGGGCTTCGAGACCGTGGCCATCGCCCGCGGGGAGGAGAAGGCCGAGCTGGCCACCCGGCTGGGCGCGCACCACTACATCGATTCCACCGCCGGGGACGTGGCCGCCCGGCTGCAGGCCCTGGGCGGCGCGAAGGCGGTGCTGGCCACCGCGATGAACTCCGCGGCGATGACCGCCACCATCGACGGACTGCGCTACAACGGCGAACTCCTCGTCGTCGGCGCCGCTCCGGAACCCATCGAGGTCAGCCCGTTCCAGATCCTCGCCACCAGCAAGACGGTGCACGGACACCCTTCCGGCACCGCCAAGGACGTCGAGGACACCCTGCGCTTCGCCGCCCTGACCGGCGTCCGCCCGATGACCGAGACCTACCCCCTCGACCAGATCACCGCCGGCTACGAACGCATGCTCTCCGGCGACGCCCGCTTCCGCGTCGTCCTGACCACCGGCAGGTAACCCACCCACGCCCGGGGCCGACACGCACACCATGGCTGAGGGCGGTCTGGTCCCCGGGTGCTGACTGCCACGGGCGGGTCCGGAACATGATCGTCCCGCGGTCGGCCCGGTCGAGCGCGCTTCGAGCGTACGTGGGAACGAAGTGGGGCGAACCGGGCGGGGGAATGCCGGAGCATTCTTGCGTTTTCCCAGGTCGGACAGGGTCGGGACTCGAACCCACGACCTACGGATCAGCCGACGGAGACCAGGCGGCGGCCTTGCGTCTCTTAGGCGACCTCTCCCGGGAGGGTGGTGTCGTGTCCGCCGCCCTCCCCCGTCATCCGAGCGAGCCGACGCCGATGAGATCGGCGATCTCCTTGGCGGGCGCGTCCACGCCGGAGACTCCGGAGACCTTCGTGGCCGCTTCGAGAAGGGTGTCGGCACGCGGCGCGGCTCCGTGTGGGACAGAGGCTCCTTCGGGCCACGAGGGACCGCACAACCGGAAAGCGCGTTCGGAAGAGCTCCGGAGGAGCGCTCCGGTTTTTCGCAGAGAGCGAAGGAAAGAGGAAGATGACGATCACACCGCCCCGGGACCGGAGCGTCCAGCCCGGCATCGTGCGCATCATCCTGGTGCTCGGGGCGCTGGTCGCCCTCGGGCCCCTCACCGTCGACATGTACCTGCCCGCCCTGCCGACGATCGCCGGGGACCTGGAGACCACCGACCCCCTGGTCCAGCTCACCCTGACCGGCACGTTGCTGGGCCTCGGCCTGGGGCAGCTCGTCGTCGGGCCGCTGTCCGACGCCGTGGGCCGTCGCCGCCCACTGCTCGCCGGCATCGGGCTGCACGTGGCCACCTCGCTGGCCTCGGCCCTCGCCTGGGACATCACCGTGTTCGGCACGCTGCGAGTCCTGCAGGGGGTCGGAGCGGCGGCCGCCACCGTCGTGGCGATGGCCGTGGTCCGCGACCTGTTCGAGGGCCGCGCGGCCGCGACGGCGCTCTCCCGGTTGATGCTGGTCATGGGCGCCGCCCCGGTGTTGGCCCCCTCACTGGGCGGCCTCGTGCTGCTGGCCGGATCGTGGCGCTGGGTGTTCGGCGCCCTGGCGGTCCTCGGCGTCGCGCTCATGGTCATGGCGGCGGTCTCCTTGCCCGAGACCCTCCCGGCTGGACGGCGCCGCGCCGGTGTCGGGCGGACTCTCGGCGCGTACAGGACGATCCTCGGCGACAGGCGGTTCGTCCTGCTGGCCCTTGTCACCGGCCTGTCCTTCGGCGCGATGTTCTCCTACGTGTCCGGCTCCAGCTTCGTTCTGCAGGAGCAGTTCGGCCTGGACCAGCAGCAGTTCGGGATCGTGTTCGGTGTCTGCGCGGCGGCCCTCATCGGGGGCGCCCAGCTCAACCCGGCCTTGCTGAACCGGTACGCCCCGCAGCGGATCGCGGGCGTCGCGCTGGCGGCCGTCGTCGTGGCCGGCCTGGCGGGCATCGCCCTGCAGACCACCGGCATCGGGGGGATCGCCGGGTTCGTCGTCCCGGTGCTGGTGATGCTCGGCGGCGGCTCCCTGGTCGTGCCGAACACCACCGCACTGGCCATGTCCCGGCATGGCGAGGCGGCGGGCACCGCCGCGGCCGTGGTGGGGGCCGTCCAGTTCGGCCTCGGGGCGCTCGTCGCTCCCGTCGTCGGCCTGCTCGGCAACGACGGCGCCGCGACCGTCATGTCCATGACCGGGGCGGCGGTGTTGGCGTGCCTGGCCCTCGCGGCCGCGCGCGAGCGCCGCCGCGACGCCTCTGCGACCGCCCCCATCACCGTGCCCTCCACCGTCGTTGAGCACGCCGACGCGTGAGGTGCATCCGCCCAGCGCACTCGTACGCCAGGACCCGTGGACGGGGGACCGTCAACCAGGTTCGGCCTCGAGAAGAGAGCTACTGGCGCACCGTCGTGACGGGCGCCTCCGCCAGGCGCATGTCCCTGAGCTGGCGGCGCGAGGTGATGCCCAGTTTGCGGAAGATGTTGCGCAGGTGAGCGTCGATGGTGCGCGAGCTGAGGAAGAGCTGTGCGGCGACCTCCTTGGAGGTCGCGCCCGAGGCCACCAGCCTGGCGATGCGCAGCTCCTGGGCGGTGAGCGCGTCGAAGGGCTGGGCGGACCGCTTGCGGGGGTGCTCGCCCGTGGCACGCAGCTCACCGGCGGCGCGGGACGCGAAGCCGTCCGCGCCGATGCCGGAGAGCAGCGTGTGGGCGGTGCGGAGCTGTTCGCGCGCGTCCTGGCGGCGGCCCTCGCGGCGCAGCCACTCGCCGTAGACGAGATGGGCGCGGGCGAGGTGGGACACCGCCCGGCCGCGGGCGAGCAGCTCGATCGCCTCGCGGTACAGCTCCTCCGCCGCCGGGCCGGTGCTGATCAGCGCGCGTGATCGCGCCGTCAGCCCGAGCGCCCACGGGGCACCGGTGGCGCGTGCCTGAGCGTCCAGCTCCTCCAGTGCCGCGGCCGCAGGCCCGGGACGGTCGGCGCGGACCGCGGCTTCCACCACCTCCGGCAAAGCCGTGGCGGCGTGCACCAGCTCGCCGGACTCCCGGACGCGTTCGGCGGCGGCGAGGGCGGCGTCGTACCGGCCCAGCCCGTTGTTCAGCACGGCCAGCGCGTAGTCGGCGATCGTGAGCGCGGTGCCCTCGCCGCGCCGGGTGGCGTCCTCCACGCTCATGCGGCGCAGCGTGGCGGCCTCGTCCCGGTGCCCGCGCCAGGCCGCGAGCAGGAGCCTGCCGTGGGGTATGGGCGCGGCTCCGGTCGCCCGTGCGATCATGTCGCTCTCGTCGACCAGGTCGGCCACGCGGGCGAGTTCGCCGGTCTGCGTCAGTACCGCCGCGGAGAAGTTGAGCGCGAACGGAAGCGTCGTCAGGGAGCCGGACTCCCGGGCGAGCCGCAGGAAGCGGTCGGCGAGGGTGCAGATCGCGGTGTCGTCCCACAGCGCCATCGCCGTGTGGCTGGCCAGCCACTCCCACTGCGGCTCGTCGTCTCCAGCGGGCGGCGCCGGGGCCATGAAGGACTCCACCGCTCGGCGCAGCTCGGGCACGCTCTCGGTGTAACCCTTGAGGAAGTACGTCACCAGGCCGTCGAGCAGCAGGTCCAGAGGTCTCGGCGGCGTGGGCGGCGCGGGTGCGGCCCTGGCGGCCTCGGCCACCTTGGTGACGTCGTGGCCGCGGGCCAGGGGACCGGCGAGCATCGCCGCCTTGAGTGCGTGCAGGTAGGTCTCTCGGGACAACGCGGCGTCCAGCGGGCCGAGCAGCTTGGCCGCGTCGAGCAGCATGCCTGGCACGTCGTTGCCGCGAGTCGTGTAGAACGCGATCTGTGCCCGCAGAAGCTCCGCCCGGGCGTGGTGGAGCGCGTCGAGCGGTCCGCGCGTGGCGGCGGCGAGCAGTCGCAGGGCGGCGTCGGACGCGCCCGCCTGGTGCTTGGCGCGGGCGGCCTCCAGCATGCGGCGAGCCCGGATGCCGGGCTCGGGGGTCAGCTCCGCCGACCGCTCCAGGAACGCGGCCGCCGCGGCGAGCCCGCCCCGTGCCCGTGCCCGGTCGGCGGACAACTGCAGCTCCGCCGCGATCGCGTCGTCGGTGCCGAGCACCGACCGCGACTGATGCCAGGTGCGGCGGTCGGGGTCGGTCCGCGCGTCGGTCACGGCGGCGATCGCGCCGTGCGCCAGGCGGCGGTCGGCCGGCGCGGCCGCCCGGTACACCGCCGAGCGCGCCAGCGGGTGCGTGAACCGCACCCGGGAGTCGATCTCCAGGAGCCCCGCCGCCTGCGCCGGCTCGGCGTCCTGCGGCCCGAGGCCGAGGTGGTCGGCGGCGCGCAGGAACAGCGCTGCGTCGCCGACCGGCTCCGCCGCCGCCACCACCAAGAGCAGCCGGGTCGCCGCGGGCAGGGTGGCGATACGACGCCGGAAGCTCTCCTGAATCCCGTCCGGGACGCTCAGGGCGTCCGGCAGGCCGAACCCGCCGGCGAGCTCCGTCGGCCCGGCGTGCCGGCCCAGCTCCAGCAGCGCCAGCGGGTTCCCCCGGGCCTCGGCGAGGATGGCGTCGCGCACGCCGTCGTCGAGTGGCTCGTGGACCGCCGCGGCCAGCAGGGCCCGGGCGTCGTCGTCGGCCAGACCTTCGAGGCGCAGCTCCGGCAGGCCGGCGAGCAGCCGTCCGGCGCCGTCGTCGGGTGCCGGGTCGCGCAGTCCGAACACGAGCGCCAGCGGCTCGGCGTGCAGCCGCCGCGCCACGAAGGCCAGCGTCTGCAGGGAGACCTCGTCGAGCCACTGCGCGTCGTCCACCAGGCACAGCAGCGGCCGCTCCCCCGTGGCCTCGGCCAGGAGGCTGAGCGTGGCCAGACCCACGAGGAACGGGTCGGGCCGGTCGCCGGTGCGGCGTCCCAGCGCCACTCCGAGCGCGATCTGCTGCGGCTCGGGCAGCGCGTCGAGGTGGTCCAGGAGCGGGGCGCACAGCTGGTGCAGCCCCGCGAACGCGAACCCGATCTCCGCCTCGACGCCCGCGGCGTGCAGCACCCGGAACCCGGACGCGGCATCGCGGGCGTGGGCCAGCAGCGTCGTCTTGCCCATGCCGGCCTCGCCGCGCACGACCAAGACGCCGCTGCGGGCGTTCCGCGCCTCCGCGACCAGTCGGTCGACTGCCTCGCGCTCGGTCCGCCGACCCCTCACCCCAGGCAGCGTAATGCGTCGTACCACGCCGTCGTACGTACAGACGCCCGTGCGACGCCGTACCCGCAGATAGGCGATCACCACCGACGCGAGCGTGGCCCGGGCCGGAGGAAGGTGGAGAACGCCGGACGACCTCGCCCGGCGCCCCACAGACCAAGGGATCGGTGCCATGGCAACGAACACGTCCCATAAGCAGCACCCCATCGGCACGGGCTTCACGCCCGCCTCGACGGCCGAGGAGGTGATCGCCGGGATCGACCTGACCGGCAAGAACGTCGTCGTCACCGGCGGGCATTCCGGGCTCGGCCGGGAGGCGACCCGGGTGCTTTCCCAGGCCGGCGCCTCGGTGACGGTGGCCGTGCGCGACCCCGAACGGGCCGCCACCGCCGTGGCCGGGATCGACGGCGTGGAGACCGGCCGGCTCGACCTGGCCGACCCGGCGTCGATCGACGCGTTCGCCGAGCGCTGGCTCGACTCCGCGCGGCCGCTGCACATTCTGATCAACAACGCCGGCATCATGGGCGGCCCGCTGGTGCGCGACGCGCGCGGCCACGAGTCGCACTTCGCGATCAACCACCTGGGCCACTTCCAGCTCACGAACGGACTGCTCCCGGCCCTGCGCGCCGCGGACGGCGCCCGGGTGGTCAACATGACCTCGGGCGGTCACCGGCTGTCCGGCATCCGCTGGGACGACCCGCATTTCACCACCGGGGAGTACGACTGGCACGTCGCCTACGGGCAGTCCAAGACCGCCAACGTCCTGTTCGCCGTCGAGCTGGACCGCCGGTGGGCCGACGACGGCATCCGCGGCTATGCCGTTCACCCGGGCATCATCCTGAGCACGAACCTCGGCCCGGCGCGGCCGGCGGGCGAAGTGAGCGCGGGTCCGCCGCTGGAGATCCTGCGCGACCAGGGCCTGGTCGACGCGGACGGCAACCCCGTCATCGCCCCCGAGGCCGGTCTCAAGACGCTCCAGCAGGGCGCCGGCACGATGGTCTTCGCCGCGACGAGCCCGCTGCTGGACGGCATCGGCGGCGTGTACCTCAAGGACAACGACATCTCACCTGTCGACCCCACCCCGCCGAACGCCCGCTTCGACGGCCCGCCGCCCACGGACGTCGCGCCGCACGCCATCGACCCCGAGGCGGCCGAGCGGCTCTGGACGCTGAGCGAGCGGCTGCTCGCCGCCTGACCCGTCCCCTCCGCCCACTTACGAAGGAGCGGCAGCATGTCCGCCCAGAACGTCACCAGCGCCGCCCCGCCGGTCGCCGACGAGGCCCGGCGCACCGTCCCCGAGTTCGTCCGCCCGGGCGATCGCCTCATGTGGATCGGTGGCCGCCAGGTGCCCGGCTCGTCCGGGGAGACGCTGGCGAACGTCGACCCCACCACCGAGGAGGAGCTCGCGAGCATCCAGCGCGGCACCGCCGAGGACGTCGACGCGGCCGTCCAGGCGGCGCGGCGGGCGTTCGCCGACCCGTCCTGGTCCGGCATCGCCCCCGACCGCCGCGGCCGGCAACACCGCGGTGCTCAAGCCGCCGGAGTGGGCGTCGCTGACCACGCTCCGCTTCGCGGAGCTGCTGGACCAGCGCACCGACCTGCCCACTGGCGTGGTGAACGTGGTCACCGGCACCGGAAGCGTGGTCGGCGAGGCACTGGTCCGCCACTCCGGAGTCGCCAAGATCGCCTTCACCGGCTCCACCCGGGTCGGCAGACACGTCCACGAGGTGGCGAGCGCCGACCTCAAACGACTCACCCTGGAGCTGGGCGGCAAGTCGCCCGTCGTCGTCTTCGCCGACGCCGACCTGGAGGCCACGGCGCACGGCGTCGCGGCCGCGCTCCTGGGCGGCAGCGGGCAGGCGTGCACCGCCGGCACGCGCATCCTCGTCCAGGAGAGCATCCGCGAGGAGTTCACCGAGCGCCTGACGGCGGCCATGGCCGCGTTCACGCTCGGGGACCCCTTCGACCCGGCGACGATGATGGGGCCGCTGGCCACACGCCGGCACTTCGAGCGCGTGATGGGCTACTTCGACATCGCCGCACAGGATGGGGCGCGCACCCGCACCGGCGGCACACGGTACGGCGACCGGGGCTACTTCGTGGCCCCGACCCTCCTGGACGAGGTCACCCCGGACATGCGGGTGGTGCGGGAGGAGATCTTCGGACCGGTCGGCGCCCTGATGAGCTTCGCCAACGCCGACGACGCGATCGCCAAGGCCAACCAGACCGAGTACGGCCTGGCGGCCTCGGTGTGGACGAAGGACCTCACCACAGCCCACCGAGTCGCCGACGGCATCGACGCGGGAACGGTCTGGGTCAACACCCACCACGAGATGACCACCGGGCCCATGCCGTTCGCCGGGTTCAAGCAGTCCGGCATCGGCGGTGAGGGCGGACCCGAGGTGATGGACGCCTTCACCAAGCACAAGGCGATCCTGGTCGCCCTCTGATCACGTACTCCGCCACCTGATCGGTGGACTGGTCGGAGGCCACGACCCTCGACGGATGGTTCCTTGAGAAGGAGGTACCGCTACCGGAGCGCCGGCTGCGCGGCTTCGCCGAGGTCCAGGTGATCGCGGCGGGCTTCGCGCTGCGCGCCGAAGTCCCGGCTGCAGAGGCGACCGCCTTCCTACGGACCCTCTCGCTGCCGGGCACGCGGTCCAATGCCCGCACGACGCGCTGACCGGTACCCGCAGGGCGCACACTGCGTCCGGCCACCAGCCCGGTGCCCGGTGCCGTGCGCTTGCCCGGCCGGTGTTCTTACGGCGGTTCAGGTGCGGTAGCGGCTGGCGAGGTTGGGGGATTGCCCGTTGAAGGCGGCGAGGCCCGCCTCGAAGGCGGCGCCGAGAAGGCTGGTGTCCTCGACGCCGGGAGCGGTGACGACTTCGCCGAGTTCCAGGCCGCGCAGGCTGGCGGTGACGACGTCGTCGGCGGTCATGCGTGGCACCGCGCTGAGGTCCATGCCCTGGCGGGTGTGGAACTAGGTGGCGACGACACCAGGAAGGAGCACCTGCACCCTGATCCCGGTGCCCTCCAGTTCGGCGCTGAGGGTCTGGGAGAAGGCGAGCAGGGCGGCCAAGGCGCCGGTGCAGACCGCGCGGCGTGGCATGACGGAGCTGGGGGCGGGGCCGCTGAAGGCGATCATGCCGACGACGTTGATGGTGCCGGTGCCGCGCATCCGCATGCCTCCGATCACGGCCCGGGTGAGCAGCGTCGGGGCGAGGATCTTGACGTGGACCAGTTCGGTGGCCTTGTCGGCGGGCAGGTCGGCCAGGGGCATGTAGTGCGCGACACCGGTGTTGTTGATCAGGACGTCCACGGGTTCGGCGGCGGCGATTTCCGCGATGGTGTCGATCCCGGCGGTGGTGGACAGGTCTGCGGTCACCAACCGCAACGGCGAGCCGATATCTCCAGGCCGGCTGACGCACATCTTCCAGCGGCTGATCGCCGAGCACGGGGTGCCGCCGGTCCGGCTGCACGACCTGCGCCATGGCGCGGCGACCCTCGCCTGGCGGCCGGGGCGGAGCCGAAGGTGGTGCAGGAGATGCTCGGGCATTCCAGCATCGTGCTGACCGCCGACACCTGCACCTCCGTCCTATCGGAGGTCGCGCACACCGCCGCGGAGAAGACCGCCGCGCACCTCCTGCAGGCCGCGGGCGTGATGCCCGGCACCACCCGGCACCGAGGGCGTGGTCCGGCCCGGGCGCCGGCGCCTGGCGGCGAGCCGCACCCGGGCGGGGCTGGTGCGGCACCGGTCGAGCAGGCCGCGTCCCGAACCGGTACGGCCGCGCACGCGGGCCCAGCGTGCCGTCCGGGTACGTGTCACCCCGGCGGCTTCTGCGGCGTCATTGAGAGCATCCGCTCCCTGCCCTTGCCCGTCGACCTGCGAGAGGACTAACCACATACCGAACACGCGTCGAGCTGCGAGGAGCTCGACACGGGAATGCGGCCTTGCCACCGTCAGGATCGGGCAGGCACCGGGCGCTGGGCCTGGCCTGCGTGATATCCGTGGCCCCAGGTCGGCCCCAGGCATGATCGCCGACGGCCGTGGCCGGGGGTGTTCGCCCAGGTCAGGTGTGGTGGGTCGCGTGGGACTCGAACCCACAACCTACGGATTAAAAGCCACCCCCACCCGTACCGCCCCGTGCCACCCCGGCCCGGAAAGTGCCGCTCCGTCCACATCGGCACCACCCGCCATGCCACCCGATGCCGCCCCGTGCCAACCCCTACCGAAACCACCGAGCGAACAACGAGCGAACACATTCCCCGTACGGGCGGGCTGGATGGTCGGCGGGCCAGCGCACCCGCCGGGGCGATGCTGACGAGTTGGACCGCTCACCTGTCTACACCCCAGGCATCGCTTCACTGGTTTTGCTCGGCGCGCCGGGAGGTACGCCTGTCCTGAGACTCCTTGTTAGAAGGGAGGAGGCTCCTCTATATCCTGTGCGGCTTCAGGTGAAATTTTGCTCGGGTCCTTGGTCGAGTCCGGCGCTGTTTCCGGTGTGAGCTCCTTAAGTATGACAAAGGTTGTGGGCTTTCCTTTATCATCACGGCGAACCGTGTCCCACCTGTCTGGGTACAGCTCGTCTAGTGCTCTTGGGACAAGGTTGTACCCCCAATCCCAGTCGGCATTTGTGCGCGCGGCGTGCTCGGGTGCTTTTTCCTTGAGGATGTGGACGATGTGAGACCATTTGATGCCGCGTGTGCTCTTGATTAGATCATGGAATATGGGTGTGTTGTCGAGGTGCAGGATAGCGATGGCGCCCTCGTCTGCTGCTATCTCCGTATCGTTGGCATCTGTGGTGTCGTCGGCGTGGCGGGCAGCAAGGACAGCGGCGGCTTCGCGCGCCTCGTGGCGTCGCGCATCGACATTGGCGCGCGCCCGGGCTGCGAAGTGATCGGGAGCCGGTTGATCGTAGTTGGGATCAGCTCTCTCGTAAGCACCCTCGAAGCTCAGGATGCGTACCGAGATGGGGTAGGGGCGAGAGGCTTGGTCGGTGCCGGGTGCGCTGGACCAGTAGATGCCATTGCCGACGAGGGGCTCGTTGAGCAGAGTAGCCAAAAGATCATCGGAGAAGTGGGCGTTGGCCTTCTTAAGAGAGACCAGGTCGCCCTGCGACAGCAGGTGAAAGACGAAGAAGTTGTCGCCCTGGCTGAGGAGTTCATGGGGGAGGCTGCCGGGCTGCTGGGTGATCAGCAGGGCACCAAGGTCGTACTTGCGGCCTTCCTTGACCCAGGAGACGAAGGGGCCGTCCTCGCTCTGGTTGGATCCACCGAGGACGGACTGGGCCTCTTCGATGACAGCGATAGTGGGGATGGACTTCGGGTCGGCCTCGGTGAACTGGTTCTGGTTGTGCTCGAAGATGTCACCGAGGATCACGCCGGCCAGTTGCAGCCCTTGAGCACCGCGCATCTGCGAGATGTCGACCACGCACAACTTTCCCTGGCTCAGGCAGTCCTTCAGGGCGCTCAGGAGCTGACTGTTAGGGTCGTGGAGGGCATTGATCACGCGCGTCATGTTGCTGATCGCAGCGTTGATCTCGACCTCTGACATTCCCTTGTTTTCGAAGATCTTCTGGACCTCGGCGGCGTCCGTGCTGCCCTTGTGGCGGTAAATCAGGTCGACGAGCTGACCCCACCGGGGCAGATCTAGGGCCTTGAGCTTGACGACGTTTTGGTGATCCTGCCTTTCCGGGGGTAGTGCGATACCGAGCACGCGCGCCGGGCTCAGCTCCTTGATGTTGAGCTTGACTCCGTTGACGACGAAGGAGTCGTAGAAGTCGCTGGGTCCCTTGCGGTTGGTGAAAACGACGAGCTTGTCGCGCAGGTGCGGTACGTCGCACAGAGCGGGGCGGCCCTTGAAGTCGGGCCAGAAATACTCGCCGTCCGGATCGAAGATCACCGTGCCGACCGGTACATCGCCTCTGAGTCGTGGAACGGTGGGTTGCTTCTCATAAAGAGCTGAGAACAGCAGTTTGACCAGGTTGGACTTGCCGAAGCCAGCGCGAGCAAAGACGAAGCTGCGGCGGGCGATGAGCTTCTCGATCTGGAAGGTCGGCATGATCGTCGGGTGCTGGATCCGCATCCAGGATGTGTTGTCGCCGACGCGCTTGTCGTTGCCTGCGTAGACGAACTCGCCGAAGGCGAGGTAGCCGATCGGAACCGCGCCGTCGGCGGTGTCCTTGGCGTTGACGACTTCGGCGAGCAGGTCTTCGGACAGGAGCGCGACCTGGGCGCCGACCTGTGGGAGGCGACGGTGGCTGGGAACGAAGATATGCTTGTCACCGTCTTGGCGGAGCACGCCGAGGATACGGATGTCGACTTTGTACTTCAGGTAGCGTTCCCGGAGCTCGTCAGGGATGGGCCGTTGGTCGCGCACCGCGCGGGTAGCGTAGTCCTCTCCGATGGGGGAGACCAGACGTCCTTGAGAGGCGATAGTGGTGATCCGACCGAGAATCGCCTCTCGTTCATGTTCGAGCTGGACGAGGACGAACTGACCGTGCATGGCCGTGGTTTGGAAGTCGTCGTGATGCGGCAGGACCAGGTCAGCATGGAACTCCATGCCGCTTTCAGAGAAGCCGCGGAAGGTGCCGACGACTTTGTCGCGCTCGAACAGGCTCATGGGGGATGTTGCTCCACAGGACGCAGGGGCCAGAGTTGAGAGTTGCTACTCGTAGCGGCGGGCGGCCACGTCGGATGCCAGCCGCAGGGCGTCGATGATCGGGGCCTTGTCGTCGCCGACCTGGTCACGGATGGCGTCGACGAGCTGGTCTTCGATGATGTCTAGATCCAGGTCGGCGACCCGGGAGAAGCTGTCGGCCTGCTGGATGCAGTTAGGGTAGAACGGGATAGGAAAACCGGCCACTGCGTCGGCCTGCAGGTAGCCGAAGATCGCCTGTGCTTCTTTGTCCTGGTAGGACATCAGGTCGACGGTCCAGATGGGGTCGCCGGAGTGCGGGCCGAAGCGGACGAAGTACATCGCACCAAAGTTGAACTTCGGCTTCTCGCCGGGAGAGTCGTCACGCGCGTCGCGGGTGTACTCGTCCCACCGGTAGGCCTCATCGAGCATCTCGGTGGGGACCTTGGCGAAGCAGGGGGTGCCGTTGTCGAACACCCCGGACAGTGAGATCGCCAGCCGGTAGTACTCCAGGACCTCGGTCTTCTTCGCCAGCCCTACCAGCCAGACCTTGCGCCGGTCACGGCGCCAGATCCGCTCGATGGCCTCGTACATCTGCTCGCCCATCTGCACGAACAGGTCACCGTGGAAGATCTTGCTGCGCAGCAGGCCGTCACGGACGATCAGGGTGTCGACCGCGTAGTCGCGATGGCAGACCAGGTCGTACAGCGTGGCCCACTCGCAGAGGTCGCGGAAGACCAGGACCCAGCTGGGAGACTTGCCGGACATCATCGGCGACAAGTCCTTGAGTGTCCCGACGCCCAGTCCCTTCATCATCTTGCCCAGAGCGGTACGCGGGCTGCCGTCCTCGTGGAACTGGCGCCGGCCCAGGGCCTCGATGTCAGAGATCGGAGAGACCACCTCCAGGCACAGCTCCTTGCCGTTGGAGTCCACGACGCGGACGATCTGCAGGTAGAAGGGGTTGAAGGCGACCTTGTTGTTGCCGCCATCGGAGGCCATCAGCGCGACCGACGTCGCCGCGCGCGGCTTGATGACCTTGACCCCGGAGCCGATGGCGCGGGCCTGCTCGACCAGCTTGTCCAGCTCCGCGCGGCCAGCTTCGACCTGATCGCCGATTAGCTCCTTGAGCTGCTTGATCTGGTCCGCGTCGAACATGCCTCTCCCCGCACCACATCCGGGCTGTCACAGGTGAGTGGTCTACTCATCTAGCCTCAGCATGGCACGGGTCTCTGACAACCCGTTACAGAATTCCGGGAAGTAATCGGGTTGCACGATCAGCGAGGCAGTCCGATCAGCTCGGCCACGACGTCGATCTCATCGACGGCGGAACCAGCCTTGCCGAACTGTTCTGCCTGCCGGGTGCGCTTGGGTGGGGTCCCGGCCTGCCGTACTTCCTTGACGATCCATCCGGCCTTCGCCTCCTTCAAGGAGGTCAACAGGAGCTTCTCCGGATCGGTGCGGGCCGAGGGTAGGGCACCGAAACGAATCGCAAGCCGGGCTCCCCGGCGACAGCGGCGGGCGGTGGCGGCCCACACCTCCGCCAAGGCCTGGATGAATGCCTCCTGGTTCGGCTGGCGGGCGATCTGGCCCTGCGTGCCGTAGGGGACATCCGCAGGCCCGCCAAGGAACCATGAACGCAACCACTGATCGGCGACGTAGGTGCGCATGCCGTAGTACGGCGGCGAGGTGACCACCAGGTCGAAGCGTTGCCGCAGGCTGTTGAGGGTCTCCACAGAGTCGCCTAGGTAGACCCTGCCGCCGTGAGGGAGTGGAGCTGCATCCAGCAGGCGCTTCGCGCGGCGCTCGATCACCTCAAGAGCAGGAACGCGCACCGGCTCCATGCCATGCTTCTTCCAGAACTTCACCGCGTAGGCGGGCTTGGAAGCATACGTACGCGGCATCTGGTTCGACAGGTACGACGGCAGGTTCTTGTTACGCGGACCGTGCAGGATGCCCAGCAGGATCGCCCGCAACATCGCCGCCGTCGGCGTGGTCATCCCTAGTAGGGCCTCGCGCAGCGTCACCAGCTCGCGCAATGTTTCGCGCTCGTAGCACCACTGCCAGAACTCGCCCTCGGGTACCTCGCCCTGCATGCCGCCACCGAGGATCTGGCGAGCGAGACGGACCACGGCTCCGGGCGTGACCCGAATGAGTTTAGCCTGCGCAATGGCGACAGCCACGGGGTTGATATCGATCCCCACGGAAGGTAGTTCGGCCAGCCGGGCCGCGTACAAGGTAGTGCCCCGTCCGCAGAACGGGTCCAGCACTCGTGTTGTCTCGGGGTGGGCGGCAAGCTGCTGGAGCGGGAAGTCCAGTGGAAACATTGTGTAGTACGGGCAGACGGCATTCAGTCGCAGCGCATCTTCAGGCCATCTAGGGGAAGGGAGCGCCGCTGTCACCGTCATGGGTGTAACTATACAGGTATGATTACACCATGCCACGTAGGAGGCTTGATTCCGCTGCCCAGCGCCGCGGGCAGCGGCTTGCCTCCCGCCTGACCCAGGCCCGCCATGCTTCCGGGCGATCGGCCGAGGCCGTCGCCCGCAGCGCAGGAATCTCCGTGGAGACTGTGCGCAGCATAGAGAAGGGGCGCACCTCCACACCGGAGTTCTTCACCGTTGCTGCCCTGGCCACCGAGCTGGGTCTGTCGCTTGACGAGCTATACATCCTCGTGCGTGAGCCCACCTGCACTGATCCCGACACAGGGCATGATTGAGCCCATTCCATTTTCCTGTGACGGTTTGAAGACGTTGTTCGAGGTGGGTGGCGGGCCTGGGCGGGGTCGTTGTCAGCAAGGGCGATCATGGCGATGCCTGCGATGATGATGACGTCGGCGAGTTCCTTCTGGGCGTCGTCATGGGTGCTGCGGACGCTCTTGCGAGGGTTCTGGCCGATGAAGCACCTCAGGTTGGGTGGAGCCTCCACAGACCTGAGTGCTCCAGTTGGATGCCGAACCGAGTTCGGCGAGAGTATATCGCGGTAGGTTGCCCCGCGGGTGAAGTTCCAGGTGGTGGCGTACTTCGGCCAGGTTGCGATTTCCGGTTGCGCTGGGGTGGGTGTGACCGGTGGGGTTCGTGGGTGCGGATACAACGGGTGAGGATCCAGAACTATCGGTGTCTGCGGGATGTGGACATCCGTTTCGATGCCATCACGACCTTCATCGGGCCGAACGGGGTCGGCAAGTCGGCCGTCCTACGTGCCCTGGACTGGTTCTTCAACGGCACGGCGCAGACGCTCACCGAGGAGGATGTGTGGGCGGGCGCTGAACGTAAGCAGATCAGCGTCGAGGTCGAGTTCTGTGACCTCACTGACCTGGACCGGACGGCGCTGGGCAAGTATGCAGCCGGGGATGTGGAGACCGTCCGGCTGTGGCGCCGCTGGGAGGACGGGACGGCGAAGCTGTCGGGTCATGCGCTGGCCTACCCGGCGTTCGAGGAGGTGCGGCGGCTGGAAAAGGCCGGCGAGCGGACCAAGCGGTACCGGACGCTTTGCTCGGAGTACCCCGAGCTTGGGTTGCCCACCGTCCGCAGCGCGGCGGAGGCCGAGGAGGCGATGAGACCGTGAGGATCGCTTGGATGACGATGGTGATCCGCTCCGGTGAGCAGCGGGCTCTGCGAAGGATCTGCCAGCGCTTGAGCGTGGCGGCGGCCTGCTCGCCGACGGCGCGGATACGGACGTGGTGCCGGTTGAACAGCCTCTTACGCCGGCCCAGCTTGCGGTGCTTGCGTCGCTTGAACGGCGTGCCGATGGAGTCGCCGGCGCCGCAGTACGCCTTGTCGGCGTAACAGGCGATCGCCCGGCTGGTGAGCGCGTCGATGATGCCGTGCATGCGGGCCGCGGTCAGGTCATGAACCGAACCGGGCAGGACCGGCGAGGCCCACAGCAATCGTCCGTGTGGATCGGTCAGGAACTGGACGTTCACGCCGTGCCGGTGATGCTTTCCGCAACGCCAGTAAGTTAGGCCGGTTTGCTGGTTTGACGTGGCAACGAGGCCTCTGGGACGACTGGTTTCGACCAAGAGAACCGTCGTCTTCGGGGAGGCCTCGTTGCCTGTCCATGCTCGCATCGCGGGGGAGGCCGCTGCCAGCCCGTCTGCGGCCGGGCTCCGTGGCCATCTGCTGGATCGGCTCACTCTGGGAGCCGTCACCGAGCTCATACCGCCCTGGGTGGTCGATGAGGTGATCAGCGGATGCGGACGCGGCGACAAGCGTGTGCGGGTCCTGCCCGCGCGGGTCACGTTCTACTTCGTCCTGGCGCTGTGGCTGTGTCCTGGCGCCGGATACGGCGAGGTGCTGCGCGTGCTGTTCGAGCAGTTCCACCACCAGGTCGGTGCCGGGCGGATACGCGTCCCGACCGGGCCGGCGGCGGTACAGGCTCGGCGCAGGCTTGGCCGAGAGCCTGTCAAGGTGTTGTTCCGCAGGCTATGCGGTGCTCATGCCGGCCGGGACGAGCCGGGAATGAGCGCGTTCGGGTGCCGGCTGGCCCTGCTGAAAGTCGCGGTGGACGGCACGACACTGGACGTGCCCGACACCGTGGCCAACCGGACCGCCTTCGGATCGGCGCCGGGCCGCAGCAGCACGCGAGCACCCTGCATCCCAACCCGTCGACCCCGACCGGATCTCCTTCACCATCACCCTGCGAGCGCTCACGCGAACCATCGGTCGCACCGTCCCCTGCGGCCTGTCCGCAGCCCTCAGCGAGATCTGGACCAGCCCCCAGTTCATCCGGCGCTCCCGAGCAAAGACCCGCGAACGCAAAGGCACCCTGGCCTACAACCGCGCCATCCGGAAAACACCGCTGAGCAAGGTCACCTACACGATCACCATCCAACCACCCCACACAAGCGAGCCATAACTTACTGGCGGTGATGCTTTCCGGAGTAGTACAGCCGGTCGTTCGCGGGTCTGTCCAGTTAACGGTGTAACTGGATCTTGTTCGGGTTAGTTTCGGGCTGCGGCCAGGCGGCCTTCGAAGGCGATGTCGAAGGCGTTCAGGGCGGGCTTCCAGCGCTTCATCCAGCGTCGGCGGCCGGTGCCGGTGGGGTCCAGGCTCATGATGGCCAGGTAGACGCACTTGAGGGCGGCCTGCTCGTTGGGGAAGTGCCCGCGGGCCTTGACCGCGCGGCGGATGCGGGCGTTCACCGACTCGATCGCGTTGGTGGAGCACACCACCGTGCGGATTTCGGGGTCGAACTGCAGGAACGGCACGAACTCGGCCCAGGCGTTCTCCCACAGCCGCACGATCGCCGGGTACTTGCTCCCCCATTCCTCGGCGAACTCCAGCCATCGTTCGGTCGCCGCCGACTCGGTCGGCGCGGTGTAGACCGGCTTGAGCGCCCTGGCGATGGCGTCCCAGTCCTGGCGTCCCGCATAGCGGAAGGAGTTGCGCAGCAGGTGGACGATACAGGTCTGCACCAGCGCCTGGGGCCACACGTGCGCGACCGCATCCGGCAGGCCGCTCAGCCCGTCGCAGACCACCATGCACGCGTCGGCCACCCCCCGGTTGCGCAGCTCGGTGAGGACCTGCAGCCAGTACTTGGCGCCCTCTCCGCCGCCGTCGCCGGCCCACAGACCCAGGATGTCGCGGGTGCCGTCGACGGTGACCGCCAGCGCCACGTAGATCGGACGGTTGGCGACCTGGCCGTCGCGGATCTTGACCTGGATGGCGTCCAGGAAGATCACCGGGTAGACCGGGTCCAGCGGCCGGTTCTGCCACTCGGTCATGCCGTCGATGACCTTGTCGGTGATGGTGGAGATGGTCTGCTTGGACACGCTGGCGCCATAGACCTCGGCCAGGTGGGCGGAGATCTCGCCGTGGGTGAGGCCCTTGGCGCTCAGCGACAGCACCATCTCGTCCACCCCGCTCAGGCGGCGCTGCCGTTTGCGGACGATCTTCGGTTCGAACGTGCCCTCACGGTCGCGGGGAACGTCGATCTCGACCGGGCCGACCTCGGTGGTGACGGTCTTGGTCCGGTGGCCGTTGCGAAAGTTGGCGCCGGCCACGGCGGCCCGTTCGTGTTTGTCGTAGCCGAGGTGGTCGGTGATCTCGCCCTCGAGCGCGGACTCCAGCACCCGCTTGGTCAGCTGCTGCAGCAGCCCACCCTCACCGGTCAGATCCAGCCCTTGCCCGCGGGCTTGGGCCACCAGCTGACCGATCAGGTCCTGGTCGACCCCGGCCGGCTCGTCGGACTTGGCCACTGCGGCGTCCGCCTTCGCTTCAGTTGTCGTCATCAGGTGTCACTCCTTGATCAGGAGTTACACCGAAAACCGTACAGTCCCTCGTTCGCCCCCGACGGCCGGTCGATCGGCGCGAGGGTCCCGTCCAAGGTCACATACGCCATGCGCTGCGCGATCCGCAGCGCCTGCCGCAGGTCGGGTACCAGTTCGGCGAGCAGGCCGATCACCTCGGTGACATAGCGGTGGGCGGTCGTCACCCCGATCCCGAAGGCGGCGGCCATGGCGGGGAAGGTCTCGTTGCGGCGCAGGTGCACCAGGACCAGCAAGGCCTCTGGCGGCCGGGCGGCAGCACCCGCCACCGCGAGCCGATCCGGCGGCGGTGCTCGCGGATGAGATCGCCCACGAAGGTGCGGGCCCGGGGCGACAGATCCAGGGCAGCGCGATAGAACAACACCAGAAGCTCCTGGCAGGGCGGTCGTTTTGGTCGACTCCGCATCTACCGGGAGCTTCACTACTTCGTGATCAGGTCGCTCATCCCGCAACCACCCTGTGACCAGCACGATCAGGATGGAAAGGGCTCACGGGTGATGCCCAGCATGGTGGGGGCCGCCGACGCCTTCCAGTCGGCAGTAACGCAGGATCTTTCAGCTCTTCATCCGGGCACCCAAGTGGTGCTCGACGCGGGCGTGCACCTTGAGGAGCGGGGGCGTTGTGCTCCTCCTTCCGGGCCGGGAGTCCGGTCTAACCCTTTCGCGGTCAGCGGCGTCGGCCAGCCGTTCGCTGATCATCGCCATCAGGGTGGCGTAGCGCGGCTTGCGCTGCTGGACCGAGCGACGTGGCTTGCGCATGGCCCGGCCTGTGCGCAGCGCACGAGCTCAACTCACGGGGTTCCCCGGGTCCAGGGCTGCTTGCCCAACCTGTGGTCCGCACCCACACTCAGCCTGCAGAAAAGGGCTCAGGATGCCGTGGTGGAGTTGCAGTCGTTGGTGCTTCTTGGTGCACGCCGCAGTCGAGGAGCGCGTCCGGGCCTCCGGACACGCTCCTCGTGCTCCCTCGAGATTGTTGCTGGATGGGCATTGCGCCTAGATGTTCGGATCCGTACGTTCAAGGTCGGCCAGGAGGGATCGGGCGATGGTGGCCCACTCGCTGATGCAGGCGGTCGCCGTGACCATCCGCCCGACGGCCGAGGAGATCTTCGAGAGAGGCTTGCTGAGCTGACGACTGAGGCCTTTCAGCGAGTCGGCAGCGGAGGCCAGCTCCAAGAGGCCGGCGATGCCTTCTTCCGCCGACTCCTCCAGGTCGATGAGGGTGTTGAGGAACCCCTCAGTGTCTTCGGGACGCGCATCGTGAGGCATGGATTTGACATAGGCAAGAACATTGCGGATGCTGGAGTCGGTCGCCCGCATTCGCTCGATGAAGCGTGTCGCGCTCGCGTCGAGATCGTCCGCAGGGCCGCTGATGGCGGTCGCATATCGTAGGATGACGGCGAGCCGTGCGCTCATCGGGAGTTCCTCGCGGGCGACTCGCTCGACGTCGGGAGTGAAGGCCTCGGTCGTTTCCCCGATGGCCTCGATCGAGGATCGAACCTCCGCCATGTCCTCGACCATCGCGGCCGCTTCGCTCTCAATTTGGGCGAAGTCGTCAAGAAGGCCGGATTCCTCCTCATTTTCGGCGGACACGGGGGCGGGGACCTCGACCACGCCGTGCAGGATGCGGGCCGGAGTGAGGACGTCGAAACCGTCTCGGACGCCGGCCTCCAGCGTCCTGCGGAGTTCTTCGCGTGCCTTGATCAGGCCGTGCGGGCTGCGGCTGAACCTGATGGTTCGGACCTTCGCGAGGTAGAAGGGGAGTGTCCCGCACTCGCTGAGCTGTATCGTAGGCTTCCCTGTGCCCTGCCGAAGTGCGAGTTCCCAGATCACGTTGGGATTGAGGCCGCTGAGGTCGGCAATGACAAGATCTGATTCCTTGACCTGGCGGCAGATCTGGTCGGCGATCTCGCCGGTGCTCGGGAGTTCGTCGGCCCGCATGGGAGTGATGCCGAGTTCCAGGCAGGCGGCCTGAGCGATGTTCTCATAGACCTGGAGTGCCTGCTCGTAGACCATCCGCTCAGGGGTGCCGGGATCGGCGAAAGCGTCACCGTGTGGGCCGATCACGAAACACGACCTGATGCCACCCGGCTCTTCCGGTGGTGTTCCGGTGATGGGGATGTTCGTGACGGTCATTGCTCCTCCTCAATCGTCTGGGCATGAACGACGCCCGACTCGATGTCCTCGGCGAGGACGGGTACTTCTTCGACCCCGAGCGCCTCCATAAGAAGTGCTGTGGGAATGCGGTAGTGATGGCCGACGCGAAGTACCGTGCAGGGGAACGCGCCGGAGCGGATCAGCCGGTAGGCGGTGGCGGGACAGATCCCGAGGGCCTTGGCAGCGGTACGAAGGTCGAGTACCAGCGGAAGTCCAAAGACCTCAGCGAACGTGAGCGGTGTCTTCGTCATCGGGCCGCTCCGGCGGGGCGGAGGTTCAGGGTTCCAGCCGGAAGGTCGTCGGATGGCCGCCGTGCCCGGAGGACGACGTCGGCCAAGCCCATCCGGTGAGCGAGCGTCCCGAGGCGTTCTCCTTCGAGCTGAGCGGGGGTGGCAACGAAACGAAGCGATGCCGACAGGCGGTCTGGTCTCGGGGGCGGGGTGAACTCCAGCTCCCAACCGCCCTCGGAGTACAGATCCAGCTCGTCGAGGGCAATGAGAACTGACGGATCACCGGTTGGCCGTTCACGTGCATGGGCACGGGCGAGGCACCAGGCGCTTTTCGACGCCGCCTTGAGGAGGGTTTCACCCGCGTCTGGCCGGCTGGGATCAGCGGTTCGCAGGTTCTCCAGGAACGCGGTGATGAACTCGGCCTCGATGTCTTCGTAGTCTTCGAAAAGACGCCCGGTGATCATGGACAGGGTGCGGCTCATCCAAGACTGGGCCAGCCAGAGGGCGAACAGCCCGCTCGTTTCTTCGTCCGGCTCGCCACGCTGGGCCGCCAGTATCGCGGACCGCCAGACCGCCTCGCGCGGTCCGGAGCCTCTTACCGCTTCCCGCGCCTCCCCAGGGGAGAGCAGGATTGTGTCGGAGCCTGTGTCGACCGGCAGACCAGGATGGTTCTCCTGGTCGAGACGGGCGGCGATCATCTGGGACAGGACGCCCCGTGTACGCGGTGTCATCGTTCTCCTCAGGTGTGCCGGTCAAGGACCGTGAGGAACTGCCGGACGTGTGGATGCCGGTCCTCGCGCGCAGCCGTCAGGACGGCCTGGAACGCCTTGTCACCGCCCGGATCGAAGACCGCGAACCGCCGCCAGGCGAGCATCGGGTCGCGGAGGGCGGCGCCCGATCTGCGAGAGCGCAGGGTTCGGCGGATCAGGACGACCACCGAACCGATCTCGGTCTCCTCCTTGGCGCACTCGTGGAACCACGAGAGGTGCTTGGCAAGGAGTCTTGGGAAGATCGCTGTCGCGTACCGCGCCTCGGCCGCACCGGATTCGGTCCAGATTCGCAGTTCCCTCAGGACGGCCGGCCGATCGCCTTGGTGGAAGATGCTCATCAGCGCGTCTTGGACGGCTTTGGCGACGTGTGGATGGTGATCGTCATCCAGGCTTCTGATGAGTCTGACGATCAGGTTCATCGCGGGCTTGAGAGGGGATGCTCTGAAGCCTCCGCCGCAGGCCAGCGCGGTCACGTATCGAAGGCGTTCGTCGGATCCGGACGCCCAGCCGCCGAGCCGTGCGGCGGTCTCGTCTGCGTAGCGCGATTCGGCCATGATCGTCCGCAGGGCCGTCGCGGCGACCCTTGGCCCGGCATGTCCGCGGGAGACTGCGCTGGCCCGGATGTGGGTCAGCCGGGTGGGCTGTGGGTGAGCCGCAGCCGACAACGCCAGCGCCCGACCTGCGGGCTCGATCAGTTCTGTCTCGTTGACGCTCTGGAGCCACCGGGCGAGAGCCCTGGAATGCGGACCCCTCCAGGCCGACCGGAGGATCGCCCCCGCCCAGTGGTAGCGGGCGAAGACCATCCTTATCGGCGGGTCGCCGTGCCCGTGCCGGACGGTCTCGACACGCACACCAGCCGGGCGAAGAAGGTCCGCAGGAAACCGGTACTCCTGCTGGGCCGGTCCAGCTTCGGTAAGCCGCGCCAGGCGTCCGGCCTGCTCCGCCACGGTGTCCGGAGGCCAACCAGCGAAGACGGCCGCGGAGATCAGGGCACAGCGGAGACCATGGTCGCCGAACCAGTCCGGCAGGAGGGTGCTGATCTCCCTGTCCGCCTTCTCTTCGAGGACTGCCCGGATCAGCGTCGTCCTGTTTCCGCGGGTGTTGTGCGCGGTGTCCATGACGGCCTCCAGTACGTCCATCACGTCCTGGGGGGACCCATCGCGCGAGAGCACCGCCCCGGCAAATCCCTTGGGCAGGCCCCGCATCGTCTTCCGCCGCTCCTCTTCGTCTGGGACAGCCGCCTTGAGACGCGCGGCGAAGACATGCTCGGCTGACGGCGGGACGCAGCGTACAAGCGCGGTACCGAGGGTCTCCGCAATCCGCGCATCGATGTGCGGTCCTTCGGGCAGAACAACGGCCATGACCGCTCCCGCGTCCAGCAGCCGCGCTCTGAGTGACGCGAGGGTCGAGGCGGAACGCACGAGCGTGCTGGGTAGTCCGTCGATCAGATAGCCGTGGACCTCGCCGGGCTCGGGGACCCAGGCGGTGAAGTCGAGGTCGGCGTCCACGCGGTGGATGACGGCGCCGCAGCCGCGGGACCCGCGAAGGAGATTCAACGCCATGGTCCGCCGTCCTGTACCGCGCTCCCCGGACAGGAACACGATCCCTTCGCGGAGCCTTCGTCTCGCCTCGCGTATCCCACTCGGAGGGACGAAGCCTCGTGAGGCCTCGGTGAGGACGGCGTCGGGCAGCCTCACCCCGGGTTTTGCGACTGGCCGATCCGAGAGCGGCCCGGAGGTAGTGGCCCAGTACTGGTCCTTGACCACGCCGTTGTTCAAATTGTGGGCGACGTTGATGACCAGGACCGGCTCCTTCGGCACACCGTCATACATCTCGGCCTCGGAAGATCTGGTCGCCGTGGATGACTCCGGTGTTGAGGTTGCCCTGCCGCACCCGGTTGACCGTCCGGGCCTGCCGGATCAGACGGGTAGCGGGCTCGGCGGCAATCTGGTCGGGCCGCACGGACGGAGTGGGAACGTGGAGGTAGGCTGGCCGGTGGAATTGCTTCGCCGTCGCCTCCACCCGGGTGAATTGGCTGGGCCGCAGGGACGTCCGGCCGCCTTCGACGCAATACTCGAAGGCCTCGGACGACAGGAGGAGCGCTACGAAGGTGACGTCGGGATCGCTGTTGGACAGGGCGGCGCGCAGCGAGTCACTGTCGAGCAACCGGGAGACGTCGATCGTCGCCTTGGAGATACCCGGTGCCTGCGTGCGCCGGTCGTCCACTGGACCCACGTGCACCGCGACCCGGACTCGGAGGCGAACGCCCTTCGCCCGCAGCCGTGGAGCAAGGGCGGCGAGGGCGTTCTGGAGGCAGGACGCGAACGGAGCGACGAGCCGTGGAAGGGCCGTCAGGGGCAGGATCACGAGGACGCCGTCCCCGGTGCTCTCCTTGAAGGTCGCCGAGGCCCACGCCTCGGCGAGCCCGGAGGCCATGCAGGTATGGCCGATGGTTTCCTGAATGTCGAGATGAAGATCGGGCAGTGCCGCGTCGCTGTGGGTGCTGAACCCCTCGGCGTCAACGGCGAGCAGGGCCTTGTAGTCCTCCACGCTGGTGCCTTCCGCTGGATCGGCTGGACACGTCCAGCTTGCGAGGCGACGGCCTGCGGGAATGTCTGGAATCAGACGTTGGAGCGTTAAATCCGGCCAGCGAGCAGAGCAGGGACATATCGGTGATCACGACGCGTCGGCGGCCCGTCAAGAGAACGCCACGCTCACGGAGCCGAGCGAGCTCAGCGGCGGTCACGCTCCTGGAAAGACCCACGGCCTGACCGATCTCCTCCTGGCTGAGATGCAGTTCGAACCGGCCGCCCGGGCCCGGGTAGGCCAGCCGGAGCAGTGCGTGGATGACTCGACCGCTTGCAGGTAGCGTCGCCATCTCGGCTCTCCGCACATCGCCTTCCGCGAACCGTCGCAGCGTTTGCTGGAACAACTCGGACGTCACGCCAGGCGCGGACATGAGCGCGAGGAAGCGCTCGGCAGGCAGTACACGGGTATGGCAGGGGACGAGTGCGATGACTGTTGCCGAGCGAGGGCGTTCGGTGACGACGCCCATCGCGCCGAGCGTTTCTCCTGGCCCACGGACCGCGGCCACGAAGATCTCACCGTCCGGGAGATGGACGACCACTTTGACGCGGCCAGCGAGCAACTGCACGACATGGGTGGGCGGCTCGCCCTGCCGCATAATCTGATGCCCAGCGGGGTAGCGTCGTTCCGAACCATGGACGGCCAAGCGCTCCCAGAACTTCGTTGGTATCTCCATTCCTCCGTTATCACACAAGGCGGGGACGGACGTCTTCCGATCATCGGGGAAACTTATCTGCGCTGCCATGTCGTCAATACTGGACGTGACCGCGCGAAGCCGCTCGGCTACTGGCCCGCCTCGACACCAGGGATGGCGTCCCCTGTCACGCGTGGCAGACCCGAGCGGTTGGTGGGGAGCCGTCAACGGGGACGGGTAGGCCATCACACAGATCGACGACGGTCAACCCGCCGACCCGGAGCTGGGGAAGTACTCCATCAACAGCGCCAGCCAGCCCAGCCTGGTCTTGCGCATGCTGGAAGAGCTCCAGGTCGAGCTGGGTATGTGGGTGCTGGAGATCGGCACGGGCACTGGCTGAAACGCCGCCCTGCCGGCCGCCCGTCTCCGTGCCGGCAACGTCACCACGATCGAGGTCGATCCTGAGCTTGCGGCCGTGCGCGGTGTCCTGCACGACGAGGGCTTCCCGGTGCAGGTGATCGCCGGAGACGGCGCCGACGGGCGCTCTCTATGACCGGATGATCGCCACGGCCGCTGTGCAGCGCATCCCCAAGGCGTGGGTCGAGCAGATGCGGCCAGACGGGCTCATTCTCACCCGTTCGGCAATCCGTACCACAACGACGCGCTTCTGCGGCTGACCGTGCACGGTGACGGGTCGGCGTCCGGCCGGTTCGTCGTGCAGGCCGCGTTTATGTGGATGCATCGCGACCGGGTCTTGCTCGGAAGGCTCGGCGACTACGTCCACCCCGGCGATGCCCCGACCTATCCACCACGAACCTCGACCCCGCGAGATGTTCGGCCACCCCAAAGCGGACTTGGCGATCGGCGTTCAGGTCCCGGCAGCGTTCTGGCATCGGCTCGGTGCTCTTGACAACTGCGGGGAGTTCATCATCTGGCCCCGGCATACCGGAGACGGCGGACGGTCGTGGTCCAGCGTCGACTACGAAGGCCACAGCACCCACCGTGTGGAGCAGCACGGGCCACAGCGGCTCTGGGATGAGGTGGAAGCCGCTTATCGGCGGTGGTGCGAGCGCGACCGTCCCGGCATCACCCGCCATGGCCTGACCGTCACCCCGACGGGGAGCATCGGATCTGGATGGATTCCGCCGACGGTCCCGCTTGGACGACGTTGCCCGGCAACGTCGGCTTGGCCTCCTGACGTAGGAGCACGGACGCCCCGCCGGTTTCGGGCTGGCGAAGCGTCCGTGTCTGGTGCGGCTATCGGCCGAGAAACCCTCTCCCGGGTGGTCCAGGTGTAGCAGTGGATGTCTTGACGACGATGGCCCGGCCGCCGTCCTCGATGTGGTCGATGCGGGGGTTCGAGCGGCGGCGCAGTCCGGCCAGGGAACGGAACACCGGTGACCAGCCGAGGCAGACGGCGTGGGCGAGGTGGAGGGCGTCGTGCCAGCGGTAGCCGGTCTCGGACCAGCCGCGGTCGGTGAGCGGGTCACCGACTCTGGTTCCGTTGACGGTGAGGTGGACGGTCTGCCCGTAGGGGCCGGGTTCGGTGGTGAACTCGGCGTGCCAGCGGCGGGGGAGCCGTTCGCCTGGTGGGAAGCGGTCGTCGAAGCGCATCATCGGCATCCGGGGGACTTGATGATCAGGGGCGCGGGTTCAGTTGGGTCTGCGGTCGCGTGCTGTGGCGGCCAGCGGCTTTTCCCGTAGGGAGATGCCGTCGGCGGCGGTGAGTTCCAGGTGCCGCCCGCGTACGGCTGTCCAGGGCGTGCGGAGTGTGCCGGGCAGGATGGCCCAGTGGGGGAACTCGCGGCGGAGGCGGGCCAGGAAGTCGTCCTGCCCGCAGGGGCGGCCGGGGTTCGTTCGGCGGGGCGGTGGGTCACCAGGGCTGGGCATGGCGGGCCTTGTCGGCGGGGACGGCGAAGAAGTCGTGCAGCCGGTCGCGGATCTGCGCCGCGGCCTGCTCGGGGGTGCGGGTGCTGACGTCGAGTCGGAGCACGTCGTATCCGGCGTGGACGAGCCGGTCGAACGCCTGCCGGTAGAAGTGGGCCTCGGCGTGGCTGGATCCGGGGGCGGTCTGGAACCGGTTGCGCGGGCCACGGTCGCCCAGCCGCTGGGCGATGACGGCGGGGTCGGCCTCCAGGAGCACGGCCAGGTCGGGACGGTCGGCGGCCGAGTTGAGCGCCCACAGGAATGCCGGGTCCACGCCGTCGAAGCGTTGCATGACCAGGCCGGAGGGCACGTACCGGTCGCAGAGCACGATCTTGCCCGCGTCCAGGTGCGGGCGGATCTCGGTTTCTATGTGGTGGTAGCGGTCGGCGGAGTACAGGCAGGCCAGGGCCGGGCCGGTGACGGTATCGGTGAGTTCGCGGGCGAGCCTGCCGATCGCCGTGTTGGACGGCTCGGCGGTGGTGTGGACGTGCTCGCCGTCTGCGATGAGGAACTGCTCCAAGTGGGCGACGATCGTGGACTTCCCGGCGCCGGACGGGCCGTCCACGGAGATGAACAGGCCGCGCTGGCGGTCAGAAAAGGGATGGGGCATCGGTGTCCCTGGAAGGGCGGTTCAGCAGGTTGGACAGGGTGAGCTCCTGGGCGAGGACCGTCAGCAACCGCGCGCACATCAGCGCGTCGTAGCCCGCGCGGTGGGCCGTCTGCTCCGGCAGGTCGTCCTCGTCGCCGGCCAGGCCGAAGTGTTCGATGAGGCGGCCGAGCCTGTAGGACGGAAGGCCGGGGGCGAGGCGGCGGGCGAGCCTGAGCGTGTCGATGACGTGCTCGGGCGTGTACGCCAGCTCCCGGGTGATGACCGAGAGGTCGACGGGCGCGTTGTGGGCGACGAGCACCGCTCCGGTGAGGGCCGAGCGGATCTCGTGGGCGACCGCCGAGACCGGGGGCCGGTCGGCGACGTCAGCGTTGCTGATCTTGTGGATGCGCCGGGCCATCGGGGTGATGGGACGCGGGGGGCGGACCAGCCACTGGCGGGCCGTCCCGATCCTCCCCTCCCAGATCGGGACGAGCGCCAGCTCGACCAGGTCCGGTGGCTGCTGGCCGTTGCCCTCCACGTCCACGACGGCGTATCGGTACCGCTGCCAGGAGGCCGTCAGGTCCATGCCGGGTCGGGTCGTCATGCGCGGGTTTCCTGTTCATCAGGCTCGGACATCCAGCCGATCCGGGCTCGCCCGTGCCGGCGGTGCAGGTGCGGGTGACCGGCGTCGTGGATCTGGAAGCCGAAGCGGTGCTGGAGGTAGTAGCGCGGCTGCTCGTCCGGCAGCCCGTCCACGATCGCGGCCCGGTCGGTGACGTCCAGGATCCGCAGGCCGTTCGCCTCGGGCAACGACGCGGCGGCCTGCCGCAGCTGCGTGTCGGTCGGGACGCGGTGGGCTCGGGTGCACCGGCCGAGCTGGACGGCCGGGCAGATGTCGCACAGTTCCCGGATGCCGTAGTGGCCGTTGTAGTCGGGCAGGCCGTGCGCGTAGGAGACGGCGCAGGACGTTTTGCGGAACAGCGGGGGCGAGCCGGGCGGGCGTTGCGCGAACGCCGCCAGCACCCGCTGTTCCAGCGTCTCGGGAACGATCTTGCGGCGGGCGGTGCCCTGGTACGGCTCGGGGAGCCCGTGCGCCCGGTAGTACTCGGCGATCTCGTCCCGGTAGAACAGGCCGGTGAACACGGCGGCGTCGGCGTGGCGGGACAGGTCCGCCGCCCGCGCGAGCATCTCGGGGGTGTCGTTGAGGCCGGGGACCAGCGGACGCCAGTAGAACACCGTCCGGTACCGCCGGGCGCCCTCCTCGCCACCGCCGTACTCGGTGGCCAGACGCATCGACCGGGCCGCCACCGCGCTGGGGTAGGGCTCGATGCGCGGGTCCTCGATGCCCGAATAGGTGAACAGGACCGTCACCTTGAGGCCGGCCAGCCGGTTGAGACGTTCGCAGTCGGCCCGGTGCACCACCGCACGGGTGATCACGAGCACGTGGTTGGTGAGGCCGCGGCCGTCCAGGTCCTCCAGCACCGCGAACAGGTGCTCCCGGACCCTGGGCAGGAACGGGTCGGTGGCCCGGTTGAAGATCTGCAGGGGCGTGTGGTGCGGCCGGAAGTACCGGTGGGCGACGAGCTGCCGGACGGCCTGGGCGTCCGACATCAGCGCCACCGGCCTGGCGGCGTCCCACAACCCGTAGGTGTGGCGGATGCAGTACGCACAGCCCAGCGGGCAGCCCTGCACGACCGAAACCACCGAGCGAACAACGAGCGAACACGGCCGCCACGCATGGGGGTTCATGACGGTGGGGCGACCCCACCCAACCGCACATGGACCACCCACCCCATCGGCGACGTCCACCGCATCCCGATAGGCGGCTAGACGCCACGCACCTAACCGAACACTGACAGCAACAAGGCCCAGCGTCCCACCAACACGCTAGGCCTTCGCTCTGCCTGGGTTCGAATCCTCAACGGACCAAATCAGATGGTTGCTGCATCCTTCACGGCTATCACCCGTTGCGAACTAGTGATCATCATCTGCTTCAACGTTCATGGGGTGTGTGGCGGCCGACTGTCTCGCTCGTGCGGGGCATCAGCTCTGGGCATGCCAGTCCGGGTAGTCCTTTGGGTTGTCCCCACGCGAGGAGAGCGCGACGATTGGGTCCGCGGTGGTGACCATTATCTGAGCAGCCATCGAACGCGACCCTCCCATGCTGAGGTGCGCTACATGATGGGTGCTTCCAACTCAGCGTTCTGCGCTCAGCCGTCCGCCTGCCAGACCGGACGAGAGAACAGGCATAGTTCGCTGTTTGGCAGTGCCACCCAAGCTCCTATTTTCCGGACTCAATAACATAAATCGGGATCATCGTCCAGGTAAGGAGGGGTCAGGCATCGTCCCGGTGCCTGCACGGTGTGAGCGGTGCAGGCGGGCAGCCAGAGTAGTGGTGATCAGAACAGCGGCGGCCACGGCGGAGAAGCGAGTCGATTCTGTGGCCACCCCTGCTCGAACTCGCTTCCTGACCTGCACTAATGCAGCATTGAAGAATGATCGGGACATGGCTGGCTAGCTCGAGGCTAGCACTCCGCACCTGGTGGGACGAAACTTAAACTGGAGTAGTAGAGCTCTGTCAGGACATCCGTTTTAGGGATATCGCTTCGCCCTAATCGGGGCTATCTCATCACCCCTTACAGGTCAACCCAACTCTTGCGGATAGCAACTCATCGCCCTCGGTCTCCTATTTCTGTGAATCAGATGGTGATCAACATGGCTGGCAAGCCCGGGTGTGGGGTGGTGCGCAGAGGGCGGAGCAGCTGTGGTGATCATGGCGCCGGACTGGCTTGCGGAGGCGGTGGCGGAGTTCGGGGAATCCTGCCGGGAGCGGCTCGCCGGGGATGTCGGAGAAGCCGAAGCAGCGATCCGGGGTCCGTTGGAGCAGCTGCTGCGAACAGTGGGTAGCCGGCATGGTTTGGACGTCGTGCCGCATGGGGAGGCGCCGCTGTCGGGTCTGGGGGTCCGGCCTGACTACGCGATCCGGGTGGACGGCGTGGTCACCGGTTACATCGAGGTCAAGAAGCCCGGTGCCCCGCTGGATCCGGCCGCGTTCAAGGGTCACAACCTGCGCCAGTGGCGGCGGCTGCGGGATCTACCGAATCTGCTCTACACCACCGGCACCCACTGGCGGCTGTACAGGGACGGCGAGCTGGTGGGGGAGGCCGTGCTGAACGGCGACCTGCGCACCGCGGGCCGCACCTTGTCGGCGTCCGATTCCTTGCTCGAGCAGGTGTTGGTGGGGTTCCTGCTGTGGGCGCCTCAACCCATCATCTCCGTGGGTGCGTTGGTCAAGGCGGTCGCGCCGCTGTGCCGGCTGTTGCGTGCCTCGGTGCTGGACCAGCTGGCGGCCGAGCGGAGAGCCGTCCGGGAAGGCGCCGACAAGTGGCAGCAGCCGTTCATCGGACTGGCACGTGACTGGCGCAACCTGCTGTTTCCCACCGCCGATGACACCACCTTCGCCGACTACTACGCCCAGACTCTGACCTTTGCGCTGCTGCTGGCCCGCAGCGAGAACATCGATGTGGCAGGTGCGGACATGCACCGGATCGCCAGGCAGTTGGGGGCCGGGCAGGAACACGCGCTGATGAGCAAGGCGCTGCAGTTGCTGACCGACTCGGCCACCGACCAGCTGACCGTCACCTTGGATCTGCTGCGCCGGGTGATCGGCGCAGTCGACTGGCCGCGAGTCCGCGCGGGCCGCCACGATGCCTACCTGCACCTGTACGAGTCGTTCCTAGACGTCTACGACCCAGAACTACGGCAGGACAGCGGCTCGTACTACACCCCGCGTGAGGTGGTCGACGCGATGGTGCGCCTGGTCGGCGACGTACTGGCCACGCGGCTGGACACACCGGGGCGGTACCTGGCCCCGTCGGTGACCACGGTGGATCCGGCGATGGGCACCGGGACCTACCTGCATGCCATCATCGAGCACTCCGCCCGGCAGGCGGCTGCCGCCGACGGGGTCGGCGCGGTCCCCAAGGCGATCACCGGGCTGGTCCGTCGACTGATCGGCTTCGAGATGCAGATGGGCCCGTATGCGGTGGCGGAGATGCGCACCGCCGACCTGCTCAAGCGCCACGGCGCCAAGTCCCCCAAGGGCGGCCTGCGCCTGTATGTGACCAACACCCTCGATGACCCCTACATCGAGGTGATGCAGCTCGCGGCCACCTTCGAGCCGATCGCCCGCTCCCGCCGCCGCGCCAACGAGGTCAAGGCCAACACTCCCGTCACCGTCGTCATCGGCAACCCGCCCTACCGCGAACACGCCGATGGAGAAGGCGGCTGGGTCGAATCCGGCAACCCCAGCACGGCCATACCGCTGGACCGGTTCCGCCTGACCGGCAACGGCCGCATGGAGTATGTGCTCAAGAACCTGTACGTCTACTTTTGGGCGTGGGCCACCTGGAAGGTGTTCGACGCCCACGTCGATGACCGCCACGGCGTGGTCGCCTTCATCACCACCTCCGGCTACCTCAAGGGGCCCGGGTTCAAGGGCATGCGCCGCTATCTGCGCCGCACCTGCAGCGAGGGCTGGATCATCGACGTCACCCCCGAAGGCATGCGCCCCGACGTATCCACCCGGGTCTTCCGCGGTGTGCAGCAGCCCCTGGCCATCGGCATCTTCGTCCGCCGTTCCGACACCGACCCCGACACTCCCGCCACCCTGCACCACACCAAGGTCACCGGCCTTCGCGAGGACAAGTACCGGCAACTGACCGCCCTCACCCTCGACAGCCCCCAGTGGCGCAGGGTCCGGACCGACTGGGAGGCCCCTTTCACCCCGGCCGCCGACTCGGCCTGGGACGACTACCCCGCACTGGGTGATCTGTTCCCATGGACGGCACCGGGAATGAAGCCCAACCGCACATGGGTCTACGCACCCTCTCCTGAGATTCTGCAGCGTCGCTGGGCCAGGCTCATCGGGGAGACCAACCCCACCCGCAAACGCGCCCTGCTGAAGGCCACCCGAGACCGTGACCTCGACTCCAACGTGCAGCCGCTCCCTCGCGGGAACAAACACTCGACGACGCTGGGGAAGGAGACCGGGCCCTGCCCCGAGCCCCGGCGCATCGCCTACCGATCCTTCGACCGGCACTGGGTCATCCCCGACCGCAGGGTCATCGACTTCCCACGACCAGAACTGTGGGATGCCGAACAGGCCGGGCAGATCTTCATCAGCGAGCAGCATGCCCAGCCCATCGCGCCTGGCCCGGCGATCACGTTCGCCGCTCTGGTTCCCGACATGCACCACTTCAAGGGCAGCGAGGGCGGTCGTGTCCTGCCGATGCTTCACCCCAACGGATCGCCCAACCTCGCGCCCGGCCTGACCGCCGAGCTCACCCGCCGGCTCCGCGTCCCCGTCACTGTCCAGGAGGTGATCGCCTACATCGCCGCGGTCACCTCCCACGCGGCCTTCACCGCCCGTTTCCTGGACGAGCTGGCCACTCCAGGCGTGCGGGTACCGATCACCAGCGACCCGCAACTGTTCGCTGAGGCCGTGGCCCTCGGCAACACTCTGATCTGGGCGGCCACCTACGGGGCGGCAGCCGCCGACCCTGACCAAGGACGCCCGGCCGACACGATCACCTTTCCCCCAGGGGACGAACGGCGCGTCACCAACCTGACCCCCATCGGAGACCAGCTTCCCGAAAAGATCACCTACGAGGAGCCCTCCCAGCGGCTGCATGTCGGCGCCGGCACCTTCACCCCAGTGACACCCCGCATGTGGGAGTACGAGGTCAGCGGAATGAACGTCATCCGGCACTGGTTCGGCTACCGCAAGGCCAACCCCGCAGGCAAGAAGACCAGCCCACTCGACGACACCCACCTCGACCAGTGGCCCCACGAATGGGTGACCGAGCTCAACGAACTCCTCACCGCCCTGCGCCGCATCACCGACCTGGAACCCGACCAAGCCGCGCTCCTGGACCGCATCCTGAACGGGCCGATCATCACCCGAGCCGCTCTGGCCTCTGCCGGGGTGAAGTTCCCCGCGACGTCCAAGGACCGCAAGCCCCGCTACGGCCTCAGCACATCAGAATCCGATGGCGAGGGACAGGGAGTCCTCATGTAATTCACCAACGAGCTCGTGCAGGGTTGCTGGTGCAGTGTCGCCGTGGAGCGGCCGATGTATCACGTTGGCCGGTCGGTCGTGTGGTTGCGGTCTGCTGGTGGGAGCGAGGTGCTTCGAGCTTTCCGGACAGCTTTTGGTGGGCATCTACGCTGCCTGCTGCCGGCTCAGGTACTCGGTTGGGTCGGTGGGGTTCTTCCTCGTCGGTGGTGTGAGCGCCATCGGCGGGAAGCGTTCCTGCTCATGTTTCCCCAGGCCGCTGTGATCAGACGACTCTGGCGTGGTCCAAGAGCCGGTGCATGGTCTCCACGGGCAGTGCCGGGTTGGTCGCCGTCCCGCGCCCTCGCCGCCCGCCTGGACAGGCCGACCCAGCCGCTACCGCTCCGGCGTGCCGCTGGCCGGCCTCATCCTCTGACTCCACCACCACGAATTGCCAGACACAACCTAGCGGGAAGCAAGTGATAGTCCAGCCGTATGCAGTGGTTCGTTGATCCACCCCCCTCCTAGCTGAGGGGGGTGGAGCCACATCTGGCGAAGATCGTTGCCGGGTTGGCTAGACGTTGAGGGCAGCCAACATGTCACTCACCAACCACCACTTTGCATCCAGATGGCTACTCTGAGTGACATTTGGCTCGATGTACCGGTTGCCCAAAAGTCTCCGGACAACTAGGGGTCGTGTTGGCTAGATTGTGACTTCGTCGTAGTCGGACGGGAGCTGACCGCTTGCCCTACATCCCCCGGCCAACCCCGTGCTTCCTAGATCAACAGGTCGCGTGTGGCGCTCCTGGAGGAAGTAAGCGTTGGCGAAACGAGCGAGGTGACCGATACTACGAGTGGGACCCCTTCCACGGGCACATCGAGGTGTACAACAAGCGGGGCCGGCACCTCGGTGTCCTCGATGCCGTGACCGGGAGGATGATCAAGGGGCCAGTCCCAGGGAGGAAGATCGATGTCTAGGCAGCAGACGTTCGTCGCGGCCTGCCTGGCAGGCGACGCTCTAATCGTTGATATCGACGACTGGGTCGACCGTTGGCATGATGAGGCTGGGGCGCCTGGAGGCCAGCAGATAACTTTGGCTGATTACCTGGGCCTCACCCCAGAAGAATATGAGCTGTGGGTGGAGCGGCCAGAGTCCTTGCGGTTCGTCCTGAGTTCACGGAGGAACCTTAGTGGGGTAAGCCCGCACATCGGTCGCGACATAAAACTACTGGCGGCAGCTGCGAGAGCTGCTAATGATGAGGAAGCGGCCAGTGTTCTGGCATGGCTTCAGCAGACGGGGCGGATTGCTTGACATCTCCCCCTATCATCGCCAGAATCGCAGAACAAATTTTGGTGCGGCTGGGGCTGAAGCCTCCTGTCGATGTCGACTGTGCGATCGAAAATTTTGCCGACCTGGTAGAGCTTAGCTGGCCATTTGACTGTGATGGGGTGGCCGACCTTCGTGGGGATCGAGCTAAAGTCTTCATCAAGAGTGACGCACCGCATCGCAGGAAGCGATTCACTAAGGCCCACGAGCTAGGGCATGTTGTTATCGGCTGGCATGTCGGCACGGTCGGTTGTCACATTGACCCTCTGGATAATGGTGATGGTGGATCGCTCAAGCGACTCCAAGAGCAGGAGGCAAACCAATTTGCATCCCACCTGCTAATTCCTGATTCTCTGATTGGACCCCTGGGGAGAGGATACGTTCCTGTACCGGAAATCCTGGAGACGTTGGAGATTGCAGAGGTATCCGCTGCTGCAGGCATCATTGCGCTGCGGCGTGTGCTTCTTCCTGGATATATCTTCGTAGTTCCAGGTGTGGACAGTTGGATATGTAGCAGCGGAACTCAGGTTCACGCTAGAAACATAGCAGAACTCAAGAGTGCTGCTGTCAATCATGGGGTTTCCTGTCATCAGGGGCGGTCCATTCGATGGTTTCAGCTCGCCGAGGCGGGCCATGTTGAGCTAACTCATAGCGATCCGAGCGAGACCCGTCACATCCTGGTGAGCATCCTGCAACGCCTACGGCCGAACGAGGATTGTGATTCGCTTGTTCGTAGCATCTATGGTGTGATCGGTGGGCTGCTGTCGAAGTACAAAGTGCAAGATCCTGCACAGGTGATAGGGATCCTTCGGTACAGGTTTGCCAGCCATGATCTTTATATCGACCTTGCAAGGGACCCTGAGTTTGATGTTTTTCTGCAGCGTAGGGCAATAGAGATAACGGAGTCCCGGAAGACAGGGTGAGGCTGGATGCCGGGACCCCTCTGATTGAAAAACAAGTTATGCCCTCTGCGGTCCTGAGCGTATGCAGTGTGGCCACAACCGGCCAGGGTTGCCTCTATGACCAACCCGGCTGATTCGCTTATCCTGCAATGTTCTGCGCAGCGTCGAGGGCAGATGAGGGGTCATGGCGGAGCCGATCGATGAGCTGGCTGGGCGGTCGCGCAACTTCGGGTTCCTGATGGAGCACGAGCCGCTGCTGGTGGCGGACGGGGCGGCTGCTGAGGCTTACGTCTACAGCGATCCGGACGCGTCGATGGGCAAGGCCCGGCGGTTCACTGAGACGTTGGCGAAGTTGCTGGTCAGCCGGACACAGACGTCTGTGCAGGGGACGACGCAGAGCGCTCGGCTTCAGGCGCTCAGCCAGGTGGGTGTGTTGGTGCCGGCTGTGCGTCGGGCTTTTGATGAAGTCCGTATCTCGGGGAATCGGGCCGTCCATACGCACTGGGGTGATGTGCGGGAGGCCCTGAAGTGCGTGCGGACGTGTTTTGAGCTGGGGGTGTGGTTCCACCGTGCCGTGACCGGCGAGACCGGTCCGCTCGGGTTCGTTCCGCCGCCTGACCCGACGACGCAGGTCCCCGGCTCTGCGGCGGAGCGGGATGAGCTGGCTGAGCTGCGGCGCGAGCTGGAGGAGTACCGGCAGCGGCTGGCCGAGGTCAAGGTGCTGCGGGACGGTCAGATCTCCAGGCTGGAGGCTGAGGCCCGGGCGCGGCGGCAGGCCGAGGAGGAGTTGGCCCGTGTGCTGGCCGACCGGGAGCAGCTGCGCGCCCTGGTCGAGCAGAGTGAACAGCGGGCGGCCGAGGCCTGGGCGCGCCTGGACGCGAAGATGGCCCGGGCGCCGAAGGTCGGCGCGGTGCAGCGGGACGCCTTCATCGCCCGTGCTCAGCAGGCCGCGGGGACGCCGCTGACCGAGGCCGAGGTCCGCGAACGGGTGGATGCGATGCTGCGGCTGGCCGGCTGGGCCGTGCAGGACGCAGACGAGGTCAACCTGTTCGCCGCCCGGGGGGTGGCCGTCCGGGAGGTGCCGACCGCCCAGGGCGTGGCCGACTATCTGCTGTGGGTCGATCAGGCGCTGGTGGGGGTGATCGAGGCCAAGCGGGAAGGCACGATCCTGACCCCGGTGGAGACCCAGTCGGCCCGCTACGCCGACTCGCTGACCGCCTCCCAGCAGGTCGCCGCCTGGCGGACCCCGTTGCCGTTCCGGTACGAGACCACGGCGGTGGAGACGCACTTCACCTACACGCTCGACCCGGCCCCGCGTGCCCGGCGGGTGTTCTCGTTCCACCGGCCGGAGACGCTGGCCCGCTGGATGCGGGAGGCGGACGCCGAGCCCGACGCGCCCACGTTCCGCGCCCGGCTCCGGGAGCTGCCGCCGCTCGACCCCCGGGGCCTGCGCGCCGCCCAGGTCCGTGCGATCACCGGGCTGGAGGCATCGCTGGCTCGGGACGAGCCGCGGAGCCTGATCCAGATGGCGACCGGGGCGGGCAAGACCTACATGGCGGTCACCCAGACCTACCGGCTGCTGAGGCACGCCAAGGCCCGGCGGGTGCTGTTCCTGGTGGACCGCAACAACCTCGGCAAGCAGGCGTACACCGAGTTCGACAACTTCGTCACCCCCGACGACGGCCGCAAGTTCACCGAGCTGTACAACGTCGAACGCCTCGGCGCCGCCCCGATGAAGGACTCGACCAAGGTCGTGATCTCCACCGTGCAGCGCCTGTACTCCCGGCTGCGCGGCCAGCCGGTGGACCCGGACGTCGAGAGCGAGGAACTCGACTCCTACCAGACCGACACCGGCGGCGTGGTCGAGGTGGAGTACAGCGCCGACCTGCCGCCGGAGACGTTCGACCTGATCATCGTGGACGAGTGCCACCGCTCCATCTACGGCGTGTGGCGGCAGGTGCTGGAGTACTTCGACGCCTACCTGGTGGGCCTGACCGCCACCCCGGTCAAGCAGACGTTCGGGTTCTTCCACCAGAACCTGGTCAGCGAGTACACCTACCGCGAGTCGGTGGCCGACGGTGTCAACGTCGACTTCGACGTCTACCGCATCCGCACCGAGCACACCGAGCAGGGCGCCACCATCGGCCAGGGCACGGTCGTGCCGATCATGAACCGTCCCACCCGCCGGCGGCGGTACGAAGAGCTGGACGATGATCTGATCTGGACCGGGTCCCAGCTCGGCCGCAAGGTGATCAGCACCGGGCAGCTCCGGCTGGTGCTGGAGACCTTCCGCGACCGGTTGTTCACCGAGATCTTCCCGGGCCGCAGCTACGTACCCAAGACGCTGATCTTCGCCGTGGACGACAACCACGCCGAGGAGATCGTGCAGATGACCCGCACGGTGTTCGGCAAGGGCAACGACTTCTGCAAGAAGATCACCTACCGGGCCAACGACCCGGACGCCCTGATCGCCGAGTTCCGCAACTCCCCGGACCTGCGGATCGCCGTCACCGTCAACATGATCGCCACCGGCACCGACATCCGCCCGCTGGAGTGCGTGTTCTTCCTGAACGAGGTCAAGAGCTGGTCGCTGTTCGAGCAGATGAAGGGCCGCGGCGCCCGCACCGTCGACCCCGCCGAACTCAAGCAGGTCACCCCGGACACCGACGCCAAGACCCGCTTCGTCATCATCGACGCGGTCGGCGTCACCGACTCGCCCCGCGTGGACGCCACCCCGCTCGCCCAGTACGGCGAGAAGAAGATCAGCTTCAAGAAGCTGCTGGACAAGGCCGGAACCCTCACCCTGACCCCGGACGAGGCATCCACCCTCGCCGGACGGCTCGCCCGCCTGGGCAAGCAGATCACCCCCGACGAGCGCGCCGAGCTGGAACAGCTGGCCGGCTGCCCGCTGCACGAGGTGATCTCCTCGGTGTCCAGCTGCGCCGACCCCGACGCCCTGCAGACCGCCCAGGAGACCGGCGGTGACGCCGCCGTCCGCTCCCTGGTGGTCCAGGCGGTCCGGCCACTGGCCGAGAACCCCGGCCTGCGTCAGCGCCTGCTGGAGATTCGCCGTGCCCACGACATCGTCTGGGACGAGGTCAACCGCGACACCCTCATCGAGGCCGCCGCCCAGGACCCCAAGCTGCGCGCCCAGGAGGTCATCACGTCCTGGCGGGCGTACCTGGCCGAACACCGCGACGAGATCACCGCGATCGAAGCCGCCTACCGCAGCGGCGTGTCCGGCCGCGTCGCCTACGCCAAGCTCAAGGAACTCGCTGCACGCATCGCCCGCCCCCCGCACGAGTGGACCCCCGACGAGCTCTGGCAGGCCTACCAGCGCCTCAACCTGGCCGCCGGCAAGCCCGGCGCGGAACACGGTCCGATCGACCTGATCGGCCTGATCCGGTACGAGCTGGGCCTGGACGAGCAGCCCAAACCGCACCGGGATGTCGTCGAGGAGCGCTACGCTGCCTGGCTTGTGAAGCAACAGCAGGCCGGGGCCACCTTCACCGCCGACCAGCGGTGGTGGCTCGACCGCATCCGCGACGTGATCATCACTCACGCCGCCATCGACCCCACCGAACTGGACAAGCCCCCCTTCACCGGCCGCGGCGGCATCGACGGCTTCCTCCGCACCTTCGGCGACGACAAGGCCGAAACCCTCCTCACCGACCTGAACGAGAACCTCACCGCATGACCGAGCCCTTCGCAATTCCGGCGAGTTGGCAGTGGGTGACTTTTTCGGATGTCGCTCGCGTAGCGAGCAATCTCGTGTCGCCTCTAGAGTACCCAGACCTGCCACATATTGCGCCCAATCACATCGAGTCCGAGACGGGTCGGCTGCTTCCATACAAGACCGCAGCAGAAGATGGTGTCACCAGCTCGAAGCATCTGTTTGAGCCTGGCCATATCCTGTACTCTAAAATTCGTCCGTATCTGGCCAAAGTTGTGCGCGTCGATTTCAGGGGTGTCTGCAGTGCGGACATGTACCCTATTGAGGCGTCTATAGACAGCCGATACCTTTTCTGGTGGCTGCTTACCCCGACATTCACCAGCTTGGCGGCGGGTCATCAAAGCCGCGTCGTTTTGCCGAAGATCAACAAAGAAGCTCTCGGTAAGTTGCCTGTCCCCGTTCCCCCGCTCGCCGAGCAGCGCCGCATCGTCGCCGCCCTCGAAGACCACCTCTCTCGACTAGACAAGGCACGGCAACTCGCGGCGACGGCTCGCAAAAGGCTTGATCACTTGCGTGCATCTCTTATAAGCGCCCGGCTGGGCTCGATGGATGCGCCGCGTTTTCGTTTGGGGGATGTTGCGACAATTGCGAGCGGCCATACACCAAAAGGGGTCTCAGACTATCTGAAGCCCCAGCCGGGCGCTGGGATGATTCCCTACTACAAGGTTGGCGACATGAATCTGGTCGCAGGCCGCTATATGAGCGAATCCCGCACTTATCTGTCGTCCGAAGACGCGGCGAGTCTCAAGCTGCATGTACGGCCAGCTGGGACGGTTCTCATCCCCAAGCGCGGTGGAGCCATACACACCAACAAGAAGCGAATAATGCAAACAGCTGCTGCGTATGACCTCAATACGATGGGTATTGTACCATCTGAGAAACTGGATCCGGTCTACTTGTGGTACTGGTTTGAGCAGCTTGACCTATCCTCCATTGCGGATGGCTCGAATGTGCCTCAAATCAACAAACCGGACCTTGTGGACCTAGTGATTCCCATTCCGGAATTGGGGCGGCAGAAAGAGATTGCCTCTGCGCTTGATGAGGCGATGGGTGGGATTCAGCGGATCGCAGACATCCCAGTGATAGCAAGGGCGTCCTCGCTGCACAGGGCGTTGTTGGCGGAGGCGTTCGCAGGACGGTTGGTGGCTCAGGATCCGGCGGACGAGCCTGCTTCGGTATTGCTGGAACGGATTCGCAGCGAGCGGGCGGCGCGGGGGCCAGTGCGGCGTGGCCGGCGGAGCAAGGGGCAGGAGGCGGTGCTGTGAGCGGGGCGGAGACGCGGCGGCTGGTCGCGAAGCTGTGGAACTACTGCGACGTGCTGCGGGATGACGGGGTCTCCACGATCGACTACGTTGAGCAGCTCACGTACCTGCTGTTCCTCAAGATGGGGCATGAGCGGGCCAACCGCAGGAGCTTTCCGGATCTGGCGCTCAAGCCGGTGGGGGATGCCTGGCAACGGCTGCTGGACGCCGACGGTCAGGAGCTTGAGGACGAGTACAACCACGTGCTGCGGGAGTTCGGGCAGCGGCAGGACACGCTCGGCGTGATCTTCCGCAAGGCGCAGAACCGGATCCAGGACCCGGCCAAGCTCAAGCGACTGATCGTCGACCTGATCGACAAGGAACAGTGGTCCAGCCAGGGCGTGGACGTCAAGGGCGACGCCTACGAGGAGCTGCTGGCCAAGGGCGCCGAGGACATCAAGTCGGGGGCGGGGCAGTACTTCACGCCGCGTGCGCTGATCTCGGCGATCGTGGACTGTGTGCAGCCCGGCCCGGACGACACGATCTGCGACCCGGCCTGCGGGACGGGCGGGTTCTTGCTGGCGGCGCACGACTACATCCAGCGGCACCATGGCAGCGACCTGACCCCCGAGCAGCGGGATCGGCTGGCCGGGGGCGGGATCAGCGGGGTCGAGCTGGTGGACGGCACCGCCCGGCTGGCGGCGATGAACATGCTGCTGCACGGCATCGGCAAGCCCAACGGGCCGTCGCTGATCGAGGTACGCGACGCGCTGGCCGAGCCGTCGCGGACGTATCCGAGCGTGGTGCTGGCGAACCCGCCGTTCGGACGCAAGTCGTCGATCACCGTGGTGACCGGAGACGGCAAGGCCAGCCGGGAGGACATCGAGTACACCCGGCAGGACTTCTGGGTCACCACCAAGAACAAGCAGCTCAACTTCGTCCAGCACATCGCCTCGATGCTGGGCATCCCCGGGCGGGCCGCCGTGGTCGTGCCCGACAACGTGCTGTTCGAGGGCGGGGCCGGGGAGACGATCCGGCGGCGGCTGCTCAAGCAGTTCGACGTGCACACCCTGCTGCGGCTGCCCACCGGGATCTTCTACGCGGGCGGCGTCAAGGCAAACGTGCTGTTCTTCGACAAGAAGCCGGCCCGGCCGGACGGTGCGTGGACCTCGAAGCTGTGGGTGTACGACTTCCGCACCGGTCAGCACTTCACGCTCAAGCAGAACCGGCTGACCCGCGAGCACCTGGACGACTTCGTCAAGTGCTACCGCCCGGGGGAGCCGCGCGACAACCGCATCGAGACCGAACGGTTCAAGGCGTTCACCTATGAGGACCTGCTCGCCCGCGACAAGGTCAACCTCGACATCACCTGGCTCAAGGACCCGAGCCTGGAGGACGCCGACAGCCTCCTGCCGCCGGACGTGATCGCCCGGGAGATCGTGGAGGACCTGGAGGCGGCCTTGGCCGAGTTCACCGCCATCGCCGAAGCCCTCGAGCAGGCTAAGGGCCGTCCTTCTGAAGGATGACCGTCGCAAACTGAAGGTGACTGCGGGATTCTTGTGCGGGTGAGGCAGCGGACTCTCGCCCGCACAAGAACTGGTCCGGCCGCTTCGTCGGAGGACGGCATCTGAATAGGCCCAGAATCATCTTGTTGATGGGCTGGTCCTACGGATGCTGCTGTCGGCTATGCCTGCTCCCGCGCCGTGTTACCGGATCTGCTGGAGCCAGTGCCGCCGTGGTTGCCTGCAGGGGAGGCTTCGACGGGCTGGCTGTGCTCCTTGCTTTTCGCAACCAGCATCTTGGATTTGGCGACAAGTGGCCTTTGTGTGGGGCACTTGACGGTGTGATTCGAGTGGCGGGACTGTCGGTGGGCGCGGAAATTCCCAATCAATGGGATTGGGCTGCGCTAGTGGAAAGGGCCGCCATGGCTGTCTCAGCTACGCCGAACTCGGCTCCCGAAGACATCATCGGCCTGGTGCTCGGCACGGTCGAGGAACTTGCGGAGGAATCCCGTATCGATCCCGACGCCACACAGCGGATCGTCGACACTCGGCACGGACGCCTCGGTATCCGCCCCTACCGGCCGGGTCTCACCGATCCTGGAACCGCCTGGCCAGGTGACCTCGACTGGGCGGCTCTGATCGTCTACACCGGGGACGACGCCCACGACGCCTCTGAGGTGTACGTGATCCCGGGCGCTCACTTCACGCAGGACGCCTTCGATACGGGAGGGCTCCTGCAGCACGTCGACTACCAGGGCGCCGATCAGCCAGGGGTCTTCTGGGTCGACCTGCAGGAGGAGGACTCGCGTCGCGCCCGACTGGCGGCTTACTGGATCAGGTGAGCACTGACCCGAAGCCAGCTTGATGGATCCATGTGCCTCTGGGGTGAACCATGCCCCAGAGGCATATGTTGCTTTCAGCAGGCCATCTGAGGGGTTTGCGGCTGGCTAAGCCGATCATGAGCGGTGCAGCAGCGCATCGAGAAGCTGATGGGTTTGGTCGTCGGGTTCGGCGTCGAGAGCCGCCAGGCGGGTGGCGAGGAGTTGGTAGGTGCGGCGGACGGCGTCGGAGCGGCCGAGCTGAGCCTGTAGACGCATGACTGATTGGTAGAGGGGCTCGGAGTAGGGGTCGTGGTTGAGCGCCTGCTCCAGGATGGCCAGAGCCTGGTCCGGGTGGTCTGTTTGCGTGAGGCCGGCGAGGTGGGCCAGTGCGTCGATGGCGGTGCGGCGTAGGTGCTCGCGGTGGGCTTCGGCCCAGTCGTGGGTGAGGTCGGTGGCGAAGTCTGCGGTGTAGAGGGTTGCGACCGGCTGCAGGGCGTGAATGCGGTCAGTGTCATCGGCGGCTTGGCGGGCTTCCGCCAGGGTGGTTTCCAGGCGCCAGAGGTCCACGTCGATGAGGTGGGGGTCCAGGCGGTAACGGGCGCTGGCGTGGATGACGAACATGGGTTCGCGGAGGCCGATGGCTTGGCGCAGAACCTTGCGGATGTTGTTGATGGCGGTGTGGAGCGCCATGGGAGTGGTTTCGGGGTCTCGGTCGGGCCAGAGGGCGGCGGTGACTTGTTCGCGGGTGGCGCCGTTGGGGTGCAGGGCCAGGTAGGCGAGGAGTTCGCGGGCGCTGCGGCGTAGGCCGGTGTTGATAGGGACGCTGGCGGCCTCCAGGCGTACGGGGCCGAGGACGTGGAGCTTGACCGGGTGTTCGTCGGTTTGAGCAGGGCCGGGTGTCGCCGGGGTGGAGGGGGTGGGTTCTGCGGCCCTGGGGGCAGGGATGGGGGCCGGTTCGTCGTCGGGGCTGTGGGCGGTGCAGAGCGTGCGGAGCAGGTCGTGGGCGTCGGGTTCGGTGACCTTGAACAGGCGGGTGCCGGTGAGGGCGTCGGCGTGGGGGCCTTGGGCTTGGGTTGTGGTGCCGTCGTCGGTGATGTGCAGGGTGGTGGCGGCGGGCCAGGGGCCGAGGACGATGGCGGCGATGGCGTAGCGGCTTCCGAGCTGGATGAGGGCGTGCAGGGCGTGGCTGGGCTCGGGGGTGATGACGACCAGGGTGGGGAGGGGCTCGCTGGGGTCGGCGGCACGCAGGGCGGCGACGTTGGGCTGGTCGGCGTTGTCGAGGAGCCGGGCGCGGTGGATGGTCTCGGTTTCCAGGTGGGTGATGGCCGCGGCCGGTGTGGGAGTGATGACGAGGCCGGGCTTGGCTGAGGCCAGGGCGGTGAGGTCGGCCTTGGGGAACAGGGCTTTGGCCACCTGTTCGGGGATGATGAGCGTGGCGCGGTCGCGGTGTGACTTGGCCAGTAGCTCGGTGGCGATGGCGCGGGCGACGTTGAGGGCGCCTGGGCCGTCGAGACCGAGGCCCAGGCCTGCCAGCGGGACGGTGACCTCATGGCCGTCGCGGACACCGAGGGTGAGCCGGTCGGGTGCCGGTGTGGCGAGGTCCTGTTCGACGAGCTCGGTGTCGGTGGGGATCGGTTCGTTCTGGTCGGCGTAGGTGTCCAGGTGGGCTTTGCGGACCTTGGCCGCGGCCGCGGGTGGGACCGGCTCGGGGGCGGGTTGGTTGGGCCAGGTGTCGCCGTAGGTGCGTCGGCGGCGGCGCTGTAGGCGTGCGGCGGCTATGGCGATGCTGATCGCTGTGGCCAGGCCGATGCCCACGTGGGTGCCGGTGGACAGGGTGGCGGTGAACGGTGGGGCGTCGTTGCGCTCGCTATCCACCCGTTGTGGTGCGGATGTTTGGCCATGGTCGGCTGGCGGTGACGTCACAGGGGTGGACGGCGGATGGCTGGAACGCTGTGGGGACGGCGCCTGGGTCGGAGGAACGGCGTCCGGGGCCGGGTCTGTCGGGGTGGGGGAGGCGACCCCGGTGGCCTGCTCCTGTGGCTGACCTGTGGTCGGCGTAGTGCGTTGAACGTTCCGCTGATGTGGGGGCGTGCCGTCTGCCGGGTGTGGGATGCGGATCCGTTGGCCGGGGCGAATGTGGTCAGGGTCGGTCAGCTTCGGTAGGCCCTGCGGCTGGTCGAGGTTCTTGCTGGCCCGGAAGATGCGCGGGTAGAGCCGGCCTGCGCCGTACTCGCGGCGGGCGATGCTCCACAGCGTGTCGCCTCGCTTGATGACACGAGTGCGCCAGCCCTTTCCTTCAGGCTGAGCGGCGCTGGTCGCCGGGGACGGTGCCGTCTCCTGCGCCGAGCCGGTAGACGGAACGCTTGTCTGAGCAGCGGCGATAGGCACAGCGTGCGCCGCCGGTGTGGTGGACGGGCCGGTGAGGGTCGCGGTCGTGCCGAAGAGCAGGGCGGCCATGGCGACCAGGTCACGGGCCAGGTACTGCATGGGGCGTGCCGGTCCGGGCAGGCGTGGTACGGGACGGCCGGCCAGGTAGCCGATGACTTCGGCGATGACGATGACGACCAACAGGAGCCAGGCCGCCCAGCCGATCAGCCGGACCGCCCCGAGGAACAGGCTGTGATCGGTGTCCGGCCGCATCAGCACACCCGACACCTGCGACCAGGTTGGCAGGCCGTTCGGGATCGGTGACCCGCCCACCACATACAGGCCGACCGGTACGGCGACGAACAGCAAGACCAAGGCGGTGAGCGCGCCGAGGCCACGCCAGACGTCGGCGGCACGAGCAGTCCGTGGGCGGGTCATCGATGGGGTCCTTCCACTCCGGTGGTCAGGTCGGCGACCGCCTCGGCCTCGGCGCGCAGGGTGGAGATGCCGATGACCGGCAGGAACAGGGCGGGTTTGGTCACCGTGACGTGGACGCGGATGGCTCTCGGCCCGGCTGCGGTGACGGTGCCCGAGTAGCCTCCGGCGCGGAGGTACCGCTGGGCGGCGTGCAGGGCCGCCTGCTGGTCGATGACGTAGCGTCCGTTCTGGTACGCCCGGTCGAGGTCGACCTGTCCGGCGCCGGCGCGGGCCGCCTCCTGGGCGGCGATGCCGGCGTCGTGGCGGGCTTCCAGCTTGCGTTCGAAGTCGACCACAGCGCCGAAGAACACCACCACGACCAGCGAGATGATGATGGCGAACACGCTCAGCGCGCCCCGGTCCGAAGCTTCTCGCCTGGCCAACACCACGCCCCGCAACCGCATGAACGTCACCGCCCTCGATACGGGTCGATGGGGGAGCGGTGGGTCTTGGTGACGGTCCGGGAGCCGGGCATCCCCGGTAGGGCGATGTCGCTCAACTGGATGACGCAGCGGACCTGGGCGGTCACCGTCCCCTCCTTGCCGACCGGGCGGGCGAAGTCGGACAGGTCGAGGGTCACCTGTGGCGTGCAGTGCAGTCCCTTGTCCCGCAGGGTGGCCAGGGCGCTGGCGGTCGCGTCGGCGCGTGCCTGTGCGGCGGTGCGGGCGATGGAGGCATGGCGGGCGGCGTCGGCGGCGGCCTGGCTGACGACCGCGCTGCCGTGCTGGATCCGCATCGCGACCAGCAGCGCGGCCAGGAACAGCACGAACAGCGGCGCCAGGATCGCCGATTCGACGACCGCGTTCCCGGCGTCGTCACGGCGCCGGACACGTCGGCCACGGTGGCTTGCGGTAGTGGTCATGGTTGCTGTGGTGTGGTGAATCGTTCGCGGGCGCCCCGTGCCGTTCGGGCCACGGCGATGCGCATCCCGGGCAGCACGGTCGGCGCGTGCCCGGTCACGCGAACGGTGATGGTGTCCGAGCCGCTCACCGACACCGCCGGGGCCAACAGGACGGGTTCACGGCGGGCGAACCCGACGGCCGCCGCCTGCCCGGCCGCGTGCGATCCCTGGTGCGCACGGGCGACCCGGAGTCCTTCCTCGGCCGCAGCCTGGGCCACGTCACGGGCGACCGACACCATGACCGCCTGCGCCAGCGCCAGGAACAGCGTGGCGATCGCCGGGAAGACGATGGCGATGGTGATCGAGGACGAACCTTGATCGTCGGTCCGCCGGGTCATGGCCCTGCTCACCCGGGGATCTTGCTGATCCAGCTCTGCACCTTGCCGGAGACGGCGAGGTAGATGGTGAAGGCCAGACCGGCGAAGCCCGCCACGATGATGATGGTCTCCACGACATTGGAGCCCCGTTCCGAGTCCTCGCGCAGGTCCCGCCGGGCGCGTTCCACCCGGTCCTCCCAGAACGCCACGGTGGCCTCCGCCGCGGCGTAGGGGAGTATGCGTAGCTGTCGCAAGATGCCTCCAAGAAAGGTCAGCCCGAGCCCAGAAGCCGGGAGAAGAACGGGAAACCGACCAGGATCACGAAGCCGAGCATCAGCAGCGAGGTCGGCACCCACATGGCGGTCGTGCGGGAGTTGGCCTCCGACCGGGCGGCGGCCGAGGCCTCGTGCCGCATGGCGGCGATCTTGGCGACCAGGACGTCGTGCATCTTGGCGCCCTCGCCCCCGGCGATCTCGGCCGTGTGCGCCAGGTCGATCAGGTCGCGAACGTCGATGTCCTCACCGAGCCGCGCCAGCGCCCGCCACGGCTGCTGCTGGGCGTGACGCGCTCGGGTCAGCGCCTGGTGGACTCGCTGGAACGGCCACCCGTCGGCGACCTTGGCCGGTTCCTCCAACGCGGCGTTCAGGGCCGCGCCCGCCTCGCGTTCCAGCACGACGAGCTGCAGATAGGAGGTGAACGCATACCGGAAGTCCCGCCGGTGCCGGCGAGCCGCCGACCGTATGTCCAGGTCCGGAACGAACGACAACCCCACACCCAGCGCCAGGCTGGCCAGGACCGGCAGCGTCCACGGCACCGAGCCGCCGACGAGCGCCACCAGCCCGAAGAACACCGACGGCGTGACCAGCCCGGTGACGAACAGGGCGAGCTTGTCCAGCATGAATCGCTCGACCGTGCGGTCCAGCAACGCCAGATCACGACGCGGAACGGCCAGCATCCCCGCAGGCCGGGCCAGATGCTCGGCCAGCCACCGGCCCAGATCCTCACGCCCACCAGCGGAACGCGGCAGCGTCGAGGCGGGCAGCGACGTGGCCTGGATCCGGGCGAGCGCGGCATCCAGGCGAGGCGGCGCCGGCCGCAGCTCCCGGACGATGAGGAGGACCCCGCAGGCCCCCAGCAGACCGGCCACGATGGCGAGCGTGGTCACCGCCCCACCTCCGCCCGGTCGCCCCGCAGGAAGCGAGTCCCGGTGGACAGCACCGACAGCCGCCGCATCCACCACAAGCCCACGGCGTAGATCCCGGCGACCACGGCCAGCACCGCCTGCCCCAGCGGCGTCCCGTACGGGGCCGCGAGCGTCTGCGACATGACGAACAACGCGCTCAACGCTCCGATCGACAAGACGATGACCAGCAGCGTCGTACGCAGGCTCGCGCGTTCGGCCTCGACCTGGCGGCGGACGATGACCTCCTGCTCCACCGCGTCGGCCAGCAGACTCAACGCCTCCCGTGTTCCGGGGCCGCGGCGCTTGGCGGCCAGCACCAGGGCGCAGGCGATCAGGTCCCCGATCGGGTCGTCGAGGTCGTCGGCGAACGCGCGCAGCGCCTGCTCGGTGTTGGCGTGGTTGTTGAGCCGGTCCGCCAGCCGCGACACCGGCTCACCGATGGCCGCCGGGGCGATGCGGGCACTGTCGGCAAGGGCCTGCTCCAGGCCACGGCTGGCGCCCATCACCTCGGCCAGCCGCCGCGCCCACGCCGCCAGCGCTTCCAGCCGGGTGATCCGCTGCTGCGGTTCCCGGCCCGACAGCATCGGCGGCAGCACGTACACGGCCGCGCCGACCGCGACGGCCGCCACCGGCCACCGCAGCACCAGCAACACCACCAGCCCGACCGCCACCGCCCCGGCCAGCCGCTTACGCCGTGCCGGTGACGTGACGTCGCGTATCCACAGCCGTAACCGGGACGGTGGACGAGTACCACGCTGTTGTGGGCCGGCCCCCGTGATGCCCGTCCACAGAACGAGGACGGCCGCAGCGGCGCAGCCCCCCGCACATGCCGCCAGCAGCACCATCAGCCCCAGCCCCCTGCGGCCACGCCCGCATCCGCCTGCAACAGCGCAGGGTCGAACCCGCACGCCGACAGCTCGGCCAGCAGCTCGGAGCTGATGTGCCCGCCGCTCGGTGTCGCCCGCCCGTCAGGACCTGGCACGAAGATGTGATTGCGGGTCGGCTCCACCGAGTCCCCCGGCGGCCCGACCTCCATCACCTCCGACACGTACCGCTCATTGGTCGCAGGATCGCGCTGGATGTAGATGACCAGCGGCTCGGCGAGTCCGAACATCAGATGCAGATCCTCAGGCGACAACCCAAGATCGGCGCGGCGGCCGAGCTGGACGACCCGGTTGAAGACGTGCTCGGGCCGGTGAACGTGCAGGGTGCACATGGAGCCGCGCGCCCCGCTGTACATCACCTCCAGCATCGGCGCGAGCTCCCCTTGCCGGGCCTCACCCACGATCACCCGGTCCGGGTTGAGCCGCAGACAGGCAGGCACCAGATCCTGAAGACGAACCAGGCCGGCGCCCTCGGCGTTCGCCTGCCGGGCCTCCAACGCGACCACGTCATGGTGCCGATGCGCCAGCCGCGGATCGTCCAGGAACAGCTCGAAGTCGCTCTCCAGCGTGATGATCCGCTCCTCGGGCGGGATCTCGTTCGCCAACGCCCGCACCAGCGTGGTCTTGCCGGTGTTGACCTCCCCGCACACGATGACGTTCCGCCGCGCCCGCACGGCCGCGCCCAGAAACGCCGCCAGCGGCTCGGACAACGTCCCGATGTCGGTCAGCTGCCGAAGGGTGACGTCCACCAGCCGATGCACCCGGATCGCCAGATGCGGATGCCGCGACACCCAATGCACCACCGCCAGCCGCACCCCATCGGCCAAAGCGACATCCAGCAACGGGTTGGCGTGCGAGAACTCCCGGCCGCTGTTGCCCCGCCGGGCCAGCAGCTGGATCCACTCCACCAGGTCTTCGTCGGTCTCGGCGACCGGCGGCCCGGGCTCCTTGACCCCGTTGGTGTAGGTGATCCAGGTCTGGCGGCAGCCGTTGACGACGATGTTCTCCACGTCCGACCGTTCCAGGTATGGCTGCAGCGGCCCGAGCCCGAACCGGTGGTCGAACACCGCCCGTTCCACCCGCCGCTGGTCCTCGACCGACAGCATCGGCCGGCCGGCGGCCATCTGCTCGTGCGCCCATGTCCGCACCTGAACGGCGATGAGCCGGCGGGCCTCGTCGCGGTCGATGTCATCGCCCAGCACGTCCACCAGACGCTGGCCGACCTCCCGTACCGCCGCCCACATGTCCACCGGGGCATGCGCCTGTGGCGAGGAGCCGTCCATCCGTTGTCCCGCATCGATCCCGGCCCAGCCCGTCACCGGCCACTCCCCAACAGCACCTGGTCGCCTTCGAGCAGGCGGCGATCCTCAACGGCCTTGCGGACGCGCCTGCCCAGGCCGTCCACCGCCCGCATCAACAGCGAGGACCTGAACGTCATCCGAGGCCGGGCTCCGTCCGACAGCACCCGAGCGTCCGCCACCGCCAAGGGCAGCTCACCGAACACCGGCAGCTCCAACACCCGAGCCACATCCGCGGAGCCGTACGAGCCGTCCTCGATCAGGCACAACCCGATCGGCACCCCACCGCCGACCAGCCCACGCAGCACCTCCAGCCGAGGAACGGCCGCGTCCACCTGCGCCAGCGTCCGACGCATCACCACCACGACCGCATCCGCCGCCTCCAGCAGCGGCACCGGCGTGTCCGGCGACCCCACCCGCCCCAGATCGGCGACCACATCACCCGGGACGGCCGCGAACGTCTCCGCCAGCGAACGCCACAACGGCGCCACCTGCTGAACGTGGCGGGGATCGCGGATGCCGTGCAGCAGCTCCGCCTGCCCGTCCTCGGTGAGCGGAAGCGTGTACTCGCCCAGCGCCTCAGCGGTGGCACGAGGATCGGGCTGCACCGCCATGGCGAGCCCGAGCAGCCCCGGCCCCGGAGACTGCCGCAACCGTTCCGCCATGAACCCCGGCAGCACCCGCCGCCCCGCCGGATCGCACTCAGCCAGCAGCACCCGCCCCGGCCAGGTCAACGCCAGCCCCAGCGCCGTCGTCGTCACCCCCGGCGCCCCACCGGGCGAGATCAGGCAGTACAACGCCACGGCTCAGCCCCTCCTCGCCGTGACCACCAGCGCCACCAGCCCGGCCGCCGCCTGCCGCGCCACCGCGCTGCTCTGCGCATCGGCCACCAGCAACGACACCGCGACCGTGCCTTCGGCATCCGGCTCGCCCACCTGATCGACGACCGCCGCAACGTCCCCGGCCCCCGCCCGGCTCTCCACGCCGCCAGCGGCACCCGCCGACGCCTGCGAGCCGTTCCCGGGCGTGAACACCACCCGCACCTGCCACCCAGGAGCCAGCCCCGCCGGCACCTGACTCGGCTTCAGCGGCACCGTCACCAACGCCTGCCCCGGCTGCGGCGACACCTGCCCCGTCACCTGCGACGCCGCCAGCAACGTCCCCCGCTTCAACCCCACGGCCGCCCGACGCCCGACCACCTCGTCCAACCGGCCGCCAGGAATCGTCTGCACTACCGAATCCACCGCCACCTGGGCGACATCCAGATCAGCCCGCCCGATCTCCTGCCCCACCGGCACATCCCGAGCCACCCGAACGACCGGCACCCGCTCACTGGAGCTCTGGAACAGGTAGACGTTCGTCAACACCGCCAACGCCACCAGCAGCACCCCGGCGGCGATCCACCCAGGCCGCCGCTGCCGCGCCAACCGCCGAGACACCCGCCCAGGCGCACGCCCCACCGAGACGTCCCCCGCCTCCCGCGGCCCCGGAACCTTCGGCGAAGTCTTACCACTCGTCGCCATGAACGCCCCCTACCTGTACAAGCCCTGCGCCTCGGCCACCCGGACCGGGAACGTCACCGAACGAGTCAGCGGCGGCAACGCCCCACCCGCGCCGCCCGAACCGACCCACGTACCGCCCCACACGACCGTCACCCGCACCCGATACGCCCCGCCCGGCAGCCCGGCCGACGACCGCGTGAACGTGTACGAGCAATCCGTCCGCTGAGAAACCGCAGGCCGAGACCGGTCATACGCCGCCCCAGGCCCCGCACACCGCACCGCCGCCTGCCCGTTCCCCGGCTCGATCAACAGCGTCTGCGGCCTGGCGGTGACCTCGATCCACACCCCGCCCGCCTCGGCCCGGCTGGTCAACGGCCGCCAGTTCGCCACCCAGAACCAATGCGGCAACCCCACCAGCCCGTCACGCCCCCGAGGCGGAGCAGACCGCACCACAGGTGCCGGAACCGGCAACCGCCCCCACTCCGTGATCGCCAACTGCCCAGGCGAGACTTTCGGCTTGCCGCCCCCCTCAGCCGGGAGCGGGATTTCATCGCAAGCGCCCAGTCCGGCTCGCCACCAGGCGCACAACCTGGGCGGTGGTTCCCCGGATGCACTGTCGCCGGCCGAGTTCTGCACAGGCTGTCCTTGGCCGCCGACTCCAACAGCCTGCGGGCGGCTGTCCGATCGAACGCCGTAGAAATAACTTTTCTTATTGACTTGAGGCGGTATGGGATCGAGTGCGGATGGGGCACCGGCCATCAAGAGCGCGAGCACAGGAGAGCCCACCAGAGCGGCGGTCACGTACATTCCGTCAGCAACCCTCACCCAGCACAACGAACTTGCTGATCCTCCAGCGTCCGTCCGAGTGCTTCTGCATGAGCGCTTTGATGCTCTCTTCCTTGACCCCGCGGTTGATCTTCCGCTGAGTCGTCGCGTCCATCAGGCCGGAGTTGCTGCTGTCCTGGCAGTCGTGAACAGTCGCCTTGTCGCCTTCCACCTTGACGCTCTTGATGTGCGGGACTGAGGCGCCGTACGAGGTGAGGTTCTCCGCGTGCAGGTCCTTGATCCGATCGAGGATGCGGGAGAGCTGCGGATCAGTCAGGTACTGGGCCAGCCGCTGCCGACGGGTCCCCTCCGGGAGGGTGTCCGCCCGGTCCAGAAGCGCCACCGACTCGACATAGGTACGCCGGACCTCGGCCGTCTCGTCTGCCGGGGACGGGGTGACGGCTGTGGGAACTGTGATGTCCGTACTCGGCTTCGGCGGGAGGTCGACCGCCGCGCCATCGTTGTTGCTGCATCCCAGTGAGACAAGGATGCCGAGCTGAACCGTGGCCAAGGAGAAGATTCGGCGAAACGGTGTGGTGGAGGCCCCATATCGGCCAATGCTGTCCAACTCGGCACCTCCAGACCCTTGATCACGACCGGCTCGCCCACCTATGCGTGAGAAGGCTTCGCAAGCCTGTGCGAGCTGTGATGGTAATCCTGCGGCAACACCTTCGCTTCGAAACCGGCCTGACCTTGAGAAAAAATGCATCAGCAAGTTTCAAAGCGCTGCCATGTCCGGTCGCCATCAAGTCTGTTATGGGTGGAATGTGCCAGATTGAAACAGAGGTGATCCGGTAATGCATGAGAGCTTGCCGTCGAGGCGGGAGCCCGGACGTCCGCAGCGATTGATGTGGCTGCTCTGCCCGCTCGCCGGAACGGGCAGAGCCTTGACCATGATCGGCTCTGCCCATGGGGCTTATGGTGCTTCCGTGGCCAAGATCGAATCCCCGGACCTGGGGGACCAGGAAACCCGCGCTCGGCTCAGGCGGCTGCTGGACCGTCTGAAGGACGACCTCGGTCCGGCCATCGAGGTCCAGGATGACGACGGTGACTGGTGGATGGCGTGGGTCACCCCGACACGTCCTGGCGCGCTCGGGTTCGGCTGGATCTACCGCGGTGACATCATCTTCCAGCTCGACGTCGGCGGGGTGCGCTGGGAGCTGGGCCGCACTCCCGAGGACCTGGACTTCATCGAGAAGATCACCCAGGCTCTCATCGACGGCAGGGTGTATTCCATCCAGGCTCCCCACCGGGTTCGGGTCGTGGTCACCCTGCCCGACGGCTCCCGGGAGACGTCGACCACGAACACCGGGCTCAGAGGCTGCCTGCCGCTGCCGTTCTGGACCCGCTGGGGACAGCGCACCCGACACGTCCCCTACCGGTGATCACCGGCTGGCTTCGGGTCCGCTTGTTAGGAGGCCAGCGGCAGGACGAGAGTGAGGACGTCCATGAGGGAGGCATCGAGCCAGCCAGCGCAGGCGGGACACCCTGCGCCAGCACCAGTGCTTGTAGGTGTTGGTGTCGTTCTGGCAGAGGTACACGCCGAGCAGTGCAGTATCTGCTGACGACGGCGCGGTGGCCGTCGGTGTCGCTGGGGGATCATCCCGCTGAACGCTGACCGCACTCACGCCAGGCGTCGGGTGTGGCCGGAGCACACCTTCGTCATCAGCGACACCGAGCTGGTCACCGTGGAACGGGTGTCAGGCTTTCTGCCGGTGTCCCAGCCGGCAGAAGCCGCAGACTATCTGGCGGTGTGGAAGCGGTTGACGTCGTTGGCCGTCACCGGCCATAAGGCCCGACAGATCATCACCAGGCTCCACGATGGCCTTGAGGCCTGAAGTCGACGCGGGCGACTGTCAGGCGGCGAAGACGTCTCAGGTTCGGTGTGGAACGGAGGGCCGTGATGCCGCTCGAACTGATCGGTGAGGACCCTGACTCGCCCGAGGGACACTGCCCCATCGTGTACATCGACCCCAACACGGGAGACTTCTACTTCCGGGGCCTGCTCATCACCGACCCGTTGGTCCTCGCCGAGATCGCCCGGCACGGCACCCTCCACGCCGATGAGGCGGTGGTGCGGCTCCCGGCCCGCATGACATCGATCATCGCCGAGGCCGCCGCCGGCACCTACGAACCGGGCCGCCTGGGGCACGGTCCGGCCGACAGCACCGAAGCGCTCAAGGTCGCCAAGCACACCGCGCTGCACCTGGAGATGCGCGACACCTACGACCCCTCCCACCCGGCCTATCAGGACTTCCTGTCGGGCGGCTCGGGCTGGTACGAGATGACCAACTGGCGTCAGATCGTCCAGGACGCGGTGGGACGCGGCGTGACGATCCGTCGCGCTCGCGTGATCTCCGAACCGCCGTCGGACTACATCCGGTGGGAGCACATGCTCACCGCCCAGAACGTCGATGCGGGGGAGCAGGTGCGGTGGCTGCCGCGTGACCGGGCGTGGGATCTGATGCTGCCCGGTGCGGACTTCTGGCTGTTCGACCACAAACTGGTGATGTTCAACTTCTGTGGAGGGGACGGCACCGAGATCCCCGAGGAGAAGAGCAGCAACGACCCGACCGTGGTCGCGCGCTGCCTGGCGGCGTTCGAGCAGGTGTGGGAACGGGCGATCCCACATGAGCAATACCAGCTGCCCTAAAGCTTGTTGCAGAAGGCTGTGAGCGGGCAGGTTCGGGCCGCTCGTGTGTTCGTGCCGGGTCATGCGGCCAGGGCGATGTTGTGCAGGTGGGCGATGGCTTGGACGGCGTGGTGAAGGCCGCCGCCGCGTGTCGGCAGCCACGCAGGGTCTTGTAGTTCTTCATCCGCGCGAAGGCGTGCTCGATGCGGACGCGGACTCTGCAGTGCTCGGCGTTGTCCTCCTCCTGGACCGGGAACAGCGGCCGGTCAGGGCGTTTGCGGTGCAGGACGGCCGGCCTGCAGCCGATGTAGGCGCCGTCGCCCAAGAGCGTGACGCCCTGGCAGTGGGCGGCCAGCCCGGAGGCGCGCCAGGCCTGGGCGCCAGCGGTGGTGCCGGGCACCGGGCGGGCCCGCGGCCACGACCAGACGGGTGTCGGCGTCGATGATGACCTGCACGTTGGCCGAGAACCGGTAGTTGCGGCCAGAAGAGCCACCTGCCGATCACGGACGGGACCATGGTGCCGCATGCGATCCACAATCGCTCCCCCGCATCTTGGGGCGGGGCGCCGGCTCCAGCGCCGGCAGCGAGCCGAGCCGCTGCACCACTCGGCATACCGTCGCCGCCGAGGTGCCGAACAGCGGCGCCGGCTGCCGCATCGTCAGGTTCGTGCGGTCCAACACCGCCACCGGCAGCACCCGCTCGGCCAGCGGCAGACACCACGGACGCCCGATGGCGAGCCGTTGCCGCCACGCTCGCGCACCGCCCGTACCAGCCGCCGGAACCGGGCCTCCCGCAGCCCGGTGAACACCTCGATCCACCGCGGCTCAGTCCGCAGCACCACCCTGCCCATACACGAAAAATGCCCTGACCTCAGCCTTCTGCAACAGGCTTTAGGCTCGGGGGATCACCACGGGCAGCAAGGACAGGCGGATGACGCGCTGTTCATCACCTGCCGCATGGATGAGGAAGTCGCTTCGCTTCATAGGGTCATCCGGGGTGATCACCTGGAGGGTGCGTTCGTACTCGGCCAGCTGGGAGCGGGCCTTGTCGATTGCGGCGGTTACGTTCTTCCTGTCGCGGATGAAGAGCACGATGGCTACCCGGGTGTCTCTCCAGACCGTGTACAGGCCGAGTAGCTGGTCGACGGCCTCGACGAACTTTTCAGGTCCGTTCCAGAACTTGCACTCGCCGATGAAGGCGTTCCGGTCGTGCCAACGGAGCAGGATGTCCGTCTTGCCCTTTCCGACGAACGTCTCCCCGGTGGCGGCCCCTTGGTAGTTGGCATTGAGGATGAACAGGAGAAGGTCTCGTAGGGTCTCCTCATCCTCTCTGGCCAGCTTGTTCGTGGTCTCCACGAGCCGTTCCAGCGCGGCCGTGAACGACATGATCATGGATATCACATCTTCGGCTATCTCCTCTTGGAGGTGCCACTCCGGACGCCCGGAGCCAACGGCCTGATCGAGTTGCTGAAGCGTCAATGCGCGGGATCGCAACGGGATCCGTTGGTTCTCATCCCTTGGTGCGACCGGGATTCCCAGCGCGCTAGTCGCGGCCTTGAATGCCTTGATGCGACGCGCCCTCGACTCCAAGATCGCTGTGACCTGCTCGCGCACCTGCGCCCGATGCGCGTTGATCTCCTCGTTCGCCGCCTCGGCAGCCTGCCTGATGCGTTCGTGGAAGTCGTCGATGGATTGACGAAGCCTCTCGGAATCCAGCATCGCCATCTCATCGTTGGTGCCCACGAAGCTCAGCGTCACCGTTGACGGCTGATCTCCGACCGTACGTGACGAGAGTGGAAGGCCGGCGCGAGCAGCATGCTGAGTCAGTGCATGCGTTGCTCCATCGACGGTGACATTGAACGAAAAAATCACCCGCCACTCTTCATGCTCGTGCCCTCTGCGGGGAGGTGCTTCCTTCGAATCCAGCCAAAGTCCCGCATGGTCGACCACCACTGGTGCGGCGGCACACTCATTCACTACGGCTTCTGCGGCGGCGTCGACTGGCAGCCTCTCCAGGACTTCTTCAGGAAGATCCCGTGCTTTTCTGATCGCGAGCTGCAGTCGCTTGTCATAGTCGGTAGCCGAGCGGTGGATTTCTTCTTCCCTATGCGGAAAGCTCATACACCAGTCCCCGTCATGCATTCCATCATCGTTCTATCGGCGTATGGCCCGGTTTCGTTTCCACCCAAGAACCCTGTAGAACACCGCCCAAGAGTACGCAGTCCCGTCGCTCACCGCTCGTACACCTGATCAACCCAACTCAGGCCAGCCTGGGTCACGCACAACAGAGCTGGGATCCTCAAGGCGCAGGAGCCCCACAGACTCCGGTCATGCCGGCTACGGCCAGGAACCAGGGTGCGTTCGGCACGTCCCGGTCGTACCGTCATCGACGTGACGATCGTCGACCGCGACCAGCTCCTCACCTCTGCCCGTGACTTCGCCGACCGGGCATTGCGCGCCTACCTGGAGGACGACACTCGGGTCATCCTGGCCAACGCGGCCATCGCCATGGAGCACCTGTCCAAGGCGTACCTGTACAGCCTGCATCCGGCTCTGCTGATGGAGCTCCGCAACGGCCAGCTCGACTCCCTGCTGCACCTGGTCGGCCTGGGGGCGAAGGCACGCAAGCTCCAGCATCCCAAGACCATCAGCGCCAAGGAGGCCCTGGCGCGGGTCGAGCACGTCCTGCCGACGCTGCGGGCACCCAAGACACAGCTGAGCCAGCTCGTCGAGGTGCGAGACGGTGTCGTCCACGTCGGCTATCTGACCACGGAGAACACCCGGGAGATCCTGACGGCGTTCCTGCGGTACGCCAACGAGTTGTTCGAAGAACTGGAGGTCGGCGCCGGTGACCGGTGGGGCATCCATGCAGAGCTGGTCGACTCGCTGATCTCACATGCGCTGACTGAGATCGAGCGGGATGTTCGGCATCGGGTGGCGGCGGCCAAGCTTCGTATCACCGAGCTGTTGAAAAGGATCCCCGAAGATGAGCATGGCCCGTTCATGGTGGCCCGGCAGGCTCAGACCCCTCTCATCTTCGTGACCCCCACGCAGAGGCGGGCAGCGGCCACCTGTCCGGCCTGCAAGGATGAGGAAGCGAGCTATTTCGGTGAACCTGATTATGATGTGGACGTTGATGTAGAGCCGGATGGCCGCGGCGGCTACATGTCCTACATTGCAGGTGCCTACTGCACGCTGGTCATCGAACGTTTCGTCTGCGGTTGCTGTGAGTTGCGGCTGGACGGCCCGGATGAGTTGGAGGCCGCAGGGCTGGACAAGTTCGTTGAGAACTACGTCGACTCCGAGGACTACGAGTCTTATTTCGAAGATTAATGAGTGGCCTAGCTATTTGCGCCGAAAGTCGGCTGCTGTCCTTGCTGCGGTGGGTTGAGGGCCGTCATCACCTGCTCGACAGGCGGTGGGGGAGGGATGGCGCGTCCCAGGAGAAGGCTGGCGCGTTGACGTAGGGGTTCGGCCAGGGCGAGGTGGTCACCGCGGGTGGTGGCGTGGAGGAGTTCGGTGATGACGGCCAGTTCGGCGAACCGGCCGGAAGGGGTGTCGAGTATGTGGGCGAGCTCGCTGCGGATGCGGTCGGCGGTCGAGGGGACCAGCAGGCTGTAGCTGTGGAGCATCGCGGCGTCGTATCCGGCTGGGGCCAGGCCCCAGCCTTCGAAGTCGAATACGTGCAGGGTGGGCGCGCAGATGTTGGCGAAGTGGAAGTCGCCGTGGGCCGTGGTCCAGGGGTGCGGGGCCGTGGTGTCGATGGGCGTGCCGAGTAGCCGGGGCATGGCGTGGTCGAGAAAGGTCTGGTGGATGGTGACGCGCCGGGTGGGAACTGCGGCGATGTCGTTGAGCACGGCTCGTACCGCAGTCCACCAGCCGGGCGGCAGGTCGGGGTTCGTCGTCAGCACTGGAGATGTTGCGACGGGGCGGGCGGTCACGCGGCCGTACAGTTCCGCGCGGTACTGCCAGCGCTGATCGTTCCAGTCGTGCCAGGAACGCAGCCGGGGGCGGGGGATCGAGCCGGGCATGGACTTTTCGGCTTGGACGGAACCGTCCCAGAACGTGGCGACGACCTGGCCGATCGGGGCGCAGGCCACGCGGAGCCAGGCCGAGCCGTCCGGTGTCGTGACGGGCCGGCCCAGTGTTCTGCCGCGCCAGCCCCACGTCTCGTGGGCGTCCTTGTCCGTGGTGACGCCCATGGCGGCTCGGGCACGCCGGTGGGCGGCGCGCATCCGCTTGACGACCTCGGGGTCGTCGGGCCGTGGCCACATCACCGGCCATCCGCGGAGTGGGAGCCGGGTGACGGGAGCGGCTGGTCCAGGATGGTGTCGCGTGCCGCTCGCGCGAGGATGCTCTGGGTGCTGGCTGGCAGACCGAGCCGGTTCCAGTGGAAGATCACATGGTGGGCGAGAACGTCGCGCAGTCCCCGCTCCAGGCTCGCGTTGCCTGCCGCTTCCTCCAGGGCGCGGCCGGCGACGTCGAACGCGGTGATCCAGGACGAGGCGAAGGCCAGTGGCCTGTTCGGGCCGAAGAGCGGTCCGGTGGGGCGGGTGTCGGCGGTCATCAGTAGCCGAAGGTCCCTTGCCAGCTCGGGCAGCCGCTGGGTGGGCGTGTCGGGGGCGAGGGGGCGTAGCCGCGCGACGCGGTGCCAGACGTCGCCTTGCTCGTACCAGTCCTGTTTCGCGCCGCGTAGCAGGGCGCTGCACAGCAGGATCGATAGTTCCCGGCGTCCGATGGTCGATCCGCTCGGCGCGGTGGGGCGGAGCGCATAGTCGAGGATGCCGCGGCTGTCGGCATGGAAGAGAGCGTGGGCGAGCTCCATCGCCGCGGGCCCGCCGAACGCGGCTGATTCCGGTTCGTAGATGGTTTCCCGCCACCGCGCGATCAGCCCTTCTGCCGCAAGGCCGTCCAGGATGGTGCTGACGGCCGCCTTCATGTCGGCGGAAGCAGCGGGGGCAGGTAGCACGCGCAGCCGCCATGAGGGGGCCTTGCGGATGAACCACCACGACACGACGAGCCGCGCTTCCTGGAGCGCACTCAAGCGCGGGGCGAGGTGGGCGGCGGCGATGTGCTCGGCGGTGCCCCAGTCGGTGAACTGAATGCGGGCCTGGTACCAAGTACGGTCGGTAGCTTGCGCGTGAAGCGCGGCGTATCCGGCCGCTCGGTACACCTCGACGGCGTCGGCGAGGTCGGCGGGCTGCATCCCGATGCGGGCTGCGGCGTGGACCACCGGTACACCGGCCAGGACCGCCAGTACGCCGTCGGCCGTTTCGTGCGGCGCAATGTTCGCTGCCGCCTGGCCCTCTGTGCGGCTGCCCTGGGGGCGGGTCAGTTGATCATCAGGCATGTGTCCCATCCGGAGATCGGCGGCTCGGTGTGTGCGGCGGTGTGCAAAGCGAGCGCAAGACCCGCCTGACCTTCCAGGAGCCCGGCAGCCTGGCACCGCGTGGCGGCGCGGTGGATCAGCATCTCGGTCAGGTACGGCAGGCTGGCGCTGATCCGCGAGGTGAGCGCGTCGTGGGCGGCGCGGGCGGCGGTCTGGTACAGCCCGGCCCATCCGTGACACAGGCTCGTATCGACGATCTGGCCGAGCTGGTCGGGGTCGGACAGGCAGGCGGCCAGGGCATGTTCGGCGAACTGGCGGCGGTGGGGGTCGCCGGTGGCGATGGCGGCCAGTTGCTGGGCACGGGCGATTGCGGGAGTGCCGTAGCACCAGCTCGGCCGCGCAGGGCCAGGCTGGCTCGGGCGGCCGGTGCGCAGGTCGTCGAGGGTGATCCATTGCGGCCACCACGGTCCGGTGTCGGTGTCCTGCCGCCAGGTGTCCAGGAAGGCGCAGATGCCGTGGATGGCGTCGGCGTGCCGGTCGACGGTGATTCCTGCCCGCATGGCTTGGGCGAGCAGGGCGAGCGGTCCGGTGATGCCGTGGGCGATGCCGAGATTCGCGTGTCCACCTGGGAGGTCGGGTGAGCTCCTGAGGTTGGGAGCATGTGGGGCCCACCAGCCGGGCAGGGTCTGGCCGTCGGCGTGCAGCGGGCCGGTCAGGCGGACCAGATACGCCAGGATGCGGCCCAGGGCGTCGCTGCCAGGGGCGTGCGTGAGCAGGTACGCGCCGATCCCGGTCAGGCCGTGCAGCAGGTCGTATTCGGCGAACGCCGGCCGTCGGCCGTGATTGATGCGCTCCAGGGCGAGGTCGACCCGGCGGTGCGCCAACGCGGTGAGATGGGTGTCGATCCGCGCGAGCGCGGCACCGTAACGGGCGGTCCCGTCAGCGCCGGCCGCGTGGAGGACAAAGGCGATCGCGGGCACGCCGAAGTACAGCCCCGCGTCGTTGGCGGCGCTGACGTCCTCGCGGGTGGCCGCCTTCACCCAGTCGTGTGCGGTATGCCAGCTTCCCTCGCCGGTGTGGGCGCGTTCGATGTGCAGCAGTGCGATCCCCGCGGCTCCCTTGGCCAGTGACTGGCCCCACCCGGGCTGGTCAGCGGGCACCGCCAACGGCGCCAACTGCCGGGAGAGTGTTTCGGCGGCTTGGCTCAGGGCCGGTTTGAGGCGGATGGGCACGGTCACTGCTCGTTCCCGAGGGAGAGGGCGATCTGGCGGAGTGCGGCGGCGCGAGCCAGTCGGTTACTGATGCGCTCGCGCTCGGGGTCGACGCCCAGAGCCCGGACGTGGTGCAGGTGAAGCAGGGACCGCATCGCCGAGGAAGGATCTCGCTGCGTGGCGAGGTGGGTACGGTAGGCGGCCAGCGCCGTTCGCCGCCTGGCCCAGGCCGCCACCACGTCCTCACCGCCGGGCAGGGCTCGCAACGCCGACCACTCCTGGCAAGGGTCGGCCAGTTCCAGCGCCATCTCGCGTAGCGCGGGATCCACCCACCCCTGCTGACGGGGGAGCCGGTCGATCAGCCAGCGCAGTCCCCGGCCGGGGATGTCGGCGTAGGAGGAGGCCAGGTCGACCAGGCTGGCGACGATGAGCGCCTGCGCCGGTGTGCCGCTTCGGGCCGCCATCGCGAGCTGGGCGAGGGCGGAGGCCGAGTCGGCGGCGAAGACCTCCTCGGCCGCGGCCATCGCCGTGCCATGGCCGAACCGCCCGGTCTCGGGATGGTAGGTGTCCAGCCGCAGGTACGGCACGAGGCCACGGTTGCGGAGGTGGACGGCCCACCTGCCGACACGGGCGGCGGCGTCTCCGTAGCCGGCAGGGTCGGACAACCGTACGTACACGTTCAGGTGCTGCTCATCGGTGGGGCGCGTCATCTCTCGATGACGGGAGAACCACCACACCTGCTGCTCGTCCCAGCCGTCGAACAGACGGGGCAGATGATCGAGAAGAATTTCATCCTGGCGGGCCGGGTGCCCGCCGATCTGCGCATACAGCCACACCGATGTTCCCGGCGGATGCCCTGCCTCCCGACCGGCCGTTCGCCCAGCTGTGTGTGCAGACGTGCTCCCGGGCACGCTCTTCGGCTGATTCTCGGCCATCTTGGGCTGAGCCAGGCGGAGGGGAACGAGGAACTCGTGGGCGCGGCCGATCCAGGCCAGGCCGCTCGGGTCGGGAGCCTCGCGCAACTCGACTTGGCGGGCGCGATCGAGTCGGGTGCGCAGCAATGCCCGGTGCAGATGATGGCCCAGATCGAGCGGCAAGCGCCGTTCGCTTTCGCACAGCACGACGGCAGACGGGACACCCCGACGACGGCACCAGGCATGCAGCGCTTTGTCCCACTCGGGCCACGGGGCGCCATGGGCGGGCAGATCGGCGGCGGTCAGCAGCCAGCGGGCCGCCGACAGCACCGCCCGGCCGTAACGCACCCGGGGCAGGTAGGGCAGGCGTGCGGCGGCTCCCCAGTCCAAGCCGGTGTAGACGGCGCATCGGGCCGTGGTCACCTCGGCGAGGAACCGCGCAAGCGGCGGGGTCAGCACCCCGGCCTCCAGCGCATGGACGATACGCGGCTCGATGCGGCGGCCGGTCGACAGTTGCACCAGGTACATCTGCCGGGCATCGGCGGTGACCGCCAGGTCGTCCAGGGCGATCAGCCCTTCGCCGCCGGAGGGGCGGTGTTCCGCCAGGGAGATCACCTGGGGCAGCAGTTGGAGCGTGCGTGCGACGTTCTCGCTGCTGCGCCGCCGCGGCGGGAACGACAGTTGAGCCGCCACAGCGCCGCTACCGCTCACCGCGCGGTAAGCGTTGCAGAGCCGGTCCCGGTCGGCGTCAGGCAGTAGCTGGGCGAATCGCCCGGCCATGCTGCTGCTGGGCCTGGGCGTGCCGACCACCAGCAGGCGGAACGTCCCATCCGCCACCGCGGCCAGGGATGGAGCGTGGAGCTGAAAAGCCAGCTCCACCTGGGGCGGAGGGAGCACTTCTCCCTGGTCACCGACGGTGAGGGAATCGATGATGGCTTCGGTCAGCACGATCTCCTCGCGGCCCTCCAGCGTCGCCTGCTGGACCAACGCGAGCAGCGCGTGGTCGCGTTCGGTCAACGTGGGGGCGGTGCGTGCGTACGGAGAGCCGAGAAATCCGGCAGGCAGCCCCAGCCCGCTGTCCGCCACCAGGTCGCGAACGGGTACGACGGCGCCGATGCCATATCGGGTCTTGAAACGGACGTGGAAATCTTTCCAGTGCGGGTAGCCGAACGGATACGGCGTCAACCGCAACAACGTCGCGGCGGCGGCCTCGGCTTCGCGGAGCACCGAGCCGGGAAGGGTGACGTCACAGTCCAGGCCCACATCCACATGCAGCGGCTGCTCGACGGCATCGCACACCGCTCTCATCCGGTCGGCCAGCCGCTCAGGTCCGGGCATCCCGCCGATGGACGAGGTCGTGGCGCAGGTCATGCGTGAAAGCTCGTCGTGGATCGCTGCCAGCTCCGCCGCCATCTCCGCCAGGCCGCTCAGTTCCTCGGCACCGACGGCTTTGAGCTGAGCGTTGACGTGCGCCAAGGCGTCAGGCGTGGTCATCGGCGCCCGAAGGGCGGTGATCAGGATGTGCTGGGCGGCGAGCTTGGTCAGCATCGCGCGGATCTGGTCCGCTGGCACAGCCGGGTAATCGGTGCGCAGCAACTTGGCCAACTCGCCGAACGGCAGGGGCTCTTGGGTGGCTCGGACCGTGGCGTCCACCGGCCGGATATTGCGGACGGAAACCTCCGCTGGGGCCAGCTGGGCGGGCCTTTCGTCCGAGGGCTGGCCGCAGATCACCAGCCGGTCGCCACGCACGACCGCAGTGTTGTCGACCATCACGGGCAGCCGGTCCAACAGGCGAGGACACCGTTCCAGACGGCCGAGGACGGCGCCCACCCACGCCGCGTCCGCCCGCGCCACCACCCGGTGGTCCTGGCCCCAGCGCACCACCGGGTCCCCGCCCACACCGGCGGCTGTCACCCCCGCGAACAGCCCGAACGGGGTCGCCCGGCCCTGCCAGCGCAGCAGGTAGGAGACCAGCGAGAGCACGACGCGGCGCATCTGCCGGGCATCCGGCTCACCCGCCAGCGTCCGCTCGACGCGACGGGACAGCACCGGGCTGGCGAGCTGCACCGCCTGGCGAACTTCACTACGTTGCCATACCTGTGTCAACCAGGCGCGGCCCCGTTCCACCACGGTGTCACCGAACAGGTCCACATCATCGGGCAGCGTCAGCCCACCCGGGCAGGTAGTGCCGCGGAGCAAGACCGCACCGGTATGCCGATACACCGCTTCTCCCGCCGCCATCGGCCGCTCGCCCTCCCTCCGCGTCGCCGCTGCCGCTGGCGCCCGCTGGTACGCCGGGCGCGTCATGCGCCAGCGCACCAGCAGGCGTACCGATCCCGGTGCAAACGTCAGGCGGGGTAGGCCATGGCGGAGGTGCAGGCGGTGCCATCGCAGGTGGAGCCGCAGTTGTCGCTGGTGCTCAGCAGCAGACCGCCGACCGGCTGCGACGCCTCCACCACGCGCACATCCAGCGCGAACTCCTCATCCAAGGCGGTGCCGGCGGACGCCAGGACGCCCGAGATGCCGTTACCCGTGCCCATGTGGATCACTTCTCCTTACTCGGTTGGGGGTGCGGGGACACGCTGGCCTGCGGCGGAAGGCTGCGCCGCCGGCCAGGAGACTGTGACGTGGACGTGCCGTTTGGTGATGACCAGCCCGTCGGGCAACCGCCCCACGGGGATATGCGCTGGATACACCGCGAACCGCGGGCCAGGCCCGGTGCGGTGGACGCGGTCCCACACCCCCACCTGCTCGGCCATCGTCTCGGCCAGCCTGACGGCATCGGGCCCGAACGCGTGCGCGCCGAACTCCACCGAGGTCTCGTCCACGCCGCGCACGGTGAGGTAGGCGAAGCCGGCCCCCTCGACCACGGCGGGAGCGGCGATGCGGTTGACCGGGCGGACCAGCCCGCTGTCCAGGTCCTTGTCCACCGACAGCAAGCAGAAGCCGTCCAGGGCCGTCGCCAGCCACAACTGGAGCGTGTCGAACGGCTCCCTGCGCCCGACCGTCACCCCTGACCACACGCGCGCGTCTCCGGCCTCGAACGCGCCGTTGAGCAGATCGGGATCGGCCGGCCAGCCGTCGTCGAACCTCAACCCGATCTCCTTGCCGCGCAGCAACAGCAGCCGCTCGCGGTGCCGCCCGGCTCCCTGCATCGCGACGAACCCGCACACCCTCGCCGAGCGGCTCTCCAGGTGGTCGCCAACGCGCGTGAAGGTGATCGAGCGGGTCAGACCCCGCATCCGCAGCGGTACCGTGATGGACCCGCCCTCGGTGAGCTGGTCCACCCACGCAGGCGGGATGTCCCAGGCCCCGGCCGTCACCATGATCCGATCGAAGGGTGCGTGCTCGGCGCACCCCTGCTCGCCGTCGGCCAGTACGACGTTGACGTGGGGGTAGCCGGCTTCTTTCAGGAAGCGGCGGGCCCGGTCGATCACATCCGGGTCTATGTCGATGGTGGTGACCACGCCGCCCGGGCCGACCAGTTCCGCCATCAACGCGGCGTTGTAACCGCCCGAGCCGATCTCCAGCACCCGCATGCCCGGCCCGAGCTCGGCCTGCTCCAGCATCATCGCCTGGATCTGGGGCGCCGAGACCGAGCTGATCGTGATTCCGTGCTCGTCCCGCTTGGTGACCAGCCGATCTTGGGCATACGCCTCCTCCAGGGACGCCTCGGGGGCGAACATGTGCCGGGGCACCGTACGGAACGCGGTCTCGACCTCCCTGGATGTGATCACACCGTCGGTGACGAGTGCGTCGACAAGCCCGCTGCGCAGCTGCTCGGCACGGGCTGAATCGGCGGCATCAGACACTGAACGTTCCTCTCCCACACTGCGTTTCGTGGTTGTCACTGGTGTTGGTCGCCGGATGTCTCATGCGGTGCCGTAACCGCCATTCCGGCTGCCGGACGACGACCGGCTTGCCCACAGCCTGAACGACGACCGCGATGCGGACCCGTTGAACCGCCGTACCGTGCCAGGAGCCGGGCGACCTCTATGGCTGACTACCGGGCTCTATGGGCCGCACCCCTGAAGGCGTTCGGTCAGGATCGCGGCGGCGTCTTCTGGACGGTCAGCGGCGGCAAGGACCTCTCCGCCCATGAAGAACGCCAGTTCGTCCCGTTCCGGGTGCTGCTGGCAGGTGACCTCCAGCGAGGTGCACATCACCTGTGGGTTCCAACAGCGCATCACGTCCGGGCCAGTGCTCCTGTCGATGATCCGCGCCCGCATCCCCGCCTTTTCCAACGTGTCGGCCAGGGCCGACAAATGAGCCTTGGTCGAGTGGGCGGCGAACGGCTCAGCGGTCAGGGTCCTGTTGCGTGATGCGTCGAACTCCATCACGCCTCGACCGCAAACATCGTCACGGGCGTGCCGACAGGGTTGTTCACGGTGGCCTCCGGGTCAGCAGCGGGTTCGCTTCGACCGTAGGAGCGCCAGTTCCGACAGGACTAGGAGTTTTCACGAGTTTGCAGGAACCCTCGCGCCGCCTCGATCAACTCTCGCGCGGCGGCACCATAGACGGCCAGCTCGCGCAGCATGTCGAAGATCCTCACGAAGTAGGCGATCTGGTCGGGCCGTCGTGTGCGGAACCCTCCCGACCACATCTCGCTGCGTACGAGCTGGTCGTCGAAGATGTAGAAGCCCTCCCCCGGTCGGATGGTCCGGCCGCTCAGGGGAGGGATGATCCCGAACGCCACGTTCGGCAGCCGGGTCACGCGCAGCAGGAAGTCGAGCTGCTCGTGCATCACCGCATCGCCCCCGAAGCCGTGTTCCAGCGCGCCGGCCTCGATCACGAAGCTGTAGGTGTTGTCGCCGGTCGGCTCCGTCACCAGGTGCTGGCGGGACAGCCGGGCATCGGCCGCCCCCTCCACGTCCTCAAGGGGAAGGCCGTGGACGCGGGCGCTGGTCGTCAGGGCCGCCACCACGTACCCGCGTGTCTGGAGGATGCCGGGCACGACGTTGGATTCGTAGGCGCGCAGCAACCGGGTGTTCTCATACAGCGGTGTGCTGCGCGACTGGATGTGCACCATCCCGGCGCGCAGCTCGCGCCGGTGCTCGGCCCACATCTGCTCGACCTCGCGGTGCGCGGCGATCAGCTCGGGGATCTGCCGAGCCGCGCCGCAGGCGATGCACCACGCTCGGATGTCGTCTTCTGACGGGTTCTGCTGAGCGTGCTCGATCCGGGAGATCTTGGTGTTGTGCAGGCCGGTGAGCGCAGCCAGCTGCCGCCCCGTCAGGCCCGCGTCCCTGCGCAGATCACGGAGCCGCACGGCGAACGCTTTGCGGGCGGCGACCGCCTGATCGGACAATGCTTAGGCAGGGTGGTACTCACGGTGCGGGATCGACACCGCCCAGGCCGCCTCGAAGGAATCGCGGCACAGCTTCACCACCTCGGCGTCCCGGTAGAGCTGCTGTTCGGCCCGGTCGTTGGCGCCATCGAGAACGTTGAAGATCACCATCTCGTCGTCCAGGACGAAGAAGTCGTTGCCCGGCAGCAGCACGGTGGACACCAGCCGCCGGGGAACCCACCGGATGTCCTCGCCGGCATCCACGGCATGTTCGCTGTAGTCGAAGGCGAACCGCTGGTATTCCGACAGCGGCTCGGACACCACCTTCACCCGCCGCAGACTCATCCCCGCCGCGACACGCGCGGCGACCTTGTCACGTGAAGCCTGGGCACTGCGGGCCACCGCCTCGAAGTCACCTGCCCGCCACGCCGCGAACAGCTCACGGTCGACCGCGTAGTCATCCCTCAGCTCCAGCTTGAGGACGCTCCGAGCGTTCCCGATCAGCTCGCCCCGCTGCGCTACCGAGATCAGTTCCATATCGCTCCTTGACGTACCGGCGGACGAACAGCTCCACCAGCGGCTCGGGGATCTCCACGAACGTCTCATCGTCCCCCAGCGCCCGAAGCTGAGCCGCCACCTTGGCCCCGCGCCGCTTGCCCTGCACGATCCAGGTATGCCGGTCGGTCCGGTAGAAAGCCGCGCAGTCGTCCATGTCCACCGAACCCGGGTCCTTGCAGAAGAAGGTGGCCAGCAGGTCGTCGCCGTCGTCAGGATATTGCATGTATTTGCACCTTCCAGGAAGATTCCTTCTCAACCGCGACTGTCGCCTACCTCCTGATGGTCGGTCAAGGTCATCAAGGGCCGCCAGGATGTCAGCCCGCCGAACACCTGTCCGCACTGCGGCACCTCAGCCGGCAGCCAGAGCGTCACGATGACCGGGTGTCGATGTTCTACTGGCCGCCGAGCGCCGGTGTGGTCTTGGTAGGTATCCGGCTGTGACGGACGGATCAACCTCATTGGTTCTTGTTCACCAGGACTTCGGCGACCTGGTAGATCGCCACGGCCTTGCCCAAGCCGAACCAGTCCAGCACCACGTCCAAGTGACCCGCGTACACACCACACCCACGCGGCCGCCGCAGGGCTCAGCTGCCTGGGCGGGCGGTCCGGACGATCACGCGCGTGTGTTGTTTGTCCGCAACCAGCACGCCTTCGGCGTTGGGGGCGGTTCCGGCCGGATGGACCTCGATCCACGTGGTCAGTGACCGGCCGTCACGGTCCCACCTGCGGATCTGATCGGCGAGCCGGTCGGCCAGCTCCCTGCCGCGGGGGCCGTACGCGCAGACGCCTAGTTCGAACGTTCTCTGTGCGTTGTTGGCGCGGGGGGCCTCGCGCATGGTGAGGTAGGCGAACGTGTCGTGATCGAACACGGCCATGCTGCCCCAGAGGTACATGGGCTTGACCAAGCCCTTGTCGACCGCGTCGCCTTGTGCGAGCAGGCGGCAGAACCCGTCCATCGTGGCCAGCCAGAACTCGAAGTGGCCGAGTTCCTCCTCGCCGGCGGTGACGCCCAGCCAGATGTGACACGCAGGGTGATCGAGGGCACGGCCGAGGGTCTGGGCGTCTGCCGATTGCCGGTCGTCGAGCCGCAGGTAGACCTTGATGTCGTCGCTGAGTTTGAGGGTGGGCTCGGGGCAGTGCCCGGCGCCTCGCATCGGGATGAATCCGCAGTACTGCATGGACTGGCTCTGCAGGAAGCCGTTCTGGCGTTCGAGAGCGACCGAACGGGTCAGCCCCCGTACTCGAAGCGGCACCACGATCCTGCCGTCCCGGGTGAGCTGATCGGTCCACGCGGGCGGTATGTCCCAGGCGCCGGCGGTGACGATGAGCCGGTCGTAAGGGGCATGGTCGGGATGGCCGTACTCGCCGTCGCCGCAGACCACCTGCACGTTGTCGCAGCGCGCCGCAGCGAGCCCGCGCCGGGCTGCCTCGACGACGTCATCGTCGATGTCGATGGTCGTCACCTGCCCGTCCGGGCCCGCCAGGTGCGCAAGAAGCGCAGCGTTGTAGCCCGTGCCCGCGCCGATCTCCAAGACGCGGTGCCCTGGCCGCACATCGAGCTGCTCGAGCATCTGCGCGACGACCGCCGGCGCAGAGGCCATGCTGCGAGGCCGGCCGTCCGTCCCCGGGTGGGTGACGACTCCGTCGTGAGCGTAGGCCTTCTCGATTGGGACGCCGGGGACGAACAGATGCCGGGGAACCGCACGCATCGCGGCCTCGACCCGCGCCGTACGGACCGACCGCCACTTGACGAGCTGGTCGACCATCGTGTTCCGAAGCTCTGCCGGGGACACCTGGCCCGCGTCGATGCTCACCCCAGGAAGCCTACGACCACGGCACCCGCTCGTACGGCACCTCAGTGGATTCATCTGGGATGAGTACGGTCCCGCGGTGAAGGCCGCATTAAGCCCGCCGCCCACGCGTGTCAGCTCCACTGCGTCGATCGTGCTGTGCATGGCTGCGCCTGCTTCGTCCAGCCTGTCCTGCCGGATCAGCGCCAACGTCAGGTTGCCGAAGACGATGGCTTGGCTCTTCTTTCGGCGTCGAGTGCCGCGACCAGCGTGTGTATGGCCGTAGTTGTCATCATGGGCGTCTGCGACGATGAGCTCATGGCCGGCACTGCACGCGACGTCGTCCTCACCCACTACACCAGCCAGGCGGCCCGCTCGCTCCTGGACGCCCTGTGCGTGGTCTACGCCGACGCCTACGGAGTTGATCCCTCCGAGAGGAAGACGGACGCCTTTCGCGAGCGGGCGGGCAAGGGGATGGAGCGTGAGGGGTTCGAGCTGGTGACGGCCGAGGCTGATGGCGATCTGGTCGGGTTCGCCTTCGGGTATCCGCTGCCGGCGGGCAACACCTACTGGTGGGAGGGCCTGCGGCCTGAGCCGCCCGAGGGGTTCACGGTGGAGACCGGCACCCGCACGTTCGTTCTGGCGGAGATCGAGGTTCGCCGCGCGTGGCAGGGTAGGGGCGTCGGCCGGCGTCTCCATGACGAACTGCTGTCCGGTCGTTCCGAGGAGCGGGCAACGCTGGCCACCAACCCCAAGGCCGCCGACACGCACGCCGTGTACGAGGCATGGGGCTGGCAGATGGTCGGCCAGGTGCCGGGTACGTCAGGTGACTACTTCGACGCCTACGACTTGTTCGTTCTGCCGCTCGCCAGCGAGCGGCCACGGTAGAGCCTCAGCGTCTCGTCGAGTTCGGCGACTGCTTTGGCGTTGCTCCATTCGTCCAGCTGGCCACGCAGCACGACCAGACGCTGGTCGATGCGCCGCGACGTGTTGACCACGGTGAGCCGGGCAACGTCTCCGAGGATGCGGCATGCCTCGGAGACGTTGCCCTGCTGGATATGGGCTTCGCTCTGGAAGGTGAGCGTCACCGCGTAGTTGTGCAGGTTGGTGGGATCGATCAAGCCGAGTGATGCGGCGGTGGCGTCGAGCGCCTCGTTGGGTCGGTGCCGGAGCAGCGCGCACTCGCTCTCCGTCCCCCAGTAGAACGACTCGTCATGGAAGTACCACCAGCTCGCGGCTGGTTCGGTCGGCTCTACCTTGGCCAGTTCGGTGCGTTCGTTGTCCAGCGCCTCACGGCAGGCATCCCACTCCCTGTCCGCGGCGTAGGCGCGAGCCGCCACGTCGCTTGCGTAGGCCTGCGCCCGAGGGCTGTGGGACTTCCTCGCCCAGACTTCCGCCGCGACCGCATGATCGATGCCGACGCGCGGTTTCCCCTGCCAGGTCGCCAGGTGGCTCATCGTGCACAGGATGTACGTCACCAACTCCACGTTATGTGCATCGTGGGCGGCCGTGCGGGCTTCCTCGTAATAGTGCTCTGCAGCCCGATAGTCGCCCAAGTTGAATAGGAGCCATCCCGCGAGCTGCGTCAGTTCGGCATAGATGGACTGTATGCGAGGAAGGAGTCTGCTCGGCGCGCTGCCTGTCAGGATGCTCTGGATAACGCGGCGCTCGGCCATGACCGACTGCAGGGTGACCTGCGGGCCAAGTACATCACCCTGATGCCGGAAGTCCCGGACCATCTGCTCGGCATGAGAAATGGTGACGCCATCGAGACGGCTGGGATCAGCCAGCACGGCGGCAACGCGCTCATTTTCGTCTGGGTTCAACTGGTCGAACACAGGTGAGGCGGCGGCCACAGCCAAGGCACTGCTGAGCTTGAAGAGGAGCGTCCGTCGGTCAAGGTCGGGATTGAAGCGTTCAGCCCACATGGTCAGTATCCGTGCCAGTTCATTGAAATCAACGTGCTGCACACCTGCCATCAGCTTTTCGGCGCTCTCCACGGGAACCAGAGCAGCGCCGGGCGGATACAGCGCAAGTGACGACGACTTCGTCGCTGGCTCAGCGGGCGCTGCGTCGTCGGTAATGGCACCGCTGGGTACTACGGTGTTCTTTGCGTTCGGTATCCGCGTTTGGTAGGCGTCATCAAGGTGGCGGTAGTCGGCGCAGTCGGCGAGGAGATCGACGACGCTGCACTCGTAGAGCTCCGCCAAACGGCTGAGTACGCCCAGCGACGGCTGATGGCCGGTGCTGCTGGGCCATTGCTCCCAATAGGAGATGTTCTTGAAGGTGCGGGGCTCGTCCGGCCAGCGTTCATTCCAGGCGTCGGCGACGTCCTTCTGGCTCATGCCATGGACCAGGCGCATCGCTACCCGAGCATTGACGCGGTAGCGCTCACGGAAGACGGCGGCGATCTCCGACCAGGTTTTTCCTTCGGCTCGGAGCTGTGCACTGAGCGCGGCCTGCTGCTGTCTGACACTTGAGGGCCGTTCGCGCATGCCCATCCGCCTTCCTGGTGGAAACCGGCTATGCCGTTTGACCTCCTGCTTCAGCACAGTACCCCCGTGCTGCAGGCGGGGTTAGCCCCTCGGAGGCCGCCTTCGCCGGAGTTCCCGGTGAAACCGGGAAGTCCCCGAGAAGGTCACGGTTGGTCAGGGTGGAGTGACGTAACGCACGGCTGGGACGGTGTGAGCACACGTCGGAAGCCTGCCACCGACCAGTTTCCGAGGAGGGCGCGCTGGTTGGTGGTGACAAGCGCAGGGTCGGCGCCGTGGTGAGCCTTCGCTCCCCACCCCCGCAGTAGAGGGCTCCACGAGCCAAGCTCCGGCGCCGGCCCTGCCTCATAACGTCAGCACCAGGAGGTCCCGCCCCACATGTCCCCGCATCTCAACAAATCAGACAATCCTGCGGTGCTGCATTCACCCGTCTCAAAGGGGCTGCCATGCCTTGCTGAACGCATATGCATGTCGGTCCCGCCCGTTGCAGCGTCCGTTGGGATCGCGCGGGCGTTCGTAGCGCGTCGGCTCACCGTTATCGGCCGCACCGACCTGGTGGAGAACGGCGTGCTCATCACCTCGGAGCTGGTGAGCAACGCCGTTCAGGCGCTGGAACGCTCTGGTCTGCAGATTCCTGTTGCGGTGCGGATCGTCATGGATGGGGAGCGACCGCAGATCCAGGTGTGGGATGCGAGCGAGGACGTTCCGGTAGCGCACGGTTCCGCCGATCTTCTCGCCGAGGGCGGCCGGGGGCTGCTGCTGGTCGATGCCCTGGCTCACTCCTCCGGGTGGCGGGCGGAGCGGGTGGGCAAGACCGTGTTCGCGACGTTGTGATGGGTGGTCAGCTGGGCGAGGCGCTCACCGAACTGTTCGTCCTGGCCGGGATCCTGCTGACCGTTGGCACCGTGGTAGGGATCGCCGGCTCGGTCACGGCGCTGTACCTCCGGCGTGCCCGGCGTCGCGCTCGCCACCGCAGGAGGAAGTGATGGGGCGGGCTGCCGTTGCTCGTGATGGCATGCGGCTGCTGGAGAAGGCGGCACATGCCGCAGGGGAGAGTACGGGCGCTTTCGTTCACCTGCCGGACGAGGCCACCGGTGCTCGGCCATAGCGGAGGTGGGCACGCTCAGCGTGCGTTGCTGCAGGGCATTGACCTGCCTGGGGTGGCGAGTATTGGGATGTCGACATCCGATCCGTGTGTGGCCCACCTGGAGGTCCTTAGCCGGTGCCTGGAGCAGAACGGCGGCATCGGTATCTCGCTGATGCGTAACCGGTGCGGTCCGGCGGTGTTGAAGGCCACGTATTCACATCCGTTCCGGCCGCCCGAGGACATCGTCTGCGAGCGGGAAGAGGGCGAATGGTGGAGCGATGGCCGGGCCGTAGCCCCGGCCGATGACCCGGAGGAAATGGTCCGCGCGACCGCCTGCGACTCCTGGAGGGGACGGGTGTGAGCGGGTAACGGTGGCGGTGGACGAGGCGGGCCGCTGGGTTCCTGCGGCATGTGCCGACCCGTTGTATGCGGTGTGGCTGCTGGCACGGCGGGAGTTCGGCAACGAGTTCCCCAGCATCACGATCTGGTTCGGGCTGGCCACACGCAAGTGGTGGGCGCTGGTGCCCGCTCCAGGCGGCTGGTGGGTGCTGGACTCCCCTCATCCCGAGGATCTGCGGATGCAGATCCGGGGGGCAATGAGGTCCTGGTCAATTTTCGCCCCCAGCACCCCCGGTGATTCGGTAGCGACCTGATCTGTACGCAGAACCACCTTTTGGTCGCGCGCTTGGCGCGAACGGTTGCCTCCTCGGCTCGGACTCTGCGCTGTCACCGGCCGCCCCTAGGCTCCTGCTCGACCGATGGGAGGAGCCACGTTGGCTGGAGAGTCGCCGCGGCTGACCACGCCGCCGAAGCCGGTGCGCATCGAGCAGGTCTTCCCCGAGTTGCGGTCGCTGGCGCGTACGACGGTCCGCCTGCACCCGCGTCCTGGCCGGCCGGGAACGACCGAGAGTTCCCTGGGCGGTCCGCTGCTGTGGCCCGCCGACGAGCCGTGGCCGCACTGCGCGGAGTTCGACCGGCACTATGCCTTCGAACGGGATCTGCCCAGTGAGCCGCTGCCGCTGGTGCCGATCCTGCAGTTGTTCGCCCGGGACGTCCCCGAGCTGCCCTTCCCCGCGGGCACTGACGTCTGCCAGGTGCTGTGGTGCCCGCTGGACCACGATCCCCTCTACTGCCCGGACGTGCAGGTCCGCTGGCGGGACAGCGCTTCGATCACCCGCCCGCGCACAGAGCCTCCACCTGTCGACCTGGAGTACAGCGCGGACAACTACCTGCCTCGTCCGTGCGCCCTGGCCCCCGAGCGCGTCACCGAGTTCCCTCATTACAGCGATCTGGACCCGGAGCTGGCCCGGCGGATCACCGCATGGGAGGAGCAGATTGAGCGCCGGTGGCGCTACCACTATCACCTGTCGGTCGCCCCCGGCACCAAGGTTGGCGGCTGGGTCCACTGGATCCAGGACCCCATCTGGCTGACCTGTGAGTGCGGCCATGCCCTGGAGCACCTGCTGACCATCGCCAGCGGTGAATCAGATGGCCAGTCCTGGAAAACCTGGACCCCCGCCGAGGAGCATCCCGGCATGGACGCCAACGGGCGCCCGCGCCGAAGGCTCGATCGCAGACCCGCCGACCTCATGATCGGCGACGTCGGAGACGTCTACCTGTTCACCTGCCCGCAGTGTGAACACCGCCCCATCACCACACTCACCCAGTGCTCCTGAAACGATGGCGGCCTCTGCCGCTGTTTGTACCGTGACCAGGTGGTCAGTCTGGACTGCGGGACGGTAGGCTCCGGTCTGTCTCTGTCCGGTGGTCCCCGCTGTCTAATGGCGGAGCAGATTGCATTCGGCCGGGCAGTTCAGATGGCCGCACAGCAATCAGCTGCGCGGCCATCTGCTTGTCCGAGTAAGGTGCGTTCTTCAACGTGACTTGACCGTTGGTGACGAGGTGTTCCCTGATGGGGGTCGGGCCGCCCGTGTGAATGGCCTGCCGGTGCTCGCCGGGGGTGTGGGCGGCGTGATCCGAATGGGGGACGAATCCATGGGCAAATGCACGATCGGGTACGGGTCGGCGGCGGCGTGGCTGCGGTCGCCGGAACCGATGCGGTGGCGTCGGACTTATCCGGGCCGGGCTGATCAGGTGGCGGTGGCGCGGAAGTTCGCCGTGTCACTGTTCGCGGGCACCGGCTACGAGGAGGAAGTGGCGTTCATTGTCAGCGAGCTGGCGGCCAACGCGATCCGGCACACGAACTCCGGACACCACGGAGGCTGGTTCGGCGTCGAGCTGGTGCTCGATGACGTGGCCTATATCGGGGTCACCGACCAGGGCGGCGGAGGCGTTCCGACCGTCGTGCCAGAGACACCGGGGGAGCCGCAGGCGGAGCACGGGCGGGGCCTACGTGCCGTCTCCCAGCTCGCCATGGCCCTGGGCATCCACGGCAGCCCGAACGGAGGGCACACGGTCTGGGCTGACCTGGACTTGTGCGTCGAGACCAGTACCAGGCCAGATCTGCATGCGGTCCTGGCCTCGTGACCGGCGGGGACCAGCCTGAAAGTGGCAGGCTGGTCCCCGCTCCACGATAGGCGAGCCTGACCTCTGGCCCTGCCCGCTCGGCCCTCTGACGAGGGTGGCGGGCAGGGCCTTTGGGCTTTCTACGGCTGGTACGAGGCGGGCTCGTCGCTTGTTCGTCGTTGGGGATGTTGTTCGGTCTGTCGCTTGGTGTGCTGTTCGGGCTGCTCCTTATGAGCGGCAGATCCGAGGGGTGGAGTCTCTGCGGGTCGGGCGGGTTTTGGGTCTGCTGTTCGTGGCCCCAACTGCCTCCGGGGAGGCACAACCATGAATGTAGGCGTAGGCAGGAGACGGCCGGTGAGTCCGGTGACGGACGCCCGTAAGGATGCTGCGCTGCCGACGGGATGTTGAGTGGACGCGCTCTATTTTCCTGCTTCCCTTCTCTTGTTATGGTGTGGCGCGAGAAGTGCCGCCATCCTCGTTCTGCTGGTCCCGCTTTTGAGTGCATTCAAGTGCCGGCGGGCTGCTATTTCGTCAAACCGTGCTGGTGTTCAGTATGGAGAGGTAAGCCTCTCCAGCCGTTATGGTGACCGGGAAAATCGGTGCGCGGGCTTGAGTTCGGCGGGTGGTCGAGAAATCGTGGTGCCATCACACGGAACACGGCGGCGAAAAATGCCGCCGCCGCGAACGCCGAACGAAAGGGACCGTGAAAATGGCTGCGAAGAAGAACACCGCCACCCCGGCCGCTGACATCGCCGCTGACGCCACGACCACCGCCACCGGCCCGGACACCACCGGCGCTACGGGCGGGGCCGCTGCGGCGGTGTGGGACGCGGTGGTGGCCAACCCCGGCGCGACCGTGCCGGTGATCGCGAACGCGGCGGGGGTCACGCGGGCGGTGGCCAAGGCCGAACTGGCGGCGCTGGCCGAGGCCGGGCGGGTGGTGTGCACGTCCGGCGGCCGTGGGGACAACGGGCGGGCGCTGCCGGACACCTGGGCACCCGCCCCCGGCATCCCGGACGGGGACGCACAGGCCGCTGAACCGGCGGACGCCACCGGCCCGGCCGAACCGGTCGCCCCGGCCGGGCCGGCGGTGACGGCGGAGGCGATCCAGGAGGCGATGCGGATCATGCAGGCCGAGGCCGACCGCCGCGCGCAGGCGGAGGCCGAACTGGCCCGTGCGGCGGCCGAGGAGGAGGCCCGGCGGGCGAGGGTGCTGGCGGAGTTGGCCAAGGCGCGGACGGTGGAGGAGACCCGCAGGGCGCTGGCCGACCTGCTGGCGGCGGTGACCACCACCTACACGGCGGTCGTGTCGGGTGATGAGGCGGCGATGACGGCGGGTCTGGAGCGCATCTATGCCGCCACGAACACCGTGCGGAAGGCATCCAAGGTCGGCACGGTCCGCACCGGCGGCAAGGGCGGCGGTGGGGCGGGCGCGGACCGGGCCGCGCCTCGGCCGTTGCGGCCGGAGGTGATCGCGCACCTGAACGCGCACCCAGGCAAGGAGTTCACCCCAGCCGAGATCGCCAAGGTGCTGGGCCGGTCCTCGGGTGCGGTGGCCAACGCCCTGGAGACCCTGGCCAAGAACGGCGAGGCCGTGCTGACCAGCGAACGTCCCATGCGCTACACCGCCGCGATCCCGGCGGCCGGTGGCCAGGCTGACGCCTCGTAGGGCGTCCAATGCTCCGGACGGGGCGGGGGCCGGATCCGGCCCCCGCCCCGTCCGTTTGCGGCGCTCAGATCGCTGCTGACGCCTGTTCTGGACGATGATTTGGGCTTAAAAGACCTAAGGTGCAGACCGAAACGTTGTTGCAGGGTTGAGCGGTCTGCACGGCATGGCTGGTTATCCGGCTGATGACTGCAGCCATCGGAACCTTCATCGTCGAAGGCGCGGCTGGTCAGGCCGAGGTCTGGCTTGGTTGCCCATGCTGAAACGCCGTCCCGGACCTAGAGGTGGCCGCACCCTACGGGCAGAGGGCGTGCGTGTGCATATGCACGCGTGCAGATGCAATTGCATCAGCGTTGCCCGACCTGTACGTTAAGAGCGGCATCACCCAGTACTCCCTGCTGGTAGACCTCGCCGGCGGCCTACCGGCCCGGAAGGGAGGTGATGCAAGGGTGGCTGACGACCGTGATCGTCAGGACCGGTGCCAGCCCTCCACGAACCGAGCGTCGCTCTGGCAGAGGCTTCTCGTCGTCGCGGCGGCAGGGCGGCTCGTGGCGGAACTGGTGCGCTGGGTCCGCGAGTGGTTGAACAGCGAAGGCCCCGCGGGACCTCACCTCTGACGAGGTGACGACCCCCAGGGCCTCCCGACAGGGGCTCCTTGGCGGTGCGTCTCCCCAGACACCATGGCCGCCATGGGGCCCCTCTTCATGCACGGCTCCATAGGTTTGATCACTCAGAGCCGGACAACAGAGCTGATTACGCTAAGTACCTACCGTGAACCGTACCAGGTTGTACAGCTGATTTGGACATTTGGACAGTAGATGCGCTGACGGGTGCCTGTCCCTATTGACCGAAACCCCTGTCTGACTGAGCCCGACCGCGGATGCCCGCGAACACGGCCAACTCGGACCCCGGCGTGGCGAAGGCCCACTGGGGGGTGTTGTGAGGGCGGGCGTCAGACCGGGCGTCAGGGCGGCGGGTGTCGGTGGGTGGGGCGGGCGTAGCCGACGATGTCGGAGCGGGTGTTGATGCTGGCGATGCGGACCGTGAGGCCGGTGCGGGGGGCTTCGACCATGCGGCCGGGGCCGATGACCAGGCCGACGTGACCGGGGGCGGTGGACGTTCCGTAGGCACCCCGGAAGAACACCAGGTCGCCTGGTCTGGCGTGTGCGGCGGGTACGTGGGGGAGGGTGCGCCACTGTTCCTGGGTGGTGCGGGGGATGGTGATTCCGGCCTGGTGCCAGGCGTACTGGACGAGGGATGAGCAGTCGAAGCCGACGGTTGCCGCGCCTCGTCCGAAGCCTCGGGTGGGGCCGTTGATGTTGCCGCCGCCCCATGAGTAGGGGGTGCCGATCTGGCGGAGGGCGGCCTTGACGGCGATGGCGGCGCGGCCGGTGGCCGGTAGGGCTGTGCAGGTGCCGCTGTCTCGGGCGTACTCGGCGGCGCGGTCCAGGACCTTCTGCACGTACCAGGTGGCGTGGTTGTACCGGAACAGAGCGCGTTCCATGTGGGCGGGTGCGCCGTTGTGTTTGAGGTATGCGGCGGCGGCCGGGATGGCGTCGGCGGGATCGTAGACGTTCTTGTGGCCGTCGCCGTTGCCGTCCACTCCGAACGCCGCCCAGGTGCCGGGCATGAACTGCATCGGTCCGGCGGCTCCGGCGTGGTTGGTGCCGGAGGCGATGCCGGGGTGGGGGCCTCGGCCGTGGTCGGACTCGATGGAGCCGACGGCGGCTAAGACGTTCCACGGGACGCCGTAGTGGGACTCGGCCTGCATGTAGAGGGCCAGATAGGCGGCGGGGATCTGGGCGCGTGCCGTGCGGCCCGGGGCCGACAGGCAGGAGGCATCCCCGCCCGGCGACGTGGCACCGAGGGCGGCGACGAAGACGACGATCAGCAGGATGCCCACGATGGCCGGGACGGCGACCGCTACCGGCATCAGGCGCCCCCGGCGGGACGCGGGCTGCCGGTGGCCCATGCGTGTGCCAGCGCCGACAGGCGCCGTCGCGGGCCGGTGGTGCCGACCGGCAGCCATACCGGCCCGGCGGGGCCGTCCGGGGCGGTGGCGGGCGTGTGGACGGCGGTGGCCACCGGAACGTCCGGGGCGCCGAGGGCGGCGCGGAGGTTGGCTTCGCGGGTCGGGCTGGGGAGCCAGAACAGGACGGGTGTGGTGATGCCGGTGGACTCGGCGAGTGCGGCGTAGCCGTTGAGTTTGGCGGCGACCCGGCGGAGGGTTTCGGTGCCGGTGTCGTGCTCGAGGAAGAAGTCGACCGTGGCCGGCTGTCCGTTCTCCTGCGGCTCGGTCCAGCGGCCGAAGGCGTCGGGGCGGGCGAGGTCGCCCCACAGGGAGGCGCATCGCTGCTCGGACCACCACTCGGTCAGGGCCGTGCCGTTCCCTTGGCGGCGGGCGTGGGCGTGCAGGCGGGTGAAGAAGTCGTTGACGCCGACCTGGTGGCCGAGTCTGGAGGACAGGGCGATGGCCGAGGCCCTGTCCTGGCGGTATCCGAGTTCCTTCGGGCTGACGCCGCGCTGGGCGGCCAGGACGTGAGCGCCTGCGGGGCCGAGCACCCAGTGCTGGGGGCGGGTCCCGATGGGCGTCCAGGGCTGGAACCGCAGCAGGACGGACAGGCCGCGGAGCTCGGCGAGGCGCTGGCGGGCTCGGCTCGGGCTCGGGAAGAAGACCGCGGTGATCTGGTCGGTGGTGAGGACGCGGTGTTCCCACACCAGTTCGAGGAGCTGCCGGTCGCGGTCGGTGAGCCGGTACGCGAGGTCGGCGATCAGTTCCGGGCTCATCCTGGGCGCGAGGGTGGCGAGGCCGCGCATCCGGTTGGCCGGGGTCTTCGGTCGGGTCATCGGGTTCGCCTTTCGTCTGTCCGTGGATCGGTCGGGAGCACGGGTCGCCGTGCCTGTGTCTTGACTGCGTAGGTCTGGCGGGAGGCCGCGCGTACGGCCTCCTCGCGTCCGGGGACGGGATCGGGGAGCGGCCGGGTGCGGAACGTGAAGGCCGACGAGAGCCCACCGCCGGTGACCAGGCGGCCGGCGGCCTGGTAGGCGCCCAGGTGGGACAGGTCGTGCGGGGTGAGCAGCGGGGTGACGTGCCGGGCGAGGTCGGTGGCGTCCTCGGGGGAGGTGGTGAAGTAGATCTTGTTGCGGGCATCCGCCGACACCGCCTCACGCAGATCCTTGGGGAGCTGCGACAGATGCTGGTGGGCGATGACGAGGCTGAACCGGTAGGCGCGGGCCTCGGCGAGGACGTCGCCGATGGAGCCGGGCAGGTTGAGGAAGTTGTGGGCCTCGTCCACATAGGCGGCGGCATCGGGCCGGTCGCCCTCGGGGACCTTGGCGCGCGGGGTGATGGCCTGCCAGGTGTGCGCCAGCAGCATCGACCCGAAGAGCCGGGCGGCGTCCTCACCCAGCACGCCCTTGGGCAGGCGGGCCAGGACCAGCCCGCCCCGGTCCAGGGTGCGGCCGAGGGCGACGGTCGAGGCGCGGCCGGACAGGGCGTCACGGACGAACGGGCGCAGCAGGACCGCGCGGAGCTTGTTCATCACCGGGCTGATCACCCCCGACCGGGCGGCCGGTGACAGCTCGTCGTAGGAGGCCCAGAAGCCTCGCAGCAGCTCGTCATCGAGCCTGGCGACCACCCGCGCCCGGTACGGACTGTCGGTGAGCAGCCTCGGGACATCGGCGAGGGTGGCCTTCGGCCCGTGGGCTCGGGTGAGCGTCAGGCAGGCCGAACGCATGAGGTCGTCCAACCTGGGGCCCCAGGCCGAGGAGAAGCAGCGGCGGAAGATGGTCACGATCGAGTCCACCGCGAACGCCGGGTCTGGGCCGGCCAGGACGTTGATGCAGGGTGGTGGACCGTCCTCGGAAGGGTCGAAGACCACCGTGCGGCCGATCGCCCGTTCCGGGAGCCGCCCCAGAACGTCGGTGACCAGGTCGCCCTTGGGATCGATGACCAGCGCGCCCCGTCCGGCGTGGGCGTCGGCGAGGATCAGGCTGGCCAGGAAGGTGGACTTGCCGACGCCGGTCTGCCCGAGGACGTGCACGTGTTGCCGGGCGGCGGGAACGGTCAACGCGACCGGCCGGGGATATCCGGCGTCCGCATCACCCAGCACCCGCACCGGCCCGGCCGTGCGCGCCGACACGGTCGGGGGCGGCGGGACCGGACGGGCACCGGCCCGGGTGACGCCCGGTGCGGCCAGGTCGTACGGGAGATGTGCGATGGCCGCCAGTTCGGCCACCGACAGCAGATAGCCCCGGTCTAGGCGGCGGGACGCGAGCCGGGCGGCGGGTGCGTGCAGGCGCTTGCGGCGCAGGTACTGGTGACCGGACGAGTAGAGCGCGAACGTCGAGGCGACCTCGTGCGCCCGGCCTCGTAGCCACCCTCTCGCCGTGTCTTCCGGGCGGTCGGTGGCGACGGCGTACCGGATCTGCACGGCGAACCGCGGTTGGGCGGCCTTGTCGAGGATCGCCCGGACCTGCTCGGCGCGTTCGGGAAACATCCGGGCCAGCTCACCCGGCCGCGCGTGCCCGGACCCACCGGGCATGAGCAGGTCGAACACCTTGCCCTGCGCGGCGGTCGAACGGCCTCCACGCAGGGCCGAGGCGGCGCGGTGGGCCAGGCGCAGGCGGCGGCCGGTGACCGGGCGGGCCACCACCTGCACGGCGATGCGTTCGCCTCGGCGCAGCCCGGAGACGGCTCCCAGCAGCGCCCGCAACGGGTCGGAGTCGTGCCGATGCTCAAGCGGGTAGTGATCGGGCCGCGCCAGGACGAGACTGCCCCCAACCAAGGACACCGAGGACGGGACCGGCGGCGTCGCTGGCCGGGTGGTGATCGTCGCGCCGGGCCAGGCTGATCGGATCGTTTTCTCGACCAGCCCTGGCGGCACCACACCGGGAACCCAGATCTGCACCCGCAGCCCGGTGGCGTCGGCGATGTACTCCCAGGCCAGATGCGGCTGCCCGAAGAGGGCGCGCTTCCATGCCGGGGCGGTGAGGCCGACGAGGTGCGTCCACCAGGCCGCGGCGCTGGACTCCTCGACATGCGGCGGAACGGCGACCTCGATCAGCCGTGCCCCGTGCGCGAGGCTGTCGTTCCGCCACGTCCACACCAGCCGCCGCGCCCAGGCGCACAGGCTGGCCCCCGCCAACGAGAGCACGGCAAGAGGCGGACCGTATTCGCCGGCCAGCGCGAGGAAGCGTTCCGGATTGTCGGCGAGGTCCACCCAGCCGCCGGCATGGGCAAGCAGGCTCACAGCGGATCGACCTCCTCACCGGCGGCCTCGCGCTGGGCGAGTTCGGCCGGGTCGGTGGTGGCCAGGTCGTGCTCCTGATGGCTGGCCACCGCGTAGAAGGCGGCCCGGTCACTGCCGACCCCGCCGCACAGCAGCGCCTCGCCCCGGTCGGCGGCGAGCAGGAACGCCTTCTCCCCGCCGGTCAGGTTGAACGCCGCGCCTATTTCCTCGATGACCTGCGGAGACTGCCGCAGCAAGATCTGCGTTGCGGAGTTGGCGATCACCGCGCGGCCCAGATCGGAACCCAGCAGATCGGCGGCGTCCTGGGTGACCACGGCCAGCCCCGCCCAGTGTTTGCGCGCCGCCTTGGCCAGCCGGTACAGGAACTTCGCGCCCTCGCCCTCCTGCATGAGCGTCCACGCCTCGTCGACCACGACCAGCCGCCTGCGCCGGTCGTCGGGGTTGGAGACCCGCCGCCAGATCGCATCCAGCGCGAGCAGCATCCCGACCGGCCGTGTCTCCTCCGGCAGGTCCCGCAGCGAGAACACGATCAAGTGCCCTTCCGGCCGGGTCGTGGTCGGCCCGGCGAACAACCCCCGGTAGGAGCCGGTCACATACGGAGCCAGCCGCGCGGCCAAGTCCGCACCCTCCGGGCTGTCGTCACGGGAAAGCCGGGCGGCAAGGTCGGCCAGCAGCGGCGCCGGGCGCCTCCACGTACGCCGGTCGGAGCTGATCCCGCACTCGGCATAAGCGGCCACCACCGCCCGGTCCAGAACGGCCCGGTGCGCGGGGCCGAGCGGTTCGCCGAGCATCGCGCTCACGAGCGTCTGGATGAACAGCGCCCGCCGGATCAGGGCGTCATCGTCGTGCTGGTCGGGCAGATCGAACGGGTTGAAGCACACCCCAGGCGCACCGAGCCCGATGTGGGTACCGCCGACCGCCTGAGCGAGCCGCCGGTACTCGTCCTCGGGGTCCACCACGGCCACCTCGACCTGGTGGAACAGCAGCCGCAGCACCTCCAGCTTGGTGAAATACGACTTGCCCGCCCCCGACCGGGCGATGGTCACGGAGTTGTGGTTGTCGCAGGCGAACCGGTCCCACCACACCGCCCCCGACGAGTAGACGTTCAGCCCGTACAGCACCGGCGTCCGCCCCAGCCGCGGCTCCAGGTCGGGCGAGGTGAACGGGAACGAGGCCGCCAACGCGCTCGTGTCGAACGCCCGCCGCAGCTTCACCGCATCGCTGGCCAGCGGCAGCGTCGCCACCCACCCCTGCAAGGCCCGGAACGTCGTCGGCTGCGCATCCAGCAGCAGCGACGCGGCCAGCGCCCGGACCCGCTGAACCTCGGCCTCCAGCTCCTCGGTGTCGCCGGCGTGCACCGTCAGATACAGGCTGACCCGGAACAGACGGCCATGTCCCCGCGCCAGCGAGGCCGCGAGAGTGGCGGCGTCATCGGCGGCGGCCTCGGCGGCGAAGTCCGCCAGACGACCGTGATCGGCATCCGTACGAGCCGACGCCTCCAGCAGGGCGAGCTGACGCCGCAACCGCTGCACCGCCACCAGTGGCGGGATCGGCTCCACATGCAGCGACACATCCAGCCGCCCCGGATAGGTGATCAAAGGCTCCAGCCAGCCCGCGCCGACCTCGCGCGGATAGCCGACCACGGCGAAGGATGCGCACACCCCACCGGGCAACTCCAGCGACTGAGCCCCGACCCGTAGCGCCGAAGGCCCCATCCCCTCTGTGGCGTTCGTCGGCGCGGGAGGGCGGCGCAGAAACGACGGGATCACGACCCACCTCCACGAGCGGTGATGACGTCACCAGGACCGGCCATCTCCGGCGGGCGGATGTCCGCCGGGGCCAGTGAGGAGGCCAGCACCTCGGCGCACGCCGTGGCGTCCAGCAGCCGCGCGCTGACACCCAGCACGCCCAGCGCCCGCACCGCCTCCTCGGCCCGGCGCACTACCACCGCGGCCCCGGCATCCCGCAGCACCTTCCGGGACCGGCCCCACGTAGCAGGCCGCTGCTCGTAGGCCGCATCGCGGAGAACGACGAGGACCTCGCGTGTCAGCAGTTCCTGGGACGCCTCCAGCTCGGCCAGGTACGCCGCATGGTCACGGGCGGCCTGCTCCAATGCCGGATCGGCCAGCCGCGGCGCCGCCTCGTTCACCTGAGCGACGATCGAAGACAGATCCACCGGCCGCGCCCGCACGAGAATCTGCGCCGGAGCCTCCAGCGAGTTGAGCCACCGCCCGAACGCGGCCACCAGCGCGGCCTGTTCGGCGGCCGTCCGCAACCCGAACGCCACCGTTCCGGCCCGGACGATCGCAGCCGTACCGCCGTCGGCGAGCTCCAGCACCCCGTCCTCGCGCACCGCCCGCACCGGCAACCGCAACGGGTCGGGGAGCCGCCCCCGCACCCGGCACCACACCGGAGGCGGCTGCACACCTTCCGGTGCACTGACCCGTTCCTTGGGCGAACGCAGATGGACCAGCGCCGCGAGCAGGTAGCGGTCCAGGCTCATCCCGTCGTGCCGGGCCAGCGCCAGCACCGCCCCACCACCGACGACCGGCAGCAGAAGCGCCGCCACCAGCGGGAACGGCAGCCTGTCACCCAGGGCCATGTAGCCCCAGGTGGCCACCAGCCCCGTCACGGCGAGAATGGCGACCTGCCGCGCCGTCAGCCCGTACAGGATCTTGTCGGGCTGCTCGACGTCCGCCGGGATCTTCGCCGTCAGTCCCTCGTCCTGGTCGCTCACGACGTCCCGCCGTTCCGCTTGGGCGGGTCAATGCGCAGGGTGAGCTGACGCCGAGGCACCGGCCGCTTGGGCATCCCCGGAAGCATCAGCTGACGAGAACGCGCCCGCGGCCTCCCCGCACCGGCCGGCGGCTTCGGCGCCGGTGGCCGAGGAACGCGAGTCACCTTGATCGGCAACGCCAGCTGCACCGGCCGCGCCTTCTGCGGCTTGCGCTGAATGGGGATCGGCAAGGCGAGCTGCACCGCCCGTCCGCTCGCCGGTGCCTCGCCTTCCTCGGGCTCGTTCGATCCGGATGGAGCAGTAGGCGGCTGCCTGGAAGACCCCAGTCCGGCCGATGTCGGCGGCGGAGGAGCACCTCGCCCACGTCCCGCCGGAGCCGCAGGCCTGGGAGCCGGCCGACGACCGCCGTGCTTGACGAGCCCCTGCGACATGCCGCCGCCACGTCTGTTCATGAGCGCCCCCACGCTTCGGTAGAGCACGAACGTCTTCAACATCTGGCCGAGCAGACGCGGCTGGGCGGGCTGCCACACCGAACGCGCCACCCACGACGGAATGCGGATCAACACCCACAGCAGCGCGATCGCCACCAGCAGATCCGTCAGATCGGCCTGGGGCGAGATCCCGAGAACCTCCCCGTCGTTCTCCTCGACCTCGCTGAACAACAGCCGGAAAACGGTGGCCAGCACGAGCGCCTGACAGACCTGAATGGCCAGCACCCCGGTGATGCCGCGCCACCACAACCGAGCGATCCCCTCGGTCACGGGCAGGGCATGGAACATCAACGCCACCGGAGCCGCCGCGACGAGCACCATCGTGATCGCCAACCGCACGATGTAGATGAAGGCGACGATCAGCGCCATCACGATCACCGCCAGCGCCACCAGCGCATAGAACGTCCCGCCCGTGGCAACGAGCGCGACGACGCTCCCGCCGAGCGAATCAGCGACCACACCCGCATCGATCGCTTCCGCCCCGGACTGCAGAAAGGCCTGCGCAAGCCCATTGGCGAACGAGATCCCATGCCCGACGAAGATCAAGCTCACGTTCGCCGCAATGAACGCCGGCACCAGCCGAGGCAACACCTCACCGGGAGCGAGCCCACCCGGAACCGTCTGCCCGGACATGACCAGCACACCCGCAAAGGCCACCAGCAGCACGAAACAGGTGTTGGCGATCACCTGCGAGGCGCCCCATAACTGACGCGCCCGCGCCATCTCCGCAGAATCGACCTCCGGAGTCCCCAGCACCGTGTCCCCCAGAAACCGGAACACCGGCTTGGCCGCCGAGGTGACCAGCTCCTGAAACCACCCGTTCACGGCCTCCTTGGCCATGCAGCTGAACTCCGCGAATCCACAGCCGTCCTCCTGCTGCTTCTTCCAATGCGCGTAAGGAGACTGCGGATCCGTCACCCACTTACCGGGCTCGACCTCGCACAAGACCTCGGGGAACGGAGCCCCCGGAACGGGCACCGTCTGCTGCCGCCCCGGGCACTTCTCCAACCCCGAAGGCCCCGGAGAAGACGGCGACCCGGTCGGGCCGGCCTCCACCGGCCCAGGCGCCACGGTCGGGCCGGCCTCGACCGGCCCAGGCGTCTCAGCCGGCGAAGACGAGGGCGAGGGCTCCACCGGAACCGCAGCCCCCACCGTTCGCACCCCGGCCCCGCCGGCACCCTCGGCGAAGACCAGCACCAACCCCGCACACGCCAGCCCGACCGCCGCCCAGCGGTGACCCGTGGAGAGCCTGCGGCGGCGCCTGCCTACGGTGTGCCTACGTTCTGCACAGGCCGCGCGGCGGCTGCTCATGCCGTGCCCACGACCTTCTGAAGGAGTTGCACCAGCACCGGTGCGAGCACCGCGATCCCGTACCCGATCGCCGCATACCGCAGCGTCCGCTTGGCCGCCTCGACCTCACCGGGATCGCCACCGGCCAGGATGTAGCGGACCCCGCCGATCGTGGCGAACAACGTCGCCAGCCCGACCAGCAACCCCACGAGAACATCCCGCAGGTTCTCGATGACCTGCTCCAACGAGGCCACCGCAACCAGCCGCGTCCCCGCCTCAGCGATATCGGGAACCGTGAGCGCACTCGCGATGACACCCGCAGCCCATAGACAGGCAGCGATGGTCCGCCGTGTCCGACTCGGCCGGCATGGCGGTTCAGGTGGCTGTGGAAAAGGGCGTCCGGTGTTCATGACGTGGCCTCCGCTGGACACGTGACAAGGGGTGACCTGGGACGCCAGGCGAAGCGACGGGCGAGGGCGGTCGGCCCTGGGTGTCCTCCTCAGAGGAACTCGAGTGGATCGACACGGCGGGGACCGGGTGAACCATCCGGCCGTACCGCCCCGCCCGCGCTTGGCCTGACATCAAGAAACACCGCTGCACAGGCCCCGATTGGAGAGCTCGTCGTCAGGCCTTACCGAAAGCTGACCATCCTGGATCGCCGCGCGAAGCCGTGCCTCAGCGGCCTGGCGACGCTTGTAGAGCCGATCCGCCGGAACCCCCAGGGCCTGGGCCACGTCCTGCACGGACGCCCCCTCCAGCCGGGTCGCGATGATCAGGGACGCGGCGGAGGGCGTGATGACGTTCCGGCGCACCGCTTCCAGAAGCGGAAGCATGGGATCGCTGTCGGGCCTGTGGCGCGCGACCGGCATCTCGGCAGGGTCCAGAGGAACCGCGCGGGTCTCCCGTCCACGGGCACGGAACGCCGCCTTGCGCGCCCACAGCAGCAGCCGCGCCGCGATACGGGGACGCCCGATGTCGATGCGGGCCAGCTGCGCGACGAACTCGGTCACCAGCTCCGCCGCGATGTCGTCGGCGCAGTGACGAGAGCCGGAGCGGATCACTCGCTGCGCGATGCCCGCGAGCCCCGGCATGGCCACCCCGACGCACCCGACCACCCAGGCCGGGTCGCCTGTACGAGCCTGCCGGACGAGCTCGGCCCAAGCCGCGTCCTTGAGTTCATCAGAGCAGGAACGGCTGAGCAGCAGGTTCCGCAGTTCTCCCAGATCGATGAGCCGAGCCGGCAGCCCGTGCCCGAGCTTGCGGCCGTCGATCCCCAAGGGGCACGGCCCGGCGGTCAGGAGACAGAACGTTCTCTCCGCGACGGTCAGAGCGTTGTCGGTGTACTCGCCGGTCTGGCGGTCGGTCATGGCAGCCCCCGAAAGGTCGTGGCCGGAGCGGACGCCCCAGGTATCCGCCACGCCCTGAGCACTTCTCGGGCACTCCACGAGCACTCTCCTCCGCCCACACCCCGCCTGTGATTCGCCCAGAACGGCGAAGGCCACCGGAAACACGCTCCCTGCTCAAGGCGGGGGCGGTACTGGTAAAGAGCAGGAACATGCCTAAAAGGGCGGCGACCTTGCCCTCCGTCTGCTGACATCTGCCCTCGTAATAATCAGGTCATCGGCGGAGACTCCCGGCACCCCACCTCGTCTTTTACCTGTGTGCTGTTCCAATCGAGGCCACAGGAGCGGTGGTTATTGGTGCGGGGATCGGGTGACCGTCTCGGGTCACCCGTCGAATGAACAACACACCTTCCAAGGGCGCCTCAGGCGCCGACCGGCACGGTCCGGGAGCCGGAGCCAAAGTGCGGCGACTGCTGCCGATGACCGTCTGGTTGTGCTCCGACGAGCACAAAGCGGCTGGCTCAGGCGACAGAAACACCGGCGACGCCAGAGACGAGTACTGCTCGGCGCACCACCAAACGGTGGGGCACCGGCTGGCGCACCACCTGATCAGTACGTGCACCGAGCCCGGTGACCTGGTCGCCGAGGCGTACACCACCGACGAGGAGACACTCGCGGCGGCTGCGAGTCTGGGCCGGCGGGCGGTGGCCTGTCTGCCGGACTTCTCTCTGGCCCGCCGCATCCGTGGGCGGCTGGATGCCGTCCTGCCTCATGACGTGGCGGTGATGGCGGTCTTGCGGCCGTGTCGACCGGACCAGATGGCGCGTGGCCTGGCCGATCAGCTCGGGCGTGTCGGGCTGGTCATCGCCGGACCGCCCTCCTACCCGCGGGACGAGCGGGCGCGGCCGGAAGAGACGCGGCGATGTCCGGCGTGCCGTACCGGGTTCTGGATGGCGGGCGAGGATCGGTTCCGGGCGTTCATGGCGGCGGCCTGGCGGGTGCTGCGGCCCGGCGGTCACCTCGCTGTTGTCACCACCGCCCGGCACGAAGGCGGGCGGCTGGTGGATCCGGCGCCCTGGATCGTTCGCCACGCGGCCGGTCTGCGATTCCGGTACGTGCAGCACGTCATCGCCGTCCGGGTGCCCGTCGCAGGGGACACGCTGGTCGTGCAGACCGACCCGCGGGGGCTCGCCGAGCTGCGAGATGTGCGGTCGCGGGCGTTGCCGCCGGTGGCCAGGGTGCACGCCGACGTGTGCCTGTTCACCAAACCCGCCAGCCACCCAGGTCGGGACGGTGACCGATGAACCACGAACCCAATGCCGGAGCCGAGGCGCTGGCGTCGGTGTGGGCGACGGGGCAGCGGCCGTCGCGCTTGCAGCGCCAGGGCCGCTATCTGCCGGAGTCGATGCGGCATCCGGGCAAGATGCTCCCGGCCATCGCAGCCCAGGCGATCTCGGTCTGCACCCGGCCGGGGGATCTGGTGGTCGATCCGATGTGCGGGATCGGCACCACCCTGGTCGAGGCGGTCCATCTCGGTTGCGATGCCGCAGGGATGGAGTACGAGCCCGACTTCGCGCAGATGGCGGCGGCCAACGTCCGCCACGCCCGATCCCAAGGCGCGGCCGGAACGGCGCAGGTGGTCTGCGGAGACGCCCACACCATCGGCACGACGTTCGCCGAGCTGCGCGGGCGGGTGGCGCTGGTGCTGACCTCGCCGCCGTACGGGGCCAGCACCCATGGGCACGTCCGAACCGAGCGGGACGGCGCCGACCGGCTCACCAAGTGGAACCACCGGTACTCCCACGACCGGGGCAACCTCGCCCACCGCAACCTGGACGAGTTGCTGCACGGAGTCGGCCGCATCCTGGCCGCCAGCGCCGGCCTGCTGCGGCCGGGGGGAGTCGTGGCCGTCACCGTCCGTCCCATCCGGATCAAAGGTGAGCTGGTCGACCTGCCCGGCCGTGTCATCGAGGTCGCCGAGGACAACGGCCTGGTTCTGGTCGAACGGTTCGCGGCGTTGCTGTGCGGGCTGCGTGACGGCGGGCTCGTCACGCGGGCGTCGTTCTTCCAGAACCTCGAAACCCGACGCGCACGCGAGCGGGGAGTACCCGCCTGCATCACCGCCCACGAGGATCTCCTGATCTTCCAGCCCGTCGCCGACAGCCAAGGAGACGGGGAATGAGCAAGCCTTTTCGCTTGATCTCACCGCGCCCGATCGATGGTGCACTTGAAGGTGGGCATGGAGGTGCGGGTCGATGCGGTCGCCCCGTTCCGGGCGACCCGGGAACCGGTGCGGCCATCGACGGTGTGTGCCTGTGCGGTGGTGTCCGGCCCGGTATGGGACGCATCGGGATGCGGGGCGGTATCGAACCGCCGGAAGGGACCCATGCCGTCCGCACCCACCACTATGCGAGCGCCGGAGCCGGTATCGGCTCGCGGCGCGAGAGGAACGGGTCGTGAGGCGGGGGCTGACTCCGGCGGATGTCCGTTCGCTGCCTGTCACCATCGATCTGGTCACCGCCGGCCGCGCGCTCGGCATCGGGCGTACCAAGGCCTATCAGTTGGCGCAGGCCGGTCGGTTTCCGTGCCGGGTGCTGCGGGTCGGCCGCAGCTACCGGGTCGTCACGGCCGACCTGCTCGCGGTGCTCGGCCTTCCCGCCCAGGACACCGTTGCGGAGTCTGCCGGGTCGGTGGGAGATGGGCGGCCTTCGCATCATGGGGGAGAAGGCTGAATGGCCGCTACCGGGAGCACGTTCAAGACCTGCGGATGCCGCGACGAAGAAGGCCGGCTGCTGCGCAAGAAGTGCCCGAAGCTGCGTCGTAGCGACGGCCGGTGGAGCAGCACCCACGGCTCGTGGAACTACCAGCTCGAACTCCCGCCCACCGCCGGCGGCACCCGCCGTGGCCCGCTGCGCCGAGGCGGGTTCACCTCGCAGGACGCCGCCGAAGCGGAGATGAACCGGGTCAAGGAACTGCTGGCCATCGCCGGTGACGACCAGGAGACCGCCCGTCAGATCGCCGACCTCATCGTGACCACCGTCCGCACAACCAAGTCCCTGCCGGACCCGCAGGTGGTGCGCCGCAAGGTCCGCGTCGGCCAGGACCTGTCCCGGCAGGTCACGGTAGGGGAGTACCTGGAGCAGTGGCTGGCCGGACGGCGGGGGTTGCGGGAGGCGACCCGCCGCAGCTACGCCAGCCACATCAAGCTCTACCTGACCCCCCACCTGGGCCACATCCAGCTCGACAAGCTGCGGGTCCGGGACGTGGAACGGATCTTCGACGCCATCGACGAGCTGAACGAGCTCATCACCCGCGCACGCGAGTCCGGCGACCCGAAGCTGCGCGCCAAGGTCAAGGGACGAAGGCTGATCGGTGCCGCGACCAAGCAGCGGGTCCGGGCGACGCTGCGGGCGGCGCTGAACCGGGCGATCAAAGAGAGGCTGATCGAGGTCAACGTCGCCTCCCTGATCGAGCTGCCGTCGGGGAAGGCACCGAAGGCGCTGGTGTGGACCGACGAACGCATCGAGCAGTGGCGCAAGGACCTGGCCGCCCACACCGCGCTGATGGACGCCCGCCGCAGGCATCTGTCGAAGGTGGAGCCGCACAAGCGGATCGGGGACCGCATCAACCGGCTCGACGCCTACATCGGCGCGCCCCGCCCCTCGAAGGTGATGGTGTGGACCCCCGCGCTGACCAAGCGGTTCCTGGACCGCGCACGAGGCCACCGGCTGTACGCCCTGTTCCACCTCATCGCCTTCCGCGGCCTGCGCAGAGGAGAGGCATGCGGGCTGCGGTGGAGTGACCTGGACCTGAAGAACGGGGCGGTGGCGGTCCGGTGGCAGATCACCCAGATCGGCTCACAGACCTTCGCGGGCAAGCCCAAGTCCGAGGCCGGCGAGGCCACCATCAGCCTCGACACCTCCACGGTGAAGGAGCTGCGTGCGCACAAGGCCCGGCAGAACGCCGAGCGTCTCGCAGCGGGCAATGCCTGGGTGGAGTCCGGCTATGTGTTCACCACCGAGACCGGCGGGCCGGTCAACCCCAACGATGTCACCGAGCAGTTCGAGCAGCTGTCGATGGAGGCCGGGCTTCCGCCGGTGCGGCTGCACGATCTGCGGCACGGGGCGGCCTCGTTCCTGCTGGCGGCCGGCTATGACCTGAAGGTGGTGCAGGAGACGCTGCGGCTGTCGTCGATCACCATCGCCGCCGACATCTACACCAGCCTCCTGCCCCAACTCGCCCGCAAGTCCGCCGAAGACGCCGCCGCCGTCATCCTCAACGCCGACACCGACCATGACCGGCCCACACACCGGGGCCAGGTGACCGCGCTGACACCACGGTGACCCGACCGGACACGCTGACGGGCCGGACAACGCCACAGGGCGATGTCCGGCCCGTTGCCATGCGTGCGGGCGTCAGGCGGGGGTGGGCGTTCCACGGCGGGCTGTGGTGTGCACAGGTGATGTCACATGGCCCATCTCGGGAACACGGCCGGGGCCGCTCGGGGGATGCGATGGGCCGGTCAGGGCTGGTGAGTCGCGTGGGACTCGAACTCACAACCTACGGATTAAAGCCCATGCCGCCGATGCCGCGCCGCGCCGACCACCATCACCATCACATGGGTTGCTGAGGTCGGGTCCGCGAACGGTGCGTCGGGTTCACCACGGTGTTCGCCGTGGTATTCACCTCGGTCGGCATCAGGCTCATCTGCACGCCGGTGCGGGCGCCGCGCAGGTGCGATTGAGTCCGCGCAGGCCGCATGAGGTGACACGGTTCTTCGGCGCCCACTACGGTAAGCCAGATGTTTCTTGCGTTTAGTGATCAGTCGACTCACCATGACGTGAGGTCCCTCAGTGGCGGACGATGCGGGAGGAGGTTCATGGTCTGCCGTTGCACAGCGAATCGGACCTCAACATGCTCTTGATCGCCGGAACCTGACGCCTTCCCCACATTGACAGGCCGACCCGTGAGAGCGGACACATGACGAATGACCTGCTGTCTCTGTCGACGAACGAGTTCATCGCCGGCATCGAGGCAATCGCCCCCCGATTCGACTCCGCGACCTACCCGCAGCAGAACCTTCCGGCCGACGACTGGACGCTCCTGACGAGGGCCGGCGTACTGCTTCCGACGCTGCCCAAGGAGTACGGCGGCCGCGACAGCCACATCGAGATGTGCCGGGTCGTGGAGACCCTGTCCGAATGGAACCTGCCGCTCGGCATGTACGTCACGGTCATCACGGCGGTGGCGCTGCGGCCCATCGTGCTGTGGGCCGGCGAGGAGGCCAAGCAGGAGGTGCTGCCGCTGTACGCCGGCGGCGATCCCATGATCTGCGGGTTCGCCTCGACCGAGCCCGGCTGCGGCTCGGCCATGTCCGGCATGACCACCACCTTCGAGGAGGTCGAGGGCGGCTACCGGATCCGTGGCCGCAAGCACTGGCAGGCCTTCAGCCTCAGCGCCCACTGGTGGCTGGTCAGCGCGAAGAACGACGAGCACGGCCGCCGCGAGTACGGCTACTTCATCGTCAAGCGCAGCGAGGGGTTCCGCACCCTGCAGCCGTACGAGCCGCTGGGCCTGAAGGTGATCGACTACGGCCTCAACGAGATCGACGCGGTCGTCCCCCGGCACCGGCGGATCCCGGCCGACGGAAGGACCCTGCGCCCCATGGTGGAGATGCTCATGGCGTCGCGGGCGATGATGGCGGCGATGGGCTGCGGATTCCTGCGCCGCATCAGCCGCGAGGCGCACGCCTACGCCGACCGCCGCCGGATCGGCCCGGGGCCGCAGTCGGCGATCCGCTTCGTCCGCTACCGGCTGGCGGCCATCGACGCCTCCTACACCGTCTGCGCGGCGCTCAACCACCACCTGCAGACCGCGCTGGACATGAAGGACGCCATGATCGGCGCGTTCCCCGCCGTACAGGCCATCAAGACGGTCGCCACCGAGCGGATGCTCAGCGCGGCGCACCACTACCAGCAGCTCGTCGGCGGTGAGGGATACCGCTGCGGATCCCCCACCAACATCTCCGCCCAGGCGTTCCTGGACGCCCGGGTCTACACCATCTTCGACGGCACCAACGACCTGCTCAGCCAGCAGCTCACCGAGTACTGCCTGGCCAGGACGGACGGCCGGGCGCTCAGCCGGTTCCTGGCCGAGTGGCCGCTCACGGCGCCCGCGGTCGCCGCGCACCGGCTGGACCTGGGCTTCCTCGACCAGGATCTGCGGCAGGAGCACATGGTCCTGGCCGGCCGCGCGATCGCCTACGTGTTCGCGATCGGCCAGGTCATGCGGTGGGCCGCCGAGACCGGCGCCGACGCCGGCAGGACCCGGGCGGCGATCGAGTTCCTCAAGGCCGACATCGCCGGCGTCGCCACCGAGTTCGGCCTGCTCGCCACGGGCCTGCCCGGCCTCGGAGACGACGCCGCCGCGCCCCCGGCCGGCGTGCCGTTCTCGCGGTCCATTCCCGCCGCCACCGAGGCGTGATCCGGCGCTGAGCGGCTTTCCAGAACTTCTGGTCGTAACTGGCCGGGAACCAAGGGCTGGTCCAGGGCGCGGCGGTGGTCAGGAACTGGTCGGGTGAGCGGGCGCGGAAGTAGGCGTGCAGTTGCCGCTAGCGGCCGGGCCAGGCGGGGGCGGCGTCCGCGCAGTGTCCAGGACGCACGCACCTGCGGCAGCAGATGCAGATGGGTCTCATCGACCGCCCATACCACCGCGCCGTCCGGCAACAACCGTAGCCGGGAGGCGATCGCGGCCACGATCGCCTCCCGGGCCGGATCACCGCGGCCGATCAGCTTGGGCCGCCGCCATGCCGCGATCTGCCGCAACCGCCGGTACACCGTCCGCAGGCTCATTCGGGGCCGCCCCAGATACCGCCAGATCCGCCGCACCGTCCACAGCCCGGGACGGGCCAGCAGCCGGGCGATCCGCGCGGCCAGCCGTGGCCCGCCCACCGGAGGCCGCCCGCTACGAGAACGATCGTCCAGGCCCGCCGAGCCTTCGGTGTTGAACCGGGCCATCCAGCGCCGCACCGTGGATGCATCGCATTCCAGCAGCACGGCAATCTGCGCCGCCGACAGCCCGTGCAGCGACAGCAGCACCATCACCGCCCGCACCGCCACCCGCCACCTGCCCCGCAGCAGGCGGCGCAACTCCTGGTTCTGCCAGGCCGAACGGTTGGCGAACACGCTGGGCGGGCGCATACTGACCACGGCCTCGCCGGGTGGGATGGACGTTGTGGGCAACTTCGATCCAACCCCCGGCGAGGCCGCTGTCAACGCCCACCTGTCCCGACGGCCTCACCCCGGTTACGCGCAGAACCTCTGGATATGCGCTTAGGTCAGCAGTCCCTCACGGCGGCGGATCAGCTGGATCAGGTCCGCCGCCCGCTCCTTGATGAGGTTGAGCCCGGGATGGCCCCACGGGCGCGGTTCGCTGTCCACGATGCAGATCGTGCCGAGGACCGTGCCCGTGCGGTCGATGAGGGGGGCTCCGAGGTAGGTGCGGATGCCGAGCTTGTCGACGACCGGGTTGCCGGCGAAGCGCGGATAGTCGCACACGTCGTCCAGGACGAGCGCCTTGCGGCGTACGACGACGTGCGGGCAGTAGCCGTGGTCGAGCGGCACTTCCCGGCCCAGCTCGACGGCGCCGGCCGGATCGCCGCCGGGGGCCGGCGGGGTGTACAGGCCGCCGAGGTACTGCCGGTCGGTGACGAAGTTCACCATCGCGAACGGGGGGTGGTCGGCGCTGATGAGGCGCTGGGCGGCTTCGGCGAGGTCGCGGGCGAACGCGTCGAACTCGGGGTCCGGTCCCTGGCCGAGACCGAGCTCCCGCAGCCGCGTCACCCGCCGGGGCACTTCGGGGTCGACGGGTGTCAGCAGGTGGCCGGAGGGTTCGTAGAGCGGGTCGTGCATCACGGGGATCTCCAGGTGGGGCGGGGTCTGCGTCAGACGGAGGGGACAGGGGCGGTGGCGAGAAGATGCTGGATCAGGGCCCTCAGCACCGATGTGGCCGAGTGGCGGTCCCGGGCGTCGCACAGCACGATCGGCACATGCGGGTCGAGTCCGAGGGCGGCCCGGACCTCGTCGGGTTCGTAACGGAACGCGTCGTCGAACTCGTTCACCGCGACGATGAACCGGGTTCCCCGGTTCTCGAAGAAGTCGACGGCGTCGAAGCAGTCCTCCAGGCGACGGGTGTCGGCGAGCACGACGGCGCCCAGCGCCCCGGCGGACAGCTCGTCCCACATGAACCAGAACCGCTGCTGCCCGGGTGTTCCGAACAGGTAGAGCACGATCCGGTGCTGCTCGATGGTGATCCTGCCGAAGTCGAGCGCCACGGTGGTGGTGGACTTCTCCTCCACCCCGCCGAGGTCGTCGACGCCGACGCTGGCCGTGGTGATGAGCTCCTCGGTGCTCAGCGGTTCGATCTCGCTCACCGCTCCGACGAACGTCGTCTTCCCGACGCCGAAACCGCCCGCTATCAGAATCTTGACCTGGGTGGGGAACGCCTCAGACTCGTTGTAGGCCATCGAGCAGCTTCTCCAAGAGGACTCGGTCGGTGGGATCGGCCGCGGTGCGCGGTGCTCGTGTGGTCAGCGCCCGGCCCTCCACCAGATCGGCGAGGAGGACCTTGGTGACCGCCACGGGAAGCCGCAGATGCGCCGCGATCTCGGCGACCGAGGTCGGCGTGCGGCACAGCTCGAGCGCCTTGGCGTGCTCGGGATCCATGGCCGGGGGAGGGTCGCCGGTCGCCACCACCAGGGACAGCAGGTCCAGTTCGACGGTTGGGCGGGTGCGGCCGGCGGTCACCGTGTACGGGCGTACCAGCGGCCCGGCGTCGTCGTCGAGCCAGACCTCGTCGTCACCGGCCGTCATATCGATCGATCGTGGTCGCTCGTGGTGGCCGCCGGGCGTGCCGCGGTGTGCAGGAACGGCCGGACGGCCTTGATCAGCCGGGCCATCTCGAAACCGACGACGGCCGGGTCGGCCTCCGCCCTGGCCAGCACCGCCAGCACGGAGTTGTAACCGGCCCATGAGATGAACAGCTGGCTGAACTTGAGTTCCACCACCACCTGCCGCACCTCGTTGTTGTTGTCGAATTTCGTTCCGGCGCTACGGCCCAGGGAGAAGAGCCCCGAGGCGAGTGCCGCGAGCTGTTCCGCACTGGCGCGGTCGAAGCCGTGGGCGGCCTTCAGCATGCCGTCGGAGGACAGCAGCACGCTGCCGCGTATGACCGGAACCTCCTCGCCCAGCCCCCGCAACAGCCAAGCAAGATCTTGAGTCTGGTTCGGGGAGACAGCGCTCAATGGACGCTCCTTATCGTTTCGTACGTTTCATCAGTTCGCGCTCTCGATGTCATCCGCAGTGCCGTCATTCTCCAGGGCGCTGCGCATGCCCTTCTGGAATGCCGCCATCAGTCCGGGATTGTGCTCGACCTCCTGGTCGTCCTGCCGGGGCTCGGGAGCGTTGACCAGTTCGGGCGCCAGGTGCGTCTGGGCCTGGCGGCGCGGCAACGGCGGCCGTTCGCCGGCTCCCGTCGGGCGGGTGGGCCCGGTGCGGGGGGCCGGCACGCCGGCCTGCGGATCGGACCGCACTTCGGCCGCGGCGGACGGTCGGGCGGCCGGGCGGGCGCCGAGGGCGTCACGGTCGTCTCCCGCCGGATCCGGTCCGGCGTCGACGCCCTGCTCGAAGCCGGCGAGCCGGGGCGGGGCCGAGACGGCCGCCGGTGCGCTCGCGGCCGGCGCTGGAGCGGGCAGGGAGTGCGCCGGTTGCGCCTGGGGCCGGACCGCGGCCTTCTCGGCCTCCGTACCGACCAGTTCCTTGGGCACGACGACGACGGCCTGCGTACCGCCGTAGAGATTGCCCTGGAGCTGAACGCGGACGTTGTGACGGCGAGCGAGCGCGGAGACCACAAGGAGCCCGATGCGCCCGTCCTGCAGAAGCTCGCCGGTGTCGACCTGCTCGTGGTCGGCGAGCAGGTCGTTGAGCCGCCGCTGGTCCTCCCGCGGGATGCCGAGGCCGCGATCTTCGATCTCGATGGCCAGGCCCGCGGTGACGCTCTCGACGCGGACGAGCACCTGCGTGTGCGGCGGGGAGAACTTGGTGGCGTTCTCGATGAGTTCGGCGAGCAGATGGATGACGTCCGCGACCGCGCCGCCGTGCAGGGTCCCGTCGACGGGCGGCACCACCTTGACCCGGTTGTAGTGCTCCACCTCGGCGATGGCCGAGCGCAGCACCTCGTACACGGTCACCGGCCTGGTCCACTGGCGGCGCGATGCGGCGCCGCCGATCACGGCGAGGCTCTCGGCCTGACGGCGCATGCGCGTGGTGAGGTGGTCGACCCTGAACAGCCCTTTGAGCAGGTCCGGATCCTCGACCTGGTTCTCCAGCTCGTCGAGTCCCTGGATGGCCCGATGGGACAGCGTCTGCATCCGCCGGGCGAGGTTGACGAAAACGCCGACCCGCCGGTCGGCGCCGTCGGTGGGTTTGCGGCTCGCGGCGTCGAGCGCGACGTTCCACGCCTCGCTCTGCGCCTTCCGCAGTTCGCATGCGAGCCGCTGGAACGGGTCGCCGGTGTCGGTGGCCGGGTGGTCCTCGGCACGGGATGCGACGGTTTCGCCGGCCCTGAGCCGCTCGACCAGCTCCTGCAGGTCCTGCCGGCCCTGGGCGACCAGGAACCCGAGCTCGCCGAGCCACCGCTGCACGTTCTCACGGTCGCGGACGGCCGACTGGGCGTACTGCCGCTGCATCCGCCGGGTCGCCGCGTCCGCCGCCAACACGGCGGCTCCCAGGGTGATCGCGGCTCCCGCGGCGGCCACGGCCAGCACCAGACGCGTCTTCTGGGTCACGGCGTCGCCGCTGTACAGCACCGCCACGGCGGCGAGTCCGAAGAGCCCCACGACAGCCGCGGGAAGGACGGAAATGGACAAGTGAAACGCGCGTATGCTACTGCTCTGGCGACGCTTACCACGGGTCAGTGGCCTGCCATGTCGTCGGACATCCTGGCGCTCAGCGCCGGCGGCAGGCTCGAAGAAGTCAGGCATCGGCGTCCTCGGTGCGTCGACGGCAGGGATCACGATACTGAGTGATACGTGCTCGTATGGGTACAGCCGGTACATAGGCTGGCACAACGCTGGACCGGGGAGCGCCGATTGCCGAGATTCCGGCGGCTCGTGAGCACTATCTGGCTGTTTGTCCATAATGTCCAGTTCGTCGGAATATGTGCCGGAACCGATCCCACCGCGCGTCACCGGCGAAGGTCGCGCTGGAGGGGCGGCTGAAAAGCAAGCCGGGCGGCCGGTGAGGCGACGTGGCAGGACCATTGCGCACCGCCAGGTTGAGAGCGCTCCCGGAAGCATCGATCAGGTACTCGTGGTCGTCCCTTGCCGGGCGGCGGCGCGTACCGGCCACGCGAAGGACCGCCGATCATCCCCGGTGCGGCACCATGGCGAACCGCGGCACCTGCCGAGATGGCGTCCCTTCCTTGCCCCACATGCCGCGACCATTCGAAGGCGTCGCAGCCCTACGGCAACAACACGATGGCGGCGCCCCGGCACGCCCACGTCGGCTGTGCGCTTGACGCCGTGGCCGGCGGTTGCGGCTGGGGCGGTGCTCTGCAGATAGCGCTGTGGCAGATGCCCTTCTCCCGTGACCTGCGGAGTCACGGCTTTGATCGCAACCCGCCGCGGCACCTCGGATGGCAGGCCTCCGGCCGTTCCCGTCCTCCCGTCCAGGGCGTGGTGTTCGGCCACCTGGATAAGGAGCGTGGCGACATGGCCACAGAGAGTTGGATCTCTCTGACATGCCGGGTGCTTGGGGAGGGGAAGGCTTTGCCGCATGCTGAACGGAACACCGATGCGGTGACCTTTCACGGGGAGGGGCCGGTTTGGTCATCACGCTGGGGAGGGCTGCGCTGGGTCGACATGCTGGCCGGTGATGTCATGTCGCTGGGGGCCGATGGAACGATCGGCCGTCGGCACGTCGGCGGGGCCGCGGCCGCGCTGCGTCCTCGGCGCGGAGGAGGCGCGGTCATCGGCGTCGAGCGGGGTTTCGCGCTGGAGGACGCGGACGGAACGCTGACGCACCTGCCGGAACTATGGGCCGATCAGAGCGTTCGCATGAACGACGGCGGCTGCGATCCGGACGACCGCTTCTACTGCGGGTCCATGGCCTATGACAAGACGACGGGCGCGGGTGCGCTCTACCGGCTCGACCCCGATGGTTCCACGGCGGTGGTGCTGGACGGTGTGACCGTTTCGAACGGACTGAAGTGGAGCCCGGACGACGCCCTGGCGTACTACGTCGACACGGCCACACAGCAGGTTGCCGTATTCGACTACGACAGGGCCTCGGGATTGACCGGGCGGCGGACGTTCGTGTCGATCCCGGAGGAGGACGGCGCTCCGGACGGCCTGACCGTGGACGCGCAGGGCGGGGTGTGGGTCGCGCTGAACCAGGGCGGGGAGGTACACCGCTACACGCCGGCCGGTGTGCTGGACGAGGTGGTGGAGGTGCCGGTGCGGGGGGTCACCGCCTGCACCTTCGGCGGCCCTGCCCTGGACGAGCTTTTCATCACCACATCTCGCGAAGGCCTCGCCCCGGGTGACGATCCGTCGGCCGGATCACTGTTCCGGGCGGCGGTGGGCGTGAAGGGCAGACCGGTACGCGAGTTCGCCGGCTAGATGGCCTGCCTACCAGAGGAGGGCTTCGGTTTCGCGTAGGAAGCGGTTGATGCCGTAGGTCTGGGCCATGGTCAGGACTCCCGGCGCTTGCCGGTGAGGGTTTCGTAGACATGGATGTAGTGGGCTGGGCGGCCTCGACTACGTCGGCAGGGATGGGGGACCCAGGGGAAGTGCGGTCCCAGTTGGCGATGGTGGATGACCCGTCACGGACGAACCGCTTGTCCAGCGCGTGCTGTGGGTGGCCTGGCTCCAGTCGTCGGCGGGCCAGAAGCGGGACGAGTCTGAGGTGAGGACTTCATCCGCCGGCATGAGCGTTCCGTCCGCGGGACGCGGGTGGGTTCAGGGGGTTTCGGGGCCGAGGCTGTGGTGGAGCAGTTCCAGGTCGGAGATGAAGCAGGCGATGTCGCCGGTGGCGGTGCGGCCGATCCAGGTGGGGTAGGCGCCGTCGCCCATGCCGCAGCTGAACACGATGATGTTCAGGTCGGGGTCGTCGGTGGGAAGGTCGGTGCCGCCGAGCTTGTAGGCGTTGCGCATGGCGTCGTGCAGTGCCGGGTGCCGGGGATAGCTCATGCGGTCGAGGTGGGTGAGCGCTGAGGCGTCGAGGAAGCATCCGGTGCCGGAGTCCACGCCGAACCCGAAGAACTCACCGTCCTGCAGACCCGCCGGATTCTGACCGGGCAGCAGGGCCAGTTCCCAGGACACGGCGGGTTCGTCCCGCACTGTGAGCTTGGCGGCGTTGACCACCCGCAAAGGAGACGGGACGTCCGGGTCTGATGACCGCTCCCAGTGCGAGATCGACAGGGTCACCGGGTAACGACCCGGAGGAACGGTCACCGTGAAGGGCGCCACCCTCGGATGTGCTCCCCAGCCCGGGTCCTGGGCGATCAGCCGCCCGCTGGGCAGGTACAGCTCGCCGACCGGCTGGACATCGATGACCGAGGGATCGTCATCGTCCCAGCGGTAGCGGGTTCCGACGCGGAACATCGGGTCGAAGTCCGGGGGCTGGAGCATGCCCGCGATCATCGCAGATACCACCAGGCCATCCCAGGGCCGTGTGGACGACGGACCTGCCCCGCGCGGCTCGGGGCCATGGCGATCCGGTGGCGACCGACCCGCCGGGCCGGACAACGCCATGGGGCGGCGCCCCGGACCGTGGCATGCGTGAGCGATATCAGGCGGGCGCTGGGCCGTCCCACGGCGGCTGTGGCCGTTCTACGGGCGGACGGTGCGCAACCTATCCCGGAACACGGCCGGAGCCGTCGGGGGGATGTGACAGGGCGATCGGGGTCCGTTCGTGTCCCGGTTCGGGCCGCCGAGCGAACATGGAGCGAACACGGGAACGAACCGGGGCCAACCGGACACCGGGCATACCCGGCATCCTGCGGGTTTGTGCAGGTCAGAGGTGGTGGGTCGCGTGGGACTCGAACCCACAACCTACGGATTAAAAGTCCGGAGCTCTGCCAATTGAGCTAGCGACCCGCAGGTAAGGGTACCCAGGCGGGGTGCGGGTTCGCGACGGGATATGGGGGTGGGCGGCGGCGCCGTGGGCGTGCGGGTGGGGGCGCCCACGGCGCCGCCGCCGGGCCGGGGGTCAGAGGCCGGGGCGGACCGCGCCGTTGAAGTGCTGGCGGTAGTAGGTGCTCAGCTTGACCTTCTGGACCTTCTTGCCGCTTCTGGGGGCGTGGATCATGTAGCCCTTGCCCACGTAGACGCCCATGTGGCCGCGGCCGCTGTAGAAGAAGATCAGGTCGCCGCGCTTGAGGCCCTTGTAGGAGACCTTCTTCTTGACGTGCTTGTAGATCTGGGTGGTGGTGCGGGGGAGCTTCACGCCCGCCTTGCGCCAGGAGCCGCCGGCGAGGCCGGAGCAGTCCCAGCTGTTGGGGCCGGTGCCGCCGTAGCGGTAGCGGTCGCCGAGCTGCTTGGTGGCGTACTGGACGGCCTTCTCCGCCTTCTGGGCCTGCTTCTGGGCCTTGGTGAGCGGCTTCTTCTTGGCCGGGGCCTTGGGCTTGGCCGGGGCCGCGGGCTTGGCGGGGGTGGCCGGGTAGAAGAGGGCCGGCTCGGTGGCGGCGCTCGCCGGAGGGGTCGCCACCGCGGTGGTGAACAGGGTCGCGGACGCGCTCAGCGCGAGTCCGCCCAGCGTGAAGCGGATGGTACGGGGGGTATTCAGAACTGCTCCTGCCCTAGCGGGTGATGCCTACCGGGCAGCCGGAAACGGCCGGTTCGGCGTTTCGGCTGAATGGCGTCCCGAAACCCGCGGCATTGCGGGCGGGATTTCCCGGCTCCGTGCCTCCCTGCTGCACGGATTCGGCATGCCGGCGTGGCTCGGCAGCGGTGTCGCGCACCGCGCGCCAGGCCGGCGATGTTCGGTTGTCGACGGCGATCCGGTCGCCGCCGGAACGGGCAGAACGCTAACCACATCCGTCCCACAAGAGCAAATGTCCGGCATCGGCAGGTATGTCGGAAAGTGCTGCAACACTGTGGTGATCAAGGTCGCTGCCTGCGGGAACGGCAAGAATGATCATTAATCTGTGACCTGTGTCGCATCGCCCGGAAGTCCGCCTCGCACGGCGCGGAGACGGCCGCCGCGGCGGGCTCCGGACCCGTCCTCCGACGCCCATCACAAGATCATCACGACCGCCCCGCGACCCGGTCGATCCGGTTCGGAAAGGCATATTTCCATTACCTGAGAGAAAGGGCGCTCCCCGTTCCCGGAGAGCGCCCATGGGCGATGTCGGAATCCACCCCCGAAGGCATCGGTCAGCCCCAGGACCCTCCCGAGGCGTCGACGTACGGGGCATTGGGCGGCAGCGCCGCCTGCGGGCCGGGGCGGTCCATGAGGGCGGCGGCCTCCTGGCGGTCGCGGACGACCTTGGCCAGCGTGAACGTCGAGGTGATCACGTACAGCGTCCCCAGGGCCAGGAACGCGCGGATCCAGGTCGGCGCCGGCAGGAAGGCGATGCCCACGCCGACCCCGCAGGTGGCCACCGTGAACGAGGCGGCCGACTGGATGAAGAAGGCGGTCGTGCCCTTGAGCTGGAGCAGAGCGTTCATGCGGCCACTGTCGGCCACGCCGGACCGGCCCGCATGAGTACGGCGACGGATCCGCGTACTCGACCCCCACCTGAGTACCGCCGCCACGACCCGCCGCCCGGAAGGCTTGCAATGAAAATCGTTTTCATACAAGACTCGGGGCCACGGCCGGATCCGGCCACCACGACAGGAGAAAGGACCCGCCATGTCCCTGACGGTCAGCGACGACCTGCTGCGCCGGGCCCGGAGCGGCGAGGTGAGCGACGCCGACTTCGTGGCCTGCGTGCGCGACTCGCTCCCGTACGCCTGGCAGGTGATCAGCGAGGTCGCCGGACGTTCCCGGCGGACCCCGGACGGCTTCGCCGACAACCGGGTGCCGCCGCCGGACGAGGCCGCCCGCGGCCAGCTGCTGCGGGCGCTCGCCGGCGACGCCATGCGCGGCGCCCTCGAGCGCCACTTCGACGTCCGCCTGGCGTTCCAGAACTGCCACCGCGTCGCCGCGTTCGTCCCGGACGCCCCCGGGGCCGCCGAGCGGTACGCGACCTTCGTCTCGCCGCGCGCCCAGCTGCTCAACCAGTCCCCCGAGCTCGTGGACTGCTGAGCCGGGCACGATCCGGCGTCCGGTCCGGGCGGCGTCCACTCCCCGCCGCCCGGGCCGGAGGACCGCCGGACGGAACCCCGCCGTCCCGGCCCGGTCCGCTCCCCGCCGCCCGGCCGGAGAACAAACCACCTGGAAAGACGGATCCGGCGCATGAGGACCCGATGCGCGGGTACGGCGTCGGCACGACGCGCGCAGGAGCTTGAGACCACGAGGCACAAGGCAGGGGTGGGCATGTCGCATGTCGAGTCGCAGGCCGGTGAGGAGACGCTGCTCACCAGCCTGAAGCGGGCGGCGAGCGTGCTGAAGGAGGCCGACGTCCGCTTCGCGCTGGCCGGTGGTTTCGCGGCGTACGCGCGGGGAGCGGCGATCTCCACCCACGACGTGGACTTCGTGCTGCGGGAGCAGGACGTGGACGCGGCGGTGGCGGCGCTCACCGCCGCCGGGATGCGCTACCAGGAGGCCCCGGAGGACTGGCTGGCCAAGGTGTACGACGACGACCGGCTGATCGACCTGATCTTCCGGCCGTCGGGGCGGCCGGTGGACGAGGGGCTGCTGGCACGGGCCGAGGAACTGCCGGTGGCGGCGGTGAACATGCCGGTGCTGCCCGCCGACGACCTGATGGTGATGCGGCTGCTGGCGTTCACCGAGACGGCCTGCGACTTCAGCGACTTCCTGCACGTGTGCCGGGCGCTGCGCGAGCAGGTGGACTGGCCGAAGGTGGCCAAGGAGACGGCGCACTCCCCGTACGCGTACGCGTTCCTGACGCTGCTGCACCGGCTGGACGTGATCGAGGGGGACTTCCTGTGACCAGGACCGAGGACGTGCCGCACTACCTGGTCGAGCACATCCGCGACCGGGTCGCCGAACAGGCGCACGAGCTGGGCATCCAGGTGGACGTGCGGGGGGACAAGGTCTACCTGCGCGGCCAGGTGATGTCCGAGGAGCGCAGGCGTGACATCGAGGAGGCCGCCCGCGCCGCCGCGCACGGGCACACCGTGTGCAACGAGGTGTCGGTGGTCTCGTCCCGGGAGCCGGACGGAGAGGAGCATCTTTCATGATCCGCGTCGCCGCGGTCGGTGACATCCATGTGGGCGTGGACACCGCGGGGGAGTACCGGCGACGGGCCAGGGGGCTCGCCGAGCACGCCGACGTGCTGCTGGTCGCCGGCGACCTGACCCGGCACGGCACCCTTGAGGAGGGCCGGGTCGCGGTGGAGGAGCTCAAGGACGCCCCGGTGCCGGTGATCGCCGTGCTGGGCAACCACGACCACCACTCCGACGCCCAGGACGAGATCACCAAGATGCTCCAGGACGCCGGGATCACCGTGCTGGAGGGCGACGGCACGATCGTCGAGTGCAACGGCACCCGGCTGGGCGTCGCCGGCGGCAAGGGCTTCGGCGGCGGGTTCCCGGGCCGCAGCGCCGGGGAGTTCGGCGAGCAGGTGATGAAGGAGTTCGTCCGGGAGACCCGCGAGTTCTCCGACCGCCTGCGCACGGCGCTGACCGAACTGGACGAGCAGGGCGCGGACGTCAAGATCGCGCTCACCCACTACTCGCCGGTCAAGGAGACGCTGGCCGGGGAGCCGCTGGAGATCTACCCCTTCCTCGGCAGCTACCTGATGGCCGAGGCCATCGACGAGGCGGGCACCGACCTGGCCATCCACGGCCACGCCCACCACGGCACCGAGAAGGGCGTCACCTCGAACGGCACGCGCGTCCGCAACGTCGCCCTCCCGGTGATCAAGCAGGCGTACGCCGTCTACTGCCTCGAGCCGTCCATGGCCCGCGCCTAGGCGTCGGGGTTGCGGCGCAGCATGTCCAGGACGGCGTGCTCGACCTCGCCCTGGGTGGCGAGTTCGCCGAAGTCGGCCTCCTCGCCCAGGGCGGTCAGGGCGGGGGCGATGGTGACGCCCCGCTCGTACAGGGCGATGACGCGCGGGTCGATGTAGGAGGCGCGCGCCACCGCCGGGGTGTTGCCCAGGTACTCGGCGACCTCCTGGACGACCCGGCTCACCGCGCGTTTGCGGGCCGAGTCGGAGGTCGCGGCCCGCACCGAGACCGCCAGGCCCACGGCGGCCAGGACGGTGGCGTGCCAGGTGCGGAAGTCCTTGGCGGTGAAGTCGCCGCCGGAGATCTCCCGCAGGTACTCGTTGATGTCGGCGGCGGTCACGTCGTGCCAGCCGCCGTCCGGCAGCCGGTAGGCCATCAGCTCAGGGCCGTCGTCGCGGCGCCGCTTGAGCCCGCCGACCACCCGGCACACCGACTCCTCGGCGACCGCCTGGTAGCGGTCCTTGGAGCCCTTGGCCGGATACTCGAAGATCACCTCGGAGCGACGGCAGGTGACGTGCTCGCGCAGCACCGTGGCCATCCCGTACGTGCCGTTCTCCTCGGCGTACTCCTCCCCGCCCGCCCGGAAGAACCCCAGGTCGATCAGGCGCACCGCGGCGGCCAGCACCCGTTCCCTGGTGAAGCCCCGCCCGGACAGGTGCTCGGCGACCTGCTTGCGGATGGCCGGCAGCGCGTCGGCGAAGTCCAGCACCCGGTCGTGCTTCTCGCGGTCCCGCTGCTCGCGCCACCGCGGGTGGTACAGGTACTGGCGGCGGCCCGCGGAGTCGGTGCCGACCGCCTGGATGTGCCCCTCGGGGTCGGGGCAGATCCACACGTCGTTCCAGGCCGGCGGGATCACCAGGTCCTTGATCCGGGCCACCGTCCCGGGCGGCACCGGCCGCCCGTCGGCGTCCAGGTAGCGGAAACCCCTGCCGTGCCGGCGCCGGGTGATGCCGGGCGCGGAGGGGTCGCTGCGCTTGAGCTCCATCACGCACATGGGATCCCCGGTCGCCGTGTTTGAAACCTTGTGACCGGTGACGTATGGGGTATGGCTGACAACCGCGACAAGCCCCTGGCGGACCGGCGGGCCGAGGCGGGCGCCCCGGTCGACCCCGACGGCGAGCCCGACATCGGCGGCGAGCACACGCCCGGCCCCACCGACCCGCCCAACGCGCAGGAGGACGCCCCCGGCGGTGAGGCGGAAGGGTACGAGCCGCACACCCGCGCACCGTAGGCGATCCGCCCGCAACGAGCCCCCGGGCGGGGGTGCAGGGGGGCCACCCGTACCGTGAGCCCGTGACGTACCGTGTCCGGTAGCCCGGACACGGGCTGGAGAGAGGAGAACCGGGGTCGCCGAGCACGGCGGCCCCGGTTCGCTGCGGTAAGGGGTCAGGACTCCTTCGCGACGGCCTGGCTGACCTTGTTGGGGCCGTCGTACTCCTTGTCGGGCAGGCCCTGCAGGGCCTCCATGGCCTGCTTGCCGGCCTTGTTCTTCTTGGCGTGCTCGATGAGCTGCTGCTTGGTCGCCGGATAGTCGACGCCCGACAGGGCCTTCTGGACCTCGATGAAGCTCGCCTGGGCCATCGGGTACTCCTTTCTACGTCCGGAAGCGGCCCTACCCCCCGCGCGGGAGCGAAACGGGGTCAGCCCGGATGGATCTCCCCGCCCGCCGGGACGAGGGTCTGGCCGGTGTAGTACGACGACAGCCGGTCGCTGGCGAAGAACACGTACGAGGGGGCGATCTCGTCGGGGTCGGCGGCCCGCTCCATCGGGGCCTGCTGCCCGAACTTCTCCACCTTCTCCTCCGGCATGGTGGCCGGGATCAGCGGCGTCCACACCGGGCCCGGGGCCACCGAGTTCACCCGGATGCCCTTGTCCATCAGGTTCTGCGCGAGGGACTGGGCGAGGTTCATCGCGGCGGCCTTGCTGGCGGCGTAGTCGATCAGCGTCTTGTTGCCGCGCAGCCCGTTGATCGAACCGGTGATCACGATGGACGAGCCCTCGCCGAGGTGGTCCAGCGCCGCCTGCACGGTCCAGAACAGGCTGAACACGTTCACCGCGAAGGTCCGGGTGAGCTGCCGGTCGTCGATCTCGCGCAGGTCCCGCACCGGCTGCTGGGTGCCGTGGTGCAGCACCAGCACGTCCAGCCCGCCGAGGTCGCGGGCGGCGTGCCCGACCACCTCGCGGCAGTGCCGCTCCTCGGCCATGTCGCCGCCGAAGGTGAAGCAGCGGCGGCCCTCCTGCTCGACCAGCTTGGCGGTGTGCCGGGCGTCGGCGTCCTCGGACAGGTAGGTGATCGCCACGTCCGCGCCCTCCTTGGCGAACGCCACCGCGACGGCCCGGCCGATGCCCGAGTCGCCGCCGGTGATCAGCGCCCGCCTCCCGGCCAGCAGCCCGCTGCCGGTGTAACCGCGCATCTCGTCCCTGGGCTCGGGTGTCATATCCCCGCTCTCGCCTGGGTAGGGCTGGCTCTGGGCGGGTCGTTCGCTCATGGGTCCCCCTAGGATGCTCACTCGGTGACAAGGCCGCGCGTGGTCGTCGTCGGCGGGTGAGCCGGCCCGCGGCCCGCGGTGACAAGGCGCGTCCCCGGAGGGCGGGGGGCCAAACATTCCCGATAGCTTGACCCCTGGGTAACATCAACCCGAACGACATTCGGTCCCTGACGTAAGGTGCTGCATATGGACCTGAACGGAGTCTCCGCCGTCATCTCCGGCGGGGCGAGCGGCCTCGGCGAGGCCACCGCCCGCGACCTCGCCGCGCACGGCGTCAAGGTCGTCGTCGCCGACCTGAACGAGGACAAGGGCAAGGCGCTGGCCGACGAGATCGGCGGCGTGTTCGTCAAGACCGACGTCACCGACGAGGCGCAGGTGCAGGCCGCCGTGCAGGCCGCCGTGGACACCGGCGCCCCGCTGCGCATCATCGTCAACAGCGCCGGCATCGGCTGGGCCACCCGCACGGTGAACCGCGACGGCTCCCCGCACGACCTGGCCTCGTTCCAGAAGGTCATCGCCGTCAACCTGGTCGGCACCTTCAACCTGATGCGGATCGGCGCCGCCGCCATCGCCAAGACCGAGCCCGCCGACGCCGACGGCCTGCGCGGCGTGGTGATCAACACCGCCTCCATCGCCGCACTGGAGGGCCAGACCGGCCAGGTGGCGTACTCGGCCTCCAAGGGCGGCATCGTCGGCATGACCCTGCCGGCCGCCCGCGACCTGTCGGCCATCGGCGTGCGGGTCAACACCATCTGCCCGGGCATCATCGACACCCCCATCTACGGCGAGGGCCCGGACGCCGAGGCGTTCAAGGCCAAGCTGGCCGCGCCGGTGCCGTTCCCCAAGCGGATGGGCCGTCCCGCCGAGTTCGCCCACCTGGTGCGCGCGCTCGTCGAGAACGACTACATGAACGGCGAGGTCATCCGTTTCGACGGCGGCATTCGCTTCCAGCCCAAGTAAGGGAGAGGCAGGCATGTCCGACGCCGTACTGACCGAGACCGATGGCGCCGTCCTCGTCATCACCATCAACCGCCCGGAGGCCAAGAACGCGGTGAACGCCGCGGTGGCCCAGGGCATCGCCGCGGCGATCGAGGAACTGGACGGCCGCAAGGACCTGTCGGTGGCCGTGCTCACCGGCGCGGGCGGCACGTTCTGCTCCGGCATGGACCTCAAGGGCTTCCTCAAGGGCGAGGCCCCGTGGGTCGACGGCCGCGGGTTCGCCGGCATCGTGGAGAAGCCCCCGGCCAAGCCGATCATCGCGGCGGTCGAGGGCTACGCGCTGGCCGGCGGCTGCGAGGTCGCGCTGGCCTGCGACATGATCGTCGCCTCGAAGGAGGCCAAGTTCGGCCTGCCCGAGCCCAAGCGCGGGCTGGTCGCCGCCGGGGGCGGGCTGCTGCGGCTGCCGCAGCGGATCCCGTACCACATCGCCATGGAGATCGCGCTGACCGGCGACTTCTACGGCGCCGAGCGGATGGCCGAGCTGGGCTTCGTCAACCGGCTGACCGAGCCCGGCGGTGCGCTGACCGCCGCCAAGGAGCTGGCGCTCAAGATCGCCGAGAACGCTCCGCTGGCGCTGGCCGGCACCAAGAAGATCATCGTCGAGTCCCCGACCTGGCCCGCCGACCAGGTGTGGGTCAAGCAGAACGAGATCACCACGCCGATCTTCACCTCCAAGGACGCCCAGGAGGGCCCGGCCGCCTTCGCCGAGAAGCGCAAGCCGGTGTGGAAGGGCGAGTGACGCCCCGCTGAGACGGCGCACGAGGGCGCCCCGGCCGCCGCCGGCCGGGGCGCCCTCGACGTTCCCGGCCCGCACTCGGCGTGCTTTCAGGTCGCGTTCAGGTTCGCCGGCCAGCCTGGGCATGATGGACGAGGGGAACGTTCCGTGAACGAGCACACCGCCGCACGGCTGCTGGTGGTCGAGGACGACGCCAACATCCTCGAACTGCTGGCGGGCAGCCTGCGGTTCGCCGGGTTCGACGTGGTCACCGCCACCAGCGGCACCGCCGCGGTGGAGGCCGCGCTGCGGCACCGGCCCGACCTGATCGTGCTGGACGTGATGCTGCCGGACCTCGACGGGTTCGCGGTGGTGCGGCGGCTGCGGTCGGGCGGGACCCGCACGCCGGTGCTGTTCCTGACCGCCCGGGACGCCGTGCAGGACCGCATCACCGGGCTGACCATCGGCGGCGACGACTACGTCACCAAGCCGTTCAGCCTGGAGGAGGTCATCGCCCGCATCCACGCGGTGCTGCGGCGGGCGCGCGGGGACGCGCCCGCGCCCTCCCCGCGGCTGGTGTTCGCCGACATCGAGCTGGACGACGACAGCCACGAGGTGTGGCGGGCGGGCCGGCCGATCGCGCTGTCGCCGACCGAGTTCAAGCTGCTGCGCTACTTCATGGCCAACGCCGGGCGGGTGCTGTCCAAGGCGCAGATCCTCGACCACGTGTGGAACTACGACTTCCGCGGCGACGCCGGGATCGTCGAGTCCTACGTGTCGGCGCTGCGCCGCAAGGTCGACAACACCGACCCCAGGCTCATCCACACCCTGCGCGGGGTCGGGTACGTGCTCCGCCCGCCCCAGGGATCATGACCGTCGCGGCGCTGCACCGCCTGTCGGACCGCACCCCGCTGCGCGTCAGGCTGATCGCCGCCGTGCTGACGCTGGTGCTGGTCGGCCTGGCGATGATCAGCGTCGCCGGGGTGTCGGTGCTGCGCGGCTACCTGACCGACCGCGCCGACGAGCAGTTGCGGATGACCACCGAACGGCTGGTCGACCAGATCGCCCGTCCGCTGGTCGGCCCGGACGGCCGGGTCGTGCTGCGGGTGCCCGCCGACATGTACGGGCAGATCCGCGCCCCCGACGGCACCGTGCAGACCGAGACCCGGGCCCCCTGGATCACCGGCAGCCCGCGCGTCCCCGCCGACCTCGACGGGCGGTACGGCGAGCCGTTCACCGTCCCGGGCACCGGCGACGGGGCCTCCTGGCGGGTGATGGCGGCCCCGCTGGAGGGCGGCGGCAGCGTGGTCGTCGGCGTCAGCCTGGACGAGGCCGACCGCACCGTGCGGCGGCTCATCGCCATCGACCTGATGGTGGGGCTGGCGGTGCTGCTCGTGCTGGCCGGGGTGGGCGTGTGGGTCGTCCGCGCCAGCCTGCGCCCCCTGGAGGCGATCGAGGAGACCGCCGGGGCCATCGCCGCCGGCGACCTGTCCCGCCGCGTCCCGCACGCCGACCCGCGCACCGAGGTGGGCAGGCTCGGCGGGTCCCTGAACGGGATGCTCGCCCAGATCGAGGCCGCGTTCCGGGCCCGGCAGATCTCCGAGAGCGCCGCCCGCGAGTCCGAACGCCGGATGCGTCGCTTCGTCGCCGATGCCGGCCACGAACTGCGCACCCCGCTCACCGCCATCCGCGGCTTCGCCGAGCTGTACCGGCAGGGCGCCGCCCGCACCCCCGCGGAGGTCGACCGCCTGATCGGCCGCATCGAGGACGCCGCCGCCCGGATGGGCCTGCTGGTGGAGGACCTGTTCCTGCTGGCCCGCCTGGACCGGCAGCGCCCGCTGGAGCTGAGCCCGGTCGACCTGCTGGCCGTCGCCGCCGAATCCGTCCAGGAGATCCGCGTCGTCGCCCCCGACCGCCGGATCGACCTGTCCGTCGAGGGCGGCATGGCCTACCAGGTCATGGGCGACGAACCACGGCTCCGCCAGGTCCTGGGCAACCTGCTCAAGAACGCCGTCACCCACACCCCCGCCGGCACCCCCGTCGAGGTGCGCCTGCGCCCCGGCACCCCCGCCGAACGGCACCTCCTGCAGACCCGGGGCGCCCCGCCCGGCACGCCCGCCGTGGTCTGCGAGGTCATCGACACCGGCCCCGGCCTCACCCGCGAGCAGGCCCACCGCGTCTTCGAACGCTTCTACCGCGCCGACGAGTCCCGCAGCCGAGAGGACGGCGGCACCGGCCTGGGCCTGGCCATAGTCGCCGCCCTGGTGGCCGCCCACAACGGCGTCGTCCAACTGGAGACCGCCCCCGGCCAGGGCGCCACCTTCCGAGTGCTCCTGCCTCTGTGGGGGGACGACCCCCCACGTCCCCCGCGGGCGGGCCGGACACCGCAGGATTTCGGGATTCAGGGGACTTTCAGGTTGTGCTGAGGCGGGGTCCAGTCCGGGAGCCGACTCTTCCACGTGAGAGTCCGGAAGGGGAACCGAGATGAACGCCGACCGCCCGAACGCATGGACCCCACCCGCCGTGCCCCCGGCACGCGAGCCACAGCCCGAACAGCACACCCACCCTTCGTACGGATGGCCACCGCCCACCGGCACTCCACACCAGACCGGTCCGGCCGTGCCTTCGGTGGGGGAGCAGGAGGCCGCGGTGAATCCTGGTGGTCCGTACGGGTGGACGCCCGGCCACGGGGCCGGGGGGCGTTCCGGGTGGGGGCTCAGGCGGAAGCTGCTCGTTGCGGGGGCCGGGGTGCTGATCGCGCTCGGGGCGGGCGGTGTCGGGGCCGTGGGGGCGGTGTCGCTGGTCGATGGCGGGGCGTCCGCGCCGGGGGTGGCGGGGGTGCCGGCGGCGGCCTCGAAGGGGTCGGCGGCGCGGATCGCCGCGGCCGTGCAGCCCAGCGTGGTGTCCATCAGCGCGGAGGTCGACGGCGGGACGTCCGGTGGATCGGGGGTGATCCTGCGCCCGGACGGGACGATCCTCACCAACGCGCACGTGGTGGAGGGGGCGTCGCAGGTGCGGGTGCGGTTCAGCGACGGCAGGACCGCGGCGGCGGACGTGCTGGGGACCGGTGACTCCCAGGACGTCGCGGTGATCAGGGCGCGGGGGGTGTCGGGGCTGAAGGCCGCCTCCATCGGCGACAGCGACTCGCTGGTGGTCGGCGACCCGGTGCTGGCGGTGGGCAGCCCGCTGGGCCTGGACGGCTCCGTCACCTCGGGGATCGTCAGCGCGCTGGGCCGTACGGTGCAGGAGAGCCGGAACCGGCCGGACGTGCCGCCGGGGCTCGGGCAGGGCGTACGGCGGGAGGCGGCCACGACCATCGAGAACGCCATCCAGACCGACGCGGCCATCAACCCCGGCAACTCCGGCGGCCCGCTGGTCAACGCGGCCGGTCAGGTGATCGGGATCACCACCGCCATCGCCACCGCCGGCCAGGGCGGCGGCAGCATCGGGGTCGGGTTCGCGATCCCGGTCAACGACGCGATGAAGGTCGCGAACCGGCTCCTGGCCTGACCTCCGTGACCGGCGACGCCCCGTCCGCCCTCCGGAGGCGGGCGGGGCGCCCGTGCGCGCGGGGTCAGGCCGCGGTGGAACGGACCTTCAGCCGCGGCCCGCCGCCCGCCCGCCTGCTGAGCATCTTGCGGGTCTGGTACAGGTAGATCGCCCGGGGCAGGGTGCGGATCCGCTCGGGCAGCCGCGGGTAGACCAGCGACAGCACCATCATCAGCAGGTGGAACTGGATCTCGCGGAGCCTGCCGTACCTCCAGCCGTACTGCTCGCGGATCGCCGGCGGCATCAGCCCGTAGGTGATGAGCCGGATCGGGACCAGGCCGGGCCGCATGACCAGCGGCAGGTTCGTGGGGTGCAGCACCCCGTCGGCGATGTACCGGGAGGCGTCGTTGATCCGCAGGGTGCCGACCATGTGCGCGTAGTACTCGCGGAAGTCCCGGTAGGTGGCCGGCATCCGCTCCTCGGGGCAGCCGAGGATCGTCGCGTAGATCTTGGACTGCTGGTAGTACTCCTCCAGCTCGGCCTCGGTGAACCGGCGCCGGAACAGCATCTGGTACGCCTGCGCCGCCACCGCGAACAGCGTGGCGGCCACCCAGACCTGCAGCTCGGGGTCGTTGGCCTCGTAGTCGGGCCCGACCACCTTGTCGTGCATCCGGGTGACGATGGCGCTGATCTGCTCGGCCTCCTTACGGCTGCCGAACACCACCGTGTAGACCCAGCCCATGGTGTTGCGCAGCCGCGCCATGGGATCGTCGAAGGTGTAGCTGTGGTCGTGCACCCCCTGCGCGACCTTGGGATGGGAGGTCTGCAGCAGCGAGGCGACCCCGCCCGCCGCGATCAGCAGCCCCTCCTGGGTGACCCTGCGGATGATGTCGTCGTCATGGAACAGCCCGTCGCTCATGCCCCGAGTGTAAGTAACCACTTGCTTAGCCGCCAGTCGGCCCCCGCCGAAAACCGGGCGACATGATCCAGACCGGACGGGGATAATCGGGCCATGCCCGTCACCATCCGCGTCCGCGGCTCGGTCACCATCCCGGAGTCCGAGCTCCGCTGGCGTTTCTCCCGTTCCTCGGGCCCCGGCGGGCAGCACGTCAACACCAGCGCCACCGCCGCCGAACTGTCCTTCGACGTCGCCGGCTCCCCGTCCCTGCCCGAGTCCTACAGGCGCCGCGCCCTGGAACGCCTGGCGGGCCGCCTCACCGGAGGCGTCCTCACCATCCGCGCCGAGGAGCACCGTTCCCAACAGCGCAACCGCGACGCCGCCCGCGAACGCCTCGCCATGCTCCTGCACGAGGCCACCGCCCCGCCCCCCAAGCCGCGCCGCCCCACCAAACCGAGCCGCCGCGTCCACGAACGCCGCCTCCAGAACAAGCGCCACCGCAGCGAACTCAAACGCTCCCGCTCCACCCGCTGGGACTGAACGGGACGAACACCGGCAACCGACCCGCCTCGCCGCGCAGGTCAGAACGCATTTCCACTCGCCGGACAAGCACCCCAGACGCACAACACCTCGAAGATCGCCCCAGGCGCACCGAGCCCGAGTCCCAGTGCACCCGACGCTCCTGCAGCCGATCGAAGTGGAACCCCGTGCCCCACGCGCCGGCGCCCGATGATCCAGCCGGGGGTCTGGGGGCGGAGCCCCCAGGACTTCCACGGCAACCCCAGACCAACCCAGCCCTCAGTCGGCCGGAGCGGAGCCTCCAGGCGGAGCTTCGGCCGACTGAGCGCGGTCCGGGCACCGCAGCCGACCACGGCGCAGCGAGCCCCCAGGCGAGCGGAGCCGGGGCGGCGAGGATGCCCGGATCCGCGTGCGGGGGGTGTGGGGGGTCGCCCCCCCACACTAAGAAAGAGCGCGGACGGCGCGCATGGCCTCGCGGCGGGTGTCGCCCTTGAGGACGTCGATGTAGACGCCGCCGCGCAGGTGGTAGGTCTCGTGCTGGAGGCAGCGGGCGAAGTAGCCGGTGCCCTCGATGCGTACGGGGGAGCCCTTGAGGTCGACGCCCTCCACCACCGCGTGCTCGTAGCGGGGGGTGGGGAAGTACAGGCCGGGTACGGACAGGCAGCCCTCGTTGTCGGTGACGACGTCGCCGTCCTCGGCGACCAGGACGGGGTTGACCACGTGACCCACGTGGCGGCGCCCCTGGTCGTCCTCGCAGTCGTACACGAAGATCTGGCGGGACACCCCGATCTGGTTGGCGGCCAGGCCCACGCCCTCGGCGGCGTACATGGTGGCGAACATGTCGTCGATGAGGCGTTCCAGGGCGGCGTCGAACTCGCGTACCGGATCGCAGGAGGTGCGCAGCACCGGATCGCCCAGCCGGCGGATCGGCCGCACCGTGCCACGGCCGTTGCTCTCGGAGGTCACGGGCAAAGCCTAGTCAACGAACACGACCGGGGCCCGCCGCACGATGCGGCGGGCCCCGGTCGCGGAGCCCCGACTCCCGGTCCGACCGGTGGCCCGGGTCAGGCGTCGGCCGCCGGGGCGGACGGCGCCTGGCCGGGCAGCGGCCGGGCGGGGCCCTCCAGCTCGTCGAGGTCGTCCAGGACGATCTTGTCGTCCAGCGCGTTGGCCGGCGGCGGCACCGCGGGGGCGGGCTTGGCCGCGGGCGCGGGCGCGGCCGCCGGAGCGGGTGCGGGCGCGGGTTCGGCGGCCACCGGCGGCGCGGGCTCGGCGGGCGCGGCGGGCGCGGGCGGCGCGGCGGCCACGGCGTGCTTGGGCGTCGGGGCCGGCTTCGGCTTGGCGGGCGCGGCCGGGGCGGGCTGGGCGGACTGCGCGGACTGGGCGGCCGGAGCGGGCTGCTTGCGCGGCGCGGCGAGCTGGCCGACCGCGTCGTCGACCATCTTCTCCAGCGGGCCCGCCTCGTTCTCGGCGCGCAGCAGCCCGGTCAGCGTCTCGCTGATCTCGGTGAGCCGCTGCAGCGCCTGGGTGTGGTTGCGGGTGAGCTTCTCCAGCCGCTGGGTGGCGCCCTCGTTGATCACGCTGGCCCGGCGCTCGGCCGTGGTCAGCGTGCGCTCGGCCTCCAGCCGGGCGGTGGAGACGGTCTGCTCGGCCTCGGCCTTGGCCGCCGACAGGATCGCCTCGGCCTCCTGCTTGGCGGTGCCCAGCACCTGTCCGGCCTTGTCCTTGGCCTCGGCCACGTCCCGGTCGGCCGCCTGGCGGGCCTCGTCGACGATCCGCCGCGACTCGGCCTCGGCCTCCCTGCGGATCTGCTCGCCCCTGGCCTCGGCCTCGGCCACCTTGTCGCGCGCCTCGTCCTCGGCCAGGTTGATGATCTGGCGGAGCCGTTCGCTCAGGTCGTCGCCGGTGGGCTTGCGGGCCTCGCGCAGCTCCGCCATCTCCCGCCGGGTCCGCTCGACGTCGTCGAGCGCGCGGGCCAGCCGGGCCTCCAGGTCACGGATCTGGTTCTGGTACTTGGTCTTGAGATCGCGCAGGCGGTCCTCCACCTGGCGGCGGTTGTAGCCGCGCATCACGATCTCGAACTCCTCGTCCTGTTTGAGGAGATTCGGCAGGATTTCAGCTTCGTTGCTCATGAGCCTAAGGGGGTCGTTGGCGGGGCGTGCCCCGTCAAGGGGGTCGGAGTCGACGATCGGCGGGCGGGGTGGGTCCCGCTCAGGAACCTCTGTAGTAGCACACAGACGTCAAGAGTCGACTCTTGCCCCGACCACCCCGCGCGCGCAACCGGAATGCCCGTTCTCGCTGCGATTTCCTCATCCCGGAGCGTGACGGCCGGGCACGCAACCCGGCCGTGCGCGGGTGACGTCTTCCTATACGCGGGCCCCGTCGCGCCCGCGGTGCGTCGTTGCGCTGCCGTCCCCATCCGCACCCTGTCCACGGGACGCGCACCGCCCGGCGCGGCCGCGGGCGGCGGGGCTCGCGCGACGGGGGAACGGCCGCCTTCCGTACGATCGCCGTCATGAGCCAGATGAGCTACGTGGGGTCGCTGGGATCCGATGAGCCGAACATCCACCCCCAGGCGTGGATCGCGCCCGGCGCGGTGGTCGTCGGCAAGGTGACGCTGGGCCGGTCCGCCAACGTCTGGTACGGGTCCGTGCTGCGCGGCGACGACGAGGAGATCGTCGTCGGCGACGAGTGCAACATCCAGGACCTGTGCTGCCTGCACGCCGACCCGGGGATGCCCGCGATCCTGGAGGACCGCGTCAGCCTGGGCCACAAGGCGATGGTGCACGGCGCGCACGTGGAGACCGGCTCGCTGATCGGCATCGGCGCGATCGTGCTGAACGGCGCCCGGATCGGCGCCGGCACCCTGGTCGCGGCGGGCGCGCTGGTCGCGCCCGGCAAGCGGATCCCCTCCGGGGTGCTGGTCGCCGGGGTCCCCGGCAAGATCGTCCGGGAGTTGAACGACGACGACCGCCTGGTGCTGGAGCACACCTGGCAGGTCTACGTCCGCAAGGCCGAACACCACCGCACCGCCGCGTCCTGGAACTCCGGCGGCTGATCGCCGCGCCCTCTCGCGGTGCCCTTTCGCGGTGCTCTGACCGGCACGGGGCCGGTCGGTGACGTTCCGCGGCGATATGCGGGAGGTGCCCGGGGTCGCGGCGGAACTACCATGACCTCGTGGTGTGGGGACCGGGATACGGGGCTCCGCCCCCGATAGGGCAGGGTCCGGCGGCACCCCCGATGGGGCAGGATCCGTTCACGGCGGCTGAGCACGACACGAGAGCGATGGTGTCCGCCGGCTGGTGGCCGTCGGCGCCGCCGCAGCAGCGGCAGCATGCGATCGCGGGGCGCATGCTCGTGCTGCCCGACGGCACCTGGTGGGTGTTCGGCGCGTGGGCCCGCTGGTATCGGATGCACCCGTCCGACGGCCAGTGGTACCTGTGCCCGCCCCCGCAGGCCCCCGCCACCCGCATGTCGGCGCGGCCCGCCCAGCACGCCGGGCGGCTCCCCGAACTGCCGCCGCACGTGCTGCCCGCCGGCCCGGACTTCGCCTACCGGGCGCCCGCGCCGCTGCCGTTCGTGGGCCGCGCCATCTCCCCGGACGTGACCGCGCGGATGCGGGCCACCATCGAGCAGGCGGCGGCGCTGCCCGCCCCCGACTATCCGCACTGGTGGTCGCTGTTCACCCAGGAGACGCCCGGCACGGTCGCGGTCACCTGGGGCGTGATGCTGTGGTGCGCGGCCGCGCCGGTCTTCGACTCCGGGCTCGACGCGCAACTGCTGGAGCTGTGGACGCCGTACCGGGTCAAGCCGCTGCCGGCCGTGGACGGGCCGCGCTGGCTCACCCCGCCGCCGCTGGAGGCGGTGGTCGCCCTGTACTCCGAACGGCTGCGCGCCGGGCGGGTGGACGCGGCCGTGTCGGTGCTGCGGACCATGTGGGCGACGGCCAGCGCGCTGCGCGACGACCCGAGGTTCCAGGCCCGCGCCGACGCGCTGATGGGCGTCCTGGGCACCACGCTGGCCAACCCGCAGGTCGACTACGGCGCCCTCTCGTACGGCGACCAGGCCATCGTCCAGCAGTGGCTGACCCGCTGCCCGCCGAACCTGGCCCCCGCGCTGCGCCAGGAGAGCTCCCCGGGCGACAACGTCCGGCACGCCTTCTACGAACTGGCCGAGGCGGTCACCCCCATCGCCGGGGACCCCGCCGACCCCGGCTACATCGAGCCGCGGCTGGTGGCCGCCGCGATGATGGCCGCCGACCTGGCCAAGGTACGGCAGGACGTCGCGGGCAAGGTGGTGCCGTGGCTGGACCCGGAGATCCGCTACACCGTCCAGGCCGTGCACGGGCAGCCCGGGCACCCGCTGCGCCGCCTGTGGCCGCAGGACGCCCGGCTCCCCGAGCCGCTGCGCGGCAATCTCAAGGGCGCCGCCTCCGACGGTCCCGAGCCGCTGCTGGGCGCCGCCTACGCCGCCGACCTGGCCTGGTGCCGGCTGGCGGGCATCCCGGCCCGGCCCCGCGGCTTCCCCGTGCCCACCGCGATCCTCGCCGAGATCATCGGCCGCACCCGGGCGCGCGCCGCGGGCACGGCCGCCCCGATGACCCCGCCGCCGGGGGCGGCGCCGCCCCTGCAGACCCCGGGCCAGCCGGGGCAGCCCGCACCGGGCGCCCCCGCCGCCGCCCCGGGCGGTTTCGCCACCCCCGGCGTCCCCGGCCACCAGCCCGAACCGGGCCGGCCGTTCGTCCAGGTCCCCGTCCAGCCGGAGTCCGCCCAGCCGTACGGCCCGCCGGGTACGCCCGCCGCGGGCCCGGGGCAGCCGGATGCGGACCAGGGGTTCGGGCAGCCGGGCGTTCCCGGTGCCGGCCCGGGTCAGCCCTTCGGCCGGCCCGGTGTGCCCGGGGCCGCCCCCGAGCAGCCCGGCGTTCCCGGCGGGCCGGGTGCGCCGGGGCAGATCGCTCCGCCGGAGCCGCTCCAGAGCCCGGGAGAGGACGAGGAGGAGCAGGGCGACGGGTTCGTCGTTCCCTACACGCAACTGGGCTTCTCGCCCGGCCGGCCGGCCCAGCCGCAGCCCCAGCAGTGGAACCAGCCGCAGGGGCCACAAGGACCGCAGGGATACGAGCAGCCTCCGCCGCCTCCGCCCGGCGGGGACAACCGGCCTCCGCCCGACCCGGGACACCGGCAGCCGCCCGACCGGCCGGACGGACCCCGCATGGCCGCGCACGGCCCGCAGCCCGGAGCGAACGAGCCCGGCCGGGGGAGCGCCGTACCGGACGCCGGTTCCCTGGACCCCCTGGCCACCAGGATCGACGGCGGACGGGAGCTCGCCGCCCCGTCCGCCGCGGCGGGGCCGCCGCGCACCAGGATCCTGCGCCAGGAGGACGTCGGCGACGACGCCGCCCCCGCACCCGCGCACGGGCCGCCGGTGCCGCCCGCGCCCGCCGCTTCCGCCGGGGCCGGCTCGGGGACCCGGATCATGTCCGAGACGATGATCGGGGACTTCGAGTTCCTCAGCGAGGCCCCGCCGATGCCCGCCCGGCCGGTCGACCAGATCGACCCGCCCGAGGACCGCCCGGACCGCCGCCGGGTCGTGGAGCGGTACGGCATCGCGTTCGTGTCCGGCGAGGAGGACGTCACCGCCCTGCTCGACGAGGTCCGCGACCATCCGGCCTGGTCCTCGGGGGCCGTGCAGGACGTGGAGGCGACCCGGGTCGACGGCCGGCCCTCCGCGGGCACCCCGCCCAGCATCCTGCTGGTCGGCGGCCCGCACACCGGGCAGCGCCGGCTGGCCCGGCTGATCGCGCTCACCCTGGCCGAGGCCGGGATCGGGGACGCCGCGATCCGCACCGCCGACGCCGCCGACGTGCGCGGCGCGCCGCCCGAGGGGCTGGCCGCGGTGCTGGAGCCGGGCGGCCCGACCCTGCTGTTCGAACGGCTGGACGCGGCGCTGCTGGAGTCCGCCGACCCCGAGGCCATGGTCCGGGTGGTGCGGTCGGTGCGCGGCCGTCCCGGCCGGACCACGCTGATCGCCACCTGCGAGCCGCGCCACTTCAAGCGCCTCCAGCAGGACCATCCCCGGCTGCTGGAGATCTTCCGGACGTACCGGCTGCCGGACTTCGGCCGGCTGGAGAACCGGATGACCCTGCTGTACCTGCTGGCCGAGGAGCGCCGGGTCACCCTGGGCCCCGACGCGCTGGCGGTCGCCGAGCAGGACCTGGAACGCCTGCGCGGCCCCGGCGACCTGACCGGCGCCCGGCTGGTGGAGGCGTACCTGGACCAGGCCTGCCAGCGGCATCTGGACCGGGCCGGCGCCGCGCAGCACCGGCTGGTGCTGGCCGCCCAGGACTTCTCCGGCGTCGCCGAGGCCATCGAGCCGGCGCTGCGCCCGCCCGGCGACATCGACGGCTACCTCGCCCAGCTCGACGCCCTGATGGGCCTGGAGGAGGTGAAGGCCGCCGTCGAGGAGCTGGTCGCCGACGCCGAGATCGAGGCCGAACGGGCCCGGCACGGCGTCCCCACCGCCCGCCGGGACCGGCATCTGCTGTTCCTCGGCCCGCCCGGCACCGGCAAGAGCACGGTGGCCGGGCTGGTGGGCGGCGTCTACGCGGCGCTCGGCCTGCTGGACTCCGGCCATGTGGTGGCCTGCCGTCCCGTCCACCTGGCGGGCCGCGACGCCCTCGACACCGAGACCCGGGTGGCCGGGATGGTCGACCAGGCGATGGGCGGGGTGCTGCTGGTCCAGGAGGCGTACCGGCTGGACCGCTCCCCGCAGGTGGTGCACGAGCTGCTGCGGCACCTGGACGAGCGCGCCGACCGGTTCCTGATGATCTGCACCAGCCCGGCGGCGGAGATGGCGGGCTTCCTGGCCGGGAACCCGGCGTTCAAGGCCAGGTTCGGCCGCACCCTGGAGTTCACCGGGCTCGACGACCGGCAGCTGGTCCGGCTGTTCCAGGGCTACGCCGAACGCGACCTGTACCTGCTGGACGAGGAGCTGCGGGTCGAACTGCTGGCGCGGTTCGCCCGGATGCGCGAGAACCCGGACTTCGCCTACGCCCGGACGGCGCGCCAGATGTTCGAGCAGACGGTGGCCCGCCAGGCCGCCCGGCTGGCCGGAGCCGACGTCAACGCCGCCACGGTGGCCCGGCTGACCGCCCGCGACCTGCCCGAATCCCCGCTGGAGCAGATCCTGGGGGACTTCCACCGGGAGCGGTAGGGCCCGGTCGGGGGATCCGGCACCACCCGCCCGCGGCGGTGCGGACCCTTCTTAAGGGTGGCCGACGAATGGTCCTCTTGGGTCATGTGCCGTCCCGCGTTCCCGCGTAGCCTCGGTGACGGGTGTGGGAACGAACGAGCTCAGCTCCCCGCGCACGCGGGGACGCCCCCAGGAGGTGGACGCGGTGCGCCAGCAGATCGATCTGCGCGTCCACGACCGTGTCGCGCTGGACGAGATCGAGCTGTACTCCGAGATCCTGAGCGCGGTGGCGGCGGCCGAGCGGCCGCTGACCATCGACGAGATCGACATGGTGCTCGGAGTCCGTTCGGAGGATGAGACCGGTCGTCGCGAGCTGACGCCACAGTAGTGATCCGTCCCGGAACGGCCGGGGCGCGCATCCGGGAGCCCGGGCGCGCCCCGGCCGTTCCTCATCCCGCCCGGACCTCCCCCGGCGGTGTTCCCGCAGCGTAGACGGGGTTGTGTAAGCAATCTCACGGTCCCGTCGGCCGGACGCCTGCGCGATCATGACGCCCGGTGGACCGGACCCCCGCGTGAGAGCCCGCGGAAGGGGCATACGGCCCCATGTACGGGCCCTGCGGGCATAGGCCGCATCGACGTGTGCCCGCTGTGGACGAGGGCAGCCCTGTGGGTGAGAAGCTGGGTACACCCGGGAGAACAAGGGGGGAAGGTTCTTTTTCGGGCTGGTAACGCCTACGATCTCTGCGGATCGTTCCGGCACTTCAGGAGTATGACGTGCGACTGCGTCTCACGCCGCGTGAGGACAGCTTCTACGACATGTTCGCGGACTCCGCGAACAACCTGGTCACAGGGGCCAGACTGCTCGTGGAGCTCATCAGCGACGGCGCCGACCGGGAAGCCATCGCGGAGAAGCTGCGCGCGTGCGAGCACGCGTGCGACGAGGCGACTCATGCGATCGTGCACCGGTTGAACGAAACCTTCATCACCCCGTTCGACCGGGAGGACATCCACACGCTGGCCGTCCGCCTCGACGACGTGATGGACGAGATGGAGGAGGCCGCCGACCTCGTCGTGCTGTACAAGATCGAGCAGCTTCCCAAGGAGATCGTCCAGCAGGTCGAGGTCCTCGAACGGGCCGCCGAGCTGACCGCCGAGGCGATGCCCCGGCTGCGGTCCATGAAGGAGCTGAACGAGTACTGGATCGAGATCAACCGCCTGGAGAACCAGGGGGACCAGATCTACCGGCGGCTCCTGGCGCACCTGTTCGGCGGGACCTACGACGCGCTGACGGTGATGAAGCTCAAGGGCGTGATCGACCGGCTGGAGGAGGCCGCGGACGCGTTCGAGCACGTGGCCAACACCGTCGAGGCGATCGCGGTCAAGGAATCATGACGGCCGCGCACCGGACGGTCCGTGCCGCGACCCGGGAGGCACGGCCGTGAGCGAACGCGACGAGCGCGGCGCGGTGCTGACGCCGACGCCGCCGAGCCCGGAGCCGCCGCCGCTGAGCGAGCAGGCCTCCCGGGTCTCGCGGACGGCCTGGCTGGGGCTGCTGGCCCTGGTCCTGGCGGTGGTGGTGGCCGGCGCCATCGGGCTGCGCGCCGACCAGCAGATGGCCGTGCTGGTGCTGGTCATCGTGATCGCGCTGGGCTTCGACTACACCAACGGGTTCCACGACGCCGCCAACGCCATCGCGACCTCGGTGTCCACCCGGGCGCTGACGCCGCGCGCGGCGCTGGTGATGGCCGCGCTGATGAACCTGCTGGGCGCGCTGCTCGGGGTGGAGGTCGCCAAGACGGTCAGCGACGTGATCACGCCGCCGACCGGGCTGCACGGCCTGACCGTGGTGGCCGCGGGGGTGCTCGGCGCCATCACCTGGAACATGATCACCTGGTACTTCGGGCTGCCCTCCTCGTCCTCGCACGCCCTGATCGGCGGCGTGGTGGGCGCGGGCCTGGCCTCGGCGTCCACGGTGAGCTGGAGCACCGTCGTGGAGAAGGTCGCCATCCCGATGGTGGTCTCCCCGGTCACCGGCTTCTGCCTGGCGTACCTGGTGATGGTGGCCATCCTGTGGATGTTCCGCCGGGCCCATCCGGGCCGGGTGGGCCGCCGGTTCCGGATCGCCCAGTCGCTGTCGGCCGCGTCGATGGCGCTCGGCCACGGCCTGCAGGACGCCCAGAAGACCATGGGCATCATCGTGCTGGCGCTGGTCACCACCGGCTACTCGGACGGCGAGACCGTCCCGCTGTGGGTGGTGCTGGCCTGTGCGGGCGCGCTGGCGGCCGGCACCTACGCCGGCGGCTGGCGGATCATGCGCACCCTGGGCCGCCGGGTGATCGAGCTGGACCCGCCCAAGGGCTTCGCCGCCGAGGCCACCGCGTCGTCCATCCTCTACCTGGCCGCATACGTCTGGCACGCTCCAATCTCGACCACCCACACGATCACGTCCTGCATCATGGGCGTCGGCGCCACCAAGCGCCTGTCCGCGGTCCGCTGGGGCGTGGCCGGCAACATTGTGATGGCCTGGGTCCTCACCATGCCCATGGCCGCCCTGGTCGCCGCCGTCGTCTACTGGACCGTCCACCTGTTCGGCGCGTGACTTATGGCCGCGCCTCCGGCGCGGCGGCTCGCGGGCCTTTGAACGCGCGGCCGTTCGTCGTCGCGGGGCAAGATCGCTCGTTCCTCGTGATCTTGCCCCGCTCCTCCTCACGACCACGCGGGCCCGCTCGCGGTGGCCTTCGGTGCCTTCGGGTGCAGAGTCTGAGGCCGTCCGGCGCTCCAACGATCGGGGCCTGGCCGCATGGTGCGGCCAGGCCCCGATCACTTCCTCCTGCCTACCCGAACCTTCCGGTGATGTAGTCCTCGGTGGCCTTCTCGGACGGGTTGGTGAAGATCTTGCTGGTGTCGTCGATCTCGATGAGCTTGCCGGGCTTGCCGGTGCCGGCGATGTTGAAGAACGCGGTGCGGTCGCTGACCCGGGCGGCCTGCTGCATGTTGTGGGTCACGATCACGATGGTGTACTGGCTCTTCAGCTCGGCGATCAGGTCCTCGATCGCCAGCGTGGAGATCGGGTCCAGGGCCGAGCAGGGCTCGTCCATCAGCAGGACCTGGGGCTCGACCGCGATGGCCCGGGCGATGCACAGCCGCTGCTGCTGACCGCCGGACAGGCCGGCGCCGGGGCGGTTCAGCCGGTCCTTGACCTCGTTCCACAGGTTGGCGCCCCGCAGCGACCGCTCCACGATCTCGTCGAGCTGGGACTTGCGGCGGATGCCGTTCAGCTTCAGCCCGGCGGCCACGTTGTCGTAGATCGACATGGTGGGGAACGGGTTGGGCCGCTGGAACACCATGCCCACCACCCGGCGGACCGCCACCGGGTCCACCCCCGGCCCGTACAGGTCCTCGTCGTCCAGCATCACCTTGCCCTCGACGCGGGCGCCCGGGATCACCTCGTGCATCCGGTTCAGGGTGCGCAGGAACGTGGACTTGCCGCAGCCGGAGGGCCCGATGAACGCGGTGACCGACCGGGGCTCGATCGTCATCGAGATGTCCTCGATGGCGTGGACCTGGCCGTAGTAGGCGTGCAGCCCGGAGACTTCGATGCGCTTGGCCATGGGGGTCGACTCCTATCGGGACACGGGCTTGCGGAGCCGGGACAGCAGCCGCGCACCCAGGTTGAGCAGCATGATGATCAGGATCAGGGTGAGCGCGGCGGCCCAGGCCCGCTCGATGGCCTGCGGGTTGGGGTCGCCGGCCTGGTACCAGATGAACGTCGGCAGCGAGCCCTGCGGCCCCTCGAAGGGGTTGGAGTTGATCGCGTCGGTGATGAAGATCAGCAGCAGCAGCGGGGCGGTCTCGCCCATCACCCGCGCCACCGCCAGCATCACCCCGGTGACGATGCCGGTCAGCGCGGTCGGCAGCACCACGAAGCAGATGGTCCGCCAGCGCGGCACGCCCAGCGCGTAGGACGCCTCGCGCAGGTCGTTGGGGACCAGTTTGAGCATCTCCTCGGTGGCCCGCACCACGGTCGGCAGCATCAGGATGGCCAGCGCCAGCGACCCGGCGAAGCCGGAGTAGTCGAAGCCCAGCGCCAGCAGCCAGAACGCCAGCACGAACAGGCCCGCCACGATCGACGGGATGCCGGTCATCACGTCCACGAAGAAGGTGATGACCCTGGCCAGCCGGCTGGCCCCGCCGTACTCGACCAGGTAGACGGCGGTCAGGATGCCCAGCGGCACCGCCATCGCGGAGGTCAGCCCGACCTGCTGCAGGGTGCCGACGATGGCGTGGTTGGCGCCGCCGCCCTCGTCGCCGCTGGACAGCCCGTTCATCGAGAACGTCAGGAACGTCATGTCCAGCCGTTCCAGGCCCCGGGTGATCACCATCCACAGCACCGACACCAGCGGCACGATCGCGATCACGAACGCCACGTAGACCAGCGCCTGCACGACCTTGTCGGCGACCCGCCGGCGGGGGGAGATCCGGGGCAGCGCGCCGCCGGCCGGCGCCCTGTCGCCCTTGACGGTCACGACGCTCACACGAACTCCTTACGCCGGGCCACGATCGCGCGGGCGGTCATGTTGACGACCAGGGTGATCACGAACAGCACCAGGCCGGAGGCGATCAGCGCGCCCCGGCCGGTCTCGCCGGCCTCGGCGAAGCTGTTGGCGATGTTGGCGGCGATGGTGTTGCCGCCGTCCTTGAGGATGTGGATGCTGATCCCGGCCGCGGTGGACAGCACCATGGCGACCGCGATGGTCTCGCCGAGCGCCCGGCCCAGGCCCAGCATCGCGGCGCTGATCATGCCGGACCGGCCGAACGGCAGCACCGCCAGCTTGATGACCTCCCAGCGGGTGGCGCCCAGCGCCAGGGCGGCCTCCACGTTGGCGTTGGGCACCTGCAGGAACACCTCGCGGGTGATCGAGGAGATGATCGGCAGGATCATGATCGCCAGGATCACCGAGGCGGTCAGCAGCGACCGGCCGCCCACGCTGTCCCCGCCGAACAGCGGGATCCAGCCGAAGTACTCGTTCAGGAACCGCCCGACGTCGTCCATCTTGGTGTTGAAGTAGTGCAGGCCCCACAGCCCGTACACGATGCTCGGCACCGCGGCCAGCAGGTCGACCAGGTAGCCGAGCCCGGCGGCCAGCCGGCGGGGCGCGTAGAAGGAGATGAACAGCGCGATCCCGATCGCCACCGGGGTGGCCATCAGCAGCGCCAGGAACGACGACATCAGGGTGCCGAACGCCAGCTGGGCGATGCCGAAGACCGGCGGGGTCGCGTTCGGGTTCCATTCCTCCTCGGTCAGGAAGTTGGCCTCGTTGGCCTGCAGCGCGGGGATGGCCCGCCAGACCAGGAACACCCCGATGGCGGCCATGATGGCCAGCAGCAGGATGCCCGAGGCGCGGGCGGACAGCGCGAAGACCTGGTCGCCGCGCCGGCCGGTGCCGATCCGGCGTCCGGCGATGTCGCCGCCGCCCTTGACGCCGGCCCGGGAGCCTACGTCGATCTCGCTGGTCACGTGTTCATCTCCTTCTCAGGTGCCGGGTGCAGAACCCACAGCGGCCCCGCCACCGGTGCGGCCGGTGGCGGGGCTTGCTGCGGCGGTTCTGGCGTCGGTCAGGACAGCGCCTCGACGGCGGTGCGGACCTTGGCGGCCAGGCCCGGCGACAGCGGGGCGTATCCGACGTTGGAGAGCACCTTCTGGCCGTCCTCGCTGGCGGTGTACTTCAGGAAGGCCTTGACGAACTCGGCCTGCTCGGCCGGCAGGCCCTTGGAGCACACGACCTCGTAGGTGACCAGGAAGATCGGGTAGGCGCCCGGGGTCTTGGCGTTGTAGTCCAGCTCCAGCGCCAGGTCGTTGCCCTGGCCGACCTGCTTGGCGCCGTCCAGGGCGTTGCCCACGCTCTGCTCGGAGACGTCGACGAACTCACCCGCGCCGTTCTGGATCTTGGCGGTCTGCAGGCTGTTCTTCTTGGCGAAGGACATCTCGACGTAGGAGATGCCGCCCTGGGTCTGCTTGAGGACGGTCACCACGCCGTCGGACTTGGGCGCGCCCTGGCCGCCGGCCTCGGTCGGCCACTTCTTCTCGGCCTCCCACTTCCACTCGTCCTTGGCGACCGCACCGAGGTACTCGGTGAAGTTCTCGGTGGTGCCGGACTCGTCGGCGCGGTGGATCGGCTTGATGTCGGTGGCCGGGAGCTGCGCGTCCGGGTTGTCCGCGGCGATCTTCGGGTCGTTCCACTTGGTGATCTTGCCGGCGAAGATCGCGGCCAGGGTGGCGGGCTTGAGCTGCAGGCCGTCCACGCCCTGCAGGTTGTAGATCACCGCGACCGGGCCGACCACCATGGGAAGGTTCCAAGCCGGGTTGCCCTGGCAGCGCTGCTGCGCCTTGGCGGCCTCGTCGGGGTCCAGCGCGGAGTCCGAGCCCGCGAAGGCCACCTGCCCGGCGGTGAACGCCTGGATGCCGGCCCCGGAGCCGGCCGGGTTGTAGTTGAGGGTGGCGCCCGCGCAGGCCTGCGCGTACAGCTTCTTCCACTCCTCGATGGCGTTCTTCTGTGAGCTGGCGCCGGCCGCGTTCACCGTCCCCTTGACGCAGTCCACGTTGCTGGGCGCGTTCGAGGCGCTGGTGCCGCCCGTGTTGTTGTCGGAGCCGCACGCGGACAGCGCGAGCGCGCCCGCGACGAACACGCCGCCGAGCGCGGCGAGCCGAGAGCCGTTCTTCACCGGGGATTCTCCTCTAGGTCGTCGTGCGGTGGATCCCCGTAGTCGTAGGAGGCGTTGGGATCACCGTCGCAGGCGACGCTAGGCAGGCCAGGTGTATAGCCACCCTGATCCAGGTGAACGAGGAGTGAACTGGATTGGGCACCACCGGGAAGGTTGGGTCGATTCCTGATGGATGCTCGGTTAACACCGCTGGTCACCGTGATCAACCACAGCGGGTGAAAAGTCTGGGAGACCGCACAGCGGGACGCCCCGCAGGTCAGGCGAGCGCGCGGCGGGACGCCCGGCCTGCGCTTCGCGGGGCCCGGGTCAGCGGGTGCCGTACATGACGTCGACGGCGTGCCGGGCGAAGCCCAGCGACTCGTAGAGCCGGACCGCCGGGCGGTTGGCCTCGTCGACGTACAGCATCACCGCCGGGAGCCCGCGTTCCCGCAGGTGGTGCAGGCCGACCAGGGTGAGGGTCCGGCCCAGCCCCAGGCCCTGGGCGTCGGGGTCCACGCCCACCACGTACACCTCGCCGACCGGTTCGGGGTGCACCTTGGTCCAGTGGAAGCCGATCACCCGGCCGTCCCGTTCGGCCAGGAACAGTCCCGCCGGGTCGAACCACGGCTCGGCCTGGCGGGCGCGCACGTCCTCGATCGTCCAGGCGCCCTGCTCGGGATGGTCGGCGAACGCCCGGCCGTTCACCCGCAGCCAGGACTCCTCGTCCCGGCCGACCTCGAAGGTGCGGATCCGCACCTCGTCGGGGAGCCTCACCTCGGGCAGCGGAACGCCGTCGAACGGCCGCCGCATCTGCAGCAGGACCCGTACCCTCGTCAGGCCCTCCGCCTCGGCCAGCGCGGCGGCGGCGGGAAGGTCGCCGTGCGCCCACACCCGCAGCGGGCCGCCGGCCTCCCGCCGCAGCGCCCGCAGCAGCGCCCGGCCGTGCCCGCGGCGGCGGTGCCCGGGGTGAACGACCAGTTCCCCGGAGGCGCTCTCCTCCTCCGAGGCGGGATCCAGATGGGCGTAGGCGACCACGGTCTCGTCCACCAGGCGCACCAGGGCGTGGGAACGCCCGGCGCGCAGGGTCAGCAGCGCCTGCTCCGACAGCGGGGCCACCCCGTCGTGCCGGGCGGCGGCCTCCGCCAGCGCGAGGACCCGCTCCACCAGCGGCGCGGCCAGGCCGTCCGCCGCGGTCATGTCACGCACGTCGCGCTCGCCCATGCCGGCCACCCTAGTCGGCCCGGCGAACCGGACGCACCGGGATCAAAGGAGCGTTCCAAAAACGTCCCGCGGAAACCCGCGGATCAGGAGCGGACCGGCTCCCGGGCCTCCGACTCGCCCGGCCGGTGGTCGGGGACGAACCGGTAGCCCACGTTCCGCACGGTGCCGATCAGCGACTCGTACTCGGCGCCGAGCTTGGCCCGCAGCCGCCGCACGTGCACGTCCACGGTCCGGGTGCCGCCGAAGTAGTCGTAGCCCCACACCTCCTGCAGCAACTGGGCGCGGGTGAACACCCGGCCCGGGTGCTGCGCGAGGTACTTCAGCAGCTCGAACTCCTTGAACGTCAGGTCCAGCACCCGGCCGCGCAGCCGCGCCGTGTAGGTGGCCTCGTCGATGGTCAGGTCCCCGCTGCGGATCTCGCCGGGCACGTCGTCGGCCTCACCGGCCGCCACCCGCCCGATCGCCAGCCGCAGCCGGGCCTCCACCTCGGCCGGGCCCGCGCCCTGCAGCAGCACGTCGTCCAGCCCCCACTCGGGGCTGAGCGCCGCCAGGCCGCCCTCGGTGACCACCGCCAGCAGCGGGCAGTCCAGCCCGGTGGTGCGCAGCAGCCGGCACAGGCTCTTGGCCTGCACCAGGTCGCGCCGCGCGTCGACGAGCACCACATCGGCCGGAGGGGCGTCGATCAGGGCGGAGGCCTCCGCCGGAGCGACGCGGATCGAGTGCAACAGCAATCCCAGCGCGGGGAGGACCTCGTCGGAGGGCTCCAGCGCGTTGGTGAGCAAGAGCAAGCTGCTCAAAGGGCCGCCTCCCGCCCATAAAAGACGTAGAGGATCCGGGGGCCTCATCGCCCGGATCCTTCGAGACGAGCATATCCGAGGCGGCGAACGGGGCAATGGCCCGTGTCCGTCCGGTTCACGCCGTCGCGCGGATGAGATCCTGGAACACATGGCCAGGGGCACGATCAGGTACTGGGCGGCGGCGCGCGCCGCCGCGGGCGTGGAGTCCGAGCCGTACGAGGCGGCCACGCTGGCCGAGGCGCTGCACAGCGCCGGTGCGGCGAGGGACGCGGAGTTCGCCCGCGTCGTGGCGCGCAGTTCGTTCCTGGTCGACGGGACTCCCGTCGGCACCCGCCCGCACGACTCCGTCGCCCTGCGCGACGGCGCGGTCATCGAGGTGCTCCCGCCGTTCGCGGGTGGCTGATCTCACACCTTTTCGCCCGGTTCGCGAACCTGCCGGCCGGTCGCCGCGGTCCAACAGGTGAAGCCCGGCGACCGGCCCGGCTAGGGTTTGCGGGCACGCGGGCGTGAGGGAGATCGACATGCGCAAGGTTCTGGTCGCTCTGGTGATCGTGCTGGTCGTGGGGCTGGTCGCGGCCGACCGGATCGGCGTCCGGATCGCCGAGGACCGGATCGCCGCCGAGGTCGCCGCCCAGTACGACCTGACCGAACGGCCCGACGTCACCATCCACGGCGTCCCGTTCCTCACCCAGGCGATCGGCGGCGAGTACCGGCGCATCGAGGTCGGCATCCGCGAGTTCACCCAGCGCGACGTCACCGTCCAGGACGTCCGGGTCGAGATGCGCGACCTGCGGGCGCCCCTCGGCGACCTGATGAACGGCGTCACCAGCAACGTCGTGGCGGGCACCGCGACGGCCTCGGCGATCCTGCCGTACGAGCTCATGCGGCGGAACGCCCCCGACCAGGTCAGGGGCATCCGCGCCAAGGGCGAGGACCTGGAGGTCGAGCTGTCGGGCACCCTGGGCGGCCTCCCGGTGAACGGCACCGCCGTGGTCTCCGTCGAGGCCACCCCCGAGGGCGTGCGGGTCGTCCCGCGGTCCGTCGCCACCGGCGGCCTGCGGATCCCGGTCAACCTGGTCCGGCAGCGGCTGTCGTGGACCGTGCCCGTGCAGCGCCTGCCCATCGCCGCCCGCCTCACCGACATCCGGGTCACCCCGGAGGGACTGCGGGTGACCGCCACCGCACGGAACGTCCACCTGGGCGGTCTGTGAGCATTCCCCCGGGCGTCCGCTGAACCGGACGGAGAAGGCGTACGTGTCATCGACGTGGGACCGACCGCCGACGAACGCCTGCTGCGGGCGCTGTACGCCGAGCACGGCGGCCCGCTGCTCGGCTACGCCCTGCGGCTGACCCAGGGCGACCGCCAGCAGGCCGAGGACATCGTCCAGGAGACGCTGCTGCGCGCCTGGCGGCATCCCGACGCCCTCACCGGCCGGCCGGTCCGCCCCTGGCTGTTCACCGTCGCCCGCAACCTCGCCGTCGACGCCCACCGCGCCCGGCAGTCCCGGCCCCCCGAGACCGGCCTGAGCGAGCAGGCCCCGCTGCCCGCCGAGGACGACCTGGACCGGGCGCTGGAGTCCTGGACGGTCGCCGAGGCCCTGGCCGACCTGAGCCCGGCGCACCGCGCGGTGATCCTCGAGACCTACTACCGGGGCCGTTCGGTGGCCGAGGCCGCCCGGGTGCTGGGCATCCCGCCCGGCACCGTCAAGTCGCGCACCTACTACGCGCTGCGCGCGCTGAGGCTCGCCCTGGAGGAGCGGGGGTTGGCGCCATGACCATGACCTGTGACGAGGTCCGCCTCTCCCTCGGCGTGTACGTGCTGGGGGCCATCGACCCCGCCGAACGTTCCGCCGTCGACGCCCACCTGACCCAGTGCCCGGCCTGCCGCGACGAGCTGGCCGGCCTGGCCGGCCTGCCCGCCCTGCTCGGCCGGGTCGCCCCCGACCAGCTCGCCGCCCTCGCCGAGCCCCCCGACGACCTCCTGGAGCCGCTGCTGGCCGCCGCCGCGGCCGAACGCCGCCGCACCCCGTTCCGCCGGCTCGACCGTCCGGGCCGCTGGGCCCCGCTGGTCGCCGCGGCCGCCGTGGTCGTCCTGGTCCTGGCCCTCTTCGGCGGCTTCCTGGGTGACCGCTTCGGAGGCTCCCCCGACAGGGCCGCCCGGCCGCCGACCCCCACCTCCAGCGGGCACTCCTACCCGGTCCCGGAGGAGGAGCTGTCGGCGGCCGATCCCAGGACGGGCATCTCCGCCACCCTCCTGGTCAGGACCAAGAAGTCCGGCACCCAGGCCGAACTCCGCCTCGAGGGCGTCCCCCTGGGCAGCCGCTGCCGGCTCGAGGCCGTCGACCGCCACGGCCGCCGCGACTCCATGGGCAGCTGGGAGATCGCCTACCGCAGCTATCCCCACGTCGGCTCCTCGATGTTCCGGCGCGACCACATCACGGCCTTCGAGGTGGTCACCGAGGACGGCGAGACCCTCCTGAGGATCCCCGCCTAGCGGGAGGACGCCCGGCGGGAAGAAAGAAGGCGGCCGGAGGGTTGTGTCGGCACGATGACGGGTGCATTGGTCGCGGCCGTGGTGCTGCTGGCGGCGACGGTGTTCGGGCTGTGGCGCCGGCACCGTGACGGGCGGCTGCGCGAAGGGAAGGGCGACGTGCTGGACGGCGACCGGCTGACCGCCGCGGACCTGGGCGCGGAGCTGGGCGAGCGGGCGACGCTGGTGCAGTTCTCCACGGCGTTCTGCGCCCCCTGCCGGGCCACCCGGCGGATCCTGGGGGAGGTGGCCGCCATGGTCGACGGCGTCGCCCACATCGAGATCGACGCCGAGTCCCGCCTGGACCTGGTGCGCCGGGCGGGCGTCGTCCGCACCCCCACGGTCCTGGTCCTGGACGCCGCCGGGCGGGTGGTGCGGCGCGCCGCGGGAGCCCCCCGCAAGCCCGACGTGATCGCCGCCCTGGGCGAGGCGATCGACTGACCCCCGGCGGTCCGCACGGCGGAAGGTGTCGTTGCGGCAAGACATCCGTCTCGCCGCTCGAGACAGATGTGACATCTCTCGAGACAGCGCTTACCATCAACTCGTGCGTTACTGGACAGAGCAGATGCTCACGAAGCGTCGCGCGGTCGACTTCTGCCGCGTGTCCGCCTCGCTCTGTCGCATGGTCTGAGGCATCGAGCCCTTTTTCAGAGCCCCTCTGAGTTCCCCAGCTCGGACCACGTCTCAGCACCTGGAGCACCCTGATGCAGGTTGATCCGCGCGGGCAGCGTGTGGCCGCGGGCATCACCACGTTCGTCCTGGTGCTCGTGCTGGTGACCGGGAGCTGGGCACTGCTCGCCGCCCAGGCCGTGGTGTTCGCCATCGGAGCCCTGATCGGCCTGCGGTTCTCCCCGTACGGCATCCTCTACCAGGTCCTGGTCAGGCCTCGGATCGGGCCGCCCGCCGAGCTCGAGGACCAGGCCCCGCCGCGCTTCGCGCAGGGCGTCGGGCTGGTCTTCGCCGCGGTGGGAGTGGCCGGATACGCCCTGGGGACGGAGTGGCTCGGCATCGGTGCCACCGCCTTCGCGCTGGGGGCGGCGTTCCTGAACGCGGCGTTCGGGTTCTGCCTCGGCTGCGAAATGTATCTGCTGATCCGTCGCGTGATTCCCAACAACCGCTCCGACAGGGAGGTTCCAGCATGAGCCGCTCCGACGTCCTGGTGGACGCAGACTGGGTGGAGGCCCACCTCGACGACCCGGGCCTGGTCCTGGTGGAGGTGGACGAGGACGTGTCCGCCTACGACAAGGGCCACATCCGTGGCGCCGTGAAGATCGACTGGAAGACCGAGCTGCAGGACCCGGTGCGGCGCGACTTCGTCGACAAGACCGGGTTCGAGGAGCTGCTGTCCCGCAAGGGGATCGCCAACGACGACCTGGTCATCCTGTACGGCGGCAACAACAACTGGTTCGCGGCCTACGCGTACTGGTACTTCAAGCTGTACGGCCACGAGAAGGTCAAGCTGCTGGACGGCGGCCGCAAGAAGTGGGAGCTGGACTCCCGCGAGCTGGTCACCGAGGTGCCCGAGCGCCCGCGCACCGAGTACCGGGCCAAGGAGCAGGATCTGTCGATCCGCGCGTTCCGCGACGAGGTCGTGGACGCCATCGGCAAGCACAACCTGATCGACGTGCGGTCGCCCGACGAGTTCTCCGGCAAGCTGCTGGCGCCCGCCCACCTGCCGCAGGAGCAGGCGCAGCGCGCCGGCCACGTGCCGACCGCCCGCAGCATCCCGTGGTCCAAGGCGGCCAACGACGACGGCACCTTCAAGTCCGACGAGGAGCTGCGCGCCCTCTACGAGGAGGCGGGCGTCGACTTCAGCAAGCCCACCATCGCCTACTGCCGGATCGGTGAGCGCAGCTCGCACACCTGGTTCGCGCTGCGCGAGCTGCTGGGCCTGGAGAACGTCAAGAACTACGACGGCTCCTGGACCGAGTACGGCTCGCTGGTCGGCGTCCCGATCGAGCTGGGCGAGCCCAAGTAAGCGGCGGGGGCGCGGCGTCGTCCCCCTCATCCGACGAACTTCGAGAGCAGGAGACACCCATGACCCAGGGCTGCGCAGCGCCCGCCCAGACCGCCCACCTGCCCGCGACCGTCGACCTGGCCAACGAGGCGGTCATCCAGGGCACCGTCACCCGCGGCGGCGTCCCGGTGCCGAACGCCTACGCCCGGCTGCTGGACTCCTCCGGCGAGTTCACCGCCGAGGTCGTGACCGGCGAGGAGGGCGTGTTCCGCTTCTTCGCCGCCGACGGCGAGTGGACCGTGCGCGTGCTGGCCGCCGGCGGCGTGAGCGTGGACACCGCGGTGACCGCCAAGACCGGCGAGGTGGCCGCCGTCGAGGTCGCCATCTGATCCGGCGGAACGCCCGACCAGGGCCCCGCCCCCGGACCTCCGGGCGGCGGGGCCCGGTGTTTTCCGCCGGAACGCGGCGTGCGGGAAAACGCCCGCCCGGTGAAATGGGCCCGGCCGGCATCGGCCATCGGACAGGCCTCATCCGGCCTTTCCGGGGATATGCCCGGGTGGCCGGTAATGCTCTAGAGTCTGCTACGACCCTGCATTCGGGGACGTTTTCGGGAAGGGATCGGGGCTTGCTCGCGCGACGGGTGGCATGGTGCACGACGGTGCTGCTGGCCGCACAGCTCACGACCACCGGAATGGCGGCGGCCGCCCCCTCGCCGTCGCCGACCCGGACGGCCAAGGCCAAGCCGACCCGGTCCGCCCGCCCGGCGCCCCAGCCGCAGCGCCCCCGGCAGCAGAGCAACTGCCAGCTCGAGCAGGGCAGCCCGGCCAGCCAGATCCAGGGCGAGCCGTGGGCCCAGCAGCGGCTCGGCTTCACCGACGTGTGGCAGCAGACCAAGGGCGGGGGCGTCACCGTCGCCATCGTCGACAGCGGCGTCGACACCTCCCATCCGCAACTGCGGGGGAAGGTCGCCGAGAGCGTCGACGTCACCGGCAGCGGCCTGCAGGACTGCGTCGGGCACGGCACCGAGGCGGCCGGGATCATCGCCGCCCGGGACATGCGCCACCAGCGGATCCCGTTCCTGGGGGTGGCCCCCGGGGTGAAGCTGATCTCCATCAAGGCGGCGGTGGGCCGTACCGACAACGACCCCCGCTGGACCGCCGAGGGCATCCGCAAGGCCGCCGACATGGGCGCCAAGGTCATCAACGTCTCCTCGCAGACCCCCAACTACCGGTTCCTGCAGGAGGCCGTGGAGTACGCCCAGAGCAAGGACGCGCTGATCGTCGCGGCCGCCGGCAACATCCAGGACGAGCAGCGCGGCACCGCCACCGCCGCCTACCCCGCCGCCTACGAGGGCGTCGTCTCGGTCGGCGCGATCGGCCCGGAGGGCTCCCTGGCCCAGTTCTCCAACGCCAAGACCCCGGTCAGCGTGATCGCCCCCGGCGAGAACATCATCACCACCTGGCCGGGCGGCACCTACAAGAGCGACAGCGGCACCAGCTTCGCCGCCCCCTACGTGGCGGGCGTCGCCGCCCTGGTCCGCTCGTACTATCCCCGCCTGAACTACCGGCAGGTCAAGCGCCGTCTCGAGCTCACCGCCGACGGCGGCACCGTGACCGGCACCGGCGGCGGCATGGTCAACCCGGGTTACGCCGTCACCGCCGTCCTCGAGGGCGAGTCCCGCGGCGTCATCCCCACCACCCGGCCCCGCACCGTCTCCATCGCCCGCCCCGAACCCGAGGACGCCTTCACCCGCAACCTGGCCCTGTCCGTGGCCGGCGGCGCCCTGGCCCTGGCCGCCACCGCCATAGCCGCCGGCGTCGTCATCCCCGCCGGCCGCCGCCGGGGCTGGCGGCCCACCCGCCGCGACCCGGCCTCCTGAGCCGGACGCCCCGCCGCGGACTCCCGGCGGGCGCCGCACCACGACCGCGAGGCCCGCGCCCGCCGGGACGCCCCGGCGGGCGCGGGCCTTCACGGCTGCGGGGTCACCCCCGGGAGGAGTCGTAGGTGCGCCAGCGTTCCGGGCGGACCCGGACGGTCACCATGTCGGCCAGGGTGCCCTTGGTGGCCTCGAACCAGGCCCGGCCCTCCTCGGGCCCCAGGTACTTGATGGACCTGGCGAGCTGCTCGTCGGGGTCCACCGGCTCCTCGGCGACGACCGGGCCCTCGACCGAGACGTACCGGACGGGCATCTCCTCGGTCTGCACCAGGAAGCCCACCCGGCCCGCGGCCCGGATCAGCTCCATCTTGCGGCTGCGGGCGCCGGTGGAGAAGCGGATCTCGCCGCCCGGCTCGTAGTCGTAGCCGATCGGCACCACCAGCGGCCCGCGGCCGTCGACGTCGGCCACGCTCAGCACCCCGACGTGCACGTCCGCCAGGAACCGTTCCCGCTCCTGGACGCTCATCCGCGTCGACACGACCGCCTCCCGTCGTCAGTTGTGCGCCGGCACGCCGTCCGGCCGGTCCGCGGCGTCCTCGTCCTGGCCCTCCGGGGCGGGGCGCACGCCGCGCAGCAGCCGCACCACCGCCGCCGCCACGCCCACCGCGAGCACCGCGCCGGTGAGGGCGGTCGCGTTGAGCCCGCCGGTGAACGCCTCCCTGGCGACGTCCAGCACCTGGTCGCCCAGCGCGCCGGGCAGCCGCTCGGCCGCCGCGGCGGCCTCCACCAGGCTGTCACGGACGGCCTCGACCGTCCGCTCCGGCAGGCCGGCCGGCAGGGAGCCGTCCAGTCCGGCACGGTAGACCGCGCCGCCGACGCTGCCCAGCACCGCGATGCCCAGCGCGATCCCGAACTCGCTGCTGGTCTCCGACATGGCCGCCGCCGAGCCGGCCTTCTCCGGCGGCGCGGAGGCCACCACCATGTCCGTGGTCAGCAGCATCAGCGGGGCCAGCCCGCCGAAGGCCAGCACCATCCCGGCCACCAGCAGCCCGCGCCCGGACCCGGCGTCCAGCAGGCCCAGCAGCACGAACCCGGCGGCGGCGACCAGCAGCCCGCCGGCGATGACCAGGTCCGGCCGGTGGCGGGCGGCCAGGCCCGGCACCACCAGCGCGGCCGCCGCCATCACGATCGTGGCCGGCAGCAGCCACAGGCCGGTGCCGATCGGCGACTCGCCCAGCACGAGCTGCACGTACTGCGACAGCAGCAGGAAGACGCCGCCCCAGATGAACTGGCCGGCCAGCAGCGTGCCCAGCGCCCCGCGGAACGCCCGGACCCGGAACAGCCGCAGGTCCAGCAGCGGCGCGGCCAGCCGGTTCTGCCGGCGCACGAACAGCGCCGCGAACACCGCGCCGACCACGATCAGCGCCGCCGGCACGGCCGCGAGCCCGTCCTCGGCGATCTCCTTGATGCCGTAGATGACCGGCAGGATCGCCGCCAGCGACAGCGCCACGCTGAACAGGTCCAGCCGGCCGCCCCGCGGGTCGCGGTACTCCGGCAGCAGCACCGGCCCCAGCACCAGCGTCAGCACCATCACCGGCGCGCCGATCAGGAACGCCGAGCCCCACCAGAAGTGCTCCAGCAGCGCCCCGCCGACCACCGGGCCGACCGTGGCGCCCAGCATGAAGCAGGTCATCAGGATGGAGATCGCCGCGGTGCGCTGCCGGGCGTCCGGGAACATGTTGCGGATCAGCGCCAGCGTGGACGGCGCCAGCGTGGCCCCCGCCACGCCCAGCAGGGCGCGGGTGAGGATCAGCATCTCGGCGCTGGTGGAGTAGGCGGCGACGATGGAGGCGACGCCGAACGCCGCCGCGCCGATCAGCAGCAGCCGGCGGCGGCCGATCCGGTCGCCCAGCGTGCCCATGGTGATCAGGAATCCGGCCACCACGAACCCGTAGACGTCCTGGATCCACAGCATCTGCACGCCGCTGGCGTCCAGGTCGGCGCTGATGTGCGGGAGCGCCAGGAACAACACCGTGTTGTCCATGGCGATCAGCAGGATGGGCAGGGTGAGCACCGCCAGCCCGAGCCATTCGCGCGGCCCCGCCCGCACGGGGGACGCCGCGGTGGCGTTCGCGGACATCGCAGTGACCTCCTCTCGACGCTGAACGACGGAAGCCCTTCACAACACCTGTGGCCGCCGGCCGCGTCGAGGCAGGGTCCAGCCGGCCGGGCGGATCCGTGACCAGCCTGCCGGGGCCGTCTCACAGCCGTCTCACAGCCCGCTCACGGCACTGGGCTACGGTGGCGCCATGCGGTTCGGTGTGCTCGGCCCGCTCGGCGTGTGGACGACCGACGGCCGGCCGGTCGACGTTCCGGGGGCGACGGTGCGCGCGCTGCTGGCCGACCTGCTGGTGCACGCGGGGCGGCCGGTGTCGGCGGACCGGCTGGCCGAGGACCTGTGGGAGGGCGCGCCGCCCGGCAACCCGTCCGGCGCGCTGCACACCAAGATCTGGCAGTTGCGGCGGGCGCTGGAACGGGCCGAGCCGGGCGGCCGGGAGCTGGTGGCCTCCCGGCCGCCGGGCTACCTGCTGCGGGTGAACGCGGACGCGGTCGACGCCGGCCGGTTCACCGCCCTGGCCGACCGGGCCCGCCAGACCGCCGATCCGCGGGAGCGCGCGGCGCTGCTGGCCGACGCGCTGGCGCTGTGGCGCGGCGCGGCCTACGCCGACTTCGCCGACCGCGGCTTCGCCCGGGCGGAGATCACCCGGCTGGAGGAGCGGCGGCTGACCGTCCTGGAGGAGTGGGCCGAGGCGCGGCTGGAGACCGGCGACCACGCCGCGCTGGCCGACGAGCTGGGCGCGCTGGTGGCCGAGCATCCGCTGCGGGAGCGCCTGCACGCGGCGTACATGCTGGCGCTGCACCGGGCCGGGCGGCGCAGCCGGGCGCTGGAGGTGTACCGGGAGCTGCGCGAGCGGCTGCGGGACGAGCTGGGCCTGGATCCGGGCCGCGAGGTGGCGGCGGTGCACGAGGCCGTGCTGCGCGAGGACACGACGCCGCGGCCGCCGCCCGCCCCCCGGCGCGCCGGGCTGCCCGCGCCGCTCACCGACCTGATCGGCCGGGAGGACGCGCTGGAACGGGTGGACGCGCTGCTGGCCCGGGGCAGGCTGGTGACGCTGACCGGCCCGGGCGGGGTGGGCAAGACCCGGCTGGCCGTGGAGGTGGCCCGGCGGCAGGGCGAGGCGTTCCCCGACGGCGTTCACCTGGTGGAGCTGGGGACGCTGGGCGCCTCGGCCGACCGGGCGGCGCTGGAGGAGGCCGTGGCGACCGTCCTGGGCCTGCGCGACGCGCCCGGCCGGACCCGGCCCGGCGGCCCGGGCGACCGGCTGGTGGGCGCGCTGCGCGCCCGGCGGTCGCTGCTGGTGCTGGACAACTGCGAGCATGTCGCCGACACCGCCGCCGAGCTGGCCGAGTTCCTCCTGCAGTACGCGCCGGACCTGCGGATCCTGGTCACCAGCCAGGTGCCGCTGGGCATCCCCGGCGAGCAGGTGGAGGTGGTGGCGCCGCTGCGGGTGCCCGCCCCGGACGCGGACCCGGCGGCGGTGGCCGGGTCGGCGGCGGCGCGGCTGTTCACGGCGCGGGCCGCGGCGGCGGCGCCCGGATTCGCCCTCGACGCGGGCAACGCCGCGGCGGTCGCGGCGATCTGCCGCCGGCTGGACGGCATCCCGCTGGCGCTGGAGCTGGCGGCCACCCGGGTCCGCGCGATGGGGGTGCACGAGCTGGCGCACCGGCTGGACGACCGGTTCCGGCTGCTGGACTCGGGCCGGCGGGCGGCTCCGCCCCGGCAGCGCACGCTGCGGGCGATGATCGACTGGAGCTGGGAGCCGCTGGGCGACGCCGAACGCGCGGTGCTGCGCCGGCTGGCCGTGCACGCCGACGGCTGCACCCTGCACGCCGCCGAGCGGACCTGCGCGGGCGCGCCGGTGGCCGCCGGGCAGGTCCCCGGGCTGCTGGCCAGGCTGGTGGACCGGTCGCTGGTGGCGGTGACCGACGGGGCGGACGGCCCCCGCTACCGGCTGCTGGAGACGGTCGCGGCGTACTGCACCGAACGGCTGCGCGAGGCCGGCGAGCTGGACCGGGCGACCGCCCGCCACCTGCGTCACTACACCGCGCTGGCCGAGGAGGCCGAACCGCAGTTGCGCGGCCACGGGCAGCGGCGCTGGCTGGCGGTCCTGGACGCCGAGACCGCCAACCTGCGCGCCGCGCTCGACGGGGCGGTCCGGGACGGGGCCGCGGACTCGGCGCTGCGCCTGGTCAACGCGCTGGCCTGGTACTGGATCCTGCGCGGCCGGCTGCGGGAGGCCGCCCGGTCGCTGGACCGGGCGCTGGCGCTGGACGGCCCGCCGGGGGCGGCGGCCGAGGCCGCGGCCTGGCGGGCCGGGGTCGGGCTGATGACCGGGGAGGCGGTGCGGCTGCCCCCGCCGTACGAGCGGCGGGACGGCGATCCGGTCCGGCTGGCCAGGGCGCACTGGTTCCTGGGCGCCGCGCTGTTCAACTTCGGCGACCGCACGGCCGGGGAACGGGTGGCGACCCGCGCGCTGGCCGACTTCCGCGCCCTCGGCGACCGGTGGGGGGAGGCGGCGGCGCTGTGGACGCTGGGATGGTACGCGCTGGTCCGCTGCGACCTGGCGGCGCTGCGCCGCGACGCCGAGCGCAGCCACGAGCTGTTCCGCGCCCTCGGCGACCGCTGGGGGCAGCTGCAGGCCACCGACAACCTCGCCGAGCTCGCCGAGATCACCGGGGACTACGCGCAGGCCGCGCGGCTGCACCGGGACGGGCTGGCCATCGCCGAGGAGCTGGGGCTGTGGACCGACGTGCCGGTCAAGCTGGCCGGGCTCGGCCGGATCGCGCTGCTGACCGGCGACCCCGCGCGGGCCGCCGAGCTGTACGGGCGGGCCCGGCGGATGGCCGCCGAGCAGTCCAACCGGTTCTGGGAGATCGTCGCCGTGGCGGGGCTGGGCGCCGTGGCCCGCCGGCGGGGCGACACCGACCTGGCCGAACGGCACCTGCGCGAGGCCCTCGACGGCTACCGCCGGATCGGCTACGAGCCCGGGATCGCCCAGACCCTGGCCGACCTGGGGTTCCTGGCCGAGCGGCGGGGCGATGTGGACGAGGCGCTGGCCCTGCACCTGGAGGGAAGCGCCGCCGCGCGGGCCACCGGCGACCCCCGCGCGGTCGCGCTGGCCCTGGAGGGGCTGGCCGGTGTGCGGGCGCGCGCCGGTGACCACGCCCACGCGGCCCGCCTGCTCGGCACCGCCGCCGCGACCAGGGAGGCGGTGGGCGCGCCGCTGCCGCCCGCCGAACGTTCCGAGGTGGACCGGATCGCGGCGGCGGCGCGGCGGGCGCTGGGGGAGGAGGTCTTCGCGGCCGAGCTGGCCCGCGGCCGGGACACCGGGCCCGGCGAGCAGCTCGCCGCCTTCACGGGCGCGGCGGCCGGCGGTGCGCCACCGCCGGCCGCCGCGGAGGGATGATCAGCCCTGGCCGGTGCCGACCAGGGGGAACCGGTCGCCCTGCAGCGGAGCCCCCTCGTCGAGCCCGCCGAGGTCGGGGTCCTCGGCGTACAGCTCGCGGTAGTAGGGGTTGGGCACGTAGGTGGCGTCGGCGCCCATGTAGATGGTGGCCAGCGCCACCCGGGGCTGGTCGGTCTCGTTGACGCCCGCCACGTGCACGGTCCGCCAGTGGTGGAAGCTGACGCCGCCCTCGCGGACCGGGACCGTGATCCGCGGCTGCCACACCAGCTCCGGCCAGTGCTCCAGCGGGTACTCGTCGGCGTCGGGCCCGGCCTCCGGCTTCTCGGGCCGGGTGTGCGAGCCGGGGATGTAGCTCATGCAGCCCCGCTCCACCGGCACGTCCATCAGCGGCACCCACGCGGTCAGCGCCCCCGTCGGGCTGGTGAACGGCAGGATGCTGCGGTCGGCGTGCGGCGGGGTGATGGTGGTGCCCGCCTTGCCCTCCTTGCGCAGCAGTTCGCTCTTGAACAGCCGCAGCGGGCCGCCGGCCAGCCGCTCGGCGATGCCGGCGACCCGGGGGTGCGCGGCCAGCCGCCGCATGATCTCGCTGACCCGGTGCGCGTCGGCGACCCAGTCCAGGGCGATCGCGCCGTCGCCCATGTCCCAGGTCTTCTTGTCCTCGTTCGTCAGCAGCCGCTGCGCCTCCGCGCGGAACTCCGCGATCTCCTCCGTGGTCAGCACGTTCGGCACGTGCACGAAGCCCTGCTCGCGGAACCTGGTGACGAACTCCTCCGGCAGCGTGTCCGGCGTGGTGAGCTCCTGGGTGTCCAGCACGTGTGCAACTCCTTCCTGGCCTGGTCAGGTCGGGTCCGGCCGGGTTCGCGGTCGTGGCCGCGGGCCGTCCGGCGGGTCAGCCCGCCTGGCCGGCGGCCCGCAGCGTCCTGGCCAGCTCCAACCTCTTGATCTTGGTGGTGGCGGTCTGCGGCAGCTCGTCGTGCCGCAACTGGACCGGCTCGGCCAGCGGCGGCAGGTCCCGCACGGCGGCCTCCCAGGCCGTCCGGTCCAGCGGCTTGTCGTCGCGGGTGGCCACCACGGGCAGCGGACGGCCGTTCTCGTCGGGGATGATCACCACCTCGACCAGCTCCGGCAGCCGCAGGAACAGCTTGTCCTCCAGCTCCAGCGTGCTGTCGATGCCCTCGATCTCGTCGACCTCGCGGTCCAGCAGGTGCAGGCATCCCCAGCGGGTGCGGTAGCCCAGGTCGCCCATCCGCCACCAGTCGCCCTTGGCCTGCTTCTCCCAGCGTTCGTGCTCGCCGAGGTAGGTCACGATCCGCCCGTCGCTGCGCACCTCGATGTAGCCGGGGTTGCTGCGGGTCGGCCGGCGGCCGTCGCGGCTGACCACCCGCACGTCGGTCATGCCGGGGAACGGCACGCCCACGCACCGGCCGTCGGCGTCGGGGGAGCGCCGCCGGCTGTAGGTGCGGGCGGCGATCGGGCCGACCTCGCTCTGCCCGTACGCCTGGGCGAACATCGGGTTGCGCCGCCGCGAGGCGGCCAGCATCTTGTGCACGGTGCGCGGGTGGATGGCGTCGAAGGTGCTGCTGAAGTACTTGACGTTGGCCAGCGGCCCGCGCGGGTCGTCGGCCAGCACCTCCCAGCGCAGGAACGTGTTGGGGTGCGCCTCGATGAACCCCGGCGGGATCCGGGCGAACAGGTCGGCCACCGTCTCCGGGTCGTCCTCGCGGAGCACGATCAGCGGGTGTCCCTGCAGCACCGAGATCGGCATGGCGGTGTACATCCGCGAGTGCACGAACGACACGTGGACGGCGACCGGCTCCCGCCTGCCGACCCCCAGCTTCACCACCGTCGCCTGCGGGCGGTAGCGGGCCTGGAAGGTGCGGCCGGTGTGCACCGCCAGCTTGGGGATGCCGGTCGTCCCCGAGGTGTGGGTGATCAGGGTCGGGTGGTCGGGGGGCATGGTGACCGGGGCGACCCGGGCCGCCCCGGCCAGCGACGCCAGCTCGGTGGCGTCGGGATGGCTGCCGGAGGCGAGCAGCACCCGTTCGGACAGCTCGAAGACCTCGGCGGTCAGCTCGGTGTCCAGCTTGGCCTGGTCGGTGATCAGGTACGGCTGGTTGAACCGGCGCAGCAGCTGGGCGACCGTCCAGCCGTCCAGCTTCGGCGACAGCAGCGCCGGCACCGCCCCGATCCGCGCCAGCGCGCAGGCCAGCAGTGAGATGTCGAAGTTGTTGCTCTTGTGCACGACCACGTGCTGCCCGGGGCGGACCCGGGCGGCCCACAGCCGGGAGGCCAGGTCGTCGACCAGGTCGGCCACCTCGGTGAGGGTCAGCCGCCGCCCCACCTCGGGGGCGACGTCCAGGTCGTGGTCCAGCACGACCGGGCTCGCCGGGTGCCGGGCCGCGGCGCGGTCGAACAGCGTGCCCAGCCGGATTCCCCGGTTGAAGATGCGCTGCAGGAACATGTGTGTGCCCTTCCGCGGGTGTCAGGGGACGCGGTGCCGCGCCCGGGCGGTCACGACCCCTCGATGACCTTCTTGATGGCCCGCAGCGTCTCCGCCAGGTCGCCCTCCAGCTTGGCGGTCCAGTCCACGATGAACTGCTTGCGCTGCGGCTCGTCCAGGTCCTTGACGATCTTGCGGATGCCGACGGTGGCCTTGCCCATCCGGAAGTGGTGGGTCAGCCGGCAGCCGCCCTCGGCCGGCGCCATGTCGAAGCCCCAGATGCTCTCCTGGTCGGCGCCGGCGTGCGAGAGCATCATCCAGCGGAACGTGCGGCCCGGTTCGGCGGCGACCACCCGGGCCTCGGTGTACCAGGTGCCGCGCACCAGGGGCGCCCAGGCCACCACGTCCTCGCTGCGGACGTTGCGGCCCCGGAAGACCGCCCCCACGGTGGCCGGCTCCCCGGAGACCCACTCCCCGCCCCGGCACTCGGGGCTCCATTCGCCACTGCGCGGCAGGTCGCTGACCACGGCGTAGACCTGCTCGGGGGTGGCGTTCACCACGATGTCGGCGCTGAGCTCGAAAAGCGGTGAGCTGTCGATGATGGAAGTGCTCATGGCCCAGATCCTGAACGGGGTCCCGGGGGCGGCCAATCGGCGCGGCGATGGTTCGTCAGGTCGAGCGGTCCAGGCCCGGCAGCAGGACCAGCTTGCGGCCGGTGGCCTCGCCGGACTCCACCCGGCGGTGCGCGTCGGCGGCGGCGCTCAGCGGCAGCCGCTCCACCCCGGGCGGGCGCAGCGTCCCGGCGGCCGCCAGCCGGCCGATGTGCGCGGCGGCCTCGGCCAGTTCGGTGGTGGTGGCCTGCGAGATGGCGAACCCGGCCACCGAGCAGTTCTTCAGGTAGAGCGGCCCGACCGGCAGCACCGGGCGGGTGCGCATGCCCGACAGCACGACGATCCGCCCGCCCTTGGCGAGCAGGTCCACCGCCGTGGTCAGGTCGTTGCGCGCGGCGGTGTCCAGGTACAGGTCCACCCCGTCCGGCCCGGACGCCTTGCGGATCAGTTCGGCCGCGTCGGGGTCGCGGTAGTCGACCACCTCGGCGGCGCCCCGGGACCGGACGGAGTCGGCGTGCTCGGCGCGGGCGACCGCGACGACGTGCGCGCCCGCCTGGGCGGCCATGGTCACCAGCGCGCTGCCCACGTTCCCGGCGGCGCCGACCACCACGACGTTCTGGCCGGCGCGGACCCGGCCGTGGGTGAACAGCGCCAGGTACGCGGTGGCGGCGGGATGGGCGAGGGCCACCAGTTCGGCGTCGTCGGCCCCGTCCGGGACGCGGTACAGCCGGTCCGCCGGGACCACCGCCAGTTCCGCGGCGGCGCCCTGCCGTCCGGCGTGGCCGAGGCTGTTGCACCACACGCGGTCGCCGGGCGCGAACCCGGGCGCGCCGGGGCCGGCCTCGACGACCGTGCCGACCAGGTCGCGGCCGATCACGAACGGGAAGGGGACCTCGGTGCGCCAGGCCCCCGAGCGCACGAACGTGTCCACGTGGTTGACCGCGACGGCCGTCACCTCGACCAGCACGTCGTGGGGACCGGGACGCGGATCGGGCAGCGGGCCGTACCGGATGACGTCCGGCGGGCCGAAGCGTTCGATGTAGGCGGCGTGCATGTCAGCCGATTGTGGCCGGGCCCCGGCCGCCGGCGCCCGCCCGGCGGCGGGAGTGTGTCAGGTCGTGCCGCGGGGCTCGGCGGAACCATTGAAAAATGAATTTTCAACGCCATTCCGCCTGGTGAACGCGGTGGCCGTGGCGTCCCTTCCTGATGACCGGGTGGTCGTGCGCCGGCGGCCGCCCGCCGGGCCGATCCCGGTGGCGCGGCGAAAAGGCGCAATGCCCGGAGCGGTGCCAGGTCGGAACGGTCCAACGTTCTTTGCCGAAAAGGGCGGACCGTTGTTCGGGCGGTGACCGGGCCGTGAGATCGATAGCTGTAATAGAGCTTAATATCCGCGTAAAATCTCACGGGTCGGCCGGGACGAGGATCGCGCCGGGCCGGGTGATCGATCTCGGGGAGGCCGGATGGATCTCGACTGCCTGGGCATCTCCGCCGAGGTCGAGCAGGTCTACCGGCATCTGCTCCGGCACCCCGACCAGGACCCGGCCGCGGTGGCGGCCGAGCTGGCGATGCCGCTCGAGGCGGTGCGGGCGGCGGTGGCCCGGCTGGCGGAACTGGCGCTGCTGACCGTGGACGGCTCCGGGGTGCACCTGACCGATCCCGCCGTCGGTTTGGAACGTCTCATCGGCGACCGGCTGGAGGAACTGCACGAGGAGGTGCGCCGGACGCTGGCCGCGCGCGCCGCGATCGGCTCGTTCCACCGCGACTTCCGGCAGGGCGCCAACGCCCGGCCGGTCCCCGACATAGAGCGGGTGGACGGCCTGGCCCGGGTCCGGCAGCGCATCGACGACCTGGCCTTCTACGCCAGCCGGGAGACGCTGTGCCTGCAGCCGGGCGGCCCGATGGCGGCCGGCGCCATCGAGGCGGCGCGCGGCCCCGACATGCGCTCGCTGCGCCGCGGCATCACGCTGCGCTCGGTGTTCCACGCCCGGGTCCTCAACGACCAGGAGGTCTGCGACTACCTGCACGACCTGAGCGCGATGGGCAGCCAGATCCGGATCACCGAGGACCGGATCAACCGGCTGCTGGTGTACGACCGGGCGGTGGCGGTCGTGCCGGTGGACCCGGCGCGGGCCTGGCGGGGCGCGCTGCTGGTGCGCGAGCCCGGCCTGGTGGCCCAGATGGTCGCGCACTTCTACACCACCTGGGACGCCGCCCGCGACCTCAAGGAGTACCTGGCCGCCCGCGAGGGCGGCGGGCCGCAGATCAGCGAGCACGACCGGGCCGTGCTGCGGGCGCTGGCCAGCCACGACAAGGACGAGGCCGCCGCCCGGCAGCTCAACATCTCGGTGCGCACCTTCCGGCGGCACGTCGCCGACCTGATGGGCCGCCTCGGCGCCGCCAACCGTTTCCACGCCGCGCTGCTGGCCAAGGAGAACGGCTGGATTTGACGTGCTTCCCGGTTCAGAGGCCGGGTTCAGTCCGTGCCGCGGTTGCGGCACCTCTGGTGGCTTCCTGTTTCACCGGGTCCTGCCCATCGCCGTCAGGCGACGGGTCTTACGGTCCCTCCGCAGGCGCACGATGAGCACAGTTTCGCGCTGGGGAACCGCCCGCGCCCTGGGACGCTCCCTCGCGCCGACCTCGAAGACCGGAGCACTGTCCGGCATGCCGATAGCACCCAGAAATTGCTATTTCCCGACGTCGTCCGGCTGGGTAGCCTCGCGGCCGGAACCCGCTGGTCACCGCATCGGCCCAGGTCATTGTCGGGAGTCGAGATGGCTGCGAACACCGGGGTCCGGGCGTCGCCCGGCCTGCTCAAGACCGTGGTGAGCTACGCCCGGCTCGCCAAGTTCGAATTCGTGCTGGACTTCTATCTCGCCCTCGTCGTCGCCTGGACGGCGCTGCGGCCCGACGCCCGCCTGGACGGCGTGGTGCTGGGCACGCTGGTGCTGTACTGGCTGGGACAGACCGGGGTGCTGGCCGCCGTGATGACGCTGGACGACGTCAACGGCGTCCGCGACGGCAGCGACCAGGCGAACTACCTCGGCGGATCGGCCACCGAGCTGCGCCCGCTGCGCCGCAAGCCGCTGCTGACCGGGGCGCTGACGGTCCAGCAGGCGCTGCGGTTCGGCCATCTGGCCATCGTGTGGGGCGCGCTGTGGTGGATCGTCGCCGCCGCGGTGGCGCCGCACCGGCCCGCCTGGGTGCTGGTGACGGCCGCGCTGCTGCTGACGCTGAGCGTGCAGTACTCCTGGGGGCTGCGGCTGAGCTACCGGGGGCTCGGCGAGGCGCTGCTGCTGCTGTCCCCGGCCGGGTTCGTGGTGGTGCCCTACGGGCTGGCCGCCGGCGAGCTGCCCGGGCTGCTGCTGGTCGAGGCGCTGCTGTTCGGGTTCGGCCAGCTGCTGATCGGCGCCTACTCCAACACCAACGACATCGAGGGGGACGCCGCGGTCGGCCGCCGCACCGTGGCGGTGCTGACCTCGCCGCGCGGGAACCGGATCTTCCTGGGCGCGCTGACGGCGGCCAACCTGCTGCTCATCGCGCTGCCCTCGGTGACCGGCTGGGGGCCGTGGTGGTTCGCGGCGGCGCTGGCCCCGGCGGCGGCGCTGCGGCTGCGGCAGTACGGCTCGTTCCTGCGCACCGGGGACCCGCTGGTGGCCCGCCGGCGCGGGGTGGTGACCTTCCGCGTCACCGTGGCCTGCACGGTCGTGGCCAACCTGCTGTACCTGGGCTGGTGACGGGCCGGCCCGGCCGGAAGGCGCCCGGCCCCGGTGCGCGACCGGGGACGGGCGCCGACTCTTGTCAGCCCCACATCTGACCGTTCTCGCCGTACTGGAACGGATCCTGGGGACCGGGCATGCTCCACCTCCTTCCTCGGTCGGGGCGCCGGGACGGGTGGTGCGCCGGTGCCGGGCCGGGTGCGGCGGCTAGGCGGCCGGGTCGGCCTCGCCCAGCAGCCGGGTCATCCAGCTCGCCACCTGGACCCGGGAACAGCAGTCCAGCTTGCGCATGATCTTGCGGAGATGGTTGACCACGGTCCACTCCGCGATGCCCAGCCGGCGGGCGATCTCCCGGTTGGTCAGGCCGCGGGCGACCAGCTCGGCCACCTCCAGTTCGCGTTCGGTCAGCGGGGTGTCGGCCGGGCGGACCCGGGCCGGCCGGCGGCCGCGCAGCGGGGCCAGCGTCTCGGCGACCACGTCGCCCGGCTCGGCGGACCGGCCGGCCCGCCACGCCTCCTCGAACGCCTCCTCGCCCAGCCGTGACCGCGCCTGCGCCAGCGTGCCGTCCAGCGCGGCGGGCTGCGGGGACGGGCAGCCGACGACGGTGCGCAGCCGGTCCGCCGCCGCCAGCGCCCGCACCGCCCGTCGCCAGGACTCGGTCATCCGGCCGTGCCGGGCGGTCAGCAGCAGCACGTACCGCTCCAGCCCGGCGGCGCACGCCGGCAGGTCGCCCAGCTCGCACAGCCGGGTCAGCGACTGCCGGTACAGCCGCTCGGCCTCCTCACCCTCGCCGCGGTCGCCGGCGATGTGCGCGAGCAGGCAGCGGGTGAGCGCGACGTTGCGGGTGTCGTCCTGCCGCAGGAAGACGTGCAGCGCCCGCTCGGCCAGCTCCCTGGCCTGCTCCGGCCGGCCCTGGGCCCGGCGGCACTCGGCCAGGTCGCGCAGCGCCAGCGCGTGCCCCCTGGCGGTCCCGGCGTCGCGCAGCGCCCGCACCGCCCCCTCCAACAGCCGGCCGGCCTCCGCCAGCTCCCCCCGATGGCAGGCCAGCAGTCCCAGCAGCCGCTCGCAGGCCGCCGCGCCCGAGTCGTCCTGCATCTCCCGGTACGCCGCGCGGGCCTGGGTCAGCCGCCGGTGGGCTTCGTGGTGCTCGCCCGACCACAGCAGCAGCTCCCCGAGCAGCCGCTGCGCGCCGGTGCCCAGGTGGCGGGGGAGCGCGCCGGTGGCCAGTCCCTCCGACAGCCAGTGCACGCCGTCGCGGAGCCGGCCGTTGATCAGCCAGTGCCGGCGCAGCGCCAGGGTGAGCGCCACCGCCTCGGCGTTCTCGCCGGTGGAGGTCAGCAGGCGCAGCGCGGCCATCAGGTCGGGATGCACCTGCGCCAGCATGTCCAGCCAGCGGGCCTGCTCGGCCCCGGACAGCCCGTCCTGCGCGGCCTTGACGACGCCGGCGAAGTGCTCGGCGTGCTCGCGCATCAGGCGGTCCCGTTCCCGCGGGGGGATCGCCTCCAGCAGCCGCCGCCGGATCAGCCCCAGCATCTGGAAGCCGATCTCGCCATCGGGGCACTCCTGGGCCTGCAGCAGGTTGCGGTCCACCAGCCGTTCCAGGATCCGGCGGGCCCGGGCGGGCGGGGCGCCGCCCAGGTCCACCGCCGAATCCAGCCCGAACGGCCCGTGGAAGCACGCCAGCCGGCGCAGGAACGCCGCGTCCTCCTCCTCCAGCCGCGCCAGCCGGGACTCGATCGCCGCCCGCATGCAGTGGTGCCGGGACGCGCAGTCGCCCGGACCGCCCGACAGCGCGCCCAGGTCCTCCTCCAGCTCGGCCAGCAGCCGCTGCGGAGAGGTCAGCTTCATCCGCGCCGCGGCCAGCTCGATCGCCAGCGGCAGCCCGTCGGTGCGGGCGCACAGCGCGGCCACCGCGGCGGCGTTGTCCTCGGTCAGCGCGAAGTCCGGCCGCGCCGCCCGGGCCCGCTCCAGGAACAGCCGGACCGCCGGGACATCGCGCAGCCGGGCCGGGTCGTCGGCGGACTCCGGCACCGCCAGCGGCCCGAGCCGGTACAGGTTCTCGCCGTACACGCCCAGCGGCTCGTCGGCGGCCACCAGGACCGTCAGCCGGGGGCAGGCCGCCAGCAGCCCGGGCAGCACCTGCCGGAGCGTGTCCATGATCTGCTCGCAGTGGTCCAGGGCGAGCAGGAAACGCCGATCCCGCACGCCGTGCACCACGCCCTGTGCCAGCGCGTCGGGATCGGCCTGCGGATCGGTCGGTGAGCTGAGAAAACGCCCGCCGTCGGGGAATTCGGAAAGGACGTCGTCGAAAACGGCCGCGGCCAGGCGGCTCTTGCCGACGCCGACCGGGCCGGTGACGGTGACCAGGCGGATGTGCGGATCGGTCAGCCTGGCGCCCAGTTCGCGGATGTCGGTCTCCCGGCCCACCAGCGGTGTCGGGGCCTGGCCCGGCGGAAGGTGCGGACCGTCGGGGAGGGCGGGTTCGAGCGCCAGCACGGAATTTCTGCGGGAGTACATGTACTCTGCCCCTTCGGACGAACCGACAGAAACAGGACCCTGCCGTTCAGCAGGCTAAGCAGCGCGCGACCCTTTCCGGCGCTCGAAAGCTGTCAGGAAGATGACGATCGATGGCAGCAAGCTGCCGATGATCAACCCGCCGTGACCGACGTCCGGGCCAGTTCCGCGATCAACCGCTCGACATCGGCCCGGCAGGTGCCGCAGCCGGTGCCGCAGCGGGTCGCCGCCGACACCGCCGCCAGGTCGCGCGCCCCGGCGGTGCAGGCGCGCGCCACGGCCTCACGGGTGACCCCGTTGCAGCGGCACACCACGGCGTCCCGGGCCGCGGGCGCCGCCCCGCCCCATCCGGCGAACAGCAGGGCGGCCGGGTCGGAGGGCACCCGATCGCCCCGGTCGAAGAACTGGGCGACCACCCCGGCGGTGGAGTCGTCGCCCAGCAGCAGCGCCCCGACCAGCCGCTCGTCGCGCAGCACCAGCTTCTTGTAGACGCCGCGCCCGCCGTCGCGGAACACCACCACCTCCGGGCCGTCGTCGTCCCAGGACGGCTCGGTGCCCGACTCGCCCATCGCGACCAGGTCGATGCCGGGGGCCTTCAGCCGGGTCACCGACCGCACCCCCGTGTAGCGGTCCGCGGCACCGGGGTCGGTGAGCCGTGTCGCCAGCAGCCGCGCCTGCTCCCAGGCGGGGTCCAGCAGCCCGGCCGCCACGCCCCGGTGCTGGGCGCAGTCGCCGATCGCGTGGATGCGCGGATCACTGGTGCGCAGGTCGTCGTCGACCACGACGCCCCGCTCGACCCGCAGCCCGCACGCGGCGGCCAGCCCGGTACGGGGCCGCACCCCGCAGGAGACCACCACCAGGTCCGCCGGCAGCGTGCGGCCGTCGGACAGCACCAGCTTCTCCACCCGGTCGCCGCCGGACACCGCGGCCACCGTGGCGTTCAGTTCCACCTCGATGCCCTGCCCGGCGTAGATGCGGCGCAGGATCCGCGCCGCCCCGTCGTCGAGGTGCCGTTCCATCAGGCGCGGCGCGGCGTGCACCACCGTCACCCGCGCGCCCAGCCGGGCCAGGCCCCGGGCGGTCTCCAGCCCGAGCAGCCCGCCGCCGACCACGACCGCCTCCCGGGCCCGCGCGGCGGTGGCGGCGATGGCGTGGCAGTCGTCCAGCGTGCGGAAGGTGAAGACCCCGGCCGGCAGCGGGCCCGGCAGCGGCATGACCGGCTCGGCCCCGGTGGCCAGCACCAGCACGTCGTACGGCAGCGTGTCGCCGTCGCCGAGCAGCACCCGCCGGGCGGCCCGGTCGATCGCCCGCACCGGGGTCCCCAGCCGCAGCGCGTACCCGCGTTCGGCGAACCAGGCCGGGCCCTCCAGCGCGATGCCCGCCCAGGTGGTCCGGCCGGCCAGCAGTTCGGTGAGCTGGACCCGGTTGTACGGCGGATGGGGTTCGGAGCCGACCACGGTCAGGTCGATCCGCCCGGCGGCGTCCCGCCGCGCGATCTCGGCGGCCAGCCGCGCGCCCGCCATCCCGGCGCCGACGACGAGGACGTGCGTCATCGAGACTCCTCCGCGCAGACCCCCGCCTTCGGGCGGGGGAGGACGTCAAGGGCGATCTCTTTCCAGGCGCACCGCGCAGACCTTGAACTCGGGCATGCCCGAGACGGGGTCCGGCGCGGAGTTGGTGACGAGGTTGGCGCGCTGCTCTCCGGCCCAGTGGAACGGCATGAACACGGTGTCCAGCCGGATCCGTTCGGTGAGCCGGGCCGGTGCCCGCGCGGTGCCGCGCCGGGACACCACCCGCACCGGGTCGCCGTCGGCGCATCCGAGGCGTTCGGCGAGCAGCGGGTGCATCTCCACGTACGGCTCGGGGGCGGCCTCGCGCAGGGTCGGGCTGCGGCGGGTCTGCGCCCCGCTCTGGTACTGCGCCAGGATCCGTCCCGTGGTCAGGTGGCAGGGGAAGGTCTCGTCGGTCTCCTCGGCGGCCGGGCGGTGCTCGGCCGCGACGAACCGGGCCCGCCCGTCCGGGGTGCGGAACCGGTCGGCGAACAGCCGCGGCGTCCCCTCGGGCGGGCCGCCGGCGGGGCACGGCCAGTACACCGGCTCCCCGGCGGCGAGCCGGTCGGGGCGGACGCCGGAGTAGTCGGCGACGCCGCCCGCGCTCGCCCGGCGCAGCTCGGCGAACACCTCGGCGGGGTCGGCGGGGAACCCGTCGCGGTGCCCCAGCCGGCGGGCGAGCGCGGAGACGATCTCCAGGTCGGTGCGGACCCCGGGGGGCGGGTCGACCGCCCGCCGCCGCAGCAGCACCCGCCCCTCCAGGTTGGTCATGGTGCCGTCCTCCTCGGCCCACTGCGCGGCGGGCAGCACCACGTCGGCGTGCTCGGCGGTCTCCGACCGGACCAGGTCGGTCACCGCCAGGAAGTCCAGGGCGGCCAGGCGCCGCTGCACCCGGCCCGCGTCCGGCGCGGAGACCACCGGGTTGCTGCCGAACACCAGCAGGGCGCGCGGCCCGCCGGGGGTCCCGAGCGCGTTCAGCAGTTCCCGCGCCGGCAGGCCGGGGCCGGGCAGGTCGGCCTCGTCCACCCCCCACACCCGGGCGACGTGGCGGCGGGCGCCGGGATCGTCGATGCGCCGGTAGCCGGGGAGCTGGTCGGCCTTCTGCCCGTGCTCGCGCCCGCCCTGCCCGTTGCCCTGCCCGGTCAGGCTGCCGAACCCGCAGCCGGGACGCCCCGGCAGCCCCAGCGCCAGCGCCAGGTTGATGAAGGCGTGCACGGTGTCGGTGCCCTTGCTGTGCTGCTCGGCGCCGCGTCCGGTCAGCACCACCGTGCCGCCGCGCGAGCGCCCGGCGGCCAGCAGTTCCACGGCGGTCTCCAGGGCGCTGGCCGGGACGCCGGTGATGCGCTCCACCCGGGCCGGCCAGTAGCCGGCCGCGACCCGGCGGGCCTCCTCGAACCCGGTGGTGCGGGCCGCGATGTAGGCGTGGTCGGCCAGCCCCCGGGCGATGACCAGGTGCAGCAGCCCGTACGCCAGCGCCAGGTCGGTGCCGGGGGCGGGCTGCAGGTGCACGGTGGCGGCGCGGGCGGTGGGGGTGGACCGGGGGTCGGCGACGACCAGGGCGCGGCCGTCGCCGGGGCGGGGGAGGTGACCGGCCAGCGGGGGCATGGTCTCGGCCGGGTTGGCGCCGACGAGCATGACCGTGCCCGCGGTGCCGACGTCGGTCAGCGGGAACGGCAGCCCGCGGTCGATCCCGAAGGCCCGGCCGGCCGCGGCGGCGGCCGAGGACATGCAGAACCGCCCGTTGTAGTCGATGTTCGCGGTGCCCAGCGCGACCCGGGCGAACTTGCCCAGCAGATAGGCCTTCTCGTTGGTCAGCCCGCCGCCGCCGAACACCGCCACCGCGTCCGGCCCGTGCGCGTCGCGGATCCGGCGGACCTCGGCGGCGATCCGGTCCAGTGCGGCGTCCCAGGTGACGGGCCGCAGCGGCGCGTCGCGGCGGTCCCGCATCAGCGGGGTGGCCAGCCTGACGCCGGGGTCCAGCAGTTCGGCGGCGGCCCAGCCCTTCTGGCAGAGCCCGCCACGGTTGGTGGGGAAGTCCCGTGGCTCCACCGCGACCCCGTCGTCAGGGTGGAGCCACATCGCGCACTGCAGCGCGCAGTACGGGCAGTGGGTCGGCACCGCGGTCACCGTTCACCTCCCGGCGAGCTGCCCGACCTGGGGCCGGACCGGCTGCGGCTCGGGCCGGCCCGCCCGGTTCCGGAGCTGCCAGGCCCAGGTCAGGGCCGCGCAGCCGAGGTAGCAGCAGGCGAAGATCCACAGCGCGGTCTCGGCCGATCCGGTGGCCGCGATGGACCGGCCGAAGGCCGTGTTGATCAGGAATCCGCCGAGCGCGCCGACCGCGGCGACCAGCCCGGCCGCGGCGGCGGCGTCACCGCGGCGCTCGGCGAAGACGGCCGGGATCATCCGGTAGGCGGCGCCGTTGCCGAGGCCGGTGGTGACGAACAGCAGCACGAACGCGGCGACCGTCCAGCCCAGGTCGTGCGCCCGCAGCGCCGCCACGGTGACCGCCACCGCGCCCGTCATCGCCAGGAACGTGCCGGTGGTGACCTGCGCGCCGCCCAGCCGGTCGGCCAGCCAGCCCCCCACCGGGCGGGCCAGCGACCCGACCAGCCCGCCGAGGAAGGCGAACCGGGCCGCGTCGGCGTCCGGATGCCAGATCTCCACCAGCAGCGGCAGCGCCGTGGCGTACCCGAGGAAGGAGCCGAACGAGCCGACGTACAGCAGCGACAGCAGCCAGGTCCGCGGCCGGGCGGCCACCCGCAGCCGGTCGCCGATCGGCGCCCTGGCGACCGTCAGGTCGTCCATCCACAGGTAGGCGGCCAGCGCCGCCAGCAGGATCAGCGGCACCCACACCAGCCCGGCCGCGGCGACCCCGAACGCGGCGATGACGACCGGGACCGCAAGCTGCACCGTGCTCACGCCGATGTTGCCGCCGGCGGCGTTCAGGCCGAGCGCCAGGCCCTGCCTGCGCTGGGGGAAGAAGTGGGTGATCGTGGCGACGCCGGAGGCGAAGTTGCCGCCGCCGAGCCCGGCCGTGGCCGCGACCAGCAGCAGCACCCAGTACGGGGTGCCGGGGTGGCCGGCCGCGGCGGCCAGCCCCAGCGCCGGCACCACCAGCAGCAGGGCGCTGGCGACCGTCCAGGTGCGGGTCCCGAACACGGCAGGGGCGACCGTGTAGGGCACCCGGACGAACGCGCCGACCAGGCTGGGCAGCGCCACCAGCCAGAAGAGCTGGTCGACGGTCAGGTTCCGGTGGCCCAGGTGGACCACCACGACGCTCCACAGCGTCCACACCGTGAACGCCAGGTGCTCGACGCACACCGAGCACGCCAGGTTGCGCCAGGCGATCCGGCGTCCCCGGGTCCGCCAGAACGCGGGGTCGTCGGGGGCCCAGTGGGTGATGGGCCCCCGCTCGGCGATCCGTGTCACGTCCGTCCACCGGCCACGACGACCTGGGGTCCGTCCCCGGAGGCGATGGCCTCGGGGTCGATGCCGCGCTCTTCGGCGATGCGCATGGCCTCTTCGATCAGGGTCTCGACGATCTGGGACTCGGGGACGGTCTTGATGACCTGGCCCTTGACGAAGATCTGGCCCTTGCCGTTGCCGGACGCCACCCCCAGGTCGGCCTCCCGCGCCTCACCGGGTCCGTTGACCACACAGCCCATGACGGCCACCCGCAGGGGGACGGGGAAGCCCTGCAGGCCGGCGGTGACTTCTTCGGCGAGCTTGTAGACGTCGACCTGGGCGCGCCCGCAGGCGGGGCAGGAGACGATTTCCAGGCCGCGTTCACGCAGCCCGAGGGCCTCCAGGATGGCGATGCCGACCTTGACCTCCTCCACCGGAGGCGCCGACAACGACACCCGGATGGTGTCCCCGATCCCCTCGGCCAACAGCGCACCGAACGCCACCGCCGACTTGATCGTCCCCTGAAACGCCGGCCCCGCCTCCGTCACCCCCAGGTGCAGCGGATAGTCACACCGCTCGGCCAGCATCCGGTACGCCTGGATCATCACCACCGGATCGTGGTGCTTGACCGAGATCTTGATGTCCCGAAAGTCGTGCTCCTCGAACAGCGAGCACTCCCACAACGCCGACTCCACCAGCGCCTCGGCGGTCGGCCGCCCGTACTTGGCCAGCAACCGCTTGTCCAGCGACCCGGCGTTGACCCCGATCCGGATCGGCACCCCCGCATCCCGTGCGGCGCGGGCGATCTCGCCGACCTTGTCGTCGAACTTCTTGATGTTGCCCGGGTTGACCCGCACCGCCGCGCACCCGGCATCGATCGCCGCGAACACGTACTTGGGCTGGAAATGGATGTCGGCGATCACCGGGATCTGCGACTTGCGCGCGATCTGCGGCAACGCGTCGGCGTCGTCCTGGGACGGCACCGCCACCCGCACGATCTGACACCCCGCCGCCGTCAACTGCGCGATCTGCTGCAACGTCGCATTGACATCGGCCGTGGGCGTGGTCGTCATCGACTGCACCGACACCGGTGCATCCCCGCCCACCGGCACCGACCCCACCATCAACCGCCGCGACCTACGCCGCGACGCCACCTGGGGAGTCTGCTCACGGACCCCGGGGAGGCCCAGCGATACCGTCGTCACCGTTCGTCCTCCTCGCCCTGCCGTCCGGCCAGCCGCTCCAGTTCGCCGGCGCCCTGCCCGCCCGACTCCAGCCGGGCGAACTCCTCGGTCACCGCCAGCGCGATGTCCTGCTCGGTCAGCCCGCACCCGGCGAGCACCTCGGCGCGCGACCCGTGCGCCAGGAACCGCCGGGGGATGCCGAACTCCCGCAGCGGGGTGCCCACGCCCGCGTCCCGCAGCGCCTGGGCGACGGCCGTCCCGACGCCGCCGGTACGCCCGCTGTCCTCGATGGTGATCACCAGCCGGTGCCGGCGGGCCACGTCGCACAGCGTGGGGTTGACCGGCGTCACCCAGCGCGGGTCCACCACCGTGGTGCCCACGCCCTGGTCGCCGAGCCGTTCGGCCACGCCCAGCGCCACCTTGGCCATCGCGCCGACCGACACCACCAGCAGGTCCAGCGACCCGGTGCGGCGCAGCACGTCCAGGCCGCCGAAGGTGGCCACCGCCGGCACGTCCGGCCCGGTCGCGCCCTTGGGGAAGCGCAGCAGCGTCGGGCCCTCCCGCCAGGCGACCGCCTCGCCGAGCAGTTCGGCCAGCCGGGCGCCGTCGCGCGGCGCGGCGATCCGCAGCCCCGGCACCACCTGCAGGATCGACAGGTCCCACATGCCGTTGTGGCTGGCCCCGTCGTCGCCGGTCACCCCAGCCCGGTCCAGCACGAACGTCACCGGCCGGCGGTGCAGCGCCACGTCCATCAGCACCTGGTCGAAGGCCCGGTTCAGGAACGTGGAGTAGATCGCCACCACCGGGTGCAGGCCGCCCATCGACAGCCCGGCGGCCATGGTCACCGCGTGCTGCTCGGCGATGCCCACGTCGATCACCCGGTCCGGCATCCGCCGCGCCATCTCCAGCAGCCCGGTCGGCTCCAGCATCGACGCGGTGATCGCCACCAGTTCCGGCCGCTCGGCCGCCAGCCGGACGATCTCCCGGCCGAACACCGAGGTGAACGAGGGGCCCGAGGACGGCTTGCGCGGCTCGCCGGTCCGCGGGTCCATCGGCCTGATCGCGTGCCCCCGGTCCAGCTCGTTGTTCTCGGCGTGCACGAACCCGCGGCCCTTGTCGGTCACCACGTGCACCACCACCGGGCCGCCGCGCCGCCGCGCCGTGCGCAGCGCGTCCTCGACCGCGGCGATGTCGTGGCCGTCGACCGGGCCCACGTAGTCCAGCCCGAACTGCCCGAACACCCCCGGCCCGGACAGCCGGCCCGAGCGCAGCGCGGCCAGGTGCTCGGCCAGCCCGCCGCCGGTGGGCGCGTAGGAGCGCCCGTTGTCGTTCAGCACGACGACCAGCGGGCGGTCCGGGCCGCCGCCGATGTTGTTCAGCGCCTCCCAGGCCATGCCGCCGGTCAGCGCGCCGTCCCCGATGACCGCCACCACGGCCCGGTCGGTGCGGCCCTGCAGCGCGGCGGCGCGGGCCAGCCCGTCGGCGTACGACAGGGCGGTGGAGGCGTGCGAGTTCTCCACCAGGTCGTGCTCGGACTCGGCCCGGCTGGGGTAGCCGGACAGCCCGCCGGCCTGCCGCAGCCGGGCGAACCCCGCCTGCCGCCCGGTGAGGATCTTGTGCACGTACGCCTGGTGGCCGGTGTCCCACACCAGCCGGTCGCGCGGCGAGTCGAACACCCGGTGCAGCGCGATGGTCAGCTCCACCACGCCCAGGTTGGGGCCCAGATGCCCGCCGGTGCGCGTGACATGCTCGACCAGGAACGCGCGGATCTCCGCGGCCAGCTCGGACAGCTCGGCCGCGTCCAGCCCGCGCAGCCGCTCCGGGCCGTCCACGGTCTGCAACAACGTCATGTCGGTCACTCCTCGAAACCCGCTCACCGGTCCCGGTAGGCCACTTCCAGCGCCATGTCGGCCAGCTCGCGCCGCCACGCCCCGTCGATCGGCGCGGCCTCCAGGGCGCCCCGAGCCCGGTCCACCAGGGCGTCGATGCGCCGTTCGATCTCGGCGGTGAACCCGCTGGCCACCAGGCGCTCGCGGAGCGCGTCCACGTCCCAGCGCGGCGCCTCCACCAGGGCCCGCACCTCTTCGTCGCGCCGCGCGGCCAGCGCCAGCAGCAGCGTCATCTTGTGCTGGGCCAGGTCGTGCCCGACCGGCTTGCCGGCCGCCGCCTGGTCCCCGCACGCGTCGATCAGGTCGTCACGGAGCTGGAACGCCTCGCCCAGCGCCTCGCCGTACTCGGCGAACGCCCCGGCCAGGTCGGGCCGCCCGGCCAGGGTGGCGCCCAGCTCCAGCGGACGGTGGATGCTGTAGCGGCCGGACTTGCACACCGCCACCCAGCGGGACAGCTCCGGGTCGGCCACGCCCTCGGCGGCCACCGCCACGTCCAGGTACTGGCCGATGACGACCTCGGTGGTCAGCACCCCCCAGACCTGCCGCGCGGCCGGCGGCAGGCAGGCGGCCAGCCGGTCGGCGTACATGGTGGCCAGGTCACCGGCCAGGATCGCCACGCCCTCCCCGTACCGGCGGGACTCGCCGTGCCAGCCGCGGGCGGCGTGCTCGGCGGTGTGCCGGGTGTGCACGGCGGGCTTGCCGCGGCGCAGCTCGGCGTCGTCCAGCACGTCGTCGTGGATCAGCGCGCTGGCGTGCACCAGCTCCAGCCCGGCGGCGCAGTCCACGATCCGCTCGTCGGCGGGGTCGCCGCCGGCCGCCAGGAAGCCGCTCACGCAGAACGCCGGGCGCAGCCGCTTGCCGCCGGCCCGCACCAGGTCGGTCACCGCGTCGACGAGGACGGCGCCCCGGCCGTCCACCGCCGCCCAGCGTTCCCGTTCGGCGTCCAGGAAGGCGGTGAGCCGCCGCTCCACCCGCTCGATCACGTCCAGCCGCAGCGGCCGGACGCCCAGGGTCGTCGTCTCGGTCATGCCCCTCGTCCTCCTCAGCCGGCCGGCACCCGGTCGGCGAGCCGGGCCGGCGGGGAGAACACCACGTTCTCCTCGGCCACCCGGGCGATCTCCAGGTCCTCGAAGCCGAACTCGGCCAGCCGGTCCAGCAGCCCGTCGACCAGCACCTCCGGGGCGCTGGCGCCGGCGCTGACGCCGACCGTGCGCACTCCCTCCAGCCAGGCCGGATCCAGGTCGGCGGCCTCGGGCACCAGATGCGCCCGGGTGCCGCAGCGGCGGGCCACCTCGACCATCCGGCAGGAGTTGCTGGAGTTGCGGGAGCCGACCACCAGCACCAGGTCGCTGCGCGGCGCGATCGCCTTGATCGCGTCCTGCCGGTTCTGGCTGGCGTAGCAGATGTCGTCCTTGTCGGGGCCGCTCAGGTCGGGGAAGCGGCGCCGCAGCACCTCGACGATGTCGCGGGTCTCGTCCACCGACAGGGTGGTCTGGGTCAGGAACGCCACCGGGGTGTCGGCCGGCAGGTCCAGCCGCTCGGCGTCCTCCACCGACTCGACGATCACCGTCTGCTCGGGGGCGTGCCCGTAGGTGCCCTCCACCTCCTCGTGGTCGGCGTGCCCGATCAGCAGCAGGGTGCGTCCCTGCCTGGCGTACCGCCGCGCCTCCTGGTGCACCTTGGACACCAGCGGGCAGGTGGCGTCGATCACCTCCAGGCGGCGGCCGTGCGCGTTGCGCCGCACCTCCGGCGAGACCCCGTGCGCGGAGAACACGCACACCGCGCCCTCGGGAACGTCCTGCTCGGAGTCCACGAATCGCGCCCCCCGCCGTTCCAGCGAGCGCACGACATAGTGGTTGTGCACGATTTCCTTGCGCACGTAGACAGGTGATCCATAACGTTCCAGGGCCAGCTCGATAATGGCTATCGCACGCCGTACGCCCGCGCAGAAACTGCGCGGCTCGGCAAGAATCACCTTCTTCATCATCGCTCCGTCCCCGCGGCGCCCCTGTTCGCGCACCGCGCTCGCCGACGCAACGACTCTGGGCATCGCGGCGCGATCGAGTCAAACCCCCGTGCCCGGGTTGGCAGTAATCAGTCATGCGGACCGGCCGGCGGCACCGCCGGCACCGGGTGACAGCCACTGAACATTGCCATGCATTTGTCATTCACCGGGCAATGCACCGGACTGGAAAATCACACCGGGGCGCCGCCCGCGAAATGCCGGCGCCCGCGGCCCGCACCACGGGCATCCGATCGCAACCGGTGGAACGACGAGGGGGCCACGTGAGGACCGTCACCCGGCGCCCGGCGCACCGGCCGGGGCCGCCGCACCGGGCCGGACCGCGGCCCGCCCCCGCCGGGGGGCTCGACACAGCGGTCACCGAGGAGATCGCCGAGCTGTGCGCCGAGCTGCTGGCCTCGCTGCCGCGCAGCGACCAGCGCCGCAGGGGCGCCCAGTACGTGCGGGGGCTGCTGGCGACCCCCGGGCGCAAGTCGATCCGCAACATGGCGGCGCTGCTCGGCGGCACCGGCACCGAGCAGAGCCTGCACCACTTCATCTGCCACTCCACCTGGGACTGGACCCCGGTCCGCCGGGCGCTGGCGCACCGCGTGACGCGCGCCGCCGACCCGCAGGCGTGGGTCGTGCGCCCGCTGCTCATCCCCAAGGCCGGGGAGCACTCGGCGGGCGTCACCCGGTGCACCTCCCCGGTCGACGGGCAGGTCCGCAACGCCCAGCGCGCGGTGGGGGTGTGGACGGTCACCGAGCAGGCCGGGCATCCGGTCAACTGGCGGCTGCACCTGCCCCCCGCCTGGCTGGCGGACGGGCTGCGCCGCCGGCAGGCCGCCATCCCCGAGGGGCTGCGCCCCAGATCCCTGAGCGTCCACGCCGTCGAGGCGTGCCTGGAACTGCGCGCCTGGGGGCTCGCGCCCCGGCCGGTGGTGCTGGACACCGGGGAACCCGACACGGTCGCGGCGCTGGGCCTGCTGCGCGCGGCGGGCCTGCCGTTCGCCGCCCGGATCGGCGAGCAGGTGTCGCTGACCGTCGCCGACCGGGCGCTGGCCGGCTACGACGCCACCCCGCTGCCGGCCGGGCAGATCATGCGGGCCGCCCGCGAGCTGCGCCGCCCGGTCACCTGGCTGGACGGCGGCGCCGCCGCGGCGCGCCGCCCCTGCCTGGTCGCCGCGGTCCGGGTCCGCGCCGCCTGCTTCCCCACCGCCGGCGCCGGTCGCGCCCGCCCCGGCGGCGACCTGCTCCTGGTCGGCGTGGGCCCCGCCGGTCCCCGCTGGCCGGCCGGGCTCTGGCTGACCGATCTGCCGGACGCCGCCGCGATCGTGCGGTACGGCGGCCTCACCCGCCGGGTGGACCAGGACCTCGCCGAGATCACCGACCGGGTCGGCATCCGCGACTACACGGGCCGCACCTACGGCGGCTGGCATCGCCACGTCACCCTGGCCAGCGCCGCCCATGTCATCGCCGCCCCGCCGGCCGCCGGGATGCGGACCGGCCGGGCGTCCTGACCCGCGGCACCCCCGCGGCCGGACCTGACACCGGACCGAACAGGAGCAGGACCACTCACCCCACAGACCCACGCGACCGCAGGCCCGCTCGCCGTCCTCGCCGGAGGCGCGGCCAGGGGCACGCACGGGCGAGTGCAGGAGGATACGTGCAGGAGTTTTTGCCAGACGTCCGGTCCAGGCCGGCATTGCAGCAGCCCGGGTGGGCGGCGGACCCGAGGCTGGCACAGGTGCGCCGCGAACTGGCGCACAGCGCGCCGCTGGTGCGACCGGAGGACGTGCGCCGGCTGCGGTCGCTGCTGGCCCGGGTCGCGGCCGGGCGGGCGCAGGTGGTGCTGGCCGGCGACTGCGCCGAGGACCCCGCCGAGTGCGGCGCCGGCGACGTGGCCCGCAAGGCCGGGCTGCTGGACCTGCTGGCCGGAACGCTCAAGATGATCACCCGCCGGCCGGTGCTGCGGGCGGGCCGGATCGCCGGGCAGTTCGCCAAGCCCCGCTCCCGGCCGACCGAGCGGGTCGGGGACCTGGAACTGCCCGCCTACCGGGGCCACATGGTCAACGCCCCCGAGCCCGACCCGGAGCTGCGGCGGCCCGACCCGCGGCGGATGCTGGCCGGCTACCGGTCCGCCGCCGCGGTGATGCGGCACCTGGGCTGGACGCGGCGGGCGCGGCGGTGGGACGCCGACACCGCGGTGTGGACCAGCCACGAGGCGCTGCTGCTGGACTACGAGCTGCCCCTGCTGCGGCCCGCCGGGTCCGGTGGGGTGCTGCTGTCGTCCACCCACTGGCCGTGGGTGGGGGAGCGGACCCGCGGGCTGGACGGCGCGCACATCGCCCTGCTGGCCGGGGTCGTCAACCCGGTGGCCTGCAAGGTCGGCCCGTCCATGACACCGGCCGAGCTGCTGGAGCTGTGCGCCCGGCTGGACCCCGGCCGCGAGCCTGGCCGGCTCACCCTGGTGGCCCGGATGGGCGCCGACCGCGTCGCCGACCTGCTGCCCCCGCTGGTGGAGGCGGTGCGCGCGGCCGGGCACCCGGTCATCTGGCTCACCGACCCGATGCACGGCAACACGGTGACCACCCCCGCCGGGCTGAAGACCCGCTTCGTGGAACGGATGGCCGAGGAGGTCCGCGCGTTCCAGGCGGCGGTGCAGGCGGCCGGCGGCGTGGCGGGCGGCCTGCACCTGGAGACCACCCCCGACGACGTCACCGAGTGCGTGCCCAACCAGGCCCACGTGGACCGGGTCGGCGACAAGTACACGACGTTCTGCGATCCGCGGCTCAACCCCGGCCAGGCCGTCAGCGTGGTCTCGGCCTGGTGCGGCTGATCCGCGAAGGAGGTCAAGACGATGGACTCGACGGTCGCCCTGGTGACCGGGGCGGCGAGCGGGATCGGCGCGGCGGTGGCCCGCGCCCTGGCCGGACGCGGCGCGGCGGTGGCCGCCGTGGACCGTGACACCGCTGCGCTGGACGACGCCGTGGCCAAGATGACCGCCGACGGGCTGCGGGTCGCCGCGTTCGGCTGCGACGTCGCCGACGCCGCGCAGGTCGACGCGGTGGTCGAGGAGGCCGAACGGCGGCTGGGCCCGGTGGACCGGCTGGTCAACGCCGCCGGCGTGCTGCGGCTCGGCCCGGCCCGTTCGCTGCTGGAGCGGGACTGGGCGGACTGCCTGGCGGTCAACGCCACCGGGGTCTTCCTGATGTCGCGCGCGGTGGCCGGCCGGATGGTGCGGCGGGGGACGCGCGGCGCGATCGTCACCGTGGCGTCCAACGCCGCCGGGACCGCCCGGATGGACATGGCGGCGTACGCGGCGTCCAAGGCGGCGGCGGCCATGTACACCAAGTGCCTCGGCCTGGAGCTGGCCGCCCACGGCATCCGCTGCAACGTGGTGGCCCCCGGCTCCACCGACACCCCGATGCTGCGGTCCATGTGGCACGACGACAGCGGCCCCAGCGCCACCGTCGACGGCCGGCTCGACGCCTACCGGGTCGGGATCCCGCTGCGCAGGCTGGCCCGGCCCGAGGACGTCGCCGACGCCGTGCTGTTCCTGCTGTCCGACCAGGCGGCGCACATCACCATGCACACGCTGACCGTGGACGGCGGCGCGACGCTCGGCGTCTAGCCCCTCACCCCGTGGAGGAACGCCATGCCAGGAATCCCCCCGATCGAGCCCTACCGGCTGCCCTCGGCGCGCGACCTGCCCGCCAACATCGCCCGGTGGACCCCGGACCCGGCGCGCGCCGTGCTGCTCGTCCACGACATGCAGCGGTACTTCCTGCGGCCGTTCCCGGACCGGCTGCGCGCGGACCTGGTGCGCAACGTCGCCCGGCTCCGCGAACGCTGCGCCGGGCTCGGCGTCCCCGTCGCCTACACCGCCCAGCCCGGCGGCATGACCGACGAGCAGCGCGGCCTGCTCAAGGACTTCTGGGGGCCCGGCATGCGGGTGGCCCCCGAGGACCGGGAGGTGGTGCCTCCGCTGACCCCCGGGCCGGACGACTGGATGTTCACCAAGTGGCGTTACAGCGCGTTCTTCCGCTCCGGCCTGCTGGACCGCATGCGCGCCGCCGGCCGGGACCAGCTCATCGTGTGCGGCGTGTACGCCCACGTCGGCGTGCTGATGACGGCGGTGGACGCCTACACCAACGACATCGAGACGTTCCTGGTCGCCGACGCGGTGGCCGACTTCGCCGCCGACCGCCACCGGATGGCGGTCGAGTACGCGGCCGGCCGGTGCGCGGTGGTCGCCACGACCGAGCAGACGCTGACCATGCTCGGCGCGGCCAGGGTACGGGAGGCGGTCGGATGAGCGGGGCCGACATGTCCCTGTGGGGGACGATCCCCCGGTCCCCGTGGGCGGAGGCGGGCGACCGCCGCGGGGCTCCGCGGAGCGGGGACCGCATGCCCCTGCTGGAGCGGATCCTGTCCGACGACCCGCCCCCGTTCGCCCTGCTGCACCGGCCCGACAGCGGCGGCGCCCACACCCTGGACGTGCTGGTCGGCACGGTGTCGGCGCCGCGCACCCTGGCCGGGCTGCCGCTGCCCGACGGCCCCGCCCCGCCGGGGGAGCCGCGTCACGAGGTGCTGGCCGTCGTCCCCTACCGGCAGATCGCCGAACGCGGCTTCGCCTGCCCCGACGACGGCGCCCCCCTGCTGGCGCTGACCGTGACCGCCCAGGACACGGTACGGGTGGCCGACGCGCTGGCCCGCATACCCGACGTCCCGATCACGCTGTCCGGCGGGCGCTTCGACGTGGACGACGACGCCTACGCCGAGGTGGTCCGCCGGGTGGTGGCCGACGAGATCGGCCGCGGCGAGGGCGCCAACTTCGTGGTCAAGCGGTCGTTCACGGCGGACCTGGACGGCTACTCCCCGCGTCACGCGCTGGCGTTCTTCGCCCGCCTGCTGGAACGCGAGTCCGGGGCGTACTGGACGTTCATCGTGCACACCGGCGACCGCACCCTCGTCGGCGCCACCCCCGAACGCCACGTCAGCCTGCACGGCGGCGTCGCGGTGATGAACCCCATCAGCGGCACCTACCGCTATCCGCCCGGCGGGCCGACCCTGCAGGGGGTGCTGGAGTTCCTGGACGACCCCAAGGAGCGCGACGAGCTGTACATGGTGGTCGACGAGGAACTGAAGATGATGACCCGGGTGTGCGACGCCGAGGTCCGCGTACGGGGCCCGTACCTCAAGCAGATGGCCAGGCTGGCGCACACCGAGTACTTCATCGAGGGCGGCACCGGCCGCGACCCGCGCGACATCCTCCGCGAGACCATGTTCGCGCCCACCGTCACCGGCAGCCCCCTGGAGAACGCCTGCCGGGTGATCGGCCGGTACGAGCCCGAGGGCCGCGGCTACTACAGCGGAGTGCTGGCCCTCATCGGCCGCGACGCCGCCGGCGCGCGCACCCTCGACTCGGCGATCTGCATCCGCACCGCCGACATCGACCGCGCCGGCCGGATGCGGATCGGCGTCGGCGCCACACTGGTGCGCGACTCCGACCCCGGCCGGGAGGTCGCCGAGACGCGCGCCAAGGCGGCCGGCCTGCTGTCGGCCCTGGACGGCGACGGGCCGGTCCCGCTGCGCTCCCATCCCGACGTGCGGACCGCCCTCGGCCGCCGCAACACCGGCGTGGCCGGCTACTGGCTCGGCGGTGCGACGGCCCGGCGCGATCCCGCCCTGGCCGGCCGCCGGGTCCTGGTGGTGGACGCCGAGGACACCTTCACCTCCATGCTCGCCCACCAGCTCCGCTCGCTCGGGCTGACGCTGTCGGTGCGGCGCTTCGACGAGGAGTACTCCTTCGACGGGCACGACCTGGTCGTCATGGGCCCCGGTCCCGGCGATCCCCGCGACACCGCGCACCCCAAGATCGCGCACCTGCACGCCGCGGTGGGCGCGCTGCTGGCCGAACGGCGGCCGTTCCTGGCGGTCTGCCTGAGCCACCAGGTGCTCGCGCTGCGGCTCGGCCTGCGGGTGGCCCGCCGCGAGGTCCCCAACCAGGGGGTGCAGCGCTCCATCGACCTGTTCGGCCGGCGGGAACGGGTGGGCTTCTACAACTCGTTCGCCGCCCACTGCCCCGAGGACAAGATCGAGGTGGACGAGGTCGGCCTGGTCGAGGTCAGCCGTGAGACCGGGACCGGGGAGGTGCACGCGCTGCGCGGGCCGGGGTTCGCCTCGGTGCAGTTCCACCCCGAGTCCCTGCTGACCTCCGACGGCGTCGGCATCCTGACCGGCCTGCTGACCGGCCTGCTGAGGGAGGCGCTGGCCGCCTGACACCGGCACGCGACGAGGGGGAGGGCGCCGGGCCCTCCCCCTCGTTCTTCGCGCCCGTCAGCGCGTGCCCAGCAGCTTCTCGGCCGCGCGGACGCCGGACAGCATCGCCGCCTCGGTGGTCGGCGAGTTGAAGTAGTCCCCGGCGAACACCACCGGCGCGCCCTGGTTCCGCATCACCTCCACCGAACGGCGGTAGCGCCCCGGGGCCGGGATCGGGAACCCGAACGGCCGCTCGGCGATCTGGAACGGCTGCGGCTCGGCCGCCAGGTCCGGCCACAGGGTGCGCAGCAGCGGGGCGACCTCGGCGAACTGCTCCTCGGTGGGACGGCCCAGCAGCCGGCGGGTCACCGCCCGGCCCGGGTAGGCGAACACCAGCAGCCTGTCGACCGGCCGTCCCTGCTCGTCGCGGACCCGGCGCGGGTAGGTGATCATGTTGCGCAGCGGCGGGTCGTCCGGGCCGCCCGCCACGATGTGCGCGTGCGACGGCAGCCCCGCCGGGTCGAGCAGGAACGACACCGACAGCGCCGGCTCGTACTCCTGGGACTCCAGGAACCGGCGGGTGCCGGCGCCCACCACCTCCTGCGGCAGCGCCGCGGCCAGCTTGGCGGCGATCGGCGCGGGCACCGCCACCACCACGTCGTCGAACGTCTCGGTGACCGGCTCCCCGGAGGCGGGGCGGGCCGTCACCCGCACCCGGCCGCCGTCCACCGTCTGCAGGTCGGTCACCTCGTGCCCGGTCCGGACGTCGGCGCCCTCGGCGTTGCGCTCGGCCAGCACCTGCATGCCGTCCCGGAACACGTAGAACTCCGAGCCGCCCAGCCAGGCCAGCAGCGCCCGGGCGTGCACGGCGGAGATCTTCTCGCAGGCGAAGTTCCAGAAGCCCTCGATCTGCGGGCGCAGCAGGGTGTCGAAGCCCTCCCGGGACAGCTTGCGGTAGCCGAGCTCGGCCGCGCTGGTGCCGTCGTCGAACGGCGCGACCTTCACCGGGTCGAACAGGTCGAGCTGCTTGCGCCGGCGCACCTCGCCCAGCGACCACAGCAGGAACCGGAACCGGTCGGCCAGCGGGGCGTGCGGATACTTCAGCAGGTTCAGCGGCGAGTCCGAGGACAGCGGAACGGGCCGGCCCTTGTGCACGATGTAGACGTCACTGGAGATCTTCACCAGCTCGTCGCGCAGCCCGTACTCGCGGATCAGCTCGGTCATCAGCGGATAGAAGCTGACGTACATCAGGTTGATGCCGACATGCGGCTCGATCTCGGGCCGGTGCCATGACCTGGCCCGCCCGCCGAGCCCCTCTCCGGCCTCGAACAGCACCACTTCCCGGCCGGCTTTGACGAGCGTTCTGGCGGCGGCACAGCCGGCCATTCCGCCACCGATGACCGCCGTCCGGGCGGGTCGGCTCACAGGGGACACGCGGACCACCTCCAGCGCTGGATACGGCAGTTGATCCCGGGCGCAGCCTAATTCGCGTCATGGCGTTCCTCGACGGCAGGAAATTGGTGCGCGGCCGGGCGGAGAATTGTCATGGTCCTGCTATTCACCGGACCCGTGGGCCGGGGTTAACGTCCGGGGGAAGCGCCCGTCACCGCCCTCGGCCGTGCGGGCTCGCCGCTCTCGCCGCAACCGGCAGGGCCCTTCGCCGCGAGCACGGCGAAGGGCCCTGCCGTCCGCGGGTCAGGCGTTGTACGGCCGCGCCCGCCGGGCGTCGCGCAACGCCGTGGCCCACCAGCGCAGCCGGTCCAGCAGCAGCTTGGCCGCGGCCCGGGTGTCCTGCGGCATCCGGTCCGGGTCGTTCTCGTCGTACCCGTCGAACAGGTCCCAGGCGTTGTGGAAGCTGACCGAGTCCCGCAGCGGCACCGCGTGCAGGTCGACCAGCACCGACCCCAGATGGTCCACCGACCGCAGCCCGCCGGCCCGGTGCCCGTAGGAGACGAACCCCACCGGCTTGGCCTGCCACTCCTCCAGGTACCAGTCGATGAGGTTCTTCACCGAGGCCGGATAGCCGCGGTTGTACTCGGGGGTCACCAGGACGAAGGCGTCCGCCGCCGCCAGCCGCGGCTGGAGCGCGGTCCGCTCCGGCGGGAAGTCCTCGGTCAGCACCGGCGGCAGGTTCGCCTCGGCCAGATCGATGACGTCCACGTCGAACTGCCCGTCCATCCGCGCCTCATGGGCGAACCACCGCGCCACGACCGGCCCGAACCGTCCCTCCCGGACGCTGCCGATGATCACCGCGAGCCGAAGGAGATCCGCCGACATGCTCAACTCCCCGTCCTTTCCTTGGCATATGCGCCCGCGCGGATCAGCCTAAAATCCACCACCCCCACCCCTGAATAGCAACTGTTTGGCATCACGCCCGCCCCGCCGGAACGGCGCCGCGACCTCGGACGGCCGCGGCCGAGGCGGGCCCGGTCCGCCCGGCCGGGCCATGGGATCGCGCGGGCCACGGCACCGCGGCGGCCGGGGTCACCGCCACCCGGGACATGCGCCGGCCGCGGATCCCATTCCTCGGCGCGGTCCTGATTCGGCGGGAAGGTGCGAACGGAAAGCCGAAATATGACAGCATGGGGTGCTCGGACGTTTGTCGTGACTGCGCTGCGCGCCGAAACGGGGAGTCCTCTTGGGAGACGAGAACAGGATCGCCAAAGCTCTGAACGGCCCCGGACCCGCACCGGGACCGCCGTCCTCGGGCGGCGGTCAGACCCGTACGCCCGGGCCGGGCCCCGCACCGGCTCCGCCCCGTCCCACCTCCGGCGGGACGGGGGAGATGCGCTTCCATCCCCAGGAGATGCGGAACCTGGGGAAGGCGATCGAGACGGAGATGCTCGACCTGTTCAAAAAGGCGCGGTACAAGCTGAACGACAAACCCCGCGAAGTGCAGCCCGAGGTCTACACGATGCTGTGCATCAGCGCGGCGCTGGTCTACACCCAGGTCATCGAGTGGGCCGACCAGGACCTCATGGAAAAGGGCAAGGTCGCCATCGACTTCAACAACCGCATGCAGGACGCGGCGAAGAACGACGAAGAGGCCGAGCGGGCGTCTGCGATCAGGAAGGTGCAGGGCTGATGGGGGACGGCAACGCGCTGAGTCCGTGCCAGGGGTTCGCGCAGGCGGCCATGTTCGAGGCGCTGTGGGTCGCCGCGATCATCCCCGCGGCCATCCCGATCATCCCGCTCACCTTCAAGGCCCAGGGGGATCCGGCCAAGGTGTGGGACGGCGCCGACGGCTGGAAGGACATGATCGCCGAGCTCGAGCAGTCCCAGGACAGGATCGACGAGTACCGGCACACCCGGCTCGGCCGGGATCGCTGGAACGGCAAGGACCGGAACGCCTTCGACGGCAAGATGGAGAACTACCAGGACCAGATCGGCTGGAGCATCGCCGGGTGCCTGTACGTCCTGGCCGTGATGGTCGGGATCTTCATCTACATGCTGTTCCTGATCATGACCCTGCTGGCGATCTTCGCCACCGCCATCGTCATCGCGGCGGGCACCGTCGTCGGAGCCCCCGCCGCGCTGCAACTGGAGGCCACGGCGAACCAGTTCGCCAACATGGCGTACACGGTCCTGAACGTGTCGGCCACGGCCATCGAGTGGACGTCCCGCGGTATCGCCGCCATCTGGGGGGCGATGCTCGTGACGAACGCCGCAGGCCAGGCGACCCAGGGCAACAACCGGGTGCTGGCCACGTTCGGGAACGCCTTCGTGCGCGGCATCGACGACACCCTCAAGGGCAGCCTGGCCTGGCTGAACCAGTGGGCCTACGGCAAGATGTTCAAGACTCCCGCCACCAACTGGTGGGGCAGGCCGACCGAGGCCGCCCGGGCCGGGGGATGGACCAATCTGGAGAGGATCTTCGCGGGCCTGGGCGGCGCCGACGTGGCGGCCAACGCCACGGGCCTGCTGGACGGGTCGGCGCCCACGCAGATCACCGATCCCCTGATCGACTGGGGCGCGAGGAAGGTCGGGCTGGACACCGGATACGCCGGTGACGACGAGCAGGGCAACGGGCCGAACGACAAGAGGAGCAACGCGGAGAAGTACGTGGACCGGACGCAGCCGCAGGGGTCCGGTTCCTGAGGTCGCCCATGCCCTTCCGGCCGATGGCCGGAAGGGCATGGGCGGGAGTCAGGAGGACGGCTCCGGCCGCTCGTCCTCCTGGGGGGTCCGGTCCCCGCGGGGACGATCCCGGCCCTCCGCCTCCCGCACGTAGCGGGGCAGCGCCCACTTCGGGGGATAGATGGCGTACAGGCAGGCCACGAGACTGGCCAGCAGCGCCGTGCACAGGAATGGCATGAGCAGCCAGAGGGGCGGATCCGTCCCGTCGTTCTCGACGACGCCCAGCAGCGCGAGTGCCTCGCCGACGGTGAGCGGTCCCAGGATGCACAATCCCGCCACCGAGAGCCACATGAAGTAGAACGGTGAATAGGGCGTGCGGTTCATCGTGTCGGAATTGCGCTGGTGCCAGCGCCGCCAGCGCCCCGTGTAGGCCAGGACGCCGAGGACCACACGGAAGATCAGGAAAGCGGACGCCGCCGCGAACGCACCGAACACCGCGTAGGGATTTTCGCCGCCGTCGGCGGGCTCGTTCGCCAGCCACACCGCGGGGACGTCGCCCAGCATCTGCAGCGAGTGCATCAGGTCACCTCGGGACACGACCGCCGGAAGCGATCACCGGCTGGTGTCGATCCGGATTCCCAGCTGACGCTGCAGCTGGTCGAGCATGGTCTGGGCGTCCGAGCTCGCCTTGGCGAACATGTTCTGCATGTCGCTCAGCGACTCCTTGAGCCGCTCGGGGTCCTTGAGCAGGTCCAGCGGATTGACGGTGTCGCCGAACTGCTGCGCCGTCAGCTCCTCGACCTGTTCGTCGAGGTGCTCGCGGGCCCTGCGCGCCGTCTCACGGATCGTCTCCGCCAGTTCCTGCGAGCTCATCCGCATCGCCCGCGGATCGATGTGGATCTCCGCCAGCGGATCCCGGACGTTGCACGTCACCCGGATCCGCCCGTCGGCGGATTCCGCCCGCCCCTCCAGATCCGCCATCTTCGCCCGCACGGCGGAGAGCACCTTCATGCGCTCCTCCGACTGCCGGAGCGCCTGCGCCGGATCCAGGTTGCTGATGTCGAAGTCCATGACCTGCCGCGTCTCCTTCTCGGGGGACGACGGTTCCGACGACGTCCCCGGTGACCGGGTTGTGCCAGTTTAGCCATCCCCTTCTCCCCACGCAGGCGGGCGGCATTTCCTGCGAATTCTCGGCGGCCTCGGCATGAACGGACGAGATCGGCCGGTGGGCGTCTGCCCGAGGTGGCCGGCAGGGGAGTCCCTCGCCGTGGCGTGCGGTGGTCATAAGACGAAATGCCAGGGAACGGGACTGCGTTCCCTGGCATTTCGTGCGGTCCGGGTCAGGCCTCTCGGTAGGCGGTCTGGATGAGGCGGGTGCCGGTGCGGCGGTCGATGTGGTAGCCGCGGCCCGGGGGGAGCTTGTGCGGCTTGACGTTGCCCAGCAGGATGCCCTCGTCCTTGTTGCCGGACATGATCAGGCCCGGCGAGGCCATCTCCTTGATGCGCTGGACGACCGGGTCGAACATGGCGCGGCCGGCGCCGCCCATGGAGCGGGCGACGATGAGGTGCAGGCCGATGTCGCGGGCCTGCGGCAGCATCTCGACCAGGGGTCGCAGCGGGTTGTCGGAGGTGGCGACCATCTCGTAGTCGTCGATGATCAGGAACAGCTCCGCGCCCGTCCACCAGGAGCGGGAGCGCAGCTGCTCCGGGGTCAGGTCGGCCGGGGGCAGCCGGGACTCCATGGCCCCGTGGATGTCGCGGACCAGGGAGCTCGCGGCGGTGGACGAGGCCGCGTAGCCGATCTGGTGCTCGGTCTCGGCCACGTCCAGCAGCGAACGGCTGTAGTCGATGAAGATCATCCGCGCCTGGTTGGGCGTGTACCGTTCGGCGATCCCGGCGGCGATCATCCGCAGCAGGTTGGACTTGCCGCACTCGGCGTCGCCGATGACCAGGAAGTGCGGGTCGCCCGCGAAGTCCAGGTAGACCGGCGACAGGGTGTCCTCGTCGATCCCGATCGGCAGCCGGGTGCCGGTCTCGGCGACCGACGGCAGCCGGCCGATCGGCAGCACGTCCGGCAGCAGCCGGACCGGGCGGGCGGCCGGGCCGTGCCAGGCCTCGCGGATCGCCTTGACGGTGGCGGTGACGCCATCGGCGATGGTCTCGGCGTTGGCGTCGCCGTCGATCCGGGGCAGCGCGGTCAGGAAGTGGTAGCCGTCCCGCGACAGGCCCCGGCCGGGCCGGTTCTCCGGCACGTTGTCGGCCTTCTTGCGGTCGATCTCCGACTCGTACGGGTCGCCGAGCCGCAGCTCCAGCTTGGTGCCGAGCAGGTCGCGGATGCTGGTGCGGAACTCCGACCACTTGTTGCTGGCCACCACGACGTGGATGCCGTACCCCAGGCCGCGGGCGGCGAGCTGGGTGATGCTCTCCTCGAGGTTCTCGTAGTCCTGCCGCAGCGTCAGCCAGTTGTCCACCACCAGGAACACGTCGCCGTACCCGTCGCCGGCGTAGTCGGTGGTGGCGCGCATCCGCCGGTAGGTGGCCATCGAGTCGATGCCGCGCTCGGCGAACTCCCGTTCCCGGTTCTCCAGCAGCGTGGAGACCTCGGCCACGGTACGGCGGATCCGGTCGGCGTCCAGCCGGGTGGCGACCGAGCCGATGTGCGGCAGGTCCGACATCGCCGCCAGCGTTCCACCGCCGAAGTCCAGGCAGTAGAACTGCACCTCCTCCGGCGTGTGCAGCAGCGCCAGCGAGGTGATCAGCGTCCGCAGCACGGTGGACTTGCCGGTCTGCGGGCCGCCCGCCACGCCCACGTGACCGGCGCCGCCGGACAGGTCCAGCCAGTACGGGTCGCGGCGCTGGTCGAACGGCCGGTCCACCAGGCCGACCACGGCGTGCAGCCGGCCCCGCCACTCCCAGCCGTCGGTGGTCAGGCCGTGCGCGGGGGTCGCCGACAGCGGCGGCAGCAGCTCGTTCAGGGTCGGCGGGACGTCCAGCGGCGGCAGCCAGATCTGGTGCGGCTCCGGCCCGTGCCCGATGAGCTGGCGCACCACCACGTCGAACAGCGCCTCGGAGCTCTTGCCGCCGTCCTGTTGCCGCTGCTCGGGCTGCGGCTGCTCGATGACCTGCGGCTGGATGTAGTCCGGGATGTACGGCAGCACCTGGCGGACGATCTGCGGGCCCTGCGACTGCTGGCTCTGCTGCACCTCGTCGACCGGGCCGGACACGTACCCGGCCTTGAACCGCACCAGCGGCTCGGTGGCGAACTTCAGGTAGCCGTTACCGGGCGCGGGCGGCAGCTCGTAGGCGTCGGGCACGCCCAGCACCACCCGCGACTCCATCGCCGAGAACGTCCGCAGGCCGATCCGGTACGACAGGTGCGTGTCCAGGCCGCGCAGCTTGCCCTCCTCCAGGCGCTGCGAGGCCAGCAGCAGGTGCACGCCCAGCGAACGGCCCAGCCGGCCGATCATCACGAACAGCTCGGCGAAGTCCGGCTTGGCGCTCAGCAGCTCGGAGAACTCGTCCAGCACGATGAACAGCGACGGCATCGGCTGCAGCGGCGCCCCCTCCAGCCGCGCCTTCTCGTAGTCGCGCAGCGAGGCGTAGTTGCCGGACTTGCGCAGGTGCTCCTGGCGCCGCACCATCTCGCCGTGCAGCGCGTCGTACATGCGGTCGACCAGCGGGAGCTCGTCCTCCAGGTTGGTGATGATCGCCGAGACGTGCCGCAGGCCCTCCATGCCCAGGAACGTCGCACCGCCCTTGAAGTCGACCAGCACGAAGTTGAGCACCTCGGGGGAGTGCGTCAGCGCCAGCCCCAGCACCAGCGTCCGCAGCAGCTCCGACTTGCCGGAACCGGTCGCCCCGATGCACAGCCCGTGCGGGCCCATGCCGCCCTGCGCCGACTCCTTGATGTCCAGCTCCAGCGGCCGGCCGTCGGCGTCGATGCCGATCGGCACCCGCAGCCGGTTGCGCTGCGGCCGGGGCCGCCACACCACGTTCGGGTCGACGTTGTAGACGTCGTCGATGCCCAGCAGCGAGGTCAGCGTCATGTTGCCGGCGAGGACGTCCTCCTCCGGCTCGTCGGCGGCGCTGGCCCGCAGCGGCGCCAGCTGCCGGGCCAGCGCCTCGGCCTCGGCGATCCCGGCCCGGTCCGGCTTCCCGATGCCGGTGAGCACGTCCTTGCCGGTGCGGTCGCGCTTGACCATCTGGATGCGGTCCTTGGTGATCCGCAGCCGCAGCATGGTGTTCTCGGCGGTCTGCGCGACGCTGCCGGTCAGGTCGACCACGCACACCCCGTCGATGCCGTCGGTGGCGATCTGCGAGTCGTAGGAGGCCTGGCCGCCGTCCACGACGATCAGGTGGAACGGCTCGGCCGGGGTGCGCGCGGCGCCGAACATGCTGCGGTCCTTGATCTCCGCGCCGAGCAGGTTCTCCAGCTCGGCCATGGCGCCGGTCATCAGCCGGATCTGCCCGGCCGCGTCGTGCTCGGTGGGGTGCAGGGTGTGCGGCAGCCACTTCATCCACTGCCAGTACGGCATCCGGTCCGGCGAGGCGCAGACGGTGATCCGCACGTCGTCGGGGGAGTGGAAGGCGGCCAGCTGCATGATCATCGCGCGCACCATGCCGTACACCGCGTCCGGCTCGCCCTCGGGCAGGATCCGGGCGAACGACCGCAGCGAGATCGCCACCGGCAGGTCCGGCACGGTGGAGTGGGCGCGCAGGAACCGGCGCAGCGCCCCGGCGGTCATCGGCTCCAGGTCCTCCACCGGCTTGGTCTCCGGCGGGATCAGCTGGACCGCCAGCCGCTGCGCGCCGGTCCCGATGCGGACCTGGGCGAAGTCGGCGTCGGAGGTGCGCCGCTCCCACAGCCGGGGGCTCATCACCATGGACCACAGCCGGCCGGGGGCGGGGTTGTTCCACTCCAGCGCCTCGCGCTGCTGCTTGGCGGCCTTGCGGACCTTGACCCGTACCTGGCCGAGATAGCGCAGGTAGTCGCGGCGGGCGCCGTTCAGCTTCATCTTCCGCTCGCCGCTGTTCTGGCCGAGCTGGCTGAACATCATGCCGACCATCGACAGCGCGAACATGCCGCCCGCCACCATCTGCAGCACGTTGGCGTTGGGGTTCATGAACATGAACACCATCGCGCCCGAGCCCGCCGCCATCGGCAGGTACTGCATGACGTTCTGGAAGGAGTTGGTGACGACCTCGGGCAGCTCGGGCGGCGACTCCAGCAGAATCTCGCCCCTCGGCAGCTGGGGCGGCTGCCTGCGCTCCCTGCGCCGCACGAGTACGGTGCTCACCCGGTCTCTCCTCGGTTGCTGCTCGATCGCCGGAACCCGGACGCGCCGGGGAATCCCCGGCATTTTAGGGACTGCCGTCCGGGTCGTGGCGGCCGGTGACGTTCTCCACCGAGAAGCGTGCCAGGTCCGGACCGTCCGACGCGACCGTGCGGCCGTGTCCGGCCGCGGCCGGACGCCTCGGGCGGCCCGCACTGACACCCGTAATTACCGGAAGTCGAACGTTCAACTGGCGGCCCGGGGAAGTTCGCCTCGAATCCTCGCGCCATTCGCGACCGGATGCGGTCAGCGGCCGTCCGGAGGCCCGGTGACGGAGTGGCGGCCGGTCCCCGTTTCGGCCATGCTAGGTGGCTGTCCACTGATTCAGGGTGTTTGATCGGGGTTCGGCGGGGGTGCCGGCCCCGCCGTTTGCGAGGAACGAGTTGAGTCCGACTGCGGGAACGGATCTCTGCCGGGTCACGGTGGTCGGTCCGCAGCGTAGGGTCGATATCTCCCTGCCCACCGACGTGCCGTTCGCCCAGCTCTTCCCGGCGATCCTGCACTATCTCGGGGAGAACCTGGCCGAACGGGGGCTGGCCCACGGCGGCTGGGTGCTGCAGCGCCTCGACGAGGCTCCCTTCGCCGGCGACCAGACCCCCGGCCAGGCCAATCTGCGCGACGGCGAGCAGCTCTACCTGCGGCCGGGCATGTCCCAGCTGCCCGAGCCCTCGTTCGACGACGTCGCCGACGTGGTGGCCACCGGCGTCAACGAGCAGCCGGACCGCTGGCGGATCGAGTGGACCCGGGTGTTCGCCCTGGGCGCCGGGGCCGGCACCGCGGTGTTCGCCGCGGTGATCCTGCTGCTGGCCGGCCCGCCGTGGATCGTCCCCTCCGTCGCCGCCGGGGTGCTGGCGCTGGTGCTGCTGGTCGCGGGCGTGTCGGTGTCGCGGGCGGCGGGCGACTCGGTGGCCGGGGCGATGCTCGGCTTCGTGGCGCTGCCGCACGCGTTCCTGGCCGGCATGCTCGGCCCCGCCCGCCACGACCCGCTCACCGAGCTCGGCGCGCTGCACCTGCTGTCCGGCTTCGCGGTCATGGTGCTGGTCTCGGCGATCGCCGCGGTGGCCGTCGCCGACGGGCTGCCGATGTTCCTGGGCACCGGGGCCGCCGCGCTGGCCGGCTGCCTGGGCACCGGCGCCGGGCTGCTGTTCGACGACCTGTCCGGGCCCGGCATCGCCGCCGTCACCTGCGTGGTGTTCATGGCGCTGATCCCGCTCGCCCCCGCCATCGCGTTCCGGCTGGCCCGGGTCACCCTGCCGCCGCCGCCCGCCAACGTCGAGGAACTGCGCCGCGACACCCTGCCCGTGGACGGCAACCTGGTGCGCCGCCGCACCGCCCGCGCCGACCGGATCGTCACCGGCATCACCCTGGCGGTCGGCCTGATCGGGCTGGTCGCGGTGATCCCGCTGTCGCTGGCCGACGGCTGGCTGGCCCCGCTCACCGCCGGGTTCATCGCGCTGGCGCTGCTGCTGCGCTCGCGGATCTTCCGCGGCCGGTTCCAGCGGCTGAACCTGCTGGTCCCCGGCTGGGTCGGGCTCGGCGTGCTGGGGATCGGCATCACCGCCGGCTCCTCCCAGCCGGTGGTCCTGCTCGGCGCGGTGGTCCCGCTGATCGCGGCGGGCGCCGTCGTCGTGGCCACCGGGCTGTGGCTGCCCGGCAAGAAGCCCTCGCCGTTCTGGGGCCGGGCCGCCGACGTGTGTGACTTCACCGTCGCGCTCGGGCTGATCCCGCTGGCGCTCGGCGAGGCCGGACTGTACGCCTGGGTCCGCGGCCTGGGGGGCTGAGCTCATGCAGACCCGCAAGGACCTGCTGCAGGCCCACCGGCTGAGCACCCAGCGCGCCTCCCTGGCGCTGATCCTCGGCCAGCCCGACAACCCCGAGCTGCCGATGCGCCGGATCAACGTCTCCACGTTCGCCGGCGTCATGATCACCGTCCTGGTGATGGCGGTGTTCGGCATCTTCGGCATCCTGCGGCCCGGCGGGGCCACCAACCTCAGGCAGGCCGGGATGCTGATCATCGAGAAGGAGACCGGCGCCCGCTACGTGTGGTGCGAGGACGGCAAGCTCTGCCCGGTCGCCAACTACGTGTCGGCCCGGCTGATGGCCGGCGCGGACAGCAAGAGCCGGCGCACCGTCTCCCGCAACTCCCTGGACGACTTCCCGCGCGGCCCGCTGATCGGCATCTCCGGCGCCCCCAACACCCTGCCCGACGCCAAGCAGCTGGTGAGGACCCCCTGGTCGGCGTGCGTGCGGGCGGTCGACAACGCCACCCTGGGCCATGTCTCGACGGTCTCCCTGGTGGTCGGCAGCCAGGTCGGCGGCCGGTCGCTGCGCGACGACCAGGCCGTGCTGATCCGGTCCGCCGACCAGCCCTGGCTGATCTGGAAGAACCGCCGGCTGCGCGTCGACCCGGACGTGGTCACCGCGCTGGACCCCAACCCGGCGCAGATCTCGGGCAAGTGGCTGAACGCCCTGCCCGCCGGCCCCGACTACCGGGCCCCCGCCATCCCCGCCCTCGGCCAGGAGGTCACCGGCCCGGGCGGCAGGCCGGCCAAGGTCGGCCAGCTCTACTCGGTAGTCATCGGCTCCAACACCAACTACTACGTGCAGCTCGCCGACGGGATCGCCCCGATCAGCGAGATCGAGAAGGAACTGCTGCGGGCCGACCCCGACTCCCGCCGGGCGTACGGCGACCTGCCCGTCCAGGAGGGGCAGCTGGACCCCGCCACGATCAACACCACGCCGAAGTCCGTGCGCCAGGTCACCAACCCCGAGCTGGCGGGCAGGCCGCCGCAGATCGTGTCCTACTCGGACCGGACCCCGCTGTGCTCGGTCTACGACGACCCCAGCGGCAACAGCGGCGGCCGGGTCACCCTGGACGGCGCCCTGCCCGACCCGCCGCAGACCGTCGCCGCCGTCGGCGTCGACCAGCTGGTCTTCCCGCCCGGCGGCGCCGCCCTGGTGGGCGCCATGTCGGCCCCCGGCAAGGCCGCCGCCATCCGCAACCACTACCTGGTCACCGAGGGGATGCGGTTCGCGCTGAAGGACGCGGAGACGGCCGGGAAGCTCGGCTATGACGTCAGCCGGGCGGTTCCGGTGCCGACCTCCCTGCTCAACCTGATCCCGGAGGGCCCGGTGCTCGATCCGGACGCCGCCGCACGGGAGCTGTCGGCCGGGCCGCGCTGACGGCCGGGCCGGGTTCCGGCCGATGGCCGATACCGGACACCAATCGGCCGGAACCATTTTTCTCCCGGACGCGTCTAAGGACCGTTCCCGATTACCGTGCGGCGAACTTTTCAAAACGGGCGGGACGGGACCCGGCCCAGCGGTACGGGCATGTCGGTGGCCATCCTGGAGGGACGGCGACGGGGGTCGCGGACGGGGTCGCAAAAGGCCCGATAAGCGGGCAGATGAGTGGACAGGGCGGATTTTTCTCTCTACAGTTCAGGCACAGCGGCGATGTTTTCGACTCCTCTGTGTGATGTCGCCGCGAGTGAGGACGGCTCACGGGGGCGTGACGATCGCTCCGCCCGCTCCGGCGCGAGGGGGCTGGTGAGCCCGACGGACACCAGCGATCGGGAGGGTCGTAGATGACGCAGTCGGCGGTCGACAGGGCGGCGATGGCGCAGGCCGCGCAGGACATCGATGCCTCGGCGAATGTGATCAAGGGTCTGCAGACGCGTCTGGATGGTGCGAAGACGGCGTTGCGGGCGAACTGGGAGGGTAACGCGTCGATGGCGTTCGAGCAGGTGTTCGCCCGGTTCAACGAGGACTTCTCGCGGGTGCTGCGGGCGTTGGAGGGGATGCACCAGTCGCTGGTGCAGACGAAGATCACCTATGACGCCAAGGAGGAGATGTCGCAGCAGGCCGTGAACAAGGTGCAGGCGCTGCTGAACGGCACCACCTGAGGCTGAGCACCAGGGCGCGCGGAGTACCTGACGGGGATCGTGTGAGGGAGGAATCGTGACCGACGACAGCTACACCAGGGCTAATTTCGGTGGCCTGACCGAGGGTGAGGCGCAGTTCTCGATGGCGGCTCGTGCGTTGATGGACGAGCTGAACGATCTGGAGGCCAAGCTGCGGACGAAGCTGAACCGGTGGGATGGTCAGGCGCAGCAGGCGTACTGGCAGTTCCAGAAGGAGTGGGACGCGGCGGCCAAGGACATGCAGAACGTGGTGACGCAGCTGGGTGTGGCGATCGCGGACGCGAACGCCAACTACCAGGCGGCCGAGCGCGCCAACATGGGCATCTGGAGCGGCTGACCCGGCCGACGTTCTCGCCGCCGGCGGCCACACTCCGATGCCTGGACCGCGACACCGACAAGCCCTGGCCGTTCGATGACGCCAGGGCTTTTCGGCTGAGGCTGCCCATTCTGCGCGGTGCACCGGAGCCCGTGGCCGGACGGACGACCGACAACAGGAGGTGAACGGCTGTGGGCATGGAGAACCTGCCCGTGCCGAGCAGCGAGGAGATCGAGGTCTCCGCCAGCTATCTGCGGCAGATCGCCAAGGAGTTCGAGAAGAACCTCAGGCACCTGGAGGATCGACGCTGGTCCACCACGTTGCAGGACTCTCTCCCCAACCAGATCGCCTTCGGCGACTATCAGGGTGGAGAGTCGTTCCGTAACGGCACCGTCACGATGGCGCAGAACCAGATCGGTACCACCATCGATCAGTTCATCTCGTCCTACCGGGGCATCATCCAGTCCCTGCGGGCATCTGCCGACCGTTACGAGCAGGCCGAAGAGAAGAGCAAGAACAAGGTCCGCGACGCCGGGAACAGCGGTGGTTCCCACACCGGCCCAGGTCCCAAACTCGTCTGAATTCTTCGCATAGTGGAAGGAGGTGTGTGAATGGTCGAAGACAGGAACATCAGGACGGAGATCCAAGGGGACAGCGTCGTAACCGGCATCCTCGGATCCTTCAAGGTCTGGGAGAACCAGGCCAACGACCTGAAGAAGATGGTCGATGCGATGAAGCCGGGCCTCATCCAGCATCACGGCAACCAGTACCACACCATTTCCAAGGATTTCAAGGACACCGTCGAGCTGCTCAAGGCGCACGGCAACAGTCTGGGTAAGAAATGGGGCGGTGACGCGGCCAGGCAGGCCTTGGAGCAGATGAACAAGGCCTTCCGGCAGGCCCAGGAGATCCAGATCAAGAGCGACCAGGTCGGCCGGGCCCTGAACAACCACGCCCTCAAGCAGAAAGAATGGCAGGACCGTTACGGTACCGGTTCGTGGGCGGACAAGCTCGTCCGCGACGCGCGGGGCTGGGTCGACACGGTCATGGCGATCAACCCGGTGTCGGGGCCGATGGTCATCTCGAACTGGCTGCACAGCAACTGGGGCGCCGTCGCCGGCCTGCAGGACATCAACAACGGGACCAAGGACTCCAACGACCAGTTCCCGCCCAGCATCCGCGCCGACCTCCCCATCACCAACCCCAACCAGTACGACATGCCGCCGAACACTCCGCCTCCTCCGAACATAGGCGGCGGTCCTGGTGGCGGCATGCCCGGCGGTCCCGGCGGTGGCATGCCCGGCGGTCCCGGCACCGGTGACCTCCCCAAGGGGCCGGGCAGCCCGAACCTCCCGGACGGTCCTGGCGGCCCCAATGGTCCCGGCGGCTCCGACCTTCCCAAGGGGCCGAATTACCCCGGTGGCCCCGGTGGCTCGAACTACCCCGGTTCGGGCGGCTCCGACCTGGCGGGTCTGGGCACGCCCGGCGGCGGTGGCGGGGGCCTCGGCGGTGGAGGCGGCGGCCTCCCGGGCGGCCCGAGCGGTCTGGGCGGCGGCGCCGGAGGCGTCCCCGGCGGCCCCGGCGGCTTGGCGTCCGGCCCCGGCGGTCTGCCCGGCGCCGCTCCCGGGATGATGGGCCGAGGTGGCCCGGGTGCGGGCGGGCTGGCCGGTGCGGGCCGTGGCGGCTTCGGCGGCATGGGCATGCCCATGGGCGCCGGTGGTCACGGCGGCGGCAAGGGAGAAGAACGCGAGCGCAGCACCTGGCTCACCGAGGACGAAGACGTCTGGACCGGTGATCAGGAAGCCGGCCCTTCCGTCATCGGCTGACGCTGTTCGACGAGTGACAGGTATGGTACGGGCAGGCCGGTTGACACCGGGCTGCCCGTACTCGTTGAGTGATCGGTTGCGCCATGCCACTATCTGCGGTTCCGCAGCGATTGCGGACGATCGCCACATCTCTTGTAGCCGTCGCCGCGGTGGCCGTGACGGCATCGCCTGGAATGGCCGCCACAGCGCCTCAGCCGTTGCCGCAGCAATGGTGGTTCGGCACATGGGCGGTGCACAACGAACTGTGGGCGCACAGTAAGGGGCAAGGCGTCACCGTCGCGGTGCTGGACACCGGCGTCGAGGCCGATCTCCCGGAGCTGTCGGGTGCCGTGCTCGCCGGTGCCAACTTTGAGAGCGGCGGCGGTGACGGGCGTACCGACACCGACCCTCACGAAACCAATGGTCACGGTACCGGGATATCAGTGTTGATCGCCTCGCGAGGGGGGAACAGCGGCTTCCTGGGAATAGCGCCGGAGGCGAGGATCCTCCCGATCGTGACGCAGTCCGCCCGGGCCTATGCGAAGGGACTGCGTTTCGCGGCCGACCGCGGTGCCAAGGTCATCAACATGTCGCAGGGGCTCCCCGGCCCCTGCCCGGCCGAACTCCAGGAGGCGGTTCGGTACGCCATTGAACGCGATGCGGTCATCGTGACGGCCGCGGGCAACGACGGGCTGGAAGGCAATCCCTCCCTCCACCCGGCCAACTGCAAGGGCGTGCTCTCGGTCGGAGCGGCCGATGTCAACGCAAGGCCCTGGGAGAAGACCGAACGGCAGCCCTACGTCGACATCGCGGGGCCCGGCGTCGCCGCATCGACGGTCGTCAGGAACGGTACTTTGCAGCAGGGCATCAGCGGGACCAGCATCTCCGCCGCACTGACCTCCGGCGTGGTCGCCTTGGTGCGATCGAAGTATCCGCAGATGCGCAACCGCGAGGTCGTGCAGAAGCTCGTGGCCTCGGCGAAGGACATCGGGCCCACGGGCCGTGACGACATGACCGGTTACGGCTTCATCAGGCCGTACCGGATCTTCGAAGGGAAGCTCCCGCAGAACACCGGGAACCCGGTGTTCGAGGAGTACGATGCATGGGCCAAGGCCAACCCTGCGAAGGACAGGCCGGGTGGCGACGCCGCACCGTCACCGCAATCGTCATCGGGCATCGGTCAGACCCTCAGCGATCTCTCGGGGGTGCTCGCCTTCGCGGGAGGAGGCCTGGTCCTGCTCGTCGCGGTCCTCTTCGCCCGCTCCAGACAACGTCGTACTGCGATGGCCACCGGTGCGGGCGGGCTGCCGGGCGCGCCTCACGGAGGCATGCCGCCGGCGATGATGCCCGGTGCAGGCATTCCTCCGGCACCGGGCCAGATGCCAGGACCTCCCCCGGCCATGGGAGCCCCTGGGCCGATGGTCCCGCCCCAAGGCGGCGGGCTGCCACCGCAAGGCGCGCCGCAGTATCAGCCGCCCCAGCAGGCTCCCGGCTATGGTCCGCCGCAGGGATACGGGCCACCTCCGGCGATGGGCGGCGGATACGTTCCACCGCAGCAGCGGGGGGATGCGCCGCATCAGCCAGGCGAGTATCAGCAGCAGCCGCCACCCCAGCACTGAAAGCAGCCAGGCAGACCTGAAACACATCCGGTACCGGATACCGCGAACTCCTCCGAGGATGTCTCCGAGTGGCGGTGTCCGGTACCGGTCATTTGACTTCGGTGATGGCGGCGGCATGCCTATGGGCGCCGATGACCACGGGGACGGCAAGGATGAGGAACGCGAGCGCAGTACCCGGCCGGCCGAGGACGAAGACGTCCGGATGAGTTATGACGATGCGGGTCCGTCTGCGACCGGCTGACTCGAGCATGTCATGAGCGGTTGTGGTACGGGCGGAACAGCAGAGCAGCCATTCCGCGCGTACTACTGAGTGATCGGTGTTTCATGCGCACACGGATGCTTCGGCGACAGAGCGTCATCTCATCGGCTTTGGCGCTGCTCATGGTCGCAGGCGCGGCCGCACCGGGCAGTGCCGCCGCCGCGCTACTGCAGGAACAGCGGTGGTTCGGCACTTGGGGGCACCGGAATGGCCTCCCTGATCGCCCACAGGGCGCGACTTCCACCGGACTGCCGGGAAGGCTCAGTGGGCGGCTTTGGGAAGCTGCGTGCCGAGTCATCTCAACGGTGAGGCGTGTCGTTCATGACGTAAGACCTTCCCCCGCTGCTGTCGGGAGTTCTATCCGGTCAGGGGACTACAGGTGGTCATGCGTTCCTCGTCATTGATGAGATGGGCGCCGTTTTCGTTGATAGCCGACCAATGACGTTCTAACCTTTGGGCTGCCGACCCTGAACGAATGCTTCACCGAACGCGCTCCTCTCGACTTGGAGCGGTTGTGATTGTGATGCTTTCGTGAGGAAACGTGGAACAGCAGGTGATGGACATTCCGCGGCGACCGGTCAGTGGACGGTGATGCTGTTCACCGAGGTTTGGTAGGGCCTTGAGCTGCTCGCGTCCGGGGTTCTGGTCGCCGGTGTCGGTCCGCCTCTGGTGGCCGCCAGAGGTCACAGGGTTTGCGCTGCCGGGTGTGGTGTGTGGGCAGGGGTGGTCTGAGCCTCCTTGGGCTGTGGTGGTGCCTCGGCTCCGTGTCGGTGCTCTGGGACGGGATGCCTGTCAGGGGCTTTGAGCTTGTTGAACGTTCACCGATCTGGCCTTGTCGTCGGCGGACCGCCGTAGGGGTTCGGGTGCTCCTGGAGTTGGTGGCGGCGTTCATGGTGGGTGCCCTCTGTGGCCGGATGCGGCCTCTCTGGGCGAGGCCGCAGGCAGTCGCCGAGGGGGCGACCGGCTGGTGGGGTGGAGGCGGTGACCCGAGTGGAACGGTGCATGGGCGTGGTGCGTCGAGGGATGACGGCCGGTGAACAGGTGGAGAGACGGAAACCGGAGCATTTCGGACAGCTATTGGGCCAGCTTGTGCGTCTGTGAATGGTGGCTGTGTGCGGATCTGGTGGTCCACCCCGCTGAAGTGCGGTTTCGTGCTCTGCGGGGCGTCGGGGGAAGGGGGCGCGCGTTAACGGAGGGTTAAGTTCGCGGAGATTGCGATCGGGGTGAACCGGGCGCGAGGCGGCTGCGTCCAAGATGTCGTGGACGGCTCCGATAAGTCATCCGTCGAGTGGAGACGAGTGGACAAGATCGCTCATTTTCTCTAAAGTCTGGAGTCAGTGTGACGATTTCTGGCCACCGTCCGCCGCCGGGTGGCTCGCGGGGGCCGAGTACCGGGTCGGCCGGCCTTCCTCGTTCGGGGAATGAGGCCGGTGGGCTCGGTGGACATCCGAGACGAGGAGGGTGCTGATGACGCAGTCGGCGGTCGACAGGGCGGCGATGGCGCAGGCCGCGCAGGACATCGATGCCTCGGCGAATGTGATCAAGGGTCTGCAGACGCGTCTGGATGGTGCGAAGACGGCGTTGCGGGCGAACTGGGAGGGTAACGCGTCGATGGCGTTCGAGCAGGTGTTCGCCCGGTTCAACGAGGACTTCTCGCGGGTGCTGCGGGCGTTGGAGGGGATGCACCAGTCGCTGGTGCAGACGAAGATCACCTATGACGCCAAGGAGGAGATGTCGCAGCAGGCCGTGAACAAGGTGCAGGCGCTGCTGAACGGCACCACCTGAGGCTGAGCACCAGGGCGCGCGGAGTACCTGACGGGGATCGTGTGAGGGAGGAATCGTGACCGACGACAGCTACACCAGGGCTAATTTCGGTGGCCTGACCGAGGGTGAGGCGCAGTTCTCGATGGCGGCTCGTGCGTTGATGGACGAGCTGAACGATCTGGAGGCCAAGCTGCGGACGAAGCTGAACCGGTGGGATGGTCAGGCGCAGCAGGCGTACTGGCAGTTCCAGAAGGAGTGGGACGCGGCGGCCAAGGACATGCAGAACGTGGTGACGCAGCTGGGTGTGGCGATCGCGGACGCGAACGCCAACTACCAGGCGGCCGAGCGCGCCAACATGGGCATCTGGAGCGGCTGACCCGGCCGCCGGCCGACGCCGGCGATCCATGTCCGAGGGGCTTGGACCGCGGCCCGGGGAGCCCTGGCCACCGGGAACGACCAGGGCTCCCCGGGTCGGGTGCTGTGCGGTTCGCCGTCGATCCGCGGCAGTCCCGGGGGCAGTGAGCCTTCGTCCACCGGCCGGGTCCGCAGGGGGCGGCCCGCGCCCACCGTGGGGAGGGTTCGAGCGACCAGCCGCGTCGGCGGCGAACGACAGGAGGTGAACTGATGGGTGTGCACAACCTGCCCGAGGCACAGTCCAGGGAAATCGAGATCAGCCGCGACCGGCTCCGCAAGCTCGCCGACGAGCTGCAGAAGGACCTGGACGACCTGAAGCGGCAGCGGCTCGCCGAAGGAATCCAGGACGACTCGCCCAACATCGACCACATCGGTCACTACCAGGCGGGACAGGGACTGAGCAACACGGTCAACACCGCCCGCACCCATGTGGGCAGCACGATCACGCAGTTCCTCACCGCCTACCAGAACGTGATCAACGCACTGTACGACTCGGCCAGGAACTACGACCGGGCCGAGGACCGCACCCGCGAGAGCCTGCAGAACGTGAACGGCGGCGGCAACGGCCCCTCGATGGTCTGATGAGCGGGGTGTCATACCAGAAGGAATGGGGTGCCGGTAAGTGACGACCCAGAAGATCCGGCAGGACGTCGGCGGCGACAACGAGGGCATCGGCGGCTGGAACTCCCTCAAGGTCTGGGAGGACCAGTTCGACAAGCTCCGGCAGATCGTCGACGGGATGAACCCGACGCAGGTGGACGCCGGCGCCGGCGCCTACGGCAAGGCCGCCACGCGGCTGGAGACCACCGTCAACCTGCTGCGCGACATCGGCTACAAGCTGCACGCCGAATGGGGCGGTGAGGACGCCAAGAAGGCCCTCACTCAGATGAACAAGGCCTACGTGCAGGCGCAGGAGATCCGCGACCGCAGCAAGGAGGTCAGCCAGGCGCTCCGCACGCACGCCGGTCAGCAGCGGGAGTGGAAGGCGCAGTACGGCAGCGGCGGCAGCACCGACAGCATCGTGCGCGAGATCGCCCGGGCGGTGGGGCCCACCCCGTCGGCGATCAACAACCTCAGCGCCGGCGACGCGATGCACCAGCTGAACGTCGGCACCGAGCGCACCAACGACATGTTCCCCGCCGGCATCAAGCAGGAGATGCCGGACCCGGAGCGCAACAACTTCGAGCCGCCGCCCCCCTCGACCAACCCCACGTCCCCCGGTGGGGGTCCCAGCATGCCCGGTCCTGGCGGGCCCGGGAACACCGGGACCTCGGATCTGCCCGGCGGGCCGACTTCCCCGGGCGATTCGCAGCCCCAGGGGTTCGACGGGGTTATCGACGGAAGGGACTTCACCGACCCGACCTCCCCGGACGGCGCGGGACCGGGTGGCTCGGACCTGGTCGGCTCCGGTGCCAACGGTGGCTCTAGCCTGGCCGGTCTCGGTCCTGGCGGTGGAACAGGCCTGGGCCTTCCCGGTGGCCCGGGTGGCGGACCCGGCCTCGGAGCCGGGGGCCTTCCCGGTGGTCCCGGCGGTGCGCCCGGTGGTCTTGCTGGCCCTGGTGGCATGCCCGGTGCCGTTCCCGGTGGGCCTGGTGCATTGGGCCGGGGCGGTGTGATCGGCGGTCCTGGCGGTCTCGGTGCTGGGCGTGGCGGCTATGGCGCTATGGGCATGCCCATGGGTGCCGGTGCCGGTGCCGGTAAGGGCGGCAACAGCGAGGAGCGCGAACGCACCACCTGGCTCACCGAGGACGAGGAAGTCTGGCTGGGTGAGGACGGCGTCGGCCCTGGAGTGATCGACTGACATAACCACGCCGCCATCCGCGATAAGTGCAGGGCGGCTGTGGATGAGGGTGCGGGAACCGGCGGTCTGCCGACCCACCGCACCGGTTGTGGTACGGGCAGACCGGGTGAGACCCTGGTCTGCCCGTACTGTTAAGCGAGTAGTTGCGACATGTGAGGTGTCATGTTTCGGCGGCGGGGTCGTCCAATGCTCGTGTCGGCCATGGCGATGCTCCTGCTCGGCGCTACGGCTACCCCCGGAGCAGCGGTGACGGTGATCAAACCGCTGCCTGATCAGTGGTGGTTCACCACCTGGGCTATCGAGTCCCACCTCTGGCCGCACTCCAAGGGCGCGGGGGTGACCGTCGCCGTTCTTGACACTGGAGTCCAGGCCAGCATTCCCGAGCTGGCCGGTGCAGTACTGCCAGGCGCCGACTTCGAGTTCGGTGGCGGCGACGGCAGAACGGACAAGGATCCCAACGGCTACGGACATGGCACTGGAATGGCTACCCAGATCGCCTCACGCGGGGGTGCGACTGGATTTATGGGCGTAGCGCCAGAAGTTAAGATACTTCCAGTGATCACTCGTTCCCAGGCGGCGTATGTGAAAGGCATCAGATATGCCGCCGATCAGGGTGCCAAGGTGATCAACCTTTCGCAGGGGCTTCCCGCCGAGTGTCCCGAAGATGTCCAGGCCGCGATCAAGTATGCGATAGACAAGGATGTCGTCATCGTGGTTGCGGCAGGGAACACGGGGGACGCCGGTAACCCTTCTGAGTACCCCGCCAACTGTAAAGGGGTGCTCGCAGTCGGAGGGACAACCGTCGACAACAGGCCTTGGAAGTCCTCACAGCGACAGCCCTATGTTGATGTCGCTGCTCCGGCGGAGAACTCCAATGCAGTTCTACGAGATGGCCGAATCTATCGGTCGCAGGGCGGGACTAGCTCATCGGCGGCGTTCACGTCCGGGGCCATCGCGTTGATCCGGTCGAAGTACCCGCAGATGACCAACCGTGAGGTCGTCCGGCAGGTGGTGGCCTCGGCCAAGGACATCGGGGCGCCCGGGCGGGACGACGCCAGCGGTCACGGGATCTGGCGGCCTCGGTTGATCTTCAGCGGCGAGGTGCCCAAGAACACCGGCAATCCGGTGTTCGAGGAGTACGACCAGTGGGCCAAGAGCGCCGGTGCGGGCTCCGGCGGCCAGGGGCAGCAGCCGCAGAACGGCCAGGAGAAGCCGGGAGGCGAGGAGTCCGGCGGCGGCTCGACCGACCTCATCGTCTACGGGGCCATCGGCGGTGTGGCCCTGCTGATCATCATCGGCGGATTCTTCATGACCCGGCGGCGGAACCGCGGGCCGGCGTCCCCGGTGTTCGCCCCCGCCCAGGAGCCGGTGATGATGTCCCCCGGCATGGCCCAGGGGCCGATGCAACCCCACCCGGGCCAGATGGCCGGACCGCCGCCGTCGATGGGGACCGGGCCGATGCCTCCGGTGCCTCCGCAGGCCCCGTACCAGCCGAACGCGGGTCAGCCCCAGTACCAGCCGCCCCAGCAGTACGGACCGCCCCCGGCCTACGGCCCGCCGCCGTCGATGGGCTCCGGCCCCGCCCAACCACCGGGTGACGCCCCACCCGGACCGGGCCAGGCCCCGCCGCCCCAACAACACTGAGCCATTTCCACGGGCGACGAATCTCCGCCCGAGATCGGCCGGCGCCATCGTCCACCGGATGGGCAGGAGACACGGTCCGGACGAAACTGCCGGCCGATGTGGCCGCCGCGATCGTCATGGCGCGCCGCCGGGCGGATCCCCGGCAGATCGTGAGTGATGAGACGGAAACGGCCACGACATTGAAGCGCCGGCCGCGGACCCACAGGGGCGAAACGGTACGCCGCCGTTGCCGGGATGTGAGGCCGATACCGGCCGCCGCCACGGAATTGCGCCCCGCGCGGCACCGTCCGGGCGGTATGCGGCTACATTCTCCCTGACAGGTTTCTGCGAACACGGGTGGCGCTGATGGATGGGGACTTGATCGGCTTTCTGGTCTACGGCGGCGGGATGCTGCTGATCACGTTGTTCGGGTTCCTGTGGACGCGTCATCGCAACCGGAACCGGCAGGAGCTGATGATCGTCACGGAGCCGACCCCGTGGACGCCCGGCATGGTGCCGCAGCCCGGGATGATGCCGGGGCCGGTGCCCCCGCAGCCCGGCGCCGTCCCGCCCATGAGCCAGACGCCGGCCCAGCCCATGGGCGGACAGATGCCCCAACCTCCTCAGGGATGGACGCCACAGCCGCCCCAGTCCGGAGCCCCCCAGTTCCTCCCCCCGGGCCAGCCGCCCCACCCGCCGTCCGTCCCACCCGGCGGCGACCCCTACCAGCAGCCCCCGCCGCCCCCTCCCGCCTGACCGCGCCCCCACGCACCACACCCACCGAACGCACCGCTCCCGACGCCTCCGAGAACGAACGCCATCCGCGATCCCGCCGACCCGGGCGGCGGCATCGGTGTGAGGGGCGGGCCGGTTACCGCAGTTCGTTGAGGACAGTACGGGCCAGGCGGATGGCCTCGTTCTTGGCGGGGGCGTAGGCGAGGTTGCGGCCCTGCAGGACCCGGCTGCCGCGGACCGAGGCGGGGTAGTCGGCGGCGACCCAGGTGACCTCGATGATGACGTTGCGGTGGCGGACGTAGACGTTGGCGCCGCCCATCCAGTAGTTGCGGACGTTGTCCTCGCTGGGGCCGGCGATGATCGGGCTGATCTGCTGGGCGGCGATGGCCTCGTCGCCCAGGCCGGTCAGGCGTTGCGCGGAGCGGTGGAACTCGGGGTCGTTGATGTTCTCCCAGTTGGTCCGCATGTCGTCGCGGGCCCGCTGCACCCCCGACTCGTCGCCGATCGCCTCCATCACCTGGACGTCGATCGACAGGTTGACCGCGCGGGTGGTGGTCAGCGTCTGCCAGGCGCAGAAGCGCATGTCGGGGGAGTCGGACCGGCTCTTCTGCTGCGGGACGCCGCGCGCCTTGGCCGGGAGCGCCTTGGCGAGGGTCCGGCACAGGGTGGCCGGGACGCCGGTGATCTCGTTCGCTGCGCCCTGACCGGGTGACCCGGACCGCGACGGTACGGTCACCGGCGGCGTGTCCGGTTCGCCGGACCCTTCGGAGAGATCCGAGGTCAGCACGTACGCCCCGAAGCCGAGGACCGCCAGCACGATCAGCACGGACACCGTGAGGAACGCGATCGCCGCGCCCGACCCCGAGGAGGGGCGGTGGTGGACCGGCATCGGCTGCGGCGTCACCGGCGGCGCGGGCGGCGGCGGGGTCATCGGCGGAACGTGCGCCGCCATCGGGGGCGCCATCGGGGCGGGCGCCGGGAACGGCGGCGGCGTCACGTGCATCGGCGGCGGGGTGATCGGCCCCGGCGGTCCCGACGGCCCCGGCGGCGGCTGGTGGAACACCGCCGGGGGCAGCGCGCTCGGCGTCCACGCCGAGGTGACCAGCCGCCGCGCCCCCGTCTGCGGGTCGCCGTCGTCCCCGACCAGCGCCACCAGCAGGTCCTCGGCGGCCGGGCGGCGGGCCGGGTCCGGGTCCAGCGCGCGGGTGATCAGCGGCACCAGCTCGTCCGGCACCCCGGTCAGGTCGTGGGCGCCCTGGTGCGCCCTGGCGGCCAGCACCATCAGGTTGCCGCCGCCGTACGGGTGCCGGCCGGTCGCGGCGAACGCGATCAGCGAGCCCCAGGTGAACACGTCCGCCGCGGTGCCCACCGTGCCCTCGTACACCTGCTCGGGCGCGATCCAGCCGGGACTGCCGACGATGAAGCCGGTCTGGGTGTGGTGCGAGGAGGAGTCCACCGCCCGGGCCACGCCGAAGTCGATCACCCGCGGGCCGGTCGACGACAGCAGCACGTTCGACGGCTTGAGGTCGCGGTGCACCAGCCGCGCCCCGTGGATCGCCACCAGCGCGGTGGCGATGCCCGCCGCCAGGGCCTTCAGCGGCTCCAGCGGCAGCGGCCCGTGCTCGGAGACGTAGTCGCCGAGCGAGGGCCCCTCGATGTACTCGGTCACCATGTACGGGACGCCGCCGGCCTCGCCGTGGTCCAGCACCCGGGCGGTGCAGAACGACGCCACCCGCCGGGCGTTGCTGACCTCGTCGGCGAACCGGGCGCGGAACCCCGGGTCGGTGGCCAGTTCCCTGCGGACGACCTTCACCGCCACCGGCCGCCCGTCCGGGCCGACGCCGCGGTAGACCGCGCCCATGCCGCCCTGCCCCAGCCTGCCGAGCAGCCGGTAGTGGCCGACGACGGTGGGGTCGTCGGCGGTCAGCGCGTCGGTGCCGGGTTGCAGGGGGTCTCCTCTCGGGGGGTGAGGGCGTGCCTCACCGGCTTACGGTAGCGGCCGGGTGAGACACGAACCCACCTGATGCCGGGCTTTCCGGGCGTCTCCGGCGGCCGGAAACGGTCAGCCGGTCAGGTGCCGCAGCAGTTCCTGGTGCCGTTTCCAGCCGTCCGCCGACCGGCCGTCGCCCAGCTCGAACCAGGTCATCGTCCCGGCCCTGCGGGCCGGGACGCCGGCCGGGCCGGTGCGCTCCCCGGCCACCGCCATCCCGATCGGGGCGGGCTGGCCCGTCCAGCGCGGCTCGTAGGTCACGTCCGCGCGCCCCGGGCTGAGCTGCGCCAGCAGCGACGACACCGGATGGTCGGCGACCAGCGACTCCACCAGCGCCGGGAGCTGCGCGACCTGCGGCGGGTCGGCGGGGGGATGACCGATCGTCAGCGTGGTCACCTCCGCCGCCCCGCCCTGGGAGAACTCCACGGTGGCCTGCGCGGTACGGCCGCCGCCCGAGCCGACCACCACCAGCCGCAGCATCCCGCCGTGCTCGCGGACCCGGGCGTTCAGCTCGCCCCGCTGCCAGGGCCGGCCGACCGGCTCGGCCTCGCCCCAGCCCGCCGGGGGCCGCCCGGTCAGCATGGTGATCAGCCGTTCCACCTGGCCGCCCAGCGTCTCCTGCGGCAGGTGCCGGGCCCGGTAGGTCAGCGTGAGCTGCATCCCGATCGGCCCGCTCGGCCGCGTCACGAAGCCCGGCGCGTAGTCGCGGGCCTGCGGCACCGGGCCGAACATGCGGCCGTCCCAGCGCAGCGGCCGGCCGGTCAGCCCCTCGTAGTAGCCGCCCTGGTCGTGCACCACCCACTGCACGGCCGCCCCCGCCACCCGCAGCGGCATCGACAGCCGGGCGGTCGCCGGGGTCACGATCTGCAGCGTGCGGCCCGAGGAGGTGCACTCGCCCAGCGCCTCGGCCAGCCACGGGGTCAGCGCCACCACCGGGCGGTCCTGCAGCACCACCATGGCCTGCGGGGTCATCACGTCCAGCACGGCGCTCATCGGCCCGCTCCGCTCCACACGGTCCCGCCGTGCCGGGCCACCAGCTCGTCGGCGCAGGCCCGCGCGACCCGGTGGGCGTCCGCCAGGTCGGCGGCGGCCCGGATGTCGGTCCACCACACCGGCTGGGCGGCCGACACCCGGCCGCCCAGCAGCCGTTCCACCTCGCCGGGGACGGCCACCAGCAGCGGCTCGGCGGCGATCATCACCAGCCGGCCGGACTCGTCGTACACCCGGCAGCCGCCGGGCTGCGCGCCGACCGCCACCCCCAGCCGCGGCGCCAGCCCCTCCAGCACGGCGGCGACGTCGGGACGGTCGTTGGTCAGCGCCACCAGATCCGTGCTCACAACGCTCCTCCGCTGAGCGACCGGACGAACGCCTCGGCCGCGATCCGGGCCGCCGCCGTGCGGGCGGCGCCGCTCACCCGGTCCAGGCTGATCGCGGTCCCGGTGGCCAGATGGCGGTCGTAGGGCACCACCTCGACGGGCATCCCGCCGTCGCTGAGCACCTGCCGCGCCCGTTCCAGGTCGGCGTCGCCGTCGGCGTGCGGGGAGTGGGTCACCAGCACCACCACGGTCCGCCGCAGCAGGTCCTCGTAACCGCTGCCGACGAACCAGCTCAGCGTCTGCCGGGCGCTGATCGCGCCGTCCACGGTCCCCGGCGTGACGAACACCTGGGCGTGCGCGGCGGCCAGCACCCCGCGCTGCAGCCGCGCCACGATGCCCGCCCCGCAGTCGATCACCGCGGCGGAGAAGTACCGGCCCACCCCGGAGGCGGCCGCCTGGAACGTCTCCAGCTCCAGTTCGGTGACCTGGCCGCGCGCCGATCCCGACATCACCCACAGGCCGTGCTCGGTGGGCGACAGGAACCGCGCCGTCTCCTCCCACGTGCGGGGCCGGGCCGCGGCGAGCTGCCCCATGGAGAACTCCGGCTGGACGCCCAGCCGCAGCGGCAGCGACCCCAGCCCGGAGTCGGCGTCCATGGCCAGCACCCGGTCCTCGCGGTACTCGGCGATCACCGAGGCCAGCAGCGCCGCCACCGTGGTCTTGCCGGCGCCGCCGCGGATGGAGGTCACCGCGATCCGCCGGCAGGACGGCACCGGCGACCGCAGCCGCTGCGCCATGCCCTCCTGCTGCCGGGCGTCCCCGGCCGCCGACGCGCCGACCACCTTGCGCATCCCGCGCCCGACCCGCTTGAACGCCGAGTCCCCGTGGGCCCGGCGGCGCACCAGCGCGTCCGCCGCCAGTTGCGCCGCCGGGCCGGCCGGCTGCTGCTCGGGCACGGCCGGAACGGCGGGCTGCGGCTGCGGGCGCTGCGGCTCGGCCGGTGCCTGCTGCGGCACCGGGGCCGGATGCACGCCGGGCGCGTCCCCCACGGGGGCGACCGCCGACGGCGGCGGCGCGGACGGCATCAGCGCATGCGGCGGGGCGGGCGGCTCCGGCGTCCCCCCGAGGACCGGCGCGGCGGCCTGCTCCTCGGACTGCGGCGCGTTGGGCATCGCGGGCGGCTCGGGGAACCCGCCGGCGGGCCAGCCGGGCTGTGCGGCGTTCGGCGGCTCGGGAGACCCGCCCGAGGACGTGCCGCCCGGTCCCCACGGGTCGGCCGGTGCGGAAGCGCCGCCCGTGGGCTGGGGGGCGGGCGGCGCGGGAGGCTCGGGGAGTCCGGGGGGCGGACCGCCGGGACCCGTGCCGGCCTGGGGCGCGTTCGAGGACTCGGGAGAGCCGTCGGCGGCGGGCCGGACGGCGGGCGGCGGGGGTGGAGGCGGCGGGAATCCGCTCGAGGACGGATCGCCGGGACCCGTGCCGGCCTGCGGTGCGTTCGGGGGCTCGGGAGAGCCGTCGGCGGCGGGCCGGATCGCGGGCGGCGGAGGAGGGGGCGGGAATCCGCCCGAGGACGGATCGCCGTGGCCCGGGCCGGGCCATGCCACGTTCGGCTGCTCGGCGGAACCGCCGGAGGGCTGGGGGGCCGGCGGCTCGGGGAACCCGGGCTGCGCCGTGTTCGGGGGAGCCGGAGGAGCAGGGGTGTCCGTGCCGGCGTCGGGGGCCGGGCCGCTGTTCGGCTGGAGCGCGGGCGGCGGTGGCGGCGGAGGGAAACCGCCCGCCGGCGGGTCGCCGGACGGGTCGTGGGCGGGCTGCGGGGCGGAGGGCGCGGACGGCTGCTCGGCGGAGGCGTTCTGCCGGTTCTCGCGCACGGGCAGGCCGAAGATCGCGGTGGCCTCGCGGCCCGGCGGGGGCGGGGCGCCCAGAACGGGGGGAGCGGCCTCGGTGGGCGCGCCCTCGCCGCCGACGCTGCCCTCCGGATACCAGGCCGAGGGACCGGAACCGGTCGTCCGCCCGGCGGCCGGCGCGGCCGGTGCGGGACGCGGGACGGGACCCGGTGGCCGGGAGTCGGCGAGTCCGCGCTCGGCGGCGCCGAGTTCGTGCAGCACGGCATGCTGCCAGTCCCGATCGGACACCGGTCTCCTCTCAGCGTCACGACTGATCGGACGAACACCCTGGATGCGGCCCGAGTCTAGTCCGGTCGGGACATCCCGGTGGCCTTCGGTGACAAAGGCCCGCCGGTGCCCGGAAAAGTCCGCCCGCTGTCATCCCGGGCCGTCGCCGGAGCGTCTCCTACGTGACCGACATATCGGTGCGAACTTGACGACCCGGTACGGGACCGGAGATCGTCGTGCCGATCCCCGAGACGCCGTGACCGCTGTCCCGCCTGTGCTGGAAGATGACGGATGGAACGTTTGGCCATTTCAGAGCGTAGCGTCCCCGTCGAGACGGCACCGCCCGCGGCGGGCGACCGGCGCTGGCGGCTGATCGGCTGGGCGTCCGTCGTCCTGTCGGCGGTGATGGTGGTGACCAGCCTCACCGCGTACGGCTTCTACCGCAGCATCAACGGCAGCATCACCCGCGACAACGTCGACGACCAGCTGAACGCCAACCGGCCGCCCAAGCTCAACAACTCCCTCAACATCCTGCTGATCGGCTCCGACAACCGGGACGGCGAGAACAAGCAGTTCGGCGCCGACCAGGGCGGCGGCTCCGACACCACGATCCTGATGCACATCTCCCCGGGCGGCGAACGGGCGATCGGGATCAGCTTCCCCCGCGACTCGATGGTGCGGATCCCCGAGTGCAGGAAGGAGAACGGCGCCCGGGTCCCGCCCAGCTTCGGCCAGCTCAACTGGGCCTACTCGTTCGCCGGGCCGACCTGCACCTGGAACCTCATCGAGGACCTCACCAAGATCCGCATCGACCACTACGTCGAGATCGACATGTCCGGGTTCATCGAGGTGGTGGACGCGCTCGGCGGGGTGGAGATCTGCGTGCCCAGGGCGGTCAACGACCCCAAGGCCGACCTGAAGCTCAGGGCCGGCCGGCAGGTCGTGATGGGCCGGCAGGCGGTCGGCTACGTGCGCACCCGCACCGGCGGGCTGGGCGACGGCTCGGACCTGTCGCGGATCAAGCGCCAGCAGGCGTTCATGGGCTCGGTGGTCAAGAAGGCCACCGGCAGCGGAATGCTCAAGGACCCGGCCAGGACCTACGACTTCCTCAAGGCGGTGGCCGGCGCGGTCAAGGTCGACGACCGGCTCACCCTGAACACCATGCAGAAGCTGGCGCGCAGCATGCAGGGGATGAGCGCCGGCAAGGTCACCTTCGTCACCGTCCCGGTGCAGGCCTACCCGGCCGACCCCAACCGGGTGCAGATCAACCAGGCGCAGGCCAAGCCGCTGTTCGACGCCATCCGCGAGGACAACGAGCTGCCCAAGGCCCCGCCGCCGTCCAAGGCCCCCGCCCAGCAGGCCGCCCAGCCCCCCGCCAGGCCCGCCGAGACCAGCGTCGCCGTCCTGAACGGCACCGACACCCAGGGCCTGGCCCAGCGCACCGCCGACGGGCTCAAGGACATGGGCTTCAAGGTCGTCCAGGTCGGCTCCCGTAAGCAGCCCCCCACCAGGCCCACCCAGATCCTGTACGCTCCCGGCGCCGAACGCCAGGCCGCCGCCCTGGCCCAGGCCATCCCCGGGGTGCAGCCCAAGCCGTACGCCAAGGCCAAACCCGGCACCGTCTACCTCGTCATCGGCAAGGGCGGAGTCCAGCTCCGGGGCTCCGGCACCCCGCTGCCGAAGATCGCCGGCGAGCGGCGCGCCGACGCCGACCCCTGCGCGGGCACCGGCTGAACGTTACGAGTAGGGAAACAACCACCGACAGGGCCCCTTTCCGCCTGTTATGTCAGGGCGGACCGATATCTTGTCCGCGCAGAGCACGCGACCGCCCCGGGCGGCGCGGGCGATCCCCCCGTCGCAGAGATGGACCGATGGCCCCCGAACCTTTCTCCCTGTTGCTGACCGTCTATGGCGGCGATCGAGAGGACTACGTCCGGGCGGCGTTCCGCAGCGCGGTGCACGACCAGATGCTGCGGCCCGACGAGGTGGTGCTGGTGCAGGACGGACCGGTGCCCGACGCGGTGGCCGGCTGCCTGCGGGAGCTGGTGGCGACCAGCCCGGTGCGGGTCAAGTTCCTGCGGCTGGAGCGCAACCGGGGGCTGGGCCCGGCGCTGGACACGGGGCTGTCGGCCTGTGACAACGACATCGTGGCCCGCATGGACGCCGACGACGTCGCCATGCCGCACCGCTTCAAGCTGCAGGTGCCGCTGGTGCGCGCCGGGGCCGACCTGGTCGGCGCGGGGCTGCTGGAGTTCGGCGCGGACCTGAACGACATCGTGGGCCGCCGGATCCCGCCCAGCGACCCGCTGGACATCGCCCGCTACTCGCGCCTGCACGACCCGTTCAACCACCCCACGGTGGTCTACCGGCGCAGCGCGGTGCTGGCCGCGGGCGGCTACGGCGACCTCCCCCTGATGGAGGACTACTGGCTGTTCGTGCGCATGATCGCGGGCGGCGCCCGGGTGGTGAACGTCGCCGAGCCGCTGGTCTACTACCGCGTCAGCGACGGCGCCTACGAACGCCGCGGCGGCCGCGCCCTGCTCAACTCCGAGCTCCGCCTGCAGCGCGAGATGCTCCGCCACGGCTTCATCACCCGCGCCCAGTACGTCAGGAACGTTGCGATCCGCGGCGGCTACCGGCTGGTCCCGACGAGGGTTCGGCGCCCGGTCTATCGCTGGATCGTCGCCCCCTACGGGGCTCGTCGCAACCGGGCCCGTGAACGGCTGGTGGCGGTCGTGGGGCAGGCGCGGCAGCAGATGCCCGAGGGCTGACGGCCGTTCAGTCCTCGGACTCGTCTCCGGCGGTCCATCGGGCGATCAGCTCCCCGGTCGGGCGGGGACGTTCCCGCAAACCGGCCCGCATCCCGCGGACGAACCCGTCGCGCAGGACGGTGCGGTCCCGTGACCGCGCGAAGGTTCGCACCCAGCGGCGCGCGGTGGATCCCCCGTACAGCACCCGCTCCATCGGGGTCAGGCCGGGACTGCGCGTGAACAGCCAGACCTTGTTGCGGACCTCGTAGTAGAAGCGGTCGCCAGGGTCGGTCTCCACGTCCCCGAAGGTGCGGGTCTTGTGCGTCACGACGCTGTCATGGCACAGCACGCCCTCCCGGTCGCGCAGCAGCCGGGTGGTGAACTCGAAGTCGTCGTTCCACAGGAAGTAGTCGGCCATCGGCAGCCCTCGTTCGCGCACCGCCTGCGCCTCGACGAGGATCGAGACGAACGAGGCGCTGCGGATGGGCACGCAGCGGGCCGCGGTGGCCCGCGCCAGCTCCTCCCGGGTCGCCCGCGGCTTGATCCGGGGCGTGTTCATCGGGTGCTCCCGGCCGTCGGTCCACACCACCCGGCTGGCGACCAGGGCCGGTGGGCCGGGTATCCGCCGCCGGGCCTCCAACAGGGCCTCCAGCGCACCCGGTTCGGCGACGGTGTCGTCGTCCATCAGCCAGATCAGGTCCGCGTCGCGCTCCAGGGCGCGGGCGACGCCCACCGCGAATCCGCCGGCGCCGCCGGTGTTCTCCGCCAGCGCGACCAGCTCGATGTCGGGGAACCGTTCGCGGACCAGGTCGCCGGTGCCGTCGGTGGAGGCGTTGTCGACCACCAGCACCAGGTCGGGCCTGCGGGTCTGGGCCTGCACCGCGGTCAGCGACTCGGCCAGCAGGTCGCGCCGGTCGTGGGTGACGATGACGGTCACGACGCGCTCGGTCACCGCGGCGCCCCGTCCCGGCGCTCCTGCTCGCCGTTGCTCTTACGACGCAGCGTGGGAGGCTCGGCCGCGTCCTCGGGCCCGGGGGTCTCGGCGGCCGGCTCGATGCCCTTGATCCGCTCCATCAGATGCCAGTACGCGACCCGCATCCGCCACACCGTCTTGTGCCGTTCGCTCGCGGTGCGCGCCAGCAGCTTGGGCAGCGGGGTGTCGCGCTGCTCGCGGCGCTCGTCGTGCAGCCGGTGGTTCTCCTCGCGCAGTGCGGCGATACGGTCCAGCAGCCCGATGATGGCGTTGGCGGCGGTCTCCACCAGCTCGGACCCGGCGAGGTGTTCGGGGACGGTCACGCCCTGCGCGGTGGTGGCCGGCGGCAGCAGCTCCTCGAGCGAGCCCACCACGTCATAGCCGGCGGTGCGGATGGCCTCGACCAGCTCGGCGGCGCGCTGCTCGGCCCACGGGCGGCGGTCGGCCGGGAGCGTCACCCGGTCCCGCCGCGGGCCGCTGCCCGGGAGCACCTGCAGGGCGAGGATGTCGGTGACCACCCGGTGGTACAGCCACATGGGGGTCTCGTCGTCCAGCGCGGCGTTGACATGGCGCAGGACCTCGGTCTCCACGGCCCCGAGCGAGGAGTTGGTGCGGGTCCGGGTCAGGTCCACCGGGACGTGGCCGATGCCGAGCAGTTCCGCGAACCTCCGCCAGAGCAGGTCGTGCGGCGCGCCGGGCCGGGGCATGGTGAGCACGTGGATGCGCTCGGGCGGAACGTGCGCCGCCCACCGCCCGAGGACCTGGGGGATGTCGTGGACCCTCCAGAACCAGTCTCCGGCGCCATGCCCGGGCCCTTTGTCGATGACCTCGGTGAGCCAGTGGCCGAAGGAATAGTGGTAGCGGTGCTTGACGTACTCCTGCCATTCCGAGGGCAGCAGTCCCGCCATGTCGCGCGCCGAATAGACGATGTGGACCTCGGCCGGTGCGAGGGACTTCATCGCCCGGTCCACCTGGTGTTGTTCGGTGGCGCAGAGCACCTCGTTGGAGATCACCGCGGTGCGCGCGCCCTCGGCCGCCTTGATCTCGGCGGCCAGTGCGTCCCAGGCGCCGTCCCAGCGTGCGGGCTCGCTCGGCTCGGGCTCGAGTTCGCGCAGGTCCTTGGTGCCGGCAACGTGCGCGGCGAACGAGCCGCCGGGCAGCAGCACGCCGTGGTCGCGAAGCAGGGCGGCGTTGGTCCACAACACGTCCTGGACGAATGTCGTACCGCTCTTGGGGGCCCCGATGTGCAGGTAGACGACGGGCGGTCGGGATGATGCGGCCGGGGGGGAATCGGCGGGCATCGTGATGGCTCTCCTTGCGCGGCGCGGTGGCGGAACCGCCGCCTGTGTCGCGCGTCACCCTCCCCGGGGAGCGCGCGACGACCGTCACAAACCGGTCATGCCCGGCGGTCGATGCCGGTATCTTAGCCGCGCAGAGCAATAAGGTGCCCCAGGGTCGACAAGGGTGACCTTCGGTGCGTGGACGTCGGCTTGACGGCGGGCGAGTGAACTCCGCACCTCGACCTTCGCAAGCCCCCGCCCCCGTGGAACAGAAGGACAGCAGTGAACATTGACCTCGTCGTCGTCGGTTCCGGATTCTTCGGCCTGACGGTGGCCGAGCGCTGCGCGACCGAACTCGGCCTGCGGGTCCTGGTGCTGGAACGCCGCGACCACATCGGCGGCAACGCCTACAGCGAGGCGGAGCCGGAGACCGGCATCGAGGTGCACCGCTACGGGGCGCACCTGTTCCACACCTCCAACGAGCGGGTCTGGGAGTACGTCAACCGGTTCACCCGGTTCACCGACTACCGGCACCGGGTCTACTCGATCTTCAAGGGCCGCGTCTACCCGATGCCCATCAACCTGGGCACCATCTGCGAGTACTTCGGCCGGGCGTTCACTCCCGACGAGGCCCGCGCGCTGGTGGCCGAGCAGGCGGGGGAGATAGCCGAGCCGCGCAACCTGGAGGAGAAGGCGATCTCCCTGATCGGACGGCCCCTGTACGAGGCGTTCATCCGGGGCTACACCGCCAAGCAGTGGCAGACCGATCCCAGGGAACTGCCCGCCGAGATCATCACCCGGCTCCCGGTCCGCTACACGTTCGACAACCGCTACTTCAACGACACCTACGAGGGACTGCCGGTCGACGGCTACACCGCCTGGCTGGAGCGGATGGCCGACCATCCGAACATCGAGGTGCGGCTGGACACCGACTTCTTCGACCTGCGCGGCGATCTGGTCGGCAACGTCCCGGTGGTCTACACCGGCCCGCTGGACCGCTATTTCGAGTACGCCGAGGGCGAGCTGGGGTGGCGCACCCTGGACTTCGAGCTGGAGGTCAAGCCGACCGGCGACTTCCAGGGCACCCCGGTGATGAACTACGCCGACGAGGACGTGCCCTACACCCGGATCCACGAGTTCCGGCACTTCCATCCCGAGCGCACGCACTACCCCGCGGACAAGACCGTGATCATGCGGGAGTACTCCCGGTTCGCCGCCCGCGGCGACGAGCCGTACTACCCGATCAACACGCCGGCGGACCGGGCCCGGCTGCTGCGCTACCGCGAGATGGCCCGGCGCGAGGACGGCGTGCTGTTCGGCGGCCGGCTCGGCACCTACAAGTACCTGGACATGCACATGGCCATCGCGAGCGCGCTGAGCATGGTCGACAACCGGCTGCGGCCCCACTTCACCGAGGGCGCGCGGCTCATCAGCGGAGGAGTGGACGAATGACCGAGCAGTTGCGGGTCCTGCACCGCGTGATCATGCCCGCGGAGCGGGACGTCGACGTGCTCAAGCTGTACGTCGACGGCAACGCGGTGTTCGGACGCCGGACCGCGGACGTGGCGTCGGCCGCCGAGCAGGTGCTGGCCGAGCAGGACCAGGCGGCGCCCGGCCGGGGTGCGGCCTACCGGCCGGCGACCGCCGAGGACAGCGCCGAGATCATCGGCCGGCGCAGCCTGGTCATCCCTTCGGGCACGCGCATCTCGTTCTGCAGTTACTTCAACGCCTTCCCGGCCAGCTACTGGCGGCGGTGGAGCACCGTGGAGGAGGTGACGCTGCGGGTGCGGGCCCGCGGTGAGGCCACCGTCCTGGTCTACCGGTCCACCGGCAAGGGGCATGTCGAACGGGTCAAGTCGTTCCACATCGACTCGGAGGAGTCGGTGGAGGAGACGCTGACACTGCCGCTCACCCCGTTCATCGACGGCGGCTGGTACTGGTTCGACATGATCGCCGACGGCCGCACCGCGGTGCTGGAGCAGGCCGACTGGTGCGCGGTCACCGACCAGACCGAGACCGGCACCGCCACCATCGGCATCACCACCTTCAACCGGCCGAAGTTCTGCGTGGAGCAGTTGCTGGCGCTCGGCCAGGCCGGCGAAGTGCTGGACGTCGTCGACGAGATCGTGGTGGTCGATCAGGGCACCGACCGGATCGAGGACCACCCCGACTTCCCCGCCGCGGCCGAGGCGCTGGGCTCCCGACTGCGCGTCATCGACCAGGCCAACCTGGGCGGCTCGGGCGGCTTCGCACGGGCCATGCACGAGGCGGTGCAGTCCGACCGCAGCAAGTACGCGCTGCTGCTGGACGACGACGTCATCCTGGAACCGGAGGGAATCCTCCGCACGGTGACGTTCGCGGATCTGGCCAAGTCCCAGATCATCGTCGGCGGGCACATGCTCGACCTGTACAACCGGTCGGTGCTGCACGTGTTCGGCGAGCAGATCGCCCGGTACCGCTGGTGGATGACGCCGGTGGCGCACACCCACATGAGCCACGATCTGGCCGTCCACCCGCTGCGCGAGACGCCGTGGCTGCACCGGCGCGCCGACGTGGAGTACAACGCCTGGTGGATGTGCCTGATCCCGGTCGAGGTGATCCGCAAGATCGGGCTGTCGCTGCCGTTCTTCATCAAGTGGGACGACATCGAGTACGGACTGCGCGCCAAGGAGGCCGGCGTGCCCACGGTCACCCTGCCGGGGGCGGCGGTGTGGCACGTGCCGTGGCACTCCAAGGACGTCATGACCGACTGGCAGGCCTACTTCACCGAGCGGAACCGCATCATCACGGCGTTGATGTACTCGCCGTACGACCGCGGCGGCAACATGCTCAAGGAGAGCCTGTTCATCACCATCAAGCACGCGCTGGCGATGCAGTACTCCACCGCCGAGCTGATGCTGCTGGCCATCGAGGACGCCTTGAAGGGCCCGGAGGACCTGCACACCTCCATCGTCACCAAGATGGGCGAGCTGCAGCGGATCCGCGCCGAGTTCACCGACGCGCGCGCCAAGCCGGACCTGGACGCCTTCCCGCCGGTGCGGCGGCGCAAGCCGCCCCGCAAGGGACGGGACATCGTGCCGCCCAGGAACCGCCGCGACATGATCCGCACCGCCCTGCTGGGGGCAGCCCGCCAGCTCCGCCCGGTGGACTCGTTCCAGCTCACCTACCCGCAGACGGTGGTCCCGCACGTGGACCAGACCTGGTGGCTGCTGACCAAGCTGGACAGCGCCCTGGTCTCCTCGGCCGACGGCACCAAGGCCGCCTGGTACCAGCGCGATCGGCACGAGTTCTGGTCGCTGATCCGCCGGGCCACGGCGCTGCACGCCCAGCTCGCCAAGGACTGGGCGTCGCTGAGCCGCCGCTACAAGGCGGCCCTGCCCTCGCTGACCTCGCCCGAGGAGTGGCAGGAGACGTTCACGAAGGCACGGCCGGAATGACCGGTGCGCCGGGGGCGGCCCCGGGGCGGGCCGCGGCTCCGGTGGCCGAGCTGGTGGAGCCGGGCCGGGGCGGCGGCCCGGTGGACCTGTTCCGCCACCGCTACCTGCTCAGGCTGATCGTGCGACGCGAGCTGCGAGCCCGCTACCAGGGCTCGTTGCTCGGTCTCGGCTGGTCGTACGTGCGGCCGGCCGCCCACTTCGCGGTGTTCTACTTCGTGGTGGGCGTCTTCCTCGGGATGAACAGGCAGATCGAGCACTTCCCGATCTACATGTTCTCCGGGTTGGTCCTGGTGTCGTTCTTCAACGAGACCCTGATCAACGCCACCCACGCGGTGCTGGGCAATGCGCCGCTGGTCCGCAAGGTCTACCTGCCGCGCGAGCTGTTCCCGGCGGCCTCGCTGCTGGTGTCGGGAGTGCACCTGCTGCCGGGGCTGGCGATCGTGACGGTCGCGGCGGCCTGGAACGGGTGGCGGCCCACGCCCGCCGCCCTCGGTTCGATGCTGCTCGGGTTCGCGCTGGTGGCGGTGCTCGGCATGGGGCTGGGACTGATGTGCTCGGCGCTGCACGTGTTCTACCGCGACACCGACAAGGTGGTGGACATCAGCACGCTGTTCGTCACCTGGTCGGTGCCGATGATCTATCCGTGGACGGTGGTCCGCGACACCGCCCCGCCCTGGGCCCTGGACCTGTACCTGGCCAATCCGCTGGCCGACGCCGTGCTGCTGTTCGAACGCGCCTTCTGGTGGCCGACCACCGACCGCTCGTTCGCCTTCCCCGACCATCTCACCCGCGACGGGTTGGTCTCGCTGGCGGTCGCGGTCGTCGTGCTGGTGGTCGGCCAGCTGGTGTTCGCCCGGTTGCAGCGGCGCTTCGCCGAGGAGCTCTGAGCAGATGGAAGCCGTCGTCGTCGACGGGGTGACGAAGCGGTTCACGCTCCGGCACGCCCGGTCGATCAAGAACATGACGATCCGGGCGCTGCGCCGCGAGCGGCTGCGCGACACGTTCCTGGCGCTGGACGACGTGTCGATGACCATCGAGGCGGGGGAGACCACCGCGCTGCTCGGGGTGAACGGATCGGGCAAGAGCACCCTGCTGAAGATCATCTCCGGGGTGCTGCCGCCGGACGAGGGCCGGGTCCGGGTGCGCGGCCGGATCGCCGGGCTGATCGAGGTCGGCGCGGGTCTGCATCCGGACCTGACCGGCCGGGAGAACGTGTTCCTCAACGGGGCGATCCTCGGCATGTCCGAGGCGGAGACCCGACGCAAGTTCGACGCGATCGTGGAGTTCGCCGACATCGGACGGTTCCTGGACCAGCCGGTGCGGTTCTACTCCTCGGGCATGTTCATGCGGCTGGCGTTCTCCATCGCGGTGCACACCGAGCCGGACGTGTTCCTGATCGACGAGGTGCTGGCGGTCGGCGACCCGCTGTTCCGCGACAAGTGCATCGCACGGCTGCACGAGTACCGCGACAGCGGCCGCACCATGGTGATCGTCGCCCACGACGTGGGCCTGCTGCGCAGGCTGTGCACCCGAGGAGTGTTCCTGGAGCGCGGCAAGGTGCTGTGGGACGGCGGCATCGACCGGGCGGCCGACCTGCTGGTGGAGAAACGACGGGAACGCCGGCAGGCGATGGGGCTGCCGGCGTGACGGCCACAGTCGGCCGATGATCGTCTTTCGGTAGTACGCAAACCGGTCGTTCCGGTACGATCCCCGGCCAGCGAACACTTCGCCGCTCCGCTCCCGGCCGGATCGCCCGGCCATGTCAGGAAGTCCGGCGCCCCGCCTGTCCGCAAGAGGGCTGATCTTTTGTCCAATGCCGCCGCTCCACGCTCCACTGTGCCCGACGAGCGTTTGTACGAGATCGACCTGCTGCGCTTCGTCGCCGCGGTGCTGGTGCTGCTCCACCACTTCGTCGGCCGGATCGCGGGCTGGGGACCGGAGGGCTACCCCGACCTGGGCGGCGTCCTGCCGCATGTCACCCAGTACGGCTTCCTCGGGGTGGACCTGTTCTTCGTCATCAGCGGCTTCGTCATCCTGATGAGCTCCTGGGGCCGGCCCGTCGGCGACTACGCCGTCTCCCGGGTGGTCCGGATCCTGCCCGCCTACTGGTTCGCGGTGACGCTCGCCCTGGGCCTGTACATGACCACCGGGCACGTCTGGATCCGCCCCGGCGACGATCCGGACCTGTCGCTGCTGGTGTACCTGCCGAACATGACGATGCTCCAGGAGGGTGTGGGCGTCCAGGACCTGGATCCGGTCTACTGGACCCTCTGGGTGGAGCTGCACTTCTACGCGCTGATCGCGCTGCTGGTCTGGCGGGGCGTGACCTACGCCCGGTGCGTCGCGTTCATGGTCGCCTGGCTGATCGGCGGTCAGTTCGTCCAGGAGACCGAATTCACCTTCCTGAAGGTGCTGCTGATCCCCGAGTGGGCGCCGTACTTCATCGCCGGGATGGCCTTCTACCTGATGTACCGGTTCGGGCCCAACCTGGTGCTCACCCTCATCGCCCTGGCCGGCTGGGCGCTGGCGGTGTACCACCGCTCCACGACCGTCAACCCCGACCTCAAGCTGCCGCCGTACCACCAGGCGGTCATCGCCGCCGGCGTGACGCTGGCGTTCCTGGTCATGTGGCTGGTCGCCACCCGGAGGCTGCGCTGGCTGGCGTGGCGGCACTGGGTGCCGGTCGGCGCCCTCACCTACCCCGTCTACCTGGTGCACGACACCATCGGCCGGGTGCTGTGGGAGGAGTACCGCGACGACCTGGGACACTGGCAGCAGCTCGGCGTCAGCGTCGCCGTCACGCTCACGGTCTCGATCCTGATCTACCGCCTCGTCGAGAAGCCCGTGCAGCGCCTGCTGCGCCCCCGGCTCAAGGCCGCCCTGGAGCAGATCCGCCGTGCCGAACCGGCGGCGGACGCCGCGCCGCCCACGCTTCTCCCGCACGTTCCCGCACCGCGGCGGCCCGCCCCCGGCGGCCCGGCCGGCCCCCTCATGGCCGGGAGCGACCGATGACCCCCTCGAACGCCGTGATGCCGGCGCCGGACGCACGGCTGCGCGAGCTGGACCTGCTGCGGTTCGTCGCCGCGCTGGCGGTCGTCCTGCACCACGAGGTCGGCCGGATCGCCGGCTGGGGCGTGCACAACCACGACAACCTGCCGTACGTCTCCGTGGTCTCGCATTTCGGCAACCTCGGGGTCGACCTGTTCTTTCTCATCAGCGGCTTCGTCATCCTGATGAGCGGATGGGGGCGTGGGGTCGGGGACTTCGCCGTCTCCCGGGTGGTGCGGCTCTTCCCGGCGTACTGGTTCGGTGTCACCCTCGTCGTGGTGCTGTACCTGCTCACCGGGATCGCCGGTTTCACCCGGACGCCCGACGGCGACACTCCGCTGCTGGTCTACCTGCCCAACATGACCATGATGGAGGTCGGGGCGGGCGCCCAGAAAATGGAGACCGTCTACTGGACGCTGTGGGTCGAGCTGCACTTCTACGTGCTGGTGGCGCTGCTGATCTGGCGTGGCATCACCTACTCGCGGTGCGTCGGTTTCCTGGTGGGCTGGCTGCTGCTCGGGGTGTTCGCGCACGAGGCCGAATTCGGTCTGCTGGAAAAGCTGCTCTTTCCCACCTGGGCGCCGTACTTCATCGCCGGCATGGCCTTCTACCTCGTCTACCGATTCGGCCCCAACCTCGTGCTCGGCCTCATCATCACGTGCTGCTGGGCGCTGGCGGCGTACTACCGCTCGACCATCGTCAACGAGGAACTGGTCTGGCCGGGGGTGTGGGCCCACGTCACCATCGCCGTGGTCACCGTGATCTTCATCATCATGGCGCTGGTGGCCACGCGCCGGCTGTCGTGGCTGCGGTGGCGAGGATTCACCGTGCTCGGGGCGCTGACCTACCCCCTTTACCTGCTGCACGAGACCCTGGGCCGGGTGCTGGTCGAAAAGCTGCGACCGCACATGGACAACTGGGAACTCCTGGGCCTCTGTATCGTTGTCTCGCTGACGGTCTCGTATCTGGTGTATCGGCTGGTGGAAACCCCCGCTCAGCGCTGGATGAAGCCCAGGCTCAAGGCCGCGGCCGCGCAGATCGGCGCCGGCGGGGCACGCGTTCCGCCGCCGACCGGATCCGCGGAGTCCCAGCCGGCCAGGCTGACGACGTCCCGGTCCACCGATCCGCTGCTGCCCGCCTAGGCGCGCCACCGGGGCCGCCGTGCCCCGTCGGCCACGCCGACGACGAACGCAGAGAGGTGCCGATGTCCCGCCGGAAGCCGAGTCGGATGGTGGGCGTGATCGTCGCCTTGGCCCTGCTGGTGTCCGGGTGCGACGCGGCGGTGGGCTCGGCGTCGCCGCCGACCGCGACCCCCACCGGGAAGGCCCCGGTCAAGCGGCCCAACATCGTGTTCGTGCTGACCGACGACCTGTCCTGGGACCTGGTCGCCTACATGCCGAACGTGCGGGCCATGCAGGCGCAGGGCACCACGTTCACCAACTTCCTGGTGGCCGACACGCTGTGCTGCCCGTCACGGGCCACCATCCTCACCGGCCGCTACCCGCACAACACCAAGGTGGTCACCAACGACCCGCCGCTGGGCGGGTTCACCGTCTTCCGCGACACCGGCGGTGAACGGCAGACCTTCGCGGTGACCCTGCAGCAGGCCGGCTACCGCACCGCCCTGATGGGCAAGTACCTCAACGGCTACGAGGCCGAGAAACGGCCCGGTTCCACCCGTGCGCACGTCCCGCCGGGCTGGACCGAGTGGTACGCGACCGGGCTCGGCTACAGCCAGTACGGCTACACCCTCAACGAGAACGGCAACCTCGTGCAGTACGGCCGTCGGGCCGGCGACTACATGGTCGACGTGCTCGGCAACAAGAGCGTCGACTTCATCAACCGGTCCGCCGCCGCCGGACAGCCGTTCATGCTGGAGATCTCCACGTTCACCCCGCACGGCCCGGCGGTGGCGGCGCCCCGGCACGAGAAGATGTTCCCCGGGCTCACCGCGCCCAGGCGGCCGGCGTTCAACGAGCACGACGTCGGCGACAAGCCGTCCTGGCTGAACGGCTACCCGAAACTGGACCAGAGGGACATGCGGCTCATCGACCGGACCTACCGCGCACGGGTACGGTCGGTGCAGGCCATCGACGAGCTGATCGGACGGCTGCGGCAGACGCTGCGACAGCGGGGGCTGGCCGACGACACCTACGTGGTCTTCAGCTCCGACAACGGTTACCACCTGGGCGAGCACCGGCTGGTCGAGGGCAAGATGACCGCCTATGACACCGACGTGAAGGTCCCGCTGATCGTCACCGGTCCCGGGGTGCCCGCCGGCGCCAACGTCGACCGGCTGGCGCAGAACACCGACCTGCGCCCCACGTTCGAGGAACTGGCCGGGCTCACGCCGCCGGATTGGGTGGACGGCCGGTCGCTGGTCCCGTTCCTGCGCGGCCGGCCGGTGGGCTCTTGGCGGACCGCCGCCCTCATCGAGCACGTCGGCCCCAAGTTCAGCCCCGACGATCCGGACAGGCCGGTGGCCTACGGCGGCAACCCGCCGACCTACCAGGCGATCCGCACGCAGACCGAGCTGTACGTCGAATACGAGAACGGTGACCGCGAGTACTACGACATCGCAGCCGATCCGCACCAGTTGCACAACCACATCGCCGTGCTGGAACCGGCCCGGCAGGCGGAGCTGGCCGCTCTGCTGGAGGAGTACCGCCGGTGCGCCGGGGCGACCTGTCGGGAACGGTGACCCGGCGTGACCGGTGAGACCCGTTCTGGTGTACTGCCGTAGATTGCGATCAATCGCGCCGACGGTTTGGGAGGAACGTGGGGCTCCTCGGGCTGCCGCTGCTCGTCACCCTGGTCCTGGTCACGGTGGCCGCGCTGGCCGGTGGCGTCTGGACGTGGCCCAGGCTCGCCGGGCGAGGCCCGCGGATGGTGCTGGCCCGCATCGGCGTGCTGGGCGCCTGCCAGTTGCTGCTGATCACCACGGTCATGGTCGCGATCAACCGGCATTTCGCCTTCTACGCCACCTGGCGGGAACTGGCCGGGCTCGGAGGCGGGGAGGTGGCGGTCGCGGATGAGGGCGGTGCCGGTGACGGTGCCGCGCACGGCCTGGTCAAGCTGAAGCCGGAGTTCAGCCTCGGGGACGACCCGGCCGAGCACGGCGTGATCGAGAACGTGCGCATCAGGGGACCGGTGTCCGGGCTGGCCGCCGACGCTTACGTCTACCTGCCGCCGCAGTACTTCCGGCAGGAGGAACGGAGCCACCGGTTCCCCGTGGTGCTGGTGCTCAGCGGATATCCCGGCGCGCTGCGGAATCTGGTCAAACGGCTCCAGGTCCCGCAGAAGGCGCTGGAGGAGATCCGAGCGGGCCGGATCCGGCCGGCGGTATACGTGATGATGCGCCCGACGCCGGCTCCGCCGCGGGACACCGAGTGCGTCGACGTGCCGGGCGGCCCGCAGAGCCGCGCCTACTACGCCCAGGACGTGCCCGAAGTGATCAAGGCCGGCTACCGGGTGGCCGCGGAGCGCGGCGGCTGGGGCGTGTTCGGCCTGTCCACCGGCGGTCACTGCGCCCTCAAGCTGGCGATGCTCGACCCCGACGCCTACTCGGCCGCCGCCGCCATATCCGGGTACTACCACGCCATCCAGGACGTGACCACCGGGGACCTCTACGGTGGCAGCCGGCAGGTACGCAACGAGAACGACCTGCTGTGGCGGCTGCGCAACCGCCCCGCTCCGCCCGTGTCGGTGCTGCTCACCACCAGCAGGGTGGGGGAACGGAACCGGGCGGACACCGAACGCTTCCTGAAGCTGGTCCGGCCGCCGATGCGAGCGTCATCGATCGTGCTGGACAGCGGCGGCCACAACTTCGACACCTGGAATCGGGTGCTGCCGCCGGTGCTGCGGTGGATGAGCGGGCGTCTGACTTCGCAGGGCCAATGAACCTGCCGCTCGATAGGATCCGACCGGGACTTTTCGGCTGTGAAAGTGACGAGGCATAGGTATGGCGGACGGAATGGACGACAGGGCCGAGGGCGCGCAGCCGACGGACGGCGGTGGGAACGCGCGGCCCGACGACGACTTCCAGGTCCCCCCGCCGCCTCCGCCGGCATGGGAGGACAGGGAAGATCCCGGCCTGCCTCCGCCTCCGGCACCGGACTGGGGCGCCGGCCCGCCGTCCGTTCCGGCACTCCCGCCGGACGTTCAGTTCCCGGACGCCACCATGGTCGACGTGCCACTGCCTCCGAACTTCGGTGCGGCCCCGGATCCTGCGGCGCCACCGCCCCCGTTGGACTTCACGGCCCCGCAGCAGCCCCCGGCACCGCCGGCCACACCGCCCGTGCAGGGCGTTCCGCCGGTGCAGGGAGCATCCCAGCCGGCTCCCGAGAACGTTTCGGACGGTGCACCGCCCGCTGAGAATGCTCCGCCGCACATGCCGCCGGCCCAGGGCGGCTCGCCGGTCTGGGGGACGGCGCAGCCTGCCGAAGGCGTCATGTCTCCTCCTCCGGTCACGCCACCTGCTTGGGGAGGGGCCCCGGCCGCCGAGGGAGCGCCGGTCGCGGAGCAGCCGCCCGTCCAAGGGGTTTACGGGCAGGGAAGCGCGCCGTTTTACGGAGCGCCGCACGCTCCGTCGGCACCGCCTCCCGCGCAGGAGACGCGCACCGACGACGGGCGGCCAGGCGCGCTGCCGGCGCCCGTCGGAATGGGACAGCAGCGAAGCACGCCTCCCGGGACGCCCTACGAGCCGTGGCGACTGGAAACCCCGCAGCGGCAGCGGCGCGGGCTGAAGCGCGGGCTGATCATCGGGGCCGCCGTGCTGGCGGTTGCCTTGGGCGTCGGCGGAGCCGTGGTGCTCTGGCCCGGTGGCGGCGAGCCGGACAAGCCCACGACCATGGCGGGCGACCTGTTCCCGGCCGACCCCGCCAACCGGGCGGACGGGCGCGAGCAGGGGTTCAACGGGGTCGCCGCGGTGGGTTCGACGGTCGTGGTGGTCGGCGGGGAGTTCGAGAACTTCCCCACGACCCCGTTCCGGACGCAGTTCCTGGTCTCCACCGATGCCGGGCGGACCTTCGACCAGGCCACCGTGCGCATCGCCGGGGGACCCGCGTCCACCGCCACCGGAGTGCCCCGGCGTGTCGCCGGTTCGCAGGCCGGATGGGTCGCGCTCGGTGACCGGCCGGGCGGTGGCACGGCGGTGTGGACCAGCCGCGACGGCAGGACCTGGGAACGGCGGCCGGACTCGGCCGGCGCGGCGTTCGAGATCGGCGATCGCGTCAACTACGTGGTGGCCGGCCAGTCCGGCTTCCTGGCCGTCGGTCACACCTCCGAGAAGGGGGACGGCTCCGACGCCGAGCCGGTCGCGTTCATCTCCTCCGACGGCACGAGCTGGCGACGGCTGGACAACGGTGACCTGAAGATGCTCAAGGGGAGCGGCACGCTGTCCCTCGTCCACGCCGCCGTCTTCGGCCGGGGCTACCTGGTCCAGGGCGCGCGCTCGCCGCGCCAGGGGGTGGTGCGCCAGCTCGCCTGGTACTCCGAGAACGGCCGTTCCTGGGAGGAGACCGCCATTCCGGCACCGGACCGGTCCGCCGGTCTGGCGGTGACCGGCGGGAGCGGCGGCTTCGTCGCCGCCCGGCAGGTCAACGCCGACGCAGGACCGCATGCCGAGGTGTTCACCTCCACCGACGGCAAGGAGTGGACCGCCACCGGGCGGATCGAGGTGCCGGGCTTCCAGCGGCTGGTGGGCCTGACGGCCTCGCCCGGCGGGATGACCGCGGTCATCGCGACCGCCGACGCCTTCACCCTGATGCGCAGCGCCGACGGAGCGAGTTGGCAGCAGGCCGGTACGGCGCCCAAGCCCCCGAGCCGTCAGTACATCGACTACACGGCCGTCGACCAGCACACCGTGCTGGTGGGCAGCGAGATCGGCGGCGACCTGAACCCGGTGCTGGAGATCCGTGACGCCCAGGGGCGGGCGGTCTCCCCGCCGCCGGGCAAGCTGCCCGGTGTGATCACCGCGGACCGTACGGTGCGCTCCGTGGCGGCCCGTTCGGGAACGCTGGTGGCGGTCGGCAGCTCCGGCGGTGACGCGTCGCTGTGGACGTCCTCGAAGGGCGACGACTGGCGCCGCGCGCAGGGCGTGACCACCCGGGTCGGCAGTCAGCGGCTGACCGGGGTGACCGTCGGCGGCGCCGGCTGGCTGGCGGTCGGGGTGACCGCCGCCGGAGGCAAGGTCACGCCGCTGGCGTACACCTCGCCGGACGGCGGCACCTGGCAGTCCGTCGAGTACGACAAGGCGTTCACCCCGCGCAGCGACGACCCTCTCATCCCGGTGACCGCCGCGGCCGGCCCCAAGGGATACGTGATCGTCGGTGAGGACGGGCTGTCCGCGGCCACCTGGTTCTCCACCGATCTGAAGACCTGGCGGCGGGGCACCGGCGCCAAGAAGGACGACCTGACCGGGGACGCCAGGGCCCCGCGCTGGTTGCGCGGCGTGGTCGGCGGGGACTTCGGCTTCGTCGGGGTGGGCGGTGCCGTCGAGGGCGGCGCCGACCGTCCCGCGGTGTGGTCCTCCGACGACGGGACCATGTGGACGCGCAAGAACCTGCCGCTGCCGGCGGGTGCTCGGAAGGCGTCGTTCACCCAGATCGCGGTCAAGGGCACCACACTGGTGGCGACCGGGATCGCGACCGGCGAGCGGGGCACCACGCCGTTCGGTTACGTGTCCGCCGACGGCGGCAAGAGCTGGCGGGAGACCCGGCTGCCTGCGGGCAAGGGCCCCGAGCACGGCATCACCGCGATGACCGCCACCTCGCAGGGCTTCGTGGTGGCCGGCTGGACGGGACCGTACGGTGACGGCGACCTGATGGTGTGGCGCTCTGCGGACGGCCGGAACTGGACGTCGGAGAACCCGACCGGCGAGGGCCTGTCCGGACCCGGCGTGCAAGAGTTGACCGGCCTGACCGAATCGGGCGCGGGACAGGTGCTGGGCGTGGGACGCAGCGCGCGGCCCACGTCGGAGGAGCCCGTCCTGTGGCGCGGCAGGGGGTAGCCGCGGCGACGTGATCCCGGCGCCGAGGAGCGCGGACCTCGACCTCGGGCTGGGTGCACCGGACCGGGAGGTGTCATCGTGATCGGTGTCGGTCTGTGCGGCCTTCGGCCGTCCCGGCCGTCGGCCCCCGGACACGGCCGATGGAGCGCCGCCGTGCCGGCGGCACCGGCACTGACGGCGTTGGCGTTGGGCATGGCGGGCATTTCCGGGCCGTCGTTCTGGCTGGACGAGGCGGCCACCCTGAGCGCGGCCCGCCGTGCGCTCCCCGACATTCTGCGGATGATGGGGCACATCGACCTGGTGCACGGCCCGTACTACCTGATGATGCGGGCATGGCTGCTGCTCTTCGGCGACGGCGAGTTCGCCATGCGGCTGCCGTCGGTGCTCGCCACCGCCGCCGCGGCGGCGGGGGTCGCCGTCATCGGGCGCCGCCTGGCCTCCGCTCCGACCGGGATGACGGCGGGTCTGCTGTACGCGGGGCATCCGACGGCGGTCCGGTATGCACAGGAGGCACGGTCGTACGCCATGGTGACCGCGGTCGCCGTGCTCGCCACGTACCTGCTCGTGCGAGCCGTCGACTCGGGCGATCGCAGGTGGCTCGCGGGTTATGCGTCGGCTCTGGTGCTGCTGGCCCTGTTGAACCTGTTCGGGGTGCTGCTGATCGCGGCGCACGGCGCGACGCTGCTGTGGTGGCGGGGACGGACCGGCCGCCTGCTGACGCGTTGGGCGATCGCGGTGGCGGTGTCCGCGGTGGCCGTCGTCCCCTGGGCGCTGGCCACGCGGCGGCAGCAGTGGCAGGTCGCCTGGCTGCCCAGACCGAATGCCGAAACCCTGGGTGATCTGGGGGTGTGGCTGGCCGGCTCGGGACCGCTCGTCGTCGTGGTGCTGGTGCTCGCGGGGGCGGGCCTGTGGGCGGCGCCGGCGGGGCCTCGGGCCCTGCCACTGGTTCCGCTTGCGGTTCCGTGGCTCCTGGCCGCTCCGGTGATCCTCTTGCTGGTGTCCTTGGCGGAGCCCGTCTTCTCGCCGCGGTACGTGCTGTACTGCCTGCCGGCGGTGGCGCTGCTGATGGGAGCCGGGCTGGTCCGGCTGGTCGCTCGACGTGCCGTGGCGGCGATCGCGGTGGCCGCGCTCGTGATGCTGTCCATCGGTCCGCATGTGGAGATCCGGCGGCAGGACAGCCGGCCGTCCGACGCGCGGGCGGCGGCAGCGGTGCTGGCGGCGCATGCGCGGCCGGGCGACGGGCTGGTGTTCCTCCATCCGAACATGCGCTGGGAGGCCGCCGCGTACCCGGCGGCCTACTGGGGGCTGCCGGACCTGACGTTGCGTCGTGGGCCGGTCAGGGTCGGCAACATCGTGGGGGAGGAGATGGTCCAGCCGTCGCGGGTCCGCCAGAGGCTGATGCGTCATCACAGGGTTTGGGTGATCTGTCCCCCCAAGGGGATGCCGCCTTTGCGGCGCTGGACGAGGGTGCTCGAGGACACCGGCCCGTACCGGGTGCTCGGCGCGTGGGCGTACAAGGGCGGTCACATCTCGCTGCTGAGGCGTGAGGCGCCTGCGGACCCCGGGGATGCCCGGTCTCGTCCCGGGCGTGGCGGGTGACCGGAATGTCGATGTTTGTTGTGGATCGGGTTCCGTGTTCTGTTGAAGAGGGCGCGGATTCGTCCAATGGTCCTTAGTCTGTACGGGTACGGACCCCGACCAGCGAGTGCCCATGCCACCCCGCCGAAGCAACACCCGGATCGACCCCCTGGGGCGCTGACGTGACGGACGTGACGAGCGGGCCGGCGCCGACGCGTCTGGTGCGCCCCGACCGCGTTCATGTGGGCTGGCGCTATGCGCAGGTGCACCCCGATCCGGGGCCGCCGCCGCGCCGCCCGCAGCCGCCCGAGCCGGTCCCGCCGCAGCCGCGTCCGGTGTACCCCTCCGACCGCGACCACCTGCTGGAACGGCCGGTCCGGGTCACCGCCGCGGGAGCGGTCGCGGGCGCGGGGGTGTGCCTGCTGCTGGCGACGGCCGGGCTGATGCCCTGGCGGTTCGCCGCGGCGGCGATGCTGGCCTGCGGGATCATCGGCCTGATCACCGGCTACCCGATCTGGCAGCGCCGGCGGGCCGTGCGCGACCAGATGCGGGCCGAGCAGGAGCGCAGCGAACGCGAGCGGCGCGAGCGGGAACGGCGGATGCGCGAGGCCCAGGAGCGGCACCGCGCCGAGTACCTGGAGTGGGAGCGCCGCCGCCGGGCGTACGAGAGCCAGCGCGAGTGGTACCCGGTCGCGGTCCCGCCCGGGGTGGACCGGGTGGACATCGTGGGCGGCACCCTGGCGGGCTGGGCCGCCGCGGTCACCACGATGGGCGCGGGCCGGCTGGCGGCCGGGGCCAGGCTGACCGTGCTGGACCTGTCGGAGGGCGCCGTCGCGCACGACCTGGTCCGGCTGGCCGCCGACCGCGGCGACGACCCGCTGGTGTGGGTGCTGCCCGAGGACCTGCCCAGGCTGGACCTGACCAGCGGGCTGCCCGCCGACGCGCTCGCCGACGTGCTGTCCCTGGTGGTCGGCGCGGGCGAGGACGAGGGCGCCACCCGCGACCTGTCGTTCGACAACGCGATCCTGGAGCGGATCGTCTCCGGGGTGTTCGGCGGGCGCGCCACCATCCCGCAGATCACCGCCGCGCTGCGCGCCCTGGCCCAGGTCGGCGACCCGCGCGACGACCTGCGGCAGGGCCTGCTCACCGACGAGCAGCTGAACCGCGTCACCACCATGTACGGCCGGGACGCCACCGACCGGATCGTGATCCGCCGGGCCTGGGCGCTGGAGGCCCAGCTCCGCAAGCTGGAGGGCCTGGGCGCCGACCCGGTCCGGCTGCCGCCGTCCCGGCTGCACGTGGTGTCGATGGACCGCCGTGCCGGGGTGCTCACCAACCGGATCCTGGGCACGTACGTCGCCACCGCCCTCACCCACCGGATCCGCAACTCCCCGCCGGTGCGCCGCTGGGAGCACACCATGTTCCTGTGCGGGGCCGAGAAGCTGCGCGGCGACGTGCTGGACCGCCTGATCGACGCCTGCGAGGCCACCGGCACCGGCCTGGTCCTGCTCTACCGCTCGATCCCCCCGCACGTCCGCGAACGCCTCGGCCGCCGCGGCCACGCCGCCGTCGGCTTCATGCGCCTGGGGAACGCCGAGGACGCCCGCGTGGCCGCCGAGCACATCGGCACCGGCCGCCGCCTCCTGGTCGCCGAGCTCACCGACGCCGCCGGCGCCGCCGCCCCGCCCGACCCCACCGAGTCCGGCTACGCCAGCACCATCGCCTACGCCCGCGTGCGCGGCGACGCCCTCACCGACCCGGTCTGGGCTCCGCTGCCCGCCCCCGCCACCGACGACTCCGCCCTGGTCGCCGGCATCTCCCAGGTCACCGCCTGGCCCAGCACCATCCCCGTCACCGAGCGCCGCCAGACCTCCCGCGAACTCCTGGTCGAACCGCACGAACTCCAGGAGCTGCCCCCCACGGCGATGATCTTCACCCACGCCGCCCCCGACGGCCGCCGCATCCTCCTGGTCGACGCCAACCCCGGCATCATCACCCTCCCCACCGCCCACTCCCTCGAGTACGAGGAGTACCTCCGCCAGCAGTCCACCGAGGAGGCCGCGCTGCCGTCCGCCGATGCGAACGGCACACCGCCACAGCCGACCTGAACGATCGGCGTCCGCAGTGCTTTATAGGTGGTTATGATGTCCGAGACAAGTCAGGGAGAATCGTCGCGTCCACTGGGCTCGGCCGTGAGAGCGCGCCAAAGCCTGTAGCGAAGCGGCCGAAGTGCAACTGGCTGTGCCAACTGGCAGAAGGGGACTCCCGACGAATCTGCGTGAACTCGGAGCCCGGATTACTTTTGAGGCCATGGAGCGGCTGCCGTTGAGGAAGTCCGAGTTCGTTCGCCATCTCATGGAAGCTGGTGTCTGTGCCACTCTTGGAGTGAGAGAGTGCTACAAGATTGCCGAAATATCGATCGCGGCATCAGAGCTGGCAGGGCGTATGAACCTGACGGGTGTCGTTCCGGCTAAGGACAAGGGGAATGTGAGGAACGCGGTCCGCCATTTCATCTGGCAGGCCGCGATCACTGTTGAATTGGGGGCTGCTGCAGCAAAGCTCGTCGGTGACGTTCATGAATTGGGTGTCGATCTGAGCCCTAGCAGGAATGATCGAATCGATTCGCGTACGGACTTGTCTAACAATATCGTTGCGCGACGCTATGCGTTGCATCACAGGGGAGAGTTGGCCCTGAAAAGCGGTAATCTGGCTCCAGGGTTGACCTATCCCGGTCCGGGTCGGAGCGTACCGATGTACCTGCACCTGCGAGACGTGGGTCTGATGCTCTACCGGCGTGGCCAACTGAGATGAGCATCTCGCCTACAAGCTACTGAGAGAGTTGCGGTATGGGCCGGAAGCATTTGGTGATCGCGTTCTTGGTGGCGCTGATCATCGCTCTGCCGGTGGGGATGGTCGCCAAGTACATCGTGCAGACCTACGTGTTGGCCTGTGTGCGCGAAGAGGAGGTCGAGGAGGTCGAGATGGCCAGGCAGGCCGTCCTCCCTGAGGTGCAGGGCCTCCCCGTCGTCGAGTTCGGTGGCGTGTCCGAGTGTGATTCTGGAGGGGATGGGTACGCATCGGTATTGATCGACCCTTCAGCGGGACTGGAGCGTGTCGTTGACAGGTTTGAGAAATCTCCCTGGGAGTCTGTGCGAGACCAGCGCCCGGACCATCAATTTTACCGTGCATACCGTGACGGTGATCTGGCGGTCAGTATTATCGATGGCAGAGTACTGCATCCTGCCGAAAATTTCATACAGATTAAGGTCTACTTCGAACTGCGCAGTGACTAACGAGCTCGTGCATGGTTGCTGATGGTCGGCAGCTCGATCGTTGATCTAAGGAGAACACGGGTTTTCGGACTGCGACGACTCTGTGGCCTGCGAAGACGTTGATGTCAAAGTGGATGAACCTACGACCTCCTTAGATCATGAGCAGGCCGCGCCCTCGTTCGGCCCAGAAGCCCGGCTTGTGTTGGCGCGGGATGCCGAGAGCGTCGTCCCAGACGCCCACCTAGATGACGCCGGGAGCGCGTCCGGGCCGGCCAGTACGAGTATCCGGGTGGCTCCGGCGAGGCGGTGGGCAGGATCATCCGGCGGTCCAAAAGCTCGGTCTCACGCTTCGAGACTGGCGAATACCAGCTGGGGGAGGCCGAGTGCGAAGCCCTGGACCGGGCCTGGAACACCGGTCGGCTGTTCTCGATCCTGCCGCACTGCGCCCGTATCGGGCACGATCCGAACTGGTTGCAGCAGTACAAGGAGCAGGAGGCGCAGGCCGGCCTGATCAAGACCTGGCAGAGCAATCTGGGGACTCCGCCCCCTCGACACCCCCGCCAACCAGCCGCCCCCAACCTCGGCCCACCCCCGAACGCCTCGACTTCCGCCGAGAAAACCCTGACGGAGCGCCGTGCGCCGTCCTGGGGGCTGGTCGATCGCCTCTGCGGACTGGCCGACCACCCTCCCCGAGAACTCCATCAGGCCATCTCCCACCTTCACTGACGGCCGCCCGGCGAGCAGAGGTGGAATCGGATTGAGTTATTCCGTCACAGGAGAAGGCTCCGCTGATGGACTCTCGGCTCGGTGCTTCGATCGCTGCCGGCCGACGTCTGGCGTGAAGTCTTCCTGGACGGCGTGCCTGTGAGATGGCTGCCTCTGATAGAAGTGACGCACACACATCTGTGGATGGGCCTGGACGAGGCCGGCCGATGGGTGGTCGGCCGGACGGGGCAAGGTTTGTGCCTGGCGGACGAGTTTGAGCATCCGGTATGGGCCACCTTCTGGGGAACTCCAAACCCGTATTCCGGGAACGGCTCATGGAGCGTGTGCGCGAGCTGACGCTCCCGATTTCCTTTGCGGACGTTCCGGTACGGGAGATCGTCACCTCGGGGCTTTTGCCCGGCTGGAACGAGTGGGCGGCCTCCGCACTGGAATGGATTCAGCTCGACGACCTCGGCCCGCCTACCGAGACGCGTTGCGCGTGGCCGTCACCTCTCTCGGAGTCGGCCAGCGGACCAGGCAGAACGCCGGGCGGCTCCTGCAACGCCCGCCCTGAATAAGAGCGTGTCCTACGTGGTGACCGCTCGTTGATCTTGGCGTGCCAGATGAACAGTGGAGCTGGATCGTCCCCGCCGGGCTGTGGGAGGTCGTACGGCCCTTGCTGCCGCGGCCGAACAAGCGTCCGCAGGGTGGCGGGACGGCGAACATCGATGATGAAGCGGTGTTCGCAGCGATCGTGTATGTCCTGGTCAGCGGATGTGCATGGCGGCATCTACCGCCATGCTTTCCGGCATCGAAGTCCACCGTGCACCGCAGATTCCTGATCTGGTCGCGGGCCGGGGTATGGGGTCGGCTGCACCAGGCGCTGCTGGACCGGCTCGCCGACCGGGATCTGCTCGATCTGTCTCGCACGGTGCTGGACTCGGCCCACGTACGGGCCAAAAAGGGGGCGAACACACAGGTCCGAGCCCCGTGGACCGAGGTAAGCCGGGTTCCAAGCTGCACGTTCTGTCCGACCGGCGGGGGCTGCCCCTCATGGTCGGCCTCTCGGCCGGCGACGTCCACGACGGCCACGGCCTGAGGCCGATGGTCGCCGGCCATATGAGACAGGCATCGGAGAAAGGGCCGAGCCGACGAATCGGCAAGCTCCATGCCGACAAGGCTTATGACCAGACTGACCTGCGGCGATGGCTGGCAAGACAGCGGATCAAACCCCGCATCGCCCGCAAGGGCATCGAACCCGATGACCGCTTGGGACGGCACCGCTGGGTCGTCGAGCGGACGATCGCCTGGCTGCTCGGTTACCGCCGCCTGACCCTCCGCTACGAACGCCATCCCCGCAACTACCTGGCCTTCCTCGGCTTGGCCGCCGCCCTCACCTGCTACAAGCGACTCATCAAGCTCACCACGTAGGACACGCTCTAAGGCCGTCATGGAGCGGGTGGCGCGGTCGATTCCGTCTCACGGTTCGAGTGGGGGCATGTCTCGGCGGCATGTCCGGTAGTGGTGTGGCGAGTCCTTTGGGTAGGGGGACGTCCGCCCCGGGCGGTGGGGCGGGCGTTGTGGCGGTCCGAGGGAGTGTCACATGGCGCGGTTCGTGATCCGGACGCTGCCGGTCTCGTCGGCCGCCGCCGAAGAGGCGGTGAGACTGGCGGATCCGCCGATGATGATCCCTGCCGTTACCAGTGCCATGACAATGCGGCGCATGGATCTCCTCTGGTCCTGTGATGCCTCGTATGGCATCGAGATATTGACAGGGTGCCCTTCCGAGCGCCTGACCGGAGAGTAAGGACTGTCGATCTCCGCAGTTTTCCTGCCAGGTGCGGTCCATGGGCGAGGACGGTCGCACTTTGGTGACGAGGTGTGATCGGCGGTCATCGCCTGGAACAGGCTCTCAGCGGTCTTCGGTGGACCGGGCGGGGCGGGCGCGGACGTGCATGCGTTCGCCCTGGGGGCCGAAGATGCTGAGGACCTCCACCGGGTGGGGACCGGGGTTGGTGAAGGCGTGGGGGACGTGGGTGTCGAACTCGGCGGCCTCGCCCGAGCCCAGGATGAGGTCGTGGTCGCCCAGCAGGAGGCGGAGGCGGCCGGACAGGACGTACATCCAGTCGTAGCCCTCATGGGTCTTGAGTTCGGGGCGCACGACCGGGTCCTTGGCGGGCGGGATGATCAGCTTGTAGGCGCGCAGGCCCCCCAGGTTGCGGGCGAGGGGAATGTAGGTCCAGCCGTGCCGGGTGAACGGGCGCAGGTGGACGCGGGGGTCGCCGATCGGGGGTGCGCCCACCAGTTCGTCCAGGGGAACGCCGTAGGCCCTGGCCAGGGGGAGGAGGAGTTCCAGGGTGGGTCTGCGGCCGCCCGACTCCAGGCGGGACAGGGTGCTGACGGAGATGCCGGTGGTCTCGCTCAGGTCGGCCAGGGTGATGCCCCGGTCGCGGCGCAGGGCCCGCAGCCGGGGACCCACCGAGGTGAGCACGTCGTCCAGGTCGTCCATCCCTCTATTTGCCGATCCGGCAAATGGATTTGTCAAATCGTGCCGCCCCGGCCGACCCTCGTCCCCGACGACCGGACGAAGGGACACGGACATGGACTACGAGGTCGTGGTGATCGGCGGCGGGGCCGCGGGGCTGAGCGGGGCGCTGACGCTGGCGCGGGCGCGCCGCCGGGTGCTGGTGATCGACGCGGGCGACCCCCGGAACGCCCCCGCCGGCGGCGTCCACACGTACCTGGGACGCGAGGGCACCCCGCCGGCACGGCTCCTGGCGATCGGTCGGGACGAGGTGACCGGGTACGGCGGCGAGATCAGGGAGGGCACGGTCATCCGCGCCGAACGGCTCGAGCAGGGCGGCTTCCGCCTCACCGTCGATGACGGGACCGTCGTTACGGCACAAAGGCTCCTGGTGACCACCGGGCTGGTCGACGAGCTGCCCCCGGTCGAGGGTCTGGCCGACCGCTGGGGCAAGGACGTCCTGCACTGCCCCTACTGCCACGGCTGGGAGGTGCGCGACCAGCCGATCGGCGTCCTGGCCACCGGCCCGCTCGCCGTTCACCAGGCCCTGCTGTGGCGGCAGTGGACCGAGGACGTCACCCTGTTCCGGCACACCGCCCCCGACTTCACCGACGAGCAGTACGAGCAGTTCGCCGCCCGCGGCATCGCCGTCGTCGACGGCGAGGTCACCGGCCTGGAGGTGACCGGCGACCGCCTCACCGGCGTACGGCTGGCGACCGGCAAGACCATCCCCTGCCGGGCCCTGGCCGTCGCCACCCGCCTCACCGCGAGGTCCGGCGTGCTGGAGGACCTCGGCCTGAGCCCCGCCGACATGGAGATGAACGGCCACGTCATCGGCACCCGCATCCCCGCCGACCCGAACGGCGCCACCGAGGTCCCGGGCGTCTGGGTCGCCGGCAACGTCACCACCCTGAACGAGCAGGTCATCGGCGCCGCCGCCGCGGGAGTGCGGGCCGCCACCATGATCAACTTCGATCTGGTGACCGAGCAGACCCGCCGCGCCGTCGAGGAGCGCCGCCGCAGCCCGTTCGACGCCCGGAACGAACGCGACGCGGCCGACCGCACCCTCGGCGACCGCCGCCACGGCCTGTGACCTGAGGACGCGCCGGGGCCGCCCCCCGCAGGGCGGCCCGGCCGGGTCACATGTCGTCGAACGTCAGGTCGCGGGCCAGGTCGTCCCATGGCATGTCGTACATCCGTGCCACGGCGTCCGGGTGGACGACCTGGTCGCTCGGCCCTGGAACCAGATGACGGTCAAGAAGGTCAGCTCGGTGACGGCGGGATGCCGGGTGTTCGCCCCGTTCGGCGGGTTCACGGGGATGCGTGGCCTTCGCCACAGTGTGTGCGCCCAGGGGCAGAGGGCCCGGTCCTGTGGCGGGGGAGAAGGCGGGATTGATAGGGATGTGCGGGTGAACGACTTCCCCCCTGTGACGCCCGTCGGCGGTGCGCTGACCGGGCCCTGGTATCGGATCACGGCGGTGCCCGCGGCGGAGCGGGCGGCATCGGCGGAGTGGGACTTCGTGACGGTGCTCCCGGCGGTGCTGTCGGCCAGGCAACAGGGGCGGGCGTTCGTCGTGGGGTGGCTGTCACGGGGGAACGGGGCGCCGCTGGAGCTGATCACCAACGCGGGGCCGGTCAGCGAGGGGCATGAGGGACTGCTGTTCCCCAACGGGGCGCGGGGCGTCCGGGTCGGGGACGAGTGGCTGCGGCAGGCCGAGCGGATGGTGTGGACGCGGTGCCCGGGACGGTCCGCGCCGCCGGTGCACCGCGGCGCGGACCGGCAGGGGCCGACCCTGTTCGAGTCGACGCTGGTGACGTTGATGGACCGGCCGTTCGGGTGGGTCATGGTGGCCGAGCCCGCCGACGAACGGCTGATCGACCAGGAGATGCGGGAGCTGCACCACGAGCTGCGGATCCTGCGCCGCGGCGAGGACGAGCAGGCCCGGCTGGCGGTGGAACGCGCCGACCAGCGGCTGGCCGAGCTGGACGCGTTCCACCAGGCCGGGCTGTGGCACGTGCGGGTGCTGGCGGGGGCGGCCTCGCAGGAGGAGCTGGCCCGGATCGCGCCGGTGCTGGTCGGGTCGATGGAGCTGATCCACCACCCGTACCGGCTGCGGGCCTGGTACGGGTCCGGGGCGTTCCACGACATGCTGCGGCCGACCACCCCGCCCCCGGCGTCGCACCACCGGAACGTCTCGGACGCCGAGCTGCGCTACCCGTTCACCGCCACGGCCGGCACCCTGGCGGCGCTGGCGGGACTGCCCAGACGGGAGGTGCCGGGGCTGCGGGTGCTGGAGCCCGGCTACTTCGACGTCACCTCCGAGACCGCCGCCGACCCGGACGGCCCGCCGATCGAGCTGGGCGCCATCCTGGACGGCCAGGACCGGCGGGTCGGGACGTTCACGGTGCCGCGCTCCACCGTCAACCGGCACGTGTTCGTGACCGGCGCGACCGGCGCCGGCAAGTCGCAGACCGTGCGGCACCTGCTGGAGCGGCTCACCCGGGCGGGCGTGCCGTGGCTGGCGATCGAGCCCGCCAAGTCCGAGTACGCCGCGATGGCCGGGCGGATCGAGGACCTCGGCGCCCACGTCACCGTGATCAACCCGGCCGACCCCCGTTCGGTGCCGCTGTCGGTGAACCCGCTGGCCCCCGAGCCCGGCTATCCGGTGCAGGCGCACATCGACATGGTGCGGGCGCTGTTCCAGGCCGCGTTCGACGCCGAGGAGCCGTTCCCGCAGATCATGTCGCAGGCGCTGCAGCGGGTGTACGAGGCCAACGGCTGGGACGTGGTGACCGGGGCGGGCGTGCCGGGCTCGCGGGTGGACCCCGCCGTGCCGACGCTGGAGCAGCTGCAGAAGGCGGCGCTGCAGGTGATCGGCGAGGTCGGGTACGGCCCGGAGCTGATGGCCGACGTCAAGGGGTTCGTGGACGTGCGGCTGCGGTCGCTGCGGATCGGCTCGGCGGGCCGGTTCTTCGAGGGCGGGCATCCGGCCGACATCGGCGGGATGCTGCGCGAGAACATCGTGCTGGCCATCGAGGACGTCGCCAACGACGAGGACAAGGCGTTCCTGATGGGGACGCTGATCATCCGGATCGTGGAGCACCTGCGGATGCGGGCGCGCTCGGCCGGCTCCGGCGGGCCGAGCGGGCTGCGGCACGTCATCGTGATCGAGGAGGCGCACCGGCTGCTGCGCAACCGCGGCCCGGAGCGCACCAGCTCGCACGCGGTGGAGCTGTTCGCCGGGATGCTGGCGGAGATCCGCGCCTACGGCACCGGGATCATCGTGGCCGAGCAGATCCCCACCAAGCTCGTCCCCGACGTCATCAAGAACACCGCCCTCAAGGTCGTGCACCGGCTCCCCGCGTTCGACGACCGCCACCAGGTCGGCGCGGCGATGAACCTCGACGAGGAGCAGTCCCGCGAGGTGGTGTCGCTGCAGCCCGGGGTGGCGGCGGTGTTCGCCGACGGGATGGACCGGCCGCTGCGGGTCCGCATCCCCCATGGCGAGGAGCAGGAGAGGGTGCGCTCCAGCCCGCCGCCGCCGATCCACGGCCGCCGCTCGGCCGCCTGCGGCTGCGAGTGCCGGTCCGGGCGCGCCTGCACCCTGTACGAGCTGCGGGAGGCCGACCTGCTGGCCGGGGACGCCGACTGGGCCTGGCTGCGGGTGTGGGCCGACACCCTGGTGCTCGCCCACGTGGTCAACCGGCCGGTGCCGGCGGTGCCGCCCGAGCTGGGCCGCGCCTGGTCCCGGCTGGCCCCCCGGCTGCGCGAGTGCATGCTGGCGACCGTGGTGGAACGCTGCGTGTCCCGCCGGGCCTGGGCGCTGCGGCGGGCGTACGCGCCCGACGCCCTGACCGCCGAGGCGGCGGACGCGGCACGGCGCCTGCTGGACGGCGCCCACGCCGAGGCCGGCCGCCGTCCCGGCCCGGACTGGGTGATCGGCCAGGTCCGCTGGCTGCACGAGATGGACCGGATCTTCCCGTACGAGGGCAGGCCCGACAAGCACGCCCCGGCCCCGCCGCTGGACTACCCGCTCCCGGGCCTGCGGCAGGCCCCGGACGCCCGGGTGGGACACCGGCTGCGGGCGCTGCGCCGCCACCCGCTGTCCATGGAGGTCCCCGCCAACCGGCCGATCGCGCTGGCGGCCCTCGGCGGCGACGACGACCACGCCGGGTTCTTCGAGGACCTGGCCGCGGTCGCGATCGGGCTGGACACCGAGGAGGCCCTGGTGGAGGTCGCCAGGGCCATGCGCGTGGCCTCCTGGCTGGAGCCGGTGCTGACCTGGCCGGAGCGCTTCATCGCCCCGTTCGAGGATTCCGAGTCCGCCATTCCGTTCCTCAAGGAGGACTGACCCCTGCCGGATCCGGCCAAGGGGTGAAATCCGGCTGCGCCGGCTGCCGATGAAGGATGGGAAATCTACTGACCTTCCGGGCGGCAGGGTGCGTGGGGTGGCGACGTCCGAGCCCTACTTCTCGCACATGCCCGTGACGTCGTCGGACGGTGACGTGCTACAGCATCCGACCCGGTGTCTGTGCGCGGCGGCCTGTCTCGACGAGACGTTCGCCCGGAAACTGACCAGGGAATTCGTGGCGGAGGACCACCGCGGTGTGTTGCCCTCCTTCGGATTCGACCTGGTGCCGGTGGTCGAGCACGCCCTGCGGGCGTGGTGGATGCGGCTGGTGCGCGACGCCGTCCTCACAGCGAGGGTCCTGCTGTACCTGCTGCTGAACTTCCAGGCGACCCTCGTGGTGTTGGCGGTCTTCCTGGTGGTGAGCCTGGTCTTGGCGGTGAACGGGGCGATGGCCCGCGCCGACGGGCCGGTGGCGGCGCGGCCAGTCCTGATCGCCTTCATGGTGGGCCTGGTGGTGTTCCCGTTCCTGCTGGCAGCGTGCACCGGCGGGTCCACCGGTGGTTCCGGGGACTATTACGGCGGCCTGGACGGTGCGAGTTCCCGGAGCCGGACGGCGACGGAACGGCGGTGCTGGCCGGTCTGCTGGTGCTGGCCGCGATGATCACGGCGCCTTTCGGTTACCGGCGCATGGTGTATCAGACGCTCCGGAAACTGGTCCGGGCTCCGCCGAGGTCGCGCCCGAACCGGTCGGCGACCGGGCACGCACCACCCTGTGGTGGATCGCGAGGGACAGGCCGTACTGGGCGGCGATCGGGTTCCATTGACGCGCTCCCCGGCATGAGGGCCGGGTTCAGTCCGTGCCGTGGGTGCGGCACCTCTGGTGGCTTCCTGTTTCACCGGGTCCTGCCCATCGCCGTCAGGCGACGGGTCTTACGGCCCCTCCGCAGGCGTTTAGCCTGTCCGCCCGCCCGGCGGCCAGGATGTTGATCGCCGCGTTGACATCGCGGTCGTGGACGGTGCCGCATGAGCAGGCCCACGTTCGGATGTTCAGCGGCATGGAGTCGGCAAGTGCCCCGCACGATGAGCACAGTTTCGAGCTGGGGAACCAGCGGTCCACCTTGGCGAAAGTGCGCCCGTGCCGGGCCGCCTTGTAGGCCAGCATCGCGGTGAACTGCGCCCAGCCGGCGTCGTGCACGCTCTTGGCCAGCCGGGTCCGCGCCAGGCCCTTCACGCACAGGTTCTCCACGTACACCGCTTGGTTGTCGCGAATGATCTGTGTGGAGAGCTTGTGCGCCCAGTCCCGGCGCGCGTCGGCCACCCGGGCGTGCGCCCGGGCGACCCTCACCTGGGCCTTGGCGCGGTTGGCCGATCCCTTCGCCGTGCGGCACAGGGCCCGCTGGGCCTTGCGCAGCCGCCGCTCGGCCCGGCGCAGCCACCGCGGATTGGTGATCTTCCGTCCGTCCGACAGCACCGCGAAATGCGTCAACCCCAGATCGATGCCCACCTCACCGGCCGCCTTCGGCAACGGCTCAGTGTCGACCTCGACCACGAACGAGGCGAAGTACCGCCCGGCCGCGTCCTTGACCACCGTCACGCTGGACGGCTCCGACGGCAGGGACCGCGACCAGCGCACCGGCACATCCCCGATCTTCGGCAGCCGCAACCGCCCACCCGCCGTGACCGTGAACCGGGCGTTGCGGGTGAACCGGATCGACTGCCGGGCGTCCTTGCGGGACTTAAAGCGGGGCTCGGCGATCTTCGGCCCCGTGCGCCTGCCGGTGAGCGAGGCGAAGAAGTTGCGGTAGGCGGTGTTCAGGTCGGCCAGCGCCTGCTGCAGCACCACCGCCGACACCTCACCCAGCCACGCGCGCTGCGGGGTCTTCTTCGCCTCCGTGATGACCCGCCGGGACAATTCGCCGTCCGGGATGTACGGCAATCCCCGCTCATGGGCCTCGGCCCTCAAGCGCAGCCCGTCGTTGTACACCACCCGCGCACACCCGAACGCCCTGGCCAGCGCCGCGCGCTGACCGGGGGTCGGGTAGAGACGGAAGTTGTACCGCAACTGCACACCGCGACCATAACGCCACCCTCCGACAGAATCCCCAAGAACTCACTCGCGGCCGGGGGCCTCAGATGGTGGACGGGTCGCGGGGGGACAGGCCGTACTGGGCGGCGATCCGATTCCAGTAGCCGACCAGCTCGGTCTTGGCCCGGGTGGCGCGGCTGTTGACGTCCTCGGCGGCGGACTCGCTGGGGCAGCCGGGGGCGTGGCTCAGGTACAGGTCGTTGGACTCCAGCGAGATCCGCAGGGCGCTGGTCAGGGCGTTCTTGAGGGCCTCGCCGTCGGGCAGGGCGTCGACCTCCAGCGCCTCGGCGCGGTCGAGCTGCTCCTGGCGGCTGTCGCGGATCCGCTGCAACGCGTCGCGGTCGCAGCCCGCCGCGACGATCCCGCCCAGTTCGCCGCGGGTCGCGGTCATGTCGCCGAGCACCGCGTCGATCTGGGCGGCCTGCTGCTGCGCCGATCCGGTGGTCTCGGCGGTGGTGGGTCCGGGGGTGGGAACGGCCGTCGTGTTCTGGGCGACGCCCGCGGTCGGCTCGGGGGCGGGCTCCTCGTCGCCCGGCCAGAACACGATGGCCAGCGCCGCGACCGCCAGGATCCAGCCGCCCACCGCGATCGCCACCCACGGCGTCGCCCGGCGCCGGCGGCGCGGCGGCGGGGGCTGCCAGATCTGCGGCGGCCCCCACGGGTCGCCCGGCTGCTCCCAGGGCTCCGGGGACAGCCGGGTCGTCTGCTCGTCCTCGGTGTGCGGGGTGTCCCAGGGCTCGGGCGACAGCCTGGTGGTGCGGTCGTCGCCCTCCGGCGGCGGGACCGGGCCGGCGCCGTCCCGCACCGTCGCGTCGTCCCGGGCGGTGGCGTCGCCGAGCGGGGCGTTGCAGCGGATGCAACGGGGCGATGCCGAGGCGGTGTCGCTGCCGCACACCGGACACTGCATCAGAACGCCACCCCAACCGCGGAAGCCTGCCGTTCCTCCGAATGATTCCAGGCTGCCACGATCCGGGCGAGGAGAATTGTGCCGGATGAACGCGTTCGCGCCCGTCCGGTCAGAACTGCCGGTCGGTGCGGGTGGGCAGCCCCACGTCGCGGGCGATCGGGTTCCACAGCAGGGTGAACCGCTTCTTGGCGACCGTGGCCTGCGCCGACAGGGTGTTGCCGCGCCGGTAGTCGGCGTCCCGCTTCGGCCTGCCCTTGCAGCCGCTGCGCGCCTTCTGCGCCCACGCCAGGAACGCCTGGTCGACCTCCAGGGAGAGCTGGAACGACCGCAGCAGCGAGGCCCGCAGCTTCTCGCCCTCCTTGAGCTGGTCGACCTTCAGCGCCCTGGTCCGCTGGATCTGGTTGTTGCGGCGCACCGCGACCTGCTGGAAGCCCTGGATCGCGGCGGGCAGGGTCTTGCACCTGGCGGCGGCGCTCAGCGCCCGGCCGAGGGCGTTGCGGGTGTCGGCGCTGGCGTTCAGCAGCGCGTGCACCTGCCTGGCCTGCGCCACCGTGGCCGCGCTCGGCCGGGCCTTGGTGGGCTTGGGCTCCGAGGCGCTGCGCGGGGTGGCCGACGCGGACGGTCCCGTCGCCGCGGCGGTGCCGCCGCCGTCCGGCCACAGCACCAGCCCGACCGCCACCAGGGCGACCATCACCAGCACCGCGACCCCGATGGCCAGCGGCTTGTTGGAACGCCCGCCGCCGCCCTGCACGGCGGGGTACTCGCCCGGCGGGGGATAGCCGCCCTCGTACACGGCCGTCGCGTTCCCGTACCCGGCGGCCGGCTGCTGGTAGGGGTCCTGGTAGGGATCACCGCCGGGCTGCATGCCGGGCGCCGTCTGCCAGCCCTGCTCCACTCCCTGCGGGCTCCAGCCCTGGTCCGCCCCCGGCGCGTCGTACCCGCCGGGCATCCCCACCGGCGCGGGGAGGGCGGCCGGTGCGGGGCTCTGCGCCCACGGCTGCGGCATCCCCGCGTCCGGGAGCCCGCCGGGCTGCTCCACGGCGCCCTCCGGCGCGGGCGGGCGCGGCTCGGCGAACCACGAGTCCGGAACGAGCGCCTCCCCGCCCGCCTGGCCCGCCGGTCCGGCGGCCCATGCCGGTGCGGGCGGCGGCGGTGCGGGCAGAGCGGGAAGACCGGCCTGCGGCGCGTCGTCCTCGTCCTCGTCGTCCGGCGGCATCGTCCAGGCCTGGGTGTCCTCGCCCGGCTCCTCCTCCTGCGCGGACTCGGTCGGGGCCGGGGCCTGTCCCGCCGCGTCCCGGCCGCCGTCCGGAACGCCCGGCAGCCCGCCCAGCGGGTCCACCATCGTCATGTTCGCCGCCCAGGGCGCCGGCGGCGGCGCGTCCAGCGGCGGCAACCCGGCCTCCGGCGTCGCCGGGGCCTGCGGCGCCGGCTGCTGCGGGTCCAGCATCGTGACGTCGAGCGAAGGCGCCGCCGACCCCGTCCCGCCGGGCTGCGCGGCCTGCGGATCCGTCCGCCGGTCGACCGGCGCGCCGCAGCGCGCGCATCCGCTCAGCGTCCCGGGCGTGTTCTCGCCGCACCGTGGGCACTGCATCGCTACTCGGACCTCGCCTTGTCGGAGTTTTCCGTCAAAGTACTGGTTTGACGCCCTCTCGTGGGCCGGTTCGGCACGGACGGCCCCGACCCCGGACACGGGCCGCACCAGGATCCCACGTCCGGGCCGCTTGCTCCCCCCCACTCCATATATGTGTCTTTGACCAGCATGAACGTTCTGTCCCGTCCACCCCTCCACGCCCCGAACCCACGAGAACAACCCCCACCGCGCCCGCACCCCGACCCGCCCACCCAAGCCCCCACCGCCCTTGCGGCCCCCGCGTCATCGGCCAGGTCCCGCTGGACGGGCTGGTCAAGGCCCTTCCGCCCCCCACGCTCAAGATCCGCCCGGCCCTGCACCTCCCGTCACCCAGGGCCACCCGCGAGCGGAGCGAGCGCCATAAGCTCGCGCTAGGCTCCTGGTGACGCCTTGTCAGCTCCGACGTCCGCGTCGGCTGGTCGCGTCTGTCTTTCCAGGCCTCACCGGAAGAGCAGGAGTCCATGAGCGATCTTCCGCTGCGCGCGCAGATGGCCGTAGCGCTGGGCCGTACCGCCGCGAAGATGTCCCGGCTGGCCGGTCGCGGCGACGGTTCGGTGATCGGTGGCCGGATCGGGCTCAAACTCGACCCCGAGCTGCTGACCCGGCTGGCCCGGGATCGCAAGCTCGTCCTGGTCAGCGCCACCAACGGCAAGACCACCACCACGCGGCTGATCACCTCGGCGATGACCCCGCTCGGCCAGATCGCCACCAACGCGTTCGGCGCCAACATGCCGACCGGGCACGTGTCGGCGCTGGCCGCCGCGCCGGACGCCAAGTACGGCGTGCTGGAGTGCGACGAGAAGTACGTGCCGCTGGTGCTCAGGGAGACCGGCGCGAACGTCGTGGCGCTGATGAACCTCAGCCGCGACCAGATGGACCGGGCCGCGGAGATCTGGCTGCTGGCCGGCAAGTGGCGCAAGGCGCTGGAGGCCGCGCCGCACAGCCACGTGATCGCCAACTGCGACGACCCGCTGGTCACCTGGGGGGCGTCCACCGCCAAGAGCGTCACCTGGGTGGCGGCCGGGCAGCACTGGCGGGAGGACTCCTGGTCCTGCCCCGAGTGCGGCGGGCCGCTGGACCGCGAGGGCGTCGACTGGGGCTGCCGCGAGTGCTCGTTCTCCCGGCCCAAGCCCGACTGGATCCTGCACGGCGAACGGGTCACCGCGCCGGGCGGGCGCACCTACGAGCTGACCGGGCTGCAGCTGCCGGGGCGGGCCAACCGTTCCAACGCCGTGATCGCGCTGGCGGTGGTCTCCCAGTTCGGGGTGGAACCGGAGACGGCGCTGCCGCTGCTGGCCCAGGTCAAGTCGGTGGCCGGCCGGTACACCACGGTCGAGCACGAGGGCCGCACCATCCGGCTGCTGCTGTCGAAGAACCCGGCGGGCTGGCTGGAGGCGTTCGACGTGCTGCAGCCCGCGCCCGGCCCGGTGGCGCTGTCGATCAACGCGCAGGGGCCGGACGGCCGCGACACCTCCTGGCTGTGGGACGTGGACTACCGCATCCTGCGCGGCCGCCCGGTGTGGGCGACCGGCGAGCGCCGGCTGGACCTGGCCGCCCGGCTGGAGGCCGCCGACGTGGACTTCACCCTGGTGGACGACATCGACCAGGCGGTGATGGCGGTGCCGCCGGGCCATCTGGACGTGATCGCCAACTACACCGCCTTCCAGCACATCCGAACGAGGTACGGCCGTGTCGTCTGACAGCATCAAGATCGTCTGGGTCTACCCCGACCTGCTGAGCACCTACGGAGACCAGGGCAACTGCATCGTCCTGGAGCGCCGGGCGATGCTGCGCGGCATCAGCACCCGCACCGTGCACGTCCGCTCCGACGAGAACGTGCCGGTGGACGGCGACATCTACCTGCTCGGCGGTGGCGAGGACCGGCCGCAGATCCTGGCCGCCCGCCGGCTGCGCAACGACGGCGGCCTGCACCGGGCCCGCGACTTCGGCGCCGTGATCTTCGCGGTGTGCGCCGGCTACCAGTTGCTGGGCACCGAGTTCGGCGGCGAGGAGGGCCAGCCCGTCCAGGGCCTCGGCCTGCTGGACATCCGCTCCGGCCGCGGCGAGAAGCGCGCCGTCGGCGAGATCGTCGGCGACGTGGACCCCGCCCTGGCCGTCCCCCGGATCACCGGCTTCGAGAACCACCAGGGCGTCACCCACCTCGGCCCCGGCGTCAAGCCGCTGGCCAAGGTCGCGCACGGCGTCGGCAACGGCGACGGCTTCGAGGGCGCCTACGCCGACCACGTCATCGGCACCTACATGCACGGCCCCGCCCTGGTCCGCAACCCCGGCCTGGCCGACCTCCTGCTCCGCTGGGCCCTCAAGCGCGACGACCTCCCCCCGCTCCCCGAGTCCTGGTCCGACCGCCTCCGCGAGGAACGCCTGAACGCTGTGCTTTCTTAGCGCTCGCTTCGCTCGCGCGGTTTGATTGCGCTCGCTTCGCTCACGCGGCTCACGGGCCTTTTGGCGCGCGGCCGTTCGTCGTCGCGTTTCAAGATCGCTCGTTCCTCGCGATCTTGAAACGCTCCTCCTCACGACCACGCGGGCCCGCTCGCGGTGGTCTTCAGAACCTTCGGCTGCAAGGCCCCGGTACGTCAGTGCCGGGGCCTTCGGCTTGTTCGGGATCGGCAGCGCCGGAACGGCGGCGGTGCTGTTAGGGGCGGAGGCTGAGCGGTGTTCGACCTGGGCACTGGCGGCACGGCGGGCGGGGCGGCGCTCGTCACCCGTCGGCGTCCCTGTTCAGAAACCATGTGCCGCCGTCGGCCGAGGGAGAGCGCGCCGGCCGGCTCATTGCCCTCTTCCGTGACGTGCGCACCGAGGGCCCAGGCATCGGCTTCGTCCATCGCCTCGGCGAATCGGCCGGCCGTGCCCGGGGCCGTGATCGTCTTGGTCATCGTGGTCGCGGTGGCGGTCGCGGGAGGTGGTGCCGCGGAGTGCCGGCACCGGGGATCGGGTGGTGGTCCGGCTACCGAAAGTGAGGCGTGCGGGGTGACTCGAAAAAGGGGTGATCTGCTCAAAAGGAGTGGGCGGGGATATGCGGGCATCCGGGGCAATTGGTAACGGTGCAGGTCGGTGGGGGTGGGGTTAAAGGCGGCTCGCAGGATTTACCGTCCTGTAGTCCTGTTAATTGGGTAGTCGATGGGTTGCTCATGGTAAGGATGTGACTCTCGCAAGATGAAAGCTTGCGGAGAGTAATCATCCCTTGGTCGGGAAGTCGCACTCCCTTGGAGTTGTCGTGACCCATCGTTCTCAACGAGTGATCCGCCGTGCGCCGGCGGCGTCCCGGGCCGCCGGACGCCGGAGCCGTGGCCTGGTGGCCGGCTTCGGCGTGGCGGTCGTGTACGCGGCGCTGGTGTCCGGCTGCGGCGGCGGACAGCAGGAGCGGACCCGTCCCGCCGCCGCGGTGGACCTGGCCGGGCTGCCGCAGGCGACCACGTTCACCACGCTGCGCGGGCTGCCCAGGGATCCCGCTCCGGCCGCGCCGGTGGACGGCACGGTGGTGCATCCCACCACCGCGCTGCCGGTGGCGGCCGAGCCGGGCGGCCGGCCGGTGGCGGCGCTGCCCGACAAGCAGCTGGACGGCCCCACCTGGGTGCCCGTTCTGGAGACCAGGCAGGGCTGGCACCGGGTGATGCTGCCCAGCAAGCCGAACCAGACGACGGGCTGGATCCCGCAGGACGGCGGCAGGCTGACCACCGCCCGCACTCCGTACCAGGTCAAGGTGGAGGTCGGGGCGCGCCGGCTCACCATCGTGCGGGACGGCCGCAAGGTCGGCGCGTGGACGGTGGCGGTGGGCGCGGAGAAGACGCCCACCCCGGTCGGGCGGACGTTCGTGCTGGCGCTGCTCAAGCCGACCAAGCCCACCTTCAGCCCGCTGGTGGTGCCGGTCGGCGCCCACTCCGAGACGCTCGACACGTTCGGCGGCGGGCCCGGCACGGTCGCCTTCCACGGCTGGAAGGACGAATCCGTCTTCGGCAAGGCCGTCACCCACGGCTGCATCCGCGTCCCGGCGGACGCCCTGGAACGGCTGTCGGAGATCCCGCTCGGCACGCCCGTGCACGTGACGGCGTGACCGAGCAACCCCCCAAGAACAACACAGGAGGAAAAGAGATGCAGTTCAGGAAACTGACCACCGGCGCCGCACTGGCCGGCCTGGTCGCCGCCCCCCTGGTCGTCGCGGCGACGCCCGCGTACGCCGCCCCCGGCGGGAAGGGCTCGGCCCACGCCGTCACCGCCACCGGCCTGGTCAACATCCCCGCCACCCCGGCGGTGGCCTCGTCCGCGCGGCGGCCGGTGAGCAAGAGCGTGGCCGAGCTCCCGGCCAATCCGCTGGTGCGGGCGTCGGTCCTGTCGGCGGCCGCCGGGGCCGGGCAGGCCCGGGCCGGTGTCGCCGACCTGGCCATCGCCAGGCTCGGGCTGACCGCCGAGGCGGTCACCGCCAAGTGCGTGAACGGCAGGGGCGTCTCGAACCTGGCCAAGGTCGTCCTGCGGGGCGAGCGCCTCCGGGCCGCCGCCGCGCCCAACACCGGCCTCACGGTCGGGCTCGACGGGGTCGGCACGGCCTCGGTCGTGCTGAACAAGCAGGTCCGCAGGCCCGGCGGCGGCCTGACCGTCACCGCGATCGAGGTCACCCTGCCGCCGGTGGCCGGCAAGACCCAGACGATCAGCATCGCCTCGGCCACCTGCGCCCCGGGAGGCGGGAAGTCGCCGGCCCCGACCCCGACCGGACCGGACCGCACCCCGCCGGTGAAGGGCACGCCCACCGCGAAGCCGTCCCCGAGCGTCCCCGTCGTGCAGGCCCCGTCCCCCAAGCCCGTCCCCGGTGACCTCCCGGTGACCGGCTGACCGCGACGGATCCGCACACCGCAAGGCCCCGGCATCGACGTGCCGGGGCCTTCGGCATGGGGGCGTCAGTGACTGGAGGACGTCTCGCCGTGGGCCGCCTCGGTGCGTTCGCGGTCGCGGCGGCGGATGGTGACGGCGGTGGCGTGGGCCCTCTCCTCGGGGTGGCTGCGGACGCGGATCAGGCTGGCGACCGAGGTGATGATCAGGATGCCGAGGATGACCGACAGGGACAGCGGGGTGGGGATCTCGGGGACGGCGGAGGAGACGTCCTCGTGGGCGAAGTGCAGCAGCAGCTTGACGCCGATGAACGCCAGGATCGCCGACAGCCCGATGGACAGGTAAACCAGCCGTTCCAGCAGCCCCTCCACCAGGAAGAACAGGGCGCGCAGGCCGAGCAGGGCGAACGCGTTGGCGGTGAAGACGATGAACGGCTCGCTGGTCACCCCGAACACCGCGGGGATGGAGTCCAGCGCGAACATCAGGTCGGTGCTGCCGATCGCCAGGAACACCAGCAGCAGCGGGGTCACCACCCGGCGGCCGGCCTCATGGGTGATCAGCCGCCCGCCGTGGAAGTCGTCGGTCACCGGCAGCACCTTGCGGGCGTGCCGGACCAGCACGTTGTCGTCGACGTCCGGCTCGTCGTTGCGGTGCCGGACCAGCTGCAGCGCCGTCCACAGCAGCACCAGCCCGAAGAACAGGAACGTCCAGGAGAACAGCTCGATCGCCGCCGCGCCGGCCGCGATGAAGATGCAGCGCAGCACCAGCGCCGCCGCGATCCCGAACAGCAGCACCTTCTGCTGGAACTCCTCCGGCACCGCGAACCGGGCGAAGATGATCACGAAGACGAACAGGTTGTCGACCGACAGGCTCTTCTCGACCACCCACCCGGCGAAGTACTCCGCGCCGGCGGTGGGTCCGGACACCGCCCACAGCACCCCGCCGAACGCGAGCGCGATCGCGACGTAGAACACCGACCAGAACGTCGCCTCCCGCAGGTGCACCGCATGCGGACGGCGCACCGCCACGACGAGGTCGAACACGAAGAGCGCGACGATGAAGGCGATCGTCGCGGCCCAGAACCAGCCAGGGATGTGGATCACGTCGTGTCCTCCGTACGCCGCATGGCCCTGTTGTGTCCTTTCTCCAGCGGATCAATCCGGTAACGGGCCGCCGGAGGGCGCACGGGCCTCACCCGAGCCCCGGTGGTGATCCCCGTCGCCGCACTCGCCCCCACGTGACGGCGCCGGGATGTCGTCAGTAGACCAGCGCCTGGGCGCCCTCGGCGGTCACCTCTTCAACGAACGTGGGCGCGCCCGCGATCCGTATTCCGGGAACGACATCGTCGGCGGTGATGTCGCGGCGGGCGGCGCACTGCGTGCAGACCGTCACCGTGCCCCCGGCCAGCACCACCTCCAGCAGGTCCTGCAGCGGGGTGGCGTGCGGCAGCTCGAACTCCGCGGCCCGGCCCGGCAGCGCGTACCAGGCGGACTCCCCGGTCAGCCACAGCGAGACCTTCGCGCCGGCCGCCACCGCCGCCGCCGCGACCGTGAACGCCTGGTTGCAACGCTCCATCCCGTCCGCCCCGGACGTGGCCTTGATCACCAATGTTCTCGCCATGGGGGCACAGTAGCGCGCGCCCGTCCCCGTCCCGCCGGGCGGGCGGGCGCGTTACGCTCCGGCCCATGGGCATGGTGAACGCCGGGGCGCTGGTGGCGGTCCTGGCAGTGATCGCGGTGACGATGCTGCTGCTGGTGCTGGCGTTGTTCCGGTTGCGCTGAGCGCCCGTCGCGGCGTCCCGAGCGCCGTGCGGCGGGCACTACGCTGACGGGTCATGGAGCCCGAGCTGCACCCCGATCTCAAGCCGCTGGAATTCCTGGTCGGCGAGTGGGAGGGCGCCGGAGTCGGCGGCTACCCCACCATCGAGAGCTTCCGGTTCGGCCAGGAGATCTCGTTCACCCACACCGGCAAGCCGTTCCTGATCTACACCAGCCGGACCTGGCTGCTGGACGACGAGGGCGGCCTGGCCCGGCCGCTGGCCACCGAGACGGGCTACTGGCGGCCGCTGCCCGACAACGAGGTTGAGGTCACCCTGGCGCACCCCACCGGCATCGTGGAGATCTACCTCGGGAACGTGGCGTTCAGCCGGGTGGAGCTGCGCACCGACGTGGTCGCCCGCACCGCCACCGCCAAGGAGGTCACCGCTGGGCACCGGCTGTACGGGCTGATCGGCGAGGACCTGGGCTGGGCCTACGACATGGCCGCCATGGGGCAGCCGCTGCAGTCGCACGTGTCGGCGCAGCTCAAGCGGGTCCGGTAGGGGTCAGGCCGAGCTGCGGGCGCGGGCGCGCATCCGGCCGACCACGAACTTGACCGTCCACAGCACGGCCAGCGCGAGCACCGCGTAGGTGGCCCAGTTGGCGAACTTCTCCGCCTGCGTCCACCGCTCGCCCAGCACGTACCCGAGCAGTACGAACAGCGTGTTCCACACCCCGCTGCCGATCGCGGTGTAGAGGCAGAACCGGGTCAGCGGCATCCGTTCGATCCCGGCGGGGACCGACACCAGGCTGCGTACCACCGGCACCACCCGGCCGAACAGCACGGTCTTGCCGCCGTGGTCGGCGAACCAGGCGGTGGCCCGGTCCAGTTCGGCGGTGTCCACGAACGGGAGCAGGTCGGCGAGCCGGCAGGCCCGCTCGTGCCCCAGCCAGGCGCCGAGCCCGTACAGCACCAGCGCGCCCAGCAGCGATCCCGCGGTGGCCCCGACGATCACCGCGACCACGTTGACCTTCCCCTCGCTGGCGGTGAACCCGGCCAGCGGCAGCACCACCTCGCTCGGCAGCGGGGGGAAGATGTTCTCCAGCGCGATCAGCAGGCCGACGCCGACCGCGCCGAGCGCGTCGATGACGTCGGCGGCCCATCCCGCTATGCCGTTCAGCTCCTGCTGTCCCTGTCCACCGCCCGCGATCATGCCTCACAGGTGCCCGCGCCGCGCCCGTTCATTCCGGCGGGACGGCTCGGGGCAGGTCGGGGCCGGAGCGGGGTGAAAAGAACGATCCCCGGGCCTGCCCGCCGTACGGCGGACGATGGACGGGACTGGTCCATCGGCCCGGGGATCGGGTGAATGCCTGGTATTCGCCAGCCGCGTCACGACTGGTTTCCCTCCGCGCGCGAGGCGGCGGAGCCGAGGCGGGACGGCGACTAGCGGACAGTCACCTCGCGAGTCCCAGAATCATGCATGTTCCGGACCACCTCCTTTCACGCGTACTCGCACGGTATGCGACCGTCCGGGCGGCGGGCAAATGATTTCTCCGGTTCCCCGCGCGTGCGGGCCGGATCGCGGGGAGGCGTCCGGTGAACCGCCCGGCATACACTGCGTGCATGGCCGACACGTGGCAGGAGGAGCTGCGGGCGCGCGGCTACCGGGTCACCCCGCAGCGCCAGCTGGTACTCGAGGCGGTCACCTCGCTCGAGCACGGCACTCCGGAGGAGATCTGCACCGAGGTGCAGCGCACGGCGCGCGGCGTCAACATCTCCACGGTCTACCGCACCCTGGAGCTGCTGGAGGAACTGGGCCTGGTCAAGCACACCCATCTGGGGCACGGCCCGCCCACCTACCACCTGGCCGCCGAGGCCGAGCACGTCCACCTGGTGTGCCGCGAGTGCGGTGCCGTCGACGACGTCACCCCCAAGGTCGCCGACGACCTGGTCGGCCTCCTGCGACGCGAGTACGGCTTCGAGACCGACGTGCACCACCTCACCGTCTACGGCCGCTGCCGCAAATGCGGGTAGTTTTGCCGCGCCTCCGGCGCGGCGGCTCGCGGGCCTTTGGACGCGCGGCCGTTCGTCGTCGCGGTTCAAGATCGCTCGTTCCTCGCGATCTTGAACCGCTCCTCCTCACGACCACGCGGGCCCGCTCGCGGTGGCCTTCAGTGACCGGAACGCGGGGGGCGCGGTGTGCTGGAGGTGGGGGTCGTGGTGCTCGGAGGGTGGGGTCGCGGTAACCGGGGAGTAGGGGCCGGGGGGCACGTAATACTGGGGTTATGAAGAGTCCGTTGCTGGAGCTGTCCGGAGCCGTCGCCGCCGATCGGCCTGATGAGGAGGTCGCCGCGCACTACGGGGAGCCCGCGCAGGAGCAACGGGCTCTGGAGGCCGGGACGGCGTTCGTCGACCGCAGCAACCGCGGGGTGGTCCGGGTGTCCGGGCCCGACCGGCTGCGGTGGCTGCACAGCCTGTTCAGCCAGCATCTGGAGAAGCTGCCGCCGAACGAGCCGACGCAGGCGCTGCTGCTGAGCCCGAACGGGCATGTCGAGCACCACCTCCACCTGGTCGACGACGGTGCGGCGGTGTGGGCGCACGTGGAGCCCGGGACCGCGCCGGGGCTGGTGGAGTTCCTCGACCGGATGCGGTTCATGCTGCGGGTCGAGGTCGCCGACCTCAGCGACGAGTACGCCGTGGTCACCGGCGGGCCGGAGATTCCGGGGGCGCTGGAGTTCCCGGACGTGGCGGGGCCCAGCCGGATCATCGAGCGGTCCGCCCTGGCGGGCATGCCGGAACGGGCCCGTCCGGCGGGGATCTGGGCGTACGAGGCGTTCCGGATCGCCGCGCACCGGCCGCGGCTGGGGCTGGACACCGACCACCGGACCATCCCGCACGAGGCCGGCTGGATCGAGGACGCCGTGCACCTGGACAAGGGCTGCTACCGGGGGCAGGAGACCGTCGCCCGCGTCCACAACCTGGGCCGTCCGCCGCGCCGGCTGGTGATGCTGCACCTGGACGGCAGCGTCGACCGGCTGCCCGCGCACGGTGACCCGGTGGAGCTGAACGGGCGCGTCATCGGCTTCGTCGGCTCGGCCGCCCGGCACTACGAACTGGGGCCGATCGCGCTGGCCATGGTCAAGCGGACCGCCCCGGTCGACGCCGAGCTGCTGGCCGGGGGAGTGGCCGCCGCCCAGGAGATCGTGGTGTCCCCGGACACCGGCGCCAACGCCGAGATCAAGCTGCGCAGGCAGCCCACCAGGCGCGCCTGAGACGGGCTGAGACGGCCTGCGACAGGCGTGAAGCCCCGCCCGCGCGGGCACGAAACGTCTGTCGTGGCCACCCCACGACCGGGTCACCCGAATCAAGATCCGTTCTCGGCCCCGTTCTGAGAGGCTTGTCACGGTAATGGTGGCGAATCCGGGCGGCCATCCGGGCGATGGCGGGCCCCCTCCCGCACGGAAGGGCACGATGGGGCGACGGCGGCGGCGCTGGCGGGAGCCGGTGCTGGTGTGGTGGGCGGCGTTCGCGCTGATGCTGGCCTTGGCGGGGGCGACCGCCTCGTGGCGGGTGCTGCTGCTGACCCTGCTGGTCTGGTGCCTGTACGAGTTCGCGCTGGTGCCCACGGTCTGCCGGGTGATGCCCCGCAACGGCCACGTCTGCCGCGAGCCCGTGCGCGGCCGGCTGTTCGGCTGCACCCCGGCCCACCAGCGGCTGAAGGTCGACGCCCTGCGGCACCTGGTGCGGCTGCCCGGCCGTCGCCGGCGGGTCGTCGCCGACCCGAACCGGGACACCGGGATGGTGGTGGCCTCCGGCGGCCGCACCAGGCTGGCCCAGGCCGACCAGACGGTGCTGGTGCTGGCCGCCCTCGGCACCGTGGTCACCCTGATCGGGATGGTGTACGGCCTCGGCGCCGGCTAGACCCGGCGTCAGACCTCCAGGATCAGGGTCACCGGCCCGTCGTTGACCAGCTCCACCTTCATGTCCGCGCCGAAGACCCCGGTCTCCACCCGCGCGCCCAGCGCCCGCAGCTCCGCCACCACCGCGTCGACCAGCGGCTCGGCCACCGGGCCGGGCGCGGCGCCGGTCCAGCTCGGGCGGCGTCCCTTGCGGGTGTCGCCGTACAGCGTGAACTGGCTGACCACCAGCAGCGGGGCGCCCACGTCGGAGCAGGACTTCTCGCCCTCCAGGATCCGCAGCCCCCACATCTTGCCCGCCAGCCTGCGCGCCTGCTCGGGGGTGTCGTCGTGCGTCACCCCCACCAGCGCCAGCAGTCCCGGCTCGGCGATCTCGCCCACCACCGACCCGTCGACGGTGACGCTCGCCCGGCTGACCCGCTGCACAACAGCCCGCATGACCTGCCTTCCCTAGGAACGCGACCTATTGTCTCTTGCCCCGCCGCAAGGTGAGACTGCGGTCATGGGAGCAACGACGCTCATCACCGTGGCGCCCACGGGCGCCGAGTCCGCCAAGTCCGAGGTGCCCCAGCTGCCGGTGACGCTGGACGAGCTGGTCCAGACGGCCAAGGAGTGCGAGGCCGCCGGGGCGGCGGTGATCCACGTGCACATCCGGGACGACGAGGCACGGCCCACGCTGGACCTGGCACGGCTGCGCGACACCGTGCAGGCGCTGCGCGAGGCCACCGGGCTGATCATCCAGCTGTCCACCGGCGGGGCGGTCGGCGACTCCTACGAGGACCGGCTGCGGGTGCTGGAGGCCGGGCCGGACGCGTGCTCGCTGACCTGCGGAACGGTCAACTTCGGCGACGAGGTGTTCATGAACCCGTGGCCGTTCATGACCCGGCTCTACCAGCGCACCCAGGAACTGGACATCGTTCCGGAGTTCGAGCTGTTCGACCTGGGCCACATCGGCGCGCTGCACCGGCTGCTGGACGCCTACGGACCCCCGTACGGCGGCCGCGTGCACTGCGACCTGGTGATGGGGGTGCCGGGCGGGATGCCCGGGGACGCCCGCACGCTGGTCGCCGCCGTCGAGGCGCTGCCCGAGGGGGCGACCTGGTCGGCGACCGGGATCGGCCGCACCAGCGTGCCGGTGATGTTCGCGGCCCTGTCGGCGGGCGGGCATCTGCGGGTCGGCATGGAGGACACCCTCACCTACGCCAAGGGCATCCCGGTGACCTCGAACGCCGTGCTGGTGGAACGGGCCGCCGCGCTGGCCCGGTTCGCCCAGCGCCCGCCGATGATGGCGGACGAGGCCCGCGAGTTCCTCGGCGTTCCCTCGCACAGGTGACCACCCGCCCCCGTCCGGGGACATGAGGCGTCGATAAGATCCCCGGAGGGGGGTGCGGTGGAAGCGAATCCTGTGCTGGTCGAGGTGGAGCGGTCGGGCTTCGTGGAGTCCCGCCACCGCGGGGCGGCGGTGGGGCTCGCCGCCGACGGGACCCCGCTGGCGCGGTTCGGGGCGGCCGAGGAGCCGATCCTGCCCCGGTCGACCCTCAAGCCGATCCAGGCGGCCGCCATGCTCCGCTGCGGGCTGGCGCTGGAGGGCGAACTGCTGGCGCTGGCCGCCGCCAGCCACAGCGGGGAGGACTTCCACGTCGAGGGCGTGGAACGGATCCTCGCCGGGGCCGGCCTGACCTCGGCGGCGCTGCGGTGCCCGCAGGCGTGGCCGATGGAGCACGCCGTCACCGTCCAGTTCGCCAAGGCCGGCGGCGGCCCGTCACGGCTGCGGATGAACTGCTCCGGCAAGCACGCCGCCATGCTCGCCACCTGCGCGCACAACGGCTGGCCCACCGAGAAGTACCTGGATCCCGGCCATCCGCTGCAGCAGGCCGTGCACGACACCCTCGCCGAGCTCAGCGGCGAGACGCCCGCCGCGGTCGGCGTGGACGGCTGCGGGGCGCCGGTGTTCGCGATCTCGCTGCTCGGGGTGGCGCGGGCGTACCGGGCGATGCTGCTGGCGCGGCCGGGCACCCCGGAACGGCGGGTGGCCGACGCGATGCGGGCTCACCCGGAGTGGACGTCCGGGACCCGCCGCGAGGAACGGCGGCTGATGGACGCGGTGCCCGGCCTGCTGGTCAAGTGCGGTGCCGAGGGCGTGGACGCGTTCGCGCTGCCGGACGGCCGGGCCGGCGCCGTCAAGATCGACGACGGTGCGATGCGCGCCCGCACCCCGGTCACCGTGGCGCTGCTGCGCGCGCTCGGCGCGGAGGTCGGATCCGGCCTGGGCTCCTCGCCGGTGTTCGGCGGCGAGGAGGCGATCGGCGCGGTCCGCCCGGCCGCCGCCTTCCTCGCCGCGCTGCCCCGGCGCTGACCCTCAACGCCGGCGGGGCTCGATCGTCTCCTCGCTGGGCTCGAACCCCTTCTCGTTGGCGTTCCGCTGCCCCGGATCGCCCTGGATGGTCCCGCCCTGGACGGGCCCGCGGTGCGGGGAGTCGCCGTGCATGCGTTCCGGATGGGGCACCCGGCGGCGCGCCGCGCGCACCGTCAGGACCAGCCAGGTGGCCAGCGCCAGCGCGACCAGAGCCGGCCCGAGGAGCAGCCAGTAGTTGTCGCCCAGCCTGACGGCCATGGTGAGCATGTGTTCCACCTCCGCCCCGGCCTCTACCCGGTAAAAAGCGGTCAACGCGAGGCGGGGGTCACAGGCTGCGGAACTGCCTGGTGCGGGAGATGGCGCCGGAGGTGGCGAGGGTGAACGTGCGCATCGACTCGGCGAACTTCGACAGGTCCCACTCGGCGGGCCCCTCGTACCAGTAGAGGTTGTCGGCGCCCTCGGCCTGCACCCCGGCGTCCTCGACCGTCTTGGCCCACTTGTCGACCAGGTCGAACACCACCGCGTACGGCAGGTAGCGGGAGAACAGGGCGATCCGCTGGGGGCCCTCGATGCCCTCGGGGGCCTCGCCGCGCGCCAGATGGGCCTGGAAGCCGATGGTGTGGGCCAGCACGGTCGCGCCGCGGGCGGTCTTGGCCGGCATGTACTGGCCGCCGACCGCCAGCGCCGCCCCGCCGATGATGACCGCCAGCCCGACCAGCGCCAGATCGGTGAAGACCGCCAGCGCCACGGTCCCGGCGACGCCGAGGACCGCCAGCACGATCCCGGCGGTGGACCAGCGGCTGCGCACCGTGTCCGGGCGGCGGGCGAACCAGCCCTGCTTGACCACGTCGTCGTACATCGCCGACCGGACCCGGGCGAGCTGGGGGGCGAACGCGCCGTCCAGTTCCGACAGCTTGATGGAGTCCCGGCCCTCGAACAGCGCGTCCAGCAGCAGCCGCTCGTACGGCAGCAGGTCGTCGACCGGCCGCTGCAGCCTGCGCAGCGTCCAGTCGGTGCGGCCGGTCGCCGCCCGGTCCTCCTCCTCGATCAGCAGGTAGGCCCGGACGGCCAGGTCGACGATGGTGGCGGTGACGTCGATGACGTCGGCCTGCTCGTCGATCAGGGTGCCGATCTGGCCGGGCCGCACCCCGTCCGGCGGGGCGAACTCCGCCCCCCGCACGGCGGGCCGGTCGCCCTCGGCGGCGTGCTTGTCGACCGCGCGCTTGTCCCGGCCGTGCAGCAGGTACAGCACGCCGAACCCGCCGAGCAGCAGCGCCAGCAGCGCCCCCAGGGTCCCGAGGGTGATGCCGTTGACCGAGAACGCGGTCGCCAGGGTGCGGCGCTTGGCGTAGAGCGGCTCGGCGGCCACGGTCCCCGCCCGGTAGCCCACCACCACCGTCAGGTGCTCGCCCGGCAGCAGGTTGTTCTGCGAGAACACGCCCTCGGTGCGGGTGTGGTCGGGGTTGAACTGGGCGCAGCCGATCGCGCTGGCCAGCGGCCCGGCGAAGCAGTTGATGGACCCGTCCATCACCGGCCCGCGCACGGTCACCCGGGCCGTGGACACCCTGGTCCGCCATCCGCCGACCGCCGCCCACCGCAGTTCGTCGCGCATGCCGAGCGGGGTGACGATCCCGCGCACGTGGTAGGTCAGGACCACGGTGCGCCGCCCGTTCAGCGGCCGGTCGCCGGACACCGTCACCCGGGTCCGGCTGCCGTCCACGGACACCGACACCCCGGTGGGCCCCCCGTCGGGGCTGGACGCCCGCACGTCGCCGATCTCGTACACCCGGTCGCGGGTGTCGCTGTCGCGGGTGCGGGTGACGAACGTGCGGTCGAACCCGCGCCCGCCGGCGAACTCGTAGACGATGGTCTCCCGCGCCCGCACGACGCCGTCGCGTCCCACCGTCAGGGTGACCTCGTCGCCGACCACCATCTCGGCGGCCAGGGACTGCGGCGCGTCCGCGGCGGCCGGCGACGCCAGGCCGAGCACCACGACGACCGCCAGGATCAAGGGCGCGACCAGCGGCCGCGAGCGTCCCACCATGGGGCGAATCGTAGCGGTCCCCGGCAAAGCGGAACGGCCCGTCCGGATGACCGGTCCCGGCCGTGCGCCGGCCGCCGGTCCGGCCCCGGACGTGGACTTTCGGCTCCTGTGCGATGATCTCGCCCATGGCACGCCAACCCCCCGCCACGGCGGCGCGCCGCTACCACCCCCCGGCTCCCGGTACGGGCCGCCCGTACGCGCTCCCGCCCCGGCGCTCCCGTCCGCGCCGCAGCCTGGGCGGCGCGCTGGCCGCCGTTCTGGGCGTCGTGGCCTCGATGCTGGTGGTCGCGGCGCTGGCTCTGGCCGGCTTCGTGGACACCGAGGGCGTGCCCCTGATCCGGGGGCAGGCCCCGGAGATCTCCCGGCAGGTCGCGACCGGCAACCGCCTCTACGCCACCGGCCGCCTCACCCCCGTGCGATGCCGTCTGCCGCGCATCCGGCAGGGCGAGGACGAGTCCATGCGCCGCTTCATGGAGGCCCTCGCCGGGTGCCTGGACCGCTCGTGGGCGCAGCAGTTCGGCAAGGCCGACATGCGGTTCGAGCCGCCGCAGCGCGTCTTCTGGAGCGCCCCCGGCCGCGGCCCCTGCGGCAGCTATCCCAGCCCCGGCGCCGCCGCGTTCTACTGCCCCGAGAACAACACCATGTACGTGGGCCTGCGCCACATCGTGGAGACCGCCGCCGGTGAGCCCGTCTCCAACTACGCCGTCTACGCCCGTGTCATCGCCCACGAGTACGGCCACCACATCCAGGAGCGCGCCGGCATCCTCCCGTACGGCCACCAGCAGATGAACGCCTCCGACCCGGCCGCCAGGGCCGAGACCAGCCGCCGGATAGAACTGCAGGCCCAGTGCCTGGCCGGCCTGTTCCTGGGGACCGAACGGGAGACCCTTCCGATGACCCCGGCCCAGTACGACGCCATGATGCACGACGTCCGCGGCCGGGGCGACGACCGCCGTCCGCCCGAGGAACGCGACCACGGCACCGCCCGCAACTACGCCGGCTGGGTCGCCAAGGGGTACGAGAACCCCGTCGTCGCCGTCTGCAACACCTGGACGGTTCCGGCCGCCGAAGTCGAGTGACGAGGTCTCCGCAGCAGGACCGGCCCGCCTCTTCCGGAGCGCGCCGCTGAGGTCCGGGCAGCAGACCGAACGGCTCCTGGAGGCGTTGCGTCCCTCCCGGTGATCGGCGTCACCGCTGGTCGATGCGGGTGGGGGGCGGTGTTCCGCTGTGTGCGAGGTCACCGTAAAGTGCTAGCAAGGGCGCTTGCAATTGCAAGCACGATGACGCAGGGTGGAGACATGGCGGGTTCGAAGGTCGGATCGATCGGGGAGTACATCCGCGAGCAGCGGCAGCGGGCGAAGATCTCGCTGCGCCAGCTCGCGGCGGTGTCGGGCATCTCCAACCCGTACCTGAGCCAGATCGAGCGCGGGCTGCGCAAGCCGAGCGCGGAGATCCTGCAGCAGATCGCCAAGGGGCTGCGGATCTCGGCGGAGGCGCTCTACGTGCAGGCGGGGATCCTCGACGAGCGCGAGGCCGACACCGACGCCCAGGCCGCGATCCGGGCCGACCTGCTGCTGACGGAACGGCAGAAGCAGGTCCTGCTGGACATCTACGAGTCGTTCCGCAAGGAGAACGAGGCCGTCGCCGAGGCGGCCGCCGCAGACGAGGAGGACCCGGACCTCGACGTTCCGGGAAACGACAACGAGGCATCAGCCGCAGAGAGGGAGGACACGGATGACGCTCGCCGCACGACTCCGTGACAACAAGGCCGTCTACACCGTCGCCGGCGCCGGCGACCTGGCGGTGGAGAAGCTCCGCGAGGTCCCCGAGCAGGTGGGCCGGCTGCGCGAGAACGTGACCCGCTACCAGGGCGAGGTGCGCGAGAACGTGACCAAGCTCCAGGAGGAGGTGCGCGAGAACGTCTCCCGGCTGCAGGAGCGGGTCGAGGGCACGGACCTGCGTGAGCTGGCCAACGCGTACGTCTCCCAGGTCCAGGGCATGATCGACGAGCTGGCCGAGCGCGGCAAGAAGATCGTCACCCGGGTGGAGAACCAGGCCGCCACCCAGGAGCTGACCGAGAGCGCCAAGCGCACCCAGCGCAAGACCCGCGCCGCGGTGGAGGAGGCCGGCAAGACCACCCGCGCCGCCCAGCGCGCCGCCGGCGACGCGAGCAAGAAGGTCGGCACCTGACCGACCGTCACCCGATGACGGCCCGGCCGGACCATCCGGCCGGGCCGTCGCATGTCCGATCCCTGGGCGGCCGTTGAACCTTGCATAAGGTGGAGATCCCACGGCGCCGGGGCGCGGCGCCTACCGGCTCGGCGAAAGTAGTGATCTTCGGTGTGGATTGGACTGGTCTACTTCTTCTGGTTCCTGGCGATCGTCGCTTTCCTGTTCGAGGTGTTCGCGCTGGTCGACGCGCTGCGGACGCCGGCCGGGGCGTACGCGGCGGCCAGCAAGCAGAGCAAGAACCTGTGGGTGATCCTGCTGGTGGTGGCCAACGTGGTCGGGCTGGCGGGCGCGGCCGGGATGGTGTCCCTGATCCAGATCCTGCCGATCGCCGCGTTCGTGGTGGCCGCGATCTACCTGGCCGACGTCCGGCCCGCGGTGGCGCCGTACCGCAAGCGCGGCGGCGGCTCCGCCTCCAGCGGTCCCTACGGCCCCTGGTGAGCGGCCGCCGGATCGGGTGACCGGGCGGGGCGCCGCGCCGGTGCGCCGAGCATGGGCCGGTCCAGGCCCAGGGCGCGCAGTTCGCCGACGAGCCGGTCGGCGACGTACCGGTTGCCCGCCGGGGTCAGGTGCACGCCGTCGTCGAGGACGTACGTCACGGCGTTGCCGGTGCCCGCGCGCACGTTCCCGGTGATCCAGGTGAGCGGGTCGACGAACGGCACCCCGAGCGCGGCGGCGACCCGGCGCAGGGAGTCGCGGACCCGCCGCGCCGACTCCGTCGGGTCCCCGCCCCACAGCGGGCCCATCAGGACCAGGTGGGCCCGCGGCCAGCGGGCCCTGATGTCGCGCAGCAGCCGGTCGGCGGCGGGCGCGACCAGCTCCGGCGCGCGGTGGTCGTTGTGCCCGCCGGACACCACCACCATGTCGGGGGCGGGCCGCCACGCGAGCTGCGCCGTGTACAGCTCGGCGAAGTTCCTGCCGATCCTGCCGTCGTTGACGAACCCGGTCCCGGCGTACCCGCCGATGACGATCTGCCAGCCGAGCCGCCGCGCGGTCTCGGCGGCGTAGGTCCGCTCCGCCGGGACGGCGCGGATCCCCGCGGTGTAGCTGTCGCCCAGCACGAACACCACCGGAACGTGCGGCCGGGCCGGCCGGACCGGTTCGGCCTGCGTGGGACGCGCGGCGGCGCCGGTCGCCGGCACGCTGCTGCATCCGCAGACCAGGACCACCAGCGCCACCAGTGCGCACCAGACGGGTCGGGGCAACGCCGAAAAGCCCTTCCAGATCGAGTCAATGGCCGCACCCCCGGCGGCCGTGCCCGAATCCTAGGGGATCGGCTCGTTCAGGGCGGGTACGGAGCGCAGACCGCTCTCCACGATGGCCAGCGCCCGGTCCAGGGCGGCCCGGGTGGTCCCGGGGTCCAGGCCGCCCTGCCGGCAGTGGGTGACGACCGACTGCATGGCGCCGACCGCCATCCCGGCGATCGCCACCGCCTCGATCTCGCCCAGGCCGGGGCACAGCTCGCGGATCCGCTGCTGCACCTCCTGCTGGGCCTCGTGCATCCGCTGCAGCGCCCGGGCCTGCAGCGCGGGACGCTCCAGCACCAGCCGGACCTGCACCGGGCCGTGCTCGCCCTGCTCGGTGACCAGCGCCTGCATCACCTCGACCACGCTCTGCCGGATGGTCTCCAGCGGGGTCTCGCCGGACGCGCGGCGGGCCAGCCGCTGCTGGACCTCGGCCAGCCGGTCGTCGATCTCGGCGAAGATCACGTCCTCCTTGCTGGGGAAGTAGGCGAAGAAGGTGCGCGGCGACACGTCCGCGGCGGCGGCGATGTCGGCGATCGTCGTCTCGTCGTAGCCGCGTTCGGCGAACAGCCGGAGCGCGGCGGCGAAGATCGCCTGCCGGGTGCGCTGCTTCTTGCGCTCGCGCAGCCCTGCGGACTCCACGTGAGGCATGTCACGGACATTAACATGGGCTGCAAATCTGCATCTGTTGCAATTTTGCAGGCGGAGGGGTTTCATGCCCTCCATGGCGGGATTCCTGGACGCGCTCGGGCGCTGGTGCGCGCGGCACCGGCGGACCGTGTTCGAGCTGTGGGTCGTCGCGATCCTCGGCGTCGGGTTCCTGGGCCTGGCCCACGGCGGGGTGTTCGTCCAGCAGTCCAGCCTGCCCGGCACCGGCACCCAGCGGGCCATCGACCTGATGGCCGAGGACTTCCCGGCGCTGACCGGCCCGACCACCACGGTGGTGTTCACCGCCCGGGACGAGCCCGGCGCGGCGAGCCCGGGGGACTGGCGGGTCGCGCTGGCCATCGGCCGGGCCATCGAGAACCTCGACCGCCTCGACCGCACCGCCTACGTGGAGAACCCGTACGTCCCGGGAATGGGCGGGCTGAAGAGCCACGACGCCGTGGTGGTCCGGGTCTCCCTCGAGGGCACCATGGGCGACGTCGGCAGGGCCGACCTGGAGCAGTTCGACCGGGCCGTGGAGCCGGCCCGGATGGCCGGGCTGGACGTGGAGTTCGGCGGCATCGTCGCGATGCTGCTCAACCAGCCGACGGGCGGCGCCGGGGAGGCGCTGGGCCTGGTGCTGGCGCTGCTGGTGCTGCTCCTGGCGTTCGGCTCCTACCTGGCCGCCTGCGTGCCGATCGTGGCGTCGCTGTGCGCGCTGGCGGTGTCGTACTCGTTCATCCACTACGGCGCGTCGATGCTGGAGATCCATCCGACCGCGCCGATGGTGGCCGCCATGCTGGGGCTCGGCGCGGGCATCGACTACGCGCTGTTCATCGTCACCCGCTACCGGCAGCAGCTCGCCGAGGGCGACGACGTGGAGACCGCGGTGGGCCGGGCGATGGCGCACTCCGGCCACGCGGTGGTCTTCGCGGGCGGAACGGTGGTGTTCGCGATCTGCGGGCTGTTCCTGTCGGGGATCACGTTCGTCGGGCGGATCGGGATCGCCGCCGCGCTGGCCGTGGCGGTCATGGTGCTGGCGGCGCTCACCCTGCTGCCGGCGATCCTCGGCGCGATCGGCGACCGCATCGACCGCTACATGCTGCCGCGGGTACGGCCCGACCGGGCGAGCGACCGCTGGACGCGGTGGGGCCGGCACGTGGACCGGCACGCCTGGCCGTACGCGATCGGCGCGACGCTCATCCTGCTGGTGTGCTCCGTCCCGACGCTGGACCTGAAGTTCGGGGTGATGTCCGACAGCACCGCCGCGCCCTCGATGTCGTCGCGGCAGGCGTACGACGCCGTCGCCGAGAACTTCGGCCCCGGGCACTACAGCCCCTGGGTGGTGGTCGCCAAGGTCCCCGGCAAGACCCAGGCGGAGCCTGCGGAACGGGACCGTCCGGCCGGTGCGGAGCCGGTGGTGGAGGGGCCGGGGGGACTCGGCGGGCTGACCGCCCCGCAGGCCACCGCTTCGCCCGAACGCGACCCGCGGGCTCCGCAGGAGGAGCGCGCCGGGGGCGGCGGCTCGCCCATGGCGACGAGGAAGCCCAGCCGGGAGGCCCTGCTGATCGGGCAGGAGCTCAAGCAGGCCGTCGCGAACGTGCCCGGCATCGCGCACGTCGGCGAACCCATCGTGTCCGGCCGCACCGCGATCGTGCGGGTGATGGCGGCCGCCGCCCCGCACGAGCAGGCCGCCACCGACCTGGTGCACCGGCTGCGCGCGAAGGAACTGCCCGCCGTCGCGCGCGCCCACCCCGGCGCGCAGGTCCACCTGGGCGGGGAGAACCCGGCGATCATCGACCTGGCCGTCACGGTCGGGGATCGCATGCCCGTCGTGGTCGTCGCCGTGGTCGTCGTCGCGCTGGTGCTGCTGATCATCGCGTTCCGGGCGATCCTGGTCCCGGTCAAGGCGGCGCTGATGAACCTGTTGTCGATCGGCGCGTCCTACGGGGTGGTCACCGCCGTCTTCCAGTGGGGCTGGGGGATCCGGCTGTTCGGCATGGACCAGGCGGTGCCGATCATGTCGTTCGTCCCGCTGTTCATGTTCGCGCTGATCTTCGGCCTGTCCATGGACTACGAGGTGTTCCTGCTGTCGCGGATCAAGGAGGAGTACGACCGCACCGGCGACCCGCACGAGAGCGTGGTGACCGGCATCGGCGCCACCGCCCGCCTGATCACCTCGGCCGCCCTGATCATGATCTTCGTCTTCCTGAGCTTCGTGCCCCAGCCCGACCCCACCGTCAAGATGATGGCGCTGGGCCTGGCGGTCGCCGTCGCCGTCGACGCCACCATCGTCCGCCTGGTCCTGGTCCCGGCCCTGATGAGCCTGCTGGGCCACGCCAACTGGTGGTTCCCCGGCCAGTCCCGCCGCCGCACCGGGACCCCCGACGACCCCGGCCCCGGCAAGGTCTCCCTGGTCAAGGACCCCCGCCCCCTGGAACAGGTCGGCTGACCCCCACGGCCCGCTTGCGGTCGCCCGGCGGAGGGGCGGAACGGGGTGCAGGTCACCAGGTGGTCCTGGTGACGATCTCCAGGATGTGGCCGGAGGGGTCGTCGACGTACAGGCCGCGGCCGTCGTGGACGGCGATCTGGCCCGCGGTGCGGCGGTAGGGGTCGGCCCAGAAGGTCAGGCCCTGGTCGCGGACGCGGGCGTAGATGGCGTCGAAGTCGTCCTCGCCGACCAGGAACGTGTAACGCTGCCGGGGGAAGTCGGCGGCCGGCTGGGCGTAGTGCAGGGTGACGCCGTCGGCCAGCCGGACCGCGACGAAGATCCCGGCGGGGGCGGGGTCGTCCAGGTCGAGCAGGTCGGTCAGGAAGCGCGCCGAGGCCCGCTTGTCCTTGGCGAAGATGATGATGCGGCTGAGCTGGATCGGCATGGCGTCCCCGCGATCGTGGCGTCCGTCCGCCGCGCCGCGGTCGGTGCGGCGCGGCATCCCGATCGTGCTCGGTACCGCCGGGCGCGAAACGTGCTCGCGGCGCGCCGGCCTCAGACCTCCGCGGGGAGCGGCTCGCCGGTCTCCAGCAGGGTCTTGAGGCTGCTCAGCAGAGCCGGCCAGCCCTGGCTCACGGCCTGGAGCATCATGCTGCCGGGCTCGAAACCGTCGTGGATCACGGTGAGCCTGACCGCCTCCCCGGCGGGCTCGAGCTCGAACGTCACCTTCGACCGGGGCTCTGCGGCGTACTCGGCGAACTTCTCCCGCGTCCAGCCGAACATCTCGGCGTGCTCGGGCTGGAAGTGGTGCCAGGTGTAGGAGAGCAGGCGGTACGGGTCGGACTCGAGCACCACCTGTCCCAGGTCGCGGAACTCCTCGCCGGGACGCATCTGCCACAGCACCGGCGATCCGGCCCGCCAGTCCGACCGCAGGGCCGTGCCGCCCCAGTAGCGCCGGGTGAACTCGGGGTCGATGAGCGCCTGCCACAGCCTCTCCGGGGTCGTCCGGATGTAGGTGGTGTAGACGAACGACGGCTTGTCCATGGGCCCGTCCTCCAGGCTTCGCTTGAGGTCGCCGAGCGCGCGCACGCGGTCCCGGTCGTACCGGCCGATCCAGCGTTCGGCGATGTCGTTGATGGGGGCGGCGTTGAGGTAGTGCAGCTTGTTGCGGCCGCGCCGCACCGTGGCCACCAGCCCGGCCGACTCCAGCACCGCCAGGTGCTTGGTCACCGCCTGCCGGCTCATGTCCAGCTCGCCGCACAGCTCCCGCAGCGTCTGGCCGTTGCGGGCGTTGAGCAGGTCGAGCAGCCGGCGCCGGCTGGGATCGGCCAGCGCCCGGAACACCTCGTCCATGCCCCTCCCAAAGGCAACCGTTCAGTTGCCTTTTCAGGTTAGGCAACTGAACGGTTGCATGTCAACGACGCCCCGTGGCGATCACGGTGGTGCCGGGGCCGTGCCCGCTCGTCACAGGGCGCCGCACACGTTGACGCGCCGGTCGCGGAGCCGGTCGGGGAGGGGGCGGCGACGGACGATCGTTTCCCCCCGACATGGCGAAAGACCGCCGATTCACGGCGGTCTTTCGCTCTCGCTGCCGGGGTCGCCCGGCCATCGGGACGTCCTCGCCGGCCGAACCTTTTTCACCACCGGATGATCCCGGTCCCGGCGCACCCGGCCGGAACCGGGCGTCCGCGATTCTGGAAAAGAGGCTCAGCCGTCAGAAGAACGCATTACCCGCGATGCGGGCGGCCGGAAGTCCCGTCCTAGTACCTGTCCCGGTCGAAGTACCTGTCCCGGTCGAAGTACCTGTCCTTCCGGTCGTGGCGCTTCTTCACGCAGACCTTGATCTTGATGGACACCCTCTTGCCGTGCCGGTAGACGCGGATGTGGCGGACCTTGCAGCGCGGACGCTGCGCCTGGGTGCCGCTCTGCTGGGTCTGCACGGCGGCCGCGCGGACGGCGGTGCTGCCGGAGCTCTCCTGGGCCAGAGCGGACGGGGCGGCCAGCAGCCCGCCGCCCAGTGCGGCGGAGGTGATGCCGACCGTGATCATGTGCTTCCTCATGGGGCTCTCCTGCTGATCTGGGATGCGGCGCGCCGGACTAAGGCGGCGCATCGAAGAATGCACTCTCCCGGCCATGTGACGCTCGGGCGAACCGCATCCAGACCCGTGCGGCGGGGTTCGCATGGCGGAGTGCTGAAAAAACAACTATTACGAGATTAGCCGGGCATTCCAGGCTGTACAGGGCGTAGGGGTCAAGCTTCGTTAAGTGATTGCTCTCGCCCGGACAACCGTTCACCCGCAGCCACCGCCGGTGACGCGCTGACGCCCACGCACACCCGGCCCGGCGAGGTCAACTGAGAAAGCGCGCGAACCGGCCCCGTGATTGTGCGTCCGGCGACGAAGGACCGGGCGGGCGGGGCTGACAGGATGTTCGGACTCCGTTCGGCATGCACCGACCGCGGCGAAGGGGGCGGCATGAGCATCGAGGCCGGGCTGCGCGACGTCTCGGACACCGCGCTCGTGGCGGCGGTGGTCCGGGCCAGGGAGTCCGCGCGCCCCGACCCGCTGTTCCGCGACCCGTACGCCGAGGCCCTGGCGGGCGAACGCGGCCGCGACATGGCCACCGGGACCCAGTTGCGGATCATCTCCTCCGGGGTGGTGGCGCGCACCGCCGTGTACGACGAGCTGATCACCCGGATGGTCCACGAGGAGAAGATCGGCTGCGTGCTCAACCTGGGCGCCGGGCTGGACACCCGCCCCTACCGGCTCGACCTGCCCGAGGACCTGCACTGGGTCGAGGCCGACCTGCCCGCCATCTGCGACCACAAGGACCGGGTGCTGGCCGGGGCCGCCCCGCGCTGCCGGCTGACCCGGGTGCCCGTCGACCTGGCCGACCCGGGCGCGCGCCGCCGCCTGCTGGCCGAGTTCTGCCGCGACCGCCCCGTGCTGGCGGTGACCGAGGGCGTGATCCCCTACCTGACCACCGACGCCGTCACCGGCCTGGCCGACGACCTGCGGTCCCGCCCCTCGGTCCGCTGGTGGGCCCTCGACATGATCGGCCCCCTGTTCGTCCGGGTGGCCCGCAGGATCGCGGGTCGCCGCATGGACCGCGCCGACGCCGCCCTGCGCTTCGTCCCGCCCGAGGGCGCCGACTTCTTCCGCCCTCTCGGCTGGGACCCGTTCGACGTCCGCTCCTCCTGGGTGGAACGCCGCAGGCTCCGCCGCGAACCCCCGCTGATGCGGGCCATCTGGGCCGTCAGCCCGCCCAGGACCCGCGAGTTCTTCCGCCAGCAGGGCATGTTCGTGACCCTCCGCCGCACCACTCCCGGCTGACGGCAGGGCGCACTCGGTCCGGGGGGACGGGGCCGCCGGACCGAGTGCGCCCGGAGTTTCGGGGCGGGTCAGGCGGCGGGCTGTTTGGGGGCTCGCTGGAAGAGGACGAAGAGCCAGGCCATGGACGGGACCAGGATGAGCGCGCCGACGCCCAGGGCGATGAGGACGACCTGCAGGACGGCGTCGTGGGCGGCGACCGAGTGCAGGTCCAGGTCGGCCAGCCCGGCGGCGCCCCACAGCACGGTCGCGGTCGCCAGGGCGGCGGTGACCCGTACCGCCAGGAAGCGGCGGAGCAGCAGCAGCGCCAGCGACACCACCCCGGCCAGCGCCGACGCGGTGATCAGCGGGGACTCCACGCCGAGGGTCAGCGCCCCCGGCAGCGCGATCAGCCCCACGACCGTCCCCGAGGCCAGCGCGCAGGTCCGGAACCGTTCGGCGGCCTCCGCACGGCCCAGGCGGCGGCCGTCCCAGATCAGGTAGACGGCGGCCAGGTAGGCGCACAGCCCGGTGGTCAGCACCCCGCCGTACAGCCCGGCGAGGCTCTGCCAGCTCGACCCGCCGGTGGCGATCACGGCGGCGACCGCGCCCATGCAGTACGGCGTGAGCACCGAGGACACCCCGAAGATCCACGAGTACACCCGGTTGGGCGCGGCCTTGGCGAACACGAACGTGCTGCCGCGCGCCACGATCCCCAGCGCCGCCAGCGACAGCGGGACCCAGTGCGCGGCCATGACGTCGGCGAACACCGGCGGGAACGCCGTCCACGTCATCACCATGACGAAGATCAACCAGACGTGGTTGGCCTCCCAGAGCGGCCCCATGGCGTGTTCGATGACCTCGCGGTCCTCCCGGCGGCGCGACAGCAGGTGCCACAGCCCCGCCCCGAAGTCCGCCCCGCCGAACAGCAGGTAGGCCGACAGCCCCAGCAGGATCAGGCCGAGCGCGATGTCCGGGTAGCTCATCCGACGACCTCCAGTTCCCTCGCCGCGGGCCGCTCCCGCTCGGGACGGCGCCGCATCCGCCGCAGCACGCTGATCGTCGCGACGGCCAGCACCGCGTACACCACCAGCACCACGTACAGCCCGAACCGCAGGCCGGGCGACGGGTTGACGGCCTCCTCGGTGCGCATCACCCCGTACACGATCCACGGCTGCCGGCCGACCTCGGTGGTCGTCCATCCGGCCTCCATGGCGACCGCGGCGGCGACCCCGGCCAGCGCCGCGATCCGCAGGAACCACGGCCGGTACGGCAGGCCCTCGTGGCCCCGCCGGTGCCGCCACCAGGCCAGCGCCCACCAGGCCGCCAGCGCCAGCAGCGCCGTCCCGATCGCGATCATCAGCTCGAACCCGATCCGGACCACCTCGGCCGGCGGCTGCTCGCTCGCGGGGAAGGAGTCCAGCCCCCGCAGCACCCCGTTCACGTCGAACGTCGTCATCAGCGACAGCGCCCCGGGGATCTCGAAGATCGCGAACTTGAACGGCTGTTCCGCCCCGGTGTGCTCGATCCCCTCCATGGCGGCGAACTTGATCGGCTGGTGCTCGTGCACGTGCCGGACCGCCCAGTCGCCCACCAGCACCTGCAGCGGCGCGCAGACCGCCCCCAGCGTGAACGGGATCGCGAAGCCCCGCCGGTGGTACGGGTCCAGCGGGCGCCCGCGCCTGTGGTCGCGCAGCAGCGCCACCGCGTAGACCGAGGCGACCGTGAAGCCGCACACCATCAGCGACGCCAGGAGCAGGTGGGCGGCCTGGACGGGGGTGTTGGGGTTGAGCATGGCGGCGATCGGGTCGACCTCGGTGACCTCGCCGTTCACCAGCTTGAAGCCGCGCGGGTTGTTCATCCAGGAGTTGACGGTGACCACGAACGAGGCCGACAGCAGTCCCGCGATCACCACCGGGATCCCGGTGAGGAAGTGCACCTTGGGCGGCAGCCTGTCCCACCCGTACAGGTAGATGCCCATGAAGATGGCCTCGATGAAGAACGCGATGCCCTCCAGGGCGAAGGCCGCGCCGAACACCTGGCCGTACTTGTCCATGAACCCCGGCCACAGGGTGCCCATCTCGAACGACAGCACCGTGCCGGACACCGCGCCGACGGCGAACAGCACTCCGGCGGCCTTCATCCAGCGCCGGGCCAGCTCGGCGTAGACCCGGTCCCCGGTGCGCAGCGCGCGCCACTCGGCGAGCAGGGTGATCGCGGGCAGGCCGATCCCGATGCTCGCCAGGATGATGTGGAACCCGAGGGTGAACGCCATCTGCTGACGGGCCGCGGCGAAGTCCGCCGGGGTCGCCGCGTCGGCCAGGATCGCGAACGTCTCCATACGACGGATAGTAGTACTACGTCTTGTAGTACTTAAGAGTGTAGTACTACCCACCGTGGTGACCTTGCTCTCAGCCCGGTACCCTCGATGGGGTGAAGGGTCTGGGAGAACTCGAACGCACCGTCATGGAGGTCCTCTGGGCACGCGAGGACGCCGGCGGCGGTGCGGCCACCGCACGTGACGTCAGCCGCGCCCTCGCCGGGGAGCGGGACCTCGCCCACACCACCGTGATGACGGTGCTGGACCGGCTGGCCAAGAAGGGCTTCCTGACCCGCGAGCGCGACGGCCGCGCCTGGCGCTACCGCCCGGCCGCCAGCCGCGAGGGCTACGTGGCCGAGCTGATGCTGGGCGCGCTCGACCAGACCGGCGACCGCGACGCCGCGCTGGCGCACTTCGTCCGTTCGGTGTCCGAGGACGAGGTGGCCGCGCTGCGCCAGGCCCTCGACGAGCTGACCGGGACCGCCCGCGACGGGGACCGGGACAGAGCGGAGCCCGGCGGATGACCGGCACCGCGCTGCTCGCCCTGATCGCCGTCGGCACGGTGGGCGGCGCGCACCTGCTGTCCAACGCCCGCTGGCCGTGGCGGATGCCGCGCGCCGGCATCGCCCTGTGGCAGGCCCTCGGCCTGGCCTGGGGCGTGGCCACCATCGGCGCGCTGATCGGCTACGCCGTCCTGCCGTACGGCGACGGCATCACCGGCGGCGTCCCCGCGATGATCGCCGACGACGCCGCCCGCCTGGACGCCTGGCACCTGGCCGCCCTGCTGGCCGGCACCGGCCTGACCGCCGTGCTGCTGGTCATGCTGGCGTACGCGGTGCTGCGCATCTACCGCGCCCGCCGCCGCCACCGCGCCCTGCTGGCCCTGGTCGCCAGCCGGAACGCCGCCGTCCCCGGCACCCTGGTCCTGGACCACCCGGCCGCGGCGGCGTACTGCGTGCCCGGCGTCCGCTCCTCCAAGGTCGTCGTCAGCGCCGGCACCCTGGAACTGCTGGACGACGCCGAGCTGGCCGCCGTGCTGGCGCACGAACGCGCGCACGCCCGCGAGCGCCACGACCTGGTGCTGCTGCCGTTCGCCTCGCTCCGCCAGGTCTTCCCCCAGATCAGCCTGGTCGGCCGCTGCCTGGACGCCGTCGAGCTGCTGATCGAGATGGCCGCCGACGACCGCGCCCTGCGCCACCGCCCCCCGCGCGAACTGGCCACCGCCCTGCTGCGCTTCGCCGCCGCCCGCCCGGTCGCCGCCCCCTCCGGCGCGCTGTCCGCCGCCTCCGTCGACCAGCCCGCCGTCCTGGCCCGCGTCCGCCGCCTCCTGGAGCCCGAACCCCCCAGCCAGGTCACCCGCATAGCCACCCTGGCCTCGGCCACCGCCCTCGCCGTGACCCCGTTCCTGCTGTACCACCTTCCGATCTGAACACGGCGACCCGCCGGTCACGCCCGCAGCCTGGCCCAGACGATCTTGCCGCCGGCGTCCAGGCGGGTGACGCCGCAGGCGGCGGCGAGGGCGGTCACGACGGCCAGCCCCCAGCCGCCGTTGTCGTCGAAGCGCTCGGGGCGCAGGTCCAGGTCCTCGGGCCGCATCTCCACGACGGCCTGCGGCTCGGGCGGAACGTCAGGGCAGCGGTCCGCCACGCCGATCGCCACACCGGCCGTGTCGCGGCTGCACAGGACCGTGACGTGCCCGCCGAGCGGCGTCACCCCGATGGCGTTGGCCAGCAGCTCGGTGAGGATGAGCCGCGCGTCGTACCGGGCCTCGTCGTCCAGCCCCCAGCGGATCAGGCGGGCCTCCACCAGGCTCCACGCCAGCCCCGCACTGGCCGGCGAGGCCGCCATCGGCATCTGCAACTCATCCACACCCTTGCGGTCAGCGTCCTGGTTCACACGTGACCCCATGGAACCTTCGCATCGTCCCGTGGTGAGGCGAGTACGCAGAGAATTCACCTGACATCCTCGCCGCCGGGCGGGCGGAGAGGTTAAACGCCTGTGGAGGGCTGATAAGACCATGCGCGTGCGTGGCACGGCCCGGCGAAGCAGGAAGCCGCAGAGGTGCCGCGTGTCGACGTGGCACGGGCTGAATCCCGGTCTCCGGCCAAGGCAGGCCAAGGGAGCACGCCAATGGTACGGCCTGGCCAATAGTTGAGGCCGTACTGGTTTGTTGAGGTCGGCCCCGCCGTCCCGGGGGGACGGCGGGGCCGGATCGACGGGACTCAGTCCGTCAGGTGCTCGAATCCGATGCGCCAGCTCGCATACTGCGGCTTCCAGCCCAGGCCGCGGGCCTTGGCGTTGGAGATCGGGCGGCCGGTGGCGGCGGCGTGCCGGCCTCCGGTGGGGACGGGCGCGCCGATCGCCTCGCAGTACACCGGCAGCCACTCGGTGGCCTGGGCGGGCTCGTCGTCCACCACGTTCACCGGGCCGGCCGGCCACTCCAGCGCGTCCACCGCGGCGGTGGCGGCGTCGTCCACGTGGATGAACGAGGTCCAGGCCGGGGACGGCCGCAGCTCGCCCGCACGGACCCGCGCGGCGATCGCGCCGTCGGGCGCGTACCAGGTGCCGGGCCCGTAAAACGCTCCATAGCGCAGCACGACGCCGTGCGGCATGGACGCCACGGCCTCCTCCAGCGCGGCCACTCCCGGGTACGGGAACGCCCGCTCGTCCAGCGGCTCGTCCTCCGTCGCCGGGGTGGAGCCGGGGACGTACAGCCAGGCGATGCTCTGTGCGATCATCTTCTGCACACCGGCGGCCCTGGCGGCGTCCACCAGGTTGCGGGTGCCGTCGATGCGCAGCCGGTTGTTGGCCGCGAAGTCCTCTCCGGACAGGTCGGTGAGCTGGTGGACGATCACGTCGGGCCGTTCGGCGGCGACCGCCTCGCGCAGCGCCTCGGCGTCCAGGACGTCGACCACCAGCGGCCGGGCCCCCGCGTCCCGCAGGGCCTCGGCCCGCTCGGTGCTCCGGGTCGTGCCCGAGACGTCGTGGCCGGCCTGGACGAGCAGCGGCACCAGACGACGTCCGATGGCGCCGGTCGCTCCGGCGACGAGGATCTTCACAGTGGACCTCCAGGTACAGCGGCAGAGCCCGCTGTCACGTTAGGGCCTGTTGGACCCGGGTGCTGACTGACGCGCAGTGATTTAACGCCTATCACGACCTGGGTATCGAATAGGTTGGCAATCGGTCAGGCCGGAGGGCGGGGGATGTGATGGACATCACTCTAGTGCGGGGCGACATCACCGAGCAGCAGGTGGACGCGATCGTCAACGCCGCCAACTCCTCGCTGATGGGCGGTGGCGGCGTGGACGGCGCCATCCACCGGCGTGGGGGTCCCGCCATCCTCGACGAGTGCCGCAGACTGCGGGCCTCGCGTTTCGGCGGCGGGCTTCCGACAGGGTACGCCGTCGCGACCACCGCGGGCGAACTGCCCGCCGACTGGGTCATCCACACCGTGGGACCGGTCTACTCGGCCACCGAGGACCGCTCCGAGCTGCTGGCCTCCTGCTACCGGGAGTCGCTGCGGGTGGCCGACGAGCTGGGCGCGCGGACGGTGGCGTTCCCGGCGGTGTCGGCCGGGATCTACGGCTGGCCGGTCCACGACGCCGCGCGGATCGCCATAGGCACGGTGCTGAGCACGCCCTCGCAGGTGGTGGAGGCGCGGTTCGTGCTGTTCACCGAGGACGCCTACCAGGCGTTCCGGAGCGCGCTCGCCGCCGTCTGACACGGCCGGCCCCGAGCCGAGACGCCGGGTCAGCCGCCCGCCACCACGGCGCGCGCGGTCTTGTAGTCGGCCTTGCCGTTCGGCAGCCGCAGGCTCTCCTCCGTACGGAAGAACGCCTTGGGGACCTTGTATCCGGCGAGCCGGGCCGCGCAGCCCTCGCGCAGCGCCTCGTCGGTCATCTCGCGCTCCAGCCGGACCACCGCCACGACCTCCTGGCCCCACCGCTCGCTCGGCCGTCCCACCACCAGCGCCTCGGCGACCCCCGGGACGCCGCGCAGCACGACCTCGACCTCCTCGGCGTACACCTTCTCCCCGCCGGTGTTGATGGTGGTCGCCTCCCGCCCGTACACCTCGACCCGGCCGTCCGCCAGCAGCCGCGCCCGGTCGCCCGCCACGACCAGCCGGCGCCCGCCGATGGTGACGAACGTCTCCCGCGTCTTGTCCGGGTCGCCGAGGTAGCCGAGCGGGATGGTGCCGCTCTTGGCCAGCCAGCCCACCTCGTCGTCGCCGGGCGCCAGCAGCCGGGTGCGGTCGTCGCTGACCACCGCCGCGCCGGGCATGGGCATGAACGGCGCGCTCCCGGCGGCCTGCCGCGCGACCTGGAAGCCGGACTCCGAGGACCCGAGCACGTCGAGGATCCGCACGTGCGGGAGCCGCGCGGTGAGCCGTTCCCGCACGCCGGGGCTGATGGCGGCGGCCGAGTTGACGATGGTGCGCAGCGCCGGCAGGTCGTGGGCGCCGCGCTCCAGCTCCTCGACGAGCGGGCGGCAGAACGCGTCGCCGACCAGCGGCAGCCGGGTGACCCGCTCGCGGGCGGCGACGGCCAGCAGGCCCGCCGGGTCGAGGCGGTCCACCCGGTCGGGGATGATCACGACCCCGCCGCCGCACCAGCCGCCCAGCGCGGTCCAGGTGCCGCCGCCGTGCATCATCGGCGGGGCCACCAGCACCCGCGTCTCGGGGCGGCCCACCGCGCTCCGCACCGCCTCCTCGACACCGGTGAACGGGCCGCCGTCGCGGCGGCGCACGCCCAGCGGGCCGGACAGCAGGTCGCCGATCCGCCACAGCACGCCCTTGGGCATGCCGGTCGTTCCGCCGGTGTAGAGGATGTGCAGGTCGCCGGGGTCGGGCCGGACGTCCAACGGGTCGGGGGAGGCGGCGTCGAGGGCCTGTTCGTAGTCCAGCGCGCCGGGCAGCAGATCGGCCCCGGACTCGTCGGCGACCTGGAGCAGCAGGGGCCTGCGGCCGAGCCGGTCCAGGACGCGGGCCAGCGTTCCGGCGAACCTGGCGTGGTAGACGATCGCGGCCGGCCGGCCGTCGGCGAACAGGTGGGCCAGTTCGTCGTCCACGTACCGGTAGTTGACGTTGAACGGGGCGACCCGCGCCTTGTGCGCCCCGAGCAGGCCCTCCAGGTACTCCGGCCCGTTGTGCAGGTACAGCGCCAGGTGGTCGTGCGGCGACTCCCACGGCTCGGTGGTCGCGTCGCGGCGGCCCAGCCCGTGCTCGTGCAGCACCCGCGCCAGCCGCCGCGTCCGGTCGGTCACCTGCCGCCAGGTCAGCCTGCGGTCCCGCCAGACCAGGCACTCGGAGTCCGGCTTGGCCGCCGCGATGGCCTCGTGCAGGGTCGCCAGGTCGAGCATCGACGCTCCTCGGGGGCGTAGGGGGTGTCGGCGATCACCGTAACCGATTCCTTACCGAATCTCATTCGGTACGGTCTCCGCGCCACAATCGAGCCCGTGGCCGTACACAGGACGCCGGGCAGGCCGGCCAGACCGATGGGCGAGGTGACCCGGGGGACCACCGCCCCCAACCGCCTGCGCCGCGTCGACCTGTGGATCGCCGCCACCCAGACCCGGGCCCTGCGCTCCGGCCCCCGCCCCCTGGCCGTCGACCTCGGCTACGGCGCCTCGCCCGTCACCACCGTCGAGCTCTACAACCGCCTCCGCGTGGCGTCCCCCCGCCTGGAGGTCGTCGGCATCGAGATCGAGCCCGAACGCGTCGCGGCCGGCCTGTCCTTCCTCGAACGCGTCCGCCCCACCGGCCAGTACGAGGGCCTGTCCTTCCGCCGCGGCGGCTTCGAACTCCCCGTCGACCGCCCCCCGGCCCTGATCCGCGCGTTCAACGTCCTGCGCCAGTACGACGAGCCCGCCGCCTGGCGGGCCTGGGACACCCTGTGCGCCAGGCTCGCCCCCGAAGGCGTCCTGGTCGAAGGCACCTGCAGCGAGACCGGCCGCCGCGCCGTCTGGGTCACCCTGGGCCCCGAAGGCCCCCGCACCATCACCTTCGCCGCCCACCTGCCGACCCTGCCCCGCCCCTCGGACCTGGCCGAACGCCTCCCCAAGACGCTCATCCACCGCAACGTCCCCGGCGAGCCCGTGCACACCCTCCTCGCCGACTTCGACCGCTGCTGGGCCGTCGCGGCCCCCCAGTCCGTCTTCGGCCCGAGAGCCCGCTGGATAGAGGCCGTCCGCCTGCTGGCCCGGATCCACCCGGTCATCACCCGCCCGCCCCTGGGCCCCCGCCCCCGCTGGCGCCTGGGCGAGGTCACCTTCCCCTGGTCGGCCGTCGCGCCCTCGCCCTGACGGACCGCGCGCCGGTCGTTCCGGAACGGCCGCCCGGGCGACGGGTCAGGAGCCCTCCCGATGGAGCTTGTACGGGGCGGCCTGCACGCGGGGCTGGACGTCGATGCGGTCGATGTTGACGTGGGAGGGACGGGTCACGGCCCAGGCGATGCAGTCGGCGACGTCCTCGGCGACCAGGGGCTCGGGGACGCCCTCGTACGGCTTGGCGGCCTTGGCGGCGTCGCCGCGGAACCGGACCAGGCTGAACTCCTCGGTCTTGACCAGGCCGGGGGCGATCTCGGTGACGCGGACCGGCTCGGCGACCAGTTCCAGGCGCATGACCTCGTTGACCGCGTAGGCCGCGTGCTTGGCCGCGTTGTAGCCGGCGCCGCCCTCGTAGGGGACATGGCCCGCCAGGGACGTGATGTTGACCACATGCCCGTCGCCGCTGGCGATCAGCTTGGGCAGCAGGGCCTTGGTGACCCGGAGCAGGCCGAGCACGTTCGTGTCGTACATGGCCCGCCAGTCCGCCGGGTCCGCCTCGGCGACCGGCTCCAGGCCGAGCGCGCCGCCCGCGTTGTTGACCAGCACGTGGCACTCGGGCAGGCCCGCGGCCAGCGCGTCCACCGACTCCTGCGAGGTCACGTCCAGGGTGACCGCGGCCAGCCGGCCCGCCCCCGGAACGGTCCCTTTGATCTCCTCGACCAGCGCGTCCAGCCGGTCCCGCCGCCGGGCCGCCAGCACCACGTTGAAGCCCTCGGCCGCCAGCCGCCGGGCCGTGGCCGCGCCGATCCCGCTGCTCGCTCCAGTCACCACCGCCGTCTTGCGCACGCCCCGATTGTCCCGCCCCCGCGCCGAGCCCTGTGCAGCGGGGGATGCGCCGGGAACAGACCGTACGGTCGATAGGTTCTCCAAACGGAGGTGGTGTCCCTTGTCGCGCCGAAGCGCCCCTATCAGCCGGATTGCGACGCTCAGCGTGCACACCTCGCCGCTCGACCAGCCGGGTACGGGCGACGCGGGTGGCATGAACGTCTACATCGTGGAGATCGCCAAACGGCTGGCGGCCCGGGGCGTCGAGGTCGACATCTTCACCCGCGCCACCTCCCGGGACCTGCCCCCGGTGGCCGAGCTGGTGCCCGGCGTGCTGGTCCGGCACGTGGTCGCCGGGCCGTTCGAGGAGCTGGACAAGAACGAGCTGCCCGCCGAGCTGTGCGGGTTCACCTCCGGGGTGCTGCGCACCGAGGCCGCCTACGAGCCCGGCCACTACGACCTGCTGCACACCCACTACTGGCTGTCCGGCCAGGTCGGCTGGGCCGCCAAGCAGCGCTGGGGCGTTCCGCTGGTGCACTCCATGCACACCATGGCCAAGGTCAAGAACGCCGCGCTCGCCGAGGGCGACACCCCCGAGCCCCCCGAACGGGTCCTCGGCGAGGAACAGGTCGTCGAGTCCGCCGACCGGCTGGTCGCCAACACCGACGAGGAGGCCCGCCAGCTCGTCGAGCTGTACGGGGCCGACCCCGCCCGCGTCGCCACCGTCACCCCCGGCGTCGACCTGTCCCGCTTCCGGCCCCGCGCCGGGCTGCTGCGGTCCGGCACCGAGGTGGCCCGCCGCCGCCTCGGCCTGCCCCGCGACGCGTACGTGCTGCTGTTCGTCGGCCGCATCCAGCCGCTCAAGGCCCCCGACGTGCTGCTGCGCGCCGCCGCCCGGATGGTCGAGGCGGACCCCGCGCTGCGCCGCCGGCTGGTCGTCGCGGTGGTCGGCGGCCCCAGCGGCACCGGCCGCGCCCGGCCCGAGGGGCTGCAGAAGCTCGCCGGCGACCTGGGCATCGCCGACCTCGTACGGTTCGAGCCCCCGTGCCCGCAGCCGGAACTGGCCGAGTGGTACCGCGCCGCCGACGTGACCGTGGTGCCCTCCCACAACGAGTCGTTCGGCCTGGTCGCCGCCGAGGCGCAGGCCTGCGGCACCCCCGTGGTGGCCGCCGCCGTGGGCGGGCTGCGCACCGCCGTCCGCGACGGCGAGTCCGGCGTGCTGATCGACGGCCACGACCCCGCCGACTACGCCGCCGTGCTGGCCCGCCTGGAGGCCGAGCCCCGGCTGCGCGAACGGCTCGCCCGCGGCGCGGTCCGCCACGCCCACCGGTTCGGCTGGGAGGTCACCGTGGACCGGCTGCTGGAGGTGTATACCGGGGCATTGACGACCGTTGCCCAGCCCACCGGAGCGCTCCCCCGATGACCCCGGCCGAGATCATCGAGCAGGCCCTCAAGGACGCCGAACTCGACTACCAGCAGCCCCGCGAGGGCGCGTTCTTCGTCAAGCTGCCCGGCGAGCACAAGCTCGCCACCATGACCTGGCTGATCGTGGGCGACCACAGCCTGCACGTCGAGGCGTTCTTCTGCCGCCGGCCGGACGAGAACCACGAGGAGTTCTACCGCTGGCTGCTGCGCAAGAACGGCCGCATGTACGCGGTGGCGTTCACCCTCGACGAGGCCGGCGACGTCTACCTGGTCGGCCGGCTGCCGCTGGCGTCCGTCAGCGCCGAGGAGGTCGACCGGCTGCTGGGCAGCGTGCTCAGCTACGCCGACGACAACTTCGACAAGGCCCTGGAGATCGGTTTCAAGACCTCCATCCAGAAGGAGTGGGCCTGGCGGGTGTCCCGCGGCGAGAGCCTGGCCAACCTGCAGGCCTTCGCGAGGTTCGCCGACCCCTCCCGGTAGGCTTCCGAGCATGGCGACCTTGGTTTTGCTGCGGCATGGGGAAAGCGTGTGGAACGCGGAGGGCCTGTTCACCGGCTGGGTGGACGTGGACCTGTCCGCCAAGGGCGAGAGCGAGGCGACCAACGGCGGCGACCTGCTGCTGGACGCCGACATCACCCCCGACGTGGTGCACACCTCGGTCCTCAAGCGGGCCATCCGCACCGCCAACATCGCCCTGGACGTGGCCGACCTGCTGTGGATCCCGGTCCGCCGGTCCTGGCGGCTGAACGAACGGCACTACGGCGCCCTGCAGGGCAAGAACAAGGCGCAGACCCGCGAGGAGTACGGCGAGGAGCAGTTCAAGATCTGGCGGCGCTCCTACGACACCCCGCCCCCGCCGATCGACGACAACGACCCGCTGTCGCAGGTCAACGACCTCAAGTACGCCCACCTGCCGTCGGAGCTGATCCCGCGCACCGAGTGCCTGGCCGACGTGGTGGACCGCCTGCTGCCGTACTGGTACGACGCCATCGTCCCCGACCTGGCCGCCGGCCGCACCGTCCTGGTCGCCGCCCACGGCAACTCCCTGCGCGCCCTGGTCAAGCACCTGGACGACATCTCCGACGAGGAGATCTCCGAGCTCAACATCCCCACCGGCATCCCGCTGGTCTACGAGCTCGACGACGACTTCGCCCCCCTCAAGCGCGGCGGCGAGTACCTCGACCCCGAGGCCGCCAAGGCCGCCATCGAGGCCGTCAAGAACCAGGGCGCCGCCACCCCCTCCGGCACCGACGCCAAGAAGGAACCCGCCAAGAAGCCCGGCCGGGCCGACCGCAAGTCCAGGAAGAAGTAGGGACACACCCCGCACCCACGACGCCGACCGGCCGACCGGGCCGGTCGGCGTCGCCGTTCAGGAACGGTGCACCCCGCCGACGCCCGGCATGCCCCGGACGCCGACTCCCACGGCGATCCTGCACACCCGGCCGTTGAAGGCCCCCGCGCGACGTCGATGGACGGTGATCATCGCAGGCGGGCCTGGCCTTGCACCTCAAGACGCTGAAGGCCACCGCGAGCGGGCCCGCGTGGTCGTGCGGAGGAGCGGTTCGAGATCGCGAGGAACGAGCGATCTCGAACCACGACGACGAACGACCGCGCGGGCCCAGGCCCGCTCACCGCCGCGCCGGAGGCGCGGCCGTAAGCACCTCAGTTCAGCTCGTTGAGCTCCTCGGGGCGCTGGCCGGTGACGATGTAGACGACGTTCTCGGCGACGTGGACCGCGTGGTCGGCGAAGCGCTCGAAGTAGCGGCCGGCCAGGGAGATGTCGACGGCGGGCTCGACGCCGTGCTGCCACTTGGGGGACAGCATGATGTCGAACAGCCTGCGGTGCAGGCGGTCCATGGCGTCGTCGTCGGCGTCCAGCTCCATGCCGAGCTCGACGTCCTTGGAGGCGATGACGCTGCCGGCCTTGGCGACCATGCGTTCGGCGATCTGCCCCATCTCCAGCACGATGACCTGCAGCTCGGGCGGGATCGCGGACTCGGGGTGGCGGCGCCGGGCGGTCTTGGCCAGGTGCACCGCCAGGTCGCCCATCCGCTCCAGGTCGCCGCTCATCCGCAGCGCGGTGACCAGGGTGCGCAGGTCGCCGGCCACCGGCTGCTGGCGGGCCATCAGATCGAACACGGTCTCCTCGATCTCCGCGTCGATCTTGTTGATCCGGTCGTCCCCGCCGATGACCTCCTCGGCCAGCCGCAGGTCGGCGTCCAGCAGCGCGTTCACCGCCCGGGTCATGGCCGAGCGGACCAGTCGTGTCATCTCGACGAGCTTGTCGGAGATGCCGTCGAGTTCCTCGTGGTAGATGTCGCGCACTACGGCTTCCCTGGGGTCGGGGGCGGAACGGTCCAGCGCACAGGATCCCCGACCATTGTGAACCGTTACAGGAAGCGAAGTGAACTTTTGGCGAACGCGGCCGCTATCGATGCCCCGCCGGTGCAACCGCACCCGTTCGGGCACTTACGATCCGAAGTGTGCAGGTGGAGATAGTCGCGGGACTGACCGGCCTGGCCGGGCTCGCGATCGGGCTCACCGCCGGGCTGGCCGTACGGATGAGCGAGCGGGCCCAGCGGATCGAGCAGGCCGCGCAGCACCGGCCGGTGCTGCCGCCGGGCATCGCCTCGGTGCTGTCGGTGCTGCGCTCCTCCGCCGTGGTGATCGACGCCGAGGACCGGGTGGTCCGGGCCAGCCCCGCCGCACGCGCGTTCGGGGTGGTCAGCGGGGACCGGCTGGTCGTCGACGAGCTGCTGGCCATGGCCCGGCTGGTGCGCCGGGACGGCGAGATCCGGGAGACCGAGGTCCAGGTGCCGCCGTCGCGCGGCCGGGGCCGGGCCGAGGGGCGGTGGTTCGCCGTCAGGGTGGCCCCGCTCGGCACGCACGGGCTGGTGCTGGTGCTGGCCGAGGACCTCACCGAGATGCGGCGCACCGAGGCCATCCGCCGCGACTTCGTGGCCAACGTCAGCCACGAGCTCAAGACCCCGGTCGGCGCGCTGAGCCTGCTGGCCGAGACCGTCGCCGGCGCGGCCGACGACCCGGAGGCGGTCCGCCGGTTCACCGGCCGCATGCAGATCGAGGCCGTACGGCTCAACAACCTCGTCCAGGACCTGATGACCCTGTCGCGGGTGCAGGGCGACGAGCCGCTGCCCGAGCCGCGGCCGGTCGCCCTGGACGACGTGGTCGGCGAGGCGGTGGACCGCTGCCGGATCAAGGCCGAGGCCAAGGACATCGAGCTGGTCGTCGGCGGCCGCGTCGGGCTGAGGGTCCGCGGCGACGAGGAGCTGCTGGTCACCGCCCTGCGCAACCTGATCGACAACGCGGTCGCCTACAGCCCCGACAACACCCGGGTGGTGATCGCGACCACGCAGGCCGACGCCGACCACGTCGAGCTGACCGTGACCGACCAGGGCATCGGCATCCCCGACGCCGAGCTGGAGCGGATCTTCGAACGGTTCTACCGGGTCGACCCGGCCCGCTCCCGGCGGACCGGCGGCACCGGGCTCGGCCTGGCCATCGTCAAGCACGTGACCACCAAGCACGGCGGAGAGGTGACGGTCTGGAGCAAGGAGGGCTCCGGCTCCACCTTCACGCTGCGGCTGCCGCTGATGCGCGGCGACAACCCCACCACCCAGCCCGCAACCGCCCCCAGGAACCATCAGGGGCCTGTGACGGACAACGCCCGGGAGGCCACACCGTGACCCGTGTGCTCGTCGTGGAAGACGAGGAGTCGTTCAGCGACGCACTGTCGTACAACCTCCGCAAGGAGGGCTTCGAGGTGGCGGTCGCGGCGACGGGGCCCGACGCCCTGGAGATCTTCGAACGCAACGGCGCCGACCTGGTGCTGCTGGACCTGATGCTGCCCGGGCTGCCCGGCACCGAGGTCTGCCGGGAGCTGCGCGCCCGGTCCAACGTTCCGGTGATCATGCTGACCGCCAAGGACAGCGAGGTGGACAAGGTGGTCGGCCTGGAGCTGGGCGCCGACGACTACGTCACCAAGCCGTTCTCCACCCGCGAGCTGATCGCCCGGATCCGGGCGGTGCTGCGCCGCCAGGGCGACGTGGAGGAGCCCGCCCCCGCCACCCTGGAGGCCGGCCCGGTCCGGATGGACGTCGAACGCCATGTCGTCACCGTGAACGGCGAGAACGTGCAGCTTCCGCTCAAGGAGTTCGAGCTGCTGGAGGTGCTGCTGCGCAACGCCGGGCGGGTGCTGACCCGGATGCAGCTCATCGACCGGGTGTGGGGCGCCGACTACGTGGGCGACACCAAGACCCTGGACGTCCACATCAAGCGGCTGCGCGCCAAGATCGAGCCGGCGCCGTCCTCGCCGCGCTACATCGTCACCGTGCGGGGGCTGGGCTACAAGTTCGAGCCCTGATCATCGGCACGGAACGACGAAAGGGCCGGTCACCGCTCGGGGGATGACCGGCCCTTTCGGTGTTCCCGGTCAGTGCGGCGAGGCGCTCGGCACGGTCGGCGTCGGCACCGGCGTCCCCGGGGTGCCCGGCACGGCGGTGTCGCCCACGGTCGGCGACGTGGTGACCCCGGGCCGGCGGGTCCCGGTCGGCGACGGGGAGGCGGGCGTGGTCGGCACCGGGGAGTACGAGGCGTACTCGTCCTGCGCCGGCACCACCGGCACCGGCACGGTGATCGACCCGGCGCGCTCGAACCGCAGCGTCAGCTCGATGTCCTCGCCCCCGATCAGCGGGGTCCGGATGCCCTGCAGGATCACCTGCGGGGCCTGGCCCGGCTGGGTGACCAGCCGCACCGCCTGTCCACCCTGCTGGTCGGCCGCCGGCAGCGCGACGGCGCCGCCGGCGATCTGCACCCGGGTGACGTCCGGGGAGGTCACCGACACCAGCCGGTCGGGACGTCCCTGCACCTGGTTGATGAGGGTGGCGTACAGCGGGACGGCCGAACCCGGCGCCGCCGTCGCACCGGCCGCCGGGCCGAGCACGAACATGTTGCGGATGTCGATCTCCGACCGCTTGGCGCCCTGCGGCACCGTGACGTTGATGCCCTCGGTCAGCTGGGTGGGCATGGCCGTCTGCGGGGTGTGACCGGCCGCGCAGCCGGACATCACCGGTGCGAAGGCGACGGCACCCGCGACGGTGAGCGCGAACACTCGGCGGCTGTTGCGGATCACAGCGACGATCTCCTCGCAAAAGGGATACGGGGGCGAGCGCGGGCACTGGTCGGTCCGGGCCGTTCAAGGCGCGCGTCTCTCGCCAGAGGAAGATTAGCGAGCACAAGCCTAGGTCCGCCCATCGGGGTCGCCGCGCGGCCAGTCGCCGCCCGGCCGCCGCCCGCCGCGAGGTCAGCGGGGGACGCGGGTGCTGGCGGTCTTGAGGGCGGAGACGCGCTGGGTCAGCGCGGGGCCGGGAACGGGGCCGTGCAGGACGTCGGCGACGACGCCGTCGGTGTGGACGAGCACCGCCGTCAGGCGGGCGTCGGACGGATCGGGGTCGTAGGCGGAGGCCAGGACGTGCCGCGGGTCGGAGACCAGCCCGGGAACGCCGTCATGGGACTCCCCGGCCAGCGCCCGCAGCTCCTTGATGGACTCCTGCTCCGGAACGGTCGCCCGGCGGCGGTCGGCCACCAGCCAGAAGTTGACCATGTTGGCGCGGGTGGCCCTGCCCAGCTCCGCGACCAGGGCGCCGCAGTCGCAGCCGGGCGGCACGATCCCGATCACGCCGGACCGCAGGTCCAGCACGGGCAGCTCGTACGGGGTCGCGCCGGTGACCACGGTGACCCGGCCCGAGGGCAGCACCCCGCCGACGCGTCCGGGGGCCGCCGAGGGGCGGCCCGCCACGGGGTCCGCGGAGGTGCGGGGGGTGGGGCGGGGGCCCAGCACGGTGAGCAGGGTCCCGCTGACCAGGGCGATGATCAGGGCGCCGGCGATCAGCGGCACCGCGACGCCGAACCGGCCCAGCGGCCCCAGCAGCCGGCGCATCCGCTCCCGGCGGCGTTTGCGGCGCTCCTCGCGCCGGTAGGCGATCAGGTCGCGTTCCAGCTCCCGGGCATCGTCGGGGATCACCACGTCGATCCGGGGCAGGCCGTAGTCGTCGTGCTCGGGATCGCCGTCAGGCCTCACGCCGCACCTCGCCTTTCCGCACCGCCGGGGCACCGGTACCGGGTGGTGGAGGGCCGGCCGGGGGTCTCCGGCGGTCCGGCGGGGCTCACCATCCAGTATGCGCCGGTGATGGCGGAACGGACCGTTATGGGTCCCCGGGGGCCGCCGGGGAGTGTCCCCGGGGCGCCGGCGAGTATGCCCGGCCGGGCTCGCCGGGCGGCGAAAGCGCTCCCCGCTGCCCTGCGAAAACACCGCTCCAGACACCTTGCAGGCGCTTTGTCAAGACCCCAATTAGGGGTTTGACCTGCGGATTTGCCTGGAAGGCCGATGCGGTCACCGGCGGACGCGTGGTATCCTCGTCTTAGCGGAAGGGGTACTTGTCACATGACTTTCACGGTCGGCGACACCGTCGTCTACCCCCACCATGGGGCTGCTCGGATTGAAGCCATCGAGACTCGCACCATCAAAGGTGAGGATAAGACCTACCTGGTCTTGAAGGTCGACAAGGGCGACCTGACAGTACGCGTCCCGGTCGAGAGCATCGAGGACGTGGGTGTCCGCGATGTCGTGGGCCAGGATGGGCTGGAGAAGGTGTTCGAGGTGCTGCGCGCCCCGTACACCGAGGAGCCCACCAACTGGTCCCGGCGCTACAAGGCCAATCTGGAAAAGCTCGCCTCCGGCGACGTCAACAAGGTCGCCGAGGTGGTCCGCGACCTGTGGCGCCGTGACAAGGAACGCGGTCTGTCGGCGGGTGAGAAGCGGATGCTGGCCAAGGCGCGGCAGATACTGGTCAGTGAGCTCGCGCTGGCGGAGAAGACCAACGAGGACAAGGCCGAGGCCCTCCTCGACGAGGTTCTCACCAGCTGACTTTGGACACACGGATTCCACGGGTGGGCGTCGGGACGGACGTCCACCCGTTCGGTTCGGGACGCCCGTTGTGGGTGGCCGGTCTGCTGTGGCCCGGCGAGGGCGACGGCCTGACCGGTCACTCCGACGGTGACGTGGCCGCGCACGCGGCCTGTGACGCCCTGCTGTCGGCCGCCGGGCTGGGCGACCTGGGCGCCGTCTTCGGCACCGCCGACCCACGCTGGCGCGGCGCCTCCGGCACGGACCTGCTCCGGGAGGTCGCCCGCCTGCTCACCGAGGGCGGCTGGACCATCGGCAACGTCGCGATCCAGGTGATCGGCAACCGTCCCAAGATCGGCCGCCGCCGCGCCGAGGCCGAGAAGGTCCTCGGCGAGGCCCTGGGCGGAGCCCCCGTCTCCCTCTCGGCCACCACCACCGACGGCCTGGGCCTCACCGGCCGGGGCGAGGGCCTCGCCGCCATCGCCACCGCCCTCGTCCTGCCCCCCGGCTGACCACCCCGTCCACGGTCGGCACGGGCGAACGCCCCGGCCGGGGACGCTCGGTGCGGTCATCGCCATGACTCGCCTGCCTCGAGGGGACGACGCGACCCGTGCGCCCACGCCACGGGACCGCGCCGTCCCGGCGGACGAGCGTTGACGCCGAGGACCAGCGGGATGCCGGATGTCGCAGTGCCGCGCCCCGGCGGGCGTACGCCCGTTCGCCGGGTCGTCCGGGCGGCCATGGACGCCGTGACGCGGGAGGGCGTCCGTCGTTCTCCCGGTGCTAGGGGTGGCCGCCGGTGATGGGGCGCCGGCCGCCGGCCATCGCCGGGGCGGGGGCCGCGGGGGAGGGGTGGATGGTGCCGGTGACCTCGCCCAGGGTGAGGCGGGCTCCGGTGGCGGTGGGGGCGTGGGCGCGGATGGTGAGGGTGTCGCCGTCCTCCAGGAAGGTGCGGGTGGTGCCGTCGGGCAGGACGAGGTCCTCGGTGCCGTTCCAGGTGAGCTCCAGGAGACAGCCGCGTTCGGTGGGTTCGGCGCCGGAGACGGTGCCGGAGGCGAAGAGGTCGCCGGTGCGGAGCGGGGCGCCGTTGACGGTGGCGTGGGCCAGTTGCTGCGGCGGGGTCCAGTACATCGAGGCGAACGGCGGGCGCGCGATGACGTGGCCGTTGAGCTCGACCTCCAGGGTGATGTCGAGGCCCCACGGCTCGTCGTGGCGCAGGTAGGGCAGCACCGGCGGGTCCTGGGCCGGCGGGGTGACGCGGGCGGCCTCGAGCGCGTCGACGGGGACCACCCACGGGGAGATCGACGTGGCGAACGACTTGCCCAGGAACGGGCCGAGCGGCCGGGACTCCCACATCTGGATGTCGCGGGCGCTCCAGTCGTTCACCAGCAGGAAGCCGAAGACGTGGTCGCGGAACGCCGCGGGCGGCAGCGGGTGGCCGGGGGCGGAGGGGACGCCCGCCACGAAGCCGACCTCGGCCTCGAAGTCCAGGCGGCGGGAGGGGCCGTGGGTGGGTTCGAGCTCGTGCTCCTCGCGGCGCTGCCCCCAGGGGCGGAAGATCGGGGTGCCGGAGACGTAGACCGTTCCGGCGCGGCCGTGGTAGGCGACCGGCATCCGCCGCCAGTTCGGCGCCAGCGGGTTGGCGTGCGGGCGGAACATCTGGCCGACGTTGGCCGCGTGGTGGATGGAGGAGTAGAAGTCCACGAAGTCGGCCACCTCGATCGGCCGCAGCAGCTCCACCTGCGGCAGCGGGATCAGGTGCGGCTCCACCTGCGACCGGTGCGCCGGGTCGGTGAGCAACTGGGTGATGCGGGCGCGGGCGGCCAGCCAGGCGGTGCGGCCGGCCGCCATGAACCCGTTCAGCGAGCCGGAGGCGAACCAGCGCCGGTCGTCCAGCAGCCCGGCCGCGGCCAGCCCGGCCAGGTCCAGCACCGCCTCGCCGACGGCCACGCCGACGCGGGGCAGCTCGCCCGGCCGGGCGAACACCCCGTACGGCAGGTTCTCGATGCCGAACCCGCTACCGGCGGGCACGGGCACCCATGGTTCGTCGGTCATGACCTGCTTCTTTCCCCGCCAGACCCAATTCGATCAGGTCGGCGCGGGGGGTGTGGACATCGCAGGAGCCGAACGCCACCAGCAGGTCCCGGGCGGCCCGCGCGGTGGTCTCGTCGACGCCCGCCGCCTCCTCGGCCAGCGTCCGGGCGTCGGTGGCGGCCACCGCCTCCTCGAGCGCGCCCCGCCCGGTGACGCAGCGGCAGGCCGCGACCACCAGGTTGAGGAACCCGTGGTGGACCAGCCCGCTGCCGGGATCGACGTGCCGTACGGCGTGGTGCAGGCCCGCGGTGCACTTGACCGGCAGCCCGCGTTCGGCGCAGGCCGCCAGGAACGCCGCCACCTCGCCGGGGGACGGCCCGTACTCGCCGCCCGGGGGCGCGTCGGCCCGGCCGCCGGTGCGGAGCTTGGCGCCCAGCGGCAGGCCCCGGGAGCGGGCGGCGGCCAGCCGGTCCAGCGTCTCCCGCCAGCCGGTGGTCTGCCGTACCTCGATGTGACAGCCGATCCCGTCGGGCAGCCGGGCGATCATCACGGCGGCGGCCCGGGCCTGGTCGGCGTCCGGGTCGGGGGCGATCTCCAGCCCGCACAGCCGCACCCGGGGCTCCCGCCGGGCCGTCTCCAGGGCCTCCGGCAGCCCCTCCAGCCCGGTGTCGGCGATGACCACCAGGTCGATCAGGTCCTCGGGCACCAGATGGCGGCGCAGCTCCGCCAGCCGCGACGCCGGGCACAGGAACCGGCCCACCAGCGGGTCCCCCTCCGCCGCCCGGTGGTCGCGCAGCGCGTCGTCCATCGCGGCGCGCGCCGGGGGGAACAGCGCGGCGTCGTCGACGATCCGGGCGAAGAGCGGCTTCACGCCCGTTGGAGTACCCGGCATCGGCCGTTCCGCCACGTGCCGGGAGGCCATATCGGCGGCCGGTCCCGGTCAGCCGCGCGTTGGTCCCGCGTCAGTCCCGCGGCGGGGTGGGCGAGCTGCGCAGGCTCCCCGACGGCGGCGGCAGCTCGCGGTCCTCGTCGATCAGCTCGTCGTGGAACGGCACCCGGTCGCCGCCGTCCGGGTCCTCGGCGCGGTCCTCCCCGGGCTCGCCGTCATCGTCCTGCGCGGCCTGCGCGGCGTGCGCGGCCTGCGCGAGCTCCTCGGGGTCCGGCATCACGATGTCGGGCCGGGTGGTGGCGGCGGGCTTGACCTCGGGCCGCGCCCCGCCGCGCACCAGCTCGACGTCGGTGGGCAGCAGCGACGGGTATCCGGCCGGCGGGGTGGGGTCGTCGTCGACGTCGGCGGCGAACACGGGCTCGGCGTCGTCGTCGCCCGGCTGGTCGAACGCCGAGTCCGGCTCGTGCAGCGGCTCCGGCGACTCGAACGCGGGCCCGGTGTCCCCGGGAAGGCCGTCGTACCGTTCGGGCAGGTCGAGCGGCGGCACCGCCGGGTCCGCGTCCTCCAGCGGAGGAACGGCAGCCTGCCGCGGCACCTCCGGCTCGTCGTGGTCGTCCTCGTCGTCGAACAGCCACGCGGAGTCGGGCCGCGTCGCCGGCAGCTCGGGCGGCGGCCCGTCCTGCGGAGCCGGTGGGGCCTCGGCGGTCTCGGCGGACTCGGCGGCCGGAACGTCCGGTGCGACGGGGGCCGCCGCGGCCCGCGACGGCGACCGGTGGAGCTGCCGGAACATCGCCAGCCACAGCCACACCACGATGACCAGCATCACGTACGGCGCGACCGCGACACCCGCCCGCAGCGTCTCGTCCGGCAGCGGCTCGTACCCGCGCACCGCCCGCTGGACGCTGGCCGCCGCCGTCCCGCCCAGCACCAAGAACAGCAGCGCCCACCGCGGCCACCGCGACCACCAGCGCGCGTTCCGCGCCGCCGCCAGCGCCACCACGATCACCGTGAGCAGGACGTCCACCATGACCGGGTACGCCGGCGCCCACCGCCGCGCGGCCCCGCCCGCCAGCGCCAGCGCCCGCAGGTCGTCGTAGGTGAGCACGAACGTGGCGCCCGCGAGCACCACCACGCCCAGCCCGGCCGCCACCGTCATCAGCCGATGCTGCGTCCGCCCGGCGGCCGGCGGCGGCACGGAACCGGACCCGGACCCGGCGCCGTCCGCAGTCGGCGCCGCACTGCTGTCTTCGGAGGCCATCGCTCTCATCTCGGGGGCGGTGAGCGGACTCACGACGTTCATCTGACCAACCCTGCCAACGGTCATTCCTATCTTGCTGGCGATCACCCCCTCCATCCCGACGACACGCAACACGACCGCTCAGACAGAACGAAGAACCTCCGCGAACACCTCGCTGACACAGGGCCGAGACCCCGCACATCTGGGTATGAAGACCACCGCGAGCGAGCCCGCGCGGTCACGACGAACGGCCACGCGTACCCGGGCTCGCGAGCCGCCGCGCCGGAGGCGCGGCCATAAGCGCGAGCGAGCGCCGGAGGCAGGTCATGCCTTATTACAGGGTCGTGGGGGAGGTTCCCCGGAAGCGTCATGTGCAGTTCCGGCGGCCGGACGGGGGGTTGTACGCCGAGGAGCTGATGGGGGAGGAGGGGTTCTCCTCCGACTCGTCGCTGCTCTACCACCGGTACGCGCCCACGGCGATCACCAAGAGCGAGGAGGTCGACGAGGGCGCGGCGGGCGGGGCGTTGCAGCCCAACCACCCGTTGCGGCCCAGGGCGTTCCGCACGCAGGACCTGCCGGCCGGCGGCGACCTGGTGTTCGGGCGCCAGGTGCTGGTGGGCAACGACGACGTGCGGATCTCGTTCGTGGTCTCGGAGGCGGACGCGGGGCCGACCGAGCTGTACCGCAACTCGGTGGGGGACGAGGTCGTCTACCTGCAGACCGGCGGGGCCAGGTTCGAGTCCACGTACGGGGCGCTGGACGTGGGCGCCGGCGACTACGTGGTGATCCCGACCGGGACCGTCCACCGCTGGGTCCCGGCCCCGGGGGAGCCGCTGCGGGCGCTGGTGGTCGAGGCGCGCGGGCATGTCCGGCCGCCGCGTCGCTACCTGTCCCAGTACGGGCAGTTCCTCGAGCACGCCCCCTACAGCGAACGGGACCTGCGGGCGCCCACCGAGCCGCTGCTGGTGGACGGCGGCGAGGTGCCGGTGGTGGTGCGGACGCGGGGCGGGCTGAGCCGGCTGACCTACCTGCACCATCCGTTCGACGTGGTGGGCTGGGACGGCTACCTGTACCCGTACGCGTTCAACATCGAGGACTTCGAGCCCATCGTGAAGCGGACGCACGCCCCGCCGCCGGTGCACCAGACGTTCGAGGGGCCGAACTTCGTGATCTGCTCGTTCTGCCCGCGCCCGCTGGACTTCCACGAGGAGGCCGTCCCGATCCCGTACAACCACCACAACGTCGACAGCGACGAGTTCATGCTCTACGCCGCCGGCGACTACTCGGCGCGCAGGGGCTCGGGGATCGGCGTCGGCTCGATCTCGCTGCACCCGGCCGGGTTCACCCACGGTCCCGCGCCCGGCGCGGTCGAGGCGGTGATCGAGGCGGTCCGCGCCGGCCACACCACGACCAGCGAGACCGCGGTCATGATCGACACGTTCCGGCCGCTGCTGCTGGGCCCGGCCGCCGCCCGCTGCGAGGACCCCGAGTACGCCTGGAGCTGGGCCCGGCTGTCGTGACACCGCGGTGACTTCCGCCCGGATGAGGTGATTCGTCCAGTCCCGGACGGGTAGGCGTCACCTTGTGCCATTGCCTGAACACGTGACGACGCTTGCCCGGGAACACGGTCTCGGCGCCCCGATCCGGACCTTCGACGCCCGTGACGACTTCCGCCGGACGGTCGTGTGGATGGCGTTGCTCGGTCCGGTGGGCGTGCTGTCGGTGTGGTCGGCGTTCTACTACCTGATCGTGGGGCCGCGCTGGCTGGGCGCTCTGGGCGTGCTCCTGGCGTTCGGCTACCTCGGCGCGGTGTGGTGGATCCTGCACGGCGGCGCGCTGCGCGGCTGGGGGCTGGTGGTGTACGCGTTCGAGAACGGCCTGGTCCGCGTCACCCGGCGGGGGACGCACGCCTGCCGCTGGGACGAGATGCGCGGCGTGACCACGGCCGGGGTGCGGCGGACGCCGGGGCGGCGGCCCCCTTGGCGGTATCGGGTGACCGACGCCGAGGGCGGCGGGTTCGTGCTCGGCGACGAGCTGCCCGGGGTGCGCGACCTGGGGGAGGTGCTGGTCGCCGAGGTCGGACGCCGGGTGCTGCCGGTGCAGCTCGCCGCGGTCGAGGGCGGTGCGACGGTGGTGTTCGGGCCGTTCGCCGTCGACCGGGAGGGGATCGTGCTGAACGGCGAGCGCGTGCCGTGGCGGGCGGTCCGGTCGGTGGCCGCCGGCGGCGGCGAGGTGACGGTGCGGCGGGCCGACGCCCCGCAGGTCATGACGGTGCCGCTGGACCGGGTGCCGAACGCGGCGGTGCTCGTCGAGATCTGCCGGCGGCTGCGGTCGCGCGCCGAGCGCGCCGGCGCCCGCGGGGCGCGCGCCTGAAATCGCAGCCGCCGCCGTTCGGCGATCCAATAACCTTGACACCGTGAGCCTGCATCTCTACGACACCGGCACCCGCACCGTCCGCCCGTTCGAGCCCCTGGAAGAGGGCCGGGTGGGGATGTACGTGTGCGGCGCCACCCCGCAGGCCGCACCGCACATCGGGCACCTGCGGTCCGGCGTGATCTACGACGTGCTGCTGCGCTGGCTGCGCCGCAGCGGGTACGAGGTGACGTTCGTCCGCAACATCACCGATGTGGACGACAAGATCATCGCGGTCGCGGCCGAACGCGGCGTCCCCTGGTTCGCGGTGGCCGAGGCCAACCAGCGGGTCTTCGCCCGCGGCTACGACCTGCTGGGCTGCCTGCCGCCGACGGTGGAGCCGCGCGCCACCGGGCACGTGCCCGAGATGATCGTGCTGATCCGCCGGCTGATCGAGGCGGGCCACGCCTACGCCGCCGGCGGGGACGTGTACTTCGACGTGGCGTCCTGGGCCGACCGCTACGGGGCGCTGTCCAACCAGCGGCTGGACAACATGCGCCCGGCCGGCGACACGCCCAACGAGGACGCCAAGCGCGACCCGCGCGACTTCGCCCTGTGGAAGGGCGCCAAGCCGGGCGAGCCGAGCTGGGAGACCCCGTGGGGCGAGGGCCGTCCCGGCTGGCACCTGGAGTGCTCGGCGATGGCCACCAAGTACCTGGGGCCGGAGTTCGACATCCACGGCGGCGGCGTCGACCTGATCTTCCCGCACCACGAGAACGAGCTGGCCCAGTCGCGGGCGGCCGGGGACGGGTTCGCCCGGTACTGGCTGCACAACGGGCTGCTCACCGTGGACGGCGTGAAGATGAGCAAGTCCGTCGGGAACGTGGTCACCCTGAACGACCTGCTGGACCGGGCCCGCCCGGCGGAGGTGCGCTACTACCTGGCGTCGGCGCACTACCGGTCGCTGATGGACTACACCGACGCGGCGCTGGCCGAGGCGGTCTCGGCGTACCAGCGCATCGAGGGGTTCGTCACCCGCGCCGCCGAGATCGTGGGGGCCGGGGACCCGGACGGGGAGCTGCCGGAGGCGTTCACCGCCGCGATGAACGACGACCTGGGCGTTCCGCAGGCGCTGGCGGTGCTGCACGAGACCGTGCGCGACGGCAACAGCGCGCTGGCCTCGGGCGACGAGGCCGAGGTGACCCGGCGGCTGGCGCAGGTGCGGGCGATGGCCGCCACGCTGGGGCTGGACCCGCTGGCCGAGCCGTGGACGGCCGCCGGGGGCGGCGACGACCTGCGCCCGGTGGTGGACGCCCTGGTCAAGGTGGCGCTGGAGCAGCGGCAGGCGGCGCGGGCCCGCAAGGACTACGCGGCCGCCGACGAGATCCGCGACGGCCTGACCGCGGCCGGGATCGTCGTGGAGGACACCCCGCACGGCCCCCGCTGGGAGCTCAAGCGGTCCTGACCGTCCGGAGTGTCGCGGCCCGCCGCGTAAAATGAGGGGCTCGCCGCAAGGGGCCGCCATCTGCTCTCGCCGCCCCGGCATGTCCCAGGGGATTCGGAGGAACGACGGCATGGCCAAGCGCCGCAAGAAGGGGCCCAGCTACACCCCCAAGGCCGAGGACCGGCACTGGCACGGCAAGCGCCAGGCCGCCCGCGCCGCCAAGAACGCGGCCCGCACCGGCACCCGCACCATCGGGCCGCGCAGCGCCCGCCCCGCGGAGCCGGCCGGCACCGGCCGCCCTGCGGGGGCGCGCCGGGCGGGCGGGGCCGAGGCCCCCGAACTCGTGATCGGCCGCAACCCGGTCGTGGAGGCGCTGCGCGCGGGTGTCCCCGGCACCGCCCTGTACGTGATGTCCGACACCGACGAGCGCATCCGTGAGGCCGTCACGCTCGCCGGCGACCGCAACATCCCGCTGCTGCAGGCCGGCAAGGGCGAGCTGGACCGGATGACCGACGGCGCCGTCCACCAGGGCATCGCCCTGCAGGTCCGCCCGTACCGCTACGCCCACCCCGACGACCTGCTGGAACGCGGCACCCCGCCGCTGATCGTTGCCTGCGACGGCATCACCGACCCGCGCAACCTCGGCGCGGTGGTGCGCTCCGCCGCCGCGTTCGGCGCGCACGGCGTCGTCGTCCCCGAACGCCGCGCCGCCGGCGTCACCGCCGGCACCTGGAAGGCCTCCGCCGGCACCCTGGCCACCGTCCCCGTCGCCCAGACCACCAACCTGGCCCGCCAGCTCAAGGCCTACCAGCAGGCCGGCTGCTTCGTCGCCGGCCTGGACGCCCGCGGCGACGTCACCGTCGCCGACCTCGAACTGGCCACCGGCCCCTTCGTCCTGGTCGTCGGCTCCGAGGGCAAGGGCCTGGGCCGCCTGGTCGCCGAGACCTGCGACCTCCTCGCCGGCATCCCGATGCCCGGCCACGCCGAGTCCCTCAACGCCGGCGTCGCCACCGGCATCGCCCTCTACGAGATCGCCCGCAGAAGAATGGGCTGATCGGTTCCTGCGGCGCGCAACAGAGCACGCCGCACCGGCCGTCTGCCAGGGGTCTCTTCCCTGGTCCAGAGATGGCAGAGCCCCGGCGTGCGGCCGGGGCTCGCTGGGGTTCCGCCGGGTCAGATGCTCAGTTCGTTCCGCTTCACGCGGGCGATGAGCGTCGCGAAGCCTTCGGTGGACAGGTGGAGGTGCCCGCGCTCCGGAGTCTTGCTGTCCCGCACGCCGATGCCTTCGCCGAGCCGCGCAAGCTCAACGCAGTCGGACTGCGTCGATGTGCTACCGCTGTGGCTGGACTTCCGCCAGGTGATCATGAGAACCGCTCCATCGTTTCGGTGAGCAGGCGCAACGATGCGTCCTTGGGCAGCGCGACATCTCCGATGAGGTCGAACCACACCCGATATGAGGCTATCTCGGTCGCATCCTGGACGAACGGCCCGAGGCTCGTTCATCGGTTCGCTCCCTGGTGCGGTTCCGGCCCGTTCGTGCTCCGAGGGCTGCGGAGCACTTCGAACCAGACGGTCGTACGCCCTGCGTCGTCACGATCCCAGCCCCACCGGTCCGACATCCGCTCCACGATGAGCAGCCCTCGGCCACCGAGCATGGCGTACGACGGGATCGCCGGCCGGGTCGTCGCCCCGCCCTGGTCGGTGACCTCGATGCGCAGCCGCCCGGCCGTGGCGATCACCGCCATCCACACGTGGCCGCCCGGCCGGCCGCTGGCCGTGTGCCGGACGGCGTTCGTCACGACCTCGGTGGCCATCAGCTCCACGTCGCCCGAGTCGACCTCGGCGGCTTCCAGCTTCCGGCGCAGGTACGCGCGCACCTCCCGTACGTTCACCTGTGCGTCCGGTGCGCCGTCACCGGCGGGGAACCGGACCAGCTCCAGGGAACGGACCTGCGCCAGAGCCCCGGCGGACGCCAGCAGGGCCGCCGTGATCACCGTTCCACCTCGGCGATCATCACCGCCGCCACGGAAGGCGACCCCTCGTCCCTGATCGCACACCGGCACGTCCCGTCCCACAGGTAGGCGAAGCCGTCGCCGTCCTGGACCACCACCACTCCCATGACCCGCAGCCCCAGCCGGGTCCGCACCATCAGAACGGGATCGCCGTTGGGAGCCACGACCAGCGTGGCGCCCCGCTTCAGCTCCCGCAGCGCCATCGCCAGCTCGCCCAGCAGCCGCATCCGCGTGCGCGTCAGCTCTCCACCCGCCCGCCACTGCCCCGCCGGGCCGCGTTCCGTACTCTCCACCCGCGCCCTCACCATCCGTTTGATCTCCTTGTTTCGGCCGGGAGCCACGCCGAGTCCGCCTTCCATGGGCGGCGGATCTTGACAGTGCATCAGTTGTCCGGCCTCATCGGTGCATGGAGTTGGGAGCGACCGCCGGACCTGCCCCCAGGGGGTTAGCCCCAGATGTGCTGGTGACTACTGTGGGCTTGGAACCGACTCCGCCACGATTTGCTTCAACAAATCGCGCCATCATGGTGGCCGGTACACTGCCCGCTGTCAATATGCTTCAACAAATCTGGAGGGGTGGAAGTCTGTGGCGTCGACTCGGTATCGAGAGATCGCCGACAGCCTGCGCAAACGGATCCAGGACGGGGAGTGGGGGCCGGGTGAGACCCTGCCCCGGCACGCCGACCTCGCCCAGGAGTACGGCGCCTCTCGCAATGCCGTGGCGCGCGCCATCAGCGTTCTGGAGGACGAGGGCAGGCTGTGGGCCGTGCCCCGGCGCGGGACGATCGTCCGGCCGGACAAGCGCCGGGTGATCCTGCGCACCAACCTGGTGCGCCGGAACTCGCGGCACGTCGTGGACGGTAAGCCCGCCATCGGCGGCTACAGCTTCCCGGCCGCGCAGGGCGACGAGCTGTGGGTCCACCATGTCGAGCCCACCGTCGCCGAGGAGCCCATGACGGACGCGCGGCTGGCGCACATGCTCAACGTCAAGGTGGGCGCGACCGTTCTGCGCCGCCGCAGGGTCACGGGGCCGCCGGGCGAACCACCGTTTCAGATCAGCACGACGTGGATCCACCCGCGCGGCGTCGCCGACGCGCCGCTGGTCAGGGAGCCGTACGGCACCGGGCCGGGCGCATGGCTCGACCGGCTGGAGGAGGCCGGGCACGGTCCGATCGAGTGGATGGAACGCCGCCGCGCCCGGATGCCCGACCAGGAAGAGGCCGCGCTGCTCCAGATCCCGGTGTCGCTGCCGGTTTGGGAGATCGTCCGCATCGGCTACTCGGCCAAGGACGAGAACGCGCTGGAGGTCACCCAGGTCGTCATCCCCTCCGACCGCATGGAGGAGGTCTCCCGCCTGGAACGCGACGAGTCGGCGAGGTGGCCGCACCCGACCCACGGGCCGGACGGACCGCCGGTGGCGGGCCGCCGGGAATGACCGCGGGGTTCCTTCGCCCTGCCCGCTTAGGCATGACGGGGGACTCCGCGTTGCGGAAGCTGGAGACTTCACCTGTGGACTTGCGGATGCTTCGTGACATAGCGGCCATTGCGGATCCGATTGAGAGGGCGCGGGTGATCACTCGTGCGATGACCGAACAGCAGGGCATCGCCGAGGAGGCCGCTCGTATTCGGCGTGGGGCCATCGCGGAGGCGCGGGAGGCCGGGCATACCCTGGAGGAGATCGCCAAGGCGCTCGGCGTCACGCCGGGGCGTGTCTCGCAGATGCGCAAAGGGCCGGTGGCCAAGGCTCCGGTGCCGCCGGCGAGTTCACGGCCGCCGGTCATCGTGCAGCGGGCCCTGCCCACCGATCCGGCCACACGTGGTTCGGTTTCGTTGTTCCTTGTGGAGGCCGAACGGCAGGGCATCACTCCAGATCGCAAGATGCTCTACGTCGGCCCTGAGGAAGCGGCCGAGCACATCGCCGCCTGCCTGCGCGTGGAGCCGGGTACGGAGGTCATCGCGCGGCGGAAGATGATGACCGCCAACGGCGTGCCCGTCCGCATCGCCACCTCGTTCTTCCGCAAGGATCTGTTCGGGGAGACGCGCATCGCCGAGCCGGAGTTCGTCAAGCCCTCGCTGCAGGCGGCGATCCATGCCCTCGGCCACACCTTCGGGCATGCGGAGGAGACCCTGACCGCCCGGCCGGCGACCCGCTTCGAGGCCGACACCCTGGAACTGGACCCGGGCGAGTGGGTCGTCCAGGTGCTCCGCGCCTCCTACTCCAGTGAGGGAACGCCGATCCACACCCTCGAGACGATCTGCTCGGCGAACCGCCACATCTTCACCATCGGCCAGGTCGGCGGGCTCGACGAGTTCTGACGTCCGGCCGAGATGCCGCACGGATCAGGGGTGGGTGTTGTGGAGGAGGGCGGTGTCGGGCTCGGAGACGGGTTCGGCGTTTTCGGCGGCGGTCTGGGCCACCAGTAGTTCGCCGGTGTGGGTGATGTGGTGGCGCATGGCCTGGGCGGCGGCTTCGGGGTCGGCGGCCTCCAAGGCGCGCAGGATGGGGGTGTGTTCGGCGGCTATGTCGGACAGGGAGCGGGTCTGATCGGCGGTTGAGGCGCCCACCGTCGTGATGGTGTCGCGGAGGGTGGCGACCGTGTTGGTGAGGAGGGAGTTGCCCGCGGTCTCCAGGATCAGGGCGTGGAAGCGGCGGTCGTGGTGCATGAAGCGGGGTTCGTCGTGGGCCTGGGCGGCGTCCTGCATGGCCGTCAGTTCGGACCGGAGGGCGTTCAGCAGGTCCGGGGTGACGGCGGTGGCGGCCAAGCGGGTGGCGGGGACCTCCAGCAGCAGGCGCAGGTGGAAGACCTCGGCTATGTGGCGGGGGTTGCGGCGTACGACGCGGAAGCCGCGGTTGCGTTCGATGCGGACCAGGCCGGTGTCGGCGAGGGTCAGCAGGGCCTCGCGTACGGGGGTGCGGGAGATGCCCAGGGTCTCGGCCAGGCGGGTGACCGAGTAGAGCTCGCCGGGGCGCAACTCGCCGGTGTGGATGGCCTCGCGCAGGGCCTCGGCCACCTGGCGGTTGAGGTTGGTCGTTCCGGTGATCTGGCGCAACGAGGGGTCCTCTTACGTTGCGGTGGCCAGGAGTTCGGCCAGGTGTACGGCTTGGCGGTCGCCCAGGGCGGCCAACTGGGTGCGGCAGGAGAAGCCGTCGGCGAGGACGGTCGCCTCGGGGCCTGCGGCTCGTACGGCGGGGAGGAGGGCGGTCTCGGCCACGGCGACGCTGACCTCGTAGTGGCCGCGTTCGGCGCCGAAGTTGCCGGCCAGGCCGCAGCAGCCGCCCACCGCCCGGACCGTGGCGCCGGAGCGTTCCAGCAGAGCACGGTCGGCGTTCCAGGTCATGACGGCGTGGTGGTGGCAGTGGGGTTGCGCCACGGCGGTCACGTCGGAGAGGTCGGGGGGCTCCCAGCCGTCCCGGTCGAGCAGGAGTTCGGCGAGGGTCCGGACACGGGGGACCGGAGCGCCGCCCAGTAGCTCCGGGGCGTCGGAACGGAACACGGCCGTGCACGAGGGCTCCAGGCCGACGATCGGGGTGCCGGCCTCCGCATGCGGGGTCAGGGCGGTGACGGAACGGCGGAGCAGACGGCGGGCGGTGTCCAGGCGGCCGGTGGAGATGTAGGTCAGGCCGCAGCACAGGCCCGGATCGGGGATCCGCACGGAGAACCCGGCGTTCTCCAACACCCGCACCGCCGCGACCCCCACGTGGGGGGTGAAGTGGTCGGTGAACGTGTCGACCCACAGGACCACCGGATCACCGGCCGTCACCGGGCGCGCCGAGAACCAGTCCCGGAACGTGCGATCGGCGAACGACGGCAGGTCGCGGCGGGCGTCCACACCGGCCAGGCGCTTGCCCGCACCCGCCAGCGGGCTCGACAGCAGGCGGTTGGCCAGGCCCGGCGCGCGGGAGGCCAGCCGCGCCAGGCGGGGCAGGCCGCCCAGCACGTAGTGCGACATGGGGCGGAGACGGCGCCGGTACGTCTGGTAGAGCACCTCGGCCTTGTAGGTGGCCATGTCCACCCCGGTCGGGCAGTCCGACGAGCAGCCCTTGCAGGCCAGGCACAGGTCCAGCACCTCGTGCACCTCGCGGGACCGCCAGCCGCGCACCAGGGAGCCGTTCGCCATCTCCTGCAGCACCCGGGCGCGGCCCCGTGTGGAGTCCTTCTCGTCCCGGGTGGCCAGGTACGACGGGCACATCACGCCGCCGGTGCCGGTCAGGTCGGCGCGGCACTTGCCCACCCCGGTGCAGCGGTGCACGGCGTTGGTGAAGTCGCCGCCGTCGTCGTGGTAGGCGAACGCCAATCCTCGCCGCAGCGGCGACGCGGCGGGCACCCGCAGGTCGGCGTCCACCGGGCGGGGCCGCACCAACACCCCGGGGTTGAGCACGTCGTCAGGGTCGAAGACCCCCTTGACCCGCTCGAACAGGCGCAACGCGGCCGGTGAGTACATCAGCGGCAGCAGCTCGCCGCGCGCCCGGCCGTCGCCGTGCTCCCCGGACATCGATCCGCCGTACCCGGCCACCAGCTCGGCCGCGTCCACCAGGAAGTCGCGGAAGACCTTCACCCCGCCCGGCCGGTGCAGCGGGAAGTCGATCCGCACGTGCACGCACCCGTCGCCGAAGTGCCCGTACGGCGTCCCGGACAGGCCCCGTTCGGCCATCAGGGCCTCGAAGTCCCGCAGGTAGTCACCGAGCCGTTCGGGCGGGACGGCCGCGTCCTCCCACCCGGCGTGCGAGGAGCGCCCGCCGCGCGACCGGGCCGCCAGCCCCGCGCCGTCCTCCCGGATCCGCCACAGCGTCGCCGCCTCCGCCGGGTCGCGGACGATCCGGTGGCCGAGCGCGTCCGCGTCCGCCACCAGCGCCGCCGGATCGCCCTCGGGCAGCTCCACGAACAGCCAGCCGCCCCCGCGCGGCAGCTCCGGAACGGCCGAGGCCCCCCGCAGCCGCCGCACGACCTCCACGATCCGGGCGTCCAGCCCCTCGGCGGCGATCGGCCGGTGCGGCAGCACCCGCGCCACCGCGTCCGCCGCCGCCGCCATGTCCGGATAGCCCAGCACCACCAGCACCGGCCGCCGCGGAACGGGCACCAGCCTGACGGTCGCCTCCAGCAGCACCCCCCAGGTGCCCTCGCTGCCCACGAACGCCCGCGCCGGGTCGAAGCCCCGTTCCGGCAGCAGGTGCTCCAGCGAGTAGCCGGAGATCTGCCGCCCGAACCGGCCCAGCTCCGTCCGGATCGTCGCCAGCCCGCCGTGCACGACCTCGGCCAGCGCGCCCAGCGTGGCCGAGGACTTGGCGTCGGCCCCGTGCCGCAGGTCCAGCCGTTCGCCCGTTCCGGCGATCACGTCCAGGGCCGCCACGTTGTCGCTGGTCCGCCCGAACCCCAGCGCCCGCGACCCGCACGCGTTGTTGCCGATCATCCCGCCGATCGTGCACCGGCTGTGCGTGGACGGATCGGGCCCGAACCGCAGCCCGTGCCGCCCCGCCGCCCGCTGCAGGTCGTCCAGGATCACCCCCGGCTCGACCGTCGCCGTCGCCGCCTCCGGATCGACCTCGACGATCCGCCGCATGTGCCGCGAGAAGTCCAGCACCACCCCCGGGCCGACGGCGTTCCCCGCGATCGAGGTCCCCGCGCCGCGGGCCGTCAGCGGAACGCCCAGCGACCGGCACGTCTCCAGCGCCGCGACCACCTCGTCGGCAGTCCGGGGGAACGCCACGACCTGCGGCACCACCCGGTACAGCGAGGCGTCCGCGGAGTACTCGGCCCGCCGCCGCGTGGACACGTCGGTCTCGGCCAGTCCCGCCCGCCGCAGCGCGCCGGCGATCTCCTCGGGCGTGCGGTCGGCGTTCACCACAGGGACAGGGAACGGGTGAAGATGCCTTCGAGGTCGTCCTCGGTGACCTCGCGGGGCGCGGTGGCCAGCAGGCGCTGCTGCTTGATCGCGCCCTCCACCAGGGCGGGGACGTCCTCGCGGGTGTAGCCGACGCCGCCGACGCCGTTGGGGATGCCGATGTCGCGCATCAGCCGCATCAGGGCGTTCGGCAGGTGCTCGGCCGGGTCGCCGGGCCGGGGCATCGCCGGGTCCAGCAGCTCGGCGGCCCGCACGTGCCGGTCGGGGGCGGCGGAGAAGGTGAAGCGGAACGCCTCCGGGGCCGTCAGCGCCACCGACATCCCGTGCGGCACCAGCGGCTCGCCGTCGGGGTAGCCCGCCGGGCGGAAGTCCTTCACGCGCCCGGCGATCGGGTACGCGTTGGCGTGCGGGATGTGGACGCCGGCGTTCCCGAACCCCAGCCCGGCCATCGTGGCGGCCAGCGCCATCTCGGTGCGGGCCTCCAGGTCCTCGGGGTCGCGCACGGCCGTGCGGAACGAGCGGGACAGCAGCCGCAGCGCCTGCTCGGACCACATGTCGGAGATCGGGTTGGAGCCGCAGTAGGGGACCCGCTGCTCGGGGGCCTTGCGCTCGTAGTCGGCGTACCAGCGGGCGGTGTAGCTCTCCAGCGCGTGGCACAGGATGTCCATCCCCGCGCAGGCGGTCACCTCCGGCGGCTGGGTGACCGTCAGCTCCGGGTCCACCACCGCCATGGTCGGGCGCAGCCAGGCGTGGCTGATCCCGGTCTTGACCTTGAGCGACAGCACGTCCAGCACGCAGATCGTGGTGCTCTCCGCGCCCGTCCCGGTGGTGGTGGGAACGGCGACCAGCGGCTTGAGCGGCTGGGTCGGCGCCTGCGCGGCCCCCACCGGCGCGTTGACGTAGTCCATCAGCCCGCCGGGGTTGGTGAGCAGCAGGTTGATCGCCTTGGCGGTGTCGATGCTGGACCCGCCGCCGACCGCCACGAACGCGTCCCACGGCCCGGATCCCTGGGCGTGGTCGATGGCCTGGTTCATGCTCTTGTCGGTGGGCTCGACCCGTACGCCGTCGTAGACGCGGGCCTCGACGCCGTACCCGGCCATCCGGTCGGCGATCCGCTGCGGATGCCCGGTGGCGGCCACCCCGGGATCGGTCACCACCAGCACCCGGCGCACTCCGAGCCGGGACAGGTCGTATCCGATCTCCTCGGCCGCCCCGGCGCCGAACTTCAGCGCGGGCGAACCGTAGGTGAAGATCGTCTCGGGCTGGACCGGCTTGCCCATCGCGCTGCCTCCCCGACAAGACCACGGCACTTCGGCCGAGTGTGGTACGTAACATGCAACCTGTCAACATCCAGGGCGAACGCACCCGATCCGGGAGGGTTCAGGACAGCGTGCCGCGGGCCAGGCGGGTCAGCGCGGCGGTGATCTGCGCCGGCGTCAGGCCCCGGTCCCGCCGCTGGTAGCCGTACACCTCGGGGTCCAGCGGCGCCAGCAGCACGTCGACCAGGGCGTCCGGCTCGGGGACGGCGGCGGCGGTCAGCAGGGCGCGGACGTGCGCCCGCCAGAACCCGTAGGCGCCGACCTCGAAGCGCGACCGGCCGGTCTCGGCGCCGAGGACCAGGTGGGCGTGGTCCTCCAGCAGTTCCACCATGGCGGCGTAGAAGGCGGCCAGCCGGTCGGCGGGCGGGGCTCCCGGCCCCAGCGGGGGATCGCCGCGCAGCAGCCTTTCCTGCAACGCGCGTTCGTGCTCGTCCAGCAGCGCGACGGCGATCGAGGCCCGGTCGGGGAACCGCCGGTAGAGGGTGCCGCGGCCGACCCCGGCGGCGCGCGCGATGTCGTCCATGGTGACGTTCGGCGCGCCGCGCTCGGCGAACAGCCGGCCGGCGGCGGCCAGGATCTTGGCGCGGTTGCGCGCGGCGTCGGCTCGTTCCATGACCCCGAGTCTATCTGGACACAGTGTCCGCTTATCCCGTACCGTTTAAGCGGACACAGTGTCCGCTTTGATCGGGACGGAGGAACCCCGTGACCCACCTGCTGCACCTGGACGCCAGCGCCCGCCGCGCGTCGCTGTCCCGCGCCCTGTCCCGCGAGTTCGCCGAGACCTGGCGCGCCGCCCGCCCGGGAGCCGGCTACACCTACCGCGACCTGGCCGCCGACCCCGTGCCGCACATCGGCGAGGCGTGGACCGAACTGTGCGACCACGTGCTCGCCCACGGCATCACCGACATCGCCCGCTACCGGGAGGCCGTGCGCACCCCCGCCCAGCGGGAGGCGTGGAAGACCGTCGAGCCGCTGCTGGAGGAACTGGTGGCCGCCGACGTGGTGCTGATCGGCACGCCGATGTACAACTTCTCGATCCCGTCCGCCCTGAAGGCCTGGCTGGACCAGGTGACCTTCCCCCGCATGTCGCTGGCCGGGCGGCGGTTCGTGGTGATCGGCGCCCGCGGCGGCGCGTACGGTCCGGGCACGCCCCGCGAGCCGTTCGACCACCACGAGCGCTACCTGCGCGACTTCTTCAAGGGGCACTTCGCCGTCGAGGACGTCGTCTTCGTGCACGCCGAACTGGCCAACGCCCGGATCGACCCGGCGCTGGCCCACCTGCGCGACGAGCACGACCGCTCGCTCCAGGCCGCCAGGCTCCGCATCAGGGCGGTGGCGGCGCAGTGAGCTGGGTGTACCTGGTGCTCGCCGGGCTGGTCGAGGTGGCCTGGTCGCAGAGCATCAGGCCGACGCAGAACTTCACCCGCCCGCTGCCCACCCTGCTGTGCTTCCTGCTCGCGGCCGGCGCGGTGTGGCTGCTGTCCAAGGCGATGGACACCGTGCCGGTCGGCACCGCCTACGCGGTCTTCACCGGCATCGGCGCGGTCGGGGCGGTGACCCTCGGCGTGCTGTGGAACGACGACCCGGTGACCCCGGGCCGGATCGCCGCGCTCGGCCTGATCGTCACCGGGATCGTGCTGGCCAAGCTCGCCTGACCCGTTGCCTCCCGGGGAACGCCCGCGACTGTCGGCGGATGCCCATAAAGTGGGGCGGGTGGCCGTCCCAGATGTGAGTCCCGACGTGAGCCGGGCGCGGCAGGTGCTCGCCCGCGTCTTCGGCTACGACTCGTTCCGCCCCGGCCAGCAGGAGATCATCGAGCACGTCATCGCCGGCGGGGACGCGCTGGTGCTGATGCCGACCGGCGGCGGCAAGTCGCTGTGCTACCAGATCCCGGCGCTGGTCCGCGAGGGCGTGGGCGTGGTCGTCTCCCCGCTGATCGCCCTCATGCAGGACCAGGTGGACGCGCTGCAGGCGGCGGGGGTGCGGGCGGGCTTCCTCAACTCCACCCAGGACCACGACGAGCGCCGCACCGTGGAGGCCGCGTTCCTGGCCGGTGAGCTGGACCTGCTCTACCTGGCCCCGGAACGGCTCCGGCTGGAGCAGACCCGCCAGCTCCTGGACAAGGGCACGATCTCGCTGTTCGCCATCGACGAGGCGCACTGCGTCTCGCAGTGGGGCCACGACTTCCGGCCCGACTACCTGGAGCTGTCCCACCTGCACGAACGCTGGCCGGACGTGCCGCGCATCGCGCTCACCGCGACCGCCACCAGGGCCACCCACGCCGAGATCGCCGAACGGCTGAAGCTACAGGACGCCCGGCACTTCGTCGCCAGCTTCGACCGCCCCAACATCCAGTACCGGATCGTTCCCAAGGACAACCCCAAGCGGCAGCTCCTGCAGTTCCTGCGCACCGAGCACCCGGGCGACGCGGGCATCGTCTACCGGCTGTCCCGGGCGTCGGTGGAGGAGACCGCCGCCTGGCTGGTGGACAACGGCATCGAGGCGCTGCCCTACCACGCCGGGCTCGACGCGCGGACCCGCGCCGCCCACCAGGCCCGGTTCCTGCGCGAGGACGGGCTGGTCGTGGTGGCGACGATCGCGTTCGGGATGGGCATCGACAAGCCCGACGTGCGGTTCGTCGCGCACCTGGACCTGCCGAAGTCGGTGGAGGGCTACTACCAGGAGACCGGCCGCGCCGGGCGGGACGGGCTGCCGTCCACCGCCTGGATGGCCTACGGGCTGACCGACGTGGTGCTGCAGCGGCGGCTGATCGACACCTCCGAGGGCGACGACGCGCACCGCCGCCGGCTGAGCATCCACCTGGACGCGATGCTGGCGCTGTGCGAGACGGTCGAGTGCCGCCGGGTGCAGCTGCTCAACTACTTCGGCGAGCAGGCCGGGCCGTGCGGCAACTGCGACACCTGCCTGACGCCGCCCGAGGCGTGGGACGGCACCATCGCCGCGCAGAAGGTGCTGTCGGTCGTCCACAGGCTGTGGAACGAGCGCGGCCAGCGGTTCGGCGCCGGCCACATCGTCGACATCCTGCTCGGCAAGCCCACCCCCAAGGTCGCCCAGCACGGCCACGACTCGCTCAAGCCGTTCGGCGTCGGCACCGAGCTCAAGGAGGGCGAGTGGCGCGGGGTCATCCGCCAGCTCCTGGCCCAGGGCCTGCTGGCGGTCGAGTCCGACTACGGCACCCTCGGCCTGACCCCCGCCAGCGCCGAGGTCCTCTTCCAGGGCCGCAAGGTCCGCCTGCGCCGCGAGCCCGAACGCGCCAGGACCGCCGCCAAGGCCAAGGCCGCCAAGGAGCGCCGCGCCCCCGCCGAGCTGCCCGACCACGCCCGGCCGGTCTTCGAGCGCCTCCGCGCCTGGCGCGCCGCCACCGCCAAGGAACAGGGCGTCCCCGCCTACGTGATCTTCCACGACTCCACGCTGCGCGACATCGCCCTGCGCGCCCCCACCACCCTCGCCGAACTCGGCACCGTCTCCGGCGTCGGCGAGAACAAGCTCGCCAAGTACGGCCGGCAGGTCCTCGACACCCTCGCCGCCGACGCCTAGGCGTTCCGTCCGGCGTTCCGGGCCGCCGCCGGGCCGAGGGCATGCCGGTGACCTCGCCGGGGGCTCGTCCGGGAGGGGTGGTCCCGGCGAACGGTGCGGCGAGGGCATGGCCTGCGTCCGCCCGAGGCGGGCCCGAGCCGGGCCGCCCGCTCCTCGGCGCTCGGGGCCCGGAACGACCCTGGGCGTCCAAGGGGGAGGGCGGCCTTACCGGGTGCCCGTCCGGAGATCGGGCGTCAGCGTGTCAGCGTTCGCGTGGGGCCTCCGCGGTGTGGCGGCCGGCGGCGGCGGGACGGCGGCGCGGGGGAAGCAGCAGGCCCAGCAGGATCATGCCGACGCCGAGACCCAGGTGGAGCCAGTTGTCGGCGGTGTTGAGCGGGACGAAGTTGGCGCCGCTGTCGTGGTCGATGAACAGGCCGTACAGCCACAGCAGCAGATAGATCAGACCGCCGCCGACCAGGAAGCCGCGGGCGGCCGGGACGGTGCGCGCCAGCGCCAGCCCGAGGACCCCGAACAGGGCGTGCACCAGGTTGTGCAGGACCGAGACCTGGAAGAGACCGAACAGACGGGCGTCGGACTCATGCCCGGCGAACTGCATCTGGTCGTAGTTCGTGGTGATGCCCGGGATGAACCCCAGGATCGCGACCAGCAGGAAGACCGCGCCGACGGCGGCGGACGCGAGCTGGACGGGGGTCATCGCCCTGCGGCCGGTACGGGTCCGTCCGCCTTGCGCAATGTGGGACATGACACCTCCTCATGCCTGCATCGAGCAGGTGAGGGCGCTCTACCCGGCAATGGGCGACCTATCCACCTGCCGGCCGCGATGCCTACCCTGGAACCGGCGGACGGCCGCGGGCGCGATTCGATAGCGTGTTCTAACTCGACATCGTCCTCCACTCTGGGCTCATCGGCATCGTGGACCACCAGGCGCATCCCCCGGAGACGGCGTGACGGCTCCGCTGATCGGGCGGGACCACGCCGCCGGAATGCTGCGCGCCGAGATCGGCCGCGCCATCGACAGTCACGGCGGGCTGGTGCTGGTCACCGGGGAGGCCGGGATCGGCAAGACGACGCTGGTCGGCGACGCGGCGGCCGAGGCCCGGCGGCGGGGCGCGCTGGTGCTGGGCGGGTCGTGCTGGGAGTCCGGCGGCGCCCCCGGCCACTGGCCGTGGGTGCAGGTGCTGCGCGGGCTGCGCCGGGCGAGCGGCGCGGCGGAGTGGGCCGAACTGGAGGAGGCGTCCGGCGGGGCGACGGCGGTGCTGCTCGGCGAGTCGGCCGCCGCCGACGACACCGGGTTCGCGCTGTACGACGGGGTGACCTCCGCGCTGGTGGCGGCCTCGCAGCGGCGCCCGGTGACGGTGGTGCTGGACGACCTGCACTGGGCGGACGCCGCGTCGGTGCGGCTGCTGGAGTTCGCCGCCCAGCACGCCTGGTTCGAACGGCTGCTGCTGGTGGGCACGTACCGGGACGTCGAGGTGGAGCCGACCGACCATCCGCTGCGCCCGCTGCTGTCCGCGCTGGCGGCCCGCGCCACCATGATCACGCTGACCGGGCTGGACCGGGCCGCGGTGGGCGAGCTGATGGCCCGGACCGCCGGCCGCAGGCCCGACGACGACGTGGTGGCCGAGGTGCACCGGCGCACCGGGGGCAACCCGTTCTTCGTGGAGCAGTCGGCGCGGCTGTGGAGCGCCGGCGGCCCGGTGGAGGCCATCGCCCCGGGCGTGCGGGACGCGGTGCAGCGCCGCCTGTCGCTGCTGCCCGAGCCGGTGGTCCGGCTGCTGACCACGGCGGCGGTGCTGGGCCGGGAGTTCCACCGCCAGGTGCTGGCGGCCGTCGCCGCCGAGCCCGCCGACTGGGTGGACCGCCTGCTGGGCCGGGCGGTGGCGGCCCGGCTGGCGGTGGCGCGCGGGGGCGGCCGGTTCGCGTTCGCCCACGATCTGGTCCGCGAGACCCTCTACGACTCCCTCGACGAGCCCGGACGGCGGCACGCCGCGGTCGTCGAGGCGGTGGCGCGTTCGCCCGGCCTGGCCGGCCGGCTGCTGCCCGCCGAGCAGGCCCGGCACGCCTACCTGGCCCGGGACGTGCTCGACCCGGCGACGGTGGTGGGCCGGCTGGAGCACGCGGCCCGGGACGCGGGCGCCCGGATGGCGTTCGAGGAGTCCACCGGGCACCGCCGCCGCGCGCTGGAGGTGGCGGCCGCGCTGGGACCGCGCCGGCAGGCGCTGATCGCCGGGGAGCTCGGGGCCGACCTGCTCCACCTCGGCCGGCGGGACGAGGGATGGGCGCTGCTGGAGTTCGCCGCCGAGCGCGCCCGCGCCGCCGCCGACCCGATGGTGCTGGCCCGCGTCGCGATCACGCTGCACCACTGCGGGGACGGCGACGAGCGCGCCCGGCCGGCGGAGGACCTGCTGGCCGCCGCCCACCGGGCGCTGGCCGGCGGCACCGGCGATCCGATGCCGCGGGACCGGCCGGCCGAGGAGCTGGCCAAGGAGGTCGCCGTGCACGCGAGCGCGCTGGCCAGGCGGGAGGAGGACGACGAGGCGCTGGCCTACTTCCTGTGGTCGCTGCACCACCTGATCTGGGGGCCGGGCACCGCCGCCGAACGCGAGAGGCTGACCCGCGAGATCGAACGGATCACCCGGCGCATGCCGTCCGGGGGCGGCGACCACGACTCGCCCTGGTTCGCGGCGGCGCTGCGCTGGGTGGCGCTGCTGGAGCTGGGCGACCCGCGCTATCTCGACGCGTTCGAGACGTCCCTGGCCCTGGCCGAGCAGGGCGGGCGGCCGCACGAGAAGGCCGCCGCGACGGCCGACCGCGGCATCATCGCCGCGTTCCAGGGCCGCTTCGCCGAGGCCGCGGACCTGCTGGAAGAGGTGACGTGCTTCCCCGAGGGGGAGCACTTCGACGCGCACGGCGTGATGTTCCACCTGCGCTGGGCGCTGCTCGTGCTGCAGGGCCGCGCGGACGAGGACCCGCCCGGCAGGCCCCCTCCGCGAGGGAGCGTCCCCGCCCGGCTGATCGAGGGCCTCACCGCCCTGTACCGCGACGACCCGGACACCGCGCTGCACCACCTGGAGGCGCTGACCGGGTCCGGCAAGCCGATCCCCGGCATGTACGCCCCGCTGTTCCTGCGCCTGCAGGCACAGGTCGCCGCCGCCACCCGGGACCCGGAGCTGTGCGAACGGGCCCGCGCCGCGCTGTCCCCGTACGCCGGGCAGTGGGCGGTCTCGGTCTACGGCTGCGACATCGGCGGCCCCTACCGGCTGTGGCAGGCGGCCGTGGACGCCGCGCAGGAACGCTGGGACGAGGCCGTCCGGGGGTTCACGGCCGCCGCCGAGTCCGCCGAGCTGATGCACTCCCGTCCCTGGGCGCTGGAGGCCCGGACGGGCCTGGCCGAGGTGCTGGCCGAACACGGGGACGCCGGCGCCGCCGCCCTGCTGGAGGAGGTGGAGCGCGAGGCCGCCGAGCTCGGCATGCGGCACATCGCGGCGCGCGTCCGGCGGATCCGCCGTTCCCGGGACGGCGGGGCGGGGGAGACCGGCGGCGAGTTCCGGTTCGACGGGCGGGTCTGGTCGCTGACGTTCGCCGGGCGCACCGTGCACATGCCCGACGCCAAGGGGCTGCGGGACCTGCACCTGCTGCTGTCCGGCCCCGGCACCGACGTTCCGGCGGTGCGGCTGGCCAACCCCGAGGGCGGCGCGGAGGCCGCCGCCGCCCGCGCGCTGGGCGGCGACGAGGTCCTCGACGAGGAGGCCAGGATCCGCTACAAGCGCCGGCTGGCCGAGCTGGACGAGGAGATCGACCGGGCCGTCGCCGCCGGCGACGACGAGCGCGCCGCCGCCGGCGACCGCGAACGGGCCGCCCTGCTCGCCGAGCTGCGCGCCGCCGCCGGGCTGGCCGGGCGCACCCGCCGGCTGGGCGACGAGGCCGAACGCGCCCGCAAGACCGTCACCGCCCGCATCCGCGACACCCTCCGCAAGCTCGACGGGACCCATCCCGACCTGGCCGCCCATCTGCGCGACGCGGTCTCCACCGGCACCACCTGCGCCTACCGCCCGTCCCGCCCCGTCACCTGGCGGCTGTGAACGCCCGGTCCCCGGGCGTACGGTCGTTCATTTGCGGTTGTACAGCCGCATGGTGAGGGTGCCGAAGACGGCGACGAGGACGCCGCCGGAGACCGCCGTCCACAGCAGCTCACCGGTGTCGACGTCGCCGGACATCAGCCCGCGGACCGCCGCCACCAGGTGGCTGATCGGGTTGACGTCCACGAAGACCTGCAGCCAGCCGGGCATCGTCTCCGGGTCGACCAGCACGTTGGACAGGAAGGTCGCCGGGAACAGCACCATCATGCTGACGCCCATCACCGACTTGTCGGTGCGCAGCAGCAGCCCGAACATCGTCCACACCCACGACAGCGCGAACGAGAAGGCCACCAGCAGCGCGATCCCGGCCAGCACCCCGAGCACGCCGCCGCCCGGCCGGAAGCCCAGGACCAGCCCGAGCAGCAGGATCACGGTGGCGCCCATCGTGTAGCGGAACATGTCGCCGAGGATGTAGCCGACCATCGGGGCGGGCCGCCAGATCGGCAGGGTGCGGAACCGGTCGAACACGCCCTTGGTGATGTCGTTGTTGACCGTCACCCCGGTGTACATCGAGGTCATCACGACGCTCATCACCATGATCCCCGGCAGCAGGTACTGCAGGTACTCCCGGGTGGACCCGGCCAGCGCCCCGCCGAACAGGTAGGTGAACATCAGCGTCATCATGATCGGGAACGCGGTGACGTCGAACAGCTGCTCGGGCACGTGCTTGATCTTCAGCATGGCCCGCCAGCCGAACGTGACCGACGCCGACAGCGCGCTGGGCCGCGACGGCCGGGCCCCCGGCGACAGCACCGCCGAGATCGTCTCCGCCGAGGGGGTGTAGTCGGGCGCGGTGGTCGTGGCGGTCACTTGGCCACCTCCTGCTCGTCGTCGTGCTCCTCGGCGGGGTGGCCGGTGAGGGCCAGGAACACCTCGTCCAGGCTGGGCTGGCCGAGGGAGAAGTCGTCCACGGTGACGCCGGCCTCGTCGAGCTCGGCCAGCGCCCGCGACGCCTGCGCGGCGGCCCGGTCCCGGCTGCCGCCGTCCATGATCCGGGCGGTCAGCGCCACCGGGTCGGCGTCCAGTTGCACCTCGGCCTCCAGCACCCGGGCCAGCACCTGCCGCGCCTGCTCGCGCTGCCACCGGTCGCGCAGCCGGATGTGCACCGAGCCCGCGCCGACCGAGGACTTCAGCTCGCCCGGGGTGCCCTCGGCGATCACCTTGCCGTGGTCGATCACCGCGATCCGCCCGGCCAGCCGGTCGGCCTCCTCCATGTACTGGGTGGTCAGCAGGACGGTCGTGCCGTGCGCCACCACCGCCCGGATGATGTCCCACACGTGGCTGCGGCTGCGCGGGTCCAGCCCGGTCGTGGGCTCGTCCAGGAACAGCAGGTCGGGGGTGTTGAGGATGCTGGCGGCGATGTCCAGGCGCCGCCGCATCCCGCCGGAGTAGTTCTTCACCTGCCGGTCCGCGGCCTCGGTCAGCCCGAACGCCGCCAGCAGCGTGGCGGCCCGCTCCTTGGCGGCGGGCTTGCGGTGCCCGAGCAGCCGGCTCAGCAGCACCAGGTTCTCCATGCCGGTCAGGTCCTCGTCCACCGAGGCGTACTGCCCGGTCAGGCTGACCCGCGACCGCACCGCGTCGGCCTCGCGCACCACGTCGTGCCCGAACACCCGGGCCTGCCCGCCGTCCGGCCGCAGCAGCGTGGCCAGCATCCGGACCGTGGTCGTCTTGCCTGCCCCGTTCGGCCCGAGCACCCCGTACACCGTTCCGGCCGGCACCGTCAGGTCGATGCCGTCCACCGCCCGGGTCTTGCCGAACGACTTGACCAGCCCCGCCGTCTCGATCGCCGGCGGATCCCCCGACTCGCTCATGGCCCGGGCTCCCTCCGCGGACACTGCCGTACTCACCATCGTTCTTCCTCACCTCAGGGGTCAACAGGCTTCCGGAACGCCCCCTCACCCCGAAGGCGCGAGATCGCGACGGCCCCCCGCTAGATCCGATCTAGCGGGGGGCCGCCACGGCCGGTGACCGCGGCGTCGCGGACAGAGGTTGCGATGGGCTGGACGACACCCTAAATTTAAGGAATTCCTTAAGTGTGGAAGGTATCGTTGTCCTGGGCTGTGAAGGTCACAGACGAATACGCCACGTGGTTCCGAACCCTGATCAAGGAGGAACTGGACTCCGCCGTACAGGTCGCCCAAGCGGTCGCGGCACTGCGGGAAGAGGGGCCGGCTCTGGGGCGGCCTCTCGTCGACCGGATCAAGGGTGCACGGCTGCACCATCTGAAGGAGTTAAGGCCCGGATCGCGTGGCCGTTCCGAGATCCGGGTGCTGTTCGCCTTCGACCCGACGCGGTCGGCGCTGCTGTTGATCGGCGGGGACAAGGCGGGCAACTGGGAGCGGTGGTATCGCGAGAACATCCCTTTGGCGGAGCGGCTGTACATGGAGTACACCGCCGATGGCGACGAGAGGTGAGCATGGCGAAGCGGACGCCCCAGGACTGGGAGGACTTGGAGCAGGAGCTGTACGCGGCCGGAGTCTCCCGGGAGGAGGTCGAGGCCGGGGCGCGTCGGCTGATCGCCGAGGCACGGGGCCGTCAGCTGGCCGAGGCGCGGCGGCAGGCCGGTCTCGCGCAGAAGGACATCGCCGCGGCCATGGGAGTGAGCGTCGCGCGGATCTCACAGATCGAGCACGGGGAGACGGCCACGATCGAGACCATCGCCCGTTATGTGGAGGCGCTGGGCGGGCGTCTGGAACTCGTGGCGGACTTCGGTGACCGGACGATGAGGCTGCCGGTGAGCGACCAGGCGGAGGACTCCGCCGCGTAGTTCCGGGTCATTTGCGGGTGGGCTTGGTCATGGTGGGGTCAGGGGCGGGCCACATGCCCAAGGCCGTGTGATCAAACCGGCAGGACGTCAGAGGCCACCGCACTGGATCCGATCCGGCGGGGGGCCGTCGGCGGGAACGCGGTGGATGTCGTGATCAGTAGGAGGTCAGCTCGGCGGTGTCGAGGATCCCTTCGAGCGGCTCGGGGATCTGGAGTTCGTCGCCGAGCATCACGGACGTGCTGTGGTGGTAGTCGCCGCCCCGGGGGTCGGAGAAGATCGTGGCCTTGCGCTCGTACCGGTCGATCAGCAGATAGAGCGGAATGTCCGCGGCGGCGTACCCCCTGCGCTTGGGGCCGCGGTCCTTGTCGCCCTTGGCCTTCTCCCGCGACGTCACCTCCAGCACCAGCACGACCCCGTCCGGCTTGCTGTGCCAGTCGCGATCGGCGAACGTCCCCTTGGGCGCGGCCACCCCGTCCGGCACGTACTCGCCCTCCGGACTGATCAGCGTGAGGTTGCGGTGCAGCCGCAGCCCGTGCTCGCGCACCCAGTCGTCCACCGCGACGACGATCGTCTCGTGCTCACCATCGGGGGTCGGCGACACGATGATCTCTCCATCTATGAGCTCGGCCCGCATGCCCGGCAGCACCTCGATCGCGGCCAGGGCCTGACGCAGATCCTCTCGCACCGGAGGCTCGAACGGGGCGGCAGTCATCAATGCGCTCCCTCGTGGCTCGGCAGTGGTGGCGCCGTGAATTCGAAACTACCAGTGCCCCCGATGACGGCGCCGTCACCGAGGGCATGCCGGCGCGGGGTCATTTGCGGGTGGGTTTGGTCATGGTGGGGGTCAGGCGCAGGGCCAGGGCGGGGCACATGGCGACGGCGCGTTGCGCGTCGGTCTCCATCCAGGTGGGGATCTCGGTGTTGAGGACGACGGGGTAGCCGTAGCGGTCGAGCTGGATGAGCTCGGGGAGCAGGTAGGCGCACAGGCCGTGGCCCTGGCAGCGGCTCCAGTCGATGGTGACCTTGGTCTCGCCGCCGGTGGGGACGGGCAGGGGGAGGACCCCGAAGCAGGGCTGGTTGCAGGTGCCGTTCAGGCGGTGGGTCTCGATGTCGGCGGCGAACGCGGTGAGGGCCGACAGGGCGAAGCGGGCGGTGCCGTCCGGGTGGGAGCAGGCGCCGCGGCCCCGGCCGACGGCGGCGGCGCGGCGGACCTGCTCGGGGAAGCCGGAGCCGTCGACCAGGTTCTCCAGCGAACGGTAGAGGTCGGGCAGGCCGAGACGGCAGGGGCCGCACTGGCCCGCGGACTGGCCCGCCATGTAGGCGGCGATGCGGGCCACCTCCCTGAGCGGGCAGGTGCCCTCGGGCAGGGGGAGGATGATGCCCGCGCCCAGCGAGCCGCCGACCGCCTTGAAACCGGCGCGGGACACCACCGCCGAGCGCGCCGCGTCGGGGGTGATCCACTCGCCGTGGTAGCCGCCGACCAGGACGCCCTGCCCCGGCTCGACGCCGCACTCGGCGAACACCGTCGACAGCGGGGTGCCGAGCGGGACCTCGACGACGGTGGAGCCGCCGACCGTCAGCAGGGTGGTGCCGGGTTCGGAGTCGGTGCCGGCCGTGGAGTACAGGTCGGGGCCGAGCGAGGCCAGCACCGCGAGCTGCGCGAACGTCTCGGTGTTGGACAGCAGGGTGGGGCGGCCGTCGACCCCGGACTCGGCGGCCCGCACCTTGCGGCCGGGCGGGATGGGGATCTGGCCGTTGACGGCCCGGACGACCGCGCCGCTCTCCCCGGAGATGAACCGTTCGGGCAGGCGGACGATCTCGGCGTCCATCCGGCGTTCGGCCAGGGCGGTGCGGACGGCGCGGGCGGCGGCGCCGCTCTCCACCGCCACCACGATGTCGCGGGTGCCCAGCGCGGACGCGGCGATCTGGGCGCCGTCCAGCACCAGGTGCGGGTTGCGGGTCAGCAGCACCTTGTCCTTCTGGCTGCCGGGCTCGCCCTCGGCCCCGTTGACCACCACGACCGCCTCCGAGCCGTCGCGGTCGTCCTCCGCGCCGGGCAGCCACAGCTCCGCGTCGCCCCCGGCCGACCGTACCCGGGAGGCCACCGCCATCAGCTTGCGGGCGAACGGGAACGCCGCGCCGCCCCGGCCGCGCAGGTCCACCGCCTCGGTGATCTTCAGCAGCTCCTCCAGGTCCGGGGTCGGCAGCGCCCCGTGCAGCGCCCGGTGCCGGTCCAGGTCTATCCGGTCGAACCGGTCGAAGCCCATGGTCAGCCGAGGCCCGCCGATGGTCGCGATGGTCACCGCGGTCATGCCCGCCCCCCGTCCGTCCCGGTCCGGAACCCGTGCCGGCGCAGCACGTCGGCCAGCCGCAGCCCCGCCTCGGTCGGCACCAGGCCGGTGCCGCCGCAGGTGCCGCAGGTGATGTGCTCGGCCTCCTCCGGCCGGGTCCGTTCGTGCTCCTCGATGGCCCGTTCGATGGTCGCCAGCACGGTCGGCGCGTCACCGCCCTGCTGCTCTCCCGGCGGCGGCCGCCGCATGCCCGAGGCCCGCCACGCGGCCTGCGCCACCCTGCTCAGCTCGCCGGCGCGTTCGTGCCAGGCCTGCCAGGCCTCGCTGTAGACCTGGCCGGCGCCCGCGCACCTGGGGCAGTCGGTCTCCAGCGCCGCCAGCAGCCGGGCCCACTCACTGTCGCCCACGTCAGCCCTTCGGTCCTCGGTCCAGCCACCCGTCCGGCGAGCAGTACGCGGCGGAGGGCCCGGAAGGTTCAACGCGCCGCGGTTGACCCTTCGGAGCGGTGCGGCTCGTACTGCTTGGCACACCGCCCCGTCGTTCCACCGCGCGAGGAGCCGAGTTGCACCAGTACACCGGACGCCACGCCCGCCGCCGCGAGGACTACACCGCCACCCGTGAGCTGCCGCTGCCGCCGCCGCTGTACGCCCCCGACCCGCGGACCGCGCCTCCGCCGTGGCCCGCCCAGCGGCCCCAGCGGCGACGCCGGCGGCGGTCCGGCCACGCGCCGGTGCTGGTGGTGGCGGTGCTGCTCGCCGCCCTGGTCGGCGCGGTCGCCGGCACGGCGGGCACCCGTGTGCTGGACGAGCGTTCCGAGGTCCTGCCGCAGACCCGGACCGCGGGGGCGGACATGCCCGCCGGCCTGACCGCCGTCGCCAACCGGATGCGGCGCAGCGTGGTGTCCATCGAGGTGCGCCGCGCCGGGTCCCGCTCCACCGGGTCGGGCTTCGTGATCGATCGGCAGGGGCACGTCCTCACCAACGCGCACGTGGTGGAGGGCGCGTTCGGGGTGACGGTGACGCTGGCGGACCGGCGGGTGCGGCGCGCCGAGATCGTCGGGCTGGACACCGCGGAGGACGTGGCCGTGCTGACCATCGGCGCCGCGGGCCTGCCGGTGCCCCCGATGGGCGGTTCGGACCAGGTCCGGGTGGGCGACCAGGTGCTGGCGTTCGGCTCGCCGCTGGGGCTGGCGGGCACGGTCACGTTCGGCATCGTCAGCGCCCTCGACCGCCAGGTGGGGATAGGAGACGGCCGCACCATCCGGGCCGTGCAGACCGACGCCGCCATCAACCCCGGCAACTCCGGCGGGCCCCTGGTCAACACCCGGGGTCAGGTCATCGGCGTCAACACCGCCATCGCCACCCTCGGCGAGGGCCGCGCCCCCGGCGGCTCCATCGGCATCGGCTTCGCCATCCCCATCGACCGCGCCATGGCGGTCGCCGCCCAGCTCCTGGGTTCGACCCAGTAGCGGCGACCGCCGGGGGTCAGCGTTTGCGGACCAGGAGGGGCTGGGCGACCTCGCCCAGGTAGCCGGTGGGGTCGCAGAGGGTGGCTCGGGCCACGCCCAGGCCGTCGTCGGACAGGGTGGTGCGGGCGTCCATGTGGACCCAGTCGCCCTCGGGGGCGCGGGCGAGGGTGGTGGTCATGGTCGGGGGGATGGAGAGCCACTCGGTCATCGGGAGGACGGCGGACAGGCCGTTGGCCGAGTCGGCGACGATGAGGGCGGCGGCCTGGCCGGTGAGCTTCTCGCCCGCGATGAGGGGTACGCGGGGGCGGGCCCACACGGCGGTGCGGCCCAGGGCGTCGGGGGCGCCGTGGGTGTAGCGCCACTCGACGGCCTCGCCGTAGCCCCAGCCGGTGAGCCTCGGGGGCTTGGGACCGGGCGCGGGAAGCGGGGGCGGGGTGAGCTGCTCGCCGGTGGCCGGCGGGGTGGGGCCGGTGGCGATGTGCCAGGTACGGGCGATCACGGCGGGGCGGTCGTCGGCGATCATCCGGGCCTCGGTGAGGTGGATCGAACGGCCGGGGCGGACGGGGGAGACCTCGATGCGGACCTCGCGGCGGGGGATGGGGCCCAGGAAGTCCACCGAGATCCGGCCCAGGCGCAGGCCGGGCTCGACGGTCCGGTCGATCACGTGGGCCAGCAGGGCGGTGGGCGGGCCGCCGTGCTGGGCGGCGGGGTCCCAGGGGCTCTCGGTGGCGCGGGTCGGCTCGTACCGGCCGTCGCCGAGGGGGAGGTAGAAGGCTTCCGGCGATTCGCTCATCGATCCATCTTCCGGCGGACGACGTTCGTTCGCTCCGAAACTACTCCGGCCCGGTGCGCGGGGGCCGCCCGGGGGGCTCCGCCCACGGCGCGCGGAAATGCCGGCGGCGGGAAAAATGCGTCGCCTTTCGCCGGTGCATTCGCGTACCGTCGCGATGATCGCAATGAACTGATCGTGGCCGAGCCGCCGTGAAGACGGCTCCCGGTCACTTCCGGCGGAACGTCCCCGATCGCGGAACGAAGGAGGGAAGCGCCAGATGGTCACCACCGTGCTGGACCTGGCCACCGTTCGCAACATCGGGATCATGGCGCACATCGACGCCGGAAAGACCACGGTGACCGAGCGGATCCTGTACTACACCGGCATCTCGCACCGGATCGGCGAAGTGCACGACGGCGCCGCCACGATGGACTACCTGCCACAGGAGAGAAAACGCGGCATCACCATCACGTCCGCGGCGACGACCTGTCACTGGTCCCTTTCCGGGACCGATCACGTCGTCAACATCATCGACACTCCCGGGCATGTCGATTTCACCGTCGAGGTGGAACGCTGCCTGCGGGTGCTGGACGGCGCGGTGGCGGTGTTCGACGGCGTGGCGGGGGTCGAGCCGCAGTCGGAGACCGTGTGGCGGCAGGCCGACCGGTACGGCGTGCCGCGGATCTGCTTCGTCAACAAGCTGGACCGCGCCGGGGCCGACTTCCACCGCTGCGTGGACATGATCGCCGACCGGCTCGGCGCGGTGCCGCTGGTGGTGCAGCTTCCGCTGGGCGCCGAGGACGGCTTCACCGGCGTGCTGGACCTGGTGTCCCGGCGCGCGCTGGTCTGGGACGGCGCCGGCGACGGCGAGGAGTTCGCGGTCACCGCCGTCCCGGCCGAGCACGCCGAGGCGGTCGAGCGCTGGCGCGCCCGGCTGGTCGAGACGGTCGCCGAGCACGACGAGGAGATCCTCGAGCTGGTGGTGGCGGGCGCCGAGCCCTCGCGGGAACGGCTGCACGCCGCGATCCGCAGGCTCACGATCGCCTCCGGCCGGTCCGACGACGTCACGGTCACCCCGGTGTTCTGCGGCACCGCGCTGCGGAACAAGGGCGTCCAGCCGCTGCTGGACGGGGTCGTGCGCTATCTGCCGTCGCCGCTGGACGTGGGGGCGGTCGAGGGGTTCGCGAACGGCGGGACCGTCACGCGGGGACCGTCGGACACCGAGCCGCTGTCGGCGCTGGCGTTCAAGGTGACGAGCGCCCGGCACCTCGGCAGGCTCACGTTCGTGCGGGTCTACTCGGGGCGGCTGGAGACCGGCGCCACGGTGCTCAACCCGGTCAGGGGGCGCAGGGAACGGATCGGCAAGATCTACCGGATGCACGCCGACCGGCGCGAGGAGATCGGGTCGGCCGGCGCCGGTGACATCGTCGCCGTGCTGGGCCTCAAGCAGACCACGACCGGCGAGACGCTGTGCGACGAGCGGGCCCCGGTGGTGCTGGAGTCGATGGAGTTCCCGGCGCCGGTGATCGAGGTCGCCGTCGAGCCCAGGGCCCGCGGCGACCAGGACCGGCTGGGGGCCGCCATCGCCCGGCTGGCCGAGGAGGACCCCTCGTTCCAGGTGCGCACCGACCCCGAGACCGGCCAGACGGTCATCGGCGGGATGGGCGAGCTGCATCTGGAGGTGCTGGTCGACCGGATGAAGGAGGAGTCCGGGGTCGAGGTGGCGGTCGGCCGTCCCCGGGTCGCGTACCGGGAGACGATCCGCCGGGCGGTGCAGAAGGTCGGCTTCACCCTGCGCCGGCAGACCGGCGGTCACGGCCAGTACGCCAAGGTCCAGATCTCGGTCGAGCCGATCACGGCGGACGACGCGACGTACGAGTTCGTCAACGAGGTCACCGGAGGGCGCATCCCCAAGGAGTTCATCCCGTCCGTCGACGCCGGCTGCCAGGAGGCGATGCGGTCCGGCGTGCTCGCGGGCCACGAGATGGTCGGCGTGCGGGTGATCCTCCAGGACGGGGACTTCCACCCGGTGGACTCCTCCGAGCCGGCGTTCCGGATCGCCGGGGCGCAGGCGTTCCGGGAGGCGGTCCGCCGGGCCGGTCCCGTGCTGCTCGAACCGGTGATGGCCGTCGAGGTCACCACTCCGGAGGAGCACATGGGCGACATCATCGGCGACATCGGCGCCCGCCGCGGCCGGGTCCGCGGCATGCGCGAGCGCTCCGGCGCCAGGGTCGTCGACGCCCTGGTGCCGCTGGCGGAGATGTTCGGCTACGTGGGCGACCTGCGCGGCCTGACCTCCGGCCGCGCCTCGTACACGATGCGGTTCGACTCGTACGCCGAGGCGCCCCGCGACGCCTAGCGCACCGCACGGCCGCACGGGCCCGCACCCCGGGTCCGTGCGGCCCCCGCCTGCGCGAGGGGATCTTGTTGGCGGTCCGCCAACAGCTATTGGCAAATCGCCAACAAACTCTTATGTTCGGCATACCTCCCGCGGAGAACGGCCTCTTCCCTCCCTCCGAGAAAGGCGCCGGACATGACGACGACCACCGACCACGCGCTCCCGGCCAGGCCCAAGGACCCCGAGCCGAAGCCGTTCGGGCCCGGCTCGATCCTGTGGGACGAGATCGGCCTCTACCTGTCGGCGATCGCCGGCAACAGCGCGTTCATCCTGCAGGCCATGCACCCGGCGATCGGCACGGTGGTCGACAAGATGTCCAGCTTCCGCACCGACCCGGTGGGGCGGGCGGTGCGCAGCTTCGCCTCCGTGCAGACCTGGGTGTACGGCGGCCAGACGGCGATCGAGGAGGGCCGGCGGCTGCGCGAGATGCACAGGCCGCTCAGCGCCGTCGACGAGAAGGGCCGGCGGCACCACGCCCTGTCCGCCGAGCCGTGGGCGTGGGTCCACCTGTCCGGCTACTACGCCACCGTCACCGCGTCGCGCTACTTCTCGCGGACCCCGATGACCCTGGAACGGGAGCGGCAGATCTTCGAGGAGTTCCTCAACCTGGGCCGCATCCTGCAGGTCCCCGAACGGATGCTGCCCAGGACGGTCTCCGACTACTGGGTCTACTTCGACGACATGGTGACCGGCACCCTGGTGCCCCACAAGGTGGCGCACGAGGTGCTGGAGCAGATGGACGAGGTGCCCCCGACCGTCCCCGCCTGGCTGCGGCCCCTGCTGGTCCCCTTCAGCCTCACCGGCGGCAGGTTCGCCCGCTTCGTCACCGTCGGCACCCTCCCGGAGGCGGCCCGCCGCAAGCTCGGCCTGACCTGGACCCCGGCCGACGAACGCAAGCTCCAGGCCCTCGGCGCGGCCATCGGGCGCACCGTCCCGCTGCTGCCCGAACGCCTCGCCTACATGCCCATCGCCTACCGCGCCCGCCAGGCCGCCCGAGCCCACCAGCGCCTGCAGGACGCCCTGGCCCACCGCCCCAGGTGAGGGCCGGGTGCACCGCGTCGTCACCGGCCGCGTCCGCCCGGCCCCCGAGGGGGCGTCGTGAACTGGGCGGAGGGCGTCGCGTTCGCCTCGTCCGGCGTCTACTTCACCGGCATCGCCTTCTTCAAGGCCGCCGCCGACCGGATGGGGACGCTGCACGGCACCCGGCCGCTGCGGATGATCGCCGAGATGCTGGCCAGCCCGGTCTGGGCGGCCGGTGCGGTGATCATGGCGGTGGGGCTGGCCCTCCAGATCGTCGCGCTGAGCCTGCTGCCGCTGCCCGCCGCCCAGCCGGTCTTCATGTCGGCGCTGGTGGTGCTGGTGGCGATCGGCCTGGGGTGTTTCGCCGAGCGGCTGGACGGACGCGAGTGCGGCTCCCTGCTGCTGGTGGCGCTGGGCACCGTGCTGGTGGCCGCGGCCGCCGCCGGGACGGGCGGCGACGGCGTCCCGCCGGCGACGCCGTTCCTGCTCCTGATGACGCTGCCCTGCCTGGCGGGGCCGGTCGCGGTGTTCGTCCTGCGCGACCTGCGGCCGGCCGGGGCGCACGCCCGCCCGTCGACGGGAGTGACCCTGGGCGTCACGGCCGGGGTCCTGATCGGCACCGCCGAGCTGGCCCTCACCGGCATGACCCGGCTCGACCCGTCCACCCTGGCGGCCACCCCCTACCCCTACCTGTTCCTGGTCGCGGTGGGCCTGGGCATCGGCCAGCTCCAGGCCGCCCTGCAACGCCACCGCATGGTGATCGTCGTGTTCGCGGCGACCGCCGTGGCCAAGACCCACCTGCTCCTCACCGGAACGATCCTGTACCGGCTGTCCTGGCCGGACGGTCCCGGAGCGGCCCTGCTGCCACTGGGAGCCGTGCTGATCGCGATGGCCGTCGTGACCCTGCCCCGCCACGAACGGCCGGAGCCCGCGATCAGCCCGGCCGGTCAGACGAGGTCGGGGAGGCCGTAGCGTTCCTGGTCGGAGGGGCGGGGGCCTTCGGGACCGTCGCGGCCGACGCGCAGCATCCGGGAGACGCGGACGATGCGGAAGCGGCGTCCCAGCACGGTGAAGTCGTATCCGGTCGTCGCCTCGATCCGCGCGCGCATCTCGGCCCACTCGGCCAGCTCCTCGGGAGCGGGCGGGACGCCCTCGAACTCGCGGAGCCGGGGCAGCAGTTCGGTGAAGCGGCGGGCCAGGTTGCCGCGGGCCTCCTCGGGGCCGTCCCCGCCGGTGAGCGGACGCCAGGTGTCCTCGTCGATCTCCACCACGACGAAGGTGGGCGGCAGCAGCACCACGCCGGGGTGGGTGCGGACCGCGTGGCGGGCCTCGAGCCGGACGGTCTCCGGGGCGTCGGGGGGAACGGGCGTCCACCCGGCCAGGTTCAGCCTGAGCTGCGCCTCCCACGGCCCGGCCGGCGCCATCGGGTCGATGGGGTGGCCGCGCAGCAGGCGGGCGTCCCGGACCGGCTCGGTGTCGGTGGGCCGGGGAGGCTCCATCACCCGGTCGCCGAGCAGGGTGAAGTGCTCGACCCGGATCACCCGGTACCGGCGGTCGCCCAGCTCCCACTCGTCCTTGGCGAGCTGCTCGCCCTCCTCGGGATCCAGCCGGTCGGCCGCCCGCAGCATCGCGCCGGCGACCTCGGGGTCGGTCACCTCCCGCTCGGCCACGGCCCGGCGCAGCGTGCTCGCCAGCCCGTACCGGGCGCCCGCGGGATCGTCCGAGCCCAGGCACCCGATCCGCCACACGTTCCCGACCTGCACCGCGTGCCCGAAGTCGGGCGACCCGGCCGGGACCATCCTGGGATAGTCGCGCATCCGCTCGCCGATCTCCCGGTCGCGCACCGCCGCGACGGGATCCAGGTCCCCGACCACGTTGATCCGGTCGTACCCGGCCATCAACGAAAACGCCATGAGCCCATCCTGGACGTCGCGGACCGAACACGGAGCGAGAACGGCCGATTACGCGAACGGAACCCCCGTTCCGCTGCCGGGACGGGTGCCGGACGCTCTCCGGAAGGCGGGAGATCGCCCGGTCGGCGACGGGGCACAGGTGCACCGGGCCGAGGGCGCGGTCATGTCCGGTCCGCGTCCGCCGGTGCCGTGCGGCGGCGGGCGAGCGTGAGCACCATGCCCGCGGCGAGAACGACGGCGAGTGCCGCGTATCCGTAGGTGAGGCTGGCCACGGCGGCGACGGCCCCGACCAGGAGGGGGCCGCCCGCGTCGCCGAGTTCGCGGCCCAGTTCGGCGGCGCCCATGGTCTGGCCGAGCCGTTCCCGTGGGGTGGCGGCGGCCAGGGCGGCGAAGCCGAGCGGGGTGATCAGGCCGGTTCCGGCGCCGACGAGCACGGCGGCGGCCAGGACGCCGGCCGGGCCGGGCAGCATGGCGCAGGCCAGGCCGGCGGCGGTGAGCAGCAGTCCCGCGACGATGCCGCCGCGTGCGGTCAGGCGCCCGGCGTCCAGGGCGCGGCCGGCCCTGGGCTGGACGAGGGCGGCGCAGGCGGCCAGCACCGACACCAGGGCGCCGGTGGCGACCGTGCCCAGCCCGGACGCCCTGCCGGAGACGGGCAGGAAACCCACCCCGACCGACAGCGCGGCGGTCGCGGCGGCCAGTGCCGCGGTCGGGCCGAGGAAGGCGGGCTCGGCCAGGCGCCGGGCCAGGTCGAGCACCGTCTGCCGGGCCTTGGGCAGCGGGGGCGCGGCCGGAACGGCGAACGCGGCCCAGACGGCGACCGCCGCGCCGAGCACCGCCAGCACCGTGAACAGCAGCCGCAGGCCCCCGGCCCACACCAGGATCCCGCCGAGCAGCGGGCCGAGGGTGTAGCCGATGGACTTGTAGAAGCCGTAGGAGCCGAACGCCCGGCCGTGCCCGGCCGCCGGGTTGAGCCGGGCGACCAGCGCGGAGGCCGAGGGGGAGAAGGCGGAGGCGGCGGCGCCCTGGCCGAGGCGGGCCGCCCACAGCCAGCCGGGACTGTCGGCCACCGCGTACGCGGCGGAGGCGGCGGCGAAGGCGACGAGCCCGCCCAGCAGCACCGGGCGGGCGCCGATCCTGTCGGCGAGGGTGCCGAACAGCGGCTTGAGCAGCACCTCGGCGCCGTCGTACAGGGCGAGCAGGCCGCCGAGCACCAGCAGCGAGGTGACCGCGTCCTCGGAGAAGCCGCCCAGGTTGGCGGCGATGCCGTGGGCGCCGAAGGCGGTGGTGAACCCGGCCGCGTACAACGGCCACATCTGCCGGGCCGGTGCCGGTGCGGTCATCGGTCCCGCCCCGGGATCCGGTGCGGTCGGGCGAAGACCCGTTCGGCGCGGCCCGCACGGACGGAGGTGGACGGCGACGGCGCGGAACTCATCGTGACCTCGCTGGACGGCGACAGGACGGCGGTCTGCGAGCGGGAACGTCCGGCGCATCCGCCTTCCCCGGAATCCTGCCGGAATCTCACCGGTGCGGGCCGGTCGCGCTGGGAGCGATCATGATGGGGAACGGGCCCACCCGATGTACGTTCGCCGGTCATCCCGGCGTCATCGGCCGAAGGCAGCATGCAGGTCATGAAACGCGTGATCTTGGCGGCGGCGGTGTCGGTGGGCTCCGTCGTCGCGCTCGTCCCCCCGCCCGCCGCCGCGCGGCAGGTCGTGCCGCTGCCGCTGGGGCCGTCCGGGTTGCGGGAGGAACGGTCCACCGAGGAGTTGGCGCCGGGCGTCACCCTGACCACGATCGTGCGCGGCCACAAGTCCGGCGACGACGTGTGGACCCTGCACGTACGGCTGCCGGTGTCGGGCGATCCGGGGCCGCGGCCCGACCCGGCCACGGCCACCGCCGTCATCGCCCCGAAGGAGACCGCCGAGGGCGTGGCGCGGCAGCTCACCGAGGCGGGGTTCCGGCCGCGCGTGGAGGCCGTGCACGGGCCCGGTTTCGCCGACGTGCGGCCGGGGCCGGTCGGCTACACGGTCCGCGTGGGCCGGTACGCGACCGAGGAGCAGGCCCGGCAGGACCTCCCCGCGCTCACCGCCGCCGGTTTCCGCGCCGGGACGGCATACACCGGGCAGGACGGCGGCGCGACGACCGGCCCGTGGCGGGTGCACGTCCTCACCGTCGACCCGCGCCGTTTCCGGGGCCGTGCGGCGGCGTCGGTGGGCGGGCCGCTCACCGAGATGGACAAGGTGTCGGACCTGGTCCGCGCGAGCGGGGCGGTGGCCGGTGTGAACGGCACGTACTTCACCCCGCAGGGCAGGGGCGGCCCGGCGGGCGTCTACGCGCTGGACGGGGAGCTGCTCAGCGAGGCCAACAACGGCCGTACCGCCATGATCCTGCCGTCCAGCGGCGCGGGCGTGCGGTTCGCCCAGGTGTCGACCGCGCTCACCGTCCGGGCCGGGGACGGGGCCGCCCGCGAGCTGGACGGCGTCAACCGCCTGCCGGGCGTCGTCAACAACTGCGGCGGGGTGGGCGGCGACCAGCCGACCGAACGCCCCCAGCACGACGTCACCTGCACCGATCCTGACGAACTCGTCGCCTTCACCGCCCGCTACGGCGCGACCAGCCCGTCCGGCGAGGGCGTGGAGGCGGTGCTCGACCGCATGGGCCGGGTGACCGAGCTGCGCGAGACGCGGGGCACCGCGATCCCGGCCGAAGGCCGTACGGTGCAGGCCATCGGCACCGCCGCCGACTGGCTGCGCGCCCACGCCCGGCCCGGAGCCCGCCTGCACCTCTCACAGCGGGTCCTCGCCGACGGCCGCCCGGTCGCGCTCTCCCCGCGCACCTCGATCCTGGGTGCCGGTCCGCGCCTGGTGCGCGACGGGCGGGTGTGGGTGAACGCCCGCGGCGACGGCTTGGTGCACACCGGCGAGGACGAGTCGTTCTACTACAACTGGGTGCTGCGCCGTAACCCGCGGACGATGGCCGGGGTGGACGCACGCGGGCGGCTGCTGCTGGTGGCGGTCGACGGCCGTGCGGCGGGCTTCAGCGAGGGCCTGTCCGTGCTGGAGACCGCCCAGGTGATGAAGGCGCTGGGCGCCGTTCAGGCGATGAACCTCGACGGCGGCGGCTCCACCACCCTGGCCCGCGCGGGCGGCGCCCTGGTCAACCGCCCGTCCGACGCCACCGGCGAACGCAGCGTCGGCGACGGGATCCTGTTGCTGCCCCGCTGACGACCCGGACACCGGACAGGCCCCTCGCATTCCGGAGGGGCCTGTCCCTGCTCACTCGGCGTCCGCCGTCGTCACCGATGCCGTGGAGGTCAGCGCCCAGTTCCCGGGCGACCAGGGTGGCCACCTCGACGCAGTCACCGATCCTGCTCCGGGATCTGGTAGCGGGGGCGGCTCATCACATGAGAAGTCATATCAGTCCGTGACGGAGCGTAGCCCCGCCCTATGCTTGTCCCATGTCCGCAGCCGAGTACTCCACCGCCTTTTCCTCCCTCGACGGTCTTCGGCTCCATGGCACGCTTGTCATGCCTACCGAGGTGCACGGTCCTGCCGTCGTTCTGGTGCATGGCGGGGGCGTCACCCGTGAGGAAGGCGGCTTCTTCACCCGGCTGGCGGACGGCCTGGCGGACATCGGCCTTCCCTCTCTGCGTTTCGACTTCCGTGCCCACGGTGAAAGCGAGGGCAGGCAGGAGGACCTGACGCTGTCCGGCGTCGTCAACGACATCCGGGCTGCCGTCGAGCACGTACGGGCGGAAACGGGCAGCGGGCCGGTGTCCCTCATCGGGGCCAGCTTCGGTGGCGGCATCTGCGCGTTCTACGCCTCCCGTCATCCGGAGAGCCTGCACCGCCTGGTGCTCTTCAATCCCTTGCTCGACTACAAGCGGCGCTTCGTGGACGAGAAACCGTACTGGCATGGCGACCGCATCGATGAGGAGGCCGGGCGGGAGCTGGCCGCCCATGGCCATGTGGCCCACTCGCCGACCTTCAAGCTGGGGCGGGCGCTGCTCAACGAGGTTTTCTATCTCGCACCACATCGTGAGCTGGGCAAGGTCACCACGCCGACGCTCATCCTGCACGGCACGGGCGACACCTTCATTCCGGTGCAGTCGTCACGGGACGCGGTCGGTCAGTTCGGTGCCGAGGCCGAGCTCATCGAGATCGAGGGCGCACAGCACGGCTTCGCCGTCCACGACGATCCGCAGTATGCCGACCCCCAGACGCAGAAGTGGCAGGCGTACGTCATCCGGACAGTGGCCGACTGGCTGAGCGGAGCCAGACCGAACTAAGTGATTTCCGCTGTACGGAAGACCGGAGGTGATCGGAAGATCGGCTCGACCGCCGGTCACCCCGTTGAATGAAGTACCGCCTCTCTCAGTTCACGCACGCTCTCTCGATTTTTCCACGGTCGCAGCCGCCCCACCAAGCGCAAGACCTCTTGGTGGGTGCGGGCAGAGCAGGTTTCACGCGCCAAGGCCAATGCCTCCAGACCAGTGTCGGCGGCATCGTCCGGTGCCCGCGCCGACACAAGCGCCTCGCTCTTGAGGGATAGGAAGTAGCCGTAGTCCCGACGGGAGAAGGTGCGTGGCGAAAGCCATTCTTCGTACAGATCGAGGGCGCGGTCCGGCTGCCCCGCCTCGTTGTAGCAGATCGCTACCTGCAAGCCGAAGAGTGCTTCGTCGTAGTGCGCGGCAATGCCCCTGGCCTCCTTGTCCTGGTCCAGCAGTTCGCGGGCGTCCTCCAGTTTGGACTCGATGACGGACAGATCGCCGTCGAGCATGGCATGGCCGCGCGCCTCTTGTTGTAGAGCTTCGGCCCGTACCCGTGGCGGCAGGCTCCACGGGCCTTCCTGGGAGGCTTCGGCCAGGGTGAGCATGCGGAGCGCATCGCGCTCGTCCCACGCCGCCTGGCTCTTCTTCAGTAGAACGTACCCTTGCATGGGAAAGTCGCCGGCGGCCTGTGCCCATTCCACAGCGCGGTCACGCCAGTAGCCGGCCAGTTCTGGCATGGCAATGTCCCGGTACAGCCAGCCAAGGAACTCTGCCACCTGCGCGCCGACTCGTAGCAGCGAACGGCGGATGGCGGGTTTGGCGTCACCGGCCGTCTTCTCGATGGCAGCCACCAGGCCGAGGGCTATGGGAATGCTCTGTTTCGGACCGCGCGTCCGATCGTTCGCCGCGCAGTCGGCAAGCTGGCGTTGGAAGTGGGTCGCCACTTCATGATCTGCATAGCGGCGGGCATCGCTCAGTGCCGCTGCGATGTGCTTGAGTTCATCGAGACCGATGGCGGGCAACGTGACCGCGGCGAGCCCGCACTTGAGAAAGGTGCGGCGCAATAGCTCAGTCATGCTCCGCCATTCGTCCTCTTCGGGCAGGATGCCAGCGGGCGACGCCGGCGTGGTGGCTTCGGTTTCATCCTCAGAGGTGTCCTCGTCGGGCAGGGAGAACCAGAGTAGGTCGGCCGGTATGCGAAGGATATGCGCCCACTGAATAAGGCGGTCCAGATCCTGGACGGGTGGGCCGTTCTCAATGCGGCTGAGCTGGGACTGGGTCAGGTACAGCCACCCGGCGGCCACCGACTGGGAAATGGGGCGCCCATGGTAGGGGTGCGTGCGGAAGGCGCGTACCACCTTGCCCATGTGGCGGCTCGCCAGTGCTTGCCGCAGCTGGGACGAGTCCCAGAACCAGCCGGGCACCTCGGGCGCGCCGAACATGACATCCCGGCTCCGCTGCTGGCATGGCGCGCAGAGCGCGGCGCTGTTGTCTCGGGCCATGCGGGTGCCGCATCGTGGGCAGTCACGCGCCGGGGGAAGCGTCTTCATGCCGGTGACCTCGCGCGTTGTCGCAGCCGAGTCGTCCACCGGAAGTCTAACGATGTCGGTGTGATCCGTGACACAAAATCATGCATCCGACGCATGGGCGAACGCGGCTGACGCATGAGCGTGTGCGGCGCGCGCCCCGACGCTTGAGGAACCGCGGTAAGCGCAGACGCGGTGGGCAACCTTCCCAAAACGCGCAAATGGTACTCGCCGTTGGGGTGATCACGTTGTCTGAGCCGATATCTCGGCCGATTGAAGTAGAGCGGCACTCGGAAATGTCGTCAGCGTCGCACGCCCTCCCAGGAGAGGTGAATGAGCTGGCTGCCTTCGGTGGAGGCGGAGGCGTCGCGGAGTCGTTGTGCGGTTTGCGGGCGGAATGGGAGGGGCCGGTGGGGGAGCGGGCTCCCGGGGCGGTGCGGCGGTGGGCGGCCGGGTGGCTCGCCGGGTGCGGGGCGGAAAGCGTCGTCGAGGACGCGGTGACCGTGCTCACGGAGCTGGTGACCAATGCGTGGCAGGCCGGGGCGGGCAGGGTGATCGTGCTGGTCGAGGCGGATGCGGGGGCGGGGGTCGTTCGGGTGTGCGTCCGGGACGACGCGCCGGGGGCGCCGTGCCGGCGGGAGCCGGGGCCGTGGGACGGGCGCGGGCGGGGGCTGCTCATGGTCGAGGCGCTGGCCGTGCGGTGGGGGCACCATCCCCTCGCGTCGGAGGCGGGGCGTCCGGGCAAGGCGGTCTGGGCCGATCTCGCCTGGGGGCGGGATGGAGCCTGAGGAGGTCGCCGCCGCGCTGGAGCGTTCCCACCCCGGATGGGCGGTCATTCCGGGGTACTACAGCGGGCGATTCACCGCCATCCCCGGGGCGTCCTATGGCCGCCTCGACAGCGGAATGATCGTGGCCGCCGATCCGGCCGAGCTGGAACGCCGGATGGCGCTGGTCGATTCGGCGGCCGGACGGCCGGTGCGACGGCCGCAACGCGATCCGGTGCGGCGTGACGCGCGGGGCTCGTTCGATCCCGGAACGGGCGGTGACAATGACCCGAACCGGTGACCGGTCGCCCCGTTCCCGAGAAATTAGGTGAGCCTTGTCTAAGTCGAATCAGGTGAGGCTCGGCTAAGTTTCCGGGAGTGATTCGGGTCGCATCTCCCCTTGGAATACAAGGGATCGTTCCCCGGTTGTCACGAATACGGTTCCCACCGGACGGAACGAAGGAGGCGGTGAACGACATGCTGGAGTCCGTAGCGATCCGATATCGCCCGGACACCGCGCCGAAGACGACCACGGAGCAGCGGCCCGCCACGAGCCGCCTGGAGCAGAAACTCAACGCGCTGCGGGCCGGGGTCCTGGGGGCCAACGACGGGATCGTGTCGACCGCGGCCGTCGTCGTGGGCGTCGCCGGGGCGACCGCCGCCACGCAGCCGATCATGCTGGCGGGGATGGCCGCCGCGATCGGCGGGGCCGTGTCGATGGCGCTCGGCGAGTACGTGTCGGTGCACAGCCAGCGTGACAGCGAGAAGCACCTGATCGAGCAGGAGCGGCGGGCGCTGACCGGCGACCCTGAGGGCGAACTGCGCGCGCTGGTCCACGCCTACACCGAACGCGGGCTGTCCCCCGACACCGCGCGGCGGGCGGCGGTGGAGCTGTCCCGCCGGGACGCCCTGGACGCCCAGCTCCGCGAGCGGCACAACATCGACCCCGACGACGTCACCAGCCCCTGGCACGCGGCGGTGGCCTCGTTCGTCGCCTTCGTGATCGGCGCGATCCTCCCGCTGCTGGCGATCCTGCTGCCCGCCGCGGACCTGCGCGTCCCGGTCACGTTCGCGGCCACGCTGCTGGGCCTGGCGCTCACCGGGACGGTGGCCGCCTGGATCGGCGGCGGCTCCCGGCTCCGCGCGGCCCTGCGGGTGACGATCGGCGGCGCCCTGGCCCTGGCCGTCACCTACGGCGCGGGCACCCTGCTCGGCACGACCGGCATGGTCTGACCCCCTCCCGATCCGGGTCGCCCCCGGCAGGGGGCGATCACCAGGTGGGCGCCCGCCGCACCGGGGGAATGCCGAGCAGCGGGACGGCCCACTCCAGGACCAGCGACTCGAAGCGATCCTCGTGTCCGGCGATGTCGTGGCCCGCGCCGTCCAGCAGTTCCAGGCGCTTGGGCGGGCGGGCGACCCGATGGAGGCTCTGGGAGATCGACCAGGACAGCACCGAGTCGGCGGTGCCGTGCACCAGGAGCAGGCTCCGCGGCGCCACCGACTGGATCTGCGCCGTGTCGTACCCCTGCGTCGCCAGCGTCGCCACCCCCGCGACACCCCCGTGGCCCGCGCCCGCCGCGATCACCACGGCCCCGCCGAACGACCAGCCCACCAGCACCGACCTGCCGACGCCGTGCTGCGCGAGCCAGTCCAGCGCGCCGAGCACGTCGTCCACCGAACGCATCAGGTCCCCGGTGCGGGCGTACGACACCCGGACGGTGGTGCAGCCGTCCTCCCGCAACGCCTCAGCCAGGCGCACGTAGGAGCCGCCGGGGCCGTCCACGTCGTTGCCGACGCCGCCGACCATGACCGCACCGGCCTCGGCCCCGGGGGCCTCGTGCACGTACCCCCTGACGGGGCCGTACGCCGTGGGGAGCGTCGTCAGTGCCATGCCGTTGCCGTTCCGCGCCACGACGAGCGCATTACCCGCAAGAAGCAGGGACAAGTCCGGCGCGACCACCGGCGGAGTGGGGTCAACCGCTCTGGGCGGTCGGCAGGCCCTTGGGCGCGGACAGGTCCGCGAGCAGCCGGCGGAACCGGGGGCAGCGGAGGAAGTCCTCCGCCGGGCAGTCGAGGGCGTGCTCGATCAGCCGCTTGGACTCCTCGATCTCCCTGATCCGCCGTTCCAGTTCGGCGTGCTGCGCCCGGAGCAGCTCGCGCCGCCGCTCAGGGCCGGGAGCCTCGAACATGTCCCGCAACCGCTCCAGGCCGAACCCGGCGGCCTTCCCCCGGACGATCATGGCCACCCGCGTGACGTGGTCCTCGGTGTAGAGCCGGCGGCCGTTGGCCCGCCTGGCGGGGGACAGCAGGCCCATCGCCTCCCAGTGCCGCAGCACGTGGGTCCGCAGCCCGAACCGCCCGGCCAGCTCCCCGATGGTCATGGAACGTCCGTCGCCCGACTTCATGCCGACATTAACTTGCAGAGCCGGTCCCGGACGCAAGGCACCGGCTCAGGGCGTCACCCCGAGCAGCCGCAGCAGCAGGGGCTTGACCTCGGTGGCGGCGTAGACGTCCTGATCGAGGTCTTCGGAGCACAGCAGGACCGGCGCGTCGGCGGGCGAGTCGGGCAGGCGGCCGTGGCTGCCGCGCACGACCCGGGGATCGAGCGGAACGACGGAGAACGCGGAACGGAACCCGAGCCGCTTCCTGGCGAGCGCGAAAGCGGCGCGGGCCTTCACCCACGGGTCGGCGGGGTCCATGAACAGTTCGGCCGGGTCGTAGCCGGGCTTGCGGTGGATGTCGACCGTACGGGCGAAGTCCGGAGCGCGATCGTCGTCCAGCCAGTAGTAGTACGTGAACCAGGCGTGCGGCTCGGCCACCGCGACCAGTTCCCCCGACCGGGGATGGTCCAGCCCATGAGCGGCCAGGCCGGGACCTTCCAGGACCTGCTCGATGCCCGGCACCCCGGACAGGACCGACCGCACACCCGGCAGGTCGGCCGGGTCCCTGACGTAGACGTGCGCGAGCTGGTGGTCGGCCACCGCGAAGGCCCGCGAGGTCCACGGATCCAGGTACTCCATGCCCGCCTGCCGGTAGACCCGCAACAGCCCCGCGCCGCGCAGCGCACGGTTGATGTCGACCGGATGCCGCACATCGGTGATGCCGTACTCCGACAGCACGACGACGGCGGCGTCCGAAGACTCGGCCTGATCGAGCAAGGGCTGCAAGGCCACGTCCAGGTTCCGGGCGGCGGCGACGGCCTGTGGCCCCGAGGGTCCGTACCGCTGCAGGTCGTAGTCCAGATGCGGGATGTAGACCAGCGTCAGATCGGGCCGCTTGCTCTCCAGGAGGTACGAGGCCGCCGCCACGATCCACTGCGACGACTCGATCCCCGCCTTCGGCCCCCAGTACGAGAACAACGGAAACCGCCCGAAGCGCCGTGTCAGCTCCACCCTCAGCTCGGGCGGGTCGGTGTAACAGTCGGGGGACTTACGGCCGTCGGCGTAGTAGATCGGCCGCGGCGTGACCGTCCAGTCGACCGGCGCGCCCATCGCGTACCACCAGCAGACGTTCGCGACGGTGAGACCGGGCTTGACCCGCCGAGCGTCGTCCCACACCCGCGGCCCTTCGATCAGCCCGTGATGCTGCCGCCACAACAGCACCTCGCCCAGATCCCGGAAGTACCACCCGTTCCCCACGATCCCGTGCCCGGACGGCGGCAACCCGGTCAGCAACGACGCCTGCACCGAGCACGTCACCGTGGGCAGCACCGGCCGTAACATCGCCTGCGCCTTCACCGCCGATCCGAGGCCGGGCATATGGGCCAGCAGCCCAGGCGTCAGCCCGGCCACGTCGATCACGACCAGCGGCCTCACGAAAGCTCCTTCACCCCGAGGCCGAGCGGTCGGCCGTGGAACACCACCGGGTCATGCCACAGCACCTGCTCCACGTCGTTCGCCGTGAAACCTCCCTCGAGGAGGGACGCCCGCACGTCCGGATCCGGCTCGACGACGCGGCGTACGTGACGGCGCCCCGGACCCGACAACGACGTGACGGCCTCCACGCGGGTGTGAGTTTGTTCCTATCGACCCCAAATTCCCTTTTCGGGCTGTACCGTTCTCCCACCACCACAACGCGGGGGGCGCGGAGGTGGTCTGCAGGCCGGGGGAGGTGGCGCCGTGCAGCGCCGTGATCAGCGCATGCGCGTTCTGGCGGCCGCCGCCGTGGGGCTGGCCGGGCTGGGCGCGGCGACGTTCTTCGTCCTCCGGGCGTTCCCGGAGAGCCCTGCCGCCACCGCCGCTCCGCGGGCGCCCGGCCCCGGCGCGTCCGGCGTGCACGCGTCCTCCACGGTGGCGCCGTTGCCGCGTTCGGTGCCGCTGCGGCTGGAGGTGCCGCGGATCGGCGTGCGGACCTCCCTGATGCCGCTGGGCAAGAACGCCGACCAGACCGTCGAGACGCCGCCGCCGAGCCGAGTCCAGGAGGCCGGGTGGTACCGGCTCGGGCCCGCGCCCGGCAGCCGCGGCGCCGCCGTGATCATCGGCCATGTCGACTCCCGCCGCGGCCCGGCGGTCTTCCACCGGCTGGGCGAACTGCGCCCGGGGGACCTGGCGAGCGTCGTCCGGGCCGACGGCCGCACCGCCGTGTTCCGGATCGACTCGGTCGAACGCGTCGGCAAGGACCGGTTCCCCACCCGGCGGGTGTACGGGGACCCGGGCTACGCCGCGATCCGGCTGGTCACCTGCGGCGGCCGGTTCGACCGCGCGAGCGGCCACTACACCGACAACGTCATCGCGTTCGGGCACCTGCTGCGCCACGACGCCGAAGAGGCCGGGTGACGTTTATGTGGTCCGTGGCGCTTTAGAGAATGAGATGAACTCCCCTTCCCGCCCCGGCACCGCCGGAGCAGCGACCCGCACCGGGCTCCACCGGTTCGCCCGGCCCGAACGCACCGGGACGTCCGGCGTCCCGTCCCCGGCCCGGCGAACGGTCGCCGCCCCCGCACCGGGACACCTGGCGTTCCCGGCGGTCCGGGGCCCCGGCGGCTCCGCGGCGTCGCCGACGACCCTGCCCGGCGGCCGGACGGCGGCGCCGGTCGCGCCCGCACGGCCGGTGCGGCGACCGGTCGCGCCTCCCGGCCCCGCGCCGGCGCCCGCCCGGGCTCCCCGCCGGGACCGGGATGGCAAGCGCGGCCAGCCGCCCGTGAACCCGGCCGAGATGAGGGTCACGGTCCTGATCCCGGCGCACAACGAGGCCGACCAGATCACCGAGACGATCGCCTCGCTGCGACGGCAGGAACGGCCGCCGGACGACATCGTGGTGATCGCCGACAACTGCACCGACGCCACCGCCGCGCTCGCCCGGCTGTGCGGGGCCGAGATCGTCGGCACGCGCGGCAACCGGCACAAGAAGGCCGGCGCGCTGAACCAGGTGCTGGACCGGCTGCTGCCGATCCTCGGCCCCACCGACGCGGTCATGGTCATGGACGCCGACTCGGCGCTCGACCCCGGGTTCATCCGGCACGGCCTGGCGTACCTGGCCGGCGGCCGTTACGCCGCGGTCGGCGGCACGTTCACCGGCAAGCCCGGCGGCGGCGTGGTCGGCATGTTCCAGCGCAACGAGTACGCCCGGTACGCCCGGGACGTGCGGCGGCTGAAGGGCAAGGCGCTGGTGCTGACCGGCACCGCCACCATCTTCCGCGCCACCACGCTGCAGGAGGTGGTCGCCGCCCGCCGGGAGCGGCGGCTGCCCGGCCTCCCGCACGTCTACGACGTCCGGGTGCTGACCGAGGACAACGAGCTCACCCTGGCCATCCTGCACCTGGGATTCCGGATCCTGTGCCCCAGGGAGTGCACGCTCACCACCGAGGTGATGCTCACCTGGCGGGATCTGGCCCGGCAGCGGCTGCGCTGGAAGCGCGGCGCCCTGGAGAACCTCGTCGACTACGGCTGGACCCCGATCACCCGGCCCTACTGGGGCCGGCAACTGCTGTCGCTGATCGGGATCCTGGTGATCGCCGCCTATCTGCTCTCGCTGGCCTGCTCGGTGATCTGGCTCGGCGGGATCAGGATCAGCCCGCTCTGGGGCGCGGTGACCGTGATCTTCATGGTGGAGCGGGTGGTGACCGTCCGCCGGCGCGGGCGGCTCCAGATGGCCATCGCCGCCGTGATCGTCGTCGAGATGGTCTTCGACGTCTTTCTCCAGATAGTTCAGGCCAGGGCCTTCTGGGAGGCCGCCTGGCGCAAGGAAAGGAAATGGTGACCCCATGTACAACACGCCCCCCATCGGCGGCATCGCCGCCGGCTTCGGCGGCGCCGCCGCGGCCTCGCCCTGGCTCGGCCTGCAGGCGCTCTGGCTGGGCCTGGCCGTCTTCACCCTGGTCTCCGCCGGAATGGCGGTGAAGCGCATCCTCCCCGCCCGGAAGGGCTGACGACACCCGCCCGTCGATCCGCGGCGACCGGGGGCCGGGGCGGGGCATGGGGCGCGGTCGGCGTCTTCGCGTCCGCCGTGTCCCGCCCGGCTCCTATGATGCTGGGTCGCCGAGTAACGCGACGAGAGGGAGTGCATGGCCACCAAGGTCGTCATGGTCGATGACATCGACGGGTACGACGGGGAGGACGTCGCCAAGCGGGACTTCGAGGTAGCCGGCGCCCAGTTCACCATCGATCTGGGGGACGCCAACTACAAGAGGCTCGTCGAGACGCTGGAGGCGCTCGCCCCCTACCTGGAGAAGGCGACCACCGTGAAGCGCGCGGGCCGCGCCCGCAAGAGCGCCGACGCCGCTCCCCGGATCCGGGGCTACTCCAACACCGAGGTCCGTGAGTGGGCCCAGGCCCAGGGCATCGAGGTCACCGCCCGAGGCAAGATCTCCGACGAGGTCTACGAGCAGTTCATCGCCGCCCACCCGGACGCCCGGCCCGAAGGGTGAACCTTCGCACGGATTCCCGGGCCGGACGGTGAGAACCGGCCGGCCCGGAGCCGGCGCATCGGCCCCGGCCCGCCGTCCGGTCGTTCCGGCGGCGGTCCGGGGCCGATGCATGCCGGGGCACGCCGTGGAGACCGGGATCAGCCGTTGAGGAAGAGCTCCAGGGGGAGGGTGGCCGCCCCCAGGGCGACGGCGTCGGGGCCCAGGGTGCACAGCTCGATGGACGTGGTCGCGAAGGGATGCCGCAGCGCGTGGCGGCGGGCGGCCTCGCGGATCGCGTCCAGGTACGCCTCGCCCAGCAGCAGGCCGGCCCAGCCGCCGAGGATGACGCGTTCGGGGTTCAGCAGGTTGATCAGGCCGCCGACGGCGGCGCCGAGGTAGCCGACGGTCTCGTCGATGATCCTGGCCCCGACGGTGCCCGGGGTGCCGGCCTCCAGGATCACGGCGGCCAGCGCGGACTCCTGGTCGGCCGCAGTGATCGTCCCGCCCGCCTCGGTGTAGCGTTCCAGCACGGCCTCGGCGCCGACATAGGCCTCCAGGCAGCCCAGGCTGCCGCAGCGGCACCTGCGGCCGCCCACGACGACCGGGGTGTGGCCCCACTCGCCGGCGGAGGCGGTGGAGCCGCGGTCCGGGGTGCCGTGCGAGATGATCGCCGCCCCGACGCCCGACCCGATCAGCCCGACCACCGCGTTCCGGACGCCGCGGCCCGAGCCGAACCACAGCTCGGCCCGGCCCATGGTGTTGGCGCCGTTGTCGACGAGCAGCGGCAGGCCGGTGCCCGCGCGCAGCAGCCGTTCCAGCGGCACCCGGTCCCAGTCGAAGGTCTGGGCGTCCACGATCACCTCGGGACGCTGCTGGACGACGCCGGGCACGCCGATGCCCACCCCGAGGACGGCCTCGGCCGGCACTCCGCCGTCGGCGAGCACCGCGTCGACGCCCGCCAGGATCCGGGAGACGACCGCGTCGGCCGGGTGCCGGGCCGGATCCAGCGGGAAGTCGGCCTTGGCCCGCTCGGTCATCGCCAGGTCGAACAGTTCGACCTGCACCCGGGTCTCCCCGACGTCCACCCCGACCACATAGCCGTACTCGGGGTCGACCTGCAGCAGCACCCGCGGGCGCCCGCCGTCGGAGTCCACCGAGCCGACCTCGGCGACGATGCCCTCGGCGAGCAGTTCGCGCATCACGTTGCTGACCGAGGCCGGGCTCAGCCCGGTCGCCTCGCTGAGCTCCTGCCGGCTGCGCGGGCCGCTGAAGTACAGCGCCCGCAGCAGCGCCGCCCGGTTGTCCCGGCGCAGGTCGCGCACCGTGCCCCGCTTGCGATCGGCCATGTCCACCTTCCCCCATCCGGGCCCATCTTCCGACACGACGTGAAAAAAGTCATCCCGGAGTGTTGACCCCCAGCTTCCCCACGTATTAAATCAAGCCGTGAAAAAAGGTGTGACCCGGGTCACGCCGCTCCCTCCGATCCATCCGTTCCCCCCGACCCCCGAGGACCCCCATGGGCATCACAAGGATGGCGTCGGCCGCCGCCGCGCTGGCGCTGGCCGCCACGACCGCCGTAGCCTGCGGCGGCGGCACGTCCGGCGGCGGCCCGAAGGAGCTCGTCTACTGGGCCTCCAACCAGGGCACCAGCCTCGACCACGACCGGCGGGTGCTGCAGCCCGAGCTGGACAAGTTCACCCGCAGGACCGGGATCAAGGTCAGGCTCGAGGTCATCGGCTGGCCCGACCTGCTCAACCGCATCCTGGCCGCCACCACCTCCGGCCAGGGCCCGGACGTGCTCAACATCGGCAACACCTGGTCGGCCTCCCTGCAGGCCACCGGCGCGCTGCTGCCGTTCGACGACGCCGCGCTCGGCAAGGTCGGCGGCCGGGACAGGTTCCTCGGCCCGTGCCTGGCGGCAACCGGGGCGCAGGGCAAGCCGCCCGCCGCCATCCCGCTCTACGGCCAGGCGTACGGCCTGTACTACAACAAGAAGCTGTTCCGCGAGGCCGGCATCGACAGGCCGCCGGCGACCTGGAACGAGCTGATCGAGACCGGCCGGAAGCTCACCAGGCCCGACAAGGGCCAGTGGGGCCTGACCCTGCAGGCCGGCCAGGTCACCGAGAACGCCCACCACGCCGCGATCCTCGGCGCCCAGCACGGCGCCCGGTTCTTCGACGGCGGCGGCAGGCCCACGCTGGCCTCCGACCCGGCCGCCAACGCGATCAAGCAGTACCTGGACCTCATGCAGGTCCACAAGATCGTCAACCCGAGCAACGCGGAGTACACCGACACCGCCAAGTCGCTCAAGGACCTCGCCGACGGCAGGGCCGCGATGTTCATGAACCAGGCCTCCGCCGGCTCGTTCCAGGCCGTCGGGATGAACATGGAGGACCTCGGCGTGGCGCCCATCCCGATGCCCGACCCGTTCCCGCCCGGCGGACGCCGGGTGAACAGCTTCGTGGCCGGCATCAACCTCGCGGTGTTCAAGAACACCGACAACCTCGACGGCGCGCTGGAGTTCGTGAAGTTCATGACCAGCACCGAGGAGCAGGTGCTGCTGAACAAGACCTACGGCTCGCTGCCCACCGTCAAGGACGCCTACGCCGACCCCGCGTTCCAGAGCGAGGACGTGAAGGTCTTCCAGAGCGTGCTGAGCGGCACCGCCGAACCGATGCCCCAGGTGCCGCAGGAGAGCCAGTTCGAGACCCTGGTCGGCACCGCGATGAAGTCGATGTTCGCCGACGTCGCCTCCGGCAGGTCCGTCGACGTGACGCAGATCAAGGCCAAGCTGGCCCAGGCCGACCAGCAACTGGCCGCCGGAAGCTGACCCGATGACGGCACTGGTCGACAAGCCCCCGGCCGCCCGGACGGCGGCGGCCGGGGACCGCCCCCCGCGCCGCCGCCGGGGCCGCCGGATCGCCCTGCCCTACCTGCTGCTCCTGCCCGCCCTGGTGCTGGAACTGCTCGTCCACCTGGTGCCGATGCTGGTCGGGCTGGCGATGAGCCTGCGCAGGCTCACCCAGTTCCACATCCGCAACTGGTCGGCCGCCCCGCCCGCCGGGCTCGACAACTACCGGGTGGTGCTGGACTTCGACTCCGCGGTCGGCCGCAACCTGCTCCACTCGTTCTGGATCACGGTGGCCTTCACGGTCCTGTCCGTGGGGACGGCCTGGCTGCTGGGGACCGCCGCCGCCGTGCTGATGCAGCGGCGCTTCTCCGGCCGGGGCCTGCTGCGCGCGTTCTTCCTGGTGCCGTACGCGCTGCCGATGTACGCGGCGGTGATCACCTGGGCGTTCATGCTGCAGCGCGAGACCGGCATGGTCAACGCGCTGCTCGGGCTGGACGGGCCGGACGCGCCGTTCTGGCTGATCGGCGGCAACAGCTTCTGGTCGCTGGTGGTGGTGTCGGTCTGGCGGACCTGGCCGTTCGCCTTCCTGATCGTCATGGCCGGGCTGCAGAACATCCCGCAGGACCTGTACGAGGCCGCGGCCATCGACGGCGCGAGCTGGTGGCGCCAGTTCCGGTCGATCACCCAGCCGCTGCTGCGCCCGGTCAACCAGGTGCTGCTGCTGGTGCTGTTCCTGTGGACGTTCAACGACTTCAACACCCCGTACGTGCTGTTCGGGGAGTCCGCGCCCCGCGAGGCGTCGCTGATCTCGATCCACATCTACCAGAGCTCGTTCGTGACCTGGAACTTCGGCCTCGGCTCGGCGATGAGCGTGCTGTTGCTGCTGTTCCTGCTGCTGGTCACGGTCGGCTACCTGGCGGTGACCTCGCGAAGGAGGCGGGCGCATGCGTGAGCCGCGCTGGGTGGGCTGGGCCCGCCGGCTGGTGCTGGGGTTCCTGACGCTGTTCACGGCGCTGCCGCTGTACGCCATGGCGACCTCGGCGCTCAAGCCGCTGGGCGACGTGCAGGGCGACTGGCACTGGATCCCCACGACGATCACGTTCCGGCCGTTCGCCGACATCTGGACGACGATCCCGCTCGGCCGCTACTTCCTCAACAGCCTGGTCGTGTCGGGGGCCGCCACCGTGCTGTCGGTGACGATCGCGGTCTTCGCGGCGTACGCGATCAGCCGGTTCCGCTTCCCGGGCCGGCGGATCTTCTCGGTGACCGTGCTGTCCACCCAGATGTTCCCCGGCATCCTGTTCCTGCTCCCGCTGTTCCTGATCTTCGTCAACCTCGGGAACGCCACCGGGATCGCGCTGTACGGCTCCCGGCTCGGGCTGATCCTGACCTACCTGACCTTCTCGCTGCCGTTCGCCATCTGGATGCTGGCCGGCTACTTCGACTCGATCCCCAGGGAGCTCGACGAGGCCGCGATGGTCGACGGCAACGGCCCGGTCGGGGCGCTGCTGCGGATCGTGGTGCCCGCCGCCATGCCCGGGATCGTCGCCGTGGCCATCTACTCGTTCATGACCGCCTGGGGCGAGGTGCTGTTCGCCTCGGTGATGACCGACTCGGGCACCCGGACCCTCGCCGTCGGGCTCCAGGAGTACTCCACCGAGGTCCAGGTCTACTGGAACCAGGTCATGGCCGCCTCGCTCATCGTCTCCGTGCCGATCGTCGCCGGATTCCTGCTGCTGCAACGCTTCCTCGTCGCCGGCCTGACCGCGGGCGCCGTCAAGTAAGCCGCCAAGCCGCCGTTCCTTCACTGGGAGAAGACCGCCTTGAACCTTCCCGCCGACTTCCTCTTCGGTGCCGCGACCTCCGCCTACCAGATCGAGGGCGCGCCCGCCGCGGACGGCAGGCTGCCGTCCATCTGGGACGACTTCTGCCGGGTCCCCGGCGCCGTCGCGGGCGGCGACACCGGCGACGTCGCCTGCGACCACTACCACCGCTGGCGGGAGGACGTCGCGCTGATGCGGCGGCTGGGCCTGGACGCCTACCGGTTCTCCGTCGCCTGGCCCCGCGTGATCCCGCGCGGCACCGGCGAGGTCAACGGCCCCGGCCTGGACTTCTACGACCGGCTCGTCGACGCGCTGCTGGCGGCGGGCATCCGGCCGTTCGTCACCCTCTACCACTGGGACCTGCCGTCGGCGCTGCAGGAACGGGGCGGCTGGCCGTCCCGCGACACCGCCGCGCACTTCGCCGACTACGCCGCCGTCGTCGCCGCCCGGCTCGGCGACCGGGTCACCGACTGGACGACGATCAACGAGCCGCTGTGCACGGCCTGGATCGGGCACCTGGAGGGGCGCTTCGCACCGGGCGTGCGCGACCTGCGCCAGGCCGTCCACGCCTCGCACCACCTGCTGCTCGCCCACGGCCTGGGCGCCGCGGCGATCCGGGCGAACGCCTCGGCGTCCCCCTCGATCGGCCTGGTCAACAACCTCAGCCCGATCCAGGCGGCGTCCGACCGTCCCGAGGACGTCCAGGCCGCGATCCGCGCCGACGGCCACGTCAACCGGTGGTGGCTGGACCCCGCCCACGGGCGCGGCTACCCCGCCGACATGATCGAGGTCTACGGCGTCGAGCCGCCCGTACGGGACGGCGACCTGGAGACCATCGCCGCCCCCGTCGAGTACGTCGGGCTCAACTACTACTTCCGGCAGATCGTCGCCGACGACCCGGACGGCCCCGCCCCGTACGCCCGGCAGGTCCCGGTGCCGGGCGCGCAGACCACCGCGATGGGCTGGGAGGTCCACGCGGACGGCCTCGCCGAACTGCTGCTGTGGCTGAGCGAGGACTACACCGCCCCCCGGATCTACGTCACCGAGAGCGGCTCGGCCTGGGACGACAAGGTCGGCGCGGACGGCTCGATCAACGACCAGGACCGGATCGCCTACCTGGAGGATCACCTGGCCGCCGTCGCCCGCGCCGCCGAGGCCGGAGCACCGGTCCAGGGCTACTTCGTCTGGTCGCTGCTGGACAACTTCGAGTGGGCCGACGGCCTCGACAAGCGGTTCGGCCTCGTGCACGTCGACTACGCCACCCAGCAGCGCACCGTCAAGGCCAGCGGCCACCGATACGCCGAGATCATCCGAGCCCACAGAGGAGCCCCATGAGACACCGATCGGCCTGGACCGCCGCGGCGGTCCTGGCGGCGTTGCTCGTCGTTCCCGCCGCACCCTCGCACGCCGCCGCGTGCGGCACCGGCAACGCCGCCCTGAACAGGCCCGCCACCGCCTCGTCCACCGAGAACGCCGGCACCCCCGCCTCGGCCGCCTTCGACGGCGACACCGGCACCCGCTGGTCCAGCGCCTTCTCCGACCCCCAGTGGATCCAGGTCGATCTGGGCGCGGCCAAGCCGATCTGCAAGGTGGTGCTCACCTGGGAGGCCGCCTACGGCAGGTCGTTCCAGATCCAGACCTCCAACGACGGATCCACCTGGACGCCCATCTACACCACCAGCACCGCGACCGGCGGCACCCAGAGTCTGGACGTCACCGGCACCGGCCGGTACGTGCGCATGTACGGCACCGCCCGGGGCACCGGCTACGGGTACTCGCTGTGGGAGTTCGCCGTCCACGTGGAGAGCGGCGACGAGCCGCCGCCGGTGGGCGGCGGCGACCTCGGTCCCAACGTGCACGTCTTCGACCCGTCGATGCCGTCCTCGACCATCCAGTCCCGGCTCGACCAGATCTTCCGGCAGCAGGAGTCGGCGCAGTTCGGCACCGGGCGGCACGCCGTCTTCTTCAAGCCCGGGACCTACAGCGGCCTGAACGCGCAGCTCGGCTTCTACACCTCCGTCCACGGGCTCGGCCGCAACCCCGACGACGTGACCATCAACGGCGACATCACCGTCGACGCCGGCTGGTTCAACGGGAACGCCACCCAGAACTTCTGGCGTTCGGCCGAGAACCTGGCGGTGGTGCCCGTCAACGGCACCAACCGCTGGGCCGTCTCGCAGGCCGCGCCGTTCCGGCGCATGCACGTGCGCGGCGGGCTCAACCTGGCGCCCACCGGCTACGGCTGGGCCAGCGGCGGCTACATCGCCGACAGCAAGATCGACGGGACCGTCGGCCCGTACTCGCAGCAGCAGTGGTACACCCGCGACAGCTCCGTCGGCGGCTGGCTCAACGGCGTGTGGAACATGGTGTTCTCCGGCGTCGAGGGCTCACCCGGCAACACCTTCCCCGACCCGCCCTACACGGCCCTGAACACCACCCCGATCAGCCGCGAGAAGCCCTACATCTACCTGGAGGGCGGCGAGTACCGGGTGTTCCTGCCCGCCAAGCGCACCAACGCCCGCGGCACGAGCTGGGCCAATGGCCCGACCCCGGGCACGTCCCTGCCGCTGAGCCGGTTCTACGTGGCCAAGCCCGGCGACAGCGCCGCACGCATCAACGCCGCCCTCGCACAGGGCCTGCACCTGCTGCTGACCCCCGGCATCTACCGCGTGGACCAGCCCATCGCCGTCAACCGGCCGGGGACGGTCGTGCTCGGCCTCGGACTGGCGACGATCATCCCGGACAACGGCGTCACCGCGCTGAAGGTGGCCGACGTGGACGGGGTGCGGCTGGCGAGCTTCCTGGTGGACGCCGGACCCGTCAACTCGCCCGCGCTCGTGGAGATCGGCCCGGCCGGCTCCGCCGCCGACCACGCCGCCGACCCCACGACCGTGCAGGACGTGTTCATCCGGATCGGCGGCGCCGGCCCCGGCAAGGCCACCACCAGCATGGTCGTCAACAGCGACGACGTGATCATCGACCACACCTGGATCTGGCGGGCCGACCACGGCGAGGGCGTCGGCTGGGAGACCAACCGCGCCGACTACGGCCTGGTCGTCAACGGCGACGACGTGCTGGCCACCGGCCTGTTCGTGGAGCACTTCAACAAGTACGACGTGCAGTGGTTCGGCGAGCGCGGCCGGACGATCTTCTTCCAGAACGAGAAGGCCTACGACGCGCCCAACCAGGCGGCCATCCAGAACGGCCCCATCCAGGGCTATGCCGCCTACCGGGTGGCCGACTCGGTGAACACCCACGAGGGCTGGGGCCTGGGCTCGTACTGCTACTACAACGTCGACCCCACGATCCGGCAGCACCACGGGTTCCAGGCCCCGGTCAAGCCCGGCGTCCGGTTCCACCACCTGCTGGTGGTCTCGCTGGGCGGCCACGGCCAGTACAACCACGTGATCAACGACACCGGCGCTCCCACGTCGCGCACCTCGACGATCCCCTCCGTGGTCGTCTCCTATCCCTGACGCACGCCTCCGGGAACCCGGCCGCCCGGCCGGGTTCCCCCCGCCCCCGGAGGAACCGCTCATGAAGATCCGCAATCTGACCGCCCCGCTGACCGCTCTCACGCTGCTGGCCGCCTGCGCCGTGGCCGGTGCCGCCCGCCCCGCGACGGCCGCCGCCTGCGGCACCGCCAACGCCGCCCTGAACCGCCCGGCGACCGCCTCGTCGATCGAGAGCGGCGCCCACCCCGCCTCGGCCGCCGTCGACGGCAACTCCGGCACCCGCTGGTCCAGCGCCTTCTCCGACCCCCAGTGGATCCAGGTCGATCTGGGCGCGGCCAAGTCGATCTGCAGGGTCGTGCTCCACTGGGAGGCCGCCTACGGCAGGTCGTTCCAGATCCAGACCTCCAACGACGGATCCACCTGGACGCCCGTCCACACCACCAGCACCGGCACCGGCGGCACCCAGACCGTGGAGGTCACCGGCACCGGCCGGTACGTGCGCATGTACGGCACCGCCCGGGGCACGGGCTGGGGTTACTCGCTGTGGGAGTTCGCCGTCCACACCACCGAGGGCTCCTCCGACGCGTTCTGGGGCGACACCTCCACGATCCCGCCCGCCCGGAACGTGCTCATGGTCAAGATCCTGAACCGCACGAACGGCCGGTTCCCCGACGACCAGGTCTTCTGGAGCTACAACGGCCAGGTCCACTCGATCGCCGAGCAGCCGTACTTCGACATGCCGGTCAACACCGCCGGCCGGATGTACTTCCACCTCGGCTCGCCGACCAGCAGGTACAGCGACTTCATCGAGTTCACGGTCGGACCCGACGTGTTCAACGGCAACACCACCAGGGTCGACGGGTTCGGCCTCAAGATCGCCATGAGGCTGCGCGCCCATGACGGCTACGACGTGGAGGTCGGCGAGGACCGCCACATCTTCCAGGAGTCCCGCGAGGCCACCTTCCAGCGGTTCGTCAACGAGGTGCCCGCCGAGTTCGACCATCTCGCCCAGATCGAGGCGCCGTACCGGATCCCCGCACCCGGCCACTCCAGCCAGTTCCGGCCGGGCGGCGCCCACGCGAACTACTTCACCGGCTACGCGGCGTCGGTCGGCGTCCAGGCCACCACCGCGGAGGTCACCGGCTGCGCCGGTCCGCTGGCCGAACGACCCGGCATGTGCGCCGCGCTCAACCGGCACGTGGCGACGCTGCCGGAGTCCCAGTGGTCGGACCCGTCCCTGTTCTACCGGGCGGCGCCGGCGAACTACTACGCCAAGTTCTGGCACGACCACGCGATCAACAAGCTGGCGTACGGCTTCCCCTACGACGACTACGCCGACCAGTCGTCGTTCATCTCGCATCACGACCCGCAGTACCTGCTGGTCGCGGTCGGCTGGTAGCCGTCCCCGGGAGTCCGCGATGAATCCCCGAAGACTCACCACGGTGCTCACCGTGGCGCTCATGCTCGTCACCACCGGCCTCATCCCGGCCCGCCTCGCCCACGCGGCCCCCGTCCTGCTGTCGCAGGGCAGGACCGCCACGGCCTCGTCCACCGAGGACGGCGCCTATCCCGCCTCGGCCGCAGTGGACGGCGACACCGGCACCCGCTGGTCCAGCGCCTTCTCCGACCCCCAGTGGATCCAGGTCGACCTCGGCGCCACGGCCACGGTCAGCCGGGTGGTGCTCCGCTGGGAGGGCGCCTACGGCAAGGCGTTCAAGATCCAGGTCTCGGCCGACGCCTCGACCTGGACCGACGTCTACTCCACCACGACCGGCAGCGGCGGCACCCAGGAACTGGACGTCACGGGCACCGGCCGGTACGTGCGCATGTACGGCACCGCCCGCGGCACCGGCTACGGGTACTCGCTGTGGGAGTTCCAGGTCTACGGCGAGACCGGCGGATCGGCCTGCGGCACGACGAACGCCGCCCTGAACAGACCCGCCACCGCCTCGTCCACCGAGAACGCCGGCACCCCCGCCTCGGCCGCCGTCGACGGTGACACCGGCACCCGCTGGTCCAGCGCGCCCAGCGACCCGCAGTGGATCCAGGTCGACCTCGGTACGGCCAAGCCGATCTGCAAGGTCGTGCTCCACTGGGAGGCCGCCTACGCCAGGGCGTTCCAGATCCAGGTCTCCACCGACGGCTCGACCTGGACGCCCGTCCACACCACCGGCACCGGCAGCGGCGGCACCCAGAGCCTGGAGGTCACCGGCACCGGCCGGTACGTGCGCATGTACGGCACCGCCCGGGGCACCGGCTACGGGTACTCGCTGTGGGAGTTCGCCGTCCACACCGGCGACGCCGCTCCCACCGGGACACCGATCTCCGCGTTCAAGAAGGTGACGGCCTCGTCCTGGGAGGGCGGCAACGCGCCCGCCGCGGCCCTGGACGGGCGGACCACCACCCGCTGGGCCAGCCTCCCCGGCGACGACCAGTGGCTGAGGGTCGACCTCGGCGGCGTCGGAACGATCACCGGCCTGACCCTCAACTGGGAGGCGGCCTACGCCACCGGCTACCGCATCGAGGCGTCCGACGACGGCTCCACATGGCGGACCCTCTACAGCACCACCACCGGCAAGGGCGGCGTCGAGAACCTCGCGGTCTCGGGCAGGGGCCGCTACGTCCGGTTCACCGGAACGGCCCGCGCGACCGGCTACGGCTACTCGCTGTGGGAGTTCCAGGTCCACGGCACCGTCGACACCGCGGCCGACACCCCGCCGCTGCTGTCCAGGCCCACCAGGGCGCCGGGGACCACCGGCCAGTTCGCGCTGTCCGCCCCGGCCGACCGCGCGATGATCACCAGCACCCGGCGTCCCGCGCTGTCGTGGCAGGCCGTGCCGGGGACCGTCCGCTACGAGGTGTGGATCAACGTCAGCCGGTCCGACTACGACTTCACCGCGTCGGGCTCCCTGCTGGACCTCTACACCAAGGTCGCCGAGACCACCGGCACCGGCTACACCCCGACCTGGGACATCGCCGACCGCTGGACGTACAGGTGGTTCGTGGTCGCCGTGAACGGGTCCGACGGCCGGACCACCTCGGCCGTCCGCACCTTCAGCGTCTACCTCCCCGAGATCGAGCAGGTCGACGACGGCGTCCCGATCATCGGCGGCGCCCGGGACCTCAACCGGAACGGGACGATCGAGCCGTACGAGGACTGGCGGCAGCCGGTGGAGACCCGGGTGCGCGACCTGCTCGGCCGGATGACGGCGGAGGAGAAGGCGTACCAGATGTTCTACAACGCCCAGCAGCACCCGCGGTCGGGCTGGCACTTCGGCCCCGCGCAGCCCGGCGACCTGCACGACGTGCTGCTCCGCTCGGCCGGGACCCGGCTGGGCATCCCGCCGGTCTCCGCGGGCGACACCATCGCCGGATACCAGACCACCTACCCGCTGCAGAGCGCGCTGGCCGCGGCCAAGAACTACCCGCTCGACCACAGGCTGGGCGACATGCAGCGGCGCGAGCAGCTCGAGGTCGGCACCCGCGGCGTGCTCGGACCGCTCGCCGAGGTCGGCACCAAGGTGATCTACCCGCGGATCCAGGAGGGCAACGGCGAGGACGCCCAGGTCGCCGCCGCCCAGGTCCGGGCGCTGGTGACGGGACTGCAGGGCGGGCCGGAGCTGAACCCGCACTCGGTCCTGGCCACGGTCAAGCACTGGCCCGGCGAGGGCGCCGGGGGAGAGGCCGAGATCGTCTACGACGAGGTGACGATCAAGTACCACATGATCCCGTTCCGGGCGGCGATCGAGGCGGGCACCGTCAACATCATGCCCGGCTACGCCGGGGCCAGGTTCCTCGATCCCGGCGGGTCGGGCGCCGGGGACAGCAAGCCCATCCTCGACCACCTCCGCAACGAGCTGGGCTACACGGGCCTGATCACCACGGACTGGCTGCCCTCCGGCGTGTGGATCAAGGCCGCCAACGCGGGCTCGGACGTGATGGGCGGCGCCGACCCCGGGGCCTCGGGCTTCACCATGTCCCAGTTCCTGGCGTCTGTCCCGATGGCCCGCATCGACGACGCGGTGACCCGGATCCTGCGGCTGAAGTTCCAGCTCGGGATCTTCGAACGCCCCTACGGGGACCCGGTCAACGGCCCCTACCGGTTCCACCAGCCGTCCTACGTCGCCCTGGCGAACCAGGCGGCGCGGGAGGCCAACACCCTGCTCAAGAACGACGGCGTGCTGCCCGTCAGGCTCGGGGCCGGCGACGACATCGTGGTCACCGGACCCACCGCCACCGACGGCACCGCCTGCTGCATCTGGACCAGCTACTTCCACGCGGAGCACGGCTCCAGGACCCTGCTGCAGGCGATCAGGGACCGGGCCGCGACCGCCGGAGTCACCGTCCACCAGGACACCGCACCGGATCCGGAACTGGCCGTCGTGGCGGTCGGGGAGCCCACCTACACCCACGCCACCGCCTGGGTGAAGGAGAAACCCCAGTTGCCGCCCGACCAGCTCGCGCTCATCCGCCGGTTCCACGACCAGGGCGTCCCCGTCGTCGTGGTGATGACCCTGCCCCGGCCCACCGTGATCACCGAATGGCACGACCTGGCCGACGCCATCGTGCTGACCTACCGGGGCGGCGAGGAGGTGGGACCGGCCACCGCCGCCCTGCTGTTCGGCGACTACGCCCCCAGCGGCAGGCTGCCCTGGCAGATGCCCCGCTCCCTCGACCAGATCCTCAAACCGGGCGGCACGGACGTCCCCGCCGACACCGTCGAGGACTGGACCATCCCCTACGACCTGGGCGCCACCCCGGCCCAGCGCTCCGAGATCCGCGCCCACATCAACGCCGGCCGCCCCGTCCCCACCACCTACGGCGATCCCCTCTACCCCTACGGAGCAGGTCTCCAAGGCTGGCGATGACCGCGAAGAACGATCGGCCGGCGCACCGTCGCGCCCGGCGGTGCGCCGGCCGGTCATCCGCAGCCGGCCTCGCCTGTGCCGGCACGCCCCCGAACAAGGGAGATGCCCCCATGCCCACGACAGGCAGCCCACCCCCGGCGCATCCGACCCCTGGCGCTCCCCGCCGACGCCGTACCGTGCTGGCCGCCGGTGCACTGGCGGCGACGGTCGGCGCGGCACTGGTCACCGTCGCCGTCGCGCCGCCGGCGCTGGCCGCCGGTGAGACCGTGAACGTCCACCTGACCACCACGTCCGACTCCGGCGGCCGGGTCGTGACCCGCGGCCTCCAGCAGCAGCCCTCCGTGAGCTTCGCCGCGAGCAGCCCCGCCGCCACGCACACGATCACGGTCGACGAGAACGTCCGCTACCAGCAGTTCGTCGGCGGCGGCGCGTCGATCACCGACACGACGGCGTACCTGCTGCGGGGCGGGCCGGTCAGCGCCGCCACCCGCGACGCGGTGATGCGCCGGCTGTTCCACCCGGTCGACGGCATCGGCCTGTCGTTCGTGCGCAACCCGATCGGGGCCTCGGACCTGTCCCGGCCGGGCCACGTCTCCCTGGACGACACCTGCTGCGACCTCAGTGACTTCGGCGCCAACGGATACGACACCAACGTGCGGCTGCTGACCCAGCAGGCCAAGCAGCTCAACCCGCAGCTTCGGGTCAAGGGCGTGCCGTGGAGCGCGCCGGGCTGGATGAAGGACAACGGCCGGATGGACCAGATGGGCTGGCTGAAGTGGGAGTACTACCCCATGTACGCCCAGTACCTGGTCAAGTACGTCCAGTCGTACCAGGCGGCCGGCGTGCCGGTGGACTACGTCTCGGTGCAGAACGAGCCGAACTGCTGCCAGGCCTCCAACCCGACCGCCATGAACTACCCCGGCATGTCCTGGAACCCCTCCGGGCTGGTGGAGTTCACCAAGAACCACGTGTACCCGGCGTTCCGCGCCGCGGGGATCAACACCAAGGTCATCCACTTCGACTGGAACTACGGCGACTACGCGAATTTCGGCGCGCAGATCGTGGCCGACACCGCGCTGCGCACCGACCCGCTGTCGGCCGGCATCGGATGGCACGACTACTTCGGCAGCCCCTCGGTGGGCGGTCAGGTGCACGACCAGTATCCGTCGATGACGCAGTTCAACACCGAGCACTCCGGCGGGACCTGGGTTTCCAACCAGCACAACGAGGACATGGGCGACATCATCGAGCACGCCCGCAACTGGTCCAGCGCAGAAGTGAAATGGAGCATCGCGCTCAACCAGAACATGGGCCCGCACAACGGCGGCTGCGGCACGTGCACCGGCCTGGTCACCGTCCAGGAGGGCGGCAGCCGCGCAGGTCAGGTGGACTACACCATCGAGTACTACACGATGGGCCACCTGACCAAGTTCGTGAAGCCGGGCGCCCGCCGCATCGACTCCACCAACACCGCCGTACAGAACGTCGCGTACCTCAATCCCGACGGCTCCAAGGCCCTGATCGCCCACAACGGCGGCACCGGCGCCCAGTCGATCCGAGTGGTCTGGGGCGGCCAGTCCTTCACCTACACCCTGCCCGCCCGTACCTCGGCGACGTTCACCTGGTCGGGCACGCAGTCCGGCGGCGGCGCCACCGGCCAGATCACCGGCCTGGGCGGCAAGTGCGTCGACGTCGCCGGCGCAGGCACGGCCAACGGCACGCCCGTGCAGCTCTACACCTGCAACGGCACCGACGCCCAGCGGTGGACCCGCGGGGCCGACGGCACGCTGCGGGCGCTGGGCAAGTGCCTGGACGTGGCCGGGCCCAGCACCGCGGACGGCGCGCAGACGCACCTGTGGGACTGCCACGGCGGCGCCTCCCAGCAGTGGACCCACACGGCCGGCCGCGACCTGGTGAACGCGTACGCCGGCAAATGCCTGGACGCGACCGGCAACAGCTCCGCCGACGGCACCCGGCTGCAGATCTGGACCTGCACCGGCGGCGCCAACCAGAAATGGACCGCCCCCGGATAACACCGATTCCGCCGGTCGGCAAGTCTTGACGACAATGCTTTCACGACATAATTTCACGTCGCATATTAAGGTCCGATCCCAATTCGTCCGCCCCGTCGTGAACGCCGACCGGAAATCGTCGTCCCAGGCTCCGCCACGACCGGTCCACCGCATGCGGCCGGACCGGTCATGACGGTGAACGAACACCCGTCCATCCGAGGAGACCGCCTTATGGGCATCCGGAGAATTCCCCGAGCCAGACGCCGAACGGCCCGCACGGTGATGGCCGCCGTGGCCGCCGTGGCCGCCGTGGCCGGGCCGCTGGTCGCCGTGCCGGCGGCGCCGTCCGCCGCCGAGACGACGCCGGTGTACCTGAACGCCAAGATGCCGGTGGAACGCAGGGTGGCCGACCTGCTCGGCCGGATGACCCTGGAGGAGAAGATCGGCCAGATGACCCAGGCCGAGCGGGCCGCGGTCACCGACGACCCCACCAAGGTCGCCACGCAGCGTCTCGGCTCGCTGCTGTCGGGAGGCGGATCGGTCCCGGCCGACAACACCCCCGCCGGCTGGGTCAGGATGGTCAACACGTTCCAGGAGCAGGCGCTCCAGACCCGGTTGAAGATCCCGCTGATCTACGGGATCGACGCCGTGCACGGGCACGGCAACGTGCACGGGGCGACGATCTTCCCGCACAACGTCGGGCTGGGCGCCACCCGCGACCCGCGGCTGGTGGAGCGGATCGGCCGGGCCACCGCCGAGGAGGTCCGCGCGACCGGCATCCCGTGGAACTTCTCCCCGTGCCTGTGCGTGTCGCGTGACGAACGGTGGGGCCGCAGCTACGAGAGCTTCGGCGAGGACCCGGCCCTGGTGTCGAGGATGTCGACCATCGCCGAGGGGTTGCAGGGCGGGCGGCTGGGCCGTGACGGCCGCGTCCTGGCCACCGTCAAGCACTTCGCCGGTGACGGCGGCACCCGCTACGACGCCTCCGTCGCCGAGGCGAACGAGGGCAAGCCCTGGTGGGAGCAGAAGTACACGATCGACCAGGGCGTCACGGTGACCAGCCGGGCCGACTTCTACCGGCTGCACGTCGCCCCCTACCTGCCCGCGCTGAAGGCCCATCGGGTCGGCAGCGTGATGCCGTCCTTCTCCAGCGTGGACTGGACCGAGGACGGCGTCGGGAACCCGATCAAGATGCACGCCAACCGGGAGCTGCTGACCGACCTGCTCAAGGGCCGGCTGGGCTTCAAGGGGTTCGTCATCTCCGACTGGGAGGGCATCCATCAGATCCCCGACCCCGGCGAGCCGGACAACACCGGGCTGACCGCCTACAAGGTCCGCACCGCGGTCAACGCCGGCATCGACATGTTCATGCAGCCCAACAACGCCCCCCAGTTCCAGCAACTGCTGCTGGCGGAGGTCCAGGCCGGGCGGGTCCCGCAGGCGCGCGTCGACGACGCCGTCCGCCGCATCCTGACCGCCAAGTTCCAGCTCGGGCTGTTCGAACGCCCGTACGCCACCCTCGATGACGTCGACCAGGTCGGCAGCGCCGCCCATCGGGCGCTGGGGCGTGAGGCCGTCGCCAAGTCGCAGGTGCTGCTGAAGAACACCGGCGGCGCCCTCCCGCTCGACAGCGACGCCTCGGTGTACGTCGCCGGCCGCAACGCCGACGACATCGGCAACCAGGCCGGCGGCTGGACGATGACCTGGCAGGGCGAGTCCGGCGACATCATCCCCGGCACCACCATCCTGGAGGGCATCCGCGAGGTCGCCCCCAAGGCGAAGATCACCTACAGCCAGGACGCCTCCGCACCCGTCGAGGGAGCGGACGTGGGCGTCGTGGTCGTCGGCGAGACCCCCTACGCCGAGGGCTACGGCGACGTCGGCGGCCCCGAATGCGGCTGGTGCAGCACCCCGCAGCAGGAGCAGAAGTCCCTCACCCTGCAACCCGCCGACCAGGCCGTCGTCGACAAGGTCTGCGCCGCCGTCGACAAGTGCGTCGTCCTGGTGGTCTCCGGTCGCCCGCAGATCGTCGCCGACCCGCACGGCCGCATCGACGCCCTGGTGGCCTCCTGGCTGCCGGGCAGTGAGGGAGCGGGCGTCGCCGACGTCCTGTTCGGCAGGCGCCCCTTCACCGGCCGCCTCCCGGTGTCCTGGCCCGCCACCGCCGACCAGGTCCCGATCAACGTCGGTGACGCCGACTACCGCCCGCAGTACCCCTTCGGCTGGGGCCTGCGCACCGGCACCCGCCACGGCGACGCCGCCGCCCGCGCCCTCGACAAGGCCCAGGCCGCGGTGATCGCAGGCCGCGCCCCGGCCGACTGGGCCCGGCTCATCGCCGACGCCGACCACGCCCTCCTGACCGGCGACCGTGACCGAGCCCTCAAACTCCTGGCCCAGGTCAGCAGGTAACCCCACCCGCCGCCGTGGACGCCGCTCGAGCGTCCACGGCGGCTTCGTCGCGTCCGGCGGAGGGGCGCCGCGGTGTCCCGGCCATCGGGCCGGGCATGGCCACCGCCTCGCGCCGCACGGAAACGAAGCGGCGACCGGCATGGGGTGGGACCCCCGCCGGTCGCCGCCGGAGGGTGCCTGCCGGATCCATGTGCGGAAGACGATCCGGCCGGCACTCCGCCTCGTCAGGTCACGGGGTGCCCTGGAGGAGGGGCGACGGCACCCGTGCGGCCACCGGCGGGAGCTGCGTGCCGGTCGCCCTGGTGACCTGCTTGGCCAGGACACTGGCGTCCGCGCGGCCCCGGACCTTGCGCGCCCCCGGGGCGGCGTCGGCGAACGGCTGGATGTCACCGACGCAGACCGTGCCCGCGGCGGGCAGGGTGCCCTGCACCAGGTAGCGGTCGACCGCGTTCGTCACGCACGCCGAGGTCCCGTAGGCCGTGTGCCCCCAGCTGTCGCTGGACAGCAGGCGGCTGTTCGGCAGCAGCTTGTTGGACGACACCGCGTCGTTGTAGTTGGTGGCGGGGTCCCAGTAGTTGCCCACGAACAGGACGGGCTTGGCGGTGCGCCGGTTGAACGGCCCCGTGTAAGCGTCCTCGTCACGCACCGTCCAGGAGTTGCCGGCGCACTGGACGGTGCTCCAGGCCCATGCCCGGCCGAAGTAGGGCGCGCGCTTGTCGGACGCCGCGGTGAGCCTGGGCCACGCGCCGGCGTCCTTCGGGTGCAGGGCGTCGGTGCAGGTGACCCCGCTGAACGCCTCGAGGCCGTTGTCGTAGGGGAAGTCGCGTCCGATGACCCGCTGCGCGGCCTGCCGTGCCTGCTTCTCCTTGGCGCGCCGGTCCCGGAGCCGGGCGGCCAGGGCCTGCCTGGCGGTGTTCGCCCGGGCGGCGGACACCGTCTGGGCGGGCGAGCTGGCGACCCAGACGTCGGTGAGGTCCTGGTCGACGATCTGGTAGCCGTCGGGGGCGTACAGGTCGCCGAGCAGCCAGCTCACGAGGGTGGCGTAGGTGACCTCGAGGCCGTCGCCGAGGTCGGCCGGCTCGGCCTTCAGCCGCTTGGCCAGGACGTCCATGTTCTTCACCGGGTCGCCGTACCTGGCGAAGGAGCACTTGGCCGGACCCGCCTTGCCGCAGCGGACCAGGATCTCGCGCAGCGCCTTGAACGCGCCGTCGGCCGAGTACAGCCGGTCGTCCAGGATCTGGCCGGCGGTCTTCTTGGTGCCCACCCACGAGACCGGGTTGATGACGCCGTCCACGGCCACGGCGCGCACCCGGTCGGGGAACATGTTGGCGTAGTACTGGCCCAGCGCGGTGCCGTAACTGAAGCCCAGGTACGACAGCTTCTTGTCGCCGACCGCGCGCCGCAGCACGTCCATGTCCCGGGCCGCCTCGGCGGTCGACATGGAGCCCGCCAGCGGCTTGCCGGTGGTGGAGCAGCCCTTGCCCACCGCCTTGGCCGACTTGATGAAGGCTGCCTCCTCCTTCTGGCCGATCGGGAAGGGCACGTCGAAGCCGGCGTAGGCGAGCGCCTGGTCCTTGGGGGACTTGAAGCACTTGATGTTGGCGCTGAAACCGATGCCGCGCGGGTCGAAGCCGACGATGTCGAACCGGTCCAGCACCTCCTTGCCGAGGAAGTACTGCGCCTGGTACGCCATGGCGGTGCCCTGGCCGCCGGGGCCGCCCGGGTTGACGAACAGGCTGCCGATGCGCTTCTTGGGGTTGCGGGCCTTGACGCGCAGCACCGCGATCTCGGTGGTGGCGCCCTTCGGGTTGTCGTAGTCCAGCGGCAGCCGCACGGTGGCGCACTCGGCGCCCTCGTAGCACTCGTACCAGCCGAGCTTCGGCGCGGGCACGCGGTCGACGCGCTTCTTCTCGGCCGGACTGGTCACGTCACCGGCGGGAGCCTGGAGCGTCGGCACGCCCGCGGGGGCGCCCGGCGCGGCCATGGCCGTGCCGGGCACGATCGGCGCGACCATCAGGCCGCCGAGGCCGATCGCGAGCATCCGGTGTCTGAGGCGCATGCAGCTTCCCTTTCTGGGGGGTCGAGGAGGGAGAACCCTTTGACGGGGAGCGGTTCGCCGCATTGATCGTGTTCTGCGGCCTGGTCAGTTTCCTCAGCCGCCGATGCGGAATGCGCCATACGCCGGGATGGTGTGCAGTGGCCAAAGATCGGCCGAAAGGAGGATGCGCGCGCCTGCCGGTCCGCCGCCGAAAACGCCGCGCCCCGGCCGTGAACAGGCAATTCACGGCCGGTCCGCGCGCGGGAAGGACCAGGGACGCGACGCCGCCGAGACCACCGCCGTCGTGACCGGTTGTGGCCGGACGAACGACGGCGGCATCGATCCGCCGGTCGCCGGTGCGGATCTCATGACCGGCGACCGGCGGCATGAACGGCGAAATGCCGTGAAGCCGTTCATGCGCGGCACCGCCGTCGCGCTCCCCGGACTGCGGGGCGGAATGCGCCGGGTGATGGCGGGGAAGAGGAGGGACGTTCAGGGGGTGGGATGAGCAGGAATCCGGAGCTGGCAGGGTTGCTGGCGGCGGTCGAGGACGCCTCGCCGGTCGAGGCGATCGACGTGGTGGCCGGCTTCCTGGGCGAGCGGCTGGGGGCGGTGTCGGCCTCCTTCCTGTTCGTGGATGTCCTGGGCCAGGAACTGGTACGGCTGGCGGGCGGCCAGGACGACGAGGACGCCGAGAACAGTGAGGAAGGGCGGCGGGCCGAGCGCATCGAGCTGGCCGGCAGCGTCTACGACCGGGTGATGCGCACGCAGCGGCCGTACCGGGAACCGGCCGGGGACGGCGGGCAGCGGATGATCGCGCCGGTCACCAACCGCGGCGACGCCATCGGCGTGCTGGAGCTGACCCTGCCCCACGCCGACGAGCACGATGAGGAGGCGTTGCGGGAGGTCGGCGAGGTGGCCCATGCGCTGGCCTACGTCATCGTCACCGATCGCCGCTTCACCGATCTGTACCACTGGGGCTGGCGCACCACCCCGATCAGCCTGGCCTCGGAGATCCAGTACCAGTTGCTGCCCTCGGCCCCCTGCTGTGAGGCGGCGCAGTTCACCGTCGCCGCCGCCCTGGTGCCCGCCGACAGCATCGGCGGCGACACCTACGACTACATCCTGGACCGCGACACCCTGCACCTGTCCATCACCGACGCCATGGGCCACGACGTGGACTCCGCGCTGCTGGCCACGTTGCTGGTCGGCGCCCTGCGCAGCGCCCGCCGCGACGGCTGCGACATCATCGAACAGGCCCGGCAGGGCGACCGGGCGCTGGCCGAGCACGGCCGCGGCGGCATGGCCACCGGGCAGTTGCTGCGCATCGGCCTGTCCGACGGCGGCTGCCGGCTGGTCAACGCCGGGCATCCCCGGCCGCTGCGGCTGCGCGAAGGAAGGGTGCAGGAGATCCCCCTGGAGGTGGACCTGCCCTTCGGGGTCTCCTCACTCGGCTCCGACAACCCCTACCGCGTCCAGGACCTGGACCTGCGCGCCGGCGACCGGCTGATCCTGCTCACCGACGGCATGCAGGAACGCAACGCCGACGCCCTCGACCTGCCCGCCCTCGTCCGCGACACCACCGGCCTGCACCCCCGCGAAGCCGTCCGCGCCCTGAGCATGGAGGTCCGCAGAGCCTGCGACGACAGCCTCCAGGACGACGCCACCGTCATGTGCCTGGACTGGTACGGCACCCGCGCCGACCAGCGCCGGACGAGTGCCGGCGCCGACACCGGCAAGGCCACCGACTGACCGGCCGTCCGTTTCTCCGGTTCACGGCTGGAGATCACGTGTGTCATCGGGGGGTCCTCTCGAAAAGGGGATGGGAAGGTGCCGAGCCGCGCGGCGCGGTCAGTCGGTGGCCGACGATCCGGTGACGTCGAGGCGGTATTCGTTGATGCGGTGGTGCAGCCGGAACCCCAGGTGGCGGTTGACGGCCAGCAGGGCGGTGTCGTGCCCGGGGTTGTCGGTGGCGATCTGGGTGACCTGTGGGTACTGGTCGTACAGCAGGCGCAGCATCGCCGCCTTGACCCACAGGTCCAGTCCCAGGCCGTGGTGGCCGTCGGCCGGTGGGCGGTCGTGCTGGGTCGCGTGGGGGCCGCGGCCCGTGGGGACCACCACCTCGGTGCAGCCGACGACCTTGCGGCCGTGCTCGGCGGCGACCGTCAGCAGCACGTCGCCCGGGACGGCGTCCTGGCGGCCGGGCGCGGCGATCCGCGCCGTCTCGGTCAGCCGGTAGCCCGGATGCTCGACCGCGACCATCTCGTCCAGCCAGCCCGGATGCACCTGGCGCAGCGACAGCAGCAGATGGTGCAGCGTGCGCAGGCGGGTCAGACCGCGCCGCAGGCAGAACGCGTCGCCGGGCCCGCCCACGGGCACGGCCGCGATGACGCGGTGCAGGCCGCGGGCGCGCGCCTCGGCGGTCAGCGCGGTCACCAGCCGGTCGCCGACGCCGCGGCGCCGATGGGCCGGGTGGACGTGCACCTGCGCGCGTCCCGTGACGGTGATGGACGGCAGGCGCAGCACCGCCAGTCCCACGACCCGGCCCGCGCGGGCGGCCGTCCAGACGACCGTCTCTCCGGCGGTCAGCTGGGCATGGAACCGGCCGGGGGCCGCGGGCGCGGTGCCGGGCGCGTCCTGGGCCATGGACGCGGCGACCACCGCGTGCCAGACCCGCACGCGCGGCCCGTCCGGCTCCTCGGCCGCCGGGTCGACCCGGGTGATGCGCACTCGCGTCGGCCAGGACCGGACGTCGTCAGCGGCCTTCGTCATGCCCGGTACGCCGGGACCGCGTCGCCGGTCTGGTGCGCCCGGCTCTCCTCCGTCAGGCCCGCCTTCTTCAACGCCGGGCCGGCGATGCCCGCCCCTGAGATCAACACCCGCTCGGTCATGTCACTCCGTAGTCGCTGGACGGCCCTGCGGGGCCGGTGATGCCGCCTGGTCCCGACCGCTCCCGGTGCGGCCGGCCAGTGGCGCGCCGATCGCCGACCGCAGGTCAGCGCGCCGAGAGCGCCTGTCAAAAGGCTGGCGGGACGGCCGCCGCCGAACAACGGCGATGTCGGCAAGGCAGCGTTGCCCGACGGGTCATCGATGCGGATTGTGTCAACGCAGCGATGACCGTTAGGTTCACGATCGGGGGGTTCATGGAGCTTCGGGACATCGAGATCTTCTTGGCGCTGGCCGAGGAGCTGCACTTCGGCCGTACCGCCGAGCGGCTGCACATCACCCCGTCCCGGGTCAGCCACGTCATCAAGAAGCTCGAGCGCCGCATCGGCGGGCCGCTGTTCGAGCGCACCTCCCGCACGGTCCGCCTCACCCCGCTGGGCGAGCGGCTCAGGAACGACCTCCACCCGCACTACCAGGGGTTGCAGGAGGGCGTGAAGCGGGCCGTGCTCGCCGCCCGCCAGAAGACCGAGGTGCTGCGGATCGGCATGATCGGCGGCGGCAACGCCCAGGACCTCCGCCTGTTCCTGGAGACCTTCGCCGACCGGAACCCCGGCACCGAACTGCAGATCCGCAGCATGGCCTTCGGTCACCCGTTCGGGCCGCTGCGCAACGGCGAGGTCGACATCGCGATCCTCTGGCTCCCCGTCAGGGAGCCCGACCTGACCGTCGGGCCCGTCCTGTTCACCGAGCCGATCGTGCTCTGCGTCCCGGCCGGCCATCCTTTTGCGGGCAGGGAGTCGGTCTCCTACGAGGACCTCGCCGACCAGGTCATCATCGACACCGCCATGCCCCGGTACTGGAGCGAGGCGGTCGTCCCCTCCCGCACGCCCAGCGGCCGCCCGATCACGGTGGGGCCCAAGGCCGACGACATCCTCCAGGTGATCGCGGTGGTCGCCTCCGGTGAGGCGGTGGTCCCCGTGCACGCCCAGACCGCGCGCTATTTCAACCGGCCCGACATCGCCTACGTGCCCATCCATGACGCGCCCCTGGCCCACTGGGCGCTCATCTGGCGCGGCGACAACGAAACCGACGCCGTCAACCGCTTCGCCCAGGTCGTGTCCGACCTCGGCCCCCTGGCCCTGTAACAGCCGACAGATCACGACGGCCTGCTCACCGGGCACACCGCCACGAGCCAGGACGGACCGTGGACGTGATCACACCGGCGGCGGAACGCGTTCTACGCCCGTTTGCGCAGGTCAGAGAGGTGTGAGAGCCCCCGGCCGGGTTCGAACCGGCGACCTGCCGCTTACAAGGCGGCTGCTCTGGCCAGCTGAGCTACAGGGGCTGGGCTCGTGCCGAAGGCCACAATACCGCCGCGGCGGGGGCGGGCGCTGCGGGGTTTTGCGGCAGTGATCGCTTACGTGGTGACCGTCACGTGGCTGGAGGGACTTTTGTTACCGGTGAGTACGGCATCCTGGGGCGGGTGAAAGCCAAGTCTTTGCTGGCCCTGACCGGAGCGGTCGGGGGAACGCTCGCCGCCGCCGGAGTGGTCTTCGTGTTGCTCGACGGGGACCCCGAGACCGCCGACCGGGCCGCCCCCGGGGTGCCGGGGGTGACAGGGGAGACCAGGGAGATCGCCGAGGTCCTGGTGGACAGCGGGGCCACCGGCTGCCGGGGGGACCGCGGCCGGGTGGAGTGCCGGTTCAGCGACCGGTACGTGGCCGCCGAGGTGGTCGATCCCCGGCTCGGGGTGACCGTCGACTCGATGCTGCCGGGGTGGAAGACCGGGGCCGCGCAGGCGTCGACCGGGGACCGCGGCCCGTTCGCCGTGCTCTACGGCGGGACCTGGCTGGTCACCGGACCGGAGGCGTTCGTGGAGGAGGTCCAGGAGCGCCTGCAGGGGCGGATCGTCTACTGCGACCGGCCTTACGGGGCCTGTTACTGACATCACGTCACCGGTTGTGACCAGGGACTGACGGCCGGGGCAAAAGGGGTGCCGGTGTCCCGTACCGGGCCCGAATGCGCCGAGCGCCCGAGTCGGCGTGGGCGGCCGTGGCACAATGTTGGCCGCGCACGGGGGAACGCCCCGGACCGGACGGCCCGGACGGGCCCGTCCTCCGGCCCGGTGCGCGGACCACGTCCCGAACGAAGCCGTCCCCACGCCCAACGGCCGATGCCGCGAGGAGGTTGGTGCCGTGTCCCCCGCCGGCCGACGCCGACCGGAACCGACCGACGATCCCGGCGCGACCGGCGGCCCCTCCGGCGCCCCGCGGCACGCGGCGCGGGTCACCGCCGGGCTGACGTTCGTCACGCTGGTGGCGGCCGCGGTCGTTCCGGCGGCCGTGCTGCACCACCGCGAGCCGCCCCGGGAACGGCCCGGGTCGCGGCCCCCCGCGGCCGGCGCCCTGCGGGCCGCCGCCGCGCCGACCGACATGGTGCGCTCCCGCCAGTGGTACCTGAACGCGATGCGGGTGCCCCGGGCCTGGCGGTGGGGCAGGGGCCGGGACGTCACGGTGGCAGTGCTGGACACCGGCGTGGACGGCACCCACAAGGACCTGACCGGCCAGGTGATCGACGGCCCCGACTACACCGGCGGGAACCGGCAGCCCGGCGGCAGGTACTGGGGCGGGCACGGCACCGCGATGGCCGGGATCATCGCCGGGCACGGCAACGGTCCCGGCCAGTCCTCCGGGGTGATGGGCATCGCCCCCCGCGCCAAGGTGCTGTCCATCCGGGTGACCTGGGAGAACGACGACCCGCTGCGGCAGAACGGGAACCTGGCCGGGCAGAGCCGGGACGCCGTCGCCAAGGGCATCCGGTACGCGGTCGACAACGGCGCCGACATCATCAACATGTCGCTGGGCGGCGGGCGCGCGTTCTACAACGGCAACACCACCGAGGAGCAGGCCGTCCGGTACGCCCTGTCCAAGGGCGTGGTGCTGATCGCCTCGGCGGGCAACGACGGGTCCGGCCCCAACCGCAAGAACTTCCCGGCGGCCTACCCGGGCGTCATCGCGGTCGGCGCGCTCAACAAGAAGATGCGCCCCTGGGAGGACACCAACCGCAACTCGTACGTGTCGGTGTGCGCGCCCGGCGTCGACATCATCAGCCCCGCCCCCGGCGACAAGTACGTGCTCGGCACCGGCACCAGCCCCTCGTCGGCCATCGTCGCCGGGGTCGCCGCGCTGATCCGCGCCCGGTTCCCGCGGCTCACCCCCGACGAGGTGCGCCAGGCGCTGGTCCGCGGCGTCGTCCAGCGCGGCGAGCAGAGCGGGCAGGCCGCCACGGGCGCCCAGGTGTGCTCCGGTTCCCTGGACGCGCTGCGCGCCATGCAGGTCGCCGCCCAGATCAGCAAGGCCGCGCACGGCCCGGAGGCCACCGCCGAGCCCACCACCGCGCCCCCGGCGGCGACGGCCGAGCCGCCCGCCGAGGAGTCCGACACCCTGCTGTGGGCGGTGGTCGCCGGCGGCGGCGCGATGGTGGTCACGGGGCTGCTGCTGGGCTGGCGGCAGCGCCGCCGCTCCCGGGGCGAGGAGGAGGACGGGTTCGTCGCCGCGCCGCCCGAGCCGGTGGCCGCCGCCGAGCACGCCTGGCCCGCCGAGCCGCACGACCGCAGGGTCGCGCCCCTGGACTGGCCGGAACGCGAGGAGCCCGCCGAGTCCTGGCCGTCCGAACCCGCCGCCCCGCACGTCCCGACCTCCGACTCCGGCACGTGGATGCCGCAGCCCGACCTGCACCTGCCCCCGGCGGGCGAGGTCCCCGCGGGAACGCCCAACGGCAACGGCAACGGCCACCACCCCCTGGACCCGGAGAACCTGCGCCCCTACGACCCGGCGGGGGAGCCGGAGACCGAGTCCTTCCCCAGCGTCCACGCCCGCCCGCAGGCCGACGATCCCGTCCCCGGCTTCGGCGACGACCCCCTGTCCGGCAGCCCGTTCGGCGAGGAACGCGCCGTGCCCCGCGACGACGACGCCCCGCTGGACTTCGGCCGGGACGTCCCCGTGGTCCCCGAGAGCCGGCACCCCGAGCCGCCGTTCGCCCTGCCCGGCTTCGAGCCGCCCGCCGTGCCCGAGACGGGGACCGGGCCGGTGGACCCCGCCTCGCCCACCGCCCCGTTCCGCGCGGTGAACGACCAGGACCTGGCCTGGCCCGTCACCCGCCCCGAGGAGGACGACCCCGCCCCGGCCCTGCGCGCCGACGAGGACGACCTGGCCACCCGGGCGTTCCCGGCCGTCGACCCGGGGACGGCCCAGGAGGCCGACCGGCGCGGCGCGCGGCCCGAGGACGACGACCAGCGGCCGTCCTGGTGGTAGGCCCGCCCGGCCCGCTACCGCACCGGGCGTAGCCGCGAAGCCTCCGCCCGTACGACGACCCCGCCCCGGCCCCTCGCCGACCATCGCGGTACACGCACCGCAAGGCGAGGAGGTCGACGACCATGATGATCGCGATGACGGCCCACGGGCCGTGGGAGCAGGGGGGCCCGCCGGCGTTCTGGCCGGTCTTCCCGATCACGTTCGGGCTGCTGTGGCTGGCCGTGCTGGCCGCCGCCGGCTACCTGCTGTGGCGGCGGGCCTCGGCGCGCCCGGCCGCCCGCGCGCAGGACCCGCTGGCGGGCGCGCGCACGATCCTGGCGGAACGGTTCGCCCGCGGCGAGATCGACGAGGACGAGTACCACGTCCGCATGTCCGCCCTGCGCACGGAGCCCTGACCCGCGACGGCGGTGGCCGGGCCGGTGCGGGTCACCGGCCCGGCCGTCGTCACCGGGCGGGGGCGATCCGCACGTGGGCGCCCGGCGGCAGGTTCAGCCGCTGCGCCGCGTCCCCGGAGTTGACCGCCAGGGCCACGCACCCGGCCGAGTCCGCGTACGCGACCAGCTCGCCCGGCGGCACCGACCCGAAGGTGCGCTCGAACCGCACCGGCAGCTGCCGCTTGCCCAGCGACAGCAGCACCGACCCGCCCGGGCGCACGCCCAGCAGTTCCAGGTCGGCGGCCGGGACGGAGAGCTGGACGTTGCCGAACCGGTCGACGGTCAGCACCTCTCCCTCGACGGCGTCGTCCCGGATCCGCCGCATCGGCGTCGGCAGGGTCACCAGTTCCTCCGTCCGGAGGGGGGACCCCACCTTCGTGATGTCCAGCCCGTTCAGCAGGTGCGCCGCCACGGGGGTGAAGATGTCGCGCCCGTGGAACGTCGCCGACACCGGCCGCAGCCACAGGTCCTCGTTGGTCAGCTCGTAGGCGCGCACCCGGCCGTCACCGGCGGCCTCGTGCACCGCCCACGACAGCAGCCCGTTGTCGGGGCCCACGAACACCCGTTCCCCGGCCGCCACGGCGATGCCGCGGCGCCGCGTGCCGACCCCGGGGTCCACGACCGCCACGTGCACGCCGGGCGGAAGGTAGGGGACCGTCTGGGCCAGCACCGCCGCGCCCCGCCGCACGTCGCCCGGGGGCACCAGGTGGGTGATGTCGATGATGCGCACGTCGGGGCTGATCCGGGCCGCCACGCCGTGACACGCCGCGACGAACCCGTCCTCCAGCCCGTAGTCGGTGAGGAACGTCAGACACTGATATGCCGCCACGTGCTGAGAGCGTACGTCGCCCGGCGTTCCGGAGGAACGGCGGGAAGATGTCGGCGGGGCTCGTTAGCATGGCACCGCCGAAACCCGGACGACCGGGATCAAAGATCACAGAGGGGAACGATCCGTGCGGCCCGAGCGCATGGACGGGCCCTCTCGGGAGGGCGCCATGGACGACGGTTCGGCCCTGCGACCCGACGACCCCGCGGGCGAGGACCCCTTCCCGCCCGGGCCGCTGTCCGACCGCGACCGGCGGATCCTGGCCTTCGAACGCCAGTGGTGGAAGCACGCCGGCGCCAAGGAACAGGCCATCCGCGACGAGTTCGACATGTCGGCGACGCGGTACTACCAGCTGCTCAACATCCTGATCGACCATCCCGAGGCGCTGCGCCACGACCCGATGCTGGTCAAGCGGCTGCGCCGGATGCGGGCCCAGCGGCAGCGCCAGCGCGCCGCGCGCCGGTTCGGCATCCGCCCCTGAGGTGTCCGACACTGGGCGCATGACCGCACCATCGGTGAACTCCCGGACCGCCGCGGGCGGCGAGGCCCTGGCCGCGTTCCGCAAGGCCCCCGCCGACGCCGTCGTCGCCCTGGACTTCGACGGAACGCTCGCGCCCATCGTCGAGGACCCGACCGAGGCCCGCGCCCACCCCGGCGCGGCGCCCGCGCTGGCCCGGCTCGCCCCGCTGGTCGGCGCGGTCGTGATCGTCACCGGCCGGCCCGCCGCCCTCGCCGTCGAGTACGGCGGGTTCGCGGACGTGCCCGGCCTGCAGGTGCTGGGCCAGTACGGCCTGGAACGCTGGGCGGACGGGGAGCTGACCGTTCCCGAGCCGCCCCCCGGCGTGGCCGAGGCGCGCGCCAAGCTGCCCGCGATGCTCGAGGCGGCCGGCGCGCCCGAGGGCGTGCACATCGAGGACAAGCACCACGCCCTGGCCGTGCACACCCGCCGCTGCGCCGAGCCCCAGGTCGCCCTGGACCGGCTGCGCGGCCTGGTGGAGGCCCTCGCCGAACGCACCGGCCTGCACGTCGAGCCGGGCCGCTACGTCCTGGAGCTCCGCCCGCCCGGCATCGACAAGGGCCTGGCGCTGCGCGACTTCCTGGCCTCCCGCACGCCCTCGGCGGTCCTGTACGCGGGCGACGACCTGGGCGACCTGGCCGCCTACGCCGCCGTCGACGCCCTGCGCGCCGAAGGGGTCCCCGGCCTGAAGATCTGCAGCGGCTCCACCGAGGTCACCGCCCTGGCCGAGCAGGCCGACGTGGTGGTCGACGGCCCCGCCGGGGTGGTCGCCCTCCTCGAGGAGCTGGCGGCCTCCGTCTCCTGACCCGTTCCCCGGGCGCCCGGGACGGCGGGCGCTTGTCGCCCGGGTGAAGCTCCCGGTCCGGGCGTTTTGCGAACGCGCAGTGTTACTTACGGGTCAAATTGCGACAAACTAGGCGCATCGTCGAGTAACCGGAGCGGGAGCGAACGATGCCTGGTGAGGCTGTGCCGCTGAGGGCGGGAGATCCCCGGACGCTGGGGGGTTTCCACCTGATCGGTCGCCTTGCGGCCGGTGAGCGTGGGGCCGTCTACCTGGGCCGGGACCCCTCCGGCCGGGCCGTGACGATCCACCGGATCGCCTCGGGACCGCCCGCGCGCGTCGCCGACGTGGTCGCCAAGGCCCGCACGGTCGACTCGCCCTACGTGGCGCGGGTCCTGGCGGGCGACACCGAGGCCGACGGCGCGTACCTGGTGAGCGAACACGTACGGGGCGCGTCGCTGGCGGAGGCCGTCGGACGGCACGGCCCGTGCTCGGGGGAGGCGCTGCACCGGCTGGCGGCCGGCACGATCGAAGGGCTGGCCGCCGTCCACGAGGCCGGGCTGGTCCACGGCGGACTGAGGCCGGAGACGGTCCTGCTCGGCCCCCAGGGGCCCTGCGTCGCCGACTTCGCCCTGGACGCCCTGACCGGCCACGAGCCGGGGGTGCGGCGTCCCGCCTACAAGGCCCCCGAGCAGTTGTACGGCGGGGAGCTGACCGGCGCGGCGGACGTGTTCGCCTGGGCGGTCACGATGATCTACGCCTCCTGCGGACGGCACCCGTTCGGCCCGGACGACGATCCCGCCACCGTGACCCGCATCCTGCGGCACCAGCCCGACCCGGGCCGGATGTCCGGGCGGCTGCAGGAGATCGTGCTGCGCTGCCTGGTCAAGGACTCCCGGCTGCGGCCGTCCGCCGCCGACGTGGTGCGGTGGCTGCGGGAGGCCGGGCTGCCGCTGCCCGGCGCCTCCTCCCGCCGCACGGCCCCCGACCCGCTGCCGGCCGTCGCCCCCCGGCGTGAGACCCGCCCGCCGGAGAGCACCGTGGGGCCGGATCCGCGGGACGCCGGCGGCGTCGAGGTCCACATCGGCGGCCGTACGGCCCGCCGCCGGGCCCGCGGGGCCGCCCGCAGGCGGGCCGCGCGCCGCCGCAGCCTGCTCGCCGGGATGGCGGTCGGCGTGGTCGCGGCGGCCGCCCTGGTGTTCGTGTGGCGGAGCGCGGACTCCGTGCGCCCGTCCGGCCTGGTGGCGGGCGGCCCCACCGGGCAGGGACAGGTGACGCGGACCGGCCCGGCGGTGCAGATCTCCACCGCCCAGGGCGACCGTTACCGGCTGTCGGCGGTCGGCTGGGGCACCGAGCCGACCGTGCATTCGGCCTCCCCGGCGGACGGCACCTATCTCCATGCCGAGTACGTGCTCGGCAACCCGATGGACCGGGCGGTGCTGCTCGATCTCTACACCGCCGACGTGTTCGTCAAGCGGGACCTGCTGCCGGAGGACGCCCGCGGCCGGTGCATGTGGCAGAACGGCGTGCCCGAGGACATGTGCATGCCCCCGGCCCGGCCGCAGGTGACGACCCGGCTGTCCGGCGGCCCGCCGAGCGGCGGCGCGGACGGCGACCGCTACATGGCCCCCGGCGCCTCGTACGTGATCCGGGTGACCCTGGACGTGCCGGTCGAGCAGGACCCGCAGCCCGGCGACCTGCGGCTGTACGTGTGGAAGCCGGCCTACATGACCGACGCCCCGGTCAAGGAGGTGCCGTTCCCCCGCTGATCAGGGGCCGGTGACCTTGAGGGTGCGCAGGATGTCGTCGGTGACCTTGCGGCCGTCGACCTCCTTCACCCGGATCCACAGACCGAACCTGCGGTTCCGGTCGACCAGCCCGACCTCGGTGATCGACGGGGTGCCGGTGCGGCAGGCGGTGTAGCGGGTGACGGTGCCCGACAGGCTCCGGTCCGGGGCGGTGTAGTTCTCCGGCCGGCCCTTGGTGCACTGCTCGTGCTCGGAGAACGTCGGCGGCGGCAGCTTGCCCTGGGCGACGTCGGTGGTCAGCCCGATGAACACGCCGGGGGTCTTGGCGGCGCTGTCCAGGAACTGCTGGAACGTGCCCGGCGTGGCCCGCAGCACGGGCCTGGCCTGCGCGTCGGCCAGCCCCACCGTGGAGGGCTGCCAGGTCGTCGGCTGCGGCAGCCTGGCCCACGCCCTCGGCACCGACGCCCTGATCTTGCCGGACGGGTCGGCGACCGCGGTGAAGTCGGCCGGCAGCGTGGGCGTCGCGGGCCCGTCCGGCTCGTCGTCGCTGCCGATCTGCCCCAGCAGCAGCCCGCCGACCAGCGCGACCGCGACGATCCCGGCGCCGGTCGCCAGGGCGATCCAGCGTCCGCGCCCCTTGTTCTGCCCGTTCGGGGGCTGCGGCGCGGGCCCGGGGAAGGGCGTCCCGTGACCGGCGGCCGGGCCCGGACCCGGGGGAGGAGCCTGCGGCCTCGGCGGCTGCGGCCCCGGCGGGAACTGGTCCCGCGAGATCGCGATCGTGCGGTCCTCGCCCGGCTCCTCGGGCCCCGCCGTGCGGAAGCCCCCCTGCGGCGGATCGACCACCGTCTGGTCGCCCGCCGGAGGCTGCGGCCTGCGGCCTGCCTCGGGCATCGGCAGTTGGGCGGTGCTCCGCTCGTCGGGCTCGCCGGGCCGCGCGTCCTGCGGCCCCTGCGGCCCTTGCGGCCCCTGTGCCTGGGCGGCCCGCCGCCTGGCCGGATGAACGTCCGGAGTGGTCGGCGGCTCGGGCTCGACCGGCTCGCTCGGCGCGCGGTCCCGGGACGGCCGGGCGCCGCCCGGCCGCCCGCCGCGCTGCGACGGCGCGTTCTGGGCGCTCTGTGCGGGGCCGCCCGAGGTGACGGAGGCCCGCAGCGACGCCAGCGCCTCCGCGAACGCCTCCGCCGTCGGATACCGCCGTTCCCGATCGACCTCCATGGCGCGCAGGATCACCTGATCGAACTCCGGGGTGAGCTCCGCGCGCAGTTCGCTGGGCCGCTTCTTCACCGGCGCCGGGCCCGGGGCCTTGCCCGTCACCATGTGGTACGTCAGCGCGCCCAGCCCGTACACGTCCGCCCGCACGTCCAGCCCGCCGCCGAACCGCGCCTGCTCCGGCGACATGTACCCGGGCGTCCCCACCGGCAGGGTGAACGCCCCGGAGGCGTGCGCGATCGCCTTGGCCAGCCCCAGGTCCGCGATCAGCAGCCGTTCCCCGCCGTCGGGGGTGGACTGGAACAGCACGTTGGACGGCTTGAGGTCGCGGTGGATCACCCCGAGCCGGTTGATGACCTGCACGCCCCGGGCGATCTCCTCGGCCAGCGCCAGCGCGGTCGGCACGTCCAGCGGCCGCTGCCGCATCCGGTCGGCCAGCGTCCCCCGGTCGGCGTACGACATGACGAAGTAGGGCCGCCCGTCCGGCAGTTCGCCGATGTCGTGCACCCGGACCAGCCGTTCGGAGTCCGCCCGCCGCAGGATCCGCGCCTCTTCCAGGAACCGGTTGCGAACGTCGAGGTCATCCAGCAGGCTTCCGGACAGCACCTTGATCGCGACCGGGGCCTCCAGCGCGTCGTCGTGCCCCAGCCACACCGCGGCGAACGCCCCGGAGCCCAGGACGCGCTCGATTCGGTAACGGCCGACTGAAGACGGTATGGACACCCACGTATCATGCCCAACAAACGGGGTCCGCGGGGAAACCCGGCCGGAGGGCGTGATGATGAGCCGGACGACACCAGGTGACCGGCGCTCCGACCGGTATGGAGGCGAAGACGGCCATGGCGTTTGACGAACGGACCGAGGAACTGGCCGTCAAGGCGGCCCAGGGCGACCAGAGCGCGCTGAACGAGCTGCTGCGCCGCATCGAGCCGGACGTGCTGCGGCACGCCGCCCGGTTCCTGCCCTGCCGCCAGGACGCCGAGGAGGCCTGCCAGGACGCGCTGCTGCAGGTGGCGCGCAACATCCACCGGTTCGAGGGCCGCTCCCGGTTCAGCACCTGGCTGCACGTGGTGGTGGCCAACTCGGCGCGCTCGACGTACCGCTCGCTCAAGCGGCGCAGCGTGGAGCAGGCCGGCGAGCTGCCGCAGCAGCGGCCCGACCCGCGCCGCACCAGCGTGATCGCCGGGTCCCGGGTGGACATCCTGGACGCCATGGAGGACCTGGAGGCCCGCAAGCCGGACCTGATCCAGGCGCTGGTGCTGCGGGACATCTCCCAGCTGGAGTACGCCGAGATCGCCGAGCAGCTCGGCCTGCCGCTGGGCACCGTCAAGTCCCGCATCCACGAGGCCCGCAAGCAGGTCCGCCAGACGCTGGGCGAGTCCTACGGCTGACCCTCCGGGGCGCAGGGGACGGGCGGGCGACCGCGGCGGAGCGAGGACCGCCACGGCCCGGTCTCCTCGGGGACCGGGGGTTGCCCCCCGAAAGTTCGGCCACGGCCCGTCAAGAGTCGTTAATGCTCGTCCCATCCTGCCCGCAGGACGGCCGCGCGGTCCCGCGGCCGTCCCGCAGCATGTGCCCATGGCATCTCAACCGGACCGGCCCATCTTCGTCATCGGCTGCCCCCGTTCGGGGACGACGCTGCTGCAGCTGATGCTGCACTCCCACCAGCGGATCGCCATCCCCGCCGAGACGCGGTTCCTGCTCCCGGCCTACACCGCCCGGCGCTCGTTCGGAGACCTGCGGGATCCGGCCAACCGCCGGGCGCTGGCGGAGTGGATCACCGGCCGCAGGGAGACCAAGTTCGGCGACCTGGGCCTGGACCCCGGCGAGATCGTGGAGGAGATCGTGGCCGGCCCGCCGACGATGGGCTCGGCGCTGGGCATCGTGTTCCGCGCGTACGCCCGCAAGCACGGCAAGCCGCGCTGGGGCGACAAGCGGCCGAGCTACTTCAAGCACGTGGACGTGCTGCGGCGGCTGTGGCCGGACGCCCAGTTCGTGCACCTGATCCGCGACGGCCGGGACTGCGTGGCCTCCCTGAAGGAGATGCCCTGGTACACCGGGGACACCTACCACGCGATCTCCGCCTGGCGGGAGGCGATCGACTACGGCCGCAGGCACGCCAGAAGGCTCGGCCCCGACTCCTACTACGAGCTGCAGTACGAACGGCTCGTCGCCGACCCCGCCGCCGAGCTGGCCGGGCTGTGCCGGTTCCTCGGCGAGGAGTTCGACCCGCGGATGACCGAGCCGCAGGAGATCGCCCGGCTGACCGTCCCGCCCAAGAAGAAGTGGCACGTGCGCACCCGGAACGCCGTCACCACCGACCGGGTGCGGTCCTGGGAGCACCGGCTGGAGCCGTGGGAGATCGCGCTCGCCGAGCAGGTGCTGGGCTCGCGGCTGCGGGCCTACGGCTACGAGCTGAGCGGCGAGGGCCGCCCGTCGATGCGCCTGCTGGCCCGCTACGCCCGGGTCGCGCTGCACCGCCGGAACATCCAGCGCAAGCGGATCGTCCGCGACCGCATCGTCCGCTACCGCGAGCCCGGCCCGGTGGCCTGCCGCCTCGGCGAACCCGAGTACGACGCCCCCGCCCCCGCCTGACGTGTTCCCGTCCGGGGGACGACCCCCGGACCCCGAGAGGACGTTCAGGCGGTCCTCGCTTCGCTGCGGTCGCCTGACGCGTTCCGTCTGGGGGACGACCCCCAGGCCCCCGATGGGACGTTCAGGCGATCCTCGCTTCGCTGCGGTCGCCTGAACGTCAGTCCAGGGCGGCGAGCTGGTCGGCGAACCACCGCCGCGGCGGCAGCGCCGTGGCCGCCGCGGCCAGCCGCCGGCAGCGTTCGGCCCGCTCGTCGGGCGGCATCAGCAGCGCCCGGTGCAGCGTCTCCGCGGTCTGCGACACGTCGTACGGGTTGACCAGCAGCGCGTCCTCGCCGAGATCGGCGGCGGCGCCGGCCTCGCGGGACAGCACCAGCGCGCAGCCCCGCCGCGACAGCACCGGCCCCTCCTTGGCGACCAGGTTCATCCCGTCGCGGATCGGGTTGACCAGCAGCACGTCGGCCATCCCGTAGGCCGCCAGCGTGCGCGCGTAGTCGTCCTTGACCTGCAGGATCAGCGGATCCCAGGCGGGCGTGCCGAACTCCTCGCGGATCTGCGCCGCCGTCCGCTCCACCGCCGCGGTGTAGTCCCGGTACTCGGCCAGGTCCTGCCGCGACGGGTAGGCGAACGCCAGATGCACCACCCGCCCGTGCCATTCGGGATGGTTGGCCAGCATCTCCCGGTAGGCGGCCAGGCCCCGCACGATGTTCTTGGACAGCTCCGTGCGGTCGATCCGGACGATGAGCTGCCGGTCGCCCACCTGCTCGCGCAGCGCCCGGGCGCGTTCGGCCACGTCGGGCTGCGCGGCGCGGGCGATCAGGTCGTCGCCGTCCACGCCGAGCCCGTGCACCCCGATCCGGGTGGTGCGGCCCTTGTGGTGGACGGTGCCGGCCGTCCGGTCCACCTTGGCGTGCAGCAGCGTCTCGCAGCAGTCCATGAACGCGTCCGCCCAGCGCCGGGCCAGGAACCCGGCGTGGTCGGCGCCCAGGATGCCCTCCAGCACCTGCACGCCCAGGTCGTCGGGCAGCAGCCGGTAGTACTCCGGCGGGGCCCACGGGGTGTGCGAGAAGTGCGCGATCTTCAGGTCGGGGCGGCGTTCCCGCAGCATCCGCGGCGCCAGCGACAGGTGGTAGTCCTGGATCGCCGCCCGCGCCCCCGGCTCGGCGTCCCGGGCCAGCGCGTCCGCAAACGCCGCGTTGTAGGCCTCGTACGACTGCCAGTCCCGCCGCGCCCGGGCGTCGAAGTGCGGCGCGTTCGGGGTGTCGTACAGCAGGTGGTGCACGAACCACAGCGTCGAGTTGGCCACCCCGTTGTAGGCCCGGTGGAACGTCGAGGCCGGGATGTCCAGCATCCGCACGCAGGCGCCCCCGGTGTCGTGCCCGGCCTTGTCCAGCCGCCCGTCGGGGGCCTGCCGCGCGGCCTGCCGGTCGGCGTCCGACAGCGCCGCGCACACCCAGATCGGCCTGTTCCCGCCGTTCCCCGCGGCGACCCCGGCGAGGCCGGAGACCAGCCCGCCGCCCCCGCGGCGCATCGACAGCGTGCCGTCCTCGGCCGACGTGAACGACACCGGGCCTCGGTTCGAGGCGACGAGCACCTGCCGGTCGGCGGCCCCAAGCGCGGAGTCACTCATGCCCGGCAGTGTGACACGAGGCGGTCACCGGCCCGCGCGACGGGTCCCGTCTTCCGCCGGGCGGCGTTTGACCGGCGGCCACACGGAAATCAGCCGCGCATGGGTCACTCCGACACCGGCGGTGCGCCGTCCTGGGACACCGGCGTGCCGCCGCGTCAACCCCCTGACGGGGCCGGTTTCGGCCAGGACGAGGGCCGCCCCGGCACCTTCGAGGCCCCTCCGGACGCCCCCGCGCGGCGTTCCGCCGAGACCCGCAAGACGGTGCTGGCGGCGGGCGCGGCCAACATCGCCATCGCCGTCACCAAGCTGGCCGCCGGGCTGATCGCGGGCTCCTCGGCGATGCTCGCCGAGGCCGCGCACTCCCTGGCCGACACCCTCAACCAGGGCTTCCTGCTGGCCTCGCTGGGCCGCAGCGAACGGCCCGCCGACCGCCGCCACCCGTTCGGGTACGGCAAGGAGCGGTACTTCTGGTCGCTGATCGCGGCCGTCGGGATCTTCGTGGCCGGGGCCTGCTACTCGATCTTCGAGGGGGTCGGCGAGATCGTCTCGCCCGGCGAGCACGGTGACGCGACCGTCGCGTTCGTGGTGCTGGGGCTGGCCTTCCTCTTCGAGGGCCTGTCGCTGCTGCGGGCCACCCACCAGGTGCGGCGGGAGGCCCGGGAACGGCGGCGGAGCGCGCTGGAGCACGTCCGGCGCACCCCCGACACCACGCTGAAGGCGGCGGTGCTGGAGGACGGCACGGCGGTGGTCGGGCTCACCCTGGCGGCCGCGGGCCTGACGCTGCGGGAGGTCACCGGGTCGTCGGTGTGGGACGGGGCGGCCTCCATCGCGATCGGGGTGCTGCTGGTCGGGGTGGCCTGGACGCTGGGCCGCAGCAGCATGGACCTGCTGATCGGGCAGGCGGTGGACCGGGAGACCCTGCTGCGGATCCGCGCCGAGATCGCCGGGACGCCCGGGGTGGTCTCGGTGCTGGAGCTGCTGACCATGCATCTGGGGCCGGACGAGCTGCTGGTGGCGGCCAAGGTCGCGTTCGCCGACGAGATCAGCGCCGACCAGGCCGAGGACATCGCCGACGGCATCGACGCCCGGCTGCGCGAACGGCTGCCGATCGTCCGGCACGTCTTCCTGGACCCCACCCAGCTCGGTGCCCAACGGGTCTGATCATGCTTACCGCGTCTCAGAACGCGAGACCCCGCTGTCTGCGATGCGGTCAAATCGGGTAAAGTCCCGCACAAGTCCACCGCCCGGGGTCGATCCGGAACGCGTTGATACCCTGGCGGGACACCGTGCGCCCGACGGGCTGCGCGGACAACTTCATAACGCTCATCCAGAGGGGTGGAGGGACCGGCCCTGTGAAACCCCGGCAACCCTCCCGGTGCTGACGCGCTCGCGACCTGCGAGGCCGGCCGGGACAGGGTGCCAACTCCGGCCCGCGACCAGGGTGGCGCGGGACAGATGAGGAGAGAGGCCTCGCTTCATGGCACTCGACGCTGCCGACCTTGGACCTGCCACGTCCCTGACCTGCCGCGAATGCGGCGAATCCTACGAGCTGGGCCCGCGCTACGCCTGCGAGCAGTGTTTCGGCCCCCTCGAGATCGCCTACGACTTCACCGGGGTGACCCGCGCCTCCATCGAGGCCGGGCCGCGCAACATCTGGCGCTACCGCGGGCTGCTGCCCGTTCCGTCGAACGTCCAGGACACCCCCAACACCGAGCCCGGCTTCACCCGCCTGGTCCGCGCCGACCACCTCGCCGAGTCGCTCGGCATGCAGCGGCTGTGGGTCAAGGACGACAGCGGCAACCCCACCCACTCGTTCAAGGACCGGGTGGTCGCGGTGGCCCTGGCCGCCGCCCGTGAGCTGGGCTTCAAGGTGCTGGCCTGCCCGTCCACCGGCAACCTGGCCAACGCGGTGGCCGCCGCCGCGGCCCGCGCCGGGATCCGCAGCGCCGTGTTCGTGCCCGCCGACCTGGAGCAGCAGAAGATCATCACCACCGCGGTGTACGGCGGCACGTTCGTCACCGTGCGCGGCAACTACGACGACGTCAACCGGCTCGCCTCGGAGATCGCCGGCGAGCAGGAGGACTGGGCGTTCGTGAACGTCAACGTCCGGCCGTACTACGCCGAGGGCTCCAAGACCCTCGGCTACGAGATCGCCGAGCAGCTCGGCTGGCGGCTGCCCGACCAGATCGTGGTCCCGGTGGCCTCCGGTTCCCAGCTCACCAAGATCGACAAGGCGTTCCAGGAGCTGATCAGGCTGGGGCTGGTGGAGGACAGGCCGTACAAGGTGTTCGGCGCCCAGGCCACCGGCTGCTCCCCGGTCGCCGCCGCCTTCAAGAACGGGCACGACGTGGTCCGCCCGGTCAAGCCCGACACCATCGCCAAGTCCCTGGCGATCGGCAACCCCGCCGACGGCCCGTACGTGCTGGACGTGGTCCGCCGCACCGGCGGCGCGGTCGAGGACGTCACCGACGCCGAGGTGGTCGAGGGCATCCGGCTGCTGGCCGGCACCGAGGGCATCTTCGCCGAGACCGCCGGCGGAGTCACCGTGGGCTGCCTGCGCAAGCTGGTCGCCTCCGGCGCGCTGGACCCGGAGGCGGAGACCGTCATCATCAACTCCGGCGACGGCCTGAAGACCCTCGACGCGGTCGCCCCGGTCGCCCGCCCGTCCGCCGAGATCGCCCCCACGCTGGAGGACTTCCGCGCCTCCGGCCTGGCCTGACGTCCGCCCTGACACCGAAGGTGGGGAACACATTGAGCACGGTTTCGGTACGGATCCCGACGATCCTGCGCACGTACACCGGCGGCGAGTCGGAGGTCAAGGCCGAGGGCGCCACCCTCCGCGAGGTCATCACCGACCTCGACGCCAACTACAGCGGCATCGCCGCGCGCATCCTCGACGACTCGGGCAAGATCCGCCGCTTCGTCAACGTCTACGTCGGCGAGGAGGACGTCCGCTTCGCCGACGGCCTGGACACCCCCACTCCCGCCGGCACCCAGGTCTCCATCATCCCGGCCGTCGCCGGCGGCTGACCGCTGCTCCGGGGAACGATCCCCGGAGCCGGACCAGGCGACCACGGTCGCCCGATCCTCGCGTCGCACCGGGCGCCCCTTCACGGAGGGGCGCCCGGCCGCGTTCCAGTCCGAGTTGAACCGCCACAGCACGCCCGGCCCGCCCGGGGCGCTCACCGGTATCCACGAGCACACGCTCGCCGGTCCTCCCTCCGGCGAGGACGCGTGAGTCGATCGCACCGCCGCCGGGTAGGAGCGGGAGAGCCGGACCGGGTTCCGCCATCGTGCCGCGATTCCATGATCACCGCGCCGCCCGGCGGGCGCCGCGCCGCCGAAGGCGGTGCATCGTCCCAGGTGAGAGCCGTTCTGACGGGTCCCGCAGACGACCTGCGGCAAGAGGTTCGGCGCTTGCACTCGGCAGGGTAGAGTGCTAAAAAACGGTTGGCACTCTACTGTGGAGAGTGACAATCCCACAGTCTGGGGTCGGGGCGATGAGGCCTCACTCCGGCGGCGGAAGGGTTGTCGTCGGGTAGGTCGTCCGTCGCGGGCGTCGGCTCGATCCGTGATAGCCACCTCGTTCCGGGAGGACTGGAGCCTATGGCTGCAAAGATGATCGCGTTCGACGAGGAGGCCCGCCGGGGTCTTGAGCGCGGGATGAACCAGCTTGCCGACGCGGTCAAGGTGACCCTTGGTCCCAAGGGCCGCAATGTGGTGCTGGAGAAGAAGTGGGGCGCCCCCACGATCACCAATGACGGTGTGTCCATCGCCAAGGAGATCGAGCTGGAGGACCCCTGGGAGAAGATCGGCGCGGAGCTGGTCAAGGAGGTCGCCAAGAAGACCGACGATGTGGCCGGTGACGGGACCACCACCGCGACCGTGCTGGCCCAGGCGCTGGTGCGTGAGGGCCTGCGGAACGTCGCGGCGGGTGCCAACCCGATGTCGCTGAAGCGGGGCATCGAGGCGGCGGTGGAGCGGGTCAGTGAGGAGCTGTCCAAGCTGGCCAAGGATGTGGAGACCAAGGAGCAGATCGCCTCGACGGCCTCGATCTCCGCGGGTGACACGCAGATCGGTGAGATGATCGCCGAGGCGATGGACAAGGTCGGCAAGGAAGGCGTCATCACGGTCGAGGAGAGCAACACCTTCGGGCTGGAGCTGGAGCTCACCGAGGGCATGCGCTTCGACAAGGGCTACATCTCGCCCTACTTCGTCACCGACCCCGAGCGGATGGAGGCGGTCCTCGAGGACCCCTACATCCTGATCGTCCAGGGCAAGGTGTCGGCCAACAAGGACATGCTCCCGGTCCTCGAGGCCGTGATGCAGGCCGGCAAGCCGCTGCTGATCATCGCCGAGGACGTCGAGGGCGAGGCCCTGGCGACCCTGGTGGTCAACAAGATCCGCGGCATCTTCAAGTCGGTGGCGGTCAAGGCCCCCGGCTTCGGTGACCGCCGTAAGGCCATGCTGGGCGACATCGCCACCCTGTCCGGAGGCCAGGTGATCAGCGAAGAGGTCGGCCTCAAGCTGGAGAACACCACCCTGGACATGCTGGGCCGCGCCCGCAAGGTCGTCGTCACCAAGGACGAGACCACCATCGTGGACGGTGCCGGTGACGCCACCGAGATCGCGGGCCGGGTCAACCAGATCCGCACCGAGATCGACAACACCGACTCCGACTACGACCGGGAGAAGCTGCAGGAGCGGCTGGCCAAGCTGGCCGGCGGCGTGGCCGTCATCAAGGCCGGTGCCGCCACCGAGGTCGAGCTCAAGGAGCGCAAGCACCGCATCGAGGACGCCGTCCGCAACGCCAAGGCCGCGGTCGAGGAGGGCATCGTCCCCGGCGGCGGCGTCGCCCTCCTGCAGGCCGGCGCCAAGGCGTTCGACAAGCTCGAGCTGAACGGCGACGAGGCCACCGGCGCCAACATCGTCAAGCGGGCGCTGGAGGAGCCGATCAAGCAGATCGCCGTCAACGCCGGCCTCGAGGGCGGCGTCGTGGTCGAGAAGGTCCGCTCGCTCGAGCCGGGCCAGGGCCTGAACGCGGCCACCGGCGAGTACGTCAACATGTTCGACACCGGCATCATCGACCCCGCCAAGGTCACCCGGTCGGCGCTGCAGAACGCCGCCTCCATCGCGGCGCTGTTCCTGACCACCGAGGCGGTCATCGCCGAGAAGCCGGAGAAGGAGAAGGCCGCGGCCATGCCGGGCGGCGACGCCGGCATGGACTTCTGAGCCGAGTCCTGCACTCCGTACCACCGGTACGACACCGGAGGGCGGCCCCGGACCATCGGGGCCGCCCTCCCCCTTTCCGGCCGGACCCCGCCAATGAGCGGCCCCCGCCGTCCCCGATTGGCCATACTGCCGATGTGACGGAACTTTTCACCCTCCCCACCCTGCGGGTCGAGCAGCCCCGCAAAGTGGTCGCCACCCGCACGCGGTACAACTTCCTCGACGAGCGCGGCACCCTCGTCGCGGTGGCCACCGACACCAACGAACGATCCCGCCGCGTGGCCGTGCGCGCCGCACTTCCCGGCAACGTCCTGGCCGGAGCCCAGACCCTCCTGCTCACCGACCCCGACGAGGTCCCGCTCCTCGTCATCGAGAAGCAGGCCTCCAACCGCCGCACCGTCGTCCGCCGCCCGGGTGACGACTCCTCCGAGGAGTCCGACCTCTTCGAGGGCGAGGTCGTCGGCACCATCGAGGCGGTCCGCACCACCCGCCACTACGTCCTCAGGGACGCCGAGGGCGCCAAGCTCGGCGAGGTCACCGGCGACCTGTCGCTCAAGCGCTTCGCCGTGACCGACACCGAGTCCCGCCACGTCGCCCAGGTCAACAAGCGCTGGGCGGGCCTGCGCGCCGAACTCCTCACCAACGCCGACCGCTACTCGGTGGAGTTCCTCACCAACCGCCTCAGCGAGCCCCTCCGAGCCCTGGTCGTCGTGCTCGCCACGGTCCTGGACCTCACCCTCCACGAGTCCAAGGACATCGTCTGACCCCCTCCCATCGCGACCGCCGCCCCCGACCCGACAGCCCGAACGCCGCCGACCCGGCCACGTCGGCGGCGTCCCTTTCCAGCCCCGCCGTACGAGAACGCACGGCCACCAGCGATCACCGCGAGGGAACGCAACACGCCCCGCCCAGAGCAGGGATGCTGGCGCTATCCGACGCCACGGACGATCTCGATGCGATGACCACCCAGATCGCGGATGTGACGTCCACGACGTTCGACCCGAGATCGGAGCCGAGGCCCCAGACGCGGCCGAGGAACCGTCCTCGGTCAGAACCTGGCCCAGATGCCGGAAGAACGTCCCCGCCGGGACGGACTCCCCAGCGGCCAGGTCGACGGCGTACCCCGCCCCGGACGCGGCGAGCCCGCAGGCTCCAGATCCCCGGCGCACAACACGGTGGCCTCGAAGGCTCCGTCCCGGGAAGGAGCCGCAGGCAGATGCGAACCATCAGCTCCTCGAACGCGAACGTTGTCGACCCGCCCCAAACCGGCCATGGTGTCCCGCGCCGTGAGAATGATCACCGGAAGCAGCACCCGTTCCCTCCCGCCGTGCGGTCGGCCGGCTTCACCTCGGCGGACGACAGGCAGTCCAGCCAATCCGCCTAGGCCGTGTCGTCAAAGTGGCCGTACGGCGTCCGCGTGGTACGCGCCAACGTCCGCACATGCCGATCGCCTCGTCGAACGACGCCGGACGCACCGAACGGCCGGTCTTCGCCCAACCGGTCGCACCACCAGGGGCACTTTGACGACAGACCCTGGGTCGTGTCTGACAGCTCTCGGAAGGGCCGCCACAGGGGCCGTCCTGGCGAGCCGAGCAGCGTACGACCGCTGAGGCTCGGCAATCGTCTCTCCCCGGCACGGCTGCCGCGATTGTCGGACACGCTGGGCCGGTACCAGCAGGCCGCCGACCATCCGGCTCCTCCGGTCCAGTTCCTCCGCGAGCAGCGCCCGGGTCTCCTCCCGTTCCGTCCGGTCATCGCCCATCAGCTCCAGATGCCGGCGGATCACCGTGATCGGCCCGGCATGGCGGACCAGACCCGATGATCGTTCGGTGGCCCCTCAGGGCCGGCCGCCTGTCGGCTCCTCAACACGCCTGTCCCTCGGCATGTGAGTGGAACGAGGCGTGAGGTCCCATGTCTGGGAAGCCGGTGACCGGTCGAGTCTTTGCAATGGGGAGTGCGTGGGTACTCCAAGGGCGTGGAGGTCATGCAGAGCAGGGCCGGCGGGCTGCGGATCTCGCCTGCGATCCCGACCGTGGCGAATCTGGCGCTGGCGGCGCTGTGGGCCTGTACCGCGCTGGCGGGTTGGGGAGAGCAGGCGTTCTGCGGTGACATCGGTCACCGTGAGCCGGGATGCGCGGACGGGTTCGGGGTCGCGGTGCTCGCCTCCCTCGTCCTGGCGGTTCCCGCGGCGGCCGTCGCGGTGGCGGCCTGGGCGCTGCCGGGGACCCGGCGGAACGCGGCGCGCCTGGAGGCGGTGCTGACGCTCACGGCGCTGATGTGGGTCGCGGCCGAGGGGATCCTGTTCGTCGGGGGCTCGCTGGCCCAGCGCTGACCTGGGCGTCGCCGCAGGCCGGTGCGGTCGCCCGAAAAAATCTTGGGCTCTCATGTTTGCCCTGATGGCGACCGGGGGATGACTGAGGGTCCTGAGGAGTTGACAACCACCGGCCCGGCCGAGCGGTCGGAGGGCATGCGCGTCGGTTTGACGTCGTGCCGCCGGGGGCATAACGTTCTCTTCGCCCCACGGGGGAGCGGGACGCCGACAGGCGGCCGGCCCCGGGGGGAACCACCAACGATCATCGGGTCTGGTTCGCCATGCCCGGCGGCCGATGGTGGGCCCGGAAAGGTTCAGGTCTTTTGGCCCGAGCCGATCCGGTAGCCTGGAAGAGTGCGTTGAGGCGCACTTCGGAAAGGCCATCAGAAAAGCCGGCGAATTGACACGCCGAGCGGATCTGATAACCTGAAAGAGGTCGCCCCGAGAAAGGGCTCGCAAGAGTCCCGGACGGTGGGTGTCCGTTTCTTGAGAACTCAACAGTGTGTTAAAAGCCAGTGCCTTGTGACAGCCCCTGTGGGGGTTGTTGTCCTCGTCAAGAGGATTTCTTTGAGGCAGCACGCCCCTGATGTGGGGTGTGCGTGCTGGGATTTGTTCCCATTCTGGGTTTCCGCTGCCTCCTGTTGGGGGTGGTGGGTGTGACCTTGATGGAGAGTTTGATCCTGGCTCAGGACGAACGCTGGCGGCGTGCTTAACACATGCAAGTCGAGCGGAAAGGCCCCTTCGGGGGTACTCGAGCGGCGAACGGGTGAGTAACACGTGAGTAACCTGCCCCCGACTCTGGGATAAGCCTGGGAAACCGGGTCTAATACCGGATATGACCACTGCTCGCATGGGTGGTGGTGGAAAGTTTTTTCGGTCGGGGATGGGCTCGCGGCCTATCAGCTTGTTGGTGGGGTGATGGCCTACCAAGGCGACGACGGGTAGCCGGCCTGAGAGGGCGACCGGCCACACTGGGACTGAGACACGGCCCAGACTCCTACGGGAGGCAGCAGTGGGGAATATTGCGCAATGGGCGGAAGCCTGACGCAGCGACGCCGCGTGGGGGATGAAGGCCTTCGGGTTGTAAACCTCTTTCAGCACCGACGAACCTGGACGGTAGGTGCAGAAGAAGCGCCGGCTAACTACGTGCCAGCAGCCGCGGTAATACGTAGGGCGCAAGCGTTGTCCGGAATTATTGGGCGTAAAGAGCTCGTAGGCGGCCTGTCGCGTCCGTCGTGAAAGCCCACGGCTCAACCGTGGGTCTGCGGTGGATACGGGCAGGCTAGAGGCAGGTAGGGGAGAACGGAATTCCCGGTGTAGCGGTGAAATGCGCAGATATCGGGAGGAACACCGGTGGCGAAGGCGGTTCTCTGGGCCTGTTCTGACGCTGAGGAGCGAAAGCGTGGGGAGCGAACAGGATTAGATACCCTGGTAGTCCACGCCGTAAACGTTGGGCGCTAGGTGTGGGGTTCTTCCACGGGCTCCGCGCCGTAGCTAACGCATTAAGCGCCCCGCCTGGGGAGTACGGCCGCAAGGCTAAAACTCAAAGGAATTGACGGGGGCCCGCACAAGCGGCGGAGCATGTTGCTTAATTCGACGCAACGCGAAGAACCTTACCAAGGCTTGACATCACCCGAAAACTCGTGGAGACACGGGGTCCCTTCGGGGGCGGGTGACAGGTGGTGCATGGCTGTCGTCAGCTCGTGTCGTGAGATGTTGGGTTAAGTCCCGCAACGAGCGCAACCCTCGTTCCATGTTGCCAGCACGTGATGGTGGGGACTCATGGGAGACCGCCGGGGTCAACTCGGAGGAAGGTGGGGATGACGTCAAGTCATCATGCCCCTTATGTCTTGGGCTGCAAACATGCTACAATGGCCGGTACAGAGGGCTGCGATACCGTGAGGTGGAGCGAATCCCTAAAAGCCGGTCTCAGTTCGGATCGAAGTCTGCAACTCGACTTCGTGAAGTCGGAGTCGCTAGTAATCGCAGATCAGCAACGCTGCGGTGAATACGTTCCCGGGCCTTGTACACACCGCCCGTCACGTCACGAAAGTCGGCAACACCCGAAGCCCGTGGCCCAACCCTTCGTGGGGGGGAGCGGTCGAAGGTGGGGCCGGCGATTGGGACGAAGTCGTAACAAGGTAGCCGTACCGGAAGGTGCGGCTGGATCACCTCCTTTCTAAGGAGCACCCGGCCGACGCCGCTCACCAGTGGTGAGAGGCGCCTGGTCCAGGGAACCGCCCGTCGAGGCCGACCGTGTCTCGGGGTGGTTGCTCATAGAACCGTGGAGCACTGGCTACTCAACCTGCCGGGACCGCCGTCCTGGTCAGTACTGCCCGCATCCCCAGCTGTGGCTGGTGGATGGTTCCTCTTCGGTGAGGGATCGGGTGCTCGGCCTCTGTGAGGTCGGGTGTCGGGGTGTGGAACCTCCTGGTGTGGGGTTCGGGTGGGTTGGACACACTGTTGGGTCCTGAGGAAACGGACCTTTCTCGCCCTCTTCTTGGGGGTGGGGGTTGTTTTCTCTGGGCTGCGGGGCCACGGCCCCTCCCGGGCGTGTGTGTTCGGGTGTGGTGTGGTTGTCCGGTTGTTTTTTGTGAACTGCATAGTGGACGCGAGCATCTTTGATCGCTGTAGGTTTGTTAAGTTGTTAAGGGCATACGGTGGATGCCTTGGCATCGGGAGCCGATGAAGGACGTGGGAGCCTGCGATATGCCTCGGGGAGCCGGCAACCAGGCTGTGATCCGGGGATTTCCGAATGGGGTAACCTGGCACCTGTCATGGGGTGTCGCTGCCGCCTGAATGTATAGGGCGGTGGTGGGAACGCGGGGAAGTGAAACATCTCAGTACCCGCTGGAAGAGAAAACAATATGTGATTCCGTGAGTAGTGGTGAGCGAAAGCGGAGGAGCCTAAACCGTGCGCGTGTGATACCTGGCAGGGGTTGCGTGTGCGGGGTTGTGGGACCATCCGGCCGGTGCTGCCATGCCGGCAAGGAGTGATAAACCGCTGGGGTAGTCGAACGGCTTGGGATGGCCGACCGTAGACGGTGAGAGTCCGGTAGGCGAAACTCTGGTGGCTTCTGGGTGTGTTCCCGAGTAGCACGGGGCCCGTGAAATCTCGTGTGAATCTGCCACGACCACGTGGTAAGGCTGAATACTTCCCGATGACCGATAGCGGACCAGTACCGTGAGGGAAAGGTGAAAAGTGCCCCGGTGAGGGGTCGTGAAAGAGTACCTGAAACCGTGTGCCTACAAGCCGTCAGAGCCGCAGGCCGCGGCCTCTTCGGGGGTTGTGGTTGGTGATGGCGTGCCTTTTGAAGAATGAGCCTGCGAGTTATGGTGTGTGGCGAGGTTAACCCGTGTGGGGTAGCCGTAGCGAAAGCGAGTCTGAAGAGGGCGTATGAGTCGCATGCTGTAGACCCGAAGCGGGGTGATCTAGCCATGGGCAGGGTGAAGCGCCGGTAAGACGGTGTGGAGGCCCGAACCCACCAGGGTTGAAAACCTGGGGGATGACCTGTGGTTAGGGGTGAAAGGCCAATCAAACTCCGTGATAGCTGGTTCTCCCCGAAATGCATTTAGGTGCAGCGTCGTGTGTTTCTTGCCGGAGGTAGAGCTACTGGATGGCCTAGGGGCCTCACCGGGTTACCGAAGTCAGCCAAACTCCGAATGCCGGTAAGTGAGAGCGCGGCAGTGAGACTGCGGGGGATAAGCTTCGTAGTCGAGAGGGAAACAGCCCAGATCATCGGCTAAGGCCCCTAAGCGTGTGCTAAGTGGTAAAGGATGTGGAGTTGCCGTGACAACCAGGAGGTTGGCTTAGAAGCAGCCATCCTTGAAAGAGTGCGTAATAGCTCACTGGTCAAGTGATTCCGCGCCGACAATGTAGCGGGGCTCAAGCACACCGCCGAAGCCGTGGCACTGACACTTGAGGTGTTGGTGGGTAGGGGAGCGTCCTGCAGCCGGTGAAGCCGCCGAGTGATCGAGTGGTGGAGGCTGTGGGAGTGAGAATGCAGGCATGAGTAGCGATTCACACGTGAGAAACGTGTGCGCCGGATGACCAAGGGTTCCTGGGGCAGGCTGATCCGCCCAGGGTAAGTCGGGACCTAAGGCGAGGCCGTGAGGCGTAGTCGATGGACAACGGGTTGATATTCCCGTACCCGCTGGTACGCGCCCATACCGAACCTCCTGATGCTAACCACCCGAACCGCCGCCCGGTCTTCGGACCGGGTGTCTTGCGGGGAGGCTGGGGCCCGAGGGGGTAGTAGGTAAGCGATGGGGTGACGCAGGAGGGTAGCTCAGCCCAGGCGATGGTCGACCTGGGGTAAGCAGGTAGCCCGGATCGTAGGCAAATCCGCGGTCCATGAGGGTGAGATGTGATGCCGAGCCGTTTTAGGTGAAGTGAGTGATCCCATGCTGCCGAGAAAAGCCTCTAGCGAGTGTGCCGGCGGCCCGTACCCCAAACCGACTCAGGTGGTCAGGTAGAGAATACCGAGGCGATCGGGTGAACTGTGGTTAAGGAACTCGGCAAATTGCCCCCGTAACTTTGGGAGAAGGGGGGCCACGCCTGGTGAACGCCCTTGCGGTGGGAGCTGGGGGTGGTCGCAGTGGCCAGGGGGAAGCGACTGTTTACTAAAAACACAGGTCCGTGCGAAGTCGTAAGACGCTGTATACGGACTGACGCCTGCCCGGTGCCGGAACGTTAAGAGGACCGCTCAACCCTCCTCGTGGGGGTGAAGGTGAGAATCTAAGCGCCGGTAAACGGCGGTGGTAACTATAACCATCCTAAGGTAGCGAAATTCCTTGTCGGGTAAGTTCCGACCTGCACGAATGGCGTAACGACTTCCCCGCTGTCTCAACCACAGGCCCGGCGAAATTGCAGTACGAGTAAAGATGCTCGTTTCGCGCAGCAGGACGGAAAGACCCCGGGACCTTCACTACAGCTTGGTATTGGCGTTGGGAGCGTCTTGTGTAGGATAGGTGGGAGACTGTGAAGCCGCCACGCTAGTGGGGGTGGAGTCGTTGGTGAAATACCACTCTGGTCGTTTCGAGCGTCTAACCCGCGCCCGTGAATCCGGGTGGGGGACAGTGCCTGGTGGGTAGTTTAACTGGGGCGGTTGCCTCCTAAAGGGTAACGGAGGCGCCCAAAGGTTCCCTCAGCCTGGTTGGTCATCAGGTGTTGAGTGCAAGGGCACAAGGGAGCTTGACTGTGAGACAGACATGTCGAGCAGGTGCGAAAGCAGGGCCTAGTGATCCGGCATCTCCGTGTGGAAGGGATGTCGCTCAACGGCTAAAAGGTACCCCGGGGATAACAGGCTGATCTTCCCCAAGAGTCCATATCGACGGGATGGTTTGGCACCTCGATGTCGGCTCGTCGCATCCTGGGGCTGGAGTAGGTCCCAAGGGTTGGGCTGTTCGCCCATTAAAGCGGCACGCGAGCTGGGTTTAGAACGTCGCGAGACAGTTCGGTCCCTATCCGCTGCGCGCGTAGGAGACTTGAGAGGGTCTGTCCCTAGTACGAGAGGACCGGGACGGACGAACCTCTGGTGTGCCAGTTGTCCCGCCAGGGGCATGGCTGGTTGGCTACGTTCGGTCAGGATAACCGCTGAAAGCATCTAAGCGGGAAGCCTTCCTCGAGATGAGGTCTCCCTCCCCCTGTGTGGGGGTAAGGCCCCCAGGAGACGACTGGGTTGATAGGCCGGGCATGGAAGCATCGTAAGGTGTGGAGTGGACCGGTACTAATAGGCCGAGCGGCTTAACACACCACTGTTGCAGCGTGGATGTTCGCGTCCCTGTGCGGTTCACAGAAAACAACCCCCGCACCCCGCCGGCCCTTTGTCGGCCGCGGTTGTTGGTAGGTTGTTGGTAACTGAATAACGCGTCCACCACCCCCTCTGGGGGGTGCTGGAACGCCACGGGTTTCCCGCCGTGCCTGGCACGGCCGGGGTGAGGCGTTCCGGTGGTCATGGCGGAGGGGAAACACCCGGTCTCATTCCGAACCCGGTAGTTAAGCCCTCCAGCGCCGATGGTACTGCACGGGAGACCGTGTGGGAGAGTAGGACACCGCCGGAACATTACCATCCGAAAAGGGCCCGGCCCCGCGAAGGCTTCGTCTTCGCCGGGGGCCGGGCCCTTTCGCATTCCCGGGGCCTTCCCTGGTCCTTCTCCGCGTATTTCCCCTGCCCTTCTCCGCGCCCTCGCGTCTCCGAGGGAAGCCGACAGCCGGCGGGCCGTCGCCGCCGGTGGTGCGGTTGTGCGCGGACGGCCCGCCGGTGCGGGCGCCTCTCGGGGCTCTGGCCGGCGGGTGGGTGGGGGGCTGGGTTGGTGTGTTCCGGGCTGGATCCGGGCGGTGGGGTCAGATCTCCTCGCCGGCCAGGACGGTGTCGGCGTCGACGATGCGGTAGGCGTAGCCCTGTTCGGCCAGGAAGCGCTGGCGGTGGGCGGCGTACTCCTGGTCGAGGGTGTCGCGGGCGACCACGGCGTAGAAGCGGGCGCCCTGGCCGGAGGACTTGGGACGCAGGACGCGGCCGAGGCGCTGGGCCTCCTCCTGGCGGGAGCCGTAGGCGCCGGAGACCTGGATGGCGACGGTGGCCTCGGGGAGGTCGATGGAGAAGTTGGCGACCTTGGAGACCACCAGGACCGACAGTTCGCCGGAGCGGAAGGCGTCGAAGAGGCGTTCGCGTTCGCGGATGCGGGTGTCGCCCTTGATGACGGGGGCGTCGAGGCGTTCGCCGAGTTCGTCGAGCTGGTCGATGTACTGGCCGATGACCAGGGTCTGCTCGCCGCGGTGGCGTTCGACCAGGGCCTCGATGACGCGGGTCTTGGTCTCGGTGGTGGCGCAGAAGCGGTAGCGCTCCTCCGGCTCGGCGGTGGCGTACGCCAGGCGTTCGGAGTCGGTCAGGGTGACGCGGACCTCGACGCAGTCGGCGGGGGCGATCCAGCCCTGGTTCTCCATCTCCTTCCAGGGGGCGTCGTACCGCTTGGGGCCGATCAGGGAGAACACGTCGTCCTCGCGGCCGTCCTCGCGAACCAGGGTGGCGGTCAGGCCGAGGCGGCGGCGGGCCTGCAGGTCGGCGGTCATCCGGAAGATGGGGGCGGGCAGCAGGTGCACCTCGTCGTACACGACCAGGCCCCAGTCGCGGGCGTCGAACAGCTCCAGGTGCGGGTAGACGCCCTTCCGGCGGGTGGTCATGATCTGGTACGTGGCGATCGTGACCGGGCGGATCTCCTTGCGGGCGCCGCTGTACTCGCCGATCTCGTCCTCGGTGAGGGAGGTGCGGCGCAGCAGCTCCTGCTTCCACTGGTGGGCGGAGACGGTGTTGGTGACCAGGATCAGCGTGGTCGCCTTGGCGTGCGCCATCGCGGCGGCGCCGACGACGGTCTTGCCCGCGCCGCACGGCAGCACCACGACGCCCGAGCCGCCGTGCCAGAACGCCTCGGCGGCCTCCTTCTGGTACGAGCGCAGCGCCCAGCCGTCCTCGACCAGTTCGATGGGGTGCGCCTCGCCGTCGACGTAGCCGGCCAGGTCCTCGGCGGGCCAGCCGAGCTTGAGCAGCGCCTGCTTGAGGGTGCCGCGTTCGCTGGGGTGGACGATCACGGTGTCGTCGTCGACCCGCGCGCCGATCATGCCCTTGACCTTCTTGGCGCGCAGCACCTCCTCCAGCACCGAACGGTCGGAGGAGGTCAGGACCAGGCCGTGCACCGGGTGCTTCTCCAGCCGCAGCCGGCCGTACCGGGCCATGGTGTCGGCCACGTCGACCAGCAGGGCGTGCGGCACCGGGTAGCGGGAGTACTTCAGCAGGACGTCGACGACCTGCTCGGCGTCGTGCCCGGCCGCCCGCGCGTTCCACAGGGCCAGCGGGCTGATCCGGTAGGTGTGGATGTGCTCGGGGGCGCGTTCCAGCTCGGCGAACGGGGCGATGTCGCGACGGCAGTCGTCGGCCAGCTCATGGTCGACCTCGAGCAGCAGCGTCTTGTCGGACTGAACGATGAGCGGACCGTCGGTCACGGGCAACCTCGCTGGTCGGGTAGGGCACGGAGGATCGGGGCCCGGCGGGCGACGCCGGAACACCCAGTCTGCAACAGCATCGGCCGTGCTGGTCTTCCCTGGAGCCTGTCGTCGAAGTGCCCCTTGATGGCGTCGGTCGGTTGGGCGGAGGCGGCGTTCGCGCCGACCGTTGCTCGGTGCCGGTGTGGTTGATCGACCGCATGGTGCGGTGGTGCTGCTGTACGCCGCGGAGCCGGTCGTCTATGACGGGCGCGGGGAACGTGGGTAAGCCGCCCGGCACGAGTGGCTCACGGGCCGAAGGCGCCTGTCGGCTGGAAGCCCTGGTGCGCGGGCCCGGTGCGCGGCCTGGCCGCCGAAGCGAGGACGCGGCCGACACCCGCAGGGAAGAGCACGAGGTGCCGTCGGAGCATCGACGGCACCTCGTGAAAATGCGCCTGAGCTTGCGCTCGGCGACCGTGGGCGTGTGCGGTCACCGCGGGGTGAGCCGGATCACCGGGTATTCCCGGTCGGATTTGCTCTGGTACTTCGCGTAACGCGGCTGGGCGGCGGTGATGCGCCGCCATGCCCGCTCACGGTCGGCGCCGTCGAGCCGGTGCGGCGTCACCGGCACGGCGTCGCGGCCGGGCAGTTCGATCGACGCCCGGTCGGGGTGCGCCATCAGGTTGACGTACCAGTCCGGGTGCCGGCTCCCACCGCCCGACGCGACGATCAGCCAGGCGTCCTCACCGTCGGGGAACCACGCCAGCGGCGTCTCCCGCGGCCGCCCGCTCCGGCGGCCCACCGTGTTCAGGATCAGCACGTCCATGCCCATGAACCTGCCGCGGCCACGCCGGATCTTGCGGTTCATGCGGGCGTTCATCTTCCGCTGGATCCACAGCGACACCGCCCCGGGCGAACCGCCCTTCGCGCCCTCCGCCACCGACTGCCGGTTCCGTGCCATCGGTTGCCTCCTGATCCTCCGGCGGTCCTCAGCGCAGCTCGTTGATGCGGATCATGTTGCCCGCGGGATCGCGGAAGGCGCAGTCGCGGATTCCGTACGGCTGCTCGGTCGGCTCCTGGACGACCTCGGCGCCGCCGGCCACCAGCCGCTCGAAGGTGCCCTCGAGGTCATCGGTGGCCAGGATGATCATGGCGTAGGTGCCCTTGGCCATCATCTCGGCGATGGTGCGGCGCTCCTCGTCGGTGATGCCGGGGTCGGCCGCCGGCGGGTGCAGGACGATGGACGTGCCGGGCTGTCCCTTGGGGCCGACCGTGATCCAGCGCATCTTGCCGCCGCCGACGTCGTTGCGGACCTCGAAGCCGAGGACGTCGCGATAGAAGGCCAGGGAGGTCTCCGGGTCGTCGTGCGGAAGGAAGGTGTTGTGAATGGTGATGTCCATGCAGATCAGGCTAGGTGCGGCCCGGTGGCCGGGGCTTCTCGATTCCTGATCGGCCTGGTGACCTGCTTGGCCACGCACGAGGGCATCCCCGCCTCCACGTCCGCCGCCCGGCGCCGGTAGACGCTGGGCGGCACGCCGACCAGCTCGGTGAAGCGGGTGCTGAAGGTGCCCAGCGACGAGCAGCCGACCGCGAAACAGACCTCGGTGACGCTGAGGTCGCCACGGCGCAGCAGCGCCATCGCGCGCTCGATGCGCCGCGTCATCAGATAGCTGTACGGCGACTCGCCGTAGGCGAGCCGGAACTGGCGGCTGAGGTGCCCGGCCGACATGTTCACGCCACGGGCGAGCGCCTCGACGTCCAGCGGCTGCGCGTACTCCCGGTCGATCCGGTCGCGGACGCGGCGCAGCAGCGCGAGGTCGCGCAGGCGCTGCTCGTCGGCCGATCTGCTGGTCACATGCAAAATCGTGCCACACGTCGCATCGGAGTCACCCGGGCCGCCGGCGTCCCGGCCGCGGTGCGTTCCGGTCGGGTGGTGAGGGTCCGGGGTGCGGAGGGATGCGCGCGGTCTCCTGTCCGGAGCTCGCACGCCGTGTCCTGGACGCGGGCCGGTTCCGTCGAGGTGGAACCGGCCCACGGAGAGGTCAGGAGGTCGGGGAGGGGAGCTCCTTGAGCATTTCGCGGAGGCGCTTGCGGTCGGTCTTGAAGACACGGGTGACCGGGACGGAGTCGACGACGTGGATCTCGCGGGGGTACTTGATCCTGCCGATGCGTTCGCGGGTCCACTCGACGAGCTCGGCGGGGGTGACCGTGGCGCCGGGAACCAGGGAGACGAAGGCGACGACCTCCTCGCCGCTCTTGGGGTCGGGGCGGCCGACGACGCCCGCCATGGTGACCTCGGGGTGCTCGGCCAGGACGTCCTCCACGTCGCGCGGGAAGACGTTGAAGCCGCCGCGGATGATCAGGTCCTTCTTGCGGTCGACGATGTAGAGGAAGCCGTCCTCGTCCAGGTGGCCGATGTCGCCGGAGCGCAGTTCACCGTCCGACATCGCGGCGGCGGTGGCGTCCTCGGCGTGCCAGTAGCCCAGCATCAGCGAGTCGCTCGCGATGCAGATCTCGCCGTCCTCGCCGGGCGGCAGGGCGCGGCCCTCGTCGTCGCGGATGGTCACCGTGTAGCCGGGCAGGGGCTTGCCGACGCTGCCGATGCGGCGGTCGCCGGGACGGTTGACGGCGGTGGTGGCGCAGGTCTCGGTCATGCCGTAGCCCTCGAGGATCTGGACGCCGGGCACCCGCCGTTCGAACTCCTCCAGCGCCTCGCGGGCCAGCGGGGCGGCGCCGGAGACCACGTACCTCAGGTCCGGCAGGGGGGTGCGGCCGAAGTCGGGCTCGGCGAGCAGCATGTGGATCATCGCCGGGACCAGCGGGCAGCGCTGGATCCGGTGCTCGGCGGCCAGCCGGATCCACTCCTTGGCGTCGAACCAGCGCATCAGCACCGCGACGTTCGGCTCGTCGGTGTGCATCCCGACCAGGGTGGTCAGCAGGCCGAACGAGTGCGACAGCGGCAGCGGGATCAGCGCCCGGGTCAGCCCCGGCACCCTTCCGGCCTGCTGGGAGGACTGCGACGCCCGGTACAGGCCCGCGTGGGTGAGCATGACGCCCTTGGCCCGGCCGGTGGTGCCGCCGGTGTACATCAGGGCGGCCATGTCGTCCTCGGCGCGGTCCACCAGCGGCAGCTCGTCGGCCCGCTCCAGGTCGGCGTACGGGATCGTGCCCTCGGGGGCGTCTCCGGCCACCACGATCGGCACGTCCAGGCCGTCGGCGGCGAGCTGGACGGTCAGCAGCACCTCGGAGGTGGTGACGACCAGCCGGGCGCCGCTGTCGACGAGGATGTGCCGCAGCTCGTCGTGGGACACCAGGAACACCACCGGGGTGATGGCCGCGCCCGCCCGCCACAGGGCCTGGTAGGTGATGCCGACCTCGGGGCAGTTGGCCATCATCACGACCACCCGGTCACCCGGCCGCACGCCCAGCCCGGCCAGCCCTCCGGCCACCCGCCGGGCGCGTTCGGCCAGCTCCTGGCTGTGGTACCAGCGGCCTTCGAAGAACAGTGACGGGTAGTCGTCGAACCGTTCCCAGGCCTGCTCGGTGAGCCTGCCGAGAGTGCGCTCCATGTCGCTGCCCCTTTCGTCCGGAGTGCTGAGGAAAAGCCGATCGTGTGACGGTTGACACGTCAATGGGATCGGCGCCCAACACCTCGGCGCGAACGTTGGGCGGCGTGCCCTAGATCGCCTCCGCCGGCCGCCGGAGCCGATGCGGAGGCCGGTCACCTGCACGGTACGTGCGGCGTGGCGGTGTCCGGTGGGGTGCGTGCTCTCGGGGCGGTCGTCGGGCGACGGCGACGCGAGTACGGAGGAGAGCCGTGGCGGGAGGCGACGGGGCCGTACCGCACGGAGAGGGCGGCGCCCCGCGCATGGGAACACGGGGCGCCGCCCTTGCCGGAGCCGCCCTTGTCAGAACGGCCAGTCGGCGGCCTGGCCGCGTTCGATGAGGGGGATCATCGCGAACGCGGCGTCGGACAGGCCGGCGAAGGTGTGCCGGGTGCCGGCGCCGGACGGGCCGTGGCCCTGGCGGTAGCCGGCCAGGTTCCAGGTGTAGACCGGGACGCGGTCCGGCACGGCGCGGGTGGGATTCTCGCCGTCGCGGCCCGCCCAGACCTGCTCGTCGGTGACGATGACCACCCGGTCGTGGCCGCGGTGGTGCGCGCGGACCGCGGCGGCGGTGTTGGTGCCGCCCAGGTTGCCGAACCGCTCGACCACCGTCGGCGAGGACTCGCCGCGGCGGAACGGCACCGGACGGTGGCCGGTGCCGAACTCCACCAGGTCCGCGCGGTCGGCGCGCAGCGCCAGCGCGGCGCCGAACAGGGCGGCGGCGTCGGCCTGGGTGAGCTTGCCGTGCCGCGACATCGCGTAGAACATCGAGCCGGGCCGGTCGACCAGCACCAGCGTCCGCCCCGGCAGCCGGGGCACGTTCGCCAGGGACGCGTCCAGCGCCCGCTGCAGCGGCCACGCCCAGCGCAGCGACGGCGCCGCCCGGTAGGCCGCCAGGAACCGCATCGGCAGCACCCGCGACCGGCGCACCCGTTCGGCGTCGGCCAGCCGCCCGGCCACCAGTTCGGCGGCCTGGTCGCCGACCCCGGCCCGGTCGAAGTTGCGCAGGTTCCGGATCAGCGCGAACAGTCCCATGTTCGGGATGATCGCCTCCCAGAACCGGGCGGTCAGCGGGCCCTGCAGCCAGCCGGCCAGCGACTCTCAGGTCATCCCGGCCGCGGCCAGGACCTGCGGGGCGTTCGGGCGGTCCAGCAGCGCGCGCCGCTCGGCCACCGGCAGCGCCAGCAGCCCGGCACGGGCCCGCAGGATCTCCAGCGAGCCGGGGATCTGCCGGTCGCGGCCGTGCCGGCGGTCGATGGCGTGCCGGAACAGGTCGCCCTGCCGGGCCGTGACCGGCACCGGGTGGGTCAGCTCCAGCACGTCGCCGAACCGGAACGCGCCGGCGTCGTACTTGATCAGCGAACGCTCGTCGTAGAGCCGGCGGACCGCGTCGGCGATCCCGCGCTTGACCGGCTGCGGCAGCGCCCGGCCGTAGCGGGCGTGCCAGTGGGCGATCAGCTCACCGGGCTCGTCGGCGCGGCGCAGCGCGGCGTCGACCAGGCGCCGGTTGCCGCCGCTGAGCGAGGCGTCCAGGCGGGCCCGGACGCCCTCGGCCGCGGCCACCACGCTCGCCGTGCGCATCCCGGCCTCGTCGCGCAGCCAGCCGACCATGCGGGTGAGCCAGTCGACGTCCGTCACCGCCACCTCGCCGACCAGGGCGCGGAACCGGGCGTCCCGCTCGCCCGCGTCCCCTGGTCAGTCGGGCTGGGAACGCCTGGCAACCACCAGATAGCAGTCCTTGACTGGAGCCATCAAGGGATAAGTTATTCGGGCTGTCGGTTGATCGGTCATCCATGTTTCGAGGTGTCGGCGGCTTGGGTGCTTGCGCGTTGCGCTCACCCGCGAATTATTGAGGTGTTGGTACGTTGGAGTCAGTGCATGGCAGTTGGGGCACAGGAGCCTGACCTCTTCGGGGCGGTTGCGTTTGCGGTCCCCTGTTATGTGATCAAGATGTAGTGGTACACGTCCGCTGACTGGGTTGACCTTGTCCCAGCCGCATTGTTCGCATCGCCGGCCTCGCAAGGACACTAGGGCGTGCTTGACCCGGTGGTCGGGTCGGCCCTTTTCGGTCGTGCCGCTGATTTCCCCGGAGAGCCAGGAGCGAACCCAGCTGGCGCAGGAGCCAGTGCGCTCATAACGGTCTTCGTTCCAGCAGGACCATGAACAGTAAGGCCCTGTACGGCGGCGCCCGGTCCGTTCTTCGGAGCCGCAGCGTCGACATGGTGCAGGCCGTGTCGTGCGGGCTTTGATGGCGCATTCTCGACTGCAATGCTTCGCGCCTCGGCTTCTGATGGGGCATCCGCATTGAGGGCAGGGCGACTTGGGCTTTCTTAGGCTGGCTGCCCGTTGTTCCTGGGTTCCCTTCAGAGCGCAGGGATGACTGCAGAAGCGGCGATTCCGTGTAGGGGTCCCACAGTAATCGCAGGGATGTTCCCGATAGATGGTGGCCATGCGGATTCGTCCGATCTTGGGAATGGATGGCCTACCTGCATCCTAGAGCGGACCCGGATGCCGAGATGGCATTTATGGTCAGTTCTCGTGATTTGGCGTGTCCACCTCGGCGACGCCGGTGATGCGGTGCAGGGCGAAACGCTGCACGGCGGCCCGGGTGGCGTCGTATCCGGTGAGGAAGCCGCCGTCCACGCGGACCGGCTCGACGATCCGGCTGGAGGCCCGGCCCTGCTGGTCGAGGTAGCCGATCCACACCCGGGCGCCGCGTTCCACGGCCTGGCGCAGCTCCTGCACGGTGGCCATCGACGGGCCCCGGGGCGGGTCGGCGGGCGGGACCCCGGCCGGTCCGACCGCCGCGCCCTGCCGGGCCGCCAGGTCCCCGGCGCGCAGCGCGCGGACCGCGGCGGCGATCATCGCCGGGTCGTGGCCGTCGGCGGACGGGGTCGCGGGGGCGGGCGCGGGCGGCGTCTCGGCGCGGTGCGCGTCCGGCCGGGTGACCACGACGCCGCCCTCGGGGGACTCGGCGACCGGCGCCAGCCCGAGCCCGCGCAGCGCCTCCAGCAGCTGGGCGCTGCCCAGCCGGGACGCCAGCACGGTCGGGGCCAGCCGGTGCAGCGGCAGGGCGGCGGCGCGCCGGTCGGCCAGCAGCTCGTCCAGCACCGCCGGGTCGTCGCTGCGCACGTACGAGGCCATCGAGCCGACCCGGACATGCCCGTGCCGCCGCGCCACGTCCTCGATCAGGTAGGTCAGCGGCTGCGGCAGCGGGGTCGCCGAATGCCGGGTGAGCAGCTCGGTGAGCTCGCCCGCGGTGCGTCCCGCGTCCAGCGCCCGGCGGATCGACGCGGCGGTGAAGCGGTAGACGGTGGCGCCGCCGGTGGACTCCACGTCGGCGGCCAGCGCCAGCTCGCGGGCCAGCTCCGGCACCAGCGGGCCGGGCGCGACGGCGGTCAGGTCGGCCTGGATCAGCACCTGGTCGACGGGGGCGGGCAGGTGGGCGGCCAGCGCGGCGGCCACCGCGGCGGCGTCGCGGCCGTCCAGCAGGTCGCGGGCGTACGGGGCGAGCGCGCCGAACCCGGTGAACCCCAGCAGCTCGGCCTCGCGCAGCGTCCAGCCCGCCAGCCGGTCGCGCAGCGCGCCCCGGCGGCGGGGCTGCCGCCAGGCCAGCCGGGCCCGGACCGCGTCGGCGTCCAGCGGCCCGCCGGCGTCGGCCAGCTCCCGCAGCGCCGCCTGCCGGATCTGCGGGGCGGCGCCGCGCACCGGTTCCTCGCCGAGCGCGTTGATCACCCGGTCCCGTTCGTCGCGTTCCCCGGCCAGGCCCGCCACCCGGTCGGTGCGCAGCCAGGCGGCGGCCAGCTCGGTCCAGCGTTCGGCGGTCTCGCGCAGCCGCCACAGGTCGTAGGCGCGGGTGGGCAGCCACTCGCCGTCGACGCCGCTGGAACGGGCCAGCAGCCCCGCCGCGTACGCCGTCTCGACCAGCACGGCGGCCTGCCATTCGGGCACGTCCAGCCGGGCGGCGGCGGCCCGCAGGTCGCGCACCCCCAGGCCGCCGCTGCGCAGCACCGGCGGCGGCTCGACCCCCCACTGCTCCAGCAGGTCCTCCACCATCCGCACGGCGGTCAGCGCCTGCCCGGCGGCGGTGCGCACGACCAGTTCGGGGCTGCGCGGGGCGGGCGGGTCGGCGGCCGGCGGGCGGGCGGTGACGTCCCGCAGCAGCCGCCCGCCGCGCAGGTGCAGGGCCACCTCGCGGGGCAGCGTGACGGTCCGGTCGTCGGTGGCGGCCAGCAGCCCGCGCGCCAGCAGCCGTTCGATCGGGGTCTCGGCGGTGGCGACGCGCACCGCCCGCCGCGCCTCGGCGACCCGGCCCACCGGAGGCCCCCAGGCGAGCTGCTCCAGCGCGGCGCGGGCCTGCGGGCCGGCGTCCTCGATCAGGTCGGCGGGGTCGGCCAGCCGGGCGGTCAGCCGTTCGATCAGCCGGGCCGCGTCGGGGAACCCGCGCGGCTCGGCCCCCTCCAGGTCGGTGATCAGGGCGACCAGCCGTTCGGTCGGGTAGGTCGCGAAGAGCTCGGCGGCGGGCGGTCCCAGGCCCGCCGGGTGCGGAAGGCTCTGCCGCAGCCCCGGGGCGCCGCGCAGCCCGCCGGACTCCCCGTCCCAGACCAGCCCGTGGGTCCGCAGCAGGGCCAGCGCCGCGTCGACGTCCTCCGGGGCGGCGTCCGTGTCGGCGGTCACGGCGTCCACCACGGCCCGGCGCGACACCGGCGGGGACGACGCCAGCACGGTCTCCAGCACCGCCAGGGCGAACCGGTCCAGCCGGTCCAGGGCCCGCGCCACCGAGGCGGGCGCGGCGGCCCGTGCGCTCAGCGCGGTCAGGTCGGCCGGAACGGGCGTGATCAGCTCCGGCCGCGCGGACAGCAGCGCACGCAGTTCCTCGTCGTCACGTGCGCGCAGCCAGTCGGCGTAACTGTCCATCCCCTCCACGGTAGTGCGCCCCTCGGACGCCCCGGGATGGACGGGGCGGGCGGCCGCAGCGGAGCGGGGGGCGTTCCCCGCGGGGAGCGGGTCAGGCGGGGCTGTGCTGTGCGGAGGGGACGAGGCCGAGGGCGAGGCGGACCCAGCCGTCGACGAAGCGGGCCTCGTCGACGCGGGAGGGGGACTCGTACAGGGACTCGTTGGCGAGCCAGTAGTTGACCACCGCGCCGCCGAGCACGGAGGCGATGGCCTGCCAGTCCTCGTCGGCGCCCGCGTACTCGGGCTGGGCCGACAGCCAGGTGGCGATGCTCGAGTACAGGGGGTTGACCAGGCCGTCGCGCATCTCGGCGACCAGGCCGGGGAACTGGTCCAGGTCGCGGAACAGCACCCGGATCAGGTCCTGCTCCTCGCGCATCTTGGCCAGGCCGGCCTTGCAGGCCATCCGGAGGCGGACCTCCAGCGGCCGGTCCTCGTACTCCCCGGCGTGCTCCAGCACGCTGGAGATCTGGTCCTTGGTGCGGGCGATGTGCTCGCGGATGGCGGCGCCCAGCACCTCCTCCTTGGACCGGAAGTGCCGGTACAGCCCGCCGGCGCCCGGGGACAGCCCGGCGGCGGCTTCTATCTCGGCGACGGAGGTGGCGGCGTAGCCCCGGTCGGCGAACAACCGGAGCGACTCGGCCACGATCCGCTCGCGTGTCGATGTCGTCATGTCGTGTGCCCTCCGCCAGAACAGTAGGGCATCCCCGCGGCGCCCGCCTCCGGCACCTGCTCCGGCATGACCGAAACGGTGATCGGACACTGCGCCGATACGGGGGCCACTAGGCTTCCGGAACATGCCGCGGCGTGGCGGCCGGAGCAATCGGCTTGGGGAACTCAACGGAAGGGGTCGGTCGAGGTGGCCTTCCTGCCCGAGGACTTCGACGTGCCCACGCTGGTCGCCGGGCAACGGTTCCGCATCCGCCCGATCACGGTGAACGACGTGGTCAAGGACTACGACGCGGTGATGAGCAGCCGGGAGCGGCTGTGGGAGCGCTTCGGCGAGCGGTGGGGCTGGCCCGCCGCGGACCTGACGTACGAGCAGGCGCTGGTGGACCTGGGCTGGCTGCAGAAGGAGGGGCAGCTGCGCCGGTCGTTCACGTACGCGGTGCTGACCTCCGACGAGGAGCGGCTGCTGGGGCGGGTGCACATCCTGCCGCCGGGGCCGGGGGCGCAGGCCGACGCCGGGGTGGTCTGGTGGATCCGCTCCGACCAGGCGGGCACCCCGGTGGAACGGGAGCTGGCCGAGTTCGTCCGCGAGTGGACCACGGCGACCTGGCCGTTCAAGACGGTGTGCGAGCCGGGGGTGGACGTCACCTGGCGGGAGTGGGACGCGCGCTGAGCACCGATCCCGCGTCCGGGCACGGTCCGGAACGGTGTGGTTGGGCGGTTACCGAGCGGGTATAGGTACCAGTACGAAACCACGGTTTCGGACGGAACATCCAGTTCCGGCACATGTCACATCGCACCGGACTCCCGCGCCCTCCTACTCGGATCCCGTCGCATCGCCACTACCAGGGGGGCGCGGGGCCATGCGTACCCTGTGCGGGTGCGCACGGCTGATCCGGGTGGGGGAACGACCCCCCACGCCTCTCGGGAAGACGGCCCGACCGTCGGATTCGACCTCGACCTGACCCTCGCCGACACCCGGCAGGGGATCGGCGACGTCTACCGGGCGCTGGCCGCCGAGACCGGTGTCTTCATCGACGTGGACGAGGTCCTCTCCCGGCTCGGGCCGCCCCTGGAGCACGAACTGGCGCACTGGTTCCCCGCCGAGCGCATCGAGGAGATGGCCGCCCGCTACCGCGCGCTGTACGGGGACATCGCGGTGCCCGCCAGCAAGCCGATGCCCGGGGCGTTCGAGGCGGTCGAGGCGGTGCGCGCGGCCGGCGGGCGGACGCTCGTGGTCACCGCCAAGAGCCACGGCCACGCCGTCGCCACCGTCGAGCACCTGGGGCTGCCGGTGGACGCGGTGGTCGGCGGGCTGTTCGGCACCGGCAAGGCGGTGGCGCTGCGCGAGCACGGCGCACAGATCTTCGTGGGGGACCACATCGCCGACGTGGACGCCGCCCGGGCCGCCGCCGCGCTCGGCGTCGCGGTCGCCACCGGGCCGTTCGACGCGGCCGAACTGCGCGCCCACGGAGCCGACGTGGTGCTGCCCGACCTGGGGGCCTTCCCGGAGTGGCTGGCGGGCCGCCGGGCCGCGTCGTAACGCGGTTCACCCGTTTGCGGCGAGGCGGCTAGGCTTGAGCCAATTCGTAGCGAGAGCTGGATGAGGTCACCTGTGCCCACTGGCAAGGTCAAGTGGTACGACGCCGACAAGGGATTCGGCTTCCTCACCCGTGACGACGGCGGTGAGGTCTTCGTGCACTCCTCGGCGTTGCCGAGCGGCGTGACGTCGCTGAAGTCCGGCCAGCGTGTCGAGTTCGGGGTGGTCGAGGGCCGGCGCGGGCAGCAGGCGCTGTCGGTGCGCCTGCTGGAGACCCCGCCGTCGGTGGAGAAGGCGGTGGCCAAGGCCCGGCGCAAGAAGCCGGACGAGATGGTGCCGATCGTCGAGGACCTGATCAAGCTGCTCGACGGCATCTCCAACACCTACCGGCGCGGCAAGCACCCGGCGCCCGCCGAGGCCAAGAAGATCGCCGCCGTGCTGCGCGCGGTCGCCGACGACCTGCACACCTGACCGCGCGCCGCCGTCGCACGGGTTCACACGGGTTCACACGGGTTCACACCGGTTCCCGGTGCGGCTCGGGCGGGCGCCGGGCCGTCGCGGCCCGGCGCCGCCGCCCGGCCCGCCTCGCCCGCCCGGCCAGCAGCAGCGCCAGCGACAGGCCCAGCACCGCGGCGGCGCCGGCGAGCGCCACCCGGCCGTCGGCCACGATCGACGTGCCCAGCCCGGCCAGCCCGCCGAGCACCCAGACCAGCTGGTGCAGGGTCTCGGACACGGCGAAGGTGGACGAGCGGACCTCCTCGCCGATCTCCCGCTGCACCACCGCGTCCATCGACAGCTTGCCCAGCGACTGGCCGAGCCCGCCGACGAACGCCACCGCCAGCGCCGCCCACAGCCCGAAGAACACCGCGCACACCGCGGTCACCGCCGTCGCCACCGTCAGCGTGGCGAACACGATCAACTGTGGTGCGCGCGCCTTCATCCACGCGCCCAGCCCGGTCCCGGCCAGCCCGCCCGCCCCGGCGAACGCCGCCAGCAGGCCCAGCGCCACCGTGTGCGACACCGGCTCGAACCGTTTCTCGCGCAGCAGGAACGCCAGGTAGAGCACCAGGAACCCGGACAGCGCCCGCAGCGCCGCGTTCGCCTGCATCGCCTCGGCCACCACCGGCCCCACCCGCGGCAGCGTCCGCCAGCGCCGTCCCTCGCCCGGCGCGGCGCTGCGTTCGCCCGCGTCGGGGACGTCCACGTGCGCCGGGAGCCGCAGCGCCAGCACCGCCCCCAGCACGAACACCACCATCGCGATCCGCAGCAGCCAGTCCGTCCCGATCAGCGCCGCCAGCCCCAGCCCGGCCGGGGCGGTGACCGACGCGGCGATCAGGCCGGCGAACGAGGCCCGCGCGTTCGCCGTCACCAGCGTGATCCGCTCCGGCAGCACCCGCGGCGTGACCGCGCTGCGCAGCACCCCGAACGCCTTGGACAGCACCAGCACCCCGAACGCCGCGGGCAGCAGCGTCACCTCGTCGCCGTGCAGCACCGCGCCGGCCATGCCCCAGCACAGCAGCCCCCGCGCCAGCAGGGTGGTGGCGATGGCGTACCGGCGGGCGTGCCGCATCCGGTCCAGCGCCGGCCCGATCAGCGGCGCCACCAGCGCGAACGGCGCCATCGTGACCAGCAGGTACAGCGCCACCTGACCGCGCGCCTGGTTGACGTCCAGCCCGAAGAACAGCGTTCCGGCCAGCGCCACGGCGACCAGCGCGTCACCGGCGCTGTGCACCGCGGTCGTCTCGATCAGCCCGCCCAGCCCGCTGCGGTCGGCGCCGTGGGCGTGGGTCACCCGCCGGATCGCACCGCCGACCCGGCGGCCGCCGGTTCCGGCCGCCCGCACGGTGCCCACCAGGCCCGAGCGCACCCCCATGCCCTCCAGTCTCCCCGAACACTCCGCGTTGCATGTCGCAGGTCCCGCACGGCCGTCGTCCGGCCTATGCCCCGGCCTGTCCATACCGGTTGATGGGGGAGAATCGAAGGGTGAGCGCACAGCGTCAGCCGAGATCCACCCCGCCCGGCGCCGGGCGACCGCGCCGGACCCGACCCCCCGCCATCGACGCCGCCTGCGCGGACGCCGTTGACCTTGCCCGCGCGGCCGCCGAGGAAACCGCCGCGCCGAGCCCGGTCGGCGAGCATCTGGGGATGGAACCCGAGGCCGAACGGGTGCTCACGCACTACTTCGCCTGCCTGGACCCGGCCTACCGGGGCTGGCGGTGGGCGGTCACCGTGGCCCGCGCCGCCCGCGCCAAGGTCGTGACGGTCAGCGAGTGCGTGCTCGTCCCCGGCGAGGGCGCGCTGATGCCGCCGCCGTGGGTGCCGTGGATCGAGCGGCTGCGCCCCGGCGACCTGGGGCCCGGCGACCTGCTGCCCACCCCGCCCGACGACGTGCGGCTGGCGCCCGGCCACACCGACACCGAGGACGAGGCCGAACGGCAGGTGCAGTGGGAGCTGGGGCTGGGCCGCGCCCGGGTGCTGTCGGCCGAGGGCCGCGACGAGGTGGCCGCCCGCTGGTACGAGGGCACCGCCGGGCCGCACACCCCGATCGCCGCCTCCGCGCCCGCCCAGTGCTCCACCTGCGGCTTCTACCTGCCGCTGGCCGGTGAGCTGCGGCAGTTGTTCGGGGTGTGCGCCAACGAGTACGCGCCCGACGACGGCCGGGTGGTGTCGGCCGACCACGGCTGCGGCGCGCACTCGGAGGCGGTGACGGTGCCGTCCAGCGTGGAGGCCCCGCCGCCGATCGTGGACGAGATGGGCTACGACCTGGTGCCGGTGTCGACGCTGGCCGACGAAGAGGCCCTCGGTCACAGCTGACGATGGCCGAGGATCCCTACGGCGCGGCGGCGATCCGGCGGCGGGTGCTGGCGGCCTGGACGCAGTCCCCGGCCCGGTTCCGGGAGGACGCCAACACCGAGGAGGACCACGCCCTCGGCGGCTACCGCGACCGGGTGGTCATCGAGCTGGCGCAGAACGCCGCCGACGCGGCGCTGCGCGCGGGCGTGCCCGGCCGGCTGCGGCTGCGGCTGGCCGACGGGGCGCTGACCGCCGCCAACACCGGGGCGCCGCTGGACGCCGCCGGGGTGGAGGCGCTGTCCACGCTGCGCGCGTCGGCCAAGCGCGACCAGCCCGGCGCGGCCGGCCGGTTCGGCGTCGGGTTCGCCGCGGTGGTGTCGGTCAGCGACGAGCCCGCCGTGCTGCCCGCCGACGGGTCGCCGGGGGTGTGCTGGTCGGCCTCCCGCACCCGGGAGCTGGTCGCCGCGATCCCGGAACTGGCCGACGAGCTGGTGCGCCGGGGCGGGCACGTGCCGGTGCTGCGGCTGCCGTTCGGGGCCCGGGCCGAGGAGACCGAGCCGGGGTTCGACACGGTGGTGCGGCTGCCGTTGCGCGACGCCGACGCGCAGGCGCTGGTCCGGCGGCAGCTCGCCGAGGTCGGCCCGGCGCTGATGCTGGCGCTGCCCGGCCTGGAGGTCGTGCAGGTCGACCTCGACGGCGAGGTCCGCACCATCACCGCCGACCACCGTCCGGACGGCACCGTGCTGATCGGCGGGACCCGCTGGCGCACCGTCACCGCCGAGGGCACCCTCGGCCCGGCGCTGCTGGCCGACCGGCCCACCGAGGAACGCGCCCGGCCGACCTGGCGGGTCCGCTGGGCGGTGCCCGCCGAGGCCCCCGCGCTGGGGGCGCCGGGCCTGCCGGAGGACGTTCCGGCGGTGCTGCACGCCCCGACCCCCAGCGACGAGCGGCTGGAGATCCCGGCGTTGCTGATCGCGACGTTCCCGCTGGCCCCCGACCGGCGGCACGTCGCGCCGGGGCCGCTGACCGACTTCCTGGTCGAGCGGGCCGCCGACGCCTACGTGGACCTGCTGCGCGCGCTGCCGCCGACCCCGCGGCTGCTGTCGCTGGTCCCGCGCGGGCTGCCGGGCGGCGCGCTGGACGCGCGGCTGCGCCGGGCGGTCGAGGAACGGCTGCCCGAGGCCCCGCTGCTGCCGCTCGACGCCGGCGAGCCGATCCGGGGCAGGGGCCGCGACATGGTCGCCGTGGACGGCGGCCCGCGGTTGCTGGACCTGCTCGCCGAGGTGCTGCCGGGCCTGCTGCCCGCCGGGTGGCCCGCCGACCATCCGGCGCTGGCGACGCTGGGCGTGCGGCGGCTGCACCTGGCCGACGTGATCGACATGCTGGCCGCCCTGGACCGGGAGCCGGCCTGGTGGCGGCGGCTGTACGAGGCGCTGTCGGACGGCGCGCCCGACCCGGACGCGCTGGGCGCGCTGCCGGTGCCGCTGGCCGACGGGCGCACCGTGCGCGGCCCGCGCGGGCTGCTGGTCGCGGGGGAGGGGCTGGACCCGCGGGCGCTGGAGCCGCTGGGGCTGCGGTTCGTCCATCCGGAGGCGGCGCACCCGCTGCTGCTGCGGCTGGGCGCGGTGGAGGCCGGGCCGCGCGAGGTGCTGGCCGACCCGGCGGTGCGGGCGGCGGTCGAGGGCTCGCTGGACGCCGAGGACCCCGAACCGGTCGCCGAGGCCGTGCTGGGCCTGGTCGCCGCCGCGATGCTCGCCCCCGGCGACGAGCCCTGGCTGGCGGAGCTGGCGCTGACCGGCGAGGACGGCGACCTCTACCCGGCCGGGGAGCTGCTGCTGCCCGGCAGCCCGCTGCGCGACATCGTCGCCCCCGACGCCCCGTTCGGCGTGGTCGCCCCCGAGCTGGTGGAACGCTGGGGCGAGGACGTGCTGGAGGCCGCCGGGGCGCTGCGCGGCTTCGCGCTGGTCCGCGAGAACGACGTCAACCTGGAGGTCGAGGCCGACGACCCGTCGCTGGACCTGGACGACGAGGAACGCTGGGCCGAGGACGTGCTGGCCCGCCTGGGCCCGCAGGAGCTGCCGCCGCTGGTGCCGGAACTGCTGGCGGTCCGCGACCTGGAGCTGGTCGACGACTGGGACGCGGCGCTGCGGCTGCTGGCCGAGCCGCCGCTGCGCCAGGCCGTGGTCGATCCGGCGCACGTGGTGCTGGCGGACGGCCGCCGGGTGCGGGTGCCCTCGTACACCGCCTGGTGGCTGCGGCGGCACCCGGTGCTGGGCGGCCGCCGTCCCGCCGACCTGCGCACCGCCGACGCCGTCGAGCTGGCCGGGCTGTACGACGTGGCGCCCGAGGGGCTGGACCCGGTGCTGGCGCGGGCGCTGGGGGTCCGCCGGTCGGCGGCCGAACTGCTGGCCGAGCCGGGCGGCCCGGCCGAACTGCTGGACCGGCTCGCCGACCCCGCCCGCGAGGTGTCCCGTTCGCTGCTGCGCCGGCTGTGGACGGCGCTGGCCGACCGCGTGGCCGCCGGCGACGAGCCGCCCGATCCGCCCGAACGGGTCCGCGCCCTGGTCGGCGGGGTGCCGGAGGTCGTTCCGGCCGAGGACGCCCTCGTGCTCGACACGCCCGCCGTGCTGCCGCTGGTCGGCGACCAGCCGCTGGTGATCACCGCCTACGACCGCGCCGTCGCCCTGGCCGAGGCCCTGGACCTGGCGCTGGCGGGCGAGGAGGTCGCCGGGACCGTGGAGTCCACCGGCACGCCGCGTCCCGTCCCGCGGGCCGCCCTGGAGGTCGTGCCGGACGCCCCGCAGGAGTACCTGGCCCACGACGCCCTGGTCGTCGACGGGCAGAAGGTTTCCTGGTGGTACGACGAGGAGACCGGCGACGTCCACGCCGGCGACCCGGCCGGCCTGGCCCGCGGCCTGGCCTGGGCCGCCGGCCGCTGGTCCGACCGGCTGCTGCTGGAGGCGGTGCTGCGCGACCCGGGGTCGGCGGCGACCGCCCTGGCCGAACGCGATCTGGAGCCCTGAGCGGCGGTCAGGGGTCCTCGGGGGTGGCGGTGGTGGAGTGTTCGCGGAGGTCGCCGGGCTCGGGACGGGCGACGGGAGGCTCCCCCACGGGGGTGACGGGGGGTTGCCCGGCGGGGGTGGTGAGGGGGGCGCCGCGTCGGGTCTGGGCGGCGCGGGCGCGGTGCAGGCGGGGCAGGTACCAGTAGCCGAAGAGGCCGATGACGATGCCGCAGACGCACACCCACAGCCACCAGCGGGCGTCCTCGGGGAGGCCGACGACCAGCAGCACCGCCAGCGCGACCGCCCACGCGGCGGTGCCGGCCGCCGCGATCAGCCGGTCGTTGGTCTGCAGCGGCGGGGGATCCGGGCGCCGTGGGCTCCTCATGGGTTCAGGCTACCGAGCCGCCGGGACAGGTCCCGGATGGGACCATGGACGTCCAGCGCCACCGTGAACCGGGAGGAAACCGAAGTCAGCGCCGACGCGCACGCGGCCGAGGGAATGGCCGCGGACCGTAGATTGTTAGCAAAGGCAATGACTTCTGCGAACGACCATGAGCGAGCCACAGCACCCGCGCCACGCGCCGCCGCCCCGGCCGGCGCTGGCCGAAGAACTGCGCATCGCCGTCGCACGGCTGTCGCGCAGACTGCGGTCGGTGAGCGCCGCCGCCGGGCCGGCCGGCCCGGACGAGGCGCCCCGGCCGACCTTGTCCCAGTTCAGCGTGCTGGCGGTACTGGACCGGCACCACGCGATGACCCCGCGGGAACTGGCCGACCACGAGAAGGTGCAGCCGCCCTCGATGACCCGGGTCATCGCCGCCCTGGAGGAACAGGACCTGGTGGCGCGCACCCCGCATCCGACCGACGGGCGCCAGGTGGTGCTGCGGCTGACGGAACGGGGAGCGGCGCTGCTGGCCGAGGAGCGCCGCCGCAAGGAGGCGTGGCTGTCGCAACGCCTGCGGGAACTGTCCCCGGAGGAACGGGCGATCCTGCGCAGGGCGGCACCGATCCTGGACAAGCTGAGCAAGTCCTGACCCCCGCGCCGGAGGAACCGGCGAAGGGCGGGACGTTCCGCTCGCTGCGCGTGCGCAACTTCCGGCTGTTCGCGGCCGGCCAGGTCGTCTCCAACACCGGCACCTGGATGCAGCGGGTGGCGCAGGACTGGCTGGTCCTGGAGCTCACCCACGGCTCGGGGACCGCGCTCGGCATCACCACCGGGCTGCAGTTCCTGCCGCTGCTGCTGTTCGGCCTGTGGGGCGGCGTGCTGGCCGACCGGTACCCCAAGCGGCGCCTGCTGACGATCACCGCGACCGCGATGGGCCTGCTGGCCCTCGTGCTCGGCGTGCTGGCGATGACCGGCACCGCCCGGGTCTGGCACGTGTACGCGCTGGCCTTCGGGCTCGGCCTGGCGACCGTCGTGGACAACCCGGCCCGCCAGTCGTTCGTCATCGAGATGGTCGGCCGGCGGGACCTGGCCAACGCCATCGCGCTCAACAGCGCCAGCTTCAACGGCGCCCGCGTGCTCGGCCCGGCCGTCGCCGGGCTGCTGATCGCCGGGGTCGGCACCGGCCCGGTGTTCCTGGTCAACGCGCTCTCCTACGTGGCGGTGGTGGCCGGCCTGCGGGCGATCCGGCCCGCCGAACTGCACGTCGCCGAACGGGTCCCCCGGGAGAGGGGGCAGTTGCGCGAGGGCCTGCGCTACGTCCGCGGCCGCCGCGACATCCTGCTGGTCCTGGCGCTGGTGGGGTTCGTGGCCACGTTCGGGATGAACTTCCAGACGACCACCGCCCTGGTGACCCGCGAGGTCTTCGGGGTCGGCGCCTCCTCGTTCGGGCTGGCCTCGACCATGCTCGCGGTCGGCGCGCTGACCGGCGCGCTGCTGGCGGCCCGGCGGGCCCGCCCCCGGCTGCGGCTGCTGCTGGGCGCGGCGCTGGCGTTCGGCGTGCTGGAGATCGCCTCCGGGCTGGCCCCGACGTACTGGGCGTTCCTGGCCCTGCTGGTGCCCACCGGGATCGCGCTGATGACGTTCACCACCGCCGCCAACGCCACCGTGCAGCTGAGCGTCCCGGAGGTCATGCGCGGCCGGGTGATGGGCCTGTACATGTTCGTCTTCCTGGGAACCAACCCGTTCGGCGCCCCGTTGGTGGGGTGGATGGGCGAGCAGTTCGGTCCCCGGCTGAGCATCGTCGGAGGCGGCCTGGTCACGGTGCTGGCCGCGATCGCGGTCACCGTCCTGGCGGCGCCCCCCGGGGCGCTGCGGCGGCGGGTCCGGCGGGTTCGCCCCGGAATGGGATGACAGCGGCACGTCTCGACTGACAGGCTTGGGCTGCCCGGCTGTCCCCCGGCTCCGGTGCGCCCGCGGGCGGCCGGCCGGGAGACATGGACGAACGGGCGGACGAACGAAGGAGGCGACGCCGTGTCGGTGTCATTGCAGAAGGGCCAGCGGATCTCGCTGGAGAAGCCCGGCGGGCAGCAGCTGAGCATGGTGCGCATGGGGCTGGGCTGGGACGCGGTCAAGAAGCGGGGGTTCTTCGGGTCGCGCGAGCGCGAGATCGACCTGGACGCCTCCTGCCTGCTGTTCGCCGACGGCCGGCTCGCGGACGTGATCTACTTCGGCAAGCTGACCAGCGACGACGGCTCGGTCCGGCACACCGGCGACAACCTCACCGGGGCCGGCGACGGCGACGACGAGTCGGTGATCGTGGACCTGTCCCGGCTGCCGGTGCACGTCAGCTCGCTGGTGTTCACCGTCTCCTCGTTCAACGGCCAGACCTTCAACGAGGTCGAGAACGCGTTCTGCCGGCTGGTCGACGAGAGCACCGGCGCGGAGATGGCCCGCTACACCCTCACCGGCGGCGGCGCGCACACCGGCATGGTGATGGCCAAGCTCTACCGGCACGGCAACGGCTGGAAGATGAACGCCATCGGCGAGCCCGCCCAGGGCCGCACGTTCCAGGACATGCTGCCGGCCATCGCCGCCCACGCCTGAGCCGGAACCGACCTCCCAGATGGCCGAACTGCCGCGCGGCGCCAACGCGCCCCTGCCCTGGCGCAGGCTCGCCGCGACCGTGTCGTGCGCCGTGCCGGTCGACGTCAGCGCGCTGATCGTCGGCGCGGACCTGAAGGCCCGCGCCGACGAGGACCTGGTGTTCTACAACGCCCCCGAGGGCGCCGGCGTGCGCTGGTCGCAGGCGGCCGGCGGCGGGCAGCGCCTGGACCTGGACCTGGACGCGGTGCCCGCCGACGCGCAGGCGGTGCTGATCGTCGTCAGCCTGACCGGGCCGGTGTCGTTCGGCGCGGTGCCGCCCCCGCAGCTGCAGCTGGCCGCCGACAACGGCACCACCCTGGCCACCTTCACCGTGACCGGCCTCGGCCCGGAGAAGGCGCTGCTGGGGCTGGAGCTGTACCGGCGCGGCACCGGCTGGAAGGTCCGGGCCCTCGGGCAGGGCTACGCGGGCGGCCTGGCCGAGCTGCTGACCGCGCACGGCATCGAGGTCGACGACCCCGGCGAGCCGATGGCCCCGCCGCCGCCCGGCCCCGGGCTGGGCGCCCCCGGCGGCGGTGCGCCGCCCGGCCCGCACGGCGCCTCCCCGCACGAGGTCGGGTACGCCGAACGCTGCTGGCTGGTGTGGGAGGACGCCAGCCGGTCCCTCAAGGCGTACCGGTCGGCCACCGAGCACGCGCTGGACATCCGCAACGACGAGGTCGCCGGGCGGGTCCCGCGCGGGCGGTTCGACGAGCTGATGCGGGCCGCCTCCGACCGGCTGACCGCCGACTCCTCCCACCTGGCGGCCGAGCTGACCGGGGCGGAGGCGCAGGCCGGGGCCGAGGTGTCGCCGTTCGCCGGGCCGGCCTGGCTGACCTGGCAGCCGCGCCCGGACCTGGCCGAGGGGGTGCTGCTGGGCTCGCTCGGCGTCGCCGAGCTGCCCGCCCTGCAGGTGCCGCTGATCCTGCGGGTGCCGTGGCGGCGCGGGGTGTGGATCTCGCGCGGCACGCTGCCCGGCGACGCCGCCGCCTACGCCTGGTCGCTGATCACCCGGTTCCTGGCCGCGGTCCCGCCGGGGCTGGTCGGGCTGGAGGTCATCGACCACGCCGGGCTGTCGGGGGCGGGCTGGCTGAACGGCTTCGACCCGGTCGCCGTGCAGGGCCTGCTGGGCGGCGGGGTGGCCACCGGCCCGGCCGCCGGGCAGCGGCTGCGGAGCCTGCTGGACCTGGTCGACCTGCGCGGCGTCGGCGGCGACGAGAACGAGACGCCCGCCGGGCTGGCCCCCGGGCCGCCGGTGCGGCTGGCGGTGATCATGGACGCCGGCGCGGCGCTGGACGGCGAGGACGCCCACCATCTGCTGCGGCTGGTGGAGGACGGGCCGCTGGTCGGCGTTCCGGTGCTGCTGGTGGAGAGCGACACCCCGGCGAGCGAGTCGGTGCGGGCGCTGCGGGTCCGGCAGGCGTGCAACAACCTGCCCGCGGCGACCGGGACCATCGCCGACCCGTGGGTGGGCACCGACTGGACGCTCACCCCCGACGTGCTGCCCGACGCCGGGGACGGCACCCGCCCGCCCAGCCTGTTCGCCCACGTTCTGGGGGCGCACGCGCGTGCCATCGCCTCGTACGGGTAACCCACCTCCACGACACATGACAACGCCGCGCATCGGCTGGAAGGCTGTGCGGGTGTCTCCTCGGAACCGCCCATGAGGTTGTTCGCAGCGCTGCTGCCGCCGCCGGACGTGCTGGACGAGCTGGACCGGCTGCTGGGGCCGTACCGGTCCGCCTGGCCCGACCTGAAGTGGATCGACCGCGACCTGATGCACATCACGCTGGCGTTCTACGGCGAACTCGACGAGCGGACCACGGCCCGGCTGCTGCCGCGGCTGGAACGCGCCGCGGGGCGGTATCCCAAGATCGAGCTGTCGTTCGCGGGGGCCGGGGCGTTCCCCAGCGGCGGCGCGCACGCCCGGGTGCTGTGGACCGGCGTGTACGGCGACCGCGGCGTCCTGGCCCGGCTGGCCGCCTCGGTGAACGCCGCCGGACGCCGCGCCGGGGCCCCGCTGGGGGAGCACAAGGGGTTCCGCCCGCATCTGACGCTGGCCCGCAGCCGCCGCCCCACCGACATGCGGCCGCTGGTGGAGGAGCTGTCGGCGTACGCGGGGACGGCCTGGACCGCCGACTCGCTGCACCTGGTGCGCAGCCACCTGCCCGGCAGGCACAACCCCGGGCTGCGGTACGAGTCGATCCAGCACTGGCCGCTCCGCTGACCCGCCCCAGACCCCCAGGCCCCGAAGGCGGGTCGGAGCTAAACTTGTTACCGGAGTGTGAGCTTCACTAGGACACCCGCCGTGGCCACAGGGCCGGACGAGGAGGTGGACTCGATGATCGCACTGCCGCACACCCTGCCGACCGCGCTGCGCAAGACCCGGACCGCCGCCGAGTACGTGCACCGGTCCGCGGCCGGGCCGCTGGCCCGCGAGCACGCCGTGGAGATCCTGCGGACCGCCGCCGCCTACGAGCTCCATCCCGCCCCGGCGGCCGCCCCGCTGCTGCTGGCCGACCTGCTGACCGCGGTCGCCGAGTGCGCCGGCCCGGCCTGGCTGAAGGCCAACGCCGACGACCCCGACATCGCCCGCTTCACCGCCCTCGTCGACCAGACCCAGGACGAGACGGCCGAGCCGCCCACCATCACCGACCTGGACGAACTCCTGGCCGCGGTGCTGTGGACCCGGCACGGCCCCGCCGAACCGGACACGACATGACCCCGGGACCTGATTCCCGGACCCGTCCCTGCCAGGCCGTCCGGCACCGCCCCCGGGCGGCCTGGCCCCGTTCTGTCGGTGCCGCATGGCAGCCTGGCATCGCACCGAACGAGGAGGGAGGACCATGGCACGCTGGCGGGAGGTGGCCGACACCGCCCCGGAGTTCGCCCGGCAGGTGCGGGCGCTCATGGACGCGCACCGGCACAAGACGATCGCGACCCTGCGCGCCGACGGCTCGCCGCGGATCAGCGGCATCGAGGCGTACTTCATCGGCGACGAGCTGTGCTTCGGCTCCATGCCGGGCGCCCGCAAGGCCCTCGACCTGCGCCGGGACCCGCGGTTCGCACTGCACACCGCCTCGGTGACGCCCGACGAGGAGGATCCGTCGAGCTGGCCGGGCGACGCCAAGTTCACCGGCCGGGCCGTCGAGATCACCGACCGCGCCGAGATCGAGGACCTGCTGCGCGACCGTGGCCTGGACCCGGCGGCGTTCCCCGACTCGCACTTCTTCCGCGCCGACATCCACGAGGTCGTGCGCACCCGCGTCCAGGGCGACCGCCTGCACATCGACCTGTGGCGCCCCGGTCAGCCCCTCCGCCACTTCGAACGCACCTGAGGCATATTCGATCGCGCCCGCCGGCGGCCCCCGACTAGGGTGCGCCCATGGAAGGTGATCTCGAAGGACGGGTGGCCCTGGTCACCGGGGTCAGCCGCCGGATCGGCATCGGATTCGCCATCGCGCGGGACCTGCTGGCGGCCGGCGCCCGGGTGCTGGTGCACTCATGGGCCCCGCACGACGCCGAGCAGCCCTGGGGCGCCGACCCGGCGGGGACGGACGGGGTGCTGGCCGCGCTCGGCGGGATCGGGCCGCGGCTGGCGCACGTGGCGGCGGACTTCGCCGACCCCGAGGCCCCGGCCCGGGTCGTCGCGCACGCCGTCGAGACGTTCGGGGCGCTGGACGTCCTGGTGGCCAACCACGCCCGCAGCTCCATACAGGACCTCACCGAGGTCACGGCCGCCGAGCTGGATCTGTGCTGGGCGGTGAACGCCCGCGCGAGCGTCCTGCTCGCCCAGGCGTACGCGGCGCAGCACGACGACTCGCGTCCCGGCGGCCGGATCATCCTGTTCACCTCGGGTCAGCACCTGGCCCCGATGAGCCGTGAGCTGCCGTACGCCATCAGCAAGGGCGCCGTCCAGCAGGTGACCCTGTCGCTGGCCGACGCCCTCGCCGACCGCGGCATCACCGTCAACGCCGTCAACCCCGGGCCGGTCGACACCGGATGGGCCGACCCGGAGCTGACCCGCAGCGTCGCCCGCGCACTGCCCGCCGGGCGCTGGGGCGCCCCCGACGACGTCGCCCGCCTGGTCCGCTGGCTCGCCTCCGACGACAGCGCCTGGATCACCGGCCAGACCATCAACAGCGAGGGCGGCTTCCGCCGCTGGGTCATGTGACCGCGCCGGGTCACAGCTCCGGGGGCGGGGGCGCGGGGCGGTCGGCGTCGGGCGGGCCCCAGGGGAGGCCGTAGCGCTCGCAGGCGCGGCGGAGCTCGTCGAGGTCGGGAGGGAAGGTGACCTGCCGCAGGACGCGGCCGGCGGGGCTCCAGACGACCAGGCGGGGGACGCGTTCGACGGACTCGTCGATGCCGATGCCGCCCACGGTGGCGCGGGACAGCGTCCAGGAGACCCGGCCGCGGCGGCTGACGACGGCGATGCCCTGCGGGGAGATGCGGAGCTGGTCGCGGTTGCGGTCGTAGACCCAGTAGCCGGCCAGGCCGATCACCAGGCCCGCGGGGGCCACCCAGGACAGGGTGCGCAGCGGGCCGCCGAGCCCGTCGCCCAGCCACAGCGCGCCCAGCACGGCGACCACCTCGCACATGACCACGCTCAGCAGGTAGGTGCCGATGCGGGAGCTGCGGGTGGCGTCCAGCAGCACGCCGGGGCCGTCCTCGACGGGCTCCGGCGGGTCACCGGCCGCGGCGGGGGCGGACGGGCCCGTCATGGCCTCCACGACGCCGTGGAAGGCGGCCGACAGATACGCGTCGTACTCGGCGTCGGTGACCGGCAGGCCCGCCTTGCGCGCCGACTCGCGCAGGTCGGTCCGGGAGATCCGCAGCGCCGACAGCGGCGCGGCGAAGAACTCCTCACCGTCGGACCCGTACAGCCGGACCCAGGCGTGCCCGCCGATGGTGAGCAGCTCGATCCCGCCGAGCCGGTCCTCCGGCATCCGCAGCACCACCTCGCCGGCCGCGTCCGCCCAGCCCAGACCGTCGTCGGTGACCACCAGCCGGCCGCCGGGCACCTGGGAGAACACCTCCGGCAGCCCGTCCAGGCCGTAGCCGGAGGGCCGCGGGTCGCGGGCGGTGGGGGTGATCACCCGGTAGCCGTGCTCGTGCAGCTCGTGCACCAGCTGGAACTCCTCCAGCCCGTCCGCGGGCAGCCGCGCCACCAGCCCCATCCGGTGGTCGAACGCCAGCACCGACAGCGGGCAGCGGACCGGCTGCCCGGTCACCGGGTCGACCCGCACGCCGGGACCGACCACCAGCGCGGCCACGTCGGCGGCGTGCACCCGCAGCGCCCGCGACAGCCGCCGGTCGCGGCGGCGCGGCCCGCCCTGCACCACCAGCCGGCCCGCGGTGATCGTCCAGCGGACCGGGCGGTCCCGCAGCATCCGGCGGTACGCGGCCTGCAGCGCGGTCATCCCGGCCAGCGTCCAGCCGGCCGCGGCCAGCCGGGTCCCGGCCGGCGGCCCGGCCGGATCGGTCAGCGCCATCCGGGCCACGACCAGCGCGGCCAGCAGCGCCATCAGCACGCCCAGCAGGCCGACCCGGCGCCGCCCGGGGCCCTGCGGGGCGGCGTTCAGCCGGGTCGGCTCACGGCGTTCGTCGGGCAGCCGGCGCGGCTCGTGCACGGCGGCCAGCAGCTCGGCCTCCTGGGCGGCCAGCCGCTGCTCGGCCATGTGGTCCAGGCCCTGCCCGCCGTCGCCGTCCAGCACCCGCACCGGCAGCCCCAGCCGCCGCGCGGTCACGTAGAACGGCAGCGGCTCGAACCCCATCGCGGCCAGCTCGCCGACCGCGGTCCGGCCGAACTTGTGGAAGATCGTCAGCCGGCCGTCCGCGGCGGTCAGCGCCAGCTCCTCGATCCGTTCGCGCTCGTACCGGAGCAGGACCTCGCCGCGCGGGTCCACCCGCTCCAGACCGGCCGCCGACAGCCGCCAGTACGGCCGGGGCCGGCGCGGCAGGACCGCGCCGAGCAGCCAGGGCAGCGCCGCGCAGGCGCCGATCAGGGCCGCCCACAGCCCGGCCGGCCGGAGCGGCAGGATCGCCACGACGAGGGCGGCCAGCGTGAACGGCCCGGAGCCGATCGGGCGTCGCCGCCCCACGGGTCCCGTCCAGGACCGACCGACGAGCTCTGGGTGCACAATCCCCGATCCTGACATGTCCCGCGCCGTTCTCGCCGCCCACTTTCCGGTCGGATACCTCACTGGTCCGGGACGGTCAGGATCTGCGTCGCAGAACGCCGTATCCGAGCGCCAGCGCGATGCCGATCACCAGTGCCAGGCCGACGTTCCGGTTATCGGGCCGGTCCCGTTCGGCCGCCGTGTCCGGGGCGGGGGTCGCGGTGGGGGCCGGCAGGGTCCGGCCGGGCAGCGGCACCCGCCACACCGGCTGGGCCGATCCCTCCGACCCGGCCAGCAGCGAGCGTCCGTCCGCCGCGTACGTGATCGACTCGCCCTGCTCCTGCCGGGGCAGGTCCACCCGGGCCAGCGGGTCGAGCTTGTCCTCGGCCCGGTCGTCGAACGCGTACACCTGCGCCGACCAGTACGTGCGGATGACCAGGGTCCGCCCGTCCGGGGAGAACGCCCCGTCGGTGGCCATCGCCGGGGCCGAGCCGATCCGCCGCAGCGTGTTGAAGCCCGTGGTGCGCAGCCGCGCCGGGGCCTCGTACACCCCGCCGGCCAGCAGCTTGCTGGCCACGTACAGCCGGTTGGTGCGCGGGTTGATCATGAACGTCTCGGCGTTGCGCGGCCCGTCGGCGTACTTGAACCGGAACGCCGTCGCCCGCAGCGTCTGGTCGCGCAGCCGGGCCGGCTCGGGCACCCGGTAGACCGTCACGTACGGCCACGCCCCGCCGAGGTTGTCGCCGATGTCCGCCACGTACAGCGCCGGGCGCCCGCGTTCGTCGACGCCGGCGGCCATGCCCTCCCAGTCGCGCGCGCCCGCGCCGGCGAGCCTGATGACGGCCCTGGTCCGCCCGTCCGGCCCGACCGCGAAGATCTCCGCCCGGCCGGAGGAGTCGTTGTGGGTGTAGAGCACGCCCGGATGCCGCCGGCTGACCGCCAGCCCGCTGGACTCCACGATCCGCTCGTCGGTGATCGTCATCACCCTGACGGCGTCGTCGCCTTCGGCGGCCGACGCGGGCGGCGCGGCCCACGTTCCCGCGAGCAGGCAGGCGAGGAATCCCGCCGCGATCCGTGCCCGCATCCTCATCGGCCGCCTCCCGTGCCAGGTGGGGACGACCTCCCAGACCCCCGCCGAAGTGGACATCGGTCCGATCATCCCCTATTCGGGGCCGGTGCGTCAGCCGAGCAGCGCGCCGAGGACCACGGCGAGGATCAGCACGGTCAGGACGGTCGGGAGGAGCCATCGGGGTGGGCGGTTCACGGGGTGAAGCCTATTCGGCGCCGGACGGTGCCCGATCCCCCTGCCGAACCCCTCCGGCCCGCCCGGCATCTCATCAGGCATGTGCGGATTGTTCGGACTGCTGCGATCCCCCTCGGCGGCGCACCCGGAGTGGGCGTCGGACGCGTTCGTCCTGCTCGGGATGCTGGCCGAGGAACGCGGCGACGACTCCTCGGGGGTGGCGCTGTTCACCGGGCGGGCGGTGACCTCCGCCGCTCCGGTGCCGCCGGACGCCGCCGACATCAGCGTCGACGGCTGCCGGATCGTCAAGGGACGCGGCCGGTTCGGGCGGGTCTGGCGGTCGGACCTGCTGCTGGCGCTGCTGGACGTCGCCCCGGTCGCGGTCGGCCACACCCGCCATGCCACCCAGGGCTCGCCCGCCGACCTGGCCAACGCGGCGCCGCTGGCGGTGTCCGGACCGGGCGCGGGGATCGTGGCCGCGCACAACGGTGACGTGGCGGCGGGCGCGCTGCGCCGGCGGTTCGCGCTGCCGCCCGGCCTGGGCGGCACCGACAGCGAGGCGATCTTCCAGGCGCTGGCCGGCCGGACCGACCCGGTGTCGATCAGCGAGGTGCTGCGGGCGCTGGTCGGCCGGGCCGCGCTGACCTGGGTGGAACGGGCCCGTCCGGACCGGGTGCACCTGGCCAGGGCCGCGCTGAGCCCGCTGGCCGTGGCGGTGGACACCGAGCAGAACATGTACTGGGCGTCCAACCCCCGCTGGTTCCGCGAGGTGCGCGCCAACACACGGGTCCGGTTCGCCTCGGCGGTGATGCTGCGCGAGGGCACCTACCTGGAGATCGCCCGCCGCCCCGAGCCGCGGATCGTGGCCCGCGCCGAGTTCGTCCCCACCGCCCGTCCCGCCGACCTGGACGAACGCGTCTGGGCCGGCTTCACCCCGGCCGACCGGGACCGCGACCGCGCCCAGCTCCGCCACGTCCTGCACCGCCCCGGCGTCGGCCACGACACCGGCGGATTCGCGACGGTGGCCTGACCGACCACCCCGCCGGCCCCAGAGAAGCACTCTCACGCCCCTGCGGCCCCGCCCGAGACCCCGCGCCTACGTCCCAACCCATGGCCGCCCCAGCACGTCTGTGGCCCGCGTCCGCGACTCTGCGCCCACGAACGCACGCCCGAGCACCCCCCAGCACCTGCCATCAAGGCCCCGAGGACGCGGTCAGCCCCCAGGGGGCGGACCGACCGGTGCTCCCGGCATTGTTCGGCGAGGCGACCGAAACACGCGAACGCCATGCACCACTTCGACGACACGGCCTGAACACCCAAGCACTCGATGATCCGGCCGGGGGTCTGGGGGGCGGAGCCCCCAGAACTTCCACGGCAACCCCAGACCAACCTGCCTCTCAGTCGGCCGGAGCGGAGCCTCCAGGCGGAGCTTCGGCCGACTGAGCGCGGTCCGGGCACCGCAGCCGACCACGGCGCAGCGAGCCGCCAGGCGAGCGGAGCCGGGGTCGGCGAGGATGCCCGGACCGCGTGCGGGGGGTGTGGGGGGTCGCCCCCCCACAAGTGACTAGAGCCGCTCGACGACGTAGTCGATGCAGGCGGTGAGGGCCTCGACGTCGGCGGGGTCGATGGCCGGGAACATGCCGATGCGCAGCTGGTTGCGGCCCAGCTTGCGGTACGGCTCGGTGTCCACGATGCCGTTGGCCCGCAGGACCTTGGCGACGGCGGCGGCGTCGACCGAGTCCACGAAGTCGATGGTGCCCACGACCTGGGAGCGCTGCGCCGGGTCGGCGACGAACGGGGTGGTGTAGGAGGTCTTGTCCGCCCACGTGTACAGGCGCTGCGCCGAGTCGGCGGTGCGGGCGGTGGTCCAGGCCAGGCCGCCCTGGGCGTTCATCCACTCGATCTGCTCGGCGAACAGCAGCAGCGTGCCGACCGCCGGGGTGTTGTAGGTCTGGTCCTTGGCGGAGTTGTCGACGACCGTCTTGAGGTTGAAGAACTCCGGGACGTACCGGTCGGAGGAGGCGATCTCCTCGATCCGCTCCAGCGCGGCCGGCGACACCAGGGCCACCCACAGCCCGCCGTCGGAGGCGAAGCACTTCTGCGGCGCGAAGTAGTAGACGTCGGTCTCGCTGACGTCCACCGGCAGGCCCCCGGCCCCGGAGGTGGCGTCCACCAGCACCAGCGAGTCCTCGCCGCCGACCCGCCTGATCGGCATGGCCACGCCGGTGGAGGTCTCGTTGTGGGTCAGGGCGTAGACGTCCACGCCCTCCTCGGCCCGCGGCTGCGGGTGGGTGCCGGGGTCGGAGGCGATGACCGACGGGTCGGCCAGCCACGGCGCGCCCTTGGTGACCTTGGCGAACTTGCTGGAGAACTCGCCGAACGTCAGGTGCTGGGACTTGTCGCGCACCAGGCCGAACGCGGCGGCGTCCCAGAACGCCGTGGTGCCGCCGTTGGACAGCAGCACCCGGTATCCGTCGGGCAGCGAGAACAGCTCCGCCAGCCCCTCGCGGACCCGGCGCACCAGCGACTTGACCGGTGCCTGGCGGTGCGAGGTGCCCAGGTAGGTCGCACCCGACTCGGCGAGCGCGCGCAGCTGCTCGGGACGGACCTTGGACGGACCGCATCCGAAGCGGCCGTCGGCGGGCTTGAGGTCTTCGGGGATGGCGATGTTCGCGTTCTCGGTCACGACGAACACCTTAGTTGACCTGCGTGATCCAACTCGAAGCCGTCCACATGCCGAGATGAACGTCTCATCTGCGGTGCCGCGCCCGGATTCCCCGGACCAGCGCCCACAGCAGCCACAGCAGCCCGAGCGCCGCCGCCGTCGTGAACACCGCGTGCGTGCCCCACGGCCGGCCCGCCCGGGCGGCCTCGGCCAGCGCTCCCCCCGAGTCGTACAGCAGGAACGCCAGCGCGACCGCCGCGATCCAGCCGACCGCCCGGCGCGACGCCGCGTCCCTCCGCCTGCGCCTGGCCTCCCGTTCGGCCTCGTACCGCAGCAGCTCCTCGCGCTCGGCGGCGCGTTCGTCGTCGGTGGCGGGATCGGTCACGCGCCCATGATGGCAAACCCCGTTGCGCGAACCTGCGTCGGCCCGATCTTTGATACTGAGTGTCTTTTGACCTTTCACCTAAGGCCGCTTGACCGATTGCATGGTCGGGACTTTGGGTGCGGGCGGGGAGGTGACGGGTGATGACTCAGGCGAGTCAGGGTGCTCCGCCGAATCTGACGCACCAGCATCCGCAACTGACGGCGGTGCTGCGGCAGCTTCGGCGACGGCCCACGGCCCGGGCCGGGGATCGGCTGCGTCCGTTGCTGCTGACCGTGGATTCGGGCACCTGGCTTTCCGTCGCACAGCACCTGAAAGAAGACTGCGGCAATGACGGCGGTGTCGTCGCCAAGGTGCGCGATCCCGGCGCCGGCATCACCGACCTGTTGCGCAAGGTCGTCTACCGGTTCACCGAGAGCACCCCCCGGCTGGAGCCGCCGCTGCGCTTCCAGCTGCTCAGCATGGCGTTGTGGTTGAACTCGCTGCGTGTCATGCGACTGGCGGCGGAGGCGAACAACGACCAGGTGCCGGACGGCGCCGGGCCCGAAGAGGACCGGGAACTGGTGACCCGGCTGATGGGCGTGAGCAGCAGTGATCCGCAGGCGGCACGCCGGGTGCTGGCGGCGGGGATACGCAGCCGGCGCCAGCGGGTGCTGCCGGACGAGAACGGCGGGGGCAAGCCGAAACTCGCCTCGGTGCTGAGCTATCTGGAGCAGATCGCCCCGATCGCGGTGGCGGTCATCGCACTGGTCAGCGCGACCGCCGCCAGCGCCCTGGACCTGGCGGCGGCGGCGATGACCGCGCTCGCCGGAGTCGTGGTGATCGTCGGTCAGGCCGGCATCATCACCTGGGACTGGGCGAGCCGGCGGCGCTACCGGTGGTTCCCCCGGCAGCCGTACGGGCCGGGGACCGCTCCGGACTTCCTGACGTTCGCGGTGAAGCTGATCAACCGCAACCGGCTGTCCGACGACGAGCTGGACAAGCTGCTCATCGCGGCCTTTCTCGAGGACCTGCGCCAGGGGTACCGGCGCAGCTGGCGCCGGGCGACGTGGGCGCGGGTGCGCTATCCGACCGTCATCCTGGACCCCACCGTCCGGGACGACCCGGCCGAGGCGGAGCGCCGGATGGGGCTGGCCCGGCGCTTCGTCGAGCTGGTCGAACGGGTACGGGCGGACCGGCTGAGGCGCTCCCACCGGAGCACCGGTCCGCTGACGGCGGAGGAACTGCGGGAACGGGACCGGATCGGCCCGGAGCAGGCGGCGGCGCGCATCGCCTTCGATCCCCTGGTGATCGTGGCCTGTGCCGGCACCGACGACGAGGAGGTCGCGGCGTTCGCCGATCGGCTCCGTCCGCAGGCGACGCGACACCGCCCGGTCGATCTGGACAACGCGCTGCAGTCCTACATCGACCACTGGGACGACCGGCGGCGCGCCATCGCGCTGGGCTACAACCGGGACATCTCGGTGAACCTCGGCAGAGGCGACGGCCAGTCGGCGCCCACCCTCCCTCCGCGGCGGCGGCACTGGCTCGTGCACCCGTTCACGCCGTGGATCGTCGCGCTGCTGGTGCTGGCGGCCTCGGTCACCGTGGTGACGGTGCAGAGCGTCCGCTACTGCGACCCGCGCACGGTCTGGCGCGCCGCCAACGGCGAGTGCGTCGGCCTGACCGACGGGTCGTTCTACTTCGACAAGCGGCTGGAGAGCGCCGAGCGCCGGATCCGGGCCCAGAACGACGCCGTCGAGACGTCCGGCAGGCGGTACGTCACGATCGTCTACATCGGGGCGCTCACCGCCAACCCCGGGGCCGGGAGCCCGCAGAGCGCGCTGCTGTCGGGGGTGCACGGCGAGCTGGTGGGGCTGGCGATCGCCCAGCAGTTGCACAACGCCGCCAACAGCGAGCCGCTGCTGCGGGTGCTGGTGGCCAACGCCGGGTCCCGGTTCCGGTACGCCGACGAGGTCGCCAAGCGCATCCGGGACCGCGCGCTGTCGGACCGCACGATCGTCGGGGTGGTCGGCTTCGGCGACAGCAAACTGCAGACCGGGGGGGCGATCCGGCGGCTGTCGCAGGCGGCGCTGCCGATGGTCGGCACCACCAGCACCTACGACCGCCTGGGGCAGCAGGCGCAGGGCTTCTCGCCGTACTACTTCCGGCTGGCGCCCACCAACCGGCGGCTGGCCGACCACGCGGCGTACTGGGCGCGCAGCGGCCGGTTGAGCCCGGACGGCACCCCGGCGGCCTCGGCGGACGTGTTCTACGACGACGCCAGGGACGACACCTACAGCACCAACCTGGCCGAGGACTTCGCCACCGCGTTCCGCCGGGGCGGCGGGGAGGTGGAGATGCTGCGGTACCGCAATCCGGGCGAGGTGCCGGGGCTGGTGCTGCGGGCCTGCCAGGACCCGGCGGACGTGTTCTACTACGCGGGCCGGTCCGACGAGTTCCGCGCGTTCATCAACCAGCTCGCCAACACCTCCTGCGGCGGCCGGCGGATCGTGCTGGGCGGCGACGAGGTGACCAAGTACGTCAGCGACAACGCCGAGGAGATCGGCCGGACCCCGTCGATCAAGCTGTTCTACACGCCGCTGGCCGCCCAGGAGGCCTGGAACCCCCGGTGGGTGGGGAGCCAGCCGCTGCACGTGTTCTACCCGACCTTCGAGACCGTGGTGCGGGGGCTCGTCCGCCCGAACGCCCCGGCCGTCGAACGCCCCTCCCTGGCGCACTCGGCGATCGCCTACGACGCGGCGTTCACCATGATCAGGGTGTCGCAGCGGGTGATGGCCGAGCAGGGCGGGGCGCTGCCCACCGCGGCGGCGGTGCTGTCGGAGCTGACCGAGCCCGGCCCGGGCGCCCGGATGCAGGGGGCGACGGGGCTGATCCACTTCGGCCCCCGCGACCAGGGGCACCTGGTCCCCGACAAGCCGGTGCTGCTGCTGGAGGTCCTGCCCACGGGCGAGCGGACGGCCGTCGCGGTCTGCGGCCGGCTGGTCGGCGACCAGGCCGGCAACGCCGACTGCCCGGGGACGCGCCGATGACGCCGCTGCGGATCGTCAGGGGGAGCGCCGCCGGGCGCATCCGCCCGCCGGGCGGCGTGCCACGGTGAACGCCGGCGCGGCGGTGCGGGCGTCGTCCGGCCCGTCGGAGTCCCGAACCTGACCACATGTGGCCACCTGACGGGAACGGGGCCCGCCGGGAGGAAGCTCCCGCAGGCCCCGTTCCATGGGCTCGGACGTCAGCTCGCGTTCCGCTTGAGAGCGGCGTCGGCGCCGGCGACCTCGGTGATCGGGCGGGGGCCCGGGCCGACGTAGCGGGCGCTCGGGCGCACCAGGCGGCCGGTGCGCTTCTGCTCCAGGATGTGCGCCGCCCACCCGGCGGTACGGCCGCAGGTGAACATGGCGGGCATCATCGCGGGGGGAACCTCGGCGAAGTCCAGCATGACCGCGGCCCAGAACTCCACGTTGGTCTCGATGGCGCGGTCGGGGCGGCGCTCGCGGAGGATGGACAGCGCGGCGTCCTCCAGGGCCTTGGCGGCCTCGAAGCGGGGGGCGCCCAGCTCCTTGGCGGTGCGGCGGAGCACCCGGGCGCGCGGGTCCTCGGCGCGGTAGACGCGGTGGCCGAAGCCCATCAGCCGCTCGCCGGAGTCGAGGATGTCGGTGACGACCTTGCGGGCGTCGCCGGTCTGCTCGACCTTCTCGATCATCGGCAGCACCCGGGCCGGGGCGCCGCCGTGCAGCGGGCCGGACATGGCGCCGATCGCGCCGGAGATGCTGGCGGCCACGTCCGCGCCGGTGGAGGCGATGACGCGGGCGGTGAAGGTGGAGGCGTTCATGCCGTGCTCGGCGGCCGAGACCCAGTAGGCGTCGATGGCCGCCACGTGCCGGGGGTCGGGCTCGCCGCGCCACTGGATCATGAAGCGTTCGGTGATCGTCTGGCCCTCGTCGACGCGGCGCTGCGGCACCATCGGCTTGTCGATGCCGCGGGCCGACTGGGCGACGAACGACAGCGCCAGCGCCGAGGTCCGGGCCAGGTCGGCGCGGGCCTCCTCGTCGGTGATGTCCAGCAGGGGGCGCATGCCGTAGGCGGTGGCCAGCGCGGGCAGCGCGCCCTGCACGTCCACCCGGACGTCGCCGGACCGCAGCGGCAGGACGTGCGGCTCCGCCGGCGCCAGGCCCGGGTCGAAGCTGTCGTCCACCAGCAGGCCCCACGCGTCACCGAAGGAGACGCGGCCGACGAGCTCCTCGATGTCGACGCCCCGGTACCGCAGGGCGCCGCCCTCCTTGTCCGGTTCCGCGATCTCGGTCTCGAAGGCTACGACCCCCTCAAGACCGGGTTTGAAGTCGGACATGTTCGTCCTGCCTTTCGTCCCCAAGAGTGATAAGGCGGTGATGCTTCATTGAACCCTGTCCGGGTTACCGCTCAGTACCCAGGTCCCCGCAACCCGCGTTCGGCCCAGGTGAGAGGCTCTGCCACCGTGCGACACGACCCCGACCCGGCCCGGCTGCGCACCGACTACGACGGTGCCGTCCCGGGGCGATCCTCCTTTCCCGCCGACCTGCCCGACGATCCGGTCGACCTGTTCGCCGCCTGGTTCGCCGACGCGGTGGCGGCCGGACTCCCCGAACCCAACGCGATGATCCTGGCCACCGCCTCGGCCGAGGCGGAGCCCAGTGCGCGGATCGTTCTGCTCAAAGGGTACGGAACGGACGGTTTCAGATTCTTCACCAACCACACTTCGCGCAAGGGGCGGGACCTGGCGGCCAACCCGCGGGCCGCGCTGGTGTTCCCGTGGCATCCGATGCAGCGGCAGGTCAGGGTGTCCGGACCGGTGCACCCGCTGCCCGAGGAGGAGTCGGCCGCCTACTTCCGCACCCGCCCGCACGGGTCGCAGATCGGCGCCTGGGCCTCCCGGCAGTCGTCGGTGATCGGCTCCCGGGAGGAACTGGACGCCCGGTTCGCCGAACTGGCCGCCCGCTGGCCGGACCCGGCCGAGAGGCCGGACGCCCCGGAGGTGCCCAAGCCCCCGTTCTGGGGCGGCTACCTGGTGGTCCCCGAGGAGATCGAGTTCTGGCAGGGCCGGCCGGACCGGATGCACGACCGGATCCGCTACCGCCGCTCCCCGGGTGAACGGGACGGATGGGTCGTCGAGAGACTCTGCCCGTGACGACGGCGAAGGACTCCCCGCCCGCCGCCGGGCCCGCGAGGACCTCGTGGTGGCGGCGGCTGGCCATCGACACCCGGCCCCTGGGCAACCCCGCCTACCGGCGGCTGTGGCTGGGGCAGGGCGTGTCGTACATCGGCTTCCAGGTCACCGCGGTGGCGGTGCCGGTCCAGGTGTACGACATGACCGGCTCCTCGTTCTGGGTCGGCGTGCTCGGCGTCGTCAACCTGGTGCCGCTGATCGCGTTCGGGCTGTGGGGCGGCGCGATCGCCGACCACATGGACCGGCGCCGGCTGCTGTTCCTGTCGTCCTGCGTGACCTGGGCGGCCACGCTGCTGCTGCTGGCGCAGGCGCTGCTGGGGCTGGGCAGCCTGTGGCTGATCATGGTCGCGGTGGCGGTCCAGGCGTCCGGGTTCGCGGTCGCCTCGCCCACCCGCGGCGCGATCATTCCCAGGCTGATGAGGCCCGAGGAGGTCGCCTCCGCCAACACCCTCACCTTCACCGCCGGCCAGATCGGGATGCTCGCCGGGCCGCTGCTGGCCGGGGTGATCCTGGCCCGCTGGACCTACTCGGCCGCCTACGCCCTGGACGCGGTGCTGTTCACGGTCGGGCTGTGGGCGGCGCTGCGGCTGCCGCCCGTCCCGCCGCTGGAGGACCGCACCGGCAGTCCCGGCCTGCGCTCGGTGATCGAGGGCCTGCGGTACCTGGCGACCCAGCCGGTGCTGCTGATGTCGTTCGTGGTGGACGTCATCGCGATGGGCGTGGCGATGCCGCGGGCGCTGTTCCCCGAGGTGGCCGAGACCCGGTTCGGCGGGGGCGAGGCGGTGGGCTGGCTGTTCGCCGCGATCTCCATCGGCTCGGTGCTGGGCGGCCTGATGTCGGGCTGGATCCAGCGCGTCCACCGGCAGGGCGTCGCGCTGGTGCTGGCGATCGTGGTGTGGGGGCTGGCGGTCGCCGCCGCCGGGCTCGCCGGGAACCTGTGGCTGGCCGTCGCGCTGCTGGCGGTCGGCGGCGCGGCCGACCTGGTCTCGGCGGTGTTCCGGCAGACCATGCTGCAGACGTACGCGCCGGACGAGATGCGCGGCCGGATGCAGGGCGTCTTCGTCGTGGTGGTGGCCGGCGGCCCCCGCCTCGGCGACCTGCGCGCCGGGGCCACCGCCGCGATCGCCGGCGTCACCGCCTCCTGGGTCGGCGGCGGCCTGGCCTGCGCGGTCCTGGTGGTCGTGGCGTCCCTGTGCGTCCCGGCCCTGCTGCGGTACGACACGCGCGACCGCGGCGAGCCCTAGCGAGGATCGCCTGGCCCGGGGGCGTCCCCTGGACGGAACGCGCGACGCTAGGCGCCGAGGGCCTGGGCGGCGACCCTGAGGTCCTCGACCATTCCGGCGTACATGGCCTCACGGTCGTCGCTGCGCAGCACCGCCGACGGGTGGACGGTGGCCACGATGCGGGCGGGCGCGGTGGCGGGATCGCCCTCCTCGACGGCGCGGGCGGCCCGCCGGGTGCCCAGTGTCTCCGGCGGAGGGCACGGCAGCAGCCGCCCGCGCTGCCTGGTCACCCGGAAGTCCGGCCCCAGCAGCGCCTTCCCGGCGGTGGCGCCGAGCACCACGATGACCTCCGGGTCGATGACCTGCAGTTCGGCCAGCAGCCACGGCCGGCAGGCGGCCATCTCCCGGGCGCTCGGCGTCTTGTGGAGCCGGCGTTTGCCGCCCCCGGACACGGTGAACTTGAAATGTTTCACCGCGTTGGTGACGTAGGCGTCGTCGCGGGCGATGCCCGCCTCCTCCAGCGCCCGGTCCAGCAGCCGCCCCGCCGGGCCGACGAACGGCCTGCCCTGGCGGTCCTCCTGGTCGCCGGGCGTCTCGCCGACCAGCACCACCCGGGCGCTCGGCTCGCCCTCGCCGAACACCGTCTGGGTTGCGTCGGCGTACAGCGGGCATCCCCGGCATCCGGCCGCGGCGCGGGACAGCCCTGCCAAATCCGCATGTTCCGGCACGTAGGGGCTCGCGTCGTGGGAAGATTCGACCTTCATAACGCGTTTCCTCTACCCACCAGGACGCCCATCACGTCCGTGACGCGTCCCGGGGGCCGTTGAGGGGCGCCCCGGCACGGCTCAGGCGAAGTAGACTTGAAGCTTCGAGAGCGGAGGGAGCATTGACCTCACACGGCCTGATCGACACGACGGAGATGTATCTCCGGACGGTGTTCGAGCTCGAAGAGGAGGGGATCGTCCCCCTCCGTGCGCGTATCGCCGAACGCCTGTCGCAGAGCGGCCCGACGGTGAGCCAGACGGTCGCCCGGATGGAGCGTGACGGCCTGCTGCGGGTCGAGGGTGACCGGCACCTGGAGCTCACCCCCGCCGGCCGGGATCTGGCCACCAGGGTCATGCGCAAGCACCGCCTGGCCGAGTGCCTGCTGGTGAACGTGATCGGCCTGCCCTGGGAGGACGTGCACATCGAGGCCTGCCGGTGGGAGCACGTGATGAGCGAGGAGGTCGAGCGGCGGCTGGTGTCGCTGCTGGGCAACCCGACGCACTGCCCGCACGGCAACCCGATTCCCGGCCTGGACGAGCTGGGGGTGCCCGCCGACGGCGAGGAGACCGCCGGCCCGCTCAGCGTGATGACCGACATCGCCACCCCGGGCGGCACGCCCGCGGTGGTGCGCCGGATCAGCGAGCAGGTGCAGAGCGACAGCGACCTGATGCTGATCCTCAAGGAACTGGGCATCCGGCCCGGACGTGAGGTGATCCTGGCAACCAGTGAGGACGGGGTACGAGTGACGTGTGACGGTGAGCCGGACTCCGCGAGCGAGCTGCCCCGGCGGCTGGCCGACCACGTGTTCGTCACCAAGCGCTGATCATCTCCCGTTGACGTCGCCGCTCCGTGCCGAGAATCTCCGCAGCGAGAGGTCGTTCCCGCGTATCCGGAACGCGTTTTCGTCGTTCAACAACCAGACGGGCGTGGGCGGTGCCGGTGAGGGTCCGGTCAGTGCAGCGACGGGGGAGCTGAGGTCCGATGACGCGGTGGAGTGAGTCCGCCATCGAGGCGCAGCTGCCGCCGGAGACCGTGCTGTCCCAGATGGAGATGGCGGTCGTGGTCTGCGACCGGTTCAGCAACGTCATCTACGGCAACGCCTTCGCGCGCAGGCTGTTCGGCTTCGACGGGGACGAGTTCATCGGCCGGTCGGTGCTGTCGCTGGGCATCGCCGAGGAGGACCACGCCCAGGCCGCCGAGCTGGCCCGGCACGTGCTCAAGGGCGGCGTCTGGGAGGGCACGTTCAGCAACATCCGGGACGACGGCTCCACCGTCTACACCCGGGCGCACGCGGTGCCGCTGCGCCACCCGTCCGGGGCCATCGACGGGATCGTGATCTTCGCCCGCGAGGCGTTCCGCAGCAACCAGCGCGACCAGGAGCGCTACGGCCTGCTGGAGCGCGTCGGCGAGCGGCTGGCCGGATCGCTGGAACTGGCCACCACGCTGCGGCAGATGGCCGACACGCTGGTCCCGCAGTTCGCCGACCACTGCTTCATCGACCTGTTCAGCGGGGACCGGCTGATCCGCCGGGTGTCGCGGCACGCCGGCGGCTGGAGCCCGCCGCCCGGCACCTGGGCCGAGGTCGACGAGCCGGTGTCGTACCCGCCGGGCCACCATGCCGCCAAGGCGATGCAGCGCCGGGACGCGGTGCTGGTGGAGGACATGGCGCAGGCCCGCTACGCCGGCCCGGGCCAGGCCGCCGACGACATGGGCGTCACCTCGGCGATCTCCGCCCCGCTGCTGGCCCGCGGCGAGCTGCTGGGCGTGATGACCCTGGCGCTGTCCAACCTGAGCAAGCGGCCCGACCCGCACTACGACGGCTTCGACCGCGACCTGGTCGGCGCGATCGCCAGCCGGGTGGCGCTGGCGGTCGACAACGCGATGCTGTTCGAGACCGAACGCGAGACCGCGCTGGCGTTCCAGAAGGACCTGCTGCCCGGCGACGTCCCGCCCCGGCTGGACGGAATGCAGATCGCCTGGCGGTACGAGCCGGCCCGGCCGCTGGAGTCGCACGGGCACGGCATCCAGACCCAGGTCGGCGGCGACTGGTACGACGTGATCCCGCTGTCGGCGGGCCGGGTCGGGCTGGTGATCGGCGACGTGGAGGGCCGCGGCGCGCGGGCCGCGGCGGTGATGGGCCAGCTGCGGGCGGCGCTGCGGGCGTTCGCCCAGGCCGACAAGCCGCCCGCGGAGATCCTGCGCGAGCTGGACGAGTGGACCCGCACCCTGAGCCCGGCCCGGCGGTCGGGCCGGGCCGACGAGGACGGGCCCCGGGCGCCGCTGGTGTCGTGCACCTACTTCGTCTACGACGCCTGGTCGCGGGTGCTGTTGTTCGCCAACGCCGGGCACGATCCGCCGCTGCTGATCCAGGACGGCCAGGTCACCGAGCTGGAGTTCGACAGCAAGGGCGCGATGCTGGGCGTGCGCGGCTCCGGCGTCGGCGGGGAGATCCTGTTCAACGAGGAGAGCCGCGAGCTCAAGCCCGGCGCCACCCTGGTGCTGTACACCGACGGGCTGATCGACCGGCGGCCCAAGGCCGACGGGGACTACTACACCCGCGACGAGTCCCGCCGGATGGTCCGCGAGGCGGTCGCCGCCGCCGCGGACGGCGACGTCGAGGCGGTCGCCGAGGCGGCGTTCGAGGCGGTGCCCGGCGACATCGACGACGACGTGGCGATCGTGGTGATCCGCACCTCGCCGGAGGAGCTGGCGGTCGAGCAGCGCACCTTCGCCGCCGAGCCGATCATGGTGTCGGAGGCGCGCCGGATGGCCGCCCAGACGTTCGCCTCCTGGGGGATGGAACCCGAGCAGGCCGAGCTGGCCTGCCTGCTGGTCTCCGAGGTGGTCACCAACGTGGTGCTGCACGCGGCCGGCAGCCCGGCGCCGCGCCCGGAGCCGGCGCTGCTGTCCGGGGCGGGCCTGGAGGACGAGGAATCCCTGCTGGACGAGGAGCTGTGGGATCTCGGCATGGAGCTGGGCCGCCGGGAACCGCAGGTCAAGGAGTTCACGCTGCGGCTGCGGCGCGGCTCGGAGTCGATCTGGGTCGAGGTGTTCGACTCCGACCTGCGGCTGCCGCGGATCCGCAGCGCCGGGGAGACCGACGAGGGCGGCCGCGGCCTGTACCTGGTCGACCAGCTCGCCACCCGGTGGGGCGCCCGCCCCACCACCGACGGCAAGGCCGTCTGGTTCGAACTGCCTATTTGATTGTCGCGCCTCCGGCGCGGCGGCGAGCGGGCGCCTTCAGCGCCTTCTTGTGCAGGGCCTTGCGGAGATCCCAGGTGGGGCTCGGGGTGTCAGGGGCGGTGGGGTTCGGCGGCCAGATGGGCCCAGGTGTCGGTGTACCAGAGTTCGCCGCCGATCACCCGGGGGCGGGCGCCGGTGCGGGGGCCGCCGTCCAGTTCGTCGATGAGGGCCTGGCGGATGCCCTCGGCGATGGCGGGGTCGGTCGCGTCGGCCAGCCACTGGTCCAGGGGGCGTTCCACGTTGATGCGGTCCAGGCGGCGGACACGGGCGCCCGCCTCGGTCAGCAGGCGGGCGAGGTCGTCCAGGGCGGGCAGGCCCGGGTGGGCGGGGTCGCGGAGGCGTTCCAGGCGGTCGCGGGCGGGGGCGTCGTAGGAGGGGCGGACCACCTCGGCGACGACCACCCGGCCGCCGGGGCGGCAGACCCGGACCATCTCCCGCAGCGCGCGCGCCGGGTCGCCCAGCCGTCGCAGTGCGAACCGCGAGGTGACCAGGGTGAACGTTCCGTCCCGGTAGGGCAGTGCGGCGGCGTCGGTGCACACCGTGGAGGTGCCGTCGCCGCCCCGGTAACGGGCCGGGTCGAACACCACGGTCGGCATCCGGCCGCCCGGGGTCAGCTCGGCCGGGGGGACCGGGGCGGGCGGGGGGACGGGCGCGGCCTGGGGAGCCGGGGCACCGGCTGCGACGCGGGCGGCGGAACGTGCGGCGTCGACGGCCGTCACCCGCCGTACCAGCGGTTCCAGCGCCGCGGGGAGCGGGCCGTTCCCGCAGCCGAGGTCCAGGCACTCGTCGGTCGGGACGGGTTCGGCGAAGTCCACGAGCCGGTCCAGATGCGGGGAGGCGGAGCTCCGTTGCCCGTGGACCTTGGCCGTGGTGGGTGACACGTCGGAACTCCCTTGCCGCGCGGGGAAGCAGCTGTCTCAGTTGAGACGGCCGTCTCGGCGCGGAAGTTCGGACATCGCCGTCAATCCAGGGACTGCCCCCATATGGCCAGCATGGCGATGACGAAGACGACGATGATGCCCTTGTAGCCGGGCACGGGCCAGCGCAGCCGCGCGGCGACGTACCGCAGCAGGTACGCGGCCATCAGCCCGATGAAGACCAGCAGTATGAACCCTGTGACGTCCATTGGGCCCAGTATCGGGGCGGGACGGGCGGCGGTCCACCGGAGCGGGCCGTCCGGTCTTGTTCGACCCGGAGTCGAATTGTGTTCGGGTGGGGGATACGCTCCGGCTGTGGCAGATGTGACTGAAGTTCGGCAGGCGGACCGCGTCGACGCGTTGATGGTGCACCTGGCGCGGGGCCGGGTGGCGCTCGGCGCGGCGGCGTTCCTGGCCCCGGGGATGACCGCCCGGGTCCTCGGGCTGGGGAAGGGCCCGGACGCCGGGCGCGATATGGCGACCCGGCTGTTCGCCTCGCGGGAGATCGCACTCGGGGCCGGCTACCTGCTCGGCAAGGGACAGGCCCGGTCGGCGTGGGCCCGGCTGGGCGTGGCGGTGGACGCGCTGGACGCGATCGCCTCGATCAAGTCCCGCAGGGCCCGCGGCGGACCGGCGGTGCCGCTGTGGGCCGCCGCCGCGTTCTCGGCCGTGGCGCTGGGCGCCACCGGGCTCGGTGCGGCGAAGGTCGCCAAGGACCTGACCGGCTGACCCGCCGGCCCGGGGAACCCTCGAAAGAACGGGCCGGGCGATCCGCGCTCCGCGGAGTTCCGCCGCGGTCGCCTGACCCGTCCGCCCGGGAACGACCTCCGGGCACCGAAATGACGACACGGTTCGCCTCCCGTCCCCGGCTGGGTACACACCCACCCGGAGGCAGGGGGGTGACCGATGCGTGTTGGCGGCAGGGCCGGTACGGCCGTGGCGACCGGGCCGGCGGGGCCGCCGCGCAGGGGGCGGCTGTACGCGATCCTCGGCGCGCTCATGATGGCGATGCTGCTGGCCGCCCTGGACCAGACCATCGTCGCCACCGCGCTGCCCACCATCGTCGGCGACCTGCGCGGCGCCGAGCACCTGTCGTGGGTGGTGACCGCGTACCTGCTGGCCACCACCACGGTGACGCCGCTGTGGGGACGGCTGGGCGACCAGTACGGGCGCAAGCACCTGTTCCTGGCGTCCATCGTGATCTTCCTGGTGGGCTCGGCGCTGTGCGGGCTGGCCCGGACCATGCCGGAGCTGATCGCGTTCCGGGCGCTGCAGGGGGTGGGCGGCGGCGGGCTGATGTCGCTGGCCATGGCGATCGTCGGGGACGTGGTGCCGCCCCGTGAGCGGGGCCGCTACCAGGGGCTCTTCGGCGCGGTCTTCGGGGTGTCGAGCGTGCTGGGACCGCTGCTGGGCGGCTTCTTCGTCGACCACCTGTCCTGGCCGTGGGTGTTCTACGTCAACCTGCCGCTGGGCGCGGCGGCGCTGGCGGTGATCGTGGCGGTGCTGCCCGCCGACCGGCGGCACGAGCGGCATCCGGTCGACTATCCGGGGATCGCGCTGCTGGCGACGGCCACGATCTGCCTGGTGCTGGCGGCGACCTGGGGCGGCACCACGTACGCCTGGGGCTCGCCGGTCATCGTCGGGCTGCTGGCGGCGGCGGTGACGGCCGCGCTGGGCTGGCTGGCGTCGGCGCGCCGGGCGGCCGAGCCGGTGCTGCCGCTGCGGCTGTTCGGCGTCGAGGTGTTCGTGGTGTCGGCGGCGCTGGGCTGCGCGGTCGGCTTCGCGATGCTCGGGGCGCTGACGTACCTGCCGCTGTACCTGCAGGTGGTGCACGGCGTGTCGGCGACGCTGTCGGGGGTGCACCTGCTGCCGATGGTGGCCGGGATGCTGGTCGGCTCGATCGGCAGCGGGCAGCTGATCAGCAGGTACGGCCGCTACAAGGTGTTCCCGGTGGCCGGGATGACGATCACCGCGCTGGCGCTGTGGCTGCTGTCGGGGCTGGAGCGCACCACCTCGACCGCGGTGATGAACGGCTACCTGCTGCTGCTGGGACTGGGGCTCGGGCTGGTCATGCAGGTGACCGTGATCGCGGCGCAGAACGCGGTGCCGTACCGGGACCTGGGGGCGGCGACGGCCGGGGTGACGTTCTTCCGGTCGATCGGCGGCTCGTTCGGGGTGGCGGTGTTCGGCTCGCTGTTCTCCTCCCGGCTCGAGCACGACATCGCCCGGATCGCCGGGACCGCGGGACTGCCGCCGGGGTTCGACCCGCGGGCGGCGGGGGAGGACCCGGCGCTGATCGGCACGCTCCCGCCGGCGCTGCGGGTGCGGTTCCTGGACGCCTACAACGACGCGATCGCCGAGGTGTTCGGGTGGGCGGTCCCGGTCGCCGTGGCCGGCGTCCTGCTGGCCCTGCTGCTGCGCGAGATCCCGCTGCGCGCCACCGCCAAGGCGGGCCCGGACCTGGGCGAGGGCATGGCCGGCACGCCGACGTACCGCACGTCCCGGCAGGAGGTCGAGGGCAGGCTGAGCCGGCTGATGATGCGGGACGCCGGGGCCCGCGAGATGTACGCCCGGCTCGGGGTGCTCGCCGAGGTCCACCTGCCCGCGGGGAGCATGTGGGCGCTGTGCCGGATCGCCGAGGAGGGGTCGGTGTCGTCGGCGGAACTGGCCCGGCGGGCGGGCGTCCCGGTGCAGCGGGGCCGCCCGTACGTGGACCGGCTGGTCAGGGCCGGGTACGTGGTGCGCAGGGACGGGCGGCTGGAGATCACCGACGCGGGCCGGGCCACCGCCGAACGGCTGCTGGCGGCCCGCAACCGGGGGCTGGCCCGGCATCTGGCGGGCTGGTCGCCGGAGGACCACGCCGAGCTGTCCCGGCTGCTGGCCGAGCTGGCCCGGGACTCCCTGGACGCCCCGCCCGACCTGCGCGCCCCGGCCCGGCCGTGACCATGCCCCCGCCGGGGTAGGGACCGCGTTGTCGCAGGTCGCCTAGGGGAGCCGGTCGATGGACGCCGAACGCGAGGCCGCCGTCACGCACGCGGAGCACCCCGCCGGAGCGCCGATGCGGGGCCGCGGGCTGCACGTGCTGCTCGGGGTGCTGCTGCTGGCGATGTTCCTGGGCGGGCTGGACCAGACGATCGTGAGCACCACGCTGCCCACGGTCGCCGCCGAGCTGCACGGCGCGGAGAACCTGGCCTGGGTGGTCACCGCCTACATGCTCGCCTCGACCGCGTTCACCCCGCTGTGGGGCAAGCTCGGCGACCAGTACGGGCGCAAGAACCTGTTCCTGCTGTCCATCGTGATCTTCCTGGCGGGCTCGGCGCTGTGCGGGCTGGCCCGGAACATGCCGCAGCTGGTGGCGTTCCGGGCGCTGCAGGGGGTGGGCGGCGCGGGGCTGATGGTGCTGTCCACGGCGATCATGACGGCGCTGGTCTCGCCCCGGGAGCGGGGCCGCTACCAGGGCATCTTCGGGGCCAACTTCGCCGCGTCCAACGTGCTGGGGCCGCTGCTGGGCGGCTTCTTCGTCGAGGTCGGCTGGCGCTGGGTGTTCTACATCAACCTGCCGCTGGGCGTGCTGGCGCTGATCGTCATCCATCGGGTGCTGCCCCGGGACACCCGGTACCGGCGGCAGGAGATCGACTACGCGGGCATGGCGCTGCTCGGCGCCGCCACCGTCTGCCTGGTGCTGATCGCGACCTGGGGCGGCACCCGCTACCCGTGGACCTCCCCGGTGATCTGGGCGCTGGCGGCCGGGGCGGTGCTGTCGGGGCTGGCCTGGTACGCGTCGGCGAGGCGGGCCCGCGAGCCGGTGCTGCCGCTGCGCCTGTTCACCGCCCGGGCGTTCCTGGTGCCGGCGGCGGTGGCGTTCTGCCTGGGCGTCGTGATGTTCTGCGTGATGATCTACCTGCCGCTGTTCATGCAGGTGGTCAAGGGCTACTCGCCGCTGGCGTCGGGGATGCTGCTGCTGCCCGCGGTGGCCGCGGCGGTGGTCGCCTCGGTCGGCGGGGGCCGGCTGGTGACCCGGTACGGGCGGTACAAGGCGTACCCGATCGGGGGCATGGCGCTGGCGGCGGCGGGTCTGCTGCTGCTGGGCCGGGTGGACCGCGACACCGGCGGGCTGCACCTCAACGCGGCCCTGGTGCTGGTCGGGTTCGGGCTGGGCGCGGTGGTGCAGGTGCTGATCACCGCCGCGCAGAACGCCGTCCCGTACCGGGACCTGGGGGTGGCGACCTCGGGGGTGACGTGGTTCCGGTCGATCGGCGGGGCGTTCGGGGTGGCGGCGTTCGGCGCGCTCTACAACGCGCGGCTGGCCGGCAACATCGACCGGATCGCGGCGGGCGGCGGGGTGCCGCCGGAGTTCGCCGCGCAGGAGGCCGCCGAGGACCCCGAACTGGTGGAGGCGCTGCCGGGGCCGGTGCGGATGCAGTTCCTGGACGCGTTCAGCGAGGCGATCCAGACCGTGGTGCTGTGGCTGGCCCCGGTGGCGCTGGTGGCGGCGCTGCTGGCGCTGGCCGTCCATGAGATCCCGCTGCGCGGCCTGGCCAGGGCGGGCCCGGACCTGGGCGAGGGCGCGGGGGCGGCGCCGACGTTCCGCTCCTCGCGGCAGGAGGTCGCGGGCCGGCTGAGCCGGCTGGCGCTGCGGGACGCGGGGGCCCGGGAGATGTACATGCTGCTCGGGGCGATCGCCGACGTGCACCTGCCGCCGGGCTCGATGTGGGCGCTGTCGCGGATCGCCGAGGAGGGGTCGGTGTCGTCGGCGGAGCTGGCCCGGCAGGCGGAGGTGTCGGTCGAGCGCGGGCGCCCGTACGTCGAACAGCTGGTCAGGGCCGGGTACGTGGTGCGCAGGGACGGGCGGCTGGAGATCACCGACGCGGGCCGGGCCACCGTGGAGCGGCTGTACGAGGCCCGCGGCCGGGCACTGGCCCTGCATCTGGCGGGCTGGGCGCCCGAGGAGCGCCGGGAGCTGGCCGCCTTGCTGTCGGATCTGTCCCGTGATTCCCTGGACGTACCGGCTGACCTGCGGGTACGCGCCGGTCGCTGATTCCGGTGGGGCGGGCCCGCGACGTGGCGGGCGCCAGGATGTAACCTCGTACCGACAACCGAATCCCGCTCGGTTTGCTCCGGGACGGAACCCCTACGCAGAGATACTTGGAGGCGTCGTGGCCGAGGCGTACATCGTCGGCGCGGTCCGTACCCCCGTGGGCACCAAGAAGGGTGCCCTGAAGGACGTCCACTCCGCCGACCTCGGTGCCCATGTGCTCAAGGAGCTCATGAACCGTACGGGGGTCGACCCGGCGGCGGTGGAGGACGTGATCATGGGCTGCGTCATGCAGGTCGGCGCGCAGACCCTGGACATCGCCCGCACCGCCTGGCTGTCGGCCGGGCTGCCGGAGAACGTGCCGGGCGTCACCATCGACCGGCAGTGCGGCTCCTCGCAGCAGGCCGTGCACTTCGCGGCGCAGGCCGTGATGTCCGGCACCCAGGACCTGGTGGTCGCCGCCGGGGTGGAGAACATGGCCATGGTGCCGATGGGCTCCTCGGTCCCGATGGGCCCCGAGGGCCCGACCGCCGGCCTGCCGTGGGGCCCCGGCTGGGGCGAGCGCTACGGCCAGCAGGAGATCTCCCAGTTCCGCGGCGCCCAGCTGATGTGCGAGAAGTGGGGCTTCAAGCGCGCCGACCTGGAGGAGTTCGCGCTGACCAGCCACCAGCGGGCGGCCAAGGCGCTGGAGAACGGCTACTTCGACCGGGAGATCGCCCCGCTGAACGGCCTCGCCCAGGACGAGGGCGTCCGCCCGGACACCACCCTGGAGAAGATGGCCTCGCTCAAGCCGCTGCGCGAGGGCTGGGAGATCACCGCCGCGGTGTCCTCGCAGATCTCCGTCGGCGCCTCGGCCCTGCTGCTGGCCTCCGAGGAGGCCGTCAAGCGGCACAACCTGACCCCGCGCGCCCGCATCCACACCCTGGCGGTGTGCGGCTCGGACCCGGTCTACATGCTCACCGGCCCCATCCCGGCCACCGAGAAGGCGCTGGCCAAGAGCGGCCTGAGCATCGACGACATCGACGTCACCGAGATCAACGAGGCGTTCGCCCCGGTCGTGCTGGCCTGGCTGAAGGAGATCGGCGCCGACCCGGCCAAGACCAACCCCAACGGCGGCGCCATCGCGCTGGGCCACCCGCTGGGCGCCACCGGCGGCGTGCTGATGACCAAGCTGCTGCACGAACTGGAGCGCACCGGCGCCCGCTACGGCCTGCAGACCATGTGCGAGGGCGGCGGCCAGGCCAACGCCACCATCATCGAGCGTGTTTGATTGCGCTTTGATTGCGCTCGCTCCGCTCGCGCGGCTCGCGGGCCTGGGGACGCGTGGCCGTGCGGTCGTCGTTTTCAAGATCGCTCGTTCCTCGCGATCTTGAAAGCCTCCTCCCTTACGGCCACGCGGGCCCGCTCGCGGTGGTCTTCGGGACCTTCGGGTGCGAGGTCTTGAGGCGGCGGGAGCGATAGATCTGGGCCTTGGGGCGGATCCCGGTGGGGGTCCGCCCCTTGGTGTGTCTTCGGGTGTTTGAAGCTCTGGTTGGCGGGAACATCTAACTCTGGTTGGAGGTTAGCTCCCAGCAGAGAGGGAAGCAGGGGATCCGCAACGGAGGTGCGACGACCATGCTGCTGACTTCCATCGACCCCTTCGTGCAGGAGTTCGAGCGCCAGTTCGACAGGCTGAGCAGGCAGTTCGCCGGCCAGGCGGGCGGCAGCGTGATGCCCATGGACGGCATCCGGCGCAAGGACGAGGTCGTGCTGCGCTTCGACGTGCCGGGCATCGACCCCGACTCGATCGAGGTCACCGTCGACCGCGGCGTGCTGAGCGTCAGCGCCCGGCGCGAGGAGGAGTTCGGCGAGGACGACCGGGTGTTCGTCCGCGAGCGGATGATGGGCACCTTCACCCGCCGCGTCTACCTGTCGGAGCACCTGGACGCGAACGGCATCGAGGCCGCCTACAACAACGGCGTGCTCGCGGTCCGGATCCCGGTGCTGGAGAGGGCCCGGCCGCGCAAGGTCGAGGTCCAGCGGGCCGAGACGCACAAGTCGATCACCGGATGACCCCGGGGCCGTACCGGCGTCGGGCAGGTGCGGCGAGCGCCGTCAGCGGGCTCGCCGCACCTTTCGCTACCGGTCTCATCGCGGTCGATGATTGGCTGTGACCCATGAGTTCGCCGTCCGACGACACCACCAGGCTGCCGGTGGACGACGCCCACGCCCCCCTGTACTCGGTCGGTCAGGTCGCCTCGATGCTGCGGCTGCAGCAGGCGTTCCTGCGCCGGCTCGACGAGTTCGGGGTCGTCCGCCCGGTCCGCACCAGCGGCGGCCAGCGCCGCTACTCCCGCGTCGAGATCCGCCGCGTGCAGTACGTCGCCGAGCTCGCCGGCGAGGGCATGACGCTGAACGCCATCCGCCGCATCCTGGAGCTGGAACAGCAGGTCCGCGAGCTGGAGGACGAGCTCGCCGAGGCCCGCCGGCAGATCCGCGACCTGCAGGCCCGCCGCCGGGCCCGGAGCGGCGGTTAGCCCTCAGCCGATGTGGCGGTGGACGTCGGCGGTCCGGCTGGGGCCGGGAGCGGAGTCGGCGATCCACGGGCCGGGGATGGACATGTCCAGCACGCCCTCCTCCAGCCAGGAGAACTCGCCGGCCAGCACCCGCCGGGCCAGCCTGGAGTCCCGGGCGTCGGTGTTGCGCCACAGCGCCTCGAACAGCGCCTCGACCCGGACACGGGCCTGCTCGCAGAACGCGCCGGCCAGCTCGTACGGCGTCAGGCCCCTGCCGCCGGACCCGGCGTCCATCCGCGCCCGCACGCACACCGCGCTCATCGCGAACAGCTCGGCGCCGATGTCCACCATCCGGCCCAGGAACGCCTGCCGCCGCTCCAGCGCGCCCTGCCAGCGGGCGGCGGCGTAGAACGTGGAGCGGGCCAGTTTCCGGGAGGCCCGCTCCACGAAGGCCAGATGGTCGGCCAGCGGGCCGAACCCGGCGTACCCGTTCTTGCCGCCCAGGCCCGGCATCGACACCAGCGTGGGCAGCCAGCGGGCGTAGAACCCGCCCGCCCTGGCCGCGGCGCGCACCTTGTCGGCGCGGGCGACGTCCGGGTCGATGATGTCCCCGGCCACCGCCAGATGGGCGTCCACCGCCTCCCGGGCGATCAGCAGGTGCATGATCTCGGTGGAGCCCTCGAAGATCCGGTTGATCCGCAGGTCCCGCAGCATCTGCTCGGCGGGCACCCCGCGCTCGCCCCGGGCGGCCAGCGACTCGGCCGTCTCGTAGCCCCGGCCGCCGCGCAGCTGCACCAGCTCGTCGGCGATCCGGCAGGCCATCTCCGAGGCGTACAGCTTGGCCAGCGCCGCCTCGATCCGGATGTCGTTGCGCTCGTCGTCGGCCAGCGCCCCGGCCAGGTCCACCATCGCCTCCAGCGCGTAGGAGGTGGCGGTGATGAACGACAGCTTGGTGGCGATGGCCTCGTGCTCGCCGATCGGGCGGCCCCACTGCACCCGCTGCGCGCACCACTCCCGGGCGATCTTGGTGGACCACTTGCCGGCCGCGGCGCACAGCGCGGGCAGCGACAGCCGGCCGGTGTTCAGCGTGCTCAGCGCGATCTTCAGCCCGGAGCCCTCGCGGCCGATCAGGTGGTCCGCCGGGACCCGCACGTCGTGGAACCGGGTGACGCCGTTCTCGATGCCGCGCAGGCCCATGAACGCGTTGCGGTGCTCCACCGTGATGCCGGGCGTGTCGGCCTCCACCACGAACGCCGAGATCCCGCCGCGATGGCCGGGCGATTCCGGCACCCGCGCCATCACCACCAGCAGGTCGGCGATGACGCCGTTGGTGGTCCACAGCTTGACGCCGTTCAGCACGTACTCGCGGCCGTCCTCGGTCGGCACCGCGGTGGCGCGCAGCCGGGCCGGGTCGGAGCCCACGTCGGGCTCGGTGAGCAGGAACGCGCTGATCTCGTTGACGCAGCGGGGCAGCCAGCGCGCCTTTTGCTCCTCGGTGCCGAACATTTTGACCGGCTGCGGCACCCCGATGGACTGGTGCGCCGACAACAGCGCGCCGATCGCCGGGCTGGTCGATCCGACCAGCATCAGCGCCCGGCCGTAATGCAGCTGGGTCAGGCCCAGCCCGCCGTACTTTTCGTCGATCTTCATGCCCAGCGCGCCGATTTCCCGCAGGCCCGCCACCACCTCGTCGGGGATGCGCGCCTCGCGTTCGATCCGCTGCGGGTCGACGTGCTCGGCGAGGAATTCGCGCAGCCTGCGCAGGAACGCCTCGCCCCGGGCGGCGGCCTCGTCGGGAGGCCGCGGATGGGGATGGATCAGGTCCATCCGCAGCCGTCCCATGAACAGCTGTTTGCCGAAGCTGGGCAGGCGCCACTCGGTCTGGCGGGCGGCCTCGGCGACCCTGCGGGCGGTGCGCTCGTCGACGGCGGCGCCCCCGCCCGGCTCGGACGCAGTGCTCATAGCGGCTCCTTCACCGATGTGCAGGTGAGATCGAGAATGTGTGCGGCACTTCACGCAGGATCGGTCGTACCCGTTCCGCGGCGGAACACGACCCGGCGGGCGCGGCGCGGATGATCGTTGCGGTCCATGGAAAAGAGACCGTTCCATTGCACCGATTCCCCGGAACGAATTCGGTGGATCGGCTGTACCGCGGGGCGGGGAAGTGATCCAATGTCGTGAGTATCGGCAAACGCCTTGACCGAGTGAGGTCGGAAGGGTTCGCTGTCCGTGATGGACGAGACGCGGAAGCCGACTCTCATCGCCTCGGTGCAGCGGGCGCTGCACCTGATGGAGGCGGTGGCGTCGCACCCCAACGGCGCGCCCGCCAAGCAGCTCGCCAGGGAGGCGCGGCTGCCGCTGGCCACCACCTACCACCTGCTGCGCACGCTGGCCCACGAGGGGTACGCCAGCCGCCTGCCCACCGGCGTGTGGGTGCTCGGCGACCGGCTGCAGGCGCTGCAGGACCGCAGCCGGACCCAGACGCTGCTGGCCCGGATCCGCCCCGCCCTGGTCGCGCTGCGCGACGAGCTGAAGGCCGCCGCCTACTTCGGGATGCACGAGGACGGCGAGATCCGCATCATCGACATCGCCGACGGCCCGCGCACCCCGCGCGTCGACCTGTGGGTCGGCTTCGACGAGGCCGCCCACGCCACCGCCATCGGCAAGTGCGTGCTGCGCCAGCTCGACGAGGACCTGCGCCGCGACTACCTGTCCCGGCACCCCCTGGTCGACCTGACCCCGCACACCATCACCGACCCCCGCGAGCTGCTGCGCATCCTGCGGACCCCCGCCCGGCTCGCCGTCGACCGCGAGGAGTACGCCCTGGGCACCGGCTGCGCCGCCGTCCCGGTCACCGACGCCTCCGGCACCGTCGTCGGCGCCCTGGCCGTCTCCTGCCGCCCCGGCCGCCTCCCCGCCATCGAGGCCTCCGCCCACCGCCTCCAGGCCACCGCCGCCCGCATCCAGCGCACCCTGTCGCTCAGCGTGTGACGTGTTGCTTGTGGGGGGGGCGACCCCCACACCCCCCGCACGCGGATCCGGGCATCCTCGCCGCCCCCGGCTCCGCTCGCCTGGGGGCTCGCTGCGCCGTGGTCGGCTGCGGTGCCCGGACCGCGCTCAGTCGGCCGGAGCTCCGCCTGGGGGCTCCGCTCCGGCCGACTGAGGGACAGGTTGGCCTGGGGTTGCTGTGGAAGTTCTGGGGGCTCCGCCCCCAGGCCCCCGGCTCGATTTCCGGAAGTGGGGATCTTCGTCCGGAGGTGGGGATCTGCGGGTGGGGGGAGGGATCCTTCGCGTGGGGCGGTGGGGGTCTCAGAGGTGCCGTTAGACTGGGGCGGTCTACGCGCCCGAGATCGGCCCGCCGCCCCGTCCCGGCGGTCGCCGCGCCGGTCCGGCGAGAACGTCGAGTCGAACGCAAGCAGCACGTCGGTGCCAGCCGGGTGGTGCACTCAGCGAGCGGAAACCAATGCAGTCATCGAAGCAGCAGAAGTCCATTGCCGGCACGCTCCTGAAGCTGCTGGGCACCAAGGAGAGCCCCGCCCCTCCCCCCGCGGGGGACGGCGAGATCGTCCAGCCGGCGGCCGGTGAGGGCGCCCTGGAGAACCATCTGGGCGGCGACGAGGCCCGCAACTACCGCAAGTACGAGTACGACATGGTGGCCCCGCACGTGGGCCGGTCGATGCTGGAGGTGGGCTCGGGGCTGGGCCACTTCTCCGAGCAGTTCGCCGGCCGGCTGGACTACCTGGTGGTCAGCGACAACGACCCGTACTGCGTGGAGCAGCTCCGCAAGCGCTACGAGGGCAACCCCGACGTCGAGGTGATCGACCTGGCGCTGCCCACCGAGATCCAGATCCGCCAGAAGGTGGACACCGTCGTCATGATGAACGTGCTGGAGCACATCAAGGACGACGTGCAGGCCCTAAGGGACCTCGCCGCGGTCACCCTGCCCGGCGGCCGCATCGTCATCTGGGTCCCCGGCTACATGCAGCTGTACGGCGACTTCGACCGCAAGGTCGGCCACGTCACCCGCTACACCCCGGCCACCCTGACCAGGTCGGTCCGCGAGGCCGGGCTGATCCCCGAGGTCTGCAAGCCGATCAACTTCCTCGGCGGCATCGCCTGGTGGTTCGCGGTCCGCCGCGGCGGCGCCGGCTACCCCGACCCCCGCCTGGTCAAGATCTACGACCGCACCGTGGTCCCCACCACCCGCCTGATCGAGAGGGTCATCCGCCCCCCCTTCGGCCAGACCGTCTTCTGCGTCGCCCGCGTCCCCAACTGAGGCATCCACACCCGGAACGCCCCGCGGCTCACCCAGGCGGAGCCGCGGGGCGTTCTCGCTTTCCCGATCCGAATATCGGGAGGTCTACCGATGCCCCACAGCCCGGTCCAGACCAGACTCGAGTCCCTGACGGGCACGCCGGACACCGGCGGCCGCCCCGAAGGCCAGGCGGTGGGAGCTAGGGAGGGGAGCCCCCACCGCCCCCAGACCGAAGCCCCTGCACCGAAGGTGCCGAAGGCCGCCAGCGAGCGAGCCCGCGTGGTCGTGAGGAGGGGCGGGGCGAGATCGCGAGGAACGAGCGATCTTGCGCGGGCGGACCACCGCAGCGAGCGCCGGCGAGCGAGGATGGTCCGCCCGCCCTCCGGGAGTGTGGGGGTCGTCCCCCACGAGCAACACGACGAACGACCGCGCGTCCCAAGGCCCGCGAGCCGCGCGGGCGGAGCGAGCGCAATCGAACACGCGCGCTCACACGAGCTTGAGGTCGCGGGCGGTGGCGGCGGCGTGGCCGCGGGTGGGGGCCTCGAGCTTGGCCAGGATGTTGGAGACGTGGACGCTGGCGGTCTTGGCGGAGATGAACAGGGCCGCGGCGATCTCGCGGTTGGTGCGGCCCTGGGCGACCAGGCGGAGGACCTCCAGTTCGCGCGGGGTGAGGTTGGGGGCGGGGCGTTCGGCCGGGGCGCCCAGGCCCGCGCGGCGGGACAGGTCCGCGATGCGGTGCTGGAGCGGGGCGGCCTGCAGGCGTTCGGCCAGGACGGCGGCGCGGCGCAGGCGCAGTGCGGCGCTCTGGCGGTCGCCGTCGGCCAGGGCGGCCTCGGCGGCGTGGGCGAGGCTCTTGGCCTGCGGGTAGGGCTGGCCGATGCGCTCCCAGGCGGTGGCGGCGGCGTCCCAGGCGGCGGCGTCGCGGCGGCCGTGGGCCAGTGCGGCCTTGGCGGCGAAGGTGACGTGGTGCGCCTCCTGGAGGGGGCCGCGCACGGCGAGGCCGGCGGCCCGCTTCTCGATGCGTTCCAGCCAGTCCGCGGCCGCCGCCCGGTCGGGCAGTTCCCCGCAGGCGCCCGCGCCGATCACCAGGACCGGCCAGGTGTAGCGGGCGTCGTCGGGCAGGCCGGGGTTGTCCAGCACGCCCGCCACCGCCTCCAGCGCCTCGGCGGGACGGCCCTGGGCCAGCCGCAGCGCCGACTCCAGCCGCAGCATGGCGAAGAAGTCCTGGGCCTTGCGCCACATCATCTCGCGGGCGGGGGACAGGTGGCGTTCCGCCTCGGCCAGGTCGCCGCGGGCCAGCGCCACCTCACCGGCCAGCACGTGCAGCGAGGTGCGGATGGAGATCGCCGGGTCCTGGTCCAGGGCCTGCCGCAGGCAGGTCAGCGCCTCGTCCCAGCGGCCCAGCGACACCAGCGGCTCGGCCAGGTTGATCGACAGGAACGTCCCGTGCGTGCGGGACAGCCCGAACTCGCGGGCCAGCTCGACGCCCTGCGCGGCCACCTCCACCGCCTCGGCGTGCCGGCCGGAGCCCTCCAGGTAGTGCGAGCGCAGCACCGCCACCCGCAGCAGGGGCCGCTGGTTGCCGGACCGCTGTGCGATCCGCTCGACCTCGACCAGCTCCTCCAGCCCGCCGTCGTAGTCGATGTCCACGCAGGCCAGCGTGAGCAGCGCGTTGACCTCGGCCGGGGTGTCGGCGATGCGGCGGGCGATGGCCAGCGACTCCTGCGCGGCCACGCGCGCCTCGTCGGTGCCCGACAGGTGCCGCGCGAACGTGGCCAGCGAGGCCAGCGCCCGGGCCCGCACCGCGCTGGGCGGTTCGGCGGGCAGCCGGGCGGCGGCGGCCCGCAGGTCGTCGAGGTAGCCGGGCCGGGCCAGCTCGTAGCCCATCCGGCCGCGCTGTTCCAGCAGGGCGGCGCAGCGGGCGTCGTCGCCGAGCGCCTCCATCTCGCGCAGCGCGGCGGTGGCCAGCTTGACGCCGCGTTCGTGCTCCCCGGCCAGCTCGGCGGCCAGCACCGCCTGCTCCAGCACGTCGTGGCGTTCGGCGCCGATGCGCTCGGCGGCGTCGGGGACCTTGTCCCACAGCTCCAGGACGCGCGACAGCATCGCCAGGCACTCGGCGTAGGCCACCGCCTTGCGCGCGTCGCCGGCCGCCCGCCAGGCGCTGACCAGCGCCCAGGTGGGGTCGTGCGCGGAGTACCAGTGGTGCGCCAGCTCCACCCACAGCCGGCCCGAGGGCACCAGCTCCGGTTCGTTCTCCAGCGCCTCGGCGTACCGGGTGTGCAGCCGGGTGTGCTCGCCCGGCAGCAGGTCGTCGTGCAGCGCCTCGCGGATCAGCGCGTGCCGGAACGCGTACCCGTCCCCGTCCACCACCAGCACGTTGCCCTCGACGGCGGGCCGCAGCACCCGGGTCAGCGCGGTGTCGTCCATCCCGGACACCGCGGCCAGCAGGGCGTGCTCGATGCGGGTGCCGCCGGCGCTGGCCAGCCGCAGCGTCTCCTGGGTCTCCTCGGGCAGCTTCTGCACCGCCGCCAGCAGCAGGTCGCGCAGCGACTCGGGCAGCGCGCAGGCCAGGCTGCCGTCGCGGGCCAGCAGCGCCTCCACGAACAGCGGGTTGCCCTCGCCGCGCTCCCACACCCGTTCCACCAGCCCGGCCGGCGGCTCGCGGTCCAGCAGCCCGCGCACCAGATCGGCGACCTCGCCCCGGGTGAGCCGGGTCAGCTCGACGCGGCGCACCCGTTCCACCCGGTCCAGCTCGGCCAGCAGCCGGCGCAGCGGATGGGTGCGGTGCAGCTCGTCGGTCCGGTACGTCACCACGATCAGCAGCGGCGCGGTGCCGGAGTTGCGGATCAGGAACGCCAGCAGGTCCCGGGTGGAGCGGTCGGCCCAGTGCGCGTCCTCGATCACCAGCACGGTGGGGGAGCGCTCGGCCAGCCGTTCCAGCAGGGTGAGCACCAGCTCGAACAGCCGGGCGCGGTCCTCGCCGGAGGCCGCGTCGCTCTCCGGCTCGCCGAACTCCGGCAGCAGCCGGGCCAGCCCCGCGGTCGCCGAGCGCGGCAGCAGCCCGGCCACCCCGTCGATGCCGGTCTCCCGCACCAGCCCGCGCAGCACCGCGGTGAACGGCGCGAACGGCAGGCCGTCCGAGCCCAGCTCCAGGCAGCCGCCCACCAGCACCCGTGCGCCGGCGGCCGCCGCCCGGTCGGTGAAGTGGCGCAACAGGCGGGTCTTGCCGACCCCGGCCTCCCCACCCACCAGGACCGCGCCGGGGGCCTCGCCGAGCGCAGTCTCCAGCATTCTCAGCTCGGCCGATCTGCCGACGAGGACGGGACTGACCGATCGTGCGCTCACGTCCCAAGGATGCCATCCGGAAACCGGCGAACTCTCCCCGATTTCCGTCCTGCCTGCCGCGTCCGGGAGGAATCGGCGATTTTCCGATGATCGGGGAAACCCGGGCCGCCGTGGCGGCGTCCAAAGGGGTGATCGCCGGTGACCGCACCCGTCCCCCCGCGGTGCGCGGACCACGCCAGGAGCAGAGCATGCAGGGTCCTTACCAGCCGTACTCCCCGATCCCGCCCGGACCTCCGGTCCCTCCGCCGCGCCGGGACCCGGCCAACGTGCTGATCCTTCTCGTCATCGTCGGCACCGTGGTGGTGGCCCTGCTCGGCACGTTCGGCTACCTGCTGACGCAGGCCGGCGACGACGACGAGCCCGAGATCCGCGTCACCCAGGCCCAGGTCACCCCGCCGCCGGACCCGCGGGCGATCACCGAGGTGTTCGCCGGGACGTGGAACGGCAGCGGCTACTACCTCAACACCAAGGGCGACCGGCGGAACTTCACCGCCACCCTGACCCTGACCGAGGGGGCCTCGACCGGGGTCTCCACCTACACCGGCTACGAGTGCACGGGCCGGCTCAGCGTGGAGTCGGTGACGGCCACCCGGGTCGTGATGTACGAGACCATCACCCAGGGCAGCGAGTCCGGCGGCGACTGCGAGGACGCCCCCACCGGCTACATCACCCTGACCCTGGACTCGAGCGGCACCGTCGAGTACGACTGGTACAGCACCCGCGCCAAGATGCTCTCCGACGACACCGCCTCCGAGGCCACCCTGACCCGCCAGCGGTACTCGACCTAGGGCACCGGGACGCTAGGGCACCCGGGCGATCGCGCCGACCACCATGGCCTCGGACGGCGGGTTGACCGTCTCGCCCGGGTCCGGCCGCCAGGCCGACACCTCGACCAGGCCCGGCGGGACCAGTTCCAGGCCCTCGAACCAGACGGCGAACTCCTCGGGGTCGCGCACCCGGCCCCACATGCCGCCGGTGACGCCCAGCATGAGCTCGGTCAGCCGGGTGCGCAGCCGCCGGTCGGTGGCGGCGGGATGGCTGAACACCAGCACACTGCCGGCCGGCAGCCGGTCGGCGATCCCCCGCACCAGGTCGCCGGGCCGGTCCCGGTCGGGCAGGCACGACAGCACCGTCGCCAGCAGCGCGGCGACCGGCTCGGCCAGATCCAGGATCCGGGTCACCTCCGGGTTCCCCAGTACCGTGTCCATGTCCCGGACGTCCCCGGTGACCATGGCGGTGCGGTCGCCGTGGGCCAGCAGCGCCCGCCCGTGCGCCACCACCACCGGGTCGTTGTCGACGTAGACCACCCGCGCCGAGGGATCGGAGCGCTGGGCGGTCTGGTGCAGGTTCTCCTGGGCCGGCAGGCCCGAGCCGATGTCGAGGAACTGCCGGATCCCGGCGTCCCGCACGGCGTACCGGATCGCCCGGTGCAGGAAGCGCCGGTTGCAGGCGACCAGCTGCCGGGTGGCCGGCACGATGTTCAGCAGATGCTCGGCGGCGCGCCGGTCGACCGCGTAGTTCTCCCGCCCGCCCAGCAGGTAGTCGTGTATCCGCGCCGGATTGGCGGCCTGGTCCGAGCGTGGGGAGACCGATCCTGCCGACGACACGGTGGCTCCTAGAGACGTCGCGAAAACCTGACCCTCGATCGTACTGGCGACGGCGCCGTTCACCCCTCATGCCATGCGGGGATACGGGTGAAACGCCTGGTTCCGTTCTGCCGGTCGCGCCGGACGGGTCCGTTTTGTGAGGTCGGGGCGCATGGGTGATGCTTAGCGGGTGTCAACGGAGACTCTGACGGACGCGCCCGGCGGCAACGCCGAGCTGCGCGCCTACCTGCACGGGCTGCCGGGAGTGGACCAGGTGGGGGCCGAGGAACGGGCCGCCCGGCTGGCCACCCGGTCGATCAAGACGACCGCCAAGGCCGCCGCGATCGACCTGGCGATCTCGATGGTGGACCTGACCACGCTGGAGGGGGCGGACACGCCCGGCAAGGTGCGCGCGCTGTGCGCCAAGGCGGTGCGGCCCGACCCCGAGGACCCCGCGGTGCCGAAGGTCGCGGCCGTGTGCGTGTACTCGGACCTGGTGGGCGTGGCCACGGCCGCGCTGCGCGGCTCGGGGATCGGGGTGGCCAGTGTGGCGACCGCGTTCCCGGCGGGTCGGGCGCCGCTGGAGGCCAAGCTGGCCGACACCCGCGCCGCGGTGGCGGCCGGCGCGACCGAGATCGACATGGTGATCGACCGGGGCGCGTTCCTGGCCGGCGACTACCTGAAGGTGTACGAGGAGATCGTCGCCGTCAAGCAGGCCTGCGGCGACGCCCATCTGAAGGTGATCCTGGAGACCGGCGAGCTGGTCACCTACGACAACGTGCGCCGCGCCTCCTGGCTGGCGATGCGGGCCGGCGCGGACTTCATCAAGACCTCCACCGGCAAGGTCTCCCCGGCGGCGACGCTGCCGGTGACGCTGGTGATGCTGGAGGCGGTCCGCGACTTCCGCGCCGCGACCGGGCGGCAGGTCGGCGTCAAGCCCGCGGGCGGGATCCGCACCACCAAGGACGCGATCAGGCATCTGGTGCTGGTGAACGAGACCGCCGGCCCCGACTGGCTGACCCCCCGCTGGTTCCGGATCGGCGCCTCCAGCCTGCTGAACGACCTGCTGATGCAGCGCCGCAAGCTGGCCACGGGCGTGTACTCGGGCCCCGACTACTTCACCCTGGACTGAGCCATGAGCGAGCCGGAGGAGCGCGGCGCGGTCCTGAGGAGGAGCGCGCGGAGCGAGGAACGAGTGAGCACGCGACGACGAAGGGCCGTGCCTCAAAGCGGTCCGCAGGCGAGCGGGGAAGACGCATGAGCGAGAACGTTTTCGAGTACGCGCCGGCGCCCGAGTCGGCGTCGATCGTCGACATCCGGCCGGCGTACGGGCTGTTCATCAACGGCGAGTGGGTCGAGGGGCAGGACGGCCGCAGCTACAAGAGCGTCAACCCCGCCACCGAGGAGGTGCTGGCCGAGATCACCGAGGCCGGTCCCGCCGACGTGGACCGCGCGGTGGCCGCCGCCCGGAACGCGTTCGACAACGTGTGGGGGCCGATGCCCGGCCGCGAGCGGGCCAAGTACCTGTTCCGCATCGCCCGGCTGATCCAGGAGCGCTCGCGCGAGCTGGCGGTGCTGGAGAGCATCGACAACGGCAAGCCGATCCGCGAGTCCCGCGACGTGGACCTGCCGCTGGTGGCGGCGCACTTCTTCTACTACGCCGGCTGGGCCGACAAGCTCGCCCACGCCGGGTTCGGGCCGGACCCGCGCCCGCTGGGGGTGGCCGGGCAGGTCATCCCCTGGAACTTCCCGCTGCTGATGCTGGCCTGGAAGATCGCCCCCGCGCTGGCCTGCGGCAACACCGTCGTCCTCAAGCCCGCCGAGACCACCTCGCTGACCGCGCTGGCGTTCGCCGACATCTGCCGGCAGGCCGAGCTGCCGCCGGGCGTGGTCAACATCGTCACCGGGGCGGGCGAGACCGGAAGGGCCCTGGTCGGGCATCCGGGCATCGACAAGGTCGCGTTCACCGGGTCCACCGAGGTCGGCAAGCAGATCGCCCGCATGGTGGCCGGCACCCGCAAGCGGCTCACCCTGGAGCTGGGCGGCAAGGCGGCGAACGTGATCTTCGACGACGCGCCGCTGGACCAGGCCGTGGAGGGCGTGGTCAACGGGATCTTCTTCAACCAGGGCCACGTCTGCTGCGCCGGATCCCGCCTGCTGGTGCAGGAGTCCGTCGCCGAGGAGCTGCTGGCGCGGCTCAAGACCCGGATGGCCACCCTGCGCGTCGGCGACCCGCTGGACAAGAACACCGACATCGGCGCCGTCAACTCCGCCGAGCAGCTGGACAAGATCCGCACCCTGTCGCAGATCGGCGAGGCCGAGGGCGCGACCCGCTGGTCCCCGCCGTGCGAGCTGCCGTCGCGGGGCTTCTGGTTCGCCCCGACGGTGTTCACCGGCGTGGCCCAGTCGCACCGGATCGCCCGGGAGGAGATCTTCGGCCCGGTGCTGTCGGTGCTGACGTTCCGCACCCCCGCCGAGGCCGTGGAGAAGGCCAACAACACCCCGTACGGGCTGTCGGCCGGGGTCTGGACGGAGAAGGGCTCGCGGATCCTGTGGATGGCCGAACGGCTGCGCGCGGGCGTGGTGTGGGCCAACACGTTCAACAAGTTCGACCCCGCCGCCCCGTTCGGCGGCTACAAGGAGTCGGGTTTCGGCCGCGAGGGCGGCCGTCACGGGCTGGAGGCCTACCTCGATGTCTGAGCCGACGCGGCTTGCGGTGCGCAAGACCTACAAGCTGTTCATCGGGGGCGCGTTCCCCCGCTCGGAGTCCGGCAGGTCGTACGTGGTGAACGACGCCAAGGGCAACTTCTGGGCCAACGCCTCCCAGGCCTCCCGCAAGGACGCCCGCGACGCGGTGAGCGCGGCCCGCAAGGCGTTCGGCGGCTGGTCCGGGCGCACCCCCTACAACCGGGGGCAGATCCTCTACCGCATCGCCGAGATGCTGGAGGGACGGCGCGGCCAGTTCGTCGAGGAACTGCGCGCCGCCGGGGCCGGCAGGAACGCCGCGACCGCCGAGGTCGACGCGGCGATCGACCGGTGGGTCTGGTACGCGGGCTGGGCCGACAAGATCGGCGCCGTCACCGGATCGGCCAACCCGGTCGCCGGGCCGTTCTTCAACTTCTCCACCCCCGAGCCGATGGGCGTGGTCGCGGTGGTCGCCCCCGACTCGCCGCTGCTCGGGCTGGTGTCGGTGGTCGCCCCGGTGGTCGTGTCCGGCAACACCTGCGTCGTGGTGGCCTCCGAGCCCGCCCCGCTGACCGCGATCACCCTCGCCGAGGTGCTGGCCACCTCCGACCTGCCCGGCGGGGTGGTGAACGTGCTGACCGGCCGCCGCGCCGAGCTGGCGCCGTGGCTGGCCGCGCACATGGACGTGAACGCCCTGGACCTGGCGGGCGCCCCCGCCGACCTGGTGCCCTCCCTGGAGGAGGCCGCCGCCGGGAACCTCAAGCGGGTGCTGCGACCGGGCGCCGACGACTGGACGGCCGACCCGGGCACCCGCCGGATGACCGCGTTCCTGGAGACCAAGACCGTCTGGCATCCGGTCGGCGTCTGACCCGTCCGAGGACGATCCCCGGAAACAGGCTCAGGTGATCCCCGCCGTGGTCACCTGAGCCTGTTTCGTCCGGGGGCGACCCCCAGGCCCCCGAAGGCCGGGTCAGGTGATCCTCGCTTCGCCGCGGTCACCTGACCCGGGTGTAGCGGGAAGGCGCGGGTGGAATAGACCCCCGTATCTGATCAACACGGGGGGTTGTCAAGTGCCTACAAAGCGTTCATCCATGCCCAGGGCGGCGGCCGGCCGGCTGGTGTCGGCGGCGACCGGAACGGTGACCACCGCGCTGTCGATGACCAAGGCGATGGCGGGTTTCGCCAAGTCCCTGACCGGCCTGATCCTGATCACCGACCGGCGTCCCGCGTCCCGCCGCCCCGCCGCCCGGACCACCCGGTCCCGGACGGCCGCCCGCAAGACCACCGCCAAGCGCACCACGACCCGGACCGCCCGGACCGCCAAGACCGCCCGGACCACGAGGGCCGCGGGGACCACGAGGACCGCCGGGACCGCCGGGAAGACCGCCGCGCGGCGCACCACGGCGAAGAGGGATGGGAGCACCGCGGAGGGGTAGTGCGACGCGGGTAGGACCGCGAACGCAGGGAGCGGGTCATGGACGAGCGGGACATCCTCTCGCGCATCGGCGAGTTCGTCGAAGAGGAGCACCGGCTGCGCGAGATGCACGAGAACGGCCGGCTGACCCGGCAGGAGGAGCAGCAGCGGCTGCGTCAGCTCGAGGTGGCGCTCGACCAGTGCTGGGACCTGCTCCGGCAGCGCCGCGCCAGGGCCCGGGCGGGGGAGGACCCCGACCGGGCGCACACCCGCCCGGCCGACGAGGTCGAACGCTACCTGCAGTAGCTCCCGCGCCGGGTCACTGGCCCGCGTCCGGCGGGGCGGGCGGCTGCTCGGGCTGCGGCCCGGTGTCCCGGTCGCCCCTGTCCCGGTCGCCCTTGTCGGCGGCGTGCCGGCGGCCGAACCGCGAGGTGCGGGTGGCGGCGATCTGGTCGCGGATGCGTTCCACGATCCGCCCGGCCGCCAGGTCGTGGGCCAGCACGCAGGCCGAGGCGACGGCGCGGGCGTTGGAGGCCCCGTGCGCGATGACCACCGTGCCGTTCAGGCCCAGCAGCACCCCGCCGCCGTAGGTCTCCGAGTCCAGCCGCTCCCGCAGCTCGCGCAGCCTGCGGCGCTGCAGCAGCGCGCCGGCCTTCGCGGGGGCGCTGGACCGGATCGCCGCGGACAGCTCCGCCATCGCCATCCGGACGGCGCCCTCCATCGTCTTCAGCGCCACGTTGCCGGTGAAGCCGTCGGTCACCACCACGTCGACCTTGCCGGTGAGCAGGTCGTCGCCCTCGACGTTCCCGGCGAACTCCACCCCCTGCTGGCCGGAGGCCAGCAGCTCGTGCGCCCGGCGCACCACCTTGTTGCCCTTGGCCGGCTCGGCGCCGATGCTCAGCAGCCCCACCCGCGGCCGTTCCACCCCCAGCGCCACCTGGGCGTACGCGGTGCCCAGCGCGGCGAACTGGACCAGCGACTCGGCCTTGACGTCGGCGGTGGCGCCCGAGTCCAGCAGCACCGTGGGCCGGGGCCGGGTCGGCAGCGTGACCGCGATGGCGGGGCGCATGACGCCCTGCTGGGCCTTCAGCCGCAGCCTGGAGGTCGCCACCACGCCGGCGGTGGTGCCGGCCGACACCAGCGCCGAGGCCCGGCCGGTCTTGATCAGGTGGCAGGCGACGGCCACCGTGGAGCGGGGCTTGCGCCAGCTCGCCAGCGCCCCCTCGTCCATCGCCAGCGCCTCCTCGGCGTGCACGACGGGGATCTCCCCGCCCACGCCGTGCGCGTCCAGCTCGGCCCTGATCCGCGGGGCCGGGCCGACCAGCAGCAGCCGGACGCCGTGCTCGCGGAACGCGGCCACCGCGCCGGCGACGACCTCCTCGGGCGCGTGGTCGCCGCCCATGGTGTCGATCGCCACGGGCCGCGGCTGCGCGCCCGTGTCTTGGCCGGTCATCACGGGCTCCAGGCTCGTTCACCGCGTGGGCGCGGTCGGGGGCGGGGGCGGTTCACCGAAGTCGGCTCAACGCATCGTAGGTCACCGTGCGTCGTGGTCGTTCCCCGGTGGGTTCCGGTCAGTCCTCGGGGCGGCAGTCGGCGGCCAGGCACGGCGCGTTCTGCACCACCGGGCGCCCGTCGACCAGGATCGTGAAGTACTCGACGCGGGTCGCCTTCTCGGCCGCCCCGTACGCCTCCACCGGCAGGCCCTGCGCCGTGACGCCGGTGCACCGCACCCGCATCCTGCGGGCGGTCCAGCCCGTCATGTCCGTACAGGTCAGCGGGCGACGCAGGGCATGGCCCCGGCTCTTGAGCTCGGCGGCGGCCAGGTCCGGCATGGCGCGGCGCAGCTCGGCCTGGGTCGGGTGGCGCAGTTCCTTCTCCTCGGTCATCGCCGAGTACGCGAACACGCCGACGCCCACGGCGACGACTATGGCGGCGGCGATCGCTCCTATGAGCAGCTTCACACTGCGTAAGGTCGCCCACCGGGCATCGGCTCATCCGCCCCGGCGGCCGGGCTTGCCGGAGAATTGGCCGTTCCATTCCCGAGAGGTCACGACGCCTCCTCCCGCTCGCCCGGCGGCCCGGCGGCGACCTCCCGGACCGCCGCCGCCACCGCGTCGGGCCGGTCCGCCTGCACCAGGTGCAGGGCGTCCGGCAGGTCGATCTGGCGGCCGTACGGGCTGAGGGCGGCCAGCTCACGATGCCCCGCCGCCCCGGCGCGCGCGGTCAGCACCACCAGGGGGATCGGCGGGAACGGCAGCCGTTCGCGCAGTGCCAGCACGTCGGCGGCCATCTCCCGGTAGGCGGCGTTCTCGGCCAGCAGCGTGCCGAGCACGGTGCCCCGCCCGTACACCGCGCGGACGGCCGCGTCCGGCACCGGGGGCCGGCGGGTGCTGGCGCACCGCAGCAGCGACCGGCGGACCCGCGGGGCGACCAGCCAGGGCACGCCGGTCAGCCCGAGCAGCCGGCCGGCCAGCCGCAGGGCGGGCTGCACGGCCGCCGAGATCCGCATGTCGGACCAGGTCGACGTCTCGTGGCTGGGGTCCAGCAGCACCAGGCCGCGGACCAGCTCGGGATGCACCCGGGCCAGCGCCTCGGCCTGGAAGGCGGCCATCGAGTGCGCCACCACCGTCACCGGCGGGCCCGCGTCACGGGCCAGCGCCGCCAGCAGCCGGACCTCCCGGCGCAGGCTGGGCCGGCTGCGGCCGGGCGGGCTCAGCCCGGCCCCCGGCCGGTCGAAGCACAGCACCCGGTGGTCGTCCAGCGCGTCGATCACGCCCTGCCAGTCGAACCAGGCGCCGCCCAGCCCGGAGGTCAGCAGCACCGGCGGGGCGTCCGGCGGCCCGGCCCGCACCAGGTGGATCCGCTCGCCGGCGATCTCGACCACCGTGCCCCCGGTCCGGGTCACGCCACCTCCTCACGGCCCGTGCCCAGGATAGGGAACGCCGGGATCACCCCGGATCCGGCCGCCACTTTCCCGGCTTTGGATCGTTGTACAGGTGGCTCGTTACCGCCCAGGTCGTGCTCGTGTGCCGGTTATGCCCGAGTCGGGGCTTATCTTTAACGTAGGGGGAGGGTAGCCATCCGCCAGCACACGGGGCGCAGGGTCCGATGGGGCCACCCACATGATCACAAGGAGTACTGCCACGTGACCTTGGTCAACGACGCGGCGCCGACCGCGGTGCGATCCACCGGCCGCAAGTTCCGCGCCTTCACCGCCAAACACCTGGACGAACTCACCGTTCGCGCCGGGCTGTCACCGGAGCAGCGCCTCGCCATCCGGGCGGTCGCCACCGTGCTGCCGTTCCGGACCAACAGCTACGTGATCGAGGAGCTGATCGACTGGTCCGCCGTGCCGGACGACCCGATCTACCGGCTGGTCTTCCCGCAGGAGGACATGCTCCCCGCCGAGGACGTGGCCCGCATCGCCGACCTGCTGCGCCGCGAGGCGCCCCGGCAGGAGATCGAGGCGGAGGCGAACCGGATCCGGGCCCGGCTCAACCCGCACCCGGCCGGGCAGCTCCAGCTCAACGTCCCCACCTTCGGGGACGGCGTGGTCCCGGGGATGCAGCACAAGTACGACGAGACGGTGCTGTACTTCCCCAAGCAGGGCCAGACCTGCCACGCGTACTGCACCTACTGCTTCCGCTGGGCCCAGTTCGTCGGCGACCCCGACCTCAAGCTGGCCGGCGACGACGCGTACCAGCTGCGGGACTACATCGCCGCCCACCCCGAGGTGACCAGCGTGCTGATCACCGGCGGCGACGCCATGATCATGGGCGAGCCGGTGCTGCGCCGGTACGTGGAGCCGCTGCTGGAGCTGGAGCAGGTCGAGTCGATCCGGATCGGCACCAAGTCGCTGGCCTACTGGCCGCAGAAGTTCGTCACCGACCCCGACGCCGACGACATGCTGCGGCTGTTCGAGCAGGTCGTGGACGCAGGCAAGAACCTGGCGTTCATGGCGCACTTCAGCCACCCGCGCGAGCTGGAGCCGCAGATCGTGCACGACGCGGTCCGCCGGATCCGCGACACCGGCGCGGTCATCCGCACCCAGGCGCCGCTGATCCGCTCGATCAACGACGACCCCAGGGTCTGGGAGACCATGTGGCGCACCCAGACCCGGATGGGCATGGTGCCGTACTACATGTTCGTCGAGCGCGACACCGGTCCGCAGGACTACTTCGCGGTGCCGCTGGGCCGGGCGTGGGAGATCTTCCGGGACGCCTACAAGCACGTCTCCGGGCTGGCCCGTACCGTGCGCGGCCCGTCCATGTCGGCGACCCCCGGCAAGGTCTGCGTGGACGGGGTGCTGGAACTGGCGGGGGAGAAGGTCTTCGCGCTGCACTTCATCCAGTGCCGCGACCCCGAACTGGTGGGCAGGCCGTTCTTCGCCAAGTACGACCCGGAGGCGGTGTGGCTGGACGACCTCAAGCCGGCCTTCGCCGACCGGTTCCCGCACGACGACCTGGAATACGCCCCCAGGAGGTGACGCGGAACGCGCCGTGCCCGCGGTGGGCGGGCACGGCGCGTTTCCGGGACGTCCGGGTCCGGGGTCGTCCCCGGACCGACGGGCTCAGGAGGACTGGTAGGTCGGGGTGATGTACGCCCGGGCCAGCGTGTGCGCGGTGATGTTGAACCCCGCCACCGCCGGCATCACCTCCGAGTCGATCCCCAGCGACTCCACGTCCAGCGCGTGCACGGTGAACACGTACCGGTGCGGCCTGCCGGGCGGCGGGGCGGCCCCGCCGAACGCCTTGATCCCGTAGTCGTTGCGGGACTGGATCCCGACCTGCGAGTCCTCGGCCCCGGCCCCGCGCGGCAGTTCGGTCACCTCCGCCGGGATGTCGAACTTCACCCAGTGCCAGAACCCGCTGCCGGTCGGGGCGTCGGGGTCGTAGCAGGTCACCGCGAAGCTCTTGGTCTCGGCGGGGAAGCCTGACCAGCGCAGGTGCGGCGAGACGTTCCCGCCGGAGAAGCCCCAGTCGTCGAACACGTGCCGCTCGTCCAGCGGCTCCCCGTCGGCGATGTCGTCGCTCTCGACGGTGAACGCCGGGACCTCGGGCAGGAACTCGTGCGGAAGCGGCGGCTGGTCGGCCGTCCGGTCGGCCATGGCGGTCTCCCTGTCTGCTGTGACGTCGTGGACACTGCTATCGCTACCAGTACCGCACCGCCGGACGCCCCCCGGGGTCCGGCCCGGGGGGCGTCCGGCGGTGAGCGGCTACTTGCCGGTGGCCTCGGTGTAGGCGGCGATCACCTCGCGGGTGTCGCCGTCCATCCGGATCCGGCCGTCGTCCAGCCAGATCACCCGGTTGCAGGTCTCCTCGACCACGTCGAGGTTGTGCGCCACCAGGAACACCGCGCCGGCGTCCTTGCGCAGCTCCTCGATCTTGGCCTTGCTGCGCCGCTTGAACTTGGCGTCCCCGGTGGCCAGCGCCTCGTCGATGAGCAGGATGTCGTGGGTGCGCGCCGCCGCGATGGCGAACCGCAGCCGCGCCCCCATGCCCGAGGAGTACGTCGACATCGGGTAGTGGATGAACCCGGGCTTGAGATCGGCGAACTTGACGATCTCGTCGTACTTGGCCCTGGTCTCCTCCGGGGTCAGCCCCATCGCCAGGCAGCCCAGGATGATGTTGCGGTCGCCGGACAGGTCCCGCATCAGCGCCGCGTTCACGCCCAGCAGCGACGGCTGGCCCTGGGTGTAGACCCCGCCGCTGTGCGGCGGCAGCAGCCCCGCGATGGCCTTCAGCAGCGTCGACTTGCCCGACCCGTTGGTGCCGATCACGCCGATCGCGTCGCCCCGGTAGGCCACGAAGGAGACGCCCTTGATGGCGTGGACCTCCTTCATCTGCGGCCGGTTCTGGCGGCGCAGGATCCGCATCAGGGCCGTGGCGGCGTTGCCCTTGCCGGCGCTGCCGCCGTACACGCGGTAGATGATGTGCAGGTCGTCGACCACCACGATGGGCTCGCGGTTCGGGTCGATCACCACCTCGGGGGCGCCCGTCACCCGCGCCATCTCCTTGACCTCAGCCACGGCCGTACCTGTCCTCCGCGCGGTAGAAGTACCAGAACCCGCCGATGAAGGCCACCAGCGCCCAGGCCAGGGCGTACCACCACAGGTGCGCGTAACCCCAGTGGTGGGCGGCCAGGTCGCCGCGGTAGCTCTCGATCAGCGCGGTGCGCACCAGCTCGATGTAGACCGACGCCGGGTTGGCCTGCAGCAGCTCCCCGATCCACGGGTACTCCCGCAGCGTCTCGCGCTCGGCCAGGGCGGCGGTCATGAAGAAGATGCCCGAGAAGTACAGCCAGGCCCGCGTCATGAACGGCAGCAGCTGCTGGATGTCCCGCACGAACGCGCCCATCCGCGCGATCACCAGGCTGATCCCGACGTTGAACACCAGTTGCAGCACCAGCGCCGGCACCACCAGCAGCCAGTGCGGGCTCAGCGGCTCCCCGGTGACCAGCACCAGCACCGCCAGCACCGCCATCGAGACCAGCAGCTGCTGCAGCTCCACGATCACGTAGGCGAACGGCAGCGACGCCCGGGGGAAGTGCAGCGCCCTGATCAGCGACAGGTGGTTGCCGATCGACTTGGCGCCGGCCGTCAGCGACCGCTGGGTGAACGTGAAGACGAACACCCCGGTGATCAGGAAGGCCGTGTAGTTGGTGACGCCCTTGTTGGTGCCCAGCAGCACACCGAAGATCAGGAAGTACACGCCGGCGTTCAGCAGCGGCGTGAGTACCTGCCAGACCTGTCCCAGCCGGGACGAGGTGTACATCGACATGCTCTTGGCGGACGCGAAGTTCCAGATGAACGTGCGTCGCTGCCACAGCTGCCGGACATAACCGCGCAGCGGGGGGCGTGCCGCGCTCTGCGTCAGTCCGTGGCGGGCGGCGAATTCGGCCAGGGACTCGGCGCTCTTTCCAGCCAAGGCAGGGGGCTCCGCGATCGTGTCTACCGACTCGCCACCCGTCGGACCGACCCGTTCCGGGTGACTCATGGGCGGAAGCCTATTGCAGGTGCGAACGGCCGGGGGACGTTCGCCCTCGAGTGGCCACCGATTCGTGATCTCCGGACGTTTCGCCCATCCCGGCGTCAGTCCCGTCCAGCGGGGGATACCCCCGGCATGCCTGCCGACCCTGGACGCGCACCCCTGGACGCCCCCGCCCGCCCCCGGTCGCGGCACCGGCCGCTGCACAGACTCGGCGCCCTGGACCGCAGGGCGTTCGACGCGGTCGCCGCCGCGCACCTGCCCGGCCTGGAGTACGTGCTGCCCCGGCTGTCGCGCACCGCCGACCACGGCGTGCTGTGGTTCGGCATCGCCGCGCTGCTGGGCGCCAGCCGGCGGCCCCGGCTGCGGCGGGCCGCGCTGCGCGGCTCGATCGCCATCGCGGTGGCCAGCCCGGCGGTGAACCTGATCGGCAAGCACGCCTTCCGGCGCCGCCGCCCGATCGTGGACCTGGTCCCGCCGGTGCGGATCCGGTGGAAGCTGCCGACCTCGCACGCGTTCCCGTCCGGGCACTCGGCCTCGGCGGCCGGGTTCGCCACCGGGGTGGCCATGGAGGCGTCCCCGGCGGTGGCCGCCCCGATCGCCACGGCCGCCGCGGCGGTGGCGTTCGCCCGGATCTACACCGGGGCGCACTACCCCGGCGACGTGCTGGCCGGGCTCGGCATCGGCGCCGGCGCGGCGCTGGGCACCCGGCTGGTGTGGCCGGCCCGCCCGCCGGTCGCCGCCACCGCCTGGCGCACCGACGTCCCCACGCTGGTGAACGAGCACGGCGAGGGCCTGGTCGCGGTGGTCAACACCGCCGCCGCCGACGGCGACCTGGTGAGCGCGACGCTGCTCCGCGAGCTGCCCGCCGCCGAGATCGTCGAGGCCGGTCCCGACGACGACCTGGGCAAGCTGCTGGACGACGCGGCCTCCCGGGCCCGGGTGCTGGCGGTGGCGGGCGGCGACGGCACCGTGAACGCCGGGGCGCAGGCGGCGCTGCGGCACGGCGTCCCGCTGCTCACGGTGCCGTGCGGGACGCTGGACCACTTCTCCCGGGCGCTGGGCGTGGAGCATCCCGACGACGCCGTGGCCGCGTACCGGGCCGGGCACCTGACCCGGGTGGACGTGGGCGTGGTCCGGGAGCCCGGGCGGGAGGAGCGGATCTTCCTCAACACCGCCGGGTTCGGCGCGTACACCGAGGTGGTGGACCGCCGCGAACGGATGGAGGGACGCCTGGGCAAGTGGCCGGCGCTGGCCATCGCCACAGTCCGGACGCTGCGCCGGGCCGAGCCGGTCGAGGTCGTCGTGGACGGCCGGCCGCGCCGGGTCTGGATGGGGTTCGTCGGCAACGGCGTGTACGGGTCGCGCGGTCCCACCCCGACCTGGCGCAAACGGCTGGACGACGGGCGGCTGGACGTCCGGCTGGTGTGCACCGCGGGACGGGTGCCGAGGGTGCGCACGCTGGCCGCCGTGCTGCTCGGCCACCTGCACCTGATGCCCGGCTACCGGCGCTGGAACGCCACCGCCCTCACCCTGGCCGCCCCGGGCGGGCTGCGGCTGGCCCTGGACGGCGAGACCTGCACCACCGGCCCGCTCGTGGAGATCGGCGAACGCCCGTCCGCGCTGGCGGTGTTCCGCCCGGCGCACGGAGGGTGGGGGTCCCCCCGCAGGTGACGCGCTCCCGGGCGGCGGCCCGTCCCCCGATGTTTGCCCGGCGGCGATCGGGTAGGGGCTCACCCGAGTCCGTACACGATTCCGGCCGAAGGGGGAAGCCGATGTCGATCGGTGTCGAGCCCGCCGAGCTCAGCGAAGCCGACCTGCTGCGCGAGCTGTCCAGCCTGTACGACACCCGGATGGACACGCTGCGGCACGGTTCCGACCACGCGCTCGCCGAGCACACGCGGCGCACGGCCGAGCTGGAGGCCGAGTACGTCCGGCGGCATCCCGACCGGGAGGTGAGCCCGGAACGGCTGCGCGAGGGCGCACGGGCGAGGTGACGAGGTAGCCGTCGTCATGCCGAGGTTCGGATACTTCCTGGCCAGCGAGGAGCACGGGCCCAAGGAGCTGGTCCGCCAGGCCGTGCTGGCCGAGCAGGCCGGCTTCGAGTGCCTGTGGATCTCCGACCACTTCCATCCCTGGCTGGACGAGCAGGGCAACAGCCCGTTCGTCTGGTCGGTGATCGGGGCGCTGTCGCAGGCGGTGCGGCTGCCGGTCACCACCGCGGTGACCTGCCCCACCGTCCGCATCCACCCGGCGATCGTCGCGCAGGCCGCGGCGACCAGCCAGATCCTGCTGGACGGCCGGTTCGTGCTCGGCCTGGGCACCGGCGAGGCGCTCAACGAGCACATCACCGGGGCCCGCTGGCCGACCGCCGACGAACGCCGGGAGATGCTGGAGGAGGCCATCGAGGTGATCCGCGAGCTGTTCACCGGCCGCCAGATCACCCACCACGGCAGGCACTACACGGTGGACACCGCCCGGATCTACTCGCTGCCGTCCCAGCCGCCGCCGATCTACGTCTCCGCGTTCGGCGACAAGGCCGCGGCGATGGCCGGACGGGTCGCCGACGGGCTGGTGACCACGATGCCCGACCGGCAGATCGTCGACGCGTTCCGCAACGCCGGCGGGCACGGCAAGCCGATGCAGGCCGGGCTGAAGGTCTGCTGGGCGCAGGACGAGAGCCAGGCGGTCAAGACCGTGCACCGGCTGTGGCGCAACGAGCAGGTCGGCGGCGAGGCCGCGCAGATCCTGCCGCTGCCCCGGCACTTCGACCAGATCTCCGAGCTGGTCACCGAGGAGATGATCAGGCAGAACATGCCCTGCGGGCCGGACGTGGACCGCCATGTCGAGGCGATCCGCCCGTTCGTGGAGGCCGGCTTCGACGAGATCTACATCAACCAGATCGGCCCCGAGCCCGAGGGCTTCTTCGACTTCTACTCCCGGGAGGTCCTGCCCCGCCTGCGGCAGGGCTGACCGGGTCGCACCGAAGGGAGTGCATGTTCATGCCCCGAGACAGCGCCAAGCGCGGCCCGCGCGCGGACGACGAGCTCAAGCACGAGACCGAGGGGATGGTCCGCGGCGGCGGTCCCACCCACGCCGAGGAGTGGAAGCAGCCCGAACCGTTCGACCAGCCGCCCGGCTCCGCGCAGATGCCGCCGGAACGCCAGGGCGGCGGCGCCGACATGTCCGCCCGCGAGGTGGAGTGGCGCTCGGAGATCGCCCAGGTGCTGGCGCCGCTGGACTTCCCGGCCGACCGCGGGCGGATCCTGACGTTCCTGGAGCGCAACCACGCCCCGGACAACATCATCACCGCGATGACGGGGCTGCCGAAGGACCGCCAGTTCCACAACGTGGGGGAGATCGCCCGCGCCATCGGCATCCACACCGAGCAGCACCGCATCTAGCGGCACGCGCACCGCACCGGCCCGGCCGCCGCACCACCGGCGTCCGGGCCGTGCCGTGCCCGGGCGGCCGATGTGCGCGCCCGCGGTGGCACGGCGGTGCCCGAACCTTTTCGGCTAGCCCGCCGGGACCGGTCCGGGCGGGCGGCGTCCCAGCTCACCGCCGGGAACATCGAGGCGGGACACAGCGACGCCGAAAAAGGTTCAGTACCCTCTTGTGCGTGAGTCGTGAAGGTGTGACGCCGCAGAGCGAGGATTTCTCCGCCTGGTACAACGAGCTGGTCGTACGGGCGCAGCTGGTGGACCGCGGGCCGGTGCGGGGGACCATGGTCATCCGCCCGTACGGGTACCGGATCTGGGAGCTGCTCCAGGCCGACCTGGACCGGCGGATCAAGGACGCCGGGCACGACAACGCCTGCTTCCCGGTCTTCATCCCGGAGTCGTACCTGCGGCGCGAGGCCGAGCACGTCGAGGGCTTCTCCCCGGAGCTGGCGGTGGTCACCCACGCCGGCGGCAAGGAGCTAGAGGAGCCGCTGGTGGTGCGGCCCACCTCCGAGACGGTCATCGGCGAGTACATGGCCAAGTGGATCGACTCGCACCGCGACCTGCCGCTGCTGCTCAACCAGTGGGCGAACGTGGTCCGCTGGGAGATGCGGCCGCGGATGTTCCTGCGCACCACCGAGTTCCTGTGGCAGGAGGGCCACACCGCGCACGTCGACGAGGCCGACGCGATGCGGGAGACGATGTGGGCGCTGGACACCTACGCCGCCGTCGCCCGCGAGCTGGCCGCCATGCCGGTCGTCCCCGGCGAGAAGACCGCCGGTGAACGCTTCGCCGGAGCGGTGCGCACCTACACGATCGAGGGCATGATGCGCGACGGCCGGGCGCTGCAGGCCGGCACGTCCCACTACCTCGGCACCAACTTCGCCAAGGCGTTCGAGATCCAGTACCAGGACGAGGAGGGCAGGCTCCAGCTCGCCCACACCACCTCGTGGGGGATGAGCACCCGCATGATCGGCGGTGTGATCATGACCCACGGCGACGACTCCGGTCTGGTGCTGCCCCCGCGCCTGGCCCCCTACCAGGTCGTCATCGTCCCGATCGGCCGCAAGGAGCAGGGTGAGGCCACCGCCGCCGAGGCCCGCCGCCTGGGCGCCGCCATCAAGGCCATGGGCATCCGCGTGCACGTCGACGACAACCGCCCGCAGCTGTCGCCCGGCTTCAAGTTCAACGACTGGGAGATGCGCGGCGTCCCGGTCCGCGTCGAGATCGGCCCCCGCGACCTGGCCAACGGCGTCGCCACCCTGGCCCGCCGCCTGCCCACCGTCGAGGGCCAGGGCAAGGAGACCATCCCCCTGGAGCGGGTCCCCGAGGTCATGCCGCAGATCCTGGCCGACTTCCAGGCGTTCCTGCTGGCCCGCGCCGAGAGGTTCCGCAACGACCACACCCGTCTGGTCGACACCTGGGACGAGTTCGGCGCCCAGGTCTCCGGCGGCTGGGCGCTGGCCTTCCACTGCGGCCGCACCGAGTGCGAGGACGACATCAAGGCCGACACCGCCGCCACCCCCCGCTGCATCCCCGCCGAGGGCCCGGCGGAGGAGGGCGTCTGCGTCAAGTGCGCCCGCCCCAGCCCCTACGGCAAGCGCATCATCTTCGGCAAGGCGTATTGATGGCCGCGGCGGAGCCGCGGCGGCGAGCGCGCCTGGGGACGCGCGGCCGTTCGTCGTCGCGGTTCAAGATCATCGCTCGTTCCTCGCGATGATCTTGAACCGCTCCTCCTCACGGCCGCGCGGGCGCGCTCGCGGTGGCCTTCAGCGCCTTCGGGTGCGGGCTCTGAGCGCGTTCATGCGCTGATGGCCTCTCGTCCCCGTGGTCGCGGGGGTGGATCGGTGTGCGGCGATGACGGTGTGGTCGCGGTCTCAGCGGTTCGCGGGCCGACTGCCGACCGTGGTGATGCCGCTGACGATGGAGACGAGCACCGCGAGGAGCAGTGGCGGCAGGGGTATCAGGAAGGCCCATCGCCACGGGAGCGTCGCCGCCAGTACGAGGCCGAGGGCGGCGGCGAGCGCGCCGAGCCCGGCCGCCGGTCCGATCGCGGACGCCCGCCGGGGTCCCGCGCGCAGGGCGAGCCCCACCGCCTCGGCGACGAGCGCCCCCGCGCCCAGGCCGGACACGATCCGGCCGGCCAGCAGCAGCGTGTAGTCCACCGCCAGGAAGCCGAGCAGTGATCCGACGGCCATCAGGACGGCGGAGGCCGCGGCCACCGCGTTCGGCCACCGTCTGCCGAGCACCGTCCCGACCGGCACGGTCAGCGCCGCGGCCACGGGGTAGGCGGCGGACACCCACGGGATCTGTGACGCCGCCAGCGCCAGGTCCATCCGGGCGTGCTCCGTCCACCCGGATCCCGTCGTCACGGTGAGCAGGTACAGCCCGACGAGGCCGCCCAGCACCGGCCCGATCAGCTGCTGGCCGGCGGACGGCCGGGCGGACGGGGGCGGCATCGCCGGTGCCGCGGGCGCCGGTATCGGACCAGGCGTGGGCGGAGGCCCGGCTGCGGCGACCTGGCCCGGCGGTGGCGGGGGTGCGGACGGTTCCGGCGGCGTGCCCGGCCGTCCCACGATGACCGGGGTGGCTCGGCCGGCCACCATGTGGTCCAGGACGTCCCGTGGGGTGGGGCGCTGCCCGGGATCCTTGCTCAGCGCGGCTGCGACCACGTGGCGCAGCGGGCCGGTCAGCGCGCCGAGGTCCGGCTCGTGATGCAGGATCCGGTTCAGGATGGCCGGGAAGGCGTCGCCTCCGAACGGCGGGGCGCCGGTGGCGGCGTAGACGATGGTGCCGCCCCAGGCGAACATGTCGCTGGGCGGACCGATCTCCTCGCCGTTGATCTGCTCCGGCGACATGAACGCCGGCGTGCCGATGACCTGGCTGGTGATGGTCGAGGTGGCGTCGAGCGCCCGGGCGATGCCGAAGTCGATCACCCGGGGACCGTCGGGGGCGAGCAGCACGTTGCCCGGCTTGAAGTCCCGGTGCACGATACCGGCCTCGTGGATGGCCGCCAGAGCGGTGGCCGTGAAGATCGCGAGCCGGTCGAGGGCCGCTCCGGTCAGCGGTCCGCCGCTGCGCACGCTCTCCTGCAGCGAGGGACCCTCGACGTACTCACTGACGACGTACGGGGTGTCGCCGAGCAGATCGGCGGTGATCACCCGAGCGGTGCAGAACGGCGCCACCCGTTCGGCGATCGCCACCTCACGCGCGAACCGGGCGTACGCCTTGCCGCCGCGATCGAGCCGAGCCCGCAGCAGCTTGACCGCCACCCGCTCGCCGTCCGGGCCGTGCCCGAGGTAGACGACGCCCTGCCCGCCCTCGCCCAGACGGCCGGCCAACGGGTAGTCGCCCAATCGCGACGGATCACCCGGCTGGAGAGGCGTGACCTCCGGCATCGGTCTCCCTTCCGCGGCGGCACCGGCAGAACCGCGGCACCGGCCCTCGTGCGTTCTGAACCCACCCACATCGCCGGACGTTGGAGGTTTCCGACTCATCGGATACGGGAGCAGCTTAAGGCCGTGACGATCGCTGTGGACGGTCGGTCGCCGTACCCGTACGGGGCCGGGGCGATCGCCGCCCGCGCCCGGACCGGGCGCGGGCGGTCTTGAGGACCCGGCCGTCCTCGTCTTCGGAACAGGCCCCTAGTTGAGGGTCTGGGGGAGGACGCGGAGGGCGAGGATGGAGACGTCGTCGCTGAGGTCGCCGTCGCAGAAGTCGACGAGGGCGCGTTCCACCGACAGCAGCAGGTCGCGGACGGGCATGGAGGCGCCGGCGGCGAGGATCTCGGCCAGGCGCTCCTGGCCGAAGCGCTCGCGCATCATGTCGCAGGCGTCCAGGACGCCGTCGGAGTGCAGGAACAGGGTGTCGCCCTCGCCCAGTTCGACGGACTCGATGGCGGGCTCGAAGTCCTCGAACAGGCCCAGCGGGACGCCGCCGCCGCTGGTGGTGCGGATGGTGCCGTCCGCGCGGATGATGATCGCCGGGGGATGGCCGGCGGTGCTCAGGGTGATGCGGACGCCGTCGCCGAGGTTCTCCATGCCGGCCAGCACCGCGGTGACGAACCGGTCCTCGCTGAGCAGGGCGGTGTTGACCATGGTGAGGACCTCGGCGGGCTCGGTCTTCCAGCGCGACAGCAGCCGGATGCCGTGCCGGGCGGTGGCGGTGACCGCGGCGGCCTCCTCGCCCTTGCCGCACACGTCGCCCAGCACGAAGCCCCAGCCGGTGGCGGTCTCGAACACGTCGTAGAAGTCGCCGCCGACCTCCACGCCGTGCGCGGCGGCCAGGTAGCGGGCGTCCACCTCGATGCCGGGGATGCCGGGCAGCGCCCGCGGCAGCAGGCTGGCCTGCAGGGACTCGGCGACCTCGGCGCGCCGCCGGTACAGCCGGGCGGCCCGCATGACCAGGGCCAGGTAGCGGCCGAGCCGCTGCACCACGCCCAGGTCCATCAGGTCGAACGGGCCGTGCTCGCCGCTGCCGGTGATGGTGATGGTGCCCATGCAGGTCTGGCCGTCCTCGATGGGCACGCACAGCACGGAGGTCGCGCCGATCGCCCCGCACACCGGGCTGCCGTCGGGCAGCGAGCCCAGCATGCCCAGCTCGGCGACATGGGGGTGCAGGGTGCCCTGGCGGCCGGCGTACACCGAGCGGGGCAGCGTGCCGGGGGTGGGGTCCAGCTCCTGCAGCAGGTGGGTGAGCTCCTCGGCGCGTTCGCCGCCCGGCCCCATGACCACCTGGCGGTGCAGCTCGGTCTCCCGGGAGCCGGCGGCGGTGGGGTCGGGGACCACGTCGATGAACACCCAGTCGGCCAGCTCGGCGGCCAGCAGCCGGGCGCACCGGCGCAGCGCCACCGGCTCGTTGAACACCGGCTCGTCCAGCAGCATCTCGCTGGCGGTGGCCAGCACGTCCATCCGGTGCACCACGGTGGCCACGGCCTCGTCCTCGGCCTGCCGGCCCTGCGGCCTCTCCGGTGCGGGCAGCCGGCCGGTGGCGGGGGTGGCGGCGACCACCACCATCGGGTCGGGCTCGCCGCGGATCCACACCCGGGCCAGCGTCACCACGGCCTCGACCGGCTTGTTGCGGCTGAGGAAACGGACCTGGGTGCGCCGCCGGCGGCCGGTGCGCACCACCGCGGCCAGCTGCGAGCGCAGCGCCGCCCGGGTGGGCAGGTCGCAGAAGACGGTGAACGACTTGCCGGACACGTAGCCGGGGGAGGTGCCCAGCAGGGTGGCGGCCTGCCGGTTGACCCGCCGCACGCTGGCGTCCCGGTCCAGCAGGAACAGCGGCACCGGCGCGTCCTGGAACACCGTGCGCAGCACCCGGCGCTCGGACTCGGCGGCGGCCGTCCGGCCCTCCCCGCTGGCCTGCACCGTTCCGATGGTGCGCAGCGCGGCCAGGGCCAGCTCCAGCTCCACCAGCGCCGCGTCCAGGGTCGCCCGCAGGTCCGGATCGGGCATCGCCGCGGCCTGGCGCAGTTCCCCGATCCGCCCCTCGAGATCGTTGATCTCGCGCATGAGGACGCCCGGTTCGAGCTGTTCCGGCATGCATGGCTCCCTAGACCGTCATATCCGGCGCACCGGGGCGCCGGTTCCCGCCGTCACGGGTCGTCGAAGCGCAGCTTATGCCGCCGCGCGCGATGCTGTGCGTACGACCGGTCGGGTGATCTCCGCCATCGCGGAGCTCACCACGTCGTCATTCGTACCCATCCCGGCGGCGCAGCGCGGCATCGGACACCTGTCCGGAGACGATCCGCTGGGCGATGGCGGTCAGCTTGACGTGCCGGGTCTGCGAGATGCGGCGCAGCTCGGCGAACGCGCGGTCGGCGTCGCAGCCCAGCGCGTGCATCAGGATGCCCTTGGCCTGGTCGACCACCGCGCGGGCCTCCACGGCCTGCTGCAGCTGCACGGCGGTGCGGTGCACGTCGTCGAACTCGCGGGTGTTGGACACCGCCGCCCCGCCCTGGGCGAGCAGCAGCGAGGCCAGGGCCTGCTGGCGGGGGTCCAGCGCGCCCGGCACCACCCCGTACACCGTCAGCGTGACCAGCACCTGCTCGTACTCGTGCACGGTGGTGGTGAAGCAGCGGACGCCGCGGCGCAGCATGGCGGCGACGTGGCCGGGCCAGCGGGTCTCGGCCAGGGTGTCGTCGCAGCGGACGGCGCGGCGGTCGCGCACCGCGTCGAAGATCGGCCCCTCGCCCTGCTCGATCTGCAGGTCGACCAGCTCGGCCAGGTCGGGATGGCTGCTGGCGGAGGCCAGCGGCTCGGGCGGCTCGTCCAGCGTCCAGCGCATCGCGGCGGCGCCGGCGCAGCCGGTCACCGCGCGGGCCGCGAGCTGGGTGAGCCGGTGCAGCGTGGCGACGTCGGAGGACTCGCGGACCATGCCGAGCCGGGCGATCTCCACCGCCAGCTCGTCGGTGATGACGGTGTCCGAGGCAGGCATGGGCCCAACGTTATCCGCAGCCGGACGGCCCGCCCACCGGAGCGGGAGCCTGGAACGGCCGGGCGGATCCGGTTGGATCATGGTTCCTCGTCCCTCCGCCGGCCCGGCACGGTGTCGGCGGTGCCCGTCGGGAGCCGGCACCGGTGCCGGTGCCCGCGTCGTCTGGTGACGTGCACCGCCCGTACCCGCCGAGACCGCTCCCATGCACGTTCCGGCCGCCGGGGCCGTGCCGCCCGGTCAGAAGCGGAAGATCGCGCCGCCGCGGGCGCGCAGCACGCACGCGTTGGGGAACGAGCCCGTCCACCGCACGGGGCGGCCCCGCCACCGGCCCGCCGCCTCGGCCACCACGGGCCGGTGCTCCAGCGTGCAGACGGTGTGCGGCGCTTCGCGCACGAACCGGCCGCCGGAGCGGGCGAGGTCCGCGCACGCCCGCACGGCGCGGGGATGGGTGCCTCCCGGCGGCTCGCAGGTCAGGGTGACCGTGCGGGTGCTCGAGGTGTCGGAGGCGGGATGGGTGAGGGTCAGCCGGAGATCGGTCCCGGTCGCCGCGGCGGCCGCGGCGGGCACGGCCGGCAGCAGGGCGATGGTCAGTGCCGCTCCGGTGAGGATGCGGGCGGCGAGGTGCGGCATCGACGCTCCTGAGGACGGATGGTGATCGGAACGTCGCCCACCGTATCGACAGTCGGGGGTCGCGCCGCTCAGGCGGCCAGGGCGTGTCCGCGGTCGGCGGCCAGCATCTCGCGGAGCTGCCGGCGTCCGCGGTGCAGCCGCGACATCACGGTGCCGAGCGGGGTGCCCATCATCTCGGCGATCTCCTTGTAGGAGTAGCCCTCGACGTCGGCGAGGTAGACCGCGTCGCGGAAGTCGCGGGGCAGCGCGCGCAGGGCGGCGATCACCCGGGAGTCGGGGATCCGGTCCAGCGCCTCGGCCTCGGCGGAACGGAACCCGGCCGACACCGAGGAGCTGCGGGACAGCTGCCACTCCTCGATCTCGTCCTGTCCGGCGCGCTGCGGCTCGCGCTGCTTCTTGCGGTAGGAGTTGATGAAGTTGTTGGTGAGGATGCGGTGCAGCCAGGCCTTGAGGTTGGTGCCCTCTTCGAACTGGTGGAAGTTCACGTACGCCTTGGCCAGGGTCTCCTGCACCAGGTCCTCGGCGTCGGCGGGGTTGCGGGTCATCCGGACGGCACTGGCGTAGAGCGGGTCGGTGTAGGGAAGGACGTCGCGTTCGTATCGCGCGCGGTGCTCGGCGCGCGGTGCGGCGACAGTCATCATCGCTCTCCTGGTGGTTCGTTTCGGTGTCCGGGCGGTCTGCGGCCCGCGGCCACAGCCGCCCTCCGGGGAACTCGCGGGACTCCCTGACGTACGTCGCCCTTCGTCGGGAGGTACGTCGTGCCCGACCCACTGGTTCGAAACCGGCCCCGGCGCCGGTCGCGGTCGTGGACGGAGCGGGGATGGGGGGATGTCTCCGGGCGGTGGCGGCCTTCGTTCGGGGCGCCCGCCGCGGACGGTCTGGGCCGTCCGCGCACCCGGGGTGCGCTTTCGAGTAATAAGACGCTTGACCAGGGTAAAAGGGTTGCGTGCCGTTCGTCACATGACGGAAATCCCCCGGCGCGGGGGCGGCGGGAGGCGGGCCGCGGCCGCCGTCGTGAGCGCGGTCGGCGGCCGTCGCGTCGAGCCTGACGTTCCGGCGCCTCCCGGATCCGGGGGCGCGTCGCATCTCCCCAAGGTGTTGCGTGAATTGAGTTCACAACTCAGACGGTGTCGACACGCCTGAACACCGCCCGGTAGGCTCACCCTGGTGGGGGCGATAGGAGGCCGACAGACGTGCCGGACACCGTGACCGCGGCGGACATCGCCCGGCTGGCGGGCGTGGGCAGGGCCGCGGTGAGCAACTGGCGCCGCCGTCACCCCGACTTCCCCCGACCGGTCGGGGGGACCGCGACCAGCCCGCAGTTCGCGCTGCGAGAAGTCGAGGACTGGCTGCGCGCCCAGGGCAAGCTGCGCCAGGTGCCGCCCGCCGAACGGGCCTGGCAGCAGGTCCGCTCGCGCGCCGACGACACCGGGCTCGGCGAGACCCTGGCCGAGGCCGGCGAGATGCTGCTGAACCAGGCGACCGACCCCGCGTTCGCGGCGGTGACCGAGCTGGCCGCCGAACGCGGAGCCGTCGAGGCGTACGAGTTCCTGCTCGGCCGGTTCCTGGAGGTCCAGCCGCGCCGCATCGGGCCCACCCCCGCCGCCGTCGCCGAGCTGATGGCCGACCTGCTCGACCCCGGCACGACCTCGGTGCTCGACCCCGCCTGCGGGGCGGGCACGCTGCTGGTCCGGGCCCTGGCGCGGCGCTCGCCGCAGCGGCTGCTCGGGCAGGAGCAGGACGGGGCGCTGGCCCGGCTGGCGCGCATCCGGCTGGCGCTGCGCGGTCCCGGCGCCGAGATCGCCGCCGGGGACTCGCTGCGCGCCGACGGCTTCGCCGGCACGACCGTGGACGCCGTGCTGTGCGACCCGCCGTTCAACGAACGGCACTGGGGCTACGAGGAGCTGACCACCGACGTCCGCTGGGAGTACGGGCTGCCGCCCCGGATGGAGCCCGAGCTGGCCTGGGTGCAGCACGCGCTGGCCCATCTGGCGCCCGGCGGGCTCGCCGTGGTCGCGATGCCGCCGGCCGCCGCCGGCCGCCGCTCCGGCCGCCGCATCCGCGCCCAGCTGCTGCGGCGCGGCGCGCTGCGGGCGGTCGTCGCGCTGCCGGGCTCCGCCCAGCTGTGGCTGCTGCGCCGCCCCGGGGCCGAGCCCGGCCCGTCCACCGTGCTGATGGTCGAGGGCGGCGACGCGGCGCAGATCACGGCGGCCTGGCGGGACTTCCAGTCCGACCCCGAACTGGACCGGCCCGGGGTGGGGCGCGCGGTGCCGCTGATCGACCTGCTGGACGAGGACGTCGACGTCACCCCCGGCCGGCACCTGCCCGCCGGCGGCACCGAGCGGACCGCCGAACGGTTCCTGCAGACCCGCGCCCGGCTGGCCGGCACCCTGGAGCGGATGGCGGCCCTGCTGCCCGCAGCCCGTCCCGCCGAACGCGCCCAGGACGTCCCGGTCGTCCCGCTGTCGGAGCTGGTCCGCGCCGGCGCGCTCACCGTGCGGCAGGCGCCGCTGCGCCGCGAGCCGGCCACCGCCGGCACCGGCGTTCCGCTGCTCACCGCGCAGGACGTGATCGAGGGCCGCGAGCCGTCCGCCCACGTCCCGCCGGACCTGCTGGACGACGGCGAACGCTGGATCATCGCCGAGGAGGGGGACGTCGTCGTCACCGCCGCCGCCCGCAGCCTCGCCGCCCGGGTGGTGGAGCGGGGCGGCGCGGTCCTCGGCCCGTACCTGGTGCTGGTCCGCGCCGACCCCGACCTGCTCGACCCGCACTACCTGGCGGGCATCCTGCGCAGCTCGGCCAACGTCCGGCAGTCCACCGCCGTCTCCTCCGGCAGCCGCATCGGCATCCGCCGGGCGCTGGTCCCCCGGCTCCCGGTGGAGGAGCAGCGCCGGCTCGGCGCGCTGTTCCGCCGGATGGACGAGCTGGCGGCGGCGCTGCGCGCGGGCGCGGACCTGGGCGGGGAGCTGGCCCGGCTGCTGGCCGACGGCATCGCCGAGGGCGCCCTCGGACCCGACCGGGACTGAGCGACCGGTCGCCCCGGGCCGTCCGTTCCGCCAGACTGAGTCCTGCTTGTCCGGGGGCGCCCCCCCGGACCCCGAGAACCGGGTGAGGCGATCCCCGCTCCGCAGGACTCCGTCGCGGCCGCCTGACCCGTTCGACCGAACGATGGCGAAGGGACTTCCCAATGCTGATGTCAAGCCGCAGGCGTGGCGGCTGGTGAGGGTTGGTAGTGCGTTCCGTCGCGGAGCATTGCCCACACGACGTTGACCCGGCGGCGGGCCAGGGACAGCAGCGCCTGCTGGTGGGTTTTGCCCTCGGTGCGTTTGCGGTCGTAGTAGGCCCGCGATGCCGGGCAGGCTTGCAGGCTGACCAGCGCCGACAGGTAGAACACCCGCAGCAGCCCGCGGTGGTAGCGGCGGGGTCTGCGCAGGTTGCCGCTGATGCGGCCGGAGTCGCGCGGGGCGGGGGCCAGGCCGGCGTAGCCGGCCAGCCGGTCGGCGCTGCCGAACAAGGTCATGTCACCGCCGGTGGCGGCCAGGAACTCGGCGCCGAGCCGGGGTCCCATGCCGGGCAGGCTGGTGATCACCTCGGCGTGCGGATGCTCGCGAAACCGGGCCTGGATGAGGGCGTCGAGCTCGGCGATCTGCTCATCCAGGCGCATCACCTCCCCGGCCAGGCGGGCCACCATGGCGGCGGCCAGCTTCTCGCCCGGCAAGGCGGTGTGCTGGGCCTGGGCGGCCTGGACGGCCGTGTGGGCCAAGGCGGCGGCGCCGCGGACCTTGCGGTCTTTCAGCCAGGCGTGGATGCGCCGGGCTCCGGCGCGGCGGATCGCGGCCGGGGTCTGGTAGCCGGTCAGCAGCATGACCGGGCCCTTGTCGGTCAGATCCAGCGCGCGTTCCAGGGCAGGGAAGATCTCCAGCAACTGGGCGCGGAGCCGGTTGATCTGCCGGGTGCGGTCGGCGACCAGGTCGGCGCGGCGGGTGGTCAGGATGCGCAGGTCGGTGGCGATCTCGTCACCGGGCCGCAGCAGCCCCAGGTCACGGCGCATGCGGGCCTGGTCGGCGATGACGAAGGCGTCGCGTGCGTCGGTCTTGCCCTCGCCCCGGTAGGCGCCGGAGGCGTGATGGACGGCCCGGCCGGTCAGGTAGGCCACCGGCTGCCCCTGGGCGAGCAGCAACCCGATCAGCAGCGCGGCGCCACCATGGTTGAGGTCGACCGCCCACAGCACATCCTCGCCAAGATCCAGGACGTCGGCGATCAGTTCCAGCAGGGCCGCCTCGTCGTTGGCCACCCGCCGCGACAGCAACCGCCGCCCGTCGGCGTCGATCACCACGCAGTGGTGGTGCTGCTTGCCGATGTCCATCCCCGCCCAGATCCGGAGCACCCCTCACCTCCGCCGACCCGTCACATCGATCCCGCAGACGACCTCGCCGACGTTGTCCTACACAGCGATCGAGCCGCATCTCCCAATGGGCGGTCGAGTCGTCGCCGGGCCCTGGGCGGCCAAGTCCCTTCAGCCATCAGCCGGCTCAACCATGGCAGCCATACCCAAAGCCCCCGGGCCCTCCGATCTTACGAATGACCAGATCAGACCCGCTTGAAAGGTAGGACTGCCGTGGGCGAGGTGCTCGCCGACCGGTACGAGTTGATCGCCCCGCTGGGCCGGGGCGGCATGGGACAGGTGTGGGAGGCGCGGGACCGCAGGCTCGGCGGCCGGCGGGTCGCGGTCAAGCTGCTCACCGACGACCAGATGGCCGCGCACGGCGACTCCACCGAACTGCTGCGCCGGTTCACCCGGGAGGCGTCGGTGACCGCCGGGCTGCAGCACCCCGGGGTGCCCGCCGTGCACGACGCCGGCCCCTACGCGGGCGGGCTCTACCTGGTGATGGAGCTGGTCGAGGGACGTTCCCTGGCCGACCTCGTCGACGCGCACGGGCCGCTGCCGGTCGGCTGGGCCGCCGCGATCGCCGCGCAGGTCTGCGCGGTGCTGGCCATCGCGCACGACCGGGGACTGGTGCACCGCGACATCAAGCCGCAGAACCTCATGCTCACCCGCGACGGCACCGTCAAGGTCCTGGACTTCGGGGTGGCCACGGTGCTGGAGGCGGGCCCGGGGCTCACCCGGATCACCCACACCGGCGCGGTGATCGGCACGCCCGCGTACATGGCGCCCGAGCAACTGCGCGGCGAGCGGCCCGGCCCGCGCACCGACCTGTACGCCCTCGGCTGCGTGCTGTACGAGATGCTGTCCGGCGGCCCGGTGTTCGCGGCGACCACCGCGCACGCGATGATCGCCAAGCATCTGCAGGAGACGCCCGCCCCGCTGCACCGCACCGACCTCAACCCGGAGCTGCACTGGCTGGTGCGGCAACTGCTGGCCAAGGACCCCGCCCAGCGGCCCGGCTCGGCCCGGGAGGTCTACGAGCGGCTGCTGCCCTACGTGGGGGAGGCGACGCGGCTGGGCGACATCGACCCGGTGGGCGGGGCCTCCAGCGCGATCCACACCTACGCGCGGATCCTGGTCCGGCTGTCGGGCACGACCGCCTCGACGGCCGCCCCCCAGAACCCGTACGCCGCCTACAGCGCCGCGTCCACCGCCGGCCATGGCGGGGCCTACGGCGGATACCCGCAGCACGTGCCCGGAACGATGCCCGCGGGCGCGGCCCGGCCGCAGCGGAGTTTCGGCCGGCTGCTGCGGCATCTGCTGTGGACGCTGCCGAGCGCGCTCGGCCTGGGGTTCTTCAACTGGATCGGGTTCCTGTACGTGGGCCTGCGGCACCAGAACAAGGGCTGGCTGGCGTCCGCCGTGGTCTACATGCTGCTGTCGGTCGGGCTGCTCGGCCTGATCGTGTCGATCCCCGAGGAGACCCATCCGCTGGACGGGGTCGCCGCCGGCTACCTGTTCCTGATGTGGTTCGGCGGGTTCTTCCACTCGATGGTGGTGGCCGTGCAGCGGCTGAGGCTGCTGGACCGCGACCCGCCGCCCGTTCCGTACACGGCGTACCGCTAGAACGGCCGAGGGCCCCGGCCGGTGGAGGCGGCCGGGGCCCTCGGGGTCCTCTCCGGTGGTCCGGGGGGGCGACCCCCGGACCACCGCGATCAGCCGGGGATCAGCGCAGCAGGTGCCGCAGCGCGCGGCCGATCAGCGCGTTGCGGGCGGCCGGCGTGCCGACCTGCTCGAGGCCGAAGCCCAGCAGCACGGTGTCACCGGTGACCACCGCCGACACCGAGTCGATCATCGCCTCGGAGCGGACGAACTCCGCGGCGTTGCCCGGGCTGCCCTCCGGCGCCCCGGCGATCGTCCACGGGCCCAGCCCGGACTCGAAGCCCTCGGCGTCGAGCTGCCCGGCCGTGGTGGTGACCTTGGTGTCGTCGATGAACAGCCCGGTCCCGCCGGTGAACGGGTCGCTCACGTACGCGATCGACACCTCCACCTTCTTGCCGGCGTAGGCCGACAGGTCGAAGGCGGCCGGCACCCAGCCTCCGGACTCCCCGGTGAAGGAGTTCCAGCGGCCGGTGGAGCCGGTGGGCGAGCACGGGTTGCCGCCGGTGATGTAGTGCGTCAGATGCGGGTGCATCTCCAGCAGGAACTCCCCTTCGCACTCGGTCGGCACGTCCGAGGAGGTCCGCCCGTTCTTGTCGGGCAGCGTCGTCCAGTCGTCGCCGCCCTCGGTGCGGGCCTCGACGATCACGTGGTCGTACCCGGTCTCCAGGCTGAACGACAGCTGCGCCTGCAGGGCCGGGGCCTGCTCGGCGGTCACCGAGGTCAGGTCGATCGTGCGGGTCAGCCGCCGGTACAGGGCGTCCTGGTGGGTGCCGGCGACGTACCACGAGCCCTCGACCGGCTCGTACGGCCCGGCCGCGCCGACGTAGTCACCGGCCTTCCAGCTGCGGAACTGCGGGAACTCGCCGGTCGGCAGCACCGTGCTGGTGACCTGGAAGCCGCCCGCCTCGTTCAGCGGGTTGGTGGAGGTGCCCGCCAGGCCGGCGTTCGTCCCGTCGAAGGGGCTGCCCTCGCCGGTGAACCCGGTCGGCGAGCCCACCACCGCGCGGTCGTAGGCGCCCAGGTAGTACTGCACGAAGTCGTCCGACAGCAGTTCACAGTCGTCGCGGAAGCTGCTGGACAGGAAGCACGGCCGTTCCGGGTGCCCCTTCAGGCCGTAGTAGATGCCGCCGCCGTTGGCGCCGCGCAGCGGGCCGAAGTAGCTGGTGGTCTCGCCGGTGTGCAGCAGCCTGCCGCCCTCGTTGAGGTACGACCGGACGTTGAGCACCAGGTCCTTGGCGCGGTCGGCGACCTGCGAGTCGGGGAACGGGCCGATCACCGAGTTCACCGGCTCGTCGGCGGCGTCCTGGGTGAGCCGGTTGTCGCCCAGGTACCACACCACCGCGTCGAAGTGGCCGAGCACGCCGAGGTCGTGCGGCACGCCGTCCTCGTCGACGTCCCAGACCACCGACTTGATCTTGTTGGCCCTGATGGCGTCGACGTACTGCTGGGCGTAGCGGGGCGCGTTCGTCCCGGCCGGGTAGGTCGGGTTGACGCCCTTGTAGTCCTCGTCGGCCAGGACCAGCACCCGCGCGTCCTGGTCGTCGCGGACCCGGTAGGTGAAGTGCCCGCTGGAGACCCTGCCCTTGCCGGGCTTGACGCCGGAGAACCACACCTCGACCTTGTCGCCGGGCCGCTGGCCGCCGACGACGCCGCGGTACTCGGCGAAGTAGTGGGTGCCGTCGTCGCCGTACCGCTCGCCGCCCTGCCACTCGCGGACGTCGGCGGTGCGGACCCGGCCGCCGTTGACGCGGTAGTGCATCCGCTTGTCCCGCAGCGAACGGCGGATCACCGACGCGGCCTGCTGGCGGTCGCCGTAGGAGACGGCGAACTCGTCGGGGTCGAAGTCGGGCACGGTCCGGCCGACCGGCGAGTACGGGTGGTCGGGGTTGTGCGCCGACTTGGCGACGTCGACGGCGTACCGGTAGTTCTTGGCGGCCTCCGCCGCGATCAGCTTCTCGTCGTCGGGGAACTCGAAGCCGCTGCCGCAGTCGCCCGGCTCCCAGGCGTCGTCCGGGTCGGAGGCGGCGGCGACCTCACAGGTGGACATCTCCGGCGTGTGCGTCAGCGTGCCGAAGGTCTCCTCCATGTGCCCGTCGGTCTCGCCGTTGGTGGTGTAGAGCTGCGCCCCGAGCTGCGGGATGTAGCCGGGGACGGCGGGGGTGTCGATGTCGCCCAGGATCGCCTTGTGGATCAGGTCGTCCGGGCTGGAGGTGAGGGCCTGCCAGCCCACCCCGTACAGCAGCAGCTGGGCGGCCGAGTGCCAGTTGATGGCGTACTTGGGCCGGATCCGCTCGAACAGCCTGATCTGGGCCTGGGTCTCCGGCTCCGAGGCGGGCGAGGGGCCGCGGTAGGTCTCGCTGGTGCGGAGGGGGGAGGAGCCCTCGTTGTCGTAGCCCCACTTGTAGGGGAAGTTGCGGTTCAGGTCGACGCCGTCCTGGGCGGTGATCTTCCCGTCGCCGTCGTTGTCGCGCAGGTTCTTGCGCCACAGCCGGTTGCCCGGGGTGAACGTGTGGTCGTAGCCGTCCACGTTGATCACCGGGATGAACCACAGGTCGGTGGTGTCGATGATCCGGGTGAGCTCGGGGTCGGTGCCGTAGCCGTTCACGTAGTGGTGCAGCAGCCGGCGGACCATCTCGGGGGTGATCCACTCACGGGCGTGCTGGGTGGCCTGGTAGACCACGGCGGGCCGCTGCCGGTCCCTGAGGGTGGCGACGTTCTTGCTGACCCGCACGGCGGTGATCGGCTTGCCCTGGACGCTGCGGCCGATGTCGACGGCCTTGGCGATGTTGGGGTGGTCCTGGGCGACCTGCAGCAGTTCCTCGCGGATGTTGCCCTCGCCGCTGTAGGGGCGGAAGACCTTCTCCTGCTGCTTGGCCGACCGCTGCGCGACGGTCTGCCCGTCGACCTTCTTGGGCTGCAGCTTGATGCCGCGCCTGGCCAGGTCGCGGGCCTGTACGCCGGTCAGCGTCAGCTCCACCCGGACCCGCGGGTCACGGGCGCGGGCGCCCCGGGTGACCAGGGTCTCGGCGTGGTCGACGCCGGCCGCCTGCAGGGCCTTGATCTGCTCGGCGGACAGGTCGCCGGTGTAGACGTCCACCCGCTGGTCGGCGGTGCCCGGTCGCGGGCTCGCCTGGGCGGGCGCGGTCAGCACTCCGGCCAGGAGCGCCGCCGCGGCGACGAGGATGGTGGGTGTTCGTTTCCGGAAGTGCCTGCGCGTCATCGCGCCTCCCAGGGCCGGGACGAATGGGGGCGGGGCGATCATCTGCCGGGGGGCTTGGGGTGTCAATGTGCGAATAGTGACAATTGCCGCTTGTGGCCATTGGTGTGTGCTGAGCGCCCGCCGAGGTGGTAGAGCGTTCGGCGATGCCACGGCCCCTGGCCGGAACTGGCGTCCGGTGCCGCCCGGATTGTGGCTCTTTTTCGCCAATGTCTTTACAAGGCCGTTTTCTGGCCCGAGTGCGGACGGCGGGCCGCTCGTGCACCGTTCGACTTGCGATCCCGCCGGCCGGCCCCGACGATCGACACCATGAACATGGGCGGCCCTCCGACCCCGGACCCAGCCGACCGGCCCCCCGCGCCCCCCGAACCGGCGCAGGACTGGGCCCCGGTCACCGAGAACGACCCCTCACCCGACCGCCCGGCAGCCGCAAGCTCCCCGGACGACGTCAAGGTCGCCCCGCTGGGTCCCGCCGCCACGACACCGGCCCGGCCCCGGACGCCCACCGACACCCGAGACGCCCCGGCCCCCGAGCCCACCCGGACGACGGAGGAGCCTCCGGACACCGAGCCCGTGCCGGGGGAGAACGCGCGCGATTTGCCCGCCGGACCACCCGAGGCCACGCCCTCGCACGCTCGGCCGGTTGACGCCGAGCCTGCGGTGGTCGACGCCGGGCCCGCCCCGGAGGAGAGCACACGCGGGGTGCCCGCCGGATCAGCCGAGGTCGCGCCCTCGCCCGGCCGGGTGGCCGATGACGAGTCCGCGGTGGTGGGCGTACGGCCTGTGCCGGGGGAGAAGCCGGGTGGGCTGTCGGCTGAGCCGACGGAGGACACGCCGGGACATGAGGCGGAGCGGTCCTCAGGGGACTTGGAGGGAGCGTTCGCGGCCGAGGACGAGGCGGCGCGGCCCTCGGGGGACTTTCTGCGGGCGTTCGTGGGCGGGGACACCTGGAAGGCGATGCTGGTGGTCGCCGATGGGGTGTTCGCGGGAACGGGCGTGCGCGGGGCGCTCACGCTCCGGGTCGACGAGGCGCTGGGGGACGGGACGGACCCGGCGTACGCGTATCCGGAGGCGCCGTTCCCGGTGTGGGCCGACGCCTCGGGGCTGGTGCTGGACCTCAGCGCGCGGTTCGCCGGGGCGCGGGTGGGGGTTCTGGGCGGTGACGCCGCGCGCGGGGACGCGGAGGGGTGGACGGCGCTGGGCGTCCGCTCCGGTGGGCGGGCCGGGTTCCGCCAGCGGCATCACGGGGTCCTGGTGATCGACACGCTGAACCCCCGGTCGCTGTACCGGCCGTTCGGCGGCCCGGCGCGGCCGAACGACGAGCCGATCGGGCCGGAGGCCGCGGGCGAGGCCGCCGAGGGGCCGGACGCCGGTGTGGTGATCGTCGCCGACCTGCGCGAGGCGGGCGTCCGGGTGCTGGACGCGGCGGCCCTGTGGCGGTACGCGTGCCGGACGGTGACCACGGCGCTGTACGACCCCCGGACCCCGGCGACCTGGGAGCAGACCAGACGGGAACTCCGCGGCCTGCGCCACGTCGGCTGCATCGACCCCGGGCTGGGCCTGGGGCTGGTGATCCATCTGGACGCGGACCGGCGTCCCTGGTGCCCGCTGGGCTTCCTGATCGACGAGGACCCGGCGACCGGCCAGGCGGCGGCCCGCCTGCTGCGGCCCTGACCGGGCCGTCTCAGCGGACCGCGGCGGCGAACCGGGCCGGGTCCCAGCGCAGGGTCGTGGCGTGGCCTTCCAGGTGGGCGGCCAGTTCCACCGGGTCGGTGGTGTCGGGGGCGTCGGTGAGGATGCCGCACAGGAGGGCGTCGCGGGTGCGGACGGCGGCGAACGCGCCGATGCGGGCGAGGCCGGTGCCGTCCAGCGCGGCCAGTTCGGTGAGCAGCGCGGACAGGGGGGAGGCGCCGGCCGGGTCCGGCAGGAAGCGGGCCTGCGCCACCAGGCGGGGCGCGACCTCCTCCGGGTCCGCGCCGGACAGCAGGTAGCCGGTCCACCAGGGGGCGCCGGGGACCGGTTCCTTGGCGCGGACGCGCAGGCCCGCCTTGGCCACGCAGTGCTCGTAGGCGTCCGTCAGCAGCGGCTCGGTGGCCGCCTCCTCGGCGTACAGCAGGCCCCGGGCGGTGTCGTCGGCGCGCTCCAGCCGCTCGATCATCTCGCGGTGCAGGGCGCCGACGGTCTGCTCGACGCCGTCCAGCGCCGCCGCCCGGGCGGCCTCGGCCTCGCGGGCCGCCCGGACCTGGTGCTCCAGCGCCGCCAGCCGGGCCGTGGTCTCGGCCAGCTCGCGTTCCAGCCGCCGGGTCAGCGCCGCCGACACCGCGGCCGCCGCGGTGGCCCTGGCCCGGGCCGGGCGCGGCGGCGTCCCCCGGGTCAGCGGCCCGGCCTGCGGCTCGGGTTCGTCCTCGGGCTCCTCCTCGGGCACGGTCGCCGTGTCCGGCCGCCGTTCCAGCTCGTCGACCCGGGCGCGCAGCCGGCGGATCTCCTCCTGCGCCTGCGGCAGCCTGCGGTCGAACGCCAGGTAGAGTTCCCGCCCGGCGACGGCCAGGCACAGCAGGATCAGGATCCAGGTCGACATACCGCTCCTCGAGGCAGGGCTGCGAGACGACCCTAACCGCAGCTCACCGCACCGGCACGGTCCCGCACGGCAGATGTCCGGGACAGGCCGCCCGGTCAGCCCTCCACGACGGTGATCTCGGTGTGCCCGAGATCCTCCAGCGGGCCGCGGATCTGCGCCGCGTCGCCCACCGCGATCACGGTGAGGGCGTCCTGGCGGACGTGCTCGGCGTACGCCCGGGCCACCTCGTCGGCGGTCGCCGCCCGCAGGTCGTCCAGGTAGCGGCGCGGGTAGTCGGGGCCCAGCCCGGCGGACGCCGCGTCGGCGAACTCGGCGGCCACCGACCGCGCGGTCTCGTAGTCGGCGGGCGCCCGGTCGGCCAGCGCGCTCACCGAGGCCCGGCACTCGGCCTCGCCGACCCCGTCGAGCATGCTGCGCAGCGCGCCCAGCGCGTCGGTCACCGCGTCGGCGGTCACCTCGGTGTGCACCGAGCCCTGCGCCACGAACACCCCGCAGTGCCGCATCCGCAGCAACCCCGCGCGCATTCCGTAGGTGTAGCCCTTCTCCTCGCGCAGCAGCGCGTTCAGCCGGGAGGTCAGCCCGCCGCCCAGCACGTGGCAGGCGACCGCCAGCAGCGGCCAGTCCGGGTGCGACCGGGGCGGCACCCCGTGCCCGAACGACAGGTACGTCTGCACCGAGCCGGGCCGGTCCACGATCACCAGCCGCGGCCCCGGGGTGGGCGCCGCGGTGTCCGGCGGGGCCAGCGGGCTCCCGGTCGCCCGCCAGCCGCCGAACGCCTCGGCCAGCATCGCCTCGGCGTCCAGCCCGGCCAGGTCCCCGGTGATCACCGCGGTGCCCTCGGCCGGCGCCACCGCCGAGTAGAACGCCCGCACCTGCTCGCCGGTCAGCTCCTTGACCGTGTCCGGCGACCCGCCGGTGGGCCGGGCCGGGCGGCTGCCCGCGGGGAACAGCCGGGCCCGCAGCTCGCGCATCGCCCGCGCGCCGGGGTCGGCGTCCTCCTGGGCGATCTCCTCCAGCCGTTCCCGGACCAGCCGCTTGACGTCGGCGTCGTCGAGGGCGGGCCGGCGCACCACGTCCGACAGCAGCTCCAGCGCGGCGCCCAGCCGGGTCGCGGGGGCGTCCAGCGCGATCCGCAGCGAGGTCAGGTCGGCGGTGGCGTACAGGCTGGCGCCCAGCCGTTCGAACGCGGCGGCCAGCGCGGTCCCGCCGCCCGGCTCGGTGCCCTCCAGCAGGGCGTGCGCGGCCAGCGTGGCCACCCCGTCCTGACCGGCCGGCTCGCGGCCCGCCCCGGCGTCCAGCACCAGCCGGACCGCCGCCAGCCGCCGTCCCGGCAGGTCGCAGCGCAGCGTGGCCGGCCCGCCGGGGATCTGACCGGTCACCCCGGCCGGGAACGGCCACGGCGGGATCGGTCCCGGCACCGGACGGGCGGGGAAGTCGGGGATGAGGGTCGTCACCGGGCGCCTCCGTAGCTGAGTGCCGTGCGGGCGCCGGGGGCCAGCCAGCGCCGCGCCGCGTCCTTGATCTCCTCGGCGGTCACCGCGGCGGCCCGCGCGGCGGCGGTGAACGTCCGGGCCGGGTCGCCGAACTGGGTGGCGTTCGCCGACAGCGCGTTGGCCAGCCCGGTCACCGTCTCGGTGCGCTCCAGCAGGCCCCGCTCGGCCTGCGCGGTGGCCCGCGCCGTCTCGTCCTCGGTGGGGCCCTCGGCGGCGAACCGGGCCAGCTCCTCGTCCAGCACCTCGGCGATCTTGGCCGGGTCGGGCCCGACCGCCTCCACGATGGCCAGCGACGGCCCGCCGACCATCCGGGTCACCCCGGTCCACACCTCGGTGGCGATCTGGTCGCGGCGCACCATCCGGTCGTACAACCGCGACCCGGTCCCGCCGCCGATGATCTCCACGGCCAGCTCGGCGGCCTCGATCTCCGATCCGCCGTCGACCGGCAGCGGCAGCATCGCGAAGTAGGCGGGCGAGGGGACCTCCTCGTCCACCTCCTCCAGCCGCACCTCGGTCAGCGGCTCCAGCCCCCCGGGCCGGGCGGGCGGCGCGGCGGGCCCGGCGGGGATGGCCCCGAAATACCGCTCGGCCATCTCGATCACCGCCCCGGGGTCGACGTCGCCGACCACCGACAGCACCGCGTTGCCGGGCGCGTACCAGGTGCGGAAGAACTCCACGCAGTCCTCGATGGTGGTGGCGTCCAGGTCCTCCATCGAGCCGATCGGGGTGTGCGCGTACGGGTGCCCGGGCGGGAACGTCAGCCGGCACAGCCGCTCGAACGCCGTCCCGTACGGCTGGTTGTCGTACCGCTGGCGGCGCTCGTTCTTGACCACGTCCCGCTGGTTGTCCAGGTTGGCCTGGGTCAGCGCGGCCGGCAGCGTCCCCATCCGGTCCGCCTCCAGCCACAGCGCCAGCTCCAGGTGGCTCACCGGGACGGTCTCGTAGTAGTTGGTGCGCTCGAACGAGGTGCTGGCGTTGAACGTCGCCCCGGCGCTCTCCAACAGGGCCGCGTGCTCGCCTTCCGCCACGTTCGCCGACCCCTGGAACATCAGATGCTCGAACAGGTGCGCGAGCCCGGTCCGGCTCTTGCCGTCCACCCCGGTCTGCTCGTGCCGCGACCCCACCGCGTACCAGATGTTCACGGCGGCCAGCGGCACCACGTGGTCCTCGCAGACCACCACCCGCAGCCCATTGCCGAGCGTGTGCTCATGCAGCGGCTGTTCAGCCACGAAGCGCTCCCGTCCCGTCGATGCCCGCACCCGCGACGACCGCCCCCCGTACGACGGCAGGCCGGCATAACCCCTTGATTCTTCCTGCTCACCGTACCCGCCCCGAGCACGGCACCGCCGTCACGGACCTCGAACCCCATCGAAACGGAAATCGGGACGGGGGTCTGGGGGCGGCGCCCCCAGAACTTCCACGGCGACGTGGGACGACCTCTTACAGGTGAACCGCCGCGGAGCTCCAGCGGAGCGGCGGTTCACCTGGGCGGTCCGGGCACCGCAGCCGGCCCGTCCGGAGCGAGCCCCGGGCGAGCGCAGGACGGGCCGGCGAGGATGCGCGGATCCGCCGCGGGGGGTGTGGGGGGTCGTCCCCCCACACGATCAACGAGTGACGCCGCGTTCTGCCGCCAGGGCCTCGTCGAGGTCGTCGTACAGGACGAAGATCTTGGTGAGCTGGGTGACGTGGAAGACCCGGCGGACCCGGTCGTTGGCGCCGACGAACGACATGGTGCCGTTGCGGGCGCGCAGGCGGTGGTAGATGCCGACCAGTACGCCGAGGCCGGTGGAGTCCAGGAAGGTGACGTCGCTGAGGTCCACCACGAGGCGGACGGGGCCGGTGTCGATGACGTCGAGCAGTTTCTCGCGCAGCCGGGGGCTGCTGAAGACGTCGAGTTCCCCGGTCACCTTGACCACGGTGACGTCCTGCTCGACGCGATGCTCAACCGCGAATTCCACGGATAATCCTGCGCTTTCGTCTCTGGGGGCGGGTTCGGCCGGTGGGTCCTGCCGACCGGATGCTGTCCATACCCAGGCGGGCGGAACCTATCCGGCCGGGCGCCGGAACGCGGTGCGCCGGGTCGGTCTCAGCGCGGGGCGGAGCCCCGTACCCGTAGGGAGCCGAGCAGTTCGGCGGTGGCCGCGGCGATCTGCTCGACGGCGCGGTCGAACGCCTCGGCGTTGTGGGCGGCGGGGGTGCGGAAACCGGACACCTTGCGCACGTACTGCAGGGCGGCGGCGCGCACGTCCTCGTCGGTGGGCTGGTCGGTGAACGGCGGGCGGAGCGTCTTGATGCTGCGGCACATGTCTTCGATTCTCCTCCCCGCCGCCGCGACGGCTAGGGGATCTGGAACAGCGCCCAGACGACCTTGCCGTGGGGCAGGCCGCGCCAGCCCCAGCGGTGGGTGAACGAGTCGACCAGGTGCAGGCCGCGGCCGGTCTCGGCGATGTAGTCGGGTTCCTTGCGCTGGGGGCCCTGGCGGGTGCCGTCGAGGATGCCGCACAGCAGCCAGGGGGTGCCCGCGGACCGGCCGGGCAGGAGACGGAGCTGGATGGCGCCGGGGACGGCGGTCGGGGGGAGCAGGCCGGCGCAGGCGGGGAGGCTGTGCCGGAGGGCGTTGGTGACCAGTTCGGTGACGACCAGGGCCACGTCGTCGGTGAGGGCGCCGAGGTCCCAGTCGTCGAGTCTGCCGGTGACGAAGTGACGGGCCTCGGTGACGGCTTCGGGGTCGGGGCGGACGGTCAGCGCGACCGTTCCGGGGGCGTCGGCCATCAGCAGGCCGAGTGCGCGGTCGAGGTCGGGGGGCAGATGGAGGGACTCCGGCACCGGGGTCGCACCGGGCGGGCGGGCGCCGTGCCCGCACCTTCCGGCCGGCGGCCGACCGGCCGTCACGAGGGGAGACCAGCCCCATCGCGGTTCCTCGCGTACCTGGCGTGACGTCATCCCCAGACCCCGCAGTCCGATCTCGATGTGCAGCCCGAGTTGCTCGGAAGTCCCGTGCGTTATCCTGCGCATCGTAGCGTGCGAATGCAAGGCCCGATGCACGTGCATCCGACTCATGCGAGTTCATTGAGCCCGTGCGAGCCGGGGGCCCGTTCAAGATCGGAGGGATCGCGCGGAGAGGACACTGCAGTGGCACACTTAGTGCGCTGTCCGCCATCTAGCGGGAGGTTGGGCGTGACTCCGGAGACGCCGGGCGCAGGGTCCACGGTCCGTCGGATCCTGCTGGGTTCGCAGCTGCGCAGGCTGCGCGAGGCCAAGGGCGTGACCCGCGCGGAGGCCGGGTACGTCATCCGCGCGTCGGAGTCGAAGATCAGCCGTCTGGAGCTGGGGCGGGTCAGTTTCAAAGAGCGAGACGTGGCCGACCTGCTCACGCTGTACGACGTCACCGACGAGGCGGAGCGGGAGGCGTTGTTGCAGCTGGCGCGGGATGCCAAGACACCGGGATGGTGGCACCGGTACAACGACGTGCTGCCCAGGTGGTTCCAGGCCTATGTCGGCCTGGAGGAGGCCGCCGCCATGATCCGGACGTACGAGTGCCAGTTCGTGCCCGGCCTGCTGCAGTCGGAGGACTACGCGCGGGCGGTGATCCGGCTGGGCAACGCGGGCGCCACCGAGGACGAGATCGAAAGTCGCGTCACGGTGCGCATGCAGCGGGCCCGGCGGCTGCACGCCCAGAACGGCCCCCGGCTGTGGGCGGTGCTGGACGAGGCCGCGCTCATGCGGCGGATCGGCGGCCCCGAGGTGATGCGGGGGCAGTTCGAACATCTGATCGCGATGTCGAAACTGCCCAACGTCACCATCCAGGTGATGCCGTTCCGGTTCGGCGGGCACGCCGCCGAGGGCGGGGCGTTCTCCATCCTGCGGTTTCCCGAGCCGGACCTGCCGGACGTGGTGTACGTCGAGAACCTCGTCGGGGCCCTCTACCTGGACAAGCGCGACGACGTCGACGCCTACCTGCAGGCGATGGAACGCCTGTGCGTCGACAGCGAGACCCCCGAGCGCACCGTCGAGATGCTCGACGAACTTCTCAGGAAGACTTAGATGCTCAAGACCTACAACGGAATGCCCGCCGCCGAGCTGCACGGCGCCCGGTGGCACAAGTCCCGGCGCAGCAACTCCCAGGGCAACTGCGTCGAGGTCGCCGAGCTCCCCGGCGGGAGCGTGGCGATGCGCAACAGCCGGTTCCCCGAGGGCCCGGCACTGATCTACTCACGTCCCGAGATCGAGGCGCTGATCCTCGGCGCCAAGGACGGTGACTTCGACCATCTGATCGCTCCCAACTGACCTCCGCCGACCGCCCCCGACCCCGCCGTGGACGTCCCGTTCCGGCGGGGTCGTGGTGTCCGTGACGGGTCAGCCGCAGTTGCCCCAGGGGGCGCCGGCGCTGCCGGTGGAGGTGCCGCCGGAGTAGCGGACGCAGACGCCCTTGGCGGAGACGTAGACCGGGCCGGCGTAGTACTGGAAGGAGCCGCTGTCGCTGTCGCCGCCCCCGTTCTGGGCCTCGATCCTGGTCCAGACCTTGGTGGCCTTGCCGACGTTCCTGGTCTTGATCGTGACGGCGCAGTTGTAGCCGGAGCCGTTGTAGAGCTGGTAGACGGTGCCGCCGGGGAAGCTGCTGGACCGCTGGACGTAGTACCCGCCGCCGTGGCCGCCGGAGTTGCACACCTGCTGGGGGCTGTAGGGGTTGGGGCGCTCGGGCTGGGTGGCGCCGCCCCCGCCGGTGCCTCCGCTGGGCCGGCCGGTCGGGGACGGGGTGCCGTTCTTGGGCTTGGCCGAGCCGGTCGGTTTGCCGGATGTGCTGGGGGAGCGGCGCTTGCCGGGCGCGGCGCTCCCCGGTCCGCCGGGGGCGTTCGGGTCGCCGCTCTGGGTGGTGCCGGGACCGTTCGCGACCACGTCGGTGCCCGAGGCCGCGGCCCCGTCGCCGCCGGACCGGGTGGCGGCCCATACCGACACCCCCACGACCAGCGCCGTCACCGCGGCGGCGGCCACCGCCGGCACCAGCCTGCCGCGCTGCCGCCCACTCTGAGGCGGAGCACCCGCCGCGCCCGTGACCGGGGCGTACGCGGACGGCGGCGGGTTGCCCCCTGCTGCGGAGGCGTACGGAGGCACGGTCGCGGCCGAGGCGAACGGCGGGGTGTCGCCGCCCATACCGGGGGCGCCGCCGGGTGGGGCTGGGGTGTTGCGTTCCGGGGCGGGGCTGGGGGCGTATGGGGGCGAGGCGAACGGTGGGGTGTCGCTGCTCGCACCGGGGCTGCCGGCGGGTGAGGCCGGGGTGTTGCCCTCCGGGGCGTGCGGGGGCGACGGGATGCGCGGGGTGTCGCCTGCGTCGGGGTCGATGGGCTGCGGTGGAGCCTGGAGAGCACCGGGGATGTCGTACGGGGCGGCGTTGTTGGAGCCGACCAGGAGCTCCTGCGCCTGACGGGCGGTGGGGCGCCGGGCCGGGTCCTTGGACAGGCAGGCGGTGACGACGCCGCGCAGCGGCTCGGACAGGTTCCCCAGGTCGGGCTCGCCGGTGAGGATGCGGTGCATGACCGCGGCCAGGTCGTCGTTCCCGAACGCGGGACGGCCGGTCGCGGCGAACACCATGGTGGTGCCCCAGGCGAACATGTCGGTGGGCGGCCCGATCGGCTCGCCCCTGAACTGCTCGGGCGACATGTACGCGGGGGTGCCGACGTTCTGCGTCTCCCCGGCCGCGCCCAGCGCCCGCGCCACGCCGAAGTCGATCACCCGCGGGCCGTCCGGGCCCAGCATGACGTTGTGCGGCTTGAAGTCGCGGTGCACGATGCCGGCCCGGTGGATGGCGGTGAGCGCGGTCAGCGTGCTGATCGCCAGCCGTTCCAGGGCGCCGCCGGTGCGCGGCCCCTCCTCCATCACCTGCCGGAACAGCGACCTGCCGGGCACGTACTCGCTGACGATGTACGGCTGGTCGCCCTCCACGTCGGCGTCCAGGATCTGCGCGGTGCAGAACCGGGCGACCCGCTTGGCGACCTCCAGTTCGCGGACGAACCGGCCGCGGGCGTTCGGGTCGGAGGTCAGCCCGGCGTGCAGCAGCTTGATCGCCACGAACCCGTCGCCGGGGGCCATCCCGCCCGCCGGCCGGCCCAGGTAGACCGAGCCCTGACCGCCCTCGCCCAGCCGGCCGAGGATCTCGTACGCGCCCAGGCGGGCGGGATCCCCGGCGCGCAGAGGGCGGGCGTCGGGCGTGGTCCGGTCCGTCACGGTGGTCTCTCTCGTCACAGGGGGCTCGGGCGCAACACTGTGCCGGGCTTCACCTTATGGGCATTGCGGGCGGGCCCGTGCCGGACGGCGAACGACCGGGCGACCGTCTGTGGTCGCCCGGCCGCTCATCGTGACGTCCGGCGGGCCGAGGTGGACTGCTCAGGCCGCCGCGGGCGCGGGGTCGCCCTCGGGGCGGCCGGGCGGCGCCTCCGCGGCCAGGCCGCGGCGTTCCAGCCGGGCGGCCACCGCCAGCGCCCGCAGCGAATGGGACCTGATCGGACGGCGCTCGTCGGTGGTCCTCGGCCGGAGAATGCTGCTGTTGCCGTTCATCGGATCCCTCCCTGTAGGTCGCGTGGGCCGTCGGCCCGTCCGGTGCGAACGCCCAAGATCGACCGCTTATTCCGTCCGTACGGGATTTTCGTACGAATCATGCCCGTGACTGCTAACGCATGTACCGCCTTCCCTTCGTTAGAAACCTGTGGCATCCTGTCTAACGTTTGCAATGCGTTCCTACCGTTAGGAGGGCTCCATGGGGGCCACCGCAGTCACGACCGCGCCGACCACCGGCCACGTCGGCGTCAACGTCACCGACCTGGACCGCTCGGTCGCCTTCTACCGGGCCGCCCTGGGACTGGAGGTGCTGAACGAGTCGCACGAGACCGGCCGCCGCTTCGCGTTCCTCGGCCACGACGGCACCCTGCTGATCACGCTGTGGGAGCAGAGCGAGGGCCGCTTCCCGACCGGCCTGCCGGGCCTGCACCACCTGGCCTTCCGGGTGCCCGACATGGCCGCCGTCCGCCGCGCCGAACAGGCCCTGCGCGAACTGGGCGCGACGTTCCTCCACGAGGGGGTCGTGGCGCACGGCGAGGGCGCCGGCTCGGGCGGGGTGTTCTTCACCGACCCCGACGGCATCCGGCTGGAGATCTACGCCCCGTCCGGCGCCGAGGACCGGCCCGCCCCCTCCGGAACGGCCCCCACCTGCGGCTTCTTCTAGACGATCGCCGAACGGTCCGGAATCGGCGGAGGGAACGACCATGGCATACCACTCGGGCCACCCCGGAGAGATCGCCGTGCAGCGGCGCAACGGCGTGACCCGTGACGGCTGGGGATCGGCGGGCACCCGCGCCGCGATCCCGGAGGTCGCCGCGGGCTTCCTGCGCCGGCAGCGGCTGATCGCCGTGGGCACCGCCGCCGACGACGGCACCGTGTGGGCCGACGCGGTCACCGGCCCGGCCGGATTCGTCACGACCGGGCCGGGGGACCGGCGCATCGTCATCGACGCGCTGCCCCGGCTGGTGTCCGTCCACTACGAGGACGAGCACGACATCGGCCTGATCGCCATCGAGCCGCCCACCCGTCGCCGCATGCGGGCCAACGGCGTCGCGCGCCGTGACGGCGACCGCCTCGTCGTCCGGACCGAGCAGGTGTACTCCAACTGCCCCAAGTACATCCAGACCCGCCACATCGTCGAGGACGTTCCGCCTCGTGTTCCGGGCGAGCCCGTGACGGGGCGTTCGCTCACCACGGCGCAGCGGGAGGCCGTCGCGCGGGCGGACACGTTCTTCATCGCCACCCATGCGCCGGGGCACGGCACCGACGTCTCGCACCGTGGCGGCAACCCCGGTTTCGTCCAGGTGACCGGGACCGACCGGCTGACCTGGCCCGAGTACGTGGGGAACGGCATGTACATGACGCTCGGCAACCTGGAGCTGAACCCGGCCGCCGGTCTGCTGTTCATCGACTGGGAACGGGGCGACACCCTCCACCTGACCGGCCGCGCCCGCGTGGACTTCGACCCCGGCCGCGCCGCCTCGGTGCCGGGCGCACGGCAGATGGTGGACTTCGAGATCGACCGGGTGGTGTCCATCCCGGGGGCGCTCGCCCTGCACTGGCGGTTCGGCGAGTATCACCGCTTCAACCCACCCGTGGCGGAGCTGACACCATAGAAAGGTGGTCGTGGAGAAGGACGGTCTGACGGACGGCGGTGCCCCGGCGCTGGGAGAGCCCCTGGCCATCGAGTTCGGCAACACCCGCTATGCCGTGCGCGGCACCCCCCAGGAGGGCCTGGCCGAGCCGGGCCACCTGGCCGCCTGGCTACGCGACCATGCCGACGCCTTCGACCCCGGCGTCGCCGAAGCCGCCGTCGCCGCCCTGACCCCGGCCCACCTGCCCGCCTTCGTCCGCCTCCGCGACACCATCCGCGCCTGCAACCGCGCCGTGGTCGACGGCCACCCCCCGGCCGCCGACCTGATCGACCACCTCAACGAGACCGCCGCCCTGGCCCCTGCCTGGCCCCACCTGTCCTGGTCCGGCGACGCCCCCGCCGTCACCCCCAGGACCACCGCGCCCCCCGTCGACGCCGCCCTGGCCGCCATCGCCCGCTCCGCCATCGAGATCCTGGGCGGCTCCCGCCGCACCGCCCTGCGCGCCTGCGGCAGAACCGGCTGCATCCTGTTCTTCCTCAAGAACCACCCTCGCCGCGAGTGGTGCTCCCCCCGCTGCGGCAACCGAGCCCGCGTGGCCCGCCACTACGACCGCCACCGCCCCAAGACCCCCTGAACGCCCCGGGCGGCTAGTCCTTTTCCCGAACGACCTTCAACGGCCGGGTCGCGTCCTCAGGCCCGACCCACCCCGAGCCCTCGGCCCGGTCACCGGCACCGTCCGCCTGCGCCGACACAACGGAACCGCCTCGCTCGCCCTCGGCACCGGCAGCCGCGTCGGTGGCCGCGTCACTCCCTGACGGGGGCACTGGGGGCGCTGCCTTGGCGTCGCCGTCTTCGTCGGCGGGCGCTGGGCTTGGAACGTCCATTCCGGTGACCGCATCCGTCGTCGGTGTCGCCGTGCCCCCGAGGGATGTGCTGTCTTCGGGGTGGCGGGCCGGTGCGTCGGCAGTCGGTTCGGTGTTTGCGGGTGTCCTGGTCTCCGTGCCGGTGGCCTCGTCTTCCGGCTGCGGCGTGGCCTGGGGGGACGGGCCGGTGGTCGTGGTGCCGCTGAGGGGTGGGGCGGGGGGCAGCGGTTTGGTGGTGCCGTCGCTCGCCTCGAGCGTGCCGCCGTTCGTGATGGCCGGGGTGTCGGCTGTGGGGACCTCGGCCATGGTGCCGTCTGGGTGGGCGGTGGTGGCGTCGGCTTCGTCAGGGCTGGCCGAGGTGCTGGGGGCGGTGTCGCCCTCTGTGGGTGGGACGGCTTTCACCGAGGGCGTGTCGGTGGCCGCTGCCGGGGTCGGGACGGTGGACAGCGGGATCGTGGCGTCGGAGGGGCGGAGGGGGGTCTCGGCGGGGTCGGGTGTTGCCGAGGGGACCTCGGACGGGGGCTGGACCGCGTCACCGTCCGGGGCGGGCTGGGCCATGTCGGGCGGAACGATCTGCAGAGCACGGGTGGCGTCGGCGGTGGGGAGCGGGTCTTCGGCGACGGGTGCGTTGCCTGCCGTGGGGGTGTCCGGGGTGGGGACGGGATCGGTGGTGGCCGGGTGGGGAGTGTCTGCGCTGGCGTTCTCTGTGGGCGGGGCGGGGTTCGCTGCTGGTGTGTCGGGGGTTGGGTCGGCAGGCAGCGGGAGTGTGGCCTCGGGCGACGGGGAGGGGGTGTCGGGCTCTGCCGAGGTGGGTTCGAGCGAGGGCTCGGCTGTGTCGTCGTTCGTGGGGGACGGGGCCACGTTCGGCGAGACGGGCGGCAGGGCGTGTGCGGTGTCGTCGGTGGGGAGGCGGGAGGGCTCCGTGTCCGTGGGTGGGGTGGGGTCTTCGGCCGGGTGGCCTTCCGCCTCGGTGGTGAGGATGTGGCAGAGGGCGGGGGCGGCGGTCAGGCAGCGTTCGAAGGCGCTCTGGGTCAGGCGGTCGGGGGCGGGGGCGGGGGTGTCGTCGGCGTCCTGGGGGAGCGGGGGGCGGCCCTGGCCATCGGCGACCAGGATCCAGTGGTGGGTGCGGACGGCGCCGACGAGGAGGTCGGGGTCGGATGTCCGGTCGGCGTCCAAGGCCAGGAGGGTGTCGAAGACGGTGGTCCGGGCGTGGGGCCCCTGGGGGAAGCCCTCGTAGGTGGCGTGGACCAGGAGGGTGGCCTCCAGGCGAGAGGACAGGTCCTCGATCCGGGTCATGTGCTCCTGGCGGCACCGGGCCAGGAGGTCGTCGGCGGGGTCGGCGTCGCAGATCTCCCGGACGTGGCGGCGGGAGCGTTCCTCGGCCTCGGTGAACGTGGTGAGCTCGGTCTCCAGGTCGGCCAGTTCGGCGGTGGCGGCGGTGCGGTGGCGTTCCAGGTCGGACTCGAGGGCGGCCAGGCGGTCGCGGGCCTCGGCGGCCTCGGTCTCGGCGGCGGCCAGTTCGGCGGCGGCGGTCTCGGCGGCCCGGAGGGCCTCGGCGGCGTGGGCCTCGGCCTCGGCGGCGACCTGGGCGGCGTGCCGGGCGGCGGCCAGGGTCTCGGTGGCCTGGTCGACGGCCCCGGCGGACTCACGGGCCAGCCGCTGCATCTCGGTGTACGCGGTGTCGCGGGCGGCGGTCAGGGAGGCGAGCCGCTCGCGGAGGCGTTCCTGGGTCTGGGCCAGGGAGACCAGCTCATGGCGGCTGCCCTCGATGAACCGGACCAGCCCGGCGCGCAGGGCCTCGGCATGCTGGTGGGCCTCCACGGCGACGCGGGCGCGCTCGGCGGTCTCCTCGGCCTCCCGCCTGCGGGACTTGACCAGCCGGCGGGCCTCGTCCACCTCGCGGGGCTGCGGCGCCACGTGCAGCCGCTGGCCCCAGTTGAGCTTGCGCTTGGCCGCCGAGTGCGCGGACTCGGCGGCGGCCAGCCGGTAGTAGCTGGCGTGCTGGGCGGCGGTGGCCTCGGCGGCCGCGGCGGCGAGCTGCTCGGTCTCGCGTTCGGCCTGCGGGAGGGCCTGCTCGGCCTGCGCCAGCTCGGTCTTCACCTGGGCCTCGCGGTCGCGGGCGGCCTGCAGCTCCTGCTCGCAGGAGCGGACCTGGCCGGTCAGCTCCATGTGGCGGGCCTCGGCGGCGTCGGCGGCGCGGGTGCGCTCCTCGGCCTCGCGGGCGGCGGCGTCGGCGACGGCCTGTAGCTCCCGCCAGGCGGAACGGGCGCGTTCGGCCTCCTCGGCGGCCTGCCGGTGCTCCTCGGCGGACTGGTCGCGGCGTTCGACGGCCTCGGCCGCCCGGTGGCCGGCGGTCTCGATGCGTTCCCCGGCCGCCTCGATCGCCTCGACCAGCCGCCGCTCCTCGTCCGCCAGCTCGGTACGGCGGCGTTCACCGCGCTCGCGGCACTCCTGGACGGCGGCCTTGTCGCGGGGCCACTGCTCCAGCCACAGCAGCTCGCGGCGGAGCCGTACCAGTTCGTCCAGGGGGTCGGGGCCGTCGGAGGAGGGGTCGGCGTCGATCGCCGGAACGTCCTGCAGGGCGTCGAGGAGGTCGTCCGGCCGGTCCGCGGACAGCAGGAGGGTGCGCCTGCCCGCGGCGGCCAGGCGGCGGACGAGGTCGGCGAGCAGGGCCGTGCGCTCGGGGCCGGGCGGGGCCTGGATCAGGCGGGCGTGCGGGGCGTCCAGGGCGGCTTGGACGATCTCCTCGGCGGTGCCGGTGACCGGCTCGGCGGGCTCGGGCTCGGGTTCGGGCTCCGGATCCGCCGGAGGGATCAGCCCCAGGCGGTAGTCCTCGTAGAACAGCGCCCGAGGATCGTCGACGGCGGGCACGGCGAGGGTCCCGGTCGGGCCGGTGGGCCGGGTCAGCATGGCGGGGTCGACCAGCAGCTTGGCCAGGTCCGACCAGTCCCCGGCCACCTGCTCCTCCAGCAGGGCGCGGACCGCCTCCAGCCGCGGCCCGTCGTCCAGCCGTTCCAGCCACCGCGCCACGGGGAGGTAGGCGGACTCGACCTGCTCGTGGAGCGGTGACGGGGGGCCGCCGACCGGCCCGTCGGGCTGTGCTGGGTGCTGCGCCGTCTCCATACTTCCCCTCGGCCGCCGCTTCACGTTCGCGTGTGCATTCCCGCCAGGATCAGCGTCTCACGCCCTGACATCGTTCCATTGAGGATCATCGTCCTGTCCCCGCCATGGCCTGCTCTTATGCGCCCTCGTACGCGCCCGGTCCCGTGCCGTGGACGATTCGCCCTTACGGCGGCACCGGATTGGCCGTACCGGACCGTGGGATCCTTGGCCCGTGCCGGCCGGTCCGCCTTGTGATGGGATGAGCGTTCCCGCGCCCGTACTGGAGGGCCGCGGGCGCCCGATCGGCGCACCCTGTGGCGGGACGTCTGCTCACGCGGAAAAGCGGTGGGGGCATGGCAGGACATCGCCTACGGTGCAGGGCATGTCGCGATCTTCACAGGACGTGCCGCCGTTCGTGACGGCGGACGATCTCGAACGCGCCGTGCATCTCGCCGTCGATGTGCTGCGCGAGGCGCCGGAGGATGCGTGGGGGCGCAAGGCGGGCTCGCTGGAGTGGGACTGCTGGGAGACGGTCGAGCATCTCTGCGACGACCTCTTCTACTACGCGGTCCAGTTGGGTCCCAGGACGCCGCCTCTGAACGGTTCGGTGCCGTTCGCGTACGAGAGCCGGCGCCCCGGAGGCCCTGGGAACGCCTTGTACGCAAAACGTGCGGCGGGTCCCGCAGGGCTGCTGGAAGCGCTGGAGGCGAGCGGCGCGCTGCTGGTGGCCATGGTCCGTGCAAGGCCGCCGCACGTCCGCGCCTACCACGCGTACGGGGCGTCGGACCCCGAGGGATTCGCAGCGATGGGGATCGTGGAGACCCTCGTGCACACCCACGACCTCGCCGAGGGACTGGGGCTCGCCTGGACGCCGCCGGACGACCTCTGCGCCCGGGTGCTCGCCCGCCTGTTCCCGGACGCTCCCCACGACACGGACCCTTGGCCCACCCTCCTGTGGGCCACCGGCCGGGCTGAACTCCCCGGCCGCCCCCGCCTCACCACATGGCGCTGGGACGGCACTCCCCGCCCCTGACGCCCTCGAACGCCGCCTGGAGCGCGACCGGCGACCTGTGACCGTTTCCGGTCGATATGGGGAGTTCGGGGGGCGGGCGGGCTCGATACTGCTTGTCATGCTCGCCCGCCAGTACGGATACGCGATCACGCCCCGGCCTGCGGCCCAGATGACTCCCTGGGCCATCGCCGAGCTCCCCTCCTCGCGCTGGATCCGCATCCCGCTCTGGATCACGCTCTTCGTCATCGCGTTGCTCCTCGGGCTCTGCATCCTCGGCTGGAGCTGGGCCGCGAGCGGCGGCGGGGGCAGCGCCCTGCTCGCCATCATCGCCTTCGTCGGGCCGGTCGGGCTGCTGATCATCGCCGTGGAGGTCCAGAGGGCGGCGAAGGCGAACCGGCGGCTCGTGCGGACGATGAGCGAGATGCTCCAGCGGGAGCCGTGGCAGGCGTGGCCGTGCCGGATCGAACGCGTCGGGGAGGGCGGCGGGGCCCGCGTCGAGGTCCGGGTGTCCCTGCTGGCCCCCGACCACAGCGTGGCCGGGCGGCACCGGGCCAGGTTCCGCCCCGAGGCGTGGCATGCCATGACCGACGGCTACGGCGTCCTCCTCTTCGCGGGGGACCTGCGTTTCAACGGCGTCATCGCCGACCCGCGCACCAGGAGCGCCTACCTCACCGACCCCGTCGAGGAGGAGGCCCGGCCGCAGGGCCCGGGGAACTCGGTGATCGAGGACGAGCTGACCCGGCAGGCGATCGGCTGGGTCTTCTCGCAATAGCCTCGCCACCTTGAGGATCGGCTTTTCTCGCAGGTGTGCGTCCGTATCGTGGTCCGGCTCGGAACGCGCGGCGGTAGGCGCCCGGTGTTGTGCCCAGGGTGTTGAGGAAGCGCCTGCGGAGGTTGGTGGCCGAGGAGAGGCCGACGCGGCGGGCGACGGCGTCCAGGGGGAGGTCGGAGGACTCCAGCAGGTCCCGGGCCGCGGCGATCCGCTGGGCCAGCAGCCACTGCCCGGGGCTGGTGCCGAGCTGGTCGGCGAACCGCCGGGCCAGGGTGCGCGTTGAGACGCCCGCGTGCGCGGCCATGCTCTCGATGGTCAGGGGTTCGCCGAGCCTGGCGGTGATCCACTCCAGCAACGGCGCGAGCGTGCCGTCGATCTGTACGGGGTGCGGCGGCGCCGAGTACTGCAACTGCCCGCCCTCGCGGTGGGGCGGCATGACCATGGTCCGTGCGATATGTGCGGCGTACCGGGCGCCCTGGTCGCGGCGGACCAGGTGCATGCACAGGTCGAAGCCGGCCCCGGCCCCGGCGCTGGTGGCCACGTCACCGTGGTCCACGTACAGCACGTTCGGGTCGACCCGGATGTGCGGGAAGCGCGCGGCCAGCTCGTCCGTCAGCGCCCAGTGGGTGGTCGCCCGTCGTCCGTCCAGCAGACCGGCGTGCGCCAGCGCGAAGGCGCCGGAGCAGATGCTGACCACCCGCGTTCCGTGGGAGTGCGCGCGGCGCAGCGCCCGGACGACCGCGGGCGAGGGCGGCTCCTTGGCGGGCAGCCAGCCCGGGACGACCACGGTGTCCGCACGGTCGAGTGCGTCCAGCCCGTCGGTCACGAGCATGTCGTACCCGGCGTACGTCGGGACCGGGCCGGGGCGCTCGGTGCACACACTGAAGGCGCACCGCGTCGGGAGTCCGGACCGCTCGATCCCGAACACCTGGGCCGCGCAGGCGAGTTCGAAGGTCGATTGCGGCGGGCGGACGAGCGCCACCACGCGATGCATGGCAGGAAAGTACCGCACGATGTCTTTCCTGACACTCGGCGGGGCGACGGCCGGCCGCCAGGATGACCCCCATGACGACAGAGCAGAACACGCCCGCCTGTGTGTGGTCCGCCGTCCGGGACGCCCCGGTCCGTGAACTGTTCCCAGGCATCCGCGCGCGCCTGCTGTGGGAGGGGGACAACGGCGCGAAGGCCGCCGTGCTGGAGATGGACGCGAACACGCGCTGGCAGGGGGTCGACGTCCACGAACCGGGCCCCGAAGAGGTCTTCGTGCTCTCCGGCGTCTTCAACGACGGCGACCGGGACTATCCGGCAGGCACCTTCATCCACGCCCCCGCGGGCTCCTCGCACGTCCCGCAGACGACGACGGGCTGCACGCTGTTCCTCTTCTACCCGGAGGGTTAGACCGCCCATGGGCACACGGCGTCACCCCGGAACCGGCCGTCCGTAACAGATGACCGGCGGTCCTCGGCCGAGCCGGGGTCGGCGTGGCCGAGGCGCCGTTCAACGGTCAGGGCGTGCCCGTCGAGGCGCGCGGCCTCAGTCGGCGGAGCGGGCCACCCGGGCCGCCCACAGGACCAGGGGCACCTGCAGCGGCAGGCGGCCGTAGGCGACGGCGCGCTGGGGGAGAGGGCGTCGACGCCAGTCGACGGCCATCTTGACGTTGCCGGGGAAGACCGCGACGAACAGCCCTGCGGCGGCCAGCGCCCCGGCCCGGCGGGTGCGCGGGTTGGCGATCGCCGCCGCGCACGCCAGCTCGGCGACGCCGCTCAGGTACGTCCAGGCGCGCGGGCGGCCGGGCAGGCGGCGCGGGATCAGGGCGTCGAACGGGCGGGGCGCCAGGAAGTGCATGGTCCCGGCACCGGCCAGCAGGGCCACCAGGCCACGGGTGGAGCGGTCGGTCATCTCGGTCTCCTCGTCACGGGGGTGGCACCACTCTCGGGCATGCCCCAGGGGGATCGACGGCGAGGGGGTCATATTGGCATATCGCCAGCAAATATTGACAGATCGTCAATAGCATCCGGGGCATGCGGCCGGGAAAGCCGCGGGTACCGCCAGGTCGGGACGGGGGCGGCAGCGGGATAATGTGCGTGATGTCACACTGAGGTGACAGGCGTCACGCGAGGTGGTGCAGATGGTCGCGGGGCTGGATGACGGGTGGGCCGACGCCGTCGACGGTGCGCTCACCACGCTGGTCGACAGGGCCGGGGTGGACGTCGCGTTCGGGGCCAGGGTGGTGCCCGGCGGGGACCGGATGGTGATCCACCGGCTGCGGGGGACGCGCACGGCCGCGTTGCAGGATCTCGTCATCCGCAACGGGACGGGGCTCGGGGGCAAGGCCATGCTGCTCAAACGACCGGTCACGGTGACCGACTACGTGCGGGCGCGGGAGATCAGCCACCACTACGACGGGCCGGTGTCGCGGGAGGGCCTGCACTCGATCATGGCCGTTCCGGTGGTCACCGCCGGCCAGGTGACCGGGGTGCTGTACGCGGGGCTGCGGCAGCGGCTGGAACTGGGCGAGCGGATGCAGCGGCTGGCGATGGGCCTGGCCGGAGAGGTCCGCCGCCGGCTGGCCGCCCCGCCCCGGCCGCCCGCGCCGCTGGAGAGCGCGCCCGCCGACATGCGCCTGCGCGACGCCTGCCGCGAGCTGGGCGCGATCATCGAACGGGTCGCCGATCCCGCCGTACGCGCCGACCTGGAGGCGCTGCGCCGCCGCATGACCGGCGACCCCCTGCCGCGGCGGACGGCCGTCCCGCGGGCCGTGCTGTCCCGCCGCGAACTGGAGGCCCTGGCGCACGCCGCCGCCGGGCTGCCCAACGCCGAGATCGCCGCCCGGATGGGCCTGTCCCCGGGCACCGTCAAGGCGTATCTGCGCAGCGTGATGCGCAAACTCGGCGCCCGCAACCGGATCGAGGCCGTCAACGCCGCCCGCGCCCTCGGCTACTCCCTTTAGGTAGTAGTGCGCGCGCCGCTTCCCAGGTCACCCTGATCGCTGACACATACGTGATGCCGGTCACAGGGGGCTCTCATGGCCGTCGAGCTGAGCTACGCGTCGGGAACGTCCGACACCCCGCTGCTCGGGGACACCATCGGGGCGAACTTCGACCGCACGGTCGGGGCCCACCCCGGCCGGGACGCCCTGATCGAGCACCACACCGGCCGCCGCTGGACGTACGCCGAGATGGCCGCCGAGGTCGACGCCGTCGCGCTCGGCCTGCACGGGCGGGGCGTGCGCAAGGGCGACCGGGTGGGGATCTGGGCGCCGAACTGCGCCGAATGGACGTTCACCCAGTACGCCACCGCCAAGCTGGGCGCGATCCTGGTCAACATCAACCCGGCCTACCGGGTGCACGAGCTGGAGTACGTCCTCGAGCAGGCCGGGGTGAGCACCCTCATCGCCACGCCGGCCTTCAAGACCTCCGACTACGCCGCGATGATCGAGCAGGTCCGCCCGCGGTGCCCGGGCCTGGAGCGCGTCCTGCTCATCGGGGGCGAGGACTGGAACGCCATGGTCGCCGAGGGACGCGAGGCCGACCCGGCGGTCCTGCGCGAGATCGCCGCGACCCTCACCATGGACGACCCGATCAACATCCAGTACACGTCGGGCACCACCGGGTTCCCCAAGGGCGCCACGCTCTCGCACCACAACATCCTCAACAACGGCTTCTTCGTCGGGGAGCTGTGCCGCTACACCGAGCAGGACCGGATCTGCATCCCGGTGCCCTTCTACCACTGCTTCGGCATGGTGATGGGCAACCTCGCGGCCACCACCCACGGCGCCTGCATGGTGATCCCGGCCCCCTCGTTCGACCCCGCCGCCACCCTGGAGGCGGTCGCCGCGCACGGCTGCACCTCCCTGTACGGGGTGCCGACCATGTTCATCGCCGAGCTGAACGACCCCGCGCTGGAGTCGGCCGACCTGTCCACCCTGCGCACCGGGATCATGGCCGGCTCGCCCTGCCCCGTCGAGGTGATGAAGCAGGTCATCGAGCGGATGGGCATGCACGAGGTGACCATCTGCTACGGCATGACCGAGACCTCGCCGGTGTCCACCCAGACCCGCTTCGACGACTCGCTGGACCGGCGGGTCGCCACGGTCGGCCGCGTCCACCCGCATCTGGAGGTCAAGATCGTGGACCCGGCCACCGGGATCACCGTGCCGCGCGGCGAGCCCGGCGAGCTGTGCACCCGGGGCTACTCGGTGATGCTGGGCTACTGGGAGCAGCCCGACAAGACCGCCGAGGTGATCGACGCCGCCCGCTGGATGCACACCGGCGACCTGGCGGTGATGGACGCCGACGGGTACGTGTCCATCACCGGGCGGATCAAGGACATGGTGATCCGCGGCGGCGAGAACATCTACCCGCGCGAGATCGAGGAGTTCCTCTACACCCACCCCGACATCGTGGACGCGCAGGTCATCGGTGTTCCGGACGCCAAGTACGGGGAGGAGCTGATGGCGTGGGTCAAGCTCCGCGAAGGGGCGCCGGAGCTGACCGCCGAAAAGCTCCGCGAGTTCTGCACGGGGAGGCTCGCGCACTACAAGATCCCCCGCTACGTGCACGTCGTGGACTCGTTCCCGATGACCGTCACGGGGAAGGTCCGCAAGGTGGAGATGCGCGAGCGCGCCGTGGAGATCCTCGGCCTGCCCGGCGACGCCGGGCACTGATCCAAGAGGGAGACACAGCGATGGGCACGCCCGCCTACGAACGGTTCCGCGCCGCCCGGGACCTCCTGCTGCGGCACCGGGAGGACTACGACACCGCGTACCGCGAGTTCTCCTGGCCGGAACTGGAGGAGTTCAACTGGGCGCTGGACTGGTTCGACGAGATCGCGCGCGGCAACGACCGGACCGCGCTGTGGATCGTCGAGGAGGACGGCGCCGAGGGCCGCTGGTCGTTCGCCGAGATGTCGGCGCGTTCCAACCAGGTCGCCAACTGGCTGGCCGGACACGGGGTGGCCCGCGGCGACCGGATCATCGTGATGCTCGCCAACCAGGTCGAGCTGTGGGAGACCACCCTGGCGGCGATGAAGCTGGGCGCCGTGGTGATCCCCGCGACGATCCTGCTCACCCCCGACGACCTGCGCGACCGGGTGGAACGGGGCGCCGCCAGGCACGTGGTGGTGGCCGCCGAGCACACCGGCAAGTTCGCCGACGTCGCCGGCGACTACACGCGGATCGCGGTGGGCGGGCAGGTCGAGGGCTGGCTCTCGTACGCCGACGCCTACTCCGCGGACACCGCGTTCACGCCGGACCGGCCCACCAAGGCGAGCGACCCGCTGCTGCTGTACTTCACCTCCGGGACGACCGCCAAGCCCAAGCTGGTCGAGCACACCCACGCCTCCTACCCGGTCGGGCACCTGTCCACGATGTACTGGATCGGGCTCGAACCCGGCGACGTGCACCTCAACATCTCCTCGCCCGGCTGGGCCAAGCACGCCTGGAGCAACGTCTTCGCGCCCTGGAACGCCGAGGCGACCGTCTTCATCCACAACTACTCGCGCTTCGACCCCGAACGGCTGCTGCGCGAGATGGACCGCTGCAAGGTGACCAGCTTCTGCGCCCCGCCCACCGTGTGGCGGATGCTCATCCAGGCCGACCTGGGCCGCCTGAGCACCCCGCCGCGCAAGGTGGTCGGCGCGGGCGAGCCGCTCAACCCCGAGGTCATCGAGCAGGTCCAGCGGGCGTGGAACGTCACCATCCGCGACGGCTTCGGGCAGACCGAGACCACCGTGCAGGTCGCCAACACCCCCGGCCAGCCGATCAAGCCCGGGTCCATGGGCCGGCCCGTCCCCGGCTACAAGATCGAGCTGATCGACCTGGCGACCGGGAAGCCGGCGCAGGAGGGGGAGATCTGCATCGACCTGTCCCGGCGGCCGCTCGGGCTGATGGTCGGCTACCACGGCGACCCCGAGCGCACCGCCGAGGCGATGAGCAACGGCTACTACCACACCGGGGACATCGCCTCCCGGGACGAGGACGGCTACCTGACCTACGTGGGCCGGGCCGACGACGTGTTCAAGGCGTCCGACTACCGGATCTCGCCGTTCGAGCTGGAGAGCGTGCTGATGGAGCACGACGCGGTCGCCGAGGCGGCGGTGGTGCCCGCGCCCGACCCGGTGCGGCTGGCGGTGCCGAAGGCGTACGTGGTGCTCGCCGCCGGGTGGACGCCCGACGAGAAGACCGCGGCGGAGATCCTGCGGTACTCGCGCGAGCACCTGGCCCCCTACAAGCGGATCCGGCGGCTGGAGTTCGCCGAGCTGCCCAAGACCATCTCCGGCAAGATCCGGCGGGTCGAGCTGCGCGCGCACGCCGCCTCGGGGGCGTCCGGCACCGAGTACCGCGAGGAGGACGTGCTGACCTCCTGAGCGTCGCCCTCCGCGCCGACCGTGACCTGGCCCACTGCATCGCCGCAGGCAGTGGGCCAGGCGGCCGTCGGTGAGGCTTACGGATCGTTGTGGTTTTGTTTTCGTCCGTACCCTTGGGAACGGTGGTCCGATCTGCCAGTCTGCGGCCGTGAACGCACAGGAAGCGCAGGTCAAGGAGTCCAGGAGCGGGCTCGACAGGTACTTCAGGATCACCGAGCGGGGCTCCACCGTCGGCCGTGAGGTGCGCGGCGGGCTGGCCACGTTCTTCACGATGGCCTACATCGTGGTGCTCAACCCGCTGATCATCGGTACGGTCGCCGACGCCGACGGGCGGTTCCTCGGTGACTCCACCCAGCCCGGCGGGGCGATCCCGCTGGTGGCGGCGGCGACCGCGCTGATCGCCGGGCTGCTGACGATCGCCATGGGCGTGATCGGCCGCTACCCGCTCGCGATGGCCGCCGGCCTGGGGCTGAACGCGGTGCTGGCGTTCAGCGTGGCCAGCGGCATGTCGTGGGAGGACGCGATGGGCATCGTCGTCCTGGAGGGCCTGGTCATCCTGGTGCTGGTACTGACCGGGTTCCGCACGGCGGTGTTCCACGCCATCCCGCCCGAGCTGAAGACCGCCATCGCGGTGGGCATCGGCCTGTTCATCGCGCTGATCGGCTTCGTGGACGCCGGGTTCGTCCGGCGCATCCCCGGCGCCGTGGGCGAGGCGACGGTGCCGGTGCAGCTCGGCGCCACCGGCAGCCTGTCCGGGTGGCCGACCCTGGTGTTCTGCGTGGGGCTCCTGCTGACGGCGTTGCTGGTGGCGCGGCGGGTCAGGGGCGCGATCCTGATCGGCATCGTGGTGACCACCGTGTTCGCGGTGATCGTGGAGGCGATCGCCAAGGTCGGCCCCTTCAACGCCGGTCCGGGCCCCGACGGCAAGCCGGTCATCAACCCGGACGGCTGGCAGCTCAACGTCCCCAAACTGCCCGAGGACGTGGTCGGCGCCCCGAACCTGAGCCTGCTCGGCGACTTCAGCCTGTTCGGCAGCTTCGAGCGGGTCGGGGTGGTGGCCGCCCTGCTGTTCGTGTTCACGATCATGCTGGCCGACTTCTTCGACACGATGGGCACCGTGGTCGGCGTGGGAGCGGAGGCCGGCCTGCTGGACGAGCGGGGCAACCTGCCGGGCGTGCGGAACGTCCTGCTGGTCGACTCGGTCGGCGCCGCGGCCGGCGGGGCCGGGTCGGTGTCGTCCAACACCACCTACATCGAGTCGGCCGCCGGCGTCGCCGAGGGCGCCCGCACCGGGCTGGCCAGCGTGGTGACCGGGGCGCTGTTCCTGGTGGCCATGTTCTTCTCGCCGCTGGTGGCGATCGTGCCGTTCGAGGCCGCCACCCCGGCGCTGGTGGTGGTCGGGTTCCTGATGATGACCCAGATCCGCAACATCGACTTCAGCGACTACGACGTGGCGATCCCGGCGTTCCTGACCATCGTGCTGATGCCGTTCACGTACTCCATCACCGCGGGCATCGGCGCGGGCTTCATCGCCTACGTGGTCATCAAGGCGGCCCGCCGCCGGTTCGCCGAGATCCACCCGCTGATGTGGCTGATCGCCGCCCTGTTCGTCATCTACTTCGCGCTGGACCCGGTCAAGGAGTTCCTGAACGTGGCCTGACGCGCGGGCATCGGGACCGGCGGCCTCGTGGCCGCCGGTCCTTTGTCATGGGGCCGCGACACCGGCCCGGAGGCCGCCGGCCGGGTCGTCGAGCGCGGGACATCGATGAGCGACGATCTCCACGGCCTGGTGGCCCTTCTCATGGTGCACGGACCTGGCACTGACCTGCGCCGACGCTTCCGGCGGGCATCACCCGGAAGTGTTCACCGATCGTCCGCTGAGGTGGGCGCCGTCGGTGTCCGGTCGCGTTCGCCGCGGAGTTTTCGAACGCCCCGTACCGGAACGGTCAGATCCGGGCGACGTAGACCGTGTTGGCGGCGGGGCGGTCCTGCTGCGGGTTGGGGAATTCGACGACGTGCGTCCGGGTCTCGGCGAACACCGCGGCCAGGTCCCTCTCGAAGCGTTCGTCGGGCGGGTCGTTCGACCACAGGGCGAAGACACCGCCGTCGTGGAGCAGCGCGGTGAGCCTGCGCAGGCCCTCGGGCTCGTAGAACGCGGCGTGGGCGGGGTTCAGCACGTGGCGGGGTGAATGGTCGATGTCCACGATCACCGCGTGGAACGGCCCGCCCGGCGGGTCGGCGCGCCCGGCGGCGACCGCGAAGAAGTCCTCCCGGACCAGGCGGCAGCGGGCATCCTCGGTGAGCGGCCCGCCCAGCGGCACCAGACGCCGCCGATGCCACTCGATCACCTCGCCCAGCGCCTCCACGACCACCAGCGAACGCACCCGCGGGTCCTGGAGCACCGCGTGGGCGGTGTAGCCCAGGCCCAGCCCGCCCACCAGCACGTCCAGGTCCGCATCGCGGGGCAGCGGCTCCAGACCCAGCCGGGCCAGCGCGATCTCCCCGGCGGTGAACAGGCTCGACATCAGGAAGTCGTCATCGAGCTTGACCTCGTACACGTCCTCGCCCGTCACCGGATCGCGCCGCCGCCGCAGGCTGATCTCCCCCATCGGGGTGGGCCGCCAGTCCAGCTCCTCGAAACGCCTGCTCATGCCCGCCCACGCTAGCGGTCAGCCCCCGGGCCCCACATGATTGTCCGGAGCACCGTCCCCGTGCGGCGGCAGATCCCCGCGCGGCGGCGGCGAGATCTCCCCGCCACCGCTCCCGGACCCGTTCGCCGGCGGCAGCATCTCGTCCAGCTGCGCGGGCGAGGCCGGCTTCGCACCGGCCGCCGCGTCCCGCAGCAGGCCGAACGTGGTCCTGCCGACCTGCCCGCTCACCCGCACCAGCAGATCACCCCGGGTCACCGCGTACTCCTGCCGATCCCCGCCGGTCCGCCGCCACCCGTCCCCGTCCTGCACGCACCGCACGCCCGCCCCGGCCACATCCATCGCCGGTATCGGCAGCCGAGGACAGTCCGCCACCGTCAGCCCACGCCGCTCCACGGTCAACCGCACGTCCACACCCGTGTCCGACACGTAGACGTCCTGGAACCCGTCGTCCCCGTACACCCCCATCGCCCCGACCGCCCGGCGAAACCCCTTGAGCTCCATCACATGGACGAGCTCCTTGTCCACCCCGATCTGCCGAGCCCGTTCCACCAGCTCCGCATCCGAAGGCCCCGCCGCACTCCCGCACCCGGCGACGAGCACGACACCCGCCCCCGCCATGACCACCCTCAACCGCCGATACGCCATCCCCACCGCCTTCACCCCCAGGAGCCGCCACCCGCCCCAGCCCGCCCAGTATGTCGCCCTCACCCACAAATGCGGCATCACCGGCGTTCGCGGCCGAGCCGGAGGTGAAGGCCGCCTCGGCGTCCGGCGTGGTCGGAGATGGTTCCCGACTCTGACACCAAGGCGATCCTCCGGTGGCCTTGCGAAGAGGGCGCGGCCGCCGGACCGGCGGTACCTGGCGGCGGTACCACTCGATCCGGCGGCCGGGACTTGGCCGATTCTCAGTGAGCCGCCCTGTCCGGGGCGGTCGGCCCGCTGGTTCGCCTCACGCGGTCTCGAGGAGGATCAGATAGATCGCGTTGGGCGTGAGATCGATGCTCTCGGAATGGGTCTTGCCGGGCCGGACGATCCTCTCGTCGACCAGTTGGAGGTCGGCGCGCCGCGGATCGGTGAAGTAGTTGCTGGTCGTCTGGTCGATCCTGAACATGCGCCGGCGGACCGGGCCGTGCCTGAGCCCGGACGGCAACCGGGACATGTCGATGGTCGCCCGGTAGCTGTCGTCGTGGACGTGCTGCCAGTTCCAGACCATCAGCGATGCGCCCGTGTCGTCCTTGGAGGCGAGCGCGTAGACGCCGTTGTCCCCCTGGAGGCCGCCCGAGACGGCGGACACCCTGGTGTCCTTCATCTTGGACTGCATCAGCATCATGTTCCCGTAGGGGGTGAACGTGCCGGTGAGCGGCCCGCCCGGGGTGCGGGTCACCAGCTGGTCCTTGCGTTCCTCGACCCGGTGCCGGACGCACCAGTTGAACATGTAGGTGCCGGGCTGGCCCGCGTAGAAGTAGCCGTAGGTGGCCAGGCCGGCCGCCTGCCGGAGGTAGTCGTTCCGGGGGTCGGGGTCATCGAACGCCGGACCGGGATAGACGCCCGTCTCGGTGACGAAGGCCGGGATGTCCTTGGGGAGGCGGCGTTTCCGCAGCCATGCCCGCAGGGTGGCCCGGTCCGAGGCCACCACGCGGAGATCCTCGTTGTAGAGCGTGGGCACCCGGTAGTCGTCGTCCCACTTCAGGTAGGAGTGGTAGGAGATGAAGTCCAGGCGCTTGCGGGGGTTCCCGTCGGCGGCGTAGTCGTCCAGGAACGGCTGCAGCCACTTGGGGTCCATGAACATCAGCGCCGGCCCGCCCACCTGGAGCCGGTCGGCACGGCGAAGCCTCTTGTTGACCTCGTTGACGGCCTCGTAGAACGGCACGTAGAAGCGGTAGAGCTCGTCGGGTCGCAAGGTGGTCTGGTCCGCCGGGCGTCCCTGCCGGCGCTCCACCCCGTGGAAGTTCCAGTCCGGCTCGTTGAACACCTCGACGTACCTGACCCGGGGATACTCCTTCTTCAGGCTCCGCAGCATCAGCTCGAGCAGCGGCTCGAGCTCCTTCAGCGGCCTGTCGCCCTCGACGAAGTCGATCGGGTTGAGGTTCACCAGCACCGAGTCGGACACGGTGCTCGCCTGGGTGAGGTAGGCGTCCAGCCTGGACCAGTCGCACGTCTTGGCCGCCAGATCGCACCGGTTGAAGATGTCGTCCTCGGCGGGCGCGTTGGGGCTGCTGAGCCAGACCCGATAGACGTCGCCGTGGAGACCCTGCTCGTTGAGGAACGCGACGTCGTCGGAACGCTGCTCGGGCCATGCGGTGACGTTGCCGAAGTTGTTGTACCTCTCCGGGCGCGGCAACCGGCCCTGCTCGGACCCGAAGTCCACCGACACTCTCGCAGGCAACAGGGCGGACGCGTCCGCCCTGGCAGAGGGCACGACGTTCACGACGGCGGCGCCCGCCACCAGGCCGGTGAGCACGAGCGTCCCCAGGACGCGCCGTCGAGTGCGTGACCAGCCGGTTCCCGGCTCCAGCATCGTCAGGTCCGACATGCACCGCCCTCCTTCCGCCACCCTGTGACCCGCGTCACGGCAGCCCAAAGTAGAGTTGCAGTACGGTTTTCGTATGTCAAGAATCAAATTCTCACTGGGTGGGATGCGACTTCCATGAGGGCCGGTCTGAGCGGCGCCGCTCCTGGACGAAGCGGAACGGATCGACCAGCGTGATCTGGGCCGCCCGCGCGCAGGATCGGGCTGAGACCGGGTGAGCCAGGAGCCGGCCGCCCCCGGCTCACCCGGCCAGGGCTGCCGCTGTCCTGCCATTGGCGGCCGTTCGGGTGCACTGGTGTTCGCCCATGTTCCCGTCACCGTTGCCGTCACTCCCGCGCGCTACCTTGCTGCGATGGCGATGGACATCAGCGGCGAATGGTGGCGCGGGGAGAACGCGGCCGACCTCGCTGAGTATCTGGAGGAGCTTGCGGCGGGCGGCTACCGCGTTGATCGGACTGCCGAGGCGGTGTGCACCGACTGTGATGGCCGTTCCTTCCGACTTCGCGCTGATCCGCTAGAGGGCGCGGTGGAGCGAACCTGCGTGGGCTGCGGCCAGGTCCTTCGCATGCTCGACAGCGGAGACTTCTGGGAAGACGCCGAGCCCGAGGAGGTCGTCTGCCCCTGCGGGGCAGACGTGTTCGACGTGGTGGTCGGCTTCTCGCTGCATGCCGACGATGAGGTGCGTTGGGTCAGCGTGGGGGTGCGGTGCATCACTGACGGCGTACTGGGGTGCTGCGCCGATTGGAAGATCAACTATGGGCCGAGCAGTCACCTGCTCGAACTCGCCTAGGAACACGGCTCTGCCGCAGGGAAGCAACACACCGTCATGCCGGTCCGGGGCGCTCGTCCGCGCGGACGGCGCGACGGTGTGACAGACGACTCCGCGCAGCCGACCGCTCCGACGCGGGGTTCGGGGGCGGCGGAGCCCTAAGCCGTGTTTAGAAAGTGGTCTTGGTGAGGGTGCGGAGCCAGATGTCGATCACGGCGATGTGGATGGTGGCCTGGTAGCGGACGGCGAGCTTGTCATAGCGAGTGGCGACCGCGCGGTGCTGTTTGAGCAGGTTGATGCCGCATTCCACGGCATGGCGGAGCCGGTAGGCGCCGGGGTCGAACGCCGGTGGCCGTCCTCCGGCCGAGCCTTTGGCCTTGCGGTGCGCGGCCTGGTCGGCCTTGATGGGGATGGTCGCGGTGATCTGGCGGCGGCGCAGATAGGCGCGGTTGGCCCGAGACGAGTACGCCTTGTCGGCCAGCACCCGTTCCGGGCGCCTGCGGGGACGCCCCGGCCCGCATCGGGGCACGCTGATGCGTTCCAGCACCGGCACGAACTGCGGACTGTCCCCGCGCTGCCCGCCCGCCGGCACCACCGACAGCGGCTTGCGGCCCTGCTCACAGGCCAGATGAATCTTGGTGGTCCACCCGCCCCGCGAGCGGCCCAGCCCGTGATCGGCCGGCTCCGGGCCCGGCGGCTCGACCTGACCGGCATGGTCACGGCGAGCGCCTGCGGCGTGCTGGTGGGCCCGGCTGATGGTGGAGTCCACCGACACGCTCCAGCCCACCAGCCCGGCGGCGTCGGCGAACGCCATCAGCTTCGCCCAGATCAGCGGCCAGATCCCCTCCCGCTGCCATCGCCGCAACAGGCCATAGACCGACTGCCAGTGCCCGTACCGCTCGGGCACGTCCCGCCACGGGGCGCCCACCCGGGTCCGCCACCGGATCCCGTCCAGCAACTGCCGGCGCGTCCACTTGGCCGGCCTGCCCAGCCGCCCGTCCCGGGGCAGCAGCCGCCCCAGCACCCGTTGCAGCACCCGCCACTGCCGGTCCGTCAGGTCCCTGCGCGCTGTGATCGATACCCTGGCCACCGAGGTCTCCGCGTTGATGGTCTTCTTGGTCGTTGATCCATCTACCGGAGACCTCACCTGCATCCAGGCACCGACATGCCCGACCAAACCGACCAACAGGACTTCCTAAACACGACCTAGATGCGCACTCGATCGACCATCCGGCTGCGTGTCTGGGCTACTCGTCGCGCCAGCTGGTGAACACCGACCTGGGAGAGGGGACACTCGGAGCGCTGAACGGGCTGGGGCGGCCGTCCCTGATGCTCGCGAGCAGGAGTTCCACCATCCCGCCGTCGAAGGGATACCAGGTCTCCTCAAGGGACGGCACCTGGCGCCTCCAGATCAACACCGTCCACTCGTCGGGGTCCTCGCTCGTGCAGTGCCAGTAGGCGTCATCGCCGTGCGTGCTGTATCCCCAGAGCAGGATCCCACCCGGGTCCGGGTAGTACGGGCACCCCTCCGGATGCCGCTGCCCCGAGACGAACGGGCCTTCTCCCAGGAGATGCCCGTACACCGATCCCTCCACCGGCGGGGTGCTGATACCGATGTAGTCGTCGATGACGCCCCCGCCATAGGTCTCCACGAAGCTCCGGTAGTCGGCCGGGAACGTCACCCCGTACTCCTCCCGGACCCGCTCCCAGTCGACCTGGTCCCCGCCACCGGCAGGCGGCTCCAAGACAGCGGTCAACTGCTCTACCGCCCAGTGCATCTGCCCATCCCCTGCGATCCGGCCTTCATCGGAGCATGGCTCTCCTCGGGAGATCCCGCCCCCTGGCTGCGAAGCGTACGGCGATGGCCGGACCTCGTCGCTCACTGGATCAGACGCTGCCCCTCGCTGGTCGCGGCCGGCGACCCGGCCTGTTCCAGACCGCCGCCGCGCTCTTCGGTGTCCCTCGCCGGTCGTGGCCCGGCGGTTCACCGCCCGGTGACCGGCGCCCACACCCGCACACTCCGGGCGGTGAACCGCCGGGCGCTGCGGCGACGCTGCGCGCCGTCGTCTTGACCGGAGGGTGTGATCCCGGTCTCGTCGCTGTCGCGGGTGTGGGAGGAAGCTCGAACGCTGGGCCTGACTCCTGAACAGCGCCTCTCGCCGCTGGCCGGTCGCCCGTACGACCTGCGGCACTCGGGGGTGACGGTCCGCCTCTACGCCGGGATGCCGCCCAAGCAGGTTGCCCAATGGACCGGCCACAGCGTCAAAGTCCTCCACAAGACCTATTCGCAGGTCATGGACGGATTCGATGACACCTGGTTCCAGCGCATCGACAACGTGCTCAACCGTCAGCAGCCCTGACCCGCGCCCCGGGGAGTCCATCCCGAGCATGTCCCGCGGCGTACCCGCGTCCTACCCGTAACCAGCGGCGCACGGCGACATCCGGCGGCACACGGCCGCACACGGCGAAACCCCTACCTGACGGCATTCTTGCTGGTCAGGCAGGGGTTTCACTGATCATCTGGGCGCCCCCGGCAGGATTCGAACCTGCGACACACGGTTTAGGAATCAGGGTCGCTGTCCATCATCTCTATGGGCGGTGACCTGCTAATACTCCGAGTGCACACGGTTCGCAAACCGTGGTTTCGGCATGTATTCGGCACGATCAAGGCTCAACCCCGCTCAGACGAGATCGTCATGGGGTGCCTAGGTTCCGGGCTTCGTAGCGGGCTGAACGGCGCTCAGCGGGCATCTGAGAGAGGGTTCTGAGTGATCACCTGGAACAGAAGCCCGTCGCCCCGATCGCCGAACTTGGCCGCATGAGGGATGGAGTACCTTCCGGGAGCCACCCGAATGGCCCGCAGAACCCGCAGAACCCGCACAAACCCCATCGGGCGGCATCGTCCCTGGTCATAGCGCTTGTCCGTCAGCCAGGGAGCTCCACACAGAATCCCGCAGAATCCCCGCACAAATAGACTCTGTGCCGGCCGTAGGGCAGTGAGCTCGTGAGTGTCCGCCGGCATCCCATGGCCCGGCTCGAATATTGCGAAGGTTCTGCGGGATTCTGCGTGCCCTGCCGCCCTGCCTAGGCAACGCCCCTGGCCTGCAGTGATGGCCGGCAAGGTAGTTCTGCGGGTTCTGCGGGTTCTGCGTGGCTACATGGCCGGCCTTGCTCCCATAGCACAGTGAGACGGTAGGCGGACCGGTGTACGCCAGACTCTCCCGGCAGGGAGCCGCCTGGGCTCAGCTCTCAGGGATGCTTCGGAGCTGGCTCCGGTGGTATCGGACGTGGTCGAGGTCAATCTTGTGCCTCGGATGGGTGCGCAGCGGTCCGATAACCTCACCGGTCAGCGCGTTCACGACCTTCAAATCGTCGGTGATGTACAAGGCCCCGTTGTCGAAGCGAACATGATCGTTAGGGCACAGGCAGAGCATATTGCTCTCCATGTCAGGGCCACCGTGCTTGAGGCCCAGGGGGCGGATATGTGCCCCTTGGCTGTAAGGGCCGGCATCAACTTGCAAGATGATGCCGCATACCTGGCAACGGTGCTGGTGCCACTCCTTAACTCTTCTGACGACCTCGGCGTTTCGGACTGCCTTGTTAACCGTTGTTTGCTTGTGAGGGGCGGGACCCTGCTTCTGTGCTAGATCCTCTTCAAGTGAGGTCTCTATCGGCTGGTCAACGAGGATGCCGGCCTCGGCTTCATCCTTGATTTTGATCAGATGGAATTGGCAGACGCGGAACCTGGGGTCGGCTTCGTGGTCAGCGAACCAGTGAGCCGCAACCCGGTATAGGCCGTCATACCGATATCCGGACGCTGGTGAATAAGACTTGTCCCCGTTGAATCCGCGGATGACTCGGACGGGAAGTCCTTCAAGCTGACTGCGGACAAGCGCTGCGTTGCCCCAATCGTTGAGGTCTTGATGTTTGATCTGCTTTTTGGTGTTGGGGTCCTGGCCGCCATGTCCGGTATAGATAATTTCATCACCGTAATCGCGATCGTCAGGATACCCACCATTCAGGACGATAGCGTCTGCACCCTGCTTGGCAGTACCGGAGATGCCGGCCTGCTCATGTGCATGGAGTCCGGCGGCTTGGACCTCCTTGCGGCTGCTGTAGGTGCTGCCTTCTGGGTGGCCGGGGATGTGACCAAACGTTCGCTTGTATGCCATGGTCACAGGATGCCAGCCTCTACCGACATTCGCTGAGGTCCGTGGGGTCTCACCTGTTCTTGCCTGGCATGTCTGCTGGGGGGGAGGGAGCCCAAGCACCAGTGAGAGGTAGCTTGCTAGGTATGACCGGTGAGTGGGTACGTGTGGCAGACCTCGACAAGGAGACATGGACGCCGGCCAGCGCAGCCCTGACGCTTGAACGTGCTTGCGCTGCGGCTGGCCTGGATGCCAAGGGCGCCCAGCTCATGCGGCTGGGCTCGAACGCTGTCTACCGGCTTGCGGCGCTACCCGTGGTTGTCCGGATCTCTCGCCGGCACGTCGGCACCCAGCAGGCCCGCCGCGCGGTCGCTGTGGCTCGTTGGCTGGCGTCGGTCGACTACCCCGCCGTGCGTGCTACGCCCGTTGAACAGCCGGTGATCGTTGATGGGCATGCCGTCACGTTCTGGGAGGCACTGTCTGATGACGGTGATGAATACGCATCGGTCAGCGAGATAGCGGACATTCTTGCCAAGCTTCATGCGCTCGAACCGCCGCCCGACTTGGAGTTGCCGGCACATGTTCCGTTTGGGAATGCACGGCATCGCATCGAGTCCAGTACTGGGATCAGCGGTGAAGACCGGCGTTTTCTGGCTGCCCGGCTGGTTGAACTAGAGCAGAGTTATGCCGCGCTTCGTTTCGTCCTCCCTCAAGGAGTGATCCACGGAGACGCCGGAGTCGGCAACGTGCTGCGTGACCGGCATGGAGTGGCGAAACTTATCGACCTGGACGGCTTTGCCATCGGTCCGCGTGAGTGGGACCTTGCTTTGACTGCCATCTACTTCGATAGCTTCGGGTGGCACACTCGCGAGGAGTACAAGACCTTCGCGAAGGTCTACGGGTTCGACATCATGCAATGGCCCGGGTATCCGGTGATGCGTGATGTACGGGAATTTCTCATGGTCACGTGGATTGCGCAGAAGTCCGGTGAGAGCGAGCGGACCGCCCAGGAAGCGGCGAAACGCATAGCTGCGTTGCGGACGGGATCCAGTCGGAAGGACTGGCAGCCTTACTAGGCTGATCGGCTGGACGCAATGCGCCACAGCCGTGAGCCGGCTGCCTGTTCGTAGAAGTTGCTCAATTCGGCCGACTTGCCGATGTTGGTTAGGCGCTGGTTGAACTCCCGTAGGTAGCTCACGCAGCGAGCGGACCGGAGTTGTTCGCCCAGCGTTAGGGCACGTAGGGCGACCTTGCCTGCCTGCTCAAGTTCGCCGGCGCCTAGGTAGGCATCGGCTAGAACCATCGTGGCGAAGAAGTCGCTTCGCGCATAGATACCATCATCAATGGTTCCTAGGCATTGGTTTGCGTAGACCGATGCGTCTACCGGTCGGCCCAGGTCCCGGAAGCAGTGGCCGAACTCCGCCGATAGTTCGGCGTCATCAAAGTAGCGAATCCACTCGGGATCGTTGTCTACGTTCCTGCGCTCGAACTCTCGCACGGCGTTGGACAGCGCCAAGTCGCAAGCGCGAGCGTCGCCGAGCCGAGCAAGGGCGCGCGCTTCCATGGCGTAGAAGTGCGCGGTGAGTGTCGGCGTTGCCAACCCTTGCGTGCCGCTGCGCGCGGCCCGGGCAAGGTTCGCGGCATCGCTGAACCGCCCGACGAACGTGGCTTGGTGGCTCATGGCATCGAGGATGCTCGCCGCCAACAGCCGATCGTCGCCAGCCTGGGCAAGGCGCAACGCCTGGATGAAATACCGCTGCGCTAGCCCGTGTAGGGCGCTGTCATATGACATCCATGCGGCGAGCAACGTCGCTTCGGCTACCGCCGAGAACAGCGCCCTCCGTACCGCGTCGGTGTACTGGCCACGCAACATCCGCTCGCCGTCCGTGGCTAGATACTGGATGAGCGATTGGCGAGCGTGGCCACCACCAAAACGGTTGTCGAGCTGGGCGAACATGTCGACTGTGGCCCGGAACCGCTCAACGTCTGGCAGCCCGATCCTTGGTCCGGATGCCGGCCGGTCTATCCGTGGGCTCTCCGGACTGACCAGCCATTGCAGCGATGCGCGGTTCCACGCTTCGGGATCGACCTTGCCCTTGATGACGAGGGTGGCGTTCTCAAGGTCTGCCTGCCAGAGGTGCGTCAACTCCTCTGCGTTCGAGCTCGCCGGCGCGCTGTAGGTCATGCCGAGATCGGCAGGCAGCATGTTGGGTGCCGTCGCCATGCCGATCTCGGCAACCGACACGGACCGGCCCAGGCGCCGACTCAGCGCGGCAGCGATGAACACCGGCGCCTTGCCACGCGGCTTCATGCCGGCCAGCCAGCGCGAGACGTACGTGTGATCGCACCGGGTGAGCGGTTCGCCGGCCAGCCGAGACTCCTCCATCACCGCACGTGCGAACGCCTTGTGTGAGGTGAAGCCGGCTTGCTCCATCAAGCGGGCAAGCCGATCGTTCGGAGCCTTGTCCGCCATCCCTCGTCTCCGAGTGCACATCTGCACCCCCCGGTGTGCTCTGTTGTGCACCCCAGGGGGCGAACCAAGCTGGGTTGCGTCTCAAGGTAACGAGCCCGCTGACCCGGAGTCGAGGGTTCGGAAGGAGGTGATGACCTTGCCGGTTCTGCTACTTGCCCAAGCGGGATTCGAGCGCTTCGACACGCTGGCGAAGTTCGGCGAGCTCTTCCCGCAGGCTGGCCAGCGCCGGCGCATCTTCGGCGGTGGGCTTGTCGGCCTGGCCCTCTACAGAGATCCGGCGCAAGTGGTCTTCCGGCCAGCGCAGCGCCCGGGAGATGGCCGCGAGGGTCGAGCGAGAGCGCTGGCGGTTGGTGCCCTGCTGGATCTCTCGCAGCGTCGCCGGCGAGATCCCGGAGCGTTCGGCGAGCTCCCGTTGCGTGATGTCGAGCTCCCGCATCCGCTCGTTGACCGCTCGCGCGACGGCCGCCCAGTCACCCACAGCACCCTCCTGAACAGGCACTAGTCCCGATCCCGCACCCCCGAAGCGTACTCACAGAACCGGCGCTGTTGACAGCGCCAATATCAGCGCTAATACTTGCGCTCACGGCGCCCAAGGAGGTCCGAGATGTTCCCGCAGCCGAAGAAGTACGGCCAGATGATCGCCGGCGTGGTGGCCGCGATCTACGTGTTCAACAACCCGGCGCAGGCCGCCGAGTTCGTGAACAAGGCCGTCGCCGCGATCAGCACGTTCGCCGGCGCGCTGGGCTGACCAGCACGCCCAACCAGACCCACGGGCGCCCTGGTGCACAGCCACCAAGCACGCCGCCAGGGCGCCCGCTCCGACCGATCCCAACCCGGCCATCCAAGCAAGGGAGTCCCGAACCGTGAACGTCCTGCGTAGCCAGATGTTCGACCTGGACATCTGGGACCTGATCGAAGACCTGGACCACGTGGGCCAGTGCAGCGCCCTCCCCGAGCTGCACGACGGCCCGGACAACCCGGACAGCGAGTCCGACGAGGAACGCGCCGCGCGCGAGGAGGTCGCCCGGCAGCTCTGCCAGGAGTGCCCGGCCCGGCTGTTCTGCCTGGACTACGCCGTTCGCATCCGGCCGGAGCGCGGCATCTGGGCCGGCTTCACCGCCGATGAGATCGACACCCTGTTCCCGCTCACGCTGGGGGAGGCCGCGTAATGTTCGGCGCCGACGCAAGCGTGTTCGCCGCGGTGTTCGTGGCGCTGTACGCCGCCCACGAGGTGGGCGACCACTGGGCGCAGCGCAGCGCCGAAGCCCTCGGCAAGGGTGGCCCCGGCTGGCGTGGCCGCTGGCTGTGCGCCCGCCACGTGATGACGCTGGCCGCCGGCAAGGCCGCCGCCCTCGGTTTGGCCGCGGTGGTACTGGGACTGCCGCTGAACGTGTGGGCGGTGCTGGCCGCGCTGACGGTGGACGGCATCTCCCACTACTGGGCCGACCGCCGCACCACCCTCATGCGGCTGGCCCGGTGGGTCGGCAAGGGCGAGTTCGCCGCCCTTGGCGACGGTGCCGCCGCGCCGGCCGGTACCGGCGCCTACGCCCTGGACCAGTCCTGGCACATCGGCTGGCTGTTCGTCGCCGCCCTGATCGCCTGCCTGGGGGTGGGCTGAGATGGCCGCCCACCGGACCATGGCCGCGTTCTTCGACCCCGCCGGCACCCGCTACGGCGTTCCTACCTGGCCGTGGCGGATGGCGCCGCCGCACCTGCTGACCCGTCGCCAGCTCGCCGCCCGCGGGCTGCGTCCGGGTGGCCAGACGATCGCCGGTCAAGTGCTGTGGCGGTCGCGCCGGTACAACGCCCCGGGCGGAGTCCGTGCCGCCTACCTGTACGACGTTCGGCTGGCGTTGCCCAAGCGGACCGCCAGCCCTGCCCAGCGCGCCGCGCTGGCCAAAGCCCTCAAGGCTCGCCGCGTCTGCCCCGAGTGCGGCGCTGACGCCGGTTACGTCCTGCCGCGCCGTTCGGGCGTCTGCCTGGATTGCGCCGACGCATGGGAGATCGCGTCATGACCCCCCTCAACTCGACCTCGCCCCCGTCCTTCGGCGCCCCGCCCGGTGATGACCGCGACGTGAAGGCCCGCGCGCTGTCGGGCAACGAGTTCACCGCCGTATGCGTGGTGGCCGCGTTGGTCGGCGCGCTGGGACTGCTGGGCTTCATCAACAGCTTCGCCGCGGTGATGCACGCCGCCGAACCGTCCTTCGGCCGGCTGGCCTGGACGGTGCCGCTGGGCATCGACCTGGGCATTGCGATCTTTGCCGCGCTTGACATCGTGCTGGCCCGTCTCGACATGCGGGTTCGGTGGCTGCGGTTCATCGTCTGGGCGCTGACCGCCGCGACGGTCTACCTGAATGTGGCCGGCGAGGACACGGTGTTCGGCCAGGTGGCGCACGCCCTGTTGCCGTGCCTGTGGGTGGCCGCTGTGGAGATCGCCGCGCACGTGGTCAAGGTCCGCGCCGGCATCGCCGCGGGCACTCGGATGGATCGCATCCGGGCGTCACGGTGGCTGCTGGCACCGATCCGGACGGCCGCGCTGTGGCGCCGGATGGTGCTGTGGGAGATCCGCAGCTACCCGACCGCGCTGGAACGCGAGCGTGCCCGGCTGCTGGTGAAAACCGACCTACAGGACACCTACGGCACGGTGGCGTGGCGGTGGAAGGCGCCCCGCCGTATCCGCGCCCTGTACCGACTCGGCGAACTGGCCCCCGCCCTCGGTGACGCCCCGTCCGCCGGTGAACCGACTGCGCTGGCCGACACTGGCCGGCCAGCCCTGGAGGCCGGAACGTCGGACACGCCGGCCGCCGGCATGGCCGACACGACCCCTGACACCAAAGCGGACAACACGCCGGACAACGCACCCGACACACCGGCGGACAGCGCTCCGGACGCCGGCACGCCCCGAGTGTCCGCCATGAAGCGGCCCCGTCCGTCTGCCCGCAGGACCAGCGGTAAGTCCGCCAAGCGAAGTGACCGGCTGGCGGACAAGGCGCGTGCGCTGCTGACCGCCAACCCGGACATGACCGGCGCCGAGTTGGGTCGCCGCCTCAAGGTCTCCGAACGCACCGGCGCCCGCCTGCGCGCCCGCGTCCTGACCACTACCAACCCCACCCACGAACCCGCACCTGAACCCGCTATGGCCGCCGCCGGAGGTGACGCCTGATGACCACCAACGAGCCCATGGGCGAAGTCATCAACCTGCCTGTTCGCCCTGACCCCGCCCCGCCTGCCACTGCGGCGGCCGGCGCCGATGGTGGCGCCCGCCCGCCGTTCCCGCCCGCCCCGGCGACCAGCGACCCGGACGGCGCCGACCACGACGCCGGCGAGGTGCTGGAGGGCACGGTTCTGGTTGACCAGCCCGACACCGGCCGGCCGGACATCCGGGCACGGATGCTGGCCGACACCGGGCAGCGCCGACCGATCATCGCCCCATGGCTGCGCGACCGCGACGAAGCCCGCGCGACGGCGCGGTGGGCGGTCGGCTACGCCGGCCACGTGGCCGGCTACCACGCCGCCCGCGTCCCGCTGTACGGGCTGCGGCTGGCACTGCGCTCGCCGCGCGGACTGTGGCGCGTGCTGATCGGCACGTGGCGATGGACGTGCGACGCCGAAGCCATGCCGCTGCGGATGCACGCCGCCGACCGCAAGGACGCCGACACCTACTTGAAGCTGCTGCGCGAGCGTGACGACCGCGTGCGGTGGCGCCGCATCGTGGCCGGCGCCGGACTGGCCGGTACCGGACTGGCCGCCTCGGCAGTGATGGCCGCCGATGGACTGACGCAGGCCGGCGTACTGGCCGGACTGGTGGCGGTGCTGGGCTGGATCGGCACCCCACAGGACAAGCGCATTCTCGACACCGCGGTCGTCTCGACCAAGGCCCCGAAAATCACATCGGAAATCGTGGTTCGGGCGCTGGCATCGCTCGGTATCGCCGAGATCAACAAGGCGGTCGCCGCTACGGGCGGCAAGGACTGGTTCCCCGCTCCGATCACCCGCGACGGCCCCGGCTGGCGGGTGGAACTGGACCTGCCGTACGGGGTGACCGCCAACGACATCATGGAACGCCGCGCCAAGCTCGCGTCCGGGCTGCGTCGCCCGCTGGGCTGTGTGTGGCCCGAACCGGGCGAGGAAGACGAGCACGCCGGCCGACTGGTGCTGTGGGTCGGAGACCGGCCGATGTCCAAGACCAAGCAACCGGCGTGGCCACTGGCCAAGGTCGGCAAGGCGGACCTGTTCCAGCCCGCCCCGTTCGGCACCGACCAGCGCGGCCGGTTCGTCGAGGTCACGCTGATGTTCGTGTCGGTGATCATCGGCGCCATCCCGCGCATGGGCAAGACGTTCATCCTGCGTCTGCTGCTGCTGATCGCCGGCCTGGACGTGCGCGCCGAACTGCACGTCTACGACCTCAAGGGCACCGGCGACCTGTCCCCACTCGCTCCCGTCGCGCACGCCTACCGGGCCGGCGACGAAGATGAGGACATCGCCTACGCGCTGGCCGACCTGCGCGCCCTGCGCACGGAGCTGCGCCGCCGCACGAAAGTGATCCGCAACCTGCCCAAGGACCGCTGCCCGGAGAACAAGGTCACCCCGGAGTTGGCGTCTGACAAGGCGCTGGGGCTGCATCCGATCGTGGTCGGGGTGGACGAGTGCCAGGTGTGGTTCGAACACCCCAAGCACGGGGCGGAGTTTGAGGAGATCTGCACCGACCTGGTCAAGCGTGGCCCGGCGGTCGGGATCGTGCTGATCCTGGCCACTCAGCGCCCCGACGCCAAGTCCCTGCCCAAGCCCATCTCCGCCAACGCCGGGATGCGGATCTGCCTCAAGGTCATGGACCACGATGCCAACGACATGGTGCTGGGCACGTCGGCGCATAAGACCGGCATCAAGGCCACCATGTTCAGCCTGTCCGACAAGGGCATCTGCTACCTGCGCGGCGAGGGCGACCACCCTCGCATCGTCCGCTCGATGTACATCGACGCCCCCACCGCCGAGACCATCGCCCACCGCGCCCGCGCCATGCGCAAGGCCACCGGCTACCTGACCGGATACGCGGCCGGCACCGACCACACCCCCGACACCGGCGACGAGGCCACCATCCTGGCCGACATCCTGGCCGTCACCACCGACACCGAAGACAAGATCTGGTCTCACGTGCTGGTGGACCGGCTCGCCGACCTGCGTCCCGCCGTGTACGGGCCGTGGGCCGACCTGCCCCCGAACACCAGCGAGACCGACGCCAAGACCGCCAAGGCCACCGCGCTGGCCAACGCCCTCAAGCCGTACGGCATCCGCACCGTGCAGGTGAATCGGACCGGCCCTAACGGCGAGCGGGAGAACAGCCGCGGCATCGTCCGCGAGCACATCGCCGCCGCCCTCGACAAGACCCAGAACGCCGGACGGTGACCGGTCGGAGAGGGGTCTACGGGTAGACCCCGCCCCCGCTACCCGTAGACCCCCCTCGTAGACCCCAAACCCGCCCGTGATCAGGCATGTAGCCCGTAGCCCCGCCTGCCCGAAAAACCCCAGACCAGCCCCCAGGAGGCCCCCCATGCCCGCCCTGCTGGCCGCCGCTACCGACACCGCCACCCACCCCGCCGCGCTGCTGGCGCTGGCCACGCTCGCCGGCATCGCCTACGTGATCCACTGCGTGATCTGGCCGTTTGGGTCATGCCGTAAATGCGACGGCGCCGGCAAGTTCCGCTCACCGTCCGGCCGCGCGTGGCGCTACTGCAACCGCTGCGGCGGCAACGGCGCCCGCATCCGCACCGGCCGCCGCATCTGGACCTACCTCAAGCACACCCACGACCGCGACCGCCGCACCCGCTGACCCACCACGCAGAGGAGCACCGCCATGAACGCCCCCAAGGTCCGCGTCGTCAAGGTCCGCCTGTCCGGCGAGGGCGATGACGCCGGCTCGGTCGCCGAACTCCTGTCCCGGCTGCTGCCCGAACTGTCCGAGGGTCGTTGCCAGGTCGGCGAGATCTCCCCGGCCTACCCCAACCGCCGCGGCGGTGGCGCCCGCCGCTACTTCGACCTCTACCTGATCGAGCCCGGACCCGGCGCGGACGCCACCCAGCCGGGACGACCCAGCATTCCCCAGCCGTAAGGCCAGGAAGGTGGCCCGGCGCACAGCCACCAAGCACGCCCGCCGGGCCACCCCTTGCCCCAACCGATCAGGCCCGAAGGCCACGAAGGGAGCACTCTCACCATGTCACACCAGAGTCCGCCCGTCCCGACCCCGCCGGCCACACTCGACTCTCCTACCCGTCGGCCGCGGCACAAGTGGCAGCGCCGCGACGCATACAACGCCACCTGCGAGCGCTGCGGCACGCACGCCCAGAAGCGTCCTTCGCCGTACGGGCGCCGATGGTTCACCGAGTGGCGGCTTCCGGACGGCACGTACGTCAACAACTACGACGGCCGACCGGCCCCGCCATGCCAGCCGGCGGGAGGTGAGCAGGAGTGACCGCCCCCGGCCTGATGAGGGCTGCGCTCGCGCACGCCGAACGCGGGTGGTGCGTGTTCCCGTTGCGGCCCGGCGACAAGCGGCCGGCGCTGCGTGCTGACTGGGAACGCCGCGCGACCGCTGTCGACAAGGCCCGCATCCGCCGGTGCTGGGAGCACGCCGCATACAACGTCGGGATCGCGTGCGGCCCGTCTGGGCTGATCGTGGTGGACCTGGACGTACCGAAGGCGGGGGAGCGTCCGCCGGCCGAGTGGGCGCGCGAACCCGGTATCAACGACGGCGCCGACGTGTTCGCGGCGCTGTGCGAGCGGCACGGCCAGCCGTTCCCGTTCGACACGTACACGGTGCGGACCGGCCGCGGCGGGATGCATCTGTACTTCACCGCGCTGGCCGGCCTGGAGCTGCGCAACAGCGCCGGCCGGTTGGGCTGGCTGATCGACACCCGCGCCCGTGGTGGCTACGTGGTGGCCGCGGGAAGCATCGTCGCCGGCCGCGCCTACACGGTTGTGAGCGATGCCGCCCCCGCCCCGTTGCCCGGGTGGCTGGCCGGCCTGCTCACCGCGTCGGACCGGCCGGCCGGCGGCCCGGCGAGGATGCCGGAGATACCGCGGGAGCACGCCGCGGGCTACGCCGGCGCCGCGCTGCGCGGCGAGGTTCAGCGCGTTCTCGACGCGACCCCGGGCAACCGCAATCACACCCTGAATCAAGCGGCGTTCGCGCTGGGCCAGCTCGCCGCCGCGGGGATGCTGCCCGAACCGTTGGTGTTCGACTGCCTGTTTGCGGCTGGCCAGCACATCGGACTGTCGGCGCGCGAGTGCGAGGCGACCATTCGCAGCGGCTTCACCTCGGGCGCTCGCCGGCCGCGGATGGGGGCGGCATGACCAGCGCTGACCAGATCCTCGCCGCGGTGGGCGCCGATCAGCAGTTGGCCGCCCTGCACGCCCAGCCCTGGGACGACCCCGTACCGTTGGGCGTTCGCCGGCGCACCCTGCCGACGTTCCCGACCGACGCCTTGCCCGAATGGGTGGGCGCCATGGTGGCTGCGGTCGCCGAGGAAACCCAGACCCCGCCCGATCTTGCCGCGTGCGTGGCGCTGGCCGCGCTATCGACGGCCGCGGGCGGTCGGGCGCTGGTCAACGTGCGCGGTTCGTGGGTGGAGCCGGTGAACATCTTCACCGTGGTGGCGATGCCGCCCGGTTCCCGCAAGTCGCCGGTGTTCCGGGCGATGACGCAACCCTTGCTCGCCGCCGAGAAAGACCTGATCGAGCGCATCAAGCCGCGCATCATCGAGGCCGAGTTGGCGCTTCGGGTGGCGCGCGCCGCGGCTGAGAAGACCGCCGCCGTTGCTGCCAACAGCGGCAAGCCGGGTGGTGACCCGGACAAGCTGGCCGAAGCGACCGATGCCGCCATGGTTGCCGAGTCCATCACAGTGCCTGTCCAACCGAAACTCGTGGTGGACGACGTGACGCCGGAAACGGCAACGTCGCTGTTGGCTGCCCAGGGTGGCCGGCTGGCGGTGTTGTCGGCCGAAGGCGAGATTTTCAACATCATGGCCGGCCGCTACTCCAGCACGCCCAACCTGGGCGTGTTCCTGAAGGGCCATGCCGGCGACATGCTCAGGGTGGACCGGCAAGGCCGGCCAGCCGAGCACATCGACCGGCCGGCGCTCACGCTCGGGATCGCCGTTCAGCCCGAAGTGCTCGCCGACCTTGCCCGGACCCCCGGTTTCCGCGGCAAGGGCTTGCTCGCGCGCATCCTGTACGCCATCCCACCCAGCAACGTCGGATACCGGGAAGCCGAACCCGACCCGGTTCCCGACCGGATCACCGAGACCTACGCCGCCAACCTCGCCCGGCTCGTCAGCGTGATGCACGACTGGGATGACCCCGCCCGGCTGCTGCTTGCTCCGGACGCGCGTCCCGTGTTCCTGGCGCACCGACAGCGCACCGAGGAACGCCTGCGGCCCCACACCGGCGACCTTGCCCACATCGCCGACTGGGGAAGCAAGTACGACGGCGCCGTTGCCCGCATCGCCGGACTGCTGCACCTCGCCCAGCACATCGAAGACGGGTACCGGCACCCGATCAGCGCCGACACCATCAAGGCCGCCATCACCATCGGCGAGTACTACGCCCAACACGCACTCGCCGTATTCGACGCCATGGGCGCCGATCCCGACTTGGAAGCCGCCCGGACCATTCATGCATGGCTGGAGAAGCACCGGCCTGAACAGTTCACCGTTCGCCAGCTCTTCAACGGCATCCGCAGCGCCACCTACCGCAAGGTGGCCGACCTTCGCCCCGGCCTCGAACTCCTGGAGGAACACGGCTGGATACGACACCAACCCGCACCCGAACGCAAAGGCCCCGGGCGCCCCCCGTCCCCGACCTACCACGTTCACCCCTGCCTGCACGCCGGCGCACAGCCACCAAGCACGCCGCCGGCCACCCAGTGACAACCGATCACCCGAACGCCGAACGAGGGGAACGCCACATGAAGACTTCCCGTCGCCGTACCGAATGGCTCACCGTCGCCGAGGTGTGCGCCGAAATCAAGATTTCCCGATCCACCTTCTACGAGTGGCGCGCCAAGGGACTCGCCCCCGAGAGCGTCAAGGTCCCTAACGGGGGTCTCCGCATCAGCCGAGACGCCCTCGATGCCTGGTGGGACGCCCGTAAGGACAACGCCGCCTGATGAACACCATCACGTACGACGTTCGCATCTACAAAACCGAGGTCTACCGCGGCAAGCGCGTCACGACCTACACCGTCCGATGGAAGACCGGCACCAAGACGTGGAAAGAGCCCTTCCGCGTCAAGGCGCAGGCCGACAGCTTCAAAGCTGAGCTGCGCACCGCCGCGCGCAAGGGCGAGGCGTTCGACCTCACCACGGGGCGGCCGGTTTCGTGGGCGCGCGGCAACCACAACACCACGTGGTACGACTTCGCCGTGTCCTATGTGGACATGAAATGGAAACACGCCGCCGGCAAGTACCGCCGCGACATTGCCCGCGCACTCACCGCCGCAACGCTGGCCATGCTCGCCAGCCAGCGGGGGAAGCCGGATGACGGCGAGATCCGCAAGGCTCTGCGCAAGTGGGGATTCAACACCAAGAACCGTGATGCCTGCCCGGATGAATACACCCATGTCCTCAAGTGGCTGTCACGCAACACCAAACCCGTGATGGCCCTGGCGGACCCGGACGTGTTCCGCTGTGTGCTCGATGCCATCGCCACAAAGCAGGACGGGAAACCGGCCGCCGCTACCACCGTCGCCCGCAACCGTGCCGTACTCCACAACGCTTGCGAGTACGCGATCACACGGAAGCTGCTTGCCGCGAATCCGGTCAAGACCACCAAGTGGAAGGCGCCCAAAGCGTCTCACGAGGTAGACCGCCGATCCGTGGTGAATCCCGCCCAAGCGCGGCGGCTGCTCGATGCCGTTCGCGCCCAGGGGCGGAGTGGCCCGCGGTTGGTTGCGTTCTTCGCGATGATGTACTACGCCGGTCTACGGCCGGAAGAGGCCGTCAACCTGCGCGTCGAGAACATCACCCTTCCGCCTCTGGTGTGGAACGAAGAAACCCAGAAGTGGGAGCCGCCCGCCGATGACTGGGGAGAGCTCTATTTCTGCGAGGTCGCATCGGAGCCCGGCGCCGAGTGGACCGACGACGGCGCCCGCCGCGAGACGCGCCGACTCAAGGCCCGCGCGCAAGGGGAGTGGCGCCGAGTGCCGACGCCCCCACCGCTGACCAAGCTGCTTCGCTCGCACCTGGAGAAGTTCGGCCCGGGACCGGACGGGCGGGTGTTCTACGGCATCCGTGGGGGAGAGCTCCCGATGATCACCTACCGGCGCGCGTGGGAAGCCGCTCGCAAGGCCGTGTTCAGCCCAGCCGAGTACGCCTCGCCGCTGGCGAAACGACCGTACGACCTGCGGCACGCCTGCGTGTCCACCTGGCTCAACGGTGGCGTACCTCCGACCCAGGTCGCCGAGTGGGCCGGCCACAGCGTCGATGTACTGCTGCGTGTCTACGCCAAGTGCATCGTCGGTCAGGACAAGGCCGCCCGGCGACGCATCGAGGAAGCCCTACGCGAGGAACCCGGCGACGGCGACGGCAGCCAGGAGGGCACCCCCAAGGCTCCCTGAACTTCGGCACGTATTCGGCACAGACAGTCGTAGGAAGCCGACGCCAGCCGTAGACAGCCGGACAACACACGACAGCGCCCTACCGCGTTCCCGCAGGTAGGGCGCTGTTCTGCGCTGGTCTGGCGAGGCGCCCCCGGCAGGATTCGAACCTGCGACACACGGTTTAGGAAACCGTTGCTCTATCCCCTGAGCTACGGGGGCCTGATGCTGGTCAGAGCCTAGCGGACCCGCCCGGCCGTCCGCAGCGCAGCGTGATCATTGCATGCATATTGCACTGCGGCCCGGCAAGGTCCGGCGGCTCTGGCCGTCGTCCGGATACAGGGTACGACGCCAACCGAGCGTTCTGCGCGGGGCTATCTGGCTGGAACTCTTGTCGGCCACGACTGAGACAGCACCTGCGCTGCCAGAGGGCAAGGGGACCCGGAGCGCAGGGCCGGCCACGGCCCGAGCACCGGAAGCCCCGCGGCAGCACCTTAGAGCTTGTCCTACGTGGTGACCGCTCGTTGATCTTGGCGTGCCAGATGAACAGTGGAGCTGGATCGTCCCCGCCGGGCTGTGGGAGGTCGTACGGCCCTTGCTGCCGCGGCCGAACAAGCGTCCGCAGGGTGGCGGGACGGCGAACATCGATGATGAAGCGGTGTTCGCAGCGATCGTGTATGTCCTGGTCAGCGGATGTGCATGGCGGCATCTACCGCCATGCTTTCCGGCATCGAAGTCCACCGTGCACCGCAGATTCCTGATCTGGTCGCGGGCCGGGGTATGGGGTCGGCTGCACCAGGCGCTGCTGGACCGGCTCGCCGACCGGGATCTGCTCGATCTGTCTCGCACGGTGCTGGACTCGGCCCACGTACGGGCCAAAAAGGGGGCGAACACACAGGTCCGAGCCCCGTGGACCGAGGTAAGCCGGGTTCCAAGCTGCACGTTCTGTCCGACCGGCGGGGGCTGCCCCTCATGGTCGGCCTCTCGGCCGGCGACGTCCACGACGGCCACGGCCTGAGGCCGATGGTCGCCGGCCATATGAGACAGGCATCGGAGAAAGGGCCGAGCCGACGAATCGGCAAGCTCCATGCCGACAAGGCTTATGACCAGACTGACCTGCGGCGATGGCTGGCAAGACAGCGGATCAAACCCCGCATCGCCCGCAAGGGCATCGAACCCGATGACCGCTTGGGACGGCACCGCTGGGTCGTCGAGCGGACGATCGCCTGGCTGCTCGGTTACCGCCGCCTGACCCTCCGCTACGAACGCCATCCCCGCAACTACCTGGCCTTCCTCGGCTTGGCCGCCGCCCTCACCTGCTACAAGCGACTCATCAAGCTCACCACGTAGGACACGCTCTTAGCCACATCGGAGGTCTCATCCGGCAGGTTCGGTCTCCTGCGAGCCGCGGACCTGCTGGTCAGACGCGTTCGTGTGAGGGATCGGTGAAGGTGCCGTGCACCGCTTGGTGCGCAGAGCCTTGCCGTGGTCATGGGGCCGGTGGTCTGGTCAGGGGATCGGTGTTTCGGGAAGAGACCATGACCGTGGCAGGTCTTTCGAGTGGTCGGTGTTGACCACTCGGGGACGGCGATGGTGCCACCACCGGGTCGGGGGATCGTGCGGGTCGCAGGATGGCTGGTCGGGGGTTTGGAGAGGGACGGTCGCCTGTCGGTAGCGGTCGTCGAGGGCTTGGAGCTCTGGCGCGCGCAGTTCCTGGATCCGAGCGGTGAGCATGGGCCAGGCGGTGTGGAGCCAGTCCCGACAGCGCAGGTCATGGTCCCATTCGTAGGCGAAGATGCTGTCGTACTCCTCCTGCTCGAGGGTTTCCACGAGCTCTCGCCAGGCGTCCATCATCTGGTTGAGGGTGACCACGGCGCCCCATCCCTGCTCGGCCAGCAGTCGTCCGGCGCGGTGGATGGACGCGTAGTCCTCTTCGCTCAACCGCTCACCGCCGTCCATAGGCGAAAGGGTCAGTCAGCGGCGACTTGAATGTCAACGCGATGAGATGGCTTGGCGGCTGGTGGTAGAACGCTCGGTTATGGGTGACGAGCGGCTGGCTGAGGTGGGGCGGCAGCTTCGGCGGTTGCGGGTGGCTGCTGGGCTGTCGGGGGCGGGGTTGGCTCGGCGGGCTGGGGTGCCGCAGCCGACGGTGTCTCGGGTGGAGACGGGGTGGCGGGTCGCTGATGCCGAGGTGGTGGTCCGGCTGCTGAGGGCGTTGGGGCTCGAAGCTGGGGAGTTCGAGCGGTTGGCCGGCCTGGTGCGTGAGCCGCCTGACCCTCGGGCGTCTGCAAAGGGGTTCCGTCTCGTGCGGAACCCCTTTGGCTGTTCCGCCCCGGCGAAGATGGCGCCATCTCGCTCGGACTATGCGCCGTTGGCGCTGTCCGCTGTCGGGTACCGGGCTTGCGCGAGGTCTTCGGTCAAGTCGCCGATGAGGATCTCTGGATTCAGCCGGGATACGAGATCCTGAGTCAGGGGGTGGAGCGCGTAGATGTGGCGTACCGCCTCGAGGTCTACGGGGACTTCGTAGTAGTCCTCGGCGAACTGCTGATAAGCCTCGGGGGACGGATTGGTGAGTAGTCCGAACAGGTCTGCCGATCCGTCAGGGTCGCTTTCGTTCTGCGGGTAGTCGATCTCGCCCACATGCCAGCGGTCGTCGTCGGCCTGGCGCCACAGACAGACGGTCACGATCGGGACGCCGTTCTCATCGCAGAAGGCCGGCTCCTGCACGCAGCTCCGGAAGACCTCGGGAACCGAGTCGAGCACTCCGGGCCACGGCTCGTGGTCCTCGTTCGCGTACGGGCTCATCACCGACTCATGGGCGAAGCCGCGGACATACGCACCGGCCGGGGAGAAGATGATCGAGTACTCGTCGCCGGAGCCGTTGCGCATCGAGGCCATCTCCTCCTCGCAGGACCAGTCCGCATTGAAGGAGTAGTAGCGGTACTCCCACTCGGGGCTGAGGATCGCCTCCAGCACTGCCAGGGATCGGCACAGGTCATGGAGCCTGGCGATGTCCGGTAGCAGTTGCGCCACGTCATGAGCGGTCATGCGCGCATCCAACCAGACGCTACGGACATGACGTTCACACGCCGGTGCCTCGGTCTCGTATCGGCCTCTCCGGGATGGGCGCTGGCGCTCCCGTGCTCACCTGCGCAAACGCGCCAAGATCATTCCGCGTATGTTCCGCGAACGCTGACAACCGGCCGCATGCGATGGCATATGGCTGCCTATGGCTGCAAAGGGACTGGGGGAGCGTTCGCCCTGATCAGGCGGGCTGTGAGTGTCCTGGCTGGGAGATCTTCGCGGGCGGGAAAACCCGCGTGATCGATTTAGGAAACCGTTGCTCTATCCCCTGAGCTACGGGGGCCTGGCGCAGGTAGAGCCTACTGGAGTCGATCCGGCGGCCGTGCGGGGTGGTTGGTCGTCGCCCGCGTGCGGTGCGTTCGTGCTCCGGGCGGTCCTGCGGCCACTGATCAGGGTAGCGGGTGCTTCTCGTGAACGCTTCTCGATTGGCGGTCGGTTGGGGTTGGGGCGGTCTGTGGTCTGGCTGCGGGTGGGGAGCGTCCTCGTGGTGGTGGGGCGGGTGGCCTGGGGCTTCGTTGGTTGGGGTGCGGCGTACGCGGAGAGTAGTCGGCTGGGGGCGGAGTGCTCGGGCGTGGGGCGGCGGGGTGAGCGTTGGGGTGGGATGCGGTCGTTGGTGTCTGTGGTGTGTTTGGTTGGGCTGTTTCGGTTGTGGTGAGGTCGATACCCTTCCATGTCGTGACAGGTCAGCATCGTGGGAAGCCCGCGCCCGTCCGGTGGCGGCGGCTCGCGCGCGGGAGAAGGGCGCTGGTCGGTGCCCTCGTCGTTCCCGGGCTGGTGCTGGGCGGGGTCGTCGTTCTGTGGCCCGATCCGGAGGCGGAGCGCAAGCCGCAGCGAGCGGTTGCGGGCGAGCAGGTCGAATCGGCCGTGCCGCGGACGACCCCCACCGTCCATCCGACGTTCGGGGAATACGTGCCGCCCAAGCGGAACGAGGCCACACCGCAGCCCAAGGTCAAGAGGAAGGCGCCGCGGCCTCAGGTGACGACCAGGCCACCGGGCCGGCAGACCAGACGGCCGGAGGCGGAGATCTGTGCCGAGTACGGACGGCGCAACCCTTGGGTGCGGCACTGGTGTGAACGTCACGGCTACGACTACGACGACCACGACAGGGACTGACGGGACCTCTCTGGTCCGTCCAGAGGCGTTCGGGCTCGCACTCGGTCGATTGATGGCCAGGCACGCTGCGTGGGGCACGTCGTGAGCTCTGGCGTTGATGCGGAGCCTCCGCCCAAGGCCGCCTTGCCTCGCCCTGCGGTCCGATCAGCAGCCGGCCGGGGGCTCATGTGCCCGAGGTGCTCGCGGATTGCTCTGATGGCTGTGCGCCGCCCTGAGTATCGAGTGATCGCCGCCTGAGCGATGTCTCGTAACTTGATCCGGGCGTCGCTGCCGACCGGTTGGCGGTTCGACCGGTGAGGGCGATTGTGCGGTGGCCTGGACGGGCGGCGGTGGTCGCGCATGATCTTGTAGGTCTTGAGCCGGGCCAGAAGGTGTTCGGCGCGGGCACGGATCTTTCGGTGGTGGCTGGAGGGCGTTCGCGACCCAGGTGTTCCCGCCGTTGACGTGCGCCGTGATCGGCGGGCCGAGGGGAGTGACCTATCTGCTGCTGGACGGGCGGTGCGGATCGATGCGGTCGATGGCCGAGCGGCTGAGGGCGGATCATCAGAGGGTGCAGCAGCTCATGGTCTTCTCGACCTGGGATTTCTCCGCGATTCAGTGGCGGTTGACGGTGCGGACCGCGGGCGTGGTCGTTCGGTGGCATGGGTGGTCGATGACACTGGATTCCCTAAGGACGACCGCGTCTCCTCAGGGGTGGCCCGCCAGTACTCCGGCACCTGGGCGGAGGCGTCGGACGGTGGTGTTCGGGCGGGATAGAACAGTGTTCGAAAAGGCGTGTTGGGCATGGTTACGCCCGGTCTCAGATACGAACGTGTAGTAGCGTTCGTGCGATCCGTTCACCCTGGTACCCGGAGGACACGCACGTGCTGGTCCCGCGATCAGCGCCGCTGAGGGCGTTCGTCCTGGCGATGACGCTGCTGGCGGTGGTCTGCGCACCGCAAGGCTCGGTGTGGGCGGCGGCCGTGGCGGCCGACCCCGTCGACGAACTGCGCCGCGAGGCCGACAAGGCGCGCGAGGACCTTGAGAAGGCCACCAAGGAGTGGGAGAGCCGTAAGAAGGAGCTGGCCGAGTCGCAGGCCAAGCTGCGCGACACGCTCAAGGAGCTGGGCAAGGCCGAGACGGAGCTGGACCGGATCCGGGGGCCGCTCGCCCGGCTGGCCAACACGATGTACCAGACCCCCAGCGTCGGCGGCTCCATGGTGATCTTCTCGGCGCAGGGTTCGGAGTCGGCGTTGCGGGTCGCCGCCGACCTGACGCACATCGCGAACGGGCAGGAGGCGCTGATCCGCCGGGCCGACGAGCTGCAGCGCCGCTACCAGCAACTGGCCACCACCGCGCAGGAGCTCCAGTCGCGGAACGCGGTCGAGCAGACCAGGCTGCAGCAGCAGATCCAGGCCCTCAAGCAGCGGTCGGCCGAACTGACCGCCCAGCTGACCGCCATGCTCGACAAGCTCGAGGTCAGCCGTGAACGCAGGCTGCTGCTCGAGTGTCCCAAGGATCTGGTCGCCGACGCCCGCAAGTACCCCAACGGCCTGATCCCCGCCAAGTACCTGTGCGACCTGCCCCAGAGGGGCGAGCAACTGCGCGCGGACGCGGCCCGGGGTTTCTACAAGCTGAACGCCGCCTACAAGAAGCACTTCGGCCGCGACATCTGCGTCACCGACTCGTACCGGAGCCTGGCGGACCAGCAGCGCGTCTACTACCAGCGTCCCGGGTTCGCCGCCGTGCCCGGCCGCAGCAACCACGGACTGGGCACCGCACTGGACCTTTGCGGCGGCGTCCAGATCTCCGGCTCCGCCCAGTTCAACTGGATGGAGGCCAACTCCCGCAGATACGGCTGGTTCCATCCCAGCTGGGCCTACAGCAACCCCTTCGAACCCTGGCACTGGGAGTACGGCTCCGAATGACCGCCCACGAGGAGCGGTCGGCCCGTGGATCGGTTCGTGGTCCGGGTCAGTGGAGCCGGCCGGTCCGATGGAGGTGGTCGAAGATGATCTGGTCGACGGGGGACACGCGGTCGCGGTCGCGGTAGGCGAGCCGGACGAGTTCTTCGATCTCGCTGCTGGGGACCGGTGTTCCCTGGTGGTCGGCGGTGTAGCAGGTCATCCGCACCATGACGCCGTGGGCGTGGCCGTGCGCCTGGGCCTGGAAGGTGCCCAGGTGCCGGGCGGTGGCGGGGACGATGGTGACGGCGAGCTCCTCCCGGATCTCCCGGACGAGGGTGTCGAGGTCGGTTTCGCCGGGCTCGCGTTTTCCGCCGGGGATGTAGTAGACGTCCTTGCCGCGTGATCGGGTGCTGAGGATCCTGCCGTCGTCCAGATGGATCCAGGCGATCTTGTCAATGGTCGCGGCCATCGTCGTTCTCCTGTCGGTGATGGGCGGGCGGGTTCACACGGCGTGTTCGCGGGGGCGTTCGAGGAGTCCGCCGCCTGTGAAGGTCGCTCCCGCGCGGCGCAGAGCCACCAGGTGGGGTGCGTTGACCGCGCACCGGCGGGCCTGGGCGGACTTGATCGGCTTGAAGGCCCACGGCCCGCACGGACGCCCGGGCCGTGGGACTCAGATGGTGGCGGGCTGGACCTCCGGGGGCAATGGCGGCAGCGAACGGCCCGGACGGGTGTCTCGCTTGCCCGGACACATGGTGTGGACGGTCTGTCGTCGTCGTGTTCTCCCTGGCCTGGTCGAGTGCACCCTTCGCCCGGAGGGCGCTGGGTGCGTGTGGTCGGGTCAGGGAGGCGGGGGGTGTGCTCCGGTGGTGCGCGGGGTGGTCACGAGTGCGACCGCGAGGCGTGTGCCTGAGGCGGCGGTCAGGGCGGCGGACTGTTCTCGGGTGGTGGCCAGCATGATCAGGCCGCCGGGCTCGCCTGTTCCCGGGTCCTCGCGGAGGACCGCGATCACTGGGACGGCCGTTGCGACCACCCTTGCCCGGGCCGCGCCGTTCGATGGGGGAACGGGAGGCCGGGACGTGCCGGCCGAGGGATCCGGCGGCTCCGGCTCCGCCCGGGTGTGCGAGGTGGGGGCGTTCGGATGCAGGTCGTCGAGGCTGACACCGGGGTCGGCCGGATCGGCGGGGGCGTCGCTGGACAGGACGTCGACCCGGTCGCCGGGGCGCAGGAGACGCACCGTGCCGGGGTCGGCGGGGCGTATCGGGGTGGCCACCACATCCGGGCCGTACCCGGCCAGGAGCCGGCTGCCGACCGTGCGCGCATCGGTGATGATCTCCCCGCGTCTCATCGGGCCGGCGAGGATCCGTCCCGTGACGCGCGCACGGATCGTCCCGTCCGGAACCGCCGTGGCGGGCAGGACTGCCGGGCGCAGGTCGCCGGGCCGGAGCGCGGTGCCCGCCGGCAGGTCGCGTGCCGCGACGAGCACCCGCACACCGGCCGGCCCGGGAAGCCGGACGGCCGCCACCGCGAACGCCACGGACAGCGCCGCCAGCAGCGCCGCCACCGGCCGCCGGTGACGCAGTAAGCGCCTGCCCCAGAGGTTCATGCCGCCTTTCGGTGAAGAGGCCGTGCGACCTTTCATGTCTGCTCCTTTCTCGGCTGAACGCCTTCTCCGAGGGGGCGAGGGCGCGAACAATCGACGCCCACGCCATCCGTATGCCGCATGTCGTCTGTCGCCGATGGACTGTCATGCCGTACGACCGGGCGTTCCTGCCGCCCGCGTCGTCCGTATGTGCCGTGCTGTTGTCTGTTGTCGATGGGCCGTTGTGCCGTGTGGTCGGGCGTTCTCGCCGTCCGTGTCGTTCGCATGCCGCGTGCCGTCCGCCGCCGGAGCGAGCCGGTGCGTCCGTATCGTGTGTCCGGTGCCATGGGGGCATCGCGGATGTGGTCGGGGTGTGGTGCCGCTGGCCGCGTTTCGCCGCCGCCCGACTGCTCGGCGCCCCGTGGGTGCCGTTGCGGCAGCACGCGAGCGCGTGGGGGTTCGCGCGCGGGACGTCCGCGACGTTGGACATTCCTCGGTGCCGCCGTGAGCGGCACCGGCCGTGTGATGTCGGATTCGCCGTGAGATGTGAAACGCCGAGCGGGCCCGGGGCGTCCGGCGGGCGGAATGTCAGGGGAGCTCGATGGGGAGTTTCATGCCGTCCAGGGTCCGGGGGCAGGGGCAGGAACGGTCGGCCGGGAGGGTCTCGATCAGCCGGACGACCAGGGTGCGCAGGCGGTCGACGTTCTGGGCGAAGACGCGGAAGACCTCCTCCATGGTGACTCCCTCGCCTTCCTCGATGCCCGCGTCCAGGTCGGTGACCAGGCACATCGGGGTGTAGCAGAGGGCCAGTTCGCGGGCCAGGACCGCCTCGGGATGGCCGGTCATGCCCACCAGCGTCCAGCCCTGCGCCGCGTACCACTGCGACTCGGCCCGGGTGGAGAAGCGCGGGCCCTCGATGACGACGAGGGTGCCCCCGTCGACGGGGTCCCAGCCGGCCTCCCGGGCGGTGGCGACGGCGGTGCGGCGGCCGGTCGGGCAGTACGGGTCGGCGAACGACACGTGGATGGCGGCGCCCTCGTCGTAGTACGTCTGGATCCGCCCGTAGGTGCGGTCCACGAGCTGGTCGGGAACGGCGAGCGTGCCGATGCCGTGCGCGGGGGTCAGGGAGCCGACCGCGCTGGGGGCGATGACCTGCCGGACGCCCAGCGAGCGCAGCGCCCACAGGTTGGCGCGGTACGGGATCTTGTGCGGCGGGTAGCGGTGGTCGCGGCCGTGCCGGGGCACGAACGCCACCCGGCGACCGGCGACCGTCCCCACCGCGATCGGATCACTGGGCGGGCCGTACGGAGTCTCGACCGTCACCTCGTCCAGATCGTCGAGGAACGAGTAGAACCCGGAGCCGCCGATGACCCCGATCTCAGCAGTCGTGGTAGCCATGCCGCCGACCCTAGCCAGCGCCCGCCCGCACCGGGAGTCCCGGTGCGCATTGTGGAAAACCCTCCAGAGGCTAGCCCTCGGCGTCCACCCGGTATCCGGGAATGGAGGGCCAGCGCACGGTGAGGACGACGGACTCCTCCTCCGCGTACCAGGAGTGGTCCACGCCCTTGCCCCACACGACATAGTCGCCCTGCTCGGACAGCGTCACCGAACGGTGCGGGAAGTCCAGGCGGAAACGCCCGCTGATGAGCACCAGCAGCGCCGTGCGCTCCTCCCCGGTCGTCCACCGGGCACGCCGGTCGCCGCGCGGATGGACGCCCCACTTGATCTCCACGGCGTCGCTGTGGCGCAGGTCCGACGGGTCCTTGAAGTGCCCGAGCAGCCATCCCCGGTCCAGCGCCGCGTCCCGGTCCGCCTTGCCCACGTAAACGCCGTCGTCCATGGAAACCGGACGGTAGCAGCCCTCCCGACCGGCATGACGAAGGCGGCCTCGCAGCGGTCCGGCACCGCTGCGAGGCCGCCTCCCGGGGGTCAGGCGATCGGTTGGAGGACGCGGTGGGGCTCGCCGGGGTCGGGGGACGGGTCGTGGCGGGCCAGCCGGCTCGGGGCCCAGATGCGGCGGCCCAGGTCGTACGACAGGGCGGGCAGCAGCAGGGAGCGGACGACGATGGTGTCGAGGAGGACGCCGAAGGCGACCACGAAGCCCATCTCGGCCATCGACACCAGCGGCAGGGTGGCCAGCGCCGCGAACGTGGCGGCCAGGACCAGCCCGGCCGAGGTGATCACGCCGCCGGTGACGGTGAGGCCGCGCAGCACGCCCCGGCGGGTGCCCAGCGACTGGGACTCCTCGCGGACCCGGTGCATCAGGAAGATGTTGTAGTCCACCCCCAGCGCCACCAGGAAGATGAACGCCAGCAGCGGGAACCCGGCGTCGGTGCCCTCGAACCCGAACACGTGCTGGAAGATCAGCCCCGAGGCCCCCAGCGTGGCCAGGAACGACAGCACCACGGTGGCCATCATCAGCAGCGGCGCCACCAGGGAGCGCAGCAGCGCGATCAGGATGCCGAACACCACCACCAGGACGATCGGGATGATCACCAGGTTGTCGCGGGAGGCCGCCCGGTTGGTGTCGAGGGTGGTGGCGGTGACGCCGCCGACCTTGGCGTCGGCCGCGGGCACCGCGTCGACCGTGGTGCGGAGCCGTTCGACGGTGTCCCGGGCGGCCTGGCTGTCGGCGCGGTCGCGCAGCGTCACCTCGTAGCGGACCAGGTCACCGGCGGTACGCGGCTCACCGACGGAGGCCACGCCCGTGGTGCCGCGGACGGCCTCCGCCAGGGGCGCGGCCGCGGCGGCGTTCCCGATGACGACCGTGGGGGAGCCGGAGCCCCCGGGGTAGTGCCGGGCCACGACCTCGGCGCCGACGATCGAGTCGGGCTTGTCGACGAACTGCCCGGCGTCGCTCAGCCCCTCGGCCTTGAGCGACCCCAGCCCCAGCGTCATCCCCGCCAGGACGAGCGCGACGACCCCGGCCAGCAGGCGCGGACGGCGGCCGACCAGGCCGGCGACCCTGGCCCAGACGCCGTGCTCCCGTTCGTACGCCTCCGGGGCCAGGTACTTGGCGTCGTACCGGGGAACCAGCGGCCAGAACAGCCACCGGCCGAAGATCACCAGCAGCGCCGGCAGCAGCGTCGTCATGGCCAGCAGCGCGGTGATCACGCCGGCGGCGGCGACGGGCCCCAGCCCGGCGGTCGAGTTGAGGGCGGCGACCATCAGGCACAGCAGGCCCAGGCTGACGGTGCCGGCCGACGCCACGATCGCGGGCCCGGCGCGGTGCAGCGCGAACGCCATCGCCTCGTGCCGGTCCCGATGGCGGTGCAGTTCCTCGCGGTAGCGGGCCACCAGCAGCAGCGCGTAGTCGGTGGCGACCCCGAAGACCAGCACGGTCAGGATCCCGGCGCTCTGCCCGTTCACGGTCAGGCCGGCGTGCTCGGCCAGCAGGTAGACGATGCTCTGCGCCAGTCCCAGCGCGGCCAGCGCGCTCAGCACGGGGACCAGCCACAGCACCGGGCTGCGGTAGATGAACAGCAGCAGCACGATGACCACGATCCCGGCCGCCATCAGCAGGAACCCGTCGATGGTCTCGAACACCTTGATCATGTCGGCGCCGCCCCCGGCGGGCCCGGTGACGTGCGCGTTCAGCCCGGGCGGGCCGCGCTCGACCAGTTCGCGGGCCTCGTCGACGGCCTTGATGAGGTCGGTGTCGGTCAGCGGCAGGAGGACCTGCAGCGCCTTGCCGTCCTGCGACGGGATCGGTCCCTGCGGCTGCCGCGCCCCCGGCAGCTCGCCCAGCGCGCCGAGGTCGGCCCGCACCTTGGCGCGGTCCTGCTGGGTGATCCCGTCCGGCCGTTCGTAGACGATGACGGCCAGCGCGGTCTCCTCGGTACGGAACCGCTCCTCCAGTTCGGCGACCTGGGTGGACTCGGCGCCGCCGGGCAGCCAGGCCGCCGCGTCGTTCTCCTCGACCTCGCCGAGCCGACCGGCCATCGGGCCGAGCACCGCGAGCAGGACGACCCACACCGCCAGCACCGCCCACTTGCCGCGTCTGCCCGCGGGCAGCGCGGCGAGCCGGGCCCACACCCCGCCCGGCGGCTCCTGACCTGATCCAGCCATGCTTTCCCCTTTTCGAGATATGTCGCGTTTGGCTTCGGAGATTGTCTCGCTGTGCGAGAGGAGTCAAGTGCTGTCTCGATCCGTCCGGCCCGCCCCGCTCGCTTCAACCTTCGTCACCCCCGCCCCTCCGGGGCATCGGGGACCCGCCCTGGCCCATCCCTGAACCACCCCTGACAGGGCCCTGGCCCCCACCCCTGCCCCACGACCCCCCGACCACTCGCTCCCACCGGCACCGATACGCGCCCCACCAGCGCCGCCCTTCTCGAACGGTCGGCCCCGGCCCCACCGATGCCCCTCTGCCTCACCGCCCTGGGCCGCGTCGCCAAAGCGGCCACGAGGCACGCGCCGGTCGCCTCGTCAGTCGATGCCGGACGCACCGAACGTCCGTCTCCGATCAACCGGATCGACACCACCAGGGCACTTGGCGACGGGGTCTTGGGGTGCGTCCTCGGGCGGCGGCAACGAGCGGAGGGCATCCGGAAACCCCTGCCCGCCTGGCACGGTGCTGCATGACCGTGATGGCCGGATCGGGGCGCTCGTTCCGTTGCGTGGGCATGACCCGATGGTCGGGGGAAGCAGCCGGGCGGCGCGTCGTCCAGCGGGAGTGAACGGCGGTGCATCGCTTGGAGCAGCGCCCCGCCCGCTCTACGTCGGCTGGAGTACGTGTCCTCGCCTGGCCGGCCGGATGCCGGAGGTGGCGGAGGCGCGTCAGGCGGTTGGACGTGGCGGCCGATGCGTTCCGGAGGCCGAAGGCGGCGGAGTCGCGTCAGGGGCCGGGGTCTGCCGGGAGTTCGGGGCGGCGGGGGACGCGCAGCGTTCGGCAGTGGTGCGGGTGAGCCCGCTGTGGTGTCGGTGGTGAGCCGTTCTGTGGCTCGGGAGGGGAGAGTGCGACATGGCCGGGCTCCTCACGGTCGGCGTTGTGGATGACCCGAGTCTTCGTGAGGAGGCGGGGAGAGCGCAGTGGTGCCTGCACCCGAAGTGGCGGTGCAGGAGGCTACACCCCCGGCGAAAGCGGGCACGGCAAGGCCCCGGTGATCGGCGGGGATCACCGGGGCGGTGGTGAAGCGGTCAGGCGACCTTGGAGTCGCTGCTGCTCGACGTGCTGGACGAGGTCGAGGAGGAGTCCGAGCCGCTGCCCGACGAGGACGACGAGGACGACGTGGTGGAGGCGGCGGTGGACTTGCCGCTCCCGCCACGGCTGTCGGTGCGGTAGAAGCCGCTGCCCTTGAAGATGATCCCGGCCGCGGAGAAGACCTTGCGCAGCCGGCCGCTGCACGCCGGGCACTCGGTCAGCGCGTCGTCGCTGAACTTCTGCACGACCTCAAGGGGCTCGCCGCAATCGGTGCAAACGTACTGGTACGTCGGCACGGTCTCCTCCTTGCCGCCACAGTCCGCGCAAGACCGCAGACTGGCACTCTCATCAGTCGACTGCTAATAGTACTGCTCGCGCCGCGATGCTCACCCCACGGCATCCCTCACCCGCCGCCCACCAGGCCGAACGACGTTCCCGAGATCTTCCCGCACGCCGATCTCCCGTGGCCATGCCGGGACCGAAGACCGGCCGTCCAGGCCGAAGACATGACCCGGTGTCGAGGATCAATCGCCGGTCTCGCCGAACCAGCCGGCCAGTTTGCCGCGGCGGCTCACGGCGCGCAGGCGGCGTTCGGTGGTCTCGCGGACGTCGGCGGTGGTGACGACGAGCAGGGTGTCGCCGCCGCGCAGGGTGGTGGTGGGCCCGGGGACGAAGCTGCGGCCCTCGCGGACGATCAGGGTGATGGAGGCCTCGGCGGGCAGGCGCAGCTCGAAGATCTCCACGCCGGCGAGACCGGAGTTCTCCGGGATGCGGACCTCCAGCAGGTCGGCCTTCAGCTCCTCCAGCGGGGCGGCCTCCACGTCGAGGTCGACGGCCTCGCCCTCCACGGTGACGCCCAGCCGGCGGGCCACCGGCGGCAGCGTCGGCCCCTGGAGCAGGGTGAACACCACCACGATCACGAAGACCAGGGCGAAGAGCCGGTCCGCCCCCGGCACGCCCTCCGACATCGGCACCGTGGCGAACACCACGGGCACCGCCCCGCGCAGCCCCGCCCAGGACAGGAAGGCCTTCTCCGAACGCCCCAGCCCGAAGCCCATCGTGGACAGCCACACCGACAGCGGCCGGGCGACCAGGACCAGGACCGACCCGGCGATCAGCGCCGGGACGATCTGGCCGGGCAGTTCGGAGGGGGACGCCAGCAGCCCCAGCATCACGAACAGCCCGATCTGCGCCAGCCACGCGATGCCCTCGGCGAACCCCCGGGTGGCGGGGCGGTGCGGCAGCCGGGCGTTCCCCAGCGCCAGCGCGCACAGGTAGCACGCCATGAAGCCGCTGGCGTGGATCAGGGTGGCCGCCCCGTACGAGCCCACCGCCAGCGACAGCACCGCGATGGGGTAGAGGCCGGAGGCCGGCAGCGCCGCCCGGCGCACCGCGAGGATCCCCAGCCACGCCACCGCCAGCCCCACCGCGGCCCCGGCGGCCAGTTCGTACACCACCAGCGCGACCATCGTCCACGGCGCCATGTCGTGCCCGCCGGTCGCGCTGAGCAGCACCACGAGGATCACGACGGGGGCGTCGTTGAACCCGGACTCGGCCTCCAGGATCCCCGCCATCCGGTGCGGGATCGGCAGCCGGCGCAGCACCGAGAACACCGCCGCCGCGTCGGTGGGCGCCAGCACCGCGCCGAGCAGGAACGCCAGCCGCCAGTCCAGATCCAGCAGCCAGTGCCCGGCGGCCGCCACGACCACGATGCTGATCGCGATCCCGACCGTGGCCAGCACCAGCGACACCGGCACGGCCGGTCTGACGTTGCGCCAGCTCGTGGTCAGGCCGCCCTCGACCAGGATCAGGACGAGCGCGGCCCAGCCCAGCGTCTGCGCCAGCTCGGCGTCGTCGAACTGGATGCCGAACCCGGACTCGCCGATGAGCAGCCCCAGCCCCAGGTAGGCCAGCAGGCTGGGCAGTCCCAGCCGGTGGGACACCCGCACCGCGAGGATCGCGGCGAGCACCAGTGCGGCCCCGACGAGCAACCAGATGTCGAGCCGCACATCCCACCCTTCGAGGCCGAGCGATCAGAGTCGGTGTAGTGAGCCTACAGAAAAGGGGGTGGGACCACGCAAATCTGGTTAACTCTTGAGGGTTTCAGCGCCGTCGGATCCGGGCGTCCACCCCGTTGACCACGTTCCGCACCGGCCGTCCCTCCACCACCGCGGTGATGTTGTCCTGCACCACCCGGACGATGCCGAACTGGGCCTCCCGGGTCGCGCCGGCGGCGTGCGGGGACAGCAGGACGTTCTCGTTCCGGCGCAGCGGATGGTCGGCCGGCGGCGGCTCGCTCTCGAACACGTCCAGCGCCGCGCCGCCCAGCCGCCCCGACTCCAGCGCCGCCAGCACCGCGTCGTCCGGGGCGATCCCGCCCCGCGCCACATTGATCAGCAGCGCGCCCCGCGGCAGCATGGCCAGCCGCCGCGGCCCGAGCAGCCCGGCCGTCTCCGGCGTCAGCGGCAGCGCCAGGACCAGGACGTCCGAGGTCGCCAGCAGGTCGTCCAGCTCGCGGTACTCCGCCACGGCCTCGGGCCGCCGGCGCCTGCTCCAGTACGACACCGGGCAGCCCAGCGCCGCGAACAGCCCGGCCGCCTCCGCCCCGATCGCCCCGTACCCCAGCACCCCGACCCGCAGCGAACGGATCTCCCGGGTGCCGCGGGCCAGCAGCTCCGACTGCGACCAGGCGCCCTCCCGCATCCGCCGGTCGCCCCACGCCAGGTGCCGGCACAGCGCGAACGCCGCGCCCACCGCCCACTCGGCCACCGAACGTGCGTTGGCCCCCGCCGTGTTGGCCACCGGCACCCCCGCCGCCGTCAGCGCGTCCAGGTCGCAGCTGTCCACCCCGACCTGCGGCATCTGCACGAACGCCAGCCGGGGCGCCGCCCGCACCGCCGCCGCGTCCATGGCCAGCGCCCCGGTGAAGTCGCCCACCACCAGCTCCGCGTCGGCCAGCGCCGCGTGCAGCCCCGCCTCGTCCCGGCTCTTGGGGACGATCACCTCCACGGCGTCGCCCAGGGGCGCGAACATCCCCCGGATGATCTCCTCCCCGAGCGGGGGCAGCGCCGCCAACCGCCACGGACGCCCGTCGTTCATCCCTTACCTCCCTGCCGGCTCGTGCCCGGGAGGTTAACCCGTCCGCCGCCGTCCCCGGCACGGGCGGGGCCACGGGGTCAGGAGAAACGGACCAGACCCCGGGACGGGGTGACGGCGGCGCGCAGCCGCTGGTCGTGCGGCTCGGCGGGGAGGGAGTCCACCAGCTCGTCGTCGTACACCAGCCCGATCGTCAGGATCTGCGGCCCCACCCGCGCCAGCGCACGGTCGTACGAGCCGCCGCCCCGCCCCAGCCGCATCCCGGTGCGGTCCACCGCCAGCGCCGGAACGAGGATCACGTCGGCGGCCCTGATCGCCTCCGGGCCCCGGGGCGGCTCGGTCGGCTCCAGCATCCCCAGCGCCCCCGACCCGCCGTTGCCCTGCATCGGGCCGCGCGGGGCCAGCGAGTCGGGACCCTCGTACGACGCCCAGTCCAGGTCCCCGTCCGGCAGCAGCCGGGGCAGCAGGACGTACGTCCCCCGCTTCCACAATGCGAAGATCAGGCCGTGGGTGTCGGGCTCGCTCCCGAACGACGCGTAGGCCGCCACCGAGGCGGCCATCTCCAGTTCGGGAAGGCCGAGCAGGGCGTCCCGGACGGCGCGCCCGGCGGCCGAGCGCGCGCCCGCGTCCATGCCGGCCCGGGCCGCCAGCAGCCTTTTGCGAACGGTGTGTTTCGAGTCGGCGTCCTGCACGTGTGCGTCCTCACGGAGTGGTTAGGGTCTGTCCATGACTGAGATGAAACCTGTGTCGAAGGCGGTCGTGCCGGCGGCCGGTCTCGGTACCCGATTCTTGCCCGCCACCAAGGCCACCCCCAAGGAGATGCTGCCGATCGTCGACAAGCCGGCGATCCAGTACGTGGTCGAGGAGGCGGTCGCGGCCGGGCTCACCGACGTGTTGATGATCACAGGACGCAGCAAGCGCTCCATCGAGGATCACTTCGACCGGGTGTACGAGCTGGAGGAGGCGCTGGACGCCAAGGGCGACACCGAGCGCCTGGCGGCCGTCCGCGAGTCCAGCGAGCTGGCCAACATCCACTACGTGCGGCAGGGCGACCCCAAGGGGCTGGGCCACGCGGTCTCCTGCGCCCGCGCCCACGTGGGGAACGAGCCGTTCGCGGTGCTGCTCGGCGACGACATGATCGACGAGCGGGACCCGCTGCTCACCCGCATGATCGAGGTCCGGCGGCGGCACGGCGGCAGTGTCGTGGCGCTGATGGAGGTCGAGCCGGACCAGGTGTCGGCGTACGGCTGCGCGGCGATCGAGCCCACCGAGGAGGACGACGTCGTCCGCATCACCGACCTGGTGGAGAAGCCCGCCCCCGAGGACGCCCCGAGCCGGTGGATCATCATCGGCCGCTACATCTGCGACCCGGCCGTGTTCGCCGTGCTGGAGGAGACCCCGCCGGGCCGCGGCGGCGAGATCCAGCTCACCGACGCGCTGCGCACCCTGGCCGGGATGCCCGCCGAGCAGGGCGGCGGCGTGCACGGGGTGCTGTTCCGCGGGCGCCGCTACGACACCGGCAACAAGCTGGAGTACCTGCGCACCCTGGTGCAGTTCGCCTCCGAGCGCCCCGACCTGGCGCCGGAGTTCATGCCCTGGCTGCGCGAGTTCGTCAACAAGCACGGCGCGTGAGTCCGGTGCGCACGGTCGACGAGCACCTGGCCGCCATCCTCGCCGCGGTCCGGCCGCTGACCCCGCTGGACCTGGCGCTGCTGGAGGCGGAGGGCACGATCCTGGCCGAGCCGGTGGCCGCGCCCGTCCCGCTCCCGCCGTTCGACAACTCCGCGATGGACGGGTACGCGGTCGTCGCGGCGGACGTGGCGGGCGCCACCGAGCAGACCCCGGTCACGTTGCCGGTGGTCGGTGACGTGGCGGCCGGCGACACCGGGGTCTCGGCGATCGCCTCGGGCATGTGCACCCGCATCATGACGGGCGCGCCCGTCCCGGCCGGGGCCGACGCGGTCGTCCCCGTCGAGTGGACCGACGGCGGGATCGTGTCGGTGCGGATCGACCGTTCGGTGCCGCCCGGGCACTACATCCGCCGCGCCGGCGAGGACGTGGCGGAGGGCCAGGTCGTGCTGGAGCCGGGCGTGCGGCTGGGCGCGCCCCAGATCGGCATGCTCGCGGCCGTCGGCCGTGCCCGGGTGCGGGTACGGCCCCGGCCGCGGGTCGTGGTGCTGTCCACCGGCGACGAACTGCGCGAACCCGGCTCGCCGCTGGCGCCCGGCCAGATCTGGGACTCCAACAGCTTCATGATCACCGCGGCGGTGCACGAGGCCGGCGGGGTCGGGTTCCGGCATTCGGCCCTGGTGGACGCGCCGGAGAAGGTGCTGGCGGCGCTGCGCGAGCAGCTCACCCGGGCCGACGCGGTGATCACCACCGGCGGGGTGTCGATGGGCGCCCGGGATGTGGTCAAGGAGGCGCTGGCCGGGACGCTGACGTTCACCAAGGTCGCGATGCGGCCGGGCAAGCCGCAGGGGTTCGGCCTGCTGGACGGGGTGCCGGTCTTCACGCTGCCCGGCAACCCGGTCAGCGCGTACGTGTCGTTCCAGGTGTTCGTGCGGCCGGCGCTGCGGGCGATGCAGGGGCTGCCGCCCGAGCCGCCCTCGGCCGGGACCGCCGTCCTCGCCGAGCCGGTGAGATCACCGCGCGGCCTGCGGCACTACCTGCGCGGACGGCTGACCGGCGGCGGCGCGGTCACCCCGGCCTCGGCGCAGGGGTCGCACCAGATGGGCGCGCTGGCCGCCGCCGACGCGCTGATCGTGGTGCCCGAGGAGCGCGAGCACATGGCGGCCGGGGAAGAGGTCGAGATCTGGCGGCTGCCATGATGGGGGAGCGATGACACAGTTCTCCCACCTGGACGAGTCGGGCCACGCCCGCATGGTCGACGTGTCGGCCAAGGACGTGTCGGTGCGCACCGCCACCGCCACCGGGTTCGTCCGGCTGTCGGCCGAGTGCGTGGCCGCGCTGCGTTCCGGGGACGTGCCCAAGGGCGACGCGCTGGCGGTGGCGCGGATCGCCGGGATCCAGGCCGCCAAGCGCACCCCCGACCTGGTGCCGCTGTGCCACCCGATCGCGATCCACGGCGTCCGGGTCGACCTGGAGGTACGGGACGACGGCGTGGCGATCACGGCGCTGGTGCGCACCGCCGACCGCACCGGCGTCGAGATGGAGGCGCTGACCTGCGTCGCCGTCGCCGGGCTCGCGCTGATCGACATGGTCAAGGCGCTCGACCCGGCGGCCGTCGTCACCGACGTGCGGGTCGAGGAGAAGACCGGCGGCAAGACCGGCGTCTGGCGCAGGCCCGCATGATCCGGGCGCTGGTGGTCACCGCCTCCAACCGGGCGGCTGCCGGGATCTACCCCGACCGTTCCGGGCCCGTCCTGGCCGGCCTGCTCGCCGACGCGGGCTGCGAGGTCGACGGGCCGGTGGTCGTCCCGGACGGCGAGCCGGTCGCCGCGGCGCTGGCCGACGCCGTCGCGCGCGGCTACGACGTCGTCGTCACCACCGGCGGCACCGGCCTGACCCCCACCGACCTGACCCCCGAGATGACCCGCCGCGTCATCGAACGGGAGGTCCCCGGGATCGCCGAGGCCATCCGGCTGCAGGGCCGCGACAAGGTGCCCGCCGCGATCCTGTCCCGCGGGATCGCCGGGATCGCCGGGCGCACCCTCATCGTCAACCTCCCCGGATCCACCGGGGGCGTCCGCGACGGAATGGCGGTGCTCGGGCCCGTGCTCGGGCATGCGGTCGAGCAGATCCGCGGCGGCGACCATCCCCGGCCGGACGGTGTTCCCGGCGCCGAGTGATGGCGTCACCGCGGCCCCGCGGGGGATTATGAGAACGTGGAGCGCTTGCGGGGTTGGCCGGTCACCTTGACGGAGGGCCCGGTCGGGCTGCGTCCATTGCGGATGCGGGACGCCGCGGCCTGGCGGGACACCCGCGTGCGCAATGCGGACTGGCTGCGGCCGTGGGAACCGACCAACCCGGAGACGCCCCTGTTCCGCACCGGGCTCGGGCCGTACATCAGCATGGTGCACCTGATGCGCCGGGAGGCCCGGCAGGGGCTGGCGCTGCCGTGGGTGGTCACCTACGAGGGCCGGTTCGTCGGCCAGCTCACCATCGGCGCCATCGTCTGGGGCTCGGCCAGATCGGCGCAGATCGGTTACTGGGTGGACCGCGCCGTCGCAGGCCGCGGCGTCATCCCCACCGCCGTCGCGATGGCCGTGGACCACTGTTTCTTCACCGTGGGCCTGCACCGGGTGGAGGCCAATATCCGTCCCGAGAACACCGCCAGCCGTCGCGTGGTGGAAAAGCTCGGCTTCCGGGAAGAGGGAATTCGCCGCCGCCATCTGCACATCGACGGCGCCTGGCGTGACCACATCTGTTACGCGCTGACCGTGGAAGACGTGCCGGGCGGGCTGCGTTCCCGCTGGCGCGCGGGCGCCAAGCAGGCATTTCCGCGTCCCTCTTCCGGCGCGTAGGATTCCTTCGCCGCAGAAAGCCGCGGTAAACGGCGGGTAACCCGGGTCACGATCTGGCGACACACCGCCCCTAATGCTCGTCAACCGCTGACACCGGGTCCTACCGTGCGGGACGTGAACATGCGCGCGCCGAGAGTCAGCCCCCGTCCTCGGCGTGCGCTCGGGGAGGGTCCTTGAGCAGCACCCTCCTCTACCTCGCCATCGTCGCGGTCTGGGCCGTCGTCCTCGTTCCCATGTGGCTCCGCCGCGACGCCTCCCGCGTCCTCGCCAAGCACCCCGACCTCACCGAGGAACTCGCCCTGGAGGAGCCCGGCGAGGCCGAGGACCCCGTCGCCGACGAGGGCGACACCGTCGTCGAGCACCGTCACCCGGCGCCCCCGTCCCCGCGCCGGCGCCGCCGTTCCACCCGCGCCGCCGTCATCGCCCGGCGCCGCCGCCGCACCTTCGGCCTCACCCTCTTCCTGCTGGCCTCCGTCACCCTCGTCGCCACCCGCCAGGCCCCCTGGTGGACCGCTCTCCCCGCGGCCGTCCTCTTCCTCGCCCACCTGGCCCTCCTCCGCGTGGCCGCCGGCATCGACGCCGCCCGCCGCCAGGCCCAGGCCCAGGCCCGCGCCGCGGCCGCCGCCCGCCGCGCCGCCGAGCCCCCCGCCCCCCAGGCCGAGGTCATCGAACTCACCCCGGCCACCGACCAGGACGTCTTCGACCAGTACGCCGAAGACCGCCGCGCCGTGGGCGACTGACCCCCTCCTCCGCGCTCCGCCGGGTACCGATGCGCGAACCACCCCCGAAGTTTGCTAATCTTGCTGCGTCCTCGGGGCTGTAGCGCAGTCCGGTAGCGCACCTCGTTCGCATCGAGGGGGTCAGGGGTTCAAATCCCCTCAGCTCCACCCGGGACGAAGGGCGGTTCCGATCCCGGAACCGCCCTTCGTGGTCTCCGCACGGCCACGCCGTCAGGCGAACCGCTCGCCCAGCTTGCGCAGCGCCCGCCCGATCGCAGGCCATGGCGAAGCTGCGGTTGAAGTTGCGCGGACCCCCAGGCCGCCGACACGTTCATGGTGGAGTTGCCCACGCGGTCATGGAGAGGCACCAGGCTGCCGTCGCGTCTGGTGGACAAGCCGGAGGCTCATGACGTCTATCTGGACGTCGTCGCCCACACCGTGTGGGCGCTGCTCCAGTATCGGCCGCCCCTGGTCCACGTCGAGCCCGGCACGGTCGGCAGGCTGCGCGAACGCGCCGGCCGGGTGCTGGACGCGGGGAAGTGGAAGAAGTCCTCGACGGTCACGTATGGCGGACGGCCGGTGAGAGAAGGGCGAGCATGACGCGCGAGCTGGAGCGGCTGACAGGGTTCCTGTACGAGATCGGGCTGCTCAAGGCTCGCCCAGCTCCGGACCGCGTCCGCCAAGCGGCTGGCCGAGGAGGCGCTCAACACCGGGTCGCTGGAGTGGTTCACCCGCGTCCTGAACGGCGAGGACACCACGCCCTGACCAGGCGATCCGCGGGGACTGCCGTACAGCGGAGAAGTACGGCGGCGCACCCGCGCGGCGGTGTGCCCGAGCGATCATCACCGTACGTCTGACCAGGGCGGCGGCCTGCCGACCGTGGAAACCGAACGTTCCAGGCGTACGGATGCGGAGATCATGAGCTGGCCCGTGGGTCAGGGTCGGCCGCCGGGGGTTCTCACGCGTCCGGGGTGCTCACCTCGATGCACGTCAGGCCCCGCAGATCGAGCCAGGTGCGATCGGGGCCGCGGACGACTCGGAAGAGGACGGCCTCACACCCCGGACACCGGCCGACCAGGCCGGGCGCCCGCGTGTACAGCCGCGCCTCGGCGAGCACCGCCGTACGGCCGCAGTTCTCGCACCGTCCGGCGGCCGTGGTGAGGTCGACCGCGAACACTTCGCGCAGCGCTCCCGCGGCCGCGTTCCCGTCCAGGTGGGCAGGCGTCTCGGTGTTCATGGGGATCCTCCGCTCGGTCCGAAGCGTTCGGTCCTGATCCGGGTGGGCTCGTGCCCGGCCGCGACGAGCAGGTCCGCCACCCGTTCCACGAAGCCGGTCGGCCCGCACACATAGCAGGAGGGCCCGGCCTCGGGCGGCCATGTCGCCGCGGCCAGCAGGTCCGCGTCGATCCGGCCTGGGGTACGCGGCCAGCCCGGGGGAGCAGCCCGGGTGTACGCGTAGGTCACCTCCGGTCCGCCGTCGGACGCCGCGCGGTCCGCCAGCTCCGCCCGGTACAGCGCCGACGCGGGGTCCCGGACGGAGTAGAGCAGCCGCATGGGCGCCCTGCCGCCGCTTGTTCCGTGCGCCCGGACCATCGCCATCAGCGGAACGATGCCCGAACCGCCGGCCACGAGCTGGACCGGCTCGGGCTGGTCGGGCCGCCAGACGAACCAGCCGCCGACCGGTCCGCGGATCTCCAGCGGGTCGCCGACCGCGAGCGCCTGCGTGAGGTACGGGGAGACCTCGCCGTCCGGGACCTGCTGCACGGTCAGCTCCACCCGGTCGGCGTCCGGGGCGTTCGCCAGGGAGTAGGACCGGACGGCCGTGTAACCGTCCGCCGCGGTGAGCCGGACGTCCACGTGCTGGCCGGCCTCGTGTCCCGGCCAGCCGGGGACGTCGAGGACCAGCGTGCGCGCTGTCGGGGTCTCGTCCCGCACGGCGCGCACCGTCCCGACCCGCCAGGTCAGTCGCCCCAGTACCGCTGCTCGCGCCATGGGTCTCCGTAGTCGTGGTAGCCGGCGGTCTCCCAGAATCCCGGCTGGTCCTGGTGGAGCAGCGTGATGCCGCGGACCCACTTGGCGCTCTTCCACAGGTACAGATGCGGGACGAGCAGCCGTGCCGGGCCTCCGTGTTCCGGCGTGAGCGCCTCGCCGTCGAACCGGAACGCGATCCAGGCCCTTCCGTCGAGCAGGTCCTCGAGCGGCATGTTCGTGGTGTAGCCGCCGTAGGAATGGGCGAGCGCGTAGTCGGCGGTGGTCTCCACGTCCGCCAGCAGGGTGTCCAGCGAGACGCCCTCCCAGCGTGTGCCGAGCTTGGACCAACGCGTGACGCAGTGCAGGTCCACGGTCGGCTGCTCGGTCGGCAGCGCGCGGAACTCCTCCCACGTCCACCGGTGCTCCTGCCCGGTCTCCGTGGTGACGGTGAGGCTCCAGTCCTCCAGCCGCACCTGCGGGGTCGGCCCGGCGGACAACACGGGGAAGTCCTCGGTCAGGTACTGGCCCGGCGGCAGGTCGGCGGCCCGGCGGCGACCGGAGAACCCGGGCGAGACGATGCCCATGGGACCTCACCCCCTTCGTCCGCCGAAGCGGCGCGCGTATGGTCGGTCCGTCACCCATCGTAACTACCGCCCCTGAAGCCGCCGTGGCCGCACGCGCATACCTCCCACAAGGCCGGTCCCGGCGGTGTTTCGGCCGACGGGTTCGATCGGGCGGGGAGGAGGCCGCACGATCAGCCGGGCGGTGACCGCCTGGTTCCTCGGAGGTGAAGGCTGGTCTCGGTGCCGGAGATCCACTGCCCGGCCTCTTCATCCGGCACCGTGTTGGGGTGGCCGTGCGGGAGTCGGGGAACGCGGCGGCCGGTGGGCCGCCGCGTCCCGGGTGCGGGGTTCATGCGGCGGGGGCGGTCTTCTCCTCGTCGAGGGGGAAGAAGGGGAGCTCGGTGTAGACGTGGTCGGCGGCGGCGAGGATCTGCTGGGCGTCGTCGACCGGCGGGTGGATGTACTGGTTGATCAGCTTCTTGACCTCCTTGGCCTCGGCGCCCGAGGCCATCACCCTGCGGTCCCAGCCCCGGGTGAAGATCGCACCGGCGCCGCCCAGGTCCAGGCAGGTGACGTACGGGGCGGGGGTGAAGTCGCGCAGCGGCACGCCGAGCAGGTCGGCCGCCGCGTTGTACCCGGCGACCTTGCCCATCGGGGTGGCGTGCTGGCAGGCCTGCATGACCGTGTGCTCGGCGTCGAACGGCGCCGCGGCGGTGTCCCCGGCGACGAACACCTCGGGAAGGGCGCGCAGCCGCCGGTCCACCGGCACCCGGCCGAGGTGGTCGAGCTCGTCGGAGACCTGCCGGGTGAGCTCGCTGGCCCGCATCCCCACGGACCAGACCACCGCGTCCGCCTCGACCCTGGTGCCGTCGGACAGGACGGCGTATCCGTCGCCGACCTCCGTCACCGTCGTCTGGAGGCGGCGTTCGACGCCCAGCTCGTCCAGCGCCGCCTCGATCTCCTTGCGCGGGCCCGGGCCGAGCGGTTCTCCGACCACCGCGGCCTGATCCACCAGCAGTACCCGGCCCCGGGCGGCCAGTTCGGTCGCGGCCTCCAGGCCGACGAACCCGGCGCCGACGACCACGACGGAGTATTCCTCCCGGTCGCGCAGATGGTCGGTGAGCCGCCGGGCCCCGTCCAGGGTGTCGATGTCGAAGAGCCGTTCGGCGCCGGGCAGGCCCTGAGGGGGAACGAGCCTGCTGCCCGCCGCCAGCACCAGGCGGTCATAGCCGATCTCCTCACCGTCTGCCACCACCACGCGGCGGCCGGTGTCGATCGTGCTCACCGAGGCCCGCAGGTGCCGGGCGCCGATCGGCTCCAGGATCCTGCCGAGCTCCACCTTGGCCAGGTCCGGCTCCGGCTCGTACAGGCGCGGCCGCAGCACCAGGTGCTCGTTCGGCGCGATGAGCGTGACGCGCAGGTCCGCGTCCCCGCCCGCCCGCCGGCGTGCCAGCGCCGCTCCCGCCGCGCTCCACACGCCCGCGAAACCGCCTCCGACGATCACAACGTGCGCCATCGTCTCGTCCTCTTCCAGTCTCGCCCCCGGGGATCGGGGGGTTCGGCAGGGAGACAAGACGGCGGGTTCAGATGTGACCGATGCGGGCGAGCTTGTCGGGATTGACCAGTCTCCGCAGCGCCGTGATCCGCCCGTCGGCGATCTCCACGGTGTCGAGCCAGACCAGCTCGCCGCCACAGTAGGTGGCCAGCGCCGGCTGCCCGTTCACCTCGATGAGCTGGAACGCGTCGGGCCGCCTGATCTCGATCAGCCTGACCATCAGCAGGGCGATCGGCTCGGCGCCCCGGACCGGCCTGCGCGCGGCGATCGCCTTGTCGCCGCCGTCGGCGACATAGACGGCCTCGGGGTGCAGCAGCCTGACGAGCCCGGCCACGTCCCCCGCGTCGGCGGCCGCCTTGAACGCCTTGAGCAGGCGCTCGGTCTCGGCCCTGGACGCCCGGGGCCGCTCCTTGACCGCGGCGACCCGCGCCCGCGCGCGGGAGGCGAGCTTGCGGCTGGCGGCGGGCGTGCCGCCGAGCACCTCGGCGATCCGGCCGAACGGGAAGTCGAAGACGTCGTGCAGCACCAGCGCGACGCGTTCGGCGGGGGTGAGCGTCTCCATGACCACCAGCATCGCGGTGCTCACCGACTCGTCCATGAGCACCCGGTCGGCGGCGTCGGGCCCGGTCGGCAGCGGTTCGGGCAGCCAGGGGCCGACATAGGACTCGCGCCGGACGCGCGCCGACTTCAGCACGTTGTAGGACGTCCGGGCGGCCAGGGTCACCAGCCAGGCCCGCAGATCCCGCACCTCGGACAGGTCGGCCGCGACGGCGCGCAACCAGACCTCCTGCGTCACGTCCTCGGCCTCGGCCACGGTGCCGAGGATCCGGTAGGCCGCCCCGAAGACCGCGGGGCGATGCGATTCCCAGTCGGCCTCCGCCAACGCGCCGGTCAGCTCCACCCCTCGGCCTCCCGCCCCCTGCGGATCAGTGCTCGACCGCCGATCCTAGGCAGAACGATCTCCTGCCCCGAACGGTCCCCGGCCGGGTCGGGGTCACCAGCGGTGGTGGACCAGGGGGCGGATCCTGCGGTCGTACAGTTCGCGGATCCCGGCGAGGGTGTCCTCGGGCAGTGGTGGCAGCTCGGCGGCGGCGCCGTTGGCGCGGGCCTGCTCGGGGGTGCGGGCGCCGGGGATGACGGTGCTCACGCCGGGTTGCTGGATGATCCAGCGCAGCGCCGTCTGGGCCGGGGTGGCGCCCGGCAGGGCCAGGGCGGAGAACTCCCGGGCGGCCTCCACGCCGGTGTCGTAGTCGACGCCGGAGAACGTCTCGCCCACGTCGAACGCCTCGCCGTGCCGGTTGAAGGTGCGGTGGTCGTCCGGCCCGAACGCGGTGTCGTGGCGGTAGCGGCCCGACAGCAGTCCCGAGGCCAGCGGCACCCGGGCGATGATCCCCACCCCGGCCTCGGCCGCGGCGGGCAGCACCCGCTCCAGCGGCTTCTGGCGGAACGCGTTGAGGATGATCTGCACGGTGGCGGTGCCCGGCCGGGCGATGGCGGTCAGCGCCTGGTCGCAGGTCTCCACGCTGACGCCGTACGCGGCGATGCGCTCCTCCTCCACCAGGGTGTCCAGCGCGTCGAACACCGCGTCGGAGGAGAACACCGGGGTCGGCGGGCAGTGGAGCTGCACCAGGTCGAGCCGGTCAACGCCCAGGTTCCCGCGCGACCGGTCCGTCCAGGCCCGGAAGTTGTCCAGGGTGTAGTTCTCGGGGACCTGCGGCATCCGCCGCCCCATCTTGGTGGCGACGAACAGCCCCGGGTGGTCCCGCAGGAACCGGCCGATGATCCGTTCGCTGCGCCCGTCGCCGTAGACGTCGGCGGTGTCGAGGAAGGTCACCCCCGTCTCCACCGCCGCCTCCAGGACGGCCAGCGCGTCCCTCTCCTCGACCTGTCCCCAGTCCGCGCCCAGTTGCCAGGTGCCGAGTCCCACAACCGAAACCCGGCGGTTCAGCCGTCCGATATGCCGTTGCTCCATGTCCGGATTATGTCGCGCGCCGAGCGGACCGTCGTAGATGATCTACCTATACTCGGCGGAATGACCGGCCTTCCCTCCGCTCACCGAGCCGGCCCCGGCCGCCCGTGGCAGGTCGCGGTGGCCGTTCCCGTGATCGCCGTGAACTGGCTGATCTTGGCGCTGGCGTATGTCAGGGTCAACCACACGGGTGACGGTGAGCCGAACCACGTCTTCCTCACCTGCGTGGGCATGCTCACCCTGCTGGTCTGGTTCGCCGGGTGGAGGACCTGGCAGGGCAGGGCGCGGGCCCATGTCGCTCTGCTGGCGGCCTCGCTCCTGGTGGGGGGCATTCCGCTCGTGGCCATGCTGACCGTCGTTCCGATGGTCCTGCTGGAGGGCGACCCCATCGACTCCTTCCTGGTCAAGGTGGCCGTGTGGGCGGCCACCCTCGTGGGCGCCGGCCTTCTGCTCATGCGCCCCGCCGTCCAGCAGTGGATCAAGGAGAGCGACCCGGCCGCGCGGTCGACGCCGGACGACGCGACGGGTGAGTCCCGGCAGTAGGCGCGCGAAGGTCCCGTCCATGCCGGAAGCCCTGTCCGCCGGTCGGTGGACAGGGCCTCTCGCGGTGGGACGTCGTTCGGTCCGTGCGGTTTCAGGGGCCCGGGGTGCGGCGGGCCGAGGGCGACGGGCGCAGCATCGGCAGGAGGGCCGCGGCGACCGCCACATGGATGATCATGAGCATGACGCGGGTGTCGGCGGCCACCTGCAGGAGCCAGATCGGGGCGAACGACAGGGCCAGCACGGCGGCGGCCAGGGCGGTCCAGATGGTCCTGGCATGGCGGGTGAGGCGTTCCAGCAGGGCCAGGACGGCCCAGCCGAGCAGCCCGCACTGCGCGGCGACCCCGCTCATGTGCACCAGGGTCAGGGAACTGGTCTCGCCGGTGCCCGGGTCGGAGAGGACGAAGTCGGCTCCCGCCGCCCGGCCGGCCAGGTAGAGGACGCTCGCGGTCAGCATGGCGCCCGCGATGGCGGCGGCGCGGGTGAGCCTGCGCCGGGAGACGGCGGTGGACTGGACGGTGTGCACGGCGACGGCGGTCATGGGGTTCTCCTCTTCGGCGGGGTAGGCCACCGGACGGTTCGGGGCCTGCCGACCTGCTGTTCTGCTTGATGGATCCACCATGGCCGGGACCGCTTACGGCTTCTTTTCGGTGCCCTTACCGGTCCTTCCCGAGGCGCGCCCGCGTGGAGTCCGGCGCTTTGAGTCAGAAGCCGCCACCGACATTCCGGCGAACCTACGGGAGTACGCATTTCGGCGGTGTCCGGCAACGCCTGCGCCCCGAAGGGCGTTCGCTAAACCCTTCGATAATCCGCCGGGACATCCGTACGTTGAGGGATGAGCCGTCGTACTCCCGAAACAGGCGGCGAGAGCAGGGGGCGGTGTCATGCGGACGAGGTTGCGCCGGTTGCGCGTCGACGGCCGGGAGTTCACCTGGAAGGCCGACATCCGGCACGTTCCCGGCTCCGGCGACTGCCATCGCGGCATCCGTGTCCGGGCCTGGGGAGCCGGCAAGAACGGCCGGGCGCTGGAGGCCGATCTGCTGTCCGCATCGTGGCCCGCCCCGTGGGGCGCCTGCGCCACCGACGGCGTCTATCCGACCCCGGCGGACGTACGGCGGATCATCCTGTACGCCCTGGAGCACGGCTGGGATCCCGATCTGCGCGGCGGCACGTTCCACCTCACCGAGGCGGAGCACGCCGCGGCGTTCCGGCTGCCCGCCTTCCTGATCACCGACCGCCTCCGGGACCCGGACGCCCCCGACCCGACCCGGCGGGTGGTGGAGGTCTGGTCCCGGAGCCTCTGACGACGGAGGACGAGCAGGTCCGGTCCGTCAGCGCGCCGGGCATCGGGTGTACGCGTCGATACGTGACACGGGGACGGCGGATCCCCGCGTGGCCGGCGGGTTACGGGGCGTCGCCTGATGGAGATCCGCAGGCCGCGCCGCCGTTGCGGCGTGAGGTTCCGCCGGGCCCTGCTGCACTGATTTCCGGCCGGTACGGCCGGTGGCTCATGGGCGTGCCAGGCGGGCCAGGGTGATGTCGAGGGGCTGGGCGGGGCCCCGCAGCGGGCGGGTGCCGTCCCACCAGCAGAGGGCGCTGATCTCGTCGTTGGGGGTGAAGCCTTCGTACGGGCCGGTCTCGGTGGTGTAGAGCGCGCCGTACTCGGTGCGCAGGTCGGGGGCGAGGACGTACTTCGCGTAGCCGGCGAAGCGGAGATCGCCGGTGGTCAGGCAGGTCTCCTCGCGCAGTTCCCTGGCCGCGGCCTGACGCGGTGTCTCGCCGGGGTCGATGTGGCCGCCGGGCAGCTCCCAGCAGCGCCGATACCGGTTGAACACCAGGAGCAGGCTGTCGCCGTGCCAGACCGCCACGAGGGCCAGCGGCAGCGGCGCGTCGTCGAAGCGGGTCTCCTCGGCGACGGGATGGAAGGACACGAGCCGGTTGCCGACCTCGTCGACGGCGAGCGCGTTCCCCATCCCCTCCACGGCTGACGGTTCGAGCACGGTGTCACCGTCTCGCCCCGGCCCGCCCGCGTCAACGGCCCGTACGAGCACGTCACCGGAAGGACGGCGCTTTCGACCTGCTCGGTGAGCATGGCGGCCGGAGCGTTCGATCAGGTGGACCCGTACGGACCCGGCCGCCGCGGGAATCCCGTCCGCGCCCGCAGGGAGACGCCGAGCCGGGCGGGGGCGGTTCCAGCCACATGGTCGCGATGGCCGACCCCGGCACGCTGGTCCGGACATCGGGGACTTCTTCGCCCCGCTGAGGTGACCGGGCCCGGCGGGTCGGCGGCTAAGGTCGGCGGTATGGCGGATGAGCAGGACTCCGTACGGGTCGACGTGTGGCTGTGGTCCGTACGGCTGGTCAAGACCCGTTCCATGGCGACCGCCGCCTGCCGCGGAGGGCACGTCAAGGTGAACGACGTCCGGGTCAAGCCGGCCACCGTGGTGCGGCCCGGCGACGAGGTGCGGCTGCGCCTCGACGGCCGGGAGCGGATCGTGGTCGTGCAGCGGATCATCCGTAAGCGGGTCGGCGCGCCCGTCGCCGCCGAATGCCTCATCGACAAGAGCCCGCCCCCGCCGCCGCGCGAGGCCATGCTCCCGGTCGCCCGGCGCGACCGGGGCGCGGGCCGGCCCACCAAGCGGGAGCGCCGGGAGCTGGAACGCCTCCGCAACCGGGGCTTCTTCACCTGATGCGGTGACCGGCGGGACCGAGGGGCAAGCCGAGCCGGTGCGCGCGTACGGGGGGCGTGGCGACGTCCCCGGGCTCGTCGGTCACGTGGGCCTCGCCGCCCACGGCCGCCTGGACGCTCAGTCCCGGGCGGCGAGAAGGGCGGCCAGGAGGTCGCGGAGCTGATTGCGGCCTTCGGGGGGAAGGGCGAAGATGCCGGCGGCCTTGTCATGGCTGCGGGCGCGCAGTTCGGCGCGGCGGCGTTCGCCCTCCTCGGTGAGGACCAGGTGCCTGACGCGGCGGTCGGTGGGGGAGGGGCGGCGGACGACCAGGCCGCGGCGTTCCAGGCCGTTGACGATGCCGGTCACGTTGGAGGCGTCGCAGGCCAGCAGCTCGGCCAGGTCGCGCATGGGGGCCGGAGAGCGCAGGTTGATCAGGGCCAGGGCCTGGGCGGGGGGCAGGTCCAGCTCGGCGGCGGTCGCGTTGAAGTCCGCGCGCAGGCGTCCGGCCACCTGGAAGACGAGGTCGGTCAGCTCGGTGACGACCTGGTCGGCATCCCCGCTCATACGACCGATCATAAGGCTCCTTGCCGCCATTGATTGTTGAGGATCTCAAGTGATTGCCATATGGTTGAGATCCTCAACAATGGTTCGACTCAAGGAGATCTCATGGTGAGCACGGCCTGGAGCACGACCCGGCCCTCCGCCGGAGCCCGGCGCGGTCAGCGCCTCGCAGGCGTGGCCGGAGCGGTGGCGGCGGCGCTGCTGGTGTGGGTGGCGGGGGAGCCCGTGCTGGGGCACGAACTGGTGGTCACCCAGCCAGGCCAGGAGCCCAAGGACCTCGGCGCGGGGGCCTTCGCGGTGTTCGCGCTGCTCTCCTCGCTGGCGGGATGGGCGCTGCTGGCCGTTCTGGAACGGGTGACCGCCCGGGCCGGGCTGATCTGGACGGTCGTCGCGCTGCTCGTGCTGGCGGTGTCGTTCTTCCCGGTGGCCGGCGTCGAGGCGACCGGCGGGAGCAAGGCGGTGCTGGCGCTCGCGCACGTCGCGGTCGCGGCGGTCCTCATCCCGATGTTCCGGCGCACCACGGCCGGACGGCGGGCCGCCGGCGAGCGGGCCGCGGCACCGGCCGCGCCGTCGCCGAACTCACCGAACGAGGCGTCCGCGCCATCGGCGTGGACCGCGACGACCGCATGATCGCCCTGGCCGCGAGCCGCCGCCCGAACGCCGACTTCCGCATCGGCGACGCCCTCGACCTGCCCTTCGCCGACGGGGAGCTGAACGGCTACCGCGCCGAGAAGCTCTACCACGAACTCCCCGACCCGGCCCGAGCCGTCGCCGAGGCCCGCCGCGTCCTCGCCCCCGGCGGCCGGATCGTCCTCATCGGCCAGGACTGGGACACCCTCGTCCTCGACTCCGACCACCCCGGCCTGACCCGCACCATCGTCCACGCCCGCGCCGACACCATCGCCAGTCCCCGGGCGGCCCGCCGCTACCGCGCCCTCCTACTGGACGCCGGCTTCACCGACCTCACCACCGAAGTCCACACCGCCGTCTTCACCGACCCCGCACTGCTCCCCATGGCCACCGCCATGGCCGACTCCGCCCGCACCACCGGCGCCATCACCCCCGCCCAGGCCGCCGCCTGGACCGCCGACCAGACCGCCCGCGCCGAAACCGGCCGCTTCTTCCTGGCCGTCCCCCTCTTCGTCACCGCCGCCACCCGCCCTCGACCCCGAAACCACCGACCAGCCCAAGGCCTCTCCGCAAGCCATGAGCCACCGGCCGTACCGGCCGGGGGTCTGGGGGCCGGAGCCCCCAGAACTTCCACAGCAACCCCAGACCAACCTGTCCCTCAGTCGGCCGGAGCGGAGCCTCCAGGCGGAGCTTCGGCCGACTGAGCGCGGTCCGGGCACCGCAGCGGCGCCCGGCTGGAGCGAGCCGCCAGGCGAGCGGAAGCCGGGTGACGCGAGGATGCCCGGATCCGCGTGCGGGGGGCGTGGGGGGTCGTCCCCCCACACTAGACACGCTCAAGGGTGGTGAGGAGGCGGATGTGGGCGTCGGCCCAGGTGGTGATCAGGTGGTCGGGGTCGTTGGCGGACAGGGCGGTGTGGAGGGCGGTGAGGGAGCCGGCGGCTTTGGTCAGGCCGGTCCGGTGGAGGGTTCCGGCGGCCTCGGCGATGCGGGCGCGGAGGCCGTCGGGGACGTGGCGCAGGCCGCGGTGGGCGGCCTCGGCGGAGGCGGTCACGGCGTTCTCGAGGGCGGCCGTCAGGGGGCCGGGGGCGGTGGGGCGGCCGGAGGCCAGGGCCGCGCTGCCGTCGCCGGGGGCCAGGTCGGGGACGACCACGGCCCGGGAGGTCGCGACCGCCATGGGGTCGATGATCAGGGTGCCGCCCACGCGGCCGACGGATCCGCTGATGCGGTGGGGGTCTTCGGCCAGGGCGTCGGCCAGGGCGTCGAGGGCTCCCGGGGAGTGGGGGGAGTAGGTCGCGGAGATGACGGCGGTGGCACCGGCGCGGTCGGCGATCACGGCGTCCAGCCGCTGGGCGGCGGGGCTGTAGTGCAGGTCGCGGACCTCGGCGATCTCCATGACGCGGACCAGTTCGGCGGCCACCCGGGAACGGATCAGGCGCGGCGGGAGGGCGGCCATCGCGCGGTCCAGGGCGGCCAGGTCGCGGACCAGCAGCGGTTCGGGGAGGTCCGCCCAGGCCGTGGCGGGCTCCAGAGGGGTGACCAGGGTGCCGGTGAGACGACCGCCGCCGAGCCTGACGGTGCGGCCGGCGCTGCGGGACGCGGTCTGCGAGACCACCTCGGCGGCGGCCAGCGTCTGCAGGGCCGTGCCGGCGATCTTGCGGGACGCCAGGTCGTGCCCGGTGAGGGGCTCGTCCTCGGTGGCCTTCATCGAACGCGGCAGCACCAGCACGATCCCGGACCCGGCCTGGGCCAGGCAGACCGAGACGGTGCGTTCCCGGTCGGTGCCGCCGACCCGGCAGCCCAGCGCGGTCAGCCGGACGTGCCGCAGGGGCGTCGACGCCCGCTCGTCGGTGCCCAGGATCTGGGAACGGGGACTGCCGCCGGGGTGCAGGGCCGCGCGATGCCGGGCGTACAGCTCGGCCGCCAGCCCGGCGAAGAGCTCGGGGGCGTAGCGGGCGTCGCGGTCGCGGTAGGCGGCGATCTGGGCGGCCAGGTCCTCCAGCGCGGCGGCGGGCCAGTGCAGGTCGGCGGCGGCCAGGTCGCGGGCCGCCGAACGCAGCGTGCCCGCCGGGAGCGGACCGGCGTTCATCGCCCCGTCCAGCAGCAGTTCGTCCACCAGGCCCAGCACGGACTCCAGGCCCGAGACGGCGGCGGTCGCCGCGCCCCCGACGTCCAGGCGCACCTCCCGGCCGGTCAGCCCGGCCTCGTCCGCCGCCCGGAACGCCCACACCGCCAGCACGATCATCCGGCCGCGGGACGAGACGGCCGCGTCGGTGTCCACGTACCCCAGCTCGCCGGGCACCAGGAACCGCACCGTGCAGGTCGGCAGCTCCACCGTCGCGACCGGGTCGTCCGCCGAGGGCCGCCGGATCCGGGCCGCGTACCCGCCGCGGAACACCCGGCGGGCGGCGGCGATCGCGTGCTGCCCGAGCACCCGCGCCAGCTCCTCGTCGCCGAACGCCCCCGGAGACCACTCCGCCCCGGAGCCCTCCGCCGGACCCGGCCCCGTCTCCTCGGCGGGCCCCGCCCCCTGCCGCTGGTACGCCAGCACCAGCGTGACGATGTGCCGGCACATCCCGGTCGCCGCGCAACTGCAGACCGCCCCCTCCAGGCCCACGCCCACGGGCAGCGACGTGGTCACGCCGTCGCCGAAGTCCCCGTGCACGGTCCCGTCCGCGTCGACCGACGGCTCGGGCGCGCCGCCCGCCTCGACGTCCCTGGTGGCGCGCTTGACCAGCCCCCGGTTGGCCAGGGAGACCAGCCCCTCCGGGGTCAGCGCGAGCAGATCGGCGCGTTTCATCAACCCATCACGTCCGCGACGAAGGAGACCAACTGGCCGGGGGTCATCGCCCCGACGTGCGCGCCGACGTCGGCCAGCCGCTGCGCCAGCTCACGGTCGTACTCGGGCTCGGCGTCCTCGTCCAGCGCCGCCAGCGCCAGCACCCGGGTGCCCTGCTCCACCATCCCGCGCACGGTGCGGACCAGCCGGTGCTCGTCCCCGCCCTCGTAGAAGTCGCTGATCACGGCGACGATGGCGCGGCGCGGGTTGTCCACCAGGTCGGCGGCGTACCCGACGGCGCGGGCGATGTCGGTGCCGCCGCCGAGCTGCACCCCCATCAGCAGCTCCACCGGGTCGGTGACGTCGTCGGTCAGGTCGACGACCGAGGTGTCGAACGCGACCAGATGGGTCTTCAGCCCGGGCAGCCCCCACAGGCAGGCGGCGGTCACCGCGGAGTGGATCACCGAGCCCGCCATCGACCCGGACTGGTCGACCAGCAGGATCAGCTGCCAGCGCTCCATCCGGCGGCGGGTGCGCGACAGGAAGTACGGCCGTTCGATGTAGAGCCTGCGCTCGTCCGGCCGGTAGTGCCCCAGGTTGGCGCGGATGGTGCGGTGGAAGTCGAAGTCCCGGGCGCTGCGCCACGGGCTCGGCCGGCGGGACCGGGTGCCGTGGAACGACCGGCGGACCTCGGTGGCGAGCCGTTCCGTCAGCTCCTTGACGACGGCCGCGACGATCCGCCGGGCCATGGCCAGCACGTCGGGGTTCATCAGGTGCTTGGTGCGCAGCACGGCGCGCAGCAGCGTCGGGTTCGGCTCGATGCGGCCCAGCACGGCCGGGTCGGTGACGACCTCGTGGATCCCGTAGCGCTCGACGGCGTCGCGTTCCAGCCGTTCGATCGTCTCCTTGGGGAACAGCCGGTGCACGTCGTCCAGCCAGTCCACCGGGGTCACCTGCGACGGGCTCAGGTCCGCGTCCCGCTCGGCGTCCCGGCCCCGGCCGCCGCCCCGGCGGATGCCGCGCCGGGCGTACTCCGAATCCCGCCCGTACAGCCAGTCCAGCGCCCGGTCGCGGGCGGCGTCCCGGTCGCCCAGCCCGCCCAGGCACTCCTCGGCGGCCTCCCCCAGCACCAGCCGCCAGCGTTCCAGCCCAGGGTCCGGCCCCGTCATCCCGACATCAGCCCTTCTTCGGTGAGGAGCCGGTCCACGGTCTCCTCCAGTAGGGTCGCCTCCGCGACCGTCACCGGGTCGGCGGTGGTCCGCAGCAGTGAGCGGGCCGATCCGCGGACTCCGCGCAGGTCCAGCAGCCGCCGCGCGATGATCTCCCGCTCGCGGGGCGGGAAGTAGCCGAACGCCTGCCGCAGCGCCGGCAGCGCCACCAGGAACTCCTCGGCGGTCAGCCCGCCGATCAGCTCGTCCAGCACCGTCAGCACGCTGCGCCCGCCGGTCTCCTCGGCGGCCAGCACCTGCTCCCGGGCCAGCGCGAACAGCCCGGCGAGCCAGTCGCCCAGGGTGCGCGGGGAGGCCACGCCCAGCATCGCGCGGGCCGGGTCGGCGGTCCGGCCCAGCGACCAGCACAGCCCGAACGCGGCGCCGCGCAGGTCCGGCGGGGCCTGCGGGTCGGCGCTGACCCGGGCGGCCACGGCCACCGCGGCGGCCCGGTCCAGACCCACCCCCTCGGCGGCGTGCAGCAGCGCGTCGCGGACGGCAGCCATGGCGGACAGCCGGGCCGGCTCGGCGGGGGCGGGGCCGCCGTGCAGACCCTCCACCAGCCACAGCAGCCGGGTGACGCAGCGTTCGATGACGACGGCGGGGAGCGGGCCGCCCGCCAGGCCCAGCACCCGGTCGTGCCGCCACAGCGCCAGCATGGTGTCCAGCACCCGCCCGAGCGCCCCGATGTCGGGGCTGGCGGCGATCCCGGCCGCGATGCTCCCGGCGATCCGGTCCGCCAGTTCCCCGCAGCCGCAGAACGCCGCGTCGAACAGCACCCCGGCCAGCGCCGCCGCGTCGCCCAGGGCGCCGGCGGCCCGTTCCTCCAGCGCCGCCATCGCCGCGTCGGCCGGTGTCGCACCGTACGCGCCCGCCTCGATCAGCGCCGGCAGCCGGTGCTCGCCCGGCCGGAGCGTCCACCGCTCCTCCAGCACCTCCTCGGTGCCGGTGGCCGGTCCCGACTCGCGGCCGAACCCGGGAACGCCCAGCACCCGCAGCCGGTGCAGCAGCCGGCTGCGTTCCAGGTCCCCGCCGTCGGTCAGCCGCAGCGTCACCGGGTCGGCCCCGTCCAGCCCGAGCCGTTCCAGCTCGGCGATCACCTGCTCCACCAGCGGCGGGGCGGGGGTGCCGGGATGCAGCCGCCCCACCCGGTCACCGCTGAGCGCGGCCACCATCTCGGCCACCACCGGATGCGCGCCCGGCCGCAGCGGTCCCCGCGACGACCACGGCAGCGGATCCTCCAGATCCTCGGTGACCAGCGCCGACACCAGCCCGTCGAGCAGGTCGGTGCGGGCCGGGTGGCGGTGGCCGCGCAGCCGCGCCAGCCCCTCGGTCAGGGTGCGGGCGGCGATCAGGTCGGCCGTCGACACCGTGACGCCCCGCCTGCGCAGCCGCTCCACCACCACCTCGGTGAGCCCGTCCGCGGCCCGCTGCGGGCCGTGCTCCCACAGCCGGTGGTAGTACTCCGGCGACGGCATGCCCGACTGGTAGCCGGAGAACGAGTCCAGCCGCGGGAACGAGAACGGCACCAGGAAGCTCCCGCCCACCGAGCCCTCCGGCGGCGCGGGGACCTCCGGCCACCGCCCGTCGCCGGGCTCGGCCGCCAACGCCCGCAGCGCCGGGGTGTGGAACCCGCCGGTCACCACGACCACCGGCCGCCCGCCCGCGGCGGCGTCCGCGGCCCGGATCCAGCGGGCCATGTACTCCTCGCGGGCGGCGTCGTCCGGCCCCGCCGCCGACTCGCCGCGCACCAGGTCGAAGTAGGCGTCCAGCCGTTCGGCCAGGTCCGCGTCGTCGGGGACCTCGAACAGGTGGTCCCACAGGACGTCGGTGTCGTCGACGGTGAACTCCCGGCACAGCCGCCGGGTGACCGCCGCGTACCGCTCCTCGGCGTCGGCGTACCGGTTGCGGCGGTCGGCCAGCGCCGGATGCCACGCCGGCAGGTCGATGAACCGCAGTTCCGCCCCGCACGCCCGGCCGGCGTTCAGCGCCACCCACTCCGGCGAGTGCGCGCACAGCGGCGACCACGAGGTCCGCACCAGGGGACCGTCCCGGTGGTGGCTGAAGATCGCGATCGGCGGCTCGTGCCCCAGCAGCAGCTCCTCCAGCCGGTCGCCGTAGTCGGCGGGCCCCTCCACCAGCACGTACGCCGGGCGCAGCGTCTCGATGGTGCGGCGCACCAGCCGGGCGCAGGCGGGGGAGTGGTGCCGGACGCCGACGAAGGTGACCGCCATCAGCCGGGAAGGACGTGCCGGGCCTGGTGGAGGGCCCTCCACTGCGGGCCCTTGCGCTGCGGCACCTGCTGCTCCAGGTAACGGCGCAGCCGGGCCAGGTCGTCGGCGTCGTCCTTGGCGACCGTCCCGGCCAGGCACGCCACCAGGTCCTCGGCGGTGCCCTCCTCGCCGCGCAGGAACCAGGCGCGCAGCCCGACCGCGTGCGCGACCGACACCGCCTCGGCGGTGCTCATCCCCGCCGACGGCCGGTCCATGGTGCGGCCCTCGTCGGTCGTCCCGGTGCGCAGCTCCCGGAACATGGTGACCAGCACCTCCAGCAGGTCCCGGCGCGGCGGCACGCCCACCCCGGACTGCTCCAGCAGCCGGGTCGCCTCCGACCGCACCAGCTCCAGCTCGGTGTCGAAGTCGGCGATCGGGAACACCGTCTCGAAGTTGAACCGGCGCTTGAGGGCCGCGCTCATCTCGTTGACGCCCCGGTCGCGGGTGTTGGCGGTGGCGATGACGTTGAAGCCCTCCCGGGCGAACACCATCGCGTCCGGCCCGGTCAGCTCCGGAACGGCCAGCACCCGGTCCGACAGCGGGCTCAGCAGCGAGTCCTGCACCTCCAGCGGGCAGCGGGTGATCTCCTCGAACCGGACGATCTTGCCCTCGGCCATCCCGCGCAGCAGCGGCGCGGGCACCAGCGACCGTGTCGACGGCCCCTCCGAGACCAGCAGGGCGTAGTTCCACGAGTACTTGATCTGGTCCTCGGTGGTGGCCGCGCCGCCCTGGACGGTGAGCGTGGAGTCGCCGCTGACGGCCGCCGCGATCAGCTCCGACAGCAGCGACTTGGCGGTGCCGGGCGCGCCCACCAGCATCAGGCCGCGGCTGGTGGCCAGGGTGACCAATGCCCGGTCGATCAGCGACGGGTCGCCGACGAACTTGCGGGTGACGCCGAGCCGGTCGTCGCCGGCGATGAACCGGCGGGCCGCCCGCAGGCTCAGCGCCCAGCCCGGCGGGCGCGGCCCGGTGTCGTCGGCGCGCAGCCGTTCCAGCTCGTCGGCGTACCGCACCTCGGCGGGCGGGCGCTGCAGCGCCTCGGTGGTGTCGTTGGCGGTCATGTCCTCGTTCCGCGGGTCAGACGGCCGCTTCGGCCAGCATGGTCAGGTCGGCCAGCACCTCCGACGCGACGGCCGCGGGCAGCAGCCCGAACGTCAGCGGGGTGCCCCTGCTGGGCCAGTAGTCGTCGGGTTCGGGGGCGATCCACACGTACTCCAGGGTCTGGTGGTCGCCGGTCGCGTCCAGCGCGCCGACCGCGAAGCCCGGATCCAGGTCGATCACGACGTGCACGTCGTCGGCGACGCGCCGGGAGATCCACCGTTCGACCCCGGCGTCCAGCGGTGTGCCGCGTTCCCAGCCGCGCCGCACCAGTGCCAGCACGTCGCCGTAGGGCACCTTGAGGCCCTCGAACCGCTCCAGCCGCCCGGACGCGCGCTCCTCGTCGGTCAGCGCGTGGACCGTGCGGGTGAGCTGGAGGAACGGCTGGGTCAGCTCGTAGTCGGAGAACACCTCCAGCCACGCCTTGACAGCGTCCTCACCGAGGTCCACCGGATGAGCGATGCGGACCTTCGCGGTCTCCGGGAGCACGAACGCGTCGTCCTCGACGTCGGCGAGGGTGCGGTCCTCGGCGATCCGGAACGGGGTCGTCGTTCCGCCGTCCTCACCCAGCCACACCAGCCGCCGGGCGACGTGCCATACGAGCGGGTGCTCCACGATGTACCGGCGGAACTCGTCCGCCGACCAGGTGCGTCCGAACGTCATCGCCCGCTCCATCCGCTGGAGCTGGCCGGACGCGATCGTGCGGACGTCCTTCTTGAGAGCGGCGAAGCGTTTGTGGGCCGCGGGGGCCAGCTCCGGGTCGTCCTTGGCGCCCGGCTTGGGCAGCGCCTTGCGGGGCCTGCCGTCCTCGTCCGCGATCACGGGCTTGAGCTGCTCGTCGAAGCCGACGACGAACCGGCGGGGTCCGTAGTCCAGGGTCAGCCGGCCGCCGTCGTCCAGGCCGAGGGTGGGCACGAGCCGGTCGGCGAGCTGCTCGGTGGTGAGCCCGAGCGCGTCGGCGACCTGACCGACCTTGCGGCGGGCCTCCTCACGCAGGCCCTTGAACCTGACCTTGTCGGCGATGCCGTTCAGGTGCATCAGCGCCACGTCGGTGCCGATCTCGGCGAGCACGTCCAGGCCGGTGACCGCGTGCCGGTGCCCGCCCTCCCCGGGCCAGGCCCGGATGATCGGGGTCAGCCTGCGCACCGTCTCGTCGTCGCCGGTCCGGCCGAGCTGCCGGAACGCCCAGCCGTCCGCCGACGGGGCGCCGTGGCCCCGCCACGCCGCGAACAGCGCCCAGCCGAACTCCGCGAGCGAGTCCGGATCGCACGCCTGCCGGATCTCCTCCATCCGGTACGGCACGGGCAGCGCCAGCACCTCGATCAGGAGCCGGACGGCCTCGGCGGGCAGGGCGTGCTCCCGGCCGCGCAGCAGCACCTGGGGCAGCGACGCGGGCTGCACCCAGTCGCCGATCTTGGGCGGACCGGCGGTGCCGGTCTGCGCCGGATGGGCGCGCAGCACCGACTCCAGCGCGCCGGCGGCCTCGTCCCCATGGGCGGCCCGCGCGGCCTCGACCACGTCGTCGAGCCCGTGCCGGGCCGCGATGTGGCGCAGGGTGTGCTCGGCCGACCGGCGTGGCCCGGCCGTCTTGCCCAGCACTGCCGGCACCAGCAGCGGCACCGCGGCCGTCCCGTGCCGGTCCAGCCAGGCGCGGGCGGCGTCCGGCGCCTTCTTCCCCTGGGCCAGCCAGTCGCCCATCAGCAGTGCGACCTCGGCGGTGCGGAACGGCACCAGCGTGCCGCCGAGGCGCAGCGGGTCCCGTCTGGCCATGCGAAGCATCGGCGGCAGCGCGTCCAGCTCGAAGCGGGCGGCGAGCAGCGACAGCCAGACATGGCTGCGGTAGGCGTCCAGGTGGGGGGCGAACTCCACCAGGAGCGGCCGGACCAGCTCCACCGGCCCGTACACCAGCGCCTGGACCAGTCCGATCCTGCGTCTGCTGCTCTGGTGGCCCGCAGCGTAGGCCTCCCAGTCCGGGTCCTCCGGAGCGTCGATGCGGTGCGGGCTGCGGAGCCATTCCTCCCGCTCGCCCTCGGCCCAGACCACCTCCGCCGTCACGGGCGACCGCAGGCCGGTGACGACCGGCCGGATCGGGTTCTCCCACGGCCGTTCGGTCAGCGCCGCGGGCACCGCCTCCGGCGGGGCGTCCGGGACCCGCTCCGACGTCGCGAGCGGCTCGACCACCTTGCGCACCTCGGCGGGCAGCTCGGGCAGCACCGCCCGGACCAGCTCGGTGTGGAGGGCGACATGCTCGGCCAGCAACGCCTTGGCGTCGGCCGTCCGCACCGCCGCCGGCATCCGCAGCGCCCGCACCGGGAAGTTCTTCGCCGCCGTCCGCAGCGCGGCCCGCGCGTGACGGTCCGCCGACCGTTCCAGCAGTGTCCCGAACGCCTCGTCCGAAGGCAGCGCCGCGAGCGCCTCGAAGACCAGCCTGCGATCCTCGCTGCCCAGATGAGCGTGGTCGAGGTTGTGCAGCAGAAGGGCCAGTGCGTCCGTGCCGAGGCCGTCCGCCAGGGTCGCCAGCAACGCCGGGGAGCACTCCCGCGAGTAGAAGATCCTGAACGAGTCGTCCAGGGCGGCGAGCTGGCCGGCCGTACTGAGCGAGTGGAGCAGCAGCCACCTCGTGTGCCGGCCATCGCCCCACGCGGGCCCCGGCGGGGAGGCGCAGCACTGGTCCACCCAGTCCAGCCGGGTCGGCACCAGGTAGGACACCACCCAGCGCGTCGCCGGAGTGTCCCGATGGTCCGCCAGCCGCTGCACCGCCTCCTGGTAGACCGGCTCGTCCGCCTGCGCCAGCAGCGTGCGGGCCCGGCGCAGCGGCTCCACCCCCACCTGCGGAGCGGCCCAGCGCTCGCACCGTTCCACTCCGAGCCAGGCGCCGCTCCCGGCATCGCGCACCGTCTTGATCCGGCACGCCTCCACCAGCGCACAGGCGGCGAACGGCAGCCCGTGCTCGATCACCCACGCGTCGAAGAACGACCGGTGCACCTTCTCGGCCCCGCCGACGCCCATCAGGACGACCGCCGCGATCACCGCCGCCCCCACCGGATCGGGCTCCTCCTCGAGGTGCCGCCGGGCGGCCTCGGCCAGATCGGGCTCCCCGCGCCGGCCCTCGCGCAGCGCCTCGACCACGGCGTCCACCCGCCCGATCAGCTCGGCGACGGCCTGGACCGCCTGTTCATCCGGTGTGACCGCGGGGACGGGCGTGCCGCCGCGCCGGGGATGCAGGGACCGCAGCCACGAATCCGGGATGACGAGAACGTCCTCGTCGGGGAGCCGATCTTCCATGGCGCACAACGTAGGGGACGGGTGCGACAAAAGCCCGGAGATCGGTTTTATCCGAGCAGCCGGACCGCGTCCCCGCGTTCCACCCGTCCCGGGCGCACGACCTCGGCGTAGACGCCGGCGCACGGACGCGGCCCCAGCTCGGGCACCGGCACGACCCGGTTGCGCTCGGCCGGAACGCGCAGCGCGTCCGCGTCGCGGGGCAGTCCGCCGTGCTCCAGGGTCGGGATCGCGCATCTGGGCGTGCATACCAGGACCCGCAGCACCGCCTCCGAGCCGACCGCCAGCTCACGCCCCACCCAGTCGTTCTCCACGAACCCCGAGCCGGCGGTCCGGATCACCAGGTTGGGCCGGTAGCGGGCCGCCTCCACGGCGCCGCGCGGGCTCGCCGCCCCGATCGCCGCCAGCGTCGACGTGGTGATCAGGTGCACCGGCGCGAGGTCGACGAACGTGCCGCCCGCCAGCGGAACCTCCTCGACCGCCGTCCGCGCCGCCACCCCGGCGGCCAGCACCTGCTCGGGAACGGCCCGTTCCAGCGTCGCCCCCGCGGGCACCTCCCGGACGAGCTCCACCGGCCGCCCCAGCACCTCGGACAGCCGCCGGTCGACGTCGGGATCGGAGCTGCGCACCGGCTTCCCGTCGGGCAGGGTGATCGCGACGGCGTCTCCGTCGGCGGCGGCGGTCATCTTCAGCAGTCCCCGCCACAGCCGGGGGTTCTTGGCGCTGGCGATCCTGCCGGTCTCCCGGTCGACCACCGCCCAGCGCCGGTCCCCGCGCACTCCGGCGGCGGTCAGCTCGGCCGCGGCGAGATCCTCGCCGAGCATCGACTTGACCGGATGGCGCCGCAGCTCCGCGACGGCGGTCACGGGGTGCGCCGCGGGACGCGGGAGTAGTCCTGGCCCTCGATCTTGGTGACGTCGTCGGCGGCCACCCGGGCGGTGCGGCCCTGCTGGGCCTCGCCCTCGATCTCGATCCAGGCGATGTCCGCCTCCCACGCCCCGTCCGGCGTCCGTTCCCAGGCGAGCAGGTACGCGGGACCGTTCGCGGTGCGCGAGTGGACCATCGGCGGCACGTAGGGCATGGAAATCTTTTACCCGACCACTGTGACATCCGCTCGCCGATCATCGCCCTTTCTCACGACCGCTCCCTCGAACGGGCGGCCGGGAGGCGGCCCGGATCCGCGGAGCCGGTCAGGGCGGGGGAGCGGTGGAGCCCCGGACGACCAGTTCGCCGGGCAGTGAACGCGATGGCGGGCTCCCGCCCTCCAGCAGGTCCAGCAGGGTCGCCATGCCCACCGCGCCCAGTTCCTCGGCGGGCAGCCGGACCGTGGTCAGCTCCGGCTCCAGGGCGGTCGCCAGCAGGATGTCGTCGAACCCGGTGATCGAGACGTCGGCGGGCACCTCCAGGCCCAGCGTCCGGGCCGCCTTGTAGGCCCCGGCGGCGATCTGGTCGTCGTCGCACACCAGCACGGTGGGCCGCTCGGGACGGTCCAGCAGGCCGGCCGCCGCGTCCCGGGCGGCGGCCACGTCGATGGCCGTGGCCGCCCGGGTCAGCCGCCCGCCCGCCGCGACCACCGTCTCCACCAGCGCGCGGCCCCGCGAACGGAACGTCCACTCGTCCACCCCGGCGGCCACGTGCCCCACGTACCGGTGGCCCAGCCCCAGCACGTGCCGGGCCACCCGCCGCATCCCGTCGGCGACGTCGAAGTCCACCGTCGGGGCCGCCCCGGCGGGGTCGCTGTCGAGCATCACCACCGGGGTCCCGGCGAACTCGCTGAGCGCCTCGACCGCCATCGACGAGGCCAGCAGCCCGTCGATGGCCTCCTGCGGGGCGGCGAACGGGCTGTCGGCGGGCCCCGAGCCGTCCGGCCAGGGATAGACCACGATGCGGAAGCCGTGCTCGGCCGCCACCCGCGCCGCCCCGGTGTAGAGCGCGCCGAAGAACGGGCTGGACAGCGTGGGCAGCACCAGCAGCACCGTGCGGGTGCGGCCCAGCCGCAGGCTGCGGGCCGCCTGGTTGGGCCGGTAGCCGAGCCGGGCGGCGGCCTCCTGGACGGTCTCGGCGGTGGCCGCCGACACCCGTCCCGCCCACTTGCCGGCCAGCACCAGCGACACGGTGGACTGCGACACCCCGGCCAGCTGCGCCACGTCCCGGCTGGTCGGTCGGGCGGCCGAACGGCTCGTCACGGGGGCCTCCTGGCTGAACGGACGAGAAACAGAGTAGAGCCGCGACCCCGTTCAGTGATACGTATGACGGAAGCGAAGTAATACGTATGACCAATCGATCTCGGGACGAGGGGGGCCGGTGCGCGCCTACGCGACATTCCTGCGGCTGCCGTACGCCGCCAGGCTGCTGGGCGGGACGCTGCTCGGGCGGCTGCCGAACGGCATGGGCGCGCTGGCGATCGTGCTGCACGTGCGGGCCGAGGGCGGCGGCTACCCGATGGCCGGGACGCTGGCCGCGGTCTACGGGCTGGCCACCGCCGCGGGCCAGCCGGTGCTCGGCCGCGCCATGGACCGGCTCGGCCAGCCCCGCGTGCTCACCGCCTCCGCCTGGGCCGCCGCCGTGGGCTTCGTGCTGCTGGCGCTGACCGGCATCGACCCGCTGCCGCTCGCGGTCGCGGCGGTGGTGCTCGCCGGCTTCGCCACCCCGCCGCTGGAGGCCGGGCTGCGCGCGCTGTGGCCCGCCGTCCTGCCCGGCCCCGCCCACGTCCGCGCCGCCTACGCGCTCGACGCGGCCTCCCAGGAGGTGCTGTTCACCGTCGGCCCGCTGATCGTGGTGGCCGCCGCCGCGCTGTCCACCGAGGCCGCGCTGTGGCTCACCGGGGTCCTCGGCATCGCCGGCACCCTCGTGGTCACCTCGTCCCGGCCGTCCCGCCAGTGGCGCGGCGAGCCGCGCGCCGCCGACTGGGCCGGGCCGCTGCGCTCGGCGGGCCTGCGCACCATCCTGATCTCCCTGGCCTGCGCGGGCATCGCCCTCGGCGTCTACAGCGTGGCGGTCGTCGCCTACGCCGAGCGGATCGGCATGGAGGCCGCCTCCGGTCTGCTGCTGGCCGCCATGTCGGCCGGTGCCCTGACCGGCGGCCTGGTGTACGGGGCCCGCCCGTGGCCGGGCGAGGACCACCGCCGCCTGCCCTGGCTGCTGGCCGGCCTGGCGGCGGGCTACCTGCCGCTGACGCTCGCCCCCGGGCTGCCGATCATGCTGCCGCTGGCGTTCGCCTCCGGCGTCTTCCTGGCCCCCGTCCTGGCCTGCAGCTTCACCCTGGTCGACCGGCTGGCCCCGCGCGGCACCGTCACCGAGGCGTTCGCGTGGATCGTCGCCGCCATCGGGGCCGGCGCCGCCCTCGGCTCCGCGGTCTCGGGCATCGGCCAGGACCTGGCGGGCGTCCCCGGCGCGTTCGCCGGCGCCGGCGCCGGCGGCCTGCTGGCCCTGATCACCTGCCTGGCCGCCCACCGCACCCTGCACCCCGACGCCCCACTCACCCGCCCCCCGTCACAGGTGACCGCGGACGAGCTCCACTGACCGTTCCCGCGACCCGGCCGCGACCGCGCTGCCGGAGGGCGCCACCGCCCGCGTGATCACCGGCCGGTTCGACGTCGAGGAGGCCGGCGCCGCGATCACCGCCGTGCCGCCGGCCGGCGTCCCGGCCGGCGGGTGGGCGCCCGTCAGATCCAGGAGTCGAACCAGATCCGGGCGTCCCAGTCCCCGAACGGGATCACCTTCGCCGCCAGCACCGGGTACAGGTAGGCGAAGTTGACCAGCACCAGCAGCAGGTAGGCCCCGGCGACCGCCGCTCCCACGACCCGCCGCTGCTCCGAGGGCACGACCTGCGGGTTCTTGGCCAGGCTGACCGGGCGCGGCCGGGCCGGGCCGATCAGCAGGCCCAGCGCCAGCGCCACCGCCAGCGCCATGAACGGCAGCATCGGCGTGGCGTAGAACAGGAACATCGTGCGGTCGCGGAACGCCGGCACGAACCACGGCAGCCAGCCCGCCAGGTAGCCCGCCAGGATCGCCCCGGCCCGCCAGTCCCGCCGTACCAGCCACAGCACGACCAGCGCCGACAGCGCGATCAGCGCCCCCCACCAGAACGCCGGGGTGCCGATGCCCAGGATCTCCTTGGCGCACCGGCCGGCGTCGCACCCGGCCTGCGGCTCGGTGTAGTAGAACGCCACCGGCCGGCGCAGGATCGGCCAGTCCCACGGCCACGACTGGTAGGTGTGCGGCGTGGAGAGCCCGTTGTGGAAGCCGAAGATCTCCTTGTGGTAGTTCCACAGGTCCGGCAGGGCCTCCAGCGGCCGCAGCAGCGGGTTGTCGGCCACCGGGCCGCGTCCCCAGCCGCCCGGCCGGAAGATCCACCCCCACCACGACGCCAGGTAGACCACGCCCGCCAGCGGCACCAGCAGCACGAACGCCGGGAGCCCGTCCAGCAGGACCGCCCCGGCGTAGGGGTTGCGGATCCGGGCGGCGCGGCGGGCGCCCATGTCCCACAGCACCACCATGATCCCGAACGCGGCGACGTAGTACAGCCCGGTCCACTTGGTGGCGCAGGCCAGCCCCAGGCAGATCCCGGCCGGGATCCGCCACCAGTGCATCACGAACGGCCCCAGCGGCGTCGTCGCCCCGTCCCGCTCCACCAGGTCGGCCAGCCTGCGCCGGGACACGTCCCGGTCGATCACCAGGCACGCGAACGCCGCCAGCACCCAGAACATCACGAAGACGTCCAGCAGCGCCGTCCGGCTGGCCACGAACGCCAGCCCGTCGACGGCCAGCAGGAACCCGGCCGCGCAGCCCAGCAGCGTCGAGCCGGTCATCCGGCGGCCCACCCGGCACAGGATCAGCACCGACAGCGTCCCGATCAGCGCCGGCATGAACCGCCAGCCGAACGGGGTGGCCTGGAACAGCCACTCGCCGACCGCGATCATCCACTTGCCGGCCGGGGGATGGGCGATGAACGCCGGCCCCTCGCCCCAGATGTCGGCGTTCGGCCCCTGCTCGATCAGCATGCGGTCGGCGTCCTTGACCGCGTTGTGCTCCCAGCCGAACTCCAGCAGCGCCAGCGAGTCCTTGGCGTAGTAGGTCTCGTCGAACACCACCGCGTTCGGCACCGCGAGCCGGTCGAACCGCAGGAACCCCGCGAACGCCGTCACCAGCAGCGGCAGGACCCAGCCCCACACCCGGCCCTCCGGCACCGCCGGGGCCAGCCAGTCCCGCAGCCTGACGACCCTGGCGCGCACCGGCTGGGCCTGCCCATAGTGCTCGCTCTGCTCGCGCGGCTCGGGGGCCTCCAACGCGCGGTCCTCCCTCGTCGACTTCAAGATCGCTCGATCCTCACGATCTCGACGCCTCCTCGGTCCAGACCGCGCGGGCCCGCTGGCGGGTGGCCCTCAGTACCGGCATGTGCAAGATCCTCGGGGAGACGGAAGCGCGACGAGCACAACAATATGCTCTTGGGGTGGGGACTGCGGGAGTCGGAACGCTGATCTTGGCCGGGGCGCCGATCGGCCGGGCGCAGGACGCCTCCCCCCGGCTGCGGGAGGCGCTGGCGGACGCGCAGGTGATCGCGGCCGAGGACACCCGCCGGCTGCGCCGGCTGGCCGCCGACCTCGGGGTGCGGCCCGCCGGGCGGGTGGTGTCCTACTACGACCAGAACGAGCGGGGCCGCGCCGCCGAGCTGGTCGAGGAGCTGAAGGCCGGACGGGACGTGCTGGTGGTCACCGACGCCGGCATGCCCGGGGTGTCCGACCCCGGATACCGGCTGGTGACGGCCGCGGTCGAGGCCGGCGTCCCGGTGACCGCGCTGCCCGGCCCGTCGGCGGTGACGACCGCGCTGGTGATCTCCGGGCTGCCGTGCGACCGGTTCTGCTTCGAGGGGTTCCCGCCCCGCAGGCCGGGGGAGCGCGCCCGCGCCCTGGCGCGGCTGGCCGGCGAGCCCCGCACCATGGTGTTCTTCGAGGCCCCGCACCGGCTGGCCGCCACCCTGGCGGCGATGGCCGAGGCGTTCGGCGCGGACCGGCCCGCCGCCGTCTGCCGGGAGCTGACCAAGACCTACGAGGAGATCCGGCGCGGCCCGCTCGGGGAGCTGGCGGCCTGGGCCGAGGCGGGCGTCAAGGGCGAGATCACCATCGTGGTCGGCGGCGCCCCCGCCCCCGAGGCGGTCACCGACCCCGCCGAGCTGGCCGCCGCCGTCGCCGCCCTGGAACGCGAGGGCACCCCCCGCAAGGCGGCCATCGCCGAGGTCGCGCAACGCAACGACCTGCCCAAACGGGTCGTCTACGACGCCGTCGTCGCCGCCCGCCGCTGAGGCGCCCCCTCGCGGCGACGACCCCGGAAAAGGTCAGGCCGCCCCCACCCCTGTCAACACGCACGCCGCGGGGGGACAATTGAGGGGACGGGGCGATGCGACGGGCCACCACCGGAGGTGAGGGCTCGTGCGCGACATGTGGACCAGCCACGAGACCTGGGTCTACCAGTGCTGCCGGTGCTCGGCCACCTGGCACGAGGACTACGACGTCCGGCACTTCGACGACGGGCACGGCCGGGAGGCGGCCGTCTACCAGCAGGCGGGGCAGCAGACCACGCCGCCGTGGTACGACCACGAGTGCCCGGAGTGCCACAGCGCGAACGTCAGGGCGTTCACCGGGTTCTGGAACGAGCCGATCCCGGTGCGCAACCGCGGTCACGCCGAGGACCTGGCCCTGGTGTCCAGGCTGCGCCGGATGGGGGCGTACTGACGGCTCCCGCGGGGCCCGCCGGTCAGGACGACGAGGCGACGGCGGGCCGTTCCGGCGTGTCCTCCCGCGCTCCCGCGTCCACGCCGGCGGCGGCCTCCCGGCGCGCCCGCCGCCGCGACGACGCGGCCCCCAGCGGACCGGCGAACGCCATGCCCGCGGCCAGCGACGCCAGCGGCACCGCCGGCAGCACGTACCGGTAGTCGAACTCGGCGGTCGCCGCCGGCGCCAGCAGCAGCCCCGTCGCCAGCGTCCACGGCAGGAACGCCGCCCCGCCGAACCGCCGCCACAGCGGGGCCATCCCCGCCAGCCCCACCAGCAGCAGCACCCCGACCATCGTGCCGCGCAGGTACACGTGGTCCTGGTAGACCCGGACGAGGTGCCCGAACGGCTCGACCACCCGGGGCTGCGCCGACCCCCGCTCGTACTCGTCGGCCACGTCGGCGGCGGTGGAGTCGGCGTCCATCGACCAGGTCGGCAGCGGCTGCGCCGACTCCTCGAACTCGTACAGCCGGTAGGTCTTCAGGTCCGGGAACACCTCGCGCTCCCAGCGGAACGCCCGGAAGAAGTCCCCGGCCACCACGGTCGCGTAGTCGCCCGGCTGCGCCACGATCGCCTTGCGGGAGAAGCCCCCGGCGATCTCGTTCTGCCGGGGCCCGAACCGCATGTCCACCACCCGCTTGAGCGGGGACCGCCGGTCCCAGATGCCGTCCTGGGAGTTGGGCAGCTTGTTGTCCGGCAGCACGCACAGCTGCTGCTCGTCGACCGTCAGGTCCGGGATCTTGCGGCAGTCGGCGAACTTGTAGGCCCGGGCGAACAGGAACACCCCGTTGCTCTCGGTCATCGCGAACTTGCCGTGCACCTGGGAGTACCAGCCCATGTACGCGACCACCGGCAGCGCGCAGGCCGCCAGCGTCACCGCGATCGTCCGCCAGCCGACCCGCCGCAGCACCATGAACACGCAGATCCCCAGCAGCACCGGCAGGCCGACCGACCGGGTCAGCCACGCCGCCGCCACCAGCAGCCCCACCCCGGCGGCGGCCTTCGGGCCGGGCCGCTCGTTCCACAGCAGCAGCGTCACCGCGGCCGTCACCCAGAAGATGAACGGCGCGTCCGACAGCACCAGGTGCTCCAGCTGGATCTGGTAGGCGTCCAACAGGACGGGGGCGGCGGCCAGCGCCGCGCCCCACCCGGGCAGCCCGAACCTGCGCCGCAGCAGCGCGTAGATCATCACGCCGGTGGCCAGCCCCATCAGGTGCTGGACGGCGGCCACCACCGCGAAGCTGTGCAGCGGCTCCAGTGCCAGCAGCAGGAACGAGTACCCGGAGGGACGCAGCGGATGGGGATAGGGGTCCAGTGCGGCGTGCAGGTAGTCGAAGCTGTCGTTGAAGAACACCGCCGGCCGGTAGGCCAGCATCGCCGCCAGCCGCACCAGCACCGCTATGGCGATGATCACACTGAACGCCGGATGCCGCCCGATCAGTGCCCGCACCCGCGCCGGCAGGGCGCGCCGGGACGGATCACCGTCCACCCCGGTGGCCGCCGATCTGCTCAATTGCCGACCCCAACCTCTCCGGGCCGTGCTGCCCGTATGCTTGTCCCTCAAGCCTGCCGCCTGTCGCTGTCGCGGCGAGGGCGATCGTGTTGCGACTTCGCAACACGATACGGACGCCGACGGGCGGAGCGGACACCTGCTCCGGCCCGGCCGTGGGCCGTGCATCATGGAGTGCGGCCGTCCGTGGAACGCATCAAGAGTAAATGACGAACACCCAAGACGGTCACCAGCGGTAACGAAGGAGATCTCCGTGGAACTGTCCGTGGTGATGCCGTGTCTGAACGAGGCCGAGACGATCGAGACCTGCGTGCGCAAGGCGGTCGGCTTCTTCGCGGAGCACGGCATCGACGGCGAGGTCGTCATCGCCGACAACGGCAGCACCGACGGCAGCCAGCAACTCGCCCGGGCGGCCGGGGCGCGCGTCGTGCCGGTGGCCGACAAGGGCTACGGCAACGCCCTGATGGGCGGCATCCGGGCGGCCCGCGGCCGGTACGTCGTGATGGGCGACGCCGACGACTCCTACGACTTCACCGCGCTGATGCCGTTCCTGGAGCAGTTGCGGGACGGCGCGGACCTGGTGATGGGCAACCGCTTCAAGGGCGGGATCGAGCCCGGCGCCATGCCGCCGCTGCACCGCTACCTGGGCAACCCGGTGCTGAGCTTCATCGGGCGGCTGTTCTTCGGCAGCAAGATCGGCGACTTCCACTGCGGGCTGCGCGCGTTCCGCAAGGACTCGATCGTGCGGCTGGGGCTGCAGACCGGCGGGATGGAGTTCGCCAGCGAGATGGTGGTCAAGGCCACCCTGGCCGGCTACGACATCCGCGAGGTCCCCACCACCCTGTCCAAGGACGGCCGGTCCCGCCCGCCGCACCTGAACACCTGGCGGGACGGCTGGCGGCACCTGCGGTTCCTGCTGCTGTACAGCCCGCGCTGGCTGTTCCTGATCCCGGGCCTGGCGTTCATGCTGGTCGGCCTGGTCGCCGGGGTGGCGCTGGCGTTCGGCCCGGTGCGGGTCGGCGACGTGGCGTTCGACGTCGACACCCTGGTCGGGGCGGGCGCGGCGACGGTGATCGGCTTCCAGTCGGTGCTGTTCGCGCTGTTCACCAAGGTGTACGCGATGCAGGAGGGCTTCCTGCCGCGGGACCGGCGGGTGGACCGGCTGGTCTCCTGGTGGACCATGGAGCGCGGGCTGGTGCTGGGCGGCCTGCTGGCGCTGGCCGGTCTGGCCGGGCTGGCCGCCTCACTGCTGCACTGGCGGGTCAACAACTTCGGTGAGCTGGACCCGCGCGAGTCGCTGCGCATGGTGGTGCCGTCGGCGACCGCGCTGGTGATGAGCTTCCAGGCGATCTTCGCCTCGATGTTCGTCAGCATCCTGCACATCCGCCGCCGCGAGCACCCGCCGCTGACCGACGCCGCCGACGAGGCCGCCGTGGTGGTGGACGCCGCCGCCGACCGGGTCGCCGCCGAGCGGGCGGAGCAGGCCGGGCAGGACGCCGCCGAGCCGGTCGCCGACACGCCGGGCGGGCAGCGCTGACCCGCGCGGGCGGTCCGTGGCAACCTTGATCGACATGAGCCTCGACCGTCGCGTCCGCATCCAGATCCAGTGAGGGCGGGCTCGCTGTCGCCCACCCCGCGCACGGCCGCAGCGGCGGCGCGGGGGGACGGCGCCTCGCCGGAGCCCGCCCCCGCCCGCCGGTGGTGGCCGTGGCTGCTGGTGGGCTGGCTGGTGCAGGCCGGGATCCGGATCGCGCTGGCGGCGGGGCAGACCGTCCCGGTCGCCAACCCGGACGAGACCGGCTACCTGTTCGCCGCGCGGCTGCTGACCGGCGGCCCCGAGGCCGACATCTCCTACAGCACCCCCTACCGGGGCGGCTATCCGCTGCTGATCCTGCCGGCGTTCTGGCTGGCCGACGATCCGGTGACGGTGTACCGGACCGCCCTGGTGATCAACGCGCTGGTCGGCGCGCTGCTGCTGGTGGCGGCGTTCGGGCTGCTGCGCCGGCTGGGCCTGGCGCGGCCCTGGGCGTACGGGGTCGCGCACGCCGCCGCGCTGCTCCCGGCCGCGGTCTTCTACACCCAGTACGCGCTGACCGACGCGATCCTGCCGGTGGTGCTGCTCGGCTGGCTGCTGCTCCTGCACTCCTGGCTGGCCGCCGACGCCGACTCCGCGGGCCCCGCCCGGACCGCCCTGTACGGGGCGGGCGCGAGCCTGCTGGCCGCCTACGCGTACACGATGCACTCGCGCGGCACCGTCGTCGTCACCGTCCACGTGGCGCTGCTGCTCGTCGCGGCCGTCGCCCGGTGGCGGCCGTGGTGGTCGGCCGGCATCGGCGTCGCCGTCACCGGCGCGGTCGCCCTCGCCGGGTCCCTGCTGAACGGCTGGATCTGGCCCAGGCTCTACCCGCGCGGCTCCTACGACATGGGGTCGATGCTCGTCGACCGGCTCACCACCCTGGACGGCTACGGCTGGACGATCCCGGTCGGCCTCGGCCAGATCTGGTACCTGATCGTCGGGACGTGGGGCCTGGCCGGGATCGGGTTGGCCGCCGTGCTGGCCGCCGCCGTCCGCCGGGGCGTCCCGCCGCAGGTCCGGGCGCTGGCGTGCGCGGTGCTGGTGGTGCTGGCCGGGATCGCGTTCGCCACCGCCGCCGCCCTCCCCGACGAGCAGCGGATCGCCAACCACGCCTACGGCCGCTACCTGGCGTGCCTGGCGCCGACGCTGTTCGCGATCGGGGTCGCGGTGCTGCTGACGGCGGCCCGCCGGACCGTCCTGGCGGCGGCGGCCGCGGTGACCGCCGTGACGGTGGCGATCGCCGCCCTGATCGAGTGGCGGGCGGGCGGCAGGTTCGCCGGGTACGTGCACTTCCCGTTCGACTTCCCCGAGACCGGGTTCCTGACCTGGACGTGGGACGGCTTCCGGCTGTGGGCGGCGACGCTGGCGGGGCTGGCGCTGCTCGCCCTGGCGGTCGCGGCGGCGGCGGGCGGGCGGCGCGGAGCCGTGCTGCTGGTGGGCGGGCTGCTGGCGGTCGACCTGGTGGCGAGCACGGCCACCGCGCTGAACATCTCCCGCCCGTTCGTCCGCGAGATGACCGCCGCGGCCGACCTGAGCGGCCTGGTCGACCCGGCCGCCCCGCGTCCCAGGGTCGCGATCGACGGCACCATCGAGTGGAAGATCTGGATCATCCAGCAGTACCAGGTGTCGTGGGGCGAGGTGACGTGGTTCGACGGCCGCCGCGGGCGGCCTCCCGCCGACGCCGACCTGGTGCTGTTCCGCTGGGAGAAGGGCGTGCCCGCCGAGCGCACCTGGCCGGGCGCGCCGACCGGGTGGCGCGTCGTCGGCAGCCGCCGCACCGTCGAGGGCGACTGGGTCGCCTGGCGGCGGTGACCGGGCTCAGCGCGCCCAGATCTCCAGCAGCCCGTCCGAGGAGCGCCACAGCCGCCGGTAGCCGTTCTGCGGCGTCAGCCGCGAGTTCGCCACCATCGCGGGCTCCATGCCGCGCCAGCGGGTGAACAGGAACGGCCCGTCCTCGGCGATCACCGGGATCGCCCGGTACTCGTGCGGGAAGGACCGGATCCGGCCGTGCCACTGCTCGCGGCCCCACACGTCGCGGGTGTAGAAGGTCAGCGTCTGCGCCAGCCGGTGGTCCGACCAGATCACCTCGAGGTCGTCCCGGCCGTCCAGCCATCCCCGCAGTTCGTTCCAGGCGTTGTCGCGCGGCAGGTCCGGTACCTGCGCGACCGCCACCGGCACGTACGCCCCCGCCAGCGCGCAGCACGCCACCGCCAGCCCGGTCCGCACCCTGGCGGCGGGGACCCTGGCCAGCAGCAGCGTCAGCGCGCCCAGCCCACCGGCCAGGAACGCCGGGAGCACCGGGAACCAGTATCGCAGCAGCCAGCCCCGCAGCGTGATGTGGTGCGGGTCGGTCAGCCCCGACAGCAGCGTCAGCGGCACCGCCAGCGTCACGAACCACACCAGCGTCAGCGCCAGCCGCCGGTCCCGGGTGACGATCCAGCCGACCGCGTTGAGCAGCAGCAGCACGACGAAGACCCAGCCCAGCGGGTGCCAGTCGGTCATCGCCCGCTCGAACGACCGCAGCGCCAGCATCCGCGTCACCGGCTCGCTCGGCTCCCCGCCGTGCCCGGCCGCCGACCGGATCGCCGACATGGCGTTCCCCCACACCAGCTGGTTGTGGATCATGCTGACGGCGAGCACGCCCAGCATCGGCGCGGCCACCGCCCACAGCCGCCGCCAGGAGATCCCCAGCAGCCGGAAGAACACCGGGATCCCCACGTACATGAACGCCGCGAAGTCGCGGATCAGGAACGCGCACCCCATGCACAGGCCCGCCGCCACCAGCAGCGCCGTCTGCCGGCGCCCGGTGCGGCGGCTCGCCACGACCAGCCCGGCGACCCCCGCCGCGAACAGGCCCGCCCCCGGCATGTCCGGCAGCATCACCCCCATCGACCAGGTGATCTCCCGCTCGCCGAACGGGTTGGTCAGCAGGAAGAACGGGTGGACCATCAGCAGCAGCGTCGCCGGCAGCCCCACCCGGTCCCCGAACAGCGACCGCACCAGCAGGTAGCAGCCGACGTAGAAGACGATCCCGCCGAGCGCCGCCATCGCGAAGTACGCCGCCTGCCCCGGCCCCAGCAGTTCCTGCATCAGCCGGGCCGGCAGCAGCAGCCCGATCCGCGACACCTGGTGCGGCACCTCGTTGAACGGCCACCGGTCCAGCGGGATGTCCGGCCAGCGCCGCGCCCCCTCGAACACGTAGTAGGGGTCGTAGTACAGCGGCGGCGTCATGATGATCCACTGCACGGCCACCGCGCAGGCCGCCACCAGCGCCGACAGCCCCACCACCCGGCGCCGCCACCACGGCCTGCGGCGCGGCCCCTCCTCGGCGGAGCGTTCCGTGGCGGACTCGCGGACCGTGGTCTGGGCCATGCCGGATCTCAACCTCTGTGTCGGGGGACCGTCACTGGGGACGCGGGAACCGCCGCTAGCGTATCGGCGCATCGGGCCCCGCCGTGCCCGCTGATATCGGTGTGAGCCCGCGTGCGTCGGCCTCTAGGCTTGGTGGTATGTCCTCGTCGAGTAGTCAGCACATCCTGGCCGCGCCCGCCTGGCCGTACGCCAACGGGCCCCGTCACATCGGGCACGTCTCCGGTTTCGCGCTGCCCTGTGACATGTTCAGCCGCTACCAGCGGATGGCGGGCAACAAGGTCCTGATGGTCAGCGGCACCGACGAGCACGGCACCCCGATCCTGGTGCAGGCCGACAAGGAGGGCGTCAGCCCCCGCGAGCTCGCCGACCGCTACAGCCGGGTCATCGCCTCCGACCTGCAGGCGCTCGGCATGTCCTACGACCTGTTCACCCGGACGACCACCCGCAACCACTACGCGGTCGTCCAGGAGATCTTCAAGGGCCTGTACGACAACGGCTACATCTTCCCGAAGACCACGCTGGGCGCCATCTCCCCGTCCACCGGCCGCACGCTGCCCGACCGCTACATCGAGGGCACCTGCCCGATCTGCTCCTACGACGGGGCGCGCGGCGACCAGTGCGACAACTGCGGCAACCAGCTCGACCCGGTCGACCTGATCAACCCCCGGTCCCGGATCAACGGGGAGACCCCCGAGTTCGTCGAGACCGAGCACTTCATGCTCGACCTGCCGGCGTTCACCGACGCGCTCGGCGACTACCTGCGCGGCAAGCAGGGCGAGTGGCGGCCGAACGTGCTGAAGTTCTCCCTCAACCTGCTGGAGGACCTGCAGCCCCGGGCGATCAGCCGGGACCTGGACTGGGGCGTCCCGGTGCCGCTGGAGGGCTGGCGGGACCGGCCCGACAAGCGCCTGTACGTGTGGTTCGACGCGGTGGTCGGCTACCTGTCGGCCTCGGTGGAGTGGGCGAAGCGGTCCGGCGACCCGGACGCCTGGCGGGCCTGGTGGCAGGACCCGCGGGCGCTGTCGCACTACTTCATGGGCAAGGACAACATCGTCTTCCACGCCGAGATCTGGCCGGCGATGCTGCTGGGCTACAACGGCCGGGGCGACAAGGGCGGCGAGCCCGGCTCCCTGGGCGCGCTGAACGTGCCCACCGAGGTCGTGGCGTCGGAGTTCCTGACGATGGAGGGCCGCAAGTTCTCCTCCTCCCGCCAGGTCGTCATCTACGTCAAGGACTTCCTGGAACGCTACGACGTGGACGCGCTGCGCTACTACGTCGCGGTGGCCGGGCCGGAGAACCAGGACACCGACTTCACCTGGCAGCACTTCCGCGAGCGCAACAACAACGAGCTGGTCGCCCAGTGGGGCAACCTGGTCAACCGCTCGCTGAACATGGCGGCCAAGGAGTTCGGCGCCATCCCCGAGGCCGGCGACCTGACCGACGCGGACCGGGCGCTGCTGCAGCGCAGCCGCGCCGCGTTCGACCGGGTCGGCGCGGAGCTGGGCCGCTCCCGGTTCAAGAACGCCGTCACCGAGGCGTTCGACGTGGTCCGCGAGGCCAACGGCTACCTGTCGGCGCAGCAGCCGTGGAAGGTGGAGGACCGCGCCCGCAAGGGCACCATCCTGCACGTGGCGCTGCAGGTCGTCGACGACGCCAAGACGTTGCTGACCCCGTTCCTGCCCAAGTCCTCGGACAAGGTCCACGCGATGCTCGGCGGCGAGGGCGTCTGGGCGGCGATGCCGGAGGTCCGCGAGGTCGACGAGGACGGCGGCCCCTCCTACCCGATCATCACCGGGGACTACGCGGCCGAGCAGGCCCGCTGGGAGCACCGCCCGATCCGGCCGGGCACCCCGCTGACCAAGCCCAAGCCGCTGTTCGCCAAGCTGGACGCCTCGATCGTGGACGAGGAGCTGCGCCGGCTGGAAGAGGGCTGACGGCCGCCGCGTTGTGACGGAAAGGGGTCGCGGGACATCGGCGGCCGGGTCTCACACGGAGTCATGATGACGAGCGCACACGACGGGTCCGACGGGTTCGCGGGGGCGAGCTTCCCCCCGCTGCCCGAGCCGCTTCCCGTCGAGATCTTCGACGGTCACTGTCACCTGGAGATGCTCGATGTGCCGATCCCGCGCGCGGTCGCCGCGGCGCACGCGGTCGGCATCCGGCGGATCATGACGATCGGCTGTGACCTGAAGTCCTCCATCTGGGCGGCGCAGGCCGCCGAGGAGCACGGCGACGTGTACGCGGCCGTCGCGATCCACCCCAACGACACCACCGGCGTCACCGACGCGGTCCTGGACGACATCGCCAAGCTGGCGGTGTTCCCGCAGGTCCGCGCGATCGGGGAGACGGGCCTGGACTACTACCGGGACTGGGCCCCCAAGGAGGACCAGCACCGCTCGTTCCGCGCCCACATCGACATCGCCAAGCGCACCGGCAAGCCGCTGATGATCCACGACCGGGAGGCGCACGACGACGTGCTGCGCATCCTGGCCGAGGAGGGCCCGCCGGAGAAGGTCGTCTTCCACTGCTTCTCCGGCGACGCCGACATGGCGCGGATCTGCGCCGACCGCGGCTACGTGATGAGCTTCGCCGGCAACGTCACGTTCAAGAACGCCGAGCCCCTGCGCGAGGCGCTGCGGGTGGCGCCGCCGGACCTGATCCTGGTGGAGACCGACGCGCCGTTCCTGACCCCGGTCCCGCACCGCGGCAAGCCCAACGCCTCCTACCTGATCCCGCACACCGTCCGGGCGATGGCCGAGATCAAGGGCATGGACGTCGCCGACCTGTGCACCGCCATCGCCGCCACCGGAGAGCGCCTGTACGGCCCCTGGTGATCACCTCGTCCGACCCCGGGGCCACGGCGCGGAAACGCTCGCTGCGGGTGGGACCGGGTGCCGGCGAGGCGGCGCACGGCAGGACATGAAGTTGCATGAGGTGATCTGAGGGCTACCGGGGATCGTGCGGCCATTGCCGGACGCGGGTGGAGTGTCCCGGTTTCGGTGGCGGTGGGGTGGTGGGTGCCCCTATCGTCTGGCGCGGTTGATGCCGTCTCGCCAGGAGGACCCCGTTGGTGCGCCGTACCCCCGCCCTCGTGCTCGCGGCCGCGCTGCTCGCGGCGTCGACATCGGCCTGCGGCGGTGGAGGAGGAGGCACCCGCCCGGCCGCCGCGGACGCCCCCAAGGCGACGCCCACCGCCACGCCCCGGCAGATCGTGTTGACGGTGGACGGCAGGAGGACCACGGTGACCACCACCGGCCGCACCGTCCGCGAGGTCCTCGCCCAGGCGAACGTCCGGCTCGGCCGGTTCTACCTGGTCAAGCCCGGCCTCGACGAGCCCGCGGTGGACATGGTGCGGGTCCGGCTGCTGCTGTCCAAGCCGGTCACCCGCAAGGTCAAGGTCGACCCGCCGGTCCGGCGGAGGAAGAACTCCAGGCTGGCCGCCTGGAGCGAGAAGGTCGTTAAGAACGGCAGGCCCGGCGAGAAGCTCGTCACCACCGCCTACGTCCGCGGCAAGAAGGGCAAGCGGATCAAGGCGGTCGTCGAGCAGAAGGTCCTCCGCAGGCCCGTCGCCCGGGTCGTGGAGGTCGGCCCCCAGCCCTCCAGCGTGGGCGGTGAGGCCGCGCGCCTCAACTGGCCGGCGCTCGCCAAGTGCGAGTCCGGCGGACGCCCCAACGCCGTCAACCCCGCCGGCTACTACGGCCTCTACCAGTTCTCCCTGCAGACCTGGGGTTCGGTCGGCGGCACCGGCCTGCCGTCCAACGCCCCCGCCGCCGAGCAGACCTACCGCGCGCAGCTCCTCTACAACAAGGTGAACGGCCGCTGGCAGGGCCAGTGGCCGCACTGCGGCAAGTACCTGTTCGGCTGACCGCCGTCCGGGTCACCCGGCGGGGACTGGGACACTGGGCGGGTGGGGGACTCACAGGTGCTGCTGGGACCGGCCGAGATACGGGAGCTCGCCGCGCGGCTGGGCGTACGGCCGACCAAGACGCTCGGCCAGAACTTCGTCATCGACGCCAACACGGTGCGGCGCATCGTCCGTTCCGCGGACCTGGACCCCGGCGACGTGGTGCTCGAGGTGGGCCCGGGGCTGGGCTCGCTGACCCTGGCGCTGCTGGAGCAGGGGCACCGGGTGGTCGCCGTCGAGATCGACCCGGTCCTGGCGGGCGAGCTGCCGCGGACCGTGGCCGCCCGCGCTCCCGAGCACGCCGGGCGGCTGACCGTCGTCCACGACGACGCGCTGCGGATCGCCGGCGTGCCCGGGCCCGAGCCGACCGCGCTGGTCGCCAACCTCCCCTACAACGTGGCCGTGCCGGTCGTGCTGCATCTGCTGGCGGCGTTCCCGTCGCTGCGGCGCGGCCTGGTGATGGTGCAGGCCGAGGTCGCCGACCGGCTGGTCGCCGAACCCGGCAGCAAGGTGTACGGGGTGCCGTCGGTCAAGCTGGCCTGGTACGCCGACGCGCGGCGGGCCGGGCCGGTGGGCCGCGCCGTGTTCTGGCCCGTGCCGAACGTGGACTCGGGGCTGGTGGCGTTCACCCGGCGGGAGCCGCCCGCGCCTGACGTGCCGCGCGAGGAGGTCTTCGCGGTCGTCGACGCGGCGTTCGCGCAGCGCCGCAAGACGCTGCGGGCGGCGCTGGCGGGCTGGGCGGGTTCGGCGGACGCCGCCGAACGGGCGCTGCGCGCGGCGGGCGTCGATCCCCGCGCCAGGGGCGAGGCGCTCGATATCGGCGCCTTCGCGCGCATCGCCCAGTATCGTCCTCTCGTCACCGGCGAACGTACGGAGGAACATGGTGAAGGGGCGGTCGCGGGCCCTCGGGGCGATGACGCTCGCGGCGCTGCTGGCGCTTCCGGGATGTAGCGGGGACCGCGAGGACCCCCCGAAGATCCAGTCCACCGTCCGGGCCGGCGTCGCGCCGACCCCGCCCGCCAAGGGCGCCTACTTCGGCGCCTGGGTGGACCCGGTGCGCCACTACCCGCCCGACGCCGGGGAGTCCCCCTCGCCGAGCCCCTCCGCCCCGTCCACCCCGTCCACCGGGACGCCCTCGCCCTCCGACGACAGCCGCGTCACGGTGGTGCGGGACTACGAGCGGGACCTGGGGCGGCGGCTGGACATCGCCGCCGCCTACCGTTCCTGGACCCAGGACTTCCCCCGCGACTCCGACGCCGACCTGCTCGCCGAGGGCCGCTACCTGCTGCTGACCTGGGAGGGCGCCGACACCCGCGAGATCGTCGCCGGCCGGCACGACGACCGCGTCCGGGACCGCGCCCGCGCGCTCAGGAAGCTCGGCAAGCCGGTGTTCCTGCGCTGGCAGCCCGGCATGGACGCCTCCTCCCAGCGCGGCAGGGTCCACTCGGCCGCCGACTACACCGCCGCCTGGCGGCATCTGCGGGAGATCTTCCGGCAGGAGAGGGTCGACAACGTCGCCTGGGTGTGGTGCCCCACCGCCTCCGGTTTCAGCGGCGGGTCCGCCCACTCCTACTACCCGGGCGACGACCAGGTGGACTGGATCGCGGTGGACGTCTACCCCGGCGGCGACTACGACTACCGGGACTTCTCCGAGGCGGCGGCGGGCTTCATGGACTGGGCCGAGCAGCGGCCCAAGCCGGTGATGATCTCCGAGTTCGGGGTGCCCCGCTCCTACGGGGAACGCCGTGCCGAATGGCTCCGCAAGGCCGCCACCCACCTGCAGCACCCGCAGGTCAAGGCGGTCGTGTACTTCGACTCCGACGAGGGCGGACGGGACGAGAAGGGGGAGCCCCGCTACGAGTTCTCGCTGGCCGGTGACGCCGCGGCGCTGTCGGCGCTGCGGGAGATGGCCACCGCCCCGTTCTTCAACCCCCGCAATCTGCCGGTGGCGTCGGGCGGCTGAACCGGGCTCCGCTACCATCGCGCCGTGACCCCCGTGACCGTTCGCGTGCCCGCCAAGGTGAACCTTCAGCTCGCCGTGGGACCGCTCCGCGACGACGGCTTCCACGACCTGGCCAACGTCTTCCACGCGGTCTCGCTGTTCGACGAGGTGACCGCCTCGCCCGCCGACAGTCTCACGCTGCGGGTCGAGGGAGAGTCGATCGAGGGCGTCCCGACCGGCGACGACAACCTCGCCGCCCGCGCCGCCCGGCTGCTGGCGCAGCAGCTCGGCGTCCCGGCGCACGCGGCGCTGACCATCCGCAAGAACATCCCGGTCGCCGGGGGCATGGCCGGCGGCAGCGCCGACGCCGCCGCCGCGCTGGTCGCCTGCGCCCGGCTGTGGGGCGCCGACGTGGACCTGCGCCCGCTGGCCGCCAGGCTCGGCAGCGACGTCCCGTTCGCGCTGCTGGGCGGCACCGCGATCGGCACCGGCCGGGGTGAGGTGCTCACCCCGGTGCAGGTGTCCGGCCGTTTCCACTGGGTGTTCGCGCTCGCCGACGGGGGCCTGTCCACGCCCGCCGTCTACGCCGAATGCGACCGGCTCCGCGAGGCCCGCGGGGAACGCCCGGGCCCGCCGCAGGCGTCGCCCGACCTGATGGCCGCGCTCGCCGCCGGGGACGCCAAGGCCCTCGGCGCCGCGCTGGCCAACGACCTGGAACCGGCCGCCCTGTCGCTGCGCCCCGCCCTCCGCGACACCCTGGAGGCCGGCCGCGCCTTCGGCGCGCTCGGCGCCCTGGTCTCCGGATCCGGACCCACCTGCGCGTTCCTCGCCGACTCGGCCGACCACGCCGAGTCCCTGGTCGCCGCTCTCACCGAGGCGGGCGTGGCCCGCAGCGTGGTCGCCGCCCACGGCCCCGTCCCCGGCGCCACCGTTCTGTGAACGCCGTGGACTGAACGGGAAGGCCCGGCATAGCGTCAGACCGGGGACATGACGGCCGTCGAAGGGATCTCCGGTGGGATTCGCAGCCTTCCTGCTTCTGCTCATGGTCTTCGCGGCCTTCGGGCTCCTGGTGGTCTTCCTGGTGGTGATGGCGATCCGCAATGCGAACGGCGCGTCGCAGGGCCGGCCGCCGTACAACCCAGGCCACGGCCACCACCCGTCCCACTGGCAGGCCCACGGCCAGCAGCCGAGCTGGGGTCCCTACGGCCACAACGCCCCGCCCGCCCCGGGCGTGGGCCCCGCCGTCGGCGGCATGGCCTCCGACCCGTACTACGGCGGCTACTCGGGTTATGACGGCGGCTCCTCCGGCTCGTCGGGTTACGACAGCGGCGGTTCCTCCAGCGGTGGTTCGTCGGGCTTCGACAGCGGTGGCTCGTCCGGTTCCGACAGCGGCTCCTCCTCGTCCTCGTTCTGACGGCGCGCTCGTCTCCGGCGGTGACGTACGGAGCTCACCGCACCATGTGACGGCGTTCGCCGACGATCCTGTGGTGTCTCGAACGCTGAAGGCGCCACGCGTCAGCGGCCCGGGACCGCCGGACCGCAACGGCGGCACCGGATCGTCTCGTTCTGCGGGCGTTCGGGAGCGGCGGACCGGCGCCCGGGTGGCCGGGAGAGGGGGCCGGAGCCACTAGCCTGGGTGGTGCCGTGAACCTGATCAATCTCGAGACCGTCACCAAGGCGTACGGTCCCAAGCCGCTGCTGGACGCCGTGTCGCTCGGCGTGGACGACGACGACCGGATCGGGATCGTCGGCCGCAACGGCGGGGGCAAGAGCACCCTGGTCGCCCTGCTGGCCAAGCGGATCGAGCCCGACGAGGGACGTGTGACGCACGCCCGCGGGCTGCGGCTGGGGCATCTGGCCCAGCGCGACGAGTTCCCCGAGGGCGCCACCGTGCGTTCCGCGGTGCTGGGGGAGCGGCCCGAGCACGAGTGGGCCGGCGACACCCGGATCCGCGACATCCTGTCGGGGCTGCTCGGCGGGCTGCCGCTGGACGCCCCGCTGGAGGACATGTCCGGCGGCGAGCGGCGGCGGGTCGCGCTGGCCCGGCTGCTGGTGCCCGACTCGGACCTGCTGGTCCTGGACGAGCCCACCAACCACCTGGACATCGAGGCGATCGACTGGCTGGCCCGCCACCTGAAGGCCCGCCGCGGCGCGCTGGTCGTCGTCACCCACGACCGCTGGTTCCTCGACGAGGTCACCGAACGGACCTGGGAGGTCGTGGACGGCCGCGTCGAACGCTACGAGGGCGGCTACTCGGCGTACGTGCTGGCCAAGGCCGAACGCGCGCGGATCGCCGCCGCCGCCGAGGAGAAGCGGCAGAACCTGCTCCGCAAGGAACTGGCGTGGCTGCGCCGCGGCCCGCAGGCCCGCACCTCCAAGCCCAAGTTCCGGGTGGAGGCCGCGCAGGCCCTCATCGCCGACGAGCCGCCGCCCCGCGACAGCGTCGAGCTGACCCGCTTCGCCACCGCCAGGCTCGGCAAGACCGTCCTGGACCTGGAGGACGTGTCGCTGGAACTGGACGGCCGTTCCCTGTTCCGGCACATGACCTGGCGGCTCGGCCCCGGCGACCGGATCGGCCTGGTCGGCGTGAACGGCAGCGGCAAGAGCACCCTGCTGCGCCTGCTCGACGGCGGCCAGACCCCCTCCGGGGGCCGCATCGTCCGCGGCAAGACCGTCAAGCTCGCCCACCTGTCCCAGAACCTCGAGGAACTGGACCCGGCCCGCCGCGTCCTGGAGTCGGTGGAGGAGATCCGCCGCCGCATCACCGTCGGCAAGCGCGAGTGGACCGCGAGCCAGCTGCTGGAACGCCTCGGCTTCCGCGGCGACGCCCAGTGGACCCCGGTCGGCGACCTGTCCGGCGGCGAACGCCGCCGCCTGCAGCTGCTGCGCCTGCTGATGGACGAGCCGAACGTCCTGCTCCTCGACGAGCCCACCAACGACCTCGACATCGAGACCCTCACCGAACTCGAGGACCTCCTCGACGGCTGGCCCGGCACCCTCGTCGTCGTCAGCCACGACCGCTACTTCCTGGAACGCGTCACCGACCACGTCGTGGCCCTCCTCGGCGACGGCCGCGTCAGCCTCCTGCCCGGCGGCGTCGACGACTACCTGGCCCGTCGCCGCGCCGCCACCGCCCCCCGCTCCACCCCCCAGCCCAAGCCCGCCCAGGACAAGCCCAAGCCGGCCGCCCACTCCTGGAAGGTCCAGAAGGAGCTCGACCGGATCGAACGCCGCCTGGACAAACTCGCCCAGCGCGAGGCCGAGCTCCACGAGCGGCTGGCCGCCCACGCCACCGACTACGAGAAGCTCACCGAACTCAACGACCAGCTCAAGGCCGTCCAGGCCGAAGTCGCCACCCTGGAGGAGCAATGGCTCCTCCTGGCCGAGGACACCGGCTGACCCTGCCCACACGTCGAAGGGCGCCTCGAACAGGCCCCGCCGGCGGTCCGGCGCGTCGCACGGCGGCCTGCACGACCCCTACACGTCGAAGGGCGCCAGGAGGGTGCGGAGAAGGGCGGCGAGGGTCTCGCGTTCGGCGGGGGACAGGCCGGCGAGGATGTCGTGCTCGCGGGCGAGGAGGTCGGCGAACGCGGCGTCGACCCGGGTGCGGCCCTTGTCGGTGAGGCGGACCTGGACGCCGCGCTTGTCGGCCGGGTCGGGGAGGCGGCGGACCAGGCCGGCGGCCTCCAGGCGGTCGATCCGGTTGGTCATGGTGCCGGAGGTGACCAGGGTGGCGCGCAGCAGGCGGCCGGGGCTGAGCTGGTAGGGGCGGCCGGCGCGGCGCAGCGCCGTCAGGACGTCGAACTCCCAGGGCTCCAGGTCGTGGGCGGCGAACACCGCGCGCCTGGCGCGGTCCAGATGGCGGGCCAGCCGGGAGATGCGGCTGAGGACGTGCAGCGGCCGTACGTCCAGGTCCGGGCGTTCGGCGTGCCAGGCCGCGACCAGCCGATCGACCTCATCCTCCATGGCAGGAGCCTACCTGTCTCGACATCAAGACGTCCGTTCCGATCCACGGAGACGGCGGGCGATGCCGAAGCCCCGCCCGGACGGAGCGGGGCTCGGGTGGCGGTCCCGCCGCCGCCCTGACCGGGCGTGCGGCGGCTGCCACGGACGGCGTGGGGCGGTGCGGCTACCGGGTGCCGACGTGCCGGTCGTGCTGGGCCGCCTGCTTACGGCGCGCCATCCCGCCGAGGCCCAGCAGGCCCAGCAGCCCGAGCAGGCCCCACAGACCGGCGTTGCCGCCGCCACCGCCGTCATCGTCCGGCTGGGGCTGTTTCTCGGCCTGGACGACCTCCACGACCGCGGCCTGGGGAGCCGCCGGCGCGGCGGGCTGGGCCAGTGCCGGTGCCGCCGAGCCGAACAGCGCGAACGCGGCGAAGCCCGCCGCCACGAGGAACTTCCGCATGATCTTCTCCGTACCTTCGCGTAATCGGGGTCCCGCTCCCGCGGTGGGGCGGGACTCTTGACCGCCGTGATGGGGAGGGCCGAGGGCATGCGGTGGGGTTGTGTCGGCCGTCCGGGCCGGAGCGCCTCCCGGTAGGCGACCCCTACCCGTCCGGTAAGGCGGTCATGACCGAAGCGCTATAAACCCCCGCGTAACCGGCGGCAAAATCCGTCCGTCCCGTCCCATGCGCGGACATCCTCCCGGTCGGCGGGACGCATGGAACCCGGTGGAATGCTTGACATCAAGATACTTTCCGGTCATCATGTGTCTTGATGTCGAGAGAGATGGCCGCCGCACGCGGGCCCACCGTCTGGGACCCCGCGCAGTACGGCGTCTTCGGCGCCGAGCGCGGCCGCCCGTTCGACGAGCTTCTCGCCCGAATCCCCCTCCGGGCCCCCGGCCACGTGGTCGACCTCGGCTGCGGATCCGGCGAGCACACCCTGAAGCTGGCCCGCCGCTGGCCCGACGCGGCCGTCGAGGGGTTCGACGCGTCCCCCGAGATGATCGCCGCCGCCCGGCAGGTCGCCTCCGCGGCCGAGGCATCCGTGCGCTTCACGGTCCAGGACGTCCGGCGTTGGCGGCCCGCCCGCCCGGTCGACGTGATCGTCTCGAACGCGGTCCTGCACTGGATCCCCGGCCACGAGGACCTGCTCGCCCGCTGGGTGGGCGACCTCGCCCCGGCCGGCTGCCTGGCGTTCCAGGTCCCCGGCAACCACGCCGCGCCCAGCCACACCCTGCTGCGCGAGCTGTGCGACTCGCCGCGCTGGCGCGACCGCCTGGGCGGCCTCCTGGATCCCGGCCCGGTCCGCGACGCCGCCGGCTACCTCGCGCTCCTCGCCGACCTGGGCTGCGCGGTCGACGCCTGGGAGACCACCTACGTCCAGGTCCTCGGCGGCGACGACGCCGTCCTGGAATGGGTCAAGGGCACCACCCTGCGTCCGGTCCTCGCCGCTCTCGACCCCGGCTCCGCCCGTGACTTCCTCGCCGAGTACGGGGCCGCCCTCCGCGCGGCCTACCCGCCCGGCCCGCACGGAACGCTCTTCCCGTTCCGGCGGATCTTCGTGGTGGCCCGCCGCCCCCGCAGCGGCGGCGATCCACCCCCCTGAGCGGGGTGCCGCCCACCGTGTGGACAAGGCGTTCTCGTTCCCCTGCGGTGCGACCTCCACACGGCGGGCGGCGCCCGTACCAGACCCCGGCCTCGTGATCCGAGCCGGTGACCCCTGGCCGGTGGCCGTCCGGACGAACTCCGGACGGCCACCGCAGCCCGCGCCCCAGAACCCGCCGTCACAGTCCCCTCGGGGCCTGGGGCGGGACCTCCTCCCAGCGCAGCAGCAGCCCCTGCAGCCGGTGCACCAGCCGGCGGAGGTCGGTGATGTGGTCCTGAGGGCGGGCCGCGTTCTCGAACGCGCAGGACGGCGCGCGCTGGGCCTCCGCCAGCAGCCACAGCGAGTCGTCCAGCGCGCTCAGGAACGCCGTGACGCAGTCATCGGCGACGGTGTCCAGATCCCCAGGCCGATCCCGCGCGCCCGCCGACCCCCGTCGCGCCCCCGGCCCTCTCGCGCCTCCGGAACCGTGCTCCCGGTGCCTGACCCGCGCCGCCGACCTCGCAACCGCGAACGAAGCCATACCGGCCTCCAGCCTCAGATCATCGAACACATGTTCGACTCTACGGTCGGGCACCGACGAAATTCACCGGCCGCCGTTCAGGGACATTCGGCGCCGGGTGTTGTCACTGGGGTGCCGCCTCGGCGGGCAAAGCGATCAGCGTCAGGGCGGGCTCTGGTGGCCGGGATCCCAGGAGTACTGCTTCGGCGGGGCGGGGTCGCCGGTGTCAGGCGCGGACCTGATTCCGTGATGGGGATCGCCGGGCGCGCAGGGGGTCGTGTCGAGCGGCGGGCCCGGGGAGCAGAGCGAGTCAGGTCCTTGTGGGGCTTGCGACTCGCCGATTGCGCCGGAGGGCGCGTGGCGGGGCGGACAGCGTAGGTCAGTACGAGGGGCCCGGGGCCGTGCCGAAGGGGTGGTCGGCGGGAGCAGGGGCGTCCGCGGGCTGGTCGCGGCGGGCCTTGCGCTGGGCCTTCTCGGCCTTGGCCGCCTCCTTCTCGCGGAGGCGCTTGAGGCGTTCGCGCTCCTTGTGGCGGCGCCGCGGATCCAGGGTCGGACGCGGCTCCAGACCGGACAGGCCGTTCCAGGCGAGGTTCACCACGTGGGCGGCGACCTCCTCGCGCTTGGGCTTGCGCACGTCCAGCCACCACTGGCCGGTCAGCGCCACCATGCCCACCAGCATCTGCGCGTACATCGGGGCGTGCTTGTCGTCGTACCCGTGCCGGTCGAACTCCTTGGCCAGCACGTGCTCGACCTGGCTGGCGATCTCGCTGAGCAGGCTGGCGAAGCTCCCGGTGCCGGTGCCCCCGTGCGAGTCGCGCACCAGGATCCGGAACCCGTCGCTGCTCTCCTCGATGTACTCCAGCAGGGCCAGCGCCGCCTTCTCCAGCTTCTGCCGGTAGTGCGTGCCCGCCATGAGGGCGTCGGCGACAAGGCGGAGCAGCCTCTCGAACTCGCGGTCCACCACGACCGCGTACAGGCCCTCCTTGCCGCCGAAGTGCTCGTACACCACCGGCTTGGAGACCCCCGCCGCAGCGGCGATCTCCTCCACCGAGGTGCCGTCGAGCCCCCGCTCGGCGAACAGGGTCCGCCCGATCTCGAGAAGCTGCTCGCGTCGTTCCTTGCCGGTCATCCTCTTACGGCGGGACCTTGGGGCGGGTTCAGTCACCCGTCAATCATCCCGCGAACGTAGGGTCATCCGACCCTCTTGGCGGCCAACCGGTCCTCATTCGGCCAGCGGACGTTGTAGGCCCAGCCCAGCTTCTCGAACGCCCAGATGATCCGGGCGGAGATGTCCACCTGACCCTTGAGGACCCCGTGCCGCGCACAGGTCGGATCCGAGTGATGCAGATTGTGCCACGACTCGCCCAGCGACGGGATCGCCAGCCACCACACGTTCCGCGACTTGTCGCGGACGTCGAAGTGCTCCTTGCCGAAGGTGTGGCAGATCGAGTTGATCGACCAGGTCACGTGGTGGACCAGCGTGATCCGCACGAACCCGGCCCAGAACAGCGCGGTCAGCGCGCCCTGCCAGGACATGGTCAGCAGCCCGCCGAGCACCGCCGGCAGCAGGAACGACACCGCCACCAGGGCGGGGAACAGCTTGTGCAGCCGCACGATGTCCTTGTCGGCCAGCAGGTCCGGGGCGAACCGCTCCTTGGAGGTCTGCGCGCCGTCGAACAGCCAGCCGTAGTGCGCCCACAGCAGGCCCTTGGCCAGCGCCTTCCAGTCGTCACCGAACCGCCACGGCGAGTGCGGGTCCTGCTCCTTGTCGGAGTGCTTGTGGTGCCGCCGGTGGTCGGCCACCCAGGTGATGACGGGGCCTTCGATGGCCAGGCTCCCCGCCACGCCCAGCGCGATGCGCAGCGGCCGCTTGGCCTTGAACGAGCTGTGGGTGAAGTAACGGTGGTAGCCGACCGTGATGCCGGCGGCCGACACCAGGTAGAACACGACCATCAGCGCCACGTCCGTCCAGCCCAGGAAGTGCCCCCAGGCCAGCGGCAGAGCGGCGAACAGGGCCAGGAAGGGCACGCCGGTGAACACGCCGACGAGCACCCGCTTGCCAGTGGAGGTCTGTTCGGGCTCGAGCTCGGGGCGCGAACCGGTTCGGGGTCGATCGAGGACGGGGGCAGTAGTCATACGAACGCTCTCCATGTCGGGAACCCTTACCTACGCCACCGTAACCTACGGAACCGTAAGTTGGACAGATCCCGTCGGTAAAACGAAGACTGTCTCCCAGGTCACATTTGCTTGTTCGGCCGCCCGGCCACCCGTCCGGTGCTCGGCACCGGCTCCGGACCGGCGAGCCCGGCGACGTCGGACACGGGCCGGTACCTGGCGCGATCGTCCTCCCTCAGGGCCAACGACCGGAGCCCGCCCCGAGTTCGCCGATCGCCCACGCGATGGGGGCCAGTGCGTCGTACTGGACATCCGAGATCGCGTTCCGTGTCCGCTTCACCGCCCGCCAGGAGACGAGCGGTGCAGACGACGTGCTCGATAACCCGCGCCCTAAACCAGCCCCACCAGCACCACCCGAACCGGCTCCACCGACACGCCGGAGAACACCCAGGTCAGACCGGATTCGGTGATGAGATGCCGCCAGACCACCGCATCGGTATGACATCGCCCACAAACGTCCAAGCCGGCCGCTACCGTACGCGAGTGCACGATGGCCTCCGGTACCAGACCCTCCGATCGAGTGCCGTCCGAGGCCCCGGCGACAGGAGCCGCCGCGCCCACACCGCCGCCGCCCGCCTGGCCGCCGAACTTCAGGCCGCCCAAGAGATCGGCGATCTCACCCGGCGCGACCTCACCCTCGCCTACTGGTGCGAGGGCGCCGAGGACAAGCCCCACCGCCGTGCCGAACGCGTGTGCCTCGTCAGCGGCGACATAACGCTCATGAGGATCTTCCCGGCGTTCCTGGAATGCTGTGGAGTCGACCGTTCGGAGCTGTCAGTTCGGGTGCACATCCGCCAGGGCGGAGATCTGGAGACGGCCCACGAATTCTGGGCGTGCGGGCTCCGGCCGGACCCCGGCGACTTCCGTCCCCCGGTGATCGAACGGTATCAGCCGAAAGCGGTGTACGACGCCGGCCGGGCGTATCACGGCTGTCTGCGGATCGATGTGCCGCGGAGTTCTGACCTGTATCGACGCGTCGACGGCTGGTTCGCCGCGGCCCTTACGGGAGGGCGGGGCGTGGAACGGAAACGGGTGCTGGGAAATGTCGGACAATCCATTTTCTGGAAATGAGCTCCGGGGAGAGGATTCGAACCCCTACCTAACAGCACCAAAAGCTGTCGTCCTACCGTTAGACGACCCCGGATCAATTGTTTCGCACATTTACTGTGATTTATGAAAATGTGTGCCGGACGGCGATGGTGCGAGCCGGCGCCCGGTTCACCTGGATCATACTCGGTGCGGTGGCCGACTTCATCATTTTATCGGCGGCGGTGCTCCGCGGGCGTCGCGGCCGGACGGGGCCGGGCCGGACTCGCCGGATGACAGGACGGGGCGGGGCGGTATCCTGCACCTGTCGGGCCTGTGCTGGCCGCCTGCGTCGACGCAGGTCGTGAGTGTTCTAGCTCCATATCGTTCGCCGGTGCCCGATCATCCGACCCAGTCCGCGATGCCGAGGAGCCTCCGTGAGTGCGCGCCGCCCGGCTGCCGTGATCGTCCTCGCCGCGGGTGAGGGCACCCGCATGAAGTCCCGTAGGTCCAAGGTCCTGCACGAGCTGTGCGGACGCAGCATGCTCGGCCACGTGCTGGCCGCCGCGCGCGAACTGGAGCCGCAGCGGCTGATCGTGGTGGTGGGGCACCGCCGCGAGCAGGTGATCGAGCATCTGGCCGAGCACGCCCCGCAGGCCGAGCCGGTCGTCCAGGAGCGGCAGGGCGGCACCGGGCACGCGGTGCGCACCGTGCTGGAGCAGGTGGGGACGCTGTCCGGGACGGTGGTGGTCACCAACGGCGACCATCCGCTGCTGCGCGGCGAGACGCTGGCGGAGCTGGTGCGCACCCACGAGCGCGAAGGGAACGCGGCGACCGTCCTGACCACCGAGGTCCCCGACCCGACCGGGTACGGGCGGATCCTGCGCGGCCCGGACGGCGCGGTGACCGCGATCGTGGAGCACAAGGACGCCGACGAGGCGCAGCGCGCGGTGCGCGAGATCAACGTCGGCATGTACGCCTTCGACGGCGAGCTGCTGGAGGCGGCGCTCAAGCAGGTGACGACCGACAACGCCGGCGGTGAGGAGTACCTGACCGACGTGCCGGCGATCCTGCGCGGGCAGGGCCATCGGATCGGGGCGTTCACCGCCCCGGACTGGGTGGAGATGCAGGGCGTCAACGACCGGGTGCAGCTGGCGCAGGCGCGCAGGCTGCTCAACGAGCGGATCGTCGAGGCGCACATGCGGGCCGGCGCGACGGTGGTGGATCCGGCCACCACCTGGATCGACGTGGACGTGGTCACCGAGCCCGACGTGGTGATCCACCCGAACACCCAGCTGCACGGCCGTACCCGTCTGGAGGAGGGCGCCGAGGTCGGCCCGAACGCGACGCTGACCGACACGGTGGTGGGCGCCGGCGCGGTGGTCTCCAACACGGTGGCGGACCGGGCGGAGATCGGCCCGGAGGCGTCGGTGGGCCCGTTCGCCTATCTGCGGCCGGGCACGCGCCTGGCCCGCAAGGCCAAGGCCGGTACGTACGTGGAGATGAAGAACGCCGTGGTGGGGGAGGGGGCGAAGGTGCCCCACCTCACGTACGTCGGCGACGCCGAGATCGGGCAGGGCTCGAACATCGGCGCCGGGTCGGTGTTCGTCAACTACGACGGGGTGCGCAAGCACCGCACCGTCGTGGGCGACCACGTGCGCGTGGGCAGCGACAACATGCTGGTCGCGCCGGTGCGCATAGGCGATGGGGCCTACACGGCGGCCGGTTCCGTGATCGTCAGCGACGTTCCGCCCGGTGCGATGGCGGTGGCACGGGGCCGGCAGCGCAACATCGAGGGTTGGGTCGAGCGCAAGCGTCCCGGGACCCCTGCCGCGGAGGCGGCGCGCCGGGCCGCCGGGCGCCGGGCGGACGAGTCCGACGCCGGCGGGGACGCCGGTGCATAGGTTTTCCTTTGAGGGGGAGTTTTCTCAGGTGAGTGGGATCAAGGCGAGCGGTGAGAAGAAGCTGATGCTCTTCTCCGGCCGGGCGCACCCGGACCTGGCCAAGGAGGTCGCCGACAACCTGCACGTGGAGCTGACGCCCACCGCGGCCTATGACTTCGCCAACGGCGAGACGTTCGTGCGGTTCCTGGAGTCGGTGCGCGGGTCGGACGCGTTCGTGATCCAGTCGCACACCGCGCCGATCAACCAGTGGATCATGGAGCAGCTGATCATGGTCGACGCGCTCAAGCGCGCGTCGGCCGCCCGGATCACGGTGGTGGCGCCGTTCTTCGGGTACGCGCGGCAGGACAAGAAGCACCGGGGCCGGGAGCCGATCTCGGCGCGGCTGGTGGCGGACCTGTTCAAGACGGCGGGCGCGCACCGGCTGATCACGGTGGACCTGCACACGGCGCAGATCCAGGGGTTCTTCGACTGCCCGGTGGACCATCTGTTCGCGCTGGAGCTGCTGGCCGGCCATGTGGAGCAGAAGCTGGACACCTCGCAGGTGACGGTGGTCGCCCCGGACGCGGGCCGGGTGCGGGTGGCCGAGCGGTGGACGGACCGGCTGGGCTGCCCGCTGGCGATCATCCACAAGCGCCGGGACCCCGAGGTCGCCAACGAGGTCAAGGTGTTCGAGGTGGTCGGCGAGGTCGAGGGCCGCACCTGTGTGATCGTGGACGACATGATCGACACCGGCGGCACGATCGTGAAGGCGGCCGACGCGCTGTTCGAGCAGGGCGCGGCGCGGGTGGTGGCGACGGCCACGCACGGGGTGCTGTCCGGGCCGGCGGTGGACCGGTTGAAGAACTCCCGGATCTCCGAGGTGATCCTCACCAACACGCTGCCGATTCCGGAGGAGAAGAGGTTCGACAAGCTGACGGTGCTGTCGATCGCTCCGCTGATCGCGCAGGCGATCCACGAGGTGTTCAGCGACGGGTCGGTGACCAGCCTGTTCGGCGGGCACAGCTGACCGGGGGCCGATGGCGCGCAGCCGCATGCCGGGCCGCCCGCGGGGCGGGCCCGGCATGTCGCTTTCCGGGGGCGGGCGATGCGGGTCGGCGGTGCGGCGGGGCCTGTGGCGTCGGGGCGGCCTGAGATCGGCTAAACTTGGTGGCCCGTGTGTGCCCCGGGTCGTTCAGTACGGCTCCGACGGTGGACTCGCACTCCCCGGGGACCGCATCTGGATCTTTACGAGGCGCTTGCCGCATCGAGCCTTCGCCTTGATACGCACTGTCCGTAGCGGACGTCCCGTGTGGACGGCCGTGGATCGCAACATGAGGAGTCTTCGCCGTGTCCGAGGTACGTATTGTCGCCGAGCCGCGCACCGAGTTCGGTAAGGGTGCCGCTCGGCGCACCCGCCGGGCCGGCAAGGTGCCTGCCGTCCTCTACGGTCACGGCACCCCTCCGCAGCACATCACGCTGCCCGGCCATGACCTGATGCTGGCCCTCAAGACGCCGAACGTGCTGCTGCGCGTGGAGGGCCTGGCGAACGGGGCCGAGCTGGCCCTGCCCAAGGACGTGCAGCGGGACCCGATCAAGGGGTTCCTGGAGCACGTGGACCTGCTGCTGGTGAAGCGGGGCGAGAAGGTCACCGTCGAGATCCCGGTGAACGTGATCGGTGACGTGGTGTCCGGCGGCCGGGTCGAGCAGCCGGTCATCCAGATCGCCGTGGAGGCGGAGGCCACCCACATCCCCGAGGCGGTGGACGTGGACGTGGCGGGCCTGCAGATCGGGGACTCGGTGCTGGCCAGGGACCTGAAGCTGCCGTCGGGCGCGTCGCTGACCGCCGACGAGGAGACCCTGATCCTGCAGATCGTGGACGCCACCGTCGCGACCGGCCCGGCCCCCGAGGAGGAGGCCGAGGCTGAGGCCGAGGCCGGCGAGCCCGCCGCCGAGGCGGGCGAGGGCCCCGCGGCCGAGTAACGAATCTCTCAGGCACGGCCCCCGGCGGGTGCACCGCGGGGGCCGTCCGCATGTTCCGCTCGGTGCAGGCCCGGCGGCGTCGGCCTTCGTGGACCGGTCGCGGGGCCGCCGAGGGGTGCGCGGGGGCGTCTGGCATGGTTGTGGGCCGGATGTCGTCGCGCGGATCGGGGGAGTGCTGCGGTGTCGCTGCGGCGTTGGCGGGAGCTTGTCGGTGGTGGACGTTCTGGTCGGGCGGGCGTGATGGACGGCGAACTGTGGCTGGTGGTCGGGCTGGGCAATCCGGGACCCGGCTATGCGGGCAACCGGCACAACGCCGGGTTCATGGTGCTGGACGTGCTGGCGGCGCGGACCGGAGGGCGGTTCAGGTCGCATCGGTCACGGGCCGATGTGGTGGAGGGCCGGTTGGCGGGGCGGCGCGTGGTGCTCGCCAAGCCGCGTTCGTACATGAACGAGTCGGGCGGCCCGGTGGCGGGACTGCGGGATTTCTTCAAGGTGCCGGCCGAACGGATCGTGGTGGTGCACGACGAGCTGGACATTCCGTTCGGGGCGGTGCGGTTGAAGCGCGGCGGCGGCGCGGGCGGTCACAACGGGCTGCGGTCGATCGCCAAATCGCTGGGAACTCTGGAATTCCTACGGGTTAGGTTTGGAATTGGCCGTCCGCCGGGCCGGATGGATCCGGCGGCGTTCGTGCTCAAGGACTTCTCCGCGGCCGAGCGCAAGGAGCTGGACCTGCAGGTCGAGCTGGCGGCGGACGCGGTGGAGTGCCTGCTGGCCGAGGGGCTGCAGGCGGCGCAGAACAGTTACCATTCCCGCTCGGCCTCGTGATCTTTTACTGACCGGCGGTCCACCTTTCCCCGCCATCCTGTGCGTCCGTTCGGTGCCGTGTGCTAAGAATGCCGGGACGGCGCCGGGTGATCCCGAAACTCCCGGAGCGCTCGTTGACCCCGTCTTGAGAACTCGTGATCGGGGGTTCCACAGCGGCGTGTGAACCACAGGCGACCAGTGCGCGTCCTGGGATGTAGGTCAACTCAGGGGTGCTTCGTCGCCCAGTCTTGTGAGGACGCTCATGGCCGTCGTCGACGAAGTCGGAGTGAGGACTTCACCGCACGCTGCACGCGAACGCGGAGGACCCACCGACTGGCTCGCACGCTATCTGTACTGGGCCTTCGCACTGGACTTCGTCGCCATGCTGGCGGCCGGCCTGGTGGCGTTCGCGGTCCGGTTCACCCCGGTCCCGGACGACTACACGCTGCCGTACCTGGGACTGGCCGTGGCGCTGCCGATGGTGTGGGTGGCGGTGCTGTCGGTGCTGCGCGGCTACGACCCCCGCTTCGTCGGCGTGGGGTCGGAGGAGTTCCGCAAGGTCATCCGGTCCGGCTGGGTGATGACCGCGATCGTGGCGACCGCCGCGTACGCCACCAAGACCGAGATCGCCCGCGGGTACGTGCTGATCGCGCTGCCGCTGGGCACGTTCCTGACCCTGGTGATGCGGTACCGGCTGCGCAAGCGGCTGCACCACCGGCGGTGGCGGGGCGAGTGCATGCGGCGGGTGGTGGCGGTGGGGCACCGCGGCGCGGTGGCCGACCTGATCAAGCTGCTGGAGAAGCAGCGCTACCACGGCATGCACATCGTGGGGGTGTGCCTGCCGCCCGCCCTCAGCCGCGGCGAGAACGCCGTCGAGCACGTCGAGGGCGTCCCGGTGCTGGGGGACTTCGGCCAGGTCGCGCGGGTGGTCAAGGCGATGCGGGCCGACTCGGTGGCGGTGCTGGCGTGCCCGGAGATGGACGGGGTGGCGCTGCGCCGGCTGGCCTGGCAGATCGAGGCCGACGACGTGGAGCTGGTGGTGGCGCCGGCGCTGATGGACGTGGTGGGCCCGCGGATCTCGATCCGGCCGGTGGCCGGGCTGCCGCTGCTGCACGTGGAGCATCCGGAGCTGTCCGGCGGGCGGCGGCTGGTCAAGGAGCTGTCGGACAAGCTCGGCTCGCTGGCGCTGCTGGCGGCGGCCTCCCCGCTGCTGGCGGTGATCGCGCTGGCGATCCGGATCGGCGACGGCGGGCCGGTGCTGTTCCGGCAGACCCGGGTGGGCCGGGACGGCCGCCCGTTCACCATGGTCAAGTTCCGCACCATGGTGGACGACGCCGAGATCCGCAAGGCCGAGCTGGCCGAGCGCAACGAGCACGACGGGGTGCTGTTCAAGATCAGGGAGGATCCGCGGGTCACCCGGGTGGGCCGGGTGCTGCGCCGCTACTCCCTGGACGAGCTGCCCCAGCTGTTCAACGTGCTGCGCGGGGACATGTCGCTGGTGGGCCCGCGCCCGCCGCTGCCGGAGGAGGTGGCGCGGTACGGGGACGACGTGCGCCGCCGGCTGGTGGTCAAGCCCGGGATGACCGGGCTGTGGCAGATCAGCGGCCGTTCGGACCTGTCGTGGGAGGAGTCGGTGCGGCTCGACCTGCGGTACGTGGAGAACTGGTCGCTGGTGATGGACCTGCAGATCATGTGGAAGACCTGGTCGGCGGTGATCCGGGCGTCCGGGGCGTACTGACCGGCCTGACCGGCCTGACCGGCCCGGTCGGCCCGCCGGGCCGGCCGTTCCCGCCGCCGCCCCGCCCGCGGACAGAACGGGTGCGCACATGGTGGACAATGGGGTGGCGACCCACCAAACCGAGTCCGGAAGTCGACATTCATGCCCCCCCACTCCGAGGCCGCTTTCGAGCCCACCCCCGAGACCGACGACCACGCCCTGGCAGCCGAGCTGGCGACCGCCGCCGGCCGGGTGCTGCTGGACATCCGCGCGCGGGTCGGGCACGCCGACGGCAAGGCGCTCAAGAACGCCGGCGACCAGGGCTCGCACGAGTTCCTGATGGCCGAGCTGGCCAGGACCCGGCCGGGTGACGCGGTGCTGTCGGAGGAGGGCAAGGACGACCTCGCGCGGCTGGAGGCCGAGCGGGTGTGGATCGTCGACCCGCTGGACGGCACCCGGGAGTTCTCCGAGGAGGGCCGCACCGACTGGGCCGTGCACGTGGCGCTGTGGGAGCGCGGCCGGCTGGTCGCCGGGGCGGTCGCCCTGCCCGCCCAGGACCGCACCCTGCACACCGTCGCCAACGGCGGCGCCGTGGTGTCCGCCAAGGAGGGCCAGACCCTGCTGGTGGCGCCCGAGCCGCCGCCGGGGCTGCTGCGGATCGCGGTGAGCCGGACCCGGCCGCCGGAGTTCGTGCAGCGGCTGGCCGAACGGCTGGACGTCAAGGTGGAGCTGGTCCCGATCGGGTCGGCGGGGGCGAAGATCTCCGCGGTGCTGCTCGGCGACGTGGACGCCTACGTGCACGCCGGCGGTCAGTACGAGTGGGACAACGCCGCGCCCGCCGCGGTGGCGCTGGCCGCCGGGGCGCACGCCACCAGGATCGACGGGACGGCGCTGACCTACAACAACCGCGACGTGCTGCTGCCCGATATCCTTGTCTGTCATCCCGTGTCGGCGTCGATGGTGCTGGCCGGCATCCGGGACGTCTCGCCAGGCCTGTCAGGCTGATCAGCCCACAGAAAGCCCGTGATAATGCAGCGCAGTGACTACCTGCTGTCTCAGCTCGATGTCCTCGAGGCCGAGTCGATCCACATCATCCGCGAGGTGGCCGCCGAGTTCGAGCGGCCGGTCCTGCTGTTCTCCGGCGGCAAGGACAGCATCGTGATGCTGCACCTGGCGAAGAAGGCGTTCTGGCCGGCGCCGATCCCGTTCCCGGTGATGCACGTCGACACCGGCCACAACTTCCCCGAGGTGATCGAGTTCCGGGACCGGCGGGTGGCCGAGCTCGGGGTCCGGCTGATCGTGGCGTCGGTGCAGGAGTCGATCGACAAGGGCCGGGTGGTGGAGGAGACCGGCCGGCGGGCCAGCCGCAACCGGCTGCAGACCACCACGCTGCTGGACGCCATCGAGGAGCACCGGTTCGACGCGGCGTTCGGCGGGGCCCGGCGCGACGAGGAGAAGGCCCGCGCCAAGGAGCGGGTGGTCTCCTTCCGCGACGAGTTCGGCCAGTGGGACCCCAAGAACCAGCGTCCCGAGCTGTGGAACCTGTACAACACCAAGATCCGGCAGGGCGAGCACGTGCGGGTGTTCCCGCTGTCCAACTGGACCGAGCTGGACGTGTGGGACTACATCCGGCGGGAGGGCCTGGAGATCCCGTCGATCTACTTCGCGCACACCCGGCGGGTGTTCGAGCGGGACGGGATGCTGCTGGACGACAACCCGTACGCGCATCGCGGTGAGGACGAGCCGGTGTTCGAGGCGATGGTGCGCTACCGCACCGTCGGCGACGCCAGCTGCACCGGCGCGGTCAAGTCCACGGCGACCACCCTGGACGAGGTGATCGAGGAGATCATGGCCACGCGGATCACCGAGCGCGGCCAGACCCGCGCCGACGACCGCACCAGCGAGGCCGCGATGGAGGACCGCAAGAAGGAAGGGTACTTCTGATGCGCGGGCTGAGCTTGCGGAGATCATGGCACCTGCCGGCCCGCACCGAGCGCGGCCGGACCCGCGCCGACGACCGCACCGGCGAGGCCGCGATGGAGGACCGCACGAAGGAGGGCTACTTCTAGCCATGGCCATGGACATCCTGCGGTTCGCCACCGCCGGCAGCGTCGACGACGGCAAGTCCACGCTGATCGGCCGGCTGCTGTACGACTCCAAGTCGATCTTCGAGGACCAGCTCGAGGCGGTGGAGCGCACCAGCGCCGACCGCGGCGAGGAGTACACCAACCTGGCGCTGCTGACCGACGGCCTGCGGGCCGAGCGGGAGCAGGGCATCACCATCGACGTCGCCTACCGCTACTTCGCGACCCCGCGGCGCAAGTTCATCATCGCCGACACCCCCGGGCACATCCAGTACACCCGGAACATGGTGACCGGGGCGTCCACCGCGGACCTGGCGATCATCCTGGTGGACGCGCGCAAGGGGATCCTGGAGCAGTCCCGGCGGCACGCGTTCCTGACCACGCTGCTGCAGGTGCCGCACCTGGTGGTGGCGGTCAACAAGATGGACCTGGTCGGCTACGACGAGGCCGTCTACCAGAAGATCGCCGACGAGTTCACCGCGTTCGCCACCAAGCTGGACGTCCGGGACCTGACGTTCATCCCGATCTCGGCGCTGCACGGCGACAACGTGGTGGAGCGGTCGGGCAACATGCCCTGGTACGACGGGCCGTCGCTGCTGCACCACCTGGAGCACGTGCACATCGCCTCCGACCGCAACCTGATCGACGTGCGGTTCCCGGTGCAGTACGTGATCCGCCCGCACCGGGCCACCGACCCGGAGCTGCACGACTACCGCGGCTACGCCGGGCAGGTCGCCGGCGGGGTGCTCAAGCCCGGTGACGAGGTGGTGCACCTGCCGTCCGGGCTGACCACCACCATCACCCACATCGACGGGCCGAACGGGCCGGTCGAGGAGGCGTTCCCGCCGATGTCGGTGACGCTGCGGCTGGCCGACGAGATCGACATCTCCCGCGGCGACATGATCGCCCGGCCGCACAACCAGCCGCGGGTCGCCCAGGACCTCGACGCGATGGTGTGCTGGATGACCGACGACCGCCGGCTCACCCCGCGGATGAAGCTGATCATCAAGCACACCACCCGCACCGCCCGGGCGATGGTCAAGGACGTGCACTACCGGCTGGACGTCAACACCCTGCACCGCGACGAGCAGGCCGACGGTCTCGGGCTGAACGAGATCGGCCGGATCACCCTGCGGGTCACCCAGCCGCTGTTCGTCGACGACTACTCGCGCAACCGGCTGACCGGCGGGTTCATCCTCATCGACGAGGCCACCCACGGCACCGTGGCGGCCGGCATGATCACCGACGCCAGGTAGGCCGGGCGGATGACCGGCCCGGCGCGGGTGCTGTTCATCGGCGGTCTCGGCCGCAGCGGCTCGACCCTGCTGGAACGGCTGCTCGGCGAGCTGCCGGGCGCGTTCGCGATGGGCGAGGTGGTGCATCTGTGGCAGCGCGGCGTCGTCGACGGCGAACGCTGCGGCTGCGGGGTCGCGTTCGGTGAGTGCCCGCTGTGGACCGAGGTGGGGCGGGCGGCGTTCGGCGGCTGGGACCGGCTGGACGCCGCCGACGCGCTGGCGCGCAAGGCGGCGGCCGACCGCACCCGGTTCATCCCGGTGCTGGCGCGCGGGCGGCTCCGTCCGGACATGCGGGAACGGGTGGACCGGCACAACGACCTGTACCGGCGGCTGTACGCGGCGGTCGGGCGGGTCAGCGGGGCCGAGGTGCTGGTGGACTCCAGCAAGTCGGCGTCGCTGGCGCACTGCCTGCGCTGGTGCGACGAGGTGGACCTGCGGGTGGTGCACGTGGTGCGGGACCCGCGGGCGGTGGCCTACTCGTGGTCGAAGGTGGTCAGGCGCCCGGAGGCGGCCGAGGGGTCGGCGGAGGGCGAGTTCATGGCCCGCTGGTCGCCGGCCAGGACCGCGGCGCACTGGAACGCCCAGAACGCCGGCTTCGACCTGCTGGCGCGGGCCGGGGTGCCGACGCTGCGGGTGCGGTACGAGGACTTCGTCGCCGCGCCCGCCGACACGGTCGCCGAGGTCGCCGGGTTCGCGGGGCTGCCGGACGCCAAGGCGCCGTTCGTCGACGACGTCACCGTGGAGCTGAGCGCCAACCACCAGGTGGCGGGCAACCCGATGCGGTTCCGCACCGGCCGGGTCGAGCTGCGCCGTGACGAGGCGTGGCGGACCGCGTTCCCCGCCGCCCAGCAGGCGCTGGTCATGGCGCTGACGCTGCCGACGATGACCCGGTACGGTTACCGCCCGGTCACTGGGCGGTCATAACCATCTTGACAACTCGTTCACCTGCGGCATCCGATATGGCTACCGTCACATCGTGCATGTTTCACGAGGTCGGGCGGCCCGGGCGGAGCGCCGGCGGAACGAGGGCCCTGCGGACCGCATGACCGGGCTCCGGTGGCCGTCCCCCGGGGGCGGCAGGCGGGGACCGCTGGGGGTGAAGCCGCCGCGCCGGATCCGGGGGAAGGTCACCGCGGCGGCGATCCTGGCCGTCACGGTGGCGGGGACGGCCGTTCTCACCGGGGGTCATGACGTTCCGGCCCCGATGCGGCAGACGGGCGAGAGCGGCCCGTACCGCGAGCTGCGCCCGGCCGGGCCGCCGCTGCGGGCCGAGGCCGAGATCACCGGCTCGCCCCGCCCCGAGGGGCCCGCCCGGGTCGGCGCCGCGCCCGGCGCGCCCGGGGAGCGGGAGTGCGGCGGGGTGAGCGCCGAGCTGGTGCCCGCGTGCGGGGCGTGGTGGGGCGTCAGCCCCGGCATCGACTCGCTCGAGTACATGGAGTCCCGGTTCGGGCGGCGGTTCGACCTGGTGCACTTCTGGCACGGCGTCGACTCCACCGACGTCCCCAACGCCGAGGCGCGCAGGCTGGCCCGGCAGGGCCGGATCCTGCACGTCAACATCGCCGGCCGGGCGTTCGGCGGCGGGCGGGTGCGGTGGCGCGAGATCGCCGAGGGCCGGTGGGACCGCGCCCTCGCCGCGCAGGCCCGCGGGATCGCCGAGCTGGACCGGCCGGTGTTCGTCACGTTCGACCACGAGCCCGACACCCGGCCCAAGATCCGCACCCGGGGAACGGGGGAGGACTTCGCGGCGGCGTGGCGGCACGTCCACGACGTGTACCGGCGCAACGGCGCCGACAACGCGGTGTGGGTGTGGGTGCTGACCGGGTACGCGGGCAACTTCCCGCGCGCCGCGAGCTTCTACCCCGGCGACCGGTACGTCGACTGGATCGGCTGGGAGGCCTACCAGGCGTACCTGTGCGACGGGAGGATCTGGGACGCCGAGGACCACATGTCGTTCGAAGACACGCTCAGGCCGTTCCACGACTGGCTGAAGACCGAGGGCGTCAGGGCCGGGATCGACCCGGACAAGCCGTACATGATCAACGGGCTCGGCTCGGTCCGCTACACCGACCCGTCGCTGTCGGTCCGCTGGTACCGGGAGATCCCCGCCACCCTCAGGCGCTATCCGCAGATCAAGGCCGTGCAGCTGTGGCAGCCGCCGGAGGGCATGAGATGCCCGTGGCGGATCTTCGACCGGCCCGCCGAGGCGGAGGCCTTCAAGCGGGCCGGTCAGGACCCCTACGTCAACCAGAGGCGGCCCGGCTAGATGCCGCGGCCCCGCCGGTGCAGCCGCTGCACGACCTTGTCGGCGTTCAGCGCCCGCCCGGCGACGGCCAGCGCCAGATAGGCGCGCGGCTCCCGCCAGTTGGCGCGCAGCGTGCGGCGCGCCCAGCGCAGCGCGGCCCGCCGCCGCCCGGACGCGGCCTCGGCGAACGCGATCTGCCCCGCGATCCGCCCGTAGCCGGGGGGAACGAACCGGAACTCCGGATACCGCTCCAGCAGCCAGTCCAGCGCCTCGGCGATGGTCCGCCACCGCTGCGCGAAGTAGGACTTCTTGTGCCACAGCACCCGCACGTGGACCTCGGGCACGTTGCGGACGGGGGCGCGGCGGGCGGCGCGCAGCAGGAACTCGTAGTCCTCCCCGTAGCTGCCCGGCACCTCCTCGCTGACCAGCCCGATCCCGTTCACCAGCGCGGCACGGCGCAGCACGAACGTCGACGGGTGCAGCTCGGTCACCCGGGAGCGCAGCAGCTCCGCGAACGTCACCGCGGTGCGGTCCAGCGCCCGGTCGACCACGGTGTCGTCGTAGGCCACCTGGATGCCGCAGCACACCAGCTCGGCGGCCGGGTCGGCGCGCAGCAGCTCCGCCTGGGCGCGGAGCTTGCCCGGCAGCCACACGTCGTCGTCGTCGCAGAACGCGACCAGGTCCCCGTCGGCCGCCAGGATCCCGGTGTTGCGGGCCCCGGCCAGTCCCGGGGTGCGTTCGTTGACGATGACCCGCACGCCCCGGTGGTCGTCGCCGGACTCCAGTTCCTTGTCCGGGTCGCTCTGGTCGAACACCACCAGGCACCGCACGTCGCCCGGATAGTCCTGGGCGAGCACCGAGTCGAGCGCGGTGCGCAGCAGCTCCGGCCGGTTCCGGGTGGCGATCACCACCGTCACCGACGGCCACGCCTCGTCCCCGGGGGCCGCCCCGCGGACGTCCGCCGGCGTGACGGTCTCGCCCCTGCTCGCCGCGACCAGCGTGTCGATCAGCTCCCCGGTCCGCCGCACCGCCTCGGCCTGCGCCGCCGCGTCGTCCCCCGCGGCCAGCCGGAACGCCGCCGGGTCGGCCAGCACCCGGTCCAGCCGTGCGCGCAGCGCCGCCTCGTCGTCGCACAGCTCGATCAGGCCCTTGGCGGCGACCCGGCGGGCGAAGTCGATCTGGTGCCCGTCGACGATCTCGTCCAGCTCCGGATCGCGGGCCACGATCACCGGCAGCCGTCCCAGCCTCCGCGCCTCCCCGATGGTGGCCGCCCCGGCGTGGGTGACGACGACCGCCGCCTCGCCCATCAGCCGCAGCAGCTCGGCGTGGTCGAGCATGTCGCGCGCCTCGGCGTGCTCGGGCGCCGCCGACGCGCCGTGCTGCACGACGCACCGCACCCGGTCGGTCCCGGTGTCGCGGACCCACCGGTCCACCCATCCGATCAGCCGGTCGAACTTGTGGAAGTCGGTGCCGACGGTCACCAGCACCAGAGGTCGATCGTTCACCAGACACCTACACTTCCGCACATACTCGCAAACTCTCTGCAATACTCGGTTCTGTGAGGACGGCGTTCAAATGCCGGGCGTATCCAGACCCCGAGCAGGCGGCGGTGTTGAACCGCACGTTCGGTTGTGTACGCCTGGTCTGGAACAAGACCCTCGCTGAACGCAGTGCTCGATATCGTGCGGAAGGCCGGCGGACGTCTTATCGGGAGACGGACGCGGCGCTGACCATGTGGAAGCGCACACCTGAGCTGGCGTTCTTGAACGATGTCTCGTCCGTGCCGTTGCAGCAGGCTCTGCGCCACCAGCATTCGGCATTCTTGAGCTTCTTCGCCGGACGCGCTCGTTATCCGCGTTTCAAGTCCCGGACGGGCCGACAGTCGGCGCACTTCACCCGATCGGCGTTCCGCATCCGTGACGGGCAGTTGCTTCTTGCCAAGATGAGCCGACCACTCCGTGTTGTGTGGTCGTGGCCGCAGGTGGATCTGGCGGCCTTGGTCCCGACCATGGTGGTCGTGTCTCGCGAGCCCGACAGCCGCTGGTACGTGACGTTTGCCGTGGACACCGCTGACCCCGAGCCCGCGCCCAAGACGGGACATGAGATCGGTGTGGATCTGGGGGTGCGGGAATTCGCGGTGATCAGCGACGGTGACCGCCTTGCCAACCCGCGTCATCTGGAACGCAAGGCCAGAAATCTGGCTCGCTACCAGCGGCGCATGGCTCGTAAACGGCTCGGATCGGCCAATCGGCGTAAGGCGAAGGAGAAGGTCGCCCGGGCGTACCGCAAGGTACGTAACGCTCGCCGCGACTTCCTGCACAAGACCTCCACCCGACTTGTGCGCATGGCCGACACCATTGTCATAGAGGATCTGGCGGTCGAACATCTCATCCGCAACCGGCGTCTGGCCCGTGTGATCTCCGACTGCGGGTGGAGCGAGTTCCGGCGCCAACTGGAGTACAAGTGCGAGCGGGCGGGGCGTCGACTCATCGTCGTCAACCGGTGGTATCCGTCGTCGAAGATCTGCTCGCGCTGCGGACACCGGCTCCCGCAACTGAGCCTCTCCATCCGGGTATGGACATGCCCGGACTGCGGCACCCGGCACGACCGGGACCTCAACGCCGCCCAGAACATCTTGGCCGCTGGTCGAGCGGTGACGGCCTGTGGAGCTGACGTCAGTCACGCCGGTGTTCCCGGGGTGCGGTCGGCGACGAAGCAGGAAACCCATCCTGTGAGGGGTGGACTCTCCCACTCGTGAAACGGGGGAGGAAGTCAAAGCAGGTTCCCCACGACGACGGCGTTCGGGAAGAAGCGGCGCTGCTCCTCCCACTGGACGAGGAAGAGCGAGGCCAGCGGGCGGACCAGCCGGCCGGTCAGGGTCGGGGAGTCGATCCGGTCGTAGACCTCGATGAAGACGGTGGGGATCCGCCACAGGCGGCCCAGCAGGAAGAACGGGAACGCCACGCCGGCGCCGGTGGAGACGATGACGTCGGGGCGGTCGCGGCGCAGCAGCCGCCAGGCCAGCCAGGTGTTGCGGATCAGGTTGGGGATGTTGCGGGTCGTGGGGTGGTAGGCCCAGGCGATCCGCTCACCGGACAGCAGCGACTCGGCGTGCCGGGACCGGAACGTCACCCAGGACCGTTCGTGCCGTTCCCACCAGGGCTTGAGCGCCAGCAGTTGGGTGAGATGGCCGCCGGTGGATCCCACGAGAAGGACATGCGTACCGGAAGGCACAAAGGCTCCTCATCATGCGGGGGGAGGCGGGGGAGGACACAGACTCTATCCCGTGACCTGCTCGGACATGGTCAGGATGCGGGTTCTGGCCGGTTTCCGCCCCGGCGGGCCCGGCGCAGTTCCCGCAGTCTCAGCGCGTCGCGCCGCCACCGGCAGCCCGCCGCGTACAGGGCCAGACCGGCCGCGCCCGCCGCCAGCACGGCCGCGAAGCCGTCCCCGGCGGTCAGCCGCACCGCCAGCGGCAGCAGCCCGAAGGACAGCGCGGCGAGGGCGGCGGCGGTGAGGGTGCCGCGGCCGAACGGGTGCAGCCGCAGCGCGAACGCGATCTGGGCGAGCGGCACGACGTTCTTGACCACCAGCGCGATCGCCCAGCCGGCCGCCGCGCCGACGATCCCGATCCGGGGGATGAGGATCAGGTCGGCGACGATGTTGACGGTCATCGCGGTGACGATGTTGGCCAGGTTCCAGGTGGTCCTCCCGGCCATGATCAGCACCGTGTCGACCTGCCCGCAGATGGTGGCGAACAGCATCGTCAGCGACAGCACCAGCACCACGTCCGCGCCGGTCTCGTACCCCTCGCCGAACAGCCGCAGCGCGAACGGCGCGAACGACGCCAGCATCAGGTACAGCGGCCAGGTGATCAGCACCAGCCAGGCGGTGGCGGTCTGGTAGAGGTCGGCGGCGGCCCGCCGGTCCCCGCGCGCCAGCACCTCCGACAGTTGCGGGGCGACCGCCTGCCCGAGGGCCTGGTTGCCGATCTGGCCGACCAGGATGTAGCGGGTCGCGGCGGTGTAGACGGCGGCCTCCACCGGTCCGAGCAGCGCCGCGACCAGCACGATGTCGAACCGCAGCAGGATCAGCTGGGCGAGCGCCGCCACCGCGCGCGGCCAGGTGTAGCCCCAGAACTCCCGCCCCGTCCCCGCGGACGCCGAGGGCGGCGCGCCGGCGGTGTGCCGCCGCAGCATCGCCCGCAGCCACAGCGCCGCCGCCACCGCCGTGAACGCGTACGGCCCCGCCCACGCCAGCCCCAGCAGCGCGCCGCTGCCCGCCAGGGACACCGTGACCAGGGCGGTGAGCTGGATCGTCTGCCGGCCGATGCTCTCCACCAGCACCGTCGGCCGCATTTCCCGGAACCCCCGGGTGGCCGCCAGCGCCGTGTCCGACATCGCCGCGATCGGCAGGAAGATCGCCAGCACCCGCAGGTAGCCGACGAAGTGCCCCGGATCCCCGTCCACCGACCACGCGGCCAGCCGCGGCGCGAACGCCCACAGCACCGCCCCGGTCAGCGTCGCCGCCACCAGCACCGGCGGGACGGCCGTGCGGACGAACGCCGCCGCCCGCCCCGTCGCGTCCAGGGCCCGGGCACGGGCGATGTGGTAGACGAGGCCGATGTCGGTGCCCAGGCGGGCCAGCGCCAGCCCCACCAGGAACACCGTGGTGGCGGCGAAGAAGATCCCCGCCTCCCGTGGGGAGAACCCGCGGGTGACCGCCGCGACCGCCAGGAACTGGGCGGCCGCGGTGACGGCGGCGCCGACCATGTTGAGGGTGCCGCCGCGCGCCAGCGACCGCAGGTCGGCACGGCCCCGGGCGGGCTGCTGCTTGCCGGTGACCGTCATCGCCAGGACGGCTCCCGGCCGAGCCAGTCCGCCAGGCGGGCGTCGTAGGGCTCGAAGTGCTCGGTCAGCTCCCGCCGCACCGACTCGGGCATCGGGGCGGGACGGGGCGCGGCGTTGTGCCGTTCGAACGTCGGGTAGCCCAGGTTCGGCAGCCCGAGGAACTCCAGCAGCCGGTCGTAGACGGCCTCCGGGTTCGCCGACAGCTCGTGGCTGTCGATCACGTGGATGCGGTCGCGGCCGAACAGCCGTTCCATGCGTTCCAGCTGCTCCACATAGCGGCCCCGCGCCCGGTAGGCGTGGTGCTGCACGCTGAAGCTCAGGTAGTGCGGGTCGGCCAGCATCTTCTCGACCTCGCCGGCCAGCCGGGCCTCCTCCAGTTCCAGCGCCCGCTCGAACGGCTCGGTCTCGAACCCGCGCCGCACCTCCTGCGCATGGGCGGAGAACGCGCGCTCCACCGGGTCGCGCACCATCGCGATCAGCCTCACCCCCGGCAGGTCGCGGGCGATCCGCTCGGGCCCCAGCGGATGGAACATGTAGAACGGGCTGGCCTCGAACGTCTGCGGCCGCACCCCGACCCGCCGCTGCACCATCCGGGCGGTGGCCGTCAGCGGGAAGTGCCCCCGGTACCAGGCCATGCCCCGGTCGTAGTGCATGTCGAAGTAGTGCACGCCCTTGTCGAGCCGGTCCCGCAGGATCGCCGGATGCTCGCGCAGGTAGCGGAACAGGGATGTGGTGCCGCACCGCTGCGCGCCCACGATGAGGAAGTCCGGCGTCATCCGCGCCTCGTGGGTGAGTCTGCCGATGGTCCGCACGCCCCGCCGGGCGGCGTCCTTGAGCGGCCGGGCGATCGGCAGGGAGTCAGCCACGTCGTCGTCTCCTCTGGGGGTCGAAGTAGGGGTCGTCGGCCAGATCACGGAACGCCGCCATCGATGCCGGATCGTCGCGCAGCGAGTAGTACATCATCGTCTGCTCGCTGTGCCGGTGGTGACGGTCGTAGTAGGCGACGGCCTTGATCTGCGGATTCCGCCTGACGTAGGCGCCGAACGCGCGCAGCCAGTCCGCCCGCCGGCCGTCGTGGGACTCGGCGCCGTACTCGCCGATGACGACGGGCTTGCCGGGCCGCCCCCGCGCCCAGCCGGTGAACGCGTCGAAGATCCGCTCCGGCGGCACCAGGTCGGGGAACGCGTACCCGTCCGCGCACAGCCAGTCCACCTGGTCGTCGCCCGGGTAGTACCGCTGCGCCCGGCCGTCGGCGAACCCCTCGGCGGTGGGGCACCACACCCAGCCGACGTTCCGGGCGCCCTCCTCGGCGAAGATGCGGCGGATCCGCCGCCAGGCGGCGACGTAGTCGGCCGGGGTGCGGATCTCGTCGCGCAGGTTGGGCCGGTCCATCTCGCCCCGCCAGGCCAGCAGCACCGGACCCCGCAGCCCGGCCAGGCCGCGGGCGCGTTCCCGGATCAGCCCGTCCTGCCGCCCGGACAGGATCCTCGCCAGCCTCGTGCCGCCCCAGCCGATCATCAGGACCTGGCCGTTCCCGACGACCCGGCGGTCGATCTCGCGGGGGAAGTCCTTGTCCCACGGGTAGTAGGTGCGGACCAGATCCAGCGGCCCGCCGATGCGCCGCTCGTAGTCGGCCAGCGCCCCGATCAGCCCCTCCTGGCTGAAGTCGCCGCCCGCCGGGTCCACGTACGCGCCGAACCAGGCGCCGTGCTCGGGCGGCCGGGGCCCGCCGTCCGCCGGCGGGTCGTCGGGGCCGCCGGAGTCCCGGGTCACGGCCACGATCACGGCCGCCACGAGCAGCACGGGAAGGAGCAGCCAGACGGCGCGGATGCGGCGGCGCGCGGTCATCGCGTGGATCGGGCCCTCTCATTTGTCCGGGACGTGTGCGTCGGGGGTTCCGGGGCCGGAGCGGCGCCGCCCCGTCCGGACCCGGCCGAAGGGAGAAGACGCCCGAGAAGTCCTGCGGGTTTACCTCCCGAATCGGCGGGACGCCGAATGTTATGGACTTCTTACCGGCATCTCATCAATGACCGCGAACCCGGGCGAACGTGTAGGTGATCAAGCGGTCAGGCGATAGTCTGGCCGCCGCTAGGTGGCGCGGTGATCGCGGACGACGGGGGAAGGGCCGCACCGAAACGCGCCTTGGCCGGCCCTCATGGGGGCGTCTTTCAGGAGTGACCTTGATAACTGGACGAGCGCGTAGCGTGCTGCTCGCCGGGTCGCTGGCACTGGCCGGGATGTTCGGCCTGTCGGCGCCCGCACAGGCCGAGCGGCTGCCGCAGGACCGATTGGTCAGTCCGAATCCGGTGGACTGGTCGCCCAACGTGGTGGACGGCACTGTGTACGCCATCGCCCAGGTGGGCAACAAAGTCATCATCGGCGGGACCTTCACGCAGCTCAAGGACGCCGGCAGCAGCACCGTCGTCAACCGCCGGTACCTGGCGGCCTTCAACGCCACCACCGGCAAGCTGGACACCGGCTTCCAGCCGAACGTGGACCAGCCGGTGCGCGACATCCTGGCCGCGCCGGACGGGGACACGGTCTACATCGGCGGCAACTTCGCCACCGTCGGCGGCGCGAACAGCAAGGGCGTCGCGCGGATCAACGTCACCAACGGCGCCCGGGTGACCACGTTCAAGCCCGCCGCGCTCAACGGCCAGGTCCGCGACCTGGAGCTGGCGGGCGGCCGGCTCTACATCGGCGGCACCTTCACCACCGTCGGCGGCGTCTCCCGGACCGGGCTGGCCACCCTGAACCCCGAGACCGGCGCCCGCGACGACTTCGTCAACCTGAACATCTCCGGCCTGCACAACGGCGGCACCACCAAGGTGTGGCAGTTCGCCATCTCCCCCGACCAGCGCAAGCTGGTGGTGATCGGCAACTTCACCCAGGTCGGCGGGCAGCTGCGCGACCAGTTCGCGATGCTCGACCTGACCGGGGACAAGGCCGAGGTCGCCGACTACTACACCAAGCGGTTCGAGGCCGCCTGCTCCACCTCGGTCGAGACCTACCTGCGGGACGTGGAGTTCGCCCCCGGCGGCGGATACTTCGTGATCGCCACCACCGGCGCCTACCGGGCCGGCCTGCTGTGCGACACGCTGACCCGCTGGGAGACGGGCGCCACCGGCACCAACATCCAGCCGACCTGGGTCAACTACACCGGCGGCGACACCCTCACCAACGTGGCGCTGACCGGCGAGGCGATCTACGTCGGCGGGCACAACCGCTGGCTGAACAACCCGTACTGCGGTGACAGGCCCTGCCAGGGCGCGGTGGCCCGGTCGGGCGTCGCCGCCGTCAACCCGGTCAACGGGCTGCCCTACAGCTGGAACCCGGGCCGCGACCGCGGTCACGCCGTCGAGGACATCGTCCCCACCAGCGACGGCCTGTGGATCGGCAGCGACACCGACCGGGTGGCCGGCGAGCTGCGCCAGAAGATCGCCAAGTTCCCGCTGACCGGCAAGGACATCCGTCAGCCGACGCCCGCCACGCTGCCCGGCGACGTGTACGCCGCGGGCGGGGTGCAGACCGTCAACCCCGACGACAACGTCGACAAGCGCTCCTTCGACGGCACCACCGCCGGTGCGCCCGCCGCCGTCGCGGGCGGCGGGATCGACTGGTCCTCGGTCCGCGGCGGGTTCATGCTGGACGGCACGCTGTACTACGGCATGGCGAACGGCGAGCTGTACAAGCGGACCTACAACGGCCAGACCTACGGCGCCGCCACGCTGGTCAACACCGCCGACCAGCTCGCCCGGATGACCACCTGGCACTCCGAGGTGAGCTCCATCACCGGCATGTTCTTCACCAACGGCCGGATCTACTACACCAAGGCGGGCAACTCGAACCTGTACTACCGGTTCTTCGAGCCCGAGTCCGGCATCGTCGGCGCCGAGGCCTACACCGCCTCCGGCCCCGTCACCGGGGTGAGCTGGTCCGACGTGCAGGGCATGTTCAAGGCCGGCAACAAGATCTACTACGCCAGCCGCAGCAACAACGGCGCGCTGCGCAGCGTGGAGTTCACCGACGGCAAGCCCGTCGCCGGCACCGCGACCACCGTCGCCACCGGGGACTGGCGGGCCCGCGCCCTGTTCGTCTTCGACGGGGTCCCCAACGCCGCGCCGACCGCCTCGTTCACCTCGTCCTGCCAGGCCGTCAAGTGCTCGTTCGACGCCACCGCCTCCAAGGACTCCGACGGCCAGATCAGCAAGTACGCCTGGGACTTCGGGGACGGCGGGACCGGCACCGGCGCCGCCCCCGACCACGCCTACGAGCAGCCCGGCACCTACACCGTCAAGCTCACGGTGACCGACAACAAGGGCGAGACCGGCAGCACCACCAAGCAGATCCAGGTCATCGACACCTCCATCGGCTACCGGGCCACCGCGGGCTACAACGGCAACAGCAACGCGCCCAAGGTGACCGTGCCGGCCGGGGTCCAGCCCGGTGACCAGATGCTGCTGATCCTGACGGCCAACAACACCAGCGCCACGGCGGTCCCGCCGCCGGGCTGGACCCAGGTCGCCACCGCCGGGAACGCGGCGATGAACAGCAAGGTGTGGCGCCGCACCGCCACCGCCGCCGACGCCGGCGCGGACGTGACCGTCCCGCTGAGCGCCACCGTCAAGACCGACCTGCGGCTGCTGGTCTACCGCAACGTCGACGGGGCCGACCCGATCGCGCAGGCGGTGTCGCGGATGGACGGGCAGGGCACCGTCCACACCACCGGCACGGCCAACGTGACCGGCGCGGGCCGCTGGGTGGTCTCCTACTGGTCCGACAAGGGCACCACCACCTCGTGGACCGCCCCGTCGGTGGTGACCCGCCGGGCCGGCAGCGGCGGCGGCACGACCGCCAGCATCAGCACCCTCGTCGCCGACTCCGCCGGGGCCGTCCCGACCGGGTCCTACGGCGGGCTGGCCGCGACCGCGAACGTCACCGCCAACAACGGCCTGATGTGGACGATCGTGCTGAACCCCGCCCCGTAGTCCCGGGGAACGAATGAGCGGGGCCGCTCCGGCGGCCCCGCTTTTCGTATGTTCCGAACCGCTTTCCGGGGGCTGGGGGTCGGCCCCGGAAGGAACAGGACGACCGCAGCGGAGCGAGGATCTTCGCCCTCCGAGGCCGGCCCCCAGAGGGCATGGGATCAGGCGGTGCGCTCGGTCAGCACCGGCAGCAGCCAGGTGTCCAACCGGCCCAGCGCCGCGCCCGCCTCGTCCTGCCGGTCGATCAGGTAGCGGGTGCCGAGCTCGGCCAGGTACAGCAGCGCCACCACGGTGCCCGTCTCGGCGTCCAGGCCGAACGGGGCCAGCAGCCGGGGCGCCGCCGCGACCGCGTCGGCGGCGGCCTTCCGCGGCTCCACCCCGCCCTCGGTCAGCGCGTCCCACATGTGGAAGTGGACGGCGTCGTACCCGACCGGGACGCCCTGGGTGAACCGCTCCCAGTCCCACACCAGCATCGTGTCCGGCAGCACCGCCATGTTCCAGGCGGTCCAGTCGCCGTGCCAGGCCCCGAACGGCACCTCCCGGTCGCCGTGCACGGCCGCCAGCCGGTCCAGCGCGGTGCGGATGCCGTCCGCCTGCGGGCCGTCCAGCCCGCCGGCCCGTTCCCGCAGCCCCTTCCAGTAGGGGCTGCCGGCGAGCCGGTGCCGTTCCACCCCGCCGGCCTCGGCGACCTCCCGCATCACGGCGTGCAGCCGGGCCGGGTCGGCCGGCACCTGCCGGTCCCACACCGGCAGCGGCTCCAGCACCAGGATCTCCAGGTCGTTCCAGCGGCCCGCGTAGGCGACCCGCGGCACCCGCAGCGTCCGCAGCGGACGTTCCGCCAGGATCTCCAGCGCGGTCCGCTCGGCCCGCACCAGTTCCCGGGTCAGCGGGTTGAAGCCGATCTTGGCGTACCCGACGGTGACGCCCCGCGGGGTGAGCAGCTGGGCGACGGGCTTGCGGTTGGCCCGGTCGGGCCCCACGTGCAGTCCCATCAGCACGTCCCGGCCCAGCACCTCGCCGAGGTGGTCCTCGATGCCCGAGCCGTCGCCGTACACCCGCAGCCGGTCCCGCAGCAGCGGACCGGCCGCCCCCGACCGCAGGCCCGCCCACAGCGCCCGCGACAGCGTCGCCGCCTTCCGGGAACGGCCCTTGTTGAAGCCCATCACCGCCGCGGCCGCCGCCCGCCGCGGGGCGGGCAGCATCAGCCGGGGCTCCCTGGCGTGCGGGACCAGCAGGTACTCGCGCACCGGCCGCCCGGAGCGCTCCCGGCCGATCGTGACCTGGTGGCCCGGCCACAGCAGGGCCCCGATCTGGTGCAGGTAGCGGACCCGTCCCGAGACCCGTGTGCCGTTGTCGTTCACCTGACGCTCACCCGCGTCTCCCTGTCCTCGACCATCGGGACCGCCGTCCCGATCCCCTTGCGCCGGGCGGCCCTGGCGGACTTGGCGAGCCCGGTGGGCCCGGTGGGCCTGGCGGGCCCGGCGGGCGGCTTGACCGGCCGCAGGCCGCGCGAATGCTCCGCCCGTGCCCGCTTGAACCGCAGCCACCACTCCGCCCGCTCGGCGGCCATCCGCTCCCGGCGCGCCAGGTCGTTGCGCCACAGCAGCGCGATCGCGATGAACGTCAGGCACAGCGGGGAGCCCGCGGACGGATAGGTGGTGGCGTACCAGAACGACAGCAGCACCACCAGGGACCCGGCGATCCCGATGGCCGAGTCGTCCCGCCGGTACCGCCACATGGCGTGCACGAAGAACCCGAAGTACAGCACCGTGCCGACCAGCCCGTGCGAGATCAGCACCAGCCACAGCTGCCCGGTGCTGCCGATCTGGGCGTTGCCGCACTGCCGGCAGGAGGGGGAGCGGCCGACCGCGATGGACGAGGCGCTGCCGCGCATGGCGCGGCCGGTGCCGTACCCGATGATCGGGGAGCTGCGGGCGGCCTCCACCGACTTGAGCGCCAGCGTGGTGCGGATGCTGTCGCTGTGCCCGTTCTGCAGCCGGGCCTGCACCAGGGAGCCCAGCGGGGTCACCGCGAACGCCGGTATCGCGAGCAGGGCCGCCACCATCAGCGCCCCGATCACCATGATCCTGCCCCGCAGGACCAGCCGCACCGCCACGTACAGCACCGCGATGATCAGCCCGACCCACACGCCGCGGTTCAGCGAGTAGACGATCGGGACCATCGCCACCGCCAGCAGCAGCGCCGTCAGCCACCGGCGGCCCCGGGATCCGTGCGCCCACCAGGCCGCCACCGCCCAGATCAGCAGCACCGACAGGTTGTTGCCCCAGGTGTTGGTGTACTCGAACGGGGCCTTGGGCCGCGGCTCGGGGGCGCTGCCGATGACCTGGTGGAGCTGGGCGACGGCCGGGTGGACCATCTCCTCGATCCACTTGTCGCCGGTGAGCCGCTGCGGCAGCAGCATCTCCAGCGCGGAGGTGAACTCCAGGGTCGGCACCGTCACCCCGGCCAGCCCGCCGACGACCGTCACCACGCCGAGGAACCCCAGCAGCTTGGCCACCGTCAGCTGCGGCATCTCCTGCTCGGTGAGGTTGCCGACGTACAGCAGCATGACGGTGGCCGCCAGGTAGAGCAGCAGCCGGTGGGAGTAGCCCATCAGGCCGCCGGAGTCCGGCATGGTGTCCGGCGCGACCATGCCGAGGGCGGTCACCCCGACCAGCACCCACAGCAGGAACAGCAGCCACAGCCCGAACCCGCGCGGCACCCGGATCCGGCCCCGCCGGGCCAGCGCGATCGCCATCGGGAACGCCGCCAGCACCCAGATCACCGAGGTGAGCCCCAGCGCCCACCACAGCGGATAACCCAGGAACAGGGCGTACAGCGGCCAGACGGGCATCCGCCGCAGGCCGGGGAGCGTGCCCCCCTCCAGCGACTGGATGGCCTGCGGGGCCTTGTCGCGATGTCCCGTTACGACCATGGGGCCGGGTCGGCCGGCCGGTCGGCGACCCCGGGCTCAGGCCGCGCGGGGTCGATGTCCGGCGCACCGGGATCGGGCGCGGTGGACGTGGGGTCGCCCGCGGCGGAGCCCTTCCACACGATCGAGTCGCCGGGCTCGGCGGGGTCGGTGACGGGGGAGGTCGGCAGCGCCCGGCGGGCGGGCTTGGTGCGGGCGGCCGGGGCGCGTCCCGGCTGCGCCGCACGGCCCTGCCCGGCCGGGCGGGCGGCCGGGGCGGCGGGCGCGGCGACCTGCTGCTGCACCGGCAGCGCGATCGCGCCGAGCACCGCGGTGCCCATCCGGTCGAGCTGGCGGACGCTGTCGGTGATGTCCTCGTAACGGGCGCGCGGGATCTCCACCGCGATCACGGCGGCGTCGGCCACGTCGGCGACGGCCTGCGCGTCGGCGCTCTCCACCGGGGAGGCGGTCTCCACGATGATGTAGCGGGCGGTCTTGCGCAGCCGGTTGAGCAACTGCTCCATGGCGCTGCGCTGCAGCAGCTCGGCGGCCGCCTCCACGTCCTTGCCGGGCTGGATGACCTGCAGGTTCGGCACCACCGTGGACTCCTGCACGACGGCGCCGGGGCCCTTGCGGCCCAGCAGCACCTCCGCCAGGCCCGGTCCGGGCCGCACCCCCAGCAGCCGGCAGCTGGCGGTGCTGCTCAGGTTGGCCGACAGCAGCAGCACCCGCGACTCGGTACGGGCGAACCCGGCGGCCAGGTTGGCCGCGGCGATGCCGGTGCCCGCGCCGTCGCTGGCCCCGGTGACCAGGATGATGTGGTGGCCGTGGCCGAGCGTGGCGGAGATCAGGTGGCACAGCTGGTTGACCCGCTGGCCGATCCGGCTGCGCGCGTCGTACAGGCCGACCGGGGCGGCCTTGCGGCCGAACGGGGTGGCCAGCAGCACCGGCAGCCCGGTGACCCGCTCGATGTCGGCGGGGTGCCGCACGTGCTTGTCGGTCCGGTCCCGGATCACCGCGCCGAGCAGCCCGATCAGCAGCCCGGCCATCAGCCCGCCCGGCAGGTAGAGCTGGGCCTTGGGGGAGGACGGGTTCCGCGGGGCGTTGGCCTTGGTGATGACGGTGCCGGGGGTCAGGTTGGAGGCCGTGACGTTGGCCTGCGACAGCTGGCCGTTCAGCTTCTCCAGCTCGTCGTTCAGCAGCTGCTGGCGGGTGGCGGCGGTGGACCGCTCGGCCGAGCCGCGCTGCAGCGTCCGGATCCTGGCGTTCAGCTCCTGGATCTCGGCGGTCACCCTGGTGATCCGCTCGTTGATGGTCTGCATGCTCTCGCGCAGCCGGGCCTCGGCGCTGCCGCGCCGGTTGTCCAGGTAGGCCTGCGCGAACGCGTCCGCCCCCGCCCTGGCGGCCTGCGGCGAGTCGCCGGTGTAGGCGATGTCGAGGATGGTGGAGTTCGGCGGAACGGTGACCACGACGTTCTTGGACAGCGCGTTCGCGGACTGCGACGACTTCAGCAGCGCCCTGGCCCGCTCGGCGACCTCGGCGGACCGCACCAGCTGGGCCTCGGTGTCGAGGTTGATGCCGTCGTTGGTGCGTGCGTTGCTGTTGGCGTCCTCCGCGCCGGTGAGGGTGACCTGCACCGACGCCTGCGCCGTGTAGGACTTCGGCATCAGCAGGAAGACCAGCAGCGCGGCCAGGAAGGTGCCGAACGTGCAGGCCGCGATCAACCGCCAGCGACGGCGCAGCATCGCGGCGTAGTCGGTGATCTCGGTCGTGTCCGGCCTGGGTGACGGGTCCATCGGTTGCGCGAACTCCTCGGTCGACGGGGCGCACACGGGCATGGGGGCGGGCCGGAAAAGTCGAGATTACATTACCTTGACCTTCGCCCGGCGCGGAGGTGAGCGCGTGCTCTCCATCGGGGTGCGGCGCGACCCGCGCGCCGCACCGTGGTCGTCAGCGGGCCGCGGGCGGAGCGCCGTCGGAGCCCGGGGCGGGGTGGGGCCGTTCGGGGGCCTGCACCGGAGGCTGGGCGGGGCTCTGCGCCGTGGGCTGGGCGGGACCCTGCCCCGGGCCGGTCCCCTGGGCGGGAGCGGCGGGCTGCGGGCCGCCGGCCGGCTGCCCGGCCGCGGGTTTCTTCGCCTTGCCGCGCCGGCGCAGCAGCAGGAGCCCGCCGGCGAGGGCCACCACGACCAGCCCGCCCGCGACCAGCGTGATGACCAGGCCGTTGCCGTTCTCGTCCGCGGGGCTGGGCGGGATGACCTTGCCGCCGTTGGCGTGCGGGCCCGGCGCGGAGGTCTCCTGCTTGGCCCTGGCGGCCAGACCGGTCAGGTTGACCAGCGTCTGCGCCGGGTTGGCCCGGCCGGCGGGCCTGGCCTGGGCGGTCAGCCGGGCCACGGTCGCCGGGGTCAGCGCGGTGGAGTGCACCCGCATGGCCGGCCCGGCCTGCAGGATGTAGGTGCCGGAGCGGCCGATCGTCTGGGCCACCTGGCGCAGCAGCGCGTCCTGCCCGGCGGCGTCGGCCGGGGCGGCCTTGACCGGCAGCACGATCACGTACACCGGCAGCCGCCCGGAGTCGCGCGCGGTCCGCAGCCGCTCCAGGACGGCGTCGTTGTAACGCCTGCTGTCCGCCTGCGAGTGGACGTACAGGCCCTCGTGTTCCAGCAGCGAGTCGGCGATGGTCTGCGCGTCGGCCACGGGCGCGGCGGCGCGGGCGGGCCCCGACAACGGGCCGAGCAGCAGGAGCGCGCCGGCGGCGAGCAGCGCCAGGACGCGGCGCGGCGAGATGCGAGACGGGCCGGGATGTTGCTTCACCGAGGTTGATCTCTCTCTTGGCGGCTGATCCGGGGGCATACGTTACTCGCCCGGATCGCCCCTCTCGCGCGGTTCCGGAGAGTGGTGTCAAGTGCGCTTACTTCGGTATCCGATGGGATACATTCCGTGCCCGGGGACGGCCGGTGACATCCGGCCCGCGTGTCTGGGGGGCGTCGACGCATGCAGGGGTGCAGCCGGATGGCCGGTGCCGGGGCGGTCGCGCTGATCCTGGCGGCCGGGTGCGGCGGGGACGGCGGCACGTCGCCGGCCGCCTCGTCGCCCGCGGCGGCGTCCCGGCCCGCCACGGCGCCGCGGTCCGCCGAGGAACGCCTGCGCTGGCGGTTCGACGAGGTGTCCGACCCGGTGGCCGAGGTGGCCGACGACAGCGGCACGGGGCGTTCCGGAACGGTGGTCGCCGTCTCCGGCGGGCGGATCGGGGCGGTGCGGCCCGGGCACGACGGCACGGGCGGGGCGGTGCGGTTCCCGGCCGTGTGCACCGGCGCCGGGACCGGCTGCCCGCACGCGGTGATCCAGGGGCCCGACGATCCGGCGCTGGATCCGGGGACCTCGCCGTTCACGTTCGGCGTGCGGGTCCGGGTGCGGGCCGATGACCTGACGACCGCCCACGGCTCCAACCTGGTGCAGAAGGGCACGTCCCTGACGTCCCAGTGGAAGCTGCAGATCGACGACGCCCGCGGCGGGCGGCCGAGCTGCGTCCTGCGGGCGGCGAACGGCGCGCCGTTCGTGCTGGTCCAGTCGCGGACGGGGGTCGCCGACGGGCGGTGGCACGAGGTGACCTGCCGCCGCACCGCCGGGGAGCTGCGGATCCTGGTGGACGGCGAGGTCACCGGCGCCGGGGCGGTCGCGCCCAGCCTCGCCGTCGCCCCGGCCGGGATGCCGGTGATGGCCGGGGGGACGAACGCCGTGGCCGCCAACGACCAGTTCCACGGGGAACTGGACGAGGTCTTCTTCGCGGCGGGCTGACGCCGTCAGGTGTCCGCGTTCGCCACGGCGTCCTGCCGGGCCCGCGACCCGTGCTCGCCGCCGGAGGCGGAGGCGCCGCGCCGGGGCAGGAAGGGCAGGCCGTGGCGGTGGCGGACCCAGAGCCAGGTGAGGAGGCCGGCGGCGACGGCGCCCAGGATGGTCCAGGCCATCGCGGAGGGGCCGAGGCCGAACATCTTCAGGGCGGAGGCCAGCAGGACCAGGGCCAGTGCCCGGCGGATCAGGCCGCCGGGGGCGCGCGAGGAGATCCGCGAGCCGATGTAGACGCCGGGGATGGAGCCGGCCAGCAGCGCCAGCGTGATGTCCAGGTGGAAGTCGCCGAACAGCAGGTGGCCCAGGGCGGCGGAGATGACCAGCGGCACCGCCTGCAGCAGGTCGGTGCCGACCAGCTGGTTGGCCTTGAGCATGGGGTACAGGGCCAGCAGCGCCACGATGATCAGCGAGCCGGAGCCGACCGAGGTGATCCCGACCACCAGGCCGCCGATCGCGCCGACCAGGGCGGTCCGGACCGGCTTGACCCTGATCTCCGGCGGCGCGACGGCGGCGGGGTCGCCGGGCGGGGCGGTGCGCCGCCGGGCGTCCGGATGGCGGGCCACCCGGTCCACCATGGCCTGGTAGATCCGCACGGTCAGGCCGGCGGCGGCGATGAGCAGGGCGACGCCCATGCAGGTCTGGATGACGTCCTGGACCCGTTCGCCGTCACCGAGGGCCCGGGCGACCAGCACGCCGCAGAACGCCGCCGGCACCGAGCCGACGCACAGCCAGATCACCAGCGGCATGTGGATGGTGCCCTGCCGGTAGTGCACCGCGCTGCCGACCGGCTTCATGACGGCGGCGGCCACCAGGTCGCTGGAGACGGCGGTGAGCGGCGAGACCCCGAAGAAGGTGACCAGCATCGGGGTCATCAGCGCCCCGCCGCCCATGCCGGTGAGCCCGACGACGATGGCGACCAGGAAGGAGCCGAGGGCCATCGTGTAGTCAAAGTGCATCGGGATGCCCTACCTGTTATATCGGAAACCGGGGCAAAGCAGGCCCCACCATAGACGATGGGGCGTGCCCGGGGTCTACTCGGGGCGGACCCAGCCTCCGGCGACCAGCAGGTCGAGCACCCGGCCCACCGCCTCCTCGGGGGTGAGCCGCGAGGTGTCCAGCACCAGGTCCGCGTCGTCGGGCTCCTCGTAGGGGTCGGAGACGCCGGTGAACTCGGGGATCAGCCCGGCCCTGGCCTTGGCGTACAGGCCCTTGCGGTCGCGGCGCTCGCACTCCTCCAGCGGGGTGGCCACGTGCACCAGCACGAAGTCCCCGGCCGCCTGCACCATCCGCCGCACCTCGGCGCGCGTGGCGGCGTACGGGGCGATGGGCGCGCAGATCGCCACCCCGCCGTGCCGGGTGATCTCGGCGGCGACGTACCCGATCCGCCGGATGTTCAGGTCCCGGTCGGCCTTGGAGAACGTCAGCCCGGCCGACAGCAGCCGCCGCACCACGTCCCCGTCCAGCAGCGAGACGGTGCGGCCGCCGCGTTCGACCAGGGCGTCGGCCAGCCCCCGCGCCACCGTGGACTTGCCCGACCCGGACAGGCCGGTGAAGAACACGGTGAGCCCGCGCCGCAGCTTCGGCGGGCGCGCCACGGCCAGCTCGGCGGCCACCGCGGGCGGGGTGAACCACTCGGGGATCGGCTCCCCGCGGTCCAGCAGGTCCTCCAGCTCGGCCTGGGTCAGCTCGGCCTGCACGTGGTCGGGCTCGATCCGGGCGACCGGCCGCCACACCTCCACGTCGGCGTCGTAGGCCCACGGCTCGGGGCGGGCGACCGGGATCGCGGTGCCCGCGCCCTCGGCGTCGCCCTCGCCCTCCTCGGCGGACTCGGCGCCCATCAGGTGGGTGGCCCCGTACGCCGCCGCGACGTGCGAGCGCAGCCGCAGGTCCCGCTCGGGGTCGGCGGCGGGCCGCGACGGCAGCGGCACCGGGACGATCCGGGCGCCGTCGGGCAGGTCGCGGCGCACCGCCAGCAGCGCCCGCACCAGGGACTCGTCGTGGTCGCCGCCCAGCAGCGGCATCACCAGCACGGTCGCGCCCAGCTTGTCGGCGAGCTGGCGGACCTGGCCGAGCTGCTTGCGGTGCAGCGGCTCGCGGGTGGCCACCGCCAGCACCGGGCCCTCGGGCAGCTCGGCGGCCACCTCGTCGGGACGGCGGCGCAGCCGGTGGAACGGCCCGTGCGCGGGGGCGCGCAGCGGCTCCAGCGGCCCGGCCAGCCGCCAGTCGGAGGTCGTGGGGTCCTGCCAGGTCTCGGTGACCCGCAGCACCGCCAGCGGCACGCCCTCGGGGTCCTGCAGCACCAGCCGCTCGTGGACGGTGAGGTCCTTGGGGACCGTCAGGGTGACCGGTACCGGCCAGGGGGTGCCGTCGGCCAGCCGGCCGCCGGCGATCACCATCGCCGCGTCGAACGAGCCGAGGAAACCGGTCAGCGGGCGGTACGCCCCGGTGAGCAGCAGTTCCAGATCGGCCAGCTCGACCGGGTCGGGGGTCCAGGACGGCAGGTCGCGCAACGTGTCGGGAAGGCCGGCTTCGGCGGTCACCGCAGTCTCCGTTCCCGGCCCGGACTCGTCACCGGGCCGGCCAGGTCAAGTAGGGGTACGCGGCAAAAAATACTGCTTTCGCGGGCGGCGCGCGCACCCGCGTCCACCGTGGGCCGGATCACGGGCTAGATCACCCGGGCGAACCGGTTCTCCGGCTTGCGGATCACCAGCGCCACCTCGCTGTGCCCGCCGGGCAGCCGGTCCCGGCCGGCCGCGGCGACCAGCCGGCACAGCGCGGCGACGGCGGGCCCGGCGGTGGCCAGCATGTGGGCGGAGGGGTGCTCCTCGGCGATGGTCAGCCCGCGCATCATGCAGTACCACTGCATGCCCTTGCGGGAGGCGACCTCGTCGTAGACGGCCGGCGGCGGGCCGCCGGCCCCGCGGGCGCGCCGCTCGCGGGCCGGCAGCAGGCGGTCCACCAGGCCGTAGGCGGTGCTGCGGTCCCGCAGCCGCACCAGCAGCAGCCCGCCGGGCTTGAGCGCGGCCACGAAGCGGTCCAGCACCAGCTCGGCGTGCGGCACCCGCTCGATCAGGTACGGCGCGTGCACGATGTCGAAGGTCCGCGGCGGCATCGGCACGGTGCGCAGGTCGCCGAGATGGCGGGCGTGCAGGTCGGTGCGGGCCTCGGCGTGCGCGCGCAGCGCCGGCAGATCCATGTCCACCCCGGTGACCTGGCAGTCGAGGTCGGTCAGCCCCAGCCCGTGGCCCCAGCCGCAGCCCGCCTCCAGGATCTCGATGGTCTGCCCGCGATGCTCGAGGGCGTACTGGCGGGCCCGTGCGGAGAACAGATCGCCGTCGTTGACCGGCGGCGTACGCAGATCGGTCACGTTTCGCAGAGTAGCCATCCGACTCCGGAGCGTCCGCTATTTGCGCTATCTTGACGTGTCCCATGGCAACCCTCCGTGGCGGTCGCGACCCGGATGGGCGTCGGCCGACCCGGCGTAGACTGGGGGCCGACCCGGGGTCGACGCCCGTCCCGGGTCTTCGGGCTGCCCCGGTGCAGGACCGGGGCCGTCGGCCGGGCGCCGGGCCGGACCCTGGATGATCATGACTCTTACCGGACTTCTCGACGTCGCCGCCGGTGACCGCGTGTTCGCCGAGGCGCTGCGCGCGCACACCGAGGCCCGCCGGGACCACGACGTGGTGGCCCCGCCGTCGCTGTGGCCGGTGCTGGCCGCCGCGCTGGCCCGTATCCCCGGATCCGGCACGCTGCTGGCGGTGACCGCCACCGGCCGCGAGGCCGAGGACCTGGAGGCGGCGCTGACCTGCTTCCTGGACCCGCGCCGGGTGGCGCACTTCCCGGCCTGGGAGACGCTGCCGCACGAGAAGCTGTCGCCGCGCTCGGACACCGTGGGGCAGCGGCTGGCGGTGCTGCGCCGGCTGGCCCACCCCGACCCCGACGACCCGGCGAGCGGGTCGCTGGACGTGGTGGTCACCCCGGTGCGCGCGGTGCTGCAGCCCATCGTGTCCGGGCTGGGCGACCTGGAGCCGGTACGGCTGCGCACCGGCGACGAGGCCGACATGGACGACGTGGTGCGGCGGCTGGTGGACGCCGGCTACCACCGCGTGGACCTGGTGGACAAGCGCGGCGAGGTCGCGGTGCGCGGCGGGATCCTGGACGTGTTCCCGCCCACCGAGGAGCACCCGCTGCGGGTGGAGTTCTGGGGCGACACGGTCGAGGAGATCCGCTACTTCAAGGCCGCCGACCAGCGGTCCCTGGAGGTGGGTTCGGGCGGCGTAATAAGCAAGGCGCGGGAGGGCCTGTGGGCCCCGCCGTGCCGCGAGCTGCCGTTGACCGACGCCGTCCGGGAACGGGCGCGCGCCCTGGCCGCCGAGCACCCGGCGCTGGCCGAGATCCTCACCCGGATCGCCGACGGCGAGGCCGTCGAGGGCATGGAGGCGTTCTCCCCGGTGCTGGCCGACCGTATGGAACTGCTGGTCGACCTGCTGCCGGAGGGCTCGACGCTGCTGGTGTGCGAGCCGGAGCGGATCCGCACCCGCGCCGAGGAACTGGTCCGCACCAGCCAGGAGTTCCTGGAGGCGAGCTGGGTCAACGCCGCCGCCGGCGGGCAGTCCCCGATCGACCTGGGCGCGGCGGCGTTCCGCACCCTGGAGGAGGTCCGCGACCAGGCCGCCCGGCTCGGCCTGCCGCGCTGGACGGTCACCGCGCTCACCGGCGAGGACGAGGCCGCGGTCCGGCTGGACGTGCACGCCGCCGAGCAGTACCGCGGCGACACCGCCCGGGTGATCGGCGACATCAAGCGCTGGATCGACGACCGGTGGCGGGTCGTGCTGGTCACCGCCGGGCACGGCCCCGCCGAACGGCTGGCCGAGGTGCTGCGCGAGGAGGGCCTGGGCGCCCGGCTCACCGACCTGCCCGCCCCGCCCGAGCCCGCGGTGGCGCACGTGACCACCGGGCGGCTGGGCAGCGGCTTCGTGTGGGAGTCGGTCAAGCTCGCCGTCCTCACCGAGACCGACCTGACCGGGCAGCGCGCCTCCACCCGCGACATGCGGCGGATGCCGTCCCGGCGGCGCGGCGGCATCGACCCGCTGCAGCTGCGGCCCGGCGACTACGTGGTGCACGAGCAGCACGGCGTCGGCCGCTACGTGGAGATGGTCAGCCGCACCGTGCAGGGCGCCACCCGCGAGTACCTGGTGCTGGAGTACGCCCGCGGGGACCGGCTGTTCGTGCCGACCGACCAGCTCGAGGAGATCACCCGCTACGTCGGCGGCGAGGCGCCCACCCTGCACCGGCTCGGCGGCTCCGACTGGGCCAAGGCCAAGTCCAAGGCCCGCAAGGCGGTCAAGCAGATCGCCGGGGAGCTGATCCGGCTGTACTCGGCGCGGATGGCCACCCCGGGCCACGCGTTCGCGCCGGACACCCCCTGGCAGCGGGAGCTGGAGGACGCGTTCCCGTACGTGGAGACCGCCGACCAGCTCGCCGCCATCGAGGAGGTCAAGCGGGACATGGAGAAGCCGGTCCCGATGGACCGGCTGATCTGCGGCGACGTCGGCTACGGCAAGACCGAGATCGCGGTGCGCGCGGCGTTCAAGGCGATCCAGGACGGCAAGCAGGTCGCGGTGCTGGTGCCGACGACGCTGCTGGTGCAGCAGCACCTGTCGACGTTCACCGAGCGGTTCGCGCCGTTCCCGGTGGTGGTGCGGCCGGTCAGCCGGTTCCAGACCGAGGCCGAGATCAACGAGACCATGCGCGGGGTCGCCGACGGCACCGTGGACCTGGTGATCGGCACGCACCGGCTGTTCTCGGCGCAGAGCCGGTTCAGGAACCTGGGCCTGGTGATCATCGACGAGGAGCAGCGGTTCGGGGTCGAGCACAAGGAGGAGCTCAAGCGGCTGCGCACCCAGGTGGACGTGCTGGCGATGTCGGCCACCCCGATCCCGCGGACCCTGGAGATGGGCCTGACCGGCATCCGGGAGATGTCCACCATCCTCACCCCGCCGGAGGAGCGGCACCCGATCCTGACGTTCGTCGGCCCGTACGACGACAGGCAGATCGCCGCCGCCATCCGCCGCGAGCTGCTGCGCGAGGGCCAGGTGTTCTTCGTGCACAACCGGGTGCGGTCCATCGACCGGGTGGCGGCCACCCTGCAGCGGCTCGTCCCGGAGGCGCGGATCGCCACCGCGCACGGCCAGATGAACGAGCAGCAGCTCGAGAAGGTCATGGTCGACTTCTGGGAGAAGAACTACGACGTGCTGGTGGCCACCACCATCGTCGAGTCCGGCCTGGACATCCCCAACGCCAACACCCTGATCGTGGACCGCGCCGACACCTACGGCCTGTCCCAGCTGCACCAGCTGCGCGGCCGGGTCGGCCGGGGCCGCGAACGCGGGTACGCCTACTTCCTGTACCCGCCGGAGGCGCCGCTGACCGAGACCGCCCACGAGCGGCTGGCCACCATCGCCCAGCACACCGAGATGGGCGCCGGCATGTACGTGGCGATGAAGGACCTGGAGATCCGCGGCGCCGGCAACATCCTGGGCGTCGAGCAGTCCGGGCACGTCGCCGGGGTCGGGTTCGACCTGTACGTGCGGATGGTCGGCGAGGCGGTCCGCGAGCTGAAGGCCAGGGCGGGCGGGGAGGCCGAGCCGGTCGAGCTGCCGGAGACCAAGGTGGAGCTGCCGGTCGACGCCCATCTGCCGCACGACTACGTGCCGGGGGAGCGGCTGCGGCTGGACGCCTACCGGCGGATCGCCGCGATCACCTCCGACGACGAGATCGGCGCGGTGTTCGACGAGCTCAAGGACCGGTTCGGCGAGCCGCCCGAGCCGGTGCTCAACCTGCTGGCGGTGGCCCGGTTCCGGGTCCGCGCCCGCAAGGCCGGGCTCACCGAGGTCGCCGTGCAGGGCAACCACATCCGGTTCGCGCCCGTCGAGCTGCCGGACTCCAGGCAGGTGCGGCTGCAGCGGCTCTATCCCAAGAGCATCTACAAGGCCGCGACGAACACGCTGCTGGTGCCGGCGCCCAGGACCGCTCCGCTGGGCGGCCGCCCGCTGCGCGACGTGGCCCTGCTCAAGTGGGCCACCGACCTGGTGGAGGCGCTGTTGCTGGAACCGGCCCGCGCCTAGGATGGCGCGGACCCCGGGAGGTGCCCGCGACGGGCGCAAGACGATCTTCGACGATGGGAGCCCCGTGTTCCGTACCGCTGTCAAGACGGCGCTGGCCGCCGGGGCCGCCGTCCTCGTGCTGACCGGCTGCCAGCCGACGAAGATGGGCTCGGCGGCCATCATCGGGGACGAGCGGATCACCACGGCCGCGCTGCACCGCACCGTGCAGGAGTGGAACGAGCAGTTCCGCGCCGACCCCGAGGCCAACATGCGGCGCGCCGGCGCGCTGGCCCCCGACCAGCGGCTGCCGATGGACGCGGTGTCCGACTCGCAGCTCCGCGAGGCGCTGACCAGGCTGGTGATGATCCGGCTGTCGGACGAGGTGGCCCGCGCCGAGCGGATCGCCGTCTCCCCGGGCCAGATCGACGGGCTGATCGAGCAGGCCGGCGGGCTGGAGCGGGCCGAGTCCATCACGCTGGCCAGCGGGCTTCCCGAGCGCCACGCCCGGGACCTGGCCCGCCACGAGGTGATCCTGCAGACGGTGCTGATGCGGCACGGCTTCGGCCCGGGCGCCACCCGCGACCGCCTCGAGCAGGCCAAGCAGCAGACGATGCGGCTCTACGCCGACGCCGTCCGGCGGCTGGACGTCCGGATCAACCCCCGCTACGGCGGCGCGTTCGACGTGTCCCGGATGTTCGACGGATCCCGGCTGGCCGTCATGCCCACCGTCCCCAGGCTGTCGCGCGGCGAGACCGGCACCGGGGAACTGCCGGGGGACGCGGGCTGACATGGCTCTGATCATGCTGGCGACCACCCACCGGGTGGCGGCGGGCCTGCTGAGCTGGCGGGCGTGGCAGGCGCTGCGCTCGGCGGACCGGGTGCTGGCCCGCTCCGGCCAGCCGCAGCTGCCGTACCTGCGGGAGGCCGGCGTCGCGGTGGAGGTCGCCGACCGGGAGGTGCCCGAGCTGGCCGCCGAGCTGGTGGCGGCCGCCGCCTCCGGCACGGTGGTGTGGGTGGCCGACCCCGACGGCGACGAGCCGCTGATGCGCCGGGTCGGGGAGCTGGTGGTGAACGCGCCGGACCCGGTGGACGTGGAGGTCCTGCACGGGTCCTACGACCTGCCGGGGGCGCGGCTGCTGGACCTGGTGTCGGTGATGGACACGCTGCGCCGCGAGTGCCCGTGGGACCGCAAGCAGACCCACGCCACCCTCGTGCCCTACCTGCTGGAGGAGGCGTACGAGCTCGCCGACACCGTCGAGGACGGCGACTACGCGGCTCTGCGCGAGGAGCTCGGCGACGTGCTGATGCAGGTGGCGTTCCACGCCCGGGTGGCCGAGGAGCGCACCGACGAGACCCGCTTCACCATCGACGACGTGGCCGCCGGGATCGTCGACAAGCTGGTGCGCCGCCATCCGCACGTGTTCGGCGACGTGTCGGTCGCCGACGCCGACGAGGTCAACGCCAACTGGGAGCAGATCAAGCAGGCCGAACGCGCCGCCAAGGGCGGCAGGCCCTCCGTCCTGGACGGGGTCGCGATGGGCCAGCCCGCCCTGTCCCTGGCCGCCCAGCTCTGCCGCCGGGCCGCCCGCGCCGACGCCCCCGAGGACCTGCACGCCGATCTCGGCGAGGGCGTCGGCGCCGAACTGTTCGCGCTGGCCCGCCGCGCCCAGCGGAACGGAACCGACCCCGAGGCCGCGCTGCGCGCCGTCGCCCGCGAGTACGCCGCCCGCATCCGCGCCTGGGAGTCCCGCGACCGCGGCTGACGGCGCCCGGACGCCGCGGACGCCCCGTTGTGAGCGGTCGCCGGCCGCGAGGGTATCGGTGGGGGTGCTAGGGGCGGGGGTTTCGTCCGGTCTACGATCAGGGCGTGCCGCCACGATCGTTCGACAGCGACCGGCGCGCCACCGCCGCCCAGGCGGTGCGCGGGCTGGTCGGCATGGGCGCGCTGGCCGGGGTGCTGGTGGCGCTGCTGGCGTTGCCGCTGGTCGGCACCGCCGGGGTGAGCGCGCGGGACGGGGCCGACTGGTTCCAGCGGGAGCCGGCCGGTCTCAGCCTGACGCCGTCGCCGCAGCGGTCGCGGATCCTGGCCGCCGACGGGTCCACCATCGCCACGTTCTACTACCAGAACCGCGTCGAGGTGCGCCTCGACCAGGTCGCGCCGATCGCCCGCAAGGCGGTGCTGGCCATCGAGGACAGCCGGTTCTACGAGCACGGCGCGCTGGACACCCGCGGCACCCTGCGGGCGCTGGTCAGCAACCTGAACTCCGGCGAGGTCACCCAGGGCGGCTCCGGCATCACCCAGCAGTACGTCAAGAACCTGCTGCTGGAACAGGCCGACACCGAGGCCGAGCAGCGCCGGGCGCTGGAGGTCACCCCCGCCCGCAAGATCAACGAGCTGCGGTACGCGGTGGCGCTGGAGAAGCGGCTGTCCAAGGACGAGATCCTGCGGCGCTACCTCAACATCGCCTACTTCGGGGACGGGGCGTACGGGATCGAGGCCGCCGCCCGCCGCTACTTCTCCAAGTCCGCCGAGGACCTGGACCTGGCCGAGGCCGCCACCCTCGCCGGCGTCGTGCGCAACCCCAACGCCTACAACCCCCGGCTGCACCCCGGCACCGCCCGCAAGCGCCGCGACCTGGTGCTGAACCGGATGGTCGAGCTGGGCTGGATCGAGCAGGAGCAGGCCCGCCGGGCCGCCGCCGACCCGATCGAGCTGGACATCACCGAGACCCCCAACGGCTGCACCGAGAGCAGGGCCCCGTTCTTCTGCGACTACGTGCAGCGGGAGATCCTCACCAACCCGGTGTTCGGCAGGACCGCCAAGGAACGCGAGCGCCTGCTCAAACAGGGCGGGCTGACCATCCGCACCACGCTGGACCCGCAGACCCAGCGGGCCGCGCAGCGCGCCGTCGACCGGCATGTGCCGCCGAAGAACTCCGCCGGCAAGGCCGCCGCCGAGGTACTCATCGAACCGGGCACCGGAAAGATCAAGGGGATGGTGGTCGACCGCAAGCTCGGCCCCAACTCCGAACGCGGCAAGACCTGGATCAACTTCGCCGCCGACGCCAGCCACGGCTCCAGCATCGGCATGCAGGCCGGGTCCACCTTCAAGGCGTTCACGCTGGCGGCGGCGCTGGAGGAGGGCATGCCGTTCGGCACCCGGCTGATGGCGCCGCACCGGTTCACCCCCACCGGCTACGAGAACTGCGACGGGGAGTCGGTCGGCGACCCCTCCGTCGGCCTGCGCAACTCCGCCGAGAGCGAGGGCGGGCGCAGCTTCAGCCTGGTCACCGGCACCCACCACTCGGTCAACACGTTCTTCCTGGCGCTGCAGCGCGAGGTGGGGCTGTGCGACACCGTGGAGATGGCCGAACGGCTCGGCATGAAGCGGGCCGACGGCAAGCCGCTGGAGCAGGTCCCCTCGTTCACGCTCGGCGCCAACACCGTGTCGCCGCTGCGGCTGGCCGCCGCCTACGCCGCGTTCGCCGCCCGCGGCGAGTACTGCAAGCCGATCGCCATCACCTCCATCACCCACAGCAGCGGCAGGAAGCTGAAGGTGCCGTCCGCCGACTGCAAGCAGGTGATGGACGAGGGCGTCGCCGACGCCGTCAACTACGTGCTGCAGGGCGTGCTGACCCGCGGCACCGCCCGCGGGCTGGGCATCGGCCGGCCGGCGGCGGGCAAGACCGGCACCGTCGACGACTACTCGGCCGCCTGGTTCGCCGGTTACACCCCGGAACTGGCGGCGGCGGTGTGGGTCGGCGACCCGCGCGGCGGCTACAAGTACCCGATGTCCAGCCTGTGCATGGACGGCCGCTGCTACGGGCCGGTGTTCGGCGCCACCATCCCCGCCCCGATCTGGCACGACAGCATGATCGGTGCGCTGTCGGGCCGTGCCGCGAGCGCCTTCCACCGGCCGCCCTCCCGGTACTTCAGCCGGGGCAGCGGCGAGGACCGGATCAGGGTCCCGGACGTGCGCGGGATGCGGCTGTCGGCCGCCATCGCCCGGCTGCGCGCCGCCGGGTTCACCGTGGACGTCGGCGACGAGGTCGACTCCACCGTGCCCGAGGGCCGGGTCGCCGAGATCGAGCCCGGGCCGGGCACCGCGCACGAGCCCGGCACGACCGTGACGATCCGGCCCAGCAGCGGGCGGCCCGAGGAGGACGTCCCCGAGGACGCATTCCCCGACGAACCGCGGGACCCGTTCCCGTTCCCGGACGGACCCGAGGACCCGCCGATCCCCGACTGACCCGTTGTTCTGGGGGGGCGACCCCCAGACCCCGAAGGGCGGGTCAGGCGATCCTCGCTCCGCAGAGCTCCGCTGCGGTCGCCTGACCCGGCTAGGAGATCGGGAGCAGCACCTGGAAGCGGGTGTCGCCGGGGCGGGACTCGACCCGGATGTCGCCGCCGTGCCGGTCCACCACGATCCGCCAGGAGATGTCCAGGCCCAGCCCGGTGCCCTCGCCGACCGGCTTGGTGGTGAAGAACGGGGTGAAGATCCGCTCCAGGTTCTCCTCGGGGATCCCCGGGCCGGTGTCGGCGATCTCCACCAGCGCCCGGTCGCCCTCCCGGGCGGTGCGGACCGTCAGCGTGCCCGACCCGCCCATCGCGTACAGGGCGTTGTCGATCAGGTTGGTCCACACCTGGTTCAGCTCGGCCGCGTACACGGTGATCTGCGGCAGGTCCGGGTCGTAGGAGGTCCGCACCCGCACCCCGTCGCCGATCTTGCGCTTCATCATGGTCAGCGTGCTGTCCAGCAGCTCCCGCAGGTCGACCGGGCGGTTGGCGGCGCGGTCGAGCTGGGAGTACTGGCGGGCCGAGCCGAGCAGCGCGGTGATCCGGGTGAGCGCGTCGGTGATCTCCTCCTGGAGCTGGCCGACCTCCAGCGCCACCGCCAGCCAGCGCAGCGCCAGCGGCAGGTGCTCGGCGCCGACCAGGGTGTTCACCTCGTCGATGTCGGCGGGTTCGAAACCCGCCGACACCAGGATCGGGGCCAGCTCCCACGCGTCCTGGACGCCGAGCGAGTCCAGCCGTTCGCCCAGCTCGTCCTCGGCGTCGCTGACCTGCAACGGGGTGCGGGAGGCGGCCTGCGCGGCGCGCTTGGCGAGCCTTTCGGGGGCCATCACCAGCTCGCTGAGCCGGTGGCAGTCCACCCCGCGCACGGCCAGCTTGGCCAGCAGCTGCTGCGCGGAGATCATCCGGTCGCCCAGCTCGGCGTTGGCGCGGGCGGCCGCCGCGGCGGGGTTGTTGAGCTCGTGGGTGAGCCCGGCGGTGATGGTGCCCAGCGCGGTCAGCCGTTCCCGCTGGTCGACGAGCTGCTTGGCGTTGCTCATGCCGAAGAACAGGCCCTCCAGCAGATGCCGGCCCATCGGGAACCACGCGGCGACGATGTGCGCGAACTTGCGGGCCGGCAGCGCGAACAGCCTGGTGCGGGCCAGCGTCCGCAGCGTGTTCTGGTAGCGCTGCTCGATCCGGTCGCCCAGGTACGCCTGGGTGGCGCCGCCGTACACTCCGGGCCGGCTGCCGCGGGTCAGCTCCACCTCGTGGCCCTGGACGTTCTTGGTCAGCGCGATCTCGCCGTCCAGCAGCACGTACAGGTACTCGGCGGGGTCGCCCTGGCGGCACACCTCGCTGTCGGGCTCGTACTCGTGGACGCGGCCGTACTCGGCCAGCACCCCCAGCTGCTCGTCGGTCAGCCCCTCGAACAGGAACAGCGGGCGCAGCTCGTCGATCGCGATCTTCGTGCCCATCACGCCTTCTCCAGATAGCGGTGCACCAGCGCGACGGCCATCGCCCCGTCCCCGACCGCCGAGGCCACCCGTTTCATCGACTCGGCCCGTACGTCCCCGGCCGCGAACACGCCCGGCATGCTGGTCTCCAGGTGGTACGGCTGGCGGTGCAGCGGCCAGCCCGCGGGACGGCGGCCCCCGGCCACCAGGTCCGGGCCGGTCAGGACGAAGCCGCGCTCGTCCCGTTCCACCACGCCCTCCAGCCACTCGGTGTGCGGCTGCGCGCCGATGAAGACGAACAGGTACTGGGCGTCGACCGTGCGCTCGCCCTCGGGGGTGCGCAGCACCAGCCGTTCCAGATGGTCCCCGCCCTCGGCGGCGGCGACCTCGGTGTGCGGGTGCACCTCGATGTCGTCGATGCCCTCGATCTGCTGGATCAGGTAGTGCGACATCGACTTCTCCAGGCCCTCGGAGCGGATCAGGATGTGCACCTTCTTGGCGGACCTGGCCAGGTGGACGGCGGCCTGCTCGGCGGAGTTGGCCCCGCCGACCACGTAGACCTCCTGCCCGGCGCACGCCGGCGCCTCGGTCAGCGCCGCCCCGTAGTAGACGCCCCGGCCGACCAGGTCCTCCAGGCCGGGGGCGGTCAGCCGGCGGTAGCTGACGCCCATCGCCAGGATCACCGCGTGCGCGGCGATCTCCCGCCCGTCCGCCAGCCGCACCACCCGCGCCCGCCCGCGCGCCTCCAGGCCGGTGATGGGGCAGGCGGTCAGCAGCTCGGCCCCGAACTTGACCGCCTGCCGCCGGGCCCGGTCGGCCAGCTGGGAGCCGGACACCCCGTCGGGGAAGCCCAGGTAGTTCTCGATCCGCGAGCTCTGCCCGGCCTGGCCGCCGGTGGCGTGCCGTTCCACCAGCAGGGTCCGCAGCCCCTCCGACGCCCCGTACACGGCCGCGCCCAGCCCGCCCGGCCCGCCGCCGACCACCACCAGGTCGTAGAAGTCGGCGTCCGGCGTGGTGGACAGGCCCACCGCGGCGGCCAGTTCCGCGTCCGCCGGGGCCTGCAGGATGGTGCCGTCCGAGGTCACCACCAGCGGCAGCCGGCAGCCGCCCCCGGCCGCCGCCAGCAGCGGGGCGGCCTCGGGGTCCTCGTCCAGCATCCACGTGTACGGCACCTGGTTGCGCGCCAGGAAGTCGCGGATCTCGTACGACCGGGCCGACCAGCGGTGCCCGATCACCCGCAGTTCCTCGGGTCGCTCCCGGTCCTGCCGCAGCCAGGCGTCCAGTTGCGCGTCGATCACCGGATAGAACTTCTCCTCCGGCGGGTTCCACGGCTTGAGCAGGTAGTGGTCCAGGTCCACCACGTTGATCGCGCGGATCGCCGCGTCGGTGTCGGCGTAGGCGGTCAGCAGCACCCGGCGGGCGAACGGATACAGGTCCATCGCCTGCTCCAGGAACTCCACCCCGGTCATCTCCGGCATCCGGTGGTCGGCGACCAGCACCGCCGCCTCGTCCCCGCGCAGCCGCATCTCCTTCAGCGTCTCCAGCGCCTGCGGTCCCGACTCGGCCCGCACGATCCGGTACGACTCGGCGTACCGGCGGCGCAGGTCCCTCGCGACGGCCCGGGACACCCCGGGATCGTCGTCCACCGTCAGGATCACCGGTTTGGACACCTGGTCCCCTTCCCCTCCGTCCCGCCCTGTCCCGATCGCAGCGTACGGGGTGCGACGGGGATCGGCATGCCCCCCGTACCGGCTCCGACCCCCCGATTGACCGCGTTCCTGCAGGGAACGCCACACCTGCACCAGGTATCGCCAGAACGGGGGACGACCACCATGAGCGCCGCCGACGACACCGATCGTCTTCGCGCCCGGCTGCACGAGATCGAGATCGACCTGGCCGCCCTGCGCGCCCAGCGCGGCGCCCCCACCGGCGAGCCCCAGGACTTCGGCGACGCCGGCGAGGACCTGGCCGCCCGTGAGGAACAGGCCACGATGATCGCCAACCTGGAGGCCGCCCGGGACCGCCTCAGGGCCCGACTCGGGGAGGCGTGATCCTTGTGGGGGGAGACCCCCACACCCCCGCACGCGGATCCGGGCATCCTCGCCGCCGCTTCCGCTCGCCTGGCGGCTCGCTCCAGCGGCGTCGGCTGCGGTGCCCGGACCGCGCTCAGCCGTCCGGAGCTCCGCCTGGGGGCTCCGCTCCGGCCGACTGAGGATCGGGCGGTCCCGGGGTGCCGTGGAAGCTCTGGGGGCTCCGCCCCCAGACCCCCGGACGATCATCTGTTGGGGGCTGTACGGTGACCGGTGATGACAGCCCCCTTGGATCCGATCGCGGAAGCCCGCCGGCAGTGGCTGCGCCGGTGGCCCGAACATGCTGAGCACATGGCGGCGATCACCTCGGTGATGCGGGTGCAGCAGATCCTGCTGGGGGAGGTGGAGCGGGCGCTCAAGCCGTACGGGCTGACGTTCGCCAGTTACGAGGCGCTGGTGCTGCTGCACTTCAGCCGGGCCGGGCGGCTGCCGCTGGGGAAGATGGGCGAGCGGCTGATGGTGCATCCGACCAGCATCACCAACACGATCGACCGGCTGCAGGCGGCGGGGCTGGTGCGGCGGGTGCCGGATCCGGCGGACCGGCGGCGGGTGCTGGCGGAGATCAGCGAACGGGGGCACAAGGTGGCGGTGGAGGCCACCGAGGTGCTGAACGGGATCTCGTTCGGGCTGGGCGCGCTGTCGGAGCAGGACGCGGTGCGCCTCAGCGGGCTGCTGCGCGGGATCCGGCGGGCGGCCGGGGACTTCGGGCCCGAGGTCGCCGATCCGTGGGCCAGCCCGGCGGGCTGACGTCTTCTTTGCCTTTTCGGCCCCTCGTTGTGTGGACGGCAGATAGTTGGACGTCCTACTATTTTGGACATGGGTACCCTGCACCGTCCTGAGCACCATGTCCGGTTCGTCACCGCGGCGGCGCTGTTCGACGGCCACGACGCGGCGATCAACATCATGCGGCGGATCCTGCAGTCGCAGGGCGCCGAGGTGATCCACCTGGGGCACAACCGCTCGGTCGCCGAGATCGTCGAGGCGGCGATCCAGGAGGACGTGCAGGGCGTGGCGATCAGCTCCTACCAGGGCGGCCATGTCGAGTTCTTCCGCTACCTGGTGGACCTGCTGGCCGAGCGCGGCGCCGGGCACGTCAAGGTGTACGGCGGGGGCGGCGGCGTGATCGTGCCCGAGGAGATCGAGGAGCTGCACCGGCACGGGGTGGCGCGGATCTTCTCGCCCGAGGACGGGCAGCGGCTCGGGCTGGCCGGGATGATCAACACGATGATCGCCGCCTGCGACGTGGACCTTGCGGCGCAGCCCGGCGAGGCGTTCGGCGAGGCGCTGACCACGGGCGACGTACGGGCGCTGGCGCGGGCCATCACGGTCATCGAGGCGGGGAAGGCGAGCGAGGACGACCTGCGGGCGGTCCGGGAGGCCGCCGGCCGCCGCCAGGTGCCGGTGCTGGGGATCACCGGGACCGGCGGGTCGGGCAAGTCCTCGCTGACCGACGAGCTGGTGCGCCGGTTCCGGCTGGACACCGAGGACAAGCTGCGGATCGCGGTGATCGCCATCGACCCGACCCGGCGCCGCAGCGGCGGGGCGCTGCTGGGCGACCGGATCCGGATGAACTCCCTGGACGGCCACACCGTCTACTTCCGCTCGCTGGCCACCCGGGGCGCCCACGAGCTGCCCGAGCACCTGCCCGACGTGATCGCCGCGTGCAAGGCCGCCGGGCACGACCTGGTGATCGTGGAGACCCCGGGCATCGGCCAGGGCGACGCCGCGATCGTGCCGTACGCCGACGTCAGGCTGTACGTGATGACGCCGGAGTTCGGCGCGGCCTCCCAGCTCGAGAAGATCGACATGCTGGACTTCGCCGACGCGGTGGCGATCAACAAGTTCGAACGGCGCGGCGCCGAGGACGCGCTGCGCGACGTGCGCCGCCAGCTCGTGCGCAACCGGGAGGCGTTCGGGGCCAAGCCGGAGGACATGCCGGTGTTCGGCACCATCGCCGCCCGCTTCAACGACGACGGGGTCACCGCCCTCTACCAGGAGCTGCGCGAACGGCTCGCCGACCACGGCCTGCCGTACGCGCCCGGCGCGCTGCCCCGGGTGACGGCCAAGGTGTCGTCGAAGATCCAGGCGATCATCCCGCCGGAGCGTTCCGGCTACCTGGCCGAGATCGCCCGCACCGTGCGGGACTACCACGCCGAGACCGCCGCGCAGGCCGAGCTGGTGCGCCGCCGCCAGCGGCTGCGGACCGCCCGCGAGCTGGTCGCCGCCAGCGGCGGGAGCACCGCCGACCTGGACCGGCTGCTCGCCGAGACCGAGGAGCGGATCGGCGAGGAGGCCCGCACCCTGCTGGAGCGCTGGCCGCACATCCGCGACGACTACTCCCGCGACGAACTGGTGGTCCGGGTCCGCGACAAGGAGATCCACACCCCGCTGTGGCGGGAGACCCTGTCGGGCAGCCGCATCCCGCGGGTGGCGCTGCCGAGGCTGTCCGACGACGGCGACCTGCTGCGCTTCCTGCGGTCGGAGAACCTGCCGGGCTTCTTCCCGTTCACCGCCGGGGTGTTCCCGTTCAAGCGGGCCGACGAGGACCCGACCCGGATGTTCGCCGGGGAGGGCGACGCGTACCGCACCAACCGGCGGTTCAAGAGGCTGTCGGAGGGGATGCCGGCGGCGCGGCTGTCCACCGCGTTCGACTCGGTCACCCTCTACGGCCACGACCCGGCCGAACGCCCCGACATCTACGGCAAGATCGGCACGTCCGGGGTGTCGATCGCGACGCTGGAGGACATGAAGGCGCTCTACGACGGGTTCGACCTGAGCGCCCCGACCACCTCGGTGTCGATGACGATCAACGGGCCGGCCCCGACGATCCTGGCGTTCTTCCTCAACACCGCGATCGACCAGGCCGTCGACCGGTTCACCGCCGAGAACGGCCGCCCGCCGAGCGAGGAGGAGGCCGCCACCCTGCGCGCCCGGGTGCTGCACACGGTGCGCGGCACGGTGCAGGCCGACATCCTCAAGGAGGACCAGGGCCAGAACACCTGCATCTTCTCCACCGAGTTCAGCCTGCGGATGATGGCCGACATCCAGGAGTGGTTCGTCCGCAACGGCGTCCGCAACTTCTACTCGGTGTCGATCTCCGGCTACCACATCGCCGAGGCCGGGGCGAACCCCATCACCCAGCTCGCGTTCACGCTGGCCAACGGCTTCACCTACGTGGAGGCGTACCTGGCGCGCGGCATGCACATCGACGACTTCGCCCACAACCTGTCGTTCTTCTTCTCCAACGGCATGGACCCCGAGTACTCGGTGCTGGGGCGGGTGGCCCGCCGGATCTGGGCGATCGCCATGCGCGAGCGGTACGGCGCGAGCGAGCGCGGCCAGAAGCTCAAGTACCACGTCCAGACCTCGGGCCGGTCGCTGCACGCCCAGGAGATGGACTTCAACGACATCCGCACCACGCTGCAGGCCCTGATCGCCATCTACGACAACTGCAACAGCCTGCACACCAACGCCTACGACGAGGCGATCACCACCCCCACCGAGGAGTCGGTGCGCCGCGCCCTGGCCATCCAGCTGATCATCAACAAGGAGTGGGGCCTGGCCAGGAACGAGAACCCCAACCAGGGCTCGTTCATCATCGACGAGCTGACCGACCTGGTGGAGGAGGCCGTGCTGGCCGAGTTCGAGCGGCTCAGCGAGCGCGGCGGGGTGCTCGGCGCGATGGAGACCGGCTACCAGCGGGGCCGCATCCAGGACGAGTCGATGCTGTACGAGCAGCGCAAGCACGACGGCAGCCTGCCGATCATCGGCGTCAACACCTTCACCCGGCCGGACGGCGCCGAGGACGGGCGCGGCCCGCTGGAGCTGTCCCGCGCCACCGAGGCGGAGAAGCAGGGTCAGTTGCGCCGCCTGGCCGAGTTCCACGCCGCGCACTCCGACGAGGCCCCCGCCGCCCTGCGCCGCCTCCGCGAGGCCGCCATGTCGGGCGAGAACGCCTTCGCCGTCCTGATGGACGCCGCCCGCGTCTGCTCCCTCGGCCAGATCACCGAGACCCTCTTCGAGGCCGGCGGCCAGTACCGCAGGAACGTGTAGTTTTGCCGCGCGTGTTCATGGCCGCGCCTCCGGCGCGGCGGCTCGCGGGCCTTTGGACGCGTGGTCGTTCGTCGTCGCGGTTCAAGATCGCTCGTTCCTCGCGATCTTGAACCGCTCCTCCTCACGACCACGCGAGCCCGCTCGCGGTGGCCTTCAGGACCCTTGGTGCAGGGCCGGAGGGCTGTCGGGTGCGAGGTCTTGGGGACGGCCGGGTGGGGTTTCAGTGGGTTCGGGTGAGGTGGAAGTAGAGGATGTCGGGTTGGCCCTTGGCGTCCATGGCGCCGACGACGAGGTCGTCGGTGACGCGGCGGAAGTGGTCGATGATGGGCCGCTGGTCGTAGATCATGGCGGCGGAGACCGTGCCGCGGAAGGAGACCTCGCGGAGGCGGGCCAGGCCGAGTTTCTCGTAGGAGTACAGGGAGCCGTCGGCGGAACGGCACAGCAGGGGTTCGACGTGGTCCGGGCCGGTGAAGCGCTTGCCGTACCAGTTCATGCCGAGCAGCATCCCGGCCAGGGCGTCGTGGTCGTTGAACAGGCCGCCCCGCCAGGTGCCCAGCATGAAGTCGCAGGTCACCGGCTGGAGCCGGGCGAAGAGGGGGTCCACCTCGTCGCGGGAGCACTCCTGGCCGGATCCGACGATCTTCGCGAGTCGCTGTTCCGCGTTCATGCACCGACACTAGAATCGGGTTCGGTTTAAGGTCAACCGGGAGACGAGGATGGCGCTGCGCGACGACACGGGGGCCGCGGTGGCCCCGCCGGACCGGGTGCGGCGGGTGGTGTCGCTGGTGCCGTCGCTGACCGAGGCGGTGGCCGCGACCGATCCCGGGCTGCTGGTCGGCGCCACCGACTGGTGCACGCATCCGGCCGGCCTGGACGTCGTCCGGGTGCGCGGCACCAAGAACCCCGACCTGGACCGCATCCTCGCGCTGCGCCCCGATCTGGTGGTGGCCAACGAGGAGGAGAACCGCGCCTCCGACCTGGCCGCCCTGCGCGAGGCCGGGATCTGCGTGTGGGTGACCGTCGTCCGCACCCTCGACCAGGCCCTGGTCTCGCTGCGGCGGATGCTCGCCGAGGCGTGCGGGCTGCCCGTTCCGGCGTGGCTGGAGGAGGCCGAACGGGTGTGGGCGGCGCAGCCGGAGCCGGAACGCCGCCGGAGCGCGGTGATCCCGGTGTGGCGGCGGCCGTGGATGGTGGTGGGCCGCGACACCTTCGCCGGCGACGTGCTGGCCCGGCTCGGCGTGGACAACCTGTACGCCGGTCACTCCGAGCGCTACCCCAGGATCCCGCTGGAGGAACTGGTCGCGGCGCGGCCCGACGTGGTGGTGCTGCCCGACGAGCCGTACCGGTTCACCGCCGACGACGGCCCCGAGAGCTTCCCCGGCATCCCCTGCGCCCTGGTCAGCGGGCGTCATCTGACCTGGTACGGACCGTCGCTGGTGACCGCGCCCGACGTGCTGCGCGCCCAGCTCGCCAAGGAGGCCCCGTGAAGATCACCGCCGCCGTGCTGCGCGATCCGGCCGGGCCGCCGGCGCTGGAGGAGACCGAGCTGGCCGAGCCCCGCGCCGACGAGGTGCTGGTCCGCGTCGTCGCGGCGGGGATCTGCCACACCGACCTGGTCGCCATGGCGGGCCACGACCCGGCGCTGCCGCCGCTGGTGCCCGGCCACGAGGGCGCGGGGGTCGTGGAGGCGGTCGGCGAGGACGTGGAGGCGGTCCAGCCCGGCGACCACGTGGTGATCAGCTTCGGCTGGTGCGGCCTGTGCCCGGCCTGCTGCCAGGGCCGGATGGCGTACTGCGCGAATCTGGTGGCCCTCAACTACACCGGGCTGCGGCTGGACGGCAGCACCGCCATGACCCGGGACGGCGCGCCGATCCGGGGGCACTTCTTCGGCCAGTCGTCCTGGGCGACCCACTCCCTGACCACCGAGCGCAACGTGGTGCGGGTGCCTCAGGAGGTGCCGTTCGAATACCTCGCGCCGCTGGGCTGCGGCGTGCAGACCGGCGCGGGGGCGGTGCTGAACGTCCTGCGGCCCCGCAGGGGCTCCACGATCGCGGTCCACGGCACCGGCGGCGTGGGCCTGGCCGCCGTGATGGCGGCCGGGATCGCGGGCTGCTCGCGGATCGTCGCCGTGGACCCCGACCCGCGCCGCCGCAAGCTCGCCGAGGCCCTCGGCGCCACCGACCTGGTGGACCCCGCCGAGGGCGACCCGGCGAAGACGATCGTGGAGCTGACCGGCGGCGGCGTCGAGCACGCCGTCGAGTGCGTCGGCCGGCCCGAGGCGGTCCGGGCGGCGGTGGCGTCGCTGGCCGCTCCCGGCATGTGCGTCACGGTCGGGTTCCGCGGCGGCGCCAACCCGGTCGAGCTGGACCAGACGATGCTGATGATGGGCCGCGGGATCCGCGGCTCCATCGAGGGCGACGCGATCCCGCAGCGCTTCGTCCCCCGGCTGATCGAGCACCATCTGGCCGGTGACCTGCCGGTGGAGCGGCTGGTGCGGACCTACTCGTTCGCCGACGTGAACGAGGCGATCGCCGCCGCCCGCACCGGCGAGGCGGTCAAGCCGGTGCTGGTGCTGCCCTGACCGGTCCTAGTCGGTCTCGGTGTTCACGCCCCAGCGCTCCCGCAGCGTCCGGTCGGCCAGCCCGAACAGCTGGTCCACCAGCACGCCGATGATCAGGATGACGATCATCACCGAGATCATCCGTTCGGTGTCGGACAGCTCGCGGGCGAAGTGCAGCAGGGTGCCCACCGACTGGGTGTCGCCGATGATCACCAGCAGCTCGCCGGCCATCAGGCTGCGCCAGGCGAACGCCCAGCCCTGCTTGAGCCCGGCCACGAACGACGGCAGCGAGGCCGGCAGGATCAGGTGCCGGTACAGCGCGAGGCCGCGCAGCCCCATCACCTTGCCGGCCCGCAGCAGGATCGGCGGGGTGTAGTCCACGCCCGCGATCAGCCCGTTGGCGATGGACGGTGCCGCGCCCAGCACCACCACGAACAGGATCGCCGACTCGCTGAGCTGGAACAGCAGGATGGCCAGCGGGAACCAGGCGATCGACGGCATCGTCTGCAGCCCGGTGATCAGCGATCCGAACGCCCGCCGGGCGATCTTGGACCGGGACACCACCGCCCCGATCGCCGTGCCGATCACGATGGCCACCGCGAACCCGACCGCGGCGCGCCGCATGGTCAGCCCGACCGCCGCCCAGAACGACCCGTCGGTGACCACCCGCCAGAACTCCGGCAGCACCTGGCGCGGGCCGGGCAGCACCCACGGCTCCTTCCAGCCGCTGAGCACCACCAGCTCCCAGGCGCCGACCGCGATGGCGACCGCGGCCAGCATCGGCCAGGCCGCCGACCACAGCCGGGCCGGCAGGCCGCGCCTGGTCCCGGCCGTCAGCTGCAGCGCGTCCAGCCCGGCCAGCTGCCGGTCCACGTCGGGCGTCCTGCGCGTCTCAACCGCCATGACGGCCCACCTCCTCGCGCAGGCGGTCGGTGATCCGCCCGGCCAGCGTGGCGACCTCGGCGGAGTCGATCCGCCGGGGCCGCTCGATCGGCACGTCGAACTCGGCGACCACCCGGCCCGGGCGGCTGCTCAGCAGCACCACCCGGTCGCCGAGCCGGACCGCCTCGCGCACGTTGTGGGTGACGAACAGCACGGTCAGCCCGCGTTCCCGCCACACCCGTTCGATCTCGTCGTGCAGCAGGTCGCGGGTCATCGCGTCCAGCGCCCCGAACGGCTCGTCCATCAGCAGCACGGTGTGCCCGGCGCCGGTGTCGTCGACGGTCAGGGCCAGCGCGCGGGCCAGCGCCACCCGCTGCCGCATCCCGCCGGACAGCTGGTGCGGGCGGCGCCTGCCGAAGCCGCTCAGGCGCATGGAGTCCAGCAGCTCGGCGGCCCGGCGGCGGCGGTCGGCCTTGGGCACGCCGCGCTGGCGCAGCGCCAGTTCGACGTTCCCGGCCACGGTGAGCCAGGGGAACAGCGCGGGCTCCTGGAACATCACCGCCACCCGGGCCCCGCCCACGTCGATCCGTCCGGCGCTGACCTTGTCCAGGTCGGCGACCAGGTTGAGCAGGGTGCTCTTGCCGCATCCGGAGGCGCCCAGCAGGCAGACGAACTCCCCGGGCGCGACCTGCAGGGACACGTTGTCCAGGGCCAGCAGGGCGCCGTCACCGGACCCGAAGGCCTTGGACACGCCCTCCAGCCGGACCGCCGCGGTCGTGGGTGCGCTCATTTCGCCTGGACCTGCTCCTTCCCGGCTGCCTTGAGGACCTCGTTGAGCAGGGTGAGGTCGTAGATCCCGTTCAGGTCCACCGGCTCCAGCAGCCCGACGGCCTCGGCGTTCTTGGCCCCGGTGAGCAGCGAGGACGCCACCGGGTCGGTGGTGAAGGTGATGTTCTGGAACGCCGCGTCCAGCACCTCGCCGGAGATCGGCTTGCCGGACAGCCTGGTGAGCTGGTTGTTGACCGACTTCTTGGCCTCCTCGGGGTTGGCGTTGATGAAGTCGGTGACCTCGACGGTGGCCGCGATCAGCTTGCGCACCGTCTCGGGGTTCTCCTCGGCGAAGTCGGCCCGCACGATCAGGTGGGTGACCACGAACTTGCCGCCCGGCCACAGGTCCTTCTCGTCGACCAGCTTCTTGCCGCCGGCCTCCAGGATCAGCCGCGAGGCGAACGGCTCGGGCACCCAGGCGCCGTCGATGGTGCCCTGCTCGAAGGTCTCGATGGTCTGCGAGTTCTCCTGCGGGACGATCTTGACGTCGCCGCTGCCGTCCTTGTTGGCGGTCAGGCCCTGGGACTTGAGGTAGGAGCGCGCCGCCACGTCCTGGGTGTTGCCGAGCTGCGGGGTGGCGATCTTCTTGCCCTTGAGGTCCTGCACCGACTTGATCTCGGGCTTGACCACCAGCGCCGCGCCGCCCGAGGCCGCGCCGGAGATGATCCTGATGCCCTGGCCCTTGGACTTGGCCCAGGCGTTGATGGCCGGGTTGGGACCGATGAACGTGGCGTCGACGCCCTTGGCGAACAGGGCCTCGACCGCCGAGGGTCCCGCGTTGAAGGTGGCGGTCTGCGGGGCGGTGCCCAGATGCTTGGCGAAGATCCCCCTGTCCACCCCGACCAGCGCGGTCGCGTGCGTGATGTTGGGGAAGAAGCCGAGCTTGAGCTGCCCGGAGCCGCCTTCCTCGGAGTCGCCGCCGCATGCCGTCAGCGTCCCCGCGCCGGCGAACAGCAGGAGGGCGACGGCGGCGGTGCGCCGCTTCAGCGTGCGTAGCATTTCGCGAGTATCCCTACTAAACATGTCTGTTTGGCTTCACAAGTAGACATGGTGGGACGCCTGCCGGTCAAGTCGCTTGCCGGCCGGCCACCCGTGGCGTCAAGCCGGAGGTCAGGCGGCCACGGCGGAGCGAGGATCGCCTGATCCCCTCTGCGGGGGTCTGGGAGTCGCCCCCCGGAAGCAACAGGTCATGCCCGCAATGTCCGATGCGGCGAGCCCTTGGAGCGGCCCGCCCCCGGCCCCGATAGGCTCTGGAACCGGACCAGCTGAGCCGTGACACCAGGGAGTGATCCGTGTCCTCGATCGAGGCAGTGTTCGCTCGGGAGATCCTCGACTCCCGTGGAAACCCCACCGTCGAGGTCGAGGTGCTCCTCGACGACGGAACCGAGGCCCGCGCCGCGGTGCCCTCCGGCGCGTCCACCGGCCAGTTCGAGGCCGTGGAACTGCGCGACGGCGGGGAGCGCTACGGCGGCAAGGGCGTGGAGAAGGCGGTCAAGGCCGTCAACGACGAGATCGACGAGGCGCTGGTCGGCTATCTGGCCAGCGACCAGCGGGTGATCGACCAGCGGCTGATCGACCTGGACGGCACCCCGGGCAAGTCCCGGCTCGGCGCCAACGCGATCCTGGGCGTCTCGCTGGCCGTCGCCAAGGCCGCCGCCGAGTCCGCCGAACTGCCGCTGTTCCGCTACGTCGGCGGCCCCAACGCGCACCTGCTGCCGGTGCCGATGATGAACATCCTGAACGGCGGCGCGCACGCCGACACCAACGTGGACATCCAGGAGTTCATGATCGCCCCGATCGGCGCGGGCACCTTCCGCGAGGCGCTGCGCTGGGGCGCGGAGGTCTACCACGCGCTCAAGTCCGTGCTCAAGGGCCGCGGACTGGCCACCGGCCTGGGCGACGAGGGCGGCTTCGCCCCCGACCTGCCCAGCAACCGGGACGCCCTCGACCTGATCATGGAGGCGATCCGGCAGGCCGGCTTCACCCCCGGCCGGGACGTCGCGCTGGCCCTGGACGTGGCCGCCACCGAGTTCTGCTCCGACGGGGTGTACGCGTTCGAGGGCGGCAAGCGCAGCGCCGAGGAGATGGGCGCCTACTACGCCGAGCTCGCCGACGCGTACCCGCTGCTGTCCATCGAGGACCCCCTCGACGAGGAGGACTGGGACGGCTGGCGCGCGCTGACCGACCGGCTCGGCGACCGGCTCCAGCTCGTCGGCGACGACCTGTTCGTCACCAACCCCGAGCGGCTGCGCCGTGGCATCGACGCCGCCACCGCCAACGCCCTGCTGGTCAAGGTCAACCAGATCGGCACCCTCACCGAGACCCTGGACGCGGTCGCGCTGGCCCACTCCAGCGGCTACCGCTGCATGATGAGCCACCGGTCCGGCGAGACCGAGGACACCACCATCGCCGACCTGGCGGTGGCCACCAACTGCGGCCAGATCAAGACCGGCGCCCCCGCCCGCAGCGACCGGGTCGCCAAGTACAACCAGCTGCTGCGCATCGAGGAACTGCTCGGCGACGCGGCCCGCTACGCCGGCGCCGCCGCGTTCCCGCGCTTCGACTGGAACGGCTGACCGCCCGCCGTGCCGGACACGCGCGGCCCCCGGGCCGCCGGCGACGTCCCCGATGACGACGACCGGCGGCCCCGCGGCCATCTGACCGGCCGGGCGGCCATCCTGGCGCTGGTGGTGTGCGCGATCGCGCTCACCCTGGCCTACCCTGTGCGCGAGTACATCGCCCAGCGCCAGGAGATCGCCGAGCTGCGCCACCGCGAACGCCTCGCCCAGCGGGAGGTGGAACGGCTCGCCGAGCACAGGCGGCGGCTGTCCGACGAGGCGTACATCAAGCGCGAGGCGCGGCGGCGGCTGCACTACTGCATGCCGGGGGAGAAGTGCTACGTGGTGCTGGACGGCGGCGCCGACGACGCCCCCCAGCAGACCGGCCCCGCCCGCAAGCCCCCCTGGTACGAGACGCTGTGGCGGTCGGTGGAGGCCGCCGACCGCCCCTGACCGGCCGCCCGCCGGCCGATTGCGAGGAAGGTGTGACCGACCGACGCCAGGACGGGCCCGCCCCCGCGGACCTGGCCGCCGTCGCCGAGCAGCTCGGCCGCACGCCGCGCGGGGTCCGCGCGGTGGCGCACCGCTGCCCGTGCGGGCTGCCCGACGTGATCGAGACCGCCCCGCGGTTGCCCGACGGCACCCCGTTCCCCACGCTGTACTACCTGACCTGCCCCAAGGCGGCGTCGGCGATCGGCACCCTGGAGGCCGGCGGCACCATGCGCCGGATGCAGGAGCGGCTGGCCGAGGACCCCGAGCTGGCCGAACGGTACGCCGCCGCGCACGCCGACTACGTGCGGCGCCGGGACGAGGCGGCGCACGAGGACGGCATCGAGCCGCTGCCGCCCGGCACCCAGAGCGCCGGCGGCATGCCCGAGCGGGTCAAGTGCCTGCACGCGCTGGTCGCCCACGAGCTGGCCGCGCCCGGCGTCAACCCGTTCGGCCGCGAGGCCCTGGACGCCCTGCCGGAGTGGTGGCGGGGCGGCCCCTGCGTACGCGTCGAGCAGGAAGGTGGAGATCGATGACCCGGGTGGCGGCCGTCGACTGCGGGACCAACTCGGTCCGCCTGCTGATCGCCGACATCGCCGGCGGCAGGCTGACCGACCTGGAACGCCGGATGGAGATCGTCCGGCTCGGCGAGGGCGTGGACCGCACCGGGCGGCTGGCCCCGCAGGCGCTGGAGCGCACCTTCACCGCGATGCGCGGCTACGCCAAGCTGATCGACCAGCACGGGGCCGAGCGGGTCCGGGTCGCGGCCACCAGCGCCACCCGCGACGCCGCCAACCGGGACGAGTTCGTCGCCGGGGTGCTGGACGTCTTCGGGGTCGAGCCGGAGGTGATCACCGGGGACGAGGAGGCGGAGCTGTCGTTCCTGGGGGCCACCCGGGAACTGGCCGAGCTGCGCCCGCCGCGTCCCTACCTGGTGGTGGACATCGGCGGCGGCTCGACGGAGTTCGTGCTGGGCTCCTCGCACGCGCAGGCCGCCCGGTCGGTCAACATCGGCTGCGTCCGGATGACCGAACGGCACGTCCGCCCCGGCCAGGCCGAGCCGGGCGCGCCGCCCGCCCCCGAGCAGATCGCCGCCGCGGTCGCCGACATCGACGCCGCGCTGGCCGCCGTCCGCGAGACCGTCCCGGTGGACGAGGCCCGCACGCTGGTCGGGCTGGCCGGATCGGTGACCACGGTGGCGGGGATCGCGCTCGGCCTGGCCGAGTACGACCCCGGCCGGATCCACCTGTCCCGGATCACCGCCGCTCAGGTCCACCAGGTCACCCGCGACCTGCTGCGGATGACGCACGACGAGCGGGCGGCCATCGGGGTGATGCATCCCGGCCGGGTCGACGTGATCGGCATGGGCGCGCTGATCCTGGACCGGATCATGCGCGAGTACGGGTTCGGCGCGGTGGTGGTCAGCGAGCACGACATCCTGGACGGACTGGCCTGGTCGCTGGTCTGAGGGGCGGACGACCGCGGTAGAGCGAGCTTCACGGGGATCCGGGGGCCCGTCCCCTCGGGGGGGCGGCTCAGCGCTTCAGCTCGGCCAGCAGCGCCGGGATGATCACCGCGTTCGGGTTCTGCTGCGGGACGTAGAGCACCGGGGCCTCGGTGCCGGCCTGGTGCAGCCACACCTTGCCCTCCCGGATGCTCGCGCCGCCGACCGCGGTCCAGCCCAGCGAGACCCGCCCGCCGTTCAGCCCGCCGGGATGCACGCCCAGCCCGGCGCCCACGTCGATCCGCTCCCCGGCCCGCACCCGCCCGGCCAGCTCGGCGACCAGCCGCGGCTCGACATGGGACCGGCACAGCTCCACCAGCCGGTTCCACAGGTCCTCCTGGTCGCAGACCACCTCGACGCGCGGCCCGCCGTGGAACGGCTCGCGCCCCACCTGGAACACCCACTGGCCCTGCCCGGTCGGCCAGTACGCCACCCATTCGACGACCGCCCAGACCATCGAGGCGCTGCCGTAGGCGATGCCCTGCCGGTCGGCGTGCAGGCGGTATCCGCGCACGTCCGCGACCACCGCGTCGGCGGCGGGCTGCTGCGCCTGTTGCGGCTGTTGCGGCTGCGGCGCCTGCTGCGGTTCGGGCGGGTGGACGTGCTCGGTCCAGCGCTGCCCGTCCCACCACCGCAGGCGGCCCGAACCGTGGGGATCGGAGTACCAGCCCGGCTGACTCAACGCGCACCTCCGAGCACCGGCGACTCGCTTGATCGTATCCTCCGCCGGACCCGTGCAAACGGTGTTCCGCCCGGCCCGGCCGGCGGGTTCCCGGCGCATGCGAGGATCGGTCCGTGACCTCCGCCAACGCCCCCTTCGTTCCTCCGGGTTCGGGATGGCCCGGCGACCCGGCCACTCCCGCCACCCCCGTCGCGCACACCCCCGACGAGGTCCGCGCCCTGGCCGCCGAAGCCCCCACCCTGCACGAGCTGTGCGCCCGCCAGTCGGTGTGCCGGGCCTGCCCGCGGCTGGTGGAGTGGCGGGAGCAGGTCGCGGTGCGGCGCCGCCGGGCGTACGCCGACCAGGAGTACTGGGGCCGCCCGGTGCCGGGCTGGGGCGACGAGGAGCCCCGCGTCCTGATCGTCGGGCTGGCCCCGGCCGCCCACGGCGGCAACCGCACCGGCCGGATCTTCACCGGGGACCGCAGCGGCGACTGGCTGTTCGCGTCCCTGCACCGCACGGGCCTGGCGGCGCGGCCGACCAGCGTCCACGCCGCCGACGGCCAGCGCCTGCTCGGCGCCCGGATGGCGGCCACCGTCCGGTGCGCCCCGCCCGACAACAAGCCCACCCCGGCCGAACGCGCCGCCTGCCTGCCGTGGCTGGAACGCGAGGTCGCCGAGGCCGCCGGGTCCGTCCGGGTGGTCGTCGCGCTCGGCGGCTACGCCTGGCAGGGGATGTGGCCGGCGCTGCGGAAGGCGGGCTACGGCCTGCCGCGCCCGCGCCCGGCGTTCGGCCACGGCGCCGAGGTGCCGCTGATCCCGCCGGAGGGGACGCCGTTCGACCGGGTGACGCTGCTGGGCTGCTACCACCCCAGCCAGCAGAACACGTTCACCGGCCGGGTCACCGAGGAGATGCTGGACGCCGTGTTCGGCCGCGCCCGCCGCCTCGCGGAGTGAGGTGCGGGCCGGGTCAGGGCCTTGCCCAGCGGTACGGAACCGCTGGGCGCCCCCGTCGGGCCCTGACCCGCCGGCATCCCCCGCTCGCCAGATGAGATGCGGCCGTGCCCGGTGTGGTTCGCGAGATCGGCGGGTTTCTTCCGGATCTTCCCGTGCGGCCCGTACGACGGGGATCACGTGACACCTCCCATGCGGGGGGTACCGGACCCGCATGTCTGATACGCGCACGCGCAAGACCACACGGATCCTCGTCGTCGGCGGTGGTTATGTCGGCATGTACACCGCGCTGCGGCTGCAGCGCCGGCTCCGCCGGGAGATCTCCCGGGGCCAGGTGCAGATCACCGTCGTCGAACCCCAGTCGTACATGACCTACCACCCGTTCCTGCCCGAGGCGGCGGCCGGCAACCTGGAGCCCCGGCACGTCGTCGCCCCCCTGCGGCGGGTGCTGCACCGCTGCACCCTGCTGAACGGCCGGGTGCTGCGGATCGACCACGCCGCCCGGCGCGCCACCGTCCGCGTGGTGGGCGCCGAACTGCACGAGGACGGCGACCGCGAGGTCCCCTACGACAGGCTGGTGGTGGCGGTCGGCTCCATCTCCCGGACGCTGCCGATCCCCGGGCTGGCCGAGTGCGGCATCGGCTTCAAGAGCCTCGGCGAGGCCATCTACCTGCGCAACCACGTGCTGGCCCAGATGGACATCGCGGCGTCCACCCAGCGCGCGGACATCCGCCGCCGGGCGCTGACGTTCGTGTTCGTCGGCGGCGGGTTCGCCGGCGTGGAGGCGCTGGGCGAACTGGAGGACATGGCCCGCGACGCCTGCCGGTGGTACCCGAACATCGACGCCGGCGACATGCGCTGGGTGCTGGTGGAGGCCACCGGCCGGATCCTGCCGGAGGTCGGCGCGGAGATGGGCCGGTGGACCGTGGAGGCGCTGCGCCGCCGCGGCATCGAGGTCAGGCTGAACACCCAGCTCAAGTCCGCCGAGAACGGCCGCATCACGCTCAGCGACGGCGAGGAGTTCGACGCCGGGACGCTGGTGTGGACCGCCGGGGTCAAGCCCCACCCGCTGCTGCGGGACACCGACCTGCCGCTGGACGAGCGCGGCCGGGTCAGGGTCGGCGCGGACCTGGTGGTGGTCGGGCTGGACGGGGTGTACGCCGCCGGGGACAACGCCGCGGTGCCCGACCTGACCAAGCCCGGCGAGTTCACCGCGCCCAACGCCCAGCACGCCGTCCGGCAGGCCCGCAGGCTGGCCGACAACCTGGTGGCCGACCTGCGCGGCAGGCCCCGCCGGCCGTACAAGCACGCCTACGCCGGGTCGGTGGCCGGGCTGGGACTTTACAAGGGTGTGGCGAACGTCTACGGGATCAAGCTCAAGGGATTGCCCGCCTGGTTCCTGCACCGGACTTACCATCTGTCTCGGATGCCGACGGTCAACCGCAAGGCCAGGGTGACCGCGGACTGGACGCTGGCGACGTTCTTCCGCCGTGAGATCGTCTCCATGGGGGAGATCCACCGCCCGCGGGAGGAGTTCTCGCTGGCGGCGGGACGCCGGGAGCCCTCGCTCCGGCGCTGACAGGAAGGTGGGCCGGGCATGCAGGACGGTGTCGCCGTACGGCTCGCGCCGTTGCTGACCAGGATCATGCTGGGCCCGGACCACGCCCCCGACGACCCGCAGTCCGCCGCCGCCGAGCTGCCGGTGCGGGTGCGGGCCTGGGACGGCAGTTCGATCGGCCCGGCCACGGCCCCGGCGTTCGTGATCCGGCACCGCCGGGCGCTGCGCCGGCTGCTGTGGAAGCCCGGCGAGATGGGCCTGGTCCGCGCCTACGTGGCCGGTGATCTGGACATCGAGGGCGACATCTTCGCCGCGCTGGGCGCGGTGCAGGCGGTGATGCGGCACGGCGACGAGCCGATCCGGCTGAGCAGCGACGACAAGCGGGAGATCGTCCGCACCGCGGTGATGCTGGGCGCGGTGGGTCCCGAGCCCAAGCCGCCGCCGGAGGAGTTCCCGGCCGGGCAGGGCGGCGACCGGGCCGGGCCGTTCGGCGAGTCGGCGGAGTTCTTCCGGCTGCTGCTGGGCGACAGCATGGCCTACAGCTGCGGCGACTGGGACGGCGCCCACGACCTGGAGGAGGCCCAGCGCGCCATGCGCGAGGCGGTCACCGAACGGCTGGGCCTGTTCCCCGGCGCCCGGGTGCTGGACCTGAACTGCGGCTGGGGCGCGTTCGCCTTCCACGCCGCGCGCAAGGAGTCGGTGCGGGTGGTGGGGCTGACCCGCTCCCGCGCCCAGGCCGACCACGTCCGGGAACGGGCCGCCGAGACGGGGCTGGCCGACCGGGTGGAGCCGCGGCTGGGGGACCTGTCCGCGGCCGGGGACGGGCCGTACGACGCGATCGTGGGCCTGGGCGGGGCGGAGCTGGGCGGCGGGATCGGCTCGTCGGGGCTGCCCGCCGGCCGGCTGCACGAGCTGCTGGCCCCCGGCGGGCGGCTGCTGGTGCAGCAGACGCTGCGCCGTCCCGGCCCGCACCAGGTCCGCCGCACGTTCACCACCAGCTACATGTTCCCCGAGGACGGCGAGCTGCGGCCGCTGGGCGAGGTGGTCTCGCTGCTGGAGCAGTCCGGGCTGGAGGTCCGGCAGATCACCGCGCTGCGCGAGCACTACGCCCGCACCCTGCGGTCGTGGGCGGCCAACCTGCGCCGGCACTGGACCGAGTGCGGGGAGCTGGCCACCCCCGGCCGGGCCCGGGTGTGGCTGCTGTACCTGGCCGCCTCCGCGCTGGCGTGCGAGAGCGGCCGGATCGGGGTGCACGAGATCCACGCGGTGCGCCGGGACCGCGACGGCCGGGCCGGGGACTCGGTGGTGGACGCGCTGGCGGCGCGCCCCGGCGGACGCTGAGCGGCGCGGGAAATTTGTGGGGAAGTGCCGGAGTTCGGGAAATATTCGGTCCTGGAAAGGGCAAAAGCCGGGCTCGGTCCAATACGGGAGTGCCTTATTTTCCCGCCGGTTTCGATAGGCTGGCGCCGCCCCCGTGGCCCAACGGGAGAGGCAGGCCCCCTAAAAGGGCCTTCGGTGTCGGTTCGAATCCGACCGGGGGCACTGAATCGGTCTTCGCGCCCTTTTCGGGCGCTTGCGGACGGCGGCGCCGCCCGAGGGCGTCCGGTATCGATACCGACCCGTCATGATCGCCGGGAACGCCGGGACGGGTCCCCACGTCTACACTGGTCGAAGGAACGTGTAGTTCGGAGGCCAGCGATGCAGAGCCACAACCCCGCTTTCCGGAGCGACCGCTTCGGGCAGCAGATGGCCGGCGGCGCAGGGTACGCGCCGGGGCCGCAGCAGGTACAGGACATGTACGGCCGGCCGGCTCACACGCCCCCGGTGCAGCGCACGATGACCATCGACGACGTGGTGGTCAAGGGCTTCCTGGCGCTCGGCACGCTGATGCTGGCCGGCGCGCTGACCTGGGCGCTGCTGCCGCTGCCGACCGCGCTGACGGTCGGCCTGGTCGCCTTCGTGCTCCAGTTCGGCCTGTGGGCGTTCATCACCTTCACGCAGAAGGCCAACGCGCCGTTGGTGCTGACCTTCTCCGCGTTGTACGGCGTCGGCGTCGGCGCGATCAGCAGCTACTACGAGAACCTCTACAACGGCATCGTCTTCCAGGCGGTGATCGGCACCGCGCTGGCGTTCGGCGGCACGCTGGCGGTGCACTCGCTGCGCATCATCCGGATGACGCCCAAGCTGGCCCGGTTCGTCATCGCCGCCGGATTCGCGATGATGGGCCTGATGCTGGTGAACCTGCTGCTCGCCGTGTTCACCGACACCGACCTGGGCATCCGTGACAACGGCCCGCTGGGCATCACCTTCAGCGTGGTGGCCATCCTGCTGGGCTGCTTCTTCCTGCTGCTGGACTTCGACATGGTCGAGCAGGGCGTCCGCGCCGGGGCCCCGGAGAAGTTCGCCTGGTACTGCGCGTTCGGCCTGGTGCTCAGCCTGGTCTGGATCTACCTGGAGCTGCTGCGCCTGCTGTCGTACTTCCGCGAGTAGCCGGAAGCCGGCCGCACGCGAAAGCGGCCCCCGCCGGGCACGGCGGGGGCCGCTTCGACGTTCGCGGGCCGTCAGTAGTGGCGGAGCCGGCGGGTGCGCTCGTGCTCACGGACGATCGCCGCGGCGTAACCGCGGGACAGCCCGTGCTCGTCGGCCAGCCAGTGCGACCGTTCCTCGCAGCGGAGGAACGACGGTCCGTTCTCGATCGTCTCGAACCACTCGGGAAGGTCACGTCCCGTGACCTGGGGGATGCGCGCGAGGAGCTTGGAGTGCGTTTCCGGCGAGTGGTTCAGTGACATCGGCACCTCCAGTGGCGGGCTCTTGTGCCGACAATGCAACAGGGACGGCTCGGTGACAACCCCCTAACGGGGACCTATCCAACACGTAACGTAGATCATTTGCCGTGGACGGCGAGCGGCCCGCCTCCCGAGGGGGCGGGCCGCGATCGAAAACGGGGTCAGCTCAGCCGCTCGACGATCATCGCCATGCCCTGGCCGCCGCCGACGCACATGGTCTCCAGCCCGAACTGCTTGTCGTGGAAGCGCAGGCTGTTGACCAGCGTGGAGGTGATCCGGGCGCCGGTCATGCCGAACGGGTGGCCGACCGCGATGGCGCCGCCGTTGACGTTCAGCTTGTCCATGTCGACGCCGAGGTCCTCGGCCGACGGCAGCACCTGGGCGGCGAACGCCTCGTTGATCTCCACCAGGTCGATGTCGTCGATGGTCATCCCGGCCTTGGCCAGCGCCCGCCGGGACGCCTCCACCGGGCCCAGCCCCATGATCTCCGGGGACAGCCCGGACACGCCGGTGGACACGATCCGGGCCAGCGGGGTGATGCCCAGCTCGGCGGCCTTGGTGTCGCTCATGATGACCACCGCGGCGGCGCCGTCGTTGAGCGGGCAGCAGTTGCCGGCGGTGACCGTGCCGTCCGGCCGGAACACCGGCTGGAGCTGGCTGACCTTCTCGTAGGTGGTGCCGGGCCGCGGGCCGTCGTCCTTGGACACGACGGTGCCGTCGGGCAGCGTCACCGGGGTGATGTCGGTCTCCCAGAACCCGTTGGCCAGCGCCTTCTCGGCCAGGTTCTGCGAGCGCACGCCGAACTCGTCCTGCGCCTGGCGGGAGACCCCGCGCAGCGAGGCGACGTTCTCGGCGGTCTGGCCCATCGCGATGTAGACGTCGGGCAGCCTGCCGTCCTCGCGCGGGTCGCGCCAGACCCCGGCGCCGCCCTCGGCGGCCTTGGCGGTGCGCTCCTTGGCCTCGTTGAACAGGGGGTTCTCGGTGTCCGGCAGGCCGTCGCTGCTGCCCTTGGCGAACCGGCTGACGGTCTCCACCCCGGCGGAGACGATCACGTCGGCCTCGCCGGCCTTGATGGCGTGCAGCGCCATCCGGGTGGTCTGCAGCGAGGAGGAGCAGTACCGGGTGACGGTCGCGCCGGGCACCTGGTCCCAGCCCAGCAGCACCGCGACCACGCGGGCCATGTTGTAGCCCTGCTCGCCGCCCGGCAGGCCGCAGCCCAGCAGCAGGTCGTCGATGTCGTCCGGGCTCAGCTGCGGGACCTTGGCCATCGCGGCGGTGACCATCTGGGCGGTGAGGTCGTCCGGACGCATGTCCTTCAGCGACCCCTTGAACGCGCGTCCGATCGGCGACCGGGCGGTCGAGACGATGACGGCCTCGGGCATGTGGGTCTCCCTCTTCGTCGGCGACCGGTGTTACTCGCCGGTCATATACCGCAACTTAGCCGTTGCGCCCCGGCCGGCACATCCCGGGGTGCGGCCTTGTGCGCGTTCCCTCGGCCCCGATGCGCCGACCTGGTCAGCCGTACATGCCCGGCATCGTTCCGGTGGTGTCGCGCACGGCGTGCAGCATTCCCTGTTCGTCCCGCCATACCCGCCAGCCGTCGGTCGCGCCGGTGTACCAGCCCGGCGGCGGGCCCGGGTCCGCCGCCTTCCGGCCGGTGCCCAGGTCGTAGGCGCACAGCGGGGCGACCGGGAAGAACCCGTGCTGCCCCTCGATCCGCAACTGGGCCGGGTCGACCGTGCAGAACGACCAGGCCAGCACGCCGCGCGCCGGGACCCGGCCGCCGCCGCGCAGGTCCGCCGCCCCGCCGGGACCGCCCAGCGCCAGGAACCCCAGCCGGGACAGGTCGGCGGGGAACGCCAGCCACCACGCCGACCCGGGGGCCCGCTCCGCCGGAACCCGCCCCAGCGTCCGGCCGGTCCGCGGGTCGAGGCGCGCGAAGTCCCCGTACCGGCCGCGGCCGTCCACCGCCCGGGTGAGCGGCGCCACCGCCGGGCTGGGGCTGGGATAGACGCGCAGCAGGCCCCGGCGCGTCCACACCGGCCGCCCGTCGTGCGTCCGCAGCCCGAAGAAGCCGAACGCCGACAGCGGCCGGCCCGCCCGTTCGGCGTAGGGGGCCAGATAGCCCACGATCATGTCGCCGGTCGCGGCGAACGCCCAGCCGCCCGCCAGGTTGACGCCCCGGCCCACCGCCCGCTCGACGGGGAACGTCCACAGCACCCGGCCGGTGCGCAGGTCCCGGCTCTCCAGCACCGGCCGCCGGGTCAGCCGGAAGACCACCACGCGCCGCCCGGTGGCCGCCACCACCTCCGCGATCCCCGGGATCCGCCACAGCGGGCGGCCGGTGGCATGGTCCAGGGCCACGAACCTGGGATCGTGACGGGCGGTGGACTCCGCCAGGCACACGTGCGGGCCGCACCGCGCCGGGCCGAACGTCGAGTCCACCGGCCGGGACCAGCGCTGCGCGCCGGTCCGCGCGTCCCGTACCACCAGCGCCGCCCGCCATCGGCCGGACCGGCGCGGCTCCAGGGCCGCCACCACAGGCGCGGCGGGCGGCCCGGCCACCGCGGGCGGCTGCACGCCCAGACCCGGCGGCCGCCCCGCCATGGTGGCCGGGCGCGACCAGCGGCGGTTCCCGGTGGCCAGGTCGTACACGGCGGTCTCCAGCGCCCCGTCGGGCCGCAGCGCGGTCACCGCGGTGACACCGCTCCCGCTCATCGGCCGGCTCACCGCGTTCACCGACGGGTCCGACCAGCGCGGGACGGGCGTGACCGTGGCGGGCGGGCCGGGTGTTCCGGAGCAGCCGGACGCCATCAGGGCCGCACCGGCGAGCATGGCGGAGAGTGTCCGTGGCGATGCGGACGGTGGCCGATGCTGGGCGTGCCTCGGCATGGGCGGACTCCAGGGGGTGCTGACGGAGCGTGCGGGGCGTGGAGTGTGCGGTTTTGTCGGGACGGGCGGCGGACGGGACGGACCCGCCCGGCCGTCAGACGGCGCCCGCCGGACCCGGCGCGACCTCGGCCGCCGGGCCGTCCGGCTCGTCGTCGGCCGGCGCGCCGCGGCGCCGCAGCAGGGTGACCCAGCGGCCCCGGGGACCGCGTTCGCGGCCCTCCACCCGGGTGCCGGCCACCTCCGTGCCGGGCTCCTCGGCGGCCTCGGCCGCCGCGAGGTAGACGGGGAGGACACCGACGCCGCGCCCGGGTTCGGGCTCCAGCTCGGGTTCGGGCTCCAGACCCAGCGCGGCCGCCATCGACGGTAGCAGCGCCATGGCCGCCGCGGCGTAACCTCGCGCAGACGGATGGTAACGATCGGAGGAGAACATCTCCCGCGGGTCGGCGGCGAACTCCCGGCCCAGCAGGTCGCCCAGCGACACCGTCCGGCCGCCCCGCTCGACCACCGCGATCGTCTGCGCGGCGGCCAGCTGCCGGCTGGCGCGCCGCGCGATCCACCGCAGCGGCTGCATCAGCGGCTCGACCGAGCCCAGGTCCGGGCAGGTGCCGACGACCACCTTGCAGCCGGTGGCCAGCAGCCGGCGCACCGCGTTGTCCAGATGCCGCACCGAGGTCGCCGGGGGGATCCGGGCGGTCACGTCGTTGGCCCCGATCATGATCACCGCGATGTCCGGACGGGCCGTCAGCGCCTGGGTGACCTGCCCTTCCAGCGCCTCGCTGCGCGATCCGGAACGCGCCACGTTGGTCAGCCGCACCGGTCGGCCGGCGATCGCCGACAGCCCGGTGGCCAGCAGCGCGCCGGGGGTCTCGTCGGGCCGGTGCACGCCCAGCCCGGCGGCGGTGGAGTCGCCCAGCACCGCGAACGAGATCGGCTCGCCCGGCAGCCGGGCCCCGTACACCCCGTCGGCCACCGGCGGATCGCCGTTCGGGGTGGCCTGGATGATCCGGCGGGCCATCTTGGCCTCCGCGACCAGCAGACCGAACGTCAACCCGCCCAACGCCGTGATCCCACCGCCGCCGTACACCGCCGCCGTCGCGATCCGCCGTGCCGTGCGCGCCCTCAGCATCGCTCACCCGCCCCGTTCCCCGCCGTGTCGTCACGCGGTGTGATCAGTGTGTGGAGGTCCGATCCCCCCGAACGCCGTCGTCGGATACCGTCTGGTTAGAGAATTTATCCGACGATGCGTCGTTGCAGCTCTGTTGAACACGAGTGCAATGAGAGCGCGACGCACATTCGCGGCAGGAATCCGACAAGGACGTCGATCGTGCGTGTACATGACTCGCTGACCGAGCTGATGGGCGACACCCCGCTCGTTCGGCTGCGCAAGGTGACCGAGGGACTGGCCCCACAGGTGCTGGCCAAGGTCGAGTACTTCAATCCCGGCGGCTCGGTGAAGGACCGCATCGCGGTCCGGATGGTCGAAGCCGCCGAGCGGGACGGCAGGCTCCGGCCCGGCGGCACCATCGTCGAGCCGACCAGCGGGAACACCGGGGTGGGCCTGGCGATCGTGGCGCAGGAGCGCGGCTACCGCTGCGTGTTCGTCTGCCCCGACAAGGTGGCCCAGGACAAGATCGACGTGTTGCGGGCGTACGGCGCCGAGGTGGTGGTCTGCCCCACCGCCGTCGCCCCCGACCACCCCGACTCCTACTACTCGGTGTCGGACCGGCTGGCCGCCGAGATCCCCGGGGCCTGGAAGCCCGACCAGTACTCCAACCCCGACAACCCCCGTTCGCACTACGAGACCACCGGCCCGGAGATCTGGGAGCAGACCGAGGGCCGCATCACCCACTTCGTGGCGGGCATCGGCACCGGCGGCACCATCAGCGGCACCGGCCGCTACCTCAAGGAGGTCTCCGGCGGCCGGGTGAAGATCATCGGCGCCGACCCCGAGGGCTCGGTCTACTCCGGCGGCAGCGGCCGCCCCTACCTGGTCGAGGGCGTCGGCGAGGACATCTGGCCGGCCACCTACGACCGGACGATCTGCGACGAGGTCATCGCGATCTCCGACAAGGACTCGTTCACCATGACCCGGCGGCTGGCCCGCGAGGAGGCCCTGCTGGTCGGCGGGTCCTGCGGGATGGCGGTGGTGGCGGCCCTGGACGTGGCCCGCCGTGCCGAGCCCGACGCCGTCGTCGTGGTGCTGCTGCCCGACGGCGGACGCGGCTACCTGTCCAAGATCTTCAACGACGACTGGATGGCCAGCTACGGCTTCCTGTCCGCGCCCACCGAGGAGGCGACCGTCCGCGAGGTGCTGGCCGGCAAGAACTCCGGCCTGCCCGCGTTCGTCCACGTCCACCCGTACGAGACGGTGGAGACGGCCATCGGGATCATGCGCGAGTACGGCGTCTCCCAGCTCCCCGTCATGAAGGAGGAGCCGCCCGTCATGGCCGCCGAGGTGGTCGGCGCCATCCGTGAGAAGGACCTGCTCACCGCGCTGGTCGGCGGCCACGCCAAGCTCCCCGACCGGGTCGAGGAGCACATGGCCGAGCCCCTGCCGATGATCGGCGCGGGCGATCCGGTCAGCAAGGCCGTCGCCGTCCTGGAGAAGTCCGGCGCCGTCGTCGTCCTGGACGACGGCAAGCCCACCGGCCTGCTCACCCGTCAGGACATCCTCAGCCACCTGGCGAGCTGACCGGACGCGTCCCGCCGCCCGAGTGGAACGGGCACGTCCGTTCCACTCGGGCGGGTCGGGGTGCGTCGGCGTCCGCGACCGCGGCGCCTGCGGTGGATCTGCGGGAGCGGCGCCCCGGTGATCGCGGTCGCCCCCGGCCCGGGGCCGGAGTCATCGCGGGCGGCGTGCGGCCAGCCCGTCCAGCAGGCACTGCAGGGCGAACTCGAACCGCCGCACGCTCTCGCGTTCCACGTCGATCTCGCGGGTCGCGGCCATCCGGCGGGCCAGCAGCGGATGGCGTTCGGACACCCGGCGCAGGTGGTCGGCGGCCTGCTCGGCCCAGCCGGTCCCGGTGTCCCTCATCCGCGCCAGCGCGTCCCGCCAGGAGATCTCGGCGATGACCGCGCCGACCACGTGATCGTTGAGCGCCGCCATCGCGGCGTCCAGGTCGGCGTCGGCGAAACCGGCCCGCGCCAGCAGCCCCAGCCCGGTCTCGGCCAGCGCCAGCGCGTTCGGCCCCAGGTTGGGGCGGACGGCCAGTTCCGGCAGCACCCACCGGTGGCGCAGCAGCATCGCGCGCTGGGAGCGCGCCAGGTCGCCGAGGGCGCGCCGCCAGTCCGGCTCCTCGGGGTCGGCCCGCACCTCTCCCAGCACGTGGTCCAGCGCCAGTTCCAGCAGGTCGTCCTTGCCGTTCACGTACCAGTACAGCGAGCCCGCGGTCACTCCGAGATCGGCGGCGATCCGGCGCATCGACAGGCCCCGGTGGCCCTCGGCGTCCAGCACGGCGACGGCGGCGGCGACGATCCGGCCGCGGTCGAGCCGCCGGTCGCGCGGCGGGCGCTCGGGACGCAGCCACACCGATCCGGCGGAGGGGTCTGAGGTCGGCACGAAGGTCACCGTACCGGGGTTGACGCGGCTCGTTCGGCACTCCTATACAACGTTCAGGGTCATTGAACGATGTTTAAGGAGTGCCCATGTCCCCCTCCGCCGCCGTACGGGTCTTCCGGGCGAACGGGCCGCTGTCGGGCCGTGTGCACGTGACCGCGCTGGGCGCGGAGACCGCCGGACCGCCGGTGATCTTCGTGCACGGCTCCACCGCCTGGGGCGACGACCCGGTGTTCGGGTTCGCCGCGCAGCGCCCGCTGGCCGGCCGCTTCCGGTTGCTGCTGGTGGACCGGCGCGGGTACGGCGACAGCCCGGACGCCGGGGAGGCGTTCGCCGGTGACTATCTGGCCGACGCCGACGACATCGCCGAACTGCTCGGTGACGGGGCGCACCTGGTGGGCCACTCCTACGGCGGGGTGGGGGTGATGCTCGCGGCGGCCCGCCGCCCCGAGGCGGTGCGGTCGCTGACGCTGATCGAACCCGGCTGCTACCAGGCGGCGGCCGACGATCCGGCCGTGGCGGCGGCGTTGCGCGCCAACCGCGCCGCCTACGCCGACCTTCCGCAGATGACGCCCGAGCAGTGGCTGCGGGCCGTCGCCGGCTCGACCGGCATGCCGCCGCTGGAGCCGACCCCGCGGCGGCTGCGCGCCGTCTCCACCGCCATGCGCGAGCGCGTGTGCTGGGAGGCCGGGATCCCGCTGCCCGCCCTGAACGCCGCCGCGTTCCCCAAACTGGTCGTCTCCGGAACCTGGGAGACCGCCCCCGCCCCCTACCGGGAACACGGTGGAGTGCCGCTCATGGCCTGCGCCCGCATCACCGCCGACCGGATCGGCGCCCGCCACGTGTCCGTCCCCGGCGCCGCCCACTACCCCCACGTGGACGCCCCGGCCGAACTCAACGCCCTGCTCGCCGGCTTCTGGACCGCCGCCGTCCCCTGAACGGCCCCGGGTTGCTATGGCAGTTTGCTATAGTGCAACTTGCCATAGCTGGGAGGCGCGATGGGGCGATGGGATCTGGTCGGGACGACCGTGCTGGCGTTCCTGCTGCAACGGCCCCGGCATCCCTACCAGATGCACCGGTTCATCGTGGACACCCACAAGGACTACATCTCGGGCCTGCCGCGCAGCCTGTACCACGCCGTCGACCGCCTGGCCCGGGACGGGCTGATCGAGGCGGTGGGGACCGATCGGGAGGGCAGGGGGCCGGAGCGCACCATCTACCGGATCACCGACGAGGGCCGCGGCGAACTGGTGCACCGGCTGCGGCGGATGATGGAACGCCTCGACCCCGACACCAGCGCCATGTACACGGCGACCTCCCTGATCGGCGTCCTCCCGCCCGCCGAGGCCGCCCGTTACCTGCAGGCGCGTGCCGCCGCCCTGGAAGGGGCGGTCGCCGCCGCCGAGGCCGCCCTCGCGACGCTCGACCTGCCCAGGGTCCTGCTCCTGGAGACCGAGTACGCACGGGCCCTGCACACCGCCGAACTCGCCTGGGTGCGCGGCGTCCTGGAGGACCTGCGCTCGGGTGAGCTGAGCTGGCCCGACCCGTCGGCGGAGACACCCGGAGGGGAGGGCGGGGACTGAACCGGCCGCCGTCCCGGCGGGCAACGACCTCGAGGAGGACGAGATGTTCGAAGAAGCGGCCGTTCTGGAGTCGCTGGAGCGCCTGGTCGAGGCCTGGAACGACGGCGACGCCGCCGCCTACGCCGGGCTGTTCGTCGAGGACGCCGACTACATCACCTGGTCCGGCCAGAACATGACCGGCCGCGCCGCGATCGAGGCGGTCCACCGGGATCTGTTCGCGGGACCGGCCAGGGGATCGCGCCTGGCCATCCGGGACACCCCCAGGATCCGCTTCCTCACCTCGGACGTCGCGGTCGTCGTGACGTCCGGCGGCGGCGACCGGGACTCCGTGATCACCCTCACCGCGGTGCGCCAGGGGAAGGGCTGGCGCTTCGGCTCCTTCCAGAAGACCCTCCGCACTCCCGTTCCCGGCGTGGCGTCGTGAAGCCGCTCGCCGAGGCGACCGGCCACGTGGCGGCGCCCATCGCGGACGTGCGACGCAGGCTGCTCGAACTCCTGGAGGGCGCCCGAACGGAGGACGGGCTCATCGTGGTCCAGGGCGGCTGGTGGTACCGGGCCGAGTACCACCTGTCACCCGGGGACCAGGGCACCCGGGTGACCCTGCTGGTCTTCAACGCCGCCACCACCGCCCGCTGGGCCGTCCCCCTCGCCAACCGCTTCTTCGTCGGCTTCCAGGCCGAGGTGCACGACGGTTTCCAGAAACTGCTGCACACTCTCAACCCCTGACCGACCACCACCGTGAACACATCGGCGAACGCCTCGGGGGGCGCTCGCACTGCCTTTCGTTCCCTTTCCGCCGAGCCGGGAGCAACAGCCCGGTGAAGTCGTGGCCGCTCGCACTGGCCGAGAGCGGGTCGAAGGCTCTGGTTCTTTGCTAGGAAATCCGCTCCAACGGCTGGTCGACGAGCACCTCTCCGTCATTCGTGACCATGATTCTCTGATCCCTGACCTGGTACAGGTAGCTCCCGTCCTGTGCCATATAAGCTCCATTCTCGTACTGTGCGGGCAGCGTGATCGAGTTGCCGCTGACCCGGCCGGCCCCATGGTAATAAACCTGCCCGGTGGCGTCAGAGCACAGCGTGATCTCGAAGTCGGCGGAAAGATATGCCGCGATCAGTGTGCTCCCCGGGCCCGCGCCGGGCGGCAGTTCCGCCGCGACCGTCGACGGGCACGGGTCGGGAGCCGGCGCGGGCTCGCTCGGCTCCTCGGGTTCGTTCGGCGCCTCGGGTGAAGGGGTGGGCGTATGAATGCTCTTCGCCGCTCCTCGAGTGAGGGTGCACGAGGACAGCAGGTCGCCGGTTAACGCGAGCCGGTCGCCCTCGACCCTGAAGTCGACCACATGTGTGGTGTCGTCATCGGTGGTGACGACCATGGTCCTGCTGTCACGTCTGAACCAGCGAACCTCGTCCCCGTCCATGACGAGGGTCCCGTCATTGCGGAATTCGAGGTTCTCCGTCCCGGCGCAGTTACCGGTCCAGCTGCCGATGATGTCGTCGCCATTGCTCGAAGGCGACGGCGAAGGGGTGTTCCCGCCGGTCTCCACCGACACGCAGGCGGCCGTGAGGGCAAGTATCGTCATGACTATCGCCGCAACGGAGCTGGTGTGCGTCCGATGCGTGGGAACTGTGGTCCTCAACATCAGAAGCCCCCTTGTTGTCGACTGATCATGGGAGCGCAGGCGGATGCACCGCGACAGTTTCACGCTCCGCGACCCGGGGGTCCATATATGGCCACACTAGTCCATGAGGCTCGGCGCCTGGTCTAAGTCTTGTTGTGGGCGGATTTGAAACGTCTTTACTTCTGCCCTGGGCCGGGCCGTTCGATCTTCCCGGCCGCGCGGTGGGCCTGTCGTTCTCGTGCCGTCCTGTCGTCGGTCCGATCTCGACGTGAGGGGGCGGAGAAAGGGATGAGGGCCCGCGGGTGCGGGCCCTCATCGGTTGGGCGGGTCAGGTCACGGGGGCGGCTCCGGGCGTGGGCGGCTGGAAACGATCGCCCCCGTGACCTGACGTTCTAGTGCCGGGCCGCCGGCTCCTTGGTGAGGGAGGGGTCGCCGGGGGCCTGGTCCTTCTTGGGCTCGTCGGCGTGGCCGGGCCACCATGCCTTGTGGCCGAGCAGGGCGGTGATGCCCGGGACCAGGAAGATGGACATCACGAACGCCGACAGGGCGATGCCGAGGGCGATGGAGAAGCCCATCTGCTGGAGCATCGAGACCGGGGCCAGCAGCATCACCGAGAAGGTGCCGGCCAGGATCAGCCCGGCGGCGGCGACCGTCGGGCCGCCGTGCTCGACGGCCAGGGCGGCGGCCTTGCGCGGCTCGTTGCCCGCCCTGGCCTCCTCGCGCAGCCGGGCGGTCATCAGGATGTTGTAGTCGGTCCCGATGGCCAGCACGAACAGGTACAGCATGATCGGCAGATGGAAGATCTCCCCGGGCTTGTCCATCAGGCCCTGGAAGACGTACACCGCCGAGCCCAGGGTCGCGGCGAAGCCCAGCAGCACCGCCGGGACCAGGTAGATCGGGGCCACCACCGAGCGCAGCAGCGCCAGCAGGATCAGCGCGATCAGCACCCCGGCGACCGGCAGGATCACCGACAGGTCGCGGTTGACCACCCGGTTGATGTCGCCGTAGGCCGCGGTGGCGCCGCCGACCTTGACCTCGGTGCCCTGCGGGGCGATGTCGTGCACCGCCGGGCCCAGGTCGTCCTTGAGCAGGTTGATGGACTCGTTGCTGTTGGGGTTGCCGTCCAGGATCAGGTTGACCCGGCCGACCGTGGGGTCGGACTTGCTGATCTCGGCGGGCTGCACCGCGCCCACGCCCTCCAGCGACCTGGCCTGCTGCCCGAAGGCGTTCAGCTCGGCGGGGGTGAGCGGCTGCCCGTCGGTGGACCGCACGATCACCTCGACCGGGGTGGTCTGCCCGGCCGGGAAGCCCTTCTGCATGTCCTTGGTGGCCTGGGCGGACTCGGTGTCCTGCGGGAAGCTGGCCTGGAAGTCGTAGTCGGACTTGAAGCTGAACGCGCCCGCGGCCAGCGCCGCCAGCAGGGCGGCCGAGGCCAGCGCGACCACCGCGGGCCGCCTGCCGACCAGCGTGCCCAGCCGGCCCGCCATGGCGCCCCTGGGCTGCTTCTTCCACGACTTCGACGGCCAGAACACCGCGGTGCCCAGCAGCGACAGCAGCGCCGGGAACAGCGTGAGCGAGGTGATGCCCATCATCACCACGCCGATGGCCAGCGACGGACCCCAGGCGGAGAAGATCCCGAACGAGGCCAGCATCAGCACCAGGAAGGTCACCGCGATCGCCGCCGCCGCCGAGGTGATCACCTCGCCGACCCGCTCCACCGCGCTGATCAGGGCGGTCTTCTTGTCCTCGCCGGCGCGCAGCCGCTCCCGGTAGCGGAACAGCAGGAACAGGTAGTAGTCGGCGCCGACGCCGAACATCACCACGGTCAGGATGATCTGCAGGCTGTCGTCACCGGAGAAGTCCAGCACCTTGGACGCCGCGCCGATCAAGCCCATCGACACCTGCTCGGCGGCCATGATCACCAGGATCGGCAGCACCGCCGCCAGCGGCGCCCGGAAGATCAGCAGGATCAGTCCGATGATCAGTACGAACGTGGCGATGCTGACGATCGCGAAGGCCTGGGCGAAGGAGTCCTCGTTGTCCACCCAGGCGGCGATCTCACCGCCGACCTTGGCCTCCAGCCCGGAGCCCAGCGCCTTGGGCAGGTCGGTGCGGATGTCCTTGATCGCCTTGGACTGGGCCTTGGTCTCCTCCGTCCCGGCCGCCGTCTTCATCGGCACGGTGATCAGCTGGATCGACTTGTTGGGCGCCACCGCCTGCTCGTTGGTCACGAAGCCCTGGACGGTGGCGTACTTCTTGACGTTCGCCGTCATGGTCTGCGCGGCCTGCGCGATCTTCGCGCTGTCGGCCGGAGTGATCGGCCGTCCGTCGGCCCGCTGCACCACGATCAGCGCGTTCAGCTCGGCCTGTTGCGGGAACGCCCGCTGGGCGATCTCCATGGCCTGCACCGACTCGTACTTCGAGGGCAGGAACTCACTCTGGTCGGATTCGGTCTTCAGCTCGGGGGACAGCCCGATGATGGCGACGGCCGCGACCAGCCAGGCCGCTATCGTCCACCACGGGTGTCTTACGACGACGCGTGCCAGTGCAGCGAACATCCGCGCCTTCCTTGGAACATGGGATCTGTGTGATTACCCCCAAGACGGTACGGACCAGATCCTTCGGGCGATTCGGCCGCGGCGGGGAAATCGTCGCTGATACCTGCGGGGGATGCCCTCCTCCTCCAGGAGGGGCGCAGGGGCATTAGCCTCGTGTTTCATGGACAACGACGTTCACCGGGGATTCGAGACCCTGGCCATCCACGCGGGACAGGAACCCGACCCGACGACCGGCGCGGTGGTCCCCCCGATCTACCAGGTCTCCACCTACAAGCAGGACGGCGTGGGCGGCCTGCGCGGAGGATACGAGTACAGCCGGTCGGCCAACCCGACGCGCACGGCGCTGGAGGAGTGCCTGGCGGCGCTGGAGGGCGGCGTGCGGGGGCTGGCGTTCGCCTCCGGCCTGGCCGCCGAGGACGCGCTGCTGCGCACCGTCTGCGTGCCCGGCGACCACGTCATCGTGCCGAACGACGCCTACGGCGGCACCTACCGGCTGTTCGCCAAGGTGTACGAGCGGTGGGGCGTGGCCTACGACCCGGTGCCGCTGGCCGACCTCGACGCCGTCCGGGCGGCCGTGCGGCCGGAGACCAAGGCGATCTGGGTGGAGACGCCCACCAACCCGCTGCTGGGCATCGCCGACATCGAGGGGCTGGCCGCCGTCGCCCGCGACCACGGGGTGCTGCTGGTGGTCGACAACACGTTCGCCTCGCCGTACCTGCAGCGCCCGCTGACGCTGGGCGCGCACGTGGTGGTGCACTCCACCACCAAGTACCTGGGCGGTCACTCCGACGTGGTGGGCGGCGCGCTGGTGACCTCCGACGCCGAGCTGGGGGAGCGGCTGGCCTTCCACCAGAACGCGATGGGCGCGGTCGCCGGGCCGTTCGACTCCTGGCTGACGCTGCGCGGCATCAAGACGCTCGGTGTGCGGATGGACCGGCACTGCGCCAACGCCGCCGCCGTCGTGGACATGCTCACCGCCCACCCGGCGGTGCGCACCGTGCTGTACCCGGGGCTGCCCGGCCATCCGGGCCACGAGATCGCCGCCAAGCAGATGAAGGCGTTCGGCGGGATGGTCTCGTTCCGGATGGAGTCGGCCGAGGCGGCGCTGCGGGTGTGCGAGCGGACGAGGCTGTTCACCCTCGGCGAGTCGCTGGGCGGCGTGGAGTCGCTGATCGAGCATCCGGCCAGGATGACCCACGCGTCGGCGGCCGGGTCGCCGCTGGAGGTCCCCGACGACCTGGTCCGGCTGTCGGTCGGCATCGAGAGCGCCGAGGACCTGCTGGAGGACCTGCGGCAGGCGCTGGGCTGACCGGCGGGTTCGCGGGACAAGATCCATGCCGGCGCCCGGACATGTCAAAATCTCCGTTGGGTTTCCGCTCGGAGGTGGCATCGGTGCGCAAGGCGATGGTCTACGGAACGGCGCTGGCCGCGGTGACGCTGTCCGCCGCGGTCGTCCCGGCCGAGGCGGGCACGCGGCCGTCGCCGCCCGCGACCGCGCCGCCGTCCACGACCGCGCCGCCATCCGCCCGGCCGCCGGCCTCGGACGGCACCGTCACCGCACGGGCCGTCATGATCACCCCCGAGCTGCCGAACACCCGGACCTACGCCTACGGCCCCGCCGAGCGGCAGCGGCTGGACGCCTACTGGCACGACGCCGACCGGCGGCGCCCAGGCGTCCTGGTGGTGCACGGCGGCTACTGGCGGTCCGGTGACAAGTCCGACTGGAGGTACGCCGCCCGCAAGCTGGCCGGCCGCGGCTACGTGGTGTTCGCCGCCAACTACCGGCTCATCCCCGCCCGGTGGCCAGCGCAGCGCGCCGACCTGACCGCCGCGCTGGCCTACATCAAGCGGAACGCCCGCCGGTGGAACCTCGACCCGGACCGCATCGTGGTCGTCGGCTCCTCGGCGGGCGGTCACCTGGCCACCCAGCTCGGCACCCTGGGCGAGGGCGGCGCGCGGGTCCGCGGCGTCGTGGCGCTGTCCCCGGTGGTCTCCCTCGAGCGGGCCTACCACGACGGCGTGGTCCCGGGCGCCGACCGCCCGCGCCGCAGGCTCCGCCAGGCGGTGCGCGAACTGCTGGGCTGCGACCCGGAGGCGCCGGACGCCGACACCGCCTGCTTCGAACGGATGGAGGACGCCTCCCCCACCAGCCACGCCGGGACGGGGGACGCCCCGATGCTGCTGATGCACGGCGCGGACGAGTTCGTCCCGGCCGTGCACGGCAGGATGCTGGCCAGCGTGCTCAACTCCGCCGGGGTGCAGGCCACCGTGCAGGTCCTCCCGGGCAACGCGCACGGCGGGGCGCTGCTGCGCGACCCCGCCCGCTTCGACGCGATGGCCCGCTGGATCGACCGGACGGTCGGACGCTAGGCGCTCATCCGTTCCAGACCATCAGCACCAGGATCACCAGCCACAGCAGCGCGACCACACCCGAGATCGCGGCGATCCGGCCGCGCTCCACCTGCGCGACGTTCCCGGCCTCTGCGGCCGTCCCCTGCTCGGCCCCCTCATGGTGGGGCCGGGCGGCCTCCTCCGCCGCGACGGTGCGGTCCTCGGCGACGGCCACCTCCACCCGATGGATCGCCTTGCGCTGGTCGCGTTCCACGATCACCAGCAGCACCAGCGCGACGATGAACAACGTCATCGACGCCGACAGCCACACCTCGTCGAACCGCCCCCCGGCCAGGAACAGCCCGAACAGGAAGATCCCCAGCGCCCCCAGCCCGTAGATGCGGGTGGCGCGGTTCAGGTAGCGCAGCACCCGGGGGTCGCGCCGCCGGATGTAGCGGGGGGTGGCCATGGTCGCGGCGGTCAGCGGCCCCAGCGTGAAGATGGCGAACCCGATGTGCAGTATCAGCAGAAGGCGATCGGAGGTCGACATGGCCACGAACCTACCCTGTGGATCGCGCCCGTCCCGTCACTTTCCGCCACGTCGTATGCGCAGGTAGTCGCTGACCACGTACTCGCCGAGCCGGCCGGCGTCGGGGGCGAACACCCGGCCGCCGTTGCGCCGCGCCACCTCCTGCACGAACGACACCAGCCGGTGGTCGTCGGCCAGCATGAACACGTTGAGGGTGGCCCCCCGCCGGGTCATCTTGTCGATCTCCGCCAGGGTCAGCACCAGCGTCTCGTGCGACGGCGGATAGTCGAACAGCGAACGCCCGTCCGGCCGCAGATGGGCGGTCGGCTCACCGTCGGTGACCACCAGCACCACCGGCTCGAAGTCCGGATGCCGGTCCAGATGCCGCCCGGCGATCATCAGCGCGTGGTGCAGGTTGGTGCCCTGCACCATGTCCCAGTCCAGCCCCGCCATCTCGGTCGGGTGCAGCACCCGGGCGTAGTTGGAGAACCCGATGATCTGGACGGCGTCCTGCGGGTACTTGCTGGCCACCAGGGTGTGCAGGGCCAGCGCCGTCTGCTTGGCCGCCCCCCACGTGCCGCGCAGCACCATCGAGTACGACAGGTCCACCAGCAGGCACACCGCCGCCGCCGTGCGCCGTTCGGTCTCCAGCACCTCGAAGTCGTCCACGCTGAGCCGCACCGAACGGTCCCCGGCCGGCGCGGCGGCGTTCCGGCGGATGGCGTTGCTCACGGTGCGGACCACGTCCAGCGGCTGCTCGTCGCCGAACCGCCACTGGCGCGACGACCCGGTCAGCTCGCCGGCCTGCCCGGCGTCCCGCTGGTCGTGGTCACCGCGCCGGCCGCCGTCGATCTGCGCGAACACCCGGCGCAGCGCGGTCTCCCCGAGCCGCCGCACCGCCTTGGGCGTCAGCTCCAGCCGCCCGTTGCTGCGCTGCAGGTAGCCCTGGCGTTCCAGTTCCTTCTCAATGCGGCGCAGCTCGGCCAGGTCGTCGACGGCCTGCCGGCCCAGCGCCCGGCGGACCGCCTCCTCGTCGACGTCGTCGAGCCGGGCGCCCGGATAGTCCTGCGCCAGCGCCGCCTCCAGCTCGGCCAGGTCGGCCAGCTCCGCCAGCGCGGTGGTGGCGTCGCCCAGGCCCAGCGGGTCCTCCCCGGTCATCCGTTCCGGACGGCCCCAGCCCAGGTCGGGACGGCGGGCGCGGAGCGCGTCGCCCAGCCGGGTCATCTCCATCGCCAGCCCGGCGTCCTCCATGGCCTGCGCCATCAGCGCCGCCAGCTCCTCGCGCTGCTCGGGGCTCAGCGAGGCCATCAGCCGGTCCATCGCCGCCGCCCGCCGCGCCAGCGAGTCGACCAGCTCCTCCAGGTTCTGCGGGTCGTCGGGGAAGAAGTCCCCGTACTCGCGCATGAACTCGTCGAAGTCGGCCTGCGTGTGCTCGCCCCTGGCGTCGGCGTCGAGCATGTCGTTGAGCGCGGCCATCATGTCCTTGACCCGCTGCATCGCCTGCGGGTCCGGATCGGCCAGCGCCTGCCGCATGCCCTGGAACTGGGCGTCCAGCACCTCGCGCCGCAGCAGGTCCTTCAGCTCCTCGAAGGTGGCGCGGGCCGCGTCCGACCGCCAGTCGTAGTCCGACAGCCGCCGGACGGCCTGCGCGGTGTCGGCCGGCAGCGTGTCCAGCTCCGCCTCGCGCAGCCGGGCCTCGTCACCGGGGTCGGGGAACAGCTCGGCGCGCTCCTGCCCGATCGCGGTGTCCAGCAGCGCCCGCGCCTGCTCCAGCGTGCCGTCCAGCCGGCCCCGGTCGCGCAGCTCCCGGCGGCGCTGCCGGACCTGCCGCAGCAGGTCCTCCAGGCCGCGCCGGGCGCGCTGGCCGTCCTGCCCGGGCAGCCCCCGGCGCAGCAGCTCGCGCAGCGCCTCGCCGGGGGTGGTGCCCTCCAGCACCGAGTCGCCCATGGCGTCCAGCGCGGACCGGATGTCGTACGGCGGCGCCAGCGGATCCGGCCCGTCCTGGTAACGCCCGTAGCGATAACGACTCATGCCTACCCCCCGGTCGCCTGCGGCGCGCCCTGAGGCACCGGTCTTCCTCGTCGCGTGCTCGCTCGTTCCTCGCTCCGCGCGCTCCTCGTCAGACCGGCGCCGCGCGCCTCCGGCTCCCTCATCTCTCCCTACGTGCGGTAGGTGGCCGTCCCGCCCTGGCCGTCCGGCGTGACGTCCTTGGACAGCCTGCGGGTCAGGAACAGTCCCTCGAGCGCGAACTCCAGCGCGGCGGCGGCCTGCCCCGGCGACTCGCCGGACATCCCCAGCCGCTGCACGATCTTGGCCAGCCCGGGCACCTGCCCCACCCGGCGCAGCAGCTCGGCGGCCGGGACCAGCTCCCCGGACTCCACGACGGCGCCCTGGTCGAACTTGTCCAGCAGCCCCGACAGGTCGGCGCCGCCCAGCGTCCGGCGGAACGTCTCGGCGGTGGCCCGGCGCAGCAGGTGCTCCAGCACCTCCTGCTCGCGGCCCTCCTCGCTGACCTCGAACTCGACCTTGCCCATCAGCGTCGGCACCACGGCGGGCAGGTCGCACACCCGCGCCACCGCGTCCTGCTCGCCGGTCAGCGCCGCCCGCCGCACCGCGCCCGCGGCGACGGTCTCCGCCCCGGCGATGGCGAACCGGGCCGACACGCCCGACCGGGCGTCCACCGCGGTGGAGTCGCGGACCAGCCGGGTGAACCGGGCCATCACCTCCAGCAGGTGGTCGGGCACCTCGGCGCCCAGCTCGGCGACCGCGGCCTCCTGCCGGATCAGGTCCAGCTCGTCGTCCAGCGCCAGCGGGTAGTGGGTGCGGATCTCGGCGCCGAACCGGTCCTTGAGCGGGGTGATGATCCGGCCCCGGTTGGTGTAGTCCTCGGGGTTGGCGCTGGCCACCAGCAGCACGTCCAGCGGCAGCCGCAGCGCGTAGCCGCGGATCTGCACGTCCCGCTCCTCCAGCACGTTCAGCAGCGACACCTGGATCCGCTCGGCCAGGTCGGGCAGCTCGTTGATGGCGAAGATCCCCCGGTTGGTGCGCGGCACCAGCCCGAAGTGCACCGTCTCCGGGTCGCCCAGCGTGCGGCCCTCGGCCACCTTGATCGGGTCCACGTCGCCGATCAGGTCGCCGACGCTGGTGTCCGGGGTGGCCAGCTTCTCGCCGAACCGCTCGTCGCGGTGCCGCCAGGTCACCGGCAGCTCGTCGCCCAGCTCGGCGGCCAGCCGCCGGCAGCGCACGCACACCGGGGCGTACGGATGGTCGTTGATCTCGCAGCCCGCCACCACCGGGGTCCACTCGTCCAGCAGCCCCGCCAGGGTCCGGATCAGCCGGGTCTTGCCCTGGCCGCGCTCGCCGAGCAGCACCATGTCGTGACCGGCCAGCAGCGCCCGCTCCACGTGCGGCAGCACGGTGTCCTCGAACCCGACCATGCCGGGGAAACGGGGACGTCCGGACCGCAGCCGCTCCAGCAGGTTGTGCCTGATCTCGGCCTTGACCGAACGCTGGACGTGACCGTCGGCGCGCAGCGCGCCGACGGTGGTGTCGGCCGGCGCGGGTTCATTCGTAGTCAGGGACACGCGATCGACAGTACGTCGCCGATGGCCGGACTGCACCCGGTCGTGCCGATCGCGGACCCGGCCACACCCCGCCCGGTGGTTGGGTACCGGGCCCGCGGGCGGGGAGAATCGAGGCATGACCCGCTATCAGGGACCACGTGAGGGAGGGGGAGCCGATGGCGCGATTCGGTGATGGCCTGGCCCTCGGACCCGATCTGACCGGCGCCGCCGAATCCTCGGTGCGGCAGGCGCTGGCGCCGCTGACCGCGCCCCCCGACCTGGTCTGCGTGTTCATGGTCGCCGAGGACTCCGACGCCGCGGCGCAGGCCGCCCGGCGGGCCGCCGCGGTGGCCCGGGAGGCCGGCGCCCGGGTGGTGGTCGGCTGCAACGGCAGCGGAGTGATCGGCGGCAGCCGCGGGGTCGAGGAGACCAGCGCGGTGAGCGCCTGGGCCGGGTCGCTGCCCGAGGCCCGGCTGGAGGCGTTCCGGCTGGAGACGCTGCGCGCCGAGGACCGCCTGGTGGTGGTCGGGATGCCGGAGGGGCACGACGACGACGTGGTCGGCATGCTGCTGGCCGACCCCTACAGCTTCCCGGTGGACGCGTTCGTCGAACGGTCCGCCGAGGCGATGCCCGGCCTGCCGCTGGTCGGCGGGCTGGCCGGGGGCCTGGGCGCGGGCCGGACCCGGCTGCTGCTGAACGACGAGGTGTTCGACGACGGCGCGGTCGGCGTGGTGCTGGGCGGCCCGGTCACCGCCGCCACCGTGGTCAGCCAGGGCGCCCGTCCGATCGGCCCGGACATGGTGGTGACCAAGGCCGACGAGAACGTGCTGTACGAGCTGGCCGGGATGCCCGCGCTGGAGAAGCTGGAGCAGATCGTGCTCACGCTGCCCGAGGAGGAGCAGGAGATGGCCGCCCGCGGCCTGCTCATCGGGGTGGCGATGGACGAGTACGCCGAGGAGCACGAGCACGGCGACTTCCTGGTGCGCGGGGTGGTCGGCGCGGACACCGACACCGGCGCCATCGCGATCGGCGACGTGGTCGAGGTGGGCCGCACCGTCCGCTTCCAGGTCCGCGACGCCGGCGCCGCCGACGAGGACCTGGCCGAGCTGCTGAACCGCTTCGACCTGTCCCCGGTGGAGGGGGCGCTGCTGTTCTCCTGCAACGGGCGGGGCCGGGCGATGTTCCCCAACTCCGACCACGACGTGAAGCTGCTGCGCCGCACGTTCGGCCCGGCCGGGGTCGGCGGGTTCTTCGCCGCCGGCGAGATCGGCCCGGTCTCCGGCCGCAACCACGTGCACGGCTTCACCGCCTCCATCCTGGCGTTCGGCCCGGCGGCCCGCTCATGAACGACCCGCTCATGAGCGAACGCGCGACGTGGGAGGCCACCGCGATCGAAGGGCTGCGGGCCGCCGAGCGCGGCGCGGCGGAACGGCTCGCGCTGGCGATCGACATCGGGGGGACGAAACTGGCGGCGGCGCTCGTCGAGCCCGGCGGGCGGGTCGCCCACCACGACCGCACGCACACGCCCGTCGACCTGGACGCCGAGGGGCTGTGGCGGAGTCTGCTGGCGCTGCTGGACAAGCTGGTCGCCGACGCGGGCGACCCGCCGCTGGCCGGGATCGGGGTCGGCTGCGGCGGGCCGATGCGGTGGCCGTCCGCGGAGGTCTCCCCGCTCAACATCCCCGCCTGGCGGGACTTCCCGCTGCGCGACCGGCTCCGCGAGCGCTACCCGGGCCTGCCGGTGCGGGTGCACAACGACGCGATCTGCGTGGCGGTCGGCGAGCACTGGCGCGGCGCCGGGCGGGGCCGCGGCAACGTGCTGGGCATGGTGGTGTCCACCGGGGTCGGCGGCGGGCTGATCCTCGACGGCCGCCTGGTCGACGGGGCCAGCGGCAACGCCGGGCACATCGGGCACGTCGTCGTCGACCCCGCGGGCCCGCCGTGCAAGTGCGGCGGCCGGGGCTGCCTGGAGGCGATCGCCCGCGGTCCCGGCCTGGTCGCCTGGGCCCAGGAGCAGGGCTGGCGGCCCGGCCGCACCGACGTCACCGGCGTGGAGCTGACCGAGGACGCCCGCCGCGGCCACCCGGTCGCCTCCGCCGCCATGGACCGCGCCGGGCGCGCCCTCGGCATCGCCATCGCCTCCGCCGCCCACCTGTGCGACCTGGAGGTCGTCTCGGTCGGCGGCGGCCTGTCGCAGGCCGGCCCGCTGCTGTTCGACCCGCTGGAGGAGGCCCTGCGCGCGCACGCCCGGATGGACTTCGCCCGGCAGGTCCGCGTCGTCCCCGCCGCCCTCGGCCAGACCGCCGGGCTGGTCGGCGCCGCCGCCCTCGTCTTCGCCGCCGACCGCTACTGGAACGCCGACTGAGCGAGGACCCCCGCGCCCCCCGGAGGGGCGGGGGACTTACACTCGCGGCGTGGAACTCGTCAGCGTCGATGAGGTCCGTGCGGCGCGGGAGCTGCTGCGCGGCGTGATCGTGGCGACGCCGCTGCTGCAGTCGCGGGTGTTGTCGGAGGCGATCGGCGGTCCGGTCTACCTCAAGTGCGAGAACGTGCAGCGCACCGGGTCGTTCAAGGTGCGCGGGGCGTACGTGCGGATCGCCGGGCTCACCGAGGCGCAGCGGGCCGGGGGCGTGGTGGCGGCCAGCGCCGGCAACCACGCGCAGGGGGTGGCGCTGGCCGCCTCGCTGCTGGGCTGCAAGGCCACCGTTTTCATGCCCGAGGGCGCCCCGCTGCCCAAGGTCGAGGCGACCCGCTCGTACGGGGCCGAGGTGGTGTTCCCCGGGCCGACCGTGGACGCGTGCCTGGTCGCGGCCCGCGAGTACGCCGACGAGTGCGGGGCGGTGTTCATCCACCCGTTCGACCATCGGGACGTGGTCGCCGGGCAGGGCACCATCGCGCTGGAGATCCTGGAGGAGCTGCCCGAGGTCCGCACCATCGTGACCGCGGTGGGCGGCGGCGGGCTGATCTCCGGGGTGGCGGGGGCGGCCAAGGCGCTCAAACCGGAGATCAAGGTGGTGGGGGCGCAGGCCAAGCGGGCGGCGGCGTTCCCGCCCTCGCTGGCGGCGGGCCGGCCGATCCGGATCGAGCCGCGCCCCACCATGGCCGACGGGATCAGTGTGGGCAGTCCCGGCGAGCTGACGTACGCGCTGGTCAGCGAGCTGGTCGACGCGGTGGTCACGGTCACCGAGGAGTCGATCTCCCAGGCCCTGCTGCTGTGCCTCGAACGGGCCAAGCAGGTCGTCGAGCCCGCCGGGGCGGCCGGGGTGGCGGCCCTGCTGGAGCACGCCTACGCGTTCGAGCCGCCGGTGGTGGCGGTGCTGTCCGGCGGCAACATCGACCCGCTGCTGCTGTCGAAGGTGCTGCGGCACGGGCTGGCCGGGGCGGGCCGCTACCTGGTGGTGCGGTGCCGCCTGACCGACCGGCCGGGCGCGCTGGTCACGCTGCTGGGCGAGCTGGCCGAGCTGGGCGTGAACGTGCTGGACGTGATGCACGAACGGATGGCCGCCCGGCTGCACGTCGAGGAGGCCGAGGTCCTGCTGCACCTGGAGACCCGCGGCCCGGACCACTGCCAGGACGTGCTGGCCCGGCTCCGCCGCAAGGGCTACACCCTCAAGCTGAGCTGACCGGACGCCGAACGGGCGCGCCCGAGGCCGGACGCGCCCGTTCGGAGGCAGATCACAGCGCGGGCTTGCCGGTCGTGTGGATCCAGGCGTTGAACAGCGCGTCGAGCTGCGCCGGGTTCCCGTACCGCTTGGCGTGCCGGACGAAGTCGGCGGTGGTGACGTTGCCGTCGCGGTTCTGCGCGTACCAGGCGCGGACGAGCGCGAAGAACTTCTCGTCCCCGACCGCCTTGCGCAGCATGTGCAGGGTCATCGCCCCCCGGTCGTACACCGCGTGCGCGTAGATGTTGTCGCGTCCGGGGTCGGCCACCTTGACCTGCCACAGGCCGTCGGTGGCGGGCGTGGCGTACACCTCGTCGAACGTCTCCTGCGCGGTGGCGCCGCCGTGCTGCTCGCTGTGCAGCCACTCGGTGTAGGTGGCGAAGCCCTCGTTCAGCCAGATGTCGCGCCAGTACGCCGGGGTGACGCTGTTGCCGAACCACTGGTGCCCGATCTCGTGGGCGACCAGCGCGGAGCTGGGGTTGACCCCGGGACGGCCCTTGCGGTCGTACACCGGGCGGCCCTGGGTCTCCAGCGCGTACCCGACCCCGATGGCGTCCACGATGCCGCCGGTCGAGCCGAACGGGTACCTGCCGAACGTGTCGGCGCCCCACTCGGTGACGTCGGAGGTCAGCTTGTGGAAGCCCGCGCCCTGGCCCGCGGCGGTGTCGAGGTTCTCGTCGATCGCCGTGATGTTGGGGATCCGGCTCGGGGTGCGCCCGGAGGTGATGTTGTACCTCCCGATGGCGATCATGGCGAGCTCGCTGGCCATCGGCTGCGGCATTCGCCACCGCCAGGTGGTCCGCCCGTCCGCGGTGCGGCGTCCGGCGTAGTCGCCGTTCGACAGCGCCTGCAGGTCGCTCGGCACGGTCAGCGCGAACGTGTAGGCGGCCTTGTCGGCGGGGGTGTCGTTCACCGGCATCCAGGTCGCGGTGCCGAACGGCTGGTTGAGCGCCACCGCGCCGTCGTCGGTGGCCACCCAGCCGGACACGCCCAGCGCGTCGTCCTCGATCTTCTGCGGGACGCCGGAGTAGGCCACCGAGACCCTGAAGGTCCTGCCCTTGACCAGCCCCTTGGCGGGGGTGATCACCAGCTCCTGCGCCCCGGTCCGCCGGAACGCGGCGGGCCTGCCGTCGACGGTCACCGAGTGCACCCGCAGCGGGCCCAGGAAGTCCAGGTTGAAGCTGGACAGGTGCTGCGTGGCCGTGGCCCTGATCCGGGTGGTGGCGGCGATGCCCTTGTCGGCGGCCGAGTACCGCAGTCGCACGTCGTAGTGGGCGACGTCGTATCCGCCGTTGCCCATGTCGGGGAAGTAGGGGTCACCGGCTCCGGCGGCGCCGGGGGTGAACTTCGGGGCCGCGTTCACGGGGGCCGCGGACACGACCAGCCCCGCCGCCGCGGTCAGCGCGACCGCGGCCAGAGCGCCGGGAGTTCTGCTCATCGAATGTCGCCTCGCATGGTCGGACCTGCCTTGCCCACAAGCTCCCAGCAGCTTCCCGACCTGCACAAGCGCAATTCGATCTCGATTGCGCAAGCGCGGCTACCAGCTCTTGGGCTTGCCCTTCTGGTAGAGCCAGACGGTGAACAGCCGGTCGAGCTGCTTGCCGGACTCCCGTTCGGCCAGCGAGATCAGGTCGTTGGTCTGCGCGTTGCCGTGCCGGTACAGCTCCGCCCAGGCCCGCAGCACCCGGAAGAACGCCTGGTCGCCGATCCGCTGCCGCAGCGCGTGCACGGTCATCGCGCCCCGGATGTAGACCGAGTACCCGAACAGCTCGCGGGCGCCCGGACGGCCCGGCGGCGGCCGGAAGATCACCGAGTTGCCGGGCTGCCGGTAGTAGCGGTTGAAGATCTTCTGCGCGGTGTTCTTCCCCTTGCCGCGGTGCTCCTGCCACAGCCATTCGGCGTACGTGGCCAGGCCCTCGTTGAGCCAGATGTCCGGCCACCGCTTGAGGCTGACGCTGTTGCCGAACCACTGGTGGGCCGTCTCGTGCACGACGAAGTTCATCGCCGGGGCGAACCCGGCGTACACCGGCCGCTCCTGGGTCTCCAGCGCGTAGTGCAGCTGCGGGTCGTCGATGACCCCGCCGGCGGTGGGGAACGGGTAGTGGCCGAGCAGCCCGGCCAGCCACGTGGTCGCGGCGATGGTGTCGCGTTCGAGCTTGGCGGCGTGCCTGGCGTACCTGGGGTCGACGGCGGTGATCACCTGGACGCCGCCGGCCCGGGCCTGCCGCACCTCGAACCTCCCGACGGCGATCATCGCCAGGTAGCTGGCCATCGGCGAGGTCACCTGCCAGACGTGGGTGGCGGACCTGCCGCGCCGGGCGGGCGGCTCGACCGGCCGCCCGTTGGCGATGGCCCGCAGCCCCTCCGGGACGGTGATCCGGAACGTGTAGGTGGCCTTGTCCAGCGGATGGTCGTTGACCGGCAGCCACGACGGGGTGCCGTCCGGCTGGGACACCGTGACCACGCCGTCCCGGGTGGGGATCCAGCCGTAGGAGCCCAGCTCGCTGCTGCTGCGCGACTGCGGACGGCCCGCGTACCGGACCTCGGCGGTGAACGTCCGGCCGTCCACCAGCGGCCGGTCCGGGGTGATCACCAGCTCCTGACCCTTGCGGGCGAACGCGGCCGGCCGCCCGTTCACCAGCACCCCGGACACCTTCGGCCCCCGGTAGTCGAGCGAGAACGATCCGAGGTCCTGCGTCGCGCGGGCGGTCATCACGGAGGCCGCGGTGATGCTCCGGTCCTTCCGGTAGGCGAGCGCGACGTCGTAGTGCAGGGCGTCGTACCCGCCGTTGCCCGCCGACGGGAAGTACTCGTCGCCGAGCCCGGCCGAGCCCGCCGCGCCGGTCAGCGAGGCGAACGGCGACGGCGTCCCGGAGGGCGGGGCGGCCGGCGTCGGCGATCCGGGGGCGGAGGCGGGGGAGGCGGTCTGGGTCGCGGCGTTCCCGCCGTTCGCGGCCAGCGCGAGCGCGGTGGCGGCGGCGGTCACGACGGTGAACCGGACGGACGTCTTACCGAATGGGGCGCGAGTGTTCACGCCGATCACCCTGCCGGTGCGCGGTGATCGTCCTCCCGGTCACCCGCCGGAGCTTTCCGCAGCCCTTGCGGGGCGTTCACCCCTGCCAGACCGGACGCTGTCGGCTCTTTACCGGGCCGGGCGGCCCCGCTCGTACAGCCAGTCCTGGAAGAACCCGTCGAGCTGCCGCCCGGAGACCTGCTCGGCCACCGCGATGAACTGGGCGGTGGTGGCGTTGGAGTGCCGGTACCGCGACGTCCAGGTCTTGAGGATCTCGAAGAACGTGCCGTCCCCGACCTTGGTGCGCAGCGCGTGCAGCGTCATCGCGCCGCGGGTGTAGACGGCGCCGGAGCTGAACATCTGCTCCGCGCCCGGGTCGCCGGTCGGCACGCCCCACAGCTCGTCGTTGTCCTCCTGCCCGTAGAGCTGGTCGAACTGCTGCTGCGGCGAGACGCCGGTGACCCGCTCGGACCAGATCCACTCGGCGTAGGTGGCGAACCCCTCGTTCAGCCAGATGTCCTTCCACGAGGTCACGCTGACGCTGTCGCCGAACCACATGTGCGCGATCTCGTGCGCCACGATCCCCTCCTGGGCGCCGAACGACCCGTAGACCGGACGGGTCTGCGTCTCCAGCGCGAAGCCCACCTCCGCGTTGTCGACCAGCCCGCCGGTCGAGGAGAACGGATACGGCCCGAACAGCTCGGTGAACTCCTCGGTGATCTCGGCGTTCTTGGCGTGGAAGGCGTCCAGGTCGGTGGTGCGGACCTCGGGGTCGACGGCGGTGATGTTGGTGATGCCGCTGGGGGTCTTGCCGGTCCTGACGTTGAACCGGCCCACGGTGACGGTCGCCAGGTAGGTCGCCATCGGCTCCCTGACCCGCCAGGTCACCGGGGCGGCCCGGCGGTGCGCGACCGGCACCACGCCGCCGTTCCCGCCGCCCGGGCCGGTGCTCGGCGCGCCGGAGCCGCCGCCGATCGGGGCGCCGGACGGCTCCCCGTTGGCGATGGCGGTCAGGCCCGGCGGGACGGTCACCACGAACTCGAAGGTGGCCTTGTCGCTCGGGTGGTCGTTGGCCGGGAACCAGGTGTGCGCGCCGCTGGGCTGGCAGGCCACGAACACCCCGTCGGAGGTGCGCACCCACCCGTAGGTGCCCAGCGGGGGCTTGGCGACCGGCTTGGGCGTTCCGGCGTACCGCACCTTGACGGTGAACCTGGCGTTGGCGGCCGGCGCCCGCGACGGGGAGATGATCAGCTCGCTGCCCCGCCGTTCCCAGCGCGCGGCGGCGCCGTCCACCGTCACCTCCGAGACCGTCAGCCCGGTCAGGTCCAGGTGGAACCGGTCGAGCCGCCGGGCGGCCTTGGCGGTGATCTCGGCGACGCCGTTCAGCTCGGTGGCCTGGCCGGGCCTGATGTCCAGGGTCAGCTTGTAGTGCTGGACGTCGTAGCCCCCGTTGCCGTCGCCCGGGACGTACGGGTCTCCCGCGCTGTCCAGCCCCGCCGCCGCGCTCGAGGTGGGAGCGGGCGCGCCGGTCGCGCCGGGCCGCGGCTCGTCGTCGAGGGAGATCGTGCACGCCGTCAGCGAGGCCGCCAGGCCCAGGGCCAGGGCGCCGCGCCTGGTGGCCCGGGAGGCGTTCGAGGGGGCAATGCGGGATTTACCGGCCGTCATCACGGGGCCCAGCCTAAACCGCGGCGGCGGCTCCCCGGGGCCGCGCCGTCGCCGATCAGCGCCCCGCATAGGGGTCGACGCTTCCCGGGACCATCTTGCGGACCACCGTCCCGGCGACCTTGTCGTGCAGGCACTGCCGCCGCTCGTCCCACAGCAGCCACAGCACGTCGATGAGGCCGATGCACGCGCACAGGCCGCCGAGCACGCTGTAGAACGCCGACCGCCCGGCCGCCTGCCCCTGGGTGACCGCACCGCCGTCGGCGGCCCGGACGACCTGGATGCCGAGCGCCATCTTGCCGAGCGTCCGCCCCCACTTGTAGGTCATCAGCCAGTAGTAGAGGAACGCCAGGAACGCGCCCAGGAAGTTGGCCGCCCACTGTCCGGCCGGGACGAACACCTCCTCCCCGCGGGGGCCCTCCAGGATCCGGTCGTAGTCCAGGAACGGCCAGGTCACCAGCGTGATGACGGCGCCCACCAGGATGATGTCGACCAGCGCCGCACCCAGCCGAGCCCACCGGCTCGCCAGCCCGGCGGCCGGCCCGGGGGGAGGCCCCCAGCCGTACGAGGGCGGGGGACCTGCGTATTCGCCCTTGTACGGCGGGGGCTGCTCTCCATAGGGGGGAGGGGGTTGCTGCTCGTACGGCGGGGGCTGCGGCCGGTCCCAGGGCGGCCGGTCCTCGGGCCCGGGACTGGAGCCGGGGTCGTGCGGCGGTGGGTTCATACCGTCAGCGTCGGCATTCGCCCACCGCCGCAAACCCCGCCCGGCGCGCCGTTGAGCCGGGGTTTCGTGTCCGTTTGTCAGAGGTTTCCGCGCCGCGCCTGCTCGCGCTCGATGGCCTCGAACAGCGCCTTGAAGTTGCCCTTGCCGAAGCCCAGCGACCCGTGCCGCTCGATCAGCTCGAAGAACACGGTCGGCCGGTCCTGCACCGGCTTGGTGAAGATCTGCAGCAGGTAGCCGTCCTCGTCGCGGTCCACCAGGATGCGGCGCTTCTGCAGCTCCTCCACCGGCACGCGGACCTCGCCGATCCGGGCGCGCAGCTCGGGGTCCTCGTAGTAGGAGTCCGGGGTGTCCAGGAACTCCACCCCGGCCGCCCGCATGGCGTCCACCGACGCCAGGATGTCGTTGGTGGCCAGCGCGATGTGCTGCACGCCGGGACCGCCGTAGAACTCCAGGTACTCCTCGATCTGGGACTTGCGCTTGCCGGTGGCCGGCTCGTTCAGCGGGAACTTGACCTTGCGCGTCCCGTCGGCCACCACCTTGGACATCAGCGCCGAGTACTCGGTGGCGATGTCGTCGCCGATGAACTCGGCCATGTCGGTGAAGCCCATGACCCGGTGGTAGAAGTCCACCCACTCGTCCATGCGCTCCACGTTGCCCACGCAGTGGTCGATCGCCTGGAAGAAACGCTTGGCGGGGGGCTCCACCAGCGGCTCGGCCGGCTGGTACCCGGGCAGGTAGGGGCCGGAGTAGTTGGAGCGGTCGACCAGGGTGTGCCGGGTCTCGCCGTAGGTGGCGATGGAGGCCAGCACCACCTTGCCGTACTCGTCCTCCACGGTGTGCGGGGCCTCCAGGCCGCGGGCGCCCTGCGCCACCGCGTGCTTGTAGGCGGCCTCCACGTCGGGCACCTCGATGGACAGGTCCACCACGCCGTCGCCGTGCTCGGCGACGTGACGGCCCAGGTCGGTGCCCGCGCGGACCGGGCCGCGCAGCACGAACCGGACCCCGCCCGACTCCAGCACGTGCGCCGCCTCGTCCCGGCAGCCCGTCTCCGGCCCCCGGTACGCCACCCGGCGCATCCCGAACGCGGTCGAGTAGAAGTGCGCGGCCTGCCTGGCGTTCCCGACGGCGAAGACCACGGCGTCCATGCCCTTGACCGGAAATACGTCGCTCATGCGATCAATGTCGGCCCAGCCCTACAACCTGTGCAATAGTGACTTGAAACGCTGGACAATCTGCACAGTACTGCTGGGAGAAGCGCCGGTGATCTGTGCAGCCTGACCACCTGCGAGGGCGGCCATGACGATCGATGCGCTGGACGGGCGGCTGATCGAGCTGTTCACCGCCGAGCCCCGGATCGGGGTGCTGGAGGCGTCACGGCGGCTGGGGGTGGCCCGCGGGACCGTGCAGGCGCGGCTGGACCGGCTGGCCCGCGACGGGGTGATCCGCGGGTTCGGGCCCGAGATCGACGCGGCGGCGCTCGGCTATCCGGTGACCGCGTTCGTCACCCTGCAGATCAGGCAGCCGGGCGGGCACGACCCGGTGGCCGAGCGGCTGGCCCGCATCCCCGAGGTGATCGAGGCGCACACCATCACCGGGCCGGGCGACATGCTGTGCCGCATCGTCGCGCGCAGCAACGCGGACCTGCAGCGGGTTCTGGACGGGGTGCTGGCGGTGGCCGGCGTGGAACGGGCGTCCTCGGTGATCTCGCTGGCCACCCAGGTCCCGTACCGCACGCTGCCGCTGGTGCACGCCGCCGCGGCGGCCGGCGGGCGGCGGCCCCGGGCCGGGGGATGACGCGGACGGCCCGCCGGGGTCGGTGCCGGCGGGCCGTGGGATGCCCAGGAGTGGACGTGCTGTGCGGGAGTCCGGGGGCGTCGTCCCCCGGGGGAACGGCGCGTCAGGCCCCGGCGTACGGGGTGGCGTCCAGGATCTCCACCGTCATGCTGCGCCCGTTGGGCAGCGTGTAGGTGGCCTTCTCGCCGACCTTCTTGCCGTTGATGGCGGCGCCCAGGGGGGACTTGGGGGAGTACACGTCGATGGGGGCGCCGCTCTCCTCGCGGGAGGCCAGCAGGAAGGTGACCTCCTCGTCGTCGCCCTCGAACGCGACCGTGACCGTCATGCCGGGACCGACCACGCCCTCGGTGCGGGGCGCCTCGCCGACCTGGGAGTTCTCCAGGATGTGCTGGATCTGGAGAATCCGGCCCTCGATCTTGCCCTGCTCCTCCTTGGCGGCGTGGTAGCCGCCGTTCTCGCGCAGGTCGCCCTCCTCCCGCGCCGCCTCGATCTTCTGCGCGATCTCGATGCGGCCCGGGCCCGACAGATACTCCAGCTCGGCCTTGAGCCGGTCGTACGCCTCCTGGGTGAGCCAGTTGACGTTGTCAGCACGGGTCTCGGTCACGGATGCTCCTCTGTCCACACGTATCGTTCTTCGGCCCGCCTCCGACGGACCGACCTGGCGGGCCGGGCGAAACCTCAAGCCTATCCCGCATGTGAGAGTAAAGGTTCCCTTCGGCGTTCACCCGCAATCCGCCAGACGGTCACATCGTGCGACACTCCCGGACCCTGGCGGCGGTGGCGCGCCGGGTCGTTTCCAGCAGGTCGGTACGGGTCAGCGCGGCGCGTCCGGCCGGGACCACCACCTCACGCTGGGCGACCACCGCGAAGTCGGTGTCGACGGCGTCCACCACGCACCGCACCGCCCGGTCGGAGGGCTTGGCGACCTGCCAGCGGACCTCGACCGAGGAGTCGCCGAGCACCCGGTAGGAGATGGTCTGCTGCTCGATCCCCGGGGTGCGGCCGGCGTTGGCCATGATGACGGACCAGCCCACGGCGCAGATCGCCACGACGACGCCGATCACCGCGTACCCGAGCCGCCCGCCCCGGCGGCGGTCGGCGGTGGGCTGGCTGGCGCTGGTGCTCATGGCGGGAATCTCCGTGCGGTCGGCCGGTGTTGTCAGGGACAATTGTCGTCTGCCGCGGGGGATGCCCCGTACCCGAACCCCCCGCTGGTCAACGAACAGGGAGACTGTGCAGTGTCCGACGCACCGATCGGTGGGAGCTCCTGCGACGACGGCCCGCTTCGCCTGATGGCCGTGCACGCCCATCCCGACGACGAGTCGAGCAAGGGGGCGGCGACCATGGCGCGCTACGTCGCCGACGGCGCCGAGGTGATGGTGGTCACCTGCACCGGCGGGGAGCGCGGCGACATCCTCAACCCGGCGATGGACCGGCCGGAGATCAAGGCGGACATCGCCGCCGTCCGGCAGGAGGAGATGGCGCGGGCCCGCGACATCCTGGGCGTACGGCAGGAGTGGCTGGGCTTCGTGGACTCGGGGTTCCCCGAGGGCGACCCGCCGCCCCCGCTGCCGGAGGGGTGCTTCGCGCTGCAGCCGCTCCAGACGGCGGCCGAGCCGCTGGTGCGCATCGTGCGCGAGTTCCGCCCGCACGTGATGCTCACCTACGACGAGCGGGGCGGCTACCCGCACCCGGACCACGTGATGTGCCACCGGGTGTCGGTGGAGGCGTTCGAGGCGGCCGGCGACCCGGACCGCTACCCCGGCACCGGCGAGCCCTGGCAGCCGCTCAAGCTCTACTACCACATGACCTTCAACCAGGAGCGGCTCGAGGCGCTGCACGCCGCCATGGAGAAGGCCGGGCTGGAGTCCCCGTACGGCGACTGGCTCAAGCGGTTGGAGGACGCCCCGTCCCCGTGGACGGTGACCACCCGGGTGCCGTGCGCGGACTTCTTCGAGACCCGCGACAAGGCGCTGCTGGCGCACGCGACGCAGATCGACCCCAACGGCTTCTGGTTCAAGTGCCCGCTGGACGTGCAGCGCGAGGCATGGCCCACCGAGGACTACCATTTGGCCAGGTCCCTGGTGGACACCGAACTGCCCGAGGACGACCTGTTCGCGGGCGTCAGGGAGAAGGTATGTCTGTAGCGCTGCTGCTCGCCCAGCCGAGGAACGAGGAGTTCCAGCTCAACGACGAGACCGTGAGCCCCGGCTACCTCGGCTTCGCCGTCTTCCTGGCCCTGTGCGCGGCGGTCTACCTGCTGATCCGCTCCATGAACAAGCAGATGAACAAGATCCAGGTCCCCCGGGAGGCCGACCTGGTGCAGCAGGAGTGGGAGCGGGAGCAGGCCGCCGCGTCCGATGACGAGGACGGCGAGGCGGGCCGCGAACGCGGCACCGCGAAGGCCGAGAGCGCCGACAGGGCTCCCAAGGACTGAGCGGGAGACTTCGGCGAGGGCGGACCGGATCCGGGATCCGGTCCGCCCTCGTTCGCATTTCGGTCGATGGCGCGGTGCCGCCGCCCGTCCTCGGGAAACGCGCGGGCGCCGGTGTTTTCGGAAACCGGGCCGGCCCGTGGGCCGGTGGGGTTCGGGTGACGTGTCCGAACAAACCGCTCATGATCGGTATCTGACCGGACGTCCGACGAAGCCGACCGAGGAGATGATGGCGTGCGTGCACCGTGGCGGATCATGACCGTCGCCGCCGCTCTGGCCCTGGGGCTGACCGGCTGTGCGATCGGGGGCGGCGACTCCAAGGGATCGGACGGCGAGGCGGCCGGGGCCACGGGACCCGCCGAGGCCGTGGACACGAGCAGGTCGATCGTCAAGCAGACGTTCGACTCGCCGATGGCCCCGGGCGCCAAGGTGGAGATCGCCATCGTGGACCTGCGGGTGACGGGCAAGCTCGCCCAGCTCACGCTGGCGGTCACCCCGCAGGTGCCGGCCGGCGCCCCCGCCCCCACCCTCTACCGGCTCAACGGGAACCACTCCCTGGACGCGTCGCTGCTGGACACCGTCAACCTCAAGCGGCACCGGGTCGTCAAGGCCGGCACCGAGGAACTGGAGCCCGAGGACCTCAAGGAGCTGGGCAACAACCAGCGCAACATCCTGACCTACACCTTCGCCGCGCCGCCGGAGAGCGTGCCGGCCGTGGACGTGATGGTCGGTGAGTGGGGGCCGTTCCGCAACGTCCCGGTGAGCCGATGAGGGGCCGCGCGACGCTGCCGGCCGTCGTGGCGGCGCTCGTGCTGCTGCCCGGGGCGGCCGCGGCCGCCCCGGAGCCCACCGATCAGGAGATCGCCGCGTCCGTCACCGGCATCGAGACCGTCATCGACGACATCGACCTGAACGGGTCGATCGTCCCGCTGCAGGAGGAGGTCGGCGGCGGGGACACGGTCACCGTGCGGATCAACACCGACGTGCTGTTCGGGTTCGGGGACGCCACGCTCACCGAGGCCGCCAAGCGCACGATCGAGCGGCTGGCGCCGCGGCTGCGCGGGGCGTCCGGGGCGGTGCGGGTGGTCGGCCACACCGACGCCATCGGCTCCGACGGCGCCAACTTGGAGCTGTCGCGGCGGCGCGCCGAGGCCGTGCGGGCGGAACTGGCCCGCCTGCTCGGGGCCGGTGCGCGGATCGAGGCCGAGGGCCGCGGGGAGACCGCCCCGGTGGCGCCGAACACCACCCCGGACGGCAAGGACGACCCCGTCGGGCGGGCCAAGAACCGCCGGGTGGAGATCACCTTCGCCGGCTGAGTCCCGGCCGGGCATTGACCCGGAGCCGTGATCGACGGAACATGAGGGCCGCTCGCGTTCCTGGGAGGTCGGGATGAGGGTCCGGGGTCTGCTCACGGCGGCGGCGATGGTGCTCGGGCTGGTCTCGGCCCCGGGGACGGCGGCCTCGGCCCGGGTCCTGGAACGCGGCTGCGACCCGGTCGATCCGGCGGCGTGCATGCTGCCGTTCCCGAACGACTGGTACACCGTGCCGGACCCGGCCACCGACACCGGGCGGCGGGTGGCGTTCAAGGCGTCCGCGATGCCCAGGAACGTGCTGGGCAAGGCCGTCGACCCGACGGAGTGGAACCGCTCGGACGGGTTCTCGCCCGGCTCGCCGCTGCTCACCCGGGTGCCGGGGATCGACCTGGCCAGGACCGGGGCCGCGCCGGTCACCGACATCGGGCGTTCGCTGGCCCCGGACGCCCCCATCGTGATCATCGACACCGCCACCGGGGAGCGCTGGCCGTACTGGGCCGAGCTGGACGCGCAGGCGACCCGGGCGGACCGGCGGGCGCTGATCATCCGCCCGGCCCGCAACTTCCTGGCCGGGCACCGGTACGTGGTGGCGCTGCGCCGGCTCAAGGACTCCCAGGGGGCGACCATCCCGGCCGGTGAGGCGTTCGGCCAGGTCGTCGGCGCCGAGCTGCCCGAGGGCCACCCGCTGCGCGAGCGGCAGCGGCACGCCCGCAGGGCCCTCGGCGACCTGGCCCGGCACGGGATCGGGACCGAGGACCTGTATCTGGCGTGGGACTTCACCGTCGCCAGCCGGCGGAGCCTGACCGAGCGGATGCTGCACATCCGCGACGACTCGTTCCGGCGGCTGGGCGACGGCGCGCCGCGCTTCACCGTCACCGAGGTCACCGACAACCCGCCGGAGGACCGGACGGCCCGGGTCGTCAAGGGGCGGATCCTCGTCCCGAGCTACCTGAACCTGCCGGGCGGGATCCCCGGCTCGCAGTTCCACTACGGGAGCGACGGGCTGCCCGCGCGGCTGCCGGGCAACACGCAGATCCCCACGTTCCAGTGCACGATCCCGCGCGCCGCGTTCACCTCGCCCGCACGTCCCGCCCTGTACGGGCACGGGCTGCTGGGCAGCGAGGGGGAGGTCGGCGCGGGCAACGTGCGGGCCATGGCCGACGAGCACGGGTTCGTGTTCTGCGCGACCAAGTGGGCCGGGATGTCGCAGGACGACATCGTCAACGTGGTGACCGTGCTCGCCGACCTGAGCCGGTTCGCCACCATCGCCGACCGGCTCCAGCAGGGGATGCTCAACATGCTGTGGCTCGGCCGCGCGATGGTCCACCGGGACGGGCTGGTCTCGCACGAGGCGTTCCGCGCGCCGGACGGGCGGCCCGTCATCGACACCGCCGCCGGGCTGTCCTTCGACGGCAACAGCCAGGGCGGCATCATGGGCGGCGCGCTCACCGCCGTGTCCACCGACTTCCGGCGGGCGGTGCTGGGCGTCCCGGCGATGAACTACAGCACGCTGCTCAACCGCAGCGTCGACTTCGACCAGTACGCCGTCGTCATGAACACGGCCTACCCGGACAAGCTCGACCAGCAGTTGTGCTTCGCGCTGATCCAGATGCTGTGGGACCGCGGGGAGGCCAACGGATACGCCGAGTGGATGACCGACCGGCCGCTGCCGGGAACGCCGGGCCACCAGGTGCTCCTGCACGTGGCGTTCGGCGACCACCAGGTGTCCCCGACCGCCGCCGAGGTCGAGGCCCGCACCATCGGGGCCCGCATCCACACCCCGGCCATCGCCCCCGGACGCAACCCGGACCTCGTCCCGTACTGGGGCATCCCGCCGATCGAGGCGTACCCGTACCGGGGCTCGGCGATCGTCGTGTGGGACAGCGGCACGCCGCACCCGCCGCTGACCAACACGCCGCCGCGCGGTGACGAGTACGGGCGGGATCCGCACTCCGACCCGCGCAACGACCCCGACGCCCGCAGACAGAAGGCCGCGTTCCTCAAGACCGGCGAGGTCGTCGACGTCTGCGCCGGGGCCCCGTGCGCCGCCGACCCCACGGGGTGACGGCCCGGTCGCGGAGGAAGTCTCCGGCCGATTCCGGCCGCCTTCCGCGACCGGAACGCGGTCAGAACTTGCGGTGGTCCCAGCTGGTGACGTGGTCGGGCTCCATCACCACCACGACCCGCTTGGCCAGGGCCTTCTCGATGCCCTCGGCGATGACGGGATCGATGGGGGCGCCCAGCTCGGGGACCGGCAGACCGGCCATCCGGCTGCCGACGACCCGGCCGACCTTGGTGCGGACCGCGGGGTCCTCGATGATGCGGCCCTTGCCCTTGAGCTTGACGCCGCGCAGCTCGCCGTACTCCAGGCCGTCCTCGACCAGGCAGGTCATCACCGGGTTGCGGCGCAGGTTGACCACCTTCTGCGAACGGGCGTAGGTGGTGAACGCGATCCTGCCGTCCAGCAGGGTGTAGAACATCGTGACCAGGTGCGGGGCGCCGTCCGGGTCCACGGTGGCGATCTGCACCTTGAACTGGCTCGCCAGGAACTCCTGGATCTCGTCCGGGGTCATCTTGATCTGCTCGCGCTTGTTGCCCACCGGTTCTCCTCAGCTAGCGGCCCGTCCCGGACGGTGCGATCGCGAACAGAATAACGTTCGGTAATCAGAATGGAAGGCATGTCCACCCGCGATCTCCTCGTCCTCGGCACCGCCAGCGCCGTGCCCACCAAGTTCCGCAACCACAACGGCTATCTGGTGCGCTGGGACGGGCAGGGACTGCTGTTCGACCCCGGGGAGGGCACCCAGCGGCAGATGATCCGCGCCGGGGTCGCCGCGCACGACATCGACTGGATCTGCGTCACCCACTTCCACGGCGACCACTGCCTCGGCCTGCCCGGCGTCATCCAGCGGATCGCCCGCGACGGCGTCGAGCACCCGGTGCGCGCGGTGTTCCCCGCCTCGGGCCGGGACTACTGGGAACGGCTGCGGCACGCCTCGGCGTTCGTCGACACCGACGTCGTCGAGGAACGCCCGATCGGCGGCGCGCAGGCCGCCATCGACTCCGGCGAGGCGCCGTTCACCCTGTCGGCGCGGCGGCTGCAGCACCCGGTGGAGGCGTACGGGTACCGGCTGGAGGAGCCGGACGGGATCACCATGCTGCCCGAGCGGCTCGCCGGGCACGGCATCGCCGGGCCCCTGGTCGGCCGGCTGCAGCGGGAGGGCCGCGTCACCGCCCCGGACGGCCGCACCGTCACGCTCGCCGAGTGCAGCGTGCCGCGGCCGGGGCAGAAACTGGCGTTCGTCATGGACACCCGGCTGTGCGACGCGGTGTTCGAACTGGCGGACGGCGTCGACATGCTGATCATCGAGTCGACGTTCCTGGCCGAGGACGAGCCGCTGGCCCGCAGGTACGCGCACCTGACCGCACGGCAGGCGGGCGAGGTCGCGGCGGCGGGCGGGGTGCGGCGGCTGGTGCTCACCCACTTCTCCGAGCGGTACACCGCCGAGGACTTCCCGCGCTTCGCCGAGCAGGCCGCCGAGGTCTACGACGGGGACGTGGTGCTCGCCCGCGACCTGGACCGGATTCCCGTTCCGTCCCGGCATCGGGCGACCGGGGCGTGATGCGCCGGTTCGGGCCGGTTCCCGGGACGGGGCGGCGGGTAGGAACGCCCGCATGGCAGCCGAAGAGGCCGATGTCGTCGTCATCGGCATGGGACCGGGCGGGGAGAACGCGGCGGGCCGGCTGGCCGAGGCCGGCCTGGAGGTGGTCGCGGTCGAGGCCCGGCTGGTCGGCGGGGAGTGCCCCTACTGGGGGTGCGTCCCCACCAAGATGATGATCCGCGCCGCCGACCTGCTGGCCGAGGGCCGCCGGATCCCCGGGATGTCCGGGGACTCCACGGTGACCGCCGACTGGACCCAGGTCGCCAAGCGGATCCGCGAGGAGGCCACCGACTCCTGGGACGACCGGGCCGCCGCCGAGCGGTTCGCCCGGACCGGCGGGCGGCTGGTCCGCGGCTACGGCCGGATCACCGCGCCCGGCGAGGTCACCGTGGACGGCCGGGTGTTCCGCGCCCGCCGCGGCATCGTGCTCAACCCCGGCACCGAGCCGAACGTCCCCCCGATCGACGGGCTGGCGGGCACCCCGTTCTGGACCAACCGGGAGGCGGTGGAGGCCGAGGCCGCGCCCGGCTCGCTGGTGGTGCTGGGCGGCGGGGCGATCGGCACCGAGATGGCGCAGGCGTTCGCCCGCTTCCGCACCCAGGTCACCGTGGTCGAGGCCCGCGACCGGCTGCTGGCGGTGGAGGAGCCCGAGGCCTGCGACCTGCTGTACGAGGTGTTCGAACGCGAGGGCGTCACGGTGCACACCGGAACCCGCGCCACCGCCGTCCACCACGACGACGCGCACGGCTTCACCGTGGACCTCGACGGCGGCGGGCAGGTCCACGGCGAGGCGCTGCTGGTGGCGATCGGCCGCCGCACCCGGCTGCGGGACCTCGGCGTCGGCGCGGTCGGGCTGGACGAGGACGCCCGCTTCATCGAGACCGACGAGTGGATGCGGGCCGCCGACGGGGTGTGGGCCATCGGCGACGTGACCGGCAAGGGCGCGTTCACGCACGTGTCGATGTACCAGGCGGACGTGGCGGTCCGCGACATCCTCGGGCAGGGCGGCCCGTCCGCCGACTACCGGGCGGTGCCGCGGGTGACGTTCACCGACCCGGAGGTCGGGGCGGTGGGGCTGACCGAGGCGCAGGCCCGCGAGCGGGGGATCAACGTCCGCACCGGCATGACCCGCATCCCGGCCTCCTCGCGCGGCTGGATCCACGGCAGGGGCAACGAGGGCTTCATCAAGCTGGTCCAGGACGCCGACCGCGGGGTCCTGGTCGGCGCGACCTCGGCGGGACCGAACGGCGGCGAGGTGCTCAGCGCCCTGGCGGTCGCCGTCCACGGGGAGGTCCCGGCCGAGCGGCTGCGCTACATGATCTACGCGTATCCGACGTTCCACCGCGCCATCCAGAGCGCCGTCGAGGACCTGTACTCCTGAGCCCGGCCTCAGCACGGCCCGGAGAGGGTTATCCGACGGTCATGGGGCAGGATCGTCGGCATGAACCGCCTCAAGGACGCGACCAGCCCGTACCTGTTGCAGCACGCCGACAACCCGGTCGACTGGTGGGAGTGGAGCGAGGAGGCGTTCGCCGAGGCCCGGCGGCGTGACGTGCCCGTCCTGCTCAGCGTCGGGTACGCGGCCTGCCACTGGTGTCACGTGATGGCGCACGAGTCGTTCGAGGACCCCGACACCGCCCGGCTGATGAACGAGCTGTTCGTCAACGTCAAGGTGGACCGGGAGGAACGGCCCGACGTGGACGCCGTCTACATGGAGGCGACCCAGGCCATGACCGGCCAGGGCGGGTGGCCGATGACGGTGTTCATGACGCCGGACGGCGCGCCGTTCTACTGCGGCACCTACTACCCGCGCGGCCATTTCCGCGCGCTGCTGGACGCGGTGGCGCGGGCCTGGCGGGACAGGCGCGACGAGGTGGTGGGCCAGGGACGGCAGGTGGTGGAGGCGCTGACCTCCCGCACGGCCCTGCCGGGCGGGGTGGAGCCGCCCTCGCCGGACCGGCTCGCCCAGGCGGTCGAGTCGCTGGCCGCCTCCTACGACACCGTCCGCGGCGGCTTCGGCGGCGCGCCCAAGTTCCCGCCGTCGATGGTGCTGGAGTTCCTGCTGCGCCACCACGCCCGCACCCAGGACCCCCAGGCGCTGGCGATGGCCTCGCACACCCTGGAGGCGATGGCCCGCGGCGGCATGTACGACCAGCTCGGCGGGGGCTTCGCCCGCTACTCGGTGGACGAGGCGTGGGTGGTCCCGCACTTCGAGAAGATGCTGTACGACAACGCGCTGCTGGCCCGCGTCTACGCGCACTGGTACCGGCTGACCGGGACCCCGCTGGCCCGGCGGATCGCGCTGGAGACCTGCGACTGGATGCTGCACGACCTGCGCACCGCCGAGGGCGGGCTGGCCTCGGCGATGGACGCCGACAGCGAGGGCGTGGAGGGCAAGTACTACGTCTGGACGCCCGACCAGCTCCGCGAGGTCCTCGGCGACGCCGAGGGGGCCGAGGCGGCGGCGATGTTCAAGGTGACCGCGCAGGGGACGTTCGAGCACGGCGCCTCGGTGCTGCAACTGCCCGCCGACCCCGCCGACAGGGAGCTCTACGAGCGGATCAGGACCCGGTTGCTGGCGGCGCGCTCGCAGCGGGTGCCGCCGGCGCGCGACGACAAGGTGGTCGCCGCCTGGAACGGGCTGGCGATCGCCGCGCTGGCCGACTGCGGGGCGCTGCTGGGCCGGCCCGACCTGGTGGTGGCCGCCGAGCAGATCGTCCACCTGATCCGCAACGTGCACCTGACGGACGACGGGCGGCTGGTGCGCACCTCCCGCGACGGGGTGCCGGGTGCGAACGCCGGGGTGCTGGAGGACTACGCCGACCTGGCCGAGGGCCTGCTGGCGCTGCACGCCGTCACCGGCGACCCGGCGCACGTGCGGCTGGCCGGGACGCTGCTGGACGCGGTGCTGGAGCACTTCCCCGACGGGCAGGGCGGGTTCTACGACACCGCCGACGACGCCGAACGGCTGTTCCGCCGTCCGCAGGACCCCACCGACAACGCCGCCCCGTCCGGCCAGTCGGCGGCGGCGGGGGCGCTGCTGTCGTACGCGGCGCTGACCGGCTCGGCCCGGCACCGGGAGGCCGCCGTCGCCGCGCTGGGCCCGGCGGCGCTGCTGGCCGACAAGCACGCCCGGTTCGCCGGCTGGAGCCTGGCGGTGGCCGAGGCGCTGGCGGCGGGCCCGCTGGAGATCGCGATCGTGGGCGACCCGGCCGACGAGCGCACCCGCGCGCTGCACCGGGCGGCGCTGGACGCGGTCTCGCCCGGCGCGGTGATCACCGTCGGCGACGCGGGCGCCGCCGCGGACGTGCCGCTGCTGGAGGGCCGGGGCCCGGTCGACGGCGGGCCGGCGGCCTACGTGTGCCGCGGGTTCACCTGCCGCCTCCCGGTGACCACCCCCGCCGACCTGAAGGCCGAGATCGCCGGGGCCTGACCGGAGTGCCGGGAACCTCATGACATCCGGGCGCGTCAGATGATTTGACCGGAGAGTGACCTTGATCTCGTTGCGTCTTGGTGTTACCACTGAGTAACGCACGTGCGTCTGACGTTACGTCGCCCATAGGGTCGGGGTGGCGGCGTTCCGTCCGGGTATTTCCGGGCGCGAGTCGGGGCGCGCGCCGGTGGGGGAGCGGAGCCCCGCCGAGGGGTCGCGATGAGGGAGTGGTGCCGTGCCTGGGCCGAGCCGCCGCGTGCTACCGACGGTCATCGGCGTCGGCATCGTGACGAGCCTCGCGGCCAACGGTGCGGTCATCGCCTCCTGGCGGCAGGCCGCCGACCCGGCCGAGCAGTCCACCCGCAGCCAGCGCTACGTCGCCGCGTCCACCGGCCTGGGCGTCTCCCCGGCCACGGTGGCGCCGCTGCGCGGCCGCGCCACCCCGCACCTGCTGGTCGCCGCGCCCGCCACGCTCCCGCCCGGCGTCGTCGAACGGGTCCGCAGGACCAAGGGCGTCAGGCGGATCGAGGTCGTGGACGCCGCCCAGGCCATGGTCGGCGGCAAACGCGTCGGCCTGCTCGGCGTGGAGCCCTCCACGTTCCGGGCGTTCACCCCCGAGCCCACCGCCGAGTCCGACGCGCTGTGGCGCAACATCGCCGGCGGCGACATCGCCATCTCGTTCACGATGGGCAACGACGGCGGCATCAAGCTCGGCAGCCAGGTCCCGGTCGGCGGCCGGACCCGCCAGTCGCAGATGCGCGTCGGCGCGTACGCCACCATGGGCCTGTCCGACGTCGACGCGGTCGTCTCCCGCCGGGCCGCCCGCGACCTCGGCGTCCCCACCGGGAACGCGCTGCTGATCAGCGCCTCCAAGCGCGACGCCGGCAAGATCGCCAGGGCGCTGCGCAAGGTGCTGCCCAAGGGCGCCAAGACCGTCGAGGTCAGCCCCGAGCTCGACGCCCCGGCGCCCGGCGGCCAGTTGCCCGCCGCCAGGGGCCAGGTGATGAACGCCCAGCAGGTCGAGACCGTGATCAGGGCCGCCTACAGCCGCCTGGGCTGGCCGTACGTGTGGGGCGGCGAGTCGGAGGCCGAGGGCGGCTACGACTGCTCCGGCCTCATGCAGTACGCCTTCGCCCGGGCCGGCATCCGCCTGCCCCGCGTCGCCGCCGACCAGGCCCGCGCCGGCTGGGTCATCCCCTACGCCAAGGCCCGCCCCGGCGACATGCTGATCTGGGCGAACGACCCGACCGCCCCGGGCTACATCTCCCACATCGCCCTCTACATCGGCGACGGCAAGATGATCGCCGCGCCCCGCCGCGGCACCGTCGTCCAGGTCCAGCGGGTCTACACCCGCAACATGAAGGGCGCCGTCCGGGTCAACCCCCAGATGGGCGCCCGCCTGAAGGCCTCGGGGCTGTGACGTGTCTCTTGTGGGGGGACGACCCCCCACGCCCCCCGCACGCGGCTCGGACCATCCTCGCCGCCCGGGTTCCGCTCGCCTGGCGGCTCGCTCCACCCGGGCGGTTGCGGTGGTCCGACCGCGCTCAGTCGGCCGGAGCTCCGCCTGGGGGCTCCGCTCCGGCCGACTGAGGATTGGGCCGTCCCAAGCTTGGGTGGAAGTTCTGGGGGCTCCGCCCCCAGGCCCCGATGTCTTGTAATACTGATTACATGACTACAAGCGAAGCAGCGGAGAAGCTGCGCGGGTGGTTCACCGGGCGGTTGCCGGAGGGATGGTTCGAGGGACCGCCCGAGGTCGTGGTGGACCGGGAGGAGGTCAGCGTGGTGGGGCGGCTGGCCCCGCCCGAGCTGGCCGGGGACGTCTCGGACGTCGAGCGGGACGCCGCGCTGGCCGGGCACATCGCGCGGTTCCGGGAGGAGACCCGGGAACGGCGGATCGCGATCGCGCGGGAGGCCGAGCACCGGTTCGGGCACAAGGTCTCCTGGGGGGCCGAGTGCGGGGGCCGGCGGGAGATGTTCACCAACCTTTCGGTCCCGGTGATGACCAGGTTGCGGCAGCCCGAACGGCGGGTGCTGGACACCCTGGTGGAGGCCGGGGTGGCGCGCAGCCGCAGCGACGCGCTGGCCTGGTGCGTGCGGCTGGTCGGGCGGAACGCCGACGAGTGGCTGGCCGAGCTGCGGGCGGCGTTGCAGCACGTGGAACGCGCCCGGGCGGCCGGTCCCAAGGTCTGACGGGCAGGTTTCGTCCGGAGGGGAGTTCTCGTCGTTGGGCCGCGAACCCGGCGATCCGGGCCATAATGAGGCGTCGTTTCGACGGGGGACGCTCGCGGAGGTAGGCCCATGACGGTGCGGCGGGGAAGGCTGACCGCGGCGATCAGGCGCAGCCCGGTGTACGCCGCGCTGCGCGACTCCATCTACCGGATCTACGAACGCCGCGTCGAGTCGTCGCTGCCCACCGACCGGGTGCCCCGCCACGTCGGCGTGATCCTGGACGGCAACCGCCGGTGGGCGCGCTCCATGGGGCTGGCCGACGTGAACACCGGCCACCAGCGCGGCGCCGACAAGATCAGCGAGCTGCTGCAGTGGTGCACCGAGGCGCGGGTCGAGCTGGTCACCCTGTGGATGCTGTCCACCGACAACCTCAACCGGCCGGCCAAGGAGCTCGGCCCGCTGCTGGAGATCATCGAGAACACGGTGGCCAAGCTGGCCGCCGACGGCTGGCACATCAAGGCGGTCGGGGCGATGGACCTGCTGCCCGACTCGACCGCCCGCGTCCTCAAAGACGCCGAGGAGGCCACATCCGACCGCCCCGGGCTGATTGTGAACGTCGCGGTTGGGTATGGAGGAAGGCGTGAGATCGCTGATGCGGTGCGCTCACTGCTCCTGGAGCAGGCGGGTAAGGGCACCAGCATCGAGGAGCTCGCCGAGGTCCTCGACGTCGAGCACATCGCCGAGCATCTCTACACGCGCGGCCAGCCCGATCCCGACCTGGTCATCCGGACCTCGGGAGAGCAGCGGCTTTCCGGCTTCCTGCTCTGGCAGAGCGCCCACTCGGAGTTCCACTTCTGCGAGGTCCACTGGCCGGACTTCCGCAAGGTCGACTTCCTGCGGGCGCTGCGTTCCTACGCCGCGCGGCACCGGCGCTTCGGGTCCTGACCCGTTCCCCGGAGGGCCGCCCGGCCCGCCGCGGGCCACCGGGCCGGGCCGGGGCGCTCTCCCGCGCACCGCGGCCGGCACCGCCCGCAGCGAGCCCCCGGGCGAGCGAGGACGGACCGGCGAGGATGCGGCGTGCGGGGGGTGCGGGGGGTCGTTCTCCCGCACCGAAGAGCCGATCCGGAGGGCCGCCTCCGGACCACACCAAGGGGTGTCCGCCCACGGACGCGCGTCGGCGGTTCGGTGGCGGGGCCCGAAGGAGAGCGAGTGGCCACAACCTCCCGGCGCCGCCAGACCCAGCAGCCACAGCGGCGTACCTACGTCCTCGACACCAGTGTCCTGCTCGCCGACCCGGGGGCGATGACCCGGTTCGCCGAGCACGAGGTCGTGCTCCCCATCGTCGTCATCACCGAGCTCGAGGCCAAGCGTCACCACCCGGAACTGGGCTACTTCGCCCGCCAGGCGCTGCGCATGCTGGACGACCTGCGGCTGGAGCACGGCCGTCTCGACGAGGCCGTCCCCCTCGGCGACCAGGGCGGATCGCTGCGCGTCGAGCTCAACCACTCCGACCCCGGGGTGCTGCCGGACGGGTTCCGGCTCGGCGACAACGACACCCGCATCCTGTCGGTGGCCGCCTGGCTGGCGCGCGAGGGCAGGGACGTGGTGCTGGTCTCCAAGGACCTGCCGCTGCGGGTGAAGGCGTCGGCGGTGGGCCTGGCCGCCGAGGAGTATCGGGCCGAGATGGTGGTGGAGTCCGGCTGGACCGGGATGCGCGAGCTGGAGGCGACCGCCGCGCAGGTCGAGGAGCTGTACGAGACCGGGACGCTGGACCTGGAGCAGGCCCGCGAGCTGCCCTGCCACACCGGGCTGCGGCTGCTGTCGGAGCGCGGCTCGGCGCTGGGCCGGGTGCAGCCGGACAAGTCGGTGCGGCTGGTGCGCGGCGACCGCGAGGTGTTCGGGCTGCGCGGCCGGTCCGCCGAGCAGCGGATCGCGCTCGACCTGCTGATGGACGAGGACGTCGGGATCGTGTCGCTGGGCGGCCGGGCCGGCACCGGCAAGTCGGCGCTGGCGCTGTGCGCGGGCCTGGAGGCGGTGCTGGAACGCCGCCGGCACCGCAAGGTCGTGGTGTTCCGCCCGCTGTACGCGGTCGGCGGCCAGGAGCTGGGCTACCTGCCCGGTTCGGAGGGCGAGAAGATGTCGCCCTGGGCGCAGGCGGTCTACGACACCCTGTCGGCGGTGACCACCCCGGAGGTCATCGAGGAGGTGTTGGACCGTGACATGCTCGAGGTCCTGCCGCTGACCCACATCCGCGGCCGGTCCCTGCACGACGCGTTCGTGATCGTCGACGAGGCCCAGTCGCTGGAACGCGGGGTGCTGCTGACCGTGCTGTCGCGGATCGGCGCGGGCTCGCGGGTGGTGCTGACCCACGACGTGGCGCAGCGCGACAACCTGCGGGTCGGCCGGTACGACGGGGTGGCCGCCGTGGTGGAGCGGCTCAAGGGCCATCCGCTGTTCGCGCACGTGACGCTGACCCGTTCGGAACGGTCCCCGATCGCCGCGCTGGTGACCGACCTGCTCGGCGACGTCGGAGCCTGACCGGCGCGTTCGTCCCGGACCCGCCCGCGGCCGGCCGCGGGCGGGTCCGCGTCGTCATGCACGAGTTCACAAGCGGACACTATGCGTGCTGACGTCATCCCGTTCCGCAATACTGTGGTAAAGGTCACACCAAGCCCGGTAAACCCTTCAAATCCCAGCTCTGCCGGGCGATCCGGAGCGTTCGGCGCCGAGTTGACATCGGCCGCGACCGCTCCAAATGTTGCGTTTTGGTTGCGAACCACCCGGTGACCTCGGGCATTGTGTGCAGCCGTAAGCACCTCCGAGCGGTGCGGACCCGCCGGTCCCTGCTCAGCCCCCCGTCGGGTCACCGCTCCGGCCGGGCCGGTGCGGGCGATCACCGCGGGCCCGCGGCCAGGAGGTGGACGCCTTCGTACGCGTGCCCATGCGCGTGCGACCGTCGGAAGGGCCGCCTTGTACGGAGACCGACCGGGGTCCCCAAGTAGGCGAGACGATCGCAGCGATGGATGGGAGCCGCAGACCGGCCCGGCAGAGCCGGAGCGGCAGGAGTTCGCCCCCACCACGTCCCCCGAGGACGTCCGGGTCGCCGGTGCCTCGCTCGACGAGCCCGGCCGGGACCCGCAGACCGGGCCGCAGGCCCCCCAGGCGGGCCGCGGCCACAAGAACGCGTCCGGGCGCATGCCGCTGCGGATCGCGGCGGTGGCCGGAGCCGCCGTGGTGCTGGTCGGCGCCGGCGCCGTCGCGGCGTTCGCGACGGCCGGCGACGGCGGGAAGACCGCCGCCGCCGCCAAGTCCACGCCGCAGGCCGACGCGCCCCGCCGGCCCGACCCCCGGGTGCTGGAGGAGCAGCGGCGGCGGCTCAACCTGGAGCGGGCCGACCAGGCCGCCCGCAAGGACGCCGGCAGGCGGCTGGAACTGCAGCCCAAGGGCCGCAAGCCCACCCCCAAGCCCACCAGGACCCCCGGCGCGTACGCCGGGAACCCCGTCCCGGCCGGCGAGGCGCAGCGGATCGCCAAGGCGATGCTGCCGAGCTTCGGGTTCGACCCCGACACCCAGTTCGGCTGCCTGGTGAAGCTGTGGGACAAGGAGAGCGGCTGGCGGACCACCGCCCAGAACCCCTCCTCCGGCGCCTACGGCATCCCGCAGGCGCTGCCGGGCGAGAAGATGGCCAGCGCCGGCGACGACTGGCGGACCAACCCGCGCACCCAGATCAAGTGGGGCCTGGGCTACATCAAGGACCGCTACGGCTCGCCCTGCGAGGCCTGGGCGCACTCCCAGAGCGTCGGCTGGTACTGACCGGCCCCTCGGCCCGCGGAAAGGACGGCCCACCGCCCGCCTTTTCCGCGGGCCGAACGCATGACGCCGTCGAAAGGTCGGTAAAACGGCGGCAGAGAGTTCCCGCCCCGACGATTCGGCGAGCCGCCGCCGTCGCACATTCACTCACGTGTCACGACAACACGACGACGGTGAATGCGACATGCGCAAAAAACGGGCCGGAACCGTGCTGACCGCGTTGGCGGTCGCATTCGGCCCGATGCCGGCGGCCGACGCGCGGGTCGCCGAGGAGACCGCCGGCCGGGCCGAACGCCACCGGATCGCCCAGCCCCACAAGGCCGGGTCGCAGACGGCGCGCCCGTCCGCGCGCCGCCTCGCCGCGCACCGCCCGGCCAAGCGCCGCCCGGGGCGCGGGCAAGGCCGCGACCACCACGGCGGCCGGGCGGAACACAACCGGATGCTCGGCCTGATGCTGATCCAGCGCCGCTGGCCCGACCCGCGCCAGTTCCGCTGCCTGGACCGGCTGTGGACCCGTGAGAGCGGCTGGAACCACCTGACCAGCAATCCGCACTCCGGCGCGTACGGCATCCCGCAGGCGCTGCCCGGCTCCAAGATGGCCGGGGCCGGCGACGACTGGGAGACCAGCCCGCGCACCCAGATCAGGTGGGGCCTGCGCTATATCGCCCAGCGCTACGGAACCCCGTGCCGGGCCTGGGCGCATTTCCGCGACAAGGGCTGGTACTGAGCCTCGCCGAGGGGTCCGCGGCCGTTCCGGAATGGCCTCGGAAATGGCTCAGCGTCCGGTCATGGCGAGCACGTCCAGGGCGGCGTCGAGTTCTTCCAGGGTGATCCGGCCGGCGTCGACGTGCCCGCGTTCCAGCACCACCTGGCGGATCGTCTTGCGCTCGCGCAGCGCCTGCTTGGCGACGGCGGCGGCCTCCTCGTACCCCAGGTGCCGGTTGAGCGGGGTGACGATCGACGGCGAGGACTCCGCGTAGGTGCGGCAGCGTTCGGCGTCGGCCTCGACGCCGTCCACGCAGCGGTCGGCCAGCAGCCGGGAGGCGTTGGCCAGCAGCCGGATCGACTCCAGGACGTTGCGGGCCATCATCGGCAGCATCACGTTCAGCTCGAAGTTGCCGGCCGCCCCGCCGAACGCCACCGCCGCGTCGTTCCCGATCACCTGCGCGGCCACCTGGATCACCGCCTCGCAGACCACCGGGTTGACCTTGCCGGGCATGATCGATGATCCCGGCTGCAGGTCCGGCAGCCGGATCTCGGCCAGACCGGCGGTCGGCCCCGACCCCATCCAGCGCAGATCGTTGGCGATCTTGTTGAGTCCGACCGCGACGGTGCGCAGCGCCCCGCTGGCCTCCACCAGCCCGTCCCGCGCGCCCTGCGCCTCGAAGTGGTCGCGGGCCTCGGTCAGCGGCAGCCCGGTGTCGGCGGCGATCGCCGCGATCACCTTGGCGGCGAACCCGGGCGGGGTGTTGATCCCGGTGCCCACCGCGGTCCCGCCCAGCGGCAGCTCGGCCAGCCGCGGCAGCACCGCCTCCAGCCGCTCCACCCCGTACCGCACCTGGGCCGCGTAGCCGCCGAACTCCTGGCCGAGCGTGACCGGGGTGGCGTCCATCAGGTGGGTGCGGCCCGCCTTGACCACGTCGGCGAACTCGGCGGCCTTGCGCTCCAGCGAGGCCGACAGGTGCCGCAGCGCGGGGATCAGCTCGCCCACCACCGCCTCGGTCGCCGCGATGTGGATCGACGACGGGAACACGTCGTTGGACGACTGGGAGGCGTTCACATGGTCGTTGGGGTGCACCGGCCGGCCCAGCCGCTCGGCCGCCAGCGTGGCGATCACCTCGTTGGCGTTCATGTTGGACGAGGTGCCCGACCCGGTCTGGAACACGTCGACCGGGAACTGGTCGTGCCAGCGGCCGTCCACGATCTGGCGGGCCGCCTCCGCGATCGCCGCCGCCATGTCCGGCTCCAGCACCCCCAGCTCGGCGTTCACCGCGGCGGCGGCGGCCTTGATCCGGGCCAGCGCGACGATCTGCGCCGGCTCGATCCCGCGCCCGGAGATCGGGAAGTTGTGCACCGCCCGCTGGGTCTGCGCCCGCCACTTGGCCTCGGCGGGCACGCGCACCTCGCCCATCGAGTCCCGCTCGACCCGGTAGCCCTGCTCGGTCATCGTCGACACCTCCGGCCACTGCGCCCTCGCCGCCGTCGCTCCCGTCCTACCCCCGGTCCCCGGAAGGAACGGGGCCGGAGGGCCGGGCGCGCCGGCGAGGGCTCCCTGTGCGTCCCTGCGTCAAGATGCAGCCGTGCCGGCGGTGCCGGGCATTCCCGGCCGGCGGATCATTTCTGGACCAGGTAGTCCTTCCGGGTGCCGGGCGCGCCCATCGGCTGCTTGCGGCCGTTGACCCACACCTCGCAGGCGGCGCTGTCGTAGATCACCGCCGACAGCCGGGGTTTGTCGAAGACCCGCTCCTCGCCGCGCGCCATCATGCCGCGGAACTCCAGGTTCAGCGATCCGGCCTCGGCGACGAAGATCCGGCAGGTGTCGCCGACCGCCCGGATCACCAGCGGGTTGGTCGCCGCGGCGGGCGGCGCGGTGACGGGCCTGGCGGTGGCGTCGCGCCCGTCGTCGGCCACCGCCTGCCCGGGGCTCTCCCGGACCATCCCGACGATCAGCGCTCCCACGCCGACGCCGCAGGACGCCAGCGTGGCGGCGACCAGCCCCACCACCACCGCCAGCCGGTACCGGGGGGTGGCCTGGCGGCGCGCCGCGCGCCGCGGCGACATGGCGCGCTCGAGCCGGTCCACCGCACGGGCGTGGCTGAGCCGCCGCAGCGGGTTCTTCTGCAGCAGCCCGTTGAGCACCGGGGCCAGCGGCCCGGCGTTCTGCGCGGGCGGCGGGTCCTCGTTGGCCAGCGCGCTGAGCGTGGCCATCACGTTGCCGCGCTCGAACGGCGGATGCCCCTCCAGCGCGGCGTACAGGGTGGCGCCCAGCGACCACAGGTCGGCCTGCGGGGTGGCGCGCTCGCCGGCGGCCACCTCCGGGGCCACGTAGGCCGGGGACCCCATGAAGTGCCCCGACTTGGTCAGGCTGGTCGCGCCCGAGGAGAAGGCCAGCCCGAAATCGGTGAGGACGACCCGGTCGCCGTCCAGCAGCACGTTGGACGGCTTGAGGTCGCGGTGGACGATCCCGGAGCGGTGCGCCACCGCCAGCGCGTCCAGCAGCTGGCGGCCGATGTAGGCGACCCGCTCGGGCGGCAGCGGGCCCTCCCGCTCGATGAGCTGCTCCAGGTTGGGCGCCTCGATCAGCTCCATCACGATCCACGGCCGGCCCTGCTCGATCACCACGTCGTAGACCTCGACGATCGAGGGGGTGCGCAACTGGGCCGGGGCGCGGGCCTCGCGCAGGCACCGGCGGTAGAAGACCACCCGCTCTTCCTCGCCCAGATCGGCCGGCAGCCTCAGTTCCTTGATCGCCACCGCGCGGTCGAGCAGGTCGTCGTGCCCCCGCCACACCGTGCCGTTCGCACCCTGGCCGATTTCGGATACCAGCCGATAGCGCGTCGCCAGCACGAGGCGCTCAGACTGAGACATGGCGGAAAAGATACCGGAATGGGCGCGTTCGGCACGGCGGGATCGCCGCAGGTTCACCGAATCATTCAGGTCTCGCGGTTTCGCTTGCATCTGTCGCCGATCTCTGGGAAGGAGAACCGCCGCGAGCCCGGGCGCGGGGCCGCCGAAGGCGCCGATGCGGAAGGACCGGACCGACAGTGAACGCCAAGGAGCGCTCGACGCTTTCCGCCGGAGTGCTGCCGCTGCTGCCAGCCGACCCCCGCACCGTGGGCGGCCACCGCCTGCTGGGACGGCTGGGGAACGGCGGCATGGGCCTGGTCTACCTGGGGGAGTCCAAGGACCCCGGGGGAGGCCTGGTGGCCGTCAAGACGCTGCATCCGGCGCACGCCGCCGACCCGGAGGCCCGGCGGCGGTTCCGTGACGAGGCCGCCCACACCCGCCGGATCGGGTCCTGCTGCATCGCCCGGGTCATCGAGGACGGCAGCGACCGGGCGCAGCCGTACCTGGTCACCGAGTACATCCAGGGCCCGCCGCTGTCGCAGGTCGTGCAGGAACGGGGCGCGCTGCCGCACGACCAGGTCTACGCGATCGCCCTCGGGGTCGCCGACGCGCTGGTCGCCGTGCACCGGGCCGGGGTGGTGCACCGCGACGTCAAGCCGTCCAACGTGCTGCTGGCCGCCGACGGGCCGCGGATCATCGACTTCGGCATCGCGCATCCGCTGGAGGGCGCCGAGGGCCCGACCCGGGACGGGGTGGTGATGGGCAGCCCCGGGTGGATCGCTCCAGAACGGCTGACCGGAGGGACCGCCGGGGCGGCCTGCGACGTGTTCGGCTGGGGGATGCTGATCGCCTACGCCGCCACCGGGCGGCACCCGTTCGGCGAGGGCGACGGCGAGCAGCTCGCGCACGGCATCCTCACCCTGCCGCCGGACCTGGCCGGGGTGCGGGAGCCGCTGCGCAGGCTGGTGGAGGCGGCGCTGGCCAAGGACCCCGCGCTGCGCCCCACCGCCGAGGACCTGCTCAGCGCCCTGCTCAAGCCGTGCGCCGAGGAGACGGCCGCCCTGGCGGTGGAGCAGCTGTGGGCACCGCCCCTGCCCGACCCCGTGCCCCAGGCGGTCGTCGCCCCGCGGCACCGGGACCGCCGGCGCGCGGTGACCGGCCTGGCCACCGCGGCGGTGTCGCTGGGCGCGGGCACCCTGGCGGGCTTCCTGGTCGGGGCCACCCCCGCAGGCGACGCGGGCGCCGAGGCCCCGCCGCGCGTGGAGGTCACCGTGACCACCCGGGTCCCGCAGGACCCCGCCCGCTCCAACTCCAGTCCGGACACCCCGCCGGGCGGCGCCCCCACGGACGACCGCCCGGCCGCCGGTCCGACGCCGACCCCCTCGGACGGCTCCCGGACCCGCGGGCCACGGTCCGCCGCACCGGATCCGGCGTCCCCGCCCGGCTCGTCCGGGCCGCCGTCCGAGACCACCGAGCCGGCCTCGCCCGGCACCGGCTCCAAGGAACCGGAGCCGACGACCGAGCCGCAGACCCCTTCCGGCAAGCGCCCCGGCGACAAGCCCGGCGGTCCCCAGGAAGACGACGAGTGACGCTCAGCGCCGCCCGATGGTCAGCAGCGGCCCGGTGGTGTCGGCGAAGAAGTCGTTGCCCTTGTCGTCCACCACGATGAACGCGGGGAAGTCCTCGACCTCGATCTTCCAGACCGCCTCCATGCCCAGCTCGGGGTACTCCAGGACCTCCACCTTCTTGATGCAGTCCTGGGCCAGCCGGGCGGCCGGGCCGCCGATCGAGCCGAGGTAGAAGCCGCCGTAGGTCTTGCAGGCGTCGGTGACCTGCTGGGAGCGGTTGCCCTTGGCCAGCATCACCAGCGAGCCGCCGGCCGCCTGGAACTGCTCCACGTAGGAGTCCATCCGGCCCGCCGTGGTGGGGCCGAACGAGCCGGAGGCGTAGCCCTCGGGGGTCTTGGCCGGGCCGGCGTAGTAGACGGCGTGGTCGCGCAGGTACCGCGGCATCGGCTCGCCGGCGTCCAGCCGCTCCTTGATCTTGGCGTGCGCGATGTCGCGGGCCACCACCAGCGGGCCGGTCAGCGACAGCCGGGTCTTGACCGGGTACCTGGTCAGCTCGGCGCGGATCTCGTCCATCGGCCGGTTGAGGTCGATCCGCACCACGTCGCCGCCCAGCTCGTCGGCGGTGGTGTCGGGCAGGAAGCGGGCCGGGTCGGTCTCCAGCCGCTCCAGGAAGATCCCCTCCCGGGTGATCTTGGCGACCGCCTGCCGGTCGGCGCTGCAGGACACCGCGATGGCCACCGGGCAGGACGCGCCGTGCCGGGGCAGCCGGATCACCCGCACGTCGTGGCAGAAGTACTTGCCGCCGAACTGCGCGCCGATCCCCAGCCGCTGGGTCAGCTCGAACACCTGCTGCTCCAGCTCCAGGTCGCGGAACCCGTGGCCGGTCGGGGAGCCGAAGGTCGGCAGCGTGTCCAGGTAGCGGGCCGAGGCGTACTTGGCGGTCTTGAGGGCGTACTCGGCGCTGGTGCCGCCCACCACGATCGCCAGGTGGTACGGCGGGCAGGCGGCGGTGCCCAGGGAACGGATCTTCTCCTCCAGGAACGCCAGCATCCGCTTGGGGTTCAGGACCGCCTTGGTCTCCTGGTAGAGGAACGACTTGTTGGCGCTGCCGCCGCCCTTGGCCATGAACAGGAACTTGTAGGCGTCCCCGTCGGCGGCGTACAGCTCGATCTGCGCGGGCAGGTTGTTGCCGGTGTTCTTCTCGTCCCACATGGTCAGCGGGGCCATCTGGGAGTAGCGCAGGTTGAGCCTGGTGTAGGCGTCGTACACCCCGCGCGACAGGTGCTCGGCGTCGCGGCCGTCGGTGAGGACGTGCTGGCCGCGCTTGCCCATGACGATGGCGGTGCCGGTGTCCTGGCACATCGGCAGCACCCCGCCGGCGGCGATGCCGGCGTTCTTGAGCAGGTCCAGCGCCACGAACCGGTCGTTGGGGGAGGCCTCGGGGTCGTCGAGGATCTTCCGCAGCTGGGCCAGGTGCGAGGGCCGCAGCAGGTGGGAGATGTCGCGGAACGCCGTCTCCGACAGCAGCCGCAGCGCCTCCGGCTCGACCTGCAGGAACGTGCGGCCCCCCGCCTCGAACGTCGCCACGCCGTCGGCGGTGAGCAGCCGGTACTCGGTCTCGTCCGGACCGAGCGGCAGCAGGTCGGTGTAGGAGAACTCAGGCATCGTCACGTTCCTCGCGTCACCAGGAGCAGGGGCGCCACTCAGATTACGACGCGCCGGGGGCGGGCCCGCGCGCGGATCGGGCTGGTGAAGCACCTCACGGGCATGCCACCCTGGTGGTGATCATCGGCCTGGGAGAGCCATGTGACGGACCTGCACCTGCCCCTGGACCGCGCCGCGGGACGCCTGTCGGCGCAGATCGCCGCCGGGCTGCGCGCCGCCGTCCGGCAGGGCCGCCTGGCCGCCGGCACCCGGCTGCCCTCCAGCCGCGACCTGGCCCGCGACCTCGACGTCTCGCGCGGGGTGGTGGTGGCGGCCTACGAGCAGCTGGTGGCCGAGGGCTTCCTGGTGTCGCGGCGCGGCGACGGCACCCGGGTGGCGCCGCTGGCCCGCCCGGACGAGCCGCTGCGCTCCGCGCCGGTGTGGCGGCACGAGGAGCCCGCCGGCGAGCTGGGCTCCGGCCCGAGCCCGGTCGACCTGCGGCCGGGACCTGACCTGGCGGCGTTCCCCCGCGAGCTGTGGGCGTCGGCGATCCGCACGGCGCTGCGCACGCTGCCCAGCGAGGCGCTGTCGTACCCGGACCCGGCCGGGGCCTTCGAGCTGCGCGCCGAGCTGGCCGGGTACCTGGGCCGGGTGCGGGCGGCGCACGCCGCGCCGGACCGGATCGTGGTGATGAACGGGGTCGCGCACGTGGTGTCCACCCTGGCCCGGCTGCTGGCCGCCGACGGGCACACCGCGCTGGCGGTCGAGGACCCGGCCGGGCACCGGCAGATCCCCTGGCTGCGGGCCAACGGGCTGGAGCCGGTGCGGATCGGCGTGGACTCCCACGGCATCGACGTGGCGGCGCTGGCGGCCTCCCCGGCCCGCGCGGTGATGATCACCCCGGCGCACCAGTTCCCGACCGGGGTGGTGCTGGCGCCGGACCGCCGCGCCGAGCTGATCGAGTGGGCGCGGTCGGTGGACGGCCTGGTGATCGAGGACGACTACGACGCCGAGTTCCGCTACGACCGGGAGCCGGTGGGCTGCCTGCAGGGCCTGGATCCCGAACGGGTGGTGCTGGCCGGGTCGGTGAGCAAGTCGCTGGCCCCGGCGCTGCGGCTGGGCTGGGCGGTCGCCCCGGACCGGCTGGCGCGGCGGCTGCGCCGCCACCGGGCGGCCACCGACATCGCCGGGCCGGTGCTGGAGCAGCACGCGCTGGCCCACCTGCTGGCCACCGGCTCCTACGACCGGCATCTGCGGGCGTTGCGGCGCCGCTACCGCTCCCGCCGCGACGCCCTCGTCGAGGCGCTGCGCCGCCACCTGCCGCGGGCGCGGGTGCAGGGGGTGGCGGCGGGCCTGCACGTGTACGTCGAGCTGCCGGAGGGCTGCGACGAGGACAAGGTGGTCGCCATGGCCGCCGAACGCGGCGTGGTCCTGCAGGGGGCGGCTCCGATGTGGTCGCGACCGGCCCCTCCCGCCCTGGTCATCGGCTACGGGCGGGCCGGTGAGGCACGTCTGGCGGCGTCGGTACAGGTGCTGCGGCAGGTGATTGCGGAGGTGAATCCGGGGTAATAGGCGGGCCACCGGGACGAAAGAGGGGTGACCGATGAGTCTGGACGAGGCGGCACGCCAGCTCAAACTGGCCGTACACGACGCGCAGGTGGCGTTCGACTGCCTCGGGCTGGGAGATCTGGAACGGGCGCACGAGCACGCCATCACCGCGCGCGCCGCGATGGACGCCGCGACGTTGGCGGTGCAGGAGGCGCAGCGGACCATGACCCCCGAGGAGGCCACCCGCGAGGGCGAGCACGCGGTGGCCGCCCTGGAGGAGTGACCCCGCCCGAGCCCTTCAGCCGGTTGCCGCGGCCCGCGCCGTGGTGGCCGGCTGTGTCGTGAAGCCCCGCGCCAGCAGCACGATCACCGCGACCAGCAGGGCGGGCGCCGCGAACGCCAGGCGCAGCCCGTCGGTCTCGCTGAGCGGCGCGATCGCCCCCACGATCGCCGCGCCCAGCACGAAGCCCGCGTAGTTGAAGACGTTCAGCCGGGCCACCGCCACGCCCAGGCCGGTCGGGTCGACCCGCCCGGCCGCCGAGAACGCCACCGGCGCCACCACCGCGAGCCCCAGCCCCGCCACCGCGAACGCCGCGATGGCGGCCGGGGCGCCGGGCGCGGCCACCACGCCGAGCATCCCTAGCAGCCCGACGACGCCCCCCGCCCTGATCACCGCGACGCCGCCGTACCGCCGCACGCCGAAGTCGGCCGCCGCCCGGCTCACCACCATGGCCACCTGGTACGCCACGTAGCCGAGCGGAGCGGCCACCCCGCCCGCGCCCAGCTCGTCCTCCAGGTATTTCGCGCTGTATCGACCTGGTGAGCGGCGTACTACCTGGCGGCTATCCAGGTGAATAGCGGAGCGTGACCTAGCAGGACACGGAACAGTATCTACAGTCTGCCGGGCCTCCCCGAGGAGGCCGCATGCACGAGGACGCCGACTGGGTGGCGCAACGTGAGCGTATCGCCCGCCGCGGCGCCCGCCTGTGGGCACAGCACCAGGCCCGCCGCGCCGCCTGGCGGGCCGCCCGCGACCACGCCGCCCGGCACCCCGGCACCGACGTCCGGGAGATGGTCCGCGAACTGCTGGTGCGGGCGGCGGAGCGCACGGCGGCCGGGTGCGTGGCCGCCGCCGCGGTGCTGGCGCTGCCGCCCGGATGGGCGGAAGGCGTGCACTGGTGGCTGCTGACCGTCGTGGCGTCCCTGTAGGCTGTGCTCAGCTCCTCGCCCTTGACGTGGCGACCGAAAGCGGCGAGGCCCCCGAACCGCCCGCCCGGCTACGGCCCGGCGGGCGGTTCGCTGCTCTGGGGTGCGACGAAGGTCCCCCTGCCCGGCACGGTGATGATCAGCCCCTGCTCGGCCAGCACGGCGTAGGCCGACCGGGCGGTCCGGCGGGACACGCCGAACTCCTCGCAGATCTGCGCCTCGGAGGGCACGGCCCGGTTCGGCCGGTACGTGCCGTTCTTGATCCGACCGGCGATCACGGCGGCGATCTGCCGGTACAGCGGCTCAGGCCCCTCCAGATCGACACTCACCGTGACGACGCTAGTTGACCTGCGATAATGCTCGTCATCGCGAGTTGTTACGAGTCATCTCGTGACAGATAGATACAGGCTGGCGTACCCTGCGAGACATGACGTCGCCACGTCCTGTGACCCCCATTGCGGTCGACGCCTACACCGTCGACCGCGCCCCCGACGGCGCCCTCTGCCGCGCCCTCCCGCACGAGGATCCGGTTCCTGCCGACGTCGTCTGCGACCGGCTCGGCCATCCGGTGTGCCGCACCTGCTGGGAGCCGGTTGGCCGGCTACTGGAACGCAGAGGCCATCGGGTGATCTACACCCCGGCCGCGCTGGCGGTGTGGGACCGGCCCGTCACCGGGTAGACGGCGGGCACGCCGGATGGAGGGGAGTTCCCGGCGTGCCCGCGACCAGACCGGCGGTGCGCGCGGCATCGCCGAGGCGGGGCCGCAGCGAAACCCCCGCGAGTCTCGTTCCCGCTGCGGCCCCACCCTGCCGCTCGAGGAGGACCATGACCCCCGACGAGGCACTCCGCTGGCACGGCGTCGGCCGCCGCCTCGGCCCATTCTTTCGGATGCTGGACACCGCGCCCACTGCGGGCCACAGCGGCGACCCCGAGGCGTACGAGCGCGCCGTCGAGGAGCTGGAGACGATCCGCGCCCAGGGGTCCGGGACGCCCGGGTGGGTGGCCCGGTCGGGTGGGAAGGTGGTGGGGCGGGGTGCGACGCCGGAGGCTGCCCTGTCGGTGGCGCTGAAGGCTGGGCACGTCAGCGTGCACCTGGAACGTGCGGACGCCTGACCCCGGACACGACGAAGCCCCGCCCGGTCCGTAGACCGGGCGGGGCTTCGCAACCCCGCGTGCGCGGGGAGCAAGGTTCCGCGTTGGCGTGCCTTGGGCCAACCCCGCACGGAGCGGGGAGCAGGGCACCGACTGTAGCGCGGGCCGCCGACAGATCGCCAGGGAATGCGGGATCCCGAACCCCGTTGACACCTTGCCTCACGTGAGGCATAGTTGAGCGCGTCGGGACGGACACGCCGCCCCCGCCGGAGAAGGAGCCTCCATGACCACCACGATCGCCAGCCAGAACCACGGCCGCACCATCCCCGCCTACGACCTGCTGGACGAGATGACCGAGCGCTACGGCATCGACCGCCGCGAGGCGCACGACAGCATCCACGCCTTCCTGGCCGACCTCGGCGAGTCCGCCATCGTCACCGAGACCCCGCAGCGGCCCGAGCTGGCCGACGACAACCCCCGCGACGTGGACGTGGACATGTGGGTGGAGATCACCGACGAGGCCACCGAGCAGATCCGCGCGGCGTTCAACGCCGTCTACGCCCAGGCCTGAAAGCACAACGAGCGGCCCGCCACCCGATGCGCCCGGGAGCGGGCCGCTCCGGCACGGGAAGGAGCCCCGCACCATGACCGACGATAACGGCGACCTCTGGACGATCGACCAGGCCGCCGAGTACATCGGCGCCAGCAGCACCGGCAGCGCCCGCCGCACCCTGTCCCGCTGGGGCGTCAAGGCGGCCGGATACGAACCCGGCGAATCGGGGCGGCCAGCCGCCCGCTACCGCGCCGCCGACGTCCGCGCCGCCAAGGCCGCCCGACCCGGCCGCGGCGCCCGCATGGACCTGGCCGTGGCCAGCCTCGAGGAGGCATTCGCCAAGATGACCCCCGCTATGCGGAAGACGGTCGAAGCGCTGGAGAAGCACGGAGACCCGACCGAGGAGAGCCCTATGGCCAGTCCCACCGCTCCCGACACCTGCCCACCCTGGTGTCGAGACCGAGGTAAGTCCACCCCGCACACCCACTACAGCGAGCCGACAGAGTCCGGCCCCCTCACCATCTACATCGCCCGGCGTGCCGACGAGACCGAACCCCGCTTCTGCGTGCGACCCACGGAGGCCAGCTCTAAGGCCTACACCCCGCCACTGCGGCTGGACATCGCCGATCAGGCCGGCGCGTTCGCCGAGGTGCTGGAGGCACTCGGTCACGAATCGGTGGTCAAGGACTTCGTGAAGCACGTCTCGCTGGCGTTCGCAGCTGGCGCCTGACTCCAAAGTAAGCGGCCCCGGGGCTGGCGACCTCACCGCCTCCCCGGGGCCTTGATCCGGACGCTGGAGGTCCGAACCCATGAACGACACTACCGCCCGCACCGCCCGCGGTGACCGCGCGATCACCGCGATCGCCGCCGTGACCGTGATCGCGATCGGCGCGATCGCAGCGGTCATCTCCTACCGGCACGCCCTCGGGGTCACCCGGTCGCACGGCGAGACCGGCGCGACCGCCTACCTCACCCCCCTCACGATCGACGGTCTCGTGCTGGTCGCGTCCCTGGTGATGCTCGACTCCGCCCGCCGCCGCCAGCAGGCCCCGCCCCTGGCCTGGCTGGCGCTGGCCCTGGGCATCGCCGCGACGATCGCGGTCAACGTGCTGCACGGCCTGGAGCACGGCCCGGTCGGCGCGGTCATCGCGGCGTGGCCGGCGGTCACGCTGGTCGTGGTGGTCGAGCTGCTGATGGTGATGATCCGCCGGGGCCAGCGGCCCGCCGAGGACCGGCAGGAGGATCACCGCCAGGAGCATGATCAGGACGATGCGCGACCGGTCCTCACGGTGGTCGCGACCACCGGCCCCGAACCGGTCACCGCGACCGGTCCCGATCCGGTCGCCGAGGTCACGACCACCACCGAGACCACCGAGACGACCGGTGCGGAGGGGACCGCCGGGGACCAGGGCGAGACCGGTACCGGTACCGACGCGGAGGACCTCGAGCAGAAGATCGCGGCGGCCCGCGACCGGTACGCCGCGATGATCGCGACCGGCCGACTGCCGTCGATCAACACCCTCCGCCGGGAGATGCGGGTCGGTCACCCGCGGGCAGTCGCGATCAGGGCCGCGCTCGCCGCAGCGGCCTGAACACCGAAACCGTCCGGATGTGGACAGAACCCTAACCTTCAGTTATCTCGTGCTACCCACGGGTTACCTGCAACCTATACAGGGTGTCCGCTCGATACCGCACCTTCCGGGCAGGTAATGATGAGGGCATCATCGATGAGGGGAGGTGAAAGCCGTGACCGAGGACCTGCGGTTCACCAGCGGGCTGCTGAACATGTCCGACGCCGCCCGCTACCTCGGCATACCCCCCGAGACGCTGAGGCGATGGGCCCGTGGCGACGAGAGCGGCGGCCCCATCCTGCACGCCCTGCCGCCGGCCGACCGGCAGGCCACCGTCACCTTCATCTCCCTGGCCGAGGCGTACGTCCTGGAGGCGCTCCGGGACGCTGGCGTGAACCCGCGGAAGATCCGCCCCGCGCTCAAGCGGCTCCAGAAGGAGTTCAGCATGGAGTACGTCCTGGTGGCGCGGGAGCTGGCCACGGACGGCATCGACGTGCTGTGGGACTTCGCTCGCACCAGGGAGGGGGAGGGCCTGATCGAGGCCCGCACCGGACAGCGGGTGATGCGGGAGATCGTCGAGGACTACCTTCAGTACCTCCACTGGGGCGCCGACGAGTTCCCGCAGATGATGGAGTTGCGGAGGTTCCACCCATCGAAGGTCGTCGTCGATCCGCACCGCTCGTTCGGGCAGCCCTTCTTCGCCGGCTCACGCACACGGGTGGCCGACGTGGCCGCGCTGCTGAAGGCGGGCGAGGACCCCGAGGTGATCGTCGATGAGCTCGGAGTCTCCCCCGAGGACGTCCGGTCCGCCGCACGCGTCGTCCTGGGCGGGCACGCCGCCTGAGTTCTACCTCGACGAGAACATCGTTGCCCGGGCCGTCCGCCGGTGCCTGACCAACCTGGGATATCGCGTGCACACCCCAGCCGAGCTCTACGGGTCGCGGGAGCAGGCGGAGGGCGCCCCGGATGAGGACTGGCTGCCGCGCGTGGGCCGACACGGCTGGGCGGTGCTGGGCTGTGATGCGAAGATCTTCGAACGGCCCTGGGAACTGCGCGCCTACCTTCAGGCCAAGCTGCATGCCTTCCTGCTCCCCGGCAACGCGCTGATCGCGGAGCGGGTCAGCCTCGTCGAGGTGTGCCTGGCTGAGATCTGCGCGGTCCACATGTCCGAGCCGCCGGCCGTGTGGAAGCTGACCCCCAAGGGTCTGGACCCCTACAAGATCCCGGGACGGGTGTGTCCCTGACGAGGACGTCCCGCTCGGTGCGCGGGCATGACGAAACGCCCCCGTCTCCCCTCGGCCCAGGGGCCGGTCATCAGGGAGACGGGGGCGTTCGTGCTCGGCGGCGCCGAGCTCATCGAGGCGGGGGAACAGGGCCCGCTCTTCCGGCTTGCGGGAGCCGACCGGCGCGTGGGCCGGATACCCATCCCTGAGCGTCCCCCCTGAGCGGGAGATCGAGGCCGGGCGGGCTTCCCCTCCCGCCCGGCGATCTCCAGGCTACTGCCGAACCTGCCCGCCGGTCTTCGGCTTGTTCGGGATGCCCCACACGCCCAGCGCGACAAGGACCGCCACGCCGATCGGGATCCACTCCCCGCTGTCGATCCGGCCGTCCTCGATGGCGGCCTGCGCGGCCAGCAGGACCGGCCCGGCGGCGGCGATGACGCTCTTCCAGTAGGCGCTGATCTTCATGAGGGAACCTCCTCAGACCCTCGGTGGCCAGCACCACGAGCCGGGCGGGATGTCGCCGCCCTCGTCGGCCTGGCCGTGCGGGACGTTGAACTCGGGGAACCCGCCGGACTCGCCGGGGGTGAACACCCACAGGTGGACGTGCTCGTCGGAGTCGAGCGCGGCGCGCATCGCCTGCGCGCCCTGCTTGCCGCGGTAGTGGACGATCTGGCCGAGAGTCGGCTCGGACATGGTGATCTCCTCAGGTCAGGGCGGCCGGTGCCGCCCGGCTCTCAGGTGATGGGTGCGGCCCAGCTCTCCCGCCAGGTGACCGGCCCCACCACGCCGTCCACCTCCAGGCCCTTCTCGCGCTGGAACGCCCGGCAGACCTCCTCCGAACGCGGCCCGTACACCCCGTCCACCGTGATCCGCCAGCCCCGGTCCCGCATCCGCGCCTGCCAGCGGCGCACGTCGTCCCCGCGCATCATCGGTGGCTGCGACAGGTACCGGCCCGGCCAGCGCGGCGCGGTGACGGCCGGCTTGTCGGCGGGCTTGCTCGGCGACGGCGCCGACTCCCCCGAGTAGGCCGGCCGCCCGTACCCGGCGATGACCGCCGCCGAGCGGATCCGGCGGCGGCAGGCGTCCCCGGTGTTGCCCTCGATGGTCTGCACCCTGCCGTCGCCGAGCACCTTCTCCACGATGCCGACGTGGTCGATCGCGCCGATCGTGTTCGTCTCACCCCAGTCGAAGAACACGATGTCCCCCGGCCTGGCCCGATTGAGGTTGACCACGGTGCCAGCGTGCCAGCGGCCGAGGCGCTGGAAGTCCTGGGCGTGCCAGACGGTGTACGCCCGGTCCCCGCCGGGCAGGACGGCGGCCTCATTGCCGGACTGCCGGGCCCAGTGCGTCACGGCCATGTCGCACCACGGCGCGCGCAGGAAGGCGTCGCCGTGCCGGGCCGCGTACTCCCGGGTGATCGGATTCGGGCGGCCGGACATGCCGAGGTCGTCGCGGGCGGCGGCCAGCATCGCCGCTGCGGTACCCATCAGGACCGCCCCTCCCCGGCGTACACGCCGTCCTCGCCCGGCTCGCCGTACAGCTCCCGCAGGACGGACTCCTCGTCCGGCTCGGTCGCCCGGTGGGCGTCGGGGTGGGCGTCCACCCGGTCCATGCAGAGCACTTCGCCCTGCTGCTCGTTGCTCACGCCTTACTCCTCACGTACGCAGATCAGCGCCGGGCGCGGCCCCGAGGCCGTCACCACGGTCGTCTCCTCTTGCCGCCACCCGTCCGGGCACGGCGGCCCCGGCGGCCCCTGCGGGCCCGTCTCCCCACGCGGCCCCTGCTCGCCCTGCGGTCCGGGAGGACCGGCCGGGCCAGGCTCGCCAGGCTCACCCGGGGCGCCGTCCCGACCCGGCTCACCCGAAGGTCCGGGTGGCCCTGCCGGGCCCTGACCCCCTGGCCGGCCGGACGGCCCGGGCGAACCCGGCACGCCCTGCGGTCCCGTCTCCCCAGGCGGACCGGCAGGGCCCGGCTCGACCGTCACGGACGGGCGGATGCCGTGCTCACGAAGCTGCCGCTCCAGCGCCCTGCTGATCTGCTCGGACCGCTCCGCACGCTGCTCGGCGCGCCGCAGATCGTCGCCCATCGCGTGGATCTGCTCCGACAGCCACCACACCGCAGCCGCCAGCACCAGCCACGCCAACACCGCCCGCACCCGGGGACGCGCCGGGCGCCTCCGCTCACCCGTCACCGGGTGCCCCGGCTCGCCAGCCAGATCTGTACACCCAGGGTGAGGAGGATGAACAGGGTCGGCAGGATCCCCGCGTACACGGCCTGCCGCCAGTTCGTCCCCTGCTGGACCTGCTGGGTCTTGAGTTCGCGGATCGCGGTCTCGCGGTCGGCGCGCTCCTGCGCCAGGTCGCGTTCCAGTTCGGTGAAGCGCCGTTCGAGTTCGCGCTGGTCCCTCGCGTACAGCTCGGCAGAGACGACCCGTAGGCCCATCTCGCGGACCAGTTCCTCCAGCCGGGCTTCCATGCGGTCGAGGCGGCGCACGACCTCCCCCAGGCTCGGCTCATTGGGCACCGGCCCCCCTTGTCGCTATGCGCCCTCGTCGGCGACGGTTTGCGGGGGCGGGGTGATCTCGACCATGCGGGCGGGCTGGGCCGCCTCAACCTTCACCACGCGCATGTGCGCCCACGCCGGGGACGCCTGCGCGGAGATCGCGTCCGCGATGCCCTGCGCGACCGCATGCAGGGCGTGCGCGCCGGACGGGGCGTTACCACCACCGATCTCACCGCCCGTCCCCGAGTAGTCGTGCTCGGGGCGGAACAGCACCGGGAACGGGCCGCCGTCCGACTCGAGCTCGAACCGGTACCACTCGCTGTATGCCTGCATGCTCTATCCGATCTTGGTCGCGACGATGCTGGAGGAGATCCGCATGATGGTGTCGGCGAGCTGCGCCGTGCCCTGAGCCCACCGAAATTGCAGGGTGCCGCCGACGCCGGTGAAGATGATCCCCACCGGGCGGCAGACGACGATGCCGCCGCCCGCCCCGCCGATCACCGCGACGTCCGTGGCGGCAAGGCTGGGGCTGTGGATGTCCCCGGTCGTGGTGGTGACGGCCGACCCGAACGCGCGCGGGCTCCAGTCGAAAATCGCCCCAGCGGGGACCGTCCAGCCCATCCGGAAGTCGGCGTTGTCCGGCGTGCTGTACCTGATCATCGCGTCGATCCGGTACCACGCGGACGGCAGCAGGCCCGGTAGGAACAGCTGGGTGTCGTTGACCAGGTTGGTCGAGTTGTTCACCGTCTGCGGGCTGCTCTTCATCGCCGAGATGCTGAGCGAGTTCAGCCGGCCTGCGGTGATGCGTTCACCGGCCTGCCACGGCCACGCCATATAACCGACCTCCTAGAGTCCGATGATCGCGGGATGGGCGAGCCGCACATCCGTGCCGGCCGCGTGCGCCTTGCTGATGCCGTTCACCGACCTGACCACCGTGAACGTCTGGGGCGAGGCGGCCCCGCTGATCGCGGTGACGGTCATGACCTCGCCGCCGATGAGCACGTCGAACGGGAATTCGGCGGGGCTGGTCGTCCACAGCGGACCGGCCGTCACCGCAACCGACAGGGTCGTCGCCGCCGCCGTGACCGCCGCCGCGAGCTGGGAGCCGTCCGTGTCCGCCCGCCCCCACATCGGATCATCGGCGTACGCGACGTCCCAGGGCGACGCCGGGGAGGTGTTGAACTCGATGCGCCAGGTGTAGAGACCGAGCGTCTCGGTGTAGCCCTCGACGATCTGATCGGTCGGGCCGGGCGGGACGTACGGCGGCAGGCCGTCCAGGCGGATCCGGTCCCGGATGTCGGTGGCCAGCGCGGCCGGGATCAGGTGCGGGTGCCGGTGCAGATTGACGGCGACGGTCGGATAGCGGGCCTCGTCCACCGTGCCCAGGTGGACACGCCACCATGCGATATCGGCGAGCCGGGAATCGTCGAACAAACTCAGCGACAGCGACTCGTCATAGCGCCCGACCCCATCCGGCGGCGGGAGCACTGACAGCGGCGAGGTCTCATCGATCGCCCGCGCGCTGGACCCGCCGACGCGTTCGACGGTGACGTCGTTGCGGACGAGCTGGTCATCATCGATCGGCTCCAGCGGTGGCGCGATCTCGCCTGCGCTGTAGTCCAAGGTCAGCGTCGGCGGCCGGTTGTAGCCGGTGACGCGGGTGCGGTACCGCAGGCCGGGCGGGTCAAGCCGCTCGTACAGCGCGCCACCGTCCGCGGAGGCGGCCTCGGCGATGAGGTCGAGTGCCGTGGCCAGCCCTTGAGGGCCGACCTGCTCGCTCTCGTCGCCGACGACGTCAAGTGGAATGCCCTCCTCGGCCGCCACGCGGGTGATGCGTTCCACGGCCGTCTCACCGGCGTGGCCCTGCGCGGCGGTGGCCAGGGCGAGCATCTGCCCCCACCGGGTACGGCCACCGACGAGCACGTGCGCGACGGCGCCGACGGTGTCCACCGTGTCGGTGGCGGCGGTGTGCAGATAGATGGAGGTGACGGGGGCAGAGGTGTCCACCCATGCCCAGGACAGCGGGTCCTCGTTCCCGTTCGTAGCGACCAGCAGGAGCACTTGTGCGCCGAACTGGTTGAGCATCACGGCCAGGTGGATCGGCATTCCGGGGCCGGTCAGGTAGTTGTTGAGGACCCAGTTCGGCGCCGGGTTCAGCACGATCACCCCGTTGCGGTCGGCGATCTCCAGCACCGCGATCACGGACCCTGACGGGTCCGGGAAGACGTACAGGCTCCAGTCGACGGCGGTGGTCCCGCCGGGGGTGGTCCACCTGATCACGGGGCTGACGGTGTCCACCACCCACTGGGCGGGTGGGATCAGCACGATGGACACCGCCCACTCGGTGGGAGAGCCCGTCACGGAGGCGAACGCCTGGCCATTGGTGCCGCTGACGGTCAGGCCCGCGGCGACCCCGCCGGCTCCCTCGGACCCGAACGCGGCGTCTCCGGTGGCGATCATCGGCGCGCCGCCCGCGTACCCGGATGCGCCCTGGGTGGCACCGGCGGCATCCTCCAGCGGCCACCACGCGGCATACGGTGTCTGACCGGCGATGGCCCTGGTCAGCGCGCCCTTGAGGGCCTTGCGGCCCTGGCCGAGGCGGCGGAGGACGCCGGATGCCTGGATCGGCACCCACGCGTCGTGCTCGCCGGGCGTCCACTTGGGCGGCCACTCGGAGACTTCGCCGTGGAACCGGTACTCGCGGTCGCTGATGCTCGCGGCGCCCGCGACCGTCCACACGTTGCCCTGCGGGTCGGTGAAGCTCGACGAGCCCGCGGTCATGTCGTCGGGACGCCACCCCGCCACCACGGGCCCGTCGATCCCCGACCGCACCTCGAAGGCGTGGTAGCGGCCGGGCACGGTGTCGCCGGACACCTGGGAGATGTCACCGACCTCGATGGGCGCGGTACCTGACCACAGGCTGGTCGTGCCGGTTCCGGTCCGGACCTCCCACACCGTCCATGGACCGTCGATGCTGTCGGCGTAGTAGAACGTCGCGACGTGTTGTCCCGCGCCGTTGTCGACGTCCAGGGTCGCCCGCAGCGCGCGCCTGCCCGTGGGGACTCGAGGTGGCGCGGCCGTGGTCGGGTTGTGCGACCTGATGGTGACGCCGTCCTCGGTCCAGGCGAGGATCGGCACGAGGTCGCCGCCGGACAGCGCCCCCATCGTCAGCGACCACGACCAGTGCGATCCGCTGGCCTTACCGACCAGCGACCCGGCCCGCCACTCGTCGGGGGTCAGCTCGATGCGAATGTCGATGTCGCCGGTGATGTCCAGGCTGGCCCGGTCGGGGCAGGACAGCCGGTCACCCGCCCCGCCCGGCATGGCCAGGTAGGGGTACCCGCCCGGCACCGACACCCGGATGGGCGTGTTCCGCCCGAACTGGCCGTAGTAGGGCGACAACGGGTTGCGCGGACTGTACTTGCCGTTGGTGTTGCGGATCTCCAGGGAGCATGACCCGGGGTCGGCTGCCTGGCCCTCGTCTTGCCGGCCCCGGGTGATGGTGATGGCCTCCCGGGTCCGGACGTCACCGGTGATGTCCGTCCACACTCCGCCGATCTGGAGTTCGACCCGGATGTCGAGCGGTTCGTCTGGGAACGGCACGTCACCGCCCCCCGAGCGCTAGCTGGACGTTACCGCCGCCCTGAACCCGGATGACCTTCCGGAGCAACTTGAGCATCTCCTGATCGGCGCCGCGGGCATCCAGCGTCACCCGCACCTCGACCGGCCCCGCGCCGCCGCCCGGAACGGCTGCCGCGCCCGCCCGGCCCCCCGCCGTGGTGGTGGCCGCGGCGATCGGCACTCCGGCCCCGGCGGCCGTTTCGGCGAGGGTGGTCGCCGCGGAGGAGACCAGCCCGGCGTTGTTCTCCATGCCGAGGGCGAGGCCCTGCGCGAGGTTGGCGCCGTAGCCCATGAACAGGCGCGAGGGGGACCGGATGCCGAGGACGTGCAGCACCGGGCCCGGCACGATCCGCTTGACCAGGTTGAGGATCGCGTTGTAGAGCCACGACCCCATGCCGACCATGCCGTTGTACAGGCCGATCAGCACGTTCCGGCCGGCGTTGTAGAGCAGGCTGCCGAGGTTGCCGATCGCGCGGGCGATCCGGCCCGGCAGGCTGGTCGCGAAGGAGACGACCCAGTTGAGGCCGGCGCGCACACCGTTCGGCAAGGTCTGCGTGAAGAAGTTCCGGACGCGCGTCCAGTTCGCGATGATCCACGGGACAGGGCCAAGGAAGCCGCGGCGGGCGGCCCCGGAGATGAACCCGACGATCCAGCCGACACCCGCCCTGATCCCGTTCGGCAACGTCGTCGTGAAGAACCGGGCGACCTTGTCCCAGTTCGCGATGACCAGCGCGACGGCGGCGACCACGGCGGTGATGATCCACCCGACCGGGCCCATGCTGAGCACCCAAGCGGCGGCCATCCGCACGGCGTTGGCCATGGCGCGGGCGGCCATCATCGCCCAGGAGGCGGCCACCCGGGCACCGGTCGCGGCGGCGGTCGCAGCGTGCCGGACGGCGGCGGCCGACGCCCGCCCCATCGCCGATGCGGCGTCCCCCATCCGGGAGACGAACCGGCGGGACGGAGAGTCGGCATCGCGCAGCGCACCGGCGACCCTGCCGACACCACCCGCAGCGGTCCCGGCCAGGCCGACCAGCGGCCCCAGTCGGGAGGTGACCATGCCGATCGCCAGCGACCACGCGAGGAACTGCGCGGCAGTGCCGCTGGTTCCGCCCGGCAGGGCCTCCAGCATGTCGACGATCAGCCCCAGCGGGCCGACCAGCAGCGGCAGGATCGCGACCAACTCGGACGCCGTTTGGTTGATCAGGCCGAACGTGCTGGCGAGCTGTGCCTGGCCCTCCGCGGACTGCGCCCACGCGGCCATCTGCGCGGTGATGCGCTCCAGCCCCCCGGCCAGATCACCGGCGTCGGTGTTGGCGGCGCCGAACACCGCGGCGACCACGATGCCGAGGTTCCGGGCGATCCTGATGAGCTGGCCCACGCGGTCCACGGCGTTGTCGACCCAGGCGGTTGCCCGGCCGCCCTGCGCGATGGCGGACAGCCATTGCCCGGCGCGGGTCATCAGGCCGCCAAGGACCGCCCCACCTCGACCGAGGTCATCGACGAACACGGCGGCCAGGTCGCGCACGCCGCGCACAAGGACGGGAACCCCGGCCCCGGCGGCGTCGATACCCTGCCGGACACCGAAGAACAAGCCGCGAAGGAACGCCAAGGTGCGCGCCTCGCGGGCGACGCCCATGACGCGGGCACCGACCCTGCCGAGAGCAGCGCCGACTCCGGACATGCCGCCCTGCACCGGGCCGCGTAGATCGTCGGCCAGGCCGCGGGACTGGGCGCGCATCGGCGCGAAGAACGCGTTCTGGACGTTCTTCTGCATCCCGAAGAACACGCCGCCCAGCTCGGCGGCGACCGCCCGCGCGTGCGGGGGCAGTTCGGCCAGCGCCTCCTCGAAGGCTTTCGCGTCACCGACGAGTGCGGCGCCGAGGGTGTCGCCCAGCCCATCGAGGGCCATCTGGAGGGCGAACACGCCAACCTTGAAGGCGGCCAGCACGGTCGGCCCGGCGGCCAGCAGCCCCAGCGCGGGCGCGAGCGCGGCGGCGAACGTCGTCGCGCTGCCGGCCAGGCCGACGAACGCGCCCGCCTGCCCGACCCGCATGAGCTGCGTGTGGACGCTGGACAGGGTCCGCCGGAACCGCGAATCGTCCGCGGAGATGATGGCGACAAGCTCACCCAGCCGGAGGGCCACAGATCACCCCCCGTGCTGGTCACCGCTGCTGGTCGTCCTCGGGTGGCCGGAAGTGGCGATGGATGCGGGTGTCGGCGGCGAGCAGGCCCTTGATGCGGGTCTTGAGCCACCGCCAGGACCGGTGGGCGAGGATGCCCGACTCGACGTCGATGCCGTACTCGGACTGGAGGTCAGCTTCGACGAGGGCCCACTGTTCTAGGAGCGCCTGCCACGTGACCGATCCCGCGGCGGGCGAGGCCGGGACGCCCTCGTACCATTCGTAGAGGCCGGTGACGGGGTCTTTCTCGCCATGGCCTGTGACGCCCGGCGGGAGGCCCGGTTCCCCGCCGCCGGGGCCAGTGCTTCCCCCATCGCGGTCGCACCCCCGCCGGACTCCCAGTACTTCGCGGCGGTGGCCTCGTCGCGGAGGATCCACACCATGACGGTCATCCCGGCGTGCTTGATCGCCTGCCAGTTCACCCCGTCTCGGATCATCTCGTCGTAGGCGTCGCCCATGACGCGCCGGTACAGGTCCCGCTCGCCGTCGTCGTCGAGCACCTCGATGTCCTCGTCGGACACGGCCTGTTCGGTGGCCAGGCTCGCGCCGACCGACATGACGCGTTCGACGTAGAGGGCGGTCTCGGCGGACACGTCGTCGATGCGGTAGACGCGCCCGCCGAGCGGCAGTTCGATGTACGCCCCGTGAAGGGCATCGCCGAGATCCTTGAATGCGGTCATGAGGGGGTCAGGTCTCCGATCAGACGTAGGTGTAGGCGGCGGTGCCGGTGCCGGTTCCGTTCGGGGTGGTGACGTCCACGTTCGCGGGCCCGGCGGACCCGGCCGGGGTGATCGCGGCGATCTGCGTGGAGCTGACCACGGTGAAGTCGGTGACGTTGACGTCGTCGAACTCCACATCGGTGGCGCCGGTGAAGTTCGCGCCGGTGATGATGACCAGGTCACCGCCCGCGGCCGGCCCGGACGCCGGCGACACGGCCGACACGATCGGCGCCGGGGTGGCGTTGACCGGGTTGGCGATGCTGGTCAGCGGCCCGTCACCGGTCAGCGTCACCGTCACCCGGTCGAGCTGCTCGGTGTCCCCGCCCTCGGGCGCCCACGTGACCAGCGCCCAGCCCTGCCGGCCGGTGCCCTTGCCGGACCGGTCGAAGTAGCGGACCTGGATGCGGGAGTCGGCGCCGAACGCCTCGGATGCGGCCTCCAGCGCGTCGTGGGTGGGGTGGTAGGCCAGGGTGTCCGGGTCGTACTTGTGGGAGATCTTCGCCTCGATCTTCCACGCCTGCGCGGTCTTGGTGTTGCCCTTCCATCCGTTCGACTCGTAGTCGCTGTCGTCCTGGATGGTGGGGTCGACCGTGGGCTTGAATTCGACGGTGCCCATGACGGTCTGCCAGTCGGGCACGGCCTCGGTGCCGAGGTTGAGCTGCCACCTGTACCGGCGCGCAAGGTCGGTGATCTCGTTGGCCACAGCGGGCCCTCCTTACTGATCTCGATGCTCGGATGGCCTGCGGGCCTGTACGTAGTAGTTGTCGGTGCGCTCGTGCCGGTCGGCCTGCCGGTCCGTCCCGCCGGGTGCGGACAGCTCCTCGCCGGATCGGCGGAACATCTGGCTGACCCGCACGCCGCCGAACTCGACACCGGACAGCCCGTCCAGGGCGTCATAGACGGCGTCGGACAGGTCGGCGACCTCGCGGGGGTCCCGGCCGGCGCGGGTGCGGACCTGGAGGCCCACGGTCACGTCCCACGACCCGTCGACCGACACGGGGTAGGTCTGGAGGCAGATCACCCGGTCGGGGTTGGGTGGCATCGTGGCCAGCACGATGGCCGTTTCCCCGGCCTGGTAGGCGCTGCCGTCCGCCCGCCAGATGCCGACACCTTGGGCGGCGAGGTAGGAGGCGACGCCGGTGAGCAGGTCGGTGTTCCATCCCACCCGGCTACTCCAGTTCCCGGCGGATCTCGGCGGCGAGGATTTCCAGCATCGTGCCGCGTTCGCGGTTGAACGGGTCCTCCAGGTACTTCGCCTTCCGCCCCGGGTCGTGCCGGTAGGTCAGATCCTCGTGCTGCCGCACCGCATACGGGGTGTCGTAGGAGACTGCGGCGCTCATCGTGTCCTCGTCGACGGACGCGACGCCTGAGCGCTCCAGCGTCGCCTCTTCGATCGGGACCTCCTGCCGGGATTCGCCGAGTAGGTGTTCGGCGTCCTTGCCGAGCCCGCGCACGGCGGCGGCCTTCGTCCGCTCGGTGACGCGCTGGCCGTCCCAGTCCAACCGGAACCGCACCGTCATGCCCGCCTCCTCACTCGCACACGATCTCCAGGTGTTCCGGCAGGTCCGGCTGCCCGTGGGCGTCGCGGCGGAGGGCGGCGATCACGAGGGTCTGCACGCCCTCCGGGGTGCCGTCCGGGATGGTGATGCGGGACCGCGGCGGGCACACGACGTCCAGTCGCGTGTAGACCGTGGTCCGGCTGGTCACCTGCGACCCGTCGTCGGCGCGGATCAGGCGGGTCTGCTGGTCGACGAACGCGGGCACCACCACGGCCGGCCCCCATACGTCCCCGTAGGGCCCCCGGCCCTGGTGGGGTTCGATGGTGATGTCCGGCAGGGTGTAGCCGATCTCTTGCAGGATGCCGATGATGTCGGTCACCACGGCCCCTGACCGATCAGCCCCGCCGCGTAGAGGATCTGCCAGGCGTCGACCGACAGGCGCCCGGCCGTCGCCTGGGCGGGCGGGGTCACGTCGGTGCGGCGGCCCAGCTTGGCCGACCCGATCGACACGTCCGCCCACTTCCCCGCGCCGGTGCCGTCGCCGGCGTCCAGCCGGTAGGCGGCCTGCTCCAGCGTGGCGGCTTTGAGCGCTGCCGTGATGTCCGGGTCGGTGGCGGCGCCGTTCGTGTCGGTGTCGTAGACGGCGGTCACGGTGGCCGTGTCGACGTCCCGTGAGGCGCGGTCCAGCAGCCGGGCCGCGCCCGCCGGGGGCTCGGCCAGGCCGAGGAACGTCGCCAGCTCGGCGGGCGTCGCGTAGGCCACGTCAGCCGCCCTGCTCGCCGTCCGGGTCGGCGGGCGGCTCGTCGGCGGGGTCGGTCGAGTCCTGCTCGCCCTCGGCCGGATCCTGCGTGGGCTCCCGCTCGTCGCCGTAGACGGCGATCAGGTCCGCCTTCGTGGCCTCCTCCGCCACGTCCCGGGCCGCGCCCCGCGCCACGGCGTAGTCCACCCACGCCGACTTCGGGGCACTCTTGGCCGGCCGCCGCGCGGCGGCCTGCCCGGCCGTCTCGGCGACCGCCTCCGGCACCGGCTGCCGCTCGACCAGCACCCGCTCGGCGAGGTCGGTCTCCTTCGCGGCCTGCTCGCCCGGGTCGGCCGGCACCGGGCCGGGTGCGATCGGGGCGGGCGGGACCGCGTGCGCACCCGGGGCGACCACCTCGGGGCCGTGCGGATCGGCCTCGCCCGCGTTGGTCGGCGGGAGGAAGTCCTCCGGCTTCGGGGCGACGGCGGCGTCCCGCAGGGCGGTGCCCGACCGCACCTGCTCGACGTCGCGGGAGTCGACCCGCTCGACGGTCTCGGCGGGCTCCTGCTCGACGGTCTGGCCGTCGACCTCGTACCCGGCTCCCCGGCAGTAGGAGATGACCGCCGGGTCGTCGGTCTCGGCGACGCCGTCCTTGAATTCGACGTTGCCGATGCGGCCGTTGTAGCCCCGGTTGGGGGCGACGATCCGTGCCATGGTCAGACCTCCTCGTCGATCTCGATACGGACCCGCACCAGGTCCTCCACCGGCTGGCCGGCGAGGTCGGTGAGCGCGTCCAGCACCGGCCGGGCCGTGTCCTGGTCGATGCCACGCTCGGCGAGAATCTGCTCCAGCTCCTCCCGGGTGGCCGCCCTGCGCCGCGTCACCATCAGGCGCTCTTGAGGTTGCGCAGCACGCCCGCAGCGCGGGTGGCCTTGAGGACGGGGGCGGTCGGGCCCAGTTCGACCTCGCCGGTCTTCACGGCGCCCGGGGCGTCGAAGTCCGGGAGGAAAGTCTGCACGAGTGGGGCGCCCGCCATGCTGACCGCGTGGAATCCGTCCAGGCCGAACCTGACGGCGTAGAGGTCGCCGAGGCCGGTGATGTTGCCGCCCGCTCCGCCCGCGTCGGTGTCGCGGGTGACGAGCTGGATGACGTCGGTGTTGCTGCCGGCCTTGGTGCCGAGGTCGACGAGCCGGATGCCGTTGTACGCCTGGACGGGGCGGCCGAAGCTGTCGGTGGTCTTGTCGATCATGTCGGCCCACGCCGCCACGTACTTGAGCAGGGCCAGCGTCTTGCGGTTGCCCATGATGGCGTCGGGGGTGCCGTCGAGGGTGGCCAGCCAGGCGTCGATGTGCGCCATGACGGCCAGGGCCTCGGACTTGGTGTCGACCGTGGTCAGGTCGATGTATCCGGTGGCGACGCCGTTGTTCAGCGGCAGGTACTCGGTGCTCGACCCGGCGAGCATCTTGGACAGGCCGTCGAAGCCGTCCGCGTCGACGGCGGTGTCACCGTTAATCACCTGGTCGGCGAAGAACGCGTTGGCGGCCTTGATCTTCTGCTGGAGCTGGAGGGCGGTCTCCGCGCCGGCGGCGACCCGGTTCAGCACTCGATCGATCTGGAACGACCCACCGAGCGGCTTGAGGTCGACCGTGAAGCGCTGCTTGGTGACCTCGGACGGGGTGTACTCCGAGTTGATCGCGCGGAAGTCGGCGGTGGGCTGGGTGACGAGGCGCTGGTAGCCGTAGGTCAGGGTGCCGCCGCCGCCGCTGGCGTTGACGACGTCGTCGAAGGTGAGCCGTTCCATCAGGAACGACGACTTGGTGAACTCGTCGATGACCTGGACGTCGATGTCGTCCGTGGCCATGAGCTTCGCCTGGGCGAGCGAGACGGGCATGAGGTGTTACCTCCGGGAGATGAGTCAGCCGCCCTGTGCGAAGCGGGCGGCAATGGCGTCGGACAGGGTCGCGGCCTTGCCGGTGGTCCCGGGCCTGCCGGGGGGTTCGGTGCCGCCGCGGGGCGCCGGCGCCTGGCCGTTCGCCCGGTATCGGGGGTTGTCTTCGAGGGCCTTCTTGACGAGGTCGCGAACCTTGGACCGGAAGTCGTTCGCATCCGGGTCGAGCGCGCTCGCCTTGGCCAGGAAGGACCGTGAGTCGTTGAGCGCCTTGGCATCGGCGCCGAGATCCTGCGAGCTTTCCCACACGGCGTCCCGGAACCTCAGCTCGCGGTTCTCCTTGATCGCCGCCTCGGCCTTGGCGACGAGCTGAGCAGTGTCGGGGGCGGCGTCGGCGTCGTCCTTGACGAGGCCGATGGCCTTGCCGATCTCCTGGGCGAGTTCCCGCTTGGCCTCCTCGGCAGCCTTGGTCTTGGCGTTGACGCGCTGCTTGCCCGCTTCGGCGCGGGCCTCCTTCAGCTCCCGCTCCAGCCGGGCGATGGTCGCCGCGGTGTCCTCGCCGTCCCGGGCGCTCTGGTCGCGCTGGCCGGGCTGCTCGGCGGGCTGCTGGGGGGCCGCCGGTGCGGCGGTCGGCGGGGCCTGCCCGTCGTTGGCCGGGGTGGTGTCGGCGGCGGGGGTGTCGGTCACGGTGCCCTCCTGGGGCGTGGGTCGGGGCCGCGCCCGGCGGCCGTGATGCGGATACGAGAAAGCGTTGTCCGGAGCATGGACAACGCTCATAGGATCGGTTAGTGTTGTCTCAACAGCGGACAACACTTAAGGGGTTCCGATGAACCGGCAGCTCGCCCTCGTCGATGACCAGCTCGACATCTTCGACGCCCTCACCGAGACCGCCGAGGACACCACCACCGAGCAGGCCGGGGACCTGGCCCTGTTCGACCTGCCCACCGCCCCCGCCGGCCCGGTGCAGCTCACCCTCGACGAGGGCGAGCACCTGGAGCGGTACGGCTCCACCACCTACGCGGTGCGCCTCGACGACGAGGGCATGGCGTGCTTCCGGCCGGTGGCCGCCTGATGGACCCCGTGCACTACCTGGACCGGGCGGCCGTGGCCGCCCTGTTCGGCGTCACCGCGCAGGCCGTCGCCAAGTGGCAGGACCGCTACGACGACTTCCCCAAACCCGATGCGACATGGGGCGAGCGGAAGCTGCCCGGGTGGCTGCCCGAGCGGGTCGGCAAGATCAGGGCGTGGCACGCGGCCCGGCCCGGTCAGGGTGCGCCCGGCCGGCCGAAGCCGGGATCGGGGCGGCGGCGTCAGGAGGAGTAGTCGACGGGGAACGGGGCGACCCGGTCATAGCCGCGTAGCCACATGCGGGCCTTCGCGCGCGTGATCGGGTCGTCGGCGTGCCGGTCGTACGGGCAGGACGACATGGCCCGGCCCTCGCTGGCCGCCCGCCTGCCTTCGGCGTGCGCGAGCACGAGCCGCATGGCGGCGGCGCGGTCGGCGGGCGTGGCGGTCATGCGAGGAAGTCTCCCCCGGATCTGTCGCGGCGTCTACGGATCGCCTCGAAATCGTCGATGAGCTGGGCTTTGAACTCCTCGAACGTGAGGCGTCCGTGCTCGTCCCACCACGCCTTGAGGTCGTCGGTGGCGTACCGGCGGGCCCGTGCTTCCGGCCCGGTGAACAGCGACCGCGGGTCGATGCCGCGGGCCTGCCCCTCCCGGGTGACCATGTGCCCGCGGGTCGCGGCCTCGGCGTCGAGCCACTGCTGGTGCACGTAGTCCCGGTACGCCTGCCGCGCCAGCTCCTCGAACCCGGCGCCGCTGTACCCCTGGGCGCGGAGGTCGTCGATCGCCCGCTGCCGCCGCTGCCGCTCCACGCTGATGCCGTAGACCTCGGCGACCGCGTCCTCCTCCGGCCACCCCTGGTCGATCAGTTCGATGACCCGGTCGGCGAGCTGCTGTTCGCGTTCCTCCCGGCGCCGCCGGTCGCGTTCGCGGGCCTGCTCGCGGGCGCGGGCTTCGGCTTCGCGGCGGTCGATCTCGGCGGCCAGTGCGTCGATCCACCCCTGGTCGCCCTCGCCGGCGAGCGCGTCCATGAGGGCCTGGTCCAGCTCGGCCTCGGTCATGTCGGCCGGGTCGGGCCGCTGCGGGTCGTCGATCGCCGCCTGGCCCGGCCCCGCGGTGCGGTCGTCGGCCGCCGGGGGCTGCTCGGGTTCGGGTCGGGTCCGGCGCGGTGGCGCGGGTGCGGGGCCGTCGTCGATGGTCGGCTGGGCGGGCGGGGCGAGGTCCCCGGCCGGGTCGCCCTGTCCGCGGGGCGGGATGTTCCCGGCGCCGATCTGCTCCCGGTAGGGCAGGCGCTTCAAGCCGGGATGAGCGGCGAGGTGCTGCCGCAGGGCGGCCTGTGCGGCGCGGACCCGGCGACGGGCGGCGGTCCGGGCCTCGTCGGTCAGGGCCGCGGCCTCCCGCTCCTTCTCGCGGCGGATCCGCCGTTCGAGGGCGCGCTGCCGCTGCCGGGCCTTGTCGCCTTCCGGGTCTGCGGTGTTCTGCGGTACGCGCGTCACCCCGGGCAGGTACGCGGACACCGAGTGGCGGCAGTTCGGGTGCTGGAACCCCGCCGCTCTGGCGGTGTCCAGGGTGGCGGCGGCCTGGACGGTGACGGGGACGTCCCGGGTCGCGTGCATCGTCTGCACGTCCAGCGGCCCCTCGTCCGTGCGGAGGATCTTGCCTTCCCACGGCCGGCACAGCCTGCACTCCTGTGGGGCGTCACTGACGTACACCAGCTTCACGCCGATGCGGTCGAGCCGATCCACCTGGCCTTGTATCGCCGCCCTCTGTGCGTTGGTGCGGGTGGCCATCTCCGCGTAGCTCGACAGGCGCCAGCGGCGGCCGGCGCGGTCCGTGAACGAGGTGATGCCCCGGTCAACGAGGCGCTGCCACATGGATTGTGCGGCCTGCCGGCGGGTCTGCGTCCCGGTCAGCACCCGCGCGGCGGCGGCCGCCTGGACGGCCCGGTAGGCGTCTTCCACGTTACGGAGCACGTTGGCCTGTACGGCGCCGACGTCCGAGACGAGCGCGTTGGCCAGGTCTTCGACGAATCCCCCGCCGGTGATCTCCTGCTGCGCCTCACGGGCGGCCTGGCCGATGCCGCTGCGAGGGAACCATGGCTCCGGGAGGTCGGCCAGCGCCGACGACCAGCCGTGCCGGTAGGCGTCGGCGAGAGCCTGCCGGATGGCCGGGCCGGAGTCGGCCTCCAGCGCGGCGAGGATCGCCTGGGCGGACGCTCGCAGCGCCCGGATCCCACCCAGGCGGCGCTCGGCGGTGGGCGAGTCCAGACCGGCGTCCAGGTGCCGGCGGATGATCTGTACCAGCGCGGTCTCGGCCTCACGGTAGATCGCGGCGACCTGGGCGGCGATCTCCTCGACGAGGTCAGGGTCTACGGCCATGGTCGGTCACCTCGTCGGGCGGCCAGCCGTCCGCGCGTTCGATCTGCCCGCCGCCGCTCCCGGAGAACCCGAACGGCGGTCCGTCCGTCTCCTCGGGCTCACCGGCCGGGCTGGTGTCGATCTCGATGGCCAGCACCTCGGTTCCGAGGATGCGGAGAGCGAGGCGCACGGCTACTGCTCGGCCGGTTGCTCGTCGGCGGCCGGCTCGCCGGTGCCCTGCCTGAGCGTGGCGGTCGCCCGTTCGATCGGGTCGAACGCGCCGGAGTCGTCCCGGATGCGGGCGACCTCGGCGCGGATCTCGGGCTCGCCCCACTCGGGGTGCAGCATCCGCACGCGGGTCTCGACGCTCGCAGCCTCGGCCCGGGCCAGCAGTTCGACGGTCTCGGCGACGCTGCGCGGGTCTTCGGACACGGCGGGCGGGAACTCGACGGTCGGCACCTCGGGCGTCACCTTCGACCAGCCGAGTGCCCGGTCCAGCGCCAGCATCGCCTCCACGATCCGGCGAAGCGCGGGCGTCCAGTACTTCGCCTTGCGGTCCCGGGTGATCATCGACCGGCGTTCGCGGGCGTTGACCTCGGTGGCGGTCACCGCGGCGGCCTCACCCTGGAACCCGAACGTCTGCACGCTGTACCCGGCGGCGCGGATGGCCTGCTCGGTGAGGGCGCGGGCGGTCTGCTCGTGCTCGGCGACCCTGATCGCGAACTGGGTCATGGTGATCCCGCCGCCCTGGGTGGGGTCCATGTCCAGCTCGGCGTACACCTCGCGGTCGGCGTCGAACACGGCGCCCTCGCCCGGTCCGAGGTCTTGGAGGTATCCGCGGGGGACGATGATGCGGGCGCGGGCGAGGCGCAGGTCCCGCATCCACGAGGTGTAGGTCTGGTCGAGCGCGTCCAGCAGGTCGTACACGGGGGCGGCGTAGTCGGACCGCCCGTACGGCATCCCGCGGTGCCGCCGGTTGGGGCGGATGTTCGGGACGTGTATCGCGGTGAGCAGGTTGATGCCGGTGGGCTGGCGGCCGTCCACATCGACCCGGGCGGCGATGTCCGCCGTGTCCTCGCGGGACGCCAGCGGCACCTGGGTGCCGAGGCTGGTCGACGTGCCCTCGAAGAGGGCGTAGACGATGGCGCCGGGCTCGTGGTGCTCCAGCAGCCGCACCACCTGGTCCCCCGACCGCTCCAGCTCCCGCCAGAAGGTGACCTCGACGAGGCGGCCCCACCGGAACACGGGGATTGCGGCGTCGCCGTGCTCGACGGCGAGGATGGGCCGCTTCGCCACGTCCTCGTCCCACGCGAGTTTCAGGTAGACGTCGCCGATGCCCGCGCACACCTCGGCGGCCTCCAGCAGCCGCATGTGGACGCCGCCCTCGTCCCAGATCTGATCCAGCCGGGCCTGCGTCGCCGGGGTCTCCACCGTGATCGCCGGGGGCTCACTGAACAGGAGGTCAGCCGAGGTTGAGGCGATGTCCCCGGCAAGGGGGACATGCAGGCGGGTCTCGTGCCGGGTGAGGTCACGGGCTTGCGCCCACAGGCGGGTCAGGTGCTGGTGCCAGTCGCGTTCGCGGCGGATGCCGGTGCCGTAGACGGCGGCGAGCCGGGCCTTGTCCCCGCTGTACCAGGCGTCGGCTTCGGTGTAGTCGGCGTACACCGGGGCGAGGGTCTTGGGCGGCCAGGGTGACCCGGCGTCGGGCAGCGGCATCAGGCACTCACCTCCGCCAGGTCGGGAGTCACGCAGCCCGGCAAGGCGGCGATGTAGGCGCGTAGGTCGGCGTCCGGCCGGAACCACTCGCCGCCGACTCGCAGGTGTGCGAACCGGCGGTGCAGTTGCTTCTCGTCGTCCAGCCCGGCGTCGGGGATGGTCGCCAGCAGGCGGACCGGCCCGACCGTCATGCCCTCAATGAGGCAGGAGCCCTTGCTGATGGCCTTGATCCGCTTGTCAAGGTTCGTGGTGTACCCGATCTTCACGAACCCGTCTCGCTCGACAAAGTAGACCAGCGGAGGGAAAAGTTCGGCCCGCTTCTGTTCGGCGGCCTCTCGGCGGGCTTCGGCTTCCGCGTGCAGACGTTCCCGCTCGCGGCGGGTCTCCGTCCGAACCCAGTCGAGTGCCCGCTTGTAGTGGTGCCGACAGACCGGGACGTCCCCAATGCGTTCTTCGGCGTACCGGCCGCACAGTTCACCCGCGCCGTGATCGCCGAATTCGCCGGTTGCCCACCGTGCAGAACAGATCTCGGCCTTGGGGTCCTCGTACATCTCCGTCACGTAGTCGCGTTCGGGTACGTACGTTCCCTTGGATGGGCTGTAGAGAACGACCGCGTTCTCGTGGTGCAGGCCCATCCGGCACCGGGGGCAGTCGCCGTCGTTGAGTTTGCAACATCGCTCGTCGATCCGCCTAGCCAGCGATGCAAACTCAGGGAACGGGTCTTCCTCCAGGGCAGCGGACAACGCAACCTCCGAGGGGTGTGAGGGGGTCGGGTCCGGTCCGGCGCGTGGGACCCCCTCAGGCCCACGGCCGGACCGGAGATCAGGCCCCGGCCCGACCCGGGACGCCGCCGGGGACACGGGCAAGAGTCGGACCGGGGGGTTCAGGCGGCCAGCGCCAGGGCGGGCAGCAGCGGACGCCACAACCACGCCGCGGAGTGGATGCCGTACCGCAGGGCGTCGCACGAGTGGTCGTCGACCTTGAGCGGCTTGTCCTCGCCGCGCTCGGCGGCGCGGTCGTCCCACGAGTAGCCGGGCAGCTCGGCGAGCAGCCCCGTACAGGACCGGTGGATCAGGAGCCTGCCGCCACCCAGCAGTGACGAGACGGTGCGGATGCCGTCCAGCACGCTGTTGTCGGCGGGGGCGATGCCGGGCACCTGGTCGCGCCAGAGCTGCGTCATGAACGATGCGGCCGAGGGGTCGACGTACACCCGTTCCGGCGTGATGCCGCGCGCCCTGCCCTGCTCGCCCGGTCTGGGGACGTCGGCGAGCCACGCCCGTAGCCGCTGGGAGTACTCGGCGTCGGTGAGCTGCCGGCGGGCGGTGCGGGAGTCGTGGCGGTACTCGGCGGCGACGTACAGGCGGCGGTCGCCGATCGGGCCGCCGATGCCGATGGCGAGGGCGGCGAAGGGGTTCACCGTGCCGTAGTCCACACCGACGCTGATCCACCGGTCGATGGGCGGGAGGTCGGTGACGAGGTGCCGGTCCTCGTCCCACATGTCGTAGACCGCGCCCTCGGCGATCACCCATTCGCCGAGCACGTTGCGGCGGTAGAACAGGCCGACGTTCTCGGCCTTGACCTGGGCGACGTAGGAGGCCGGAAGGGTCGGGTTGTCCTCCAGCTTGAAGGAGTACCGGTTCAGGTCTAGGGCGTCGGGGTCGGCGGTGGTGAGCACCTGCCCGTCGCGGGTGAGATGCAGGCGGGCCCGGCTGAGGTAGTCGGCCATCAGCCAGTGGTTCTTGGCGGCCGGGTTGGTGGTGCCGAACCACTGCGCGCCCTCGATGCTCAACCGGGTGAGCAGCATGGCGAAGAAGCTTTTGGGCCAGGTGGTGATCTCGTCGCCGTAGGCGCCGGCGAGGGTGAGGCCCTTGATCTTCTCGGCGGCGCGTTCGTCGTTCGCCCCCGCCAGGTACACCGTGCGGCCGAACAGCTCGACCTCACCGGCACCGGCCTTGTACTTGCAGCGGCGCGACCCGACCATCTCGGTGATCGGGTCGATGATGTTCCGCTTGAGGGTGCGTTCGGTCTTGCCGGCCATGAGCAGCGGGCCGGGTGGTCCTTCGCGGACGAACCGCAGCCACGCGAGGATGCTGCACACCGTCTTGGACGACCGGACGGCGCCCTCCCACAGGTTCCCGCGGGCGGTCGCCAGGCGCACCGACTCGGCTTGCTTGCCGACGAGGGGGGCGACGGTGTTGGTCACGGTTGGCCGATGATGTCGCGGAGCCAGGCGTCCACGGCGGACAGGCCTTGGTCGTCGCTGTCCAGGCGGCCGAGGGCGATGTGCTTGTCGGCGGCCACGCCGAGGAGGGTGATCAGGTCCCGGTCGGACATGTCGGGGAGGCGTTCGCGGAGGCGGGCGAGGGCGGCGCGGGACAGGTCGAGCAGGTCGGCGGTGTGGTCGACGCGGCCGGCCTTGCTGTCGGCCACCCGGGCGGTGGTGGCTTTTTCGGTCTGGGACCGGTCGAACGCCTCGTCCAGCCCGTCGGTCTGCGCGAGGCGGGTGACGGTGCTGGGGGAGACGCCGTGGTCGCGGGCGATCTGGTTGCGGCTCTTGGTCCCGGCCTTGATGTCGGCGAGGATCGCGGCGCGGACGTCGTCGGGAAGGGGGGCGGGCATCAGCTTCCCTCCCCGGCCTCCTCGGCCCGTGCTGCCTGGTAGGCGGAGAACTCGCCGATGAAGTTCGCGTAGAGGCTGAGGCCGATGACGACCCAGACGGCGTCGCGCCACCACAGCGCGACACCCCGCGCGCGGGCGGGGCGGTGAGCAGAGATGATCCACTCTAGGTTGCCTAGCGTGACAGAGGTCTGACCTGCGTGCAAGCTGGACGCGCGGGGATGGTGCCGCCGGGCGCAGGCCGGGTCTTCGGCCCCCGAAGTCACAGGGCCTCTCCGGCCTTCGCCCACCGGGTCCGCGTTGACGGTGGGCCTGGTGACAGGTGTTCCGCCCCGAGGTGCAGGCCGCGGTGTGACGTTGACGCCCGGCGGCAGGTCTCTATCCGGCCATCTTCTCCCGGCGGCTCAGGTAGCGCTCGACGCTGCCGAGGTCGTACCACGTGGCCCCGCCCTCGGTGCGGGCGGTGATGTGCCCGCGGCGGGCCCACTGCCGCACCGTGTCGCCCCCGATGCGGACACGGTGCCGGCGCAGGGCGTAGGCCTGGACGCGCTCCCAGGTGACCCACCGGCCGGCGGTGCGGTTCCGCAGGTACGGCGCGGCCTCCTGCGGTCCGCACACCGAGCAGCGGGCGGTCCAGGTGTCATCGGCCTCCTGGACCATGGAGATGACCCCTGCGCAGCGCTCAGCGCCGTCGGAGACGACGCGGCAGCGTTCGCCGGTGGGCAGGCGGCGGGAGGGGTCCAGGAGGCCGTGTGCGCGGCCGACGAGGGCGCGCAGCACCGGCGGAAGCTCCTCGGATGCGACGGGGTCGGCGGCGAGCCAGTCGACGTGCGCGGCGAGCCAGCCGGCGATCTCGCCGATGCGGTCGTCGGGCAGCGCCAGGGCGCGGGCGTCCGCCACGTACTTCGTCCACCACACGAGGTCGTGGCGGATCTGGTCGCGGTGGTCGGCGACGGCCGGGTTGATCGGCAGGGGTGCCGATGAGGTGCCGGTGACGCGGGGTCCGCCGCCGCCGGTGACGGGGGAGACGAGGGCGTCGCCGAGGCGCCCGTACAGGGCGGGCAGGGCTTCGAGGTGGGCGGCCATGCGGTCCCGGCAGGCCCAGCAGGTGCGGAGGGTGGGGGCGGCGCGGCGGTCCTCGCCGTGGTGGGGGCACAGCAGCGCGGTGGCGGCGGTCAACGGGTCTCCCCTCGGGCGATGCGGTCGGCGCGGACGCGCAGGTGGCGAACGACATCGCGGACGGCATTGTTGGCCTGGTCGAACGGGTCATCGTCGGCGAGGATGAAGCCCTGGGCGATCTCGTCGGCGGCGCGGGCGATCACCGCGGCCTCGTGGGCGGGCAGCACGGCGGCGAGGCCCCTGCGGGCCTCGCGTTCGGTCAGGACGCCGACGGTGTCGGCGAGCAGGTCCACCAGCTCGGCGGGCACGTCTTCGGGCTTCATCGGTCCTCCTCGGGTCGGGTCCTGCGGGTCAGGGCGGCCTTGGCCTGCCGCCACTCGGGGGTGGGCGGGGCACCGCTGCCGGGGCGTCGGCCGGGCAGGTCGGGGCGGGGGATGAGGTGCAGGCCCCGGCCGGTCAGCCACGTCATGAACGCCTCAGCCTGGGCGCGGGGGTCGGCGACCGCCCCGGCGGCGAACCGGCGTTCCAGCTCGCGGGTGGCGTCGTCGAGGGCGGCGGCCAGGTCGGGGTCACGGTCGGTCACGGCTGTTCCTCCAGCCAGCGCAGGACGGCGGCGGCGTTGGACAGCGCGCAGTCGTGGCCGTTCTCGATGCGGCAGATGGTGGAGTAGGAGACGCCGATCTGGTGGGCGGCGGCGCGCTGGGACAGGCCGCGCCGACGGCGTTCGTCTTTGAGCAGTGCGGGCAACTGCGTCTCCAGCAGGGCGGCCAGGTAGGCGTAGGGGCCGGGGACGGGGGTCACGGCCGCTCCTCGAAGGGGTCCCACACCTGTGCCTTGCGCAGGCACTCGCCCTCCACCCAGATGCCCAGGCATCCCCGCTGGAGGCGGGTGGCGACCCGGGCCGAGTAGCGGGCGGCGATCATCGCGGCGGCGTCCCGGCGGACCTGCGCGGCCTGCTCCGGGGCCAGGCCGGCGGTGGCGCCGCCGTTGACGGTGACGATGGTGCGGCGGCGCGGGTGGCCGTCGCGGGCGGTGAGGATGTCCAGGAGCTGCGCCCGCCAGCGGTCGGCGGCGTACCCGGTCGCCTCCTCGGCTCCCAGGTCGTCCAGGATGAGCAGGTCGCAGGTTTTGGCCCAGTCCAGGGTGTTCTCCTGGCGGCGGGAGCGGACCTCGTCGTCGCGGGCGTGCCGAGGCAGGGGTGCGAGCGTCTGCACCAGCTCCAGCACGCTCCAAGCCTCGACCCACAGGCCAGCCTGGACGGCGGCGTTGGCGATCGCGTAGGCCAGGTGGGTTTTGCCGTGCCCGCTGGGCCCCATGAGGAGGGCGTTCTTCGCATTGCTGCGGAGCCATCCGGTGCCGCGCCCGCCGGGGTCCTGTTGGGGGTGCAGCCGGGTCAGGTCGGCGTGGGCGTACTCGGGCGGGCGGGCGTCCTCGTAGCGGGCGCGGCGGTACCGGGCGCGGGCGGTCGCCTGCTCCGCCAGGGCCTCGCGATGGTCGGCGAGGTAGGCGGCGGCGCGCTGCTCGGGGGTTTCGTCGGCCACCCGCGCCAGGGCGGCGGCCAGCGGGCTGCCGAGGTCCAGGGCGCGGACGGCGTCGGCCAGGGGGGTCGGGTCGGTCACTGGAACACCTCTGCGAGTGAATCGGCGGCGGCCTGCTCGAAGTGCTGGTTGGTCGGGCGGGGCGGAGCGGGCGGGGTGGGTGCGGGCTCGTCGGTCCACCGCTCGGCGTTGAGCCAGGTGGCCGGGTGCGCGGTGTACCGGATGTCCGCGGCCGAGCGGCGGGGGTCGGTGGCGTACCGGCGGGCGCCGAGGATGATCTGGTCCGGGTCGGCGCCGGCCTTGATCGCCTTCGCCCACGCCTTGCGGGCGGCGCCCTTGCCGACGCGCCGCGGGTACGTCTTCCAGAACGCGGTGAACGCCGGGTCTTCGTCGCCCGCGCGTGCGGGCGGTGTGTGTGTTCCCGGGGTGGTCGTCTCTCCGAAGAGAGGCACGATCCGGCCACCGTCGGCGGAGCCGATGTTCTGACGGTGGTTGATGTTGTTCTCGGGCTGAGGTGGAAGGTCCCCTATAGCAGGGTGCCGGGTGTCGGCACCCTGAACGCCTTCAGGAGGCCGGGTGTCGGCACCCTGAACGGACTCAGGGTGCCGGGTGTCGGCACCCTGTCCCGGGTCTTCAGGGTGATAAAAACCGGCACCCTGAACGGACTCAGGGTGCCGGGTGTCGGCACCCTGAACGGGGCTGTCAGGGTGCCGGGTGTCGGCACCCTGAACGATGCCCCGATACTCGGCGTTCCGGCCCTTCTGCCCCCGCACCGCCCGCTCCAGCAGACCGGCGTCGATCGCCGCACGGAACTTCTCGCTGACCTTCCGCGGGTGGCAGCCGAACGCCGCCGCCAGATCCTCACGGCGTTCGGACACCACCCCGGCCGGCGACATGTAGTAGTGCGCCAGCCACAACAGGAACACCTGGACCTCGGCGGACACGGAACGGGTGCGGAACACCTCATCGATCCACCGGCCGCGGTACGTTCCGTCGCTCAACCGGCTTTCCTCTCCGTCTTCAGACCCACGAGCCGGGAGATCGTGGCGCCGGACACGCGCAACGTGGTCTCGATCTCGGTCCAGGAGGCGCCGCGCCGGTGCATCAGCCGCACCGCCGCCGCCCGCTCCGCCCGCGTCAACGGCCCCACGTCCCCGTCCGCGGCCCGCCGCACGGCGATCTCGTCCACCACCCCGTCGTCGGGGCGGGTCCGCGGCCGGGGGATCTGGGAGGCGAGCACCACGGCCAGGGCGCGGAGGCTCTGGACGTCCAGGGGTTCGAGGAGTTCGGCGACCAGGGCCGGATCACGCTGGTAGACGGCCCATGCCAGCCAGGGGGCGGTGTAGCCGGCGTGGAACTCCGCCAGTTCCTCCCGCGCGTCCTGCTCCGGGCCGGGCTGGTCGGCGGTCACAGCGTCCACCACCCGAACGCCAGGTGGCCGACCAGCCAGATCCCGAACCCGACCTGGACGGCCAGCAGCGCGACACGCACCGGCACCGGCACCCGGGCGCGCACCCGGAACAGCGACCACCAGTGCTCGGAGAACGTGTCGCCGGGGGCCTTGCGGAACAGCGCCGCAGCCTCCACCACCAGGAAGAACGCGATCCACGCCGTCCAGGCGAGGGTCCAGCCGGACCAGCGTATGGCGGGGGAGGTGGGGGCCGCGTCCCGGCCGGACTCCACCGGCCGGGACGGCTCGTCGGGGGTGGTCATGGTCGCCTCCATCAGGTCCACGACGGCGCGCAGGTCGCGCACGCAGTCGTCCAACATCCGCACCCGGCCGCGCACCACCAGCGCGGCCGGCAGGGCGGCGGCCTCCAGCAGGTCGGCGTGGGCGGTCAGGTCGGCGCGCAGCTCGTCCCACTCGGCGACGAGGGCGCGCAGCCGGTCGGGGGCGGTCACGCGGCACGCTCCAGCAGATGGGCCAGGCCGAGGGCGTCCAGCAGGTCGTCCACCCAGGCGGCCGGGGCGCGGTCGCGGACCACGTCGCGGGCGCGGGCGGCGGTCTGCGGGCGGGGGTCGGCGTGCCAGCCGCCCGCCTTGACGGCCTCGTCGAGCCTTTGGGCCTGCCGGTAGGCCAGCGGGCCCATCTCGGCGCGGGCCTTCAGCGACTTCTCGTACGGATCGCCCAGCGGCGGCGGGCCGCCTTCTGGACTGCCAGCGCGGTACCAGCGGGTGCAGCACGACTCGCACCAGCCGTAGCGGAGGATCGGCCGCCGCCGGCGGCAGGAGGCGCAGTCGGCGACGGGCAGCCGGGCGCGGGCCTTGCGGGCGTGCCGGGTGTTGTAGGCGCGGCGGGCTGCGCGGCAGGCGTCGCATGGCTTCTCGCCGCGGCGCAGGTGCCGCATGTAGGCGGCGTGGGTGCCGCACGGCTGGAGGGCGGTCACGCGGTCACCTCCGCGAACAGGTCGAGCTGGACGGGCGCGGCTGGGGTGGCGTGGCAGGCGCACGGGCACACCCACCGGCACACCCGGTCCGCCAGCCACACCAACGGCAGGGCGCTGGGATGCGGGCCGGTGGCGCTGGCCCGGACGGGGTGCCGGTAGTACCCGGCGAAGTGCAGCGGGTGCATGCCGTCCGGACCGCAGATGATGGTTTCCCAGTCGGGTTGCGGAGTGGCGCGGTGGCAGCGGTCGTGCTGGCCGATGTTGCACCAGGTCGTCATCCCGTACTGGCATGCGCAGGCGTGGTACGCCTCCGGCGTCTCCCGGTAGCTCTTGCGCATTGCCTTCGTCCACACGTGCTCGCGGATCCACGCCGCCTGTTCGGGGGTGGGGCCGACGGCCGGCGGCAGTGTGATCTCGTCGGGCAGCGGCACGTCCACCACGCGGCGCGGGCCGGTCACGGGGTCTCCCGCTCGGCCCGCGCCTCCTTCAGTGCGACGAGGGCTTCACGATGCGCCGTGACGAGATCGAGGGCGTCCTGCCAGCCGTCCCGCGACAGCGCCTCGTAGGTCGGGCACGGCCACGGCATGTCGCAGTGGTCGCAGACCCGGCCGTCGCCCTCGCCGCCGCACGGGCAGTCCGGCGTGCAGCGGTGCACCCGGTGGTGGGCGCGGGCGCGGCGGACCTGCTCGGCGCGGGCGTCCCGCTGGTCGCGTGCCCGATCCCGCTCGGCGGCCAAGGCGTCCAGGGCGGGCCACACCTTGGCCATGGCGGCGTCGGCGGCCCGGCGGGGAGTGAGACTCAAGAACGGGATCTTGCGGATCGCCTGCTCGATGTCCGCGCGCAGGGTGTCCATGTCTGGCCGGGTGGCCCCGGGTCGCTGGGCCCCGGGGGTCCGGCGGGCGTCGTCACTCATCGCCCGGCACCTCCACGACGGATGCGCCAGCACCCGCGGCGTTGGCCAGGTAGTCCTTGACGAGGTTGACGAGGTATTCCTCCTGCTTGGCCTGTGTCCAGTCGTCCCAGCCGTCCGGGAGGTCTTCGTAGTCGTCGCCGAGGTGGTGGTCGTAGATCTCCACCGAGATGCGGATCTTGCGGGTCACGGCTGCTGCCCCTCCTCGTTCACGCCGCCCTGCGGACCCGTCTCCCCGGGCCCGTCCACCACGTCCTCAGCCGCTGGAAACCGACCGCCGACCGGCGGCGGGGGCACCTCCTGCGGTCGGGTGGCGGTGACGGCCTGGCCGGCGACGGCCTCCCCGAGGGGCGCGGGCTCGGTCAGCTCCGACAGGCGGCGGACGCCGTCGTTGCCGGCGGGCGACCGGGTGCCGTGATGCGGGCACGGCTCCTCCTCGATCGGCATCCCGCAGATCGGCCCGATGCGGGTGGGGACGCTGGCCTGGCCGATCGGCGCGGGCTCGGCGCACACCAGCCCCCACACCTCGGGGACGGACAGGTCGTCCCACACCACCGAGGCGACCACCGGCGTCCCGCCCGGCGGGGTGAAGCCGGTCTCGGCGGCCAGCGCGTTGAGCTTCTGCGCGACGTCCATCAGGTGGGCGTGCCGCCGCTCGGCGTCCCGGCGGGCGGCGATGCGACGGTCCACGTCGGCCAGGTCGGCGAGGAGCTTGGCGCGGACCTCCTCCAGGTCCGGCAGGGGAGCGGGCGCGGCTTCGAGGGTGGCGCGGGCGCTGGCCTCATAGCGGGCGGCCTGCTCCCGCAGGTCCGTAGCGATGTCGATCATGCGGAGGTCTCCTCCTCGGTGCCGTTGATCACGCGGGCGACGGCCAGGACTTCGTCGAAGCAGGAGCAGTCCTCGTCGAACCGGCCGTGGCAGGCGGCGTGGAAGGGGCCGCCGAGGTCGGTGTAGGTGCCGGCCTCGACCTTCTTCGCCTCGGCTTCCAGCCAGTCGGCCAGCGGCTCGGCCAGGCCCGGGTGTATCCGGGCGATCCACGCGGCGTTGCCGAGACGCACGCCGACGCCGGGCACCACTAGGACCGGAGCGGCATCGCCGCCGGCGTCCGAGTCTGAGGACAGGAAGTGCCAGACGTTTGCGGCGCCGGGCAGTGTCGACCAAGGGCCGCGGGTGGCGTCGGCGGCCAAGGCGCGCAGGGTGCGGGCGGCGGCGCGCAGCTCGGCGGCGGGGCTCACCGGGCCACCCCCGTCACCGTCACGCGGATGCCCTGGACGACGGCGGACGCGGTGTGCATGACGCCGTCGCCCTCGTACGGCGACGTGCTCCGCTGCGGTTCCACGCCGAGGGCGTCGGCCCAGTCCGCCACCACGGCGGCCACCTCGTCGGCGGTGCGCAGCCCGCCCGCCGACCCGTTCAGGGCGTCAGGGGAGGTCCGCAGCAGCGTCCACGACAGGGCAGGCAGGCCCCGGGACAGCAGGTCGGCCAGCACCACGGCGGCGGTCCGCTGGTCCTGCTCGGGGGTGGTGTGGACCTCCAGGGGCCGGTGGATGTCCACGGCCATCCGGCCGACGCCGCTCGGGGTGACCCTGGAGGGGATGCGGTAGTCGATGCTGACCCGGTCCTCGCAGCGGACCGGCGGGGCGGTGACGATGACCTCGCGGTCGTCATACGGGTTCACCACCCGGTCGCCGGGCTCCAGCTCCAGGGGGTGTTTCTGTACGGTGGTCATGGCCGATGCCTCCTTGGTGTTGTCGGCCGTTGCCGCCGCCGGGGCCTCACTCCCGGCGGCGGCCTCGTTCGTGGCGCGGGCGGCGATGCCCGCGCGGATCCGCTCCAGCCCATCGGGGGCCGGGCAGATGGTGTTGGCGGCGAGCTGCAACAGCTCCCGCAGCGTGCGCTCGTGGCGGGTGTTCATCGGACCGCCGCCTTCACCTGAGCGATCACGCCCTCCAGGTGCGAGACGCGGGCGTTCGCCTTGCCGAGCTGGCGCTCCAGGTCGGCGACGCGCTGTCTCAGTGCGGCGATGGTGCGAGTGGCTTCGGCGAGGTCGGCCGCAAGCCCTTCGGTGGGCTGATCGGCGTCGATGAAGACGACCGGTAGCCCGAGGATGCCGGCAAGCGCTGCGGCCTCGTCGAGGCGGATGGGACGCTCGCCGGACTCGGTGCGGGAGACCGTCACTTGATGCCAGGGGAAACCCCGGTCCGCCATGCGGCGGGCCAGCTCGGTCTGGCTGAGGCCGAGTTCCACCCGGCGCTTCCATGCGCGCTGCGCGAAGGCGTCGGCGGTGTTCATGCCGGTCCTTGGGCTCATTGCGCACCGTCCCCGGTGGCCGACCGCCACCCGCCCACGTCGTCGAGGTAGATGGGGCCACGCCGGGTGGTGAGCACCGGCACCTGCTCGGGGTCGTCGGCCTCGTGCAGCAGCAGCCCCATGTCCAGCGCTTCGGCCCGCCGGGACTCGGCCCATGCGTGGTCGTCGGCGCACAGCGTCACGAGGTTCGCCGGCGAGTTGATCGGGGAGCCGTCCGCCCGGCCGCCCATGCGACGCGGCTTGCGGTGGTGGAGTTGCAGGTCGTCCCGGCCGCCGCACAGCACGCACGCCCACCCGTCGCGCTGGAGCACCAGCAGGCGGACGGTCAGGGTCGGGCCGGTCCCCGACCGCGCCGAGCGCCCCCGGGAGGCCCGGCGCGGGGAGACCTGCCGCAGTGGGGTGCGGCGGCGGAGGGGACGGCCGCGCTTCACGACGCACCGCCCTGCTCGGCGAGGCGGATGGTCATCACGACCACCTCCAGCACGGCGCCGACGTGCCGCCCGACCTCTCGCGGGTCGTCCGGCAGCGCGTCGATCAGCGCGTCCCAGGTGGCCCGGTCGTCGGCGGCGCGGGCACCCAACATCCGGCCCGCCCACACGATCTCCGGGCGCGGCACCTCGTCGGCCCCGGTGATCCGCCCGTCACCGTCCAGGGCCTTGAAGGCGATCCGGACCGGTCCCCCGGGGGTGATCTCCGAGCGGGTCAGGGCGGTGTCGCAGAAGGCGAGCATGGCCCGCTGCATCCCGTCCGGGCCGCACTCGTCGTTGATCCGCTGGAGCATCCGCCCGGCGCGCTTCCATTCGTCCTCGCGGGCGGCGGTCAGGGCGGCCCCGGCGAGGTCCATGGCGCGGCGCTGGTTCTTCGGCAGCGGGTCCCTCACGACTCGGCCCCGCTCTCCAGCTCCAGCAGCCCGCCGACCAGCTCGGCCAGCCCGCCGGACCGCCACGCCTTCGCGATGGCCTCACCGGCGGCCGGGTCCAGCCGCACCTGCGGGTACGGCTCCCCGACCGTCACGGTGACGCCGGGCACCTCCTCGCCGGTCGCCGGGTCCACCGCGGCCCCGAGCTGCCGGGCGGCCGAGATCAGCCGCTCCCGGAACTCGGGGTCCACGCGGGTGACGGTGACCGTCTCCAGCTCTTCGGGGTGGGTGCGGGCGACCCATTCGAGGAAGGCGGCCTCGTCGGTCACGTCGGCCTTCGCCCGGCCCTTCGCGAGGGTGACCGACCCGACCGGCGTGCCGTCCGGGAGCTTCGCCGTCGCCCGGTCGCCCGGCTCCCACCCGTCCCGGATGCCCTCGGCGGCGGCGTCCCGCGCCGTCCTGATGCGCGCGGCCAGCTCCCGCAGGACGGCCAGCCGGGCCGCGTCCTCGTGCATGCTCACGCGGCGTCTCCTTGCAGTTCGGTGCGGCGCTGCCCGCCGACCACCCGCAGGTGCTCGAAGTGGACCTGCTCGCATCGGCCGTTCTGCCGCGCAAGCTGGATCTCCCTGGCGAGGGCGTCCAGCTCGGCGAGGGTGGCCGCCTCCCGGATGCGCTTCTCGATGTCCGCCAGCCACTCGTGGTCGGTGACCGGCTCGGCAGCCGGCTGTGGCTCCCGTTCGGCCTGCCGGTTGCGGACCTCCTCGGCCGACGCGATGCCCTTCTTGGAGTCGGCCGCCAGCGCGGCGAGGATCGCCCGCCCCCACGCCGACGTCTCGGCGTTCATCAGCTCCGAGTTGCGGGTGTAGGGGGTGCGGCCGGGGAACGGCTCCCAGGCGACGCCGATGCCGGGACGCGGGTCGTCGGGGGTGCGGTAGGCGGCGGCGACGTAGACGACGAACGCCTGCTCGCCGAACCGCTCCAGCCGGTACGGCTGGTCGGGGTTGGCGGGCTGCAACGAGCCTTCGGGGTGCTTGGTGCGGAACTCGACCAGCCGGGAGGCGACGTCGATGTATCCGGTGTCCTCGGGGTTGAATCGGCTCATCGGGTGGGCTCCTCGTCGAACACGGGCGTCAGGGCGCCGTAGCCGCACCGGCAGGGCATGACCCCCGACCGGCGCCACTCGGCGACGGCGCCCCGGGAGGCGTGAGTGGTGTAGGACTCGCAGCGGGCGCACAGCCGGGGCCCGACGTACTCGCGGTCCCGGATCACCTCGATCAGGTGGGCGGTCTCCCGCCGGGCGGCCCCGGCCGCGCGCCGGGCGGCGCGGGCCAGGGCGAACAGGATGCGGGCGGCCATCAAAACGGCGCTTCCGCGGTCGGGTCCGGCACGAACACCGCGGGCTCCGGCGCCGGGGCCAGGCCGGCGTCCACCGCGTCCCGGCACGGCCACGGCTCCGGGTCCGGATGCACCCGCGACGCGCACACCGTGTGCACCGCGTCCGGCTCCTCCGCGCCCGGCGCGGCCTCGAACCGCGTGACCGGGCGGTGGTCCTCGACGAGCGCGACCGCCCGGCGCAGCGCGGCGGCCAGGCCGGCCGGGTCCGCCTCCACCGCCGCCAGCAGCGCCAGCGCCTGGCGGCGGGACACCTGGCAGACGCCGAAGTCGATGAACGCGGCGAACTCGCCGGGGGAGATGTTGATGTGCGGGTCGCGGCCGGGGAGCTGGTAGATCCGCACCGATGCGCGGTTGTTGCCGAGCTGGTCGGAGAAGTGGGCACGGGTGTGCTTGCGGTGCTGGTACCGGCACCACGGCGGGCACGAGTCGTGGGCGGTCACCGGGCCTCACCGCCGTCCTGGGCGGCGGGCTCGCGGTGCACGAGGGTCAGCGGGCCGTACCGCTGGTTGACGTACTCCGGGCGGTGCATCTGGCTGCCGGGGTTGCACGAGTCGTCGGAGTGCTGCGACAGCAGCACCACCCGCCAGCCCTCGTCGTTGATGCCGCGGCAGTCCTCGGCGTTGTCGTAGTCCGGGGCGTAGGCCGAAGCGAAGTGCAAGCGGCCCTCGCGGTCTCGCCACAGGTCGCCCGGCCGCGGCGGCCACTCGGCGGGGGCCGCGCGGGTGATGGTCACGAACACGTCGTCCAGCTCCACGCTGGTCAGCGTGTTCAGCTCACCGTGCGCGACCTCCAGGAACGAGCGTCCGATGTCGTCCTGGCCGACCCGCACGACGCGGGCGTTCCTGACCGCGATGTCGACGTACTCGCCGGGGGTGTAGCGGGCGCTCATCGGGCCACCTCGACGAACGTCGCGCCGTAGGCGGCGGCCAGCGACCGGGCCACGTCCGCCGTGTACCGCCCGTCGGTCGCCTCGACGACCGCGCAGACCTTGCCGAGCCGGCCGTCGGTGCGCTCCAGCACCGCCAGCTTCCCGACGCTGGCGACCGGCATCATCGCGCGGGCGCGGATCGCGTCCGTCACCGTCTCGACGGTGATGGTGTGGCCGGTCAGGTCGTCGCGGTCCGTCGAGGGCGTCTCGGGCTGCTGGCCGGTGTCGCCGCGCAGCAGGGCGTTCACCTCGGACGCCAGGTAGCGGCGGCGGCCGCCCAGCGTCCGGATCGCCGACAGCTCGTACGCCAGCCGGGCGGCGTCGCTGTTCGGCAGGCGCCGGGCCAGCCGGGCGAGGCGCGTCAGCTCCTCGCGGGTCTGCTGCACGGTCAGCGGCGGGGACGCCGCATCGGGCATCATGGTCATGCCCTTCGTCCTTTCTTCATGGGTTGTGGATGAGGGGGTTGGCCCCCGCCGCGGGTTGGGTCCGTAGGCGGGGGCACGCTGGTCAGTAGGGCCGGTATGGCAGCCGCCGGCGGATCTCCCAGCCGGTGGCGGCAATCTCGGCGGTCTCCGCCCGCACCCGGCGGCGGTCGACCGCCAGGCTGGCCAGTACGGCGGCGGGGACCGCCACGGCGGCGAGGGCGGCGACGATGAGCGCGGCCAGCAGGTCGGGGCTCATGCGGTCCTCCGCTTCTCGGCGCGGGCCTGGACGGACTTCAGCGCCATCCGCTGGTAGTGGGCCTTGCGGGCGTTCTCGGCGGCCAGCGCGCGGGTCCGCTCGTCCATCACCCCGTCCGGGTCCACTCGCTTCTCCCAGTACGACAAGGACGCCGGGGAGGCGGCGGTACCGTTCGCGGTGCGGGCCGCGCGGTCGCGGGTGTTGGCCCAGCTCGTGTTGACGGCGATGCGGGCGCGCAGGGAACGCTGCTCGGGGGTCATGCGGCACCCCCGTCGATCACCGTGAGCTGCCGCTGCCCGGCCAGCCGCTGACGCAGCTCCTTCAGCCCCTTGACGGTGATGCGGGTCTGGCAGGTGGCCTCCCGCTCCCCGGTGCGCGGGTGCTCGTAGGAGGTGGTGCGGCGCACCAGCCGGCCCGCGTCCACCTGGGCCTGGTAGGGCTGCCCGGTGCGGTCGGCCCAGCCGATGTCCCGCAGGTAGCGGGCGAGGCGGTTCTGCCCGGTGGAGATCAGCGGGTCGCGGTTGAGGATCTGCGCCGCCTCCCGCAGGGAGTAGTCGCCGTGCGCCTCGGCGAGGGCGTCCCAGGCGTCGGCCTTCGGGGCGGCCTCGGCGAGCGCGGCCTGCGTGGCCTCGTGGGCTTCGACCTCGGCGGCGTAGGCGCGGAGCGCTTCGGGGAGGGTGCGGGGGATCTGGTAGGCGTCGGCCACCGAGTAGGAGCCGGTCCGCCGGATCGCCGGCAGCACCTCCCGGTACACCCAGTTCTGAAACCGGGTGACCTGCTCGCGAATCCGCTCATCCTTGACCCGGGCGGCCTGCCGCTGGCCGATCGCCCGGTAGAACCCGGGCTCGGTCAGCGTCCAGACGCACTGGTCACCGCCGGGGGTACGGGCCAGCCCGTACCCCTTCTCCTCGTTGGGGATGGACTGAACGAGGGTGTTCGCGTCCCTGAAGCCGAGCGCGCGGGCCAGCCCCGGGGCTTCGACGGTGAACGAGTCGCCGGACGGCGTGATCCGCAGTTCGAACTCGCCGTTGCCGAAGACCTGAAGACCGGTCACCTCGAACCCTCCTCTCGGGGTGTCGAGCCAGCGCTGCCGTCCAAGGGGCGGGAGCAGTACCAGCAGTTCTTGGAGCCGCGTGACGGATCGTTCGACCGGCCGCAGTCCGGGTAGGGGCAGGTGATGTCCGGCTGGCGCCGGGGTGCGGGGGTCAAGAGGCCGCCTTCGCCGAAGGCTGAACGGTCTGCGACTCCAGGTACTCCTTCAGCGATTCCTCGCTGATCCGCACGGATCCGTTGGGACCGGGCGCCTTGATGGCCTTCAGAAGGCCCTGCCGGACGTACCGGTCGACGGTCCGTTCGTGAACCCGGAGCGTGGCCGCCACCTCGGCTCTCGTGAGGTAGGACATGTGCTCTCCGTTGTTCAGTGCTGTTCAGAGTTCAGCGTATAGCTCTGAACGTCTCTCGGCAACTGTAGACGCAATGACACATGTCTGTGCACCAGTAGACAGCTCTGAGCGTGGCAAGCTGACTACTGCTCTCGGCACGGTGCTACATCTGTGAGCATGAGTGAGCACCCCGCCGCCCCCGCCAAACCGCTGTACGACCACGTCGAAGAGATCCGGATACGCCGAGGCTGGACGAAGATCCAGCTAGCGCGCCGACTCGGAATCAGCAGGGGCACCATCGACAACTGGAAGACCCAGCCACGACCGCCTCAGGCGTCAACCGTGGCCCGGGTCGCTGCGCATCTGGAGATCGATCCCGAGCGGGCCCTCCGGCTCGCCGGCATCATCCCGGCCGACCATCCGACAGCCCGCGAATTGCTGGTCGATCACATGCGGGCCAGAGCGTCGGAGCTTGGCTTGACGTGGTCAGAGCTGATGGACGGCGTGCGGGACATCACCGGCCCGTACGGCGTTGAGGACCTGGGACGCGGCGACAAGCGCCGCATCGAGCACCGGCTGAGGTGGCGACCCGGAAGCGTCGAAGCGATCATCGAAGGGGGCGATCCGACTCCCCTGCCGAACCGTGAACAGCCTGCCGAGGGAGGCGATGCGGTGGACAAGGCGCTGGAGGACTGGCGGGCGGTGCAGTCGATGCTGGACGAACTGCGTGAACAGGACCCCGACCGGCTGAGGACCGCGCGCCGGCTGCTGGAGGCCTACATGGAGGAGGCGGGCTGACCCGGCCGCCACCATAACCTGCCCTTAGTCGGAAACCTCCCGGATTGCGGTCATGCCCGAAACTCGTCACAGCGTGTAGCGCTACCAGGGAACTTGACCATTCCTTGAAACTTCAACGCCACGACCACCAGTGCTGATCGCACTCGGTGGCCGCCGCCATGTCCGGAACGCTGGGAATTGCGACTTGACCCACCGGGCTCCTGTGAGCAGCATTAACCGCCCGCTCCCCCCACTGGATGTGATCACAACTGAATGCCCTTGATGAGCCCGCCCGCTCTGCGACCCCTCCCGCAAAGGACTCAACGAGGAGCCCCCCCCCCCCCCCGGAATTTCAGGAATCAGGGAGGTTCCCCACCATGGCCCAGACCATGCACTACACCCACGCCGACGTCATGCGCATGCGTGCCCGCACCTGCTACGTCGCCGCCGCCATCACCGCCCTGATCGGCACGGTTCTCATCATCACGGGCGTCCTCGTCCACCTCGGACACGGAGAGCACACCGCCGTGTGGATCTTCAACCCGGGATTGACGTCGTTCGGTGTGACGGCCATGCTCGCCGTCGCGGGCGCCAACTACGACGGCCACGCCGCCGCCGCCCGCATGCGCGGCCGGATCCTCGAACAGGTCGGCGGATTCCGCGCCGAGGACGCCGCACGGCACCGGGAGGTCATGGCCAACCTCGCCGCCCTCCAGCGGGAGATCCTGACCGGCCTGAACGACCTCACCGCCGCCCTGACGGCCGCGGAGCAGCGCGTGGAAGACCGCATCGACGGTATCGATGAGCACATGCGGGAGCGGCTGCGGAAGATGGCCGAAGCCTCATCCGCGCAGGCCGCCGCCGTCCAGGAGGTCATCGCCCGCCAGGGACTCCGCGCGGTGGGCGGCCACCACCTGTCCTGACCGCCCCGTCCTGGCCGCCCGTGCGCGTCCCCGCTCGCGCACGGGCAGCCACCCGTCTCTACAGCCGGTCCCCGAACGACAGCCGGCGGTGCGCCTCCCGCGCCCGCTCATCGGCCACCGACTCCCCGTACCGCTCCAGCATCTTCCCCGACCGCCACCCGAAGATCCGCTTCATGTCCTGGTCGTTCATCCCCGCCTTGCGGAGCTGGTGCGCGGCGGTGTGCCGCAACCGGTGCGGATGGAAATTCTCTACCCCCGCCTTGCGGGCGCGCTCCTCCAGCGCCCACCGCACCCCATGCGCCGACAACCCCCCGAGCCGGCCCACCCACAGCCGGTCCGTCCCGGCCGCCTTCGGGTGCCTCCGCCTGGCCCGCAGGTAGCGGTCCAGCGCCCGGGCGGTGCGCTCCCCGAACGGCACCGCCCGCGTCTTGCCGCCCTTGCCCAGCACCCAGAACACCTGCTGGTCCATGTCCACGTCGCTCATCTTCAGGTTGGCGCACTCGCTCCAGCGCATCCCCCCGTCGGCGTAGGCGCGGATCAGTGCCTCGTCGCGGCGGCCGGTGAAGTCGCCCCCGCACGCGGCCAGCATCGCCCGCACCTCGTCCTCGGTGAGCACGTCCACCGGCTCCTGCTCGACCTTCGGCTGCCGCATCCTCTCCATCGGGTTCGCGGGCATCTCGCCCTCATCGACCAGCCAGTAGAAGAACGTCCGCAGGTTCGCGAACCGGGTGTTGACCGTCCACCCCTTGCGCCCGGCGGCGACCATGCCGCCGATCCAGTCCTGGACGTGCTCGCGGGTGATGTCCTCGACCGTGGCCGGCGGGTCGTCCAGGGCGGCCAGGTGGGCGGCGAACTCCCGCACGGACCGGCCGTAGGTGCGCAGGGTGGCCGGGGACAGCTTGGCGATCCGCAGCTCCCGCTCCCAGGAGGCGAGCAGGTCGAGCAGGTCGGCGGCGACGGGAGGCTGTGAGGGGGTCGACATGGGGGGACTCCGAATGAACTTGACAGTATCTTCGGTACGAACGGCATACACTGGCCAGCCCCGCGCACATGCGGTAGTTTCGCCAGCGTAATGACCCCAAACGATACGGGATGAGCCCCCAGCAGACTAGAAATACTTCGCGCTGTAGTTGGAGACGGCGGCGTCGGCCAGGTAGAACACGCCCATCGCCGCGCCGACCACCAGCACCGGACGCCACGGCACCCGCACGGCCGCCGCCCTCATCTCCTCGGCGGACGGCCCGGTGCCCTCCTCGGCCTTGCGGACCAGCCGGGGACCGGTGGCCAGCGAGACCGCCGCGCCCACCACGGCCGGGACGGCGAAGCCCACCGGCAGCGACAGATCCAGCCGGTTGGCCAGCGCCACCCACAGCCCGCCGCAGATCCCGGCCACGCTCCACACCGCGTAGAAGCCGGTGAGCAGGCTGATGCCGTACCGGCGCTCGACCGCCACTGCCTGCGCGTTCATCGCCGCGTCCACCGCGCCCACGCACAGCCCGAACAGCACCACCGCCGCGTACAGGACGGGCGTCCCGCCGCCGGTCAGGCCGAACAGGACCACCGCGACGCACACTCCCGGCTGCGCGACCCGCAGCACCGGCGCGCTGCCGTGGCGGGCGAACAGCGCCCCCGCCGCCACGCTGCCCGCCCCCGCGACCAGCGGAACGAGCAGCAGCACCAGCGCCAGCGCCCCGTCGCTCATGCCGTGCGCGTCCTGCACCCGCGGCACCCGGGTCACCAGCGCGGCGAAGCACAGCCCCTGGACGGCGAACGCCGCGTACGCCGACAGCCGCGCCTGACGGTCCCGAACGGTCATGGGCGCCCCCCGGCCAGGGTCAACGTGAAGAAGATTCACGTCAGCGTAGGGCCCCGGCCGGTTATCGTCTAGACGTGGACCTCCCCAAGAGCCAGACACCGGCCCGGCCGGTGACGCGCGTGCACGACCTGCGCGCCTCCGACGCCGACCGCGAACGCGTGGCCGCGGTGCTCGGCGAGGCCCTGGCCGACGGGCGGCTCACCATGGACGAGCACGCCGAACGCACCGAACGCGCCTACCGGGCGCGCACCCTGGGCGAGCTGACCGGCCTCACCACCGACCTCGGCCCGCCCGAGGCGCAGCCGATCCTGGTCGACGACCGCCCGCTGCAGGTCACGTTCGGCACGCTGCGCCGCGAGGGCCGCTGGGTGATGCCGGTGAAGCTGCCGCTGCTGGCGCTGTTCGGCACCGTCGAGCTCGACCTGCGCGAGGCCGTGCTGCAGCGCCGCCATGTCGTGCTGGACGCGCTGGTGCTGTGCGGGCGGGTCCGGCTGCTGGTCCCCGACGGCGTCGCCGTGAACGTCACCGGCCGCACCATCCTCAGCACCCGCGACGTGCGCGTACGACCCGCCGGCGAGGGGCCCGTCGTCGAGGTCGGCGGGCGGATGCTGTTCGGGTCGGTGCGCGCCCGCGCCCCCAAGCGCACGCTGCGCGACAGGATGCGCGGACGCCTCCGCAAGGACCGCTGACCGGGCCGCTCAGACCGCCTGGTCGAAGTTGATCGCGCTGTAGGCGCGCAGCTTGGCCAGCTGGTGCTCGCTCTCCACCCGGCGGATGGTGCCGCTGCGCGCCCGCATCACCAGCGAGCTGGTGATCGCCCGGCCCTTGCGGTACCGCACCCCGTCCACCAGCTCGCCGTCGGTGATCCCGGTGGCGGCGAAGAACACGTCGTCGGAGGTCACCAGGTCGTCGGTGGTCAGCACCCGGTCCAGGTCGTGCCCGGCGGCGACCGCCTTGCCGCGCTCGGCGTCGTCGCGCGGCCACAGCCGGCCCTGGATCACCCCGCCCATCGCCTTGACCGCGCAGGCCGCGATGATGCCCTCCGGGGTGCCGCCGATGCCCAGCAGCAGGTCCACGCCGGTGCCCTCGCGGGCCGCCATGATCGCGCCGGCCACGTCGCCGTCGGTGATGAACTTGATCCGCGCGCCCGCCTCGCGGACCTCCTTGACGATGCCCTCGTGCCGCGGCCGGTCCAGGATCACCACGGTGACGTCCTCCACCGAGGAGCCCTTGGCCCTGGCCACCGCCCGCAGGTTGTCGGCGACCGGGCGCTCGATGTCCACCACGTCGGCCGCCTCCGGCCCGGTGACCAGCTTCTCCATGTAGAACACCGCGGACGGGTCGTACATCGAGCCGCGCGCCGCCACCGCGATCACCGCGATCGCGTTCGGCATGCCCATCGCGGTCAGCCGGGTCCCGTCGATCGGGTCCACCGCCACGTCGCACTCGGCGCCGTTGCCGTCCCCGACCTCCTCGCCGTTGTAGAGCATCGGCGCGTTGTCCTTCTCGCCCTCGCCGATCACCACCGTGCCGCGCATCGACACCGTGTTGATCAACTGGCGCATGGCGTTCACCGCGGCCCCGTCGGCGCCGTTCTTGTCGCCCCGGCCGACCCAGCGGGCCGCCGCCATCGCCGCGGCCTCGGTCACGCGGACCAACTCCATGGCCAGGTTGCGGTCGGGGGCCGCCGGCTCCGTGGCGAGCGGAGAGGCGACGGACGTGACATCGGACCCAGCGGAGATGGCAGACATCGCGATACAGCCCTTTCGGTCGGCAGTGGCGGTCATTGTCCGTTTCCCGCGGCCCGGGCCACAAATTGGACCAGACCAGCGAACCGGTGCGGGTGACCCGGTTTCCTACCCCGGCCGGGGGCGTTCTCCCCTGCGCCCGCCCGGACGGAGGGCCGCGATCGGGCGACCGGCCGCCGGAAGGAATCGTGGGCGCCCCCGCCTAGGGCGTAATCTCTGCACTCATGAACAGCGACATCCATGCGCCGTCCGGCGAGGCCGCCACGGACGGCGCGTCCCCGGCGAGCACCGCCCCCCGGTCCCCCTCGCCGCAGGCCAGGGGCAGGGGCGAGGCGCCGGCCCGGGTGTCGGACCGGGGCGCGGCCACCCGCAGCGCCCTGCTGGCCGCGGCGCGGGACGTGTTCGCCGAGTCCGGGTTCGCCCAGGCCGCGGTCACCGACATCGTGGCCCGTGCGGGAGCCAGCGTCGGCAGCCTCTACCACCACTTCAGCGGCAAGGCCGACCTGTACCTGACGCTGTGGGAGGAGTTCCAGAACCGGCAGCAGGAGCGCACCCGCGAGGCCGTCCACTCGGCGCGGGCCGCCGGGGTCACCGACCCGATGCAGCTGTTCATCGCGGGCGCCACCGCCTACCTGGACGGCTGCCTGGCCGACCGGCGGATCTCCCGGCTGTTCATCCAGGGCGACGGCCCGCCCGGCTTCGACCGGGTGATGAACAAGCGGCTGCGCAAGTGGGCCCGCCGCAACGCCGCGCTGTTCCACGCCCCCACCGGCGAGGTGGACGAGCCGCTGGTCACCGTGCTCACCGGCGCGATGGCGGCGGCCGTGACGGAGATCTCACTGAACGAGGACGAGGCCGCCGCCCGCAGGATGGCCGCCGACATCATGGCCATCATCGCCACGATCCGCAGCCCCCGTGCGGAGCAGTCCTGACCGTGCGCGATCCTGGCAGGGTGACCGACCAGACCTCCCGCACCGACGAAGCGCCGCCGCCCGCCGCCCCCGCGCAGGCCCCCGCCGCCGAGGGCCCGTACGAGGTGACGCCCGGGGTCTACAAGCGGCTGACCACCGGGCTGGGCGGCTACACCCTGGCGATGCTGGCCTGCCTGCTGATGGCCGGCGTGGTGGTGCTGCTCACCCCGAAGGACGAGACCGAGACCCTGCCGACCGCCGACTACGGCGGCCACCTGCTCACGCTGCGCAACGAAGCCCCGTACACCCCGTACGCGCCGGAGAACCTGCCGGTGATGTGGCGGGCCACCAGCTCGCGGCTCACCGGGCTGGGCGAGGCCGACAAGCCGGTCGCCTGGCACCTGGGCATGGTCACCCCGTCCGACGAGTACGCGGCGCTGGAGCAGAGCGACGAACGCCCGGTGAGCGAGTACCTGTGGCGGATGACCAACTCGCGCGAGCCGGTCGGCGTGCAGCAGGTCGCCGGGCAGACCTGGCAGCGCTACTACCGCAAGGACAAGGACCAGCGCTCGCTGGTGCGCACCCTGCCCGACGTCACCCTGGTCGTCACCGGCACCGCCTCCTACGAGGAACTGGGCGTGCTGGCCGCCTCGCTTCGGCCGCAGCCCCGCAACGCCTCCCCGAGCGCCACGCCCGCCACGCCCGGCGCGACCGCGAGCCCGACCGCGGGCGGCTAGAACGGCGCGGCGCCGGGGCCGTCCGCCCCGTCCGGCCGCGGCTCGGCCATCGCGGCGGCCAGGCGGGCGCGGGCGCCCTCCAGCCACTCCTCGCAGATCTCCGCCAGCTTCTCGCCGCGTTCCCAGAGGTTCAGCGACTCCTCCAGGGTGAGCCCGCCCGCCTCCAGCCGCCGAACGACCTCGGCGAGTTCGTCGCGGGCCTGCTCGTACGAGGGCCTCGGTGCGTCCGTCACGCCGTTCAGCCTAGTCCGCCGGACCGTCGGCGGTGGCCCGCAACCGGCCGTCCGGCAGCCGGATCAGCAGCTCGTCGCCCTTGCCGGCGTCGCCGGCCGACCGCAGCACCGTCCCGTCCGGGCGCTGCACGATCGCGTACCCGCGTTCCAGGGTGGCGGCGGGGGAGAGCGCCAGCAGCCGCGCCCGGGTGTGGGAGAGGTGGTCGCCGGCCCGGTCCAGGGCGGCCGACAGGCAGCGGCGGGCCCGGTCGCGCAGGGCGAGGATCTGCTCGTGCTGGCGTTCGATCTCGCGGACCGGGTCGGCCAGCGCGGGCCGCGACCGCATCGCCTCCAGCCACGCCAGCTCGCGCTCCACCCGGCCCGCCACGCAGCGCCGCCCCCGGTCCCGCAGCTGCCGCACCAGCTGGAGCTGCTCGCGCACGTCCGGGACGACCCTCTTGGCCGCGTCGGTCGGGGTGGAGGCCCGCACGTCGGCGACCAGGTCCAGGATCGGGCTGTCCTGCTCGTGCCCGATGGCGCTGACCACCGGGGTGCGGGCGGCGGCCACCGCGCGGACCAGCGCCTCGTCGGAGAACGGCAGCAGGTCCTCCATCGCCCCGCCGCCCCGGGCGATGACGATCACGTCGATCTCCGGGTCGGCGTCCAGCCTGCGCAGCGCCGCCATGACCTCGCCGACCGCATGCGAGCCCTGCACCGCGGTGTTCTCCACCTTGAACCGCACCGCGGGCCAGCGCCGCCGGGCGTTCTCCAGCACGTCGTGCTCGGCGTCGGAGTCCCGGCCGCAGATCAGCCCGACCGCGCGGGGCAGGAACGGCAGCGGCCGCTTGCGCTCGGGCCGGAACAGGCCCTCGGCGGCCAGCACCTGCTTGAGCCGTTCCAGCCGGGCCAGCAGCTCGCCCACCCCCACGGGACGGACCTCCAGCGCCGCCAGCGAGAACGTGCCCCGGTTGACCCAGAAGTCGGGCTTGGCGTGGACCACCACCCGGGCGCCGTCGGTCACCGCCGGGCCGGCCGCCTCGAACACCGCGCGCGGCCCGACCACCCGGACCGACATGTTGGCCACCGGGTCGCGCAGCGTCAGGTAGACGGTGCTCCCGCGCCGGTTCAGCTCGGTGATCTGGCCCTCGACCCAGATCCGGCCGAGCCGGCCGATCCAGCCGGCCACCGCGTTGAGCACGGTGCGGACCGGGACCGGGGACTCCGCGGAGGTCTCCATCGCCATGCCCGGCAGCCTAGCCCCCGTGACCGGGCTCACCACGAAAGCTAACGAGGCTAAGTTCTTCGAGGGTCTGCCGGCCGTCCGTGGACGCTCCACGAGGTGGACGCCGACCATGTCCTCACCGACGCGGCGGCGGGGTGACCCGCACACGCCCCCGCCCCGGGGACGCCGTCCCCGGGGCGCGCGGTGTCGTGTCAGCGGTTGCCGTTGCCGTTGCCGTGGAGCTTGGCGAGGCGGTTCTCGTACTTTCGAAAGCGGGGGGCGTGTGACCTGCGGCGATGATCGCAATCGCGGTCTGAGCTGCCAGAACGACTTACCGGGAGATACCTCGGGATACCTCATTTTCCCGCGTCGATGTGCCCTCGATGTGCCCCCGGTATCTCCCGGTAAGTCGCCTCGCCAGTACCCTCGTGGTGTCCCTTCCCACGCTGTGGCGGCGTAGGAGGAGAGAGGGTCCGCCCGCCGGCTACTCGTCGGCGGGCGGCTCTGCTTTCTGCGCGAGCACGAACACCCCACGACCCGGAGAGGTCTGCACCAGCCCCTCGGCCCGGAGCACGTCGATCGCCTTTCTGATCGTCTTGGGATTCAGGTCGAACTCAGACTCCAGCTCCATGAGCGATGGCAGCCGACGCCCAACCGGATACTTCCCGCTGGCGATCCTCCCCCGAAGGATGTCGGCGAGCTGCTGGTAGGGCGCCCTGGCGTCGTCATGGTCGATGGACATGGGCCGGAACGTACTGACCAGGGATTACCCGACCAAGGTACGGTGAACCCTGGTCAGCCATGGTCTACCTGTCGTACTCTGCGGTCACAACGCCGCCACACCCGGTGAGCCCACTCGGGGCTTACCGGGCAGTCAGGGGAGGTCTACCCTGCATGGACATCTGGCCACGGGCTGCTGACTCTCAGGACATGCAGCCCAGACGCGACATCCTGATCAACGCGCTCAAGGCGGCCGGGATGGTCGCCACCGCACCGCTCCTGTCCGCCGCTGCACCCTACGTGCGACTGGAGAAGGAGCAGGGCACAACGCACGACGAGCGGGCCCGACTCGGGGCCGAGGTCGAGTCCCTGTATCAGCGGATGGGCACCGTGCCCGCACGCGATCTCCAGGTCGCGATCGTGGCCTGCTGGGCGAACTTGGACCGCTACCCGCACGCCCGCACGAGCGTGCACGACCTGCGGGCCCGGGTCGCGGTCATCGCCGGGTCCAACTCGATCACGTTGGCCGACCAGGCGAACGGGATCAGGTGGTTCGAGACGGCCCACCGGTACGCCCGCATGGTCGGCGACTCCACGCTCATCTCCCTCGCCCACGCGCGGGCGGCGAACGCCGCCATGTACTGGCGGCTCGGCCGCCGCCGGCTCCACGCGGACGCCGACCTGGCCGCCGCCTACGCCACCACGGCCGAGCTGCGCGGCATGGCCGCCGGCCAAGCCGCGCGGGTGCTCAGCATCCTCGGCGACTCCCGGGCCACGGTCCGGGCGGCCGAGACGGCGGTGACGCTCGCCGACGTTCCCTACGCGGGACGGATCGACCGCTGGTCGACACCGGTCGCGCACATGACCGTGTCCCGGGCGCTGGTGCGCTGGCCGCACCTGCGCACCGCGGCCGAGGAGCACGCACTCGAAGCCCTGCGCACCCTGCCTCCACAGGCCCGGCTGTTGCGGGCGCACGCCCGCCTGGACGTGGCCGAGGGCCGCGCCCGGTCGGGTGACGTGGCCGCCGCGGTCGACGCGGTACACCAGACGCTCAACCGTGCCGAGGGCCGGTTGGAGCCGGTCCTGCGCGGCCGGGTGGACGAGATCGTCCGGATCGCGGAGCAGCGCATCGGTCAGCCGATCCGGGAGATCCGGGACCGGCTGACCCAGATGTAACACCCAGTACGGGCCTATGCGCTGGTAGAGACGGCGGGCACGTCGGACGTCCTCGTGGTGGAGGGACCGGCGTGCCCGCCCCCCGGACGGCGGCGGCGCATGCGCGGAGAGGCGCCGCCGCTCCATACCGCCGCATGCCCCGGCCTCTCACCGTCTGCGGGGTTGATGCCGGGGGTGCGGCGCCCTCGGGGCCGCGTGGGGATCGGACCCGCGGCTCCGAGGGTTAGGAGAGGGCCCCGCCGCCGAGGGGGGAGTGCGGCGGGGCCCTCCACATCGACAAGGGGAGGGGCGGAGGTGGAGGAACGGGAGCGATACCGACTTTCCGAAAGGGCGGCGGCGCTCGACGTCATCCTGGACAATCTCCCCACGGCCGGCCACCCCACCCGCGGCGATGCGGGCACGCTGGAGCGTGCCCGAGAGGTGTTCGATGCGCTACGGCCCGAACCCGACCAGGAGGGGAGATGATCGGGGTGCTGCAGGCGCTCGCCGTCCTCGTCGCCGTCATCGCCACAGCCGGGGCCATCATCGTCATCGACGCCGCGTGGGATGAGGCTGAGCGCCGGTGGCGGGTGCGGCGGGAGCGTCTGACCGACGAGGCGATAAGGCAGACGATCGAGGAGTGGCGCCGCGCCGCCTGACTTCGGGCATGACGAAGCCGCCCCCGCCCTCCCCGAGGGCGGGGGCGGGGGCGGTTCGTTGTCGGGGCTACCGGCGCACGTAGCTCGGGTTTGTGCCCCGGGCGAGCCCGGCGGACAGGAGCAGCCGGCCGACCGCCGGGAACTCCCGCTCCAGGACCCGCGCCAGGGCGTAGTAGAGGGCGCCGGCGACGACGGTGACGATCTCCGTCACCGCCCCCTCCGGCAGGGCCAGGCCGACCTTCGCGGCCTGGCCGAGCAGCACCGCCACCACGAGCGGGACGACGGTGCGCATGATCGAGTCGTACATGTGGGGACCCTCCTCGAGGTCAGAAGGGCCGTTCTTCGGACGGCCCGAATTCATACCGGCTGATATGCCGGGTCAGGTGACCGGCGCCTCCCAGGCCGCCGCCCAGGTGGCCGGGCCGACGATGCCGTCGACCTCGAGGCCCTTCTCCTCCTGGAAGTCCCGGCAGATCTCGGCCGACCGTGGCCCGTACCACCCGTCGACCGTGATGCGCCAGCCGCGGGCGACCATCTGGCGCTGCCAGCGGGCGACGTCGGAGCCGGTCATCATCGGCCGGCCGAGCCGGTAGCGCAGGTATCGGCCGGGGAACGGCGGAGCCTGGACGATCGGCTTCGGCCGCGGCTTCGGCTGGGGCTTCTCCTCCTGGCCCTCGTCGCCCTCGTCGCCCTCGTCGCCCTCGTCGTACGCGGGCCGTCCGTAGCCGGCGATCACCGCGGCGGAGCGGATGCGGCGCATGCACCGGTCGCCGGTGTTGCCCTCGATGGTCTGCACGCGCCCGCCGCCGAGCACCTTCTCCACGATGCCGACGTGGTCGATCGCGCCGATCGAGTCCGACTCGCCCCAGTCGAAGAACACGATGTCCCCCGGCCTGGCCCGGTTGAGGTTGGCGACGGTCCCCGGGTGCCAGCGGCCGGCCCGCTGGAAGTCCTGGGCGTGCCACACCGTGTAGGCGCGATCGCCCCCAGGCAGCACCGCCGCCTGGTTGCCGCTCTTACGGGCCCAGTAGGTGATCGCCATGTCGCACCACGGCGCGGACAGGAAGCCGTTGCCGTGCCGTGCCGAGTAGTCCCGGGTGATCCGGTTCGGCCGCCCGGCCAGCCCGATGTCGGCGCGCGCCGCCGCGAGCATGCCCGCTGCGGTGCCCATGGTCAGCTCACCTCCTCGCCGCGGAAGAACCCGCCGGAGTCGGGCTCGCCGTACAGGTCGCGGAGCACCTGCTCCTCGTCGGGTTCGGTCGGCCCGGCCACAGGGTCGGGCAGAGGGATGGTGGACATGGGGCCTCCAGGGGTCAGGGGTTGTTGACGATCGCGATGATCACGGCGGTGAGTGCGGACGCGACGATCCCGATGACGGTGATCAGCAGCCCCAGGGCCGCGGCCGTCCGCTGCCACCGGCTGTTCAAATCAGCGCGAGTCACGACGTTGGACTCCAGCGCATCGACCCTTTCGTCCAGCCGGGCGAGCTGCTGCGCCTGCGCCTCCCGGGCCTCGCGGGCGGCGCGTTCGCGGTCCTCCTGCCGCTGCTCGGTCGCCGCGATCCGCTGGTCGAGCAGGGCCAGGTGCCCGGCGATCTCAGCCAGCCGCACGTCGACGGATCCCCGCATCTCCAAGATCACCAGCTCCAGCCGGGACGATGGGGGCTGTTCAATGGTCACTACAGGCGCTCCAGGATCAGCAGCGACGGGGCGTACACGGTGGCGTCGGAGGCATGCGAGGTCTGCTGCGCGGTCCGCAGCGCCAGATGGCCGCCCGTCGTGCCGACGGTGAGGATCCCGCCGAGCTGCGCAGCCTGCCGCGTCGACGCAGACGTGACCCCGGCCAGCGCGACCGTGTCGGCGAGGGTGAGTGCTGGGGTGTCGACGGCGCCGGCGGCGTTGAGACCGGTGCGCCACCATGTCAGCGTCGCGTCGGCGGGGGCCGTCCATCCGACCTTGAGGTCGGCGGCGGGGTCGGCGGCATAGATGAGCAGGCATCGCAGCTCGTAGACGGTGCCTGCCTGGACGGGGACGGTGAGGTCGGGGTCGTCGGTCAGGGTGATGGTCGCGTTGGCCGGTGGCCCGTCGTTGACCTTGCGGGCGTGCAGCGGGGGGACGAACGGGCGGCGGGTGGCGGCGGTGTACGCCTCCCGAACACGCCGGTCCAGGGTGGTGAACAGGGTCGCCCAGTCGGCCGGGTAGGCGGGCAGGCCGGTCACGCGTCGTCTCCCTCTGCGAACAGCAATTTCACCCGCTCCTGGCCCTGTCGGTCTTCGGGAGTGACTTCCAGGCCGATCACCCGCCAGCGCTGGGAGAACGTCGGTTTGCCATCGGCGAGGGGGAACCAGTCGTTGACGAGTGTGATCTTGGCGTAGCGGCCGAGCTGGTTGGGGTCGACCGGCGTCTCCTCGTCCAGGCGGACGGTGACCTGGGGCACTCGGATCACGCCCGGCCTCGTCGCGGCCCACCATCGGGCGTAGGCGTCGAGGGTGTCCTGCTCGGTCACGGTGGAGTGGTCGACAGTGGCGTCCAACCGCGGCCACCCGGCGTCCAGGTAGGCGTCGGCGTGAGCCTCAGCCGACATGAGGGCTTCGCCGTCGGCGGCGGCGTCGTCCTGGGTGGTGTCGCCGCGGGCCTGGTAGGACGTGGCGGCGGCGGTGGCGTCCGCCGAATACGACCACGAGAGCACGCTGCCGGGCTGCGCGAAGGTCCAGTCGGCGGCCGGGACATCGGTGCCGAGCCGGGGGTAGCCGGTGCGGAACTCGCGGATCCGCGCGCCGCCGCTGATGTAGGTGCGGATCATCCACTCGAAGCCGCCGTCAACGCTGGCGAGTTCGGTGAGCCGCTGCCCGTAGGTGCCCGCCTCGGACCGCCGGTAGGCGCGATCACGGAACACCCCGGACGGAGCGGCGACCACCGTCAGGCCGATGTTCCCGGACGGCACGGCCTGCATGTGGTTGACGAGGCCGGCGGCGATGCCGCTGGTCTGGTCGGCACCGGAGTAGGTGACGTCCTGCCGGATCTCCCGACGCGCGAGGTACGACTCCAGCGCGGCGCCCTGAATCTCGACGCTGATCCGGCCCCGCTCATCAGCCTGCGGGGTGGCCTGCCAGATCAGATAAGTCCCCCACAGGGCGCCGTTCCGGTGGACGTGCACGACGGTGCGGCCCGGGCCGGTCTGGATCTCGCCCGGGCCAGTGGGCACGACCTTGCGGACCTCCTCGGCGATCCGCCGATTGGGGACGGGGATGGTGCCGCGGAAGCTGCCGGCCTGGATGATGCGCCGGTCAAAGCTCACGCCGGTGAGGGGCAGGTCCGCCAGCGGCCGGTCGGTGAGCAGATCGCAGAACTGGTAGCGGTACTGGACGGCCACGGCTCAGACCCGGTGCAGCACGAAGTGCGACCCGAACCGCATCGTGACCGGCGAGGCGTGCGTGTTGGCCTGCGCGAACCGCACCCGCAACTGCCCGCCGGACCCGGAGTAGTACATGCCGTCGATCCTGGCCACCATGTGCACCGTGGTGCCCGCCCCGCCCAGGATGGGGGTCTTGGAGATGTCCTGCCGGTCCAACACCACCGACCCGGTGGTGCCCGCCACTGAGGGGGCGGCGGCGTGGATCGAATAGTCGATGAACGAGCCGGACGGGCCGGTCCATGCGACCTTGAAGTCGGCGGCGGGGTCCGCCGAGTAGTAGAGCTCGCCGGTGATCTCGCACAGGGTGTCCGCCGGCGTCGAGACGAACAGCTCGTTGTCGTTGACGAGCGTCGTGCTGGGGGCGGTCTGGTCGGCGATCTTCCGGCAGGCGCGGGGCGGCGCGTCCCACACCCACGCCCCACCCCGGTACAGGCGGGGGTCCTGGCCGTCGAGCCGGTAGATCCGCATGCCCTCGTACGGGGTGATGGTGGCCTCGTCGGCGGCGTCCCGGACGGGCAGGATGCCACCGGCCGCGCAGGCGTAGGGGAACTTCGCGACGGAGGCGGCGGTGATGTTGAACCCGCCGCCGCCCGCGCTGGCGCCCGCGGGGACGGTGGTCTCGTACAGCAGGATGCTGTTGGCCGGCACCGGGTTGGCCGCCCCGCTGGCCTGACCCTTGACGATGCGGACACGGCCGTCCTGGAAACCGGACGCGTCGTAGGGGTTATCGCGGATCTCCAGGACGACCCGGTCGACGCGTGCGACTCCGGCCTCGCCGGGGTCGTAGGTGACGTCGACGGGGGCGTCGACGACGACCGGATACCCGCCCTGCAGCGAACTGCTGGTGCCGTCGGCCCAGGCCATGAACGTGCCGACGCGGGCGGTCATCGGGCCGACGTTGGTGAGGGCGGCGGCCCCCGGCGAGGGGAAGACGCCGGCGCGGCGGTCCAAGACACCGGCGGCGCCGAGGCCCATGAACGCCGACAACGCCAGGCGGTGATCCTCCGCCGTGGCGCCGTCCTTTTGGGCGAACACCCGAACCGTCACAGCGTGCTCCTCACATCCATGCGTCTCTCCAGGTCACGTCACAGGTGGCGCCGCCGGAGAACCCGCCGCCGCGGAACGCGAGCATGCTGTCCCCGGGGGGAAGCTCGAACGCCTCCACAGGCACGGAGGCCCCGGTCAGCGTGTACAGCCGGTCCGCCATGCCGCCCAGCAGCACCGTCCCAGCGGCGGTGTCGACGACCAGCTCCTCGCCGGCGGCCAGGGGCAGGGCGAACTCCAGCCGCGTGCCCGTGCCGACGTTGATCAGCGCGGGGTCGGTGCACGGGCCGGTGAACGTGATCGTCGGCGAGGTGGGGACGTCACCGGCGTTGGTGACCGTGCGCGTGCCGGTCTCCGGGGCAGGCCCGTAGGTGAGCGGGTAGGTGAGCGGGTAGACGAGTCCCGCGCCGGAGACGGCGGGCTGGGGGATCGTCTCCGTGTGCTCGACCAGGGAGTATTTGCGGGGGTCGGCGCACACCCATTGCAGGGTCGCGCGGCCGTGCCCGACGCGGTACGCCTTGTCGATCGGCATGGCCCGGCCGGTGATCTGCCCGTAGACGAGGCGCCGCTCGGACAGGGTGGAGACGACGAGGGCTTCCTCGGCGCCGGTCTCCGACAGCGTCATCGCGGACTCGAGGGCAGCCACCGCGGCGGGGAAGTCGGCGACCAGCGCGCGGACGAGGCACGTGAAGGTGACGACCCGCTCCTGAGCGAGGACCCGCCCGGGCCACGAGCCGTGCCGGGCGGGCCGGGGCATGTTGCCGGTGTCGACGCCGGGCAGGTCGCGCCAGCCGTCCAGGCCGAGCCACCCGTAGGGGGTGCCGGCGCCCAGGAGCAGGCCGCGCCATTCGATCTGGCCGTCGCCGGTGATCAGGTCGCCAGGAGCCACCGTCTACCCTCTCGCCGTCGCCAGGAACAGCAGCTCCTCGGCGGTCGCGCGTGCGGAGCCGCGGGGCGCTTCGTGGTAGTTCTCGATGTGCACCGCGGCGCGCGCGGTCGCCCTGTCATCCCGGGTGGCGGGCGGGCGGGGCGCCTTGCCGCCGAGAGCGCGCGCGACCTGCCCCGCGAACCCATAGGCGATCTTGGACATCTGTGCCTCGATCGCCCTCTGCTGATCGATCAGCCCCGCCAGGAACCCGCGTGCGGCGCCCCGGCCGGAGTCGTACAGGACGTCGGCCCCCACTTGGCCGAGGTGATCGGATACCGCGTCGATCTCCCGCTGCGCGGCCTGGATCGCGCCGAGGGTGTCGCCGTCGGCGGCGGCCAGGGCGGCGGCGAGCTGCCCGCCGGCTTCGGGACCGGCCTCCAGGAGCTGGCGGAGCAGACCCTTGCTGAGCCCGCGCGCCGCGAGCGTGCGGATGTCGGTTGCGAACTTGCGCAGGGTGGTGAGCCTGCCTTGGAGGCCGGTGCGGATGCCCGCGGCGGTGGTGGCCCGCAGCGAGGCCAGCCCGGCGAACTGCTGCGCGTTCGAAGCGGTGCCGGCGGCGAAGTCGTGGGCTTCTTTGAGCTGGGCTGCGATCTTGTCGCGTTGGGTGGCGAGCGTGGTGAGCTGGGCTGTGGACCGGCGCAGCGAGGCGATCAGCCGGTCATCGATCGTCGTGCGCCTGCCCGCGAACGCCTTGCGGATCTGCTCAGTGATCTGCCCCGCCGTCGACTTGATCTTGTCGACGGTGCCGGTCATCCCGCTGATCAGGCCGCCCATGATGGCCTGCCCTGTCTTGTACAGGAGCCGCTTGTCCTTGGACATCGGCCCCTTCCAATCGGGAATCAGGCCGGTGACTTTGTTGAGCATTCCCTTGAGCTTGCCGAGCATGGTCGAAATGCCGTCGATCAGACCCTGGATGACGCTGCGTCCGGCTGCAACGAGCAGCGACCCGAGGTTGCCGAGGGCGCTGCGGATCTTGCCGGGAATTCCGCGCACGATCGACACCACCCGGGACACGCCGTTGGATATGGCGTTCCGCAGCGAGTTCATCGCGTTCGCCGCGGCCGACTTGATGGCGTTCCAGCCTTGCGACCATCCCGATTTGATGGTGTTGATGTGGCGGGTGATGGTGTTCTTGACAGCTCCGATCGCCCCGGAGATCAGCGACTTGATGCCGTTCCAGACGGTGGACACCAGCGACTTGATGGAATTCCAGACGCGGGTGAAGACCGCTTTGATGACGTCGAGGCCGATGCTGATGGTGCCCTTGATGATGTTGATGGCCTGGCTGACGACTGCCTTGATGATCTGCCAGGCGCCGGACAGGATCTGCTTGATGCCCTCCCAGGCTTTACCCCAGTCGCCGGTCAGAATGGCGGTGAACACCTTGATGACGCCGGTGATGATGCTGATCGCACCCGACACGACATTGAGAATGTTCTTGAAGGTGTTCGCGACGACCGGGCCGAGTTTGTCGATCAGCCACGACACGACCGGCGCCAGCGCGGCGACCAGCTCACCGATCGCGGGAACCAGCTCGTTGACGATCTTCCCGCCGATCTCCTGGAGCACCGGGAGCACGGCGGCCTTGATCTGCTCGAATGCGCCCTTGAGGGACGGGAGTACTTCGTTCGCTGCGGTCCGCAGGTTGTTGATGAAGCTGCCGAGCGGACCGGACCCGCCGCCGCCTGCGAAGGCGGCCTTGAGGCTTTCCCACGCGGCCTTGACCTGGTCGAAATGCCTGATGATCAGACCGGCGGCGCCGATGGCGGCGACGACCGGGCCACCGAACGCAATGGCCAGGATGGACACGGCGTCGGCGATCAGCCGGAATTCGGTGTTGTACGTCCGGTAGGCGTCGACAAGAGTGCCGAGCCATCCGGCCACCGTCGACACCACGTTCCGGATGGTGTTGAACGTGGAGGCGAGCTTGTCCAGCCCGCCCTGGACGCTGGCGGCGGTGATGCCGCGGAGCTTTTCGGCGACCATGTCCAGCACGCGGCCCAGCCCGGACGTGCCGGCGGCGGTGCTGATGCCCATGATCCGGCCGAGCATCGCCACGAACTCGATCGCGACCTTGCTGACCTTCGGTGCGAGGGCCTGCATGGAGGCGCTGATCGGGTCGAGGATGCCCTTCAGGGTTGCGAGTCCCGGCGCGGACTTGGCCCAGCCGAGAAACTCCCGCTGAACGGTGTTGGCGGCCTTCCCGACGCCGATCATGAACTTCTCGACGATCGGGAACGCGGCCTTACGTAGTTCGTTGGCCAGGGGGCGGATGCCGCGTGCAGCCGCCTGCGATCCTGCTTCACCGGCCTTGGTGAAGGCGTCGGCCAGCGGGGACAGCGCCTGGCGTGCCGCGCTGCCTTCCTTGAAGATCTCCGTCAGCGCGAACTTGCTGATCTTCGCGGCGACACCGAGCGCCAGCAGCGCCGGACCCGCGGACAAGGCGGCCTTGCCGACCGCCAGCAGCTCGGCGCCGACCGGGGCGAGCAGCGGGGCCGCCGCCGCTGCGGTCGTCGCGACTGCGGCGAGGGGGAGGGCGGCGCTGAGGAGGGCCGTGCCCGCGGTGCGGGCGGTGCCGACCACGCCACGGAGCCCGGCGGCCAGGGCGGTGCCGGCGGCGCGGCCCAGCCGGGATCCCCAGCCGCGGCCGGACTCCTCGCCCGCGGTGGCGAACCGGCCCTGTGCATCTCGGAGTCGGCCGTTGGCGTCGCGCCACAGGCCGTCCAGCTCGCGGCGAGCACCCTGCACGCCGCGGCGGAAACCGCTGTCGTCGGCACGGATGAGGGCGACCAACTCGCCGATCGTGAGGGCCATGACACCCCCTCACCAGTCGCTATGCAGTTGTGTGCGCGCGGGCGCGCGTGTGGGGACGGGGGCGGGGAAGGGTTACAGGGAGGCGATCAGCGAGCGGGCGTCCTCACCGGACACCTCGACGGGTTCGCCTCCGGTGACCTGCCGAAACACCGACTGTTCAGAGAGTCCTTGCAGGAGCCAGAAGAACTGGCGTGTCGGCAGGTCGTAGAGCTGGCCGGCGGTGATGCGGTACTCCCTCCAGAAGTCCGCGATGATCAGCGGCCAGTGGCGGCGGATCCGCCGGATCAGCGCTGTCTCTTGCCCTTCTTGCCCCTGCCGGGCTTCTGGGCTTTTCCCTGCTCCCGCTGCTTGTTGGCCTCGCGGACCTTGGCGGCGACCTCGTCGAGGGTGACGGTCTGGCCGGCGGCGACCGCCGACCCGTAGGCGAGGAGGACCTGGAATCCGAACAGGCCCAGGCCCTCCTTGACCCAGTGGTCCAGGGCGTCGTCGCCGTACAGGGCGGCGACCATCTTCTTGACGTCGTCCAGGTCGGACGATTCGGAGGTCTGGTCCAGGGCGAGGGTGAAGCCCAGTGGCAGGTCGGTGGGCAGGGCGATGACCTTGCCGAACACGCGGATGCGTTTGCCGCCGCCGCGTGCGGCCTGCTCGGTCGCCAGCCACGCATTGAAGTCGATGGTCTCGCCGGCCTCGCCGGCCTCGTCGACCTCGTCGGCGTCGATGGTGGAGGGGTTCTCGGTCATGGTCAGGACACCGCCATCGTGGAGGAGGCGCCGGACCGGGTGATGGTGCACTGCCATCCGGTCTTGTCGTTGTTGCCGCCGCCCTGCTCGCCGAGGGAGAACGTGCCGTTCCACACCTTCCACTGGGTGTCGACCGGGTGCCGGAACCGCGCCTTCCCCAGCGAGGCGACGCCGACCTGGGCGGCCAGGGTCTCGCAGCGGAGCTGCCCGGGGTCCTGCGCGCCGGTGGCGTCGTCCTTGAGCAGGAAGCCCTCCAGGGTGAGCTGTGCGCCGCGCTGCATGACCTCCTGCTCGTAGGCGCCCTGGGACGCGAACGTGGTGGTTTCGGCGGTCTCCTCGTTCTCGCCGGGGTTGACGGTCACGCTGTTGAGGCCGGCGACCTCGATCCAGGTGGTGCCGTCGGCGGCCTGCACCTGGACGATGATGTCGCGGGCGTTGATCTTCCGCAGGGTCATGGTGTGCGCCCTCCTTAGACGCGGTGGGGTGTGGGTCGGCTGATCTCCGCCTGGAGGTTCACCGTCCACTCGTGGCGGCCGTTGACGTCCCGGCCGATGTAGACGGGGCCGGACTGCTTGGCGAGCATGAGCTGGAGCCAGGTGCCGCCGGGCAGGGTGAGCATGCCGAGGCCGTGCAGCGCGTCGTACACCTGCTGGGCGTCGGCTTCGGCGGTGCGGGGGTCGGTGGTGCCGCGGCAGCGGACCTGCAGGCTCGGCTCGTCGTAGGCCAGGCGGGAGTCGGCGTCGCCGCCGCCGTAGAGGGCGATGGCCTTGCAGCGGTCCGGGCTCGACGGGAGCGCGGCCAGGAAGATGCTGCCGCCGGCGCTGCCGTCCTCGTGGTACTCGCCGAGGCCGCGGAGCTCCAGGAGCCGCGCGAACTCCTCCAGCAGCGTCATGACCGGAGCGCCCGGCGGATCTGCGCGGCGACGATCTCCAGCATCACGGCGGACTCCTCCTCGAGGGGGCCCTCGAGGTACTTCGCCGTCCTACCCGGGTCGTGCCGCCAGGTCAGCTCTTCATGCTGGCGGACGGCGTACACCGTGTCGTAGGACACGGCGCCCTCCAGGCCGTCCGTGCTGGCCACGCCGGACCGCTCCAGGGTCCCCTCCTCCAGCGGGACACGCTGACGGGACGCGCCGAGGAGATGCTCGGCGGCCAGGGCGACGCCGCGTTCGGCGGCCTCCCGTTCTGCGGCTTGCACCTGGGGGCCATTCCAGGTCATGCGGACGGTCACAGCAGCGTCACCTCCAGATGATCGGGTGTCGGGAGGCCGCCGCCGTCGCGGCGCGCGGCGGTGATGACGGTGGTGACCCGCTCGCCGGCCGTGCCCTGGTCGAGGGTGACGCGGGACCCGACGGGGCAGGTCTCGGACAGCCGCATGTAGAGGGTCGTCTCGGAGACGACCTCGCTGCCGTCCGTCCCGCGGACCAGGCGGCGCTTGTCGTCGCGGAAGCAGCGCACCGCGGTGCGGGGGCCGTACGTCGACCCGAACGGACCCTCACCGATCAGCGGCTCGACGACGACCTCGTGGCGTAGCAGGAACGAGGGGATGCCGGGCATCAGCACGCCACCGGGCCGTGGCCGGTCAGCCCGGCCTGCTGGAGGATCAGCAGGGCCTGCTCGCACGCGTCGCCGTCGTCCTCATCCCCGCCGCCCGCGCCGGCGCGGGTGAGGTTGACCGATCCAATCCCGACCGAGGTGTAGCCGGTGCCGATGCCCTCGTCGCGGCCGGTCTCCAGCCAGTAGGCGACCTGCTCGCAGGTGGCGTCTCGCAGCGCGTCCTTGAGCGTCTGGGAGGTGGGGAGTCCCGCCTGGTCGACGTCGTAGACGGCGCACAGGGTCTCCCGGGCGATGATGCGGGATGCGCGGGCCAGGAGCCGGGCGGCGTTAGCGGGCGCCGGGGCGGGCGCCAGCAGCTCGCCGAGGTCGGCCGGGGTCGCGTACGTCGGCATCCTCGCCCTCCTCCTTCTCCCGGGGTGGGGCGGGGGGCGGCGGTTCCGGCTGGCCGGCGACCCGCCACCCTCCCTTGCCCTCCAGCGCGGCGACTCCGAGCCGCGTGTCCTCGTAGCCGCCCGGCACGGGGGTGACGCGCTCGACGACCTCCCCGGAGTCGCCGAGACGTTCGTAGGTGGTCACGGCAGCCGCCAGTACGTGCACACGACACCGGCGTCGGCGGAGAAGTCGATGTGCACCTTGCCGTCCGGCTGGGTGTACTCGGGCCCGAACGGTCCGAGCTGCCCGCGGCCGGTGGTGGCCGGCAGGGTGATCTGCCGGTCCGGGACGTCGAGGTTCACGTCGACGACGGCGGGGACCTTCGCGGTGACGGTGCGGGTGGCCGCGTTGGTGTTCTCGAAGGTGACCATGGTCTTGCCGTCGTTGACGAAGGCGTGCCCGTCGACGTGCGCCGCCACCGTCACGGGGGTGACCACGCCCCGGGACGACATCTGGTTGATCTGGCTGCTGGTGATGTCCTGGCGTGCCATCGATCAGTCCTCCTTGGTGCGGCGGCGGTTCGTGGAGCTACGCGCCGGACGGGCCGGAGAAGAGGACGGCCCCTTCGCGCCGCCCTCCTCGGCGATGCCGAACACATCGGGCACCTCGCGGAGTGCGGCGGCCAGCTCAGCGTCGTCGACGTGGGCAGTGCCGTCGGTGAAGGTGACGATGCCCGCCGTGGTGCGCACGTGGGCGGTCCCGGCCGGGAACCGCGCGCAACGGAACCGGCTCATCGCTCAGGCCCCGGCCGGTGCGGTGACGCCCAGGAGCTTGCCGTGGGCCTTCTCGTTGCCGTACTTCAGGCCGATCTCCCCGTAGATCTGCCTGCGCTCCGCCGAGCCCTCGCGGCCGAGCTCCTCGACGAACAGGAAGCCCTTGTCGGGGATCGGCAGGAACCGGGGCGCGCATTCCTCCAGCGACACGACCTGGAGCGCGGCGGACGGCATGTGCCGGTTCAGCATGACGTTGAGCCGGCCGAAGTCGGTCTCGATCGTCATGACGTGCACACCGGCGATGTCGCGGGACTGCTCCTGGAAGCCCTTGTCGGTGATGAAGATCTTCGTCAGGGCCCGCTTGAGGGTGCCGTTGACCATGACCGCGGCGGTGTCGGACTCCTGGATGCCGCCGGCGTCCCACACGTCCTGGAGCAGGTCCAGGACCATCGCCTCGGTCAGGGCGGTGAGGGTGTAGACGTCGGCGCCGCCGTCGGTGGAGAACGTGATCGCGGCGCCGCCCGGCTTGAGCGCGAGCCTGAAGGTGTTGGCGGCGCTGTCCCGCACGTAGTAGATGCGGTTCTCCTCCAGCACTCCGTCGGCGCCGCCGGTCAGGTTCCGGACGGTGACGGCGGTGCCGTTGGTCATGCCGTGGGCGGCGATGGTGAAGTTCTCGTCGTCGGCCTCGATGGTGGCCGTGCCCTTGAGGGTGCCCTTGTCGGACACGTTGGTGACGGTGGCCTCCATGATGCCGCGGGTCTTGCGAGGGCTGGCGTTGGTGCCGGGGTTGGCGAACTTGCCGGTGATGAAGGACTTCTCGACGTCGCGGGCGATCTGCTTGAGTGCCTGGTCGATCTGCCAGTCCAGCTCGTTCACGACGGGGTTGGAGCCGGCGAGTCCGACGGCGTTGGGGTTGGCCGAGCCGGTGGAGGCGTACTGGCCGACCGCGGCCATCTTCGTGTAGGTGACCTCGATGGCCTCCTGATGGATCTCGACCACGTTGGTCACGTTGAAGCGGACGCGGGCCTCGGCGGCGGGGGCGTTGGCGCCCTCGACGCGCTGCCGGGAGGCGGAGGCGTCGCGCAGGTCGTAGCCCTGCCACTCGAAGAGGGTGGCGTTGGCGGCCTCCCCGCCGGTCAGTCCGCCGATGGCCGACAGGAACGGGGTGTCGGTGGGGGTGACGGCGAACAGTTCGCCGACGAAGTTCGGCAGGCCGAAGGTGGTGGCCTGCCCGGTGATACCCGCCATGCGGGAGTCTCCTTCCTATGGGGGTCCGGGCAGGCTCATGGCCGCCCGGGCGGTTACTGAGTGGACTGGACCATCAGCGCGGTCTTGAGCTGCCGCGCGGTCTTCCAGTCGCCCTTGGCCTCGGCTTCGGCGATCTGCTGCTGAAGGGTCGGCGCGGGCGCCTGGGGGGCGCCTGGGAACTGGCCGCCGCTGGTGGGCGGTACTGGGGGCGTGGCCGGGGTGGTCGGCTGGGCGGCCAGCCACGGGTTCGCCGCCAGCGCCGACTGGATCATCTCGGCGAGCCGCGCCGGGAAGTCGGCGGCGTTCGGGTCGAGCTGTTCGGCGGCCTGGGCGAACGCCACCGAGCCGAGCAGGGCGTCGGGGTTGGCGCCGAGCTGGCCGGCGACGGCGTAGGCGTGCCGCTGGACGGTCTCGGTGCGGGCTCGGACGCGGTACTTCGCGGCCTCCTCGCGGGCCTTGGTCAGTTCACGCTGGGCCCACTGGGGGAGCTTGGAGAGGTCGCGGTCCCCGCCGTCTCCCTCGCCGTCGCTGCTGTTGCCGGTGGCTGGCTGCGCGGGGGGCTGCCAAGTGGGCGGGGTCGGAACCGGAGCGGCCGGAGCCGGAGCCGATTGCGGTACGGGCTGCGTGGGCGCCTGCGGTGCGGCGGGCGCGGCCTGCGGCTGCTGGGGGTCGGGCGCCGGCGGGGTGCCGGTCTGCGGTGGGGTCGGGGCCGGCGGCTGGGGGGCCGGGGCCGGCTGGGCGGGTGTGGTCATGCGGACCCTCCTGGGGTGCTCGCGTGGGTGGGGTGGCCGGGCGCCTGGCCCTGGCCGGTGGGTGGCCCTCCGCTCCGGGCGGAGGGAGTCTCAAGAAACGTTGTCCGAAAGCTGGACAACGTTTATGGGGTCGCGTTAACGTTGTCCCAATCTCGGACAACGTTTCTAGGAGCAGCGATGATCGACCGACAGGTGGCCCTGATCAACGACCAGACCGACATCTGGGACGCCCTCGCCGACGCCGAGACCGCCGAGGAGACCGTCGCCGAGGTCGAGCAGCCGACCGACGAGCACGGCGAGCCCGTCCTGTTCGCCCTGCCCGCCGCCCCCGCCGCCGAGCCGGTGGGCGAGCAGCTCGTCATCGACCTGTCCGGCGGCGAGCACCTGGAGCGGCACGGCACCGTGACCTACGCGGTCCGCGTCGACGAGGCGGACCTGGCCTGCTACCGGCCGGCCGCCTGATGGGGTACCTGGTGCCCCCGCCCGACGACCCCGGCGCCGCCGCTACGTGGTGGTCCGGGGTTGCGGCGCGCGCCGCCGCTGGCAAGGGTGTCCTCGTGGGAGACGACTACCTGACCGACGGCCCGCCCGCCCCCGAGGGCAAGGTGCTGCGCTACCTGTCCCGCGACGACATCGGCAAGTGGTTCGGGGTGTCCGGCGACGCCGTGCGCAAGTGGCAAGACCGATACGAGTCAGGGGAGACGTACCGGCCGTTCCCCGCGCCGGACATCCTTCACGACGGCAAGCCGGGATGGTCGCCGCGGCGGGAACCGGAGATCTGGGCCTGGTATCGCGGACGGCCGGGCCGGGGCGCCGGCGGCGGTCGGCCGCGCAAGACCTCTCAGCCGGAGTAGTCGACGGGGAACGGGTTGACCTTGTCGTAGCCGCGGAGCCACATGCGGGCGCGGGCGCGTGTGACGGGGTCGTCGGCGTGCCGGTCGTACGGGCAGGACGACATGGCCCGGCCCTCGCTGGCCGCCCGCCTGCCTTCGGCGTGCGCGAGCACGAGCCGCATGGCGGCGGCGCGGTCGGCGGGCGTGGCGGTCATGCGAGGAAGTCTCCCCCGGATCTGTCGCGGCGTCTACGGATCGCCTCGAAATCGTCGATGAGCTGCGCCTTGAACTCCTCGAACGTGAGGCGTCCATGCTCATCCCACCACGCCTTGAGGTCGTCGGACGCCCATCTCCGCGCCCGCGCTTCCGGCCCGGTGAACAGCGACTTGGGGTCGATGCCGCGGGCCTGTCCCTCCCGGGTGACCATGTGCCCGCGGGTCGCGGCCTCGGCGTCGAGCCACTGCTGGTGCACGTAGTCGCGGTACGCCTGCCGCGCCAGCTCCTCGAACCCGGCGCCGCTGTACCCCTGGGCGCGGAGGTCGTCGATCGCCCGCTGCCGCCGCTGCCGCTCGACGGAGATGCCGTAGACCTCGGCGACGGCGTCCTCTTCGGGCCACCCTTGGTCGATGAGCTCGATGACGCGGTCGGCGAGCTGCTGCTCCCGTTCCTCGCGGCGCTGCCGGTCCCGCTCCCGGGCGGCTTCGCGGGCGCGGGCCTCGGCTTCGCGGCGGTCGACCTCGGCGGCCAGGCGGTCGATCCAGTCCTGGTCGCCCGCTCCGGCGAGGGCGTCCATGAGCGCCTGGTCGAGCTGCTCGTCGCTCATGTCCCGCGGGTCCGGGCGGTCCGGGTCGTCGATGGCGGCCTGGCCCAGGCCGGGCTGGCGGCGGTCGTCGACCGGCTCGTCGGGTGGCAGGGTCCGGCCCGTGCGGCGGGCGGGCGCGGGGGCGGGTCCGCCGTCGATGGTCGGCTCGGACGGTGGTCCGAGGCCGCCGGCCGGGTCGCCGCGCTGGTCGCGGGGCGGGATGTTGCCGCCGCCGACCTGCTCCCTGTAGGGCAGGCGTTTGAGGCCGGGGTTGGCGGCGAGGTGCTCGCGGAGGGCCGCCTGTGCGGCTCGGATCCGGCGGCGGGCGGCGGTCCGGGCCTCGTCGGTGAGCGTGGCCTGCTCCCGCTCCTTCTCCCTGCGGATGCGGCGCTCGAGGGCGCGCTGGCGCTGGCGGGCCTTGTAGCCGTCGGGGTCGGCGTGGGCGCGGGGGACGCGGGTCACCCCGGGCAGATACGCCGAGATCGAATGGCGGCAGTTCGGATGGAACAGGCCGGCGGCGCGCGCTTGGTCGAGAGTGCCGGCGGCTTCGACGGTGACGGGGATGTCCCGGGTGGCGTGTTCGGTCACGACCTCGAGCGGCCCGTCGGTGGTGCGCAGGATCTTGCCCTCCCAGGGGCGGCAGCGCTCGCACTCCTGGACGGCGTCGGATACGTACACCAGCTCGACGCCGAGCGTCGACAGCCGGTCGACCTGGGCCTGGGTGGCGGCTCTCTGTGCGTTGGTGCGGGCGGCCATCTCCACGTAGGAGGACAGGCGCCAGCGGCGGCCGGCCTTGTCGACGAATGAGGTGATGCCGCGGTCGACGAGGGCCTGCCACGCCGATTGGCTGGCCTGGCGGCGGGTCTGGACGCCGGTGAGGATCCGCGCGGCGGCGGCGGCTTGCACCGACCGGAAGGCGTCCATGACGTTGCGGAGGATGTTGCCGTGCACCGCGCCGAAGTCGCGGATCAACGCGGACGCTAGGGCCTCGACGAAGCCGAATCCGGGGATCTGTGCGAGGGCGGCGCGGGCGGCCTGACCGATGCCGGACCGGGGCATCCAGCGTTCGGGGAGGTCGGCCAGGGCGCTTGTCCAGCCGTGCCGGTAGGCGTCGGCCAGGGTGCGGCGGATGGTGTCGGAGGAGTCGGCCTCGAGGGCGGCGATGACGGCGGTGGCGGCGCGGCGGAGGGCGCGGATGCCGCCGAGGCGGCGCTCCGCGGCGGGGGAGTCCAGGCCCGCGTCCAGGTGGCGGGTGATGAGCCGGACGAGTGCGGTCTCCGCTTCCTGGTAGACGGCGGCGACCTGCGCGGCGAGTTCGTCGACGATGTCGGGGTCGACGGCCATGGGTGGCTACTCGGTGGGTGGGACGGCCGGGTCGGTAGGCGCCGGCTGGGTCGGGTCGGCCGGGTCGCCGCCGCGGCGGAACGTGTCGTCGACGGCGGCCTCGATCGGGTCGAACATGCCACTGTCCTGCCGGATGCCGTCGACCTCCTGGCGGACGCGGACGTCGTCCCAGTCCGGGTGGAGCATCCGCACCTTGGTCTCGATCGACGCGGCCTCGGCGCGGTGCAGCAGCTCGAGGGTCTCGGCGATCTGCCGGGGGGACTCGGTGGCGCCGTCGCCCATGTCGACGTCCGGGCGTTCCGGCGTGTACCCGTGGCCGAACACGGCCTTGTCGACGAGCTGGAGCGTCAGGGCCAACTCCGAGAGCTCGGGTGCCCAGTAGTTGACCTTCTTCGCCCGGGTGGCGGTGGTGCGGTCCTTGCGCGCGTCGACCTCGGTGGCGGTGGCCAGGCCGCCGTCACCCTGCAACCCGAACGTTTGGGCGGAGTAGCCGCTGGTCTGGGCGATGCGCTGGAGCAGGTCGGCGGCGGTGCGCAGGTGCTCGTCGACGCGGATGGCGAACTGGGTCTCTGAGATCTGCAGCCCGGCGTCGAGCTTGTTGGCGCCGAGCGCGGTCATGGGGACGTACAGCTCGCGGTCCTCCCACAGGGCGCCCTTGCCGGGGCCCTGGGATTCCAGGTAGGCGGCGGGGACGTGCAGTCGTGCCTTGCCGAGCCGGATGTCCCGCATGAGGCTGCTGTAGGTCTCGTCGAGGGCGTCCATCAAAGGCTCGGCGCCGTCGAAGTCGGCGCGGCCGAGGTTGGCGCCGGCGGGCTCGTGCCGCCAGCACGGGGCGGGGCGCATGTTGGGGACGTAGCCAGCGGTCAACCGGCCCGGGGTGCCGGTCTCGATGACCGGCTGAAGGCCGGCCGTCTCGGGGAATGCGGCGAGGTCGACGGGCTTGCCGAGGTCGGTGGCGGTGCCTTCGTAGACGCCGTGGAGGATGTGGCCGGGCTCGTGCCGCTCCAGGTGCCGGATCACCTTCTGGCCGTCGACGGCGATCTCTCGCCAGAACGTCACGCCGACGAGGGCGTCCCAGCGCCATTCGGGGATCGCGCCGTCGGCGTGCACGGCGGAGATCCATGGGCGGTCGCGGAGGGTCTTGTCCCAGCAGATGCGCAGGTAGATGCCTCCCATGCCGGCGCACAGTTCGGCGGCCTCGGTGAGGGTGGCGCACAGGTGGCTGCCGGTGAGCTCGTCGAGCCGGGCCTGCGTCTCGGTGGCTTCGACCGTGAAGGTCGGGGGCTCGCCGAACAGTAGGTCGGCGCTGGTGCTGGCGATGTCGCGGGCGATCGGCAGGTGCAGCTTGGTGCGCTTCTCCGTCGCCGGGGTGGGGGTGCCCCAGAACCAGCGGGCGATGGTGCGGCCGATGCGGAGGCGCCAGGAGTCGCGGGCGGCGTTCTGGGCGGAGGCGTTGCCGCGGGCGGGGTCGCCGGCGGTGGGGCCTCCGTACAGGGCGCTGATGGCGTCCAGGTCGGAGGAGTACCACGCGGACCAGACGGCGAGCTGGGTGGTGACGGGGTCCAGCGCGGGGGGCGGCCAGACCTCGTTACCGGCGGGAAGGGGCATCGGTCACCTCCCCTGTCTGGTCAGGTTGGCCAGGCGCTCGTGCTTCTCCGCGGTGGTGTGGCCGTCCCAGGTGGCGCGGGGGTCCTCGGGGTGCACGCGCAGGATCGACGGGGGGAACACGTCGATGTCGTCGGGGCTGATGTGCCAGGACATCTGGCCTGCGGGGGTGTTGATGGTGATGACGGGCCAGCCCGGTGTGCTGGGGTCGCTGTAGGAGATGACGGCGTCGCCGGGGTGCTGGGCGGCGAGGTAGGCGACCAGGCGAGCCCGCTCGCGGTAGACCTCGTTCGTCGGGCCCGGGTCGAGTTTGTCGGCGGCCTGGCGGAGCGCGCTGGCGAGGCTCGGGTAGTCGATGGCGAAGCCGCCCGTGCCGGGGGCGTAGGGGAACTCGACGGTGCCGACCTCGATGGGGGTGTCGATGTCGCCGATGGTCATGCGGATCGGCAGGCGGACGGGTGCGGCCATGGATGCCTCCGAGGGGTGTGAGGGGTTGGTGCCGGTCCGGCGCGCGACCCCTCGCGCACGCGCCGGACCGGGGATCAGGGGTTGCTACGCGGCGAGGCCGAGGGGGCTGCGCAGCATCGGGCGCCAGAGTTCCTCGGTGGTGGCGAGGATGTACCGGCCGGCGTCCAGGCTGTGGTCGGCGACCTTGATGGGCTCGTCCAGCCCCTTCAGGGTGGCGTCGGGGTCCCACGAGTAGCCGGGGGCCTCGCGGATGAAGCCGCGGCAGCGGTCGGCGACGAGGAGCCGCCGCTCGGTGAGGAGGGTGGCGGTGAGGCCGATGCCGCGGAGGACGTCGTTGTCGGCGCGGGCGGTGTGGATGCCGTCGACGGCGAGCTGGGTCCGGAACGAGGCGGCGGAGGGGTCGGCGACGATCCACTCGATCGGCAGCGTCTGTCCGGTCGGCAGGTGCGGCTTCGCCAGCCAGTCGCGGAAGCTGGCGGAGAGCTGGCCGTCGGTCAGGCGGGTGGCGTCGTGCTTGGGGTCGTGGCGCCACTCGTCGACGAGGTAGAGGCGGCCGTCGGCGGAGACGCCGAGGAGGATGCCGGCGGTGGGGTTGGTGGTGCCGTAGTCCAGGCCGACGCCGATGAGGCGGGCCATGGTGGGGAGTTGCTCCCAGGGGACGACGTGGGTGTCGGGGTCCCACATGTCGTAGATCGCGCCTTCGGCGGCGACCCACTCGCCGAGGATGAAGCGGCGGCGCCACAGGCCGGTGTACTGGCGGTGGTACCGCTGCTTGACCTCGTCGGGGAGGGCGGGGTTGTCGTCGAGGGTGAAGTGCCAGACGCGCCAGTCGGGCAGGTCGGCCAGGCGGTCCAGGAAGCGGGTCCGTACCCAGTGCGCCGGGGAGTCGGGGTTGGTGGTGCAGAAGATCTGCGCGCCGGGGACGGAGCAGCGGCCGATGAGCTGCTGGAAGAAGTCCTCGGCGATGACGGTCAGCTCGTCGACGTACGCCCCGGCACACGTCAGGCCGCGGAGCACCTTCTCGGCCTTCGCGTCGGAGGCGCCGAGGACGTGGATGGTGCGGCCGAGGATGGTGGCTGTGGCGGCGCCGGGGGTGTAGTGGGTGAGCTTGGCCAGCGGCCCGAAGATGCCCGGGTCCATCAGCGGGCCGAAGACGTTCCGGGCGAGCGAGTCGCGGGTGCGGCCGACGACGACGAGTTCGCCGCCGCGGGGTGCGTTGGCGACGTAGATCAGCCAGCGGAGCAGGCTGGAGATGGTTTTGCCGGAGCGGATCGACCCCTCGCTGAGGTTGATGAACGCCGTGCTGTTGACGACGTAGTCGACCTGCTTGCGGGACAGTGGCAGCGCGTCGAGCAGGTCGGTCACTGCTGGGTGTTCTGGCCGGCGGCCCACGCCTGGCCGAGGGCGGTGGCGAGCTGGGTGAGCATCGCCTTGCCGTCGTCGATGCCCTGGTCGGCGTCGACCTCGATGAGGCGGATGTGCTTGTCGATGAGGATGCCGGTGGTGTGGGCGATGTCGCGTTGGTCGCGGGGCGGCGGCTTGTCGACCTGGCGTTCGTTGTAGTCGTTGTCCTTGCCGCCGAAGTTGTAGATGGTGGCCGGTTCCCAGAGTTGGGCGCGCATGCGTTCGGCGTCGGCGAGGAGGTTGAGGGCGAGTTGGGCGCGGCGGGCCTTGGCGTCGGCCTGCTTCGCTCGGGTGGCCTCCGCGGTACGGCGGCGGTCGAAGGTGAGGCCGAGTTCGGCGGCGATCTTTGAGACGGTGGATTGTGCGCGGTTGATCTCGCGGGCGATCTCGTTCCGGGTCTTTCCGGCGGCGTGGAGTTCGGCGACGCGGCGGCGGTCGTGGTCGGTGATGGGGCGGCCGGCTGCCATCGGCACCACCCCCCGGGGGGTCAGGCCATGGTGGGCCTCCAGGCGGGTTTGGACAGCAGAACGCCCCGCCTACTGCGCGGGGCGTTGGCGCCCTTTAGGAGGGCATGCGAAGAACAGCTCTGATCATCGGTTATCCACAGGCCCGGTGTCAAACGGTGCCGGGCCCGTACCTTCGATGATCATGCTCTGGGATCTGGTCTCGGCAGCGTGATCGGCGACCGTGAACGTGCTGCCCCTGAAGACCACCTCGCCGGCGCGTCCGTTGGGCAGCCGAAGCTGATATCGGCGGACGTCGTCGTAGTGGAGGAAGGCGGCGACCGCGATGTCGTGGCCGGTGACGACTCCGCGCCAGCCTCCGTCCTTCCGATACAGGTCGGCGGTGACGTCGTAGTCAACGCCGTCGATGGTGAGGGTGGCAGGTCCCTGGTAGTCCATGCCGTCAGCCTTCCATGCCGGCGGTGAGGGCGGCGAGGATCGCGAGGCGGGAGGCGGCCAGGTGGACGGTGCGGCGCTGGTCGTCGTCCAGGGTGGCGAGCGCGGTCCGGGCGGCGGCCTCGTCGCCGGTGAGGACGCTGGCGAGGGCGCCCTGCGCGGTGAGGGTGAAGCGGATCCCAGCGAGGGCGTGGCCGAGGGTACGGCCGGCCTCGGCGAGGGCGTCGGCAAGTGGCTGGCCGAGGTCGGGGAGCTGAGGAGGGGCGGGCTTGTCGGGGGTCATGGGGTTCATCCTTCCGTTCCGGTGGGCTTCCAGGCGGCCTCGTCGACGAGGCCGCCGAGGAGGGCGCGGGCGGCGGTGAGGTCGGTGGGGGTGCCGGCGCGGCCGGTGGCGCCCTCGGCCCGGGCGAACGGCACGTCCGGCGTGGCGGGGGCGGCGCGGCGGGCCAGATGCGCCAGGCGGCGGGCGAGCCATGGCCAGTCCCGCAGCGGCCACACCGGCGTCCCACCCCACCACGTCGTCACATCCCGGGACGGGGGCTGGCAGGTGCCGGACTCGCAGACGATCGCGGGTTCGCCGCCGGGAACGATCCGCACGCGCCACGTGTAGGTGCCGGCCAGGCCGCCCTTGCACCACGGGCAGATGGTCTTGACGGTCTGGCCGTCGACGTGGAGAGCGAGGGCGGCGGTGAGGTCGGCGAGCATGGCGCCGGTCACCGCCGCGGCCCAGTGGGCGATGTCCCCGCCGTTCTCCCAGCCGAGGACGGCGGTGGGGAGGCAGGCGGCGGCGTGGGCGAGGTAGCGGCGGGGGTCCGCGGTGGCCGACGTCCAGGAGGACGGGGGCAGGACGGGGCACCAGGCGGCCCGGGACAGGTGCCAGGCCAGATCCTCGGCGCGGGACAGCGTGTCGGCGAGGAGGTCCAGGACGTCGGGCCGTGCGGCATCAATGTGTTCGCCGGGGGCCAGCTCGTTGCGGTCGGCGCGGTCGGCGCGGGCCTCGTCGTCGAGCTCCGCCCGCGCGTACGGGTCGAGCGGTGTCTCCCGCCAGGGGCGGCGCACGGCCGGGTCGCGGAGCAGCGCCAGGCCGACGACGAGGTCTTGGAGGTCGGCGAGGTTGGCGAGGGCGCGGTCGACGGCAGGCAGGTGTTGCCGGGCTGGTGTGCGCGCGGCCGGGCCGGCGACCGAGCGCGGCGACTGGTCGTCGGCGTGGTTAGAAGGGCGGTTCATCGTCGATGTCCTGTCGGGCCGGTGCGGGTACTGCGAATGCGGCGAGAGGGGCGCCGCATTTGTGTTCGGCGAGCACGGGGTAGAGGCGGGGTTTTCTGATGTGGTCGGCTTCGCGTGGGGAGAGTTCTTTTCGTGATGGGCCGGACATCAGGTCGTAGGTGCGCCGGTTTTGCATGACGGCGACGGCTTCGCCCAATTCGGTGAGTGGTGTGGGGTCGCAGTAGGCGGTGCGTGCGGCGCGGTCGGCGTCGAGGCCGACGATGACGGGTGCGCGGCATTTGCGGCAGAGGCGGAGGGTGGCGGCGCGGCTGGTGTCGCCGGCGCGGGTGCGTTGGAGCCAGGCCGGGATCATTCGGGGGCTCCGGCGGGTCCGAGGTCTTCGCCGGTGCGGGTGTCGATCACCCTGCCGTCGATGACGATCGTAGCGGGCTCGGGTGGTTCCGGGGTGCCCCGGCCGGAGTGGTTCCCGGGGGAGACCCCCCTTCGGGGGGTGTCTCCGCTGCCGGAACCACTCGCCCGGGATTCGGCCCGAGTGGTTCCCGAGTGGTTCCCGAGTGGTTCCCGAGTGGTTCCGAGTGGTTCCGAGTGGTTCCGGCCCTGGTCAGAGGGGTGCGGGGTGGCGATGTCGTCGGCGACGAAGTAGCGGCGGATCAGGGTGTGGGCAAAACCACGTCCCTGCGGGGTGCCGTCGCGGTCGACGTAGCCGCGGTCGACGAGCTCGTCCAGGGCGGCGGCGACGTCTTCCTTGCGGCGGGACAGGGCGAGGGAGATGCCGTTGACGCTCGTCTTCGGCGGGTTCTCGAAAAGGTGGTCGCTGATGGCTTCCATGAGCATCATGCGGTCGCCGGCGGCCTTGTCGGCGCCGGGGGTGGTGATGTCGGGCGGGTGGATGGCGACGGTCACGGCGCCGGTTTCTGCGTCGCTGGTGAGTACGGCCATGCCGACGTATTTGGCTTCTTTGGAGACGGCGCGGACGTGTCCGGGGCGGTCTTTGTCGACGAAGATGCGGAGGCGGCCGGTCATTCCTCGGCCGAATGGTTCAACGACTTCGACGCTGATGGCGCAGCCGTCCATCATGGCGCGTTTCGCCTGGGCGCCGATGCCGCCTTTTCCGCGGTTGTCTTTGTGTTTGGGGACGTGGTCGACCATGACGACTGCGCCGCCGGCCGCGGCGAGGGGCTTGAGGAGGAGCTGGGCGAAGCTCGTGGCGTCTTTGTTCTTCTCCAGGTCGAGTCCGAGGAGGGTCATGGCGGCGTTGACGCCGTCGAGCGCGACCAGTGTCGACTGGGCGGCGTCCAGGTGTTCGCGGAGGTCGTCGGATGCGGTGGCGTGGAGGGTTTCGTCGGGGCCGATGTAGTGGAGTCGGGTGAGGTGGGTGTCGGGGACTCCGAGGGCGCGCAACCTGCCGACGATGCCGGCGGCGGTGTCTTCGAAGTCGAGGTAGGTGACGGTGCCGCCGTCGGCGAGGGTCTGGGCGACGGCCAGGAGGAGGATCCAGGTTTTGCCGGATTCGGACTCGCCGAGGATGGCGTTCACCTTCCCCGTGTAGAAGAGGTGTGCGCCGTCGGCGCGGGCGAGTACGGCGGGGCCGGGTTCGTCCTCCTGGCCGTCGAGGACCGGCGCGAGGTTGCGTGGCCACCAGGACGTGCGGGATCGGGTCTGGGGGGCGGGGCTGGCGGGGTTGGTGGGGGTCGGGTCGGGTGCCGGTGGGGTTGCTGCTGGGTTGGGTGGGGTTGGGAGGGGTGTGGGCGGGGTGAGCGCCGTGGCGCCTGCCGTGGGGTAGGCGCCGGAGACGATGAGGCCGGTGAGCTGCCCGGAGCAGTCGCAGGTGCTCGAACCGGAGGAGGTCGCCGTCACCAGGTTCACCGCGGACGTGACCAGCGCGGTCCATTCGGCTTCGGCTTGGCGGGGGAACCGGACAGTGCCCGCGCGGTGGGGGTTGGTGACGTTGGCGATGAACGCTTTGTGGACGGCGGTGAGGGCGCCGACGAGGCCCGCGTGGCCTTCGTCGGCGAGGCGTATGGCGCGTAGGGCGGCGTCGCGGGCGGCGTTGTGGGCTGAGCCGGGGCCGGCGAGTTCGACGAGGGCCTGTTGCGTGGCGCGGGCTTGGCGGGCGCATGGTTCGGTGGTGGCGCCGGGGCGGGTGATGATCCAGGCGCGGGCGGCGTCGTCGGCGAGGGTGTTGCGGGGTGTGGTGGTGTGTTCCCGGCCGCCGGTGAGGCCGTCGACCCACGTCTGGGGGAGTGGGGGGAGCTGGTCGGGGTCGGGGATGGTGGTGGAGGTGAGGCCGTCCGGGCTGATCCACCGGTAGGTGCGGCCTTCGGGGTGGATGCTGGGCCAGACGACGGCGTACCGGTAGCCGGCGTGGATGAGTTCGACGTCGGGGCCGAGTTCGCCGGGCCATGCGAGGTTCTCGGGGATGCGGAACAGGCGGATGCCGGAGGTGCCGTCGTCTCGGGAGGTGGTGCGCCACGTGGGTGGGAGGGTGCCCCAACGCTGTTCGGCGTCGGCGAGCGTCGTGGCGCCGGTCTTGCCGTCGTAGTTGTCGACGTCGATGCCGAGGACGTGCCGGGACAGGCGGAGGGCGATGTTTCCGGCGCCTTCGGGGCCGTCGGCCCACGCCTGGCAGTCGGCGTAGGAGGGCCAGTGGCCGTTGTCGCCGGTGACGCCGGAGGGTGGGTGCTTCTTCTTCCGGGCGGGCAGGGGGATGACGCCGGTCCAGCCGGCGCGGCGGTACGCGTCGTACGCGCTGGCGTAGGGGCCGGTCATGCGGTCCTCTGTGGCTGCTGCATCACGTGCCCCCGATCGGTCGCGAGCCGGGGCCCGGCCGGTGCCGGGGTCGAGGGCTGAAGGTCAGGCGTCGGGGCAGAGATCCACGCCGACGGCGTTGCAGATCTTGGTGCGGACGGTGTCGGGGACGTCGGAGTCGTTGACGATGACTCGGAGTACGTCCAGCACGGAGTCGGGGACGGCGGCCCGGGTCGGCGTGGTGAGCGCGTCGACGAGGGCGAGGATGGCGTGCGTCTGGGCTTCGGCGGCGAGCGCGGCGCCGGTGACCGGGTCGGCTCCGTCGCCGTAGGTGAAGTGGTGTGCCTGGTCGACGAGCTGCTCGGCCTGGCGGTAGTGCCTGGATTTCGTCATCGGTCTCTTTCTGGGTGAGGGGTCGGGGCCTGGTGCCCGCCGCCGCGGTGAGGCGACGGCGGGCACCGGACTGGATTGGGGGTGGGTCAGCCGGGCAGGCCCATGGCGGCGCGCTGCTCCGGGGTGAGGGCAGCGATGGCCGCCTGCTGCTCGGGGGTCAGCGCGGCCATGCCGGGGGCCGCGGGCGCCGCCTGGGGGGCGGGCTGGGCCGGGGGCGTGGGCAGCTCGTTGAAGGGGATCGGCGCGGCCGGGGGCGCGGCGGGGGCGTACTGCTGCGGTGCCGCCTGGGGGACGGCCTGCGGCGGGTACTGCTGCGGCATCGCCGCCGGGGCGGCAGGGGCGGCGGGGGCACCCCAGCCGGGCCCGGCGCCCATCGTCTGACCCGCGGGGGGCTGCGGCTGGGCGGGGGCGCCCTGGCCGCGGCGGATCTCGACGGTGAAGTGCTTCAGGTCCTTGCCGCCGGCGCGCTTCTCGATCTGGGTGAGGGTGATGCGGATCCAGTCGCCCGCCTCGGGCCGCTCGGTGGCCAGGGCGGTCTTGAGGCGGATCTGCCCGGCGGTGAGGGTCTTCTCCTCGCCCTCGTCGGTCACGAGCAAGACCTGGGGGGCGACGGAGCCGTCGTCGAACTTGTGCTTGCGGATCGCCTGGATGGTGCCGGACACGCTGTCGCCGGGGGCGTTGAACTTGACGAAGTCGCCGCCGACGCGGATGTCGGGGTCGTCCCAGATGGACATGGGTGGTGGGTTCCTTCCTTGTTGGGTCAGGCCGGATCGGGTCTGATCGGGCCGGGGTGAGTGGCTACTTGAGGTAGCCGGTGGCCCCGGGGTGCCCGGGGCACGCCTCCTCCAGCTCGGTGCTGCCGGGGAGGAAGTAGTCGCAGAACGTGCAGTAGGCGTCTGCGGTGGGGAGCATCGGCAGGGCGGCCTTGCCGATGCCGCGGACCATGGTGGTGATGCCCTCGGCTCGGGTGAGCGCCTGGACCGCGATCTGCTCGTCGTACGGCTCGGACCACATGTGCGCGGCGTGCAGCATCCGGTCGCGGGGCAGGAACATCACGGCGACCTTGGTGACGGGCATGCCGCGCCGCTGCCAGCCCCGCCCGTACAGGTGGGCCTGGGCGCGGTACTGGTCACCGGGGCCCTCGTCCTTGTACTTCTTGAGCTGCTTCTCGCCGACGACCTTCCAGTCGACGACGATGCCGGTGACGCGGTCGTACACGTCGCAGGTGCCGGTGATGTGCTCGCCGCAGATCTCCCCGACGGACACCTTGTGCTCCAGGAGGAAGCGGGGTCCGCCTTCGGCGAGGGTGCCGAGGTGCCCGTTCAGCCAGCGCATGACTTCTTCGAGCCAGCCGTGCACCGCGGTGCCGATCGTCGGATACCAGGCGGGGTCACCCGGGTTGGAGATCTCGACACCGGCGAGCTTGTAGCCGAGCTTCCGCGCGCACGGGTGGCCGAGCTCGGACGGCCCGAGCCGGGTCTGCAGCGACCGGGGGGCGTAGTCGATGCGGTTCTCGATGGCCCACATCAGCTCGCGGCGGAGCTGTTCGGCGGGGTCGGGGACGGCCTCCAGGTCGGCGGGGGTGGGCCAGCCGACGCGGCTGGTGTCGATGTTGCCGGCGGCCTGGGCCGCTGGGTCGCGCGTCACCGAGCACCTCCTGTCGTGTTGGTCTCGACGGCGGGTCGGGGGAAGCGCAGCTCGACCGTGTAGGTGTGGGCGTGGTGCATCAGCAGCAGCTCGAACACGGCAACGGCTAGTAGCGGCAGGAGAAGGTGTGGCCACACCGGTCGGGAGTCGGTGGTCCGGCGGCGGGTCACTGGGCGCCGTCCTTGGGGTCGACGAGCTCGAACCGGCGGCCGGGCTTCCCGACGACGGTGTACTTCTCGATCAGGTCGGGGTGGTCCTTCGCCAGTGCCTTCTTGTCGAATCGGCGGGGCGCGGCGGTGTGGTGCCAGCGCACCACCGGGCGGCCGTCGATGACGCCGTCGACGGCGTCGCCGAGGGCCTTCTCGATGGCGTCGCGGGCCTGCTGCTCGACGATCTCGAGGCGGGCCTTCTCCTCGCGGATCTTGCGGAGGATGAGATACCAGCCGTCGACGCCGGCGACCTTCAGGTCCACGGCGGCGGGCTCGTCGTCGGGTGGGGTCGGGTCGGTCATGGTTGGGTCCTCGTCGGTCTGGTTGCGGAGCGCCCGGTCGGCTTCGGCCAGTGCGGCGCGGTCGGTGTCGGTCAGCGGCCCGGAGACGCAGGCGAAGCCGACCGGTTCGCCGGGCTGCCCGGGCAGGGGGATGCAGCGGCGGCGGCTCATCGGCGGGCCTGCTGTTTGAGGGCGGCGGCGTATCGTTCCGCGGTGCGCTTGGACACGCCGACCGCGGCGGCGGCCTCGGCGATGCTGATCGGTTCGCCGTTCTCGCGGCGGCGGGTCAGGCGCACGGTGACGAAGTCGTCCATGCGCGCGGCCTTCGGCCCGCACGGTCGCCGCGCCTGGACAGACCGGGCGCGGATCTCCTCGAGCGGCATCGGCGGCGGCGGCCCCTCCTGGGGGCGGCCGGCCTTGAGCCACCGTTCGTAGCAGCTCCGGATCCAGCCGTGGGCGCCGTGCTGGCCGGTCTTCCCGCAGCAGCGGCAGGTGATGGTGGGGCGTCGTCGGGTCATGAGGGGTTGCTCCTGCGGAGTCGTGCGTCCCGCTCGCGCTGCGCGGTGATCGTGGCGCGGGCGGCGGCGTAGTCGGCAGGGTTGGATCGGCGGCGGCCGGACGCGATCGCGCGGGCGTCGATCACGGCCCACGCGTCCAGCTCCCCGGCGTAGGGGTCCGGCCGTCCGTACGTCGGGTAGGCCGGGCACTCGGGGCGCCCGCAGTAGCACCTGGCGGGGGCGCAGTACTGCCCGGACACCTCCGGCTCGCCGGCGATGGCGGCGGGGGTGTGCCGTGGGCACCGCCACCCGGGCAGGAAGAACCGCACACCCTCGGCGCCGCAGTGGCCGACGCCGGTCGTGTAGTGGCGGCACGTCCTGCCCGGGGTGGTGGTCATGCCGGGACGCCCCGCATGATGGTGTGCTCGGTGCGCTCTTCGACCTTGGCGACGATGTCCTCGAACGCGGCGGCCAGCGCCTCGGCGGGCCGGTCCAGGACGTAGCCGAGCCGCAGGTGCCCGTCGGTGATGCGGTACCGGAACCGGGCGGTCAGCGTCACGGGCGCGGAGCCCTCGTACGGGGACAGCACGATCACGATCTGCTTGGGGATGGTGATCTGCTTGCCCCGACCGCCGGACGCCTCGATGCTCTCGGTGTAGACGAGCTGACGCTCGCCGTTGGCGAGGAGGCTGCCGGACTTGAAGGCGGCGTTGGTAGTGGCCTCGAACGTCTGGGCCAGCTCGAGCAGGTCGGCGCCGTCCGGCGCGGCGATGTCCGGGAGCCGGGCCTCGAGCAGCTCGGCGAACTCGGTCTGTCCCATCAGCCGGCCGTCGGCGGCGAGCCACGTGTTCCACGCGTCGGTGCGGCGCACGGTGTAGACGAGCCGGTGCTGCCGCCAGCCGGGCTCGTTCGTGCCGTGGGCGTCGATGACCGCGGTGATCTGGTCGCGGTCGATGTCGGCGTAGATCTCGGCGACGTCCAGATCGGCGTGCTTGTCCCAGTACAGGCCGAACGAGTCGACGTCGCGGACCTGGACGGTGCCGGTCTTCCGCTTCGGGGTGTCGCGGTACTCGTTGCCGGTGAGGTCGATCTTCTCGACGCCGGCGGTGGTGGCGACGGCGTAGACCTTGCCGGGCTCCAGCTCGGCGGGTTCGGCGGACAGGATCGCGGTCTCGATGATGGCGTCGGCCTCGGTCCGAGGGACCTGGACCGGCGGCGAGGTGGTGGGGTTGAGGGGATTGGTGCGCATCGTCACCGGGCGCTCCTGACGGGGGCGTCGTCGCGGACGGGGATGGGGATCTCGGTCTGCCGCGGGTCGCGGCGCGACAGGTTGCCGGCGTCGTCGACGAAGAACGCGCTGGCCTGGGTGCCGACGGGTGGCTTGGCGGTGACCTTGCCGGTCACGGTCAACGCGCTGACGTCGCCCTTGGCGATCGGCGCGACCTCCAGGACGAGCGTCAGCGTGCCCTTGGCGCCGTGCTCGCGGACGGCGTCGACGAGTTCGTGCAGCCGCTCGGACGCCTCGTCGTGCACCTGCCCGCGGGCGAGCTCCTGGAGCACCGCGGCGAACGGGCGCACCTGCCGGGCGCCGGCCGGGTCGTTGGTGGTGGTCAAGGTGAAGGGGTTCCTCTCTGTCATCTGGTCAGGAGTGGGCGGCGGTGTATGCCTCCCGGACCGCGGCGGGGATGCGGCCGGACGGCGGACAGGGGATGTTGTTGGCGGCGGCCCACGCCCGGTACTCGGCCGGCGTCGGCTCCGTCGGCTCGGGGGCGGGGGCGCCGGTGGTGAGGTGGGCGTACAGCGCCTTGCAGGCGTCGCAGCCGCACGCCCGGACGGGAGCGCCGTCGGCGAGGGAGTCGCTGCCGTCCCCGTCCAGGCGGGCCCCGGGCTCGACGATCCGCTCGATCCGCTGGCCGATGAAGTTGAACGTCGGTATCAGCTCTGGCTTGCCCGGGGTGCACAGGCAGCCGCATTCGCAGTGCCCGAGCTCGTCCGGGCGCGTCTTGTCGGGACGCCGCTGGTAGTCGGGGTGGCCGCACTTCGTGCAGCGGTGGGCGATCAGCACTTGGGGTTCTCCTTGATCTCGTGCTCGTGTCGGCGACCGGTGCCCGCCGACACGCCCACCCGGGCGGCGGCCTCGTCGGGGCCGACGTTGTTGGCGCGGAGCCACGCGTAGTCCTCGACCCGGTCGGCCTTGCCGGCGGCCGGGGCGCGCGGCGCGAGCTCCCGGTCGGCCATGGCCTGGGCGAGGATCGCGATGGTCTGGCGGATGAGCCGCGCGGTGCTGCCGCTGGGGACCGGGCGCATCCGCTCGGCCTCCAGCAGCAGCACCCGCCCGGCCGGGCCGGTCACCGGTTCACTTCCTTGCGGTGCGGGTCGGCGGCCCGCTGCGCCTCCTCGGGGGTACCGCGGCGGGCGATGACGTGCGGCGCGTCCTCGCACCGCGGGTTGCGGCAGGTGGCGGTCCACCCGCCGGTGCCGTCGCTGGACGGCTCGACGAGGACAGGGAAGAGGGTGTCGACGGCCGGGGAGATCACCGAGCCACCTCCGGCCAATGGATGGCGTCCAGCACGGCACGGTGCGTCTGGGGCATGGCGGCAGGCGGGTGACCGAGGTAGTCCAGCCCCATCGCCTGCAGGGCGTAGGCGTCGGCCTCGTCGTTGCCATGGATCGGCGCGTCGGGCCAGCGGCGGATCGCGGCGGCCAAGACTTCGTCCTTGCCGGCATTGCCGCGGCCGGTGACGTACTTCTTCAGCGACGTCGGAGAGACGATGACGTAGGGGATGCCTTCGTTGTCGACCTCGTTCATGACCAGGTGCCACAGCCCGGCGCGGGTGAGGTGCTGGCCGGTGGAACGGCTCAGCGCCAGGTCCTCGACGACAACCAGGTCGGCGCGCTGGCCGGGCGTGCAGATCTCGGGGGAGCCGAGGACGTGGTGCATCACGCCGAGGGCGATGATCCGCAGCCGGGAGAAGCGGGTGATCTCTAGGCGGGGGTGGGACTTGATGCGGTGGATTCCGCAGTGGCAGGCCAGGCCCGTGCTGGTCAGGGACAAGTCCAGACCGATGACCCGGAGGCCCGGACCGGCGGCGGCCTTCCCTGCCTCACCGCCGGTCCGGGTGTCCTTGGTGTCGCCGGTCACGACTGGTCGCTCCACAGGTCGGCCGCGGCGTCGACGTCGGCCCGGTCGCGGGCGGCGGCCCGCCGCCGGGCGTCGGCACGACCGTCCGCCAGCCCCCGGGAGTACCCGCGGTCGGCGCCGATCGCGTCACCGGCCAGCAGCCCGAGGAAGGCGGCGAGGGCGATCGCGACAGCGAGGAGCAGCAGCAGCTCGCCGGGGGTCATGGTCAGGGTCATCGGTAGCCTCCGGTGCAGTTGACCCAGCGCGGCGGCACCATCTCCGGGACCGTCACCGCCAGGTGGGCGGCGCTGTGCCGGCCGGTCGGCGGGTCGAACAGCCCGTGCACCGCAGCGGCCACGGCGGCGGCGACGGCCAGGGCGAGCAGGACGGCGAGGATCTCGAGCAGCATCAAGACGTCGCCCCCTCACAGAGCTGACGGACGATGCGGCGCAGGTCGTCCAGGGTGTTGGCGGGGCGGAACAGGGGGTGGGCGAAGCGGTGGGTGGGGTCCACCGGGATGCCGAGCAGCTCGGCGGCGTACTCGTCGATGCGCCGCCATGCGGTCGTGTCGGTGGGGTCGGTGCCGGGCGGGACGACCAAGGTCGAGTAGTGGATCTTCGGGTCGTCGGGCTCGACCGCGAACCGGCCACCGGACAGCAGCACCGTCCACCCGGCGTAGCAGAAGGCGGTGCCGCAGTCGGTGCGCCACATGTCCTGCCGCCACTGGTGCGGGTGCATCTCGATGTGCGTCAGCACCAGCCGCAACAGCGCGGTGTTCGGGGTGCGGGTCATGGTGGTCACCGGTCGGTGCCTCCCTCCGGCATGAGGCCGGTCGCCTTCAGGGCGTCGGCCGGGTCCGGCGTGGTCTCGGGCGTCATCTGGCGGGCGCGGGCGATCACGCCGTTCAGGTACGCCGCGTCGGCCAGGGCCTCGTCGGCGGCCTGCTGGTGCAGCGCGGCCCGGCCGGCGTGCTCGTCGGCCCGTCGCAGCGCGTCCTCCAGCCGCGCCGACGCCTGCTCGATCAGCCGCCGCACCTCGTTCAGCGCGGCGGCCAGCTCGGCGGCCTCGGCCTGGGCCTGTTCGGCGGCGGCGCGGGCGGCGATCGCGGTCTGCCGGTCCCGCTGCCCGCGGGCGCGCATCTCAGTCGCCTCCTTCTCCAGACGCACCGTCAGCCGCGGCACCGGAACACCGTCGATGGGGGTCTCGTGGGCGGCCATCAGAACGGGCTCCTGTTCGTGGTCGGCACGGCGTCGTCGACCGTCTTCGGCCGCTCGGCCAGGCCGGCGTCGACCGCCACGTCGCACGGCCAGGTCACGGGCTGGCCGCCGTGGGCGCGGGAGCCGCAGATCTGCCCCCACACGTTCGGCTCCTCCGCCCCGGGGGCGGCTTCCCAGTACGTCTCGGGGTGGTGCTCCTCGAGCAGTGCCGCCGCCTTCCGCCGCGCCGCGGCCTCGCCGGAGGCGCCGGTCTGGGTGAACGCGGCGGCCAGCGCACGGGCCTGCCGTCCGGTGGTGAGCGGGACGGTGCCGTAGTCGATGGTGTCGGCGAACGCCTTGGACACCACCTGGATCGTCGCCGCGCGGGTGCCGAGGCTGGTGACCTGCACGGCGACGGCGTCGGTGCCGAGGTGGTCGGACACGTGCACGCGGTGGGGGCCGAGATCCTGGTAGCGGCACCACGTCGGGCACGCCTCGCTGGGCGGCTCCGCGGTACGGTTGGTGTTGGACAGCACCTGTACCTCCTTCGGGGGGTTGGTGTCGGGGGCGGTCTCCGTGGCAGCGGAGGCCGCCTCGCTCATTTCGGCGACCTCGGCCCGCAGATGGGCGATGCGCTCGGCGAGGTCGGACAGCGGGGAATCGTCGGCGGCGTCGGGCATGTCGTCGGTCAGCGCGGCGACCAGCCCCCGCGCCCACGCGACGGCCTCGGCGAACGGGCGGCGGCGCGTCACCGGCTCACCCCCTCGGCAATGTCCAGCAGACGGGCGCGCACGAGGGCGACCGCGTCGCGCTCCTTCGGGGTGAACTGGTCGTGCCAGCGCTCGACGTCGGCGGCCAGCCGGTCAGCGGTGACCTCGGCCGGGTGGCGGCGGGAGTTGGCGGGCTTACTCTGCGAGCTCACCGGGCGCTCCGGCGGGTCCGGACCCGGGCGACGCGAGGCTTCGCCGCGGGCTTGCCGGCCGGGCCCGGCCGGACGGCGATCTGGCGCTCCGCGACGAGCCGGGACAGCACGCTCGTGCGGTACCACGCCGTTACCGGGACGCCGCCGATGGTGGCGGTGACGCACACGACCGGCACGCCGGTCAGCGTGAGGGCGTGCGCGTCGGGCCCGCCGGTCAGGTCGTACGGCCAGCCGGCGACCGCGTTCTCGTCGACCGAGACGCGGCCGGTCCAGCCGTTCGGGTGCCGGTCGGCGGTGCCGACCGGCCAGGACTTCGCCAGGTTGGCCAGCGCCCGCCGCAGCATCGGCGGCGCGAGCTCGACGTTCCTCTGGGTGATCACTGGACGGCCCTCCTTCGGGGCAGTCGGGGCAGGGAGAACTCGTGGCCCCCGCACGGGCACAGCAGATGGCCGTGCTCGGCGAGGAGCCGGGCGTCGCGCAGGCTGATCGACTGCCGCCGGGTACGGCAGCGGTCACAGGCGACGGGGTTGGGGACGCGGCCGGCGACCACACCGGCCAGATGCCGGACGGCGGCGATCACCGCTGTTCACCCGCCATCCAGGCGTCCAGGTCGGCCCACCGGTAGCGGACGACTCGGCCACGCCGGGAGAACTTCGGGCCGCGCCCGGTGGACCGCCAGTTGGCGAGCGTCTGCTTGGCGACGCCGAGGTACGCGGCGGCCTGGTCGGTGTTGGCGTAGCCCGGCCGGGGCCGGGACTTCGTGGCGGCGGCCATCAGGATCCGCTCCCGTCCAACGGAAGGTGGCAGGACCAGCAGTTCTTCGACCCGCGCGCCGGGTCGTTCTCCGTACCGCAGTGCGGGCACGGCACCATCGGCTGCCGCGCCGGCGTCGGCGACATGGCGACGATCACGGCCGCGAGCAGCGCCAGCGTCCGGGCCTTCACGCCGACACCCCGAAATCGGAGTAGGCGTCCAGCCCCAGCACCTTGGCGAGCGCCGCCCGCGTCTCCGGCCGGCCCGCGTGCTCCCCGCGTTCGATGCGGGATGCCTGGGACTCCGACAGGGGGACGCCGAGCTCGGTGCACGCCGCGGCGACCTGAGCGAGGGTGAGTCCCCGTCGGATCCGCTCCCTGCGCATCGGGCTTTCGGTGTTCTGCATGCACCGCAAGTTAGCACAAGTCACCGGAAGCGCAAGAGGGCGCAAGTGCCCGCAAGGCCGTGGGAGGTTAGGTTCAGCTCACCTGGATGCCATACCGTGGGACAATCAGACTTGTGTTTTCTTGCGCTATGTTGCGCAAGCTGATGCCGGAGAGAGCTTCCCCGATGCCAGGACTCCCGCCTCACGAGGTGCTCGACCGCGCCATGAAGGCTCGCCTGCTCGAGCTGCGGAAACGTCTGATAGACGTCGCCCGCGAGGTCCCCATCAGCGACGCCGGCCTCAGGCAGATCCGGCGGGGCGAGTACCGGCCCGTCCCGCTCACCGCGCGCGGCATCGACGAAGCGCTGCAATGGCCACCCGGCACCGTCGATCGCATCTACGACGAAGGTTTCGATCCGCTGTCGGATCCCGCCCTCGTGGCGCTTCCCCCTGCCGACTCTGCGCCGGGAGCTGCAGCCGAGAGCGAAGGGTTGGACGAGGTGCGCCGGCTGCTGGACGACGCCGAGGAGACGATGCGCCGGATCCAGGAACGCCTGGGACGGCCGCAGCGCGACCGGGCCCAGGTGCTCTGGGAACTCCTCCGAAAAGAAGTTGAAGACTCAACGTCTGAGACCGAAAGTCAATAACAACCTGGCGGGCGACGGTCAAGGTCAGGTAAGCCTACTGTTACTCCTGTGAACTCGATCAACACTTGCGTTGCGGGCGTCCGAAACGCCAGCATTGTGAGCCCCTCCACCACAACATCGGCAGGGACTGACGACGCTGAGCACGACCGGGTGTGTGTGACCAGCGCGGAGCCCTCATAGCGAGGAGCACGCCTCATGCGAGACCTTCGCCCCAACCGCCTCCAGGTGGTACTGGCCACAATCGCCGTGACCACGTACGCGCTGGGAGTGGCCATGGACGATCTGCACACTGCCCACGCCCTCTGGGTGCTGACCGTGTGCGCCGTGGTAGGAGTCATCGCCGCCGGCAACGTCACCTGCGTCATCTCTCGGATCGTTGACGCACTGACACCCCTGCTCATCCGCATCGTCCAGCTCGAACGGGAGCAGTTGGACGCGATGGAAAAGCAGGTCGTGCAGGACGGCCAGGGCGCACAGGCTCAGCCCAACGAGGACTGGAAGGCGCGGCACCTCAACTAGCGCCACCCCGCCACCCCGCCAGGCCGCCCGTGGATGTCCCCGCCCATCCGCGGGCGGCCCTCTTGTAACCCCTCAACCCCCTGGAGACTCGTCATGGCGGTATACGACCGATGGCACCTGTCCCACCCACCGGAAGGGTGGGACGACCCGGATCCCGAGAAGCGGCCTCAGCCCTGCAAGTGCGGGCGCGGCAGGACCAAGCTCTACCCCACCAAGGTGCACGGCGTGGGGAAGCGCTGGCAGGTCCGCTGGGACGTCATCGACGCGGACGGGAAACGGCGCCAGCCCAAGAAGAACTTCAGCGAAAGGTACGGTGACGACCCTGAGCGGCACGCTGAGGCGTTCGACGCCAAGGTGCGCGCCGACCTGGACGCCGGCACCTACATCGACCCCGAGCTGGGAAAGATCACCCTGGAGCAGTACGCCAAGCGGTGGCGCTCCAGCCTGGCCTCCGACCCGGCGAGCCTGGAGACCATCGACAAGCACCTGGCGCACATCTACGACGTGGAGGCCGGGCCGCGCAGCCGCCGCGCCCCCGGCAGCTCACCGATCGGGCACCGGGAGCTGGGGGCGCTGGCCAAATCGCCCTCGGCGATCCAGCAGTGGGTCAAGAGCCTGGAGGGCAAGAACCTGGCGCCCGGGTACATCAAGGCCATCGCCACCACCCTGTCGACCATCTTCATCGCGGCCATCGAGGACGGCCGGATCTCCCGCAACCCGGTGCAGTCGCCGGTGGTGCGGCTGCCGACCGTGCCCGACCGGGAGATCGTCCCGTGGACGCTGCAGATGGTGGAGGCCGCGCGGGCCGAGCTCGACCGGCGGCACGAGTCGCCGGCCATGGTGGACCTGGGCGCCGCCGCCGGCCTGCGCCTGGCCGAAGTGTTCGCCTTCGCCGAGGAGGACATCCAGTTCCTCGGCAAGGACCGGAAGATCCTCGTGCGGCGGCAGATCAAGCGGATCAGGGACGCGGACGGGGAGTACCGGCTGGTGTTCGCGCTGCCGAAGGGGCGCAAGGAGCGGACCGTGCCGTTGTCGGACACGCTGGCCAGGCGGCTCGCCGAGCAGATCAAGAAGCGGAAGCCGGTGGAGGTGACGCTGCCGTGGGGGCGGCCGGACGGCAAGCCCCGCACCTACCGGTTGCTGTTCGTGAAGGCGGACGGTTTGCCGTGGTACCGGCAGGCGTTCACCCACGTATGGACTGCGGCTCGCAAGGCGGCGGGGGCGCCCCCGCCGCCGGATGAGAACGGCCGGTTCCATGGCCTGCGGCACACCTACGCCAGCATGGTCCTGGCCGCCGGTGCCGACATCCTCAAGGTGGCCCGGTGGATGGGCCACACGGACCCGGGGTTCACCTTGCGGACCTATGCCCACTTCATGCCGGACGTCGCGGACGTTGGCCGCCGCGGTGTGGACGACTTCTTCCGGGGCACCGGCGACGGCCGAAGTGCCCCGGATGTGCCCTTCACCGGCAGTTCGTGATCTCGGGCAGGGCTGCGGCCCAGCTCAGCGCCCCCCGTTCAGCTTGGCGAGGCGGTTCTCGTACATGCGCAGGATCTCGGCGCGGGCGGCGTGCTGCCGCTCGTACTCGCGCAGCATCTCGACCTGCTCGGCGGTCAGGCCCCGCAGCCGGGCGCGGAGCTGGGGCAGGGACGCCTCGTCGTAGTTCGGCACCGGCAGGTCGGCCTTCTTGGGCGCGGCGGGCGCGGGCTTCGGCTCGGCCTTCCCGGCCTCCTCGGCCTTCGCGGGCGCGGGGCCGGTGCCGCCCTGCGCGGCGGGCCTGGGGCTCGGCGGCTCGGCCGGCTTGGGCGCGGCCCGGTTGCCGGGCTCGGGCGCGGGCTCGGCGACCGGCTCCCGGGCGGGCTTGCCGACCGAGATCTCCGCCGCCGGCTTCGGCGCGGGCCGCGGGCGGGGCGCGGGCGGGGTCGCGACCGGGGTCTGGGACCCGGCCGCCTCCTCCTTCTCCTCCTCCGCGCCGCGCATCAGGGTCGCCACCCGGCCGGCGACCTTCTCGGCGGTCTGCCTGGCCGTCTGCCTGGCGTCCTCACCGAGCCGGCCCAGCACCGGGCCGACCCCGTTCTCGCGCATCTCCTTGTAGTCCCTGGTCACCCGATCGCTCAGCAGCAGCGCCCGGCCGACCCCGAACATCGCCAGCCGGACGGCGTGCAGCGGGAGGTCCCGGACCTGCTCGCCCACGGCGTCCCGGACTTGCTGCTTGAGGCGGCGCGGCGACTTCGTCATCGTCCTCGTCTCCCTGCTGGTCCCTTGCATGGTCTGGAGCGGTCCGAGCGCGCTTACCACACGGCCGTCTCGTATCACTGTGCCGCATCGGTGCCAGGCCGGTCACCCCGGGTCAACGCGTTCGCGGGATCCGGGCCGTGGATCACGTCACAGTGAGGCGGCACAGTGAGGTCTGCCTACCCGCCGGCGGCGCCGCGACACGGGCCACCGGGTGGTTCGTACAATTGCCGCATGACCTCCACCAGTGAGCGCCGTGTCCTGCTCGCCAAACCCCGTGGCTACTGCGCGGGCGTCGATCGTGCCGTGCAGACGGTGGAGATCGCGCTGGAGAAGTACGGGGCGCCGATCTACGTCCGCAAGCAGATCGTGCACAACGTGCACGTGGTCAAGACCCTCGAGGAACGCGGGGCGGTCTTCGTCGACGAGACCGAGGAGGTGCCCGAGGGCGCCATCGTGGTCTTCTCCGCGCACGGCGTGGCCCCGGTGGTGCACGAGGAGGCCGCCCGGCTGAACCTGCGCACCATCGACGCGACCTGCCCGCTGGTGACCAAGGTCCACAAGGAGGCCCGGCGGTTCGCCGCCGACGACTACGACATCCTGCTGATCGGCCACGAGGGCCACGAGGAGGTCATCGGCACCTCCGGCGAGGCCCCCGACCACGTCCACCTGGTGGACGGCCCCGACGACGTGGCGAACGTCCAGGTCCGCGACCCCGACAAGGTGGCGTGGCTGTCGCAGACCACCCTGTCGGTCGACGAGACCCTGGCCACCGTCGCCAAGCTCCGCGAGCGCTTCCCCAACCTGGTCGACCCGCCGTCCGACGACATCTGCTACGCCACCCAGAACCGCCAGACCGCGGTCAAGCAGATCGCCGCCGAGGCCCAGCTGGTCATCGTGGTCGGCTCCACCAACTCCTCCAACTCGGTCCGCCTGGTCGAGGTCGCCAAGGAGTACGGCGCCGACGCCGCCTACCTGGTCGACTACGCCGACCAGATCGACCCGGCCTGGCTGGAGGGCGTCACCACCGTCGGCGTCACCAGCGGCGCCTCGGTCCCCGAGGTCCTGGTCCGCGGCGTCCTGGACTGGCTGGCCGAACGCGGCTACGACCGCGTCGAGGAGGTCGAGTCCGTCCCCGAGAGCATGCGCTTCGCCCTTCCCCACGAGCTCCGCAGGGATCTGCGCATCACCCCGGTCTGATCGGGGGAGGCCGTCGCGGCGGGGCTCAGCCGACCTCGCCGTGGTGAGGATGAGGGGCCTCGTCCCAGCGGACGGGGTCCTCCTCCTCGTCCTCCTGGAGGATGCGGCTGCCCGCCAGGCGGGTGCGCAGTTCGCGGACGGCGGTGAGCAGGCCGCGCGGCACGGCGACGACCACCACCAGCAGCGTGCCCAGGAACAGCCAGGGCGCGGCGGCGGACAGCGAGGTGACCAGGCCGACCAGCATCACCCGCAGCAGCGACTCCTTGCCGAGCGAGGTCAGCAGCTGGGCGGTCAGCGTCGCCAGCAGGAACACCAGCGGCGGGCACACCACCAGGGTCAGCAGGTCGGCCCGGCGGGTGGTCAGCGCGGCCAGCACGCAGCCGGCCACGAAGCCGAGCCCGGCCGCCGGGGGGGACTTCAGCCAGTGCCCCGCCAGCGCGCCCAGCAGGGCCAGCGCGAACAGGATCACCACGCCGCCGCGGCCGGTGACCGCCCCCTTCGCCCCGTCCGCGCGCCGGGTCGCGGGAGGCGGGGCGGCCCTGCGCCGGGCGCTCCTGGACGGTTTGCGCGCTGCGGTCGGGGTCATCTCGGCTCCTCCTCACCGGCGGGGGCCGCGCCGTTGCCGGGAACGGCGCGCCCGGCGGCGTACGGCCCGGCGTCCACGGCCTCCACCGGCCCGGACCGGCCGTCGAACTCGGCGGCGGACGGGCTGCGGGGACTGTCGGTCACCGGCTGCGGGCCGTCCAGCGCACCGTCCACCAGCCCCATGTCCTTCATCCTGCGCGCGCTCACCAGCACCCGGCTCTCCAGCGACCCCACCGTACGGTTATAGGCGCGGACCGCGGCGGACAGCGACCGGCCCAGCTCGTCCAGGTGCCCGCCCATGGTGCCGAGCCGCTCGTACAGCTCCCGGCCCAGCTCGAACACCGCCCGCGCGTTCCGCGACAGCGCCGCCTGCTGCCAGGCGTACGCGGCGGTGCGCAGCATCGACACCAGCGTGGTCGGGGTGGCGATGTGCACCCGCCGGGCGAGCGCGTACTCCAGCAGCTCGGGGGAGCGTTCGAGGGCCGGCGCCAGGAACGCCTCGCCGGGGATGAACAGCACCACGAACTCCGGCGCCGGCGCGAACGCCTTCCAGTACTCCTTGGCGGCCAGCCGGTCCACGTGGTCGCGCAGATGCCGGGCGTGGGCGTCCAGACGGGCGGCGCGCCGCGCCGGATCGTCGGTGGCGGCGGCCTCCAGGTAGGCGGTCAGCGGCACCTTGGCGTCCACCACGATCGTCTTGTCGCCGACCAGCCGCACCACCATGTCCGGCCGCTGCCGCCCGTCGTCGGTGTACGCGGTGGCCTGCTCGTCGAAGTCGCAGTGCCGGGTCATCCCGGCCAGCTCCACCACCCGGCGCAGCTGCAGCTCGCCCCAGCGGCCCCGGGCGTCGGGCCGCTGCAGCGCCCGCACCAGCGCCTGGGTCTCCGCCCGCAGCTCCTCGGAGCTGCGGCGGACGAACTCGACCTGCTTGGCCAGCATCGCGTGCGACTCGCGGCGGCCGGTCTCCACCTCGCGGAGCTGCTCCTCGACCTTGGCCAGGGTCTCGCGCAGCGGGGCGACCAGGTGCTCCACGGCCTGCCTGCGCCGTTCCAGCTCCCCGGCGGCCTCGGCCCCGGCCGCCTTCAGCCGCGCGTCGGCCAGCTCCAGGAACCGCCGGTTGCTGGCGTCCAGCGCCTGCGCCGACAGTCGCTCGAACTGCCCGGCCAGCCGTTCCTCCAGATGGGCGGCCTGCTCCTCGGCGGCCCGGGCGCGGGCGATCAGGGCGGCCGACCGGGTGGTGGCCAGCGCGTACCCGGCCACCGCTCCCAGCGCCAGGCCGAGGGCCAGGCCGAGCAGCAGCGCGAGATCCATGACGGAAATCGTGACATCGCCGTGTGAACGAGCCGACGCGACGCGCCGGGACGCCCCGGCCGCAGCAATTAGACTCAGTGTTCATAAAGTGGTGCCGAACGGACACCCCCACCGGGTGACCTGGGCGTACGCACAGGAGGCCGAGTTGCCGGGCACGACCCCCCACGTTCCGTCCTTCCGGCCGGTCACGCGCGCGCAGCGGCGCGTCGCGGCGGCGCTGGCGCTCGGACCGGAGGACCGCCCCAGCCCGCAGGCGCGCGTCGTCGGCCGGTTCATCCGGATCTTCGGCCGTTCCGCATGGGAGAACGCCCCGGACGGGGACGCCGGGCTGATCCGCATCCAGCGGGTCACCGACCGCCTCGGACGGCTGCAGCGGGTGCCGCGGGGCGTGACGATCGTCCCGGAGCGCATCGGCCGTTCGGGGGAGAGCGAATGGGTGCGGGCGGGCGCGCCCGACGAGCGCAGGGTCCTGCTCTACCTGCACGGCGGCGGCTATTTCTTCGGCAGCCCGCGGCTCTACCGGCCGTTCAACTGGCGGCTGTCGGCGGCGACCGCGCGTCCGGTGCTGTCCCTGGACTACCGGCTGGTGCCCGCGCACACGCCCGCCGACGCGCTGGAGGACGCGCTGGACGCGTACGGGCACCTGCTCAAGCAGGGGTACCGGGGCGAGGACATCGTGGTCGGCGGCGACTCGGCGGGCGGCCACCTCACGCTCGCGCTGCTGCAGTCCCTCAAGGAACGTGACCTGCCGCCGCCCCGGGCGGCCATCTGCCTGTCGCCCTGGGTGGACCTGATGTGCGAGGCCGACTCGCACAAGCTGAACGAGCGCAGCGACGTCCTCATCCCGGCGCGCAAGCTCGCCTCGCTGGGCCGCCGCTACTGCGCGGGCAAGCCGGACGACGACCCGCTGTTCTCACCGGTGCGCGGCGACCTGACGGGGCTCCCGCCGATGCTGCTGATGGCCAGCGGCACCGAGATCCTGCGCGACGACGTACGGGACCTGGCCGCCCGCGCCCGCGCCGCCGGGGTGGACGTGACGCACCAGGAGTGGGACGGGCTGGTGCACGTCTTCCCGGTGTTCGCCGACTTCATCCCCGAGGGCAAGGCGGCGTTCCGGCACATCGCCGCGTTCCTGCGCCGGGTGGAGGGCTGATCGGGGCCGCCTGCGCGCCGCCGCGGCCGGAGGGCCTCCGGGCAGCCAATAGACTCGCCTGACGTGAGCCTGTCCATCGGAATCGTCGGGCTGCCCAACGTCGGCAAGTCCACGCTGTTCAACGCGCTGACCAAGAACGACGCGCTGGCCGCCAACTACCCGTTCGCCACGATCGAGCCCAACGTCGGCGTGGTGGGGGTGCCCGACCCGCGGCTGGAGGTCCTGGCGAAGCTCTTCGGCTCCGCCAGGATCATCCCGGCGACCATGGAGTTCGTGGACATCGCCGGGCTGGTGCGCGGCGCCTACGAGGGGCAGGGGCTGGGCAACAAGTTCCTGGCCAACATCCGCGAGACCAACGCGATCTGCCAGGTCATCCGGGTCTTCGAGGATCCCGACGTGACCCACGTGGACGGCGCGGTGGAGCCGCTGCGCGACATCGAGACCATCAACACCGAGCTGATCCTGGCCGACCTGCAGACCGTCGACAAGGCCCTGCCGCGCCTGGAGAAGGAGGCGCGGACCAAGAAGGACCGCGACGGGCTCGCCGTGGTCGACGCCGTCACCGCCGCCCGCAAGGTGCTGGACGGCGGCACCACCCTGTTCGCCGGCGCCGCGGAGGCCGGGATCGACCTGTCCCTGCTGCGCGAGCTGCAGCTGCTGACCGCCAAGCCGTTCCTGTACGTGTTCAACCTCGACGAGTCCGAGCTCGGCGACGAGGCGCTGCGCGGCCGGCTGAGCGAGATGGTCGCCCCCGCCGAGGCCATCTTCCTGGACGCCAAGATCGAGTCGGAGCTGATCGAGCTGCCCGACGACGAGGCGCTGGAGCTGCTGCAGGGGCTGGGCCAGCAGGAGTCGGGGCTGTCGCAGCTGGTCCGTGTGGGATTCGACACCCTCGGCCTGCAGACCTACCTGACCGCCGGGCCCAAGGAGGCCCGCGCCTGGACCATCCGCAAGGGCGCCACCGCCCCCGAGGCCGCCGGGGTCATCCACAGCGACTTCCAGCGCGGCTTCATCAAGGCCGAGGTGGTCTCCTACGACGACCTGGTCGAGGCCGGGTCCATGGCGGCCGCCCGCACCGCCGGCAAGGTCCGCATCGAGGGCAAGGACTACGTCATGCAGGACGGCGACGTGGTGGAGTTCCGCTTCAACGTGTGAGCCCGTCGCTCTGGCGGACCCGAAAGGGCAGGTCAGACGTTTGCGCGCAGCCCCGGGGCAGACCCCCGGGGCTGCGGCGTTCTGCGGGGTCCTGTCCGGGGATATGGGATTCTCACCACAGCGGTGCCGGATTGTCGCAGGTCAGCGGCGTTAACCGGATCGGTGTGCCATTGCGGGTGGCTGACCTGGGCAATTGTCCTCGGACGGGGGATACCGGAACGTCACTGTTCGGTCATCTTCCCTGTTCCGACGTCCTGTGCTTTCGGTTATCCACAGCCGCGTGCCGGGGTGTGCTCGCCCAACGGGCGCTGGAACAATTGACTTCCGTGGTTAGGCTGGGCCGGGGTTAGGCTGAGCGGGCCCTTGACCGCCCATGTCCCGACCAAGACAAGTGCAGGCAGGATGACCGCGCCGATCGGGGGCAGGCGCGAGCGGAGGCGTGATGGCTCGGCGAGCGTTGGCGCGGGAGCATGCCGTGACGCACGGCGGGGACACGGATGTCCACGACGACGCGATGACCGGATTCGCCACCGGTGCCCCGGCCGTGCCGCAGGCTCCCGACGACGGGTCCCGCAAGGGCCGGCGGGGCCGCGGGTCCGGCTCGGGCGGCGGCCGCTGGGCGGGCTCCGGCGGCCGCTGGTGGGTGTGGGTGGGCCGCGCCCTGCTGTGGGCCCTGATCATCGTCATCGTGGTGAACGGCGTGCGCGCCCCGTTCGAACGGTTCACCCAGGACGGCGGCGCGACCCCCGCCGCGACCACGCCGCCGCCCGCCAGCCGCTTCCCGGTCGCCGCGGCCTCGGCGTTCGCGCTGCAGTTCGGCGACGTCTACCTCAACTACGACGAGCAGACCGCCGCCGACCGCGAGCGCCGGCTGCGGGCGTTCCTGCCCGAGGGCTCGATCGGCCAGTTCGGCTGGAACGGCGCCGGCTCGCTGCGGGTGGAGTCCACCCAGGTCGCCGGTGTGCAGGTGCGCGACGAGCACAACGCCGTCGTGACGCTGCTGGCCCGGGCCGAGGACCGCTGGCTGTCGCTGGCCGTGCCGGTCTACGCGAGCAACGGCGCCCTGGTCGTCTCCGGCCGCCCGGCGCTGCTGCCGCCCCCGGCGCTGGCCGCCCTGCCGCAGGGCGGGGTCGGCGAGCGCGACCCGGCGCTGGAGAACGAGCTGCGCACCGCCCTGTTCGGCAGCTTCTTCCCGGCCTACGCGGCCAGCGACACCGCCGCGCTGTCCCGGTTCACCGACGGCGCGCCGATCACCGGCCTGGGGGGATCGGTCACATTCGTCCGGCTGGGTGAGGTGGTCGCCCCCCGCGGCGCGGCCGACCGGCGTACCGTCACGGTGACGGTCACCTGGCGGCTGCCCGCCCAGGGCGGGGGGCCCACGGCGGCCGAGCTGGAGCAGACCTACGAGTTCACCGTGGTGAAGAAGGACGGCACCTGGTACGTCAGAGACATCCGCGGCGCCGGCCGCCCCACCGGACCATGACCGGCCCCGGCGCGAGCCGAGGCCGTGCCCCCCGTACCCCTCCCGACCCCCGGACCTCCCGCAACCCCGACCCACCCGCCGAACCAGAGAGGTAGTCAGTCGATGCTGCTGCACACCATGGCGTCGATCTCCGACCAGATTCTGGCTTCGCCGGACGATTTGCAGACCGACCAGCTGGCCGATTGGCTGCGCCAGATCTTCGGGCCGCTGTTCCTCGTCATCGTGTCCATCGTGGCGATCTTCTTCCTGTTCACCCGTGAGATCACCCGCTTCGTGCAATTCATCGTCCTGGCGATCGGAATCGGAATCATCTTCTATGTGCCGAACATCATCGAGACCACGGCCAAGGCCATTGCCCGCGCGCTGGGAGTCGACCTGAGCTGACCGGTACGCCGTCCGGGCGAGCACCGGTGCGGGGCCTGCGAAGCGCCCGGCGACGCGCCTGTGCTCGTCCCAGTTAGGGGAGTAGGGGCGTGGATCTACCCACGTACACGAACATCTGGCGCATCGAGAAACGGCTGTACAAGCTGTACGACCTGCGCCTGCCGATGCCGCTGCCGCTGGTGCAGATCGGCGTCTTCGTCGGCGTGTTCGTCCCCTGGGTGCTGCTGCTGATGCTGGTCGGCGCCCCCTTCGAGCCGCCCTGGCACGTGCTGTACCTGGTCCCGCCCGGCGTGGTGACCTGGCTGGCCACCCGCCCGGTCATCGAGGGCAAGCGGCTCACCGAACTGCTGCTCTCCCAGGCCCGCTACCTGTCCGAGCCCCGCACCTGGTGCCGCCTGACCCCCATCCGCGAGCCCCGCGAGGTCGTCGTCGTGGCCCGCATCTGGCACCGCCGCGGCGACCGCACCGCCACGGCCGCCCCCGCCGCGGCGACCGCCGCCGCCACCGCCCCGGCCCGCGCCGCCGTCCGCGCCCAGCGCAAGACCCGCAAGACCAAGGGCCACCCCGCCGTGGTCCCCGTCCACCACGCCCGGCCGCAGCCCCCCGCGGCGGCCGCCCCCGCCTCCGACGTCAAGGTCGCCGGCCGCCCCGCCGCCCCTCAGCCCTCCACCCGCGCCGCCAAGTCCTGGCGGCGCACCATGCCCCGCGACATCTCCCACGAGTCCGACGCACCGCCCCTCCTCCCGTCCGGCCCCCAGCCCACCACCGCCACCCCCGACCCCGCCACCCTGGAACGCCCCCCGGCCACTCCGCGCCTGGAGACGCCCCCCGCCCGCCCCACCGGCTCCGGCAAGCGCGCCCTGGCCTCCGGCATCAAGCGCCCGGGCGAGGCCGCCGAGGTCTGGCAGGCCGTGGACCCCGCCACCCCGCCCGAGCCCCCCGCCCCGGACATCCCGGAAGCCCAACCGGCGACCCCCCACACCACCACCGACGGAACGGCCCCCGAGGCCCCCGCACACCCCCGGCCCCCCGCCGCCTCGGACCTCCCTCAGCCCGCGGCGACGCAGCCCTCGGCCCTCTCCGACGAGACGGCGACCTCCGTCCCGACCGATGCCGCCGACGGCACCGGCCGGCCCACCTCCCATGCCGCCGTCTCCGGAGATGAGGAGACAGCGGCCTCCCACCCGTCCGCACGATCGACCACCGGCCTGCCCACAGGACCGAACGACCCGAGCGAGCCCGGCCACGATGCCCCCGCCCCGGATCTTCTGCGGCAGTCCACGCGGACGCCGAGCGCCGAACATGCCGGTGCGCGCGGGGAGCCGGTCGAGGACGCCGCGATGCCGCAGCGGCCTGCCGATGCCGGCGCTCTCCAGGACGTGAACGCGGAGCCCGGCGGTGATGCGGCTGTGCCGCCTCCCCGTGCCACGGATCCGGACATCCCGCAGCAGCCCGTACAGGCGTCGGCAGCTCAGAGCGCGGATGGCTCCGAAGAAGACAGGGCAACCGCGGCTTCTCGGCCGTCCGCACAGCCGGATTCCGGCCTGGCGGGTGAAGCGGATGGCGCCGATGAGCCGGGCCGCGATGAGGTTGTGCCTGCGCCCCGTGACACGGCTCCGGACCTTCCGCAGCAGCCCGTACGGGCGCCGGGTGCCGAAGAAGCCGGTGCGCGCGGGGAGACCACTGCGTCGCAGCAGTCGGCCGATGCCGGTTCCGAGGGCTCTCGGGCCGGGGATGGGGAGTCCGGCCATGACGCCGGTGCGGCGGTGCCTCGTGACACTGCTCCCGATATCCCGCAGCAGCCGGTGCCGGGGATGGCCGGTGAGCCCTCCGGAGTCGGTGCTTCGGTGGATGCGGAGGCGGACGTTCCCCAGGATGAGGCCGTCGATGAGCCTGCACCGGGTGAGGACGCGCGCCTGGCGGATGTCGATGCCGAGGATGTGCAGCGATCTGCCGGGGATGCGGGTGACTCTCGGCAGGCGGTCCATGGCGGGGATCGTGCAGGCTCGTCGCAGAGCGCGGGAGCCGATGGTGCGGTGTCCGAGGTGGAACGTCCGGTTGACGATGAGGACGCGGAGCGTTCCGAGGCCGGCGAGGGAGCGCGGCGAGAGGCCGCTGCTGAGCCGGGTGAGCGGAAGGCCGGTGAGATGACCGGCGGGAGCGGTGCCGTGCAGCCCGCTCCTGTCACCAGGCCCGACATTCCGCAGCAGGTCGCGGAGCGGGTGGACGGCCACGACGAACGAGAGGCGGACGCCGGGGAGCCGGATGCGGCCGCTGCGGGGTCGGGCGCCGGGCGGGCCGCGGGGACGACCCGGCCGGACATTCCACAGGTCGCCGGGACGACCGTGCCCGACATCCCGCAGGTGCCCGAGGCGTTCGGGGCCGCCGGGCGGAAGACGCCGGTGGAAGAGGGCGGCGAGCCCGAGAGCGAGGACGTTCAGGCTGGTCCGGCGGATGCCGGATCCGAAGGGGACGAGCCGGACCTGCGGGAGGACCGGCGGACCAGGGCGCCGTCCAAGCCCTGGCAGGACGGGCTCTCGCGGCCGGTGCGGCCTGCGACGACCGACGAGCTGGTGTGGCCGCCGCTGCCCGAGCCCGGGGCGGGACCCGCGCGACGGGGCGAGCAGGTCCGCGAACCGGAGGTGCCGGGGATCCCGGCGGCGCAGGACAGCGGCACGGTGACGCCGCCCGGCGGGCTGCCTCCGGCGGCACCGCCGCCCGTGGCCCAGCCCCCGGCCGGAACGCCGGGCACGACGCGTTCGCAAACCGGCGAGGGCGCTCCCGCGCCGCGTCCCCCCGCGCCTCGCCCGGCCGGAGCACGCCCGACCTGGCGGCCGGCGGGGCAGCCGGGTACCGGGCGACCGGGTGGTCCCGCAACGGGCGGACGGCCGGGGCAGGCCCGTCCGGCGAGTCCGGCGGGCGCCCCGGGCACCGCCGGACAGCCGGGACCGGCCGGAGGCATGGGCTCCGGGCCGGGCGTGCCGCCCGGGGCCGGACGACCGGAACGCCCAGGGCAGGCGGAGCATGGACGGCGCCCAGGGGCGAGCACCGTTCCCTCGGGGCAGGCCGGACCGCCGGAACGTCCTGGACAGGCGGAGCATGGACGGCCGCCCGGCGGGGCGGGCTCCGTTCCACCGGGCCGGGCCGGGGCCGCAGGTCGGCCTCCGGCATCGGGGCAGGACCGGACGCCGCCCGTGTGGCCGCCGGAGGCCGGGCGACCCGCCGCGGGACCCGGCCGGGGGAACGCCGGGACAGGGCCGCAGGGCGTGCCGTACGGGACGCCGGGACAGCCGGCCGCGGGTCCGGCGGGCGGGCAGGCGCCAGACCAGGCGGCGGACGGCGTGCCCGAGCAGGCGCCGCCACCGGCCGCGGACCGGGAGATGCGGTCGGGACCGGCCTCGCCGGTACGGCCGCGGCCGCTTCCGCCGCCGCCTCCTCCGCCGCAGCCCGCCACCCCGGCGATCACGCCTCCGGGGCCCGAGCAGGACACCGCGCAGAGCGGCGGGCTGCGAAGGCTGATCCACGCCGTCGGCGGCGGGCACGGCCAGATCGACCAGGAGTACGTGGAACGGCTGCAGCGCCCGTTCCAGGGCTCGCGGCACATCGTGGTGCTGGGTTGCACCGGCGGCGCGGGACAGACCGTCACCGCGCTCATGCTGGGGCACACGTTCGCCCAGCACTGCGGGGAGCCGGTGGTCGCGGTCGACGTCAACCCCGGCCCCGGGGCGCTGGCGCGGCGCAGCCGCAGCGACACCCACGAGACCCTGACCGGCCTGATCACCAGGGCGGACCAGGTCACCACGCTGACCGCGATGCGCCGGTACACCTCGCAGGCCAAGTCCGGCCTCGACGTGATCGCCGCGGGCAAGAACCCGCTGCAGGCGCTGGACGACCGGGACTACGCGCTGGCCATCCGGACCATCGACCGGTTCTACTCGATCACGCTGCTGGACGCCGCGGCGGCCGTGGTCGCCCGCATCCTGCCGCACGCCGACCAGCTGGTGCTGGTCGCCCCGGCCAGCGCGGACGCCCCCCGGGCGGTGGCCATGACCTTCGAGTGGCTCGACGGCCACGGTTACGACGACCTGCGCTCCCGCGCGGTCACCGTCATCAACGGGGTCAGCCGCCGCAGCATGGACGACGTCGAGCAGGCCGAGGCGGTCGCCCGGGGGCGTTGCCGGGCGCTGGTCCGCATTCCGTGGGACGATCACCTCAGCATGGACCGCGCGCCGCGCAACGAGCTGAAGTCGTTGCGCTCGCCCACCCGGCGCGCCTACCTTGCGCTCGCCGGCGTCATCGCCGGCGGCTTCACCGAGCTACCCGAGCGTTACATCCGGCAGGAGGACGTGGAACGGCATCAGGAGGGCACCCGATGACCACCCTCCACCCGCCCTCCACACCCCCGGCCACCCCGCCCGCCGTTGCCACAGGGCGCGTGTTCCCCGGCCGGGACACCGTCACGACCCGCGTGACCGCACCGGGTGCGCGACGGCCGCCCCGGCAGGCCACCGCACCCGCGGCGCCGAGCAGTCCGTGCCCGGCCTCCGGCGCACGCCCGACCCGCACCCTCGCATACGCCGCGATGCCCCGCACGACGGCACCGGCAAGCCGCCACGGCGCTGGTGGGGCCCTGTGGTCCGGCACCCGAGTCCATGGTCGTCGCGGGACGAGGTGTGCAGATGGCGCGGTGTCGCGCACGATGCCGCAGGGAAGCCGCCATGGCGCCTGCGAAGTCCTGTGGTCCGGCGTTCAGGCCCACGGCCGGCGTATGCCGGCGTGCGCCGCCCGCCTGGTGCCGTGCACGACGGCACCAGGACGTCGTCATGGCGCCGGTGAAGGCGTGAGGGCCGGCGCTCGGGCGTCGCGGGGTGTGCGGTGCGGAGTGGTCGTTCGGGCGGTTCGAGGTCGCGGCGAGGGTGCCGGATCGGTGGGAGCGGCTCGGGGGTGTGGTGTTGTGACCTCTGAGCGACATGGCGTTCTGGAGAGGGTGGGGGACCCTGTGAACGGACCACGCGCGGGTGGGGCGCGCCGGGAGGACGCCGGTGCGCTCCCGGGTGCGGGCGAGAACGGCGCGCCGCCGGGCGGGGCGGCGGTCCTGGGGTCGTACGGGCGAGTGGAGCTGGTGAGATGAGCAGAGCGAAGGCACGCTCCAGCCGCCTGTCGGTGCGGTACTTCGACGACCGGATCCTGCTGACCGACCAGGCGGCGTGGGCCTACTTCCGGTTGCCGACGGTGTCGTACGAGTTCACCACCGGCGAGGAGCGCGAGGCGCTGGCCACCAACATCACCATCGCGCTGGCCGGGATCCGGATGCAGGACGCGGAGATCCACCTGCGGATCGCGCACCGGACGTACCCGGCGGCCGAGTGGGCGCGCAACCTGGACCGGACCTCCGACGGCGGGCCGGGCTGGCACGAGTACCTGGAGGAGATGTACGCCCACGTCTGGGCGCAGGACTTCTGGACCAAGGAGGTCTACCTCGGGGTGCGGCTCGGGCCGCGCGGGATGGGCGCGCAGCTGTCCGGTGGGGTGCTGTCGCAGCTGCTCGGCTTCTACAAGCGCAGCGAGCAGGTCCTCGGGATCGAGGACGACGCCATCGACGCCAAGGAGATCGCCCGCTGGACCGAGCAGGCCGAACGGATCGGGCGGGCGCTCGGCGGGTCGGCCCTGTACGCGCGGCACGCCACCGCCACCGAGGTGGCCTGGCTGTTCCGGCACGCGGTGACCGGGTCGCTGACCGACCCGCCGCCGTCGGCGGTGCAGCGCCGCACTTGGGGGGCCGGGGAGATCGAGGCGCTGGTCGAGGGCGCCATCCACAACGGCCGCTCGTTCCTGCGGATGGAGCAGCCCGGCAGCAACGGCAGCGGCGGCGCGATCAGCTCCTCCTACGTGGCGTACCTGAGCTTCGCGCGCTTCCCCGACCTGATGCCGTTCCCCGACGGGGAGCCGTGGCTGCACTTCTCCGACGCGCTGCCGTTCCCGGTGGAGATCAGCTCGCGGATGAAGCTGATCTCCCCGGCCAAGGCGTCCAAGGACGTCTCCCGCAAGCTGGCGCACGCCCGCGACATGGACCAGCACATCCGGGAGGCGGGCGCGGAGGCCCCGCTGGCGCTGGCCGAGCAGATCGACGCGGCGCGGATGCTCGAGCACGGCATCACCAAGGAGCGGCTGCCGTTCGTGTACGGCTGGCACCGGCTGATCGTGTCGGCGCCCACCGAGGAACTGCTGGCCCAGCGGGTGGACGCGGTGGTCGAGCACTACCGCGACATCGGCATCGACGTGGTCAACTCCACCGGCGACCAGTTCTCGCTGTTCCTGGAGTCGCTGCCGGGCGACCGGATCCGGCTCGGCGCCTACGCCCAGCGGCAGCCGCTGCGCACCATCGCCGGCGGCATGCCGATCGCCACCGTGGACCTGGGCGACCGGCAGGACGAGTCCGGGAACGGCTGGGTCGGCCCGTACATCGGCGAGACCCTCGGCCGGGCCCGGTCCATCGTGCACTTCGACCCGCTGGTGGCCGCGGCCCGCAACCGGCCGACCGCGGTGGCGATCACCGGCGAGCCCGGCGGCGGCAAGACCACCCTGGCGCTGCTGCTGATCTACCAGATGGCGCTGCGCGGGGTGACGGTCGCCGCGATCGACCCCAAGGGCGACGCCGAGTCCCTGGTGGAACTGCTGCAGTCGCGGGGACGCAAGGCCCGGATCCTGCCGCTGGGGTCGGCCGCCCCGGGCCTGCTGGACCCGTTCTCCTTCGACGACGACCTGGCCGCCAAGAAGACCATGGCCACCGAGACGCTGCGGCTGCTGCTGCCGCGGATGTCGGAGGAGCGCGAGTCGGCGATGATCCAGGCGGTCGGCGCGGTCGCCAACGCCGACCGCCCCTCGCTCGGCAAGGTCGTCGACTACCTGGAGTCCGCCCAGGACCCGGCGTCCAGGAACCTCGGCGCGGTGCTGCGGTCGATGTCGGAGATGCGGCTGGCCCGGCTGTGCTTCGACCCCTCCGGCGGGGAGCGGATCGACACCGAGGGCTGGACCACCGTGTTCACCCTCGGCGGGCTGACCCTGCCGGACGTGGCGATCTCCCGGGACGACTACTCCTACGAGCAGCGGCTGTCGGTCGCGCTGATGTACCTGGTCTCGCAGTTCGCCCGGCGGCTGATGCACGGGCTGGACCGCAGGCTGCCCAAGGCGATCTTCCTGGACGAGGCGTGGGCGATCACCTCCACCCCCGAGGGCGCCAAGCTGGTGCCGGAGGTGTCGCGGATGGGCCGGTCCCGCAACACCGCCCTGATCCTGGTCTCCCAGAACGCCGGGGACCTGCTGAACGAGCAGGTGACCAACTGCCTGTCGTCGGTGTTCTCGTTCCGCTCCTCCGAGCGGCACGAGGTCGGCAACGTGATGTCGCTGCTGGGCGTGGAGCCGTCGGAGGAGCACAAGGCCGTGCTGCGCAACCTGGGCAACGGCGAGTGCGTCTTCCGCGATCTGGACGGCCGGGCCGGCCGGATCGGGGTGGATCTGATCTCCGAGGAGCTGCTGCGCCGGCTCGACACCAACCCGACCCGGGTTGGCCCGTCGTCCCCCCTCACGATCTAGGAGGTCTGCCCATGAACGGGTCCTGGCGGAGCCGCGTCCGGCCGGCGGGTGCGCGCGGCCGTGTCCGGCTGCCGGCCGTCAGGGGCGGGCCCGCCCGGCGGCCGGCGGGGCTGCAGCGCTCCCCGGCCGAGGGCATCACCCCGTCCCGGCGCGGCCGGCGCTCCGGCCCGCCCCGCCGGCGCCGCCGCACCGCGGTGCTGCTGGCGGTGCTGGCGCTGTTCATGCTGAGCCCCGTCGCCCCGGCCGCGGCCGACCCGTTCGGCAGCGACCCCTGCCGTCCGGCGGACAACCCGTCACCGGAGATGTACGGATCGGGTCTGGACGGCATGATCAAGCCGCCCGGGTACCCGAGCGAGGAGCTCAAGCGGACGCCGCCCGAGGAGCTGACCTACTACGACCGCTACGGAAGCGCGGGCCAGCACTGGTACGCGGTCGACATGGGCTGCGCGGACGCGATGGCGATGATGGGCAACGCGCTGGCCAACACCACGTTCACGCTGGCGCGGGTGATCGACCGCACGACCATCACCGTCTACCAGGCGGCCGCCTCCGAGTCGCTGCTGGGCTGGCTGAAGAACACCGTCGACGACGTGATCAGCGGCATGGGCGAGACGTTCAACGCCCGCTACTGGTCGTGGGTGGTCATCCTCGGCGCGATCTGGCTGGCCTGGTGGGGACTGGTCCGCAAGCGGGCCAGCCGCGTCACCGAGGGCACCATCTGGATGGTCGCGGCGATGGTCGCGCTGATCTGGCTGGTGGCCAGGCCCGCCGACTTCACCACCCTGGGCACCAAGGTCTCGGAGGCGACCAGCGCGGCGTTCAACGCCGCGCTGCCGCAGGCCGACAACAAGGGCGCGGTCTGCATCCCCTCGCCCAACGGGGAGAATCCGGCGGCCTCTCCCGACGTCGACGCCACCACCCGCAACGCCAACGGGCTGTGGGTGGCGCTGGTCTGCAAGCCCTGGCTGATGGGCGAGTTCGGCACCACCGACCCCAACGCCAAGATCGTCAAGGACAACGCCGACAGGCTGCTGTGGTCCCAGGCGGTCGACCTGTCGGAGGCGCACGGCCAGTCACAGCTGGACCTGAGCAAGAAGGCCGACGCCTACAAGCAGGTCGCCGAGAACATCAAGGAGGAGCACCCCGGCGTCTATCCCCTCTTCCAGGGCAAGAACTGGACCGCCCGGTTCGCCGTCGCGCTCGGGGCGTTGTTCGCGGCGTGCGTCGCGGGTCTGCTGGTGCTGGTGGTCGCGATCGCCCTGATCGTGGTGAAGATCGCCTTCTTGCTGCTGCTGGTGGCGGGACCGATCTTCCTCGGCATCGGCATCCATCCGGGCATCGGCCGGGTGATCGCCATGCGCTGGCTGGAACTGCTGCTGTCCATGCTGCTCAAACAGGCGGCGCTGATCGGTGTGCTGGCCCTGCTGTTGTGGACGTACGGGCTCATCCTGAGCGAGGGCCTGCCATGGGGCCTGCAGGTGATGCTCATCTCGCTGGTGACGATCGCGGCGTTCATCTATCGCAAGCCGTTCCAGCACCTGTTCTCCGCGGTCGGATACTCGGCCGTCGGGGCGCGGGACAAGGGCGAGGTCCATCTGGACAAGTCGATCGCCGAGGCGCGCAAGAGCACCGTGGGGGCCGCGACCGCCGTGGTACCGGGGGCGGCCGGGTACCGGCTGGCGCGCTGGGCCAAGCGCGATCCGGCCGCCGAGGGCACCGCGCTGGGCGACGCCGCCGCCGGGACGACCGCCGCGGCCGACCGGCGGGGAGCCCTCGCCACGGCCGACGCCGCCAACGGCGACGCCGCCGGTGCGGTCGTGGCGGGCAAGAGCCGCGGCGGTGGAACGGCCGCCGCGGCGGGCCGTCCGCGCACCAGCGCGCCGCCGCTCAACCTGTCCACCCGGGGCAGGTCCTCGGCCGGCACCGGACGCTCCGGTGGCCTGGCCACGGCCGCCGACACGGGCGACTCCGGCGGTTCGGACCGTGCCGCGTCCGGCGGCGGAACGGGCAGGCCCACCTCCTGGGTGGGCGCCCGGGCCGGACGGGGATCCGGCGGCGAAGGCGGCGGTGAGGCCGGGGGCGTCGTGGGCGCCGGTGTCGGAGGCCGCTCGTCCGGCGGCGGGAGCCGCCCGCGCGGCGAGGGAGCCGGTGCCTCCGGCGGAGGCCGGATCTCCGGCGGTACCCGCCCCTCCGGTGGTGGCCGTGGAACCGGTGGCGACTCTCGTGCGGGTCGCCGTTCCGGCGGCTCGTCCGGCCGGGGCTCGGGCGGTGGGTCCGGCAGGGGCGGGCTCGGTGGCGGTTCCCGGGATTCCGGCGGCTCCGCCGGGTCGGGGACCGCGCGCCGCAACGGCAGGCCGTCCGACCCGGCCGCCGGTGTGCCGCGGCCCAGGTCCGGTGGGGACGGCGGAGCTTCGGGAGGCGACCGCAGGACCCCGCCCCCGCTGTGGGGGAGCACGCCTCGGGACGAGGGCCCGCCGATGCCGTTCTGGCTTCGTCCCGCCGAAGGTGCGAGTGAGCGAGAGGACTGATGGAGCTCTCGGATGGCCGGCGCAGGCTGCTGTTCGCGGGGCTGGCGGTGGTGCTGGCCGCGGTCGGGGTCTACCTGACCGTGGCCGGTCCCGGAGGCGGCGAAGAGACCGAGGAGCCCCCTGCCGCCCAGGCGACCACGCCCCCGCCGGGTCCGGCCGTACCGTCGGTGGCGCCGCCCGGGATCTCCTCGACCATCACGCCGGACAGCTTCGACATCTACCGGTTGCTGCCGTTCCCCAAGCGGGACTTCGCCGCCGCGGCCGACCTGGCCCAGCGGTTCACCGCCGCGTACGGCACCTACCGGTACGACGAGGACCCGCAGGCCTACGTGGCGCGGCTGGAGCCCCTGGCCACCGAGGAACTCGTCACCCAGATCGCCCGCGGCGTGTCCGCACCGGGCCTGCTCGAACAGCGGCGCAGCGAGCAGGTGGTCGCGCAGGGCACCGCCACCCTCGACAGCGTCCGCGACATCGAGGCCAACTCGATCATCTTCCTGGTCACCGGCAACCAGCAGCTCACCCGGAACGGCCAGACCACCCACGAGAGCAAGCGGTTCGCGGTCACGGTGTCGCGCGACGGCAACGCCCTGCGGGTCTACGCGTTCGAGCCCGCCGACGCAGGCCAGGCCGGGGACACCGGATGACCGGGACGCGCGGGCCAGGGCGATTCGGCGACAGGTGAGTGAGGCGGGATGAGACGGCAGCTGCTATTCCTGGGGGCCGCCGCCGCGGTCGGCACGCTCTTCGCGGCCCTGATCGTCATGCCGGTGTTCATGGGCGCCGGGCAGTTCCTGTACGGCGGAGGCACCTCCGGCGCCGCCTGCGTCGACACCAGGACGGCGGCGCAGCAGCCGGACGAGACCACCGACGCCCGCTCCATCCCCGCGAACTACCTGGAGCTCTACAAGAAGGCCGGGAAGGACTACGGCCTGCCGTGGAACGTGCTGGCCGGGGTCGGGAAGGTGGAGACCAACCACGGCACCTCCACCCTGCCCGGCGTGTCGTCGGGCGAGAACCACGCCGGCGCGGGCGGCCCCATGCAGTTCCTGGAGCCGACCTGGAAGGCGTTCGCGGTCGACGGCGACAAGGACGGCAGGAAGGACCGGTACGACCCCGAGGACGCCATCCCCTCGGCCGCGCGCTACCTCAAGCACAACGGCGCCCCCGAGCGGATGCGTTCGGCGCTGTACGCCTACAACCACTCCTGGGAGTACGTCGACCTGGTGCTGTCGTGGTCCAAGCGCTACGGCGGCGGCGACTTCCAGGTCGTGCAGGCCGACGGGCCGCTGTGCTCCGACACCGAGGGCCTGCCGGAGAACGCCGACGAGCTGGTCCGGCGCATCATCGACTTCGCCATGGCGCAGCGCGGCAAGCGCTACATCTTCGGCGCCAACGGCCCGGACGCCTGGGACTGCTCCAGCCTGATGCAGGGCGCCTACCGGTCGGTGGGGCTGACCATCCCCCGGACGACCTGGGACCAGTGGCCGTTCGGCGTGAAGATCCCCAAGGGCCGGGAACAGCCGGGCGACCTGGTGTTCTTCAACTCCGGTCCCGGAACGTCCTGGAGCCGTCCCGGCCATGTGGGCCTGGTCATCGGCAACGGCAAGATGGTCGTGGCCCGCTGCTCGACCTGCGTGCCCAACATCGGGGTGCAGAGCTACAAGCGGTCCGACTGGGTCGGGGTCACCCGCCCGCTGGCCAAGCCGGAGCTGAAGCGGCAGATCGAAAGGCTCCGGTCCGGCTGACGGCCAGGCCGGCCGCCGGATTCTCCCCGTTCCGGCTGGGCACGCTGCCCTGCGCAGGGCGGCGGCGGAACGCGGAGACCAGATGACACGCACACGGACGTTCGGCGGCCCGGGGATCAGCCCGGGATACCTGTTGTGGCGGGCGACGCTGCGCTGGCAGCGGCGGGTCACCATGGCGCTCAAGCCCCTCGGCCTCACCTACGTGCAGTACGTGCTGCTGGAGGGGCTGTGGCGGTTCGACGCGCAGGGACGCTGCCCCAGCCAGCGGGAGCTGGCCGACCAGGCGGCCACCGACGTGATGATGACCAGCCAGGTGGTGCGGGTGCTGGCGGACAAGGGCCTGCTGCGCCGGGCGGTCGACCCGCGGGACGCCCGCAAACGGGTGCTCACCATCACCCCGGAGGGCCGGGAGCTGGCCGAACGGGCGATGGAGGTGGTGGCCGGCGCCGACGACGACTACTTCGGCGGCGTCGGCGACCGGCGGGCGCTGCTGGCGCTGCTGGGCCGGCTGGCGTTCCCCGGCGAACGGGGGCGGGCCCGGGACGGCGGCGGCCCGGCCGCGAGATGATGGGCTCCGGCCCGCGGCGGGCGCGGGCCGCGGTGGATTGGGGTGGTCGTCATCGTCATCGTGGTCGGAGCCGCGATCATCCGCGACGGCCGGTTGCTGGCCGCGCAGCGGGCCGAGCCGGCGCGGCTGGCCGGGGGCTGGGAGCTGCCCGGCGGCAAGGTCGATCCGGGCGAGTCCGACGAGGACGCGCTGGTCCGCGAGTGCCATGAGGAACTGGGCGTCAAGATCCGGCTGACCGGGCGGATCGGCGGCGACTGGCCGCTGGCCGACCTGGGCAGCGTGCTGCGGGTCTGGACGGCCCGGATCGTGGAGGGCGAGCCGGCCGCGCTGGAGCACCTGGCGCTGCGCTGGCTGGGCGAGGCCGAACTGTACGACGTCGACTGGCTGCCCGGCGACCTGCCCGTGGTGGACGCCCTGCGCGAGCACCTGCGCTGAGCCCGGCGCGGACCGCGAGGTCAGGCGACCGCAGCGGAGCCCTGCAGAGCGAGAACCGCCTGAACCTTCCCTTCGAGGGTCTGGGGGGCGTCCCTCAGAAGAACAGGTCGGGCGATCTCGGTGGAGTGCTGTGGAACGAGGATCGCCTGACCCTCCTGCCCGGGTCTGGGGTCGTTCCCCGGACCGGCAGGTCAGGCCAGCAGGTCGTCCAGCAGCCGCCGTCCCTCCGGCCAGGATCCGAGTCCGCTGTCGGCGTTGATATGACCTGCGTCGCCGAGGTCGACGAGGTCCGCGCCCCAGGCTCCGGAGAACTCCACGGTCCGTTCGAACGCCATGTACGGGTCGTTCCGGCTCCCGACCACCGTCGTGCGGAACGGCAGCGCCCGGCGCGGGATGGGCGCGAACGACCCGAGCGGGAGATCGGGCAGCCGTTCGACGTCGGCGGGCGCGACCAGCAGCGCCGCACGCACCAGGTCGCGGGCGGTGCCGGGGTGTTCGGCCGCCCACCGCGCCACCGCGATGCAGCCCAGGCTGTGCGCCACCAGCGCGACCTGCCCGGACGCCGCCGCGACCGCCTCGTGCAGGGCCGCGGTCCACTCGCCGGCCTGCGGGAACGACCAGTCGCGCTGCTCGACGCGCCGGTATCCGGGGTTCTCCCGTTCCCACAACGTCTGCCAGTGCCCGGGACCGGAGTTCTCGTAACCGGGCAGCACGAGGACCTGTGTCATGGCGCGATCCTAGGGTCCGCCGGAATACCGGCCCGCGCCGGGGCGTTCCTGGCCGTGGGCGCGGACGCCGGACGGTCCGTGCCCACCCGTGAGAACGCGGTGAGAGCCGTCATCGGCCGCCACGTAGAATCGATCTGCCGCGTCCCGTCCTGCGGCGGCTCCATCACCCAGATCCCGAGGCGAGAACACGCATGCCCCTCTCCACCCGCGACGACCTCCGCAACGTCGCGATCGTTGCTCATGTCGACCACGGCAAGACGACCCTGGTCGACGCGATGCTCTGGCAGTCCGGAGCCTTCCGCGCCAACCAGGACGTGGACGAACGGGTCATGGACTCAGGCGACCTGGAGCGGGAGAAGGGCATCACGATCCTGGCCAAGAACACCGCCATCCGCCGGAACGGGATGACGATCAACATCATCGACACCCCGGGCCATGCCGACTTCGGCGGCGAGGTGGAACGCGGGCTGTCCATGGTGGACGGGGTGGTGCTGCTGGTGGACGCCAGCGAGGGCCCGCTTCCGCAGACCCGGTTCGTGCTGCGCAAGGCGCTGGCGGCACGGCTTCCGGTGATCCTGGTGGTCAACAAGACCGACCGGCCGGACGCCCGGATCGACGAGGTCGTGGACGAGACCTACGAGCTGTTCATGGACCTGGACGCCGACGAGGACCAGATCGACTTCCCGATCGTGTACGCCTCCGGCCGCGCCGGCCGGGCCTCGCTGAACAAGCCCGGCAACGGGGAACTGCCCGACAGCCCCGACCTGGAGCCGCTGTTCGAGACGATCCTGCGGACCATCCCGGCGCCGACCTTCGACCCGGACACCCCGCTGCAGGCGCACGTCACCAACCTGGACGCCTCCAACTTCCTCGGCCGGATCGCGCTGTGCCGGATCCACGCCGGCACCCTCAAGAAGGGCCAGCAGGTCGCCTGGTGCCGCCACGACGGCGGGATCGAGAAGGTCAAGATCACCGAGCTGCTGATGACCGAGGCGCTGGAGCGCAGGCCCGCCGACGAGGCCGGCCCCGGCGACATCGTCGCCATCGCCGGCATCCCGGACATCATGATCGGCGACACCCTGGCCGACCCCGACGACCCGCGCCCGCTGCCGCTGATCACCGTGGACGAGCCGGCGATCTCGATGGTGATCGGCACCAACACCAGCCCGATGGCGGGCCGGGAGAAGGGCACCAAGGTCACCGCCCGGATGGTCAAGGACCGTCTGGACCGCGAGCTGGTCGGCAACGTGTCGATCCGGGTGCTGCCCACCGAACGCCCCGACGCCTGGGAGGTGCAGGGCCGCGGCGAGCTGGCGCTGGCCATCCTGGTGGAGAACATGCGCCGCGAGGGCTACGAGCTGACCGTCGGCAAGCCGCAGGTGGTCACCCGCGAGATCGACGGCAGGAAGCACGAGCCGGTGGAGCGGCTGACCGTGGACATCCCCGAGGAGTACCTCGGCGCGGTCACCCAGCTCATGGCGGTCCGCAAGGGCCGGATGGAGCACATGACCAACCACGGCACCGGCTGGGTGCGGATGGAGTTCCTGGTCCCGGCCCGCGGGCTGATCGGGTTCCGCACCGAGTTCATGACCGACACCCGCGGCACCGGCATGGCCCACCACGTGTTCGAGGGCTACGAGCCGTGGTTCGGCGAGCTGCGCACCCGCCCGTCCGGCTCGCTGGTGGCCGACCGGGCCGGCGCGGCCACCGCGCACGCCATCATGAACCTGCAGGAGCGCGGCACCTTCTTCGTCGGCCCCGGCACCGAGGTGTACGAGGGCATGGTCGTCGGCGAGAACTCCCGGGCCGACGACATGGACGTCAACATCACCAAGGAGAAGAAGCTCACCAACATGCGCTCCTCCACCGGCGAGGAGCTGGAGCGGCTCACCCCGCCGCGGGTGCTCAGCCTGGAGGAGGCGCTGGAGTTCATCCGCGAGGACGAGTGCGTCGAGGTGACGCCCGGCGCGATCCGGATCCGCAAGGTGGTGCTGGACGCCAAGGAGCGGGAGCGCGCCCGCGCCCGCGCCAAGCGCGCCGCGAACTGATCCGTTCCGGGCCCCGGATCGGCAGAACCCCGCTCCACCTGCGAGGTGGAGCGGGGTTCGGTGTCTCCGCGAACGGCCGGCGGCCTGCGACGGCCCGGCCGGACCCGGGATCAGCGCGCCTTCCGCACCGTGGCCGGACGGTTCCGCCAGGGCCCGCCGGAAGGCGGTCAGCGCAGCGTGCGGCTGTCCCGGATGTCCTTGATGTCCTCGCTGATCTTGAACATCACGATCATCAGCTCCAGCCACACCCGGGTCATCATCACGTACAGGAACCACCCGATCGGCGCCAGGATGATCACCAGCAGCCCGATGATCGCGCTGGGCTCGTCGTTCACCATCATGGTGAACCCGGCGACCATGTAGAACATCGCCAGCAGCGTCAGCAGCACCAGGCTGACGATGTACAGGAACTTGATCAGCTTCGGCGCGATGAAGTTGTCGAAGGTGAAGTCGAACAGCGAGCCGAGGAAGCCCTTGTCGTTGTCGTAGCGCGGGCCCGCGGGCGGCCCGTAGCCGCCGCCGGGATGCGTCGGATAGGGCTGGGGCTGGCCGGGCTGCTGCCAGCCGCCGGGCTGGCCGTAGGGGGTGCCCATCGGGAACTCCTGACTGGGGGGTCGTGCGGATGCGGAGGCGGGGTACGCGCAACGACCTTATCGGAGAGATCACCGCGAACCGGGGCTTCCCGGGGCCTGTGCACCGTAATGTCAGCGATCGGTGACCGGACCGTGTCCGGCCCGGTCACCCTCCCGTCACCGGCGGGCGGTCAGCTCAGCTGCACGGTCCCGGCGACGTCGGCGGCCAGCCGCAGCTCGTCGCCGTGGCGCAGCGGCGCCTCCACCCCGCGCGGCAGGCGCTCGCCGTTGACGAACGTCCCGTTGGTGGAGCCCTCGTCGCGCACCCAGGCGGTGCCCGACGGATCCAGCCACACCGTCGAGTGCCGCCGCGACACGTTGTCGTACTGGGTGAACGTGGAGGCCACCGGGGACTGGCCGGCGTCGCGGCCGAGCACCAGATGCTGGCCCACCGAGATCTTCAGCTCACCGGAGGGGAACACCACCCGCAGCACCGGGGTCTGCTGGCGCACCGGCCGCAGGCAGACGTCGCACTGCGCGGCGGCCGGGTTGCTCAGCACCGCCTCGCAGTGCGGGCACATGAACGCGGTGCTGTCCCCGCCGTGCTGGTGCTGGTGCGGCTCGTCCGGCGGCAGCAGCGTTGCCTCCCGGCCGTGCGGCGGGGGAGTGACCGGCCGGCCGCCGTGCTGCGGCGCGGGCGGCATCGGGTGGTCCCCCGGACCGGGCGGCATGTGCTGGTGCCCCTGCTGGTGCGGCGCGGGCGGCTGCTGGTGCGGCGCCGGCGTCCACCCCGCGTCGGCGGCCTGCCCGCCGCCCTGGGGAGAGGGCTGCCAGGCGTCGCGCCCCTGCTGGCCCTGCTGCTGCCAGCCCGCGTCGGCGCCCTGCTGGCCCTGCTGCCACCCGGCGTCGTGACCCGGCCGGCCGCCGGACGGCCATCCCGGGTCGGGCGCCTGCTGCCGGCCGCCCTGCTGCCAGCCCGCGTCGGCGTTCTGCTGACCGCCCTGGGCGGGAGGCCAGTCGGCGCCGCCGCCCTGCTGGCCGCCCTGGGCGGGCGACCACTGCGGCGCGGGCGCCTGCTGCTGCCCCGGCCCCCACTGCGCGTCGGGCTGCCCCATCTGCTGCCCCTGCTGCACTGGAGGCGGCGGGGACCAGGCATCCTGCTGGGGCTGCTGGGGCTGCTGGGGCTGCGGCTGCGGAGGCGGAGCCCACGCGTCCTGCTGTGCCGGGCCCTGCTGGGGCTGCTGCGGAGACGGGGACCAGGCGTCCTGCGCCGGCGGCCCGTACTGCTGCGGCGGGGCGTCGTACCCGGGCCCGGGCGGCTGCGGCGCCTGGTGCCCGTGCGTCGGGCCGTGGCGGTGCGCGCCCCCGACCCTGGCCAGGTTCGCCCCGCAGGACATGCAGAGCAGGTCACCGGGCTGGAACGGCTCGTCACAGATGGGACAGGTGGGATTGCTCATGGCCGCCAGGACACCTCCCCCGCATGCACTCCGGCCTTCTCCAGCATCGACGTGAGGCGATCCATGTCGCCTCGTCGCGGGATCCCGATGTAGTACACCCGCCTTCCCTCCGGCCCCTCGTCAACCGCTACCTGCACCCGTGGCCGCCCTCCCTCGCCGGGGACGGCGTCCGCCGGTCCGTCGCCGCCGACCGGCGACCCGTACCGCTCGCGACCCAGGGCGGTCAGTGGCACGACACGCTGGTTTGCCGATCCCCTCCACAGTAGTGAGCGCCCGGCGGGGTTTCCCCCCTCGGCGCCCACGGGATTGAGCCGGTCGATGTACGGCCCCGTGATGACGGCGTCGCACAGATCCAGGATGTCGCGGGTCACCGCCGATCGCGAGAGCCGTGAGTGGACATATCCACTGTAGACGAGTATGTCCGTCGGGAAGTTCGCCCGCCACCGGTGGATCCCGCGCAGCAGCGCCGCCAGCGCCTCCGGCTGCTGGAACGGCTCCCCGCCGGAGACGGTGATCCCGTCGGGGCGCTGCGGCAGCGACTCCAGCCAGCCCAGCACCGTCTCCACCGGCACCGCGGTCGCCGGATCCGGCTCCCAGGTGTCGCGCGACAGGCAGCCCGGGCAGCGCAGGGTGCAGCCCTGCGTCCAGATCCCGGCCCGCACGCCCGGACCCAGCGTGGTGACCGGATAGTGCGCCTTGGCCAGCAGCAGCGGCGGGGTCACTGCAGTTCCAGCTCGACGATACTGCCGCGGCGCGCGATCCCGGCCACGACGATCTCCTCGTCGCCGGTCAGCTCCCGGTCGAACAGCGCCCGCGCCAGCGGGTTGACGAAGTAGGACTCCAGCGCCATCCCGATGCCCCGGCCGCCCTTGTCCAGCTCGCTGGTGCACCACTCGCGCAGCGTCTTGCGGACCTCGCCCTTGATGGTCAGCGCCAGCCGGTGCTCGTCGGCCACCCGGCGGCAGATGTTGGCCAGCTGCAGCTCGAAGATCCGGTCGGCGGCGTCGGCGGAGATGAAGTTGAACACCACGATGTTGTCGCCGAACCGGTTGAGCAGCTCCGGCCGGTTCAGCACCGTGGTGAAGTGGTCGGAGATCGCGCCCTTGAGCTTGGTCTCGATCTCGCCGTACGACATGCCGGGGTGGATGTTCTGCACCCGGGCGCCGGGGGAGAACCCGCCGTCCAGCCGGCCGGCGGCGGTGCCGGGCGCCTCCACGTACATCCCCAGGTTCGAGGTGAAGATCAGGATCGCCTCGGAGAAGTGCACCGTGTTGCCGCGCCCGTCGGTCAGCCGGCCGTCCTCCAGGATCTGCAGGAACTTGTCCAGGATCCGCGGATGCGCCTTCTCGATCTCGTCGAACAGGATCACCCGGAACGGGTCCTCGCGGATCGCGTTGGTCAGCTCCCCGCCGGCCTCGTGCCCGACATAGCCGGGCGGCGCCCCGATCAGCCGCTCCCCGGCGTGGTCGCTGGAGAACTCGCTCATGTCGAACCGCAGGTAGGCCGACTCGTCGCCGAAGATCAGCTCGGTGATCGCCTTGGCCAGCTCGGTCTTGCCCACCCCGGTCGGCCCGGCGAAGAACAGCACCCCGCGCGGCCGGCTGCCCGACCGGGTGGCCTGCGCCCCCGACAGCCCCAGCACCGCCCGCTTGAGGATGTCCAGGGTCTTGGTGACCGCCTGCGGCTGGCCCACCACCCGTTCGGGCACCTTGCTCTCGCCCTCCAGCACCCGGCGCCGCAGATGGCCGCGGCTCCACGGGTTGTCCAGCACGCCCAGCTTGTAGGTGCGCACCGCGTCCGGAAGGTCGGCCAGCTTGACGTTGCGCTCGCGGGCCAGCCGGGTGATCTCGATCATCGACTGCAGGGTCAGCCCGTCGGCCTGCTCGGCGAACGCGTCGCACGCCTCGGCCGCCGCCGGGTCGGCGGCCACGTCCCGCACCCCGAACGCCCGGGCCAGCAGCCGGGCGGTCTCCTGCCGGTCGCCCAGATGCGGCCGGGGGATGGTGATCTCCCGGATGTTCTCGTTCCCGGCGGTCAGCCAGGGCGGCAGGTCGCCGGGCCGTTCCACCAGCCACAGGATCGGGTTGTACAGCGGCTTGGGCCGCGCCCCGGGCACCACGACCGGCCGGGCGGTGCGCGAGAGCTTCTCGCAGTACCGGAAGAAGTCCCGCTCGGCCGGCTCCAGGTCCGTCGGGCTGCGGGCGATCCGCGAGGCGGAGTCGATCACGAACGCCGCCCGGATCTTGTCCGCCGGGCGGGCCACCGCCGCCAGCTGCCGGGTCAGCGCCTCCAGCGACGGCTTGTCCTCCGGCTTGATCCGGCCGCCCAGCAGCCGCTCGGCCGCCGCGGCCGCCTCCTCCCCGATCTCGTCGGGGGTGTCGGGGTGCACCAGCAGCCCGTCCACCGGGTCGTACACCACCACGCAGGAGAACCCGCTGGAGCGCAGCGCCTCCCACAGCAGGTCGCGCAGCGGCAGCAGCCGCGCCGGGCCGCCCTCGGGCGGCGGCGGGGCCAGGAAGCTGTCGTACAGGTTGCCCGACAGCACGTACTGCGAGTGCACCGACAGCGTGGCGTCCAGCTCCCGGACGAACGCCGGCCAGCCCTGCAGCCGTCCCCCCAGTGTCGGCGACTCCGTCATGTCTCGCGCTCCCGCCCACGCTCACGTGCTCGTTGCCTGGTCCGCGCTCTAGTCTGCCGTGCCCGCGAGACCACCGGCAGCTCGTGCTCCCCCGGCTCGATCCGCCAGGTCACCGTGGCGGTCACCCCCGCGGCCGCCATCCGCCGCCGGGCCTCCTCGAACGCCTCGCACCACTGGCGCTCCCGTTCCACGTCCCGGCGCCGGTCGTCCTCGCTGCGCGGCTCCCGGGTCCGCACGATCGCGGCCCGGATCGTCCGGCCGTCCTCCACCCGCATCCGCACCCGGTGGTCGGGCCAGGCCCCGCGGCTGAGCACCACCTCGCCGTCCCGCGCGGTCAGCGTCTCGAACCCGGCGTCGACCTCGTACCCCAGCTCCTCGAACGCGGCGGTCACCGCGTCCTGCACGTACCGGCGCTCGGCCTCGGCCTGCGCGGCGGCGTCCCGCAGCGCCGCCTGCCGGCGCTCCTCCTCGCGGCGGGCGGCGGTGCGCTCGTTGGCCTGCTGCACCCGCAGCCGGACCTCGGTCAGCAGCGCCTCGGCCTCGGCGTCGGTGCCGGCGTCGGCGAGCCGCCCGGCGGCCTCGGCGACGAGCTCCCGGTCGGCGGGGGAGGCGTCCGGAGCCAGCCGCCCCAGCACCCTGACCAGGGTCGCGGCCCGTTCCCGCCGGTGCGTCCCGTCCTGCGGCGCGGCCGGGCCGCCGAGGTCGGCGCGCAGCCCTTCCGCGGGAACGCCGAAGACCCGTGCCGCGACGCTCGCCGCGACGTGCTCGCTGATCCGCCGCTGCGCCTCGGCCAGCGCCCGGTCGGTCGCCTCGCACCAGGCGGCCAGCTCCTCGGGGGCCTGGTCGCCGGGCGGCAGCGGCGCCGGCAGCGGCACCTGCACCCCGGCCTCCCGCTGCGCGTCGGCCAGCGCGGCGATCCGGGCGTTGCGGTCGATCACCTCCCGCACCGCGCGGTCCTGGCGCTCGATCTCGGCCAGCGCCGCGGCCCGCGCGTCCGCCCGGCCCTGGGCCGCGGCGGCCAGCGCCTGCGCCCCGGCCGCGGTGAGCCCGGCGGCCCGCCCCGCCACGCGCGTCATCCCCAGGCTGAGGACGACCGCCGCGTCCAGCACGACGTCGGCCTCCACCCCGCTACTCATCGACAGCTCCTCCAGGCGCCGGTCAGGCCGTCCCGAGGGACTCCCGCCTGGCGCGCTCGTGCTCGGCCTTCCAATGGTGCAGCCGTACCCCCGCCACGATCGCATGCGCGACCGGCGCCGCCACCAGCACCAGCAGCCACAGCAGGCTTGCCATCGCCGTGACCAGGCTCACCAGCAGCAGGACCATCAGCAGCGGGACGATCGCCAGCAACAGCAGCGGCCCGCAGCCGCGCCGCCCGGTGGCCCGCGCCGACGCCGACACCGTCTGCGACGCCCGCGACAGTCCCCGACCGCCCGCGTTCAGCGCCTTCGACAGCCAGGACCACGGCCCGTACGGCAGGTAGTCCGCACCCTGCCGCCGCGCCAGCAGCACCTCCGCCCCGCACTGCCCGGCCCAGGCGAGCACCGACACCACCGCCAGCAGCGCGAACGGCACTCCGTCGCCGCCGTGGAAGCTGAAGGTCCCGGATGTTCCCTGGCCGTCCCCACCGCCGAGGGCTCCCACCACCCAGCTGCCGAACAGCCAGAGCGCCAGCAGCGGCAGCGTCCAGGCCACCGCGCGGGCGGTGGCGGCCCCGCGTCCGGCCAGGCGCCGCCGCTCCCGTTCGGCCCAGTGGCGGGTGCGTTCGGCGAGCCGGTGCTCGGCGGACCGCCGGTCCTGCGCGATCGCCTGGGCGGCCAGAACGGCGTCGGGGGCCGCCCGCACCACCGCCAGCAGCCGCAGCGAGTCGTTCCCGCCGGCCCAGGCGGCCAGCTCGCCGAACCAGGGCACCGGCTCCCGCACCGAGGCGCGGGCCCGGGCGGCGGCCTCGGCCAGCGTCCGGGTCGTCTCGGCGGGCCGGGCGGCCAGCGCCAGCAGGGTCAGCAGCACGACCGGGGGCTCGTCGGCCCGGCGGTCGCCCGCGTCCGGCGGCCGGACCATGCCGCCGAACGGCGGGGGCGCCTGCGGGCCCGACCCGGTGCGCAGCCAGGCGGCCAGCCGGTTCCACTCCGCGACATGGGCGCGCCACCGGTCGTCGACGCCGCGCAGCTCCTCCGCCCCCTGGAAGGCGGCCAGCTCGGGGAGCAGCCGGTGCTCCCACAGCGCCCGGCCGATCAGGCAGGCGGCGCGGTGGTCGGGATGGCGCGGGTCACCGGCCAGCGCCGCCAGCCCCGGCAGGTCGTCCGGGGCGACCCGGCGGCCCAGGTAGTGCGGCGGCAGGCTCGGGTCCAGCCACCGCACCAGGTGCAGCACCTTGACGTCCGGCGGCAGCGAGGTCGCCAGGTAGCCGTCGATCAGCGCGATGCGGCTGTCGTCGGGGAAGGCGGCCAGCCAGTCGCGCAGCGCCCGCCACGCCTCCCCCCGCTCGCCCCGGGCGAAGAAGTAGCGCGCCGCCTCCTCCCACCGTTCCACCAGGGCGCGGGCCAGCTCGGCCCGGTCGGTGAACCGCCGTCCCGCGAACGGCAGCCCCGGCCCCGACGGCTGCGGCGCCGGCCGTTCGGCGGCCACCGGCGGGGACTCGCCGGAGAGCCAGGCGGTGACCTGCTCGCCCGTCCAGCGCAGCCGCGGGTCGCGGGCCAGCAGCCCCTGGCACAGCAGCCGCAGCCGGGGATCGGCGATGTCGGAGTTGTCGATGGACCGGGTGGCCAGATGGTCGACCACCACCGTCTCGCTCAGCCCGGCGAACGGCGTGCGGCCGGTGGCCAGCTCCCGCACGATCATGCCGAGCGACCACCAGTCCCGGGCGGGGGAGACCTGGCCGGACAGCGACTCGGGGGCGGCGTAGGCCAGCGTGCGGGACGAGGAGGCGAACACCACGCTCTGGTCCAGCACCTTGCTCAGCCCGAAGTCGGTGATCGCCACCCGCACCGGGTCGGTGCCCAGCAGCAGCACGTTCTCCGGTTTCAGGTCGCGGTGCACGATGCCCGCCCCGTGCAGCGCCGTCAGCCCGGCGGCCAGCTGCGCGACGACCTCGACGACCGTCGCGGGCGGAACGGGCCCGCTCATCAGCGCCCGCAGGTTCCCGGCGGGCGCGTACTCCGACAGCTCGTAGTCGCGGCCGTCGGCGTGCCCGGTCTCCAGGATCCGCATCACGTGCGGGGAGTCCAGGGCGGGCAGCTTGGCCCACACCTCGCGGTCGGCCGCATAGCCCCGCCGGAACACCTTGACCACGTACCGCCGGCCGGCGGCGTCGCGGACCAGCACCAGGTCCGACTCGGCCCCCTGCACCGGCAGCTCGCCCTCGACGGCGAACCGCTCGGCCAGCGCGCCCGGCAGCCGGATCAACGGGCCGGCGGGCGTGCCGGGGCCGTCCCGGCGGGTGGCGCCCGGATCGCGGGGACCCGGAACGCCGGGGGCCTGCGGGTCGCGGTGCGTCACCCCGGGGTCCCGCCGCGTCGGCTGCGGGGACTCCTCGAACTCGGTCACTTACCGCTCCGTCGATGCCGCTGTGACTGCGGTGAGCCTAACGCGCCGGTTCAGATCTTGTCCTTGATGACCCGGAGATGCTCGACCCCCTTGAAGCGGACGACCACCGCCTCCATCAGGATCCGCACCATCAGCGCCTCGAACAGCCAGACCAGGGGGGAGGCGACCACCATGATGACCCCCCAGGCCCAGCCGTTGTCCCAGGTGACCACCCACAGTCCGGTGAACAGGAAGCCCGCGCACTGCAGGGTGATCAGCAGCAGCGCGATGACGTACCACAGCCTGATCAGCTTGGGCGTCACCAGGTGGTCGAAGTTCGTGTCCAGCAGTGCGCCGAGCACACCCTTCTCCCGGGGAGCCGGCCGCGGGTGGCCGCCGGTGCCGTACGGTCCGCCGGGGTACGGCGCGCCCTGCGGGGGGCTCGGGGGGCCCTGGGGGTGAGGAGGCCGCGGTGCGGGCCCCGGGCCGTGGCCCGGTCCGGCGCCCCCTCCGGAGGCCGGTCCCTGGCCGGGGTTGGGGGGCGGGGGGTTGGTCATCGTCCCTGGTCTCCCTGAAGGCGTGCGACATGGCGGGCAAACCGACTCTAGAACGGTTCCCGGGGGCGGTGCCGGGACCCGCCCCGCCGTGTCACATCTTCATACCGTCCCGCCGAACACGCCCGGCGGCGGACCATGCCGCACGGCGGCGCACCCGGCGCATATTCGAAATGGCGACGCGGCCAATCGGCGGGATCGCCCACACCGTTCCGGCGGCCATTCCCAAGCCGCCCAGCGGCTCAGATCCCGCCCGGGCCCGCGTCCGCGCCCGCCCGGGCCGCCCACCGGCCGCCTGCTGCCGCGGCGGGCGCCTCACCAGGTGCGGAGCCCGCCGGCGAGCGTCCCGCCTACGCCGCCGGGACGCCGTTCCGCGGCACCTCCGGGAGCCTCGAAGCCCGGCGGCATCGGGCGTTCCGGGATAGTCAGGGGCGATCGGTTGCATAGGTGGATGGCATCACCGCAGCACCTGCGGGTACGATGCGGCGCGCTGTGGCCAGGGTCACATGTCCGGGCTGGCTGTTAGGTGTGTCACAGTGCCAGGCTGGTGGCGTAGGGTCGCCTAGCCACCAGCGCGTGTACTGCATGTAGCCGTGGCGCGACGGCCGCAGATGTGCACGACATATCCGCACGAGCGATGACTCGAACACTGGAGTGCCATCGATGAGCACTGTGGAAGCGCCGACCAAGAAGCGCGCGCAGATCTCCGCAAAAACGCTCCGGACCGACAACTGGCGCAGTTATCCGATCTTCATCGTGGTGGTGTTCACCGCGTGGGTCGGCTACGCGACCTTCCGGGCCATGATGGGCGATCACTACTGGGTGGACGAGTACCACTACCTCACCCCGTTCTACTCGCCCTGCGTCAGCACCGAGTGCGTCGAGGGCTCGGCGCACTTCGGCACCTTCCTGCCGGAGCTGCCGTTCTTCATCCCGCTGGCCGCGGTCTCCCTGCCGTTCCTGCTGCTGTTCCGGCTGACCTGCTACTACTACCGCAAGGCCTACTACCGGGGGTACTGGGCCTCCCCGTCTGCGTGCGCCGTGCGCGAGCCGCACCGCAAGTACACCGGCGAGCGGCGGTTCCCGCTGGTCGGGCAGAACCTGCACCGCTACTTCTGGGCGGCGGCGTTCCTCATCTCCCTGATCAACACCTACGACGCGATCCTGGCGTTCCACGGCGAGACCGGCGGGTTCGGGATGGGCCTGGGCTCGCTGATCCTGCTGGCCAACGTGATCCTGCTGTGGGGATACACGCTGTCCTGCCACTCCTGCCGGCACATCGTGGGCGGCCGGCTGAAGAACTTCTCCAAGCACCCGGTCCGCTACTGGGCCTGGGGCGTGGTGTCGAAGCTGAACGAGCGGCACGGCCAGTTCGCCCTGATCACCCTGGGCTCGCTGGTGGTGGCCGACCTGTACGTGTGGCTGGTGGCCGCCGACGTCATCTCCGACCTGCGCTTCATCGACTGAGGATCGACTGATCATGACCGAGATCGAAAGGCACTCCTACGACGTCGTGGTGATCGGCGCCGGCGGGTCCGGGCTGCGCGCGGCGATCGAGGCGCGGCTGCAGGGCAAGAAGACGGCGATCATCTCCAAGTCGCTGCTGGGCAAGGCGCACACCGTCATGGCCGAGGGCGGCGCCGCGGCCGCGATGGGGAACGTCAACCCCAACGACAACTGGCAGGTCCACTTCCGCGACACCATGCGCGGCGGCAAGTTCCTCAACAACTGGCGGATGGCCGAGCTGCACGCCAAGGAGGCCCCGGACCGGGTCTGGGAGCTGGAGCACTGGGGCGCGCTGTTCGACCGCACCAAGGACGGCAAGATCAGCCAGCGCAACTTCGGCGGCCACGAGTACCCCCGGCTGGCGCACGTCGGCGACCGCACCGGCCTGGAGCTGATCCGCACCGTGCAGCAGAAGGTGGTGGCGCTCCAGCAGGAGGACCACCGCGAGTTCGGCGACTACGAGGCCCGGCTGAAGGTGTGGGCCGAGACCACCGTCACCCGGCTGCTGGTCAAGGACGGCAGGATCGCCGGCGCGTTCGGGTACGTCCGCGAGACCGGCAAGTTCGTGGTGTTCGAGGCCCCGGCGGTGGTGCTGGCCACCGGCGGCATCGGCAAGGCGTTCAAGGTCACCTCCAACTCCTGGGAGTACACCGGCGACGGTCACGCGCTGGCGCTGCTGGCCGGGGCGACCCTGCTGAACATGGAGTTCGTCCAGTTCCACCCCACCGGGATGGTCTGGCCGCCCTCGGTCAAGGGGATCCTGGTCACCGAGTCGGTGCGCGGTGACCGCGGCATCCTGCTCAACTCCGAGGGCAAGCGGTTCATGTTCGACTACATCCCCGAGGTGTTCAAGGACAAGTACGCCACCACCCCGGAGGAGGCCGACCGCTGGTACGACGACCCGGACAACAACCGCCGCCCGCCGGAGCTGCTGCCCCGTGACGAGGTGGCCCGGGCGATCAACTCCGAGGTCAAGGCCGGGCGGGGATCCCCGCACGGCGGCGTGTTCCTGACCGTGGTCGGCCGGATGCCCGGCGGCGCCGAGGAGATCAAGCGGCGGCTGCCGGCCATGCACCACCAGTTCAAGGAGCTGGCCGACGTCGACATCACCAAGGAGCCGATGGAGGTCGGCCCGACCTGCCACTACGTGATGGGCGGGGTCGAGGTCGACCCGGACACCGCCGCGGCGCTGGTGCCGGGCCTGTTCGCGGCGGGCGAGGTGGCCGGCGGCATGCACGGCTCCAACCGGCTCGGCGGCAACTCGCTGACCGACCTGCTGGTGTTCGGCCGCCGCGCCGGGCTGGGCGCCGCCGAGTACGTGGACTCCCTGGGCGAGGCCCGTCCCGCCCCCGACGCCGAGGAGATCGAACGGGCCGCCGCCGAGGCGCTGGCCCCGTTCGAGCGGGAGGGCGGGGAGAGCCCGTACGCGGTGCACGCCGAGCTGCAGCAGACGATGAACGACCTGGTCGGCATCATCCGCAAGGAGGAGGAGCTGGTCCAGGCGCTGGAGGCGCTGGACAAGCTCCGCGCCCGGGTGGTGAACGTGTCGGTGCAGGGCGGCCACGGCTACAACCCCGGCTGGCACCTGGCCCTCGACCTGCGGAACATGCTGCTGGTGTCGGAGTGCATCGCCAAGGCCGCGCTGGAACGGACCGAGAGCCGCGGCGGGCACACCCGTGACGACTATCCGGAGATGTCCGCCGAGTGGCGCAAGGTCAACCTGGTGTGCCGGCTGGTGGGCGACCCCGACGACCCGCGGGTGGAGATCAGGCGCCAGCCGATGGAGTCGATGCGCGAGGACCTGCTCGCGCTGTTCGACGTGGCCGAGCTGAAGAAGTACATGACCCCCGAGGAGCTGCCCGCCGGGGCGGCCGCCGGGGACGGGGAGCAGGTCTCCGTGGACAGGACCGCCGGCGCCGAGACCGAGGAGGGCGGCAAGTGAGCTACCAGGCGAAGTTCCGGGTCTGGCGCGGGGACGCCGGCGAGGGCGAGCTGGTCGACTACACCGTCGAGGTGAACGAGGGCGAGGTCGTCCTGGACATCATCCACCGGCTGCAGGCCACCCAGGCCCCCGACCTGGCGGTGCGGTGGAACTGCAAGGCCGGCAAGTGCGGGTCGTGCTCGGCGGAGATCAACGGCATGCCGCGGCTGATGTGCATGACCCGGATGTCGACGTTCGCCGAGGACGAGGTGATCACGGTCACCCCGATCCGGACGTTCCCGGTGATCCGCGACCTGGTCACCGACGTGTCGTTCAACTACGAGAAGGCGCGGCAGATCCCGTCCTTCAACCCCGGCGACACCAAGCCGGGCGAGTTCCGGATGATGCAGCAGGACGTGCAGCGCTCGCAGGAGTTCCGCAAGTGCATCGAGTGCTTCCTGTGCAACAACGTCTGCCACGTCATCCGCGACCACGAGGAGAACAAGCCGGCCTTCGCCGGGCCGCGGTTCCTGATGCGGATCGCCGAGCTGGAGATGCACCCGGCCGACGAGTCCGACCGGCGGCAGATCGCCCAGGACGACCACGGGCTGGGCTTCTGCAACATCACCAAGTGCTGCACCGAGGTCTGCCCCGAGCACATCAAGATCACCGACAACGCGCTGATCCCGCTCAAGGAACGGGTGGCCGGCAAGCGCTACGACCCGCTGGTCTGGCTGGGCGCCAAGCTCGGGATCGTCAAGAAGGGCCAGGACACCCCGTCTAGTTAGTTTTGCGCTCGCTCCGCTCGCGCGGCTCGCGGGCCTTTGGACGCGCGGCCGTTCGTCGTCGCGGGGCAAGATCGCTCGTTCCTCGCGATCTTGCCCCGCTCCTCCTCACGACCACGCGGGCCCGCTCGCGGGTGGCCTTCAGCGCCTTCGGGTGCGAGGTCTTCGGGTCGTCAGGTGCAGGGTCTTCGGGGCACGTCGGGGTGCAGGGCTTCGGAGGGGGTTCTGGGGGCTTGGGTGCGGTGGGCGGCGTGCCCCGGCGACGCCGCCCACCAACGGCCGTTCCCCTTGCGCTCCGGCAGCGCACGGCACGGACACCAGCGTGGCCGGTCCGCTGCCGGGGAAGTAGGGATAAGTGCACATATCCCGTGATGTAGTGACCTCATGAGCGCGTACGAGGCTGGTTCGTTCCTCGCCGAGCTGACCGAGGAGGAACGCGCCGATCTGCTCCGCCGCGGCCGGGAACGCCGGTTCGCCCGGGGGGAGACGCTGTTCACCGAGGGGGAGACCACCACCTGGGTGGCGGTGCTGCTGTCCGGCATGGTCAAGGCCTGCTCCTACGGCGCGGGCGGCATCGAGGTGCTGCTGGCGGTCCGCGGTCCCGGGGCGCTGCTGGGGGAGGTCTCGGCGATCGACGGGCTGCCCCGTTCGGCCACCGTCACCGCCCTGGAACCGGCCCGTGCGCAGGCGCTGTCGGCGGCGGAGTTCATGGACTTCCTGCACGCGCACAGCCGGGTGTCGGTCCTGCTGATGCGGATGCTGTGCCAGCGCTGGCGGGACGCCGACCGCAAGCGCATCGAGTTCGGCATGTTCGACACCACCGGCCGGGTCGCCCAGCGCCTGGTCGAGCTGGCCGAACGCTACAGCGAGCCCTACCAGCCCCGCCGGGATCCCGCCCACCGCGCCCAGCCCGCCGGCAGCGTCCGGATCACCCTGAACCTCACCCAGGAGGAGCTGGCCGGCTGGGTCGGCGCGTCCCGCGAGGCGGTCAGCAAGGCCCTGCGCACCCTGCGTTCCCACGGCTGGATCGAGACCGGCCGCCGCCGCGTCATCGTCCACGACCTCCAGGCCCTGCGCCGCCACGCGCGCTGATCTTCGTCGCGCCTCCGGCGTGACGGCGAGCGCGCGTGCGCGCGGTGGCCTTCAGCGACATCGGGTGCGAGGGCTCAGGGATCGACGAGGGCTTCCACGCCGGGAGGGAGGGTGCCGGCTCGGGCGGCCTCGCTGATGTAGGTCTGGAGGACCTGCTGGAACGCGCGGGCGGCGTGGGTGGGGGTGACGTCCTTGCGGTGGGCCATGGCGATGGTGCGCAGCAGGCCGGGGGCGGGGGCGCCGCGGCGGGCGCCGTTCGGGGGCTCGTCGGTGGTGAGGGGGATGCCGCGCAGGCCGGGGCGGCCGGCCAGGACCATGCTGGGGACGACGGCGACGCCCAGGCCCGCCTCGACGAAGCGCAGGACGGCGTCCATCTCGCCGCCCTCGACGGCGAAGCGGGGTTCGAAACCGGCCTGGCGGCAGGCGGTGATGGTGGCCTCGCGCAGGTCGTACCCGGGGCGGAACATCACCAGCGGCCGGTCGCGCAGGTCCTCGACGCGCAGGTAGTGGCGGCGGGGGAGCTGGGTGCCGCGGGTGGTGGAACCGGGCGCGGGGAACGCCACCACCAGGTGCTCGCGCAGGATCGAGGTGGTCTCCAGCGGGGCGTCGCCGGACAGCGGCAGGATCACCAGGGCCAGGTCCAGCGAGCCGCGGGTCAGCTCGCGCACCAGGTCCCGGGAGCCGCCCTCCTCGACCAGCAGGCGGATGCCGGGATAGGTGTCGTGGAAACGGCGCAGCACGTCGGCGAGCAGGCCACCGCACAGCGACGGGGTGGCGCCGAGCCGGACCCGGCCGCGGCGCAGCCCGACGAGTTCCTGCACCTCCAGGCGGGCGGTCTCGACGTCGGCGAGGATCCGCTTGGCCAGCGGGAGCAGCGCCTCCCCGGCGGGGGTCAGCGCGATGTTGCCGCGGGCCCGGCTGAACAGCGGCGCGCCCAGCTCGGTCTCCAGCGCGCGGATCTGCTTGGACAGCGACGGCTGCGCCACCCGCAGCGCCTCGGCGGCATGGGTGAAGTGCCGGATCTCCGCCACGGCGATGAAGTACGCGAGCTGCTGCAACTGCACAGTTCAAGAGCGTACGGAGTGCGATTCCCCGATTTTCGGCCTGGTCGCCCGTAGCGGACTTCACCCAGCGTACGAGGTGGTCCACCCGGCCGCCGGAAATGGATCAGGGGCGCCCCGCCAGTGGTCTCGACATGGCGGGACGCCCCTCGCTCAGGGGGAGGGAACTCCTACGACTTCTTCTTGCGGCCGGCGGTGGCGGCCAGGTAGTCGCGGTTGAGGCGGGTGATGGTGTCCAGCGGGATGCCCTTCGGGCAGGCCACGGTGCACTCGCCGGTGACGGTGCAGCCGCCGAACCCGGCCTCGTCGTGCGCCTCCACCATCTTGACCACCCGGTCGTAGCGTTCCGGCTGGCCCTGCGGCAGCAGCCCCAGGTGGGTGACCTTGGCGGCGGTGAACAGCATCGCCGACCCGTTCGGGCAGGCCGCCACGCAGGCGCCACAGCCGATGCACTCGGCCGCCTCGAACGCCCGGTCGGCGTCCGGCTTGGGCACCGGCACCGCGTGCGCGTCCGGGGCCGAGCCGGTCGGCGCGGAGATGTAGCCGCCCGCCTCGATGATCCTGTCGAACGCGGACCGGTCCACCACCAGGTCCTTGATCACCGGGAACGCCTGGGCCCGCCACGGCTCGATGTCGATGACCTCGCCGTCCTTGAACTTGCGCATGTGCAGCTGGCAGGTCGTGGTGGCCTTCTCCGGCCCGTGCGGCGTTCCGTTGATGACCAGCGAGCACATGCCGCAGATGCCCTCGCGGCAGTCGTGGTCGAAGGCGATGGGGTCCTCGCCCTCCAGGATCAGCCTCTCGTTCAGGACGTCCAGCATCTCCAGGAAGGACATGTCGGGCGAGACGTCGTCGAGCTGGTACTCGACCATCCGCCCCTCGTCCTCGGGACCCTTCTGGCGCCAGACGCGCAAGGTGAGCTTCATGGTGAGGTCCGGCTTTCCTACTTGTACGAGCGCTGGCTCGGCTTGACGTATTCGAACTCCAGGGCCTCCTTGTGGAGGATCGGCTGCTCGCCGAGCCCGGCCCACTCCCAGGCGGCCACGTAGGAGAAGTTGACGTCGTCGCGCTTGGCCTCGCCGTCCTCGTCCTGGGACTCGGCGCGGAAGTGGCCGCCGCACGACTCGGTGCGGTGCAGGGCGTCGACGCACATCAGCTCGGCCAGCTCCAGGAAGTCGGCCACCCGGCCGGCCTTCTCCAGGGACTGGTTGAGGTCGTCGGCCGAGCCCGGCACCTTGACCCGCTGCCAGAACTCCTCGCGCAGCGCCGGGATCATCTCCAGCGCCTTGCGCAGCCCCTCCTCGGTCCGCTCCATGCCGCAGTACTCCCACATGATGTGGCCGAGCTCGCGGTGGAAGGAGTCCACGGTGCGGTCGCCGTCGACGGACAGCAGCTTCTCGATCTGGGCCTGCACCCTGTTCTCGGCCTCGGCGACGGCCTCGGCCGGCACCTCGCCGAGCGTGTTGTTCCTGGCGATGTAGTCGCCGATGGTGTTGGGCAGCACGAAGTACCCGTCGGCCAGGCCCTGCATCAGTGCGGAGGCGCCGAGCCGGTTGGCGCCGTGGTCGGAGAAGTTGGCCTCGCCGATCACGAACAGGCCCGGGATGGTGGACTCCAGGTCGTAGTCGACCCACAGCCCGCCCATCGTGTAGTGAACGGCCGGGTAGATCCGCATCGGGACCTCGTACGGGTTCTCCCCGGTGATCCGCTCGTACATGTCGAACAGGTTGCCGTACTTGGCCCTGACCGCCTCCAGGCCCAGCCGCTTGATGGCGTCGGCGAAGTCCAGGTAGACGCCGCGCCCGCCGGGGCCGACGCCGCGGCCCTCGTCGCAGACGTTCTTGGCGGCCCGGGAGGCGATGTCGCGCGGCACCAGGTTCCCGAACGCCGGGTAGATGCGCTCCAGGTAGTAGTCGCGCTCGCTCTCGGGGATGTCGTTGGGGTGGCGGGTGTCGCCGGCCTTCACCGGCACCCACACCCGGCCGTCGTTGCGCAGCGACTCCGACATCAGGGTCAGCTTGGACTGGTGGTCGCCGCTGACCGGGATGCAGGTCGGGTGGATCTGGGTGAAGCACGGGTTGGCGAACAGCGCGCCGCGCTTGTGCGCCCGCCAGATCGCGGTGGCGTTGGAGCCCATCGCGTTGGTGGACAGGTAGTAGACGTTGCCGTAGCCGCCGGTGGCCAGCACCACCGCGTCACCGGTGTAGGTCTTGATCTCCCCGTTCACCAGGTTGCGGACCACCACGCCGCGGGCCCGGCCGTCCACCATGACCAGCTCGAGCATCTCGTGCCGCGGGTGCAGCTCCACGTTCCCGGCGTCGACCTGCCGCATCAGCGCCTGGTAGGCGCCCAGCAGCAGCTGCTGCCCCGTCTGGCCGCGAGCGTAGAACGTGCGGGACACCTGGGCGCCGCCGAACGACCGGTTGTCCAGCAGGCCGCCGTACTCGCGGGCGAACGGCACGCCCTGGGCCACGCACTGGTCGATGATCTGGGTGCTGATCTCGGCCAGCCGGTGCACGTTGGACTCGCGGGCCCGGAAGTCGCCGCCCTTGACGGTGTCGTAGAACAGCCGGTGCACGCTGTCGCCGTCGTTGCGGTAGTTCTTGGCCGCGTTGATGCCGCCCTGCGCGGCGATCGAGTGCGCCCGCCGCGGGCTGTCCTGGAAGCAGAACTGCACGACCTTGTAGCCCAGCTCGGCCAGCGTCGCGCCGGCCGACCCGCCGGCCAGCCCGGTGCCGACGATGATGATCGTCTTCTTCCGCTTGTTGGCCGGGTTGACCAGCTTGGCCTCGAACTTGCGCCTGCTCCAGCGCTCGGCGATCGGGCCCTTGGGCGCCTTGGTGTCGGCGATCGGCTCGCCGCTCTTGTAGAAGGTGTCGTTCATGATGGGTGAACCCTTTTCACTCGGTCGCTGCGATCTGCGGGTGGACGGGCGGTGGAAAAGGGCTCAGTCCACCAGTCCGACGGTGACCGCGAACGGCACGGACAGGTAGCCGGCGACGAGCACGACGGCGAACGCGGTGGCGGCCAGGTTCAGGGTGCGGGCCCGCTGCGGGCTGGTGACGCCCAGGCTCTGCGCGGCGCTGACCAGGCCGTGCCGCAGGTGGAAGCCCACCGCCACCACGGCGAGCACGTAGAAGAGGGTCACGTACCAGCGCTCGGGCGCGAAGTCGGCGGCGACGTTGCGGTACACGTCGCCGTGCACGTACCCGGGGTTGACGGTGCCGGTCGTGAGGTCCAGCACGTGGTAGACCACGAACAGGGCGATGATCACGCCGCCCCACCGCATGGTGCGGGCCGCGTACGAGCCCTGCACCCTGGCGCGGTGCCGGTAGCGGACGGGCCGGGCCCTGCGGGCCCGGGCGGTCAGCTGCACCGCCATGGTGATGTGCAGGATCACCGAGGCCAGCAGCACCACCCGCATGATCCACAGGAACCACTCGTGGTGCAGGACGGGCGCACCGATCGTCCGCAGCCAGGCGGCGTACTCGTTGATCTCCTCCGGCCCGAAGAAGATCTTCAGATTGCCCACCATGTGGGCCACCAGGTACAGCACCAGGACGGCGCCGGTCACGGCCATGATCGTCTTCTTGCCGACCGTGGAGCGGTACAGCGCCGGGATCGCGCGGGGTGAAGTTTGAACCACGGCGGCACGGTAGGTCCGCCGAGCTCAGCCCGTCCAAGTCATCAAGACACTCGTTTCCATAGCCTTTGGCTATGAACCGTGCGGTGTGGGACTTTCGTCCCATTCCGAACGTCGTTCGAGGTGAGCGACCTCACAGACGGTCACGGAAACCCGACCGCCCGTCCGAGCGTCTCAGCACCCTCACTTGGGGAGCTTGACCACCGTCACGAAGAAGTCGTCGATCTGGCGGACGACCTCGATGAAGCGCTCGAAGTCGACCGGCTTGGTGACGTAGGCGTTGGCGTGCAGGTGGTAGCTGCGCAGGATGTCCTCGTCGGCCTCGGAGGTGGTGAGCACCACGACCGGGATGGAGCGCAGGTCGGGGTCGGCCTTGACCTCGCCGAGCACCTCGCGGCCGTCCTTGCGGGGCAGGTTGAGGTCCAGCAGGATCAGGTCCGGCCGGCGGGCGTCGGCGTACTCGCCCTGGCGGCGCAGGTAGGCCATCGCCTCCTCGCCGTCGCTGACCACGTTGAGGATGTTGCCGACCTTGTTGTCCTCGAACGCCTCGCGGGTCAGCAGCACGTCCCCGGGGTCGTCCTCGACCAGGAGGACCTCGATCGCGCGCACGGGGTCACTCATCGCCTGTCTCGTCGCCTTCCGTCGTGTCGTGGTCCGCCCGCCGCGCCCGGGCGCCCGCCTCCTGCGCGGGCAGCGTCCAGCGGAACGTGGTGCCGGGGCCGGTGTGGTCGGTCTCCAGCCAGATCCGCCCGCCGTGGTACTCCACGATCTTGCGGCACATGGCCAGCCCGATCCCGGTGCCCGAGTAGCTGTCCTGCGGATGCAGCCGCTGGAAGATGAGGAAGATCCGCTCGGCGTACTTGGGGTCGATGCCGATCCCGTTGTCGCTGCAGGCGAACTCCCACATGTCCGGGTGCTCGGCCGAGCGCCGCACGGCCAGCCGCACCCGGGGCGGCTCGTCGCCGTGGAACTTGATGGCGTTCCCGACCAGGTTCTGCAGCAGCATCGCCAGCAGGGTACGGTCTCCGGTCACCACCGGCAGCTCGTCCGCCTCGATCCGCGCCCCGGTCTCCTCGATGGCGTGGCCGAGGTCGTGCCGGGTGCGCTCCAGCGTCCGGTTCAGGTCGACCGGCTCCATCGGCCGCTCCGAACGGCCCACCCGGGAGAACATCAGCAGGTCGCTGATCAGCGCCTGCATCCGCTTGGCGCCGTCCACCGCGAAGTCGATGTAGCGCCGGCCCCGCTCGTCCAGCTTGTCGCCGTACCGGCGCTCGATCATCTGGCAGAAGCTGGCCACCTTGCGCAGCGGCTCCTGCAGGTCGTGGCTGGCCACGTAGGCGAACTGCTCCAGCTCGGCGTTGGAGCGGCGCAGCTCGGCGGCCTGCTCGGCGGCCAGCAGCCGCGCCTCGGAGCTGATCCGCCACTCCTGCACGATCCGGTGCCGCATCGAGTCCACGATCCCGGCCAGCTCGGCCAGCTCCGCCGGGCCGGAGATGTCCAGCGGATGCGCGAAGTCGCCCTGCGAGACCGCCCGCACCCGTTCGGTCAGCCGCCCGATCGGCCCCAGCACGGTGCGCCGGATCAGCACCACCACCGCGATCGCCACCAGCACGATCACGATCCCGGTGAACGCCAGCGACAGGTACAGCGTGCGGGCCCGCTCGCGCAGCTGGGCGTCGTAGGTGCCGTGCAGCTCGGTCAGCTCCCGCTGGGTGGCCGAGTTGGCGGCGGTGGCCTCCCGGAACAGCGTGCGGCCGGTCTCGTTCAGCTCCGGCGTCATGTCCGCGCCGCCGGCCAGCGGCACCGCGAACTGGGCGCGCCAGGTGGCGGCGGCCGCGCCGGCCCGGGCGAGCTGGTCCAGCGCCGGCTCGGCCTCGGGAACGTCGGCCAGCAGCCGCCGCATGGTGGTCACCGCCCGGTCCTCCTGGGCCACCGCCTCCCGGTAGGCGGCCAGGTCGGCGCGCCGCCGGTGCCGCTGGTAGGCGCGGATCGCGGTGTCCTGCTCGTCCAGCGCGGTGGTCAGCTGGAAGTGCTGCAGCGCGGCCGGGTCGACATGGTCGATCAGGGCGTCCCGGGCCCGGTTGTTGCCCTGCAGCGCCAGCGCCGACAGCACCAGCGAGGCCAGCAGGATGACCGACAGCAGCAGCGCGGCGGCGCTGAACCACTGCCCCACCTTGATCCGGCTCAGCCCGCGGCGCGGCGCGGGCGGCTTCAGCGGGGCCAGCTTGGGCGGCAGCGGCGACCCGGCGCTCATCGACCCGGGCAGCGGCTCGGCCCGCCCGGGCCGGTCGGCCTGTTCGATCCGTGGCGCCTCGGTGCTCAACGGCGCTCCTGCCCGGTCAGCAGCAGCACCGCCACGTCGTCGGTCAGCTCCTCGCCGTTGAGCCGCTCGACCTCGGCGACCAGGGCGTCGATCAGCGCGCCGCCGGCCTTGCCGGCGCGGCGGGCGTCCCGGGCCAGCGTCACCAGGCCCTCGGTGCCCAGCCGCACCGAGCCCTCCCCGATCCGGCCCTCGATCAGCCCGTCGGTGTACAGCAGCAGCCCCCACGAGGCGGGCAGCGCGATCTCGGCGGCCGGCCAGGCGCCGGCGTCCACCAGGTCGGTCGGCAGCCCCAGCGCGGGGCCGGACGGCTCGTCGGGAACGGCGGCCACCTCGTCCCCGGCCAGCAGCAGCGGCGGCGGGTGCCCGGCCAGGTGCATCCGGGCGGTGCGCAGCGACGGGTCCACGGTGATCGTGCAGACCGTGGTGAACAGCTCGTCGCTGCGCCGTTCGTGCCCGAGCACGGTGTTCAGGGTGGCCAGCAGCTGCCCGCCGGTGTGCCCGGCCAGCACCAGGGTGCGCCAGGCCATCCGCAGGCACACGCCCAGCGCGGCCTCGTCGGGGCCGTGCCCGCACACGTCGCCGATCATCAGGTGCACCGACCCGTCGTCGGTCTGCACCGTGTCGTAGAAGTCCCCGCCCAGCAGCGCCCGGCGGCGGCCCGGCCGGTAGCGGGCGTGGTGCCGCAGCGCCTCGTCGTCGATCAGCGGCACCGGCAGCAGGCCGCGCTCCAGCCGGGCGTTCTCCCGGCTGACGATGCGCGCCTCGACCAGCCGGCGCTCGCTCTCCTCGGCCCGCTTGCGCTCGATCGCGTACCGGATCGCACGGGCCAGCAGCGGCCCGTCCACCTCGCCCTTGACCAGGTAGTCCTCGGCGCCCAGGGCGACCGCCCGGACCCCCAGGTGGGCGTCGGCCAGTCCGGTCAGCACCACCACCGCGGCCCGGTCGGTCAGCGACAGCACCTCCTGCAGCAGCTCCAGCCCGCCGGCGTCGGGCAGCGACAGGTCGGCCAGCACGCAGTGGATGCGGCCCGACATCCGCCGCCGCGCCTCGCCCAGCGTGCGGGCGTGCAGGATCTCCACGTCCAGCCCGGAGTCGGCCAGCAGCTCCTCGACCAGGAAGGCGTCCCCGGGATCGTCCTCGATGAGCAGCAGGCGCAGCCTGCCGTCGATCCCGGGCAGTACCGTGGTGGGGTGGTCGCTGGTCGTGCTCACTAAAGGCCTTCGGATGGTCGGCGCGGGCGCTGGCCCGCAGGCAGGCTCGGCATGGGCATAAGCATGGCTCGGGTAACGGCTCGGCATGGCGTCACCGGCCACACGGGTGGCCGTGCCGGGCAGCGGCTCGGGACCGGCCGCCGGAGGCCCCGGCTCTGGAGCGGCGTCGTCGCGAAGGGTCTGGGGGCCGCTCCGCATGCCCTTGACCTTACCTCCTTCCCCTCGCTTGTCACCAACGCGCGCGGCCTGCGGCGAGTGCCAGGGGCCGCCGGAAAACCGTTCGTCTTCCGGCGACGGGCCTGCCTAGGGTCGCTGCGTGAAGGATGCACTACCGGCCGCCGATCCGGGAGTCCCCGACCATCGCACCCCGGGGCGATATCTGTGGTGGCTGGCGCGTACGCAGGCCGGGCCGCTGCTGCGCGGCATCGGCTGGGGCGTGGTGTGGATGGCCGCGCTGGCGCTGATCCCCCTGGCGATCGGCCGGGCGATCGACGCGGGCGTGGCCGCCCGGGACACCGGCGCGCTGCTGGCCTGGTCGGCGGTGCTGCTGGGACTGTTCGGGCTGCAGGCCGCGGCGGGGGCGATGCGGCACCGGCGGGCGGTGTTCTGCTGGCTGGCGGCGGCGTACCGCACCACCCAGGTGGTGACCCGGCAGGCCGCCCGGCTCGGCGCCACCCTGTCCCGCCGGATCAGCACCGGCGAGGTGGTCAGCGTCGGCGTCACCGACGTGTCGCACATCGGGGACGCGCTGGACATCGTGATCCGCGGCACCTCCTCGGTGGTCGTGATCGTGGCGGTGATCGGGCTGATGCTGGCCACGGACCCCGGCCCGGGCCTGGTCGTGCTGGCGGGCGTGCCGGTGGTCCTGCTGGTCGCGGCGCCGCTGCTGGGCCCGTACCGGCGGCACACCCGGCGGCTGCGGGAGCTGGTCGGCGACCTGAACACCCGGGCCACCGACATCGTGGCGGGCCTGCGGGTGCTGCGCGGCGTCGGCGGGGAGGACCTGTTCGCCGCCCGGTACCGCGACCAGTCCCAGCGGGTCCGGCGGGCCGGGGTGGACGTGGCCCGTGCGGAGTCGATGCTGGCGGGCGCGGAGGTGCTGCTGCCGGGACTGCTGACCGTGGCGGTCGTGTGGCTGGGGGCGCGGTCCGCGCTGGCGGGCGCGATGAGCCCCGGCGAGCTGGTCACCGTGTACGGGTACGCGGTGTTCCTGGTCCTTCCCATGGCGACGCTGGGGGAGGCCGCCGACAAGCTCACCAAAGGGCATGTCGCCGCGAGCCGGGTCGTCGCGCTGCTGGCGCTGGACCCCGAACCGGACGGCGAGGGCACCCGGGAGCCGGCCCGCCCGGCCGACCTGGTGGACCCCCTCTCCGGGCTGGTGGTCCGGCACGGCCGGCTGACCGCGCTGGCCGCCGCGTCCGCCGCCGACGCCCGCGCCATCGCCGACCGGCTGGGCCGGTACACCGAGGCGGACAAGGCCGGCGACGTCGACGTCACCTATGGCGGGGTGCCGTTGCGGGACCTGGCCCGCCTTCGGGAACGGATCATCGTCGCGGTCAACGAGGACGTTCTGCTGTCCGGGCCGCTCGCCGACACGCTCTCCTGCGGAGACCCCGGCCGGGACCTGGACGCGGCGATCGCGGCGGCGTCGGCGGAGGACATCGTGGCCGCGGTCGGACGGGACGCCCATGTCGTGGAGGCGGGCCGGGAGTTCTCCGGCGGGCAGCAGCAGCGGCTGCGGCTGGCCCGGGCACTGGCCGCCGACCCCGAGGTGCTGGTGCTGGTCGAGCCGACCAGCGCGGTCGACGCGCACACCGAGGCCCGGATCGCCGAACGGCTGAGGAGGGCGCGGGCGGGCCGCACCACGCTGGTGTGCACCACCAGCCCGCTGATGCTCGACCGGGCCGAGCACGTGGTGTTCGTCGAGGACGGCGTGGTGGTCGCCGAGGGCGCGCACCGCGACCTGCTCGACGCCGAGCCGCGCTACGCGGCGGCGGTGACCAGGAACGAGGACGCCGACCGGGTCTCCGGGACGGCGTGAGGAGCGGCGATGAGCGCACAGATCCTGCCGGTGGCCACGCCCCGCCAGGTGCGCGCGTACGCGCGGCGGCTGGCGCTGCGGCATCCCCGCGCGCTGGCCGGTGCGCTGGCGCTGCACGCCCTGGCGGCGGCGGCCGGGCTGGTCGTGCCGCGCCTGCTGGGCGACCTGGTGGAGGACGTGTCCGACGGGCGCGCCGCCGCCGACGGGGTGGCCCTGGCCATCGCGGTGTTCCTGGTCGCCCAGGGGGTGCTCCAGCGGCAGGCGTACTACGCCTCGACCCGGCTCGGCGAGCAGGTGCTGGCCGAGCTGCGCGAGGAGTTCGTGGAGCGGGTGCTGGCGCTGCCGCTGTCGGTGGTGGAGCGCGCGGGCACCGGCGACCTGGTCAGCCGTACCTCCCGGGACGTGGGGAGCCTGGCCAACGTGGTCCGCTTCGCGGTGCCGGACACGCTGATCTCGCTGGTGATCATCGCGTTCACGGCCGGCGCGGTGATCCTGGTGGGGCCGCTGCTGGTGCTGCCGGGCCTGGTCGCGGTGCCGCTGTACTGGCTGGTGACCCGCTGGTACCTGGCCCGCGCCCGGAACGGCTACCTGCGGGAGAACGAGGCCTGGGCGACCCTCACCGACGGGCTCGCCGAGACCGTCGTCGGCGCCCGCACCATCGAGGCGTTCGGCCTGCGGGAGCGGCGGCACCGGCGGACCGACGCCGACATCGCCGCCAGCTGGGCCTGCGAGCGGTACACCCTGCGCCTGCGCACGGTGTACTTCCCCGGCATCACCCTGGCGCTCGGCCTGCAGGTGAGCCTGACCCTGCTGGCCGGCGGGATCTTCCACGTCCACGGCTGGGCGTCGCTGGCGCAGGTCACCGCCGCCGTCCTGTACGTCCAGCAGCTCGCCGGGCCGCTGGAGCGGGTGCTGAGCCGGCTGGACGAGCTCCAGCTCGGCGGCGCCGCCCTGGCCCGGCTGCTGGGCGTCGGCGACGTGCCGCCGGACCGCGCCCCCTCGGCGGGCGGCGCGCCCGAGATCTCCGGGGAGCCCGCGCTGGAGGCCCGTGACGTCCGGTACGCGTACCGCACCGGCCGGGACGTCCTGCACGGCGTCGACCTGGCGCTGCGGCCGGGGGAGCGGCTGGCGGTCGTCGGCCCCAGCGGCGCCGGCAAGTCCACCCTCGGCAGGCTGCTGGCCGGCGTCCACGGCCCCCGCACCGGCGCGGTCACGGTCGGCGCCGACGGTGCTGCCGGGCACCGGGTGCCGCTGACCGACCTGCCGCTGGACGAGCTGCGCGGCCACGTCGCCCTGGTCACCCAGGAGCAGCACGTCTTCCGCGGCACGCTGCGCGACAACCTGGTGATGGCCCGTCCCGACGCCACCGACGACCAGGTCCGCGCCGCGCTGGAGGCCGTCGACTGGGACGGCCCGGACCTGGACGCCGTGGTCGGCTCCGGCGGCCACGCCCTGTCCCCGGCCCAGGCCCAGCAGCTCGCCCTGGCCCGCCTGGTGCTGGCCGACCCGCACACCCTGGTCCTGGACGAGGCCACCTCCCTGCTGGACCCGCGGGCCGCCCGCAGGCTGGAACGCTCGCTGGCGGCCGTCCTGCACGGCCGTACCGTGGTCGCCATCGCGCACCGCCTGCACACCGCCCACGACGCCGACCGCGTCGCGGTGGTCGAGAACGGCCGCATCACCGAACTCGGCTCCCACCACGACCTCATCAGGGCCGGTGGCCCCTATGCCGCGCTGTGGAGGTCCTGGCACGGCACGAGCGACGGGTGACCGCCCGGGCGGATTACCCGAGGTGGGTCTTGAGGAAGTCGACCTGCAGGTGGAGCAGGTTCTCCGCCACGACCTCCTGGGGGGTCATGTGGGTGACCCCCGACAGCGGCAGGACGGTGTGCGGGCGTCCGGCCGCCAGCAGGGCCGACGACAGGCGGAGGGTGTGGGCGGCCACCACGTTGTCGTCGGCGAGGCCGTGGATGAGCATCAGCGGGCGTTCCAGCCGGGGCGCGTCCTCGATGAGGGAGTTGCGGACGTAGTTCTCCGGCTCCTCGTCGGGGTGGCCCAGGTAGCGCTCGGTGTAGTGGGTGTCGTACAGCCGCCAGTCGGTCACCGGGGCGCCCGCCACGGCCGCGTGGAACACGTCCGGGCGGCGCAGCACCGCCAGGGCCGCCAGCCAGCCGCCGAACGACCAGCCGCGGATCCCCACCCGGCCGGTGTCCAGGGCGTCGGGGAACCGGCGGGAGGCCTCCTCCAGCGCGGTGATCTGGTCCTCCAGCACCGGGCCGGCGAAGTCGCCGTGGATCGCGCGCTCCCAGCGCACGCCCCGCGCCGGGGTGCCCCGCCCGTCGGCGATGACGACCGCGAAGCCCTGGTCGGCCAGCCACTGGGCCTCGTTGTAGGCGCGGCGCACCGCCAGCACCCGCTGGGCGTGCGGCCCGCCGTACGGGTCCATCAGCACCGGCAGCCGCCCGTCCTCCGGCTTCCATCCGGCCGGCAGCAGCATCGCGGTGCGGACCTGCCGTTCCCCGGCGTTCAGCAGGTGCACCGACGGGGTGATCACCGGGGTCTCCGCGCGGGAGGCGATCTCGTGCGAGCCGCCCGGCGCCGTCACCCGCACCTCGACGCCGTCGCGGTCGAGCCGGGAGGCGGTCAGCACCGTGACCTTGCCCGAACGGACCCCGCCGAAGACCCCCCGCCCCTCGCTCAGCCGGGTCAGCTCGCCCGGCGCGTACGACCACACGTGGACCTCGGTCGGCTCCTCGGAGGCGGTGAACAGCACCGAGTCGCCCTCCACGCCCAGCACCGAGCGCACCTGCAGGCCCGCCGGGGTGACCGGCTCGCCGCCCACGGTCAGCCGCCGGGTGTCGGTCTCGGCGTCCTCGACCGTCCACACCAGCGCGCCGTCACCGGTGCGGGCGGGCACCCCGGGAACGATCTCCAGCCAGACCGGGTCGTGCGAGACGTGCAGCACGGAGGTGTCGCCGCCGGCCGGGTCCACCGTCAGCACCCGCATCACCCGCTGGTCCCGCGACTGCACCACGACCAGCGGGCCGTGCCGGTCCCACACGGCGGTGACCAGGTACGGGAACTCCGAGCGGTCCCACACCACCGGCCTGCGGTCGCCCTCCACCGAGATCAGGTACAGCGCCACGTACGCGTTCGGGGTGCCCGCCGCCGGGTAGGCGACCTCGGTCGCCGGGCGGTCGGGGTTGGCGGGGTCGGCGATGTGCCAGCGCGTCACCGGGGTCTCGTCCACCCGCGCCACCAGCAGCGACGCCCCGTCCGGCGACCACCAGTAGCCGCGCATCCGGCCCATCTCCTCGGCCGCGATGAACTCCGCGAGCCCGTAGGAGACCTGGTCGCTCTCCGGCCGCACCAGCGCCCGGTCGCCGCCGCCGTCCACGCCGACGACCCGCAGCGTCCGCCCCGACACGTACGCCACCCGCCGCCCGGACGGGTCCGGCCGCGGGTCGAACACCGGGGTCGCGGCCGGCAGCGCCCGCACCGCGCCCTCCCGCAGGTCGGCCAGGAACAGCTGCCCGCCCAGCGCGAACGCCGCCGTCCGCAGCTCCCGGTCGGCGGCGAACCCGACGATCCCGCCGGCCTGCTCGCGGGCCCGTTCGCGGCGGGCGCGTTCCTCCGGGGGCAGATTCTCCTCACCCGGAACGGGCAGCTCCGCGGGGTCGGCGACCAGCCGTTCGGTCCCGGTGGCCAGGTCCAGCGTCCACAGGCAGGTGACCGGGTCGGTGCCCGACCTGGTGCGCAGGAACGCCAGGACGGAGCCGTCGGGCGCGATCTGGAAGCCGCGCGGGACGCCCAGGGTGAACCGGCGGGTACGGGCACTCTGCCGTGGGAAGCTGATGGTCATGGTCCGAGTCTGCCAGCCCCCTCGGGCGGGCCGGGAACGGGCATGACGGACGCCGATCGGGGAATGTGATGCCGGATGAGGCGAACGACACCCCCATGATCGCCGTCCACTCCTTCGAGGGCGCGTCACCGCGCCCGCCCCTCCGGTAGTTTCGGAGGTTCTGCCCCTAGGTCCTCGCGTACAGGAGTGGTCGATGCCGGAGCTGCAGCCGGGTGATCCGCGGCGGCTGGGTACCTACGAGATCGTCGAGCGTCTCGGCGAAGGCGGCCAGGGCGTGGTCTACCTCGGCCTGGCGGCCGACGGGACCAAGGTCGCCATCAAGCTGCTGCGGGCCGACCTGACCGAGGACGAGACCGCCCGCGCCCGGTTCGTGCGCGAGGTCCAGGCGGCCAAGCAGGTCGCCCGGTTCTGCACCGCCCAGGTGCTGGAGGCGGACGTGGCCGGGGACCGGCCGTACATCGTCAGCGAGTTCGTGCCGGGCAAGTCGCTGCAGAAGCTGGTCACCGAGGAGGGCCCGCGGGCCGGCGCCGCCCTGGACCGGCTGGCCATCGGCACCATGACCGCGCTGGTGGCGATCCACCAGGCGGGGATCGTGCACCGCGACTTCAAGCCGCACAACGTGCTGATGGCGCCGGACGGCCCCCGGGTGATCGACTTCGGCATCGCGCGCGCCCTGGACCCGGGCTCGGCGGCCAGCACCAAGGCCATCGGCACCCCCGCCTACATGGCGCCCGAGCAGGTGATGGGCTCGGCGCTGACCGAGGCGGTGGACGTGTTCTCGTGGGGTTCGACGATGGTGTTCGCGGCGACCGGGCGGCCCCCGTTCGGCCAGGACACCATTCCCGCGGTGATCAACCGGCTGCTGAACGAGGAGCCGGACCTGACCGGGGTGCCGGACGACCTGGCCGGGCTGATCCGCGAGTGCCTGAACAAGGACCCGCAGGCGCGGCCCACCGCGCAGGCGCTGATGATGCGGCTGATCGGCGGGGGAGGCCCGGTGGCGGGCGCGGTGCCCCCCGCTCCTCCGGCCGCCGACGCGACCCGCCTCGACGAGCCGGCCGCGCCCGAGGCCACCCGGATCGCCGGCCCCGAGATGGCCGCCGCGATGGGCGCGGGCGCGGTCGCCGCGGGCGGCGAGCTGCCCACCGAGGTGCTGGCCGAGGGGCAGCAGCTGGCCGGGCAGGACACCCACCCCAGGGGCCGGTACGCCGCGGTGAGCGAGGGCACGCTGCCCGGCGTCCCCGGCTACCCGCAGCCGCCGGGCCGTTCCGGCGACGGCAGGTCCAGGGGCCCGGTCATCGCCACGGTCGCGGCGGTCGCGGGCGTGCTGCTGCTGATCGGCGGCCTGGTGTACGCGGCGCGCGGCGACGATCCGTCCGGCACGCCCACCCCGTCGCCGACCGTCTCCAGCACCGTCGAGGAGCAGCAGCCGCAGCTCCCGCCGCAGGAGCCGGAGGAGACGCAGGAGCCCACCTACACCGAGCCGGCGCCCGAGCCCACCGGCGGGCAGACCGCGCCGCCCACCGGCGACCCGACCGTCACGGCCCCGCCGACCACCGTGCCGACCAGCCCGCCGTCCGGCGGGGGCGACGGCGGCGGCGACACGGGCGGCGGCGACACCGGCGGCGGGGGCACCGGCGGTGACGGCGGGGGCGACACCGGCGGCACCGGCGGGAGCGGCGGCGGCGCCGGCGGCGGTGGCAGCGAAGGGACCAGCCGACATGTCGTTCCGGCGCCCTGAGTAGGGTCGGCGTATGAGCGAGACGGAGCGGCGGATTCTGTTCGTCCACGCCCACCCGGACGACGAGTCGATCGGCACCGGCGCCACCATGGCCAAGTACGCCGCGGAGGGCGCGCACGTCTGCCTGGTCACCTGCACGCTCGGCGAGGAGGGCGAGATCGTCCCCGACGAGCTGCGCCATCTGGCCTCCGACAAGGAGGACCGGCTGGGCGAGTTCCGGATCGGGGAGCTGGCCGAGGCGTGCTCCGCGCTGGGGGTGACCGACCAGCGCTTCCTCGGCGGTCCGGGCCGGTGGCGCGACTCCGGCATGATGGGCGCCCCGTCCAACGACCACCCCCGCTGCTTCTGGCGGGCCGACGTGGACGAGGCCGCCGCCGAGCTGGTCCCGGTCATCCGCGAGGTGCGGCCGCAGGTGATCGTCACCTACGACGAGCACGGCCACTACGGGCATCCCGACCACATCCAGGCGCACCGGGTGACGCTGCGGGCCCGCGAGCTGGCCGCCGACCCGGCGCACGGCCGGGGCGAGCCGTGGCGGGCCGCCAAGCTCTACGCCACCGCCACGCCCCGCACGGTGCTGGCCCGGTCGATCGCGCTGATGCGCGAGTCCCGGCACCCGTTCAAGCGGGTCACCAGCATCGACCAGCTCGGCTACGGGGTGCCCGACGACCAGGTGACCACGGTGGTGGACGCCCGCGCCCACCTGCCGGCCAAGCTGGCGGCGCTGCGCGCGCACCGCACCCAGATCACCGTGGCGGCCGAGGACGTGGGGCCGTTCTTCGCGCTGTCCAACAACATCGGCCAGCAGGCGTTCGGCGCCGAGTACTACACGCTGCTGGACGGGCCGGGCGGGCCGAGGGCGGCCGACGGGCGGGAGAGCGGCCTGTTCGCCGGGCTGCCCGGGCTGGAATGACGGGCCGATACCCTCGGTGGCCGTGGACGAGAAGCCGAACGGCGGGGTGCCGCTGACCAAGGACGACGGCGCGCCGGCACCGCCCCCGGCGGCGCCGGCGTCCGGGCGGGAGGCGGCGGTCGTCGCCGGCGCGGCCTACGGGGTGCTGGCGCTGCTGGGCGTGCTGCTCGGCGTCGTCGGCTCCCTGCACTACGGCTGGTCCGCCGGGACGGTCCCGGTCGCGGCGCTCGCGCTGGTCGCGGTGAACTTCGCGGTCTGCCGGCTGGCGGGCTGGGGGATGGGCGGCAAGCTGGGCGCGGCGACGCCGTGGACGACCTGGATGGCCGTGGTGATCCTGGCGTCCGCGGAGCGTTCCGAGGGCGACCTGCTCATCGCCGGCGACCTGGCGGGCTACGTGTTCCTGGTCGGGGGGATGGTGAGCGGCGGGCTGGCCGTCGCGGTCACCCGGTCCGCCGCCCCCGCCGGATCCTGGCTGGTGGGGCCGGGGCTGCGCGGCCGGGGCTGACCCGCGGTGCCACTGGGGCGCCTGGGTAGTGTTGTTGCATCGTGAACGACAATGCCCTCCCCCCACCGGTGGACACCGCCGAGTTCCGCCGGGTGGTCGGCCGGTTCGCCACCGGCGTGACCATCGTCTCGACCGTCGCCGACGGGGTCGACCACGCCATGACGGTCAACGCCTTCACCTCGGTGTCGCTGGACCCGCTGCTGGTGCTGTTCTGCGCCGAGAAGGTCGCGCGCTTCCACGACGCCGTGCTGCGCTCGGGGCAGTGGGCGGTGTCGGTGCTGCCGGAGGGCGCACAGGACCTGTCCACCTGGTTCGCCACGCGCGGCCGGCCGCTGGACGACGGGCGGCTCGGCGAGCACCCGTTCAAGCGCGGCCCGCAGACCGGGGCGCCGATCCTCACCGAGGCGGTCGCGTCGCTGGAGTGCCGCACCCACGCCGTGCACGAGGGCGGCGACCACAGCATCGTCGTCGGCGAGGTGCTGGCGGTGGACACGCCGGACCCCGGCGCCCGGCCGCTGCTGTTCTTCGAGGGCCGGTACCGGGGTCTGGCGTAGGGGCGTTTCCGGGACCTGGGGCGGGCGCGCTCAGTCGCGCAGCGCGATCTCCAGCTGGTCCAGCGCCCAGTCCAGGTCGTCCTTCTCGACCACCAGCGGAGGGGCCAGCCGCAGCGTCGTCTCGTGGGTCTCCTTGGCCAGCACGCCCAGCTCCATCAGCCGTTCGCTGACCGGGCGGGCCTTGCCGTTCAGCTCCACCCCGGCCCACAGGCCGCGCCCGCGGACCTCGCGGACCGCGTCGCCGGGCAGCGCGCCGAGCCGCTCGTGCATGTGCGCGCCCAGCACCCGGGACCGCTCCTGGTACTCGCCGGTCCGCAGCATCGCGATCACCTCGCGGGCCACCGCGCAGGCCAGCGGGTTGCCGCCGAACGTGGAGCCGTGCTGGCCGGGCCGGAACACCCCCAGCACGTCGGCGTCGGCGACCACCGCCGACACCGGCAGGATCCCGCCGCCGAGCGCCTTGCCCAGCAGGTACATGTCGGGGACGACGTTCTCGTGCTCGACCGCGAACGTGGTGCCGGTGCGGCCCAGCCCCGACTGGATCTCGTCGGCGATCATCAGCGCCCCGCCCGCGCTGCACAGCTCCCGCACCGCGGTGAGGAACCCGCTGGGCGGCACGTTCACGCCCGCCTCGCCCTGGATCGGCTCGATCAGCACCCCGACCGTGGCCTCGTCCATCGCCGCCTTGAGGGCGTCGACGTCCCCGTACGGGACGGTGCGGAAGCCGGGGGTGTAGGGGCCGTAGGAGTTCCGGGCGTCCGGGTCGGTGGAGAAGCTGATGATCGTGGTGGTCCGGCCGTGGAAGTTGCCCTCGAAGGTGATGATGTTGGCCTCGTCGGCGGGCACGCCCTTGACCTCGTACCCCCACTTGCGGGCGGCCTTGAGCGCGGTCTCCACGGCCTCGGCGCCGCTGTTCATCGGCAGCACCATGTCCTTGCCGGCCAGCTCGGCCAGCTCCTTGACGAACGGCCCGAACTGGTCGTGGTCGAACGCCCGGCTGACCAGCGTCACCCGCTCCAGCTGGCGCTGCGCGGCGGCGATCAGCCGCGGGTTGCGGTGCCCGAAGTTGACCGCCGAGTACGCGGCCAGCATGTCCAGGTAGCGGCGGCCCTCCACGTCGGTCACCCAGGCGCCCTCGGCCTCCGCGATCACGATCGGCAGCGGGTGGTAGTTATGGGCGCTGTGCTCCTCCGACAGCGCACGCAGCGCTTGGGTACGCGTCACGATGCTCCTCCGGCGGTCCGCCGGCCGAACCGTGGCCGGGCGATGACTGTCGGCACCGGGGATCGGCCCGGTGCTGCGGACCCGGCGGCTGGTCACGGGCCCGGGTCCAGCGTATGTTCGGGCCAGGGGGCAGACCAATTGCCGATACCGACTTCGGAGCTGGTGTTCGTTGCGTCTTGACGAGCTTGACCGCCGGATCGTTGCACATCTGCTGGAGAACGCCCGGGCCTCGTTCGCCCAGATCGGCGACGCGATCGGGCTGTCGGCGCCCGCCGTCAAACGCCGGGTCGACCGGCTGCGCGAGGAGGGCGTCATCACCGGCTTCGCCGCGGTGGTCGACCCGGCCGCGCTGGGCTGGACCACCGAGGCGTTCATCGAGATCTTCTACGACGGCGCCCGGTCACCGGAGGAGACCTACGAGAGCGTCCGCAAGCATCCCGAGGTCATCGCCGCCTACACCGTCACCGGCGAGGCCGACGCGCTCATCCACCTGCGGGCCCGCGACATCGCCCATCTGGAGGAGACCCTGGAACGCCTGCGCCGCGAGCCCAACATCGCGCAGACCAAGACCTCCATCGTCCTGTCCCGCCTGATCGGCCGCCCCACCGACGGCCCCGACACCTGACCCCGGTCACTTGTAGACGCGAGGCGTTCCCCAGAAGGCGGCCGCCTTGGGCAGGCAGATGTCGGCGGTCTCCATGTAGAGGATGACGGAGTCGGCGCCGCCCAGGTCGGCCTCGATGTGGCCCGGGAGACGGTGCCGGGCGGCCCTGACACCGATCTCTTCGTCCTCGTCCGCCCTTCCGTCCTGGTCGCGGTCGGCGTACACCACGAAGCGGACCTCCTCATCACGGTCCGATCCGGTCGCGGTGTCGTCCACGCCGACGTCGGCGACGAACAACCGATGCGGTCCCCCCAGGTCGAAGACCGCCTCCCGGGTGTTCTCGCCGTCGCATCCGGCGGCGACGCCGAGGCTCTCGGGGTAGGCCTTGCCGAGCGTCGACCACCTGCCGACGAGCAGCGAGTCCCCGCGCGGCGTCAGATCGGCCAGGTGAACGGGTTCCCCCGTCGGCCGTGGACGCGGGGACGGCGGGGGAGACGGCTGGGTCCCGTCGTCCCCGCCCCCGTTCGCGCCCGGCCGCGGAGCCGCGGTGGGGGCGGAGGCGCTCGCGTCCGCCCTCCCCGGATCCTCTGAAGCGGAGTCGCCGGACAAGGCGACGAAGGCCAGCGCCGGCACCAGCAGCAGCGCCGCCATCCCGGCGCCGGCCGCCACCAGCAGTCCCGACCTCATGCCGTGGCCGCCCGGCGGCGTTCCCGGGACGGGATGCACCGGAGCCGTCGGGGGCGTGCCGGGCGGTCCCGCGAACGCGCCGGTCGGCGGGGGAGGGGCGGCGGAGAAGGGGGCCAGCAGCCGCGTCACCTCGGACGGCAGCCAGCCGGGCTCCGGGGCGGCGCCGCCCGGGTTGAGTTCGTCCATCAGCTCGCGCAGCGCGGGCCGGGCCGCCGGGTCCTTGCGCAGGCAGCGTTCGATCAGCGGGCGCAGGTCGTCCGGGCAGCCGGTCAGGTCGGGCTCCTCCCGGGCGATGCGGTACAGCACCGCCGGGTCCGGCCCCTCACCGAACGGGGACCGGCCGGTCGCGGCGAAGAACACCAGCACGCCCAGCGCGAACACGTCCACGGCCGGGGTGGACGGGCGGCCCAGGGCCTGCTCGGGCGCCATGAAGTGCGGGGTGCCGATCCGTACCCCGGTGCGGGTCAGCGGGGTGGCGTCGGCGGCGCGGGCGATCCCGAAGTCGATCACTCGCGGGCCGTCCTCGGCGAGCAGCACGTTGGACGGCTTGAGGTCGCGGTGGATGATCCCGGCGCGGTGGATCGCCTCCAGCGCCTCGGCCACCCCGGCGGCCAGCGGCCGCACCGTCTGCGGCGCCAGCGGCCCGTTCCCGGCGACGACCGCGGCCAGCGACGGACCGGGCACGTACGCGGTGGCCATCCACGGCCGGGGCCCGTCGAGGTCGGCGTCGATGACGGGCGCGGTGTACAGGCTCTGCACCCGCTGCGCGGCGGTGACCTCCTGGCGGAACCGGCGCCGGAACTCCGGATCGTCGGCGAACTCGGGCCGCACCACCTTGATCGCGAGCCGTCGCCCGCTCTGGGTGGCGGCCAGGTACACCCGGCCCATCCCGCCCGCCCCGATCCGCGCCAGGACCCGGTACCCGCCGAGCTGGGCGGGGTCGTCGGGGAGCAGCGGTTCGAACACGTCGTTCGGCCTCAACGAGGCACCTCCTCGGGAGCGGCGCCGCCCGATCATCTCTGCGTGATCGCGCGCGGGGGCGTCGTCGATTTCCTACCTTGGGCGGCCATGTCCTGTCAGGGTTTTCGCGCACGGCGGTCGTGGCCGTTGTCGGCCGCCCCGGCCGGGGGCGTTTGATCGCCGGGGAGTACGCTCTGCGCCATGGAGTTCGCGACCGCCGATCTGATCGACGAGTTCGACGCCGAGCTGGCCAGCTGCCAGACCCAGTTCCGGCAGTACGGGGGCCGCACGGCGTTCGCCGGGCCGATCGCGACCGTGCGCTGTCACCGGGACAACGCCCTGGTCAAGCAGGTGCTGAACGGTCCCGGCGAGGGACGGGTGCTGGTCGTGGACGGCGGCGGCTCGCTGGCCTCCGCGCTGATGGGCGACATGATCGCCGCGTCCGCGGTGGAGAACGGCTGGTCCGGCGTGGTGATCCACGGGGCGGTCCGCGACGTCGCCACCCTGCGGACCCTGGACCTCGGCATCAAGGCGCTGGGCTCCAACCCGCGCAAGAGCGCCAAGGCGGGCGCGGGCGAGGTCGACATCCCGATCAGGTTCGGGGGCGCCGAGTTCACCCCCGGCCACTGGCTCTACAGCGACGAGGACGGCATCGTGGTGGCCTCCCGCCGCCTGGTCTGACCCTCGTCCCCCGGCCCACGCCGTTCCGCGCGGGAGCGCAGGCGGCGGAGCATCCGGGCGTCCTGGAACCCGACCGCCCGGGCGGCGGCCTCCACCGTGGCGCCCTGCCCGATCAGGTGCTCGGCCCGTTCCAGCCGCAGCAACTGCTGGTAGCGCAGCGGCGTCAGCCCGGTCGCCCGGACGAACGCCCTGGTCAGCGTGCGTTCACCGATCCCCGCGGCGGCGGCCAGCTCCGCCAGCGTCAGCCGTTCGGTGAACCGCGCGTCGATGACGTCCTGCACCCGGTGCACCACGTCGCTGAGGTGGGCCCGGTGCCGCAGCATCACGCTGGCCTGCGGCTCCTCCCCGTTCCGCCGCGCGTACACCACCATCGACCGGGCCACCCGCGCCGCCGCCCCCGGCCCGTGCCGCACCGCCACCAGATGCAGCGCCAGGTCGATCCCGCTGGCGATCCCCGCCGACGTCACCACCCGGTCGTCGATGACGAACAGCACGTCCCGCACCACGGTCGCCTTCGGATACCGCTCGGCCAGCTCGTCCTGCAGCGCGTGATGGGTGGTGCAGCGCCGCCCGTCCAGCAGCCCGGCCCGCCCCAGCGCCTCGGCCCCCGCGCACACGCTCGCGACCGTCCCGCCCCTGGCGTGATGCTCGGCCAGCCGGGCGGCGAGCTCCCACCCGATTCCCCCGTGCCCCCGCAACGTGGGAGCCCGCCATCCCGGCACCAGGAGGAGGTCGTCCGGCCCGAGTTCCGGCCACCGCGTCTCGGCCTGCAGCGTCATCCCCTGCGCCGAGAGGACGTCCGGCCGTTCGGCCACATAACGCAGCTCGTACCCGAACCCCAGGTCCGCCGCCATCGAGAACACCTGCGCCGGCCCCGCCAGATCCAGCAGGTGCACCCCGGGGACCAGCAGGAAGACCACCCTCCGCACGATCAGGTCACCCTCCCACCGGTGCCGTCGCCACCACCTCCCCAACGGTACGGACCTTCGCGAACCGTCCCGCCAGCGCGTACACCGTCCGCTCGATGATCTCGTCCGTCCCCAGCGTCAGCGGGTCGGCCAGCACCTCCTCCACCGGCCGGTCCCTGGGCGCATCCCGGTGCGGGATGGGCGTCGTGGCCGTCGCGTCCACCACGAACGTCACCGCGTACCCCAGGTCCGAGGCCAGCCGGGCGGTGGTCTCGCAGCACTGCTCGGTCCGGATCCCGCACACCACGACCTCCCGGACGCCCCGCAGGGTCAGCACCTGCTGCAGGTTCGTGGTCGTGAACGCATTGTGCGAACTCTTCGTCAGCACGGGCTCCCCGTCCCGCACCTCGAGCCCGTCCATCAGCCGGACGAACCCCGACGCCGGATCGAACACCGTCCCCGACCCGGGCTCCGCGTGCAGGACCCAGACCACCAGGTCCCCCCGTTCCCGGGCGTCCTCGACCAGCCGGCGGACCGACCCCACGATCTCCGGATTGGAACTGGCGGCCCAGATCTCCTGCCGCCGGAACGACTCCTGCACATCGATCACAACAACCGCTCGCGTCATGCCCCCACCCTCCCGTCCCCCACCCCCGCTCCACCAGTCCCGATCCGGCCCCACCCCGGACCGATCCGGTCACCGCCACCGCCCCCGTCAGCCCTCGAGAACCACCACCTCAGGCAGCGACCCGCTCACAACGGCCCCAGCCGCCCCCGGATCGATACGGCCGGGTCTGTCCAGTTAACGGTGTAACTGGATCTTGTTCGGGTTAGTTTCGGGCTGCGGCCAGGCGGCCTTCGAAGGCGATGTCGAAGGCGTTCAGGGCGGGCTTCCAGCGCTTCATCCAGCGTCGGCGGCCGGTGCCGGTGGGGTCCAGGCTCATGATGGCCAGGTAGACGCACTTGAGGGCGGCCTGCTCGTTGGGGAAGTGCCCGCGGGCCTTGACCGCGCGGCGGATGCGGGCGTTCACCGACTCGATCGCGTTGGTGGAGCACACCACCGTGCGGATTTCGGGGTCGAACTGCAGGAACGGCACGAACTCGGCCCAGGCGTTCTCCCACAGCCGCACGATCGCCGGGTACTTGCTCCCCCATTCCTCGGCGAACTCCAGCCATCGTTCGGTCGCCGCCGACTCGGTCGGCGCGGTGTAGACCGGCTTGAGCGCCCTGGCGATGGCGTCCCAGTCCTGGCGTCCCGCATAGCGGAAGGAGTTGCGCAGCAGGTGGACGATACAGGTCTGCACCAGCGCCTGGGGCCACACGTGCGCGACCGCATCCGGCAGGCCGCTCAGCCCGTCGCAGACCACCATGCACGCGTCGGCCACCCCCCGGTTGCGCAGCTCGGTGAGGACCTGCAGCCAGTACTTGGCGCCCTCTCCGCCGCCGTCGCCGGCCCACAGACCCAGGATGTCGCGGGTGCCGTCGACGGTGACCGCCAGCGCCACGTAGATCGGACGGTTGGCGACCTGGCCGTCGCGGATCTTGACCTGGATGGCGTCCAGGAAGATCACCGGGTAGACCGGGTCCAGCGGCCGGTTCTGCCACTCGGTCATGCCGTCGATGACCTTGTCGGTGATGGTGGAGATGGTCTGCTTGGACACGCTGGCGCCATAGACCTCGGCCAGGTGGGCGGAGATCTCGCCGTGGGTGAGGCCCTTGGCGCTCAGCGACAGCACCATCTCGTCCACCCCGCTCAGGCGGCGCTGCCGTTTGCGGACGATCTTCGGTTCGAACGTGCCCTCACGGTCGCGGGGAACGTCGATCTCGACCGGGCCGACCTCGGTGGTGACGGTCTTGGTCCGGTGGCCGTTGCGAAAGTTGGCGCCGGCCACGGCGGCCCGTTCGTGTTTGTCGTAGCCGAGGTGGTCGGTGATCTCGCCCTCGAGCGCGGACTCCAGCACCCGCTTGGTCAGCTGCTGCAGCAGCCCACCCTCACCGGTCAGATCCAGCCCTTGCCCGCGGGCTTGGGCCACCAGCTGACCGATCAGGTCCTGGTCGACCCCGGCCGGCTCGTCGGACTTGGCCACTGCGGCGTCCGCCTTCGCTTCAGTTGTCGTCATCAGGTGTCACTCCTTGATCAGGAGTTACACCGAAAACCGTACAGTCCCATACGGCCACCCTGACTCGTCAGACTCGTGATCCGCGGCGGAACGGCGACCGAGACCAGATAACGCCTGGCGAAAGCCTCCCGGAGCCGGGAATTCAAGAGGCTGACATCGAGCGGCTGTCAGCCCAACTTGCGCAGTTGCTTCGTGAGTATCTCGGTGGCCCGCCCGGCCGTCGGCTCACCGGATCCGTCAGGCTCCGTCCGCTCCCAATAAGCCGTCGCGATCAGGAGATTGCCGCGCACCGCGTAGTCGTACATGTAATGCAGTACGTTGTACTTGGTGTAGTTCCTGGGTATGACCTGTCTCTCAAGGCCCCGCAGGTGCTGCCACCCCATGAGCGAGTCCTCGTTCACCCGCCATGTGTCATCGTGTGGGAACAGCGTGAAATTCTTTCTCACCCGCCTGGGCGGAACATGCTGCTTCGCCGGGCAGGAACGAGCCTTTTGTCTCAGTGTCGTGTAGGCCTCGGCGGCACCTGCCGGACTGGGGAAGCGGGCGATCAACTGTGCATAGCGCACCTCGTCGGCCGCCCGCCGGGTTCGGTTGGCGAACTGGCGGAAAATGAGTTCAGGATCGCCTGGAAGCTTGACTTCCGACAGTGAGCAGGAGGGGGCTTTCTTGGATTTGAACGGCAAGAACTCGACCGGAGCGCTGAAGATTTCCTTGCCGACTTCCTCCGGTGTCAGCAGACGCGCCCTGACGTGCTCGGCCGTGTAGCGGGGAGGTGCGCTGGGAGAAGGTGAGGTGGTCGGCGCCTGACGAGTGCGGGGCCGCTCGTCACTGCCGCTGCAGCTTGTGATGCCGGCGATCGCGGCCAGGGTGACGGCGATGAGCCGGCCCCTGCGGTTCGTCGCTCGAGTGGAGTCTCTCGTCATCATGGCCGAGAGTTGGTCTGGATCTCACTGACGACCAGAGGATGCGGCAATGATGTGCTGGTCAAGGGGTCCAGTGCTCCGCCCGGGGAGTCGCAATCACTCCCGGTGCACGTCCAGGTCACATTGAAGGTGATGGTCGCGGTGATCTGGTGGGCGCCGCCGGGCGCGCTCGTAGAGGAGCGGCGGAACACATAGCTGCACGCGTCGCTGGACCTGCCGCCCGGGCTCTGGCAGATGATGCTCGTCTCTCCCAGATGCCAGGTCACGCTGCTCGGAGTCGCAGTCGCGACAACGGTTTGATCTCCCGCACTGATCGGTGCCGTGGACACCGGTTCGAAGCCGTCCACCCATAGCCTGGTGCGGAGGCCGACGAAAGTTTTATTGCTCGGTGCGGTGTGCACCGTGGGAAGCGGCAGTTGCGCCGATGAACGAGCCTGCTCGGCCAGGTCCTGTGTTGCAGGCGCGGGTGGCGGTTCGGGCTCGGGGTCGGTGGCCCCTGGGCCGCCTTCGCCATTTTGGTCTACTTCCGGGATGTCCGTGGATCCGCCACCACCTCCTCCTGAGCCGGTACCGCCGGTGCCGGACCCCGAGCCTCCGTCGCTCACACCGCACCCAATGCCCTGCCCTCCCGCACTGCATGGGTCGGCGTGAGACTGCGATGTGCCCATGACCGTACTGCCCAACAGAACGGTCGAACTGGCGATCGTTACCGCAGCGGCGCGTGCTATGCCGTGACGTATGCTCACAAGTGGCTGGCCGCTGCTCTGGCGAGACCGGGTGTTGCTCGGTGAGGTCAGCATGGCTTGTCTCGCTTTGTATTCGAAACTTTCCAGGTTCCCGATGTGTATTTGACAGCCGTCCGGTAGCGGTAAGTCCCGCCCTTGCTGGATCCCAGGCGTTTGCCGGTTTTGGTGGAGTAGCGGTAGGCGGCGAGGGTGCGCATGCAGTCGACCACGTAGACGGTGCGGCCGTCTTTGGAGCGGGCGTAGACCTGGGGGTTGGAGATGTTGACGAAGCGCCAGATCTCGCCTTTGGCGCGGGTCTTCTCGATGTCCTCGGTGACGGTGGTGAGGAGGGGGTCGGTGGCGACCGGGGGGAGATGGGAGGGGTCGTTGGTCTCGTAGGCCTTCTTGTAGGCCTGCTGGTAGGCGGCGTAGCTGCGGAGGACCTGGGCGTCGACCTGCTCGGTGGGCAGGGCCTCGGGGGCTGCCGGGGTGGCGGCGGTCGCGGCCGGGTCGGTGAGGGTGCCGGAGGGGCGGAACGTGCCGCCGGCGGGGTTCGAGGCGCAGGCTGTGATCAGTCCGGCCAGGGCTAGGGGGCCTAGGGGCCGAACGGTCCGGGCGAGCATGCCAACCCCTGATCGGATGCGGCTTCTTGGGGATGCGGGGTACGGAGCGAAGCTTACAGAGACGCATGTGGCGGGAAAAGAGGTTCGTTGCGTCACGGTTGGCTAACGGGTGGCCGGTTAGGGGAGTGTGTCCTTCGGGATGCTTGGATTTGTCTCGGTTGTGCGCGTTCCGCTGGGGGTGTGGTGTAAGCGCCCGTCGTGAACGGACGGTTCCCGGGGGCGAAACCGTGGGTGGTGGTCGGGTTTGCGGTGGTGGGCGGCCCGTTCTGATGTCGCATTCCGCGGTGGGAACGACGAGCGGCTCGGGAGGCTGCTGGAGCCGGTGTTAGTGGCGGCCTATCTCGCTGACCAGGTCCAGGGCCAGGAGCAGGTCCAGGTGGATGAACGTCTCCAGCTTGGAGCCGGGGGCCACGTCGGGGTCGTCGGCCAGGCGTTCCAGGATTGCCAGGGCGGCCGGGGTGTCGAGGTCGTCGGTGAGGGCGGCTTCGGCCTCGTCGGCGTAGGGGCGGTTGAGGGGCCTGCCGGGGGAGTCGGCCCACTGGGCCATGAGGGTCCGCCAGCGCCCGAGCCGGGGACGGGCGGCCTCCAGTTCCTCGGCGACGTTCACCGGCTCGCGGTACCGGGTGCGCAGGATCGCCAGGCGCAGCGTCACCGGGTCCGCGTCCGCGGGGACGTGCTCCAGGGCCGGAGTGAGGACCAGGTGAGAGGCGGGCACCGGGCGTTCGGCGATCACCACGTGGGCGGTCGCCGGGTCGCCTTCGTCGAAGTCGGGGATGTTGTGGTCGGCCGGCCTCCAGTCCTGCGGGGGCGGGCCTGAACGGGTGGTCAGCACGCGGCGGCGCCGCCGGGCCAGGACACGGCGCAGCACGTCGGCCATGACGAAGGCGCGCAGGCCGTTCCCGTGAACGTGCAGGTGCAGCGGGCCCGGCGGCAGGTCCTGGAGCCGGTCGCCCGCCGCGTCGTACAGCCGTGCCGTCTCGGACATCGCGATCCGGTCAGCGCCCGGGGGCCGCTGGGGATTCGGACGGAGGTTCCCCCACCGGAGGAACGGGAGGCAACGGTCCCGTCTCGGTGACACCCGGATGCGGCATCGGGCCACCGGGCGGCGCCGTCATCACCGGGCCGGCCGCGTCCGGCGGAACGGCACCGTGCGCGTGCATCGGCGGAACGGCGGCCTGCGGCGAAGGCACCTGCTGCGGTGCGGTCGGGGCGTGGCCCGCCGCGGCGGGATTGGCCGCCTGCGCCGGCGGGATGCCGGTCTCGGGCATGGGGGGATGCGCCGGCTGGGGAACGGTCGCACCGGGCTGGACCTGCTGGGGAGCGGTGGCCCCGGCCATGTGCGGGACCGCCCCGGATGCGGGCGGCGTCTGCTGGTGAACGCCGTGCGGGACACCCGCAGGCGTCCCGTGCGGCGGAGTACCCGCAGGCCCGGCCGCCTGCTGCGGCGCGGTCGAGGGCTGCCCGGCGGCGGGCGCTCCCTGTGGCTGAGCGTGCGGGGCGCCGACAGGCACGGTCGGCTGCTGCCCGGCGGGCGCTCCGTTGGGGTGCGCGGAGGGCGCGCCCGCGGGCGGTTGCTGGACGGTGGCCGTGGGCGTGGCCTGTGCGGCGGGTGCGCCCGCAGGTCCGTTGGGATGCGCAGAAGGCGTGTCGGTGGGACCGACCGGCTGCTGGGCGGTGGCCGTGGGCGTGCCGTGCGCCTGCGTAGGCGAGGCGTCTGCGGCCGGACGCCGGCCTGCGGTGGGCGCCCCGTTGGGGCCGGTGGGATGCGGGCCTGCGGTGGGCGTGCCGTGTGGCTGTGCGTGTGGGGCGCCCGTGGGTGCGGCCGGGTGCTGACCGGGGGCGGGCGTCCCGTTGGAGTGGGCGGTGCCCGGCGTGCCGTGTGGGGGTGTGCCGGGGCCGGTGGGCGGCTGCTGGGCGGTGGCGTGAGCCTGTGCCGTGGGGGGCGGGGTGCCGGGGGCCTGCGGGGGGACCGTGGGGCGGGTGCGGATGTTGACCGGGCCGTCCGACGGGGCGCCGCCTCGGGGCGCGCCCTGGCCGGGGGCGTTCGGGCCCTCCGGCATGGGGGTGCTGCCGTCCGGCTTGCGGACGGCGGCGAAGCGGAGGCGGACGTAGTCGGCGACCCAGCCGGACTCGCGGCGCAGGGCGGGGGCGGCCAGTTCGTTGATGCGGGCCAGCAGGGGCTCGACGATCTCCGGCGGGACCTCCTTGAGCGCGCCGGCGGCGAACACCCGGACCCAGTCGGCGGCGCCGTTGGGACCCTCGGTCATCCGGGTGGGGCGGTCGAAGTACTCCAGCAGCCGGACGGTGAACCCGGCGTTCTCCAGCCGGGTGGCGTACTCGGCGGGCGTGGGGAAGTACCAGGGCAGCTCGGGCTCGTTCAGGCCGAAGATCCGCCAGGCGGTCTGCATCGCGGCGATCAGCTCGGCGCAGTTGCCGGCGCCGCCCATCTCGGCGACGAACCGGCCGCCGGGGCGCAGCGCGGCGTGCACGGCGTTGATCACCGCGTCCGGGTCGCGGGTCATCCAGTGCAGCGCGGCGTTGGAGGCCACCGCGTCGTACGGCTCGCTGGTGGTGAAGTCGTGGGCGTCGCCGACCGCGAACGACAGGTCCGGGTAGGTCGCCGCCGCCTGCGCGATCATCTCCGGCGACCCGTCGATGCCCAGCACCGTGGCGCCGCGCTCGGCGATGGCGGCCGAGAACGTCCCGGTGCCGCAGCCCAGGTCGATGATGCGCTCGTCCGGCTGCGGATCGAGCAGGTCGACCAGCGGAGCGCCGTGCGCGGAGACGTATCCGAAGGCGGTGTCGTACGTCGCAACGGCCCAGTTCACGCTCGTAACTTAGCCGACCCGAAAGCCGTTGGAGCGGTGGTTGCCGCAGGGCATACGTCACTCCGCCCCGGACGTTACGGCCAGCGGTCGGGCGGGAACGTTCGGTCGCTTGCGTCCCGTTGGGAAATCCGCCCATCCGCCCGGTACGGTGCCGACATGGGGACGAACGGCGCAGTGACCGTCACCGGCCGGGAGGAGCCCGCCGGGCTGACGCTGCGGACCTCGGGCCTGTCGGCGCGCGGCCTGCCCGAGATCGCCGTCACCGGCCTGCCCCCGTACCTCGGCCAGGCGTGGGCGCGGATCCTCGCGGTGCTGGCCTTCCGCCTGGCCGCCGCGGCCCGGTCCGGCGACGACGTGCCCGCGACCGTCGCCCTCACCCCGGACGACCTGCGCGCCGCCGTCGGCGAACGGTCCACCGGATGGGACGAGACGGTCATCGGCCTGCGGAACGACGGCGAGCACCTGGCTCCCGTGCCGCCCGGGGACTTCGCCGGCACCCTCGACCAGTGGCGGCTCGACCTGGCCACCCGCCTGTTCCCCGCCGCCCGCAGCTAGCGCGCCGCCCGCGGACGCGCGCGTACGGTGCGCGAACGTGATCCTAGAATCACGTTCGATCGGCGCGCCGCCAGACACGAGGAGGGCCCACGGTGACGTACACCGAGATCGAGTACGAGGTGAAGGACCGGATCGCCACGGTGACGCTCAACCGGCCCGACCGGATGAACGCCTACACGTTCACGATGCGCAACGAGATGCTCGACGCGTTCGACCGGATCGACGCCGACGACGAGGTGCGGGCGGTCGTGGTGACCGGGGCGGGGCGGGCGTTCTGCGCCGGGGCCGACCTGGAGGCCGGGGGCGACACGTTCAACAAGGACAAGCGCCAGGACATGTTCGCCGGTGAGGACGTGCTGGAGGACGGCACGCCCCGCGACGGCGGCGGAACGGTGGCGCTGCGCATCGCCCGGTGCCTCAAGCCCGTGATCGCCGCGTTCAACGGGGCGGCCGTGGGGGTCGGGGTGACGATGACGCTGCCGATGGACATCCGGCTGGCGTCGGAGAAGGCCAGGTTCGGGTTCGTGTTCGCGCGGCGCGGCATCGTCAGCGAGGCGGCCTCGAGCTGGTTCCTGCCCCGGGTGGTCGGCATCTCGCAGGCCATGGAGTGGGTGGCGACCGGCCGGATCTTCGACGCCCGGGAGGCGCTCGAGGGGCGGCTGGTCTCCAGGGTGTACGCGCCCGACGAGCTGCTGCCGGCCGCCTACGGGCTGGCCCGGGAGATCGCCGACAACACCTCGGCGGTGTCGGTGGCGGCGATCCGGCGGCTGATGTGGTCGGGCCTGTCGGCGACCACCCCGTGGACCGCCCACGAGGCCGACTCCCGGCTGATGGCCGCGATGGGCGCGTCCCCGGACGCCGCCGAGGGGGTCACCTCGTTCCTGGAGAAGCGCCCGGCGGAGTTCCCGATGCGGGTCAGCACCGACCTGCCGCCCCAGGTGCCCGACTGGCCGCTGCGCTGAACGACCGGTTCGTCCTGGTCGGGGCGGGTATTCCGGTGGCGCGAGAGCCATCGGAGGTGATCTGTGCTGATCAGGTCGACGGCGGTTCTGGTGACCGCGGGGGCCGGGCTGGCGCTGTTATCGGCGTGCGGACACGGCCACCATCGGATCCATGTGGCGGCGGACCGGACCCAGCAGCCGCGCCCGGCCCGGGGAACGGCCCAGGCCACCCCGTCCCGGGCGGTGGACTGCGCCGTGGCCCGGTGCGCGGCGCTGACGTTCGACGACGGGCCCGGCCCGCACACCGCGCGGCTGCTGGACCTGCTGCGGCCGACGCGGGCGCGGGCCACGTTCTTCGTCGTCGGCAGGCAGGTGCGGCCGAACGCGGCGGTGGTGCGGCGGATCGTCGCCGAGGGGCACGAGATCGGCAACCACACCTGGTCGCACGCCCGGCTGCCGGGGCTTCCGGAGGGGGCGATCAGGGCGGAGGTCGACCGCACCCAGGACGCCGTCCATGACGTGACGGGGGTGCGGCCGAGGGTGTTCCGGCCCCCGTACGCGGTCACCGACGCCCGGGTCGGCCGGGTGGCGGGCCTGCCGCAGGTGATGTGGAGCGTGGACCCCATGGACTGGCGCGCCCGGAAACCGGAACGGATGAAACGGGTGATCGAGGAGACCGTCCGCGACACCCGTCCCGGCGGCATCGTCCTGCTCCACGACACGCACGGCCCGACCGTGTCGGCGATCCCCGAGCTGGTCGCCCGGCTGGAACGCCAGGGCTACGAGCTCGTCACCGTCTCCGAACTCTTCCGCGGCGTCCCACTACGCCCCGGCAGCCCGTACCGGCACCGCTGAGCGGGTGCGCCGGACGAGGAGCCCGTCCGGTCCCGCCGGGTCCGGATGCGGCCAGGCGTGCTCGGGGCCCGGAACGACGGGGATGCGGGACCATATCTCCCCGTGACCGTATCGCCGCATGGAGACGACGACTCGATGCCCCCTGCCGAAGACCCCTCCGGCACTCTGGTACTGCGCCGTTCCGGCGGATGGCCGCTGGCGGTCTCCGTCGCCCTGGCCATGGCGCTCGCCGCCCTGGGGGTGGTCCGCGCGCCGCAGGCGCTGTGGCTGACGTTCCTGATGGTGGCGGTGTCCGCGCTGGTGGTCGGCGCCTGGCTGCGGATGCGGATCGAGGTGCGGCCGGACGGGCTGTGGATCCGGAGCCTGCGCACGGCCCGGCTGGTGCCCTGGTCGGCGGTGATGGCGGCCTACCGGTCGGGGAGGACCGTCACCGTCGTGCACTCCGACGACCGGATGATCGTGCTGCCCGGCGCGCTGCGCCACTCCGGCGGGACGCTGACGGCCGACGAGATGCTCGGCCTGCTCCAGCGGCGGATCGAGGAGCACGCGCCCGAGCCCGAACAGGCCCTCGCCGATCCGGAGCGCGTCGAACGCCGCGTGGGCGGGCGCGGGGCGCTCGTCGTCCTGTTCACGGTCGCCGGGGCGTTCGCGGCGGGCGCGGTGGCCGCGGGCACGCTCACCGGCACGCCGCAACTGGCGGGCCTCCCCGCCGTCCTGGCGATCATCACCGGCATCGTCGGGCTGCAACTGGCCCGGGCGGTCACCGTGATCGACGCCGAGGGCGTTCGCAGCCGGGGTGCCTTCCGCACGACGTTCGTTCCCTGGTCGGACGTCAAGGACGTGCGCTTCAAGGAGGACGTCCCGATCCGGCAGGTGGAGTTGGAACGGCACAGCGGCGGCATCGTGACGCTGACCGCCCTGACCGACGGCCGGGGCCCGGAAGGCCTGGACCTGGACGACCTGGTCGACCTGATCCGCCGCCGCGGCCTGGGCGCCGCCGACTAGATCCGGGGCGACCGCCCCCGGCCGGGGACGGCTGAACGGTCAGCGGCGGCGGGGCGGGGGAGGGGGCGGCACGACCTTGCCGGCGACGACGACGTCGCGGGGGACCTCGACCAGCTCGCCGGTGCGGCGGCGGACCGTCAGGACCCCGTTCTCCCAGGACTCGAGGACGCCCACGACGTCGCTGTACTGCCCGCTGGGCAGGCGGCGGCGCAGCGACACCCGCCGCCCCACGTCCGCCTCCGAGACGGAGACCACGAGGCGGGCGGCGAAGTGGGCGGACATCAGGCGGACCCCCTGTCGAATGAAGTGTCCCGCTGCCGCAATACTAGGTGGTGCGAGCTTGCGGTGAGCCGTGGCGCACGGCGGGGCCGGAAGAACCCGAGAGGAGTCACGACGTGACCTACGTCATTGCGCAGCCCTGTGTGGACCTGCTCGACAAGGCGTGCATTGAGGAATGCCCGGTCGACTGCATCTATGAGGGCAAGCGTCAGCTCTACATCCACCCGGACGAGTGCGTCGACTGCGGTGCGTGCGAGCCCGTCTGCCCGGTTGAGGCCATCTACTACGAGGACGACGTGCCGGAGCAGTGGAAGGAATTCTACAAGGTCAACGTGGAGTTCTTCGACGACCTGGGCTCGCCCGGCGGCGCCTCCAAGGTGGGCAAGATCGACAAGGACCACCCGTACGTGGCCGCCCTGCCGCCGCAGACCCACGACGAGTGACCGGCCGCCCGGGAGCGCTCCCCGGGACGTGACCGGTGCGGGGGGACGGCCCCGCGGATGACCGGCCCCCGTCGCGGCGCGGCGGGAGGACGACCCCGTGCACGTCGTACGACCGTCAGGCCGTGGCCTCGCCTCGAGGCCACGGCCTGACGGTTGTACCGGGCGGACATCGTGCGCGGGCCGACGACGAGGAGAGACGGAACGGTGCGTACGCTCCCGGACTTCCCCTGGGACCGGCTGGCCCCCTACAAGCGGCGGGCCGCCGCCCACCCCGGCGGGTTGGTGGACCTGTCGGTCGGCACGCCCGTCGACCCGACGCCCGAGCCCGTCCGGCGGGCGCTGGCCGAGGCGGCGGACGCACCGGGCTACCCGCAGACCTACGGCACGCCCGCGCTGCGCGAGGCGGTCGCCGGATGGCTGCGCCGCCGGCTCGGGGTGGCGGGCGCCGACCCGGCCGCCGTGCTGCCGGTGATCGGCACCAAGGAACTGGTGGCCTGGCTGCCGACGCTGCTGGGCGCCGGGCCGGGCGACCGGGTGGTGTTCCCGACGCTGGCGTACCCGACCTACGACGTGGGCGCCCGGCTGGCGGGGGCCGAGCCGGTGGCCGCCGACGGGCTGCTGACCCTGGGCCCGGTCACCCCCAAGATCATCTGGGTCAACTCGCCGTCCAACCCGACCGGCCGGGTGCTGCCCGCCGAGCACCTGCGCAAGGTGGTCTCCTGGGCCCGCGAACGCGGCGCGCTGGTGGTCAGCGACGAGTGCTACATCGAGCTGGCCTGGGACGACGACCCCGCCAGGCAGCCGGTGTCGGTCCTGCACCCGGACGTGTGCGGCGGCTCCCACGAGGGGCTGCTGGCGGTGCACTCGCTGTCCAAGCGGTCCAACCTGGCCGGCTACCGGGCCGGTTTCGTCACCGGCGACCCGGCCGTGGTCGCCGGGCTGCTGGAGATCCGCAAGCACGCCGGGATGATCGTTCCCGCGCCGGTGCAGGCCGCGATGACCGTCGCGTACGGCGACGACGCCCACGTGGAGGAGCAGAAGGCCCGCTACGCCAGGCGGCGGGCGGCGCTGCGGGAGGCGCTGACCGCGCACGGCTTCCGCATCGACCACTCCGAGGCGTCGCTGTACCTGTGGGCCACCCGCGACGAGCCCTGCTGGGACACCGTCGCCCACCTCGCCGACCTCGGCATCTGCGTGGCGCCCGGCGAGTTCTACGGAGCGGCCGGGGCACGGCACGTCCGGGTCGCCTTCACCGCCACCGACGAACGGGTCGACGCCGCGGTCTCCCGCCTCCGAGACCGAATTGGAACCTGATCGGCCGATCTGACATCGGATGCATGTTGCGTCCGGCGCCTACCCGATCGGTAGGATCCGGCACGCCGGGTGATGGGCCGGAACCCGCAGGTGGAGGTGGGGCATGCAGGCAGCGGTGATCGCGCTGCTGGCGTTGATCCTGGTCGCCCTGGTCGTCCTCATCGTGGTCCTGGTCCGGCGCTCCAAGGAACGCCCGCAGCAGGAGCCCGCACGGCCCGCCGACCCGTTCGCCTCGGTCGGCGAGGTCGCCGGGGACCCCCGTTCGCTCAAGGCCGGAGACCTGGTCGAGTACCTGGGCACCCGGTACTTCGTGCGCGGCTCGGTGCGGTTCCGGGAGGGCGGCTACACCTGGAGTGAGCACCTGCTGGACGCCGACACCGCCGAGGGCGCCAAGGTGTGGATCTCCGTCGAGGAGGACCCCGACCTCGAGGTCGTCTGGTGGACCGAACGCGACGTCGGCGACCTCAGGCCCGACAGGCCCACGCTGACCCTGGACGGGGTGGAGTACCGGCGCGAGGAGCACGGCACCGCCGAGTACCGCACCGAGGGCACCACCGGCCTCGGGACCGGCGGCCGGGTCGAGTACGCCGACTACGAGGGCCCCGGCGGGCGCTACCTGTCGTTCGAGCGGTTCGACGGCGGCGCCTGGGAGGCCGGCACCGGTGAACGCGTTCCCACCGGGACGATGACGATCTACCCGGGAAGCTGACCGCCGTGCGCGCCGCCCTCGACACCCCCTACCTGGACACCCGCGCCGACGCGCTGTCGTTCGCGCTGGGCCTGGAGCCGCTGGACGCCCTGGCCGTGCTGCCGGTGGAACGCGGCGGGATCCGGGTGGAGCTGCGCCTGCTCGGCGCCTCCCACCAGATCTTCGCCGGACCGGTCAGCGAGACCGTCGCCTGCCTGCCCGGCGATCCCGGGCCGCTGCCCGGCGGCATGCGCGCCGACGTGGCCGGCTGGGGCTACGACTTCCGGGCCCGCGTCGAGGCCCATCCCACCGATGCGGCGTTCGCGTCGACCGTGCGGCGGCTGTGCGAACGGCTCGCCGACCGGGACGACGCGCTCACCGGAACGTTCCCCGGATCCCCGCACGCGGTGACCGCGCTCGCCCTGGACGGCGATCCGGACACCGGCTCCCTGGGCTGGCGCACCTGGCACGCCTACCCCCAGACCAGGGAGATCGTCGTCACCCGCACCCTCCTGGAGATCGCGTGAGACATTACGTGGGCGGCGGCATCGCGGCCGTGCTCGGGGCGATCGTGCTGGCCGCAGCGCTGGTCAGCGGGAACACCTCGCCGCACGGCTGGATCAGCTCGCACTACACCAGAATCGGCAACGGCGTCTACAAGGCCAACGGGGCGCCGCTGAGCGTGGCGGCCGCCATCTCCCGCAAGTTCAAGCCCAGCGACCGGGCCTACGACCCGTCCGGGGTGTTCCTGCGCTACCCCAGGCACATCGTGGCGGTGCTCCCCGTCGCGGGCGGCAGCCAGGTCCTGGTCGACGACATCGACCGGGGCTACCGGCGGCACCACAGCTACGTGGGCTCCCGCTGGGGCGGCCCCGGCGGGCGCGCCTCCACCTTCCGCGGCGGCGGCCCGGGCGGAGGCGGCAAGTGAGCCAGAACAGCGGCAAGACCGCCCACATCTGGGTCTGGACGATCGTCATCTCCCTGGTCATCGTCGGGATCGTCATCGCCGCCGAGAGCAGCGACAACGACGACGACGTGGTGATCACCGGCGGCGGGCTGTTCGGCTCCCGGGGCGCCGAGCACCTGGTGGAACGGCTCAACGACGCCACCCGGACCCAGCGGATCTGCTACGGCTGGGTGATCGACACCGACACCAGCTGGGGGTACGACGAGTACACCACCCCGGTCCGGCCCGCGAACCCGGCCGTCCCCCTGCCGCCCAGCGCGACCGACGTCCCCGTCCCCGGCGACGGCGAGACGGACGTGGGCTCCAACCTCGGCACCGGCCTGGACCCCCGCGACCACCCCCGGCAGTGCCCCAAGTGGGTGGTGTTCACCGCGAGCTACCAGTACGACATCCTCGACGAGGAGTGGACCTCGGTCGTCACCGACATCGACGCCAACCTGCCGGTCGGGCTCAGCGACGCCGACCTGACGCGGGCCGGGATCACCCGGGCCGACCTGCTCGGCGCCCAGGCCAACGCCCGGCTCGCCGACGCGGTCGGGGCACTGCCCATGATCGTCGCCGAGAAGGGCGCCGCCCCACCGGTGCCGCAGACCGCCGCCTCCGCCCCCACCTCCGGGGACAGGGCCACCCCGCCCGGGATCGCCCGCTACGTGTGGATGGCCGTCGGCGGCACGCTCATCGCCGTGGGCCTCATCTGGATCGTTTTCGCCGTCGTACGCAGCCGTAGGAGTGCCTGATGCTGAACGAGCTCATCGAGGAAGGCGGGGCCGCGCTGGCGTACGGCGCGGTCGGCGTCGCCCTGCTGGCCCTCGGGTTCCTGGTGGTCGAGATCACCACCCCCGGCAAGCTGGGCCGCCAGATCTGGACCGAGCACAACCGCGGCGCGGCCCTCATCCTGGCCGCCAAGCTGGCCGGGGTCGGCGCCATCGTCACCACCGCCATCGCCGCCAGCGAGGACGGCCTGGCCGAGGGCCTGGCCAGCACCGCGGTGTACGGGGTGCTCGGGATCGTCATCATGACCCTGGCGTTCTACCTGCTCGACCTGCTCACCCCGGGCAGCCTGGGCGCCACCGTGGTCGGCGAGGAGGGCCAGACCCCGACCGGCGGCGGCATGGCCCCCGCCTGCTGGGTCGTCGCCGCCACCGACCTGGCCATCGCCGCCATCGTGGCGGCCGCGATCTATTAGCGCTCGCTCCGCTCGCGCGGCTCGCGCGCCTGGGGACGCGCGGCCGTGCGGTCGTCGTTTTCAAGATCGCTCGTTCCTCGCGATCTTGAAAGCCTCCTCCCTTACGGCCGCGCGGGCGCGCTCGCGGTGGCCTCCAGTGCCTTCGGGTGCGGGGTCTTGGAGATCTTGGGAGTTCACGCCTGTCGTCGCCGGAGTGCGAGGCAGGCGTGAGCCGTTCGTGCGGGCCGGTAGCCTGCCGCCGGACAAAGGGGGAATGCGGTGACCGCTGACCAGCGCGGTGAGCACGGCGATGGCGCCGAGAACGCCCAGAACGGCGAGTCGTCGGCGGCTCCCCCGGACGCGGCGGAGTCCGCCGGAGGCGTGCGCGGTGCCGAGCCGGATGCCGGAGACGCCCAGAACGGCGAGTCGTCCGGGGCGGGCTCGGAGACGGGGGCGGCCGGGTCTGCTGGGAGCGCGCGGGGTGGTGAGTCGGACCCTGCACCCGAAGGTGCTGAAGGCCACCGCGAGCGCGCCCGCGTGGCCGTGAGGGAGGAGCCTTCAAGATCGCGAGGAACGAGCGATCTTGAAGGCGACGACCGAACGGCCGCGCGTCCCCGGGCGCGCGAGCCGCGCGAGCGGAGCGAGCGCGATCAACTACGCGCGCTCGCCGCCGCGCCGGAGGCGCGGCGGGCAAGCACAGCCAGGGCGCTGGTGCTGATGGCGGTGTTCGGGTGTGCGGCGTGCGGGCTGGTGTACGAGCTGGCGCTGGTGGCGCTGGGGAGTTACCTGATCGGCAACTCGGTGACGCAGGCGTCGATCGTGTTGTCGGTGATGGTGTTCGCGATGGGGGTCGGGTCGCTGGCGGCCAAGCCGCTGCAGCGGCACGCGGTGATCGCGTTCGCCGGGGTCGAGGGGGCGCTGGCGCTGCTGGGCGGGCTGTCGGTGCTGTCGCTGTACGCGGCGTACGCCTGGCTCGGGCTGTACGTGCCGGCGCTGGTCGTGGTGGCGTTCGCGGTGGGGCTGCTGATCGGGGCGGAGATCCCGCTGCTGATGACGTTGCTGCAGCGGATCCGCAAGCAGGACGCGGGCAGCGCGGTGGCGGACCTGTTCGCCGCCGACTACGTGGGGGCGCTGATCGGGGGGCTGGCGTTCCCGTTCCTGCTGCTGCCGATCTTCGGGCACATCAAGGGCGCGCTGCTGGTGGGGGCGTGCAACGCCGTCGCGGGCATGGCGGTGGTGCTGTGGCTGTTCCGCGGGCAGGTGCGGCGCGGGGCGCGGGCGGTGCTGTGGGCCGGGCTGGCGGGCGTGCTGGTGGTGCTGGGCGGGACGTACGCGCTGGCGGACCGGTTCGAGGTGTCGGCGCGACAGGCGCTGTACCGGGACCCGATCGCGCTGGCCGAGCAGACGCCGTACCAGGAGATCGTGATCACCCGGTCGGTGCGGCTGTCGGGGCGGCCCGACCTGCGGCTGTTCCTGAACGGGGACCTGCAGTTCTCCTCGATCGACGAGTACCGCTACCACGAGGCGCTGGTGCATCCGGCGATGGTGGGGCCCCGGGCGAACGTGCTGGTCCTCGGCGGCGGCGACGGGCTGGGCCTGCGGGAGGTGCTGCGGTACCGCGACGTGCGGCAGGTGACGCTGGTGGAGCTGGACCCGGAGATGATCCGGCTGGCGCGCGGCTACGAGGAGCTGGCCGAGCTGAACGGGCGCGCGTTCGACGACCCCCGGGTGCGGGTGGTCAACGCGGACGCGTTCACCTGGCTGCGCGGGCGGGTGGCGCAGCGGGCGGCCGGGTTCGACGTGGTGATCGTGGACTTCCCCGACCCGGACGACGTGTCCACCGCCAAGCTGTACTCGCAGGAGTTCTACGGGCTGCTGCGGCGGGCGCTGGCCCCCGGCGGCCGGGCGGTGGTGCAGTCGGGGTCGCCGTTCTTCGCGCCGAAGTCGTTCTGGTGCATCGGCCGGACGATCGGGGCGGCCGGGCTGGCCACCACCCCGTACCACCTGGACGTGCCGAGCTTCGGGGACTGGGGGTTCGTGCTGGCCACCGAGGGGGAGCGGGCGCCGGGGCTGCGGGTGGACCCGGCCGTGGCGGGCGGGCTGCGGTTCCTGGACCAGCAGGTGCTGCAGGCGTCGGCGGTGTTCGCCCGGGACCTGCGGCGCACCGACGTGGAGATCAACACGCTGGTCAAGCCGACGCTGGTGGAGTACCAGCGTCAGGAGTGGCGCGACCTTTAGGGCGCTCCCGCCCCGGTCCCGGAACGCGCGGCGGGCACCTGCTCGGCGCCGCCGTGCCCGGCCGGTCCGGTGCGGACGCTAGGCGTTCCCGTCGTCGGGGACGGACCTGCGGATGACCCGGTCGACGGCCTGCTGGAACGAGTTGACCAGCGACTGGATCATCAGGGGTTTGAGCCGGTTGGCCACCTCGATCAGCATCTCCCGTTCCTGCGGCGGGCGGCCCCGCTCGCGGTACGGGCGCACCACGGTCTCCTGGAAGTTGCGCTGCAGTTCCTCGGCCAGCGCCGTGGTGTGGCGCTGGACGGCCTCGTGGGAGGTCAGCAGGGTCTCCAGGGGCAGCGGCAGCTCGGCCAGCTCGGCGCTGACCCGCAGCAGCCCGGGACTGACCACCCGGATCCGGCCGTCGGGCAGCTCCTCCACCACGCCCAGCGCCGCCAGCCGCTTGATGGTCTCGTCGCCCAGATGACGTCCGGCCCGGCGGTCCAGCTCGTGCCGGTCCAGGTCCTCTGGGCGGTCGGGGGTCCATGGCGACAGCAGCGCCCGTTGCAGCGCCAGGTCCTCGGCGGTGGCGTCCTCGGGGATCCGTTCCAGATGGCGTTCGATGGCGGCCAGTGTGAGGCCGAGCGACTGCAGCTCGCGCACCAGCTCCAGGCGGGCCAGGTGCTCGGGGCCGTACAGGCCGGTGCGGCCGCGCAGCCGCGGCGGGGGCAGCAGGCCGCGCCCGGCGTAGTAGCGCACGGTGCGCACCGTCACCCCCGCGCGGGCCGCCAGCTCGTCCACCGTGAGCTCCACGGCACCCCCTCCCTCATATGACAGTGCCAGTGTTACATTACGGCTGTATCAGAAATCACTTACCCAGTTGAGGAGACCCGCCGGGATGGGACGCGAGATCTTCACCGCCGAGCACGAGGCCTTCCGCGACATGGTGCGGTCGTTCATCGAGAAGGAGATCGCCCCGTACCACGAGCAGTGGGAGAAGGACGGCATCGTCTCCCGCGACGTGTGGCTGGCGGCCGGCCGGCAGGGGCTGCTCGGCATCGAGGTCCCCGAGGAGTACGGCGGCGGCGGCATCGACGACTACCGCTACTACCTGATCATCAACGAGGAGTTCGCCCGCGCCGGCGTGCACGGCCCCGGCTTCTCCGTGCACAACGACATCAACGGCGCCTACCTGCTGCGGCTGTGCGACGAGGAGCAGAAGCGGCGCTGGCTGCCCGGCTACTGCTCCGGCGAGATCATCACCGCCATCGCGATGACCGAGCCCGCCGCCGGCTCGGACCTGCAGGGCATCAAGACCACCGCGATCAGGGACGGCGACCACTACGTCCTGAACGGCTCCAAGACGTTCATCTCCAACGGCATCCTGTCCGACCTGGTCATCGTGGTCGCCAAGACCGACCCGGCGGCCGGGGCGCGCGGCGTCAGCCTGCTGGTCGTCGAGCGCGGCATGGCGGGCTTCGAACGCGGCCGCAACCTGGACAAGGTCGGCATGCACGCCCAGGACACCGCCGAGCTGTTCTTCGACAACGTGCGGGTCCCCAAGGAGAACCTCCTCGGCGAAGAGGGCATGGGCTTCATCTACCTGATGCAGAACCTGGCCCGCGAGCGGCTGTCCATCGGCGCCACCGCCCTGGCCGGCGCCGAGACCGCCTTCGAGCAGACCCTGGAGTACTGCAAGACCCGCGAGGCGTTCGGCCGGCCGATCGGAAAGTTCCAGCACAACCGCTTCACGCTGGCGGAGATGAAGACCGAGATCACGGTCGCCCGCGCCTTCACCGACCAGTGCGTGCTCAAGGAGTCCGAGGGCGAGCTGACCGCCGAGGAGGCGGCCATGCTCAAGTACTGGAACACCGAGCTGCTCAAGTCGGTCGTCGACCGCTGCGTCCAGCTCCACGGCGGCTACGGCTACATGACCGAGTACCCGATCGCCAAGGCCTACCAGGACGTCCGCATCCAGACCATCTTCGGCGGCACCACCGAGATCATGAAGGAGATCATCGGCCGCTCCCTCGGCGTCTGACGCGCTTCCCTCTGGGAGGCGACCCCCAGACCCCCGGGCCACCGCATCCTCGCCGGTCCGTCCTCGCGCGCCCAAGGGCTAGCTCCGGGCGGACCGGCTGCGGTGCGCGGACTGCCGCGTCGGCCGGGGGAGCGACCCCGGCCGCCCTCCGGAGTCCTCAGCGGACGATGACGTGGGTGGTGGGGGACTGGTCGTGCTCGGTCCAGCCGTCGTGGCCGGCCTCGGCGTCCCAGTGCAGGCCGGCGAAGCGGATCTCGGAGATGCCGTGGGCCTGGGCGTGCGAGACCGCCCAGGAGGCGACCGCCCAGCCGGCGCGGCGGGTGGGGACCTTGATCCGGTACTGGTCGCCGGCGCGGGTCACCGGCAGCCGGCTCGTGCCGAACGTCTCGTGCAGGGTGCGCATCGCCTCCTGCAGCCGGGGCTCGACCCGCTTGCCGGGGGAGAACCAGCAGCGCACCGCCGCGGGGCGACGGCCGGTGTAGGCCTCGGCGAGCTGCTTGGCGCGCGGCTCGTGCGGCGCGTACGCCGTGCCGTCCGCGCTGCGCTGCACCGCCTGGGCGGCGTCGTGCAGATCCCGGTCCAGGTAGTCCTTCACCTTCACCAGCGAGTCGTAGAACTTGCTGGTGGCGTACACCGGGTCGCGCAACTGGTCCACCCGGCCCCAGCCCTGCGACGGGCGCTGCTGGAAGATGCCGACCGAGTCCCGGTCGCCGCCGGCCAGGTTGCGGATGTGCGACTCCTGGATCGCCGTCGCGTAGGCGATCACCACCGCGCGTTCCGGCAGCGACTTGCGGAACGCCACACCCGCGATCGTCGCCGAGTTGGCCGCCTGTTCCAGGTCGAGCGGCACCGAGCCCTCGGCCGTGCGCACCTCGCAGTTGGACCCGTGCAGGTACGGCCGGGCGTACGTCCATACCGCGTAACCGCCGGCGCCCATGGCCGCCACGAGGGCGAGCACCACGGCGGCCGGGCGCCAGCGCCTCCAATCCCAACCCCGCACACCAAGACCGTACCGGCTGATCGGCCCCACTAAGCTCACCTGTCATGACCGATACGTTCACCAGCCCGATCCCCGGCGTCATCGACGAGCTGTGGGAGCGGCGGGACCAGCTCAGCCCCGACGACAGCGAGGCCCGCGCGGCCATCGTCGCCGCCGTGGACCAGATCGACACCGGGCAGGCCCGGGTCGCGTTCGTCGACCCCGCCACCGACGAGGTCGTCGTCGACGAGCGGGCCAAGCGGGCCATCCTGCTGAGCTTCAAGGTCCTCGGCATGGTGCGCGCCCAGGTCGGCGACTTCCACCACCACGACCGGATCCCGCTCAAGACCCGGCTGGACGGCGTGCGCGTCGTGCCCGGCGCCATCGCCCGCTGGGGCGCCTACCTGGCCCCCGGCGTCGTGCTGATGCCCTCGTTCACCAACATCGGCGCCTACGTCGACTCCGGCACCATGGTCGACACCTGGGCCACCGTCGGCTCCTGCGCCCAGATCGGCAAGAACGTCCACCTGTCCGGCGGCGTCGGCATCGGCGGCGTCCTGGAGCCCCCGAACGCCGTCCCGGTGGTCGTGGAGGACGACGCGTTCGTGGGCTCGCGCTGCATGGTCGTGGACGGGGCCCGCGTGCGCAGGGGCGCCAAGCTCGGCGCCGGCACCATCCTCACCAAGACCACCCGCGTCTTCGACGTCGAGACCGGCGAGGAACTGCCCCGCGGCGAGGTCCCCGCCTGGTCCGTCTGCGTCGGCGGCACCCGGAACAAGAAGTTCCCCGGCGGGGAGTTCGGCGTGCCGTGCGTGCTCGTCCTCAAGCGCCTGGAGGAGGGCCGGCAGCACGACAAGCTCGCCCTGAACGAGATCCTCCGCGAGCACGGCGTCAACGCGTGACCCGCCGGCGGGGCTCCCGGGCGCGGCCAGCCGTGCCCGGGACCGCGCCGCTGTGAACACCGCGTTACGGACCGCGCAATTCCCCTGCACGGGCTGCGAAGAACCCGGACAATGGCCTCATCACGGTCTGCTGCCCGCAGGGAGGCGTCATGCTGAGGCGTTCGCGTCTGTTCGGCCACAAGACCCGGGTCACCTTCAGCCTCCCGGCGGACGAGCCCGCCGGCACCGTCAGCGTCGTCGGTGACTTCAACGACTGGGAGCCGGGCCGGCACGAGCTGCTCAGGCGGCGGAACGGGACCCGCAGCGTGTCGGTGACCCTGGCGCCCGGGACCTACCGTTTCCGGTATCTGGGGACGGGCGGGCTGTGGTTCGACGACGAGGGGGCGGACTCGGTCGACCAGCAGGGCGGCCTGATCACCCTGCCCTGAGCGGGCCGCGCGACGGGATCAGCCGGGCGTTCCCGTTCCCCGCGCCCCGATGACGACGACGGCGTCCAGTTCCTCGGAACGGGCGATCCGCGGTGTGAGCCCGTGCCGGGACAAGGCCCCGGCGGCCGCCGCCACCTGCCGTTCGCTCGTCTCGACCAGCAGGTGACCGCCCGGCGCCAGCCACCGCGGCGCCTCGGCCGCCACCCGCCGCAGCACGTCGAGTCCGTCCGCGCCGCCGTCCAGCGCCATCCGGGCCTCGTGCAGGCGGGCCTCCGCCGGCAGCAGCCCGACCTCCCCGGTCGGGACGTAGGGAACGTTCGACAGCAGCACGTCGATGCGCCCGCGCAGCGCGGACGGCAGCGCCGCGAACAGGTCGCCCTCGTGGACGTGGCCGCCGAGGGGCTCGACGTTCCGCCGGGCGCACCGCACCGCCGCGGGGTCGAGGTCGGCGGCGTGCAGCTCCACCTCGCCCAGCGCCGCCGCCACCGCCACGCCCAGCGCCCCGGACCCGCAGCACAGGTCGACGACGACCCCGCCCCGCCGGGCGAGGGCGACGGCCTGCCGGACGAGGAACTCGGTGCGGCGGCGCGGCACGAACACGCCCGGGTCCACGGCGACCCGCAGGCCGCAGAACTCCGCCCAGCCCAGCACCTGCTCCAGCGGCAGCCCGATGGCCCGCCGTTCCACCATCACGGCGACTTCGTCCGGTGTCCGGGCGGTGGACACGATCAGCCGGGCCTCGTCCTCGGCGAAGACGCACCCGGCGCTCCGCAGTCTCTCGACGACGGCCTGGAAAGGCGGCGAAATGCCCATGGGGCGAAGAGCCTAACCCGGCCGCCACCGGCTGACATCTGGTTTTGGGCCGGCCCCCGCCCGGCGCGAGGTCACCGGCGAGATCGTGCGGACCGGCCGGGCGGGAGTACGCCGGCGTCCACGCGGCCCCGGCCGGGGGCCGCTGAATCGGTAGGGTCGGGGCATGGGGCTTGACCTGGGTGTGGATGTTGCGGAGCTGACGGCGGCGATCGTCGACATCGAGTCGGTGAGCGGAGCGGAGAAGGCGCTGGCCGACGCGGTGGAAGGAGCGCTCGCGCCGCTGGGGCATCTGCGGGTGGAACGCGACGGGGACGCGGTGATCGCCCGTACGGAGCTGGGGCGGGCGGAACGCGTGGTGATCGCCGGGCACCTCGACACGGTGCCGGTGAACGGGAACCTGCCGTCGAGGGTCGTGGGGGACCGGCTGTACGGGTGCGGGACCTCCGACATGAAGAGCGGGCTGGCCGTGATGCTCAAGCTCGCCGCCACCGTCGCCGAGCCCAGGCGGGACGTGACGTACCTGTTCTACGAGTGCGAGGAGGTCGAGGAGGCCCGCAACGGGCTGGCCCGGCTCGCCCTGTCCCGCCCGGAGGTGCTGGAGGGCGACTTCGCGGTGCTGATGGAGCCCACCTACGCCACCATCGAGGGCGGCTGCCAGGGCACCATCCGCGTCGAGGTGACCGCGCCGGGGGAACGCGCCCACAGCGCGCGGTCGTGGATGGGGTCGAACGCCATCCACAGGGCCGGGGAGATCATCGACATCCTGCGCGCCTACCGGCCCCGCAAGCCCGTGGTGGACGGGCTGGAGTACCACGAGGGGCTGAACGCCGTGTTCATCCGCGGAGGCGTCGCGGGCAACGTCATCCCCGACGAGTGCGTCGTCACCGTCAACCACCGGTTCGCCCCCGACAGGACCCTCGACGAGGCCGAGGCGTACCTGCGGGAGCTGTTCGCGGGCTTCACGGTCAAGGTGGTCGACGGGGCCGAGGCGGCGCGCCCGGGGCTGCACCACCCGGCGGCGGCCGACTTCGTGGCGGCGGTCGGCGGGACCCCGCGCGCCAAGCTCGGATGGACCGACGTGGCGCGGTTCTCCGCGCTGGGCGTTCCCGCCGTCAACTACGGGCCGGGCGACCCGCCGCTGTCGCACACCAAGGACGAGTACGTGGAGATCCCGCGCATCCGCGAGTGCGAGGAGCGGATGCGGGCCTGGCTCACCTGACGGTCACCCGAATTTCGCTTGAATGCGCCATGCCCGGGGCGGCTACCGTGAACGCCATGGACTCCGAGAGCGACAAGCGCATGCACCGGCAGGGTCCCGCGATGCTGCGCGGCAAGGCCATTCCGCGGACCACCACCGACGAACGGTTGCTGGACAGCGTGGGCCCGGCGGACTGGCTGCACGCCGACCCGTGGCGGGTGCTGCGCATCCAGGCGGAGTTCGTGGAGGGCTTCGGGCTGCTGGCCGAGCTGGGCAAGGCGGTCAGCGTGTTCGGCTCCGCGCGCACCGCACCCGGCTCCGCGGAGTACGAGCTCGGGGTGGAGATCGGCCGCCGGCTGGCCGAGGCCGGGTACGCGGTCATCACCGGCGGCGGCCCCGGGATCATGGAGGCCGGCAACAAGGGCGCCGTCGAGGGCGGCGGCGTGTCGGTCGGGCTCGGCATCGAGCTGCCGTTCGAGCAGCGGTTGAACGACCACATCGACATCGGCCTGGAGTTCCGGTACTTCTTCGTCCGCAAGACGATGTTCGTCAAGTACTCCCAGGCGTTCGTGGTGCTGCCCGGCGGGTTCGGCACCATGGACGAGCTGTTCGAGGCGCTCACCCTGGTGCAGACCCGCAAGGTCACCCGGTTCCCGATCGTGCTGGTCGGCACCGAGTTCTGGGGCGGACTGCTGGACTGGATCAAGAGCGTGATGCTGCCCGCCGGCAAGATCCACGAGACCGACCTGGACCTGGTGCACCTGACCGACGACCCGGCCGAGGTCGTCCAGGTGATCCTGGACGCGCACGCCGAGCACCGGCGGCGGCTGGAGGAGGAGGCCGCGGTGCGCGAGGCGGCCGACGAGGCGGCCAGCTGATGGGCGGTCTGGCGATCTGCGTGTTCTGCGCCTCCAGCAGCCGCATCGACGGGCGTTTCATCGAGCTCGCCGAGCAGGCCGGCGCCGAGCTGGCCCGCCGCGGCCACACCCTGGTCAGCGGCGGCGCCCAGGTCTCCTGCATGGGCGCGATCGCCCGCGCCGCCCGGGCCGGCGGCGCCCGCACCGTCGGGGTCATCCCGCGGGCGCTGGTCAGCGTCGAGATCTCCGACGAGGACAACGACGAGCTGATCGTCACCCCCGACATGCGGTCCCGCAAGGGCGAGATGGACCGCCGCAGCGACGCCTTCCTGGTGCTGCCCGGCGGCATCGGCACCCTGGAGGAGCTGTTCGAGATCTGGACCGCCCGGACCCTGGGGATGCACGAGAAGCCGCTGGTCATCCTGGACCCGTACGGGGTGTACGACCCGCTGCGGGAGCTGATGGTCGGGCTCACCGAGCAGGGCTTCGCCCGGCCGAGGATCTTCGACGCGATCGGCTGGACCGGCTCGATCCCCGAGGCCTTCGACCTCCTGGAGGGCCGCCAGGTCGCCCTGCGGCCCACCGCCGAGGACTACGCCGAGGCCGAGCCCTGACGGGCGCGCAAGACCTTTGGGAGGCCCGCTGACCTGTTTCGTCCGCGGACAGAGCAGGCCCGAGGGAAGATCACGGCGTCGCCCCGGCGCGTTCACCGCGGGTTCATCGGTGCCCGACACGCTCGCATGACTTGCTTTCATGCGAAGGAGCGCCCCAAGGACGCGAATAAACCCTTGGTGTTCTGTCGGAGGGTGGCGTTATGGTCGCGGTGTGCAGTTGCGGTACAACTTCCGCCTCTACCCGACCGCCGGTCAGCGCCGCGCGCTGGCCAGGGCGTTCGGGTGTGCGCGGGTGGTGTACAACGACGGGCTGCGCGCACGGCGGGAGGCCCATGAGCGGGGGTTGCCGTACATCCCGAACGCCGAGTTGTCCAGGCGGGTCATCACCGAGGCGAAGAAGACCCCGCAACGCGCCTGGCCTTGCGAGGTGCCGGCGGTGGTGCTGCAGCAGGCGCTGGCCGACCTCAACAGCGCCCACCGGGCGTTCTTCGCCTCCATCACCGGTGAGCGCGCGGGGGCGAGGATCGCCGAGCCCCGGTACAAGTCACGCAAGGACAGTCGGCAGTCGATCCGCTTCACCAGGAATGCCCGGTTCGCCATCACGGCGGGCGGGCGGTTGCGGCTGCCCAAGATCGGGGACGTGCCGGTGCGCTGGTCCCGCAGCCTGCCGTCAGAGCCGTCCAGCGTGACGGTGGTCAAGGACGCGGCCGGGCGGTACTTCGCCTCGTTCGTGGTCGAGGTCGACGCCGAGCCGTTGCCGAAGACGGCCGGTGAGGTCGGCCTCGACCTGGGCCTCACCCATTTCGCGGTGCTGTCCAACGGACGGAAGGTCACCAACCCGCGGTGGCTGCGCCGGGCCGAACGGCGGCTCAAGAAGGCCCAGCGGGCCCTGTCCCGCAAGGTCAAGGGATCGGCCAACTGGACCAGGGTCAGACTGAGAGTCGCCCGCGCGCACTCTCAGGTGGCCGACGCGCGCCGGGACTTCGCGCACAAACTCTCCACGAGGATCATCGGTGATAACCAAGCCGTGTATGTGGAGAACCTGTGCGTGTCCGGTCTGGGCCGTACCCGGTTGGCCAAGAGCGTGCACGATGCGGGCTGGTCCCAGTTCGTCGGCATGCCGGCCTACAAGGCGGCCCGGTACGGCCGTACCTTCGCCAAGGTGGATCGCTGGTTCCCGTCGTCGAAGACGTGCTCATCGTGCGGGACGCTCGCTGAGTCGATGCCGCTGCACGTACGGGAATGGGCCTGTCCGTGCGGCGCGGTTCACGACCGGGACGTCAACGCCGCGAAGAACATCCTGGCCGCCGGGCGGGCGGACAGGCTAAACGCCTGCGGAGGGACCGTAAGACCCGTCGCCTGACGGCGGTGGGCGGGACCCGGTGAAACAGGAAGCCATCAGGGGCGCCGCACCCACGGCGCGGACTGAATCCCCGGCCTCCGGGCCGGGGAGCGCGTCAATTCGTGGCCAGCTACGCCGAGCGTGGGGTCAGGCCAGGCCGCGCCGGGCCAGGGTGGGGGGACGGTCGCCCTTGATCGCGGCGACCATGTCGAGGACCTGCCGGACCGCCGGCACGTCCGGCGCGGCCACCGCGAACACGCGGACGCCCAGCCAGGCATAGACGGAGGCCGCGGCCAGCAGGCCGGAGTCCTCGCGGACGGGCTCGTCGTCAAGGCGCACCAGGACGGCGAGCCCGTCCTTCGTCATGTCCTCGACCCGCTGCACGGAGGGCCGGGGCCCGGCGTCCACGATCAGGCCGTCCGGCCGTACCCCCGCCTCCAGCGCGCGCCGCGGATCCCGGCACACCAGCCCCGCCCCGGCCTTGGCGGCCTCCTCGGCCAGTTCGTCGCCCACGTACAGGCTGGGCGCGGCATAGGCTGGAGCCGGAACGGTCATCGCGACCACAGGCCCGGGCCCGGCGGGCGCGGGCCGGGCCGAGGTGACGATGTCCACGCCCTCCGGGATGCCCTCGGCCCCGTCGATCGAGCCGGTCAGCCAGATCGCGAGATCTCCGGCGCCGAACACCCTCGAGGCAAGCCGCAACTCCATGCTCCGATCGTGGCACGATCCCCGGTGGGAGCCCGAACCGAGGGGAGCGACATCGTGCTGGTGGTCCTCGTCCTGGCCGGTCTGGCCGTGCTGGCGGCGGTCATCGCCATCGCCATGGGCCGGGGCGGCGAGCTGACCGAGGCGCATCCCGACGTCCCGCCCCTGCAGATGCCCACCGGGCGGCGGCTGACCGGCTCGGACGTGAGGTACCTGCACCTGCCGCACGGCCTGTGGGGCTACCAGCCCGAGATCGCCGACGAGGCGCTGCACCGGCTGGCCTACGCGCTGGACGAACGCGACGCCCGGCTGGCCGAGCTGGAACGGGAGCTGGCCGAGCTGCGCCGCCGCCACGAGGACCCCTACGAGGACCCCTACGAGGACCCCTACGAGGACCCCTACGAGGACGAGGAGCGCCTGGAGGACGAGGCGCGATCCCCGGTGAGCCTGGACAAGACGAGCCTGGACGAGCCGGAGCCGACCCCGCCCGACGACCGGGACCCGTTCCCGCCGCCCTACGACGGACGGCCGGTGGACGAGGAGGCCCGGTGAGCCGGGTGTCGATCAGCGCCGACGTGACCTGCGACGCGCCCGCGGACAAGGTGTTCGAGGTGCTCACCGACTGGCCCCGGCACGCCGAGTGGATGCCGTTCACCAGGGCCGAGGGCGGACACGGGGTCGGCGCCGAACTGGTCGGGCGGACCGGCGTCGGGCCCGTCGGCTTCACCGACACGATGGTGATCACCGAGTGGACGCCGGGCCGCCGGGTCGCGGTGCGGCACACCGGGCGGCTGGTGCGCGGCGAGGCCTGGTTCGAGACCGCCCCGCTGCCGGGCGGCGGCAGCACCGTGCTGTGGGCCGAACGGCTGGACCTGCCGCTGGGGCCGCTGGGCCGGGCCGGATGGGTGCTGCTGCGCCGGCCGGTCCGCGCGCTGATGCTGCTGGGCCTGCGCCGGCTGGTGCGGCTGGCGGGGGCGACCCGATGAGCCCGGCGGTCCCGGGGACGGACGGGCTGGCGCGCTGCCCGTGGGCGCTGTCGGCCCCCGACTACATCGCCTACCACGACGACGAGTGGGGCCGCCCGGTCACCGACGACCAGGGCCTGTACGAGCGGCTGTGCCTGGAGGCGTTCCAGTCCGGCCTGTCGTGGATCACCATCCTGCGCAAGCGGGCGGCCTTCCGGGCGGCGTTCGCGGGCTTCGACATGGCGAAGGTCGCCGCGTACGGGCCGCAGGACGTCGAACGGCTGCTCGCCGACGCCGCCATCGTCCGCAACCGGGCCAAGATCGAGGCGGCCGTCGCCAACGCCCGCGCCGCGCTGGAACTGCCCGGCGGGCTGGCCGCGCTGGTGTGGCGGTACGCCGACCCGGACGCGCCCGTCCCGCGCACCACCGCCGACGTGCCCGCCTCCACCCCCGGCTCCACCGCGCTGGCCAGGGAGCTGAAGAGGCACGGCTTCCGTTTCGTGGGCCCGACGACCGCGTACGCCCTCATGCAGGCGTGCGGCCTGGTCGACGACCATCTGGCCGGCTGCTGCCGCCGCGGTGCATACCGCTGAACGACCCGGGCTTTGACCTGCGAAGACGCGGCCCGGCCGGGAGCGGGGGCCAAGGCCGGGACGATCCGGATGCTGATCGTTACCACTTCGCGCCCGGAACACGAGATAATGGACCACTACTGATGATGCGGATGCGAACGGCGGCCACGCGGCCAAAGGTGTCCGGCACGCGGCCCTAGGCAGGAAGGGGATGCACGCATGGCGGCGATGAAGCCGCGGACGGGTGACGGTCCGCTCGAAGTGACCAAGGAGGGGCGCGGCATCGTGATGCGCGTCCCGCTGGAGGGCGGCGGACGCCTCGTCGTCGAGCTCTCCGCCGAGGAGGCCAGCGAGCTGGGCGACGCTCTCAAGAACGTCGTCGGCTGACCAGCGGGCATCCGATCCGAGGATTCGCGGTGGCGGCCCCCCGGTGGGCCGCCACCGTGGCGACGCCGCCGCCCCGGCGGCGGTTCAGGGGGAGTCATGCCGATCCGTACCCGGATCAGCCCGGCGGGCGACGGCCGTCCGGCCGGTGAGATCGCGCTCGCCGAGGGCGCCGAGCTGGTGGCCGTGCCGGTCCGGCCCGGTCCCGAGGCGGACGTCGCCGGGCTCGGCGTCTCGCCGCCGGTGGACCCGGCCGAGCTGCTGGCGTTCCACGACGCCAAGGGCGAGGCCGGCGAGGTGCTGGCGTGCCCCCTGCGGCTCGGCGACCGGACCGCGGAGCTGCTGCTGTACGGGGTCGGCGACGGCTCGCCGGGCGCGCTGCGCCGTGCCGGTGCGGCGCTGGCCCGCCGCGCCAAGGGCCGCGAGCACCTGGTGGCGGTCCCGCCCGAGGGCGACCCGGCGGCGTTCGCCGAGGGCCTGCTGCTGGGGTCGTACGAGTTCTGGATCGGCGAGGAGCCCCGCAAGCGCGCGGTCGGCGCCGTCACGGTGCGCACCGCCGACCGGGCCGCCGTGGACCGCGCCGTGATCGTCGCGCAGGCCGTCGCGCAGGCCCGCGACCTGGCCAACCAGCCCTCCACCGACAAGGGCCCGGCCTGGCTGGCCGACCGGGCCGTGGAGTTCGCCGAGGCGGCCGGCCTGGGCGTGCGGATCCGCGACGAGAACGCCCTGCGCGCCGAGGGCTTCGGCGGGCTGCTGACGGTCGGCGCCGGATCGCCCCGCCCGCCCCGGCTGATCGAGCTGACCTACGAGCCCGAGGGCGGCGCGGACCGGCACGTGGTGCTGGTCGGCAAGGGCATCACGTTCGACAGCGGCGGGCTCTCGCTCAAGCCCACCGACAACATGAAGACCATGAAGACCGACATGGCCGCCGGCGGCGCGGTCATGGCGGTGCTGCGCGCCCTGCCCGCCCTGAACGCGCGGGTCAGGGTCACCGGCCTGGTCGCCGCCGCCGAGAACGCGTTCTCCGGCAGCGCCATGCGGCCCAGCGACGTGATCTCCCACTACGGCGGCAAGACCAGCGAGGTCCTCAACACCGACGCCGAGGGCCGCCTGGTCCTCGCCGACGCCCTGGCCTACGCCGACGCCGACCTGGACCCCGACGAGGTCATCGACGTCGCCACCCTCACCGGCGCCGCCAAGGTCGCCCTGGGCCTGCGGCACGGCGCCCTGTTCGCCACCGACGACGCCCTCGCCGACCGGCTCCTGGCCGCCGGCGAGGCCGCCGGTGAGCCCCTGTGGCGGATGCCCCTCGTCGACGACTACCGCCCGGGCATCGACTCCGAGGTCGCCGACGTCGCCAACATCGAACGCCGCGGCTACGGCGGCGGCGCCATCATGGCCGCCCTCTTCCTCCGCGAGTTCGCCGGCAAGCGCCCCTGGGCCCACCTGGACATCGCCGGCCCCGCCCGCTCCACCTCCGACGAGGCCGAACTCACCAAGGGCGCCACCGGCTACGGCGTCCGTCTCCTCCTCACCCTCCTCACGACCGCCTGACCTCCCACAGGCCCTGCACCCGACCGCGCTGAAGGCCACTGCGAGCGGGCGTCCCAGGGCCCGCGAGCCGTCGCGGCGGAGCCGCGACGACCAAACACGCCACGGCCATCAGGCCCTCTTGAGGGCGCACAGGAGGCCGTCGCCCACCGGGAGGAGGAGGGGGACCAGGCGGTCGTCGTCGCGGACCATGCGGACGACCTCGCGGATCGCCTGGGTCTCCGGGTCGCGGCGGGACGGGTCGGCGACGCGGTGGTGCCACAGGGCGTTGTCGAACGCGACCACCCCGCCGGGGCGCAGCAGGCGCAGCGCCGCGGTCAGGTACTCGGGGTACTCCTGCTTGGCGGCGTCGCAGAACACCATGTCGTAGGCGCCGTCGGTGAGGCGGGGCAGCACGTCCAGCGCCCGGCCCACGATCATCCGGGTGCGCGACGGGCTGAACCCGGCCGCCGCGTACGCCTCCTTGGCCAGCCGCTGGTTCGCCAGCTCCAGGTCGACGCTGGTCAGCACGCCGTCCGGGCGCATCCCGCGCAGCAGCCAGATGCCGGAGACCCCGCATCCCGAGCCGATCTCCACCACGGTCCGCGCGTCCAGCATGGCGGCCAGGAAGCGCAGCGCCGCCCCGCCGGCCGGGCCGATCGGCGTGGCGCCCACCTCCTCGCCGAGCCGGCGGGCGTCGAGCAGCGCCTCGTCCTCGGGGAGGTACTCCTCCACGAAAGCCAGGGTGGCCTGTACCGCGTCGATGGCTGCCTCCCTCAGTGCCCTGGTGTGCTGCACGAACAATATCGAGGTTCGGTCGTCCGGCCGCGACCGCGCGCGCCCGGGAACCAATCGGCGTCCCCCGGCGTTCCTATCGGTGAGTCGGTCCACGAACGCCCAGCCCAGGCGTGACCGTGTCGTCTCGACGCGGCAGGTTCGTCGTCAGAGAGGAACGGCCATGGCAGGCAGAGCGCTGGAGGTGCGCCCATGAACGTCGCGGCGCTGTCGCTGACCGGAGGGGTCGCGGCGCGCGATCGCGACCATGCGCCGGAGGCCCGGTGGGAGCCTCCGTCGTGGGACGAGGTCGTGCGGGAGCACTCCGGGCGGGTGTACCGGCTCGCGTACCGGCTGACCGGCAACCCGCACGACGCCGAGGACCTCACCCAGGAGGTCTTCGTCCGGGTGTTCCGATCGCTGTCGAACTACACCCCGGGGACCTTCGAGGGCTGGCTGCACCGGATCACCACCAACCTCTTCCTCGACATGGCGCGCCGCAGGCAGCGGATCCGCTTCGAGGGGCTGGCCGACGACGCCGCGGACCGGCTGCAGGGGCGCGAGCCCACCCCGGCGCAGGCCTACGACGACCGCAGGTTCGACGCCGACGTGCAGGCCGCGCTGGACGCGCTGGCCCCGGAGTACCGTGCGGCCGTGGTGCTGTGCGACATCGAGGGCCTGTCCTACGAGGAGATCGCCGCCACACTGGGCGTGAAGCTCGGCACGGTGCGCAGCCGGATCCACCGGGGCCGGGCACAGTTGCGGGCCGCCCTGGAGCACCGTGCGCCGCGCCGCCCGGCGGCGCCGGAGGCCCGGCAGAGGACCTGAGGGAGGACCACGCGTGAGTTGCCTGGGGGAGCGCCTGACCGCCCTGGTCGACGGTGAGCTGGATCATGAGGAGCGCGACCGCGCGCTCGCGCATCTGGCCGGCTGTGACCGGTGCCGGGAAGAGGCCGACACGCTGCGCCGGATCAAGGACCGGCTGCGCGCGCTGGCCGCTCCTCCCGCGGATCCGGCCGGTGCGCCGGACCTGCCCGACGACGACTTCCTGCGCCGGCTGATGGCCCTGGGAGCACCGCCCGACGCCGGCGCCGCCCCGCCGCCCGGCGACGGACCGGGCCCGTACGCGCTGCCGCCGCTGCGCCCGTCCCCGGTGCCGTCGCGCGCCGTGATGCCGCGGCCCCGCGACACCCGTCCCGCGGGCCGGGTCGACCGGCGCGGCGCCGCCGCCGTGGCGGTCCGCCGCCGCATCCCGCGCCGCTACCTGGCCGCCGGGGCCGCCGCCGTGGTGCTCGGCCTCGGGTCCGCCTCCTACCTGGCGGGCGCCGCGCCGGGAGAGGGACAGCCGCCGGTGATCCCGGCGTTCGACCGCCTGGAGGTCGAGCACTCGCTGACCAACGGCGTCCTGCCGATGACGGAGACGTCCCCCGCGCCGGCCGCGCCGTGAGCCAGGCCTTCGCGCCGCCCGCCCCGTTCGGCAGGCGGGGCCCGTGGGTGGTGGGCGGGCTCGCCGCCGCCCTGCTGCTGGCCTGGACGCTGGCCGGGGACGTCCGCGCGGGGCGCCGCGCCGACAGCGACCCGGAGGCCCTGGACCTGCTGCGCGGCACCGCCGCCGCGGCCCGCGCCACCCCGTACGAGGGCACCCAGACCCGTACCGCCTACCACTCCGGCGCGCCGGTCCGGACGGTGGTGACCGTGCGCCACGCGCCGGGCGGCGCCACGCTGGTCGGCGACGCCTCCCCGGTCCGCGCCGCCGCGTCCGCGACCGGGAGCCTGGCCGGAGCCGCCGCGACCGCCGGCGGGCTGACCGGCTTCACGCCCGAGACCCTCGACCTGCTGGCCCGCAACTACACGGTGGTGCGCGCGGCCGACGGGCTGGTGTGCCGGCGGCGGGCCAAGGTGGTCGAGGCGCGGCGCGCCGACGGCAGCGCCGCCGGGCGGTTCTGGATCGACGCCGAGACCGGGCTGATGCTGCGCCGCGAACTGCTCGACGAGACCGGCCGGGTGGTCGCCGCCGCGGGCTTCGCCGAGCTGCGGATCACCGTGCCGCAGACCGTCCTGATGTCCGCGGCGACTCCGGCACCGGCCGCCCCGTGGGCCGCGGTCGCCGCCGCCGAGGTCGCCGAGCTGCGCGCGGCCGGGTGGCCGGTGCCCGACGAGCTGCCGGGCGGGTTCGCGCTGCAGGGCGTACGGCGTTCCGGGGCCTCCGACGGGCACGCCCTGCATCTCGGCTACACCGACGGGCTCGCCGACGTGTCGGTGTTCGTGCAGCGCGGCCGGCTCGACGCCCGGCGGCTGGCCGGATGGCGGCGCACCGGGAGCGGCGGGCGCACGGTCTTCCGGCGCGAGGTCCGCCAACGCTGGGCCGTGTGGGGCGGCGATGGCTATGTTTATACGGTTCTGACCGACGCCCCGCAGTCCGCCTCGGACGCGGTGGTGGCCGCGTTCCCGCACGGCGCCGGATGGCCGGAACGCCTGCGGCGCGGGGCGTCCCGAATCGGTACATGGGCGAATCCCTGGAACTGATCGGGTCTTATGCTCATCACATGTCGTGACGGGCACGATGGCCCTGGACGACGACGACATGCCCGCTAGGAGAGATGGCGCAGATGACGGAAGACAGCCGCCGGTCTGTCGATGATCCGCCGCGCGAGGAGGGCGCCGCCGGCGCCGGTGCCGAAAAGCCCTCCGGCGCCCCCGGCGCCGTGCCCCCGACCGCCGACGACATCGTCCAGGTCCCCGGCGGGGAGCCGGCGGGCGACCAGGACCCCTCCGACCTGCCCGCCGACCCGCCGCGCGGCGAGGAGCCCGCGGACGCCGGGTTCGCCCCGCCGGACGCTCCCGGCCCGGTCCCCGGCGACAAGCTGCTGGTGTCGGCCCCGCCGCCGATGATGGAGATGTCGGCCGCCGGTCCCGAGGCGCCGCCCCCGCCGCCGCAGTACGAGCCGTACGGGCAGCCGCCCCCGCCGTACCAGGAGGCGCCCGCGCCGGTGCGGTCCGAGCAGCCGCCCCCGCCCCCCTACCAGGAGCCCTCCCCGTACGGCCAGGAGCCGTCGCAGAGCGTCTACCCGCCGGAGGGCAGGGGCCGTCCGGGCTTCGTCCCGCCCAACCAGGACCCGCAGGGCTGGCCGCCCCCGCCGCACCAGGGGCCGCTGCACCAGGGGCCGCCTCCGCCGAGCGGACCGCCGCTGTCGACCGCGCCGCCGCCTCCGGGCGCGGCGCCGCTGGGGTCGTTCGGCGGTCCCGCCGGACCGGCCGGTCCCGGCGGTCCGGGCGGCGCGCCCAACTGGGCGCCGGTCCCGGCCCCGCCGTCGGCCCGGCGCGGCGGCGTCCCGCTGGGGGTGCTGGCGGTCATCGCGCTGATCGTCGCGCTGGTGGCGGGCGCCATGGGGGCCGGCATCGGCGTGATGGCCACCGACGACTCCCCCGGAACGGTCAGCCTCGGCGGCGGTGGCGGCGGCGGGCAGAACAAGGTCCGCCCGCCGGACTCGGTCGCCGGGATCGCCCAGAAGGTCACCCCCAGCGTGGTCACCGTCCGGGTGAACGCCGGCGGCGACCAGTCCGGCGGCACCGGGTTCATCGTCAACGGCGGCTACATCATCACCAACAACCACGTGGTGTCCCCGGCGGCGTCCGGCGGGCAGATCGAGATCGTCTTCCACGACAAGAAGACCTCGCCCGCCCAGATCACCGGCCGCGACCCGACGTCGGACATCGCCGTGCTCAAGCCGCAGACCACGCACAGCCTGCCGGCGCTGCAGATGGGCGACTCCGACAGCCTGGCGGTCGGCGACCCGGTGATCGCGATCGGCTCTCCGCTGGGCCTGGACGGCTCGGTCACCGCCGGGATCGTCAGCGCGCTGAACCGGGCGGTGCCCACCCAGGGCGAGGGCGCCGACGCCTCGGTGATCCCCGCCATCCAGACCGACGCGGCGATCAACCCCGGCAACTCCGGCGGCCCGCTGGTGGACGGCTCCGGCCGGGTGGTCGGCATCAACACCGCGATCGTCACGCTCGGCGGCGGCCTCGGCGAGCAGGGCGGCAACATCGGACTGGGCTTCGCCATCCCGATCAACCACGGCCGCCGGATCGCCCAAGAGATCATCAACACCGGCAGCGCCAAGCGCACCCTGCTGGGCATCGGGATGGACCCGGCCTTCCCCGGCCCGGGCGTGCGGATCGCCGACCGGGAGCAGAACGGCGTGCAGCCGATCGTCCCGAACGGCCCGGCCGACAAGGCCGGGCTGCGTCCCGGCGACATCATCACCGCCATCGACGGCAAGGTGGTCCAGGACCAGATCGAGCTGTCGGCGGCCATCCAGGCCAAGGCGCCCGGCACCCGGGTCAAGGTGACGTTCCGGCGCGGCGGCCAGGAGCAGACGGTCGACGTCGTTCTCGCCGCGGCCAACTGATGTTCGGTTCGGGGTGATCCGCGCTGCGGATACGCTGAGGGGGCCGGGCCGTCGCAGGCCCGGCCCCCGGCGCTTGTGGAGGATGGGTGTTCGACGTCGGACTCGGCGAGATGCTGGTGCTCGTCGTACTGGCCCTGGTGATCTTCGGCGACCGGCTGCCCCAGGTGGCCGCCCAGGCCGGCCGGACCCTGCGGCAGCTGCGGATGATGGCCAACAACGCCAAGCGCGACCTGCAGGAGGGCCTCGGCCCGGAGTTCAAGGACTTCGACATCGCCGACCTGCACCCCAAGACCTTCGTCCGCAAGCACCTGCTCGAGGACCTCGACGACGACCCGTACCCGGGAGCCTCCTCCCCGTCCCCCGCCTACGCCGCCCCCGCCCACGAGGAGCTGGACTACGGCGAGCGCCCTCCGTACGACCCCGAGGCCACCTGACCCACCGACGCGACGAGCCCGGCCGCACGCGCGGCCGGGCTCTCTGCACTTGACGGACATCGCCTGCGGGCGAAGGGGTCCCGGGACGGTCCGTGCAACGAACGAGCCCGGTCGTGGGCAGACGACCGGGCTCGTCGGGTCGGGCGGGGGTCAGCCGCGGCGGGTGGGGCTGATGCCCAGGGAGCGGCCGACCAGGCCGCGGGAGCGGCCGGCCAGGGTCTCGGCGACGGCGCGCAGCTCCTTGGCGGCGGTGGCGTCCGGGTCGGACAGCACCAGGGGGACGCCCCGGTCGCCGCCCTCGCGCAGGCGGGTGTCCAGGGGGATCTGGCCGAGGAGGGGGACCTTGGTGCCGAGGGTGCGGGCGAGGGCGTCGGCGACCTGCTGGCCGCCGCCGGAGCCGAAGATCTCGTTGCGCTCGCCGCAGTGCGCGCACTCCAGGTAGGACATGTTCTCGATGACGCCGGCGACCTGCTGGTGGGTCTGCGCGGCGATGGCGCCGGCGCGTTCGGCGACCTCGGCGGCGGCCTGCTGCGGGGTGGTCACCACCAGGATCTCGGCGGCGGGCAGCAGCTGGGCGACGGAGATGGCGATGTCGCCGGTGCCCGGGGGCAGGTCCATCAGCAGCACGTCCAGGTCGCCCCAGTACACGTCGGCCAGGAACTGCTGCAGCGCGCGGTGCAGCATCGGGCCGCGCCAGACGACCGGCTGGTTGCCGGCGGTGAACATGCCGACCGAGATGACCTTCACGTCGTGCGCCGACGGCGGCATGATCATGTCGTCGACCTTGGTGGGACGGCCGTCCACGCCCAGCATCCGCGGCACCGAGTGGCCGTAGATGTCGGCGTCCACCACGCCCACCTTGCGGCCGAGGGCGGCCAGCGCCGCGGCCAGGTTGACGGTGACCGAGGACTTGCCGACCCCGCCCTTGCCGCTGGCGACCGCGTACACCTTGGTCAGCGAGGTGGGCTTGGCGAACGGGATCTCCTTGACGGCCTCGCCGCCGCGCAGCTTCTCGCGCAGCGCCCTGCGCTGCTCGTCGTTCATCACGTCCAGCTCGACCTGCACCGAGGTCACGCCGGGGACCTTGGACACCGCCTCGGTGGTGTCCTTGGTGATCCGGTCGCGCATCGGGCAGCCGGCCACGGTCAGGTACACCGCGACGCGCACCGCCCCGTCGGGCGCCACGTCGACGCTCTTGACCATGTCGAGCTCGGTGATGGGCTTGCGGATCTCGGGATCGACCACCGTGGCCAGCGCCGCGGTCACCTGGTCGATCGTCACAGGGGAGGCCATGCCGTCCATGGTATGAACTCCGCGGAGTCGTCCGCCAATCCGCCCCGGTAACCATGCTCACGCGCCGCGGGCGGAATACGATCGGGGCGTGAGGACGTCCACCCTGTCAGCGCCGGCCGAGCCGGCGGTGTGGCGGACCCTGCTGCGCGCGCAGGTGACCATCTCCCGGCGGCTGCAGGCCGACCTGCTGGCCGCCCACGATCTGGCGCTGGGCTCCTACGAGGTGCTGATGCACCTCGGCGAGGCGCCCGGCGGCCGGCTGCGGATGAACGACCTGGCCGACCGGGTGCTGCTGTCGCGCAGCGGGCTGACCCGGCTGGTCGACCGGCTGCAGGCCGAGGGGCTGGTGGTGCGCCAGTCCTGCGACAGCGACGCCCGCGGGCTGTACGCGGTGCTGACCCCGGCCGGGCGGATGCGGCTGGCCGAGGCGACCCCCACCTACCGGCGGGCGGTGCGCCGGTACGTGCTGGACCGGCTCGACCCGGAGGAGCAGCGGGCCCTGGGGGAGATCCTGGCCCGGCTGACCGGCGAGCGGGAGGAACGGCCGGTGCCCGTTCAGGCGCCGCGGGAGGCGTAGTCGCCGTCGGGGTGCGCCGTCCGGTGCCCGTCGAGCTCCTTGAGCATCTGCTGCAGTTCCGAGCGCAGGAAGTCGCGGGTGGCGACCTCGCCGATGGCCAGCCGCAGCGCCGCGATCTCCCGGGTGAGGTAGTCGGTGTCGGCCAGCGCCCGCTCGCCGCGCGCCCGGTCCTGCTCGTACTGCACCCGGTCGCGGTCGTCCTGCCGGTTCTGCGCCAGCAGGATCAGCGGCGCGGCGTACGAGGCCTGCAGCGACAGCATCAGGGTCAGGAAGATGAACGGGTACGGGTCGAACCGCAGCGCCTCCGGGGCCAGCGTGTTCCAGCCGATCCACCACACCACGAACCCGGTCATGTAGACCAGGAACCGCGCGGTGCCCAGGAACCGGGCGATGCGTTCGGACAGCCGGCCGAACGACTCGGGGTCGTAGTGCGGCCGGGGCAGCAGCGTGCGGCGCTGCTCCAGGGGCTGGTCCAGGCGGTGGTGCCGGGTGGTCATCGGGCCTCCTCCCGGGCCTGGGCGGAACGGCGCAAGGCCTCCTCCTCGGGGTCTGTGGACTCGTCGGCCGCCGCCTCCATCACCGTCTCCCGCCAGTCCTCCGGCAGCAGGTGGTCCAGCACGTCGTCGACGCTGACCGTGCCGAGCAGGTGCCCGGACTCGTCCACCACGGCCGCCGCCACCAGGTTGTAGGTGGCCAGGAAGGTGGCCACCGCCTCCAGCGACAGCGTCGGCCGCAGCGGCGCCAGCTCGGTGTCCACGATCCCGCTGACCAGCGCGGACGGCGGTTCGCGCAGCAGCCGCTGGAAGTGCACGGTGCCCAGGTAGCGGCCGGTGGGCGGCTCGGTGGGCGGGCGGCACACGTACACCTGGGCGGCCAGCGCGGGGTCCAGGTCGGGGTTGCGGATGTGCGCCAGGGCCTCGGCGACGGTGGCGTCCGGCGGGAGGATCACCGCGTCGGTGGTCATCAGCCCGCCCGCGGTGCCCGCCGCGTACCTCAGCAGCCGCCGCACGGGGGCGGCCTCCTCGGGCTCCATCAGGGTCAGCAGCCGTTCCCGCTGTTCGGCCGGCAGCTCCCCGAGCAGGTCGGCGGCGTCGTCGGGGTCCATGGCGTCCAGCACGTCGGCGGCCCGGTCGGAGTCCAGATGCCCGAGGATCTCCACCTGCTCGTCCTCGGGCAGCTCCTCCAGGATGTCGGCCAGCCGCTCGTCGTCGAGGGCCCGCGCCACCTCGGTGCGCCGCTTCTCCGGCAGCTCGTGGATGATGTTGGCCAGGTCGGCGGCCTTGAGCCGGTCGAACGCGGCGATCAGCCCGGCGGCGCCCTGCCCGTGCTCCACCCCGGACATCCCGGACACCGCGTCCCAGTCGACCACGAAGAGCTCGCCGCGCCGCCGCCGCAGCGCGCCCCGCCCCCCGCCGCGGCGCACCGCGACCTTGGTCACCAGCCAGTCCCGCGAGCGGGTGGGCTCCATCGCCACGTCCACCACGGAGACCGGGGAGTCGTCCTCCAGCAGCCGCACGGTGCGGTCCAGCAGCTCGGCGATCACCAGGGTCTCGGCCTCCCGCTGCTGGAAGCGCCGCATGTTCAGGCGGCCGTCGAAGACCACCTGGTCGACTTCGATGATCTTGACCCGGGTGATCGGCAGGAACACCGGGCGGCGCGGCTGCACCTCCACCACCAGCCCGAGCACCCGCGGCGGCCGGCGGCCCACCCGCAGCGCCACCACCACGTCACGGACCCGGCCCACCTGGTCGCCGGCCGGGTCGAACACGGCCACGCCGGCGAGCCTGGCGATGAACACCCGCGTCGGAGCGCTCACGGTTTCCCCTCTCCTGTCCGATCGGCGGCGACCTCCGTAGCGACCCCGACCCCCGGCCGCGGACACCTGACCCAGGACCGCAGGTTTCGGGACAGAGGTTACCCATGGGCGGGTTCCCCATCCGTGGGCGATGTCACGTTCCGGGGCCGTGCCTCGTCGTTCCGGTGAGGTGTCCTGGAAGGAGGAGGCGACGGCCATGACGAGGATCTCCCCGAACCCGCCGGGCGTCACCGACGACCTGGTGGCGGGCCTGCGCGAGCACGGGTTCGACGACGCCCGGCCGGTGGAGCCGACGATGATGGTGGCGGTGGAGAACCTGCGGTCGCGGTTCAACGCCGCCGCCGGGCTGACCGGGCAGGGGTTCAAGGATCGGTGCGAGGTCCCGGCCCGCGCCGGGGAGGGATCGGCGGCGGTGAGCGGGCCGCAGGCGCGCGGCGCCGGATCGACGGGGAGCGGGGAACGAGTGGGCACACGACGGGGAGAGCGGGTGCCTCAGGGCGCGCCGCGGGCGAGCGGGGAACGCGCATGAGCGGGCGGAGCCGGGCCGAGGTGTTCGCCGAGCATCGGGAGCTGCTGTTCGCGGTGGCGTACCGGATGCTGGGGACGGCCGTCGACGCCGAGGACGCGGTGCAGGACGCCTGGCTGCGCTGGGACGCCGCGGACCGGTCGGACGTGGACGATCCGAAGGGCTATCTGGTGCGGATCGTCACCAACGTGTCGCTGGACCGGCTGCGGTCGGCGCAGGCCCGCCGGGAGACCTATGTCGGCCCGTGGCTGCCGGAGCCGGTGCTGACCTCCCCGGACGTCGCCGAGGACGCCGAGCTGGCCGAGTCGGTGTCGATGGCGATGCTGGTGGTGCTGGAGACGCTCAGCCCGCTGGAACGGGCGGTGTTCGTGCTGCGGGAGGTGTTCGGCTACCCGTACGCGGAGATCGCGCGGGCGCTGGACCGGTCGGAGACCTCGGTGCGGCAGCTCGGCACCCGGGCCCGCAAGCACGTGCAGGCCCGCCGGCCCCGGTTCCCCGCCGACCGGGAGGTGCGGCGGCGGGCGGTGGAGCGGTTCCTGGAGGCGACCCTCGGCGGGGACGTGAACGCCCTGATGGAGACGCTGGCCCCGGACGTGACGGTGTGGTCCGACGGCGGCGGCAAGGTCCGCGCGGCGCGGCGCGTCATCGTCGGCGCCGACAGGGTGAGCCGCTGGCTGGGCGGCGTGACGCGGATCATGACGCCCGCCGGAGTGACGGTGTCGGAGCTGGAGATCGAGCGCGCGGACATCAACGGGACGCCGGGCCTGGTCTTCCGCCACGGCGCCGAGCTGGTGTCGGCGGTGACGGTGGACGTGGACGAGCAGGGCCGGGTGTCGGCGGTCCACCTGGTGGGCAACCCGGACAAGCTGCACGCCCTCACCGAGGGGGTGCGGCTGTCGTACTAGCGGTCGGCGTGCCTGCGGCGGGCCCCGAACATGCGGGGGCGGGGCCCGGCCGTGGCGGCGGGGGTGGGCACCGGGCGCACGGCGGCGTATCCGTCGTCGTGCTCGCCCGGGGCCTCGGGGACCTCCCCGGTCGGGGTGAGCCGGACGACGTAGGACTCCTCGGCCCAGCGTTCGGTCTGGCCCTCGTGGGTGGGGGCGTTGAGCCGTTCCTTGGCCAGCAGCGGCGTGACCGCGTCCCACAGTTCCGTGCCGGGCTCGACGAGTTCGCAGGCCGCGACCCAGGAGACCAGCCGGCCGCCCTTGTCCTTGCTGCGCACGGTCACCAGCACCCGGTCGGCCTCCGGCAGGCCGGGCAGGGGCTGTTCGCCCTCGCCGCCGGTCAGGACGTAGGCGGCGCCGTCGTGCCACACGTGCCAGGCGGCGCGCGGCTGCGGCAGGTCGGGCAGCGCCAGCCACACCAGCGCCGACTTCTTCATCGCCTCTTCGATCAGCGCGGCCGTGACATCGCCCATGCCCGAGAGCGTACCGTCACAGGCCCCGCAGGAACTCGGCGGCGATGGGCGCCGCGGCCTCGGCGCCGGTGCCGCCGCCCTCGACGATGACGGCGAACGCCACGTCGCCCCGGTAGCCGGCGAACCAGGCGTGGGTGGGCGGCCTGTCGCCGGAGCCGTACTCGGCGGTGCCGGTCTTGCCCGCCGTCCCGGGCGGGAAGGCGACGCCCGCGGCGGTGCCCTCGCTGACGACGGCGGGCATCAGGCTGCGCAGCGCCCGCGTCACGCCGGGCTCCAGGCGGCGCGGCGGCTCGGGCCTGCGGCCCTTGGCGTCCAGCGCCCGGGAGGCGTCGGCGGCGGACACCAGCCTGGGGGAGCGCCAGGTCCCGTCGGCGGCAGCGGCGGCGACCGAGGCCATGTTGAGCGGGCTGGCCAGCACCTGGCCCTGCCCGAACGAGGCGGCGGCCAAGGCGGTGGCGTCGGCGGTGGCGGGGAACGCTGCGCGCACCGCGGGCAGCCCGCCGATGATCGGCGCGCCGAACCCGAACATGCGGGCCACCTCACCGAGCCGCTTCTCCCCGAGCCGGTCGACGGCCATCCGGGCGAACGTGGTGTTGCACGAGTGGGCGAACGCGTCCCGGAACGACAGGGTGCCGTGGTCCTTGCGCTCGGAGTTGCGGAACTCGCGGCCCCCGACGTTGACGGTGGCCGGGCAGGGGACCCGTGAGGACGGCGACACCCCGCCGGCCACCAGCGCCGCCGCCGTGATGATCTTGAATGTGGAGCCCGGCGGGTACTGCCCCATCAGCGCCCGGTTGTAGCCGCCGGGCTTGTTGGCCACCGCCAGGATCTCCCCGGTGGAGGCCCGGATCGCCACCAGCGACGCGGGCTTGGACACGTCCGCCAGCGCCCGGGAGGCCGACTCCTGCGCGCGGATGTCGATGGTGGTGCGCAGCGGCGCGCCCTCCTCGCCGCCGAACTCCCGCAGCGTCTTCACCACGTCGCCCTCGCCGTCCACGATCTGCACCGCGAGCGCGGGCTTTCCGGCGAGCCGTGGCTCGTACTGCTGCTGGAGCCCCGACAGCCCGCCCAGGTCGCCCTCCCGGTAGGGGACGCCGAGCCTGCGGGCCTGCCCGGCGGGCAGCTTGCCGATCTCGCCGACGAGCTGCTGCACCGAGCCGGACGGGTGGCTGACCAGGGACTCCCCGGAGGCGGACAGGATGCCGGCGCGGTTGGGCCACGCCCGCGAGGTCCGCAGCCGCTGCCCCTCCTGCAGACCGGGGTGCAGCACCCGGGGGCTCCAGGCGACCCGCCACTCGCCGTTCCTGCGGACGAACGGCAGCTCGGCGTGGTACGTCCAGGTCCGCCCGCCGCCCAGCGTGACCTGTCCCTGATAGGAGCCGCCGGCCGTGTCGTCCTTCGGCTCGCCGACGGCGGCCGGGGTGAACCGCCACCCGCTCGCCCCCAGGTCCGTGCGCAGCCGGGCGTGCCGGTCGGCGAAGTCGGCGGGCGGCGCGTCCACCAGCGCCCGCATCGCCGCGTAGTCGCCGCGTCCCCAGGCGGCCAGATACCGTTCGGCGGTGGCGCGCGGGCCGTCGTCGCCGCGCAGGAACCACCACACGCCCGCCCCCGCGAGCACCGCCGCCGCCACCGTCGCGGCGACCAGCGCAGACCGTCGCATCCTGGAACCCCCCTCGTGCTCGGACCGTCCACAGCACACCACCTGACCAGCGTTCATGTCCAAGACACAATGACCGGAAGGTCCATATGGATTCCGATATGGTTGCTGGTCGTGAATCTGGTGGGGCATCTGGAATGCTTCGTCGCGGTCGCCGAGGAACTGCACTTCGGCCGGGCCGCCGAACGCCTCGGGATGGCGCAGCCGCCGCTCAGCCAGCGCATCCGGCGGCTGGAGGACGAGCTGGGCATCCGGCTGTTCGACCGGTCCAGCCGGCATGTCGAGCTGACCGCCCCCGGGCGGCTGCTGCTGGCCGAGGCCCGTGACATCCTCACCCGGGTGGACCGGATCTACTCGCTGGCGGCGCGGGCCCGGCTGGGCGCGGTCGGCACGCTGCGCGCCGGGCTGCCCGCCGGGCTGGGCGGGCCGGTGCTGGCCGCGCTGATCGAGGCGTTCCGCGAGCACTGCCCCGACCTGCGGCTGGAACTGCAGGAGAGCGGCACCGCCGAGCAGTGCCGGGCGCTGGCCGAGGGCGCGCTGGACGTGGGGGTGCTGCGGCATCCCTGCGACGCCCGGGACTTCGAGCTGGGGCCGATGCTGGCCCAGCCGGTCGGGGCGCTGGTGCCCGCCGACTCCCCGTACGCCGCCCGCGAGGCGCTCCACCCGGCCGACCTGGCGGACCGGGAGGCGGTGCTGTTCCCCCGCGACGACGCCCCCGGCGCCCACGACGAACTGCTGGCCGCCTGCCGCCGCCACGGCTTCGACCCGGCCGCCGTCCACCAGGCCCGGCACCCGCAGTTCGCGCTCGGCCTGGTGCTGGCGGGCACGGCGGTGGCCCTCACCCCGCGCGTCGAGGACAGCGAGGGCGTGGTGTGGCGGCCGTTCGCCGCCGACCCGCTGGTGCTGCGGACCTCCTGCGCCTGGCCCAGGGGACGGCGCGACCCGGTGCTGGAACGGGCCGTCGAACGGTTCGTGTCGATCGCCACCGGCGTGCTGCGCCGCCACGCCGGGATGACCCCGCTCGAACGGGCCGTCCCGCGCCGCGTCGTCGCCCGCCCGTCCTCGGGATTCCTGGTATGAGCGAGCCGGAGGCGCGCGGCGCCGCAGGACGCGTCGAAGGCCCGCGGGGGGCGCGCACGAGCCGGGTGGCGGCGCGGATCGAGCGCGCGTTCCGGGACGCCGGGGTGGTCGGATGCCTGGCCGCGATCGACGTCGACGACGAGACCCGGCGGGTCGAGGTGCGCGCCGACGAGCCGGTGGTGATCGCCTCCGTGCTCAAGGTGCCGCTGCTGGTGGCGTTCTACCGGCAGGTCGCCGCCGGGCGGATCGACCCGGCCGAGCAGGTGACGCTGCGCCCGGACGAGCGGACCGCGGGACCGACCGGGATCGGGATGCTGCGGGACGAGGTGCGGATGTCGCTGCGCGACCTGGCCGCCATGATGATCACGATCAGCGACAACGCCGCCGCCGACGCCCTGTTCGCCCGGGTCGGCGCGGACACCGTGAACGCCGTGCTGGACGAGCTGGGCCTGCACCGCACCCGGGTGCCCGGCGGCTGCCGCGAACTGTTCGACACGCTGCTGGTGGACGCCGGGGTCGGCGGGATGGACGAGCTGTGGGCGGTGCTGGACGAGCCGGGGCTGCTGGGCCGGCTGCGGGCGCTGGACCCGGCCCGCACCGCCTGCGGCACCCCGGCGGAGATCGCCCGGCTGTTCGCCGCGATCTGGCGGGACGAGGCCGCGCCGCCCGCCGAGTGCGCCCAGATGCGGCGGATCTTCGGGCTCCAGGTGTGGCCGCACCGGCTGGCGTCCGGGTTCCCGTTCGACGACGTGCGGGTCGGCGGCAAGACCGGCACCCTGCCCACCATCCGCAACGAGGCCGGGGTGGTGGAGTACCCCGACGGGGGCCGGTACGCGGTCGCGGTGTTCACCCGCAGCCTCAGCACCGCCGCCGTGCTCCCGCAGGCCGACGCGGTGATCGGGACCGCGGCCCGGCTGGCCGTCGAACACCTGCGCATACCGGGCCGATAGCGGGCGGATAGCATCCGGCACATGCGTTCGCGTCGATCGACACTGGCGGTCCCCGGCAGCAATCCGCGCTTCATCGAGAAGGCCCGGGGCCTGCCCGCCGACGAGGTCTTCCTGGATCTGGAGGACGCGGTGGCCCCCTCCGCCAAGGAGGCGGCCCGCAAGAACGTGGTCGCCGCGCTCAACGAGGGCGGCTGGGGCGGCAAGATCCGCGTGGTGCGGGTCAACGACCTGCGGACCCACTGGACGTACCGGGACGTCATCGAGGTCGTCGAGGGCGCGGGCGCCAACCTCGACTGCGTGATGCTGCCCAAGGTCCAGGAGCCCGGCGACGTGCGGTGGCTGGACCGCCTGCTCACCCAGATCGAGACCACCATGGGGTACGAGGTCGGCCGGATCGGCATCGAGGCGCAGATCGAGGACGCCCGCGGGATGACCGACATCGACGCCATCGCCGCGTCCTCGCCCCGCCTGGAGACCCTGGTGTTCGGCCCCGGCGACTTCATGGCCTCGATCAACATGAAGACGCTGACGGTGGGGGAGCAGCCGCCCGGCTACACCGAGGGCGACGCCTACCACTACATCCTGATGCGGATCCTGCTCGCCGCCCGCGCCCACGACCTGCAGGCCATCGACGGGCCGTACTTCAACGTCCGCGACGTCGAGGCGTTCACCCGGGTGGCCAGGCGGTCGGCGGCGCTGGGCTTCGACGGCAAGTGGGTGCTGCACCCGTCGCAGATCGAGGCGGCCAACGAGGTCTTCTCCCCGGACCAGGACGACTACGACCACGCCGAGCTGATCCTGGACGCCTACGAGTACCACACCACCGTGGAGGGCCGGGGCGCGGCGACGCTGGGCGACGAGATGATCGACGAGGCGTCCCGCAAGATGGCCCTGGTCATCGCCGCCAAGGGCCGTGCCGCGGGGCTGCGGCGCACCAAGTCCTTCCAGCCGCCCGGGAACTGAACCGGGCATACCGTTCGTCCGATCGACAGAGGGGGATTTTTCCGGTGGCGGAGGAGCAGGAGACCGGCGGCTGGGCGTCACCCGACCCGAGCATGAGGGACGGCGCCGCGCCGCGCTCCGGCGACCCCGCCCCGCCCGCCGGTCCCGGACCAGCACAGCCCGCCGGACCCGCGGCGCCCGTGGAACCCGAGGTGCCGCTGGGACCCGCGCCGATCCTGCCGCCCGCGCAGGACGTGGTGCCGCAGCAGCCGCAGCCCTGGCCCGGGGCGTACGGGACGGCCCCCGGCCACGGCTGGAACGGGCATCAGGGCCCGCCGCCCCATCCGGTGCCGTACGGGCCGCCCCCGGTCAAGGAGCCCTGGATCGTGGAGACCCCGCCCGGGGTCCCCTACCAGCGGATGGCCCGCAACCGGGTCCAGCGGTGGTGGCGGCCGGTCGCCGGGACCTTCGCGATCGTGCTGGCCGGGGTGCTGGCGCTGGTGCCGATCTTCATCGGCTGGGTCCTGGTGGACATCGCGGTGTCCGGGCGGGATCCGGACGCGCTCACCGACCCGGACGGGCCGCTGTTCGGCAGCGTGAACGCCGAGCTGGGCTTCACCCTGGTGTCGGTGGCGATCTTCCTGCCGTTCGTGCTGCTGGCCGCGCCGATCTTCCAGCGGCGGCGGCCGGGCACCCTGTCGTCGGTGACCGGGCGGCTGCGCTGGCGCTGGCTGCTGCTGTGCCTGGGGCTGTCGGTGCTGATCAGCATCGTGTCGTTCTTCTTCAGCTGGGGGGCGAGCCTGCTGGTGGACGACACCGCCGTCGCCGCCGAGGAGGGGAGCTGGGTCGGCTGGAGCGCCTTCTGGGTCCCGCTGGTGCTGGTGGTGCTGCTGGTGCCGGTCCAGGCGACCGCCGAGGAGTACTTCTTCCGCGGCTGGCTGCTGCAGTCCATCGGCAGCTGCACCCTGGAAGGACGCACCGGGCGGGTGGCCCGCAGGCTGGGCGCGGCGTTCCGCACCCCGTGGCTGGCGATCTGCATCAGCGGGGTCGGCTTCATGTCGCTGCACGGCTATGTCGGCTGGGCGGCGGGGGCGATCTTCGCGTTCGCCGTGATCACCGGCTGGCTGACGGTCCGCACCGGCGGGCTGGAGGCCGCCATCGCCATCCACGTGATGAACAACGTGGTGGCGTTCCTGCTCCCCGCCGCGCTGGGGCAGCTGAGCCTGGAGCAGGGGGCGATCCCGTTCCCCTACGTGGTCGCCGACGTGCTGCCGATGGTGCTGTACGCGGTGATCGCGGTGGCGCTGGCACGGCGGCTCAGGCTGCAGACGGTGACCGGGTCCACGCCCGTCGCGCAGACGCCCGTCACGCGGGAGTGAGCGGGTCCCCGAACGACCAGCCCTCCGCCAGCAGGTCGTCGACCGCGCGCACGGCGGCGGCCATCCGCTCGTCGTGCGGGCCGGACACCACGATGTGCGGCAGGTCCCGGCGTTCCAGCTCCTCCCGGAAACGCCGGGCCATCCGCGAGCGGATCTTCTCCCCGTCCCGCCAGCCGTCCTGCTCGAACGGCACCCCGTCGATGTCGGTGAGGATCCACAGGTGGTGCGGCGCGCGTTCGTGCAGCGCCTCCACCCGCGACGGCCAGGTCCGCAGATAGCGTTCGTGCCACAGGCAGGTCGCCAGCGCGTCGGTGTCGCACACCAGCAGCGGCGACCCCGAACGCGCGGCGGCCTCCTCCAGCGCCAGATGCCGCTCGGCGATCAGCGTGAACTCCTCCGAACGCCACGTCAGGTCCCCGATCCACAGCGACGGGTCCTCGCGGCGGGCCAGCGCCAGCTTCTCCTCGCAGTAGGTCCGCCCGTACTCCGGCACCCACCGCGTCGCCGCCCACACCCCGCCCCGCGCGGCGTAGTGCGCCGCCAGCGCGCGGGCCAGGGTGGTCGTCCCCGAGGACTCCGCGCCCAGCACCACCACCCGGCGGGCCAGGTACGCGCGGACCGGCGGGGACAGCCACTCCCAGCAGCCCACCGGGTCCCGCCGCACCGCCGTGCCGCTGACCGGGAACCGCTCGCGCGGCGGATCCACCGGAACGTGCGCCGCCGACATCCGGCGGGCCAGCTCGGGCCCGTACGCCTCCGAGCTGAACACCGCGTCGACCGGCGGCGGCTCCACGCCCAGCCCGCGCCCCAGCGCCAGCCCCTCCCGGAACGCCGCCACGTGCATCGACCAGATCTCGTCGGAGCCGTAGTCGATCGGGGCGTCGTCCATCACCGGGACGATCTCCACGTGCGGCTGCGGATGCGCCTCCCGCAGCCAGGCCGTGCGCAGCGCCAGCGGGATCGTCTCCACCGTGGAGGCCGCCACCACCACGGTGACGCGCTCGCACGCCCCGGCCGCGGTGTCGATCAGGTGGTGGTGACCGGCGTGCGGCGGATAGAACTTGCCGATCACCAGGCCGTGCCGGAACGTCATGCCCTCGCGACCGCCTCCCGGGCCCGCCAGTCGCCCCGCCAGGCCACCAGCCCCATCACGCACAGGCTCAGGAACACCACGTACAGGACGCTGGTCAGGTACAGCTCCTTGTAGGCGTACAGCGGGATGTAGATCAGGTCCACGGTGATCCACAGGTACCAGGACTCCAGCCGCTTGCGGCACTGCCCGTACGTCGCCGTCAGCGAGATCGCCGTGGTCAGCGCGTCCCAGAACGGCACCGTCGAGTCGGTGTGGGCGGCCAGGATCCAGGTCATCAGCGCGGTCGCGGCCAGCCCGGCGGCGGCCAGCCCCGCCCACTCGGCCCGGGAGGTGCGGGTGACGACCAGCCGGGTGCGGTCCCGCCCGCCGTACAGCCACGCCCACCAGCCGTACGCCTGCAGCACGATGTAGACGATCTGCAGGGCCGCGTCCGCGTACAGCCCGCCGTCCAGGAACACCAGGCCCAGCAGCGCCACGTTGGCGATGCCGATCGGCCAGTTCCAGATGCTCTGCCGGACCACCAGGTACACGCAGACCGCGCCGGTGACGAAGCCGAGCAGCTCGGCCCGGCTGGTCGGCACCTGGCCGAGGTGGAACGCCGGCTCCAGCAGGGGCCTCAGCAGGTCGTGCAGGGACATGGAACGCTCCCGGGGGGGTCGAACGTCGAGGTGACGTTACTCCGCAGGGAGCGCCCCCCAGCCCGTCAGGGTCTCGACCAGCGCCTCGGTCGTGGGCATCGCGCGCAGCTCGGCGACGCTCGCCCAGCGGGCCTCGGCGGCGTCGTCACCGGGGCGCAGCGTCCCGCCCACCACGGTCGCGAGGTAGTCGTGCACCTCGTACGTCGTCCCGTGCAGGCCCGGCCGGTGGATCGTCCCCGCGTACCCGCCGACCCGCACGACCAGGCCGGTCTCCTCCCGGACCTCCCGGGCCACCGCCTCGGCGTCGGACTCGCCCGGCTCCACCCGCCCGCCGGGGATCGACCACAGCCCCTCGCCGGGCGGCCGTCCCCGCCGGACCACCAGCAGCCGTCCCGCCTCGTCCAGCACGATCGCCCCCACACAGCGCACGGTGCTCATCCGCCCATTCTCGGTGCAAGCACCTCCCAAGGGGCTTGACTGGAGGGCGAACGCGGACGAACGTGAGGTTTCGTGAGGGCCGAGCCCACCTGCCCGCGCTGTGGTCGGGCGGTGCGCGCGCCGGGACTGTGGTCGAGCGACTGGACCTGTGCCGCGCACGGAGCCGTCCTGCCCCGCCAGCCCGCCCGGCGGCCGTCCCCCGAGGGGCTGGCCGCGGTGCTGCGGGACGCCCGGGTGCCGGTGTGGGTCCCCTGGCCGCTCCCGGCGGGCTGGCTGGTCACCGGGTTCCTGGACGTGGGCGACGAGCGCACCGGCGCCCGCGCCTGCGCGGTGGCGCTCTCCGGGCCCAACCTGATGCACGGCCCCGCCGACATGCTGCTGATCGCCGAGGAGCCCGGGGTGGGGCTGGGCGCCCACTTCGCCGGGGTGGAGGAGTCCGCCGCCGCCGGGGTCTGCGCCGGCGGGCGGCCGAACGCCACCGTCGAGATCCGCACGGTGCCCACCCGCCCCCACCAGGTGCCGCTGTGGGCGCTGGACGGCGCGCCCGACCGGGCCGTCTACGTCGGCGAGGCGATGGGTTGCTGGCTGTGGACGGTGCTGTGGCCCGCCGAGGCCGGGGTCCTGCTGGTGGACGAGCTCGAGCTGCTGGACCTGCGCGATCCGGGCATGCACCTGGACATCCCGTTCGGCGCGTTCTGCCCCCGGCTGGAGGAATAACGGCCCCGCGGCGCCGGGAACGGCCGCGGGGCCGCCGGGAGCGGATAAGGTCTGTCGCGTGGACGCGCGTATCGAACAGGTGGTGTCGAAGGGCAAGTGCACCTTCGAGGACACCCAGTACGAGGTCGAGAGCAACACCTACATCGTCGGGGACGACGACGAGGTCATCGTGATCGACCCGGCGCACGACGCCGAGGCCATCCTCAAGGCGGTCGGCGACCGGGAGGTCATGGCGGTCATCTGCACCGACGGCCTCGACGCCCACCTGAACGCCGTGCTGGAGGTGGCGGCCGCCGGGGAAGAGGACGAGGACGACTGGGCGCCGATCGCCCTGCACCGGCACGACCGGATCCTGTGGCGCGACTTCTTCGCCCGCCTCGCCAAGGAGGAGGAGGACGAGGACGACCAGCAGGCCCTGCGGTCGCTGGAGCCCGACATCTGGCTGGAGGACGGCGGGATCTTCGAGATCGCCGGGGTGCAGCTCGAGGTGCACCACACGCCGGGGCACACGCCCGGCAGCGTGAGCATCTACTGCGAGCAGCTCGGCGTGCTGTTCTCCGGCGACACCCTGCACCGCGGCAAGCCGGGCTCGATCGCCGGCAACTTCGCCGACCTGCGCCAGCAGCTCAACTCCATCGGCTCGCTGCTGACCCCGCTGCCCAAGGACACCCGGGTGCTGCCCGGCCAGGGCCCGGAGACCACGGTCGGCGACGAGGACGCCCGCTGGGAGAGCTGGGGCGAGCTGGCCAGGGAATCCGACGACTGAGCCGGGGGTCACCCTCATCGAACAGCTCGGCTTCGAGGGCATGCCGCGACGGCTGTACTCCTGTACGCCGTCCCGGCTGAACGCCTGGCTGGACTGCCCCCGGCGCTACCGGATGACCTATCTGGACCGGCCGGCGCCGCCCAGGGGCCCGCGGTGGGCGCACAACAGCCTCGGCATCGGCGTGCACAACGCGCTGGCGTCCTGGTGGCGGCTGCCGCCGTCCGAACGCACCCCCGAGGCGGCGGGCGCGCTGGTGGTCCGGCACTGGATCGACGACGGGTTCCGCGACGCCGAGCAGTCCGCCGCGTGGCGGGAGCGCGCCCGCGCGATGGTCGAACGGTACGCGGCGGACCTGGACCCGGCGGACGAGCCGCTCGGGGTGGAGCGCACCGTCGCCGCCAAGACCGCCCGCATCGCCGTGCAGGGCCGCGTCGACCGGCTCGACGCCCGGGACGGCGAGCTGGTGGTGGTGGACTACAAGACCGGGCGGCACGAGCCGACCCCGGACGACGCGCGTTCCTCGCTGGCCCTGGCGATCTACGCGGTCGCCGCCTCGCGGGTGCTGCGCCGCCCCTGCCACCGGGTCGAGCTGCACCATCTGCCCAGCGGGACGGTCGCGGCCTGGGACCACACCGCCGGGTCGCTGGAACGGCACATCCGCCGCGCCGAGCAGATCGCCGAGGAGGCGGCCGAGGCCGACGAGGCGTACCGGGAGCGGCTGCGCCCGGCGGCCCCGCCGTCCCCGGATCCCGAGGGCGGCATCGACCACACGCCGTTCGACGAGGTCTTCCCGCCGCGTCCGGGGAACCTGTGCGCCTGGTGCGACTTCAACCGGCTCTGCCCGGAGGGCAGGCGGGCCGCCCCGGCCAAGGAACCCTGGGCGGCGCTGACCGCCGCCGAGGAGCCCGCGACCTGAGCCCGCTCAGGCCGCGTCACGGTCGCGCCACCCGGTCAGTCCGCCGCCCGCGTCGTGACCCCCGGCCCGAGTCCGGTCAGGCCGCCGTCGCGGGGCGTCGGCGGGAGGGCCAGCGGCGGGGGTCGCGCAGGCCGATCAGTCCCCTGCTCATGTCGTAGCCCTCGGCGGCCAGGCCCTGGCGGGCGCGGTCCAGCATGTCCCGGGTTGGCTTCATGAACGAGTAGTCGTGCAGGGTCTCCGGCACCGAGTTCATCGCCAGCCGGAACGACCGCAGCGCCGCCGTGACCGCGGGCTGCGGCACCTCCGGCAGCAGCCCGTACATCCGCCGCGCCCAGTCCGGCAGCGTGTAGTAGCACAGCGCCCCGAACGGGAAGTACGCCGGCTTGCCCGCGTTCAGGAACCGCAGGTTCTCCGGCAGCTTCGGCCACAGCAGCCACCTGACGGTCTCGACGGCCTCCTCGGTGGCGCGCAGTTCGGGGCGCACCCGCTCGAAGTAGGCCGCCATCTCCGCGACGCCGCCGGGCACCTGCTCCTCGGACAGCCCCACGTAGGCGGCGGTCCGGCGCTGCTCGTCCAGGTAGCGGTCGGCCATCTCGTCGGTCAGCCGCAGCCCGGCCCGGCGGGCGACCTCCAGGTAGGAGTACACCTCGGCGCAGTGCACCCAGCGCAGCAGGTCGGGCTGGTCGAGCCGTTCGGTCTCGCCGGTGTCGCGGTTGACGAACCGCAGCCTGGCATGGATCTTGCGGACCCGGGCGCTCAGCCGTTCGATGTCCCGCGGGGCGCCGAACGTGGCGACGCCCACGAAGTCGGCGGTGCGCTGCAGCCGCCCGATCGGGTCGTCGCGGAAGGCGGAGTTCTGCCACACCCCCCACATGGCGCGCGGGTGCAGGGCCTGCAGCATGAGGCCGCGCACTCCGCCGACCCACATCGCCCGGTCGATGTGGACGAGCCAGGTGACGCTCTCGGGGGGCTGCACCGTCACCGCCATGGCGACCTCCGGGTCGGTGAGACGAACCGGAGTAAGTGTATCGTTACACGCCCTCGGCGTCCGGGGACGGCCCGGTCAGCGGGCGGTGCCGCACTCGGCCGCCCGCCAGAAGTCGGCCAGGGCGCTGGCGGTGGTCTCCGGGGCCTCCACGGCGGGGGAGTGCGCCGCCCCCGGGATCACCACCCGGGCGGCGCCCAGCCGTTCGGCCATCTCCGCCTGCACCCGCGGCTCCCAGGCGTTGTCGTTCTCGCCGTACAGCACCAGCACCGGCAGGCCGGCCTCGTCGCTCACCTTGGCCAGCTCCTCCACCCGGTCCGGGGCGTCCAGGATCTCCCGGGCCATGGTGAGCAGGCCGGTGACCGAGTTGCCCAGCATCCGGCGGCGCAGGAAGCCGATGATCTCCTCGGGCAGCCGGCCGGCGCGGGCGTCCGGCTCCAGGTGCTCGGCCCAGATCCGGTGGACGCCGAGCTGCGGCAGCATGGTGATCAGCGACTCGGCGTCCCGGCGGCGCGGGCCGGTGATCGCGCTCGGCCCCGAGCTCATCAGCGTGTACGACAGCGGGCGCGCGCCCGCCCCCAGGATCGCCTCCCGGGTGACCAGCCCGCCGAACGAGTGCCCCACCAGATGGGCGGGCTCGGGGCCCAGGACGTCCAGCAGCGCCCGCACGTCCGCGCCCAGCGCGGGCAGGGTGTAGGCGGCCTCGTCCTCCGGGCCGGTGCTCTCGTACTGGCCGCGCATGTCGATCGCCACCACCCGCCGGCCCGGCCGCGCCAGGCTCTGCAGGACGGCGATGAAGTCCTCCTTGCTGCCGGTGAACCCGGGCACCAGCAGCGCCGGACAGCGTTCGGGTACCCCCGATCCGGGCAGCGCCTCCAGCGCGGCGAACGTGCCGCGGGAGGTCTCGATCTCCGTCCGGCGCACACCGGGCGGCAGGGTCAGAAACCGGGGCGTACTCACAGGCCGCCAGCATACCGAGGGTCACGAGCGGTGCCCCGCGGCGCTTCACCGGGGCTTCGCCGGTCCGTCCTGGCCGGTTCCCCGCATCGTCGGACGCAGGCGGGGAGCGCTCCGTACGGTGGGTCGCGTGCACGGTATCGCCATGACCGCCATCTCCGCGCACCGCCGCGACCACCACGGCGGATTCGAGAACGCGGCCGGCTCCGGGGCCGAGTACGTGGAGATCGACGTCCGCCGCACCGGGGACGGCCGGCTGGTGGCCCACCACGACCGCACCGTGGGACGGCTGCCGCTGGCGCGCTGCACCTACGAACGGATCCGCGCCGCCGCAGGCCGGCCCGTGCCGCTGCTGCACGAGGCGCTGGAGGCCATCGCCGGCCGCGCGCTGGGCCATCTGGACCTGAAGGAACGCGGCTGCGAGCACGAGACGGTCGAGCTGGCGCTGGACCGGCTCGGCCCGGGCCGCTTCGTGGTCACCACCCGCGATCCGGAGTCGATCCGGCTGATCAAGCGGGACTTCCCCGAGGTCACCACGGCGCTGTCGGTGGGCCGGGCGCTCTGGGAGCGCGGCGCGGTCCGCGACCTGTCCCCGCTGGCGGTGGTCCGCCGGTGCGGGGCCGACATGGTCGCGGTCAACCACCGCCTCGCCAGGCTCGGCGTCCTGGCCAAGTGCGCCCGCGCGGGCCTGCCCGCCATGGTGTGGACGGTCAACGCCGAGCCGCTGATGCGCCGTTTCCTGACCGACCCGCGGGTGGCCGTCCTGGTGACCGACCACCCACGCCGGGCCCTCGCCCTCCGCGGGTCCTGTGCGGGGGGCGGCCCCTCACACTCCCCGTCCGCGGATCCGGACATCCTCGCCGACCCGTCCTCCGCTCGCTCCGGACGGGACGGCCGCGGTGCCCGGACCGCGTCAGGTGAACCGAAGCTCCGCTAGCGCTCCGCTTCGGTTCACCTGCGATGTTCTCCTGGCCGGGGGAAGTTCCGGGGCTCCGCCCCCGGCCCCCCTCCGGATCAGATGATCCGAAGGGGTGTCAGTGCGTCCGGTCGCCCGCGGGGCGGCCGCCGCGGGTGCGGCGACGGGAGCGGGACGGGCGCCGCTGGGGTGCCGGGGGCTCGAAGAGGTCCGGCTCGGTGCCGTCGGACGGCGGGGGCTGGAAGGTGACCAGCGGGACGCCGGTGACGGTGTCGGTCGGCGGGACGATCGGCTCGGGCGCCGGGACGGGACGCGGGGCGGGAGCCTCGGCGACCTCCGGCTCGGCGGGTGCCGCGGCCTCGACCGGCTCCGGCTCGGGGACCTCGACCCGCTCGACCTCGACCTGCTCGACCCGTTCGACCTGCTCGACCTCGGCCTGCTCGGACTGCTCGGCCCGTTCGGTCTGCTCGGTCTCGGCGGCCTGCTCGGCCTGGTCGACCGGCCTGCCGCCGCGGGTGCGCTTGCGGGTGCGGCTGCGCTTGCGCTTGGGGCGTTCGCGCTCGGGTTCCCGGGCGGCCTCGCGGGACCGGGTGCGGCCGGTCTCGCCGATGTCCTCCAGCTCCTCGGCGGCCAGGCCCTCGCGGTCGCGCCGCTCCTTGGGCAGCGTGCCGGTGACGCCCTCCGGGATGCTCAGCGCCTCGTACAGGTGCGCGGAGGTGGAGTAGGTCTCCGGCGGCTCGGGGAACGGCAGGTCCAGCGCGTTGTTGATGAGCTTCCAGCGCGGCAGGTCGCTCCAGTCCACCAGGGTGACCGCGATGCCCTCCTTGCCCGCCCGGCCGGTGCGGCCGATGCGGTGCACGTAGGTCTCGGCGGAGTCCGGGCACTCGTAGTTGACCACGTGGGTGACGTCGTCGACGTCCAGCCCGCGGGCCGCCACGTCGGTGGCCACCAGCACGTCGATCTTGCCGTGCCGGAACGCCCGCAGCGCCCGTTCGCGCTGGCCCTGGCCCAGGTCGCCGTGCACCGCCGCGGCGGCGAACCCGCGCCCCGCCAGGTCGGCGGCGACCCGGTCGCAGGCCCGCTTGGTCTGGCAGAACACCATGGTCAGCCCGCGGCCGGTGGCCTGCAGCAGCCGCGCCAGCATCTCCGGCTTGTCCATCGGGTGGGCCTGGAAGACGTGCTGGGCGACCTGCGGGGTGGCCTCGGACTCGGTGTGCGCCTCGGCCCGCACGTTGGTCGGCCGGCGCAGGTAGCGCCGCGACAGCGCGACGATCTCGCCGGGCATGGTGGCCGAGAACAGCATGGTCTGCCGGTCGTCCGGGACCAGTTCGACGATCCGCTCGATGTCGGGCAGGAAGCCCAGGTCGAGCATCCGGTCGGCCTCGTCCAGCACCATCATCTGGATCTGCGACAGGTCCAGGTGCTTCTGGCGGACCAGGTCCAGCAGCCGGCCCGGAGTGCCGACCACCACGTCCACGCCGTCGCGCAGCGCCTGGATCTGCGGCTCGTAGGCCCGGCCGCCGTACACCGACAGCACCCGGGTGCCGAGCTTGCCGCCGGCCACCAGCAGGTCGTCGGTGACCTGCAGGGCCAGCTCGCGGGTCGGGGCGACCACCAGCCCGCGCGGGGCCTTGCCGCCGTGCTCGATGCGCTGCAGCAGCGGGATGCCGAACGCCAGGGTCTTGCCCGTCCCGGTCCGGGCCTGGCCGATGATGTCGTACCCGCCGAGCCCGATGGGCAGGGCGAGTTCCTGAATGGGGAACGCGTCGACGATGCCCTCGGCCTCGAGGGCGTCGCATATCTCGGAACGAACTCCGAGTTCACGGAACGTAGTCAGGGCTTTCAGCCTCCGTAGTGCGGGGTCCTCGCTCCCGGATCGGCGCCCGGATCGCGCCCGTGGGCGCGTTCCCTCGCCTTCCCCCACCTGGTGCGGTGCCGCCGGAAGCCGCGGATCTCATCGTCGTACCCGGCAGGACTCGAATCCTGCCGTCCGCTTCCGGTGGCCGCGCCGACGCGCGGGAGGGACCAGCCGTCAATCAGTACCTCGGCGACCGCTGTCAGGGGTATGCGCAATCACTCTGCGTGGCTGCGCGCGGTCACACTTCGCGACGCATAGTACCGGTTGCAGGTTCCTGACACCAATAGCCGTTCGAATGTGGTAACGCGCCGGGGCCGGCGATCCATTCCCGTTCCCCGCCGGCGGCGCCCGTGATATTCCAGCATTGTCCGCGGACGGCGGGGCGAGGACGGGGTGGCGGGCGAGCGAGATGACCGACTGGAGGCTGCCCGGATACACCGAGCTGGGCGAGCTCGGGCGAGGCGCGCAGGGGCGGGTGGTGCTGGCCCGCGACGAGACGGACGGGGAGCTCGTCGCGATCAAGTACCTGGATCCGGGGCGGCTGGCCGACGAGCGGGCGCTGGACCGGTTCCGGGGCGAGGCGCGCGCGTTGGCGCAGGTCCGCGACCCGCACGTGGCGCGGCTGCACCGGCTGGTGGAGACCGCCGAGGGCGCGGCGATCGTGCTGGAGGCGGTGCGCGGGGCGTCGCTGCGCACCCTGCTGGACCGGTACGAGCCCATGTCCCCGGAGTCGGCGCTGGCGGTGCTCAAGGGCTCGCTGCTGGGACTGGCCGCCGCGCACGCGGCAGGGGTGATCCACCGCGACTACAAGCCCGCCAACGTGATCGTGCAGCCCGACGGGCTCAGCAAGCTCATCGACTTCGGCGTGGCGGGGCTGGCCGGGGAGCGGTCCGGCGGCGGCACCCCCGCCTACATGGCCCCCGAACAGTGGTCGGGAGGACCGGCCTCCCCGGCCACCGACGTGTACGCGGCGACCTGCGTGTTCTTCGAGTGCGTGACCGGTGCGCGGCCGTATCCGGCGGCGGACCTCGCCGAACTGCGGCGCCGGCACCTGGAGGACCCGGTGCCGGCCGAGGCCGTCCCCGAGCCGCTGCGCCCGCTGCTGGAACGCGGGATGGCCAAGGACCCGGCCGCCCGCCCCATGGGCGCGGCGGCGTTCGTGACGGAACTGGAGGCGGTGGCGGGCGGCGCGTACGGGCCGGACTGGGAGACCCGCGGCTGGGGCGCGCTCGGCGTGGCGACGGCGGCGGTGCTCCCGCTCGCGATGGCGGCGCTGGCGACCGGGGGAGCGGCCGGAGCGGCGGTGGCCGCCGGGGCCGGGGCCGGTACGAGCGCGGCGGGCCAGGGGATCCTGGCGACCACAGCCGCCAAGGTCACCGCGGCGGTCGCCGTCACCGCCACGGTCGCCGGTGCGGGCGTGGGCGCCTACGAGGTGGTCGCCGACGAGCCGCCCCCCGTGGTGCGGCAGGTCAGCCTGAGCACGCCGACGCTGGAACGGACGATCCCGGTGACCGGCCGTCCCGCGATCCGGGTCCTGGGCGCCAGCTACCTCCAGGTCTCCGGCCTGGCCGACCGGGCGGTGCAGGACCGGGCCAACCAGGCGCTGCGCGCGCCGCTGGACAACGCGATCACAAGTTTCCGCCGGTACATGGCGGGCGAGCATCAGCCCACCTCGCCCCCGCGGTGCGCCGAACTGGACGCGGAGGTGGAGATCCGGCTGGGCGGACCCCGGCTGGTGTCGGTGGTCTACCGGTTCGACACGCGGACCTGCTCGGTCGCCGACGAGGACCCCGGCGGCTTCGACGCCGTCACCGTCGACCTGGACACCGGACGCGCGGTGACCGTCGACGACCTGTTCCGGCCGGGCTCCATCGACCGGCTCTCCGAACGGCTCCCCCCGCCCACCCCCGACAGCGGCGAGTGCGGCTACGATCTGCCGCTGCGGCGCGACCGGTTCGCTCCGGGGCGGGCGCCGCTGGGGCATCCCGTGCCGCCGGACATCCTGCTCACCCTCACCGGTACGGCACTGGAGCTGCGGTTCCAGAGCACCCTGCCGTGCCCTGCGGGCCACACCGAGACGCTGCCGCTCGACCGCGTCCGTGACCTGCTCAGCCCGCAGGTCCTCGCGGCGCTCACCACCGCTCCCACACCGGAAAGGTCTTGATGTACGACGATCAGTGGCGTCTGGAGGGCTTCGAGGAGATCCGCGAACTCGGGTCGGGAGCGCAGGGCCGGGTGGTGCTGGCCCGGCACACCGAGTCCGGCACCCCGGTGGCGATCAAGTACCTGGCCCGCGGCGAGGGCGACGACGAGGCCGTGGAGCGGCTCCGCCAGGAGGCCCTCATGCTGGCCAAGGTCACCGACCCGCACGTGGTGCGGCTGTACCGGTTCGCGGCGGGGGAGCGGGGCGCGGCGCTTGTGATGGAGGCGATCGACGGCGTCTCCCTCAAGGAACTGCTGGCCCGGCACGGCGCGATGCCTCCCGAGGCGGCGCTGGCCGTGCTCAAGGGCTCGCTGCTGGGGCTGGCCGCCGCGCACGCGGTGGGTGTGGTGCACCGCGACTACAAGCCCGCGAACGTGGTGGTCCAAGGGGACGGGCTCAGCAAGCTCATCGACTTCGGGATCGCGGCCCTCACCGGGGTCGGCTCCCGCGAGGGCAGCCCCGCGTACATGGCCCCCGAGCAGTGGCGCGGCGAGCCCGCCACCCCCGCCACCGACGTGTACTCGGCGACCTGCGTGTTCTTCGAGTGCGTGACGGGCGCCAAGCCCTACTCCGCGCCCGACCCCATGCTGCTGATGCACCGGCACCTGAACGACCCGATACCGGTCGAGGCCGTTCCCGAGGCCCTGCGGCCGCTGCTGGAACGCGGCATGGCCAAGGACGGGACGCGACGGCCGGCCGGAGCGGCGGCGTTCGTCGCCGAGCTGGAGTCGGTGGCGTCCGCCGCGTACGGGCCGGACTGGGAGCAGCGCGGCGTGCGGGTGCTGGCGACCGGGGCGGTGGCGCTGGCGGCGATGTTCCCGCTGGGCGCCGCGCTGGCCCCCGCGGCGTCCGGCGCCGCCGGCGCCATGGGCGCGGGGACCGCGGCGGCCGGCACGTCGGCGGCCGGGGCGGCCTCCGCCGGGGCCGCCGGCACCGGGCTGCTGGCGACGGCCGGAGCCAAGATCACCATGGCGGTGGCGGGCACCGCGCTGGCGGTCGGCGCGGGCACCACCGTCGCCGCCGTCACCGGAGGCGAGGACGAACCCCCCGCCCCGGTCGTGCAGAACGTCGCGTTCAGCACCCCGCTCCTGGGCGACCGCACCATCGAGGTCGCCGGCGGGCGGCGGCTGCTGGTCCGCGGGATGCGGTACGCGCAGATCACCGGGCACACCGACGCCGCGCTCCAGGAGCGGATCAACGCCGCGCTGCGAGCGCCCCTGGACACCGCCGTCGAGGCCGCGCAGCGCGTCGTCCGGCAGGACCCGCAGATGGGGCGTCCCGGCATCCAGTGCGACGGCGCGCAGATCTCGGCCAGGGCCGTGCCCGGACTGCGCACCGGCAGGCTGATCTCGGTCCGCTACGAACTGCGCGCCGGGTGGGTCTGCAACAGCGACTTCGTCTCCGACTGGGCGATCACGGTGACCGTCGCGCTGGACAGCGGGAAGGCGCTGGCCGCCGCCGACGTCTTCACGCCCGCCACCCTCACCCCGGCCGGGCTGGGCACGCTGTGGTCCCGGGTGCCCAAGCCCGCCCCCGAGCCGAACCCGGCCGGCGCCCCCTGCACCCCGCCCGCCCGGATCACCCCGGCCGACCTGCGCCCGGCCGCCCAGGGGGTGAACGACGCGCCGGTCGACATCGGGTTCACCGCGCAGGGGATGACCGTCTCGGTGCAGCCCGCCGGCGGCGACTTCTGCACGTTCATGACGCTGACCGTGCCGTACGACCGGGTACGGGACCTGATGCTGCCGAGGTTCGCCGAACTGCTGCCGCGGTGACCCGGGCACGCCGAGACCCCCGCCCCGGATCGGGCGGGGGCCTCGGCATCGTGTCGGCCGTGTCGGTCAGAAGGTGCCGCGCCGGGTCCGGCGCCAGCCCCCGCCGCGGCCGCCGCCCCGGTGGGCGGAGGTCAGCAGCGCCACCCCGCCGGCCGCGACGAGCACCGCGAACACCAGTGCGACCAGGTCGCCCGCGCCGAGCGCGTTCGAGATCATTCCGCCGACCAGCGCGCCGGCGATCCCGACCAGCACCGTCAGCACCACGCCGATCGGGTTGCGGCCGGGCAGCAGCAGCCGGGCCAGACCGCCGATCACGGCGCCGACGACGATCAGCCAAAGGATCATCGTGAGCATGTCGTCACTCACCATCCGCTCTGGGGGCCGCGTGGTCCGCGGCCCGCTGGACGCAGATCGGTATGCCCGCTCGGCGGAACTTAAACGGCAGGTCAAACCCGCAGCTCAGGCCGGAGGAGGGATCACATGCCGCCGAACCCCACGGTGCGGCGGTCCTCCTCGCCGATCTCCAGATAGCCGACCCGGGCCGCGGGCACCACCACCCGGCCGCCCCGCTCGTCCTTGAGCGCCAGCACCCCGTTCTCGGCGGCCAGCGCGTCGGCCAGCGCCCGCTGCACCTCGTCGGCGGACAGCGTGGTCTCGATGACGAGTTCCTTGGGCACGTACTGCACCCCGATGCGCACCTGCACCCGATGCTCCCTTCGGCGGACCGTCCGTCCCTCCGATCGTCGCACGCCCCTGGAGCCCCGAGAGCCGCGCTACGCGCCGAGCGAAGCGGGAGTGGTCAGGCGTGTTGCTTGTGGGGGAGGACCCCCACGCCCCCAAGAGGCAGGCTGACCGTCCTCGCTCGCTGGCGCTCGCTGCGGCGCTCAGCCTGCGACGGGGAAGCCGGAGATGCCGCGCCAGGCCAGGCGGGCGATCAGCTTCTCGGCGGTGTCCTTGGGGATGGAGCCGTGCTGCGACAGCCAGTAGCGGGCGCTCACCTCGGCCATCCCGACCAGGCCCATGCCGAGCAGGAACGCCTCCTCGGCGGGGGTCTGGGTGTCCTCGGCGATGACCCGGGCGATCATCTCGGCGCACTGGTGGTTGGCCCGGTCGACGCGGGCCCGCACCGGGGCCACGTTGCGCAGGTCGGACTCGAACACCAGCCGGTAGGCCTCCCCGTCACCGGCCACGAAGTCGTAGAACGCCTGCATGCTGGCCTGCACCCGGCGCTTGTTGTCGGTGGTCGACTCCAGCGCCTCGCGCACGATCTTCACCAGCGCCTCGGCGTGCTCGTCCAGCAGCGCCAGGTACAGCTCCAGCTTGCCCGGGAAGTGCTGGTACAGCACCGGCTTGCTGACGCCCGCCCGCTCGGCGATCTCGTCCATCGCGGCGGCGTGGTAGCCCTGCGCGACGAACACCTCCTGCGCCGCGCCGAGCAGCTGCCGCCGTCGGGCCGGCCGGGGCAGCCGGGTGCCACGTGGACGGGCGTCCGGGGTCGCGGTCACCGCACTCTCCGATCGCTTCGCGGGCGGCGGGCGCCGCCTCGTCTCTCGTTCGCCATATCCTACGCGCGGGTAACCTCGAAGGTCACCTTCGGAGCGCCTCCCGGGGGTCCTCCCGCGGGCGGCGCACAGGTCACCGGTAGTCGTCCTCGTCCAGCTCGACGATCCGGTCCTGCTCGACGGCGTCGGCCTCGTTGGCGTCGAACGGGACCTCCTCGCGCCAGACCGGCCGGTCCTCCTCGTCGGTCAGCGGCAGCCGCTGCTCGAAGGCGTCCACCTCCGGCGCCTCCACGTCCCGCTCGTCCCTCTCGCTCATCAAGCCCCCTCGTCGTCCGGCCTTCCACAACCGTTCACAGCCGTGCGGCGAGCTCGCGCAGCGACGCCTCGACGGCCTCCCCGTAGGCCGGGACCGCGTGCACGACCTCGGTGAGGACGGCCAGCGGGATCTCCGCCCGGATCGCCATCGTGATCTCGCCCATCCACTCCTCAGCGTACGGCCCGACGGCGGCGGCGCCGACCAGCAGGCCGGTGGAGCGGTCGGCGTACAGCTCGACCCGGCCCCCGGCCCCGCCGTCCATCCGCCCGGTCAGGCCGGTGCGCTCCACGCGGCCCCGGGTCGTGGCGGCCAGATCGTACCCCGCGCAAAGCAGGTCCATCCCGGCGTTCGCGGCCTCCTGCGGCGACACCCCGACCGCGTACACCGCCGGGCTGGTCGGCACCACCCGCGGGAGGGCGCGGTAGTCGGCCTCGCGGCGCTTGCCGAGCACCCCCGCGGCGGCCACCCGGGCCTGGTAGGCGGCGGCGTGCACGGTGCGCCGGCCGGTCACGTCGCCGGCCGCCCACAGCCCCGGCACGGGCCCCTCGACGCCCAGCACCCGGCAGTACTCGTCGACCGGCAGCGGCTCGCCCGGCGTCAGGTCCACGCCCGCCTCGGCCAGCGCCAGGTCCTCGGTGCGGGGGCGGCGGCCGGCGGCGACCAGGACCCGGTCGGCGTCCAGCGCGCCGCCGTCCGACAGCCACAGCCGGACCCCCGGGAAGGTGCGCTCCACCTTGACCGGCTCCGTCCCCAGCCGCAGGTCCACGCCCATCCGGCGGAGCGCGTCACCGAGGATCTCCCCGGTGAACGGGGCCTCGGCGGACAGCAGCCGCCCGGCCTGCTCCACCAGCGTCACCTGGGAGCCGAACGCGGCGTAGACCTGCGCCAGCGCGCAGCCCGCCCCGCCGCCGCCCAGCACCACCAGCCGGCGCGGCAGGTCCGGCACGGCCAGCGCCTCGTCGGCGGTCCACATCGGGGCGTCGGCCAGCCCTTCGATGCCCGGCACCACCGGCTCGCTGCCGGTGCAGATCACTATGTCGTCACAGGTCACGGTGGTCTCGCCGACCGTGACCCGGCCCGGCCCGGTGATCCGGCCGTACCCGCGCAGCACGGTGACCCCCGCCCGCTCCGGCGCCGCGCCGTCCGGACCCGCGGTCAGCTCGTCGCGGCGCGCCACGGCGGTCTCCCACGCCTCGCCGCGCCGCGCCGAGTGCAGCAGCGAGGCGGCCGGGAGGGCGGCGCGGTACGGCGTCCCCCGGCCCTCCACCAGCGCCACGTCCCGTCCGGCCTCGGCCAGCTCCACCGCGGCCGGCTCACCGGCCGTTCCCCCGCCCAGCACCACGACGTCGTAATGCGGATTCATCGTCACCGGCACGTCGTCCCTCCCCGCCGCCGTCGATCTCGGTGATCCCCCGTAGGGCAATGGTGGCGGAATCGCCGCGCCTCTGCGTGCCCAATCGAACACAAAGCGCAAGCAGGTCGGCCGGCCGCAGCGGAGCGCCGGCGGAGCGGGAATCGGCCGGCCTCTCGGGGATCTGGGAATCGGCCCCCGGAAGGAACAGGTCAGGGGAGCGGCGGACCCTCCTCCAGCAGCGGGGCCAGCAGGTCGCCGTGCCGGTCGATTCGTTCCAGCACCGCCTCGGCGTCGAACGCCAGATCCTCCGGCTTCGCGCAGGACTCCACCTCGTCCCAGGTCACCGGGGCGGACACGGCGGGCCCGCGGGAGGCGCGCAGCGAGTACGGCGCGACGGTGGTCTTGGCCGGGTTGTTCTGGCTCCAGTCCACGAAGATCCTGCCCCGGCGCAGCCGCCGTTCCATCCGGCTGATCACCCGGCGGGGGTCGGCGTCCTCCAGCCGCCGCGCCGCCCGTTTGGCGTACTCCTCGGTCCGGCTCGTCCTGCGCACCGGCACGTACAGGTGCAGGCCCTTCTTGCCGCTGGTCTTGGGATGGGCGGTCAGCCCGTCCTCGGCCAGCAGGTCGCGCAGCGCGCAGGCCACCCGGCAGGCGTCCACGATCGTCGCGGGCGCGCCCGGGTCCAGGTCGAAGACCATCAGGTCCGGCTCGTGCACCTTGCCGCGCGGCCCCACCCGCCACTGCGGGACGTGCAGTTCCAGCGCCGCCAGGTTGGCCAGCCACACCAGCGTCGCCAGGTCGTCGATCACCACGAAGTCAGCCGACTCGCGGCCCTTGGCGCTGCCCGGGGTCGGCAGGTTCACCGTGCGCACCCAGCCGGGGGTGTGCGAGGGCGCGTTCTTCTCGAAGAACGACTGGCCCTCCACGCCGTCCGGGTAGCGCTTGCGGGTCGCGGGCCGGTCCCGCACGTGCGGCAGCATCACCGGCGCCACCCGCGTGTAGTAGTCGACGACCTCGCCCTTGGCGAAACCGTGCCGGGGGTAGAGCACCTTGTCCAGGTTGGACAGCGCCAGTTCCCGCCCGTCCACCTCAACCCGGACCTTGCGGCTCATGAACGACCTCCGAGGGGTCCTTGTCGTCGCGCAGGCCGCGCCACGAGGGGGCGCGCAGCCGGCCCTCCCTGGTCCACGTGCTGTAGGCGACCTCCCCGACCAGGAGCGGCTCAACCCATTGGGCGTCGCGGGCGTGCTCGCGCGGGACCACCTCGTCGAACGGGCTGGTGGGGCGGCGCAGCGGCCACAGCAGCCGGTAGATCTCGTCCAGGGCGCGGTCGGTGAAGCCGGTGCCGACGTGCCCGGCGAAGCACAGCCGGCCCTTGCCGTCGTGCACGCCCAGCAGCAGCGAGCCGACGCCGCCCTCGCGGCGGCCGTGGCCCGGCCGCCAGCCGCAGACGATGACCTCCTGGGTCTGGAAGTTCTTGACCTTGCGCCAGAAGTCCACCCGCCGTCCGGGCCGGTACGGGGAGTCCAGCCGCTTGGCGACCAGTCCCTCCAGCCGCTGCTCCCAGGTGTACTCCAGCAGTTCCTTGACCTGGCCGCCGTCGGCGGCGTGCAGGTACGGCGGGGCCTCGATGGTGCCCACCGCGGCCAGTTCCAGCCCGTCCAGCAGGGCGCGCCGGTCCGCGTACGGCATGCCGAGCAGCGAACGGCCGTCCAGGTACAGCACGTCGAAGACCACGTACCGGACGGGCACCTGGCGGATCAGCCGGGCGTCGGGGTGGGCGACGTGCATCCGGCGCTGCAGCCGCTCGAAGCTGGGACGGCCGCCCTGGAACGCCACCACCTCGCCGTCCAGCACCACCTCGTGGCCGTGCACCAGGTCGGCGAGCCCGGACAGCTCGGGATAGCGGGCGACGACCTCGGTGCCGCGGCGGCTCACGGCGCGCACGCCGTCCCGGGTGACGGAGGAGACGACGCGCACGCCGTCCCACTTGAGCTCGAGAGCCCATTGGGCGGCGTCCTCCGGCAGGTCGCCGGTGACCGCCGTCATCGGCGCCACCGGCCACGGCATGGTCATAGCGGAGTTGTACCCCGCCGTTGCGGAGACGGAAAAGGATCTAATGGGACATGTAGCCCAAAATGCGCAATCTTGCGACGCTAGGGGGTGGCGGCAGCGGGTAAGGAGCGGTCATGCGCAGCATCTGGAAGGGCGCGATCTCCTTCGGCCTGGTCACCATCCCGGTGAAGCTGTACTCGGCCACCGAGGAACGCGATGTGGCGTTCCACCAGGTGCACCGCGAGGACGGCGGGCGCATCAGGTACAAGCGGGTGTGCACGGTCGACGGCGAGGAGGTGCCGTACTCCGACGTCGCCAAGGGGTACGAGCTGCCCACCGGCGAGATGGTGGTGCTCACCGACGAGGACTTCGCCGACCTGCCGCTGTCCACCAGCCGGCGGATCGACGTGCTGCAGTTCACCCCGGCCGAGCAGGTCGACCCGATCTACTTCGCCAAGTCCTACTACCTGGAGCCGGAGGACACCGGGGCCAAGCCGTACGTGCTGCTGCGCGACGCGCTGGAGCGGTCCGGGCAGGTGGCGGTGGTCAAGATCGCGCTGCGCCAGCGGGAGTCGCTGGCCACGCTGCGGGTGCGCGAGGGCGTGTTCGTGCTGGAGACCATGCTGTGGCCGGACGAGATCCGCACCCCGGACTTCCCGTTCCTGGACGAGGACGTCAAGGTGCGGCCCCAGGAGCTCACCATGGCCGAGTCGCTGATCGACACGATGTCCGGCGACTTCGACCCCGCCGACTACAAGGACGCCTACCGGGAGGCGCTGCAGGCGGTGATCGACGCCAAGGTGGAGGGCCGGGAGGTCGTCCGGCCGGAGGTCCCCGAGGAGGAGCCGGCCGCCGCCGACCTGCTCAGCGCGCTGCGCGCCAGCGTGGAGGCGGCCAAGCGGGGACGCGACGAGGGCGACGGCGGGAAGGGCGGGGAGAAGCCCTCCGCCGAAAAGCCGGCGAAGAAGAGCACCGGCAAGAAGACCCAGGCCAAGGGCCGCAGCCGCAAGTCGGCCTGAGCCTGTCCGGATGCGGGCCGGGGCGGCGGGACGACCTGGTCGAGGACCGCGATCGCTCGGGCGGCCTGGCCCGCCTGCCGGGGGCGGGCCAGGCCGTGGGGTGTTCAGCGCCCGGTGGCGGTGAACGGGATGGTGGTGCAGTTCAGCCGGCCGCCGGCGTCCCCGGTGACGGGGTTGGTGCGGTGCTCGTGGATGACCACCGAACGCGAGGTGGCCCGGCTGACGTACCAGGGGCGGGCGGCGACGGCGCGCCCGACGCGGTCCCGGCCGACGGTGAAGTCCAGCCAGATCTCGCGGGCCGCCAGCGGCGTCCCGGGAGGCGCCCCGGGGACCTGGTAGTGGCCGCCCGCGTCCTCGGGCCTGGGGCCGCACGGGTTGACGTGGACGTGGGCCCCGAACCGCCTGCCCACGGCGTGCGCGGGGAACCCGGTGGCGATCAGCGCCACCCACGTCCCTCCGGGCGCCTCCGCGAACCGGACGTGCGTCCTGACCGTGCGGTACGCGGCGTCGTAGGTGTAGGTCGGGCCGTAGGCGTCGACGATCCATAATGCGGGGACCGCGGTGGCGGGCGCGGCGGTGGCGAGCGCGGCGGCCCCGGCCAGCGCGGCGACGAGCGCGGTGCGCTTCAGGCGCGGCATGGCTTCCCTCCTCCAGGAAGTATCACTATGTGTGTCGATTACACTACACCATGTGATTGATCCGTTCCGCGTCGCCACCACGGTCCGGCCCGCCGCCGGGGGTCGTCCGTTATCGGCGGAACGGGTCGGCCTTAACCCGGTGGGGCGTTCCGGGAGATAATCGACGTTCGCCGTCGCCGGAGGAGGAGCACACGTTGTCCGGACCGCTGGAAGGCATCGTCGTCGTCGATCTGAGCCGGGTGCTGGCCGGCCCGCACGCGACGATGATGCTGGCCGATCTCGGCGCCCGAGTGATCAAGGTGGAGGCCGAGACCGGCGACGAGACCCGGCAGTGGGGCCCGCCGTTCGCCGGCGAGGACAAGGTGAGCACCTACTTCCTGTCCTGCAACCGCAACAAGGAGTCCATCACCCTCGACCTGAAGTCCGACCAGGGCCGCGACGTGCTGACCCGCCTGGTGCGGCACGCCGACGTGCTGGTGGAGAACTTCCGCACCGGCGTGCTGGACCGGCTCGGCTTCCCGGTCGAGCGGCTGCACGAGCTCAACCCCGGCCTGGTCGTGCTGTCCATCACCGGGTTCGGGCACGACGGTCCCGAGGGCGGCCGTCCCGGGTACGACGCCATCATGCAGGGGGAGGCCGGGATCATGAGCGTCACCGGCCCGCCCGGGCAGCCCTCCAAGGTGGGCCTGTCGATCTGCGACGTGCTGGCCGGGATGAACGGCGCGTACGGGGTCGTCGCCGCCCTCTACGAGCGCACCCGCACCGGCAGGGGCAGGGTCGTGCGGACCTCGCTGCTGGCCTCGGTCGTCGGAGCGCACTCCTACCAGGGCACCCGCTGGACGGTGGGCCGCGACGTGCCGGTCTCCATCGGCAACGACCACCCGTCCATCGCCCCGTACGGGACGTTCCGCTGCGCCGACGGGGAGATCCAGATCGGCGTCGCCAACCAGAACCTGTGGCGCAGGTTCGCCCCCATCGTCGGCATCGACCCCGACGACGAGCGCTACGCCACCATCCCCGACCGGTCCGCCCGCCGCGCCGAACTGTCCGCCGAGATCGAGAAGGCGCTGGTGACCGCGCCCCGGCAGGTCTGGCTGGACCGGCTGGCCGAGGCCGGCATCCCGGCCGGGTCGATCCGCTCCATCGACGAGGTGTACGAGTGGGAGCAGACCCGCTCGCAGGGCCTGGTGGTCGAGGTGGACCACCCCCAGCTCGGCCCGATCGAGCTGCCCGGCCCGCCGCTGCGGTTCGACGGGGAGCCGCCCCGCGAGCACACCGCGCCGCCGCTGCTCGGCCAGCACACCGAGGCGGTGCTGGCCTGGCTCGACGAGGCCGACCGGGCGGCCGGACGATGACCCGGCTCGGGGCTCGCGAGCTGGCCGAGGCCATCCTGGACCCCGGCAGCCGCAAGCCCTGGGACCGGCCGCCGCCCCCGGTGGCCGAGCCCGGCTCCGCGTACGCCGCCGAGCTGGCCGCGGCGCGGGAACGGTCGGGCTGCGACGAGGCCGTGATCACCGGCGAGGGGCTGCTGCGCGGCCGGCGGGTGGCGTTCGTGGTGTCGGAGTTCCGGTTCCTGGCCGGGTCGATCGGCGTCGCCACCGCCGACCGGATCGTGGCGGCGGTCGAGCGCGCCACCGCCGAGCGGATCCCGCTGCTGGCCGCCCCCTCCTCCGGCGGCACCCGGATGCAGGAGGGCACGGCGGCGTTCGTGCAGATGGCCCGGATCACCGCCGCCGTGATGCGGCATCGCGCCGCCGGGCTGCCCTACCTGGTCTACCTGCGCCATCCCACCACCGGCGGGGTGCTGGCCTCGTGGGGCTCGCTGGGGCACGTGACCGCCGCCGAGCCCGGCGCGCTGATCGGCTTTCTGGGGCCGCGGGTGTACGAGGCGCTGCACGGCGAGCCGTTCCCCGAGGGCGTCCAGGTCGCCGAGAACCTCGCCGCCAAGGGCCTGGTGGACGCGGTGGTGGACGTCGGCGAGCTGCCGGAGATCGCCTCCCGCGCGCTGTCGGTGCTGTGCGGTGAGGCGACCGGGGAGGCCGGGGAGCCGGCGGACGCCGCCGAGGAGGTCCCGGAGGACGTTCCGGCCTGGGAGTCCATCGAACGTTCCCGCGACCCCGACCGGCCGGGGGTGCGGGAGCTGCTCAGGCACGCGGCGGTCGACGTGAGCGTGCTGTCGGGGACCGGGGAGGGCGAGGCCGATCCCGGGCTGCTGCTCGCGCTGGCCCGGTTCGGCGGCGTGCCGTGCGTGGTGGTCGGCCAGGACCGGCGCAGCCAGCGCACCGGCCATCCGCTCGGCCCGGCCGGGCTGCGGGTCGCCCGGCGCGGCATGCGGCTGGCCCGCGAGCTGGCCCTGCCGCTGGTCACCGTGGTGGACACCCCCGGCGCGGTGCTGAGCGCCGACGCCGAGGAACGCGGCCTGGCCGGGGAGATCGCCCGCTGCCTGGCCGAGCTGACCACCCTGGCGGTCCCCACGCTGGGGGTGCTGCTGGGCGAGGGGACCGGCGGCGCGGCGCTGGCCCTGCTGCCCACCGACCGGGTGCTGTGCGCCCGGCACGGCTGGCTGTCCCCGCTGCCGCCGGAGGGCGCGTCGGCGATCGTGCACCGCACCGTCGACCGCGCCGCCGAGATGGCGCAGGCCCAGGGCGTCCGCGCGGCCGACCTGCGCGCCGCCGGGATCGTCGACCGGATCATCCCCGAACGCCCGGACGCCGCCGCCGAGCCGGTGGAGTTCTGCGCCCGCGCCGCCGCCCTGGTGGCCGCGGGGCTGCGGGCGCTGGCCGGGACCGATCCGGCCGCCCGGCTGGCGGCCCGGCACGCCCGGTTCGCCGGGCTGCGGTAGCGCCCGGATCACGCATCGCCACGGATTCCGGTCTCTGAGGTCCCAAAACCTGAAAATTCGTGTCCGAAAACCCGGCGAGGTGACGCGGCGGCACCTCCGCGACCGGTCCGCCGGGGGCTGCGCCCGCCCAGTTCGCGGCCGGAGACGGAACGATGGTGACCAACCGGTCATACCTGGCATTCGTCCCATAAGGGGCCTGCTTTCCGGATTTCGGCTGAGCGAATCCGGTTGATTCGAGTAACCCTTTTCCGGCCGCCTTTCCGGTCGCGGCGGCGGTGTGCCAGCATGATCCACCGCATCCGGCGCCGCCTCGCAGGCCACCGGCGATGTGCGCCCGCCGCAGAGCGCGTGCGCGCCCCGGGGCCCGGCGCGCGGCCCGGGCCGTGCACGCGACATGAAGGGCACCGTCTGATGGGTCGGCGCGGGCGTCCGCCCGAGAACACCACCACCGGGGCACATCGCAGGCGACCGAAACTCCGCCACCGCCTCACCGGCTGGCTGTCCGGCGACAGCACCCCGCCCGAACACCGGCGACCCGAATCGGCCGCCCAGGGCGCGCACCAGGCGGATCCGGAGGCGCCCCGGCCCTATCCGGCCGCCCCCCAGACCGCCTGGCCGCAGGGGTACCCCCCGCAGGGCCCGGCGACCCAGCCCTTCGCCCTCCCCGGACCCACCCCCCAGACGCATCCCACGCCCCCAGGCCAGCCCGCCTGGGGCACCCGGCCCGAGCCGGCCGCCCTGCCCGCAGCAGAGGGACACCCCGCGTCGACAGGGCAGCCCGCCTGGGGCACCCAGCCCGACGCGACCGGACACCCTGCGTGGGGCGCGCATCCCGGCCCGGCCGTTCCACCCGCGAGCGGCGGACAGCCCGGATCGGCGGAGCACTCCGCGTGGGGCGTGGCGCACCCTGGCGTGGCCGCACCACCCGCGTCGACGGCCCAGCCCGCAGGCGGGGGACAGCCCGGGGTGGCCGAGCAGTCCGTGTGGGGTGCGCAGCCTGGCGAGGCCGAGCGGCCTGTGCCGGCGGCTCAGTCCGGGTCTGCCGTTCAGCCCGCAGGCGGGGGACAGCCCGGGGCGGCCGAGCAGTCCGTGTGGGGTGCGCAGCCTGGCGTGGCCGGGCAGCCTGCGTCGGCAGGGGGCCACGGGTCGGTCGTTCCGTCCGTAAGCGAGGGGCAGCCTGCCTGGGGGACGCAGCCCGGTGTGGCCGGGCAGCCTGGGACGGTCGTTCCGGCCGGTGCGGAGGGGCAGCCCGTGTGGGGGGCTCAGGCTGGTGCGGGCGGGCAGGTCGCGCCCGCGGGGCAGGCCGGGGCGGTCGTGCAGCGGGGGACGGCGGGACGGTTCGAGGCGGTGGCGCGGTCCGAGGCCGCCGTCGAGCCGGTGGCCGGGCGGCGGCCGGGGCTGGCGGCGGTGCTGGCGGGGGAGGAGGACGCCGGGCCGGACGCCGCGGCGGTGTGGCCGGTGGTGGCCGAGCAGTTCGCGCTGCGGATGATGCTGCTGGCCGAGGAGCTGCGGCCGGCGCTGGACCGGCTGGAGAACGACGAGGACGACCCGGAGCGGCTGGAACGGCTCTACCGGGTGGACCACGCGGTCACCCGGATGCGGCGGGCCGCGCGCGAGCTGCGCGTGCTGGCCGGACGGGAAGGGGAGGAGCTGGACGGCCACACCTCGTCCCTGGTGGACGTGATCCGCGTGGCGACGTCCGCGATCGAGCGGTACACCCAGGTCGTCATCGGCACGGTGGCCGAGCTGGCGGTGGTCGCCTACGCCGCCGACGACGTGGCCGCGCTGCTGGCGGCGCTGCTGGACAACGCCACCCGCTACTCCCGGGGGGCGGTCACCGTCAGCGGGCACCTGCTGCAGGACGGCGCGGTGATGCTGCGGATCGAGGACACCGGCATCGGCATCGATGCCGGCCGGCTCGCCGAGATCAACCGGAGGCTGGCCGGCCCGGTGCCGCAGATCGACGACCAGGCCGGGATCCACACCGGGTTCCCGGTGGTGCACCGGCTGGCCCGCAGGCACGACATCGCCGTACGGCTGGCCTGCCGCGCCGCCACGGCCGGCGGCGGCTCCGGCGGGACGACCGCGATGGTGACCGTTCCGGCGGGCCTGCTGTGCGAGATCCCCGCGGAACCGGCCGCCCCGCCCGCCCCGGAGGGCGGATCGGCGGAGCCCGCGGAGCAGGGCCCGTCCGGGCACCTGACGATGGTGCGGCAGGTCGAGCCCGCCGCCCCGGTCACCCCGGGCGGCCTGCCGCGCCGGGAACGGGCCAGCCTGCGCGGCAACGGCGCCGCCGCCGGCTCCGGGCCCGCCGCCCCGGCCGCCGGGGACACCACCGCCGAGGAGGCGGCCGCGGCCCGCCGGTCGTTCGCCGCCGATCTGGACGCGTTCGCCGCCGGTCACGCCGAAGCCCGGCGGGAGACCGGCGGCCACCACGAGGCCCCATGAGGCCCCATGAGGAAGGACAGGACACCCAGATGACCGGCAACGGCCGCCAGGTCCGCGATCCCGCGGAATTCGGCTGGCTGCTCAACGACTTCGCCACCGGCACGCCGGGGGTGCGGCACGCGCTGATCGTGTCCTCCGACGGGCTGCCGCTGGTGGTCGCCGGAGGCATGGACGCCGACCTGGCCGACCCGCTGTCGGCCATGAGCAGCGGGCTGCTCAGCCTCGGCCACAACATCGCCGCCAAGGTCGGGCAGAGCGGCTGCGAGCAGATCATGCTCAAGTTCCCGGCCGGGCACTTCCTGTTCATGCGGATCGGCCCGCTGGCCGGTCTGGCGGTGCTGGTCGAGGAGGGCGCCAACCTCGGCGCGGTCGCCTACAAGATGACCCAGCTGGTGGACGGCGTGGGCCACCTGCTGACCCCGCAGGTCCGCGACGACCTGCGCCGGCTCAACCTCGGCCAGAGGGCGTCATGACCGGCCGGCCGTCCGGAGCGAGGACACGACCATGACCGGGAACCCCTGGCTGCGGCCCTACGTGCTGACCGGCGGGCGCACCCGCACCCGGCGGAACCTCTACATGCACACGCTGGTGTCGGCCCCGGACTACGACCCCGCGTACGCCTCCCGGCTGCTGCCGGAGGCCCGCCGGCTGTACGAGCGGGCCCACGCGTCCGCCGAGTCGGTGGCCGAGCTGTCGGCGCACTGCGGGGTCTCGCTCGGCGTCACCCGGGTGCTGCTGGGCGACCTGGCCTCGGCGGGGCGGGTGCTGATCCACCCGGAGACCTACGACTCCCCCTACGATCCACGCCTGCTGAAGGAAGTCATCCATGGCCTTCGCGAACTCGCCTGAGGCGCCGTCGCACGGGGCGCCGGTCCGGCAGGGCGCGGCGCGCACCTCGGCCAAGATCGTCGTCGCGGGCGGGTTCGGCGTGGGCAAGACCACCCTGGTCGGCGCGGTCTCGGAGATCCCGCCGGTGAACACCGAGGCGTGGATGACCCAGGCGAGCAAGTCGGTGGACCCGCTGGCCCCGGCCGACGTGAAGTCCACCACCACCGTCGCGATGGACTTCGGCCGGATCACGCTGTCCGGCGGCAACCTGGTGCTCTACCTGTTCGGCACGCCCGGTCAGCCGCGGTTCTGGCCGATGTGGGACGACCTGTGCCGGGGGGCCAGCGCGGCGCTGGTGCTGGTCGACACCCGCCGGCTGGAGGTGTCGTTCCCCGCGGTCAACTACTTCGAGAACGACTCCGACGTGCCGTTCGTGGTCGCCGTCAACCTGTTCGACGGCGTCCAGACGCACGCGCTGGAGGAGGTGCGCGACGCGCTCGGGCTGCCCGCCCGGGTGCCGCTGATCACCTGCGACGCCCGCAGCCGGGCCTCGGTGGTGACCGCCCTCACCGCGGCGCTGACGCACACCCTCCAGGTCACCTCGGGCCGCGCTCCCCGGGCGGCCCGCTGACACCCCTCGTGAAAGGCACCGATGCGTAAGATCCTGATCGTCGGCGCAGGGCAGTCGGGCCTGCAGCTGGCCCTCAGCCTGCAGGCCGAGGGCTACGACGTCACCGTCATGTCGGCGCGCACCCCCGAGGAGATCCGCGCCGGCCGTGTCATGTCCACCCAGGTGCTGTTCGCGCCGGCGCTGCGGCACGAACGCGAGCGGGGCCTGAACCTGTGGGAGGAGCAGGCCCCGCAGATCGTCGGGCAGCGCTCCACCATGATCGACCCGCCCGGCACGCAGGCGTGGACGTTCATCGGCCGGTGGCGGGAGTACGCCCAGTCGGTGGACCAGCGGGTCAAGATGGCCGGCTGGCTGGAGCTGTTCGAGTCGCGCGGCGGCAACGTCGTCTACCACACGGTGATGACCTCCGACCTGGAGGGGCTGTCGGCGCTCTACGACCTGACGATCATCGCGGCGGGCAAGGGCGAGCTGGTGGAGCTGTTCGACCGGGACGCCTCCCGTTCCCCGTTCGACCGGCCGCAGCGGATGCTGGCCTGCATCTACCTGCACGGCATGAAGCCCCGCCCGGACTACCCCGAGCCGCACGTGCGGGTGAACGTGGTGCCCGGGATCGGCGAGATGATCCTGATGCCGGCGCTGACCCACACCGGGCCGTGCGACATCATCCTGTGGGAGCAGATCCCCGGCGGCCCGTTCGACGTGTGGGCCGACCGGCCCGACCCGAAGGCGTTCCTGGACCGCACCCGCGAGCTGCTGCGGCGGTACATGCCGTGGGAGTACGAGCTGACCCTCGACGCCGAGCCCACCGACGCCCGCTGCACCCTGTTCGGCGGCTACGCCCCGGTCGTCCGGCACCCGGTGGGCGAGCTCGGCCCGGACGCCCTGGTGCTGGGGATGGCGGACGTGGTGGTCGCCAACGACCCGGTCACCGGGCAGGGCGCCAACAACGCCACCCACTGCGCCGCGATCTACCAGCGCCGCATCATGGAGCACGGCGACCGCCCGTTCGACCGGCAGTGGATGCAGGAGACGTTCGACGCCTACTGGGAGTACGCCAAGCACCCCACGGCCTACACCAACCTGATGCTCGGCCCGCCCCCCGAGCACGTGATGCGGATCTTCGGCGCCGCCGTCACCAACCAGGCCGTCGCGGACCGTTTCGCCCACGGCGCGGCCTACCCGGCGGACCTGTCCGAGTGGTTCCTGGACCCCGCGGGGGCGGACGCCTACCTGGCCTCGCTGTCGGGCCAGGGCACCGCCTCCTGACCCGTCCCGGGAACGATCCCCGGGATCTGCTCGAATCGGCACGGCGTCTGGAACAGGCCGGCAGGCCGCTGGAGACGACGGCCGCCTACCAGAGCGCTGGCGGTCCAGGGGGATCCCGACGGAGCGCTGAGGGCGCGGGGGCCGGTACGCCCGCGCCCTCTACAGGGACGCGGCCGGCCCCTGGTGAACGCTCACCTGGGGCCGACCGGCGTTCTGGACCTCGTCAGTGGACGTCGACCCAGTCGAGGGTGCGCTCGACGGCCTTCTTCCAGCCGGCGTAGCCGTGCTCGCGCTGCTCCTCGGTCCACTGGGGGAGCCAGCGGCGGTCCTCGTTCCAGTTCTTGCCGAGCTCCTCGGTGGACTTCCAGAAGCCCACGGCCAGGCCCGCGGCGTAGGCGGCGCCGAGGGCGGTGGTCTCGGCGATCACCGGGCGGGACACCGGGACGCCGAGCACGTCGGCCTGGATCTGCATGCACAGCTCGTTCGCCGTGACGCCGCCGTCCACCCGCAGCACGTCCAGCACCACGCCGGAGTCCTGCTGCATCGCCTCGACCACGTCGCGGGTCTGGTAGCAGATCGACTCGAGGGTGGCGCGGGCGATGTGGGCGTTGCTGTTGAAGCGGGACAGCCCGACGATGGCGCCGCGCGCGTCCGACCGCCAGTACGGGGCGAACAACCCCGAGAACGCCGGGACGAAGTACACGCCGCCGTTGTCCTCGACCTGCTGGGCCAGGTATTCGCTCTGCGCCGCGTTGGAGATGATGCCGAGCTGGTCGCGCAGCCACTGCACCGCCGACCCGGTGACCGCGATCGAGCCCTCCAGCGCGTACACCGGCTTGTTGTCGCCGAACTGGTAGCAGACCGTGGTGATCAGCCCGTTCGACGAGCGGACCGGCTCGGTGCCGGTGTTGAGCAGCAGGAAGTTGCCGGTGCCGTAGGTGTTCTTGGCCTGGCCGGGCGAGAAGCACACCTGCCCCACGGTCGCGGCCTGCTGGTCGCCCAGCGCCCCCGACAGCGGCACCTCCCCGCCCAGCGGGCCGCCGGCGCGGGTCACCCCGTACCCGGCGGGGTCGGCCGACGGCCTGATCCGCGGCAGCATCTGACGCGGGATCCCGAAGAACGACAGCAGTTCGTCGTCCCAGTCCAGGGTCTCCAGGTCCATCAGCATCGTGCGGCTGGCGTTGGTCACGTCGGTGACGTGCACCCCGCCGTCGACACCGCCGGTGAGGTTCCACAGCAGCCAGCTGTCGGTGGTGCCGAACAACGCGTCGCCCGCCTCGGCGGCCTCCCGTACCCCCTCGACGTTCTCCAGGATCCACTGGATCTTGCCGCCGGAGAAGTACGTCGCGGGCGGCAGCCCGGCCTTGCGGCGGATCACGTCGCCGCGGCCGTCGCGGTCCAGCGCGGAGGCGATCCTGTCGGTACGGGTGTCCTGCCAGACGATCGCGTTGTAGTACGGCCGCCCGGTGCGCCGGTTCCACACCACCGAGGTCTCCCGCTGGTTGGTGATGCCGAGCGCGGCCAGATCGGAGTGCGTCAGGTTCGCCTTGGTCAGCGCGGTCTGGATGACCGCGCGGGTGCGCTCCCAGATCTCGGTGGGGTTGTGCTCGACCCATCCGGCGCGCGGCAGGATCTGCTCGTGCTCCAGTTGGTGGCGGGCGATCTCGTTGCCGCCGTGGTCGAAGATCATGAAGCGGGTGCTGGTCGTGCCCTGGTCGACCGCTCCGACGAAGTCGGCCATCGCTCCTCCTCGTTGCCCGTGCGGCTCAGGCCGCCTCGTACTTGGACCGGCTGGGCAGGTCCACCGGCTGCTGTCCGCCGCCGGCCGGCAGGAACCGGCCGATCAGCGCCTTGTAGAGCCCGGCGCCGAGCACGCCGCCGATCAGCGGCCCCAGGATGGGTACCCAGAAGTACAGCTCACCGTACTGATCACGCCATGCTCCGCCATACCCCGTGAGGAACGAGGCCAGTCGCGGCCCGAAGTCGCGGGCCGGGTTGATGGCGTACCCGGCGTTGGTGCCCCAGGCCATCCCGATCGCCACCACGATCAACCCGATCACCACCGGGGCCAGGTTGGCGGCCGGCCCGTCGTTGCGGGCGTCGGTGACCGCCAGCACCAGGAACAGCAGGATCGCCGTCCCGATGATCTGGTCGCGGAACGCCCCCCAGGTGCCCACCGGCAGGGTGCCGTTGCCGGGCAGGGTGGAGAACACCCCCTGGGTCTTGATGGTGTGGTCGGGGTCGACCTTGGCCAGCACCTCGCTGTAGTTCCAGCGGACGATCAGCGCGGCGACGAACGCGCCGAGGGTCTGCGCCAGCGCGTACGGGGCGACCTTGCGCCACGGGAAGTCCTTGAACACCGCCAGCGCCACGGTGACCGCCGGGTTGATGTGCGCGCCGCTGATGCGGGCCGCCACGTACACGCCCAGCGTGACGCCCAGCCCCCACGCCCAGGCGATGCTGTCGTGGTCGCCGAGGCCGCCCGCCACCACCTGGGCGACGACGCCGCAGCCGAACAGGATGAGGATCATCGTCCCGGTGAACTCGGCCGCCAGCTCGGCGAGCCGCTGCGGGACCGGATCGCGTTCCGCCATGTGTCCTCCTCGGTCGGCGGAGCGCCGCGAGCGGGGTGGGCAGCGCCCCTTTTTGGACGCTAGGCCGGATCCGTAGGAGGGGCAACGGCAGATTCAAGTCGATACGGAAAGATTTCCTGACTTGTTCAGTCCGGGGCTCGGTCCGGGGGCCGGTCCGGGCCGAGCGCCTCCATGATCAGCGGCCAGGCGTGGTGCAGCTCGCGGTTCCAGTACGGCCAGCTGTGCGTGCCCCGGTCGTACAGGTGCACGGTGGCGGGGATGCCCAGCCCGCGCAGCCGCCGCAGGAACCGGGGGACGGTGCGGCGGACGATCGGCTCGGCCCCGGCGGCGTGGTCGATCGGGTCGTCCGGCGGGTCCAGCGGGCCGCGCCTGCCGGTGCCCGCCGACAGGTACAGCCCGGTGCCGCGCAGCCCCTCGGCCATGCAGGTCGGGTCGAACGACCGCCAGACGCGGTCGTGCACCACCGGCACGCCCCACATCCGCAGCGGGTTGACCTTGCCGACCCGCCAGGTGGCCAGCAGCAGCGCGGTCGAGACGACGGGGGAGCGGATGGTGCACGGGGAGCTGAACGCCGCCGCGTACCGGAACCTGCCGGGGTTGCGGGCCGCGTAGATCAGCGCCCCGTACCCGCCGCCGGACACCCCGGCCACCGCCTGCGCCTCCCCGGCCCGGTACGCCTGGCGCAGCAGCCCGCCCAGCTCGTGGAGATGGAACGTCTCCCAGGCGGGGCCGCCGGGCCGGCCGAAGTTCCACCAGTTGGTGTAGCCGCCGGCGACGCCGCCGTCCGGCATGGCGACGATCACCCCGTGGCGGGCGCTGAGCCGCTCCACGTCGGTCCCCCGGGTCCACGACCGGTGGTCGTCGGCCCCGCCATGGAACAGGTAAAGCAGCGGCCAGGTTCGATCGGCCTCCCGCGACCATCCCTCCGGAACGAGCAAACGGACCTTCACGGTCCGGCCCACCGCGTCCGAGGCCACGTCCAGTTCGTACAGTCTGGAGCCCAGCCGACGTTCGCCGAGCAGCGACCCGGGCGGTCTGCGAGTGATCGCCATGCCGGGCAGTCTGCCGCACCGGCCGCCGTGACACCTGTCGGCGGACGCACCGGTGCGGGCGGCGTCTTGTCAGTCGCATGACAACGGCGGGGGGTCTTGTCAGCCGGGTGACACCGGACCGCCCGCCGTTGTCGACCCGGGTTACTTGTCCCGTTTTGTGGCGGTGCGTCAGTCTGCCAGCCCACGGCGATCGATCACGACCCGTCCGCACGCCGGGGCCGAGTCTGGGGAGACACACCCGTGAACTGGATGATCTGGCTGGTGGCCGCCGTCCTCGTCGCCAACGGCCTGCGGCTGCGCCACCGGGTCACCGGGCTGCGCAGGCTCGCGTCCCCGCCGGCGGCCCCCGCCCCGGCCGGTTACGCCCCGCTCACCGCCGAGGACGCCGCGGTGCCCGACCGGGTGCTGCGGGCCGCCGCCGAGCACGCCCGCCGCGGCGGGATCGGCATGCTCGACCTGGTGCCGCACGACCTGCCCGCCGAGCAGGCGCTCGACCTGGTCCGCAACGTCGATCCGCGCGCCTACCGCAAGAACCGGTTCGGGATGGGGCGCGGCGCCGGGTACGCGGTGCTGGTGGACGGCGAGGGCCTGGCGCGTTCGGGCATCGACCCGCGCGGCGGGCTGGACGCGGGCGAGATGGGCGAGGCGACGGCGCGGGTCCGGTTCTACGTCGACACCGCGGACATGGCGGTCGCCCCGTTCCCGGCGACCGACCGGACCGACCAGCGGCGGGCCTGGCTGCGCTCGCAGGCGCTGGACCTGCCGCCCTCCCTGACCCTGCCACGCACCCTGTACGGCACGGGCGGCGCCTACCTGCTGGTGCTGTCCGGCCCGCTGATCGACCTGTGGGCGGGGCTCGGCCTGGTGCTGTTGTACTGCCTGATCCCGTACCTGGTCTTCGCCGGGACGGCGCTGCGGCCCGCCGACCTGCACCGGGCGGCCTGGCTGCGGCCGGTGCGCGTGCCGCTGACGATCTGGCGGACCCTGCGCGCCCCCCGCAGCCGCTGGGAGCGGCGGCTGATCGAACGGCGCGAGGAGGCCCGCGCCCGCTACGCCGCCGAGATCGAGGCCGGCGTGCAGCGCTACCTCGGCGAGCGCCGCGCCGACTGCCCCTGGTGCGGCTCCCGCGACCTGGTGCGCCACCTGGTCACCCGGGACATCGTGCAGGCCAAGCCCGGCCGGTTCCCGCTGGACCGCTGCCGCGGCTGCGGGCACGTCTTCCAGAACCCCCGGCTCACCCCCGAGGGGCTGGACTTCTACTACCGGGACGCCTACGACGGGCTCGGCGACCTGTCGGCCGAGCTGATCCTCAGCTCCACCACCGACGACTACTTCCGCCGCGCCCGGCTCGCCGAGCGGTTCGCCCGGCCCCGCCGCTGGCTGGACGTCGGCACCGGCAAGGGCCACTTCTGCCGGGTGGCCCGCACGGTCTTCCCCGACACCGGGTTCGACGGCCTGGACATGGGCGACGGGGTGGAGGAGGCGGCCCGGCGCGGCTGGATCGAGGACGCCTACCGCGCCCCGTTCCTGGACGTCGGCCCGGACCTGATCGGCCGGTACGACATGATCAGCATGCACCACTACCTGGAGCACACCCCCGACCCGCTGGCCGAGCTGGACCTGGCCGCCAAGATCCTGGAGCCCGGCGGGCACCTGCTGATCGAGATGCCCGACCCCGAGTGCCCGATGGCCCGGCTGCTGCGCGGGCTGTGGCTGCCCTACCTGCCGCCCCAGCACCTGCACATGATCCCGCTGGGCAACCTGAAGGAGGCCCTGGAGACCCGCGGCCTGAAGGTGCTGGCCGAGCAGCGCCGCGACTCCCGCCGCGGCGCCGACATCACCCCGGCCGCCGCGGCCCTGATCAACCTCATCGGCCTGGACGTCGAACGCCCCTGGCAGGGCGCCCGCCCGCCGGGCCCCGCCCGCTACGCCCGCGCGATCACCGCCCAGCTCCTGGCCGTCCCCGTGGTCGGCCTGGCCCTCGCCGCCGACCTGCTGACCATGCCGCTCCAGCGCGGCCCCAGCAACGCCTACCGCATCATCGCCCGCAAGACCGACGCCTAGAGCCCGCCGCCGGCCGGCGGGATCGGGCGTTCGCGGGAGCGCCGGAGCCGCCGCCTAGGTCCCGGTACGGAACCGCTGGATGGTGATGGGGGTTTTGGGGACGCCGTCGCCCTCGAACTGGCCCGGCTCGACGCCGCCCTGGGCGACGCGGTCGACGACCTCCATCCCGGACGTCACCCGGCCGACGATCGTGTAGTCGGGAGGGATCTGGGCGTCCCCGTACACGATGAAGAACTGGCTGCCGTTGGAGTCGGGCTCGGAGGATCGCGCCATCGCGACGACGCCCCGGGTGTAGCGGGCGTTCTCGGTGTTCTCGACGGCGTAGCGGTAGCCGGGGCCGCCCGTGCCGTCGCCGGTGGGGTCGCCGCACTGCAGGATGCGCAGCGACGAGACGGTCGTCAGGCGGTGGCAGCGGTTCCCGTCGTAGAAGCCGCGCCCGGCCAGGTGGATGATCGAGTTGACCGCGCAGGGGGCCTTGGCGCCGTCGAGTTCCAGGGCGATGGTGCCCCGGTCGGTGGTCAGGGTCGCCGGGACGGGGCCGTCGGCCGCGGGACGCGCCGGGGGCGTCCCGGCTTGCTCGCCGGTGCCGTTGGTGGCCGCCAGGTAGCGGCAGGTGCCGTTGGCGTTCGTGGCCTCCTCGCCCTGGCGTGTCGTCGTGGGGCTGGAGGCGGTCGTTCCGAAGGAGGGAGAGGGGCCTACGGCGGCACCGGGGTCGCCGGGGCCGTCACGGTTGAGCAGGACGGCGGTCGTTCCGCCGAGGACCAGCAGGACGGCGGCGGCCGCGGCCACCGCGAGCTGCCCGGCCCGGGATCTGGGCGGCGGGGACGGGGCCGACGAGTAGGGCGGCCCCGGCGGCGGGGCGATCGGCGAAACGGCGAACGGCGGCGGAGCCACGGCCTGCGGCGGGGATGATGACCGCCCCGATGGCGAGGTCGCGGGAGGCCGGTTCGCGGCCTGCGGCAGGGTGGCCGGTGGCCGGGGCGCGGGCGGCGGGGTCGCGGAGGCGGCGGCCCAGGTGCCCTCGGTGAGGGGGTCGCGGTGCTCGCCGCCGCCGAGCAGGGCGGTGAGGGCCTGCAGGGCGGTGGGCCGCCGGGCCGGGTCCTTGTCCAGGCAGGCGGCGACCAGGTCGCGCAGCGGGCCGCCGAGCGCGCCCAGCGCCGGCTCCCCGTGCAGGATCCGCTGCATCACCGCGGGGATCGAGTCGTTGCCGAACGGCGGGACCCCGTTGGCCGCGAACGCCATCGTGCAGCCCCAGGCGAACATGTCCAGCGGCGGCCCGGCCGATCCCGCCGCGAGCTGCTCGGGCGCCATGTAGGCGGGGGTGCCGACGGCCGCCGACATGGTGGCGGAGGTGGCGTCCAGCGGGCGGGCGATGCCGAAGTCGATGACCCGGGGGCCGTCCGGGCCGAGCAGCACGTTGGCGGGCTTGAGGTCGCGGTGCACCACGCCGGCCTGGTGGATGGCGGCCAGGGCGGTGGCGGTGCCGATGGCCAGCCGCAGCAGTTCGTCGCCGTGCAGCGGTCCCTGCTCGGCCACCTGCCGCTGGAGCGACGGCCCGTCGATGTACTCGCTGACGACGTACGGCTGGTCCCCGTCCACGTCGATCGTGATGATCCGGGCGGTGCAGAACGGGGCGACCCGCCGTACCGCGGCCAGCTCCCGGTCCAGGTAGCGGCGGGCGTCCGACCCCTCCTCCAGGTCGGCGCGCAGCACCTTGACCGCCACCTGCCGTCCCGAGTCCGACCGGCCGAGGTACACGGTGCCCTGCCCGCCTTCGCCGAGCCTGCCGACCAGCGCGTAACCGCCGATCTCACGAGGGTCGTTCGGGCGCAGCGGACGGGGCTGCGGCGGCATGGGCGCCTCCATCGGGTGGATCACCCGGGGTCGGGGGTGGCAGCAGCATAGTCGGCCCCCCCGGTGCCGCCGGATCGGGAACGTTCCGGAAAACGATCGGGCGATGCCTCACGGGAGTGCCGATCACCGGTCCGGCATGATCGATCGGAAGGTGATTTTGTGGTGCCCTTTGTCAGTGCACTGAAGGACCCTGCACCCGAATTCCCGGTCGCCTTACAATCCGCCGGAAGAGTTGACATGTGAAAAACCCGAGGGGTCCTCCCGGCGCGGAGGACCCCTCGGGGACGCCGCCGGCCGTCAGCTCTCGTGGACGTAGCCGGTCATGATGCCCATCACGCCGTGGTGGGCGTGGTCGGTGGCCTTGTAGCGGGCGGTGATCTGCAGGGTGTCGCCGCGGTTGATCCGGCCCAGCGACGGGGAGCCGGTGCACGGCGGCATGTCCGAGACCTCGGTGTTGCCGTGGTGGTCGATGAACTCGGGGTCGACGCCCTCCACGGCCGCGCTGCGGCACAGCTCCTGGCCGGTGGTGGTGTTCGCGGTGCGCACGTCGATGCCGCCGTGGTGCAGGTGGGCGCGCATGTGGACCAGGTTGCCGGAGATGGTGGAGGTCCAGGTGCGGGACCGTTCACTGGGCTGGCCCTCGGGGGTGTCCCAGGAGGAGTCGGCGCAGCCGCCGGCGTCCATCCAGATCGGGGTTACCGGCCTGGTCCGGGAGAGGAGCGACGCGCGCTCGTAGGTGAAGGTGTACTCGATGTAGACGGTCTTCTCCTCGTGACCGTGGTTCATCAGGTCGTACAGCATCGTCCAGCGGTCACCGGAGCCGACCTTCAGGCCGTAGCCGGCGGGGAAGGCGCTCTTGACCCGCTCGTTCCCGGACGACATGATCCGCCGCGGGCCGCCGCAGACGACGTCGCGCTGCGCGGAGTTGAAGAACACCACGTGGTGCAGCATCGGGCCGGTGTTGATGTTGGCCCGGGTGCCGTCGGCGTACACGAGGTTGGGCGCGAAACCGGTGATGTAGCAGTTGGTGCACGGCTTCTCGACGTTCAGCCGCACCTGGTTGGGCAGCTCGCCGTGCTCCGTGGAGGTCGCGGCGGGGATGGTGAACGGGCCGTACCGCACGGTCTTGGTCTGCGGGGCCGCCGCGGCCTGGGCGGAGGCCGCGGCGGTCGCCGGGGCGAGCAGCGCGCCGGCCAGCGCCCCGGCCGTGCCGGCGGCGAACGCGAGCGTTCGGACGGGCTTGGTGATGGACAAGGTCACTCCTCGGGGTGGGGGCGCGCCGCCGCTGCGATCAGCGGGGACGTCGGCGGGGAACGGCGGCGCTGACCGAATCGGTGCCTCCTGGTGCTCTCACTTTCCCGCAGATCATCTCCGCGGTCGGAAATGATCGGTCAGACGAGCCGACCGCAGTGCACCACAGAGTGACCGCATGACCGTTGTCTGTCAATTGTGAGAATGCTCAGTCAATCACTTGGTAAACTGTCCCGAACGCTGCCGGGCGTCATTTCGCGCGGCGATCCGCGCCGGTCAGGACGCCGCCCGCGGCCGGGCCCGCAGCCGCAGCCCGAACGGCTCCAGCGTGCGCGGCAGTGGCCGGGCGTAGGTCAGCGGCTGCCCCGAGACCAGCCGGAAGTCATGCCGCTGGATCAGCATCGCCAGGAAGCAACTCGTGGTCAGCAGCACCAGGTTCCGGCCCGGGCACTCGCCGGGCCCGCCGCTGAACGGGATGTCCGACCAGCTCTCCTGGGCGGTGCCGTCCAGCCAGATCCACGGCGCGAACGTGTCGGCGTACGGCAGGGTCTCCTCGTCCCGCTGCAGGAACGGGGTGTGGATCAGCAGCCCCGTCCCGGCGGGCATCCGGGTGCCGTCCCACACGGTCTCGGTGGTGGTGTCGCGCAGCACCGCCATGGTGGTCGGCCACAGCCGCACCGACTCCTGCACGCAGGCCCGCAGGAACGGCAGCTCCTGCGGCCGCTCCAGATCCCGGCCGTCGACCTCCTCGCGGGCCCGGCGGGCCTGCTCGGGATGCGTCGCCAGCAGCGCCAGCGCCCGGTAGGCCGCCATCCCCGCCGGTTCGAACGCGAACAGCCACTGCGGCACCTGGTCGGCCGGCTCGGTGCGGTCGCTTCGGGGAGTGCGGGCCACCAGTTCGGCCAGGCTGCCCGGCTCGGCCTCCTCCAGGTAGTGCCGCAGCCGCTCGGCGAACCGCCGCCGCACGCGCCGGCGGGGCGGGCGGGCGTACGACCAGTTGGCGTTCATCCGCAGGGTGGTCAGCAGGTCGCTGATCTCGTGGTCGTCGCGGGCCGCGTCGCCCAGCACCACCCGGCGGATCACCCGCCACCAGGCCACCCGGAACCGGTCCCAGTCCAGCTCGCCGGTCCGGCCGATCTGCTCGCGCAGCAGCTCCGCCTCCTCGCGGACCTTGACGCAGATCGTCTCGCCGTACCGGTGCACCGGCTGGGCGGTGTCCAGCACGGCCTCGTTGAACGCCCGCCGCTCGGCCCGGTCCGCCCCGGTGGAGATCAGCACCCCGTGCGGCTGGAACCGCCCGAGCGCCTTGCGCTTCTCCAGGCTGGCCAGGGCGAACGGCTCCGGCGACCCGGCCAGGACACGGCCCACGTCATCGGAGGACAGCACCAGCGCCAGCCTGCGCACGGGGAACCGCAGCATCAGCGGGCCGGGACCGTACTTGGCCCGCATCCGCTGGAGCAGCCGCCCGGCGCGGCGGTCGGCGTCGGCGGCCTCGGCGAGCCGGACGACCCGCGGCCTGCGGGCCAGGACGCCGCGCGCCACCGTGGGGCCGAGCACGAGGGCGCCGATGCGCAGGGTGTCGGCCACGGACGCGGTGTTCATCCGTGATCCGGTGATGACGGGGGGAGTGTCGAGAGCGGTCATGCTGCCGGGATGCCCCCCGCCTCATGGTTAAACCCGGCGGACGGGTGTGGCGCCAGTGGCCTGTGCCACCATCCGCTCGTACACCTCGGGGTCGGTGGTGTGCGCTCCCAGCCGGTGCCCGGTGAGGTCGCCGTGGTCGTCGCTGGAGCCGGTGGCGGCCAGCCCCAGCTCGGCGGCCAGGCCCCGCAGGTGGGCGCGGGCGGCGTCGTCGTGGTCGGCGTGGTCGATCTCCACGCCGAACAGCCCGGCTCCGGCCAGCTCGGCGATCAGCGCGTCGCTCACCGTCCGGCCGCGCTGCGCGGCCTTGGGATGGGCCAGCACCGGAACGCCGCCGGCCGCCCGCACCATCCGTACCGCCGTGACCGGGTCGGGGGCGTACCGCCGCACGAAGGCGCGGCCTCCGCCGCCGATCCACTCCTCGGTGAACGCCTGCGCCGGATCGTCGATCACCCCGGCGGCGACCATGGCCCGCGCGATGTGCGGGCGGCCCACCGGCGCGTCCCCGGCCAGCGCCGTCACCTGCTCCCAGGTGATCGGCACGCCGAGGGCGTTCAGCCGTTCCACGGTCAGCCGCCCGCGCGAGTCGCGGGACTCGCGGCCCCGGGCGCACTCGGTGGAAAGCTCCGGGTCGGCCGGATCGAACAGGTAGGCCAGCAGGTGGATGCTCAGCCCGTCCCGCGCGCACGACATCTCCATCCCCGCAACGAGCGTCAGCCCGTCCGGCAGCGCCGCCTCGGCCTCCGCCAGCCCCGCCACCGTGTCGTGGTCGGTCAGCGCGAGCACGTCCAGCCCGGCCTGTCGCGCCCGCCGCACCACCTCGGCGGGCGGCTCGGTGCCGTCCGAGGCGGTGCTGTGACTGTGCAGGTCGATGCGCATTGCGGGCATCCTCTCGGGTAATCGGGTTGACCCTCTCGTAACGTCAGATCCCAGCCTGGACCTCGCAAGCCCGTGAAGGGAGGGAGTCCATGGGCTACTCGATCGGGCAGGTCGCCGACGCCGCCGGGGTGACGGTGCGCACGCTCCGCCACTACGACGACATCGGCCTGCTGACGCCGAGCGCGCGGACCGCCACCGGCTACCGCCGCTACGACGACGCCGACCTGGAACGGCTCCAGCAGATCCTGTTCTACCGGGAGCTCGGATTCCCGCTGGAGGACATCGCGAAGATCCTCGACGACCCGGACGCCGACGCCCTGACGCACCTGCGCCGCCAGCGGGAGCTGCTGAGGGGCCGGATCGACCGGTTGCGCGCGATGGTCGACGCGATCGAGCTCGCGATGGAGGCGAGGAGAGTGGGAGTCAACCTGACGCCCGAGGAGCGGTTCGAGGTCTTCGGGGACTTCGACCCGGACCGGTACGAGGCCGAGGCGGAGGAGCGGTGGGGCGGCACCGACGCCTACCGGGAGTCGCAGCGCCGCGTCGCCTCCTACACCAAGGAGGACTGGAAGCGGATCAAGGCCGAGCAGGAGGCGATCATCCGCGGGTTCGTCGAGGCGATGGCGGCGGGCGTGCCCGCCGCCGACGCCCGGGCGATGGACCTGGCCGAACGGCACCGGCAGTCGATCACCGACGGCTTCTACGAGTGCACCGTCGAGATCCACCGGGGCCTCGCCGACCTGTACGTGAGCGACCCGCGCTTCACCGCCACCTACGACCGGGCGGCCGAGGGGCTGGCGCAGTACGTGCACGACGCGATCCTGGCCAACGCCGACCGCCAGGAGGGCCGCTGAGTCACCCGATGGTGTGGCCGCCGTTGACGGTGATCCGCTCGCCGGTGATGTAACCGGCGGCGTCGGACGCCAGGAACGACACGGCGGCGGCCACGTCCTCGGGAACGCCGATGTGCCCCAGCGGCACGTCGTCGATGTAGGACCGCAGGTCCTCCGGAGAGGCCCCGGCGTGCCGCTCGACCGGGATCCAGCCGGGGGCGACCAGGTTCACGGTGATGCCGTACCTGCCCAGCTCCCGCGACCACGACCGGGTCAGGCCGATCTGCGCGCCCTTGGCGGCGATGTAGGCCGACATGCCGGGCAGGGCGCGCTCGAACACGTCCGACCCGATCTGGATGATCCGCCCGCCGCCGAGCTCCTTCATCCCCGGCAGCACCGCCTGGGCCAGCAGCGTGGGGCTCTTGACGAAGAACTCCAGCTGGTCCAGGTGGTCCCGCCAGGTCAGCTTCTCGAACGGGACGGCCGGCTGCGGCCCGGTGGCGTTGGCGACCAGCGCCCGCACCGGGCCCAGCCGGTCGGCCACCCGCGCCACCAGGTCCGTCACCTCCTCCTCGTCGGTGACGTCCGCGCCGAACGCCTCCGCGACGCCGCCCGCCGCGCGGATGTCGTCCACCACCCGCCCGGCCGCCTGCGCGCCCGCCCGGTAGTTGACCGCCACCGCCCACCCGTCCGCGCCGAGCCGCCGCGCGATCGCCGCGCCCAGCCCTCGCGACGCCCCGCTGACCAGGGCCACCCGTGTCGTCGATTCCACGATCAACGATCCAACCGCGCCCGGCCGCGCCCGGGCAACACCGGTTTGCCTCAGATGACCCCGGGTAGGGCGCTCGGGCGTTCAGGAGGGAGGCTCCATGGAGTACGAAGCGACCCGTGGCATGCCGGCGGAGAGCCGCGTCGTGTTCGACGTGGCGTCGGACGTGTCCACGATGGACCGCTGGCTGCCCGAGGAGATCCACGTCCGCGACATCGCCCCCGGCCTGGCCGAGGCCGACGCCGAGACCGGCCGCGAGACCCACCAGGGCCTGATGCGCAAGGTCCCCGAGCAGCTCCGGCTGGAGTGGGGCATCAAGGAGCGGCCGGACTACACCGGCTGGCTGCAGGTCACCGACGCCGGCGCCGGGGCGAGCGAGGTCGTGGTGCACCTGTCGTTCCTGGGCGACCAGCCGGAGGCGAGCGGCTCCGGCCGGGCCGGGGACGTCACGCGGCGTTCGCTGGAACGGTCGCTGGACCGGCTCGCCGAGGAGGTCGGCCGCCGGGTCGCCCAGCCGGGCTACTGATCAACGAGGAGAGCCGATGAGCACGCCGAACGACGAGGACCGCAGCCGGATCGACCGTGGACCTGGCGCGCACTCCGGGCACGAGAGCCAGGTGCGGGAACGGGTCGTGCCGGGCACCGCCGGAGCCGCCGAGGGCTACCAGCCGCCCGAGGACGACATCCTCGCCGGGGTCCGGATGCGGCCGGGGGAGACCGCCGAGCCGTCCCAGCAGCGGGAGTTCGCCCGCGACGAGGACGCCGGCCTGCCGCCCGGCGACCAGGGCGACGAGCCTTTCGAGGAGGGCACCCAGTCGACCGGCGGCCGGGCCTGACACCGTGGCCACGATGCTCGCCGGCCGCCTGCACGTGCGGGACCGGGAGCTGCGGATGGAGCGGGTCCCGGTCCCCGAGCCCGGCCCCGGCGAATTACTGGTCAAGGTGGCGGCGGCCGGGGTGTGCCTGTCCGACGTCCACCTCATCGAGGGGGTGCTCACCCCCCACTTGCTGGAAGGCGACCGGGTCACCCTCGGCCACGAGGTCGCCGGCACCGTCCACGCGGTGGGCGAGGGCGTCACCGGCCGCCGGGCGGGCGAGCGGGTGCTGCTCCAGGCCGGTGAGGAACGCGGCGGGGCGATCCACACCCGGGGCGTCGACTACGACGGCGGCTGGGCCGAGTACGCCCTGGCCACCGCGCACACCGCGGTGCCGATCCCGGACGACCTGCCGTTCGAGCAGGCGTGCTTCATCCCGGACGCGGTGTCCACGCCGTGGGCGGCGATCACCGCGACCGGCGGGGTGCGCCCGGCCGAGGCGGCGGGGGTGTGGGGCGTCGGCGGGCTCGGCGCGCACGCCGTCCAGTTGCTGCGGATGATCGGCGCCCACCCGGTCGTCGCGGTGGACCCGCTGCCCGCCGCCCGGGACCGCGCCCTGGAGTTCGGCGCGGACCTGGCGCTGGATCCCGCCGCCCCGGACCTGGCCGAACGGATCCTCGCCGCCACCGGCGGGCACGGGCTCGACGCGGCGTTCGACTTCGCGGGGGCGGCGCCGGTCCGCGAGCAGGCGGTCGCCGTGCTGGCCCGGGGCACCGAGCGCGCCCGCGGCGGGCGGCTGGTGCTGGTGGGGCTGACCGACGGGCTGCTGACCATCACCCGCGGCACCGCGTTCACGGTCGGGATGCAGGACGTCCGCGGCCACTACGGCTCCGTCTTCCGGCACGTCGTCGAGCTGGTGCGGCTGGTGCGGGGCGGGCGGGTGGAGTTCTCCCGCTCGGTCAGCGGCGTGCTGCCGCTGGCCGAGGCGCCCGAGGCGGTGGAGCGCCTGCGCACCAAGCAGGGCGCCCCGATCCGCCTGGTGCTCAGTCCTTGAGGTCGTTGTCGGTCCTGGTGCCGGTCCTGGCGTCGCTCTTGGTGTCGCTCTTGGTGGGCTCGACCTCCTGCTTGAGGTCCTCGGGGAACTTGCGGGTGTCCCGGGGCTCCACGTACGGCTCCCGGTCGCTGGGGGTCAGCCCGCCCGCGATGGCCTTGCCGCGCTGCAGTTCGGCGTCCAGCTCGGCGCCCAGCAGCAGGGCGGTGTTGCTGATCCACAGCCACACCAGGAAGATGATCATCGCCGCCAGGCTGCCGTAGGTCTTGTTGTAGGAGCCGAAGTTGGCGACGTAGAACGCGAAGCCCGCCGAGGCCAGCAGCCACACCCCCAGCGCCAGCAGCCCGCCGGGCGTCACCCACTTGAAGCCCTGCCGGGCGTTCGGCGACGCCCAGTACAGCAGCGAGAACAGGAAGCTGACCACCACCAGCAGCACCGGCCACTTGGCGATGTTCCACACCGTCACCGCCTGCGCGCCCAGCCCCAGCAGGTCCCCGACCTTCTGCGCGATCGGCCCGGAGATCACCACCGCGATGGCCGAGGCCGACAGCAGCACCAGCGCCGCCAGCGTCACCCCCACCCGCAGCGGCAGGGTCTTCCAGATCGGCCGGCCCTCCGGCACGTCGTAGATGGCGTTGGAGGCGCGCATGAACGCCGCCACGTACCCCGACGCCGACCAGATCGCCACCAGCAGGCCGAGGATCGCCACCAGCCCGGCCCCGCCGCGCCCGCGCTGCAGTTCGTTCAGCGCGTTGGCCAGCACGTCGCGGACCGCGCCCGGGGCCAGCTCGCCCACGTTGGTGATCAGCCCTTGCGAGACCGACTGGCCGCCCAGCCCGACCAGCGACACGATCACCAGCATGGCCGGGAAGATCGACAGCACCCCGTAGTAGGTCAGCGCCGCCGCCCAGTCGGTCAGGTTGTCGTCCTTGAACTCCCGGAACGTCCGCTTGACCGCCGCCCCCCAGGACGCCTTGGGCATCTCCGACAGGCTGTCGGGCCCCCGCTCGTGCGCGTCCGGCGGCGGAGTGTGCGGTGCGTTCTCCCGGCGATCCTCGGTGCGTCTGCTCATCGCGCGATACCCGCCGTCTCCCTGCTCGTCCGGCCGGTGGGGGTGCGGTGCATGCTCCGGGCGCCGGCCCGCTTGGTGGCGCCCTTGACCATCCCGGTGATCGCGCCCTGCAGCGCGGCGGCCGCCAGCACCTCCACCCAGCCGCGGCTCATGTCCTCCACGTCCGGGGCCTCGTCCTCCCCGGCGGCCAGCTTCCATATTCGCTTGAACAGCATCCCGGCCACGATGCCGCCCAGCACGCTGGAGACCAGCGACAACACCTTGTAGACCATCGTCGATCCCTCCGTGCAGCCCGTCGCATGGCCTTCCGCAGATTCAGCCCGTTCCCCCCAGCGCCGCCCTAAACCGCCTTTCCGCGCCAGGCCGCCGGTGGGTTTCGGTGATCGCGGTGTGTGCGCGGGGCGGGACTCCTAGCATTCGTGCATGCCGAGTGGGGCGGGTCGGGTGCATACGAGGTGGTTGGCGATGCTCGGGGAGCGTCGTGCGGTGGCGGTGCTGCGGGGGCTCCGGCGGCGGGCGCGGCGGCGCGGGGACCGGCCGCCGGTGATGCGGACGCGCTGGTGAGAGACGGGGTGCGGGACCGCCGACGCGGCGGCCCGCACCGGCGGGGTCAGGGCTTGCGGGCCACGCCGCAGATGTTGGGATCGTGCATGTTGGGCCAGGGGGCGGGGTCCTCGGCCCGCCAGCGGGTGGGGGAGGTCAGTCCGGGCTCGACGGGCTCCAGGCCGTCGAAGAACGCGGTGATCTCCTCGGGGCTGCGCAGGTTGTAGGGGATGGCGCCGCTGTCGGCGTACAGCTTCATGGACTCCACGCCCGCCGGGTCGGTGTCGACGCCGTCGCCGAGGACCAGGTGGCTCCCCGAGGGGAGGGCGTCGACGAGGGTGGCGACGATCTCGCGGGCCCGCTCGTACGGGGTGATGTGGCCCATGACGCCCAGCAGGATCAGCGCGACCGGGCGGGTGAAGTCCAGCAGTTCCCTGGCCTGGTCGAGTGTCGAGGAACTGGCGGACGCCCGCCTCCCCGGCCAGATAGGTGATCGCCCGGCCCAGGAACAGCCGGGTGTTCCTGGCGATCCGCACGATGTCGGGGTAGACCCGGGCCACCTGGTCGCCGACCATCTGGTCGATCTCGTAGTTGTCCTTGCCGCCGAGCCAGTAGTTCCAGATCCGCGCGGAATGCGGCACCGAGGTGTCGATTCCGGGAATCGCTTCGGGTGTCGTCATGGGGAAGCTCCAGCACAACCTGTAGGGGAGACCCATCCTGACGCCCGGCGGCCGGAACGGGCACGCGGATAGCCGGATCCGGCCGTTCCGGGATGGCGCGACAATGGCCGCCGCCATTGAAACAACCGTCTTGACCAGGATTTTCACGAAGTGAAGCTACGGCGGCCGGACGCCGCGGCGACGGCCTTCGACATGTGTTTCGGTCCGTCCGTTGCCCGGTGCGCCGCGGGGCGGGGGCCGGTCCGGGTCACCGCGGCGGCGGGCGTACCGTGGGTCCGCGCACGCTCACCTGCCCGACCCGAGGATGCCCATGCCCGCCCTGCTGCTGTCCCGCCGTGACCTGGACTTCCTGCTGCACGAGTGGCTCGACGTCACCCGGCTGACCGCCCGCGAGCGCTTCGCCGAGCACTCCCGGGAGACGTTCGACGCGGTGCTGGAGCTCGGCGAGCGGATCGCCGCCGACCACTTCGCCCCGCACAACAAGGCCAATGACGCGAACGAGCCGCGGCTGGGGCCCGACGGCCGGGTCGTGATGATCCCCGAGGTCGGCAAGGCGGTGCGGACGTTCGCCGAGGCCGGGCTGATCGCCGGGGAGTTCGACGAGGAGCTCGGCGGCATGCAGCTGCCGAACGTGGTGTCCAAGGCGGTGCTGTCGTTCTTCCACGCCGCCAACGTGGGCACCGCCGCGTACCCGTTCCTGACCATCGCCAACGCCAACCTGCTGGTCGCGCACGGCAGCCCGGAGCAGGTGGACACCTGGGTGCGGCCGATGATGGAGGGGCGGTTCCTCGGCACGATGTGCCTGTCGGAGCCGCAGGTGGGGTCGTCGCTGGCCGACATCGCCACCCGCGCCGAGCCGCAGCCGGACGGCACCTACCGGCTGACCGGCACCAAGATGTGGATCTCCGCGGGCGAGCACGACCTCAGCGACAACATCGTGCACCTGGTGCTGGCCAAGATCCCCGGCGGGCCGCCCGGGGTGAAGGGCATCTCGCTGTTCATCGTCCCCAAGGTGCTGCTGAACGAGGACGGCTCCCTGGGCGAGCGCAACGACATCGCGCTGGTGGGCCTCAACCACAAGATGGGTTATCGCGGCACCGTCAACACCGTCCTCAACTTCGGCGAGGGCGCCCACACTCCGGGCGGGCGTGCCGGAGCGGTCGGATACCTGGTCGGCGAGCCCCACAAGGGGCTGGCCTACATGTTCTCGATGATGAACGAGGCCCGCGTGGGCGTCGGCCTGGGCGCGACGGCGCTCGGCTACACCGGCTACCTGCACGCGCTGGAGTACGCCAAGGTCCGTCTCCAGGGGCGGCCGGTCGGTGCCAAGGACCCCGCGACCCCGCCCGTGCCGCTGATCGAGCACGCCGACGTACGGCGGATGCTGCTGGCGCAGAAGTCCTACGTGGAGGGCGGCCTGGCGCTCGGCCTGTACTGCAGCCTCCTGGTGGACGAGGAGCGGACCGCCGAGAGCGAGGCCGAGCGGGAGCGGGCCGCGACGCTGCTGGACGTGCTCACCCCGATCGCCAAGAGCTGGCCGTCGCAGTGGTGCCTGGAGGCCAACTCCCTGGCCATCCAGGTCCACGGCGGGTACGGCTACACCCGCGAGTACAACGTGGAGCAGTTCTACCGCGACAACCGCCTCAACCCCATCCACGAGGGCACCCACGGCATCCAGGGCCTGGACCTGCTCGGCCGCAAGGTCGTGCTCAACGACGGTGCCGGGCTGCGGGTGCTGGGGGAGAGCATCGCCGCCACGGTGCGGCGCGCCCGGGAGGCGGGCGGGGAGCCCGCCGACATGGCCGAGGGCCTGCAGGCCGCGTTCGACCGTCTCGCCGAGGTCACGGTGAGGCTGTGGAGCGCGGGCGACGTCGAGGTCACCCTCGCCAACTCCTCGGTCTACCTGGAGGCCGCCGGGCACATCGTGGTCGCCTGGATGTGGCTGGAGCAGGTGCTTGCCGCCCACGGCAAGGACGGCGACTTCTACACCGGCAAGCGGCAGGCCGCCCGGTACTTCTTCCGCTACGAGCTGCCCCGGACCGGCCCCCAGCTCGACCTGCTGGCGAGCCTGGACCGCACCACCCTGGACATGGACCCCGCGTGGTTCTGACCGGGCGCGATGTAGGAACATGATCGCGTCCAACTCACGGGAGGGCGTCATGAGCGAGGTTCTGCTGGAGGTCGAGCGCGGCATCGCGACCATCACCCTGAACGCGCCGGAGCGGCGCAACGCGCTGTCGGTGGCGGTGCGCACCGGGCTGGGGGAGCGGCTGGCCGAGGTCGCGGCCGACGACGGGATCCGGGCCGTGGTGCTGACCGGGGCGGGCACCGTGTTCTGCGCCGGCGCCGACCTCAAGGAGATCCAGGCCGGGGTGACCGGCGGCCCCTCGATCCCCGAGCTGCTGGCCGCGATCATGGACCTGCCCAAGCCGGTGATCGCCCGGCTGAACGGCCCGGCCCGCGCCGGGGGCCTGGGCATCGTGGCGGCCTGCGACCTGGCGGTGGCGCCCGACGACGTGACGTTCGCGTTCACCGAGGTCCGGATCGGCGTGGTGCCCGCGATGATCGCGGTGGTGCTGCGGGACCGGATGAGCCCCCGCGCCCTGTCCCGCTACTTCCTGACCGGCGAGACCTTCAGCGCCGCCGAGGCCGCCGAGCACGGGCTGGTCACCGCGGCCTGCCCGCGCGAGAGGCTGGACGAGACGGTCGGCGGCCTGCTGGAGGCGTTCCGCGCCACCGAGCCCAAGGCGGTCGCCCGCACCAAGAGCCTGCTGGCCGAGCTGCGGGGCATGCCGCGCGACGAGGCGTTCCCGCTGGCCGAGCGGGTCTCGGCAGAGTTCTTCGCCAGCGAGGAGGCCGCCGAGGGACGCCGCGCGTTCTTCGAGAAGCGCCCTCCCCGATGGGCGCTGTAGTTCCCCATCGTTCCCCATCACAGAGGAAAATAGGGTAGTTTCGAGAGTGCGACAGGTGCTCTCGAAGGGATCGTCGTGCCCGCACAGCCCTATTCGGTCGAGCAGGTGGCCGACCTGCTCGGCCTCCATGTCAAGACCGTCCGCGGTTACATCCGGGACGGGCGGCTGAAGGCCGTCCGGATCGGCAAGCAGTACCGGATCGCGCCGGAGGACCTCGCCGAGTTCACCGGCCGCCCGCTCCCGCAGGCCGCGCCGCGCCGCCGGGTCGACGTGACGAGCATCGTGCAGGTCGACGGGATCGACCGGGCGGAACTGGACCGGCTCACCACCGTGCTGACGTCGGCCACCGCGCACGCCCACGACCTGGGGCCGCTGCGGATCCAGGTCGTCCACGACCCCGAACGCGCCGCCGCGAAGATCATCCTGCTCGGCGGCCCGGAGGGCACCGCCGAGCTGCTCAAGATCGTCCACACCCTGCTGGAGGGGCGATGAACGGCGTGTTCACCTCCGCGGCCGGCGCCCGCGCCGTCCGGGACCGCTACCGGGAACTGCTGGCCGGATGGCCGGTGCCCGCCGAACACCGGACCGTGCCGACCCGCGAGGGCGACACGTTCGTCGTGGCCTGCGGCCCGCCCGGCGCGCCACCGGTGGTGCTGCTGCACGGCGCCGGCTCGAACGCGCTGACCTGGGCGGGCGACGCGGCCGTCTGGTCGGGGCACCGGCGTGTGTACGCGGTCGACGTGATCGGCGAACCGGGGTTGAGCGCCCCGTCCCGCCCCCCGCTGGACTCCGACGCCCACGCGCTGTGGCTGGACGACGTGCTGGACGGGCTGGGCGTGCGGCGGGCGGCGTTCGTCGGCGTGTCGTTCGGCGGATGGATCGCCCTCGACTACGCCATCCGCCGCACGGACCGGGTGGAGCGGCTGGCGCTGCTGTGCCCGGCCGGGCTGGGCAGGCAGCGGTGGAGCGCGGTCCTCGCCGCCCAGGCGCTGATGCCGTTCGGGGAGTGGGGCCGCGGCCGGGCCATGCGGCTGGTCCTGGGCGGCGGGCCCCCGGTGACGCCCCACGAGCAGGCGATCATGGACTTCCTCGGGCTCGTCAACCGGCACCTGCGCCCCCGGCGGGACCGGATCCCGGTGATCGGCGACGCGGAACTGGAGCGGCTGGCGCGGTCGGCCATGCCGCTGCTGGTGATCGTCGGCGACCGGGACCGGCTGCTGGATTCGCACGGCACCCGCCGCCGGGTGGAACGGGCGGTGCCGCACGCGGTGGTCCGCCGCCTGCCCGACGCCGGGCACCTGCTGCGCGACCAGACCGGTCCGGTCCTGGAGTTCCTCACCGCCGGGGAAGGGGTCCGCAATGCCTGACGCCGTGGAGCACGTCGACGGGGTCGCGGTGCTGATGTGCGCACCGGACGGCGCGCCGATCGGCGGCGAGCAGGACGCCCTGGACCTCATCGGGAACGCGGGGTACCAGGACGCCGGCTGGGTCGTCATTCCGGTCGCCCGCCTGCACGAGGACTTCTTCAGGCTGCGCACCGGCGTGGCCGGCGCGATCCTCCAGAAGTTCGCCGGCTACGGGATGGGCGTCGCGGTCCTCGGTGACATCTCCGCGCACGTCGCCGCCAGCGACGCCCTGCGGGACCTCGTCCGCGAGTACGGCCGGGGCACCGGGCGGGTCCGGTTCGCCGCCGACCTGGACGACCTCCGCGCCCAGTTCGCCCGGATCCGCGCCGTCCGCGGCTCGGTCTGAGGCTACTTCTTCTTCTTTCTGCCCTTGGGCTCGGCGGCCTTCTTGCCCTTCCTGGGAGCCTCGGCGCCGGCCTTGGCCTTCTTCTTGGGAGCCTCGGCCTTGCCGCCCTTCCTGGCCTTCTTGCCCTTGGCCGGCGCCGGGACCGGGGCCTCCTCGACCACCGGGACCTCCTCGGCCGCCGGGGCGGCGGGGGCCTCGGCGGCGGGGACGCCGCGGCCCACCCGGTCGCGGAACGTCTGGCCGACCCGGAACCGCGGCGCCTCGGTGGCCGGCACCTCGACCGGCTGGCCGGTGCGCGGGTTGCGGGCGGTGCGGGCCGGGCGGGACAGCCTGTCGAACGTGCCGAAGCCCGTCACCAGGACCCGTTCCCCGGCGGCCACCCGTTCCATGATCTCCTCGAAGACGGCGTCCACATGCCGCCGGGCCGCCGCCGGGTCACTGCCCGCGCGTGCTGCCACCGCCTCGATCAGCTCGGTCCTGTTCACCGGCAGCACCTTTCGGCCGTCGCTCGTTCACCTGGCGGTCAATGTAGATCAAGCGGATGTTCCGTGGACGGCGGGCCGGATTTCGTGACCGGAACGTCGCCGGGCCGGGCCGTGGGCCGTGGTCCCGGCCCGGCGACGTGTCCTTCCGGGGATGCCCCTCAGGCCCCGACGAGTGGATCAGCGGCGCGGCGGCTTGGTCTGCAGCGGGACGGCCAGCCGGTTGAAGGCGTTGATCAGCGCCACCGCCGCCACCAGGTGACCGGCCTCCTCGGGGGAGAAGTGCTCGGTCACCGCGTTCCACACCTCGTCGGGCACGCCGTGCTCGCCGAGGCGGGTGGCGGCCTCGGTGTAGGCCAGCGCCGCCCGTTCCGCCTCGGTGTACAGCTCCGACTCCCGCCAGGCGGCGAGCTGGAGCAGCCGGTCGATGTCCTCGCCGTGCTCGAGGGCGTCGTGCGAGTGCATGTCGATGCAGAACACGCACCCGTTGAGCTGCGAGGCCCGCAGCTTGACCAGCTCGAACACGGTCCGGTCCAGCGGACCCTCGGTGATCGCGGTGTTGGCCTGGATGAACGCCTTGTACGGCTCGGCCGCCGTCGCCATCAGATCCAGTCTCGGCATGTCGTTCTCTCCCTTCGTCACCAGGGAGACGACGGACCACCGGCACGTGTGACACGAAATTCCGGGCAGATTCGAGGCATGACCGACCAGACGATGTACGGCTGCACGGTCGCTACCGTGGCCGAGCCCGAAAGCGTGCTCCTGCCGGGACACGACGTTCCGCTGGGGCGTTACACCACGGTCCGCCGCCTGCTGCCGCAGCGCAGCCGCCGGATGGTCGGCGCGTGGTGCTTCGCCGACCACTTCGGCCCCGACGACGTGACCGGCCGCCCCGGCATGCAGGTGCCGCCGCATCCGCACACCGGCCTGCAGACCGTGACCTGGCTGGCGGACGGCGAGATCATGCACCGCGACAGCCTGGGCAGCGCCCAGCCCATCCGCCCCGGCCAGCTCAATTTGATGACCTCCGGCCACGGCATCGCCCACTCCGAGCAGTCGCCGCCCGACCACCCACCCGGCATGCACGGCCTCCAGTTGTGGGTGGCGCTGCCGGAGAGCGCGCGCCACGGCGAGCCGGCCTTCGAGCACCACCCGGCCCTGCCGACCCTGCGGCAGGACGACGCCGACATCACCGTGGTCGTCGGTGAGCTGGACGGGACCCGTTCCCCCGCCACCGTCCACACCCCGCTGGTCGGCGCCGAGATCATGCTGAACGGGGCCTGCCGCCTGCCCGCCGACCCCGCGTTCGAGTACGCCGTCCTGGTCATGACCGGCACCGCCGAGGCCGCCGGAACCCCGCTCACCCCCGGCTCTCTCCTCTACCTGGGCCAGGGCCGCACCGAGATCCCCCTCCACGCCGACGACGAGACCCGCCTCTTCCTCCTCGGCGACGAACCCTTCGAAGAACCCCTCGTGATGTGGTGGAACTTCGTCGCCCGCTCCCACGAGGAGATCGTCCAGGCCCGCGAGGACTGGGCGAACGGCCGCCGCTTCGGCAAGGTCCCCGACTGCGAAGCACCCCCGCTCCCCGCCCCTGCCATGCCCACCGTCCGCCTCAAGTCCCGAGACCGCCACGGAAACACGATCGCCTGACCGGACCGGCGGCCTACTCGGCCAACTGACTTTTGACGTCCACCACGGCGTCCATCGCTTGGCCCACCTCGCAGATCGGAGCGCCGCCGGAACGGGTGAACCACAGCCGCCCGTTGTCGTCCGCACGGCGCTGCACCCACACCTCGGCGACCCGCCCGGACCCGTCACCGGCCGACAGATGCCAGCCGGCGACGGTGACGCGGTAACCCTGACCACGCAGCACGGCGGCAAGCGCGTTGAGCGCGTCACGGCGCTCCCCGTCGGTGGTCATCACGGCCGCCCCCAAGCGCCGACCGGGGTACGGGCCGGACCGGTCTCGGCGGCGCACATTGCAGCCAGAAGCTCATCGACGTTCCGGCCGTCCACGATCAGAACGGGAGCGCCCTGCCAGCACGGAACGGCCCAGAACCGGCGGGTCCCCGTTCCCCACCAGACGGCCCAGCGGGGACGGTACTGCGCTTCGAGACGGGCGGCGGTCTCCCGCTGATCGGGGTCGTACGGCCTGGGGGCGGCGGGCGGTCGTTGCCGTTGGGCTGTCGTTCGCACCCTTCCATCTCCCTCGGTGACGATAGTGGTTCGGGTGCTCAGTGAAATCGCGCCAGGTGGCGCATTCGATCCCTCGGCGGGTATCTCACCGTGAGATGTACTCTCATCGTGAGATGGAGAACGCAGGATACGGACCCGTCGAATTACCCGCGTCCGCGTGGCGGCGAGGTGACTTGCGCGCGGCGCTCGCCGCCCGGGACGTTGGCGCGGTGCTGCGGTTCGCCCAGCAGTACACCGGCGCCAGTCAGGCTCGGCTCGCGGTCGCGACCGGCCTCGGCCAGGGCCGCATGAACGAGATCATCAACGGCAAGCGCACCGTGACCCGGCTGGACGTGTTCGAGCGCATCGCTGACGGTCTGACCATGCCCGATGACGCCCGCGCCCTACTCGGCTTGGCCGCTCGCCGCGCTGCCGAGTCCGGTACCTTGACCGGTCACGCCGAGATCGCCCGCGTGTTCACCGATCAGGCCGAGGCCGCACGGGAACTGCGCCAGCAGGCTGGCACGGCTGCTCAAGCCGACATCCTCGCCGTGCGCGCCCTTGGCCTGCTGGCCTTGAACGACTCCCTCCTACGCGGACCGCTGACCAACCGGCCGACTCCCGTCACGGTGCGGGCGCTGCTGCTGAACCCCGACGCACCCGCCGCGGCGGTGCGGGCGGAGGAGATCGCCGAGTCCGCCGAGGCGTTCATCGCCGGCATCCGCCTGTCGCTGGCCCGGCTTGCCGAACTGGATGCGCATCCTCGCATCCGGTTGCATGTCCGCCTGTACGACGAACTGCCCACCTGGCGCATGCTCCGCTTCGACGGGACGCTCTACCTGTCCGCGTTCGGCACCAGCTATGAAGGCCACCGGTCGGCGGTGTACAAGTTGACGGCAGCGGCCAACGGCGTGCTGCACACAGGGTTCCGACGGCAGTTCGACGACATGTGGCGCCGATCCCGGCGCCCAGGGGAAGGGATGGCCGGTGATCGAGGCTGAGCTGAAGGCGCGCGTCCGCGATCCCGAGGGACTGCGTGCCCGGCTCCGTGAACGGGCGGACGAAGAGCTGAGCGTCTACCGGGACACCTACTACGACCGGCCGGATGGCACCCTTACCGGTGAAGGCCGGGAGCTGCGCGTTCGTGTGGTGGAGACCGGCGGTGTGCGGCGGACCGTTCTCACTTACAAGGAGCCGCCCGTTGACGCCGCGTCCGGCAGCAAGCCCGAGCATGAGACCAAGGTCGCCGACCCGGCCGTGATCGACACCGTGCTTCGGGCGTTGGGAGCCGTTGAGTACGTGAGCCTGACCAAGCACTGCGCGAACTACCGGTTCACCGCCCGAGGCCGCGACATGCTCGCCACCGTCGTCACCGTTCCCGAGCTGAACGGCACGTTCGTCGAGCTGGAGACCATGGCCGACCCCGGTGATGTCGAGAGCGCCTTGGCCGACGTGCGCGCCGTGCTGGCCGAACTGGGCGTCACCAAGGACGACCTGACCACTGAGCAGTACACCGACGCCGTTCTCCAGGCGCGCCTGTGAAGGCCGTCGAGGGCCTGGCGGCGCTCTCCATCGGTGGTCATCACGGCCGCCCCCAAGCGCCGATCGGGGTACGGGCCGGACCGGTCTCGGCGGCGCGCATTGCGGCCAGAAGCTCATCGACGTTCCGGCCTTCCACGATCAGAACGGGAGCGCCCTGCCAGCACGGAACGGCCCAGAACCGGCGGGTCCCCGTTCCCCACCAGACGGCCCAGCGGGGACGGTACTGCGCTTCGAGACGGGCGGCGGTCGCCCGCTGATCGGGGTCGTACACCCTCGTAACGTTCCGCAACTGTCTCATGACAGGGACGGTAGGAGCGTGGCGCATGCCCAACGGCTCACGCCGTCCCCCTACGCCGAGGGGTACAACCTGTACCTCTCAGAGGATCATGCGGCGGTCAGCCCCAGATCCCGGGACAGCTCCGCCACGTCATCACGGATCGCCGGGCCGCCCGTCTCCGACAGCTCCAGCACCGCCGACCGCGCGAACAGGCTGAACCGGGTGGTGTCGGGGGACACCTGGTACGCCTTGCGGAGCAGATGCACGGTGCCCAGGTGTTCGCGTCGCAGGAAGTAGGCGCGGGCCGCCTCCGCCAGGTGGAACGACCGGCGGGTGGCCGACGGCATGCCGTCCAGCTCCAGCCGATCAGCCAGCCGCGTCGCCGTACCGGCGTGCATCAGGTCCGCCTGGATCGTCACCGCGTACGCGTCGACCATCCCGGGTCCGAAGATCAGCCACGGATGCGAGTAGCCGTCCCCGAGGGCGCGGGCCGCACGGTGCGCTTCGTCCCACGCTCCCAGGGCGTGCCCCTCACGGCCGGACTTCGCATGCGACAGGGCGATGGCGAGCTGGAGCAGCCCCCATCGGGCCAGGTCTTCCCCGCCACGGTCGGGCCGTAGCAGCCGGGCCGCGCGGGTGGCCAGGTCGATGCGGGCCTCATCTCGTTCCCCGGCGCTACGGAACGCGTGATTCATGTACCAGGCGGCGGCGGCGATGGCGTGCGGGTCGTCGGCGTCCTGCGCCGCCCCCATCGCCCGGTCCCCGGACAGCATCAGCATCTCCGGGACCGGCTGGTACGACAGGAAGAGCTGGGCCAGGTGGTAGACCTGCGCCAGGTGGCGATGTGCGGCACGCCGATCGGGCCCGTCCAGCAGCCGCGCGGACAGGCGGGCCTGCCGGATCAGGTCGGGCAGGACGACGGCGACGGCGGTGCGCTGCCGGGCGGCCCCGTGCCAGAGCTGCCACGCCTGCGCGACCTTGGCGGCCAGTTCCGCGGGCTGGAGCGGTTCCACGCCGGTCGTGTCGATGGGGTAGTCGGTGAGCGCCGCCGTCACCGCCGGGAGATGTTCGTGGGCGGCCTTGGTATAGGTGGTCACGGGGAGGCCCTGTTCGCCGGTGAGGTCTTCGAGGTCCACGCCGAGGACGTTGGCCAGCCGCGCCAGCATCGGAAGGCGCGGCTGGAGCAGCCGCCCGGACTCCAGCCCCTTGACCCACCCGGCCGACCGACCCACGAGGCCGCCGAGCACCGCCCGGGACATTCCTGTCCGTTCCCGGTGATACCGCAGTCGCGCGTTGAAGGGAGCCGCCGGGTCAAGCACGCTGCTGCTGTCGGGCATAGGCCCCACACCTCCCTGGGGGACGTCGCACTCACCAGGCTACGGTGCGGAGCCTTGTGACGTCAGGACACCAGAGTGGTCCAGCCGGCCAGCAGCCACCAGTGAACGGAAGGCGTTCGTCGCCGTGCTGGGCGAGGTGCTGGTCACAGCCGCGACCGGCGCGGCAGGCACGTCGAGGGCTGCATCAGGCCGCTGCTGCGGGCCGGGACAGGGAAATGAAAGACGCCCCGCCTCGAGAGGCGGGGCGTTGGACTTTCAGATCAGGGAGCGGTGGTGATGCGGCCCGAACCGGTTTCCGGGTAGGCGGTGGCGGTGATCTGGCCGTTCAGGTCGCCGGTGATGTAGGCCAGCAGGGCCTGCTGGTAGGTGACGCCGACCGTGGTGAACGGCAGGCCGCGGAACGGCCACTGGTCGCCGCCGCGGGCGCTGAAGTCGTTGGTGGCGACCGACAGGGCGGGGCCGGGGACGACCTGGCCGTTCTCCACGATCTTGGTGCCGTCGTCGAGGGTGACGGTGCGGACGCGGGTGCCGGGGGTCAGGACGGTGCCGGCGTCGTTGACGACCTGGGCGGTGCCGCTCGGGTCGTACTCGAAGCGGAAGCCGGCCACCTGGGCGAAGCGGCCGTCGGCGACCGGGACGCGGGAGACGGCGTTCTCCAGGATCTCCTTGAACTGGGCGCGCGGCACGTTCGGGACCACGGACACGAAGTTGCCGAACGGGGCGATGGAGAACGTGTCCAGCTCGGTGATCCGCCCGGCGGGGATCAGGTTGTTGTTGCGGATGCCGCCGCCGTTCTGCAGGGCCACGTCGGGCGGGGTGACGCCGTAGGAGGCGGCGTTCCTGCGGCCGGAGGCCAGCAGCGAGTCGGCCATCAGGTTGCCGAGGTTGGTCTCCTTGGTGCGGACGCCGGGGTCGCGGCGGCCGTCGAGGGCGACGGCGGACTGGGCGACGACGTTGGCGGCCATCCCGTCCACGAACTGCTTCACCGGCTCCACGACGGTGCGCTGCACCTCGGGGTCGGGGGCCACGGCGTCGGGGGCGACGCCCGACACCCGGACCGGGCCGCTGGAGCGGTCGACGCCGACGACCTTGCCGCGCCGGTCGAAGTCCACCACCAGGCGGCCGACGTACTTGTAGTCGCCCGCCGTGGTCACCACCGGCACGTCCACCCCCGCGCCGTCCCTGGCGTACAGGGGGTAGCGCAACGGCTGCCCGGTGGCGGGGTCCTTGGTGATGGTGTCGCCGGGGACGAGCGGGGTGGTGTCGGAGGCCATCAGCTCGTCGCCGCCGCCGGCGATGACGACGTCGACGTTCCGCAGCATCGGGACCAGCGCGCGGTCCTCGGTGAGGCCCTGCAGGTGGCTGATCAGGACGACCTTGTCGACGCCGCGCGCCGACAGCGCGTCCACCTCGTCCTGGATCAGCCCGGCCACGTTCTGCAGCACCTTGACCCGGCGGGGGCTGGAGATGGAGGCCAGGGCGGGGGTGGTGGCCCCGACGACGCCGATCCGCTCGCCGCCCCGGCGGAGGGTGGCCGACGAGACGACGGTGCCCCGCTCGACCAGCGCGGCCAGCCGCTCCTCGTCGCTCATGTCGAGGTTGGCCGACACGAACGGGGGACCGTCCGTGCCGAAGCTCTCGATGAAGTCGGCCAGCGTGTCGGGGCCGAAGTCGAACTCGTGGTTGCCGATCGCCATCGCGTCGTACCCGACGGCCTTGAGCGCCAGCGCGTCATAGAACGGCACGCCCTTGCGGAGGCTGGCGTTGAACTCCGGCCCGGCCAGGAAGTTGTCGCCGGACGACACCATGATCGCGCCGCGCCGGCCGCCCTTCTCGCCCTCGGCGCGCAGCCTGTCGACCAGGGTGGCGAAGCGCGCCACGCCCCCGAAGTCGGGCTGGCCCGGGGCGCCCAGCAGCTTGGACTCCCCGTCGTTGTTGTGCAGGACGGTCAGCTGGAAGTCGACCCCGCGTCCGGGACCGGCGGAGGCGGCGGGCGCGAGCGGCCCCGCCACGGCGAGGACGGCGGCCGCGGCCACCGTGAGCAGGCGGCGCGAGCGTACGTGGGATGTCATCGAAGGCTCCTGGAACGTGAACGGCTGCCGGGCATCCTAGGCAGCGGCGGGCCGGAGGGATTGATCAGTACTTGCCAGGAAATCCGCCCGCCGCTCGGCGAACGGCTCCACGCGATGCGGCCCCGCACCCGGCCGGAAAGGCGGGTACGGGGCCGCACGCGATGAGAAGGACTAGCGCTTGACGGCCCTCAGGGCGTTGACGATGCCGTCGCCGTAGAAGCCGTTGCGGCTCTCGGTGCCCTCACAGGTGTGGGTGGTGACGACCCGGGTGTAGGTGCCGTCGGCCTGGCGCACGAACCGCTCGTAGGTGTACGTGCCGCCGGGCGGGCAGGCGGTCTCGGTGGCGGTCGAGCGCAGGATCGACTCGGTGATCCGCGGGTTCAGCGTGAGCCCGCCGCGGTCCTTGCGGCCGTACTTGCTGACGATCAGGGCGGCGACCCCGGCCGCGTGCGGCGAGGCCATCGAGGTGCCCTGGATCGACTGGTAGTAGCCGCAGGTGTCGCCCTTGCAGCTGCGGATGATGTACGGCACGTTCGGGGTGCCGTCGGGGTTCAGCTCGCCGCGCGCCCGCGCCAGGCTCTCGGGGTAGGCGGCCCAGATGCCGGCGTTGTCGTCCAGCCTGCGGTCGGCGGTGTCGTACTTGTCGCCGCCGGGCGCGGCGACCGCGACGTAGCCGTTGCCGAAGCTGGAGTAGTACGACTTGCGCTTGCTCGGCCCGGTCGCCGACACCGGGATGACGCCCTGGCCCTCGGACGGCATCGACACGCAGCTCGGCGGGATCTGGCGGGTCCGCGGGGTCTCGCCCGGCTCGGAGGCGAAGTTCGGGCTGGAGGTGTCGGTGTACGGCTTGGTGTAGTCGGCCGCCTGGTTGCCGGCCGCCGCCACCAGCGTCACGCCCCTGCCGCGGGCGTAGTCCAGGGCCCGCTGCACGGCCTGGATGATGACCCGCTGCTCGGCCTGGTCGGCCGGGGAGTCGGCCGGGTTGGCCTCGCAGTTGAACAGCCACGGGTCCACGTAGAACGACATGTTGACCACGTCGATGCCGTGGTTGCCGGCGTAGGTCAGCGCGTCCACGGTGGCCTGCAGGAAGAAGTAGCCCGAGTCCTGCCCGGCGCGCAGGTTGACCAGCGACACCTTCGGCGCGACCCCGGCCATGCCCAGGCCGTTGAGCGGCGAGGCGATGGTGGACGCGACGTGCGTGCCGTGGTCGTTGTGGTCGACGTCGGCCGGGTCCACGCAGCCGGTGTACTCGCACGGCCCGTCGACCTCGTTGCCGTCGGCGTCCACCGGGATGTCGGTGGTGAAGTTGCGGCTCAGCCGCCGGTCGAAGTTGGGCGCGATGTCGGGGTGCGAGCCGTCGATGCCGGTGTCGATGACGCCGACCAGCACCCTCCTGTCGCCCCGCTCGATCTTGTAGGAGCCCTTGTCGGTGGCGCCGATCTGCTTCATGTCCCACTGCAGGTCGGCCAGCGGCTCGGAGCCCCTGTCGCCGCGCGCGGGTCCGCGCTGCCCGGTGGTGCCGCGGCCCTCCTTCTCGACGTTCTCCTGCCTGCGGGCGTTCCGGACGGCCTTGGGCGCCTGGCCGATGGTGCGGTTGGCGGCCGCGCCCGCCAGCCCGTCCTGCCGGCCGGCGTCGGCGACGAACCGGGTGTTGGTGGTCCGGACCGTGGCCACCCCGATCGAGGTGTTCTCCCGGAGGATCGTGCCGCCGGCCGCCTTGACGGCCGCACGGGCCTTCTCCAGGGAGGCGCCCTCCTCGTAGAGCACCACGTATTCGGCCGCCTGCCCGGTGGCCTGCGATCTGGTCGGCTCCGCGTACGCGGGAAGCGCCAGCGCCGTCGCTGTGACGACGCCGGTGACTGCGAGGACGGCTCGCCGCACTTCACACCTCCGGTAAGGGAAAAAGGCCCGGCTATGACCCGCCTGGCGACGCTACTCATTCCCCCATTCGTTGACGACCCTCGTGCACATCACGAAACGGGACCTGTTGTGTGAAGAAGTGAGATGGCGGCTTTGCCGAAGAGTCACTTCCACGACCGGAATGCCGGGCTCGCCGCGGGGTAGGGCCGATGCGCACGCCCCGATCGCGTCGGGACGATCGCGTGGAAAGGACGCGTCATGGCCGCACAACCGGGGGGTTCCGGCCCGGCCCTCGCCCAGGACGCGGTGACGTTCGTCGGCAACGCCACCGTGATCATCCGTTTCGGCGGTTTCACGCTGCTGACCGATCCCAACTTCGTGCCGCTCGGCCGGCGCGTCCATCTCGGGTACGGGCTGACCAGCCGGCGGCTCCGCGACCCCGCCCTGGACGTCGCCGAACTGCCCGAACTCGACGGGGTGGTGCTGTCCCATCTGCACGGCGACCACTGGGACGACGTGGCCGAACGCCATCTGGACCGGATCCTGCCGATCATGACGACCCCGGCCGCCGCCGGCACCCTGCGCGGACGGGGCTTCACCGAGGCGGTCGGGCTGGAGACCTGGCGGGAGCACCGCATCACCCGGGACGACCGGTGGGTGCGGGTCACGGCGCTGCCCGGCCGGCACGCCCCCGCCCCGCTGCACCGGCTGCTGCCGCCGGTGATGGGGTCGCTGCTGGAGTTCGGCGGCGGCGGCGGGGAACCCGACCTGCGGATCTGCATCAGCGGCGACACGATCATGTACGACGGGCTGGCCGAGATCCGCGACCGGTTCCCCGGCATCGACCTCGGCATCGTCCACCTCGGCGGCACCCGGCTGCTGAACCTGCTCACCGTCACCATGGACGGCCGCCAGGGCGCGGACTGGCTGGAGACGGTGCGGGTCCCCAGGGCCGTGCCGGTGCACTACGACGACTACACGGTGATGAAGTCCCCGCTGTCGGACCTCGAGGACGAGCTGCGGCGGCGCGGCCTGGCCGACCGGCTGATCCCGGTCGCGCGCGGCGCGAGCGTCCCCCTGGGCGCCCACGCCCGCTGAGGAGGACGGCGTGATCGCGCGGATCCTCAGCATCCCGTTCCAGGTCGCCGCGCGGCTGCGGCACGACCGGGCCCTGCACCCCCGGGGCCGGAACTACCGGGCGACGCTGCACCTGACCGGCACGGTGAACGCCCCGATCGAGAAGGGCGACCACGACGTCGTGGTGCGGATCTCCAAGTCCACCTCGACGCCCGGCGGCCTGCCCGACGTCCTGGGCGTCGCGTTCCGGGTGCACGCGGCGGCGGGGCCGGTGGACCTGCTGTTCGCCACGACCGGGACCGGGCCGGTGGCCCGGCACCTGCTGCGGGTGCGCCGGTCGTTCACCGTCCCCTACACCACGCTGCTGCCGTACGACGTGGGCGGCCGCGTCCGCGTGCTGGGGCTGCTGCCCGCCCCCGGCCGCCGTATCCCCTGCGACCTCGACGCGCTCGATGCGGCGATCTCCGCCGGGCCGCTGGCGTTCAGCCTGGTCACGGCGGCACTGTCCGGGTCGTGGGAGCCGTGGGGGACGCTGCGGGTCCACACCCCGCTGCCCGGCGGCTCATCCGACACCGAGGCGTTCGACCCGCAGCTCAACTGCCTGCCGGGGCTGCGGCCGACCGGCCCGTTCCAGCGGTTCCGCCGCCTGTCCTACGCCAGGTCCCGCCGCGGCGGTGACCGGCCCGCCCCCGATCGGCGGGAGGCCGCGCGGCGGTGACCTAGAGCCAGTCGGCGGGGGACAGGACGGCGCCGCGCTCGTACTCGGCGCCGAACTCCGGCTCGGGCAGGGCCGCGCGGACCAGGTCGGTGAGCCGGTCGATGTCGGCGCGTTCGGAGGCGCCGGGGGCCAGCCCGTGCGCCCGCCGGATCGCCGCCGCCGTGCCCAGCAGCCGGGCGGCCTCGGCGTGGCGGCCCGCCAGGATCCGCGCACCGGCCATCCCCTGCAGGGAGAACGCGGTGTCCCGGGGGGCGTCGTAGCGGGCCGCGATCGTCAGGGCCTCGTGGTAGTGCTTCCAGGTCAGGTCGGCGTCGCCGCGCCGCTCCGCCACCTGGCCGAGCCCGGCCAGCACCAGCGTCAGATGCATCGGCGGGGCGTCGCCGGGGGCGCGGTCCGCCGACTCCAGCAGCGGGTGCAGCAGGTCCTCGGCGGCCTCCAGCTCGCCGCTGCGGGCCGCGGTCCAGGCCAGCGTGACCTCGGCGAGCTCACGGGCGGAACGGTAGCCCTGCTCGGCGGCCAGCCGCAGCAGGCGCTCGCAGCGCGCCCGCGCGGCCCGGTGGTCGCCGCGCAGCATCGCGACCCAGCCCATCCAGCCCAGCAGCATCGCCACGTCCGGCCACAGCCGCAGCTCCTCGGCCTGCCGCAGGGCGTCGGCCTGCAGCCGCTCGGCCCGGTCGAGGTCGCCGCTCAGCTCGGCGTGCGCGCCCAGCCACGTCGCCGCCTGCAGCCGCCCCCACCGGTCGCCGATCTCGTCGAACAGCCGCGCCGCCCGTTCGGTGCAGCGCCGCAACGCGGCCAGGTCGCCGCGGGAGTGCACGTACAGGGCGCGCTGGACCAGCACGGCGGCCTCGCCCCACCGGTCCCCGCACGCCCGGAAGCCCTCCTCGGCGCTGTCCAGCAGCTCCTGGCCGGTGGCCAGGTCGGCGCCCTCCCCGCCGGTGAACGCCATGAACCACCGGGCGCGGGCCAGCGCCGCCGGGTCGCCGGCCTTCTCCAGCCGTCGCAGCGCCTCGTCACGGCGGCCGACCCAGCCGGCCAGGTCGCCCTGCAGCGCCTCGAACCCCACCAGCCACGCCGCCGCCCTGGCCCGCGGCGCGGCCGGGCCGCCCGCCAGGCCCAGCGCCGCGGCCAGGGCGCGCCGCGCCTCGCCCAGCCGCCCGCGCAGGAACCAGTACCAGGTCAGCGCGTTGGCCAGCCGCAACGCCCCGTCCGCGTCCCGGTGGGCGATCGCGTCGTCGAACGCGGCGCGCAGGTTGGCCGCCTCGGTGTCCAGCACCCCCAGCCACCGGGCCTGCTCCGGCCCGTACAGCTCCGGCTCGGCGCGCTCGGCCAGCCCGACGTAGTGGCGGCGGTGACGCAGCCGGACCTCGGCGTGCTCACCGGCCTCGTCCAGCCGGTCGACGCAGTAGGCGGCCACCGACTCCAGCAGCCGGTAGCGCGGCCCGGCGTCGTCGGTCATCACCACCAGCGAACGGTCCACCAGCCGCACCAGCAGGTCCAGCACGTCGTCCGCCGGAACGTCCGCCCCGGCGCACACCGCCTCGGCCGCCTCCAGCGTGCAGCCGTCCGCGTGCACCGCCAGCCGCCGCAGCACCGCCCGTTCCGGCCCGGTCAGCAGGTCCCAGCTCCAGCCGATCATCGCCTGCAGGGTCCGCTGCCGCAGCGGCGTCCCCCGCTGCCCGGTCGCCAGCAGCCGGAACCGGTCGTCCAGCCGGGACACCAGCCCGTGCACGCCCAGCGCCCGCACCCGCGTCGCGGCCAGCTCCAGCGCCAGCGGGATGCCGTCCAGCCTGCGGCACAGCACCGCCACGGCCGCCGCGTTGCCCTCGTCGAGGCGGAAGTCGCGGGCCGCCGCCGACGCCCGCGCCACGAACAGCCGCACCGCCCCGGCGGCGGCCAGCGCGTCCGGGTCCGGCTCGGCGTCGCGGCCGGGAACCTCCAGCGGAGGCACGTTCCACACCACCTCGCCCGGCAGGTCCAGCGGCTCCCGGCTGGTGGCCAGCACCGTCAGGCCCGGCGCGGCGCGCAGCAGGCCGCCGGCCAGCTCGGCGGCCTGCTCGACCACGTGCTCGCAGTTGTCCAGCACCAGCAGCAGCCGCCGCGCCGCCAGCGCCTCGACCAGGCTCGCGCCGGGCGCGTCGCGGATCTCCAGCACCCGCGCCACCACGTCGGCCAGCTCGGCGGCGGTCGGCCGGTCGTACCCGGCCAGCTCCACCAGCCACACGCCGTCCCGGAACGCCTCCGACATCCGGTGCGCCGTCTCGACCGCCAGCCGGGTCTTGCCGACCCCGCCCGGCCCGGTCAGCGTCACCAGCCGTTCGGCGCCCAGCCGCGCGGTCAGCTCCGCGACCGCCTCGTCCCGGCCGATCAGCGGGGTCGCGGGCGGGTGCAGGTTGGTGGGGGCACGGACGGCGGACACGGGCGCCGGCGCGGCCGGCGCGTCCAGGGCGGGGTCCTGGTTGAGGATCGCCCGCTGCAGCGCCACCAGCTCCGGGCCCGGGTCCAGGCCCAGCTCGTCGGCCAGGGCGGCGCGCAGCCGCTCGAACTCCTCCAGCGCCTCGCTCTGCCGGCCCGCCCCGTACAGCGCCCGCATGTGCAGGGCGCGCAGCCGTTCCCGCAGCGGATGCGCCGCCGCCAGGTCGCCCAGCTCACCGGCCAGCACCGCGTGCTCGCCCAGCGCCAGCCGCACCTCGGCGTGGTCCTCCAGCGCCACCAGCCGCAGCTCCTCCAGCCGGGCGGCGGCGGCCTGGGTGAACGGCTCGTCGGCGAAGTCGGCGAACGCCGGGCCCCGCCACAGCGCCAGCGCCTCGGCCAGCACCGCCGCCTTCCCGGCGGGTTCGGCCTGGCCGCGGGCCCGCTCGAGCAGCGCCCGGAACCGCAGCGCGTCCACCCGCTGCGGGTCGGCCTCCAGCAGGTATCCGGCCGGGCGGGACGCCACCAGCGCCCGCGCCCCCGGCTCGGCGTCCTCCAGCACCCGGCGGAGCTGGGAGACCTTGGCCGACAGCGCGGCGGGCGGGTTGCCGGGCGGGTGCCCGCCCCACAGGTCGTCGATCAGCCGGTCGGCGGGCACCGGCCGGCCCTCGTGCACCAGCAGGTCGGCCAGCAGCGCGCGGACCTTCAGGCCCGGAACGGGCACGGCGGCGCCCTCGTCGGTCCACACCGCCAGCGGGCCCAGCACGCCGAATCGCATGGCCCGCACGATAACCGGCCGGGACCGGAAATCGACCGTAAACAAACCGTAAACGCCCTCCGGCACCGTGGGACTCGACGGGCAGGACCACGAAGGGAGGCGGGAGATGACCGATCGGCTGCGGCTCGCCGTGATCATCGGCAGCACGCGCGACGGCCGGTTCGGGCCCACCGTGGCCGGCTGGTTCGCCGCCCGCGCCCGCCGGTACGGCGGACTGGACGTCGACGTGATCGACCTGGCCGAGGCCGGGCTGCCGCAGACGCTGCCCGACCACGAGGACGAGCGGCCCGCCCCGGTGCGGGCGCTGGCGCCCCGGCTGGCCGCCGCCGACGCGTTCGCGGTGGTCTGCCCCGAGTACAACGGCGGCTACCCGGCGCCGCTGAAGACCGCGATCGACTGGTACGACGAGGAATGGCGGGCCAAGCCGGTCGCCCTGATCACCTACGGGCGGGAGTCCGGCGGCCTGACCGCCGCCGCCCAGCTCAGGCAGGTGTTCGCCGAACTGCACGCGGTGACGATCCGGGACGGGATCAGCCTGCCGTGCTACTGGGAGCAGTTCGCCCCGGACGGGTCCTGGCCCAAGCCCGGCGCCGACTGCAACACCGCCGCCCGCACCACCCTGGCCCGGCTCACCTGGTGGGCGCACGCCCTCCGGGAGGCCCGGCACGAGCACCCCTACATCGTCTGACCGACCCGACGGAGGAATCCCATGCGCAAGATCATCAACTCCACCTACGTCTCCCTGGACGGCGTCATCTCCAACCCGCAGATCTGGACCGGCCCGTACTTCCAGGAGGAGGCCGCCGGATTCGCCAACGAGCAGCTGTTCTCCTGCGACGCGCTGATCATGGGGCGCCGGACCTACGAGGGCTTCGCGGAGGCCTGGCCGCAGATGGAGGAGGCCACCGGCGACTTCGGCGTGCGGATGAACACCATGCCCAAGTACGCGGTCTCCACCACCCTCAAGAACCCCGAGTGGAAGAACACCACCGTGATCTCCGAGAACGTCCCCGAGGAGATCGCCCGGCTCAAGGAGCAGCCCGGCCAGGACATCCTGCAGTACGGCTTCGGCCCGGTCACCCGGCTGATGATCGAGCACGGCCTGCTGGACGAGCTGCGGCTGTGGATCCACCCGGTCCTGGCCGGCGAGAACGAGCCGGAGGGCCTGCTGCTGGCCGAGGGCTTCAAGGCCTCGTTCGAGCTGGCCGACACCAGGATCCTCAAGACCGGCGTGATCATCGCGACCTACACGCCCGCGCCCAAGGAGTGACCGCGCGGACCGTGTCCGGGCACCGGCCGGTGCCCGGACACGGTCGTCGGCCGCCACCCCTCGGCAGCCGGGGGCCGACCGTTGGCCGCGCCCGGTGTCCGGATGCGGTCACCCGTTCCGGCCGGTTCTCCGGGAGGATCAAGATCCTGGAGCGGCGGAGGGAACGGGGATGCGGGCTCGCGGGCTGGTGTGGCTGGGCGCGGTGATCGCGGTCGTGCTCGCGGCGAGCGCACTGGCCGCGTTCACCCTGTCCAGACGGGTGCAGGGAAGCCCCGAGGAGGTCTCCGCCGAGTACTTCTCCGCCTGGCGCGCGGGCCGGCTGGAGACGATGCGGCGGATGGTCGCCGACCCTCCCGGCGACTTCCTCGCCCAGCACCGGGCGCTCACCGCGGGACTGCACGTCTACTCGATCAGGCTCAAGCCCGGCCCGCTGGTCCGGGACGGGGAGACCGCCGCGCACCAGGAGTACGAGGTCACCCGCAACCTCGGCGGGCGCGTCACCTGGAGGTTCCGGTCGACCGTGCGCATCGCCCTGGTGGACCGGGAGTGGAAGGTGCTGTGGTCCCCGGCGACCCTGCACCCCGACCTGCGCGGCCCCGGCCGGTGGAAGCTCACCGACACCGGGTTCGCACCCGCCACGTTCCTCGACCGCGACGGCGGGGAACTGGCCGCCGGCGGGCCGCTGGGGTCCTACATCACCGCCCTGGCGGACCGCTTCGGCCAGGACGACGACAGCCGCGGCTGGGCCGTCGAGTTCACCGACCAAGGCGCCCCCCGTCCCCGGCGGCTGGCGCTGCTGGGCACCGGAGAGGCCGAACGCGTCGAGACCACCCTGGACCCCCGGATCCAGGCCGCGGCCGAGAAGGCGATCTCCGGCAGGGGCGCCGCGATCGTGGCGATCCGGCCGTCCACCGGCGAGGTCCTGGCGGTGGCGGACGGGCTGGGCGGGCGCAACGCGTTCATGGGCGCCTACCCGCCGGGCTCCACCTTCAAGGTGGTCACCGCCGCCGCCCTGCTGTCGGACGGCATGTCCTCCGGCTCGCCGGTGTCCTGCCCCGCCTCGGCGGTCACCGCGCAGCGCACCATCCGCAACTCCGACGACCTCGCCCTCGGCGGCACCTCGCTGCGGAACGCGTTCGCCCACTCCTGCAACACGACGTTCGCGACGCTGGCGGTCGAACGGGCGGGAGCGGAGGCGCTGGCCTCGGCCGCCCGCATGTTCGGCTTCGACGGCCCCATCACCCCGGGCGTCCCCGCCACCCGGGCCTCGTTCCCCGACCCCGGCAGCGGCGCGGAACTGGCCGAGGCCGCCATCGGCCAGGGCCGCGTCCAGGCCAGCCCCCTGACGATGGCCCTGGTCGCGGCGGCGGTCGCCGACGGGACCTGGCGCCCGCCCCGCCTGGTCGACGCGGACCGGATCCGCGAGAGCGGCGAGCGCCCCCAGCCCTCCCGCCGCATCCCGAACGCCTCCGCGCTCCGCGACATGATGCGCGCCGTCGTCACCGACGGCACCGCCGACCGCGCCGGCCTGCCCTCCGGAACGGCGGGCAAGACCGGCACCGCCGAGATCGGCACGGGCGACGCCGCCCACGCCTGGTTCATCGGCTATCGGGACGACCTGGCCTTCGCCGTCCTCGTCGCGGGCGGCGGCTCCGGCGCCGACGCCGCCGCACCCCTGGCCGCCCGCTTCCTCAAGGGCTGACGGCCGGGACGTACGGTGGTGATGGTGCGCACCGGCCGCACTCCGAGAGGGGAATCCGAACATGATCGAGTCCATCGCCCGCGTGCCCACCGACCGGCCCGCCCGCTACATCAAGCAGCTCTGCGACCACCTCGGCCGCCGGCTCGCCACCAGCGCCGAGGGCGACCACGGCACGATCACGTTCCCCGAGGGCGCCGGGACGTGCGAGCTGAACGGCGAGGACGGCGTGCTGGTGCTGACCGCCGCCGCGCCCGACGCCGAGTCCCTGGCCCGCGTGGAGGACGTGGTCGGCCGCCACCTGGAGCGCTTCGGCACCCGCGACGAGATGACCGTGCGCTGGACCCGGTCCTGAACAGGGGCCGGCCCGGCGCGCGGGGGGGATTGCACGCCGGGCCGGGTCCGGGGGGTCACGGGATCACTCGGCGACCGGGCCGAACACCTTCCGGGTGTCGATCACCTCGCCGAACAGCTCCCACCGCTCGCCCTTGAACCGCATCATCTGCATGGACTCGATGGGGAAGCCGTCGTCGGGGCCGGTCTGCAGCGTGATTCCGGGCAGCAGCATCGGGACCTCGACGTTGTTGAGGTTGCGGACCGAGTCGCGCAGGCCCTCACGGGTCGGGCACTTGGCCGCCTGCATCGCCTTGTGGAAGCTGCTGGCCGACGCCCAGCCGAACGCGTGGTAGGGGATGTTGGGGTCGGCGCCCGGCGCGTACTTGGCCATCTTCTCCCGGTAGAGCTTCATCTCCGAGTCGTTGGCCCACTGCGGGTCGTTCGGGTCCTTGTAGTAGGTCGCCGACACCACGCCCTGGACGTTCTTGAAGCCCACCGGCTTGAGCACCGTGACCGACGCGGCCACGTTGTTGATGATGTGCAGCGGGTTCCAGTCGGTGTTCTTGGCGTCCGCCGCCAGCGCCTGCGAGCCGAACTTGGGCGTGGTGATGTTGAGGAACACGTCGGCCTTCGACCCGGCCAGGTTGCGCATCTGCGGGTCGATGGTCGGGTCGGAGACCTCGTAGCTCTCCTCGTCGACCACCTGGACCTGCGAGCCGGCGATGGCCTTCTTGAAGCCGCCCAGCAGGTCCTTGCCGAAGTCGTCGTTCTGGTACAGCACCGCGACCTTGGCGTTGGGCTTCTCGGTCTTGAGGAACTGGGCGTAGACGCGGGCCTCGGAGATGTAGTTGGGCTGCCAGCCGATGGTCCACGGGTGCTTCTTGTCGGTGCCCCACAGCGAGGCGCCGGTGGCCACGAACACCTGCGGCACCTTGCGCTGGTTGGTGTAGTCCCAGGTCGCCGCCGTGGACGGGGTGCCGAGCGTCTGGAACAGCGCGAACACCTGCTCCTGCTCCACCAGCCGGCGGGCCTCCTCGACCGCCTTGGGCGGCTGGTAGCCGTCGTCGCGGACGACGAACTCGACCTTGCGCCCGCCGATGCCGTTCTGCTCGGCGTTGACGTAGTCGAAGTACGCCTTGATGCCCTTGGGGATGTCGCCGTACGCCGACGCCGGGCCCGACAGCGGGTAGATCCCGCCGAGCTTGATGCTCTTGTCGGTGATGCCCGTCGTCTGCTGGCCCTTGCACTCGGCGGGCAGGGCGCCGTTCGACGCCTCGTCCCCGCGGCCGCAGGCGGTCGCCGCCAGCAGCACGGCCGCGGTCACCGCCGTCCACCGGATCGCCGAAACACCCATCTGCTACTCCTTCCGGAGGGTTCTGTTGAACGAGCGCGCCGCCCGTCCCGCCAGCCCGGCCAGCCCCGTCGGAGCCACGTACATCACCACGATGATCAGCAGGCCGAAGATGACGCCGGGTGCGCCTTTGTTGACGTCCTGTGCGAACGAGGGAACGAACATCACGAACAGCCCCCCGAGGACCGGTCCGGCCTGCGAGCCGAGCCCGCCGACCACGATCCCGGCCAGCAGCGTGATGGAGAGGTTGACGGTGAAGGAGTCCGGGGAGACGAAGCCGATCACCCAGGTGTAGACGCAGCCGGCCGCCCCGGCCAGCAGCGCGCTCCAGGCGAACGCCAGCGTCTTGTAGAACGCCAGCCGCACGCCCATCACCTCGGCGGCGATCTCGTTGTCGCGCAGCGCGTGCAGCGCCCGCCCGACCCTTGACCGCAGCAGCCCGGCGACCAGCACGAACGCCGCCACCGCGACCGCCAGCGCCAGGAAGTACAGCCACTGGTCCTCGGCCAGCCCGCTCCACGCCGGGGGCTGCGGCTTGGCCAGCGTCAGCCCCATCGAGCCGCCGGTGAAGTCCTCGAACCGCTTGAGCAGCGGCACCAGGAAGATCGCGATCGCCAGTGTCACCAGCGCCAGGTACAGCCCGTGCAGCCGGGCCGCCGGCACCCCGAGGCCCAGCCCGAGCACGAACGCCACCGCCGCCGCCACCGGCAGCGTCAGCAGGTAGGGGGTGTCCCAGCGGTCCATCATGATCGCCGCCGTGTACGCGCCGACCGCGAAGAACGCCCCGTGCCCCAGCGAGATCTGCCCGCCGTGCCCGACCAGCAGGTTCAGCCCGAGCAGCGCCACCGCGTAGACCAGCACCATGGTCAGCTGGAACACCCGGAACGGCACCAGCTGGAACGGCAGGATCAGCGCGATCACCAGCACGATCCACAGCCAGTGGCCCCGGTCGGGCGACAGGAACCGCAGCCACGACCGTCCCGGCCCGCTCTTGCCCACCGGCGCCTCGGGCGCCTCCTGGGTCTTGGTCACCTCGCTCATGCCCGCTCCACCGCCGCCTTGCCGAACAGGCCCTGGGGCCGCAGCAGCAGCACCGCCAGGATGATCACCAGCGGGACCCCGACCTTCAGGTCCGACCCGATGGCGTCCACGTACGCCCCGGCCAGGGTCTCGGCGACGCCGACGACCAGGCCGCCGATCACCGCGCCGAGCGGGCTGTCCATGCCGCCGAGGGTGGCGGCGGCGAACGCGTAGATCAGGACGCCGCCCATCATGTTGGGCTCCAGGAACAGCAGCGGGGCGACCAGGACCCCGGAGACCGCGCCGACCGTGGCGGCCAGCCCCCAGCCCAGCGCCAGCGTCCAGCCGACCCGGATGCCCACCAGCCGCGCCGACTCGGGGTTGGTCGCCACCGCGCGCATCCCCAGGCCGATCTTGGTGTGCCGGAACAGCAGGTACAGCAGGCCCATCACCACGCCGACCACGGCCAGCACGCCCAGCGTGGAGTAGCCGACGCTGACCCCGCCGGCGCGCAGCGCCCCGTCGGGGAACGGGTTGGGGAAGTCCTTGATCAGGAACGACCAGATCCATCCGGCGGCGGCGTTGACGAAGATGAACAGCCCCACCGTGACGATCACGATGGTCAGCTCCGGCGCCCCCTCCACCGGGCGGATCACGATCCGCTCGATGAGCATCCCGCCGACGAACGAGATGACCAGGGTGACCGGCAGCGCGACCCAGAACGGCAGTCCCGCGTCCAGGAACGTCCAGGCGATGTAGGCCGAGAACATGGCCAGCTCGCCCTGCGCGAAGTTGACGATCCCGGTGAACTGGTAGATCAGCACCAGGGCCAGGGCCAGGCTGGCGTAGATGGCGCCGGAGCCCAGGCCCACCACGATCTGCTGGATGAAGTCGGCCATGATCACACCCGGTAGCCGAGGTAGGACTGGGCGACCTGCTCGTCGGCCCGGATGTCGGCGGCGGTGCCCGACAGCACGATCCGGCCGGTCTCCAGGACGTGCGCGTGCCGCGCGATGCCCAGCGCGAGATGGGCGTTCTGTTCGACGACGACCACGGTGGTCCGCTCCTGTTCGTTGATGGCCTGCACGATGCCGAACAGCTCCCGGGTGACCAGCGGCGCCAGCCCCAGGGACGGCTCGTCCAGCAGCAGCACCCGGGGCCGCAGCATCAGCGCCCGGCCGAGCGCCACCATCTGCTGCTCGCCGCCGGACAGGCTGCCCGCCGCCTGCTTGAGCCGCTGCTTCAGCACGGGGAAGTAGCCGTAGACCCGTTCCAGGTCCTCCTCGACCGCCTTGCGGTCCCGGCGGGTGAACGCGCCGAGCCGCAGGTTCTCCTCGACGGTCAGCGGCATGAACGTGCCGCGCCCCTCGGGAACGTGCGCGACGCCCAGCCGCGCCACCGTGTCGGGCGACCGCCCGACCAGGTCGGCGCCGTCGAGCCGGATGACGCCGCGGCCCTTGACCATCCCGCACAGCGCCCGCAGCAGGGTGGTCTTGCCGGCCCCGTTCGGCCCGAGGATGGCGCACACCTCCCCGCGCGCCACGGTCAGGCTCACGCCGTGCAGCACCTTCGCGTCGCCGTAACCGGCGTACAGGTCCCGAACGACCAGGAACTCCTCGTCCTTGTCCTTCATGCGGGCGTCCCCAGGTAGGCCTCGATGACGGCGGGGTCGCGCTGGACCTCCTCGGGCGGTCCCTCGGCGATCTTGCGGCCGAAGTCCAGGCACACCACCCGGTCGCAGGTGCCCATCACGAACCCCATGTGGTGCTCGACGACGATCACGGTCAGGTCCAGGTCCGCGCGGATCGCCCGCAGCGTCGCCGCGAACTCCGCCACCTCGGCCTGGTTGAGCCCGTTCACCGGCTCGTCCAGCAGCAGCAGCCGGGGGCGGGCGGCCAGCGCGCGGGCCAGTTCGACCCGCTTGAGGGTGCCGAACGGCAGCCCGGCGGCCGGATGGTCGGCCACCGCGGTCAGGCCGAGGCGTTCCAGCACCTCGTCGGCCGCGCGGCGCAGCCCGGCCTCCTCGCCGCGCAGCACCGGCAGCCACAGCGCCGCCGACCAGAACCCGGCCCTGCCGTGGGTGTGCGCGCCGACCAGCACGTTGTCGCGCACCGACATCCGGCTGAACAGGCCCAGGTTCTGGAAGGTGCGGGCGATGCCGAGCCGGGTGATCGCGTGCGGCGGCGCCGCCAGCAGGTTCCGCCCCTCGTAGGCCACCGACCCGGCGTCCGCGTCGTACCGCCGGGTCAGGCAGTTGAACAGGGTGGTCTTGCCGGCGCCGTTCGGGCCGATCAGCCCGACCATCTCGCCTTGCGCCACCGTGAAGCCGACGCCGTCCAGCGCGGTGATGCCACCGAACCGAACGGTAAGATCATGAACCTCCAGCATCCGGCCTCCTGGGCGGGGTGGGAGCGGAACGGGGTGTGTGATCTGGCACCGCCGGGCGGCCCGCCAGCAGGGCGTCAGCGTAAAATCCGCCGGTCAGCGGTCGCATTGGGCGCAGGAACCCAAGATGTGATGCCCGCCTTGTCCGCTGAACACAGCCCCGCCCCTGTTACTGGCGGTAGCCGCCCGGGATATGTCTCGGACGTGTTACGGACCGTTGACGTGCCTGGACCGGACATGGATCATCCGCACATGGCCGGTGGTTTCAGCACGGAAACGCTCACCGGTGCGGACACGGTCCGCGCTGAACGCGCGCGCATCCTCGCCCGGCTCCTGGATCGCGTCGAGGATCTGGCCGAGCGGGCGATCATCACCATGCGCGCCGAGATCCCCGCGTACGCGGCGATGCCGCCCGAGATCCTGGCCGACGCCCGCGACCAGGTGCTGCGGCACTACCGCACCAAGCTGGCGGTGCTGCTGGAGGACCGCACGGTCACCCTGGACGACATCGCCTACACCCGCCGGGCCGCGATGCGGCGGGCCCGCGCCGGGCTGGCGCTGGCCGACTACATCAACGCGTTCCGGGTCGGGCAGCAGGTGTTCTGGGAGGCGGTGGTGGAGTGCGCCGGCCGGTCGTCGGCCGGGCACGAGGCCGCGCTGACGCTGGCCGCGCCGCTGATGCGGTACTGCGACTTCGCCAGCACCCACGCCGCCAACGCGTACGTGGAGTTCCAGCAGTACGCCGCCGCCGAGGCGGTGCGCGAAAGCCGCGACCTGCTGGAGACGCTGCTGGCCGGGGAGGCGCCCACGCGCGGCCCGCAACTGGCCGCCGCGCACGCGCACGGCCTGACCCCCGGATCGGACGAGCCGCTGGTGGTGGTGACCGCGGTGCTGGTCGGCCCCAAGCAGGCGACCGGCGACCAGGCCGTGGCGGCCGGCCCCGACCAGGGCGCCGACGCCCGGCACGCCGCCTGCGCCGCCCTCGCCCGGACCGGGGTGAACGGCCGGCGCACCCTGTCGGTGGTGCGGCACTCGGAGATCGTGGCGATCGCCGCGCTCGGCCCCGGCGACGGGGCGGCGGCGGCCGGGCGGCTGTGCGACCGGCTGGCCGAGGTCCGCGAGGGCCTGCTCGGCGAGGGCATCGTGCTGGCCCTGGGCATCAGCACGGTGGTGCACGGCATCGAGCAGATCCCGCAGGCCTACCGGGAGGCCCGCGCGGTGCTGGAGTTCCTGCCCGAGGACGGGGGAGTGGCGGCGCTGCCGCGGATCACCCCGTTCCAGTACCTGGCGATGCGGGCCGACGACACCGCCCGCCACCTGGTGGACCCGCGGATCACCGCGCTGCTGGCCGAGGACCGGGCCCGCGGCGGGGTGCTGACCGCCACCATCCGGGCGTTCGCCGCCGCCGACCTCAACCTGCGGGCCGCCGCCGAGCGGCTGCAGATCCACCACAACACCGCCCAGTACCGGCTGCGCCGCATCCAGGAGCGCACCGGCCGGAACCTGCGGCACATCACCGACCTGGTGGAACTCCTGGTCGCCATCGCCCTGTACGACTCGTTGCCCGCGGGGCACAAACCCGCCGCGGAAAAGACTGGTCTCCGCGACCAATGAGGAGGCCCGGAGCGCCGACGTACGGTCTGGGTCATGAACCTCGCGGACCGGGTGCGCACCGCCGCCGAGCGCATCGGCACAAGGACGGTTCTGGCGCTTGACGAGGCGAGGCTCACCTACCGCGGGCTGGAGGTGCTCAGCGCCCGGACCGGCGCGTTCCTGCGGCGGCGCGGGGTGCGGCCCGGCGACCGGGTGGCGGTCATGCTGCCGAACGTGCCGGAGTTCGCGGTCGTCTACTACGGGGTGCTGCGGGCCGGCGCGGTCGTGGTGCCCCTGGACCCGCTGCTGAAGCGCCGCGAGATCGCCGCCTACGTGGGCGGCTGCCGGGCCCGGCTGCTGATCGCCTGGCACGCCTACGCCGAGACCGTCGAGGCCGCGGCGTCCGTCACCGGCACCGACTGCCTGTTCGTGGTGCCCGAGGAGTTCCGCCGGCTGCTGCGCGGGGTGCCGCCCGAGCACGACATCGCGCCCACCGCGCCGGACGACACGGCCGTCATCCTCTACACCGCCGGGACCACCGGCCGCGCCCGGGGCGTCGAGCTGACCCACGGCAACCTGCTCGGCAACTCCGCCACCGTCGCGCGCATGTACGGGCTGGGAGTGGACGACGTGGTGCTGGGAGCGCTTCCGCTGTACCACGCGTTCGGGCAGACCTGCGCGCTGAACGCCACCGTCCACGCGGGGGGCCGGCTGGCGCTGATGCCGCGGTTCGACCCCGCCCGGGCACTGGAGATCATCCGGCGGGAGGGCGTCACCGTCCTGCCGGGCGTGCCGACCATGTACATCGCGCTGCTGGACCAGCCCGGCGTCTCCGACCTGTCGCTGCTGCGGCTGTGCGTGAGCGGCGGCTCGGCGCTGCCCCCGGCGGTGGCGCGCGCCTACGAGACCCGGTTCGGCTGCACGATCATCGAGGGCTACGGGCTCAGCGAGACCTCCCCGGTCGCCGCCACCAACCGGTCCGGCCCCGGCGGCCGCCCCGGCTCGATCGGCCGCCCGATCGCCGGGGTGGAGATGAAGGTGGTCGGCGAGGACGGGGCGGAACTGCCGCCCGGCCGGATCGGCGAGATCGTGATCCGCGGCCCGAACGTGATGAAGGGCTACTGGAACGACCCGGACGCCACCGCCACGGCGCTGCGCGACGGCTGGTTCCACACCGGCGATCTCGGCCGGGTCGACGAGGACGGCTACTTCTACCTGGTCGACCGGCGCCGCGACGTGATCATCCGGGGCGGCCGGACCGTGTACCCCCGGGAGATCGAGGAGGTCCTGTACGAGCATCCCGCGGTCCGCCAGGCCGCCGTCGTCGGCGTCCCGCATCCCGAGCTCGGCGAGGAGATCGCCGCGGTCGTCGCGCTGCGCGATCCGGTCGACCCGGACGAGCTGCGCGACTTCGTGCGGGAACGGGTCGCCGCCTACAAGTACCCGCGCCTGATCAGGTGCACCGACAAGCTGCCCACCAGTCCCACCGGGAAGATCCTCAAACGCGCCATCGGGCTTCCCGCCGACCTGCCCGCCCCCAGGAGGTGACGGTCTTGCGTCGTCGATTCACGACCGTGCTGGCCGCCGGATTGAGCGCCGTCGCGCTGACGGCCACCCCCGCGACGGCCGAGCCGCCGCCGCCCGCCGACCCGGTGCCGGGCGACCAGCCACTGCCCGGCTACACCGTCAGCAACCCGCCGATGGCACCGGCCATCGTGAACGGGCAGCCGAGCCGCGTGCTGCAGGGCGTGCACGAGCACGCCGCCTACAAGATCGAGGTGCCGCCGAACTGGAACGGGCAGCTCGTCATGTGGGCGCACGGGTTCCGCGGGGCCACCCGCGTGCTGACCGTCGACCCGCCCGGCTTCGGGCTGCGCCAGCACCTGCTGAACCAGGGGTACGCCTGGGCGGCCTCGTCGTACTACGGCAACGACTACGACGTGCGGGCCGGGGTCCTCAGCACCCGCGACCTGGCGTCGCACTTCGCCAGGACGGTCGGCAGGCCGCACAAGACCTTCATCGCCGGAGTGTCGATGGGCGGGCACGTCACCGCCCGGTCGATCGAGGAGTACCCCGGCTTCTACGACGGGGCCCTGCCGATGTGCGGGGTGCTCGGCGACCACGAGCTGTTCGACTTCTTCCTGGACTACCAGGTGGTCGCCCAGGACCTGGCGGACCTGGGCTCCTACCCGCTGCCGCCGGACTACGCGGGCACGGTCGTCCCGCGGATCCAGCAGAAGCTCGGCCTGACCGGCCTCACGCCCACCGCCCCCGACCCCGCCAACGAGCTGGGCAGGCAGTTCCGCGCCATCGTGATCAACCGGACCGGCGGGGACCGGCCGGGCGACGACGCGGCGTTCGCGTACTGGAAGGACTACCTGTTCGGGCTGTCCGGCTCGGTGCCCGGCGGCACGCTCGCCCAGGACCCGGCCAGGATCTCGACCAACGCGAAGACCTTCTACTGGCCGAGCGCCCCGGTGAACGTGAACCGGACCGTCCAGCGGGTCAAGCCCCGTGACCCGGCCTCCCGCCACACCGGCCGGCTGACCCAGATCCCCGCGATCCGCGGCAGGCTGTCCGCCCCGGTGGTGTCCCTGCACAACCTCGGCGACCTGTTCGTCCCGTTCTCCATGGAGCAGGATTACAAGGCCGACGCCGCCCGCCACCACCGTGACGGGCTGCTGGTGCAGCGCGCCATCCGTTCGGTGGGGCACTGCGAGTTCAGCCCGAACGAGGTCATCACCGCCTGGAACGACCTGGTCCGCTGGGAGCGCGACGGGGTCCGCCCGGCCGGCGACGACGTGATGCGCCGCCGGACCGTCGCCGACCCGGACTACGGCTGCCGCTTCACCGACCCGGCCGCCCACTCCACCGGCACCCGGCCGCTCTTCCCGGCCTGCTGACACCCCGCACCTCGAAGCGGCGTGCGCCCGATCGGGCGCACGCCGCTTTCCGCATGAACGGCCCTGAGCGGGGCAGTGCCGGGAGGTGAGCACCAGCGCCCTGATCGTGATCGACATGCTGAACCCGTACGACCACGAGGACGCCGACGTCTTGGCGGGCAGCGTCGAGAAGATCGTCGCCCCGCTGCGCAGCCTGGTCGAACGCGCCCGGGACCGCGACGACGTGCTGCTGCTGTACGTCAACGACAACTACGGGGACTTTTCGGCCACCCGGGACCAGATGATCGACAAGGCGCTGCGGGGGCGGCGGCCGGACCTGGTGGAGCCGATCGTGCCCGCCGACGACTGCGCGTTCCTGGCCAAGGTGCGGCACAGCGCGTTCTACGGCACCGCGCTGGAATACCTGCTGCTGCGCGAGGGCGTCGAAGAGGTCGTGCTGTCCGGGCAGGTCACCGAGCAGTGCATCCTCTACAGCGCACTGGACGCCTACGTCCGCCACCTGCGGATCAGGGTGCCGCGCGACACGGTCGCGCACATCGACCCCGGGCTGGGGGAGGCGGCGCTGCGGATGATGGAGCGCAACATGCGCGCCGACATCGTCACCGCCGCCACCTGTTTCGGCTGACTTCCGGCTGACCGTATCCGGCCGCCTTCCCCGATCCTCGTTCCCGCGCGTGCGGAGCCGGGGGAGCATGGCGGCGACGACCCCTGCCGGGAAAGCGGGAAAGGAGGCGTCGCCGATGCCCGCTCGTCTGCTGGCCGTGGGGCTGACCGTGTGCACAGCGCTCACCCTGATGCCGGAGACCGCCGCCGCCACCCCCTCCCACGGAGTCCAGGCCCGCACGATCGCCCAGCGGACCGTGGGCGACGTGGAGTACGTGCTCCGGGAGATCACCATCGCGCCGGGCGGCAGCACCGGCTGGCACTACCACGACGGACGGCTGTACGCGGTGGTCAGGGCCGGGACCCTGACCCGCACGCTGGCCGACTGCACGACCACGATGGTGCATCCCCGCGGGGACGTCGTCGTCGAGCCGAGCGGCCCCGACCACGTCCACATCGGCCGGAACCTCGGCACGACCCCGGTGGTGCTGGAGGCCCTGTACGTCAACCCGGTCGGCAGGCCGCTGGCCCAGGACGTCCCCAACCCCGGCTGCGGCTTCCGGTGACGGCGGACGGCTAGGGCCGCACGCCGTTCAGGACCTGCACGAGCTGCTCCTCCTCGTAGTCCAGGTGCGCCTCCAGCTCGGCCGACAGCCGTTCCACCTGCGGCAGCAGCGCCCGCGGGTCGGCATCGCCGGCCGAGACCAGCTCCTGCAACCGCTCCAGGAGCCGCTGGACCGTCACGTGCTCGGCGCGCAGCCGCGCCAGCGTCGCGGCCAGCTCGGGATGCCGCTCGCCGAGGAACGGGAACGTCTGCGCGTCCTCGATCGTGTGGTGGTGGTGCAGCCCCTGGCAGAACGCCAGGCAGTTGACGCGGAGCTGGGCGCCGAGCCGCGGCCCCGCCTCGGCGACCTCCCTGCGGAGGATCGCCAGCTCGCGGCGGAACGCGTCGTGCACGGCCTTCAGCCCCTCGCCCAGCGCGTGGGCGTTCGGCCCGCCGGTCACGAACTCCAGCGCCACGACGGGCAGCGTCCGGCCCGACTCGGCCTCGTACTCGGCCCAGCCGGGGTCGGCCTCGACGGCGCGGGCGAAGACGCGGTCGCGTTCCTCGCCCTCCAGGACCACGGCGTCCGCCTCGTAGGTGAACGCCCCGTCCTCGACGGTGACCCGGGGATGGGCGAGCAGGTTGTGGTACCAGGCCGGGTGCTTGGGGGAGCCCCCGGCGGAGGCGATGACGACGCGGCGTTCCCCGTCGATCAGGTAGCCCAGGGGAACGGTGTGGGGCCGTCCGCTCCTGGCCCCGGTGGTGGTGAGCAGGATGAGCCTGGCCCCCTCGAAGAGGCCGCCCACCCGGCCGTTGCCGGCGCGGAATTCCTCGATGATCTGCTGGTTGAAGTCTGCGGGCATGCGCGGTCGTACACTCCGAAATAGACGGCGGGAGAACGGGAGAAAAGGACTGGCAGGCGACCGCGCGCCGATCCCGGGCACGTGTGAGGACACGGCGAAGACGGCGGGGAGAACACGGGTTCTCGGGAAAAGGGGACGACGCGCGGGGCGCGAATTCAGATCAGGCGCGTTCCATCGTCATGGCGACCATCCCCTTGTGTCGGGTGCCGCCCGCACACCGCCGTTCATCCGGTCGGGCGCGGCACGACACGCCGCCCATTAAAGGCGTGCTCGTTTCGATCCGTCAAGCCGCCGGTTCGAGGCGCCACTGCTGGCAGGCGTTGTTCAGCCAGGTCCACAGCCGCACGTCGACGCCGTCCGCGGTGCCGCAGTCGGCCACGTCGGCGACCTTTCCGCTGGCGGCGTTGACCAGCCGCACCCAGCCGCCGGAATCGGAGACGACCATGCGGAACCGCTGGCAGGGGTTGTTCAGCCACGACCACTGCCGGATGTCGGTGCCGTCCGCGGTGCCGCAGTCGGCGACGTCCAGCGCCTTACCGGAGGCCGCGTTCACCAGCCGGCCGGTGTCGTCGCCGAGATCCTCGATCCGCCAGCGCAGGGCGGCGGAGTCGCCGCACGCGTACTGGGCGACGTTCGCGCCGTCCGCGGACGAGCCGCCCGCCACGCCCAGGCACTTGCCGCTGTTGCGGTTGACGAGCCGGTAGGCCGCGGGGGTGGCGGCCGTCTCGCCGGACGGGCCGTCCAGCGTCACGCCGAGCCGGACGGGCCTGCCGAAGTTCGGGGTTCCGTCGGCGTTCAGGTGAACCTCTGCGCCCGGGTGGTGCGCCCGTTGTCGCAGCCGTCGGTGGACCGGTCGTTGGCGTGGTAGACGATCCAGCTCTCGGCGCCGTCCGGGGAGGTGAAGAACCCGTTGTGCCCCGGCCCGTACACCCCGTTGGCGTCGTCGCGCTGGAACACCGGCGTCGGATGCTTGGACCATGCGGACGCCCGCAGCGGGTCGCCCCCGGTGTAGGTGAGGCGGCCCAGCTTGTAGTCGGGGCTCCAGCAGGCGCTCGCCGAGTAGACGATGAACGTCCGGCCGCCGCGCTGCAGCGGCTCGGGCCCCTCGTTGACGGCGGCGGTCTGCCGTTCCCACGAGTAGGTGGGGGTCGAGATCGTCGACAGCGCCCCGCTGATCCGGTAGGGGCTGCTCATCGGGGCGATCACGATGTTCTGGGTGGAGCCCCACACGCTGCCGAGGAAGTACAGGTTCCCGTTCAGCCGCAGGACGCTGCCGTCGATGAGCCCGACGTCGTTGCCCGGCGCGTACAGCCTGTTCTTGTAGACGTACGGCCCCATCGGGTCGGACCCGACGCTCTCCAGCACGTGGGTGCGCTGGTTGCGCGCGTAGTCGTCACCCGCCGGACCGGCCGAGTAGTACAGGTACCAGCGCCCGTCGAACGAGTGCAGTTCCGGCGCCCACATGTTGCAGCAGCGGGACGCCGTGGCGTCCGACCAGACCTGCACGCTCGGGGCGGTCGCCAGCCCCGCCAGGGTCGGCGACCTCCGCATCGTCAGCTCGGACGTCCACGACGTGGTGACCAGGTAGTAGTGCCCGTCGTGGTAGGCGATCCACGGGTCGGCGCCCTTCTGCGCCTTGACCGGGTTGGCGTACGGCCGCCCCGGCGCCGCGGCGGCCGACGGCACCCCGGCCAGCAGGGCGGCGACGACCAGGAGCGCGGTGACGACGGTGGAGGGCACGAGGGCGCGACGACCGGCCACGGCTCACCTTCCCGCAGGAGGCGGACACTGCTGCGTCGACCGTGGCACGGAACCGGCGCGCCGCCATCGGTGCGATCACCGGTCCCGGGGACCGGGCCGCTCAGGCGGCCCGGTCGTACTCGGTGTCGGTCAGCGTCGCGGTGTGCGCCGGGAGTACGCGCACGTTGCTGTGCGGCTCGCCGGTGGCCGCGGCACCGTCGCCGACGAGGGTGCGCAGCCTCGCCAGCCGCTCCGGGCCGTCCGCGGTGCCCCGGTCGTCGAGCAGGGACGGGACGACGGCGCCCAGAACGGGCAGGGCGAGTGCGATGAGCGCAAGGAGAACAGACGACATCGCAGGCTCCGTCGCATACTTGTCGCCACTGGAAAAGGGGAGACACCCGGGCACAATTCTACGCCGCCGGAGCGCTCTCCTGCCCGGCGGCCGTCGACCGGGGCGGATCAGAGCTTGACGAGTTTGGCGTAGGGCGCGGGGATGCGCAGCTTCTGGGATCCGAAGTCGACGAGGACCGACACGCCCTCGTCCACCCCGATCACCCGGCCGAGGCCGTACTTGTCGTGGCTGACCCGATCCTGCAGCTCGTAGTGCTCGACCGCGGGCGGCTCGGGCTCCGGTTCGCTGTTGAAGGGACTGGTGGGCAGGTGGCGCCGCCGAGCGGCTCGCGAAGAACTCATCTCCACCAGTATGCGGCCGTCCCGGCGATGCCGGGATCCCCGCGCCGCCCCGCGCGCCGGGCGGCCGCCGTCACGGGTCCGGCGGCCTGGGCCAACGAGCCGTCCGGGCGGGAAACATGATCTCGGCATAACCCGGCCTTTACCGGGCATCCTGCCGGGCGTCAATCGTCGGACTCGGGTGGGAGCGCCACTGAACGCACAACGGACACCGGCGCCGTATCCGGGGCGTGACCGCACATGACGGCCGAACGTCCCGGACTCGTGGCCGTGGGGGTCGAGGAGGAGTTCCACACCGTCGACCTGCGGACCCATCGGCTGCTGCCGCGCGCCGACAGCCTGCTGGAGCAGTTGCCGCCGGACCGGTTCGTGGCCGAGCTGCAGCGGTCGGTCGTGGAGACCAACAGCCGGCCGTTCGTCCGGCTGGACGATCTGGCCGAGGACCTGGCCGCGCTGCGGCGCGGCGTGGTGACCGCGGCCGAGCCGCTGGGGATGGGCATCGTGGCGGCCGGGACGGTCCCGGTGGTGGACCTGGACGCGCTCAAGGTCACGCCCGACCCCCGCTACGAGAACATGCTCGACGAGTACCAGCTCCTAGCCCGCGAGCAGCTCATCTGCGGGGCCCAGGTGCACGTGGACGTGGGCGACCGCGACTCGGCCGTGGCGGTGGCGCACCGGCTCGGGCGGTGGGTGCCGCCGCTGCTGGCGCTGTCGGTCAGCTCGCCGTACTGGCTCGGCTCCGACACCGGCTACGCCAGCTACCGGACCCTGCTGTGGCAGCGCTGGCCCACCACCGGGCCGGTGGACGGGCTGGCCTCCGCCGCCGAGTACGACCGGCTGCTGGACGAGCTGGTCCGCTCCGGGGTGATCAGCGACCGGGGCATGGCCTACTTCGACATCCGGCCCTCGGCCCACCTGCCCACCGTGGAGCTGCGGGTGTGCGACGCCTGCCCGCGGGTGGAGGACGTGGTGCTGCTGGCCGGGCTGTTCCGGGCGCTGGTGATCCGCGAGCTGGCCGCCATCGACGCCGGCGAGCCGCCCCGGCCCGGGCATCCGGCGCTGGTGCGGGCCGCGACCTGGCGGGCCGCCCGGTCCGGGCTCGGCGGGGAGCTGGTCGACCCGGCGACCGGCGAGCCGCAGCCGGCCGGCGAGCTGGTCCGCGCGCTGGTCGAGGGCCTGCGCCCGCAGCTGGAGGGGACCGGGGACTGGGAGCTGGTGAGCGAGCTGGCCGAGGCGGCGCTGGCCCGCGGCGACTCGGCGACCCGGCAGCGCGCCGCGTTCGCCGCGGGCGGGATGGACGCGGTGGTGGAGCTGCTGCTGGCCGAGACCCGGGCCAACATCGAGTGGACGCCGGACGCCGGCCCGGCCCGCCGCGCGGTGACCCGGATGCTGGCGGGCTACCGCACCGACGCCGACGAGGCGGTGGTGTTCGACGGCACCGCCCGCAGCCCGTACGGGACGATCATGAACGCGCTGGACCGGCTGGGACCGGAGGGGCTGGCCGAACGCGACCGCGAGCGGCGGCGGGTGCAGCGGAACCTGGGCATGACGTTCCGGGTCGCCGGTGAGGACGCCGATCAGCTGTTCCCGGTGGACCTGGTGCCCCGGGTGATCGCCGCCGAGGACTGGCGGCCGTTGCAGCGCGGGCTGCGGCAGCGGGTGCGGGCGCTGGAGGCGTTCCTGCACGACGTGTACGGCGAGCGCGCCGTGATCCGGGACGGGGTGCTGCCCGCCTGGGTCGCCGACGAGTCGCCCGGCCTGCTGCCCGAGGGCCGCCGGGTGCCGCGTTCGGCGGTGCGGTGCGCGGTCGCCGGGATCGACCTGGTGCGGGACGGGGCGGGCCGCTGGTCGGTGCTGGAGGACAACCTGAGGGTGCCGTCCGGCATCGGGTACGCCATGGCCAACCGCTGGCTGGCCGCCCGCGTCATGCCCGAGCTGACCTCGACCCTGCCCACGGCGGCGGCCTCCCGCGCGGTGAGCGTGCTGCGCGCCGCCCTGACCCGCGCCGCGCCCGCCCTCGCCCTGGTGACGTCGGGGCCACAGGACTCGGCGTACTTCGAGCACCGGCTGCTGGCGCAGGAGCTGGCGGTCCCGCTGGTCACGCCGGACCGGCTGGTCTGCGACGCGGACGGCGTGCACCTCGACGACGGCAGGCCGGTCCGGGTGCTGTACCGGCGGATCGACGAGGACGAGCTGTTCGACGCCGTGCCGGGCCTGACGGAGGCGATGGAACGGGGCGCGGTCACGCTGGCCAACGCGCCCGGCAACGGCGTCGGCGACGACAAGGCCCTGTACGCCTACGTCCCCCGGCTCATCGAGTACTACCTGGGGGAATCGCCGCTGCTGGACAACGTGCCGACCTACCTGTGCCGCGACCCCGAGCAGCGCGCCGAGGTGCTGGACCGGCTGGCCGAGCTGGTGGTCAAGCCCGTCGACGGGTACGGCGGCATGGGCGTGGTGGTCGGCCCCGACGCCTCCGCCGACGAGCTGGACGAGGCCCGGGAACGCATCACGGCCGAACCCGAACGGTGGATCGCCCAGGAGACCGTGGACCTGTCCACGCACCCCACGTTCGTCGACGGGCGGCTGGAGCCGCGCGCGGTGGACCTGCGGGCGTTCGTGGTGCAGGGGTCCGAGCCGGCGGTGCTGCCGCTGGCGCTGACCAGGGTCGCGCCCGCCGGGAGCCGGATCGTCAACTCCTCCCAGGGAGGCGGGTCCAAGGACACCTGGCTGCTGCCCTGACCGACGTGGAACGCATGTGAGAAGGGACTGATCCTCGTCATGTCCGTCATCACCCCGTGGAGCCGCCCATGTGCGGGCTGAGCGGAGAGCTGCGGCTGGACGGCGCGCGGCCCGACGTCGCCGCGGTGACCGCGATGACCGCCGCGCTGGAGGCGCGCGGCCCGGACGGGGCGGGGCTGTGGGTGCAGGGCCCGGTCGCCCTCGGCCACCGCCGGTTGAAGATCATCGACCTGTCGGAGCGGGCCGCCCAGCCGATGGTGGACGGCGAGCTGGGCCTGGCCGGGGTGTTCAACGGCTGCCTCTACAACTACCGGGAGCTGATGCGGGAGTTGCGGGCCGAGGGCTACCGCTTCTTCTCCGCCTCCGACACCGAGGTGCTGCTGAAGGCGTACCACCGGTGGGGCCGCCACTGCGTCGACCGGTTCAAGGGGATGTTCGCGTTCGCCATCGTGGAGCGCGACACCGGCACGCTGGTGCTGGGCCGCGACCGGCTCGGCATCAAGCCGCTGTACCTGACCCGCGACGCCGCACGGCTGCGGTTCGCCTCCAGCCTCCCGGCGCTGGTGGCCGGGGGAGGGGTGGACACCGACCTGGACCTGGTGGCGCTGCACCACTACATGACGTTCCACTCGGTCGTGCCGCCGCCGCGCACCATCCTGCGCGGGGTGGAGAAGCTGCCGCCCGCCACCGTCCGCACGGTACGGCCGGACGGCACCACCGAGGACCACCGCTACTGGGTGCCGGACTTCACCCGCCATCGCGACCTGACCCCCGAGGAGTGGCGGCACGCCGTCCTGGAGGGGCTGCGCACGGCGGTGGACCGGCGGATGGTCGCCGACGTGCCGGTGGGGGTGCTGCTGTCGGGCGGCCTGGACTCCAGCTTCATCGTGGCGCTGCTGGCCGAGGCCGGGCAGCGGGACCTGACGACGTTCAGCATCGGGTTCGCCGCGGCGGGCGGGGAGTCCGGCGACGAGTTCGGCTACTCGGACCTGGTGGCGCGGCGGTTCGGCACCGACCACCACAAGATCCCCGTCGACGACTCGCGGCTGCTGCCCGCCCTGGCCGGGGCGGTCGAGGCGATGAGCGAGCCGATGGTCAGCCATGACGCGGTGGCGTTCTACCTGCTGTCGCAGGAGGTGTCGCGGCACGTCAAGGTGGTGCAGTCGGGGCAGGGCGCCGACGAGGTGTTCGCCGGGTACGACTGGTACCCGCCGCTGGCGGACGTGCCGCGCGACCGGGCGGCGGAGGCGTACGCCGGGGTCTTCTTCGACCGGCGGCACGACGCCCTGGCCGGGATCCTGAACGAGCCCTACCTGCTGGACGCCGACGCCAGCCTCGACTTCGTCCGCGGGCACTTCGCCGCGCCCGGCGCGGAGACCGCCGTGGACGCGGCGCTGCGCCTGGACACCACGGTCATGCTGGTGGACGACCCGGTGAAGCGGGTCGACAACATGACCATGGCGTGGGGGCTGGAGGCGCGCACCCCGTTCCTGGACCACGACCTGGTGGAGCTGGCCGCCGCGTGCCCGCCGGAGCTGAAACTGGCCTCCGGCGGCAAGGGCGTGCTCAAGGACGCGGCGCGCGGGCTGGTCCCCGACGAGGTGATCGACCGGACCAAGGGCTACTTCCCGGTCCCGGCGATCCGGCATCTGTCCGGCCCGTACCTGGACATGGTGCGCGAGGCGCTGTCGGCCCCGGCGGCCAAGGCGCGCGGGCTGTTCCGGTCCGACTACGTGGAACGGCTGCTGGCCGCGCCCGGCGACCACCGCACCACCCTCGGCGCCAGCCAGCTCTGGCAGATCGCGCTGCTGGAACTGTGGCTGCAGACACATGACCTGTGACCTTCCGGCGTCTTGTGGGCGGCGTGGGGCGACCTGGACAATCGCCCCTACGCCGTCCGCGAGCGAGGGGAGACCACACGTCCATGTGCCGTCATTTCGCCTGGGTGGGCTCCTCCCGGACGTTGCACGAGCTGTTCTTCGCGCCCGCGTACGGGCTGCCGCGGCAGGCCCGTACGCCGCGCTGGCAGCAGGCCGGGCTGGTCAACGGGGACGGGTTCGGGGCCGGCTGGTACCCGGCGGGCGGGGCGCCCGCGGTGTTCCGCACCACCGTGCCGATCTGGGAGGACTCGGCGTTCCCGCTGATGGCGGCGGACATCGCGGCCGGATGCGTGGTCGGCGCGGCGCGCGGCGCCAGCCCCGGCATGCCGATCGAGGAGGCCGCCAACGCCCCGTTCACCGACGGCCGTCACCTGCTGAGCCTGAACGGGCACCTCGACGTGGGCCTGACCGCCCCTCTGCTGGAGCCGGGACGGGCGCCGGAGTCGACGTGCGACTCGGCGTTCCTGGCGGCGGTGCTGTGGCAGCGGCTGGAGGCCGGCCGCCCGCTCGCCGAGACGGTCGAGGACCTGCTGGGCGACATCGCCGCCCTCGACGCGAACGCCTGCCTCAACATGCTGGCCACGGACGGCGTCGTCGTGGTCGCCACCACCTGGGCCGAGACGCTGTGCTACCGGCGTCACCAGGACGGGGTGCTGGTCGCCAGCGAGCCGCACGACGACGAGGACGGCTGGGTGACCGTTCCCGACCGCTGCCTGCTGGTGGCCGACGCCTCGTCGGTCGAGGTCCGTCCCCTCGCCGTCCGCCGGGTTCCGCGCCCGGCCGGGGAGACGGCCGTTCAGCACCAGTAGAGCGGGGCGTTGATCCGCGTGACGTTGCTCAGGCGGATGTTGGTGCCGGTGCAGGGGCTCCAGCGGATCGCGGTGTCGGACACCGTGAGGTTCTGCAGGGTGATGTCGCGGGACGGGGCGAACTCGGTGCGCGCGGCGACGCGGATCTCGCCGCCGCCGGCGACAGTGCCGGAGACCCGGGCGATCGTCATGTTGTAGCAGTTCTCCAGCAGGATGGCGTTGCCGCCGGTGCCGGCGATGTCGATCTCGTCGATCACCGCGCCGCCGCTCTCGGAGACGCAGAACACGCCCCGGCCGCCGCCGCGCGCCTTGACGCTGCCGACCCGGATGTTCGTCGGGTAGCTGGAGCCGATCCGGCCGTTGCGGTTGGCGAACCGCAGCGCGGCGTACCCGGTGCCGGTGCCCGCGCCGTCCGCGTCCACCCGGCCGACGGTGGCGTTGATCGTGTCGTTGAGCAGCAGGCCCGAGCCGCCGGTGTCACGGGCGGTGACCCGGTCGATGGTCAGGCCGTCCACCCCGTAGGTCTCCACCCCGTGGTCGCTGGTCCCGGCCACGTACACCTGGCCGATGCGGATGTCGCGGGAACGCACGGTGCGGTCGCCGTGGTTGTCGATCCGCACGCCGAGGCCGCTGGAGACCCGCATCTGGATGTCGCCGAGCACCACGTTCTCCACGTTCCGCATGAAGATCCCGTAGCGGGGGGTGCCGGTGACGTTCAGATAGCCGACCTCGATGTCGCGGACGCCGCGCGCGTAGACCGGGGCGTTGTCGCCGGACCCGGAACCGGTCACGTTGACCGTGCCGCAGAAGTCGATGCCGGTGTGGCTGCGCAGTGAGATCCGCGAGCCCGCGCCGATGGACCCGTCGCCGCTGACCCGCACCCACTGCTTGGCCGTACGGCCCGACGGGAGGCTGTCGATCGCGGCCTGCACCGCCGCGCGCATGTCGGTGCCGGTGTAGACGGTCCGGCTCCCGTTCCGCGCCACCCACAGGCTCCCGCTGCGGACCGCCTCCGCCTGGTACGCGCGGTCCCCGCAGGCGGCCTCGGCGGGCCCGGCGGGCAGGACGGCGACCACGCCGCCGGCCGCGACCAGCGCGGCGGCAAGGAGAACGGATCTCATGACGTCCCTCCTCGATCCCGGGGTGGAGCGGGTGTTCCCGGACGATATGGGCGCCCCGGAACGGGAACAAGAATTCGCCCCGCCATTGGCCGACTTTTCAGTCCCCGCCCTGAGAGATTGGTGAAAGCCCCACCGCGCGCGGCGCGGGCCCGCCGGTGCGCCCACCGCCGGAATAGGTCCGCCGTTCCGGGAAACAGCGCAGGCGAGGACGCGTGCGCCGAGGGACGGCGCGGGCCGAGGAGGCGAAGCGCCATGCCGGAAGTGCTGACCGGGGACATCTACCGCTTCGAGGACATGCTGTCGCACCACGAGCGGGACATCCTGCTGCGGGTGCGGGAGTTCCTGCGCTCGCAGGTGGTGCCGATCGCCAACGAGTTCTGGCGGCGTGAGGAGTTCCCGGTGGAACTCGTCAAGGGGTTCGCGGACCTGGGGATCGCGGGCCTGGCCTACGACGAGGTCCCGGGATTGCGGCCCAGCAGCCTGCTCAGCGGGTTCCTGGCGATGGAGATGGCGCGGGCCGACCCGTCGATGGCGACCTTCTTCGGCGTGCACACCGGCCTGGCGATGGGCAGCATCGCCGCCTGCGGCTCGACCGGGCAGCGGGAGCGCTGGCTGCCGCCGATGAGCCGGATGGAGCAGATCGGGGCGTTCGCGCTCACCGAGCCGCAGGGCGGGTCCGACGTGGCGGGCGGGCTGCGGACCACCGCCCGGCGGGTGGGCGACACCTGGTTCCTGGACGGCGCCAAACGCTGGATCGGCAACGCCACGTTCGCCGACCTGGTCGTGGTGTGGGCGCGCGACGTGGAAGACGGGCACGTCAAGGGCTTCGTGGTGGAACGAGGCACGCCCGGGTTCACCGCCACCAAGATCCGGAACAAGATGGCGCTGCGCTCGGTGCAGAACGCCGACATCGTGCTGGACGGCTGCCGGGTGCCGGAGGACAACCGGCTGCAGAAGGCCCGCTCCTTCCGGGACACCGCCGGGATCCTGCGCCGCACCCGCAGCGGCGTGGCCTGGCAGGCGGTCGGGGTGATGCTGGCCGCCTACGAGATCGCGCTGGACTACGCCAAGGAGCGCGAGCAGTTCGGCGGGCCGATCGGCCGGTTCCAGCTCGTGCAGGACCTGCTGGTGCGGATGCTCGGCAACACCACCTCCTGCCTGGGCATGGTGGTGCGGCTGGCCCAGCTCCAGGACGAGGGCACCTACCGGGACGAGCACTCGGCGCTGGCCAAGGCGTACTGCACCACCCGGATGCGGGAGGTGGTCGGCTGGGCGCGCGAACTGCTGGCCGGGAACGGGATCGTGCTGGACTACGACATCGGCCGGTTCGTGGCCGACGCCGAGGCGCTGTACTCCTACGAGGGCACCCGCGAGATCAACACGCTGATCGTGGGCCGGGCCATCACCGGGCTGAGCGCCTTCGTGTGACCTTCCGCGCGGCCTCGCGACGGCGAAGGCCCGCCGGGCGGGACCTTGGGTTCTAGGGGTCGATGCAACACCTCAGTTCTTGGGGGGTTGTGTTGGACTTCGAGATCCGTGGGGTTCGGTCGCCGCAGGGGCCGGTGAAGCTGGCCGCTGAGCGGGCGGCATACTTCGAGCTCATGCGGCAGGGCCACGGCAACGAGGCCGCGTGCCGGATCGTCGGGGTGAACCCGAAGACCGGCAGGCGCTGGCGGAACGGACGCAGAGCGTCCGGGAAGAACAAGGCGGCTCCACCGGCGAACGTGCCGGTGGAGCCGCCTTCGTGTTCGGGCAGGTACTTGAGCGAGGACGAGCGGATCGTGATCGCCGACCGGCGGCGGGAGAAGATCTCGATCCGGCAGATCGCCGTTGAGCTGGGCCGACCGGCCTCGACGATCAGCCGGGAGATCAAACGCAACCGTCACCCCGGCAGCGGCGACTACCGGCCGCATGCCGCCCAGGCCCGTGCCGACGCCCGCAGGCCCCGCCCGAAACAAGGGAAGATCGCGGCCAACCCGGAGCTCAAGCAAGCGGTGCGGGCCGGGCTTGAGCGGGAATGGAGCCCCGAGCAGATCAGCAACCTGCTGAAGCTGGCCCACCCCGACCGCCCGGAGATGCACGTGTCCCACGAGACGATCTACCAGGCTCTCTACGTCCAGGGCCGCGGCGAACTACGCCGCGAACTCACCAGGGCGTTGCGGACGGGGCGGACCGTCCGCAAACCCCACCGGCGTCCCGACCAGCGCCAACCTCGCTTCACCGGCCCAATGGTGATGATCTCAAAGCGGCCGGCCGAGGCCGACGACCGTGCGGTCCCCGGCCACTGGGAAGGCGACCTGATCATCGGGGCGGGCAACCAGTCCCAGATCGGCACCCTGGTCGAGCGCGCCAGCCGCTACGTCCTGCTCGTCCCGCTGCCCGGCAGCCGGGACGCCCAGACCGTCGCCGCCGCCCTCACCACCACCATGCGCACGCTGCCCGCCGAGCTGAGACGGTCCCTCACCTGGGACCAAGGCGCCGAGATGGCCGATCACCAGCAGTTCAGCCTCGCCACCAACCTGCCCGTCTACTTCTGCGACCCGCACTCGCCCTGGCAACGAGGCTCCAACGAGAACACCAACGGGCTGCTCCGCCAGTACTTCCCCAAGGGCACCGACCTGTCGGTCCACACCCCCGAACACCTCGCCGCGATCGCCGCCCGTCTCAACAGCCGACCACGCAAAACGCTGGGCTGGGAAACCCCAGCCCAGCGTCTCGCTAAGCTACTGGCAACCGCCAGTTGACCATCTGTGTTGCAACGACCCGTTGAATCCGCCGACCGCCCGGCGGGCCTTCCGGCGCATCCGGCTCACTGCGGGAAGCCGGTGCCGGTCTCCGTCCGCCCGGCCCGGCGGCGCCGGATCCGGACCACGGTCATCACCAGCACGGCCGTCGCGACGGCCGCGCCCGCACCCGCGCCCGCGCGCGGGGCGGGGACGGAGGGGGCGGCGCTGCGGGCCTTGGCCGCCGCCGCACCGGTGGCGGCGCCGGCCCTGAAGGTGGCGCGGCCGGCCTGGCGCGCCATCCGCATCGCCCGCTGCGCGCGGGACAGGTTGCGGGCGGCGCGCCGCCGCCGGATCACCCAGACCGCCGTCGCCACCGCGCCGGTGCCGGCCACCGCGGCGGCGCCGCCCTTGCCGGCCTTGGCCCGGGTCTCGGGGGACTTGGCCCGCTCGGCCAGTTCCTGGCCCTTGGCCTGGGCCTTCTCACCGGCCGGGGCGGCCTTGTGGCGGGCCGCCCGCAGGCGCTCGGCCGCCTGCTCCTTGAGCTGTCCGGCCTTGTCCTTGGCGCGGCCCTTCACGTCCGCCTTGCCGGCCAGCGCCTCCACGGTGTCGCCGAGGTCGGCCCGGGTGCGCTCGATCCCGGCCTCCAGTTCCTCGGTGCCGGTCGGGGTGCCCCGCTCGGTGGCGGGTCTCGATTCGCTGGTCGTCATAGGTTTCGCGCCTTTCGCTGTGCCCTTCGGTACAAGCCCGTTCAGTGCCCGGTCAGGGGGCGCTAAACCCGGCGCGGGCGTGACGGTCCCCTGTCGTCCCGCGCGAACGTGCGCTGACCGGCGCGAACGTCGCTCAGGCGGAGGCGGCCTCGGTGGGCGCGGCGCGCAGCCCGGCCCGCACGACGCGCCGGACGTCCGACACCTTCGACGGGCCTCCGCCGAGGAGATGCAGGCGGCCATGACCTGCTGGACGTGGACGCCGAGCTGCGCTGCGGCGTGATCACCGGAGTGGGCGGCACGTTCAGTGCCGGCGCCGGGCCTGCGGGCCCGGCCCGGCGACGAACTTCGCCGGCACCGCCGAGGCCCTGCGCGCGTTCACCGAGAAGCGTGGAACACGGTGAAAGGGCGGCTGCGAAGAAAATTGTTTTCCCCTGACAATGCACGGCCGCCACCAGCGCATCGTCGGAGAAATCGCATGATCCGCTTTCCGGCGCCGGTGGATTGGCCGGATCCTGCCAGGGGCGATCCGGTGATCCTGTGTTGTCATCGGTGGTGCACCCCGCTCCGCCCGACTCGAGGAGGATTCCATGCGCGGGCTGAGATCGGCGACCACCCTGGCGATGGTGGCGGCGGCGCTGTCGGTGACCGCCGCCCCCGCCGCCCTGGCGGACTCGGGGCGACTGACCCTCGGCATCCGCTGGCACGACACCGGCGTGACGGAGACCGTCACGCTGTCCTGCGACCCCGTCGGCGGCACCCACCCGGACGCCGCGGACGCCTGCGCGGACCTGGCCAAGGCGGACGGCGACATCACCCGGATCCCGCCCGCCAACGCCGTCTGCGTCGCCGTGTACGAGCCGGTGACCGCCTATGCGTCCGGCACCTGGAACGGCCGGAGCGTCTACTTCAGCAAGGTGTGCACCAACGACGCCTGCGCCGACGTCGCCACCGGCGGCAACGTGTTCCACTTCTGATCCCGGCCGGGACCGGGTGGAATGCCCTTCGCGATCCGGGGTATCGGAGGAGAACCCTCCGATACCCCGAAGGAGAAGGGAAATGAGACGCATCAGCGCCGCCGTGCGCATGATCCTGAGCACGCTGATCAATGTCGTGACGCTGCCGTTCCGGGTGATCGCGCGGCTGCTGTCCCCGTCCCGCGCACGCCGGTGAGCGCGGCGGCCCCGTATCCGGACATGAATTCCGGGCGGCCGGGTTTTCCGGCCGCCCGGAATTCATTCGGCGCTCATCGTCCCAGCGATTCCCAGAACGCGCAGTTGCTCGCCTCGGCGGTGTTCACGGTGCGGATCCCGTCCGCGCCCGGAGCCAGGCTCAGCACGTCACCGGCGGCGCGGTAGCGCGGCCACTTCGGCGCGTCGGCGGCCTTCGGGCGGCCGGTGCGGGCGAACGAGGTCCAGTAGGCGACCATCTGGTCCGACAGCCGCCGCTGCGGCTCGTCCAGCTCCCCGAGCAGGCCCGGGAACAGGAACGTCAGCTCGGTGGCGTGCTCGGCGCCCTCGTCGAACCCGGGCACGTCGATCAGCGGCGGCGCGCCCCGGTCGGCGAACTGGTAGGCGTACACCGGCACCCCGGCCCGGCGGAAGTTCCGGAACGCCGTCTGGTGCAGGCAGGTCGACAGCACCCCGCCGAAGTCGGTCTGGATGGCGGCCAGCGCGTGCCTGGGCTCGTCGTAGTTCGCGGCCGGGTACCTCTTCAGGACCTCGTCGGCGTCGGCCCCGTAGGAGGTCCGGACGATCTGCTCGTACTGCTCGGCCGTGATCGGCCGCGGGTACGACAGCGCCACGTACAGCCGCATCTCGTCCAGGGTGTTGCCGTGCATCACCGGCACCCGGTTGAACCTGCCGCGTTCGATGGCCTCGCGCGGCGGCAGCGGCAGCACGTGGTCGCCGCCCGCGACCGGCCCGGCGGTCATGCCCTGGGCGGCGAACGTCTCCAGCAGCGTCTTGACCGGGGTGGCCCGCAGGCACGCGGCGACCTCGGCGGCCGGGCCGGCGCAGCCCACGGCCGCCGCCAGCCGCGCCCCGTCGGCCTCGGCGCCCTGCTCGGTCCGCGACGGCCCGGCACAGCTCCCGCTCTGCGGGATCGCCTTGTGGAACAGCCCGGCGGCGGTGGGGGAGGCGATGTTGGCGCAGGTGTCGATCGACCCGGCGGACTCGCCGAACAGCGTCACGTTGCGCGGGTCGCCGCCGAACGCCGCGATGTTGCGCCGCACCCAGCGCAGCGCCGCCTGCTGGTCGAGCAGCCCGTAGTTGCCGGCCTGGACGCGGTCGCCGCCCTCCAGCCCGGGATGCGCCAGCCAGCCGAGGGCGCCGAGACGGTAGTTGAGGGTGACGACCACGACCTGCCCGTCCACGGCGAGCTTGGCTGCGTTGTAGTTGGTGCTCGCGCCGGTGGTGTTGCCGCCGCCGTGGACCCACACCATGACCGGCAGCCTCTTCTTGCCGGTGCGGCCGGGCGTGGTGACGTTCAGGTAGAGGCAGTCCTCCCCGTACGTGGTCTGGCCGCCGTAGGCGGGGGCGAGCTGGGCGCACTGGCCGCCGGGCTTGGTGGCGTCGCGGACCCCGGTCCACGGGTCGGCGGGTTGCGGCGCCTTCCAGCGCAGCTCGCCGACCGGGGGCTTGGCGTACGGGATGCCCTGGAAGCGGCGGTGGTCCTGCTGGACCTCGCCGCGCACGGCGCCCTTGTCGGTCCGCACCACCGCGGGCGGCTCGGCCGGGGCCGGAGCACGGGCCTCGGCCGACGCGAGCGGGCCGGTGAGCGACAGGGCGGCCACGAGTACTGCGACGGTCCTCGATCTCACGGCATCTCTCCGTTCTCTGGAGTCCCGGACCTCCCCCGCGATGTGAATAGAATCACTTTCTAGAACGTCATACAAGATCGAGGGGCCGTCCGATGGTCACCGGACGGCCCCCGCGATCCCGCGGTCACGGGGCGGCCAGCGCCTCCGTGGGCGACAGCCGGGCCGCCCGGAGCGCCGGATACAGCCCCGCCAGCGCCCCGATCAGCACCGTCGCGGCCACCCCGCCCAGCACCGCCCATGCCGGGACGACCGCGGGCCAGTCCCGCGAGGCCGCGAACCCCACGGTGACCAGCGCCCCGATCAGCGCCCCGCCCATCCCGCCGAGCGCCGACAGCAGCAGCGACTCGGCCAGGAACTGCAGGCGGATCTGCCCCCGGGTGGCCCCCAGCGACCGGCGCAGCCCGATCTCCGCGCGCCGCTCCAGCACCGAGATCACCATCGTGTTGGCCACCCCGACCCCGCCGACCAGCAGCGCCACCGCGCCCACGCCCAGCAGCAGCCCGGTGAACGCCTCGCCCGCGGCCTGCCGCGCCGCCAGCGCGTCCGAGGGGCGCGACACCTCCACCTCGTTCGGCGCCTCCGGGTTGGCGGTCGCGCCCAGCACCGCGCTCACGTCCTCCACGTGGGCGTCCGCCGAACGGGTGTAGACGGTGGTCGCGTGCCCGTCGAACGCCAGCCGCTCCTCCGCCACCGGCCAGCCGACCAGCGCCGCGCTGTCCAGTTCGGGGGCCAGCGGGGCGGGCTCCAGCACCCCGACCACGGTGAACCACTCGCCGCCGATCAGCACCTGCGCGTCCGGGCCGGCCTTCCCGATGCCCAGCCGCTCGGCCGCCTTTGCCCCCAGCACCGTCGCCGGGTAGCGGCCGGTGGCCTCGTTCAGCCAGGCGCCGCCGCGCAGCCGCGCCCCGGTGACGGCGGGCAGGTCGGTGCGGGCGGCGTAGGCCGCGATCCCGCCGGTGTCCGTCTCGGGGATCCGGCCGGTGCGGTAGACCTTGGCGTCCGGGATCCGGCCGATCGCCGACACCGCCTGCACGGGCGCGATCCGGCCGACCATCGCCTCGGCCTCCAGCGGCAGCCGGGCCTGCCCGCCGGTCAGCGTGGTGCCCGGCGCGACGGTCAGCAGGTTGGTGCCCAGCGACGCCAGCGTCCGGTCCAGTTCGGCCCGCGAGGACGAGGAGATCCCCACCACCGCCACCATCGCGGCGATGCCGATCGCGATGCCCAGCGCCGACAGGAACGCCCGCAGCGGCCGGGTGCGCAGCCCCACCGCGCCGACCCGCACCACGTCGCCCGGCCACAGCCGGGCCGGGCGCAGTTCCGTGGCGGTCACCGGCCCGCCCCCGACAGGGCCGCATCGGCCGTGTCCGCCGTGTCTTTCACGACCCGCCCGTCGCGCATCCGCACCTGCCGGGGCAGGCTCGCGGCGATCTCCCGGTCATGGGTGATGATCACCACGGTGGTGCCCGCCGCGTGCAGTTCCCGCAGCAGGTCCATCACCCCCGCCCCGGACGCCGAGTCCAGCGCGCCGGTCGGCTCGTCGGCCAGCAGCAGCGGCGGCTCGCCCGCCACCGCCCGGGCGATGGCGACCCGCTGGCGCTCCCCGCCGGACAGCTCGTGCGGCTCGTGGTCCAGCCGGTGGCCGAGCCCGACCCGGCGCAGCGCCGCCGCGGCCCGCCGCCGGCGCTCGGCCCGCCGCAGCCCGGTGTACAGCAGCCCGTCCGCCACGTTGTCCAGCGCCGGAACGCCCGCCGCCAGGTGGAAGTGCTGGAACACGAACCCGATCCGGGTGGCCCGCAGCGCCGACAGCTCGGCGTCCGACAGCTCCGCCACGTCGTACCCGTCGATCCGCACCGTGCCGGAGGTCGGCCGGTCCAGCGTGCCGAGCACGTTGAGCATGGTGGACTTGCCCGACCCGGACGGGCCCACGACGGCCACCAGCTCGCCGCGGGCGATGCGCAGCGACACCCCGGCCAGCGCGGTGACCCCGCCCGGATAGGACCTGGTCACGTCGGTCAGCTCGATCATTTCGGCATCCCCACGACGGTGCCCTCGGCGATGCCGTTCCCGGAGACCTCCACCCGGCCGTCGGCGAACAGCCCGGTCCGCACCGGCACCAGGGTCGTCGTGCCGCCGCGCACGACCTCCAGGCCGAAGCCGCCCTCGCGCAGCGCCAGCAGCGCCGCCACCGGGACGGTCAGCACGTTCTCCTTGGTCTCGGCGGTGAACGTCACGTCCACCGCCGCCAGGGCGTACTCGTCGGCGGCCTGCTGCGCCTCCTCGCCGGTCAGCTCGACGATCACCTCGATCATGGTCTGCGACTCGTCGCCCTCGCCCTCGCCGGGCTCGATCACCGTGGAGACCTCGGTGACCCGGCCCGCCACGGTGCGCTCGTCGGGCAACGTGATCTCGACCTTCGCGCCCTTCTCGGCCAGCCGCCGGTCGGCGGCCTCCAGCTCCACCGTCACCGCCTTGTCGGTGCCGGTGTACGACAGCACCCGGCCGCCGGGCTGCACCGGATCCCCGACGGCGGCCTCCAGCGCCTCGATCCGGACCGCCCCGTCGGCGAACACCACCTGGCCCAGCGGAACGGTCCCCGTCTCGGGCAGGCCCCGGTCGTCCTGCCACTCGGCGACCGCGTCGGCGGTGTCGGCGGTGTACTCGTCGTCCACGGTGAACCCGTCGTAGCCGAGCCTGCGCAGGTTCGTCTCCAACTGGCGGACGTCCCTGCCCTCCATCCCCGACTGCAGCGTCCGGTACGCGGGCATCGATCCGTACATCAACGTCACCGGGTCGCCGTCCACCTCGAACAGCGACCTGCCCCGGGTGACCCGGTCACCGCTGTCCGGCAGCCAGGTCAGCGTCCCGCGCGCCCGGCTGCCCGCCGTGCGGGCCGGCCCGTATCCCAGTTGCCCGTCGGCGTCCCGGGTGTCGGCCAGCGTCTGCCGGGTGACCTTCGCGGTCGCCGGCGGCAGCGCCCCCGCCGCCGTTCCGCCCGGCGAGCCCCCGCCGCCCGCAGCCACGACGGCCGCCGCCGCGATCCCCCCGGCCACCACGACGGCCGCCGCCACCGCGACCCGCCGTCCCCGCCGGCCCCTGCGCCGCCGGGACCGCCGCTCACCCGCGGGCACCACGCCCGCCTCCTCCCGGCCCTCCTCGCCGGGCTCCATCGCAGCACCCTCGCCCGGCTCCGCTGCAACGCCCGTGCCCGGCTCCGCCGGAGCGCCCTTGCTCAGCTCCTCCTGCGCGGTCACCGTCCGCCTCCGCCGCCCTGCGGCCCGCCCCCGGGCAGGATGTCCCGGCACGCCTGCTGCGCCTTCTCGAAGTCGGGGTCCTCACCGACCTCCGGGGTGATCCGGATGCCCATCTGGCCGGGCTCGGGGTCGGGGAACGCCTCCACCCCGTTCTCGCGCATGCAGGCGGCGTACTTGCGCGCGTTCTCCTGCTGCTGCGGGTTCGCCGACTGCATCTGCTGGGGGGCGTACCTGCGGCACGCCTGCATGGCCTTCTCCACGGTGGCCCGGTCGACCCCGCTGTTCGGCCCGAACTTGAGCATCACGCCCTTGCCCGGCTCGGGGTCGTCCACCTTGAGCCCGTGCTCGCGCAGGCACTGGACGAACTTCAGATTCCGCTCGTCCGGGCTGAGCTGCTCACCCCCTCCACCGCCGCCGCCCGCGTTCTTGTCCCCACCGGCGGTGGCCACCCCGCCGCCGTCGCCGTCCGACCCGCACCCGCCGAGCGCCAGCACCAGCGCCAACGGCACCCCCGCCAGCGCCCCACGCGTCCACCGTCGCATCGCTCTCTCCTTCGCTCACGCCGACCGGCCACTCCGGCCCGCGAGAGCCATGCAACGGAACCCCCCGTTTCCCCGACGTTTCCACGCTTCCTAACACCGACGAAACACCCCCCTTGCGACCATCGACCCGACAATCCGACCGGGGCTCTGGGGGCGGAGCCCCCAGAACTTCCACAGCAACCAGGGGCAGACCCCACACAGGTGAACCGCCGCGGAGCGCCAGCGGAGCGGCGGTTCACCTGAGCGGTCCGGGCACCGCAGCCGGCCCGTCCGGAGCGAGCCGCCAGGCGAGCGCAGGACGGGCCGGCGAGGATGCCCGGATCCGCCCGCGGGGGGTGTGGGGGGTCGTCCCCCCACAGGAGGCACGCGTGAGGGTGTTGGTGGTGGAGGACGAGCCGCTGCTCGCCGACGCGATCGCCGAGTGGCTGCGGAACGAGGCGCACGCCGTGGACCTGGCCCACGACGGGGAGGCCGCGCTGGAGCGGGTGGGCGTCAACGACTACGACGTGGTGGTGCTGGACCGTTCGCTGCCCCGTGTGCACGGCGACGACGTGTGCCGTGAGCTGGTGGCGGGCGGGTCGGCGGCCCGGGTGCTGATGCTGACCGCCGCCGCCGAGGTCACCGACCGGGTGGCGGGGCTGGGGCTGGGCGCCGACGACTACCTCACCAAGCCGTTCGCGTTCGCCGAGCTGGCCGCCCGGGTGCAGGCGCTCGGGCGGCGGGCCAGGCCCGCGGCGCCGCCGGTGCTGCGCCGCGCCGGCATCACCCTGGACCCGGCGCGCCGCGAGGTGTTCCGCGACGGCCGGTACGTGCCGCTGTCCCGCAAGGAGTTCGCGGTGCTGGCCGAACTGCTGCGCGCGGACGGCGCCCTGGTCTCCGCCGAGGAACTGCTGGAGAAGGTGTGGGACGAGAACGCCGATCCGTTCACCGGGGCCGTCCGGCTCACGGTGCACAAGCTGCGCCGCAAGCTCGGCGACCCGCCGGTCGTCGAGACCGTCACCGGAGAGGGGTACCGGATCCGGTGAGACCGCGCCTGCGCCGCATCTCCCTGCGGACCCGGCTCACCCTGGTGTACGGCGGCCTGTTCCTGGTCGCCGGCATGGTGCTGCTGGGCGTCACGTACGTGCTGTTCGGGCAGCAGCTCGACCGGCCCGGGCGGCTGATCGTCGGCCAGCTCGTCCAGTCGACGCAGCCTCCCGCTCCGTCCGGGCCGGTCCCGCAGAAGTTCATGTTCACCCCGGACGGCGACGTGCTCACCGGGGCGGCGGCCGAGCGGTGGCGGCAGCGGCAGAACGACCGGCTGCGCGACGCCGCCGTGACCACGCTGCTCGGGCAGGGCGCCATCGCGCTCACCGTGGTCGGCGGGGTGGCGACCGGCCTGGGCTGGCTGATCGCCGGCCGGGTGCTGGCCCCGCTGCACCGGGTCACCGAGACCGCCCTGCGGATCGCCGGGGCGCCGGCCGCCGACCGCGGCCTGCACGAGCGGATCGCCCTGCGCGGCCCCGACGACGAGGTCAAACGGCTCGCCGACGCCTTCGACGCGATGGTGGAGCGGCTGGACCGGTCGTTCGACGGGCAGCGCCGGTTCGTCGCCAACGCCTCGCACGAGCTGCGCACCCCGCTCACCCTCGGCCGCGCCCTGGTGGAGATGGCCATGCACCGCCCGTCGGCGTCGCCGGACGTGCGGCGGCTCGGCGAGGACCTGCTGCAGATCAACCTGCGGCACGAGAAGCTGATCAGCGGGCTGCTGCTGCTCGCCGGTTCGGAGAAGGAGATCACCGAGCGGGCCGTGGTCGACCTGGCCGACATCGTCGCCCACGTCGTCGCGCAGACCGAGGGCGAGGCGCACAAGGCGGACGTCACCGTGCACCACGAGCCCGGCGAGGCCGTCACCTCCGGGAACGCGCTGCTGCTGGAACGGATGGTGCAGAACCTGGTGGAGAACGGCATCCGGCACAACACCGGCGACGGCTCCGGCCGGGTCCACGTCGCCAGCCGCACCCGCGAGGACGGCCGGGCCGAGCTGACGGTGACCAACACCGGTCCCGTCATCCCCGGCTACGAGGTGCCCACCCTGTTCGAGCCGTTCCGCCGGCTGGACGGCGACCGGCTGGTCACCGCCAAGGGCGCCGGACTGGGACTGTCCATCGTCCGGTCCGTCGTACAGGCCCACGGCGGGCAGGTCACCGCCCGCCCCCGCGACGGGGGCGGGCTGACCGTGACCGTCGTCCTGCCCGCCCCCGGTGCCGAGGCGGCGGGACCGGGGACCTAGGGAGCCTGCGCCTTCCGCCGAAAACCTTTTGCCCGGAGCAGAGCCCGGCGCCTAGCGTGGCCCGCATGACGATGATGTTCATGGTGATCCGCCGTGCCCGCCTCCGGGCGGTCGCGACGGGCGTGGGGATGGCACCCGCTCACTGACGAATGGGCCGCGCGGATCGTCGCCGGCGCCGGTGTGCGCCCCGGGCAGCTCGTGCTGGACATCGGGGCCGGGCGCGGTGAGCTGACCGCGCACCTGGTGGCCGCCGGGGCCCGCGTCATCGCGGTGGAACTGCATCCCGGCCGCGCCCGCGCGCTGCGTGAACGCTTCGCGGACGCGCCCGTCACGGTGGTGCAGACCGACGCGCTGGCGCTGCGGCTGCCCGAGCGGCCGTTCCATGTGGTCGCCAGCCCGCCCTACGGGATCTCCAGCCCGCTGCTGGACATGCTGCTCGCCCCGCGGTCCCGGCTGGTCGCCGCGGATCTGGTGCTGCCGCGCGCCGTGGTCCGCCGCTACACCGAAGGCCGCCGTGCCGACGCCGGACGGGGACGCTGGATCCTCACCGCAGGCCGGCCGCTGCCGCGCCGGGCGTTCCGGCCGCCGCCGAGGGTCGACTCGGCCGTCCTCGTCGTGCGCCGTCGCTGACGGCCCCGCGGACGCCGATCATCGCCCCGAGGCCGGCCGGTCCGCCCGGTCCGGTAGCCGGTCACCGCCCCGAGGCCGGCCGGTCCGTCCGGTCCGGTAGCCGGTGCGGCCGGTATCGGTCACCGCCGGCGCGCGCCGCCGGATGGCCGCAAGTGGCCGATGCGCCCCGGTAACGGCCCCGTCACCAGCCGGGTCGCCGCGGAGCGCGGTCCGGCCGCCGGGCGTCTTTCCCGGCGGTCTGACCATTTACTGACCAGACCCGTCTATCGTCGGTAATCTCCGGTGCGACGCGCCGTACCGGGACGGGGCGAGGTGAGGATGTCAGCGAAGGATCGGCCGGCCGCCTCCGGCATCGGCCGGGACCGGCGGTGGCCGGACACCGGACGGGTCGGCCGGTGATGTCCGTGGACGACCTGACCGGTCACGGCCGGTCCGTGCACGGCGGGCGCCCTCCGGCGCACCGGGCCAGCGCCGCCCGCGTCTACGACTACCTGCTCGACGGCAAGGACAACTACCAGGACGACCGGGACCTGGCCGACCGGATGCTGCGGCTGCAGCCGCGGCTGGCCGTGGCCGCCCGGGAGAACCGGGCGTTCGTCGGCCGGGCGGTGCGCTGGCTGGCGTCCGCGGGGCTGCGGCAGTTCCTCGACATCGGCTGCGGGCTGCCCGGCCACGACGACGTCCACCGGATCGCCGGCCGCCAGGCGCCCGGCGTCCGGGTCGTCTACGTCGACCGGGACCCGATCGTGCTCGCCCACGCCCGTGCCCTGCTGGCCGGCGGCGACGAGGTCCGGGTCGCCCCGGGCGACCTGACCCGCCCCCGGGAGCTGCTGGCGGACCTGCCGCTGCTGGACCTGGACCGGCCCGTCGCGGTCGTGCTGTCGTCGGTGCTGCACCACCTGGCCGACGACGACCGCCCGCGGGAGGTCATGGCCGAGCTGCGCGACGCGCTCGCCCCCGGCAGCGCCCTGCTGGTGTCGCATCTGGCCGCCGACCTGGCGGGCGCCGGCGCCCGCCGGGCCGCCGAGCTGTTCACCCGGGAGACCGGGATCCCCCTGGTCCCCCGCACCCGGGCGGAGATAGCGGCGTTCTTCGGCGACTTCCGCCTGGTCGAGCCGGGCCTGGTCGCCACCAGCCAGTGGCGTTCCACCGGCCCGGTCAGGCCCCCCGCCCAGGTCCTCATGTACGCCGGCGTCGCCCTGTCGGGCCCCGGTCAGGCCTCGGGGTAGCGCAGCAGCCAGTCCATGGCGGGGGTGCCGTACCCGTCGGGCTCGGTGGGCGGGCTCATGCCGAACTCCAGGGCGCAGTCGGCGGCCATCTGGACCACCGTGTGGCGGACCTCCAGGCCGGCCTGCCAGTGGCCGGGGAACACCTGGCCGCCGTAGCGGGCGCCGAGCAGGTTGCCGGTGATCGAGCCGACCGAGTCGCTGTCGCCGGAGTGGTTCACCGACCGCAGCAGGGCATGGGTCGCGACGCGGACCGGACGCGGGTCCGGATGCCACCCTCCCTCCGGGAGCTCGGGAACGTCGTCCTCGGCGCGCAGCACCACGTAGAGCGCGCTGGCGAGGGCCTGCTCGCCGGTCCAGCCGCCGCCCAGGGACTCGACCCGTTCCGGGGTGGAGGGGCCCTGCGCGGCCAGGTCGACGGCGGCCTCGATCGCGGTCGCGGTCTCCTCGTGCCCGTCGCGGCGGCGGAGCAGTTCGCACGCCTCCTCGAGGGCCGTGGTGAGCGGCCTGCCGCGGACCAGCCCCCACACCGTGGCCGCCAGCACCCCCGCCGGCAGATGGCCGCTCGGGTGGCCGTGGGTGAGCGCCGCCGCCCGGCAGCCGAGCTCGAACGCCGCCTCGGGGGAGGAGGTCCCGAACCCGCACGGGGCGGTGCGGACCACCGCGCCGCAGCCCTTGGAGTCGTTGATCGGCTGCTCCGGGGTGCCCAGCGGACGGCCGGGGTCGCGGCGCGCCGCCGCCCTGTCCAGCGCCGACAGGCAGGACCGGGGCGGTTTGCGGCGTTCGGTCATCGCGGGCTCGGCCGCCAGCCACCCGCCGAGCCGGAACGGCTGCGGCGTCGTCTCCCGGGACTGCCCGTTCAGCCAGGTCAGGTAGGTGGCCTGCAGGATGCCGGTGGCGGCGCCGCCGATGCCGCGCGCCCGGGCCCGCACCGACGACTGCACCAGCGCGTGCGCGGTGAACAGCGTCAGCTGGGTGCCGGCGGTGATCGCGCCCCGCGAGCCGGGCCTGCCCACGTACCCGCGGATCCCGTCACGGCCGTACCGGCGGTGGATGTCGCCGAGGGACAGCCGTTCGACCGGCGCCCCGAGCGCGTCCCCGATCGCACCGCCGAGCAGGCATCCCAGGATCCGGTCGGGGTGCGGGTGCGTGGTGTCCGGCATTCCGGTCACTGTAATACGGCCCGCGCTTACCGGGCGGCCATTGTGCGGGCGCGACGCGCGATCTACGCTTCGGTGTCGAAGCGCTTCGATTATGTCTCCCCGGCCGGTGTTCCGACGTCCCGCCCCCGAGAGGACACCATGCCCGAGCCCTTCTCGCCGTCCCGCCGCAGTCTGCTGGGCGCCGCCGCGGTGGCCGCCGGTCTGCCGTTCCCGGCGGCCCCGCCCGCCGCCGCCGGCTCCCGCGGCCGGCGCCATTTCCTGCAGAGCCGGATCGTCGACTGGCGTTTCGGAATGTTCCTGCACTTCAACATGGGGACATTCCACGACGCCGAATGGGTGGAGCCGTTCCGGGACCCGATGTCGTTCACGCCCGCGGAACTGGACTGCGGTCAGTGGGCGGACGCCGCCAGGGCCGCCGGGATGCGGTTCGGGGTGCTCACCGCCAAGCACCACGACGGGTTCTGCCTGTGGCCGTCCCGGCACACCGCCTACTCGGTGGCGAGCAGCCCGGTCCGCCGGGACGTGGTCGGCGAGTACGTGCGCGCGTTCCGCTCCCGGGGACTGGCGCCCTGCCTGTACTTCTCCATCTGGGACCGCACGAACGGCGTCGGCCCGGCCGGCTTCGACGACCGCCCGCCCATCACCCGCCGGATGATCGACTTCGTCAAGGCCCAGCTCACCGAACTCCTCACCGGCTACGGCCCGATCCCGCTGCTGATCCTCGACGGCTGGGCCTGGCACTGGGCGTTCGGCCACCGCACCCTGCCCTGGCCGGAGATCCGCGCGCACATCGCCGCCCTGCAGCCCGACTGCCTGGTGCTGGACCTGAACGGGCTGAGCGTCCCCTGGCACTCGGACCTGCTGTTCATCGAGGAGACCAAGGGCGGCGTGTTCTGCCCGCCCGGCAACACCTACGCCGCCACCCAGGGGCAGACCATCGCCCCCGCGGGCTGGTTCTGGCACCCGTCGACCCCCGCGGATCTCCTCACCGTGGAGCAGATCGTCGACGGACACCTCAAGGTCCTCGAGCCCCGCTACTGCACGTTCATCCTGAACTGCCCGCCCAACCCGCAGGGCCTGCTGGACGACACCGTCGTGCGGACGCTCCACGAGGTGGGCCGCCGCTGGCGCCCCGACCGCACCCGCCCCCCGCTGCCGCCCCAGCCCGCCGCGATCGCCCATCCGCTCACCCCGGCGGCCGTCACCGCCACCAGCGGCGACCCGCTGCCCGCCATCGACGGCCACAGCGACTTCGGCTGGAACGGCCAGGCCGACCAGACCCTCTGGACCTCGGCGGCCCCGCCCACCGTGCACGCCCCCCAGGCGGTCACCCTCGACCTGGGCCGCGTCCACACCGGCATCGACGCCCTCACCTACCTGCCGCGCCAGGACACCAGGAACGACTACGTCCTGGAGGACTTCAACACCGAGGGCGACATCACCGCCTACCGCATCACGGCGAGCACCGACGGCACGTCCTTCCGCACCGTCGCCCGGGGCGAATGGCCCGCCGACCACACCCTCAAACTCGCCGCCTTCCGCCCCACCACCGCCCGCTACCTGCGCCTGGAGGCCCTGGCCACCGCCGGCGGCGCCCCCGCCGTGATCAGCGAACTGGACTGCGGCTCCCGCACCTCGCGCCCCCGCCCCCTGTAGCCCGCCCGGCGCCTGCGCAAAGGAACGACGACAGGACCGGCCTGGGAGAGCCGTGAAACGACGAGAGGCAGGCACGATCTCTCGTGCCTGCCTCTCGTATGGCGGGTGCGCCGTCAGGGACTCGAACCCCGAACCCGCGGATTAAGAGTCCGCTGCTCTGCCAATTGAGCTAACGGCGCTCGTCGGGTGGGAGGCGGTGCCTCTCGCTCGCGACGTCAGGAACTTTATCAGCAGGGAGCGGGCTACGCGAATCGGTTGACGGGGGCTCGGCGGGCCGGCCGTCGCCCGGCCTCGAGCCGGCCGCCGCGCCGCCGGCCGGCCGGTGGGCGGAAGGAGCCGCACAACGACCAAGGCCCCGGTCACCGCATCGGTGACCGGGGCCTTGCTGGTCGCCCAGTGAGGGTGAGTGAGGGGACTTGAACCCCCGACACCCAGGACCACAACCTGGTGCTCTGCCGACTGAGCTACACCCACCGCGTGCCGGTTGAACCGGCCTAGAGAAGTGTAGCGGCTTTCGGGGGGTGTTCGCGCGCGGGGGCGGCTACCCGTTCTGCGGGGACGGGGCGGCGGAGGCGGCGACCACCTCGGCGGCCACGGCGCGGGCGGTGTCGGTGTCCGGACCGGGCTCGGGGACGAAGATGGCGCGGCGGTAGTAGCGCAGCTCGCGGATGCTCTCGGTGATGTCGGCCAGGGCGCGGTGGCCGCCGGTCTTCTGCGGGCTGGCGAAGTAGGCGCGGGGGTACCAGCGGCGGGCCAGTTCCTTGATGGAGGACACGTCCACCATCCGGTAGTGCAGGTGGGCGTCGAGGGCGGGCATGTCACGCGCGATGAACGACCGGTCGGTGGCGATGGAGTTGCCGCACAGCGGGGCCTTGCGCGGGTCGCGGACATGGGTGCGCAGGTAGGTCAGCACCATGTCCTCGGCCTCGCCGACCGACACCCCGCCGGGCAGCGCCTCCAGCAGGCCGGAGGCGGTGTGCATGTCGCGGACGACCTTGGACATCTGCGCGAGGGCCTCCTCGGGCGGCTTGATCACCACGTCCACGCCCGCGTCGAGGATGTTGAGTTCGCTGTCCGTGACCAGGACGGCGATCTCCACCAGCGCGTCCCTGCGCAGGTCGAGGCCGGTCATCTCGCAATCTGCCCACACCAACAGGTCGTTCATGGCTCAACCCTAATCCGCCCGGGGGCGGGGCGGGCCCGCACCGGGCGGGCCGCCGCTCACAGCACCTTGACCGAGCCGATCACCTGGTCGAGGTCGCCGCCGTGGGGGTGACTGTCGGGCATGCTCATCCACAGCACGGCGGGTCGTTCGTCCTCGCCCCGGTCGATGAGGATCACCACCACCGTCTCGGAGGTGAAGTTCCAGCCCTGGGTCTGCGCCTGCGGGAACGTCAGCTTCAGCTTGACCAGGTACGCGTCGTGCCCGTCGATCTCGCGGGGCGCGGCCTCCAGTTCCTGGGTGCCGTGCGGCGAGGGGTAGCTGGCGTACTGCCCGGGGGTGGAGACGATGGTGCGGGCGAACATGTTGGCGGCCGTCGCCAGGTCGTCGGCGCCCTCGTACGGCACCTCCTTCGGCAGCGGCCCGGAGTACACCGACGCCACGTACGCCCCGCCCTGCTTGTCGTAGTTCTCCTGGACGACGGCGGACTGGCCCTGGCGCATGCCGTAGATCTGGTAGACGAAGCTCTCCTTGCTGATGGGGTCGGCCTGCCACTTGCCGCCCAGCCGCGCGTAGGAGATGCCGGCCTCCCGGTCGGTGATCGTGCCGGCCACCGGGGACGTGGCGGACGGGGAGGAGGAGGGCCCGGTCGTGGCCGAAGGCGCGGGGGCGGTCCGGCCGGGGCCTGCGGCCGTCGTCCCGGAGTCGTCGCCGCCCAGCACGCCGGTGGCGAACAGGGCGACCAGCACGATGAGGACGACCGCCACCACGCCGCCCCCGGCCAGCACCGCCACCAGCGCGGTGTTGCCGCGCTGTTCCTTGACCGGCGCCGTCCAGGGCGGTGGCGTCGTCCCGCCCTGGTACGGGGCGAACGGAGGGGACGGTGCGTCGTCGGCGGGGCGGGTGGCCTCGGTCCACTGGCTGCCGTCCCAGTAACGCAGGCCGGGCATGCCGTACGGATCGGCGTACCAGCCCGCCGGAGTCTGGCCGCTCATGGCGCCGAGGTTATGCGGCGTACATTACAAACCGGTCACCCGTTCCCGAAAACGGACCATCATCGCAGGTCGCCGGTGGTGGCCAGGGCGGCGACATGCCGGGGCACCGGGATTCCGGGAGGCAGCAGCGGGTCCGGCACGGGCTCGCCGAGCACCTGGCGGACCGGCACCACCCCCGCCCACACGTCCAGGGAGTAGTCGTCCTCCTCGTCGACGGGCGGGCCCTGGCGGATCTTGACCGACGCCTCGTCCAGCGGGATCGCCACCACCGCGGTGGCCGCCAGTTCCTTGCGGGTGGGCCGCCGGGCCGCGTCCCACTGGCCGGGCGCCAGCCGTTCGATGATGGCCCGCAGCCCGGCGAGCACCTCGTCGGGGTCGGTGACGAGCCGGGGCGTGCCGTAGATCATCGCGCAGCGGTAGTTCACCGAGTGGTGGAACACCGACCTGCCCAGCACGATCCCGTCCAGATGGGTGACGGTCACGCAGACGTCCTGGGCGGGGGCGTCCCGCAGGCTCCGCGCCCCGGTGGAGCCGTGCACGTAGAGGACGTCGCCGATGCGGCCGTAGGCGGTGGGGATCACCCGGGGCGTGCCGTCCACGACGACGCCGAGGTGGCAGATCATGCCGGCGTCGAGCACCTCGTACAGCGCGTTCCGGTCGGACACGCCGCGGGCCCGGCCCCGGCGCAGTTCGGTGCGGGGAGTGGAGGACAGTGCTGGCTGGCTCATGCCCCGTACGCTAGGCGGGCAGTGGCATCCTCCCCAGAGCCACTTTCCGCCGATATCGAAAGACCACTTCGATGCCCCTCGCCGCCGCCGACCTGCCGCTGCCCCTCGACCGGTCCGCCGCCGAACCGCTGACCGCCCAGCTCACCGCGCGGCTGCGGGCGGCGATCCGGGACGGCGCGCTGGCCGCGGGCGAACGGCTGCCGGGCAGCCGGACCCTGGCCGCCGCGCTGGGCGTCAGCCGCACCGTCGTGATGGAGGCGTACGCCCAGCTGTACGCCGAAGGCTGGCTGGAGGGGCGGCACGGCTCGGGCACGTACGTCGCCGACGTGCACCCGGACCCCGCGCCCGCCGCGGGGCCGGTCCCGGTGGACGCGGCCTTCGCCGACGCGCCGCCCGACGGGTGCGTCGACCTGCGTCCCGGCATCCCGTGGGTCGGCGACCTGAACACCCCCGCCTGGCGCCGCGCCTGGCGGCAGGCCGCCGAGATCGCCCCGAGCGGGCGGGCCGACCCGTGGGGACTGGCCGGGCTGCGCGCCGCCCTGTGCGAGCACATGCGGCGCACCCGCGGTGTGACCTGCCGCCCCGAGCAGGTGGTGGTGACCCGCGGGGCGACCAACGGGCTGGACATGCTGGCCGCCGCCGTGCTGCGGCCCGGCGACCGGGTGGGCGTCGAGGAACCCGGGTACGGGCGGGCCCGCGCCGTGCTGGAGGCCCGCGGAGCCGAGGTCGTGCCGTGCCCGGTGGACGAGCACGGGCTGGTGGTGGACGCGCTGCCGGAGGGGCTGCGGCTGATCTACACCACGCCCTCGCACCAGTACCCGCTCGGCGGGGTGCTGCCGGTGCCGCGCCGCCAGGCCCTGCTGGCGTGGGCGCGGCGGACCGGGACGCTGGTCGCCGAGGACGACTACGACGGCGAGTTCCGCTTCGACGTGGCCCCGCTGCCCGCGCTGTACGGGCTGGACCCGGAGACCGTGGTCTACCTGGGCACCATGTCCAAGCGGCTGACCGCCGACATCGGGGTGGGCTGGCTGGCGGCCCGCCCCGGCCTGGCCGCGGCGGTGGCGCGGCGGCGGCTGGAGCTGAGCGACCGGACGGCGGTGGTGCCGCAGGAGGCGGTCCGGCTGCTGCTGGAACGCGGCGACCTCGACCGGCACATCCGCCGGATGCGCGCCGAGTACGCCCGCCGCCGCGCGGTGGTCGTGGAGGCGTTCGCCGGGCTGCCGCTGCGGGGCGAGGGCGCGGGCCTGCACCTGGTCGTGGAACTGCCGCGGGACCTGACGGAACGGGTGACGGCCGCGGCCGCGGGGGAGGGCCTGCTGCTGGACTCGCTGGTCCGCCACTACGCCGGTGCGCCCACGGCGGCCGGCCTGGTGATCGGCTACGGCGCGACCCGCGCCGCCCTGCTGCGCGACGGCTGCCGCCGGGTGCGCGCCCTGATCGACGAACTGGGCGGCGGCCGGACGGGGTGACCCCGTTCCTCCGAGGGGCGGCCCGGGGCTCAGACGGCGCCCGGGGTCAGCACCGGCTCGGCGGCGGGCCTGGGCAGCCGGTGCGGGATCAGTGCGGCGGGGGGATCGGTCTGCTCGCCGACCGGCTGGCGGGGGCGCGGCACGCCCATCATGGGGGCGTCGCCGCCGGTGATGCGGTGGACGTCCAGGCCGCCCGGGTCGGGCAGCATCGACTCGGGCACCTGCGAGGCGCCGAAGTGCCCGCCGCGCGCCCACGGGCGGCGCTCCCGGGCCGAGTGGTAGGACTGCGGGGACGGCAGCGGCGGGCCGGCGGGCCAGCGGCGCGGCACCGACCAGGTGTCCAGCCAGCGCATGATGCGCTCCAGGCCGTTGAGCGGACCGGCCGTGAAAGGTTCACGGGCCAGCCCGATCACCACGATCTGCACGCAGGCGCGGCCCTCGGCGCGGACCGGTTCGGCCAGCAGGCAGGCGGCCCGGGTGACGGGCAGCAACTGGACGATCTCGCCGGTCACCGGGTTCCACACCAGATGCGGGGGGCGCCCCTGGCGGGCCAGGTCACAGGCCGCCGAGCGGGCCGAGACCCGCCGCGGGTCGTTCTCGCTGGTGAACCAGACGACCCTGGGAGCACCTCCTTTCAGACGTCCGCCGTCCTGGCGGGCCGGAATGCGTCCGGCCCCGGGTAGCCATGCGTCGGCCACTGCGCGTCCCCCCCAATCGGGTGATCGGCCCCGAAAGGTTCAATCCTTCGTTGTTAGCCCACACTGACCGGTAAGTCCAGGCCAGGCCTGTTCTCCGGTACGCCGCGACCCTGTGGTGGCAGGGCGGCCGGCATCCGCCCCGGTGGCATGTAACCACCCGAACCGGTGGGATATCCAGGTTGCTCATGACCTCGGCCGACGGGGCGTCGGTGCAGGTGGTGCCGGTGTGCCCGGTGTGGTGGGAAAGCTCCGTGAGGAGACCGGATGTGGCCAACGGTCCACCGGTGCGGTCATCACGGGACGATAAGGCCCACCCGGATCCGCCATCGCAAACCGAGTTGCGTTCTAATAGTTCGCCATGAGCGAGCACGCGACGAGGGAGGCCGGCATGAGCGAGTCGCGCACGGGCACGACCGAGGTTCCCGGGGTGGACGTGCCCCGGCTGTCGGCCTGGCTGCAGCGGACGCTGCCGGACGCCGGTCCGATCGAGACGGTACGGCTGATCGCCGGAGGCCGGTCCAATCTGACCTACGGGATCACCCTGGACGGCGGGCGGCGGATCGTGCTGCGCAGGCCCCCGCTCGGGCACGTGCTGCCCACCGCCCACGACATGGCGCGCGAGTACCGGGTGCTGTCGGCGCTGTCCGGCGGGACCGGGGTGCCGGTGCCGAACCCGCTGGCGTTCTGCGCGGACGAGGAGGTGATCGGCGCCCGGTTCTACCTGATGGACCATGTCGACGGGCGGGTGCTGCGCACCGCCGAGGACGCCGCCGACGTCACCCCCGAGCAGGCCCGCGAGCTGAGCGAACGGCTCGCCGAGGTGCTGGCCGCCATCCACACCGTGGACGTGGAGGCCGCCGGGCTCGGCGACTTCGGCCGCCCCGCCGGGTACATGGCCCGCCAGCTCAAGCGGTGGGGCCAGCAGTGGGACCGTTCGCGGGAGGCCATCGTGGCCACCGGGGCGACCCGCGACCTGCCCGAGTACGACCGGCTGGTGACGCGGCTCGGCGAACGGCTGCCCGACGACGGCCGGTCCGGGCTGGTGCACGGCGACTACCGGCTGGACAACGCGCTGGCGGTGCTGGAGCCGCGGCCCGACATCGCCGCGGTCGTGGACTGGGAGATGTCCACGCTCGGCGACCCGCTGTCGGACCTCGGCCTCACGCTGACCTACTGGGCGCAGGCCGACGACGCCGACCGGCTCCCGGTCGGCGCCACCGTCACCGCCGCGCCCGGCTTCCTGACCCGCCGGCAGTTCGCCGAGCGGTACGCCGACATGACCGGGTTCGACCTGTCGCAGATCGACTTCTACGTCGCGTTCGCCTGCTTCAAGCTGGCCGTCATCCTGGAGGGCATCCACGCCCGCTTCCTGCAGGGCGCCACGGTCGGCGAGGGCTTCGACAAGATCGGGGACGCGGTGCCGCTGCTGCTGGAGCGCGCCCACCGGATCCTGGACACCCGCACCCCCTGGTGACCCGGGGGACGCCCGGGGTCCGGGACGCGGTCAGGCGCCGCGGGCCCCGGGCGCGCCGCCCGTCAGTCCCAAAAGCCGCACTCCCAGCTCACCCTGGCCGCGCCGTCGGGGGAGAAGTACACCGTTCCGGACCCGTCGGAGCCGGGGCCGTCGCAGCCGTCGTCACGACTCACCGTCAGGGTCTCCGTCTGGCCCGGCGCCAGCCTGCCGCCGCCGCCCGACACTCTGATCGGCCCGCGCGTCCCCGTGACGCGCCAGTCGACGGCGCCGCCCTGCGCGGTGATCCGGATGGTGCACGAGCGCTGACCCTCCTCCATCCGGCAACCGCTGACCTGGAGCGTTCCCGGCCGGGGCCGAGGCGGCTGCGGCCGCGGAGCGGGCCGGGTGGTCGTGGGGCTGGCCGTGGGGGTGGGCGAGGCGGTCGACGGGGACGCCGACGGCGTGGTCGGGCTCGCCGAGGGGCTGCTCGGCTCCGGGGCCGGCGACTCCTCCGGCGACCCGGTGTCGCTGGGAACGCCCGTGTCCGCGGGCACCGGCGGTCCCGGCCGGGATCCGCCCACGGCGGGGTCCTCCCCGCCGCCGGGCAGCAGCCAGAACGCCGCGCCCAGCACCACGACCACCGCGGCGGCCACCGCGAGCACGGGCAGCAGCCGCTGCCGCCGCTGCGGTTCGGCCGCGCCCGCCGGAGTCGCCGCCGCGCCCGCCGGCAGCGGCCAGCCCCACTCGTCCAGCGGCTCGACGTTGCGGGCCGCGGCGAGCCGCGCCTGCTCGCCGGCCGGGTCGACGGCCGCGCGGAGCACCTGGGCGCGCAGCTCGAACGGGACCAGCGCCACCGGCAGCGTGCGCAGCAGCGCCGCGGCGGCCAGCCGGGTGCGGTCCTGCGCGCAGATCGGGCAGCCCTCGGCCATGTGCCCGTCCACGTCCCGGACGACCTGGGGATCCAGCGGGCGCTGCTTGCCGGTCACCATCGCGGTCACCTCGGGACATCGCCCGAACTCCGCGACCGCCGGCACCCGCAGCGCGTCCTCCAGCGCGGCGCGCGCCGCCACCGCCAGCTCCGCCGCCGTGGTGTCGTCCAGGCCGAGCACACCGGCCAGCTCCGCCGGGGTCATGCCGTGCCGCATCAGCAGGTCGATCGCCTCGCGCTCACGGCCCTGCAGCCCGGCCAGCGCGCCGTGCACCAGCTTGCGCATCTCCAGCCGGCGGGTCCGGTCCTCCTCGTCCAGGAACGCGCCGTCGGCCTCCGGGGCGGGCTCCGGCGGCCGGGCCTCGCCGGTGCGCGGGTCGACGATCCAGCCGCGCTCGGGCCGCCGCCCGTCCCGGTCGCGGGCCCGCCGGCGGCGCAGGCACTCGGTGCGGGCCAGCGCATACAGCCAGGCCCGCAGCAGGTGGGGGTCGGCCAGCCGGCCGGCGTGCGCGCAGGCCGCCAGGAAGACGTCGCGCAGCGCGGCGGCCGCGGCGGCCTGGTCGGGCAGCAGGGCGTGGCAGTAGTCGTACAGCCTGGGGGCGTGGGTGTCGTAGAGCTGCGTCAGGGCGTCGATGTCACCCGCCGCCAGGGCCTCGGTCAGACGCCGGTCGTCGTCGCGGTCGCTGCTCGGCCATCCGGACACTGTGAAATTCTCCCGTGCTGCGGCACTCGAGGGCTTGATACCGGTCACGGGATGCGTGGAGGCCCGACGCCCCGCTCCCGTCGGGCCTCCATCTAACAGGACGGCCGGTGCACTCCGCTGGTTGACACGAGATTCCACGCAATTTTCGTCAAACCGGCTGAGCGCCCGGCAGGGGGCCCAGACGGGAACAGGTCAGGCGACCGCATCGCAGCGAGGGTCGCCTGACCTGCTCATCAGGGGTCCGGGGCCGGGCCCCGGACGAACGGATCAGTTGCTGATGCGCCGCGACATCGCCTGCAGGAAGATCTTCTGGATCTCGGCGGGGGTCCTGGCCACGTACACGCTGCCGCCGGTGACCGCGGCGATCTGCCGGAGCTCGTTGACGTCGATGCCGCTCCCGATGCCGATGATGATCACCTGCACCGGCTTGGTGGAGTCGGCCATCCCGCGCAGCCGGTCCAGCGTCTGGTTCAGCGTCGGGCCGTTGTCGTCGTCGTTCTTGCCGTCGGTGAACAGCACGATCGAGTTGACGAACTCCGGCTTGTACGTGCCGGTCATGTGCTCGTACGCGGCCAGGATCGTGTCGTAGAGCCCGGTGTCGCCGTTCGGCTTGGGCCGCATCTGCGACAGGCTGGACAGGATCAGCTGACGGCGGGTGGTGGAGCCGATCCGCTCGCCCAGCGGGCCGATCGGGACGGTCTCCTTGTAGTCCTTGCTTCCGTCCACCTCGGTGGAGAACACCCACTGGCCCAGCTCGCTGTCGTTGGACATCAGCGACAGCCCGCCCTGCGCCACCCGGGCGGTGGCCTGCATCCGGGTCACCCCGCCGCTGCTCTCCAGCATCGAGCCGGAGATGTCGATCACCGACAGCATCCGCATGCCCAGCGACAGCTTGGCCCAGGCCTGCATCAGCCCCTGGACCACGGCCGGCTGCGGCGCCGGCAGCTGGCGCACCCGCCGCGGGTCGACCCCGCTGTCGTCGTCGAACGTGGTGGGGGCCTTGCCGTCGGCGGAGCGGAAGCCCTGCCCGCGCACGTCCTCACGGGCCGGCTCGGTGTTGACCGCCTGCTCCAGCAGCCGGGCCGCCTGCCGGCGGGCCGGGTCGGCGGTGCTGACCGCCAGCGGGTAGTCCAGCAGGAGGGTGCCCTCGGTGGGGTAGATCGCGACCGCGGGCTCCTGCGGCTTGTCCCGGTTGTGCGCCCACACCGCCTGCTCGGAGGACAGCGCGATCGGGTAGCGGCCCTGGCGGTCCCGGCGGAACGAGGCGAACTGCGACTTGACCGTCGGGGTGGTGTTCTCCCGCATCTTGCGCACGATGCCGGTGAGCACCGACTCCCGGTCCGGGTCGTTGGCCAGCAGGGTGTTGGCGATCAGCAGCGAGCCCATGCCCGCCGCGTTGCGGGACGGGTCGGGCAGGTACAGCCGCACGCTCCTGGCCGGGAGGAGCTGGTTCTTGGTGACCGTCCCGGCCTGGCTGCCGCCCGCCACGCTCAGCAGGCTGTCCCAGGACGGGTTGGTCATGGTGCCGTTCTGCCGCAGGCTCTGGGTGAGCTGCTGCGGCATCGCCACCACGATCGGGCTCTGCGCCACCGAGGTCTTGGTGGGCTGGACCGCGTCCTTGCCCTTCTCGGAGGTGCGGACCAGGGAGACCCACAGCGAAGAGTCGGGGATCCACACGTCTGGGCGCCGGTTGCCCGCGCTCTCCACGCTCTGCCCCTGCAGGAGGGTGGAGACCGCGGAGGGCTCGGCCGCCCGCACGGTCGCCTTGACGCACTTGCCGTCGACCTCGTGCTCGGCGTCGTTGAACCGGCCGACCGTCTTGGCGACCGCCGGCTCGATGTCCGGCGCCACCGCCACGTCCAGGGACAGCGCGTCGTCGCCGCAGCCGCCGCCCCCGGCGAACGCGTACACCCCGACGCCCAGCAGCAGCGCCAGGCCGACCGCGCCGGCCATCGGGCCGATCATCCCGGCGCCGCGGCGCTTGCGGCGCCGGCCGTACTCGTAGTCGCCGCTGTCGTAGTCGCCGGAACGGCGCGAGCCGCCGCCCGACCGGCCGCCGCCGGACCGCCCGCCGAGGGTGGGGCCGCCGTCGGACCGGCTGATGGACTCGTACGCGCCGTAGCCGGCCCCGGCGAAGGACCCGCCCTCATCGCGCTCGCCCGGCTCCCGGCCGGCGCCCGGACCGCCGGGACGCCCCGGTCCGTAGCCCGGGTCGGAGGCGCCGCCGAAGCCGCCGGCCTCGAACCCGGACCGCCGTCCGCCGCCCTCGGTGCCGAACCAGTCGGGGATGTCGCTCTCCCCGGAGCCCCCGCGACCAGCCGCGCCCGCCGCGCCCGGCACGTCGTGGCGGCCGGGCGTCCCGTAGCCGCCGGTGCCGGGCCGCTCGTAGCCGCCGGACTGTCCGTAACCGCCGCCCGCGGCGGGCCGGTCGTACCTGCCGGGCTGTTCATGGCCGCCGCCGCCCGCGGGGCGCCGCTCGTATCCGCCGCTGCCCGCGGGATGCTCGTATCCGCCGCCGGGCTGCTGGTAGCCGCCGCTGCCGCCGGGACGCTCGTACCCTCCGGAAGGGCGGGACTGGTACCTGCCGGAGGAGGGGCCGCCGGCCGGATAGCCGGGTGAGCCGCCCGGCGGCGAGGTCAGCGGGTCCTCGCCGTAGTCCGAGGACCGCCCGGCGATGGGTCGGCCCTGGGTGTCGCGGGGGGTGAACCAGTCGGACGTGTCCGCGCCGGACCCGCCGTAGGGCGGGGGAGCAGATGCCTCGTGCCCGCCTTCGCCGTGCTCGTCCGGCAGGTCATTGCGATGACGTCCGCTCACGACTGTCCTCGTTTCACCAGATACCGTCCCAAATGCTTCCCGGCACTGTAGCCGCACCGTTGTACGGTGACAAAGCGCCGCAAGACGTGATCTCGCAGGTCAATGAGCGTGTGGAGGGTCTCCCCGGCGCCGGGCCACGATGCCCGGGGGCCGCGGTGGGACGCGGTCGCCCGTGCCGCCGATCACACGCCCGATGGACTTCTGCTGTATGTCGCGTACGTCCGGTTCCCGCGAGGCCTTCCCGGCATGGTACGCCCCTGCCGGACCCGGCCGCCGGGCTTTTGACCGGCTTGTTCGGAAAAGTCCGTTTTTGATCTTGCGGAAACTTCGTCGCGTACCGTGACGTCAACACTCTGTGGGGGCAGTGGCGAGGGAGACGGGGGCGACGGGTGGACGACGTTCAGCGCGACCGGACGCGGGCCGCGGGGCGGCCGGACCTGTGGGTCTCGGCGCTGGCCTGGGCCGCGGTGATCTGCTGGGGACTGTGGGCGCTGGCCCGGCTGGCGGGGATCGACCGCGCCCCCTGGATCGGCGCGGCCGCCACCCCGCCGGTGTCGTTCACCCCCTACATCGCCGCCGCCTCGGTGCTGCCGGTCGCCTTCGCCGCGCTGCTGCGCCGCCGCCGCGCCGTGATCGGCGGAGCGGCGGTCATGCTGGTGCTGGCGTTCTGCGTGCTGCCGCGGGCGGTCGGCGGCGGCCAGCCGGACGCGCGCGGCCCCGCGCTGCGGGTGCTGACCGTCAACCTGCTGTTCGGGGAGGCCGACCCGGAGGCCGTGCGCGACCTGGTACGGCGCCACGACGTGGACGTGCTGAGCCTGCAGGAGCTGACCCCGGACGCGGTGCCCCGGCTGGAGGGCGCGGGACTGGGGAGGCTGCTGCCGCACAAGGTGCTGGACGCCCGGACCGGGGCCGGCGGCACCGGCCTGTACGCGCGGTACCCGCTGCGGGCGCTGCCCGCCGTGCCCGGCACGGTCTTCGCGATGCCCCGGGCGGAGTTCACCCTCCCCGGCGGCCGCCGGGTGGAGGTGACCGCCGTGCACCCGCCGCCCCCGGTGACCCGCGCCGCCATCCCGCAGTGGCGGCACGACATGCGCGCCCTGCCCCCCGCCGGCGACGGGACCGTGCGCGTCCTGGCCGGGGACTTCAACGCCACGCTGGACCACGCCGAGCTGCGGGGCCTCCTCGACCGCGGGTACGCCGACGCCGCCGACCGCGTCGGCAAGGGCCTGGTGCACACCTGGCGGGACCCCCGGCTGCCCGCCTACCTGACCATCGACCACGTGCTGGTGGACCGCCGCTGCGCGGTGCGCGACGTGGCGGTGCACGACGTGCCGGGCAGCGACCACCGGGCCGTGTTCGCCGACATCCGCCTGCCCTGACCGGACGGGGCGTTCCGGCCGGCACGGCAGACTGGAGGCATGGGGCGCCTGATCACCGTCGCGGACTCCGCCGACCCGCGGCTGGCCGACTACGTGCGGCTGCGGGACGTGCAGCTGCGCAAGAGCCTGGAGGCCGAGCACGGACTGTTCATCGCCGAGGGGGAGAAGGTCATCCGCCGCGCCGTGGAGACCGGGTACCCGGTCCGTTCCCTGCTGATGGCCCCGCGCTGGCTCGACCCCCTGGCCGACCTGCTGGAACGCGTCGACGCCCCGGTGTACGTCGCCGACGACGCCGTGCTGGAGGGCATCGTGGGCTTCCCGGTCCACCGGGGCGCGCTGGCGTCCATGGCCCGCCGTCCGCTGCCCCCGGTGCCCGAACTCGTCGCCGACGCCCGCCGCGTCCTCGTCCTGGAGGACCTGGTGGACCACGGCAACGTCGGCGCGATCTTCCGGTGCGCGGCGGCGCTCGGCGTGGACGCGGTCGTCCTGTCGCCCCGCTGCGCCGACCCGCTGTACCGGCGTTCGGTGAAGGTGTCCATGGGCGCGGTCTTCGCGATCCCGTACGCCCGGATGACCGACTGGCACCACGGGCTCGGCGAACTGCGCGCGGCGGGCCACCGGCTGCTGGCCCTGACCCCCGACCAGTCGGCCGTCCCGATCGAGAAGGCGGTGTGGGGCGAACGCGTGGCGCTGATGCTGGGCACGGAGGGAGACGGCCTGTCCTCCCGCTGGCTCAAGGCGGCCGACGAGGCGGTCTGCATCCCGATGAGCCCCGGCGCGATGGCCCGCGGCGTCGACTCCCTCAACGTGGTGGCCGCCGCCTCCATCGCCTGTTACGGGCTGATGCGGTCCTGACCGTCCGGAACGGCCCGGTCAGCGGCGGCGGTGGGCGCCCTTGCGGCGGCGGGCCGGGGCGGCGGCGGTGGCGGTCCGGCCGCGGTTCAGCCGGAGCTGGGCGACCAGCAGGCAGAACGCCACGACCAGGGCCGACAGCCAGGCCGCCTGGGTGCGCGCGAGCTGGTCGAACTCCTGCCGGTAGGCCACCGGATCGGTGCCGCTGCGCAGCGCCGTCTGCGGGGCGACCGTCCCGGTCGTGCCCGCCGTGCCGGGTGCGATCGTGGGCGCGGGGGCGCCGGCCTGCGGCAGGCTCACCGGCGGCAGCGTGGCGGCCGACCCGTTGGGCGCGGGCGGCGTGTAGGCGACCCCGCCGGACACCGACGAGCCGCCCGATCCGCTCGAGGAACCGCCGCCGGAGCCCGACGACCCCGAGGTGGGGGAACGGTCCAGCCGCCCCGGGTCCTTGGACGGGGTCTTGGTGGGCTTGGGAGAGGTCTTGGTCGGCGAGGGGGGCGGCGGCTGCCTGACCGTCACGGTCTCCTCATCCGAGCCCACTTCGACGCCCTCGGCGGTGACCTTGGCGATCAGCGTCAGATTCTTGGGCGTGTAGCTCTTGGGGATCGTGACGAGGATGGTCTCCGTGTCACCCGCCGCATCGGGGTCCTCGGGGGTCGCCAGCGCGCAGGGCTCGGCGACGGTGCACCGCGACAGGGTGAGCGCCGGCACGTTCGGGGCCCTCAGAACGAGCTTCATCCCGGCGAGGGGGTCCTCCGGCTTCGGAGTCGGACTCGGCGACTCGGAAGACGATGGCGTCGGAGTCGGCTCGGGCTGTTCCAGCGGAGTGACCGTGACCTTGACCTCGAACCCCTTGCCCCTGGGGACCGGCTCCGTCACCGCGAACGTGATCCTCACCCGGTCCGACGCCTCGTCACCGGACGGCTGCGAGGTGCTGGAGGAGGCGTCGTCCAGTGCCCAGGCCGGGTAGGTGACTCCCAGTGCGAGGACGGCCGCCGTCCCCAGTCCCAGCACGATCGGGTTGCCCGCCGATCGGAACACGCCCCCGTACCTCCGTCGATCGCCTTCGACCAGAACGACCCGCCTTGGGCTCCGTCACACCGCGCCTTTACCCGGACTGGGTGTGCGCAACCATCGCAACACGGATCATCCTCCCGGGCAACCCGGGGCCGGGTCACCTGGATCACACGAATATTTCGTGAAGATCCTCTACTTCCGAGCGAGCCGCCCAGGCCTGCCACACTCCGTGGTCGATCCGGTCGAGTTCGAGCCGTTCCGCCACATGAGCGCGCCCGCCGGCATATTCGACGCGCAACCAGTTGTCGTGCTCCCCGACGACGATGAAAGGCTCACCGCGCCAGGTGCAGGCCGTGCGGACGTACCGGAGGGAGTCCACCTCCTCGGCGGGCACCACCCGGCAGTGCCGTCCCGGCCGGACCTCCCGGAAGCCCTCGGCGGGGCCGGTGGTGTAGAGCCTGACCCGGCCGTCGGCGCCGGGGCTGGCCTCGTACTCGACCCCCTGCCAGGTCGCCAGGTACCCGTCACGGATCATCGGCCGACCTCCGCCCTGTCCTCGTGCTCCGCGGCCCCGTCACCCTCCTCCTGCTCCGGCCGCAGCCAGGCCAGCCGGTCCGGGTCGTACATGGCGACGAACCGCTCGGTCCCGTCCCGGCCCAGGTAGTACATCTCCGCCCCGTACGGCAGCCGGGCGCTGTCGACCTTGTACTCGCGGATCGACCCGGCGCTGCCGGGGGCGAACCCGGTGCCCAGGAACGGCGGACGCTCCTGCACCCAGCCGGCCTCGCCCCAGGACCGCACCTCCTCCTCGGTGCGCCCGCCGAACGGGATGCGGTACAGGTCCGGGCAGTACCCCGGCCAGCGGATGACGTACACGCCCTCGTCGTCCAGGGAGAACGGGGAGTCCTCGTACAGCAGCCCGAGCACCTCGTACAGCTGCGCCGGGGTCTGCAGCTCGGCCACGTCGGAGACCAGGTGCACGAACCCGCCGACCCGGTCGTAGCCCTGCTCCAGATACCAGCCGACATGGCCGTGCGGGACGACCTTCTGCAGCACGGCGGGCTGACCGGCGGACTGCTCCGGCGGGCGTGCCTGCTGAGGCCGCGCCCGCCGGGCGGCACCGGCCACCGGCCGCTCGGGCTGCTCGGGCCGTCCGGACGGCCCGGCGGGACCGGCCGCCGCCTGCGCCATCGCCTCGGCCGTCGCCGGGTCCATCACCGTCTGCGTCGGGTCGCCGCCCGCGGCGGCCTCCACCGCGTCGGCGGTGGTCCGCAGTGGGTCGTCCACGCGCGGCCCGTCGACCATGGTGGCCGTGGGGTCGCCGGGCGGCGGCATGTCGTCGGTCACCGGCGGCAGGTCGAACACCGTCTCGGCCGGGTCGTCCAGACGCGGGTCGCGCCGCGGGGCGGGCGCGCCGAGCGAGGCCGGCGGCACCGGGGCGGGCGGGACCTGCGGCCGGGGCCGGAACAGGCCCACCCGGGTCGCCCACTCGCTGAGCGCCTGCACCTGGTCGCCCTCCAGCGAGGCGCCGATGCGGGTGCCCGGGTTCAGCGCCATCGCCCAGTCGGGGCGCGGCCAGTGCCGGATCAGCTCCCGGAAGTCGGCGTACACGAACCGGGAGGCGGGCATCACCTCGCGCAGCCGCAGCAGCGAGGTGAACACCTGCACCGTGGCGGCGTCCCGCATCGCCGCCGACCAGCGGAACTCCGGCTGGGTCGGGGTGAGCTCCAGCGGCGCGTCCGCCGGGATCGGCACCAGCACGTTGGCCGCCAGCAGCACCCGCAGGAACGCGTCGGTGTCCCCGGCCTGCGCCGCCTCGTACAGTTCCTGGTCGATCCGGTTGCCCGGCTCGAACGGCGGCTCGGGCGGCTCCACCGGCTCGGGCCGGGCGGGCGGCTCGAGCGGCTCGGCGCGCTGCGCGGCGGGCTCGGCGGGCGCGGGGGGCGCGGGGGGTTCGACGGGCGTGGCGGGTTCGGCGGGCGCGGGGGGCTCGGTGGGCCGGGCCGGCACCCAGTCCTGCGCGGGCTCCTCCGGCCGGTCGGCCACCGGCGCGGCGGCCGGCTCCCGGACCGGCTCGGGGGCCGGCTCCCGGACCGGCTCGGGGGCCGGTTCCCGGACCGGTTCGGGGGCTTCGGCCGGGGTCATCGCCTTGGCCAGGTCCCGGATCCGGTCGGCGGTCAGCACCGTGCCGATCGGGGTGCCGGGGTCGACCACCAGCGTCCACCCGTCGTCCGGCCAGGCCGCCAGGACCTCCCAGAACCCCGGCATGACGAACCGGGACGGGCCGATCGCCTCGTGCATCCACCGCAGCGACGTGAACACCTGGACCGCCGGCGCCCCCCGCACCGGCACCGGCCGCCACGGGAACTCCGGGTCGTCCGGGCGGATCCCCCACGGGGTCTCGGGGTCGGCGGGCACCAGCACCTGGGCCCCGGCCAGCACCTTGAGGAACGCGTCGCCGTCCGGCAGGGCGGCGGCCTCGACCAGCCGCCGCTCGACGTCGTTCTGCGGCTCGAACCCGTCGGCCGCCCGCCGCGCGGCGACCTCGTCGGCCCACTCCGACAGCCCGGCCAGCCGGTCGCCCGGCAGGATGGCCCCCACCGGGGTGCCGCCGTTGACCGCCAGCCCCCAGTCCCGGTCGGGCCAGTACCGCGCCACCGCCGCGAACGGCAGCGTGATGTGCTCGGCGGGACCCTGCCCGGCCGCGGCGTCGCCGATCAGGTCGCGCATCCGCTCCGGCGAGGTGAACACCGGGATCACCGTGTGCCCCTCGACCTCCCCGGTCTGCCAGGGGAAGCCCGCGCGGCCCGGCTTGAGCGCGTAGTCCATGTCCCGCGGCACCGGCAGCAGCACCTCCGCACCGGCCAGCGCCTTGAGGAACGCGTCCTCGTCGTCGGCGGCCAGCGCCCGCAGCAGCTCCCGCTCCACGTCGTTCGCCGGCTGGAACGGCTGCTCGGGCGCGTCCTTGGCCGCACCGGCGGCGTGCCGGGCGGTCACCACCGGGGCCGGCCGCTCCTCCTCCGCCGCCGTCTCCGGAGCGACCTGGGCCGGAGCGGGCTGGGCCGGAGCGGGCGCGGACAGCGGGCCGGCGCTCGGCGGGCGCGGGTCGCCCTCGACCAGCTGGGTCAGGAACCACGACGGCAGCCGGGCCTCGATCGGCAGGCCCGCGTCGACCAGCAGCCACCAGCGGGCGTCCGGCCAGCCCGCCGCCGCGTCCCGGAACCGCAGCGTGACGAAGTGCCGGTGGGCCGGGCCGAAGCTCTCCCGCATCGCCGCCGCCGAGGTGAACGCCAGCACGTGGACCCGGCCGTGCTCCTCGCGGGACGGCCACGGCGGCTGCGCCCGTCCCGCCAGCACCTCGTCGACCAGGTCGGGCGGGACGGGGACGACGAGCTCGGCCTCCGCCAGCACCCGGAAGAAGGTCTCCTGGTCACCGGCCTGCACGGCGTCCCGCATCCGGTGTTCGAGATCGTTCGCCGGCCGCCACGCGTCGGCCACGTTCGCCACCCCCTGTGAGGCTCAGTGCGCCCCCATGCCACCGAGCACACTTACGGACCCGCTTACGCTACACGGGCGAATGGACAGCAAGCGCCCGCCCCCGAGCGGGCGGGCGGACGTGCGCACGGGGGCTCCGGCTCAGAGTAGGCGGCGGATACGGCGCGTTCCACCTGGGCCGGGACGGGCGCGCACGAGGTGGCGGATGCGCAAGGATGGGCACCGCCGGTGGGGTCCAGTCTGGGAGGGTTCGATGCGTTACGGGGTGCGGCGCGGGGGTGCGCTGCGGGGGTCGGCCGCGGCGGCGGTGCTGGCGCTGGCGGCCGTGGGCGCCGGAGGCTGCGCGATGTTCGGCGGCAACACCAGCGAGGTGTGCGCCGACAGTAGGCGCGCCGTCCAGGAGTACGTGGGCCGGCTGAACCAGGTCCCCGCCAACGAGCCGGCCCAGTGGAAGCAGGTCACCGAGCAGCTCGCCGGACGTTTGGACACGCTGGCGGACACCGCCGAGGACGCCGCCCTGCGCAAGGCACTCAAGGACGAGTCCGCCCGGCTCCGCACCGCCGCCAAGGCGCTGGCGACCGGGGACGCGGCCCCGCTCAACAGCACCCTCGCCCAGACCCCCGGACGGCTCGGCGGCGCCTGCGAGTGACCCCGGACATGCGACGCGCCCGCCGCGGCTTCGCGGCGGGCGCGTCACTGTCCTGCGGGACCGTCCTGCGGGCCTAGGCGCGGCGGGTACCGGACGTTCCGCTCTGCTGGGGCAGCGCGCCCAGCCCGCGGAAGCCGCCGCCGCCGTCACCGTCGCCTCCGCCGCCCGGCGGCTCGAACGGCGGGTCCGGCTCCTCCGGCTCCTCCGGCTCGTCCGGCGGCCCGCCCGGCTCCTCCGGATCACCGGTGCCGGGCCCGTCGTCGCCGGGCGGCGGGCTCAGGTCCGGCCCGTTCCCGGGACCGTCCGGGCGGCCGGTGGAGTCGCCCCCGCCCGGCGACGGGTCGTACCCGCCGCCCCCGGAGGCGTAGGTGGACGGCGGCCCGAAGCTCTTGGGCGACAGGTTCTTGATGTTGACGGCCTCGGTCATGTACGACCGCCAGATCTGCGCCGGCAGCACGCCGCCGTACGCGCTGTAGCCGCCGATGTCGACCTGCTTGGTGGGGCTGTCGCTGCGGAAGATCGCCACCGAGGTCGCCATCTGCGGGATGAACCCGTTGAACCACAGCGCGTTGCCGTTGTCGGTGGTGCCGGTCTTGCCCGCCACGTCCCGCCCGTCGTACAGCTGGGCGGCGGTGCCGGTGCCGCCCTGCACCACCTTGGTCATCGCGTACGTGGCGTCCCGGGCGATCTGCTCGCTGAACGCCCGCTTGCCCTTCTCGGTGTACTCGTGCTCGTCGCCGTCGAGCTCCTTGACGGACTTGACCACGTACGGGGTGTGGTAGACGCCCTCGGCGGCGAACGTCGCGTACACCCCGGCCTGCTGCACCACCCGCACCGACGCCACGCCCAGCGGGAACGTCGGGGCCTTGTTGGCGTCGTTCTGGGTGAGCTGGCCCTCGGGGATGCCCATCTTGACGGCCATGTCGGTGACCTTGTCCAGGCCGATCTCCTGGCCCAGGTTCACGTACGCGGTGTTCACCGAGTTCTGCGTGGCGGTGACCAGGTTGACGTACCCGTAGCTGGTGCCGCCGCTGTTCTTGACCGGGTGGCCGTTGTAGTACTGCGGCGACGCCCCGTTCACCGTGCTGTTCAGCGTCTTGCCGGCGTCGAGCGCGGCGGCCAGCACGATCGGCTTGAAGCCCGACCCGGCCTGCGCCCAGTGCCCGAACGACGTGGACAGCTGCTCCTCCAGATAGCCGCGGCCGCCGTAGAAGGCGACCACCTGCCCGGTCTCGGGGTCCACCGACACCAGCCCGGTGAGGGTGGTCTTGCCGGTGCCCTTGGGCAGGTTGGCCTTGACCGCCTTCTCGGCGGCGTCCATCAGCCGCTTGTCGAAGGTGGTGACGATCTTCAGCCCGCTGCGGTTGATCTCGTCCTCGGTGTAGCCGCGGCGCTCGCGCAGCTCCTTCTGGGCGATCCGGACCATGTAGCCGGTCTGGCCCTTGAGGACGTCGGTGACCTTCTGCTTGACCGGCGCCGGGAAGGTCATCCGGGCGGCCTCGTCCGGGCCGAGCGCGCCGGTCTCGACCATCGCCCGCACCACCGACCGCCAGCGGCCCTCGGCCATCGCCCGGTTCTCCCCGGTGGGGTCGCCGAACGGGGTGGGCTGCTGGATCGCTGCGGCCAGGTAGGCGGCCTCGGCCTTGGTCAGCTCCCCGACGTCCTTGTTGTAGTAGGCGTGCGCGGCGGCCTGGATGCCGTACGCGTCCCGGCCGAAGAAGATCGTGTTCAGGTACTGCTCGAGGATCCAGTCCTTGTCGCGCTGGCTGTCCACCTTCAGCGCGACCATGATCTCCTTGAGCTTGCGGCTGACCGTGCGCTCCTGGCCGAGGCCCTGGTAGTAGTTGCGGACCATCTGCTGGGTGATGGTCGAGCCGCCCTGCAGCTGCTCGCCGGTGACGGTCGACCAGAACGCCCGGACCGTGCCGCGCACCGACACCCCGGGGTCCTCGTAGAAGCTGCGGTTCTCCGCGGCGATCACCGCGTCGCGCACGTGCTCGGGGACCGCGTCCAGCTCGACCTTCTGCCGGTTCACCCCGATCTTGGCGATCAGCGTCTTGCCGTCGCTGTAGTAGAACTCCGGCCCCTGCGCCACGGCGTCCTCCTGCGGGGAGGGCACCGGGGTCAGCAGGTACGCCACGGTGAACGCGGCGATCGCCAGCAGCAGGAAGCCCAGCACTGCGAAGGCGACCCGGCGCGTGATCCGCGCCGCCCGGCCGCGCTCCTTGCGCCGCCTGCCGCCCCTGCCGTCCTTTCCTGCCTCCTGCGCAGCCGCCCCCACAGCCGCGTCCCCCTCCGGCTCGCCGGTCTTCTGGTCTTCGACCTCTCCCATACTGACGTCCGCGGCGGCCTCGGAGTTCGCTTCCGTTCCGCCTGCGTCCTGGTCCTCCCCGGCAACACCGCTCCCGGAACCCCCACCGGAAGCACTTCCCGCAGCCGCCCCGGCAGCCCCCACGGCGGCGGCACCCCGGAGCGCCGAGGAGCCTCCCGACGCCCCGTCCCCCTGGAGCACCGGAAGATCAACGGCAGTCGCCTCACCCGAGGCGTTCCCCTGCGAGGCCGCCCCCGGCGTGCCGGCGTCCTGGAACGCCGCAGCACCGGCCGACGCATCGTCCGCCGACCGATCCTCCTGCGAGGCCGCCGCCGGGTCGTCCTCCTCGAGCACCGGGAGATCAACGACCGTGGTCTTGGCCGAGGCGTTCTCCTCCGAGGCCCCCGCCCCCGTGGCGGCACCCTGAGGCACCGCGTCGTCTCCCGGCTCGTCCGCCGCCGGTGGGTCGGTGTCGTGGGCGGCCGTGGCCTCGTTCGGGGCGTTCTCTTCTGAGGCCGCCGTCGATGTGGCGGTGTCCTGGAGGGGCGGGTCGTCGATGGTCGTGTCGTCCGCGGGCTCGTCCGCCGCCGGGGCCGCTGTCAGCGGGTCGGCGTCGCGGGCGGCCGGAGGATCGGCGGTTGTCGCCTCATCCGAGACGTTCTCCGCGGAGGACGCCGGGCCGTCGACGGGCGCGTCGTCTGTCGGCTCGTCCGTCGTCGGGGGCGCTGCCGGTGCGGCGGTGTCCTGGAGGGGTGGGAGGTCGACGGCCGTGGCCTCGCTCGGAGGGTTCTCCTCTGCGGGCGCCGGGGGATCGGCGGGGGTCTCGGGGAGTTCCACGGTCTTCCACCAGGCGTTGGCGGTGACCGAGTCCGCGTCGGAGACGACGGTGGGCTCGGTGGGGGCCGGGGCTTCGGTGGGCTCGGTGGGCTCGGGGTCGGTGGGCATCTGGTCGGTGGGGGACGGGCCGGTGACGGCGGGTGGGTTCTGGGCGGCCGGATCCGGGGCGGCCGGGGGGTCTGGGGCGGGGACGGCGGGCTCGCCGTCCGCCCGGGCGGGGGGCGGCGGGTCCTCCGGAGAACCGGACCTGGTCTCGTCGGCGCCCTTGCCGCTGCTGCTCACTCGCCCCCCGTGATGTTCCAGTGACGGATGTCCGCCGAGGTCGTCCGCTGTGCCGGTACGTCAACGTTCACGTTCGATGGCTTCCACATTCATGACGGTCAACACTTTCCGATGGTTGTCGCGGACGCCGTCCGGACGGTGCGGAGGGATGGGCGGCGTCCGGGCGGTCACGCGGCGGGCGACCGGAACGGCGAGACGGCGGGAACCCCCGGCCGGGAGTCCGCCGCCGTCTCGGCAGGACGATCTTGGATCACTTGGGCGCGGTGCCGAGGACGTCCACGATGAACACCAGGGTGTCGTCGCCCTTGATGCCGGCCTGCTCGTTGCCCTCCTTGCCGTAGCCCTCCTTGGGCGGCAGGACCAGCATGACCCGGCTGCCGGCCTTCACGCCGACCAGGCCCTTGTCGAAGCCGGGGATGGTCTTGCCGGTGCCGATCTCGAACGGCTGCGGGGAGCCGTTCTTCCAGCTGGAGTCGAACTCCTTGCCCGAGTCCCAGATGACGCCCTTGTAGTTGGTCATCACCTGGTCGCCCTTGGCCACGGCCGGGCCCTTGCCCTCGATCAGGGTCTTGATCACGAGCTTGTCGGGGGCCTCCTCGTCGGGCACCTTCACCTCGGGCGCCTGGCCCTTCTTGGCCTCGACGGTGGGCAGGCCGTCCTCGTCGAACTTCTTCTGCTCGTCCGGCAGCACCGAGGGGAACGCCTTGACCAGGTCGAGCACGAACAGCAGCGAGTCGTTCTTGGCCAGCCCGAACTCCGCGGCGGCCTGGCCGAGGTCCTTCGGCGGCACCTCCACCATCACCCGGCTGCCGACCGGCTGGCCGATCAGCGCCTTGTCGATGGCCTTGTCCAGGCCGGTGGCGTCCTTGCGGCCGACGGTCAGCCCGCGGGGTCCGCCCTGCGCGTAGCTGCTGGCGATCTTGCCGTTGTCCTGGCCCTCGCCCTCGCCCTGGCCCGTCCCGGCGGAGGGGGACGGCTTGGTGCCGGGCCAGCGGTAGTAGGCGAAGTGCAGGTACACCAGGTCGTTGGCGGCGAGCCTGGCGCCCTTGCCCTGGATCAGGACCTTGGCGGAGTGCTTCCCGGTGGGCCGCACCTCGTCGGGGATCTCGACCTTGGGCTCCTTGCCGAACGCGCCGGTGACCTCGAGGGTCGGGCCGGGGCGGGTGAACCACCAGTAGCCGAGGCCGCCCGCCGCCAGCGCCACCACCAGCAGCGCGGCGATCGTGATCCGCCGCCGCTTGCGGGCCTGCGCCGCGGTCAGCGGGGACGGGCGCGCGGGCATCCGGCGGTCGCGTCCCGCGCTGATCCCGTGCGGCGTGAAGTCCGGCCGCTTGATGCCCTGGGCGCTCGGCAGCTTGGCCTTCAGGCGCGGGGCCGGGGCCGACCCGCCGCCGCCCGGCTTGTCATCCTCGGGCATTTTCCTCACTGTCTCCGGCTAGACGACACCTCAAAGAGCACACACACCTTGCCAGCACCGGCCTAAGGGGAGTGTGAAACCGTGCGAACAAGACCGGACCGAATGTATCGGCCCGGACCGGTCGCCGGAACCGGATGGGAGCGGTGAACCCCACCAAGCCTGGCCCGGCCGTGACCCCGGATGCGGGGCCGTGCCGAACGCAGTCTAGTCACGCGCGGCCGAACCGTTCCGGGTCCGGCGGCGCGGCAGGCGCCCCCTGGGCTTGTAGATCGACAGCGCGGTGGCGGCCAGCAGCATGGCGAACTGGACGGCGACCTCGGCGTTCTGCTCCCACTGCCGCCGGGCCGTCACCTCGGCGGCCGCGGCGAGCGCCTCGGGGTCGGACAGCAGGGCGCCGACCAGGATCGTGGCCACCAGCAGCAGCAGTTTCACGGCCACCCACACGTGCCGCAGCACGCCCCAGTGCGTGCCCAGGCCGAGTGTGATGCCGCTGGCCAGGGAGATCATGCTGAGCGGGATGCCGCCCGCGAAGACCAGCGGCGTCTGCAGCCGGTAGGCGTACTCGGCCAGCCCCGGATCGCCGGTCAGCGTGGCGGTCAGGTTGAGCACCACCAGCGCCCAGACCTCCCCGACCAGGGCGACCGACGCGAGGACGTGGGTGAGCAGCAGGGCCTTGCGGGCTCGCGGGGTCAGCCGCGTTCTGCCGGTGGCGGTGCGTGCGGGACGTTCGACGACGGACATCGCGGGCTTCCTCTCTGGAACGGACACCCGCAGGGTCGCCGGACGGCATGGGGGCCGTCGTCGCATGGTCGGAGGATCGCGGGGTCACCCGTGCGGAGCAGCCGGGGCGAGGCCGGCTGCTCCCACCGTGGTAGCCGGGGGTCGCCCGGCCCTCCTGCCGGGGCCCGGTCGAGAACGGGTCAGCCCTGTGGGGTCGCGGGGCGCAGCAGCGCCTCCTGGGCGATCGAGGCGACCAGCACGCCGTCCGCGGTGTGCAGCGACCCCCGGGCCAGGCCCCGGGCGCCGTGGTTGGTGACCGGGTCGACCGAGTACAGCAGCCACTCGTCGACGCGGGCGGGCCGGTGGAACCACACGGCGTGGTCCAGGGTCACCGCCTGCGCCAGGTCGCGCGGTGAGCCCGGTGCGCGGGCGCTGCTGACCACCGCCATGTCCGACAGGTAGGTGATCAGGCAGGCGTGCAGTCCCGGGTCGTCGTCCAGCCGCTGGGAGGCCCGGATCCAGAACGGGTGGGGGAGCGGGAACCGGTCCGCGGGCGGCCTGCGCACCAGCCGGATGTCGAACATCCGCGGATGCCGCATCAGCCGCAGCACCCCCGGCCGGGGCAGTCCCTCGGGGCCGGGGACCCGCGGCGGCTCGGGGGGCGGCCAGTCGTAGCCGGGCTCGGGGTCGTGGAAGGAGGCCACCATCTCGAAGATCGGCTTGCCGCCCTGGCTGGCGGTCACGTGCCGGGTGGAGAACGCCCGTCCGTCGCGGGTGCGGTCCACGTCCAGCCGCAGCGGCTCGCCGGGCATCCCGGGGCGGATGAAGTAGGCGTGCAGCGAGTGCGGCGGGCGGCCGGGTTCGATGGTCAGGCAGGCGGCGCGCAGGCTCTGCGCGGCGACCTGCCCGCCGAACAGCCGCTCCCGGCCGTGCCCGTCGGGCGCGATCACGAAGGCGTCGCCGTCCAGCGGTTCCAGGGCGAACATCTGGGCGGCGGCGGCCCGGGCGTCCGGCATCTCCTCCGACGTCTCGTCCGGCATCTCGAATCCCCTTCGGTTTTGCCCGACATGGTCGCATGCGCGTGATCCCGCGCTCACCGCGCCCCGGCCGCGCCGGGGAGGTTCGTTCCGCCCGATCGCGGGCAGGTCGGCTTGCGTCCCCCGCGCGGGACGGGCGGAGCCGTGCCCGTCCTGGAGGCACCGACCACGGAGGAACGGCTCCATGACCGACGTGACGACACCGACCGCGCCCGCCCTCACCGACGACGAACTGCAGGCGTTGCACGCGCACTGGCGGGCCGCCAACTACCTGTCGGCCGGGCAGATCTACCTGCTGGACAACCCGCTGCTGCGCGAGCCCCTCACGGCCGGGCACATCAAGCCGAGGCTGCTGGGCCACTGGGGCACCTCGCCCGGCCTGAACTTCTGCTACACGCACCTCAACCGGGTCATCAGGGCCCGCGACCAGGACATGATCTACATCATGGGCCCCGGGCACGGCGGGCCGTCCGCGGTGGCCAACGCCTGGCTGGAGGGCACCTACAGCGAGGTCTACCCGGAGGTGTCGCAGGACGAGGCGGGGATGCGGCGGCTGTTCCGGCAGTTCTCGTTCCCCGGCGGGGTGCCCAGCCACGTCGCCCCCGAGACGCCCGGGTCGATCCACGAGGGCGGGGAGCTGGGGTACGCGCTCGCGCACGCCTACGGCGCCGCGTTCGACAACCCGGGGCTGGTGGTGGCCTGCATCGTGGGCGACGGGGAGGCCGAGACCGGGCCGCTGGCGGCGAGCTGGCACTCCAACAAGTTCCTGGACCCGGCGCGCGACGGCGCGGTGCTGCCGATCCTGCACCTGAACGGCTACAAGATCGCCAACCCGACGGTGCTGGCCCGCATCCCCGAGGCCGAGCTGCTGGCCCTGTTCGAGGGGTACGGCCACAAGCCCTACGTGGTGTCCGGCAGCGACCCGGAGACCGTGCACCGGGAGATGGCCCAGACCCTCGATCGGGCGATGGACGAGATCGCCGCGATCCGGCGGGCGGCGCGCGAGGGCCACGACGGGGCCCGCCCCCGCTGGCCGATGATCATCCTGCGCACCCCGAAGGGCTGGACCGGTCCCCGGGAGGTCGACGGCCTGCCGGTCGAGGGCACCTGGCGGTCCCACCAGGTGCCGCTGTCGGGGGTGCGCGACGACCCCGACCACCTGGCCCAGCTCGAGACGTGGCTGCGGTCGTACCGGCCCGAGGAGCTGTTCGACGAGGACGGCCGGCCGGTGCCGCAGGTCCGCGCGCAGGCCCCCGAGGGCGACCGGCGGATGAGCGCCAACCCGCACGCCAACGGCGGCCTCCTGCTGCGCCCGCTGGTCATGCCGGACTTCCGCGGCCACGCGGTGCCGGTCGAGGCGCCCGGCACCACGTTCGACGAGCCCACCCGGGTGCTCGGCGGGTTCCTGCGGGACGTGATCGTCCGCAATCCCGACAACTTCCGGATCATGGGCCCGGACGAGACCGCCTCCAACCGGCTCGGCGCGGTGTTCGAGGTCACCGACCGGGTGTGGGAGGCCGAACGGCTGGACACCGACGAGCACCTGGCCCCGTCCGGCCGGGTGATGGAGGTGCTCAGCGAGCACCTGTGCCAGGGCTGGCTGGAGGGTTACCTGCTGACCGGGCGGCACGGGCTGTTCAACAGCTACGAGGCGTTCGTCCACATCGTGGACGCGATGTTCAACCAGCACGCCAAGTGGCTGAAGGTCACCCGGAGCCTGCCGTGGCGGCAGCCGATCGCCTCGCTGAACTACCTGTTGTCCTCGCACGTGTGGCGGCAGGACCACAACGGCTTCACCCACCAGGACCCCGGCTTCCTGGACGTGGTGATGAACAAGAAGCCCGAGATCATCCGGGTCTACCTGCCGCCGGACGCCAACACCCTGCTGTCGGTGGCCGACCACTGCCTGCGCTCGCGGGACTACGTCAACGTGGTGGTGGCCGCCAAGCAGCCCGCGCCCAACTGGCTGTCGATGGACGACGCGGTCACCCACTGCGCCCGCGGCATCGGCATCTGGGAGTGGGCGAGCACCGATTCGGGGGCCGACCCCGACGTGGTGCTGGCCTGCGCCGGGGACGTTCCGACGCTGGAGACGATGGCCGCGGTCGACCTGCTGCGCCGCCACCTGCCGGACGTGCGGGTCCGGGTCGTCAACGTGGTGGACCTGATGCGGCTGCAGCCCGCCGCCGAGCATCCGCACGGGCTGTCCGATCCGGAGTTCGACGCGCTGTTCACCACCGACAGGCCGATCATCTTCGCGTTCCACGGCTACCCGTACCTGATCCACCGGCTGACGTACCGCCGCAGGGGCCACGGCAACCTGCACGTGCGCGGCTACAAGGAGGAGGGCACCACCACCACGCCGTTCGACATGGTGATGATGAACGACCTGGACCGCTTCCACCTGGTGATGGACGTCATCGACCGGGTGCCCGAGCTCGGCGGGCGGGCCGGGCACGTGCGGCAGCACATGATGGACGAGCGCCGCCGCCACCGCGACCACACCCGCGAGCACGGCCAGGACCCCGCCGACATCACCGGCTGGAGCTGGCCCTACTAGAGGCCCTGCCAGAGGAGAGGAACGGCCGATGCGGGTCCTGACGGTCAACCCCGGATCCAGCAGCCTCAAGATCAGCATCCTGGAGGACGACGACTCCCTGGTCGGGCACGCCGAGCTGAGCACGGGCCCGGCCGAGCGCGAGGGCGAGGTGCTGGCCGGCGCGCTGGCGGGCCTGCCCCCGGCGGACGCGGTCGGCGTGCGGTTCGTGCACGGCGGGGCGGAGTACCGGGGGCCGGTGCTGATCGACGACGACGTGACCAAGCGGCTGTACGAGCTGGCCGACCTGGCGCCGCTGCACCAGCCGCTGTCGCTGTACGCGCTGGGGGAGATCCGGCGGGAGCTGCCGGACGCGCCCGCGGTGGCGTGCTTCGACACCGCATTCCACGCCGGGATGCCGGACGCCGCCGCGACGTTCGCGCTGCCCGCCGAGTGGCGCGACCGCTTCCGGCTGCGGCGGTACGGGTTCCACGGGCTGTCGCACGCGTACGCCACCCGCCGGGCCGGGCAGATGCTGGACGCCGACCCGGCCGCGCTGCGGCTGGTGGTGTGCCATCTGGGGTCGGGCGCGTCGCTGGCGGCCGTCGCCGGGGGCCGGTCGGTGGACACCACGATGGGCTTCACCCCGATGGACGGGCTGGTCATGGCGACCCGGCCCGGCAGCCTGGACCCCGGCCTGGTGCTGTGGCTGATGAAGCACGGGATCTCCGCCGAGGAGCTGTCCGAGGCCCTCAGCCGCCGTTCCGGGCTCCAGGCGCTGGCGGGAACGGGCGACATGCGGCAGATCCGGCGGCGCGCCGCCGGGGGCGACGCCGACGCCCGGCTGGCGCTGGCGGTCTACCTGCACCGGCTGCGGGCCTGCGTCGCCGCCATGACCGCCGCCCTGGGCGGCCTGGACGCGCTGGTGTTCACCGGCGGGGTCGGCGAGCACGACGCGCAGCTGCGGCGGGAGGTCGCCGAGGGGCTGGCGTACCTGGGGGTGGCGGTGGACGAGCGGGCCAACGGGTCCGTCCGCGGCGACGCCGACGTCACCGCCCCGGGCGCGGCCGTCCGCACCCTCGTCGTCACCTCCCGGGAGGACCTGGAGATCGCCGCCGGGGTGCGCCGCGTGCTGGGCCGCTAGCGGGGGCCTCCGTTACGGCACGCGATCGGACGAATCGGATGTGCCACAATTTTCCCTCCAGTCACGCTAGATTTGGTCGCCCGTATTCGCCTGACTGTCGATCCAGCGCTCGTCTCGGGGTGGGAGCGATGGATTCGCAGACGATCTGCGATCGAAGTGAGGGAACGTGATGGATAGGCCCGTCCAAGCCACCGATCCGTCGTCCACCGAGCGGCCGTCCCTGCGCGAGCTGGCCACCGACCCCCTCATCACCCGGGACTACGAGGCCCGGCCCGCCCTGGTCTACGAGTCGCTGCGGGCCCGGCACGGCGCGGTGGCCCCGGTCGACCTGCTCGGCGTGCCGGTGTGGCTGGCCCTGGGCTACGCCGAGGTGCTGGAGGTCATGCAGAACCGGGACCGCGTCTGGAGCAAGCGGCTGGACGCCTGGCGGGACTACGCCGAGGGCCGGGTGCCGCGCGACTGGCCGCTGCTGCCCGCCCTGGAGGTCGACCACGTGGTCTTCCAGGAGGGCCGGCGGCTGGAGGAGCTGCGCGGCGCCTACCACGCGGCGCTGCGGCCGTTCCAGGACCCGGCCTCCCCGCAGGCCAGGGAGCTGCGGGCGGCCACCGCCCGGTACGCCGACGAGCTGATCGACGTGATGACCGAGGGCAGTGGCGGCAGCGGGTTCGCCGACCTGTCCGCCCAGTACGCCCGGCCGCTGCCGCTGATGGTGGTGGACCGGCTGCTGGGCTTCGCGAACGGCGCCGGCGACGAGGTGCTGATGGACATGTGGCGGGTGCTGGACGCCGGCCCCGACTCCGGCCCCGCCCTGGAACGGCTGCTGGCCGCGCTGGCCGAGCTGGCCGCCGCCAAGATGGCCCGGCCCGGCGACGACTTCCCCTCCCACATGCTGGCCGCCCGCCCCGAGTTCACCGTGGACGAGCTGTCCCGCGAGCTGATGATGCTGGTCGGGGTGGCGGGGGACTTCCCCGGCGTGCTGATCAACAACACCGTGGTGGAGGTGATCAACGGCGGCGCCGGGGTCCGCGACAGCCTGTCGGCCGGGCTGATCCGGGAGACCGTCAACCGGGTCGCGATGGCCAGCCCGCCGATGGCCAACCTCACCATGCGCTGCCCGTCCACCGACGTCCGGCTGGGCGGCCGGCTGATCAGGGCGGGCGAGCCGGTGATGCTGTCGGTGGCCGCCGCGCACGCCGACCCGGCGTTCACCGGCGGGGCCGGCCTGGACCGGGCCGACCGCGTCTACCAGACCCGCGCCCACCTGGCCTGGGGCGCCGGCCCGCACCACTGCCTGGGCGTCGAGCTGGCCACCATGATCGTGGAGACCGCGATCGACCGGCTGTTCGCCCGCTTCGGCGCGCTGTCGCTGACCCTGCCCCCCGACCAGCTCCCCTGGCGCTCGTCCCCGCTGATGCGCGGCCTGCGCTCGCTGCCGGTCCGGTACGAGCTGGCGCCCCGCCCGGCGCAGCCCGTCCCGTCGCCCGCGCCGCAGCCGGTGTTCGAGCCCGAGCCGGACGCCCCGCGGCCCGAGCAGCCCCGCTCAGCGCTGTGGCGCTTCCTGCGCGGCCTGCGCCGCGGCGCCCGCTGAGCCGAGCCGCACCGCCTCCACCGCCAGGGCCAGCTCCACCGCCTGGCGGGGGTCGGCGAGCCGGCGGCCGGTGAGGTGCTCGACCCGGCGCAGCCGGTTCAGCACGGTGTTGCGATGGCAGTACAGGCGTTCGGCGGCGGCCGTCGTCGAGCCCGCGCAGTCCAGCCAGACCCGCACCGTCCGCAGCAGGACGTCCCGCTCGGCGGGCTCCAGGGCCAGCACCGGGCCGAGCACCGCGTCCCGCAGGTGACCGGCCAGTTCCGGCTGGACCGCCACCAGCGCCTCCGGCAGGTGGCGGTCCAGCCGGCTGATCCGCGGCCCGGCGCCCGCGCAGGTGCGCAGCGCGATCGCGGCCAGCCGGCGGGCCCGCGCCAGCCCGGTCAGCGACTCCACCACCAGGCTGATGCCGGCGTCGCGGGCCGGCGGCGGCCGCAGCGCCCGCTCCACGGCGTCCAGCCCGGCCGACCCCAGATGCACCACGCCGTACCGGGCGTCGCCACGGGCCCGCCACACGAACCGCAGGCCCTCGGCCTCCTCGGGCAGCAGCCCGTCCCCGGCCCGGACGCCCGCGGCGGGCACCGCGACGACCGCGTACCGGCCGTGCGGCGGCAGGTCCAGCGCCGCGGCCGCCCGCCGGGCCGTCTCGGCGTCGCCGCGCCCGTCCAGCAGCAGGTCCAGCATCCGGTAGCCCTGCTCGCCGTCGGCGTCGCGCAGCCGCCGCTCGGTCTGCCGGTAGGACTCCGACACCGCCACCGACAGCTCGTCGATCATCTGCCAGGTGCGGCGGGCGCTGATCACCAGCACCGGCAGGTCGTCCGGGTGGCGCGACCGGATGACGTCCACCATGCCGTCCCACAGGACGGAGCCCGCCAGCCGGTACGCCCGCAGCGCGGTGTCGAGCGGGATCCGCCGCTCGGCGTACCCGCGGCCCATGCGCCGCGCGAAGTTCAGGTCCGGCCGCCGGCCGCCGCGCGAGGCCACCGCGTCGAGGACGGCGTGCAGCCCCAGGTAGGTGGACTTCCAGAACGAGCGGTCGTCGCCGGGCGGCGGGTCCTGCCCGCGCCGCATCTCCTCCACCAGACGGTCGGTCAGCTGCGGCAGCCGGTCGTACAGCCCGCGCACCGCCGTCTGGATGACCAGGTGCTCCTTGGAGGTGTACGCCGCCGCCACTGGATCCTCCGGAGTTCGGTCACCTCGGTGTCTCCCGGGCCGAACATCGTTCCACGAGCCGGGACATTTCAGAAGCGGGAACGGCTGTGCGGGCGCACAGCGGCCGATGGGCGCCCGCACCGTGATCCGGGACCGCCGTGACGGGAGCGACGCGAGTTCACCGGCGGGGGACTCGGCCCGCTGACAAACGTCCGGGCGGAGTTTGTCCGCTGCGCCGAGGCGTCGGCCGCCCCGGATGCCTACAAAACAGGCATCCGTCTCAGCGCAGGAGGATCCGACATGCGTCTCACCGGCCGAACATCCCCCGCCGCGCGTCTGGCGCTGGTGTTGCTGGCCGTGCTGGCCCTGGCGGTCTCGATGGCGCCCGCCATCGGTGACGCCGCCCGCGCCGCCACCATGCGGCCGATCGTGTTCGTGCACGGCTTCTTCGGCTCCGGCAGCCAGTTCCAGACCCAGGCCAAGCGGTTCGCCTCCAACGGCTACCCGGCGGACTACGTCGACTTCGTGGACTACGACTCGCTGTTCACCAACGAGTCCCGCGAAGACGTGATCACCAAGCTGGACCGCAAGATCGACGAGGTCCGGCAGCGGCACGGCGCCGACAAGGTCGACCTGGCCGGGCACTCGATGGGGACCGCGATCTCGCACGAGTACCTCAACAGCTCCGCGCAGCGGGCCGCCAAGGTCGCGCGGTACGTCAACATCGACGGCATGACCGCCACCTCCCCGCCCGGCGGCGTGCCGACCCTGGCGGTGTGGGCCGAGGGCCGTGAGACCGCGTCCATCACCGGCGCCACCAACGTCCACATGAACAACGAGTCGCACGTGGAGAACGCCTCCTCGCCGGCGACGTTCGCGGCCATGTACGAGTTCCTCACCGGCGAGCGCCCCCGCACCACCGACGTGGTCGCCCAGAGCGGGCAGATCCAGATCGCCGGCAAGGCGGTCCGCTTCCCCAGCAACGTCCCTCCCGGCAACGCCTCGATCGACGTGTTCCAGATCGACCCCGCGACCGGACGACGGACCGGCCAGACCCCCGTCACGACGATGCGGGTCGCCGCCGACGGCTCGTGGGGTCCGTTCAACGGCAGCGGCGGCGCCCACTACGAGTTCCGGCTCACCCGCGCCGACACCACCCAGGAGCACCACCTGTACTTCGAGCCGTTCCGCCGCACCGACCTGGGCGTCCGGCTGCTCAGCTCCGACCCGGGCACGGGCGTGGACCGGCTGATCCAGCGCAGCCCCAACCACGTGGCGCTGCTGGCCTACCGCAACAAGGAGTGGTGGGGCGACCAGGGCGCGAACGGCGACCGGCTCACCGTCAACGGCGTCTCCGTGATCAACGAGGGCACCGCCCCGCGCGACAAGCGCGCCATCGGCCTGTTCGTCTTCGACCGGTTCTCCGACCGGCGCTCCAACCCCGGCAGCTCGTTCGGGCTGTTCGACACCCTGCCGTTCATGACCGCCACCGACGTGTTCCTGCAGGCGTCGGCGAACGCGAGCGGAACGGTCACGCTGGAGACCGTCCAGCGCGGCGGCACCGGCCGGGCGGTCCGGCTCGCCATCCCCAACTGGCCTTCGTCCAGCCACACCGTGACCGTGAACTTCAACGACTACGCGTCCTGACACCACGGACTCCGTGGGCCCGCTCAGTCCCCGCCGGGAGCGGGCCCACGGGCCTTTCCGGCTCAGCCGCCCGCGCTGGTGAAGTGGCGCAACAGGACCGGCAGGGCCAGGCGTTCCAGGCGGCCGGGGGCGGCGGCGTCCGGCTCCAGATGGCGCTGGGCCAGGGCGCCGTCGTGGAGGGCCACGATGACGCGGACGACGTCCTCGGGCGGGGTGACGAACGTGCGGCCCGCCTGGTGGACGGCCTTGGCGACCAGGGCGGTGAGCTGCTCGGTGAAGCGGTCGCGCTGGCGGCGGAGCTCGACGGCGGCCCGGGGGTCGCGGGCGGCGTGCAGCACCAGCTCGGTCTCCACCAGCCACCAGCGGCGGTCGTGGCTCATCGCCGACAGCACCGTGTCGACCGCCTTCTCCAGCGCCGCCTCGCCGTCGCCCTCCAGCAGGCCGGGCGCGGCCAGGATCTCGCCCAGATGCCGCAGGGCCTGCTCACAGCGGTCGTCGGCCACCGCCAGCAGCAGCTCGTCCAGGGTGCGGAAGTTGGAGTAGAACGCGCCGCGCGTGTAGCCGGCCCGGTCGCAGACCTCCTCGATGCTCGCGCCGCGCAGGCCCCGTTCGGCGAACACGTCCAGGGCCGCGTCCAGCAGCCGCCGGCGGGTCTCGGCCCGGCGCCTGGTGACCCGCCTGGGCTTGGACTCGGAACCGGGACCTGCGCTCGTCACGCCAGCAGCGTAGCCTGCGCGGTCATCGGCGCAGGCCCGCCGGCTCGGGGGCGGCGGACGGGGCGGGCGCGGCGGCCAGCGACTCGCCCTCGACGTCGACGCGGGGCAGCGCCCGGTCCAGGCGGGCGGGCAGCCACCAGGCGGCGCGCCCGGCCAGCGCCAGCACCGCCGGCACCAGCGTCATCCGCACCGCGAACGCGTCCACCAGCACCCCGGCGGCCAGCGCCAGCGCCATCGGCTTGACCACCGCGTCCTCGGTGGTCACGAACGAGGCGAACACCGAGAACATGATCAGCGCGGCGGCGGTGACCACCCGGGCGGCGTGCCGGGAACCGGTCACGACGGCCTCGCGGGGGGCGGCCCCGTGCACGAAGTCCTCCCGGATCCGCGACACCAGGAACACCTCGTAGTCCATCGCCAGCCCGAACAGCACCGCGATCACGATGATCGGCAGGAAGCTGATCACCGGCCCGGTGGTGTGCGCGCCGAACGCCTCGGCCAGCCATCCCCACTGGAACACCGCGACCACGATCCCGAACGCGGCCCCCACCGACAGCAGGAACCCGGCGGCGGCCTTGACCGGCACCACCACCGACCGGAACACCAGCGTCAGCAGCACCAGCGCCAGCCCCACCACCACGGCGGCGAACGGCGGCAGCGCGTCCGACAGCCGGTCGGAGACGTCGATGCCGGCGGCGGTGTTGCCGGTGACGGCGATGGTCGTGCCGGTGGCCCGCTCCAGCTCGCCGGACCGGTCGCGGATGGCGCGGACCAGGTCGGCGGTGGCCTCGTCGGCGGGGCCGGTGCGCGGGATCACCTGGACGATCGCGGCGTCCCCGGCCGGGCTGAGCTGCGGCGCGGAGACGCCGGCGACGTTCGGCGTCCGCGCGACCGCGGCGGCGACCCGGCCGGCGGCCTGCGGCAGGCCGGCCTCGCCGGAGGCCCCGGGCTCGATCATCAGCATCAGCGGCCCGTTGAAGCCCGGCCCGAAGCTCGCGGAGATGATGTCGTACGCCTGCCGTTCGCCGGTCTCGGGGGACGAACGCCCGTGGTCGGGCAGGGCCAGGCTCAGGTCGCGGGCGGGCAGCGCCAGCACGCCGAGCCCCAGGACCAGCGCGAGCACGGTGACGGCGGGGCGGGCGATCACCAGCCGGGTCCACCGTTCGCCCAGCGAGCCGGAGCCCTCGCCGGTGGCCAGCCGGGCGGCGCGCGAGCCCGGCTCGGGCCGCAGCCGCTCCCCGGCCAGGCCGAGCAGCGCGGGCAGCAGGGTGATCGCGACGGCCACCGCGATCGCGACGGTCAGCGAGGCGGCCAGGCCCATCACGGTCAGGAACGGGATCCGCACGATCGCCAGCCCCGCCATCGCGATGACGACGGTCAGCCCGGCGAACACCACCGCGCCGCCGGCGGTCCCGGTGGCCCGGCCGATCGACTCCGGCACGCTCATCCCCCCGGCGAGCTGGGCGCGGTGCCGCGACAGCAGGAACAGCGAGTAGTCGATGCCCACGGCCAGCCCGATCATCAGGGCCAGCGTCGGGGCGGTGGACGACAGCGTGACCAGCTCGGTCAGCGACAGCAGCCCGGCCAGTCCCACGCCCACCCCGACCAGCGCGGCCACCAGGGTCATCCCGGCGGCCAGCAGCGACCCGAACGTCACCAGCAGCACCACCAGCGCGACCGCGACGCCGACCAGCTCCTTGGCCCCGACCGGGACGCCGGTGGCCTGGTAGGCGTCGCCGCCGACGACCACGCGCAGGCCCGCCCGCCCGGCGACCGCGACCCGGCGTTCCAGCTCCTCCAGGGAGCCGTCGTCCAGTTCGGCGGTCTCCACCGGGTACCGCACCTGGGCGAGCGCCACCCGCTGGTCGCGGGAGACGGTGCGCGCGGTGAACGGGTCGACCACGGCCGCCACCTGCGGGGCGGTGCCCGCGGCGGAGACGGCCCGGCCGATCGCGGCCCTGGCCTGCGGCGTGGCGACCGTGCCGCCCTCGGGCGCGACGAAGACGATCTGCGCCGAGGTGCCGGAGGCCGCCGGGAAGCGTTCCGCCAGCACGTCGAGGGCCTGCTGGGACTCGGTGCCCGGGATGCGGAACTCGTCGTCGGTCTGCGCGCCGGAGGCCGCCGTCCCGGCGACGGCGGCGGACAGCAGGACCAGCCAGATCCCGATCACCGCCAGCCGGCGCCGGGCGGACAGCCGCCCCAGCCGGTACAGGAGCGTCGCCATGCCGTTCCCCCAGATTCAATACATTGATGTATCCGATGGCTCAAGGTATCCGATGCACTGATGTATCGAGAACGTGTGCTTGCTCACCCGCCGCCCCGGTGGTTCGATCGGGCGCCATGCCCCCTGCGACCACGCTCGAACGCGTCCACCTGCCCGGGAACGCCGCCTCTCTGGCCGCCGCCGGGGGAGAGGGCCCGGTGTACGCGCTGTGCGGACGCCCGGACATCGGACAGCGGGACGCGGTGGACCTGGGCGGCGGACTGCTGTGCGCGGTGGACCTGGACGGCGCGCTCCGATGGAGCCGCGAGGTGGTCTGGGGCGCCGATCTCCGGGTGTCCCCGGACGGCGGCATCTGGTTCATCGACCGGCGGGTGCTGTGCGAAGTCGGGCCGGACGGGACGCCGGGGCGCCGGATCGAGCCGGACGGGGCGCTGCCGGAGGAGATGCTCGGCGCGTTCGTGATCCTGGACGACGGGTTCCTGGTGGCCTGGGGCTCCCAGCCGTACCGGGGCGTCCGCGTGGAACGGCTCGACGGCGAGGGGAAGCGCCGCTGGTCGACGGAGCTGCCCGTGCCGGGCCTGTCCTACCGGGGCGTCGTCGAGATGCGCATCGGCGACTCGCAGAGCATGCGGCCCATGCGCCCGTGGACCCCCACCTCGATGCTTGTCGAGGGCCGGGAGGGGCTGCTGGTGTCCGGTGACAGGGCGCTGGCGACCTTCTTAGACTACTCCAGCGGCATCGGCCTGAGCCACTGCCTGGACGTGGACACCGGGGAGCACCTGTGGACCACGCCGCCCATGCCGACCGGTGACCGCGCCATCGCCGGGCCGGGGTCCTTCTACATCGGCGCACAGGGATACGGCGCGTTCGAGATGAGCCTGTACGACCGGGACGGCCGGGTGGTGCTCCAGTGGCCCAGCCACGGCCGCCCACTGGTCAGCAGCCGGGGCCGCACCCGCGTCATCGAGCTGGAGAACGTCCTGCCGTCCCGTTCCCGGGTGCGCCGCCTGCACCGGGACGCGAGCATGACCGACGGCCCGGTGCTACCCGGCTACTACACGGCCGGTCCGGTGCTCAGCTCTGACGGCAGGGCCGCGTTCTTCCGCGACGGGCGTCTGCAGACCGTCGACCCCGACCTGAACGTCCGCACCCTGCACACCGCCGAGGGCTGGGAGGGCACCGGACGGATGCTGCTGCTCGACGGCGGCCTGCTGGCGTTCACCCTCACCCAGGACTGGAAGGTCGGCAGCCGGTTCTTCTTCGCCCGCACCGACCTTGCGCCCATCGACACCGGCGTCTGGCCGTGCGGCGAGGGCAACCTCCGGGGCAACCCGGTCCGCTAGGGCTTGCGGCGGATCCGGTAGTGCAGGGTCATGAACGGGGTCCCGAAGAGCTGGAACGCGTGCTCGGCCTTCAGCTCCCCGTTCTCCACGTACACGTCCAGGTGCTCGGAGAAGCCGTGCACCGCCAGCGTCGTCAGGTCGCGGGTCTGCGGATCCACGAACGTCAGATAGTGACCGGGATGGGCCAGGTCGCTGCGGCTGGTCAGGGTGAGGCCGCCGCCCGGCCGGTCCAGCGGCAGCAGCGTGGCGGTGAAGCCGCCCTGCGGCACCGGGAACCCGACGCTCACATAACCGCGCCCCTCATGCCGGTACGTGGTGTAGATCCCCACGTAGATCGGCTCGTCGGTGTCGGCGAACGACCGGATCCACCCGCGCACCGCGATCACGTCCGAGTCCTCCGGCGTGATCGTGTCGATCCGGCTGCGCATGCCCCGCTGCGCCTCCCGCTGGTTGGTCGGCACGCTGGCCTGCCCCAGCGGGCGCGCCACCAGCGTCCGGTACAGCAGGTAGCCCGGCCGCACCCACAGCCGCCACCGCGGAACGATGTCGAGGGTGAAGCGGGTGGTGTGCTCGTAGAACTCCCGCACCAGCGGGTCCGTCCACCCCGGCCGGGTCGAACTCCGGGCCCGCCAGCTCGTCCAGCGACGCCACGATGCCCACGTCGGAGGCGTCGGCGGTGTACGTCCCGCCGATCGCCTCCGCCAGGTCCCGCACGTAGCCGGTGCCGACGTACCGTGAACGGGCCTCCAGCGGCACCACGAACGGCAGCTCCTCCGCCGGGACCCGCTCCGCCAGCAGGCTGACCTGCTCGTCCCGGAACACCAGCGCCGACAGCGCCCGGTACGTCAGCACCGTGGCCGCGGCCACCACCGGCGCGGGCCGTCCCGCCAGGCCCCTGCCGACCGCCGCGCCCAGCACCGGGCCCATCGCGACCTTCTGCGGCCGTACGCCCAGCGCCCCGGTGACCGTCCCGCTCGCGGTCCCCACCAGCACCGGGCCCGCGCCGGTCAGCCTGCCGCCGGCCCAGCCCAGCGAGGCCGCCACCGCCGTGCCGGAGGCGATCCGCGACCACAGCGGCGGGATCCGGCCGGGCCGCTGCCGCGCCCGCGCCACCGCCTCGGCCGCCCCCAGCCCGGCCGCACCGGCCAGCGCCCCCGCCCACCCGGCGCGCCGCCCCCGATGCCCGGCCAGCGCGGCCCCGGCCAGCCCGCCGAGCACCGCGGCCGAGCCGATCTGCCGCCGCCGCTGGGAACGATCTTCAGTCATCCGGGCAAACTACCGCAGCGACGCCGCGTCACGGCGGGAACGGCCGGGTCCTGCGGGCCGACGGCGGGATCGTCGGAAAGTTTCCCGCCGCCGGGAACAATCCCGCCCGGCCGGGGGTTCTACTCCATGTCGCCGGTGTGCCTGGTGTCCCCGGGCCTCACCTATCGCCTTCGCGGAATACCGTTCGGCTGGAGCCGCGTTGTGCCTTTCGCCGAGAGGCGACCCGCACATCGGCGTCACCCGTCGAGGACCCGTCCAGCCACTGGGCGGGTCCTCGGCCTTTCCGATCACCGCAGGGTGGGGACCTCGCCGCATTCCCTGCGTTCGACCGTCACGCCGTGCAGGCCGGCCGCCCAGGACGCGGCGATGCCCGACAGGGCGGCGGCGTCCACGGGACGGCGGCCGAGCCCGACCGCGTAGCGGGCCAGGCGGGGGCCGGTCTCGAACGGGCGGGGCCAGGCGTGCGCGTCGCGGATCCCGGCGTCCTCCAGGGCGGCCGGCAGGGACGGCATGCGGCCCCGCACACGTCCCAGCCTTTCGGCGAACCGGTCGTCCCGGTCCGCCCGCACGGTCACGACGGCCCATGCCGCGTGGCGCCGGTGCATCGGCGGCGGGGAGGTCAGCGCGGCCTCGTTCCCCGACTCCAGGGCCTCCCAGGCGGCGTACAGCTCGGCCGTCAGCAGGTCCCGCCCGCCCGCGCCGACCTGCTCGCTGCACAGCCGGAACGGCGCGGAGGGCGTGCAGATCCGCACGGGCGCGTCGCCCGGCGGCACGTCCTCGGGACCGACCGGATCCCGCCAGTCCCAGGCCGCCCAGCGGGCGAAGAACTCCCGCAGCAGGTCGTCGCCCGCGGCGGCGTCACGGACCGTGCGCGCCGCCAGCACGCACCAGGCGATGCCCGGCAGCCCGCCGAACGGCGCCGCGTCCAGCCCCTTCGCCCTGGCCCACGCCTTCACCCGCCGGGCCAGCCACCGGAACTCCTCCCGCCGGTCCCCGGCCGCTTCCAGCACCGCGTCCGCGTCGGAGACCCCGCCGAGCGCGATCGCCGCCGCCTCGTCCAGCTCGTTCCGCCGGGCCACCGCCTCGCCGGGCGGGATGTCCCCGGTCTCCACCAGGAGAAGGTCCACGTCCAGGGCCCCGACCCGCATCCGCAGCCCGGCTCCGGTCGCCGCCACCACCCTGCGGAGCCCGCTCGCCTCCGGGATCGCCGCCGCCACCCGCTCGCGAACGCCCTCCACGGAGGACAGCGCCACCACCAGGTCCAGGTCGGCCCCCGGCAACGCGCACCCCAGCCGCCGCGACCCCGTCACATGAACGACGCCATCCCCGAACGCCTCCCGGAGCCGGGCGACGACATGCGGAACGAGCTCACCCGCCGTGTCGGCCCCAGAGACCGGAGCGAGCCCCCGGGTCACGTCGGCACCCGTACCGCCATCGGTCGTCGCCGGGGCGGCAGCGGCGTGCGGGTGTTCTGCCCGGGGCGGGTCGTCGTCGAGCCAGCGGATCTCGCCGGTGCCCAGGGCCACGGTCGCGCGTGGTCGCATCGGCTCGGAGCCCCGCCGTGAGAGCAGCACCAGTTCGCCGACCCGCACGGACATGGCGGGCAGCTCCGGCCGCAGGGCGCCGGGTGTGGGCGCGGTGCCCAGGGTCAGGTGGGGGACGTACTGGCGGAAACGGCCCCGGCAGCGGGGGAACGCGCGTTCCAGCGCCCCGCGCAGCGCCTGCCACGGCTCGTCTCCGGCGGCGGCCGGGTCCAGCCAGACCGTGCAGTGCTCGCGGTGGGCGAACGAGCCGATCCCCTCCAGCCGGGCGGTGAACGGCGCGACCCCGGCGGCGGCCTCGGCCACCAGCGGGGCCGCCTCCTCGAAATCGCACTCGGGCACGAACCCGAACATCACGTTCACATGCGGCGGCCACCGGTCGAACGCCGGATCGTGCTCGGCGCGGACCCGCTGGATCACCGGCCACACCTCCCGCGGAGGCACCCACGCCACCGCCGTCCGGGGCGTCGGCCGCGCGTCCGACACGCCGTCCTCGGCGGTCCCCACGGTCAGGTCCGCCTGCACGCCGTAGTGGTCGGACAGGAACAGGCCGTCCTCCGTGGCGGGGGAGTCCCCGCGCAGCTCGACCCGGGCGACGGACATCTGCGCGCCGCGCAGCAGCACCCGGTCCAGCCGGGCGGCGCGGCCCCTGATCGAGGTGATCGCCGCCAGCGGGTTCGCGGCCGGATCGAACGTCGCCGTCGTGTCCCGCGGCCCGTGCGCCTCCGTCCAGGCGTCCCGCAGTCCCAGCGTCCTGGCGGGCAGCTCGCTCCCGTCGTTGAAGTCGCCCAGCACGACCAGGTCGGCCTCCACCGATCCCAGCGCCTCGGCGAGCCGGGCCAGCTCGGCGTCCCGGCGGGCGGCTCCCTCCTCGGCGTGGTCGCTGGTCAGATGGGTGACCGCCACCGCCAGCGGCCCGGCCGGACCGGCCACCGTGACGGCGTCCAGCGCCTTGTGCGGCCCCAGCGCCACCCGGCCCGCCTCCAGCACCGGCAGCCGACTCAGCAGCACCAGCCCGTACTCGGCCACGTCCCGCGCCGACGGGCCGGTGCTCAGCGCGTACCCGGCCTTGACCCACGGGGCGGCCAGCAGCAGCGCCAGCAGCTCCGGCTGGACCTCCTGCAGCGCGATCACATCGGCGTCGGCGCGCTCCAGCTCCGCCACCAGCAACGGCCTGCGCCGGGCGGTGTCGATCCGGTCGGCCTCGTAGCGGTCCCACAGGGTGTTCCAGGTCAGCACCCGGATCGCGGCGGGACCGGACGCGGAGGGCGGGAAGGGCGGGATCCGCGCGGGCCGCCACCCGTTCGCCGGGTCGAACGCGATCGGCGTCCGGGGCGCGAAGAACGGCTCGCGCAGCAGCCGCCGGTGCGCGGTCCGCCCGGCGGGGGAGGAGTCGAGCACGTCCCGGCCGGTCGACCGGTCCCACACGATCTCCCCGTCGGCCTCGAAGAACAGCACCCGGTGCCAGGGGATGTCGCCGCCCGGCACGAACGACGGCAGCGGCACCCGCTTGGTGTCCGCGCCCCGCACGTTCACCCCCACCGTGAACCGGGCGGGGTCGAACCGCGGATCCCAGCGGATCCGGTGGTAGACCTCCTCGCTGGTGCGCATCACCACTCCTCGTCCAGCGTCCCCGCGACGTCCCCGATCCCGCCGTCCGGCCCGACGTACCAGGTGCGGTGCGCCTCCCCGGGATACGGCGGGTCGAACCGGCGGATCTGCTGCGCCAGCACGCCCGGGGGCACCGGATGCTCGCGCCGGAGGTTGCGCCGCATCAGGGTCTCCTCCGGCGCCATCAGGACCGCGTACGTCACGAACGCCTGACGGCGACGCGCGACCGCCTGCACCTGGGAGCGCTGGTGCCGGTTCAGCGCGGTGGCGTCCCAGACGACGGTCTCCTCGTCGCGGAGCGCCTCGTCCAGCCGGTCCAGCGCCTCGTGCAGCACCTCGGCGTTGGCCCGCTGGTCGGCCCGGGACCTCCGCTTCTCCCGCAGCTCGTCCATCGAGACGACCCTGTCCACGCCGGGGAGCGAACGGGCGAACGTGCTCTTGCCGCTGCCCGAAGGACCCACCGTGACGATGAGGCGGGGAAAGCCGTCGTCGTCCCATCGCCTGGTCAGCGTCAGCGCCGTCGCCGCGGTGGGTCCCCGCCCCAATACGTGGGCCTCGCAGATCTCCGCCCAGCAGTAGTCCGCCGCGTCCCGCTCGCAGTGCACGCCGGTCAGCGCCTCGCGTACGCCTTCTCGCAGTCCCGCCAGCGGGGCCTCGCCGAGCAGCCCGGCGTCCTCGGCGTGCAACATCGACCACTCGACCTGCTCGCGGGCCTCGGCGGCCTCCTCGTCCGTACGACCGGCGAGCGCGGCGGCGGAGACCGCGTGCAGCACCCCCAGGTCGGCGGCCAGCCCCATCCGCGCCAGCCCGGCACGACGCCCGTCGTCGGGGAAGTCCCGGTGCAGCGCGCCGTGCAGGCCCACCAGGTCCGCGACCCGCCGCGCCGGCGGCATCCCCAGCGGCGCCACGAGCCGCGGCCCCAGCCACGACCGGTACGCCCCGTGCAGCAGCGCCGCCAGCGCCCCCGCCAGCCGCGCGTCCCCCGACCGGCCCAGCAGATCCAGTCGCCCGTACACGTCGGCCAGGGCCGCCTCGTCCGCCTCGACCTCGGGCATCCCCAATGCCGTCAGCAGTGCCGCGGCGTCCGGGGCGCCGCCGGACCGCACCTCCCACAGCGCCGCCGCAGGGCCCAGCCCGTTCTCCACCACCGGGCCGAACATCCAGTGCTCGTCGGTCTGCACATGCCCCTTGCGGACCCACTTGGCCACCCGCTGGGGGAACTCGTCGTAGGAGAACCCCTCGACGGTCCGCACGACGTACCCCTCCTGCCGTGCGGTGTCCGGCTTGATCGCCCGGATCGCCTTCTCGTCGAACACCCCGCGCCACAGCACCCGCGGCACCGGCACCCCCAGCCGCCGCGCGAACCGCACGGTGGCGTCCCAGTCCAGGCAGCGGTCCCCGTCCCACACCGAGAAGGCGTAGAACCAGCTCTCCAGATCGTCGTAGGCGATCGAGTGGCGGGCGTGCATGTTCTCCCCGCACACCCGCCACCCCGGCGGGATCAGCCGGGCGATCCTGCCGTGCAGCGCCTTCACCCAGGCCCGCGACGGATGGTGGGCCGAGTCCAGCGAACGGGCGTGCAGCCCGTCCGCGTACAGGGTGGTGTTCTCCCCGTCGAGCTTCTCGGTGACGACGACCTCGCGTCCCACCAGCCCCGCCAGGCTCCCGGCCCGCACGTCGTCCGCCGACACCCCTGGCGACCAGGGCAGGTGCGGAGTGCGCGGATAGTGCACTCGCATGCCCCTGCCCCCCGTGAACGACCGTCGCGCACGGCGAGGCTAGCGGCGCCCGGATCGCCCGTTCCACCGAATATCCGGCGGGGATCAGGTCACGGACGCACCCGTGGGCAGCGGGGGCTCGGCCTCCAGCAGTTCCAGCTCCTCGTCCGTCATCAGCCGCGAGCGCAGCAGGAACCGGACCCCCTCCGGCGCCTCCACCGAGAAGCCGCTGCCGCGCCCCGGCACCACGTCCACCGTCAGGTGGGTGTGCCGCCAGTAGGCGTACTGGGCGGCGCTCATCCAGAACGGCGTGTCGCCCGCGACATGCCCGAGCAGCACGTCGGACGCCCCGACCTGGAACTCCCCGCGCGGATAGCACATCGGGGAGCTGCCGTCGCAGCAGCCGCCGGACTGGTGGAACATCAGCGGGCCGTGCCTGTCCTCGAGCCGCCGCAGCAGCTCCTCGGCGGCCTCGGTGAGCCGGACCCGTTCCAGGCGGGGCGGGGCCGCGTGGGCCGGCACCGGGCGAGCCGGCCCACGCGGGGTCCGGTCGTGCATCAGAAGAAGCCCATCGCCTTGGGGGAGTAGCTGACCAGCAGGTTCTTGGTCTGCTGGTAGTGGTCGAGCATCATGCGGTGGTTCTCCCGCCCGATGCCGGACTGCTTGTAGCCGCCGAACGCGGCGTGCGCGGGGTAGGCGTGGTAGCAGTTCGTCCACACCCGGCCCGCCTTGATGGCCCGGCCGAACCGGTAGGCGGTGCCGCCGTCCCGCGTCCACACCCCGGCGCCCAGCCCGTACAGGGTCTCGTTGGCGATCTTCAGCGCCTCGTCGGGGGAGTCGAACGTGGTCACCGACACCACCGGGCCGAAGATCTCCTCCTGGAAGATCCGCATGTCGTTGCTGCCCTTGAAGACGGTCGGCTCGATGTAGTAGCCGCCCTCCAGGCCCGGCACGGTCCGCGGCCCGCCCCCGGCCAGGACCTCGGCGCCCTCCTGCCGTCCGATGTCGATGTAGGACAGGATCTTCTCGTACTGGTCGTTGCTGGCCTGGGCGCCGATCATGGTCTCCGGGTCCAGCGGGTTCCCGCCCTTGATCGCCCGGACCCGCTCCAGCGCCCGGCCCATGAACTCGTCGTAGATGGACGAGTGGATCAGCGCCCGGGACGGGCAGGTGCACACCTCGCCCTGGTTGAGCGCGAACATCACGAAGCCCTCGACGGCCTTGTCCAGGAAGTCGTCGTCGGCGGCCATGACGTCCGGCAGGAAGATGTTGGGGCTCTTGCCGCCCAGCTCCAGCGTGACCGGGATGATGTTCTGCGCGGCGTACTGCATGATCAGCCGGCCGGTGGTGGTCTCCCCGGTGAAGGCGACCTTGGCGACGCGGGGGCTGGTGGCCAGCGGCTTGCCGGCCTCCACCCCGAAGCCGTTGACCACGTTCACCACGCCCGGCGGCAGCAGGTCGGCGATCAGCTCGACCAGCAGCAGGATGCTGGCCGGGGTCTGCTCGGCGGGCTTGAGCACCACCGCGTTGCCGGCCGCCAGCGCCGGGGCCAGCTTCCAGGTCGCCATCAGCAGCGGGAAGTTCCACGGGATGATCTGCCCGACCACCCCGAGCGGCTCGTGGAAGTGGTAGGCGACGGTGTCCTCGTCGATCTGGCTGATCCCGCCCTCCTGGGCCCGGACCACCCCGGCGAAGTAGCGGAAGTGGTCCACCGCCAGCGGCAGGTCGGCGTTCAGCGTCTCGCGGACCGGCTTGCCGTTCTCCCACGACTCGGCGACGGCCAGCCTCTCCAGGTTCTCCTCGATCCGGTCGGCGATCCGGTTGAGGATGACCGAACGCTCGGCGGGCGAGGTGCGGCCCCACCTGTCGGCGGCGGCGTGCGCGGCGTCGAGGGCGAGGTCGATGTCGGCGGCGCCGGAACGGGCGACCCGCGTGAAGACCTTGCCGTCCACGGGGGAGGGGTTGTCGAAGTACCGCCCCTCCACCGGCGGCACCCACTCGCCGCCGATGAAGTTGTCGTACTGGGCGGCGTACTGGACGATCGCGCCGTCCCGGCCCGGAGGCAGGTAGACCATGACGTTCTCCTCGCCGTCGTAACAAGGAATGTGACGGGGAACACGATGCGACGGCGAGGTTGGCGGAAGGTTGGCGCGGCGCTCAGCCGGACAGGGCGGCGCGATGCCGTGCCAGCGCCACCCCGCGCCGCGCGTCACCGGGCCCCAGCCTGCTCAGGGCGTGCTCGTGAACGGCGAGGTCCTCGGGATGCAGCTCGCCGTACCGCAGCGCGGGCTCGGGCCGGGGATCGCGCAGCACCGCCTCCCGCAGCGCGACGTCGATGTGCTCGCGCCAGCCGGCGATGCCCGGCGCGTCCGACTCGGGCAGCAGCGGCCCCCGGTAGGCGTCCAGCGCCTCGTCCAGCCGCCCGGCCCGCAGCGCCCGCAGCACGTCCACCGCGTCGCACCCCACATCCTCGGTCAGCTCGTACCGCCGTACCGACAGCGCCCCGCGCAGCGCCCGCCGCAGGTGGGAGACCTCGGCCTTGAGGGTGGCCACGCTGACCCGGCGCTCGCCGTAGAGCGCGTCGTACAGCCGTTCGGGCGACAGCGCCCGCCCCTCCAGGACCAGCAGCGTCAGGATCTCCATCTGCCGGGGCCGCAGCCTGACCGGAGCCCCGCCGTGCAGCAGTTCCGCCCCGCCGAGGCAGTCCAGCCGCCATCCGGCCCGTCCCTGGATCAGCCCGCCCCGCCCGAGCCGGGTCGCCAGCCTGCCCTCGATCGCCGACACCAGGCCCCGCACCGTCGGCAGGCCGAGGGGATGCGAACGGTCCCAGGTGGTGGAGATGTCCAGCACGCCGAGCACCCGCCCGTCCGGCCCGTGGATCGGCGCGCAGTAGCAGACCCAGCCGTGCAGCGCCTGCACCAGATGCTCGGCGGAGAACACCGAATGCGGCCTCCCGGTGCGCAGGGCCAGCGACAGCGCGTTGGTGCCCATCGACTGCTCGTCCCAGCGCCCGCCGGGAACGAAGCTGACAGCCTCCGCCCGGCGGCGCATCACCCGCCCGCCGCAGGTCCACAGGATCGTCCCCGACTCGTCGGTGACCGCCGCGACGAACCCGGCGTCCTCGGCCACCGTCCTCAGCTCGTCGGAGACCGCCAGCACCGGGTCGTGCAGCGGCGAGTCCGGCCACCGCCGGTCCGCCTCGTCGTCCACCGGGGCGGCGGGGCGTGCCGGGTCGACGGCCCTGATGGACCGCCGCCACGAGTCGGCGATCTCGGCCCGCACCCTCAGCCGGCCGGCGCCCTCCAGCCACGACGCCCACTCACGCTGCAGCACGGCACGGCGGCTGCGCAGCGCACTGTCCACTCCCATCGGCCTCGCTCCACAGACCGGCCGGGGCGGCCGGTGGCGGCCTCCGGCTGAACGACTCGAGCGCCCGGTTCGTCTTATTAGAGCACGGTGTGACCTGGGTCATCCATCGGCGCGCCGGGTCAGCCGGTCTCGGGCAGCAGGGTGCCGAGGGGGCCGAGGTCGAGGTTGAGGTCGGCCTGGTCGAGGCCGAAGTGGTCCTGCAGCTTCTGCATGGCCTCCTCCAGCCGCATCAGCGCCAGGCCGATCTGCTCGATCTGCTCGTCGGCCAGGTCGCCGCCCTCGGCCCGGCGGATGGCCTGCCGCTCCATCAGCTGGCGGATCAGCTCCACCAGCGTGAGCACCAGCTTGACCAGATCCCGCTCGACCTGCTCGGGATCGGTCTCGATGCGCCGCACCGGGCGGGCCGTCACGGCGCCTCCCCGTCCGCGGCGCTCTCCTCCCGGATGGAGGTGATCAGCGCGTGCAGCGACACCCGCACCAGGTCCACCTCGGCGATCGAGATCACCAGGTCCCCGGCCAGCACCACGCCCCCCGCCAGCAGCCGGTCCAGCAGGTCGACCAGCGCGACCCGCTCGCCGGGCGGAGCGTCCACGACGTCAACGATCCCGCCCCGCACCGTCCACCTCCCCGTCCAGCTCGATGAACGAGTACGCCGGCCACGGCCCGGTCACCTCGACCCGCAGCCCGGTGGTCGCGGCGGCGGCCTCCTCCACCGCGCCGGTGAACCGGTCGGCCCGGACGTCGTCGACCAGGTAGGCCATGTTCAGCAGCTGCGGCTCGGAGCGGCCGGACAGCCTGGGGTCCTGGGGCGGATGCCGGCGGCAGGCCACCGCGACCTTGGCCAGCCGTTCGTGCAGCTCCTCGGCCTGCTCGGCCAGCCTGCGGGACCTGTCCTCCCGGCGGCGGCGCTGGGCGCTGCGGCGCATCAGGTACGAGGTCCCGGGCTTGGCGGAGTCCACGGGCGCGGACTCCGCCGGCTCGGCGTCGTCCTGCTCGGCGGCGTAGACCTTGACGCCCCACTCGCCGCGTCCGTCGATGCGCTCCAGCGCCGAGGTGAACGTGGCACGCCGCTCGTCCAGCAGCCGCCGGACCCGGTCGTCGTCGCGGTAGACCGTGACCAGCCGCACCGGCGCGGCGGCGGAGGCGGCCTGAGCGGCGGCGGTCACGACCTCGTGGTGGGTGCGGGCGGTCTCCTCCACCCACTCCAGGCGTTCCAGGTTCTCCCGCAGCGGCTCCTCGCCGAACTCGTGCAGCGGTACGTCGCTGACCACGGCGCACAGGCCGTCGTGCTCGACGACGCGGACGGCGCCGCCCGCCAGCGCGGGCACGCCGGCCAGGTCCCCGGCGCTCAGGCCGGTGGCGACGGCGTACAGGTAGACGCCCTGGTCACTCATCAGCGTCCTCCTCCCCGGCGCTGTCGGCGGCGGTCCTGCGCTTGGTCCCGCCGGTCTTCGCGGTGGTCTCGGCGTCGGTCTTGGCGCTGCTCTTGGCCGAGGTCTTGGCGCCGGTCCTGCGTGATGCGCCGGCCGCGGCCTCGTCCGACGCGCCGTCGTCCGACGCGCCGTCCCCGGCCTCGACCTCCGGCGGCGCGGACAGCCGCGCCTCCAGGGCGGCCAGCCGCTCACGCAGCATCCGGTTCTCCTCGAGCACGTCCCGCCGCTCCCGCTCGGCCTCGCGGCGGGCCTTGGAGGAGATCGCCGGGTCGTGCTCCCACCAGTCGATGCCCATCTCCTTGGCGCGCTCCACCGAGGCGACCAGCAGCCTGATCTTGATGGTGAGCAGCTCGATGTCGAGCAGGTTCACCCGGATGTCCCCGACGATCACGATGCCCTTGTCGAGGATCCGTTCCAGCAGGTCGGCCAGGTTCGCCGGCTGGTACCGGCCCTCGGAGGACCGCGCCGAGGACCGCGCCGACGCGGCCGGGCCGGCCCACTCGACCTGGGACATGCGTTCCCCCTCCGGTCGTCTAGTCGTCGTCGGCCCGGCCGCGCTGGTAGCGGCGGGCGCGCCGGTAACCGGTCACCTCGCCGTCGCCGTCCAGCTCGACCTGGTAGACCGCCAGCATGTCGGCGGTGTCGGGGATGCGGCGGGTCTCCACCACCTCCACGTCCACGACCCAGCCGTTCTCGGTGCGCCGGGTCGCGGTGACGCCCTCGACCTGGCGGCCGGTCATCTCCTCGACCTGGCGGATGGCCTCCCGGGCCGCCCGCGCCAGCGTGCCGGCCATCGGTCAGTCCCTCCTCACCGGCGGATTCATCAACAGTTCGACCAGCTCCCGCTCGATCTCGTCGGCCTCCTCGTCGGAGATCTCGCCGGCCTCGCGGGCGGCGGCGACGTCGTCCAGGCGCTGGCGGAGGCGGATCGGGTCGTACAGCTCCCGCTCCGCCTCCTCCTGGATCAGCTCGGCCAGCCGGATCACTCCCCGCACGGGGGCCAGCGGCAGCGTGACCAGGCCGGTGAACAGGCCCACCTCAGCCGCCCCGTTCCTCGGCGTGCCCCGTGAAGTCGTACGGGGGCAGCGGACCCAGCAGCCGCAGCCGCACCCGGCCGTTCCACTCCTGGCCGAGCTCGTCCACGGCCCGGTCGAACTCCGCCCGGCGGTCCCGGCGGACCAGGAACGCCGCGTCGAGGATCTCCTCGGACCGGCGCGGCGGATGCGCGATGGTCCGCTCGGCGTGCCGGGCCAGCCGGTCCAGCGCGTACTCGGCGTCGCCGCGGGCCTTGTCCTCCAGCGACTGGGCGATCATCTCGCCGAGCTGGATGCGGTCGTAGTAGGCCGCGTCCTCGGGGACGGTCTTGAGGGCTTCCCGGCGCTCGACGATCTCGGGGCGTTCGCGCATCACCTCGCCGAGCACCGTCTCCTCGACGTACTTGCCCTTCAGCGTGAGCTGGACCATGCCCTCGAGCTGCGCCAGCTCGGCGGCGAACTCGTCGTGGTTGGGCTCCAGCAGCTCGCCGAGCACCGAGTCCCGGTCGGGCAGCACGGCGCCGAACCGGAACGGCAGCACCGTGACCTCGTCGCGGGCCAGCCGTTCCAGCACCCGCTCGTGGGCGAGCAGGTCCTCCCGGGTGCCGATCGGCCGGTCGGCGTCCAGCTCGCTGGCCAGCACCGCGCAGTCGCGGTGCGCCACCGGCTCCACCGGCCGGTCGCCGAGCCCCCGCAGGTCCGCGGGCAGCTCGACACCGGCGCCGGTGATCCCGTAGATGTACCGAACGCTCACGCCCCGTCCCCCTTGGCCGTGCGCTGCCGGTCGGTGCCCCGGCCCAGCTTCTCCTTGACCTTCTCCTCGGTGGCCTGCAGCACCCCGCGGGTCTTGCTGCGGGCGCCGCTCTCCTGCATCGTCTCGATCATCTGCGGGAGGCCCTGGCTGGTGTCGTTGTTGGCGATGTCCAGCCGGTTCACCGCCTCCGCGAAGCGCAGGTACGTGTCGACGCTGGCCACCACGACGCGGGCGTCCACCGTGAGCAGCTCGATGCCCACCAGCGACACCCGCACATAGGCGTCGATGACCAGGCCCTTGTCCAGGATCATCTCGACCACGTCGGCCAGTCCGCTGGACGAAGGTCGTTCGACGGACGGGCCCTGTCGTTGCACGGTCGCGGGCATTTTGCCCACCTCCTGACACTCGTCGTGTCCGCGTACCGCCACGAGGTGCCCGGTGATCCGGCGATCAAACAGATCGCTGCTTTTCGGTCATATCCGGACCAAGTCCGCGAATAGGACGTCAAGAGGGGGGTACCTGCCGGTCCTCAGACGTTCCCGAGACCCTTAGAGAATCCCCATGAAGACTCCCCGAGCACCCAGGACCGAAGACCTCGCCAAGCCCGGCGAGGCCGTCAGGACCGGCCGTGACCGGATCTCCGCCACGGCCCAGAACACCGCCGGAGGCGCCAGGCACGCCGCCACCCGCGCCCGTGCCGCCGCCTCCGCCCCGACCGCCGCCGTCGCCGGGGCCAAGGCCGCCGCCGGCACCGTGGCCGGCACCGCGACCCGCCTGCTGAAGGGCCTGGCCCTGACCCGCCTGCTCGCCCTCCTGCGCCTGCCCCGCCTGCTGGTCGCCGTGGCCGCCCTCCTCGCCGGCCTCGTGGCCTTCCGCCGCTGGCGCCGCACCCGCTGACCCGTCCCGGACGACGAGCCGCCCGCCGGCCTCGAACGAGACCCGGCGGGCGGCACCGTTGACCGGCCATGACGCCGTTGCCCCGCGGTGAGCCCTCCGCCGGTGGGTCGGCTCGGCACTGCCGGGTAGGGCAGCAGGTCAGGGGGGTGTCGGCCATGGGGGAGTGGTTCACCCGGGAGATCGTCGACGCGGGCCGGCTGCGGCTGCTGTGCTTCTTCGCGGCGTTCATCGCGGCGTTCCTGTTCATCAGGTTCAGCGTGCGGATGATCCGCCGGCAGGTGCGGTGGTGGCCCGGGAACGTCACGCCCGGCGGGCACCACGTCCACCACGTGGTGTTCGGGCTGGTGTTCATGTGCGTCGGGGGGGTCGGCGGCCTGGCCGTCACCGACGACGGCTCCGGCTGGGCCGCGGTCGCCGCGGCGCTGTTCGGCGCGGGCATGGCCCTGGTGCTGGACGAGTTCGCCCTGGTCCTGCTGCTGAAGGACGTCTACTGGAGCGAGCAGGGCCGGCTGTCGGTGGAGGTCGTCTTCATCGCCGTCGCCCTGTGCGGCCTGGTCCTGCTGGGCCTGCGCCCCCTCGGGGTGGACGACATCGGCGGCGAGGACTCCGGCGCGCTGTGGCAGGTGGCCCTCGCCGTCCTGGCCAACCTGGCGTTCTCGACCGTCGCCCTGCTCAAGGGCAAGATCTGGACCGGCCTGCTCGGCCTGTTCATCTCGGTCATCGCCATCGTCGGCGCGATCCGCCTGGCCCGGCCCGGCTCCCCGTGGGCGCGCCGCCGCTACCCGCCCGGCTCCCGCAAGGCCGAACGCGCCCGCGTCCGCGAACGCCGCCTGCACCGCCCCGCCCAGCGCGTCTTCACCGCCATGGCCGACCTGGTCGCCGGACGTCCCAGCAACCCCTCATGACCCTTCGGGCCGCCGGGCCCGGCGGCCGTCCCGGCGAGGCGGGCGGCGCCGGGGTCAGCCGCCGAGTTCGGAGACGGTGGTGTTCAGGATCTCGGCGAGGCGCCGCAGGTCCTCGTCGCCGGGCGGGGTGTCGCGGTCCTTCCACAGGTCGGCGCGGCTGGCCACCACGAGGCCGTTCTCCGCGGCGGGGGTGGTGGTGACCTTCGGGCGGCCGCCCACCAGGACCAGGGTGGCGTCGGGGGAGTCGGAGCCCAGCAGCTCCCGCACGTGGTCCACGGTGATCGTCATGGTCGTCCCTCCTGGACGTCGATTCCGGACGCTTCGCTCCCTTCCCGGTGAACGGGAGGTTTCACGGCGGTACGGCGGGGATGACCACGCCCGTCGTTCCGGCGACCCGCGGAGGAGAGACATGAGGCGTTCGGTTGCCCTCGCCGCGCTGAGCGCGGGCGTCGCCATGGGGATCGTGCGGCGGCTGATGAACCGCGCCACCGGCAGACCCCCGCAGGAGGAGGCGGGCCGGTGGCTGGTGGTCACCGTGAACCGCCCGCCCGAAGAGGTGTCGGGCCGGCTGCCCGAGCCGCTGGCCGGGTTGCGCGACTCCGTCGAGATGCGGATCGACACCGCCCCCGGCGGACGCGGCACCGAACTGGCCGTCCGGCCCCGCAACGGGCTGACCTCCACCGGGCGCGTCGGCGGCCAAAGCCCCCGCGAGGCGCTGCGGCGCGCCCTGCGGGACGCCAAGTCGATCCTGGAGACCGGCGAGGTGCTGCGCCCCGACACACCGCCCACCACCCGTTCCACGCCGGGCGGCAGGCTGCTGGAACTGGCCACCCGGCGGGCCGGAGGGGAGGGACGGCTGTGAAGGCGGTGTGCTGGGAGGGCGTCAACAGGCTCTCCGTCGAGGACGTCCCCGAGCCCAGGATCGAGAACGACCAGGACGCCGTCGTCAGGGTCATCGCCAGCACCACCTGCGGCTCGGATCTGCACCTGCTCGGCGGCTACATCCCCGCGATGCGCGCTGGCGACGTGATCGGCCACGAGTTCCTCGGCGAGATCGTCGAGGTCGGGCCCGGCGTGCGCCGGCACGAGGTCGGCGACCGGGTGGTGGTCTGCTCGTTCATCGGCTGCGGACGCTGCTGGTACTGCGCCAACGACCTGTGGTCGCTGTGCGACAACTCCAACACCAACCCCGGCTTCGGCCAGGCCGCCTGGGGCTACGAGACGGGCGCGGTGTACGGCTACTCCCACGCGATGGGCGGCTTCCGGGGCAGCCACGCCGAGTACGTCCGGGTGCCGTTCGCCGACTACGGGGCGTTCACGGTGCCCGACGGGGTCGACGACCTCAGCGCCCTGTTCGCCTCCGACGCCGCGCCCACCGGCTGGATGGGCGCCCACCTCGGCGGGGTCGGGCCCGGCGACGTGGTGGCGGTGTGGGGCTGCGGCGCGGTGGGCCAGATGGCGGCCCGCGCCGCGATGCTGCTGGGCGCCGAACGGGTCATCTCCATCGACCGCTTCCCCGAACGGCTGGCCATGACCCGCGAGCACGTCGGTTCGGAGACCATCGACTACACCACCACCGACGTGGGCGCCGAACTGCGCGAACGCACCGGCGGGCGCGGCCCGGACGTGTGCATCGAGGCGGTCGGCATGGAGGCGCACAGCACCGGCATCGAGTACGCCTACGACCAGGTCAAGCAGCAGATGCGGATGCAGACCGACCGGCCCACCGCCGTCCGCGAGGCGATCCACGCCTGCCGCAAGGGCGGGTCGGTGTTCGTCCTCGGCGTGTTCGGCGGGGTCGTCGACAAGTTCCCGCTGGGCGCGGTGATGAACAAGGGCCTGACGCTGCGGGCCGCCCAGCAGCACGGCCAGCGGTACATCCCTATGCTGCTGGAACGCATCGCCAAGGGCGAGCTGAGCACCCGCCACCTGGCCACCCACGAGATGCCCCTGGACCAGGCCCCGCGCGGCTACGACATGTTCAAACACAAGAAGGACGGCTGCGTCCGAGCCGTCTTCCGCCCGGCCGCCTGACCCGGCCGCCTGACGGGCCGGAAATCCCGCCGTCCGGGCGGGACGGCCCGAGCGCCGCGTCGCACGGGGCCGCCCACGCCCCGGCCACGGCCGACGCCCCCCGTGCTCTGCAGATCGCCACGCCCCGGCCACACGGGGAGGAGGGCTCACCCGTGTGGCCGTGTGCGGGTCAGCGCTCCCCGCGCTGCTCGACGGCCGGGCGTTCGGCCGCGCGTTCGCCGTCCGGGTGCGGGGCGACCGGCTCGCGCAGGTCGCGCAGGAAGCGGCGGTTGAGGGCCAGGCGGAGCCGGCCGGGGGCCTTCGGGGCGCGGGCGCCGTCGCCTCGCGGCCGTTCCAGCGGGATCGCGGCGGGCCGCCGCTCGTCGGTGAGCGGGGAGGCCGCCTCCCTCGACAGCGGCACCTCCATCTCGGAGAACCCGCCCTCGGGGGCCATCCGGATGATCCCGGTCTCCAGGCCGTGCTCCAGCAGGTGCCGGTCCCGCCGCTGCAGCCCCAGGCACCAGCGGTAGGCGACGATGTAGCCGATGATCGGCCCCAGGATGACCGCGAACCGGAAGAACCAGGTGGTGCCGAACAGCGGGACGTTGAAGGTCTTGGCGATGATGTCGTTGGCCCCGGCCAGCCACAGCACCCCGTAGAACACGATCCCGGCGACGCCGATCGAGGTGCGCACCGGCACGTCGCGCGGCCGGTCCAGCAGGTGGTGGGCGCTCCTGTCGCCGGTCACCCAGCGTTCGATCCACGGATACAGCATCAGCCCGCCGAACAGCGCCCCCGGCACCACCAGCGCCGGGATGATCACGCTGAGCGTGATGTTGTGCCCCCACAGCACGATCTCCCAGGCCGGCATCAGCCGCAGCGAGCCCTCCAGGAAGCCCATGTACCAGTCCGGCTGCGAGCCCGCGCTGATCGCCCCCGGATCGTAGGGCCCGTACAGCCACACCGGGTTGATCTGCGCGAACGTCGCCAGCAGCGTGCAGACCCCGACCACCCAGAACAGGTACGCGGTGGTCTTGCCGATGAACACCGGGAAGAACGGGTATCCCTTCTGGTTCCGTTCGCTGGCGCCGCGGCCGGGGAACGTGGTGTGCGTCTGCCGCCAGGTCAGGATCACCGCGTGCAGCGGCAGCAGCGCCAGCAGGATCCCCGGGATCAGCAGCACGTGGATGGTGAACAGCCGCGGGATGATCTCCTCGCCCGGATACTCCCCGCCGAACAGGAACATCGCCAGGTACGTGCCCACCACCGGGATCGACAGCAGCACCCCGTGCAGGATCCGCAGCCCGGTGCCCGACAGCAGGTCGTCCGGCAGCGAGTAGCCGAACAGCCCGTTCAGCAGCACCAGCATGAACAGCACGACCCCGATCACCCAGTTGAGCTCGCGGGGCTTGCGGAACGCTCCGGTGAAGAAGTTCCGCAGCATGTGGATCAGGATCGCGGCCAGGAAGATCACCGTGGACCAGTGGTGGATCTGCCGCACCAGCAGCCCGCCCCGGATGTCGAACGAGATGTGCAGCGTCGAGGCGTACGCCTCCGACATCTCCACGCCGTTCAGCTTGGTGTACGAGCCGTCGTAGATGACCGGGGTGGCGCTCGGCTTGAAGAAGAACGTCAGGAACACCCCGGTGAGCAGCACGATGACGAAGCAGTACATCGCGATCTCACCGAGCAGGAAGCTCCAGTGGTCGGGGAACGCCTTCTTGAGCGCCTTGGCCCCGAACCCGCCGCCGCCGAACCGGTCGTCGACGGCGCGTCCGGTGGCCCGGAGCGCCCCGGGAGCCTGCCCCGGCCGCTGCGGATTCGTCACCTCGGCCCACCTCCCGCGCTGGGAACGCGCGGCGGCGCCCCGGCCGGGCCGCCGCGGTGCCTCGAGTGCTACCCCCTGGTCCGCGGTCCTTGCGCCCAAGCCGGGGCTATTTGGCCTAATGGGGCACTACGGCAGTTTCACCAGGGTTCTCTTTGCCCTGGGAGGGGTGATCCTTGGGGTCGCGGACCGGACCGGCCTGCGACCTCCGGTCCTGACCACCCCGGCCGCCTTGGCCGCCTTGGCCGCCTTGGCGGCCCTGGTGGCCCTGGTGGCCTTGGCCGGCCCGGCGGCGCCCGCCGGGGAGCCGCGCAGCAGCCGCCACGCCCCGCCCGCGGCCAGTGCCGCCATCGCCGCGCCGCGCCGTACCGCCGTCTTGCGCCGGCCGTGCCAGCCGCCGGTGACCGTCCCGGTGCCCGCGGGCGGCTCGTACAGGATGCCGGAGGTGTCCTCCGCCCGCTCCTTGCGGGACAGGTGGCTGCGGTCCATCTGGCCGGCCATCATCCGCTCGACCAGCGCCGGGGCGATCCTGGACTGCAGCACCATCCCGCGTCCCAGCGGCCCGACCACGACCTCCCGGCGCGGCAGCCGCACCAGGTCGACGATCGTGCGGGCCACCCGTTCGGGGGTGTAGACCGGCGGCATCGCCCGCACCCGCCGCCCGGTGTAGTTGCCCGCGTGCTGGAAGAACGGCGTGTCGATCGTCGCGGGCAGCACCGCGCAGACCTTGACGCCCCGTTCGCCCCGGAGCGCCAGCTCCTGCCGCAGGCTCGCGCTCATCGCCCGGACCGCGAACTTCGACATCGCGTACGGATGCGCGTACGGCTGGGTGACGACCCCGGCGATCGACGCCACGTTCACGATGACGCCCTTGCCCTGCCGGCGCATGTACGGCAGCGCCGCCCGGACCCCGTGCACGTACCCCATCACGTTCACGTCCAGCACCCGCCGGAAGTCCTCCAGCGGCACCTCGGTGAACTCCCCGTACACGCTGACCGCCGCGCAGTTCACCCACACGTCGATCCGCCCGAACCGCTCCACGGCCCGCCGCGCCAGCTCGTCGACGGCCTTGGCGTCCGTCACGTCGACCGGCACCGCCAGCCCGGCGCCCCCGCGTTCCGCGCACTCGGCCACCACCGAGTCCAGCGCCGGCCGGCCGCGGGCCGCCGCCACGACGTTCGCCTTGCGCTCCGCGAACGCGAGCGCGGTGGCCCGCCCGATCCCGCTGGACGCCCCGGTGATGACGACGACCTTGCCCTTGACCTTCACGCGCCTTCACCCCTTCGTCGTCGGACTACGGAGCTTCGGTGCGTACCCCGGCCCTCCCGGCTCAGTCCTCGCCCACCCGCCGCAAGCCGTCAGACCACGCCGCCGACCGGCTCGAGACAGCCCGAACAGGCATTCCGTACGAACGGTCACGGCGAGGCGACCGCCCGTAAGACGCTCCCACCCCGCCCACGGCCGAGTAATCCACCTCACACCCGGCGACTCGGACCCCCGCCCCTGCTTCCCCCCGAAACCCCACACCCTTTACGGCTGGAGCCCCGAAGCCCCCACCCCTACACTGTGGGGCGGCACCCGGCCGCCAGGCCGGCCGACGCAAAGCCACGGCCCACGGCCACCGGCCAAGCAAGGTGAGTGCAAGCGCCCGTAGCTCAGCTGGACAGAGCACCGGACTTCTAATCCGACGGTCGCAGGTTCGAATCCTGCCGGGCGCGCTCCCTTCCCCAGCCAAAAGCCCTCTGAACTGGCTTTTTCCTTCTCCAAGGGGTGCTCCCGTGTCATTCGCCGTCCGCTGGGCGTGGCTCGGGCGGCCGATGCGCTTGGCTTGACGGCCGGTCATCGTCTGGCACCAGCGTGCCTTGGCGCAGTCGAATTAGGCCGGGGCGAACGGGTTGCGCATCGGCCTTGAGGGTGGGGCGCGTCCGCCGGGGTCGCCCGTGCGGGGGATCGGGTTCCCTCCGGGAGGCGATGATCACGACCCGCCGCGGCTGGGATCTTCGATGCGGATCGGGCAGTCGGGCCCGGCTCCTGGCCACCAGTACCGCCAACGCCTCCTCGGGCGAGGACCCGCGTGCACGCATGACGATGTAGCCGGCCAGCTCCGCCGGAGTCAGGGCTTGGGCAGTGGCATGGCGAGCGCTGCTCGGGGGCACGCTGCCCCGAGCCCCTGGCAGGCCGGAGCGCTCGTCCGCGTGGTTCTGTCTGTCACAGCTCTCGCGGCTCAGGTGGCCGAGCGCTCCGGACCGGTGTGGACGGTGGCGCGGGTGGAACGCGTCAGCGCACCGCCCACTCCTCTTGGGGAAGAGGACCCTCTGAGCTGTCTCCGATGCGGTGGGACCACTCGCGGGCGGCGAAGACCGGCCGGGTGAGAAGGAAGTCCCCGGCCCGCTGCGCGCGCAACTGGAGCCCGATGTCGTCCCACCCTGGATCGCCTTCCAGCGAGATGCACACCCGCGCGCCCTGCGAGTTCACGTAATCCTCGAACTGATCCGCCAGCTCGGACGGTGCCCGTCCCACCAACGGCAGGCCATCCAGCAGGACCTGCGGACCACGGAGTGCGTCGACCGCAACGCACATCAATTGCCTGGAGTCCCCGTAGTAGGTCCTCACCCCCACGTCAAAGAAATCGTCATGGCGACCAGGCGTCGACACGGTCGGACGGTCAACGCCGAGCGCCGCCGAGACCTCGACAGGGCTCATCCCGAACCGCAGCGGTCCCACGCTCACGAACGGGGTGAAAGTCCACCGAAGGCGCTCCGCCTCGTCCAGAGGAGCCCACATGAGATGCCACATAGACCGCGTACACCCGCCTCAGCCAAGATCGAACAGCGCTGCGAGCGGGCAGTGTACGGCGGACGAGTGCTCCGGATCGTGCTGTCGGACAAGGCGGTCGGGCCGAACGGGCGGCAATTGATCAGGGCATCGGAGGCTCAGCCGGTCCAGGTGATGTCGAAGACTCGGAGGACCTCGGCGGGCTCGTCCACGTAGGAGACCAGGCCGAAGGCGCCGAAGATGGCTTGACGGTACTCGGGTTCGTTCGGGCGCATGGCCATCGTGTCCCACGGGGTGGTGGCCGCGTCGGCGAGGGTGGTCACCAGGGCGTCGAAGGCTTCTGGAGGGAGGCCCTTGATCTGGGCCAGTGCCGTCGCGTGCAGCTCGACGCGGTAGCTCAACGGGAGTCGTCCGGGCGGTCGGGCCAGCCGGGGATCGCTTCGGCCGCCGGTACGAAGGCGGCGGGGTCGCCGGTGCGGGCCTGCTCGGCGCGGTCGGCGAAGTCGGGCTGGGCGTACGCGACGGCACGCAGGTGCCACAGCCGCAACACGTCCTGGAGTTGCCGGAAGCGCCACAGCTCGTGGGCCGCGTCCAAGGCGCTGTGGTACTCCCGCAGGAACCGGTCTCGCTCGTCCGCCGGCAGGCGCCGCAGGATGTCCTCAGGGTTCGGCGGGCCGTGGTCGATCGGCTCGGCCGTCATGGTCCCTCTCCTCGGACGCATCGATACATGGCGGAACGTGTCGGCGCACCTGTCGTCAGCCATGGTCAGGTGTGGTCAGCCATGGTCAGGTACACCCAAGGCAGAGTCTACGATCCGGGTACCGCCTCGGGCCGGGAACCGCCCAGGGACGGCGCATCGCATCGACGGCTTGACCAAGATCCGGGACATGTACGGAATGATCTTGCTGGCGGATGCCCGGTGGTGAACGGTCATCGCAGGCCGGACGGTGCGGAGGCGGGCGTGCCGTTCTCCTCCAGGACGTGGTGGCGGCCCATCGGCACGACGAGGGGGGTGCCCGACACCGGGTCGTCGATCACGCGGCACGGCATGGCGAACAGTTCGGTCACCAGTTGCTCGCTGACCACCTCCGCGGGCGGGCCCTCGGCGACCACCCGGCCGTCCTTCATCGCGATCAGGTGGTCTCCGTAGCGGCAGGCCAGGTTGAGGTCGTGCAGCACGGCCACCACGGTGGTGCCCTCGGCCGCGTTCAGGTCGGCCAGCAGGTCCAGCACCTCGATCTGGTGGCCGACGTCGAGGTAGGTGGTGGGCTCGTCCAGGAGCAGGATCCCGGTGCGCTGGGCGAGGGCCATCGCGATCCATACGCGCTGGCGCTGGCCGCCCGACAGCTCGTTGACCGGCCGCCCGGCCAGTTCCAGCGTTCCGGTCGCGGTCAGCGCCGCGGCGACCGCCTCGTCGTCGGCCGGCGTCCAGTGCCGGAACCAGCCCTGGTGCGGGTGGCGGCCCCGGCCGACGAGGTCGACGACCGTGATGCCCTCGGGCGCGACCGGGCTCTGCGGCAGGATGCCGAGCCGGGTGGCGACCTGCCGGCTCGGCATGGCGTGGATGTCCCTGCCGTCCAGGTAGACGGTTCCGGCCGCCGGACCCAGCAGCCTGGCCAGCCCGCGCAGGAACGTGGACTTGCCGCAGGCGTTCGGGCCGACGACCATCGTGATCCGGCCGGGCGGGATCCGCACCGACACGCCGTCCACCACCGTCCGGGACCCGTACCCGAGCCGGAGCCCCTCGGTGTGCAGGGTGGTCTCGTTCATCAGCGATGTCCTCCGCGGTCGGCGACGGCCAGCAGCCAGAGCAGGTAGGGGGCGCCCACGGCGCCGGTGACGACGCCGACCGTCAGCCGGGTGCCGGGGATCAGGTGCTGCGCGGCGAAGTCGGCCGTCAGGGTGACCAGGACGCCGACCAGGGCGGCGGGCAGCAGTCCCGGGCCGCCGCCGCGGGTCAGCCGGGCGGCGATCGGGCCCGACACGAACGCCACGAACGCGATCGGCCCGGCGGCGGCCGTGGCCACCCCGGTCAGCGCGACCCCGACGAGCAGCAGCGCCCGCCGCCGGCGTTCGGCGTCCACTCCCAGGCCGCGCGCCGGGTCGTCGCCGAGCTGCAGCGCGCGCAGCGAACGGCCGAGCAGGAACGCCGCCGGGACCAGCACGGCCATCGCGGCCGCGAGCGGGGCCACGTGGTCGGCCCGCCCGTACAGGCTGCCGGTCAGCCACAGCAGCCCCTCGGCCGCGACCTTGACGTCCGTCCTGGTCAGCAGGAACGACACGACGCCGTTCAGGCCCGCGGCGACGCCGATGCCGACCAGCGCCAGCCGGTGGCCGGTCACCCCGCGCCGCCACGCCAGCAGGTAGATCGACGCGGCCGTCAGCAGCGCGCCGGCCAGCGCGCCCACCGGCAGCAGCGGGCCGGACGCGCCCGCCAGGACGATCAGCGCGATCGCGCCGGCGCTCGCGCCCGAGGTCACCCCGATCACGTCCGGGCTGGCCAGCGGGTTGCGCACCACCTGCTGGAAGATCGCGCCGGCCAGCCCGAACGCGGCGCCGACCAGCACCGCCAGCTCGGCCCGGGGCAGCCGCAGCCGGTGCACCACGTAGTCGACCGCCGGGGTGCCCCGCGCGGTCAGCGAGGCGATCAGCTCGCCGGGCGGGATCGGGTAGTCGCCGACGCACAGGCTCAGGCCGAACATCGCCAGCGCGGCCAGCGCCAGCACGGCGCTCACCGCCCGCACCCGGGCGGCGCCGCGGCCGCGGGTGCGGGCGACGGTCCGTACGGCGGCCTCCGGTGCGGTGATCACGATGCCGCCGCCTTCCGCCGGCGCGCCAGCGCCACGAGGACCGGCGCGCCGATCACCGCGGTGACGATGCCGGCCTGGATCTCGCCCGGCCGCGCCACCACCCGTCCGGCGATGTCGGCCGCGAGCAGCAGCAGCGGGCCCAGCAGCATCGAGTACGGCAGCAGCCAGCGGTGGTCGGGGCCGGTGACGAACCGGGCCAGGTGCGGCACCGCCAGCCCGACGAAGGCGATCGGACCCGCCAGCGCGGTCGCCCCGCCCGACAGCAGCACGATCGCCAGCCCGCAGACCGCCCGGCTCACCGCCACGTTCCGGCCCCAGGCCCGGGCCATGTCGTCGCCCAGGGCCAGCGCGTTGAGCACGCGCCCGCAGCACAGCGCCAGCACCATCGCGACGGCCAGGAACGGCGCGGCCTGTGCCACGACCGCGGCGTCCCGCCCGGCCAGCCCGCCGACCTGCCAGAACCGGAACTGGTCGAACGACATGGTGTCGGTCAGCAGGACGGCGGTGGTGAACGAGCCGAGCGCGGCGGTCAGCGCCGCGCCGGCCAGCGTGATCTTCAGCGGGGTGGCGCCGTCCCGGCCGAGCGAGCCGATGCCGTACACCAGCACCACGGCCGCCGCCGCGCCCGCGAACCCGAACCACACGTACCCGGACAGGTCGCCGACGCCCAGCACGCTGATCGCCAGCACGACCGCCAGCGCCGCGCCCGCGTTCACGCCGAGGATCCCGGGGTCGGCGAGCGGGTTGCGGGTGAGCCCCTGCACCATCGCTCCGGCCAGGCCGAGCGCGGCCCCGGCCAGCAGGCCGATCAGGGTGCGCGGAACGCGCAGCTCCACCACGATCAGGTGGTCGGGGTCGCCGCGGTCGAGGTGGAGCAGCGCGTCCAGCACCGTGGACGGCGGCAGCTGCTTGGCGCCGACGGCGATGCTGAGCGCCGCGGTCACGGCGACCGCGACGCCCAGTGCGGCCAGGCCCGCGGACCGGAGCGCGCCGCCGGACGCCGCCGTGACGGGCAGACCGGTCGTGCTCACGGGCTCACTCGGCCAGGGCCTCGGCGAACTGCGGGACGACCTTGTCCAGCGCGTAGGTCATCCCGGGAACCGAGGCGCTGGAGAGGGCGTCGCTGACCGCCTTGTCCGACAGCAGCACCGAACGCCCGGCCCTGACCGAGGGGACGGCCTGGTAGAGCGGGTCGCCGGTGACCTCCTCGGGGCTGCGCCCGATCAGGAACATCAGGGTCAGGTCGCCGTCCAGCAGGTCCATCCGCTCGTTGGAGACGGTGACGGTGAACTGGTCCTTGGCGGCCAGGCGCTGGATCTTCGGCGAGTTGACGAAGCCCAGCCTCTTGAGGAACTCCACGCGTCCGTCGCCGTCGACGTAGGCGGCGTAGGAGTCGGCGCTGCGCACGCCCGCCACGACGTGCTTGCCGGCGAACTCCGGGTGCTCCTTGCGGACCTGGGCGAACCTGGCCTCCAGGTCGGAGCGCAGCCGGTCGGCCTCGGCGCTCCTGCCGAGCGCCTTGCCGACCAGTTCGAGCTGCTTCTCCCACGGGGTCAGGTACGCCTTGGCGCCCGGCGGGATCCCGACGACGGGAACGCCGAGTTCGCTGAGCCGCTCGTAGCGTTCCCGGGTGCCGTCGGAGCGGGTGTCCAGGATCAGGTCGGGCCGCAGCCCGGCGACGGCCTCCATGTTCACCTCGAGGGTGCCGAGCATGGCCGGGGGCCTGGTGTACTCGGCGTTCACCCAGGGCCCGAGCCCGTCGCCGCCCACCCCCAGCCAGTCGGCCGCCCCCACCGGCTCGACGCCCAGCGCGAGGGCGGTCTCGGCGTCGCTCCAGCCGAGCGCCACCACGCGCTGCGGCCGCTTGGGGATGGTGACGTCGCCGAACTCGGTCCGAAGCGTTACTGGGAACGTTCCATCACCGCCCCCGCCGGAACCCCCGGCGGCGCCCGGGACGTCCTCCGCGGCGCACCCGGTCGTCAGCGCGGTCACCACGAGCGACGCGGCCAGCAGGCCGCGCAGCCTCCTGGGCAGGGCAAAGCGCATGCGCCCTCCAATTCACCCGAAGATCAGCGAAACTTAGGCAAGGCTAACCTAACTCACGGCTCGGCGTGCGCCGCGGTCAGGTCCCGTCCCAGCTCCGCCATCCGGGCGGCCAGCATCTCCCCGCCCGACGGCGCCGCGCCGGGAGCGAGCCATTCCTCCGGCTTCCAGGCGCCGGAGAAGTTCAGCGCACGGGGGCAGTGCATGAACACCTCCCGTGGTTCGACCAGCAGCACGGCGTTCGGCCTGCCGCCCTCCGTCGGCATCCGCTCCAGCAGTTCGGGCCGCATGCTGATCAGGGCCCGGCCGTTGACCCGGATCGTGTCCGGGCGGCCCGGGACGAGGAACAGCATCCCGACGCGGCCGGTCTCGGCGACGTTGCGCAGCGTGTCGAGACGCCGGTTGCCCTTGGCGTCGGGCATCGCCAGCAGCCGCTCCCCGAGCACCCGCACGAAGCCGGGCGGACCGCCGCGGGGGGACACGTCCAGCCGGCCGTCGGCCCCCTGGCTGCCCACGATGACCAGGGACGAGGCGGCCACGAAGCGCGCCGTCGTCGCGTCGAGGCGATCGGCGACCTTGTCGATGACCAGCCGGTTCGGCTCACCGTAGACTTCCCTGAGCCGTTCGACCGAGTCGACGGCGTCGTGCTCGTAGTCGGACAGCGACTCGCCAGCCATACCCCAGGCACTCCTGCAAATCCGGGAGACAAGATCAGCTTAGGTTAGCCTCGCCTAAGGCCGCTCATCCAAGGGAGGTCGGGGCTCCGGGTGGCATGCGGAGGGCACGGGGCGGCCTATCTTTGTGGTCCGTGACTGTGGAGCAGGGGCGGGAGGTCGTGCTCGGGGGCGGGGACGTCACCGAGGGCGTCGTGCGGGTGGGGGAGACGGTGCGGCGGCCGTTGCGGGCGCACAGTTCCGCCGTGCACGGGTTGCTGCGGCATCTGGAGCTGGTGGGGTTCGCGGGGGCTCCCCGGTTCCTGGGGATCGACGAGCAGGGGCGTGAGGTGCTCACATACCTGGAAGGGGAGGCTCCGGGGCGGCCCCTGCCGGAGTATGCGGCGACCGACGACGCGCTGGTCGGGGTGGCGCGGCTGTTGCGGGGGTTCCACGACGCGGTCAGCTTGTACGAGGCCCCGGCGGACGCGCCCTGGGACACGGCGTTCACCACGAACGTGGACGACCCGCCGGAGCTGATCGGGCACTGCGACGTGACGCCCGACAACGTGATCTTCCGGGACGGGGTGCCGTACGGGCTGATCGACTTCGATCTGGCGCGGCCCACGACGCGGTTGTTCGACGTGGTCAACACGCTGCGCACGTGGGCGCCCATGGCGGACCCGGCGGATCGGGAGCCGGTCTTCCGCAGGCTGGACGCCGACGCGGTGGGGCGGCGGATCCGGCGGTTCTGCGACGCCTACGGGCTGCCGCACGACCAGCGTCGCCGGGTGCTGGCGGTGGCCCGGCTGCGGTTCGAGCGTTCGCATGAGTCGATGCGGGCGCGCGCCGAGCATCTGGGCGGCGGCTGGGCGCGGATGTGGCGGGACGGCGTCGGGGGCAGGATCCGCCGGGCGCAGGACTGGCTGGACCTCAACTGGGACGCGCTGGATGCCCGGCTCGTCTAGGGCGCTGGGGCTGCTGGCCGGTGTCGCGCTGGACGCGGTCTTCGCGGACCCTCGGCGCGGCCACCCCGTCGCGGCGTTCGGCAGGGCGGCGAGCGCGCTGGAACGCCGCATGTACGCGGACTCCAGGCGGCGCGGCATCGCCTACACCGCCCTCCTGGTGGGGGCCGCCGCGGCCACCGGTGTCGCGGCCGAACGCCTGGCCCGCACCCCCTCGGCGAGAACGGCCCTCACCGCCGTCGCCACCTGGGCCGTTCTGGGCGGTACGTCCCTCGGCCGGGAGGGGAACGCCATGGCGACGGCGCTGGAGGCGGACGACATCGACGCCGCCCGCGCCCGCCTGCCCCACCTGTGCGCCCGCGACCCCGCCGGGCTGAAGGCCGCGGACCTGGCCCGCGCCACCGTGGAGTCCGTCGCCGAGAACACCTCCGACGCCGTCGTCGCCCCCCTCGTGTGGGGCGCGGTGGCGGGAGTGCCGGGGCTGCTGGCCTACCGGGCCGTCAACACCCTCGACGCGATGGTCGGCTACCGCAACGACCGGTACGGGAACTTCGGCTGGGCCTCCGCGCGCCTGGACGACCTGGCCAACTGGGCGCCCGCCCGCCTCACCGCCGTCCTCACCGTGGCCTGCGCGCCCCTCGCCGGGGGCGGCCCGCGCGACGCGTACGCCACCATGCGCAGGGACGGCGCCGCCCACCCCAGCCCCAACGCCGGACGCTGCGAGGCCGCGTTCGCCGGAGCGCTCGGCGTCCGCCTCGGCGGCGTCAACGTCTACGGCGGCAGGACCGAGCACCGCCCGGAGCTGGGCGACGGCGCCCCGCCGGAGACCGAGGACATCCGCCGTGCCGTCCGCCTGTCCCGGGCGGTCGGCCTCGCCGCCGCGGCCGTCTGCGCGGCGGCCGCCCTGACGCGCTGGAGACGACGTTGAACGGTGCGCTGCTGGTCGCCGGAACGACCTCGGACGCGGGCAAGAGCGTGCTGACCGCCGGGCTGTGCCGCTGGCTGGTCCGCCAGGGCGTGCGGGTGGCCCCGTTCAAGGCCCAGAACATGTCGCTGAACTCGATGGTCACCGCCGACGGCGCGGAGATCGGCCGCGCCCAGGCGATGCAGGCGCAGGCGGCCCGGATCGAGCCCACCGCCCACATGAACCCGGTGCTGCTCAAACCCGGCAGCGACCGCCGCAGCCAGGTCGTGCTGCTCGGCAGGCCGGTCGCCGACGTGGACGCCCTGGAGTACCGCGACCACAAGCAGCGGCTGCGCGACGTCGCCCTGGAGAGCCTGCGGATCCTCCGCGACCAGTACGACGTGGTGATCTGCGAGGGCGCCGGCAGCCCCGCCGAGATCAACCTGCGCGACGGCGACATCGCCAACATGGGCCTGGCGCGGGCCGCCGGGCTGCCGGTGCTGGTGGTCGGCGACATCGACCGCGGCGGGGTGTTCGCCGCCCTCTACGGAACGGTCGCCCTGCTGGAACCCGCCGACCAGGCCCTCGTCGCCGGGTTCGTCATCAACAAGTTCCGGGGCGCGATGGACCTGCTGGAGCCGGGTCTGCGCCAGCTCGAGAACCTGACCGGCCGCCCCACCTACGGCGTGCTGCCCTGGCTGGACGGCGCCCAGATCGACGCCGAGGACAGCCTCAGCCTGAACGCCCCGCCCCCGGACGCGGGAACCCCGCACGGCGCCGAGACCCTGCGCGTCGCCGTCGTGCGGCTGCCGAGGATCTCCAACTTCACCGACATCGACGCCCTCGCCTGCGAGCCCGGCGTCGCGATCCGGTACGCCACCACCCCCGGCGAGCTGGCCGACGCCGACCTGGTCGTGCTCCCCGGTTCCCGCGCCACCGTCTCCGACCTGGCCTGGCTCCGGGCGAGGGGCATCGCCGACGAGATCGTCCGCCGCGCGCACCGCGGAGCCCCCGTCCTGGGCGTCTGCGGCGGCTACCAGATGCTCGCCGAGGAGATCGTCGACGAGGTCGAGTCCGGCGCGGGCCGGGTCGACGGCCTGGGCCTGCTCCCGGTGCGGGTGGAGTTCGCCCCCGGCAAGACCCTCGGGCGGCCCACCGGCACCGCCTACGGTCACCCGGTGTCGGCCTATGAGATCCATCACGGCGTCGCCACCGTCCGCGACGGCGCGCGTCCGTTCCTGGACGGCTGCCGGGTCGGTAGCGTGTGGGGCACCACCTGGCACGGCGCGCTGGAGAACGACGGTTTCCGCCGGGCGTTCCTGCGGGAGGTCGCCGACGTGGCCGGACGTGACTTCACGCCCGCCCCGGACGTGTCCTTCGGCGCGCTGCGCGAGGCCCGGCTGGACGCGCTCGGCGACCTGGTCGAGCGGCATCTCGACACCGCCGCGCTGTGGCGGCTGATCGAGCGCGGCGCCCCCGCCGGCCTGCCGGTGGTGCCCCCGGGCGGCCCGTGAGCGGCCCGCGAAAGCCGGTAGGGTGATCCGTTTTACAAGCCAGAGCCGCAGGAGGGTCGTGCATGAGGCAGTCCCGGCACAGCGCCGTCCCGCCCCGGGCGGAGGCGCTCGCCCAGATCGTTCCGGTGATGCGGGCGCGCGTTCCGGTGCGGATGCAGCTGGAGTTCCCGCTGCCGGACGGCGAACTGCCGATCGCCGAGCCGTTCACCGGCGACCTGCTGGTGGGGTACGCGTTCGACCGGCCCGAGGGGGAGCTGGAGCGGCTCGCCCCCCGGCACTGCGCCCGGCTCGGGGTGGAGCCCGCCGAGCTGCGCGAACGCGCGGTGGCCAACCTGCGGGTGCGCCGCCCCGAGGTGTCGTTCACCTGGTATCCGGACGCGCGGGCGGTGTCGGTGAGCGCGGGCGGCGACCTGGAGGCCGCGCTCGTCCTCGACGACGGGTTCGTGGAGAAGCTGGGCCAGGACGTCGACGGCGACCTGGTGGTGGCGCTGCCCGCCCGCGACCTGTTCGTGGCGACCGGCACCGGGCATCCGGACGGGATCGACAAGCTCCGCTGGGTGGTCGACCAGATCTGGGCCGACGAGCGCTACCTGCCGCCCGAGGGGGAGCGGATCGCGGGGCTGCCGCCGGGCGGGCCGGTGCCCGGCCGGGCGTCGCTGCTGCTCACCCGGGAACTGCTGGTGCGCCGCGGAAATTCATGGGAGATCGTCGCATGACCGGTGTTACGGTACGGGCCCGCCGCTGACCCTCCCGGTCGTTCCGCTGAGAACGGAATCCGGCGGAAACGGGCGGGGCTTCGCGGAGACTGGCTGAGGCAGGTTGTCTTGTCGCGAAGCGCCGGGAGGACGGGTTGGGCGGGCACGAGGCGTTCTGGATCGACCACGACTACGACCGGGAGCGTTCCGACCTCGGCATCAGCCGCTACGGCGAGCACGTCCGCCGCAACATCTCCCTCTTCGCCGACAGCTGGGGCGACATCGCCCCCGTCACGTTCGCGTCCACCGCCTGGCGGCTGGCCACCACGCCGTCCCTGACCCCCGGCTACGTCCGCTGGCACCGCCGCATCCTGTACACCGACTGCTCCCGCAACACCTGGGACGGCAGCCTCACCGCCCACGTCATGCTGGCCTCCCCGCCCCCCGCCGAGCTCACCGCCTCCCGCGAGTGGTGGCACGACCGCGGCTGGCGGGGCTGGCCCCGGACCTTCGGCCAGTTCCTCCACCCCTCCGACGAGGACGTCAGCAAAAGCCCCCACCTGCGCCCCACCCTCCTGATCGACGCCCCCGTCCCCCTCGACCACCTCCCCGCCGCCCCCGAAGGCCCCCACGCCGACGTCGAGCAGGCCGCCCACGACGCCGTCATCGTCATGGTCAGGGAACTGAACGACCTGCTCACCCCCATCCTCCGCCGCCTCGACCCCTGACCCCGTCCGAGCGGGTCGCTCACCGGCCCGGAACGGGCACCGCCGACCTGCGCGCAACGGCCTTCGTGGGGCGCCCACTGGTGCGGAGACGGTGTGCGGGCGGACGAGGCGGCGGCCCCGCCTCGGCGGGGTCGCCGGGTGGACGGGTGTCAGGTGGTCCTGGCCTTGGCGTAGTCGTCGATGCCTCCGGAGAAGTCGTACATCACGCAGGCCTCGTCGCCGAGCACCCAGGCGTCGTGGCCGGGCGGGACGACGGCGATGTCGCCGGCTCCGATCTCCTGCTCGCTGCCGTCCTTCATGCGGACCCGCATCCGGCCCTGAACGCAGTAGAGGTTGTGGTGGAACTCGCACAGGTCGGTGCCCGCGATCGGCTTGACCGACTCCGACCAGCGCCAGCCGGGCTCGAATGTGGCCATCCCGAAGACCAGGCCGGTGAGCTGGACCAGTTCCAGATGCCCCCGTGGGAAGTCCCGGCGCTCGTCGGGCTTGTCGAGGGTCTTCACTTCGATCATGACGGTCCCCCTTCCGTCCGGAATTTCACGCTTGCACCGTTCCAGGGCACCGTCAAGGACACGGCGTGCCCGCCGCCCGCGCGGGCGGGTTCGGCGCTTCCCCAGCGCCGACGCCCCCTACCGAACCCCCGCCGTCCGCGTGGGCGGGCTCAGCCCCGCCGGGGCGTCACGGGCGGGCCGTGACGCACAGCAGGCGGTCCCGCCGGAGGACGGCCGGGGTGAGGCCGCAGCGGGTCAGGGCGGCGCCGATCCCGGCGGCGACCTCGGCGGCCTTGGCGTCCGAGGGCGGGTCGTAGAAGAGGTGGAGCGCGCCGCCGGGTGACAGGGCCCGGCGGAGCCGTTCCAGTTCGCGGGACGGGTCGCGGACCCAGAAGTGGTTGACGTTGACGGCGAAGATCTTGTCGAAGCGGCGGCCGGCCAGGTCCGCCTCCTCCAGACTGACCTGCTCGAACGAGGCCCGGCCCGCCGCGACGTGCTCGGCGTTCCGCCGCCGGGCCGCCTCGATCGCCGTCGCCGAACGGTCGATCGCGGTCAGATGGCCGTCGTCCAGCCGTTCGCACACCAGCGCCGCGGCCACCCCGCGCCCGCAGCCGATCTCCAGCAGCCGGTCGCCGGGCCGCACGTCCAGCACGTCCACGGCCCACGCCAGCCGTTCGGGCACCGTCATGCCCGCACTGTACGGGCCGGGGGTGACAGAAATCGGGACCGGCCGGGCATGATGGGCGCATGAGCGATGATCGGCGAGACGACCGCTGGCGGACGCTGCCGCCGCGCACCCCACTGGAGGACCTGGTGGCCGCTCAGGAGGTGCCGCCGACGGCACAGGCGATCGCCGAATCCGCCCCGACGCCGCTGGACGAGGCCACCCGCCATCCCGGCTGACGCGTCCGGCGGCCCCCATGACGAAGGCCGGCCCGTCGCGTGGTGATCACCCGTGCCCGCCGTCCGGAGGGGCGGGCCGTAGACTGCCGGGCGACGGCAGGGCAGGAACCCGGTGCGAATCCGGGGCTGTCCCGCAACTGTGACCGGGGAGGGGCCTCCTCGACGATGGCCACGGCCGCGAGGCTGGAAGGCCGGGGAGGGCCCGGTGATCCGGGAGCCAGGAGACTGCCCGTCGTCGTGTCCGCTTCGCTGCGAGCCGGGGCGCGGAGACCCCGGGGGAGGCGCCCGATGCGTGTACTGCTGCTGTCCACGGCCGACACCGAACTGCTCGCCGCGCGGGAGGCGCAGGCGGGATACGTGACCGCCAACCCGGCCCGGCTGGACCCCGGCGACCTGCCGGGCCTCACCCGGGACGTGGACGTGGTGGTGGTCCGGCTCCTGGGCGGGCGCAAGACCTGGCCGGAGGGCGTCGAGGCGCTGCGGGCCACCGGGCTGCCGCTCGTCCTGCTGGGCGGTGAGGCGGACCCGGACGCCGAGCTGATGGCGTTGTCGACCGTTCCGGCCGGGGTCGCGGCGGAGGCGCTCGACTACCTGCGCGAGGGCGGCGTCGCCAACCTGCGGGAACTGGCCCGCTTCCTGTCGGACACGGTGCTGCTGACCGGCGAGGGCTTCGAGCCGCCGGTCAGGATGCCCGCGTACGGGGTGCACGGGGAACGGCCCTGGCGCGAGGGCAGGCCCACGGTGGGCGTGGTCTTCTACCGGGCGCACGAGCTGTCGGGCAACACCGCGTTCGTGGACGCCCTGTGCGACGCCATCGAGCGCAGGGGCGCCAACGCGCTGCCGGTCTTCTGCGGGTCGCTGCGCGGCGCCGACGAGGGACTGCTGGAACTGCTGGGCAGGGCCGACGCCCTCGTCGCGACCGTGCTGGCGGCCGGCGGGTCGGTGGCGTCCATGGCCAGTGCCGGGGGCGACGAGGACGCCTGGGACGCCGGGGCGCTGGCCGCGCTGGACGTGCCGGTGATCCAGGGGCTGTGCCTGACGACCTCCCGGGCGGCCTGGGAGGAGTCCGACGCGGCGCTGTCGCCGATGGACGCGGCGATGCAGGTGGCGATCCCCGAGTTCGACGGGCGGCTGATCTCGGTGCCGTTCTCGTTCAAGGAGGAGGGCCCCGACGGCGTCCCCACCTACCGGGCCGACCCCGAGCGCGCCGCCCGCGTCGCCGGGATCGCCGTCCGGTACGCCCGGCTCCGCCACAAGCCCGCCACGCAGCGCCGCGTCGGCATCGTCCTGTCCTCGTACCCGACCAAGCACTCCCGGGTCGGCAACGCGGTCGGCCTCGACACCCCCACCTCGGCGGTACGGCTGCTGCGCCGCATGGCCGAGACCGGCTACGACCTCGGCGAGGACCACACCCTCTGGCAGGACCCCGGCAGCGGCGACGCCCTCATCCACGCGCTGATCGCCGCCGGCGGCCACGACGTGGAGTGGCTGACCGAGGAGCAGCTCCGCAACGCCGCCGCCCGCGTCCCGCTCGAGACGTACGCCAAGTGGTTCGCCGCACTGCCCGACGACCTGCGCGAGCGGATCCGCGAGCACTGGGGCGAGCCGCCCGGCGAGCTGTACGTGGACGGCGAGGACATCGTGCTGGCCGCGCTGCGGTTCGGGAACGTGGTGCTGATGATCCAGCCGCCCCGCGGCTTCGGGGAGAACCCGATCGCGATCTACCACGACCCCGACCTGCCGCCGTCCCACCACTACCTGGCCGCCTACCGCTGGCTGGAGGAGTCGTTCGGCGCGGACGCGGTCATCCACCTCGGCAAGCACGGCACGCTGGAATGGCTGCCCGGCAAGGGCCTGGGCCTGTCGGCGTCCTGCGCCCCCGACGCGGTGCTGGGCGACCTGCCGATGATCTACCCGTTCATCGTGAACGACCCCGGCGAGGGCACCCAGGCCAAGCGGCGCGGCCACGCCACCGTCGTGGATCACCTGGTGCCGCCGATGGCCCGCGCCGACACCTACGGCGACCTGGCCAGGCTCGAGCAGCTCCTCGACGAGTACGCCACCGTGCAGGCGCTGGACCCGGCCAAGCTCCCGGCGGTGCGGGCGCAGATCTGGACGCTGATCCAGGCCGCGCAGCTCCACCACGACCTGCACCAGGAGGAGATGCCGGGCGAGGACGAGTTCGACGACTTCCTGCTGCACGTCGACGGCTACCTGTGCGAGATCAAGGACGTGCAGATCCGCGACGGCCTGCACATCCTCGGCCAGGCCCCCGAGGGCGAGGCCCGCGTCAACCTGCTCCTGGCGATCCTGCGCGCCACCCAGGTCTGGGGCGGCACGAAGGGCGCGTTCCCCGGCCTGCGCGCCGCGATCGCCCGCACCTACGGGGTGGACGAGAAGGAACTCCTCGCCGAGCCCGGCCGCAGGGTGCACGTCGAGGGAGGCGCCGAGACCGCGCCGCCCGGGGCGATCCCCGTTCCGCGGCGGCTGGCCGCCCGCCGGTCCGAGCCGCCGCGCACCGCCTCCGACGTGGTCGACATCCTGGAGGACCTGGCCCGCGAGCTGGTCGAGGCCATGGAACGGCACGGCTGGGACGCCTCCGCCCTCGGGGAGGTCTGCGGCTCGGTCCTCGACGGCGGCGGCGCGGCCATGGAGCCCCTGCTGGCGTTCGCCGCCGAGGAACTGGTGCCCCGGCTGGCCGCGACCCGCGACGAGATCGACGCCGTGCTGCACGCCCTGGACGGCGGCCACGTCCCCGCCGGCCCGTCCGGGTCGCCCACCCGCGGGCTGGTCAACGTCCTGCCGACCGGCCGCAACTTCTACTCCGTGGACCCCAAGGCCATCCCGTCCCGCAACGCCTGGGACGTCGGCGTCGCCCTCGCCGACTCCCTGATCAGGCGGCATCTGGACGACACCGGCGAGTACCCCTCCAGCGTCGGCCTCACCGTCTGGGGCACCAGCGCCATGCGCACCCAGGGCGACGACATCGCCGAGGTGCTGGCGCTGATCGGCTGCCGTCCGGTGTGGGACGACGCCTCCCGCCGTGTCACCGGCTTCGAGATCGTTCCGCTGGAGGAGCTGGGACGGCCGCGGATCGATGTGACGCTGCGCATCTCCGGCTTCTTCCGCGACGCGTTCCCCCACGTCATCGGGCTGATCGACGACGCGATCCGGGCGGTCGCCGAGCTGGACGAGCCCGCCGAGAGCAACTACCTGCGCGCCCACGCCCTCCAGGACCGCCGGGCCCACGGCGACTGGCGGCGCGCCACCACGCGGATCTTCGGCTCCAAGCCCGGCGCGTACGGGGCGGGCCTGCTGCCGCTGATCGACGCCCGCAACTGGCGCGACGACCGCGACCTGGCCGAGGTGTACGCGGTGTGGGGCGGCTACGCCTACGGCCGCGGCCTGGACGGGCGGGAGGCCCGCGGCGACATGGAGGCCGCGTTCCGGCGGATCTCGGTGGCCGCCAAGAACGCCGACACCCGCGAGCACGACATCGTCGACTCCGACGACTACTTCCAGTACCACGGCGGCATGGTCGCCATGGTCCGCGCCCTCACCGGCGCCAGCCCGGCCGCCTATGTGGGCGACTCGGCCGTTCCCGACCAGGTGAAGACCCGCACCCTGGCGGAGGAGACGCACCGGGTGTTCCGTGCCCGCGTCGTCAACCCCCGCTGGATCGCCGCGATGCGCCGCCACGGCTACAAGGGCGCGTTCGAGCTGGCCGCCACCGTGGACTACCTGTTCGGGTACGACGCCACCGCCGGGGTCGTGGACGACTGGATGTACGAGACCCTCGCCGAGGAATACGTCTTCGACCCCGAGAACCGCGAGTTCATGAACCGGTCCAACCCGTGGGCGCTGCGCGGCATCACCGAACGCCTCCTGGAGGCCGCCGACCGCGGGCTGTGGGCCGACCCGGATCCGGACGTCCTGGACCGTCTCCGCGCCACATATCTGGAACTCGAGGGGGACCTGGAATCCGGCGACTGATGCCCCGCCGGCCCCTTGCCCCTAATCTTGGCGGAACGCGCGCAAAAGGAGAGGCCATGGACGTTTCGGTGGACGTGCTCGGACCGGAGTACGAGGCGATCGTGCTGCCGATGGGGGAGGACTCCGAGGGGGAGGTCGTCGCCACGCTGGTGCGGCGGCGGGCCACCGACCCCTGCCGGCGGGCGGTGCTGTACGTGCACGGCTTCGTGGACTACTTCTTCCAGAAGCACCTGGCCGACTTCTACGTGGAACGCGGGTTCGACTTCTACGCGCTGGACCTGCGCAAGTACGGCCGGTCCCTGCTGCCCCACCAGACGCCCAACTTCATCCACAGCATCAGCGAGTACTTCGCCGAGATCGACGAGGCGGTGCGGATCATCCGCGAGGAGGACGGGCACGACGTGCTGCTGGTCAACGCCCACTCGACCGGCGGGCTGACCACCTCGCTGTGGGCCGACCGGGTCAGGGGCAGGGGGCTGGTGCAGGGCCTGTTCCTCAACAGCCCGTTCTTCGACATGAACATCCCCGCGCCGGTCCGGATCGCGGGCGACGTGTTCTCCAGGACGCTGCGCGCCCGCTGGCCCAAGGCCAAGCTGCCCGCGCCCCCGGCCGGCATCTACGTCCGCAGCCTGCACCGCGACCACGACGGCGAGTGGGAGTTCGACCTGGAGTGGAAGCCGATGTTCGGGTTCCCGGTGCGGGCGGCCTGGCTGGCGGCGATCCGGCGGGCGCACGCCCGGGTGCACGCCGGCCTGGAGATCGACGTGCCGGTGCTGGTGATGGCCTCCACCCGCAGCGCCCGGGGCAGGGCCGCGGCGGAGGCGGTGTCGGTCGCCGACGTGGTGCTGGACGTGGACCACATCGTCCGCTGGGCGCCCAAGCTGGGCCCGCACGTGACGCTGGTGCGGATCAAGGACGGCGTCCACGACCTGGTGCTGTCCAACAAGGAGGCCCGCGACCAGGTGTTCACCGAGCTGGACCGGTGGATCCGCGGCTACCTGCCCGAGCCGCCCAGCGTGTAGTCGTCGAAGACCGCCGTCAGGCCGGGCTCCTTGGTGGACAGCCGGTTGGCGACCAGCCCGACCTGGTCCACCGGCAGCGGCGGCCGGTCGCGGTCGGTGACCTCGACCAGCCGCCTGCCGTTCACCCACAGCGTCAGCGTCATCTCGCCCTCGCCCTGGGCGCAGCGCGCCGTGACCCGGTTGAACGCCTTGGGGTCGATCGTGGTCTTGGCGGGCGAGCCCAGCTCCAGGCCGCGTTCCTTGGTGACCTTGCGGACGCGGGCGGTGCCGTCGCGCCGCAGCAGCAGCTCGTACCACAGGTCGTCGCGACCGCAGTAGACCCCGCCCTCGGCGTTGCCGCCCTCGGAGTCGACGCGGACCTTGACGTCGGTGACGATCGACTTGGGCAGCGTCTCCTTCACCGGCGTCCGTGACCAGGCCGAGGCGTCGACGATGCTGGTGACCGGCAGCGTGTAGTGGCCGTCCTTGTAGCGGTCGTTGAACACGCCGGGCTCCCACCCGGACTGCGGGTCGTTGAAGTTGTCGTTGAGCAGCACCTTGTCCAGCGAGCTCACCGCCGGAGCCTCCTGCTCGCCGGACCGCAGCGCGAACCAGGCGACCGTTCCCGCGGCGACCGCCAGCGCGGTGACCGCGGCCACCGCCCCCAGCAGCGGCCCGCGCCGCCGGGGCCGCGGCGGAACGTCGTCGGCCCGGGTCGGCATCGCCCCGTGGGGAGCGGTCCGGGGATGCGCGCCGTGGGCGGCGGTCTGCGGGTGCATGCCGTGAGCGGCCGGGCCGTGCCAGGAGGCCTGCAGGGTCTCGGCCAGGCGCGCCGGGTCGGGCCGTTCCTGGCCGACCAGCCGGGCCAGCAGGTCCTGGACGGTGGGCCGCTTGCGCGGGTCCTTGTCGAGCGCGGCGGCCACCAGGTCCCGCAGGGCCGGGTCCAGCCCGTCCAGCCGGGGCTCGGAGTGCGCGACCTTGTAGAGGATCTCCGGGACCGTGCTGCCGCCGAACGGGGTCCGCCCGGTGCCCGCGTACACGATCACGCAGCCCCAGGAGAACACGTCCGAGGCCGGGGTGACCGGCTCGCCGCGCAGCAGTTCCGGCGGCAGGTAGCTGGGGGTGCCGACGAACTGGCCGGTGCGGGTGGGCCCGTCGGCGGCGTCCAGCGCCCGGGCGATGCCGAAGTCGATCACCCGCGGGCCGGTGGCCGACAGCAGCACGTTGGCGGGCTTGAGGTCGCGGTGCACGATCCCGGCGCCGTGGATGGCCGCCAGCGCGGTCGCCACCCCCACCGCCAGGCCCTCCAGGTCCGAGCCGGGCAGCGGGCCGCGCTCGGCCACCGCGCGCTCCAGGCTGGGTCCCTCGATGTACTCGGTGACCACGTACAGCGGGTCGCGGTCCAGTTCGGCGTCCAGCACCGGCGCGGTGCAGAACCGGCGGACCTGCCGGGCGGCGGTCACCTCGCGGCGGAACCGTTCCCGGAACGCCGGCTCCCCGGCCAGCTCGCGGTTGATCACCTTGACCGCCACCCGGCGTCCGGCCGGGTCCGCGCCGAGCAGCACCGTGCCCATGCCGCCGCGGCCCAGCCGCGCCTGCAGGCGGTACGGGCCCAGTTCACGGGGGTCGTCCGGGTGGAGCGGGTCACCGATCGGGGTCATCGTCGTCCTGGGGGTCGGTTGCCTGGCGAGGGCCACCTTAGCGGTGAGATTTCCGGTGGATCGCCCGAACTCCGGCGTTCCGGCGGCCCGGGAACCGTCGGAACGGACGCCACGTCTGCGTAAGGACGAAATCGTGTGATCGAACCCGCTATTGTCCCGTTGCGGCCGGTTGACGGATCAGCGGCGGCCGTTCGGGCATCTAGCGGGTCATCCTTGGGACGGGGTTGCCTTATGTCACCGCCTGTTCACAGACTGCCACAGGTCGTGAGCTCCTCGCACCGGCGAGGCGGCTGACTTGCCCCCGTTCGGCGCCCAGGAGATGGCCGATGCGCGGCGGCACCATCTGGCCGCGCTGGCGTACGAGATCGAGGCCCGCGGGCTGAGCTGGCGGCTGGCCGGGCCGGGCGAGTCGGTGCTGCACGTGGCCCACCCGGTGACCCGGCGGCAGGTGATGGTGGTGGCCATGCCCGCGGGCGAGACCTGGTGCTATCTGTGGGCCGGTGGCGGCACCGGCGACGTCGGCCGCCCCGCGCTGGCCGCCGACCAGATCGCCCGGCTGCTCGGCTGAGCCCTTTCTGGTGCCGGGCGTGGCGGGTTTGCGGCTCGCGCGCCCCGGTTCCTAGACTGCTGCCGAACATCTGTTCGAACGAGAGCCGCATGCCTTTCCCCGTGCGGCGCTCTGCGTGGATCGATGCGGCATGCCGGCCGGGCCGCCCCGTGGTGGCGTCCGGCGTGCGGAGGCGGAGCAGGCTGATGGCGCGCGTGTTCGGGGATCCGGTCCAGGTGGCCGTGTGCGGCGGCCGGCCGGTCAGGTTCGTCTGGCGCGACCGGCCCTACCGGGTGCTGCGGGTGCTGGAGCACTGGGTCACCACCCGGGACTGGTGGCGCGAGCAGCACACCGGCGACCCGTTCTGGGAGAACCCGGGAGAGCGCGAGTTCTGGCGGGTGGAGGCGACCCCCGCCGAGGAGGTCGGGGTGTACGAGCTGCGGCACGAGCCCTCCGGCGACGCCTGGACCCTCTCGCGGATGTGGGACTGAGCCCGCGGGCCGCGCCGTCATGTCATGAACGAGTCCGAAGCGGAACGATTGCCGGAAGATAGTCTGTAACAAAACTATCTGCTACTGTCGTCTCCGTCGTCACAGCGAAGGAGATGACCGATGTCCGCCGTGCCCGCCGACCCGACCCCCGCGCGCTCCCGATGGCTCGCCCTGGTCCTGCTCTGCGCCGCCTCGATGATGATCATCCTGGACGGGACGATCGTCACCGTGGCGCTGCCCGCCGTCCAGGCCGACCTGGGCCTGTCGGCCTCCGGGCTGGCCTGGGTGGTCAACGCCTACCTGATCCCGTTCGCCGGGCTGCTGCTGCTGGCCGGCCGGCTGGGCGACCTGGTCGGCCGCAAGAGGGTGTTCCTGGCCGGGATGGCCCTGTTCACGCTGGCCTCGCTGCTGTGCGGGCTGGCGACCTCCGAGGAACTGCTGATCGCCGCCAGGTTCCTGCAGGGCGCCGGGGGCGCGCTGGCCTCGGCGGTGGGGCTCGGCATGGTGGTGCTGCTGTTCCCCGAGCCCCGCGAACGGGCCCGTGCGATCGGCGCGTACGCCTCCGTGGGCGCGGCCGGGGCCTCCGTCGGCCTGGTCGCCGGGGGAGTGCTCACCGACGCGCTGGACTGGCACTGGATCTTCTTCGTGAACGTGCCGGTGGGCGTGGTCGCCGGCGGGCTGGCGGTGCGGGTGCTGGCCGCCGACCGGGGCCTGGGACTGCGCCGCGGGGCCGACGTGCTGGGCGCCGCGCTGGTCACCGCCGGGCTGATGCTCGCCGTCTACACCATCGTCGAGACGGAACGGCGGGGCTGGACCTCGGCGCGGACCCTCGGCCTGGGCGCGCTCGCCCTGGCGCTGCTGGCCGGCTTCGTGGTCCGCCAGGCCACCGCCGCCCAGCCGCTGCTGCGGCTGCGGGTGCTGCGCTCGCGGAACGTCGCCGCCGCGAACCTGGTCCAGTTGCTCACCGTCGCCGGCATGTTCGGCTTCCAGTTCATCGTCGCCCTCTACATGCAGCAGGTCCTCGGGTACGGGGCGGCGCGGACCGGCTGGGGGATGTTCCCCACCGCGCTGGTGATCGGCCTGGTGTCGCTGTTCGTCTCCGCCCGGCTGACCGCCCGGTTCGGCGCACGGGCGGTGCTGTCGGCCGGGCTGGTGCTGATCGCCGCCGGGCTGGGGTGGCTGTCCCAGGCCCCGCACGACGGCGCGTACGCGGTCCACCTGCTCGGCCCGATGCTGGTGGCCTCCCTGGGCGCGGGGCTGGCGCTGCCGTCGATGGCCGGGCTGGGCATGTCGGACGCCACCGAGGAGGACTCCGGGGTGGTCTCCGGGCTGTTCAACACCACCCAGCAGGTCGGCGCGGCGTTCGGCTCGGCCACCCTGATCACCCTGTCGGCGGGCCGCGCCGAGGACCTGCGGGCCGCCGGGACGTCGGCCGCCGAGGCGCTGACCGCCGGCCACACCCTGGCGTTCGCCATCGGCGCGGGCCTGGCCCTGCTGTCCCTGGTGATCTCGGTCACCATGCCGCGGACCCGGCGGGCGCCCTCGGCGGGCTCCGTGCAGGCCACTGAAGCCCGCCAGCCGATCGGCGCCTGACCAGCGGTTTTCAGAAAAAACGAGACGGCCGCCAGCGGACTTTCGCCGGTGTTTTCCGGCGGTCCGCTGGTGGCCGTTTCCGGTCACCGGCGTCCGGAATGCGGGCGAACGTCAGTCCCTATCTGTATGCTCCTGCACTCCGGTCATCTGTTTCAAACATCTCAATCGTGTAACGCGGGGAAATTCCGTCAACCGTGAAACGCATTGACGCGTCGTAACAGTGGCCAATGTCCGTAAGTACCGAGAGTGTTACGGAGAATCATGCGCAAGACCTTCGCCCTGGCCGGTGCCGGCGCGGCCGCCGCCGCGCTGGCCTTCGCCGCACCGGCGTACGCGGCGGCGCAGCCGTCGATTTCGGCCACCCCGAACCCGTTCTACCCCGGTGACACGCTCACCCTGACCGCGACCGGCTGCACCACCGCTCCCCAGCTGCAGTCCGACAGCGGCCTGTTCGCGGCGCCGCCCGCCTTCGCCGGGCAGCCCACCACCTGGACCGCCAAGGGCAAGACCCGGTCCGGCCTGACCCCGGGCAAGACCTACGTCGCCAAGTGGACCTGCGAGATCGAGGGCGGCACCGCCACCCTGTCGCTGACCACCACGCCGGGCAAGCGGCCGGGCACGCCCAAGCCGACGCCGACCAGGCCGGCGTTCTCGTTCGGGTACGACGACGTGCAGCTGTCCAGCCGCCGGGTGGTGCCGGGGGGCAGCACCACCTTCACGGTGACCTGCCCGACCGCGGTGACCATCACCGGCAACGGCTTCACGCAGAGCCCGCTGACGGTGACCAAGGTCGGCGAGAACACGTGGCGCGGCACCGGCACCTTCAAGCAGACCCTGCCGAACCCGACCACCGCCACGGTGATCTGCAAGGACCACGGTGCGGTCAAGTACACGACCGACCCGGGCGACGGCAACGGCGGCGACATGAAGCCGAAGCCGGGCACCAGGATCCCCACCGGCCCGATCAACACCGGTGACGGCACCCTCTACCTGGAGCAGCGCGGCGGCGACTCCGCCATGCCGCTGATGGCCGCCGGCGCCGGCGCGGCGCTCGCCGCGGGCCTGGGCGTCGTCGTGCTGCGCCGCCGGACGGCGCGGGGGCGTTCGTAACGTTGACCGGACGCTTCACCGCGGCCGCCGGCCGCCGTGTCCTGGGCACGGCGGCCGGTGTGCTGCTCACCGCATCCCTGCTGGCCGCCTGCGGCGGCGAGGACGGCGCCGCCCCCTCCGGCCCGGCGTCCTCGGCGCCCCCGGCCGCCGGCCAGGGCACCACCCAGGCGGCCGGCGTCGTGCCGCTGGGCGAGTCCCGGCCCACCCGGATCGCCATCCCCAAGATCGGTGTCTCGGCCCCGGTGGAGGGGGTCGGGCTGCTGCCCGACGGCCGGGTGCAGGAGCCGCCGCTGTCGCGGCCCAACCTGGCCGGCTGGTACTCCGAGGGCGTGACCCCGGGCGAGGCCGGACCCTCGGTCATCCTGGGGCACGTCGACGCCAACAAGAAGCCGGCGGTGTTCTACCGGCTCAAGGAGCTGGCCGAGGGCGACCGGATCCGGGTGACCCGCCAGGACGGGTCCACCGTGACGTTCGCCGTCACCGAGCTGCGGCGGGTGGACAAGAACGCGTTCCCGCACCGGCAGGTCTTCGGCGAGGAACTGGACCATTCGGCGCTGCGCCTGGTGACCTGCGGAGGCGCTTTCGACCCGCGGTCCGGCCACTACAAGGACAACCTCATCGTCTACGCGAAGATGGTGGCGGCCTGATCGGAGCGTTCGCCCGGTCCCGCGTTCCGGCGCGGGACCGGGCGGCATTTTCCGGCGCCCGGACATCGGATGCGGTGAACGAATTCCGGTCGTCCGGTGAATTGCGGGAAATGGCGCCGGCCGGAGCGGGCCGGGCACGATCTAGAGCAGGTTGCGCACGATCAGGACGACCGCCGACAGGCCCACCACGGCGGTGACGGCGACCCGCATGTGACCGCCGTCGAGAAAACGCCGCAACGGCCCCGCCAGCACGAAACCGGCCAGCACGAACGGGGTCAGCGCCAGCCCCGCCGCCACCTGCTCGCCCGGGAGCCGCCCGACGGCGGCCAGGGTGACCAGCGACAGCAGCGCCCCCACGGTGAAGAAGACGGCCAGCGTCGCGCGCACCCGCGGGCCGCTCTCCCGCTGGTACAGCAGCGCGATCGGCGGGCCGCCGATCGCCGAGGCGGTCCCGGTGGCCCCCGCCACCAGCCCGGCCGCCGTCAGCGTGGCCGGGTTGCGCGGCACCCGCCCCGACCACAGCGTGACCCCGAGCGCGGCCAGCACCATCGCGCCGACCAGCACCCCGAGCACCCGCAGCGGCACCGCGGCGACCACCCACACCCCCAGCGGGGTGCCGGCGACCCGCCCGCCGAACGCCCAGCCCAGGCCGCGCAGATCGGCGTGCCGCAGCTCCCGGGACAGCGTGGCCAGCGGCAGCACCACCGCCGCCACCAGGATCGCGCCGGGCATCAGCGACGGGTACAGCAGCGTGACGACGGGCGCGGCGACCAGTCCCACACCGAGCCCGACGCTGCTCTGCACGATCGCGCCGAGCAGCGCGGCCAGCCCGCCGATCAGCAGGAAGTCCAGGTCGGCCATAGGCCATGGAACGTTACCGGGCGCGTCGGCGCGCCCGGCGGTCAGGTCGCCACGGGACGGTCCAGCTGCAGCCGGGTGATCTGGAAGACCGACACCATGCACAGCGCCGCCGCCAGCGCGTGGCAGGCCGCCGCCGCGACGCCCAGATGCACGCTGAACCGGGCCTCCGGCAGGCTCTCGGCGCCGTTCGGGAACGCCTGGCCCAGCCCGACCGCCGCCAGCAGGCTGACCCACCAGGCGCCCACCAGCACGCCCACCGAGTGCCGCCCGGCCACGCTGAACCGGCCGCTGCTCACCCACACGTCGTGCACGATCCGGGGCGGCAGCACCAGGTTGACCACCGGGATCAGCCAGCCGAGCACCACCCAGCGCCGGGGGTAGGGGCGCGGCCCGGCGGCCTGCCCGGCCGCCCGCCACAGCCACGCCAGGTACAGCACGCCGGTGATGGCGCCCAGCACCGTGGAGATGGTGAACACGTCCGCGTACGGGGCCAGCGCCTGCGCGGTGGCGACGGCGTCGTAGCCGTCCCTGGTCAGCTCGGCCAGCGGCCGGTTCATCCGCAGCAGGCTGATCCCCGCGCCGAAGGCGATGAACGCGTTGAAGCCCAGCAGCATGAACACCGCGACGCCGACGGCGCGGAAGTCACGCCGACGAGCCCAGGCGCCGCAGGCCGGGCACCGGGCGACCTGTGAGGGGATGATGTCGCCGCACAGCGCACACGGCATTGGCCACCTCCGGACGGTCTTTGCGGCCCTTTCACCCAGATGCTACGTACATTTGGCCGATGCCGGGTCACAACGCGAACGCCCAGGTCAAACGATCAGTGCCGTCAGCCCGGCGGCCAGCGTGCCGAACGCCGCCAGCCAGGCGGCCAGCCGGACCGGCCCGGCCGCCCCGTGCCGCGCAGGGTCGGCCAGCCGCCACGGCCGTCCCAGCGTGACCAGCACCGCCGCCCACCACTCGGCGGCCAGCGCCAGCAGCGCGAACAGCGACCCGTAGCCGAGGGCGGCGCTGACCAGCAGCACCCCGAACGGGGTGAGCGCGTGCGCGGTCAGGGCGGCGGTGCGGGCGATGTCCGCCGGGGCGCGGGCCAGGCCGATCGCCATCAGCAGCCAGCCGGTGGCCGCGAGGATCCACAGTGTGGGCAGGGTCACAGGACGCCCGGCCTCCACTCCCGGGCGGCGGTCGGCACGGAGGTCGTCATGTGCCCATCGTTCCACCGCCCCGGACCGGCGCACGGACGGGAACGGCGGCCCCCGCCCGCCCCGCGGGATCGATTTTCTGTTCGACGGGAATGTCGGTGGGGCTGGATAGCTTGATGTGAACAGGGGGAATGAACCCCTCGAGCCTGCGGGGCGTACCTCAGGGCAGCCCCGCCACGGCGACACGGAAGGGGACCGCGGCATGAACATCCACGACGGCACGGCCCACATCGCACACGCGTCGCTGCACGGACCGGCCGAGCGCACGCTCATCGAGCCCTGGCTCACCGAGTACGCCGGCCTGATGACCAACGCCTACCCCGAGGCCCCCGCCTCGCCCGCCGGGCCGGACGACCGTCTGGCCACCGTCACCGCCCTGCCCGCCAAGCCCGGCCACCGGACCCCGCTGGCCGCCTGAGACCACGGCGCGCCCTCCCCGGCCCGCGCGTTCGAAGTCGGCCTCGAACGCGTCCCGGCCCGGGACGGCGCGCCGTGCCGTGTCCGATCAGGGTCCGATCGGGATCAGGACTCGGCGGCCTCCTTGAGGGCGCGCAGGGTGGGTTCGTCGCGGACCCCGGCGATGAGCAGGGTGGTCACGGGGCTGTCGCGCCACAGCCGGAGGCGTTCGCGGATGCGGGGGAGGGGCCCGAGCAGGGAGATGGAGTCGGCCAGCTCGTCGGGAACGGCCTTGACGGCCTCGTCGCGCCGGCCGGCCAGGAAGAGCTCCTGGACCTTGGCGGCCTGGTCGGCGTAACCGAGGCGGGCGATCAGGTCCAGATGGAAGTTGCGGTCCCTGGCGCCCATGCCGCCGATGTAGAAGGCGAGCGGGATCTTGGCCAGCTCCAGGGCGGCGGACAGGTCGTCGGTGACGATGGTGGTGACGGTCGCGGCGATCTCGAAGCCGGGTGGCCGGCCCGCCAGGGACTCCCCGAACAGGGCGTCGATCTTGGCCGGGTCCACGAAGAGGGGCAGCCAGCCCTGGGCGATCTCGGCGGCCAGCGCGATGTTCTTCGGCCCCTCGGCGCCCAGGTAGACCGGGATGTCGGGGCGCAGCGGGTGGACGATCGACTTCAGCGGCTTGCCCAGGCCGGTGCCGCCGGGGTACGGCAGCGGGTAGTGCGGGCCGTCGTTGGTCACCGGCTCCTCGCGGCGCCAGATCCTGCGCAGGATGTCGACGTACTCGCGGGTGCGGGCCAGCGGCCTGGGGAACGGCATCCCGTACCAGCCCTCCACCACCTGCGGGCCGGACGCGCCGAGGCCCAGGATCAGCCGCCCGCCGGACAGGGCGTCGAGGGTGAGCGCGTGCATCGCGGTGGCCGCCGGGGTGCGGGCCGACATCTGCGCCACGGCGGTGCCCAGCCTGATCCGGCTGGTGCGGGCCGCGTACCAGGTCAGCGTGGTGAACGCGTCGGAGCCGTAGGCCTCGGCGGTGAACACGCAGTCGTAGCCCAGGCGTTCGGCGGCCAGCACCGTCTCGGTCTGGTCGTCGATCCCGCGCTGCCAGTAGCCGACGTTGATCCCGAGCTTGAGGGGGGTGGACACGCAGAGCACCTCCGGTCGTCGCGACGCACCGCGATACTAGAACACGTTCTAGTGGCTCGGGAAGGAACGGGTGAGCGAGCGTCCGGAGGTGCCTGGCGCGGCGGGGGTCAGCGGCTGCCGACGCCCTGGATGAACGACCGCCAGCCGGCGGGGCTCAGCACCAGCGCGGGACCCTGCGGGTCCTTGGAGTCGCGCAGCGCGCGCCGGCCGTCGCCGAGCGCGGCGACCTCCACGCACTGGTCACCGCTGCCGCTGTGGGAGGACTTGCGCCAGACGGCGCCGGACAGTTCGTCGAATGCGGGGTGGACGTGCTTCACGACCCTTAGTACTCCTTCGCTGCCTCTGCTAGGAGGTGCGCGGATTCCTCCGGGGAGAGGGCTGCATCGATGATCCGGTCGAATCTCGACCCATGTTGTCCTGTTTCCACTGAGCTCTCAAGGTAAACGTCGCCCATGGTCCCCTCCACATAGGCGATATCGGGGTCGGCGGGGTCCGGGAACGACAAAATCGTAAATCTGCCATCAAGTCCGGCATGGGCGCCCGCGGTGAACGGCAGGATCCGCACCGTGATCTTGGGGCGCTCGGCCAGCCCGGCCAGATGGCGCAGCTGCTCGCGCATCACCGCCGGGCCGCCGATCGGGCGGCGCAGCACCGCCTCGTCGAAGATCATCTGCAGCTCGGGGGCGTTCGGCCGGTCCAGCAGCGCCTGCCGGGCCCTGCGGGCCGCGATCCGGCGCTCCACGTCGGCCTCGGTGGGCAGCATCCGGCCGGCGGTGATCACCGCGCGGGCGTACTGCTCGGTCTGCAGCAGCCCGTGGATGAGCTGGGCGTCCCAGGAGCGGATCAGCGACGCCTCGTCCTCCAGCGCCACGTAGCTGCCGGCGAACACGTCGGCGTAGGCGGTCCACCAGCCGCGCTGCCCGGCCTGCTTGGCCAGCGCGATCAGGGCGTCCCGCTGCGGGCTGGGCACTCCGTACAGGTCGAGCATCACCGCCACGTCGGTGTGCCGCGGCCGGGTCTGCCCGGTCTCCAGCCTGGACACCGTCGCCCGCGACCAGCCGAGCCGGTCGGCGACGTCCTGCAGGGTGAGCCGTTCCTGTTCGCGCAGCCGGCGCAGTTCCCGCGCCAGCCGGCGGCCTCGGACCGTGGGGCGGTACGTCATGGGCGCAAGTGTGGTGTTTCGGTCCGCACCGCACAACGCGAACGTCGTGCCCCGTGGGCAAAAGTTCCCGAGTCGGTTGCGGCCGTGCAACTTTCACGAGACGCTGTGTCCGTGTGATCGGTCGGGGACCCAGCGTGACAATCGGTACACCTGACGCAGCGGCTGGAGGCGACTCTCCCGTGCAGACCTCACCCGAGATCGGCGGTCCCGTCACCGCCCCGGCGGGCCGGGGCCCCGAGTCCGTTCCCGACGCCGGCGGGCCGGTCGAGGCCGGCGAACGGGAGCGCACCGGCTGGGCGTGGGCGCTGCCGGCCGGCCCCGGATGCGCCCGGGAGGCGCGGGCGGTCCTGGGGCAGGCGCTCGGCGCGCTCGGCGTCCCCGCCGACCTGATCGCCGACGCCCAGCTGATGGTCAGCGAGCTGGCCACCAACGCCTACCAGCACGCCGACGGCCGGGGGCCGTACGAGCTGTGGCTGTACCCGGCCGAGCCCGAGCCCGCCGGGCCGGGCGCGGTGCCCGCGCAGCGCCGCCCCGGGGTCCGCGAGCTGCGCTGCGCGATCTTCGACGGGCTGCCCGACACGCGCCTGCCGGGCTACTCGTGGACCTCCGGCGACTTCGGCCGCGGGCTGAGCATCGTCCGGGAGCTGTCGGGCGGGCGCTGGGGCATCCGGCGGGAGCGGTCCAGGCTCGGCGGGCGGCTGCCCGGCAAGGCCGTGTGGTTCGCCCTGCCCCCGGTGGCGTGCGGCGAGCCGGCCTCGTTCGACGGCGCCCGCCGCGTCACCGGCGAGACCCGGTAGCGGCGCGGCGGGCGGGGCCGTTCAGGCCGCGCGGCGCCGCCTGCCCGGCGGGGTGCGCAGCAGTTGCAGCGGCCGGTCCCGGGACACCAGGTAGTCGACGGGCCGGTGGCGCACCCTGGCGGGAACGACCCGGGCGCCCGCCCGGTGCGCGGCCAGCATCGCGTTGAACGCCCGTTCCCGCGCCGGGCTCCACGGGACGTCCAGCATCTCGCGCACCCGCACCGGCAGCAGGGCGCCCGCCGCGAGGATGTTGAACCGGGTGTAGGCGGAGGCGACCGGGCCGGGCAGCGGCAGCCGCGGGGAGTCGGGGTGGCGGTGCATGAGCTTGTCCGACAGCCGGGTCGGCTTCAGCTCCGTCTCGATGACCCGGTCGAAGTACTCCCCGAACGCCTCCAGGTCCGGCGGGCAGTGCCCCTCGGGGATGGCGCAGGCGTACGCGAGCAGCTTCTGCTCCTCGTAGTAGCGGGCGCGTTCGGCGTCGGGCAGCCGCCCGAAGGTCCGCTCGTACAGGTCGAGGGAGGCCCACGCGCCGGTGGCCCACACCCACATCAGCAGGTCGGGGTCCAGCGCCCGGTACGGCACGCCCTCGTCGCTGGTGCCCTCCACGCGCTTGTGGATGCGGCGGAACAGGGCCGACTGCCTGGCCGACACCTCGGGGTCGCCGAACGACATCTTGAGCATGATGTCGGCGGTGCGCCACAGCCGTCCGAACGGGTCGGAGGCGTAGCTGGAGAACTGCTCCACGCCCGCCGCGACCAGCGGATGCGTCACCTGGAGCAGCAGCAGGGTGGACAGGCCGAGGTTCTGCACCGGCTCGCGGAGCACCGTCCAGCAGACGTCACCGGGGCGGTAGGGGAGCGTGCGCCCGGTGGCGGCGAGATCGTCCATGCCGCCAGTGAAGCACTTTATTGGCGACCTGCCAATAGAGTTGTCGACATTTCGTCCAATACCTTCCGGTGGGCGGCTGCGAGCGGTGTCACCCCACCGTGACTAGGGGCCGGGCCGGACGGTGTGTCATCCTGTGCAGGCGACGGACGCGGTGGAACCCGGTGCGAATCCGGGGCTGTCCCGCAACTGTGACCCGCCGGCACGCCGGCGGGGAGCCAGGAACGCCGGCCGTCGTGTGGAGCCGGACCTCACGGGCGTGGACACCCGAGGAAGGACGTATCGACCATGCCGCCTGCCGCCCCCGCATCGGCCGGGGCTCCATGAGCGCCCCCCGCTACCCCTTCTCCGCCGTCGTCGGGATGGCCGACCTCAAGCTCGCCCTGCTGATCAACGCGGTCTCGCCGGGCGTCGGCGGGGTGCTGGTCCGCGGCGAGAAGGGCACCGCCAAGTCCACGATCGTCCGGGCGCTGGCCGCGCTGCTGCCCCCGGTGACGGTCGTGGCGGGCTGCCGGTTCTCCTGCGACCCGGCCGCCCCCGACCCCTCCTGCCCGGACGGCCCGCACCCGCCGGACGGCGCCGGGGCCGCGCAGCGCCCCGCCCGGCTGGTGGAACTGCCGGTGGGCGCGTCCGAGGACCGGCTGACCGGGTCGCTGGACATCGAACGGGCCCTCACCGAGGGCGTCAAGGCGTTCGAACCCGGACTGCTGGCCGCCGCGCACCGCGGCGTGCTCTACGTCGACGAGGTCAACCTGCTGCACGACCACCTGGTCGACCTGCTGCTGGACGCCGCCGCGATGGGCCGCTCCCATGTGGAGCGCGAGGGCGTCTCTGTCCAGCACGCCGCCCGGTTCCTGCTGGTCGGCACCATGAACCCCGAAGAGGGCGAGCTGCGGCCCCAGTTGCTGGACCGGTTCGGGCTCACCGTCGAGGTCGCCGCCACCCGCGATCCGGCCGAACGCGCCGAGGTGGTGCGGCGGCGGCTGCGGTTCGAGGACGACCCCGACGGCTTCGCCGCCGAGTGGGCCGAGGCGGAGGCCGAGCTGGCGGCGCGGATCGCCGCCGCCCGCGGACGGCTGCCCGGCGTGGCGCTGACCGACGCGGCGCTGCGCCAGATCACCGCCGTGTGCGCGACGTTCGAGGTGGACGGGCTGCGCGCCGACCTGGTGACCGCCCGCGCCGCGATCGCCCTGGCCGCCTGGCACGGCCGCGACGCCGTCACCGCCGAGGACGTCCGGCAGGCGGCCCGGCTGGCGCTGCCGCACCGCCGCCGCCGCGACCCGTTCGACGCCCCCGGCCTCGACGAGGACAAGCTCGACCAGACCCTCCGGGAGCACGCCGACCCCGAGCCGCCCGACGACGACCCCGACGGCCCGGGCGGCGGGCGGCCCCCGGCCCCGGCCGACGGCGGCCCGGCGGCGCCGGACGGAGCACCCGAGGACGGCACGCCCTCCCCGACGCAGGGGAACGCCGCCACAGCGGACGCCGGAAGCCCGCCGGGAGCGTCGAGCGACGGTGAGCCCGCGCCCGCCGACGCCGCCTACAAGCCGCGGCTGTTCACCGTCCCCGGCGTCGGGAACGGAGCGCCCGGCCGCCGTTCCAAGGCCCGCACCCCCTACGGGCGGGTGTCGGGCGCGCGGCCCGGGTCGCGGGGCGTCCACCTGATGGCGACCCTCCGCGCCGCCGCGCCCCACCAGCGGGCACGGGGGCGTACGGGGACCGGCCTGATCATCACGCCCGACGACCTGCGCGAGACCGTTCGGGACGGGCGCGAGGGCAACCTGGTGCTGTTCGTCGTGGACGCCAGCGGCTCGATGGCGGCCCGGCAGCGGATGCGGGCCGTCAAGGGCGCGGTGCTGAGCCTGCTGCTGGACGCCTACCAGCGGCGCGACAAGGTCGGGCTGATCACGTTCCGCGGCACCGGGGCCGAGCTGGTGCTGCCGCCGACCTCCTCGGTGGAGGCCGGCGCCCGCAGGCTGGAACGGCTGGCCACCGGAGGCCGCACCCCGCTGGCCGCCGGGCTGCTGCGGGCCGCCGAGGTGCTGCGGGTGGAGCGGCTGCGCGATCCGGCCCGCCGCCCGCTGCTGGTGACGGTGACCGACGGCCGCAACACCCACGGCCCCGACCCGGCCCGGGCCGCCGCCCTGTTGCGCGGCGTCGCCGCCGTGGTGGTGGACTGTGAGTCTGGGCCGGTGCGGCTCGGCCTGGCCGGACGGCTCGCCGACCGGATGGGCGCGCAGGCCGTACGGCTGGAGGAGCTGGCCGCGGGCGGGCTGACGCGGGTCGTCCGCGACGCCCGGGCGGCGTGAGGGAGGACCGAGAATGCCACAGGGCAGGCCGGAGCACGTTCCCGACGACGGGCTGACCACCCGGCAGCGCCGCAACCGGCCGCTGGTGATCGTGCACACCGGGCAGGGCAAGGGCAAGTCCACCGCCGCGTTCGGGCTGGCGCTGCGGGCGTGGAACCAGGGCTGGCCGATCGGGGTGTTCCAGTTCGTCAAGTCCGCCAAGTGGCGGATCGGCGAGGAGACCGCGCTGCGGGTGCTCGGCGAGTCCGGTCAGGGCGGCCCGGTGACCTGGCACAAGATGGGCGAGGGCTGGTCGTGGATCCAGCGGCCCGGCACCGAGGCCGACCACGCCGCCGACGCCCGCGAGGGCTGGGAGCAGATCAAGCGGGACCTGGCGGCCCAGACCTACCGGCTGTACGTGCTGGACGAGTTCACCTACCCGATCAAGTGGGGGTGGATCGACGTCGCCGACGTGATCCAGGCGCTGCGGGACCGCCCCGGCCGGCAGCACGTGGTGATCACCGGCCGGGACGCGCACCCCGACCTGGTGGAGTTCGCCGACCTGGTCACCGAGATGGGCAAGGTCAAGCACCCGATGGACCGGGGCCAGAAGGGCCAGAAGGGCATCGAGTGGTGACTGGCCGGCTCGTCGTCGCCGCCCCGGCCTCCGGGGCGGGCAAGACGACGGTGGCCACCGGGCTCATGGCGGCGCTGGCGGCGCGGGGCCTGGCGGTCTCCCCGCACAAGGTCGGGCCCGACTACATCGACCCCGGCTACCACGCGCTGGCCACCGGCCGTCCCGGGCGCAACCTGGACCCGTTCCTGTCCGGCGAGGACCTGATCGTCCCGCTGCTGCGGCACGGGGCGCGCGGTGCGGACATCGCGGTGGTCGAGGGCGTGATGGGCCTGTACGACGGGGCGAACGACCGGGACGACTTCGCCTCCACCGCGCACATCGCCCGGCTGCTGGACGCGCCCGTGGTGCTGGTGGTGGACGCGTCGGCGGCGGGGCGTTCGGTGGCGGCGCTGGTGCACGGCTTCCGCGGCTACGGGGACGTGCGGCTGGGCGGGGTGATCCTCAACCGGATCGGCTCCGACGGGCACGAGCACCTGTGCCGTACCGCGGTCGAGGAGCTGTCGGTGCCCGTGCTGGGGGTGCTGCGGCGCCGTGACGACGTGGCGACCCCCTCCCGCCACCTCGGGCTGATCCCGGCGGCCGAACGCGACGCCGAGGCGGTCGCGACGGTACGGCGGCTGGGCGAGATCGTCGCCGAGAGCTGTGACCTGGACGCGCTGCTGGCCCTGGCCCGTTCCGCACCGCCGTTGACCGCGCCCGCCTGGAGCCCCGCCGACGCGGTGGAACCGGCTCCCGGCGGCGCGCGGCCCGTGGTGGCGGTCGCCGGAGGGGCGGCGTTCACGTTCGGGTACGCCGAGAACGAGGAACTGCTGACCGCCGCCGGGGCCGAGGTCGTCCGCTTCGACCCGCTGCGCGACGAGTCCCTGCCGGAGGACGCCCGGGGCCTGGTGATCGGCGGCGGCTTCCCCGAGATGTACGCCAAGGAGCTGTCGGCCAACGAGCCGCTCCGCGCGCAGATCCGGCGGCTGGCGGCCTCGGGGGCCCCCGTGTACGCCGAGTGCGCCGGGCTGCTCTACCTGGTGCGGGAGCTGGACGGGGTGCCGATGTGCGGGGTGCTGGACGCCACCGCCGCGATGACGCCCCGGCTCACCCTCGGCTACCGCACCGCCGTCGCGCTCACCGACTCGGTGGTGGCCCGTACGGGCGAACGGCTGAACGGGCATGAATTCCATCGCACGGCCGTCGACCCGGCCCACGGACCGGCGCCGGCCTGGCAGTGGGCGATGCGTCCGCGCGGCTCCCGCAAGGACGGGTTCGCCACCGGCAACTGCGTCGCCTCCTACCTGCACCTGCACTGGACCGGCCGACCGGAGATCGCACGGCGTCTCGTGGACGCGATGGAGGCCCGCCGATGACGTTCGACCGAGGCGTCACCCTGACCACCGACCGGCTGCTGCTGCGCCCGTTCGCCGAACGCGACGTGCCCGACGTGGTCGAGGCCGCCCGCGACCCCGAGATGCTGCGCTGGATGCTGTGGGCGCCGGACGAGGACGCCGAGCAGGCCCGCGAGTTCTGCACCCGGATCGTCCACGAGGACCCGGTGCACAAGATCGGCTTCGCGGTCGAGGTGGACGGCCGCTGCTCGGGCTCGGTGAGCCTGCAGCGCGCCGACTGGATGTTCGGCCGGGTCGAGATCGGCTACTGGCTGGCCCCGTGGGCGCGCGGCCGGGGCCTGATCACCGAGGCGGTCCACCGGGTCGTGGACTACGCCTTCGCCGAGGGCCTGTACCGGGTCGAGCTGCTGGCGGCGGTCGGCAACGAGCCGTCCCAGCGGGTCGCCGAACGCGCCGGCTTCGTCCGCGAGGCCGTGCTGCGCCGGGCCGGCCTGCTGCCCGGCGGGGTGCGGACGGACCTGGTGATGTTCGCCCGGCTCGCCGAGCCCTGATCCGGGCCGGACGGGCCGGGAAGCGACGAGAGACGAGGGAAGCGGAATGAGGCTGATCGGGATCGGGGTGGGGCCCGGTGATCCGGAGCTGGTCACCGTCAAGGCGGTGCGGATCCTGCGGGAGGCCGACCTGACCCTCGTTCCGGTGATGGCGCTGGACGAGCCGGGGCGGGCCGAGTCGGTGGTGCGCGCCTACACCGACCGGGCCGAGCGGGTGGTGTTCGCGCTGAACGACCGGGGCGGGGTCACCCCGCGCCGCGCCGCCGCCTGGGACGGGGCGGCCGACCGGGTGGTGCGGGCGTTCGACGAGGGCGCGGGCACGGTCGCGTTCGCCACCATCGGCGACCCCAACGTGTACTCGACGTTCACCTACCTGGCGCAGGCGGTGCGGGAACGCCGCCCGGCCGTCACCGTGGAGACCGTTCCCGGGATCACGGCCATGCAGGACCTGGCGTCGCGTTCGGGCACCGTGCTCACCGAGGGCGCCGAATCCCTCGGGCTGGTCCCGCTGACCGGCGGCGTCGAGGGCTTCCGTGAGGCGCTGCAGACCTGCGACACGGTGGTGGCCTACAAGTTCGGGTCCGTCGCCGAGGAGGTCGTGGCGGTCCTCAAGGAGACCGGCCGTATCGACGACGCGGTCTGCGGGGTCCGCCTGGGCCTGCCCGGCGAGGAGATCCGGCCCGCCCGGGACCTCGCGGGCCCGGTGCCGTACCTGTCCACCCTGATCGTCCCCAGCTCCCGTGTCAGCCGAGGAGGCAAGCTGTGACCAGCGGAAAGGTCGTCTTCGTCGGGGCCGGGCCGGGGGCGGCGGACCTGCTGACGCTGCGGGCCGCGCGGGCGATCGGCGCCGCCGACGTGGTCATCTGGGCGGCCAGCCTGGTGCATCCCGACGTCCTGGAGCACGCCCGCGCCGACGCCGAGATCCTCGACTCGGCCAAGCTCCCCATGGAGGGCGTCCTGCCGTACTACGAGCGGGCGCGCGACGAGGGGCTGACCGTGGCGCGCATCCACTCCGGCGACCCGGCCCTGTGGGGGGCGCTGCAGGAGCAGATCGACCGGTGCCGCGAGCTGGGGCTGGAGACCGAGGTCATCCCCGGGGTGTCGAGCTTCAGCGCGGTGGCCGCCGCCGTGCAGCGCGAGCTGACCATCCCGGAGGTCGCCCAGTCGGTGATCCTGACCCGGCTCGGCGGCGGCAAGACCCCGATGCCTCCGGGCGAGGAGGTACGGGAGTTCGCCCGGCACGGGACGACGATGGCGCTGTTCCTGTCGGCGGCCCGGTCCCGGCAGCTGCAGAACGAGCTGCTGGAAGGCGGCTACCCGCCGGACACCCCCTGCGTGGTCGCCTACCAGTGCACCTGGCCCGACGAGCTGATCGTCCGCTGCGCGCTGGGCGAGCTGGCCGACACCATGAAGGCCCACAGGCTGTGGAAGCACACGCTGGTGCTGGTCGGCCCGGCGCTGGCGGCGGGCGGCACCCGCTCGCACCTGTACCACCCGGGCCACTTCCACGGGTTCCGGCGCGCCGACCGCAGCGCCAGGGCGGAGCTGAGGGAAGCTCACCGGCCATGACCTCCGAGGAACCAGAGCTGCGCGAGCCGGACATGCCGCGCACCATGAAGGTCCGGCAGCGGGCGCTGCGCACCGGCTGGACCACCGGCTCGTGCGCCAGCGCCGCCGCCAAGGCCGCCACCGCCCTGCTGCGCACCGGAAGGCACGCCGACCACGTGCAGATCGCGCTGCCGTCCGGCAACCGGGTGACGTTCAGGGTCGAGGAGTCCGCGCTGACCGGCGGGCGGGCGCGGGCCGTGGTGGTCAAGGACGCCGGCGACGACCCCGACGTCACCCACGGCGCGCACATCACCGCCGACGTGTCCTGGCTGGACCGGCCCGGCATCGAACTGGACGGCGGCGAGGGCGTCGGCGTGGTCACCAAGCCCGGCCTGGGGCTGGAACTGGGCGGGCCGGCGATCAACCCGGTGCCCCGCCGCATGATCACCCACGCCGTCGCCGAGGCGCTGACCGGCACCGACCTGGACGCCCCGCCCGAACGGCCCGCCGAGCCCGGCACCGGACGCGGCGTCCGGGTGGTGATCTCCGTCCCCGAGGGCGAGCGGATGGCCCGCAAGACCACCAACAAGCGGCTGGGGATCCTCGGCGGCATCTCCATCCTCGGCACCACCGGCATCGTCCGGCCGTTCTCCACCGCCTCCTGGCGGGCCAGCGTCGAACAGGCCGTGTCGGTGATGGCCGCCCAGGGCGAGGACACCCTCGTGCTGTGCACCGGCGGGCGCACCGAGAAGGGCGCCATGAAGATGCTGCCCAGGCTGCCCGAGGTGTGCTTCGTGGAGGTCGGCGACTTCACCGGGGCGGCGCTGCGGCGGGCCGTGCAGCACGGGCTGCGGCAGGTGGTCTTCGTCGGCATGGTCGGCAAGCTCACCAAGCTCGCCGCCGGGGTGCTGATGACCCACTACACCCGTTCCCGCGTGTCCACCGACCTGCTCGCCGAGATCACCACCGAGATGGGCGGCAGCGCCGAACTGGCCGCCGAGGTCGCCGCCGCCAACACCGCCCGGCACGCCTACGAGCTGTGGGAGGACGCCGGGCTGCTGGGCCGCTGCGGGCGCGAGCTGTGCCGCCGGGTCGCCGGGGTGCTGGAACGGTTCGCCGCCGAGGAGGCCGGGGGAGAGCTGGCCGTCCAGGTGGTGATGGTGGACTTCACCGGCGAGCGGATGGTCTCCATGTACGGGCGGCTGGCGCGATGATCACCGTGGTCGGGTACGACGGGTCGCCGCTGCCCGCTCCGGCCTCGGAGCGGCTGGCGCGGGCGCGCCTGGTCGTGGGCGGTGCCCGGCACCTGGCGGCCGTGCGGGTGCCGCCGGGCGCCCGCACGGTCGTGATGGGCGGCGTCGGCGCCGCCCTCGACGAGATCGACAAGGAGGTCGACAAGGCGTCCGGGGACGTGGTGGTGCTGGCCAGCGGCGACCCCGGGTTCTTCGGCATCGTGCGGGCGCTGCGGGAGCGCGGCCACGAGCCGCACGTGCTGCCCGCGCTGTCGTCGGTCGCGCAGGCGTTCGCCCGCGCCGGGCTGCCCTGGGACGACGCGCTGGTGGTCTCCGCGCACGGCCGTGACCTGCGCCGCGCCGTCAACGCCTGCCGCGCCCACCCCAAGGTCGCCGTGCTGACCGCTCCCGGCGCCGGTCCCGCCGAGCTGGGCCGGGCGCTGTTCCCGCAGCATCCCCGCACGTTCGTGGTGTGCGAGGACCTGGGCGGCCCGTCCGAACGGGTCGTCCGCTGCCGCCCCGCCGAGGCCACCACCCGGCCGTGGCGCGACCCGAACGTGGTGCTCGTCCTGGACTCCGGCCGTTCCGTGGGGGAACGGGGCTGGATCGCCGGCGCCCGCCCCGGACCGTCGTCGTGGGCGCTGCCGGAGGAGGCGTTCGAGCACCGCAACTCGGTGGTCACCAAGGCCGAGGTGCGGGCGTTCGCGCTGGCCAGGCTGGGTCCGCGGATCGGCGACATGGTCTGGGACATCGGCGCGGGCAGCGGCTCGGTCGCCATCGAGTGCGCCCGCTTCGGCGCCGCCGCCGTCGCCGTCGAACGCGACCCGGAGTCCTGCGACCGGATCCGCGCCAACGTCCGCGCCCACGGCGTCCGGGTTGCGGTGTCGCGCGGCGAGGCCCCCGCCATCCTGGACCACCTGCCCGACCCCGACGCCGTCTTCGTCGGCGGCGGGGGACCCGAGGTCGTGCGCGCCTGCGCCGCCCGCGCCCTGCGCAGCGTCGTGGTCGCCCTCGCCTCCGTCGAACGCGTCCGCCCCACCCTCGACGCCCTCACCGCCGAGGGCCTCACCGCCCAGGCCGTACAGCTCCAGGCCAGCCGCCTGTCCCCGCTCCCCGGCGACGTGCACCGCTTGGCCGCCACCAACCCCGTCTTCGTCGTCTGGGGCGACCGCGACGCCGCACCGCCCCCGGCCCCCCGGCCCGAACCCGCCCGCCGTCCCCAGACCCTCGCCGAACTCCCGGAGGCCGACCATTGATCGGTATCGTCGCCGCGACCGCAGCCGGCCGGGCCGCCGCCGCCACGCTGGCCGAACGCTGGCCGGGCGAGGTCCGCCCGTTCACCGACACCGGCCCGGCCGACGCCCTCCGGGAGGCCTGGCGCACCTGCGACCAGATCGTCGCGTTCCTCGCCGTGGGCGCCACCGTCCGCATCCTGGCCCCGTTGCTCGGCCACAAGACCGAGGACCCCGCCGTCGTCTGCGTGGACGAGGCCCTGCAGTTCGCCGTGCCCGTCGTGGGCGGCCACCATGGCGCGAACGCCCTCGCCCACCGCTTGGCCGCCGCCCTGGGGTGCACGGCCGCCATCACCACCGCCAGCGACCAGGGGAACGTCACAGCCCTCGACTCCTACGGTGACGACCTCGGCTTCACGGTGGACAATCCGGACATGCTCCCCCGCGTGGGCGCCGCCGTCCTGTCCGGCGATCCCGTCCGCCTGGCCGCCGACCAGACCTGGCCGCTGCCCCCACTGCCGCCCAACGTCCGCCCCGACGCCGACACCCCCCTGACGATCCGCATCACCGACCGGCTCTCGCCGTTCCCTGCCGAGACGGACGGCTCGTCCGCACCCGATGTCGATCACACCCTTGACACGTCGGTGGGCGCCGTCGTGGAGCGGTCACCGGAAACGGCGCTCGCGCGCGGCGGTGAGCTGGTGTACCGGCCGCCGTCTCTGGTGGTGGGGGTCGGGTCGGCGCGCGGTGTGTCCGCTGAGGAGGTCGGAGACCTGATCGACCGGGCGCTGGGGGAGGCGGGGCTTTCCCCGGCGTCGGTGCGGTGCGTGGCGACCGTCGATCTCAAGGCGGACGAGGCCGGGATCCTGGAGGCCGCCCGGGAACGGGGCTGGGAGGTGGTGACCTTCCCGGCGGACGTGCTGGCCGGGGTGGACGTTCCCAATCCCTCGGAGGTCGTCCGGGCGGAGGTCGGCACGCCCAGCGTGGCCGAGGCGGCGGCGTTGCGGGCGGCCCGCTCGTTCGGGCGCGGGGCCGAGCTGGTCGTGGCCAAGCGCAAGACCGCGAACGCCACCGTCGCCGTCGCCCGGCTCGTGCCCAGAGGGCGGCTGACGATCGTCGGGCTCGGGCCCGGAGCGCGGGACCTGCTCACCCCCCGGGCGGCCGACGCCCTGCGGTGGGCGTCGGTCGTCGTCGGGCTGGACCAGTACGTCGACCAGATCCGCGACCTGCTGCGGCCCGGCACCCGCGTGCTGGCCAGCGGCCTCGGCCAGGAGGAGGAACGCGCCCGTACCGCCGTCGAGGAGGCGCGCGGCGGGCACGCCGTCGCGCTGATCGGGTCGGGGGACGCCGGGATCTACGCGATGGCCAGCCCGGCGCTGGAGTTCGCCGGGGAGGACATCGAGGTCGAGGGCGTGCCCGGCATCACCGCCGCCGTCGCCGCCGCCAGCCTGCTCGGTGCGCCCCTCGGCCACGACCACGCCTACATCTCCCTGTCCGACCTGCACACCCCCTGGGAGATCATCGAACGCCGGGTCCGCGCCGCCGCCGAGGGCGACTTCACCGTCTGCTTCTACAACCCGCGCAGCAGGGCCCGGGACTGGCAGCTCCCCAAGGCGCTCGCCGTCCTCGCCGAGCACCGCCCCCCGGCCACCCCGGTCGGCGTCGTCCGCAACGCCGGACGCCCCGACCAGTCGGTCACCGTCACCACGCTCGCCGACCTGGACCCGGCGCGGGTCGACATGTTCACCGTCGTGCTGGTCGGCTCGGCGCGCAGCCGCACCGTCGCCGGGCGATTCGTCACCCCCCGGGGGTACCGGTGGGCGTGACGGTGACCGAGCGCTGCGCCGGCTGCGGCGCCTGCCTGCTGACCTGCCCCGAGCACGCCATCCGGCCGCACGGCCCCACCCTGCTGGTACGGGCCGACCTGTGCACCGGCTGCCTGGAATGCGTCGAGATCTGCCCGGTGGACGCCATCGACCCCACCGAGCCCCGTCGAGGAGAAGCATGACCGAGCCCGGCCCCCCGGGCGGCACCGCCACCCGCCGCCCCCACCCGATCGAGGTGCGCTCGTACGAGATCCTGCGCTCCCGGGTCGACCTGTCGCCGATGCCGCCGCTGTGGCGGGCGGTCGCCGAACGGGTCATCCACGCCAGCGCGGACCTGGAGTACGCCGTCGACCTGGTCACCGACGAGGCCCACCTGGAACGCGGGCTGGCCGCGCTGCGGGCGGGCGCGCCCGTGGTGGCCGACGTGGAGATGGTCGCCGCCGGGATCACCGCCCGCCGCGCCCTGTGCTACGTCGCCGACCCGGCCGCCGCGCGGATGGCCAGGGCGGCGGGCCTGACCCGTTCTGCCGCCGGGATCCGGCTGGCGTACTCCGAGGTCGGCCCCGGCGCGGTGTGGGTCGTCGGCTGCGCCCCCACCGCGCTGGAGGAGATCATCCGGCTCGGCGTGCGGCCCGCGCTGGTGGTCGGCCTGCCGGTGGGGTTCGTCGGCGCCGCCGAGTCCAAGCAGGCGCTGCGCGACTCCGGGCTGCCGCAGGTGTCCAACGTCTCCGAGAAGGGCGGCTCGGCGGTCGCCGCCGCCGCCGTCAACGCCCTGCTGTACCACGGAGGCTCCCGGTGATGACGCCGCTGCTGATGGTCGGCCACGGAACCCGTGACGAGACGGGCGTCGCCGAGTTCGGCAAGTTCGTGGACCGGCTGCGCGCCCGGATGCCCGTCGACGTGGCCGGCGGGTTCATCGAACTGTCCCCGCCGCCGCTCACCGAGGCCGTCGCCGAGCTGTACGGGCGCGGCCACCGGCGGATCGCCGCCGTCCCGATCGTGCTGGTCGCCGCCGGGCACGGCAAGGGCGACATCCCCGGCGCGATGGCCCGCGAGCAGGTCCGCCACCCCGGCCTGTCGTACGTCTACGGCCGTCCCCTCGGCCCCCACCCCACCCTGCTGGCGCTGCTGGAGGAACGGCTGCGCGCCGTCATGCCCCCCGGCGAGGACACCGCCGTGCTGCTGGTGGGGCGCGGCTCCACCGACCCGGACGCCAACGCCGAGGTGCACAAGGTCGCCCGGCTGTTCTGGGAGGGGCGCGGCGCGGGCGGACCCGACCAGGGGCCGGGGCTGATGGCGGTGGAGGCGGCGTTCGTGTCGCTGGCCCGTCCCGGCGTCGCCGAGGGCCTGGAACGCTGCCGCCGCCTGGGCGCCCGCCGCATCGTGGTGCTGCCGTACTTCCTGTTCCCCGGCGTCCTGCCGGACCGGGTGGTCGAGCAGTCCCTCGAGTACGCGGCCGGGCATCCCGAGCTGGACGTCCGCTGCGCCGAGGTCATCGGCGACTGCGACGGCCTGGCCGACCTGGTCGCCGAACGCTACGCCGAGGCCCTCGCCGGGGACATCCGGATGAACTGCGACACCTGCGTCTACCGCATCGCCATGCCCGGCTTCGAGGACCGGGTCGGCGCGCCGCAGACCCCGCACCACCACCCCGACGACCCCGCCCACGCCCACGGCCACGGGCACGCCCACGGTCACGGCCATGGGCACTGACGGCATCGACCTGCGGCACCACGGGGACGCCGAGGTCGGGGGAGGGCTGGCCGACTTCGCCGTCAACGTGCGGCCGGGCACCCCGCCCGCCTGGCTGGCCGAGCGGATCCGCCGCTCGGTCGGCGACCTGGCCGCCTACCCCGACCCGAGCGCCGCCCGCGACGCGGTGGCCGCCCGGCACGGCCGCGCCCCGGACGAGGTGCTGCTGACCGCCGGGGCCGCCGAGGCGTTCGTGCTGCTGGCACGGGCGCTCGCGCCGCGCCGCGCGGTCGTGGTGCACCCCCAGTTCACCGAGCCGGAGGCGGCGCTGCGGGCGGCCGGTCACCCGGTGGAACGGGCGATCCTGGACGGTGACTTCAAGCTGGACCCGGCGCGCGTCCCCGCCGACGCCGACCTGGTGATGGTCGGCAACCCCACCAACCCGACCTCGGTGCTGCACCCGGCCGCCGAGATCGCCGCGCTGACCCGCCCCGGCCGCACCGTCGTGGTGGACGAGGCGTTCATGGACTGCGTCCCCGGCGAGCCCGAAAGCCTCGCCGCCGTCCGCCTCCCCGGGCTGGTGGTGCTGCGCAGCCTCACCAAGACGTGGGGGCTGGCCGGGCTGCGCGCCGGATACGTCCTCGCCGAGCCGCCGCTGGTCGCCGCCCTGGCCGAGGCGCAGCCGCTGTGGGCGGTCTCCACCCCCGCCCTCGTCGCCGTCGAGGCGTGCTGCGAGCCGTCCGCGCTGGCCGAGGCCGACGCCTGGGCGCGGGAGATGGCCGCCGAACGCGACCGGTTCGCCGCCGAACTCGGCCGCCGCGGCCTGTCGCCCGTCCCCGGCGCGCGGGCCTCGTTCCTGTGCGTCCGTACCCCGGGCGCGCACGACCTGCGCGAGCGCCTGCGGGCCAGGGGCCTGGCCGTCCGGCGCGGCGACACGTTCCCCGGCCTGGGCCCCGACTGGCTGCGGATCGCCGTACGGGATCCCGCGACGAACGACACCCTGCTGGAGACGCTCGATGACCTCCGCCGCTGACCTGGCCCGCGAGGCGATCTACCAGGTCATCGCCGAACGCCGCGACATCCGCGAGGGCTTCCTGCCCGACCCGGTCGACGACGACGCGCTCACCCGCGTGCTGGCCGCCGCCCACCGCGCCCCCTCGGTCGGCCTCACCCAGCCCTGGGACTTCCTGGTCATCCGGGACCCGGCCCGCCGCGAACGCGTCCGGGCGCTGGCCGAGGCCCAGCGGCAGGCGTACGCCCGCAGCCTCACGCCCGCCCGCCGCAGGGCGTTCGCCGGGCTGAAGGTGGAGGCGATCCGGGAGGCGCCGGTCAACATCGCCGTCACCTGCGACCCCACCCGCGGCGGACGCAACCCGCTGGGCCGGCACGCCCAGCCCCGCACCGCCGCCTACTCGGTGGCGTGCGCGGTGCAGAACCTGTGGCTGGCCGCCCGCGCCGAAGGTCTCGGCGTCGGCTGGGTCAGCTTCTTCTCCGAACGCGAACTGGCCGCCGAGCTGGGCCTGCCCGCCCACCTCGAGGTCATCGCCTACCTGTGCCTGGGGCATGTGGCCGAGTTCCCGCCCGCGCCCCGGCTCGCCCTGACCGGCTGGGCGCGCCGCCGCCCGCTGGCCTGGGCCGTCCACCAGGAGTCCTACGGCCGTCGTGGCCTGCCAGGAGAGGAACCCGTGGATCTGATCGAGCAGACCGTCGCCGCCGTCCGGCCCCTCGACGAGGCCGCCATGGCCGAGGCCCGCGACCTGCAGTCCCGGCTGACCAAGCCGCCCGGCGCGCTCGGCGCCCTGGAGGACCTGTCGGTCCGGCTGGCCGGGCTCGCCGGGACCTGCCCGCCGCCGGTCCCCGAACCCGCCGCCGTCGCGATCTTCGCCGCCGACCACGGCGTGCACGCCCAGGGCGTCTCCCCCTGGCCGCAGGAGGTCACCGCCCAGATGGTGGCCAACTTCCTGGCCGGGGGCGCGGTCGTCAACGCGTTCGCCGGGCAGGTCGGCGCCGAGGTCACCGTGGTGGACGTGGGCGTGGCCGCCGACCTGCCGGACGCCCCCGGCCTGCTGCCCCGCAAGGTCGCCCACGGCACCGCCGACCTGACCCGGGGGCCCGCGATGACGCCCGAGCAGGCCCGCCGGGCGATGGAGACCGGCATCGAGGTCGCCCGCGACCTGGTCGCCGCCGGGAACCGCTGCCTGCTCACCGGCGACATGGGCATCGCCAACACCACCGCGTCGGCCGCCCTGATCGCCGCGTTCACCGGCCTGCCGCCGGAGCGGGTCACCGGCCGCGGCACCGGCATCGACGACGCCACCCACCGCCACAAGATCGAGGTGGTCCGCGCCGCCCTGGACCGGGCGCGGCCCGACCCCGCCGACCCGCTGCGGGTGCTGGCCGAGGTCGGCGGGCTGGAGCACGCGGCGCTGGCCGGGTTCGTCCTCGGCGGCGCGGCGGCCCGCGTCCCGGTCGTGCTGGACGGCGTGATCGCCGGGGCGGCGGCGCTGGTCGCGGCGGCGCTGTGCCCGCGGGCGGTGGACGCCTGCGTGGCGGGGCACCGTTCGGCCGAGCCCGGACACGCCGTTACCGTGGAGGAGCTGGGACTACGTCCGCTGGTCGACCTCGAGCTGCGGCTCGGCGAGGGCACCGGGGCCCTGCTGGCGCTGCCTCTGGTGCAGGGCGCGGTGCGCGTGCTGCACGAGGTCGCCACGTTCGACGCGGCGGGCGTCAGCGACAAGAGCGGACACGACCGCTCCTGAGTGTCACGCTCCGCTATCGACTGCGGTCGACCACTCTCCATATGCCCCTGAACCCGAGTACCTTTGGTCGTCGAAAAGCCATGCCCGTCACGTCTTCTCCCCGCCGTCCAGACCGTCCCGACCGAGAGAGCACCGTGCCGCCCTACCTCCTTGGCCTGCGACTGCGCGGGCGCCGAGTCGTCGTCGTGGGCGGCGGGCGGGTCGCCCAGCGCCGCGTCCCCGCGCTGCTGGCGGCCGGCGCGCAGGTGGTGCTGGTGGCCCCCGAGGTGACCCCCTCGCTGGAGGATCTGATCGCCGACGGCCGGATCACCTGGCAGCGCCGCCCGTACCGGACCGGCGACCTGGACGGCGCCTGGCTGGTGCAGGCCGTCAGCGACGACCCCAAGGTGAACGAGGCGGTCGCCGCCGAGGCCGAGGAGGCCCGGATCTGGTGCGTGCGCGCCGACGACGCCGAGGCCTCCGCCGCCTGGACCCCGGCCAGCGGCCAGGTGGGGGAGACCACCGTCGGCGTGCTGGCGGGCGGCGACCCGCGCCGCGCCGCCGGGATCCGCGACGCCGTCGTGGACGGGCTGCGCGACGCCACCCTGGAACCGCTGGGCGGGGCGACCCGCCACTCCCGGCGCAAGCCGGTCGGCGTGGCGCTGGTCGGCGGCGGCCCCGGCGACCCCGGCCTGATCACCGTGCGCGGCCGGCAGCTGCTCGCCCAGGCCGACGTGGTGGTCACCGACCGGCTGGCCCCCCGGCTGCTGCTGGACGAGCTGCCCGCCGACGTCGAGGTGATCGACGCCGCCAAGATCCCCTACGGCCGGACCGTCACCCAGGAACGGATCAACGACTACCTGGTCGAGCACGCCAGGGCCGGCAGGTTCGTGGTGCGACTCAAGGGCGGCGACCCGTTCGTGTTCGGCCGCGGCGCCGAGGAGGTGCTGCACTGCGCCCGGCACGGCATCCCGGTGACCGTGGTCCCCGGCATCACCAGCGCGGTCGCGGTGCCGTCGGCGGCCGGCATCCCGGTCACCCACCGCGGCGTGGCCCAGGAGTTCCACGTGGTGTCCGCGCACGTGGCCCCCGGTCACCCCGCCTCCACCGTCGACTGGGAGGGGCTGGGCCGTTCCCGCGGCACCCTGGTGCTCCTCATGGCCGTGGAGCGGATGGCCCGCATCGCCAACGCCCTGATGCGCTATGGTCGGTCGCCTGACACGCCCGTGGCCGTCGTCCAGGACGGTACCCTTCCGGAGCAGCGGACCCTCTTCGCCACGCTGGAGACGGTGGTGGAGGAGATGACGGCGGCCGGTGTGCGGCCTCCGGCGATCGTGGTCGTGGGCGACGTGGTGGACGTGGCGCGAGAGATCGACATGATACGAGCGGACTACCCGGCCGCCGAGGCGGGCTCCGCGGCACCCCCGGCAGATCAGCATGGAGATATGGGACGGGCTCCGTGACATCCCCAGCAGATCAGAGCGCGGTTCACGGCGACCGGCCCGGCGGCGGGCCGGCCGAATCCGCCCCCGAGACCGTCGACGCCGCCGCGGCGGCGGCCGAGGCCGACTCCGCCGGGCGTTCCACCGGGCGTTCCGACGAGCACGGCGACCCGGCCGAGGAGACCGTCGCCGAGCCGGTCGAGTACACCGTGGCGCCCGACCCGGCCCGTGAGGTCGACCTGGCCCGGGTGCTGACCGAGCTGCGCGACCACGTCGACCAGGTGCGGCTGGTGCTCGAGGTGCCCGGCGTGGAGGAGGCGCGCGCCGCCCAGGCCGAGATCCGCCGCCAGCTCGACGACTACGTGCTGCCGCGGATCCGCGGCAAGAGCGCGCCGATGCTGGTGGTGCTCGGCGGCTCCACCGGGGCGGGCAAGTCCACCCTGGTCAACACGCTGGTCGGGGCCCGGGTCAGCGCCACCGGCGTGCTGCGGCCGACCACCTCCAGCCCGATCCTGGTCTGCCATCCCGACCACGCCGACTGGTTCCTCAAGGGGCCGCTGCTGCCCGACATGGGCCGCGTCCCCGGCCCCGCCCCGGACGCCATCGCCGGCGACCAGCTCGTGGTGATCGGCAGCGACCGGCTGCCCGAGGGCCTGGCGCTGCTGGACAGCCCCGACTTCGACTCGGTCTTCGAGGACCACTTCGAGTTCGCCACCAAGCTGATGGCGGCCTCCGACCTGTGGCTGTGCGTCACCACCGCCGCCCGGTACGCCGACGCCCAGGTCTGGCAGATGCTGCAGCGCGCCAAGGAGCAGGGCGCCACCATCGGCGTGGTGCTGTCGCGGGTGCCGCAGGGCGCCGGCGCGGAGGTGGTCGACCACTTCGCCGAGATGCTGGACGAGCACGGCGTCGGCGACGCCCGCCGGTTCACCATCCCCGAGACCCGGATCGAGAACAGCCGGCTGCCGGAGGAGACCGTCGAGGAGATCCGCGCCTGGCTGCTGGAGCTGGCCGAGAGCCCGGCCCGGCGCACCAAGGTCATCCGCGACACGTTCGGCGGCGTGCTGGACAGCTTCCGGGTCCGCGTTCCCGAGCTGGCCAAGCACGTCGAGGCGCAGGCCGAGGTGCGCACCGTGCTGCGCGAGGAGGTCGAGGCCGCCTACGCCGCCGCGCTGGCCGAGCTGGACGAGGCCACCCGCAACGGGTCGCTGCTGCGCGGCGAGGTGCTGGCCCGCTGGCAGGACTTCGCCGGCACCGGTGACCTGCTGCGCGCGCTGCGGGTCCAGCGCGGCCGCAGCGGCCACCGCGGCGGCAGGAAGGGACGTCGCAACCCGGCCCGGCTGCGGGCGCTCAAGGCCGCGCTGCGGTCCGGGCTGGAGTCGCTGATCATGTCGGCCGCCGAGCACGCCGCCGAGGACGTGCTGAACCGCTGGCGGGCGCACCCGGCCGGCGGGCAGATCCTGGCGGGCCCGGCGGACGGCCTGTCCGGGGTGTCCCCGGAGCTGCCGCGCCGTGTCGGCCGGGCGGTCTCCTCCTGGCAGGACCACGTGCTGGAACTGGTCCGCACCGAGGGCGTCACCAAGCGCACGGTGGCCAAGCTGGTCACCTTCGACGAGGAGGCGCTGTCCATCGTCCTGATGATCGGCCTGCTCGGGTACGGCACCGCCGACGTGTCGGTCGAGGGCGGCACCAGCGCGGTGCCGCAGCGGCTGCTCAAGGCGCTGTTCGGGGCCGAGTCGCTGCGCGGCATGAGCGCCAAGGCCCGCGCCGACCTGCGCAGCCGCATCGGCATGCTGTTCGACGAGGAGGCGATCAGGTACGGCCAGGCGCTGGACGCCGCCGAGATCCCCGACGAGACCGCCGCCGTCCGGCTGTACCAGGCCACCCACAAGCTGGAGGTCGCCCGATGAGCGCATCCACCGGCCGCGTGCGCGCGCCGGGCCGCCGCCTCGGCCCCGCCGCGGCCCCGGACGATCCAGAGGTCGGCAGGTGAACCCGATGACCACGACCACGACCGCGGCACAGGAGCAGGAGCAGGACTCCGGTGCGGGACCCGGGCTGACCGCCCGGCTGGAGGGGCTGCAGCGGCTGGTCGACCTGGGGAGCGGACGGATCGACCCGGGTCTGCTGGCCGACACCGCCGCGCTGCTGGAACGGGCCGGACAGCGGCTGGGGCTGTCCGGCGAGCACACCGTCGTCACCCTGGCCGGCGGCACCGGCAGCGGCAAGTCCTCGCTGTTCAACGCGATCTGCGGGCTGAACCTGTCCCCGGTCGGGGTGCGCCGCCCGATGACCTCCAAGGCGCACGCCTGCGTGTGGGGGCTGGACGGCGCCGGGCCGCTGCTGGACTGGCTGGACGTCGACAAGCGGCACCGGTACGCCCGGGCCGGCGCGCTGGAGCCCGACGGGTCCGGCGGCCCGGCCGGCTCGCTGCAGGGCCTGGTGCTGATCGACCTGCCCGACCACGACTCCATCGCCGAGATGCACCGCGCCGAGGTCGACCGGTTCGTGTCGGTCGCCGACCTGCTGGTGTGGGTGGTGGACCCGCAGAAGTACGCCGACGCCGCGCTGCACCGCGACTACATCGTCCCCTACGCCCGGCACGCCGGCGTCACCGTCATCGTGCTGAACCAGGTCGACCGGCTGCAGCCGGAGGAGGTCGGCGACTGCGTGTCGGACCTGCGCCGGCTGCTGGAGGCCGAGGGGCTGGCCGAGCCGCGCATCGTGACCACCTCCACCGTCGTCGACGGCGGCATCGCCGACCTGCGCGCGGTGCTGGTCGAGACGGTCGCCGCCCGGCGCGCCCGCATCGAGCGGCTGTCGGCCGACGTCGACCGGCTGGTGGGGCGGTTCGCCGGGTACGCCGCCGCCGCCGAGCCGCCGGCCATGATCGGTGAACGGCGGGCCGCCGAACTGGTCGACGCGCTGACCGACGCGGCCGGCGTCCCCGCGGTCGCCGAGGCCATGGAGAGCGCCTACGAGCTGCGCGCCGAGGACTACGTGGGCTGGCCGGTCGCCAGGCTGGCGGCCCGGCTGCGCAGCGACCCGCTGCGCAAGATGCGGCTGACCGAGCTGCGCGAGGAACTGCGCGGCGCGTTCACCGGGCCGGTCGGCGCGCAGCAGGGCGACGTGGACACCGCGCTGCACGGCGTCACCGACGAGGTCACCGCCGGGCTGCCGGAGGACTGGGCCCGCGCGGTGCGCGCCGCGTCCCGCTCGCACGCCGCCGACCTGCCGGAGGCGCTCGGCGACTCGCTCAAGGACGTGCTGCCGGAGTTCAACCAGGTGCCCCGCTGGTGGTGGCTGATCAAGACCTGGCAGTACTTCCTGGTGCTGGTCAGCGTGCTGTCGCTGGTGTGGATCGCGCTGCTGGTGGCCTACGGGGTGGCCGGGCTGTCGGACGACCCGCCCGCCCTGGTCGGCGACGCGGGCCTGATCCCGTACGTGGCGGTGCTGCTCGGCTGCGTGCTCGGCATGGGCGCGCTGACCTCCTCGGCCTGCCGGAACGTGGTGGCGCTGTCGTCGGCCCGGCACGGCGAGCGCATGGAGGAGCAGATGCGCGAGCGGATCGCCGAGGTCGCCGAGGAGCGGGTGCTCTACCCGGTCGCCGACGAACTGCGGACGTACGCCCGCTTCCGGGACGAGGCCAACGCGCTGCTGAACGACGCCTGACCGGTTCTCGCGCCGGTTTTCCACATTCCGCGCCGGGGCTTATGCCGCCGGGCGCGGGTCCGCCACCGTGGGCGGTGCGCGGCCCGAACGGGTCGCGCACCGCATCCGAGTGGAGGACCGCGAGATGAACGAAGCGCACGTCACCGTCATCGGCTGGCTGGCCCAGGACCCCTTCTACACGATGACGGCCAACGGCACCCCCTTCCTGGCGCTGCGGGTCGGCTGCACGCCCCGCCGCTACGACCGGCAGACCGGCCAGTGGCAGGACCAGGAGTCGATGTTCCTGACCGTCAACTGCTGGCGGTCCCTGGCCGAGAACGTCAACGCCAGCGACATGCGCCGGGGCGAGCCGGTGATCGTCTCCGGCCGGCTGCGCGTCCGCGAGTACGTCAAGGACGGCCGGCTCCGCTTCTCCGCCGAGGTCGAGGCCACCACCGTCGGCCACGACCTCAGCCGGGGCAGCGCCCAGTTCCGCCGGATCCAGCGCGGCACCATGACCGAGGAGGACCGCCTGGAGGCCCGCGACCTCACCGACCAGTGGTCCCTCACCGCCGACCCCCCGGACCCCGAGGACGCCACCCCCGGCCCCTCCGACGACCAGGCCGGACCCCAGGCCGCCGAGGCACTCGAAACCCAGGCCGCCTGACCCCGCAGGGCCCGGCGCCCGGGGCGCCGGGCCCTCCTCGCGCAACCCCGTCCCGCCTGGCCCGGACGGGATTCCAGACACCTGATACGGACGGCGCCCGACAGGGGACGGCGGGGCAGACGAGACCAGAGCCGCAGCCGGTTCGGCGCCGGACGCGGATGCCCGATACGGCGGGCGGCCGTTCGACGGCGTCCTGACGGGCACGGCCAGGGCGTGCGGGACAGAAGGCCAGGGCACCGCGGCGGCCTGGGCCGACTGCTGCTCAGCGCCAGGCGTGGCCGTGACCGGGCGGCCTCGTGGATGAGGCCGAGGCGCCGAGACGAGTTGTGGCGGGCCTGTGCGCCGTGCCGGGCGTGGCGGTGGTCGGCGGGATGGCGGGGCCGGGGTGCCGGACGGGGTGCGGCCCTCCGGGTCCGTGCCGGGCGTGGGCGAGTGTCGTCTGCGGGATGAGCGGGTGAAGAAGGTGGCGGTTTCCGGCCCGCGTCGCACGGGTTGAAACTATCGTGTTACACAACGTGAGGATTGGGGGGAAGGATGACGGCAGTGCAGTCGTCCGCCGAGGGCCGCGGGGAGCTGGCGGGCGTGCCTCGGCGCCGGTTCCGGCGGCCCTCGCTGCTGGTGAGCTATGTGGTCGCGGTCGTCGGGCTGTATCTGGCGCTGACCGTCGACGGGATCGTCCGGACCCCCGTGCGGCTGGAGGAGCTGGGCACGTTCGGCGCGCTGCTGGCCTGCGGGGTGGTGTGCGTCGAGGTCACCCGGCGGCTCGGGATGCCCGCCGGGGTCGCCCGCGACCTGCTGTCGGCCTGGTGGCTGCCGGTGGCGCTGCTGCTCCCGCCGGTGTACGCGCTGGTGATGCCGATCCCGATGCAGGCGCTGCTGCAGTTCCGGGTCCGGCGCACCCTGCTGTACCGGCGGGTGCTGGTGACCTCGGCGCTGGGCCTGGCGGGGGCCTGCGCGTCCACCGTGTTCCACCTGGTGGTGCCGGATCCGCTGCGCGGCGCGCCGCAGTGGATGATCGACGTCTACCCGGGCGTTCCGGTGGCGGTGGGGTGCGCGGCGCTGTTCACCGTGGTCAACGCCGCGCTGGTGGCGATCGCCGCGCACGCCGCCAACCCCGGGGGCCGCTGGCGGGACGTGCTGTGGAACCGCGAGAGCCTGCTGCTGGACGTGGTGGAGCTGTGCGTCGGCGTCATCGTGACCATCATCAGCACGCTGTCGCTGTTCCTGCTGCTGCTGGCGCTGCCCCCGGCCGTCCTGCTGCAGCGCAGCCTGATGCACCAGCAGTTGCAGGCCGCCGCCCGCACCGACGCCAAGACCGGCCTGCTGAACGCCGACGCCTGGCAGCGCGAGGCCGACACCGAGCTGTCCCGCGCGCACCGCACCCAGGACCCGCTGGCCCTGCTGCTCATCGACATCGACCACTTCAAACGCGTCAACGACACCCACGGCCACCTGGTCGGCGACCAGGTCCTCATCAGCGTGGCCGGCACCCTGTGCAGCCAGCTCCGCGACTACGACGTGGTCGGCCGCTTCGGCGGCGAGGAGTTCGTGGTCCTGCTCCCCGGCGCCGACACCGTCGAGGCCTGCCGCGTCGCCGAACGCCTCCGCGGCCGCGTCCGCCGCCTGGCCATCCCCGCCGAGCAGGGCACCATAGGCGTCACCATCTCCGTGGGCGTCTCCCTGCTGCGCACCCACGGCCAGGACCTCATCGAACTGCTGGCCGCCGCCGACCTCGCCCTCTACCGCGCCAAGCAGTCCGGCCGCGACCGCGTCTGCCTCCCCGCCCTGGACGACCCCCGCACCCCCGACGCCCCCGAAGCCTGACCGCCCCACCTCCCGGGCCCGGGCGGCACCGGCCGATCCAGGCGGGGACGGCGCCGGGCTCCGCCCGGTGGATCCAGCGTCCCGGCCGCGCCGGAGGCGTTCTAGCCTCTGGAGGCGTGCACAGGACCTTGACGGAACATGCCCGCTGTCTCTACGGCGACGAGTACCGGCCCACGCCCGAGTGCGACGCCGACCACCATGAGCACCGCTTCGTCGAGGAACTGACCTTCGCCGACGCGGACTCGATCCTGGCGATGCTGCGGGAGCTGTCGCCCCACCTGGTCGATGGACATCTCCCGGTGTGGATCCGCAACCTGGCGTACCGGCTCGCCGTCCTCCAGCGGCCCGACGACCCGCTGCTGATGCGGGAGGCGGCGGACAGCCTCCACCTGCATGGCCCGGACTGGGACGACATCGCCGCCGAACTGCGGAAGCGGGCCGACGCCCTGGAGGCGGGGGCTTAGGCGGCGTATCCGGCCGAAACCGTGGAGACCCCTGCCACGCGGTGACGCCAGGGAGAGATCACGCGGCAGACGGCGGGATGACCGGGGCTGTGCGGACCGGCGCAGCCCGTACGGGGAGGACTGGATCCTCAAGGTGCGGGTCAGGGTGGCCGGGGCTGTGCGACCGGCGCATGCCTTGCGCACGCCGCGCGGTCACTTTGGGAGGCGCTCAGGCGTCGGCGCGGATGATGCGTCGTCCGGTGATGCGGGTGGGGATGATCTGGATGAACGCCTCCTTGTCCCCGCCGGGCCAGGGTTCGATGCCCGCCTGCTGGACCGCGGCGCGTTCGGCCGCGGAGTCCACGTGGTGCGCCGACCCCTGGATCAGGACGCTCCAGCCTTCCCTCCGGTCGGGGTCGAGGTGGTCGATCTCGAAGCCCACCTTGTACTCGGCGCCGGTGATGCCGGTGCGCAGGTCCTCGTCGGTGGCGCCGTGGTGCGAGGTGCGGAACACGATGGTGCCCTCGTGCAGCTTGTAGTTGACCGGCAGTACCGTCACGCCGTAGCGGCCGGTGAACGCCAGCCGTCCGATGCCGCCGGGTGCGATCAGCCGCAGGCACTCGGTCTCGTCCAGATGCTGGGTCACCGGTTCGCGTCCGGGGGCCGGGGTGCCGTGCAGGTCGTTGTCGGTCATCAGTGATCCCCCGCCATCGGCGTTCGAACTCTCCTGGTGGTCGCTCCTACCCCGCCGGGAATCTCTCCAACGCCACGCGATCCGCCCTTTCGCGGAGTCGCCTCCGTGTCGTCCGGGATGCGGCGCGGGGTCGGCCATTGCCGCATCGGGTGGGTGTGGGGCTTTTGTTGACGGTGGGGCGGAAGTGGGTGCAGGGGTCGGTCGGGCTGCAACGAGTGGTGGCCGGTACCCCATAGGCTTTGAGGCATGCCGGAGTACATCTACACGATGCAGCGCGTGCGCAAGGCGCACGGCGACAAGGTCGTCCTCGACGATGTCACCTTGCACTTCCTGCCGGGGGCGAAGATCGGCGTTCTGGGGCCGAACGGCACCGGCAAGTCCACGCTGCTGCGGATGATGGCCGGTCTGGAGCAGCCGTCCAACGGCGAGGCCCGGCTGATGCCCGGATTCACCGTGGGCATGCTGCAGCAGGAGCCGCCGCTCAACGAGAGCAAGACCGTTCTCGGCAACGTCGAGGAGGGCGTCGCCGAGACCAAGGCGCTGCTCGACCGGTACAACGAGATCGCCGAGAAGATGGCGACCGACTACTCCGACGAGCTGCTGGAGGAGATGGGCAAGCTGCAGGAGCAGCTCGACCATCGCAACGCCTGGGACCTGGACAGCCAGCTGGAGCAGGCGATGGACGCGCTGCGCTGCCCGCCGGGCGACGCCGACGTCACCAAGCTGTCCGGTGGCGAGCGCCGCCGGGTCGCGCTGTGCAAGCTGCTGCTGGAGGCCCCCGACCTGCTGCTGCTGGACGAGCCCACCAACCACCTGGACGCCGAGAGCGTGCAGTGGCTGGAGCAGTTCCTGGAGAAGTACGAGGGCACCGTCCTGGCGGTCACCCACGACCGGTACTTCCTGGACAACGTGGCCACCTGGATCCTGGAGCTGGACCGCGGCCGCTGCTACCCGTACGAGGGCAACTACTCCACCTACCTGGAGAAGAAGGCCGAGCGGCTCAAGGTCGAGGGCAACAAGGACGCCAAGCGCAAGAAGCGCCTGCAGGAGGAGCTGGAGTGGGTCCGCTCCAACCCCAAGGCGCGGCAGGCCAAGAGCAAGGCCCGGCTCCAGCGGTACGAGGAGATGGCCGCCGAGGCCGCCAAGACCCGCAAGCTGGACTTCGAGGAGATCCAGATCCCGCCGGGCCCCCGGCTGGGCAGCACGGTGATCATGGCGGAGAACCTCACCAAGGGCTTCGGCGACCGCCTGCTGATCGAGAACCTGTCGTTCAACCTGCCGCCGAACGGCATCGTCGGCGTGATCGGCCCGAACGGCGTCGGCAAGACCACGCTGTTCCGGATGATCGTGGGGGAGGAGACCCCCGACTCCGGCGCCCTCAAGATCGGCGAGACCGTCCAGATCTCCTACGTCGACCAGTCCCGCAGCGGCATCGACCCCAAGCAGACCGTGTGGGAGGTCGTCTCCGACGGCTTGGACCACATCAAGGTCGGCCAGGTCGAGATGCCCTCGCGCGCGTACGTGGCGGCGTTCGGCTTCAAGGGCCCCGACCAGCAGAAGCCGGCCGGCGTGCTGTCCGGCGGTGAGCGCAACCGCCTGAACCTGGCGCTCACCCTCAAGCAGGGCGGCAACGTGCTGCTGCTGGACGAGCCCACCAACGACCTGGACACCGAGACGCTGAGCTCGCTGGAGAACGCCCTGCTGGAGTTCCCCGGCTGCGCCGTGATCACCTCGCACGACCGGTGGTTCCTGGACCGCATCGCCACCCACATCCTGGCCTGGGAAGAGGGGTCGAGCTGGTTCTGGTTCGAGGGCAACTTCGCCGACTACGAGAAGAACAAGATCGAGCGCCTGGGTCCCGAGGCGGCCCGCCCGCACCGCGTCACCCACCGCAAGCTCACCCGCGACTGACGCCCCCGAGAACCCCACCACCGCGCGCACGGCCCGGTGGTGGGGTTTTCCATGTCCGCGCTCCCGGACAATTCCCACCCGTTTCCGGATTCCTCCGGCAGGAAATCACCGGCACCCCGCCGCCACTCCGATTTCCCGACGAACGGCTTCGCCGCAGGGAACGTCCTCGACCGCCCGCCGCTCGGGCGCCGACTGGAGACCGCTGACGCTCCAGACCCTTATGCACTGGCCGTGCCCTCGTTCCCGTCGTACGGCTTCCGGCACTCCTCGAGTGACGGCCATGCTCGCGTGCGGCGCCGCACAAAGCTGATGACCATGGAGTCATATGGCGGAGCGGGGCGCTCGCCCGCCCGTCGAACGGCCGGGGAACGCGACCGGCGACCAGGCGTCAGAGTGGAATTCCGTTCCAAGATGGGACCCCGCCGGGAGATCTGTGCACGGTTTTCCCCCTCGACATGATTGGGGGAGTTGTAGTCTTGTGCTCTGCGATGCCGGTTTTCACCCTGCGGCGATGATGATCGAATTGGCGCAGTCGATGGTGTGATCGGTATTTTTTCCAAGGCATGTCGGCGTTTGTGCCGACCCGCGGCGGTGATTTCCAGCCGGCCGCCGCACGCGAGACCATCACGACGCCCCGCAGAGGAGCCCCCCGTGGCCGACCTTCCGCGCCACCCGGCGTCCGCCCCGAACCCGGGACGGCCCGCCCACGGACCGGACGCCCGCGCCAGGCCGCCGGCCCCCATGCCGAACGCCGTGCTCCCGGCCCCGTTACGGTCCGCGGTCCGGCGTACCGTGCGCTGGCGGGAGGGGGCGAGCGCGTTGCCGCGCTACTGGGCGGCCCGGCTGACGGAACGGCTGCGGTCACAGCTCGCCCGCGGGCGCTCCACGGACCCGAGGCGTCCGGAGGGTCCGCTCATGGTCGGTCGTGGGGCGGGGGCTCCTGGGGAGGACGAGGTCGGTTCGGTGGTGCTGAAGACGACGGCGGTGCGGGGGCTCGCCGATGAGGAGACGAGTCCGGAGCCGGAACGGTGCTCGTTCATCCGGGATTTCGCCCCTGACGGCGAGGTCCTCCGAGAGGAGGAGATCCAGCGGCTGAGCCGCCACGCCGCCCAGTGCCTGCAGTGCATGGAGCACTTCATCGCCCTGGTGCGGGGCACCACGACCAGGCCCTCCGGCTCCTGAACGGACGACCGGACGCCCACGGCCACGGAGGGCCCGGCGCCTGTGTGAGGGTGTTCCGGCCGGTAAGGGGAGCGGGTGCCGGATGGGAGAGCCCACAGTGGGGTGCCCTGGGAGAGGGCCGGGGCGGGGATTACGATCTGGGGCGAGCGGACCTTTTCGGCGGGCTCGGCGATCCCGGAAGGGACGGGCGGGCACCGCTCCGGGTCGCCGCCGGTGCCGTGTGGATGCGGCGGCGAGGCCGGGAGGTCCGCTGACGGATGCCGCCGACCCCGGGCGAGGACATGGACACTGAGGCACCCTCCGCACAGTTCCGGCACGTGTACGAGTTCCACATCCGATTCGGGGACATCGACTCGCAGGGACACGTGAACAACGTGAAGTTCCTCGGGTACCTGGAGGACGCCCGGCTGGAGATGCTGCACAGCGACCCGGTGCGCAAGGGGGAGCGGCCGGTGCGCGGGATGGTGGTGGTCCGGCACGAGATCGACTACCGGCGGCCGCTGCTGTTCACCGTGGATCCGGTGCGGGTGGAGACGTGGGTGACCGAGGTGCGGACGGCCTCGTTCAAGCTGGCCTACGAGATCCGTGACGACGAGCACGTGTACGCGACGGCGACCTCGACGATGGCGGCGTTCGACGTGGCGAAGGGGCGGCTGCGCCGGTTCACCGAGGCCGAGCAGGAGGCGCTGGCCCGTTACCTGCCCAGGGAGTGACCCCGCCCGCGTCCAGTATGTGGACATGTAGTGTCAACATGTGGACGAAGCGGATGGGCGCCGATGGGTGGTCCTGGCGGTCGGCCTGGGCGCCACGATCGCCGGGTGCATGTTCCAGTACGGGCTGCCGTACCTGATCCCCGCGCTGCGCCGCAGCGGGCTCTCGCTGGGCGAGGCGGGTCTGGTCGTGGTGTGCCCGACCGTGGGGCTCATGGCCGCGCTCATCGCCTGGGGCGCGGCGGCCGACCGCTGGGGTGAACGGATCGTCCTGAGCCTGGGGCTGGGCGCCGCCGGGGCGGCGCTGCTCGCGGCGGCGGCGGCCCAGGAACGGCCCGCCCTCATGGGCGCGTGCCTGGTCGCGGCCGGGGCGGGCGGCGCCTCGGTGCACGCGGCGGGCGGGCGGCTGATCCTGGGGTGGTTCGCGGCGAGGGAACGCGGCCTGGCGATGGGGCTGCGGCAGACCTCCACGCCGCTGGGCATCGGGCTGGCCGCCCTGCTGTACCCGCCGCTGGCCGGCGGCGGCCTGGGCGTTCCGCTGCTGGTCACCGCCGTGTGCTGCGCGGCCGCCGCCGGGCTGGTCGCGCTGCTGGTCCGGGACCCGCGCCGCGACGACGCCCCGCAGGACGCTGCCCGCACCGCGGCGCCCTACCGCACGCCGGTGCTGTGGCGGCTGCACGCGGCCAGCGCGCTGCTGGTCGTCCCCCAGTTCACGGTCGGGACGTTCGCCCTGGTCTTCCTGATCGACGAGCACCGGTGGGACGCGGCGACGGCCGGCCGGGCGCTGGCCGCGGTCGCGGTCGCCGGGGCCGCGGCCCGGATCGCCGCCGGGATCTGGTCGGACCGGGCGGGCACGCGGCTGCGGCCCCTGCGGCTGGTCGCGGCGGCCGTCACCGCGGTCATGGCGGCGCTGGCGGCCGGGACCGCCGCCGGGTCGCCGGCCGCCGTCGCGGTGCTGCTGGTCGCCGGGGTGATCACGGTGAGCCCGAACGGGCTGGCGTTCACCGCCGTCGCCGAGCACGCCGGACGGGCCTGGGCGGGCCGCGCGCTGGGCGTGCAGAACACCGCGCAGAACGCGATGGCGGTCCTCGCCCCGCCGGCGGCCGGCGCGCTGATCGGCGGCACCGGCGGCTACCCGCTGGCGTTCGCCGTCGCGGCGGCGTTCGGGCTGGCGGCCGTGCCGCTGGTGCCGGCCGGGACCGGACGGATCAGGAGGAGGGCGAGTACAGCCAGGGCTCGCGCAGGTCGTAGAAGACCGGCTCGCCCTCGTAGTACTGCATCTCCTTCTCCCACTGAGCCTTGATCTCCGGCGGCATCTCCTTGCGCTCGCCCTCCCGGGCGGCCTCCTCGGAGGTGAAGTACAGCACGGTGGTGCAGCCGCCGTCCGGATGCACGGCGAACACGCCGCCGATGATGTCCGGGCGCAGCTCCATCATCGCCCGCTCCCGCGCCTCGGTCCAGAAGTCGCGCAGCGCCTCCCGGTCCCGGATCCGCTGCTGGATGATCTGCACGAACCCGGCGTCGTCCGAGCCGCCCCGGGCGATCAGCTCGACGTCGGTGCAGTCGTGGAAGGTGACCTCGCCCTCGAAGAACTTGGAGGTCTCGGCGAACCACTGCCCCTGCTCGTGGCCCTCGCTGTTGCGGCGGGCGGCCTCGGGCGACTCGAAGCGGGCGATCCCGATGAACGTGTTGTCACCGGTCACGCCGAACGTGCTGCCGAGCCACCCGACGGCGTGCGGGGACAGATCCCGCATCCAGCGGTCCAGCGACTGCCGCAGCCCCGCGGGGTCGTTCGTCCTGCCCTGGATGACCTGTACGAACATCGCCTGTCTCCTTGCCTGCTCAGATGGGCCGAGTTGGCGATCCGCACCCTGTGGCCACGCTAACGACGGCAGGGCAAACACGGGGTCATCGACAGGTATCCGTACGAGCCAGGGCAGCGGCGGTCAGTCCGGGCTGTTGACCAGGCTGTGGGCCGCCATCGTCAGGTAGTCCCACATCATCTTGTCCAGCTCCGGCGGCAGCGCCACCTCGTCGAGCGCGTCCCGCATGTGCCGCAGCCAGGCGTCCCGTTCCTTCAGCCCGATCGTGAACGGGACGTGCCGCATCCGCAGCCGCGGATGCCCGCGCCGCATGCTGTAGGTGTGGGGGCCGCCCCAGTACTGCATGAGGAACAGGCGGAGGCGTTCCTCGGCGGGACCGAGGTCCTCCTCGGGGTAGAGGGGGCGCAGCAGGGGGTCCTCGGCGACGCCCTGGTAGAACCGGTGGACCAGGCGACGGAAGGTCTCCTCGCCCCCCACCGCTTCGTAGAAGGTCACTTCTTGGGCCATGGTGCCTCCACCCTATGCGAGCCGAACGCCCGCGGGGCAGGGGTCCGCGTCACGCCGGCGGCGGGGTGGCCACCGTGACGCCCGCGGCGTCGAACGCGACCTTGACCCGTTCGCGCAGCTCGCGGGCCACGTCGCCCTGCTTGCCCGGCGCGGTCTTGACCACCAGCCGGACCACCACCGCCTCGCCGGTCAGGCCCTGCACGCCCCACACCGACGGCTCCTCCAGCACGATGTCCGACCAGGCCGGGTCGGCGGCCAGCTCGTCGGCGGTGGTCTTGAGGACCTCCTTGACCTTGGCGGTGTCCTCGCCGTAGTCGACCGGGATGTCCAGCACCGCGCGGGCCCAGTTCTGCGACTCGTTGCCGACCCGCAGGATCTCGCCGTTGCGGATGTACCAGACCACGCCGTTGACGTCGCGCAGCCGGGTGACCCGCAGGGTGACGGCCTCCACGGTGCCCTTGGCCGGGCCCACGTCGACCACGTCGCCGACCCCGAACTGGTCCTCCAGCAGCATGAACAGCCCGGCCAGGAAGTCCTTGACGATGTTCTGCGCGCCGAAGCCCACCGCCACGCCGATCACGCTGGCGCTGGCCAGGACGGGCGTCAGGTTCAGGCCCAGCTCGCCCAGCGCGCTGAAGACCGCAGTGCCCATGATGACGATGGAGGCGATGCTGCGCAGCACCGAGCCGAGGGTCTGGGCGCGCTGCCGGCGTCGCTCGGTCAGCAGCGCGGTGCTGCCGTCGTGCGCGGTCCGGCCGCGTTCGCGCAGCCGCTCCGGCTTGGTGCCCTCGGCCATCCGCACGGTGATCCGGGTGATCGCGCGGTGCGCGACGCGGCGCAGGGTCAGCGCGATCACCAGGGTGATCACGATCACCGCCAGCCGGTTGGTCCACAGGTCCAGCCGGTAGTCGTGGACGAACCGGGTGGCGTCCGGGCTGTGCGTGAGGTTCCAGAACAACCGGCACGGCAGCATCGGCTGCTCGCCGCAGTAGGTCTCGGGTCGGGCGTCGATGTCGAACAGGGGGGCGGCCGCCCCGGGGGCCGCGGCATCCGGCACGAGGACTCTCCAGGGTGGGTGACCTGCGGTACGAGCCGATCGTAGGGGACGGGCCGGAGCGGTCCGTACGATCCGCACGCCGATGTGACCCACCTGTCAGGCCGGCCGGGCCGGCCGACCGGCCCCGCTGAACCGGACAAATCAACGCGAATTTAATTCGGTCGCCCGGTCCGCCCGCCGGCCCGGCCGGAATCATGCCCGATTATGGGGCGACTGTCGGGAAGGAATGGATCGTCGTTTTCCAAGGACGGCGGTCGTGTCCCGCCGGGCGTCGGCTGCCGCGCCGTTCCCCGCCGCGCCCGTACGGGACACGACCGGCCTTGTGAACCCTTTCCGGCCCGCGCCGACGCGGAAAGGGTTCAGCTTCGTGAGGTGCGCCGCCGGTCGTGCGGCTGCAGGACGCGCGCCAGCTTGGACGCCGCGCCGCCGGGATCGTCCACCCGGTGCAGCCGCTCGCCCCACGACCACCAGTAGTAGTGCTCGCCCGCGCCCGGGGCGGGGGCGCAGGTCACGTCCTCGGCCAGGCTGCCGGCCTCCGGATTGACCACCCGCAGGAACGCCGGTCCCGACCGGGTGCGCACCACCCTGGCCAGGAGCCCGCACGCCCCCACGGCCTGTCCGAGATCCTCCAGATAGCCGACGCGGTCCTCGCTGGCCACCGTGCACCCCCTCCTCGCGTGCAGGTGAGCGTTGAACAGGGTTCTGGTTGCGTGATCGTCTGGCTGCGTTTGGTTACCCGGGCTGAGAATTGCAAGTTTCACCGGGGCGGGTCAAGCGTCCCGCCCCATCGCGAGGCGTGGAAATGCAGACCGCGGGGATAGGTTCATCCAACTCCGGAGGACAAATCTCTACCCGGGGCGTGGAGGACTCGCCGTGCCCTATCCCGTTTCCTGGGAATGGGTTGGCCTGTAAGGGTACGAGGGTTACGCTGCGTGTGCGCGATGTCATCAGTCGTGGCCAGAACGTCAGCTTTCGCCCGGAAAGTGCGCCGGACCACAGGGGAGGACCGGTCTCGCCCCGGGTGCGCACACCCGGGGCGGAACGCACCGCCTCGCAGGTGAGGAGGCCCTAGGCATGCCGGAACGCCGGGGGGACGCCCCCACAGAGACCGACATCGCCCGCCGGGTCCGCGCGCACGGCCTCGCCCGCGGGCGCACGCCGGCCCAGATCGCCGCCGACATCCACGAACAGTGCGGGCCGCTGTTCGGCACCACCCGGATCAAGGCCCGCCGGCTCGCCCTCGGGGTGGCGCTGTCGGACATCGTCGCCCAGGTCAGGGCGCTGTACGAGCTGGAGGGCAAGCCGCCGCCCAAGCTCGGCGAGACGCTGCTGTCGGCCTACGAGAGCGGCCACAAGCGGCCCGGCCCGGCGTACCTGCACTACCTGTGCGCCGTCTACCGGGCCGAACCGGACGAGCTGGGCTGCCAGGGCCCGTGCATCTGCGGGCGGACGCACGCCCACCGGCCGGCCGACGGGCCGGCGCCCGTCCCCCGTCCTCGGGAGGAACCCGAGCCCCTGGTCGGGAACGTGGTCGTGCCGATGCCGGACGACCGTCAGTGGATCACTGTCGACCGCCGCGGGGCCGACGGCCCGCTGTCGGCCGATGTCGGAGAGGAGGACGCGGTGCTTCGCAGAACGCTGCTGCAGTTGCTGGCCGGGGCGGGCGTGGCGCTGGACGGCGAGTTCCTCGGCGCGGTGGACCATCTGCGCCGCAGGATGGACGACACCCTGGTGAGCGCCACGGTCTCGCCCACCATGCTGGACCAGTGGGAGGAGACCACCCTGGGGTACGGCCGGCTCTACCAGGCCACCCCGTCGCTGCGGATGCTGTGCGACGTGCTGCTGGACTTCAGCGAGGTGCGCCGGATGTGCGCCCAGCGGCAGCCGGTCGAACTGCAGGAGCGGCTGTGCCGGATCGCCGCCCAGCTGGCCGGGCTGAGCGGGCTGATCATGATCAACCTGGGCGACCACCGGCTGGCCCGGTCGTTCTTCCGCACCGCCAGCACCGCCGCCGACGAGACCGGCGACCGGGCGCTGCGCGCCTGGGTGACGGTCCGCGAGGCGCTGGTGCCGATGTACTACGGCGACCCCCGCGAGGCGCTGCACCTGGCCCGCAAGGCCCAGGACCTGGCCGGGCGGGCGCCCAGCGTGGCGGCGGCGATGGCGCCCGCGGTGGAGGCGCGGGCGCTGGGCCTGCTGGCCATGCGGGGGCGGTCGGACGCCGCGCCCGGCGCGCGCCGCGCCCTGGTCCGCGGCCGGTCGGTGTTCGACCAGCTCTCCAAGGCGCACACCAGCGACCTGGCGTTCGGCTTCACCGAACGGCAGATGGCGTTCTACGAGGGCGACACGTTCACCAACCTGGGCGACCACAGGGCCGGCGACGAGGTCCTCAGCCGGGCGCTGACCCTGTACGCGCCGACCGACTGGGTGGACCTGACCCTGGTGCGGCTGGACCGCGCCATCTGCCGGCTGCACGCCGGCGACGCCGACGCGGCGCTGGACGTCGCCCAGGACGCGATCACCGAGCTGCCCGCCGAGCACCGGTCCGACATCCTGGTGCACCGCGCCCGCCAGGTCGGCGCCGCGGTGGCCGCCCGGCACGGCGAGATCGAACGGCTGCGCGGCTTCCGCGAGGCGCTGTCGGCTCCGGCGACCAGCGCCCCCGCCCGCCGCACCGACCCCGCCGAGCAGGTGTGAGATGTCGGCGCTCGAGGGCGACGCCACACTGGTGCGCCACCACCACGACCCGCCCGTCTGGCGGTTCGGCGGCCTGCTGATCCGCCGCTACACCCCCCGCGACCACGCCGCGGTCCTCGACCTGCACCGCCAGGGCCTGGCCCAGGTGGGGCTGCGTCCCGGCGACGGCGTCTACTACGAGTACGACCTGTTCCAGATCGAGGACATCTACCTGCGCCGCACCGGCGAGTTCGTGGTCGGCGAGCTGGGCGGCCGGGTCGTCGCGATGGGCGGCCTGCGCCGCGCCGACATCATCGCCACCGGCGTCACCCGCGCCCACGGCGGCTACGCCATCGGCCTGCCGCCCAGGACCGACACCGCCGAGATGGTCCGCCTGCGGGTCGACGCCCAGGTCCGCCGCCGCGGCTACGGCTCGGCCATCGTGGCCGCCCTGGAGGAACGTTCCGTCGAACTCGGCTACCGCACCCTGCACTGCGACACCACCGACCTCCAGGAGCCCGCGATGCGCCTCTACCGGCGGGCCGGCTGGCGCGAGACCCGCCGCGAGCCCATCGGCGGCATCACCAACGTCTACTTCGAGAAGACCCTGGACTGACCCCCGCACCGGCGGCGCGGTCCGGTGCGGGGGTGCGACCCGCCTCCTTCCCAGGGGCGGGTCAGCCCAGACGTCCGCCCACGAACTGCATCAGGGGCAGGCGGCGGTGCCTGATCTGGCGGAAGCCGCGGTCCTCCAGGGCGGCGGCCAGCTCCCGGTCGCCGAAGACCCGCAGTCCCGTGAGACGGCCGGCCAGCTCGGTGCCGGTGCCCAGCAGCGGCAGGTTCGGGCGCCGGGAGGTGAGGACGGCGATCCGGCCGCCGGGCTTGAGCACGCGGGTCATGTGGTCGAGGGCCGACCACGGGTCGTCGAACAGGTAGAGGCCGCCGAAGCAGCACACGGCGTCGAACGCGTCATCGGCGAACGGGAGGGTCACCGCGTTGCCCCGCACGTAGCCGACCGTGGCGGGGGCGGGCTCGGCCACGGCGCGGGCCAGCATGGTGCGGGAGGCGTCCAGGCCGACCACCAGGCCGCCGGGGCCCACGCCCTCGGCCAGGGCACGGGTCACGTTGCCCGGGCCGCAGGCCACGTCCAGCACCGTTGCGTCCGGCTTGCGCGGGTCGGCGGGGCGGCCCAGCGCCAGCCAGCTCCGCGCCAGCTCGTTCTCCTCGGCGGTGTCCGGCCCGGCCGGCCAGCCCTTGGCCAGGTTGAAGCCGACCGGCCGCCACACCCGCTCGTAGATGTGCGGCAGGAACGCCGACTGCATCACCCGCTGGGCGGGCGTCGGCGCGGGCTCGTCGGAGGGGCCCAGCAGATCCAGGTAACCGGCGGACGTGTCGGGCTCGGCGGGCGGGGCGGCCAGCAGCCCGCGAACCCGCTCGTACACGCCGCCTCCTGCAACGGCCGTCACGCTCATCCCCTCATTGGATCACCGTCTGCCATGGACGTGGTGAGCATTCCGCCCGGAATGTGACCCAGCTCTCACGCTCCGTCGAGCCTCAGCCCGGTGTGGGCGGCCAGGAACGACAGGGTGTCGGCCGCCAGGTTCACCGTACGGCTCACCGCCCGGCCGGCGTGCCCGACCTCGGTCTCGTTGCGCAGCAGCACCGGCGCGTCGGAGGCCGTGGCGTGCTGCATCGCGGCGCACATCTTGCGGGCGTGCAGCGGATCCACCCGGGTGTCCCCGTCGAACACCGTGAACAGCGTCGCCGGGTACGCCACCCCCTCCCGCACGTGGTGGTACGGGGAGTAGGCCAGCAGCCACTCCAGCTCCTCGGGGATCTCGGCGGACCCGTACTCGTCGTTCCAGGTCTGCCCGAGCCCGAACCTCTCGTACCGGACCATGTCCAGCAGCGGGGCCGAGCAGACCGCCGCCGCGTACAGGTCGGGGCGCTGGGTGATGGCCGCGCCCACCAGCAGCCCGCCGTTGGAGCCGCCCGAGACGCCGAGCTTCTCGCGGGTGGTCCAGCCGTCGGCGATCAGCTTCTCGGCGGCGGCGTGGAAGTCGTCGAAGACGTTCTGCTTGCGGTCGCGCATCCCGGCGCGGTGCCACTCCTCGCCCTCCTCCGAGCCGCCCCGCAGGTTGGCGATGGCGTACACGCCGCCCGCCTCCGCCCACGCCAGCACGCTCGCCGAGTAGGCCGGGGTGAGCGAGATGTTGAAGCCGCCGTACCCGTACAGGATCGTCGGGCGCGGGCCGTGGTCGCCGGGCGCGGCGATCACCAGCATCCGCACCTGCGTGCCGTCGTAGGAGGTGTAGGTGATCTGCCGGGTCTCCACCTCGGGCACGTCGACGGTGCCGGGCGCCGACGCCCACAGCGAGGTCTGTCCGGTCAGCGCGTCGTATCGGCGGATCGACACCGGATGCGTGTTGTCGGTGTAGGAGAACCACACCTCGTGGCCGCCCTCCGGCCGCGTCACCAGCCCGCCGATCGAGCCGAGACCCGGGACGGGCACCTGGCCGAGGCGTTCCCCGGTCTCCAGGTCGTGCACGGTGATCTCGCTGATCGCGTGCCGGGTCCAGCCCGCCAGCAGCAGCGGCCGGTCCAGTTCGGGGCCGTCCAGGACCGCGTAGTCGGTCAGCACCGCCTCGGGATCCTCGCCGATCAGCTCCCGCCAGGACTCGTACTCGGGCGTCTGCGGATCGGTGACGCACAGCCGCCCGCGCGGCGCGTCCCGGTCGGTGGACACGTAGCACCGGCCGTTGCGGACGTACAGCCAGGTCTCGGCGTCCACCCCGACCTGGACGGGCTTGAGCGCGGGCGCCTGCGGGGCGGACTCCGCCAGGTCGGCGATCCACAGGTCGTTGCGCGGCGCGGTGCCCTGCGACGCCGACACCGTCAGCCAGCGGCCGTCCCGGCTGACCGCGACCGAGTAGTAGTTGGTCTTGTCCATCCCCTCGCCGAAGACCAGCACGTCCTCGGTCTCCGGGTCGGCGCCCACCCGGTGCAGGTAGACACGCCGGTGGTACTGGGTCTCGTCCTCGGGCACCGCGCCCGGCGGCAGCCGGCGGACGTAGTAGAACGCAGGCGGCTCGCCGTCGCGGGCGGGCAGCCAGGCGATCGGGGAGTGCCGGGTCCGGTCGATCGGCCCCTCGATCCGCTCGCCGGTGGCCACGTCCAGCACGTACAGCAGCGACTCCTCGTCGCCGCCGTGCGAGATCATGTACGCCAGCAGCCGGCCCTCCAGGTCCGGCTGCCAGGAGTCCAGGGTCGTGGTGCCGTCCGGGTTGATCTCCATCGGGTCGATCAGCACCCGTTCGGCGCCGTCCGGGTCGACCGTGTAGAGGACGGCGTGCTCCTGGTCGGCGGTGCGGCGGGTGAAGAACCGGCGCTCGCCGCGCCAGATCGGGGGGCCCACCCCGCCCGCCCGCAGCAGCTCGGCGATCCGCCCGCGCAGCCGGTCCCGGCCCGGCAGGCCCTCCAGCACGGAACGCAGCAGCTCGTCCTGCGCCGCCAGCCAGCTCTTGGTCTCCGGCGAGGCGGGGTCCTCCAGCCATCGGTACGGGTCGGGGATCCGGTGACCGTGCAGGTCGTCGACGATGTCCTGGCGCGGCGCGGGCGGGTACTGCGGGCGGCTCATGAAACGAACCTTATGCGCCCTTCGCACCGGCGGCGGCCACGCCGCGCCAGGCCGGTCAGCCGCCCAGCGGCTGGTCGGAGGCGACGGTCACCTGGCCGGCGGGCGGCGGGGTGATCTGCGCGGTGCCCCACTCGGCGAAGGTGAGGGTCGCCTTGGTGTCCTTGCGGGCGGGGAAGGTCACCGTGTACTTGTGCGGGACGCCCTGCGCGTCGACCCAGAACTCGTAGCGGGCCGGCTTGCCGCCCATCGCCCTGGCGAACCGGCGGGCCAGGTCGTCGGCCTGCGCGTCGGTGACGGTGGCGGGCTGCTGCGCCCCGGCCAGCCGGTTCCCGGTCGCGATGTCCTGCACCAGGGCCCAGTGCCGGGTCACGAACGCCTTGCGGTCGATCTTCTCCACGGCCTTGGCGACGTCGACCCGCACCGTGTAGTGGGTGGTGTCGACCGAGCCGACCTTCTCGGGGACCTGCCCGGCGATGACGCCGCCGGCGGTCAGCAGCTCCTTCTGCTGGGAGGTGCGGATCATGGCCTCCGCCAGCCCGAGCATCGCCGCGGAGATCTGGCCCTGGGGGTTCCTGCTGCCGGTGGGGAACTTCACCCACGGCTTGCCGCCGGTTTCCTCCATGACATAGAGGCCGTCCCGCAGGCGCAGGACGTGCACCGCGCCGCCGTTCTCGTCCGGCGGTATCTGCAGCGCCAGTTCGGGGGCGCCGTTGCGGGTGGAGACCGTGACCGTCGCGGGCGCGCCGTCCTGGGACACGGTCACCTTGACCGACTTCTTCGCCGCCAGCTGGACGTCGACCGACTCGGCTAGCTGGGGGAGCGACAGCGGGCCGGTGCGGGCGGGGGCGGCGGAGGAGCCGTTCCCGGAACCGCTCCCGGGATTGTCCCCGGCCTGCGGGTCGCCTTCCGACCCGCAGCCGGTGAACACGAGCATGGCGGCGGCGGACAGGGCCACCGAACGTGCGAAACGCATCCTGATCCTCATGATCGCTGAAATGTGCGGACGAAACGTACCAACCGGATCGGACGTTCCAGGCGGCGGTACGCAGGTGATGGCCGATCCCGGCCACTGCGGGCGGCACGGAAATGACGGATCCGGAAGGGCCCGGGGACGATGGGGCCGCGTGCAGGTGACGAGTTGGTATCAACGGGCCGCCAGGTGGAGGGGCTGCCGCTTTCGGGGAATTTATGGGGTAGCGGGAAGCCCGGATCAGCAGCCACACTGTTTTCAGCTCGATCGCCCCTGGGGAGGCCCACATGACGGGTGCGCAGGTGCCGGAGTCCATACTCGAGCCTCGGCGTAGCAGACGCGGGAGCGCATACGCCGAGGCGATCGGAACGCATGGGGCGGAGGGCGTGTGATGCGCCAGGTCCTCCTGCTCAACGCGTCCTACGAACCACTCACGACGCTCCCGCTGCGGCGGGCGGTGTGCCTGGTCCTGCGGGACAAGGCCGAGATCGTCCACCACGACGCCACCGGCGCGGTGCTGCATTCGGCCACGATGTCGATCGACGTCCCGTCGGTGATCCGGCTCCGGCGCTACGTGCGCATTCCGTACCGCACCCGGGTGCCGCTGACCCGGGCGGCGCTGATGCGGCGCGACAACTACCGCTGCGCCTACTGCGGGCACCGGGCCGAGACCATCGACCACGTGATCCCGCGCAGCCGCGGTGGCAAGCACACCTGGGAGAACTGCGTCGCCTCCTGCTCGGCCTGCAACCACCGCAAGGCCGACAAGCTGCTGGAGGAGCTCGGCTGGGTGCTGAACGTGACCCCGGTGGTGCCGCGCGGGGTGCACTGGCGGCTGATCGGCGCGGCGGGGGAGAGCGGCGACCCGCAGTGGGCGCCGTACGTGACGCAGTCGGCGGCCTGACCGGGCGGATTATCCTGGACGGCGTGCCACGTTACGACTTCCGCTGCCGTGCCTGCGGGTCCACCTTCGAGGTGTCCCGCCCCATGAGCGAGGCGTCCGCGCCCGCCACCTGCCCCGCCGGCCACGACGACACGGTCAAGCTGCTGTCCACCGTCGCCGTCACCGGCCGCGGCACGGGGTCCGCCCCGTCGCCCGGCCCGTCCGGCGGCGGCGGTGGTGGCTGCTGCGGAGGCGGCTGCTGCGCGTGATTCATGCTGGGGCGTCCCCCCGACGCCCCTCGCGCGCGGTTCGGGCATGCTTGACGGCATGCCTGAACTGATCGACAAGCCGTCGCGGGTGACCGCCGCGGGGGAGCCGCCCAAGACGATCGACGAGTACGTCGGCAGGGTCAACACCGGTGAGGGCGGGCTGAGCATCGCGCACATGCGCAGCCCGTCCGGCTGGTCCGAGCCCGGGCAGCGGCCCGAGTTCGACGAGTACACGGTCGTGCTGCGCGGCGCGCTGACCGTCGAGCACGAGAACGGGGTGCTGGAGGTGCGCGCCGGGCAGGCCGTGCACACCCGTCCGGGCGAGTGGATCCGCTACAGCTCGCCCGGGCCCGAGGGCGCCGAGTACATCGCGGTCTGCGTGCCCGCCTTCTCGCCGTCCACCGTTCACCGGGACGAATGATCGAGGCGGTTGACGGGGCGGCGGAGGTGAGTTTTTCTCACGTTCATGAGGATCCGCCCCCCGTCCCCCGCCTCGTTCCGCCGTCGTGCCGCCGTCCTGGCCGGCACCGCGCTGACCGCCGTCGCCGTCTGGCCGGGCGTCCCGGCCGGCGCCGACACCGAGCTTCGCCTCAACCAGATCCAGGTCGTCGGCAGCCACAACAGCTACCACCTGGAGCCCAGCGCCCGTGAGTTCGCGCTGGTCTCCCTGTTCGCCGGAGACCAGGCCGGAGCCTGGCAGTACAGCCACCGCCCGCTCGGCGAGCAGCTCGCCGGGCAGCGGGTCCGGCAGATCGAGCTCGACCTGTACGCCGACCCCAACGGCGGCATGTACGCCCGCCCCCTCATCCGCACCCTGACCGGCCAGCCCGCCGAGTACGACCCCCGCATGCGCGAGCCCGGCACCAAGGTCCTGCACGTCGCCGGGCTGGACTACCGCAGCAACTGCCTCAAGCTCGTCGACTGCCTGGCCGCCGTGCGCGACTGGTCCCGCGCCGACCCCGGCCACGTCCCCGTCGCGATCCTGCTGGAGTTCAAGGACTCCCTCCCGGTCGGCGACCTGTCCGTCCCCCTGGTGACCTGGACCCGGGATCGCATCCTCGCCGTCGAGCAGGAGATCCGCTCGGTGTTCGCCGCCGGCGACCTGATCACCCCCGACACCGTCCGCGACCCCGGCCGGACCCTCGAGCAGTCCGTCCGGGAGGGCGGCTGGCCCACCCTCGCCGAGTCGCGCGGCAAGGTCATGTTCCTGATGGACAACACCGGCGTCCACCGCGACCGCTACGTCGAGGGCAACCCCAGCCTGGAGGGCCGCCTGATGTTCACCAGCTCCGAACCCGGCCGCCCCGACGCCGCCTTCGTCAAGCGGAACGACCCCGCCCCCGCCATCCGCGACCTCGTCGCCCAGGGCTACCTGGTCCGCACCCGCGCCGACGCCGACACCCTCGAGGCCCGCTCCGGCGACACCGCCCGCCGCGACGCCGCCCTCGCCAGCGGCGCCCAGTGGGTCAGCACCGACTACCCCGCCCCCGGCATGTCCGCCCGCTGGGGCACCGACTACCACGTCTCCCTGCCGAACGGCGCCGCCGCCCGCTGCAACCCCGTGACCGCCCCCGCCACCTGCACGATCACAACCCCATAGCCCGCAGACGATTAAGCCCCCGCATCGCGGGGACACCCCCCCACGTCCTCCCCGACGGTCCGCGCCGCCGTGAGCCCCTCACGGCGGCGCGTGTTTTGGGTGGGGGGACGACCCCCCACGCCCCCCGCACGCGGATCCGGGCATCCTCGCCGCCGCCGCTTCCGCTCGCCTGGGGGCTCGCTCCAGCGGCGTCGGCTGCGGTGCCCGGACCGCGCTCAGTTGCCGGACAGTTGGGTGAGGTCGCGGGCTGCGCCCGTGGAGGCCGACGTCGCCATGGCGGCGTAGGCCTGCAGGGCGGTGCTGACGGGGCGGTTGCGGTCGCGGGGGCGGTAGCGGCCCAGCTCGGCCAGGAGCCTCTCGCGGCGGGCGGCCAGTTCGTCGGCGGGGACGTCGAGTTCGAGGGAACGGCGGGGGATGTCGATGACGATGCGGTCGCCGTTCTCGACCAGGGCGATGACGCCGCCGGCGGCGGCCTCGGGGGAGGCGTGGCCGATGGACAGGCCCGAGGTGCCGCCGGAGAAGCGGCCGTCGGTGATCAGGGCGCAGGCCTTGCCGAGGCCGCGGCCCTTGAGGAACGACGTCGGGTAGAGCATCTCCTGCATGCCGGGGCCGCCCTTGGGGCCCTCGTAGCGGATGACGACGACGTCGCCCTCCTTCACCCTGCCGCCGAGGATGCCCTCCACGGCCTCCTCCTGGCTCTCGAAGACCACGGCGGGGCCGGTGAAGGTCCACAGCTCCTCGTCGACGCCGGCGGTCTTCACGATGGCGCCGTCGGGGGCGATGTTGCCGTACAGGACGGCCAGGCCCCCGTCCTTGGTGTAGGCGTGCTCGACGTCGCGGATGCAGCCCTGCTCGCGGTCCAGGTCCAGCTCCTCCCAGCGGGCCGACTGGCTGTAGGCCCGGGTGGTGCGGACCCCGCCGGGGGCGGCGTGCCACAGCTCGCGGGCCTCGGGGAGTGCGTCGGGGGAGCGGACATCCCACTTGGCGAGGAACTCGCCGAGCGTCGCCGAGTGGACGGTGTGCACGTCCCGGTGCAGCAGCCCGGCCCGGTCCAGCTCGCCCAGCAGGGCGGGGATGCCGCCGGCCCGGTGCACGTCCTCGATGTGGTACTTGGCGGTGGCCGGGGCGACCTTGCAGATGCACGGCACCCGGCGGGACAGCTCGTCGATCTCCTTGAGGCCGAAGTCCACGCCCGCCTCGGTGGCGGCGGCCAGCAGGTGCAGGATCGTGTTGGTGGAGCCGCCCATCGCCACGTCCAGCGCCATCGCGTTCTCGAACGCGTCGCGGGTGGCGATGCTCAGCGGCAGCACCGAGGAGTCGTCCTCGTCGTAGTACCGCCTGGCGATCTCCACGACCCGGCGGCCGGCGTCCTGGAACAGCCTCTTGCGGGCGGTGTGGGTGGCCAGGATGGTGCCGTTGCCCGGCAGCGCCAGCCCGATCGCCTCGGTCAGGCAGTTCATCGAGTTGGCGGTGAACATGCCCGAGCAGGAGCCGCAGGTCGGGCAGGCGTTCTCCTCCATCTCCGCCAGCGTGGCGTCGGAGACCGACTCGTCGGCGGAGGCGATCATCGGGTCGATCAGGTCCAGCTTGTGCCCGCCGGCGATCCCGCTCACCGGCTTGCCGGCCTCCATCGGCCCGCCGGAGACGAACACGGTCGGGATGTTCAGCCGCAGCGCCGCCAGCAGCATCCCCGGGGTGATCTTGTCGCAGTTGGACAGGCAGACCAGCGCGTCGGCGCGGTGCGCCTGCACCATGTACTCGACCGCGTCGGCGATCAGCTCCCGGGACGGCAGCGAGTACAGCATGCCCTCGTGGCCCATCGCGATGCCGTCGTCGACCGCGATGGTGTTGAACTCGCGCGGCACCCCGCCGGCCTCGCGCACCGCCTCGGCCACCACCTCGCCGACCTCGCGCAGGTGGACGTGACCGGGCACGAACTGGGTGAAGCTGTTGGCCACCGCGACGATCGGCTTGCCGAAGTCCTCGCGCGCCACCCCGGTGGCGCGCAGGAGGGCGCGGGCGCCCGCCATGTTCCTGCCGTGCGTGACGGTGCGTGACCTGAGCGGTGGCATTGGGGACCTCTCCAAACCTTCGTCGGCGGTGCCCCCGATCGTAGGTCCGCGCGTCGCGGGTGGGACGGCCGGCCTGACCGGGGCCTGGGATGTGGCGGCAGCGGCGGATCGCGGCGCTGAACCCGGCCCACCAGAGGTCTCGTGCGGCCGGTCCGTTCGATGCTACCCGCCGCCCCGCCGCACGCGCGCCCGCGGCCCGCCCGTGAACGGCCGGCGCCCCGGGCCGCCGCGGCGGCCCGGGGCGCCCGTCCGCCGCCTACTTGGTGGGGTACTTCGGCGGCAGGGCCTCCTCGGCGGCCTCGTAGATCCGCTGCACGTCCTCCTCGGTGAGGATCCGGGGACGGCGGCGCAGGTAGGCGCGCGCCCGGTTGCCGGCGTACACGTCCACGTCGCGGACCCGCATCACCTTCCACGGGATGGACGGGCCGTAGATCGCCACCGAGGCCTGCACCGGCACCTCGAAGCCGACCTTGGCCGACAGCCGCTTGCTGGCCTGCTCGGCCTCCCAGCGGGCCTCGTCGAGCCGGTCCTTCTTGTTGAACGGGCCGTGGAACAGCTTGCGGTGCGACAGGGTGCGGACCGGCAGCCGCTTGTCCCACTTCTCGGAGTCGATGGCGTACACGCCGCTGGGGCCGACCACCAGATGGTCGATCTTGCCGTCGCTGACGCCCTGGTCGTCCAGCGGGACGGCGCGGGCGTGCAGGATGCGGTAGCCGTTCTTGGCCAGCGACCGCAGCTGCCGTTCGGTGCGCCGTTCGGCCGCCGCCGACTTGCCCCAGGCGGCGACCTCGGTGTGGGAGCGGGACCGGCGGTAGACGTCGGCCACGACGGTGAGCACCGCGGCGCCGAGGCCGATCCGCCAGCCGGCCGCGATGGTGAACAGGATGCCGAGGACGACGGCCGCCGCCAGCCGCATGCCCCACAGGCGCACCCGTGGATCGTTGCGCAGGTCGGCAGGGGGGCGCGGGAGACGCGGGGGCCGTCCGCCGGTTCCGCCGAGCGTGCTTTCGGTGGGGTGGCCTTCGGGCCGGTCCTCGGACCGGCCGGGCTTGCCCCGCTCCATGGTCGCCATGGTGACTCTCCGTGTTCCTTTCGGACGGGGAGGCATGATCCTCTGCGCGGAGGGTAGTGATCGCGCCGTTCGGGCGACTAGTGGTGCCGCATCCATAGTTTTGTCGCCGGATCTGTCCGGTTGAACCTTGCGCCGAAGGGTAGTTTTCCGTTCATCTCTAACGGTGCCATCACCCTGACTTTGATCGCCCGGCGGGGTCCCTCTAGCGTTCCGGTGTGACCCCGATCCACGAGCTGACCGCGTTGGAGCAGGCCGCCGCCGTCCGGGCCGGAGAGCTGTCCCCGGTGACGCTCGTCGAGCACTGCCTGGCGCGCATCGAACGGCTGGACCCGCGGGTGGGGGCGTTCGTCACGGTGGCCGCCGAGCAGGCCGTGGCGGAGGCCGGACGGGCGGCGCGGCGGAGGGAGGACGTCCCGCCGCTGCACGGGGTCCCGGTCGCGATCAAGGACCTGACCGCGGTGCGCGGCATGCGCACGACCTGCGGGTCGGCGGTGTGCGCCGACCGGGTCGCCGACGCCGACGACCTCGTGGTGACCAGGCTGCGCGCGGCCGGCGCGGTGCCGCTCGGCAAGACCGCGACCCCCGAGTTCGGGCTGACCTGCTACACCGAATCGGCCGTGTCGCCCCCGACCAGGACGCCCTGGGACCTCACCCGGTCGGCCGGCGGGTCCAGCGGCGGGGCGGCCGCCGCGGTCGCCGCCGGGCTGGTTCCGGCGGCGCACGGCAGCGACGGCGGCGGGTCCGTCCGCATCCCCGCCTCGGCCTGCGGGGTGTTCGGGATCAAACCGACCCGCGGCCGGATCTCCCGCGGCCCCGCCGCGCCCGACCTGTTCGGCCTGGTCACCGACGGGCCCATCGCCCGCACCGTGCGCGACGCCGCGGCCCTGCTGGACGCCATGCGGGGCCCGTTCCACGGGGACCTGTTCGCCGCGCCCCCGCCGCCGGGATCCTTCCTGGCCTGCGCCGACCGGGACCCCGGGCGGCTGCGGATCGCCCGCCGCATCGACCCGATGGTCCCCGACGCCAAGATCCACCCCGACTGCGCGGCGGCGTTCGAGGACGCCTCCGCCCTGCTGGAGGAGCTGGGGCACGAGATGGTGGACGCGCCGCCGCTGTTCGGCCCCGAACTGGCGGCCGACTTCGAGACCCTGTGGACGGTCCTGGCGACCCTCGACCCGGTGGACCCCGCCGACGAGGAACGGCTCCAGCCGTTCACCCGGTGGCTGCGCGAACGGGGCCGCCGCGTCACCGGCACCGCGCTGATGCGGGCGCACGCCCGCATCCAGGGCGCCCTGCGCAGGGCGTTCGCGGCGATGGACGCCTTCGACGCGATCCTGTCGCCCACCCTGGCGGCGCCGCCCGTGCCCATCGGCCACTTCCACGAGGCCGACCCGGCGGAGAACCTACGGCGCCAGCACCACTTCACCCCGTTCGCGGCCGCCTACAACCTGTCCGGCCAGCCCGCCGTCAACGTCCCGCTGTACTGGAACGACGCCGGCCTGCCGATCGGCGTGATGATCGCCGGGCGGCTCGGCGGGGAGGGCACGCTGATCTCCCTGTCCGCCCAGCTCGAGGCCGCCCGGCCGTGGCGGGACCGCCGTCCGGAGATCTGGTACGGCTGAGGCGGCCCCCGGCGGGCATGTCATAAGCCGTGGCGGACGAGCAACTGATCAGGCTGGCCCGGGCGCATCGGGTCGGGACCGAGTACATCGACTGGCGGGGACGCAGGGCGGCCGTCCCTCCGGACACCATCGTGGCGGTGCTGGGCGCGCTCGGCGTGGACGCCTCCACCCCCGCCGCCGTCCGGGACGCCCTGGCCGGCCTGGAGGAACGCCGCCGCACCCGGCTGCTGCCCCCGGTGGTCGTCTACCGCAAGCCCGGGGCCGCGGGCCCGCCGGGCGACGACGAGCTCCCCGTTCCCGGTGACGGCGTCGAGCTGACGGTGACCCTGGACGGCGGTGAGACGCTGGTGCTGCTCGGCCGCCGCAGGCTCCCCGACGACACCCCGTACGGCTGGCACCGGCTGCGGGCCAGGCGCGGGTCCCACGAGCAGGCGCACGAGGAGGAGGCGGCCCTCCTGGTCGCCCCCAACCGGCTCGAGGACGTCCCCCGCGCGTGGGGGCTGATGACCCAGCTGTACTCGGTGCGGTCCCGCGCGTCCTGGGGCATGGGCGACCTGCGGGACCTGGCGGACCTGGCAGCCTGGGGGGCGCGCGAGCTCGGGGCGGGGTTCGTGCTGGTCAACCCGATGCACGCGACCGAGCCCGCGGCGCCGATCAACCCGTCCCCGTACTCGCCGATGAGCCGCCGCTTCGCCGCGCCGATCTACCTGCGGATCGAGGAGATCCCGGAGTACGCGGCGCTGCCCGACGCCGACCGGGCCCGCGTCGAGTCCCTGTCGGCCCCCGTGCGCCGGAGCGTCCGCACCCTCGACGAGATCGACCGGGACCGGATCTGGACCCTCAAGCGCACCGCCCTGGAACTGCTCCACCGCCGGCCCCGCGGCACCGGACGGCAACGGGCGTTCGACCGCTTCAAGGAACGCGAGGGCGAGGCGCTGACCGCGTTCGCCACCTGGTGCGCGCTGGCCGAGGAGCACGGCCCCGACTGGCGGCGCTGGCCCGCCGAGCTGCGGAACCCGCAGAGCCCGGCCGTCGCCGCCGCCCGCGAGCGCCTGGCCCCGCGGGTCGACTTCCACCTGTGGCTGCAGTGGCAGGTGGACGAGCAGCTCGCCGCCGCCCAGGACGCCGCCCGCCGGGCCGGGATGCCCATCGGCGTCGTCCACGACCTGGCGGTGGGGGTCGCCCAGGGCAGCGCCGACTCCTGGATCCACCGGCACCTGTTCGCCGAGGGCATGAGCGTCGGCGCCCCGCCGGACGAGTTCAACCAGCGCGGCCAGGACTGGGGCCAGCCGCCCTGGCATCCCGGGCGCCTCGCCGAGGCCGAGTACGGCCCCTACCGGGCCATGCTCGCCGCCGCCCTCCGGCACGGCGGCGGCCTGCGCCTGGACCACGCCATGCAGGTGTCCCGCCTGTGGTGGGTGCCCGAGGGCGGCTCCCCGGCGGACGGCACCTATGTCGGCTACGACCGCGACGCCATGCTGTCCTGCCTGGTCTGGGAGGCCGCCCGCGCCGGGGCCGTGGTGATCGGCGAGGACCTGGGCACCGTCGAACCCGACGTCCGCGACGACCTGGCGAGCCGCGGCGTCCTCGGCACGTCCCTGCTGTGGTTCGAACGCGACGCCGAGGGCCGCCCCCGCCGCCCGGCCGACTGGCGGGAGACCTCCCTGGCCACGGTCGGCACCCACGACATGCCGCCCATCACCGGCTACCTGCACGGCGACCACGTCGAGCTGCGCGACCGGCTGGACCTGCTCACCCGCCCCGCCGCCGAGGAGCGCGCCGACCACCGCCGCCAGCTCGCCGACTGGCTGCGCCTGCTGCACGAGGAGGGCCTGCTGGCCGCCCACCCCGACAAGATCGTGCAGGCCCTGGCGGCCGGCTCCACCGACCACGACCAGGAGATCACCGACGCCCTGCACGCGTTCCTGGCCCGCACCCCCGCCCGTCTCCTCGGCGTGGCCCTCACCGACCTGGTGGGCGAGCGCCGCACCCAGAACCAGCCCGGCACCTCCCACGAGTACCCCAACTGGCGGGTCCCGCTGGCCGACGCCCGGGGAGAGCCCGTTCTCCTGGAGGACCTGCCGGCCGGACGCATCCGCGGCTCCCTGACCGCGGTGCGCGACCGCTGACCGGCACGGCACGGCCCGCCGCCCCGGCGGGGCGGCGGGCCGGAAACCGCGGCGGGCGTCAGCCGGCGGAGGCGTCCTTGGCGCGGGCGCGCAGGGCGCGGGCCACGCCGTCGCGGCCCTCCGACAGCAGCCGGGCCAGCGCCGGCGGCGGGTTCTCCGCCTCCAGGTAGGCGTCGGTGCGGGCCACCGTGGACTGGTCGATGATCAGGAACGGGTAGGCGACCTCGGCGAACGTCTGCGCCATGTCGCTGCTCCACTCCGCCCAGATCCGGCCCACCTCGGCGAAGTACCGCTCCACGTACGGGGTCAGCAGGTCGGCCTGCTCGGGCTCGACGAACCCGCCCAGCGTGGCGCGGAACAGCGCGTTCGGCAGCTCCCCGCCGATGATCCGGGACCAGGCGTCGGCCTTGGCCTCGGTGGTGGGGATGGCGGCCTTGCAGCCGGCGGCGTGCCGCTCCCCGGCGGCCGTGCTGTCGCGGGCGTACTCGGCGTCGATCTCGGCGGGACCGGCCGCGCCGGTCACCACCAGCCGCCGCAGCAGCGCCCAGCGCAGCTCGGTGTCGACGGTCAGGCCCTCCAGCGACTGGGTGCCCTCCAGCAGCCCCCGTACGAACGCCAGATGCTCGTTGGAGGTGGCGACGGCGGCGAACGCCTGCACGAAGCACAGCTGGAAGTCCGAGCCCGGCTCGGCCTCGCGGGCCAGCTCGAACAGCGCGTCGGCCATCATCTGCTGACCGGTGGTGCGCCAGGCCGGGTCGGCGTACTGCTGCAGGGCGGTGCGGGCCTGCCGCAGCAGGGTCTGCGCCACCGAGATGTCGGTGACCCCGCGGATGCCCGACAGCACCAGCTTGACATAGTCGCGGGTGGCCATCTCGGCGTCGCGGGTCATGTCCCAGGCCGCCGACCAGCACAGCGCCCGCGGCAGCCCCTCCACGATGTCGCCGATGCCCTCCACCAGGGTCCGCTGCGAGTGCTCGTCCAGGCGGATCTTGGCGTAGGTCAGGTCGTCGTCGTTGACCAGCACCAGGTCGGGCCGCCGCTCGCCGACCAGCTCCGGCACCTCGGTGCGGGCGCCCACCACGTCCAGCTCGACCCGCCTGCGGCGCACGATGCCCTGGTCGGTGCGGTCGTACAGGCCGATCGCGACGCGGTGCGAGCGCAGCGTCGGGTGGTCGGGCTTGGCCTCCTGCAGCACGGCGAACGAGGTGAACGTGCCGTCCCCGTCGGTCTCGTACTCCGGCCGCAGCGTGTTGACCTCGGCGGTCTCCAGCCACTCCTTGGACCAGGAGGTCAGGTCGCGCCCGGAGGTCTCCTCCAGCGCGTCCAGCAGGTCGGCCAGCACCGTGTTGCCCCACGCGTGCCGGTCGAAGTAGCGCCGCACGCCCTCCAGGAAGTTGTCCCGGCCCACGTAGGCGACGAGCTGCTTGAGGACGCTGGCGCCCTTGGCGTAGGTGATGCCGTCGAAGTTGACCTCCACCGCCCGGATGTCGGGGATGTCGGCGGAGATCGGGTGGGTGGAGGGGAGCTGGTCCTGCCGGTAGGCCCACGCCTTCATCAGGTTGGCGAACGTGGTCCACGAGCCCTTCCAGCGGGTGGCCTCGGCCTGGCACAGCACGCTCATGTAGGTGGCGAACGACTCGTTCAGCCACAGGTCGTCCCACCAGCGCATGGTGACCAGGTCGCCGAACCACATGTGCGCCATCTCGTGCAGGATCGTCTCCGCGCGGCGCTCGTAGGCGGCGTCGGTGACCCGCGACCGGAAGACGTAGTCCTCCAGGAACGTCACGCACCCGGCGTTCTCCATCGCGCCCGCGTTGAACTCGGGCACGAACAGCTGGTCGTACTTGCCGAACGGGTACGGCCGGGCGAAGACCTCCTCGAAGAAGGCGAAGCCCTGCCGGGTCACGTCGATGATCGCGTCGGCGTCCAGGTGCTCGGCCAGCGACGCCCGGCAGAACACCCCCAGCGGGATCACCGACCCGTCCGGCCGCCGGTACTCGTCGCGGACCACGTGGTACGGCCCGGCCACCAGCGCCGTGATGTAGGTGGAGATCCGCGGGGTCGGCGCGAACGTCCAGCGGCCCCTCTCCGCAGACTCGGCCGCCTCGTTGGTGACGACCTCCCAGCCCTCCGGCGCGGTGACCGACAACCGGAAGGTCGCCTTCAGGTCCGGCTGGTCGAAACAGGCGTACATCCGGTGCGCGTCGGCGGTCTCGAACTGGGTGTACAGGTACACCTGCCGGTCCACCGGGTCCACGAACCGGTGCAGGCCCTCCCCGGACCGGGAGTAGGCGCAGTCGGCGACCACCCGCAGCTCGTTGTCCGCGGCCAGGTCCGGCAGCGGGAAACGCCCCTTGGCCGGGTCGTAGGAGGCCACGTCCAGCGACCGCCCGTTCAGCACCACCTCCCGCACCACCGCGTCGTGCAGGTCGATGAAGGTGGACGCGCCGGGCTCCCCGCAGCCGAACCGGACCACGGTCGTGGATCCGAACCGCTCGTCGCCGGTCGTCAGGTCCAGATCCACCGCGTACGATTCGACCTCGAGCAGCCGGGCCCGTTCCCGCGCCTCGTCGCGCGTGAGGTTGCCTGCCACATCCACTCCTTGATGTCGGTTAACCGCTCGTCCATGTCTATCAACCGGCCGTCGCCGGTGTCCCCTGCAGCGCGGGCGGGAATCGCGGGGCGCGTGCTTCGGTTGTCCGGGATGAACGAATGTCCGACCCCTGACTGGAGGCTGCAGTGACGCAGGCCCGCACCCCCGTGGACTTCTGGTTCGACCCGCTGTGCCCCTGGGCGTGGATCACCTCCCGCTGGATCCACGAGGTGGCGAAGCACCGGCCGATCGAACCCCGCTGGCACGTCATGAGCCTGTCGGTGCTCAACGAGGACAAGGACGTTCCGGAGAAGTACAAGAAGCTGATCGCCGAGGGCTGGGGCCCGGTACGGGTCTGCATCGCCGCCGAGCAGAAGTACGGCCCCCAGGTCCTCGGCGATCTCTACACCGAGCTGGGCACCCGGCGGCACCACCAGAAGCGCCCGTTCGACCGGGAGACCATCGAGGACGCGCTCAAGGCGGCCGGCCTCGACCCCGAGCTGGCGGCGGCGGCCGAGTCGACCGAGTACGACGAGGCGCTGCGCGCCTCCCACAAGGACGGCATCGACCGGGTCGGCGAGGAGGTCGGCACCCCGGTGATCGCCGTTGGGGACGTGGCCTTCTTCGGCCCGGTGGTCACCCCGATCCCGCGCGGCGAGGAGGCCGTGAAGCTGTGGGACGGCGTGCTGGCCGTGGCCTCGGTGCCCGGCTTCTTCGAGCTGAAGCGGAGCCGGACCGCGGACCCCAGCTTCGACTGAGCCGCAGCTGCCACCGGGGCCTAGTTGCACATGACTTGCAACTGCATCCTCCTGCCCGCAGACTGAGCCTGTCCGGCATGTCCGGTCTGACGGGTAGGAGGATGAGGCGCGGTGCACGTACCTGACGGGTTCTTCGACGCCCCGGTGTCGGTGGGGGCGGGCGTCGTGGCGGCGGCGGGCATCGCCGTGTGCCTGCGCGGCGCCCGCCGCGAACTGGACGACCGCACCGCCCCGCTGGCCGGGCTGAGCGCGGCGTTCGTGTTCGCCGCCCAGATGATCAACTTTCCGGTGGCGGCCGGCACCAGCGGCCATCTGATGGGCGGGGCGCTGGCCGCCATCCTGGTCGGCCCGTACGCCGGGGTGCTGTGCATCTCGGTGGTGCTGCTGGTGCAGATGCTCTTCGCCGACGGCGGCGTCACCGCGTACGGGATCAACGTCACGTTGATGGCGCTCACCGGGGTGCTCGTCGGGTACGGGGTGTTCCGGCTGGTCACCCGGCTGTGGCCGGCGAGCGCCCCGCGCCGGACCGGTGTCACCGTGGGGTCCTTCCTGGGGGCGCTGGCCTCGGTGCCCGCCTCGGCGCTGGTGTTCGTGGCGCTGTTCGCGCTGGGCGGCACCGCCGACCTGCCGCTCGGCGCGGTCCTGACCGCGATGCTGGGCGTGCACGTCCTGATCGGCATCGGCGAGGGCGTGATCACCGCGCTCACGGTCGGCACCGTCGCCGCGGTCCGCCCCGACCTGGTGCACGGCCTGCGCGGCCAGGCCGCGCCGCTGGAGATCCGCACCCCCGAGCCCGCGGAGGCCTGACCCATGAAGACCGCCAACCGGCGCTTCCTGCTCGCCTTCCTCCTGGTCGCCCTGGTGGTGGCCGGTGTCCTCAGCTATTACGCCAGCGGCGACCCCGACGGGCTCACCAAGGTCGCCGAGGACAAGGGCTTCGCCGCGCAGGAGAAGGAGCACGCGCTGTCGGACTCCCCGGTGAGCGACTACGGCGTCAAGGGCGTGGAGAACGAGCGCCTGTCCGGCGGGCTGGCCGGCGTGCTCGGCGTCGGCCTGACCGCCGCGGTCGGCGGCGGCCTGTTCTGGCTGGTGCGCCGCCGCGACGGGCGCGACGAGAAGGCCCCGGCGGGCGCCTCCGCCGAGCGCTGAATGGACGGTCTGGGGCGGCGGCTGCACCGGCCGGGGGACACCCCGGTCCACCGGCTGCCGCCGCAGTGCAAGCTGGCCGCGGCCGGGCTGTTCGTCCTGGCCGTGGTGAGCACGCCGCGCGAGGCGGTCTGGGCGTTCGGCGTCTACGCGGTCCTGCTCGCGGCCGTCGCGGCGGCCGCCCGGGTGCCCGCGGGGTTCGTGCTGCGGCGCATGGCGATCGAGGTCCCGTTCGTGGTGTTCGCGGTGCTGCTGCCGTTCGTCGCGCAGGGGCCGCGGGTGGAGGTGCTGGGCGTGGCGCTCAGCGAGAGCGGCCTGTGGTCGGCGTGGAACGTCCTGGCCAAGGCCAGCCTCGGCACCGCCGCCTCGGTCCTGCTGGCCGCCACCACCGAGCTGCGGCAGCTCCTGCTGGGGCTGGAACGGCTCCGGCTGCCCTCCCTGCTGGTGCAGATCGCCGCGTTCATGGTCCGGTACGCCGACGTGATCGTGGGGGAGATGCGGCGGATGAAGGTGGCCCGCGCCGCTCGCGGCTTCGAGGCCCGTGACGTGCGGGCGTTCGGGGTCCTGGCCCGGTCGGCGGGCGCGCTGTTCCTGCGTTCCTACGAACGCGGCGAGCGGGTCCACCTGGCCATGCTCAGCCGCGGCTACGAGGGCCGGATGCCCGTGCTGCACGACGCGGCGGCGACCCGCGCCCAGTGGGCGGCCGCCGCCGTGCTGCCGGCGCTGGCCGCGCTCGTCGCCTCCGGTGCTTGGATGGTGCGGTGACCCCTTCGCTTGAGGTGAGCGGCCTGGCGTACGCCTATCCGGACGGCACGCAGGCGCTGTTCGGCGTGAACGTGACCATCGGCAGGGGCGAGCGGGTCGCCCTGCTGGGCCCCAACGGGGCGGGCAAGACCACCCTCGTGCTGCATCTGAACGGGATCCTGCACGGGGGAGCGGGCACCGTCCGCGTCGGCGGGCTCACCGTCGACCCCGAGGACCGCAGGACCCTGCGGGAGATCCGGCGGCGCGTCGGCATCGTCTTCCAGGACCCCGACGACCAGCTGTTCATGCCCACGGTCCGCGAGGACGTCGCGTTCGGCCCGGCCAACCTGGGCGTCACCGGCGCCGAGCTGGACCGGCGGGTGGAGCGCGCGCTCACCCAGGTCGGCATGCTGCACGCGGCCGACCGGCCCCCGCAGCACCTGAGCTTCGGCCAGCGCCGCCGGGTGGCGGTGGCGACCGTGCTGGCGATGGAGCCGGAGATCCTGGTGCTGGACGAGCCGTCGTCCAACCTCGACCCGGCCGGGCGCCGCGAGCTGGCCGAGATCCTGACCGGCCTGGACGTGACCATGCTGATGGTCACCCATGACCTGCCGTACGCGGCCGAGCTGTGCCCCCGGTCGCTGATCCTGTCCGGCGGGGTGATCGTCGCCGACGGCCCCACCCTGGACCTGCTGGCCGACGAGCCGCTGATGCGCGCCCACCGGCTGGAGCTGCCGTACGGGTTCGATCCCCGCGCCATCGCCTCGCGTTAGTCCTCCCTTCGCGCCGTCCTTCGCTAGGCTCGTGCCTGCTGCAAATGGCAACGGTTTTCATATCCACTTCGGGAGGCAATGCCGTGAAGGTCGCGTTCGTCGGCAAGGGGGGCAGCGGCAAGACGACCCTTTCGTCGCTGTTCGTCCGCCATCTGGCCGGGCAGGGGCGGCCGGTGGTCGCCATCGACGCCGACATCAACCAGCACCTCGGCGTCGCGCTGGGCCTCGACGAGGACCGCGCCGCCAAGATCCCCGCGCTCGGCGACCACCTCACCGAGATCAAGGAGTACCTGCGCGGCGACAATCCCCGGATCTCCTCGGCCGCCAGCATGGTCAAGACCACCCCGCCCGGCCGCGGCTCCCGGCTGCTGCGGCTGGGCGGCGACGACCCGGTGCACGCCCTCGGCCAGGAGGTGAACGGCGCGACGCTGCTGGTCACCGGCGCGTTCACCGAGGAGGACCTGGGCGTGGCCTGCTACCACAGCAAGACCGGGGCGGTGGAGCTCTACCTCAACCACCTGGTCGACGGGCCCGGGGAGTACGTGGTGGTCGACATGACCGCCGGCGCGGACTCGTTCGCCTCCGGGCTGTTCACCCGGTTCGACCTGATGTTCCTGGTGGCCGAGCCCACCCGCAAGGGCGTCGGGGTTTACCGCCAGTACGTCGAGTACGCCGCCGACTACGACGTGGCGATCAAGGTCGTCGGCAACAAGGTGACCGGCCCCGACGACGTGGCGTACCTGCGCTCGCACGTCGGCGACGACCTGCTGACCTGGTTCGGCCAGTCCGCCGCCGTCCGCGCGCTGGAGCAGGGCCGCGAGGGCGTCGCGCTGGAGCCCGAGAACGAGGCGGCGCTGGAGCTGATGCGCCGCCAGGTCGACGGGCGGACCCGGGACTGGGACAGGTTCTGGCGGCAGGCCGTGGAGTTCCACGTCAAGAACGCCCGGAGCTGGGCCAACCGCGCCGTGGGGGAGGATCTGGAGGCCCAGATCGACCCGGGCTTCCGGGTGCCGCAGCCGATCTAGGGCTACCGGGCCGGGGTGCGGGGCCGCTAGCCTGCCCGCCATGGCGGTGCGGCGGGTCCTGGCGATGCTCCTGGCCGGTGTCGGAACGACGGCCCTGATGGCGCTGGTGTTCGGCAACCAGTGGTTCGGGGATCTGGCCAACGGTGACGGAACCGCGAGCGAGGACTCCCTGGTCCGCGACCTGGCCCGGTGGCTGCACTTCCCGGCCTGGGTGGTCGGGCGCGGCCCGGTCCTCGACCAGGTCGGCATCGATGTGAGCCTGCTGGTGCTGCTGGGCCTGCTGGCCGTGCTGATCCTGGCGGGCGCCCGGTCCCTGGAGCCGCGGCGCGGCGCGTTCGGCGCGCTCGTCCTCGGCTGGTGGGCGGCCCTCGTCGCGGCGGCGATCACCGGCCTGGTCCGCGGGACGCTGCTGGTCGTCGTCGGCGACTTCCCGTCGTCCCTGATGCGGAACGTCATGCTCAACCACATGGCGCAGGGCCTGTTCTGGGGGATGGTGTACGGCTGGCTGCCCGCGCTGGCGTGCCTGGTGGCGTTCCTGGCGACCCGCGACGCCCGGAACCCCTCGTCCGCCCCTCCCTGGGCGAGCCCCGCGCCGGCCGCCGGCGGCTCCCTGCCCCCGAACCATCCCGCGGCCAAGCCCTACGCGCCGCCGCCGGGACAGCCCGCCCCGCAGGGCTGGGCGCCCCCGCCGCCGTCCCCCGGGGCGGGACCGACCGGGGGCCTGCCGGTTCCCCAGCTCCCTCCGGCGGGCTACGCGCCGCCCGTCGCCCACACCCCCGACGCCCCGGCCGCCATCGCCGCGGCCCAGCCCTCGCAACCGGCGGCCTGGACCCACACCGACCAGGACCCCGGACCAGCCGGGGAACAGGCCCGTACCGATCAGGACGCCGGGCCGGGCACAGACCGGCCTCGTGTCGGCCAGGAGGCCGAGCCCGCCGAGGACCGGGGGCGTATCGGCCGGGACGCCGAGCCCCCCGCGGACTTCACCCGCGCGGACTTCGAAGCGGAACTCCCAGCGGACTGGACCCGCACCGATTCCGGTGGGGAACGTCTTCCGGACGACCGCGACGATCTCCCGGCCGACGACGTACCCGCCTCCGGCGGATCCGGCGAACCCGGCGGACCCGGCGGACCAGGCGGACCGGGCGAGTCCGGTGGGTCCGACGCGTCCGAGGAGCCCCCGGACCGGCCTCTGGTGCCGCCGGCCTGACGGTTTCCCGGACCCTGTTTTCGGTCCCGGCGGGCGGTCCTGAAAGACTTCCCCGCATGCGCGTCTTTCTTGGATCCGACCACGCGGGCTTCGAGCTCAAGCAGCACCTGATCGGATGGCTGTCGGCCAACGGCCACGAGCCGGTCGACTGCGGGCCGGAGGTCTACGACGCGGTGGACGACTACCCGCCGTTCGTGCTGCGCGCCGCCGAGCGGACCGCCGCCGAACCCGGCTCGTTCGGCATCGTGCTCGGCGGCTCCGGCAACGGCGAGGCCATGGCCGCCAACAAGGTCAAGGGCATCCGCGCCGCCCTGGTGTGGAGCGAGGACATCGCCCGGCTGGCCCGCGAGCACAACGACGCCAACGTCATCAGCATCGGCGCCCGCCAGCACGACCTCGACACCGCCACCCGCTTCGTCGAGGTCTTCCTGGCCACCCCGTACTCGGACGAGGAGCGCCACACCCGCCGCATCGGCATGCTCGCCGACTACGAGACCACCGGAAAGCTCCCCCCGCTCCCGTAGCCGGGCCTGTCCGGCGCGGCGGAACGACGGCAGGATGGTCGGCGGAGGTGACGCCATGACCCAGCCGGGCATGCGGATCACGATCGACGCGGCCATGCGGGCCCGGGACGTCTCCCGCCCCTACCCCGAGGGCGAGGAACGCCCCCCCGAGCCCCCGCCCCCCGCCCCGCGACGCAAGTCCGCCAGAGCCGAACGCCGCCGCCAAAGCAAACGCAAATAACCCCTCACACCCCTGTCCGAAAATCGAGACGGGGGTCTGGGGGCAGAGCCCCCAGAACTTCCACAACAACTCGAGACAGGCCACTCCTCGATCGGCCGGAGCGGAGCCCCCAGGCGGAGCTCCGGCCGATCGAGCGCGGTCGGACCACCGCAGCCGCCCGGGTGGAGCGAGCCGCCAGGCGAGCGGAACCCGGGCGGCGAGGATGGTCCGAGCCGCGTGCGGGGGGTGTGGGGGGTCGCCCCCCCACAAGAGGCACGCCATTTCCCGCCGGGTGCCGTGGTTGGTCGGTAGTCTGCCGGAGATGCTGCAACGTCTGGTCCACCGCCTGCCGCCGGGGATGCGCGCCTTCCTGCGCCGCATCCCGGTTCTCGTGCGGGCGTACCGGTGGCTCAGGCGCCGGCGGTGGACCCGTGAGCGCTACGTGTTCGTGGTGCTGGCGCTGGTGGCGGTGGCGCTGGGGGTCAGCGCCACCTGGTCGGAGGCGTGGGCGCCGTCGGGCGCGCTGGTGCTGACCGTGCTGGCGGGCGGCCTGCTGCTGCGGGTGCGCACGCTGGTGGGGCTGCTCGGCGTGGTCGCGGTGATGCTGGGCTACGACATGTGGCAGCTGGGGGTGCGCAGGGTCGGCCTGGGCATGATCGCGACCGTGGTGATCACGGCGGTGCTGGCGCTGACCCTGGCGCGGACCCGCCAGCAGCTCGGGGTGCAGGGGCTGCGCGGCGAGTACATGCTGCTGGAGCTGCGCGACCGGCTGCGCCGTCAGGGCGAGCTGCCGCCGCTGCCGGGCGGCTGGAACGCCCAGGTGGTGCTGTTGCAGGCGGGCGGGTCCTCGTTCGGCGGCGACTTCGTGGTGTCGGCCTGCGACGAGCGGACGCTGGAGGTCGCGCTGGTGGACGTGTCCGGCAAGGGCGTGGACGCCGGCACCCGGGCGCTGATGCTGTCGGGGGCGTTCGGTGGGCTGCTTGGATCGATCCAACCTGACCGTTTCCTGCCCTCCTGTAACGATTATCTGCATCGCCAGCGCTGGGACGAGGGCTTCGTCACCGCCGTCCACCTGGTGCTGGACCTGACCACCGGCGACTACGTGGTGGAGTCCGCCGGGCATCCGCCGTCCGCCCAGTTCGACTCCACCGACGGCACCTGGCAGGTCAACGAGACCAAGGGCATGGTGCTCGGGGTCGTTCCGGAGCTGCAGTGCGAGCCCGCCCGGGGCACGCTGCGGCCCGGGGACGCGCTGCTGCTCTACACCGACGGGCTGGTCGAGGCCCCCGGCCGGGACCTGGACGAGGGCATCGACCGGCTGCTCACCGAGGCCGACCGGCTGGTGCCGCAGGGGTTCGGGCAGGGCGCCAAGGAGCTGGTGCAGCGGATGGCCGCCGCCCGCGACGACGACTGCGCGCTGGTGCTGATCTGGCGGAGCTGATCGCCCGCGCCCGGGATGTCCGGGTGCCGGAAACGAGATCGTCATCTCGATGTTTCATCGGATGAACGTGACCGCGCCACTGTGGAGACAGGCCGCCGGGCCGCCCCCTCCCAGGAGGGGGAACGGCACGGGGTCGCGTCGATCAGACCGGCCGGGTTCGTCGTCGAACGGGATCCTCCTCGACGGGCGAAGACGAACGGCCGGCGGTGGGCGCGGAAGACCGTCGTCCGTGCGGGCGGTACCCCAGGGGTGGGAGGTTCCGCCCGCACGGACGTCGCGATCGCGCGGCGTCCCGGGTCCCGGTCCGCGCGCCGAGGTTTCGCCCGGCAATGACTTGGTTACAACCAGCTCTGCTGGTCCTTTGGAATGCCAAACGATCAACCCCCCTGGGAACGGCGACGGTCGAGGGAGGGCTGACGGCGGGTGGCCGAGGACGAGCGGCGGCGACGGGCCTCACGCACATCGATGCAGTGGCGGCTGACCTTCATCGCCACCGGGATCGTGGCGCTGATCTTCTGTGTCGGCGTGCTGGGCCTCTACGAGCTCATGCACCGGATGGCGCTCGACGGCCTGGAGGAACGCGGCAGCGCCGCCGCGTACCGGATCGCCGACGAGGCACGCGAGGGCGCCCCGCCCGGCGAGCTGCTCCCCGAGGTGCCCGGCTACTACCTGCTGCAGGTCGTCGACCGCAACGGCCGCGTGGTGGCCTCCAGCCCGGCGCTGCGCGGCCGCCCCGCGATGGCCGAGGCGCCGGTGCCCGGCCGGGACGACGTGGCGGTCAGCCGGATCATCCGCGCGCCGGGCTACGGGATGCCGTTGTACGCGACCTCCGTCCGGGTGAGCGCCCCCGGCGACAGGTACCTGGTGGTCGCGGCCACCCCGATGTCGGACCTGTACGACGTGCAGGAGACGTTCGCCCGGCTGGCGGTGGTGGTGATGCCGGTCGTGCTGGCGGGCGTGTGGGTGATCGTGTGGCGGTCGGTGGGCCGGGCGCTGCGGCCGTTCGACCGGATGCGGCGGGAGCTGTCGCAGATCACCGGCGGCTGCATGAGCCGCCGGGTCACGGTGCCGGACGCCGACGACGAGGTGGCCGACCTGGCCTGCGAGGTCAACATCACGCTGGACCGGCTGCAGCGGTTCGTGGAGGGGCAGCGCAAGTTCGTCGCCGACGCCTCGCACGAGCTGCGCAGCCCGCTGACCGCGCTGCGCACCCAGCTGGAGGTGGCGCTGGCGCATCCGGAGGACGAGGACTGGCCGGCGGTGGCGATGGCGGCGCTGTCGGACGCCGACCGGCTGCAGCGGGTGGTCACCGACGTGCTGACGCTGGCCAAGCTGGACGCCGGGGTGCGCGGCGAGCGCCAGCCGGTGGACCTGGGGGAGCTGGCCCGCAGCGAGGCCACCGAACGGCTCCGCCGCGTCCCGGTGCACGTCCACGTGCAGGACGTGGCGCACCCGGTGATCGTGCACGGCAGCCGCACCCAGCTGATCCGGGTGCTGACCAACCTGCTGGACAACGCCGAACGGCACGCCCGTTCGCAGATCCGGATCGTGGTCTACCGGGACGGCCCGGACGCGGTGCTGGAGGTCGCCGACGACGGGTCGGGGATCCCGGCGCAGGACCGTGAGCGGGTGTTCCAGCGGTTCACCCGGCTGCCCGAGAGCCGTGAGCGCGACGCCCACGGCTCCGGGCTGGGCCTGCCGATCGCCCGCGACATCGTCACCGCCCACGGCGGGACGCTCACCGCGGGGGAGAGCAAGGAGGGCGGGGCGCTGCTGATGATGCGGCTGCCGCTCAAAGACGGAGGCCCGTCAGGACCATGACCTTCTCGTAGGTGAAGTCCTCCATCGCCGACCGCAGCCCCTCGCGGCCCACCCCGGACTCCTTGACCCCGCCGTACGGCATCTGGTCGGCCCGGTAGGACGGCACGTCGCCGATCACCACGCCGCCGACCTCCAGCTCCCGGTTCGCCCGGAACGCCACGTCCAGCGAGCGGGTGAACACGCCCGCCTGCAGCCCGTACCGGGAGTCGTTGACCAGCGCGAACGCCTCGTCGAGGGTGTCGAACGGCTGCACGAGGAGCACCGGGCCGAAGACCTCCTCGCAGGACACCCTGGCGTCGGCGGGCACGTCGGCCAGCACGGTCGGCGCGAACGAGGCCCCCTCGCGGGTGCCGCCGGTCAGCACCTTGGCCCCGCCGTCCACCGCCTCGGCCACCCACGACTCCACCCGCCGGGCGGCGTCCTCGCTGATCAGCGGCCCGACCTGGGTGGCCTCGTCCCACGGGTCCCCGGTGACCAGGCCCTCGACCGCGCTCACGAGCCTGGGCACGAACGACTCGTACGCCTCGCGCGCCACGTACACCCGCTGCACGGCGATGCAGCTCTGCCCGGCCTGGTAGTTGGAGAACAGCCCGATCCGGGCGGCGGCGTGGTCCAGGTCGGCGTCGGCGCACACCACCACCGCCGCGTTGCCGCCCAGCTCCAGCGTCACGTGCTTGCGCGGCACCAGGTCCTTGATCATCCAGCCGACGGGGCCGGACCCGGTGAACGACACCACCGGCAGCCGCGGGTCCTCCACCAGCGCCGAGGCCCGCTCGTTGGGCACCGGCAGCACCGAGAACATTCCTTCCGGCAGCCCGGTCTCGGCGAGGATCTCGCCCAGCAGCAGCGCCGACAGCGGGGTCGCCGGGGCGGGCTTGACGATGACCGGCGCGCCGACCGCGACGGCCGGGGCGACCTTGTGCGCGGTCAGGTTGAGCGGGAAGTTGAACGGCGTGATCGCCAGCACCGGCCCGTGCGGGACCCGGGAGACGTAGGCCATCCGGCCCTCGGCGGCCGGGTCGGTGTCCAGCCGCTGGGTCCGGCCGCTCCACCGGCGGGTCTCCTCGGCGGCGAACCGGAACGTCGAGATCGCCCGGGACACCTCGCCGCGCGCCCACAGCAGCGGCTTGCCGTTCTCGGCGGTGATCAGCCGGGCGATCTCCGCGGCGCGCTCGCCCAGCCGCCGGGCCACGTGCGCGAGCGCCTCGGCCCGCACGTGCAGCGGCAGCGCGGCGGCCTGCGCGCGGACCGCGTCGGCGGCGGCGACCGCCTGTTCGACCTGCTCGTCGGTCGGCACGGAGACGGCGCCGACCGGCCGTCCGTCGTAGGGGTGCGTCACGGCCAGCTCGCCGTCGCCGGTGGCGGGCCGGCCTGCCAGCCAGAAGGGGGTCGTCTCGGGCATGCCTCCACGCTATCCCCGAGCCTCCGGCCTCCCACTCTCCACCGCGTCCACTCCCGGCATCCGGGGTGGACACACTGTCACGGGGGCGGGAGGGTCAGCGCGAACCACAGCTCGGCCCGTACGCCGGGGTCGTCCAGGTCGCGGCCGAGGATCTCGGCGGCCCTGCGCATGCGGTGCCGCAGCGTGTGCCGGTGGACGCCCAGGGCGCGCGCCGCCGCCTCGCCCTGGCCGTTGGCGGCCAGGTAGGCGTGCAGCGAACGGACCAGCTCCGGGTCCTCCGCCCGCAGCGGCCCCAGCAGGGCGTCGGCGAATCCCCGTGCCGCCTGCGGGTCGACCAGCCCGTGCACCCCCTGGCCCGGCAGGTTCCCGTACCGCAGCACCGGGCGGCCGGGACGGCGGCGGGCGGCGGCGAGCGCCTGGTCGGCCTGGGCCAGCGCGCGGTCCAGGCCGTTCAGGTCGGCCGGGTCGCTGACGCCGACCGGGCCGGTGGCCGCGAGCGCCGCGATCACCTGCTCGGCCACCGGTTCGGGAACGATCACCAGGCAGCCGTCCGCCCGCCGCACCGCCAGGCATCGGTCCGCCGCCGGGCCCGCCTCCAGCACGTCCGGCACCTGCGGGCCCGCCGCGCAGGCCAGCACCCTGACCGGGGGTTCGGGCAGGCCGGGCAGGTCGCCCGGGGACGGCTCGCCCAGCAGCAGCCCCGCCAGCGCGGCCCGCAGCGCCCGCCCGGACGGGGAGGACTCCGACCGCAGCGTCAGCAGCGCCACCGCCGCCCCCACGATCGTGTGCGCGACCTGCGGCAACGGCTCGGCCGTGCCCACCGCCAGGAACCCGCGCGGCCGTCCCGCCACCCCGATCGGGTGGATCACCACGTGCGAGTCCCGCCCGGACACCGCCGCGCTCGCCCCGCCGCCGCGCAGCCGGTCCAGTTCCCCGGCCAGGTCGCCGGCCCGCCGCCGCGCCGACTCGGGCGCGGCCTGCCGCACCTCGCCGGCCGGGCCGAGCAGCAGCGCCCAGCCGTCCAGCTCGCGGGCCAGCCGGGCGACGAGCCGCCGCGGCCCCTTGAGCGCCGCGCGGGTCAGCGCCCGCTGCGCCTGGAACGCCCGCGTCACCGCCTCGTACCGTTCGGCGGCCAGCATCTGCGAGACCGCCTTGCCGATCGCGATGAACGGGGTGGGGCGCGGCACCTCCAGCAGCGGCAGCCCGTGCTCCTCGGCCGAGGCGACCAGCTCCGGCGGCACCACCGGATGACCCAGTCCCACCCCGAAGCCCAGCCCCGTCACCCCGCGCCGGACCAGCCGGGTCACGTACGGCCCGGCGCCCTCGGCCGACAGCCGCATCCCGGTGGTCAGCAGCAGCTCGCCGCCCTCCAGGAACGGGGTGGGGTCCTCCAGCTCGCTGACCGCGACCCACTGCACGGGGGCCCGCAGGGCGTCCGGGGGGCCGGTGAGGATCCGCAGGTCCAGGCGGGGGAGTGCGGCGACGGCGGCGAGGGTGGGCGGCACGGTTCTCCACAGTGTCCAATCGGGCGACCGCACATGGACGGTCCGTATGGTGCAGCCTAGATCCCGCCGACCTATCGTCGCGGCCATGACCAGCGAACACACGTTCACCCTGAAGCAGGAGCGCCGTCTCGTCACCGAGATCCCCGGCCCCCGGTCGCGGGAGCTGCAGCGGCGGCGGACCGGCGCGGTGCCGCCCGGGGTGGGCAGCGTGCTGCCGGTCTACGTCGCCGAGGCGGGCGGCGGCGTCGTCGTGGACGTGGACGGCAACTCGCTGATCGACTTCGGCTCCGGCATCGCGGTCACCAACGTCGGCAACGCCAACCCCCGGGTGGTCGAGCGGGTCCGCGAGCAGGCCGGCCGGTTCACCCACACCTGTTTCATGGTGACCCCGTACGAGTCGTACGTGGCGGTGTGCGAGGCGCTCAACCGGATCACGCCCGGCGACCACGACAAGCGCTCGTTCCTGGTCAACAGCGGCGCGGAGGCGGTGGAGAACGCCGTCAAGATCGCCCGGTACGCCACCGGGCGGCCCGCCGTCGTCGTCTTCGACCACGGCTACCACGGCCGGACGCTGCTGACGATGACGCTGACCGCCAAGAACATGCCGTACAAGCACGGGTTCGGCCCGTACGCCCCCGAGGTCTACCGGATGCCGCTGGCCTACCCGTACCGCTGGCCGACCGGCCCGGACGAGTGCGGCCCGCAGGCGGCGGCGCAGGCCATCGACCAGATCACCAAGCAGATCGGCGCCGAGAACGTGGCCGCCGTGGTGATCGAGCCGATCCAGGGCGAGGGCGGCTTCATCGTGCCCGGCCGGGGCTTCCTGCCGGCGCTGGCGGAGTTCTGCCGCGCCAACGGCATCCTGTTCATCGCCGACGAGGTGCAGACCGGCTTCGCCCGCACCGGCGACCTGTTCGCCTGCGAGCACGAGGGCGTCGTGCCCGACCTGGTCGCCACCGCCAAGGGCATCGCCGGCGGCCTGCCCCTGGCCGCGGTCACCGGCCGCGCCGACATCATGGACAAGGTCCACCCCGGCGGTCTCGGCGGCACCTACGGCGGCAACCCGCTGGCCTGCGAGGCGGCCCTGGCCGTCCTGGAGGAGATCGAGCGGGGCGACCTCACCGCCAGGGCCCGCCGCATCGGCGAGATCATGCTGCCCCGCCTGCGCGCCCTGGCCGAACGCCACCCCTCGATCGGCGACGTCCGGGGTCGGGGCGCCATGACCGCCATCGAGCTGGTCCGTCCCGGCACCAAGGACCCCGACCCCGGCCTCACCTCCGAGGTAGCCCGCCGCTGCCACGAGGCCGGGCTCCTGGTCCTCACCGCCGGCACCTACGGCAACGTCCTGCGCTTCCTGCCCCCGCTGGTCATCCCCGAGCACCTGCTGAACGAGGGCCTGGAGATCCTGGAGCGGGCCTTCGACGCGGCCTGACGTCCCGGCCCGGAACGCCGCCACCGCACCTCTCCGCTCGGCGTTCCTCCACCGGTGGCCCTGACGCGCTCACACGACCTGCGCGGCCGGTGAGCCGGCCAGGTCGTACAGGTCCGCCAGGAGCTCGTAGGAACGGCGGCGGTCGGCGTGGGCGTAGACGCTGGTGGTGACCATGACCTCGTCGGCCTCGGTGGACTTGATCAAGGCGTCCATCCTGGCGCGCACGGTGCCGGGGCCGCCGACGACCTGGGAGTCCAGGCGGGAGGCGATGATCTCCTGCTCCAGCGGCGTGTACGGGTGGGCGGCGGCCTCCTCGGGGCTGGGCAGCGGACCGGGCAGGCCCTGGCGCAGGCGCAGGAACTGCAGGGCCTGCGGGCGGGCCAGCTCGTGGGCGCGTTCGTCGGTCTCGGCGGCGGTCACCGACACGGCGACCATCGCGTACGGGCGGTCCAGGTCGGCCGAGGGACGGAACGACTCGCGGTAGAGCGCCAGCGCGGGAAGGGTGTTCTCGGCGCTGAAGTGGTGGGCGAACGCGAACGGCAGGCCCAGCATCCCCGCCAGCCGGGCGCTGTAGCCGCTGGAGCCCAGCAGCCACATCGGCGGCCGGTTTCCCGCGGCCGGGGTCGCGGCGCTGTCGTCGTCGAAGTAGCGGCGCAGCTCGACGAGCTGCTCGGGGAAGTCGTCCACCGACAGCGGCCCGGTGGCCCGCCGCAGCGCCCGGGCGGTGCTCTGGTCGGTGCCGGGGGCGCGGCCGATGCCCAGGTCGATCCGCCCCGGATACAGCGCCTCCAGGGTGCCGAACTGCTCGGCCACCACCAGCGGCGGGTGGTTGGGGAGCATCACGCCGCCCGAGCCGACCCGGATCCGTTCCGTGGCGGCGGCGACCTGGCCGATCAGCACCGCGGTCGCCGAGCTGGCGATGCCGGGCATGTTGTGGTGCTCGGCCAGCCAGTACCGGTGGTAGCCCAGCCGCTCGGTGTGCCGGGCCAGGTCCAGGGTGTTGCGCAGGGCCTGGGCGGAGGTCGAGCCGGTGACCACGGGGGACAGGTCGAGGACGGAGAAGGGAATGCTCATGAAGTGGCATAACCCGCGCCCGCGGAGCCGTCTTCCCGGCCCGCCCGTCCCGTTGTTTCGCCGGTACGGGCGGGGGTAGGCGGGGCGCGTGAGACCGTCGTCCACTCCGGCCGCCGGCGAGGGCGGGCATCGCGGTGTCCCGCACACGGCGGACCTGCGGATCGAGGCGTGGGGGCCGACCTGGGAACGCTGCATCGCCGAGGCGGTGGCCGGGCTGGTGGAGTCCTTCGCCGACACCTCCGGCGTCCGGACGCGGTGGACCGTCACGGTGGACGTGCCGCCGGGACCGGACGCGGACGTGCTGGTGGCCGTGCTGGACGAGGTGATCTACCGGCTGGACGTCGACGGCGAGGTCGTTCTCGGCGCCGAGATCACCCGGGCGCCGGACGGCAGGCCGGCGGCCCGGCTGTCGGTCGGGGACGCGGCGGAGGCGACCGCGGTCGGCGCGGTGCCCAAGGCGGTGTCGCTGCACGACCTGCGCTTCGGCCCAGAAGACGGCCGCTGGTCGTGCGCGGTGACGATCGACGTGTGACGGGGAGGCCTCAGCCCTTGACGACGCCGATCGGGGTCAGGCGGGCGACCTTGCGGCACAGCCCCGCCCCCTCGCTCGCCTCGACCACGGCGGACACGTCCTTGTAGGCGTCCGGGGTCTCCTCGGCCAGGCCGCGCCACGACGAGGCGCGCACCGCGATGCCGTGGGCCTCCATCGTGTCCCGCAGGTGCCTGCCGCTGACCCCGCGGGCGGCCTGGTGGCGGCTCTGCACCCGGCCGGCGCCGTGGCAGGTGGAGTGGAAGGCCCGCCCGCCCGGCACACCGACCAGGACGTACGACGAGGTGCCCATCGTGCCGGGGATCAGCACCGGCTGGCCGACCTCGCGCAGGTCTGGCGGCAGGTCGGGGTGACCGGGCGGCAGTGCCCGCGTGGCCCCCTTGCGGTGCACGCACAGCCGCCGCCGCTCGCCGCCGACCTCGTGGTCCTCCAGCTTGGCGAGGTTGTGCGAGACGTCGTAGACCAGGTCGAGCCGGGCGCCCGCCGCACGCCGGAAGACCTGGCGCGCCGCCTGGGCGAGCAGTTGCCGGTTGGCGCGGCCGTAGTTGGCCGCCGCGGCCATGGCGCCCAGGTAGGCCCGGCCCTCGGCGGAGTCGACCGGTGCGCAGGCCAGCTGCCGGTCGGGCACCGTGATGCCGTGCCGCGCCATCTGTTTCTCCATCGCCCGTACGTGGTCGGTGCAGATCTGGTGCCCCAGGCCGCGCGAACCGCAGTGGATCATGACGCAGACCTGGTCCGGGCGCAGCCCGAACGCCTCGGCGGCGGCCGGGTCGTACACCTCGGCGACCCGCTGCACCTCCAGGAAGTGGTTGCCCGAGCCCAGGCTGCCGACCTGCTGCGCCCCCCGCTGCACGGCCCGTTCGCCCACCTGGCCGGGGTCGGCGTCGGCGACCGCCCCGGCGTCCTCGCACCGCAGCAGGTCCCGCTCGTCGCCGTGGCCGTGCTCGACCGCGTACCGCGAGCCGCCGGTGAGGATGCCGGTCAGCTCGCCGCGGCCGGGCAGGTGCCAGACCGCGCCCTTGCCCATGCCGCGCGGGACGGCCGGGTCGAGGCCGTCCATCACCCGTTCCAGCACGGGCCTCAGTTCCGCGGCGTCGATGTCGGCGGCCAGCAGCCGTACCCCGCACGAGATGTCGAAGCCGACGCCGCCGGGCGAGACCACGCCGCCCTCCCGCGGGTCGGTGGCCGCCACGCCGCCGATGGCGAAGCCGTACCCCCAGTGGACGTCGGGCATGGCGTACGAGGCGTCCACCACGCCCGGCAGCATGGCGACGTTGGCGACCTGCTCGATCGCCTTGTCGGCCCCGTGCAGCAACTCGTGTGAGGCGAACACCACGCCGGGCACGCGCATGGCGCCGGTGGGCTCGATCCGGAACCGGTACGGCCCCTCCGCCGCAAGGTGCACGGTCATGGTCGGGGACTACCCCCCGGCTCACCGACCATGCGACTGCTGTCCGTACCGGCCGACCAGGGGCACGAAGTAGGCGGGCGTCACCAGTTCCTCCCGCGTCAGCCGCCCCTCGTGCTTGGTGAACGCGAAGACCTGGTCGGTGCCGCCGCCGGTGATGGGCTGGACGAGACGCCCGCCCTCGGCGAGCTGCGCGGCGAGCGGGGACGGCACCTGCGGGGCCGCCGCGGAGACGACGATGCCGTCATAGGGGGCGTGTTCCGCGAGCCCCTGCGTGCCGTCGCCGACGACCACGGTCGCGTTGCGGACACCGGCCGCCGTGAGGTTGGCGCGGGCCTGTTCGGCGAGGTCGGCGTACTGCTCGACGGACCACACCCGGGCGGCGAGCCGGCCGAGCAGGGCGGTCTGGAACCCCAGCCCCGTCCCGACCTCCAGGACCCGCTCGCGGCCGGTGAGCCGGAGCGCGGCGACCATCCGGGCGATGAGCGAGGGCTGCGAGGTCACCTGGCCGTGCGGGATGGGCACGGGGACGTCCTCCCGCGCCATGTCCACGTACTCGGCCGGAACGAACGGCTCACGGGCCGTCCGCCGGAACGCGTCCAGCACCCGCGGATCACGAACCCCGTGATCGTGCAACGCCCGGATCAACGCGTCCCCACCGCCCCGCTGGGGCACCATGTCGCCGTTCCCTACCCGCTCCACCCGACCACGAACGCCCAGGGACACGGCAGGGCTCCGCACGGCAGAACCGCGCGGAGCCCTGGCGGCGCATCGGCCCGGGTCAGTGGCCGCCGTGCAGGCGCAGGCCGATGAGGACCGGGTCGTGGTCGCTGGACCGGTAGGCGTCCGGCTTGTAGAGGGACGGCGGGTTGTACTCGGTGTTGTAGTCCAGGATGAGCGGCTCGTCGGCGTTGATGTGCCAGATGGTCGCGCCGGTGACGCGGCGGGCCAGCGAACGGCCCGCCAGCACGTGGTCCAGCTCGCCGGACTGGCCGTCGAAGACGTAGCTGTAGCGGCGGTGCGCCGGGACGAACCGCTCGGTCTGGCTGTGCAGCCCCGCCTTCTCCAGCGTCCTGATCGGGTCCTCGGTGCCGTAGGCGTTCAGGTCGCCGATCACCAGCGGGTGCGGCACGTCGGCGGCGAGCGCGGCGACCGCCCGGGCCTGCCTGACCCGCTTGGGGTTCCAGCAGCCCTGGCCGTCGCCCTGGTCGGCCTCCTCGCCGGTGGCGCCGTCGCAGCCCTTGGACTTGAAGTGGTTGACGATCACGGTGAACGGCTCGCCGCCCGAGACCCGCCGGAACGTCTGCGCCAGCGGCGGGCGGTCGAAGTTCTCGTCCGTGGAGGAACGCGGAGCCCCGACCGGCTCGACCTCACCGGGCTTGTAGATCAGGGTCACATGGATCTCGTCGGTGCCCGGATTGGGGTGCCGGATCCAGGAGTAGGCGCCCGCGCCGACCTCGGCGTTGAGCCGGTCGACCAGGGCCTTGACGGCGGTGTCGCCGTTGTTCTCGACCTCCATCAGCCCGACCACGTCGGCGTCCAGGCCCTTGAGGGCGGCGACCAGCTTGGTGAGCTGACGCTCCTGCTCCTCGGGGCTGCCCGCGCCGCGCCGGTCCAGCGTGGTGAACCAGTTGAGGGTGTTGAACGAGGCGACCTTCACGTTCGCCGGGCCCACCGGGCCGGGGGCGGCCGGGCGCGGGTTGGTCCGCTCGAACGTCGCCTGCGCGGTGGGCTGCAGCCGGTACTGGCCGAACCCGTAGCCGAGCACTCCGGTCAGCCCGCGCACCGTGTCGCCCAGCCGCACCGGCTCGGGCGAGGTGAACGGCACGTTCGGCGGGTTCTGCCGGTTGGAGCCGTCGTCGATCAGCAGCCGCCGCCGGTCGTTGGCCTCCTGCGAGACCCCGGGCCGGTCGGTGGGCTGGAACAGCCGGCCCTGTGCCGAGACCGTCAGCTCCCCGTACCGGCCGAGCTGGTAGTGCTCGGTGGCGGTGAGCCGCTCGGGGAAGGTCAGCAGCATCCCCTCGTGCGGCTCGAACGACACGCCCTCCGGACGGGGCAGGTCGTACGCGGTGGGCGCGACGGCGCCGGTGCCGCACACGTCCACGGCGGTGACGGGGGACAGCTCGGTCAGCCCGTTGAACTCGATGGCCCGCCCGGTCACCAGGACCCGGTCGCCGACCTTGACGTCCCCGCGCGAGGTGCCCGCGAACACGAACAGGCCCTCGGAGGTGGCGGGGTCGTCGTCGGGGTCCGGGTCCTGGACGAAGAAGCCGCCGAGCTGGTCGCCGCGCTGGAAGTCCGCGGTGACGACGCCCTCGACCCGGACCGTGCTCCCGTTGAGGGGGGTGGCCTCGCCGGGCCCCTGCACCTGGGCGATCCGGTGGGTCGCCGGGGTGTCGCAGCCGGTCTGCGCGGCCTCGGCGGCGCCGCCGAGGCCGACGAGCGTTCCGGCGGCGAGGGCTGCGGTCGCCACCGCGGTGCGGGTCAGTGAGGTTCGGGACATGGCGCGAGCGTAGGCATGATCGTCACCGCCGAGAAGAAGCACGGGTGAACCCTCCATCAATTCGTGATGGATCCGGTCGTTCACGGGAATTCCGAACGTCCGTGAATGCGTTCAATTGGCTACTCTCCGTATTCCCCTCGGCGGGGGAGGGCAATCCGCCCGGCGGGGGAGGACCCGGCGATCATGGACCCGGAGCGTGGTCCCATGACCTCCGCGACGCCCCGGCGCCATCGCGCCGCTGCCTGGGCCTGCTGCGCCTGGCTGGCCTTCTTCGTCGTCTCGCACGTCCTGGCCGTGATCTTCCCCGGCGAGGACCCGACCGGCGACGGCCCCTGGGGCCGCACCGCCTACGTCGTCTACAACGTCGTGCTGATCGCGATGGCGGCTGCGGGGGCGGTGCTCGTGCTCGCCGCCGTCCGCCCGTGGGGACGGCGGCTGCCGCGTCCGCTGGTGCTGGTCCCGCTGTGGTTCGGCAGCGTGCTGCTGGTCGTCCGGGGCGTGCCCGGGATGGCCGAGAACGTCCTGGTCGTCACCGGGGTCGCCCCGCACGGGCTGCTCGGCACCATCGACGGAGCCGAGGCCGACCCGGGGACCCGGCAGTTCTGGACGAGCATGGCCGTCAACGCCTACTTCTTCCTCGGCGCGGTGACCCTGCTCCCCGTCGCCCGCGCCGCTACCCGGCGGCGCCCGCCGTCGCCCGGAACTCGCGCGGGCTGACCCCGCGGACCCGCTTGAACGCGCTGCTGAGCGCGAACGGGGTGCTGTAGCCGACCCGGCGGGCCACCTTGTCCACCGTGGCGTCCGGCTCGCGCAGCAGGTCGGCGGCCAGCGCCAGCCGCCAGCCGGTCAGGTACGTCATTGGCGGCTCGCCGACCAGGGCGGTGAAGCGGCGGGCCAGCGCCGCCCGGGACACCCCGACGCGGTCGGCCAGGGACGCCACCGTCCACGGGTGCGCCGGCTGGTCGTGGATCAACCGCAGCGCGCGGCCCACCACCGGGTCGGCGTGCGCCCGGTACCAGGCGGGGGCGGCGTCCCGTTCCCGGTCGAACCACGCCCGCAGCGACGTGATCAGCAGCAGGTCCAGCAACCGGTCCAGCACGACCGCCTGGCCCGGCCGGTCCACCGCCATCTCCGCGCCGAGCAGCCCCACCAGCGGGGTGCCGGCCGTCTCGGCGGGGATCATCAGCAGCGGCGGCAGCGCCTCCAGCAGCCGCCGGCTGACCTCGCCCTCCATCTGGTAGGTCCCGACCAGCATCTGGTGCGCACCGTCGGGGCCGGTGCCCCAGGAACGCACCCCCAGCGACATCTCCTGGAACAGTTCACGGCCGTCCAGGGCGGTGCAGCGGCCGTTGGGGTGGATGACGATGTCGGGCCGCCGGTCCGGGTCGTCGGCGACGGTGTACGGGTCGGGTCCCCGTATGACGGCGATGTCCCCGGCGTCGCCGCGCACCGGCTCCCCGCCGTCCGGGCGGACCCAGGCGTGCCCGCGCAGCAGCGCCACCAGCGTGAGCGGCGCGCGGTCCTGCACCCGCATCGACCAGGGCGCGTCCAGCACCGCCCGCAGCAGGAACGCCCCTCGGGCCCGCGGCCCGTCCAGCAGGCCCGCCAGTGCGTCCATGCCGCCGAGTGTAGACGCACGCGTATGTCCACGAGCTTTCCGGCCATGTTCCGTCTCACCTGGCGCGGCTTGACTGTGAGGCATGGCGGACAACGAGATGACCCTGGTCCTGGGCGGCACCGGCAAGACCGGCCGCCGCGTCGCAGAGAGGCTGAAGGAACGCGCCGTCCCCGTCCGGATCGGCTCCCGGTCCGCGGACCCCGCGTTCGACTGGGAGGACCCCGGCACCTGGGCGTCGGCGCTGCACGGGGTGTCGTCGGTGTACGTGGCCTACCAGCCCGACCTGGCGGTCCCGCAGGCCCCGGCGGCGATCACCGCGTTCACCGAGGCGGCCCGGGAGGCCGGGGTGCGGCGGCTGGTGCTGCTGTCGGGCCGCGGCGAGGAGGAGGCGCAGCGCTGCGAGGACATCGTCCGGAACAGCGGCCTGGAGTGGACGATCGTCCGCGCCGCCTGGTTCCACCAGAACTTCAGCGAGAGCGACATGCTCGGCTGGATCCTGGACGGGGCGCTGGTGGTCCCGGCCGGGCGCGCGCCCGAGCCGTACGTGGACGCCGACGACATCGCCGACGTGGCGGTGGCGGCGCTCACCGAGGACGGGCACGCCGGCCGCGTCCACGAGGTGACCGGGCCGCGGCTGCTGACCTTCGCCGACGTGGCCGCCGAGATCTCCGCCGCCACCGGCCGCGAGATCGCGCTGGTCGAGGTGCCGGTGGAGCGGTACCCGCAGGTGCTGGCCGACGCCGGGGTCCCGGCCGAGGCCGCCGACCTGCTGACGTACCTGTTCGTCACCGTCATGGACGGCCGCAACGCGCACGTGACCGACGGGGTGCGCCGGGCCCTGGGGCGCGAGCCCCGCGACTTCACCGACTACGCCCGTTCCGCCGCCGCCTCCGGCGTGTGGGACCTGCCGAAGGACTGAACAGTGAAGACCTTGCAGATCGTGTCGCTGATCTCGGCGACGGTCACGATGGGCTGGACGGCGGGCCTGTTCGCCGCCTTCTCGTACGCGGTCATGCCCGGCCTCGGCCGGACCGAGGACCGGGTGTTCGTGGACGCCGTGCAGCGGATCAACGCCGCCATCCTCAACGGCTGGTTCGCCCTCGGCTTCGTCGGCGCGATCGTGTTCACCGGCCTGGCCGCCGTCCTGCACCTGGGCGGCGGCCAGCGGCCGGTGCTGCCGTGGCTGGTCGCCGCGTTCGTGCTGTACGCGGCGGTGCTGGCCATCACGTTCGGGATCAACGTGCCGCTCAACAACGCCATCGACGCGGCCGGGAACGTGGACGCGATCGGTGACCTGGCCGCCGTGCGCGCCGCGTTCGAGACCCGCTGGGTCCGCTGGAACGCCGTCCGCGCCGTCCTGTCCACCGCCGCCCTGGGCTGCCTGGCCTGGGCGCTGATCCGGTACGGGCGCACCATGTGAACGCGGCGGTGTCCCGGGCAGTGGGACCGGGGCCTGACCGGCGGCCTGTCCCGTCCTACGGTGCGGGAGTGCTCCCAAAGCGATCACTTTCCCGCCCTCTGATCGCCGTGGCGGCGGCCCTGGCCGCCGCCATCGTGCCGGCCGGGCCGCCCGCCTGGGCCGCCGACGACACCGCCGCCCCCTCCGCCCTGGTCATCGCCCCCGAGGCGGGGGACTGGGTATTCCGCGACCGCGCCGGACGCCGGATCATTCTGCGCGGCTTCAACGTCTCCGGCAGCGCCAAGCTCTACGAGAACGGCCTGCTGCCGTTCCGCAGCACCGCCGACGCCGCCAGGTCCGCGCAGGCCATGCGGGACCTGACCGGCGCGAACGCGATCCGCTTCCTGATCACCTGGGAGGGCGTGCAGCCCGCCCCCGACCGGATCGACCACGCCTACCTGGACCGGGCCGCCGCGCAGATCCGGCAGTTCACCGACCGGGGCTTCCACGTCCTGCTCGACTACCACCAGGACCTGTACTCGGCCCACCTGTTCCACGAGGACAGCTGGTACACCGGGGACGGCGCGCCCGCCTGGGTGGTGGAGGGCGGCGGCTATCCGCGCGAGTCCTGCGGGATCTGCATCATGTGGGGCCAGAACATGATGACCAACGAGGCGGTCCGCGCCGCCGCCCGGGACTTCTGGAACAACCGCGAGATCCAGACCCCCGCCGGGCCGGTGAAGGTCCAGGACGCCTACCTCGCCCAGGCCAGGGCGGCCCTGACCCATCTCAGGCAGCGGCTCACGCCGGAGCAGTTCGACGCGATCCTCGGCGTGGATCCGTTCAACGAGCCGTTCGACGGCGGCCGGGACGGCACCGGCGCCGAGTGGGAGAAGACCCACCTGATGCCGTTCTACGAGCGGTTCCGCGGTGTGATGGACGAGGCCGGATGGTCGGGCAAGCCCGCGTTCGTGGAGCCGCTGCCGTTCTGGAACGTCGGGTTCTTCGAGGAGGGCGGCCTGTCGCAAGTCGGCCGGATCGGCACCCGGTACGTGTTCAACAGCCACTTCTACGACGGCGCCCGGATGACCATCGACCCCAGGCCCGCCGGTGACGGCACCTACGACGACGTGATGAACGAGATCCGTGCCCGCGCCCGCGACCTGGGCACGGCGGCGTTCCTGTCCGAGTACGGCAACCGCATGTCCGGCACCGGCAGCTCCCGCACCCCCTGGATGATCCGCGCCATGTACCAGGCGCAGGACTACGGCGTGCCCGGCCGTTCCTGGTGGACGGACGCGGCGTCGGGCGGCACCGTGCTGTCGTCCACCCACTGGCACTGGGACATCTACAGCGGCCGTCACCACGAGCTGATGAACGGCAACCCAGGCAAGGTGCAGACCGAGGGCGACGGCTGGAACGACGAGGACTTCTCCGTGGTGCGGACCGACGACTCCGGCGGCGTCGTCCTGCGCCTGGACCGGCGGGTCCTGGACCGCCTCTACCCGGCCGCCGTCGCCGGTGACGTGCTGGCGTTCGCCTACGAGGACCTGGCCCGCTCCGGGTTCGCCGGGGAGGGCGCGCAGGCGCAGTGGCTGGCCTCCCCGCAGAACATGCCGAACGTCGCCGCGCTGACCAAGGGCCGCCAGTTCGGCGTGCTGGTGTGGCGATCCACCGGCTCCGGCCCGACCGAACTGCACCTGCCGGGCTCGTTCGCCCCGGAGGGCACCGTCCTGGTCGGCGACCTGGGCGCCCACCACGGCCTGCCCACCTCCGGCCCCGTCCGCGTCGCCCTGGAGCAGGGGTCCGCGACCGCCCGCCGCCTGGTGATCGACCGGACCCCGCCGGGCTCGCTCCACGTCGCCCTGATCGTGAACGCCGCCACCGACGTCCCCGCCGACCGCCTCGCCGCCGCCCGCGCCGAACTCACCGCCTGGGCGAACAGCCGCTTCGGCTCCTGACCGGCACCACCGGATCGCAAGGCCGCTCTTCTCGAGGCAGCCTTTTCGGGCGGGCTGCAGCGGGCGGAGGTCGCCCGTGGACGTACGAAGGCGGGGAGGACCCCGGGCCTTCGCTCGTTCGGGCCGGTCAGGGCAGCTTGCCGAGGCCCTGGGCGAGGATGGTGGCGGTGCGGGCGACGAACGTGTTGTCGGCGGTGGCGTCGGGCGTGCCGCGGTTGGTGTAGACGGCCATGATCAGCGGGGCGGTGGCGCCCTTGGGCCAGACGATCGCGATGTCGTTGGCGGTGGCGTAGGTCCCGCCGGTGCCGGTCTTGTCGCCGACCGTCCAGTCCCCGGGCAGGCCCGCGCGGATGCGGGCGTCGCCGGTGGTGTTGGCGCGCAGCCAGGCGATCAGCCGGGCGCGGTCCGGTCCGGCCAGCGCGTCGGTGGTGGTGACCTTCCGCAGGTTCTGCGCCATCAGGGCGGGGGTGGTGGTGTCGCGGCGCTCGCCGGGCCGCCAGTCGTTCAGCTCGAGTTCCCAGCGGTCCAGCCGCGAACGGGGGTCGCCGAGCGAACGCAGGTACGCGGTCAGCCCGGCCGGGCCGCCGATCTGCCTGAGGACCAGGTTCCCCGCCGTGTTGTCGCTGAGGGTGATGGTCGCCTCGCACAGGGCGGAGACGGTCATCCCGGCCTTCAGGTTCTCCTCCTTCCCGGTCTCCGGCGAGTGGTCCACCAGGTCGTCGGCGGTGTAGCGGATCACCCGTTCCATCAGGCCGGGGTCGGCGGTGCGGGCCTTGTGCAGCACGGCGGCGCAGGCCATCGCCTTGAACGTGGACAACATCGGGAACGTCTCCTGCGCCCGGTACCCCACCGTCCGGCCGGTCGCGGTGTCGATGGCGTACGCGCCGATCCGGCCGCCCTCGTACTCGGCCTCCAGCGCGCGCAGCCGCCGCCGGACCTCGGCCTGGCCGGCGGCCTCGAAGGCCGGCGCGGTCGTCAGCGTGCTCTGCGACCCGGCGGCGGTGGTCCGGGTGGGCTCGCTTCCGCAGGCGGCCGCCCCGAACAGCATCGACGCGGCGACCGCCGCCGCCCCCAGCGCGGTGCGCCACCGGGCGCGCAGGGCCTGCTCCATAGGGACTCCTCGGTTCCTCGGTCTGGTGGACACCGGTGATCAGAGCAGAGCTGATGTCTCCATGTCCAATACCGCTATGGCCGGAACGATCATCATCGAATCGATATCAACGCTGGCCAGAGCAGTCGCGGGCGGCGTTCCGGCCGAGAATTCTCGGTGTGCGGGAGAATACTTGTTCACGAGTAATCGCAGGCGTATGCTCGCCTGCAAGTGAACAGGGCGAGGTGAGGGCGATGGCCAAGCGGCGCAAGGTCGGCAACCTGCTCGCGCTGGCCGTGCTCGCGACGGTCGCGCAGCGGCCGATGCACCCGTACGAGATCGCGTCCCTGCTGCGCGCCCGCGGCAAGGGCGACGACATGGAGATCAAATGGGGCTCCCTCTACACGGTGGTGCGGAACCTGGCCAAGCACGGCTTCCTGGAGGTCGCCGGCAGCGCCCGTGAGGGCGCCCGCCCGGAGCGGACGGTCTACCGGATCACCGACGCGGGCCGGGCGGAGCTGGTCGACTGGGTGCGCGAGCTGATCTCCACCCCGCAGCCGGAACGCCCGAAGTTCAAGGCGGGCCTGTCGGTGCTGGTGGCGTTGTCCCCGGACGAGGCCGCCGGCCTGCTGCGCCATCGGCTCGACGCGCTGGAGCGGGCGAACGCCGCCGCGCGCGAGTCCCTGGCGGAGCAGGCCCGCGAGATACCCCGGGCGTTCCTGCTGGAGACCGAGTACGAGATCGCCCTCCGCGAGGCCGAGACCGCCTGGGTCCGTTCGCTGCTCGAGGAGCTGACGTCCGGGACCTTCCCCGGCCTGGACCTGTGGCGGCAGTGGCACCGGACCCGGCAGGTGCCGCAGGAGCTGGCCGAACTGGCGGAAAGGGGCGGCGCGGACTGAACAGAACGGGCCCGGCGGCGGTGCGGCAACACCCCGCCGGGCCCGCGACCTCGAACCGTGCCCGTGGACGGATCCGGCCACGAGGTGGCGACCGCAAGGATAGCCGGGTGCTCCCTCCCGGGACGGTTCGCACGAGACGGCACCGCGACGTCGCGGTGCCGCGGCGACCCCTGGAGGGACACCATGACGAAAGTACGGACCGCGATCGTCATCGGCGGCGGCATCGCCGGGCCGGTGACGGCACTGGGGCTGCGCAAGGCGGGCATCGAGGCCGCCGTCTTCGAGGCGTACCCGAGCACGGCGGACGGCGTCGGCGGCAGCATCGCCATCGCGCCGAACGGGCAGGCCGCACTCGAGGTGGTCGGCGCGCGGGAGGCCGTGACCGCCGCCGCACTGCCCGTCCGGCGGACGGCGATGTCGTTCGGCGGCAGGAAGGTCGGGCTGCCGCAACTGGAGGGCCTTCCCGCGCTGCGGCTCGTACGGCGTGCCGACCTGTACCGGGCGCTGCGGGACGTGGCGCTGGACCACGGCGTCCGGATCGAGCACGGCAGGCGCCTGGTGGCCGCCGAGCAGGACGCCACCGGCGTCACCGCCCGGTTCGCCGACGGGAGCACGGCCACCGCCGACATCCTGATCGGGGCCGACGGCATCCACTCCACCGTCCGCACCCTGATCGACCCGGACGCCCCCGGCCCCGGCTACACCGGCACCCTCGGTTTCGAGGCCGTGGTGGACCGGCCGGTGCCCGGCGAGCCCGGCACCATGGTCTTCGCCTTCGGCAGGAAGGCGTACTACCTGTACTGGTCGCGCCCCGACGGCCGTACCGGATGGGGCGCCAACCTGCCCCAGGACGAGCCGATGACCCTCGCCGAGGCCAGGGCGGTGCCGGCGGAGAAGTGGCTGGACCGGCTGCGCGAGGCGTACGGGGACGACGACCCGGGCGGGGAACTGGTCCGGCACATCGATCCCGGTGATCTCCAGGTGACCGGGTCGCTGCACATCATGCCGAGCGTGCCGCGCTGGCACCGGGGCCGGATGGTGCTGGTCGGCGACGCGGTGCACGCGCCGTCCAACAGCTCCGGGCAGGGTGCGTCGCTGGCCGTCGAGAGCGCCCTCGAACTGGCCCGATGCCTGCGCGACCGGCCCGACGCACAGGCCGCGTTCGCCGCCTACGAACGTCTGCGGCGCCCGCGCGTGGAGCGGATCGCGGCCCGCGCGGCGAAGGTCAACCGGCTGAAGGCGCCGGGCCCGGTGACCAGCGCGCTGATGCCGCTGCTCATGCGGGTGATGACGAAGACCGTGCTGACGCCGGAGAAGAACCTGGGCCCCGAGCAGCGGTACCGCGTCGAGTGGGACCTCCCCGTGCCGGCGGGGGCGTAGGGCCGGTCACGGCTGGGGCGGCCGGGCGGCGCGGGCCAGGAACACCGCCCGTTCCCGTTCGTTGCGGGTCAGCTCGGCGGCCCGCGCGAACTCGCGGCGCGCCTCGTCCGCCCGCCCCAGCCGTTCCAGCAGGTCCCCGCGCACGGCCGGAAGCTGCGGATAGCCCCGCAGCGCCTTCTCGCCGAGCAGCCCGTCGGCGATCTCCAGGCCCCGCTGCGGCCCGTACGCCATCGCCACCGCCACCGCCCGGTTCAGCTCGACGACCGGGGAGGGGGCCACGTGCGCCAGCACGCGGTAGAGGGCGGCGATCCGCTCCCAGTCGGTGTCCTCGGCCGTCACCGCCCGCGCGTGGCAGGCGGCGATGGCGGCCTGCAGCCCGTACGGGCCCATCGTCCCCAGCGCCTCGGCCCGGGCCAGCGCCTCCAGGCCCCGGCGGATCAGCAGCCGGTCCCACCGCCGCCGGTCCTGGTCGGCCAGCAGCACCGGCGCGCCGTCCGGGCCGGTGCGGGCGCCGATCCGCGACGCCTGCAACTCCATCAGCGCGACCAGGCCGTGCACCTCGGACTGGCCGGGCATCAGCGTCGCCAGCACCCGGCCCAGCCGCAGCGCCTCCTCGCACAGCTCCGGCCGCATCCACTCGTCCCCGGAGGTCGCCGCGTAGCCCTCGTTGAAGACCAGATAGATCACGCCGAGCACGGACGCCAGCCGCCGCGGCAGCTCCTCCGGCGACGGCAGCTCGATCCGCACGCCCTTGTCGGTCAGGGTCCGCTTGGCCCGGGAGATCCGCTGCCCCACGGTCGGCTCCGGCACCAGGAACGCCCGCGCGATCTCCGCCGTGGTCAGCCCGCCCAGCAGGCGCAGCGTCAGCGCCGCCCGGCCCTCCGCGGGCAGCACCGGATGGCACGCGGTGAAGAACAGCCGCAGCACGTCGTCGCCGATGTGGTCGTCGAGCGCGTCGTCCAGCGCCGCCTCGGCCTCCTCCTGCCGGATCGTCAGGTCCCGGCCCACCTCGGCGAGCTTGCCGGCGTACCGGGCGCGGCGGCGCAGCAGGTCGATCGCCCGGTGCTTGGCGGTCAGCATCAGCCAGCCGCCCGGGTTGTCCGGAACGCCGGAGACCGGCCACTGCTCCAGCGCGGCGACCAGCGCGTCCTGCGCCAGTTCCTCGGCCAGCCCCACGTCGTGCACCATGCGGGCCAGCCCCGCGACCACCCGCGCCGACTCGATCCGCCAGACGGCCTCCACGGCCCGCCGCGCGTCCACGCCCGTCATATCAGGATCCAACCGCGCTCCTCGTTCCACGGCAAAGCCCCCGGGAGAACGGTTCCCGGGGGCTTCGCGGCGGAACGAAGGTCAGGCGGGCGGGGCGAAGTCCTCCGGGCCCATCACGCGCCGCACCTCGGTCTCGCCCTCCCAGCCGGGCCACAGGTCGCGGTGCAGCTTGAGGAAGCGGGAGGCCCACTCCACCGCCTCCTCCTTGGACGACAGCTGGTAGACCGTGTAGCTGATCAGTTCCTTGGCCTCGGCGAACGGTCCGTCCGTCACGGTCAGCTCGCCGCCGGTCAGGGTGACGCGGGCGCCCTCGGAGCTGGGGGCCAGCCCGCCGACGTCCAGCAGCACGCCCGCCTTGGCGGCGTCCTCGCCCAGCTTGGCGATGGCCTCCATCAGTTCGGCGGGCGGCGGCCCGTCCGGCGTCGCGGTGGCGTTGAGGGTGATCAGGTAACGCATGGCGGTTCTCCTCGGAGTCTCGGGGGACGGTGGGTTCAGGCGTTGCGGTACAGGTGCAGCGACAGGGCCGACAGCCAGGTCCAGATGACCAGGACCCCGGCGACGAAGGCGAGGATCGTCCAGGACGCCCCGCCCCCGGCCGCCATGACGACGAACGATGCCCCGAACACCGCCCCGGCCGCCCGCGAGCAACGGGCCCGGCCGGACCGGCCCTCGGCGGCGAACCGGCGGGCGACGACGAAGCACGCGGCGATGATGCACGAGAAACCGACCGCGCCGCTCATCATGTGCAGCATCCCCGGCAGGCTCACCGTCGCCTCGGTCGTGCCCGCCGGGAAGCCCGGCACCGGGTCGGCCTTGAAGACCCCGGCCGCGACCAGGCCGATCCCGTACCCGGCGACCAGCCGCCCGGCCCACGGCGAGCCCGGCAGCGCCCGGTGCAGGCCCACCGCGGCGGCCAGCGTCGCCAGCCCCGCGACCAGGAGGTTCGCCACCTGGATCCAGCCGAGGTCCCCGTTGGCCAGCGCGCTCCACGGATGGCGGGCCAGGTCGAACCCGTCCCGGGTCAGCGCCTGCGCCAGCGACACCGCCACGTACACCGGTCCGGCGGCGGCGCCGAGGCCGAGCAGGGAGCGGGTGGTCCGGGCGGTCCGGGTGGCGGGGGTGCGGGTGATGGTCAGGGCGGCGGTCATGGCCGTTCTCCGTTCTCGCGGCGGGGCCCGTGCGGCCCCGGTCGTGAACGCTTCGAACGGGCGGCCCGGATTTCGACACGGCCGCCGGGATTTTCCCAAGATTCTTTTGCGATCGGGATCGTCGCAGGTCAGGGTCTTACGCTGGGGCTGTGGACGAGCAGGAACGGGCGCACCGGGCGGCCCGCGGCCGGGCGGCGGCCCGCGAGCTGACCGCCCGCGGCATCGTGGCGACCACGCTCACCTGGGTGGACAACAGCGGCATCACCCGGGTCAAGACGGTGCCGACGGGACGGCTGGAGCACGTCGCCGCGTGGGGGGTGGGGTTCTCCCCGGTCTTCGACGCCTATCTGCTGGACGACTCGATCGCCTCCGGGCGGCACGCCGGCGGCCCGGTCGGCGACCTGCGGCTGCATCCGGACCTGGACCGGCTGACGGTGCTGGGGGAGCCCGCGGGCTGGGCCTGGGCGCCCGGCGAACGCTACGACCAGGAGGGCATCCGCCACGCGCAGGACGCCCGCGCCCTGCTGCGCCGCCAGGTCGCCCGGCTGACCGAGGAGGGCCTGCGGGTGCGGGCGGCGTTCGAGGTCGAGTGGACGGTCTCGCTGGGCAGGGGCGAGGATTTCGTCCCCGCCGCGGTCGGCCCCGGCTACGGGATGACCCGGATCGCCGAGCTGCCGGAGTACCTGTTCGACGTGCTGCGCGCGCTGGACACCGCGGGGGTCGAGGTCGAGCAACTGCACCCGGAGTACGCCGCCGGGCAGTTCGAGGTGTCGGTGGCGGCGCAGGGGCCGGTGTGGGCGGCCGACACGGCGGTGCTGGTCCGCCAGACGATCCAGGCGGTGACGATGCGGTACGGGATGCGCGCGTCGTTCTCGCCCAAGGTCGTGATGGACGGGGTCGGCAACGGCGGCCACGTCCACCTGAGCCTGTGGCGCGGCGGCCGGAACCTGATGGCCACCGGCTCCGGCCCGTACGGGATGCGGCCCGAGGGGGAGGGGTTCGCCGCCGGGATCCTGGCCCGGCTGCCCGCGATGCTGGCGATCGGCTGCCCGTCCGTGGCCAGCTACCTGCGGCTGACCCCCGGCCAGTGGTCCGGCCCGTTCGCCTGCTGGGGGCTGGAGAACCGGGAGGCGGCGCTGCGGTTCGTGGCCGGCCCGGCGGGGCTGCGCGCGCAGGCCGCCAACCTCGAGGTCAAGTGCTTCGACGCCACCGCCAACCCGTACCTGGCGCTGACCGTCCTGCTGGCGGCCGGGCGCGACGGGGTGGACGCCGCCGCCCGGCTGCCCGACCCGGTCACCGTGGACCCCGCGACCCTCGATCCGGAGGAACGCGAGGCACGCGGCGTGGCCCGGCTGCCGACGTCGCTGGAGGAGGCGGTGACGGTGTTCGAGCAGGACGAGGTGCTGCGCGCCGCCCTGGGCGCCGCCACCGCCGACACCGTGGCCGACGTGCGGCGCGGCGAGATCGCCCTGTTCAAGGACGCCTCCGACGAGGAGATCGTGGCCCGCACCCGCTGGCGCCACTGAGCCCGGCCGTCAGCCGCCCATGATCGGCAGGGTGATCCACGAGGGCCGGCCGGCGTCGTGGAAGACGGTCTGCTCGGCGCGCGTCATGGCCGGATGCCGGTCGAAGCGGGGGAAGTTGGACGAGGCGATCTCCACCCGGATCCGGTGCCCGGCCCGGAACGTCTGGCTGGTGGCCACCAGGTCGATCTCGTGCCGCAGCCGGTCGCCGGCCGAGCGCACGATCCCGTCGATCACGCTCATCGCCCGCCCGTCCGGCCACACGTCCACCAGTTTGGCGGTCCAGTCGCCGCCGGCCGCCGAGGTCGCCGCGTGCAGCACCACCGTGAGCGGGCCGGTGACCTCCACGTCGCGGTCCAGCACCGGGGTGGTGAAGCACAGCACGTCGGGGCGTTCCTCGATGCGCCGCTGGTCGCGGGGACCGGCGTTGGTCGGGTCGGGCAGCAGCAGCGGGCCGCCGTGGGTGGGCACCGGGTCGTCGGGGTCGTGCACGAACCGGGACGGCTCGGCGTCGGCGGCCGGGGCCTCGGGCGACAGCAGCCCGCCCGGGTGCAGGTAGTAGCGGGTCTCGGTGGCGCCGGGCGGTGGCCAGGACTCGGCCTCCCGCCAGGTGTCGGCGCCCATCGTGAAGTACCTGACCCTGGGGCCTGCGGTGTCGCCGAGGAGCCAGGCGATCTGCTGGGCCTCCAGCATGGCGCTCTGCGCGGAGGCGGAGAACCCGAAGTTCAGCTCGCCCACGCCCGACTCCTGCGACAGGTGCGTCCACGGCCCGACGATCAACCGGCCGCCGGGGATGCGCCGGAAGTTCTCCAGGGTGCCGCGCAGGAACACGTCGAACCAGCCGGCCGTGTGCAGCACCGGGACCTCGATCCGGTCGTGCCGCAGCGTCTCGGCCAGCTTCTCCCAGTACTCGTCGCGTTCGGGGTGCTCGACCCAGTCCCGCCAGAACGGGAACGCCTGCGACACCCCCGGCGCCTCGCTCAGCGGCGTGGCGGCCATCGCCGGGTACGGGTCGGCCAGCACCGGCAGCAGCGCGCCGAACCGGGCCCCGGCGTCCTCGCCGCCGGACATGGCGTGCAGCGCGCCCAGCATCCCCTGCAGCGAGCCCCAGTGGAACGCCGAGCCCAGCGCGAACGCGCCCCCGTGGTACTTGAGCCCGTCGTAGAAGTCGTGCGGCGTCATCGAGGCCGCCACCGCCTTGAGCGCGGCGGGCCGCTGGGCCGCCAGTTGCAGCGCGCACCCGGCCAGGTAGGACATGCCCGAGGCGACGACCTCGCCGTTCGACCAGGGCTGCGCGGTGATCCACTCGACGGTGTCCACCCCGTCCCGCGGCTCGTCCACCCAGGGCGTGAACGTTCCGTCGCTGGAGCCCCGGCCGCGGCAGTGCTGGAGGACCACGGCCAGCCCGGCGTGCAGGTACGGCACCACCGGCGTCCGGCGGAAGAGCGGCTCCCCGTACGGGTTGCGGATCAGCACGGTGCGGAACGGGCCGCCCTCGGCGGGCCGGTGCACGTCGGCCCGCAGGATCGTGCCGTCCCGCATCTCGATCGGCTGGTCGAGCACGGTGGTCACCGGCACGGCGGACTTGTTCAGCTTGGCCACGAGGGCGCCTCCTGGTCCGGGGGGGTGTCAGGTCAGGGTGAACGCGTCGTAGACGACCGCGTCCGGTTCGCGGCGGCCGGTCCCGACCGCCAGGGTGCGTCCCAGCCAGGCGTACTCGGGGGCGCCGGTCTCGAAACGGAGGAAGAGCCGGAAGTAGTACTCGGCGGGGTCGACGTCCTCGCCCGCCGCCAGCCGTTCCATCACCTCGGGCGGGCCGTGCCGCAGGCCCTGGGTCTGGATGTAGAGCAGCGCGCCGTCGTGGGTCCGCAGGGTGTAGCGGGTGTCGATGGCGGCCGTTCCGTCGTGGTGGACGACCTGCCAGTCAGCGCCGCCGGGCAGGACCTCGCCGGACAGCCGGGGCCCGGTGAACGACCCGCCGACGATGCCGATCACCCGCCGCCGCCCCCAGGGGCCGTGCCCCACCTCCAGGATCGGGGCCAGTTCGACCCGGAACGTGGCCGGCGGCTCCAGCTCCACCACGACTCCTTAGGCATATTTCTGACGGCGGTGACGAGTATGCCTTACGTGTTGGTCCGGGAACAGCCGGGCCGCTCCGACTCATTACTTTTCTGCGGGTTGGGCCACCAGTTCCGTCCATTGCTGCCTACCCTGGTGTGTTCCGTCACCCGGGGGGAGTGGCGATGCGATGTCCCCGTATGCCCTGGAAGGCCCATGGACTTCGAGCACGAGCCTGCGGACCCCTTCTTCCGGGATCGGCGAGCCCGGCCCGGGGCGGACGGTCCGCCCGCCCCTGCGCCGTCGCCGGGATCCGGGTGCGAGGGCGGAAGGGCCGCCTCCCGCCCGCCGGCCGAGGAGGTGCGCCGCCGGATCATGGAGGCGGTCGGCGCCGTCCCGCTCCTGGCGCAGCCCGGCCGGGCGGGACTGGGCGTGTTCCTCTCGCTGCTGCAGGACCGGCTGCCGGTCTACGCGGCCTCGATGGCCGAGGCGCTCGGGCGGCCCGGCCGGCGGAGCGTCCGGGAGAACCTGACCCTGGCCGCCCGGGCCACCGTCGACTTCTACGGCGAGGTGCTGCCCGCCCAGGCGGCGGTGCTGGCCAGCCCCGAGCAGACGGCGGGCCTGCGCCAGCTGACCCGGGCCGGCGACCTGGGCCCGCACCATGCCGAACGGATGGTGGCCGACTATCTGGAGGCCGAGCGCAGGTTCGGCCGGGTGTCCCCGGAGGTCGACGCCCTCGCCGTCGCCCACCTGCTGCTCGGCGGCTGCCTGGGCTACGTGTTCAACGCCGTCCTGCAGGGCCGCGAGGACCTGCCCGGTGCCGCCGAGTACACCGCGGCCATGGTGCGGGCGCTCGATCTGGGTCTTTAGGACCCGCCCCCGATTCGTCAACCTGGGTTGACTTCGGCCGGGTCGTCAACCTATGTTGACTCCATGAGCGAAGGAGTCCGGCTCGCCCAGGAGGCGAGCAGCCGCGACCCGGCGATCGGCCTGCGGGCGGTGCGCGCGCTGCGCGAGCTCGCCGACCGGCTCGAGGCCCTGCAGGTCGGCAACGCCCGCGACCAGGGCTGGTCCTGGCAGGAGATCGCCGTCTGTCTCGGGGTCAGCAAGCAGGCCGTGCACAAGAAGTACGGCTCCGGCCGCCGCATCCTCAGAAAGGAGCCCTAGCCGTGTTCGAGCGTTTCGCCAAGGACGCCCGCGAGGCCGTGGTCCTCGCCCAGCAGGAGGCCCGCGAGCTGGGCCACGACGAGATCGGCCCCGAGCACGTCCTGCTGGGCCTGCTGCGGGTGGGCGCCGGCCCCGCCGCCGAGGCCCTGCGCGCCCACGACGTCGACCTGGACGACCTGCGCGCCCGCCTCCGGTCGCCCGCCGAGGACGCCGCCCTCGACCCGGAGGCCCTGGCCGCGATCGGCATCGACCTCGACCGCGTCCGCGAGGCCGCCGACGCCGCCTTCGGCCCCGACGCCCTCCGCCGTGGCCTCGTCCGCCGCCGGCGCGGGCACATCCCGTTCACCAAGCCCGCCAAGAAGGCCCTCGAACTCTCCCTGCGCCACGCCCTGCGCCTCAAGCACAACCACATCGGCACCGGCCACATCCTGCTCGGCGTCCTGCACGACTCCGGCAACTCCGCCTGCCACCTCCTCTGGCAGGCGGGGATCGACCTGGGCGAACTCCGCGCCGACGTCACCCGCCGCATCACCGCCGAGGCCGCCTGAGGCCCCCGTCCCCCCTTCCGCCCGGCCCCCGACGCCCCCGGGGACCGGGCGCTTTTCGTGGAGATCTCTGGAAAAGTCTGGAGGCTCTGCTAGCGTCGTGATCATGCAGGACGATCTGGACGCGCTGGAGGACCGGATCGCCCAGCTGCGCCGGGCGGTGCGCGCCGCCATGCGGCGGCGGGACACGGCGCGCGTCCGGGAGTTGCGGGCCGAGCTGCGGGCCGCCGAACGCGCCTGGGACCGGCTCGCCGACTCCCTGGAACGCTCGGGGGAGCCGGAGCCGCCGCCCGAGCCGGCCCGGCCCGCCGGTCCGCTGCTGCCGGCCCGCGAGCACGTCCACCAGGTCCTCACCCTGCTCGGCGTCCCGGCCGCGCCCAAGCTGATCGGCGCGGTGCACCGCGCGTTCTTCTCCGGCGAGCTGCCCGCCTCCCGGCTGGCCAGCCTGCGCCGCGACGAGGAGCGCTCCTACCGCTCGGCGCCGGGCGCCCGCCCCTACTACCTGTGCCCGGCGCTGACCTCCGACCTGCTCGCCCCCGCCCGGGCGCTGATCACCGTGAGCTCCTGGCCGCTGGAACGCCGGATCGTCGGCCCGCTCAGCCCCCGGGTGGACTTCCTGCAGGCGGCGGTCAGGGTCGCCGGGGCCGCCGTCGCCCAGGAGGGGCTGCACGGCTCGGCCACCGGCGACGTGGAACGCCTGCTGCGGAGCTTCGCGGTGAGCATCCCCGGGGCGATCGCGCCGCGCCGGACGGGCCGGCCCGCACCCGTCGACCCCGGCCTGCTCGCCCGGGCGGCCGAGACCGAGATCGCCGTCCACATCGACGCCGACCGGCGGACCCGGGCCGACGCGGCGCAGCGGGCCCGCCGCCAGCTCGACGAGCGTGAACGGCTCTTCGGGGCCCCGCTGCGGGCGATCCCCGGCACGGCGGCCCGAGGCTGACCCATGCGCGCGTCATACTTCCCTACCGACCCGACAACCACTTAGGTCACTAACGTGAACGCACTCGACACACGGCTCGCCGCACTGCGGGGCGGCACGCCCCCGGCCGGTTTCTCCGCCCGCGCCATCGCCGGACTGACCGCCAATCCCGGCTGCGCGCGCCGCGCCCTGCTGGACGCATCCGGGGCCGACAAGGGCCGGATCTCGGCCCGGGTGGGCTTCCCGGGCCGGTTCGGGCAGTCCACGTTCGCGCTGGCCCGCGGCCGTGCGTTCGAGGAGCAGGTCAAGGCGGACGGCGCCGCGCAACTGCTGGCGCTGCTGCGCGAGAGGCTGGGCCTGGCCGTCGAGGAGGCCGCCTACCTGCCGCTGGAGGACGTGGGCGAGCACACCGGCCGCGAGGTGCGCGCCGCCCACACCGCCAACCTGCTGCTGCGCGCCGCCCGCGACGCCGACGACGCGGGCACGCTGTTCGACCACCCGATGCTCCGGCTGAACGTCGCCGGGCACACCGCCTACCTGGAGCCGGACCTGGTGGCGTTCCAGGTCGGCGGGCGCTTCCACGTCGTGGAGATCAAGTCGTTCGCGGTCGTCGACGGCCAGGTGGACAGCGAGCAGGTCACGGCCGCCGCCCAGCAGGCCGCGGTGTACGTGCTGGCGCTGCGGGAGCTGCTGGCCGACCACGACCTGGACCCCGAGGCGGTGTCGCACGAGGTCCTGCTGGTCACCCCGGCCAATTTCGCGAACACCCCGATGGTGTCGGTGCTCGACGTGCGCAAGCAGCTCGCCGCCGTCCGCCGGGTGCTGACCCGCATGAGCCGCATCGACAGCCTGCTGGAGGCGCTCCCCGAGGGCGTGACGCTCGACCTGGCCCTCGACGCCGAGGGCAACCCGACCCGCGACCCGGCCGAGCTGTCCGCCGCCCTCCACCAGCTCCCCGCCCGCTACCGCCCCGGCTGCCGCGCCCACTGTGAGCTGGCCGCGTTCTGCCGCGACGAGGCCCGCCGCGCCGACTCCCTCGACGTCTTCGGCCCCGCCCTCGGCGGCATGCTGGGCGGCGTCGACACCGTCTCCGCCGCCCTGGCCCTGGCCGACGGCACCCGCGCCCCCGCCGACGACGAGGTCGAGATCGCCCGGGCCCTGCGCCACGCCGAGTCCCTGCGGTGCGGCCTCACATGAGCGAGCCGGAGGCGCGCGGCGCGGCCGTGGGCGCGAGCGAGCACGCGACGAGGAGGACCGGTGCCTCGAGGCGCGCCGGAGGCGAGCGGGGAGCGGGCATGAGCGGGAGACGCGCATGAGCAGCCTGCTCGTGGTCCTGGAGAAGCTGCACGCGGCGCGTTCGGGGCATGCGCGGCCGTTGCGGCGGATGCGGCACCACCATCTGGTGGACGAGCCGCTGGTGATCGTCCCGCTGAAGCTCGCCGGCGAGGCCGCCGCGCCGCTGGGGTGCGCGGTGGGGACCGACCCGGACGATCCGCTGCTGCTCACCGTTCCGCAGCCGCGCAACCGGGACCTGCAGCACGCGTTCTTCGTCGAGCTGGCGCGGGTGGTGCTCGGCTACGTCGCGGCCCGGCAGGACGAGACCGAGGAGGTGCCGTCCAACAGGAAGGACGAACCGCCCCGGCTCCGCTACGCCGACGCCCCGCAGATCCTGGTGCCCAACCGGCTCGCGCTGGACTACCTGGGGCTCCTGGGGCGGCTGACCCGGTTCCAGGAGACCGAGGACGACGTGCCGCTGCTGGGACGGTGGCTGACGTTCTTCGCCGACCGGGCCGAGTATCCGGGGTCGTCGCTGACGCTGGCGATGACCGACCTGCTCACGGCGCAGTGGGCGACCGGGCAGAGCGACCTGGAGGACGCCAACCTGGCGATGCTGCTGGCCTGGATCTGCCCGCCGGAGGGGATGACCGGGGCGCAGGCCGCGCAGGCCGCCGAGGACCCGCTGGACTTCCCGCCCGCCGGCCCGGCCACCGACCCCGACTTCGACAACCTCGTCCTGCAGCCCGCCGTCCGGGGCTACGACCGCGCCGCCGCGGCGGGGGACCGGGTGGCGCTGGCCCGTTCCGAGGCCAAGATCCGCGAGGCGGTGGAGTCGCAGCTCATGCCGACCTGGCGGCTGATGTGGAAGGGCCTGGAGCGGCTCCGCCAGCTGCCCGAGGCGCCGCACTGCGAGCAGCGCTGGGCCGCCGACCGCGACCGGTTCACCGGGCACGTCGACCACATCGCCGAGGGCGGGCCTCCGCAGCCCCGCCACGACCACGCCGTCGCGGCCGCCGCCCGGCTGGCGACGCTGGAACGCGCCCAGAACCGGTTCGACGCCGAGCAGGCACTGGACGACCCGTTCGTGCTGGCGGAGCTGCGGACCACCGGCGACGCGTTCGGCGGCACCGTGGTCGGGCGGGAGCCGGACCGCACGGAGATCAGCCCCAAGGGCCGGGTCCTGCTGCGCCCCCGCATCACCGTGCTCACCGAGGACCCGGTCCGCGTCGAGGCCGACCAGACCTACGTGTCCCCCGAACGCCCCAAGCAGACCGTCCGGATCCGCGAGATCATCGAGGACGGGTCCGAATGCCTGCTGGTCCTGGACGTCGTCGCCGGGATGGGCACGGTCAAGAAGCCCGCCCCCATCCCGGAACTGGGCGAGACCGTCTGCTACACCCGCGCCCCGGCCCAGTTCGGCGGCCAGGAGTTCCCGGCGCCGGAACAGACCCCGTGGACGCACGGCGGCCCGCCGGCCGCCCCGGACGACTCCCAGGGAGCACAGCAGTGATCGACGACCCTTCGGTGGCGTCCAAGGAGGCCGTCGAGGCGGTGCTGGCCGACATGGCCCGCGCCGGCGACGGCGACCGCGGCGTGATCGTCGACTCCCCGCCCGGCGCCGGCAAGACCACCCTGGTGGTGCGGGCCGCCCGGGCGCTGGTGGAGTCCGGCGAGCCCGCGATGATCATCGCCCAGACCAACCACCAGATCGACGACCTGCTGGAACGCCTGGCCGCCGAGCTGCCCGAGATCCGGCTGGGCCGGCTGTCCGCCGAGACCTACACCCCGCCCGGCCCGGTGGAGGCTTTGGCGAACGTCGCGATCGACACCAGGATCGACGGCCTGGCCGACTGCCCGCTGCTGCTGGGCACCGCCGCCAAGTGGGCCCGGGTCCGTGACCACCACCGCCGCTGGACCATCGTCGACGAGGCGTACCAGATGAGGTCGGACGCGCTGCTGCTGGTGGCGCACCTGTTCGACCGGGGGCTGTTCGTCGGCGACCCCGGCCAGCTCGACCCGTTCACCGTGGTGGAGACCACCCGCTGGACGGGCCTGTCGTACGACCCGCGCCTGAACGCCATCGACGTCCTGCTGGCCCACAACGCGTCCCTGCCCACTCACCGCCTCCCCGTCTCCTGGCGCCTGCCGGCCTCGGCGGCCCCCCTGGTGTCGCAGGCGTTCTATCCGTTCACGGGCTTCCAGGCCGGTACGACGGAGGGCACGCGCCGCCTGGAGTTCACCACGTCGGGTCTGCGCTCACCGTTGGACGAGACGCTGGAGACGGCCCGTACAGCGGGCTGGGCGCTGCACGAACTGCCCGCCCGCCACACTCTGCGCACCGACCCCCAGGCCGCCGAGGCCGCCGCGAACCTGGCCGCCCGCCTGCTGGCCCGGGGCACCGTCGCCTACTGCGAACGCCACCCCGACGGGCGCGCCATAGGCCCACGCGACATCGCTATAGGCGTGGCCCACCGGGACCAGGCCGACCAGATCCGCCGTGCCCTGGCCGCCGCCGGTGCTCCCGAGGTCACCGTGGACACCGCCAACCGCCTGCAGGGCCGCGAGTTCGAGGTCGTCATCGTGGTCCACCCGCTGTCGGGCCGCCGCGACGCCACCGCCTTCCACCTGGAGGCGGGCCGCCTGTGCGTGCTGACCTCCCGCCACCGCCAGGCCTGCATCGTCGTCGCCCGGGCGGGCATCACCGACCTCCTGGACGCCCACCCCTCCACCGACCCGCTCCACCTGAACGTCCCCGTCAAGTTCCCCGACGGCTGGGAGGCCCACCAGACCGTCCTGTCCCACCTGGCCCCCCACCGAGTCCCGGCCGCCGTCTGATGAGACGCCGCCATCTGTGCGTGCTCCTCGAAGGGGCCGAGCAGATCGAGGAACTACGGCGTACCTGGGATCCGGTGATGGCCGACCTGGTACCGGCCCACCTGACGGTGACCTACCCGGAGGAGACCAGCGACGAGACCCTCCTGCTGAGGCGCGCCGAATCATGGGTGCCCCAGGCGACTGCGTTCCGGCTCCGGCCGGGGAAGGTCTTCGCGGAGAACGAGGGCCACGGCGGGGTGTTCGTCGCGGTCGACGACGTGGACGGGGGATGGGCGGCCCTGCGGCGCCGACTGCTGGCCCCGCCCATGACCCCCGTCGACTTCCCACCCCACGTGACCATCGCCCACCCCCGTACGTCCTCCCGAGGCCCGGACTGCCACTCCGCACTGGCGGGCCGCCGCCTGGAGGGCGAGTTCTGGGTCCGGGAGGTGTCGTTCACCGAGACCACCCCGACCTCCTTCACGATCCTCCGCCGCTTTCCTCTCGCCACTTCTCCATAAGTGGACAGGGGCCTGTCGTCCATCGGCATCCAGTTGCCGTGAACGAGCCCAGGCGGTGGTCCGCCGGGCGGTCGGCGGCGGTGGTTTTCACGTCGTTTTCATGGGCGGGCGGCAGAACGCTCGGTCAGCGGGCGGGCGGCGGGGCGGCGGGGAGCCGGCGCTTGACAGGCGGTGAGCGCCTCATGACGGTGGGAGCGCTCCCACTTGGTTGTGCGGGCGTGCTCCACGGCGCGCCCGGAGAGTGAGGTCGTCCATGCCACTCACCCGATTGCGCATCAGTACCGCCGTGGTCGCGGCGCTGGCCTTCGGCCTGCTGCTGGTCGCCGGTGCGGTCGCGCCGTTCGCCCTGCCCGCGCGGGCGGCCGTCCAGCTGTGCGGCACCACCGACACCACCCCGGTGAACGGGGGAGAGTACATCGCGCAGAACAACATCTGGGGCGCCTCCACACCCCAGTGCATCACGGTCGACGGGACCTCGTTCCGCGTCGACTCGGCCGGGCACCAGAACGACACGAGCGGGGCGCCCGCCGCCTACCCCTCGTTCTTCAAGGGCTGCCACTGGGGCCAGTGCACCGGCAACAGCGGCCTGCCGGTCCAGGTCGGCGGCATGCCCGCCGTGACCAGCAGCTGGAGCACCACGCAGATCTCCTCCGGCGCCTACAACGTCGCCTACGACCTGTGGTACAACACCACCCCGTCCACCACCGGCGCCCCGAACGGGGCCGAGCTGATGATCTGGCTCAACAGCCGGGGCGGCGTGCAGCCCGCCGGTTCGCGGGTCGCCACCGGCGTGCCGATCGCCGGGGCCACCTGGGACGTGTGGACCACCCGGATGTCGGAGTGGAACTACATCGCCTACGTCCGCACCTCCGGCACCACCTCGGTCAGCGGCCTGGACCTGCGCGCCTTCACCCAGGACGCGGTCGCCCGCGGCTCGATCCAGAACTCCTGGTACCTGATCGGCGTCGAGGCGGGCTTCGAACTGTGGCAGGGCGGCGCCGGGCTGGCCACCAACTCCTTCTCGGTGAACGTCGGCGGCTCCACGACCCCGCCGCCCACGACCCCGCCGCCGGGCGACGCCTCCTGCACGGCGCGACTGGAGGTCGCGACCTCCTGGAACACCGGGTTCGTCGCGAACGTGACGGTGACCAACTCCGGGAACCGGCAGCTGAACGACTGGCGCGTGGACTGGGCCTTCCCCGGCGACCAGCGGGTGGTCAACGCCTGGAACGCCACGGTGACCCAGAGCGGCCGGGACGTGCGGGCCGTCCCCGCGTCCCACAACCGCTCCCTGGCCCCCGGCACCAGCACCACGTTCGGGTTCCAGGCCAGCGGTGCCGCCCCCGGCCCCATAACCCTGCGCTGCGGTACATGACAGCCATGTCCTGCTGAAGCCTCGGCGCCCGGTGGACTCGGATCCACCGGGCGCCCTTGTCATGGCCGTCCGGCGATCAGAGGCGGCGCAGGTGGTGAGGGCGGCCCGTGGCGGTGAAACCGAACGCCGCGCCGCTGTCGGGAGCGACGGTGCCGCCTTCCACCTGCGTCGGCGACCGGTCATGCCGGCGGCGCCGTGCGGATCGGGCCGTGGGATGAGGGACGCCCCGCCGGATGACAGGAACAATCTGGATATGTAAGATCCAGGATCGTGAGGATGAGCGAAGGCGTGGAGTGGGCGCTGCACACCTGCCTGAACCTGACATGGGTCGAGGACGATCGCGCGGTGCCCGCCGCGATGCTGGCCGCCTTCTACGAGCTGCCGCCCGCGTACCTCAACAAGCAGTTGCAGGCGCTGGTCCGTGCCGGGATCCTCACCTCGACGTCCGGGCCCCGGGGCGGCTTCCGGCTGGCCCGCCGGCCCGAGGAGATCACGGTGCTGGACGTCGTGGTGGCGATCGAGGGGCCGCAGGAGGCGTTCGCCTGCACCGAGATCCTGCGGCAGGGGCCCGGCGGCGAGCCGGGGGTCGACTACCGGAAGACCTGCGTGATCTCCCAGACCATGCGCCAGGCCGAGCTGACCTGGCGGCGGGAGCTGGCCGGGCGGACCCTCGCCGACCTCAGGGCGACGGTGGAGGAGCGGTTCCCCGCCGCGCCCGGCCAGACCCGTCGCCGGCTGGCCGACGCCCGCGCCTGAGCGCCGCGCCCTCCCCGCGGAGGGCGTACTGATCGGAGAATTCTGGATGTTTCCTAGCAAGGTACAGGAGAAGCGCCGGACGGCGGCGCGGGAGTGGCCGGCGGTCCTGGCGGTGACGCTGGGGATCTTCGCGCTGATGACCTCCGAGCTGCTGCCCGTGGGCCTGCTCACGCCCATCGGCTCCGACCTGGGCGTCTCCGACGGGGCCGCGGGACTCATGCTGACCGTGCCCGGGCTGGTGGCGGCGGCAGCGGCGCCCGTGGTCACCGTGGCCGGGGCGCGCCTGGACCGGCGGGTGCTGCTGGCGGCGCTGATCGGCCTGATGGCGGCGGCCAACCTGGTCTGCGCCGCCGCCCCGCACTACGCCGTCCTGCTGGCGGCGCGGGTGGCCGTCGGCGTGAGCATCGGCGGCTTCTGGGCCGTCGCCGGCGGCCTGGCGGTACGGCTGGTGTCCGCCCGGCACGTCGCCCGCGCCACGGCGGTCGTGTTCGGCGGGGTCTCCACCGCGTCCGTCGTCGGCGTACCGGCGGGAACGCTGCTGGGCGACCTCAGCGGATGGCGCACCGCCTTCGCGGCGGTCGGGGGGCTGGGGCTGGTCTCCCTGGCCTGTCTGCTCGTCCTGGTGCCGCCGCTGCCGTCCCAGGGGGCGCTCGCCTTCCGGGAACTGCCCGCGCTGCTGCGGCGCAATCCCGGGGTGCGGGTCGGCGTCCTGATCACCTTCCTGCTGATCACCGGCCACTTCACGGCGTACACCTTCGTGCGTCCGATCCTGCGCGAGGTCTCCGGGATCGACAGCGCGTTCGTCGGGGCGCTGCTGATGGCGTACGGCGTCGCCGGGATCGCGGGCAACTTCGCGGCGGGCCCCCGGGCGTCCGGAAGCCCGCGCGGCACGCTCGTGACCATCTGCGCCGCCCTCACCGCCGTCACCGCGCTGTTCGCCCTGCTCGGCACCGGACCCGTCACCGGGGCCGTCCTGCTGGTCGCCTGGGGGCTGGCCTACGGCGGGGTGTCGGTGAGCCTGCAGACCTGGATGCTCAAAGCCGCACCCGACACGACCGAGGCCGCCTCGTCGCTGTTCGTCGCCGCCTTCAACCTGTCCATCGCCCTCGGCGCCCTGATCGGGGGAGCCGCGGTCGACGGCGCCGCCACCGCGGTCCTGTGGGTCGCCGGCTGCCTTGCGCTGCTCGCCGCCGTGGCCGTCGGCGCCTCCCGCGAACCCTCCGCCCGACCGTCCGACACGAAGGGATCATCATGACGCACGACATCATCAATCCCGCCGGCCTGCACGACCCGGTCGGCTTCGGCTACAGCCACATCGCCCGCACGCCGGGGGGCCTGGTGTTCATCGCGGGGCAGTACGCCTCCGACGCCGAAGGCCAGGTCACCTCATCGGACTTCGCCGAGCAGGTCGACCGGTCGCTCGCCAACCTGCGCACCGCCCTGACCGCCGTCGGCCTCGACTACGGCGACGTCGTCCAGCTCCGCACCCACATCGTCGACCACGACCCCGGCAAGCTCACGATCCTCGCCGAACGGATCGGCCGGATCTGGGGCTCCCGCCCGCCCACGCAGACCCTCACCGGCGTGGCCGCGCTCGCCCTCCCGGACATGCTCTTCGAGGTCGACGCCATCGCGGTCGTCCCGCCCGGCACCGACGACTCCCGCCTCGGATCCCCTTCCGCAACGAACTGACATCCGCGCCCCGGCCCTGCCGATCGCCGCGTCGGTCCTGCTCCTTGAGACCGGGAGGGCGCGGGTCCGTCGTGGGCGAGCCGACGGGACCGATCAGTCCAGCACGAGGGCGAGAACGGCGCCCGGTGGACTCGGATCCACCGGGCGCCGTTGTCGTGGCCGTTCGACGATCAGGGGGCGGTGCAGGTGACGGAGGGCGGCGTCGAGGCGCCCGTGGCGGTGAATCCGAACGTCGCACTGGTGCCGGGTGCGAGAGCGCCGTTCCAGGACGCGTTCCGCACGATGACGTCGGGGGCGTTCTGGGCCAGGACGCCGTTCCACAGGCTGGCGATGCGCTGGCCCTGGTTCCAGTTCCACCGCGCCGTCCAGCCGTTCAGCGGAGAGCCGCCCGCGTTCCGCACCGTCACCTCCGCCTGGAAACCACCCGACCAGGAGCCGATGACCCGGTACTCGGCGGTGCAGCCGGCCGGACCCGGCGGGGGCGTGGTCGGCGTCGGCGTCGGGGTCGGATCGGTCGGGCGGTCGGGGTAGGTCAGCCCGTACCCGTACGGGAACAGCGGCGTCTTGCCGTCGCCGTCGTTGATCGGCTGCTGGGACGCGCTCTGCATCCAGGTCATCGGCAGCTTCCCGGTCGGCCGGTGGTCGCCGAACAGCACGTCGGCCACCCCCTGCCCCTCGGTGCCGGGCAGCCAGGCCGCCAGCAGCGCCCGCCAGTCCGGCAGGTGCGCGCCGATGTCCAGCGGCCGGCCGGACACCAGCACCACCACCACGGGCACGCCCGCCGAGCGCAGCCTCGCCAGGGTGTCCAGGTCCTCGGCGTCCAGGCCGAGCGAGCCGGGCCGGTCGCCCTCGCCCTCGGCGTACGGGGTCTCGCCGACCACCGCGACGGCCACGTCGTAGTCACCGTTGACGCCGCTGCCGGAACGGCTGTAGGTGACGTTGGCCGGATTGGTCACGGTGCTGCGGATGGCCTGCAGGATCGTCGTGCCCGGCGTGACGGGGCCGCTGTCGCCCTGCCATGAGATGGTCCAGCCGCCGCTCTGGTTGCCGATGTCGTCGGCCGACTTGCCGGCGACGAAGATCCGGGCGTCCTTGGCCAGCGGCAGCACGCCGCCGTCGTTCTTCAGCAGCACCTGGGACTTGCGCACCGCCTCCCGCGCCAGCGCGCGGTGCTCGGCCGACCCGACGGTGCCGGTGTAGTTCCGGTCGGTCAGCGGGCGCTCGAACAGGCCGAGCTCGAACTTCTTGGTGAGGATCCGCCGGTTGGCGTCGTCGACGCGCGCCATCGGGATCCGCCCGGCCTGCACCTCCGACCGCAGCAGGCCGATGAACCTGCGGTAGTCGTTGGGCACCATCACCATGTCGATCCCGGCGTTGACCGCGGTGCGCACCTCCTCGGCGGTGAAGCCGGGCGCGCCGTCGAGCTGGTCGATGCCCGCCCAGTCGCTGACCACGAACCCGGAGAAGCCCAGCTCGCCCTTGAGCACGTCGGTGATCAGGTAGCGGTGCCCGTGCAGCTTGGCCCCGTTCCAGCTGCTGAACGAGATCATCACCGAGCCGACCCCGCGCTCGATCGCCGCGCGGAAGGGCGGCAGGTGCACGGCGCGCAGCTCGGCCTCCGACAGCCGGGTGTCGCCCTGGTCCACCCCGCCGGTGGTGCCGCCGTCGCCGACATAGTGCTTGGCGGTGGCCAGCACCGAGCCGGAGGCGTTCAGCGACTCGCCCTGCAGCCCGGTGACCAGCGTGGTCATCGCGCCGGGCAGCTCGGGCAGCTCGCCGAACGACTCGTAGGTGCGGCCCCACCGGTCGTTGCGGGCCACGCACACGCAGGGCGCGAAGTTCCAGTCCACCCCGGTGCCGGACATCTCCTCGGCCGTCGCCCGCCCGATCCGCCGGACCAGTTCGGGGTCACGGGCGGCGCCCAGCCCGATGTTGTGCGGGAAGATCGTCGCGCCGTGCACGTTGTTGTGCCCGTGCACCGCGTCCACTCCGTAGATCATCGGAATGCCCAGCGGGGTGGACAGCGCCACGCGCTGGAACGAGTCGTACATGTCGGCCCAGGACCGGGCGTTGTTGGGGGACGGCGCCGAGCCGCCGCCCGACAGCACCGAGCCGATGCGGTAGGTGGCCAGGTCCGACACCGGGTCCAGGGCGCCCCGCTCGGCCTGGGTCATCTGCCCGACCTTGTCGTCCAGCGACATGCGCGCCAGCAGGTCCTCCACCCGGTCGCGCACCGGCAGCGACGGGTCCTGGTACGGCAGCGCGGCGGTCCGGGCGTGGACCTGAGCCGCCGCCCGGCCCGGCACCACGGCCGAGGACGGGACCGCCGACACGGCGGTGGCCAGCACGGCGGTGGCCAGCACCGGCGCGCCCAGCGCCACCGCCCGGCGGCCTGATCTTCCCAACACGAGACCTCCCGGAGCCCCCGACCATTCGTCGGCAGAATGCGAACAGCTCACGAACGCCTTCAAACTAAGTTGGCCATGCCACAGAAAAAACCTTCTTTCCACGGTCTTTCATTCGCGATCCGCCCGACGGTCGGCCCACACGCCGGGTTGCTCCGCCGGAAGCCGTTCGCGGGAGCGCGGCCTGTTGAGATCAGCTGGGGTTCTCCAGCCCTTTCCGAGGTCGGCTAGCGGGACGCCGTAGCCGTTCTCAGCGATCTCCGGGTATGAGGGCCGCCGTCGAAGCGGCGATCCAGGCCTCCAACTGCCGCCAACGACATCTCGAGTGGCTCGGCCAGTTCGCTCACGGCCGCCGGTCCGGGCGCAACCGCTCCATGATCGCCCTCCTGGTCGGCTCCGCCGACACCCGCAGACTCGGATCCACATCCGAACGCTTAAGCGCAGACTCGAGTGGCGCCCCGTTCAATAGCTAAGTCAGCGCCTAACTGTGCTTTCGTCCTGGCTCGTCTCGAGGAGATCACCCTGTCTTGTGATCCTGCGGGGACGATGGGGTGTGGTGCCGAGGTGAACCGGATGGCCGGAGCACCCATCCCGGAACGGCGTCAGGCGAGATCAGGCGTCGGTTGTATCGCCATCGGCGGAGCCCGGTGCGCTGTTGATGATCTCCTGCAGTTCGAGCAGGTGTTTTTCGGTGAAGCGCAACTGGACCGCTTCACCACAGAGAGTGAGAGAGATGACGGCGGGGCCGCCTCCCTCCCTGGCCGTTCGCCACTTCCTGATCTGCTCGGTGACGTCCTGTCCGTCGATGGCGCCGTACTGGAACTTCGCGCAACATGTGGCACACAGGCACAGCACGTTGCCAGGCCGATTGAGCCACCTGCCGCGCAGGCGCGAGACAAGGTAAAGGCCTTCGAAGTACGGGGTGCCGTCGTACTTGGGGAACACGTCGTCACAGATCTGGCATCTGCCGCCGTACTGCTCCAGCAGGAAGTGCTTCACCGCGCCGTCCTTGGCCTCCCAGGTCCTGCGCGGTACTCGACGGAACCGTTCGTGCGCCGGAGGCTCGGCCTCCCTGTCCGCCGCGATCCCCTCCTTGATCCGCTCCCGCCGGAACGCCGGATTGCCGACCTGACCCGAGCCCGTCGACGGGACCTCCCCTCCCTCGTGCCCCGGAGGACGGCCGGGGCGATCGAACACCACCGACAACTCCTTGGCGAAGTCGACGTCGTCCGCAGACGGCTTGGGATCTTCGCCGTGGTCGTTCCGATCGGCCTGGGCGCGGGCTCGTATCTCCTGGTCGAGCTTCTCGAGAAGATCCGGGTGGTCTTTCAGTGCGCGCAGGATCTCTGCGGGGATGCCCAGCTCACGGCTTGCCTCCTCGAGGACCGGCTGGATCATGCCCAGTGCCTTCGCCAGCACATGATCGCGGGTGAACGACTGCGGCAGGTCGTCCAGCCTGAGCTCGCTTGGAGAGCGGAAACCGCCGTGAGCGTTCGGGAGCCAGCGCTCCCGTTTGGCAATGGCCCCGATCTGCGATGTCGCGGCCTTGAGTTCCGGATCGGAGAAGTCCTTACGGCTGGATTTCTCGATGATTCCTGCGATGAGGTGGCTGTTCGGAATGAGTAGATTGTTCCAGACGTATGCTGATCGGGTGAGAGTGGGATGTCGCAGCGCGTACTCGAGACCATCGATCTGCGCGTGGGGATCGAAACCGTTGAGACCGCGTTCGTGTAGCCCCCAGCCGTGGATCAGGATCACGTGATTCCGCCAATCTGGCTTCTTGGCGGTGACGCGTACCCTGTCCTGTAGTCCGAGCTCCTGCAACACAGGCAGCCAGGGGCGGTAGAGGTCGTCAGCGAGCCACGCATCCGGGTTGCCTTCAAAAAATAGCTGCAGTTCAGGCGTCCCCATGTAGGTGTCTGCCGGAGTGCGCAGCCCTGTTCTATTCGTTGCCGCATTGCGGCTGATAACAAATGGTGTTCTCTGTAGAGTTATTGTGAGCTGTTCACGTCGCCTTCCGGACGCTTTGCTCAAGGCTTTTGATATGAGGTTGAGGTCTTCTGTGTGCTGCTCGGGATCTAGCTGGTCGGGAGTTGTGTCGTGGTATCGAGGAATAACATATTCCATCACTTCTGCGACCACATCTGGCTCGGTGAGCCCAAGCGCTTCGAGAAACTGCTTGGCCTCTGGAGCGGCGGCAATCGACCGCCGGACGGTGGGGAATCGGGTGCCGGTCGATCCTGGCAGGTAGGCGTTGGGCTTGTCGGCCGCGTCGAACGGGCGTACATGGCTACCGTCTTCCAATCGTATGATGGGCTTCATACGTGCTGGTCCCGGGGGGTCGCCGCGCCAGCGTGGTGCCCGCCACAGTGCCTGATTCTGCTGTAGAAACCCATAGAAGCGGACCAGCCAGTCATCTGGCTGCACGCTGAGAAACTCTGCGGTGATCTTACCGATGACCCCTTCTCCGGTCACCTCACCGATCTTCGAGTTCTTCTCGGAGGTATTTCCACAGGAAGGGGGATCGATCCGCTGTGATCGACGGATGAGCGAAGGAGACGGGGGCAGGCAGATCGTAGAGGGCGCAGAGCTGCTCCGGCGACAGCAAATCACGGATCCCGGTGCCGCGTGCCAGCCTCAGCTCAGGCGCTCTGCCATAGCCGCCGTCGGCGAGCGGAATGAGCTTTTCTCGGATAAACGCGTTGCGTACTGTGGTGAACATCGGATGGAACATCGAACCGGGCTCGAACCGGGTGGGTTCGAGTGGCAGAGCCTGCAGCACCTCGACCGTGAGCAGTTCTTTGTCGCGTAGCTCGGTGAGCACGTCGGTGAGCAGGATGGCTGTCTCGTTTACGAGTCGCTTGTTCCAAGGTTCGTAGTCAGGAATATTGTCACGAGCCGGTGTTGTTCGATAGGGGCCCTGGATGAGAAATCCTAGAGATGTGTCCTTCTCGGTGGGGAAAAATGCGACCAATGGTGAGCTGTCGCATTGAATTATTCGTTCCCGATCACCGTCCTGTGTAACACGGAAGGCGATCTCGACACGGTGCTCGCCCTGGTCGGGACCGAACACCTTGCGTTCCCAGACGATCCAGTTCTCCTGCCACCGTCCGGTATCGGACGATCCGGTCAAGGATATACGACGGCTCGACGGCGTACGAGAATCAACCAACCGCCCCAGTACACCGTTCCTGGTAGTCGCGCCGCAGATATAAATCCGTTCGATGTTCCGGAGAAAAAGCAGCGTCCGGAGGTTGAGGCTGTCGAGCGCTTCGGATATGTCTCCGGCAGCGATGTCTGTAGTCAGTTCGAGATGGTCGAAGGGAAAGACGAAGAGTGTTTCACCGGAGGGGACGGGAACATGCTCGTCGGCATGCGGGCGGACGTAGTTCTCGATGCGAAAGTGCTCATCACCGGAGTGGATGCGGGGTGTTCTGGTGTACGCATAGACGGACTTGAAGCCGATACCGAACTTTCCAATCTGCGTCAGGTCTTCCGACTTGGTGCTCCTGCCGACCCCGCAGATGCCGCGTACGTCTGCCTCGTTGAACGGCCGCCCATCATGGCGCACTTCGAGTCGGTCATCGAACAACTCGAAGGTCAGCTCCTTCGCGCCGGCGTCCTCGGCGTTCTGGATCAGCTCGAAGATGAAGTGCGTTCGCTTGCTGTAGAGCCGCCCCAGGAGGTCCAGGTGTGTGGTGTCCTCGCCGTACCGGCGGATGTTCTCGTCGTAGATCGCCTTGTAATCAACCGGCACCGGTAACCTCCAACAGTCCGATCGCCACCCGCCGGGAGAGGATCTCGACCCGCCTGGCGCGCTCCAGCTCCGTTCTGCGGCGCTGATGGTCGGCTTCGATCCCGGCCAGCTCCGACTTTTTCATCCGCGCGATCCGCGGTTCGGTCGCGACCTCCAGCTCCGCCTTGACGCGCCGGTGGCGGTTCTCGTGGAAGCTGTCGAGACTGGCCAGCCGACGGTCCAGCAGCCGGTCGTTGGACGCCTGGAGCCGCTGGATCTCGACACGCCGCCTGGCGTCGGACATGGCGTCCAGTGCGCGCAGGCACTCGGCGATCGCCGCTTCCGGCAGCGCGAGCCCGGGCCCGGCGGTGCCGGCACCCGTCAGCAGCCTGAGGAAGTTGCGGGAGAGGGGGTCCACGGGCCGCCGGTCGTCGGATGAGACGACGAGGGACACCAGCCTGAGATCAGGGCGCGCGGCGATCGTCTCCCAGATCTCGCACGCGAACACGTACACCCCGGCGGGAACCAGGTCGGTCGTCGTGCGGAACGCGCCCACCAGCGGTGTGTCGACCTGGGTCCAGTGGGCCGCCGCCGCTTTGGCGAGCGGATGCACCGGGGTCAGGAACTCCAGGTCCCGGCGTTCGACTGCGGTCTTCTGCCGCAGTGTGAGGTCGATGTCCCGCCCCTGCTCGAGCGCGGCCACGAAGGATGCCGAAGCCTGCTCCAGGCTCCGGATGCGGGACGCCAGCTCCACACGGCCGTTCTCGGAGATGCGCAGTCGCTTGACCGCATCACCGTCCACGCGCTCGAGCCGGCCACGCAGGAACGGCTGCCGCAGGAAGCTTTCGACGAGAACGCCGAGGTCGGCCTCGTCGATGAAGCGCCCGTCCTCCACGACGTCCTCGACCTCGGCGGTGAACGCGTCGCCGAGACCGATCAGCCACCCGCTCTCGTCATCGAGCCGCCGTTGCTCCTCGGCCAGCCGGATCGCGTTGTCGGCGATCTGCCGGGCCCGCGATGCGGTCTGCTCCGGCGACAGTGAGGCGTCGAGGGCGACGCGGTTGAGGTCCGCGATGGCCTCGCCCAGAACCTCCTCCAGGTCGCCGACGCTGTCCCGGAAGACGCCCAGCCGGTCGAAGCAACGGAAGAAGACCCGCTCCTCGACGGTGTCGGGGGTGATGAAGTTGAAGATCAGCACCTTGTCACTGCGCTGCCCGAACCGGTCGACCCGCCCGATCCGCTGTTCGATGCGCATCGGGTTCCATGGGATGTCGTAGTTCACGAGCCGATCGCAGAACTCGTAGTCGAGCCCTTCACAGCCCACCTCGGACGACAGCAGCACGTCGATCGCGTCCGGGTGGTCCCGGTCGAGCCGGAACCGGTCGCGCAGTTCTTCCCGTTCGCGATCGGCCACCTGTCCGGTCACCACCCCGACACGAACGCCCGCCGCGGCCAGTCGGCCCCTCAGGTAGTCGATCGTGTTGAGGAAGGAGGAGAACACCAGCACCTTCCCCGGGCTCTCCGGGTCGGCGAGCGTCTGCGACACGATGTCCCGCAGCCGTTCGAACTTGGGGTCCTCATCCGACAGCCCCGCCACCGCGACGAGCAGATCCTGTGCGCGGTCGCGTACGACGGCCGGCAGCTCCGTGGGCTCGTCCTCGATCTCGGGATCGTCGGTCAGCGTCTCCAGTGAGACACCACCGGAGTCGAGGATCCGGCCGAGCGTGTGCCGGAGGACGGTGATGCAGCTCGCGGCCTGCCGTTCCAGCACGTCCATGATCAGCCGTACCACCCGGGGGTCGTGCCGCTGCAGCAGGACCTCACGGCGGAACGCGAGCACCGCCTCATAGGCCGCCCGCTGAGCGTCGGTGAACGGGACCTGCACCGTCTGCGGATCCCGGACGGTGAACCGCCCGATGTCACGGCGCCTCGTCCGGTTCATGACGTGCGCCAGCGAATGCAGTTCCTCCAGGTCACGGATGCACCGGACACGCCCTTCGTCGTCCAGGGCGGCACCACCGAGGCGCTGGACGACCTCCTGGTATCGGGGATCGGCGCGCAGAATCTTGCGTCCCCAGCTCGTCTCGCCGGCCTCGGCGACGGCGGTCGCCGCTTCCCTCTGCCAGTCCTCACCGGCGGACTCACCGCTCCGCAGCAGCCCCACGGCCTTCGTCAGATGCCGGTTGGGCTCCAGGATCTCCTGGAACGAGCTCTTGTCCGGGAACAGGTCGGGCCGCAGCAGGTTCAGCAGGGTGAACAGGTTGTCCGAATGCACCTGGACCGGCGTCGCCGAGAGCATCAGCACCGCTTCGCTGGTCTGGCACAGCTTCTCGATGAGCCGGTACGAGTTGCTCGCCGGTGTCCTCAGGTGATGGGCCTCATCAGCGATGACCAGGTTGAACTGCGGGGAAGGAGACAGTTCCAGCAGACCGAGATGCCGCCGTCCGCCTCCCCGAGTCCCCTGCAGGTACTGCTCCATGCGGAACAGTTCGTAGTGCACGATCGCCCGGGAGTACTCCTGCGGCCACCGGCCTTCCTCGTACACCTCGTCAAGGCAGTACCGCAGCTCCCGTGCGGACAGGACACGGAAGTCCTCGTCGAAACGGCGCATCTCGGCCCGCCACTTGCCGGTGAGCGCCTTGGGGCACAGCACCAGCACGTTGTCCATCCGCTGCCGGGTCGACAGTTCCTTGAGGACCAGTCCCGCCTCGATCGTCTTTCCCACGCCCACGTCATCGGCGATGAGCAGCCGCGGCCGCTCCGCCCGCAGCATCCGGAGCAGCGGCTTGAACTGGAACGGGATGAACTGGATCCGCGCGGCGGTGAGCGCGTAGAGGTGGTCGACCTGCGGGTTGCCCAGCCGTGTCGCCGTCAGCCGGGCCCGGAACTCCGCCAGGTCGACGAACCGGCGTTCGGCCAGTGCGTTCGCCCACTCGTCCACAACCGCCGACTGCACCGGCTGAAGCTGGTCCTCGAAGTAGTCCTGGATCAGGGTCGCGGAGTGGAAGACCCGGAAGCGCCTGCGACCGCCGACCGTCTCGAGTTCGGCCATGATCGGCCCCGTACGCGCAGGGTCGGCCCGCACCGCGACGAGAGAGCCGATGGCGAATCCGTCACCCGGCCGAACTCCTTCACCCATGGCCGGCACCGAATCCGCGCCGGACACGGCGGTGGGCTGGAGTGGAGGTACGGGTTGCTCGCGGACGGGGCGGAGAGGACCGCTGCAGGACGGTCAGGGCTCGCGGGTGGAGGAATGTGTGCAAATCTCGTTCACGCGCATTCTGTCAGTGGTTGGATCGCCTGCGGGAGCCTGGGTGACATATACCATCCATGGGCCCCTGTGTGGAGATGTATCCCGAATCGGTCGTGAGGAATGTTGACGGTGGCCGAAGAAGTGCAGCGTGCGGGCAGGTCGGCGGCGTGGATGGTGCGCGGTGGATGGCATGGCGAGCGTGAGGCCAAGGCGCTCACTGAGGGTCTGGTCATTGCGGGCTGGAACGAGATGGGGGATCTCAGCGGCTACCGGACGCGGGCGGCGCTGAGCGAGGCGTTGCGCCGTGCCTATCCGGATGCCGGCCGCAACGTGATCGGCAACTGGACCGGCCAGCTCTGGCGGTTCACCACCGAGATGCGGGAAGGCGATCTGGTGGTGATGCCTTTGAAGACCCGGCCGGGGCATGTGGCGGTGGGACGGATCGCCGGCCCCTACGAGTACCGGACCACCGAGCCGGAAGGGTTCCGGCAGATCCGCCGGGTCGATTGGATCCGCACCGACGTCTCCAAGGAGAGGATCAGGGCGGATCTCGTCGCCACCCTGGGGTCGCTGCTCACCATCTGTCGGCTCTCCCGTAACGAGGCCGCCCGGCGCATCGCACACCTTGCTGAGCACGGGGAGGATCCCGGGCTGGCGGGCCAGGAGGAGATCACCAGCTCCGACGATCTGCTGGAGGACGCGGCCGGGCGGAGCCCGGACAACCCCCGCAAGCTGACCATCCGCAACCTGCTCGAACACTGGGGACTGCAGCGCCGCACCAGCGCGGCCGTCGAGATCGTCAAGGCCGATCTCGCCGAGAAGGGCCTCACCACACGCCCGCCGTTCACCGAAGGGCCCATCACGACCGAGGTCGCCTTGGTTCCGCTGGGGGCCGAACCGGGCTCTGTGGCCAACGCCGCTGAGGACGTGGAGGACACCGAGGACGTAGCCGATCCCCAGCACATGGCCCTTCGGCTGGGGAGCCTGCCGGCGCCGCTGGTCTCGGTGCCGAGCACGGCCGACCTGACGTACGTCAAGACGCTGATGCTCACCCGCCAGTTCTCCCAACTCGCCGTGATCGACGACGACGGCACCTACCGCGGTGCGGTGAGCTGGGAGTCCATCGGCCGGGCGCACGTGGCCTCAGGTAACCCCACTCTGCAGGACGCAATCACACCCGCCCTGGTGGTGGACCATGATGCGCTGCTGCTCGAACAGATCCCGCTGATCTACGAACGCGGTTATGTCTTCGTACGCCATCCCGATCGTCAGCGGGTCACCGGCATCATCACGGCCGCGGATCTGTCACTCCAGTTCGGTGAACTCGCCCGTCCCTTTGTCCTCATCGAGGAGGCCGAGAACCGGCTCCGCAGGGCGGCCGACGAGAACTTCACCGTCGACGAGCTGCGCGACGCGGTGCAACCGCATCGGCGTAACAAGATCAACCATGCCGCCGACTTCAACTTCGGCGACTACTACCACCTGCTGAAGGATCCCGGTCGCTGGACCAAGCTGGGCTGGAACATCGACCAGCAGATTCTCTTGGGTCTGCTCGAGGACGTCCGCGTCATCCGTAACGACCTGATGCACTTCAGTCCGGACCCGCTGTCACCCGAACGCTACGACAAGGTCAACGGCCTCCTCACCCTCCTGCGCACGGTCGATCCTCGGCCCTGATCCGGCCGTACGTCAGTGCCAGGTTGATGTTCTGGTCGCTCGAGTATGGGGCCCGTAGGGTTCGATCATGACTGTGGACGGGCAGAGGCGCGGATTCTTCTGGGACGTGCAGGCCGGGCGGGTCGCTCCGCCGCCTGCGGCGGTGACGTTGGGGTGGGAGCTCATCGCGGTGGATCCCGAGCAGGGCACCATCGAGGTGGGCTTCACGGCGGGGGAGCAGTTCCTGAATCCGGCCGGGGTCGTCCAGGGCGGGTTCCTGGCCGCGATGCTCGATGACACGCTGGGACCGGCGTTGGTCGCGACCCTGCCGGAGGGACAGTTCGCGCCGACCCTCGACCTGCACGTTCAGTTCCTCCGTCCCGCCCGGCCGGGGCGGCTCGTCGGACGGGGACGGATCGTGCAGCGGGGGCGTGAGGTGTGCTTCCTGGCCGGTGAGCTCATCGACCCTGACGGCAGGCCGGTGGCCGTGGCGACGGCCACCGCCCGGATCATGACCATGCCGCCGAACCGATCCTGATCCCCGGACCGTCGCGACCGGGGCGCGCTCCGGCTCCTTCCGGTTCTTCCGGCGACCGGACCGGGTCGCGGGTTCCGGCGGGGGTATGAGCATCCACGATCTGCGAAGCACGCCGAACGGGGGAGGCGGACGTGGACTCGGCCACCGCACCTGACTACGAACGGTTGTACGTCGCTCGGGCGACGTCACGAGGCGGCCGCGACGATCGGGTGGTCTCCGACGACGGAGCACTGGACGTCGCCCTGAAGGCGCCCCCGGAACTGGGCGGCACCGGCGGGGCCAGCAACCCCGAGCAGCTCATGGCCGCCGCCTACGCCGCCTGCTTCCACAGCGCCCTGACGCTGGTGGCCTCCCGGCAGGGCGTGGACCCCGAGGCCGACGTGCAGGCCGAGGTGGCGCTGCTCAAGCGGAACCGCGCCGACGACTACCGGATCGCTCTGGCGGTCCGGGCGCACATGCCGAACGTCGACCGCGCCACCGCCGAGCGCGTCGTGGGCCAGGCGTTCGACGAGTGCCCCTACACCACGGCCTTCCGCGAGAACACCGAGATCAACGTCCAGGTGACATGACCGGCGCCCCCCGGACGGCATCGACCCAAGGCTCGGGCACCTGAGCCTGACGACCGCCGAGTTCGCGCCCTCCTCACCCGGATCAAGGCCGACCGATGACGGCCCGGGAGAGAGCCGTCTCACCGTCCGAGCGCGGCGTCGATCGAGGCCAGGGCGTCCCGCCAGTGCAGGCCGGTACGGGACCGGGCGAGTTCGGCATGCTCGCGGCAGAACCAGAAGGCGTTCGCCGGATGCCCCGTCCAACCGGAGCGGTTCCATGCCTCCAGCCCTTCCTTCTCCTGCGGAGTCAGGCCGAAGTGAACGAGGACGAAGCTCGACAACACATCCCGGCCCTCGGGCACGTCCCGAGCGTCCGACCCACAGACATGGCAGCGCGGCGGCCTCACAGGACCATCCTCACACGCCCGCCTGCAGCGCAGGTCCATTACAGGGCCTCGTTCCCCAGCGTGGGAGCCGGTCTCCCACAGGCACGTGCGACGATGCCCGCCAGGGCCCGGGGATGGACGCGGGGCGGGCGGTTTGGGCGCCCACCTGCCCCCAGGCGCACGGCCGGTTGATCGCGCCGACGCCGTTCCCCGGCGATCCTCGAGGTGAGGAATTCCTGTCTTTACGGACAGTGGAATTGCGGACCGATGTCGCCGGCCGCTGAAACGGTCGAGGGGTCGGCAGATCTCGAACGTTGTGAGTGAACAGGGCGGGATGCGGCATGTCCCCGTCAGAGTGGATGACGCGGGCCCGGTGGATCTCCGCTCCTTCGGAGCGCCGAAAACGTCAGTGGGCGCTGTCATTCTCCGAGGCGGAGAGCGCACCTCGGAGGACCTCATGGACGCTTCCCCGCCCGTACCGCCGCCCGGTTCGCCCGCCCGCGGCTCCTGTGGCGATCCGATGCGGCGTCAGTGTTCCGCTCGACCGGCCCCGCGCGGACCGTCGGGAGTGGGAAGAGGCCGTCACCTTTCGCACGGCGGTTCGGTGGTGATGCGGGTCAGGGCTTTGTGGGCTTGGGTGCGGTAGGCGGTGTCGACGGTGAGGGTCTGGGCGAGGGCGGCGGGTGCCGCCTGGACTCGGGGGGAGTGGGCGATCTCCTTGAGGCGGGGGACGGCGGGGGCGGCCTCGGGGCCGCGCAGGGCGCGGACGGCGAGGAGGCCGACCGGGGTGGGAGCGACCGTTTCGATCACGCGGGGGAGCAGGGCGTGGTCGCCGGTGGCGTGGTAGATCACGCAGGCGGCGGCGTCCGCCGACTCGGCGGAGTCCAGCAGGGGGCGCAGCAGCGGGACGGCCGGGCGGGCGGCGGGGCCGAGGTCGAACAGGCGCTCGGCGGTGGACTCCGAGAGGGCGGGCAGGAAGGTGTCGGCCAGCACCGTCAGCGGTTCCTCGCCGTCGCCGGTGATCTGCCACAGGGCCCAGGCGGCGTTCCTGCGCTCCTGGCGCCTGCCGCCTTCGAGGAGAGGGCGCAGCAGCGGGACGGCGTCGGCCGCGGCCTCGCCGACGGCGCCCAGGGTCAGTGCCGTCGCGGACACGGCCTTGCGCCGCTCCAGCAGCGCGATCAGGTCCGGCACCAGCGGGGCGGCCCGCGGGCCCCACGGGCGGATCGCGTTGACCAGGCGGGTCAGCCAGTCGCCCGACTCGGCGGCCAGCAGGGTGCGCAGCACCGGCAGCAGTTCACCGGCGTGGCCGGCCATGCCCGCCAGGCAGTGCATCTCGTCGGCGGGCATCCGCCGGTCGGCCAGCAGGCGGGTCAGCGCGGGCAGGCAGCGGGCGTCGCCCAGACCGGCCAGCGTCCGGAGCGCACCGGACGAACGCCACGGCCGCTCGTCGTCCAGGAACGGCACCAGGGCGTCGGCCACCCGGGCGGCGGCGGGGCCGCTGCACTCGATCTCCTCCAGCGCCGTGCGGCCGATCTCCTCGTTGTCGGAGCCGACCAGCCCGGCCAGGGCGGGCAGCAGCCGCGCCGGCGCCGCCCGCCAGGTCCGCATCACCGCGCCGGCCAGCCGCGCGATCCGCAGGCGGACGGCGGGCTCGCCGGTCGCCAGGAGGGAACGGGTCAGCCCGATCAGCTCGTCCGGATGGTCCTCCATGGCGGTGACCAGCAGGTCGTCGCGGCCGTCGGCGAACGTCCACAGCACCTCGTCCAGCGCGGAGTCGCCCGCGGCCATCTCCTGCTCGACGGTCCGGACGAGCCCCTCGGGCATCTCATCGACGCGGCACCACAGCAGCGCCAGCGCCGCGGCGGCCCGTACCTCCCGGACCGGGGAGCCGGCGAGCACGCCGCGCAGCCAGTCCACCGGCGGGTCGTCGCGCTCGTCGTACAGGTCGCCGACGCACAGCACCAGCGCGACCGCCGCCGACGCCGTGGTCTCGGCGGCGTGGCGGGCCTGCAGCACGGGCAGCAGTTCCGGGGCCCGGTCGGGGAAGTCGGCCAGTACGTACGCCGCCCCGGCCCGGACGGCGTGGTCGGCGTGGTCGAGCATCGCCAGCAGGGCCGGGATCCGGGCCTCGACCGCCGCCCGTCCCGCCAGGGCCGCGCGCAGGGCCTCGGTGTCGCCGTCGTCGACCTCCTCGTGCGCCCGGCCGATCCGCGACAGCAGGTGGAACAGGTGGTCGCGCGCCTCGGTGGGCGGGCCGGTCACCAGCTCGACCAGGAACGGCACGACGGCCGCGGCGGCCGTGCACGCCCGCACCTCCCCGAACAGCGCCCCCTCCAGGCCCTCGAACCCCTCCTTGACCTCATGGCCGCGGGGCGTGGCCAGCTTCATGATCAGGTCCGGGATGTTGTCGGCCGTGCCGTAGGAGTGCTCCAGCGACGCCCAGTCGATCCGGTCCAGCCGCAGCCGCATGTCCCGGTGCGGCCACAGCCGTTCCGGATCCAGCCGCAGCACCGTGGTCCCGTTCGCCGCGGTGATCCGCAGCTCCCCGTCGGGCCACAGGTCCAGGGCGGTGATCCCGCCGCCCGGCCACAGGTCGGCGCTCACCCCCGTGCGCACGTCCCGCAGGCGGACCAGCCCGTCGGGCCAGGCCATGGCGACGCCCGGCCCGGTCGGCAGCAGCGCCGCCGCCAGCGCGGCGACCGGGCCCCGGTGCCGGGCGATCGGCCGTCCGGCCGGGCGGGCGGGCGGCTGCCACAGCCGGACGGCGCCCTTCTCGTCCCCGCTCACCACCAGCGGGCCGCCGTCCAGCCGAACGCAGGCCACGGCGGTCACCGGGGAGTCGTGCAGCGGCAGGGCGTACGGCGCGGCGCCGTCCACCGAGACGTGCACGCCGCCGCCCACGTCGCCGGCGACCGCGATCGTCCCGTCCCGGTCGGCGGCCGCCACGGTCCGCCCGGCGACGTCGCCGACCGCGGCGGGGACGACCGGTGCGGGATCGGCGGGGCGCACCGCCACCACCGTCCAGCGGTCCAGCGCGTCGGTGTCGCCCTCGGCCAGCGCCACCGGCCCGAGTTCGGGGCGTTCCGCCCTGTCGGGCCCGTACCGGGGCGCTTCGATCATGTAGGGGGCGACGTCGATCCGCAGCGTCCGCGCCACCCGCAGCAGCGCCGCCCGGGAACGGGCGCAGACGACCACCGGATGGTCCGGAGAGCCCGCCCGGGCGTGGTGGACGATCGCGTCCGGGGCCCCGTAGGCGATGCTGTCGCCGCCCAGTTCCCGCCAGGGCAGCAGGCCCATCTCCGGGTAGACGGCGCGCAGCCGTTCCAGCAGCCCCGGATGTTCGACCACGTCGGCGGGCCAGAGCAGCAGCCGCCAGCCGTGGCTGTGGGAGATCCGCTGGACGGCCAACTGGAGAAAGAACTCCGAGATGGAGCGGGCCTGCAGTTTCCAGCCGTCCTCGGTGCCGACCAGCACCCGGGGGTCGGGCTGCGCCGCCTCGGCGGCCGGGTAGCCCCATTCGTCGCAGTACTGGTATTCGGCCATGAACACGCAGACCCGCCGGTCCTGGCCGGGACCGACGAACGGATTGTCGGCGGGCAGTCCGTCGCCGACGCCGTGGCCGCTCGGGTCGGGCCGGATCGTGGGCGGCCATTCGGGATGGGTGTAGTAGAGCTTCGGCGAGTGGGTGAAGGAGTTGAACGGAAGGTCCCACCACTCCCGCAGCGCCGCCGGAATGGGCAGGGCGGGGTCCACGCGCTCCTCGTCGACGTCCTGCTCTTCCCGGGCGCGCGGCCGGGCCGGCTCGCCGCCGGGCTCTTCGTAGCCCCATTCGCGCTGGAAGTCGCGCAGCAGCGTCCAGAACGCCGGACGGCCCTGCGCGGCGGCCCGGCGCATCCGTTCCGCGAACCGCCCGTAATCGATCGTCTCGGCCACGGCGATAGCGTAGGGATCGGTTTTTGGCCGAGCGAACCGGACACGGCGATCAGACAGGTTGGAAATGTCCAATAAGCGCACGGTGGAAGGGGCGTCCCGGTGATCGACGGCATGAGCGCGCAGCAGGCCCACGAGCTTGTCGGCCAATACGCCCTGGAGTCCCGCGAGTACACACAATGGCTTCTCGACGAGGTCGGAATGGACGCCGAGTCCTTCGCGCGGGAGCCGTTCGACCTGCTGCTGCGGCTGGAGTCCTATGTCGAGGAGTTCCCGCCCGAGGGCCTGGACCTGACCGAGATCGTCAAGGGCGTCGACGAGGACGACCCCTGGTTCTGGCTGCGGACGGCGTTCTCCGCCTGTTTCGCGGAGATCCTCGTCGGCCGGCACGGCGGCCGCTGGGAGGTCGAGCAGGACACCGACGACCCGTCCGACTGGGCCATCGTCGTGACGGTCGCCGGGCTGGACGGCCGGGTCCGCTCGGTCGACCCGCTCACGGTCCTGCCGCAGTACTTCGACTCCGAGAACACCGACGTGTACCGGGCGATGGTCCGCAGCCTGGACGAGGCGGGGGTGACCCCCTGGCACGACCCCGGCCACCCCGACCGCCCCGACTCCTCCGGCCGCCCGCTCACGCCCGTCCAGCAGTGGATCGTCGGGACCTGCGCCCCGCTCGCCGCGATGAACGGCTACCGGCACGACCGGCTGGGCGCGTCCCGCGAGGAGACGCTGATGGACCGGCTGACCGCGCTGGAACTGCTGTTCGGCGCGTGGGGCTCGTTCCGGCCCTCCGACGTGCGCGCCCAGATCGACTCGCTGATCTCCCACGGGCACCGGGCCGACTTCGACCAGAGCGGCGTCCTGGCCGCCGCGCTCGGCGAGCGGGAACGCGCCGAGTACGTCCGGCTGCTGCGGCAGGCCAGGCGGGCGGGCGCCGCCCAGGAGCTGACCGACGCGCTGGTCGACGTCCTGGCCCGGCTGATCACGCTGCGGTTCGGCGCCGCGGCCCAGTGGCTGCTGCCCCTGCTGGTCCTGACGCTCACCGGCGAGGACGTCCCCGCCCCCGAACCCGCCAAGGCCGAGCTGGAGCGCTACCTGCACCAGGTGCTCCTGGAGCCGGGCTTCGCCGACGCGGAGGCCCGCCGCCTGACCCTGTACGCCGACCCGTCCTTCCAGGCCAACCACGGCCGCCACATGATCTGGGACTTCGGCCGCGCCGTGATGCTCTTCCGCTGGGCGCACATGGTGGGCTGGTTCACCGAACAGGAGTGCTGGGACCCCCTGCTGCGGGTGGCCCGCGAGATCCAGCGCCACTACGTCTCCTGGCAGGACATGGCCGCCTGCTACCTGCAGGCCCGTCTCCTGTGGGGCGGCGGCGGCACGGAGAGCCAGGCCCGGTACGAGCAGATCGTGCGGGACCTCGCCACCGACCGCGACAGCCCCTGGAACCGCGTCCCCTGGAACCTCGACCTGCACCAGGACTGGTGACCCGGCGAACGGCCGGGTTGCGCCGGACGAGGCCGCCCGGGACATCGCCGAACTTCAGGAGCAGGCCCGGTGCGGCAGGGGAGAGCGGCGGGCGCCGCGGGCGTACCAGGTGGTGGCCAGGACGACGGCCAGGGACAGTTCGACGAGGTCGCCGCCGTAGTACATGAGCTGGGCGGCGGTGTGCAGGTCCTGCGCGCCGTAGGCGGTGCCGGGCGGGGGAGCGGCGTACAGGGACTTGGCCAGTACGGCGTGGGCGGCCCCGGCCAGGAGCAGGGTGGCGGCGCGCAGGGACAGGCCGTGACGGTGGCGGACCGGGTCCAGTTGGCAGATCGCGAACGTGAACAGAAGCCCCGCCGCGACGATGTGGAAGTGGACCAGGGCGTGCAGCATCGGGTGGTGGTGGGCGGCGGCCAGGAGCGGCGTCCGGTACAGCAGCCACAGGCCGCCCATGTCGAGCACTGCCGCGACCGGGGGAAAGACCAGGCAGCGTGCCGGGCGGGAGTGGGCCGCCGTCAGGAGGACCCGGCGCGGGAGGCCGCCCGGGCGGAGGGCGCGCAGGGCCAGGGTGAGGGGACGGCCGAGCACCAGCAGCAGGGGCGCCGCCATCCCCGCGAGCAGGTGCTGGAGCATGTGAACGGTGAACGGCCCGCCCGGCAGGACACCGATGACGGCGACCGCCAGAAGAACGCCTCCGGCGGTGAAGCACAGGTCCCGGGTCCACGGCCAGGCGTCGCCACGGCCGCGCAGCCTGGCCGCCGCCACCAGGTGGACCGCGACGACCACGGCCACCGCGACCACCGCGACCATCCGCCCGTCGGCACCCGGACCGTGGTGATGCATCACCGGCTCCGCCGGGCCGCGCGCACGGCCAGAGCCGCGCCGATGGCGAGCAGCACCAGCGCGGAGGCGTTCCAGGCCAGGTCGTAAGGCAGCAGATCGGGAACGCCGTACCGGATCTGGTGCAGCCGCAGCAGCTTGTGGTCGACGATTCCGTCGAACAGTTGAAAGCCGCCCGCGCCGAGGAACAACCCCGCCCACGCGTGCCCGCCCGCCAGCGTCCCCCGACGCCGCAGATCCGCCCACCACACGAACCCCGCCACCAGCCCCAGCAATTCGGCGGTGTGCAGCAGACCGTCCGTCAACAGCCCGATCGACGGCGTGGAACGGTCATAGAAGTGATGCCATCCCAGAATCTGGTGGAACACGATTTCGTCCACCGCCGCCATCACCGCGGCCCCGATCAACGCCGCCGCGGCCATCGACCGCCCCCGTGCGCCCACCTCCGCCTCCTTTCGGCGAACGCCGGAACGCCTACCCGCCGCCCGCCCCTCCATGTCAGCGGTGATCTCTACGGCATGGGGATGGCGCCGTGGTCCGAGTGCCCGGTGCCGGGGCCGATCGGCGGGTGAGGGGGTGGCCCCGCCCGGGCAAGGGGGGTCGGACCGGGCGGGGCCGGCGCCACGGTGGCTCCGTCGAGAGAGTGTGGCGCGAGGGCGGCGGCGTGTACCGCTTCCCTGGGTGTTCTGCGAAACAGGGCTGTTGTTCGTCACATCTATGGCGTGTGAGGTGCGTCAATCCCGTTTGTGGCGATCTGGGGGGCCGGAGAAACGCCACGATGTGCGATGGGAATGGCGCGGCAAGTGACAGGATTCGGGCATGGATGTCGCGCCTGGGCGTCGGCCCACGATCGCCGACGTGGCACGGCTGGCCGGGGTGTCCACGGCCACCGTCTCGCATGTGCTGCAGGGCCGGGACCCGGAGCGGGTGCCCCAGCAGACCCGGGAGCGGGTGCACGCGGCGATGCGGCGGCTGGGGTACGCCGGCCAGCCCGGCGCCCGTTCGCTGTCGCGGGGGCGCGCCGACCTGGTGGTGATGCACGTCTGGTCGCAGGCCGTGCTGCGCAGCGGGCTGGTGGCCGCGGAGCTGACCCGGCTGGGCGCCGACCTGCGCGAGGCGGGCTATGCGTTCATGCTGCACGGGGAGCCCGCCCTGCAGGGGCTGCAGGCCGCCCGGGTGTGGGCGGCGCTGCGGCCCGCGGCGGTGATCGCGGAGACGTCGCAGTTCACCCGGGCCGCCGTCGAGGTGCTGCACGCCGCCGGGGTGGTGCCGATCGGCCTGGGCCGCGAGCCGTCGCCGCTGGTCCCCACCCTGGTGCTGGACGACTCCACGCTGGGCGAGGCCGCCGTCGTGCACCTGCTCACCCGGGGCTGCACCGATCTGGTGGTGCTGCTGCCGCGCGCCCCCGGTCCCCGCATGTACGCCGAGGCCCGCTACCGGGGGGCCGAGCGCGCCGCCGCCCGCCACGGCGTCCCGATCCGCCGGGTCACGATGGCGGGCGTTCCCGCCGAGGCCGCGGCGCTGGCCCGCGAGTGGGCCGGCGGCGGCCGTCCCGACGGCGTCTTCGCCTGGCACGACCGCTACGCCGGTCTCATGCTGGGCGCCCTCACCGACGCGGGCCTGCGCGTCCCGGACGACCTCGCCCTGGTCGGCGCCGGGAACGAGCCGCTGTGCGAGATGCTGCGCCCCCGCCTCACCTCGGTGGGCGTCGCCCCGGCCGGCCGCGGCCTGGCCCACCTGATCCTCGCCGCCATCGAGAACCGCTGGGACCCCGACCAGGCCGTCTTCCCCTGGACCCCCCGGATCCACCGCCGCGACACCTGACCCCGCGCGCGTGCCGCCCCTCTCGGCGGTCCCGGAAGGGACGGGCGGGCATCGCCTGAACGGCGGGCGGTGCGGCGCGGACGGCGAAGGACCGTTCCAAACGATCCGGCGGGCAGGGCTGGAGCGCGCCGGGCGGCAGGCGTAGGGTGACCTCGCCGCATCCGGCGCCGCCGTCCGCCGTCACCAGGCGTGACCACCCGGACCGGGGTGTGCGCGTGCACAACCCGGACCCTCCTCTGTGCGACCTGCACAAAACGTTTGGTGCGAGACGCATGAAATGGCCTGCCCGGACTGGCGTCTTTGTGCAAGTAGTGGGATCCTCGCGGCGTGCGTCACCGATCGTGCCCGTTCATGGCCTTCAGGTCGGTCGCGGGCTCGGTGCGCGGCGGTGCGCGCAACGTGATGAGGGGCGGACGCGCCGCCACCCGTACGCCGGGAGCCAGAGGGGTCAGGGACCAGCCATGCCGGAAGCAGTGATCGTGTCGGCCGTGCGCTCGCCGATCGGGCGCGCGGGCAAGGGCTCGCTCGTGTCGATCCGACCGGACGACCTGGCGGTGCAGATGGTGCGCGCCGCACTGGACAAGGTGCCCGCCCTGGACCCCGGCGACGTCGACGACCTGATCATGGGCTGCGGCCAGCCCGCCGGGGAGTCCGGCTACAACATCGGCCGCGTCGTCGCCGTGCTGGCCGGGCTGGACGGGGTGCCGGGCACCACCGTCAACCGGTACTGCTCCTCCAGCCTGCAGACCACCCGGATGGCGTTCCACGCGATCAAGGCCGGCGAGGGCGACGTGTTCATCTCCGCGGGCGTGGAGACCGTCAGCCGGTACGACAAGGGCCGCGCGGACGGCATGCCGGAGACGACCAACCCGCTGTTCGCCGATGCGCGGGCGCGCACCAAGCAGTTCGCCGAGGGCGGCCGGACCTGGGCCGACCCGCGCCGGAACGGCGACCTGCCCGACATCTACATCGCCATGGGCCAGACCGCCGAGAACGTCGCCCAGTTCAAGGGGATCACCCGGCGCGAGCAGGACGAGTTCGGCGTCCGCAGCCAGAACCTCGCGGAGAAGGCCATCGCCGACGGCTTCTGGGAGCGCGAGATCACCCCGGTCACCCTGCCCGACGGCACCGTGGTGACCAAGGACGACGGCCCCCGCGCCGGCGTCACCCTGGAGAAGGTCTCCGAGCTCAAGCCGGTGTTCCGGCCCGACGGCACGGTCACCGCCGGCAACTGCTGCCCGCTCAACGACGGCGCCGCCGCCCTGGTGATCATGAGCGACACCAAGGCCGCCGAACTCGGCCTCACCCCGCTGGCCCGGATCGTGTCCACCGGCGTGTCCGGCCTGTCCCCGGAGATCATGGGCCTCGGCCCGGTCGAGGCGTCCCGGCAGGCGCTGGCTCGCGCCGGGATGACCATCGGCGACATCGACCTGGTCGAGATCAACGAGGCGTTCGCCGCCCAGGTCATCCCCTCGGCCCGGGAACTGGGCGTCGACATGGACAAGCTGAACGTCAACGGCGGCGCCATCGCGGTCGGCCACCCGTTCGGCATGACCGGCGCCCGCATCACCACCACGCTGATCAACAGCCTGCAGTGGCACGACAAGCAGTTCGGGCTGGAGACCATGTGCGTCGGCGGCGGCCAGGGCATGGCCATGGTCATCGAACGCCTGTCCTGACCGGCGCATCCCGCGGAACACCGAGATCCACGCAGCGACCCTGCGTGCCCACCCACGAGAAGGAGACCCCATGACTCAGCAGGCCCCCCGCGTCGCCATCGTGACCGGCGCCGCCCGCGGCATCGGTGCCGGCGTGGCCAGGCGGCTGGCCCAGGACGGGTTCGCCGTCGCCGTGCTCGACCTGGACGAGGACGCCTGCAAGCCGGTCGTCGCCGAGATCGAGGCCGCCGGCGGCAAGGCCCTGGCGGTCGGCTGCAACGTGGCCGACGAGCAGGCCGTGGAGGCCGCCGTCGAGCGCGTGGCCACCGAGCTCGGCCCGCCGGTCGTCCTGGTCAACAACGCCGGGATCATCCGCGACAACATGCTGTTCAAGATGAGCACCGACGACTGGGACTCGGTGATGAACGTCCACCTGCGGGGCTCGTTCCTGATGAGCCGGGCCGCGCAGAAGTACATGACCGAGGCCAGGTGGGGCCGCATCGTCAACCTGTCGTCCACCTCGGCGCTGGGCAACCGGGGCCAGGCCAACTACGCGGCGGCCAAGGCCGGTCTGCAGGGCTTCACCAAGACGCTGGCGATCGAGCTGGGCAAGTTCGGCGTGACCGTCAACGCCGTCGCCCCCGGCTTCATCGAGACCGAGATGACCGCCGCCACCGCCGCCCGCGTGGGCGTGCCGTTCGAGGACTTCAAGAAGGCCGCCGCCGAGGCCACCGCGGTCAAGCGCACCGGCAGGCCCGAGGACATCGCGCACGCGGTGTCGTTCTTCGTCAGCGAGGGCGCCGGGTTCGTCACCGGCCAGGTCATCTACGTCGCCGGCATGCCGAAGGCCTGACCGGGCGCACAAGGGGAGGGGACGAGACATGAAGGTCTTCGACGGCATCGCCGACCTGGAGAAGGCGGTCGGCACGCACCTGGGATACAGCGAGTGGCACACCGTCACCCAGGAGCAGATCGACAAGTTCGCCGAGGCCACCGGCGACCACCAGTGGATCCACGTGGACCCCGAGAAGGCGGCGCAGGGCCCGTTCGGCACCACCATCGCGCACGGCTACCTGACCCTGTCGCTGCTGCCGCTGCTGGTGCACCAGGTGTACCGGGTGGACGGGCTGAAGATGGGCATCAACTACGGCACCGACAAGGTCCGCTTCCCCTCGCCGGTGCCGGTCGGGTCGCGGCTGCGGGCGGGCGTGGAGCTGGTGGAGGTCACCCCCACCGCCGCGGGCACCCGCGTCAAGGTCAAGGTCACCATCGAGCGCGAGGGCGGCGACAAGCCCGCCTGCGTGGCGGAGTCGCTGTCGCTGCTGGTGGCCTGACATGACCGACACCGACAAGACCATCGCCGACCTGACCGCGCGCGTCGAGAAGCTGCTGGCCGAGCACCCGCCGGCCGCCACCGACCGGCTGGAGTTCCTGCGGGCGCGGTTCGACGCCGGGCTGGCGTGGGTGCACTTCCCCGAGGGGCTGGGGGGCCTGGGCCTGCCCCGGGAGCTGCAGGCCCACGTGGACCGGCTGCTCGCCCGGGCGGGCGCGCCCGACAACGACCCGCGCCGCAACGGCATCGGGCTCGGCATGGCCGCGCCGACGATCCTGGCGTACGGGACCGAGGAGCAGAAGAGGCGGTTCCTGCGCCCGCTGTGGACGGGCGAGGAGATCTGGTGCCAGCTGTTCAGCGAGCCCGGCGCCGGCTCCGACCTGGCCGCGCTGGCCACCCGCGCCGAACGCGACGGCGACCACTGGATCGTCAACGGCCAGAAGGTGTGGACCTCCGGGGCGCACAAGGCCCGCTGGGCGATCCTGGTGGCCCGCACCGACCCCGGGGCGCCCAAGCACCGCGGCATGACGTACTTCCTGTGCGACATGACCGACCCGGGCGTGGAGGTCCGGCCGCTGCGGCAGATCACCGGTGAGGCCGAGTTCAACGAGGTCTTCCTCACCGACGTGAAGATCCCCGACTCGCTGCGCCTGGGCGAGGAGGGAGAGGGCTGGCGGGTCGCCACCGCCACCCTGATGAACGAGCGCGTCGCCATCGGCGGCGGCGACCCGCGCCGCGAGGGCGGCATGATCGGGGTCGTCGCCGGGACCTGGCGGGAGCGGCCGGAGCTGCGCACCCCCGAGCTGCACGCCCGGTTGATGAGGCTGTGGGTGGAGGCCGAGGTCGCCCGGATGACCGGCCGGCGGCTGCGGCAGAAGCTGGCCGCCGGGCAGCCCGGCCCCGAGGGCTCGGCGGCCAAGCTCACCTTCGCCCGGCTGGCGCAGCAGCTGTCCGGCCTGGAGCTGGAGATGCTCGGCGCCGAGGGCCTGCGGTACGGCGACTGGACGATGAAGCGTCCGGAGATCGTGGAGTTCACCGGCAAGGACGCGGGCTACCGGTACCTGCGCGCCAAGGGCAACTCCATCGAGGGCGGCACCTCGGAGATCCTGCGCAACATCGTCGCCGAGCGGGTGCTGGGCCTGCCCCCCGAGCCGCGCACCGACAAGGACGTCCCGTGGAAGGACCTGCCCCGATGAGCGACGAGCTGGACCTGCTCTACACCGACGTCGAGGAGTCGGTGCGCGACAGCGTGCGGTCCCTGCTGGCCAAGCGGTCCACGCCCGAGCAGGTGGTCCGGGTCTACGACGGCGACCGGTCCGGGCTCGCCGAGCTGTGGCAGGCGCTGGCGGCCGAGCTGGGGCTGGCCGCGCTGCTGGTCCCCGAGGAGCACGGCGGCGCGGGCGCGTCGGCCCGCGAGGCCGCCGTGGTGCTGGAGGAGCTGGGCCGGTACGTCGCGCCGGTGCCGTTCCTGACCAGCGCGGTCGTGGCCACGACGGCGCTGCTGGAGGCGGGCGCGACCGACCGGCTGGGCGAGCTGGCCGCCGGGGAGCGGACCGCCGCGCTGGCGGTGCCGTTCTCCACCGCCCCGGGCCGTGCGGTCCCGGCGGTGTCCGTCAACGGCGGGGTCCTGCAGGGGTCGGTGCACGCGGTGGCGGGCGCGCTGGAGGCGGACCTGCTGCTCGTCCCGGTGCGCACGGACGGCGGCCTGGAGCTGCACGAGGTGAGCGGCGGCGACGCCCGGGTCACGCCGGTGACGTCGCTGGACATGACCCGGCAGGTCGCCGACATCGACCTGACCGGCGTCGCGTCCCGGCGGATCGCCGGTGCCGACGCGGCCGAACGGGCTGTCGGCCGCGCGCTGGAGACCGGTGCCGCGCTGATGGCCTCCGAGCAGTACGGCGTGGCCCAGTGGTGCCTGGACACCACCGTCGAGTACCTGAAGATCCGCCGCCAGTTCGGCCGGATCGTCGGCGGCTTCCAGGCCCTCAAGCACCGCCTCGCCGACCTGTACGTCACGGTCGAGTCGGCCCGCGCCGCCGCCCGGTACGCCGCCGCCGCGGTCGCCGCCGACGACCCGGACCGTTCGGTGGCCGCCTCGGTCGCCCAGGCGTACTGCGCCGACGCGGCCGTCCTGGCCGCCGAGGAGGCGATCCAGCTGCACGGCGGCGTCGGCATGACCTGGGAGCACCCGGCGCACCTGTACCTCAAGCGCGCCAAGGCCGACCAGATCGCCCTCGGCACCCCGGGCGCCCACCACGCCCTCCTCGCCGGCCTGGTCGACCTCCCGGCGGCCTGAGCCCGGTTTTGTGATGCGGCGGCCCGCCCGTGACGGCGGGCCGCCGCCATTTGGCCGGAACTCCTGCGCATGACCCGGTGATGTCGCCGTACGGGTCGTCACCGGCTCAGATCGCCGCGCCGCACGGACCGCACCCGGCAACGGCGCTGCCGGTGGACACGGCAGGCCGGTCCGGTCTCTGTGCGGTGTGGCCGGAAGCGGACGCGGCGCATGTGTCGGGGTGGCGGCCGGGGGAAGGCATGTCGGTCCACGTGGTGGCGGCGCATTGTCCGTGCCGCGGGACCGCGTGGTGGCAGGGAGGGGCGTGCCGGTCACAGGGCCGCCGCGCCGATGGGGGGGTCGGACGTGCGGGAACTGGCGATCATCGAGGCCCCGTCCGTGCTCGGGCTGCGGCCGTCCGGCGTTCAGGACCTGCCGGCCGCCCTGCTCGACGCCGGTCTGACGGCCGGGCTGGGGGCGGTGCGGGCCGGCCGGGTCGAAGCGCCGGCGTACGACCCGAGGCGCGATCCCGACACCGGGATCCTCAACCCGGTGGGCATCGCGCGGTACTCGGTCAGGCTGGCCGACGCGGTCGGCGACGTCCTGGACCGCGGCCGCTTCCCCGTGGTCCTCGGCGGTGACTGCAGCATCCTGCTGGGCAACCTCCTGGCCCTGCGCCGCCGCGGACGCCACGGGCTGCTGTTCCTGGACGGCCACACCGACTTCTACCAGCCGGCGGCGGAGCCGGCCGGCGAGGCGGCCTCGATGGAACTCGCCCTGGCCACGGGCCGCGGCCCCCGGCTGCTCACCGACCTCGAAGGCCGCGGGCCCCTGCTGCGCGACGAGGACGTCGTCGCCTTCGGCTTCCGCGACACCGCCGAGTCCGCCCAGGCCGGGATGCAGCCGCTGCCGCCACGGCTGTACGCGCTCGACCTCGACGAGGTGCGCGCGGCCGGAGCCGCCACGGCGGCGCGCCGGGCGATCGACCGGCTGACCGCCGGCGCGAGCGCCGGATTCTGGGTCCACCTCGACGTCGACGTCCTGGACGACGCCGTCATGCCGGCCGTCGACTACCGGCTCCCCGGCGGGCTGACGTGGCCGGAACTGGAGAGCGTGCTGCGGACGGCACTGGCCGACGAACGAGCCCGGGGACTCGACGTCACGATCTTCAACCCCCGCCTGGACCCCGAGGGGACGATCGCTGTCCGCCTCGCCGAATGCCTGCGCCGAGGGCTGTCGGCGCGGACCGGCCACCAGAGTTGAGCCACAACCAGGGGCCCGTTGACAGGCAAGACCGCGGTCGCCGTTCGCGCAGGGTTCGGCGTTCGGCGTTCAGTGCGGGTCGTGGCCGGAGGCGATGAGGCCGAGGGACAGCTCCAGGCGGTCGCGGGCGTTCTGCAGGTCGCGGCCGGTGAGGGACTCGATCTGCTTGGCGCGGTAGATGACCGTGTTGCGGTGGCAGAACAGCACCTGCGCGGCCTGGGTGGGGGAGCCGTTGTGGTCCAGCAGGGCCGCCAGGGTGCGCAGCAGCACGTCCTTCTGGTTGGGCGGCTGGGCCAGCAGCGGCCCGATGGTCTCCTGCACCAGCACCGGGACGACCTCCGGGCTGCCGGTGACCAGCACCTCCGGCAGCCGGCCGCGCACCGTCACGATCCGCTGCGAGCCGCGCGGCAGCGACTCGGCCGCGCGGGCCGCCAGCCGGTACGCGGTGGCGAACCCGGTGATCCCGTCCAGCGCCCCGGCCACCCCGACCCGGCCCGCGACCCCCGGCCGCAGCGCCGCCACCAGATCGTCCAGGGGCAGGCCGCCGTGCGAGACCAGCCCGAAGTAGTTGCCGCCCCGCACATGCCAGTGCGAGAGGACCCCCAGCCTCTCCAGCCGGTCCTGCGGCCCCCGCAGCGGCTCGTCCGGCGGGTCCTCCAGCAGCGCCACCACGCACGCCACCGGGTCGGCGGGCGCCAGCCCCAGCGCCTCCCGCGCCTCCTTGGAGAACAGCGGGTCGGTGCCGCGCCCGTCCACCAGCCCGTCCAGGAAGTTCTGCTGCCGCTGCAGGTCGCGCCGCTGCAGCCGGGCGCTCTCGGTGCGGTACGAGTCGACCAGGGTGGCGTTCTGGATGTCCAGGGCCGCCCACAGCCGCTGCCCGGCCAGCAGCAGCAGATGCTCGTCGACGTCGATCTCGCCGTTCCAGCGCAGCCGCAGCAGCGCCTCCCACAGCATCCGCGACCCGAGGTTGTAGGCGTTCAGCACCCGGTCCATCGGCACGCCCTGCCGCGCCCGCACCCGCCCGGTCTCCCGCCACAGGTCGATCGGCTGCTCGTCCGGCCGCGCCACCCCGGCCATCGCCGCCAGCCCGCGCCGCACGTGCTCCCGCGCGCCCCGCCGCTGGTCGGCCTGCAGGTCCGGCGGCTGCTCCGCCCAGTACGGATCGGCCTCCATCAACGCCTGCGTGATGCTCTCGGCGATCTCGTCCGCATACGGCAACAGCAACGACCACGCCTGCGCGATGGCCCGTTCGGTCTCCCGATCGAACCGCGGAATCCGCACCGTGCCCCCATCCTGCCGCACCCCGCCGAGAATGCCACCCACCGCACAGAAACGCCATACCCGCCCCCATCCCCCACCCCCCGTTTTTGTGCATCCCGCCCACCCTCGACCCTCACCGCGCTCAACAGGCCCGCCCGACCACGCTGATGAAGGTGCTGCGCGCCGAACTGGGCGGTGACCTGTCGCGGGCCAAGGAGACGCTCCGGCGGATCCGGACCGGAACCCTCACCGGGACGCTCCCCGAAATGGAACTCCTCGCCTCCCGTTTGCGCGCGGCGGGAATCGAGGCCACGGCCGAACGCCCGTGATCCGCTGCACGCCGGGTCCGCCGGCGGCGGGGCACTGGAGCCGTTCGCCGCCGTGCCGGGTCAGGGTTCCTGAGTGACGCCGTTGAGGATCGTGGTGACGACCTTGTGGACGGCCTCGGGCTCGGGGGGTGTGCCCTCACGGCCGGCGAACAGCAGATGGCCGGAGCCGATCAGGGTGAGGGCGAGGGTGTCGACGTCGGCGTCCGGGGTGATGCGGCCCAGGTCGCGTTCGGCGGTGAGGTAGGCGGCGAGCATGGCGGTCGCCTCGGTCAGCATGGGGACGCCGGTCGGCCGGGTCCGGCGCAGCCGGGCGCGCAGGCCGTCACGGAAGGTGACGAGGCCGATGATCGCCAGGGCGACCGATCCGAACAGGGTGGTCAGGGCGTCGGCGAGGTTGCCGGCGACGGTGCCGGTTCCGGCGGACTCGCGCAGGGCGGCGGCCTGGGCGTCGATCCGGGCGGTGCGGTCGAGGACGAGTTCGGCGAGGAAGGCGTCGAAGTCGGCGAAATGCCGGTGCAGGACGCCCTTGGCGCAGCCCGCCTCGGTGGTGACGGCCCGGCTGGTCAGCGCGTTCGGGCCGTCCCGCAGCAGGATGCGCTCGGCGGCGTCGAACAGTTGCCGGCGCGCGTCGCGCATGGCCACCCCTGTCGGCATTCCAGGCGTCCCTCCGTAGCCGAGTGGGCACGTGCCCACTATTGTGGGCGCATGCCCACCATACCCCCGCAACGATCGCGTCCTCCCGCGCCGGAGCCCCATCAGGCCAGGCAGATGGCCGAATCGTTCGGTGCGGACGCCGAACGCTACGACCGGACCCGGCCCCGCTATCCCGAGGTGATGGTGGAGCGGATCGCCGCCGCCAGCCCCGGGCCCGAGGTCCTCGCCGTCGGCTGCGGCACCGGCATAGACGCCCGGCAGTTCCAGGCGGCCGGCTGCCGGGTGCTCGGGGTGGAGCCCGACGCGCGGATGGCCGACTTCGCGCGGCGCCGCGGAGTCGAGGTCGAGGTGGCCGCGTTCGAGGACTGGGACCCCGCCGGCCGCGGCTTCGACGCGGTCATCGCCGGGCAGGCCTGGCACTGGGTCGACCCGGTCGCGGGAGCGGCCAAGGCGGCGCGGGTGCTGCGCCCCGGCGGGCGGTTGGCGGCGTTCTGGAACGTGTTCCAGCTCCCGCCCGACGTGGCGGAGGCGCTCGTCGCGGTCTACCGGCGGATCCTGCCCGACTCGCCGGTGGACCCCCGGGCCATGACGGGGCAGTCCCTGGACGCGTACTCGCCGCTGCTCGCCAAGGCGGCCGACGGCATCGAGAAAGCGGGCGCGTTCGGCGAGCCGGAACAGTGGCGGTTCGACTGGGAGCACTCCTACACCCGGGACGAATGGCTGGACCAGGTGCCCACCCATGGCGTCTTCACCCGGCTTCCGCCGGCCAAGCTGGAGGAGCTGCTCGCGGACGTCGGCACCGCCATCGACGCGGTGGGCGGCGGCTTCACGATGCGCTACACCACGGTGGTGGTCACCGCGACCCGAACCACCGCCTGACCCGGGAGGCCGGGCGGGACGGGGCAGGGGTACGCGCTGCCGTCGCGTTCCTCGATGCGGCGCCACCGGTCCGCGATCCACGGCGGCGCGAGGTCGTCCACCCGGTACCGCCCGGAGCGGTCTCCTGAAGCCGAATTGCGTTCGGTACGCTCTCGGGCATGACGGTTTACGCCCTGGCCCAGATCTCCATCCACGACCGCGGGCGCTATGACGCCTACGTCGCGAGGTTCATGGAGGTGTTCGTCAAGTACGGGGGGCGGTTGCTGGCCGTCGACGAGCAGCCGGAGGTCATCGAGGGCGAGTGGCCCTACGACAAGGTGATCCTCATGTCGTTCCAGGATCGTGAAGCCTTTGAGGCGTGGGCGTACTCACCCGAGTACCAGGAGATCTCCAAGGACCGGGTCGCCGCCACCACCGGAGTCGTCATCCTCGCCAAGGGCCTGTAGGGACAGGGCGAAGCGTGGCACGGGGGGCGGCTTGGCCTGGCTCCGGGGTGTGGTCGCGTTCTCGCCAACGGCCTGTAGGAGCAGGGCGGGCGGCGAAGTCGGCTTGGTCCGGCGTCCGGTCGTGGCGGCGTTCTCGCTGAGGGTCTGCAGGGCGGCGCAGGGCCGGGTCGGCGGACTCGGCTCGGCTGCTCGGCCCAGTACGGATCGGCCTCCATCGACGCCTGCGTGATGCTGCTACAGGAGCACCGGGACGGCAAGGACGAGCACCTGCGGCGCCAGATCATGGATGTGATCGACTGGCCGGGCCGGTCCGGGGGGAGGCGGCCGGTGCCTGGCTGCGTGGTGCCCGGCGTGCGAACGGGGGAGCGTGTTCGGGGCGGATGCCGACCCCGACGAGGTAGGCGGGCACGGCTGACAGCTGGGGGAAACGCTTGATGAGGGCCAGCACCGCTGTGGGCGGAGTGGCGTTCTGGCCCGCCAGAATCGGGTCGACCACCCGGCGGTGCAGCACGCGCTGCAGCGTCTGGGTCACGACGGTGGGCAGCAGGCGGCGCCGCCGGACGGCCGCCAGGTCCCGGCCGGTGACGCGGCGCCGGGACAGCGGCCCGGCCAGCAGCGTCGCGGCGGCCACGGCGTCCTGGACGGCCAGGTTGATGCCCACGCCGCCGAGAGGGGACATGGCGTGCGCGGCGTCGCCGATGCACAACAGCCCCTCGGTATGCCAGCGGCGCAACCGGTTCAGGCGCACGTCCAGATGCTTGACCTCGTCCATGGACCGCAGGCCGTCCACCGATCCGGACAGCTCGGGCATCAGTTCGAGGATGTCGCGGCGGAACGCCTCGATGCCCCGTGCCCGCAGCCGGGCGTCGATGCCCTTGGGTCCCAGGTAGGCGATCTGCAGGTAGCCCTCGCGCGGGAACGCGACGGTCACCTTGCCCGGTGCGGTGCGGGGCAGCAGGGAGGGGCCGATGGGGCCGTCGACGGGGATCTTGAACCACCAGGCGTCGATGTTCACCGGATGCTCCCGGGGCTTGAGACCGGCCTGGCGCCGGCACAGGGACCAGCGGCCGTCACAGGCCACCGTCAGGTCGGTGCGCAGTTCGCCGGGCCCGTCCGGGCCGTGGTAACGCACGCCGGTGATCCGGCCGGACTCGCGCAGCAGCCCGACGGCCTCGGTGCGCATGCGCAGGGTGAAGGCCGGCTCGTCCCGGCCCGCTTCGGCGAGCAGGTTCAGCAGGTCCCACTGCGGCACCATCGCGATGCAGCGATAGCGGCGAGGCAGGCGCAGGCGGTCGAAGTCGGCCACGGCGACCTTCTCGCCCCCGTCCAGGTCGAAGGTCACCTGATGGATCTCGCTGTGCGGCAGAACGGCGAAGCGCTCGTACAGGCCCAGCTCGTCCAACAGCCGCAGCGTCGTCGGATGCACGGTGTCGCCGCGGAAGTCCCGCAGGAAGTCGCCGTGCTTCTCCAGCACGGTGACCTCCACCCCCGCCCGGGCCAGCAGCAGGCCCAGCACCATCCCGGCGGGCCCACCACCGACGATCGCGCACGTCGTGCCGTGGCGCGCCGTCTCCCTCACCGCTTCGCTCATCGCAGGCCCCCCATCGTCGTACGGGACCCTGCCCGTTCCACGGGCCACGTCACATCCCCGGCCACCCGCCGCGAACGCGGCCCTTGCGGCGCGACGCCAACGGCCGGCGCCTCCCGATGGGGAAGGCCGGTGAAGATGGCGGAGGGGTGGGCGGCTTGCGGGAGCAGGTCCCGCGCGGTGCGGGTCAGCGGTCCGGGGCGGGCGGGCGCAGGTGTTTGGGCAGGCCGGCGACGACCAGGTCGTAGGACTGTCTGAGCAGGGCGAGTACCTCGTCGGAGTCGAGGGTGCCGTCCAGGACGATCGTGTTCCAGTGCCGCTTGTTGAGGTGGTAGCCGGGGAGGACGTGGTCGGGGTACTCGGCGCGCAGCGCGAGCCCTTCCTCGGGGTCGAGTTTGACGCTGAGCCTCGGCGGCCGGGCGTCCTCGGCGATGAGGGCGAACATCTTCCCGGCGACCTTGTAGACACCGGCGGACTCGCCGAACGGGTACTCCTTGACGCTGCCCAGGAACTCCTCGCAGTAGCCGGTGACGGCCTCGTACAGTTCCTCGCTCATCCCGCGATGCTCGCACACGGCAGTGACAGAACCACCGCGCCGTGGGGCGGCCCGGGGTGCCGTGCGGATGGCGGGCTCACGGGCAGTCAACTCGCTGCGGGTGAAGTCGAGAACGGGGCTGGTCTCATCCCGCGATACGGGAACGCGTCAGCCCAGGGCCGTCGGCGGACCCATGGCATGGAGGCGAGGGTCAACCCGTCGTCCAGGGCCGGAGCTTGTCGGGGTTCACCACCGTCCAGATGCGCTTGATCCGGTCGCCTGCGACGTCGAACGCCATCACCGACACGGTGACGCCGTCGAGCTGGGCCACCAGGCCGGGCCTGCCGTTGACCATGCGTTCCAGGAACGTCACGTCGGGCGCCGCGCTGATCCGGTCGGTGAGGAAGCGCGCGATCTGCTCGGCGCCTTCGATCGGGTGGAGAGCGGCGCTGACCAGGCCGCCCCCGTCGCCGGTCGCCGTGGCGTCGGGATCGAGGAGGCCGATGAGGGCGTCGATGTCCTTGGCCTCCCAAGCCTGTTTGAAAGCCCGGACGATGCCGGCCTGCCGCGCCGCCGGGGTCGTGGGGGTCTGCGCGGCGCGGATGCGGCGGCGGGCCGAGGAGGCCAGCTGGCGGCAGGCCGCCGGGGTGCGGCCGACGATCTCGGCCACGTCGGCGAAGGAGTAGCGGAAGACGTCGTGCAGGACGAACGCGACGCGTTCGGCCGGGGTCATCGATTCGAGCACGACGAGGAAGGCCATGGTGACCGACTCGTCCAGGGTGACCCGGTCGGCCGGGTCGGCCGCGGCGCCCGGCCGTCCGGTGATCCACTCGGTGGGTTCGGGCAGCGGTTCGGGGATCCACTGGCCCACGTAGCGTTCCCGCCGGGCCCGCGCCGAGCCGAGCAGGTCCAGGCAGATGCGGCCGGCCACCGTCGTCAGCCAGCCGCCGACCGATGCGACGGCCTCCTGCTGCTGCCGGGACAGGGCGTACCAGCGGGCGTAGGTCTCCTGCACGACGTCCTCGGCCTCGGCCAGGGAGCCCAGCAGCCGGTAGGCGAGATTGATCAGCCGACGCCGCTCGCTCATGACGACGCTCAGGCTCGGGTCGGGCCGGTCGTCTCCCGGCTCGGATCGGTTGGTCATGGCGCCGTCGACTCCCTCGGTCACATCCGTCCTCACCAGTACGACGAGATACGGCGCCGAACTGTGAGGCCGACGCGCCGCCTCACATTCCGGCGGGCTGCGTCGTCGTAGCCACTGAGCAGAACACGGCATCCAGCGGACGGGAAGCTCAGCGGCCTCACGACCGGCTCCTGTGAACGCCGCGATCAACGACCGCGGCCCCTCCGGCCTGGATGCGACGAGGAGGGAACGATGAGCGACTTCCAGGCCGTCGCCGACCGCGTCGAGATCGAGGCGCTGCGCGGCGAGTTCACCGACGCGGCGATGATGTGCGACTACGACCGCATCGCCTCGCTGTTCACACCGGACGGCGTGCTGCGGATGCCCAACGTTCCCGTCGAACTCGCCGGCCGGGAACAGATCCGCGCCTGGCGCGAGCGGCGGGAGGCTCTCGTGGCCCTCTTCGTGCAGACCACCCACCCGGGCACGATCCGGCTGGACGGCGACACCGCGTCCGGCCGCGCCTACCTCCAAGAGCTCATCCGCCTGCGCGACGGCAGTTCGCACCTGAACTACGCCATCTACCACGACCGTTACCGGCGTACCGGCGAAGGGTGGAAGTTCACCGAACGCGTCTACGAGGTCCGCTACCTGGACCACAGTCCGCTGACGGGCTCGGCGCCCCAGACGGCAGACGGCCCCCGCTGACCCGCCGGTCGGGAACACGCCCGCGGACCGGGCGACACCGATCCGGCACCACCTGCACCCCACGACCAGGAGGCACCATGACCATCCCCGTTCCGGCGACACCGTTCGCAGACCCGGCGCCCGCGCGGCGTCTGGAGCGGGCGGCCACCGCGCTGACGGCGAACGGGTTCACCGCCGAAATCCTCGACGACGCCGTCGCCGCGCGTACCCGCGTCAAAGAGCTGATCCCCGAAGGCGCCGGCGTGTTCACCGCGGCCAGCGAGACCCTCCGCCTGTCCGGCATCGATGAGGACATCAACACCAGCGGGCGGTACCAGGCCGTCAAGCCACGCGCCCTGGCCATGGACCGCGCCACCCGCGCCGACGACATCCGGCGGATGCTCGCCGGCCCCGACGTCGTCGTGGGCAGCGTCGCCGCGCTCACCGAAACCGGCTCCCTCGTGGTCGCCTCGTACAGCGGAAGCCAACTGCCCGCCTACGCCGGCGGCGCCGCCCGCGCGATCTGGATCGTCGGGGCGCAGAAGGTGGTGCCCGACCTGGACACCGCGCTGCGCCGCGTCGAAGACCACGCCCTCCCGCTGGAAAGCGCCCGCGCCCAGGTGGCCTACGGGCAGCCCAGCGCCGTCAACCGCCTGCTCATCCTCAACGCGGAACCCCACCCCGGACGCGGCACCGTCCTGCTGCTCCGCGAAGCCATCGGCTTCTGAAACCACCAGCAGCGATCACGGCCCCCGCACCACCGGATCCGTGCCCCCACCCCGACGACGGCGAGCGCACACGCGGGGTGGTGGCGCGGGGCCGCATGCCCGGCATCGCCCACCCGAACGTCCCCGCACGAACCGATCAGGCGACCATCAGGCAGTAGAGCCGGTCCCCGGCCTGCTCGGCGCGGCGGGTGAAGGCCACGAACTCCTCGATGAAGTCAAGGGCCAAGCCCGCGTCCACGCCGCCGTCGAGTTCTTCGATGCGGTGCCATTGGTCGGCGATCCACGGCAGCGCGTAGTCGTCCACGTCGGCGAAGGCGTCCCTGAACGAGGCGGGCAGTTCCACCAGGACGACGCCGGAGTTCCAGGGGGAGTCCTCCGGGAGGTCCTCCTCGTTCTCGGGGTAGGGCTCTTCGGGCCAGATGATCTCCTCGCTGACGAGGTCGGGGCTCCACGGCCGGTTCAGGACGAGCGCCATGAGCCGTCCCATGACGACGAACGGGTCGTAGCCCTTGGTGTCGACGGCGTCCACGGCCGGCTCGGGCGTCCCGTACGGGGTGCTCAGCAGGCGGGCGCGGGCGGTGTCGCGATCCGCGGCGCGGAAGTACTCGAAGATGACGCCCACGGCTCTCTCCTCTGTCGGCCGGAGTGGTGGGTCCGGTGGATGCTCTCGGGGCGGCCGGAGGCCGAGAGCCGATCATGGCAGGCCGGGCTGACGGTTCCGGCCCGTTCGGCGAGGCGGATGCGCGGCGTTCTTGCCGTCGCGTACACCGACTTCCATCTTCCCGTCGAGCGGGCCGTCGAGGCGTCGGGGGTGGCGTGGACGCATGTGCGGCCGGGCGAGTTCATGCTGAACAAGCTGTGGCTGTGGGGGCCGTCGATCCGCGCCGAGGGCGTGGTGCGCGACCCGTTCCCCGACGCGCGCTGGTGCCCGGTGCACGAGGACGACATCGCCGACGTCGCGGCGGCGGCGTTGCTGGAGGACGGGCACGAGGGCAGGGCCTACCCGCTCAACGGGCCGCAGTTCCTGACCCACCGCGAGCAGATCCGCCTGATCGGGGAGGCGCTCGGACGGCGGATCGGGTTCGAGCGGGTCACCCCGGAGCGGGCACGGGAGACCTACCTGCGTCAGGGCGGGTTCGCGGCCGAGAACGCCGACTTCCTGCTGGGGTTCGAGGACTACTCCGGGGCACCGGCCGATCCGTCCGAACGGGAGGAGATCGACCTGTCGGCGTACGGGCCGTTGCCGACCGCGCAGGAGGTGACGGGGCGGCCCGCGCGAACGTTCGCCCAGTGGGCCCGGCATCACGTCGACGACTTCCGCCCCTGACAGGGCCTCGGGGAGGACCCCCTGTGAGAGCGGCAGGACGCCGCGTCGGTTACACGGAGAGTTCCCGTCGCCGGGCCGGGTCCGGTGCCTCGGTCCGCCGGGGGCGGGTGCGTGAGCGGGGGCCGCCCGCCAGGATCGTCTCCAGGACCGGCAGGGTGCGGCCGACCTGCCTGGCCCTGATCGCCAGGTCCCAGGCGGGTTCGAACTTCTTCCAGCCGCCCGCGTAGGCGACGTGGCGCATCCTGCCCGCCAGGGTCGGCTTGGTGGCGGCGCCGCGCAGGATCGACCCCCAGCGGTAGAAGTCGCGGTAGGCCCGCCAGTAGCCGTCCTCCAACTGGCGGGCGGTCATCCGGGCCGGTTCGAAGACGACGTGGCGGGTGTCGTAGCGGTCCCAGTCGGAGTGCAGCAGCCGCCCCGCCTTGGCCATCCGCTCGTACAGGCGGGTGCCGGGATAGGGGGTGAGGATGTGGAAGGTGGCGGTCTCGATGCCGTTGCCGATCGCCCACTCGACGGTGCGGTCGAACACGCTCGCGTCGTCGTGGTCCATCCCGAAGACGAAGCTGCCGTTGACCATCACCCCGTGGTCGTGCAGCCGCCGGATCGCCGCGCCGTAGTCCCGGTCGATGTTCTGCCACTTGCGCTGCTCGGCCAGGTTGGCGGTGTTGACGGTCTCGAAGCCGACGAACAGGCTGCGCAGCCCCGACTCGGCGGCCTTCTCCAGCAGCCCGGGACGCAGCACCGTCTGCACCGTCCCGGCCGCCTGCCACAGCCGCCCCATCCCGCGCATCCCGTCGAACAGGGCGGCGGCGAAGCGGGCGTTGCCGAACAGGTGGTCGTCCAGGAAGTACAGGTGCCGCCCCGGCAGCCGGTCGATCTCGGCGAGCGCCGCGTCCACGGTCTGGGTGTAGAACGACTTGCCGCCCTCGAAGAACGCCTCCTTGTAGCAGAAGTCGCACACGTGCGGGCAGCCGCGGGAGACCACGATCGAGTTCGGCACCAGGTACCGGCTCCGGTCGATCAGGTCGCGGCGGACGGGCGGCAGCCCGGTCAGGGTGCGCTCGGTGGAGTCGTAGCGGGGCGCCGGCCGCCCGGCGCGCAGGTCGGCCAGGAAACGCGGCCAGGTGTCCTCGCCCGGCCCGGTGAAGACGGTGTCGGCGTGGCGGGCGGCCTCCTCGGGCAGCGACGTCACGTGCAGGCCGCCGAGACAGACGTACGCGCCGCGCGCCCGGTACAGGTCGGCCAGCTCGTAGGCGCGGCGCGCGGAGGTGATGTAGACCTGGATCACCACCAGGTCGGGCTCGTCGGAGGTGTCGACCTTCTGCACGTGCTCGTCGGTGATCGTCACCTCGTCGTCGGGGTCCAGGTAGCCGGCCAGCGTGGCCAGCCCGAGCGGCGGGAACAGCGAGTACTTGATCGGGCGGAACAGCGGCGAGGTCGCCTCGGTCAGCGCGGGCAGGATCATCTTCACTCGCATGGGGGGCTCCTCCAGGTCGGTCACCGACCTGGATACCGCCCTGACGATCATCGCCGGTGGGGGTCCGGCGCGGGTTCTGTGAAGGGGTTGTGAAGATCAGCCCGCGTCCGGGATCAGCGCCCGGATCCGGCAGCCGCGCGCCGAGCCGGCCGGGGGGTCGACCACCTCGATGCGTCCGCCGTGCAGCTCCACCGCCCAGCGGGCGATGGCCAGGCCGAGGCCGGTGCCGCCGTCGGAGCCGTAGGAGTCGCCGCGGGAGAACCGTTCGAACACCCGGTCCCGCTGGTCCGGCGGGATGCCCGGCCCGTCGTCGGCGACCTCCAGCACCAGCCCGGCGCGCACCGCCCGGGCGGTGACGACGACGGTGCCCCCGCCGTGCCGGGCGGCGTTGTCCAGCAGGTTGGCCACCACCTGGTGCAGGCGGTCCCGGTCGGCCCGCACCGCCAGGCCGGAGGGCGCCTCGGCCGTGAAACGGACCTGCGGATGCGCGATCCGCGCCTGCTCGACGGCGTCGTCCAGGAACGGCCGTACGGCGAAGCGGGCGCGGTCGAGGAACCGCCCGCCCCCGTCCAGGCGGGACAGGTCGAGCAGTTGCGCCACCAGCCGTTCGAGCCGTTCGGTCTGGTCCAACGCGACCCGCAGCGTCTGCGGCCGGGCCGGTGTCACCCCGTCGGCGATGTTCTCCAGCTGGGCGTGCAGGGCGCTGATCGGCGTCCGCAGCTCGTGGGAGACGTTGGCGATGAACTCGCGCCGCCGCCGGTCCACCTCGGCCAGCTCGTCGGCCATGCTGTTGAAGGCGCGGGCCAGCTCGCCGACCTCGTCGCGGGAGCTGGCCCGCACCCGGCGGTCGTAGCGTCCCTCGGCCATCGCCCGCGCCACCGCGGTCATCTGGCGCAGCGGGGACGTCATGCCGTGCGCCAGGAACTGGGTGACCGCCAGCGAGACGAGCACGGCGACCGGCAGGGCGTACCTGCCCCGGATGCCCGCCTCCAGCGCCTCCTTGAGGACCAGGGCGGTGGCGCAGGTGCTGGCCACCACCAGCAGGCCCAGCTTGAGCTTGATGGAGCGCAGCGGATCGAGCGGACGGGGGATCGTCACGGGGCCTCCAGCGCGTACCCGACGCCGTGCACGGTCCGGATGACCTCGCCGCCGAGCTTGCGGCGCAGCGCCTTGACATGGCTGTCGACCGTGCGCGTCCCCGCCCCGTCCGCCCAGCCCCAGATCCGTTCCAGCAACTGCGCCCGGGAGAACACGGTGCCGGGGGAGCCGGCCAGGAAGGCCAGCAGCTCGAACTCCGTCGGCGTCAGATGCACCTCGGCCCCGTCCCGGCGGACCCGCCGCGCCGCCCGGTCCACCTCCAGGTCGCCGAGCCGCACCACCGGATGCGGCCCGCTCCGCACCCGCTCGACCCGGCGCAGCAGCGCCCGCACCCGGGCGACCAGCACCCGCATGCTGAACGGCTTGGTGAGGTAGTCGTCGGCGCCGACGCCCAGCCCGACGAGCTGGTCGGTCTCGTCGCTGCGCGCGGTGAGCATCAGCACCGGCACGGGCCGCTCGGCCTGGATCCGCCGGCAGACCTCCAGCCCGTCCAGGCCGGGCAGCATGACGTCCAGCACGACGAGGTCCGGCAGGTACCGGCGGAACCGCTCGACGGCGCCGAGCCCGTCGCGGGCGACCGCGGCGTCGAAGCCCTCCGCCCGCAGCCGCTCGGCCACCGCGTCGGCGATGGCCGGTTCGTCCTCCACGACCAGAATGCGGTGACTCGGCACGCGCCAACTCTAGAAGCCGCAGGCCCGGCCGGGCGATGCCCCGCCTCACCCGCACCGCGATCCCGGCGTTCCGGGGCGAACGGGCCGGAATCGCGTTGTCCGGGCGGGTGGGCCGGTGGGACGATCACGCATCCGAGGCGGTGACGGCGAAGGGCGTTGAAATGGGGCATGACGGGGGATCGCTGATCGAATCGGTCAATGCGCTGACCGTACGGTGGGCCGCGGCGGCCTGCTCGGGGACGGAGTCGGTCGTGTTCTCCGGGGCGGGGGTCTGGCCGCTGCTGGCGTTCCTGGCCGAGGGCGCCGCCGGGCCGGGGCGGGACGAGTTGCAGCAGGCCGTCGGGGTGGACGCCGCCGGCGCCGCCCGGGCCGCCCGGGAGGTTCTGGGCGTGCTGGACGCGTCACCGGCCGTCCGGTCCGCGCTGGGACTGTGGACCGGGGTGGGGTTGCCGCTGCGCCCGGAATGGGCCGGGCAGATCCCGGCGGGCACCCGCGGCGAGCTGACCGGGAAGCCCCGCGAGGACCAGGAACGGCTGAACGCCTGGGCGGACGAGCGGACCGGCGGGCTCATCCCCGCCATGCCCGTCGAGATCGACGAGGACACGCGGCTGGTGCTGGCCGGTGCGCTCACCGTCCGCACGGCCTGGGACCACCCGTTCAGCGAGGTTCCGGACCGGCCGGCGGCCGGGCCCTGGGCCGATCGGGAGATCGCCGTGCTTCGGCGTGCCCTCTGGACGTTCGACGACCTGCGGGCGGCCGACGCCCCGGGCGGGCCGCTGACCATGCTGCGCGTCGCGGGTTCGGGGGAGATCGACGTCCACCTGCTGCTCGGCGACCCCGCCCGGTCCGCCGGGGACGTGCTCGCCGCGGGCGTCGCCGCGCTGGCCGGGCGGCACCGGATCACCGGCGGCTCCGCCCTGCCCGAGGGGGACGCCGCACCCGGGGTCGTCGTCCGGACGGTCGAGAGCTTCACCCCCGGTGACGTCCTGTACCAGGCGGTGCCGCGGTTCACCGTCACCTCCTCCCACGACCTGCTCAAGGTGCCCGAGGTGTTCGGCCTGCAGAGCGTGACCGACCGTGGGCGGGGCCACTTCCCCGGCATCAGCGCCGAACCGCTGGCCATCGGCCAGGCCCGGCAGGACGCCCTCGCCTCCTTCCAGGCGCTGGGCTTCGAGGCCGCCGCGGTCACCGCCTTCACCGCCGTTCCGGGCGGGGCGGCGCCCCCTTCGAGCACCTACCGGGTCAAGGTCATCGAAGTCCGCTTCGACCGTCCCTTCGGGTTCCTCACCGTCCACCGGACCAGCGGCCTGATCCTGACCGCGGGCTGGGTCGCCGAGCCCGAACCCGCCGGGGCGCCCGCTGTCGTGGAGATCGAGGAGGAGCCCGTACGGTCTCCACAGCGCGGCTGGTGGCGGAGGGGCTCGTGACGGACTGGCCCGCACTGGTCGCGGCGGCTGCGGACCGGGCCGGGGAACGGTGGGAACTGGCCGGACGGCTCGTCGACGCGGCGAGGGACCGGCAGGCCGCCGAGCAGGCGCTGACGGCGTTGACGGCCGCGCCCCCGGCGCTGTGGCCGCGGCTCGACGACGAACTGCGCGCCGCGTCCGCCTATCACGCGACCGGGCGGTGGCGGGTGGTGGTCGGCGGGCCGCGTCCGCTGGCGGCTCTGCTGGCGGCCTGCTCCCGAAACGGCAGGGAACGGGAATGGGCCGTGCGGTCCGAGGCCGTGCGGACGGACCCGCGGCTGCTGCCCGTTCTGATGATCCGCACCGCCGACTGGGCTCCGCCGGTGCGCGAGCAGGCCCGGCGGACGCTCGACGAGATGCTCGCCGCCCCCGGCGTGCTCTCCCCGGAACAGGCCGCGACAGTCCTGGGCGTGGCGGTCCTGCTGCGCGCCCGGCTGCGCGGGGACCACGCGTTCACCGCGGTGGCACGGGCGCTGGCCGCCGCCCCGGACGCCACGCTCGCCGCCGCCCGCGCCGCGACAGACCTGCGGACCCGGCGGGCCGCCCACCAGATCTGGCTGGACTCCGGCCGGGCCGGCCAGGACGCCCTGGTCCACGCCGCGCTGACCGAGATCGACCCGGTCAGCCGGGTCCGCTGCGCCGCGGCCGTCGCGCGCACCGCCGCACGGGAACGGGACGCCGCCCGGCTGGAACGGCTGCTGGGAGCGCGCTGTGCCCGGGTGCGGGTCGAGGCGCTCACCGGGCTGGTGGAGATCGGCCGCCCGGAAGCGGGCGTCGCGTTCCTGCGGACCCGCTCGACGCTGCTGCGCGCCACCGCCCAGTGGGCCGTCCGCCGCGCGGGCGAAGATCCCGCCGGGCTTTACCGCGCCGCTGTGTCGGCGGGCTCGGAGGCGGACTCACGGACGGGTGAGGTCTCGCCGGGGGCGGTGGCAGGGCTGGGCGAGTGCGGCACCGCCGACGACGTCGATCTGCTCCTGCCGCTGCTAGGGCACGGACGGCCGCGCGTCCGGGCGGAGGCGGTCCGGGCGGTCCGCCGGCTCGGCGGGCCGATGGATCCGATCGCGGCGATGCTCACCGACCCCGCCCCGGCGGTGGTCCGCGCCGTGACCCGGGCGCTGCGCGGCGAACCCGGCCTCCCGCTCACCGGTCGGCTGTGGGAACTGCTGAACGGCGAACGGCCCCGCCACGTCCGGCTGGGCGCGCACCGCCTGCTGCGGTCCCGGGACGCCTGGACCCGGGTGGAGGCCGATCTCGTCCTGATCACCGACCCCGACCCCGAACTCGCCGCCAGAGGCCGCGCCGACCTGGTCGCCTGGATGCGGCGGGACTCCGCCACCGCGTACACGCCCCCGTCACCGGCCGCCCGGGAGCGGATCCGCACCCTGCTCACCACCGCCGCCCCCGCCCTCGGCCCCGACCGGACGCGCCTGCTGCGCTGGCTGGTGGAAACGAGCAGACCGGCGTGAGTCCCGGCCGGACCTACGGCATCAGTCATCGCGTTCCTTTTCGAGACCGTGCTCCAAGGTCTGCGCGAACGCATGGACGACGTGCTCGTCTGGAAGACCGGGGACAACGGGCCGGAACCGTTCGGGGTCTGCAGGAAGTGACTGCGTGAGGGAATCCCGCAGGAGCTCTCGCCGCGCTCTCCATCAATGGCGGGATCTGTTTCACGACATGGACGAGGAGGGTCACGGACCACCGTCTTCGGTGGCGCGCGTCCATGGTGTCACCGAGGAGAGGCCGCAGGGCCGGATCGACGAGGACCACCGGCGGGATTCTGATGGAAATTCCATCGACCCGCGCCCCGGGGCCGGGGCGTGGAAATCCGAGCCCCATGACTCGCACCGCGCGAGGCGGCCCCTGACAGGGGTTCCCGCTCGGTGAACCCCATCTGCGACCGCGCGTGGCCGGCCTGGCTCGGAACGGACGTTCCGGCAGGCAGTGGCGTGCGGGATACGCGATGAGCGGCGACTTCGGGAGCGGGCCCGCGCCGGGCCGCGGGCGGTCACCGGAGATTCCGCCGCCACGCGGCGAGCCTTCACGGAACGGGCCGTCCGGTGATAAGCGGCGTGTCGCGCAAAGAGGGTCATTTCATGGTTCTTTTATGGTGGTGGACACGGCAAGGACCGGCCAAATGCGCAGTTTTTAACCGGGGCTGCCTACAGCGCTGACCGGGGTGCGTGTTACGTCTGAGGCGCTGCATCAACGCAGCCGAAAGCACTTCTAGCGATGAAGCAGAGGGCTCAGATGAACAAGCAACTGGCTATGGCCGGCCTCGCGTCCTTCGTGCTCGGCGGCGCCCTGCTCGCGGCACCGTCCGCGCTGGCGGCGGACCGGGCCGCTTACGGCGCCACCGCTTCGGTCGCCGTGGACGCGACCCAGGCGGGCCTGCGCAAGGCCGGCGACTGCCACCGCAGGTGCAAGTGCAAGTGCAAGCATCACAAGAAGCACCACAAGCACTACCACGAGCACTACCACAAGCACCACCACGACCACGGCCACCACCACGACCACGGTCACCACCACGACCACGGTCACGACCACCACCACAAGGGCAAGCACCACGACCACGGCCACCACGACGACAAGGACCACTACGACAAGGACCACCACGACAAGGACCACTACGACGACCACGGCTACGACGACGACAACGGCTACGACGACTACGAGCGCACCACGTCCGGCGACGTGATCGCCCCGGTCGTCGGCTCGCACAACTGACCGAGAGCGCCCGGCGGATCAGGGTCGCGGCCGGGACGCCCCGCCTGACCTGACCACCGCCGCCATCGATCAGGGACCTTGCGCAACCGGCCGGATCACCGCGGTCGGCCGCCGCGGCACGACGGCGGCGGAAAAGGTTCAGTGGAGCCCCCGGAGACGCCTCCGGGGGCTCCACGGCGTTTCCGGACCCTTTTGAGCTCTCGGAGGGCCGCGTCGTCGTCAGTGTGTACTTCGAGCCGGGGAGCTGAGCGTGGCCATGGCGCGGTCCGGTTCCCAGTGGGCGCGCAGGGACGTGATCAGGCCGTCGTCGTCGACGGTGTAGACGATGACGCAGTCGATGGTCATGGTCGTGCCGCGGTCCATCGCGGTCGTGATGGTGACGACGTTCGCGCAGCACGGTCCGTTCGCGAACGAGTCCCACACGTGGAACCAGTAGGCGTCGACCGAGGCGATGTGCCGGTCCCAGAACCGGCGGATCTCGTCGGTCCCCCGATGACCGCGACCCTCCGGATCGAGCATCGACGGTCCCACCGGGTCCTCCACGACCGCGTCCGGGGCGAACAGCGCGAGCCAGTCGTCCCGGCGGCCGTCGACGACCGCGGCCATGGAGGAGCGGGCGGCGCGGCGGGCGGGATGGTCGCCGTCCGGCGCCTCCCAGACGATGCGGGACACGAGCAAAACTGTAACGAGTTCTCGTTTTGGGTCAAGGGGTGATCTTGGCGATCACCGCCTCGGCGAACCGCTCCAGCCGCTCGATCTTCGTCGCCAGCGGCTGGGTGTCCGGCCCCTTGACGTACGGGTCGCGGAATCCCACGATCACGTCGGTGACGCCCTTGTCGGCCAGCCGCCGCACCCCGTCCACCGAGTAGGCGTCGGGCGAGATCACATGGATCTCGAACGGCCGGTCCGCCGTGCCCTCCTCGACGCGCAGCTCGTTCAGCCTGGTCAGCAGCCGGTCCAGCTCGGCGGGGTCGCCGCCGCCGTGCATCCAGCCGTCGCCCAGCCGCGCCGCCCGGCGCAGCGCCGCCTCGCTGTGCCCGCCGACCAGGATCGGGATCGGCCCGTCCGGGGCGGGCGTCATCTTCACCGCCGGCAGGTCGAAGAACTCGCCGTGGTACTCGAAGTAGCCGCCGCGGGTCAGCCCCCGCACCACCTCGATCGCCTCGTCCATCCGCCGCCCGCGCCGCTCCCACGGCACCCCCATGACCGCGAAGTCCTCCGGCCACGGGCTCAGCCCCACCCCCAGCGCCAGCCGCCCGCCGGTCAGGAACGCCACCGAGCCCGCCTGCTTGGCCACCAGCACCGGCGGCCGGACCGCCAGCTTGAGCACGAACGGAACGAACCGGATCGTCGAGGTCACCGCCCCCATCGCCGCGATCAGCGAGAACGGCTCCAGGAAGGCCTTGTCCTCCAGGAACTCCCGGCTCCCGTCCGCGGTGTACGGGTACGCCGAGTCCGACTCGCGCGGGTAGACCAGCGAGTCCGCCACGGTCATCCCCGCGTACCCGGCCGCCTCCGCGGCCCGCGCCAGCGGCAGGTGGTAGGACGGATCGGTCATCGCCTCGGCATAGCTGAACCGCATGCCGGCAGCATAATAGAACTTGTTCTAGTTCGATATCCCCGGCCGCACGGCGCACCGGTCAGCCGAGGGCGAGCCAGTGCAGGTCCAGCTCGTCCAGCCGCCGGGTCTCCTCGGCGGTGAGCGGCAGGCGCCCGGTGGCCTTGTTCAGGAAGGTCGCCCGGTCCCAGCCCAGCGTCCGCCGGGCGGTGGTGTCGGAGCGGCCGGTCAGCAGTTCCTCCACCACCGAACCGGCCTGCGGGGTCAGCCACGGCTCGCGTTCCAGCGCGGCGGCCAGGTCCAGCCCGTGCACGGCGACCTCGACCACCCTGGTGATCAGGAACTCCGACAGCAGCATGGCGTCCCCGTGCCGGGTCCGCACCACCCGGCCGGCCGGTTCCGCGCCGCACAGGCGATGCACCCGCCGCCAGGCGGCGGCGAAGTCCTCGGCGAGCGCGCGGCCGTCCGGCCACGCGGCGGCGTGTTCCCGGGCCAGGGAGACGCGCCTGTCGTTCGCGTCCGCCGAGAACCGCCCGTCGGGCCGGTAGTACTGCCGGGCCGACACCCGCGCCCGGTCCGGGGACGCTCCGGCCAGCATCCCGGGCAACCAGGCGATCACGACCCGGACGTGACCGAACAGGTCCCGGACCCGCCAGGGCGCGCACCGGGTGGGCAGGTCCCACTCCCGCTCGGTCCACCCCGAGGCGGCCTCGGCCAGCCGCGTCGCCTCCGCCCGGAACGCCTCCAGCACCCGATCCATGATCACCGAGCTGCCGGCGGGGTCTCGTCCAAGGACGAGACCGGTGTCTCCGGGCCGTTCATGGTCCGGAGACACCGGGCCCGCGGTCACGGGAGCGTGACGAAGCGGCCGAGGAAGGTGCGGGCGCTGTCGCTGTCCGTCCGGTACGTCACGTTGGTCGCCTTGCAGGGGACGTCGCCGGTGATCGTCGTCCCCGCGAGCACGAGCCTGCCGTCGAGCTCGACGAAGTTCGGCCCGCCGGAGTCGCCGTAGCAGGCGCCGCCGAGCTCACGGCTCTCGTTCATCGCCAGGCGAACCCAGGTCGGGTTGATCGCGTTGAAGTCCAGCGTCGCCTTCATCCGCACGCCCCCGCCGGGATGGGTGTGCCCGCCGGGACCGTTCACCGCCTCCTGGGTGCCGTACCCCACCACCAGCCACGGCCGGTCGTCGAGCGCGCGGGATCCGAGCGCGGACAACTGGCCGCGGCCCGGCAGCGTCGCCGGAGTGAAGCTCCACCGCCTGGCCAGCTCGGCGCTCTGCCGCCGGTCGAACGTGATCACCGCGATGTCGTGCGAGTCCGACTGCGTCCCGGGGTACGCGGGATCGGAGTGGGCGGTCCCCTCCACGCCCACCCGCGCGGCGATCTGCTCCGGCGTCCCGCCGAGGGCGTTGGACGCGTCGATCGCGCCCTGCACGTCCTGCGCCAGCGAGACGTAGAACCTGGTGCCCGCCGGGCGCCCCACGGTGCAGTGCGCCGCGGTCAGGAACACGTCCGCGGAGATCATCGTCCCCGAGCAGGTCCACCGGACGACGTCCGGAGTGCCCGGATCCCCGTCCCGGTCGTACTGCACGACCAGCGCCCCGACCTCGGTGCGCTCCGGCGCCGGCTCCGCGTTGTACGAGTTGATCGCCGAGGCGGGCCCCGCGATCCCGACCGTGACCGCGGCCGCCGCCGCCGCGGTCAGCGCCGCCAACACAACTGGACGACCCACGTCTTCCCCTCCTGTCTCCGACATCCGAGTGTCGGCATCTGATCACACCGCGCGTCGAAAGGAGATGGCAAAGATCACCGAGCCGCGCGCGGCGATCGGTGAGACCTGGGGCTTGACGTCCGCCGCGTGCACCGGCTCCGGCCGGGGCGCGGGTCAGCCGCCGTTCGGCTTGTGCAGGTACACCGGCAGCGTGCGGTGGCCGTTGGAGATGAACGACGCGACCGGCTGCAGCTCGCCCGGCGGCACCGCCAGGGAGAGGTCGGGGAAGCGCTCGAACAGGGCCGGCAGGGAGATCGCGGCCTCCATGCGGGCCAGCGGCGCGCCCAGGCAGTAGTGGACGCCGTGCCCGAACGACAGATGGTCCTTGTTCTCGCGCCGGATGTCGAAGCGGTCGGCGTCGGAACCGTGCAGCGCGGGGTCGCGGCCGACGGCGGCGTACCCGGCCAGGATCGCGTCGCCCTTCGGGATGGTCACCCCCTCGGCCACCTCGACGTCCTCGACCGCGTACCGGAGCGGCAGGTTCGCCACCGGGGGCTGCCAGCGCAGCGTCTCGTCGATGACGTCGTCCCAGGTCGCCTCCCCGGCGCGGACGAGGTCGAGCTGGTCGGGATGGGTCAGCAGCGCGGTGATGGCGTGGTCGAGGAGGTTGACCGTGGTCTCGTGACCCGCCGAGATCAGCAGGATCAGCGTGTCGACCATCTCGTTCTCCTCCAGCCGCGACCCGTCCTGGTCGCGGGCGGCGATGAGCCCGGAGGCCAGGTCGTCGCCGGGGGAGCTGCGCTTGAACGCGACGAACTCGGTGAGCGCGGCGTACAGCTCCTGCACGTTGGCCGCCGCCTCCTCGGCCGTGGCGGAGGTGTTGAACACCCCGTCGACCAGCGTGCGCAGCCGCGGACGGGAGTCCTCGGGGATGCCGAACAGCCGGCAGATCACCTCGATCGGCAGCGGATAGGCGAACTCCTCGCGCAGGTCCACCCGCTCGCCCGCGGGCACGGCCGCCAGCCGGTCGAGCAGGTCGGCGGTGATCTCCTCGATCTGCGGGCGCAGCGCGGTGGTGCTGCGCGGGGTGAACGCCTTGGAGACCAGCGAGCGCAGCCGCCGGTGCTCCTCGCCGTACGCGGTGAACATGTTCCGCACCGACACCCACAGCTGCAGCGGCCAGTCCTGCGGGATCTCCCCGTTGATCCACGCGGGCCAGTGCCGGTACGGGTCCTTGGACACCCGCGGATCGGCCAGCAGCCGCCGCAGCGCCTCGTGCTCGGTCACCGCCCAGGCCACCACGCCCCCCGGCAGCTCCACCAGGGTCGCCGGGCCGCGCTCGCGCAGCTCGGCCGCCTCCGCGTGGATGTCCCTCCCCGTGGGATCGAGGACGAGGGGCTCAGGACGTGGCTGCCGTTCCACCGGTGATCTCCCAACATCGCGTCCGGCGCGTTTCGTGCCGCAACGGTCATCTCCGACCGCCGGTGGAAAAGCTACGGCAGAGTAGAACGAGCTGGCAATCGATTCCACGCACATTGACTGAAGTGGTCATCGCCGCGCCCGCACGGTCCTCCTCCCGCGCGAGACACCGCATCGCCCGAGGGCGTGGAGCCGAGGGCGGGCCCGCCCACCCGGCCGGTGTCCGGGCAGGCGCCGGTCAGGGTTTGCGGGCGATGCCGCCGTACATGAGCTTCTGGCCGACCGTCAGTTCGCTCTCGGGCGGGACGGGGCCGTCGGGGCGCCACAGCGGCAGCGGGACGACGCCGGGCTCCAGGAGGTCCAGGCCGTCGAAGTAGGCGGTGATCTCCTCGACGGTGCGGAAACGGCCGGTGCCCAGCAGCGCCAGGTACTGCTTCTCGGCGTCGCGCGCCTCCTGGCTGGAGGCGCAGAAGTGGGTGACGAACAGGTGGCTGCCGGACGGCACCGCGTCCATGTAGGTCTTGACGATGCCCTGCGGGTCCTCGTCGTCGTGCAGGTGGTGCAGGATGCCCACCAGCAGGACCGCCACCGGCCTGTCGAAGTCGATGAGCCGGGTGACGTCCGGGTCGTTCAGCACGGACCGGGGATCGCGCAGGTCGGCGGTGACCACGGTGGTGTGGTCGTTCTCGGCCAGCAGCGCCCGCCCGTGGGCCAGGACGATGGGGTCGTTGTCGACGTAGACGACGTTGGCGTCGGGGGCCACGCGCTGGGCGACCTGGTGGGTGTTCTCCACCGTGGGCAGGCCCGAGCCCAGGTCGAGGAACTGGCGGATGCCCTGCTCGGCCAGGAACCGCACCCCGCGCCCGAGGATCTGGCGGTTGTAGGCGGCGACGTCGTAGATCTCCGGGATCAGCCTGGCGATCTCGGCGACGAACGCCCGGTCGGCCTCGAAGTTGTCCTTGCCGTGCAGCACGACGTCGTAGGCCCGCGCGATGCTGGGCTTGGTGATGTCGATGCCCCGGGAGGCCCACTCCTCCGGCCGTTCGTTCACGTCCGCCACCGCGCGCCCCCTGTCTGGAACACGTTTCACATCGCAGGCCGATCGTATGCGTGCATGGCACCCGGCGTCCCGCGAATCCGCGCTTTCCCGCCGCCGCTCCCGCGACCGCTCCCCGGGCCGGTTGCGGGACCGGCGGGCTCGTGATCGGCGTCGTCACGGGTCGGGAAGGGTGATGTGCCATGCCTCCGAGTGGATTTCGACACGCGGTGAACGGCGCAGCCCGTCGAGCACCTCGCGCCAGGGGGCCGTCCAGCCGGAGGCGAGACCGGCACTGTCGGTGATGGCCAGGGCGAGCAGTTCGGCGACGAGGTGTCCCTCCGCCGCGAGCCGCCGGGCGGCGGGCAGCAGGGCGTCCGGGGGAATGACCTGCCGGCCGTAGGAGCTGATCCGGGAGGTGAGCGGTCGGCCGAAGGTGCGCGTGGCCAGAACCGGACGGTCCCTGAGCGCGTCGGCCAGCCGCCACAGCTCGTCGGCGAGCCGGTCGGGGAACCGCGGATCGTCATCGGGTTCGGGAAGGAGCTGGACCATGATCGACGTGGCCTGGGCGAGATAGCGGGGATGCCCGGCCAGGAGATCGGCGGCCCGCCGCGCCAGGTCCCGGCTTCCGGAGGTTTGACGCGGTTCGGTCAGCCCTCTGGCGATCGTGACGATGCGGTCGCGGGCACGGGGCCGGGAACCGGCGGTCAGCAGGCGTTCCAGTACGGGCAGGACCTGGTCGTCGACCTGCCCGCTCGACAGCAACGCCATGAACACCGGCAGCCGTTCGTCGCCGTCCGGGTCGGCGGGGTCGGCGACCGCCTCGAGGACCGTGTCGTAACCGCCCTCGTACCACTCGGCCCAAACTCTGAACGCCTTGGCCGCCCGGAACCGGACCCCAGGGTCGGTGGCCGCGTCGAGCAGCCGCAGAACGAGCGCCGCATAGGCGGGCCTGTGCGATGGCGCGTACTCCCACGGCTGTGCCTGGCACAGCGCCCGGAACAGCGGCCCGCCGGCGTAGACCTCCACCGCCGCATCGAGGGCGCGCAACGCGCGAGCGTCCTCGGGGATGCGGCGGAGCGCCGTGGCGACGCTCACCCGTACGTCCCGGTGCAGGCCCGGGTCGTTCCAGGCGTCCAGCAGGATGTCGACCGCGCCGGGAGGCCGGTTGCGCACCAGCTGCAACGCGGCCTGCTTGCGCACGGTCACCTTGCTGTTCGGGCCGGTCAGCGCCGCCTCCAGCACAGGCGCCAGCCGGGACGGCGGTATCGCCGCACAGCAGCGTGCCATGGCGGCCACGACGGTACGGGAGGCGTGACCACGGCCGTGGGCCAGCAGGACCGAAAGGGCGCGCTCAGGCTCGTCTCCATGGGCGAGCGCACCGAGTGCCGCTTCGGCGATGACGGTGTCGTCGTGCTCCGCCCACGCGGCCAGTTCGTCGGCGCTCCCGGTGAGACGGCCCAGCCACGCCATCGCGTTCACCCTGCGCTGGAGGGCCGTCGTCTCGTCGGCGATCACCCGCCCGAGCAGGGCGCGGACGCGGTCCCGCTGCGCCGGTGTCCAGCGCCCCGCGAACCCGGCGGGGGGCTCCGACACCCACCCGGCGTCGCCCTCGGCCGCCGTTGTCAGCAGGTCCGTGCGGCGTCCCGCCACCACGCGCCAGACCTGGGGCAGGGCGATCATGGACGGATCCGCTCCCAGCAGGTCGACGGCGCGTTCCTCACGGCGGGCGCCGTCGGCCAGCCAGAGCCCGGCGGCCTCGCGGGCCAGCGGCTCCGGCGCGTGCAGCGCCGCGCTGCGCAGATCGTCCTGCAACTCCTCGATCCCGAACGCCCGGCGCCGCAGCGAACGGGCCAGCACGACGGCGACGGCGAAGTCCTGCCGCTCCCGGGCGGAACGAAGGCACGGCCGCAGCCTGTCGTACAGCTCCCTTTCCTGACCGGGACGCAGCACGAGATCGAGCCGATGGCAGCCCCGGCTCACCCGACGCCGGTCTCCCTTCCGCCTCCGGCGGCGTACGGGCGGATCATCGGCGGGCGAAAGGCCGAGCGCCCCCGCTCCATGGCGCATCACCAGGTGCGCGTACATGTCCAGTGCCCAGGAGGTCAGGCGCGGTGCGGTGCCGGGGTCGATGTGACGCAGCACCCGGTCCGCCAGCGCACGCACCGCATGCCGGGTGGCGGCGGAGGAGTCGGGCGCGTCGACGGCGGCTGCGGACAACCGGCCGAGGTCGTGAACGAAACCGTCATCGAAGAGCGCCGGACGCACCTTCGCCAGCGCCTCCAGCAGCGCGCCTCGCAGCGGGTCCCGGTCGGTGACGGTCCGCGGGACCAGCTCCGACAGCAGACGGCGCAGCACGGCGGAGTCCCCGGTGCGGGCGGCGCACTCGACCAGCAGGCGACGGGCGAGCCCGCGGAGCCTGGGGTCCCCGCCCTTGGCCGCCTCGGTGAGCGGCCCGGCGGCCTCCTCGTACGGCAGATGGGAGGTCAGCTTCAACGGCAGACCCGGATCGTCCAACCACGAACGGGACGGATGCCAGACCGAGGCATGCCACTCCAGCATCCGCCGGGCCTCGGCCGCCGCCCGTTCCGGCGGCAGCAGCGGCAACACCGGCAGAGCGCGCACCCCGCTGCGCGAGCCGTCGTCGTGTTCCACGACCGCGTCGAACGCCGCCTCCCGCAGTCCCGGCGGCAGCGCTCCGAGCAGACGAGGCAGCGCTTCGGGGATCCTCGGCACGGCCGCCAGGACCTCCGGAACCGGCCACCATCGCAGGGTCTTCCGGTAGGCGTCGGTCGACGCCCACCGCCGCCACGATCCGCGCAGGATCCGTGCCGTCCGAACGGGGTCGGCTCTCACCAGCGCCCTGAGCGCCGGAGCGGAGAGCGGCACGAGATGGTGGCCGAGATCGCTCCGCTCCAGCAGGGACAGCGTCCGATCGGGCAGGCTCCGAGCGGCGAGCTCCAATCCGGGAAGGTAACGCCGCCACTGCCATACGTGCTGCGCTTCGACGACGTCGAGCAGCGCCCCGGGATGCCGCTTGCCGATCGCCCGCCACGAGACCACCGCGTGCGCCAGCTCCGGCAACACCGCCGAGACGACCCCGGCGCTGCAGGCCGGCAGCAGGGCCGCCGCGTCCGGATCCCCCCACCGGTCCCTGACCTCGGGCAGCAGCCGGTCCGCCAGCTCCGTGCGGCGGGAGTGCAGCAGCGTCCGGTAGAACGCCCGGCGCAGCTCGGCCGGAGCGTCCTCGAGGACCGCGGCGGCCGCCCGATCCGGCACCGGCAACGTCCGCACGGCCCGCAACGCCGCACGACGCAACCGCATGTCGGGCCCGGCGAGCACCCGCGCCACATGATCGAGATCACGCCCCGCCATGGCCATGTGCAGCGCGACCATGCGCTCGTGGGGGCCCTGCGAGGACAGCTCCGCGAGCACGTCGCGTAGCCGCCCGTCCCCGGCGAGCCGCCGGGCATGGAGCGCCAGCTCACGCATGCGCTGCGGACAGGGAAGAGATTCACCACGCGCCGGCGGCCCACCGGCGCCGTCAGCCGGCCCGTTCGCCGGCCTGGTCGGGCTCAACGGCCCGGGCGGAGACCGCCCTTCCTGTAGATCATGCCGACGATCATGACGGACGCCCCCCGCCGCCGGCAACCCCGCCGCCGGACTCACCGATCACCCCGGCCGGTCAGGGGAGGGTGGTGAGCTTGCGTTTCAGGAGTGCTCCTTCGCGTTCGTTGCGGCACAGCCGTAGGGCGTGCTCCAGTTCGGGGCGCGCCTCGTCAGTGCGTCCCAGGCGGGTGAGCAGTTCGCCGCGGACGCTCGGCAGCAGGTGGGAGTTCGGCAGCGCCTTGGCGGCCACCAGTTCGTCCACGATCGGCAGTGCCGCGGCCGGTCCCGGCCCGCCTGCGCTAGGTCGAACGGGGACGCTGCGGATCGACACGGTCCCGGATCCTTTTCCGCCGTATCGGCGGTCAGGGCTTGACGGCGATCCGGCCGGTGTCGATCCGGATGAGCAGGAGGCGCTCGCCGGTGCGCGCGAGGAACTCGTCGGTGGCCTTGCGCGCGCCCTTCCAGTAGCCGTAGTCGTCGATGATGAGCACGCCTCCGGAGACCAGGCGGGGGTAGAGGTGCTCGAGTTCGTGCTTGGTCGAGGCGTACCAGTCGGTGTCCAGCCGCAGCAGCGCGATCTGTTCGGGAGCCTGGTCGGGGACGGTCTTCTCCACCGGGCCCTGCACGTAGTGGATCCGTTCGGCCGGGTAGGGCACCTGGGCGAACCCCGCGCGGACGTCCTCCAGTGAGGCGTGGGCCCACACGCCGGCGGAGCGGTCCGAGGTGGCCAGCAGGTGGTCGGCGGCACGTCCGTCGTGCCGCCGGTCGTGCTCGGACGGCCGGGTCATGCCCTCGAAGGTGTCGAAGAGGTACAGGTCCCGGGAGTGGTCGCCGGCCATGTCCAGCGTCCGCGCCACGGCGTGCATGCTGCCGCCCCGCCAGACGCCGCACTCCATGACCGCGCCGGGCACCGCGTGGTCATGGATGTAACGGGTCGCGGTGATCAGCGCGTGCAGCTTGGCGTTGCCCGTCATCGTGTACGGGCGGACCGCGCTGATGATGGCCCGGTAGTCCTCGTCGAAGTCCGCCGGGAACCGTCCCCGCCCGGTCGCCGGGCGGCGCGGCCCCGCCGACACCCTGGTCAGCCGGTACCCGGTGACCGAGGCCAGCATCCGGTTCGCTCGCGTCTTCCAGCCGCTCATCTCCACATGACACCACAGCCCGGGTTCCGTGAAGGTCTCCTTCCGCCCCAGAGCGCTTCAGCCCGCAAGTCGGAAGCACTCCGACCCGGAGGGGTCTTCCGAGCACTGCGGACCAGGGAGCCGCAGCACTCCGCCTAGCCGGGGCTTTCCGTGGGCGCGGAGTCGAGCGGGGAACCGTTTTGCCGGACGCCTGAGGCGCTCGGCCGGTGCGATGCCGCACGGGTGGCAGCGGGGCCGGCGGGTGCTCGGCGGCTCGAAAGGGATTGAGGGCGTCGTGCTGCGGGCGAGAGGATGGGGTGATGCGTTCTGACGTCGCGCTCCGGCCGCTCGATGAGGAACTGTTGCAGGAGTTGCTGGACGCCGCGGTCGCGGATGCGGACCCTCTCGAGGTGATGCCGCCGGTGGCGGGGCCGCCGGGGTGGACTCCCGAGCGTCGGAGCGCCTTCCTGCGGTTCCACCGGTCGAGGGCGTTGGCGGCCGAGCCGGTGGAGAGCACCTACGCCATCGTCGTGGAGGACACGGTGGTGGGGGCCGCCCGGTTGTGCCCGATGGAGGAGAGGACGGGGGCGGCCGAGGCCGGGGTGTGGATCGGGCGTTCCCATCGTGGGGGCGGCGTCGGCGGTGCGGCGCTGAGGCGGCTTCTGGCCTTGGCGCGTGCGGACGGGATCGATGCGGTCTTCGTGAGCACGACACCCGACAACACGGCCGTCCACAGGCTTCTCACCGCACTGGGCGTGGATCTCGTTCGTACGGAGGACGCGGTCACGGCGTGGGTGAATCCCGCCGCTGCCGGATGAGGACGGACGACGCCCGGTCGCCTGCACCCTTCGGCCTGGTCGGCCCATCCGGTTCGTCCGGATGGGCCGACCAGGGTCATCGCCGATCCCGACCGGGTCGGCACCTTGACCCGTTCGACCGGACGGCTCACGAACCTCGGTCGGGTCCGGCCGCTCGCGCTGCCGTCCGGTGGGCCGGGTGCCGGTCGAGGGCGACGGAGGCGGTACGGCGTTGCCGTTCAGCCGCCGAAGGTGACGACGTTCAGCCGCCGAAGGTGACGACGAGGCGGCCGTCCGCGGCGAAGGACCACCTCAGGGCACCGGTGTAGGAGGAGCAGCGGGAGCCGTTCGAGCCGGACCAGAACTGGTTGGAGCCGTCGGCGTTGCCGACGATCTTGTCGTTGGTCCCGCTGCCGCTGCGGCAGGAGGTGTTGTTGCGGAACACCGAGGTGCCGGCGTCGAACGAGAAGTTGCGCTGGTCGTTGTCGATGCCGACGTTGTCCGAGATCGTCATCGTGCCGGGGTTCCGGTTGTAGGTGAACCCGTGCTTGCCGTTGTCGTAGGCGATGTTGCGCCGGATGACGTGGTCGACCCCGATGTCCTCGCCGCCGAGCTTGTAACCGTTGCGGTCACCGGCCGAGTTCTGGGTGCCGTCGCTGAGGGTGCCGTTCTTGTAGGCGAGGGAGTCCTCGATGGTCACCGGACCGATGGGGCCGGTGTCCGACTTGGTGTAGAGGTCCCAGCCGTCGTCGATGTTGTTGTGGGCCACGGCATAGCGGAAGACGTTCCCGGGGCCGGAGGTGAGCTTGGCGGCGAAGCCGTCGGCGTCCTCGCCGTCGGAGTCGGCGTTGTCGTGCGACACCGCGCTCAGGATGAGGTTGTTGGACGGCCACTGGTCGCGGGGGGTGCTGGAGGCCATCCGCGAGAGCTGCAGCCCGGTGTCGCGGTTGAAGCGCGTCACCGTGCGCTCGAAGATGTTGCCGCTGCCGCCGACGAAGATCCCGTTGTCACCGGCGCGCTCGACGACGATGCCGTTGACGTGCCAGTACGACCCGTTCACGGCGAGCCCGCGGTTCGCCGGGTCCTCGCTCATGGCCGAGAAGTTCAGCACCGGGGTCTCACCCGGGTAGGCGAACAGCCTCTTGCGGGCACTGGAGGTGCCGTTGTTGCCCGGCGGGATGGTGACCGTCTGCGAGAGGCGGTAGGTCCCGCCGCGCATGTAGATCGTCCCGCCGGCGGGGATGCGGCTGATCGCCGAGGCGAGCGTCGTCGGGCTGGACTCCGTTCCGGGGGCGCCGTCGCTGCCGTTCGGCGACACGTACAGCGCGGTGCCCGGCGGCGGCGTGGTGGTGTCGCCCGTCTCGACCTCGATGTAGTCGATGTTGGGCAGGCCGCCGGAGGTGGTCGGGCTGAACCGGACGGTGTTGCCGCCCGCGTTCAGCGAAACGGTCAGTGTCTTGGTGGCCCACGTCGACCAGGCGCCGGTGGCTTCGAACGACGGCGTCTGCACCGTGGATCCGTTGACGATCAGGCTGGCCGGCCGCGCGGTGGCGGTTCCGTTGGCGAAGCGGACCCTCAGCGTCGCCGTGCCCGCGGCGGGGGCGTTCACGGTGAACTGTGCGTGGGCGCCGACCGCGTTGGTGCCGTTGCAGAATCCGCTGCCGGAGTAGCCGGCCCAGTCGGAGTCGATGGTGCCGGTGCAGACCGCCGAGGAGCTCTCGGCCTCGTAACGGGTGGACGCGGCCTGCGCCGCGTTGCCGGACAGCACGACGAGCGTGCCGGCCAGCAGACCGGCGCACGCGATGACGGGTCTCGGTTGCATCGTTGGTCTCCAGGTTGGTGGTTCGTCTGACCAGGGGTTCGGTGGGGGGGCGGTCGGGGAACCGCGTGGCGGTGACGTCCGCGCCACTGGTGGGCGCCGTGCCGGGCGATGCAGTGCTCACGGCGCGGGGGCGCCGCGTCGGACCGCTCTTCCGACGCGTTCTTTCCAGCGGTGAAAGCGCGGGGGCGATCGGGCTCGGAGCCAGGAAATCGGACGCATGGGGATGACCCCTTTCTGCGGCGATTGAAGGTGCGGCGGCGCGGCCGGTTCGACGGCATGAACGGGCCGGATGGCCGAACACTGCGTTCGGGGGAGAAAGCGCTTTCATTGGAAAGCTAGATGCTCGCCGTGAACGCGTCAACAGACTCGTTCTGTTTTATTGCCCAGATTGCCGAGTTGCTGGATTTGGGGGAGATAGCCGCTGGTCAAACCCTATGAAGAGGCTGTTCGATGCCTGCGCGTCACCCCCGTTCATGAAAGGCTCATGAAAACTCCGGCAAGCGGCTTTCCGGGCATGGTCGGACGACCTTGGAGATCATCCGACGGCCAAGGTGAGATTGCGAAGGCAAAGTGTTATGTCGGCACCGGAAACGAGGCTGGGAGGGTGACGCCGTGGTGGGAGCAGGTGGTAATGCCGCGCCATTGTTCACGGCGATCTCACGCCCTCGGCCTCGTGCGGACCTGCTCGCCGGTCGGCGAGCCAGGCGAAGGCCGCCTCCTGCATGGGGATGTCGAAGCAGTGGGGAGCCGAGAAGAACAGGCCGGTGTATCCGCGGGGCGCGTCCTGGTAGACCTCGGTGATCAGGGCGTGGGCGCGGCGCATGCCCGGTTCGGGGAAGAGGGGGTCGTCGAGGGCGTAGAGCACCAGCAGCGGGCCGGGCGCGCGGCAGGCGACCACGTGCGGCCAGTCGGCCAGCCGGGTCAGGCCGGGCGGGAACAGCATCCAGGAGTGGGCGGCGACGTGCTCCTCGCGCAGGTCGCGGAACGAGGAGACCATCGCGGCCACGGCGACCGCGCCGATCCCGGGGTCCAGGGCGCCCAGCAGGGCGGCGCGGGCGCCGCCGCCGGACAGGCCGATCGCCGCGACCGAGGCGATGTCGGGCCGGGAGCGCAGGTAGGCCGCCGCCGCCAGATCCTCCGAGGCCAGGACGCCCGCGAAGGACGTGCCCAGCACCGCGCAGACCTTCGCCACGACGTGCTCGTGCTCCCGGGCCGCCCGGTCGTAGTCGTCGGCCCGGTGCCGGCCGAGGGGCGGGCGGCGGCTGCCCCAGGCGAACACGTCGTGGACGAGGACGGCGAAGCCGCGGCGGGCCAGCTCGCAGGCGTAGGCACGGCCGCCGTAGAGCCGCCGGCGGAGCCGGAGCACCTCGGCGGACGGCGGCCGGGGACCGTCGGCGATCTTCTCCTTGCCGGCCCACTTCATGCCCGCGTGACAGTGCATCGCCACGACCCCGGGGAGCGGCCCGGCCGTATCACGGGGACGCAGCAGATAGGCACGGGTCCGCGGGCCGAACCCGACCGTCCACGACAGTTCCTCTCCCGAGAGTCCGCCGCCCGCGTCGGTCCAGCGGCGTTCCACCCGTACGTCGCGGACGCGCAGGTCCAGGACGCCCAGGGCGTCGCGGAGCGCGGCGCGCAGGTCCGGGCCCGGCGGAGGGAACAGACCGCGCTGATGCGCGGCCAGCTCCGCCAGCCCGGAGAACCCTGCCAACATCAGCCCGCGAGCCGGATGCCGTCGTCCAGCAGGACGGGCGCGCCGCGCGCGGCCGACAGGTTCGCCGACACCCCGATCATCACGCTGGCGACGCCCGCGCGGTATCCCGCCTGCCGGGCCAGGGGGTCGTCGCCGGCGCCGCGGAACACGTCGTCCAGCAGGAGGGCGTCGCCGCCGCCGTGACCGCCCGCGCCCGACTCGATGGGGATCTCCTCCGGCTCGCTCCAGTGCCGGTGCAGCACGAGCCGTTCGAAGGCGCCCGCGGCGTGCTTCTTGTCGGCGGCGGTCGGGTCGATCGCGGCGTGCGGCGGGGTCCAGGCGCGCTCGACGACCTGCAGTTCCAGCCGCCCGCCGGTGCCGTTGAACGCCACCCGGTAGCCCTCGAACGGGCCGTGGGCGTTGAGGGAGTAGGTGAGCAGCGCCCCCCGGGAGTAGCCGACGAGGACGGCCATGTTGTCCTCGATCGTCACCCCCTCGCCGAACACGTCCTGGTCGCGGATGTAGCCGTCCTCGTGCTCGGCGTCCAGATAGAGGCGCTTGAGCCGGGGATCGGCGGCCAGGTCGAGCAGGTAGGGGTCGGTGCCGAGCCCCGGCGCGCCCCGAGCGCGTTCCGGCCGGTCGCGCAGGCCGCGGGCGCGGGCGTTGTCCGCCCCGTAGAACCGCAGGGCCGACCGGGCGTAGACCGTGCGGGCGGTGTCGTCCAGCCACCAGTTGACCAGGTCGAAGTGGTGGGTGGCCTTGTGCACCAGCAGCCCGCCGGAGTTGGCCGCCTCGCGGTGCCAGCGGCGGAAGTAGTCGGCTCCGTGGATGGTGTCGAGCACCCACTCGAAGTGCACGGAGGTGACGTCGCCGATCGCGCCGTCGGCGATCAGCCGGCGTACGGCGCTGTTGCGCGGCGAGTAGCGGTAGTTGAAGGTGACGACGAGCCGGCCGGTGCTCCGCTCGGCGGCCTCGGCGATGGCCGCGCAGTCCTCGGCGGTGGTGCACAGCGGCTTCTCGACGACGACGTCCTTGCCCGCCTCCAGGGCGGCGACGACGTAGCGGGCGTGGGTCGCGTCGACGGTGGCGACCACGACGGCGTCCGCGAGCCCCAGCATCTCGTCGTACTCGTGCGGCGCGAAACAGGGGACGTCGCGGCCGATCCGGCCGAGGTAGTAGCCGAGCCGGGTCCGGTTGACGTCGCAGAGGGCGACGATCTCGCCGGTGTCGCTCCACTCGCCGAGCAGCGCGTCGACGTACATCTGCGCCCGGTGACCGAGCCCGACGAAGGCGTATCGCATGGAGGAACCCCTCAGAAGAGTGCCGGAAGAGGGTGAGGGTGCTGTACGGCTCACCGCGAGCGGACCCACATGGTCGTCAGAAGGGCCCTGCACCCGACGATCCCGAAGACCACCGCGAGCGGACCCACGCCGCCTGAGGGCCTTGCACCCGACGATCCTGAAGACCACCGCGAGCGGGCCCGCGTGGTCGTGAGGAGGAGCGGGTCAAGATCGCGAGGAACGAGCGATCTTGACCCGCGACGACGAACGACCACGCGTCCCCAGGCCCGCGAGCCGCGCGAGCGGAGCGAGCGCAATGAACTATGAGAGGGCGGCGTCGGCCTCGCTGAGCAGGGTCTTGGCCGCGGCGTCCGGGGAGGCCTTGCCGAACAGCACCGAGTCGGTGGCGCGCTCGAGGATGTCCTCCATCTCCATGGCGCCCTTCGGCGGGACCGCGGCGGTGCTCAGCTCGTTCCTGGTCGACTCGATGAAGGCCAGCACCTTCCGGTCGGCCGGCGCCAGCTTGTCCTTGACGGCGGCGACGACCTTGGCGTTGGTCGGCAGGCCGCGGTCGCTGAGCAGGATCGCGCCGGCCTCGGGGTCGTTGACCATGAAGTCGACGAACTTCCGGGCGGCCTCGGCGTTCTCGGTCCTGGCCGAGATCGTGTAGTACATGGCCGGCTGCAGGAACATGCCGGAGCCGGCCGCGCCCGGGGCCTTGGGCATCCGCAGCAGGTCGAGCTGCTGGCCGGAGCCGGTGGTCAGCGCGGTGAGCTGGTTGCTCCACCAGCTGCCGAACGCGCTGTCGTTGGTGGCGAGCATGGCCTGGTCGACCTTGGTGCCGGTCTCGTTCATCTTGGCGGCGTCCGGGCCGGCCTTGGTGGAGATGATCTTCTGCAGCAGGGCCCACCAGTCCTTGACGGTCTGCTCCGAGAGGCCGAGCCTGCCGTCGGCGTAGAAGCTCTCGCCGCGCTGGCGGGCGAAGATCTCCAGGAAGGCGGGGTTGCGGTTCCACTCGGTGCCCCACAGGTCGCCGCCGCTCTTACTGGTGATCCGCTGGGCGAGCGCGATGTACTCGTCCCAGGTCCAGGTCTTGTCGTCGGGGACCTTCTCGCCGGCCTTCTCCACCGACGCCCGGTTGACGATCATCGGGAAGGTGTTGACGCCGGTGGGGATGGCGTACTGCCTGCCGCCCACCTGGCCGGCCTTGAGCACCTGCTGGTCGAGGCCGGTGGTGTCGACCTTGCCCGCCAGGTCGGCGAGGATGCCGCGGCCGGCGTACTCGGCGAGGCCGCGGATCTCGATGGTCATCACGTCCGGGGCGTCGCCGGCCGCGGTCTTGGTGGCCAGCTTCTCGTAGTAGCTGTCCCAGTCGGAGAAGTCGCCCTCGACGTCGATCGTCGGGTTCTTGGCCTCGAACTTGGCGATGGCGGCCTCCGTCAGCTTCTGCCGGGCGTCGCTGCCCCAGTAGGAGAAGACGACCTTCGTCTTCCCGTCGGAGCCGCCGTCGTCGCCGCCGCATGCGGCGGTGGCCGGCACCGCGAGCAAGGTGAGGGCGGTGGCCGCCAGGATGCGCTTCATCGGGGTACCTCCGGGGGGTGGGGGAGTGGGGGTGAGGGGGCGCGGAAGGGCTATTTGAAACCGGTGGTCGCCATGCCGCGGACGAGGTATTTCTGGCCCGCCAGGAAGAAACCGAAGATCGGGCCGAGGGAGACGATCGACATCGCGAACAGCGGTCCCCAGGAGGAGTCGCCGCTGGAGTCCATGAAATGCCGGAGCGCGACGGGGACGGTGAGGTTGTCGGAGTCGGTCAGGTAGAGGTTCTGGGTGAAGAAGTCGTTCCACGTCCAGATGAAGGTGAAGATCGCCGTGGTCGCCAGCGCCGGGACGCACAACGGCAGGATCACCTGGACGAACGTGCGCCAGTGACCGGCGCCGTCGATCGCCGCCGCCTCGTCCAGTTCCCGGGGCAGGGTGCGGATGAACTGCACCATCAGGAAGATGAAGAACGCGTCGGTGGCCAGGAACTTCGGCACGACGATCGGCCAGATCGTGTTGATCCAGTCGAACTTGGCGAACATGATGTACTGCGGGACGACCGTGACGTGGTGCGGCAGCATGATCGAGCCGAGCATGACCGCGAACCACACCTTTTTCAGCGGGAAGTCCAGCCGGGCGAAGGCGTAGGCCGCCAGTGAGCAGGCCACCAGGTTGCCGACCACCGCCAGGCCGGTGATGAGCGCCGAGTTCCACAGGTAGTAGCCGAAGGAGTGCTTGAGGGCGTCCCAGCCCCGGCTGTAGTTCTCGGCCGTCACCTCGCCCGGCACCAGCCCCGGCTCCCGGAAGATGAGTTCCTCGGGCTTGACGGAACTGGAGACCATCCACAGCAGCGGGTAGAGCATGAACAGCCCGAAGGCGATCAGCAGCAGATGCCTGACCAGGCGCGGGGCGGGCCGGAAGAGGACCGGCGCCGGCTTACTTGTCGTCGCCATAGAAGACCCAGAATCGAGACATGAAGAAGTTGACGCCGGTCAGGACCGCGATGATGAACAGCAGCACCCAGGCCATTCCGGCCGCGTAGCCCATCTCGTAGTCCTTGAAGCCCTTGTTGTAGAGGTAGAGCGTGTAGAACAGGGTCGAGTCGACCGGTCCGCCGGTGCCGCCGCTGACGATGAACGCCTGGGTGAAGGACTGGAACGACTTGATCACCTCCAGCACCAGGTTGAAGAAGATGATCGGGGTGAGCAGCGGCAGGGTGATCGAGCGGAACTTCCGCCACGGCCCGGCGCCGTCCACCGAGGCCGCCTCGTACAGGCTCTGCGGGATCTGCCGGAGCCCGGCCAGGAAGATGACCATCGGGGCGCCGAACGTCCAGACGTGCAGGACGATCAGCGTCCACAGCGCGGTGTCCGGACTGGTCACCCAGCCCTGGCCTTCGTAGCCGAACAGGCCGAGGAACGAGTTGACGATGCCGTCGGTCCCGAAGATCTTCCGCCACAGGATCGAGATCGCCACGCTGCCGCCGAGCAGTGACGGCAGGTAGAAGACCGAGCGGTAGAACGGCAGGCCGCGCAGTCCCTTGTCCAGCGCCAGCGCCAGCGCCAGGGCGAAGGCCAGTTGCAGGGGGACCGACACCACGACGTAGGTGGCCGTCACCTTCAGCGAGGTGAGGAACCGGTCGTCCTCGGTGAACATCCGCTCGTAGTTGTCGAGGCCGATCCAGCGGCCCTCGCTCAGGATGCTGTAGTCGGTGAACGACAGGTAGAGCGAGGCGATGATCGGCCCGAGGGTGATGGCGAACAGGCCGAGGAACCAGGGGGCCAGGAACAGGTAGGCCGCTCGGGTCTGCGATCGGCTGCGGGAGCTCCTGCGGCGCCCGGGGCGGCGGGCGCCCGCCGCCTCGGGGGGCCTGACCGGCGCTTTGGCCGTCCTCGCCGTTACGGGACTCAGTGTCATCACTGGCCCTTCGGGGAGTCGGTGGGATGGATGCGCTCTTCCTATAGCGTCACCGCCGATGACGTCAACCCTTTGCAGTGAGCCAGCTCACGATGCATCGCTGTCGTTCCCTGCATTTAGGCAGGTCAAGCGGGTCTTGTTGGAAGCGGCAGTGCAGCGAAAACGGGCCGATCCGGCTTGGGTTAGTACAACCGATTGCAGTCGCCCGATGGCAGCACGGCAACGCCGGCCGGCTCCTGCCGGTCGGCGTCGGGGCCGGTCGGGCGGGTCGGGCGGGTGCGGCCTCCGCACCCGCCTCAGGGGGCGGGCCGCGTCCTGAACAGGTAGGTCGTGCTCGAGACGTACTCCCGGCCCGGACGCAGCACCGTCGAGGGGAAGCCGGGCCGGTTGGGGGAGTCGGGGAAGTGCTGGGTCTCCAGGCAGAGCCCGGCGAACGGGCCGTAGGGCGTGGCGCGGCCGTCGAGCATGTGCCCGGTGTAGAACTGCACGCCCGGCTCGGTGGTGGTCACCTCCATCGACCGGCCGCTGCCGGGATCGGTGACCGTCGCCCCGCCCCGGAGCACGAAGCAGTGGTCGTAGCGGCCGTCGAGCCGCGCGTCCACCCGGGCCGGGGCGGTGAAGTCGAACGGGGTGCCCGCCACGGGGGCCAGTTCGCCGGTGGGGATCTTGCCCTCGTCGACGGGCAGGTAGCGGTCGGCGTCGATCCGCACGAGGTGCCCGCGCACGTCGCCCGCGCCGGCGAGGTTGAAGTAGGAGTGGTTGGTCAGGTTGACGACGGTGGGCGCGTCGGCGACCGCCCGGTACTCGATCCGCAGCGCGTCCCCGTCCAGCAGGTAGCGGACCCGCACCCGCAGGGTCCCGGGGTAGCCCTCCTCGCCGTCCGGGCTGAGCAGGCTCAGGGTGATCTCCTCCGGGCCCGCCGACTCGACCCGCCACACCCGCTTGTCGAAGCCGCGGACCCCGCCGTGCAGGCTGTGCTCCCCGTCGTTGGCCGGCAGCCGGTGCTCGATCCCGTCGAGGGTGAACCTGGCGCGGGCGATGCGGTTGCCGTAGCGGCCGACGACCGCGCCGAAGTAGCGGCTGCGGTGCAGGTAGTCCTCGAGGGTGTCGAGGCCGAGGACGACGTTGGCGCCGTCGGCCACCTCCAGCCGCTGGATGGTCGCGCCGTAGCTGAGGACCGCCACGCGCAGCCGGCCGTTGGCGAGCACGTGCCGTTCGACCGGCTCGCCGCCGGGGGCGACGCCGAAGACGGTGCCCTCACGCCCCGCGGGATCGATGCTCATGGGACTCCTTTCGGGGGAGCGGTGGACTCGCGGACCACCAGATGGGTCTCCAGGACGGTGGCGGCGCTCATCGACTGGACGAGCAGGTCGACCGCCATCCGGCCGGCGTCGCCCGCGGGCATCGCGACCGTGGTGAGCTTGGGCCGGTACAGGCGTCCGGTGATGCTGTCGTCGAAGCCGATCACGCTGATGTCGCCGGGAACGCCGACGCCGAGGGCGCCCAGCCCCTCGATGAGCCCGATGGCGACGAGGTCGTTGTAGGCGAGCACGCCGGTCACCCCTGCCTCGGCGACCTGGGCGGCGACGGCCAGGCCGCCCTCCTCGGTGGGGGAGTTGGGGCCGATGACGACCGTCTCCAGATCGGGGGTCTCCAGGACGGCCTTGCGGATCTCGCCGCTGGTCCACGAGCCGGACGGCCCCGACACCAGGGCGACGCGCCGGTGGCCGAGCCCCGCCAGGTGCTCCATGGCGGCGCGGGCGCCCTGGGCGACGTCCATCACGACCGTGGTCAGCCCGCGGATCCGCCGGTTGACCAGGACGAACGGGACGCGCTTGGCGAGCTTTTCGAGGGCCTTGTTGGACAGCCGGGGGCTGCACAGCACGATGCCGTCCACCTGTTTGGAGAAGGCCAGCACCAGGTCCTCCTCCTCGGCGGGGTTCTCGTCGGTGTCGGCCACGAACAGGTGGTAGTCCTGGCGGCGGGCGGCGGCCTGCGCGGCCTTGATCAGCGGCGGGAAGAACGGGTTGGCCAGGTCCGCCACGATCAGCCCGATGTTGTTGGTGCGGCCCGTCGTCAGGGAGCGCGCCGCCCGGTTGGGCCGGTAGCCGAGCTGCTCGGCGACCGCCAGCACCCGGGTCCGCGTCTCGGCGTTCACCAGGTGGGGCGCGGAGAAGGTCCGGGAGACCGTCGACACATGGACGCCCGAGGCCTGGGCGACGTCCCGAATGGTCACTGACATGTCGCACACCCTAACGCAACCGTTTGCAAACGGTTCGAGCGTCCTGAGATCGATTGCTGGTGAACTACCACGGTTACTTGACGTATCACCTTCTCTGCCGGGATTGTTTACTGCAACTGATTGCAGTGCCGGAAGGAGTCCACAGGGTGAGCAGAGTGCTCGTCACCGGAAGCGCGGGCCGCCTCGGCCGCAGCGTGGTCACCTCGCTCGCGGCGGCCGGACACGAGGTGATCGGCGTGGACCCCGCGCCCGGCAGCCCGCCCGAGGCCGCCGCGGTCCTGCCCGCCGACCTCACCGACCTCGGCGAGGCCCACTCGGTGATCGCGCGGTTCCGGCCGGAGGCGGTGGTCCACCTGGCGGCCATCGCGGTGCCGTTCAGCCGCTCGGAGGCGACCACGTTCCGCGTCAACACCCAGCTCGCCTTCAACGTCTGCGCGGCCTGCGTCGCCCTGGGAGTGGACAGGCTCGTCGTGGCCAGCAGCCCCACGGTGATCGGGTACGGCGCGCCGGGCGGCTGGACCCCCTCCTACCTACCGCTGGACGAGGACCACCCGACCGAGCCCTGGAACGCCTACAACCTGTCCAAACTCGTGGCCGAGCAGACCATGAAGGCGTTCGCCCGGAGCACCGAGACCACCCGCATGGCCGCCTTCCGCCCCTGCTTCGTCGTCGCCCCCGAGGAGTGGGAGGGCGCCCCCACCCAGACCGGGCACACGATCACCGAGCGGCTGGAGCGGCCCGAGCTGGGCGGGACCTCCCTGTTCAACTACCTCGACGCCCGCGACGCCGGCGACTTCGTCGACGCGCTGCTGGCCGGGCTCGCGCGGCCGGAGACCAACGGCGAGGTCTTCTTCGCCGGTGCCGCCGACGCCCTGGCCCGCGAGCCGCTGGCCGAGCTGCTGCCCGCCGTCATGCCCGAGACCAAGGGCCTGGCCTCCGTCCTGACCGGCACCGCCCCCGCCTTCTCCTCCGCCAAGGCCGAGCGGCTGCTCGGCTGGACCGCCAAGCGCAGCTGGCGTACCGAACTCTCCTGAAAGAGGCCCTGCTGATGAAGCTCGACGGAGTTCTCTTCTTCCCCGTGACCCCCTTCGGCCCCGACGGCGCACTCGCGCCCGGCGTACTGGCCGACCACGTGCGCCAGGGGCTCGAGCACGGGCCCGGCGGAGTGTTCGCCGCCTGCGGGACCGGCGAGTTCACGGCGCTGTCGGAGGCCGAGCACGCCGAGGCCGTCCGGGTGGCGGTGCAGGCCGTGGCCGGATCCGTACCGGTGTTCGCCGGAGCGGGCGGGCCGCTGGGCGCGGCGCTCGCCCAGGCGCGGGCCGCCCGCGCGGCCGGTGCCGACGGCCTGCTGCTCATGCCGCCCTACCTCGCCCAGGGGCCCGGCTTCGCCGACTACGTCCGGGCGGTCGCCGCCGTGCTGCCGGTGATCCTCTACCAGCGCGGGCCGATCGCGCTCGAACCGGAGACCGCCGTCGAACTGGCCGCGATCCCGGGCGTCATCGGGCTCAAGGACGGCCTGGGGGACATCGACCGCATCCAGCGGATCGTGCTGGCCGTCCGGGACGTCCGCGAGGACTTCCTGTTCTTCAACGGGCTGCCGACCGCCGAGCTGACCCAGCCCGCCTACCGGGCGCTGGGCGTCGACCTGTACTCCAGCGCGGTGTTCGGCTTCGCACCCGAGATCGCCAGGGCCTACCTGGACGGCGACCGGCGGCTGCTCACCGCGTTCTACGCGCCGCTGGTGCGGCTGCGCTCCAAGGTGCCGGGCTACGCGGTGTCGCTGGTCAAGGCCGGAGTACGGCTGCGCGGCCTGGACGTCGGCGACCCCCGGCCGCCGCTGGTCCCCGTGACGCCCGAGCACGAGGCCGAGCTGGAGGAGCTGATCAAGTCGGGTCTGGCCCTGGTGGCGTCATGAACGAGCGGAGCGAGTTCATGAGCGCTGTTCTCACCAGGGGGTGTGGGGGATTGTCCCCCCACAAGGAGGCGTCGTGATCGAGGACCTGTCGGTCACCCTGAGGTCGGTGCCCCTGACCCGGCCGTGGGGTCCGGACGTGCCCTGCAACCACGCGCTGCTCGTCACGGTCACGCTGGACGACGGACGCCGCGGCACCGGGCTGTCCTGGACGCCGCAGATCGGCGCCCACGCGATCAAGGCCCTGCTGGAACACGACGTCCGCGACGCGGTGATCGGCCTGCCGCCGCATCCGGAGGTCGTCTGGGACCGGCTGTCGGCCCGGCTGGGTGAGGCGGGACGGACCGGGATCGTCCCGATCGCCCTGGCCGGGGTGGACCTCGCGCTGTGGGACCTGCGCTGCGGCGAGCGCCCGCTGATCGAGGTCCTGGGCGCGCGGCGCGAGAGCGTCCCCGTCTACGGCAGCGGGATCAACCGCCACTACCCGCTGGAGGAGTTGCGGGCGCAGGCCGAACGGTGGGTCGCCGCCGGCTACACCGCGGTCAAGATCAAGGTCGGGCGGCCCTCCCTGGCCGAGGACGTCGAGCGGGTCGCGGCGGTCCGCGAGGTGATCGGCCCGGACCGGCTGCTGATGATCGACGCCAACCAGCGGTGGGACCTGCACCGGGCCCGGACCGCGCTGCGCGCCCTGCAGGAGTACGACCCGTTCTGGATCGAGGAGCCGCTGCCCGCCGACGACCTGGCCGCCCACGTGGAGCTGCGGCGCGGCATCGGCACTCCGGTCGCGGTCGGCGAGAACGTCGCCACCGCCCACGGCTTCCGCGACCTGCTGACCGCCGGCGCCTGCGACGTCGTCCAGCCGAACGTCGTGCGGGTCGGCGGGATCACCCCGTTCCTGCGGATCGCCGAGCTGGCCCGCGTGTTCGACGTCCCGGTCTATCCGCACCTGCTCACCGAGCTGTCCGGCCAGCTCGCCCTCGCGCTGCACCATCCCGCGATGGTGGAGCGCGTGGAGGACGCCACGCTGACCGAGCTGGGGCTGCTCGCCGACCCCTCCCCGGTGGAGTTCGCCGGAGCGGAGTTGCGGGCCACCGGGGCGCCGACGAGGTGGGCGACGTGAAGCCGGTGCGCGTGGTGGTCGCCGGAGTCCACGGATACGGACGCCACCATCTGGAGAACGTCCGGCGGCTGGCCGGGGCCGGTCGGGCCCAGCTCGTCGGCGTCTGCGATGTCCGGCCCTCACCCGATCTCGGCGTGCCGTGCTCGGCGGACCTGCCGGCGCTGATCACCGAGACCGGCGCGGAGGTCGCGGTGATCGCCACCCCGATCCACACCCATGCGCCGCTGGCCGTCGCGGCGCTGCGGGCCGGGGCGCACGTGCTGCTGGAGAAGCCGCCCGCCCCGTCGGTCGAGGAGTTCGAGCGGATCTCGGCCGCGGTCGCCGAGACCGGACTGGCCTGCCAGGTCGGCTTCCAGTCGCTCGGCTCGGCCGCCGTGCCGGCGGCGGCCGGGCTGCTGGGCGAGCCGATCCGCGGCATCGGCGTCGCCGGCGCCTGGACGCGGCCGTTCTCCTATTTCTCCCGCGCGCCCTGGGCGGGCAGGCGCCGGCTGGACGGCGTGGACGTCATGGACGGCGCGCTGACCAACCCGTTCGCCCACGCGGTGGCCACCGCGCTGGCCGTCGCCGGCGCCGACGAGGTCTCCTCGGTCGAGGGGATCGAACTGGAGCTGTACCGGGCCAACGCGATCGAGTCCGACGACACCTCCAGCGCCCGGATCCGCCTGGCCGACGGGACCGTCATCGCGATCACCGTGAGCCTGTGCGCCGGCCGCCGCACCGAGCCCTACCTGCACCTGCACGGCCGGACGCGGTCGGCCCGGCTCTTCTACACCGTCGACGAGCTGGAGCTGGACGGCGTCCGCACCGGCTTCGACCGGGTCGACCTGCTGGCCAACCTCCTGGCGCACGTCAGGGAGGGCGAGGAACTGCTGGTGCCGCTGGCGCGGACCGGCGGCTTCACCCGGCTGCTGGACGAGATCCGGCGCGCCCCCGACCCGCTGCCCGTCGGCGGCGCCCGCACCGAGCCGACCCGGCTGGTGCTGCCGGGCATCGAAGGACTGGCCGTACGCGCGGCGGCGGAGCTGAAGACCCTGTCGGAACTCGGCTTCCCCGGCAGCCTCGGCCCCCGGCCGGAGCCCTGGCCGGAGACCGTGCTGTGCGCCGGACCGCAGCAGGTCGCCACCTACGTCCAGCGGGGCGACCTGCAGGCGACGGACGCGCCGCGGCCCCACCTGCACCCGGTCCGCACGCTCGGCGGGACGGTCGTCACCGAGGTCCAGCCCGACGATCACGTGCACCACTTCGGGGCGGGCGTGGCGATCTCGGACGTCAACGGGGCCAACTTCTGGGGCGGCTCCACCTATGTGCCCGGCGTCGGACCGAAGATCCTCCCCAACCACGGGCGGCAGCGGCGGCGGTCGCTGCGCCCCGTGGGCGGCGGCTTCGCCGAGCGCCTGGACTGGATCGGCCCGGACGGCACCGTCCTGGCCGCCGAGGACCGCACCCTGGTGGCCCGCCCCCTGCCCGGCGCGTGGGCGCTGGACTTCGCCTTCACCCTGCACAACCGGACCGGCGAGCCGCTGTCGATCCAGAGCTCGGCGTGCAAGGGGCGGGCCGGTGCGGGCTACGGCGGGTTCTTCTGGCGTGCGCCCAAGGACTCCACCGGGCCGGCGGTCTTCACCGCCGAAGCCTCCGGCGAGCAGGCCGTGCACGGCAGCCGCACGCCCTGGCTGGCGCTGACCTGCGACGACTGGAGCCTGCTGTTCGTGCAGACCCGCGGGCTCGACCCGTGGTTCGTCCGCGTCGCCGAGTACCCCGGCGTCGGACCGGCCCTGGCCTGGGACACGCCGCTGAGCGTCCCCGACCGGCTGGACCGCGCGATCACCGTGGTGGTCGCCGACGGCCGGCTCACCCCCGCACGGGCCTCGGCCCTCTTCGCGGAGCACACGAACCCATGAGGGCCTTCACCGCGGGGCCGCCCGTCCCACCGAACCGACCTGGAGGACACCCGTGACCGTCTGGAGCATCGACGCCCGCTCCGGCGAACGCCGTACCGAGCACGCCGAGACGACGCCGCAGGAGGTCGGCGCGCTCTGCCGCCGCGCCCACGACCTGCTGCCCGTCCTCGACGAGGCCGGGCCGCCGGGCCGCGCCGCCCTGCTGGAGGCCATGGCCGACGCCCTCGACGCGCGGACCGGCGAGCTGGTCGCCGTCGCCGACGCCGAGACCGCCCTCGGCGAGGTACGGCTGACCGGCGAGACGGCCCGCACCAGCGGCCAGCTCCGCCTGTTCGCCGAGGTGCTGCGCGAGGGCTCCTTCCTCGACGTCCGCCTCGACTCCGCCGATCCCGGCGCCACGCCGCCCAAACCCGACCTGCGCCGGATGAACGTCCCGCTCGGGGTGGTCGGCGTCTTCTCGGCGAGCAACTTCCCGTTCGCCTTCAGCGTCGGCGGCGGCGACACCGCCAGCGCCCTGGCGGCGGGCTGCACGGTCGTGGTCAAGGCGCACCCGCTCCATCCGGACACCTCGGTCCTGACGCTCGCGGCGCTGCGGGCGGGCGCCGAGGCCGCCGGATTCCCCGGGGACATCGTGCAGCTCGCGCACGGCCGCGAGGCGGGCATCGCCCTGGTGCAGGACCCCCGCGTGAAGGCGATCGGGTTCACCGGCTCCGTCGGCGGCGGCCGGTACCTGCACGACCTGGCCATGTCCCGGCCCGAACCGATCCCCTTCTACGGCGAGCTCGGCAGCCTCAACCCGCTCGTCGTCACCCCCGGCGCGGCGCGGACCCGGCTGGCGGAGATCGCGGCGGGCCTGTCGGCCTCCGCGACGCTCGGCGCGGGACAGTTCTGCGTCAAGCCCGGCCTGGTCCTGGCCCCCGCCGGCAGCGGGCTGGCCGAGGCGATGGCCGAGCACTTCACCGCCCTCGACCCCCAGGTGCTGCTCGGCGACCCGATCCGCGAGGGGTTCACCGCGGGAGCGGCCGAACGTGCGGCCGTCCCCGGCCTGCGCACCGTCGCGACCGGCCGGACCGGAGACGGACGCCAGGTCACCGCCCGCCTGCTCGCCGGCCCGGTCTCGCTCCTGCGCTCCTGCGACCTGCTGCTGGAGGAGTGCTTCGGCCCGCTGACGGTCGTCCTCGAATACGAAGGCGAGGACGAACTCGCCGAGGCCCTGGCCGCCGCCCCCGGCACCCTCACGGTGACCCTGCACAGCGGCCCGGAGGAGGAAAAGCTCGCCGCCCGCCTGATCGCCCTGGCCCGCGAGCGCGCCGGCCGCCTCGTCTTCGACGCCTACCCCACCGGCGTCACCGTCGGCTGGGCCCAGCAGCACGGCGGCCCCTACCCGGCCACCACCGCCCCCACCACCACCTCGGTCGGCACGGCGGCCGTCTTCCGCTTCCTCCGCCCGGTCGCCTACCAGAACTGCCCGCCCGCCCTCCTCCCGCCCGCCCTGCGCGACGACAACCCCTGGTCGCTGCCCCGGCGCCGCGACGGCGTCCTGGAACTGCCGTGAACGACACCATCCTGCTCGCCGACGGCGCCGTGCTCGGCGTCTTCCCGGCCTCCGGCGAGGAGGGCCGGACGGCGGCGATGCTCGTCCTGCCCGGCGGCGGCTATGCGCGCCTGGCCGAGCACGAGGGCGCCCCCGTCGCGCGGTGGCTGTCAGGGCTGGGCATCGCGGCGTTCGTCCTGCACTACCGGGTCGCGCCGCACCGGTACGCCGCGCCGCTGCTGGATGCCCGGAACGCCCTCGCCCATCTGCGTGCGAACGCCGACCGGCTGGGCATCGACGCCCACCGGATCGGGGTGCTGGGATTCTCCGCCGGAGGGCATCTGGCCGGGCTGCTGGCCACCGACCCGTCCGAGCGGCCGGACGCGGCCGTCCTGGCCTATCCGGTGGCCAGCCTGCTGACCCTGCCCCACGAGGGCTCCGTCACCAACCTGCTCGGCCCCGACCCCGACCCCGCGGACCTGCACGACCTGTCCTTGGAACATCGCGTCGACGGCGACACCCCGCCCACCTTCCTGTGGCACACCGCCGACGACGCCTCCGTCAGCCCGATGCACTCGTTCCTGGTGGCCGGCGCGCTGGCCCGCCACCACGTTCCCTTCGAACTGCACGTCTACCGGACCGGCGGGCACGGCCTGGGTCTGGCGGCGGACCACCCGGCGGGGGCGTGGACCGCCGCCTGCGCCGCCTTCCTGCGCGATCTCGGCTGGTGCTGAACCGTTCGCCGGGGCGTTCCGACAACCGATTCCGAGAGAGGTGTCCATGCGGACCATCAAAGTGATCATGAACGGCGTGACGGGCCGGATGGGCTACCGCCAGCATCTGGTGCGGTCGGTGCTGGCGATCCGCGAGCAGGGCGGCGTGCTCCTGGCCGACGGGTCCCGCGTGACGCTCGACCCGATCCTGGTCGGGCGCAACGAGGCCAGGCTGAAGGAGATCGCCGACCGGCACGGCCTCGACCGCTGGACCACCGACCTGGAGTCCGCGCTGGCCGACGGCACCGGCATCTACTTCGACGCCCAGATCACCCAGGCCAGGGAGAAGGCGATCCTGACCGCGATCGACGCGGGCTGGGACGTCTACACCGAGAAGCCGACCGCCGAGTCGGTGGAGGGCGCGCTGCGGCTGGCGCGGGCCGCCGCGCGGGCCGGGGTCCGCCACGGAGTGGTGCACGACAAGCTGTACCTGCCGGGCCTGGTGAAGCTGAAGAGGCTGCTGGACGCCGGCTTCTTCGGGCGGGTGCTGTCGGTGCGCGGCGAGTTCGGCTACTGGGTGTTCGAGGGCGACTGGCAGCCCGCGCAGCGGCCGAGCTGGAACTACCGCAAGGAGGACGGCGGCGGCATCACCGTCGACATGTTCTGCCACTGGAACTACGTGCTGGAGAACCTCTTCGGCCCCGTCCGGGCGGTGACGGCCAAGGTCGTCACGCACATCCCCACCCGGGTCGACGAGCAGGGCCGCAGCTACACCGCGACCGCCGACGACGCCGCCTACGGGATCTTCGAGCTGGACGGCGGGATCATCGCCCAGATCAACTCCTCCTGGGCGGTGCGGGTCAACCGCGACGAGCTGGTGGAGTTCCAGGTCGACGGCACCGAGGGCAGCGCGGTGGCGGGCCTGCGCAACTGCAGGGTCCAGCACCGGGTGAACACGCCCAAGCCGGTGTGGAACCCCGACCTCCCGGTCACCGAGCCGTTCCGCGACCAGTGGCTGGAGGTGCCCGACAACGCCGACCTGGACAACGGCTTCAAGGCCCAGTGGGAGCAGTTCGTCCGGCACGTCGCCGACGGCTCGCCGCACCCGTACGACTTCGTGTCCGGGGTCCGCGGCATCCGGCTCGCCGAGCTGGGCCTGCGGTCGTCGGCCGAGGGCCGCCGCATCCAGATCCCGGAGGTGACGCTGTGACCTCCCTGTGGCTGCCCGACGAGGACGGCGGCTCGGTCCACACCCTCGGCGCCCCGGCCGACTGGACGCCGCCGCCGTCCCCGCCGAAGTCCCGGGTCGTGTACGCCGCCGCGCACGTGGCGGCCGACCCGTACGGCGACAACACCCCCGGCGCCCCGGCCGCGATCGACTGGGACGCCACGCTGGCCTTCCGCCGCCATCTGTGGCGGCAGGGGCTCGGCGTCGCCGACGCGATGGACACCGCCCAGCGGGGCATGGGCCTGGACTGGGCGGCGACCTCCGAGCTGATCCGCCGCAGCGCCGCCGAGGCCCGCGCGTGCGGCGGCACGGTCGCGGTCGGCGTCGGCACCGACCACCTCCCGCCCGGCCCGCACGACCTCGACCGCATCGCCGAGGCGTACCTGGAGCAGCTCGCCGTGGCCGAGGACGCCGGCGCGGGCGTGATCCTCATGGCCAGCCGGGCGCTGGCGGCCACCGCCCGGACCGCCGAGGACTACCTGGAGGTCTACCGGCGGGTGCTCGGCCAGTGCTCCGGCCGGGTCATCCTGCACTGGCTCGGGGAGGTGTTCGACCCGGCGCTGCGCGGCTACTGGGGATCGACCGACACCGGCACCGCGACCACCGCGTTCCTGGAGCTGGTCAAGGAGAACGCCGGCAGGATCGACGGGGTCAAGGTGTCCCTGCTGGACGCCGGCCACGAGGTCGCGCTGCGGCGTTCCCTGCCTGCGGGGGTCCGGCTCTACACCGGGGACGACTTCCACTACCCCGAACTGATCCGCGGGGACGAGTTCGGCCACTCCGACGCCCTGCTGGGGATCTTCGCCGGCATCGCCCCGGTCGCCGCCCGCGCACTGCACGCCCTGGACCGGGGCGACCTGGACGCCTACGACGCTCTTCTCGCCCCGACCGTCCCGCTGTCCCGGCACGTCTTCGCCGCCCCCACCCCCTACTACAAGACCGGGATCGCCTTCCTGGCGTGGATCGCCGGGCTGCAACCCGGCTTCGTCATGGTCGGCGGCCTGCAGTCGGGCCGCGGCATCCTGCACCTGGCCCGGACCTTCCGCCTCGCCGACGCCGCCGGGCTGCTGCCCGACCCCGACCTGGCCGCCGCCCGCATGCGTTCGCTGCTCGCAACCGCGGGACTCGCCCGATGACCGACCTCGACGTCCCGTCCGGCCGCCCGGCGGCCGTCCCCACGCCCGAACCCGGCGACGCACGCCTGCACCGCCTTTCGCTGAACCAGAAGACCATCGACCGGTGGAACGTCGCCGAAGCGGTCGCCGGATGCGCGGCCGCAGGCGTACCGGCGATCGGCCTGTGGCGAGAACCCGTCCGGGCGTACGGACTACGGGCAAGCGCCAAGCTGGTCGCCGAGGCCGGACTGCGCGTCTCCTCCCTGTGCCGCGGCGGCTTCCTCACCTCACCCGACCCCGACGCCTGGCGGAACGCCCTGGACGACAACCGCCGCGCGATCGACGAGGCCGCCGAACTCGGCGCCGCCTGCCTGGTCCTGGTCGTCGGCGGCCTCCCACCCGGCTCCCGCGACCTGCCCGCGGCCCGCGCCCGGGTGGCCGAGTCCCTCGACCTGCTGGTCCCGTACGCCGTCGAACGGAACGTACGGCTGGCCCTGGAGCCGATGCACCCGCTCTACACCGCCGACCGGGGCGTGCTCGCCACCCTCGGCGAGGCCCTGGACCTGGCCGAACGCTTCCCCTCCAGTGCGGTGGGCGTGGTGGTCGACTCCTTCCACACCTGGTGGGACCCGCAACTGCCCGCCCAGCTCACCCGGGCGGGGGAACGGATCGCCGGTGTCCAGTTGGCCGACTGGATCACCCCGCTGCCCCCCGACGCCCTGCTGTCCCGCGGCATGCTCGGCGACGGCCACATCGACCTGCGCGGCTTCGTCCGCCTCACCGACGCCGCCGGCTACACCGGCGACATCGAGGTCGAGATCTTCAACGCCGACGTGTGGGCCGCCGACGGCGCCCAGACCCTCGCCACGGTGTGCCGCCGCTGGACCGAACACGTCATCTGACCCGCCCTTCACACCGGTGATGCGCCGCCCCGGAAGCGGCGGCATCACCGCGAACCGCCGCCGGCTCCACGGGTCCCACGGGCGGGGGTCGTCGTCGGGGGCCAGGTGATGAACTCGCCTTCGCGGAGCCGGACGTCGGTGACGGCGACCGCTCCGATCCTTCTCGCAGGTCGAGCCGGTCGGTGGGACGGGTGGAAAGGGCTCAGGGCCGTCAGACCGGTCGGTCTGACGGCCCTGTTCGGCCGGTTCATGGTCAGGACTTGTTGAAGGTGCTCTTGGCCCAGAGGTAGGAGACGGCGGCGATGCCGGCGCACCAGGCGGTGGCGATGGCGGCGCTGTTGCCGATCGGGGTGCCGAGGAGGAGGCCGCGGACGGTTTCCATGATCGGGGTGAAGGGCTGGTATTCGGCGAACCAGCGGATGGCGGTGGGCATGGAGTCGGTGGGGACGAAGCCGCTGCCGAGGAAGGGCAGCAGGATCAGGGGCATCGGGGCGTTGCTGGCGGCCTCGGGGGTCGGGGACTTCAGGCCGAGGGCGACCGACAGCCAGGTGATGGCCACGACGAACAGGGTGAGCAGTCCGGCGGCGGCCAGCCATTCGGTGGCGGTGGCGTTCGGGCGGAAGCCGATCAGCAGGGCGACGCCGATGAGGACGGCCATGCCGAGGAACTGCTGGATGACGGCGCCGACGACGTGGCCGGTGAGGACCGAGGGCCGCCAGATCCGCATGGTGCGGAAGCGGGCGATGATGCCTTCGGTCATGTCGGTGGCGACCATGACGGCGGTTCCGGTCGCGGCGGTGGCGGCCGCCATGAGCAGGATGCCGGGGACGACGTAGTCGACGTAGACGTCGCGGCCACCGCCGAGGCCGGCGCCGAGGGTGCCGCCGAAGACGTAGACGAACAGCAGCAGGAGGATGACGGGCGTGACGACCAGCTGCACGGTCATGGACGGGTAGCGGAGCAGGCGCTTGAGCTGGCGCCGGACCATGGTGGAGGAGTCGCGCACGGCGAGGGTGAGGGTGCTCATCGGGTGGCCTCCTTCTGCCGGCCGGTCAGGGTGAGGAAGACGTCGTCGAGGTCGGGGGTGTGGACGCTCATCTCGGCGACGTCGATCGAGCGTTCGTCCAGCAGGGCGAGCAGTTCACGGATCGCGCGGACGCCGCCGTCGCTCGGCACCTGCAGGGTGAGCGCCTCGGGGTCGGCGACTCCGGCCCCGACGAGCTGACGGGCCGCGTCGAGCAGGTGCGGGTCGGCGAAGGTGAGCTCGATGTGGCCGCCGGGGATGAGCCGCTTGAGCTCTTCGGCGGTGCCTTCGGCGATCAGCCGTCCGTGGTCGAGGAGGACGATCCGGTCGGCGAGCTCGTCGGCCTCCTCCAGGTACTGGGTGGTGAGGAAGATGGTGACGCCGCCGGCGACGAGTTCCCGCACGATCTGCCACATGGCGCGGCGGCTGCGCGGGTCCAGGCCGGTGGTGGGCTCGTCCAGGAAGATCAGGCGGGGGTCGCCGACCAGGGTCATCGCCAGGTCGAGCCGGCGCTGCATGCCGCCGGAGTAGGTTCCGGCCGGCTTGCGCGCCGCGTCGGCCAGGTCGAAGCGGTCGAGCAGTTCGGCGGCCCTGCGCCTGCCGTCCCTGCGGGACAGGTGCTTGAGGTCGGCCATGAGGAGCAGGTTCTCCTCGCCGGTGAGCAGCTTGTCGACGGCCGAGTACTGGCCGGTGACGCCGATCGCGCCGCGCACGTCGTCCGGCCTGCGGGCCAGGTCATGGCCGGCGACCCGGACGGTGCCGCCGTCGGCCGGGATCAGGGTGGACAGGATCTGGACGGTGGTGGTCTTGCCGGCGCCGTTCGGGCCGAGCAGGGAGAAGATCGTCCCTTCGGGGACGGCCAGGTCGACGCCGTCGAGCACGACCTTGTCGCCGTAGGACTTGCGCAGCCCGTTCGCCGCGATGGCCAGGTTCGTCATGATGCTGCTCCTTGGGAGGCCGCGGGGTCGGAGGCCGCGGGTCAGAGGCTGCGGGCGACGATGTCGCCGTAGGCGGTGGTCGCGTGGATGTCGAGGTCGGCGGCGCCGTCGTTCTTGAGGGCGTTGGTGACGCGGCCGTGACCGGTGCCCGCGTCCAGGGCGGCCGAGACGCCGGGGGCGGCGCCGACCGACACATCACCGGCCTCGGTGCGCAGCACGACCGTGCCGCCTGCGACCTCGGCGATGCTGATGTCGCCCTTGCCGGTGCTGATCTCCGCGGCTCCGGTGAGCCGGCCGACCGTGACGTCACCGGCCACGGCGGTGATGCGGGCGCCGGCGGCCTCGTCGACCTTGACCTGGCCGTGCGCGCCCTCGAAGGTCACCTCGCCCAGCCGTCCGACGGCCCGGAACTCGGCGGCGGAGGCCCTGGCCTCGACCCGGGAACCGGCGGGCAGCCGGACCGTCACCTCGACGGATCCGGAGGGGCCGAAGTACTGGTTCTTCACCGGCACCTCGATCCGCAGGACGCCGTCGCCGTACTCGACCTTCGTCTGCTCCGCGGCCTTCACGTCGCGGCCCTTCGAGGCGTCCGCGGGGCGGACCTCGACCGCGGTGTCGGCCCGGTCGGCGGCGATGAACTGCACCCGCCCCGCGGGGATGTCCAGGACGGCGGAGATCGGGGCGGGGGTGTCGAACTTCTGCATCGTGCGCTCCTGTGCTCGTTGTTTCCGATGTTGGAAACGCTACGTTGCGTTCAAGGTGATGGCAACAAGTTCGTTGCACACGATCAATATTTATGCAGGTAGAAGCGTGAAAATCATTGCAATGGGCCTGAGCTTAACGCAACGACGGTGATGCTGTTCGTTGCAATGGATTGGGGGTGAACGCTACACTGCAGGCATCGAGGAGCACCGAGGAGGTCGCGATGCCGGGAGGCAGGCTCACCCTGCAGGAACGCCAGCAGATCGCGCTGGGGCTGGCCGACGGCCTGGCCTACGCGGAGATCGCCCGCCGCCTCGATCGTCCGACCTCGACGATCACGCGTGAGGTGATGCGCAACGGCGGCCCCACCGGCTACCGCGCCGACCTGGCCCACCACGCCACCGAACGCCGCGCCCACCGGCGCAGGCCCGCCTCGTCCCGAGGGCCGGAGTCGGTCCCCCAGCCGCACGGACGCGACCCCGAGGCCGTGCGCGAGTTCGCGGAGGTGCTCACCACCGTCTTCATGGCCTCGGGCATGCCCAAGATGACGGCCCGGGTACTGGCCTGCCTCTACACCACCGACTCCGGCAGCCTCACCGCGTCCGAACTCGTCCAGCGCCTCCAGGTCAGCCCGGCGTCCATCTCCAAGGCGATCACGTTCCTGGAGGACCAGGGCCTCGTCCGCCGGGAACGCGACGAACGCCGCCGCGAGCGCTACGTCGTCGACGACGACGTCTGGTACCAGTCGATGATCGCCAGCGCCCGCTCCCTCGCCCAGGTCGTCGAGACCGCACGGCAGGGCGTCGGCATCCTCGGCCCCCACACCCCCGCCGGCGCCCGCCTCGAGGGCGCCGCCCGCTTCCTCGACTTCGTCAGCGAGAGCACCGCCCGCGCCGCCGAACAGGCCCGCGAGGTCCTCCACATCAAACCCGGAACGACCCCGGACGGCACTACCAAACCAAGCTCGGACCGCGGATAGACAGCCGCCCGAGCCCGGCCCCGGGGAAGGCGCGACCAACCAAAAAGGAGAGCGTCCGCGCAGGTCACGGCCTCGCAGAACGGCGACCTGCGGAATCGCCTCGCCGCTCCGGCCTCGCACAGCAGGCCATTGATGCGAACTGCACACCGCCACCGACATCACGCGGAGCCGTTCCGGGGCTCATCGCGCGTCCCCGAGTCCCTATGCGTTCACGCGGCCGCCGCGGCAGGCGGTATCAATGGGTGGGTGAGCGAAGGCGGCGGGATTCGGGTGGCGCTGCTGGGGCCGGTTCGGGCCTACGCCGACGGATCGCCGATCGGCATTTCCGGTGCCCGGGTCCGTCTCCTGCTGGCCAGGCTGGCGCTGGCTCGCGGTCGGCCGGTGCCGTCCGAAGTGCTCATCGACGACCTGTGGGAGGCGGATCCGCTCGCCGACGCGACCAATGCCCTGCAGGCGCTGGTGTCACGGTTGCGCAAGGCCGTGGGCGCTGCGGCGGTGGAGCTGACGGGCGGGGGCTACCGGCTCAGGGCGGATGTGGACGCACCGCGGTTCGAGGAGCTGGCCGCGCGGGGCCGACGGGAGCTGGCCGCGGACCGGCCTGCCGCCGCCGTCGCCAGCCTTGACGTGGCGCTGGGCTTGTGGACCGGCGTGGCGCTGAGCGACCTTCCGGACGTCTCCTTCGTCCGTACGGCCGTCGCGCGGCTGGAAGAGCTGCGGCTGGGGGCCGTTGAGGACCGCTTCGAGGCGGCGTTGCGGCTGGGGCGTCACGGCGAGGTGCTGGCCGACCTGGAGGCCTCGGCCAGGGCGCACCCGCTGCGTGAGCGGCTGGCCGTGCTGCGGATGCGCGCGCTTCATGCGGCGGGGCAGCAGTCGGCGGCGCTCGCCGCGTACGAGGAGATCCGCGGCGCACTCGCCGAGCAGCTCGGCGTCGACCCCGGGGCCGAGCTGCGGCAGGTCCACCTCGCCCTGCTGCGCGGCGAGCTCGACCCGCCGGTGACGCGCCCGAAGCTCGTACCCGGACGACTGCCCGCGCAGCTCACCAGCTTCACCGGACGGGACGCGGAGCTGAGGCTGCTCGCCGGACAGCTCGCGACCGCCCGGCTGGTCACGATCGTCGGGCCGGGCGGCGTGGGGAAGACCCGGCTGGCCATCGAGGCGGCGGCCCGGCACCCGGCCAACGAACAGGGCCGGGTGTGGTTCGTACCGCTGGCCGGAGTGGGCGCGCCCGCCGAGAACGACCCGTCGGGCCGGGAAAGCGCACCGAACCGGATGAGCACGGCGGACCGAACGAACCTGGCAGCCCCGGCCAGGCCGGCGGATTTGGCTAGAACGGTGGACCCGGCCAGGACGGCAGATCTGACTGGGGCGGCCGACCTGGCCGGGGCGGCAGATCCGGCCAGGGTGGCAGGCCCGGCTGGGGCGGCAGATCCGGTCGGGGCGGCGGGCGAGGTCGCCGGGGCGGTGCTGGGGGTGCTCAGTGCCGCCCAGGTGCGTTTGACCGGAGGTCGGCAGGGGGTGATCGACCAGCTGGTGGAGCTGATCGGGCCCGAGGCGGCGGTGCTGGTGCTGGACAACTGCGAGCACCTGGTGGCCGCCGCCGCGGAGTTCGCCGGCCTGCTTCTGGAACGGCTGCCGCGGCTGACGATCCTGGCCACCAGCCGGGAACCGCTGGCGATCACCGGTGAGGCGCTGTGCCGGCTCGGTCCGCTGGAACTGCCGACGGGGGTCGCCACGGCGGACGACTCCGCGGCGGTGCGGCTGTTCGTCGACCGGGCTCGGGCCGTACGGCCCGGCTTCGCACTGGATGAGTCGACGGCGGGACCGGTCGTCGACATCTGCCGGCGGCTGGACGGCCTGCCGCTGGCCCTGGAGCTGGCCGCCGCCCGGCTGCGCTCGATGACCGTCGAGCAGATCGCGCACCGCCTCGATGACCGGTTCCGGCTGCTCACCTCGGGCAGCCGGACGGCGCTGCCGCGGCACCGGACACTGCTGGCGGTGGTCGAGTGGAGCTGGGAGCTGCTGACCGAGCAGGAGCGGGTGCTGGCCGCACGGCTGTCGATCTTCCCCGGCGGGGCGACGGCGGCCGCCCTGGAGGCCGTCTGCGCGGACGGGACGCTGCCCGCCGACGAGGTCGTCTACGTGCTCGGCTCGCTGGTGGACAAGTCGCTGGTGCAGTGGGACGGGCGGCGGTACCGGATGCTGGAGACCATCCGCGCGTACGCGAGCGAGCGGCTGGACGAGCGGAAGTCCATCGCCGACCGGTTCCTGCGGTATTTCCTGGCATCGGCCGAGGAGCATGAGCCGCGTGTGCGGTCCCGGGAACAGCTCGCCTCGATGCGGTGGTTCGACGCCGAGTACGACAATCTGATCTCCGCGCTGCGTACGGCCATCAACGACGGCGCCGCGGACGCGGCGGCGCGGCTGACCGGCTCGCTGCTGTGGTACTGGCAGACGTTGCGCTCGGATGCCCGGGCGGAGGGGTTCGTGGCCGAGGTGCTCGGCTTCGGCGACGCCCTCCCCGGCCACACCCGGGCCGCTCTCACCGCGCTGTATCGGATGCCCGGGAAGGACGGAACGCCCGCCGACCCCGAGCAGGTGTGCTCGGTCATCGAGGACTGCATCGGCACCGGCGCGCTGGACCACCACCCGATGCTGCTGATCATGACGGCGCCCATGGCCTACTTCGTCGGTCGCCGAGAGCTGGCCGAACGCCTGCTGCGGGCCGCCGAGGACCATCCGGATCGGTGGGCGGCGGCCGTCGCGGCCTGGTTGCGGGCCGTCTTCCGGAACGATCAGGGCGACTGGACGGGCGCGGCGGCGGAGTGGACGCGGGCGCTGCGCGGGTTCGAGGCGGTGGGCGAGCGGCTCGGCCTGGCGTTCACCCTGGGCAGGGTGGCGCAGAACCATGCCGTTCAGGGAGAACACGAGCAGGCGCTGGCCGCCCTGGAACGGTGCGTCACGCTCGCGGCCGAGGTCGGCTGGGAGGAAGAGATCTCGTACCGGGCCCGGCTGGGAGCCCAGCGACTGCGCGCCGGCGACCCGGACGGGGCTCGGCGGGCCCTGGACGCCGCCCTGCGGCAGGCGGTCGAACGCGGCCGGCCCCACCTGCGGATCGAGGCAATGGTGGGCCTGGCCGACCTGCACCGCCGCGCGGGCGAACCGGACCGCGCCGAGCAGATGCTCGACCACCTGGAGGCACTCGTTCGCGGGCAGCCCGGCGCCGAGCAGACCGCCGCTATACACATCGCCCCGGTCCGGATGGCCATTCGGATCGACACCGGGGCCACGACGGCGGCGCGGGAACTGCTGCCCTGGGTCGCGGGGGTGGGCTCCGCCCTGCGAGACATGGCGGCACCGGCCGCGGAACTGCTGGCCCGGTTGCTGGCGCGGGAGGGGGACGCGGCCGGGGCGGCGACCGCGCTCGGCATGAGCCAGGTCATTCGCGGGACGTTCGACCGGGGCGACCCGGAACTGCGCGAGCTGATCGATGATCTCACCGCACGGCTCGGCGCGACGGCCTACGCACAGGCGTTCGACCGGGGCGCCGGGATGCCCCGGGCCGAAGCGCTCGGTCGGCTCTGCTCACCCTGACGTCTGCCATCAGCCCGCTTTCAGACCCCTGTCAGCGCGTCCGGGCAGCGTGAACCCCATGCCCGACCACGCGAAAATCCAGCAAATACCCGATCACGCCATGGCTCGCGAAAACGCGCCCCGGCATCCCCGCACAGATCACCGACGACAGTCGACGGGGACATCTTCGTCGGCCGCTCCTGCACTGCCCCCGATGCGAAGTCCGCGCACGGCACCACGGTGCTGGAGACCGGTCTCGGTGAGGTGGAGGTCGGCGTCCCGCCGGGCAACGCCGCCTGACTTGAGGTGAGTTCCCAGTACGGCAACGTGCGCGGCGACCTCGAGGCCACCGCCAATCCCGGGCGGCCCCGGCGCAACCGTCGAAGTGCGCTTGCACCTGCCACGGCGGTGTTCTCATCCGCCGCGCTTGACCCCCGAAGGTAGGAAGAACATGACGGAATCGGCCATCGAGACCGCCGGGCTGAGCAAGTCCTACGGCGACAAGGTCGTGCTCGACGGCGTGGACCTGCAGGTCGCCGAGGGAACGATCTTCTCGCTGCTCGGCCCCAACGGCGCGGGCAAGACCACCATGGTGCAGATCCTGTCCACGCTGATCCGCGCCGACGGCGGGCAGGTCCGCGTGGCCGGGCATGACGTGGCCCGCGAACCCGATGCGGTACGTGCCGCGATCGGCGTCACCGGCCAGTTCTCCGCGGTGGACAACCTGCTCACCGGCGAGGAGAACCTGCGGCTGATGGCGGACCTGCACCACCTCCCCCGCGCCGAGGGCCGCCGCCGCGTGGCCGCGCTGCTCGAGGAGTGGGACCTGGTGGACGCGGCCGGGAAGATGGCCGCCGCCTACTCCGGCGGCATGCGGCGCCGGCTCGACATCGCGATGACCCTGGTGGGCGACCCGCGGATCATCTTCCTGGACGAGCCGACCACCGGCCTGGACCCGCGCAGCCGCCGCGCCATGTGGCGGATCGTCCGTTCGCTGGCGGCCCGCGGCGTCACGATCTTCCTGACCACCCAGTACCTGGAGGAGGCCGATCAGCTCGCCGACCGGATCGCGCTGCTCGACCACGGCCGGCTGATCGCCGAGGGCACTCCGCAGGAGCTCAAGCGCCTGGTCCCCGGCGGCCACATCCGGCTCACCTTCGCCGACCCGGACGCCCTGCGGTCGGCCATGGCGGCCCTCGGCACCGGATCCCTGGACGAGGACGCGCTCACCCTGCGGATCCCCAGCGACGGCGGCGTCCGCTCGATGCGCGACCTGTTCGCCCGCCTCGATCACCTGTCGATCGAGGTCGAGGCGATGTCGGTGCACACCCCCGACCTCGACGACGTCTTCCTCACCCTCACCGGCCGACCCGACAAGGAACCTCAGCGGTAACGGACTCCTCCTGAAACCACCCGCCCCCAGGCCCGGCACGAACCACGGAAAAGAAGCCTCAGCGGTAACAGGTCCCTCTTTCTGAAAACCATCCGCTCTGAATCGCCCGTCCGCAGGCCCGGCGCGAACCGCGGAAAGGAGCCTCAGCCATAACGGGTTCCCCTCCTGAAACCGCCTGTCCGCGGGCCCGGCACGAGCCACGGGAACGGCATCGACGGCCGACTCCCGCCCCTTGACCCGCTCCGCGGGAGCTCCGTTCCCCGCCTGAAGGCGGGAGCCTCCACGAAGGACGCACATGAGCACTCTGTCCCACGCACTGACCGATTCGACGACGATGCTGCGCCGCCAGTTGCGGCACATGCGGCGCTACCCGTCCCTGACGCTGCAGCTCATCGGCCTGCCGGTGATCTTCCTCCTGCTGTTCGTCTACGTCTTCGGCGGCACCCTCGGGAACGGCATCGACGGCGCGTCCGGCGGCCGCCGGGCGTACGTCGAGTACGTGACACCCGGCATCGTCCTGATGGCGATGGCCGCCACCGCGCAGGGCACCGCCGTGGCCGTCGCGCTGGACATGACCCAGGGGATCGTCGCCCGCTTCCGTACCATGGCGATCTGGCGTCCGTCGGTGCTGACGGGGCACGTCATCGCCAGCGTCCTGCAGGCGCTGCTGGGCATCGCGGCCGTCACCGGCGTCGCCCTGCTGATCGGCTTCCGGCCGGACGCGACCCCGACCGAATGGCTGGCGGCCGCCGGCCTCCTCGCCGGATTCGCCCTCGCCCTCACCTGGCTCACCGTGGGATTCGGCCTTGCCGCCAAGACCGTCGAGAGCGCCAGCAACACCCCGATGTTCCTGATGCTCCTGCCGTTCCTGGGCAGCGGCTTCGTCCCCACCGACACGATGCCCACCTGGCTGCGCTGGTTCGCCGAGCACCAGCCGTTCACGCCCCTCACCGAGACCCTGCGCGGCCTGCTCCTCGGCACCCCGATCGGCGACAGCGCCGCCCAGGCCATCGGCTGGTGCGCCACCCTGACCATCACCGGCTACGCGTGGTCCAAGTACCTCTTCAACCGCACCGCCTCCCGCTGACCCACCACGCCCCGCTCCCTCCGGGAGCCGCCACCACGCTCCACCCCGCACAACTCCCGGAGGTGTGTCAGACGTTCTCGCCCGGCGGGCACCCCCGGGACCACGTGTTCTGCTCCGCTGTTTTGCGCGCCGCCGTCCTCGGAGAGGTGGACGCGATCGTGCAGGGCCAGTCCGTAGACGCAGAACGGGATGCACGCCAAGGCGTAGGTGCCGTCGCCGTGAGCGCACAGCCACAATTGTTCGGCTTGGCCTGCCAGGCCATGAGATGCGAGGTCGGCATGGGCGATCCAGTTCTGCTCCGCCCGCCCGGCAGGGTCTTCAGGGGTGACGAAGACCAGGTGTCCGTCCGACGCCATGAGACCTCTTCTCCGGCCTGCTGGTCGTTCAGTCCTCGATCGGGACGAGGGCGCCGTCGGCGTTGAACGTGTAGCGCGTGCGCTTGTGGGTGCGCAGGAACTCCTCGAGCTCCTCCCTGGTGAACTCCTCGGTCACCGGGACCCGGTACCGGGCGAGAGGGACTTCATGCGCATCGAGGTCGTCGGTGAGCCTGCGGCCTTCCCGGACGAAGCCCAGCAGGGCGCGCAGGGCCGCTTCGCCGCCCAGGACGAGAGGGTGAAAGGGCAGGGGATAGGGGCTCTGGTTGGGCCAGCCGGGAGTGCGGGTGACCGGGTGTTCTCCGGCCCAGAACGGTTCTTCGAACGCCAGACGATCTCCGATGTCCTCGACGATTCCCTCGTCGGGGGACAGGCTCAAAGAACGGACCAGAGTGCCGTTCTCCCAGATGGCGTAGGCGAACCAGTCGGTCACGCTGTGCATGGCATGAAGAACGACCCTGCGGCCACGACCAGGCTCCAGCAGATGCGGGGGCAACTGCGAGGGGCGATCGACCATCACCTGCCGATCGCACAACACGCTCACCCCGGGGAAGCAGCCGGCGTAGACCGACCCTTCATCGGGGTAGACGTAGTCCGCCAACGTCCCGGTCTCGCCCGTCGGCTCCGCACCGTCAGGATTGGTCCGCGCGACGAGCGCATCGGTCGCGACCGGATCCAAGGACCGGGCGTTGCGCAGGAGTTCGGCCGCATCACCATCGGCGTACACCAGCAGCGCGGTCTTCGCTCCCACTGTCGATCAACCCTCCGGTGCAAGATCCACATCGACCGATATGGGGCGAAACGTACACCAGAAGCCGAAGCCGCGGACAAGCGGAAGCAGGGCTCATGGAGTAGTCGGCGAGCAAGCCGGCCAGACACTTACGGGCGCCGTACACACCTGGTCATGGCATGAGGCACCGGCAGACCGTAACGCGCACCCGCCCACTCACCGTCCTCAGGCTCAGATGGGGCCAGACACGCACGCTCCCAGCGTCTTCATTAACGCGGCGATCCGGTGGTGAGCCCGCGCCCGCCGACCGGGCCAATCGGTCAAGGCCGCCGACCCTTCAGTTGTGAGCTGGGCGTTGCGGCGCTCCGCCTCCATCGCTCGGCATGCCCTGCGGCCGTCGCCGCCAAAGTGGCTCACACCGCAAAGTGGGCGGTGCGGGTCGAGGCGAACTCGACCCGCACCGGATGAGGGCACGGGAGACGTCAGGCGCTGACGACTTGGCTTGCCCGCTCGATGTCCTTGGGGCATACCTGGGTGAGCGGGCAGGAGGCGCAGTCGGGGACGCCGGGGCGGCACCAGCTGCGCCCGATGAGCCAGCTGGGCAGGTCGAGTGCACCGGGACGCTCGGGATACAGCTCCCGTGCCCTGGTGATCATGTGGTCGCGGTCGTCGAGGTCGGCGAGACGCGTGCGAAGGAAGACGCGGCGCAGGTGGACGTCGTAGGCGATGTCGCTTCGCTCCATGTCCCTGATGGGCACGCCGCGGTCGCGCTCGAGGATCTCCACCGCCATCGCGGCCTTCTTCTGGCCGATGCCTACGAACGCCTTGAAGCGATCCTGTAGCTCGCTCGCGCTGGGGTGATCGGACCAGATGGCCCCGGCGTCGCCGGCGTACTCGGTCATCACCCGGCGGGCCGCGAGGACCAGCCAGCGGGGCGTTTTCTCGATGTATCGGTGCAGCTTGGGCGGTTGCGCGATGGCTTCCCGCACTCCTGCCTCATCCTGGGCGATCCGTTCGGGATCGAAGTGGCCGAGACGCTGGCGCAGGAGGAACGGTGCACGCCATGCCCGCTCCGCCGACACTCCCTGGTCGAAGAGAACTCCGGTCAGGAAAGCGAAGTCGTTCTCGAGGAGGAATTCGTTCGCCTCCTGGTCCTGCGTGAACTCCGCCGTCGGCTCCACCTGAGCGGACTTGTGCTGCTCGGCGTACGCCAGCAACGCGTTGACCACGGCGGCGTGGAGCTCGGAGTCATCCTGGGGCTGCACATTGGCGGGGGCGGGGCCGACGTCGGAAACAGGTGGAAGGACTTCTCGTTCGGTGGGCTGAGAACGCAGACGGTCCCAGGCCACGGCGCGGAGGAGCGCGTGCCGGGTCCACCCGGCGACGTCATCGTGTCGGAGCTTCACCGCCAGGCTCTGCGGAGCACCCGGTGTACGGATCTCGTCAGCCATGACCACGACGGGCAGCGAGAGGTAGCCGGGAGGGGGAGTGGCGTCCGGCTTCAGATGATGCTTGGTCACCTTGATCAGGCTCAGCAGGGCTTCTGACCGGTCGAAGTCATCGGACTCGACGCCCTCGACCAGGGGGTCGCCCTCGACCCAGGTCACCGAACGGACGCGCGGACGACCATAGGCATCTCTGCGACCGATTCCGTGCCGAACGTGAACCTCCTGACCTTCCACCGTCGCCACGGCGGCCCAGCCTCGTTCGAACCGCTCGATTCCCTCAGGCCAGTGCCACGAGAACGGCCCCAGGGCTTTCATCTCGACCAGCTGGATTTTGGGATTCGGCATGTTCTCCATGCCATTCATGCTAACTCGATGTCACGTGATGATCGCTGATCGCAATCAGATTTCCCGGGTTGTCGGCTGGTCCGTTCTGAGGGACGGTCAGCGGATGGTCGCGGCCACCTTGTGGTACGTGGCGATCCGATGAGCCCTTCGTTCCTCGCGTATCGCCGGGTCGGCCGACCAAAGCGCCTGGCGGCCGGGGTGATGGGTCGCCTCGACGGTGAACCTGTTGGCCACGGTGGGATATCGCTTGGTGAAGCGCTTCCAGGCCTTCTGGGCATCCACGCCTTGGAGAAGCACCACCTGAAGGTCGGGGAGGAGACCGATGAGGGCGGCGAGAACGGTCACGCCCGCGTCCAGTTCGCGGCTGGTCGGTGCGCGGTTGATGTACCACGGGTAGGCGTTCCACGGCGTGAGGTCCTGGGGCTGGATTCCGGCGGCCTCGAACGCCCGGGCCTGGAACTCGGCGGTGGGGTCGTCGTTCTCGGTGCACAGGAAGCCGGACCCACCACCCTGCTGCGTCGCGGGACCGGGGTCTCTCAGCACCGACAGCACCTTGGCCCGGATCCCGCCATGCCACGGAGCAACGTAGGGCATCCAGCCCCGGCCGTCCTGCTCGCGGAGCGCGTCGACCAGCTCGTTGATCGGACGGACGTGCGGCGCGTACCGGTTTCTCTGCCGCTCCGCGCGGAAGCCCTCGTCCGCCATCAGGCGTGCCATCACATGGCCTTCACGCAGGCTTCCATGGCGTCCAGGAAGGACGGGTCGTAGGGGTCGTCCACGAAGTCGCTGTTCCACAGCCCCGAGGTGCGGACGTTGTCGTTCTTGGCGTGCAGGCCGAGCCAGCCGGGGGTGGTCGGGTGGATGCCGCCGGTGCGCTGGGACAGCAGGGCGATCGCGTTGGCTCGGATGGACTTGCGCTGTTCGAGGTCGGGAACGTCCAGCCAGAGCAACGGCATGGCGCCGATATGGTCGCTCACGGCACGTTCGAGCGGGCGTTCGGCTGCTCGCTGGACCGGGCTTACGTCCTTCTGTCCCCAGGTCTGCGCCACCTCGGCGGGCCAGTCACCGGTCTCCAGCAGTGCGCTGCCGACGTGCTGGCGGAACACCGAGCCGCGGTGGTTGCCCACACCGGCATTGGCCCCGCTCACCGGTCCACGGTGCTGGGCCAACCTGGTCCAGAAGGTGGCCTTCGACGTGGTCCTCAGAGCGTGACTGCCCACGCGTACGACTCGGAGCCCGCCTCCTCCGGCACGGACCTGGCCGTCTTCGAGGAAGAACTCCACGCCGTACTGCGGCCAGCCACTGGCCTCGGTGCAATCCTTCAGCCGGCGCGGCCCGCCGACCCGTTCGGCCAGCTCATCGAGCAGGGCGTAGAACCGGTCGGTGTCCCGTCGACGGTCGGCTTGCAGATTGCTCATGCCAGACGCTCCACAGTCGTTCCCTCCGGATACCGCCCGGCGGGCTGCCGTTGCCAGAAACAGGTGAAGGCATGTCCAAGTCGGCGCGGCACCTCACGCTGAGCTCCCTTGCTCACCCCATTGATGGTGACCAAGTAGGCCATGAGCCCGGCGCTTCGCCAGGGCGTACGCCGTACTAGCTTCGCGTAATCGGTCTTGGCCGCAGCGAAAGCCACTACTGCCGATACGTTCCGACGGTCGGCCTCGGCCATCAGGAGTTCTTCAAGGAGACCGGTCGGCCAGTCTGTCAGGCGCATGGCCTTGTTGTAGTGGCCAGTCGGTTCCTCGGGATGCAGCAACCCGTATCCTCCGCTGAGGATGGCCAAAGGTGCTCCTGTGAATACGGCGTCCCGCAAGCTGGCCTCGGCAGTCGTATAGAACCATCCGTTGTAGCGGTACCAGGCGGGCATCAGCTGCTGCTCGTCCATCTTCGCTGCCGCACGGTTGCATGCTCGGGCCGCCAGCAGTTCAGACGGCCACGACGCCGCCTCCGAGCTCTCCGCGCTTCCGTGGGTTCGCTTCTTCCCCGAACAAGGGATCACCAGCAGAGCGTCGCGGGGGTCGATCTCCTGCAGCGTCCGCAGGTCACCATTGGAGGTCGTGGACACGGCCGTGGGCTTCTCCTGCCGTCTCCCGGTGCCGTGAGCAGCCGGATTGCCTCCGCTTCGACGGAAGGTCACCGACCGCCCCGGCCGGATCCGGACCGCCGTGTAACCCGCGGACTTCCAGGCACGGACATGCGACCGGTCTCCATGCCACCACTGCGGATAATGACGCACCGCCGAAGCCGGAACGCCGCCCACGATCTGGTCCAGCTCGGCCCACGACAGGGTCACCGAGTCCTCATCTTCGGGACGTGCGGTCAAGAACGCGGTGAGCCTGGCCCAGTCGGCCCGTCCCCTGCTCTCACTCGGCACGGCGGCCCACTTTCCACGTGTGATGGCAGTTCCTGCATCGGTACACGTCCCAGTCGACGTAGTGCCACGGTGCCATGGTGTCGTCGGTGGCGTCCTCGGAATCCTCATAAGCCCAGCCTCGATACCCGCCGGCCTCGACATCGGCGGATCCGCAGCGACGGCATGGTCGGCGAGGCGTCCGAGACCAGTGATGGTCACAGGCGGCGCACACCAGGCCGATGCGTCCATCGGGCATCGGGTTGCCCCGCACGTCCTCTTCGGATCCGCAGATCGGGCAGTCCAGCTCCGTCCGCGACCCCTGCGGCAGCCCGCCACGCGGATGAAGCCGCGGCACCCCGCCCCGATCGGCCTCTACGGAGAAAGCCCGCCGGACGCCGGGCGCCACGGCCCAGAAAACCGCTGGACGAAGCCTCGCCAGAGCGGCCACCTTGCGCTGGACGGTGTTCGCCGGAGCAACGACATGCTCCGACGTGGCGACCTCGAACTGGGCAAGCATCCTTTCCAGCTCGGTACGATCGCGCTTGACCTCGGCCACGAGAAGCGGCTCGTCACCGTCCAGGACCGCCAGGTCCAATGCGTCGTATTCGAACGCCACCCGCTGCGCCGGCCAGCGATGCTCGACCACCAGCTCGGCGAACGCCGTCACCTGGATATGAATGACCGCATGGGCCCTACCGCAGCCGACTACGCCTGGTTCGACGAACAGTTCGAGGGTGACCTGACCGAGGCGTACTGCTTCACCGTTGCTCTCGGGCTGATTCCCGAGGAGTACCTGTGTCGCTTGGGCGCGAAGGTCACCGAACGCCGCCAGGGCGTCACCGGCCTGTACGACCTCGCCCTCGACCTCGGCGAGGAGTCCGGGAACACACGTCACCTCCTGCGAGGGCACCGACGGCCCGGCGGCGCTCTCCGTGGAACCCAACGGCTACAGCCTTCGCCTTTGCCGAACGCCTCACCGGCGTCCGTGTGACCCTCTCTCTCCTGAACGACTCCACCTACCTGTGTGGCATCGTCCGTATCCCCTGACGTTCTCTGCGCTGATTCCACCCTGAGCGTGCAGGTCCCGGGCTGGTCGCAGGCGGTGGGTTCACGTCCTGAACGGGTGGAGCTCCTGTCGGGTGAGGTCGTCGATCAAGAGCAGCCTTGCCCGCGCGGGAGCTTCATGTGCTGCTCTCCCGCCCCAGGGGACGGAGGGTTACGGGCGCAGCCGCCGGTCGGTGTCGGCGAGCAGTTGCAGCAGGTCCTCGGAGTCGGTGCGGTCGAGCGCCGTCCTGACGGCGGCTGCGGCGGTCCCGTCAACGAGCCAGGCGATGACCGCCGGTAGGCCGGGCCGGTCTCGTCCCAGTACGCGTTGCCGAGGTGCGGTCGGCCGTTCCACCAGGTCAGCTCGTTGGTGACGAACGTGTGCAGGTGCCGGACGGCGGCCTCGGCGTCCAGCCGTGCCCAGATGGCGAGCTGCAGCGTCACGTCACCGGAAGCCGCGGCGATCGCGCACAGTGCGGCTCCGGCGGCGGGGCGGGCAGGGAACGTCTCCAGCATCCGTCTCCAGAACGCGTCCAGGAACGTCGTGACCGCGTCACGTTGCGGCCAGTCCCGCCATGGCACCAGCCCCAGTTCGCCGAAGACGATCTCCGGATCGGGCCAGCCGAACGCGTCGTCGGCGGCCGGCTCCAGCAGCCGCGGCGCGAAGTACCGGAACTCGTCGAGACCGCCCCAAGCGGTCAGCGCCTTGCGCGAACGCCGCCAGTTCCTCCGCGGACAGGCTCCGCAACGGCCGCCGTACCAGCGCACGCCCGTTCTCCGGTACCACGAAGCAGGTGCCGCCCGGCATGTCCGCGGGACGCGGCACCGTGGCGAACGCCGCATGCAGGTTCTCAACCGCCGACGTGGAGATTCGCACTGGTCGATCTAAAGGGATCGCAGGTTCCCAGACCTCGGCCACTGGTTGACCTGCGGAAACGCTGGGACCAAGGTCTATGAACTCATGATCTCTCAGATCATGCAGGCCGTATGGCTTCGGTCGCAGGCCAAGGCCACACGGAGCTGTTTTCACCCTGAATGCGAACAGGGGTGCCGGTGGCCGCGTCGGTACTCCGGTCAAACGACGCAAGCGCGCGTGAGCAGGGCCAACACAAGAGACCGTTCAGCCGACACCACGCCCAGGTTCATGCGGTCGGCGAGCAAGCCGCCGCCCTCGAGAAACCGGCAGGCCGTCCGCAAGGCATGCTCCCAGAGGGCATCCGGAACAAGGGCAGCCCTAAAGAACGCCATTGGCCCTGTGTACCCGGCGAGAAAGATCTTCTTTCAGCGGATCCGTCATCATTCAGGACTCCTGTCCCTGTCGCCCTGGGCGGGCCGCTGGGTAGCGTGAGCCGCTCTGCGGAGCGGGGAGGGAAACGATGAGGCGTTTCGTTACAGCCATGGTGGCGGTCGGTGTTCTGCTCACCCTCGGCGCCAAATGCGAGCCGGCCACAGCGCCTACGGCCGTGACTCCGGCGGCGACAGATCCAGGGAACGCGGCGCCTTCCACACCTGCGAGCACGGCGACCACGCCGAAGATCGAAAAGCGCACCGTCACCGAAACCGAGGAGATTCCGTTCAAGACCAAGAGGGTGAACGACCCCACCCTCGCCGAGGGCACCACCGAGGTGAGGCGCCGCGGCGTCGCGGGTGTCAGGACCCTCACCTACGAGGTCACCGTCACCGACGGCGTGCAGACGGGCAAGAAACTGGTCCGTGAGGTGGTCACCAAGGCGCCGGTCACCCGGGTCATCGCCGTCGGCACCAAGCAGACCCCGCGGTGCGACCCGAACTACAGCGGTGCCTGCGTGCCGATCGCCGACGATGTCGACTGCGCGGGCGGCGGCGGCAACGGCCCGGCCTACGTGGACGGGCCCGTTCGCATAACCGGCTCGGACATCTATGATCTGGACCGCGACGGTGACGGCATCGCCTGCGACGACTGAACCCGGGTTCGGCGACACGCCCGTCTGGTATTCCAGGTGCTACAGACCGCTGACCGGCCGCCGACTCCGGCAGCGATCATGATGCCCCGCCGAAGGACCACCCAGTCGTGGCCATGATCCGTCTCCGCCTCAAGCAGTCGATCTGGTACGTCCCTCATGTTCAGCCTTCTCCGTCCCAGAGACTGGTGGCTGATCCTGGGTGAGGTGGGTCAGGAGCGCGTCTTGGGCGGGGTAGGGGCGTTCTGCGGGTAGGTGTTGCCGGGCGGCGGTCAGGTCTCCGGTTCGCACGAGGGCGCGGATCTTGTGTGCGAGTGGTGTCACGTCGGTGATGGAGACGGTCCACTCGTCGGCGTAACGGCGTGCGGCGATGCCCTTGAGGCCGAGTTGCAGCGAGCGGTGCGGGAGCGGCTGTAGATGCAGGTCTCGTTCGGGGTCCCATTGGACGCGGGCCGGAGCATGCTTGAGTTGCCGTTGCCAGGTGTCCCGGTCGGGGTGGAGTCCGGGTTCGTAGTGGGACAGGCAGGCGTTCTCGAGCGCCCACTCGAAGCCTTCACGGGTGATCTCGACGGCGAGGACGGTCTCCTGGTTGGTCTTGGTGCCCCAGCCTGAGCGGTACATCATCCACAGGAAGGACGGCTTGATCCAGGTCATCCGGTCCCGCTTCCAGGCCGCCGGGAAGCGGCCCTCGCGGGCTGCTGCCAAGCCTATCTGCGGTGCGTACGCCTGGTAGACGGTGATCGTGGATGCCGTGTAGAGCGCACGGATCTGATGCTTGGGCACTTGCATGACGACCATGATCAGGCCAGCCATTACCTGCGGGCCACCGCTTTATCGGACGAACGTACCCACCAGCGGTGTGAGGCCCGGCGGCCTGCAGAATGACCGCGAATGACACGGCGGCCCGGACGAGCGCAAATGGACGGCGATCAAGGGCGGGGCTCAGTCATCCCATAGCCGGGGATGCGTAGCCGTCGAACGGCTCACCGCCGGTGACGGAGATGGGTAGGCGCATCTGTGGTCGAACCTCAGTCCCAGTCGCCGTAGACGGAGAATCCCTGACCCTGCCGGATGCGGGGGATGGCGTGGGCGATGTAGTCGAGGGTCTGACAGGGGAGGGCGGCGGGATCGGCCCACCAGGTCCGGGCGCACTTGTGCGGCTCGCAGTTCGCGGGCTCCCCACGCCACCGGGACGTGGCGAAGAAGAACCCGATCCGGGCCTCCTCGCCGGCCCTGCGCAGGTGACAGACATGAACGCACGTCAGATCGCCGGGCTCGATCGAGACTCCCACCTCCTCTTCGGCCTCTCGGATGGCGGCGTCGAGGACCGTCTCGTCGTCCTCCAGGTGCCCGCTCGGCAGTCCGGCCTGACCGTCGGCGTAGCCGGTGTTGGCGCGCTCCATCATCAGGATCCTGCCATCGGAACGCGTCAGGAGAACGTGGACGTCCACAATGGTGCGATGCCGGTCCGACACGCCTTGCCTCCAGGAATCGGCCTGTGCAGGCCCTTATTATCAACGAATCGCGTGGCTGCAGATTAGCCGACGGACTCGGTGGCAGTCATTGATATTGAGCATCATGATGCAGGCCATATCGTGCATAGGCGGCGCTCGATATCGCAATATGTGATCTCCGTGCTTGGAGGCTGCAAGATAGGGAGCCTTTTTCGGTACGTGCAGGTCTCGTGTGCCTGGAGCACGAGGACGGCTTTGGCGATGTGGTCGGCGCGGTGGGGGCGGCAGCGGAGCCGGTGCAGGATGCGCCAGGTCTTGGGCTGGGCGATGCCGCGTTCCCCGGGCTGCGCGGCCGGGCGTTGGCCCGGTTGGCGTCTTTGAGGACGTCGGGCCTGTTGCGGCCCCGGTAGGGGGTGAGCATGGGATGGCCTGCGCCGAGGGAGCCCTTGTCGGCCAGTGCCAGCGGCCCGGTGGCCTTGAGGGCGCGCGGGATGCCCCGGATCCGGGGCGGCCTTCAGGTCGTGCACGCTGCCGGGCAGCGCACCCGGCACCCACCAGGACGCCGCCGAGGGTGGCCAGGACCTGCAGGTTCATCCCGTGCCGGTGGTGTTCTCCGGAGTAGAACGGGCGGTCGGCCGCCAAGCGAAGGTCATGCAGTGTTCGCTCCGGCTCCTTCGGCCCGGGCGATAAGGTCGATTTCGGCGAGGATCTGCGCGTGGTGTTCCGCGAGCGCGATCTCTACGCCCGTGCATGTCACGGCGTCGGCTCGATCTGATCGCTCGACCCATCGGGCACAGGCCGTCGGCTTCGTGCGAAGACTGGAGAAGACGACCACGACATGAGGATCACTGCTCGGACGCTCAACCGGGCCGTCCTCGCACGGCAGCTACTGCTCGGGCGCGAGTCTGTCGGCGTTGTCGACGCGGTACGACGTGTGGTCGCCCTGCAGGCACAGCAGCCCGCCTCACCGTACCTCGCGCTGTGGAACCGGCTCGCCGGTTTCACCCCGGCCGACCTCGACGCCGCCGTCGCCGCTCACCAGGTGGTCAGGACGACGCTGATGCGGGTCACGTTGCACGCGGTCCACGCCGCGGACTACCGGGTCTTCCGCGAGGCCATGGATCCGACGCTGCGTGCCGCCCGGCTCGGGGACCGTCGCTTCACGGCGTCCGGGCTCACCGCCGGCGACGCCGACGCGCTGATCCCGGACCTGCTGGAGTACGCAGACCGGCCGCGGACCGCCGACGAGATGAGGGCCTGGCTCGAAGAACGACTGGGCGCACCGATGGATGCTGATGCATGGCGGATGTTGCGGCAGTACGCGCCTCTGCTGCACGCGCCCACCGGGGGTCCGTGGTCGTTCGATGGCCGGCAGTCGTACGTGGCGGCGAGCACCCGGCCGGTGCTGGCGGATCCGGATGTCTCCGCCAAGGCGTTGCAGATCCTGATCCGCCGCTACCTGGAGGGTTTCGGACCGGCGACGGTGGCGGACATGGCCCGGTTCGCGACGGTCCAGCAGACGCGGGTCAAGGCCGCGGTACAGGCGCTGAGCGACGAGCTCGAGCGTCTGGAAGGGCCCGACGGCGCGGTGATGTACGACCTTCCCGACGCACCGCGCCCACCCGAGGACACCCCGGCCCCGCCGAGGCTGATGGCGATGTGGGACAGCATCCTGCTGGCCCACGCCGACCGGAGCCGCTTCATTCCGCCCGCCCACCGCACGCATGTGATCCGCAGGAACGGCGACGTGCTGCCGACCCTGCTGGTCGACGGCCATGTCGCGGGTGTGTGGCGCGCGGTCGAGAAAGGGATCGAGGCCACCGCCTTCCATCCCCTCTCCGACGAGATATGGGAGGAACTCGCAGCAGAGGCCCGCTCCCTGCTGTCGCTCCTCGCCGACCGCGAACCGGCGGTCTACCGCCGCTACGACCACTGGTGGACCAAACTCCCCGACGCCGACACCCGGATCCTCCCCGAGCGATAGGGACACCCACCCAGAACCACCACGTAGGACACGCCCCAAGGACATCCCGTTCACGCACCGCTGGGTGGGGCAACTCGAACGGCCTGAGCCGCCCGCCCCAGCCGTATGAGGATCCACGTCGTTGCCCAGATGCCGGCCGTCTACACCGCCATTGCCGACCACCGAGCGACCACCGTCCCGGCATGGTGAGCGCCGGCTCACCGAATGGGCCAACCGCCCAGGCGACCTCGTCTCAGACCTGCCTCCATCGCTCTCGTGCTCAGATCGGTAGAGAAGTACCATGGGGTACCGAGAGAGGTATGGAGGTGATCGTCGTGGCTGCCACCAAGCCCCGCTCGGGGCGGGCCACCGCGCCGCTGAAGGTTGATGCGGAGACGGACGAGCTGATCACAGACGGCGCCCACTTCCTCGGCATGACCAAGAAGGACCTGGTGAGCGAAGCCGTCCGCGCCTACCTGGAATCCCGCCGCGAGGAGATGCGACAGGCCATGCTCGAAAAGCTCCGCAGGCTCGACGGAACGGCGACCTCCAGTGTTTCCCTGCTCACCGGCATCCCCGCCGAGGACATCGAGCGGCTCGGCGGTATCAGCGAGGACACCTGACCGATGGAGCCGGCCCGGCCGACCCTACGAGCGCTGCGGGAGGATCTACGCCTCCCGCTGCCCCCGCTCGACCAGCCCTTGGACGAGATCGGCCACCCACTGCTGGCCAAGGCCCGCGCCCAGTTCGCCGCGGACGGCACCGGCCACGAGCGGATCCGCGCGATCGACGACGAGATCGTCTTCAAGGTCAAGATCCAGCGATGGCGCGGCGCCGTCTGGCTCGACACGCACATTCCCTGGCTGATCGCCGCCGGCATCCGCGAGGACGGCTCCGGCGACGATTTCTACCAGGCCCTCGCGCGTGACGCCCAGGCAGCCCGCGCCCGCTACAACACCGAGAACGCCAAGCCGATCGGCGGCAAGACCTACATCGGCCACCTGCTGCCCACCGACGACGACCACAAGCGCCACCAGTTGGAAGCAGGCACCCGCCTGGTCCGACGGCTGATCACCGTCATCCGCGACCTGACACGCGGATCCCTGCACGACGGCCACGAGCACGCCGCCGACCTGTCCGGATTCCGGCTGGGCATCGTGGTCCGCGCCGACGACGGACATGAGACCTACGTGGCCGTGAAGATCACCGGCTCCGTCCCCGACGACCTGGTCGCCGTGATCCTGCGCCATGTCCCCGGCTGTGACCCCGAACTGTGGGACACCGCCGTCCGCCTCCCCGAACGCAGCCTCTACGGTCCCGAACAGGCCTGGTTCAACATCATGGACCCCAAGGCCACCGCCAGCCTCCTGGAAGAGAACACCTGACCGGCCAACTCGCCAGAAGGCGAATCGGGGCCTCTCAGCAGCGGAGTCGGCCTATTCGTGCGGTTTTCCGTCCTGTTTGGGAAGGCCTCGGCAGGCCAAGGCCATGTCCGGCACTGCCTGGATTCTGTGGATTGTGCGGCGTTGACATCCGCGGCTTCGTGTACCTGAGCGTGGCTGGTGACCACTGGCCGTGCGCTGTTTCCGACGGGAATGGGGTTCTGAAGACAGAGTGTCACGGCAGCCGATCGGCTCCGGTGCTGAGTAGCAGCGGCCACCTGCGGCCGGTCGGCTGTCACTCGGGCAAACGTCTCGGCGCGGATGAACCTGCAGGGCGCCTCTGGCCTGGGTGCTCAGCTCATGGACACTGCTTGTGTTGGCGTATCCGGCGAGCGCCGGCTGCTGGCTCCCTAAGACACGGCTTCCGTTGGTTGATGTCTGGGGGAAGGGAGCGGGGGACGGGCGACGGGCTTCTCCGTCAGCGCACCTCGCTTCTGTAGGACGTCGTTCCGGGTGGCGTTGATGAACCGCAACCGGGTGCTCTCCATCTCATCCCTGGCCTGCTCCCAGGACGCTTCGTCGGTTATCTCGCCGCGGTCGATCCGGGCACGTTGCAGCCAGAAGACCTCGTCCATCCGGTAGGCGGCGCGGATGACCTTCCGCGAGCCGACGAGCCACATCAAGGCCAGCGCCTCGTTCCACGCGGTCCAGTCAACGGCCTCGCCATGCCGCCACTTCCGCCGCAGGGCGAGCTGGCACTTCGTCGACTCCGCGATGATCGCCTGGCAGGCCTCGACCTGCCTGTCCCTGGCCCAGTGGCGCCGCTGCGCCCGGGTGGACAGCACCGCCCCGGTCACCACGCCGAGCAAGGTGGCGGTCGCGCCTCCGGCGCTGGACACGACGACCTCCCACGGAAATGGCCACCCCTCCTTGCCGTCTCCGGGAAGGCTCGCAGAGCCTGCGGTGACCGACCATGGCAGGGAACACAGATCTGCCGAAGAAGCAAGAAAACAGCGATGCAGAGGGCGGTCGGTACGCCGCCACCGTCGGCGCGTGCCTCCTCGGTGGTGAGAGTCAAGGTCGGCCTCTCGGCCTGCGGTCTCGTTCACCCTCCACTGTGAGCCGCTCAGCTCGTCCTGCCCGGAGCCTCTGAGGGCGGTCACGCGGCCATCCCCATGAGGGCCTCGGTGGTGCCGGTGGGGACTCGTGGGTGATCGCCGATGTCCAATCGGGGTGGCGGGTGCCGGGTGATAGATGGGTGATAAAAGATCTTCGGCCTGATCATCTTGGCGATGATCAGGCCGGTGACCTGGGGAAACGTGGAGCGGGCGACGGGAATCGAACCCGCGTAGCCAGTTTGGAAGACTGGGGCTCTACCATTGAGCTACGCCCGCATGCGGGGCCAAGGAACCCGAGGGGATGGGCCTTGGTCCCGGACGTAGCGTACTAGCTTCCCGGCGGGGTTCGCGCGTGGGATGGGCCACCCGAGGACCGGCGCATCAATCGGGATGGCGTGAGGGCGGATCCGCACTAAACTTTCACCGGTCGCCGTATCGGCGGCCGGTGACCGGGGTGTGGCGCAGCTTGGCTAGCGCGCGTGCTTTGGGTGCACGAGGCCGTGGGTTCGAATCCCGCCACCCCGACGCAGAGTCCCAGGTCGGAGGCCTGATCATCGTGGAGATGGTCAGGTCTCCGGTCGTTTGGCCGTGGGGTCCGACGTCATGACAGGGGGTCGAGCTCGGCGAGCCGGCCTGCCAGGACGATCAGGATCTGCGTGGCCGGTGGGCTGGTGGTTCGCAGGCGGCGAGGTGGGCGTCGTCGCCTCCATCCGGCTCTGCACCGTGGACAGGCGGTGCTTCCACGTGCTCGAGAAGGCGGGGGACCCCGTCCAGCCCTGCGCATGGTCCCGCAGGCGCTTCGGTGATCGGGATCAAGCGCTGCGTATCAGCGTGAGGGTGTCCCGTCAGAAGGGCGGCTTCTCCGACTCGCTTACCGAGACCCAGGGATCTGCGCCGATCGGGGAGACGGATTTCGGGTGGTGCAGGACGGTCATGGCCTCCTTGACGCGTCCTCGGTGGATGAGCAGCTCGGCCAGGCGGTTCTCGTTGCCTCCGCTGGCGCTGGGGGGCGACTGCAGGACCGCGATGGCCTCGTCCAGCCGGCCGGCGTCGGTCAGCAGGTCGGAGAGGAGCCATGCTCCGTACCAGGTGTCGGCCTCGGGATGTGCTCGCACCTCCGTGATCGCCTGCTCCGTGCGACCGCAGTAGGTCAGCAGGCAGGTACGTTCGCGGAACAGTTCCCACGACATGCCGCCGGCCTGTGCGGCGAGATCGTCGATGACCGCGAGCGCCTCATCGGCACGGCCGTGGTCGGCCATCAGCGTCCACAGCATCCGAAGGGCGCATCCGCAGTCGCCGCCCACCGAACTCGGCACGGGCAGCAGGACCTCGATCGCCTCGTCGGCCCTGCCGTGCCGGGTCAGCAGTTCGGCGAGCGCCATCGACGGATTCCGCGATCCATCCGCGGCGAACGGCCGAAGCACCTCGATGGCGCCTTCCACGTCTCCGCGTTCTTCCAGGAATTCGGCCAGGTGATAGGCCGCATTCTCACCGCCTTTCCCGGCGACGTAGTCCCGCAGTTCGTCCTCTCCGCCATGGCGGACCAGCAGGTCGGCGAGCTGGTCACGGCCGTTGATCGGTCCCAGGCGGGTGGTGTGCAACAGGGCCGCCGCCTCATCGATCCGCCCCTGCCGCTCGCGCACCCTGGCCAGCAGCTCCACGGCGTTCATGGGCTCCGCACACCACCACTCGTCGGCTTGGCGCAGGGCCTCGACGTGCGCCTCCAGCAGGCCGGCCACCTCCTCGTCCCGGCCCAGGCCGGCGGTGACGTCGACCAGAGCCTCGGCGAGGAACCAGTCCTCGGTGTGCGGGCGCAACAGCTCGAACGCCTCGTCCTTACGGCCGATCCGATCCAGCAGCCTCGCCAGATGTTCCAGGGCGAGCCGTTCGCCGGTCTCCGCGTACGGGCGGACCAGAGCGATCGCTTCCTCCGCGCGTCCCCAGCCGTCGAGGATGTCGGCGACCTCTCTGGCCGCGCCGGCCCAGCCCGCGTCCACGAAGGGAGCCAGCACGTCCAGGGCCGCATCCCGTTGGCCCTGTTCGATCAACGTCTGCGCCCACGCACGCGCGCAGAACCAATCCCCGTTGCGGGCCTGCAGTCGCACCTCGTCAATGTGGCCCTGCTCGATCAGCAATGAGACCAGCCAGGGCGGGATCCAACCGTCGTAGGTGCGGGCCCGTCGGTCAAGCTCGTCGGCGTTCACGACGCCGGACGCTAGCGACCAGCACCGACAAACCGTCCATCGTGCCGCCCCCTCCGCACCTTCGTGGCCGGTCTCATCCGCGCATTGCCGTCGGCTCCCGCCTGTTACAAAAGGGGCATGACCGTCTTCTTCTGCTCCAAGTGCGGAGCTGCGCTCACGCAGGAGCTTGAAGCACTGCCCGGTGTTCCCGAGCTCAAGGATCTCGATAGTGAACGGGACCCGGAGACTCGACGAGCACCGTCCACGGTTCCTCGCGGCTACTACGCGATCGATACGGAACCGTGGGGAGCGCCCTATGTGCCGCAGCAGGATCAGGAGGACCCCGAGCCCGCACAGCCACGCAGTCCGTTCATGATCATGGATGACGCGTTCGTGATCTCCGCCGGAATGACCAACAGCGTGGTGGTGCACCCGGACGACGTGCCGGACCTTCAGCCATTGCCCGATTGGGCCAACAGCGCCGGTTGCTGCGGCCTTCAGGCACATACGGGCTCAATCTCGCCTGCCCTTGTGGTGAGCCCATCGCCACCCTGGCCGCAGATTGCACGGGTCCGTACGAGCTGCACCTGGATCCCGTACGGGTGCACGCCTCCGATCAGTGAACTGCTTTCAAAAGAAGAGGCCCAATGGCGATGATGCGCCGTGGCGTCCCGGGTCAGCCGGGCACTAGTTGGCGCGCCAGGGTCTGGATGCCGGTCAGTGAGTCGGCTGCCGGCTGGCCGAGTTCCAGGGTGTGCTCCCGGAAACCGCCGGGCCGCTGTGCGGTGGTCGCCTTCCTGGTCGAGGGCAACGGCATCGGCCGGGACTGGAAATGCCGTGCGTGTGCGCTGAGACGCCTCGGATATAGCGTGCGGGAGCATTTTGGTGCGGTGGTCGGCATTGCTCGGCGCGGACCGCTTACGTGGCATCGTCCTTTCTGGGCATGGCCACGCCGCACGGGGAGATCGCGTTCATTCCTCGGGGGAACGGCCGGCGGCGGTGCGCAGGCGGGCGGTGAGCAGGGCGGTGCGGTGCTGGAGGGCCTTGGCGCGCTGGGCGGTGCCGGTCGCCAGGTCGTGCGGGGCGGCGGGGCAGACGGCCACGTGGCGGCGGCGGGCGGCCGCCTGCAGGGCGGTGCCGATCTCGGGGCGGCGGTCCATGCACAGGGCGGCGAACAGGCCGGCCTCGATGCGCTTCACGCCGCCCAGGCGGCCCAGGTAGACGATCTCGCAGGGGACGGGCGGGCGGTCGGGGCGTTCCTCCAGCAGGTCCTGGCGGGCCGCCAGGACCAGGGCGGTCACGGTCTGGACGGCCTGCCGCACCGCCCACCTGCGGCCGGGAACGGGCGGGAGCCGGTCGCGGACCTGGTCGATCACGGACTCGGAGACCGGGCCGAGCAGGAGGTCGTCGACGGTGCGGGTGCGGATCTCGATGACCTTCTCCCAGCGGACCTCCTCGCCGTCGAAACCGAGCCCGTCCGGCCCGAACTCGATGGCGCCGAAGCGGTCGAGCAGCCCGAGCACCCGCCCGGCGCCGCGCGGGACCTTCGGGTGGCGGCGCAGCATCCCGCCGATCGACAGCTTCCACGGCTCCTCGCCCGGCAGCGGCATCGCGTCCAGGGTGGCGGTCGCCCACCGCGACTCGCCCTCATCGGGCACGTCATCGGGAACGTCCCGCTTGGTCAGGTCGACGGTCATGAGCCCCCCTCATGGCGTTCGGCGAGCAGGTCCCGCAGCCGGGCGACCTCGTCGATCGCGGTCACCGGCCGAGGTCACCTCCTGTCGCAGGGGCTCCGGAGCGAGCGACAGCGCTTGCAGCATCGCGCCCGCGATCCCCTGTTCCGAGCCGGATGTCAGGGCCAGCAGCACATGGCCGGTCTCCACCTCGTCGTGGTCCCATGCGCGGGCCTGGGCCCGCGCCGACTCGATGACGCGGCGGGCGCACGCGGTGTACGGGCCGTCCATGCCTTGTACGACTCCCGAGAGGAAGGCGGAAGTTTCTGGACGAAACATGACGAGAGGTGTGACCTGTGACACATCGCGGATCGTCCCGTCCCGGTGGCGCGTCGGTAAAGGGCACCGAAGCCGACCACGAGGCCGTGAGGGATGGGCATGCTCGTCTACCAGAACTGGGAAGCGATCGACGCGGTGCTGAAGGAGCGTTACGGGGACGTCCCGCGGCTGGAATGGGCTCCGCCGGTGCCGTACCGGCCGATGGGGCCGACGCCGGTGGGGCGGTTCGTCACCAATCTCATCGTGGTGTATCCGCGGACCACGCCCGTCCCGCACTGGCATCTCATCGGGTACGCGCTGACCGCCCCCTACGAGGAGCGCGGTTACGAGTTCACGCTGCGGGTGCCGCGCCGCCCCGAGGACGGCGACGCCCCGCCCAACTGGGCGATGCACGAAATGGAACAGCTGGCCTCGTACGTCTCCCGCAGCGGCAACGACTTCGCCGTCGGGCATTTCCTCGAAATCCGGGACCCGATCGACCCCGAGGTCCCGGACTCGGCGATCCGGGCCGGCGGGTTCGCGCTGGACCCCGAGCTGGGGGTGCTGGACACCGCGATCGGGCGGATCACGTTCCTGCAGTTCGTCGGGATCACCGAAGACGAACTGCACTCCGCGCAGGCGTGGAACGTGGAGGGCCTGCTGGGCGCGCTGCAGCCGCATCTGCCGCTGCTGGTCACCGACCTGCACCGGTCCTCGCTGGCGCACCTGCCCGACGTGGTGCGGGCGGTGGAGGAGGGGGCCCGCAGGGAGGGCTCCGGCACCGGCTACCTGTTCCTGCACCAGCTCGACGCCCAGGTCGGCGGGCAGGCGGGCGGGGTGCGGGTGACCATGGGAGCCCAGCACGTGCCGCAGTTCACCCGGGTGCTGCCGGGCCGGATCCCGCACGGCGCCCCGCTGATCCTGCGGGCCGGGCACCGCGCCCCGGTGGTGTTCCTGCCGGGTCAGGAGTTCTCCTACAACGACACCGACCAGGCGCTGGAGATCTTCATCCCGGCGGACGCCAGCAGGCAGCTGGCCGCCGCGGTGACCGCGACGCCCGGGGACTACCGCGTTCCGTCGCTGCCCGAGCTGACCATCACCATCGAGCCCTGACGCGGTCCCGGCGGGTCCGGGGAAGCCGTCGCCGTGACGGGCGACCCGCCGGTGCCGGGATCCCGGTCCGCCCGCTCCCGGCGGACCGGGACACCCGCCCGTTCCCGGCGGATGGGGACACCCGCCCGCGTCGGGCACCATGGAGGACATGACGCAGGCTGTCGGCGCCGGACGGGCCACCGGGTTCGAGCTGCTGGCCGATCTGGTCGCCGACGGCGACGTGGTGGTGCTGAGCGGCGCCGGGCTGTCCACCGAGTCCGGGATCCCCGACTACCGGGGCGAGACCGGCCGCAGGCGGCGGGCGACGCCGATGACGTACCAGACGTTCGTCGGCAGTGCGGAGGCCCGCCGGCGGTACTGGGCGCGCAGCCATCTGGGCTGGCGGCACGTGGCCCGCGCCGCCCCCAACGCCGGGCACCGCGCCGTCGCCGAGCTGCAGCGGCGCGGGCTGGTCACCGGGATCATCGCCCAGAACGTGGACGGCCTGCACCAGGCCGCCGGGGCCACCGGCGTGATCGAGCTGCACGGCAGCCTGGACCGGGTCCGCTGCCTGGACTGCGGCGAGCGGACCCCGCGCGACGACCTGGACCGGCGGCTGCGCGAGGCCAACCCGGGCTGGGCCGCCCGCGCCGCGGAGTTCAACCCGGACGGGGACGCGGTGCTGACCGACGAGGAGGTGGCCGCGTTCCGGATCGTGGACTGCGCCGGCTGCGGCGGCGTCCTCAAACCGGACGTGATCTTCTTCGGCGAGAACGTCCCGCCCGACCGGGTGCGGACCTGCTACGACCTCACCGAACGGGCCGGGGTGCTGCTGGTGCTGGGCTCCTCGCTGACCGTGATGTCGGGGTACCGGTTCGTCCGGCACGCCGACCGGCACGCCGTTCCCGTCGCGATCGTCAACCAGGGCCCCACCCGGGGCGACGGCCACGCGACGGTCATCCTCGACGCCCCGCTCGGCGCGACCCTCACCGCGCTGGTCGCCCGGCTCACCAGCCGTTGACGTGCAGGATGCCGTCCAGCGGCTGCCGCGGCGCGGGGCGGAACGTGTCGCCGGTGTAGTACGCGGTCGGGACCAGCGCCCCCTGCCGCACGTCCTCCGGCAGCCCCAGCAGCTCGGCGACCTCGCGTTCGTACTGCAGGTGCAGGGAGGTCCACGCGGTGCCCAGGCCCCGGGCGCGGGCGGCCAGCATGTAGTTCCACACCGCGGGCAGCAGCGACCCCCACAGCCCGGCCTGGTTGCCCTTCGGGAGCTCGCCGCCCGGAACGCGCAGGCAGGGGATCAGCAGCACCGGCACCCGTTCCATGACCTCGGCGAGGTAGGCGGCGCTGGCGCCCACCCGCCGCTGCACCGCCGCCCGCTCCGGGTCGTCGGCGTACAGCTTGTCCGCCGACGCCCGGGAGCCGCTGTAGAGGTCCCACGCCTGCCGGTAGTACTCGGCGACCTTGGTCTTGATCTGCGGGTCGGTCAGCACCACCCACTGCCAGCCCTGGGCGTTGCTCCCGCTGGGCGCCTGGATGGCGATCTCGAGGCACTCGCGGATCAGCTCCATCGGCACCGGCCGGTCCAGGTCCAGCCGCCGCCGCACGGCACGGGTGGTGGTCAGCAGCTCGTCGGGCGTCAACGGCAGAGTCGTCATGATCGCATCGTCGCATGCCCGTTCCGGGCGAACGCGGTGACCCCGGGCGTATCGGGCGGCCATGATGGAGCGTGTCCCTGACGGAGTTCGCCGGCGATTTCGAAGCGCACCTCACCGTGCGGTGCGAGGGCTCCGAGGTCGACGCGCTGGCGGGCTGGGCCGGTGCGCGCGGTGTCAAGTTCAGCCACATCGTGCTGGCCCGTGGCCGCCGGGCGTCCCAGCCGATGCTGACGACCCGCCATCGGGGCGCGTTCGCCGACGTCATGGCGGCGACCCGGCGGACGGCGCGGGCGCTGGCGGCGGACGGGTTCGAGGTGGTCCGTGCCAAGGTGGAGGCCGCCCCCTGGAACCGTGGCGTTCCCCGCACCGATGAGGACGCCGCCGTGCTCGGCCCCGGCCGTTACTTCGAGCACCACGTCAAGCTGCTGCTGCCGCCGGGGACCGGCGACGGCGCGCTGGCCGACCTGGTCGTCCCGCACGCCGCGCACCTGTCCCGCAACGCCCGCCGGGTCCGGGACGACGGCGTCGCCGAACGGTTCGTCACCCAGCGCTGCCGCCTGGTCGGCGACCCGGCCGCACGACGCCGCCTCGACGCCCTGGTCGCGGCGCTGTGGCGGCGCGGGCACCGGATCGCCGAGGTGGAACGGGAGTTCGTCGTGCACGACAGCGACGAGTCGATGGACGCCGGCTGGATCGAGGAGACGCCGTGAGCGCCCCGGAGACGCCCGGCACGGCTGACGATCGTTTGGCGAAGTTCGTCCCGGTTCGTCCCTGAACGTTGACCATGCCCCGGGCACACCCCTCCCAGAGGAGGGAGCCATGGTCGAGGTCACGGAGCACGAACCCGCGGCACCCAGCTGGGTGGAGCTGGCCAGCCCGGACCCGCCGGGGGCGCACTCGTTCTACGGCGCGTTGCTGGGGTGGCGATACTACACGATCGCCGACGGCAAGCTCGGCGACTACGACATGTTCACGATGGAGGACGACACCGGTCCCGAGGTCGCCGGGCTGAGCGCGCTGGCCGACGACACGGTCCCGCCCGCCTGGACCTGCTACTTCAACGTGACCGACATCCTCCCGGCGGCCAAGGCGGTCGAGGCGGCCGGCGGCCGGGTGCTGGCAGACCCGGTGGACGTCGCGCATCTGGGGCGGATGGCGGTGTGCGCCGACGTGGCGGGGGCCGGGTTCGGGCTCTGGCAGCCGTACACGTTCCCGGGCACGACCCGCATCGCCGAGCCGGGGGCGCTGTGCTGGATCGAGCTGTGCTGCCGGGACGTGGAGGCGGCCCGCCGGTTCTACGGCGACGTCTTCGGCTGGAAGGCCCTCGACGAGGAGTACGGCGGCCTCGGATACACCGTGTGCCTGCTCGGCGATCGCCGTATCGCCGGGATCATCGGGTTCGTCGGGCACCGGGCGGACGACCGGGTGGCGCGGTGGATGCCCTACTTCGGCGTCGGCGACTGCGACGCGGCCACCGCGCACGCCGCCGGGATGGGCGCGCGGGTCCGGGTGCCGCCGACCGCCATCGACCCGGGCCGGTTCTCGGTGCTGTCCGACCCGACCGGCGCCGACCTGGGCCTGGCGCAGCTGCCGGCCCCCGCGGGTCAGTTCTCCACGTCCACCCCGTGACGGCGGGCCAGCTCCGCCAGGCCGAAGTCGTACCCCTGGCCGAGCGCGCGCAGCCGCCAGGACGGGCCGCGCCGGTAGACCTCCGCCAGCAGCAGGGTGCGCTCGGTGGTGGCGGCGTCCAGGGTGGCCTGCGCCAGCAGCGCCCGGCTCACCCCGGGACCGGCGGTGATCTCGATCGCCCCCACGTCGCCGAACGTGGCCGCGCCGTCGATCGCGGCGGCCACCGCGATCCGGCGGATCTGCGGCGGCGGCACGGCCAGGTCCACGGTGATCGACTGCTCGGTGGGCCCGTCGATCGCGAGCCGGACCCCCGCCGCCGGATCGTCCGGCGCGCCGTAGAACACGAAGTTCTCGTCCCCCGGCACCTGGCCGTCCTCGTCCACCGCGAAGGCGACCACGTCGATCTCGCAGTCCGCCTGCTGCGCCCAGCTCGCGCTGATCGTCCAGGTCGTCGCGCCGGTCGTGACGGGCAGGTCGATCACCCCGCCCATCGGCAGCACCAGCGGCGCCGGCCGTGACGCCTGCCGTTCGGGCGCGCCGCCGTCGTCGTCGGCCTGGAGCCACTCCGGGTCGTGCACCGGGAGCTTCAGCGCGGCGATCCGGCCGATCCGCCGGTCCCGTTCCCCGCCGGGCAGGACGACCACGTCGGTGACGCTAGCCGACAGGTTCACCGCGGCGGCCCCGCCGAGCCCGGCGATCCGGGCGCGGGCCGCCGACGCCTCCGGATGGGTGCCGCCCAGGACCAGCACCCGCCGTCCCGCCAGCCTGCCGCCGGACGCCCCGGAACGCCGCTGCGGCTCGGCCGTCGGGCGGGGCGCGGGCACCGGGGCCGGCTCGTCGTGCCGCACCCCGGGCCGGACGTCGTCCAGCAGCCGCAGGAACGCGGCCTCGTCGATCACCGGCACGCCCTCGGCCGGCGCACGGCGCGCCTTGGCCGACCCCGACCCCGGATCGTTGGTGACCAGCACGCTGGTGAACCGGCTGACGGTGGTCATCACGTTCAGCCCCGCCTCCGCCGCCCGCGCCGCCAGCTCGTCGCGCGGCACCCGGGTCTCCCCGGTGAACGCGACCTTCATGCCCTGGACGAGCGGACCGCCCTGCGGCATCCGCCCCGGGCAGCGGAACGCGCACGGCATCTTGCGCGTCGGCGGGGGATGGGCGGCGGAGCTCCCGTTCTTGGGCGGGCAGGCCACCAGCGGCAGGTCCAGGCCCAGCGCCGCCGCCCCCGCCAGCGACCCGCGCAGCACCCCCGCGAGCACCCGGGCGTCGTCGAGCGCGTCGTGGGCGCGCCGCTGCCGCACCCCGTAGTGCTCGGCCAGCGTGCCCAGCCGCAGGTCGGGGGTGGGCGGGCCGATCCGCCGGTTGAGCGCCAGCGTGCACAGCCGCCGCCGCACCGGCAGCCGCGCCCCGGCGCGGGCGAACTCGCGGGCCAGGAACGCGTAGTCGAAGTGCGCGTTGTGCGCCACCATCACCCGCCCGTCCAGCAGTTTCGCGATCCTGTCCGCGACCTGGTCGAACGTCGGGGATCCGCGCAGCCGTTCGGCGGTCAGCCCGTGGATGTGCACCGGGCCGGGATCGCAGCCCGGATCGAGCAGGGTGGCGAACTCCTCCCGCGTCGCGCCGTCCGGGCCCAGGGTGAGGACCGCCAGCGACAGCACGCGGTGCTCGGCGGCCCGCAGGCCGGAGGTCTCGACGTCCACGATCGCCCAGTCGTGGACGTAGGGAGGGGAGGCGGGGGCGTCGTCGAGCGCGGAGAGCCGGGTCATGCCGGACATGATGCCGGTGTTCGGCTCATATTTGGATGTGAACGCAGTTCTTCATCTAAGGCTCGGTTGATCGGGCATGGAGAGATGAGGTCCGGTGCTGTGAGAAGACCGTTTTGCGCGATCGCCCGGCCGGACGTCGAACCCTCGCGCCGTCCGGCCCCGTACCACGGGACGACGCCTCGACCCGGACGCCGGGGCGCCGCCACGGTCCGGGCGCCCGCGACCTCGACCGCCCGGGCGCCCGGACCTCCCTGCCCGTTGATCGATGACGTTCGCCCTGGTCAGGGCCGTGGCGGCCGGTGGCGAGGGGTTCACCGGACGGCCGTGCCCGGACCCGGAGGGGGTTAACACGGCGTTCACACAAGGGCAACAAGTCCGAAAAGCCTGATTCCTAGTGTCCTTCCTGGCCGAAACCGTGTGCGGCCGCCATGAGGAAGGGACCGACGTGACCTACAAGGCCGAGTACATCTGGATCGACGGGACCGAGCCCACCGCCAAGCTGCGGTCCAAGACGAAGATCCTCCCCGACGGCGCCGAGCTGCCCACCTGGGGCTTCGATGGGTCCAGCACCAACCAGGCGCCGGGCGAGAACTCGGACTGCGTGCTCAAGCCGGTCTTCTCGTGCCCGGACCCGATCCGCGGCGGCGACGACAAGCTGGTGCTGTGCGAGGTGTTCCTGCCGGACGGCACCCCGCACCCGACCAACAACCGGGCCAAGCTGCGGCCGATCGCCGAGCGGTTCGCCGACCAGGACCCCTGGTTCGGCATCGAGCAGGAGTACACCTTCTTCCAGGCCGGCCGCCCGCTGGGCTTCCCCGACACCGGCTTCCCCGCCCCGCAGGGCCCGTACTACTGCGGCGTCGGCGCCGACGAGGTGTTCGGCCGTGAGATCGTCGAGCGGCACCTGGACGCCTGCCTGACCGCCGGCCTGCCGATCTCCGGCATCAACGCCGAGGTCATGCCCGGTCAGTGGGAGTTCCAGGTCGGCCCGGGCGGCCCGCTCGAGGTCGCCGACGCGCTGTGGGTGGCCCGCTGGCTGCTCTACCGCATCGCCGAGGACTTCAAGGTCGCCGCCACCCTCGACCCCAAGCCGGTCAAGGGCGACTGGAACGGCGCCGGCGCGCACACCAACTTCTCCACCAAGGCGATGCGCGAGGCCTACGAGCCGATCATCACCGCCTGCGAGGCCCTGGGCGAGAGGGTCAAGGAGCACATCGCCGCCTACGGCCACGGCATCGAGGACCGCCTGACCGGTCTGCACGAGACCGCCCCGTGGAACGAGTTCTCCTACGGCGTGTCCAACCGCGGCGCCTCGATCCGCATCCCCTGGCAGGTGGAGGTCGACCGGAAGGGCTACCTGGAGGACCGCCGCCCGAACGCCAACTGCGACCCCTACGAGGTGACCCGCGTGCTCGTGGACACCTGCTGCACCGCGCTGGAGAAGGCCGGCCAGGTCTGATCACGCGGTCCCAAGGACCGAGGGGATCCCGGGGCGGGGCGCTTCCGGGATCCCCTCGCCGTGCTCCGGAACGTTCCGGAGCCGGTGAACGCCTCGGGCGCACCGCCGGAAGGCGCCGCGCGGCCGTCAGGACCCGGCAGGGCACAGGGTCTCTCTTCACGAGGGCTCCGCGGAGCCTTCTGCGCGTCCACGCGGCCGTCGGTGACCCGGCGGGAGGCCGCCCGCCCTTCTCCGCGTCCGCGGGGTCAGGAACGCTGGGCCTGCCGCACCGGCCGCGGCTGCGGGGTCAGGCGGTCGTCGTACCGCGGGAACAGCAGCACCGCCGACACCGCCAGCGCCAGCGCCAGCACCCGCAGCGCCGCCTGCCCGACGTCGTCGGGCCAGGGCTCCCCGTACAGGACCGTCCCCATCACCAGCAGGTAGCTCTTGGCGCTGACGGTCATCACGGTGGCCACGATGATCACCCGGCAGCGCTGGAAGCCCGCCATGATGATGCCGAAGCCCAGCGCCGCGGCCACCACCGTCACGTACGGGTACGGGGTGCGCAGGATCTCCAGGCTCGTCGACGCCGAACCGGCCATGTCGCCCCAGCCCTTGATGGCCAGCTCCGCGGTGCCGATCGGAAAGCCCGCGCTCATCCCGTAGGCGATGCCCGCCACCGGCCGGGCGTGCCGGCCGTCCGGCCGCCGGTCCCCGAACGCCATCAGCGCCACCGACAGCACCAGCGGCGGCACCGCCACCGCGACCAGCCGCCAGGGCGGCACCGGACCGGCCGTCAGCGGCCCGGACCCGCCGATGGACAGCGCGATCAGCAGCATCGCGGCGGCGATCAGCAGCATGCTCAGCCACTCGCGGACGCACAGCCGCTCGCCGAACGCGGCCAGCGCGATCAGCAGCAGCGGGACCAGCCCGGAGACGAAGATCGGGACCGCCACGCCCAGGGTCAGCTCGCCCAGCGCGATGATCTGCAGCGCCAGCCCGCCCAGCACGAGCACCAGCCCGCCGAGGAAGACCGGGCTGCGCAGGATCGTCCACGCCATGTGCGGGATGCGGTTGCCGCGCAGGGGTTCCATCCGGTCCGCCGCCACCTTGAACACGGCGAAACCGACGTAGTACAGCCCGGTGGCGCCGAACGCCGCCAACGTCCCGTTCATCCCGCCAAAGTATGGACCAGTACTCCGATTTGTCACGTGCCGGAAACACAGAGTTCGTATCGCCGGCCCTGTCCGGAGTGACAAAACCGCAGGTGGGACCGTATTTCGAGAAAACCGCAACCGGCCCGGGCCGTCCGGGACCGCGATCTCCGGCATATCAGTGATCGCTTATGTGCGCCGCTCCGGACGCGGCCGCAAGTGAAATTCTCAGGAAATGGGGCGATCTCGCCGGGGCCTGTGCCGAGCCCGCGGCGCCCCGGCCGGGGACCCCGCGCCGGGGCGCTCCGGGGCGCTCCACGCCCCGTGGGAGGCCCGAGTGTCAGCGCCCGCCGCCGGGACACCATAGACTTGGCGCGCGAAGGCGCGAGGTGCCGCTTCGTCGGCGTGCCCGCGCCACGGGCGTCAGAGCCGGCGGCAACGCGTCGAGACGCCGCGGCCGGAGAGTGAACCCGCGCCTGTGACCGTGCCGGACAAGGAGACCGACCCCAGTGAAGACCGATGTCGAGGAGCTGACCCCCACGCGGGTCAAGCTCACCGTCGAGGTGCCGTTCGACGAGCTCAAGCCGAACCTCGACAGGGCGTACAAGGAGATCGCCAAGCAGGTGCGCATCAAGGGTTTCCGGCCCGGCAAGGTGCCCGCCCCGCTGATCGACCAGTACGTCGGCCGTGGCGCGGTCCTGCAGGAGGCGGTCAACGACGCCCTGCCGGAGCTGTACGGCCGCGCCGTCGAGGAGAGCGAGATCTTCGTGCTCGGCCAGCCCGAGGTGGAGATCACCGCGCTGGACGACGGCAAGGAGATGACGTTCACCGCCGAGGTGGACATCAGGCCCAAGTTCGAGGTCCCCGACTACGACGGGATCGAGGTGACCGTCGACGAGGCCACGGTCACCGACGAGGAGATCGAGGAGACCCTCAACACCCTGCGTGAGCGCTTCGGATCGCTGACCGCGGCCGACCGCCCCGCCGAGGAGGGCGACTTCGTGTCCATCGACATGTCCGCCGCCGTCGACGGCGAGCCGGTCGAGGACGCCTCCACCACCGGCTACTCCTACGAGGTCGGCAGCCGTTCCTCGGTCGAGGGCCTGGACGACGCGCTGGTGGGCATGAGCGCCGGCGAGTCCAAGACCTTCACCTCGACCCTGGTGGGCGGCGAGAAGGCCGGCCAGGAGGCCGAGATCACCGTCACCGTGCAGAGCGTCAAGGTCAAGAACCTGCCCGCGGCCGACGACGAGTTCGCCCAGCTCGCCAGCGAGTTCGACACCATCGCCGAGCTGCGCGAGGACCTGCGCACCCGGCTGCTGCGCAACAAGCGCATGCAGCAGATCGGCCAGGCCCGCGACAAGGCCCTGGAGGCCCTGCTCGAGCAGATCGACATCCCGCTGCCCGACAAGGTGGTCGAGGACGAGATCCAGCGCCGTAACGAGCAGCTCGAGCAGCAGCTCCAGTGGAGCGGCCTGACCAAGGAGGCCTACCTCGAGCGCGAGGGCAAGACCGCCGAGGAGTTCGACACCGAGATCGCCGAGGCGGCCCGCCAGGCCGTCAAGGGCGGCTTCGTCCTCGACCAGCTCGCCCTCCAGGAGGAGCTCGGCGTCGAGAACGAGGAACTGAGCGAGTACGTGGTCACCCAGGCCATGCAGATGGGCGTCCAGCCCCAGCAGCTCGCCCAGCACCTCACCGACAGCGGCCAGATCCCCGCCCTGGTCTCCGAGGTCCTGCGCACCAAGGCCCTCAACCTCCTGGTCGAGCACGTCAAGATCACCGACGAGGCCGGCAACGAACTCGACCTCGAGGCCATCCAGCGCGAGCTCAACGGCGAGACCGTCACCCCCGAGGAGACCGCCGAGTCCGCCGAGACCGAGGAGTCCGCCGAGGCCAAGGCCGAGGACACCGCCGAGGCCGAGACCGAAGAGGCCAAGGACGAAGAGACCAAGGGCAAGGCCGACTCCGAGTCCTGACCCGGGGTCTCACCCGCCCGCACCACGCGAACGGGCCGGCGCCGCACCAGCGGCCCCGGCCCGTTCGCGTACACCCCCCGCCACGACACCCCGAAATCCCGGTAAAACCTCCCACCGGCCCCGAACGGGCGATCAGCCTCTCCCACGCCTCCCGGCGATCTCAGCACCCTCGCCGACCGCACCCGGAACAGCCCCGTCCCGGCCGCCGGCTCCACCCGCCGCACCCACAGACTGCCCCGCGAGGCCCCCGGCACCGCTGACCCCGCCTTCCAGACGCAACCGAACGCTCCCACGACACTCGTCGACCGACCTCGCTGCGCCGGGCCTCGTCACAAGGGCCCCGCACCCGAAGGTCCTGAAGGCCACCGCGAGCGGGCCCGCGTGGTCGTGAGGAGGAGCGGTTCAAGATCGCGAGGAACGAGCGATCTTGAACCGCGACGACGAACGGCCGCGCGTCCCCAGGCCCGCGAGCCGCCGCGGCTTCGCCGCGGCCATAGGTACGCCCCGAGCGAAACGAGCGACCTCCCGGCTTAAGTGGGGGACGCAGCGCGTTAGTGTCGCAATCATCCGACCCGTGACACAGACCGGAGGAAACCGGTGAGCATGCCTCCGACTTTCGAACAGCCGCGGCCGACGACCTCACGACTGGCCGAGGCCCAGCTGCTGCCGCTCGGTGACCAGCTGTTCCAGCAGCTGCTGCGCAAGCGCATCGTCTTCCTCGGCCAGCAGGTCGACGACGACATCGCCAACCGGATCTGCGCCGAGCTGCTGCTGCTGTCGGCCGAGGACGGCGAGCGCGACATCTACCTGTACATCAACTCGCCCGGCGGCTCCGTCTCGGCCGGCATGGCGATCTACGACATCATGCAGTACGTGCCCAACGACGTGGCGACCGTCGGGATGGGCCTGGCCGCGTCGATGGGGCAGTTCCTGCTGTGCGCCGGCGCGCCCGGCAAGCGGTACGCGCTGCCGCACGCGCGGATCATGATGCACCAGCCGTCCGGCGGCATCGGCGGCACCGCCTCGGACATCAAGATCCAGGCCGAGCAGATGCTGTACGTCAAGAACACCCTGGCCGAGCGGATCGCGATGCACACCGGCCAGACGGTGGAGCAGATCAACAAGGACTCCGACCGGGACCGCTGGTTCACCGCCGAGGAGGCCAAGGACTACGGCTTCGTCGACCACGTGGTGCGCAGCGCCAACCAGGTGCCCTCGGAGGGCCCCGTCTCGTGACGGCGCGGCGCTGCGGCGCCGCCCGGGGGCAAGCAAGCGGACTAGCGGAGGCAGACAAGTGAGCGACCTGATCAGGCCGGGCATGCGGGTGGGCGGCACCGCGGCGCCCGTGGACAACCGGTACATCATCCCGTCCTTCGTCGAGCGCACCACGTACGGGGTCAAGGAGATGAACCCGTACAACAAGCTCTTCGAGGAGCGGATCATCTTCCTCGGGGTGCAGATCGACGACGCGTCGGCCAACGACGTGATGGCGCAGCTGCTGACCCTGGAGTCGATCGACCCGGACCGGGACATCAGCATCTACATCAACTCGCCGGGCGGCTCGTTCACCGCGATGACGGCGATCTACGACACGATGCAGTTCGTCAAGCCCGACATCCAGACGGTGTGCATCGGGCAGGCGGCCTCGGCGGCGGCGGTGCTGCTGGCGGCCGGCACCCCGGGCAAGCGGGCGGCGCTGCCGCACTCGCGGATCCTGATCCACCAGCCGGCCACCGAGGGCACCTACGGGCAGTCCAGCGACATCGAGATCCAGGCCCGCGAGATCATGCGGATCCGCGAGCAGCTGGAGGAGATCATCGCCCGGCACTCCGGCAAGCCGGTGGAGGAGGTCCGCCGGGACATCGAGCGGGACAAGATCCTGACCGCCGAGGATGCCAAGGCGTACGGTTTGGTGGACGATGTCTTCGTCAGCAGGAAGCGCAGCGCGCAGGTAGTGTCGTCCTGACGGTTCCCGAGCCGCCCGGCCCCACCGGGCCGGGGCGGCTCGGCGGCCCGGACGGGCCGGGCGACCCCCGGTCCGGCACCGTGGCGAAGACTTCCGGGCGAGGGGCTCACCAAGTCCCCGGGAGGCGGTAACGTCGATTCCGACGCGAGAGCCTTCGGGACGCCAATGACCGGCGAGGCGACGAGCGAGCGAGGTGGTCGGCGATGCGGATGCCCACGGCAACCCGTCGCCGCCCGTGTCGCGGACCCGCCGCCTCGCGCGATGATAGGTACGAGCGCAAGGTGACGAGCGGCCCGGCCCGCACCGCACCGGCGGCCCAGGCGGCCGGCGGGCGCCGGGCAGGCCCGTCGCCGAGCGCGAGGTAAGAACCGCGCCGCATCCTCAAGGCGGGCGGCCCCACGAAAAGGAGACGGTCGGGTGCCACGCATCGGCGACGGCGGTGACCTGCTCAAGTGCTCGTTCTGCGGGAAGAGCCAGAAGCAGGTCAAGAAACTCATCGCGGGTCCGGGCGTGTACATCTGCGACGAGTGCATCGATCTCTGCAACGAGATCATCGAGGAGGAGCTCTCGGAGACCTCCGACCTCAAGTGGGACAGTCTGCCCAAGCCGCGGGAGATCTACGAGTTCCTCGACAGCTATGTGATCGGGCAGGAGACGGCCAAGAAGGCCCTGTCGGTGGCCGTCTACAACCACTACAAGCGGATCCAGTCCGGCGACAGCGCCCGTGACGACCAGGTGGAGCTGGCCAAGTCCAACATCCTGTTGCTGGGCCCCACCGGATCCGGCAAGACGCTGCTCGCGCAGACGCTCGCCAAGCTGCTGAACGTCCCGTTCGCGATCGCCGACGCCACGGCGCTGACCGAGGCCGGCTACGTGGGCGAGGACGTGGAGAACATCCTGCTCAAGCTGATCCAGGCGGCCGACTACGACGTCAAGAAGGCCGAGACCGGGATCATCTACATCGACGAGGTCGACAAGATCGCCCGCAAGAGCGAGAACCCGTCGATCACCCGGGACGTGTCCGGCGAGGGCGTCCAGCAGGCGCTGCTGAAGATCCTGGAGGGCACCACCGCCAGCGTCCCGCCGCAGGGCGGCCGCAAGCACCCGCACCAGGAGTTCATCCAGATCGACACCACCAACGTGCTGTTCATCTGCGGCGGCGCGTTCGCCGGTCTGGAGAAGATCGTCGAGGCCCGGATCGGCAAGCAGGGCATGGGCTTCGGCGCGGTGATCCGCTCCAAGGACGAGGACCCCGGCGCCGACATCCTGGCCGAGATCATGCCGGAGGACCTGCTGAAGTTCGGGATGATCCCGGAGTTCGTGGGCCGTCTCCCGGTGATCACCAACGTGCACAACCTGGACCGCGACGCGCTGATCTCCATCCTCACCGAGCCCAAGAACGCCCTGGTCAAGCAGTACAGGCGGCTGTTCGAGCTGGACGGGGTGGACCTGGAGTTCACCCCCGACGCCCTCGAGGCCATCGCCGACCAGGCCATCCTGCGCGGCACCGGCGCCCGCGGCCTGCGCGCGATCATGGAGGAGGTCCTGCTGTCGGTGATGTACGAGGTCCCCAGCCGCCACGACGTGGCCCGCGTCGTCATCACCCGCGAGGCCGTCCTCGAGCACGTCAACCCCACCCTCGTCCCCCGCGAACGCACCAAGCGGGAGCCCAGGGAGAAGTCCGCGTAACCCGGACGGTCCGCTGGGGGAGGTGTGCTCGCACGCTGCGCGTGCTCGCCGTTGAGCGGACCTCAGTGCCGGCCCGGGGGGACGACCCCCCGGAACCCCCCGATGTGGGGGCTCCGCCCCCACGCCCCCGCGTTCGTGCGGGTCCTGAGTATCGAAGGACGATGAAGCCCCGGCTGGACGGCCGGGGCTCGCTGCTTTCCGAGCGTGCAGAACTCGCCGCTCGCCGAGTAATCCGGCTCGCCACCCTCCTGACGGGCGTGGAACCATGGCCGATTTCGGGGTCGCTGTTTCCGGATCGCCGTATCGGGTTTCCGGATGCCCGTGCCGAACGCCGATGAGCGGAGACTGGCCGCTCAGCCCGGCGACAAGGCCCTGTCCGGATGAACGCGGTGCTCCTGCCGCTCCTGTCGTTCCCAGAGACCTTGCACTCGTGGGTGCTGAAGGCCACCGCGAGCGGGCCCGCGTGGTCGTGAGGAGGAGCGGTTCAAGATCGCGAGGAACGAGCGATCTTGAACCGCAACGACGAACGACCACGCGTCCCCAGGCCCGCGAGCCGCGCGAGCGGAGCGAGCGCCATCAATCCGTGCCGAGGCCGGCTTCGCGGGCGAGGACGATGGCTTGGGCGCGGTCGGCGACGTGGAGTTTCATGAAGATGTTGGAGACGTGGTTGCGGACGGTTTTGGGGGACAGGAAGAGGGTTTGTGCGATGTCTGAGTTGGAGCGGCCTTGGGCGATGAGTTGGAGGACTTCGCGTTCGCGGTCGGTGAGTTCGGGGAAGGCGGTTTGTTTGGGGTCGGGCATGTCGGCGAAGTAGGTGAGGACGCGTCGGGCGATTTCGGGTCCGTAGATGGCTTCGCCGGCGGCGACGGCGCGGACGGCGCGGGCGATTTCTTCGGCGCCGGATTCTTTGAGCAGGTAGCCGCGGGCTCCGGCGCGCATGGCGGCGAAGACCGAGTCGTCGTCGCGGAACATGGTCAGCACCAGGACGCCGATGCGGGGGCTGGTGCGGGTGATGGTGCGGGTGGCCTCGATCCCGTTCCCCCCGGGCATGTGCAGATCCATCACCACGACGTCGGGCTGGAGTTCGGCGGCCAGGCGCACCGCGTCGGGGCCGCTCTCGGCCTGGCCGACGACCTCGATGCCGAGGGCCTCCAGGAGGTTCTGCAGGCCCTGCCGGAAGACCGGGTGGTCGTCGGTGATGAGGACGCGGATGGCCTCGTTGCCGGCCACGGGGGACTCCGGCGTCTGGTTCATGGCGTGGGGGCTCCTGGAGCGGGGGACAGGGGCAGGTGCGCGATCACCTCGGTGCCGCCACCGGGTCGCGGGCCGATAGTACAGGTGCCGCCGAGCTCGGCGGCCCGCTCGCGCATGGAGCCCAGCCCGACGCCGGCGTGCGGGACGCGACCGTCCGGGAGCACCGGCAGGCCCACGCCGTCATCGGCGACCACCAGGGTGAGGCGTTCGGCGCCCTCGTCGTGCTCGCAGCACATCCGCACGGTGACGCGGGTGGCCTCGGCGTGGCGGCGGGCGTTGTTGAGCGCCTCGGCGACGATCCGGTACGCGGCGACCTCGGCGGCGGCGGGCAGCTCGCCGAGCGCGGGACCGGGTTCCACCACGATCTCGACGAGGGGTTCGGGAAGGTCGGCGGCCAGCGCCCGCACCGCCCCCTCCAGGCCCAGGTTGTCCAGGGCGGGCGGGCGCAGCCCGTAGACCAGCCGGCGGATGTCGTCGATGGTGGCGTTCATCCGTTCGCGCAGCGCGACCAGTTCCCGGGCGACCGCCTCCGGGTCGGTGCGCAGCCGCAGCCGGGCGGCGTCCAGGGACAGCGCCAGCGCCGCCAGCGTGGGGCCGAGCCCGTCGTGCAGGTCGCGGCGCAGCCTGCGGCGCTCCTCCTCGCGGGTGGTGAGGATGCGTTCGCGGGAGACCTGCAGGTCGGCGGTGAGCCGCACGGCGTGCGCCACGTCGGCCAGGTGCCGGGCCAGCACCCCGGCGAGCTGGGCGTCGTGCCGGCCGGCGGGCAGCAGCAGCCGGCCCACGGTCGCGCCGTGCCAGCGCAGCGGGATCTCCTCGGACAGGGCGTCGGTGTCGCCGTCGCCGTGCAGCCGCACCCCGCCGTCCCGGTCGGCGATCTCCACGGCCGCGCCGCGCACCCCGAGCGCCTGCCGCGCCGACGCCAGCGCGCTGCGCAGCGCCGCGGACGGGTCGCGGGCCTGCTGGACGGTGCGGCTGAGCCGGTCGGCGACCGCGTACGGGTCCCGCTCGACGTGCAGCAGCCGGTCCACGGCGCGCTGCAGCCGGTGCCGCAGCGGCTGGAACGTCAGCCCCACCAGCAGCGCCCCGGCCAGCCCGGCCAGCGCCCCGTAGCCCTGCACCGCCCAGTTGACCAGGCCGATCAGCCCGAAGTACAGCACGCCGGTGAACACCGCCAGCGCCCCGTACACCACGGTCCGGTTGACGATCAGGTCGATGTCGTACAGCCGGTGGCGCAGGACCGCGATCGCGATGGCCACCGGCACCCCGGCCACCGCCACCGACACCGGCACGGTCCACAGCACGAACGGGACCGCCACCACCAGGTCGGAGAACCCCAGCACCGCCACCGCCAGCAGCACGTACCCCAGCCAGGCGATCTGCCGCCGCTGCACCGGCCCGCCGGAACGGAACCGCACCGCCAGCGAGAACAGGCAGGCGAACGCCGCCGCCACCGTCACCGCCGCCAGCGGCCCCCTGACCAGCGGTTCCAGGGACGCGGCGAAGTCCAGTCCGGCGGGATTGGGCACCCGCAGCGGCCCCACCGTGTACTGCACCGGCAGCAGCGCCATCCCCACCGCGTTCAGCGCGATCAGCGCGTACACCGTGACGAGCAGCGGACGCCAGCGCGGCGACGGCGGACGCCCGTCCGGATACAGCAGCGGCAGCAGCGTGATCAGCGGCAGGAACTCCAGCAGGTAGATCCACACCGCCACCCACCGCAGCCACGCCGCGCCGGGCGTCTCGTGGACGACCGCCCACCGCGACACCGGCTGCAGCACCACGTGCAGCGCCGCCATCAGCCCGATCCACCAGATCAGCCAGGCCACCACCAGCCGCGGCCGGCGCGCCAGCAGGAACGCCCCGACCGCCGGGTACACCAGGCCCATCACGTGCTCGGGCCGCCACGGCTGGACCGAGCGGTACTCCTCGGGGATCGTGAAGCGCAGCAGCAGGCCCGCCACGACCGCGGCCACCGCGGCGACCGCCGCGACGCGGACCATCACCAGGCGAGCACGCTCCCCCGCCACCGGCACCCCCACCCTGCGAAAACGTGTGGATCGTACAGGTCACAGGCGTTCCGGGCACCATCCCGTCCAGTATCCGGACAAACGTTCCTCCGGGTCCGGGCCCGGGTCCGGGCCCGCGGAAGGGCCGCCGGTCACACCCCGCCCAGGCCGGCTTCGCGGGCGAGGACGATGGCTTGGGCGCGGTCGGCGACGTGGAGTTTCATGAAGATGTTGGAGACGTGGTTGCGGACGGTTTTGGGGGACAGGAAGAGGGTTTGTGCGATGTCTGAGTTGGAGCGGCCTTGGGCGATGAGTTGGAGGACTTCGCGTTCGCGGTCGGTGAGTTCGGGGAAGGCGGTTTGTTTGGGGTCGGGCATGTCGGCGAAGTAGGTGAGGACGCGTCGGGCGATTTCGGGTCCGTAGATGGCTTCGCCGGCGGCGACGGCGCGGACGGCGCGGGCGATTTCTTCGGCGCCGGATTCTTTGAGCAGGTAGCCGCGGGCTCCGGCGCGCATGGCGGCGAAGACCGAGTCGTCGTCGCGGAACATGGTCAGCACCAGGACGCCGATGCGGGGGCTGGTGCGGGTGATGGTGCGGGTGGCCTCGATCCCGTTCCCCCCGGGCATGTGCAGATCCATCACCACGACCTCGGGTTGCAGTTCGGCCGCCAGGCGCACCGCCTCCGGACCGCTGCCCGCCTCGGCCACGACGTTCACGTCGAGCGCCTCCAGCAGCGCCCGCAGGCCCTGCCGGTACATCGGGTGGTCGTCGGTGATGATCACACGGACGTCGTCAGCGGTCGTCATGAAGGGTTCACCGTTTCGTGGGGGACGGCTCCCGGCACCGTCGCACGGGAGGGTTGCGGGTCTTGCGAACGCAGCGGCAGCCGGGCCGTGACCACGGTGCCGCCGCTGCTGCGGGTCCTGATGGCGAAGCTGCCGCCCAGCTCGGCGGCGCGTTCCCGCATGGAACCCAGTCCCACGCCCGCCCTGAGCCGGTTCGGCAGCCCCACTCCGGTGTCCGACACCGTGATGTGCAGGTCGGTGTCGCGACGCAGCCGCACCTGGGCGGTCGGGGCGCGCGCGTGGCGCTGGATGTTGGTCAGCGCCTCCTGGACGATCCGGTACGCGGCCACCTCCACCGCGGCCGGCAGACCGGTCGGATCGCCCTCGAAGCGTACGTCCACCCGGCCGGTGCAGCGTTCGGCCAGCGCGGTGATGGCGGCCACCAGCCCCAGGTCGTCCAGGGCGGGCGGGCGCAGCCCGTCGACCAGGTCGCGGATGTCGCCGATCGTGGTGGCCAGCCGTTCGCGCAGGTCGGCCAGCAGCGGCTCCACCTTGTCCGGGTCGCGGTTCAGCGTGATCCGCGCCGCGTCCAGCGACATCGCCAGGCTGGCCAGGGTGGGGCCGAGCCCGTCGTGCAGGTCGCGGCGCAGCCGCCGCCGCTCCTCCTCCCGGGTCGCCAGGATCCGCTCCCGGGAACGCTGCAGGTCGGCGGTCAGCCGCACGGCGTGGGCGACGTCGGCCAGATGCACCGCCAGGGTGCCCAGCAGCCGGGCGTCGATGCGGTGCCGCAGCGTGTCGGGCCGGGCCACCAGCATTCGCCCCACCGGCTCGCCCTGCCACACCAGCGGCACCGAGTAGGGACGTTCCCCCAGCTCGCCGTCGCGGTAGACGCGCGGCCCGGAGGAGTCCCCGGCGACCTCGACCGCCGCGCCCGGCACCCGCAGCGTCTCGCGCACCGTGGCGACCGCCGTGCTCAGCGCCTCCGACGGGCCGGGCGCCTCCTGCACGGTGCGGCTCAGCCGGTCCGCCAGCAGGTACGGGTTGCGCTCCACCCGCAGCAGCCGGTCCACCCCGCGCTGCAGCCGGCCCCGCAGCGGATGGAACAGCGCCCCCGCGGCGAACGCGCCGACCAGCCCCGCGAACCCCGGCGACCCCGCGCCGGAGGCCCCCAGCAGCTCGCTCACCCCGGTCAGCCCGAAGTACAGCGCGCCGATCGCCGCCACCAGCAGCCCGTACACCAGGGTCCGGTTGATGATCAGGTCGATGTCGCGCAGCCGGTAGCGCATCAGCCCCACGGCGATCGCCACCGGCAGCGCCAGCAGCACCACCGCCTGGAACGCCCGCAGCACCGGGACGTCCGCCCGCAGCAGCTCGGTCGCCACCAGCAGCGACCCGGGGTAGGCCGCCCACAGGATCTGCCGGCGGATGTCCTGCGTCCCGCGCCGGTACCGCAGGGTCAGCGCGACGACCCCGCACGCCATCGGGATCAGCCAGCCGAGGTGCCGCAGCGGGTGGGCGATCCCGTGCAGCGGCTGCAGCGCCTGCCAGGCGAACGGGTTGGGCGCCGAGCCCGGCCCGACCGGCCCGGGGGCCACCGCCACGTACACGGCGGGCAGCACCGGCAGCCAGGCCGCCGCCACCAGCAGCGGCCGCCAGCGCGGGGACGGCAGATGCCCGTCGGGGTACAGGAACAGCACCCCGAGCAGCTGGTACATCCCGAACTGGCCCAGCCACGAGCAGACCCAGCCGATGGTGGCCGCCGCCTCCACATGGCCGCACGCGTACGCCCAGTGGGCGATCTGCCGCAGCACCTCGTAGCAGGCGATGACCGTCCCGCCGCCCCACAGCAGCCAGGCCGCCCACAGCCGCGGCCGGTGCGCCAGCAGGAACGCCCCCACCGCCGGGAAGACCACGCCGACGACCGCGCCCGGCCCCCACAGCGGCCCTCGCACGCCCATGCCGAGCGCGTACGCGCACCCGATCAGCACCGGGGTGGTGGCGGCGATGAGACGCGCCAGGGTGACCACCACCCGCATGGAACCCTCCCGCCCGGTCGACGACTCCGGTCGACTTTCGGGCAGAAGGCGTCCCTAGGTCACGGGACCCGTGTCACCTCGAGGCCGGGATATCCCATGACCATGGACGCGCGAAGGGGGACGGCGGTTCACCGCCGTCCCCCTTCGAACATCGCCGTCCCGGCGGGTCAGTCCTCCACGTCGGCGCGGATGCGCCGCATCATGTCGGCCACGTCGGAGGCGCTGAAGGTGGGGACGTCGGTCAGCGACGAGGCCTGCTCCGGCGCCGGGTACACCGCGCCGAACGAGGAGTCGGTGGCCCACGAGCACAGCGCGGTGGTGTACGAGGTGGAGCCGACCGTGCTGCGGATCTCCGCGCACACGCCCACGCCGTCGCCGCCGGCGTCGCTCAGCTCGTTGACGGTGGTCTGGATCGAGCCGCTGTTGGTCGAGGTCGCCGACCGGCGGAAGCCCTCCACGAAGTCGTCGGGGTCCTCGATGTTGCCGGTGCCGCCGAGGAACAGCCACCGGTTGCGGCCCTCGCCGTACACGGCGGTCTTCACGTCGTCCAGCCGGTAGCCGGCCGATCGCTGCAGCATCGAGCGCTGCTGGCTGATCTGGCTGTTCAGCTCGCTCTCGGCGGCCGTGTTGCGGGACAGCCCGCCGGCGGTGGGCGGCGTGGAGATGGTGTGGTCGCTGCCGCCGCCGAGCGCGATGACCACCGCCACCAGGATCAGCACCACGACCAGGCCGCCGCCGCCCAGCAGCAGGATCACGCCCGCGCCGGAGCCGCGCTTGGGCGGTGCCGGGGGCGGGAACGGCGGCGGGGTGCCCGGGCCGACCGGACCCGGCTGCGGGCCGTAGCCCGGCGGCTGCGGCGCTCCTCCGTACGGTGGCGGCTGCGGGGCTCCGCCGTACGGCGGCTGCGGCTGGCCCCCGTACGGAGGAACGGGGCCGCCGCCCGGAGCGGGACCGTAGCCGGGCTGCTGGCCCGGCCCCTGAGGACCGTAGGGGCCGCCGCCCTGGCCCGGCGGGGGGTTCCAACCACTCATCAGTACTCCTCAGCGTCCGCCGCGTTCGCTCGGGGCCGGCGGAATCTTTCGACCATCCGTAGTAAAGAGGCTGTTAGGCGAACATTGTGACGTATGGAGGGCGTACATGGGTTCGGACCGGGAAGTGAATCTCTTCTGGCCGAAGCCCCCCGTGCTTCGGGGTCCGCGCGACGCGCACCCCTCCGGCGACCGTAAACTCTGAGCCCGTGACACAGCCCATGGAACGCCAGGACGCCGACGTGGATCTGCCCACCCAGTACCGGCCCGCCGAGGTCGAGGGCAGGCTGTACGAGCGCTGGGTACAGGCCGGCCTGTTCGCCGCCGACCCGGCCCGCGACCCCTCGCGCCCGCCGTTCTCCATCGTGATCCCGCCGCCGAACGTGACCGGATCGCTGCACATGGGCCACGCGCTGGACCACTCGATCCAGGACGCGCTGATCCGGCGGCGGCGCATGCAGGGCCACGAGACGCTGTGGCTGCCGGGCATGGACCACGCCGGCATCGCCACCCAGAACGTGGTCGAGCGGGAGCTGGCCAAGCAGGGGCTGTCGCGTCACGACCTGGGCCGTGAGGCGTTCGTCGAGCGGGTCTGGCAGTGGAAGGCCGAGTCCGGCGGCCGGATCCTGGGCCAGATGCGCCGGCTGGGCGACAGCGTGGACTGGTCCCGCGAGGCGTTCACCATGGACGAGCAGCGGGCCCGCGCGGTGCGCACCATCTTCAAGCGGCTGTTCGACGACGGCCTGATCTACCGCGCCGAGCGCATCATCAACTGGTGCCCGCGCTGCCTGACCGCCCTGTCGGACATCGAGGTCGAGCACGCCGAGCGCGAGGGCGAGCTGGTCTCCATCCGCTACGGCGACGGCGACACCGAGATCGTGGTGGCCACCACCCGGGCCGAGACGATGCTGGGCGACACCGCGGTGGCCGTGCACCCCGGCGACGAGCGCTACCGCCACCTGGTCGGCAGGGAGGTCGAGCTGCCGCTGACCGGCCGCCGCATCCCGATCGTCGCCGACGAGCACGTCGACCCGTCCTTCGGCACCGGCGCGGTCAAGGTCACCCCGGCGCACGACCCCAACGACTTCGAGATCGGCCGCCGCCACTCGCTGCCGGCCGTCACGATCATGGACGAGCGCGGCGTGATCACCGCGCACGGGCCGTTCGAGGGGCTGGACCGCTTCGAGGCCCGGCCCGCCGTGGTCGCCGCGCTGCGCGAGCAGGGCCGCATCGTCAAGGAGGTCCGCCCCTACGAGCACGCCGTCGGGCACTGCCAGCGCTGCTCGACCGTGGTCGAGCCGCGGGTGTCGCTGCAGTGGTTCGTCAAGGTCGCGCCGCTGGCCAAGGCCGCCGGGGACGCCGTCCGCGACGGGCGGGTGCGGATCCACCCGCCGGAGATGGCCGCGCGCTACTTCGCGTGGGTCGACAACATGCACGACTGGTGCATCAGCCGCCAGCTGTGGTGGGGCCACCGGATCCCGGTCTGGTACGGCCCGGACGGCGAGGTGTTCTGCGCCGGGCCCGACGACGAGCCGCCCGCCGGGTGGACCCAGGACACCGACGTGCTGGACACCTGGTTCTCCTCGGCGCTGTGGCCGTTCTCCACGCTCGGCTGGCCCGACCGCACCCCCGACCTGGAGCGCTTCTACCCGACCTCGGTCCTGGTCACCGGGTACGACATCCTGTTCTTCTGGGTCGCCCGGATGATGATGTTCGGCCTGTACGCGATGGACGGGGTCGAGCCGTTCAAGGTCATCGCCCTGCACGGCATGGTGCGCGACCAGCACGGCAAGAAGATGTCCAAGTCGTTCGGCAACGTCGTCGACCCGCTGGACTGGATCGAGCGGTACGGCGCCGACGCCACCCGCTTCACCCTGCTGCGCGGCGCCAACCCGGGCGGGGACGTGCCGGTGGCCGAGGAGTGGGCGCAGGGCTCGCGCAACTTCTGCAACAAGCTGTGGAACGCCACCCGCTTCGCCCTGATGAACGGCGCCCACGTGCGCGGCGACCTGCCGGACGGGCTCACCACCGCCGACCGGTGGATCCTGTCCCGGCTGCAGAACGTCATCGCCGAGGTCGACGAGCACTTCGAGGCGTTCGAGTTCGCCAAGGCGTGCGAGACCCTCTACCACTTCGCCTGGGACGAGGTCTGCGACTGGTACGTGGAGCTGTCCAAGGTCCAGCTCGGCGACGAGCGCGCCGAGGCCACCCGCCGGGTGCTCGGCGAGGTCCTGGACAAGCTGCTGCGGATGCTGCACCCGCTGGTCCCGTTCGTCACCGAGGAGCTGTGGACCTCGCTGACCGGCGCGGAGACGCTGGTGACCGCGGCCTGGCCGGCCGCCGAGCAGTCCCGGATCGACAAGGACGCCGAGGCGGAGCTGGAGTCGCTGCAGCGGCTGGTGACCGAGGTCCGCCGGTTCCGCTCCGACCAGGGCCTCAAGCCCGGCCAGAAGGTCGCCGCCGCGCTGCGCTTCGGCGACTCCCCGCTGGCCGCCCACGAGGAGGGCATCCGCTCGCTGCTGCGGCTGACCGTCCCCGGCGACGGCTTCTCGGCCACCGCGTCGCTGCCGGTCGAGGGCGTCACCGTCGAGCTCGACACCGCCGGGGCCATCGACGTCGCCGCCGAGCGCAAGCGCCTGGAGAAGGACCTGGCCGCCGCCCGCAAGGAGGTCGAGCAGACCCGCCGCAAGCTGGGCAACGCCGACTTCCTGGCCAAGGCCCCCGAGGCCGTGGTGGCCAAGAACCGCGCCCGGCTGGCCCAGGCCGAGGCCGACATCGCCCGGCTGGAGTCCCAGCTGGCGGCCCTGCCGAAGGCCTGACGCCCGGCATCGCGGACGAGGGGCGGCCGCGCGCCGTCCCTCGTCCCGTCGTGCCCGCCGGGCCGGACCGCGGGCCCCGCGCCGGTGAGTAGGCTTTCAGCGTGTCGGAACCGCAGCTCACCGAGTACGAAGCCGCCGTCGCCGCGATCATGGCGCGCGGCGTGGAGTGGACGTTCGATCCCACCCTGGACCGCATCGCCGACCTGGTGGACCTGCTGGGCTCCCCGCAGCGCTCCTACCCGGTGATCCACGTGACCGGGACCAACGGCAAGTCCAGCACCGCCCGGCTGATCGAGATCCTGTTGCGGGAACGCGGGCTGCGCACCGGGCTGTTCACCAGCCCCCACCTGACCACCATGCGGGAGCGCATCGTCATCGACGGCGAGCCGATCTCCGCGGAGGCGTTCGCCGCCACCTACCGGGACGTGCTGCCCTACCTGGAACTGGTGGACGGCAAGCACGAGCAGCGGCTGTCGTACTTCGAGACGCTCACCGCCATGGCGTACGCGGCGTTCGCCGACGCCCCGGTGGACGTGGCGGTGGTCGAGGTCGGCATGGGCGGCGTGTGGGACGCCACCAACGTGGCCGACGGGGCGGTCGCGGTCATCACCCCCATCGGGCTGGACCACACCGTCCACCTGGGCCCCACCATCGAGGACATCGCCACCGAGAAGGCCGGGATCATCAAGCCGGGCGCGGTCGCGGTGCTGGCGCAGCAGCCGCTGCCGGCCGCCGAGATCCTGCTGCGCCGCGTCGTGGAGGTCGGCGCCACCGCCGCCCGCGAGGGCATCGAGTTCGGGGTGCTGGGCCGGGACGTGGCGGTCGGCGGCCAGATGGTGCGGCTGCAGGGCCTGCACGCCGTCTACGAGGACCTGTTCCTGCCGCTGTTCGGGGCGCACCAGGCCGGCAACGCGGCCTGCGCGCTGGCGGCGGTGGAGGCGTTCGCCGGCGGCGCGCCGTCGCGGACCGGCGGCGACCTGGCCGCCGCCACCCGGATCGCGGCCGGCGAGGACTTCGAGGGCGCCGGCGAGCTCGACCCGGCGCTGGTGCGGTCGGCGTTCGCCAAGGCGTCCTCCCCGGGCCGGCTGGAGATCGTCCGGACCGGGCCGACCGTGCTGCTGGACGCCGCGCACAACCCGATGGGCATGGCCGCCACCGTCGCGGCCGTCACCGAGGAGTTCGGCTTCACCCGGCTGGTCGGGGTGCTGGCGGTGTCGGCCGACAAGGACGTGCCCGGGATGCTGGACCAGCTCGAGCCGGTGCTGGCCGAGGTGGTGGTCACCGCCAACTCCACCCAGCGGTCGATGCCGCCCAGGGAGCTGGCGGAGCTGGCCGCGGGCGTGTTCGGGGCGGAACGGGTGCACGTGGCCGACCGCCTCGACGACGCCATCGACCGGGCCCTGGCGCTGGCCGAGGAGACCGGCGAGTACCAGGGCGCCGGGGTGCTGATCACCGGCTCGGTGGTGACCGTGGGCGAGGCCCGTACGCTGCTGCGCGTGGAGGAGGGACGATGAGCGGCGCCGAGGGACGGCCCGCGCCGCCCAAGCCGAGTTCGCTGCTGGCGGCGGTGCTGACCAGCGAGGCCGTGGTGATCGGGCTGGCGATCCCGGTGGCGGTGGCGGTGCAGGGCGTCGACGGCCGGACCGCCGGGCTGGTGTGCGGGGGGCTGGCGGTGGCGTGCCTGCTGCTGGCCGGGCTGGTGCGCCGCCGGTGGGCGGTCGCGGCCGGCAGCGTGCTGCAGGCCGCGCTGATCGCCGCCGGATTCATGGTGTCCACGATGTTCTTTCTCGGCGTGCTTTTCGGCGCTTTGTGGGTCACCGCCCTCTGGCTCGGCCGCAAGGTCCAGGGAGCCGGCGCGCGTTAGGTTTTCCCGGGCCCTGCGAAACGCGCCCGGCGAAGTCCTGAACGATCCCGCGCACGCCATTTACCCGAACCCGGTAAATCGCCGCGGGCCGCGTTCCGCCCCGCCGTTCGGCGGTCCCGCGGCCGTCGCATTTCCCGCGTCGGGGGAACGGCGTGCCGGGGGCACCCCGGCCGGTGCCGTGACGGGCTCTCCCGGGCGGGAGCGTCGCGGCCGGAGGCGCCGGTCGCCGGCGTCCGTCCGCGCCCGGAAGCCCGCCCGGGCACCGGCGGGCGGGGATCCGGGTAGGCTTCGCGCGCAACGCTTTGCTTGCGCGCCGCCCCCGTTCCAGGGGGCCGGCGGATCGTCTGAACGTCATCTGAACGCGAACCCACGAGGAGATACCTGCCGTGTCCGAGCGCACTCTCGTCCTGGTCAAGCCCGACGGCGTCCGCCGCGGTGTGGTCGGCGAGGTCATCTCGCGCATCGAGCGCAAGGGTCTGAAGATCGTCGCGCTCGAGCTGCGCACCCTCACCCGCGAGGTCGCCGAGGACCACTACGCCGAGCACCGCGAGCGCCCGTTCTTCGGCGAGCTGGTGGACTTCATCACCGGCGGCCCGCTGGTCGCCATGGTCGTCGAGGGCCCGCGCGCCATCGAGGCGTTCCGCGCCCTGGCCGGCGCCACCGACCCGGTCAAGGCCGCCCCCGGCACCATCCGCGGCGACTTCGCCCTGGAGATCGGCGAGAACATCGTGCACGGCTCCGACTCGCCCGAGTCCGCCGCCCGCGAGGTCAAGCTGTTCTTCCCCGAACTCGGCTGACCTGCGCCCGCGCCCGCGAGCGGCCCGCCCGTGCCGGCACGGGCGGGCCGCCGCGTCCGGACCCGGCTCCGTGGCCGCGGCGTGACCTCGGTAATTCGGCTGCTCCCGCGTGTCGCGGCGTGAAATTGGGCGGGTCATCGGCGAATATTCGGGCATGACGGGGCAGCCCGGCCGGCTGCCTCGACGGGCATACGGGCGCGTTACGATGGGTATGCCACTCTGCACGTCCGCCAGTTACTGAGAGGGCTCCCTTTCTTCATGGGTAACAAGCTGTCGTTTCTCGGCCGGGACATGGCGGTCGACCTGGGCACGGCGAACACGCTCGTCTACGTGCGCGGACGCGGCATCGTGCTCAACGAGCCCTCGGTGGTGGCGATCAACACCAACACGGGCAAGATCCACGCGGTGGGGATCGAGGCCAAGCGGATGATCGGCCGCACCCCCGGCAACATCGTGGCGGTCCGCCCCCTCAAGGACGGGGTGATCGCCGACTTCGACGTCACCGAGCGCATGCTGCGCTACTTCATCCAGAAGGTGCACAAGCGCCGGCACTTCGCCAAGCCGCGCATCGTGGTGGCGGTGCCCAGCGGGATCACCGGGGTGGAGCAGCGCGCCGTCAAGGAGGCCGGGTACCAGGCCGGCGCCCGCCGGGTCTACATCATCGAGGAGCCGATGGCCGCCGCGATCGGCGCGGGCCTGCCGGTGTACGAGCCGACCGGCAACATGGTCGTCGACATCGGCGGCGGCACCACCGAGGTGGCGATCATCTCCCTGGGCGGCATCGTCACCAGCCAGTCCGTGCGGGTCGGCGGGGACGAGCTGGACCAGGCCATCATCGCCTTCTCCAAGAAGGAGTACTCGCTGATGCTCGGCGAGCGCACCGCCGAGGAGATCAAGATGGCGATCGGCTCGGCCTACCCCGGCGGGGACGACGAGCCGCACGCCGAGATCCGCGGCCGCGACCTGGTCAGCGGGCTGCCCAAGACCGTGGTGATCTCCGCCGAGGAGGTCCGCCGGGCCATCGAGGAGCCGGTCAACGCGATCGTCGACGCGGTCAAGACCACCCTCGACAAGTGCCCCCCGGAGCTGAGCGGCGACATCATGGACCGCGGGATCGCGCTGACCGGCGGCGGGGCCCTGCTGAAGAACCTCGACGAGCGGCTGCGCGAGGAGACCGGGATGCCGATCCACCTGGTCGACAACCCCCTCGACTCGGTGGTGCTCGGCACCGGCAAGTGCGTGGAGGACTTCGAGGCGTTGCGCGAGGTCCTCGTTCCCGAACCCAGGCATTGACCGGCCGCCCCCAGTTCGGACAACCGAGAACGGATGGCCTGCGGGGCGGCTGAGCGGTCCCGGAGGCCGGAGACGAACGGGAGGGCCCCGGGGTGAGAGACACCCGGCGTACCCGCGTGGTGCTCGGCGCGCTGCTGGTCACCGCGCTGGTGCTGATCACCGTGGACTACCGCGGTGGGGAGGGCTCGCCGCTGCGCGTGCTGCGCGCCGCCGGCGACGCCGTGTTCGGTCCGATCGAACGGCTGTCGGCGTCGGTGGTCCGCCCGGTCGGCAACGCGTTCGACGCGATCACCGACGCGCCCGGCGAGCGCCGCCGCGCCGAGCGGCTGGAACGCGAGAACCAGCGGCTGCGCGAGCAGTTGCGCGCCCAGCGGATCGACGCCGAGCGGGCCGCGCAGCTGCAGCGGCTGCTGGGGTCGGCGGGGCTGGGCGGCTACAAGATCGTTCCGGCCCAGGTGATCTCCGCGGGACAGGGCCTGGAGGACACCGTCACCATCGACGTCGGCAGCGGCAGCGGGGTGCGCCCGGACATGACCGTGATGACCGCCGACGGGCTGGTCGGCCGCGTCACCCGGGTCGGCCCGGCCACCGCCACCGTGCTGCTGGCCACCGACGCGGCGTCCTCGGTGGGCGCCCGGCTGGAGGACTCCCGGGAGATCGGCATCGTGCAGGGCGCGGGCCGCCGCGGCGTCGGCGGGGGCGGGCTGACCCCGCTGCGCCTCCAGTTGCTGAACGCGCACGCCCCGCTGCGCGCCGGGCAGCGGCTGGTGACGCTCGGCTCGCAGGGCGAACGCCCGTACGTGCCGGGCGTGCCGATCGGCACCGTGGAACGCGTCGAGCAGTCCATCGGGTCGCTCACCCGCACCGCCTACGTGCGTCCGTTCGTCAACTTCAGCACCCTGGACGTGGTGGGCGTGGTGGTCGCGCCGCCCAAGTCGGACCCGCGCGACGCCGTGCTGCCGCCCAGGCCCGCGCGGCCGTCGACGCCCCCGCCGTCGCCGTCGCCGTCGACCACCGCGAGCCCGAGCCCGAGCACCTCCGCCTCGCCCAGAGCCACCCAGACACCGGACACGGGGGACTGACCGTGCTGACGACCACCGATATGCCGCCCGGCCGCAACCTGACGGCGGCGGCCGTGATCGTGGTGGCCCTGGTCCTGCAGGTGTCGGTGGCCAACCGGCTGCCGCTGCCCGGCGCGGTCACCCCGGACCTGGTGCTGCTGACGGTGGTGGCGCTGGCGCTGACCGGCGGGCCGCTGACCGGGGCGGTGGCCGGGTTCTGCGCCGGGCTGGCCGCCGACATCATCCCGCCCGCCGACCACACCATCGGCCGCTACGCCCTGGTGTACTGCCTGATCGGCTACATCTGCGGGCTGGTCAGCGACGAGATGACCCGCTCGGCGGTGGTGCCGTTCCTGGCGGTCGCGGCCGGGGCGCTGGCCGGGACGCTGCTGTACGCCGGGCTGGGCATGATGCTCGGCGATCCGCGCTCGGCCTGGGAGATCGTCCGCCGGATCGTCCCGCTGCAGATCGTCTACGACGTGCTGGCCAGCCCGTTCGTGGTGTGGGCGGTGCTGCGGGCGACCCGGCGGTTCGAACGCGACCGCGGCCGTGACCGGTTCGACCTGCCGGTCGCCCGCTACCGCACGCTGTCGTCCCGGATGTGAGCGATGAACCCCAAGACCCACTTCCGGCTGACCGTGCTGCACGTCGTGGTGCTGGCGATGCTGCTGGTGCTGCTGGGACGGCTGTGGAACCTGCAGGTCATCAACGGCGAGCACTACCGTGACGTGGCCGCGCAGAACCGGATCCGCGAGATCGTGGTCCCGGCCACCCGGGGCATGATCCTCGACAGCAGCGGCCGGGCGCTGGTCCGCAACCGGGCCGCCCTGGTGGTCTCGGTGGACCGCACGGTGCTGTCGCGGCAGGACGACGGCGGCAAGGCCGTCCTGGGGCGGCTGGCGGCCACCCTCGGCACCACCCGCGCCGAACTGGAGAAGCGGATCCGGCTGTGCTCGCCCACGGTGAAGCGGCCGTGCTGGCCGGGCTCGCCGTACCAGCCGATCCCGGTCGCCGACCGGGTCGACCCCAAGCAGGCGCTGCAGATCATGGAACGGGCCGAGGAGTACCCCGGGGTGATCGCGGCGGTCCAGGCGGTCCGCGAGTACCCCCGGCCGGAGGGTGCGGTCGCCGCGCAGACCCTCGGCTACCTGCAGCCCATCACCCAGGAGGAGATGGACGAGCGGCGCGGGCTGAAGGTCACCGGCTACAGCGGCGTGGACCTGATCGGCCGGGACGGGCTGGAGGCCCAGTACGACACCGACCTGCGCGGGCAGCCCGGCGTGCGGGAGGTGCTGGTCGACAGCCAGGGACGGGTCACCGGCACCGCCCGCGAGCAGGCGCCCGTTCCCGGCTCGTCCCTGGTGACCAGCCTGGACGCGCGGATCCAGGCCGCCGCCGAGCAGGCGATCAAGAACGCCGTCGACAAGGCCCGCAAGGCGGGCTCCAAGGCCGACTCGGGCGCGGCGGTGGTGATGGACGCCCGCACCGGCCGGGTGGTGGCGCTGGCCAGCTACCCCAGCTACGACCCCAGCATCTGGATCGGCGGGATCTCCCAGGCCGAGTACGAGGGGCTGCTGGGCAGGTCGCAGGGGCAGCCGCTGATCTCCCGCGCCATCCAGGGGCAGTTCCCGCCGGCCTCCACGTTCAAGATCTCCTCGGTGGCCGCGGCGGTCGCCGACGGCTACCCGCTGAACGGCACCTACCCGTGCCCGGGCTCGTACCGGGTCGGCAACCGGGAGTTCCGCAACTTCGAGGGCCAGGCGCACGGCAGCATGACCCTGCACCGGGCGCTGGTGGTCTCCTGCGACACGATCTTCTACAAGTTCGCCTACGAGCAGTGGCTGCGCGACGGGGGCCTCAAGCCGGCCAGGAAGCCCAAGGACCCGATGGCGACCATGGCCCGCAACTTCGGCTTCGGCTCCAGGACCGGGGTGGACCTGCCCAGCGAGGCCGAGGGCCGGATCCCCGACCGCACCTGGAAGCGCGAGTACTGGCAGGCCACCAAGGACGACACCTGCAAGGCCGCCAAGAACGGCTACAAGGACCTGGAGCGCACCGCCCCGTCGCGGGCCGCGTACCTGAAGGCCATCGCCAAGGAGCACTGCGCCGAGGGCTTCGTGTGGCGGCCCGGTGACGCCGCCAACTTCTCCATCGGCCAGGGCGACGTGCTGGTCACCCCGCTGCAGCTGGCGCGGGCGTACGCGGCGGTGGCCAACGGCGGGAAGCTGGTGGTGCCGCGGGTCGGGCTGGCGGTGATCCGCCCGGACGGCACCGTGGTCCGGCACATCGAGCCGCCCGAGCCGGAGCGGCTGCCGGTCGACGGCAAGGTGCTGGCCTACATGCGCAGGGCGCTGGCGGACGTGACCACCAACGGCACCGCGGCGGGCGCGTTCAACGGGTTCGACCTCAAGAAGGTCCATGTGGCGGGCAAGACCGGCACCGCCGAGGTCTACGGCAAGGAGGACACCGCGTGGTTCGCCTCCTTCGCCCCCGCCAGGAACCCCCGCTTCGTCGTGGTGGCGATGATCTCCCAGGCCGGCACCGGCGGCACCTACGCGGCCCCGGCCGTCCGCGAGATCTACGAGGCGATGTACGGGCTGAACGGCAAGAAGGCCGCGCTGGTGAACGGCGACCTGCCGAACAGGCTGCCCAGGGTGCGCCCGGACGGGACCGTCGCGGTGCCGACGGGGACCGCGCCGTGACGCCGGCGGGCGGCCGGAGGAGGGCCGGGACATGATCGCGGGGATCGGCGCCACCGACGTGGTGGAGGGCTACGGCAGCCGGCACACCTGGCGGCACCGCGCCGCCGCGCTGCGCCGGCTGGACTGGAGCCTGATCCTGGCCGTGGTGGCGCTGTCGGTGCTGAGCGCGCTGCTGGTCCGCTCGGCGACCTGGGCGGAGCTGGCCGAGCAGGGCAAGGACCCCCAGGGCTTCCTCAAACGGCACCTGCTGAACCTGGCGATCGGGTTCGGGCTCGGCGCGGTGGTGTCGATGCTGGACTACCGGCTGCTGCGCGCCTACGCCCCGATCGTGTACGGGCTGGCCTGCGCGGGCCTGGTCGCGGTGCTGTCCCCGCTGGGCGAGACGATCAACGGGTCGCACTCGTGGATCGTGGTGGGCGGCGGGTTCCAGGTGCAGCCGTCGGAGTTCGCCAAGGTCGGGCTGGTGGTGCTGCTGGCGATGCTGCTGGCCGAGCCGCGCGACGGCGAGCCCCGCGACACCGACGCCGGTCCCGGCCCGCGCGACATCGTGCTGGCGCTGGCGCTGGCCGGCGCCCCGGCGGCGCTGGTGCTGGCGCAGCCCGACCTGGGCACCACGCTGGTGTTCGGGGCCGTGGTGATGGGGATGCTGGCGATGTCCGGGGTCCGCAAGCGGTGGCTGGCGGGCCTGGCCGGCGGGGCGTTGCTGGCGGGCCTGGCGGTGTGGTTCCTCGGGCTGCTCAAGCCGTACCAGATCGCCCGGTTCACCGCGTTCGCCAATCCGGAGGCCGACCCGCGCGGCGCCGGCTACAACGCCATGCAGGCGCGGATCGCGGTCGGCTCGGGCGGCGTCACCGGCAAGGGGCTGTTCGAGGGGGAGCAGACCGGCGGCCATTTCGTGCCCGAGCAGCAGACCGACTTCATCTTCACCGTCGCCGGGGAGGAACTGGGATTCGTCGGCGGCTGCCTGGTCATCGTGCTGCTGGGCGTGGTGCTGTGGCGGGGCCTGCGGATCGCCAGCTCGGCCGCCGACCCGTTCGGGGCGCTGGTGGCGGCCGGGGTGGTGTGCTGGCTGGCGTTCCAGATGTTCGAGAACATCGGGATGACGCTGGGCATCATGCCGATCACCGGGCTGCCGCTGCCGTTCGTGTCCTACGGCGGGTCGGCGACGTTCGCCAACATGATCGCGCTCGGCCTGCTGCAGGCCGTCCACCTGCGCGCCCGCCCCTTCCCCGCCTGACCCCGCCGGTCCGGGACGCGACCCGCGGAGCGGATCGGGCGATCCTCGCCCCGCCGCGATCATCTGATCTGCGCGGTGGGCGATTTGCACATAGGCTGACACCCATTCCTGTTGACTTCGGAGGACCTCCATGCCCGTCGAATCGCTCTTCGCGCGTCTGGAGCCGCTGCTCGCGCGCGTCAACAAGCCGATTCAGTACGTCGGCGGAGAGCTCAACTCGCAGATCAAGGACTGGGACGCCGCCGAGGTCCGGTGGGCCCTGATGTACCCCGACGCCTACGAGGTCGGCCTGCCCAACCAGGGCGTCCAGATCCTTTACGAGATCCTGAACGAGCGGGACGGGGTGCTCGCCGAGCGGACCTACGCGGTGTGGCCCGACATGGAGCGGCTGATGCGCGAGCACGGCGTCCCGCAGTTCACCGTGGACGCCCACCGCCCGGTCGCCGCGTTCGACCTGCTGGGCGTCAGCTTCCCCACCGAGCTGGGCTACACCAACCTGCTGACCGCGCTCGACCTGGCCGGCATCCCGCTGGAGGCGGCCGACCGGACCGACGAGCACCCGATCGTGATCGCCGGCGGGCACGCCGCGTTCAACCCCGAGCCGATCGCCGACTTCCTGGACGCCGCGGTGCTCGGCGACGGCGAGGAGATCGTGCTGGCCATCACCGAGGTGGTCCGCGAGTGGAAGGCCGAGGGCCGGCCCGGCGGCCGCGACGAGCTGCTGATGCGGCTGGCGGCCTCCGGCGGCGTGTACGTGCCCAGGTTCTATGACGTGACCTATTTGCCGGACGGGCGGATCCAGCGGGTGGCGCCCAACCGGCACGGGGTGCCGTGGCGGGTGGCCAAGCACACCGTGATGGATCTGGACGCCTGGCCGTACCCGAAGAAGCCGCTGGTCCCGCTGGCCGAGACGGTGCACGAGCGGTACAGCGTGGAGATCTTCCGCGGCTGCACCCGGGGCTGCCGGTTCTGCCAGGCCGGGATGATCACCCGCCCGGTGCGGGAGCGGTCGATCACCACCATCGGCGAGATGGTCGAGGGGGGCCTGAAGGAGTCCGGTTTCCAGGAGGTCGGGCTGCTCAGCCTGTCCAGCGCCGACCACAGCGAGATCGGCGACATCGCCAAGGGCCTGGCCGACCGCTACGAGGGCACCAACACCTCGCTGTCGCTGCCGTCGACCCGGGTGGACGCGTTCAACATCACCCTGGCCAACGAGTTCTCCCGCGGCGGGCGGCGTTCCGGGCTGACCTTCGCCCCCGAGGGCGGGTCGGAGCGGATGCGCCGCGTGATCAACAAGATGGTGTCGGAGGAGGACCTCATCCGCACCGTCACCACCGCCTACGAGAACGGCTGGCGGCAGGTCAAGCTGTACTTCATGTGCGGCCTGCCCACCGAGGAGGACGAGGACGTCCTGGGCATCGCCGACATGGCCCGCCGCGTCATCCAGGCCGGCCGCGAGGCCACCGGGCGCCGCGACATCCGCTGCACGGTGTCCATCGGCGGTTTCGTGCCCAAGCCGCACACCCCGTTCCAGTGGGCCGCCCAGTGCGACCACGAGACCGTGGACCGGCGGCTGCGCGCCCTCAAGGACGTGCTGCGCACCGACAAGGAGTACGGCCGCTCGATCGGGCTGCGCTACCACGACGGCAAGCCGTCCATCATCGAGGGGCTGCTGTCGCGCGGCGACCGCCGGGTCGGCAAGGTGATCCGCGCGGTGTGGGAGGACGGCGGCCGGTTCGACGGCTGGAGCGAGCACTTCTCCTACGAGCGCTGGGCGGCCTGCGCCGAGAAGGCCCTGGCCGACGAGCCCGTCGACCTGGACTGGTACACCACGCGCGAGCGCGACGAGGTCGAGGTGCTGCCCTGGGACCACCTGGACGCCGGGCTGGACCGCGAGTGGCTGTGGCAGGACTGGCAGGACGCGCTGTCGGAGGTCGAGGTCGAGGACTGCCGGTGGACGCCCTGCTACGACTGCGGCGTCTGCCCGACCATGGGCACCGAGATCCAGATCGGTCCCACCGGGCGGAAGTTGCTCCCGCTGAGCGTCGTCTGACCGTTCCGTCCCCCTTGTGGCGCAGGCGATCCGGCCGTCGGCGCGCCGCCGCGGCCGGTCGCGTTCGCCGAGGTCATCGGGCGCTCGCCGGGGGACGGGGCGGCACCCGTGGGTACGGGAGGGCCAACGTGGCCTTACCCTGTAGGCAGACGTTTTCTTCTCGACACGAGTAGGAAGGACAAAGACCCTGGCACCCATGCCGGACGGTCCAGCGCCGGCCCCCGTGGTCCAGCGCCTGCGCGTGCGCTACGCCAAGCGCGGCAGGCTGCGGTTCACCAGCCACCGCGACATCTCCCGGGCCGTGGAACGCGCAGTGCGGCGCGCCGGGATCCCTGTCGCGTTCAGCGCCGGATTCACCCCGCACCCGAAGATCTCGTACACGGGTGCGGCACCGACAGGGGTGGCCAGCGAGGCGGAGTACCTCGAACTCGGGCTCACCGACATCCGTGACCCTGCACGGGTGCGGGCCGACCTCGACGCGGCGCTGCCGCCGGGTCTGGACGTCCTCGACGTGGTTCCCGCCCCGGCGGGCACCTCGCTCGCGGACCGCCTGCAGGCGTCCGAGTGGCGGATCCGGCTGGACGGCGTCGACCCCGGCGCCGTCGAACGGGCCGTGGCCGCCTTCATGGCCGCCGAGCGCATCGAGGTGGAACGCCTCACCAAGAAGGGACGCCGCCGTTTCGACGCGCGTGCCGCAGTGTCCGCCTGCGAGCTGGACCGGCGCGCCCCACAGGCGGCCGACGCCCCTTCTGCGATACTTCGAATGGTTGTTCGGCACGTCACACCTGCCGTTCGACCCGACGACGTCCTCGCCGGACTACGACAGGTCGCCGACCTGGCGCCGCCGTCACCCCCGCTGGTGACCCGGCTGGCGCAGGGGCCCCTGGACGAAGCCACCGGTGAGCTGGCGGACCCGCTGGATCCCGATCGGGACGCCGTGCCACCGCCCGGCGATGACGCCGGGACGGCCCACGGCGCCGCCCAGGAGCGGCCGGCGGGCACCGAGAGCGCGGACGTCGTCACCGCCCGGTCATAGAACCTCGCACCGTGCCCCGGCACGGGGCGGGTTCGGGGGACGCACGGCGCGGCCACGCGTCGTCGTCCCTCCAGGGGTACGGCCGGGCTGCCTAGACGACTTTCGCCGTCGTCACCGGACCACCGTCCGGCGCACGGCGACGATGACTGACGGAGCGCTCCCGCGCGGCGCACCGCGGACCCGCCCACCGGCGGACCGCGGCAGCGCCCGGGAGCCTGACGGGAGATCGCCCGCATGCATGACAACGACAACGACAACGACTCGGCCAACCCCGAGACCACCGAGGAGACCACCGGCACCACCCGGCCCGCACCGGCCCGCCGCCGCGCCAGCCGACCCGCCGGCCCGCCCCCCGAGGTAGACGACGTCCCCGCGGTCCTCACCGCACCCCCCGCCGAGAACCCCCCGGCCGCCTCCGAGACCTCCGTCCCGCCGGACACCCCCCGGACCGCCGAGACCGTCCAGCCCATCGCCGACGAGGCGTCCCAGACGGCGGAGAACGCCGCGGCTCAGGAGAGTGACCTGATCGTCCAGGACGCCGAGACCGACGAGACCGCCGTTCGGGGAGCCGGCGACGCCGCCTCTCCGGCCGCCGACGAGGTCGGCCTGACTCCGGAGACCGGCGGACCGGCCGCCGACGAGGCGTCCCAGGCGGCGGAGAACGCCGCGGCTCAGGAGGATGACCTGATCGTCCAGGACGCCGAGGACGCCGACACCGAAGAGGCCGCCGGACTTGCGGAGAGCGCCGGCGGCGAGGCGGAAGAGCCCCGGGCCACCGGGACCCAGGACGGCGACCAGGACGCCGGCGCCGCCCCGTCCGGGCCCGCGGAGGAGGTCGCCGGCACGAACGAGACCGCCGGGATCGAGGAGAGCGACCGGATCGGCCGGAACGGCGATGCCGAGCCCGGCCCGGCCGGTGAGGCCGCTGGGCTTCCGGAGACCGGCGAGGCCGCCGCGGCCGAGGAGGCCCTGACCGGCGAGGCCGTGGAGCCCGCTGAGGCCGCCGAGACGGCCGATGCCATCGAGACTCACGAGCCCGCCGAGACCGGCCGGAGCGCCGACGCCGGTGAGGCCGCCGAGCCGGTCGCCTCGAACGAGGAGGCCGGGATCCGGGAGACCGACGAGATCGGGCAGGCGGCCGCCGACCAGGACGCGACGGCGGAGGAGCCCGCCGCCGGGAACGGGCCGATCGACGAGGTCGCCGGGACCGGCGAGGTCGCCGAGGCCGGGGAGAGCACCGCGGCCATCACGGTGAGCGAGGAGCCGCCCGCCGAGGAGCCGCCCGCCGAGGAGCCGCCCGCCGAGGAGCGGTCCGGCAGGAAGGGCGCGCGCGGCAGGACCAGGAGCCGCAGGAGCGAGCGCGCCAAGGCGGCCGAGGCCGAGCGCGCGGACGACGCCGAGATCGCGCGGGAGCAGGCGGGTGCCGAGGGGCTGCCGCCGGTGCCCGCGGTGCCGGCGGTGCCGCCGGTCCCGGCGTTCGAGACCGGGAACGAGCCGGAGACGCCGGGCGGGGTGCCCACGGTGACGTTCCAGCCGCCGATGGTGGTGTTCCAGCCGCCGCAGCCCGCGCCGAAGGCGGAACTGCCGCCCAAGCACGCCGAGGTCGAGGACGAGAGCGAGGACATCGAGCCGGTCGACCTCGACGAGGACGAGGAGGGCGCCGACCGTCCCCGCCGCCGTCGCCGCCGGGGCGGGCGCAACCGCCGGTCCGGCGACAAGGGCCGGGAGAACGCCGAGGCCGAGTCCGCCGAGGACGAGGAGGGCGCGGAGCCCGAGGCCGCCGCCGAGGAGCCCAAGCCGAGCCGTTCCCGCAGGCGCGCCAAGGCCGAGGCCAAGGCCGACGCCAAGGCCGAGGAGACCGCCGAGCAGGCCGAGCCCGCCGCCGAGGAGGAGGGCGACGAGGACGACGAGCAGACCGCGGAGCAGGCGGAGGAGACCTCGGCGACCGGGAGCCGCCGCCGTCGCCGCCGCCGTCGCCGGTCCGGCGGCGCCGAGGCCGAGGAGCAGGCGCCCGACGACCCGCCGCACACGGTGGTGCACGTCCGCCCGGGGCGGACCGAGACCCGCGACGTCACCGACGAGGTCCAGTCCGTCAAGGGCTCGACCCGGCTGGAGGCCAAGAAGCAGCGCCGCCGCGAGGGCCGCGAGCACGGCCGCCGCCGTCCGCCGGTGATCACCGAGTCGGAGTTCCTGGCCCGCCGCGAGTCGGTGGAGCGGGTGATGGTGATCCGCCAGCAGGGCGAGCGCACCCAGATCGCCGTCCTCGAGGACAACGTGCTGGTCGAGCACTACGTGGACCGCGCCAGCCACCAGTCGTACGTCGGCAACGTCTACCTCGGCAAGGTGCAGAACGTGCTGCCGTCGATGGAGGCGGCGTTCGTCGACATCGGCAAGGGCCGCAACGCGGTGCTGTACGCCGGCGAGGTCAACTGGGACGTGGCCGGGCTGGTCGGCCAGCCGCGCCGGATCGAGTCGGCGCTCAAGTCCGGCCAGTCGGTGCTGGTGCAGGTCACCAAGGACCCGATCGGCCACAAGGGCGCCCGGCTGACCAGCCAGGTCTCGCTGCCCGGCCGCTACCTGGTGTACGTGCCGGACGGCTCGATGACCGGGATCAGCCGCAAGCTGCCCGACAAGGAGCGCAGCCGGCTCAAGCAGGTGCTCAAGAAGATCATGCCGGACAACGCCGGGGTGATCGTGCGCACCGCCGCCGAGGGCGCCACCGAGGAGGAGCTGGCCGGGGACGTGTCGCGGCTGGCCGCCCAGTGGGAGCACATCCAGAGGCAGGCCAAGACCGCCAGCGCGCCCGCGCTGCTGCACGGCGAGCCGGACCTGACCATCCGGGTGGTCCGCGACATCTTCAACGAGGACTTCAGCAAGCTGGTGGTCTCCGGCGACGGCGCCTGGGACATGGTGTCGGAGTACGTCAACTACGTCGCCCCGCACCTGGCCGACCGGCTGGAGCGCTGGGAGTCCGGCGAGGACGTGCTCGCCGCGTACCGGATCGACGAGCAGATCGCCAAGGCGCTGGAGCGCAAGGTGTGGCTGCCCAGCGGCGGCTCCCTGGTCATCGACCGGACCGAGGCGATGACCGTGGTGGACGTCAACACCGGCAAGTTCACCGGCCAGGGCGGCAACCTCGAGGAGACCGTCACCCGCAACAACCTGGAGGCGGCCGAGGAGATCGTCCGCCAGCTGCGGCTGCGCGACATCGGCGGCATCATCGTCATCGACTTCATCGACATGGTGCTGGAGAGCAACCGGGAGCTGGTGCTGCGCCGGCTGCTGGAGTGCCTGTCGCGGGACCGCACCAAGCACCAGGTGGCCGAGGTGACCTCGCTGGGCCTGGTCCAGATGACCCGCAAGCGGGTCGGCCAGGGCCTGCTGGAGGCGTTCTCGGAGGTCTGCGAGTGCTGCAACGGCCGCGGCATCCACGTCTCCACCACCCCGGTCGACCACACCCCCGACAAGTCCGCCGCGTCCGGCGGCGGCCGCCGCCGCAAGCGCAAGGGCGACGTGGAACGGGCCGTCGAGGAGAAGCTGGCCCGGCAGGAGGCGAGCAGGCAGCCCGAGCCCGACAAGCCCGCCGAGCAGCCCGAGCCCGCCAGGGAGCCGGACAAGCGCCCGGCCGCCCGGCGTGCCGCCGGCCCGCCGCCCGAGCCCGACGAGGAGCCGGCCGAGGCCGCCGCCGAGGCCGCCGAGGCCGCGGCGGAGGCGACCGAGACCGTGCCGGCCACGCTGGAGCCGGTCGACGCCGAGCCGGTCGAGCCGGCCGAGGTGAACGAGGCGAACGAGGCGCAGGAGGGCGCCGCGGGCAGCAACGGGCGGCGGCGCCGCTCACGCCGGTCGCGCGCCAAGTCCGAGGTCGCCGAGGCGGCCGCCGCCGACGGCTGACCGCCCGAACCGGGCGCGGCCGCCCGCCGCGCCCGGTTCGCAGCGGCCCGGCGGCCCATGTACCATGGGCCTGTCGCGTCCTGGCGCGACCATGAGCCATGCACCTGGGCATCCGTGGGGGCTGCGACCCCGTCGCGGACGTGCCGGTGCGACCCCCGTCGTTCCGGCGGGGTTCGGAAGCAGAGAGCGTACGGGGGACCGTCCCGTGCGTGCCGCCTTCGGTCGCAGCCGGAGGTAGGCCCTCAACCGAGGGCTGGTGAGGACCACGCGTGGGACCGGTTGATTCCGGAAGCACGCGCCAACGAAGGGTTTCCGCGGTGTACGCGATTGTCCGCGCAGGCGGCAGGCAGGAGAAGGTGACCGAGGGTGACGTGCTCACCGTCGACCGGCTGAGCGACGAGGTCGGCGCCACCGTCACCTTCCCCGCCGTGCTGGTCGTCGACGGCGACAATGTCGTGACCTCCCCGGCCGAGCTCGCCAAGTACGAGGTCACCGCCGAGGTGCTCGGCGCGGTCAAGGGACCGAAGATCAACATCATGCACTACCGGAACAAGACCGGGTACAAGCGGCGGATGGGCCACCGTCAGCCGTACACCCGTGTCAAGGTCACCGGCATCAAGTCCGGCAAGTGAGGAAGGGGTAGACCGATGGCACACAAGAAGGGCGCCTCGTCCAGCCGGAACGGCCGGGACTCCAACGCCAAGCGGCTCGGCGTCAAGCGCTTCGGCGGCCAGCTCGTCAACGCCGGCGAGATCCTGGTGCGCCAGCGCGGCACCCACTTCCACCCCGGCCCCGGCGTCGGCCGCGGCGGCGACGACACGCTGTTCGCGCTGGTCGCCGGCACGGTCGAGTTCGGCCGTTACCGCGGTCGCCGGGCCGTGAGCATCGTCCCGCCGGCGGAGTAATCCGCCTGCACACAGCGTTGACCAAAGGGCGGACCATCCGGTCCGCCCTTTGTCGTTGAACGTGGACGGACGCCTCCGGCGGAGTGTGGCCGCCCCTCCGGAGGCGGACCGTCGCCGGACCCGGATCGCCTCCTCGGCCGGAGGGGGCGGGGTTCTCGCCGAAACGGATCGCCGGCCCGTCTCCTCCGAGGGGCCGGGCTCGCGCCGGAGGCGGGGCACAGGTCCACCGCACGGAGGGACCGGGAGGCATCCCGGGGAGGTCCGTCCGCTGCACAAGGAGGTCTGGAGCCTCCCCAGAGGGTTCGTTCGCGGGGCCTCCAGAAGTGACACGTCGATCGAGGGAGACACGATGGCCGCCGGGGCGCAGTTCGTGGACCGGGTGATACTGCACGTCGCGGCCGGGAACGGCGGGCACGGGTGCGCCTCGGTGCACCGGGAGAAGTTCAAGCCGCTGGGCGGCCCGGACGGCGGGAACGGCGGGCGCGGCGGCGACGTGATCCTGCAGGTCGACACCGGCACCGCCAGCCTGCTGGACTACCACCGCCGCCCGCACCGCAAGGCCGGCAACGGCAGGCCCGGCCAGGGGTCGCACCGCAACGGGGCCGACGGCGAGGACGTGGTGCTGCCCGTCCCCGACGGCACGGTGGTGCTGGACTCCCACGGGAACGTGCTGGCCGACCTGGTGGGGGAGGGCACCCGGTTCGTCGTCGCGCAGGGCGGCCGGGGCGGGCTCGGCAACGCGGCGCTGGCCTCCACCAAGCGCAAGGCCCCCGGGTTCGCGCTGCTCGGCGAGCCCGGCGAGGAACGCGAGATCGTGCTGGAGCTCAAGAGCGTCGCCGACGTGGCGCTGGTCGGCTTCCCCAGCGCGGGCAAGTCCTCGCTGATCGCGGCGCTGTCGGCGGCCCGGCCCAAGATCGCCGACTACCCGTTCACCACCCTGACCCCCAACCTGGGCGTGGTGGCGGCCGGGGACGTGACGTTCACCGTCGCCGACGTGCCCGGGCTGATCGAGGGCGCCAGCGAGGGCCGCGGGCTGGGCCTGGAGTTCCTGCGGCACATCGAGCGGTCCTCCACCATCGTGCACGTGCTGGACTGCGCCACCCCCGAGCCCGGCCGCGACCCGGTCAGCGACTTCGAGGTCATCGAGAAGGAGCTGCGCGCCTACGACGAGGCGCTGGGCGGCGACCGTCCGCTGTCCGGCCGCCCCCGGCTGGTGGTGCTCAACAAGATCGACGTGCCGGACGGCCGGGAGATCGCCGAGCTGGTCCGGCCGGAGTTCCAGGCGCGCGGGCTGCGGGTGTTCGAGGTGTCGGCGGCCTCCCACGAGGGGCTGCGGGAGCTGTCGTTCGCGATGGCCGAGATGGTCGCCGCCTACCGGGCCGCGCTGCCGCCCCCGGAGCCGACCCGGCTGGTGATCCGTCCCGAGCCGGTCGGCGGCGGGGCGGACTTCACCGTCCGGCCGATGGGCGACAACACGTACCTGATCACCGGGGACAAGCCGCGCCGCTGGCTGCGGCAGACCGACTTCAACAACGACGAGGCGGTCGGCTACCTGGCCGACCGGCTGGCCCGGCTGGGCGTGGAGGAGGCGCTGGCCGAGGCGGGCGCCGAGCCCGGCGCCACGGTCATGATCGGCGACGAGGACGACGCGGTCGTCTTCGACTGGGAGCCGGAGATCCTGGCGGGCGGCGGCGAGGGCCTGGGGCCCCGCGGCACCGACCGCCGGCTGGAGGGTCGCTAGGGATGATCATCGAAGAGGCGGCGGCGTTCCGGACGGAGATCGCCGGGGCGCGCCGGGTGGTGGTCAAGGCGGGCTCGTCCTCGCTGACCACCCCGCAGGGCACCATCGACGCCGACCGCATCGACGCGCTGGTGGACGTGCTGGCGATGCAGAAGGCCGCCGGACGGGAGATCGTGTTCGTCTCCTCCGGCGCGATCGCCGCCGGGCTCGGCCCGCTGGGGCTGACCCGTAGGCCGTCGGACCTGGCCACCCAGCAGGCCGCCGCCAGCGTCGGGCAGGGGCTGCTGGTGGCCCGCTACACCTCCTCGTTCGCCCGGTACGGGATCCGGGTGGGGCAGGTGCTGCTGACCGCCGACGACATGATGCGCCGCGCCCACCACCGCAACGCCCAGCGCACCCTGGAGCAGTTGCTGGCGCTCGGCGTGGTCCCGATCGTCAACGAGAACGACACCGTCGCCACCGACGAGATCCGGTTCGGCGACAACGACCGGCTGGCCGCGCTGGTGTCGCACATCGTCCGCGCCGAGGCCCTGATCCTGCTGTCGGACGTGGACGCCCTCTACACCGGCGACCCCCGCGAGCCCGGCGCCCGCCGCATCACCGACGTGCGCGGCCCGCAGGACCTGGCCGACGTCAAGCTCGGCGGGTCGGGCCGGGTCGGCACCGGCGGCATGGTCACCAAGGTGGAGGCGGCCCGGATCGCCGGGGGCGCCAGCGTCCCGGTGGTCCTCACCAACGCCGCCTCGGCCGCCGCCGCCCTGTCCGGCGAGCCCGTCGGCACCTACTTCCACCCCGAGGCGCACCGCCCGTCCACCCGGCACCTGTGGCTGGCGCACGCCACCGTGGGGCACGGCCGCCTGGTCCTGGACCCCGGCGCGGTCGACGCGGTGGTGCGGCGCCGCAAGTCGCTGCTGCCCGCCGGGGTGACCGGCGTGCAGGGCGACTTCACCGCCGGCGACCCGGTGGACGTGGTGGACGAGAACGGCCGCGTGGTGGCGCGCGGCCTGGTGAACTACGACGCGGGGGAGATCCCCTCCCTGATGGGGCGTTCCACCCGGTGGCTGGCCCGCGAGATGGGCCCCGAGTACGAACGGGAGATCATCCACCGCGATGATCTGGTCGTGCTCGACCGAGAATCCGACCGAGAAGGAGCACGGTGATGTCTGAGCGCGAGGACTTCCTGCGGGTGGCCGGGCTGGCCAGGGATGCGGCCGCGACGCTGGCGCCGCTGCCGCGGGCGCCCAAGGACGCCGCGCTGCACGCCATCGCCGACGCCCTGGTCGAGCACTCGGCCGAGATCGTCAAGGCCAACGAGGCCGACGTGGCGGCCGCCCGCGCCGGCGGCACCTCCGAGTACATGATCGACCGGCTCAGCCTGGACGAGGCCCGGATCGCGGCGATCGCCGCCGCCGTCCGCAAGGTCGCCGCCCTGCCCGACCCGGTCGGCGAGGTGGTGCGCGGCACCGTGCTGCCCAACGGCCTGGAGCTGCGGCAGATCCGCGTCCCGATGGGCGTGGTCGGCATCATCTACGAGGGCCGTCCCAACGTGACCGTGGACGCGGCGGCGCTGTGCCTCAAGAGCGGCAACGCGGCCATGCTGCGCGGCTCCTCCTCGGCGTACCACTCCAACACCGCGCTGGTGCGGATCATGCAGGACGCGCTGGCCGCGACCGAGGTCCCCGCCGACGCCGTCCAGCTCGTCCCCGGCACCACCCGCGAGTCGGCCAAGCACCTGATGCGGGCGCGCGGGCTGGTGGACGTGCTGATCCCGCGCGGCGGCGCCTCCCTGATCAACTCGGTGGTGGAGGAGTCCACCGTGCCGGTGATCGAGACCGGGGTGGGCAACTGCGCGGTGTACGTCGACGCCGCCGCCGACCTGGACATGGCGGTCGACATCCTGGTCAACGCCAAGACCCAGCGGCCCTCGGTGTGCAACGCCGCCGAGACCCTGCTGGTGCACGCCGACATCGCCGACGCGTTCCTGCCCCGGGCGCTGGAGGCGCTGCACGCCAAGGGCGTCACCGTGCACGGCGACGAGCGGGTCCGCTCCTACTCTGCCGACGTGGTGGAGGCGACCGAGGACGACTGGTACGCCGAGTACCTGTCGCTGGACATCGCCGCGCGGGTGGTCGGCTCGCTGGAGGAGGCCGCCGCGCACATCCGCAAGTACGGCTCCGGCCACACCGAGGCGATCGTCACCACCTCCCAGCAGGCCGCCCGCCGCTTCGTCGCCATCGTCGACTCGGCGGCGATCATGGTGAACGCCTCGACCCGGTTCACCGACGGCGAGGAGTTCGGGTTCGGCGCCGAGATCGGCATCTCCACCCAGAAGCTGCACGCCCGCGGCCCGATGGGCCTGCCGGAGCTGACCTCCACCAAGTACGTCGTCACCGGCGAGGGCCAGCTGAAGGGCGCCGGCGGACCCGCCAACTGCTGACCTTCACCGGCGCGGGCCGGTCGAAGGGCCGAGCCCGAGCCCGGCCAGCGCCGCCCGCGAGGTCACCCCGAGCTTGGGGTAGGCGTTGGACAGGTGGTAGCCGACGGTGCGGGGGCTGAGGAACAGCTGGGCGCCGATCTCCCGGTTGCTCAGCCCCGCCGCCGCCAGCCGGGCGACCTGCAGCTCCTGCGGCGTGAGCCGGGCGGTCAGGTCGTCCGGAGCGCGGCCGGTGGTGGTCTCGCCCGCCGCCCGCAGCTCGGTGCGCGCCCGCTCGGCCCAGGGCCGGGCGGGCAGGCGTTCGAACGTCTCCAGCGCGGCGCGCAGATGCGTGCGCGCCTCGGACGGGCGGCGGGCGCGGCGCAGCCACTCCCCGTACAGCAGCTCGGTGCGGGCCTGCTCGAACGGCCTGCCGCCGGGCTCGCGGTGCAGCTCGACGGCGCGGGCGTAGTGGCGTCCGCCGTCCTGGCCGGTCAGGGCACGGCAGCGGGACGCCACCGCCAGCGCCCAGGGCCGTCCGGTGTGCTCGGCCCAGTCCGCGTACCAGGCGGTGATCTCGCGGGCCCGGCCGGTGCGGCCCAGCCGGACGGCGGCCTCCACCAGGTCGGGCATGCTCGACAGCCCGTCGAGGCGGGCCGGCCCGGCGGCGATCTCGGTCAGCCGGTCGGCGGCCGCCTCGTACAGGCCGAGCCCCAGGTCCAGCAGGCTCCGCGCGCACGCCAGCCGGAGCGGGCTGGTGCCGGTGGCGCGGTCGAGCGCCGCGGCGGAGATGCGGGCGAACTCCTCCTCGTCGCCCTCGATGGCCGCGAGCTGCGCCAGCACGGTCGCCGGGAGCCCCTCGCCCTCGGGCTGGCCGATGTCGCGGGCGAGCTGCAGGCCCTCGGCGGCGTTCGAACGGGCCTCGCGGTGCCGCCCCTGCAGCAACTGGGCGCGGGCCAGCAGCCCGAGGACGCGGGGGAGCGCCCCCAGCGCGCTGCGGGCGCGGCACTGGCGTTCCAGCTCGGCCGCCAGGTCGTGGGCGGCTTCGTGGTCGCCGAGCAGCAGATGCCAGAACGCGACCGTGGCGCTCTCCTGGGGACCGGCGTCGCCGGTGAACGCGACCAGCTCGCGCAGCGCCGCCAGCCCGTCGCCCATGTCGCCGCCGCCCAGGTGGTTGAGGCCGTCGGCGACCCGCGCCATCGCCCGGATCCGTTCGCCGCCGGGGAGCCCCAGCGCCGCCGCGCGGCCCGCGGTCGCCGCGACGGCCTCGAAGTCCACGGCGTTCCAGGCCGCCTCCACCGCGTGGAACAGCATCCCGCTCGCCCGCTGCGGCGCCCGCCGCGCCACCGAGAGGGCGGCCTCGGCCAGGATGTCGTGCGCCGCGCGCTGCCGCCCCTGGCCACCGGCCAGCGCCGCCCTGATCTCCGCCACCTCCGCCAGTTCCAGCGGGTCGGTCAGATGAGCGGCGGCCTCGTCGGCCAGCCGCTCGGCCTGGTCGAGCCGGCCCGCGTCGACGGTGGCCCGCGCGGCGGCGGCCAGGCGGCGGCCCCGCCGGCGCGGATCGGGGGTCAGCTCCGCCGCCCGCGCGTAGGCGGCCGCGACCGCCCCGTATCCGCCGCGCGCCCGGGCCTGCTCGGCGCTGCGTTCCAGCTCGGCGGCGACCTCCTCGTCCGGCCCGGTGGTCGCGGCGGCCAGGTGCCGGGCCCGCCGGTCGGCGTACTGCGGCGCGTCCATCACCTCGGCCAGCGCCCGGTGCACGGCCAGCCGCTGGTGCAGCGTCGCCTCCTGGTACGCCACCGTCCGGATCAGCGGATGCCGGAAGTCCAGCCGCCCCTCCACGAGGTGCACCAGTCCCCGCCGCTCGGCGGGCTCCAGGTCCTCGGTGGTCGCGCCCAGCCGCCGCGCCGCCGCCAGCACCACCGCCGGGTCGCCGGTGTCGTCGGCCGCCACCACCAGCAGCACCGTCCGGGTCCGCGGGGGAACGGCGGCGATCCGTTCGGCGAACGTGCGCCGCACCCGGCTGTGCGCGGGCAGTGGCCGCACCATGGCGGTCTCGGCGGCCAGCCGGCCCTCCCGCTGCGCGGCGGCCAGCTCCAGCAGCGCCAGCGGGTTGCCCTGGGCCTGGTGGCGGATCTGCTCGCGGACGTGCGGGGCCAGGTCGGCGGCCCGTTCGGCGAGCAGCTCCGCCGCCGACGCCTCGTCCAGCCCGCCCAGCCGCAGCTCCGGCAGGCCGGGCGCGCCGAACGCGGGCGCGTGACCGTCCCGCACCGCGAAGATCATCGCGATCGGCTCGGCGCCCAGCCGCCGCGCCGCCAGCAGCAGCGCCTGCGCCGAGCCCTCGTCCAGCCAGTGCGCGTCGTCCACCAGCACCAGCAGCGGGCGTTCCTCGGCCAGCTCGGCCAGCAGCGACAGCACCGCCAGCCCGGTCAGGAACCGGTCGGCCCGCGCGGGCTCGCCGATCCCGAGGGCGCCGCGCAGGGCCCGCGCCTGCGGTGCGGGCAGCGCGCCGATCCGGTCGACCGCCTTGCCCAGCAGCAGGTGCAGGCCCGCGTACGGCAGTTCGCTCTCGGACTCGATGCCGGTGCCGCGCAGGACCGTCATGTCCCGCGCGGCGGCGGCGTGGTCGAGGATCGCCGACTTGCCGATGCCCGCCTCGCCCCGGACCACCAGCGCCCCGCTGCGGCCGTGCCGGGCCCCGTCCAGCAGCCGGTCGACGGCGGCCAGTTCCCCGGCCCGTCCGTGCAGCATGTTCCGCACCCTAGGGCACCAGGACGACCTTGCCGACGGTCGCCCGGCCGTCCAGCGCGGTGTGCGCGGCGGCGGCCTCGGCGAGCGCGAACGTCTGCACGTCCGGGACCATCCGGCCGCCCGCGGCGGCGGCCAGCGCCGCGGTCTCCAGGCTCCGCAGCCCGCCGGGCCGCGCCAGCAGCCGCGGGCCGAGCGCCACCGTCACGGTCAGGACCCTGGCGTACAGGTCGTCGGTGGTGATCTTCGTCGGTGCGCCCGCCGACCAGCCGAACATCACGAACCGGCCGGCCATCCCGAGGAGTTCCAGCGCCGCCCGGCCCGGCTCGCCGCCGACCCCGTCGAACGCCAGCGTGATCTCCCGGCCGTTCAGCTCCTCGCGCACCTCGTCGGGCCAGCCGGGCCGGGTGTAGTCGACGGCGACGTGGGCGCCGAGCCGCCGCACCCGTTCGGTCTTGCGCTCCCCGCCGGCCAAGCCGATCACCGTCGCGCCCAGATGGCGGCAGTGCTGGACCAGCAGGCCGCCGATCCCTCCGGCCGCCGCCGTGACCAGCACCACGTCCTCGGGCTTCGGCTGTGCCGCGTCCAGGATGCCGATCGCCGTCCGGCCCGTTCCGATCATCGCGACGGCCTGGGCGAAGTTCAGCTCCTCGGGGATCTCGTGCAGCGCCTCCACCTCCCGGACCGCCAGCTCGGCGTACCCGCCGTGCGCCAGCCCCAGATGCGTCACCACCCGGCGGCCCAGCCATCGTCGGTCCACCCCGTCGCCGAGCCGGTCCACCACCCCGGCGACCTCGCGGCCCGGGATGAACGGCGGCTGCGGCGGCGGGAACGGCAGGCCCTCCGCGTCGCCCTTCTGGATCGCCACGTCCAGCAGGTGGACGCCCGCGGCCCGCACCGCGATGCGCACCTGGCCGGGGCCGGGGACGGGATCGTCCACCTCGACGTGGCGCAGGTTCTCGGCGGGGCCGAAGTCGTGCAACCGGATCGCCTTCATCGGATCGACCTCTCAGACCGCGTAGGGGCGTTCGGCACGGGCGTCGCGGAGCGCGCGGCCCCACCAGACGAGCTGGTCGAGCAGCACCTTGGCGGCGGCGTTGCAGCCCTCCGGATCCGTGGGCTCGCCGTCGTCGCCGAACCGTTCGTCGACGTTGTGGAAGCTGACGGTGTCGCGGACCGTCGTGGCGTGCAGCTCGGCGAACACCTGCCGCAGGTGCTCCACCGCCCGCAGCCCGCCCGCGAGGCCGCCGTAGGAGACGAAACCGACCGGCTTGGCCCGCCACTCGGCGTGGTACCAGTCGATCATCGTCTTCAGCGAGGCGGGGAAGCTGTGGTTGTACTCCGGCGTCACCACCGCGAACGCCTCCGCCCGCGCCAGCCGCTCGCCCAGCGCCCGGACCGTCTCCGGCGGCTCGTCGGTGAAGTCCGGCGCGGCGGCGGGGATCCCCGTGTCGGCCAGGTCGATCAGGTCGATGCCGACGCCCGAGTGCGCGCGGGCGCGTCCGGCGAACCAGCGGGCCACCGTCGGGCCGCGCCGCCCCTTCCGGGTGCTGGCGATGATGATCGCCAGGTTGATCGCGTCGTCGTTCATGCCGATGAACGCTAGGAACACCGGCCCGGGCGAGGCATCTGTCAACCGACCGGGTTCCGCCGGCCCGCGGAACCCGGTCGAACGGCAGAGGCGCCCGCGCCCGCGCCCCGCCTAGCGTCCGCGGCATGCACCAGATCGCCCGAGAACAACGGACCCGCTGGGCGCCGGTGGCGGCGATGGGCCTTGCGATGCTCGTCGTCACCGTCGAACTGACCCTCACCGCCGTCACCCTGCCCCTGATCGGCGCCGACCTGGGCGCCGGCCCGGCCGCCACCACCTGGGTCGTGCTGGCGTACGCGCTGCCCACCGCCGCCCTGGCCATCCCCGCCGGCCGCTGGGCCGACGGCGCGGACCTGCGCCGGGTCCTGCTCCTCGCGGTCACCGCCGTGGGACTGACCAGCGTCCTGGCCGCCGCCGCCCCCACGTTCGAGCTGCTGGTGGCCGCCCGGGTTCTGCAGGGCGTCGCGGGGGCGCTGGTCGCCGCCGTCTACATGCCGCTGATCCGCACGGTGGTCGCGCCCTCGGCCAGAGGCCGGGCCCTGGGCTACGTCACCACGATCATGCCCGCGGGCACCATGGCCGGCGCCTCCCTGGGCGGCCTGGTCGCCGGTGCGTTCGGCTGGCGCCCGGTCTTCCTGATCAAGCTGCCGTTGCTGGTGGCCGTCCTGTGGCTGACCCACCGCACCGTGCCCCCGGCCCCCGGCGGCCTGCCGATGCCGGGCTGGACGCCGGTGCGCGAGGCCCTGCTGCTGGGCGGCGGTGTCACCGCCGTCCTGCTCGCCCTCGACCGCGTCCAGGCCGCCCCGGTGACGGCCGCCGTCTGCCTCGCCGTGGCGGTGCCGCCCGCCGTGCTGTGGGCCCGGCTGCCCGACGCCCGCCCGCTGCTGGCCTTCGCCCGCGGCCGCCGGTCCGGGCCGCTGCTGCTGGCCCTCCTGCTGGCCTGCACGATCCAGGGCCTGACCGCGTTCCTGCTGCCCTACGCGGTGGGATCCCCGGAACTCCTCGGCCTGGCCCTGCTGTTCCACATCGGGACCCTGGCCGCCGTCTCACCGCTCGCGGGCGCCCTCGCCGACAGCCGGGGCCCTCAGACGATCGCCCGCCTCGGCATCGCCGTCACCCTGGCCGGGCTGCTGACCCTGCTGACGCTGCCCGCCGACCCCGGCCTGCTCGACCTGGCCTGGCGGCTGGTGATCATCGGCGGCGGCCAGGCGCTCTTCAACGCACCCCACAACGCCGCCCTCCTCGCCGCCGCCCCACCCGGGCAGACCGGCGCCGCCGGGGGAGCGAGCATCACCGTCCGCACCCTCGGCATGACCCTCGGCCCCGCCGCCACGGCCCTCGCCTGGACCGCCCACGGCGACCTGCGAGCCGGCGTCCTGCTCCTGGCGGTCCTCCAGCTGGCCGCCCTTGCTGCCCAGAGCACCGCCCGCACCCGTCCCTAGGAGGCCGCCGACAGATCACGAAGCCATGTGTCATCGACGCTCGCAACGCGAGCCCCGCCCATGGGACATCCGCTGTCGCAGGGGCCGTCGGTGGCAGGCACGCGCCGTGTCGTGGACGCCGCCCACGACACGGCGGGCCGTCAGTTGTCCTCGCGGTTCTGGCCGCGGCGACCGGCGCGGGCGAACAGGTCCCCGGCCAGCCCCGCGGCGCCGTCGGCGATGTCGCGGAGCTTGCCGACGAACGGGTCGGCGGTCTCGTTCCAGGAGTCCCGGTACGCCTTGGCCGCGTTGCGGATCTCGTCGGTGACCTTGGCGGAGGAGTCCCCGTCACGGCGCGGGTAGTCGCCCGCCATGATCCGCCGGTACTCCGGGCCGCCCGCCCACTTGTCGATCTCGGCGAACCGCACCACCGCGTACGGGTGCGAGCGCTGCAGCAGGTTCAGGAACTTCAGCAGCCCGTCCCGCACGTCCCCGGCCGCGTCGTACTCCCGGGCCTGCCGGTGGAACGCCTCCACGTTCATCTCCGTCAGCTGCGGCCCGCCGGCCATCTTCATCAGCGCCCGCTTGACCGCGTCGACGTCCTGCCCGGCCAGCAGGCCCGCCCGGTCGGCCGACAGCTCCGCCTTGCGCTGCCACTCCTGCAGCCCGATCACGATCGCCCCGATCGCGATGTTGCCCAGCGGCAGCCACGCCAGCCGCGCCCCCAGCGACGTGAGGATCAGCAGCATCGTCCGGTACACCGCGTGCCCGGACAGGATGTGCCCCACCTCGTGGCCCACCACGTACCGCAGCTCCTCGTCGTCGAGCAGCTCGATCAGCCCGGTGTTGAGCACGATGAACGGCTTGTCGGTGCCGATGGCCATCGCGTTCGGCGTCGGGTCCTGCACCACGTACAGCTCGGGGATCTCGTCGAAGTCCAGGATGTACGCCGCGTCCCGCACCATGTCGTGGATGTTGCGGAACTGGTCGTCCCCGACCCGGACGCTGCCGCCCAGGAACATCAGCCGCAGGGCACGTTCGCTGAACATGCCGGACAGACGGCGCAGGACGGTGTCGAACCCGGTCAGCGACCGCAGCGCCACCAGGGCGGAGCGGTCGGCCGGATGCTCGTAGGCCCGGGAGCTGATCCCGGGGAAGCGCGTGCGTGCTCGGTCCGGCGTGTTCTTCGTCATATCCGGCATGCTAGGTCCGACGAACCGCTTCCCCCCAGGGTTCCCGGGCACCGCGCCGCGGCCCGTTCCGGCCATCCCCGCGACGGGCGGGGCGGAACGCGCCCGATCCGGCGCGGTCGTTATGGTCGCCCCTATGACCAGCAGCACCGCCCGGCGCCTCGGGATCATGGGCGGCACGTTCGACCCCATCCACCACGGCCACCTGGTGGCCGCCAGCGAGGTCGCCCACCTGTTCGAGCTGGACGAGGTCGTCTTCGTCCCCACCGGCCGGCCCTGGCAGAAGTCCGAACGCAAGGTCGCCGCCGCCGAGGACCGCTACCTGATGACGGTGATCGCCACCGCCTCCAACCCCCGGTTCTCCGTCAGCCGGATCGACATCGACCGGCCCGGCCCCACGTACACCATCGACACGCTGCGCGAGATGCGCCAGATCCACGGCCCCGGCACCGAGCTGTTCTTCATCACCGGCGCCGACGCCCTCGCCAAGATGCTCACCTGGCGGAACGCCGCCGACATGTTCACCCTCGCCCACTTCGTCGGCTGCACCCGCCCCGGCCATCACCTGTCGGACCCCGGCCTGCCCAAGGGCCGCGTCAGCCTCGTCGAGGTGCCCGCCCTGGCGATCTCCTCCACCGAATGCCGCGACCGCGTCCGCGCCGGCGAGCCCATCTGGTACCTCGTCCCGGACGGGATCGTGCAGTACATCAACAAGCGCGGCCTCTACCGCGACTGACCCGTTCCGTCCGGGGCGACCCCGAGAGCGGGCCGGGCGACCTCCGCTGCGCTCACCTGGCGTGTTCCGTCCGGGGAACGACCCCAGGTCCCGGCAAGCGGGTCGGGCGACCTCCGCTCCGCGGTCACCCGACCCGGACGGCGCGTCCGGAGCGCCGCATAACCTGGATGTACGGCCGTCGCCGCAGACCGGATGCGGGCCCGGCGACCGTGAGAGAGTAGAGCCTGGGAACCGACCGCGAACGGGAGGATCACGACCGCACGTGACCGCATCCGCTAGGGCCGCCGAGCTGGTCCGGATCGCCGCCGAGGCGGCGGGCGACAAGCTGGCCGACGACATCATCGCCTACGACGTGAGCGAGCAGCTCGCCATCACCGACGCCTTCGTGCTCTGCTCGGCGCCCAACGACCGCCAGGTCCGGGCCATCGTCGACGAGATCGAAAAGCGCCTCCGCGAGGACGCCGACGCCAAGCCCGTACGCCGCGAGGGCGAACGCGAGGGCCGCTGGGTCCTGCTGGACTACCTCGACGTCATCGTGCACGTCCAGCACGAGGAGGACCGCACCTTCTACGCCCTGGAACGGCTGTGGAAGGACTGCCCCACCATCACGCTCCCCGAGCACGTCAACGCGCACGCCGCCCAGCGCGCCCGCGCCGCCGGCCCCGGAGGCGCCGGTGAGTGACGAGGTCGGCACGGGCGCCCGCCGCGAGCCCGGCCGCCGCCGCCTGGTGCTGTGGCGGCACGGCCAGACCCCCTGGAACGTGGAGAACCGCTTCCAGGGCAAGACCGACATCCCCCTCAACGAGACCGGCCTGGCCCAGGCCGCCCGCGCCGCCCGGCTGCTGGCCGGCCTGCACCCCACCGCGATCGTCGCCTCCCCCCTCAAGCGCGCCGCCGACACCGCCGCCGCGCTCGCCGAGATCACCGGCCTGGAGGTCGCCTACGACCAGGACCTGGTCGAACGCGACGGCGGCGAGTGGGAGGGCCTCACCGGAGCCGAGATCCGCGCGCGCTACCCGGCCGAGCACGCCGTCTGGCAGCCGCCCGGCGGCGAGACCAGCGCCCAGGTCGCCAAGCGCGTCTCCGCCGCCCTCGAACGCGCCGCGGACGCCCTGCCCCCCGACGGGGTCCTCGTCGTCGCCTCCCACGGCGCCGCCCTCCGTCTGGGCATGTGCGGCCTCCTCGGCTTCCCCGAGGAGATCTGGGAACGCTTCGGCGGCCTGTCCAACTGCTGCTGGTCGGTCCTGGCGGAGGCGCGCGACGGCGGCTGGCGCCTCGTCGAGCACAACGCCGGCACCCTGCCCCAGCCCGTCCTCAGCGACGACCGCCCCGCCCAGGACGACCGCAACGGCACCGCCGCCACCTGATCCTCGTTATTCGATTCGAGTCCACGGCCGGTGTCCTATACACTGGCGACGCGCTGCGGGATGAAAGTCCACGCAGTCGCGCGGGGCTATGGCGCAGTTGGTAGCGCGCCTCCATGGCATGGAGGAGGTCTGGGGTTCGAATCCCCATAGCTCCACTCGGGCCGAGGGCCGGTGTGTTCGCAGCTTCGCTGCTTCACCACCGGCCCTCGTCATTTCTCCCGGGGGGACGACCCCCCGGACCCCCCGTGTGGGGGCTTCGCCCCCACGCCCCCTTGGTGGGTGCAGGGCCTTGAGTACGGGGCCCTTGCAGGGGCCAAGGCACGGGGCGTTGCGGGGCTTCGGGCTTTGCCTGGTGCCCGGTGCCTGGTTCGGTCGCGGTCATTTACCTGGGGTGTTCCGCTTCTGCTGAACGGTTGGCCGGCACCTGGTCAGGGGCGTTTCCGCCTGTTGCGCCGCCTCGCACTTGGGGACCTCGTCACCTTGGGCTATGGTGTGCTCGGTGTCCCTGTACCTGGGGTCTCGTCCCTGGAGCTGTGGCGTGCTCGGGCACTGTCTTCCCGTGTCTCTGGGAGCGTCGTCATCTCGCGCCGTGACGTGTTCGGTGGTCTGTGCGTTGCTCTCGTACCTGGGGATCCCTTCCTCTCGAGGTTGCGGCGTGCCCAGCGGCTTGCACTGCTCCCGGTACTGGGGGTCTCGTACGACCTCACCGTCCAAATACACGCGTGCTCGCCATCGATCCCGTGCCTGGGGATCTTGTCCCGCGCCATGGCGTGCTCGGTGGTCTGTGCGTTGCTCCCGTACCTGGGATCCTCTTCCTCCCGAGGTTGCGGCGTGTGGTGGTCTGCGTATCGCTCCCCGTACCTCGGGTCTGCTCCCTGGAACTGTGGCGTGCGGGGGTACTGTCCTGCCGTATCTGTGGGAGCGTCGTCATCTCGTGCCATGACGTGTTCGGTGGTCTGTGCGTTGCTCCCGTACCTGGGGATCCCTTCCTCTCGAGGTTGCGGCGTGCCCAGCGGCTTGCGTATTGCTCCCGGTACTGGGGGATCTCGTATGGCCTCACGGTCCAGATGCACACGCGCTCGGCATCGATCCCGTGCCTGGGGATCTTGTCCCGCACCACGGCGTGCTCGGTGGTCTGCGCACCGCCCTTCCGTACTTGGGACCACTGCTTCGTTCTGGACGTTCCCGGTGGGCCGACCGTGCTGGTCGACACGGGCTGGGCGACCGGTAGTCACCGGCGGTGGCGATCTGTGCGAGGAGCAGTCCGGGGAGGCCGTGGCTCTCCTGCGCGCCTGATCGGGTGTTTGCTCTCTTGGTCCGCGATCGCTGGTGTGAACGATGGCTCGCCGACATGGGGCGGGGTTGGTGTCGTCACGTTCGATGCGTCGCCGGAACGACCCATCCGAGCAGAGGTGAGGAGCATCCGGGGGCGTCGGGGATCAGGGATGCGTGGGTTGGTGGGGTGGGGGGCTTCGTGGGAGTGGGGCGTTCGGCGGGAGGGGGCTGGTGGATGGATCAGAGGTCGAACCAGGGGAGGCAGGAGAGGTTGTAGAGCCTGTTGGACTCGGTGGTGGCCTCGACGATGTCGTGCCAGTTGCCGCCGTACTGGGCGTGCATCCACTCGACGGTGGGGCCCAGCGGGTCGCCGTAGCGGGCCTTGTTGCGCTCCTCGAGCCTGCGGACGTCCTTGGCCCTCATCTTGGTGCGGACCAGGGCCTTGGCCTGGTTGCGGCGGGGCACCATGATGCGGGCGATCTCCTGCTCGGAGCGGCCCTGCACGCGCAGCTTGTGGATCTCGACGCGCATGGCGTCCAGGCGGTCGAGGTACTGCTGGCGCACCTGGCAGTTGTGCACCCAGTCGTCGGCCGGACCGTAGCCGGTCCACATGGACAGGGCGAACGAGCCGGGCAGCATCAGGACAGAGACGATCAGCCGCCGCATGCGCGACACCTCCGAAGGCCGACAGACCGACGCCGTCAGTGCAAGACGATGCCGTAGCGGGTCAAGGTTGATCAATCATGGCGCAAGCGGAGGGCCCCGCGCCCGGTTGTTCCGGCCGCATGCGGGGCAGACCACAGGGCGTTCACCCGGGCGCTGTACGGATCTGCCCGCCGAGTGCACTAAGCTCTTCCCAGGCTGGTCGGCGGATCCCCGCGATCCCCGAACACGCGCGGGGCTATGGCGCAGTTGGTAGCGCGCCTCCATGGCATGGAGGAGGTCTGGGGTTCGAATCCCCATAGCTCCACTCGGGCCGAGGGCCGGTGTGTTCGCAGCTTCGCTGCTTCACCACCGGCCCTCGTCATTTCTCCCGGGGGACGACCCCCCGGACCCCCCGTGTGGGGGCTTCGCCCCCACGCCCCCGTTGGTGGGTGCAGGGCCTTGAGTGTGGGGGCTTTGCAGGGGCCACGGCACGGGGGCGTTGCAGGGCTTCAGGCTTTGCCAGGTGGAGTCTTGCCTGGTGCCTGGTTCGGCTGCGGTCGCTTCTCTGGGTGCTCTCAGGGACGGGCGAACGGGACCGGCAGGTGCGGTGCGGCGATCAGGCCGTCGCGTTCTCGGATGCGGTCCAGCAGGGCGGCGCGGGTGACGGCCGCCGTCGCGGGATCCTCGTCGTGCACGTACTGCACCGTGTGGTCGGCGAGATGGATCGGGTGCAGCACCACGTCGCCGGCCACGACCAGGCGGTGGTCGTCGATCACGACCGACTGGTGGCCCGGGGTGTGGCCGGGCGTGGGGAAGATCTCCACATCCGGGGTCAGGCGGGAACGGCCCTCGACGGCGTCCAGGCAGCCGGCCTCCCGCAGCGGACGGATCGTCTGCTCTCCCACCGGGTTCCCGGGACTCGCCGCGATCCAGTCCAGCTCGCGCTGCTGCACCATGTAGCGCGCGTTCGGGAACGCCGGCTCGCCCTTGACGACCGCCCCGCTCGCATGGTCGCTGTGCAGGTGCGTGAGGACCACGACATCGATGTCCGCGGGGGACAGCTCCGTCGACGACAGCGCCTCCTCCAGCCTTCCCGGTACGGGCGCCCAGCTCGCCGCCGGTGAATGCCGGTCGCCCAGCCCCGTGTCGACCAGCACGGTCGGCCCACCGGGAACGTCCAGGACGAAGCAGTAGAACCGCAGCACCCACTCACCGTCCGGCCCGAAGGCCTCCGGCTGCTCGGCGCGGATCCGTTCCCACATCTCCGGGGTCGACCCGGGGAACGTCTCCAGCAGCGGCTGGCGCATGGACTCGTGCATGGGACCGATCGCATCGCACAGCGGAACGACCCGGATCCCGGCGACCGGTTCGGCGGAGAAGGCATACATGGCCTCACGATCGCACCCGCCCATCCTCCCCGTACGCACGGGTGCGCCCCGCCTCTTCCCCGAAGGCACGACTCCCGGCACCGCCATCCTCCGTACGGGTGTGCCTCCATCGTGGGTGCCGCCGACGACAGCGCTCCAAGTGGAGCGCGGGTCTGTCCCCGATCGGTCACGCGACTCTGCTGATGCGCGCGCCCGGACGGGAATGCCCGCAGCGGTCTGGGTGTTGGAGCCACTCGGACGCCGGGTCGCCCCCACGTCGCGATCATCGGTGACGGCGCTGCAGACGGAGCAGGGGGCCGGTCGCAGACCGGGCACGTGAGCCTGCCGGATCCGTGTCCGCGAGCGGGGATAGCCGGGTGACCTGGGTGTTGATGACTCATGGACGCCGATTTGACGGCGTTGGATGATCACCCTAATCTTCTACGTGCCCCGAGGGGATGCGGAACGCCGCGAGGCGGTCGGCCCCGGGGACACCGTCCCGGGTAAACCGTTCGGATCACAGGGTTCGGCGGGGTATGCTGGGAGGGTCGCCCGGAAGGGATGCAGGACGCCGGGGAGGCGGCCGGCCCGAGGGCAAGCCCGTGAACCAACGCTTCGGCAGGCTGTTCGGCCTGTGGGTGGCGGTGGTGTGCGGGGCCTGATCAAGGATGCGGTGGAAGAGCTCTCGCGAGAGGGTTTGACATCGGGTCGGGGTCGGGTAAGTTAGAAGGGTTGCCCCTGCGGGGTGCCTGCCTGGTGGGGTGGGTGTTCTGGGGTGGGTGTCCGTTTCTTGAGAACTCAACAGTGTGTTAAAAGCCAGTGCCTTGTGACAGCCCCTGTGGGGGTTGTTGTCCTCGTCAAGAGGATTTCTTTGAGGCAGCACGCCCCTGATGTGGGGTGTGCGTGCTGGGATTTGTTCCCATTCTGGGTTTCCGCTGCCTCCTGTTGGGGGTGGTGGGTGTGACCTTGATGGAGAGTTTGATCCTGGCTCAGGACGAACGCTGGCGGCGTGCTTAACACATGCAAGTCGAGCGGAAAGGCCCCTTCGGGGGTACTCGAGCGGCGAACGGGTGAGTAACACGTGAGTAACCTGCCCCCGACTCTGGGATAAGCCTGGGAAACCGGGTCTAATACCGGATATGACCACTGCTCGCATGGGTGGTGGTGGAAAGTTTTTTCGGTCGGGGATGGGCTCGCGGCCTATCAGCTTGTTGGTGGGGTGATGGCCTACCAAGGCGACGACGGGTAGCCGGCCTGAGAGGGCGACCGGCCACACTGGGACTGAGACACGGCCCAGACTCCTACGGGAGGCAGCAGTGGGGAATATTGCGCAATGGGCGGAAGCCTGACGCAGCGACGCCGCGTGGGGGATGAAGGCCTTCGGGTTGTAAACCTCTTTCAGCACCGACGAACCTGGACGGTAGGTGCAGAAGAAGCGCCGGCTAACTACGTGCCAGCAGCCGCGGTAATACGTAGGGCGCAAGCGTTGTCCGGAATTATTGGGCGTAAAGAGCTCGTAGGCGGCCTGTCGCGTCCGTCGTGAAAGCCCACGGCTCAACCGTGGGTCTGCGGTGGATACGGGCAGGCTAGAGGCAGGTAGGGGAGAACGGAATTCCCGGTGTAGCGGTGAAATGCGCAGATATCGGGAGGAACACCGGTGGCGAAGGCGGTTCTCTGGGCCTGTTCTGACGCTGAGGAGCGAAAGCGTGGGGAGCGAACAGGATTAGATACCCTGGTAGTCCACGCCGTAAACGTTGGGCGCTAGGTGTGGGGTTCTTCCACGGGCTCCGCGCCGTAGCTAACGCATTAAGCGCCCCGCCTGGGGAGTACGGCCGCAAGGCTAAAACTCAAAGGAATTGACGGGGGCCCGCACAAGCGGCGGAGCATGTTGCTTAATTCGACGCAACGCGAAGAACCTTACCAAGGCTTGACATCACCCGAAAACTCGTGGAGACACGGGGTCCCTTCGGGGGCGGGTGACAGGTGGTGCATGGCTGTCGTCAGCTCGTGTCGTGAGATGTTGGGTTAAGTCCCGCAACGAGCGCAACCCTCGTTCCATGTTGCCAGCACGTGATGGTGGGGACTCATGGGAGACCGCCGGGGTCAACTCGGAGGAAGGTGGGGATGACGTCAAGTCATCATGCCCCTTATGTCTTGGGCTGCAAACATGCTACAATGGCCGGTACAGAGGGCTGCGATACCGTGAGGTGGAGCGAATCCCTAAAAGCCGGTCTCAGTTCGGATCGAAGTCTGCAACTCGACTTCGTGAAGTCGGAGTCGCTAGTAATCGCAGATCAGCAACGCTGCGGTGAATACGTTCCCGGGCCTTGTACACACCGCCCGTCACGTCACGAAAGTCGGCAACACCCGAAGCCCGTGGCCCAACCCTTCGTGGGGGGGAGCGGTCGAAGGTGGGGCCGGCGATTGGGACGAAGTCGTAACAAGGTAGCCGTACCGGAAGGTGCGGCTGGATCACCTCCTTTCTAAGGAGCACCCGGCCGACGCCGCTCACCAGTGGTGAGAGGCGCCTGGTCCAGGGAACCGCCCGTCGAGGCCGACCGTGTCTCGGGGTGGTTGCTCATAGAACCGTGGAGCACTGGCTACTCAACCTGCCGGGACCGCCGTCCTGGTCAGTACTGCCCGCATCCCCAGCTGTGGCTGGTGGATGGTTCCTCTTCGGTGAGGGATCGGGTGCTCGGCCTCTGTGAGGTCGGGTGTCGGGGTGTGGAACCTCCTGGTGTGGGGTTCGGGTGGGTTGGACACACTGTTGGGTCCTGAGGAAACGGACCTTTCTCGCCCTCTTCTTGGGGGTGGGGGTTGTTTTCTCTGGGCTGCGGGGCCACGGCCCCTCCCGGGCGTGTGTGTTCGGGTGTGGTGTGGTTGTCCGGTTGTTTTTTGTGAACTGCATAGTGGACGCGAGCATCTTTGATCGCTGTAGGTTTGTTAAGTTGTTAAGGGCATACGGTGGATGCCTTGGCATCGGGAGCCGATGAAGGACGTGGGAGCCTGCGATATGCCTCGGGGAGCCGGCAACCAGGCTGTGATCCGGGGATTTCCGAATGGGGTAACCTGGCACCTGTCATGGGGTGTCGCTGCCGCCTGAATGTATAGGGCGGTGGTGGGAACGCGGGGAAGTGAAACATCTCAGTACCCGCTGGAAGAGAAAACAATATGTGATTCCGTGAGTAGTGGTGAGCGAAAGCGGAGGAGCCTAAACCGTGCGCGTGTGATACCTGGCAGGGGTTGCGTGTGCGGGGTTGTGGGACCATCCGGCCGGTGCTGCCATGCCGGCAAGGAGTGATAAACCGCTGGGGTAGTCGAACGGCTTGGGATGGCCGACCGTAGACGGTGAGAGTCCGGTAGGCGAAACTCTGGTGGCTTCTGGGTGTGTTCCCGAGTAGCACGGGGCCCGTGAAATCTCGTGTGAATCTGCCACGACCACGTGGTAAGGCTGAATACTTCCCGATGACCGATAGCGGACCAGTACCGTGAGGGAAAGGTGAAAAGTGCCCCGGTGAGGGGTCGTGAAAGAGTACCTGAAACCGTGTGCCTACAAGCCGTCAGAGCCGCAGGCCGCGGCCTCTTCGGGGGTTGTGGTTGGTGATGGCGTGCCTTTTGAAGAATGAGCCTGCGAGTTATGGTGTGTGGCGAGGTTAACCCGTGTGGGGTAGCCGTAGCGAAAGCGAGTCTGAAGAGGGCGTATGAGTCGCATGCTGTAGACCCGAAGCGGGGTGATCTAGCCATGGGCAGGGTGAAGCGCCGGTAAGACGGTGTGGAGGCCCGAACCCACCAGGGTTGAAAACCTGGGGGATGACCTGTGGTTAGGGGTGAAAGGCCAATCAAACTCCGTGATAGCTGGTTCTCCCCGAAATGCATTTAGGTGCAGCGTCGTGTGTTTCTTGCCGGAGGTAGAGCTACTGGATGGCCTAGGGGCCTCACCGGGTTACCGAAGTCAGCCAAACTCCGAATGCCGGTAAGTGAGAGCGCGGCAGTGAGACTGCGGGGGATAAGCTTCGTAGTCGAGAGGGAAACAGCCCAGATCATCGGCTAAGGCCCCTAAGCGTGTGCTAAGTGGTAAAGGATGTGGAGTTGCCGTGACAACCAGGAGGTTGGCTTAGAAGCAGCCATCCTTGAAAGAGTGCGTAATAGCTCACTGGTCAAGTGATTCCGCGCCGACAATGTAGCGGGGCTCAAGCACACCGCCGAAGCCGTGGCACTGACACTTGAGGTGTTGGTGGGTAGGGGAGCGTCCTGCAGCCGGTGAAGCCGCCGAGTGATCGAGTGGTGGAGGCTGTGGGAGTGAGAATGCAGGCATGAGTAGCGATTCACACGTGAGAAACGTGTGCGCCGGATGACCAAGGGTTCCTGGGGCAGGCTGATCCGCCCAGGGTAAGTCGGGACCTAAGGCGAGGCCGTGAGGCGTAGTCGATGGACAACGGGTTGATATTCCCGTACCCGCTGGTACGCGCCCATACCGAACCTCCTGATGCTAACCACCCGAACCGCCGCCCGGTCTTCGGACCGGGTGTCTTGCGGGGAGGCTGGGGCCCGAGGGGGTAGTAGGTAAGCGATGGGGTGACGCAGGAGGGTAGCTCAGCCCAGGCGATGGTCGACCTGGGGTAAGCAGGTAGCCCGGATCGTAGGCAAATCCGCGGTCCATGAGGGTGAGATGTGATGCCGAGCCGTTTTAGGTGAAGTGAGTGATCCCATGCTGCCGAGAAAAGCCTCTAGCGAGTGTGCCGGCGGCCCGTACCCCAAACCGACTCAGGTGGTCAGGTAGAGAATACCGAGGCGATCGGGTGAACTGTGGTTAAGGAACTCGGCAAATTGCCCCCGTAACTTTGGGAGAAGGGGGGCCACGCCTGGTGAACGCCCTTGCGGTGGGAGCTGGGGGTGGTCGCAGTGGCCAGGGGGAAGCGACTGTTTACTAAAAACACAGGTCCGTGCGAAGTCGTAAGACGCTGTATACGGACTGACGCCTGCCCGGTGCCGGAACGTTAAGAGGACCGCTCAACCCTCCTCGTGGGGGTGAAGGTGAGAATCTAAGCGCCGGTAAACGGCGGTGGTAACTATAACCATCCTAAGGTAGCGAAATTCCTTGTCGGGTAAGTTCCGACCTGCACGAATGGCGTAACGACTTCCCCGCTGTCTCAACCACAGGCCCGGCGAAATTGCAGTACGAGTAAAGATGCTCGTTTCGCGCAGCAGGACGGAAAGACCCCGGGACCTTCACTACAGCTTGGTATTGGCGTTGGGAGCGTCTTGTGTAGGATAGGTGGGAGACTGTGAAGCCGCCACGCTAGTGGGGGTGGAGTCGTTGGTGAAATACCACTCTGGTCGTTTCGAGCGTCTAACCCGCGCCCGTGAATCCGGGTGGGGGACAGTGCCTGGTGGGTAGTTTAACTGGGGCGGTTGCCTCCTAAAGGGTAACGGAGGCGCCCAAAGGTTCCCTCAGCCTGGTTGGTCATCAGGTGTTGAGTGCAAGGGCACAAGGGAGCTTGACTGTGAGACAGACATGTCGAGCAGGTGCGAAAGCAGGGCCTAGTGATCCGGCATCTCCGTGTGGAAGGGATGTCGCTCAACGGCTAAAAGGTACCCCGGGGATAACAGGCTGATCTTCCCCAAGAGTCCATATCGACGGGATGGTTTGGCACCTCGATGTCGGCTCGTCGCATCCTGGGGCTGGAGTAGGTCCCAAGGGTTGGGCTGTTCGCCCATTAAAGCGGCACGCGAGCTGGGTTTAGAACGTCGCGAGACAGTTCGGTCCCTATCCGCTGCGCGCGTAGGAGACTTGAGAGGGTCTGTCCCTAGTACGAGAGGACCGGGACGGACGAACCTCTGGTGTGCCAGTTGTCCCGCCAGGGGCATGGCTGGTTGGCTACGTTCGGTCAGGATAACCGCTGAAAGCATCTAAGCGGGAAGCCTTCCTCGAGATGAGGTCTCCCTCCCCCTGTGTGGGGGTAAGGCCCCCAGGAGACGACTGGGTTGATAGGCCGGGCATGGAAGCATCGTAAGGTGTGGAGTGGACCGGTACTAATAGGCCGAGCGGCTTAACACACCACTGTTGCAGCGTGGATGTTCGCGTCCCTGTGCGGTTCACAGAAAACAACCCCCGCACCCCGCCGGCCCTTTGTCGGCCGCGGTTGTTGGTAGGTTGTTGGCAACTGAATAACGCGTCCACCACCCCCTCTGGGGGGTGCTGGAACGCCACGGGTTTCCCGCCGTGCCTGGCACGGCCGGGGTGAGGCGTTCCGGTGGTCATGGCGGAGGGGAAACACCCGGTCTCATTCCGAACCCGGTAGTTAAGCCCTCCAGCGCCGATGGTACTGCACGGGAGACCGTGTGGGAGAGTAGGACACCGCCGGAACATTACCATCCGAAAAGGGCCCGGTTTCTCAGGGGTTTTGACACCCTTCGAGAAACCGGGCCCTTTCGTATTCTTCCGGCGCTCTTCTTCTGAGGCCGGGTCCTTCTTTTCCGCGCCCTCGCGTTCTGTGCCTTCGCGTCTCCACGTGGGGGCCGGTAGTGCGGCTATGGGTGGACGGCCCGCCGGTGTGGACGCCTCTCCCAGCGTGCGCATGTGTGTGCTTCCCTGCCCCCCTTCGTCGTCGGCTCCCTGGGCCGGAGGCGGCTCGGCGTCGAGCCCGGCCCGCTGGCGCAGGTGCCTCTCCCGGTGCGCGAATGGGGGTGTGGCCGCCTGGCTCCAGGACGTCCGGTCCCCGAGGGGCCGTCCTCCGGAGGATTCCGCACGGAGGGTGGCTCTTTGAGGGTGGGTGTTTCGGCGGGCGGGGGTCAGGGGTGTTCGAGGGTGGTCAGGTAGGCGGCGGCGGAGTCCAGGGCGGTTTCTGGGAAGACGCGGATGTCGTGGCGTTCCAGGAGGGCGGTGGTCACGCCGGTGCCGGGGGAGCGGTGGCCGGTGAAGGTGCCGTCGTAGATCTGGGTGGTGGCGCAGGAGGGGCTGGAGTCCTTGAGGACGGCGACTCGGGCGTTGTGGCGGAGGGCGGTTTCGAGGGCCTGGTGGGCGCCGCGGAGGAAGGCGTCGGTGACGTCCTCGCCGGTGTCGGTGACCACGCGGGCGGTGCCGTTCAGGACGCCTTCGCCGCCGCCGGTGCCGGTGATCTCGGCGGGCGGGCGGGGGACGGGGAGGCCGCCGCCGACCTCGGGGCAGTAGGGGACCAGGCGGCCCTCGGACTGCCAGCGGCGCCAGATCTCGGCGTGGACGGGCTTGCCGCGGCCGTCGTAGCGGACCGGCCGGCCCAGCAGGCAGGCGCTGACCAGGACACGTTCCACATCACTCACGGTACCTGCGGCGTACCCGCGGCGACGGCCCGGTTCAGCGGCCGGTAACGAGTGCTGCGGGAAAACGCATGGTTCCGGTGAGGGGTGCATGAAACGGACCAATTGTGGACAGGGAGAGCGGTGTCCATGGACCTCCTCATCCCTGGGAGACCGGCATGGTACTGCTCGGCCGACCGCTGCCGGAGGCGCCGCCGGTACGGCGTCCTCGTGGCTCGGTGCTCGTCAGCTGGATCACCAGCACCGACCACAAGGTCATCGGCTACCTGTACCTGATGACCTCGTTCGTGTTCTTCCTGCTCGGCGGGGTGATGGCGCTGGTGATCAGAGCCGAGCTGGCGGAGACGGGGCTGCAGTTCGTCAGCAACGAGCAGTACAACCAGATGTTCACCATCCACGGCACGGTCATGCTGCTGCTGTTCGCGACCCCGCTGTTCATCGGGTTCGGGAACGTGATCATGCCGTTGCAGATCGGGTCGCCGGACGTGGCGTTCCCCCGGTTGAACATGTTCAGCTACTGGCTCTTCCTGCTCGGCGGGACGATCGTGATGGCCTCGTTCCTGACGCCGACCGGGGCGGCCAGCTTCGGCTGGACGGGGTACACCCCGCTGACGCAGGAGACCTACTCGCCGGAGACCGGCGGTGACATGTGGATCATGGGGCTGGTGCTGTCGGGACTCGGCACCATCCTCGGCGGGGTCAACTTCATCACCACGATCGTGGGGATGCGGGCGCCCGGGATGACCATGTTCCGGATGCCGATCTTCACCTGGAACATCCTGCTCACCTCGATCCTGGTGCTGCTGGCGTTCCCGGTGCTGGCGGCGGCGCTGCTGGCGCTGTACGCCGACCGCAATCTCGGCACGCACATCTACGACCCCGCGAACGGCGGTCCGCTGCTGTGGCAGCACCTGTTCTGGTTCTTCGGGCATCCGGAGGTCTACATCATCGCGCTGCCGTTCTTCGGCATCATCACCGAGGTCATCCCGGTGTTCAGCCGCAAGCCGCTGTTCGGGTACGTCGGGATGGTGGGGGCGACGATCGCGATCGCCGGGCTGTCGGCGGCGGTGTGGGCGCACCACATGTACCCGACCGGGCAGGTGCTGTTGCCGTTCTTCGCGTTCATGACGTACCTGATCGCGGTGCCGACCGGGGTGAAGTTCTTCAACTGGGTCGGCACGATGTGGCGGGGGAACCTGAGCTTCGAGTCGCCGATGCTGTGGGCGATCGGGTTCCTGGTGACGTTCCTGTTCGGCGGGCTGACCGGGGTGATCCTGGCCTCGCCGCCGCTGGACTTCCACGTGCACGACTCCTACTTCGTGGTGGGGCACTTCCACTACGTGGTGTTCGGCACGGTGGTGTTCGCGATGTTCGCCGGGTTCTACTTCTGGTGGCCCAAGTTCACCGGGAAGATGCTGAACGACACCCTCGGCAAGTGGCACTTCTGGACGCTGTTCATCGGGTTCCACACCACGTTCCTGATCCAGCACTGGCTGGGCGCCGAGGGGATGCCGCGGCGGTACGCCGACTATCCGAACGAGTTCCTGGCCCTCAACCGGGTCTCCAGCGCGGGGGCGTTCCTGCTCGGGGCGTCCACGCTGTTCTTCCTCTACAACGTGTACCGCACGGCGCGGCACGGCAGGCGGGTGGACGTGGACGACCCGTGGGGGTACGGGAACTCGCTGGAGTGGGCGACGTCCTGCCCGCCGCCGCGGCACAACTTCCACGCCATTCCGCGGATCAGGTCCGAGCGCCCGGCGTTCGACCTGCACTATCCGCACACCGAGGAGGGCGGCAAGCTGAGCGCGGGCACCCGGGCCCGGGGCGAGATCACCGGCGGGACACCGGAGGAACCGAGGTGAACGTTCAGCGGGAGCGGTGCTCGCGGCGGTAGCGGGAGGCGGCGAACGCGGCGGCGCGGACCGCGGCGCGGGGGCTGAGCCGCATGCCCCGCCAGGCCGCCCGGCCGATGCGGGGCGCGACGATCATGGCCTGGTCGCGGTCGACGCCGCGCATGATGTCGCGGGCCAGCCGTTCGGGGGTGTAGAAGCCGCCGGCCTGCTTCCTGATCTCCGCCCGGCCGTCGCCGCTCATCGGGGTCTCCGGCAGCCCGGGGTTGATGTTCTTCAGCAGCGGGGTGTCCACGAAACCGGGGCACACCACGCTGACCTTGACGCCGGTGCCGGCGGCCTCGGCGCGCAGCCCCAGCGACAGGCCGACGACGGCGTGCTTGGTGGCGGTGTAGGGGATGCCCATCGGCATGGGGACCAGCCCGGCCAGCGAGGCGGTGTTGACGATGTGCCCGGAGCGCTGCTCCAGCATGATCGGGTACGCCGCGTGCACGCCGTGGACGACGCCCTTGAGGTTGATGTCGATGGCGCGGTTCCAGTGCTCGAGGGTCAGCTCCTCGGCCAGGCCCCCGATCGCGATCCCGGCGTTGTTGAACACCAGGTCCAGCCGCCCGTGCTCGTCGCGCACGCCGGTGTAGAGGGCGGCGACCGCCTCGGCGTCGGTGACGTCCAGCTCGGCGGCCTTGGCCCGGCCGCGGCCGAGGGTGTTGAGCTTGGCCGCCGTCTTCTCCGCGCCGGGGGCGTCGATGTCGGCGACCACCACGGTGTCGCCGCGGGCGACGAGCTCGGTGGCGATGGCGCGGCCGATGCCCGATGCGCCCCCGGTCACGATCGCGATGTTCATGGGCTGGCTCCATGGCTCGGGCCGGAACGGCTATTGGACGAATCATCAATGTTGCCGGGAAGTCTACGCGCTCACACTCCGGGACCTGCTCCGCCCTGTCCGTTCACAACGCTTCGCCCCTGACGGCGACCTCGCCGGACCGCGGCCGGTGCGGGGTCACGGAGCGGCCTGGCGGAGCGTCGCGGTGCCGCGTTCAGCGCCTGCTTGACCTTCGTGTCCTCGCGGCACGGTGGTGCTCCATTCCCTGGAAGCGCGGTCTGGTTCCGTTCGCGCACGCCCCCTTCGCCCTCGTGCTGTGAGGCGTCCCCGTTCCCAGGAACGGGCCTGGTTCCGTTCGCACACGCTCTTCGTTTCGTGCTGTGGGGCGTCCCTGTTCCCTGGGGAGGCGGTCTGGTTCTGTCCACGCACGCCGTGCCCTTGCATCGTGGGGCGTCCCGTTTTCTGGGAGCGCGGCCTGGTTTCGTTCGCGCACGCCCTTCGTTCCCGCGCCATGAGGTGCCTCGTTCTCTGGGGAGGCGGTCTGGTTCCGTTCGCATACGCCCCTCGTTCTTGCGTCGTGGGCGTGCTGTTCCCTGGTGAACTCCCTGGACAGGGGGCGGGGCGCGGCCGCCCCGCCGGTGGGGCGAGGCTGCGGTGCATCGGCGGGGCGGGCGCGCGGTCGAGAAGCCAGGCGGGTGCCCGGCTTGGGTGTCGGGTCGTGCTGGGGGTGGGTGTGTCGGGTGTTCGTCGGTGGGACTCCACGATGATCTGGGCGTCCGGCCGGGCGGGCGGTCCGGTGCGGGTGCCGGGAGTGGGCGGGTGCCCGCCGGTGGGACTGGCGGTCGGCCGGGACGTTCGATCGGTGGAGGGGTGGTGGGGTCAGGCGGCCTGGGTCCGGGTGCGGCGGGCTTTGGCGGGGCGGGGCTCGTCCCAGATGCCGAAGGCCTGCCACAGGCGCTTGCTGACGGGGTTGACGAGGCCGAGTTCGTGGGCCAGGTCGCGGGTCTTGGCGATGCAGTCGCGGAGTTCGGCGCGGAACTCGGGGGAGCGGTAGGCCTCCTTGACCACCTCGCGGGGGATGCCGAAGTGGCGGACCATCGGGCCGGGCGGGCAGAGCATGATGCGGGCCATGACGCCGAGGACGATCGGGGTCATGATGCTGAGGAAGCGGCGGCGCGCCGCGCTGATCCGCGGGACGCGGTGACGCAGGAAGTGGCGGGCGAAGGAGATGTGGCGGGCCTCCTCCGCGATGTGGATCTTCATGATCGTCTCTTGCAGCGGGTGCCTGATGTGCCCCTCCTTGAGGGACTTGCGCTGCACGTGATCGATCGGGTCCTCGCCGCCCAGCACGAAGACGAAGAACAGTTCGGTGCTGATCAGCGGGATCCACGGGGCGCTCTGGGCGATCAGGGTCAGGGAGCGCGGCATGCCGCGGATCGGCATCCCGGTCCGGTTGACGAACTCCTGGAACATCATCGCGTGGTGACATTCCTCGGTCGTCTCGTGCAGGACGTACCGGAACTCGGGCCGGCCGTTGGGCAGCCAGTAGGCGTAGTTGAGCAGGCCCCGCTTGAGCAGGTTCTCGAACTGCAGGCCGACCTTCATGGCGGTGGCGACCCGCCACAGGCCGATCTGCGCCTGGATCTGCGGCGGCTGCGACCTGTACCACTCGGTGCGGCCCAGGGGGTCCATCACCGGTGACAGCACGAAGCGGGGGTCGTCGGGGTCGACCTGGTGGTCGGGATCGTCCCAGGGGATGTCGGCGTACGCCTCCCAGTGCTTGTCCACCGAGGCCTTGTTCAGCCGTTCGATGACGCCGAAGTACGACGTGCGGTCCTTGACCTCCGCGGTGCGGGCGGGGGGTGCGGTCATGACGCGGCTCCCTTGTCGTCGGGGATGAGCATGAGGGCGATGGCCTTGACCTGTGTCAGCACGGCCGCCTGGTGGCCGTTGGCGTCGTCGTCGAGGGCGTTCTGCAGCGAGAGCCCGACCAGCAGGGCGAACAGCGCCCGGATGGTGGTGTCGACCATCTCCGGCGGCAGGCTCTCGGGGAACAGCTCGTGGAAGACCTCCTTGATGATCGCGACGACGCGTTCGTTGAGGTCGGCGCTGAGCTGGCGGAGCGACTCGTCGGTGCGCCCGGCCAGCGCCAGTTCCAGCAGCGCCAGGGCGGGGGGCTGCCGCAGCATCTCCCAGAACAGGTCCAGGGCGCCCTCCACGTTGCGCCGGTCGTCCGGCAGCGCCGCGTAGGCCTGCTCGTACTCGTGGCGCAGCCGGGTGAGCAGGTGCTCCAGCGCGGCGGCCACCAGCGCCATCTTGGTCGGGTAGTGGTGCTGCTGCGCGCCCCGGGACACACCGGCCCGCCGGGACACCTCGGTGGTGGACAGCCCGGCCCAGCCGAGGTCGGCCAGCGCCTCGGCGGTGGCCTCCAGCAGTCGGGTCTGGGTGGCCGACCGCCGCTCCTGCTGGGTGCGGCGGCTTCCTGAACTGCGGTGATGCCTGCGACGGCCGGTGATGGACACATCCCGACGGTAAGCCCGTCACTTACAAGCAAGCAAGCCTGCTTGTATGTTGCGCGGGTCACAAATTGGACAACGCATCCAGCAGCGTCTACCCCGGCGGACGTACGCCGGCGCCCCGCGCTGCTCCCGCCGGAGCATCCCGGATGCCTCTCCTCGCCCGACGCCCGGGGCCTTTCCCCGCGGCCACGCTTCCGGAATGAGGACGACGGCGAACGCGGCAGGCGGCTGGAGAACAGCGCCCGCCACCGAGAAGCAGGCCACGGAGACGAGAACGCTCGCGACTGAGAAGCGGGCTGCGAGGTGAGGAGCGGGATGCGAACGACCACAGGGACGAGTGCGGCCCGGACCGTGGGGCTCAGCAAGGTCTACGGGACGGGGGACACCGCCGTTCGGGCGCTGGACGACGTCACCGTGGAGCTGGCCGCAGGGCGGTTCACGGCGATCATGGGGCCGTCCGGGGCGGGCAAGTCCACCCTGATGCACTGCGTGGCCGGGCTCGACCGGCCCACCGGCGGGCGGGTGTACGTCGGCGACGTGGAGATCGGCGCGCTGCCGGACCGGCGGCTGACCCGGCTGCGGCGGGAGCGGATCGGCTTCGTGTTCCAGGCGTTCAACCTGCTGCCGGCGCTCACCGCCGAGGAGAACATCACCCTGCCGGCCGTCCTGGCCGGCGCCGAGGTCGACCGGGCGTGGATGGACACGGTGGTCGACGCGGTGGGCCTGCGGTCGCGGCTGCGGCACCGGCCCGCGGAGCTGTCCGGCGGGCAGCAGCAGCGGGTGGCGGTGGCGCGGGCGCTGGTGACCCGGCCGCAGATCGTCTTCGCCGACGAGCCGACCGGCAACCTGGACTCCCGCTCCGGCGCGGAGGTGCTGGGGCTGCTGCGCACGGCGGTGACCGAGCTGGGGCAGACGGTGGCGATGGTGACCCACGACCCGGGCGCGGCGGGCCATGCCGACGAGGTGATCTTCCTGGCGGACGGCCGGATCGTGGACGTGATCGCCGACCCGACCGCCGAGCGGGTGCTGGACCGGATGAAGCGGCTGGAGCGGGTGTCATGATCGGGCTCGCGGTCAAGGAGGCCGGGGCGCGCAGGCGGCGGCTGGCCGGGTCGCTGACGGCGGTGTTCCTCGGCGTGGCGTTCCTGACCGGGACGCTGGTGCTCGGCGACACCCTGGCGACCAGCATGGACGGCTACTTCGTGCGCGCCTATGCCGGAACGGACGCGGTGGTGCGCAACGCGACCAGCGTGACCGACCGGCCGGGCCGGCAACGCGCGATGATCGACGGCGCGCTGGTGGAACGGGTCCGGCGGGTGCCCGGCGTCGCGGTGGCCGAGCCGGTCATCGAGGGCACCGGGCAGCTCGTCGGCAGGGACGGCAGGCCGGTCGCGGCGCGCGGTCCCCGCAGGGCGGGCAACTGGCCGGTCGACCAGGCGCTCAACCCGTACCGGATCGTGTCCGGACGCGCCCCCGCGGCCTCGGACGAGGTGGTGGTGAACAAGGCGGCGGCCGATGACGGCGGCCTGCGGGTGGGGGACCGCACGACGGTGCTGACTCCGGCGCCGGTGCCGGTGACGGTCGTCGGCATCGCCAAGTTCGGCGACCTCGACGCGTTCGGCGGTGCGACGTACACGGGGTTCACCCTGGAGGGCGCGCGCAGGCATCTGGCGCAGGGCGCCGATCGGATCAGCAGTGTCGCGGTCCGCGCCGAGCCGGGCGTGAGCGACGAGGAGCTGGCGCGGCGGGTGCGGGCGGTGCTGCCTCCCGGGACTGAGGCGGTGACCGGGGCGGCGCTGGCGGAGGAGGGCGTGAGCCAGGTCAACGAGCAGTTCCTCAGCGCGTTCCGGACGGGGATTCTGGCGTTCGGCGGGGTGGCGCTGCTGGTGGCGGCGTTCAGCATCCACAACTCGTTCTCGATCCAGATGGCGCAGCGGTCCCGGCAGTCGGCGCTGCTGCGGGCGATCGGCGCGACCCGCGGGCAGGTGCTGGCGCTGGTGGGCCTGGAGGCGCTGGCGGTCGGCGTCGTGGCCACCCTCGCCGGGCTCGCCGGCGGGTACGGGGTCGCGGCGCTGCTCAAGACGCTGTTCTCGGGTGTGGGCCTGGGGCTGCCGGCGCAGGGCCTGGTGTTCACCGCGCGGACCGCGCTGGTGGCGGCGGCGGTCGGCGTCGGCGTCACCGCGCTGGCGGTGCTGGTCCCGGTGCTGCGGGCGTCCCGGGTGGCGCCGCTGGCGGCGCTGCGCGAGTCGGCCGCCGAACGGCCCGCCCCGCGCGCCTCGGAGACGCGGGCGCTGGTCGGGCTGGCCCTGGGCGCCGTCGCCGCGGGCGCGGTGGTGTGGGGGCGGCTGGCCGAGGCGCTGCCGGTCGCCGCGGCCGGGGCGGCGATGTGCCTGGTGGTGATGGTGGTGCTGGCGCCGGTCGCGGCCGGGCCCGCGGCGCGGCTGCTGGGCCTGCCCGCCGCCCGGCTGCGCGGTGCGGGGGGACGCCTGGCCCGGCGGAACGCGACCGCCAATCCCCGCCGCACGGCCGGGGCGGCGACCGCGCTGATGATCGGCATCGGGGTGGTCACCCTGCTCACGGTGCTCGTCGGGTCGGTGCGGGCGTCGATGGAACAGCAGGTCACCGGCTCTTTCCGGGGCGATCTGGTGGTCGACGCCGGGGGCGGATTCGGCGGGTTCAGCCCGGAGCTGGCCGGGCGGGTGGCCGCGCTGCCGCAGGTGCGCGCGGCGGCCGGGATCGGCGGCGGCGACGTGCGCCTGGGCCGGACCGGCACGCAGGTGACGGTCGCCGATCCCGCGGCGGCCGGGGCGGTGCTGGACCTGGACGTGCGCGAAGGGCGGCTCGGCGGGTTCGCGGTCTCCCGGGACGTCGCCGACGAACACGGCTGGCGGGTCGGCACCCGGGTGCCGGTCACGTTCGCCGACGGCACCCGGGAGGAACTGCCGGTCACCGCGATCTACGCCTCGCCCGGCATGGCCGGCGACTACCTGATGCCGCGCGGGACGTGGAACGCCCACAACCCGCCGGCGCTGGACCGGATGGTGCTGGTGGACCTGAGGGACGGGGCCGACGCGGCGAGCGCCAAGGCGACGATCGACCGGGTGGCCCGGCCGTACGGGGCACCGCAGGTGCGGGACCGCGACGCGTTCCTGGACGCGCAGACCGCGGACATGAACGCCTTCCTCACCGTCATCTACGTGATGCTGGCGCTGGCGATCCTCATCGCGCTGCTGGGCATCGCCAACACGCTGGCCCAGTCGATCCACGAACGGACCCGGGAGCTGGGTCTGCTGCGGGCGGTCGGCGCGGCGCGCGGGCAGGTCCGGGCGATGGTCCGCTGGGAGTCGGTGATCGTGGCGCTGTTCGGCACCGCCGGGGGAGTGGGCCTGGGCCTGTTCCTCGGCTGGGGGCTGGCGGGCGCCGGGTTCGGGGCGTTCGCCGCGCCGCCCGTGCAGATCACGGTGATCGCGCTGGTCGGAGCGGTGGCCGGGGTGCTGGCGGCGATCCGTCCCGCCCGCCGTGCCGCCGCGATCAACCCTCTCACCGCGATCGCAGCCCCCTGAAGTGGAATCCGGAGGCCGGCGCGTGCTCATGGCGCTCGCTCCGCTCGCGGTGGCCTTCAGCGCCTTCGGGTGCAGGGCCCTGTCGAGGGTGGTGGCGCCGGAGAGGTCCTGGAATCCGGAGGCCGGCGCGTGGACGGTCGCGCCGGCCTCCGGGGTCGGGTGGCCGCAGCGGAGTTCTGCGGAGCGAGGATCGCCTGATCCCCGCTTTCGGGGGGCTGGGGGTCGGTCCCCAGAGAAGGTCAGGTGCCGGCGGTGCTGTGGCGGATCGGGGGGGTGGGGCGGGGCGGCAGCCAGGCCAGCCGGATGCGGGGGCGTGGTTTGGGCGGCTGGGCGGGCAGCGGCGGGAGGGTGCGCAGGCGGGCGGCGGTGGGGCGCTTGCCGTTCAGGCGGGCGCGGACGTCGCGGTCCACCCGCAGGGCGCGGCCGGGGCCCGCCTTGCCGGTCCGCCGGTACGGGGACAGCCGCAGGGAGGTGAGCAGCAGGGAGGTCGAGGTCAGCAGGGCGGCCAGCCAGCCGGCCTGCACGGCGGCGATGCGCTGCACGACGGGCGCCCACTCGTCGCCGTCGCCGGGGTCGTGGCGCAGCGCGGCGACCGGGCTGACGATCATCAGGCCGGGGGCGAGCTGCGGGGACGCCACCGGGGGCAGGGCCACCTGGGGGAGATCTCCCATGGCCAGGGGGGCCGGGACGCCGCCGGGCGGCGTCGGCGGCAGCACCGTCGAGACGCCCGTGCCGTCGGCCACGCCGAACGCGACCGACGCGGTCTGCGGTTTGCTCTGCGCCGCGGTGACGGTGGCGTACACGGTGATGTGGCTGCCGGGCCGGGCGTTGCCCGGCACGTACACGGTGACCGGCACCGCCCGGCCCTTGCCGTTGACCGAGCCGAGCTTGCACGGGGTCCACAGGGTGCACTGCTTGACGGTGAACCCGCTGCCCGACAGCGTCAGCCGCACGTCACGGGCGGCGGTCCTGCCGGAACGGAGGTGCGCGGTGGCGGTCAGCGTGCCGCCGGGGGAGGCGACCGGGCTGGACAGCGACAGCTTGATCGCGACCGTGGAGCCGGGCGGCGGGTCGCCCGGGTCGGTCGGGTCCTTGCCCGGCGGGGGCGGCGTGGTGCCCGGCTTCGTCGGGGTCGGACCGGGAGACGTGGGGTTCGGGCTCGGCGTGGTCGGGTCGGGCGAGGGGCTGGTCGGATCCGGGGCCGGCGTCGTGGGCGTCGGCGAGGTCGGGTCCGGGTCCGGCTCGGAGCTGGTGGGGTCGGGCGACGGGGTCGTCGGGTCCGGGTCGGGCGGAGGGGTGGTCGGCTCCGACTCGGAGACGGTGGGGGTCGGCTCCGCCGGAGGCGAGGGCTCCGGGGTCGGCTCGGCGCTGGTCTCGCTGGTCTCGCTGGGCGAGGCCGACGGGTCGTCGGCGAACGCCGCCGCCGGGAGGGCCACGTTCGTCCCCAGGATCACCGCGACGCCGAGCCCCAGCATGATCGGGGTTCCCGCCGGTCGATTCGCCACGTCATCACCGCCTTGTCGCCTTCATCCGGGAACTCGGCCGGTCCGTCACCCAGCGATCCGAACACGAACGGATGTGACCGGGCAACCCCGCCGGTAATTGTTGTCGGGCGCCGCGCATTCACCGCCCGGCGGGTGTGTCGCATTTGTCAGCGGTCACACATTCCGCGGTGGTCCCTCCCGGTCCGGGCCGGTCCGTTCGCGCAGCCACAGCGAGCGCAGCACCACCTCGACGGCGAAACGCGCGTCGGGGTCGTTCAGCTGGTCGCCGAGGATCTGTTCCAGTTTGCGGATCCGGTACCGCACGGTCTGCGGATGGATGTGCAGCTGCTCGGCGATCTGCGCGGCGGTGCCGCGGGTGGCCAGCCAGGTCCGCAGCGTCTCGGTGAGCCGTTCCCGCTGGTTGACGGTGAGCGCCTGCATGGCGCCCAGCCGCCGCCGGGCGAGCTGGTCGACCAGCGCCGGGTCGGCCAGCAGCCACAGCGTCAGCAGGTGGTCGTGGCAGTAGGTGATGCGCCCCTCGTCGATGACGCCCCGGACGGCCAGGTCCAGGGCCTGCCGCGCCCAGCGCAGCGAGTCGGCGGCCTGCGCCAGGTCCACGGTCAGGCCGACCGCGAGCCGGGTCTGCGGCAGCGCGGCGTCCAGCATCGCCCGGCGGCTCTCGTCCAGCGGGCCGGGGACCAGCAGGTGCGGCTCGTCGGCGGTCTGGTCGTACAGGATGTCCTCGTCGAGGATGGTGCGGACCGGCTGGGCGCCGGACGGCATCGCCACCATGGTGACCTTCTCCGGCACCGGCCACTCGGCGAAGTGCGCCAGCTCGGCGATGGCCGGTTCGGGCACCGCGGGACGGGCCAGGATGAGCCGCAGCAGCCGGCGGCGGCGCTCCTCCAGCGCCCCGGCCGGGCGGGCCTTGGCCTCCAGGTAGCCCTCCAGCGACAGCGACGACAGCTCGTCGATGTAGTTGAACAGCCGGTCGGCCAGCTTGGAGATGATCGCCGCGGACACGTTGTAGCGGCTGCCGATCTTCATCACCCGCCGCCAGGCGACCTGCGCACCGATCCGGTACGCCGCCTGGAGGCTGTCCAGGCTGCGGCCCTCCTGGGCCTCGAACTGGCCGAGCCGCCGGCACAGTTCGTCCCGCCGTTCCAGGTCGCCGGTGGCGCCGGAGATCTGGTCGACGAACGCGCTCAGCGCCCGCTCCACGCCCAGCCGCAGGGTCTGCCCGTAGGGGCCCTCGATGGGCCTGGCGTACTCGGGGATGGACCGGCGGATCTGCGCGATGATCTCGTTGGTGAGGCTGGGGAGCTCGGGCCGCATCAGCCGGGCCAGGTTCGGGGGCAGCGAGAACGGCTCCTCCAAGGTCTCCGGGTTGAGACCTTCCGTCATCGGCTGTTACCTCCGTGTGCGCCCCCGGCGCGGGCCCTTCCTCGGGCGGATATGGCGGGGGCGTCCCGGGGGTGGGCACCACGGCGGCGTGGCGGTCGTGTGGCGGACCGCTCCAGGCACGGCGCCGGCCGCGCCCGGAGTGATCCAGGACACACGCACGTTAAACCACAACCCGATCGGCTAAGGCAAAGACAAGGTAAAGTCGGATTTTTTGCTCATTTTCTGATAAACGGCTCCGGGGATACTCACGGGTCACTTACCGGCCGTTATTTGGGACGGCTGTCAGTGATGTTCCGGTCCGTCAGTTTCGGGGCTGTCAGGACGCGCGGAACGTCAGCGCCGGACGCGGCTCACCGGCCTGGTAGGGGCGTTCCCGCAGCCGCATCGCGCGCAACGCCACCTCCAGCGCCAGCCGGGTGTCGGGATCGTCGAGCCGGTCGCCCATGATCTCCTTGATCCGGCGGATCCGGTACCGCACGGTCTGCGGGTGGACGTGCAGCCGGTCGGCGATCTCGGCGGCGGTGCCCCGGCTCTCCAGCCACATCCCCAGCGTCTCCAGCAGCCGGTGCCCCTGCGACAGCCCGGCCTGCTCGATCAGCCCCATGGTCAGCTCGTCGATGAGCGCCGTGTCGGCCAGCAGCCACAGCGTCATCAGGTGGTCCTCGCACAGCGTGAGCCGGCCGCCGGCGATGATCCCGGCGCGGGCCAGCGACAGCGCCTGCCGCGCCCAGCGCAGCGAGTCGGCCGCCTCGGCGAGCGGAACGGTCAGCCCGACCACGACCAGATGCTGCGCGGTGGCCCGTTCCAGCATGGCCCGCCGCTCGTCGGTGAACGGGCCGGGGATCAGCAGATGCGGCTCGGGCCCGGCCAGGTCCACCAGCAGGTCGCCGTCCAGCGCCGACCGGATCTCCAGGGCCTCCCCGGACAGCGCCACCGTGGTGACCTCCTCGGGCACCTCCCAGCGGGCCCCGGCGGCCAGCTCGGTGATCGCGGCGCGCGGAACGGCCGGGCGCTCCAGGATCAGCGCCAGCAGCCGGCGCCGCCGCTCCTCCAGCTCGCCCTCGAAGCGGGCCATCGCGTCCTGGTAGCCGCGCCGCGACCGGTCCGACAGCACGTCCATATAGGCGAACACCGCGTCGGCCAGCACCAGCATCACCGAGGCGGAGAAGTGGTGCCGCCGCGCCAGCGTCATCACCCGCCGCCAGGCCAGCTGGGTGCCCGCCCGGTAGGCGGCCAGCAGGGTGTCCAGGCTGCGGCCCTGGTGGGCCTCGTAGCGGCCGAGCTCCTCGCAGACCTTCTGCACGCGTTCGTCGTCGGCGCGGGCGGGGTCGGCGATCCGGTCCACGAACGCCTCCAGGATCTCCAGGACGGCGCCCTGCAGGTCCAGGGCGTCACCGCCGGAGTCCAGGTCCGCGTACTCGGGGAACGAGCGGCGGATCTCGGCCTCGATCGCCCTGGCCAGGCCGGGCAGTTCGGGGCGCAGCACGGCGGCCAGCCGGGGCGGCGGGCATGCCGGCGGCGCCGCCGTGCCGTGGTGCGCGGTGCGGTAGGTCATCGCTGAGGCCTCCTCGTCGTAGCGCCCGCCCTGACGGCCATCCCGCGGAGGCGGCCCGGTGACCGGCCGCGGCGGCCGGCGCCGTTCCACCGGGGGTCGCCGAGGACACGAGCCGGAGGGTCTCGTGGGGTGGGGTGGTGGTCGGTGACCCAGGACACATTAAAGGTAATTTAAGACGCCGCCCAGCGCATCGATGGGCGGAAATGTTGCGCTGCGGACATGTGCGTGCACGAAAAGTGCATCCGCCGAGGTCGGCTCGGTGCCGATACGACGGAACGCCGCCGGTGACGCGAACGCCGGCCGTCCGGGACGGTTTTTGCTCAGGTTCTGACAAATCTGGTGCGGCCGGGTCACGACGGCGGGCGGCTTCGGGTCGCGTCCTCGCAAGTGAACGCGGAATTGCCGGATGCCGGTTGGATCCCTCCGGCCGTGCGGGACCGCTCCGGAGGCAGGGAGCCGTTCCGTCGTCCTCGACGGCGCCGGCGTCCGGACTCCGGCGACCTTCGTGGAGGAACGGCGGTCAGCGTCGGGCCACCCGGGGCCGTTGGAGGACGGGGCTTCGCGTACGCCATCGTCGAACTCCTTGGCGATGTGAGGTGCCCGTACGACCGGTGCGATGCCGGCGGGGTCGTCGCCGAGGGGTTCTCGCCGTGGTGCTCGTTCTGACGGTCTCCCCGTGCGGGCCGCCCGGTGAGCGAAGCGGCCGGGTCCGCTCCACCGGAGGCGGCGAGACCGCGAGCCGGGAGGGCGGGGATATGCCGGAGACCGTCCACCGAGGTCGTCGCGTGCCGGTCGGCGGGAACGGCGCGGCGTGGACGCGGGCTTTCGCATGACACCGCTCTCGTCAAGGCATCGACCGCAGTGGTTTCGGCGCCGCCGTGCGGCGGATTGCTCACCTGGCGCAGAAAACAGGTGGTCGTCGTTGTCGGTCGGTGAACGCGGAGCCGAGGGCCGGGAAGTGCGGGGGTGGTGAAAGGTGTGGCGACTGGGGCGGTGGGGTCCGCGGAGCGCCGCGGGCGCGATCCGGCGGCGGCCGGGCGGAGATCACGGAAATTTGATGAGCCGTGGACAAGACCGGGGCGCGAAGTGCTCGGCCGATGACAAGTTCTGCACGAATTCGGGATTTCCAGTCATGCGGGCCTTGCCGGGCCTGTAACAGCGACTTAACCTACTCGAGCGTAGGCAGCGATGACCCGAAGAAAGGTTATCGCACAACAGTCAGCAACGTCTCGCGAACACTCCGACCATGTGGTGAAAACCATGTGACCCGCTTCGTCCGTGTCCGCTGAAACACCCTGCCCGGCCGGCGGCGGACCAGGTCAACGGTGGTGTCGCGGGAAAGAAGGGCCGCCAACGGAAGAACACAGAACACCCCGCAGATTCCGCTCCAGCAGCCGAGGCGGAGAGCCGGCCCGGCGCAACGGCCGTCGCTCTCCGCGCTCGCACCACGAACTGTTCACCTCCGCTCCAACCCCAGGAATCTCTCGAAAGGGAATGGCACAATGCGCAAGCTCATGAGGAACGCCCTGGTCACCGGTGCGACCGCCGCCGCCGCCGTCGCCCTGGCCGGCGCCCCGGCCAGCGCCGACGCCGGCTGGACCGTCAGCCCCGCGGGCGCCTTCACGGCCGTCAGCACCAACTCCGTGCTGACCAACGGCAGCGCCTCGCTGCGGTGCGCCCGGGTCACCGCCTCGGGCAGCGTCGCCAGCAGCACCGGCAACACGGTCGGCTCCATCACCAGCAGCACCTGGACCAGCTGCACCGGGCCGTTCAGCATCACCTTCAACGTGCGGCAGAACGGCGCTTGGACCGTCAACGCGCTCAGCACCAACGCCAGCGGCGGGATCAACGGCTCGATCGGCAACATCAACGCGAGCATCAGCGGCCCGCTGTGCTCCGCCACGGTGACCGGCACCGCCCGCGGCACCTACAACAACGCCGGCACGCTCACGATCAGCGAGCCCGCGGGCGGCAACCTGGTGGTCTCCAACGCCAGCTGCCTGGGCGTTCTGAACAACGGCGACCGGCCGAGCTTCTCCGCCACCTTCACGGTGACCCCGGCCTTCACCGTCACCCCCGCCTGATCCAGGGCACGGGCCCGGCCATCTGACCGGGGCCGTGCGGCGGAGCCCCTCCGCCGCACGGCCCCGTCTCCATATGAGGAGCCGTTCCAGAAGGCGATCATGGAGTCCTGCATCCTCCGGTGGCCCGGAGCCCGTGGGCGTGAGGGTGAGGATGACCTCGGCGGGGGTTCGCAGGGAACCGGTTCTCAACCGGGTGATGCGTGCTCCAGAGGCCGGGGAACGAACGTGGCCCGACCTGCACGCCACCCCCTCCAAGAAGCTCCGCGAACCCAAGAGGACCTCCTGAAGAGGAGCAATGCCGTGCGCAAGTTTCTGCGAACCATTCTGGTCGTCGGCACGGCCGTGGCCGCCATCCTCGGCTTGACCGGTGCCCCGGCCAATGCCGACGTCGGCTGGACCGTCACCCCCTCGGGTCCCTTTCCGGGCGTCAGCACCAACTTCCGGATGACCAACAAGGGCACCACCCTGCTGCAGTGCGGAAGGACCACCTTCTCAAGCAGCGTCGCCAGCAGCACCACCAACACGATCGGCCACATCACCGCCATCACTTGGTCCAACTGCGCCGGACCGATCGGCACCGTCTTCACCGTGAGGCAGATGGGCACCTGGAGCATTGAGGCGCACGCGGCCAACGCCGACGGAGTCACGGGTGTGATCCGCATCAACCTGGGGCTTAGCCGTACGCTGTGCAGCGCCAGTGTGACCGGCACTGCTCGTTGGAGCTACGACAACGCCGGCACTCTTGTGATCAACGAGCCCGAGGGCGGCAACCTGGTGGTCTCTGGTGCCAGTTGCTTCGACGGCACCCTGAGAAATGGTGATCGGCCGGGCCTCTTCGGCACCTTCGCCACTCCGCCCACCGTCATCACCCCCGCCTGACCCAAGACACGGCTCTGGTTCCTGTGACCGGGGACGTCGAGTCCGAAGGGGCTGTCGAGTTCTCCTCGGTAGCGGCGACAGGCCGGTGGACGACGGAGTCCTCCCGCCCACCGTGCAGGGGCGACCTTGCAGGCGTGGCCTTTGATGGCCCGCACGCGGGAGCGAAGGTCCGGGCCACGTCGGCGGCATCGGCGGGGAGAGCCGGATCGGCTGCGCGGAACCGCTCGACATCGCCTTTGCGGCGGACCGCATCCGGTATCCGGAAGATCCATGCCCGCCTGCACATGATGTCGTCGCATGGCGCGTCGGTGCCGGGTTCCGGTTTTCGGGATCCTCACTGTTGTGACGGTGTCCGAAGCAACGAACGGCACCCACGATGGCGGCATCGGAATTCTGCCGATGGACGAGATCGAAGACGGCGACCTGGTGATCTGCGACGCCGACCCCTCGGAGTTCTGAACGACAGTGATCGCCTGGGTGTCTGAGACGATTTCCAGGGCGGTTCCATCATCATGCTCGACGGAATCCCGGCATGACGGGGGAGCGGCGCCGAGCCCGGGCGTGCGAGGAGCGGAGGCCGGAGCGATGCGGGCAGGCCACCAGGAGCGGCGGTAGAGCTGTCGTGGAGTGCGCAAGAGCTGAGCCGGTGGTGGGGCGGGATTGTCAATCGGTGATAGCGGGCCGATCGGGTTGCGATTCGCCGTTCGGGACTGCTTGCACGGTGGGAAGTGCGGACGTAGCGTACCGGCCAGTAAGAATCATGGTTCCATCGCGCCTCGGTGGATGCCGGTGCGGAACGGGCGGTCCGATTCGGCGGGGGACGGATCGGGCGGCCGGATCCGCCGGTATGCGTGAGGGTTTCCGGACAACGGCATCGAACGGTCACCGGCCGGCTCAGAACGGGTAGTCGCGGATGAAATTGAGCGTGAACTGGGCGGCCCGCCGGAGGGCGTGGCCCGCTGCGATCGGTGGGCTCGTGCTGACGGCGGGACTGCTGTCGGGGTCCGGCGCGGTGGCCGCCGCGCGGGACGTCGACGTCAGCCTGCGCTACCAGTGCCCGCAGGGCGGTGGACTCCAGGTGGTCACCGTGCGGATCCGTTCCAGCCTTCCGGAGACGGCCGCCGCGGGAAAGCCGATCACACCGGGCAAGGCGACCGTCACCGCGACCGTTCCGGCGGGCGCCCTGGCGGAGCTGACCAAGGCCGGGGCGGCCACCGTGGCCGGGTCCATGAGCCCGGGCCTGCTGGTCGACCCGTCGCCGACCGGCAGGCTCGACCAGCCGAACCTGGAGATCGCGCCGGCGCCGCTGCGCGAGGGCGAGGACCTGACGGTGACGGCCTCCGGCGCGCTGCCGGCCGTGACCCCCGCGGCCGGTGGCCCGCTCGTTTTCTCCGCGGGTCAGCTGACGGTCGAACTGCGGGGACGCAAGAGCGACGGGGCCGCCACCGTTCCGGGCGCCGTGTCGCTGACCTGCACCCCCGCCCTGGGGCAGAACGCCACCCTGGGGACGGTCTTCGTGGAGGGCACCGAGCGGACGCCGCCCAGCCGGCGGACGACGCCACAGCCCGGGACCGGGACACGGGCGCAGCCGCCGTCCGGGGGAGCGACCCCGGAGAAGCCCGACGACCTGGGCGACTTCTGCCCGGATCCGATCGACTTCCGTGCTCCCAAGCCCGAATACCTCCCGCCGAACGCCGACTTCCCGGACGACATCGAGTACGTCGGTGACCGTGCCGACCCGGTCAATCATCCGGGCTGGGTGGAGTTCATGAACCCCCAGGGTCAGCAGGGGTGCGCCATGCTTTATGGCTACTCCAACGCCAACAAGCCCGGTGGGGCGACGCCGGTGAACGGGACGGCCTACCTCCGTCCCGCGATACGCTTCGTGTTCAACGGCGACGAGAAGATCAACTACGCCAGTCAGTACTCGATCGGGAAGTTCTATCCGCAGTCTTCCCGGGCCTCGTTCCTGACGTACGGATTCATGCCGAGCACGGCCACCATGGAGATCATTCCCGTGGGGGAAGTGGACGTCATGGGGATAGGCCCATTCAACGCCTTCCTGCCCGGTGCTCGAACGGAGAAGACGGTCGCCTACAGCAAGGTCATGATCCGGCTGGACGACGTCGAGGTCAACGGGACTCCGCTGGACGTGGGCGACAACTGCCGCACCGCGCGGCCGATCGACCTGAAACTGGAAGGCCGGGGTGACACCAACCCCTCCTACACGGTGCAGGGCGGAGGGGTCATGCAGGGATTCATCGACATCCCCGAGTTCACCGGATGCGGAGTCGGTGAGGACCTGGACCCGCTGCTGACGTCATCGGTGTCGGGGAAGCGCAACTACGTGCGGATGGTCCAGGGACCGCTCTGCAACATCAGCGGCAGCCCTCAATACCCGCAGGACGAGCCGACCATGCCGTGTCCGATGCAGCGGTTCGGCTGGAAGGTGGAGCAGGCCGGGGAGTTCACCGCCACGGCGGCGGACGGCCTGCGGCTGGTCGGTAACCAGACCTCCATCACCTGCACCTCCGCCGTGATGCGCGGCAGTCTGCCGGAATCCTCCAGTACTGGTTCCGGATTTGCTGAGATCACGCATCTCGTCGCGTCGGGATGCACCGGTGACGGTGAGCTGAGCACGCCGTTCGACCTCAACTTCATCCAAGACTGGGCGGGGCCGGCAAAGGTCGATTTGCTGACCTCGTCGGCCGACGGGCGATGGGTTCGTGCCAGGATGTGGAACTTCCAAGCAATGGAAGACGTCAGCAGCACCTGTGCGTTCGACCTGTTTCCCTACACGATCGAGGGAACTTCGGTCGGATTGAGCTATGACAATGTGACGGGTAGATTCGAGCTCAATCCAGGAGTCCTGGCCCAGAACAACGGCGTGTGGCTTATGCTCAGATGGGGTCAAGAGTGCGGTATTCCGCACGCGAACTTCGACGAGCTCAAGATGTACGGCACCTTCGTCCCGGACAAGCGGATCAAGATAACCAAGCCGTAGCCGCCGCTCGGTGACCATTCCGCCCGGTGCGCCCGGGATCCCTCGCGCAGGGGATCTTCCGGGCGCACCGGGCTCGGTGCGCCCGGAAGTCCTCCACCGCGTCGGTCCCAGGGCGGGACGAAAGTCGTTCACTGGCGGTGACGGAAGGATTTCCGGGTGGAACCGGTGTGGGTGGGCCGAGGACTCAACGGACGACAACCGGTGGCGCCGGAATCATGCGCCGGTGACAAATAATTCGGATTCCGTGGTCGGTGGTCAGGTATTCGAGCGGCATGTCTTGTCCTCGCCGTGCGCGCAGGGTAGTTTCCGGGAAAATTGCGGAGGACGTTCGGCGGACCTGGTTCGGGGCCGACCGGGGCGAATATTCGCCGCTGCCCGCTGAATTCCGCTCGGTGGATTTCCGAGGAGGATCCATGTCCCACCAGACCGGTTCATCGTGGATGCGCAGGACGGCGGCCACGGCGGCCGTCGGGCTGACGGCCGCCGCCGGGATCGTCGCCATGTCGGGGACCGCGTACGCGGACACCCTGCGGGTGGACTACCCGGTGACCGGAACGACCTACCTGGCCTCGACCAACTCGACCATGACGCTGGGGCCCGGCGTGCTGAAGTCGGAGCTGGACCTGACCACCGCCGACCTGACCGCCGACCTGGAACTGCCGCCGGCGCAGGGCCAGTTCAAGCAGTTCGGGGTCATCCCGGTCAGCGTCACCACGACGTTCATCCCGGAGGGCAAGACGGTCGGCAAGGTCGACCAGCTCACCGGCAAGGTGACCTCCACCTCGAAGGTCACGCTGCAGCTCAGCAACCTCAAGGTGGCGGGCATCCCGACGCCGGTGGGCAGCCACTGCAAGACCGAGGAGCCGGTGACGATCAGCGTGACGTCCGGTGACGACTGGAGCATCATCGACGGCGGCACCCTCTCCGGCACCTACTCCATCCCCGACTTCGAGCACTGCCTGCTGGCCACCCCGCTGATCAACCTGACCGTTCCGGGCGACGGCAACACCATCACCCTCAAGCTCGGCGCCGGCACCCTTCCCCCCTCCTGACCCCTCCGCACCCGAGCCAGCCCGAGGCGGGACCGTTTCCATCGGTCCCGCCGTTCCCCTTTCCGGACCCCGCTCCATCTCTCCTGGGCGGCGAGCACACCCGGCCCTCGCGGTAGGTCAGAGGCATTCCGCCCCATGTGTTCGATGAACGTGCGGCAGCCCCGGCAGAAGGTCTGCGCCGCCTCCCGTCGCGGATGCCTCCAGCGCGCGAATGTTCGTCCGCCGGATGAGGTGCGCCCGAGTCGTTCACCGGTGGTTCAGGGGCGGAGCGGTTCGTAGCAGTCGTAGTTGCGCTGGGCGCGGATCAGCCCGTCGCGGAACTCCAGGAACGTCGCGATGTGGGCGCGCAGCACATGCCCGGCCGGCAGGTCGCCCAGGGGAACGGCCAGGACGCCGGTCCACAGCACCTCCAGCGCCACGGTGTCACCGGACGCCACGGCGCCCAGCACCTCGAAGCGCTGCTCGCGTATCGTGCGGCGGCCCTGCTCGGCGGCGGCGTGCATGCCCGCCAGGTCGCGGGTCGCGCCCTGGGGGAACAGCAGGTTCGGAAGCTCGCGGTGCTCGATGTCCGGATGCAGGAACCGGCTCAGCTCCTGCGGGGAGGCCCCTGGGAGACGGCCTCGTGGTAGCGGACGGCGAGTTCGACGTTGGGATGCCGGGGGAGAACGGTCATATGGACAACCGTAGTTGTACAACTATGGTTGTCAAGTGCACCATGGATCCATGCCCTCCCCAGAACCGCAGGATCTGGACACCGGCACGCTCGCCCTCTTCGTGGGGTTCGCCGCGGCCGAGTCCGTGCAGGCCGCGCTGGCCGCCGCGGGCTTCGGCGACCTGCGCTTCTCGCACGGGTACGTCTTCCAGCACCTCATCGACGCCGAGCCCACGGTGGGCGACCTGGCGACCGGGCTCGGCATGACCCAGCAGGGCGCGTCCAAGGCCGTACTGGAACTCGAGGGCCTGGGCTACGTTGAACGCGTCCCCGACCCGCGCGACGCCCGCATCCGCCGGGTCCGCCTCACCGGACGGGGCAGGGCCGCCATCGACGCGGCCCGCACCGCACGGGCGGAGCTGGAGGAACGCCTCCGCCAGCGATGCGGCACCGGGGCGCTCGACGCGGCCCGTACCGTACTGGCCGACCTGCTGGACGAACTGGGCGGCACCGCCGCGGTCCGCCGCCGAGCGGTCCGCCCACCCCGCTGAACGCCGCGCCCGGCTCCTCCCTGGAGCACCCTTGCGCCCCCTGCCGCACTGTTGCTTGACGGATGCCGGCGGGGAGGGAAATGCGCTCACCCCGCTGAACGGCACGGCCGGCCGTCACGCCCTGCGGAACGACCTCGCCGCCTGGTCTGCCGGGGGCGGGGAGCGGGGCGCACCCGGACCGCCGACCGGCGGTCCCGGTGTGGGTGTAGGTCAGGTGTCGAAGCGGGCTTGCCGGGTGCGTCCGGTGTATGGCGTCGCCCTTTGGCTTGCGGGGGTGTTGGCCGGGAACGGCGTGCGCCTGGGACCGATGACCGGCGGTCCCAGGCGTGGGGGTGAGTCAGGCGTCGAGGTGGCCGTGCTTGATGCGTTCGGTGAGGGTGCGCCAGTCCTCGGGGGTGAAGGTCAGGTGGGGTCCGTTCGGGTCCTTGCTGTCTCGTACGGCGATCACAGCGCTCAACGCCGCAACCTCCACGCACATCGAGGCACCGTCGCCGCTTCGGCTGCTCTTGCGCCACTCACCGAGTGGGCGGGTGATCGGCACAGCTGTGACCTCTACGCATGTCGAGTTCTCGTCCATCGAGCTGTGGCTGCTCTTCCGCCAGCGGGCCGACGAGAAATCCAGTGCCGTCACAGGTCCTCCAGGGCAGAACGGATGAGTTTCTCCGAGTCTGTCACCGGCAGTGCTGTGGAGGCGATGCGGTCGAGCAGGAGCCCGAGGTTCCTGACGGGCTGTCCTGGTCCCAGAAGGCGGCCTTGGCCGGCGGCTCCTTCGACGTACCCGACGTTGAGGCCGTCCGGAAGCTCGAGGAGGGTGAACGAGCCGCTTGGGTGGATGGGGACGTCTCGCGGGACGATCACGATGGAGACATCGGACTCCTCCATGACGGTCAGCAGGTGCTCGAGCTGCCGCCGGGTGATGTCGCGGCTGCCGACGATGCGGCGCAGGACGAATTCGTCCATGGCGACCATGAGCCACGGTGGCGTCTCACGGCGGAGGATCGCTTGCCTTTCCATGCGGGCGGCGACGAGTTCTTCCAGCCTGTCCTCACCCTGACCGGCCCTCAAGATCTCCCGCGCCGTCTCTTCGGTCTGGAGCAGGCCATTGATCCAGAGAGAGTCGTACGCCTTGATCGATGAGGCTTGGTCCTCCAGGTCGTAATACTCGTAGATGGCCGGGGGCTCGCCCTCCTCGCGGACCATCAGGGCGTACAGGCCCTCGAAGTGCTCCTCCAGGTTGAGGGCCCTGTCGAAGGCGCGGGAGATGCGCAGGGTCGGGGGACGGCGGCAGTTCTCGATGTGGCCGACGAGCTTGCCGGAGACCATGACGGCGGGGTGGGCGCCCAGGGCGGCCTGGGTCAGGCCCGCGCGGGCTCGTTCGCGGGCCAGGGAACGGGCGTAGAAGGCCCGCGCGGATTTCTTCGGGTCCAGTTCTGGCATGGGGGGCTCCTCGGTCGGCTACAGCGGCGGTAGCGGGGGTTCGCCGAGGCGTAGCCAGGGTCGGTGATGCGGAGTACAGAACTCGTGGCAGACAGTAATGGGTCCGGTCAGGCTTGGTGGGCGAAAAGGGTCACCAAGGGGAGAGAAAATGATGACCGGGATGCCCGAAAGGCCGCGAGTCGGTGGCTGTGAACTGCGGCGCGAAGTGCTGGCGGCGCCCGCGACGGTGGGGCTGCTGCGGGACCTGGCGGGGGTGCATCTCGTCAAGTGGGGGGCGTCGGCGGAACTGGTGGACGACGTCCGGCTGGTGGTCAGCGAACTGGTCACCAACAGCGTGGCCGTCTGCCGGGGGGAGGTCATCGTCTTCGAGATGTACGCGCTGGCCGGGGCGGTCATGGTGGAGGTGCGCGACCCGGTCGAGGAGGGGCCGGTGCGGCGGGCGGCGGGACCGGGGGACGAGGGCGGGCGGGGGCTGCTGATCGTCGGCGCGCTGGCCGAGGCGTGGGGGACGCGCCGGCCGCCCGGCGGCGGGAAGATCGTGTGGGCACGGGTGGCCGCGATCCGCTGACGACCTGATCGTGACCGTTCCGCGACCTGGATCTGCGCACCGGAGCACAACGCCGGAGGGCCGCTTGTCACTCGGTGATAATAAATTCCGGCCTGCTATTTTGGTGAGTCCATCTGCTTGAGCCGGGGGCGTCGCGCAAGTAGCGTACCCGCCAGTAGCGATCATAAGGGCGCGCGTCGCCGCACAACGCATTCGGGGGCCATCGGGCGCGGCGCGGCATGAATGGCGAGCGGGTGAGATGGGCGTCGAAGTGGTCGTCGAAGGACTGACGAAGTCCTTCGGCCAGCAGCGGATCTGGCAGGATGTCACGCTCACCCTGCCGGCCGGCGAGGTCAGCGTGATGCTGGGCCCCTCGGGCACCGGCAAGACGGTATTCCTCAAGTCGCTGATCGGGCTGATCAAACCGGAACGCGGGCGGGTGCTGATCAATGGCGTGGACATGGTCAGCAGTTCCGAGCGGCGGATCAACGAGATCCGCAAGATGTTCGGGATCATGTTCCAGGACGGCGCGTTGTTCGGCTCGCTCAATCTCTTCGAGAACGTGGCGTTCCCGCTGCGCGAGCACACCAGGAAGAAAGAGCACGAGATCCGCCGGATCGTGCTGGAGAAGATGGAGATGGTCGGCCTGGCCGGGGCCGAGGGCAAGCTGCCCGGCGAGATCTCCGGCGGCATGCGCAAGCGGGCCGGCCTGGCCCGGGCGCTGGTGCTCGACCCGGAGATCATCCTGTGCGACGAGCCGGACTCCGGCCTGGACCCGGTGCGCACCGCCTACCTGTCGCAACTGCTCATCGACCTGAACGCGCAGATCGACGCGACGATGCTGATCGTCACCCACAACATCGACATCGCCGCCAAGGTGCCGGACAACATGGGCATGCTGTTCCGCCGCAACCTGGTGATGTTCGGGCCCCGCGAGGTGCTGCTGACCAGCGAGGAGCCGGTGGTGGCGCAGTTCCTGCACGGCCGGCGGCGCGGGCCGATCGGGATGTCGGAGGAGAAGGACGCCGCCACCCTGGCCGCCGAGGCCGCCGCGCCGCTGGCCGACGACGAGGACGACGAGCCGTTCAAGATCCCCCGGCAGTTGCGGCCCAGCCCCGGGATGCCGCCGCGCAGGGCCGCCGCCCGCCGCCGCGAGAGGGTCCTGGCGATGCTGCACACCCTGCCGCCGCAGGCCCAGCACGCCATCCTGGAGAGCCTGAACGCCGAGGCCGCCCACCAGCCCCACCAGCCCGTGCCCGCCCCGGCCGGCGCCCCCGCGGCCCAGCCCGCCCAGCCCTCCGTGCCGCCGCAGGCCCCGCAGGCCCCGCAGATCGTTCCGCCGCCGGGCGGCCACGCCCCGCCGCCGGGGCCGCGGCTGCTGCCGCCCGAGGGACCGGCCGGGCCGCCCGCCGGGGGACCGCGATGACCACCCCCTCCCACACCGTCCCCGGAACGGGCGCGCTGCGCGAGACCGGCAAGCTGTTCGCGCTGGCCGGGGCGGTGCTCTCCGGCATCTTCAAACGGCCGTTCCAGTTCCGCGAACTGGTCGAGCAGTTCTGGTTCATCGCCAGCGTCACCATCCTGCCGACCGCGCTGGTGTCCATCCCGTTCGGCGCGGTCATCGCGCTGCAGGTCGGCTCGCTCACCCAGCAGCTCGGCGCCCAGTCGTTCACCGGCGCGGCCAGCGTGCTGGCGGTCATCCAGCAGGCCAGCCCGCTGATCGTGGCGCTGCTCATCTCGGGGGCGGGCGGCTCGGCGATCTGCGCCGACATCGGCTCCCGCAAGATCCGCGAGGAGATCGACGCGATGACCGTGATGGGCGTCTCGCCCATCCAGCGGCTCATCGTCCCCCGGGTGCTGGCCTGCATGGGCGTCGCCGTGCTGCTCAACGGGCTGGTCTCGGTGGTCGGCGTGGCCGGCGGCTACTTCTTCAACGTGATCATGCAGGACGGCACGCCGGGCGCCTACCTGGCCAGCTTCTCGGCCCTGGCCCAGCTCCCCGACCTGTACATCAGCGAGCTCAAGGCGCTGATCTTCGGCTTCATCGCCGGGGTGGTGGCCGCGCACCGGGGGCTGAACCCGCGCGGCGGCCCCAAGGGGGTCGGGGACGCGGTCAACCAGTCCGTGGTGATCGCGTTCCTGCTGCTGTTCTTCGTCAACCTCGTGCTCACGGCCATCTATCTGCAGGTCGTGCCGCCCAAGGGGAGCTGAGGGGCCCGATGACCGTCATCAACGGCAGGCTCGGCCGGCAGGTGAACCGCCGGCTGAGCTGGCTGGACACGCTGGGCGACCAGCTTTTGTTCTACCTGCGGGCGCTGGCCTGGACCCCCCGGGCGGTGCTGCGCTACACCCGCGAGATCCGCCGGCTGCTGGCCGAGGTCAGCTTCGGCAGCGGCGCGCTCGGCGTGATCGGCGGCACCATCGGCGTGATGGTCGCGATGACCCTGTTCACCGGCACCGTGGTGGGCCTGCAGGGGTACGCGGCGCTCAACCAGATCGGCACCAGCGCGTTCACCGGGTTCGTGTCGGCCTACTTCAACACCCGCGAGATCGCCCCGCTGGTGGCCGGGCTGGCGCTGAGCGCCACCGTCGGCGCCGGGTTCACCGCCCAGCTCGGCGCGATGCGGATCAACGAGGAGGTCGACGCGCTGGAGGGCATGGGCATCTCCAGCATCCCCTACCTGGTCACCACCCGGATCGTGGCGGGCTTCGTGGCGATCATCCCGCTGTACGGGATGGGGCTGCTGTCCTCCTACTTCGCCTCCCGGTTCGTCACCACCGTCTACAACGGGCAGTCGCCCGGCACCTACGACCACTACTTCGGGCTGTTCCTGTCACCGGTGGACGTGGTCTGGTCGTTCGCCAAGGTGCTGGTGTTCAGCGTGATGGTGATCCTGGCGCACTGCTACTACGGCTTTAGGGCGGTCGGCGGGCCGGCCGGGGTGGGCGTGGCGGTCGGCCGCGCGGTCCGCACCGCGATCGTGCTGATCAGCGTGACCGACTTCTTCCTGAGCCTGGCGATCTGGGGCGCGACCACGACCGTGAAGGTGGCGGGCTGATGGCGCGGAGCACGATCATGACCACCACCGGCCGCAGGCTGCTGGGACTGGTGTTCCTGCTGGTGATGGCGCTGCTGCTGTGGTTCTCGGTGGCGATCTACCAGAAGAGGTTCACCCCGGCCGAGATGGTCACCCTGCACACCGGCGCGACCGGCAACGAGATGCACCGCAACGCCGACGTCAAGCTGCGCGGCGTGGTCGTCGGGCAGGTCCGCGAGATCGAGTCCACCGGCACCGGGGCGCGGCTGACGCTGGCGTTCAAGCCCGGGATGCTCGAGCACGTCCCGGCCAACGTCACCGCCCAGATGCTGCCGACCACGCTGTTCGGCCAGCGGTACGTGGCGCTGATCCCGCCCGCCCAGCCCGCCGCCGACACCCTGCGGCCCGGCGCCGTCATCACCCAGGACCGCAGCCAGAACGCCGTCGAGCTGGAACAGGTCCTGCAGAACGTGCTGCCGCTGCTGACCGCGGTCAAGCCGGAACGGCTGGCGGCCACCCTCACCGCCCTGGCCGACGCGCTGGAGGGACGCGGCGACCAGCTCGGCGACACGCTGGTCAAGCTGGACGCGCACCTGGCCGAGTTCAACCCGCACCTGCCGCAGATGAACCGCGACCTGCGGGAACTGGTGCGGGTCAGCCACGCCTACGCCGACGCCGCCCCCGACATCCTGGCCGCGCTGGAGGACTTCGCGATCACCAGCCGCACCCTGGTCGACCAGCGCGCCGAGCTGAGCGACCTGTACGGCTCGGTCACCGCCACCTCCCGCTACCTGCGGGAATGGCTGGTCGCCAACCGGGAGAACCTGATCCTGCTGTCGGCCCACAGCCGGCCGTCGCTGGAACTGCTGGCCCGGTACTCGCCGTCGTTCCCCTGCACGCTGCGGATGCTGCGGGACTTCGTGCCAGCCATGGACCGGGCGCTGGGCAAGGGCACCGGCAAGCCCGGCCTGTCGGTCACCGTCAAGGTCGCCCCGTCCCGCGGCCGTTACCTGCCCGGACGGGACCGCCCCGTCTACACCGCGACCGGCGGGCCGCGCTGCTACTCCGTCCCCTACGACGGCGTCGGCACCGTCCCGGCGGGCGGGCAGCTCGCGTCCACCTCCGCCGCCGACCCGGGCGGCGCCGACCGGCAGCGGCTCGGCGCCCCCAACTCCCCGGAGGAGAACCAGATCCTCAACGAACTGCTGGCCCCGCAGGTCGGCAAGCCCCACGGCGAGCTGCCCGACTGGAGCAGCGTGCTGGTCGGCCCCATCTACCGCGGAACGGAGGTGCGGCTGAAGTGAGACGCAAGAGCATCGCCGGCCCGCTGGCCAAGTCGATCGCGTTCATCGTGGTGACCGTGGTGGCCACCGCCGCGCTGGCGATCAGCATCGCCAACACCGGGGTGGGCGACACCGTCTCCTACAAGGCGCGGTTCACCGACACCACCGGGCTGATCGTCGGCGACAGCGTCCGGATCGCGGGCGTGCGGGTCGGCCAGGTCGACGGGATCCGGGTGGTGGACCGCAGGCTCGCCGAGGTCACCTTCAGCGTCGAACGCGACCGCAGGCTGCCGGCCACCACCACCGCCACGATCAAGTACCTGAACATGGTCGGGCAGCGGTTCATCGAACTGGGCCGCGGCGAGGGCCAGGTCACCGGGACCGCCGCCGTCATGAGGCCCGGCGACACCATCCCCGAGCAGCGCACCACCCCCGCGCTGGACCTGACCCAGCTGTTCAACGGGTTCCAGCCGCTGTTCCAGGCGCTGTCGCCCAACGACGTCAACAAGCTGGCCGGCGAGCTGATCTCGGTCTTCCAGGGCGAGGGCGCCACCGTGGAGTCGCTGATCGCCACGGTCGGGTCGCTGACCACCACGCTGGCCAACAAGGACCAGGTCATCGGGCAGGTCATCGACAACCTCACCACGGTGGTCGAGACGATCAACGCCCGCGAGGGCCAGTTCGTCCAGCTGGTCACCACGCTGCGGCGGCTGGTGCAGGGCTTCGCGGCCGACCGGCGGGCGTTCGGCGAGGCCATCACCGCGCTCGGCGACCTGGCCGACACCACCGCCGGGCTGCTGCGCGACACCCGCGACCCGATCGTCACCGACATCCGGCAACTGGACCGGCTGTCGCGGAACCTGGTCGACGAGCAGGCCACGGTGGAGACGTTCCTGCAGCGCCTGCCGGTGAAGATGCAGACGGTCGGGCGGCTGGCCTCCTACGGCTCGTGGCTCAACTTCTACCTGTGCGAGGCCAGGGTGACGGGCGTCGAGTGGGACACCGACGACACCGGCCTGGTGGCGCCCGAGGCGCCCGGCCCGCCGCCCACCGGGCTCCCGCCGGTCGACCACCCGAGGTGCAAGCGATGAAGCCGATCACCGAACGCAACCCCGTTCCGATCGCGGTGATCGGGCTGGTGCTGCTGCTGGTGCTGGGCCTGGTGGCCTACCGCGCCGACGACCTGCCGGTGATCGGCGGCGGCACCACCTACACCGCCCACTTCAACGAGGCCGCCGGGCTGAACACCAGCAGCGAGGTCCGCGTCGCCGGGGTCAAGGTCGGCGAGGTCACCAAGGTCGAGCTGGACCGCGGCAAGGTCAAGGTCAGCTTCCGGGTCAAGGACGTGTGGATCGGCAACGCCAGCCACGCGGCGATCGCCATCCAGACCCTGCTCGGCGACAAGTACCTGGCGATCACCCCGCTCGGCGGGGCCGCGCAGGACCCCGACCAGACCATCCCGGTCGAGCGGACCGACGAGCCCTACGACGTCACCCAGGCGTTCCAGGAACTGGGCCGCACCACCGGGCAGCTGGACACCGCCAAGGTCGCCGAGAGCCTGCGGGTGATCTCCGCGACGTTCAAGGACACCCCGGCCGACGTGCGCCGGGCGCTGGACGGGATGACCGCGCTGTCGAAGACGATCTCCTCCCGCGACGACCGGCTGGCCCGGCTGCTGCAGGGCTCCGACCGGCTCACCGGCACCCTGGCCGACCAGAACGGCCAGTTCGAGGCGCTGCTGCGGGACGGCAACCTGCTGCTGGAGGAGCTGCGGCTGCGGCGCGAGGCCATCCACCGGCTGCTGGTGGCCACCCGCGCGCTGTCCCGGGAACTGGTCGGGCTGGTGCGCGACGCCGAGGACGACCTGCGGCCGATGCTGCGCTCGCTGGACCGGGTCACCCAGATCCTCGTCGACAACCAGCGGAACCTGGACAAGGCGCTGGCGACGGTCGGCCCCTACTACCGGGTGGTCAACAACGCCGTCGGCAACGGCCGGTGGACCGACGGCTACCTGTGCGGGCTGATCACCCCCGAGCTGCTGAAGGACACCCCGTACGACGGCAACACGCCGCCCGAGGGCTGCATGCCGCCCAAGGCCGGAGGCGAGAACTGATGGCGAACATCGCACGGGAACGCCTGGCCGGGCGGACGGCCGGCGCGGGCGTGGCCCTGGTGGTCGCGCTGGTCGCGGTCGCGTTCATCGTGGCCCCGGAGAGCGGCACGCGGATCGAGGCCTTCTTCACCCGGGCGGTCGGCGTCTACGAGGGATCGGACGTGCGGGTGCTCGGCGTGCGGGTCGGCGAGATCGAGTCGGTCGACCCGGTCGGCCGGGAGGTCAGGATCACCCTGCGGGTCGACGACGACGTCGAGGTGCCGGCCGGCGCGAGCGCCGCGGTGATCGCGCCCAGCGTGGTCGCCGACCGGTACGTGCAGCTCACCCCCGCCTACACCGGAGGACCCCGGATCCGCGACGGCGCGGTCATCCCCGCCTCCCGCACCGCCGTCCCGGTCGAGGTCGACCAGCTCTACGAGAGCCTCACCCGGCTCACCGACTCGCTCGGGCCGGACGGGGTCAACTCGACCGGCGCGCTGTCGGACGCGCTGCGCACCGGCGAGGCCAACCTGCGGGCCAACGGCGAGGCCATCGCCGACATGATCCGCGAGTTCGGGCAGGCCACCCGCACCCTGTCGGGCACCAGCGACGAGTTCTTCGGCACGCTGGCCGGCCTGCAGAAGTTCACCACCATGCTGAAGAACAACGACGCCCAGGTCAGCCGGGCCGAACAGCAACTGGCCGAGGTCAACCGGTTCCTGGCCGCCGACCGGGAGGAGCTGGTGGCGGCGCTGTCGGAGCTGGCGACCGCGCTGCGCGAGGTGGAGCGGTTCGTGCGCGAGCACCGGCCGATGCTGGAGAAGAACGTCGACAAGCTCGCCGACATCACCCAGGTGCTGGTCGACCAGCGGGCCTCGCTGGCGGAGATGATGGACGTCGCCCCGCTCGCCGCCGGCAACTTCCTGGGCGCCTACGACCCGGTGAGCCGCTCCATCCTCAGCCGGGCCAACCTCAACGAGATCAGCCTCGGCGGCACCAGCCCCACGAGCGCCGCGCCCGCGCCGGTCGGCGGCCAGCTGTGCGGCGACGTCGACGCCGACTCCGCGCTCGGCGAGCTGTGCGCCAAGTACAAGCTGGGGCCGCAGGACCTGGTGCCGCTGTCGCGGGAACAGGCGACCACCGCGCCGCCGCTGCCGCTGCCCGCGGTCGGCGACGTGTACGGCCAGAAGGGGGAGCGCCGGTGAGACGTCCCATCGTCAAGACGGCCGTGGCCGGGCTGGCCCTGGCGCTGGCCGCCGGTTGCAGCACCGGGGAGGGCGGCTACCGCGGCATCTACGACATGCCGCTGCCCGGCGGCGCCGACGTGGGCGACGACCCGTACACGGTGAAGGCGCAGTTCGGCAACGTGCTCAGCCTCGTCCCGCACGCGGCGGTGCGGGTCAACGACGTGGCCGTCGGCCGGGTCACCGACATCACCCTGCCCGCCGACGGGTGGCGCGCCGAGGTCACCATGGTGATCAACCGGAACGTCCGGCTGCCCGCCAACGCCCTCGCCCGGCTGGAGCAGTCCAGCCTGCTCGGCGAGAAGTACGTCCAGCTGATGCCGCCGCCCGACGGCACCGCCCAGGGCACGCTGCGCGACGGCGCGGTGATCCCCGAGGACCGCACCAACCGGTACCCGGAGGTCGAGGAGGTCTTCGGGGCGATGTCGATGCTGCTCAACGGCGGCGGGATCGGCCAGATCCAGACCATCACCCGGGAGCTGAACCGGGCGCTGGAGGGCAACGAGCCGCAGATCCGCTCGATGCTCAAGCGGGTCAACGAGCTGACCTCCACGCTGGACGCGCACTCCGGCGACATCACCGCCGCGCTGGACGCCATCGACCGGCTGTCGGCCACGCTGGCCTCCCGCCGGACGCAGATCAACGTGGCGCTGGACGACATCTCGCCCGGCCTGGACGTGCTGGAGGACCAGCGCGGCCAGCTGATGACGATGCTGCGGGCGCTGGAGGACCTCGGCGAGGTCGCCACCGACGTGATCGACAGGAGCAAGGCCGACATGGTCGCCGACCTGCGGGCGCTGGCGCCGATCCTGCAGCGCCTCGCCGACGCCGGCACCGCCCTGCCCAAGTCGCTGGAGGTGCTGCTGACCTACCCGTTCACCGACCAGGTGCTGAACGCCGTCAGGGGCGACTACCTCAACGTGTACCTGTCGACGACCGCGGTGGACGGCACCTCGATCATCCCGTTCATCACCTGCGGCCAGGTCGGCAGCAACGAGGAGTTCACCAACGCCAACGAGGGCTGCCGGCAGGGCCCGGCCTCCGGCGGGCAGGCGCCGGTGAACCTCAGGCACGCCCCGCTGCCGCTGCCCTCGGTCGGCGTCCCGACCACCACCGGGCCCTCGCCCCGCTCCACCACCGCGCCGCGGCGGGTCGGGCCGCCCACCGCACCGGGCGGGACGGGCACCGGGCCGGGCACCGGGACGGGCAGCACCGCGCCGACCTCCCCGGCGGGGACGTCGCCCGGTACGCCGTCGGCGACCACCTCCCAGGCTGGAGGCAACTGATGCTGACCCTCGGCACCAGGCTGAAGAACTACGCGTTCCTCGTGCTGAGCATCGTGGTGATCTCCTACCTGGGGATCCGGTACGCCGACCTGTCCCGGTACGTCGGGGTCCGCGACTACTACGTGGTCAAGGTCGAGCTGGCCCAGACCGGCGGCCTGTACACCAACGCCGACGTCACCTACCGGGGCGTGTCGGTCGGCCGGGTCGGGCCGATGGAGCTGACCGGGCAGGGCCTGCGCGCGAACCTGCACATCCGGCGGTCCGCCCCGAAGATCCCCGCCGACCTGCGCGCCGTCGTGGCCAACCTGTCGGCGGTCGGCGAGCAGTACATCGACCTGCGGCCGGAGACCGCCGACGGCCCCTACCTGCGCGAGGGATCGGTGATCCCGCAGGCGATGACCGCCACCCCCGCCCCGGTCACCAACCTGCTGAGCAGCCTGAACGAGTTCGCCGCCTCGGTGCCGCTGGACTCGCTGCGCACCGTGGTCGACGAGTTCGGCAAGGCGTTCGAGGGACAGGGCGCCAACCTGCAGGCGCTGATGGACACCAGCGGGGAGTTCATCGACGCCGCCGACGCCGCGCTGCCCACCACCACCCGGCTGATCATCGACGGGGAGACGGTGCTGCGGACGCAGAACGCCCAGAGCGCCGCGCTGAAGTCGTTCGCCGCCAACGCCCGGCTGCTGGCCGACCGGCTCGGCACCGCCGACGCCGACCTGCGCCGGCTGATCGCCACCACCCCGGACGCCGCCACCCAGCTCACCAGCCTGGTGCGGGAGCTGGACCCGGAGTTCAGCGTGCTGGTGGCCAACCTGCTGACGACCTCCGACGTCGCGCTGACCCGGCAGCGGGGGATCGAGGAGCTGATGGTGCGGGTGCCGCAGGCGGTGGCGGCCGGGGCCACGGCGATCACCCCGCGCGGGGCGAACTTCGCGATGACGGTGACGTTCTTCTCGCCGCTGCCGTGCGTGCGCGGCTACGAGGAGACGGTCTACCGGAACGGGAACAACACCACCGCCGGGCCGCCGTTCAACACCGAGGCCCGCTGCGCCGAGCCGGTGTCCAGCGGCAAGAACGTCCGCGGATCCGCCAACGCGCCCCGGGGCCCGGTGCCCCCGGCGCGCGTGCCCGGGTCGGCGGACGCCCGGATCACCTCGGGCGGCCTGCCGGGCGCTCCGGGACTGCCGTCCGTGGACGTGGGGGCGACCGACATGAGCGGGCTGCTCGGGCTGAGCGGATGGGCGACCCGATGAGGGGGCTGTGGTCCCGGGCGCTCGGGGTGCTGCGCGGCCGGGCGGCCGGGCGGATCGTCCTCGCGGCGGCGGTGCTGTTCGCCGCGTGGGGCGGCTGGTCGTACTGGCAGGCGACCCAGGACGAGGCGATCGACTTCGGCGCCGAACGCGACCGGGTGCTGGCGGCCGGCAAGCGGACCGTCGCGGTGCTCAACACCGTCGACGCCGCCCAGGCCGACCGGGACCTGCGGGCCTGGCTGGACGCCTCCACCGGCGCGCTGCGCACCGACCTGGAGCGCGCCCGGCAGCAGAACCTGCAGCGCGTCCGGCAGCTCAGGACCAGCACCCGCGGCACCGTCACCGACGCCGCCGTCACCCAGCTGGACGTGCGGGCCGGCACCGCCCGGATGATCGCCATGGTCCGGGTCGAGGTGACGCCCGCCTCCGGCGGCGGCGCCACCACCGAACGCAAGCGCTTCGAGGCGGGCCTGGCCCGCACCCCCGAGGGCTGGAAGCTCCAGTCGCTCACCGCGATCCCGGTCAACACGAGCTGACCATGGAGAAGAAGAACGTGAGCACCAACGACGGCCCGGCGGGCACCGCCGTGTCCGATCCCGCAACCCCGGCCGAGACCTCCGAGGCCGCCGAGACCTCCGAGGCCGCGAAGAACGCGGAGACCGCGGAGGATGCGGAGGCCGCCGAGGTTGCGGAGGACGCCGAGGACGCCGAGAAGGTCGCGGAGGCTCCGGATCCATCGGGGAAGAGGCGTTCGCGCCTGGCGTGGGCGCGGGACCCGCTGGTGATCGCGCTGGTGCTGGTGGTGGCCGGGACGGCGCTGCTGGTGCGGGCCGGTCAGCTGCGCGGCGGCACGGCGGCCGAGAACCGGGCGCTGACCGACGTCGAACGCACCGAACGGGTCATCGGCGACGTCAGCAACGACCTCGGCCGGATCTTCTCCTACACCTACGCCGACACCGCCACCACCGAGCAGGCCGCCCGCGAGGTGCTGGCCGGGCGGGCCGCCGACCAGTACCGCACCCTGTTCGGGCAGGTGAAGCAGCGGGCCGCCGCGCAGCAGCTCACGCTGACCAGCCGGGTCGTGCGGGCCGGGGTGATCAGCATGGACGGCCGGGACGCCCGGCTGCTGGTCTTCCTGGACCAGACGGCGCGGCGGCGCGACAAGCCGGAGGGCACCACCGCCGCCGCCCAGCTGGTGGTCACCGCCCGGTTCGCCGACGAGCAGTGGCGGATCATCGACATCCGGGCACGCTAGAGCCTGAACGAGGGGAAACACCTTGGCACGCATCACCGACCGGCTGCCCCGCCCGGCCGACCCCGTCCGGACGACGGCCGTGACCCTGCTGGTCGTCGCGGCCCTGTGCGCGGCGTGGTTCGGCTGGTCCTGGTACGGGGCCGCGCACGACGACGGGCTGGCCTACTCCCGGACCCGCGAGGAGGTGGTGCGGGCCGGGGAACAGGCGGTCCAGAACATGAACACCCTGGACTACCGCGACATCGACGCGGGTCTGCGGGTCTGGCAGGAATCCTCCACCGGCGAGCTGAACAGGCAGATCACCGGAGGCCGGGCCGCCTTCGCCGACCAGGTCCGCAAGGCGCGGACCGTCACCACCGCCAAGGTGCTGGAGAGCGCCCTGACGGAACTGGACACCAGAACGGGCAAGGCGGTCATCATGGTGGCGGTGCAAGTCACCGTGACACCGCCGGAGGGCAGGGCGACCACCAAGCAGAGCCGGATGCTGGGCGAGCTGACCCGTACCGGCACCGGCTGGAAGCTCAGCGCCCTCCAGCACGCCACGGTCGGCGACACCGGCGGCACCCCCGCCCAGTGACCTGTTGAGAGGACCGAACCGATGCCCATCCCCCACCACGTCCTCCAGCAGCGGCGGCGCGGCGGCGCGGCGCCCGGACGCGCCCGCGAGGACGCCGCCGAGCCGAAGGAGCCCGAGGTCTCCGAGGCCGCCGAGGCCACCGAGGCCACCGGGGAGGAGAAGCCGGCCAAGGCCCCGAAGCCGGAGAAGAAGCAGGAGGAGCCCGGTCCCGGGCGGCTCGCCCGGATCCGGACGCTGCTGGGCCGGCCGGTCACCCTCGGGATCGCCACGGTGCTGCTCGGCGCGGTGGCCGCCTGGTCGGCGGTGCAGGCCGACCGGCTGCGCAGCGGAACGGTCGCCGAGAACGTCGCGCTCACCGACACCGCGCGCACCAGCGAGGTCAAGGGCCAGCTCGGCGACGCGGTGAACGAGCTGTTCTCCTACCGGTACACCGACATGGCCAAGACCGAGCAGGCCGCCAGGCGGCTGCTCACCGGCAAGGCCGTGCAGCAGTACCAGAACATGATGGAGCCGATCCGCCGGCAGGCCGCCGCGCAGAAACTCGTGCTCACCACCACCGTCACCGACAGCGGCGTCCGGATGCTGTCGGGCGACCGCGCCCGGATGCTGTTCTTCGTGGACCAGCGCAGCACCCGCACCGCGCAGGAGGAGACCACCTACGCGGGGGCGATGCTGGCGGTGGACGCGGTCAAGGTCGGCGACACCTGGAAGATCACCAACATCGACACCCTCAACGTCCCCCGTTAGCCGCGGGGGCGGGCCGCCCGGTCAGGTCGGCCAGCGGCGGGTCAGGAACGTCCCGATGCGGGTGATGGCCTCCTCCAGCTCGGAGGCCCACTGCAGGGTCACGATCCGGAAGTGGTCGTGGCTGGGCCAGTTGAACCCGGTGCCCTGCACGACGAGGATCTTCTGCTCCTCCAGCAGGTCCAGGATGAACCGCTGGTCGTCGGTGATCGGGTAGACCTCCGGGTCCAGGCGCGGGAACGCGTACAGCGCGCCCTGCGGCTTGACGCAGGTCACCCCGGGGATGTCGTTCAGCAGCTTCCACGCCCGGTCGCGCTGCTCGCCGAGCCGGCCGGTGGGCAGCACCAGTTCCTCGATGCTCTGGTTGCCGCCGAGCGCGGCCTGGATGGCGTGCTGGGCGGGCACGTTCGGGCACAGCCGCATGTTGGCCAGGATGTCCAGGCCCTCGATGTAGGACTCGGCGTGGTCCTTGGGGCCCGACAGCACCACCCAGCCGGAGCGGAAACCGGCCACCCGGTAGTTCTTGGACAGCCCGCCGAAGGTCAGGCACAGCAGGTCGGGGGCCAGGGTGGCGATCGGCACGTGCTCGGCGCCGTCGTACAGCACCCGGTCGTAGATCTCGTCGGAGAAGATGATCAGGCCGTGCCGGCGGGCGAGCTCGGTGATCCGGACCAGCACCTCGCGGGGGTAGACCGCGCCGGTCGGGTTGTTCGGGTTGATGATCACCAGAGCCCTGGTGCGGTCGGTGATCTTGGACTCGATGTCGTCCAGGTCGGGCGACCAGCCGGCCCGCTCGTCGCACAGGTAGTGCACCGGGGTGCCGCCGGACAGGCTCACGCAGGCGGTCCACAGCGGGTAGTCCGGGGCCGGGATCAGCACCTCGTCGCCGTTGTCCAGCAACGCCTGCAGGGTCATCTGGATCAGCTCGGACACCCCGTTGCCGAGGTAGACGTCCTCCACGTCCAGGTCCTGGAAGCCGAGCCCCTCGTAGTGCTGCACGATGGCGCGGCGGGCCGGCAGGATCCCCTTGGAGTCGCTGTAGCCGTGCGCCTCCGGCAGGTTCCGGATCATGTCCTGCAGGATCTCCGGCGGAGCCTCGAAGCCGAACGGGGCCGGGTTGCCGATGTGCAGCTTGAGGATCTTGTGGCCCTCGGCCTCGAGCTGACCGGCCCGCTTGAGCACCGGGCCGCGGATGTCGTAGCAGACGTTCCTGAGTTTCTCCGACTGGGTGACCTGCATGGCAGTCAAGGGTAACCAGCGCGCGGAATGCGATTTACAGCGGCCGCCGCCCTGCGCAACAAAGCTCCGGGGAATCCGGCGTGTCGCGGTCACGCCCCGGCGGCGGCCGCCGCGTCCAGCCGGCGCAGCGCCCCGCGCACCACCTCCGGGTCGGTGGTCGCCCAGAACGGCGGCAGCGAGGACTTCAGGAACGTGCCGTACCGGGCGGTGGCCAGCCGCGGATCCAGCACCGCCACCACACCCCGGTCGCTCATCGACCGCAGCAGCCGCCCCGCGCCCTGCGCCAGCAGCAGCGCCGCGTGGGTGGCCGCCACCGCCATGAACCCGTTGCCGCCCCGCGCCGCCACCGCCCGCTGCCGCGCCGACGCCACCGGATCGTCCGGCCGGGGGAACGGGATCCGGTCCATGATCACCAGTTGCAGCGCGGGCCCCGGCACGTCCACCCCCTGCCACAGCGACAGCGTCCCGAACAACGAGGTCCGCTCCTCCTCGGCGAACCGCTTCACCAGCAGCGAGGTCGAGTCGTCCCCCTGGCACAGCAGCGGATGCGTCAGATGCCCCCGCAACTCGTCGGCGGCCTGCCGCGCCGCCCGCATCGAGGAGAACAGCCCCAGCGTCCGCCCGCCCGCGGCCTCGATCAGCTCCGTGATCTCCGTCAGGTACGCGTCCGGCAGCCCGTCCCGCCCCGGCTGCGGCAGATGCCGCGCCACGTACAGGATCCCCGCCCGCCCATGGTCGAACGGCGACCCCGCGTCCAGGCACGCCCACCGGATCTCCTTGTCCTCGGCGTTCTTGCCTTCCGGGGCGTCGGAGGTCGCGGTCTTGGCCAGGCCCTCGGCGGCGGCCTTGGCGTCGCGGTCGGTCGCGGCGTTCAGCGGGGGGAGGCCCCACTGGCGGGCCAGGGGCTCGAAGGAGCCGCCGAGGGTCAGCGTGGCGGAGGTGAGGATCGTCGTGCGGGTCTGGAAGAGCGCCTCGCGGAGCAGACCGCCCACGCCGATCGGGGCCACGTGCAGGGTGGGCGGGCGTTGCGGGCCGTTGCCGGTCTGCCCGGCGTAGGGCTTGTCGAGCCAGACGACGTCGTGGCGGGCGGCGATCTCCGGTTCGAAGGACTCCAGGACGCGGACGGCGGTGTCGTGGAGTTCCTCCAGGGCGGAGCGGGCGGCCTTGCGGGCGGCCATGCCGGCCGGGTCGTTGTCGTCCTTTCGGTCCCCGCCCAGGGCGGTCAGGCAGGTGTGGGCGGCGTCGCGGAGGACGGCCAGGGTGTTGCCCAGGGCGGGGGAGAGAACGTCCATGCGGCCCGCCGGGAGGTCCTCCAGGATGAGCGCCAGGCCCTCGGCGGCCTCCTTGAGGCGGTCGGCCAGGCCGTCCTCGATCAGACGGCCGCAGCGGCGGGCCGCGGCCTCCCCGGCGGGGCCGCTGAGGGCGCCGGTGGCGACGGAGGTGACCCGGTCCACCAGTTCGTGCGCCTCGTCGACGATCACCACGTCGTGCTCGGGCAGCACCTGGAACTCCTCCAGGGCGTCGATCGCCAGCAGCGCGTGGTTGGTGACCACGATGTCGGCCTCGCCCGCCTCGGCCCGCGCCAGCTCGGCGAAACAGGACGTGCCCTGCGGGCAGCGCTGGGCCCCCAGGCATTCGCGGGCGGTGACCGACACCTGCCGCCACGCCTGCTCGCTCACCCCGGGCACCAGCTCGTCGCGGTCGCCGGTGGCGGTCTCCTCGGCCCACTCGTTCAGCCGCTTGACCTGACGGCCCAGCGCCGACAACTGCTGCGGGTCGAACAGGCCCTCCTCCTCGGGCTCGTCCGGCGCGCCGGTCTGCACCCGGTGCAGGCACAGGTAGTTGCGGCGGCCCTTGAGGATCGCGTACTTCGGCTCCCGGCCCAGCAGCGGGGTCAGCGCCTCGGCCAGCCGGGGCAGGTCGCGGTCCACCAGCTGGCGCTGCAGCGCGATCGTCGCGGTGGAGACGACCACGGTGGTGCCCTTGTCCACGGCATGCCGGATCGCGGGCACCAGGTAGGCCAGCGACTTGCCGGTGCCCGTCCCGGCCTGGGCGGCCAGGTGCTCCCCGGTGGCGATGGCGCGTTCGACGGCCTCGGCCATCTTGACCTGTCCGGGGCGTTCGGCGCCCCCGATCGCCTTGACCGCGGCGGCCAGCAGGGTGGCCGTGTCGGGGACGCGGACGTCGTTCTGGTTCAGCAGATCTGGGGAGGGCACGTCGGCCAACGCTACCCGTCCGGGCGGCGCGGCGCGGGCTCAGCGTTCGAGCCGGCCGGTGAACGTGAGCTCGTCGGGGGCCCGGAACGTGGGGAACCCGGACGCCCACCGCAGCGCCCGTTCCAGCCCGTCCTCACCGGCCAGCCCGGCGGCGGCCAGCGGCGGCAGCCGGTCCGTGCCGGAGCGCAGCTCCCGCCACTGCTCCTCGGTCAGCATCAGGAACCGCAGCGTCTCGATGTCGGCCAGCTTGCCGAGGTCGGCGACGACGGCCTCGGACAGGTCGAGGCCGTGCAGCCGCGGCAGCGTGGCCAGCGGGGCGACGGAGACGGGCCGTTCGGTCCGCAGGGTGACGGAGCGCAGCTCCGGATGCCGGGCCAGCGGGGCGAGGTCGACGGTGTCCACGGTCAGGTGCAGCCGGTGCAGCGGCAGGTCCAGCAGCGGGCGCAGATCGGGATCGCGGCACTCCAGTTGCAGGTCGCACAGGCCGGGGGCGTTGCGGAGCATGTCCAGGTCCAGGTCGCCGCCGTGGTGCACGGTCAGGCGCTGCACCTGCGGCCCCACCGACGCCAGGGTGGCGCGGCGGGCGTCGATGCTGCGCTCCCGGGCGTTGCGGGCGGCGGCCTCCTCCCATTCGGGGCCGCCCAGCTCCACGTACTCGTCGTCCAGGGTGCTGTAGTCGCCGCGCCGCAGCGCGTTCAGCTCCATCCGCAGCAGACCGGTCACCGAGTCGGCCAGGTAGGAGGGGCCGTCGTCGTAGTCGCGGCCCATCCGGACGATCTGGCCCGGCCTGCCGTTGGCCGCGGGCGCCATGTCGGCGACCAGGTAGTTGCCGCCGTAGTCGTGGGCGAACGGGAACCAGCGCGGATGCCCGGTCACCCGGCGCACGGTGCCGGGCGGGTCGCACTCCAGGACGGTGTCGTCCCACCCCAGCTCCCAGCCCGGCCACCAGCGCAGGCGGGCGTCCATGCGCGCCCGCAGCTCGTCCAGCGACATCCACTCGTAGCCGTTGAACATCAGCGGATGGCCGTCGGTCACCCCGTACAGCGCCGCCAGGTCCGCGGGCGCGCCCAGGGCGGTCAGCCGTTCCGGCGCGACCGGGGGACGGGGCTCCTCGGCGTGCTCGACGATCTCCTGCTTGAGGGCGAGCACCTCGCGCAGCAGCCGGACGGCCTCCTCGGGGTCCCCGGCGGGCGCGGGGTCGGCCGGGCCCTCCTGCTCCTCGCCCGGCTGCGGCGGCAGGTGATCGTGGTCGATGACGAAGATCTGGCAGCCGAACCCCGGCCAGGGCTGGTGCCCGCCCCGCGGGCTGACGACCGCCGTGTAGTCCCCGGAGGCCCGCACCGTCACCTCGATCCCGGCCGCGCCGTCGGCATCCCGCTCGACGATCTTCCGGAGGTCCTCGCGGAACCGGTCCATCAGCCCGCTCAACGGCGGGGCGTTGCGGATCTCGCCGTCCGGACGCTCGAAGACCAGCCCGTAGCGGGCGGCCCCGGCGCTCACGTCGCACGTCAGCACGGCCGCCGTGCAGCCGTCCGGGGCGGCGTCGGCCATGGCCTCCGCAAGGGACCGGAACACCGCGGCCGCCGGCGGATCGAGTTCGCTCGCCATTGAGGACCTTTTCCGTTGCTCACATCGCCGTCACGATCACGCCAAGAATCCCACAACCACGCTCGAGGTCCAGTGAAGGCGGCTGTGAAGCCGGAGCGGATCCGCCCGGCGGCGACACCCGCGCGAAATCGGGCGCTCCTGCCCTAAGCTGCGGAAACCCCCGCGTGGAAGGAGCCCCGAGTGAACCTTTTTCAACGTCGCCGCCGCCCCGCCCCGGCCCCGGATCCGGCGGGCGGGGACGGGGAACGCCCGACCGGCGAGCCCGTTGAAAAAGCGGCGGCCCGGACCCGGTGGCCCCGGCCCGCGCGCTGGGCGGTGCGCGTCGTGGCGGCGGTGCTGGTGCTGGCCCTGGTGCTGACCTTGTGGGTGACGTGGACAGTACGGCGGTCGTTCCCCTCCCTTGACGGGGAGGTACGGCTGCCCGGGCTGGGGGCCGAGGTCACCGTTCACCGCGACCGGTGGGGGGTCCCGCACATTTACGCGGGCTCCGGTGAGGACCTGATGCGGGCCCAGGGTTACGTGCACGCCCAGGACCGGTTCTGGGAAATGGACCTGCGGCGGCACATCACCGCCGGGCGGCTGTCGGAGCTGTTCGGCGAGACCACCCTGGAGACCGACAAGGTCGTGCGCACGATGGGGTGGCGGCGGGTCGCCGAACAGGAGATCGCGCTCCTGGCACCGGACACCCGGCGGTATCTGGAGGCCTACGCCGAGGGCGTGAACGCCTGGCTCCGGCAGCATCCGGAGACCTCGACGCAAAGCCTGGAGTACGCCGTACTGGGGTTCCAGCGTTCCGGCTACAAGCCCGAGCCGTGGACGCCCGCAGACTCGGTGGCGTGGCTCAAGGCGATGGCCTGGGACCTGCGTTCCAACATGGAGGACGAGCTGGGACGCGCCCTGGCCGCCACCAAGGTCCCCGCCGAACGGGTCGCGCAGCTCTACCCGGACTACGACCACTCGCGGTGGCCGTCGATCGTCACCGGCGGTGAGGTCACCGACGGGGAGTTCCGGCCTGCGGGGGAGGCCGCACGGGCACGGGTGCTCAGCTCGGCGCTGCAGGACGTGCTGGGCGGAGTGGAACGTGCCGTGGCGGCGATGCCGACGATGATGGGGAACGGCGCGCCCGGCATCGGCTCCAACTCCTGGGTGGTCGCGGGGAGCCGCACCACCACGGGCAGGCCGTTGCTGGCCAACGACCCGCACCTGGCGCCCGGCATGCCGTCGATCTGGTACCAGGCGGGGCTGCACTGCACACGGGTGTCCGCGTCGTGCCCGTTCGATGTCACCGGGTTCACGTTCTCGGGACTGCCCGGGGTGGTCATCGGGCACAACGGGCGGATCGCCTGGGGCTTCACCAACCTCGGGCCCGACGTCACGGACCTGTACCTGGAGAAGGTGAACGGGGCCGCCTACGAGTACAAGGGGGAGCAGGTCCCGCTGCAGACCCGGGTCGAGGAGATCAAGGTGGCGGGGGCCTCGGAGCCGGTGCGGCTCACCGTGCGCTCGACCCGGCACGGACCGCTGATCTCCGACGTGCTGGACGACGCCAAGACCGCGGGGCGCGGGATGGCCGTGGCGTTGCGGTGGGTGGCGTTGGAGCCCCGTCCCACCGCGGACGCCATCGCGGCCATGAACACGGCGCAGAACTGGGAGCAGTTCCGCGCGGCGGCGGCCAAGTTCGACGTGCCGGCGCAGAACCTGGTGTACGCGGACGTGGACGGCAACATCGGTTACCAGGCGCCGGGGCGGATTCCGGTGCGTTCCAAGGGGGACGGCACGTGGCCGGTGCCCGGATGGACGGGGGAGTACGAGTGGGAGGGCTACATCCCGTTCGATGAGCTGCCCACCGTCTACAACCCGCGGAGCGGTTACATCGTCACGGCCAACAACTCCGCCATCGGGCCGCAGTACCAGCACCTGCTGACCAAGGACTGGTCGTACGGATACCGCGCCCAGCGGATCGACGAGCTGCTGCGGTCTGCGGCCCGGGTGGACGTGGCCGCGATGGGGCGGATCCAGATGGACAACCGCAACGGGTTCGCGCCTGTCCTGGTGCCGCATCTGCTGCGGGTGGGCGGGCCTGATGTGTCCATGCTGCGGGGCTGGGACTACCAGCAGGGGCGGGACTCCGCGCCTGCGGCGTACTTCAACGCCATATGGCGGCACCTGTTGCTCAGGGCGTTCAACGACGAGCTGCCCACAGGGGCGCGCCCTGACGGCAACGACCGGTGGTTCGAGGCCGTACGGGCGTTGCTGGAACGGCCGGACGACCCGTGGTGGGACGACGTGCGCACAGGGTCGGCCAAGGAGACGCGGGACGACATCCTGCGCCGGGCCGTAGCCGACGCCCACGCGGAACTGACCGAGCGGCTGGGATCCGACGCGGGCGAGTGGAAGTGGGGCGACCTGCACACGCTGGAGCTCACCAACAGCACGTTCGGCACGTCGGGGATCGCGCCCATCGAGTGGCTGTTCAACCGCGGGCCGCTGAACGTGTCGGGCGGGGCGTCGATCGTGAACGCCACCGGCTGGAACGCCCAGGAGGGGTACGAGGTCACGTGGGTGCCGTCCATGCGGATGGTCGTGGACCTGGCCGACATGGACCGCTCCCGGTGGATCAACCTGACCGGGGCGTCGGGGCACGCGTTCCACGACAACTACTCCGACCAGTCGGAACTGTGGGCCACCGGCGGCACGATCCCGATGCGCTCCCGCCCCGAATCGGTACGCCGCGCGGCCGAGCACACCCTGACGCTGACGCCGTGACCGTTTGCCCGGGGCATGCCGGGTAAAAGCCCGACCATGACAGTGGGCCCTTCGCAGCGAGCGGCGCGGGGTGGCGCCGTCGATCGCGACCGTGGCGACGTGAGGAAGGGCCCACTGCTGATCGGGACGTCGGGCTGGCAGTACAGGGATTGGCGGGGACGCCTGTACGAGGGCGTCCCCCAGAAGCGGTGGCTGGAGCACTACGCGCGGAATTTCGCCACCGTGGAGATCAATGCGGCGTTCTACCGGCTGCCCTCACCGGAGACGTTCCGGGCCTGGCGGGAACGCACGCCGGACGACTTCGTCATGGCGGTGAAGGCCAGCCGGTACCTGACGCATGTGCGGCGGTTGCAGGACCCGTCCGAGCCGGTGCGGCGGCTGCTGTCGGTGGCGCGGGGACTGGGGGACCGGCTCGGGCCGATCCTGTTGCAGCTCCCCCCGACGCTGCGGGCGGACGCGGCGTTGCTGGCCGACTGCCTGGACGCCTTTCCGCCCGGGGTGGACGTGGTCGTCGAGCCACGGCACGACAGTTGGTACACCCCACAGATACGGGAACTGCTGACGGCGCGGAACGCGGCCTTGTGCTGGGCGGACCGGCTGGGGCGCGCGTTGACGCCGCTGTGGCGCACCGCGTCCTGGGGGTATCTGCGACTGCACGAGGGGGCCTCGGAGGAATGGCCCGACTATGACGACGCGACGCTCCTGACGTGGGTGGAACGGCTCGGTGACATGGGGGAGCCGTTCTTCGTGTACTTCAACAACGACCCGAACGGCGCGGCGGTACGGAACGCGATCCGCTTCGCACAGCTCGCCGAGGAGGCGGGAATCCCCGTCACCCGCGTCCCGTCACCCGCGGCCCTTCTGTGAGCCGGGGGCGTGGTCGTCGCATATGGGCGGATGATGGCTCATACGGGTACGGCGAGGCTCCTGCGCTGGTGGCGGAGCATGTCGCCCGCTGTCGTGAACCGGTCCTCGCCGTGCACGGCGGCCGCTGTTTTGGACGGTTGTCCACAGTTCGCTTTCCGCATTCCGATATGCGGCGGGCGTTGGCAGGCTCGACGCCATGAACAACCCCACCGCACGCGCCGACCGGCCCACCCTGACGATCCGGTCGCCGCAGGACGCCGTCTCCGCCGTTCCGTACCTGCTGGGCTTCCACCCCGCGCACAGCCTCGTCGCCGTGGGCTATGCCGGCACCGGCGGGAACACCTGCGCGATGCGGCTCGATTTACCGCATCCCGGAGAGGCCGACCTGGCGCACTCCCTCGCCGACCGCGTGGCCGAGGCGCTCACCCGGAACGGCTTCCACCACGCCATGCTCCTCGGCTACGGCGACGCCGAGCACGTCGCCCCGGTCATCGACGTCACCCGCCGCTCCCTGGAGGCCCACGGCATCTCCATCCAGGAGGCCCTGCGCGTCCATGACGGCCGCTGGTGGTCGTACCTGTGCGACAACCCCGGCTGCTGCCCTGCGGACGGCACCCCGTACGACATCTCCTCCAGCATCGTCGCCGCCGAAGCCACCCTCGCCGGCCACGCCGCCTACCCCGACCGGGACGCCCTCGTGGAGAGCGTCCGCCGCCTGCCCGACACGGACGGCCGCATCCGCGCGGCCACCGGCCGGGCCGAAAGACGCCTCATCGGCTGGATCGCCACCGGCCGCCCCTCCAAGGAGATCCGCGCCGACATGGTCAAGGAGGCCGTCCCCCTCGTCACCCGCCTCACCGCCGCCGTGCCGGACGCCCTCCCCACCGACGACGAGACCGCCTGGCTGGGCGTCCTCCTCACCGACCTGCGCGTACGCGACGAGGCATGGGTCCGCATCAACGCCGACGACCCGGCGAACGACATCACCCTCTGGCGCCACGTCGTCCAACGCGTGCACTCCCCCTACGTCCCGGCCCCCGCCTGCCTCCTGGCGTACGCCGCCTACTGCACCGGCGACGGCGGCCTGGCCAACGTGGCCCTCGACCGGGCCGCCGAGGCCGACCCCGCCTACTCCCTGGCCGCACTGCTCCGCGAGGTGATCCACGCCGCCATCCCCCCGAGCCGCGCCCGCCTGCACATGACCCCCGAACAACTGGCCACCGCCTACGCCGAACAGGAGGAACCCACCCCGCCCTAGTGTCGTGAGTCGTTAATTCGTTGGCAGTAGGCGCCGAGGGTGTCGAGGATCTCGTCGGCGGTCTTGGTCCACACGAACGGCTTGGGGTCGGTGTTCCACTCGTTGATCCACCGGCGGACGTCGGCTTCGAGTTCGGTGACGCTGCGGTGGGCGGAGCGGCGGAGTTTGCGGTTGGTCAGTTCGGCGAACCAGCGTTCCACCAGGTTCAGCCATGAACTGCCGGTGGGGGTGAAGTGCAGGTGGAACCGCGGGTGGCGCAAGAGCCATTCCTTCACCTTGGGGGTCTTGTGGGTGGCGTAGTTGTCCAGCACCAGGTGCAGGTCCAGCTCCTTGGGGACCGCGGCGTCGATCAGCTTCAAAAAGCGCAGGAACTCCTGATGGCGGTGCCTGCGGTAATGCTGGGCGATGACCGAACCGCCGGCGATGTCCAGGGCGGCGAACAGGCTGGTGGTGCCGTGCCGGACGTAGTCGTGCGTCATCCTGGCCGGCGTGGTGGGCATGATCGGCAGGATGGGGGCGGTGCGGTCGATCGCCTGGATCTGGCTCTTCTCGTCGACGGCCAGGACCAGGGCGTTCTCGGGCGGATTCAGGTACAGGCCCACGACGTCGCGGACCTTGTCGATGAACTGCGGATCGGCCGACAGCTTCCAGGTCTCGATCGCATGCGGCTTGAGCCCGAAAGCCCGCCAGATCCGGGAAATGGCCGACTGCGACATCCCGGTCGCCGACGCCATCGACCGGGTCGACCAGTGGGTGTCGCGCCCGGGCGTCTCCTCCAGCGTCTTGGCGATGACCTGCTCGACCCGCTCATCGGTGATCGAGCGCGGCCGGCCCGGACGCGGCTCGTCCGACAGGCCCTCCAGCCGGTCGGCCACAAACCGTGAACGCCACTTCGACACCGTGTTCCGCGAGACCCCGACCTGCCGTGCGACCTCACCGATCGTGCCGCCCTCCGCACAGGCCAGCACGATCCGCGACCGCAACGCCAACGCCTGCGAGGTCTTCCGGCGACGCGCCCACCCGGTCAGCACCGACCGTTCCTCATCGGACAACACCACGGGAGCAAGCTTCGGGCTCGGCATCGCCCTAGCCTAACGGGTGACAATGAATTATTGACTCACGACACTAGAACCCGTCTGGCAAACCCCGCCCGGCGACCGGCCTGGGTTCTCCGCAGGCGGCGGGGGATCCGCGCCGGTGGAGAGCCGGGCGGGGTCAGGAGACGGCCTCGCCGGGGGTGCCGGGGTCGAGACGGCGGTCGCGGTTGCGTTCGTTCCAGGCGCGCATCCGGGGCGGGTAGCCGACGAGCTGGACGTCGTACACCGGGAGCCGGAGGTCGCGGGCGACCTTGTGGATGACCTGCGGGGAGCCGACGCGGCGGCGGGTCCACTCGCCGTCGGCGGCGACCGCGACCGCGGTGGTGTCGGTGGCGAAGGTCTCCGGCTCGACGAAGAACTCCACGCCCTGCCTGCTGCGCGCGAACGCGATCAGCGCCTCGATGTCGGCGTCGGTCGCCTCGCGGTCGAACCTGTTGACCCTGGGACCGCGCGACTTGCGGAGGCCGAATCGGTCACGGAACCTCATCCGACTGCCCTGCCATTCGGTGTGCGTGGCACTCCGATCCCCCGTACGGATGTCCACTGTCCGGTAAACACGACAACGGCCGTTCTCCCCGGCCGGTTCCCGACACCTTAGGCCGTCCGCCGCCATCCGTGCACCGACCGGCCGAAATCGGACGCCGCCCGCTCGGAGGGAACGCCCGCGCCGACCCTGGACGGACCCGGGCCGGCCGCCCTCGCCGACGCCGGTGCGGCCGGCGGGAGGGGAGGCTCCGGGATGAGGCGGAATGGGGGATGGGTCAGGGTCTTCCCCGATGGTGACACAGAGGAGGGGTTAGCAGGATGGAGGCATGGATGACGGTGGATATGCAGGTGTCGGGCTGAGGGTTTCGGACTCGGAGCGGGAGCCGGTGCTCGAGCTGCTCAAGGAGGCGTACGCGGAGGGGCGGCTGGAGCATGACGAGTTCGAGATGCGGATGCATCTGGCGATGACGGCCAAGACCCGGGCCGATCTGGCGGCGGTGGCGTCGGACCTGGGACGGCCCGGGCTCCAGGCGCTGCCGGGCAAGGCGGTCGAGCAGGCCCCTGACGGGGAGGATCGGATGTGGGCGGCGCTGGCGCACGGGTCGGGAGTGGCGCCGCTGATCGTCCCGGCGCTGGTGATCATGCTGCTGGGCGGACAGCGGTCGGCGTACGTGCGCCGTCAGGCGGCCGAGGCGGTGAACTTCCAGCTGACGCTGCTGCTGGTGACGATCGTGACGTTCGGGCTGGGCGGCGTCCTGTACGCGGTGACCTGGATCGTCGCGGCGATCGCGGCGGTGTTCGCGCTCGGCGGCCAGGACTTCCGCTACCCCTGGATCCTGCGCCTGATCAGGTGACCGGACGATCAGACGGCCCGCATCCGCGCATGATGCCGGACGGGTTGCGGCGGCCGTTCCAGCGGACGGTGTCGCCTGCCGGGACGAGCCGCAGGGGCCGGCGGGGCCGCCATGCCTTCTGCGACGGGAGCCCGGGTCATCGTTTCGGGGGCGCCCAGGGGTCGTCGTCGGGCGGCGCTACGGGCTCCTGATACGGGCCGGACGGCGGCGGATGGGCGGGTGAGCGGCCGATCAGGCTCATGTGCTCGCAGGCGAAGGCGTTGCCCAGGCGGCAGTAGCGTTCGATCTCGTCGAAGGCCGCCGCGCGTACCCCGGGATCGGGGTCGTGCAGCGCGACCGTGAGCAGCCTGCGGGGCAACCCGGAGGCGGGACGGCCGTAGGGACGGTCGACGAGCCACAGGATCCGTGCGACCGAGGCCCTGACATGCGCGGCCGGATCGTCGTCCAGCAGGTCCAGCAAGGGCTCGTGGATCGGCGGCGGATAGGCGTACAGGTTCAGCCTGACCAGGCCGAGGGCGGCCGCGGCACGGACGCGGGGATCGGGGTGCCCGAACCGATCCAGGAACAGCCGATGATGATCGGCGTCCCGGGAGATGCTGCCGAGCAGGGGCAGCGCGACCACCAGCGCGGGAGCGGCCGGATCACCGGCGCACATCTCCGCGACCACGACGACCGCCTCGGCGCGCAGCCTCCTCTTGGCCGCCAGATGGGGATCCTCGTGCCGGTGGTGGTGCGACCCGCCGGGAAACGGGAGTGCGCGTCGCAGCGTCTCGAGCGCGGACACGAGATCGCCGTCACCATGACGGCACCGCCGGAGCGCCGCCCGGCACAGGACCAGTCTGTCGCCGTCGTCCATCGCCCCATCGAACAGCCGACCCCGAACGATCATCCGCGTCATGCGGCACGCACGGCCAACCGGAGAGCGGATTGCCGCCCGTCTGCGGGGTCCGCTGGCGGGCGGGGGTGTTGTTCGTCGGCTCGGGCAGGCGAGCGTTCGTAGGAATGCCTTGCGGGGTGGGCGGTGAGCGGGATCAGGAGGCTTCGGTGGTGGGCAGGGGGAGGGCGGGGAGGCCGTCGATGCTGGTGGTGTTCTTCTCGCGGCGGTAGTCGGCGAAGTCGGCGGGGGTCTTGCGGAGCGCCCAGTCCCTGAGGTGGTCGCGGTCGCCGGTGAACTCCATGTAGGGGACGCCGTAGCCGCAGGAGTCGGCGATGCGGTCGAGGGCGATCACGATGACGGAGCGCGGGCCGGGGATGTCGGAGGGGAACAACGCGCTCAGCTCGGGCCAGTCCGGGGCCCCGGGGGTGACGATGCGGCCGGTGCCGTACAGGCGCAGGATCTTCGGGGTGCGCTCGAACGAGCAGAACATCACCGTGATCCGGCCGTTCTCCCGCAGGTGGGCGATGGTCTCCGCGCCCGAGCCGTGCATGTCCAGATACGCCACCGTGCGGTCGTCGACCACGGCGAACGTGTCGCGGTAGCCCTTGGGGGAGACGTTGACGTGCCCGCCCTCCGACGGCGCGGTCGCCACGAAGAACAGCGGCTGGGCCGCGATGAAGGCGCGCAGCCGGTCGTCCAGCCGGTCGTAAAGCTTTCCCATGACGTCCTCCGTGGGCCTTCTGTGACGACCATAACGACTCGGATGTCTGGAGCAGACATGGGATGATCGGTTTACTTGGTCACGGGAAGGGGCGCGATGACAGAGCTGGCGGTCCAGGGCGACCACGACCGGGCGGTCGAGGCACTGCGGAGGTCCTACCGGAGCATCCCACCGGGAACCCCGATACGCCTCGCCAAACGCACCTCCAATCTCTTCCGCTTCCGCGAGCCCACCACCGCGCCGGGCCTGGACGTGTCCGGCTTCCACCGGGTGCTGTCGGTGGACCCCGAGGCGCGCACCGCCGAGGTGCAGGGCATGACCACCTACGAGGACCTGGTCGACGCCACCCTGCCGCACGGGCTGATGCCGCTGGTGGTGCCGCAGCTCAAGACGATCACGCTGGGCGGGGCGGTCACCGGCCTGGGCATCGAGTCGACCTCGTTCCGCAACGGGCTTCCGCACGAGTCGGTGCTGGAGATGCAGGTCATCACCGGGGCCGGCGAGGTGATCACGGCCACCCGCGACAACGAGCACGCCGACCTGTACTGGGGATTCCCCAACTCGTACGGGACGCTCGGCTACACCCTCAAGCTCAAGATCGAGCTGGAGCCGGTCAAGCCGTACGTGCGGCTGCGGCACCTGCGGTTCGAGGACCCGGCCGAGTGCGCCGCCAGGCTCGCCGAGCTGTGCGAGAACCCGGTGCACGAGGACGACCCGGTGGACTTCCTGGACGGCACGGTGTTCGGGCCGCGCGAGGCGTACCTGACGATCGGGACGTACGCCGACACCGCCCCGTACGTGTCGGACTACACCGGCCAGCGGATCTACTACCGCTCCGTCCAGCAGCGGTCGATCGACTTCCTGACCGTCCGCGACTACATCTGGCGCTGGGACACCGACTGGTTCTGGTGCTCGGGCGCGCTCGGTGTGCAGCACCCGGTGATCCGGCGGCTGTGGCCCGACAGCGCCAAGCGGTCCGACGTGTACCGCAGGCTCGTGGCGTACGAGAAGCGGTTCGGCTTCAAGGCCCGGCTCGACCGGTGGACCGGCAAGCCGCCCCGCGAGGACGTCATCCAGGACATCGAGGTCCCGGTCGGCCGGCTGCCGGAATTCCTGGACTTCTTCCACGAGAAGATCGGGATGAGCCCGATCTGGCTGTGCCCGCTGCGGGCGCGCGAACGCTGGCCGCTGTATCCGCTCAATCCCGGCGAAACATATGTCAACGTCGGATTCTGGGGCACCGTTCCGCTGGCCCCCGGGCAGATGCCCGAATACCACAACCGCCTGATCGAACGGAAGGTGGCCGCTCTGGACGGTCACAAGTCGCTGTACTCGACGGCGTTCTATTCGCGTGAGGAGTTCTGGCGGCACTACGACGGGGAAACCTATCGGCGGCTGAAGTCGGCCTACGACCCCGACGCGCGTCTGCTCGATCTCTACGACAAGTGCGTGCGGGGACGCTGACCCGCAACACCGGGGGGTGCGGCCCCGTCCGGGGCCCGGAGAGGAGAGAAGCGATGACGCTGGCGAAGATCTTCGAGCGGCTGGTGGGAGAGGGCGCTCCCGTGGAGCTCACCGCCTACGACGGATCCCGGGCCGGCCTCCTGGACGCCGAACTCAAGGTCCACGTCAGATCCCCGTACGCGATCTCGTACCTGGTGCACTCCCCGGGCGCGCTGGGGCTGGCCCGCGCGTACGTGACGGGGCACCTGGACACCCACGGGGACATGTACACGCTGCTGCGCGAGATGTCGCGGCTGACGGACGCGCTGACGACCGGGGACCGGCTGCGGCTGCTGGCCGCCGTCATGGACGACCCGCTGCTGCGTGCGGCCGTCTCCCGTCGTCTGGACCCGCCGCCGCAGGAGGTCCGCACCGGCCGCACCTCCTGGTTCCGGCACACCAAGCGGCGCGACGCCAAGGCGATCTCGCACCACTACGACGTGTCCAACCGGTTCTACGAGTGGGTGCTGGGCCCGTCGATGGCCTACACCTGCGCCTGTTTCCCGGCCGAGGACTCGACGCTGGAGGAGGCGCAGTTCCACAAGTTCGACCTGGTCGCCAAGAAGCTCGGGCTGCGGCCCGGGATGCGGCTGCTGGACGTGGGCTGCGGCTGGGGCGGCATGGTGATGCACGCCGCCCGGCACTACGGCGTGCGGGCCCTCGGCGTCACCCTGTCCAAGCAGCAGGCCGAGTGGGCGCAGAAGGCGATCGCCGAGGCCGGGCTGTCGGACCTGGCCGAGGTCCGCCACCTGGACTACCGGGACGTGACCGAGGGCGACTTCGACGCGGTCAGCTCCATCGGCCTGACCGAGCACATCGGCAAGGCCAACCTGCCGTCGTACTTCTCGTTCCTGTACGGCAAGCTCAAGCCGGGCGGCCGGCTGCTCAACCACTGCATCACCCGGTACGACAACGCCCAGCCGGCCATCCGCAAGGGCGGCTTCATCAACCGGTACGTCTTCCCCGACGGCGAGCTGGAGGGCCCCGGCTACATCCAGTCCCAGATGAACGACGCCGGCTTCGAGATCCGCCACCAGGAGAACCTGCGCGAGCACTACGCCCGCACCCTGGCGGGCTGGTGCCGCAACCTCGACGACCACTGGGACGAGGCGGTCGCCGAGGTCGGCGAGGGCACCGCCCGCGTCTGGCGTCTCTACATGGCCGGCTGCCGTCTGGGCTTCGAACGCAACTGGATCCAGCTCCACCAGATCCTCGGCGTCAAGCTCACCGACGACGGCGACGCCGGGATGCCGCTGCGCCCCGACTGGGGGGTCTGACCCGTCACCCGGCTCCGGCCCCGTCCGCACGGGGCCGGAGCCGTCTCATGCATGCCCGGCGCCGCGCCCGCACGGGAACCGGGGCCTGTGGAGTGTCTGCGAGAAGGACGGGACGAGGTTCGGCTGTCAGAGGCCGGGCGGGTCTTCGGTGTCCTCGATGTAAGGCTCGTTCTTCCCGGTCTTCTGGGGTTTCCCGGTCTTCTCGGGCTTCTCGGCCTTCTGCGGGTGGGGCGGCTGCTGGGCCGGCATCCCGGGGGTCGACGGGGAGGGGAGGCCGACGGTGGGGGAGGGGCCACGGCTCGGGGCGTTCCCGGGGTCCTTGGACGGGGACCCGGTGGCCGGGGGCGTGGTGCGGGTCGCGGCCTTGAGGGTGCTCTTGCAGAACGCGGCGATCCGGTCGGGGCCGCCGGCCCGGGCGGTGAGCGGGGCGAAGCGGGGGTCGCGGGCCGCCGCCCGCGGGTCGGTCCCGGCGGCGTCGATGTAGGCGCGGCACAGCCGCACCGTCTGCGGCTCGGGGGAGACCGTGGGCGCCGGGGCGGAGGGGTCCGGCAGGCCGCGGCCGTTCTGCGAGCCCTTGGACGCGGACGGGGAGACGGTCGCGGTGGGCGTCGCGGAGTCGCCGTCGCCGATCAGCGGGATGTCATGGGCGACCGCCGCCCAGCCGATGCCCACCGTGGCGGTGAACAGTGCGACGCCGATCTTCACCGACAGCAGGGAGCGCACCGTGATCCGGCGGCGGCTCGCCCTGGTGGAGTTCCGGGCGGCGGCCGCCTCGCGGAACGCCCGCACGGCGGCCTCCTCACCGGCCGGGTCGGCCGGCTCGCCGGGGGCGGCGGCCGCGAGCAGCAGCCGGCGCAGCGGGTCGTCGGACCCGTCCCGGCCGGGACCGGCCTGCGGGCCGCCGCGCGCGCATGCCGCCACGGCGTCGAGCAACTGCTCGGCGCCCTCGCGGTCGATCCGACGGCCGTGTGCGTTCATCTCGTTCCTTCTGCGTTCCGGGCCCTGTCCGCGTCACACCTTCCGCGTCCGCGCGTCGCTGCGCTCACCTCCGCCCTTCCGTTCCAGGTTCTCGGCCAGCCGGCGCAGCCCCCGGTAGGCGGCGGTGCGCACGCTCCCGGCCCGTTTGCCCAGCACCCGGCCCGCCTCCTTGGCGTCCAGCCCGATCACCACCCGCAGCAGCACCGCCTCGGCCTGGTCCTGCGGCAGCCGGGCGATCAGCGCGACGGCCTCCTCGGTGGACAGCCGTTCCAGCGCGGCGCTCTCGGTGTCCTGCGCGCTGACCGGCTCGGGCAGGTCCTCCACCGGCAGGCTCACCCCGGGCCGCCGGCCGGCCCTGCGCAGGTGGTCGATCGCGCGGTTGCGGGCGATCCGGGTGGTCCAGCCGCGGAACCGGTCGTAGTCGCCGCGGAACGACCCCAGGTCCCGGGCGATCTGCAGCCACGCGTCCGAGGCGACGTCGTCGGCGTCCGCCCCGACCAGCGCCCGCAGATAGCGCAGCAGCCGCGGATGCACGTCCCGGTAGACGGCACGGAACGCCAGTTCGTCTCCCTTGAGCGCCGCCTGCAGGGCCTCCTCGAGCGCCTCGGCCTCGACCGCCGTCCCGGACCGCGGTGCTCCGGAGGTCGCCGGGTGTCCTCGTGAAGGCTCGGCCACAGGGAAGCGGTCCCGCGCGCCGTCCATGCCGTAGATGATGCAGGCTGCGGTGGAGCGTGGGGTAATCATTCGATCGATCCGTCCCGCACTCCGCCCCTTTCATAACATTCTGTGTGGATTTGTGACCGCGAGAGTAACGAACATCGGTCCCGCGACGCTGTTACTGCGTGGCCTCGCAGACTTCCCTCCCCGAGGACTCCCCGCGTCCTCCCGCCGTCGAGCCCTCGCCCGCTCCGCGGGGCGCCGACGACCACCACCCCCGTTATGCCGCGCCCCACCCTTCCACCACCCGGCCCTCGTCCGCGACCGCACGGCCCGGCGTCCCTCACCCGGGCGGCGCCCACCTGGCCGTCGAGCACCTCATGGACACGTCGTCCCTGCGCGCCCGGCGCTCCGAGGCCGTGCAGCCCACCCCGGCCGATCGGCGATCCGGGAAGCAGACTGCGAACGGGTCGCGGCCCGGGGGGCGTGGAAGGAGAAGGGGCGGCCGGCATGCGCGACCGGAAGGAACGGGGACCGGACGGGGGTTCGGCGGCACCGGGTGGCGGCGGGCCGGCATGGGGCTCGGGGTGGCGCTGGCGGGCTACCTCGTTGCGGTGGGGGTGGGCGTGGTCTCGGGCGCCGAGGCGCCGCTGACACCGTGGCGAGGGGACGGCTCAGGGCAGGGAACGCCCCCGCCCCAGAGCGTTCCGCCGTTGAAGGAACTGGACGGTCCGGACGAGACGCCGAACGATCAGGTGGGGGTCTCGCCCACCGTGCGGGAACGCAACGCCCGGCGGGCGCAGGCGGAACCGCGGGTCTCCACCGCCGCCCCCACGTCCCCGAGACCGTCCGAGAGCCGTGAGCGTCCCCGCCGCCCGCCGAGGACGGGCACCCCGGACCCGAGCCCGACCGACGACCGGAACCTGCCGTGGCCGTGGCCGCGCCCGCCCCAGAGCTGAAAAGGCCGGGCCGGGACGCGCGCGCCGGCGGCGCGGGGTCCCGGCCCGTATCGGATGCGGAGGATCAGTGGCGGGTGTAGACCTTCTCCACGAACTTGGCGATCTGCTCGTCGGACAGCTTCTGGCCCAGGTCCGCCTCGCTGATCATGCCGACCAGCCGCTTGTTCTCCATCACCGGGATGCGCTTGATCTGGTGGGTGGACATCTCGTCGATCACCTGCTCGACGTCGGCGTCGGCGTCGACCCAGCGCGGGGTGCCCTGGGCGAGGTCACCGGCGGTGACCTTGGACGGGTCGCGGCCGGCCGCGACGCACTTCACCACGATGTCCCGGTCGGTGATGATGCCGTGCAGCCTGTCGTCGTCGCCGCAGATCGGCAGGGCGCCGACGTCCAGTTCGCGCATCATCTGCGCCGCGCGGTCGAGCGTCTCGTGGATGGGGATGCACTCCACCCCCGCATGCATCACTTCGCGTGCCTTGGTCATCGGTGAAAACCCCCCTGGGTCGGTACTCGCGGCGAGCATTCCCGACGAAGGGTGCATAACGCCCACTTTGGGATATTTGTGGCGATTTGCTTGCCGGTCGATGGGCCGGTCCGGGGCGCCGTGACCGGCGCGCGCGGCCCGGGCGTTCGCCGAGAACGATTGTCGTCGCCGGCGGTCGGGGCGGCGTGTCATGCTGCGATCATGACGACCCCCCAGGACATGAAGGCGGCCATCGCCGGGATCTTCGACCGCTCCGCGGCCAGCTACGAGCGGACCGGGCCGGAGTTCTTCGCCCCGATGGGCCGTGAGCTGGCGCGGCGGGCGGCCCCCCGGAAGGGCGAACGGGTCCTGGACGTCGGCTGCGGCCGCGGGCACTGCCTGTTCCCGCTGGCGGAGGCGGTCGGCCCGGAGGGCGAGGTGCTCGGCCTGGACCTGGCCCCCGGGATGGTCGAGGCCACCGCCGCCGAGGCCCGCGCCCGCGGCCTGGACCAGGTGACGGTGCGGATCGGCGACGCCGCCGACCCCGGGGTCGAGCCCGGCTCGTTCGACCTGGTCACCGCCGGGTTCGTGATCTTCTTCCTGCCCGACCCGGCCGCCGGGGTCGCCGCCTGGGCCCGCGCGCTGCGCGCCGGCGGCAGGCTGGCGATCAGCACGTTCGCCGCCCAGGGCGTGCACGAGCGGGTGATGAAGGCGATCGGGCCGTTCGTGCCGAAGGAGGAGGGCGGCGGGCCCAAGCGCCCGGTCGAGATGTTCCGTTCCGCCGAGGCCGTCACCGCGGTGCTCGGCGAGGGCGGATTCACCGACGTCGAGCACCGCAACGTCACGTTCGAGACCAGGTTCACCGGCCCGGACCAGTGGTGGGAGTGGATCGGCTCGCACGGCGGGCGCGGAACGCTCGAACGGCTCCCCGAGGACCGCGTCGAGGACGCCCGCGCCGCCGCCTACGAGGTGATGGAGACGGCGCGCACCCCGGACGGCGCGCTCGTGCTCCACACCGAGGCGAGGTTCACCACCGCCCGCCTCGGCTAGCCCGCGGCCGTCCCCGGGCCGCGCACGCCGGAGGAGGGGCCGCCATCACGTTCTCGGCCGGTCCATGGACGCCGTCGCTCCCCGGTGATAAGCCCGAGCCATGCAGGGGTCGTTCCACCCCTGAAACGGCCCTTGGCGGGAGGAGCCTCATGGAGTTCGACTACGTCATCGTCGGGGCCGGGTCGGCCGGGTGCGTGCTGGCGGGCAGGCTGTCGGAGGACCCGGGCGTCACGGTCGCGCTGCTGGAGGCCGGCGGGCCGGACAAGAAGCGGGAGGTCAAGGTCCCCGCGGCGTTCGCCAAGCTGTTCAAGACCGAATGCGACTGGAACTACTCCACCGTCGCCCAGCCCGAGCTGGCCGGGCGCGAGCTGTACTGGCCGCGCGGCCGGATGCTGGGCGGCTCCTCGTCGATGAACGCGATGATGTGGGTGCGCGGCACCCGCGCCGACTACGACGGCTGGAACGTCCCCGGCTGGTCGTACGACGAGGTCCTGCCGTACTTCAAGAAGGCCGAGCGGCGCGAGGGCGGCGACCGCGGCGGCGTCTACGGCACCGGCGGGCCGCTGTGGATCTCCGAGCAGCGCAGCCCCAACGCCTCGACCCTGGCGTTCCTGGAGGCGTGCCAGGCCCAGGGCATCGAGCGGCTCCCGGAGCCGAACGGCGACACCAACGAGGGCTGCGCGCAGACCCCCGTCAGCCAGCGCCGGGGACAGCGGTGGAGCACCGCCGACGGATACCTGCGGCCCGCCCGCAAGCGCGCCAACCTGACCGTCCTCACCGGCGCCCACGCCCGGCGGATCGTCATCGAGAACGGGCGCGCCACCGCCGTCGAGTACGGCGACACCCGCGTCACGGCCCGCCGCGAGGTCGTCCTGTCCGCCGGGGCCGTCGGCTCCCCGCACCTGCTGATGCTGTCGGGCGTCGGCGACCCCGACCACCTGCGGGACGTGGGCGTCGAGCCCGTGCACGAACTGCCCGCGGTCGGCGAGCACCTGGCCGACCACCTGGCGACGGCCGTCACCCGGCACTGCCCCGAGCCGATCACCCTGGCCACCGCCGAGACCCTGCCCAACCTGGCCCGCTACCTGCTGACCCGGCGCGGCCCGTTCACCTCGAACGTGGGGGAGGCGGTGGCGTTCCTGCGCAGCGGCGACGACCAGCCCGCCCCCGACCTGGAGCTGATCTTCGCCCCCGTCCCGTTCATCGAGCACGGGCTCCGGCCGCCGGCCGGGCACGGCGTGACCATCGGGGTGGTGCTGCTGCGCCCCGAGAGCACCGGCCGCATCCGGCTCGCCTCGCCCGACCCGGCCGCGCCCCCGGTGATCGACCCCCGTTACCTGTCGGCCGACGGGGACCTGCCGCGGATCATGCACGGGCTCCGCAAGGCCGAGGAACTGCTGGCCACCGCTCCCCTCAAGCAGTACGCGGCGGGCTGCATGGACCCCTACCCGGAGGGCGCCGAGGACGACGAGGTGCTGGCCAAATACGTCCGCGAGCACGCCGAGACCCTCTACCACCCGGCCGGGACGTGCCGGATGGGCACCGGCGACGACAGCGTGGTGGACCCCGAGCTGAGGGTCCGGGGCATCGAGGGCCTGCGGGTCGCCGACGCCTCGGTCATGCCGTCCCTCAACCGGGGCCACACCAACGCGCCCGCGATCATGATCGGCGAGAAGGCCGCCGACCTGATCCGGTCCGCCTGAGCCTCAGAGCCGGTTCGAGGCCTCGGTCAGCACCGACCGCAGGATCTGCTCGATCTCGTCGAAGTGCGACTGGTCGCAGATCAGCGGCGGGGCCAGCTGCACCACCGGGTCGCCGCGGTCGTCGGCCCGGCAGTACAGCCCGGCCTCGAACAGGGCCCTGTCGACGAAGCCGCGCAGCAGCCGCTCGGCCTCCTCGGCGGTGAAGGTCTCCTTGGTGGCCTTGTCCTTGACCAGCTCGATCCCGTAGAAGTAGCCCTCGCCGCGCACGTCCCCGACGATCGGCAGGTCCAGCAGCCTCTCCAGGGTCGCGCGGAAGGCGTCCGCGTTGCGCCGGACGTGCCCGAGCAGGTCCTCGCGCTCGAACACGTCCAGGTTGGCCAGCGCCACCGCCGCCGACACCGGATGCCCGCCGAAGGTGTAGCCGTGCGAGAACATCCGGGTGCCCTCGCGGAACGGCTCGAACAGGTGGTCGGCGACCAGCATCCCGCCCAGCGGGGAGTAGCCGGAGGTGACGCCCTTGGCGAAGGTGATGATGTCGGGCCGGTAGCCGTAGCGCTCGGCGCCGAACATGGTGCCCAGCCGCCCGAACGCGCAGATCACCTCGTCGGACACCAGCAGCACGTCGTGCCGGTCGCAGATCTGGCGGACCCGCTCGAAGTAGCCGGGCGGCGGCGGGAAGCAGCCGCCGGCGTTCTGCACCGGCTCCAGGAACACCGCCGCCACCGTGTCGGGTCCCTCGAACTCGATGGCCTCCTCGATGCGGTCGGCGGCCCAGCGGCCGAACGCCTCGGGGTCGTCGCCGTGCAGCGGGGCGCGGTAGAGGTTGGTGTTGGGCACCCGGAACGTGCTGGGCACCAGCGGCTCGAACGGGGCCTTCAGACCGGGCAGCCCGGTCAGCGACAGCGCCCCGTGGGTGGTGCCGTGGTAGGCGATGGCCCGGGTGATCACCTTGTGCTTGGTGGGCCTGCCGGTGAGCTTGAAGTACTGCTTGGCCAGCTTCCAGGCGCTCTCGACGGCCTCGCCGCCGCCGGTGGTGAGGAAGACCCGGTTCAGGTCGCCGGGGGCCAGCGCGGCCAGCCGTTCGGCCAGCTCGACGGCCTTGGGGTGGGCGTACGACCAGACCGGGAAGAACGCCAGCTCGGCGGCCTGCTTGGCGGCGGCCTCGGCGAGTTCGGCGCGGCCGTGCCCGACCTGGCTGACGAACAGCCCGGCCAGCCCGTCCAGGTAGCGGCGGCCGCGGTCGTCGTAGACATAGGCGCCCTCGCCGCGCACGATCACGGGGACCTCGCCGCCGTTCTCGAACGTCGAGTGCCGGGTGAAGTGCATCCACAGGTGGTCGCGGGCGGCGTTCTGCAGGTCCGTCATTACTGGTCCCTCGTGCTGGGAGTGCGATCTGCTCGCTTTGTGCAAGCGATCCAGTTGCCCGGATCGTATCTGACAACTGATTCATTTGCCATTGCTGGATTCTGGCACGATATCCGCAGAGTTGGGTTGCGGCCGGGTTACCGATCCCTACCGAACGCCGCTCGGTCGGCGTACCGTCGGCTCCGGCGATCACCGGCGGGAGGCGAGCGTGCACACCATCACCGCGAACGGCCTGGAGTTCGGGTACCTGGCCGAGGGGCCGCCGGACGGCCCGCTGGCGCTGTGCCTGCACGGGTTCCCCGACTCCGCGCACACCTGGCGGCACCTGCTGCCGGAGCTGGCCGCGGCCGGATACCGCGCGGTCGCCCCGTTCATGCGCGGGTACGCCCCGACCTCGGTGCCGGAGGACGGGGCGTACCAGACCGGGGCGCTCGGGGCGGACGCGAACGCCCTGCACGAGGCGCTCGGCGGCGGTCCGGACGCGGTGCTGATCGGGCACGACTGGGGCGCCGCCGCCACCTACGCCGCCCTGGCCCAGCAGCCGGACCGCTGGCGGCGGGCGGTGACGCTGGCGCTGCCCCCGATCCCCGTGGTGGCGGCCGGGTTCCTGTCCTACGAGCAGCTCAGGCGGTCGTTCTACATCTTCGTGTTCCAGACTCCGCTGGCCGAGATGGCGCTCAACCGGGCGTTCGTGGAGGGCCTGTGGCGGGACTGGTCGCCCGGGTACGACGCGGCCGAGGACGTGCGGCACGTGATGGACTGCCTGGCCACCCCCGCCAACATCGCCGCCGTGGTGGGCTACTACCGCGCCATGCTGGACCCCTCCCGGCACGTTCCGGCCTACGAGGCCGCGCAGGCGGCGGCCGACAAGGCGGACAAGGCGGACAAGGCGGGGCGGCCGCCCGTCCTCTACCTGCACGGGGTGGACGACGGCTGCCTGAGCGTCGAGACCGCCGGGGGCGCGACCGGGCCGCTGGAGCACCTTCCGCCCGGATCGCGCGTGGAGCTGGTCGAGGGCGCGGGACACTTCCTGCACCTGGAACGGCCCGGCGAGGTCAACGCGCACGTCCTGGGGTGGCTGACCTGACCGGAAGGGCTGGTGCGCAGCGCTTTACTTTGGCACACTTCGTGTAAACCGAACTGGGTTCTAGTGGGGGTCCCCGCGTGATCAAGGCAGCCGACATCGACCTCACCAGCTGGGAGTTCTGGGAGCGTCCCCTGGAGTGGCGGGCCGAGGCGTTCCGCACCCTGCGGTTCGAGCCCGGCCTGCCGCACTACGACGAGCCCGTCACGTTCATGGAACCCGGACCCGGCTACTACGCGCTGACCCGGCACGCCGACGTGATCGAGGCCTCCCGCCGGCCGCAGGACTTCTGCTCCGGACGCGGCGCGATCAGCATCCCGGACATGCCGGACGACCTGAACGAGTACTTCGGCTCGCTGATCAACATGGACGACCCCCGGCACGCCAAGATCCGCCGGGTGGTCTCCCGGGCGTTCTCCCCGCGGATGATCCAGCGGTTCGAGGACCACGTGGAGGAGGTCGCCGCGCGGATCGTCGGCCGCGTCCGCGACGGCGGGGGCACCGGCGAGTTCGTCTCCGACGTGGCCGCCCGGCTCCCGCTCACCATCATCTGCGAGCTGATGGGCATCCCCGACGAGCACTACCAGACGGTGCTCGACTGCACCAACGTCATCCTGGCCGGGGGCGACCCGGAGTTCGTGGACATCGAGGACTTCGAGGCCGTCGCCACCGGCCTGCTGACCGCCGGGCAGACCCTCAAGGACATCGTCGAGGACCTCGGCCGGCAGCGCCGCGCCACGCCCACCGACGACCTGACCTCGGCGCTGGTGAACGCCAACATCGACGGCGAGTCGCTGACCGACCAGGAACTGGGCTCGTTCTTCATCCTGCTGGTGGTGGCGGGCAACGAGACCACCCGCAACGCCATCGCGCACGGCCTGAACCTGTTCACCCGCCACCCCGACCAGCGGGCGCTGCTCACCGAGGACTTCGAGGGCCGCATCGCCGGGGCGGTCGAGGAGATCGTCCGCTACACCTCCCCGGTCATCTGGATGCGGCGCACCGCCACCCGCGACACCACCCTGAACGAGCACGAGATCAAGGCCGGCGACAAGCTGCTGCTGTACTACTGGTCGGCCAACCGCGACGAGTCGGTCTTCACCGACCCCGAGAAGTTCGACATCCTCCGCTCGCCCAACCCGCACGTCGGCTTCGGCGGCCCCGGCCCGCACTTCTGCCTGGGCGCCCACCTGGCCCGCCGGGAGATCACCGTGATGTTCCGCGAGCTGTTCAAGCAGGTCCCGGACATCCGCGCGGCCGGCGAGCCGGACCGGCTGCTGTCCAACTTCATCAACGGCATCAAGCGCCTGCCGTACGAGATCTGACCGTCTCCCGGTGGGGGCGTGCCCCCCGTGCACGCCCCCACCGGGAGACGGTCACCAGGGGATGATTGTGCCCGGCTCGGGATCGTCCATGAAGCAGCCGCCGGTCGGGCCGTCATCGGGCAGGACCGCCAGCCGCGCGACCTCCGCTGCCCCGGCCTCGGCGGTGCGCGGGCCGGTGTGCGCGTTCAGGTCCGTCGCGCAGTAGCCGGGGTCGACCGCGTTCACCTTGATCGGCGTGTCCGCCAGTTCCTTGGCGTAGCAGACGGTCAACGCGTTCACCGCCGACTTGGAGGTGTTGTAGGCCAGCAGGTTGAACGCGTAGTGCGCGTACGACGGGTCCGACATCAGGCCGAGCGAGCCCAGGTCGCTGGACACGTTCACGATCCGCGCGGCGGCCGAGCGGCGCAGCAGCGGCAGCATCGCGTTCGTCACCGCCACCATGCCGAACACGTTCGTCGCGAACGTCTCCCGCAGCACCGACAACGGAGTCCCGCTCGGCGGCGCCATGTCGATCATGATCCCGGCATTGTTGACCAGGACGTCCAGCCGGCCGAACTCGCCGTCGATCCACGCGGCGGCCTTGGCCGCCGACTCCTCGTCGGAGACGTCGATCCGCACGAACCGCGCGTCGGCGCCCTCCTCGCGCAGCCCGGCCGCGGCCCGCTCGCCGCGCTCGGGGTCGCGCGCACCCACCAGCACCGTGACGCCGCCGGCGCCCAGCCGCCGCGCGGTCTCCAGCCCGATTCCCTTGTTGGCCCCGGTGACCAGGGCGATCGTCATGCTCATGACGCCCACTGAACGCGGCGGCGCGCGCCGCCACCAGAGACCGCCGGAGGCTGGGACCGGCGATACCACCCTGGGGCGTACCGGCCGGTGCCCGCGGCCCGCATCCTGGAGGGCATGGACAGGCGGGAACTGGCGGACTTCCTCCGCTCGCGGCGCGCCCGGATCAGGCCCGAGGACGTGGGACTGGAGGCCGGGACACGGCGGCGCACACCGGGACTGCGGCGTGAGGAGGTGGCCCGCCTGGCGGGCATGTCCGTGGACTACTACATCCGGCTGGAGCAGGCCCGCGGCCCCCGCCCGTCCCGGCAGATCCTCGGCTCCCTGGCCCGCGCGCTGCGGCTGACCGACGCCGAACGCGACCACCTGCACCACCTGGCGGGCGAGCCGCCGCAGCCCAGGCCCGGACCGCCGCAGGACGTGCCCGCCGGCATCCTGCACCTGCTGGACCGGCTCGACGACACCCCGGCGTTCGTGATGGACGCCAAGTACGACGTCCTCGCCTGGAACGCGATGGCCGCCGCCCTGCTGCCCGGCCTGTCCCGGCTGCCGCCGCGCGACCGCAACCCGCTGCGCTCGTTCTTCCTGTCACCGCAGTCGAGCCGGCTCACCGCCGACGGGGAGTACGGGTCGTTCGCCCGCACCAGCGTCGCCGACCTGCGCGCCGCCGCCGGCCGCTACCCCGACGACCCGGGGGTCACCGGGCTGGTGAACGAACTGCTGGAGGGCAGCGAGCTGTTCGCGCGGCTGTGGGCCGAACGCGAGGTCGCGGTGCGGCAGAGCGAGGTCAAGGTGGTGCGGCACCCGGTCGTGGGGCCGATCGAGCTGCACTGCGACGTGCTGCTCGTCCCCGACCGCGACCAGCGCGTCGTGCTCTACACGGCGGCGCCCGGGACCCCGGCGTACGAGGCGCTCAGGCTGCTGCGCGTGGTGGGCACCCAGGACCTCACCGCCGGCGCCGCGGTGGGGGAGCAGGGCGACTAGCCGTCCGCGCCGGGAGAACGGGACCGGGCGGCGGCCGAGGCCGCCGCCCGGGTTCACGACCGTCCGCGCCTGCGGCGGGCGGGGACTAGCGGAGCTCGCGCTTGAGGATCTTGCCGGTGGCGGTCATCGGCAGCTCGTCGCGGAACTCCACGATCCGCGGGTACTTGTAGTTGGCGAACTGCTGCTTGCCCCACTCCACCAGTTCCTGCTCGGTCACGGTGGCCCCGGGCTTGCGGATGACGTACGCCTTGATCTCCTCGCCGTGGGACTCGTGCGGCACGCCCACCACCGCGGCCAGCGAGACGTCGGGGTGGGTCATCAGGACCTCCTCGATCTCGCGCGGGTACACGTTGTAGCCGCCGCGGATGATCATGTCCTTGGACCGGTCGATGATGTAGTAGTAGCCGTCCTCGTCCCGGCGGGCGATGTCGCCGGTGCGGAACCAGCCGTCGCGGATCGCCTCGGCGGTGGCCTCGGGGCGCTTGTAGTAGCCCTTCATCACGTTCGGGCCGCGCACCGCGATCTCGCCGGGGCCCTCGCCCTCGATGGTCTTCCAGTCGTCGTCGACGAGCCTCATCTCCACGCCCCAGACCGGCAGGCCGATCGAGCCCGGCTTGGTGGGCCGGTCGGGACGGTTGAACGAGCACACCGGGGAGGTCTCCGACAGGCCGTAGCCCTCCAGGATGTCGACGCCGAACTTCTCCTTGATCCCCTTGAGGACCTCCATCGGCAGCGACGCCCCGCCGGACACCGCCACCCGCAGGTTCTCGCGGATCGCGGCGATGTCCTCGGGGGAGGTGTCGTCGGTCAGCAGCGACCACCACATGGTCGGCACGCCGGCGAACTGGTTGACCTTCTCCTTGACCATCAGCTCGATGGCCGCCTTGGGCTCGAAGCGCGGCACCAGCACCAGCGTGGCCCGCCGGTAGAACCCGACGTTCATCACGCACGTCTGCCCGAAGATGTGGAACAGCGGCAGCGTCACCATGAAGGTGTCGTGCAGCGTTCGCTCGAACAGAGTGTCGGCCACCATGATGTTGGTCAGCAGGTTGCTGTGCGTCAGCTCGGCGCCCTTGGGCTGGCCGGTGGTGCCGCTGGTGTAGAGCACCACGGCGGTGTCCTCGGGCCGGGTGACCACCGACTCGAACGTGTTCGGCTGGCCCTGCAGCGCCGCCCAGAACAGCTCGGCGCCCTCGAACGGCGACTCGGTGACGTCCAGCCCGGCCGGCAGCAGGAAGAAGTGTTCGCAGCCGGCCGCCTCCTGGAAGCCGGCCCACCCCGTCTCGCCCAGGGGCAGCTCGGGGGTGCCCTGGAAGCAGAAGAACGCCCTGGCCTCGGAGTCGTTCAGGTGGTAGGCGATCTCGCGCGGCTTGAGCAGCACGTTCAGCGGGACCACCACGGCGCCGGCCTTGAGCGCCCCGAAGTACACCATCGGGAAGTACGGCAGGTTGGGCGAGGAGAGCGCGATCTTGTCCCCCGGCTTGATGCCCCGCGAGACCAGCAGGTTCGCCACCTGGTTGGCCACGGCGTCGACGAACGCGTACGACAGCCGCATCTCGCCGAAGACCACGGCCTCCCGGTCCGGGGTCTCCCGCGCGGCGTCCTCGAGAAGGATGGAGAGGTTGAGCATGGTACTCCTCGCGAGATGGCCGCCATGTGCGTGCGCTCACACGGCGATTGGTGGGGAACATCCTGGCCTACCAGGCGATATCGACGCTACCCGCAAGTAATCCCTTATGGGTGACCCGGGTCACCTCCCGGTCCGCCCTTGTGCGCGGCGCCCCGCGCGCCCCGCGCGGGGCGCGACGGCGGCACAACCGGGGCCGCCGCGGACGCCCCTCGGGCGACCCTTGGGCGTCCCGCTTGCCGCTGCGCTACCCTTGTTGATATGCGAGCGCGCCTGCTTCTCGGCCCGCCGCGCTGACCTTCCGAGTCTGCGCGGCGACCCCTCCTGTGCGAGGGGTCTTGTCATGTAAGAGGCCCGGCCGGCGACGATTCCCAGGCAGTCTGTACGACCCTCGTACGTCCGTATCTGAAGACCGGAGTTGGTGAACGTGAGCACCGACGAGAGCACCCGCGACGCGTCGGGGGGCGGGGTCACGGCCCCCGACTCCTACGACCCGCGGGCGGTGCAGGACAAGTGGCAGGCCCGCTGGGCGGAGATGGACCCGTACCGCGCCGAGGAGTCGGCCGACGACCCCCGCGAGCGGCGCTATGCGCTCGACATGTTCCCCTACCCCTCCGGCGACCTGCACATGGGGCACGCCGAGGCGTTCGCCATCGGCGACGTGCCGGCCCGCTACTGGTTCCAGCGCGGCTACAACGTGCTGCACCCGATCGGCTGGGACTCCTTCGGCCTGCCCGCCGAGAACGCCGCCATCAAGCGCAACGAGCACCCGGCGACGTGGACGTACGCCAACATCGAGACCCAGGCGGCCTCGTTCCACCGCTACGCCCCGTCGTTCGACTGGTCGCGGCGGCTGCACACCTCCGACCCCGAGTACTACAAGTGGACGCAGTGGCTGTTCCTGCGCTTCTACGAGCGGGGTCTGGCCTACCGTAAGGGCGGCCAGGTCAACTGGTGCCCCAACGACCAGACCGTGCTGGCCAACGAGCAGGTCGTCGGCGGGCACTGCGAGCGCTGCGGCGCCTTGGTCGAGCGGCGCGTGCTGACCCAGTGGTACTTCCGCATCACCGAGTACGCCGACCGGCTGCTGGACGACATGCGGCAGCTGGAGGGCAAGTGGCCGGACCGGGTGCTGCTGATGCAGCGCAACTGGATCGGCCGGTCCACCGGCGCCGACGTGCAGTTCACCATCGAGGGGCGCGACGAGCCGGTCACCGTCTTCACCACCCGGCCCGACACCCTGTACGGGGCGACGTTCTTCGTGGTCGCCGCGGACGCGCCGCTGGCCGCCGAGATCTGCGCGCCCGAGCAGCGCGCCGAGTTCGAGGCCTACCGCGAGCAGGTCTCCCGTGAGAGCGAGATCGACCGGCTGTCCACCGAGCGCGAGAAGACCGGCGTCTTCCTGGGCCGGTACGCGGTCAACCCGCTGAACGGCGAGCGCATCCCGGTGTGGGCCTCGGACTACGTGCTGGCCGAGTACGGGCACGGCGCGATCATGGCGGTGCCCGCGCACGACCAGCGCGACCTGGACTTCGCCCGCAGGTTCGGGCTGCCGGTGCGGGTCGTGGTCGACACCGGCGAGGCGGACCCGGCCGAGACCGGCGTCGCCACCGTCGGCGACGGCCGCCTGGTCAACTCCGGCCCGCTGGACGGGCTGAGCAAGGCCGACGCCATCGCCAGGGCCATCGAGATCCTGGAGGCCAAGGGCCTGGGGAAGGCCTCGGTCAACTACCGGCTGCGCGACTGGCTGGTGTCCCGGCAGCGGTTCTGGGGCTGCCCGATCCCGATCGTGCACTGCGAGTCCTGCGGCGAGGTCCCCGTCCCCGACGAGGACCTGCCGGTGCGGCTGCCCGACCTGCGCGGCGCCGACCTGGCGCCCAAGGGCACCTCGCCGCTGGCCGCCGCCGAGGACTGGGTCAACACCTCCTGCCCCAAGTGCGGCGGCGCCGCCAAGCGCGACTCCGACACCATGGACACCTTCGTCGACTCGTCCTGGTACTACTTCCGGTACTGCTCGCCGGGCTACACCGACGGGCCGTTCGACGTCGAGCAGGTCCGCAAGTGGATGCCGGTCGACCAGTACACCGGCGGCGTCGAGCACGCCATCCTGCACCTGCTGTACAGCCGGTTCTTCACCAAGGTGCTGTACGACATGGGGATGATCGACTTCACCGAGCCGTTCACCCGGCTGCTGAACCAGGGCCAGGTGATCCTGAACGGCAAGGCGATGTCCAAGTCCACCGGCAACCTGGTCGACCTGGGCGACCAGATCGCCGAGTTCGGCGTGGACGTGGTGCGGCTGGCGATGCTGTTCTCCGGGCCGCCCGAGGACGACATCGACTGGGCCGACGTGTCCCCGCACGGGATGAGCAAGTTCCTGGCCCGGGTGCACCGCATCGCCGCCGAGACCGCCGCCCCGGTCGGCGCGGACCCGGCGACCGGTGACACGGCCCTGCGCCGGGTCACCCACCGGGTCATCGACGAGGCCACCGCCATGGTCGAGGCGCAGCGCTTCAACGTCGCCATCGCCCGGATCATGGAACTGGTCTCGGCCACCCGCAAGGCCATCGACTCCGGCCCCGGCGCCGCCGACCCGGCCGTGCGGGAGGCCGCCGAGACCATCGCGATCCTGCTGTCGCTGTTCGCCCCCTACACCGCCGAGGAGGCGTGGGAGGCGCTGGGCCGCCAGGCCCCGGTGATCCGCGCGGGCTGGCCGTCGGCCGACCCGTCCCTGCTGGTGGAGGACCGGGTCACCTGCGTGGTCCAGGTCGCCGGCAAGGTCCGCGACCGGCTGGAGGTGTCCCCGGGCATCGCGGCCGACGAGCTGGAACGGCTGGCGCTGGCCTCCGACAAGGTGCAGGCGGCGCTGGGCGGCGCGGGCGTCCGCAAGGTCATCGTCCGCGCCCCCAAGATCGTCAACATCGTCCCGGCCTGACCGGGGCGAGTCCGCGGGCCCGCCGTGCGGCACGGCGGGCCCGCGGGCGTCACGGGCCGACCGGCCGTGCCGGACGGGCGTTCTCCCGGCCGGAGGACGCCGCTCCGGCCCCCCGGCGCGGGGCTCGGTGGCCGTGGCGGCCAACGCCGAGGACGATCATTGTCCCCGGCGGCCATGGGGTGAACGGTGTGAGCGGGGTCACCATCGCGGCATAAGCCTGCGGAGGTGAGCATGCCCGTTCCCCGCTCGATGGCGGCCCGGCTCGGGGCCGCGTTGCTCCTGCTGTTCTCCCTCGTCGTCGCGGCCGAGGTCGCCGCGCCCCGGCCGTCCGCCGCACAGGGCGGCCCCGGGGCGGTGCGCGGGTTCCTCGACGCGCACAGCCATCTGCACTCCCACGAGTCGTTCGGCGGGATGCTGCTGTGCGGCAAGCCGTTCGATCCGGACGGCATCGAGGACGCCCTGCGGGACTGCATCGACCATCACCCGAACGGCGCGCTGGCGTTCTTCGAGAACTTCCTGAAGAACGGTTCGCCGATCGGCACCCACGACCCCCGGGGCTGGCCCACGTTCAAGGACTGGCCCGCCTGGAACTCCCTGACCCACCAGACCGCCTACCACGAGTGGGTCGAACGGGCGTGGCGCGGCGGCCAGCGCATCCTGGTCAACCACATGGTCGCCAACCGGCAGATCTGCGACGTGTACCCGCTCAAGCGCACCTCCTGCGACGAGATGGCCGGCATCCGGCTGCAGGTGCGCCGCGCCAACGAACTCCAGGCCCATATCGACTCGCTGCACGGCGGCCCCGGAAAGGGCTGGCTGCGGATCGTCCGCTCCCCCGAGGAGGCCCGCCAGGTGATCGCGCAGGGCAAGCTCGCGATGGTGCTCGGCGTGGAGACCTCCGAACCGTTCGGCTGCCGCGTCGTGAACGGCGTTCCCGGATGCACGAAGGCCGACATCGACCGGGGCCTTGACGAAATGCACTCGCTCGGCGTGCGCAGCATGTTCCTGTGCCACAAGTTCGACAACGCCCTGTGCGGCGTGCGCTTCGACGGAGGCACCCAGGGACTCATCATCAACGCCGGCAACAAGATCGGCACCGGCAGGTTCTGGCAGGCCGAGACCTGCACCACCGCCGAGCACGACAACACCGTCGCCGGCGGCACCCTCCCCAAGGAACTGAGCTGGATCGACCCCGGCGGCGCCTTCCCCCTCTATCCGCCCGCGCCGCACTGCAACAAACTGGGGCTGACCGCACTGGGCGAGCACATGGTCCGCGGCATGATGCGGCGCGACATGTGGATCGAGATCGACCACATGAGCGTGCGCGCGGCCTCCCGCACCCTCGACATCCTCGAACAGGCCGGTTATCCCCGGGTCATCTCCTCCCACAGCTGGACCGACCGCAACTTCTACCCGCGCATTTACCGCCTGGGCGGCATGGTCGCGTCCTACGGCCATTCCTCGGAGAAATTCGTGCAGGACTGGCGCGGCGCCAAGGCCGTCCGCGACCCGTCCCGCCTGTTCGGCTACGGCTACGGCATGGACGCCAACGGCCTGGGCCCCCTCCCGGCCCCGCGCGCGAACAACTCGGCCAACCCCGTCCGCTACCCGTTCCAGAGCCATGACGGCAGCGTGACGCTGGACCGCCTGCGCACCGGCGAACGCACCTGGGACGTCAACGTGGACGGCGTCGCCAACTACGGCCTGGTCCCCGACTGGATCGAGGACATGCGCGTCATCGCCGGGCCCGAGATCGTCAACGACCTGGCCTGGGCCGCCGAGGCCTACCTGAGGGCCTGGGAGTCCCCGCCCGCCCCGTGATCCTCGACCCGCCCGTCCCCGCGGGCGGGACGCCTCCCGACCACCACACGCCCGCCATGCCCCGCCACCGCCGTGGGGCACGGCGGGCGTGTGGTGCTGTGCGCTCCTGCGGGACCTGCCCCGGCGTGTCTCGGCACCGCCGGACGGGCGGTCTGCGTTCGCGAACGGGCCACGGTCGGTCAAGGCAGGCGGCGGTCTCGGCGCGGGCCGTGCCTGGCCTGCGCTCGCGGGGAACGGCCGCGGCCGTCATGGGTCCGGTCGGCGCGTTCCCCGGAGGCAGGGTGAGGCTCCGCCGCGCGGGCAGCCGGGCGGGCGCGGGTCAGACCTTGCGGAGGACGGCGACCACGCGGCCCAGGACGGAGGCCTCGTCGCCGGGGATGGGGTCGTAGGCGGCGTTCTGCGGCATCAGCCAGACGTGGCCGTCCTTGCGCTTGAAGGTCTTGACGGTGGCCTCGCCGTCGATCATGGCGGCGACGATGTCGCCGTTCTCGGCGACCGGCTGCTGGCGGACGACCACCCAGTCGCCGTCGGCGATGGCGGCGTCGATCATCGAGTCGCCGGAGACCTTGAGCAGGAAGTGGGTGCCCTCGCCGACCAGTTGCCGGGGCAGGGCGAACACGTCCTCGACGGTCTCCTCGGCCAGGATCGGGCCGCCGGCGGCGATCCGGCCGACCAGCGGGACCAGGGCGGGGGCGGGGACCGACTCCTGGCCGGCCGAGCCCTCGAAGGACTGCGGGGCGGCGCCCTCGGAGCGGACCGGCACCGAGCCGGGCATCCGGACCTCCACGGCGCGCGGGCGGTTGGGATCGCGCCGCAGGAAGCCCTTGCGCTGCAGGGTCCGCAACTGGTGGGACACGCTGGAGGTGCTGGTCAGCCCGACGGCCTCGCCGATCTCCCGCATCGAGGGGGGATAGCCGCGCCGCTGCACCGAGTCCCGGATCACCTCGAGCACCATCCGCTGGCGCGGGGTGAGACCGCTCTCGTCCATCGGCCCGTCGGGCATCTCCCGGACCTTGCTCATCGCTCTGACCGCCTCCTGGGCGCCGGGCGTGACCGCCTGCCGGCACGCCACCCGTACGGGATCCTCGCTCCTGGCAGGCACGTTAGCGCGGATCCCGCTGATGATCAAACAATTGTTCGAAGAAACCCGGCGTGTTCCCCTCGCCTCCTCCGGCACCCTGCGATAGAAATCGTACATCCGTTCGATCGAACTGACATTCGAATCCCTCGATCGGAGGCCACGCATGGCGAGCCTGCCCCGGACCCCGCCCACCAGCCGCCCGATTCGCACCCGCAAGCACCTCACCCTCATCCCCGGCGGACGCACCGCCCCCGAGACCCCGGCCGCCTCCCGCCGCCCCGCAAGCCCTCCCGCGCCCCGCACCCGCCCGCACGACACGACACCGGAACGCCCCAGGAGGGTCGACGGCCCTGGGCGTGCCGCGGGCTCTCCCGGCCGGGATGCCTCCAGGCGTGAGGCGAGACCGGACCGCCGGACGGACGCGGGCCCTGGGCGCGAGGCGGCGCGAGAACACCGCGTGGGCGTCCCTGGAAAGGACGGCCTGCGACGTGATGCGGCGTCGGAACGCGGTGCGGGCGCATCTGGTCGCGGCCTCACCAGGGGTGAGACAGCGGCGGGCCGCCGGGTGGATGTGCCGGGGAGCGGTGGCCCCGGGTGCGAGGTCGCGGCGGGCATGCCCGGGCGGCGTGCTTCCGGTGCGGCTGCCGGGCGTTCGGGCGAGATCCGGGCCCGGGGAGCCGAGAGGCGGCGGACGGTGTCGGACGAGCCGCCGGTGCGGCTCACCCGGCGGGGGAAGGTCGTGGTGAGCCTCGGCGTGGCGGGGCTGATGGCGGGGGCGTTCTGGCTCGGGATGGCGAGCGGGGCCCGGAGCGACGCGGCGCCGCGGCAGGACGCGTGGGTGGTCGTGGAGTCCGGGGACACGTTGTGGACCATCGCCAGCCGGGCGCGGCCGGGGCGCGACCCGCACGCGACCGTGCGGCGGATCATCGAGGCCAACGATCTGGGCGATGCGGCGGTGCGGCCGGGGCAGGCGCTGCGGATACCGGCCGGGTGACCGGACGCGGAAGGCGACACGCCGAGACGGGGCCGGTGCGCCCCATGTGACAAGGCTCTACGGGCGAGGCGATCGTTCCGGCTTGCACTGGCCTCTGACGGCCCCTACGGTTGACCACAACATCTAGTAGTTACACCGATGTGATTTTCCACAGGTTGTGGTCTTGTGGCGGTCTGTCAGGGGAGGTCGAGAGACGTGCACTGCCCGTTCTGCCGGCACCCCGACAGCCGGGTGATCGACAGCCGTTCCACCGAGGACGGCGCGGCGATCCGGCGCCGCCGCTCCTGCCCCCAGTGCGGCAGGCGGTTCACGACGCAGGAGACCGTACTGCTGATGGTGGCCAAGCGCAGCGGGGTCACCGAGCCGTTCTCCCGAGACAAGATCATCGCCGGGGTCCGGCGCGCCTGCCAGGGCCGCCCGGTCGATGAGGACGCGCTGGCCAAGCTGGGGCACCGGGTGGAGGAGGCGATCCGGGCCACCGGGGTCGCCGAGATCGCCTCCCATGAGGTGGGCCTGGCCATCCTCGGGCCGCTCCGCGAGCTCGACGAGGTCGCCTACCTGCGATTCGCCTCCGTCTACCGGGGGTTCGAGTCGCTGGAGGACTTCGAAAGGGAGATCCGATCGCTGCGCGCCGCCGCCGAGTCGGCCCGGGCGCAGCGCGACGACTGAAAACATCCCGGCCGGTGGACGATCCGGCCGCGGGGCATCGTTGTTCCTGTTACAGGGCCGGAAACGGTCCCGAAGGGGGAGAGTCATGACCGAAACGGTGAGCGGCTCGGCATCCCGACGCGGCAAGGGCCGCAAGGGGCTGAAGATCGGGCGGGTCTTCACCACGCCGGGAGTGCATCCGTACGACCAGGTCACCTGGGAGCGCCGGGACGTCGTCATGACGAACTGGCGGGACGGCTCGGTCAACTTCGAGCAGCGCGGCGTGGAGTTCCCCGACTTCTGGTCGGTGAACGCGGTCAACATCGTGACCTCCAAGTACTTCCGCGGCGCCGTCGGCACCCCCCAGCGCGAGTGGAGCCTCAAGCAGCTGGTCGACCGGGTCGTCGGCGTCTACACCGAGACCGGCAGGGCGCACGGCTACTTCGCCTCCGACGAGGACGCCGAGATCTTCGACCACGAGCTCAAGCACGCCCTGATCCACCAGATCTTCAGCTTCAACTCCCCCGTCTGGTTCAACGTGGGCACCAAGTCCCCGCAGCAGGTCTCGGCGTGCCTTCCTTACGACGCGCTGGTCAGCACGCCCGCCGGCCTGATCCCGATCGGGAGGCTCGTCGAGGACGACGCCGTCGGCACCAAGGTGTACGACGCGCACGGCATCACCAGGATCGTCGCCACCAAGGCCAACGGGGTGAAGGACGTCCTGCGCATCCACACCAAGGCCGGTTACACCCTGGACGTCACCCCCGACCATCTGGTCTGGCGCGCCACGGGTGAGGGCACCGGCGCGTTCGTCGAGGCGGGCCAGCTGCGGGTCGGCGACATGCTGGAGTGGCACCGCCGCGACTCCTACGGCGAGGCCGAGATCACCTCCCGGGAGATCGCCGAGGCGGCGCTGGCCGGCTGGCTGCAGTCCGACGGCTTCGTCGGGCAGTACGAGCACGGCACCAACCGTTCGCTGACCATCGAGGCGATGACGGTGACCGACGCCGAGCGCGACTGGGTCATCCGCCAGCTGAACGTGGTCTTCCCCGGTGTCCACCGGCACGAGCGCACCGTCCAGACCCAGGACACCGAGCTGGACTGCCGCCGCATCCGCCTGTACGGGACCGGGCTCGCGGAGTTCGTCGACGCGTGGGGCCTGCGCGCCCGCGGCGCGGACATGACCGTCCCCGAGCGCCTGTACACGGCGCCGCTGCCCGTGGTCGCCGCCTACCTGCGCAGCATCTTCCAGGCCGAGGGCTTCGTGTCCGAACGCGAGCGCTCCACGGTCGTCGAGGTCGACATGGTGTCCGAGGAGCTGATCCGCGGCATCCAGCGGCTGCTGCTGCGCTTCGGGATCTACTCCCGGGTGGGCTTCAAGAAGGACGCGCGCGCCGACCGCCAGGGCTGCTGGACGCTGCGCATCCAGGTCGCCGGGGACCGCCGGATCTTCGCCGACGAGATCGGCTTCATCGACCCGGTCAAGGCCGAGAAGCTGCACCGGAGCTTCGAGAAGGCCGGCCGGGGCGCGTACCCGACCAAGCGACTGGAGATCGCCCGCATCGAGCACCTCGGTCCCATGGAGGTCTACGACATCCAGACCGAGAGCGGCGAGTTCCTCGCCGGGAACCTCCGCGTGCACAACTGCTTCATCCTGTCGGTGGACGACACGATGGAGTCGATCCTCGACTGGTACAAGGAGGAGGGGATCATCTTCAAGGGCGGCTCCGGGGCGGGGCTGAACCTGTCGCGGATCCGTTCCAGCAAGGAGCTGCTGTCGTCCGGGGGGACCGCCAGCGGGCCGGTGTCGTTCATGCGCGGGGCGGACGCCTCGGCGGGCACCATCAAGTCGGGCGGGGCCACCCGGCGGGCCGCCAAGATGGTCGTGCTGGACGTCGACCACCCCGACATCGAGGAGTTCATCTGGACCAAGGCGCGCGAGGAGGACAAGATCCGCGCGCTGCGGGACGCCGGCTTCGACATGGACCTGGGCGGCAAGGACATCACCAGCGTCCAGTACCAGAACGCCAACAACTCCGTCCGGGTCTCCGACGAGTTCATGCGCGCGGTGGAGAACGACGAGGAGTTCGGCCTGCGCGCCCGGCTCACCGGCGAGGTCATCGAGACCGTCAAGGCCCGCGACCTGTTCCGCGCGATGGCCCAGGCCGCCTGGGAGTGCGCCGACCCGGGCATCCAGTACGACGACACCATCAACGACTGGCACACCAACCCCGAGACCGGGCGCATCACCGCGAGCAACCCCTGCTCGGAGTACATGAGCCTGGACAACTCCTCGTGCAACCTGGCGTCGATCAACCTGCTGAAGTTCCTGCGCGAGGACAACACCTTCGACGTGGAACGGTTCACGAAGCTGACCGAGCTGATCATCACCGCGATGGACATCTCGATCACCTTCGCCGACTTCCCGACCGAGAAGATCGCCGAGACCACCCGGGCGTACCGGCAGCTCGGCATCGGGTACGCCAACCTGGGCGCGCTGCTGATGGCCACCGGGCACGCCTACGACTCCGAGGGCGGGCGCTCGCTGGCCGCGGCGATCACCTCGCTGATGACCGGCACCGCCTACCGCCGCTCCGCCGAGCTGGCCGCCATCGTCGGCCCGTACGAGGGGTACGCGCGCAACGCCGAGGCGCACAAGCGGGTGATGCGCAAGCACGCCGCCGCCAACGACGACATCCGCACCCTCGACGAGATGGACAGGGCCGTCCACGCCGCGGCCACCAGGCAGTGGGCCGAGTGCCTCACCCTCGGCGAGAAGAACGGCTACCGCAACGCGCAGGCCTCGCTGCTGGCGCCCACCGGGACCATCGGCCTGATGATGGACTGCGACACCACCGGCATCGAGCCCGACCTGGCCCTGAAGAAGTTCAAGAAGCTGGTCGGCGGCGGGTCGATGGAGATCGTCAACCACACCGTCCCGCGGGCGCTGCGCAAGCTGGGCTACCAGACCGAGCAGGTGGAGGCGATCGTCGAGTACATCGCCGAGCACGGCCACGTGGTGAACGCGCCCGGCCTGCGCCCCGAGCACTACGAGGTGTTCGACTGCGCGATGGGCGAGCGGGCGATCAGCCCGATGGGCCACGTGCGGATGATGGCCGCGGTCCAGCCGTTCCTGTCCGGCGCCATCTCCAAGACCGTCAACATGCCCGAGCAGGCCACCGTCGAGGACATCGAGAGGGTGTACTTCGAGGGCTGGAAGATGGGCCTCAAGGCGCTGGCGATCTACCGGGACAACTGCAAGGTGGGCCAGCCGCTGTCGGTCGCCAAGAAGAAGGAGGAGGCCAAGGCCGAGCCCGCCGCGGCGCCCGCCCCGGTGCCGGCCCGCCCGGTCCGCAAGCGGCTGCCCAAGCAGCGTCCGGCGACGGTCACCCGGTTCTCGGTGGCCGGGGCCGAGGGCTACATGACCGCCTCCTCCTACCCCGACGACGGCCTGGGCGAGGTGTTCCTCAAGCTCGGCAAGCAGGGCTCGACCCTGGCCGGCGTGATGGACGCCTTCTCCATGGCGATCTCCATCAGCCTGCAGTACGGGGTGCCGCTGGAGACGTGGGTGGAGAAGTTCACCAACATGCGGTTCGAGCCGGCCGGGATGACCGACGACCCGGACATCCGGATGGCCACCTCGGTGATGGACTACATCTTCCGCCGGCTGGCCCTGGACCACCTGCCGTACGAGCGCCGCGCCGAACTCGGCATCTTCACCGCCGAGGAACGCGCCATGCAGGCCAACGGCGAGGACCCCGCCACCCTGCACGCCGAGGCGGAGGTCGCCCGGGAGACCCTGGCGCAGACCGCCGAGATCGCCAAGCCGGCCCCGCGCCCGCAGCCCGAGCAGCCCTCCGGCGGCCTGTCGGTCATCGAGAGCCACCAGGGCCGCACCGCCGACGACGCGCCCCTGTGCATGACCTGCGGCACCAAGATGCGCCCGGCGGGCAGCTGCTACGTCTGCGAAGGCTGCGGCTCCACCAGCGGCTGCAGCTGACCGGTCACGGCCCCGTGTCGTAGCGGGCACCGTTCTCCGCGGGGAGCCGGCATCGTGCCGGCTCCCCGCTCGTCATGTGGCGGCCAGGAACGGGGCATGCGGTGTGGGTGCTCGGTTAGGGCTGGGACTTGTGGCGGTAGGCGGTGGGGCTGAGGCCGTGGGTGCGCTTGAAGGCCTGGCTGAAGGCGAAGGGGTCGGTGTAGCCGACCTGGCGGGCTATGGCGGCGACCGTGTGGGTGGTCTCGGCGAGGAGGTCGGCGGCCAGGGTCATGCGCCAGTCGGTCAGGTAGGCGAGCGGGGGGTCGCCCACCAGGTCGGTGAAGCGTTGGGCCAGGGTGGTGCGGGAGACGGCGGCCACCGCGGCCAGGGAGGCCAGGGTCCAGGGTTCGGCGGGGGCCTTGTGCATGGCCTGCAGGACGGGGCCGACGACGTCGTCGCTCATGGCGCGGTACCAGGTGGGCGGGTCGGCTTCGGGACGGTCGAACCAGTCGCGCAGGGCGCAGACCAGGAGCCAGTCCAGGAAGCGGTCCAGCACGATGCGGCGGCCGGGGAGCGGGGCGGTGAGCTGGGCGTCGAGATAGTCGCGTATCGCCGCGCAGTGGTCGTCCTCGTCGGGGACGACGATGACCGGCGGCAGGACGCGCAGCAGGCGCCGGGGCGCCTGGCCCCGCACGTGGTAGGCGCCGGCCAGCAGGACGGTGTCACCGGTCGCGGGTCCCTGCCCCGGCGCGTCGCAGCGGACGTCCTGGCAGGCGGTGAACGTGGGCGAGGAGGAGAAGACGAAGGGATCGGGGCCCCGGACGATCGCGGCCTCGCCCAGGCGGACCCGGCGGGACTCGCCGTCGCGGACGATCCAGCCCTCACCGCGCAACGGCGTGCACAGCGTCATGTAGGCCCCGTCGGTGAAGCGCAGCGCCCCCGGCGAGGTCAGCACCGAACGGCCGAAGGCGGCCCCGTCGGCGCGCACGCTGCGCAGGAGATCGTCGAACGGGTCCACACCGCCACGATACGAGCCCGCGCCGCGGCGATGGGAAGCGCGCGGACGATCGGCCATGCCCGGTGGACGATCGGCCATGTCCGGGCCCGGACCGGGCGGGTTGACTGCATGAACATGACGAAGAAGGAGATCCTGGTTCTGGCCGCCACGGGGAAGACCGGGCGGCGTGTGACGGCGAGGCTGAGGGCGGCGGGGGAGACGGTCCGCGCCGCGTCGCGTTCCAGCGAGACGAGGTTCGACTGGACCGACCCGGCCACCTGGGACGCCGCCCTCACCGGCGCGACGGCCGTCTACCTGGTCGCCCCCGAGGAGCCCGGTCCCGTGCACGAGTTCGTGGAACGGGCGGTCAAGGCGGGCGTCCGCAGGTTCGTGGCGCTGTCGGGACGCGGCATGGACAAGGTCCGGGAAGGCTTCGAGGGCATGGCCGCCGCCGAGCAGGCCGTGCGGGACTCCGGGGTCGAGTGGACGATCATCCGCCCCAACAACTTCGCCCAGAACTTCGACGAGGACCTGTGGCGGGAGCCGCTGCGCTCGGGACGGCTCGCCCTGCCGATCGGCGACACCCCCGAGCCGTTCGTCGACGTGGGGGACGTGGCCGAGGTCGCGGCGGCCCTGCTGACCGGGGACGGGCACGCGGGGAACGTCTACGAGCTGTCGGGGCCGCGGGGACTGACGTTCGCCGAGGCCGTGGAGATCATCGCACGGGCGGCGCGGCGGCCGATCCGCTTCGAGGAGCTGACCCCGCAGCAGTACCGGGCCGAGCTGATCGCCGAGGGCTGGCCCGAGGAGGCCGCCGACACGCTGAACGTCATGTTCGCCCACATGCGCGAGGGGCACCTCGCCGAGCCCGCCGACGGGGTGCGGCGGGTCCTCGGCCGGGAGCCGGCGGCCTTCGAGGACTACGCCGCCAGGGCCGCGGCGACCGGGGCGTGGACCTGAGCGGAGACCTCGGGCGTTACCCGGTGCCCGGCCGGGTAACGGTGTGGGGCATGAGCGTTCCGGATGTGACTCTCAACAACGGTGTGCGGATGCCGCAACTGGGGTTCGGGGTGTTCCAGGTGCCGCCGGGCGAGGCCGAGAGCGCGGTGCGCACCGCGCTGGAGGCGGGGTACCGGAGCATCGACACCGCGGCGATCTACGGGAACGAGGAGGAGGTCGGCAAGGCGATCCGCGCCTCGGGGCTGCCGCGGGAGGAGGTGTTCGTCACCACCAAGCTGTGGAACTCCGACCAGCGGTACGACGCGGCGCTGGCGGCGTTCGACCGGAGCATGGGCAGGCTCGGGCTCGACGTGCTGGACCTGTACCTGATCCACTGGCCGATGCCGGCGCGGGACCTGTACATGGACGCCTGGCGGGCGCTGCGGCGGCTGTACGAGGACGGTCGGGTCCGGGCCATCGGGGTCTCCAACTTCACGGTGGAGACGCTGCGGCGGGTGATCGACGAGTCGGGGATCGTGCCCGCGGTCAACCAGATCGAGCTGCATCCCCGGCTGGCGCAGGCCGAGCTGCGGGCGTTCCACGCCGAGCACGGGATCGCCACCGAGTCGTGGGGGCCGCTGGGGCAGGGCAAGGGACTGCTGGAGGACCCGGTGCTGACCCGGCTGGCCGACAAGCACCGGCGCACGCCGGCGCAGATCGTGCTGCGCTGGCATCTGCAGCTGGGCTGCATCGTGATCCCCAAGTCGGTGACGCCGTCGCGGATCGCCGAGAACATCGACGTGTTCGGCTTCGAGCTGGACGAGGAGGACATGGCCGAGATCGCGACGCTGGACACCGGGGAGCGCCTGGGGTTCGACCCGGAGACCATGAACATGGCCTGACGACCGACGATCAGTGGTCGCCCTCCGGCGGACGGGACTTGCGGCGTCCGGCCACCCTGACGTCGTCGTTGACGATGTCGGCCGCCAGCCGGGGTGGGGCCGCCGAATCGGCGGGGGGATCGGCGAGAGAGTCCCGGCCCTCCTCGGGGGAGCCCTTCCCCTTCCGGCGGGTCCTGCGGGATCGGGGCTGCGGCGCGGTCTCCTCGACCGGCGGCTCTGCGGCCGGTACGGGCGCGGTCTCCTCGACCGGCGGCGGCCAGGGCTCCTCGGAGTCCTCCGGCTCCCCGGCCTCCCGGGCGCGGCGGGGGAACAGGCGGTGGTCCAGCGTGAGCCGCCCCCCGCCGCCCGCGGCGAACAGCAGGCTCGCCAGCCCCAGCACGAGCACCAGCTCGAAACCGCCCCGCGCCTGCCCCTGGTCGACCAGGAACACCCCGTTGCCGCCGTGCACGAAGACGAACGCCCCCGCCATGTCCAGGAACAGCAGGGTCCCCGCCACCGGCAGCCCCAGCCCCGCGATGAGGGCCAGCCCGCCGAGCAGTTCGGTGAACGTGGCGTAGATGGCGGCGGCGGTCGGCGCCGGGACGTCCATGCGGGCGAAGCCGTCGGCGGTGGCGGTGACGCCGACCTGGATCTTCTGCCATCCGTGGGCCAGGAACACGATGCCGACGCCGAGCCGGGCCAGCAGCGCGACCACGTCGTACAGCGGCCGTGAGCGCATGGCGGTCGTCCCTCCGGTCCGTGTCCCGAAAATCCTGGAAAGGATGATCCACCCCGCCGGGGCCGCCGTCCATGGCGCCGGGGGAGCCGAAACCATAACGGAACCCTCGATTCCCTCGCCTCCGGAGCCTTAGGTTGACTTCATGGGGATGCAAAAGGGAGCCAACGTCCCGGTGCCCGCCTCGTCGGTGCGGGTGGAGCTGGGCTGGCAGGGCGGGCCGGGCGTGCCCGACGCGGACGCCTCCGCGTTGCTGCTCGCCGGGGGCCGTGTGCGCGGCGACGACGACTTCGTGTTCTACAACCAGCCGGCGCATCCGTCCGGCGCGGTCCGGCACGAGGGCAAGCAGCAGGGCCCGACCGTCCGCGACGTGCTGGCGGTGGACCTGGGGCGGGTGGAGCCGCAGATCGAGACGATCGTGATCGCCGCGTCCGCCGACGGCGGCACGTTCGGCCGGTTCCAGGGCCTGTACGTGCGGGTGCTGGACGCGGCGAACGGGGCGGAGCTGGCCCGCTTCGACCCGCCCGACGCCACCGTCGAGACCGCGTTCGTGCTCGGCGAGCTGTACCGGCGGCAGGGGGCGTGGAAGTTCCGCGCGGTCGGCCAGGGCTACGACACCGGCCTGGCCGGGCTGGCGACCGACTTCGGCATCAGCGTCGACGACACCCCGCCGCCTCCGCCTCCCACGCCCCAGCACCAGCCGCAGAGCCCGCCGCCGCAGATGACGCGGCCCCCGCAGCCGCCGCCCCCGCCGCAGCCGGTCACCATGCCGCCGCCCGCCCCGCAGCCGCCGCCGCAGCCCACGCCCCCGCCGCGGCCGGTCAGCCTCAGCAAGATCTCCCTCACCAAGGAGGCCCCCTCCGTCTCGCTGACCAAGCAGGGCGCCACCGCCGGGAACATGCGCGTCCACCTGCAGTGGACCGCCCGGCCCGGCGCGGCCAAGGGCAGGCTCGGGCTGCGGCGGCGCGGCCTGGACCTCGACCTGGACCTGTGCGCCCTGTGGGAGCTGCAGGACGGCAGCAAGGGCATCATCCACGCCCTCGGCGACTTCGGCGCGCTGAACTACCCGCCGTACATCCAGCTCGACCAGGACGACCGCACGGGCGCCAGTGCAGGCGAGACCATGATGATCAACCTGGACTACAGCCACATGTTCCGCCGGATCCTGGTGTTCGCCGAGATCTACGACGGCGCCGACGACTTCCGCGGCGTCGACGCCACCGCGACGCTCTACCCGCGGGGTGCCCCGCCGGTCGAGATGAACATGAACGACTGCGTCGACGCCTCCCGTGACGCGGTGCTGGTGCTCATCGAGAACGTGGGCGGCGAGCTGGTCGTCCACCGCCAGGGCCGGTTCATCCCGCCCCCGCCGGGGCGGCCCCGCTGGGGCAAGCTGGCGGTGGACGTCGCCTACGGCTGGGGCCTGGAGTGGGTGGCCGCCCGCGGCAAGGACTAGCCGTTCACCTCCCGCCGGCGACGACCTTCCTCCCGGCGGTGAGGGACTCGGCGAGCTTCTTGTCCTTGGCCACGCGCACGAGGGCGGCGGCGAACCGCGCCAGGTCCTTGTCCGGCACCAGGTCGGCCAGGCGCTTGGGGTCGGTGGGCAGGCCGAGCCGTTCGGCGCCCTTGCGCGCCTGCTCGTCCATGTAGGGGCGCAGCCACGGCCACACCGCCTGCGCCTCGCGGAAGAAGATGTCCACCCCGGTCGGCCCGATGCCGGGGAACTCGCGCAGCAGCTCGGCGGCCCGCTGCGGGTCCCGGCCGCTGTCGCGGGCCAGCCGGCGCAGGTCGCCGCCGTACTTGTCCTGGGCGATCTCGGCGGTGTCGCCCAGGCGGGTCGCGGTGGACTCGTCGTAGCGGACGTAGTGGCCGCGGCCGAGCGCGTCCACCCGGTCCTGCCAGGTCATCCGCAGCAGCCCGCGGGCGGTGCCGCCGCCGGCCTCGAACAGCTCGCGGGCCGCGCTCACGGCGATCTCGGCGGAGATGCGGGCGCTGAGGAGATTGCTGAGGACCAGCAGCTTGAACAGGGGCGCGGGCTGGTCCTTCAAGGGGATCTGGGCCTCCTCGGCATAGGTCCGTCCCGCCTCGCGCAGCAGCTTCTTCACGACAGCGTCCATCACTGGCACCTCCCGTACAGGTCCGGGATCTACCCCTGTGGTGGACGCTTATGAGCGCTCTACAGCAGGGAAAGCTGGCCGGAACCGGCGAGGGGGTCGCGCCGCACCCGCAGATGCCGCCATCGGGGCAGGTCGTCGAGGTACGACCAGGACAGCCGGTGGTGCGGGGTCGGCCCGGACTCCTCCAGCGCCCGCTGGTGCGCCGGTGAGGGGTATCCGGCCGACTCGGCGAACCCGTACGCCGGGTACTCGGCGCCCAGCTCGGCCATCAGCCGGTCGCGGTATACCTTGGCCAGCACCGACGCCGCCGCCACCGACACCGAACGCCGGTCCGCCCCGATCTCGCACCGCACCCGCCAGGGAGCGCCGAGATAGTCGTGCCCGCCGTCGAGGATCACCATGTCGGGCGGCTCCGGCAGCGCCGCCAGCGCCCGCCCGGCGGCCCGCCGCAGCGCCTCGGTCATCCCCACCTCGTCGATCTCCCCCGGCTCGGACACGCCGATCGCCCAGCCGGTCAGCCAGCCGGGCAGGACCCCGGCGAACGCCTCCCGCCGGGCGGCGGTCAGCAGCTTGGAGTCGGTGAGCCGGACCTCGCCGTGCACGGGCGGGTCGCTCAGGTCGGTGACCGCCGCGCACACCACGACCGGGCCCGCCCACGCGCCCCGGCCGACCTCGTCGACCCCGGCGATGCGGGCGGCCCCGGCGGCGGCCAGCTCGCGTTCGATCGAGTAGTCGGCGGCGGTGCGCGGCGCGGCCTGCGGAGACGGCGTCTCCAGGCCGGGCAGGGCGTCGGGGGTCGTCGGCACGCGGACATGATGGCAGCCCGACGGGGCATGAGGTGTCGGACGGCACAGTTCCTGTCGGTATGTCGCGTCATGATGGCCCCGGGCGCCCTGCGCGTGCCAGGCTGGACTCGCGCGGGGTGTCGGCAGGGACATGGACGGACCTGTCCGCCGGTTTCGCGGCGGGACGGCCCCGGGCGAGGCGAGGAGGCCGGTGGAGCCGATGCGACAGTTCGGGGACTCCGATCCCCGCCCGGCGGCGGGGATCGCGGCGCGGGATCTCTTCGAACGCGCGCGCTGGCGGTACTTCCAGGTCCAGCCGGGGCTGCGTTTCCTGGCCGGGGTGCTGCTGACGGCGGTCGCGGTGACCGTCGCGGTGCTGACCCGCCAGCCGGCCGTCGTCATGGCCGCGGTCGCGGTGGGCGTCCCGGCGCTGCTGGGGGTGTTCCACCTGACGATGCGCTCCCCGGCGGGCACGGCGGTGGCGCTGGTGGTGGCGGGCTGGGCGGCGGTCTCGGTGCCGCTGGGCCGGCAGTACCCCGAGCCCTCGCACCAGGGCCTGTTCCTGGCGCTGCTGGCGGTGCCGGTGGCGTTCGGGGCGTCCCGGCTGCGGGGGTACGCGCCGTGGCGCACGGTGCTGGTGGCGCTGGGCTGCGCGGGGCTGGTGGCGGCGGCCACCGCCCGGCCGCTGGCGGCGCTGCACGTGCTGCCCGCCTGGGCGACCGCGCTGGGGATCCTGGTCTACCGCTGGGACCAGGCGCGCCGCGCAGTGCCCGCCGAGGCGTACGACACCGGCTGGGTGCAGGAGCAGCAGGAGGCCCGGCTGTCGGAGCCCGTCCCCGACGTGCCCGACATGCCCGATGACCGTGCCGCCGACGAGCCGGTGGACGCCGGGGTGCCGCCCGCCACCCAGGTCGCCTACGAGCAGCGCGCCGCCGCCCACACCGCCCCGCCGGTCCGCGAGCCGGTCGAGGAGACCCCGCAGATCTCCGTCGGGGACGCGCTCGCCGAACTGGAGGCCATGATCGGGCTGGAGCCGGTCAAACGGCAGGTCCGGTCCATCGCCGCGTCCATCGAGGCGGCGCACCTGCGGGCGGCGGCGGGGGTGCCGAGCGAGAAGCCGATGCGGCACTTCGTGTTCGTCGGGCCGTCCGGCACCGGCAAGACCACCGTGGCGCGGGTGCTGGCCGGGGTGTTCTACGCGTTCGGGCTGCTGCCGCGGGCCAGCGTGGTCGAGGCGTCCCGGGCCGACCTGGTCGGCGACCATCTGGGCGCCACCGCCATCAAGACCAACCGGCTGGTGGACTCCGCGCTCGGCGGGGTGCTGTTCATCGACGAGGCGTACTCGCTGGTCAACCAGGCCGACGGGCAGCCGGACCGGTTCGGCAACGAGGCGGTGCAGACGCTGCTGAAGCGGGCCGAGGACGACCGCGACAACCTGGTGATCATCCTGGCCGGGTACGAGTCGCAGATGGAGGAGTTCCTGGACTCCAACCCGGGGCTGGCGTCCCGGTTCGGCACCCGGGTCCGGTTCCCCTCCTACACCCCGCCCGAGCTGCTGCGGATCGCCGAGTACCACGTCGGGCTGCGCGAGGACCGGCTCGACGAGGAGGCGACGCGGCGGCTGCGGTCCCGGTTCGAGGACGTGTGCCGGCGCGGCATCATCGACGAACTCGGCAACGGCCGGTTCGTGCGGTCGCTGACCGAGGCGGCGGCCCGCGCCCGCGACGTGCGGGTGGTCGGGTCCGGGGCCTGGTCGGGCCGGCAGCCGACCGCCGAGGAACTGGTGACCATCCGCGCCGAGGACGTGGAGACCGCGTTCGCCGAGGTCACCGAACGGTACCGGGGCTACGACGAGACGCCCACCCTGGAGGAGGCGCTCGGCTCGCTGGACGCGATGATCGGGCTGGAGCCGGTCAAACGGCAGGTCCGGGAGATCGCCGCGCAGCTCCAGGTCGCCCAGATGCGCGAGGCCAAGGGGCTGCCGACCCGCCCGCCGATGCGGCACTTCGTGTTCGTCGGGCCGCCCGGAACCGGCAAGACCACGGTCGCGCGGGTGCTGGGCCGGGTGTTCGCGGCGCTGGGACTGCTGGCCCGCCCTTCGGTGGTGGAGGCGCACCGGGTGGACCTGGTGGGGGAGCATCTGGGGGCCACCGCGATCAAGACCAACCGGGTGATCGACTCGGCGCTGGGCGGGGTGCTGTTCATCGACGAGGCGTACGCGCTGGACAACCCCGGCTACGGCGGCGGGGACGCGTTCGGCGCGGAGGCGGTGCAGACGCTGCTGAAGCGGGCCGAGGACGACCGGGACCGGTTCGTGGTGGTGCTGGCCGGCTACGAGGCCGACATGGACCGGTTCCTGCGGTCCAACCCGGGGCTGGCGTCGCGGTTCGACGTGCGGGTGGTGTTCCCCTCCTACGGGCCGGACGAGCTGCTGCTGATCGCCCAGTCCATCGCCGAGCAGGGCGGGGACCGGTGGGAGGACGCCGCCCTGGACGACCTGGCGCTGATCTTCCAGCGGGTGTGCGGGCTGGGCCGGATCGACGAGCTGGGCAACGGCCGGTTCGCCCGTTCGCTGTACGAGAAGGCGTGCGCCTCCCGGGCGCTGCGGGCCGCCCGGCTGGGCGCGGCGGCCACCCCCGCCGACCTGACCGTGCTGACCGCCGAGGACGTCCGCGCCGCCTACACCGAGCTGCAGCCCCGGCGGCGCTGACCCCTCGCCGCCGGAGCGGACGATGGCGCGCCGACATGGCGGCGCGGCGTCCGGCCGCGGGGATCCCGGCCGGGCTCGGCGGGCGGTGCACTGTCGGCGGTGTGCGGTGTAATCGGCGCATGGAGTCGTTGACCTGGTCGCAGGTGCTGGCATGGCGGATGCGGCGGCAGTACGTGACCGAGCCCGCAGCCCTGCCCGCCGTGGAGGTGGCGCGGCGGCTGGCCGGGGTGCAGGCCCAGGTGGCCTCCGCCGCGTCGCTGGCGGTCGCCGTACGGCAGGCGTCGCCCGAGCCGGGGGAGACCGCCCGCGCCCTGTGGCAGGACCGGACCCTGGTCAAGACGTGGGCGATGCGCGGCACCCTGCACCTGCTGCCCGCCGACGAGGCCCCCGCCTACCTGGCCCTGTGCGCCACGGTCCGCAACTGGGAGAAGGCGAGCTGGCAGAAGAACTTCGGCCCCACCCCCGCCGAACTCGAGGCCATCGCCGAGGCCGCCACGGATGCGCTCGCCGGGGGCGCCTGCCTGACCCGTGAGGAGCTCACCGCCGAGATCGTCGAGCGCACCAGCTCCGAGCATCTGGCCGAGGCGCTGGGCTCCGGCTGGGGCGCCCTGCTCAAACCCCTGGCCTTCTGGGGCGTGCTGTGCTTCGGCCCCTCCCAGGGCACCAAGGTCACCTTCTGCGCCCCCGCCCGCCACATCCCCGGCTGGGCCGATCCGCCCCCGATCGAGGACGCCGCCCGCACCGTCATCCGCGCCTACTTCGGCGCCCACGGCCCCGCCACGGTGGACGCCTTCGACGCCTGGCTGATGCGCAAGACCCACAGCCGCAAGGACCTCAGGACCTGGTTCGCCGCCGCGGCCGACGACCTGGTCCAGGTCGACATCGAGGGCACCCCCGCGTACGCGCCGGCCGACCACCTGGACGAGCTGACCGAGACCGCCCCCGCCACCGGCACCGTCCGCCTCCTGGGCGGCTTCGACCAGTACGTCCTGGGCGCCGGCACCAACGCCGCCTACCTCATCCCGCCCGACCACCGCTCCGAGGTCAGCCGCACCGCCGGCTGGATCTCCCCGGTCGTCCTCCACGAGGGCCGCGTGGCGGGCACCTGGGAGCCCAAGAACGGCATCACCACCACGCTGTGGGAGGACGTCCCCGCGGACCTGCTCACCGCCCAGATCACCCGCCTGCGCCCCCTCCTGAACGCCTCCTCCTGACACCCTCCGCCGACAGGCCGCGGGAACGAGGCGGTCAGAGGCGGAAGCGGACCTTCTGGCCGGGGCGAAGCTGGGCGGCGGTGGGCAGGTCGGCGGAGGACAGCACGGCGATGACCGGGTAGCCGCCGGTGGTGGGATGGTCGGTCAGGAAGACGATGGGCAGGCCGTTCGGGGGGACCTGGAGGGCGCCGGTGACCATGCCCTCGCTGGGGAGTTCGCCGTCGCGGGCGCGCTGGAGGGGACGACCGGCCAGGCGGATGCCGACGCGGTTGCTCTCGGCGGTGACCTCGTACGGCTCGGCGGTGAGGGTGCGCAGGGCGTCGGGGGCGAACCAGTCGTCCCTGGGGCCGGGCAGGATCCGCAGCACGGGTTCGCCGGGCAGCGGGGGGACGGGGGCCTGGTCGACCAGGATGGGGGTGTCGCCGGGGGCGTCTCCGACGGGCAGCCGGTCGCCGCCGGTCAGCGGGGCGGGGCCGAGGCCCGACAGCAGGTCGGTGGAGCGGCTGCCCAGCACCGGGTCCACCGCCAGCCCGCCGCGGACCGCCAGGTAGGTGCGGACTCCGGCCTCGGGGACGCCGACCTCCAGGCACGTCCCGGCCGGGACGTGGCAGGGGGCGTTCATGGCGGCGGGCCGCCCGTTCACCCGCAGCGGGGCGGGCGCTCCGGTGGCCGCCACCCACGCGGAATTGTGGAAGCGCAGGACCGCCCCGCCGAACGTCATCTCCAGGCAGGCGGCGTCCTCCGGGTTGCCGACCAGCCGGTTCGCCAGGCACAGGCTGGGCCGGTCCGCCGCCCCCGAGCACGGCACCCCCAGATGGGCGTGCCCCGGACGGCCCAGGTCCTGCACGGTCGTCAACGGCCCGGGACGCACCACCTCGATCATCGGGCCCCCTCCACGGGCACGAACCGGACCCTGGCGCCCGGCCGCAGCAGGGCGGGGGAGGGACGGCCCAGATCCCACAACGCCACGTCGGTACGGCCCAGCAGCCGCCAGCCGCCGGGGGAGGGCGACGGGTAGACGGCCGAGTAGGGACCCGCGATCGCCACCGACCCCGCCGGCACCGACGTGCGGGGCGTACTGCGGCGCGGCACGTGCAGCGCCGGATCCAGACCGGTCAGGTAACCGAAGCCGGGGGAGAACCCCAGATACGCCACCACGTAGTCCCCGGACGCGTGACGGCGCACCACCTCCCCGGCGGTCAGGCCGGTCAGCTCCGCCACCTCGGCCACGTCCTCCCCGTCGTACCGGACGGGGATCTCCACCGGTGCCGCGTCGCCCTCCGGGCGTTCCGGCAGCTCCAGCGACGCCAGCCGCGCCCGCAGCCGGTCCAGGTCGCAGCGGGCCGGGTCGGTGACGACCAGGACCGTCCGCTCACCCGGAACGACGTCCACGATCCCCTCGAACCCCGCCGCCCGCACCGCGGCGTGCAGCCGGTGCGCGGTCGCCAGGTCCTCGACCTCCGCCAGCACCGCCGTATCGCCCGCCCTGCGCACCCGCACGCGCCCCTCCCCTTCCGGATCAGCGGGGCGGCGCGAACGCCCACACCTCGACCCCGGCGTCCACCAGCGCCCTGCGGACGGCCCGCGCCAGCCCCACCGCCCCCGGCGTGTCGCCGTGGACGCAGACGGAGCGGGCGTTCACCGGCACGTCGGTGCCGTCGATCGCGGTGACCACGCCGTCCACCGCCATCCGCACCGCCCGTTCGATCACCAGGCCCTCGTCGTGCACCACCGCCCCCGGTTCACGACGGGGCACCAGCCGGCCCTCCGGCGTGTAGGCGCGGTCGGCGAAGCACTCGGCCACCACCGTGAGCCCGTCCGCCACCTCGTGCACCGCGGACCCCGGCAGGGTCAGGACCGGCAGCGACGGGTCGTACTCCCGGACCGCCGCCACCACCGCCCGCGCCTGCTCGGCGTCCCGGGCGATCCGGTTGTAGAGCGCGCCGTGCGGCTTGACGTACGACACCCGCCCGCCGGACGCCCGCGCGATCCCGTCCAGCGCCGCCAGCTGGTAGAGGACGTCGGCGGTCAGCTCCTCGGGCGCCATGTCGATCTCCCGCCGCCCGAACCCGGCCAGGTCCCGGTACGACACCTGCGCCCCGATCGCCACCCCGCCGGCCACCGCCGCCCGGCACACCCGCCGCATGATCACCGGGTCGCCGGCGTGGAATCCGCAGGCCACGTTGGCGCTGGTGACGATCTGCAGCAGGGCCGCGTCGTCGCCCAGCGTCCATGCGCCGAACCCCTCGCCGAGGTCGGCGTTGATGTCCATGACCGCCATGATCCCATTGTCAGTCGGCGTGGTCGGTGATGAACATCCGGCCCGGCGCGTGCGTGATCGCGAACTCCGGTTTGCTCGCCATGCACACCGCCTGCGGCGTCACCCCGCACGCCCAGAACACCGGCACGTCCCCGGGCTCGGCCCGGACCGGGTCCCCGAAGTCGGGCCGGCCCAGGTCGGCGATGCCCAGCGCGGCCGGGTCGCCCACGTGCACCGGCGGGCCGTGGTGTTGCGCGAACCGGGAGCTCACCTCGATCGCCGTGTCCACCAGCGGCTCGGGCACCGGCCGCATCGACACCACCAGCGGGCCCGACAGCCGCCCCGCCGGAACGCACGGCCGGTCGGTGACGTACATCGACACGTTCCGGCCCTGCTCCAGATGCCGCACCGGCACCCCGGCCGCCGCCAGCGCCGCCTCGAAGCTGAAGCTGCAGCCGATCAGGAAGGCCACCAGGTCGTCCCGCCAGTACGCCGTCGCGTCGCCGACCTCGGCGACCAGCGTCCCGTGCTCGTAGATCCGGTACGCCGGCAGGTCCGTGCGCAGGTCCGCGGACGGGGCCAGCTCGCGCGGGCGGGGGTCGCCGGGGTCGGTCACCTCCAGCAGCGGGCACGCCGCCGGGTTACGGTGGGCGAACAGCATCGCGTCGAACGCCAGGTCACGGGGCACGGCCAGCAGGTTGGCCTGGACATGGCCGCGGCACCATCCGCTGGTCGTCGACGTGGTCGCGCCGGTGCGGAAGAGCGCCCGCGCCTGGGTGGGGGTCAGTACGGACGGCTGGTCGGGGAGGCTCATACCGGGGTTGTTTCCCCCGATATGTCAGAACCGTTCCTCCCGCAGGCCGGTCACTTCCTCGCGCCGCACCCAGCCCTGGTGGACGTCCACGTCGAACGTCTCCAGCCCCAGCCGCCGCGGCGCCGCCGGGTCCGTCCCCGCGTACTCCACCCGCAGCCACCCGTCCAGCTCGCCCAGAACCTGGAACGGCTCCCCCCGCCACGTGCACCGGGTGACCACGTAACACAGGTGGTCGATCTCCTGCAGCGGCACCACCCGCACATGCCGCCCCGGAACGGCCTCGGCGAACCCCTCCGCCGGCCCTCCCGTGTAGAGCCTGATCTGGTCCCCGTCCGGGCTGGCCTCGTACTCCAGCCCCTGCCACCCGGCGTAGTAGCCGTCCCGCACGCTCACCCGTCCACCTCCGCGGTGCGCAGCCAGGCGCGCAGGTCGGCGTCGTACACGGCCAGGAACGTCTCCGTCCCCGCACGGTCCAGCCGGAACATCTCCGCCCCGTGCGGCAGCCTCCGGCTCCCGATCCGGAACGTCGGCACCACCGTCCCCGGCACCGCCCGCACCAGCGCGGGCCGGATCAGCGGCCAGCGGATCACGTGCACCTCGTCGTCCCCGGCCGAGAACGGCGACCCCGGACGCTCCAGCCCCAGGGCCCGCACCACCTGCTCCGGCGTCCGCAGCCCGCTCACGTCCTGCAGCCGGTTGACCGCCCCGGCGACCCAGTCGTAGCCCCCGTCGAGGTAATGCGCCACATGATCGGGCCGGACGACCTTCTGCACCACCTCGCCGTCCCGCAACGGCCGGACGGCCTCCACCTCGATCTGCGGAGCCTCCGCATACCCCACCGGCACGGAGGTCTCCCCGCCCAGCCCCCCGGCCGGCCCGTGCTCGAGCTCCACCGCCGCACCGCCGCCCCCGGCCCGCGCCGGCTCCGCGCCACCACGCCGCACCGCCTTCCCGGCCACCGGCAGATCAGCGGCGGAGGCCACAGAACGCCCCCCGCCATCGGGGAGATCGGCCGACGACACCCCCCGCCCGAGATCGGCGGCAGCGGACCGAGCGCCCTCCCCGGCGCCCGGGGTAGCAGGCCGACCACCGCCGGTTCCTCCCGGGGAGGCTTGAGGACCGGTGCCGGGGAGATCGGCCGATGGCACGGCCTGCCCACGATCGGCGGTGGAGCGAGCGGCTTTCCCGGCGACCGGGGTCATGGACTGGCCGCCGCTGCCGGTTCCTCTCGGTGATGTCTGAGGGCCGGTGCCGGGAAGGTCGGCCGACGGCACGGCCTGCCCAGGGTCGGGGGTAGTGGGCCGAGTGGCTTTTCCGGCGCCCGTGGGCTGGCCGCCGCTGCCGGTTCCTCCCGGGGATGCCTGAGGGCCGGTGCCGGGGACGCCGGTGGGCGGTACGGCCTGTCCGGGAGCGGTGGCGGAACGGGCGGCCTTTCCGGCGACCGGGAGATCGGTCTGGGCGGCCGTGGGCCGTCCGCCGGGCTCGGCTCCAGGGGGCGGCCCATCGGTGGGGCGACGGGCCGGTCCGGTGTCATGGCGGCGTGCCGCCTTCCCGGCGACCGGGAGGTCGGTCGCGACCGTCGCGGACGGCCCGCCGGTCCCGGCATCACCCGGCCGGGCCCGGCGCTCGGCGAGCGGGTCCGCTGCGGGCGGCGTCCGAAGGCCCGGGTCCGCGGCGACGTTCCCGTGATCCGTCTGTTCGGGCGTGGAGAGGTCGCCCGGCCGGGACCCGGGGACCTGCCCTGGCGGGGTGTGGGCGGGGGCCGTGGGCGCCGACATCGGAGGGGTGGAGGCGGGCGGGCGGCCGGAGCGGGCGTGTTCGGCGACGCGCCTGATGGTGTCGGTGTCGATGTAGGCGGAGCTGGGGAGGCGGGTGTTGATCGCCAGGCGCCAGGCGGGGTCGGGCCACTCGCAGGCGAGTTCGGCGAACGTGGTGCGGCGGTAGTCCATCAGCGGGCCGCCGAGCGCCCAGTCCATGGCGTCCGGGGAGGTGAACGCCAGGATGTAGGTGCCGTCGCGGTAGTCGGCGGTCAGGTGCCGGCCGTCCGGGGCCACCGGGACGTACAACTGGGCGCGCAGCACGATGTTCAGGTAGCCGCCCTGGTCGCCGCGGCTCTTGGCGGCGACCAGGGCCGCCTCGATCTCCGGGTCGGCGTGCCGGCCGGAGCCCGGCGGCGCACCGGCCCCGGCGGCGGGCAGCGACGGGCTGGTCTTGCGGATCTCCACCCGGCCCGGGTCGGCGGGCGGGATGCCCAGCTCGGTCAGCTCCACGTACGACGGGCCGATGAACGCCTCGTACACCAGGTCGTCGGGGCCGCGGGCCAGATGCACCTCGCGCAGCGCGACCACCATCATCTCCGCCAGCCGGCGGAACTCGTCCGGCTCGGCCCCGGCGGGCAGGTCGAACGTCCAGTTGGGGTGGTCGCCCGGCCAGCGCCAGCCCACGGCGGCCAGCCGTTCCTCCTGGGCGGCGTCGAACACCGGGGTGTGCGGCGGCAGCGCCTGGCCGCTGACCGCCTCGGCGTGCACCCCGCGGGCGTCGCGGAACGCCTGCACGTAGTAGCTCTCCTGGAGCCGCTGCGAGACCACCAGCCCCATCTGCGGCTGCATCGCCGCCAGCTCGCAGGCCAGCCGTTCGGCGAACACCGCCCACTCCGGCGGGGCCGGCGCAGCGGGCGCCGGCTCCTGGCCCGCCCGCGGGACGCCCAGCCCCGGCATCGGCAGCGGCCCGGGGTGCTCGCCGTCCCGGTCGGCCTCGTAGCACAGGTCGGCCACCGACGGCACGCCGTACACGTCACGGAACGCGGAGACCATCCGCTCCGCCAGCGCCCGGCACTCGGCGGCCTGCTCCCGCGTGATGTCGGCGGGCTCGGCGGGCAGCATCACCCGGCACCACCAGTTGCGGCGCTTGTGGCCGTCCGGGGTCAGCCAGCCCAGCTCCGACAGCAGCAGCTCCTGCCGGGGGCTCAGCGGCTCGGGCAGGTAGTCGCTGCTCACCGCCTCGGCGTGCAGCCCGCTCTGGTACCGCATCGCCTGCACGTAGGGCAGCCCGTCGAACCCCTGCACGACGACGTACGCGTCGACCGGCAGGTGCATCAGCTCGCGGGTCAGGCGCTGGGCGAATTCGTTCCAGTCCAAACGGGGGCACTCCAGGCGGGCGCTGCACTTCGGTGAAAGCAGACGTTAGCGCGTCGAACGCCGCTTCACCGCTCGGTGTACCCGGATCCGTCCGACACGCCCGCCGCCACCGGTGTCCAGCCACCGCCGGCCGCGTCGTAGACCGCCACCGGCCGCGGCTCACCGCCGTCCCCGGCGTCGACCCACAGCCGGGCGCCGTGCGGCAACCGCATCGCCACCTGCCCGCCGGTCCCGGGCTCCGGGCGACCGCGGTCCCCGGCCTGCGGCTCCGGCGGCAGAACGCCCTCGTCCGGCCGAGCGACAGGCCCCTCCTCCGGAGACGGCGACGCGGCGGTCGCCCGCTCGTCGGTCACGGGGAGCCCACGCGGCGGCGTCCCCGCCTGACCGTCTTCGGCCGGGGACGGCGTCGCACCCGCCTCGGAAGCGGCCTGCGGGAAGCCGTGCGGCGGCGTGCCCTGCCCGGCGGGCGTCGGCTCACCGTGCGGCGGGTTCTCCGGCTGGATGCTCTCGGACCGAACGGCCAGCCGCGTCAGCGCCGCCAGATCCGGCAGCGGCCCCGCGGCCTCGGCCGCCCGCTCACCGGCGGGCGAAGGCGCCACCGACCCCGGCGACGCCTCCGGGCGGGGCGCCGGCACGTTCGGAACGCCGCGCGGCGGGATCCCCCGATCGGCGCCCTCGGCCGGAGCGGGCTGCGGCACCCCGTGCGGCGGAGTGCCGGACCCGGCGAAGTCGCGCGGCCCCTCCGGCGACGGCAGGTCCGGCATGCGCTGCGGAGGCACCGCGTCACGCGACGGCTCCGCCGGCCCCCCGTCCGCGCCCACACCCGGAACACCGTGCGGCGGCGTTCCGCCCGTCCCGGCCTCCGGACGTTCACCGACCTGGGCCGGACCGGGCAGACCGTGCGGGGGAGTGCCGGGACCGGCGAAGTCGCGCGGCGATCCTTCCCGCGCATCGGGAACGCCGTGCGGCGCGGGCTCACCCGGCTGCTCGGCGTGTCCGTTGTCCGCACCCGGGACGCCGTGGGGCGGGGTTCCGCCCCTCTCGGCCTCCGGGCGTTCGCCCGGCAGGGCCGGACCGGGCATCCCGTGCGGGGGCGTGCCGGGTCCGGTGAAGTCGCGCGGCGATCCTTCCCGCGTGTCGGGAACGCCGTGCGGTGCGGGCTCACTCGGCGGCTCGGCGTGCCCGCCGTCCGTGCCCGCACCCGGGATGCCGTGGGGCGGCGTTCCGCCCCTCTCGGCCTCCGGGCGTTCGCCCGGCAGGGCCGGACCGGGCGTCCCATGCGGGGGCGTGCCGGGTCCGGTGAAGTCGCGCGGCGATCCTCCCTGCATGTCGGGAATGCCATGCGGGGCGGGCTCGCCCGGCGGCTCGGCGTGCCCGCCATCGGAGCCTGCGCCGGGAACGCCGTGCGGCAGAGCCTCGAGTGACGTGCTGTCCGGGCGTTCGCCCGCTTGGGCCGGACCCGGGATGCCGTGCGGGGGAGTGCCGGGCCCGGCGAGGTCCTGTGGAACCCCGTCTCGTCCGCTCGGGGAGGAAGGGGCCGTGCCCTCATGGGATGGGGGCAGGCCCGGCAGGCCGTGCGGGGGAGTGCCGAGGCCGGTGAAGTCGTGCGGTGCCTCGTTGTGTCCGGCCGGTGCGAGCGGGCCGAGAACGTCGTGCGGGGGCATGCCCCGGCCGGCGGCCTGGTGCGGATGCTCCGAGCGCCCGTTGGGCGAGGGGAGGTCCGAGCCGCCGTGCGGGGCCGCCGGTGGCCGCTCCAGGGGCATGGGCAGGTCCGGCAGGCCGTGCGCGTGCGTTCCCCGTTCCGCGGCTTCGGCCGCCGTGTCGTGGGGAGGGAACACGCCCGGCGCCCCAGGGCCCGGGAAATGGGGCGGGGCTTCGTTGTGCCCGTTCGGGGAGAGCGGGTCCAGGCCGCCTGGCGGGGGCTCGACGCGGCCGTTCGGCATGGGCTCCGGATGCCCGTTCGAGGACCCCTCCGAGGGCCCGGAGTGCCCGTTGAGCGAGGGCAGGCCCGGAAGGGCGCCGGGGGACAGGGGGTCCTGAGCGGGGTCGAAGGCGGCGAAGCCGGGCCTGCCGTGCGGGTCCGTGCCGTTGGGGGCGGGAAGGCCGTGCGGGGGGACGGCGTCGGCGGCGGCCTGCTCGGCGGTGCGGCGGGTGTGGTCGAGGCGGGCGATGGCGAGCGCGTCCAGATGCATCTCGCTGGGCAGGCCGGTGTTGATCGCCAGCGACCAGGAGGGGTCCGGCCAGGCGGCGGCCAGGGCCCCGAACGACAGACGGCGGTGCGGGGGCGGTGCGGTGGGGTCCTTGGGGCTGAGCGCCGCGGTCAGCGCCTCCGTGGAGGAGAACGCCAGCACGTACGTCGCCCCCCCGATGGTGGTGGTGACCAGCTCCGGCGCGCCCGGGCCCTGCGGCAGCGGCAGCACCAGGTCCGAGCGCAGCAGCAGGTCGAAGTAGGTCATGTGGTCGCCGCGCTGCTTGGCGTCGGTCAGCGCGAGCTCCAGCTCGCCGGGCGCGAACCCCGGTCCGGCCGGCGGCGCGGCGGGCCCGCGGTGGAGCCCGGGGGCGACCGCGTGCGGCCCGTCCTCCGGGAGCACCGGGGCCGACAGCACGGGGTCGGCGACCCGCGGGGCCACCGGGTCGGGGGTGGTGCGGCGCTCGGTGACCCGGGCCGGGTCGGCGGGGGAGATGCCGAAGCCGAGCAGCTCGATCAGGCCGTTGCCGTGCCGGTGGAACGACTCGTACACCAGGTCGGAGGGCCGCCGCACGCCCTGCACGTCGCGCAGCGCCTGCACCATCATGTCGGCCAGCCGGAAGTGGTCGCCCGGGGTGGCGTGCCCGGGCAGGTCGGTCCACCAGTTGCGCGGGGAGGGGTCGCCGGGCGGCTTCCAGCCGACCTCCCGCAGCACCTCCTCGTCGGCCGGGGTCAGCAGCAGCGGCCCCTCCAGGAAGTGGTTGCTGACCGCCTCCGCGTACAGCCGGTCCGGTTCCCGCATGGCCTGGACGTAGTGCCGGCTCTCGGCGCGCTCGCGGACGATGAGGATGGTGTCGCGATCGAGACCCGCCAGCTCACGGCCGAGGCGTTGGGCGAACTCGGACCACTCCAACAAGATCACTCCTCACTGGCCAGGGGGGCTCGCGAGTGATGGGGTCGGCTTCGTCGCGCGGGCAGGTCTGGGCACCCCCGAGAGATCCGATAATCGCCGTCTCGGCAGTCTCCTGCAAACCGGAGGTCACAGGGGTCGTCATGGCGCCGGTCACATCGGCGGGGGGTTGTGACGCAGCGTGTGCAGCGCGCGACGCAAGGCGTCGGGGTCGTCCCCGCACCGGGCCAGCACCTCGATCAGCCGGTGCAGGATCTGGTGCCGTTCCAGGCCCGCGTCCAGCAGCGCCTGCGCCGTCTCCCACAGTTGCGGCGGATCGCCGTTCCACAGCCGGACCGCCAGCCGCTCGTGCGCGTCCAGATGCTCGGGCGCCGCGCCGGGATGCTCGAACTCGATCATGATCCGCCGGTCGGCGGGGTCGGCCGGGTCCAGTTCGGCCAGGTCGATCCGGCCGCGCCCGGGCATGTGGTGCTCCCCGGACAGGAACGGCAGCGCGAACGCCCGCCGCGGCAGCGCCTCCAGTTCCCCGTCCGGCACCAGCCGGTGCACCAGGGACCGGTCCAAACCGAACGCCGCCGGATCCCGGTACGCCTCGGTGAACGCCCCGGTGGCGTCCCACACCGCGTCCAGCGCCGCCCGCACCGCCTGCGGCGGCAGCCCCGACCGGCGGCCCGCCCAGCGCACCCAGGCGGCCAGCACGTGCGGCATCGCGTCCTGCTCGGCCGGCGACAGCAGCACCTTGCGGGGCAGCCAGTCCAGCAGGAACCGCTCGCACTTGACCGGGCTGACCCGCAGCGGCCGCCCCTGGTCCTGCTCGCAGCCGTACTCGATGATCCGGTCCACGCAGCGGCCCGCGGCGGAACGGTCCGACAGGTCCTCGGCCTCGTCGGAGGCCAGGAACCGCGCCGCCAGCGTCGCCCGCCGGTCCCGCCCGTACACCGGCGGGGCGGGCAGCCGATATCCCGGCGGCAGCGCCCGCATCCGCGCGCGCAGGAACGCGTGGTAGGCCGGGAACGTCTCCGGCACCGGCGGGTCGGCGGCCGCCCCGGTGACCGCCAGCCCGCGTTCCAGCAGGGCCCGGGCCCGCGGCGGGTCCAGCGGCTCGAACCGCATCAGCGGGTTGGTCCGCTCGTCCTGCCGGCAGTGCTCCAGCAGCCGGTCGACCTGTGAGGACACCCAGGCGTCGCGGACCATCCCGGACCGGTTGTGGTCGACCTGGACGACCAGCGCGTGCCGGTCCGTCCCGTCGTAGCTGTAGACGCACACCAGCGTGTCCTGGTCGCCGAAGACGTCCCGGGAGGTGAAGCAGTCCTCGGGGGCCACCATCCCGACCCGGTCCGCCCAGCCCGGCCGGGCCACCCCGCGGTCCATCAGCGCCAGCGCGGCCCGCTCGGCCATCGCCGCCTGCCGGGCGGTGCCCAGGCAGGCGATCCCGGTCAGCAGCGCCAGCGCCGCCGGGGTGCCGGCCCGCCCGGCGTGCTCGACCAGCCGCTCGCCGACGATCTCCTCCACGTCCCCGGCCGCCGCCCGCTGCCCCCACCAGGTGCCCAGCACCTCGCTGACGATCAGCTCGGCGTCCAGCGGGCTGCGCACGGCCAGCAGTTCCCGGGCGTGCCGCAGCAGGTCGTCGAAGATGCCGGTGATCTCGTCCGGCGCCCTGCGGCGGTCCCCGGAGGGGCGGCTACGGGGGCTCACGCCTCAACCTTCTCAGACTGGATCGGGTCCGTGATCACGCGGGGTCCGGCGGAACGGTCGCCCGGCACGCGACGGGGCCGGACGGCGCGGCGGCCGACCGGAGGAACGGTGCGGTGCGGGTGGGAACGGCTCATGCTCGCGGGCCCACCCTACCGTCGTCCCCGGCGGGGACGCGTGCCGCCCGGCGTGTCGCCGGCTCAGCGGGCGGCGTCGGGCCCGGGCGGGGCGGCGCGCTCGCGCTCCCGGCCGCTCCACGGGCCGACCCGGCCCGACGGCGGCTCGGACTTGACCATCCCGATCAGATGCTCGCGGGCCATCCGTTCGACCACCGCGGGCGTGGGCTCGACCCCCAGATGCGTCATGCACGCCAGCACGTCGGCGACGCACCGGCGCACGGTCTCGGCGGACAGCGGGGCGAACTCCGCCACCAGGCGTCGCGACAGCCGCTCGCGGGTCTCCTCGCGGGCGTCGCCTCGCCGGTCGGCCAGCACGCGCATTCGGCACCCCCTGATCTGCGCCGGTCCATGCCGGGGCGCGCCCTGCGCCCGCAGGGCCGGCGCGCGGGCTCACCGCCCATTCCAGCGTTTTCGCAGGAAGTGTCAAGGGTCGAGCGAGTCTGGAAATCCAGACTTTACAGAACGTTCCGGGCGTGGATCCGAGTCCTTGACCATTTCGTCGAGCCATCCGGCGTGATGGCGGGCCGCCCAGCCGGAATCCACCCGGCCGTGCCACATCGCCCCCATCGCGCCCCGGTCGCGCAGCGCGTACCACAAATGCCCCACGACCACGACGAACAGCGCGACGGTCAGCCAGTCGTGCACGAACGTCGCCCCCGTGCGCCAATCCACCGGCCACGGATCCGGGAACGTCAGCATCGTCCCGGTGCCCAGCATCAGCAGGATCGCCCCGGCCGTGAACGCGGCGTTCAGCTTCTGCCCCGGATTGAACTTGCCGACCGGGACGACCGCGCGCCCGGAGACGACCGCCCGCCGGTCCGCGCGCCGCAGCCATTCCCAGTCCCGCGGCCCGAACCGGTCGAGCCGCCGCACGTCCTCGCGGAACGTCCGGGAGAACCAGCCCGCCAGCACCGGCACCGGCAAGGCGAAACCCGCCCAGATGTGCAGGGTCCGCAGCAGGCTCCGCCGCCCCACCAGCGTGGCCAGGTCCGGAACATAAAGGCAGGCCGCGGTGCCCAGGCACACCAGCATCAGCACCGCGGTCGCATGGTGCACCGCCCGCTGGCCCCCGGTGAACCGGGTGATCGTCTCAGGTCGGCTCATCGGTCCGCCCGTTCGACCGTCCCACCCACGCGTCGATGTCGTAGCCGCGGCGCTCCCAGTAGCCGGGGACCACCCTGTCGGCCACCTCGATCTCCCCGAGCCACTTCAGCGACTTGTACGCGTACATCGGCGCCACGTACAACCGCACCGGCCCGCCGTGGTCGTGGGTCACCGGCCCGCCGAGCATGCCCGTTGCGACCAGCACGTCACGCCGCCGCGCCTGTTCCATCGTCAGCGACTCGGTGTAGGCCCCGTCGAACGACCGGAACAACACCGCCCGCGCCCCGGCCCGCACCCCGACCGCGTCCAGCAGATCCGGCAATGCCACCCCCGCCCAGGCGACGTCTTCCACCCGCCACCCGGTGACACATTGAAAATCCCGCGTCATCTGCGTCTGCGGCAACGATTTCTGCAGTTCGGCGAAGGTGAACGTCCGGGGCCGATCCACCATCCCGCCGACCTTCAACCGGTAGTCCCGCGGGGTCCGCCGTTCGACCTCGTCCACCACCGAATAGAACCGGAAACCGCCGGCCCCCGGCAGCACCTGATCCAGCTCCCCGATCGGCGCCAGGGCGGTGTTCACCTTCTGCTGGGCGGCCGCCCCCACGGCCACCCCGGCGGCCCCCAGCCCCAGCATCCCCAGCACGATCCGCCGCCCCACCGGCGCTCCGCGCAAATCCTCGCTGCTCACCCGCCCATCGAACACCCGGACACGGCTCCGGGGACAGCGCGGGGACGGCGCCGTAAGAATTCCGTCACAACCGGCGCACGGCCTGCCGCCGCCGTGTTCTGGAGGGGCAAAGGTTGGTCCCGGGACTTCTGATTCGGAAGATAATCATGGTGCTCGTCTTTGTAGACTGTGCGCTCAGTGCGGCGGGCGAGGATGCCCGCCGATCGGGTCCCGGACGCGTGTCGTCGGCATGGCCGGGCACGAGGGGAGGGCGTTCGGTGGATGACGCGAACGGTGGGATCGAGTCGGTGCTGATCAACATCGGCGGGCTCTCGCTGCGCGAAGTCGCCGAGCTGGAGGAGACCGCGCTCGGCGAGGCCCTGGCCCGGCGGCTCGACGAGGCGGCGGCGTCCGGCCCCAAGGTCGCCAGGTTCGACTCCGTCATGTCCCCGGTCGGCGCCCAGGCCACCGCAAGCCCCAGCGGTGTCCGCGGAGCCTGAGGCCGCCGGTCCGTCCGTCGCGGCCGAATGGCCCGAGGCGGGGCTCGACGTCGCCCGCATGCTCGCGGGCGGTTGGCGGCCGACGCCCTTCCGGCAGTTCGTCCTGAAGGTGCACGGCCGGTGCAATCTGAGTTGCACGTACTGCTACATGTACCGGGGCGCGGACCAGAGCTGGCGCAGCCGTCCCGCGGCGATGCCGGCGCAGGTGCTGCGGCAGGCGGCGAGGCGGATCGCCCGGCACGCCGACGCCCACGGCCTCGACGACGTCCAGGTGGTGCTGCACGGCGGTGAGCCCCTGCTGGCCGGTCCGGACTTCCTGGACTTCGCCGCCGCGGAACTGCGCGCCGCCCATCCGGCGGACCGCCGGGTGGAACTCGGCGTCCAGACCAACGGGCTGCTGCTGGACGCGCCGATGCTGGACCTGCTGGCCCGGCACCGCATCGGCGTGTCGGTCAGCCTCGACGGCGACCGCGCCGGGCACGACCGGCACCGCCGGTACGCCAATGGACGCGGCAGCCACGCCGCGGTGGTGCGGGCCCTGCGCCTGCTGACCGACCGGCACCGCGCGCTGTACCGCGGGCTGTTGTGCACGATCGACCTGGCGAACGACCCGATCTCCACCTACGATGCGCTGCTGGAGACCGCCCCGCCCAGGATCGACCTCCTGCTGCCGCACGGGACCTGGTCGGTCCCGCCGCCGGGCCGAGGGCCGGACGCGGGCACGCCATACGCGGACTGGCTGATCGCCGTGTTCGACCGCTGGTACGGGGCGCGGCCCCGGGAGACCGGGATCCGGCTGTTCGAGGAGATCATCCATCTGCTGCTGGGCGGCCACAGCGGCAGCGAGAGCGTCGGGCTGTCCCCGGTCGCGGTCGTCGTGGTCGACACCGATGGAACGATGCAGCAGGTCGACACCCTGAAGACCGCCTTCCCCGGCGCGCCGGAGACCGGCCTGACCGTCGCCGAGCACGACTTCGACCTCGCGCTGCGGCACCCCGGCGTGGTCGCACGGCAGATCGGCCGGGCCGCACTGTGCGACCAGTGCATGGCGTGCCCGGTCCGGGACGTGTGCGGCGGCGGCTGCTACACCCACCGCCACCGCAGGGGCAGCGGCTACCGCAACCCGTCGGTCTACTGCGCCGACCTGAAGAAGCTCATCGCCCACGTGCACCGCCGGGTGCGCGCCGACGTGGAGCGGCTGGCCGGAGCGGCGCGATGACCGGGCGGCTGCACGTCCCGGTACGGGACTTCGAGACGCTGGCGGCCGGACGGGGGGACGCGGCCGCCGTCGAGATGCTGTGGAACGCCCAGCTCGGCAGGCAGACGCTGGGCCTGCTGGCGCTGGTGCGGTCCGAGCCGGCGCTGACGGCGGCGTTCGACCTGCTGGCCCGGGCGCAGGAGGCCGCCCCCGCCGAGGCCGCCGCGGTGCTGACCTATCCGCACGTCACCGCCTGGTCGGCGGCCTGCCTGCGGGAGCTGGCCGGTGGCGGCCGCCCGTTCGCCGCCGGGCATCTGCGGAACGTCGCCGTCGCCGCCGCGCTGCGGGCGGGCCTGGAGTTCACCGCCGAGGCCGCCGTGCACGACGGGGCGGTGTGCCTGCCGACGCTCGGCCGCGCGCAGGTCGCGCCTGCCGGGGCCGAGGGCACGGCAGTGGTCCGGTGCGGGCCCTCCGGCGCGGAGATCTCCACTGGGCGCCGCACCGTGGCCATCCCGCCCGACCCGCACGCCGACGCGCCGGGATGGGCGGGCCTGCGGATCCTGCGCTGCGTCCACGACGGCCGCGTCCTGCGGGTCCATCTCGACGACCTCGACCCCTTCCGCGACGGTCACCGGCTCGGAGCCGCCCCCAGGCTCACCGCCGAACAGGCGGCGGAATGGCGGCGGGTGCTGGCGGACGCCTGGTCGATCCTGGCCGGGCACCATCCCGAACGCGCCGATGCGATCGCGACCGGGCTGACCGCGCTCGTGCCGCTGACGCCCCGCAGCGGCAAGGCCCTCGGCGCGACCGCCGCGGAGGCCCTCGGGGCGGTGGCGCTCACCCCACCCGAGGACCCCCTGCTGCTCGCCGAGTCCCTGGTGCACGAGTTCCAGCACGTCAAACTGTCGGCGCTGCTGGAAGTGGTGCCGTTGACGACGGCCGGCCCCCGAGAGTGCTTCTACTCGCCGTGGCGCAGCGACCCCCGGCCGTTCGAGGGGCTGCTGCAGGGCGCGTACGCCTCCCTGGGCATCACCGACTTCTGGGGCGTGCAGCGGGAGGTCATGACCGGGAACGACGCCGGATACGCCGACCACGCGTTCGTGCTGTGGCGCGAGCAGACCCTGAACACCGTCGACTTCCTCGCGGGGTCGGGGCTCCTCACCGAGGCCGGCGAGCGGTTCGTCGCCGGGATGCGGTCGGCCCTGGCGGACCGCCCCGGCGCCCCGCTGAACCCGCTCGCCGGGATCCTCGCCCGCGACACGATCGACGACCACGTGCTGACCTGGCGGCTGCGCAACCTCCGGCCCGACCCGGCGCTGCTGGACCGACTCGCCGACGCGTGGCCCGCCGGAACCCCGGAACCCCTCGTCGACCGCCCGGCCCTGACCGCCGCCCCGCCCGGTGCGCACGGCGCCCGTGCCGAGCTGCGGAACCTGCTGCTGCGCGACCCGTCGGGCTTCGCCGCGCTCCGGCAGGAGGGCCCCGACGCGGCCCAGGTGCGCGGGGAGCCGGCCGAGGCCGTCGCGGGGTACCGCGCCCGCCTGAGGACCGGCCCGGCCGACCCGGACGCGTGGGCGGGGCTGGCCGTCGCCGCCCGGCGTCTCGGGGTGCCCGGCGCCGGTGCGCTCCTGGTCGTTCCCGAGGTGGTGGCCGGGGTGCACCGCCGGATCGCCGAGCGGACCGGGGTCCTCCCCGACCCGCTCGAGGTGGCGGCCTGGCTGGCCCCGGCCGCCGCGCGGGCACCGCACGACCGGACGGCCGGGTTCGCTCTGCCGGACATCGCCGTTCACAGCGGGATCGGCTCGATGTCGCACTCCAGCAGGCGGCCCTCCGCCGCGTCGGCCGCATCCGGGTGATCGGCGCCCAGCGCGGCGCGCAGCGCGGGCAGCGCCTCGGCCGGGTCGGCGTTCCGGCCGAGCGCCGCGCCGATGACCGCGTGGTTGTGCGCGGACGCCAGCGTGTAGGGATGGCGGGGCCCGTACCGGTCGCGGAACCGCCCGAGCGTTTCCCTCGAGCGCTCGTACGCCGCCTCCCGCCGGCCCGTGCGGTACAGGTCGTGCACGAGCCCCACCGAACAGCACAGCGTGTAGTAGTGGTCTGATCCCAGGGTCCGGTTCAACGCCCGCAGCGCCGTGTCGTCCTCGCGCTGCGCCTCCTCGTGACGGCCCAGCGCCCGCAGCGTGATGGCCAGGTTCGTGGCGCACGCGTGCACGAACGGATGGTCGAACCCCAGCAGCCGCCGGTACCTGTGGTGGGCCGCCTCGCACAGCCGCCGCCCCTTCTCGGCGTCCCCGGTGACCGCGCAGGCCACCGCCAGGCTGCGCTGGGCGGCCAGGGTGTCCGGATGATCCGGGCCGAACCGGCGCAGGTGCAGCCGCAGGGTCTCCTCCGCCAGTTCCCGCGCGCCATGGCGGTCGCCCAGCCTGCGCAGCGTGCCGACGTGGCTCGTCTCGGCGTGCAGCACGTAGGCGTGGTCGGGGCCGAGCGTCTCCCGCATCGTCTCCAGCGCGGTCCGCTGCAGCCCGGCGGCCTGCCGGTACAGGCCCAGCCCGTGCAGGTCCCGGGCGAGCTGGTTCATGGTCAGCAGCGTGCTGCGGTGCCGGTCGCCGAGCCGCCGGCGCAGCTGTCCCAGGGCTCCCTCGTCGATCTCGCGGGCCTGCTGGAACAGGCCCAGCAGCCGCAGGTCGATGCCCACGTTGTTGACGACCATCAGCGTCTGCGCGTGGTCCCTGCCGAACATGCGCACCATCCGCCGCATGGTGTCGCGGTCCAGCTCCAGCGCGGCGCGGAAATCGCCCCTGAGCCGCAGATCGGCCCCCACGCTGTTGGCGATCAGCATGGTGCTGATGTGGTCGGGCCCGTAGCGCTCGTGGGCGCGCCGGAACATCTGGCGGTTGAGCTCGGCGGCCTCGGCGACCTGGCCCAGCGCCCGCAGCACGTTGCCGAGCTCCCGCCCGGCCAGCAGCGTCGACTCGTCGTAGGGACCCAGGGTCCGCAGCCACCGTTCCTGCGCCAGCTCCCCGAGGACCCGGCAGCCCTCGAAGTCGCCCAGCAGGTAGAGGTAGCGCATCTGGTCGAGCGCGACCTGCCGGATCTGCGCGGTCGACCCGTCGATGATCCCGGCCGGAACGACGTGCGGGGCGATCTGCTCCCGGCGCGGCCAGGTGCTCTCGTCGTTGGGCGGTGCCTGCGGGGTCGCGGCGGCCAGGATCCGGTGCACCCGGTCGCGGACCCGTTCGGCCGAGCGGCCCGTCAGCCGGGTCTGCAGCATCGTCCGCACCAGCCGGTGCACCTGCAGGCTCCCGGCCGTCCGGTCGTACCGGCCCAGGGTGAGCCGGTCGATGTCGCGCATCGCCCGGGTCAGGCCGTCGGGGTCCTGCAGGATCGCCTTCAGCGGGGCCGGCAGCCGGGCCCGCGCCCCGGCGGCCAGCAGGTCGGCGGTCACCGGCTCGGGCCCGAAGAACGCCCACAGCTCCAGCAGCTGGCCCGCCGCCGGCGCCTCCTCCCGCAGCCGGTCGAACGCCATGCCCAGCGTGGCGGCCAGCTCGGGGGGATACTCCACCGGCAGCGTCCTGATCGGCTCGCGGGCCAGCCGCCGGTCCAGCAGCTCCAGGTACTCCCGCGCGGTCCGGCCGGTCTCGGCGTGCCAGGCCGCCGCCTGCTCCACCGCCAGCGGCAGGTCGCCCAGCCGGGCCGCCACCCGGTCGGCGTCCTGCGGGGGCAGCCGCGGCACCCGGCGGCGCAGCAGCGCCACGCTCTCGGGCCGCTGGAACACCCCCACCGGGGACACCAGGGTGCGGTCGGCCCACCGCTGGTCCCGGGAGGTCAGCAGGACGTGCCCGGACGGCAGCGAGGTCGTCAGCCGACCCTGCGCGAGCTCGGCCGGCAGCAGCGGAACGAGGTCGTCGGGGTCGGTGGCGTTGTCGTAGATGAGCAGCCAGCGTTCGCGGGGACGGCCCCGCCGCAGCTCCTGCAGCAGGTGCCGGACGGTCCGGTTGATGTCGTCGCTCAGCGGCATCCCCAGCCGCCGCGCCAGGTCCGCCAGCGACGACCGGGCCAGCGTGATCTGCTCGGCGGGGATCCACCACACCAGGTCGTAGTCGGCGGCGTACCGGTGGGCGTACTCCACGGCCAGCTGCGACTTGCCCACCCCGCCCAGGTCGTGGGGCGTCCGGGGGAGCAGCGCGGTGACCGCCTCGCCGAGCATCTCGCGCAGCGCCCGCAGCTGTTCGTCGCGCCCGGTGAAGTTGGGGTTGCGGGCGGGCAGTCCACCGCCCGATATGCGGGCGCTCCGCCCGACCTCGCGGACGGCGACGACGTCGCCCGGTTCGTCGTCGTCGAACGGATCGGGGACCGGGGAGAGGTCCGGGACCGTCGTGGCGAGCCGCTGCGCGATCTCGGCGTAGCGGCCGCCCAGCCGCGCCAGCACCGTGGTCGCCACCTGCGCGAACGCCCCGTCCAGCGGCACCCCGTCGGCGCCCCGGTGCAGGGCCCTCAGCAGTGCGGGGAAGTCCGGCGCCGACCCCCACCGGCCTCTGATCACCTCCCAGACCTCCCGCAGCACCCGCAGGGCCTCCCCGCGGTGCAGGCCGCTCAGCAGCACGTCGCGGACCCCGTCGTGGAACTCGTACACCACCTCGTCGGGATCGTCGGCCGGCCCGGCCTTGCGCAGCAGATCGCCGAGGAACACCTCGGCCAGGTGGGACGGCCTGGACTCGGGCAGCATCGCCTGCTGCACCAACCGCATCACCGGCAGCTGCAGGGGCGCGGCGGCCAGGTAACCGGCCAGCCGGTAGGCCAGGGGAGAGGCGGCGCCGCGGAACTCCAGGACCCGTTCCAGAGGGGTGCGGGCGTCGCCGCCGGGTTCCGGGGGGAGCTCGGCGGTCGGCCGGCCGGTGAACAGGGCCATGCCCCGGCATTCGCCTCCGGTGCCGACCAGCTCGGCCCAGGGGCGCAGCCAGTCGGCGTCCAGCTCCATCACCGGAACGGCGATTCCCGGAGGCGACTCGTCGCCGTCGCGACACCGCACGTCGAGGTCGCTGTTGGGCAGCCCCCGCCGAGCCGCCCGCAGCCGCACCGGATGGAAGGCGGCCCCGCAGCGCTCCCACAGCCGGTACGGCAGCGGCTGGACGATGGCGACCGGGCCGCACCGGCCCCATCGGGCGAGCAGACCGGCGACCCGGCCGTCCTGCCAGGCCCGGCCGATGCAGTCGCTGATCACCAGCACCACCCGCCGGTGCGTGGGGTCGATCAGCTCGCGCGGGCTGCGTTCCGTGCCGCGGCCCGCCGCGCCGCCCGGCCGCAACGTCAGCCGGTCGGCGTCGCCGTCGAACCGCCACATCCGCACGTCGCGGAACGCCGCCAGCCGTTCCAGCAGCACCTGCAGCTCGTCGACGGTGCGCCGCCACACCACCATGGAGGCGCTGTCGTCCACCACCAGCGCCAGGTCGAGCCGACGTTCGGTCACCGGCCGGGTCACCGGCTCCCAGATGCCGGTCTCGGCGATCCGCTGCGCGGTGGCCCGCTCGTCCAGCAGCCGCACCGTGCGGGACGGCTGGCCCACCCGCAGCGGTCGCAGCGCCCGGGCGATGTGCAGCGCCCGGGGGATCGCCGGCATCGCCGGGGCGCGGATCAGCTCGGCGTCCGGCGCGTGCGGCTCGGCGATCATCAGGCCCGCCCGGGGGCGGTGCGCCGATCCGGCGCCGGTCCGGGCCGGCGGCGTGGGCCCGGGATCCCCGGCGTCCGGCGGGGCGTCCGGCGGCACCGGCGTCCGGTCCGTCGGCCCGCCGGGATCCCCGGGCCGCTCGGCGGCCCCGGCCGGACCGGCGGGCAGCATCCGGGCCAGCCACAGCGCCTCGGCCAGTTCCTCGGCCGTCGGCGGGGGCTCGAGGTGGCGCAGCGCCTCGATCAGCCGGGCGATCATCCCGGCTCGGTGGCGTTCAGCGGGGCCAGGATCGACTCCAGCAGCGACCGCCGGGCCTCGCTCGGCGGCCGGGCCCCCGAGGTGGTCAGGTAGATCGCGTTCAGCAGCTGGTCGGTGGCCAGGTCGCCGCGGCGCCGCCGGCGGTCCAGGAACTCCCGGATGATCTCGTCGCGGTCCTCGCGGCCCTGGTCGCCCAGATGCGCCTCGACGATCTCGGCCAGCAGCTCGGGGTCGGGGGCCTCGATCGCCAGCCGGATGCAGCGGCGCAGGAAGGCCGGCGGGAACTCGCGCTCCCCGTTGCTGGTGATGATCACGATCGGGAACGCGGTGCAGCGGACCTGCCCCCGGGTGACCGGGACCCGGCCGTCCCCGTCGGCGGTCATCACCTCCACCGTGGCCTGGTCCTCCGGGAGCCGCTCCAGCTCGGGGATTCCGAACCCGCCCTCCTCGAAGACGTTCAGCAGGTCGTTGGGCAGGTCGATGTCGCTCTTGTCGAGCTCGTCGATCAGCAGCACCCGCGGCCGTTCCCAGGGCAGCAGCGCGGTGCCGAGCGGTCCCAGCCGGATGTAGCGCCCGATGTCGGGAATCTGGGCGGGGGCCTCCGGCGCGCCCGCCTGGCGCAGGCTCGTCTCGTGCAGCCGGCCGATGGCGTCGTACTTGTACAGGCCCTCCTCCAGGGTGGCGCGGCTGGTGATCGGCCACTCCAGCACCCGGCCCAGGCGCAGCTCGTAGGCGACGTTGTAGGCCAGCGTGGACTTGCCGGTCCCCGGCTTGCCGGTGACCAGCAGCGGCCGGCGCAGGTAGATGGCGGCGTTGACCATCTCCACGACGTTCGGCGCCGGCCGGTACGACACCGCCCGTTCCACCGCGCCCATCCGCGGGCCCTCCTGGTCGAACCGCCGCCACGGCGGAGGGTCGGGCAGCCGGCTGATCCCGTCGTGCGGTTCGCCGTTCCCCCGGTAGATCAGCCAGTCGTCGTGCGGCCCACCGGACGGGGGTCGGGTCGTCGCCATGCCACTTCTCCTCAGGCCGGTGCACCCAGCCGGCCCCGGGGTTCGGGGATCCGGTCGGCGTCGTCGAACAACAGCGTCAGGTGGAAGCCGAGATGGTCGTCGTCGGCGGCCCCGGTGGTCTGTTCCCGCAGTGCGCTGCGGCGCAGCGCCAGCACGGTCTCCGGCAGGTACATCGCCCCCTGGTCGACCAGCTCCTGGATCTCGGCGGCGAACCGGGCGGGGTCGCGCGGCGACCGGGGCCAGGCCACGATCGGCGTCCCCGCCTGGACCCCCGCCCACATCTCGTCCGCGCCCGCGGCGGCATCGGAACGCGGCGGGAAGGACAGCGCCACGCACAGCGCCGAGTCGTCCGACAGCAGCCGGTTGTAGAACGCCTCGCCGGTGACCTCCCCGGGCCGGGACACCAGGCACACCGCCACGTCGGCCGGATCGCCCACCAGCCGGGTCCACTTGCGACGCCAGTTGTGGTGCAGCGCGCGGTGCTCCAGCCGGTCCAGGCTGCGCACCACCACCGGATGCTCGATGCCGAGCCGGCGTTCCAGCCCGCCGATGGTGATGCGGATCTCGTCCAGCGGATAGTGCAGCAGGCGCCGCGGCAGGAAGAACTCCACCGTCAGGTCCACGGCGGCCCGGTTGACCACCTGGTGGTCCTCGGTCAGCAGCTCCTCCACCAGCCGGGGCAGGCCGGTGAGGGGCAGCGGATCCTCGTCGCAGCGCAGCATCGCCCCCGGCTCCCCCTCGTGCTGCAGCCACGCGGTGGGCCGGTAGCGGTCCGCCCGCAGGGCGTCCAGCTGGAACTTGATGACCAGGTACGCGCGGGAACGCTCGGACCGCCCTCGCCGGGCCGCGGGCGGCAGCGCCCTGGGAACGTCCTGCCGGTCCACTCCCAGCCGCTCGGCGACCTTCGCCGCCCAGGCCCGCAGCCGCCGGGCCGCGGGCTCTCCGGCCACGGCCGCCAGCTCCTCCACGAACGACAGCAGGGGAGGGATTCCGTTCTGGTCGGTGGTCAGGTCCTCCAGCTGGTCCAGCGCCTGGCGCACGTGGCCGCTCCCGCCCGGCAGCGCGGGCCCGACCGGTCCCACCGCACGCCGGTACAGGGCGTGCACGGCGGCCGAATCGACGCCGGTGATCCGCTCGGACAGCCCGGCGGTCAGCGTGTGCAGCCGCTCGCGCTCCTCCGCGAGCAGCAGCGGCTCCGGGAAGAACTCCCCGATCAGCTCGTTCAGCTCCTGCATCGGCACACTGCCCTGGTGGAAGACCTCGACGACCTCCGCCAGCCGGCGGACCGCCCCAGGGTAGGCAAGGCAGGTGTCGACCAAATGCCACACGTCGTACAAATCGCGCGGATGGCGGAGCACGGGCAGCGGATAGCCCAGCTTCTTCTCCAGCAGCCGGATGCAGTGGTCCCGGTCCTGCCGATCGCGCATGCAGTCCAGCCGGTAGAAGGCCTTGACCAGGCGCAACTGATCCTCTACCCCCAGTGATCGGACCACCGTGGCCGAGCCTCCTTTCCCGGAACGGGCGCACGGCGCGGCGGGCCGTCCGGGTGACGTGAATGCCTGGTCCTCCCCCTTGGCCCGTTATCGTACGCGCCGTCATTAAGGATCTAATGACTTGCGGGACATATCGGCCTCACCGCCATGGAATCGCAGTGTCGATTCGCTCTGATCAATCCGGTATGCATGCTTTTCCGGGTGTCCGTATACGCCTTTATGGCCGATTTGTGAGAAGGGCTCCGGCGCCGGACCGGACACCGTCACCGGATGCGCGCCGGGCTCATGCGGGGCGTCGACCCACTCGCTCGGCACTTCCACCGGCACGGCCGAGGTGTCCCTACGGTTCGGCGGGCCGTGCTCCGGCTCCCGGGGACCGCCATCCGGCCCGTGGCCGACGTCGTCCGCTGTCCCGCAGTCCGCCGGCCGCTCCTGCGGGTGGTCGGCGTCCTGTGGTCCGGAGCAGACGTCCGGGGACGCCTGCGGGGTGTGCGCCTGCACCAGAGAAAGGGGCTCCGGCCTGCGGGCGAATCGCTGGGCGTTGCTCCAGACGGCAACCGCGCAGGCGACCAGGGCGACCGCCATGGCGGACTTCCGGGTGTCCAGGTTGGAGACCACATAGCCGGCGATCATGGCGCCCAGGGGGACGGCGCCGCGGGTGACGAAGGAGTTGACGCTGGCGACCCTGGTCAGCAGCCGGCGGGGAACGACACGGGCCCGGTAGACGGCCAGGGCCACGTTGATGTGGGCGCCGATGTAGCTGATGCCGCCCCAGGCGGCCAGGCCCGCAAGCGGATGGTCGAACACCACCACGAACACGGTCAGCGCCGCCCAGCCGAGGACGCAGACCGGCACGATGCGGCTGGACTCGGGGCCGCTCATGGCACGGCGCACGACGCGGGGCGCGGCCATCGCGCCCAGCACGCCGCCGAGGCCGGAGGCGGTGAACAGCACCCCGATCATGGCGGCGGAGTCGATCCGGCGTTCGGCCTGCACGACGAGCAGCAGGAAGAGCGTCTGGAAGGCCACGTTGGTGATGGCGCAGACGATGAGGATCTGCCGCAGGAAGGAGTCGTTCCACAACCGGGAGAGGCCGTCGCGGAACTCCCGCCTCAGGGGGTCGCCGTCGTGAGGCGCGCATTCCTGCTCTCCGGTGCGCACGAAACGCAGGGTCACCAGGGAGATCAGGGCGCACACGGCGTTGGCGGCGAACGGCAGCAGCCGGCCCAGGTCGTACAGTAAGCCGCCCAGCGGCCGGCCGAGCAGCAGCGCCACATGGCTGCGCGCCTCGTTCCGGCCCATCGCATGCGGCAGTAACGCGTCGGGCACGACCTGCCGGATCGTCGGCACCTCGGCGACGTTGTAGAGCGCCGACAGCAGCCCGTCGAGGACCGCCGCCGCGATCAGCAAAAAGGGGTCGTGGGTCAGGCTCAGACCGATGACCAGGAGCAGCGCGACCAGCATCCGGGCGAACTGGCAGAACATCATCAGCCGCCGCCGGTCGACGCGGTCCACCAGCACTCCGGCCGGCAGATGCAGCAGCAGGCTGGGAAAGGTCGCCGCGGCGGTCACCCAGCCGGCGAACACCGGCGATCCGGTGAGCGCGAGCGCCAGCAGCGGATTGGCGATGGACGCGCTCATGGCGCCGAGCTGCGAAAAAGCCGATCCGCTCCACAACAGTGTGAAGGAACCGGGCAGACGCGGCGATGCGGGGTGCTCGCCGGAAAGTTCCTCGGCGTCGCGGTCGGCCACCTGCCCGCACTCTCCCTGACCGCCTGACCGCGATAGCGGGCCCATGGACGTTTCCGTATCCGGGACGGAGTGTCGCCTGGATGCGCACCGACCCGGTGGAACGCGTGACAAAACGGCCACATACGGTGATATGGGCAGGCCGTCGCTGATTTAGCGGTGCCACCGCGAACGCGGCCGGGACAGCGTGCTCAAAGGTAGCGGACTCCGGCCGGGATGATGTGGAATCTGTCCAATATTGAACGAATCCGATACGGCTCGAGGGTGGGCGGCGACGATCGCGTTGCCCTGCCCGCCGAGCGGCTGCGGGCCGCGATCCGACGGCGCCACGGCGCCGCCGGAGATCTCCGCCGGATCCGAGCGGTGGCATCACGGCGGCCGGGCACGGCGGGCTCGGCGGGCCCGCCGGCACCCCTGCGGGTCGGTGGCGGCCGACCGCATCGCCCGTACGTGCGGGACGGGCCTCGTGCGGTCCGCGGATCGGGGACTAGTCGGTCAGGCCGCTGTCGAAGGTGGCCCCGGTGTAATGAGCCGACGTGGTCAGAATGTCGCGCAGCACCTCCGTCAGCGTGGCCAGTTCCGGCAGTTGGTCGAGGTCGCCCAGGGACAGTTCGCGGGCGTCGGCCAGGATCGGGAGCGGTGTCGCCGCCGGGTTCGTCATTCTTCCTCCCCGGTTGGTGGCGGGACGGTGCGGATGATCCGCGCGGAGCCGGCCCGCCGGGACGTATGTCCGACTGGACATTCTGACAGAATTCCGGGGCACTGGCCATGGGGGCGTGATCGGTGATCCGGGTCCGGAGGATGATTTTCTCCGTACGCCGAGACGACGCGCCGACCTCCCGTGGCGCTGTGCGTTCACCGGTCATTCCGCCGCTGTTTCGGGTCGGTCAAAATCGTCGGCAAGGGAAAGCCGTATTGCATTGGCGGTCGGTTGTCCGGCGCCGTCCGGGCGGAACTGTAGCGCATGGCACGATCGCCGCCACTTCGTTATGGGACAGTCGGTTATCCGAGCTTACGATGCGGTGTAAGGGCCGGTCGTCCGGACGATCCGGAAATGCGGAGGTGGGCGTGACGGTGGAGCATTCGGCCGGGGTCGCGCGGCTGTCCGGCGGCATCCCCGAGGTCTGGGGGAAGATCCCACCGCGCAACAAGAACTTCACCGGGCGGGAAGAGTTGCTGCGGACCCTGCGGCGCGGCATCACCGGGCAGGTGACCGCGGTGGTCCCGCACGCCCTGCACGGTCTGGGCGGCGTCGGCAAGACCCAGATGGCGATCGAGTACGCCTGGCGCTACCGGTCCGACTACGACCTGGTCTGGTGGGTGCCGGCCGACCAGCCGATCCTGGTGCGGTCCAGCCTGGCGGCGCTGGCCCCGCGGCTGGGACTGCCGCCGGCCACCACCACCGGGACCGAGGAGGCCGCCAACGCGGTGCTGGACGCCCTGCGCCGGGGCGAGCCCTACGCGCGCTGGCTGCTGATCTTCGACAACGCCGACGAGCCGGGGGACATCACCGGCTTCGTCCCGCACGGTCCCGGGCACGTCCTGATCACCTCCCGCAACCACCGCTGGGAGGGCGTCGTCGACACCGTTCCGGTGGACGTGTTCTCCCGCGAGGAGAGCGTGCAGTTCCTGACCAAGCGGGTGCGGCGTTCGATCACCCCGGCCGACGCCGACCGGCTGGCCGAGGAACTGGGCGACCTGCCGCTGGCCCTGGAGCAGGCCGGCGCCCTGCAGGCGGAGACCGGCATGTCGGTCTCCGAATACCTGGACCTGCTCCGCGAGCGCACCAGCCAGCTGCTGGCCCAGGGCAAGCCCAGCGAGTACCCGGCGTCGATGACGGCCGCCTGGGCGCTGTCGGTCGCCAGCCTGACCGAGCGGATGCCCGAGGCGGTGGAACTGCTGCGGTGCTGTGCCTTCTTCAGCCCCGAACCCATCCCGCGCGACGTCTTCTCCCGGTCCCATCCGGCGCTGGGCCCCAGGCTCTCCACCCTGATCGAAGATCCGATCCGGCTGGCCCGGGCGATCGGGGAACTGGGCCGCTACGCCCTGGTCCGGATCGACCCCACCAGCCGCACCATCCAGGTGCACCGGCTGGTGCAGGCGCTGCTGCGCGACGAGCTGCCCGAGGAGGAACGGGCCCGCAAGCGGACCGAGGTCCACGCGCTGCTGGTCGCCTCCGCCCCCGAGGACCCCGAGAACGTCACCAACTGGGACCGGTACCAGCAGCTCGTCGGCCACATCGGACCGTCGGGGGTGCGCGAGAACCAGGACCCCAAGGTGCGCGAGTTCGCCCTGAACGTGGTGCGTTACCTGTATGCCTCCGGCGACTACTCCTCCGCCCGCATCATGGTCAACCAGTTGCTCGACCGGTGGACCGAGGACGAGGTGCAGGACGACACCAGCATCCTGAGCGCGCGCTGGCGCCTCGGCATCATCCTGCGGGCGCTGGGGGAGTACGGCGCCGCGTACGAGCTCAACAAGCAGGCCCTCGCCGACGCCCGGCACAAGAACGTGGACAGCGAGGTGACGGTCCGCCTCATCAACTCGCTGGGCGCCGACCTGCGCGCGCACGGCGACTTCCGTTACGCGCTGGACCACGACACCGACTCGCTCAAGCGCCACAGGGAGCTGTTCACCGACGGCCACCTGGAGACGATCCGGGCGATGAACAGCCTGGCGCTCGACCACGGTCTCAACAGCAGGTACCTCGAGGCGCGGGATCTGCACGAGGAGGTCTACCTCCGGCTGCAGGACCCCAAGGTCGGCGGTGCGGCCACCACCCTGAACGCGTGGACGGGCCTGGCCCGTGCCGTACGGCTGTGCGGCGACTACGCCGAGGCGTGCGACCTGGGAGAGGACGCCTACGCCTACGGCGTGGAGCAGCTGGGCCCGGACCACCCGTGGACGCTGCGCACGGGCAAGGACCTGTCCATCGCCTGGCGGCGCATCGGCGACTACGACAGGTCGATGGAGCTGGCCGAGGAGGTGCACGCCCGGCACGTGCGGCTGTTCGGCCTCAACCATCCCGACACCCTGGCCGCGGCGATCGCGCTCACCAACATCCAGCGGGCGGTGGGCATGCTGGACGCGGCGCTCGAACTCGCCGAGGACACAGCGCGGCGCTACCCCCGCGTCTACGGTGCCGAGCATCCGTTCAACCACGGCTGCCAGGGCAACTTGGCGGTGCTGCGGCGGGTCTGCGGAGCCTGCAAGGCCGCCCGGGAGATCAACGAGAAGGCCCTGGTGGGGCTGGAGAACAAGCTCGGGCGCGACCACCACTACTCGTTGACGGTCGCCAGCAACCTCGCCAGCGACCTGGCCGCGCTGGGCGAGGTCGAGGCGGCGTGTCGGCTGGGGCGCGGCACGCTCCGCAGGATCCGCGCGGTGCTCGGCGAGTCGCACCCGATGACGCTGGCCTGCGCCGCCAACCTGTCGGTCGACCTGCGGGACGCGGGCGAGATCGAGGAGTCCGGGCGGCTGTTCGAGGAGACCATGGACGCCTACGCCCGCACGCTCGGCCTGGAGCATCCGGACGCGGTGGTGGCGGCCGAACGCCGGCATCTGGACGCCGACTTCGACCCGCCGCCGATCTAGAGCCGGCCCTCCGCCGGGCTGGTGCCGATGACCGGCGGCTCTCCGTGCCGGCGGCGCCACCGGGCCAGATGGCGTTCGGCGTCCCGGCGCGCCCGGTCCAGGGCCGCCGGGGGCACCGGCTCGGTGAGCCAGGGACGCAGCGTGCCGCGCACCCGGGCCACGAACTCCTGGCCCGCGGCGGTGAGCCGGCCGCTGCCGGCGAGCGTGCGGGCGGCCAGTTCCGTCGCCCCCCGCCAACGGGCGAACTCGCTGTGCGCGTGCAGCGCCCGCTCCCCGGACTCCTCGTGGCGCTCCCGCCGCCAGAACGCCGCGAGGCCCAGGTGGGCGTACACGCCGTGCAACAGGCCGTGCACGGGACGCGGGTCCTCCCGCCACGGCGCGTAGTAGCGGCTGTCGTCATCGGGCCGGATCAGCGGGAGCACGTCCAGCAGCGCCGTCAGCTTGGTGTGCTGGACCTCGTGGGCCAGCGTGGCCGCGAGCCAGGTGGGATCGGGGGGCGTGGACAGCCCGACGGTCCCGAACGCGTGCGTCGGGGTGCCGCTGGTGTGCAGGCCCCGGGTCGCATGGAGCGGCGTCAGCGAGGTGACGCAGGCGGCGATCTCCTCCGCGGTCACCGGATGCCTGGTCGTCAGGATCCGCCAGGCCCCGCCGAGCATGTCGCGCCAGTGCTCCACCTCTTCGGGGCCGAGCCGCTCGCACAGGGGTTCGGCCCCGAACCATCGGTCGGGATCGATGTCGTCGAGCAGGACCTGGAAGCGGATCCCGGAGCTCTCCGCGTCGAGCCGCCGGAGGGACTCCCAGCCCTCGCCGTCCTTGTGAGGATCATCGGGAATCCGTACGGTCGTGTCCCCGGCGGTCACCACGGCGCCGTCGGGGCCCGACCGCACCAGCGCGCTCCGCCCGCGGACCAGCGCACGCCCCAGCGATGGCAGGACGACGGCACCGTCCCGTACCGGAACCTCCACCGTGCACCGGTGCCCGGCCTTGACTGCGGCGGCCGCGGCCAAGGCCGCCAGCCCGGCCCCAGGTCTCACCGCTTCCGTGGGGGAGACCTTCCCGGCCAACGAGCGCAGCGCCCGGAGCGACCAGATCCCCACCGACGGGTACAGCAGGACGCTGCGGGCCTCGGCCCTGTGCGTCTGCTCGATCTCCTTCAGCAGAGTGAGGGAGCGCTGTGCCTGTGCCGCCTCCGGATGACCGCTCTCGGCCGCGGCGGAGACCACGGCCGCCAGCGCCACCACGCGTTTGTTGGCCTGGCCCGTCGCCAGGCGGCCGACGGCCGGTGCGCCGCCTTGGCCGGCGGCGAGCAGGGACACGATCTCGTCGGGCAGGGAGCTCATGGGAGAGGCCGCCTTCAGGATTCGCGGGAGGTGTGCTTGAGCGCCGCCAGGTCCTCGGCGACGGTCCGGTGGATGTGCGTGATGATCCGGATCAGGTCGGGGCAGTACACGGAGGCGTTGGCGAAACCCGACCCGCTGCGGTAGCGGTGCGTGTAGAGCCCGCCGCCGCAGACCTTGCGCAGCGGGCACGCCCGGCACTCGGCGGCCAGCGCCCGGTGCCCGATCTGGCGGGCCGCGATCCGCGGCAGCAGCAGCGCCGAGTCGAACGAGTCCGTCGAGACGTGCAGCGAGGTGGCGGTCGCGCCCTCGTAGGCCGACTTGAGCGTGTCGATCTGCTCGATGCCGCCGTTGGTCTCCACGACGGTGACCACGACCGGGGACAACCCGATCGACTCGCTGCGCGACGGCCGGCCGAGCAGCAGCCGGATGATCTCCGTGAACAGCCGTACCCTGGTCTCTTGCACCGGGGCCCCGTACCAGCGGTCGAACACCGCGGCCAGCCAGTCCCCGTAGGGCGTGTCGGGCGACCCCGGCGTCCGGCCCGGCGGCGGGGTGTCCCAGTTTCCGTGGGGGAGCAGGAAGTCGATCGCCGGAGGCCGGTGGGCCAGCAGCGCCTCGTAGGTGGCGACCGGATCATTGGCCAGGTCGACGGTGCACAGCAGGCCGCTGAACAGGTGCCGGTGGGCGGGCGCGGTGAGCCGCCGCAGCCCGGCCGTCACCTGGGCGTGGCTGCCGCGGCCGTCGGCCCGCCGGCGATGCCGGTCGTGCCCCTCCGCGTCGCCGTCCACGCTCACGCTGACATGAACGTTCAGCTCGTCGAAAAGGCGCAGGAACATCGAATCGAGCAGTACGCCGTTCGTCTGCAGATAAAAGGCCACGGAGGTCTCGGCGTCGACGGTGGAACGAATCGTCTCCACGGCGTAGCGGATGCGGTCCGGGCCGGCCAGCAGGGGCTCTCCGCCGTGCAGGATGACCTCCACCCGCGGCAGCCGGTTGGTCCGGGCGTGCTCGGCGATCCGCCCGGCCACCCGGTCGATGGTGGCCCGGGTCATCCGCCGGGGCTGCCGCCGCCAGCCCTGGTCGGCCATCTCGTACATGTAGCAGTAGTCGCAGGCCAGGTTGCAGCGGCTGTGGATCTTCAGCACGAACTGGTGGAACGGGGTGGGCCGCCAGCCGGACTCCAGCAGTGCCTGGACGTCGAGGTCGGCGGGCCACTCGGTCGCGGCGCCCGCAGGGGCGGCGGACATGGTCACGCTGATCCACCTCCACGGTCCGATGTCAGCGCGACGCTGCGCCGCCGTCCCCTGCCCATAGGTTTATGCACCTATTTCCGGTATCGCCAAACCTGAGGAAACCGCCGGCCGGTGAAAGACCCGCCGTCACCAGCCTGGTCGCGATTTGTCAATGGACAAATAACGCGTACCGGGTGCAAATGCTCCTCCGTGGGCGGGTGACGGGAGCGGCACGGCATGATGGTGGGACGGACTGGAGGACCTCATGACGTTGACGTTGCCGATCGATCCGCGGGCGAACGAACTGCTCGGCCGGGATCCGCTGGCGCTGCTGATCGGCATGCTGCTGGACCAGCAGGTGCCGCTGGAGCGGGCCTTCGCCGCGCCGTACGGGCTGGCGGAGCGGCTCGGGCACGAGCCGGACGCGGCGGAGCTGGCCGCCTGCGACCCCGAGGCGCTGGAGGAGCTGTTCGCCCGCAGGCCCGCCCTGCACCGCTACCCCAAGGCGATGGCCAAGCGGGTGCAGGCGCTGTGCCGGGAGATCGCCGAGCGGTACGACGGGGACGCCGGGCGGGTCTGGGCGGACGCGGCGACCGGCGAGGAGCTGTACGAGCGGGTGGCGGCGCTGCCCGGGTTCGGGGAGCAGAAGGCGCGGATCTTCGTGGCGCTGCTCGGCAAGCGGCTGGGCGTCCGTCCGGAGGGCTGGCGGGAGGCGGCCGGGACCTACGGCGAGGAGGGCTCGTACCGTTCGGTCGCCGACGTGGTGGACGCGGAGTCGCTGGCCCGGGTGCGCGAATACAAGCAGGGGCTGAAGGCGGCGGCTGGGGCCGCCGGTTGACCGGATCCGTCATCGCCCCGCAAGAACGCCGAAATCCGCCCGTCACCGTACCGTCACGATGGCCGGAACCGGCCATCGCGGGGCCCGACGAGGGAGGATCCGGACGGTCGGGCCGTGCGCGTATCGGTCAAGTCCTCCCCGCGCGCGGCCGGGCGGCATAGGATCGCCGGGCGGGCGTTCCGCCGCCGTGATCCGTCCTGCGGGCGGTCCGGCGGGGCATGGGGAGGCCGGTCGCCGTCCGGGCGGCCGGGCGGGGCGGCCGGCGATGATCCGAACACAGTGCCGAACGGGGCTTCCTTCGGCGCGGAACCCTCGGGATGATGAAGACCTGTTTCCGACCGGTGTTGTGATGGAGGCGGGGGCGCTAGCCTGCTCCCATTCACGCAAAGTGATGAAGACTTGCCTCACGGTACGGGCCGCCCTGCTGTACGGAAGGCTGCTGAGCATGAGCACCGCTGGCCGGAGAGCGAAGGACGCGGATTCGGAGGTGTCGAACGTGAACGCCGATACGTCCGTTCCGCGTCCCCGGCCCTCCGGGGCGGGCACGGCCGACCCCGACGCGACCGATCCGGACGCGACCGACTCCGCCCTGCTGGCCACGCTGCTGCGGCAGGCGCCGGTGGGACTGGCGCTGTTCGATGCCGGGCTGCGGTTCCGGCGGGTCAACGAGGCGCTGGCCGAGGCGTTCGGCAGGACCCCGGGCGAGCTGCTGGACCTGCGCCCGGCCGAGGCGCTGCCCGACGAGGTGGCGGTCACCGTGGAGGCGGCGCTGCGCCGGGTGCTGGCCGGGGAGCCCGCCATCACCGACGTGGACCTGGTGCTGCCGCCGGCCGGTGAGAACGGGGCGCGCCCCCGTCACTTCGCCTGCTCCTGGTTCCCCTCCCGGGACCCGGACGACCGCCTGACCGGCGTCGTCCTGACCGCCCTGGACGTGACCGAACGCCGGCTGGCCGAGGAGACCGTGCGCCGCCGCGAGCAGCGCTACCGGTCGCTGGTGGAGGCCAGCGCCCAGGTGGTGTGGGTGACCTCCGCCGACGGCACGGTCACCGACGACGCCCCGGAGTGGCGGGACATCACCGGCCAGTCGGTCGAGGACTACGCGGCCGGCGGCTGGCTGGCGGTGGTGCATCCGGAGGACCGGCCGAAGATCGAGGCGGCCTGGCGGGACTGCGTGGCCGACAACCGGATCTTCGAGGCCGGGTACCGGGTGCGCACCCGCACCGGGGCGTACCGGCACTTCGAGGTGCGCGCGGTGCCGATCTGGCGGGGCGACACCGTGATCGAGTGGGTGGGCGCCAACACCGACGTCACCGGGCAGCGCGAGGCCGAGGAGATGCGCGGCCGGCTGACCGAGCAGCTGTCGGCCGCCGCGCTGCGCACCGCCCGGCTGCAGCAGGCCACCTCGATGCTGGCCGAGGCGCTGACGGTCAGCCAGGTGGTGCAGGTGATCACCGAGGTGGGCCGGTCGGCGATCGGCGCCGACCACTCGGCGGTGGCGCTGCTGGACGACGACAAGCTGCGGCTGAGCATCGTCACCCCGGCCGGGCCGGACGCCGAGGGCTCCGCCGGGCTGCGCGGGTCGATCCCGGTGCACGAGCCCACCGTGATGTCGGTGGCGGTGCGCGAGGGCCGCCCGTTCACCGCCGGGACGCCCGACCAGCTCCGGCTGCACCTGGGCCGGGAGGAGCCGGCCATGTTCCCCGGCGAGCGCGCCTGGGTGGGGCTGCCGCTGCTGGCGGCCGGGGCGCCGATCGGGGCGCTGCGGTTCTCCTTCACCCGGCCGCGCGAGATCACCGAGGAGGAACGGGTCTTCCTGGAGGCGCTGGCCGGCCAGTGCGCGCTGGCGGTGGAGCGGGCGCTGCTGTTCGAGCGCGAGCACAAGACCGCCGAGGAACTGCAGCGCAGCCTGCTGCCCAGCGACCTGCCCCAGGTGCCCACCATGCGGCTGGCCGCCCGCTACAACCCGGCGACGAGGCACGTGCAGGTCGGCGGGGACTGGTACGACGCGTTCCGGCTGCCCGACGACCGGCTGGCGGTGGCGGTCGGCGACGTGATGGGCAAGGGCGTGCTGGCCGCGGCCGGGATGGGCCGGGTCCGCAACGCGCTGCGGGCGCTGGCGCTCAACGACCCGCGGCCCGCGGCGGTGCTGGCCGGGCTGGACCGGCTGTTCTCGGCCACCGAGGACGAGGAGCAGTTCACCACGGTCGCCTACGCGGTGCTCGACCCGGAGACCGGGCAGGGCACGCTGAGCAACGCCGGGCATCCGCCGCCGCTGCTGCTGGGCGGCGACCTGCCCGCCCGGCTGAGCGCGCACGAGGCCGGGACGCCGCTCGGCTGGCCCTCGCAGCGGCAGCAGACAAGTTTTTCCATCGAAACCGGCAACACTGTCGTGTTCTACTCCGATGGACTTGTGGAGAACCGTAGACGGGGGGTGGACGCCGGGCTGGAGGAACTGGTGACGGTCGCGGCGGGCGCGCCGCCGGAGGTGGTGGCCGATCCCGAGAGACTCGTCGACTTCCTGGTCGACCGGATGCTGGCCGGTTACGAGCAGGTGGACGACGTGACCGTGCTTGCCCTGCACGTCCCGCCCCGTACGGGGTGATCCAACGCGCGGACCGTTCGGAGGACCACTCGGTGCCCTCTAAGGTGGTGTGGTACCGGGCAGGACTCTTCGAAGCGGGAAGCGCGGCCGTGCCAGAATGCTTGACCTTGGTGAGAGCGGGTACGCTGCGGTGCCGCGCGATCAGTCCGGCCCTGCCGAGTGCGAGCTGCTCGAGGCTCCGTCACAAGCGGGGTCACGCCCGCCGGGCACTTGGGTCATAGCCACACGTTCGTTCGAGAGGTATTTGTGTCGCCTGCAAGCTCGACCTCGAAAGCGTCAGATCTGCACGAGCACGTCATCGAGCAACTGATCGAGCGTGGACGGTCCCAGGGTTACCTCGAAGCCGACGACGTACGCCGTACGTTCGAGGAGGCCGACATCCCCGTGTCGAAGGCCTCCAGCATCTTGCGGAGCCTCAGCAAGGAGGGTGTGACCGTCATGGTGAGCGCTGCCGACTCCGCAGCGCCGAAACGCCCGCGCAAGCGCGCGGCGTCGGCGGGGCGCAAGAGCAAGACCACGGCCGCTGCCAAGGAGCAGCCCGACACGGTGACCGCCGTCGTCGACGACGCGGCCGAGGGGTCCGCCGAGACGGCGCCCGCCAAGCCGGCCGCGCGCGGCACCGGCCGGGCGGCCGCCAAGAAGAAGGCCGCACCGGCCAAGAAGACCGCGGCCAAGAAGGCCGCCCCGGCGCGCAAGGCGGCGGCCAAGCCGGCGCCCGCCGCCAAGGCCGCGGCCCCGGCCAAGGACGAGCCCGAGCTCGACGACGTCGAGGTGACCGACCTCGACGACGACCTCGACCTCGACGTCGACCTGACCGACGAGGTGGTCGAGGACGTCGTCGAGGAGGAGGAGCTGGAGGACGAGGAGGCGGCCGAGACCGCCAAGCCGGTCGCCAAGGACCTCGAGGCCGAAGAGGACGTCCTGGTCATCACCGATGACGACGACGACGCTCCGGCCCAGCAGATCGCCGCGGCCGGCGCCACCGCCGACCCGGTCAAGGACTACCTCAAGCAGATCGGCAAGGTCCCGCTGCTCAACGCCGAGCAGGAGGTGGAGCTGGCCAAGCGGATCGAGGCCGGGCTGTTCGCCGAGGAGCGGCTGGCCACCGAGGGCCACAACATGTCGCCCGAGGACCGCGAGGACCTGGAGTGGATCGCCGAGGACGGCCGCCGCGCCAAGTCCCACCTGCTGGAGGCCAACCTGCGGCTGGTGGTCTCGCTGGCCAAGCGGTACACCGGGCGCGGCATGCTGTTCCTGGACCTGATCCAGGAGGGCAACCTCGGCCTGATCCGCGCGGTGGAGAAGTTCGACTACACCAAGGGCTTCAAGTTCTCCACCTACGCCACCTGGTGGATCCGGCAGGCGATCACCCGGGCGATGGCCGACCAGGCGCGCACCATCCGCATCCCGGTGCACATGGTCGAGGTCATCAACAAGCTCGCCCGCGTGCAGCGGCAGATGCTGCAGGACCTGGGCCGCGAGCCGACCCCCGAGGAGCTGGCCCGCGAGCTGGACATGACCCCCGAGAAGGTCGTGGAGGTGCAGAAGTACGGTCGTGAGCCGATCTCGCTGCACACCCCGCTCGGTGAGGACGGCGACAGCGAGTTCGGCGACCTGATCGAGGACTCCGAGGCGATCGTCCCGGCCGACGCGGTCAGCTTCACGCTGCTGCAGGAGCAGCTGCACTCGGTGCTCGACACCCTCAGCGAGCGTGAGGCGGGCGTGGTGTCGATGCGGTTCGGGCTGACCGACGGCCAGCCCAAGACCCTGGACGAGATCGGCAAGGTGTACGGGGTGACCCGGGAGCGCATCCGGCAGATCGAGTCCAAGACCATGTCGAAGCTGCGTCACCCGTCGCGGTCGCAGGTGCTGCGCGACTACCTCGACTGAGTGTCCCCGCCGGCGCGCCGTCCCGTGGGATGGCGCGTCCGGAGGGCACCACCTTGCGCTTGACATGACGAAAATGTTCGTGTCAAGACGCCGTGTGGCATGTAACACACTGTTTACACGGTAGTAGCCCCGGATGCGCCGGATCTCCCTACGCTCCCCGCTATGGGAGTGACGGAGGTCGACCGGACGTCCCGGTCCGCTGGCGCACGACCTCGCGCCGCACGCCTCATCCGCGGTCGTCCCTGGCAGGATCCCGTGCTCGACCGCGCCGTCGACGCCGTACACGAGCGTCGTCTCAGAGCGGCCGTCCCCGTGCTGGCGGGCAGCCGCGCCGACCCCGAGCTGCGTTCACTGCGGGTGGAGGCCCTGGCCAAGGCCGCCGCCGGAGGGAGCCAGGGCATCGAGGCCCTGCTCGCCGAGGACCCCCGCAACCCCGACCTGTGGCTGTGGCTGGGCCGCACCCGGGTCGAGGAGGCCTGGCGGATCCGTCCCGACGCCCGGGCCCGTTCGGTCCAGGCCGCCGGATACACCGCCTACACCAGACGCCTGAAGTCCGCCCATGATCCGCTGCTGCGGGCGGCCGAGCTCTTCCCCGACGACCCCGTCCCGTGGGAGTCCATGATGTGGATGGTCCTCGGACTGGACGTGGGCCGGGAGGAGAAGGACGCCCTGTGGATGCAGGCGTACCGCCGGTGGCCCACCTCGTACGGGGCGCACGCCGCCCGGGTCGTCACCCTGTCCCCCCAGTGGGGCGGGACGACGGAGGAGATGTTCGACTTCGCCCGGATCGGCATGAGCAGCGCCTCCCTGGAGGACCCGCGGGCGGCGCTGATCCCGCTGGCCTACTTCGAGTACTTCGTGCAGGAACGGTCCGGCATCATCCGCGGGCACTCGTCGTGGTTCGGCTCCGAGGAGTGCCGTGAGGTGGAGACCGCCGCACGGGGCTGGTTCGAGGGCCACGCCCCGCATCCGCGCACCATCGAGGCGCACAACATGTTCGGCGCCGCCTTCTACCTCGCCGACGCGCGCCGGCCCGCCCGCCAGCACCTCATCCGCACCTACGGGCGGCCGAGCGGGCTGCCCTGGCGCTACCTCGGCGACGAGACCGACCAGTACGTCAAGGCCTGCCGCAACCTCAACCTGGACGTCTCCTGATCGCCGCCGCCGGGCTCCGGGGGGCGTCCCCGGACGAACGGGTCAGGCGTGCAGGATGACGTCGAGGTTGGCGCCGCCGTCGTTCAGCTCGGCGGTGTAGCCCAGGTCGCAGACCGCTTTCAGCAACTCCTCGGGGGACGCCGGGTCGGCCCCGGCCTTGAGGAGGTCGTGGGCCACCTTGCCGCGCGTGGCCTTCGCCATGTGGCTCACGACCGTGCGCTTGGGGACGCCCTGCAGCACGCGCTCGCGGAACACCCGTACCGTCACGGTGGGGACCGCCGGGCGCCACGCCACCGCGTACGGGGCCGAACGCATGTCCACCACCAGACCCTCCGGGCGCAGCGCCTCCTGTAGCGCGGGCCGCCACAGCGCCGCCAGCCTGCCCAGCGGCGGCAGCGAGACCGCCATCGCCAGCCGGTACGGCGGGATGCGGTCGGTGAGCCGCAGCGCGCCCCACAGCCCGGACAGCACCACGATCCGCTCCTCGGCGTCACGCAGCGCCGCCTCGTCCAGGTCGCCCAGTGCCAGGTTGTCGTACAGGACGCCGGTGTAGAGCCTGGAGACCGGCAGCGTCGGGGCCTCGTAGAGCCTGCGGTTGCGCTCCAGGGCCTCGGCGGACTGCGACGGCGGCAGGGCCAGCACCTGCGAGGCGGTGTCCTCGCAGCAGACCTCCGCCAGGGTCGCCAGCACGCGTTCCCGGATCGGATTGAGCTCCGGGAAGCTCAGGCCCGCCAGGTCCAGCGGCGGGCCGTCGCCCTCGCCGGACTTCTTCTCCGACGGCGGCAATGCGATCAGCACGTTCCCCCCGGTGTGCGATGGATCGACGGTACGGATCAAGGACGAACGGCGGCCATCGTCTCCGATGACCGCCGTTCGGCTGCCTGCGCGGGCCCGAGGGCGGGCCGCTGTATCGAAGGGCTACCGCTCATCCTCGCGAGCGGCGGCCGGGGTTTCCCTCAGTCGGTCGGTCTCGTCGTGGATGTCCGCCCCAGAGGCACGGAGCGACGCACTGTACTTACGCCCGTGGTGGGCGCAGAACAGAAGGTCGCCGCCGCCTACAAGGACCGCACGAACGTAGGCCTGAGCGCCACAACGGTCACACCGATCGGCGGCCGTAAGCGGCTTGGTTGGGGCAAGGGCTCCGGTCACGGCACCTTCCTCAGTCTCGGGGTCGGTACTTAGGACAACATCTAACCCCACCTGGGGCTTCCCAACCCGTATGCCAGTACGCCCAGAGCGGAATGGCCTCATAAGTGACCGATGTCACATGATGTTCGGCGACAGTCCTCCGGCCGTTGCATCGTCGCTCCGGCCCGTGTGGTACACACCGTGCGCGATCTTGCGGCCGGTGCCCCGGCGAGACCGCCCGAGGCGGGGCTACAGGCCGGGGGGCGGTGCGGCGGGGCGGCGAGCCTGGGAGTGAAATGTCACTGGGCAGGGGTAGCCTTCTGCCCGATGCCCTGACCCCCGAGGAGCGCAAGCACGTTGACCGCCGCGACCGCCGAAGCACCCGCCTACGAGGATCCCCACGCCTACTCCGCCCGTCATCTGTCGGTGCTGGAGGGGCTCGAGGCCGTCCGCAAGCGGCCGGGCATGTACATCGGGTCCACCGACAGCCGAGGCCTGATCCACTGCCTGTGGGAGATCGTCGACAACAGCGTGGACGAGGCGCTGGCCGGCTACTGCACCAAGATCACGGTGACGTTGCACGCCGACGGCTCCTACGAGGTCGGCGACAACGGCCGCGGCATCCCGGTGGACATCGAGCCCAAGACCGGGCTGCCCGGCGTGGAGCTGGTGATGACCAGGCTGCACGCCGGCGGCAAGTTCGGCGGGGTCTCCTACACCGCCTCCGGCGGCCTGCACGGCGTCGGCGCCTCCGTGGTCAACGCCCTGTCGGCGCGGCTGGACGTCGAGGTCGACCGGGACGGCCACACCCACGCGATGAGCTTCAAGCGGGGCCTGCCCGGCGAGTTCGCCGCGCCCGGCCCCGAGCGCCGGTTCAAGAAGAAGTCCGGGATGCGGCGGATCGCCGAGATCCCGCGGAACGTCACCGGCACCCGGGTGCGGTTCTGGCCGGACCTGCAGATCTTCCTCAAGGACGCGGTCGTCGACGGCGACCTGGTGATGGACCGGATGCGGCAGACCGCGTTCCTGGTGCCGGGACTGGAGATCACCGTCCGCGACGAGCGCGGCGAGCAGCCCGTCGAGGAGACCTTCAAGTTCGAGGGCGGGATCAGCGAGTTCTGCTCGTACCTGGCCAAGGACGAGCCGATCTGCGACGTGATCCGCATCCAGGGCAGCGGCCACTTCACCGAGACCGTCCCGGTGCTGGACGAGCAGGGCCACCTGACCCCCACCGACGTGGCGCGCACCCTGGAGGTGGACGTGGCGCTGCGCTGGGGCACCGGCTACGACACCGTCTGCAAGTCGTTCGTCAACGTCATCGCCACCCCCAAGCACGGCACCCACGTCACCGGCTTCGACCGCGCCCTGGTGCGCACGGTCAACGAGCAGTTGCGCGCCACCAAGCTGCTGCGCAACAGCGACGAGCCGGTCACCAAGGACGACGTGCTGGAGGGCCTGACCGCCGTCGTCACGGTGCGGCTGCCCGAGCCGCAGTTCGAGGGCCAGACCAAGGAGGTGCTGGGCACCTCGGCGGCCACCCGGATCGTCTCCCAGGTCGTCGCGAACGCCCTCAGGGAGGCGTTCGAGAACCCCAGGCGCGGCGCCAAGCAGCAGATGCGCGCGGTGCTGGAGAAGATCGTCGCCGCCGCCAAGGCCCGCATCGCCGCCCGCACCCAGCGCGACAACCAGCGCCGCAAGAACGCCCTGGAGAACTCCGCGCTCCCGGCCAAGCTGGTGGACTGCCGCACCACCGACGACCGCAGCGAGCTGTTCATCGTCGAGGGCGACTCCGCGCTGGGCACCGCCAAGCTGGCCCGCAACTCCGAGTTCCAGGCGCTGCTGCCGATCCGCGGCAAGATCCTGAACGTGCAGAAGGCCTCCACGGCCGACATGCTCAAGAACGCCGAGTGCGCCGCCATCATCCAGGTCGTCGGCGCCGGCTCCGGCCGCACCTTCGACCTGGACTCGGCCCGCTACGGCCGCATCATCCTGATGGCCGACGCCGACGTCGACGGCGCGCACATCCGCTGCCTGCTGCTCACCCTGATCTACCGCTACATGCGCCCCATGCTGGAGGCGGGTCGGGTCTTCGCCGCGGTGCCGCCGCTGCACCGCATCCAGCTCACCAACCCCAAGAAGGGGCAGGACAAGTACGTCTACTGCTACACCGACGCCGAGCTGCGCAAGAAGCTGGTGGAGTTCGAGCGCCGCGGCATCCGCTGGAAGGAGCCCGTCCAGCGCTACAAGGGCCTCGGTGAGATGGACGCCGACCAGCTCGCCGAGACCACCATGGACCCCCGCCACCGCATGCTCCGCCGCATCCGCATCGAGGACGCCGAGGAGGCCTCCCGCATCTTCGACCTGCTGATGGGCAGCGAGGTGGCCCCCCGCCGCGAGTTCATCACCGCCGGCGCCGCCGAACTCGACGCCGACCGCATCGACACCTGACCCACCCGACGCCCCGGCCCGGTGGAGCCCCGCTCCACCGGGCCGGATGCTGTAGGGCGCCGAGCCGGACGACCGGTATTCCGCGTGTTCGTGGGAGGCGCTCGCCAGCGGATTCGCGTGGTGCACGGCCGGCCCCGGAGCCGGTGCGGATGTCGCACGGATCGGTGGACGAACGCTGCGGGATGCGGGTTCGGAGTGGGGGTGGGGGGTACCTCGCAAGCACGGTCACAGGGGCGTTCTTGTCGAGCCGGGAGCCTGGGATGGCTGATTCGGGTGCTCATGCCGCGGGGGCGCTGCGGCGGGTCATCGGGCGCAAGGTGCTGGTGCTGTTCGTGGTGGGGGACATCCTCGGTGCCGGGATCTACGCGCTGGTGGGACAGGTGGCCGGGGAGGTCGGCGGGGCGATCTGGCTGCCGTTCCTGATCGCGTTCGTGCTGGCGGCGCTGACCGCGACCAGCTACGCCGAGCTGGTGGGGAAGTATCCGCGGGCGGCGGGGGCGGCGCTGTACGTGAACCGGGCGTTCGGGGTGCCGTTCGTGACGTTCATCGTGGCGTTCACGGTGATGATGAGCGGGATCACCTCGGCCAGCGCGGCGGCGCGGGCGTTCGGGGGACGGTACCTGGCGGAGTTCGTGACGCTGCCGGTGCTGGTGGGGGCGCTGATCTTCCTCGGGCTGGTGACGGTGGTCAACTTCGCCGGGATCTCCGAGTCGATGCGGGTGAACGTGACGCTGACCCTGATCGAGGCGTTCGGGCTGCTGGTGATCATCGCGATCGGCGGGTGGGCGCTGCTGACCGGGGACGGCGAGCCGGGGCGGGCGCTGGAGTTCCATCCGCAGACCGGGGCGCTGATGGGGGCGCTGGGCGGGACGGCGCTGGCGTTCTACGCGCTGCTGGGCTTCGAGGATTCGGTCAACCTGGCCGAGGAGGCCCGGGAGCCGGCGCGGGACTACCCGTTCGCGCTGTTCGGCGGGCTGGCCGTCGCGGTGGTGATCTATATGGCGGTGGCGTTCACCGCGACCATGCTGGTGCCGACCGAGCGGCTGCGCGCCTCCACCGGACCGCTGCTGGAGGTGGTGGAGGTGGCGGGGCTGGCGTTCCCGCCCAAGCTCTTCGCGCTGATCGCGCTGCTGGCGGTGGGGAACACCGCGCTGATCAACATGATCATGGCGTCCCGGCTGGTGTACGGGATGGCGCGGGAGCGGATCGTGCCGGGCGTGTTCGCGGTGGTGCATCCGACCCGGTCGACCCCGTGGCCGGCGATCCTGTTCACGGTGGCGCTGGCGGTCCTGCTGGTCAGCACCGGCGAGGTCGGGGGCCTGGCCGACACCACGGTGCTGTTGCTGCTGTGCGTGTTCGCGGTGGTGAACATCTGCGTCCTGGTGCTGCGCCGCGATCGCGTCGAGCACCGCCACTACCGGGCGCCCACCTGGATGCCGGTGCTGGGCGCGGTCGCCTCCCTGTTCCTGGCCTCCCCGCTCACCGGCCGGGACGCCGAGGTCTACCTGCGCGCCGCCGTGCTGGTCGCGCTGGGCGCGGCGCTGTGGCTGATCAACCGGGTCATCGTGGGCAAGATCGACCACATCGACCCGGCCAAGATCTCCACCGACCGCTGAAGCCGCCCGGGGGTCATCCCCGCCTTCGAGCGGGACGCGAGGGCGGTGCCGCCCGTGACCACCGTGTCGCGCGCTCACGGGTCCGTCCTCGCGCCCGGCTTGACCGGGTCGGGGACGGCGGCCGACCGGGCTCTTGAGAGAGCACCGGGTGTTCTGCGCGGTGGGCTGCCCGTTCATCTCGGCCGACCGGGTTCGTGAGAGAGCACGCTCCCGCGCTGTGCGGGCGCGTCGTCCGGCACGCGGCGTCAACGGCGGTACGGCGGACGTTCTGGAGATCGTCAAACGCCGTGCCACGGCGATCCCGGCACCTAGTGTGATCGTAAAGTGACGAGGCGTCGCGTTGAGGCGGTGCGGGCTGGGGGAGGCGTTGACGCGGACCGAGATGATCGCGGACTATCTGCGCGCCCACGCCCGCCGGCGGATCGACCGCGTCGACGAGGGGGACTGCGGGCGCAACGCCCGGGCGGCCGTCGCGCTGATCGACGCGGCGGTGTACGCGGCCTCGCTCGACTTGCGGGCCCGCGTCGTGCGGCGGCTGACGGCGGCGGGATGCTTCACGGACGGGCGCTTCGACCCCGGTGCGGAGGGGGAGCTGATCGTCCGCTGCTACGGGACCGTCCGGGAGGCGGGCCCGGCGCGTCTGCTGGAGGCCCTGGCGGCGTCCGCCGAACGGGCGGCCGCGGCGCGGGCTCCCCGGCCCCGGCCGGCGTCCGCGTGAGGGCCTCGTCGTCCGCGGCTCAGCCCTGCACGGCCGCCTCGACCCGGGAGAAGTCCCCGGCCCGCAGGTCGGCGGCGGGGATGACGAAGTGCAGCTCCCCGAAGTCGGCCCACTGCCACCACGCCTTGCCCTCCTCGGTGAGGACGCGGCCGTCGGAGTTCAGCTGCAACAGCAGGCGCCAGTCCTCGGGCGGCGGGGCGGTGGCGGCGGCCGCCGGGTCGCGTTCGGCGAGGTTGCGCAGGCCCTCGTCCGTGGGGGAGTGGTGCAGGATCCACGGCCAGCCGAACGCCTGGTGCCTGCCGGACCGGGTGTACGAGGGCAGTTCCTGGAACCAGGCGCGATAGCGGGCCGACAGGTCGTTCCAGACGTCGAAGTCGAAGCGGTCGCCGCTGGGGCCGCTGATCAGCGCGTCCACCATGGGCTCCTCCGCCTCGGGGTAGGTCGCGAACGGAACGGCCCGCACCGGAGCGGGGCGGAACCTGACGGCCGGTTCGGGAGCGGCCGTCACCGTCGCCTCGCTCTTGGCGGCGGCGACCACCCGCCATGTGCCGGGGTCGGCCCAGAAGTTCACGCCGCCGTCGTAGAGGTGCACGTTCGGGTCGCTGTGGAAGAAGTTGAGCACCAGGTCGGCCGCCCCGTCCGGCAGTTCGTCCTTGAGCAGCGGGACGAACTCGGCCAGGTCCAGCACCGCCAGCAGGGTCATGGGGATGTCGCGGAACGTCGGCCACGGCATGCCCGGGGCGAGCAGGGCCGCGCCGCCCAGACGAGAGCCGCCCTGTGGCGCCCCGTGTTCGTCCCGGCCGGTCTCCTCGCCGTCTTCGGGCAGGTCGAGGCGGAAACCGGCCCTGCCCAGGGCCGCGATCCGTTCACCCAGGTCCTCGCCCAGATGGCGGACGGCGCTCGCGCGGGCTCGGGCGAACTCCTGGTCGAGGTCGGTCATGTGGTTCCCGGGGAGTGTGCGGCCGGGCGCCGGTCATCGGGTGCCCGGCACGGTGGGCGTGGTGAGCGTGGCGGACGTCAGGACGGGTCGTTGCCCGGCTTCCACTTGATGCCGCAGCCCAGGCTGGGGGTGTGCGGCTCGGGGACCGGCTCGCCCGCCAGCACCCGGTCGATGGCCGCGCTCAGGGAGGCGCCGTCGGAGGGCACCTCGTTGCGCGGCCGGGCCCCGTCGAACTCGCCGCGGTAGGCCAGCCGCCGGTCGCGGTCGTACAGGAAGAAGTCGGGAGTGCAGACGGCCCGGTAGGCCCTGGCGACCTCCTGGCTCTCGTCCACCAGGTAGGGGAACGTGAACCGGGCCCGTTCGGCCTGCTCGCGCAGGTGCCCGGGACCGTCGTCGGGATAGTTGTCGACGTCGTTGCTGCAGATGGCGACGGCGGCCAGGCCCTTGTCCTGGTAGCCGGCGATGACCCTGCCCAGGGTCTCCTCCACCCGCCGCACGTACGGGCAGTGGTTGGACAGGAACATCACCAGCAGCGCCGGCGCGTCGGACAGGTCGTTCAGCGAGACCGTTCCGCCGTCGATCGCCGGGAGCGTGAAGTCCGGTGCCGGTGAGCCGAGCGGAACCATGAACGAAGCGATGGCCATACCGCCATCCTCGCATCAGGCGCGCCGTCCCCGTCCGCCGCGGGGCGCGCGGCGGACGGGGACGGCCGGCCGCCCGTCCAGTCGTCGCAGGTCGCCACGAGGATGACGGCGGCCGGCGGGAGCGCCGCCCACGCCTCGCAAACGCCGATCGGCGGTGTCATGCGCCCTTGATGGAGTTCAGCATGGCGATGACGTGGTCCTCGGCGGCGGCCTTGCCGATGCCGAGGCCGGTGAGCACGCCCTGGCCGTTCTCCTGCTCCAGCAGGGCGAGCAGCATGTGCTCGGTCCCGATGTAGTTGTGGCCCAGTCGCAGCGCCTCCCGGAAGCACAGTTCCAGCGCCTTGCGGGCCTGCGCGCTGTAGGGGACGACGTTGGGCGGGTCCTCCACGGCCGGGCCCAGCCGCGAGGTCACCGCCTGCCGTACGTCGTCCAGCGTGACGCCCTGGGCGGTGATGGCCTTGGCGGCCAGGCCCTCGGGTTCGCTGAGCAGTCCCAGCACCAGGTGGTCGGGGGTGACCTCGGCGTTGCCGGCCTCCTGGGCGGCGGTGTGCGCCGCCATCACCGCGTTCTGGGCGCGCGTGGTGAAGCGGCTGAACCCCTCGTTCGGGTCCATGGTCACGGCCTCGCCCTTGGGCACGAAGCGCTTCTGCGCCGCCTGCTTGGAGACCCCCATGCTGCGGCCGATCTCCGTCCAGGACTTGCCGGACCGCCGGGCCTGGTCGACGAAGTGCCCCACCAGGTGGTCGGCGACCTCGCCGAGGTGGTCGGCGGCGATGACCGCCGAGGACAGCTGTTCGAGCACGTCGGTGTGCGCCTTCTTGATGGCCTCGATCAGATCGTCGAGCCGGATCCGTGGCTGTGTCATGCGTCAACCATAGGTTGACGAGCCTTGATCGTCAACCTGGCGTTGACGCTCCTATATTTCATACTGGAATAGTTGACTAATCTCGAAGGTCCGGCCTACGCTCGTTCCGTGCCACCGTGCGGCCGGCAGGCGCGGACGCCGCCGGGCACCCCCTGACGCCCGGGAGCGGCGGACCAGGCGGCCCAGGGGTGGGAGCTGCCGGTCCGCCGTTCCCCGGTCGTCCGACAGCGCGCGTGACGGGGGCGTCAGGGCTTGCGGGCGACGCCGCAGATGGCGTCGACCTCGGTGGAGGCGCCCTGGATGTCGGTGGCCTCGGGACGCCACCGGGAGGTGGGCACCACGCCGGGCTCGACCAGGTCCAGCCCGTCGAAGAAGCGGGCGATCTGCTCGGGGCTGCGCAGATGGTAGGAGCTGGCCGAGTTGGCGTTGTAGACGGCGATGGCCTCGTTCAGGGCCTCGTTGGTGTCGGTGCCGTCGCTGAGGGCCAGGTAGCTGCCGGACGGCAGGGCGTCCAGGAGGCGGCGGACGATGCCCCAGGGGTCGTCGGAGTCCGGAAGCTGGCCCATGATCCCCAGCAGGGTCAGCGCCACCGGACGGGACAGGTCCAGGGTCCGCGCGGCCTCCCGCAGGATCCGGTCGGGGTCGCGCACGTCGGCGTCGATGTAGTCGCAGGCGCCCTCGGGGCTGCTGGTCAGCAGGGCCTGGGCGTGCACGAGGACCAGCGGGTCGTTGTCGACGTACACGATCCGCGACTCGGGGGCGATCCGTTGCGCCACCTCGTGGGTGTTGTCGCCGGTCGGCAGCCCGGTGCCGATGTCCAGGAACTGCCGGATCCCGGCCTCGCCCGCCAGCTGGCGCACCGCCCTGACCAGGAAGCCGCGCTGCAGCCGGGCGATCCGCGCGATGTCGGGGAACATCCGCAGGATCATCTCCCCGGCCTCCGCGTCGGCCGGATAGTGGTCCTTGCCGCCCAGCAGGTAGTTCCACACCCGCGCCGAGTGCGGCAGATGCGCCTGGAGCCGGTCGGCCAGCCGGTCGGCGTCGTCCATCGGAACGGAACCCATACGCCGAGCTTCGCACGCTCCATTACCTACGTCACGTTCTGGCCGCCTGTGTGTCGGCGTCCGGGACGAACCGGCCCGTCCCGGTCACCACGGCCGCCGGCTGCCCGGCGCCGGCCCCGGGGCGGCCGGGGACCTCCTCGGCCGCCCCCAGAACTCCGGGTGCTCCCGTCATGGGAGAGCACCCGGGGGAACGTCACTGCGCCGGTGACTCCGGCTCGGCCGGGCGGGCGGGCGGGGACTGGGGACCGATGGGGCCGCCGACCGCGGCGACGGGTGTGGTGAGGCGTTCGCCGGAGCCGTCGCGGCGGCCGAGCGTGGCAGGGATCTCCAGCGGCTGGCCGGTGGAGGAGCAGGCGCGGACCGGGGCGGGGCCGGCCCAGGCCATCAGCAGGACGTCCTCGCCCTTCAGGAAGCGGTGCGAGCGGACGCCGCCGGTGGCGCGGCCCTTGGGCGGGAAGTCGGCGTAGTCGGCGACCTTGATGCCGCCGCTCTGCGTGCCGGGCAGCGCCGAGGAGGAGCCCGACACGGTCACCACGCGGGACTCGCGGGACGGGTCCACCGCGCCGAACCAGATGACGCGGGCCCCGGCCGACAGCTTGATGCCCGCCACGCCCCCGGCCGCGCGGCCCTGCGGGCGGACGTTGGCGGCGCCGTAGCGCAGCAACTGGGCGTCGTCGGTGATGAACACCAGGTCGTGGTCCTCCGACAGCAACTGGACGGCGCCGACCACCCGGTCGCCCTCCTTGAGGGTGATCACCTCGAACTCGTCGCGGTTGGCGGGATAGTCCGGCACCACCCGCTTGACCACGCCCTGCTCGGTGCCCAGCGCCAGGCCCGGCCCGTCGGCGCTCAGCGCGCCCAGGCCGACCACCGTCTCGCCGTCCTGCAGCGCCGCGTACTCGCTGATCGGCGCGCCGCCCGCCAGCGACGGCGGGGCCGCCCCGGACGGCAGCGCGGGCAGGTCCAGCACCTCCACCTTGATCATCCGGCCGGCCGAGGTGACCAGCCCGACGTCGCCGCGGGTGGTGGCGGGCACCACGGCGGTCAGCACGTCGTGCGGGATGCGGGCGCCCTCGGCGGGCAGCGGGTCGGCCCCGGTGGTGCGGGCCAGCAGCCCGGTCGCCGACATCAGCACCAGGCACGGCTCGTCGGCGACCTCCAGCGGCACCGCCGCGGCGGCGGCCTGGCCGGAGGACTCCAGCAGCACGGTGCGGCGCGGGGTGCTGTACTGCTTGGCGACCGCGGCCAGCTCCCTGGAGACCACCCGGCGCAGCTTCTTGTCCGACTCCAGGATTGCGGTCAGCTCGGCGATCTCCTTGGTGAGCTGCTCGGACTCCTTCTCCAGCTCGAGCCGGTCGAAGCGGGTCAGCCGGCGCAGCGGGGTGTCCAGGATGTACTGGGCCTGGATCTCCGACAGCTCGAAGACCTGCATCAGCCGCTGCTTGGCCTGCGCCGAGTCGTCGCTGCCCCGGATGATCTGGATGACCTCGTCGATGTTGAGCAGCGCCACCAGCAGGCCCTCGACCAGGTGCAGCCGGTCCTGGCGCTTGCGGCGGCGGAACTCGCTGCGCCGCCGCACCACGTCGATGCGGTGGTCGACGTACACCTGGAGCAGGTCGCGCAGCCCCAGCGTGCGCGGCTGGCCGTCGACCAGCGCCACGTTGTTGATGCCGAACGTCTCCTCCATCGGCGTCAGCCGGTACAGCTCGGCCAGCACGCCCTCGGGGTTGAAGCCGTTCTTGACCTCGATGACCAGCCGCAGCCCGGTGGACCGGTCGGTGAGGTCCTTCAGGTCGGAGATGCCCGCCAGCTTCTTGGCGTTGACCAGGTCCTTGATCTTGGCGATGACGCGCTCGGGCCCGACGCCGTACGGCAGCTCGGTGACCACGATGCCCTTGCGGCGGGGGGTGACGTTCTCGATCCGCGCGGTGGCGCGGGTGCGGAACGTGCCACGGCCCTTGGCGTAGGCGTCGCGGATCCCGTCCAGGCCCACGATCAGGCCGCCGGTCGGCAGGTCGGGGCCGGGCACGAACTGCATCAGCTCCTCGAGGGTGGCCTCGGGGTGCTCCAGCAGGTGCCGGGCCGCGGCGATCACCTCGCCGAGGTTGTGCGGGGCCATGTTGGTGGCCATCCCGACCGCGATCCCCGACGCCCCGTTCACCAGCAGGTTGGGGAACGCCGCCGGCAGCACCTCGGGCTCGGTCTCCTGCCCGTCGTAGTTGGGCCGGAAGTCGACGGTGTCCTCGTCGATCGACTCGACCAGCAGCATCGCCTCGCGCGACAGCCGGGCCTCGGTGTACCGCATGGCGGCGGGCAGGTCGTCGCCGCCCAGCGAGCCGAAGTTGCCGTGCCCGTCGACCAGCGGCATCCGCATCGCCCACGGCTGCGCCATCCGCACCATGGCGTCGTAGATGGCGCTGTCGCCGTGCGGGTGCAGCTTGCCCATCACCTCGCCGACGACCCGGGCGCACTTGACGTGGCCGCGGTCGGGCCGCAGCCCCATCTCGTTCATCGAGTACAGGATCCGGCGCTGCACGGGCTTGAGCCCGTCCCGGGCGTCCGGCAGGGCCCGGCTGTAGATGACCGAGTACGCGTACTCGAGGAAACTGCCCCGCATCTCCTCGGAGACGTCGACGTCGACGATGTTCTCCTCGAAGTCCGGCGGGGGAGGGGCTGTGGATCCGCGTCGTGCCATGTCCCTCATTGTCGCCGGTCCCGGGGACAGGATTGGCCCGCACGCCCCCGGTGCCCGCGCCGCCCGCCCCGTGGCAGATTGGTACGTCCCCTGACACACCGGCCGACGGAGGTGGCGATGTCGCTCGCCGATTTCCAGAACGAGATCTACCTGAACGGGCTCGGCGACGTCCGGCCCGCGCTGCCCACCGACCTGAGCAGGCTGGAGGACGTGGCACGGGCGCGGCTGTCGGCCGAGGCGTTCGGGTACGTGGCGGGCTCGGCGGGCAGCGAGGCGACCGCGGCGGCCAACCGGGCGGCGTTCGACCGGTGGCGGATCGTGCCGCGGATGCTGCGGGACGTGTCGCGGCGGGACATGTCGGTGGAGGTGCTCGGCACCCGGATGCCCGCCCCCGTGCTGGTCGGCCCGGTCGGCGTGCTGTCGATCCTGCATCCGGGCGGGGAGCCGGCGGTGGCGCGCGCCGCCTCGGCCCTGGGCGTGCCGATGGTGCTCAGCTCGGCGTCCTCGTTCTCGATGGAGGAGGTCGCGGAGGCGAGCGGGGACGGGCCGCGCTGGTACCAGTTGTACTGGCCCAAGGACCGGGAGATGGCGGCGAGCTTCCTGGACCGCGCCGAGGCCGCCGGTTACACGGCGCTGGTCGTCACCCTCGACACGTTCACCATGGGCTGGCGGCCCCGCGACCTGGACAGTGCCTACCTGCCGTTCCTGCGCGGGATCGGGGTGGCCAACTACTTCGGCGACCCGGTGTTCCAGAAGGCGGTCGGGGGGCCGGTCACCGACGCCAACCGCGACATGGCGCTGCTGCACTGGGTGGCCAACTTCGGCGACCCGTCCCTGACCTGGGAGGACCTGGCGTTCGTGCGGGAGCACTGGGACGGGCCGATCGTGCTCAAGGGGATCCAGCACCCCGACGACGCCCGTCGTGCCGTGGACGCCGGGATGCAGGGCGTCGTGGTCTCCAACCACGGCGGGCGCCAGGTGGACGGTGCCGTCGCCTCGCTGGACGCCCTCCCGGGGATCGTCGAGGCGGTGGGGGAGCAGACCACGGTGCTGTTCGACAGCGGCATCCGCACGGGCGCGGACGTCGTCAAGGCGCTCGCCCTGGGAGCCAAGGCGGTGCTGGTGGCACGGCCCTACGCCTACGGCCTGGGGCTCGCCGGTGAGGCCGGCGTACGGCATGTGCTGCGCTGCCTGCTGGCGGAGACGGAGCTGACCATCATGCTCGCCGGTTACACCGGCCCCGGTGAGCTGACCCCCGACGCGCTGGTGCGCGTCTGACCTGCTTCATCTGGGGTGCCCCCAGGCCCCCGATGCGGCGGTCAGCGCAAGGGGAACGGGCGGCCCCGCTCCTCGATGGGGCGGGGCCCGCGGATGCGGCGGTCCTCCTCGTCGATGGGCACGTCGTTGATGCTGGCCTCACGCCTGCGCATCAGGCCCTCGGCGTCGAACTCCCACAGCTCGTTCCCATAGCTGCGCCACCACCGGCCGGTGTCGTCGTGCCACTCGTACTGGAAACGCACCGCGATCCGGTCGTCGCCATAGGCCCACAGCTCCTTGCGCAGGGCGTAGTCCAGCTCCCGCTCCCACTTGCGGGTCAGGAACGCCACGATCTCCTCGCGGCCGGTGAGGAACTCGCTGCGGTTACGCCAGACCGAGTCCGGCGTATAGGCGAGGGCGACCTTGTGGGGGTCGCGGGTGTTCCAGGCGTCCTCGGCCGCCTGCACCTTGACGCGGGCGGTCTCCTCGGTGAACGGCGGAACGGGCGGACGCGGCATCAGGACCTCCTGCTGGTTCGGCGCTGTGGCGGGCGTCCACGAGATTCGCAGGGGCCGCGCGGACCGGCCATGTCCCAAAAGACATGCGGCCCACACTTTCGGACCTAGGGTGATCGGCATGAGGGACGTGGTGGTCCTCGCCTACGACGGGGTGAGGCTGATGGACGTGACCGGGCCGATCGAGGTGTTCGGCACCGCGGCCCGCTTCGGCGCCCCCTACCGGGTGACCCTGCGCTCCCCGGACGGCGAGGCGGTCACCACCTCCACCGGCACCCGCCTCATGGTGGACGCCGAGGCCGGAACGCCCCACACGCTCGTCGTCCCGGGCGCTCCCGACCTGCCGCGCCTGCCGATCCCCGTGCCCGGCCTGGTCGATGCGATCCGCGACCTGGCGGCCGGCGCCCGGCGGGTCGCCTCGGTGTGCACGGGGGCGTTCGCGCTGGCCGAGGCGGGGCTGCTGGACGGCAGGCGGGCGACCACCCACTGGCGGCACACCGCCGCGCTCGCCCGCCGCCACCCGCGGGTCGCCGTGGAGCCGGACGCGATCTACGTGCGCGACGGGCGGGTGATGACCTCGGCGGGCGTCACCGCGGGCATCGACCTGGCGCTGGCCATGGTGGAGCAGGACGAGGGCGCCGGCCTCGCCCGGGAGGTCGCCCGGGACCTGGTGGTCTTCCTGCAGCGGCCCGGCGGGCAGTCCCAGTTCTCGGTGCCCGCGCGCACTCCCCGGCCCCGGAACGACGTGCTGCGCGCGCTGCTCGCCGAGATCGCCGCCGACCCGGCCGCCGACCACTCCGTGCCCGCGATGGCGCTGCGGGCGAGGGTGAGCGCACGGCACCTGACGAGGCTGTTCCACGACGGCGTCGGCGCCACCCCCGCCGCCTACGTCGAGTCGGTGCGCGTGGAGGCCGCGCAGGCGCTGCTGGAGGCCGGGGAGACGGTCACCGGGGCGGCGCGGCGGTCCGGGCTCGGCAGCGACGAGTCGCTGCGCCGGGCGTTCCTGCGCCGCCTGGGCGTGACCCCGTCGGCGTACCGGGACCGGTTCCGCACCACTAGGGGAGCCGGACCGACTGGGCGTGGCGGAAGACGTCGAGCGGGTCCCAGCGCTCCTTGACGCGCTGGAGCCTGCGGTAGTCGCGGCCGTAGTACAGCCTCCACCACGGGGCGTCCGAGGCGTTCCACTCGGGGTCGTTCAGGTCCGCGTCCGGGTGGCCGACGCAGCAGCCGTCGGTGACCGGGTCGTCCTGCATGCACGCCGGCAGCGGCACCCCGCCCGTGGACGCGTACATCGACCGGTACAGCTCCCGGATCCACCGCAGGTGCTCCTCGCCCCTCTCGGTGACCGGCCAGTGCACCTGGTGCTGGAGCCTGAGGATCGACGAGCGCTGCATCACGGCCGTCTCCCCGGGGGCCGGCCGGTTGATCGCGCCGCCGTAGGCGTCGATCTGCACCACCGCGTCGCGCTCGGCTCCCGGATCGTCCTCGGCCAGGCCCCGCCACAGCGCCTCGATCTGCTCGTCCGGCAGCGGCCGCACCATGTACGCCGACTTGTGCTTGCCCGCCCGCATGGCGTCGACCGGGCCGAACATCCTCTCCACCGTGTCCCACGGCAGCACGACCGGCGCGTGCGGGCCGATGGACGCCGGGTACTCGCCGCAGGACTCGCCCAGGGAACGGCACTGCACCCCGACGCCCTCGTTCATCGCCGTCAGGAACCGGGCGAGCAGGTCGCGGGCGCCGGGAACGCCGGCGTCGATCTGGGCGACCAGCCCTATCTCGCCCTGGCTGCGATGGGTGAGCCGCAGGACGGCGGACAGCGGGTCGTACGGGCCGCCGGGCCGGCGGTGCTCGGCGAAGAACCGCCCGAAATTGCCGATGATGCGGGCGAACCGCTCCTTGTCGACGGCCGGCCATTTCCATCCGCCGGCGGTGAACAGCACCTGCTCCGGCGCGTCCGGCAGGTCGCGGAACCAGAACCGGGTGGCGATCCCGAAATTGCCCCCGCCGCCCCCGGTGTGCGCCCACCACAGTTCCCGCAGCCGCTCGTCGCGGCTGTCGCGGGTCGCGGTCACCAGCCGCGCCCGGCGGTCCCGGCCGACCACGGCGACCTCCACCGCGTACAGGTAGTCCACGGCCAGCCCGTGCTGGCGGGACAGCGGGCCGAAGCCGCCCGCCGGGACGTGCCCGCCGATCTCCGCCGCGGGGCACGAGCCGCCCGGCATCACCTTGCCGGTCTTCAGCCACAGCCTCTTGCGCAGGTCCCCGCCGGTGGCGCCCGCCTCGACGCAGATCGCGTCCATCGCCGGGTCGTGGTGGACGCCGTCCATGAGCGACATGTCGATGACGACCCGGACGTCCTCGGCGCAGACGCGGTCCTGGTGGCAGTGGCCGCCGGAGCGCACCGCGATCCGCGCCCGCGCCGGGTCGGCCACCGGCTCGTTCACCGCCTGCTCCAGCGCGTGCCGCACCTGGGCGCTGTCGCTCACCAGCCGGACGTAGTCGGGTCCGGCGCACCGGCCGGGGTCGTGCCCGCGGCACAGCGCCGCGTACCGGCGGTCCCCCTCGGTGATCTTGATCCCGCCCGCGTCGACGATCGGCGCCGTCATCGTCCTGCGCACTCCTCGCACCGGCGCCGGACCCGGCCCGGCGCCGGGCCCGGCGGTCATCGCGACGTTAGCAACAATGCGTCGCGGCTTTCCGGGAAATGGCGTGGAAAAAGCGCGGGCGAAATTCCGGGAAAATCCCGCGATCAGCCGAGCTGAACGCCCATGAACAGCGCGATCAGCGCGGTCAGCCCGCTGATCGAGCCGGTGATCGCCAGGCCCCTGCGGGAGGAGGAGCGGGCGTGCAGCAGCGCCGCGATCCCGGAGACCGCCACGACGGCGATCTTGGCGTGCAGGGTGGCCCGGTAGTCCGAGGGCATGTCGCCCGCCTCGGCGATGTTCCACACCCCGGTGAGCACCAGGACCGCGAACGCGGGCCAGGCGACGGCGTTGAACTTGCGCGCCGCCAGCCTGGAGGTGTCCCCGCCGGCGCCGCGCAGCACCGGCAGCAGCGCGGTCAGCGTGAGCTGGCCGCCGACCCAGACGGTGGCGGCGAGCACGTGCAGGAAGACCCGGATCGTGTCCAGCGATACGGCGAGCATGGGGCGCCTCCGTGCGATGTCGTGGACGGTCGAGTGGATCTTGCCATCAGGGGCGCCCGGTGCCCGCCGAGGGGTGCCTTCGCCGTGCCGGCGCGGGACGCGGCGGGACGGACGTCCGGATCGCGGTCGTTCCGGCGCCGATCGTTGCGTCGGCGGGGCGATGTGACGCAGATCTTGTCGTGGTCATTTGGCGACAGTGATGTCCATATGCTTGACTCGTGACGTGATGTCCGTGCACCCCTGTCCGACGCGCCGCCCGTGTCCCCCGCGGGCGATGGGGTGTACGTGTTGCCGAATGTGTGGTCGCTGAGGGCCCGCGCCGACTCGCGCCCCGAAGCGAGCAAGAACCGACCCCGCCGCCGCACATGACCTCCTTCGCCTGGTTCGTCCTGCACCTGCTGAGCCACGCCCCCTACCCGCCCGGCCGCTGCTGAGGGCGGGCGTCCGCGCGTGCGCGGACCAGCGGACCGATCCGACCCGCCGCCGGACGGCGGCCTGCCCCGGGATGAATCCCTGTGATCCAGATCGAGAAACTCAAAAAGACGTACCGGACGCGCGGGCGCACCGTGACCGCCGTCGACGGCGTCGACCTCCACGTCCGGGAGGGTGAGATCTTCGGTGTGCTCGGGCGCAGCGGCGCCGGCAAGAGCACCCTGCTGCGCTGCGTCAACCTGCTGGAACGCCCCGACTCCGGCCGGGTGGTGGTGGACGGCCGCGACCTGGCCGCGCTGCCCGAACGCGAGCTGCGCACCGCCCGGCAGCGCATCGGGATGATCCACCAGCACTTCGGGCTGCTGACCAGCCGCACCGTGGCCGGCAACGTCGCGTTCCCGCTGGAGGTCATGGGCGTGCCGCGGCGCGAACGGGCCCGCCGGGTGGCCGAACTGCTCGACCTGGTCGGCCTCGCCGAGCACGCCAAGGCCTACCCCGCGCAGATCTCCGGCGGGCAGAAGCAGCGCGTCGGCATCGCCCGGGCGCTGGCCGGACGCCCCCGGGTGCTGCTGTCGGACGAGGCGACCTCGGCGCTGGACCCGGAGACCACCGCCGCCATCCTGCGGCTGCTGCGCGACCTCAACCGGGAGCTGGGCCTGACCATCCTGCTGATCACCCACGAGATGGAGGTGGTCAAGCGGATCTGCGACTCGGCGGCGATCATGCGCGCCGGGAGGCTGACCGAGTCCGGCCCGCTGCCCGACCTGCTGACCCGGCCGGGCTCGCAGCTGGCCCGCGACCTGTTCCCGCTGCCACAGGTGCCGGCCCGGCCCGGCACCACCGTGGTCGACGTGACGTTCGTGGGCGAGGCCGCCGACCGGCCGTTCGTCTCCAGCCTGGCCCGCACCTACTCCATCGACGTCAACATCCTCGGCGGCGCCGTCGAGCAGGTCGGGGACCGCCGGGTCGGGCGGCTGCGCATCGAACTGCCCGGCGACCCCGACGCCAACGCCGCCCAGCTCGCCCACCTGCGCGACGCCGGGCTGACCGTCGAAGTGCTCGACGCCGCCGCCGAGCGGCCGGAGGTGGTCGCATGACCTGGGACGAGATCGCGCCGCTGCTGCGCGACGCCACCCTGGAGACCCTGCAGATGACCTGGTGGTCGAGCCTGCTCACCGCGCTCGGCGGGCTACTGCTCGGCGTGCTGCTGGTGCTGACCGACCGCCGCGGGCTGCTGCCCGCCCCGCCCGTCCACCAGGTGCTCGGCGCGGTCGTCAACGTGGGCCGGTCGCTGCCGTTCATCATCCTGATGGTCGCGATCCTGCCGTTCACCCGCGCCGTCACCGGCACCACCATCGGCACCACCGCCGCCATCGTGCCGCTGGCCGTGGCGGCCATCCCGTTCTACGCCCGGCTGGTGGAGACCGCGCTGCGCGAGGTCGACCCGGCCGTGATCGCCGCCGCCCGGGCCATGGGCGCCTCCCGGCGGCAGATCGTGGGCAAGGTCCTGCTGCGCGAGGCCCGTCCCGGGCTGGTCGCCGGGCTGACCGTCACCGTGATCGCCCTGATCGGCTACTCGGCGATGGCCGGGGCGATCGGCGGCGGCGGGCTCGGCGACCTGGCCGTCCGCTACGGCTACCAGCGCTTCGAGACCGGCGTCATGGTCGCCACCGTCGTCGTGCTCATCGTCGTGGTGCAGCTGGTCCAGATGCTCGGCGACCTGCTCACCCGGCGCCTGACCCACCGCTGAGTTTCGTTCCCACACCAGAAAGGGGCACTTGTCGTGCTTCGCAAACTGACCGTCGCGATCGCCTCCGCCGGACTGGCGCTCGGGCTGACCGCCTGCGGCTCCTCCGACTCCGGCTCCGACGACGTGCTCACGGTGGGCGCCAGCCCCGCCCCGCACGCCGAGATCCTCGAGTACGTCAAGGACGAGCTGGCCGCCGGCGCGGGACTGAAGCTGGAGATCGAGGAGTTCTCCGACTACGTCCAGCCCAACCTGGCGCTGAACGACGGGCGCCTGGACGCCAACTACTTCCAGCACAAGCCCTACATGGACGACTTCGCCTCCTCCAAGGGGCTGAAGCTGGCGTTCGTGGCCCCGGTCCACCTGGAGCCGCTGGGCGCGTACTCCAAGAAGGTCAAGGCGCTGGCCGAACTGCCGCAGGGCGCGACCGTGGCGATCCCCAACGACGCCACCAACGGCGCGCGGGCCCTCAAGCTGCTGGCCGACAACGGCCTGATCACCCTCAAGCCGGGCGCCGGGACGAACGCCACCGAGAAGGACGTCGCCGGCAACCCCAAGGGCCTGAAGTTCCGCCCGCTGGAGGCCGCCCAGCTCCCGCGCTCCCTGCAGGACGTGGACGCGGCCGTCATCAACGGCAACTTCGCGATCGAGGGCGGGCTGACCCCGGCCAAGGACGCCCTGGTGCTGGAGAAGACCCAGGGCAACCCCTACGCCAACGGGGTGGTCACCAAGGCCGGCGACGAGAACGACCCGCAGGTCCGCAAGCTGGTCCAGCTGCTGCAGGGCCCCGAGGTCAAGAAGTTCATCCAGGACAAGTACCAGGGGTCGGTGCTGGCCGTCTCCTGAGCGGATCCGTGCCGCGGCAGGCCCTCCGGACCCCCGTCCGGAGGGCCTTCGCCTTCCGTTCGCCCGGTATCGCGGAGGAATGTCGGCGATCTCTGATAGGACGGTGCCCGTTCCTTCCTTCTGCGGGCCTCTGAAAGGCGAACCCTCATGACCGTCCACGAGCACCTCACCGAGTACGCCGGCCTGCCCGTCGTGGATTTCACGCCGGAGACCGGGCGGGAGGAGCTGCCGGACGAGCCGGACCGGTTCGCCTGGCGGATCTCCACCGCCTTCGAGGAGGAGGGGTTCTCCGATGTGCTGGAGCGCTTCCTGGAGTGGGTGGACACCGGCCGGATCACCGCGCTGATCGCCGGTTACTGGAACATGCCGTCCTACGACGGGACCGAGACGGTCCCGCCGGCGCAGGCCCTGACGGCCGCGGCGGACCGGCTCCCCGCGCTGCGTTCGCTGTTCCTCGGCGACATCGTGATGGAGGAGGCGGAGATCTCCTGGATCGAGCACTCCGACATCAGCCCGCTGCTGGCCGCCTATCCACGGCTGGAGCGGTTCGGGGTGCGCGGGGCCCAGGGGCTGGAACTCAAGCCGTTCCGCAGTGAGCATCTGCGTGAGCTGCGTTTCGAGTCCGGTGGGCTGCCCGGCCACATCGTCCGGGCGGTGGCCGCCAGCGACCTGCCCGCCCTGGAGTCCCTCGTCCTGTGGCTGGGCTCCGACAACTACGGCGGTGACGCCACCGTCGCCGACCTGGCGCCGATCCTGTCGGGTGAGCGGCTGCCCGCGCTGCGGCACCTGGGACTGCAGGACTCGGAGATCCAGGACGAGATCTGCGCGGCGGTGGCGTCGGCGCCGGTCGTGGCGCGGCTGGAGTCGCTGGCGCTGTCGATGGGGACCATGACGGACGAAGGCGCCGAGGCGCTGCTGTCCGGGCAGCCGCTCACCCACCTGCGTTCGCTGGACCTGCACCACCACTACCTGACCGACGCGATGGCCGAACGGATCCGCAAGGCCCTGCCCGGCGTCGAGGTCGACCTGGACGAACAGAACGACCCCAACGACGACTGGCGGGTCGCGGCCGTCACCGAGTGACCCCGTGCGCCGGAGAAGAAGAGGTCACGGCATGCCGGACAGGGCGGGGACCCCGCGCATGATCGGAAGATTCGTCGAGGTCAGGGGTGAAATGACGGCCGCCCCTGATAGGACGGTGCCCGTTCGTTCCGTCGGAAGGACGCTCTCATGACCATCGGACAGCACCTCACCGAGTACGCCGGCCTGCCCGTGGCGGACTTCGCGCTGGGGACCGCACGGGACGAGCTGCCGGACGATCCGGCGTCGGTCGCCTGGCGGATCTCCTCGACCCACCAGGGCGGCGGGTTCGCCGAGGTGCTCGAGAGCTTCCTGGAGACGGTGGACACCGGCGCGGTCACCGCGCTGGTCGTCGGCTACTGGTATCCGGAGGAGCCGGTGGAGCTGCTGGTGGCCGCGGCCGGCCGCCTTCCCGCGCTGCGTTCGCTGTTCGTCGGCGACATCGTGGTGGAAGAGTCGGAGATCTCCTGGATCGAGCACTCCGACATCAGCCCGCTGCTGGCCGCCTATCCCCGGCTGGAGCGGTTCGGGGTGCGCGGGGCCCAGGGGCTGGAGCTCAAGCCGTTCCGCAGTGAGCATCTGCGTGAGCTGCGGTTCGAGTCGGGCGGGCTGCCCGGCCATATCGTCCGGGCGGTGGCCGCCAGTGACCTGCCCGCCCTGGAGTCGCTGACGCTGTGGCTGGGGGAGGAGAACTACGGCGGTGACGCGACCGTCGCCGACCTGGCGCCGATCCTGTCGGGGGAGCGGCTGCCCGCGCTGCGGCACCTGGGACTGCAGGACTCGGAGATCCAGGACGAGATCTGCGCGGCGGTGGCGTCGGCGCCGATCGTGGCGCGGCTGGAGTCGCTGGCCCTGTCCATGGGGGTGCTGACCGACAGGGGAGCCGAGGCGCTGCTGTCGGGGCAGCCGCTCACCCATCTGCGGTCGCTGGACCTGCACCACCACTTCATGTCCGACGCGATGGCCGAACGGATCCGCAAGGCCCTGCCCGGCGTCGAGGTCGACCTGAGCGGACGGCGGGAGCCCGACGTATACGACGGAGACGTCTGGATGTACGTTGCCGTCTCCGAGTGACGGCCCGCCCCCGACCACCGACCGAGAACAGGGCATCGCATGCTGATCCACGAGCGGGTGAGGGAGTTCGCCGGCCTGCCGGTCGTCGACTTCACCGAAGAGGGCGTCTTCCGCGACGGCACGGCGCTGGACGAGCCGCCGGCCGGGGGAGTGGCCTGGCGGGTCCGCGTCGAGGAGGACGACGGCCCCTTCGGCCCGGTCTTCGAGGAGTTCCTGCGGACCGTCGACCCGGCCGCGGTGACCGCCCTGGTCATCGGATGGTGGCAGGACTACGGGGGCAGCGACCCGGCCGACGACCCCGTGGAGCGGCTGCTCGACGCCGCGGGCTCGCTGACGGACCTGCGTTCGCTGTTCATCGGCGACGTGGTGGTGGAGGAACGGGAGATCTCCTGGATCCCGCTGGTGGGCTTCACCCCGCTGTTCGCGGCGTACCCGAGGCTGGAGCGGTTCTGGATGCGCAGCGGCGAGATCCTCGGCGAGCCGCGCCGGGAGCTGCGGCCGTTCCGCGCCGAGCACCTGCGCGAACTGCGGTTCGAGTCGGGCGGGCTGCCCGCCCGGGTGGTCCGCGCGGTGGCCGCCGCCGACCTGCCCGCCCTGGAACGGCTGGAGATGTGGCTCGGGACGCGCCACTACGGCGGTGACGCCACGGTCGCCGACCTGGCGCCGATCCTGTCGGGGGAACGGCTGCCCGCGCTGCGGCACCTGGGACTGCAGAACTCCGACATCCAGGACGAGATCTGCGCGGCGGTGGCGTCGGCACCGGTCGTGGCGCGGCTGGAGTCGCTGGCCCTGTCCATGGGGACCATGACCGACGCCGGGGCCGAGGCGCTGCTGTCGGGGCAGCCGCTCACCCACCTGCGTTCGCTGGACCTGCACCACCACTTCATGTCCGACGCGATGACCGAACGCGTCCTGGCGGCCCTGCCCGGGGTCAAGGTCGACGTCAGCGAGGCGGGCGACCCCGGGGACGCCTGGGTGGCGGTCTCGGAGTGACAGAGGAGCCATGGACGACGGACCCCGGCCCGGGCGACGGCCGCCCCCGCATCGCCGGCACGGGATGAGCATGGCGTTCACCGTGGTCGGAACCCCCGGCGACCGGCGGGTGACGCTGTTCGCCGACGCCTGCGCCCGTCTCGGGCTGGAACCGCCCGAGGTGGTCGCCTGGCGGGACGTGCTGGGCGGCGAGGCGATGCGGATCCGGCCGGGCACGGTCCTGCGCGTCGACTCGCCCGGCGAGTCCGCCGAGTGCGACGCGCTGCTGCGCGGCCCCGGCGACCCCGCACGCGTGGGCGGCGGAGCCCGCTGGTACGCCGTGTTCACCGCCGCGCTCGACCGGATCGCCGCCGCGGCCGCGCGGGCCGGGGCGCGGTCCCTGAACGACCCCGCCGAGATCGCCGTGATGTTCGACAAGCGGCGCTGCCACGCCCGGCTGGCGGCGGCCGGGGTGCCGGTCCCGCCCGCGCTGGAGGGGCCCGTCACCGGCTACGCCTGTCTGCGGGAGCAGATGGCCAGGGCCGGCATGTCCCGTGTCTTCGTCAAGCCCGCGCACGGCTCGTCGGGTTCCGGGGTCATCGCGCTCCAGGTCCACCGCGACCGGATCAAGGCCGTCACCTCGGCCGTCCCGGACCCCGACGGCGTCCTGCGCAACTCGCTGCGGGTCCGTTCGCTGGAGACCGAACGCGAGGTCGCCGCCCTGATCGACGCGCTGGCCCCCGACGGCCTGCACGTCGAACGCTGGTTCCCCAAGGCCGCTCTGGACGGCCGGGTGCTCGACCTGCGGGTCGTGGTGATCGCCGGGACCCCCGCCCACGCCGTCGTCCGCACCAGCCGTTCCCCCATGACCAACCTCCACATGGGAGGCCGCCGCGGCGACCTGACCGCGGTCCGCGCGGCCCTCGGCGAACCCGGCTGGCGGCGCGCCCTGGACGTGTGCGCCCAGGCCGCCGCCTGCTTCCCCGGCAGCCACATGGTCGGCGTCGACCTGCTCGTGGGCGTCCAATGGCGGCACATGGCGGTCGCCGAGGTCAACGCCTTCGGCGACCTGCTGCCCGGCCTGCCCGGCCTCCCCGGTACCTTCGCCGAGGGGCACGACACCTACACCGCCCAGATCATCGCCGCCCTGTCCCTGACGGGATCGGCTTCATGAACCGTCCGCGCGTTCCGGTGTCGTACGGCCGCGGGGTCCCGGACTCCGCCGCCGGTGCGCTTCGCGCCCACCCGCACCCCGGGCCGGCCGTGCCGTGCGGCGCCGCACGGCGAGCCGGGCGCATCGAGGGAGGTGCCGGATGAGGGACATGAACGCCGTGGTCGGCAGCCATGATCTGCTGCTGGTCACGCTGGACACCCTGCGGTACGACGTGGCCGAGCGGCTCCTCGAGGAGGGGCGGACGCCGAACCTGGCGGCGGTGCTGCCGGGCGGACGGTGGGAGCGGCGGCATGCGCCCGGGAGCTTCACCTACGCCTCGCATGCGGCGATGCTCGCCGGGTTCTGGCCCACGCCCGTCTCGCCGGGGCCGCACCCTCGGCCGTTCGCGGCGACGTTCCCCGGGAGCGAGACCACGGCGGAGGGGACGTGGGTGTTCGACGCCCCGGACCTGCCGACGGGGCTGGCGCGCGCCGGCTACCACACGGTGTGCATCGGCGGGGTCGGGTTCTTCAACAAGCTCACGCCGCTGGGGTCGGTGCTGCCGGGGCTGTTCGCCGAGAGCCACTGGGAGCCGGCGTTCGGGGTCACCGATCCGGCGTCGCTGGAGCACCAGATCGACCGGGCGGCCGAGGTGGTGGCGCGGCAGCCGCCCGACCGGAGGCTGTTCCTGCTGGTGAACGTGTCGGCGCTGCACCAGCCCAACTGGTTCCACCTGCCGGGCGCCACCCGCGAGCACGGGGACACGCCGGAGTCCCACGCGGCGGCGCTGGAGTACGTGGACCGGCACATCGGCCGGCTGCTGGACCTGATGCGGCGGCCGTGCTTCGTCGTCGTCTGCTCGGACCATGGCACCGCCTACGGGGAGGACGGCCATACCGGGCACCGGATCGGCCACGAGGTCGTCTGGACCGTTCCTTACGGGGAGTTCGTGCTGTGCTGACCGCCACCGGCCCGTACCAGGGCTACGTCTACGCCTACCCGCACAAGACCGCGTACCGGCACCTGTCGCCCCGGCCCGCGCTGCGCGACGTGTGGGCGGGGGAGGACCGCGGCTCCCTGTTCCTGTACCTGCACGTGCCGTTCTGCGAGATGCGCTGCGGCTTCTGCAACCTGTTCACCCGTACGGGCGCGTCGCAGTCGCTGACCTCGGCCTACCTGGACGCGCTGGCGCGGCAGGCCGACGCGGTGCGGGAGGCCCTGGGGGAGGCGTCGTTCGCCACCGCCGCGTTCGGCGGCGGCACCCCCACCTACCTGACGGCCGCCGAACTGTCGCGGCTGTGCGACATCGCCGAACGCTTCGCCGACCTGCGCGCCGTCCCGCTGGCGGTGGAGACCTCCCCGGCCACCGCCACCCTCGACCGGCTGACCGTGCTCGCCGAACGGGGCACCACCCGCATCTCCATCGGGGTGCAGAGCTTCGTCGACGCCGAGGCCCGCGCGGCCGTCCGCCCGCAGAAACGGGCCGAGGTGGAGGCGGCGCTCGACCGGATCCGCGCCGTCGGCTTCCCCACGCTCAACATCGACCTGATCTACGGCATCGACGGGCAGACCCCCGAGAGCTGGCTGACCTCGCTGAACGCCGCGCTGCGCTGGGAGCCGGAGGAGCTGTACCTCTACCCGCTGTACGTGCGGCCGCTCACCGGGCTGGGACGGCGGGCGGCCGACTGGGACGACCAGCGGATGCTCCTCTACCGGGTGGGACGCGACCACCTGCTGGCGAACGGGTACGAGCAGGTGTCGATGCGGATGTTCCGGCGGCGCGGCCACCCGGACGCGGGGACGGCCTACTGCTGCCAGACCGACGGCATGGTGGGGCTGGGGGCGGGGGCCCGTTCCTACACGACGGACCTGCACTACTCGTTCGAGTACGCGGTCGGGGTGCAGCACGTCCGCGGGATCATCGACTCCTACCTGCGGGAGCCCCGGTTCGACGTGGCGCACGTCGGGTTCGCCCTGGACGACGAGGAACGCCGGCGCCGCCACCTGATCCAGTCCCTGCTTCAGGCGTCGGGGCTGTCGCGCGTCCAGTACATGGCCCGTTTCGGCACCGACGCGCCGGCCGACTTCCCGGAGCTGGGGGCCTTCGCCGAACGGGGATGGCTGGAGGAGTCGCCGCATGTGCTGCGGCTGACCCCGGAGGGCCTGGCGTACTCCGACGCGATCGGCCCGGCGTTGTTCTCCTCGCGGGTGCGCTCGCTCATGGACGCCTACGAGGCCCGCTGATGCGGGCGGAACATCTCACGATCCTGTATCGCGGACCGCTGGCGAGCTGCGACTACGACTGCCCGTACTGCCCGTTCGCCAAGCGCCGCGACACCCCCGAGCAGCTCCGCGCCGACCGCGCCGCCCTGGAACGTTTCGTGTCCTGGGTCAAGGAACGGTCCGCTCCCGTCTCCGTGCTCTTCACGCCGTGGGGCGAGGGCCTGGTGCGTTCCTGGTACCGGCGCGCGCTGGTCCGGCTGAGCCACCTCCCGCACGTGGAACGCGTCGCCATCCAGACCAACCTGAGTCACCGCACGGACTGGACGAGCGACGCCGACCTGACCAGCCTGGCCCTGTGGACCACCTTCCACCCGGGCCAGGTCCCCTACGAACGCTTCCTCGCCAAGTCACGCGACCTGGCCGCCCGGGGCGTCCGCCACAGCGTCGGCGTCGTCGGCCTCCCCGAACACCTCCCGGTCGCCCGCCGTCTCCGCGCCGACCTGCCCCCGCACGTCTACCTGTGGGTCAACGCCGCCGAAGGCCGCACCTACACCGACGCCGAGGCCGCCGACTGGACCGCCATCGACCCGCTCTTCTCCTACAGCCGCCACCCGCACCGCAGCCAGGGGCTGCCGTGCCGGACCGGCCACACCGTCATCTCGGTGGACGGCGAGGGAGACGTCCGCCGCTGCCACTTCATCCCCCAGCGCCTGGGCAACCTCTACGACGGAACCTTCGAGGCCGCCCTACGCCCCCGCCCCTGCCCGGCCCCCGCCTGCGACTGCCACATCGGCTATGTCCACCTGGAACCCGTGGGCCTCTACGACGTCTTCACCGGCGGCATCCTCGAACGCATCCCCGCCCACTGGCCCCAGCCGCCCACCGCATAGCGGGCAGCGCACGTCCCACCGCTCCCCAGGCCCGGTGACGTCGTTCCCCGGCCGCTGGGGTCAGGTCTCCTTCTGGGGGCGGTACTCGTCCTCGGTGAGGCCGAACGTCCAGGCGACGCCCTCCCGGGCGGTGCGCGTGTGCGGGGGGACGCGCAGGTGGTAGGTGCGGTAGGTGCCGTCGGGCTCGGGGGTGGAGTTGACCACCTCGACCATGACCACCGGCTCGTCGTCCGGGAGGTCGATGCGCCACAGCACGCCGGTCTCGTCGCGGTGGACCGGCTTGGCGCCGATCTCGTTCAGGTACCGGTCGTAGCCGTAGTACTCGAGCATCACGCGGCGCAGTTCCGCGTTGTCCTCCGCGCGGATGTCGGCCGCCGTCAGGGTGCCGAGCGTGTCGATGAAGCCGGGAGGGATCGGCATCCCGCGCCAGGCGTGCAGCGCGAAGCCGTCCGGGAAGGCGAGCGCCGGCCCGTCGCCGCGGTGCAGCCTGCCGGGCTCGTCGCGGTGCAGCTCGGAGGGACGCTCACAGATGATCACGGCGTTCTCGTACGGCCACCACCATCCGGCGGCACGGGCGACCTCGGCCGGCCCGGCGAGCTCGCCGAGCCGCCCCAGCTCTTCGAACAGCCACAGCCAGGGAGCGTCGTGCTGGCCGAGCACCGCGTCCAGCGTGGCCCCGCGCAGCAGCCTCTCGGCCTGCGCACCGCGCTCCTCGCCCTGCGCGCCCGCCATCTCCCCGATGCCCTGCCGGATCCGCGTGACCAGCCCGTTCACCGCGTCCCAGGAGCTGCCGGTCGTGCGGGCCCAGACCCGCGCCCACTCCTGCGGCCCCAGCTCGGCGTGGGCGGCGGCCCGCACGGCCTCCCACGGCCGGGTCCGGACCTCGTCCCGCACGCTCCGCCCCGCGTCGACGTCGGCGACCAGGCTCGCGACCTCGGCCACGGCGTCGCCGAGCCCCGCGTCCCGCAACGCCTGCACGTCCTGCCCGTCGCCCCCGAGCAGCACGGCGGCGATCGCCCCGGCCGCGGGCGACGGCGCCCAGACGACCCGCTGCGGACCTCTCAGCCCCGCCGCCTCGTACGCGGCCCGGACGCCCGCCTCGGCCCGTTCCCGCTCCGCCGCCCCGGTGGCGAACGCCACCGCACGCCAGTCCTCGACCATCACCGTGCTCAACAGAACTCCTTCATTACGATCTCGACGATCCCGGCCGCCTCGGCGCCCGTGCCGCAGCCCGTACGCCTTCGCGATCGGGCAACGGAGTGCTCTCGCCACCGCCCGGCCTGACCCCGTACGGCCGGGCGGCGGCGGTTCGGCGGAGACGACGCGCATGCCCGTCTCGTCCGACCCGTGCGGCCGGGTGACGGCGTCCGCGAGCCGGCTCGCCCCCGCGAAGCCGGTGTGCGGACGCGGTGGCCGGGCTCAGTCGGCGACCGGCCGGACCGCGCCGGGGACGTACTCGCGTTGGCGGATCACGCGGTACCACCCGGAGGGCAGCGTGATCGGGGCGTGTTCCTCATGGACGAGCCGGCCGCCGGAGGGCAGGTGCAGATGGTCGGGCTCCATCGGGGACCTGCCGCGGAACAGCTCGCCGGGCGCGACGATGGCGTGTGCGTGCCCGGTCGCCTCCCCGAGGGCCAGCACGATGCGTGAGCGCCCGTCGCGCGGCGCCGGCGGCGACTCCTTGACCGCCGCAGGCACCTCGTCCTCGGGCACGGGAAGGATCAGCACATCTCCCTGTCGGTACATGCCGCGCACGCTATCGACCGCCACCGACAAAATCCGGCGGCCGTCACCGGGGCTCCCGGAGCCACCCAACGTGATCCACGTCACATCGTGGCGAGTGGGTGATCATGACTCGAAACGGGATCGCCCACAGGGGATGAACCGGAAAAGAAATATCGAGATGCATATGCATTGGCATATGACCTGATGTATCCGGCGCGAGTATCCGGATCCGCGGGATGGGAACGGCCGGCGCTGCCAGACTGAGAAGTATGCGGACGCGGAGATCGTTGTCGTTCGGCGGCGCCGGGGGAATGGAGCGCGCGGGGATCCGGGGCCGGGCGGACGAGCCGGAGACGCCCCTCGGCATCCCCGTCATGCCCCGCCGGGGAGGGCCGATCGTGCTGCGCATCATGGTGGGCGCACGGCTGCGCCGGCTGCGGGAACGGAGCGGCATCTCCGCCGAGGACGCGGGTTACGCGATCCGGGCCAGCCAGTCGAAGATCAGCCGGATGGAGTCCGGCCGCGTCAGCTTCAAGCCCCGCGACGTGGCGGATCTGCTCACCCTGTACGGCGTGCTGGACGAGGAGGAGCGCAACGCCGTCCTGGAGCTGGTGCGCCACGCGAACACACCGGCATGGTGGCACCGGTACGGCGACATCCTCCCCGGGTGGCGCGAGCCGTACCTGGCATTAGAGGAGTCGGCCTCGGTCATCCGCGCGTACGAGACCCAGGGCGTTCCCGACCTGCTGCAGACCGAGGACTATGCGCGGGCCGTCACCAGGCTCCGCCGTCCCAACGCCTCCGAGGACGAGGTCGACGGCCGGGTCGACATGCGGATGCGGCGCCGGAAACTGCTGGAGCAGCCCGATCCGCCCCACCTGTGGGCGGTGGTGGACGAGGCGGTGCTCCGCCGTACCGTCGGGGACGACGGGCTCATGCGCGCCCAGTTGGAGCATCTGCTGGACACGGCGCACAACGTGCCCCACGTGACGCTGCAGATCCTCCCCTCCACGTCATCACGAGGGGTTTTCGGCGGCATCCCGTTCCGCATCCTCAGGTTCCCCGACTTCGACCTGCCCGACGTGGTTTATCTGGAGCAGCTCACCGGCGCCCTGTACCTGGACAAGGGCGACGACGTCGAGGCGTACCTGACCCTGATGGACCGGCTGTGCGCCGCCGCGCTCACGGCCGAGGAGAGCGTGGCGATGCTGGGGGAGCTGTACGCGGGGCGCGGCGGCTGACATCCCCCGCCTGGGGCGTGGCGCCGTCGACCCTTGGCGGCGCGTGCGCGGACGGGGGTCAGCCAGGTTTGCGGCCCGCGGCGACCCACATGGTGAGAACGGCGAGGAGCTCCCCGCGGGCGTCGGCCTCGGCGACCGCGGTGAGCCAGCGGTCGTGGAGTTCGCCGCGGAGCATGCCCGCCTCGGGCGGGATGTCGGGGTTGAACAGGGGGACGATCGTCGCGGCGTCGGCGGCGCCCGTGAACGAGAAGGCGACGGGCTCGCAGGTCACCTCCGTCATGCCGGCGCGCAGCAGCCTGCGGCGCAGCGTGCGTCCCATCGACGCGTGACGCATCCGTTCGTCGGCCGCGAGGGCCGCCTTCACGTCGGCGACCAGGTCGTCGGGCAGCCCGTCCACCGCCACGGACTCCCAGTCGGTGTCCACCAGGCACAACCGCCCGCCCGGCCGGGCCACACGGGCCAGTTCGGCGACCGCCCGGTCGGGGTCGGAGACGTGCTGCAGGACGCGTTCGGTCCGTACGCCGTCGAAGGAGCCGTCGGGGAACGGCAGCGCGCCCACGTCGGCGACCGCGTACCGCACGGCACTGCCGTCGTGACGTTGTGCGGCGACCGCGATGGCCTCGGCCGACAGGTCCACGGCGGTGACCTCGCCGGCGGGCGCCACCATCCCGGCCAGCCGCCGCGCCTCCTCCCCGGCCCCGCACCCGACGTCCAGCAGCCGGTCTCCGGGACGGGGCGCCAGGTCCCGCCGCGCCACCTCGCGAACGCGCCGGATCCGGGGATCGGCCGCCATCTGGTCCAGTGCGCCGATCAGCTTGGCCCGTATCTCCGGCGGTATCCGGTCCACCTGCGCGAACGGCGATGCCGCGGGATCCTCCCGCTCGGTCATGAGGTCATTATCGGCGCGGCCGGGACGACGCGCCGGGCCGAGGACGAACGGTTGTCCACAGAATGCGCTTCAGGTACGAACGGTCGGCGCCGGCTGATAGTCAAGAACGCATGAGCGAGACACACGACGGGCTGCGTGACCGGGCCGAGGCGTGCCTGCGGGCGCTGGCGGGCGACCACGCCCGGCTGCGCGAGGACCAGTGGACCGCGATCCGCGCCCTGGTGGTGGAACGACGCCGGGCACTGGTCGTCCAGCGCACCGGCTGGGGCAAGTCCGCCGTCTACTTCGTCGCCACCCGGCTGCTGCGCGACCGGGGCGCCGGCCCCACCGTCATCGTCTCGCCGCTGCTGGCGCTGATGCGCAACCAGATCGACGCCGCCGAACGCGCCGGCATCCGCGCCCGCACCGTCAACTCCGCCAACATCGACCAGTGGAACGAGGTGTTCGCCGAGGTCGAGGCGGGCGCCGTCGACGTCCTGCTGGTCAGTCCCGAACGGCTGAACAACCCCGACTTCCGCGACAACGTGCTGCCCCGCCTCAGCGACGACGCCGGCCTGGTCGTGGTGGACGAGGCGCACTGCATCTCCGACTGGGGACACGACTTCCGCCCCGACTACCGCCGCCTGCGCACCCTGCTGGCCCGGCTCCCCGACGACGTCCCCGTCCTGGCCACCACGGCGACCGCCAACGCCCGCGTCACCCGCGACGTGGCCGAACAACTCGGCCACACCGCCACCGCCGAAACCTCCCAGGGAAAGCCCTCCCCCGGCAGCTCTCCAGCAGGTGAACCGGAGCGGAGCGCCAGCGGAGCTCCGGTTCACCTGAGCGGTCCGGGCACCGCAGCCGGCGCCGCTGGAGCGAGCCCCCAGGCGAGCGGAAGCGGCGGCGGCGAGGATGCCCGGATCCGCGTGCGGGGGGCGTGGGGGGTCGTCCCCCCACACGGGACGCGCAAGGACGTTCTGGTGCTGCGGGGTTCGCTGGAGCGGGAGTCGCTGCGGCTGGCGGTCGTACGGGCGGGCGGGGCCGAGCAGCGGCTGGCGTGGCTGGCTGAGCACCTGGACGAGCTGCCGGGGTCGGGGATCGTCTACACGCTGACCGTGGCCGCGGCCCAGGAGATCGCCGCGTTCCTGGCCGAACGCGGGCACCAGGTGGCGGCGTACTCCGGGCAGACCGATCCGGACGAACGCCTGCAGGCCGAGCAGGACCTGCTGGACAACAAGCTCAAGGCGCTGGTGGCCACCAGCGCGCTGGGCATGGGCTTCGACAAACCGGACCTGGGGTTCATCGTGCACATGGGCGCGCCGCAGTCGCCGGTGGCCTACTACCAGCAGATCGGGCGGGCCGGGCGCGGAGTGGAGCGCGCCGAGGTCATCCTGCTGCCCGGCGCCGAGGACCGGGAGATCTGGGCGTACTTCGCCGGCCTGGCCTTCCCGCCCGAGCCGGTGGTGCGCGCGACCCTGGACGCGCTGGCCGCCGCGGGCCGCCCGCTGTCCACGAGCGCGCTGGAGCCGCTGGTCGACCTGAGCCGCAGCCGGCTGGAGATGATGCTCAAGGTCCTGGACGTGGACGGCGCGGTCCGCCGCGTCAAGGGAGGCTGGACCGCCACCGGCCTTCCCTGGTCCTACGACCGCGAACGCTACGAGCGGGTGGCCGCCGAACGCCGCCGTGAGCAGCAGGCGATGCTGGACTACATCGCCACCACCGGCTGTCGCGAGGAGTTCCTGCGCCGGCGGCTGGACGATCCCGCCGCCCGCCCGTGCGGCCGCTGCGACAACTGCACCGGCCGCCACTGGCCCACCGAGGTCGCCGGCGCCGCCGCCCGGCAGGCCCGGCAGCGCCTGCGCCGCCCGGGCGTCGACGTCGCCCCGCGCCGCATGTGGCCCACCGGGGTCAAGGACGACCTCGGCGTCTCCGGCCGCATCCCGCCGGCCGAGCTCGCCGAGCCCGGCCGGGCCCTGGGCCGGCTGACCGACATCGGCTGGGGCGACCGCCTGCGCGCCCTCTTCGCCGAGAACGCCCCCGACACCGAGGTCCCCGACGACGTCTTCGAGGCCGTCGTGAAGGTCCTGTCCGCCTGGGAATGGCGGGAACGCCCGGCCGCGGTCGTCACGATCGCCTCCCGTTCCCGTCCCCGCCTGGTCACCAGCCTCGGCCACCGCATAGCCCAGGTGGGACGCCTGCCGTACCTGGGCGAGATCGCCGCGATCGCACCTCCCGCCCCGCGCCGCCACAACAGCGCCCAGCGCCTGCGCACCGTCTGGAACTCCCTGGCCCCCACCCCGTCCCTGACCGCCGCCGTCCCCTCCACCCCGGGCCCCGTCCTCCTGGTGGACGACCGCATCGAAACAGGCTGGACCATGACCGTCGCAGCCCGTCACCTGCGGCTCCTGGGCGCCCCCGCCGTCCTGCCCCTGGCCCTGGCCGTCCCCAACTGACAACTCCCCATGCCCCACCAACCGGCCACGACCGCGCAGACCACCGCGGTCGGCGCCGCCGTCGACCGGTGGGGGCATCGCGACGGGCGCGTGGATCCGGCACCCGCGCCAGGGTCGTGACGGCCCCACCGCCAGGTCCGGTGGGGGCAGTCCGGCCGGTGTCCACACCGGTGATTTCCCTGATTCCCGCTTCCGGGATTCCGGCTTGAATCGGCATGGGCCGATTCTGAAAACGATCTTCGGGAGCAGGCACAACTGGCGCAACCGGCACAACGGCGCGTCGACGCAGCCGATCGGCGTGGCCAGAAGGGATCTGGGACATGTCTCGTATCAGCGGGCGCCTGCGAAAATTCGGCGCAGTGGCCATCAGCGTCATGGCCGTGGGCGCCACCGGCGCCATCATGAACCCCGCCTCCGCCGCCACGGTCTACAGCGAGGACTTCTCCAACGGGCTCGGCACTTTCACCGCCTCCGGTTCCGTCACGACCGGCACGTACGGCGCCCGGTTGAGCGGGTCGCTGTTCTCCGACCCGTCCATGACGTCCGCGTCCATCGACCTGGCCGGGTACAGCGGCGTGACGGTCTCGTACACCCGGGCGGCGTCCGGCCTGGACCTCGGCGAGACCTTCACCGTGGCCTACTCGGTCGACGGCGGCTCGTTCACCACGCTGGAATCGGCGCGCACCGCCACGGGCGCGGCGTCGTTCCGCCTGCCGGCCTCGGTCGACGGCCGCGACCTGCGGCTGCGCTTCTCGCTGGACGCCAGCAGCGCCCTGGAGACGCTGACCGTCGACGACGTGCGCGTCGAGGCCACGGGCGGCCAGGACCCCGACCCCCCGACCGGGTCGCTGCCCCCGGTGGACGACGTCACCAGGCCCGGGCCGTACGCGGTGACCATCGACAGGACCGCCGGCCCCGGCAACGACGGGTGGCTGGTGTATCCGACGAACGCCGGCCAGAACGGTGTGGACCACCCGCTCTTCGTCTGGGGCCCGGGCGCCGGGTCCGACCCCGCCGACTACGAGGACATGCTGCGCCAGTGGGCCTCGCACGGGTTCGTCGTCTACAGCGAGGTCTCCTCCAGCAGCGGTGACTACATGGTCGACGCGCTCGACTGGCTGGAGGACCAGAACGCCAGCCCGAGCAGCCCGCTGTACCAGGACCTCGACATCTCCGAGGTGGCCTTCGGCGGCCATTCCCGCGGGTCGATCGGAACGTTCGACGTGGCCGACGAGCCGCGGCTGGAGACCACCATCCACGTGGCCGGCGGCTCCTTCGACGGCAACGGCCCCGACAATCTTCGCAACCCGGCCCTCTACATCGGCGGTGACGACGACTTCGCCACCTCGAACGTGGAGCGCGACTACACCAACACCCGCGTGCCGGTGTGGTTCAACATCCTCAACAACACCGACCACATCATGGCCACCCGCAACGGCCAGCACATCATCACCGCCTGGCTGCGGTGGCACCTGGCCGACGAGGAGTTCCGCCGCACGGAGGACTTCCTGAGCCGCACCTGCACCTTCTGCAACCTGGGCGTCGTTCGGTACAAGAACTGGTGACCCAGCGGTGACCGGCAGGCGCCGCCCCGTCGTCATACCGGCGGGGCGGCGTCGGCTTTGCCGGGTCCCCGCGCCCCCAGCGACCTCGGGTTCGCTGGGGACTTCTCTGCGCTCGCCGTCCGTCCGGGATCCTCTTCGCCTCTGTGGCGTCGGATTCGCCTTGGACGCCTCCTGGCCCTGCCGCCCGCCCGGGCATCTCCATCGCAGAGCAAGAGCATCGGTGCGGACCGGATTCCAGTGGTGGTCACCGTGTGCGTTCCGGCCTCCACCCTGCCATTCCGGCCTCTTGCCCGATCGGTCGCCTGGCGTGATTTGTCACCGCTGGTGAACGTCGTGATCAGTGTGGGCGTTGGTCGTTCTCCGGTGGGCGTGCTCCGTTAGTGGAATTGCTTCGTCGAAGCCCTGGGAGTGCGCCTTTTCGAGAGGGCATAGGATTGGATCGGAGGTACAGGGAGAGGTTATGAAATCTCGGTTCAGGGGATCGTTTGCAAGGATCGGGAGCGGGGATCGACCGGGCATGAGCGAGCTTGCGGATGCCTACAGGCGGTGGCTGGGCGAGGTCTGGCGGGGAGATCTCGAGGCGCTGCGGGAATTGTGCACGCCGGACTTCGTGGGGCACTGGCCCGACCGGGACGTGCGGGGGGTCGAGGCGGTCGCCGAGCGGATCGGGCAGACGTTCCAGTTGTTCGAGGACGTGACGACCGAGATGAAGGCGGGACCCGTCGTCGACGGGACGCTGGTCGCCGCGCATTGGACGTTCACCGGGACCTACCGCGGAGGGATTCCGGGGGCGACCGCCGCCCCGGGGACGCGGGTGTCGTTCACCGGAATGGACATGGTCCGAGCGGAGGGTGGGCTCTTCGCCGAGTACTGGGTGGTGTCCGACGTGTTCGGGCTGATGACACGTCTCGGAGCGATCCCGGGCTGATCGGCCCGCCTTCCGCGCCGACCGGGCTTTGGGAAGACGCATGGACGTCCGTGCCCACCCGAGAAAAGGCCCGCGGCGGATCCGCCCGTCGTTCGCCGGTTCGGCGCGCGTCCGAGACCTCCTGACGCCCGGGAACCGTGACGGCCGAGCGCGCCTCGGATGACGCTGCGTGAATCAGGCCATTGAGCCCGGTGCGCGGATCGTGCTTCTGGTGTGTCGGCCGTGCACTCCGTGCGCCTGGCCTACCGGTCGTCTACCCGGTCATCGCAATCCGGTGTGCCGGTCGGCATTGCCGCGGGCACGCCACAAGGGCCGGCGGGGGTGGGCCGGCCGACGGGGGCGGACGGGTCAGCGGATCTCGTTGTCGACGATGTCGAGGCGGGGGCGGGCACCGATGTGGGACATGGCGCGGGCGGCCAGGCGGTTGCCGGCGGCCAGGGCCTCGGCGGCGGGCTTGCCGTCCAGCCAGGGCGGGAGGAAACCGGCGATGAAGGCGTCGCCGGCGCCGGTGCCGTCGACGATCTTCTCCAGTGGCTCGGCGGGGGCCACGATCGGCTCGGCGCGGGTGTTGTTGAAGTACAGCGCGCCCTCGGCGCCCATCTTGATGACCACCTGCGGATACCAGGCGGTGAGCACCTTGGCGGCGGCCTGCGCCTCGTCCCGGCCGGTCAGCACCTCGGCCTCGGCGGTGTTGACGATCAGCAGCCGGGCGCCCTGGGTCCACTCCAGGAACGGCTCGGCGCCGACCCGCTTGAGCGGGGAGGAGGACCCGGCGTCCACCGAGATCGACATGCCGGCGCCACGGGCCAGCTTGAGGGCGTGCCGGCCGGCCTTCCGGGAGCCCTCGTTCAGCAGCGAGTAGCCCGACAGGTGCAGGTGGGCGCCCTGGGTGAACAGGTCCTGCGGGATGTCCTCGGGCAGCAGCGCGGCGTTGGCGCCCGGGTCGGACAGCATCGTGCGGTCGCCCTTGTGGGTGACCAGCACCACGCAACTGCCGGTGGGGCGGTCCGGATCCATCACCAGGCGGGCGTCCACGCCCATGCCCATGAGCTCCATGTCCCGGTTGCGGCCCGCGATGTCCGAACCGCGGCGCCCCACGAAGGCGGTCTCCGTGCCCTCGACGGCGAGCCATGACGCGACGTTGGCCGCCGAGCCGCCGCCGTGCATGGTCACCGCGGCCGGGGTGTCACTGCCCTTGGCCAGCGGATAGGCGGCTCGTGCAACGGTATCGGTCATGAGATCGCCGACCACGACCACGCGTGCCATGAGTCATCACCTCGATCAACACCACCAGCGCCCCGGCAGCAGCATTATCCGGCGCGTGTGCTCGACCGTAACAGCTCCCGGGGTGTCAGGAGGTCTCGAACGCGCACCGAAACGGCGAACGACGGGCGATCCGCCGCGGACTACTCTCGGGTAGGTGAGCGACGCGTACCCGGACCACTGGGAAGCCGACGTCGTGCTCGCCGACGGCGGGACGGCGCACATCAGGCCCATCCGCGGGAGTGACGCCGACCTGCTGCGGGCCTTCTACGCACGGCTGTCCCCCGAGTCGATCTACTACCGGTTCTTCTCGCCGCGCCCCCGGCTGAGCGACCGGGAGGTCGAGCACTTCACCAACGTCGACCACGACGACCGGGTGGCGCTGATCGTCACGATCGGCGACGCCATGGTGGCGGTGGTCCGGTACGACAAGATCGCCGACGAGCCCGGCACCGCCGAGGTGGCGTTCCTGGTGGAGGACGCCCACCAGGGCCGCGGGCTGGGCTCGGTGCTGCTGGAGCACGTCGCGGCGGCCGCCCGGGAACGCAAGGTGCGCCGGTTCGTCGCGCACGTGCTGCCGGACAACCGGCGGATGACCAAGGTGTTCCGGGACGCCGGCTACCGGGCCAGGCAGCGCTTCGAGGACGGCATCATCCAGCTCGTGCTGGACCTGGAGCCCACCGAGACCTCCCTGGAGGTGATGGCCGCGCGCGAGCACCGGGCCGAGTCCCGTTCCATCCAGCGGCTGCTGTTCCCCCGTTCGGTGGCGGTGGTCGGGGCCAGCCGGGAGGCGCACAGCGTCGGGCAGACGGTGCTGCGCAACCTGCTGACCGGCGACTTCACCGGCCCCGTCTACCCGGTGCACCCGACCGCGAACGCCGTCGCCGGGGTCCGCGCGTACACGACGGTGCTGGACGTCCCCGACGAGGTGGACCTGGCGGTGGTGGCGGTCCGCGCCGAGGCCGTGCACGAGGTGGTGGAGCAGTGCGCGGGCAAGGGCGTGCACGGGCTCGTGGTGGTGTCGTCCGGCTTCGGGGAGACCGGCGCCGAGGGGCGCGCCCGCCAGCAGGAGCTCGTGCGCCTGGCCCGCGCCCACGGGATGCGCGTCGTCGGCCCCAACTGCCTGGGCATCGCCAACACCGACCCGTCCGTCCGGCTGAACGCCACCCTCGCGCCGACCATGCCGGGGCGCGGGCCGCTGGGCTTCTTCTCCCAGTCGGGCGCGCTGGGCATCGCGATCCTGCAGTCGGCGGCCGAACGCGGGCTGGGCCTGTCCACGTTCGTGTCCGCGGGCAACCGGGCCGACGTGTCCGGCAACGACCTCATGCAGTACTGGGAGGAGGACCCGGCGACCGGCGGGATCCTGCTCTACCTGGAGTCGATCGGCAACCCCCGCAAGTTCACCCGGCTGGCGCGGCGGATCTGCCGGGCCAAGCCGATCGTCGCGGTCAAGTCCGGCCGCAGCACCCAGGGCGTTCCGCTGGGGCACGCCGCACGGGCGCTCAGCCTGCCCGACCACGCGGTCAGCGCGCTGTTCGCGCAGGCCGGCGTGATCCGGGTGGACGACCTGGACGAGCTGTTCGACGTCGCCCAGCTGCTGGCCTACCAGCCGCTGCCGGCGGGGGACCGGCTGGCGATCATCGACAACTCCGACTCGCTGGGGCTGCTCGCGCAGGACGCCGCCGTGGCGCTCGGCCTGGCCCCGCGCGACCCGGTCGACCTGGGGCCCCGCGCCCGCGCCGCCGACTATGAGAAGGCGCTGTCGGACGCCCTGGCCGATGACTCGGTCGACGCGGTGTTCGCCCTGTTTGCGCCGCCCACCATCGGAGAGATCGACCCGGACGTGCCGGCGGTGATCTCCCGGCTGGCCCGGCAGTCCGGCAAGCCGGTCCTGGCGACCTACCTGGGCGCCAAGGGCATGCCCACCGAACTGCGGGTTCCCGCCCCCGACGGCATGCCCGCCGCCGGGTCCGTGCCGTCCTACCCCGCCCCCGAGGACGCCGTCCGCGCGCTGGCGTACGTCACCCGGTACGCCCTGTGGCGGCAGCGCCCCCAGGGCCGCCTCCCCGAGGTCGAGGGCGTGGACCGCGACCGCGCCCGCACGCTGGTCGAACGCCTCCTCGACGACGCCGAGGGCCCGATCACCGCGACCGCGGACCAGGCCGCCGACCTGCTGGCCTGCTACGGCATCACGGTCGGCGGCGCCGACGGCAGGGGCGTGGCCACCCGCATCGTCACGATGGAGGACCCGTCGTTCGGCGCGGTGGTGTCGTTCGGCCTGTCGGACGTGACCGCCGCGCTGCTGGACGACCGCGCCTACCGGCTGGCCCCCCTCACCGACGTGGAGGCCGCCGACCTGGTACGCGCCATCCGCACCGCCCCCCTGCTGTTCGGCCACCACGGCACCGAGCCGGTGGACGTCGCCGCCCTGGAACACCTCCTGCTGCGCGTCTCCCGCCTGGCCGACGACCTGCCCGAGGTCTCCCGCCTGGAACTCGACCACATCCACGCCGACCGCACCGGCGCCACCGTGGGCACCGTCTCCCTGCGCCTGGCCCGCCCGGTCGGCCCCCGCCCCGAACTGGGCCCCCGCCGCCTCCCCACCCCGCCCACGACCCGCTGACGCTGGTGGTGCGCGGGAACGCCTCCGGCGACCCGGCCGCACCCACTGCCCGCCCCGCGGTCCCTTGACGGCATCCGCCGGCCGTCGGCCCGTGCGGACCGGCGGATGCCGGTCCGCACGGCGACCGGTGTGCTTGCAGGCGATTTCGCTTCGGTGGCCGCGATGCTTTGGGCGGCTCTCGTCCGCGCTGGTCACGCGGACGAGAGCGGGGTGTCACCCGGGTGGGGGCGGCGGGCGGTCGGGAGGCGGGGGCGGGGGCTCCGGAGGGATGGGCGGGATGGGGTCCGGTGAAGGCTCGGGAGGAGGGCCGGGCGGGCCTGGAGGCGGCTGTGGCGGAGGGACCGGTGGCTCCGGCTGGGGGATGGGCGGACGAGGGCCCGGGGGCTCGGGCGGCGGTGGCGGCGGTACGGGGGGCGGGTTCGGCATCGGGTCGGTGGCGTTCATGGTGTGGTCGTACCCGCCGGGAACGGGATGACCGCGATACCGGGCGCGGCGTGTGCGTGGGCTTCGGGAACAGGGCAGGATGGACCCCATGAGGGACACCCGAGCGACGGCTCACGGGTTGCGCACCGCCATCGAGCGCAGCGGCTACTATCCGGCACTCGTTGCGGATGCGGTGGAATCGGCACTGGGCAACGAGCCGGTGCTGGCCTACGTGGTGCATCACGAGGCCACGTTCGACCCGGCCATGGAGGTGCGGCGGCATGTGACCGTGCTGGTCCTGTCGCCGACCCGGCTGCTGGTGTGCCACACCGACGAGCACCCGCCCGGCGAGGGAGTGCCGCAGGCGCACGCGTCCACCACCACCGAGGCGGTCCGGCTGGACCGGATCCAGTCGGTCGCGGTGACGCGGGTGGTGCCCGACCCCGCCTCGTACGTGCCGGGGGTGCCGCCCTCCGAGGTGGTGCTGACCATCGGATGGGGGGCCATCGCCCACATCGACCTGGAGCCCGCCACCTGCGGGGACGAGTCCTGCGAGGCCGACCACGGCTACACCGGCAACGTGACCGCCGACGACATGTCGCTGCGGGTGAGCGAGGCCGCCGACGGCGCCGACGCGGTCGTCCAGGTGCTCGCCTTCGCGCAGGCCCTGTCCGAGGCCACCGGCTGACCTCACCGCCCTGACCGGCGGCGGGCGAAGGCGGCCGTGGTCTCCCTGGCCAGGGGCGACGTTCCGGTGACGGGGTGCCGCACACGGGCCGGGCGAGGGCACGGATCGGCGGCCCGCCCGTGCGGCTGCGACGTTCCGGCGGTGGAGACCGCGCGTCGGCCGAGGCCGCCGGGGCGGTCATGGAACGGCCGCCGGAAAGAGAAGGCCGGTTCGCGGCCGTCCGGAGGTACCGTGGTGCCGGTTGCGCCTGGCGAACGGGAGGTCACATGGGGTTCGACCTGGATGGTGCGGAAGTACCGCGGTACGGGGCCGGCGCGCTGGCCGACCTGACGCCCTCGGTGCTGGCGGCGCTCGGCGTTCCGGACGGCCGCAACGTGCTGGACCTTCCGCAGGCCCGCCGGGTGTGCGTGCTGCTCATCGACGGGCTCGGCTGGGAACAGCTGCACGAGCACGCCGAGTACGCCCCGTTCCTCAGCTCCCTGCCCGGCCGGAAGCTGACCGCCGGGTTCCCGGCGACCACCGTCACCAGCCTGGCCTCCCTCGGCACGGGACTGCCGCCGGGCGGGCACGGGCTGGTGCACATCCGGGTGGCGGTCCCCGAGACCGGGAAACTGATCAACTGCCTGAAGTGGGACGACTCGGTGGACCCGGCGTCGTTCCAGGCCGCGCCCACCGCCTACGAGCAGGCCGCGGCGGCGGGGGTGCACGTGGCGTACGTGGCCTCCGGCGCGTACCGGGGCAGCGGGTTCACCACGGCGACCGCGCGCGGCGCCGAGTACGCGCCCGCCGACAGCCTGGGGCAGCTCATCGCGCAGGCCGAGCAGGAGCTCCGCAAGGGCGACCGGTCGTTCGTGACCGTCTACCACCCCGACCTGGACGCGACCGGCCACCGGCACGGCGTCGGCTCGCCCGCCTGGCGGTACCAGCTCGCCTTCGTCGACCAGCTCGCCGAACGCGTCGCGGGGATCCTCCCGCCCGGCACCGCCCTCTACATCACCGCCGACCACGGCATGACCAACCCCTCCGACCGCGTGGACGCCGACGAGGTGAAGGCGCTGCAGGAGGGCGTCGCGCATCTCGGCGGGGACGCCCGGTCGCGGTACGTCTACGCGGTGCCGGGGGCCGAGGCCGACGTGCTGGCGGCCTGGCGCGAGACGCTGGGCGACCGCGCCTGGGTGTGCACCCGGGACGAGGCGGTGGCCGCCGGCTGGTTCGGAACGGTGTCGCCGGAGCTGCTGCCGCGCATCGGCGACGTGGTGGCCGTCGCGCACGGCGACCTGGCGATCGTGGCGTCCGAACGGGAGCCGCTGGTGACCCAGATGGTCGGCATGCACGGCTCCCTGGTCTCCGCCGAGATGCTCATCCCGCTGCTCACCGACCACCGCGCCTGACCTGTCCCGCCGAGGGACGACCTCCAACCCCCGGGGATCCAGGTCGGACGATCCTCGCTTCGCCGCGGTCGTCCGACCTGGCTACGCTCGGCCGGTATGACGACGCTCATCGAGGTCGACGAACTGGCCGCGCTGCTGGAGACGCCCGAGCCGCCCGTGCTGCTGGACGTCCGATGGCGGCTGGCCGGTCCGCCCGGGATCGAGGACTACCGCAAGGGGCACCTGCCGGGCGCGGTCTTCGTGGACCTCGACCGCGACCTGGCCGCCCCGCCCGGCCCGGCGGGCCGTCACCCGCTGCCCGACGCGGAGGCGTTCCAGCGGGCGATGCGCGCCGCCGGGGTGTCGGCGGGCAGGCCGGTCGTGGTCTACGACGACGCCGACTCCACCGCCGCCGCACGGGCCTGGTGGGTGCTGCGGTACTTCGGTCACGAGCAGGTACGGGTCCTGAACGGCGGCTACCGCGCCTGGACCGAGGCGGGCCGCCCCGTCACCGACCGGACGCCGACCCCCGAGCCGGGAGACTTCACCGCACGCCCGGGTGGGCTGCCCATGCTCGACGCCCGGGGCGCCGCCGCCGTCGCCGAGCGCGGCGTGCTGCTGGACGCCCGGGCCGCCGAACGCTACCGGGGCGAGGTCGAGCCCATCGACCCGGTCGCCGGCCACATCCCCGGCGCGGTCTCCGCCCCGACCACGGCCAACGTCGGCCCTGACGGCCGTTTCCTGGCGCCCGAAGAGCTGCGGGAACGCTTCACCCGCCTGGGCGTCGCGCCGGCCGCCGAGGTCGGCGCGTACTGCGGCTCCGGGGTGACCGCCGCCCACGAGGTGCTGGCGCTGGAACTCGCCGGGTTCCCCGCCGCCCTGTACGTCGGCTCCTGGTCCAACTGGGTGTCCGACCCGGCCAACCCCGTGGCGACCGGCGAGAACTGACCGTTCTCGCTCACAACAGGAACCCCGGCACGTCCGGAGAAGCAGGCTTGCCCGGACGGTCGGTCTGGTGGGGGTCGGGGGTCAGCCTGCTCCGAAGCACAGGAAGCCGAGGGTTCCGGCGGAGCGGGGGAGACGAGCCATCGCCTGTGCGGGGGTCAGACCGGCGCGGAGCCCCGCGTGGAGTCCCGTCATGAACACACGGGCGCCGTCGTCCCGCACCGGGGTGACGCTCGCGATCACCGTGGCGGTGCCCAGTCCCAGCAGCACCCCGACCATGCCGAGCGTTCCGTCGCCGCCGCCGGTCCGTCCGGTGTCGCAGGCCGACAGCACCACCGTGTGCGGGGGCGCCGACAGCTCCTCCAGGTCGTGGGCCAGCAGCGGGCCGTCGGCCAGCCGCAGGTGCGAGAACAGCGCGTTGTCCTCCCGGAACTCGCCGTGGGCCGCCACATGGGCCAGCGACGCGCCCTCCAGCGCGTGCCGGACCGCGTTCGCCCCGGCCCCGGACCCGCGCAGCACGAGCGCTTCCGGGTACACGTCCGCCAGCCCGGAGATCTCCGCCTGGGCGTGCGGCAGCCCGGGACCGGCGGCCAGCACCACATGACCGTCCGGGGGCGCGGCGGTGGCGGCGCGGACCCACGCCGTCGCCGAGGGGACGACCGTGAACGCCCGCCCCGCGAGCCCCGGCAGGACCGCCCACGGCAGGCCGTGCAACGCCCCCGTCGGAGCGATGACCAGCTCCCGCCCCTCGACGGTCCGCCACAACCCCGCGGGCAGCCAGGCCGCCGTCCGGCCGGCGGCGTCCCGCAGGTCGGCGTCGTCCTCGCCGAGCCGGGCCAGCCGCCGCACCGCGTACCGCACCAGCGCCGCGTCCCGCACCACCGCCCGGTACGGGCCGAGCGCCCAGCGGCGGCACCGCCCGCCCGCGACGGTGACCGCGTGCAGCTCGTCGCCGACCCGGATCAGCTCGATCAGCGCCCGCGACCCCAGGGCCTCGATCACGTCCGCCGCGCCGGCGGCCCGCGCCGGCGCCCCACCGGACGGCGAACGCCGGACCAGCGCGCTCACCTGCGCCTCCAGCCGGGCGAGCCGCCGCCCGAGACGGACGGTGTCCTCGCCCCGCGCGGTCGCGGCGGCGTGCTCGGCCGCGGCCGTCCGCAGCCGGGTCAGCGCCGCGGCCCGTTCCGGGTCCGCCGGAGGCCGGACGGCCGTGACCCTGCGGGCGATGGCGCGGCGGCGCTCCTCGGCCGCCAGCAGCGCCCGCCCCGTGCGGGCCAGCCGCAGCCCCAGCTCCGCCAGGTCCGCCGACATGTCCGCGGCCCGGGCGCGCAGCTCGCCCGCACCGAACACCGCCGCGTGCTCGTCGGCGACCCGCAGCCCCGCCCGTACCGCGGCCAGCGCGCCCCGGCGGTCGCCCACCGCCGACCGGTGCAGGGCGATCACATGCCAGGCGGCCACCCGCACGGCGGCCGACCCGTGCCGGGGCGGCGGCGGCTCCCCGGCGGAGCGGCCCAGGTGCAGCGCCAGGCGGGCGGCGAGGATGCGGGTGTCGGCGGCGGGTTCGGCCCATCCGCCGCGGCGCAGGCGTTCGGCGGTGGCCACGGCGGTGTGCCAGAACACCGCGGAACGGTCCCCGGCCGCCCAGCGGGCGCGCAGCAGCAGGTGCTCGGCGACCAGCATCCACCCGGTCCGCTCCTGGGCGGCGAACGCGGCCCGGGCCCGTTCGGCGGTCGCGGTGGCGCGCTCGGGGTTGCCGTCCGCCAGCTCGGCATGGGCCAGCAGCAGCAGGCCGTCGGCCACGTCGCAGCCGTAACCGCGGGCGGCGGCCTCGTCCAGCGCGGCGGCCAGCAGCGGGCGGGCCTCGCCGGGGAGCCCGGCGGCGATCAGCGTTTCGGCCTGGTCCAGCCGGCACTGCACCAGCCGTTCGCCGGTCAGTTCCGGCTCGGCCGCCGCGTACAGGCGCAGCGCCCGCGGCAGGTCGCCGCGCCGCGACACCGCGAACGCCAGGTTGCCGCGCGCCATCGCGGCCGGGGCGCGCAGCCCGGCCCGGTCGGCGACGGCCACCGCCTCCGCCAGCGACGCCTCCGCCTCGGCGAGCGCGCCGCGCAGCGCCTGCGCCAGCCCCAGATTGATCAGCAGCCCGGCCAGCGTGGCCGGGTCGCCGCCGCGCCGCAGCCTCGGCAGCGCCCCGGCGACGGCGGCCAGCGCGTCGTCCGGCCGGCCCGCCCGGGCCAGCGCGCAGGCCCGGTTGGCGGCCAGCCGGTCGGCATCGCCGTCCCGCAGCACCCCGGCCGCGGCGTCGGCCGCCGCCAGCGCCCCGGTCAGGTCGCCGCGCGCGGCCAGCAGGCCCACCAGGTTCATCCGCACCTGCGCCGCCGCGTACGCCAGCCCGGCGGTCTCGGCCGCGGCCAGCGCCTCGGTGAGGAACTCCAGCCCCTCGTCCAGCCGCCCCAGCTCCTTGGCGGCCAGCGCGGCGGCCCGCAGCGCGACGATCCGCGCCTCGACGTCGCGGGCGGCCCGCAGCCCGGCGAGCGCGGCGGCGTGCGCGCGGCGCGGATCGGAGCAGGCCAGGTCCAGCGGCGTCGCGGTCAAAGCCGGACCCAGCCGGTGACCACCGACGTCCCGTCCGGCAGCCGGAACAGCAGGCTGACCAGTCCCGGCGGCACCCCGTCCACCACGAACCGCCCGCCCGGCCCCGCCTGCCCGGCGATCTCCCCGTCGGTGTGCCGGACCCGCACCTGCGCGGCCGTCCGCGGCAGCAGCCGCCCGGCGATCTCGTACACCTGCCCGGTCGGGGTGAGCTCGACCTCCACCGTCCGGCCCCCGCCGTCGAACGTCAGCAGCCGCGGCGCCGGGCCGCGCAGCGCCGGGGCGGGCCGCAGGTCGTCGTCGGAGACCAGCCGTGCCCGCACGGCCCCGGGGACCCGGCGGCCCAACGCCGTGCGGGCGGCGGCCGACACCGCGTCCGGCACGGGCTCGGCGGCCCGGAACGCGGCGCTCACCAGCTCGAGCAGTTCGGCGTCGGTCACGCGGGTCCCTCCAGTCGTTTGCGGAGCGAGGCCAGGCAGCGGGCGCGGGTCGGCCCGACGCTGCCCACGGGGATGTCCAGCGCCGCCGCGACCTCCGCATACGTGGGGGAGGCAGCGAACAGCCGCAGCATCTGCCGGCACAGGTCGGGCAGCATGCCGATGGCGTCGACGACGGCGGTCAGGCGTTCCCGGTCGTCGACCACCCGGTCGGGGGACGGCGGACCGGGCAGCCGTTCCGGCACCAGGTCATCGGGCGGGCAGGGACTTCGCCAGGAGGCGCGCAGCACCCGTCCGGCCTCCCGTCGCGCGGTCACCGCCAGCCAGGCGCCGACCCGGCCCGGCTGCCGCAGCGCGTCGATGTGCTCGACCAGCCGCAGCCACGTCAGCTGCACGACGTCGGCGGCGTCGGCCCGGTCCAGCCCGTACGCCCGCCCGATCGCCCACAGCATCTCGGTGTACCGCTCCGTCAGCGCGGCCCATGCCTGCTCGTCGCCGTCGCGTGCCCGGACCACCAGCTCGCCGGGCGGAGCCGTCCTCATCCCCATCGGGACACCCACCGAAGCCTTCGCCTCCCGCAGGGTCCCCCGCTGACCGGAACGTTAGAGCGCGGATGCCGGGGTGAATGCGCACAGTTACCTCTTCGCTACGGGGTTGATGCCGAGTTCTGATGTGTGATCTTGGGCGCTTCGGGGTAACCGGCGTCAGACCACGACGCCGAGGTCCGGCAGGGTCCGCGCCTTGACCGGATCGAGGACGCGGTCGGCGGCGGCGACCGCGTCCAGGTCCTCGGCCGCCGCCAGCCCGGCGATCATCCCGGCCACCGCCGGGGCGGCGAACGACGTGCCGCTCCAGGTCGCGTACCCGGTGAACGCCCCGGCCTCCAGCCCCCGCATCGGCGGCCGTTCCCGGGAGAGGTCCAGATAGCAGCTCGCCACGTCCACGCCCGGCGCGCAGGCGTCCACCCACCAGCCGTAGTTGGAGAACCAGGCCCGGTCCTCCCCGTCCAGCGCGGCCACCGCGATCACCGGCTTGAGCGCGGCGGGCCAGAACGGCCGGTCCCCGGCGGCGTTGCCCGCGGCGGCCACCACCACGGTGCCGCGCCCCAGCGAGGCGATCACCCGGGCCAGCACCGGCGAGGGCCGGTCGTCGAACGTGTGGCAGCCCAGCGACAGGTTGACCACGTCGGCCCGCCCCCAGGCGGCCACCCACTGCAGCGCCCGCACCACGTCCAGCTCGTCGCCCACGCCGTCGCCGCCGATCACCCGGCGGGCGCGGATCCGGGCGGACGGCGCGTGCCGCAGCACCACGCCCGCGATGAACGTGCCGTGCCCGGCCTGCGCGTCCAGCTCGAAGTCCAGGTCGGCGTCGAGGACCTCGGCGACCTCGGCGCGCTGCTCGGCGTACCAGTCGGCGTGCTCGTACCAGGGGTGCGGGGACATGCCGGTGTCCAGGACGGCGACGGTGACGTCCCGGCGCGGCGGCACCGCGGCCGACGGGGCGGGCACCGGGTCGCAGGGCCGGGGCCGGTCGGCGGGCCCCGACCACCACATCGGCTGCCCGTACATCAGGTGGTTGGGCGCCACCGCCAGCTTGCGGTGCCGGCCGTCCCCGCCGAGTCGGCTGGCCAGCTCGCACACGTCCACCCGCGCCCGGGGCCGCAGCCGCATCAGGCACACCCCGCCCTCGTCCTGGCTGGAGTCGTACCAGCGGCGGATGCGGTCCTCGACGACGGCGGCGTCGTCGGCCGCCACCAGGATCTGGTCCCGGCGGACCACGGTCGGCCGCCCGGCCAGCGGCTCCACGACGGCGGCGTCGCCGTGCCGGGCCAGCATCCGCTCCAGCCGTGCCTCCTGATCGAACATGGTCTCGATCTCACTTTCAGTAGTTGTTTGATTACTCATAGTGGTGGAGCGTGCCCGGTCAGGCCAGGAATTCACCTGGTGCGGCGACAACCCGCCCAGGCGGGGGTTAACTGAGGTCATGACCGGCTCCCAGGGCAGGCGGGAGGTCTACGCACGGCGGGCGGCCGCGTTCGTCGCCGGAGGGCTGCCGCTGCTGGCCTTCCCCCGCCCCGGGCTCGGCTGGCTGGCCTGGGCGCTCCTGGTCCCCGGACTGCTGGTCCTGCGCGCCGCGGGCGGCGGGCGGGAGGCCGCGGTGCGGGGCTGGTGGTTCGGAGCCGGCTACCTGATCGCGGCGCTGTACTGGACGGTCCCCAACATCGGGCCGGGGCTGCTGCTGGTCGCGGTCGTGTTCGGGATCCCGTGGGCGCTGTGGGGATGGACCGCGCACGCGCTGCTGCCCGCCCGTCCCGTGGCCGCCCTGCTCGTGCTGCCCTCGATCTGGGTGCTCATCGAGTACGCCCGTTCCTGGCACATGCTGGGCGGGCCGTGGGGGCTGCTGGGGGCGAGCCAGTGGCGGCATCCGGTGATGCTGTCCCTGGCGGCGGTCGGCGGCGTCTGGCTGATCGGGTTCGCGATCGTGGCGGTCAACACCGCCCTGGCCATCGCGCTCACCGCCGGGAACCTGCGATGGCGTGCGCTGGCCGCGGCCGGGGCGCTCCTCCTCGCCGGGCCGGTCGCGTACGCCGTCCTGGACCGGCCGCGCACCGAGCGGATCCTCGTCGTGGCGCTGGTCCAGCCCGGCGTGGTCCACGACCCCGTGACCCGCTTCGCGGCGGGGGAGCGGATCACCGCCGGGCTCCCCCGGGCCGACCTGGTGGTGTGGGGGGAGAGCAGCGTCGGGTTCGACCTGGCCCGCCGCCCCGACCTGATGCGGCGGCTCACCGCGCTGGCGGACGGCCGGGAGCTGATGGTGAACGAGGACGCCCGCGACGCCCGCGGACGCATCTCCAAGAGCACCATCATCCTCGGGCCGGACGGGCGGCGCGGGCGGTACGTCAAGACCCGGCTGGTGCCGTTCGGCGAGTACATCCCGTTCCGCCCGGCGCTGGGCTGGCTGGCCGGGGTCAGCGAGGCCGCCGCCGAGGACCGGGTGCCCGGCACCGGGGCCGGGACGCTGGCCGGGGGCGGTGCGATGCTCGGGCCGATGGTGTGCTTCGAGTCGGCGTTCCCCGACCTGGGGCGCGCGCTGGCCCGCGAGGGGGCGCAGGCGCTGGTGCTCCAGTCCTCCACGTCCACGTTCCAGGAGAGCTGGGCCCCGCCGCAGCACGCGAGCCTGGCGGCGGTCCGCGCCGCCGAGACCGGGCGGCCGGTGGTGCAGGCGGCGCTCACCGGGGTGTCGGCCGCCTTCGACGCCCGGGGCCGCCGGCTCGCCTGGCTGGACACCGACCGGCGCGGCGCCGTCACGGTCGCCCTGCGGCTGCCGCCCGCGACCGCCCGCACCCCGTTCACCAGGTACGGCGACTATGTGATCTTCATTGCGTTCGCGGTGACGGCCGGGCATCTGGCCGGCGCCGCCGTGCGGGGCCGCCGAAGCGCCCGGCCCGGTCGGGACTCACGCCCCTTAACGACCGGGACGCCCGCGGCCTAGCGTCTTTCCCGCGACGGTGACCGGACACCGCCCGCCGCCGGATGACAGGGGATCACCGGCGGCGGGCGGGACCGCGGTGCGGCGGGGGCCGGCGGGAGTCAGGCCAAAGAAATGGATGTGCGCTGGTGTGACTCGTGCCGATGATGCACAATGTTGCACGCGGGCGCCGTCCTGGGATCTCTGAGGCCGTAGGGGAAGACGAGCCTCGGTACGCATCCAGGAGGTCCGGTGACCGCACGTGGCGTTTTCTACGTCCACTCCGCGCCACCTGCGCTGTGCCCGCACGTCGAGTGGGCGGTCGCAGGTGTACTCGGCGTGCCCACGTCCCTGACGTGGGCCGATCAGCCCGCTGCTCCCGGGAGCATGCGTGCCGAACTGCACTGGGAGGGACGCCCGGGCACCGCGGCCGGCATCACGTCCGCGCTGCGGAACTGGAAGCTGCTGCGCTTCGAGGCCACCGAGGACGCCACTCCCGGCTGCGACGGCGTGCGCTTCAGCGTCACCCCGTCCCTCGGCGTCTTCTCCGGCGTCATCGGCGCCAACGGCGACGTCATGATCCCCGAGGACCGGCTGCGCGCCGCCCTGGCCAACGTCGCCGCCGGCAAGTCCACCCTCGAACAGGAGATGGACCGCCTCCTCGGCACGCCCTGGGACAACGAGCTGGAGCCGTTCCGCCGCGCCGGCGACGGCGCCCCCGTCCGCTGGCTCCACGCCGCCGTCTGACCCCGGAGGCACCCGCCCTGGAGCGCTCTCATCATCGGAGCCCCGGGGGCGTTCCGTCGTGCGGCCGGCTTCCGTACGCCCACCCACCCGAGGAACGCACCCGCGCCCAGAACACCCGACCAACAGGCCCGCGCAGAACCCCGGTCCCGTAGATCGCATGGAGCAGCGGCACCGCCGGAACGGCCGCCCGCAAGCCTCGGCACCGGCCGGAAATCCACCAGAAGCTCAGCGGCGGCCGTGCCCGCGGACGTTCCAGAAGACGACGGTCAGAGCGGTGCCGACCGGATGCAGAACCCCCACCCTGATGACGCCCGCCCCTCATGGGGACCGCGAGAGCATTTCGGCCCTGTCGGAGGACGTCCGGCGGCGGGCCGTGCCTACGGACGTTCAGTAGGCGGCGGTCAGGAGGGTGTGGGCCAGGAAGCGGGTTTCGCGGTCCTCGGCGATGCCTCGCCAGCCGCCGTTGACGCGGTGGCGGCGACCCGAGGCCAGTACTTCGCGCAACGCCCAGTGGCAGGCTTCGGCGGCCTCGGGCGGCATGTCCCGCAGATGGCGGAGAGCCGCGCGGTGCACCGGGAGCGGGCGTTCACGAGCGAGTTCGCAGGCCGCGGAACGCAGCACGGGCGCCGCCTCGGCGGGGTCGCCGGTCAGGCGGTGGAGGGCGGCGGCCGCCCTGGTCCGGGTCCAGTCGTCGCGGTCCCGCAGCAGTGGACGGAGGCGGTCGGCCAGGAACGCCACATGATGCCCCAGCTCCGCCAGGCGCGGCAGGTCGTGGACAGGGAGATCGGCGGGCGCCGCATCGGCGGCGACGGCCACGGCGGGGGCGGGGGTGCCGGTGATCTTCCAATAAGCCCACGGCAGGAGCACCTTGTTGCGGCGGGCGGCCCATTCGGGCAGGCCGCGCGGACGGTGCAACAGCCTCTCCAGTGCGGGCACGGCGTCCGTGGCGGCGGGGCCGATGGCGCCGAGCGCCTCGAGCACCTCCACATGCGTTTCGCCGCCGAGGCCGTCGACCAGCTCCGGAACGGCCGGGGCCGCGACGGCTCCCCAGTCCGCCATGACGCGGGTCAGTCCCCGGCACAGCGGGCCGCCGGTCCGCAGGCGGTCGCGGATCACCGGCAGCAGCGCCTCGGCGTGGTCGCGCAGCGGGGACAGGACCTTGTGGATGGACGGCAGGTCGAGGGTGTACACGCCGCCGGGACCGTGCACCTCGGTGGAGTCGAACGCCGGCCGCGCAGAGGTGAGATGTTCCACCAGCCGCGGCAGGCAGCGGGGGTCCTTCCGCCACGCCAGTCCCCACACGGCGATGTCCGCGACCCGGGCGTCGCCGTATCGGGAGATCCGCCGGTCGTCGTCCAGCCGCTCGGCCAGCAGGTCGGCCGCCGGGTCGCCGCCGTACTCGGGGACGGCTGCGAGCACGTGCACGGCGTACGCCCGGACCGCGCCGACCGGGTCGGTCGTGCGTTCGGCCAGCGCGGGCAGCAGCCGCTCCTCCGCCGACCGCCACTCGCCGACCACCGTGGCGGCGTTCTGGGCCGCCCCGATCCGGCGGTCCTCGTCGTCATGCCGCAGGAACGTCAGGCACAGGTCCGTGCGCGCCGTCACGTCCTCGCCCAGGGTGCGGTCGATCCACCCGAGGAGCGAGGCCGCCCGCCCGCCGTATTCGTCGGCCGTCTCCGGCGAGGGGCGTCCCCACAGGTCGTTCCAGACGTCGACGTCGTCGTTCACCGCCTCGACCAGCACGTCCAGGTCGGTGCCCGGCCGGTGGGAGCCGGGGGCGTCGGCCAGGGCCTTCACCGCCGTCAGCCGGATCTGGCGGTCGGGATGGCGGCGCAGCTCCCGCAACCAGAGCAGCGTCTCGGGCAGGATCTCGATGCCGCAGCCGCCCGCCAGCTCACCGACGGCCTGGACGATGGCGAGCCGCGTCGCACGATCCTCCTCGTCGCGCCACCGCCCCCGGAGCACCTCGATGATCCGGTCCTGCCCGGCTCCCGATCCCGCCAGCGCCGAGGGCAGTTCCCGCCGCACCTCGACACAGGGGTCACCGGCCAGCCCCAGCAGGCGGGGCAGCGCGGCCTCCCAGGCGGCGGGCCAGGCATCGTCGACGGCGCGTGCGGGCACCCGGGCCGCCTCCGCGGCCAGCCGTCCCGCGACCTCCAGCGCGTACGTCCGTACCGCCGTGTCCCCCGACTCGGCCAGCGCGACCAGGAACGGCAGGCAGGCGGTGGCGGCGGAGAGCACGACGCCGCCCTGGTGGTAGACCTTGACGTCCAGATCGTCCAGCGCGTTCACATCGCCCCGGGCCGCCGCCCGCAGCAGGCCGGGGACGTCGTCGGCCGCACCGTAGTGATGGTTCAGGGCGGACCAGTCGATCTCATCGAGTCCGTGCAGGATTATGACGAATCTTCCTTCACTCGGCTGACCGCAGAGCCTAGCCCGCGAAGGACGCGCCGGTCCTCCCCTTTTCTCCGTCGGACATGCGGCGGCCCCGCGCGCCGGGATGCGCGCGGGGCCGCCCGGAGAACAGGGGTCAGAGCGGGATGTTGCCGTGGGTGCCGCGGGCCGGGGTGGCCTCGGCGATGGCCCGGGCGATCGCGGTACGGGTGGCGTCCGGGGTGATGACCTCGTCGACCACGCCCAGGGCGCGGGCCCGGTCCAGGCCGCCGGCGATCTTCTCGTGCTCGGCGGCGAGCCTGGCCTCCAGGGCGGGACGCTCCTCCTCCGGCGCGGCCGCCAGCGTGCGGCGGTGCAGGATGCGGACGGCGGCGACCGCGCCCATCACCGCGAGCTCGGCGGTCGGCCAGGCGAACACCTTGGTCGCGCCCAGCGAACGGGAGTTCATCGCGATGTAGGCCCCGCCGTACGCCTTGCGGGTCACCAGCGTCACCCGCGGGACGGTGGCCTCGGCGAAGGCGTGCAGCAGCTTGGCGCCGCGGCGCACCACGCCCTCGTGCTCCTGGCCGACGCCCGGCAGGTAGCCGGGCACGTCCACCAGCACCACCAGCGGCACCCCGAACGCGTCGCACATCCGCACGAAGCGGGCCGCCTTCTCCGCCGACGTGGCGTCCAGGCAGCCGCCCAGCCGCAGCGGGTTGTTGGCGATGATCCCGACCGTGCGGCCGCCGAGCCGGCCCAGCGCGGTGACGATGTTGGGCGCCCACTTGGGGTGCAGTTCGACGTAGGAGGCGTCGTCCGCGTTGTCCACCATGCCCTTGACCAGCGGCATCACACTGTAGGCACGGCGGGGGCTGTCCGGCAGCAGCCCGGAGAAGTCCCGTTCCGCCACGTCGTCGGGGCGGATCCGGCCCTGGTGGCCCAGCAGCACCGCCAGGGTGCGGGCGCGGGCCAGCGCCTCGGTGTCGTCCTTGGCGACCACGTGCACCACGCCGGACTTCTTGGAGTGCGGCTCGGGCCCGCCCAGCCCGGCCATGTCGATCTCCTCGCCGGTCACCGACTTGACCACGTCGGGGCCGGTCACGAAGATCTTGCCGTTCTGGGACAGGATCACGATGTCGGTCAGCGCCGGGCCGTAGGCGGCGCCGCCGGCCGCCGCGCCCAGCACCACGGAGATCTGCGGGACGATCCCGGACGCCCGGGTCATCGCCGCGAACACCATGCCGACCGCGTGCAGCGACTCCACGCCCTCGGCCAGCCGCGCCCCGCCGGAGTGCCACACCCCGACGATCGGCAGCCGCTCGCGGACCGCGTGGTCGTAGGCGGACACGATGTGCTGGCAGCCGGCCATCCCCATCGCGCCGCCCTGCACCCGCGGGTCGGAGGCGAACGCCACCACCGGCAGCCCCTCGATCCGGCCGACCCCGGCCAGCACGCCGCTGCGGTCGTCCTCGTCGGTCAGCGGCCGGAACGACCCGTCGTCGAACAGCGTCTCCAGCCGCAGCCGCGGATGCCGCGGGTCGATCTCTTCCTGCGGGGCCGGTGCCGGGCCGGCGACCCGGTTCTCGAGCACGGTCATGCTGGCTGGCTCCTTATCGCGGGGTGCGCCGTCAGGCGCGCCGGAAGGCCACGGCGACGTTGTGGCCGCCGAAGCCGAACGAGTTGTTCAGCGCGGCGAGCGGCCCGTCGGGCAGCTTGCGCGGTTCGCCGCGGACGATGTCCAGGTCGACGGCGTCATCGAGGTCGTCGACGTTGATGGTGGCCGGCACCACGCCCTCGCGCAGCGTCAGTACCGTGATCAGCGACTCCAGCGCGCCGGCCCCGCCGAGCAGGTGACCGGTCATCGACTTGGTCGCGGTGATGCACAGCCCGCGGGCCACGTCCTCGCCGAGCGCGGCCTTGATGGCGGCCAGCTCGGCGACGTCGCCCTGGGGGGTGGAGGTGCCGTGCGCGTTGATGTGCTTGATGTCCTCGGGACGCAGCCCGGCGTCGGCCAGCGCCCGGCGCATCGCCTTGGCGGCGCCGCTGCCGGTCGGGTCGGGCTGCACGATGTCGTGGGCGTCACCGGAGTAGCCGCAGCCGGCGGCGATCGCGTGGATCTGCGCGCCGCGCGCCCGGGCGTGCTCCTCGGACTCCAGGATCAGCACCGCGGCGCCCTCGCCGAGCACGAACCCGTCGCGGTTCTTGTCGTACGGCCGGGAGGCGCGGGCCGGCTCCTCGTTGCGGGTGGACAGCGCCCGCATCGACCCGAACGACGCCATCTGCAGCGGGTGGATGCACGCCTCGGTGCCGCCGGCGATGACCACGTCGGCCCGGCCGGACCGGATCATGTCGATGGCGTACCCGATCGCCTCCGCGCTGGAGGCGCAGGCGCTGACCAGCGCGTGCGAGCCGGCCATCGCCCCGAACTCGATCCCCACCAGGCCGGAGGCGCCGTTGGGCATGAGCATCGGCACGGTGAACGGGGAGACCCGCTGCCAGCCCTTCTCCCGGTAGACGTCGTAGCTGTTCAGCGCGGTGTGCAGACCGCCGATGCCGCTGGAGATCACCACGCCCAGCCGGTCGCCGTCCACGGTCTGGCCCGCGTGGTCGCCGAAGGCGTACCCGGCGCTCTGCCAGGCCTCGTGCGCGGCGATCAGCGCGATCGCCTCGTTGCGGTCCAGCCTGCGCAGCTTGTGCTTGGGCATGACCTCCGACGGCTCGACCGCGAGCTGGGCGGCGAAGCGGACCGGCAGCTCCTCGATCCCCTCCCAGTCCAGCGGGCGCACCCCGGACCTGCCGGCCAGCAGCGCCGACCAGGTCGACGGGACGTCGCCGCCGAGCGGCGTCGTGGCACCGAGCCCGGTGACGACGACGGTGGTCTGGTTGTCGCTCATGTGTCAGTGCTCCTGAATTCCTGGGGGGAGTCGGGCGGGCGCGCCGCCCGGGAACGTCCCCGGGCGGCGCGCCGCGCGTGCTCACGCCTTGCTGACGCCGGTCAGACCCTGGACGAAGTTGATCACGTCCTGGACGGTCTTGAGGTTGCGGAGCTCGTCGTCGGGGATGTCCACCCCGAACTTGTCCTGGGCGGCCACCGCGATCTCGACCATCGACAGCGAGTCGATGTCGAGGTCGTCGATGAAGCTCTTCTCAGGGGTGACCTCGGCCGCCGGGATGCCGACGGTCTCCTCGACGATCTCGCCGAGGCCGGCCAGGATCTCCTGCTCGGTGGCTGCGGGCATGTGCGGAACTCTCCTTGTTGTTGGGGAACGCAGGCTCGTCGCCGGGCGGCGCGGGCCTACGGGATCTGGATGACTTGGGCAGCGTAGGTCAGCCCGGCGCCGAACCCGATGAGCAGCGCCGGAGCACCGGAGGGAACCTGCCCCCGTTCGATCATCCGGGCCAGTGCCAGCGGGATGGACGCCGCCGACGTGTTGCCCGAGTACACGATGTCGTCGGCCACCACCGCGTTGGCGGCCTTCAGCCGCCGGGCGATGGACTCCACGATCCGCAGGTTGGCCTGGTGCGGCACGAACGCGGCCAGGTCCTGGGGGGAGATCCCGGCGCGTTCGCAGGCCTCGGCGGCGACCGGGGCGATCGCGGTGGTCGCCCAGCGGAACACCGACTGGCCCTCCTGGACGATGAACGAGTGCCGGTCCCTGACGTGGATCTTGTCGGCCTGGTCGCCGGCGCTGCCCCACACCACCGGGCCGATGCCGGGGTCCGGCGCGCCGGTGACCACCGCGGCGCCGGCCCCGTCGGCGAAGATGATCGCGGTCGACCGGTCGGTCCAGTCCACCCACTGCGACATCTTCTCGGCGCCGATCACCAGCGCGTTGCGGGCGGCGCCGGTGCGGATCGCCGAGTCGGCGGCGGCCAGCGCGTAGCAGAACCCGGCGCAGGCGGCGTTGAGGTCGAACGCCCCGGGCGCGCGGATCCCGAGCCGGTGCGCGACGGTGGCGGCGTTGCTGGGGATCATCGTCTCGGCCGAGCAGGTTGCCACGATGACCAGGTCGATCTCCTCGGGCGACAGCCCCGCGGCGGCCAGCGCCTTGCCGCCGGCGTGCACCGCCATGTCGACGACGGTCTCGTCCTCGGCGGCGACCCGGCGCTCGGCGATGCCGACCCGGCTGCGGATCCACTCGTCGCTGGTGTCCATGGTCGCCGCCAGGTCGTCGTTGGTGACGACCTTGGCGGGCCGGTAGTCGCCGAACGCCAGGATCCGGGTGCCGGGCACGGTGTCGGGCAGGCGGAGCCGGGCGGCGGGTTCGGATGCGGTCATCGGGCGTTCGCCTCGATCAGCTCGCGGGCCGCGGCCAGGTCGTCGGGGGTCTTGAGGGCCAGCGTGGCGACGCCCTTGAGCTCGCGCCGGGCCAGGCCCACCAGGGTGCCGGCCGGCGGCAGCTCGATGATCGCGGTGACGCCCAGCTCCCGCATGGTCGCCATGCAGGCGTCCCACCGGACCGGCGAGCTGACCTGCGCGACCAGCCGGTCGACGTACTCGCGGCCGGAGGTCACCACCGTGCCGTCCCGGTTGGACAGCAGCCGGACCTGCGGGTCGGCGGCGGGCAGCTCGGCGGCGAGCGCGGCCAGCCGGTCCACGGCGGGCGCCATGTGCTCGGTGTGGAACGCCCCGGCCACCGACAGCGGCCGCAGCCGGGCCCTGGCGGGCGGCTCGTCGGCGAACCGCGCCAGCCGTTCCATCGTCCCGGCGGCGACCACCTGGCCGGCGCCGTTGATGTTGGCGGGGGTCAGGCCGTGCTTGTCGATGGCGGCCAGCACCTCGTCGGGGTCGCCGCCGAGCACCGCGGTCATCCCGGTCTCGGTCACCGCCGAGGCCTCGGCCATGGCCCGCCCGCGCTCCCGGGCGAACCGCAGCGCGTCCTCGGGGGAGAGCACCCCGGCGATGGCGGCGGCGGCCAGCTCGCCGACGCTGTGCCCGGCCACCACGTCCGCGGTGGCCCCCAGCGCCGCCGCGGCCGCCAGCGCCGCACTGACCAGCAGCGGCTGGGCGACGGCGGTGTCGCGGATCTCCTCGGCGTCGGCGGTGGTGCCATAGCGCACCAGGTCCAGCCCGGTCACCTCCGACCAGCGGGCGAGCCGGTCGGCGACCTCGGGCAGGTCGAGCCATGGCTGCAGGAAGCCTGGGGTCTGGGCGCCCTGGCCGGGCGATGCTATGACAATCACGTAATTCACCCTGCCGGGTGGTCCGGCGCCCCGCCGATGCCGATCGCCACGAAGTTTGCGGGTGGGGCTTTGGAGGGTGCCTACAAGGACCGTCCGGTCACGTTCCGGCGCGGCGCTCGGCGAATCTGCCCAGGACCAGCGCCAGACGCAGGGTGAACGCGTGCCGCCCGTCGGTGGGGGACAGGCCGGTCAGCTCGGTCACCCGGCGCAGCCGGTAACGCACCGTGTTCGGGTGGACGAACATCAGCCGGGCCGTCGCCTCCAGCGACGAGCCCTGCTCCAGATAGGTGGTGAGGGTGTCCAGCAGCGGCGCCCCGGCGTTGCACATCGGCTCGTAGACCTGCTCCACCAGGTGCCGGCGGGCCGACTCGTCGCCGTCCAGGGCCCGTTCGGGCAGCAGGTCGGCGGCCGACACCGGGCGGGGTGCGTCCGGCCAGCCGGCGGCGGCGCGCAGCCCGGCCAGCGCCGCCTGCGCCGAGATCGACGAGCCGTACAGGTCGGGGACCACCGGGCCGACGACCACCGGGCCGGGCCCGCACTTGGCGGCGATCGGCCGGGCCGCCTCCATCGGGTCCTCGGCCCCGCCGATGATCACGATGACCCGGCGGCCCTGCACCCCGGCGAGCACGTCGACCCGGGCGCGGCGGGCGGCCAGCTGCATCTGGTCGATGGTGACCTCGGGCTCCTCCTCCAGCGAGGTGTACCCGGCGACCACGCTGACCGGCTTGGCGGTCCAGCCCAGCGCCGCCGCCCACGAGTGCATGCCGTCGTCCACCTCGCCGCGCAGCACCGCGTTGACCACCAGCGCCTCCAGCCGGGCGTCCCAGGCGGCGCGGGTCTCGGCGGCCTGCGCGTACACCTGGGCGGCGCCGAACGCCACGTCCCGGGTGTAGCGCAGGATCGCCTCACGGAGCTGGTGCTCGCCGCCGGGGGCGGCCAGCTCGTCCAGCCGGTCCTCCACCACGTCGATGATCACGCGGATGATGTCGATGGTGTGCTTGAGCTTGATCGAGCGCAGCAGTTCGCGGGGGGCGGTGCCGAACACCTCGCCGGCGATGGCCGGCTGGGTGGCCTCGGCGTTCTTGAACCACTCCACGAACGCGGCGATGCCCGCCTGGGCCACCAGCCCGATCCACGACCGCTGGTCGGCGGGCATCCGCCGGAACCAGGGGAGCCGTTCCTCCATGCTGGCCAGGGCGAGGGTGCCGAAGGTGCCCATGGCCTGTTCGAGTCGTCTGCCGGTCGCCGCCCGGATCGCGTCGTCGTCTGTGCCGTCCACGTGACAAGGGTGCCATCACCGGACGCCTCACCTGCTGTGACCCTTCACAGCCTTGGCGTGGCGGGGGTGTTCGAACCGATGCGCCGCCGCCACCGCGACCGCCAGCGCGACGGCGAAGACCGGCAGCCACGGCACCCGTTCCACCGCCCAGAACGGCTCGTCGGGACGGGTGTGCAGGCCGGGCAGCACCCCGAACGCGCGCCCCGCCAGGGTCACCGCGAGCATCGCGGTCTGGTGGTAGAGGAATATCGTCATCGCCGCCAGATTGGTCACCACCACAACCGCCCACCACCGGGACCGGTCCATCAGCCGGGCGAGCCGGTCGCGCAGCAGCACCGCCGCCCCGACCTGCGCCGTGCCGAACGCGACCGCGGCCAGCGTCGGAGGGTTCAGGTTGGACACGGCCGCGCCCGGCACCCCGACCATGCTCGCCGGGTAGCCCGCCACGAGGATCAGCCCGGCGGCGGCCGCCGCGCCCCCGGCCAGCAGCCCGGCGGCGATCCGGCGGTCCAGCGCGCCGCCGGCCCAGGCGACGCCGAGCAGGTACGGCACCAGCCAGCCGGTCAGCACGTTCGCCCAGCCCGGCCAGCCGGGGCCGTCGAACGCGAACCGGACCAGGTCGGTGGCCGCGACGGCGGCGGCGGCCAGGGCCACGGCGGTCCAGCCGAGCCGCCGCCACAGCGCGATGACCAGCGGGGTGAGGGCGGTGAGCGCGGCGTACACGAGGAGGAACCACAGCGGGCTGAGCACCAGCTTGATCACCGAGCGCAGGGTCTGCCCGTCGTACCCGGCCGCGAGCAGCCCCGCCGACACCGGCACCCAGACGACCAGCAGCACCGGCACGGGCCGCAGCAGCCGGACCATCCGGCCGCGGACCCAGCTCCCGTACGCGGTCCCCGGCTTGTACGCCCGCGCGCCCACATAGCCGCCGACGAAGAAGAACACTGCCAGGGTCTGCAACGCCCACGACACCGGGGCCAGCCACGGCATCTCCTTCAGCGGGCTGGTCACCCGCAGGGCCGGGTCGTCGCCGGGCGGGGCCACCAGCGCGGTCACCAGCCAGTGGCCCAGGACCACCCCCAGGATCGCGATGGCCCGCAGGGCGTCGACGGCGCGGTCACGGCCCGGCGGGGTCGCCGCGACGATCTTGGCCACCAGCGAGCGGGGGGCGGACGAGCGCTGCCGATCTCCTCTTCCGGAGGTCTCGGGGGCGTCCCCCAGGCGAACGGAGTCAGACATGGGGGATCTCCTGGTGGCGTCCGAGGGCGATGAGGGTCAGGTGCCGCAGTGCGGTCGAGCCCGGCTGGAGGTAGCCGCTGTGGGGTCCGTCACCGGCGTCGAACACGCGGGCGCCGAACGCGGGCGACACCGGATCGGTGCCGAACCCGACGCCGAGGAACCTGACGTGAGGCACCAGTTCCATCCAGTCCCCGTCGCTGCGCGCCGCCCAGACCCGTGCGGTGGTGCGCAGGTCGGAGGCCCGGTCCACGCCGGTGCCGGGGCTTCCGTACAGGGCGATGTCGTCGGCGCTCACATGTGGGGCCGCCTTCGCGCACACCACCGACCCGTAGCTGTGGCACAGCAGCGACACCCCGGCCGTGCCGTTGACCCGCCGCACACCGGCCAGGAACCGCCGCAACTCGCGGGCGGCGCCGGTGGCCCGCCCGGCGGTGAGGACGCGGGTGCTCAACGTGGCGGGCGAGTCGTAGCCGAGCCAGGCGACCACCGCGAGCCGCGTGCCCGGCGACAGTCGCAGCGCCTCCCGGTACAGGGCCAGCGACCCGCCGCCGGCGAACTTGGCGCCGTCGAAGCCGTTCAGTGAGCCGTCCGCGCCCGGCACCACGACCGCCACCCGGTCGGCGGCGGCCAGGTCGCCCAGCACCTCCACGGCCCGCCCCCGGCCCCGGGCGTCGAACGCCAGGAACCGCCGGTCCGGCCGCAGGAACGCCGACAGCGCCCGCACCCGGTCTTCGTCACCGGCCCGCCGCGCCGCCTCCAGCCCCCGGGCGACGTCCCGGCGCACGGCGTCGTACCGGGCGTCGAGCGTCCCGGCGGACAGCCCCGGCAGCGGGCTCGGGCCGGGGTACTCCGCGGTCTCCTGCGTCGTGGCGGCGACCGGCAGCAGCACGGCCATCGCCGCTACGGCGGCCGGCCCGCCCGGCCGGGGCACAAGGTTGCGCATCGGCGATGTCCTCCCAGGTCAGCGGTGGTTCGTCCACTGCTGGGAAGGTAGGAATCCGCCGCCGTCGCGGGCATCGCCTCCAGGTGCCGTCCTTGATCGTCATACCGGGGGGTGACGCGGGTCAGACGGCCGCAGCGAAGCGAGGATCGTCTGACCCGCCTGTTCGGGGGTCTGGGGGTCGGCCCCCAGAGGGAACGGGTCAGTCGCCGGGGCGGACCAGGCCGGTCTCGTAGGCGTAGACGATCGCCTGGGGGCGGTCGCGCAGCCCCAGCTTCATCAGGATCCGGCCGAAGTGGGTCTTGACCGTCTGCTCGGCGACCACCAGTTCGGCGGCGATCTCCTGGTTGGACAGGCCGCGGGCGACCAGGGTCAGCACCTCGGTCTCCCGTTCGGTCAGCTCCTCCAGCCGCTCCCGGCGCGGGGCGCGCGGGGCGCCCAGCCGGGCGAACTCGGCGATCAGCCGCCGCGTCACCGACGGCGACAGCAGCGCGTCCCCGGCCGCCACCACCCGCACCGCCTCGGCCAGCTCGCCCGCCGAGGCGTCCTTGAGCAGGAACCCGGACGCGCCCGCGCGCAGCGCCTCGTACACGTAGTCGTCCAGGTCGAACGTGGTCAGGATCAGCACCCTGGGCGGCTCGGGGTGCTCGGCCATCAGCCGCCGGGTGGCCTCCAGCCCGTTGAGCCGGGGCATCCGGATGTCCATCAGCACCACGTGGGGCCGCACGTCGGCGATCACCCGCAGGGCCTCCTCGCCGTCGCGGGCCTCGCCGGTCACCTCGATGTCGGGCTGGGCGTTCAGCAGCACCCCGAACCCGGCCCGCACCATCCCCTGGTCGTCGGCGATGACGACCCTGATCGGGTCCCGGCCCGCTGCGGTCACTCGTCCCTCCACGGCAGTACGGCCTCGACGGCGAAGCCGCCCTCGGGGGCGGGGCCGGCGGTGATCTCGCCGCCCAGCATGGCAGCCCGTTCCCGCATGCCGATCAGGCCGTGCCCGCCTCCGGCCGCGGACGGCTCGGCCCGCTGCGCGGGCGGGCCGTTGACCACCTTGATCCGCAGCGCGTCGGAGCCGTGCTGGATCTCCACGTCGACGTGCGCGCCGGGGGCGTGCCGCATGGCGTTGCTCAGCGCCTCCTGCACGATCCGGTAGGCGGTCAGGCCGTGGCCCGGCGGCAGGGAACGGGGTGCGCCGAGGGTCCTGGAGGTCACGTCGAGCCCGGCGGCGCGGGCGTTGGCGATCAGGTCGTCGAGCCTGTCCAGGGCGGGCTGCGGGTCGGTCTCGGCGCCGTTCTCGGTGCGCAGCACGCCCAGCACCCGCCGCAGTTCGGTCAGCGCCTCCAGGGCGGTGGAACGGATCTGGGCCAGGTCGGCCTTGGTGCGGTCGGGCATCGAGGGCTCGGCGTAAGGAGCCGCTTCGGCCTGGATCGCGATCATCGACATGTGGTGGGCGACCACGTCGTGCAGTTCGCGGGCGATCCGCTGGCGTTCCTTGAGGACGGCCTCGGCCTCCTTGTGGCGGCGTTCCTGCTCGGCCAGCTTCGCGCGGGCGGCGCGGCGCTCCCGCACGAACGAGCCCACCAGCAGGGGGACCGCGACCGCGGCGATGGCCCCGAACGCGACCGAGCCGCTCAGCAGGGCCGCGCCCGCCGCGGTGATCAGGCCGACGCCGACGGTGACCTGGCGCGGCGACCGGACCGCCAGCGAGTACAGGCAGAACAGGGTGGCGATCGCCCCGCCCGGGACGAACGGCACGTCCAGCCAGTTCTGGGCGGACACGTAGATCATCGCCACCACGAGGATCCGCCATGCGGCGACCGGATGCCAGGTGCGCAGCACGACCGGGGCCGCCAGGAAGGCCGACACCACCAGCAGCCAGAACCCGGGGTAGCCGGGAAACCGCGCACGGACCTCGGTGAACAGCAGGTTGTAGGTGCCGCCGAAGAGGATCAGGGCGATGAGCACGTCCACGACGACGGTGACGGTGCGGTACGGGAGCCGGCCGATGCCGATCAGGCGGGTCCACCGCAGCCAGGACGGCCACCCGGGATCGGGACGCGGGGGGTCGGCCGTCCCGGTCAGCGCGGCCTCCAGGGCCAGCGGGATGACCCCGATCATGACCGGGCCCTTGCCGTCGTCGCCTGTCACGCCGGCAGCGTAGGGGCGCGGCGGCGCGTCACGCATGCGACCGTGGTGCCATTCCGTCGTAGTACCTGGGTACGGTCGGGGCGTGGAACCCGTTGAGGCGCTGCGGCGGATCGCCTTCCTCCTCGAACGCGCGCACGAGCCGACCTACCGGGTGCGCGCGTTCCGCAAGGCCGCCGACCTGGTGGCCCAGACCTCCCCCGAGGAGCTGGCCGAACGCGCCGAGGCCGGGACGCTGACCGCGCTGCCGGGGATCGGCAAGGTCACCGCCCTGGTCATCACCGAGGCGCTGCGCGGCGAGACCCCGGTGTACCTGCGGCGCCTGGAGGCGACCGAGGACCAGCCGGTCGACGAGGCCGCCGCCGCGCTCCGCGCCGCCCTCAGGGGCGACCTGCACACCCACAGCGACTGGTCCGACGGCGGATCGCCGATCAGGGAGATGGCCGAGACCGCCCGCGAGCTGGGGCACGAGTACATCGCGCTGACCGACCACTCGCCCCGGCTCAGGGTGGCCAACGGGCTGTCGGCCGACCGGCTGCGCAGGCAGCTCGACGTGGTCGCGGAGCTGAACGAGGAGCTGGCGCCGTTCCGGATCCTCACCGGCATCGAGGTGGACATCCTCGACGACGGCTCCCTCGACCAGGACCCCGAGCTGCTCGACCGCCTGGACGTGGTGGTGGCCAGCGTCCACTCCAAGCTGCGGATGGACCGGGTCGCGATGACCCGCCGCATGGTCGCCGCCATCGGCAATCCCCGGGTGAACGTGCTGGGCCACTGCACCGGCCGGATCGTGGTGGGCGGCGGGCGGCGCGGCGGCAGGCGGCCGGAGTCGGAGTTCGACGCCGAGTTGGTGTTCGACGCGTGCGCCGCCTACGACGTCGCGGTGGAGATCAACTCGCGGCCGGAGCGGCTGGACCCGCCCAAGCGGCTGCTGCGGCTGGCGGTCGAGGCGGGCTGCCGGTTCGCCGTCGACTCCGACGCGCACGCCCCGGGCCAGCTCGCCTGGCAGCCGTACGGGTGCGAGCGGGCCGCCCGCTGCGGGGTGCCGGCCGACCGGATCGTCAACACCCTGCCCGCCGGCGACCTGCTCGCCTGGACCCGGGCCAAGATCGCCTAGATGCTCCCGGAGGAGTACCGGCGGCTGGACGCGACCGCCGTCGCGGCCCTGGTCACCCGGCGGGAGACGTCCGCCGTGGAGGTGGCGAGGGCGGCGCTGGCCCGCCTGGCCGAGGCCGACCCGCGGCTGCGGGCGTTCCGCACCGTCACCGCCGAGCAGGCGCTGGCGGACGCCCGCGAGGTCGACCGCGCCGTGGCGGGCGGGCGGTGCCCGCCGCTGGCCGGGGTGCCGATCGGCGTCAAGGCGTGGGAGGGGGTGGACGCCCCGCAGACCAGGCGGCTGCGCGCGGCGGGCTGCGTCGTCATCGGGCTGACCTCGGTGCCCCGTCCCACCACCGAATGGCAGACCTGGGGGCACACCGACCGCGGCCCCACCGTCAACCCCTGGCGCGCCGACCGCTCTCCGGGCGGCTCCTCGGCCGGGTCGGCGGCGGCGGTGGCGGCGGGCGTCGTGCCGCTGGCGACCGCCAGCGACGGGGCGGGCTCGACGCGGATCCCGGCCGCCTGGTGCGGGGTGATCGGCCTCAAGGCCACCGGCGGGCGCCTGCCCGCCCGCGACGCCGCCGGGCTGAACGTGCCCGGCGCCGTGGTCCGCACCGCGCGGGACGCCGCCCTGCACCTGTCGGTCCTGCTCGGCGAGGACGTCGGGCCGGGCGGGCCGGACCGGCCGGTGGCGGTCTGGTCGAGCACGCTGGGCTTCGCCGAGGTCGGCCCGGAGCAGGCCGGGGTCGCGCGGGCGGCGGCCGGGGCCCTCCGCCTGACCTGGCGTGAGCGGCCCGTCCGGCTGTGCGACCCCGCACCCGCCTGGCGCGCCCTGCGGGGCCTGCCCGCCGATCCGTCCGCCGCCGAGGCCGCCCGCCGGACCAACGACGAGCGGCTGCGCGAGCTGTTCGCCGAGGCGGACCTGTTGCTCACCCCCACGACGCCGACGCCGCCGCACGGGCACGACGGCCCCGGCACGGCGATGACGGTCGGCCTCACCTGGGGGTTCAACATCAGCGGGCATCCGGCGATCAGCGTCCCCGCGGGTCTGGCCGCCGACGGCACGCCGGTGGGGCTGCAGGCGGTCGCCCGTCCCGGCCGGGAGGATCTGCTGCTGCGCCTGGCCGCCGACCTGGAACGGCTGCGGCCCTGGCCGTCCCCGCCGGGCTGACCGGCGGGGAGCGGGTGCTCTCGCCCGGAGGCCATTGCCATCACGACCAGGGGTCGTCACACTCTGTGCTGTGCTGATCGCGTTACGTTCCCGTGTCGTCACCGTCCGGAGGTGCCGCATGCTCCGTCCCGTCGTTCCCCTGACCCTGGCGACCGCGCTGACCGGGCTGGCCGGGCTGACCGGTGCCGTGCTCGCCGCCCCCGGCGCCGCCGCCGAGGCCGCCGAGGCGCCCGTTCCGACCCGGATGGTCGCGCTGGGCGACTCCATCACCCGCGGGTTCAACGCCTGCGGCTGGTACGTCGACTGCATCGGCCGGTCCTGGAGCACCGGCCACGACACCGCCGTGCGCAGCCACTACCTGCGGCTGGCCGCCCGCGAGCCGTCGCTGACCCCCTACAACGCCGCCGCCACCGGGGCGAGGGTCGCCGACCTGGCGCGGCAGGCGCAGATCGCCGTCGACCGGCGGGCGCAGTACGTGACGATCCTGATCGGCGCCAACGACGCCTGCGCCCCCACCGAGGAGCGGATGACCCCGGTCGCCGACTTCGAGACCCGGTTCCGCGTCGGCCTGCGGACGCTGCGGGAGGGTCTGCCGGGGGCCGAGGTGTTCGTCGCCAGCATTCCCGACCTGCGGCGGCTCTGGCAGGTCGGCAGGGGCAACGCGGTGGCCCGTACCGCCTGGGCCAGGTTCGGGATCTGCCAGTCGATGCTGGCCCGCCCGCTCTCGGCCTCGGCGGCCGACATCGCGCGCCGTGAGCGCGTGCGTCAGCGGGTCATCGACTACAACGCGGTGCTGCGGCGGCTGTGCGCGCAGGACGCCCGCTGCCGGTTCGACGACGACGCGGTGTTCGACTACCGGTTCACGCTGGCGCAGGTCAGCAAGTGGGACTACTTCCACCCCAACGGCAACGGGCAGGCGGTGCTGGCGCGGGTGACCTACGCCAGGAGCTTCTGGCCCGCCGCCGTCTGGGCGTCCGCGCGTTGACACGACCTGCTCGGCCCGGCGTCGCGGGGACCCGGTAGCGTCCGGAGGCGTGACCGAGATCGCGCATCGCCGCATTCCCGTCAACGGACTCGACATGCACATCGCCGAGGCGGGCAGCGGCCCGCTGGTGCTGCTGCTGCACGGCTTCCCCGAGTGCTGGTACTCCTGGCGGCGCCAGCTGGTGGCGCTCGCCGAGGCCGGCTTCCACGCCGTCGCCCCCGACCAGCGCGGGTACGCCCGTACCGGCGGGCCCGAGGCGGTGGAGGAGTACACGATCCACCATCTCGTGGGGGACGCGGTCGCCCTGATCGCCGCGCTGGGGGAGGAGCAGGCGGTCGTCGTCGGCCATGACTGGGGCGCCCCGGTGGCCTGGCACACGGCCCTGTTCCGCCCGGACGTCGTGCGCGGCGTGGTCGCCCTGTCGGTGCCGCACCGGCCGCGGTCCTCGCGCCCGCCGGTGCAGGTGATGCGCGAGCAGCTGGGCGAGGGCTTCTACATGGTGGCGTTCCAGCGGCCCGACCTGCCCGAGGCCGGGCTGGAACGGGACCTGCCGGACACGTTCCGCCGGATGCTGTACGCGGCCTCCGGCGACGCCCCCATGCTGGTGCCGATCCTGCCGGACGGCGGCGGCTTCCTGGACGTGTGCCCCGCGCCGGACGAGCTGCCCGGCTGGCTCACCGAGGAGGACATCGCCGTCTACGCGGCCGAGTACGCCCACAGCGGCTTCCGCGGCCCGGTCAACTGGTACCGGAACCTGGACCGCAACTGGGAGCTGACCGCCGCCTGGCACCGCGCCCCGATCACCCCGCCCGCCCTCTACGTCGCCGGGGAGCGGGACATGGTGCTGGCCGGGGCCAAGGACCGGCTGCACCGCATGCACGACTACGTCACCGACCTGAGGGACATCGTGCTGCTGCCCGGCTGCGGGCACTGGACCCAGCAGGAGCGCCCCGACGAGGTCAACCGGGAGCTGATCGCGTTCCTGCGGAGCCTGTGAGGGCCCGCGGATCGGGCGACCGGGGCGGAGGTCGTCCGACCCGCCCTTTCGCGGGTCCGGGGGCCGTCTCCGGGCGAGCCGGTCAGGCGGTGGCCGGGACGAGGCGGTAACGGGTCAGCTGGAGCAACTGCACGAACAGCCGGGCCAGCAGCGCCTCCAGGGCCATGACGGCGGCCTTGGCCAGGATGGCGGCGACGATGTCGGTCATTGCGGTCCCCCCTCCGTGACGGTCCGTCGAGGTCGTGACCCGTCCTTTCTGCCTGACCGGACTGGCACGGAGGTGAGGGTGAAATGTCCGTTTCGTTAATATTCGGTCATGTCCGCCTGACGGGCCGTGATCATCGGGACCTCGCGGGCTCCGCGGTCCTTCCCGGCTCCTCGGGCTTTGCGCGCTCCTCGGTCCCGCGCCCGCGCCGGGCGATCGCCGTGCCCACCCCGATCGCGGCGGCGACCGGCCAGGAGATCACGTTGAACGCGGCCATCGCCCCCAGCCCGCCGTAGAACGCCAGCCGGTCCGGCGGCGGCAGGTGCGAGGCGGCCGACCGGCCCGCCCCGGCCACCGCGCCCACCCCGGGCGGCGTGGGGACGCGGAGGACCTTCACGTGCGGGGTGACGACCGGGATCGGCACGCCGCCGCCCCGCTCCCGCTCCTCGGCGGCGTCCTTGCGTGCGGCCTTGCTCTGCTGCGCGGTGGTCATCTCATCTCCCCGATCTCGCCATGCGGTGGCCCTGCGGTGGTCATGCGGTACGGGCCCGCGTCACCGGGGGCCCCGCCACTACCTGCCCGTCACGCCGCGTTTGATTCCACCGCGCGCGGTGTCCACAGAACGGCCGCGGCCGCCGCCCCGATGCCGGGGCGGCGGCCGCTGGACGGGCGCCGGGAGCCGGAGCCGGTCAGGCCTCCCCGCCGGTGCTGGACTCGGCGGTCTGCCCGGTGCCGGCGAAGACCTCGTCGATCGGCCGGTCCAGCCGGTACCTGTCGATGGCCTGGCGCAGCACGTCGGGCTTGACGTCGCCCTGCCGGGCCAGCCGGTGCAGCACCGCCAGGGTGATCGAGGCGGCGTCCACGTGGAAGTGCCGGCGGGCCGCCGCCCGGGTGTCGGAGAACCCGAACCCGTCGGTGCCCAGCGAGGTGAACCCCTGCGGGACCCAGCCGGCGATCTGGTCCGGCACCGCCCGCATGAAGTCCGACACCCCGACCACCGGGCCGGGCTGCCCCTCCAGCCGCCGGGTGACGTACGGCACCCGCTGCTCGGCGTCGGGGTGCAGCAGGTTCCACTCGTCGCAGGCCAGCGCCTCGCGGCGCAGCTCGGTCCACGAGGTGGCCGACCACACGTCCGCGGCCACCCCCCAGTCCTCGGCGAGCTGCTTCTGCGCCTGCAGCGCCCACCGCATGGCGACCCCGGAGGCCAGGATCTGCGCGCGCGGCACGTCGCCGTTGCGGCCCTCGATCGCGGGCGCGTCGGCGTACTTGTACAGGCCCTTGAGCAGGCCCTCGGTGTCCAGGTCCGCCGGCGCGGGCGGCTGCTGGTACGGCTCGTTGTAGACGGTGAGGTAGTAGAAGATGTCCTCGCCGCCCGGGTGCTCGGGCGTGGAGCCGTACATCCGGCGCAGCGCGTCCTGCATGATCACCGCGAGTTCGTACGCCCAGGCCGGGTCGTAGTACACGCAGGCCGGGTTGGTGGCGGCCAGCAGCGGCGAGTGCCCGTCGGCGTGCTGCAGCCCCTCACCGGTCAGCGTGGTCCGCCCGGCGGTGGCGCCCAGCAGGAACCCGCGGCCCATCTGGTCGGCCATCGCCCAGATGGAGTCGCCGGTCCGCTGGAACCCGAACATCGAGTAGAAGATGTAGACCGGGATCATGTGCACGCCGTGCGTGGCGTACGCGGTGCCCGCCGCGATCGTCGAGCCCATCGCACCGGCCTCGCTGATGCCCTCGTGCAGCAGCTGGCCCTCGGTGGACTCCTTGTAGCTCAGCAGCAGCTTGCGGTCCACCGCCTCGTAGGTCTGCCCGTGCGGCGAGTAGATCTTGGCGGTGGGGAACAGCGAGTCCATGCCGAACGTGCGGAACTCGTCCGGCGCGATCGGCACGAACCGGGCCCCGATGTCGTCGTCCTTGATCAGGTCCTTCAGCAGCCGGACGAAGGCCATGGTGGTGGCCACGTTCTGCTTGCCGGAGCCCTTCTTCAGCTCGCTGTAGACCGCGTCGCCGGGCAGCTTGAGCGGCTTGGCCCGCACCACCCGCTTGGGCAGGTAGCCGCCGAGCGCGGCGCGCCGCTCCCGCATGTACTCGATCTCCTCGGAGTCCTCTCCGGGGTGGTAGTACGGCGGCAGCTCGCCCTCCAGCGCCGAGTCGGGGATGTCCAGGTACAGCCGGTCCCGGAACTCCTTCAGCTCGGCCTTGGTGAGCTTCTTCATCTGGTGGGTGGCGTTGCGGGCCTCGAAGTCCGGCCCCAGCGTCCAGCCCTTGATGGTGTGGGTGAGGATCACCGTCGGCTGGCCGACGTGCTCGCGGGCCGCCTTGAACGCCGCGTACAGCTTGCGGTAGTCGTGCCCGCCGCGCGAGAGCCTGCGGATGTCGTCGTCGGACAGGTGCTCGACCATCTTGCGCAGCCGCGGGTCGTCGCCGAAGAAGTGCTCGCGGATGTAGGCGCCCGACTCCACGGTGTAGGTCTGGAACTGCCCGTCCGGCGTGGTGTTCATCTTGTTGACCAGCACGCCGTCGACGTCCTTGGCCAGCAGCGGGTCCCAGTCCCGGCCCCAGATGACCTTGATCACGTTCCAGCCGGCGCCGCGGAAGAACGCCTCCAGCTCCTGGATGATCTTGCCGTTGCCGCGCACCGGGCCGTCGAGCTGCTGCAGGTTGCAGTTGACCACGAAGGTCAGGTTGTCCAGCTCCTCGCGGGCGGCCAGCCCGATGGCGCCCAGCGACTCCGGCTCGCCCATCTCGCCGTCGCCCAGGAACGCCCACACGTGCGACCGCGAGGTGTCCTTGATCTTGCGGTTGTACAGGTAGCGGTTGAACCGGGCCTGGTAGATGGAGTTGATCGCGGTCAGGCCCATGGACACCGTGGGGAACTCCCAGAAGTCCGGCATCAGCCGCGGGTGCGGGTAGGAGCTCAGGCCCCCGCCCGGATGGGAGATCTCCTGCCGGAACCCGTCCAGGTGCTGCTCGGTGAGCCGGCCCTCCAGGAACGCGCGCGCGTAGATGCCCGGCGCGGCGTGCCCCTGGATGAACACCTGGTCGCCGGACTCGCCGTGGTCCTTGCCGCGGAAGAAGTGGTTGAACCCGACCTCGTACAGCGAGGCGGCCGAGGCGTAGGTGGCGATGTGCCCGCCGACGCCCAGCTGCGGCCGGTTGCCGCGGGACACCATGACGGCGGCGTTCCAGCGGATGTAGGCCCGGATCCGGCGTTCGATGTGCTCGTCGCCGGGGAACCACGGCTCCCGCTCCGGCGGGATGGTGTTGATGTAGTCGGTGCTGCGCAGGCCGGGCACGCCCACCTGCTGCTCACGGGCCCGCTCCAGCAGCCGGAGCATGATGTAACGCGCACGGGTGCGGCCTTCGGTCTTGAGAACCGTGTCGAGCGATTCCAGCCACTCCCGGGTCTCGTCAGGATTGACGTCCGGGAGCTGGCTCGGCAGCCCGTCGCTGATGATCGAAAAGCGTTGGCGTCCGGAAGCCACGGGGTCCCCTCTTGCTTACCGTTCTGGTCCGGGGGCGGGCCCCGACGGTCGTCGGTCGTCCGTCCCCATCCCATCGTCGTCTGTTATGACGGCTAACGCATCTCTACTCTGCGGTAACTATTTGCGCCGGTCAGCGCGGTGACGGACGGGCCGGGCCTGGGAAGGGTCTCGACTGCGGCGGCCAGCCGCAGCATCGTGGAGACATCGTGGCTGACACGGTGGAAGAACGGTGGAAGAACGCACCGACCGCGGGAAGGTGAACGATGCAGGCAACAGTGGGCGACCGGCTGCACGTGCACGGCAACATCGTCGGGCAGCCGGACCGCAGTGGCGAGATCATCGAGGTGCGCGGCCAGGACGGGGCGCCGCCCTACGTGGTGCGGTTCGACGACGGGCACACCGGGCTGGTGTTCCCCGGACCGGACGCCGTGGTGGAGCCCAAGGGCACCGGACGGCGTGTGCCGCAGCGCTGACGCACCGGACGGCCGCCGGCGCGCCCCGGCCGCCGGTTTGCCGGGGCGCGCCGGCCCGGATACATAGATGACCATGAAGAGCACGGTGATCCGGGTGCGCACCGGCGGCACCGAGACGGTGCACGACATCACCGCCGAGTGCGCCTCGTTCGTCGCCGAGGCCGGCGGGGACGGGCTGCTGCACGTGTTCGTGCCGCACGCCACCGCCGGGATCGCGCTGATCGAGCTGGGCGCCGGCAGCGACGACGACCTGCTGGCGGCGCTGGGCGACCTGCTGCCGGCCGACGACCGCTGGCGGCACCGGCACGGCTCCGCCGGGCACGGGCGCTCGCACGTGCTGCCGGCGCTGGTCCCCCCGTACGCGACGATCCCGGTGCTGGGCGGCCGGATGGTGCTGGGCACCTGGCAGTCGGTGGCGCTGGTGGACCTGAACGTGGACAACCCCGACCGCCAGGTCCGGCTGTCGTTCCTGGCGGGCTGAATCCCACGCTTTGTTACGCTCGGTGATGTCGCTACCGGAAAGCGTCGCGGTGCGGACCGAGCGGGCCGGCAAAGCGCCCAAGGCACTTGCGCTGGAGGCCGTCACTTGTGTGAACTGTCCCGCAACGCCACACCGGGTGGCCAACCGACATTGGGAGGACGTTCGTGAGCGCGACCGCGGGTCAGGCGCAGTCTGAGCGCAGCCTGGCCGAGCGGCTGGGCTTCAAGCCCAGCCAGGTGGTGCAGGAGATCGGCTACGACGATGACTGCGACGAGGAGCTGCGCCGCTCCATCGAGGCGGTCACCGGCAACGAGCTGGTCGACGAGGACTACGAAGATGTCGTCGATGTCGTGGTGCTCTGGTGGCGCGACGAGGACGGGGACCTGGTGGACGGGCTGGTGGACGCCCGCACGTCGCTGGCCGATGGCGGCCACATCTGGCTGCTGACCCCCAAGGCGGGCCGGGAGGGGCACGTGGAGCCCAGCGACATCGGCGAGTCGGCGCCCACCGCGGGCCTGTCCCAGACCAGCAGCATGAGCGCGGCCCGCGACTGGTCGGGCACCCGGCTGGTCGCCCCCAAGGTCCGCAAGTAGCCGCCGCGCGGCAGGAGCGTCATGGCGGTCGGGACGGGCGTCGGGGCGGGCCCCGGGGTGGGGGACGTCGCCCCGGACTTCGAACTGAGGGACCAGCACGGCACCCCGGTGCGGCTGTCGTCCCTGCGCGGTGAGCACAACGTGCTGCTGGTGTTCTACCCGCTGGCGTTCAGCGGGGTGTGCACCGGCGAGCTGGACGTGATCCGCGACGAGCTGCTGCCCGCCCTCGGCGCGGACACGCGGGTGCTGGCGGTCTCGGTGGACTCGATGTTCGCGCTGCGCGCCTGGGCCGACGCGCGGGACTACGCCTTCGGGCTGCTGTCGGACTTCTGGCCGCACGGCGCGGTGGCCCGGTCGTACGGGGTGTTCGACGACGAACGGGGCGTGGCCGTGCGCGGCTCGTTCGTCGTCGACCGCGAGGGCGTCGTGCGCTGGAAGGTCGTGAACGCGATCGGCGAGGCGCGCGACATCGACGAGTACCGCAAGGCGCTCGCCACGCTGTGACCATCGCGGCCGGGAGGGGACCCGGCCCAGGCTGTTGGAGGCGTCATGCCCTGCTTCCGCTGCGGGGCGCGGCAGAGTGATCCGGTCCGCGGGGCCAGCCCCTGGAAGCGCGGGGTGCGGGCGGACCGGCAGGTGCTGGTCTGCCCGGCGTGCCAGCGTTCGGAGGACTGGACCGCCGCCCTGGACCGCTGTGTGGCCTGCGGCTCGACCGCGCTGATCTGCCGGCTCGGCGAGGTGGAGTGCCGGGCCTGCGGGCACGTGCGCCAGGCCCGCCCGCCGGACCGGTCCGGCGACCTGGTCACCTCGGGCGCGCCCGGGCTGTCGGAGGAGGTCGCCGCCGCGCTGAGCCGGGTGCTGGGACGCGGCCTGCTCGGCTGACCCGTCCGTCCGACCGGTCATCGGGCGTTCATCTCCCGTACGCCTGGGCGACGAACGCCCGCCCGCCGGCCCGCACAGGCTGTGCAGCACTCATGAAAAGGGTGCTGTCGATAGTGCTGGCGGCCGGGCTGGTGCTCGCCGTCGCCGTGGTCATCGTGCTCGACCGTACGGGCGATCCGCGGCCGCGGGTCGTGCGCGGGGTCATCGGGTCGGAGAAACAGGGGTTCTTCGACGATCCCGCGGTGCGGGCGGCGTTCGAGCGTCACGGGCTGCGGGTGCAGGTCGATCCGGCCGGGTCCCGGCAGATCGCGACCTCGGTGGATCTGGGCGGTTACGACTTCGCGTTCCCCGGCAGCTCCCCGGCCGCCGACAAGATCCAGTCCTCGCGGGGGATCACCGCCCGGCACGCGCCGTTCTCCACCCCGATGGCGATCGCCACGTTCGAGCCGATCGCCGAGATCCTGCGGGCCGAGGGGGTGGCCGCGCGGACCCCGCAGGGGACGTGGACCTTCAACGTCGAGCGCTACCTGGCCCTGGTCCGCCGCGGGGCGCGGTGGGACGGGCTGAAGAACGGCTCGCGGTATCCGGTGCGCAAGAACGTGCTGGTCTCCACCACCGACCCCCGCCAGTCCAACTCGGCGGCGATGTACCTGGCGGTCACCAGCTTCGTCGCCAACGGGCACGCGGTGGTCCGCGACCAGGGCGCGCAGGACGAGGTGATGCCGCTGGTGGAGCGGCTCTTCCAGGACCAGGGCTACACCGACAGCACCAGCGAGGGCCCGTTCGAGCGGTACCTGGTGGGCGGCATGGGCCAGGTGCCGATGGCGTGGATCTACGAGGCGCAGTTCGTGGACCGCGCCGTGCGGGGGCAGATCCGGCCCGGCATGACGCTGATGTACCCGGTGCCGACGGTGATCTCGCGGCACTCGCTGGTGCCGCTGAGCCCGGACGGCGACCGGGTCGGGCGGCTGCTGACCACCGACCCGGAACTGCAGCGGCTGGCCGCCCGGCACGGGTTCCGCACCACCGACCCGGCCCGGTTCGCCCAGCTGGCCGCCCGGCACCGGGTGCCGGTCGTCACCGATCTGATCAACGTCGTGGACCCGCCCTCCTACGACGTGCTGGAGAGCATGCTGCGGCGCGTGGAACAGGGCTACGGCCGCTGACCTTCCAAGGAACGGGGGAACGCACGTGAACGGGACCGCCGGGCACGGGGACGACCTGGTCCTCACCCCGCCCGAGCCGGTGGCGCCGATCGCGCCGGAACGAGCGGCCACGATCATCCCGGTCGACGAGGCCACCCGCGCCGAGCTGGACCGGCGGGCCGCCGCCTACGTCGAGGAACTGGTGACCGTGGACCCGCGGTCGCCGGAGTTCCTGGCCAAGGCCGGCGAGATCGCCGCGCTGGGCGACGGGGAGATCCGCGCGTCGGCGCGGTCGGCGAACCGGATGCTGCAGCGGACCGTCGCCTCGATCTCCGGCCGCGACGGGGGCGGCCAGGAACGGGTGGCCCGGGGGCTGGTGGAGCTGCGCCGCACGGTGGAGGACCTGGACCCCAAGGACATCGGGCGGGTGACCGGCCGCCGGCTGCTGTCGCGGCTGCCGTTCGGGAACGCGCTGCGCGACTTCGTGGCCCGCTACCAGAGCGCCGACGCCAACCTCAACAAGATCGTGATGGCGCTGCGGTCCGGGCAGGACGAGCTGCGCCGCGACAACGCCGCGATCCAGGGCGAGCGCACCGCGCTGTGGGAGACGATGGGCCGGCTGCAGGAGTACGCCCTGCTCACCCAGGCCCTCGACGAGGCACTGGAACGCCGCATCGGGCAGGTCGCCGACCCCGCCAAGGCCGACGCGCTGCGCGCCGACGTGCTGTTCCCGGTCCGGCAGAAGCACCAGGACCTGCTCACCCAGCTCGCCGTGTGCGCCCAGGGCTACCTGGCGCTGGACGCGGTGCGCCGCAACAACGACGAGCTGATCAAGGGCGTGGACCGGGCGTCGTCCACCACCGTGTCGGCGCTGCGGATCGCCGTCACCATCGCCGCCGCGTTGTCCAACCAGAAGAAGGTCATCGACCAGGTGCAGGCGCTGCGCGGCACCACCGAGGACATCATCGCCGCCAACGCCGACATGCTGGCCTCCCAGAGCACCGACATCCAGCGGATCGCCGCCGAGCCCGCGGTGGGGGCCGAGACGCTGCGCCGCTCGTTCGAGCAGATCTACCGGACCATCGACGCGGTCGACTCGTTCAAGGTGCAGGCGACCGACAACATGAAGGCCACCGTGGAGGCGCTGGGGGCCGAGCTGGGACGGGCGAGCGCCTACCTGGAGCGGGCGCACGAGCGGGTCGGCGGGGACTCGTGATCCGCCGTACCGCCGCCCTGGCCGCCGCGCTGACGCTGGTCCTGTCCGGCTGCACCGGGGACCCGCCGGACACCGAGCCGCGCGAGGGCCTGCTGCGGGTGCTGGCGGGCAGCGAGCTGGCCGACATGGAGCCGATCCTGGAGCAGGCCGAACGCGAGACCGGCGTCGAGGTCGCGATCACCGAGATCGGCACGCTGGACGGCGCGCAGCAGGTCGTGAGCGGCAAGGCCGACGGCCGCCACGACGCGATCTGGTTCTCCTCCAACCGGTACCTGTCGCTGCACCCGGGCGCGCAGGCCAGGCTGGGCACCGCGACCACCACGATGATGTCCCCGGTGGTGCTGGGCGTGCGCCGGTCGGCGGCGGCCCGGCTCGGCTGGGACCGGCAGGCCCCCACCTGGGCGCAGGTCGCCGAGGCCGCGGGGCAGGGGCGGTTCACGTTCGGGATGACCAGCCCGGCGGCGTCCAACTCGGGGTTCTCGGCGCTGGTGGGGGTGACGGCGGCGCTGTCGGGCCGGGGCAGCGCGCTGGACGCGGCCGGCATCGACGCCGTGGCGCCCAGGCTGCGGGAGTTCTTCGAGGGGCAGCGGCTCACCGCCGGGTCGTCGGGCTGGCTGTCGGACGCCTACCTGCGCCGCCAGGGCTCCGGGGTGGACGGGCTGATCAACTACGAGTCGGTGCTGCGGTCGCTGAACGCCGCCGGCCGGCTGCCGGAGCCGCTGGTCATCGTCCACCCGCGCGACGGGGTGGTCACCGCCGACTACCCGCTCACCCTGCTGGCGTCCGCGCCCGGCCACGCCCGCGACGCCCACCGGCGGCTGGCCGCCTACCTGCGCCGGCCGGACGTGCAGCGGCGGATCATGACACAGCTCCACCGCCGCCCGGTGAACCCGGAGGTCTCCGCGGCCGGGTTCGCGCCGGTGCCGGCGGAGCTGCCGTTCCCGGCGCGGCTGGACGCGGTGCAGGCGCTGCTGGGGGCCTACTACGACAGGATCCGCCGCCCCTCCCGCACCCTGTACGTGCTGGACACCTCCGGGTCGATGCAGGGGGAGCGGATCGAGCAGCTGCGGACCGCGCTGGTGGCGCTGACCGGCGGGGCGGCCGGGCGGTTCGAACGGTTCTACAACCGGGAGGAGGTCACCCTCATCCCGTTCAACGGCGCCCCGCAGACCCCGCTCTCCTACACCGTTCCGGCCGAGAACCCCGCGCCGGTGCTGGCGCGGATCCGCGACACCGCCGAGGGACTGAAGGCCGAGGGCGGCACCGCGATCTACGACAGCCTCCTGCGGGCCTACGAGGTGGCCGACCGGCAGATCGCCCGCGACCCCGACCGGTTCACCTCGATCGTGCTGATGTCGGACGGGGAGAACACCGAGGGCGCGGACTCGGCGGACTTCCACGCCCGGTTCGCGGGGCTGCCCGAGCGGCTGCGGGGCGTGCCGGTGTTCCCGGTGCTGTTCGGCGAGGCCGCGGCCGGGGAGATGGAGCGGCTGGCCGGGCTGACCGGGGGGCGGGTGTTCGACGCCCGCTCGCAGTCCCTCGACGTGGTGTTCCGGGAGATCCGTGGCTACCAGTGACCGGTTCGTCCGCTATCTGGGGTCGACCAAGAACCTGATCGGGTCGGTGTGCGGCCTGGCCGGGCTCGGGCTGTACCTGGCCGGGGCGGTCGGCTCGTACTGGCCGTTCGTCGTCGCCGGGCTGTACGCGGCGGGGGCGCTGGCCGCCCCGCCGGAGAAGGTGACGCTGACGGTGGCCGACGACGCCGCGGCGGAGGCCGAACGGCTGCGCGCCGACCTGGACCGGCTGACCGAGCGGGTCGCCGCGCACGCCGGGCGGATGCCGCCCGCGGCGATGGTGCGGTTCCGGGAGATCCGGGAGATCCTCACCGACCTGCTGGCCCGCCGGGACCTGCTGGCCGCCGACCCCGACGCCCGGTACGAGCTGGCCCGCGCCGTCCGCACGGATCTGCCGGAGGGGTTCGAGACGTACCTGAACCTGCCCGGCTGGTTCGCCGGCGGCCGCCGTGGCGCCGTCCGCCGGACCGCCGCCGACGAGCTGTGCGCCCAGCTCGACCTGATCGCCGACCATCTGACCGGACTGGCCGGGCGGCTGCTGGAGGACGAGGCCCGCAGGATGCGCGATCAGACCCGCTACCTGCGGGATCGCTCCCAGAGCGAGGGTTGACAGCCGGGTCTTGGTCGGGCAGATTTCCGCGGACCGGACAGCCCGGAAGGGGAGGTCGGCCGCGTGCCCGTACTGATGATGAGGGTCCTGCACTCCCTGCGGGCCAGGGCGTGGCGGGTGCCGGCGCTGGTGATGGCCGCCGCGCTGGTCGCCGGCTGGACGCTGATCTGGGCGTTCGAGCCGCGCGACGCCGAGATCAGGGACCCGCTGAACTACCTGTGGTACTTCTTCGTCAGCGGGACCACCACCGGGTACGGGGACCTGTTCCCGGTCAGCGCCGGCGGCCGGATCGGCGGGGCGCTGGTCGTCGGCGCCGGGCTGACCGCGGGGCTGATGCTGTTCGCGGAACTGACCGTCTGGATGGCGAGGGGCAGGGAATTGAAGGCCAACGGCATGGCCCGGCTGCACCACGAGGACCATGTCGTGGTCGTCGGCTACGAACGGGAGATGGTCCGGCACATCGTCGCCCAGCTCCGCCCCGACCCCAAGTACCGCAGGGTGCCGATCGTGGCGCTGTTCTGGGAGGGGCAGCTCACCGGGGAGAACCCCGACCCCGACGAGTACGACGTCGTCCGCTTCGACGAGACCGGGCTGGAGCGGGCGCGCGTGGAGCGGGCGCGGACGGTGTTCGTGGCGGGCCGCACCGACGACGAGACCATCCGGGTGATGCTGACCGTCCACGCCCGCGCCGCGGACCCGCGGGCCACCCACTTCGTGGCGGGGCTGCGCGACAGCCACCGGCCGGACCTGCGGGACGCGCTGGCGCTGATCGACCCGGACGTCGAGACGGTGGACCTGGACGACTACACGGTGGTCGCCGACGTGATCCGCAACCCCGGCGTGGCGGCCGTGTACTCCAACATGGCCAGCACCCTGGACTCCGACGGCTCGCTGTTCCGGGTCGACATCCCCGAGGGCGCCGGCGAGTGGCCGCGGCTGGACCTGGCGGTGTTCCTGCTGCGCAGGGGCTGCACGCTGCTGGCGGTGGGCGACTCGCACCGCCCCAACGCCCGTTTCCGGCTGCTGGGCGAGCCGGGGGAGACGGTGCGGGGCGGCCAGTCGCTGGCCGTCGTCGCCCGGGAACGCCCCGAGCCGCCCTGGGAGGAGCTGACGGCCCCGCGGAGGTGAGGGCGGAGGGCGCCGACCGGTCCAGCGGGGTCGGCGCCCTCCGGCTACCGCGGTGCCGTGCGGCCGGAACACGTGTTCCGGGCCTCCCCGCAGTCGGCCCGCGGTCGATCAGGAGCCTAGGCGGCCTGCCGGCGGTCGGCGTCCAGCAGGTGGTACAGCAGCAGCAACTGGGTGATCGCCAGCGGGTCGCTGGTGCCGCCGTCGGCCAGCCGGCCCAGCGAGGACGGGATGGTGGTGCCGGTGCCCAGCCGTTCCCAGATGGCCTTCTTGACGACCTGGCACTCCTCGGGCGGGACGTACCCGTGGACGTGCAGCGCGTCGACGGGGCGGCCGTCGGTGTCGCGGTGCAGCCTCAGGTGCATCGCCCGGTGCTCGGCGTCGTCGAGGACCCCGCTCAGCTCGGGATGGTCGATGGTGGGCCGCAGCAGCAGCTCCGCCGACAGCGGCGTGTCCGGCGGGTCGGCGCGCCCGGCGACCGGCGCGAACCGCACCACGATGTCGGCCCAGCGGCGCTGCGGCCGGATGTAGGCGGCGCTCTCGGGCTCGCGGCGGTCCAGTTCGGCGCGCACCTGCTCGGGGGTGTAGCCGCGCTTGGCGCAGTCCCGCTGGATCTTCCACTGGTGCCGCAGCGGCTCGGGCGGGTCCAGGTAGACGGTGATGTCGAAGCAGGCGCGGGCCAGCCGGGTGTGCAGCGGCAGCAGCCCCTCCACGATGACGAAGTCGCGCGGCTTCACCAGCTCGGGGCGGACCAGCTCGCCGGTGGAGTGGTCGTAGACCGGCTTGAGGATCGGCTCGCCCAGCGACAGCAGCTGCAGGTGCTGCTCCATGATGTCGATGTGGTTGCAGTCCGGGTGCAGCGCGGTGAACGGCTTGTCCCGGCGTTCCGCGCGGTCGTAGCGGTGGTAGTCGTCCACGCACACCGCGGTCATCCGGTCGGCCCCCAGGCATTCGACGAGCCCCCTGGTCAACGTCGTCTTGCCCGCCGCGCTGTCCCCGGCGATGGCGAGCATGACGGGACGGCGGCCGCGGCCGCGCGCCCTGAGCATGTGGACGATCCGATGGGGCACCTGATGTCCTCCGTCCGAGCCGTTTGCCTGCCGGAACGGCACGCTAGGCGGAACGGCCCCGTCGATCCTCACCCTTCTAGGTGAGCCTGCGGGTGAAGCGGGGGTGAATCGTCATGGATCCGCAATCCGGACCGTCCGCAAACGGGGCTACTGGGCGGTAAACCCCGATTGTTATGTTGCTCGGATGGCTCCCCCTGTGCGCGTGGTCCTCGTCGACGACCACGAGATGATCCTCGCCGGCCTCCAGGCGATGCTGGCCGGGTTCGCGGGACGGGTGCGCGTCGTCGGCCAGGCCCAGAACGCCCGTGAGGCGATCCGGCTGGTCACCGCGCTGCACCCGGACGTGGTGCTGGTGGACGTGCGGCTCGGCCCCGAGAGCGGCCTGGACCTGTGCCGCGACCTGACCCGGCGGGCGTCCGGCACCAAGGTGGTGTTCCTGTCGGTGTACGACGACGAGCAGTACGTCTTCGAGGCGTTGCGCGCGGGCGCGGGCGGCTACCTGCTCAAACGGGTCGACGGGCTGGAGCTGGTGCGGCGGCTGGAGGAGGTCGCCCAGGGCGAGACGGTGGTGGACCCGACGCTGGCCGGGCGGATGGCGGCCAGCGCGGCCCGGCTCAACCGGGGCGAGTTCTGGCCCGGCGCCGACCGCGGCCTCACCCAGCGCGAGAGCGAGGTGCTGTCGCTGCTGGTCGCCGGCCTGTCCAACAAGGCGATGGCGGCCCGGCTGGTGCTCAGCGAGGAGACCGTCAAGAGCCATCTGCGCGCGCTGTACCGCAAGCTGGAGGTCACCGACCGGTCGGCCGCCATCGCGGTCGCCCTGCGCGAGGGCCTGTTCCGGTGAACGCGCTGGAACTGCTGGCCGGGCGCGGGGCCGACCTGCTGGTGCGGATCGTCACCGTGGCCTGCTCGGACCGGGTGCTGCCGGACATGGCGGCCGAGCTGGCCGGGCTGGTGGTGCGGTCGGCGACGGACGTGCCGTTCTGCGACGTGTACGTGCTGGACGAGGAGGAACGGGCGCTGGAGTGCCCCGGGCGGCGGCCCGTTCCGCTGGGCGAGGGCGACGTCGGCTGGGCGGCGGCGCGCGGGACGGCCCGTCCGCACGCCGACGGGCGCGGCGCGGCGCTGCCGGTCCGGGCCGGGCGCTCGGTGATCGCGGTCGTGGACATCCGGTCCGCCGGTCCCTGCCGCGACGACGACCTGGAGCTGGTGACGGCGCTGGCCGACCTGTTCGCGCCGGTGCTGCACTCGTGCCGGCGGCTGCGCAACGCCCAGGAACGCGAGCACTCGGCCGAACGGTTCGCCGAACGCGCCGTCGAGGTGCAGGAGGCCGAACGCGCCCGGCTGGTCCGCGACATCCACGACGGCATCGCCCAGCGCCTGGCCAGCCTGGGGTTCCACCTGTCGGCCTGCGACCAGGCGCTGGCCTGCGGCGCCGTGGACGAGGCGCACGACCAGCTCGTGCTGGCCCGGGAGCTGTGCGAGCTGGCGGCGGCCGAGACCCGCGCGGCGATCGGCGGCCTGCGCCCGCCCGTCCTGGACGACCTGGGGCTGACCGCCGCGCTGGCCACCCTCGCCCGCGAGGCCGGGTCGCGGCGGCCCGAGCTGGACGTCACCGTCACCGTGTCCGGGGAGCTGGAGGACGCCCTGCCCGACCACGTGCAGACCGCGCTGTACCGGATCGCCCAGGAGGCCGTCGCCAACTGCCTGCGGCACGCCAGGGCCACCGGCGTCCACCTGCTGCTGGAGCACGACGCCGACCGGGTGCGGCTGCGGGTGTCCGACGACGGGGCCGGCTTCTCGATCCAGGACGTGTTCGCGCCCGGCCGCCGCCCCGACTCCTACGGGCTGCGCGGCATGGCCGAACGCGCCGAACTGCTGGGCGGCCGGGTGCACGTCTCCAGCCGCCCCGGCGGCGGCACCACCGTCGAGGCCCTGGTCCCGCTGCGCCGTTAGCCCAGGAGGTCGGGCCATGTCCTGTCCTTGAGGACGCCGGTCCATTTCTTGTCGTTGTGGGCGAGCGGCGTTCCGCAGGCGTCCGGCACATCGACGCGGCGGGCCAGGATGTCGCTGTCGAGCAGGCCGATCCGCCGTCCGGGCTCAGCACCGGCGCGGCCCTGGTCCGGCCGCGCCGTCAGGAAATCGGCCAGTCCTTGCTCTCGAAGAAGAGCATGTCCAGGACGATCGCCGCGACGGGCACCAGCACCCGCAGCGGGTCCGGCAGGGGCCGGTGGATCTCCACGCGGTAACGATCCGCAGTGGTCGCCATCTCCTTGAGGACGCCGGTCCACTTCTTGTCGATGTAGGCGGCCACGGTCCCGTGTGCGTCCAGCACGTCGTAGCGGCGGCCCAGCCCGTTGTTGTCGTCGATCAGGCCCACCTGGTTTCCGGCATGGTCGAGGATCGCGCGGCTGCGGTAGCGCTTGCGCTTCGCGGCCTCGAACGAGCCGATCCGGGCGCCGTTCGGCCACGACACGAACGCGTTGCGCTCGCTGTAGGCCTCGATCACCAGCAGCGCCTCGCCGTTCGGCCCCCGCACCTCGACCAGCCGCCGGTCGGCGTCGCCGAACACGGCCCGCGCCGCCGCGCGCTTCAGCGACACCCCCTGTTCGGAGGCCTTGGCGACCACGGCCCCGGCACCGTTCAGTACCTTGTAGCGGGACCTGGCCACGGGCACTCGGGTCGGTTGCTCGACCCACAGCAACGGCGAACTGAACAGATCACTCACCGGGCACCTGCACTTCGGAGAACCCCTTCCACACGCGTTCGGGCGGGCGGCGGCAGGCGACCGCGCACCGCCCCGGGCGGAAGGTATGACCGCGCCGGCGCGCACCGGGTTCCATGATCGGAATTCCGGGAACGCCCGGAGGTCACAGCACCCGGAAGGAGATGCCCGCCTTCACCAGCCGGTCGGTCAGCGCGTCGCCCATCGCCACCGCGGTCGTCACCTGGCCGGCGGTCTCCGGCAGGTCGTCGTAGGCCAGGCACATCGCCGACTCCGCCAGCATCTTGGCGGTCTCCCCGTAGCCGGGATCGCCCCCGGAGACCTCGGTGACCACCCGCTGCCCGGCGTTCACGCCCTCGGTGACCTCGCCGACGAACGTGACCTTGAACCAGTGCCGGGCGCGCTGCTCCGGGCCGGGCCCCTCGCCCGGGGAGCGGAACCTGAGCAGCAGATCGCGGGTCTGCGGGAGCTGGGCCAGCGCGATGGTCGCGGCCGATCCGGCGACCATGCCCGCGGCCGTGGCCAGCCGCCGGACCGCCACGTAGTGGCCGTAGGAGAAGTCGGGGCCGTACCGGTCCAGGGCGGCGGCCGAACGGGTCACGATCAGCGGGTCGATCGTCGGCATCGGCAGCGTGTACCCGCCGCCGATCCGGGTGTGCGGCACCGGGCGGCGGGAGACCCGGATGCGGCGGCCCGCCGGGCGCGGCTCCACGCGGCGGCGTTCCTTTTCCGCGCGCCCCATCGAGCGCATGTCCGCCATCACGCCGATGGCCGAGTGCAGGGTGCCGCCGGACAGATCGCCGTGGGCGCGCACGAAGCCCTCCACCCGCATCGGAGAACCTTCAGGAAGCTGCTTGACGGTGAAGTACACGCCCAGGTCGTACGGGATCGAGTCGAACCCGCACGCGTGCACCAGCCGCGCCCCGGTCCGCACCGCCTCGTCGTGGTACCGCAGGTACATCAGGTCCACGAACGGCGGCTCGCCGGTCAGGTCCACGTAGTCGGTCCCCGCCCGCGCGCACGCCGCCACCAGCGGCTCCCCGTACTTCAGGTACGGCCCGACCGTGGTGATGACGACCCCGGCGGACTCTGCGACCTCGCGCAGCGAACCCGGGTCGGTGGCGTCGGCCCAGAGCAGCGGCAGGTCCGCGCACGCCGCGTTGATCGCGGCGAGCCGTTCCCGGACGGCCTCCAGTTTGGCCCGGCTGCGGCCCGCCAGCGCCCAGCGGGCGCCGGGCGGGGCGTGCTCGGCCAGGTACTCGGCGGTCAGCCCGCCGGTGAAGCCGGTCGCGCCGAACAGGACGAAGTCGTAACCGCGGTCACCGGCCATGGAGCCCCTGTCCTCCTCCGCTGAAGGTGTGATCGCGATGCTACAACCGGTGCCGGATCAGGGTCCGGGCGGCCTCCAGCCGGGGGCCTGCAGCAGGTGGTCGACGAACAGCCGCGTCGTCGCGGTCGGCGTCGCGCCCGCCACCGCGTGCCAGGGCCGGTGCAGCGGCGTCCCCGGCGCGTCGATCACCACCAGCCGCCCGTCGGCCAGCTCCGCCCGCACCGCGTCCCGCGACACCAGCGCCGCGCCCAGCCCCGCCGCCGCCCCCGCGATCACCGCGCCGTTGGAGCCCAGCACGAGCTGCGGCGGGTCGGCGTCCCGCTCGGCCAGGTACGCCTCCGCGGTGGAACGGGTGCCCGACCCCGGCTCCCGCATCACCCACGGCGTGGTGCGCAGGTCGAACCCCACCCCGGGCGCGGTCACCACCACCAGGTCGTTCGGGCGGGTCGCCAGCACCGTCGCGGGCACCCCCGCCGGGGGCCGCCCGCCCAGCACCAGGTCGGCCTCGTGGTCGGCCAGCCGCCGCCACACCTGCCGGCTCGGCCCGACCTCCAGGGTCAGCTCCACCTCCGGCCACCGCCGCCGGAACCCGGCCAGCAGCGCGGGCAGGATCTGGTCGGCCGCCGTGGTCACCGCCGCCAGCCGCAGCGAGCCCCGGCCCGGGTCGGCCTCGCCGCGCGCCGCCGCCCGGCCCCGTTCCAGCAGCCCGAGCACCTGCCGGGCGTAGGCGGCGTACACCCGGCCCGCCGGGGTCAGCCGCACCCCGCGCCCGTGCCGCTCGATCACCGGGACGCCCAGCTCGCGGGACAGCGCGGCCACCGCCGCCGACACCGCCGACTCGGTCACGTACAGCCGTTCGGCCGCCGCCCGCACCGAGCCGGTGTCGGCCAGCGCCACGAACGTGCGCAGTCGCCCCTCGGTCACTTGAACCTTTGCTTGATGGTCAGCCCGAAACACTTGATGGACATGGCAAGTATCGCTCCCGCACTCTTGAGCCGTCCACTACGGGTCAGGCCGCCGCGGCGGAGTTCCGCGAAGCGCGGACCGCCTGACCCGTTCCCTCGGGAACGGCGCACGGGAGCACGCGATGACGGACAACGGCAAATCAGGCGGGCGCTGGTCGGCGGGGGTGATCCCGTACGCGGAGATGGGCTACTGGCGGCCCGACTACCAGCCCAAGGACAGCGACATCCTGGCGGCGTTCCGGATCACCCCGCAGCCGGGGGTGCCGCCGGAGGAGGCCGGCGCGGCGGTCGCCGGGGAGTCCTCCACCGCCACCTGGACCGTGGTGTGGACCGACCGGCTCACCAGCTACGAGACCTACCAGGGCAAGTGCTACCGGGTCGAGCCGGTGCCGGGCAAGGAGGGCGAGTTCATCGCCTACATCGCCTACGACCTGGACCTGTTCGAGGAGGGCTCGATCGCCAACCTGACCTCCTCGATCATCGGGAACGTCTTCGGCTTCAAGGCGCTGCGGGCGCTGCGGCTGGAGGACATGCGGATCCCGCCGCACTACGTCAAGACGTTCCAGGGACCCGCGCACGGCGTCGTCATGGAGCGCGAGTACCTCAACAAGTACGGGCGGCCCCTGCTCGGCGCCACCGTCAAGCCCAAGCTGGGGCTGAGCGCCCGCAACTACGGGCGCGTCGTCTACGAGGCGCTGCGCGGCGGCCTCGACTTCACCAAGGACGACGAGAACATCAACTCCCAGCCGTTCATGCGCTGGCGCGACCGCTTCCTGTACTGCATGGAGGGCGTCAACAAGGCCCAGGCCGCCACCGGCGAGGTCAAGGGCCACTATCTCAACGTCACCGCCGCGACGATGGAGGACATGTACGAACGCGCCGAGTTCGCCAGGGATCTCGGCAGCGTCATCATCATGATCGACCTGACCGTCGGCTACACCGCCATCCAGTCGATGGCCAAGTGGGCGCGGCGCAACGGCGTCATCCTCCACCTGCACCGCGCCGGGCACTCCACCTACACCCGGCAGAAGACCCACGGCGTCTCGTTCCGGGTCATCGCCAAGTGGATGCGGCTGGCGGGCGTCGACCACATCCACGCCGGAACGGTCGTCGGCAAGCTCGAGGGCGACCCCAACTCGGTCGCCGGCTTCTACGACACCCTGCGGCTGGACAAGGTCGCCGCCGACCCCGTCAAGGGCCTGTACTTCGACCAGGAGTGGGCCTCGCTGCCCGCCGTCATGCCGGTCGCCTCCGGCGGCATCCACGCCGGGCAGATGCACCAGCTCCTGCACTACCTGGGCGAGGACGTGGTGCTGCAGTTCGGCGGCGGCACCATCGGCCACCCCATGGGCATCGCCGCCGGAGCCACCGCCAACCGGGTCGCGCTGGAGGCCATGATCAAGGCCCGCAACGAGGGCCGGGACTTCCTCAAGGAGGGGCCGGACATCCTGCGGGCCGCCGCCAAGCACAGCCGCGAACTCGACGTCGCCCTGTCCACCTGGGGCGACATCACCTTCACCTACGAATCCACCGACACCCCCGACGTCGTCGAGACCCCGGTGAGCATCTGATGCGGATCACACAAGGCACCTTCTCGTACCTGCCCGACCTGACCGACGAGGAGATCGCGGCGCAGATCTCCTACGCCCTGGACCGCGGCTGGCCCTGCTCGGTGGAGTTCACCGACGACCCGCACCCGCGCAACTCCTACTGGGAGATGTGGGGCCTGCCGATGTTCGACCTCAAGGACCCGGCCGGCGTCCTGTACGAGATCAACGAGTGCCGCAAGGCGTACCCCCGCCACTACATCCGGCTGAACGCCTACGACGCCGGCTACGGGCGGCAGACCACGGCGCTGTCGTTCATCGTCCAGCGCCCGCCGTCCGAGCCCGGCTTCCGCATCGACCGCCAGGAGACCAGCGACCGCCGCGTCCGCGTCTCCCTGCACCCCTACGCCACCGACCGCCCCGAAGGCGAACGCTACGGGCGTGCTTGATTGCCGCGCCTCCGGCGCGGCGGCTCGTGCTCATGGCGCTCGCTCCGCTCGCGCGGCTCGCGGGCCTTGGAACGCGCGGCCGTTCGTCGTCGCGGGTCAAGATCGCTCGTTCCTCGCGATCTTGACCCGCTCCTCCTCACGACCACGCGGGCCCGCTCGCGGTGGCCTTCGGTGCCCTCGGGTGCAGGGACCCGGGGAGCGAGGGCTTCTTGACGTTCACAGTGGAAGGAATTCGGGCAGTGACCGGACGGATGGGATTCGGGATGCGGGCCGGGGTGAACGGCTCGGCCGAGGAGGCGGAGAGCGCGCCGGAGGCGCTGCCGCCGGACGCGTCGATCGATCTGGCGGCGGAACGTTCCGGGACGCAGGTCGACGAGGTGCTGGACGCGCTGGACGCCGAGCTGGTGGGGCTGGCGCCGGTCAAGACGCGGATCCGGGAGATCGCGGCGCTGCTGCTGGTGGACCGGGCGCGGTCCCGCTTCGGGATCGACTCGGGGCGGCCCAACCTGCACATGTGCTTCACCGGCAGTCCCGGGACCGGCAAGACCACCGTCGCGGTGCGGCTGGCGGAGCTGCTGCACCGGCTCGGCTACATCCGCAAGGGGCACCTGGTGTCGGTGACCCGCGACGACCTGGTCGGCCAGTACGTGGGGCACACCGCGCCCAAGACCAAGGAGGTCCTCAAGCGGGCCATGGGCGGGGTGCTGTTCATCGACGAGGCGTACTACCTGTACCGGGCCGAGAACGAGCGCGACTACGGGCAGGAGGCCATCGAGATCCTGCTCCAGGTCATGGAGAACCAGCGCGACGACCTGGTGGTGGTGCTGGCCGGCTACAAGGACCGGATGGACTCGTTCTTCGCCTCCAACCCCGGGATGAGCTCCCGGATCGCCCACCACATCGACTTCCCCGACTACACGGTGGACGAGCTGGAGGCCATCGGGCGGCTGATGGTCGAACGCGAGGGCTACGCGCTGGCCCCCGAGACCGAGCCGGTGTTCCGCGACTATCTGGAACGGCGCCGCACCCGCCCCCGGTTCGCCAACGCCCGGTCGGTCCGCAACGCCATCGAGCGCGCCCGGCTCCGGCACGCCAACCGCCTCATCGCCGAGGGCGGCCGGGTGGACCTGGCCGACCTCACCGTGCTGCGGCCCGCGGACTTCCTCGCCAGCCGGGTCTTCACCGAGCCGGTGACCGGCTGAAACACCCGGCGGCGGGCTCGGCGGCGTCCGCGCGTGGTGGGACGAACCCCGCGATGTCCTATGTTTGGGTAAAGCGAACCTTTCGACGAGCCCACCGGGCCCGGCCCGGGACGGCGGGCAGCGCCCCGGCTCACCTTCACGGACACCGAGGCGGGACACGGGCGAGGCCGGAAAGGTTCGGTGAAGACGGGACGAGCTGGGGGAGACGTGCGCAACCCTGAGGACCTGTACGAGCTGTCCGGCGACCTGCCGCAGATGTCGGGCCCCGTCCTGCTCTACAACCTGGACGGCTTCGTGGACGCGGGCTCGGTGGCCCAGCTGGTGCGCGAGCACCTGCTGGACTCGCTGGAGCACCGGGTGATCGCCCGCTTCGACGTCGACTCCCTGATCGACTACCGGGCCCGCCGCCCGCCGATGGTCTACGACCGCGACCACTGGGCCGAGTACGACGCCCCCGAGCTGGTCGTCCACCTGGTCCGCGACGAGGCCGGCAGCCCGTTCTTCTACCTCACCGGCCCCGAGCCCGACCGCCTGTGGGAGGGCTTCGTCGCCTCCGTCCGCTCCCTGATCGAACGGCTCGGCGTCAGCCTCTCGGTCACCTTCCACGGCATCCCGATGGGCGTCCCGCACACCCGCCCCATCGGCATCACCCCGCACGCCACCCGCCCCGAGCTGATCACCCGCAGTTCGATGTTCGACCGCGTCCAGGTTCCCGGCAGCGCCGCCGCCCTCCTGGAGTACCGCCTGGGCGAGGCCGGCCACGACGCCATCGGCTACGCCGTCCACGTCCCCCACTACCTGGCCCAGGCCGCCTATCCCACCGCCGCGGTCGCCGCCCTCGACGCCGTGATCGCCTCCACCGGCCTGGTCCTGCCGTCGGACGCCCTCCGCGAGGCCGCCGTCCGCACCGAGGCCGAGATCGCCGAGCAGGTCGCCGGCAACGAGGAGGTCCTCAAGGTCGTCCGCGCCCTGGAGGCCCAGTACGACGCCTTCGCCGGTGCCGCCGAACGCGAGAGCCTGCTGGCCACCGAGCAGGAGATGCCCACCGCCGAGGAACTCGGCGCCGAGTTCGAGCGCTTCCTGGCCGAACGCCGCCCCGACGGCCCCGACCCCTCCCTGTAGCCCCCGCCGACGCTCCGTTCAGCCGCCGTCGGCCAGGGCGAGGGCGGCGCGGGTGTGGAAGTCGGTGCCGAGGATCTCCTCCCAGCGCCGGGAGTAGACGGTGAGGAGATCGCGGCACGCCCCGGCCATCCTGGCGTGACTCCAGCCGTCCTCGGGAGGGCAGCACTCGTCGGCGGGCCAGGTCCAGGTCTCGTCGCGACCGGCCGCCACCACGCGTTCGCTCAGCAGGATCGCCGCGGCGAACGCCCGCAACCGGTCGAACTCGAACCCCCTGTCGCCGGGCGGGACGTGGAACAGGCCGAGTGAACGCCGGAGGATCTCACGCCCGCGGTCCAGCGCGCCCGTCCGCGCGCAGAACTCCAGGTGCGCCGCCACCTCGGGTGCCTCCCGCGCCGTCCGGTGGGTGCGTTCGTGCACCTCGGCGGCCTTGTCCAGGCGTCCGGCGCGCAGGTAGGCGGGGAGCAGATAGTCCTCGCGTCCGGTGTCGCCCGTGTCCAGGAGCGGTTCCATCGCCTCGAACGCCTCAGGGTCGCAGCCGAGATCGAGCCACCACCGGACACTGCGCAGTACGTACTCCCGGGCGGTGAAGCGGCCGACGCGCGGCAACGCCTGGAAACGCGCCCAGGCCGCCCGCGCCGCGTCCCGGTCACCGGCGCGCGCCTCGACCCATGTCCGGAACCACCGCACGTGGTGCAGGTCGTCGGCACCGGGACGGCAGTGCCGCTCCAGGAGGTCGAGGAACGCGCGGATCTGCCGCAGATGCGCGCCGAAACGCGTCAGCACGCGGGGCAGCAGGATCGGCACGGCCCGCCACATCACCGCCGGCCGGTCCGCGCCGAGCAGGGCCGGCCGGGCGTCGTGCGCGCGGAACAGCTCGACCAGGCAGGCGAACAGGTCGGTGCGCCAGTCCTCCCGGCCGGGCCGCAGCAGATCCTCCAGCAGCGCGAACCGGGCGTCCAGCAGAACCGCCGCCTCGCCGCCCGCCATCGCGTTCTGCATCACCCGCTGGATCAGGCGGATCCGCGGCACGCCGGGCTCCATCGCGCGCGCCCGGTCCAGGGTCCGGCGCAGGCCGTCGGCGTCGGTGGCGTCCAGGTGCGGCGACAGCCGGGGAACGGCGCGGTGGCGGGGCGGCGCGGCGTCGGGCGGCAGGTCGAGCCGGTCGACGATCGGCTCGGCGTGCAGCAGCGCGTCGATCCGCTCGCTCAGGTGCGACGTGCCGTTCAGCTCGTCCATGCGCTCGGCGAAGTCCATCGCGCTCCAGCGGAGGTTCGCGCCCAGTTCGGTGTAGGTGTAGACGGCCATCGACCCGCAGTCGGGGCCCTCGCAGTCGCACTCCCAGACCCACTCCCGGTCGAGGCCCTTCTCGGCGGCGCGCCGGCACAGCAGCGCCGCCGCTGCCGCCGTCCACATCGCGTCGAATCTCGCGGTCACGTGGGACGCGAAGCCGTAGTCGATGCGCCCGAGGTTGCGGTGGAGCACGTCGAGGCCGCGTTCCTCGTTGCCGGTGCGGGCGCAGAACTCCAGGTGCGCGGCGAGCTCCTCGAGCTTCATGCCGGGACGCGTGTACGTGCGCTGGTGCGCCGCGACCGCCTCGTCCAGGCGCCCCAGGCGCAGGTACGGCATGAGCAGCCGATCCTCGAGGTCCACGCCCTCACCTGTGGGGACCTGCCCGGCGAGCACCGGGGCCAGCGCCTCGACGGCACGGTCGTCCCTGCCGAGCCGCGCCCACATGATGGCGTTCTGCGCGGCCACGCCGGCGGGCACCAGGATCCCCTCCGGCGGATCCTGCGCGCGCAGCCGCCGCCACAGCCGCTCGACCTCGTCGAGGTTCCCGCACCGCGCCGCGAGCTGCAGGCGCTCGTGGTCCAGCACGTAACGCGCGCCATGCCCGGGCGGACAGTGTCGTTCCAGCTCGTCGATCAGCCGCCGTATCCGGTCGGCGGGCTCGGGGAACAACCGGACGAACGCGTCGAGGACCTGGCAGAGCTGCGCCCACATCGCCGAGACGTTGCCCTCGGGGTAGCGGTGCGGCTCGGCGTGCCACATCAGCAGGCACTGGCGCAGCACGGCGAGCCACTCCCCGGTGACCTCCCGGGGGTTGTTCTTCCACGGCTTGCTGCGCAGCCCGAACGTGTAGGCGAGGCGGGCCTCGAACAGCAGCTCAAAGTCGCCGAGGGCCTCGGCGTGGGGGAGGATCGCCTTCGTCGCCGCGCGGTAGCCCTCTGATCCGCCGTCGAGCTCGTACGCCGCGTCGAGTCGCGCCCGCAGCTCCTGCCTGCCGGCGGTCACGGCGCGTCCCGGCGGACGGCGTGCTCGACGAGGCCGAGGAACGCCCGGTTCACCCCCGCCACGTCGTCCGGGCGCATGGGGCGGCGCCCGGCCAGCAGCGCGTACCCGTACAGCGCCTCGACCGCGAGCGCGACCACCTCGGCGTTCACGGTGCTGGTCAGGCGGGCGACCAGCGGGTTGCGGTGGTTGAACACGAGCGAGGGCCGCGCCTGCTCCTCGGCGTCGTCGGCGAACTCCGCCCACACCCCTCCCGCCTCCCGCGCGTCGGCGACGGGGCGCGTTCCCTCCAGGTACAGCACCGGCAGCGTGGCCGGGGAGAACTCGCGCAGGGTCGGCTCGCAGCCGTGGCCCGCGAGGGTGCGTTCGGCGACGCGGAGGAAGTCGCGGGCGGCGAACGCGACGGCCGGGCCGACCGGATCGAGCCGGGTGGCCAGCTCGGCCGGATCCAGCCTCCGCACGTCAAGGTCCGGATCGATCAGCCGCAGCCGCTCCAGGATCTCGGGGTCGTAGGCGTAGCCGCCGTTCACCAGGGCGATGCCCTGCGCGGCGGCGATGCTCGCGAACTGCTGGAACTCCTCGACCCGCGCGGTGTAGCGGATCGCGCGGTGCCGGGCCCGGAACTCGGCGAGCGCGACCGCGCCCTCGCTGGTCTGGAACGCGACCCACTCGTCCACGACGCGCAGCATCTCCACGTCGCGCGCCGCCATGGCCTTCACGCCGAGACTGTGCACCTCCAGGAAGGCGCGCAGCCGTTCGGGCTCGGCCGCCGCCAGCCGCAGCAGCCAGCCGCGCAACTGCCCGCCCAGCGCCTTGCGCGTGCCGTCGAGCAGTTCGTCGTCGTACAACTGCTCCCGGCTCGCGGTGGGCCGCAGCTCGTCGCTGTTGAGCACGCAGCGGACGAAGAACGCCCACTCCGGCAGGATCCGCTCGACCCGGTCGCCCATGAGCATGCGCTTGAGGTAGACCCGGTGCGCCGCCGGCTCGCCCGGGCTCGTCTGGTACGGCAGCACGTACGCCACGCCGCGCAGCCCCGCCTCGGGCACCGCCAGGTCGATCACGTCGAACGGCGTCGTGCCCACGACCCGCGTGCCGTACTGGAGAAGAGCCTCCCGGCGTTCCCGCTCCGTCGGCCAGGCGCGCTCCCAGGGCGGCGTCCCTTCGGTGACCGGCTCCCCGTTCACCCGGACGTCGTAGGGGAGCAGCGCCCCGTAGTGCCGCGCCAGCTCCATGACCGTGGACGGCTCCAGCCAGTGCTCGAAGTCCCGGCGAGCGCGCAGGGCGACGGTGGTGCCGGCCTCCTCACGCCGCCCCTGCCGCACCGTGTAGTGCCCATCGGCATGTCCGCGCCACACGACGGCGGGCGCGTCCTCGACGGCGCTCCTGGTCACGACCTCGATCTCGTCCGCGACCAGGAAGCACGACAGCAACCCGATCCCGAACTGCCCGAGGAAGTCGTGCCGCGCGAACCCCAGCGGATCCCGCTTGGAGGAGTTGCCGATCGTCGCCAGAAGCTCGTGCACCTGCGGCTCGGTCAACCCGATCCCCGTGTCGTGGATCCGCAGCTCCCCGTCCCCCCGCGCCTCGATGCGGATCGCGGTGCCCCGGCCCCCGCCGCGCGCGGTGATCGCGTCCACCGCGTTCTGCAGCAGCTCGCGCACGTAGACCCGGGGACCGCTGTACAGATGCCGGCTGAGCAGGTCCACGATCCCGCGCAGATCGACGCCGAAGCTCCGCACCGCGCCCGGCTCACCCGCCTGTCCGCTCATCACCCCACTGAGATGATCTCCGCCCGCACCCGGTTCACCGCACCCGCCGCATCCCGCCCCAACGCCCCATAACCGTTTCGCGATCGCCCCCTCGGACCGGGTACGCTTTCCCGGTCGCGGGGTCCGCCCGACCCCCGTTCCGGGCGCATAGCTCAGTGGTAGAGCACTCGCCTTACAAGCGAGGGGTCGCAAGTTCGATCCTTGCTGCGCCCACCAGCCACAACGCCCCGCCTCCGATCACGGAACCGGGGCGTTCGCGTCATCGGCCGATCTGGGGAGCACGTCCCGGGTCGGTCGCGCCCCAGGCCGCCGCGACCAGCACCGTGCTGATCCACCGCACACGGCTCCGGCCTCACCCGATACATCCAGGCCGACCGCTTCGCTGCGTCACCGCCCAGCGCCCCACGCCCCCGACCGCCCACGCGGCAGCGCTGCCCGCACCGAGTCCGCGCCCGAGTCCAGTTCCGCCAGTGTCCGGCGCGCATGAGTCACCCGCCGCGCGGCGAGCCGACGTTCCTCGGCGTTGACCACATCGGAGGTCACCCACGGCCCGTACACCCGGATCACCGCCCGCAGAAACCACTCCTCGATCTCTGACGCACCGTCACCGGGATCAGACGCCCGAACGCTCACCGCGCCGCCTCGACGCGGAGGACGCGGACGACCTCATCGGCCACCGCCCGCGGATCCTCCACCACCCCGATCGTCCGGCCACTGTCGGCCCAGGTGAACCACCAGCGGCCGTCCAGAAAGTCGCACCCGACCTCCACCGCCCGCCCGGCCGCACCCTCTGCGACCACTCGCAGCACCGGCCCGCCCTCCCGGACCACCACCCCGCATCCCACGCCCTGCCGCGCGATGAACACCGCATCCAGCGCCGCCAGATACAGCCTGCGAGGCCCGAACGCCCCCGCCACGTTCGCCGCCGCAAACCGCTCCCGATCAAAACCCATGACACCCACTCCCCTTGATCACCCGGAGAGCGGGACCGGCGACGCGCCAGAGGGCCCCTCCGGGCACGCCCGGCCCGGAGGACACAGCCGCACCACGACCACTGCTCACGCCACCGGTCCCGCAGCCATCACGCCGCCACAACCCCCGACGACGGCGAACACCAGTGCCAGGGATCCGCCGACCCTCCGACTCCGCCCCACCGCCAAGCCGCGGCCGGCCGAAATCCGCTTCCAGCCGCGTCGACTAATGACGGACACCGCGTGCCGCCGCTCGCCTCACCTCGTGGCATGTGTCAAAGATTCGCCGACCGCCTCTGGTCAGCCCATTACCAGGCGATATCCCTTGGCGGGATCTATGCTCAGTCCAGGAACGGTCATCGCACGGCAGTCACCAGGGAGATGCCATGCCGGGACGCGCCCAAGACCCCCTCGAGGTTCCGGCCGACCTGTGGCAGCGTCCCGAAACTCTCGATGCTCTGCGCAACCGCGACATAGGCTGACTTTTTCGCCTGTTGCGCCAGTACGCCGGAGCCAGCCAAACCCAAATCGCCATCGCCTGCGGCATGACCCAGGGCAAGGTCAGCGAGACCATGAAGCCCCGAGGCCGCCAGGTCCTCACCCTCGAGGTCTTCGAACGCATCGCAGACGGCCTCGACATGCCCGACCCCGCCCGCATGGAGCTCGGACTCGCACCCCGCAAGGTCAGCAACAACCCAGCCGAACCGGTTGCGAAACTGGGCAACCTGCCGACCGTGACCACCCCGCCTGTCATCACGGGACTGCGCGAAGTCCTCAAGGCGCACATTCAGGCCGATGCCCTCATGGGACCGCTGTTCATCCTGCCCGCCGTCCGGAACCAGACATCACTGATCGAACGTGCCTGCCAGACGACCCGTGGGGCCGATCGGATCGAAGCGCTCAGCTTCGGAAGCGAGTTCATCGAGTTCTGCGGATGGCTTCATCAGGACGCAGGCGATTTCAAGGGCGCGATGTACTGGACCGATCGAGCCCTTGAATACGCCATGGAGCTGGATGACCAGCGCGTCATCTCCTACATCCTCATGCGCAAGAGCAACATCGCCACCGACGACGGCGATCCCGCCCGCGCTCTGGCACTGGCGAACACCGCCCTGAAGAACGCCGACGCCCTCACACCCCGACTGCGCGCGGTCATCCTGCGGCAGCGCGCGAACGCACACGCCATGCTCCGCCAGAGGAGAGAGTTCGAGGCGGACGCCGAGGAGGCTCTTGTCCAGGCCGCCGCCGGCATCGCCCAGGAAGAGCACGACCGGGCCTCCTACTGCTCACCGGCCTACGTTGAGATGGAGATCGGCGCGGCCTGGACCCACCTCGGCCATCCCGTCGCAGCCCTCCCGGCGTTCGAGGAGAGCCGAGCCAGGATGAACGGCTCCACCCAGTTGCGAGACCAAGCCCTCTGCCTGGCCAGACTGGCGAACGCCTATGCCGCCGCAGACAAGCCGAGCGAGGCCCTGACCGTGGCGCAGCAAGCCCTGACCCTCACCCGCTCACTCGGGTCGGCCCGCGTGATCACCCAGCTTGAACGCCTGCGCCGCCGCATCACCAGGTGGTCTCATGATCCCGCCGTGTCAGACTTGTCGAGAGAGCTGGACCTGCTGACGAGCGCATCACAGCCACCGGTCTAGGAAGGCGAGCCGTGAACCACCTGCTCCCCACCGCGACGACCACGGACGAGCGAGAACGGCAAGCATCCATCGCCCTCCTCCCCGTGGGAAGCTTCGAGCAGCACGGCGACCACCTGCCGCTCATCACAGACACCATCGTCGCCACCGCGATAGCCCGCGAACTCGCCGCCGCCTACCCGCTGCTCCTGCTGCCGCCGGTGACCATCTCCTGCTCCCACGAACACAGCGCATGGCCGGGAACGGCGAGCATCTCCGCCCGCACCCTGTATTCGGTGGTCACCGATGTCTTCGACTCCATCACCCGCAACGGCATCACCGCCCTGGTAGTCGTGAACGGCCACGGCGGAAACTACGTTCTGGGCAACATGGTCCAGGAGGCCAACGCCACAGGCCGCCCCATGGCCCTGTTCCCCCAGAACGCCGACTGGAACGAGGCCCGAACCGCAGGCGGACTCACCACCACGGCCTCAGAGGACATGCACGCCGGTGAGATCGAAACCTCACTACTGCTGCACGTAGCCCCCGACCTCGTACGCGACGGCTACCAAAACGCCGACCACCTGGCCGACGACCGCCGCCACCTGCACACCACAGGCATGCAGCACTACACCCGAAGCGGCATCATCGGCCGCCCCTCACTGGGAACCGCCGAGAAGGGCAAAGCCGTCCTCGACTCACTCGTGCAAAGCTTCGCGCCCGTGCTGGCACTCTTCGCGGCCTCATCCAACTCCCGCTGACTTGCCTATGACCGAGCCCGACCGCCGCCGAGTCCTCTACGTCATCGTGTGCGCGGCAGGCCCGGCCGGCGACGTCGGGAAGCTCGTCACCCTCGCCCACCAACGAGGCTGGGACGTCCAGATCATCGCCACCCCCGCCGCCCTGGACTTCATCGACACCGCTGCCCTGGAAGCCCAAACCGGCCACCCCGTACGCAGCGACTACCGCAAACCAGGCGAGCCCCGTTCCCCCAAGGCAGACGCCATCATCGTGGCCCCCGCCACGTACAACACCATCAACAAATGGGCCAACGGCATAGCCGACACCTACGCTTTGGGCATCCTCGCCGAAGCCCCCAACCTAGGCATCCCGGTAGTAGTCCTACCGTTCGTCAACACCGCCCTAGTGTCGTGAGTCGTTAATTCGTTGGCAGTAGGCGCCGAGGGTGTCGAGGATCTCGTCGGCGGTCTTGGTCCACACGAACGGCTTGGGGTCGGTGTTCCACTCGTTGATCCACCGGCGGACGTCGGCTTCGAGTTCGGTGACGCTGCGGTGGGCGGAGCGGCGGAGTTTGCGGTTGGTCAGTTCGGCGAACCAGCGTTCCACCAGGTTCAGCCATGAACTGCCGGTGGGGGTGAAGTGCAGGTGGAACCGCGGGTGGCGCAAGAGCCATTCCTTCACCTTGGGGGTCTTGTGGGTGGCGTAGTTGTCCAGCACCAGGTGCAGGTCCAGCTCCTTGGGGACCGCGGCGTCGATCAGCTTCAAAAAGCGCAGGAACTCCTGATGGCGGTGCCTGCGGTAATGCTGGGCGATGACCGAACCGCCGGCGATGTCCAGGGCGGCGAACAGGCTGGTGGTGCCGTGCCGGACGTAGTCGTGCGTCATCCTGGCCGGCGTGGTGGGCATGATCGGCAGGATGGGGGCGGTGCGGTCGATCGCCTGGATCTGGCTCTTCTCGTCGACGGCCAGGACCAGGGCGTTCTCGGGCGGATTCAGGTACAGGCCCACGACGTCGCGGACCTTGTCGATGAACTGCGGATCGGCCGACAGCTTCCAGGTCTCGATCGCATGCGGCTTGAGCCCGAAAGCCCGCCAGATCCGGGAAATGGCCGACTGCGACATCCCGGTCGCCGACGCCATCGACCGGGTCGACCAGTGGGTGTCGCGCCCGGGCGTCTCCTCCAGCGTCTTGGTGATGACCTGCTCGACCCGCTCATCGGTGATCGAGCGCGGCCGGCCCGGACGCGGCTCGTCCGACAGGCCCTCCAGCCGGTCGGCCACAAACCGTGAACGCCACTTCGACACCGTGTTCCGCGAGACCCCGACCTGCCGTGCGACCTCACCGATCGTGCCGCCCTCCGCACAGGCCAGCACGATCCGCGACCGCAACGCCAACGCCTGCGAGGTCTTCCGGCGACGCGCCCACCCGGTCAGCACCGACCGTTCCTCATCGGACAACACCACGGGAGCAAGCTTCGGGCTCGGCATCGCCCTAGCCTAACGGGTGACAACGAATTATTGACTCACGACACTAGGCGACCTCACACAGATGAACCACTACCTCGACCAGGCCGCCGCCCTGGCAGCCCGCGCCGACGAGCCGCCCCCGTCCGTCTACTGGTACAACGAACCGTTCTTCCACGTCCAAATCGGCCTGGCCCACCTCGACGCCCACCAGTACCGCCAAGCCGCCGACATGATCGCAGCCGGCCTCGACGCCATGCCCCAAGAGCACCGCGAAGCCGAATGGGTCGCCAACTACGAAGAAGCCCTAGCCCTAGCCCGAGACCATGTCTGACATCAGGGGCGGCTATCCAGGTCGCTTCTTACACGTCGGGAGAATTCCTGGATTCATCCTCTTCGGCAGACCGGTCTTGCTCATACATTTCCCTGGGAAAATCAAGATGCACTATGTGCCCCTCTGGAATATCGCTTGAAGCTTGGAAGCCTACCATTATGCCACCCTGATGCGCGATGGTGATGTCAGGAAAGTCCTCCTTCAGATATTTTTTCCTATCCTCGGGTAGTTCTTGAATAGTGAGATAGGGGGATCGCCCCTTCCAACTGTAATGGCATGTCCATCCGCCAGTGGATCTGAGATGGAAACTGCGCGACGTGCCAGTTCCCTTAGGTCCTTTAGGATTACATCCAGATAGGTGGACAGGTAATCATGGACGATGTCAAAGTATCGCAAAGTGTTGGCGCCAAAGTTGTCTTCTGGTGCTGCTGGACCCATCCTTCCCGTACGCACCCACGGCATGCTTACAAGTATGCTACGCCCCTCATGTAGATAAGTCCCAATCATTGGAGCGCGGACAACAGCTATACATACAAGAAACCTGAGAGAGAAGAATTTATGCTTGGGATTGAGAGAGTATTGACCCTTAAGATAGTCAGCTGCCTTCATTGGGGGCAAGGTTATGGAGCGATATGTTTCTTCGCCAGTAAGTTCCAGTTTCGCCCCCTTGCGGACGGCCTTTGCGAAGGATACAGCAAAGGGGGCGGGGATATTGCAGGATATTAGCTCATATGAGCCCAGCAGATCATGAATGGGCATGCAAAAAGAGAATCCTTCGCTATATTCTTCAGGGGCCCCGAAGATGCGTAGGTTCTTGTGAGGGAGGCCCACCATCTCAGGATATCTGACTTTGGATGTTGTCGCGCTATCTCGCAGGAAGAATACATAAGGGAGTGAACTTTGCTTGCACTCAATGAGGAGATTGATAAACGGCCGGATTCTTGTAGGCCTTGAACCTTTCTCGTTGAGGTCATCCTCACCGGAAGGCAAGGCAATCTCGGCAAAAATGTCTAGCGAGCGAGGGGAGTTTGAATCGCCGTCGACGTAGACCCACTCTTCTTGAATGTTGAAGGATAGGCTCATCTTATTGAGCTCTGACGCTATTTTATTCGAAACTTCCGCCTGAAATGGATATCCAGACTTACGTATAGCGTCAAAGAGTAGGTCCTCTGTTATTCCCTCTTCCAGCTTCCCGTGAGGAGGGATGTCCTGCGGGATATTTGCAGGAATATTGTCACCGTCGTTGATGTTCGCCATCCTGGCAGGATAGTTTGCTAGCGCCTCACGATCCACCGATTTCAGTCTTCTGTCGCGACATGGCTACACAGAGAGCACTACTTCGTGTAGTTGCCGAATTGGGCTGTTTGGGATCAAGAGCGGCGGCGCTGCGGCCCGCCGGCCGCGCCGCCCGACGCGTGCGGCGTGGGCGCCGGTCCTCGGGCGGCGGACCGCCGGGCCGTGCATCGGGACACCGCCGTATGCGTCACACCGCACCAGCCGTCACGGGCATGCACCGCAGGCCTTCTCTCATCCTGCGGCCAGTGGGACGATCACCCTCATGGGCCATGCGTTGCAGTGGATCGTTCAACCGGTAGCCGTAATCGGCATGCTCGTCTTGCACCGGCTCTACCTCCGGGACCACGCATGGGCCGGATGGGCCATGTTCTCCGGCTACGTGGTCGGCTTCCTCTGCCTGATCGCGGCCACCCTCGGCGCCCTTCTCGCCGGTGCGTACTTCTTCTTCCTGCCGCTGCTGGGAGTCTCTGTGCTCTGGGGGTTCGTGGTCAGCAGAGCCCTGGGAAGCCTCAGGCAGGTACGTACAGCCCCGCAAGAGCGCGAGAGCCAGGAGTAGTTCGCACCACCACCGCAGCCAAGCACGTGCGGCGTGGGGTGCCGGTCATATGCGGCTCCCACGATGGCCGGACCTTGAACGGCGCCTCCGGCGGGGGCACTCCGGCTCCGGGAAGCCCAGCCCGCACCCGTACCGGTGGTCTGTGGTGACGGTGAGGGCCTGGCCTTCCCGCCCACCGCCGTCCCAGGCAGAGCCGAGCAGACCAGGGTCAGGGCGCGAAGGCCGTTCGTCCAGTGGGGCGCTCCACCTTCACGCCCTGGCCCTGGCCCGCTCCCCGGAGAGTGGGACGACGGCAGACGGGAAGACCAGGCGGGGGAGTGGTGCGCGGGACGCGCCAGTCCGGTCGAGCATGATCGCTGTGCCATTCGCGTGCCAGATGTCGGGAGGAGCGCGGCCGGGAGACGACCTCGGAGATCCCTGGTGACGTACGAGGACGAGCATGATCGTCGTGCCATTAGCGTGCCATTAGAGCCGAGGCGAGCGCCGCCGGCCGGGGGTGCCGGGCGACGGTGGGCGCAGGTCACGAAGGGGAGCTGATGATCACGTCTCCTTACAAGCGAGGGGCGCAAGTTCGATTCTTGCTGCGGCTACAGGGCAGAGGCCGGTTCTGGGTAAGGAAACCGGCCTCTGTGCTCGCCGGGTGACCGCGCGTCATTACGTGCCATCAGGTTCGGCCGGGAAGATGCGGTCCATGGCCGTAGCGCCTTCCTTGATCATCGGCCTGATCTGTGACCGGTAGGGTTGTTCGGCGTCGGCCGTCCCGCGGTGGCCGACCAGACAGCTCGAGCGGCGCTGAGCGCCTGCGGCCGTACGTCTCTCAGTCCGCCGTTCGGGGTCGGCCAGGCCGGTCCACGTACCTCGGATCAGTCTGCGATCGGCCCGCCCCGCCACGTCGGGAACGGTCGGCGTCCGATGGCGACGTCGAAGGCGGCACGGGCCAGCAGGCGGGTCGAGTCCAGTGTGGGCAGCGGAGAGACGTCGGGCGTCACCAGGAGGGGTATCTCGGTGCACACGAGAGCGACGGCGTCACAGCCTCGAGCCGCCAGCTTCTCGATGATGCGAACGTACTCTTCGCGCGAGCTTAGGGAGAACTCACCGTTCACCAGCTCATCGAAGATGACCTTGTTGATGAGGTGACGATCCTGCTCGTCCGGGACTTCGGCGGCGATGCCCCGTGAGGCGAACGCGCGGCGGTACACCGGGCCGTCCATGAGGTACTTGGTGCCGAGCACGCCAACACGGCCGTAGCCGTTCCGAGCGGCCTGGTCGGCGACCACCTCGGCGATGTGCAGGCCAGGAATCGCGAGTTCTTCTCCCGGATGTTCCAGTGCCATGTGCGCCGTGTTGTCCGGGCACACGAAGAAATCCGCCCCGGCGAGGGTAAGCCGTTGCACGCTCACACCGAGCGTGGCCCGAATCGAGGCGTAATCCCCCGCGTCCCACGCCGGCATGCTGCGCCCCATGGCGATACAGTCCAGCGTCACGTCCGGATGCTCATGGGGACCCAGTTCCCGGAATCCCTCCTGGCAGAAAGCGCGGAAGCACAGCGAGGCCCCTTCTACGCTGTGCGCAAGAATGCCCAGATGCTTCACATGGCCTACACAAGCACGGCCGATGTCATGCGTCAACATCGCATCGCGCCTTACATCGGCGCCCGCGGCCACTTGGGGCGTGTTCGAGAAGGGGCAGGTCTTGAGGTCTTCGAGGGGCCGGGCCGGTTGACGGGTGGCGGGCTTGCCGTGGATCTTGCTGTTGCCGTGTCCGGGTGATTCCTTGGGGAACGGCTCCTTCGGCGGCGTTCAGTTGAGCTGCTCGGCCAGGGCGATGATGATGCCCTCGGGGCCGCGGACGTAACAGAGCCGATAGCTGTCCTCGTACTGCGCCACCTCGCCGACGAGTTCGGCGCCGTGGGTGCGCAGGCGGGCAATGACGTCCTCGATGTCTTCGACGGCGAACATGATGCGACGTATGCCCAGTATGTTCGCCGGTGCGTTTTCCGGCTCGGCCCTGACCGCCGCCGGCGTGTGGAACTTCGTCAGCTCGAGCCGGCCGTGGCCGTCCGGGGTCCGCATCATTGCGATGTCGACTCGGACGCCGTCGAGTCCGACGACACGGTCCACCCACTGTCCCTCGACCGGCATCTCGCCCTCCAGTTCCATACCGAGTTCGGTAAAGAACGCAATGGCGGCCTTGAGGTCATCTACAACGATGCCGACGTGGTCCATTCGCTGAATCGTCATGTCTCTGAGCATAGGGGCCGGATGTTCGGCCATGCCGGTGAGGGGTGGCGTCGTCTGCTCGTGGATTTCGGTGTCGGTGGAGTACCTGGAGCATGATCGATGTTCGTGAATTGTATCGTCGAGACGCGTGGCGCGGCGCTCGTACTCCCCGGCCGGGGGCGGATTCCGGTCTCCTCGGCTCTCCGATGACGGCGCCGGAGTCGTGTTCGGCCTCCACTCACTGAGCAGATCCGGTTTCGGCCGGTCTGCCGCCGCGTTCCTCGTCGCCCGAAGATTTCGCCGTCATCGAAGCCCGTGCGCGGTGGCTTCCTCTCACCCGCCACCGGGTCGGACGGCGAACATGTCAGCGTCGGTCGCGGCGGCTGCGTCGGGACAGCACGACCAGGCCGATCCACGAGCCCGCGAGGGCACCGAACAGGCCGGTTCCGGCCGCGCCGGCCCTGTCGCCGCTGACGGCGCCCCACAGCAGTCCCGTCGATCCGCCGACCAGCATGCCGATCAATCCGCCGTTCATGGGACACCTCCACCGGCCGCCGATCCGACGATCATCCCCTCCGCGCGTGGTGAAGGGCAACGACTTCGGCTCGGGAGGAGCAGACGACGGGCCAGAGCGGCGGTGTCTCACCACAGGTCGTCGAGGGCGGCGAGGCGGCGTCTCCATGTTCGCGCATCACGCGGCGGGAGGGCGTGCGCGATGATCTCCAGGATCCGGCGGAGCTCCAGTGGATCCGGGCAGCAGGCCATGATTCCGCATCCCCATCGCGGATCGAACAGCCGGTGGTACGGATCGCGCAGGAACCGGGCCCAGGCGGCCAGCGCCTCCTCGGCGGCGCCCGGCCACAGCCGTGAATGCTCCAGCCGGGCGAGCAGGACACGGCCACGGGGAGAAAGGCCGGGGATCGTCGAGACGCGTGGTGTGACGCCCGGCCCCTTCGGGCGGTGGCGGGGGAGTCGTTCGGCGCGGAGCCGGGCGGGCCGTCTACGCGGCATGGCCCTTTCGTGTCGCGTGCATGAACGGATGCTGTCATGCTCCGGCCGCGGCGAAAAGCCACTTCCGGCCGGGTGCCCGCTCCGGACGTGGTTCCGGGTTCGTACGGGTATGAGGGCGGACTGGGACCTGCGGGGGAGATGGGATCTGGCTCTTGAGCGGGGCGTGGGGCCGGGAGCTGGATCCATAGCGTGCAGTCAGACGACCGTTCGACGACGACAGGGAACGCATTCATGCCCCAGACGCTTGTCCCGCCCCGTCCGGCCCGTCCGCGCCGCGCGGCCGGAAGCGACTTCGCGCCGCTGGCCCGGCAGGTCCGTGAAAGCGGGCTGCTGGAGCGGCGGCGTGGTTACTACGCCGCCGTCATCGCGATGAACGTGCTGGCCACGGCGGCGATCTGGCTGGCGGTGGCGCTGGCCGGCGGGGCCTGGTGGGCGGTGGCGCTGGCGGTGCCGGCGGCGGTGGTGTCGGCGCGGACCGGGTTCCTCGGGCACGACGCCGGGCACCGGCAGATCGCGCGGACGCCGCGGGCCAACCGGTGGCTGGGGCTGCTGTTCGGGAACCTGATGACCGGGATGAGCTACGGGTGGTGGAACGACAAGCACAACCGCCACCACGCCAACCCCAACCACGTCGACAAGGACCCGGACGTGGCGGCGGGGGTGCTGGTGTGGACCGCCGAGCAGGCCGCCGGGCGCAACGGGTTCGCGGCGTGGATGACCCGGCACCAGGCGCGGCTGTTCTTCCCGCTGCTGACGTTCGAGGGGTGGGCGCTGCGGGTGGCCGGCGTGCTCGACCTGCGGAACCGGCCGGTGCGGGAGCGGATCCTCGAAGGCGGGCTGCTCGCCGTGCACACCGCCGCCTACTTCGCGCTGGCGTTCACGCTGATGGACCCGGCGCAGGCGGTGGCGTTCGTCCTGCTGCACCAGGCGGTGTTCGGGCTGCACCTGGGGTGCGCGTTCGCGCCCAACCACAAGGGCATGGCGATGCCCGCGCCGGGGGAGCGCTGGGACCACCTGCGCAGCCAGGTGCTGACCTCGCGCAACATCCGGAGCGGCCGGGTGAACGACTGGCTGCTGGGCGGGCTGAACTACCAGATCGAGCACCACCTGTTCCCGAGCGTTCCGCGCTGCAACCTGCGCAGGCTCCAGCCGCTGGTCCGTGAGCACTGCGCCCGGGTGGGCCTGCCGTACGCCGAGACCGGTCTGCTGGAGTCGTACCGGCAGGCGCTCGGGCACATGCACGAGGTGGGCGCGGAGCTGCGTCAGCCGTAGAAGCGCAACCGGCCCCGCCGTCCGGCCGACAGCTCGGCCCGCCGCCCGAACGGGAGGGTGAGCTGGGGGCGGCCGTGACCGGCCGGGAAGCCCCACAGGATCGGCACTCCCAGCGGGCCGAGACGGTCGAGCAGCATCGCGCGCAGCTCCGTCTCGGCCCCGCAGCCGATGAACGAGCCCAGCACGATCCCCGTCACCCCCTCGAACCAGCCCGCCCGCAGCAACTGGGTGAGGGAACGGTCCAGCCGGTACGGGGCCTCGGTGACGTCCTCCAGGAACACGATCCGCTCGCCCGGCGGGGGAGCGCCCTCGCCGGCCCCGAGGCTGGTGGCCAGCAGGGTGATCGTCCCCCCGTGCAGCAGGCCCCGGGCGGTGCCGGGGACAAGGGCCTCGCCGTCCGGGGCCGTCAGGGCGTCCACGCCGGTGAACAGCGCCTGGCGCAGGGCCTCGGTGGTGACGGCGTCCCGGCCCAGCGCGGTCCCGGCGGGCATCGGCCCGAAGTAGGTGACCTGCCCGAGCCGATGGGCCAGCGCGGAGTGCAGGGCGGTGATGTCGCTGGAGCCGACGAACACCTTGGGCCCGGCCCGCCTCACCCGCTCCCAGTCGATCAGGTCCACGATGCGCTGCGCCCCGTAGCCGCCGCGGGCGCACAGCACGCCGCGCACCTCGGGATCGGCCCACGCCTCGGTGAAGTCGGCGGCGCGGGCGGCGTCGGGCCCGGCGAGATAGCCGGTGGCCGAGCCCACGTGCGGGGCCACCCGGACCCGCAGCCCCCAGCCTTCCAGGACGGCCGTTCCGCGGCGGAGCGCGGCGTCGTCGACGGGTCCGCTGGGCGCGACGACGGCGACCAGGTCTCCGGGTTCCAGCCTCATGCGCGGCATTCTCCCCGGGCGGGACCGGACGGTGCGGTTGGCGGGCTTATTGCGGACGTGTGGCGTGTCGCTGGTCTTGACCTCTCCCCGCCCGGCAACGAGTCCAGGAGTGGAATGTGCCGAATGGTGCATTAGGTGGCTTTTTGGGAGAAAGCATGGTCAAGGTGCCTTTCGGGTCGGATCCGGACAGTGGTCCGGGACCCCGTGCGCACCCCCACGGACGGGCCCGGCAGCCCCTGCGGGGCGCGTACCGCTGTGCCGCCACGGCACGGCGGCGCCGCGGCCGCGAGGAGGCGTCGCTGGAACGGTACCGGGGATTCGTCGCCCTGCACGGCGCGCTGTCGGCCGGGCCGGAGATCCGGGTCGGCCGGCTGTGGGCGGGCGGTGCGGTGACCGCCCTGTGCGCGGCGCTGGTCACGGTGATCGGGAGCCTCGTCGCCCGCGGGCTGCTGGGCCTGCCGGTCCCCGTTCCGGTGAGCCCGCGCAGCGAACCGGTGGCCATGGCCGTCGCCTACGCCCTGTGCGCGGCGGCGCTGACGCTCCAGGCCACCGCCCTGCTGCACGTGCTGATGGCCCTCGCGCCCCGCCCGGCGAGCGCACTGGCCTGGATCTGCGGCCCGGTCACGGTGATCGCCACGGTCGTCCCGCTGGTGGTGCGGGCCCCGCTGGACGCCGCCGTGGCCACCGCGGCGATCAACCTGGTCGCCGGTGCCGTGGTGATCTCCCTGCTGTCCGCCACCGCCGCCCTGGCGTCCAACTGGCCGGGCCCGCCCGACTACGGGCGATAGCCGCCCCGTGCGCGATGCGGCCCCGGTCCACAGGCGGACCGGGGCCGTTCGGTTCTCGCGGTCATGGCGAACGGCGCCGCCCGCGCATGGACGGCGCCGTCGCGCGTCACTCGACGACGACGTCGACGGGGATGTTGCCGCGGGTGGCGTTGGAGTACGGGCAGACCTCGTGGGTGGCGTCCAGCAGCTTGCGGCCCTCCTCGGGGGACAGGTGGTCGGGCAGCTCGGCGCGGAGCGTCACGGTGAGCCCGAACCCGCCCTTGCCGTTGGGCCGCAGCCCGACCTCGGCGGTGACGGAGGCGTCGGCGACGTCCAGGTTCATCCGGGCCGCCACCAGTTGCATGGCACTGGTGAAGCAGGCGGCGTACCCGGCGGCGAACAGCTGCTCGGGGTTGGTGCCCGCGCCGTCCCCACCCAGCTCGGCGGGCCGGGCCAGCGCGACGTCCAGCCTGCCGTCCGAGCTGACGGCGCGGCCGTCCCGGCCGGAGGCGGTGGCGATGGCGGTGTACAGGGTGCTCATGGGGGTCCCTTCGACGGCAGACCAGACAGACCTGTCTGTCTTACTGAGGGCAGACTAGACAGATCTGTCTGGTAACGTCAATTCCGTGACCGCAGCACCGGCCCTACGGCGAAGCCCCGCCCGCCGCCGCATCCTGGACACCGCCACCGCCCTGTTCTACGGCGAGGGCATCCGCGCCGTCGGCGTCGACCGGATCATCGCCGAGGCCGGAGTGGCGAAGGCGACCTTCTACCACCACTTCCCGGCCAAGGACGACCTCGTCGTCGCGTACGTGCAGGAGCAGAGCCGCCTGCAGCGCGAGGCGGTCGAGCGGCTGCCCCGGGCCGAGCCCGTCGAGACGATCCTGGCCGTCTTCGACGCCATCGGCGAGATCGCCTGCGGCCCCGGCTTCCGCGGCTGCGTCTTCCTGAACGCCGCCGCCGAGTACCCCGACCCCGACCACCCCGTGCGCCGTGCGGTCGAGGACTACCGCCGCTGGTTCCGCACCCTCCTGACCCGGCTCCTGGAAGCCGCCGGCCATCCCGACCCGGCCCGCACCGCCGCGATCCTGCTGGCCCTCCGCGACGGCCTGGTCGTCGGCGGCCACCTCGACGACCCCCACCACATCCGCACCCTCACCCGCGACTCCGTCACCCGGGTCCTCCAGTTCGCCTGACCCACCATCCCGGCGCCCCAACCGGGCGGCCGGATCGGTCACGGCGCTCCCTGTTTTGCCGCATCGCCCGTGCATCTCCGGCCCGGACGGCGCCCCGCGTTCGCGGACGCCGCTCCTTCCCGAGGGCCGGTCGCCGGTGTTTCCGTGCCGTGCTCGTGGTCTTCGACCCGGCCGGGTCAGGGGGAGATGAAGCGGGGGAGGAGGGCGTCCAGGGGGAGGGAGCCGGTGGCTATGGCGGCGTACATGTCGTCTATCTCGGTGAAGCCCAGGTCGCGGGCTATGGACAGGGACGTGCCGTGCGCCTCGGCGGTGAGCAGGTCCAGGTCGTGGTCGGCCAGGAGGCGGGCCAGGCGGTGACGGCCCAGGGCGGCGGCCTCCTCGGTCTGGCGGCCCGACAGCCAGGACTGGATGTGGACGCGGGCGGGGGCGGTGGTGGCGACCTGGAGCCAGTCGGGGGTGGGGGAGCCCTCGGGGTCGGTGAGGATCTCCACCACGTAGCCGCTGCGCAGCTCGGCCGACAGCGGGGCCAGGCGGCCGTTGATGAGGGCGCCGATGCTGTGCGCGCCGGTCTCGGTGCCGAGCGCGTACGCGAAGTCCAGCGCGGTCGCGCCGTGCGGGAGCGCCACCACGTCGCCGGCGGGGGTGAAGACCGCGATGTTGCCGCCCGCCAGGTCGATGCGCAGGCCGTCCAGGAACGCCGCCGAGGTCGCGTCGGACTGCCAGGCCAGCAGCCTGCTCAGCCACACCAGGTCGCGGCGGCCGGCGACGGTGCCGGCGGTGTCGGCCCCGGCGGCGCGGATGTGCGCGACGATGCCGTGCTCGGCGACCGGACGCATCGCCCGGCTCTGGATGATCACGTCCAGCGGGTCGCCGTCCGGGCTGATCACCCGGGTGTGCAGCGCCTGGTACAGGTTGAACTTGGGCAGCGCGATGTAGTCCCTGACCCGGCCCGGGCACGGGTGCAGCGCCGCGTGCACCGCCCCCAGCGCCACGTAGCAGTCCTGCTCGCCGCCGTCCACCACGATCAGCACCCGGGCCGCCTGGCACGGCCGCAGCCCCGCCACGTCACCGGCGTAGTCCTGGTGGACGGCGTACAGATGGCGGGGCCGCACCGACACCTCGGCGTCCAGCCGGTGCTCGGCCAGGGAGCCGCGCAGCAGCCGCAGCGCCGGGCCGAACACCGCGTCCGCGCCCAGCAGCGCCTGCCGCATCGCGGCCGCCGTCGCCGCGTGCGCGGCCGGGTCGCGGTGGGCGAACGCCAGGTCGTCCATCTCCCGCTTCAGCGCGTGGATGCCCAGCCGTTCGGCGAACGGCACCAGCAGTTCCAGCGACGCGGTGGCGTACCGCCGGCGCTTGTGCTCCGGGACGTGGTCCAGCGTGCGCAGGTTGTGCAGCCGGTCCGCCAGCTTGATCACCAGCACCCGCAGGTCGGCCGCCGCGGCCAGCACGATCTTGCGGAACGTCTCGGCCTCGCGGCGCTCCCCCCACCGCTCGCCGTCCAGCTTGGTCACCCCGTCCACCAGCACCGCGACCTCCTCGCCGAAGTCGGCGCGGACCTCGCCCAGCGTGTACGGGGTGTCCTCCACGGTGTCGTGCAGCAGCGCCGCGACCAGGGTGGTGGTGTCCATGCCCAGCCCGGCCAGGATCATCGCCACCGCCAGCGGATGGGTGACGTACGGGGCGCCGGACTTGCGGAGCTGCCCGCGGTGCATGCGCTCGGCCACGTCGTAGGCGCGGCACAGCTCCCGCGGATCGCCGGCGGGGAACGCGGCCCGGTGCGCGGCCAGCAGCGGCGCCAGGGCGGACCGCACGGCGGCGCGCCGGGCGGCCTGGGGGTCGGGACCTCCCCACGGCAGCACGGCCCGGCCGCGGCGGGCCGCCGCCCGGCGCGCGGGCCTGCTCGGTACCGGCGACGTCATCAGGTCATCCGTGGCAGTGTGACTACCTTCCGTAGCCATCATGCGCGGAGCGTACGCCCATATCCAGGGCTCACGGATGTTTTACGGGAGCCGGTGCGTTTACATGCCCGTCACCCCGCCGTGATGGGCGCCTCCACGACCGGCGGTATCAATGAGGCAACGCACCTGACCCGTCGTGAGGGGAGTTGAACACCACTCATGATCACTTCTCCCCGGAGCCTGCGTTCGGCGGTGGCCAACGTCACCGCGAAAGCACTGCGCGGCCAGGTCGCCGACCTGCGCCGCACACCGGCGGACCCGATCGGGAAGGCCGCCGGGCACCCCCTCCTGGGCTACCGGTCCCCGGAGTGGCTGGTGCCCGCCGGGCCGCCGGTCCTGTTCGTCCCGTCCCCGGGCGCGCCCGCCCGCTGCTTCGACCTGCGCCGCGGCGGCAGCCTCGCCGAGCACGTGGTCGGCACGGGACGGCTGGCCTACCTGCTGGACCACCGGCCCGCGGCGGCCGCCGGCCCGGCGGACCTGCTGGCCGACTGGGCGCTGTCGGTGCTGCCCGCGGCCGTCCGGGAGGTGAGCCGGGACGCCGGCGGCCAGCCCGTCCAGCTCGTCGGCTGGGGGCTGGGCGGCGTGCTGGCGCTGCTGGCCGCCACCGACACCGCCCTGCCGATCTCCTCGATAGCGGCGATCGCCCCGACCACCGCGCCCCGCCGGGCCCGCTCCGCCGACCGGCTCGCCGGCCTCGAACGGACGGTGCGGCGCTCGTACAACACCGTCACCCGGATCGACGACCGCGACTACCTCGCCCAGCGGGAGGCGGTGGACCGCTTCCTGGAAGCCCTGGAGGCCCACCCGGGCCGCGACCTCACCGACGCCTGCGCCGCGCTGCTCGCCGAGGCCGACCTCGCCGGGGAGGGGATCACCCTCGGCGGCCGCCGCCTCGACCTGGCGGAGGTCAAGGTGCCGGTGCTGGCCGTCGCCGGGAGCGGCGACCGGATGGCCCCGCCCCGCGCGGTCCACGACCTGACGCGCGCGCTGCGGTCCGCCCCGCAGGTCCGGTTCGAGATCGCCCACGGCGACCACCTGGGCGTGCTCACCGGCCGGGCGGCGCGCCGGACCACCTGGTCGCACCTGGACCGCTGGCTCGACGAGGGCATCCTGCGGCACGGCATCCGGCCGCACCGCCGCCAGGCCGCCGCGGGCGCCGGCCGCTAACCCCGTCCGGCGGCGGCCTCCGCGGTCCCGGCCGGCTGCAGGGCCTGCGCGCCGGCCGCCAGCGCCAGCGGCACCGCCACGACCAGGGCCAGCGCCAGCACCGCCATGCCCGAGTCGTTGACCAGCGTGCCGACCACGGCGGTGGCCAGCGCGCCCATCAGGCCCGCCCGCAGCAGCGGGGCGTGCGCGTACACCTGCTCCAGGGCGGGCGCCCGCATCCGGCCGGGCCGCCGCAGCATCATGAACAGCAGCACCAGGGCGGCCACCGCGATCGGGGTCAGGGTGGGGTTGAGCATCGTGCCCATCATCGCGTTGAACTTGCGCTCCACGGTGGGCACCGCCTCGCCCGCCAGCAGCTCGCCGAAGAACCGGCCCAGATGGGTGCTGCTGCCGCGCCGATGGTCCAGGTAGGCGATGGCCAGCACCAGCACGCCGCCGACGCCGCAGAAGGCCCCCAGCCGCAGCACCGAGATCCGCCTGCCCGCCACCATCATCGCCGCCACCGCCAGGCCCGGCACGATGGCGATCACCCCGCCGAAGTCCGCGCCCCACAGCGGCAGCCCGTCCAGCGCCATCGCCAGCAGTCCCAGCGTCACCACGGCCGTCACCGCCCACCGGCGGGCCCGTTCCCCGTCACCGCGTTCGGCGCCCTGGTCGACCAGCCACTGCGCCAGCCCCGCCCCGGTCAGCAGCACCGAGGTGGCGAACACCGAGAACGCGATGTTGCCCAGCCCGTAGTAGCGCCCGCCGACCAGCGGCGAGTACCCCATCAGGCTGTAGAGCTGCAGTTCGGTGCCGGTCAGCAGGTCCAGCCCCACCGTCGCGGCGGTCACCGCCGCCACCACCGTGCCCGGCCCCAGCAGGCTGCGCCGCCACGGCCCGGCCAGCGCCAGCGCCACGATCAGCGCGTCGAACGCGGCGATCCCGCCCAGCAGCGTCAGCCGCGGCGGCCCGCCCTGCCACCACGGCAGCAGGTTCACCAGGTACGTCGACACCGGCACCGCCGCGCAGGCCAGCGCCACCACCCGGGTGACCGCCAGCACCCGCCGCCGCCCGCCCCCGTCGTGGGCGCGCCGCAGCAGCAGCATCGCCAGCACGTAGAACGCGACCTGCGAGATCACCAGCCCCAGGAAGAACCGGGGCAGCACCGACTTGTAGGTCTGCGCCGCCACGTCGTGCCGGGCCAGCGCGGTCACCCCCGCCGTCCCCTCGGGCCGCCGCCCCTCGCCGCGCACGGGGGTGCCGATCAGCTCGGCGGGCGCCGCCAGGCCCGCCGCCCGCAGCATCGTCGCCGTCACGTCCGGGGTGATCACGATGCCCCGGCGGCGGGTCGAGTCGGAGATCAGGTAGCCCCCGGCGGGGACGCCAGGCCCGGCGGCGATGGCCACCCGCAGGTGCGGCCCGGCCGCGGCGGGGCCGTCGGAGATCCCCGACACCAGCACCGTCGTCCCGGGGGGCGTCTGGGCCAGCACCCGCCCCAGCGCGGCGTCGGCCCGGCGCGCCGCCGCCGCCCGCGCGTCGGCGTCCCGGCCCGCCCGCAGCAGGTCGTCGACGTCCACGACGGTGACCGCGCACCGCCCCGGCGTCCCGGCCGGCATCCGGTCGGCGGACGGCGCGTACACGTCGACCTTCCCGCGGGAGTCGGCCAGCGCGAGCGCCGCGCCCGGCCCCACCGCCGTCGTGCAGCCGCCGGAACGCCGTACCGTGTCGCCGAGCAGGCCGACAGGGGCGCGGAAGTGGGATTCGGCGTTGCTGTGCCGCGCCTGCGCGAACCCGGTGACCACCGCGCCCTGTCCGGAGACCCGGGGCGCCGGGGGCAGGGCGTCGCACGGACCGGAGGGGCGGGATGCGCGGGCCCCCGCCGACACGGTCAGCCAGCCGTCGATCGGGCAGGCGACGGTGCCCAGCGCGCGGACCGACTGGGCCCCGGCCGACCCGGCGCGGGCCAGCCGCCACAGGTGCGGGGTGGTGCGCTCGCCGAGGTCGTCCCAGTGCAGCGAGGGAACGCCGACCAGCAGCACCCGGCCCTGCGGAGCGTCCCCCTGCCGCGCCCCCTCGGCCGCCTCCGCCGCCGCCGGGAACGCGACCGGCCAGACCAGCGCGAGCACCGCCAGCAGCAGCACGCCCACTCCGCGCACGAACACCTCCGCATGTCCTGTTCGCGGCATGGGGCACGCCGCGTGATCGGCAGCGACCGTACAGCGAACCTTTCGGCGGTTGGGAGACATTCGGGCAACATCACGCCAACCGGGCGGTGTCCTGTAACCGACCGGTGGGCGGCGGGTCAAGTGACCCCCCGGGACGCCCGCAGGGCGTGTCGCCGGGGTGATCGGATATTCACCGACAGTAATCTTGCGCAGCGTCGCGGGCCTTGCCTGCGACGGTGGGACACAGCGTGACGTCGGGGGGCGTTGATGGCCGCGGACAGGACCGCCGAGCGCGATCTGATCATCGGGGTGGCCCCGTTCGGGCCGCCCTCGGCCCGGCTGGCCGTCGCCGTCGCGCGGGCCGGCGGCCTGGGCGCGCTGGACCTCGGGCACGACCGGGAGACGGCGCTGACCGCGCTGGAGCAGGTGTGCCGCTGGTGGAACGGGCCGTTCGCGGTCCGTATCCCCGCCGGCTGCCCGGTCCGGCCCGAGGAGCTGCCCGAGCAGGCCGCCACCATGCTGGTCGACGCGCCCGCGCTGACCGCCGCCCAGCCCTACATGCCCGGCCGCCGGCTGCTGGTGGAGGTCGTCGACGCCGCCGAGGCGCGGGCCGCGGTGCGGATGGGCGCCGACGGGCTGGTCGCGCGCGGCTGCGAGGCCGGCGGCCGGGTCGGCGAGCTGACCACGTTCGTGCTGCTGCAGCGGCTGCTGGGGGACCCGGAGTCGGCCCGGCCGGTGTGGGCGGCCGGGGGGATCGGCCCGCACACCGCCGCGGCGGCGGTCGCGGGCGGCGCGGCCGGGGTGGTGCTCGACGGGCAGCTCGCCCTGGTCCGCGAGATGGACCTGCTGCGCGAGGTGGCCGCGGCGATCGCCGCCATGGACGGCACCGAGACCCGCGTCGTCGCCGGGCACCGCGTCCACGCCCGCTCCGGCCCGCCGGCGCCCGACACCGACGACCCCGCCCGGATGCACGCCCGGCTCGGGGCCGGCGACCTGCGGGGCCGGCTGCTGCCGATCGGCCAGGAGGGCGCGTTCGCCGGGCCGCTGGCCGATCGGCACAAGACCGCGGGCGGCGTCGTGCAGGCGGTCCGCGAGCAGATCACCGCGCATCTGTCCGCCGCCGTCCGCACCGAGCCGCTGGCCTCCCGCGACGGCGTCCACCCGGTGCTGCAGGCCCCGATGGCCTGGATCAGCGACGGCGCCGAGTTCGCCGCCGCCGTCGCCCAGGAGGGCGGCGTCCCGTTCCTGGAGCCGGCGTCGATGCCCGGCGACGAGGTGCGGCGGCTGCTGGCCGACACCGCCGAACGGCTGGCGGGACGGCCGTGGGGCGTCGGGCTGTCCGGGTCCGCGCCCGAGCACGTCCGCGCCGGGCAACTGGCGGCCGTCCGCGACGCCCGGCCTCCGTACGCGCTGATCGCCGACGCCGACCCCGCCCGGGCCGCGCGGCTCGAAGAAGCCGGGATCGCCGCCTACCTGCAGGTGTCGTCGCCGGGGTCGCTGGAACGGCTGCTGGCCGAGGGCGCCCGCCGGTTCGTGTTCGAGGGCATGGAAGGCGGTGGTCATGTCGGCTCCCTGGCGGCCTTCCCGCTGTGGGAGACCCAGGTGGAACGGCTGCTGGCGTTCGCCGACGAGCACCCCGGCGCCGCCGGCGACCTCTGCGTGGCGTTCGCCGGCGGCGTCCACGACGAACGGTCGGCCGCGATGATCGCCGCGCTGGCCGCCCCGCTGGCCGAACGCGGCGCCGACGTCCGCGTGCTCATGGGCACCGCCTACCTGTTCACCCGTGAGGCGGTCGCGGCCGGGGCGATCGTCCCCGGCTTCCAGCGGACCGCCCTGGAATGCGACCGCACCGTGCTGCTGGAGACCTCCCCGGGCCACGCCGTCCGCTGCGCCGCCACCCCGTACGCGGCCGCGTTCGAGCAGGCGCGGCTGGACCTGACCGCCGCCGGGATGTCCCCCGAGGACATGTGGGCCCGGCTGGAACGCCTCAACCTCGGGCGGCTCCGCCTGGCCGGCCGGGGCCTGCGCCGCCGCGACGGGGAACTGGTGGAGGCCGGCGAGGAGGAGCAGCGCCGCGAGGGCCTCTACATGATCGGCCAGGCCGCCGTGCTGCGCTCCCAGGTCACCACCATCGCCGCCCTGCACGAGCAGGTCAGCGACGGCGCCACCCGGCTGGTGGCCGAACGCGCCCGCACGCTCGGCCTGGACGCCGGGCCCGCCCCCGCCGCCGAGCCGCTGGACATCGCGATCGTCGGGATCGACTGCGTCCTCCCCGGCGCCCGCAACGCCCACGAGTACTGGACCGGCGTCATCACCGGCTCCGACGCGATCACCGAGGTCCCCGCCGGGCGGTGGGATCCGGAGGTCTGCTGGGATCCCGAGAGCCGGGGCGGGGACCGGACGCCGTCCAAGTGGGGCGGGTTCCTGCCGGACGTGCCGTTCGACGCGGCCGGGCACGGCGTCCCGCCGACTTCGCTGGGCGGCGTCGAGCCGGTGCAGTTGCTGGCGCTGGAGGTCGCCGCCCGCGCCCTGGCCGACGCCGGATACGCCGACCGCCCGTTCGACCGGTCCCGCACCGCCGTGATCTTCGGCGCGGACGCGGGCGCGGACCTCGCCACCGCCTACGGCACCCGTGCGCTGCTCCCGCAGCACTACGGCCGGATCCCCGACGGGCTGGACGAGCGGCTGCCCAGGCTCACCGAGGACTCCCTCCCCGGCGTGCTGCCGAGCATGATCGCCGCGCGCGTCGCCGGCCGGCTCGGTCTCGGCGGCGCCGCCTACACCGTCGACGCCGCCGGGGCCGCCTCCCTGGCCGCCCTCGGCGCCGCCTGCCGGGAGCTGACCGCCGGGACCGCCGACATGGTGCTGTGCGGCGGCGCCGACCTGCACAACGGCATCACCGACTACCTGCTGTACGCGTCGGCGGGGGCACTGTCGCCGACCGGCCGGTGCGCCCCGTTCGACGCCTCCGCCGACGGGACCGTGCTCGGCGAGGGCGTCGCCTGCGTGGTCCTCAAGCGGCTGGCCGACGCCGAACGCGACGGCGACCGGATCTACGCCGTCGTCAAGTCGGTCGGCGCCTGCGCGACGGGGCGGCGGCCGGCGCTGGACCGGGCCTACGGGGCCGCCGGCGTCGACCCGGCCCGGGTCGGGCTGGTCGAGGCGCACGGCACCGGCGTCCCGGACGACGACCGCGCCGAGCTGGCCGCCCTCACCGAGACGTTCGCCGGAGCCGAACCCGGGCAGGTGGTGCTCGGCTCGGTCAAGTCCCGGATCGGGCACACGCGGTGCGCCGCCGGGCTGGCCGGGCTGATCAAGGCCGTCTGTGCACTGCACACCGGGGTCCTTCCCGGATCCGGCGACCTGCGCGAGCCGATCCCCGACTGGGATCCGCGGACCAGCCCGTTCTCCTTCGGCGGCCGGACCGCCCGGCCGTGGGCGGCCGCCCCCGCCGACCGGTACGCCGGGGTCAGCGCGTCCGGGTTCGGCGGCGCGCACTTCCACACCGTGCTGGCCGGGTACGACGGCGCGCCCGAACCGGTGTCCGGGGTCGCCGCATGGCCCGCCGAGCTGTTCCTGGTCCGCGGCGCCGACCGGGACGCCGCCCGCGCCGAACTCGACCGCCTCGACGCCCTGCTCGCCGCGCACGGCCCCGCCGTCCGGCTCCGCGACCTGGCCCGCACCGTCGCCGAACGCACCGGCGACCCGGTGCAGGTCGCCCTGGTCGCCACCGGCCCGCGGGACCTGGCCGACAAGATCGGGCACGCCCGCCGGTTCGAGTCCGCGCCCGGCGTGTTCCCCGCCGCCGGGGCCGGGCGCGGGCAGGTGGCGTTCCTGTTCCCCGGGCAGGGCGGCCGGCGGCCCGGGATGCTCGCCGACCTGTTCGTGGCGTTCCCCCGGCTGCAGCGGCTGCTGCGGCGCGGCGACCGGCGGTACGCCGAGGCGATGTACCCGCCCGCCTCGTTCACCGACGAGGACCGCGAGCGCCGCCGCGCCGCCCTCACCGACACCCGCATCGCCCAGCCCGCCCTCGGCATCGCCGGGATAGCCGCGTACCGGCTGCTCACCGAACTCGGGGTGCGGCCCGACATGGCGGCCGGGCACGGCTACGGCGAGCTGGTCGCGCTGTGCGCCGCCGGGGTGTACGGGGAACGCGACATGCTCGAGCTGAGCGCCGCCCGCGCCGAGGCGATCCTGCGGTCCGTCCGCGACGCCGGGGCGGGCGACCCCGGGGCGATGGCCGCCGTCGCCGGAACGCCCGAGGAGGTCGCCGCCGCCCTCGACGAGGTCCCCGGCGTGGTCGTCGCCGGCCACGACGCGCCCCGCCAGGTGGTCATCGCGGGCCCGACCCCGGCCGTGCGGGAGGCGGTGCGGGCACTGGCCGCGCGCGGGCTGGCGGCCGAACCGATCCCGGCGGCGTGCGCGTTCCACAGCCCGCTGGCCGCCGGGGCGGTGATGTCGCTGAGCGTGGAGCTGGCCGGGCGGGCGCTGTGCTCGCCGGCGTTCCCGGTGTGGTCGAACGCCACCGCCGCCCCCTACGACAGCGACCCCGACCGGCTGGCGGCCGCCCTCGCCGAGCAGGCCGCCGCCCCGGTCCGGTTCGTCGAGCAGGTCGAGGCCATGTACGCCGCCGGGGCCCGGGTGTTCGTGGAGACCGGGCCGGGACGGGCGCTGACCCGGCTGGTCGGCCGGATCCTCGGCGACCGGCCGCACACCGCCGTCGCGTTCGACCGGTCCGCCGACCCCGCCGTGCGCGGCGGCATGCCGGGACTGCACGGGCTGCTGCTGGCGCTGGCCGAGCTGGCCGCCGCCGGGGTGGAGGTGGACGCGCTGCCGCTGTTCACCGGACGCGACGCGGTCGCCCTGTCGCCCGACCGGCCGCCCGCCCGGCCCGGCTGGATCGTCAACGGGCACCTGGTCCGCACCGTCGACGGCGACCGCCCGCCGGGCGGGCCGCGCCCGGTGGAACGGGTCGCCCCGCCGAGCCCGCCCGCGCCCGCCGGTCCGCCCGACCGGGACGCCGCCGTGCTGGAGTTCCTGCGCGCCACCCGGGAGACGCTGGCGGCGCAGCGCGAGGTGATCCTCGGCTACCTGAACGGGCGGGTGCCGGACCCGCGCCGGGACCCCACCCCGGTCACCGCGCCCGACGTCCCGCAGCCCCGGCAGGAGCCCGAGCCCGACCGGTCCGAGACCCGCGGTGCCGCGGAGACCGCCGTTCCCGCCGCCCGGACCGGACCGGGCCTGCGCGCCGAGGTCCTCGCCGTGATCAGCGCCCGGACCGGCTACCCGGAGGAGATGCTGGGCCCCGGCCTGGACCTGGAGGCCGACCTGGCCATCGACTCGGTCCAGCGCACCGAGATCATCGGGTACCTGGCCGACCGGATGGGGCTGACCCGCCCCGGCGGCGGCGTCGACGGGCCGGTCGCCGAACGGCTGGCCCGCATCCGCACCATCGACGAGATGGTGACCTGGCTGGACGGGCACTTGGGCGACCGGCCCGACACCCAACCCGACACCCCGTCCGACACGCGGTCTGCCACCCAGCCCGACATGAGGCCCGATGCACGGTCCGGCACGCGACCCGGCGCACGGTCCGGCGCACGGTTCGATGCGCGGCCCGACGCCCAGCCCGACGCGAGGCCCGATACCCGGCTCGATACCCAGCCCGACATGAGGCCCGGCACGCGACCCGATGCGCGGCCTGATGCGCGGTCCGATATCCAGCTCGACGCGGGGCCCGATGCCCAGCTCGACATGAGGCCCGATGCGCGGCCCGGTACGCGGTCCGACGCACGACCCGACGCACGACCCGACACGAGGGCCGACGCGCGGTCCGACGTTCCGGGCCCGCGGGCCGTGCCGCCGGTCCGCCATGTCGTGCGGACGGCCGAGCCGCCGCCCGCCGCCGGCGACCCCGCCGCGCTGGCGAGCCTGCGCTGCGTGATCGTCAACGACGGCCGCGGCATCGCCCCCGAACTGGCGGCCCTGCTGGACCGGCACGGCGCGCACGCCCGGATCGTCTCCGACACCGACGGCCGGGCCGACGCGGTGATCCACCTCGCCGCCCTGCGCCCCGGCTGCCCGCCCTCCCTGCCCGGCGCGTACACCGGGATCCGCGACACGCTGCTGGCCGGCACCGGGCGGCTGCTGCTGGCGACCGGCGCGGGCGGGACGTTCGGCCACCGCCTGGACGGCGGATCCGACCCGGTCACCGGGGCGGGCCTGCCGGGGCTGGCGCGCACCCTGGCGCTGGAGTTCCCCGACGTCCCGGTCCGCGCCGTCGACCTGCACCCCGACGACGACCCGCGGGCGCTGGCGGCCCGGCTGCTCGCCGAGCTGACGGACGGCGCCGGTCCCGTCGTCGTCGGCTACGACGGCGACGTCCGCCGCACCCTCGAACTGGTGCCGCGGGAACTCGCCGCCGACGACCCGCTGCCGCTCGACGGCGACTCGGTGGTGCTGCTGACCGGCGGGGCGCGCGGCATCACCGCCCGCGTCGCCCGCGCCCTCGCCACCGCCACCGGCTGCCATCTGGAGCTGGTCGGCCGTACCCCGGTGCCGCGCGGGCCGGAGGACCCGGCGACCGCGGCGGCCGCCGACGAGACCGCGCTGCGGCACCTGCTGGCCGGTGACGACGACCGCGGGCCCGCCCGGACCGAGACCGCGGTCCGGCGCATCCTGGCCGCCCGTGAGCTGCGCGCCACGTTCGCCGAGCTGGACGGGGTGGCCGCGTCGGTGCGCTACCACCGGGTCGACGTCGCAGACCCGCAGGCGGTGCGGACGGCCGTGCAGGACGTCTACGCCCGGCACGGGCGGCTCGACGGCGTGATCCACGGCGCCGGGATCGCCGAGGACGCCCTGGTGGTCGACAAGGACCCGGCCTCGTTCGCCCGGGTGTGGAACGCCAAGGCCGGCGGCGCCCGCGCGCTGGCCGACGCGGTCCGCCCCGACATCGGGTTCTTCGTGGTGCTCGGCGACGCCGCCGGGCTGCTCGGCGGCCGGGGGAGGGCCGGTCACGCCGCCGCGGCCGACGCCTGCGGCACCCTGGCCCGGTTGTGGCGGCGGCGCATGCACGGCCGGGTGCTGGTCGCCGACTGGGGCCCGTGGGCGGCCGGCGAGCCGGACCGCGAGGACACCGGGCACGACATGCCCCCGCTGGACCCGGACGCCGCCGTCGCCGCGCTGCTCCGCGAGATCGCCTCCGGCACCGAGCCGCAGGTCGTCCTCACCGGAGGCGCGCTGTGACCCCGATCGCGATCGTCGGCATCGGCGCGGTCTTCCCCAAGGCAGGGACGGCCCGCGCGTTCTGGAGCAACATCCGGGCGGGCGTCGACGCCATCACCGACGTTCCGCCGCACCGCTGGGACCCGGAGGTCTACTACGACCCCGGGTCCTACGCCGGGCCGCCGGACGGCGACCGGTTCTACTGCCGGCGCGGCGGGTTCGTGGACGACCTGGCCACGTTCGACCCGGCCCGGTTCGGGATCACGCCCGCCGCCGTGGACGCCATCGAACCCGACCAGCTGCTGGCGCTGCGCACCGCCGCCGAGGCCATCGCCGACGCCGGCGGGGAGGAACGCCTCCCGGACCGCTCCCGCGTCGGCGTCGTCATCGGCCGCGGCGGCCACCTCACCCCCGGCCTGGCCCGCTACGACCAGCGGGTGCACACCTCCCACCAGCTCGTCGCCGTGCTCGCCGACCTGGTGCCGGACCTGGACGCCGAACGGCTGGAACGGATCCGGCGGGCGTTCTGCGCCAGGCTCGGCCCCGACCGGCCCGACGTCCCGGCCGGGCTCGTGCCCAGCCTCGCCGCCTCCCGCATCGCCAACCGCTTCGACCTGCGCGGCCCCGCCTACACCGTGGACGCCGCCTGCGCGTCGGCGCTGGTGGCGGTCGAGCACGCGGTGCGGGCGCTGCGCTGGGGCCAGTGCGACGCCGTGCTGGCCGGGGCCGTCCACCACGCCCACCACGCCACCGTGTGGGGGCTGTTCAGCCGGCTGCGCGCGCTGAGCCCGAGCGAACGGATCCGCCCGTTCGACCGGTCCGCCGACGGGACGCTGCTGTCGGAGGGCACCGGGATGGTGCTGCTCAAGCGGCTGGCCGACGCCGAACGCGACGGCGACCGGATCTACGCGGTGATCCGCGGGATCGCCTGCGCCAGCGGCGGGCGCGCCGCGGACCTGCTGAGCCCGCTGCCCGACGGGCAGCTGCCGGCGGTGCGGCGGGCCTGGCGGGACGCCGGGCTGGACCCGCGCGACCGCGACGCGGTCGGGCTGATCGAGGCGCACGGGACCGCCGCCCCGGACGGGGACGGCGCGGAGGTGCAGACGCTGCGCCGCGCGTTCGGCACCGGCGGACCGCCGCTGGCGCTCGGCACGGTCAAGTCGATGATCGGGCACGCCATGGCCGCCGGCGGCATCGCCGGGCTGATCAAGGCGGCGTTCGCCCTGCACGAGGGGATCCTCCCGGCGACCCTGCACGTCGAGGACCCGCATCCCGGGCTGGCCGGCACCCGGTTCCGGCTGCCCGCCGAGTCCGTCGAGTGGGAGGCCGCGCCGGGCGTGCCGCGCCGCGCGGCGGTCAACGCGTTCGGGTTCGGCGGCGTCAACGCCCACGTCGTGCTGGAGGAGGCGCCCGCCTCGGTGCGGGTGCGGCGGTCCGCGCACCGCGTCACGGTGGCCGGGAACGACGGCGGGGGAGTGCTGCGGCTGGCCGCCGAGAGCCCCGCCGCGCTGGCCGCGCTGCTGGACGAGCCCGACGACGTCCTGATCGCCAAGGCGGGCACGGTCACCGGCCGCGGCCCGTGCCGGCTGGCCGTCGCCGCCCCCACGCCCAAGAGCCTGGCGACGGCCCGCGCCGTCGTCGCGCACGGCAGGCCCTGGCGGGGCCGCGGCGACATCTGGTTCACGCCCGAGCCGATGCTGGCCGAGCGGGGCGGGGTGGCGTTCCTGTTCCCGGGGTTCGAGCCGGTCTTCCGCCCCCGGATCGACGGGATCGCCGCCCGGTTCGGGCTGCCCGGACCCGAGCTGACCGGCCGCGACGACCTGGCCGGGCGCGCCGCCGACGTGCTGGCGGTGGGCCGGCTGCTGGCCGCCGCGCTGCACGCGATGGGCATCGAGCCGGACGCGGTCGCCGGGCACGGCATCGGCGAGTGGACCGCCATGATCGTCACCGGCATGTACCCGGCCGAGGCCGCCGAACGGTTCTGGGCCGGGCTGGAGGCCGACCCGCCGGAGGTCCCCGACGTCGTCTACGCCGCGCTCGGCTGCGGCGCCGAACGGGCCGCCGAGGCCATCGCCGGCGTCGACGGGGTCACCGTCAGCCACGACAACTGCCCCCACCAGTCGGTCATCTGCGGGGTGCCCCGCGCCGTCCGCGAGGTGCTGCACCGGCTCGGCGCCGAAGGGGTGCTGGGGCAGGAGCTGCCGTTCCGGTCCGGGTTCCACAGCCCCGCCGCGGCGGCCTACCTGGACCGGGTGTCGTTCGACGGGCTGCGGCGGCCGTCGGTGCCGCTGTGGTCGGCGACCACGGCCGCGCCGTTCCCGCAGGACCCGGGGGAGGCCCGCGCCCTGGCCGTGCGGCACCTGCTGGAGCCGGTGCGGTTCGGCGAGCTGATCGAACGCCTCCACACCGACGCCGGGATGCGGGCGTTCGTGCAGGTCGGGCCGGGCAGCCTGGCCGGGTTCGCGGCCGACCGGCTCGGCTCGCGCGAGCACCTGGCCATCGCCGCCAACGTGCCGGCCCGCGACGGCCTCGCCCAGCTCGCCTGCGTGGCCGCCGCGCTGTGGGTCGACGGGTACGGCCCCGACCGCGCCGAACCGGTCGCCGCCGCCCCCGTCCCGCCGCCGCCCGGGGTGCGGCTGGACCTCGGCACCCCGCTGGTCCGGCTGGCGGGGGCGGTGCCGCCCCTGACGGTGACGGAGACCGCCGGGCGCGCCGAGGCCACGCCGCCCGCCGAGCAGGCCGAAGACCCGGTGATGGCCGAGTACCAGGCGCTGATCCGGGAGGCGGCGGCCGGGGCGACCGCCGTGCTGGAGGCGTTCGGCCGCCGGTCCGCGCCGCCCGCCCGGCCCGTCGCCGAGGAGCTGACCAGGCGGCGGGTGTTCTCCCTGGAGACCATGCCGTACCTGATCGACCACTGCGTCGTGGCGCAGCGGGCGGGCTGGGCCGACCCCGCCGACCGGTTCCCCGTCGTCCCGCTGGCGACCCTGCTGGAGGTGATGGCCGACGCCGCCCGCGAACTGCTGCCCGGCCAGGTCGTCACCGGGATGGCGGACGTGCGGGCGCCGCGCCGGGTGGTGGCCGCGCCGCCCACCGGGGCCGCCGTGCACGCCCGCCTCACCGCGCCCGGCCGCGTCGAGGTGACCATCGACGGCTACGCCGAGGGGACGGTGCTGCTGGCCGACCGCTACCCGCCGCCGCCCGCGCCCGACCGGACCCCGCTGACCGGCGAGGGGCCGCCTCCCGTCACGGCCGAACGGTTCTACAGCGAACGGTGGATGTTCCACGGCCCCCGCTTCCAGGGCGTACGGGAGATCGACGCGCTGGCGGGGGACGGGCTGCGCGGCGGGCTGGTCGCGCTGCCCACGCCCGGCGCCCTGATGGACAGCGCCGGGCAGCTGTGCGGCCACTGGATCCAGGTGTACGGGGATCGCGACCAGGTGGTGTTCCCCACCGGCATCGAACGGGTCACCTGGTACGGGCCGCACCCGGCCGAAGGGGAGCACCTCGGCATCACCGTCTGGAACCGGACCGTCTCCGACGACACCATCCGCTGCGACGCCGAGCTGGTCGGCTCCGACGGCGCCGTGTGGGCCCGCATCGACGGCTGGACCGCCCGCCGCTTCCACACCGACGAGCTGCTGTGGCGGATGCGGTTCACCCCCGAGCTGTCGGGGGTCGGCGAGCCGCAGCCCGGCGGCTGGTGCCTGGCCCGCCGCCGCTGGGGCGACGCCTCCTCCCGCGACCTGCTGATGCGGCACTACCTGTGCGCCGCCGAACGCGCCGAGTACGAGGCGCTGCCGCCGCACGCCCAGGGACCGTGGCTGCTGGGCCGGATCGCCGCCAAGGACGCCGTCCGGCACTGGCTGTGGGAGCAGGGCCACGGCCCGCTGTTCCCGGCCGAGCTGACCGTCCGCGCCGACACGACGGGCACCGCGGGCGGGATCGAGGTGACCGGCCCGTTCACCGATCGCCTCCTGGTGTCGGTCGCCCGCTCCGCCGACCTGGCCGCCGCGCTGGTCCGCCCGGCCCCCGGTCCGGCCGGCATCGAGCTGACGCCGGTGCCCGCCGACGAGTCGGCGGTGGCGGAGCTGGAGCTGACCGAGGAGGAACGGGTCCTGCTGGAACGGCTGGCCGCCCGCCCGGAGGCCGACCGCGCCGCGGAGGCCGCCCGGCTGCGGGCCGCCAAGGAGGCCGCCGCCAAGGCCGCGGGGACCGGGCCGCACGACGTCGTGGTGGGCGCCGCGGACGGCGACCGGCTGCTGGTCGTCGCCGGGAGCTTCGCGGCGGCCGTGCGGACCTGCGTCGTCGACGGGCACACGGTCGCCTGGACCGTCGCGGGACAGCCGCCCGGGGAGGGCCGTCCCCCCGTACCCGACACACCCGACACACCATCGTGAGGAGCCGAGCACATGCCACCCACCCCTGACGCGCACGCCGAGGCGGTCGCCGCGCATGCCTGAGATCACCTTCCGCGGCGTCCGCTTCCACGTGGAGACGGTCCCGCCCCCCGAACCGGTGCCCGACGCACCGCCCTTGGTGTTCCTGCACGGCCTGCTCGTCGACAACCTGTCGAGCTGGTACTGCACCCTGGCCGGTCCCGTGGCGCTGGCCGGCGGCCACTGCGTCATGTACGACCTGCGCGGGCACGGCATGTCGCAGCGCCCCGACACCGGCTACACGATCGAGGACGGGGTGGCCGACCTGTTCGGGGTGCTGGACGGCCTGGGCCTGCACGGTCCGGCGTTCCTGGTGGCCAACGGCTTCGGCGGGGTGATCGCGCTGCACGCGGCGCTGGCCCGCCCCGACCGGGTCGCCGGGCTGGTGCTGGTCGAGGTGCACGGCACCGCCGCCGACCCGCTGCCGTGGCGGGAGGACCTGCTCACCACGATCTCCCGGAGCGCGCTGTCGCTGGAGTACGACGACGTCGCCGGCGTGTTCACCCGGCTGGGGCGGCGGGGCCTGGTCAAGCAGCAGGCGGCCGCGTCGGCCCTGCTGGACGGCACCTCCCTGCTCGCCGACCTGGCCGCCGCCCGCCCGGTGCCGCCCGCCGACCTGGAACGGCTGGGCTGCCCGGTCCTGGCCGTGTACGGGGAGCAGTCCGCGCTGGCCGACACCGGGCGGCTGCTGCACCGGCACGTGCGGGACTGCACCCTGCACCTGATGCCCGGCCAGGCCCACACGATCCTCGTGGACGGCGCCGCCGACCTGCTGCGGGCGGTCCTGCCGTGGCTGGCCCGGCACGCCGGAGTACGGGCGGAGGCGGTCGCGTGAGCCGTCGCAGGGCGGTCCCGTCCCTGGACCTGGGGTCGGCGGGGGCGGCGTTCGGGCTGGACGGCGGCGGATCCCGGTTCCTGTTCGCGGTGCCGCCGGAGGCGGGGCACGTCACCCCGACCGTCGCGGTGGGCGCGGAACTGACCCGGCGCGGGCACAAGGTCGCCTGGGTCGGCCCGCCCGACGTGGTACGGCCGCTGCTGGAACGGGGGGCGACGCTGTATCCCGCCGGGGACGAGGAACCCGCCGGCGGCCACGGCACGCAGGCGCCGCGGTCCCTGTGGGCGGACGTGCTGGTCCCGTTCGCGCACGCCACGCTGCCCGCCGTCGAGGCGGCGATCGAAGACTTCCGCCCGCACGTCGTGGTCGCCGACCAGCAGGTGCTCGCCGCCCCCGTGGCGGCGCGCCGCCGGGGCATCCCGTGGGCCACGTCGGCGCTGATGACGCCGCCCGAGGACGAGCGGCGGGCGCTGGAACCGATCATGGGCTTCCAGCGGGCATGCGGCGAGACGGACCCGGTGGACCTGCGGTTCTCCGACCATCTGGTGCTGGTGTTCTCCACGCCCGAACTGGCGGGCGGTCCGGCGTGCCCCGGGCACTTCGCGTTCGTCGGGCCGGTGCGGGAGCGGCCGTCGGGCGGCGCGTTCCCCTGGGAATGGCTGGACGGCGCCCGCCCGGCGATCCTGGTGTCACCGGGCACCGCCGACGCCGGGGAACGGCTCTGCCGGGTGGCCGCCGAGGCCGTCGCGGACCTGGACGTGCAGGCCGTGCTCGCCGCCCCGCCCGGCACGCTCCCCGATCCGCCGCCGAACGCGCTGGTCCGCCGGCACGTGCCGCAGGCCGCGCTGCTGCCGAGGCTGTCGGCGGTGGTGTGCCACGGCGACCACGGCATCGTCTGCGAGACCCTCGCCCACGGCCTGCCGCTGGTGGTGGCGCCCGTCCGCGACGACCAGCGGGCGGTCGTCCGGCAGGTGACCGGCGCGGGCGCGGGCGTCGCCGCCTCGATGGACGCCGCCGCGCTGGGCGAGGCGATCACGGCCGTGCTGCAGGACCCCTCCCACCGGCGCGCCGCGCAGGCCGTGCGGGCGTCGTTCGAGGCCGCCGGGGGAGCCGCCGAGGCCGCCGACCGGCTGGAGAAGCTGCTGTGACGCGCATCGCCGACCGGCTGTACGTCGATCCCGACGTGCGGTGGGCCGCGTACGTGTTCGACGAGATGTACGCGGCGGCGCCGCAGGGGGCGTGGTTCGCGCCGGGGATGCTCAGGCTGCTGGGCGGTCCCGACGCCGCGCTGATGGTCGGCGTGCCCTGGGGTGCGGTCGTGGCGGCGGACCTGCGGGGAGAGGGCCCGGCGGAGCTGTACTCGCTGAACGACGACCACGGCCCGATCCCGGTGTCGGTCGCGCCCGCCTGGGCCGACCCCTTCCGGGAGGTCCTGGCGGAGGCCGGGACGGGGCTGCGGGCGGTGGTCAGCCGGCTGCTGCCCGCCCAGACGGGGCTGCTGTCGGGGGCGGAGACCGCGACCGCCTTCGCGCTGGCGCTGCGGGACCTGCGCGGGGTCCCGCCCTCCCCGCAGGATCCGGCGCTGCGCTACGCGCCGGGGCACGCGGTGCTGACCGGCCCGGCCTCGGACGTCGTGCCGTTCCCGCTGGCGGGGCTCGGGCTGCGGCTGGTGATCATGGAGGTCGGGGTGGCGGCGGTGGCGCCGCAGCCGCCCGGGGACGCGGTCGCCGCGGCCAAGGCCCTGCGCGGCGGCGACCCCGAGAAGGTGGGGGTGCTGCTGTCGGCCGCCCGGCGACCCTGCGGCAGCGCCGCCGACCTGGCGCTGGACGCCGCCGCTGAGGCGGGCGCGCTGGGCGGGCGGACGATCGGCCGGTGCGCCGTCGCGCTGGCCCCGCTGGAGGCCGTGCCCGCGATCCGCGCCGCGGTCGCCGCGCGGCTGGCGGGCGTCGTACCGCGCCCGCCGCGGATCCTCACCGCGGCGTCGGCAGAGCCCGCCCGCCGGGTCGGCTGACCGTCACGCCGGAGAACGACACCTGCGGCCCCGACCCCGGCCGCCCCAGGAACAGGTACGGCCCCCGGTGGGCGGCGTCCTCGACCTCGGCCCCGGCGTCCCTGCCGTCCGTGCGGCGGAACTCGATCGCGTCCGCCGACACCGTGACCGCCAGCCGGGCGACGGTCCCGGCCCGGACCGGCGCCGTCTGCACCGTCTTGAGCAGCGTCGTCCCGGCCGGGTCCTTGCGGTAGAGCTGCAGGGCGCCGTTCTGCCGCAGGATCAGGGTGTATCCGCCGTTCAGCCGGTCGCGGGCGTCGGTGAACGCGTGGTCGTGCCGGGCCGAGAAGTACAGGCCCGCCCACCGGGTCCGGTCGGAGGCGAGCCGCTCGAACCGCACCGAGGCCGTCAGCGTGTACGCCCCGCCCAGCGGGAACGCCCAGCCCTGCCGGGCGAACAGCGGGTCGCCGCCCGCCGGGACGGTCCACCAGTGCGGGCCGGTGAACGTGCCGCGCCGCTGCGGGCCGAGCGCGGCGGCGGTCTGGCCGTTGCCCATGTGGCCGTACCACCAGGTCCGCATCCCGAACGGGTCGGTGGCCCGGGTGAAGCCGCGGCCGGCGATGTAGCCGGGGTCGTCGGTGTCGATGCCGCGCACCCCCAGCGCGTACAGCTCGTCACGCCGGTGGTGGCGGTTGACCTTGTAACACGACACCGCCAGGCCCGCCCGCACGTACCGGGCGATCACCGCGTCGGGCAGCGACGACGACAGCGACACCCGGGGGACGCCGGCCTCCTTGAGCCGGTCGGGCGGGGCGGCGGCGGCCTGCTCCGTCGTGCCGATGAGCAACTGGGTGACCATGCCCGCCCTGCGGGCCTTGGCCAGGTCCGCGAAGCTGTGGCTCTGCATCTGCACCCGGTGGGCCAGCCCGCGCGCCTGGACGGCGGCGATCACGGTCTCGGCGGCCCTGGCGTCCTTGGGGTCGGCCAGCAGCAGCTTGCGGTGCGCGTACCGGTCCAGCACCTCGGTCAGCAGCAGCGGACGCGCGTCGGCCGCCCCGCCGCCGAACCAGGCGCCCGCGTCGATGGTCAGCCGCCTGAACGCCGCCCTGGTGAACGAGGAGACCGGCCCGGTGGAGGTGGAGATCCGGTCCACGGTCGCGTCATGCCAGACCCCGCCGGTCCCGTCCTTGAGCGTGCGGACGTCGAACTCCAGCAGGTGAACGGCCGGGTCGGCGATGCCGCGCTCGAAGGCCGCCGCGGTGTTCTCCGGGGCCAGGTAGGCGCCCGCCCCGCGATGGGCGATCACGTACCGGTGCGGTAACTCGGCCAGGCTCTGCGGGTCGGGGTCCGCGCCCGCGCCGGGCACCGTCAGGAGCGCGGCGACGGACATGGCCACGACGAGCAGGGCCGGTAATGCAGGCATGTATCCGGACCCTAAGCAACGAATCTCTCCGTGGCCACATCCGTACGTACCGTGTTTGGTTACTTTGTGCTACAGACGGCGGTGGAACTGCGGCGCGGGTCGCTCTCCGACGCGGCGGTCAGCTCGACCACCCCGGGCCGGCCGGTGTCGCGCCTGGCGTAGACCTCGACGGTGGCGACGCCGCCCGCCGGAGCGGTGGCGACGGTGTGCGGCAGCCAGGTCGTCCAGCCCGCGGGGGCGTTCGCCGACAGGCGGTAGACGTCCGCGTTCGCGTACGGGGCCTGACCTGGTGCGCCGGTGTTGCGGAGCCGCATCGTGCACTTCACCCAGCCGGGCTCCGGGGCGCGGACGGCCCTGGCGGGCGACAGGCGGACCCCGCGCCTTTGGGCGCCCGAGCCGTCCAGCGACCGGACCGCCACCGTGTACGACAGGACCCCCTGGCGGTCGCGCCGCAGGTCCAGCACGTAGAAGTGCAGGCCGTTGGCGCGGTCGACGTACTCGTACTCGCTGCCGGAGCCGGTGCCCGCGTGCAGCAGCGCGTCCGACAACTGCCGGTAGTCGCCGATGCTCATCATCTGCGGGGTGCCGTCCGGCCTGACGAAGTCGACCTTGGAGATGTCCTGCGGGTTGGCGTCCACCACCCAGATGAACGGGGCGTCGTCCCGGTCCTTGGTCTTGGCCAGCAGCACGCCGGAGTCGGGGGTGAACGAGTCGAAGCCCATCCGGTCCACGACCTCGAGGGTGTAGTTGTCGTAGCCGCCGCCGTCGCACAGCGGGTCGGCGTTCACGTTGCAGGCGGGGGAGCGGTCGCCGCCGTCGAGCCGGAGGTTGACGCCGGCGAGCTCGCCGTGACCCGGCTGGACGGCGCGCGCCTTGACCCTGGCGACCACGACCCCGGAGCCGGCCAGGCCGTCGCGGGTCAGGGTCAGCACGTTCGCCTCGTTCACGATGCCCAGGCGCAGCTTGTTGCGGAGCATGTGCTGGGCGCCCATGGACGAGCCCGCGGTGCCGGGGATCAGCCAGCGGCTGTGCGGGCCGCCCGGTCCGTTGAACGTGCCCCGGCTCAGCATGTCCCACGGCCCCGAGTACGCCCGGCGCGGCGGATTGGAATAGGGGTTGTTGTAGTTGTCGCCGATGCCGAGAATGTGGCTGAACTCGTGCGCGTACACGGCCTGGCCCGAGCTCTCGGCCTGGACGGAACTGCCGGCGGTGGCGTTCGGCCAGATGTTGGAGGCCGCCTGCCAGGAGGTCCAGTCGACGTATCGGGTGTCGGCCGCGTTGGGCAGCGCGGGATCCGGCGGACCCCACTCGTCGGTGACCTGCCCGGGGCCCGGGAACTTCATCTCGCCGAACTCCTGCCAGGTGGACGACTCGTCCTGCCCGGCGGACAGGAAGAACACGAAGTCGAACCGGCCGGCGACCTCCTCGCCCACGTCGGCGAGCCACGCGGCCTGCGCGTCGGCGCGGAAATTGCGGTTGCACGCATCGCCCCCGGGGCAGGCCCCGTCGCCCTGCCAGCGGGTCTCGATCCCGTATTCGTGGCTCTTGTGCGGCATCCGGTAAACACCGAACGCCTCCAGGTCGATGCCGTACCGGCCGCCGGAGTCCTCCATCCAGTATTCGTGGATGGTGTGGCCCCGGTTGAGCTCACCGGGCTTGTTGAGGAAATCCTCGTAGAACTGCGGGACCTGGTCACGGGGAATGCCGCCCACCAGGGCCGGGTTGCCGTAGATGGTGGAGTTCCTCGGCTGGGTGACCACGAACGGCTGGTTGCCGTAGTCGACGAGCACCAGCGCGCCCCGGAAGTTCTTCACCGAGCCCTTCCGGGCGGGGTCGTTCCACCGGGCGCCCGGGACCGGACGGTAGTCCTCCCAGGTCATCGTGTCGGGGAGTTCGTAGTCCTGCGGGTCGACCGGGCGCGGCGCCCCGGCGGCGAAGGTGCGCACCGGCTGGTCCTCCTGCCACGGCTGGGTCCGTGGCCAGTGCCGCATCTGCCAGGGGTTCGACGTCGGCTCGGGCGGGGTCGCCGCCATCGCGGGCACGGCCGGCAGCAGGGCCACCGCCACGACGGGCACCATCGCCCATACCGGCTTCCTCGTGAGAAACATGCCTCCGACGCTAGATAACGGGCGGGTCTCCGATCATCGGTCAACCGTTGTGCGCGGGCGGGCGGCCGTCGTACAAACGACGAAGATCGCAGCTGAGGAGGCGGTCCCATGGGCGGAGTCCAGCAGGTGGCCGACCGTCTCGCGGCCCGGCTGGGCCGGCCGGTGCTGGTCGAGGACGCGGCCTGGCGGGTGGTCGCCTACAGCGAGCAGGACGGCCCGCTGGACGAGGTGCGCCGCGCCAGCATCCTGCGCCGCCGCATCGCCCCCGAGATCCGCGACCGGCTCCGCGCCCTCGGCGTCCCGGCCGCCCGCGGGCCCGTGCGCACGCCGGGGGAGCCGGCGGCGGGGCTGCTGCCGCGGGTGTGCGTGCCGGCGCGGTCGGGGGACAGCCTGCTGGGCTACCTGTGGTTCATCGACGCCGATCCGCCGATGGGGGAGGCGGAGATCGCGGTGGCGGCCGCGGCGGCGGGGCAGATCGCGCTGGCGCTGTTCCACGAGAGCCTGGCGGCGGGGCTGTCGGCGCGGCGCGAACGCGAGGCCGTCACGCTGCTGCTGGACGGGTCGGCCGCGGCGGCGGACCTGCTGCTGGACGCCGGGTCGTTCCCGCGGTCCGCGCCGGTCGTCGCGTACGCCGTCCTGCCCGTGGGGGAGGCGCCGGCGGACGCCCTGGAGCAGGGGCTGCTGCTGGCGCGCCGCCGGCTGGGCGGGCGGCTGCCGCTGCATCTGCCGCGTTCCGGAGCCGGTGTGCTGCTGGCCGCGGGGACCGGGGTGCGGGCGGCGGACCTGCTGCCGTTCTTCGACGTTCCGGTGGCGGTCGGGGCGGGGGCTCCGCGCGGCGTGCTGGCACAGGCGCGCGAGTCCCACGGCGAGGCCCTGCACGCGGCCGAGATCGCCTCCCGGATGCCGGGCAAGGGGCCTGCCGCCGAGTGGCCCGACCTGGGGATCTACCGCTGGCTGTCGCGCCTGCCGGCCGCGCCGCCGGACGCCCACCCGGGCCTGGCGCGCCTGCTGGACGACGACCCCGGCCTCGCCCACACCCTGGAGACCTACCTGGACCTGGCGGGCAACGCCCAGGACGCCGCCGCCCGCCTGGGCCTGCACCGCAGCACCCTCTACCACCGCCTGCGCCGCATAGAACGCCTCACCGGCGCCGACCTCGCCAACGGCGAGGACCGTCTCTCCCTCCACATCGGCCTGAAACTCGCCCACCTGGGCGGTCGCTGAGGAGGCGTGAAAGTCGTGAAAGACGGGTGTGCCGGTGGGTGTCCGCCCGGTTAGCCTCCGTGACTGGGAGCGCTCCCATTCCGGACTCCCGACTCTGGAGACGACCCCGCCATGCTTCGTCACGTTCGAACCAGGATCCGCCATCTGCTGCTGCCGCTGGCCGTCGCGCCGCTCATGGTCGTCCCGTGGGCGGGCCCCGCCGCCGCGCACGGCTCCATCGTCGACCCGGCCTCCCGCAACTACGGCTGCTGGCTGCGCTGGGGCAGCGACCACCTGAACCCCGCCATGGCCCAGCAGGACCCGATGTGCTGGCAGGCCTGGCAGGACAACCCCAACGCCATGTGGAACTGGAACGGCCTCTACCGCAACAACGTCGGCGGCAACCACCAGGCCGCCGTCCCCGACGGCCAGCTGTGCAGCGGCGGCCTGACCGAGGGCGGCCGCTACCGTTCCCTCGACACCCCCGGCCCGTGGAAGACCACCGACGTCCGCAGCAACTTCACCCTCCGCCTGTACGACCAGGCCCGGCACGGCGCCGACTACTTCCGCGTCTACGTCACCCGCCAGGGCTACGACGCCACCACCCAGCCGCTGCGCTGGAGCAACCTGGAGCTGGTCAAGGTGACCGGCCGGTACGCCCCCGCCGAGTACACCTCCATCGACGTCAGCGCCCCCGGGCGCACCGGCCGCCACGTCGTCTTCACGATCTGGCAGGCCTCGCACATGGACCAGGCCTACTACATCTGCAGCGACGTCAACTTCGTCTGACGCCGCTCGCACGGACCTGCGGCCCGGCCGGCATGCCGCCAAGGCCCGGCCGGGCCGCATCCCAACGCCGGGCCCGGCGCCGGGCCTGGCGCCGCCTCCGGCGCCCGCCTATAGTCCATGACCGTGTCCGCCGGAGAACGCCTGCGCACAGGCCGCCAGGTCTTCATCCGCCGGCTCACCGACGACGACCGGGACGAGTTCATCCGCCGTGCCGCCGAGAGCCGCGAATTCCACGACCCCTGGGTCTTCCTGCCCACCACGCCGGAACGCTTCGCCGCCTACCGTTCCCGCTTCGACGGCACCACCGCCGAGGGCTTCCTGGTCTGCACCCTCGACACCCATGCCCTCGCCGGTTTCATCAACGTGAGCAACATCATCCGCGGCCCCTACCAGCGGGCCACCCTGGGCTACGGCGCCTTCCTCCCCCACGCCGGGAAAGGCCACCTCTCCGAGGGCCTGCGCCTGGTCATCGACTACTGCTTCACCACCCTCGGCCTGCACCGCCTGGAAGCCGACATCCAGCCCGCCAACGAGTCCTCCAAGACCTTCGTCCACCGTCACGGCTTCCGCAAGGAGGGCTACTCCCCCTCCTTCGCCCTGGTCGACGGCACCTGGAAAGACCACGAACGCTGGGCCCTCACGGCCCCGACCTGACCCACCGCCTGATCCGCCTTCGGTCAGGGTGCTCGAAGGGCTTTTCCGGGTCACGCGAAAGGCTTGGTGGCGCGGAGCGAGTACATCAGCGGTATCCGCGGGCGGCCTTCGGGGATCCGGTAGGCGATGCCGTGCCGTTCCAGGGTGGAGAACCGTTGCCACAGCGTGTGGTCGTGCTCGTGCAGGAAGTCGATGCGCAGGCCGGCGGTGGCCAGGGCCGTGACCACCTCGCCCAGCCCGTGGGCGAACTCGATCGACCGGGTGTGCCGGACCGGTGCCTGCGGATCGGCGTAACTCCCCATGCCCGGCTCGTCCCAGACCTGGGGCCCCTCGGCGAAGTAGTCGAAGGCGACCGTACGGCCTTCCGCGTCATCAAGGGTGTCGGCGAAGGGGTGGAACTCCGCGAGGTACGCGAATCCGCCCGGATGCAGCAGTGACGCGACGACCCTTGCCCAGCGGTCGATGTCGGGCAGCCAGCACAGCGCCCCCAGCCCCGTGTAGACGATGTCGTAGGTCTCACCGAGAACCGTCGGCGCGTCGTATACGTCGGCCGTGACGAAACGGGCCGGCAGCCCCACCTCGTCCGCCAGCGCGCGGGCGGCTTCGACCGCCTTCTCGGAGAAATCCAGTCCGGTCACCTGCGCGCCTCGGCGAGCCCATGACAGGGTGTCGAGCCCGAAATGGCACTGCAGGTGGACCAGCCGCCGACCGGCGACCTCCCCGACTTCGGCCAACTCGAACTCCCGCAGGGCCTGGCCGCCAGCCTTGAACCCGGCCACATCATAGAAGTCACTGGCGAGGTGAATCGGGACGCGTTCGTCCCAGAGCGCTTTGTTGACCGTGATGTAGTCGGGGTCCGCCATGGTCGCGAGCATAATGAGCAGGGATGACGGCGGCGAGCCTTTTATGCCGGCTCTGCCGCCCGCCCTTGACCGGCGGGCGGCGGCCTAGCCCTGCGTGTTCGGCTTCCAGTCCTGGGCGAGGAGCCCGAGCAGCACCTCGTCCAGGAACTCGCCCAGCACCCAGGCCGAGGAGCGCAGCACGCCCTCGCGGACGAAGCCGTTGCGCTCGGCGGCGCGCAGCATCGCGTAGTTGTCCGCCAGCGTCTCGATCTGCAGCCGTTGCAGGCCGCGCACGACGAAACCGTAGTGGCACAGCACCGCGACCACATCGGTGCCGTAGCCCTTGCCGCGGCAGGACGGCAGCAGTCCCAGCCCGATGTGCGCGGACCGGTTGTGGTTGTCGATGCCCCACAGCACCGCGGTGCCGACCAGCGTGCCGCCGTCCAGCTCCACCACGGAGAACGGGACGTGCCCTTCCTCCTTGTCGTCCACCACGAGCTGCGAGTCCTTCGAGCCGGGCGTGATCGGCCGCCACGGCCGGCTTTGGGACCGCGAGTAGTTGACCACGTCGTCGTAGAGTTCGGCCCGCAGGATCGGGATGTCGTCCTCGTGCCGAGCCCTGAGCCCGACCTTGCCGCCCCTGAGCATGCAGGCTTCCTATCCGACCGGACCGGCCGGCGGCAAACCAATAAGAGGTCGCCTCGATTGGTGTGGCGATGGCATGTCCATCAGTCCAGATCCGGTTCCAGGAACTCCAGGGCCCAGGCGGCGGTCTCACGGACTGACGGCGAGTCATCAGCGCTCAGGTTCTCCAGGAGGGCGCGAGCGCGGGCCTCGTCCACCGATATCAATTCGAGAATCGTCGACTGCAGCGTATCCTGGTCATCGCCCAGATCTCGCGCCGATGCCGCGATCAGAAGAGGCAGGGCCTCGATGCCCGCAAGTCCGGCCAGTGCGTCAGCGATGACATCGCGGCCATAGAAATCCCCCTCATTCAGAAATTTCTGCAGCTCCGTCGCGAGGTGCGGCACCAGCGCCTTGTCGCCGCTCGCCACCATCTCGTCGACGATCTCGTACGCTCTGGTGCTGTCATCGTCAGGATCGTTGATGCAACGTACCAGCTCATTTACGGTGAACACGTTGGCAGACGATAACGGCAACCTCTTTGCCCAAGCCAGGACGGACGCGCCGCTGCCGCTTGAGCACCGTCCGTTCGGTGAGGCGGACTGGTAAAGCCGGACGGCTCCGGCCTTGCGTGGGGGCGAGCCTCGTGGCCTGGTGCGGCGAACGGGCTGGCGCTGCCGCCTGCCCGCATCGGCCCGTCACGGGGCCCTGGGCGGGGCCCCGCAGGACGGGAATCGGTCAGCGGCACCCACGCTCAGCCCCAGGCGCTCGGCCACCCGACCGCCTGGACGGGGCGTTCAAACCGGCGCTCGATGTGCCCTGGGTGATCTTGCGCTGGAGTACGCGGCAGGTCAGAGGGGGCAGGGGCGGACGAGTCGGCCTGTAGGCCGGGTTCTGTGCCCGCGTGCGCGGGTGGCGGCCATCCATCTCGGGCTGCCGTTGCCGACAGCCTCCAGCGGTCTACCCGCAGGCTCGGGCGGGCCGCCCTCAGACGCCTGCGCGGAGAGCCGTGGCCCTCCTTCTTGACCTTGCTCCGGGTGGGGTTTACCGAGCCGCCCAGGTCACCCTGGGCGCTGGTGAGCTCTTACCTCACCGTTTCACCCTTACCACCGAACGGGTCGGTGGCGGTCTGTTCTCTGTGGCACTTTCCCGCGGGTCGCCCCGGGTCGGCGTTACCGACCACCCTGCCCTGTGGAGCCCGGACCTTCCTCGGCGGGGACCGTGGTCCCCGACGCGGCCGCCCGGCCGGCTCGTCCGCCGTGACACCCAGCCTATGGGGTCAGGCGGGGCGGTGCATCTCGGCGATCACCTGCCCCACACGTGGTGGCGGTTGATCGTCATCCAGGCGTTGACGCGGGGGCGGTCGCGCTGCGGGTACGGCTTCCCGGTGTAGTGCCGGGCCAGGCGGTCGATGCCCGACAGGTCGGGGTCGGGTTCGAACGTCACCGTGCCCTGCAGGCTCACGTGCCGGTACCAGGAGTCGTCGTCCAGCACCGTCAGGGAGATGTTGGGGTTGGCCTTCATGTACTCCAGGCGCTTGCGGCCCTCGTCCAGGTTGAGCAGGATCCGGCCGTCGTCCCACAGGTACCAGGTCGCCACGGACACCGGCGTGCCGTCGGGCTTCACCGTCGCCATCACGGCGGGGTTGGGCTTCTTGAGCAGTTCGACGATGTCGGCGGGGATCTCGGACATGGCGACCTCCTGTCGTGTGCGGTCGATCTTGTGACGCACGTGGCAACCGGAGGTCGCCTGCCCGTATTCCGCGGCGGTCAGATCACGGGAGCCGGCCGAGGGAGCGCTCGATGCGTTCCTGGGGGAGGTCGAAGTCCTCCATCTCGCCGGACAGGTAGCGGTCGTAGGCGGCCATGTCGAAGTGGCCGTGGCCGCACAGGGCGGTGAGGATCACCTTCGGCTCGCCGGTCTCGGCGCAGCGGCGGGCCTCCTCGATCGCGCCGGCCAGGGCGTGGGTGGGTTCGGGCGCCGGGACGATGCCCTCGGTGCGGGCGAACAGCACCCCGGCCTCGAAGCACTCCCGCTGCGGCTTGGCGACCGCCTCGAACAGGCCCAGCTCGTACATGTGCGACAGCAGCGGGGCCATCCCGTGGTAGCGCAGGCCGCCCGCGTGGATGGGGTCGGGCACGAAGTCGTGCCCCAGCGTGTGCATCTTCAGCAGCGGCGTGAACCCGGCCGCGTCACCGAAGTCGTACGCGTACCGCCCCCGGGTGAACGACGGGCAGGCGGCGGGCTCCACCGCCCGGATCACCGGGGACATGCGGCCCGCCAGCTTCTCCCGCAGGAACGGGAACGACAGGCCCGCGAAGTTCGACCCGCCGCCGGTGCAGCCGACGATCAGGTCGGGGGTCTCGCCCACCGAGGCGAGCTGCTCCAGCGCCTCCTCGCCGATGACGGTCTGGTGGGTCAGCACGTGGTTGAGCACGCTGCCGAGCGCGTACCGGGTGTCGTCGGCGCCCCCGGCCACCTCCACGGCCTCGCTGATGGCGATCCCCAGCGAGCCGGGGGAGTCCGGGTCGTCGGCGAGGATCTTGGCGCCCGCCGTCGTCACCGGCGAGGGGCTGGCGTGCACCCGCGCCCCGTACGTCCGCATCATCAGCCGCCGGTACGGCTTCTGGTCGTAGGAGGCGCGGACCATCCAGACCTCGCACTCCAGCCCGTACACCGAGCAGGCGAACGCCAGCGCGCTGCCCCACTGCCCGGCCCCGGTCTCGGTGGTCAGCCGCCGCACCCCCTGCCGCGCGTTGTAGAACGCCTGCGGAACGGCCGTGTTGGGCTTGTGCGACCCGACGGGGGAGACGCCCTCGTACTTGAAGTAGATCCGCGCCGGCGTGCCCAGCGCCCGCTCCAGCCGCCGCGCCCGGATCAGCGGGGTCGGCTGCCACAGCCGGTAGACCTCGCGGACCTCCTCGGGGATCTCCAGGTACCGCTCGGCGCTGACCTCCTGCTCGATGAAGTCCATCGGGAACAGCGGCGCCAGATCGTCCGGCCCCACCGGCTCCCGGGTGCCCGGGTGCAGCGGCGGCGGAGGCGGCGCGGGCAGATCCGCCAGCACGTTGTACCAGCGCCGCGGAATCCGCGACTCGTCCAGCAGGATCTTGGTCCGGCCCGGGTCGTCGGCCATGCGCCCCTCCACTTCGTCGCGAACGGTCCTCTCCGCGACCCTAGACACCCGCGCCCCCGCCACGCTCCCCGTCGGCCGGACACTTCCCGTTCCGCCATATTCACGGACCGATGTCCGCGGACCGATGTCCGCGGACCGGCGTCTGCGGACCGGCGTTGGTGGACCGGCGTTGGTGGACCGGTGTCTTTGGATCGATGTCCGTGGGCCGATGCCTGTGGGCCGATGCCTGTGGGCGGCGAGGAACGATGGCGACTTCGCGCAAGGACCGGCGCCGGGCCGCCGTGTCGGTGGCGGCGAGGGTGGTGCGGTAGTGGGGACTGATGCCGACCTCGCCGGCCTCCGCGTATCACGATGACCGGCGGGCCGACCGGTGTTCACCCGAACCGGCAGGGGTCAGCGCTGGGTCAGGGCCAGGCGGGCGCCGAAGGCGATCAGCACGCCGCCGGTGAGCGCGTCCAGGGCGCGGCGGACGCGCGAGCGGGCCAGCAGCGTGCGGGCCCTGTCGATCGCGAGGCTGTAGAAGGCCAGCCAGGCGAACGTCAGCAGGCAGAACACCAGGCCGAGCGCCAGCATGGCGGTGAACGCGCCGTCCCCCGCGGGGGCGAACTGCGGCAGCAGGCTCATGAAGAACGCCGCCATCTTGGGGTTGGCCAGATCGTTGATCAGGCCCTGTCCCAGTGAGCGCGCCGGCGTGAGCCGCAGTCCCGCGGCCGTCTCGGCGGTGCGCCCCTCGCCGCCGCGCCAGGCGGCCCGCAGGGACTGGGCGCCGAGGTAGACCAGGTAGGCCGCGCCCGCGTACTTGAGCGTCAGGAACGCCGGTTCGGAGGCGTGGATCAGGCCGGCGATGCCCAGGCTCGCGGCGACCGTCCACACCGCCTGTCCGGCGGCGACCCCGGCGGCCGTCCAGACACCGCTGCGACGGCCGCCGGAGATCGCGTTGCGCACGGTCAGGACGGTGTCGGGGCCGGGGGTGCAGATCACGACGAGGGAGACGCCGATGAAGGCGACCAGATGACCGATCATCGCCCGAGTATCCACGCCCGCGCGGGTCTTTGCGACGGTTCGCCGCGGATGTCAGGCGGGCGGCAGGTGATGGGTGTCGTTGAGGGAACGGACGACCGCCGGGCCGTCGTCGTACCAGTCGATCCGCGACAGCGACGAGGTGTCCAGGTGCATCCGGTACAGCGAGGACATCGGGGCCTGGAGGGCGTCGCGCAGCAGCAGCTTGATCGGCGTGACGTGGGAGACCACCAGGACCGTCCGGTGGCGGTGGCGGACCTTCAGCTTGTCCAGCGCGATCCGGACCCGGCGGGCGACCTGCTCGAAGCTCTCGCCGCCGGGCGGGGCCACCGAGGGGTCGGCCAGCCAGGCGTTCATCTGCTCGGGCCAGCGTTCGCGGACCTCGGCGAACGTCAGGCCCTCCCACTCGCCGAAGTCGGCCTCCCGGAAGCCCTCCTCGACCCGTACCGGCGCGCCGGTCGCCGCCGCCACCTCGGCCGCCGTCGCCTGGCAGCGGGCCAGCGGCGAGGTGACCACGGCGTCGACCCCGCGGCCCTTGAGCGCCTGCGCGGCGGCGCGGGCCTGCTCCACGCCGGTGTCGGTCAGCGGAACGTCCGACGCGCCCGCGAACCGCTTCTCGATCGACAGCGGGGTCTCGCCGTGCCGCAGCAGCAGCGTCACCGTGGGCGTGCGCGTCGCCCCCACCGCGGGACCGGCGGGGGCGGCCGGTTCGGGGTCCGGCTCGGACTCCTCCGGCTCGGCCCTGCGGGTCCAGGTCTCGCCGCGGGCGGCGGCGTCCATCGCCTCGTTGGCCAGCCGGTCGGCGTGCGCGTTGCGGTCGCGGGGCACCCAGCCGTACGACACCGAGCCCAGGCCCGACGCCGCCTCCCGGGCCTGGAGCGCCAGCGGGATCATGTCGGGGTGCTTGATCTTCCAGCGGCCCGACATCTGCTCCACGACGAGCTTGGAGTCCATCCGGACCTCCACGCGGGCCGTGGGGTCGATCCCGGCGGCGGCGCGCAGCCCGGCGATCAGGCCGCGGTACTCGGCGACGTTGTTGGTGGCGTGGCCGATCGCCTCGGCCACCTCCGCCAGCACCTCGCCGGTGAACGCGTCCTTGACCACCGCCCCGTACCCGGCCGGGCCGGGGTTGCCGCGCGAGCCGCCGTCGGCCTCGACGACCAGCCTGCGGCTCACAGGCCCGACTCGGGGGTGCGGACCAGGATCCGGCGGCACTCCTCGCAGCGGACCACCTCGTCCTCGGCGGCGGCGCGGATCCGGTTCAGGTCGACGGTGTTGAGCGCCAGGTGGCAGCCCTGGCACTGGCCGCGGTGCAGCGCCGCGGCGCCGATCCCGCCGAACTGGCCGCGCAGCTTCTCGTACAGGGCCAGCAGGTCGTCGGGGACGTCCTTGGCGACCGCGGTGCGGGCGGCGCTGGTGGCGCCGGACTCCTCGTCGATCCCGGCCAGCGCGGCGTCGCGGGCCCTGGTGACCTCGGCCAGCTCCCGTTCGGCCGCCTCGCGCTCGGAACGCAGGCCGGCCGCCTTGGCCTCGGCCTCCTCCCGGCGTTCCATGATCTCCAGCACGACCTCCTCCAGGTCGGACTGGCGGCGGTGCAGCGAGGCGATCTCCGACTGCAGACCGGACAGGTCCTTGGCGGAGGTGACCATGCCCGAGTCCAGCCGCTGCTGGTCGCGTTCGGCGCGGGCGCGGACCTGGTCGACGTCCTGCTCGGCCTTCTTCTGCTCGCGGTCCAGGTCGGCCACCTCGGTCTCGGCGGCGACGATGGCGTCGCGCAGCTCGGTGAGCCTGGCCTGGATCCGCTCGATCTCGGCCGCCTCCGGCAGGGTGCGGCGACGGTGGTTCAGCCGGTCCAGCGCGGTGTCGAGTTCCTGCAGGTCGAGCAGGCGCTGCTGGGCTTGCGGTGCGGCTTTCACTGTTCTCCTTCGAAGTGCAGCGTCCAGGCGTCGGTCCGGAGCGTCGAGACGTGGGCGTCCAGGCCCAGCTCGTCGGCCAGCCGGCGGCGGGCGTCGGCCAGCCAGGGCCACTCGGTGGCCCAGTGCGCGGCGTCGACCAGCGCGGGCCCCCCGGCCTCGCTGAACTCCGACGCCGGATGGTGGCGCAGGTCGGCGGTGAGGTAGACGTCGGCCCCGGACCGGCGGGCGGCGTCCAGCAGCGAGTCGCCCGAGCCGCCGCACACCGCGACGGTGCGGACCGGCCGGTCGGGGTCGCCGGCCACCCGGATCCCCCAGGCGGTGGCGGGCAGGCCCGCGGCGGCCCGCGCGGCGAACTCCCGCAGCGGCATCGTGACGGGCAGTTCCCCGACCCGGCCGAGCCCGCGGGCGGGGTCGTCGGGGGAGGGGGCCAGCGGGCGCAGCGGGCCGGTCACCCCCACCGCCCGGGCCAGCGCGTCGGAGACCCCGGGATCGGCGACGTCGGCGTTGGTGTGCGCGGTGTAGAGCGCCACGCCCGAGGAGATCAGCCGGTGCACGATCCGGCCCTTGAACGTGGTGGCGGCGACGCTGTTGACCGGCCGCAGCAGCAGCGGATGGTGGGTGACGATCAGGTCCGCGCCGCGCCGCAGCGCCTCGTCGACGACGGCGGCGACCGGATCGACGGCCAGCAGCACGCGGCCGACCTCGGCGTCCGGGTCGCCGCAGACCAGGCCCACGGCATCCCATGACTCCGCCCACTGCGGCGGGTACAGCTTCTCGAGGACGGCGATCACCTGGGACAGACGCACGTTCGGCAGGTTACCGTCCCCCGGCCGGTGCGGAGCGTGTTCGGCGGCGGGCTATGGTGGGGTGCCCCACGGCCCTGGTATCAACGTGTCGGTCGCCAGGAGCCCGCGGGCGGTCCCCCGGGATCAAACCGGCGACCCGGAACGTTGGAGTCTAGCGTGAAGTCACCTTTCCGCCGCCGTCGCAGGCGGCCCAAGAAGGGCCCTGTGGCCAAGCCCCGGAACACCCAGCCCGAGATCGTGGACTGGCCGACCGAGGGCACCGGCCGCACCTCGATGATGGGCGCCATCCGGGGCGACGGGGAGACCGGCGCCGGGTTCGGCGCGGGCATGTTCGAGGATCTGCACGCGGCGTTCTCCGGCGCCAAGAAGATCCAGCTCCAGGAGCAGGAGGCGCAGCGGCTGCGCCGGGGCGACGACCACCATGTGGAGGGCGACGCCGCCACCCGCGACGACCTGGACTCGGGCAAGATCCGCATCCGGCGGCCCGCGCCCGGGGCCGAGCCGGGGCCCGCGCAGCAGCAGTGACACCGCCGGACCGAACATGGTTTCGAACATCGGGGTAGGGTGGGCGCGTGAGCGGTCACATCCCGCCGGGCTGGCCCGAGCAGGTGCATCCGCCGGGCGGTGAGCGGTTCGCCGACACCGCGCTGGCCTGGCTGCTGGAACTGGTGCCCCCGGAGTACCGCCGGTACGGCGTGCTGCGCCGCTACCCGCTCACCCTGGCCCGGCTGGCCCGCCAGCACGTCGAGGCGAACGTGCAGGCGGCCCGCGAGGGGTTCCGCACCGCCCGCGCCGACCTGGCCGGGAAGGTCCCGCCGCACGGCATCGAGGCGCTGCTGGAGACCTACCGCACCGAGGGCGCCCGGCTGGCGGCGCTGGCCGAGGCGGTCCGGCTGGTCGAGGACGCCCTGCTCGCCGAGGCGTTCCCCGGCGACCCGGAGCGCCGCCACCGCTCCGCCCCGCGGCCCTGACCTCGTCCCTCCCCTATGCCTCTGCCGCCCCCACGGCCCCGCCGGCGAAGGATTTTTCGTCAGAACGGCCCATTTCATCTGACATTCAAGTCAGGCGACACAAACCGTTCCGTACGCAGTTCGTACCGTCGAGATACGAGCCGGCTGAACGGGGGCCGGCGACGAAGCGGACCGGGCACCCGGCCCGCAGGAAAGGGAGCGGCCATGTTCCTGATCATCGCAGCGGTCGCGCTCATCGCACTGATGTCGTCCCTCGCCTACCTGATCGACTTCGCATGGGCCAGCCGCCACGACTCGCTCCGCGCCCCGGCGGACCGCAGGGGCGTCCGCCGGGCCCGCCGGGTCTCGGGAATGTACGTCCGAGGCCGCGAGGAGCAGCTGACGCACTGACCTCGCCCAACGGGCCCACACCCCCACCCGGCCCGGCGCCCCCGCCGGGCCGGGCAGCGGGAACGAGCAACGCCGCCGCCAAAGGGCCTACCGACACACAACGGGCCGTCCTGAGAAAGGACGGCCCGTTCGGTCGTGTGGGGTCAGGTGGCGGCGGGGAGGTCCTGGACGTTGTCCGGGGCCTCGTCGGGGACCTCGACGAAGACGTCGGCCTGGCGGTCCAGGATGCGCACCTTGGCGGTCTCCAGGTCCAGGTAGAGGCCGACCAGTTCGAGCCTGCCGGCCTCGACGCGTTCGCGCAGCCAGGGGTAGGACAGCAGGTTGTCCAGTTGCTGGCGGACGTTGACCTGGCAGAGGCGGGTGAGCGGGGCCTGGTCGTCGGGCTCGGTCTCCAGGAAGCGGGCCAGGCTCTGGTTGGCGTGCTTGAGCCAGCGCGACAGCGACTCCAGGTGCTCGACCTCCTTGCCGCCGCCCAGGACGCCGGCCATGGCGCCGCAGTTGGAGTGGCCGCACACCGTGATGGTCCGCACGTCCAGCACGTTGGTGGCGTACTCGACCGCCGCCATCACCGAGTCGTCGGGCAGCGGGGAGCCGTGCCGGGGGACCAGGTTGCCCACGTTGCGGACGATGAACAGGTCGCCGGGACCGCTCGCGGTGATGATGTTGGGCACCACCCGGGAGTCCACGCAGGTGATGAACAGGTGCTCGGGCGCCTGCTGGAACGCCAGCTCCGACATGATCGGGCGGACCAGGGGAGCCATCTGCCCGTGGTACTCGCGGACCCCCGCCAGCAGCAGCGCGCTGGGCGACACGTCCGGCGAGTCCAGCTCGGGCGGCCGGTTGCCGCGCCGCCAACGATTCGCCCACGGTGCCCACCAGCGGCCATGCGGGGGCGATTTGCGCGCGGAGGACATCTCGCCAGTCATTGCTCTTTCGTACCAGTTTTTCTGAAGTTCCTCCATGTCGTGTTCGCCACGCCGCCGTCCGTGACCGAACCGGCGGTCGGGCGCCCTCGCGCGGCGCGGAACGGCGGACGGGCGGAAAGCGCAGCGCCCGGCGCCCCCGCGGTGTGCGGGCGGGCGCCGGGCGCATCGGCCGGGTCAGCGGCGGTAGTCGCGGTGGCTCTCCCAGTCGTCGCCGGCCTGGTCCTGCTGGCCGTACGGGTTCTGGTCGGAGCGGTTGTCGCCGGGCTGCCCGTAGGAGGAGGGCGGGTAGCCGCCGTAGGCCTGGGTGGAGTTGGGGTCGCCGGGCGTGCCGTAACCGCCACCGCCACCGAAGTCGTAGCCGCCGGCGCCGCTCGACCCGGCCGAGCCGGACAGGGTGCCGCCGCCTTGCTCGCCGCCGAACGTGCCGTAGGAGTCGCGCCCGGACGAGCCGCCCAGCGGGTCGTCGTACCGCGGCGGCTCCCCGTACGCCGGGGCGGACGGGTAACCGTCGGTGGAGTAGCCCTGACCGGTGCCGCCGGAGCCGTAGCCGCCGGTGCCCGAGCCGCCGAGGCCGGACAGCCCCGACAGTCCGCTGCCCGACAGCTGCCCGCCGGACAGGTCGTCGGTGTGTCCCTGGCTCGGGGCCGAGCCGCCGGACGACCACGGCGAGCCGGAGCCGTACGACGGGTCGTGGGTGGTGCTCAGCGGGTCGTTCAGCGGGTCGGTGAGCGAGCCCCCGGAGGAGGAGGACTCCCCGTACCCCTTGGAGCCCGTGCCGGTGGTCCCGGCCGAGCGCGCCCGGTCGGACTGGATGCGCTGCAGCAGCTCGTCCACGGTGGGCAGGCGGTGCGAGTCGCTGTCGCCCGAACGCCCCGACGAGCCGGTGGACCCGGTGGACCCCGTGGACCCCGTCGACCCGGTGGACGCCGCGGGCGCGGCCGGGGTCGAGCCCAGCCCCGGGATGCCGGAGTCGGTGCGGGAGAGGTCACGGCTACTGCCGTAGCCGCCCGTCAGGGGACCGGAGGGGAGCTCGGAGCCGTACGAGGGGGTCTCCGAGGACGGGCCGCCGTAGGAGACGGTCTTCTCGGTGGGGTTGGCGTAGGAGTCGCCCGCACCCCCGTAGGGACTGCCGGGCGAACGGTCGTCGGCGCGGGCCGCCGGCATGCCCAGCGGGTCGGCGGCGGGCGACGGCGGAGGGAAGTCCATCGGCGGGTCCTGCCGGGTGGGCCCGGCGGGGTTGCCGCCCTGCGGGCCGTTCAGCAGGTCCGAGGGGGACGGGGAGACCGGGGACGCCGGGGAGTCGCCGCGCAGGTGCGACGACATCGGGAGGTCGTGGGGCTCGGGGGCCGAGGGCGCCGGGGGGTAGGACTGGGGCCCGGTGCCGTAGGGGGCGGGCTCGCCCCCGTACGGGGACTGCTCGCCGCCGTACTGGCCGCCGTCGGGACCGTATCCGGCGTCGGGGCCGTACTGGTCGTACTGCCCCTGCTCATACTGGCCCTGGTCGTACTGGTCGTACTGGTCGTACTGGCCCTGGTCGTACTGGCCGTCGTAGCCGCCGGCGTCACCGCCCACCGACACCGGCTGGGTCATCGAGGGGGGCGGCCCGGCGGGCTCGGCCGGTTCCGCGGGATGGTCGTTCACCGGGGCGGCCAGCGGGTCCCCGGCCAGCTCGGCGTCCGAGCGCGCGTCGTCGCGGTCGTGCTGCCAGGGGAACTTGGGCTTGTCGAAGGTGATGGTCGCCCAGTAGTCGTCGTCGCTGATCTCCTCGCCGGAGTCGGCGTGCGCGGCGGGCGGGGGGACCGGCGGGCCGACCGGGGCGGCCGGGGCGGCCAGCGGGCCGCCGGCGACCCGGCGGTCGTGGCCGGGGGCGGGGCCGGGCTGCTCGTCATAGCCCTCGTAGCCGTCGTAACCGTCGTCGACGGCCTCCGGGGGCGGGGGGGCCGCCCTCCTGCCCCGGCCCCTGGGCCGCTGCGGCTGCTCCTCGTCGATCCAGTCGTCGTCGGCGCCGGCCCGGTTCGCCCGCATGCCCAGGACAACCAGGACCACCACCACGATGACGACCACGATGAGGCCGGGGACGACGATGAACGTAATCATTGTGTGACCATCCAATGCCATGGCTCAGCGAGAACCGCCGGCGTGGCCTGTCGGGGTGAGGCCCGAAAGCCCCTGCTGCTTGACGGTGGCGCTTGAGTCCTGGGGGACCTGTGCCGATTGTGGCCGACCGCTATGACCGTTGTCACACCATTGACCGACATCTGTCACCCCCCAGGCTCGTGGACCGCTCCGCGAACGCGCCTACGCGTCGCCGAAGTTCCCGGTGATCCGTCCGCGGCCCACCGTGTACTTGGCGATCGTGCTCAGCGCCTCCTTGAGCGGCGCACCCTGGCCGAGTGCGAGCCGCTCGCTGAGCGCGTAGACCGTGAAGCGGTAGCGGTGCCGCTCGCCCCTGGGCGGGCACGGCGGCACGTACGCCGTCTTCTTGCTGGTGTTCAGCGCCTCCACCGCCCTGTCCGGCCGGGCTCCCTCGACCAGCTCGGTGGTCGTGCCGTCGATGTTCACGATCACCCAGCCGACGTGGGCGCCGTCCGAGCCGTCCGGGTCGTCCATCACGATGGCGAACGCCCGGGTCGTCTGGCTCGGCGCGCCCGACCACCGCAGCGGCGGCGTCCGGCCCTGGCCCCCAGGGTACTTGGGGCAGGCGAACCGCGCGGGCAGCTCCTTGCCGTCGTGGAAGGCCGGGCTGGTCACCGTGAACTCGGTGATCTCGACACCCGCGTTCATCGCGGGCCCGGCCATCCCGCAGCCGGACGCCGTCCCCGCCAGCGCCACCGCGGTCGCGGCGGCCGCCAGGGCGCGGGCCGCGCGCGGGGGGTGCGGGGGGGCGTCCCCCCGCATGAAGGGGGCGCGGCGCCGGTTCATGGTGTTCATCTCCTGCAACGCTCCCGGGCGATGATCGCGGTGCCGCCCCTGCCGTCTCGTGGCGCGGATCCGGGGAGGCGCCTTCCTCGCGGCACCACCCTAGAGCCTCGGCGGGGCCGCGCCGTGCGGAAACCGGCCGCGGCTCTGTGGAACCGCCCACGACCTCCCGGTCTGTCCCGGAACGGAACGGTGTGAGCTTGGTCATGCCTGGTCTGTAGTCTTCTGGGCGGTTTCTCGTGAAGGAGTGGCATACTTCACTCGGTAAGCGCCGCTCTGGTTTGCTCTCTTGGAAACTTGTGACGTTCTTAACGCCCCACCGATTGGCGTTCGGTTGGAACGGTCAGATAGCTTGTGAATGTCTTCACAAGATGTCTACGTCCTTAGGAGGCCGTCATGGCCAGGCGTGCCCAGACCCCTGGCGCTCCCCACATCCTCATCGTGGGCGGCGGCTACGTGGGCATGTACACCGCGCTGCGGCTGGAGAAGAAGCTGCGCCGTGAGCTCAAGCGGGGCGAGGTCACGATCACCGTCGTCGACCCGCAGTCCTACATGACCTACCAGCCGTTCCTCCCCGAGGCCGCCGCCGGCAACCTGTCCCCCCGCCACGTGGTGGCGCCGCTGCGCCGGGTCCTGCCGCGCTGCACGGTGCTGAACGCCCGGGTCACCGAGCTGAACCACGAGGAGCGCTGGGCCATCGTGCAGCCGGTCGCCGGGCCTCCGGAGCGGATCTCCTACGACTACCTGGTCATGGCCGCCGGCTCGGTCTCCCGGACCCTGCCCATCCCCGGCCTGGCCGAGCACGGCATCGGGTTCAAGACCATCGGCGAGGCCATCCACCTGCGCAACCACGTGCTGGCCCAGCTCGACATCGCCGAGTCCACCAAGGACGAGGAGATCCGGCGCAAGGCGCTGACCTTCGTCTTCGTCGGCGGCGGGTTCGCCGGCGTGGAGGCCCTGGCCGAGCTGGAGGACATGGCCCGCAGCGCCGCCAAGTACTACCGCAACGTCAGCGTCGAGGACATGCGCTGGGTGCTGGTCGAGGCCGCCGACCGGATCCTCCCCGAGGTCGGCCCCGACATGGGCAAGTGGACCGCCGAGCAGCTGCGCGGCCGCGGCATCGACGTCAAGATGAACACCTTCCTGCAGTCCGCCGAGAACCAGATCGTCGAACTGTCGGACGGCAGCCGCTTCCCCGCCGGCACCCTGGTGTGGACCGCCGGCGTCAAGTCCGCCCCCATCGCCCGCAAGTCCGGCCTCCCCGTCGACGAGCGCGGCCGGGTCAAGGCCACCGAGTACCTCACCATCGAGGGCGTCGTGCGGGCCTTCACCGCCGGTGACAACGCCGCCGTGCCCGACCTGACCAAGGAGGGCGAGTTCTGCGCCCCCAACGCGCAGCACGCCGTCCGCCAGGCCAAGGTCCTCGCCGACAACATCGTCCGCTCCCTGCGCGGCAAGACCCTCAAGCCGTACGTGCACAGCTACGCCGGCTCCGTCGCCGGCCTCGGCCTCTACAAGGGCGTCGCCCACGTCTACGGCATCAAGGTCAAGGGCCTGGCCGCCTGGTTCCTGCACCGCAGCTACCACGTGTCCCGCGTCCCCACCTTCAACCGCAAGGTCAAGGTGCTGGCCGACTGGACCCTGGCGCTGATCTTCAAGCGGGAGACCGTCTCCCTCGGCAGCATCGAGCAGCCCCGCGCCGAGTTCGAACTGGCCAGCAAGGACCAGATCAAGGCGGCGTGACTCTTGTTTCGTGTGGGGGGCGACCCCCCACGCCCCCCGCACGCGGATCGGACCATCCTCGCCGCCCCGTCCTGCGCTCGCCTGGCGGCTCGCTCCGGACGGGGCGGCTGCGGTGGTCCGACCGCCCTCAGTCGGCCGGAGCTCCGCCTGGGGGCTCCGCTCCGGCCGACTGAGGGTCGGGTGGTCGTTCAGCTGAGGTGGAAGTTCTGGGGGCTCTGCCCCCAGACCCCCGTCCCGATCTTCGTATCGGTGGTCATCGGGTCTCCGGAGTTGTTCCGGAGGCCCGATGGCTTTTGCGTTTGCTGGGGTGAGGAGCGTTCGACCGGCTCCAAGGCTTCTGGCTCCGGGGTTTCTGGACCGCCGTTGGCGGTCGAGGCAGGTCGCGGGCCGACATCGTTGTCCCGGAGGAGACGCTGCGCGCCGAAATCGGTGCGGAGGTCTTCGAGGCCGCCTGCTCGGCCGGGAGGGCGCTGGATGTGGACGGAGTCCTGAGTCCTGGGTCCTGGCCCTCTTGGGCTCGGCGCCCGGCCCCGCGGATCGTGTGGCGGGGACGGGCGCCGAGGGCGCCGGTCAGACCCGGCGCCGGAACGCCCGCATCGCCAGCGGGATGAAGATCGCCGCGATCAGCACGCCCCAGCCCAGCGCGATCACGGTGTGCTCCAGGACCGGGCCGCCGCCCTGGCCGCCGACCATCAGCCCGCGCACCGCCTCGACCAGATGGGTCATCGGGTTGTTGCGCATGACGAACTGCAGCACCTCGGGCGCCTGCGGCGAGATCGGCACGAACGCCGAGCTGAGGAAGGTGATCGGGAAGATGATGGTGAACCCGAAGATCTGCACCTTCTCCGGCTCGCCGACCGCCAGGCCGATGAACACCGCCGCCCAGGCGAACAGCGTGGTGAACGCCAGCAGCACCGCCAGCGCCGCCAGCAGGTGCAGCGGGGAGGTCTCGATCCGGAACCCGATCGCGAACCCGACCGCCAGCAGCACCGCCATCGACCAGACCTGCTTGACGGTGTCGGCCAGCATCCGGCCGGTGAGCGGGGCGATCCGGGCGATCGGCAGGCTGCGCAGCCGGTCGAACACGCCCTTGGTGATGTCCACGTTCAGGCCGAACCCGGTGGTCATGGTGGCGAACAGCGCGTTCTGCGCGATGATCCCGGGGATCACCACCGGCAGGTAGCCCTCCACCGTGCCGCCGATCGCCGGCCCGAAGACGTAGGCGAACAGCAGCACGAACATGATCGGCTGGATGCTGAGGTCGATCAGCTCCATCGGGTTGTGCTTGATCTGCACCAGGTTCCGCCAGGCCAGGGTGGCCACGTTGCGGGCGGCGGTGCCGGGGGAGACCCGTCTGCCCCCCGCGAGGGGGGCCGGGGCCGCGTGGGTCGCGGTGGTCATGGCATGGCTCCGTTCGGAAGGCGGGTACGGCTCACACCCCGGCCCCGGCCGGGGCGGCCTCGGGCTCGGCGGCGGGAGCGGAGTCGGTGTGGTGGCCGGTGAGGGCGAAGAACACCTCGTCGAGGCTGGACCTGCGCAGCGACAGCTCGCCCACCAGCACCCCGGCGTCGTCCAGGCGGCGCACCACCGCGGGCATCACCGCCGGGTCCGCCAGCGGCGCGCTGACCAGCCCGTCGCGCACCTCCGGCGAGGCGCCGGTGAGCTCGGCGACGATCCGGGCGACCGTCACGTGGTCGGCCTCGGTGATCGGGCGGACCTCCAGCACCTGCCCGCCGGCCTGCGCCTTCAGCTCGTCGGGGGTGCCCCGGGCGATCACCCGGCCGTGGTCGATCACCACGATGTCGTCGGCGAGCTGGTCGGCCTCCTCCAGGTACTGGGTGGTCAGCAGCACCGTCACGCCGTCGTCGGTGAGCCCCCGCACGATGTCCCACAGGGCGCCCCGGCTGCGCGGGTCCAGCCCGGTGGTGGGCTCGTCCAGGAACAGGATCTGCGGCCGGCCGACCAGGCTGGCGGCCAGGTCCAGCCGGCGGCGCATGCCGCCGGAGTAGGTCTTGGCGGCGCGGTCCCGGGCGTCGGTCAGGTCGAACCGCTCCAGCAGCTCGGCGGCCCGCCCCTTGGCGTCCCGCCGGGACAGCCCCAGCAGCCGGCCGATCATCACCAGGTTCTCGGTGCCGGTGAGCATCTCGTCGACCCCGGCGTACTGCCCGGTCAGCCCGATCAGCCCGCGCACCCGGTGCGCGTCGGCGACCACGTCGTGCCCGCCGACCAGGGCGCGGCCGGAGTCCGGCCGGATCAGCGTGGCCAGCACCCGGACGGTGGTGGTCTTGCCCGCCCCGTTCGGCCCCAGCACGCCCAGCACCGAGCCGGTCCGGGCGACCAGGTCCACACCGGCCAGCGCCTGGGTGTCGCCGAAGCGTTTCACCAGGCCCTCGGCCTGGATGGCGTACGTCATGAAACTCTCCCTCGGTGGTGCCGGTACGCGTAGATCCCACGGCCCTGACGTAGCGGCATGTCAAGCTATGTGTCGTCCACGGGGGAACGCATCCGGTTTTTCGGTGCCGCTGACAGGGAGCTGACGGTCGGCACCAGCCTCGCACGAAGGTCTGACAAAACCCTGAGACCGCGGACACAGGGTGCATACCCGGCGCGGAAATACACTTCGGATGTGACGGCCGCGAGCGAGACCCGAGGGCGGGACGGCGCCCCGCCACGGCTGCGTCCGCCCGCGCACCGGGTCGCGCCGCGCGCCGTGGTGCACTGGGCGATCGACTACCTGCTGGCCTGGGGGCTGGCGTTCGCGCTGGCCCTGGGTGCGGCGGCATGGCTGGAGGGCGCCCGCTGGGACGGCCTGCCGGACTGGGCGCAGGGCCGGCTCTGGTGGCTGCCCGCGCTGGTCGGCGCGGCCGGGCTGGCGACCGTGCTGGTGGCCCCCGCCTGGCGGTACCGGGTGCACCGCTGGGAGGTCAGCGCCGACGTCGTCTACACCCGCACCGGCTGGTTCGCCCGTGAGTGGCTGCTGGTGCCGGTCAGCCGGATCCAGACCGTCGACACCGAGCAGGGCCTGGTCGAACGGCTGCTGGGGCTGGCCACCCTGCAGATCAACACCGCCTCGCACGCCGGGTCCTCCCAGGTCGCCGGGCTGCCGGTGGACGTGGCCACCCGGCTGGCCGCCGAACTGGCCCGGCGCGCCCACGACCTGCGCGACGACGCCACATGAGCTCCGGCGACCTCACCGGGGACGCACAGGCGGGCCTGACCCCGCCGGCGCCCGGCGCGCCCGCGCTGCGGCTGCACCCGCTGACGATCCTGGTGGAGGCCGGGCGGGAACTGGCGGCGGCGCTGGTGGCGGGGACGGCGGCGCTGCTGGTCGGCGGGGCGGGCGCGGCGTTCTACTTCGCGCTGACGGGGCTGGTGTTCGCGTTCGGCTACCACCTGGCCAAGTGGGCGACGTTCACCTACCGGGTGCACGCCGACCGGGTGGAGCTGCGCCGCGCCCTGGTCGGCCGGTCGGTGACCACCATCCCCCGGGAACGGATCCGCGGCGTCGACATCAGCGCGCCGCCCGCCCACCGGCTGCTCGGCCTGGCCATCGTGCACATCGACGCCGGCTCCGAGGGCGGCGAGGGCGAGCTGCGGGCGGTGTCGCGGGCCGAGGCCGAACGGCTGCGCGGGACGCTGCTGCGCGGCGACGGCGCCGCGGCGGAGCCGGCGGCCGGGGCGACCGGAGGCAAGGGCGCGCAGGTCCTGGCCCGCGCCCGGCCCCGCTGGTACCTGTTCGCCCCGTTCAGCGGGGCCTACCTGCTCACCCCGTTCGCGCTGGCGGGCAGCCTGCTGGGGGCGCTGTACAACCTGGGCGACGAGCTGGACCTGATCGACGACGAGCAGCTCGCCCGGCTCGGCGACGACGTGGCGGGCCTGCCGCGGGCGGTGTTCCTGGCGGTCGCGCTGGCCTTCGCGGTCGCCATGCCGGTCGTGTCGATCATCGCGTTCGCCCTGTTCAACTGGGACTTCACGCTGCGGTACGGGCAGGGCGGGACGGCGCTGGTCGCCGAGCGCGGCCTGATCACCCGGCGCAGCGTCACCCTGGAGCGCCGCCGCATCCGCGGGGTGGAGCTGGCCGACCACCCGTTCGAGCGCGCCGCCGGGGTGATCCGGCTGAACGCCCTGGTGACCGGGCTGGACGACACCGCGCACCGGGGCAGCCTGCTGCCCGCCGCCCCGCGCACCGCGGCGGTCCGGGCCGCCGCCCAGGTGATGGGCGGCCGGCTGCCGGGGCCGCTGGTCCGGCATCCGCGCGCCGCCCGCCGCCGGCGGCTGGTCCGGGCGGTCGGGCCGCCGCTGGCGCTGGCCGTGGCGGCGGCCGCCGCCGGGCGGACCTGGGCGCTGTACCCGGCGCTGGCGGCGGCGCTGCTGGCGGTCCCGCTCGGGCTGGACCGCTACCGGCAGCTCGGCCACGCCACCGACGGCGCCCGGCTGAGCGTGCGGTCCGGATCGCTGCGCCGCCGCCGGGTGGTCATCGAGCACCGGGCGGTGGTGGCCTGGCGGCTGCGGCAGACGGTGTTCCAGCGGCGGCTGGGCCTGGCCACGCTGACCGTGGGGGTCGGCGCGGGCGGGGGCGCGTACTCCGCCGTCGACATGGGCGAACACGACGCGGTCGCGTTCGCCCACGGCATCACCCCCGACTGGGTGGCCCCGTTCCTGGCGGACGAGGAGCCCTGAGGGGCGGACGACCGCGTCCGGAGCGACGGGTCAGTCGGGTCGGCGGGCGCCGAACATGATCTCGTCCCAGGACGGCACCGAGGCGCGCTTGCCCTTGGACTTGCGGCGGCGCGCGGCGGGCTGCCGCGGCTGGGCGGGCGGCACCGGCGCGGACGCCGCGGCGGCGGCCGGCTCGCCCACCGGCGTCTCGGCGGCCGGCCGGGCGGCGGGCTTGGCCTGGCGGGGCCGCTGCTTGGGCGGCGCGGGCCTGGCCGGGGGCTGCGGTGGCGCCGGGGCCTCGGCGGCCGGCGCGGGCTCGGCCGGTTCGGCGGCCTTGACCGGCTCCACCGGCTCGGCCGGCTCGGCCGGCTCGGCCGGCTCGGCGGGCTTCACGGGCTCCGCGGGCTTCTCGACGGGCTCGGCCGCGTCGGCGGGCTCCGCCGGCTGAGCGGGCGTGTCCGGCTCGGCGGGCGGGGCGGCCTCGGCGGCGGGCTCGGCGGGCCGTTCCTGCGCCGCGGGCTCGGGCTCCGCGGACACGGCGGGCTCCGCGGGCGCGCCGGAGCCGGTCTCGGGCTCGTCGGCGGCGGCCGGCTGCGGCGGTCCCGCGGGGCGGTCGCCCTCGACGGGCGCGGCCACGACGGGGGCGGAGGGCGCCTCGGCGGCCGGTGCGGGCTCCCGTTCGGCCGGGGGCTGCGGCGGGGCCGGGGCGGGGGCCAGCGGGGCCGGAGCGGCCATCTGACGGGCGGGCGGCAGGCCCTCCGGCTGCGGGCGGGACTCGGCCAGGTGGTCCCGGCGCGGGCCGGGCGGCGGCACCGGGGCGGGAGCGACCTCCCGCGCGTCGGAGACGATCTTCATGGCCGGACGGCGCGGCAGCAGCGGGGTGACCGTGTCGCCGGACTCGTCACCGCCCTCCCACTCCAGGCCCGACAGCCGCGCCGCCACCTCGTCCAGCGGGGACAGGTGCCGGCGCCGGGGGTCGAACAGCCACTCGGCGGCGTGCGGACGGCCCTCGTCGAAGAACGACAGCCGCACCCGCCAGGTGCTGTCCTCGCACTTCCAGGAGTCCCACTCGACGTCCTCGAGGTCCACGCCCCCGCGGTTCAGCCGCTCCTCGACCAGCTCGCCCAGCGGCGGGCCGGGGGAGGACTCGCCCGGCCTGCGCACCGGGACCCGCTGCGCCTGCTGCGCCATGTACTCGCGTTCCTGCAGGACGGGACCCTCGAACCAGCGGACGCGTTCGACCGGGATGCCGGCGGATTCGGCGATCTCCTCCGCCGTCTCGCCGGCCCGGATGCGAGCCTGGATCTCCTTGGGGCGCAAGGGACTCTCCACTTCGATCTCGAACTGGCCGAGTCGGGAGAAGTGCCCACGGACCGCGGCGCGCAGCCGGTCGTCGACGGGCAGGGTGAACCGAGTGCCTCGGCCCGCGGTGGCCAGCACGAGGTACGTACCGTCCTCGCTGACCGCGACGAGGCGCAGTTCCTGCATGCGTGTCCTTCCTGCCAGTCCGGCGACGGCGTTGGAAGGACGCCGAACGACCCGGTACCGCCGTGGGCGCCGTCGGCGCTCACGGGGCGCCGGTATGGTACGACGCCCGACCAAGGGCGCATGCGTGCCCTTCCCCCGGGTTCTCGAGTGTCTCTTTCGGACACGCCTGCTGCCAGCACCGTACCCGGCATGTCCGAACATCGCCGCTCTCAGTCCTCCGCGGAGCACGACCGGAGGACCGCCGGCCGGAGAGCGGACGGCGCGGGACGTGGGGCCCGGTGCACCCGCGGCCCGCCACCGTCGCTCCAGCTTGCCGTTTCCCAGGGGTGCGCGGGGCCTTCCCTGCATGATCCTTGTGGATCCTTTGCCCCCGGCGCGCTCAGCGGCCGAGAACCTGCGCGATGTAGCGGTTGGCGAACCGGCGTTCGGGGTCCAACTCGTCGCGCAACGCCGTGAAGTCGGCGAACCTGGGATAGACCTTCTCCAGGTAGGCGGCGTCGCGGGTGTGCAGCTTGCCCCAGTGCGGCCGCCCGCCCACCGCGGTCATCAGCTCCTCCACGCCCCGGAAGTAGTCCTCGTGCGGGTTGCGGTGGTAGACGTGCACGGCGATGAACGCGGTCCGCCGCCCGTACGCCATGGACAGCCAGGCGTCCTCCGGCGGCAGCACCCGCACCTCGATCGGGAAGCTGATCCGCCAGTCCCGCCGCGCGAACAGGGTCCGCAGCTCGCGCAGGGTCGCGACCAGGTGCTCGCGGGGGATGGCGTACTCCTGCTCCTTGAAGCGCACCCGCCGCGGGCTGGTGAACACCTTGTAGGAGGTGTCGCTGTAGGTCCGCGCGCCCAGCGCCCTGGCCGACACCGCGTTCACCGGTCCGACCGCGGCCGGGACGCGCCGGGTGAGGCGCTGCAGCATCCCGAACACCGCGTTGGACAGGAACTCGTCGTCCAGCCAGTGCCGCACCGCCGGCAGCGGCGCGGCCCGGTCGGTGCGGTTGTTGCGCTTGGTCAGGCAGCCCTCGGTGTGCGGGAACCAGTAGAACTCGAAGTGCTCGTTGGCGTCGGCCAGCTCGTCCAGCCGCGCCAGCACCTCCTCCCAGTGCATCGGCTCCTCGCGGGCCTGCAGCCGGAACGCCGGAACGGTCTGCCAGGTGACGGCGGTGACCACGCCGAGGGCGCCCAGCCCCACCCGGGCCGCGTCGAACAGCTCCGGGCGCTCGGTGCGCGAGCAGGTGACCGTGCTCCCGTCGGCCAGCACCAGCTCCAGCGCGGCCACCTGGGAGGCCAGCCCGGCGACGTCCCGGCCGGTGCCGTGGGTGCCGGTCTGCAGCGCGCCCGCGACGGTCTGCTCCTGGATGTCGCCCATGTTGGCCAGCGCCAGGCCGTGCTCGTCCAGGAGCCGGTTGAGCCGGTGCAGGGGCAGGCCCGCCTCCACGGTGACCAGGCCGCTGGCGGTGTCGACCGACCGGACCGCGGTGAGCCGGTCGGGGCGCAGCAGCACGCCCTCGGCGACGGCGGCGCCGGTGAACGAGTGGCCGGTCCCGGTCATCCGCACGGTCAGTCCCCGGGCGGCGGCGTCGCGGACGGCCGCGGCCACCTCCTCGGTGCCGCGCGGGGCGAGCACCCGCCGGGGGACGGCGCGCTGGTTGCCGGCCCAGTTCCGCCAGGTGGGGGACGAGACGCGGGAGGAGCGTACGGAGGGCATGCGCCGCACTCTACCGACGGGGATAATGCGAAAACTATTCACGTTTGCCGGGTTTGATGGAATCGTGACCTGCGCGCCGGGCCGGCGACCGCGATGTCGTACCATCCGGTGACCACGCGGGCGTCACGGGTACGACCCTGCGCGAGCCCCCACCCTGTACGCGACGCACTCAGGACGAGCCGTGGCTGCTGACGACGAGGCCCGGGCGGCGACCGCCCGCCCGCACACCCCGCCGGGACGCGGCCGGCGGCTGGCCGTGGCCGGGCTGGCGCTGGCCAGCGCGGCGACCCTGATCGCCGGGGTGGTCGCCGCCGTGACCCTCGAGCAGCCGCCCACCCGGGCCGCCGCCGGCACCGGCGCGCCGGCCGGGGGGCCCACCGGCCTGCCGGGCGGCCCGGTGACCAGCGTGATCGACACCCGTCAGGTCGCCCCGCTGCGCCGGGTGATCCCGCCCGACGTGCTGGTCGTCGGCACCACCGGGATCACCCCGCAGCAGGTCCAGCGGGTGCGGCGGATCAAGGGCGTGCGCGACGTGGGCCTGGTCGACGGCGGCGCGGTGCAGCTGCGGAGCAGGCTGATCAACACGTTCGCGGTGGACCCGTCGGCGTTCCGGTCCTGGACCCCGCCGGCCACCGCCCGCGACAACGCGCTGTGGGAGGCGCTGGCCGCCGACCGGTTCGTGGTCTCCCCGAAGGCACGGCGCGAGCTGCGGCTCAACCCCGGGTTCCCGTACCCGATCGTCGCCCGGACCGTCCCGACCGTCACCCTGGGCGGCTCCGGCGACCTGGGGCTCCCCGGCATCGACATGCTGGTCAGCAAGCGCACCGGCGAGCAGATGGGCCTGGTCCGCGACATCGCCCTGCTGGTCAACGCGCCGCGGGTCGACCCGGCCCGGCTCACCCGTTCCGTCGAGGCGATCTTCGGGGGCACCGCCAAGGTCCTCAACCTCAACGCCCCCCAGTACCGGCAGGCCGCCAGCTACCTGGACCTGTACCGGCAGGCCGCCAGGCGCTGCCCGGGCCTGTCGTGGACGGTGCTGGCCGCCATCGGGCAGGTGGAGAGCGACCACGGGCGCAACGCCGGGCGCTCCAGCGCGGGCGCCCTCGGCCCCATGCAGTTCCTGCCCTCCACATGGCGGCACTACGGCGTGGACGGCGACCGGGACGGCAAGGCCGACATCATGAACCCCTACGACGCCATCCCCGCCGCCGCCCGGTACCTGTGCGACCACGGTGCGGGCAGGGGCGGCCGGTCCCTCTACAACGCCGTCTACGCCTACAACCACGCCCACTGGTACGTGCAGAAGGTCCTCGACCTCGCCCGGGCCTACGCCGCCCGCTACAGCTGACCTGTTTCGTCCGAGGACGACCCCCGGACCCCCAGGGCGGGGTCAGGAGCCCTCCGCTCCGCGGAACCGCCCGACCCGGTGACGATGTGGCCGATGCCTCAAGGGCGAACAGGCGGGAGCATTGCCGTCCGACTGGTTGGATGGGACACATGACGTCCTATGACGCGCTGCTGCTCGTATCGTTCGGGGGACCGGAGGGGCCGCAGGACGTTATGCCGTTCCTGGAGAACGTCACCCGCGGCAGGAACGTCCCCCGTGAACGGCTGGAGAAGGTCGCCGAGCACTACCACCTGTTCGGCGGGGTCAGCCCCATCAACCAGCACTGCCGGGACCTCAAGGCCGCCATCGAGGCCGACTTCGCCGCCCACGGCGTCGACCTGCCGGTGTACTGGGGCAACCGCAACTGGGACCCCTACCTGACCGACACGGTCCGCCAGATGGCCGACGACGGGATCCGGCGTGCCGCCGCGTTCGTCACCTCGGCCTACAGCGGCTTCTCCAGTTGCGGCCAGTACGCGGGCGACATCGCCCGCGCCCGTGCGGCCGTCCCCGGCGCCCCCGAGATCGACAAGCTGCGCGTCTACTTCAACCACCCCGGGTTCGTGGAGCCGTTCGTCGAGGCCACCCGCGCCGCGCTGGACCGGCTCCCGGAGGACCTGCGCGGGCGGGCCCACGTGGCGTTCAGCGCGCACAGCGTCCCGATGGCGCAGCCCGGCCGGGAACGCTACGCCGCCGAACTGGCCGACATCTCCGCCCACGTGGCCGCGCAGGCCGCGCCCGGCCACGACTGGAGGCTCGTCTACCAGAGCCGCAGCGGCCCGCCCGGCCAGCCGTGGCTGGAGCCCGACATCGGCGACCACCTCGAGGAACTGCACGCCGCCGGGACGCGGGCGGTGGTGGTCGTGCCCATCGGGTTCGTGTCCGACCACATGGAGGTCAAGTACGACCTCGACGTGGAGGCCGCCGAACTCGCCGCCAAGCTGGGACTGGCCTACGAGCGCGCCGCCACCCCCGGCACGCATCCCCGCTACGTGTCGATGGTCCGTGAACTGCTGGCCGAGCGCACCGCGGGCCCGGACGCCCCCCGGCCCGCGCTCGGCACGCTGGGCGCGCGCCCCGACGTCTGCCCCGCCGAGTGCGGGCACGCCTGACGACCTGCGAGGAACGCCATGAGCCTGCCGGACGAACTGCTGGAACTCGCCCTGGAGACGGCCCGCGAGGCCGGCCGGATGCTGGTCGACAAGCGGCCCGTGGAGGGGCCCGCGGTGGTGCAGACCAAGTCCAGCCCCACCGACGTCGTCACCCAGATGGACCGGGCCTCCGAGCAGCTGATCGCCGAACGGATCCGCGCCGCCCGCCCCGACGACGCGCTGCTCGGCGAGGAGGGCGGCTCCAGCGCCGGCGCCAGCGGCGTCCGCTGGGTGATCGACCCCATCGACGGCACCGTCAACTACCTGTACGACCTGCCCGACTGGGGCGTCAGCATCGCCGCCGAGATCGACGGGGTCACCGTCGCCGGGGTCGTGGAGATGCCCCGGCGCGGGGAGACCTGCTTCGCCGTCCGCGGTGGCGGCGCCCGGCTGCGCACCCCCTCCGGCGAGCGGGAACTGCGCTGCAACGCCGACGTCCCGCTGCACCGGGCGCTGCTGGCCACCGGGTTCGGCTACGAGTCACGCCGCCGCGCCCACCAGGCCGCGGTGCTGACCGGGGTGCTGCCGCACGTGCGGGACATCCGCCGCGGCGGGGCCTGCTCGGTGGACCTGTGCACGCTGGCGGCGGGCCGGATCGACGCCTACTACGAACGTGGCGTCCAGGCATGGGACATCGCCGCCGGCGCCCTCATCGTGGAGGAGGCCGGCGGGAGGGTCGGCGGTCTGCACGGCGCGGCGGCCGGTCCGGAGTTCACCCTGGCGGCGGGGCCGGGCACGTTCGAGGCGCTGCACGCCCTGCTCGCCCCGCTCGACCCCGCCCGGGACTGACCTCACTCGCCGCTGGGAACGGGCACCCCGAGGTCGTGGTTCGCGGCGATCCGCTTGAGCTCCTCGATCTCCGCCTGCCTGATGTCGGCCAGGTAGGCGTCACCTTCGGCCCGTGCGGCGCGCAGTGACGCGTAGGCGTCGGCAAGCCGCTGTTCGATCGTGCGCGACAGCTCACCCATGGGGATATTCCTCTCTAGACCCGCCGTTCCTTACCCAAACCTCTTCCTGTGGCAAACCTGTGATCTTCACTGTTGTCCGTGACCCGGTGTGAGGATGCTCACGCGGCCCGGCGGGGCATGCTGGACGGCGGGGCTTACGAAGGGCTTACGGGCCCTGTGGCATATCTGGAGACGCCGGTCCGGCGCACCGGCGGAACCGTCGAACCGGATCTGAGGGGGTCGGGATGCGCGTGTTGATCGTGGAGGACGAGCGGGTGCTCGCCGACGCGATCGCCACCGGCCTGCGCCGTGAGGCGCACGCGGTGGACATCGCCTACGACGGCGCCGGTGCGCTGGAGCGGACCAGCGTCAACGAGTACGACGTGGTCGTGCTGGACCGGGACCTGCCCCGGGTGCACGGCGACGACGTGTGCCGGCAACTGGTGGGGGAGCGGTACCCGGCGCGGATCCTCATGCTCACCGCGGCCGGGGAGCTGGACGACCGGGTCGAGGGCCTGTCCATCGGCGCCGACGACTACCTGGCCAAGCCGTTCGCGTTCGCCGAGCTGGTGGCCCGGGTGCGGGCGCTGGGCCGGCGCGCCGCCGCGCCGCTGCCCCCGGTGCTGGAACGGGCCGGGATCCGGCTCGACCCGGCGCGCCGCGAGGTGCGCCGCGACGGCCGGCCGATCGAGCTGACCCGCAAGGAGTTCGCCGTGCTGGAGGTCCTGATGCGGGCCGACGGCGCGGTGGTCAGCTCCGAGCGGCTGCTGGAGAAGGCATGGGACGAGCACATCGACCCGTTCACCAACGTGGTGCGGGTGACCATGATGACGCTGCGCAAGAAGCTCGGCGAGCCGCAGCCGATCGAGACGGTGCCGGGCGTGGGGTACCGCCTGTGAACGACGCCGACCCCGCCGGCCGGCCGGTCACCCAGCCGATGACCGTGCCGCCCGGCGGCCCGTCCGGACCACCCGGCCCGCCCGGCCCGTTCGGCGCGGACCTGCGGGGACTGCCCGGCCGGGTGAGCGTGCGGCTCCGGCTGACCCTGCTGTACGGGATGCTGTTCCTGCTGGCCGGGCTGCTGCTGCTGTTCATCACCTACGTGCTGATGGCGCAGGTGCTGGACTCGGTGTTCCCGCCGGGGGTGCGGGTCCTCACCACCACCGGCTGGACCATCGAGACCGAGGAGCTCAAGGCCCGCGCCATCAAGGGCCTGATCGGCCGTTCCCTGCTGGTGCTGGCGGGGGTGGGGGTGCTGGCCCTGGTGCTGGGCTACTTCGTCGCCGACCGGGCGCTGTCACCGCTGCACCGGGTGACCGCGACCGCCCGCCGGCTGTCGGAGAGCACCCTGCACGAGCGGATCGCGCTGGACGGCCCGGACGACGAGATCAAGGAACTGGCCGACACCTTCGACGCGATGCTGGAACGGCTCGGCCAGGCGTTCGACTCCCAGCGCCGGTTCGTCGCCAACGCCTCCCACGAGCTGCGCACCCCGCTGACGATCAACCGGACGCTGCTGGAGGTGGCGCTGGCCGACCCGGACGCCTCCCAGGACCTCAAGTCGGTCGGCCGCACCCTGCTGGCCAACAACGCCCGGCACGAACGGCTGATCGAGGGACTGCTGCTGCTGGCCCGCAGCGAACGGGAGCTGACCACCCGCACCCCCGTCGACCTGGCCGAGGTCGCCATGACCGTGCTGGAGACGCAGGGCAGGTCCGCCGAGGACGGCGGCGTGAAGATGCACACCGAGCTGGCGGGCGGCACCACGCTGGGCGACCCGGTGCTGCTGGAGCACCTGGTGTCGAACCTGGTGGACAACGCGGTCAAGCACAACGTCGGGGACGGCGGCCAGGTGTGGGTGCGCACCGGGGTGCTGGACGGCTTCGCCACCGTGCAGGTGGAGAACACCGGCCCGGTGGTGCCCGCCTACGAGGTGGACCGGCTGTTCGAGCCGTTCCGGCGGCTCCAGCAGGACCGGGTGGAGTCGGCCAAGGGCTCCGGGCTGGGCCTGTCCATCGTCCGTTCGGTGGTCCGCGCCCACCGCGGCTACGTGTACGCCACGCCCCGCCAGGGCGGCGGGCTGGTGGTGACGGTCCGGCTGCCGCTGGCGGCCCGGCCCTAACGCCGCCGCACCTCGGCCAGCGGCGGCACGCCGTCCGGATCCATCCGCAGGCCGGTGAAACCGTCGCCGGCCAGGGCGACGTTCGCCATGTCCACGATCGGGATCCGGGCCATGTCCTGGGCGGCGATCTGCTCGGCCTGGCGCAGGTACCCGGTGGCCGTCGCCTCGTCGGTGCTCTCCCGGGCCAGCCGCAGGGTCCGGTCGAAGCCCGCGTTGCGCCAGCCTCCGTAGTTGCCGCCCGACTCGTCGGTCTGGTCGCCGCCCAGCGTCGGCTGCAGGAAGGAGTACGCCGACGGGTAGTCCGCCAGCCACCCCATCGCGATCAGCCCCTCCAGGTCGTCGTCCCGGATCCGGTCGAAGAACTCGCCGGTGGGCGTCAGCACGATCCGCAGGTCCCAGCCGAGCGCCGAGCGGACCTGCGCCTGGACGGCCTCCGCCCACTGCAGGTAGACGCTGCCCTCCCGCACGTGCAGGTCGATCCGGGTGCCGGAGCCCAGGCCCGCCTCGGCGGCGAGCTGTTTGGCCCGCTCGATGTCGGGTCCCCGGCACAGCGGGCAGCCGCCGCCCTGGGTGAAACCGGGGATGCCGGTGGGGACCAGCCCGGTGGCCGGGGGATAGTGGCCGCCGAACACGGTCTGGGAGATCTGCCGCCGGTCCAGCGCCAGGGACAGCGCCTGCCGGGCCCGCGGATCGCGCATCGGACCGCGCGTGGTGATCGGGACGAGCATGTGCGAGCCCCCCGCCGGCCGCTTCACGACCTGCGGTGACCGGTCCGCGGCCGCCAGCCGGGTCAGCGCGTTGGAAGGCACCTCGGCCCAGTCGGCCTCACCCGCGGTCACCCGCTGGACGGCCGCCTGCGGATCGGCGACGAAGGAGACGGTCACCCGGTCCAGGGCGGCCCGGCCGAACATCCACTGGTCGTTGCGGACCAGTACCGCCTGGCTCCGCTCCTGGTAGGAGGTGAGCCGGAACGGCCCGTTGCCGATCGGCTGCTTGTTGTAGGCGTCGTTGTCGTGCTCCCCGGCGACCTGGGGCAGCGGGTAGAACATCGGGTCGGCCAGCCGCTTGGGGAATTCGCAGTCGGGCTCCTTCAGCGGCACCGTCACCGTCAGCCTCCCGTCGCTTACGACGTGGTCGGCGAACGTGGAGCGGCCCGCGGCGACGTCGCCGTAGCCCTCGATGTCCCGCATCAGCGTCCCGGCCAGCGACTCCGGCGACTGGGCCGCCCTGGTCCAGCCGCGCAGCAGCGCCTCGGCGTCCACCGCCTCCCCGTTGGTGAACGTGCCGCCGGACCTCAGCGTGATGATCCACCGCCGGCAGCTCCCGTCGTGGCCGATCCGGGAGGCCAGCAGGTTGCGGAGCCTGCCGTCGGGGGCGTACTCCACCAGCCCGCTGAACAGCTGCCGGACGATGAGGCGGTCCGTCGTCCCGTACGCCGTCGAGGGGTTGAGGCCGGTCGGCGGGGTCATCGCCACCCGCAGGTGCCCGCCGGTCTTGACCGGCTCGGTCGGTTCGCTCCCCGGGCGGTCGCGGAACTGGATCACGGCGAACGTCCCGACCAGCACCAGGGCCACGACCGCGGCGGCGGCCGACCCGGCCAGCACGCCGACGCCCGGGCGGCGCGGCGCGGCGCCCTTCTGCAGGCCCGGATCCGTGCCGGGACCGGGGGGAGGCGGGCCGGGCGGGGGAGCGGCCCATCCGGCGTTGTACGAGGGCGTCCAGGGACCCGGCGGGGCGGGCGGCAGGGTGGGCGGCGTGGTGTCCGCGGCCACCTGCGCGCCCTGCTCCAGCGCGGTGACGGGCCGCTGCGCGGCGTCGGCGGCGCCGGCCGGGAGCGCCCCGGCGAGCTGCAGCAACTGCAGCAGCACCGCGTGGGCGGCGGGCCGCTGCGCCGGGTCCTTGGCCAGGCACAGCGCCACGATGTCCCGCAGCGGCCCCGACAGCGCCCCCAGCTCCGGCGGCAGGGTCAGGATCCGGTGCATCACCGCCGGGATCGAGTCCTGCCCGAACGGGGGACGGCCGGTGGCCGCGTAGACCATCGTCGCGCCCCAGGCGAACACGTCGGCCTCCGGGCCCACCCGGTGCCCGGAGATCTGTTCCGGCGCCATGTAGGCGGGCGTGCCGACCGCGGTGCTGGACAGCGTCCCGGTGGCGTCCAGCGCCCGCGCGATGCCGAAGTCGATCAGCCGGGGCCCGTCGGCGGCCAGCAGCACGTTGCTGGGCTTGACGTCCCGGTGCACGATCCCGGCGTCGTGGATGGCGGCCAGCGCCGTGATCGTGCCGATCGCCACCCGCACCAGCGCGGGCCCCGACCGCGGCCCCTCGGCGGCCAGCACCGCCTGCAGCGAAGGACCGTCGATGTACTCGCTGACGATGTAGGGGACCTGCCCCGCCACGTCGGCGTCCAGGATCCGCGCCGTGCAGAACCCGGAGACCCGCTGGGCGACCTTCAGCTCGGCCGCGAAACGCGCCCGCGCCCTGGGGTCGTCGGCCAGCCGGGCGTGCAGCACCTTGACCGCGACCGGCTCGCCCGCGGCGTTCTCGGCGAGGTAGACCGTGCCCTGGCCGCCCTCGCCGAGCCGCCCGGCGAGCCGGTAGGCGCCCACCCGTTCCGGATCTCCCGGTGCCAGTGCTGCCGCCCGCGGCATGGCGCTCCTCGCGTCACTTGGTCAGGGTGCCGCTGGAGATCGCCTCGCCGGAGAGGGTCTCCCGCTCCTCGAACCGCAGCCGGTTCTGGCTGATGTAGTAGAACGTCACGTACCCCTCGAGGCACGGGCCGCTGGTGATGCTGATCCGGTAGACCGCCTTGGTGTCGGTGACGCCCGGCTGCAGGGTCAGCGTGCCGGTGCAGTCGTAGCTGTCGGCGTCGTAGGTGACCAGCCCGGTGGAGCTGAGCAGGGTGAACCGCACGTCCCAGAACTTGTCCGAGGTGGAGCTCGGCTGGTACCCGCGGCCCTCCCAGACCCCGATGAACTCCAGCGGCAGCCGCTCGTTGGAGGGGGCGGTCGGCACGCTGGCGTCCACGGTGGGCCGGGTGACGTCCGTGCCGTCGTCGTCGCCGTCGTCACCGCCGCTGACCGCGACCGCCACCACGAAGATCAGCAGGGCCAGCACCAGCACGACGGCGCAGCCCACGCCGAGGATCACGTTCCCGCCCCCGCCGCCGGAGGAGGGCCGGGCCGGCTGGTAGGGCGGCGGCTGCGGCGTCATCGGCGGCTGGTGCATCGGCTGGGGCGGCGGCGTCATCGGCCCCTGCTGGAACCCGCCCTGGTGCATCGGCATCGGCGGCGGGGTGATCGGCTGCGGCGGCGGCGTCGCCGGGCCCGGCTGCGGCCCCACGTGCATCGGCATCGGGGGCGGGGTGATGGGCTGCGGCGGCGGCGTGTGGTGCACCGGGGCCGGCGGGACCGGAGGCGGCGGCGCCATCCGGGAGGCGATCCGGGTGCCCTCGCCCAGCAGCTCCTCGCTGACCGGGGTGGGGGTCGCCGGGGCCGCGCCGACATGGCCGAGCAGCTGCAGCAGCAGCTGGGCGGCGGTCGGCCGGCCGGCCGGATCCTTGGACAGGCAGCGGGCCACCAGCCCGCGCAGCGGCTCCTGGAGGGCCGACAGGTCCGGCTCCTCGTTCAGGATCCGGTTGATGATCACCGGCAGCGTCTCGGCCTCGAACGGCGACTGCCCGGTGGCGGCGAACACCATGGTCGCGCCCCAGGCGAAGATGTCCACCGCGGGCTGCAGCGGCGCCCCGGTCAGCTGCTCGGGCGCCAGGTAGCCGGGGGTGCCGACCACCATGCCGGTCGCGGTGACCGCACTCTCCTGGCTGTTGACGGTGCGCGCGATGCCGAAGTCGACCACCCGCGGGCCGTCGGCGGCCAGCAGCACGTTGTTGGGCTTGAAGTCGCGGTGCACGATGCCGGCCTCGTGGATGGCCGCCAGCGCGGTGACCGTGCCGATCGCCAGCCGCTCCAGCTCGGTGGTGCCCAGCGGGCCGTTGTGGGCGACCACGTCGTGCAGCGACGGGCCGTCGATGAACTCGCTGACGATGAACGGCGTGTCGCCGGCCACGTCCGCCTGCAGCACCCGGGCGGTGCAGAACGGCGCGACCTTCTGCGCCGCGGCGACCTCGCGGGCGAACCGCGCCCGCGCCGAGGGGTCGGCCGCCATCTGCGCGTGCAGCAGCTTGACCGCGACGTACGTGCCGTCCTCGGCCCTGCCCAGGTACACGGCCCCCTGACCGCCCGCGCCGAGCCGCCCGACCACCTCATAGTTCCCCAGCCTGCGGGGATCCCCCGCCTCCAGGGGAGCGGCATCCGGCATGTGACCCTCCAGTGACCCCGTTGACCCGCGTCAGAGCGGGACGATATCGCGTTGAGTCTGACGTTTCACCGAACCGTCCGGTTCGCCCGCTCGGGCGTTCCGGTCGGCGACCGGCCGGTGACCCGGCCGGCGGCCCGCCGGGTCCGGCCGGGGGAGTGCCGGGCGGCCGGGCCGCCGGACCGATATGATCCGGCCGCCGCAGGACGTCCACGGCCGTGCGCCCGTCGTCCGCCGGCGCGCGGATCCCTTGGCGCGCGGGCGGTCCCGGGCGATCGGCGGCGGGCGGTCGGAGGGCTCCGCTCCACCCGACGGCCTCCCGCGCGGCCGCCCGCGGAAGTGTGATGTACGGCACATCCGGACGGGCCGCACCGGTGATCGCAGTCACCGCGTGTGACTCGTCGCGCCTTGCGTGCCGCAGGTCACCACCCGTGACAGAATTTCCCGCCCGGATCGGGCACAAGAACGGCCCCTCGAGCGTTACACCCGCGCGACGGGGCGCACAGCAGACCTAGGGGGATGGAGACACCAGATGGCAACCGACTACGACAGCCCGCGCAAGACCGACGACGACCTCAGCGAGGACAGCCTGCAGGAGCTGCAGGCCCGTCGGGCCGACAAGGCGGCGAGCATCATCGACGAGGACCTCGACGCCGGCGAGGTCGCCGAGCTGCCCGGCGCCGACCTGTCCAACGAGGAGCTCACCTTCCGGGTCGTGCCGCGGCAGGCCGACGAGTTCACCTGCTCGCGCTGCTTCCTGGTGCACCACCGTAGCCAGCTCGCCGAGGAGCGCAAGGGCCAGCCGGTCTGCCGCGAGTGCGCGGCCTGATCGGAGATCCCCGTGTCCGGCGAGGCGGAACGCATCGAGGAAGGGCCCGAGGACCGATCCCGGGACCGGCAGGGCGATCTCGGCGTCCCGGAGCCCCGGGACGGCTCCGGCCGTGACGGCGGGAACGCCGAGATCGCCAGGCTGGTCGGCCGGCTCACCGGCGACCGGGAGATGGACAACGCCACCCGGGGCCGGCTGCTGGGCCGGCTGGCCAGGCTGCTGGCCGACAGCGCCCGGCGGGCCGGCGCCGGAGGGCTGCGCGGCGGCCGCTGGCTGGCCGACCTGATGACGGAGATCGCCCCGCACATCCCGGTGCGCGACGCCGCGACGCTCAGCGCCCACCACCACGGGCTCACCGGCGAACGGCTGGCCGACAGCCTGGTGCGGGTGGCCGCCAACTCCACCACCGCGGTGGGGGCGGCCGGCGGCGCCCTGTCGGCGGTGAAGTTCGCCGCGCCCCCGCTGCTGCTCACCGCTCCGGCGCAGCTGGTGGCCGAGACCGTGGTGATCGCGGCGATCGAGGTCAAGCTGATCGCCGAGCTGCACGCGGTGTACGGGGTCCAGGTGCCCGGCACCCCCTCGGCCAGGGGAGCGGCGTTCCTGACCGCCTGGGCCAGGCAGCGGGGCATCAACCCGCTGCAGACCGGCTCGTTCACCGGGGCGCTCGGCTCGGCGGCCCGGGCCGCGCTGCGCAAACGGCTGCTGCGCACCATGGGCCGCAGCATGACCACCCTGGGGCCGTTCCTGACCGGCGCCGCCGCCGGGGCGACGCTGAACCGGGCGGCCACCAAGCGGCTCGCCGAGGAGGTCCGCAAGGACCTCCGCCGGCAGGTGGGCGCGCCGCAGTGGTACCGGGAGCTGCCCGGCTGAGCCCGTCCGCCCGGGACGACCCCGAACCCCCGGAAGGCGGGCCGGACGATCCCCGCCGCGGCCGTCCGCCCCCGTTCAGTCCTCGAAGACCAGCTCCCCGGCGACCGAGTCCCGCCCGGCCAGCCACAGCCCCAGCGCCTCGCGGGTACCGCGCACCCGCGGGCCCCGTCCCACCGGGCGGCCGCCGTCGGTGGGCACCAGCCGGTGTCGCAGGACGCGCCGGTTCAGCCACAGGCTCAGTTGCATCCCCTCCCGCAGGATCGCGTTCGCCACCGCGTCGGGGACCTCCCGCTCCCGCCCGAGCCCGCGCAGCACGTCCTGGTGGTGCACCCCCAGATCGCCCAGCATGACCGCCACGCCCAGCCGCGAGGTGAGGCTGGGGTTGGCCGCCCAGTGCGCGGCCCACTCCATCAGCCGGTCCCGCGGGATCCGCCGCGCCCGGTCCGCCTGCGCCTGGTTGGCGGCGTGGATCCGCGCCCCGTACGGCAGGTACGACCCCAGCAGGTAGTCGGTGCCGATGAGGTGCCCCAGCACGTCGCGGGGCGACCAGCCGGCGCACAGGGTCGGGCCGTCGTCGAACTCCTCGTCCGACAGTCCCTGCAGCGTCCCGATCAGCCGGAAACGCTCGGCGCGCAGCTCGTCCTCGAGGGGGAAACGCATCGTGGCCGATCCCTTTCGTCGGGATCGACCACGATACGGCAATCGGGGGTCTCTATCGGACACCACGTCCAGTGGAGTCCGGGGGCGTCCCCCGGACGAACACGGCTCAGTCGCCCAGGTGCCCCGGCAGGCGGCCGTTGGCCTTGGCGTACTGGCGCGCCGCCGCCCGGGTGGCCAGCAGCCGCGCCACCTCCATGCCGACGCCCATCACCACGGCCCAGCCCAGCGCCTCGCCCAGGGCGACGTCGGGCGACTCGGGGTTGGTCGGCGGCTCCTTGCCGGTGCCCTTCTTCCAGGCGTACGTGATCGCCCTGCGGGCCACGAACCCCGCCCCCAACGCGGCGGCGCCCGCCAGGACCCGCCAGCCGATGTCGCCCTTGTCCGCCATCGTGCCCTCCTTCGCCTGTGAAGCCGAACCCAGTGAGGTTATCCGAGCAGGCGCGATTAAACCGGTGGGGGTCGCGGCGGTCCGTCAATAGCATTGGCACATGAACCCACCACCGCGTACTCCACGTGTCCCGGAAAGGCCCTCGCTCGCCGGCCTGGAGGACAAGTGGGTAGGCGTGTGGGAGGCCGAGGGCATCTACCGCTTCGACCGCGACCGGCCGCGCGAGGAGGTCTTCGCGATCGACACCCCGCCGCCCACGGTCAGCGGCTCCCTGCACGTCGGCCACGTGTTCTCCTACACCCACACCGACACGGTGGCGCGTTATCAGCGGATGCGCGGCCGGGCGGTGTTCTATCCGATGGGCTGGGACGACAACGGCCTGCCCACCGAACGCCGGGTGCAGAACCACTTCGGGGTCCGCTGCGACCCCTCGCTGCCGTACGACCCGGAATTCACCCCGCCCGAGCGGCCCGATCCCAAGCGGCAGGTCCCGGTCGGCCGCCGCAACTTCATCGAGCTGTGCGAACGGCTCACCGAGATCGACGAGCGGGCGTTCGAGGAGGTCTGGCGGCGGGTCGGCCTGTCGGTGGACTGGAGCCTGCTCTACACCACGATCGGCGACCGGGCCCGGGCCGCCTCCCAGCGGGCGTTCCTGCGCAACCTGGCCCGCGGCGAGGCGTACCTGTCGCAGGCGCCGACCCTGTGGGACGTCACGTTCCGCACCGCGGTCGCGCAGGCCGAGCTGGAGGACCGCGACACCCCCGGCGCGTTCTACCGGCTGCGCTTCCACGCCGACGAGCGCCCGGTGTACGTCGAGACCACCCGCCCGGAGCTGCTGCCCGCCTGCGTGGCGCTGGTCGCCCATCCCGACGACGAGCGGTACCGGGAGCTGCTGGGGCGCACCGTCCGCACCCCGTTGTTCGGGGTCGAGGTCCCGGTCGTGGCGCACCGGCTGGCCGAGCCGGACAAGGGCTCGGGCATCGCGATGATCTGCACGTTCGGCGACGTCACCGACGTGACCTGGTGGCGTGAGCTGGACCTGCCGACCCGCGCGGTCATCGGCTGGGACGGGCGGCTGGCCGCCGACCCGCCGCCCGGCGTCCCCGCCCGGCCGTACGACGAGCTGGCGGGCCGGACCGTCCACGCCGCCAAGGAGCGGATCGTCGAGCTGCTGCGCGAGTCCGGCGACCTGGACGGCGAGCCCCGCCCGGTCACCCGGCCGGTCAAGTACTACGAGCGGGGCACCAGGCCGCTGGAGATCGTCACCACCCGCCAGTGGTACATCCGCAACGGCGGCCGGGACGAGGGGCTGCGTTCGGAGCTGCTTTCCCGGGGACGGGAGCTGACCTGGCATCCGCCGTTCATGCGGGCCCGCTACGAGAACTGGGTGCAGGGCCTGAACGGCGACTGGCTGATCTCCCGGCAGCGGTTCTTCGGCATCCCCATCCCGGTCTGGTACCGGCTGGACTCCGCGGGCGAGCCGGTCTACGACGAGCCGATCACCCCGCCGGAGGACATGCTGCCGGTCGACCCGTCCTCGGACGTGCCGCCCGGCTACACCGAGGAGCAGCGCGGCAAGCCGGACGGGTTCGTCGGCGACCCGGACGTCATGGACACCTGGGCCACCTCGTCGCTGTCCCCGCAGATCGCCGGGGGCTGGGAGAGCGACCCGGAGCTGTTCGCCAAGGTGTTCCCGTTCCACCTGCGGCCGCAGGGCCACGACATCATCCGCACCTGGCTGTTCTCCACGGTGGTGCGCTCCCATCTGGAGCACGGCACGCTGCCGTGGAGCGACGTGGCGCTGTCCGGCTGGATCCTGGACCCGGACCGCAAGAAGATGTCCAAGTCCAAGGGCAACGTCGTCACCCCGATGGGGCTGCTGACCGAGCACGGCACCGACGCGGTCCGCTACTGGGCGGCCGCCGCCCGGCCGGGCACCGACGCGGCGTTCGAGGTCAGGCAGATCAAGGTGGGGCGGCGGCTGGCCACCAAGATCCTGAACGCCTCCCGGTTCGTGCTCGGGCTGGGGCCGGTGCCGGACGGGGCCGAGGTCACCGAGCCGCTGGACCTGTCGATGCTGGCCGCCCTGGCCGAGGTGGTCCGGGAGGCGACCGAGGCGTTCGAGGCGTTCGACCACGCGCGGGCGCTGGAGCGGACCGAACGGTTCTTCTGGGACTTCTGCGACGACTACCTGGAGCTGGTCAAGCAGCGGGCCTACGGCGACGGGCCCGCGGCGGCCTCGGCGCGGGCGGCGCTGACCGGGGCGCTGTCGGTGCTGCTGCGGCTGTTCGCGCCGATCCTGCCGTTCGTCACCGAGGAGGTCTGGTCGTGGTGGCGGGACGGCTCGGTCCACCGGGCGTCCTGGCCGGACCCGGCCGAGTTGCCCGCCGGCGGCGACCCGGCGCTGCTGGCGGTCACCGCCGAGGCGCTCCGCCAGGTCCGCAGGACCAAGTCCCAGGCCAAGGTCTCGATGCGCGCCGAGGTCTCCACCGCGGTCGTCCGCGGCCCGCGGGCCGGCGAAGTCCGCGCCGCCGCCGGGGACCTGCGGGCCGCCGGCAACATCGAGGTCCTGCACCTGGAGCCGGAGGGCTCCGCCGACCTGCGCGTCACCGTCACCCTCGTCGGCGGGGAGTGACGCCCGGCCGGGCGCGGGGACCTTGTGACCGGTCCCCGCGCCCGCCGCGGTCAGCGGCCGTCGGTGACCGGCACCGGGGCCGCGGCGGGTTCGGCCGCCGGGTTCGCCCGGACGGCGGAACGGCGGGACGACAGGGCGGCCGACGCGGCGGTGACGAGGGCCGCCGCGATCAGCGCCGCCCCGATCCAGGCCACCGACCGGTAGCCCAGGCCGGCGTCGATGGCCAGCCCGCCCAGCCAGGGGCCGACGGTGATCCCGACGTTGAAGGCCGAGATGTTGACCGCGGCGGCGAGCGTCGGGGCGCCCTCGGCCAGGGCGAACACCCGGGTGTTCAGCGCCGGGTTGATCCCGAAGCCGGCCCCGCCGAGCAGGAGCGCCAGCACGAGGGTCGGCGCCGGCGCCCCGGCCAGCAGGGCCAGTCCCGCCGAGACGACGACGCCGCCCGCCAGGCCGACGTGCAGGGTGGTGAAGGGGCGCCGGTCGGCCACCCGGCCGCCCAGGGTGATCCCGATGGTCGCGCCGAGCCCGTACAGGGCCATGACCAGCGGGACGCTCCCCTCGGACAGGCCGGTGACCTCGGTGACCAGCGGGGCCAGGTAGCCGAAGGTGGCCAGCAGGCCGCTGGTGGCCAGCGCGGTCGTGGCGTAGGCGGCCCACAGCCGCGGCATGGCCATCGTGCGCAGTTCGTCCCGCAGCCGGGGCGTGCCCGCGGCGCCGGGCCTGCCGCCGGGGATGGTGGCGAACACGCCGATCATCGCCAGCGCGGACAGCGCGGCCACCGCCCAGAAGGCCGCCCGCCAGCCGTAGTGCTGGCCGAGCACGGTGCCGGCGGGGAGCCCGGCGACGGTCGCGACGGTCAGGCCGCCGGCCACGACCGCCATGGCCCGGCCGCGCGCGTCGGGTCCGGCCAGCCCGATCGCGGTGACGCTGGCGGCGGCCCAGAACCCGGCGTAGACGAAGGCGGCCACCACACGGGTGCCGAACAGCACGGCGTAGTCGTCGGTCAGCGCCCCGGCGACGTGCGCCGCGACGAAGACGGCCAGGAACGTGAGCATGGCGGTGCGGCGCGGCCAGCGCAGGGTGAGCACCGCCAGCGCCGGCGCGCCGGCGAGCATGCCCAGCGCGAACGCGGAGATGAGCAGGCCGGTGGCGGACACCGACACGCCGAGGTCGGCGGCCATCTCCGGGAGCAGCCCCGCGATCATCAGTTCCGAGGTGCCCTGGGCGAAGATGGCCAGCCCCAGGACGTGGACGGCCAGTGGCATCGCTGCGCCTCCTGTTTTGGATGGATCAGTTCAAAATTTGGCCCGGAAAAAGGGGCGGCCGGAGCCGCCCCGCGGTGTGTCTCAGAGGGCGTCGAGCGCCGTGGCGACGATGCCCTCCCTGGTGGCCCGGTCGGCGCCCGCGCGGGTCGCGATGTGGATCCCGGTGAGGGCGGCCATGACGAACTCGGCCAGCGTGCGGGCGTCCTTGGCCGGGTCGATCTCGCCGGCCCGCATGGCGGTCTCGATGGCCGTCGCCAGCATCGCGACCCGTTCGTCCCGGTGCCGCCGGATGCGGCGGGTGATCTCCTCGTCGTGCCGGTCCAGTTCGACGATGGTGTTGATGACCAGGCAGCCGATCGGGTCGCCGGGGAGGGGGTCGACCGCCCGCCGCAGCAGCGCCCGGATCCGGTCCCGGATCGGCGCGGGCTCGGCCAGGATCTCCGCCAGGCCCGCGTTGACGTAGGCGAAGTAGCGCAGCAGCGCCTTCTCGAACAGTTCGTGCTTGCTGCCGAAGGCGTTGTAGACGCTGCTGCGGCCGAGCCCGGTGGCCCTGCACAGGTCCTCGGTCGAGGTGGCCTCGTATCCGGTGGACCAGAACGTGCGCATCGCCGCCTCCACCGCCCGGTCCTCGTCGAAGGTTCGCGGCCGTGCCATGCGGCCACCGTAACACGTTTTGTGCCGAGCGATCCAAAACCCTTCCCCGCGATCCGTACCCGTGACGCGGGCGTCGGTGGGCGCGTCCGCGGGGGCCTGCGGACGTCCCCTGGAGACGGTCAGGCGGACGGGGCCGGGCGGTGCAGGACGGCGCGTTCGGTCAGCGTCCAGGTCGTCGTGACCAGCAGGTAGACGCCCGCGGCCAGCGGGAGGAACAGCGCCATCGCCACCGTGCCGAACGGCATCAGCCGCAGCACCCGGCGTCCCGGCAGGTCGGGGGCCAGGGCGGCGTCCATGCGGCGGGACGCCGGCCAGGCCACCGCCGCCAGCAGCACCAGCAGGCCCACGAACGCCAGCGACGGCGCGGTGAACAACCCGCCGGCCAGGACACCGGCGAAGTTCTGGCCGAGCGGCGCGCCGAACACGGTGTGGGCCAGCAGCACGTTCTGGTGCCCGTCCACGACCGCCGACGTGAACAGCCGGTACATCACGTAGAAGAACGGCGCCTGCGCCAGCGCGGGCAGGCACCCGGCGGCCGGGGAGACGCCTTCCGCCTGATGCAGGGCGGCCAGTTCGCGCCGCAGCCGTTCCGGGTCCTTGCCATGGCGGCGGTGCAGTTCCCCGACCCGGGGAGCGAGCCGGGCGCGGGCGCGTTCACCGCGGGCGGCGGCGACGCCGAGCGGCAGCAGCAGCGTGCGGGCCGCCATCGTGAACAGCGCGATCGCCAGGACGGCCGCGCCGCCGGCCGCCACCGGCTCCAGCGCCCGCGTCAGCGCCAGAACGAGGTCGTACGCGAGAATGACGGGGACATCGAGCATCGAGGAACCTCTCCAGAACGAACGGACATGACCGGGGACCGGTCACGCCGAGGGCGCTCTGGACAAGGGCCGTCCCGGGGCGGCGGGATCGCGCAGCCGCAGATAGCCGGTGACCGCGACGCTCACCCGCAGCGCGGTGCGGACCCCGGCGGGCGACGAGGGGCCCGGCGCCCGCACGGCGGCGCTCACCGCGACCGCCAGCAGCCCGGCGATCGCCAGCGCGGCCAGCGCCGGCAGCGCGCCGCCCTGCCCGGACAGCACGTCGGCCAGCACGCCCAGCATCGCGAGCACCGGCATCTCCACTCCCGTCGCCGTTCACCGGCATCGACGCGCGAGGGGGCGCGCCGGTTCCCGCGGGGGTGCGGGGCGGCCGGATCCGGATAAGGTTGCCGTCCGTGAAGCCATCCGTGGACGTGCTCATCCAGCGGCTCGACGAGGATCTGCCGCTGCCCGCGTACGCGCATCCCGGCGACGCCGGGGCGGATCTGTTCGCCCGGGTGGACGTGGAGCTGGCGCCGGGGCAGCGGGCGGTGGTGCCCACCGGGATCGCCATCGCCCTGCCCGACGGGTATGCCGGTTTTGTTCATCCACGGTCGGGTTTGGGCGCTAGGTTTGGGGTCACGATCGTCAATGCCCCCGGCACCATCGATGCCGGATATCGCGGTGAGATCAAGGTGACCCTGCTGAACACCGACGCCTCCGAGACCGTGCGGCTGCGGCGCGGCGACCGGATCGCCCAGCTCGTCGTCCAGAAGGTGGAGCGGGCGGCCTTCCACGAGGTGGCCGCGCTGCCCGGATCGGCCCGCGGCGCGAACGGCTTCGGCTCCACCGGCGGCCTGTCCGCGACCGCATCGGGGGCCGGGCACAACTAGGCTGGGCGCGCTACGGCAGCGGTCAGATCGAGCACATCAAGAAGGAGCGTGAGTCGTGCCTATTCGACGTCGTCGCCACGACGAGGAACCGGACAACAACCTCGACGTGGCCCGCGAGCAGGCGGACGCCGTCGAGACGGACGACGCCCCCGCCGGCGGGGCGGGCGACGCCACCGGCCCCTGGGACGTGGCGGACGCCTTCCCCGAGCTGGACCGCCTCGACTTCGGCTCGCTGCGGATCCCGGTCGGCCCCGGCCTGGGCTTCCAGGTGAACTTCGAGGCCACCGAGGTGGACGCGCAGGGCAACCCGGTCAACGGCCGCCCGGTCGCGGTGCTGGTGCAGCACGCCGAGAGCGTCCTGCAGATCCAGGCGTTCGCCGCGCCCAAGCGCAGCGGGATCTGGGACGAGATCCGCAGGGAGACCGCCACCGAGATCACCGAGCAGGCGCAGGGCCAGGCCGAGGACCGCCCGGGCCCGTTCGGCACCGAGCTGCTGGCCATGGTGCCGGCCCAGCTCACCCAGGAGATGCTGAACGAGATGCCGCCCGAGGTGCGCGAGCAGATCCCGCAGGAGGTCATCGACCAGGGCTACGCCTGGCAGCCGGTGCGGTTCATCGGGGTGGACGGGCCGCGCTGGTTCCTGCAGGGCGTGGTGCAGGGCGCCGCGGTCGAGGACGAGGAGCAGTGGCAGGTCCTGGAGGACGTGTTCCGCAACATCGTGGTGGTCCGCGGGGAGCAGCCGATGCCGCCGCGCGAGCTGCTGCCGCTGAGCCTGCCCAAGGAGTTCACCGAGGCCGCCCAGCAGGCCCAGCAGGGCGAGGGCGAGGGCGGCGAGACCTTCGACCCGTTCGAGCGCGGCCCGGAGATCACCGAGGTCCGCTGAGCCGCCGTCCCCGTCGTGGCCGCGGCCGGCGGCCGGCGGTCATGGCGGGGAGGCCCGGCGTCACAGCTCGATCAGCTCGAACGGCATCGCGTGCGGCACCCCGGCGTCCCGTCCGGCCTGCTCGCAGATGCCGGTGAGGAACGCGTCGGGGTCGAAGTCCTGCCCGAGCCCGTCGAAGTAGGCCCGGTGCGCCCGCAGCGAGGCGATGCCCGCCGCCAGGTGCCCGGTCACGTCCACGTAGTGCGCGGCCTGCGGCGAGTTGGCCACCAGCGCGAACCGCACCCCCTGCCAGGGTTCCAGCCCCAGGTCGCGGAACACCCAGCGGTTGGCGGCGTCGCGCACCGCGTCCAGCACCGCCAGGCCGAACACCCGGTGGTCGGCCATGTTGAAGCCCTCGCCGCCCGGCCAGGTCTCCCGGAAGTTCCCGGTGATCACCACCTCGGGCCGGTGCCGGCGGATCGCCCGGGCGATGTCCCGGCGCAGCGGCAGCCCGTACTCCAGCATCCCGTCGGGATGGTCGAGGAACTCCACGGTGTCCACGCCGACCGCCCGCGCCGCCTCGACCTGCTCGTCGGTGCGGATCCGGGCGGCCTCGGCGGGGTCCATCCCGTCGATCCCGGCCTCCCCGCGGGTGGCCAGCACCTGCACCACCGTCCTGCCCTCCGCGGTCCACTTGGCGATGGCCGTGGACGCGCCGTACTCCAGGTCGTCGGGGTGCGCCACCAGGGTCAGCGCACGCTGCCAGTCCTCCGGAACGGGTCGCATGGGCCCCACGCTAACCCGTGCCGGGCCTCACGCGGAGGGCAGTATCCGTTCCAGCAGGTCGACCACGGTGATCGCGCCGATCATCGGCGGGTCGGAGCCGCCGCCGGACTCCACCACCGCCACCAGGGGGCTGTGGGCGGCGGCCATCAGCGCGGCGATCTCCATCGCGGTGGCGTCGCCGTCCACCGCCGGGACCCGCTTGAGGTCCTGGTGCAGCAGGTCCCTGACCTTCCGGCCGCGCAGCCGCTCGCACAGCCGGTCGGCCTGCCGCTCGGCGTACACGTGCGCGAGCGCCGGGTCGTCCTGCACGTACTGCGGAACGGCGAACCGCAGGATCTGCGAGCCGGGCAGCACCGCCACCGGGTGCATGGCGTCGTCCACGACGATCAGGCCGGGCAGCCGCCGCCCGACCATCAGCCGGGCGGCCTCCATCGCGTCGCTGTCCAGTCCGATGACCGGGAACTCCCGGGCCAGCTCACGCGCGCGCACGCCTCGACGGTACCCCCTTGCCGCGATCATCGGCAGTCCCGTTAGGGTGGCGCGAAGGTGTGCCGGGAAGTCTGGTCGGCGAGCGAGGACGGTCCGTCCGCAGGACGGGGTGTAGGGGGTCGTCCCCCCATCAAGCGAAAGGACACGGGTGAGCGCCGCCGCCGCGATCGTCATCTTCGCCGTCGCCTACGTCCTCATCGCCGCCGAACGGATCCCGCGCACCACCGTCGCGCTCGGCGGGGCGGCGCTGATGCTGCTGCTGCACATCACCGACGCCGAGGCCGCGTTCTTCTCCGAGGAGACCGGCGTCGACTGGAACGTGGTGTTCCTGCTGCTGGGCATGATGGTGATCGTCTCGGTGCTGCGGCAGACCGGCGTGTTCGAGTACGTGGCGATCTGGGCGGCCAAACGGGCCCGGGGCAGGCCCTACCGGCTGATGGTGATGCTGGTGCTGCTCACCGCGGTGGCGTCGGCGCTGCTGGACAACGTCACCACCGTGCTGCTGATCGCCCCCGTCACCTTCCTGGTGTGCGAGCGGCTGGCGCTCAACCCGGTCCCGTACCTGATCGCCGAGGTGATGGCCTCCAACATCGGCGGCACCGCCACCCTGGTCGGCGACCCGCCCAACATCATCATCGCCAGCCGCGGGAACCTGTCGTTCAACGACTTCCTGATCCACCTGGCCCCGCTGGTGGTCGTGCTGGTCGCGGTGTTCTGCCTGCTGTGCCGGGTGCTGTTCCGCTCGGCGTTCCGCTACGACCCCGAGCGGGCCGCCGAGGTGATGCAACTGGAGGAACGCGAGGCCATCACCGACCGGCGGCTGCTGGTCCAGGGCCTTGTGGTGCTGGGCGTGGTGGTCGTCGCGTTCGTGCTGCACCCGGTGCTGCACTACGAGCCGTCGGTGGTGGCGCTGCTGGGCGCCGGGCTGCTGGTGGCGGCCACCAAGGTCACCACCGAGCAGGCGCTGGAGGAGGTGGAGTGGCCCACCCTGGTGTTCTTCATGGGCCTGTTCGTCATGGTCGGCGGGCTGGTGGAGACCGGGGTGATCGGCGGGATCTCCGAACGCGCCGCCGAGGCCACCGAGGGGCGCCTCGGGTTCGCCGCCATGCTGCTGCTGTGGGCGTCGGCGGGCCTGTCGGCGATCGTCGACAACATCCCGTACGTGGCCACCATGAGCCCGATCGTCGCCGACCTGGTGCACGCCGCCGGCCCGGACGGGCAGGTGCTGTGGTGGTCGCTGGCGCTGGGCGCGGACCTGGGCGGCAACGCCACCGCCATCGGCGCCAGCGCCAACGTCGTGGTGCTGGGCATCGCCGCGCGCAACGGCCACCCGATCAGCTTCTGGCACTTCACCAGGTACGGCGTCGTGGTCACCCTGATCACCGTGGCCCTGTGCGTGCCGTACCTGTGGCTTCGCTACCTGTAGATCTCCCCGCGGATCTCGGGCGAATCGCCGGGAGCATGACGGTTGGTCCGGGGCTGTGGTGCCTTAGCCTGTGTTCCATGGACGAGGTGCCGGCAGGGTCGGCCGTGGGCACGGACGGCGCACCCGACCAGGGGCGCGAACGCGGGCTGCGACGGTTGTGGCGTCGCCTGTCCGCCGGTCGCGAGGAACTGGAGGCCGAGGAGCTGCAGCGGACCTCCGGGGCGGAGGGCGCGACGCCGATCGTGGCGTGCGCCGAACGCGTCCGCACCCGCGTGGCCGGTACGCTACGGACCGTGACTTTGCGACCGCGGGGCGGCGCTCCGGCGCTGGAGGCCGAGCTGTACGACGGGACCGACGTGATCAGCCTGGTGTGGCTGGGCCGGCGGAAGATCGCCGGGATCGAGCCCGGCCGCAAGCTGACCGCCGAGGGGCTGGTCAGCCTGCAGGACGGCCGCAAGACCATGTTCAACCCGCGCTACGAACTGCGGGGGGACTGATGGCGGAGGGCACCGGGCAGACGGCCGGGCAGGCCGCGGAGCAGGCCGCCGGCGGGACCGGGGAACGCCCCGTCACCTACGACACCGTCGAGGCGGCGGTGCGCGCCCAGCTCGCCAAGGCCCTCGGCGGGGTGCGCGGGATGGTCGAGGCGGCGGTGCCGACCATCGGCTTCACCGGCACCTACGTGATCACCGGCGAGCTGCGGCTGTCGCTGCTGGTCGGCGCGATCGCCGCGGTGCTGCTGCTGGCGGTGCGGGTGCTGCAGCGCTCCACCCCGCAGTTCGTGCTCAACAGCCTGGTCGGGATCGGCGTCGCGGCGTTCTTCGCGCTGCGCTCGGGGGAGGCCGAGGACGCCTTCCTGCCCGGCATCATCTACAACGCCGCCTACGCCGCCGGGATGATCTTCTCGATCCTGGTGCGCTGGCCGGTGGTCGGCTTCGTCATCGGCTCGGTCACCGGAGACCCCACCGCCTGGCGGTCCGACCCCGGCATCGTGAAGCTGTGCTCCCGGCTGACCTGGCTGCTGGTGCTGCCCTGTGTGGTGCGGGTGGTGGTGCAGTACCCGCTGTGGCTGGCCGGTCAGGTCGCCTGGCTGGGCGCCGCCAAGATCGCGCTCGGCTGGCCGCTGCAGGTCGCCGCGCTGGCCGCCATGGCCTGGCTGCTGGCCCGTGGCCGCACCCCGCTGCAGGGCACCACCGCCGCCTGAGCCGGTTCCCATGACCCTGCTGTCACGGCGCCCGGGCTCGTTCGGCGGGGTGGTGCTGTCCCGCTTCCAGCGTCCCGGGCAGGTCATCGTCGGGGGGTTCGCCGCCGTCATCGCGATCGGCACCGCGCTGCTGGCGCTGCCGATCGCGACCACCGAGGGGGAGCCGGCGGGGACGCTGCCCGCCCTGCTGACGGCGACCTCGGCGGTCTGCGTGACCGGGCTGATCACGGTGGACACCGATCCGCACTGGTCGGTGTTCGGCGAGGTGGTGATCCTGCTGCTGATCCAGGTCGGCGGGCTGGGGATCATGACGCTGGCCACCCTGTTCGCGCTGCTGGTGTCCGGCCGGCTGGGACTGCGGGCCCGGCTGCTGGCGCAGGCGGAGACCAAGACCCTGCACGGCGCCGACCTGCGCCGGGTGATCCGCAGGATCGTGGTGTTCAGCCTGGTGTCGGAGACGGTGCTGGCGGTGGTGCTGTCGCTGCGGTTCGCCCTGGGCTACGCCGAGCCGCCGGGCCGGGCGATCTGGCTGGGCGTGTTCCACTCCGTCTCGTCGTTCAACAACGCCGGGTTCACCCTGTGGACCGACGGCATGGTCCGGTTCGTCGCGGATCCGTGGGTGGTCCTGCCCGTGGCGTTCGCGGTGATCCTGGGCGGGCTCGGTTTTCCGGTGGTGTTCGAGCTGCTGAGCAACTGGCGGCGGCCGCGGACCTGGTCGGTGCTGACCCGCATCACCGTCGGGGTCAGCGCGGCGCTGCTGGTGGGCGGGACCCTGCTGTTCACCGTCGTGGAGTGGCAGAACCCCCGGACCCTGGGGCCGCTGCCCGACCACGTGAAGTTCATGGCGGGCTTCTTCACCGCGGTGATGCCGCGTTCGGGCGGCCTGAACGTCATCGACATCTCGGCCATGCGGCACGAGAGCTGGCTGGCCACCGACATCCTGATGTTCATCGGCGGCGGCAGCGCCGGCACCGCGGGCGGCATCAAGGTCACCACCTTCGGGCTGCTGGCCTTCGTGATGTGGGCCGAGCTGCGCGGGGAGGACCGGGTGAACGTGGGGCACCGCCGGGTGGCGGGCCCGGTGCAGCGCCAGGCGCTGACCATCGCGCTGCTGGGCGTCGGAATCGTCGCGGCGGGCACCTTCACCCTGCTGGCCATGGTCCCGCACAGCCTGGACCGGGTGCTGTTCGAGGTGGTGTCGGCGTTCGCCACGGTGGGCCTGAGCACCGGGATCACCCCGCAGTTGCCACCGCCCGGGCAACTGCTGATCATCGTGTTGATGTTCATCGGCCGGGTCGGCCCGCTGACCGTGTTCTCCGCGCTCGCGCTGCGCGAGCGCACCCGCCGTTACGAACTCCCCGAGGAGCGACCCATCGTTGGCTGAGAGACGGAACGACCCCGTGGTGGTCATCGGGCTCGGCCGGTTCGGCAGCTCGCTGGCCCTGGAACTGGTGCGCCAGGGCACCGAGGTCCTGGCGATCGACCACCGCCCCAAGGTGGTGCAGGCGATGGCCGGGCAGCTCACCCACATCGCCACCGCCGACTCCACCGACATCGAGGCGCTGCGGCAGCTCGGCGTCCCGGAGTTCCGCCGCGCCGTGGTGGCCATCGGCAGCGACATCGAGGCCAGCATCCTGACCACCTCGCTGCTGGTGGAGCTGGAGATCGAGGACATCTGGGCCAAGGCGATCAGCCGCCAGCACGGCCGGATCCTGGAGCGCATCGGCGCCACCCACGTGGTGCTGCCCGAGCACGACATGGGCGAGCGGGTCGCCCATCTGGTCAGCGGCCGGATGCTCGACTACATCGCGGTCGACGAGCACTTCGCGCTGGCCAAGACCCGCCCGCCCAAGGAGCTGGTCGGGATCCCGCTCGGCGACACCGGGCTGCGCCGCAAGCACGGCGTGACCGTGGTGTCGGTCAAGAGCGAGGGCGAGGAGTTCACCTACGCCACCCCCGACACGGTGCTGCAGTACGGCGACCTGATCATCATCGCCGGGGCGACCGACAAGGTGGAGCGCTTCACCGAGCTGCTGTGACGGCTTCGGGCCCCCCGGAGGCGACGGGCGCCCCGCGGGGCTCAGCGCGCCGACAGCAGCTCGGCGAGCTCGTCCTCCATGTCCTGGTTGGCCACGAACAGCAGCTCGTCGCCGGCCTCCAGGGTGTCGTCGGGGCTGGGCACCAGCACCCGGCCCTCCCGCAGGATCGCCACCAGCGCGGTGTCGGTCGGCCAGGTCACCGCGCCGACCCGGGAGCCGGCCAGCGGCGCGTCCTCCGGCAGCGTCAGCTCCACCAGGTTGGCCTCGCCCTGCCGGAACGTCATCAGCCGGACCAGGTCGCCGACGCTGACCGCCTCCTCCACCAGCGCCGACAGCAGCCGCGGGGTGGACACCGCGACGTCCACCCCCCAGGACTCGTTGAACAGCCACTCGTTGCCGGGATGGTTGATCCGGGCCACCACCCGCGGCACCCCGTACTCGGTCTTGGCCAGCAGCGACACCACCAGGTTGACCTTGTCGTCGCCGGAGGAGGCGACCACCACCTGGCAGCGTTCCAGCGCCGCGTCGTCCAGCGAGGCGATCTCGCAGGCGTCGGCCAGCAGCCACTCGGCGCGCGGGACCATCTCGACCTTGATGGCCTTGGGGTCCTTGTCGATCAGCAGCACCTCGTGGCCGTTCTCCAGCAGCTCCTGGGCGATGGACCGGCCCACCGCGCCGGCCCCGGCGATCGCGACCCGCATCACCGCTCTCCTTCCGGCCGGCGCGCCACCGCGGCGTTCAGCCGTTCCATGTCGTCCGAGCGCGCCATCACGTGCACCACGTCGCCGTCCTGGATCACCGTCTCGGGATCCGGCACGATCGCCTCGCCCATCCGGGACAGGAACGCCACCCGGGTGCGCACCTCCTCCTCGAACGCGGTCACCTTGGTGCCCACCCACGACGGGTCGACGCCCAGCTCGGCCAGCATCACCTCGCCGGTCGGGTCGCGCCACAGCGGCAGCGCCCCGTCCGGCAGCAGCCGGCGCAGCATCTGGTCGGCGGTCCACCGCACGGTCGCCACCGTGGGGATGCCCAGCCGCTGGTAGACCTCGGCGCGCCGGGGGTCGTAGATCCGCGCCACCACGTTCTCGACGCCGAAGGTCTCCCGCGCCACCCGGGCGGAGATGATGTTGGAGTTGTCGCCGCTGCTGACCGCCACGAACGCGGAGGCCTGCTCGATCCCGGCCTCCTCCAGCACGGCCCGGTCGAACCCGACCCCGGTGACCCGGCGGCCCCGGAAGCCCCCGCGCAGCCGCCGGAAGGCCTCGGGGCTCTGGTCGATGATCGCCACCGAATGACCCTTGTCCTCCAGGATGTGGGCGAGCGTCGAGCCGACCCGCCCGCATCCCATGATCACGATATGCACGGCCGTCCTTTCCCCTGCGTCCCCGGCCTGTCCGGCGTCCCTAGGGGCGTGCTCCCTGGAAGATCCATGACGGGTTGAAACCTACACATCGGGCGCGCACAGTCATACCCGTCCGCGGCCGGGCCAGGCAAAGGCCCCGGCGGAGCCCGGCGGCCGAACCGTCCCCCGGGCGAGCTACGCTCGTCAGTCGTGTCGAAGGTTCCGGACCTGACAAAACGGGTCCTGGTGGGCCGGGCCCTGCGCAGCGGGCAGCTGCACGAGCAACTGCTGCCCAAGCGGATCGCGCTGCCGGTCTTCGCCAGCGACCCGCTGTCGTCGGTCGCGTACGCGCCCCAAGAGCTGCTGATGATGCTGGCGGTCGCCGGCGCGTCGTTCTACGCCTACGGGCCGTGGATCGCGCTGGCCATCGCCGCCCTGATGGCGGTGGTCGTCGCCTCCTACCGGCAGAACGTGCACGCCTACCCCAGCGGCGGCGGCGACTACGAGGTGGCGATGACCAACCTCGGGCCGAGCGCCGGGCTCACCGTCGCCAGCGCGCTGCTGGTGGACTACGTGCTGACGGTGGCGGTGTCGGTGTCGTCGGGGGTGGAGAACATCGGCTCGGCGATCCCCCTGATCGGCGAGCACAAGGTCGCCGCGGCGATCGGCATCATCGCGCTGCTCACCGTGATGAACCTGCGCGGCGTGCGCGAGTCGGGGACGCTGTTCGCCATCCCCACCTACGCGTTCGTGATCGGCGTGCTCGGGATGGTCGCGTTCGGGCTGTTCCGGCTCGGGGTGACGGGCGACGAGCTGCGCGCGCCCACCGCCGACCTGGAGATCAGGGCCGAGCACACCGACCTGGCCAGCTTCGCCCTGCTGTTCCTGCTGCTGCGGGCGTTCTCCTCCGGCTGCGCCGCGCTCACCGGCGTGGAGGCGATCAGCAACGGGGTGCCGGCGTTCCGCAAGCCCAAGAGCCGCAACGCCGCCACCACGCTGCTGATGATGGGCGTCATCGCGGTCACCATGTTCTGCGGGGTCATCGCGCTGGCGCTGGCCTCGGACGTGCGGGTGGCCGAACGGCCCGCCGAGGAACTGCTGCGGAACGGGCAGCCGGTGGGGGAGGGGTACGTCCAGGAGCCGATCCTGACCCAGGTCGCCGCGGCGGTGTTCGGCGAGGGGTCGGTGCCGTTCCTGTACATCGCCGCGGTCACCGCGCTGATCCTGTTCCTGGCGGCCAACACCGCCTACAACGGGTTCCCGGTGCTGGGCTCGATCCTGGCCCGCGACGGCTTCCTGCCCCGCCAGCTGCACACCCGCGGCGACCGGCTGGCGTTCAGCAACGGCATCATCATCCTGGCGGCGATGGCCGGCCTGCTGGTGTACGCCTTCCAGGCCGAGGTGACCAAGCTGATCCAGCTCTACATCGTGGGCGTGTTCGTGTCGTTCACGCTCAGCCAGATCGGCATGGTCCGGCACTGGAACCGGCATCTGCGCACCGAGCGGGACCCGCGGGAACGCGCCAGGATGCACCGCAGCCGGGCGATCAACGCGGTCGGCGGCACGGTCACCGGCGCGGTCCTGGTCATCGTGCTGCTCACCAAGTTCACCCACGGCGCGTGGATCGTGTGCATCGCGATGCCGGTGCTGTTCGCGCTGATGAAGGGCATCCGGCGGCACTACGACACGGTGGCCCGCGAGCTGGCGCCGACCGGCGAGGACGTGGTGCTGCCGGCCCGCAACCACGCCGTGGTGCTGGTCTCCAAGATCCACAAGCCGACGCTGCGGGCGCTGGCCTACGCCCGCGCCACCCGCCCGTCCACGCTGGAGGCGGTCACCGTCGCGGTGGACCCGGAGGAGGTCGCCCGGCTGCGCGAGGAGTGGGAGGCGCTGGACCTGCCGGTGACGCTGAAGATCCTGGACTCCCCGTACCGGGAGGTCACCCGGCCGGTGCTGGACTACGTCAAGAAGGTGCGGCGGCGCAGCCCGCGCGACGTGGTGACGGTGTTCATCCCCGAGTACGTGGTCGGCCACTGGTGGGAGCACCTGCTGCACAACCAGAGCGCGCTGCGGATGAAGGCCCGGCTGCTGTTCGTGCCCGGGGTGATGGTCACCAGCGTGCCCTGGCAGCTGAAGTCCTCCGACCGGCTCAAGCAGCGGCCCGAGGCGGCCGGCCCGGGCTCGGTGCGCCGCCCCTACTACCGGGGGTCGCCCGAGCAGGATCGAACGCGCGCGGGCGGCGGTATCGTGTCGGAACGTGACTGACCTCCGCCAAGACCCCCCTGTTCCGGACGTCCTCGAACTCGATATCGGGGCGGTCGCCAACGGCGGCTGGTGCGTGGCCCGGCACGAGGGCCGGGTGGTGTTCGTGCGGCACACCCTGCCGGGAGAGCGGGTCCGCGCCAGGGTGACCGAGGTCACCCGCTCGTTCCTGCGCGCCGACGCGGTGGAGATCCTGCGGGCCTCCCCGGACCGGGTGAGCCCGCCGTGCCCGTTCGCCGGGCCCGGCCGGTGCGGCGGCTGCGACTGGCAGCACGCCTCGCTGCCCGCCCAGCGGCGGCTCAAGGCCGCCGTCGTGCAGGAGCAGCTGGCCAGGCTGGCCGGCATCGAGCGCACCGTCGTGGTCGAGGAGGTCCCCGACCCGCACCACGACGAGGACGATCCGGTGCGCGGGCCGGGCCTGGGCTGGCGCACCCGGGTGCAGTTCGCGGTCCGCGACGACGGGGTGGTCGGGCTGCGCCGGCACCGGTCCCACCAGGTGGAGCCGATCGACGAGTGCCTGATCGCGCACCCCGGCGTGGAGCTGATGGGCATCGAACGCCACCGCTGGCCGGGTGCGGCCACGGTCGAGGGCATCGTGTCGGCCGGGACCGGGGACCGGCTGGTGGCGCTGCGCGAGCGGGCCTCCCGGTCGCGCGGCGGGCGGCGGTCGGTGAAGGTGCCGCGGCTGCCGGTCCCGGTGCGGCTGCTGCGCGGGCGTCCCGCGCCCGGCGCGCCGCTGCCCTACGTCCGCGAGGCGGCGGCGGGCCGGCTGTGGCAGGTCACCGGCAGCGGCTTCTGGCAGGTGCATCCCGGTGCGGCCGAGGCGCTGGCGGACGCGGTGCTGACCGCGCTGGAGCCCAGGCCGGGCGAGATCGCCCTGGACCTGTACTGCGGGGTCGGCCTGTTCGCCGGGGTGCTGGGCGAGCGGGTCGGGCGGGACGGCCTGGTGGTCGGCGTGGAGTCCGACCCGCAGGCGGTCCGCGACGCCAGGTTCAACCTGCGGGACCTGCCGCAGGTCTCGGTCGAGCAGGGCCGGGTCGAGGACGTCATCGCCGAGCTGGAGTTCGGCCGCGCCGCCTCGGGACGCGGGCGCCAGGCCCGGCGCGGCGGCGCGCCGGCCGACCGGCTGCGGGCCGACCTCGTGGTGCTGGACCCGCCGCGGACCGGGCTGGGCCGCCAGGTGGTGGAGCGGGTCGCCGGGCTGGCCGGGCGGAAGATCGCGTACGTGTCGTGCGACGCCGCCACGCTGGCCCGTGACCTGGCCTACTTCGGCGAGGCCGGGTGGACGCTGCAGTCCCTGCGGGCCTTCGACGCGTTCCCGATGACCCACCATGTGGAGCTGGTGGCCGCCCTGGTCCAGGGGTAGCGGACGCGCCCGGCCGTCCCGATCCGCACCGGCTCCCTGCCCCGCGCCGGGAAGCCGGATCTGGCCGGTGAACTGCGGCGCGACCAGATCCGACAGGTTCCCGATGCTCCCCGTGGGGAGCTCCCGATGCTCCCGGTCCCGGGCCGGCGGGCGTCAGGACAGCGCTGCCAGGACGGTGGTCGCCACCACCGACGCGATGGTGGCGATGACCCCGAGCAGCGCCACGGTGTGCCGGAACCGGGTCTCCAGTTGCGCGCGGGTGACCTGGTCGCGCTCGGCGGCGGCGAGCCGGTCGCCGAGTTCGTCCAGCAGCCGGGTGCAGGCGTCCATCCGGCGCTCGGTGTGCTCCTGCACCTGGTGCAGCAGGGCGATCTGCCCCTCGACGTTGGCCATGCCCACCTCCAGCCCGCGGCGCAGCTCGGAGATCGCCAACTCGACCGCGGCGGTCTGTCCGCTCATCCTCGACCCCCTCTCTCCCTGTCCGCCTCCGCAGCGGGCTGCGGCGGCCACACAGGCTGATCGTCATCTACCGGTAAGTATTGCCGTCTAGACCGGAAATAATCAGAAATCCTGTCTTGATCGCCAGAGGGTCGTGAGGTCTTGGAGACGCGTGTGGACGGCCATGGCGGGGAAGGAAAATTACCGTGTCTCTTTACTGGATGTTCCTGAATTTTTCCGGCATGCTGTGATCCATGGCCGAGCAGCTGGATCGGGAGCGCGTCGCCAAGTTCGTGGTCGCACGGCGCGGCGCGCTGGGACTGACCCAGGAGCAGCTCGCCGAACGCGCCGGGGTGACCGTCAAGACGGTCTACAACCTGGAGTCGGGCGGGCGCTGGCCGCAGGCCCGGACCCGCGGTGCGATCGAGGGGGCCCTGCGCTGGCGGCCGGGCGACCTGGTCCGGATCGCCGAGGGCCAGGAGCCGACCCCGGTGGAGCCCGCCGAGCCGGACATGGACGCGGTGCGGCACGAGCTGCGGGAGCTGGAGTCCTACTTCGCGGACCTGCGCGCCGACCCCGGCGAGCGGCGCCGGATGGCGCTGACCTTCCTGCGCGCCCTGTTCGGCGAGACCGGTGGCCGGCCGCCTCGCGACGGCGGGTGAGGGGTGCGCCGGGGGACAGGGGCGGATCTCCCCGGAGGGCACGCGGTCCTACCCTCCGGGTAATAATCTGCTGCCCAAAACATTGCGGGATATGACTGGTTGTTACAGTCCTTGACAAGAGGGAACACTCTTAGTCTCGGAGTTCGTAAGATCCCTGGAGGAAGTGGCGGCCATGCGTTCAGCCGGATCGCTCCCGCGGTGCAGCCGCCTGGCGGGCGTGTCCGCGGTCGCCGCGGCGGCCGGCGGGCTGGGCGCGAGCGCGCTGAACGGGCCGGTCCCCGTCGTGGTGGTGCTGGTCGCCGGGCTGTCGGGGGTGGTGATCCCGTTCGCGGTGGGGATCGCGTGGGCGCTGCAGGACATCCGGGCGCAGCAGCGGATCATCATCGCCCAGCTGGAGACCCAGGCCAGGCTGATGCACCACGCCGCCCGGCTGGCGGCCGACGTCGTCGACGACTCCCGGTGACCGCCGGCGGCCCGGTGATCAGCCGCGGCCGGGATGGGTGACGCGGATCTTGGACTGCTTGTGGCCGGTGCGCCGCCAGTCGTCCATCGTCCGCGCGGCCAGGCCGTGCGCCTCGGCGCGGGCGATCAGCGTCTGCGGCCGGTAGTAGAAGTCCTCGCGCAGCACGTGGTGTTCGGCGCCCGCGGTCTCGTTGTAGGTGAAGTCGAAGAACCCGTCCGGCGCCATCACCCGGCCGACATGGGCCAGGCACTCGTCGATGACCTCGATCGGGCTGTGCGAGAACACGCTGTGCGCGTGGATCACCGTGAAGTGCGCGTCCGGCAGGAAGTCCAGCGTCAGGTTCCGCACCGGCGTCAGGTGCGGCAGTTTGTCCTGCAGTTTGTAGCGGGTCAGCGTCTCCTGGGCGGAGAACAGGATGTCGGGGGAGATGTCGATCCCGTAGTAGTGGCCGGCGTCCAGGTGCTCGATGAACAGCCGGCCCGCCCGCAGGTTGCCGCAGCCGATCTCCAGCATCCGGTCCTGCGGCCGCAGCCCGTGCTCCAGCAGGTAGTCGAACTGCATCTGGCCCAGCGCCATCCACCGTTCGTGGGTGGGGGTGCCGACCGCGCCGTAGGGGTTGCGGGCGGTGTCCGAGCGCATCACCGCGCGGTAGTAGCCCACGTGGTCGCGGGTGCGCAGGCGCAGCCAGGTGTCGCGGGCCAGCCGCCGCGTGTAGGGGAGGATCAGGTCGGGGTGCCGGACGGCGTAACGGACCTTGTAGGCCAGCCGTGCCCTGTTCCGCGATGACGTCATGTGCCGAGTAAAGACCGGCCCGGGCCAGCGGTCGCACATGGCCGGGCAAACGAACGGTCATCGCCCGGGAGATCCTTGGCCGATCCGCCACTGGCCGTAGTCCTCGGCGACGGCCCGGTCGTAGTCGACCGGCACCCCGTTGAGCCGGTGCCCGTTGGAGTACTGCTGGATCTGCGCCCGCCCGTCCCACCTGTCCTTCGACCAGGCGTACGTCCGCCTCGCCCGCGCACGGTGGCCGTGCTGTTACGCGGACTTGTCCGGGGCCCGGTGACGTGCGAAGCACGACCCGGGGTGTACGAAGATGTGCCCATGCGTCTGCGGATCTTCACCGAGCCCCAGCAGGGGGCCTCGTACGACACTTTGCTGAGGGTCGCCCGGGCGACCGAGGAACTGGGCTTCGACGCCTTCTTCCGCTCCGACCACTATCTGAAGATGGGCGACGTCACCGGGGAGCCCGGCCCGACCGACGCCTGGATCACGCTGGCCGCGCTGGCCCGCGAGACCGGGCGGATCCGGCTCGGCACGCTGATGACCGCCGCGACCTTCCGGCACCCCGGCCCGCTGGCGATCTCCGTCGCCCAGGTCGACCAGATGAGCGGCGGGCGGGTCGAGTTCGGCATCGGCACCGGCTGGTTCGACGCCGAGCACACCGCCTACGGCATCCCGTTCCCCAGCCTCAAGGAGCGCTTCGAGCGGCTGGAGGAGCAACTGGAGATCATCACCGGGCTGTGGCGGACCCCGGCCGGGCGGACCTACTCCTTCGAGGGCGCCCACTACCGGCTGGCCGACTCGCCCGCGCTGCCCAAGCCCGCCCAGGCGGGCGGCCCGCCGGTGCTGATCGGCGGGGTCGGCGCCAAGCGCACCCCCCGCCTGGCCGCCCGGTTCGCGCACGAGTACAACGTGCCGTTCAACCGGCCCGACGAGACCAGGGCCGCCTTCGAGCGGGTGCGCGCCGCCTGCGAGCGGGCCGGCCGGACCGAGCCGATGGTGTACTCCGCCGCCCAGGTGGTGTGCTGCGGCCGGAACGAGGCCGAGATCGCCCGGCGCGCCGCGGCGATCGGCCGGGAGGTCCCCGAACTGCGGGAGAACGGCCTGGCCGGCACCCCGCAGGAGATCGTGGACAAGATCGGCCGGTTCGCCGAGTTCGGCACCGAGTGCGTCTACCTGCAGGTGCTGGACCTGTCCGACCTGGACCACCTGGAACTGCTGGCCGGTGAGGTCATGGCCAAGCTGTGACGTGCGGGCGCCGCCGTGGCCGCCCGGCGCGGTCACGGCGGCGGCACCCGGATCAGTGCCCGGCGGGGCCGTCCGGGCGGGCGCGCCGGGGCAGCAGGAACGTCAGGCCCCAGATGAGGACCAGCACGGCGAGCTCGACCAGCAGGGTGCGTTCCAGCGCGCCGACGAAGGCGGTCCGCTCGGCCCGTCCGCCGAGCGCGTCGAAGAACAGGGTGCCCAGCAGCGCGATGCCCAGCGCACCGCCGAGCTGCTGCACCGCGGTCAGCGAGCCGGACGCCGAGCCGGTCTGCTCCGGCCGCACCCCGGCCAGCACGATGTCGAAGAACGGCGCCATCACCATGCTGGTGCCCAGCCCGGTCACCAGCAGGGCCGGGACCAGCCTCCAAGCGGTGACGTCCGCGCCCGCCCAGTGCACCGTCGCGTACGCCCCGGCGATCCCGGCGGCCATCACCAGCGCGCCGAGCTGCATGGACAGCCGGCCGTGCCGGCGGGCCAGCCCCTGGGCGACGGCGAACCCGAGCACCATGCCCACCGCCCACGGCGCGGCGGCCAGGCCCGCGCCCAGCGCCGAGTACCCCAGCCCGAGCTGCATGAACAGGCCGAGCACCAGGCTGAAACCGATCATCGCGGCGAAGAACAGGGTGCCGTACAGCAGCCCGCCGGTGAACGCCCGGCTGCGGAACAGCTCGGGGGTCACCAGCGGGTCGCCGCCGGCCCGCAGCACCCGCCGCTCGTACCGGGCGAACAGCGCGAACACCGGGACCGCGGCGGCCATCATGGCGAACGACCAGCCGGGCCAGCCCAGCTCGCGGCCCTGTACCAGCGGATAGATCACCAGCAGCGAGCCCAGCGCGGCCAGCAGCGCGCCCACCGGATCGAGCCGGGTCGTCCCGGCCGGGCGCGCGGCGGGCAGCACGCGCGACCCGGCGGCCAGCGCGGCCAGTCCCAGCGGCAGGTTGATCAGGAAGATCATCCGCCAGCCGGTGCCGAACAGGTCGGCGTCGACCAGCCATCCGGCCAGCACCGGGCCGCCCACCGCCGACAGCCCCAGCACCGGCCCGAACAGGCCGAACGCGGCGGCCCGCTCGGACTCGTCGAACATCTCGGTGATCAGGCCGAGCCCCTGCGGGATCAGCAGCGCCCCGAACAGGCCCTGCACGGCGCGGAAGCCGATGAGGGCGCCGGGGCCGGGGGCCAGCGCGCAGGCCAGCGAGGCGGCGGTGAACCCGGCGACGCCGATCAGGAACATCCGCCGGCGGCCGTGCACGTCGCCCAGCCGTCCGCCGGTGATCAGGCCGATCGCCATGGCCAGCGTGTAGGCGGCGCCCAGCCACTGCAGCGAGGCGTACGAGCCGCCCAGGTCGGCCTGGATCGCGGGGGCGGCGATGTTGGTGACGGTCGCGTCCAGCAGGTCCATCACCTCGGCGCACAGGATCACGGCGAGCGCGACCCAGCGCCATCGGTGGCGCTCGGGACGGGTGCCCGCCGCGGGGCGGGCGGAGATCTGGGTCATGGGGACTCCGGGGCTCAAAGCTAACGAACACTGTTCGTCCAACGAACGCTGTTCTAAGCGAGGAACATCGTTCGTGTCAAATACGATGTTCGTCGACCCCGTTCGCGCGGGGCGTCACGTCGCCCACCCGAAAGGCCCGGACGATGAGCTCAGCCGCCTTCGAGCTGCCCACCCCGCCGTGGCGCAAGCCGCGCAAGGGCGGCCGGGCGCGCCGCCCGCTGAGCCGGGACCTGATCGTGGAGACCGCGCAGGCCGTCGTGCGCGCCGAGGGGCTGGACGGGGTCAGCATGCGGCGGGTGGCCCAGGAACTGGGCACCGGCCCGGCCTCGCTGTACGCCCACGTCTCCGACAAGGACGAGCTGCTGGAGCTGGTGGCCGACCGGATCGCCGGGCAGATCCCGCTGCTGGAGCCGGACCCGGACCGCTGGCGGGAGCAGATCCGCGAGTCCGCCCGGGCGGCCCGGCGGGTGTGGCGGTCCTACGCCGACATCTGCCGCGTCTTCCTGGGCCGCGTCCCCACCGGGGAGAACCAGCTGCGGATCGCCGAGAACCACCTGGCCATCGTGCGGGCCGGGGGCGTGCCCGACCGGATCGCCGCCTGGTTCGTCGACCGGCTCGCCCTGTTCATCACCGCCGACGTGCTGGAGGGGACGGTCTTCGCGGCCAAGGTCCGCGAGGGCTGGGACCCGGGGGAGTACTTCGGCCAGCTCCGCGGCTACTTCCAGAGCCTGCCCGCCGACCGCTTCCCGAACATCGTCTCGATGGTGGACGACCTCATGGACGCCGACGACGAGCAGCGCTTCGAGTTCGGCCTCGAGCTGATGATCCGCGGCCTGGCCTCCTACGTGGAGGACTGACCGCCCAGCCGCCGGGCGAACGCCGCGTGGCGGGGCGCCCCCGGAGCGGTGTCCCACACCGCGAACACCACGTGCCCGAACAGCCCGGCGAACGGGCCGCCGTCCAGCAGCAGCCCGGCGAACGCGTCGGCGACCTCGGCCGGGTCGTTGCCGAACACCCCGCATCCCCACGCGCCCAGCACCAGCCGGTCGTGGCCGTGACGATGGGCCGCGGCCAGCACCTTGGCGGCCCGCCCGCGCAGCGCCGCACCGACCCGCGCCGCCTGCTCCGGATCGCGCATCGCCCCCCGGTTGGGCGCGGGCGAGGTCAGGAACGCCACCCGGTACGGCTCCTCCAGCAGCCGCCCGGCGTCGTCCCGGAACACCGGGACACCCGGCGAGTAGATCACCCGGTCGCTGTAGAGCAGGTTCCGCTGCTCGCGATGGAACGCGTAGAACTCCGGCACCGACCGCAGCGAGGCGTACAGCGCCGACGAGCGGGCCAGCCCCTCCTCCTGGGCGTGCGCGCCCCTGAGGAAACCGCCGCCGGGGTTCTTGGCCGACGCGAAGTTCAGCGCGGCGACCTCGTGCCCGGGAGCGGTGAGCCGGCGGGCGGCGGCCAGGGTGGTCTCCTCGGTCACCTCGATCACCGTGTCCCGGTCGCCCCGGGGGAGCGCGGCCACCAGCCCCGCCAGCTCGTCCGGCAGGTACAGCCGGGTGCCGCGGACGGCCTCGGCCACGTCGTCGGCGATGGCGACGGCACGGCCGGACGGCGCGGTGTAGAAGCCCCGGTCGAGGATGGCGACCGTCTCGGCGGCGACGGCCCGGCGCGGATGTCGGCTCATGTCGCCGACGATTCTGCTGGGCCGCGGCGCCGGCACGCCACACCTTTTGTCCGGTGCGGGCTATTCGGTTGCGATGGGGCGGTGCGGGTCCGGGAGACTGGCCCCGTGCTACTGACGATCACCACGACGGCGAAGCCGGCCACCGATCTGGGATTCCTGCTGCACAAGCATCCCGACAAGGTGCAGCCGTTCCCCCAGTCGTTCGGAACGGCGCACGTCCTCTACCCCGAGGCGGGCGAGGATCGGTGCACGGCCGCGCTGTTGCTGGAGATCGACCCGGTCAGGCTGGTCCGCACGCGCGGGCGGGGCACCCCCGACTTCTCCCTGGGCCAGTACGTCAACGACCGTCCCTACGCGGCGTCCTCGCTGCTGGCCTCGGCGATGGCGAACGTGTTCCGCAGCGCGCTGCGGGGCCGCTGCGACGCCCGGCCCGAACTGGCCGCCGTCGCGATCCCGCTGGAGATCACGCTGCCCGCGCTGCCCTGCCGGGGCGGCCCCGACCTGGCCGAGGAACTGTTCGCGCCGCTGGGCTGGCAGGTCGAGGCGGAGTCCGTGCCGCTGGACCCGGGCTTCCCCGAGTGGGGCGACTCGCGGTACGTGACGCTGACCCTGCGCGGCACGCTGCGGCTGGCCGACGCCCTCAACCAGATCTACGTGCTGCTGCCGGTGCTGGACCACGCCAAGCACTACTGGATGTCGTCCGAGGAGGTCGACAAGCTGATCCGGGCCGGGGAGGGCTGGCTGGCCGGCCACCCCGCCCGCACCAGGATCGTCCGCCGCTACCTGGCCAACCGGCGCGGCCTGGTCCGCAGTGCGCTCGGTCGGCTCGCCGAGGCCGAGGACGCCCCCGAGGACGCCCTCGACCGCGACCCCATCGACGAGGAGCCCGGCACCGGCGATCCCCTCGACGAGGCCGCGGGGCGGATCGAGGGGGAGGTCGAGGGGGAGCAGGCCGCGGCGCCGCCCGTTCCGCTGGCCGAACGCCGCATCGCGACCGTGCTGGAGGTGCTGCGCCAGGAGGGCGCCGCCAGTGTCATCGACCTGGGCTGCGGCTCCGGGAAGCTGCTGGCCCGGCTGCTGGCCGACCCGTTCTTCACCCGGATCGCCGGCACCGACGTCTCGCACCGGGCGCTGGCGATGGCCCGCCGTACCCTCGAGCGCAGCCGCACCCGGGCCACCGAATGGGCGGTGTTCCAGGGCGCGCTGACCTACGCCGACGAACGCTTCCGCGGCTACGACGCGGCCGTGCTCATGGAGGTGGTCGAGCACGTCGACCCGCCCCGCCTGCCCGCCGTCGAACGCGTGGTCTTCGGCGACGCCAGGCCCCGCGTCGTCGTGGTGACCACCCCGAACGTCGAGCACAACGTCCGTTACGAGGGCCTGGCCCCCGGCGCGATGCGCCACCCCGACCACCGCTTCGAATGGACCCGCGCCGAGTTCCGCGCCTGGGCCGACCGGGTCGCGCGCACCCACGGCTACGCCGTGCGGCACGTGCCCGTGGGCGACGACGACCCCGAGGTCGGCCCGCCGACGCAGATGGGAGTGTTCACCCGTTGACCGAGATCAAGGTCCCCGAGATGGGGCTGGTCGTGCTCGTCGGCGTGTCCGGATCCGGCAAGTCCCACTTCGCCCGCAGGCACTTCGCGCCCTCGCAGGTGGTCTCGTCGGACCGCTGCCGCGCCATGGTCGCCGACGACGAGAACGACCAGTCCGCCACCGGCGACGCGTTCGACCTGCTGCACTACATCGTCGCCAAGCGGCTGCGGCGCGGGCTGCTGACCGTCGTGGACGCCACCAACGTGCAGCCGCACAGCCGGCAGCAGCTCGTGCGGATCGCCAAGGACCACGACGTGCTGTCGGTGGCGATCGTGCTGGACGTGCCCCTGGAGGTCGCGCGGGAACGCAACGCCGCCCGCCCCGACCGCGACCTGCCCGACCACGTGCTGCCCCGCCAGCACCGGGAGCTGCGGCGCGGGCTGCGGAGCCTGGGCCGGGAGTTCCGCCGCCACTACGTGCTCGACGGGGTCGAGGAGATCGACGCCGCCACCGTCTCCTACGAGCGGGCCTGGAACGACAAGCGCGAGCTGACCGGCCCGTTCGACGTCATCGGCGACGTCCACGGCTGCCGCGCCGAGCTGGAGACGCTGCTGGCCGAGCTGGGGTACGAGATCGAACGCGACGCCGACGGCCGCCCCCGCGGCGCCCGCCACCCCGGGGGCCGCACCGCCGTGTTCGTCGGGGACCTGGTGGACCGCGGCCCCGACACCCCCGGCGTGCTGCGGCTGGTCATGGGGATGGTCGCGGCGGGCACGGCGCTGTGCGTGTCCGGCAACCACGAGAACAAGCTGGTCCGCGCGCTGCGGGGCCGCAAGGTCAAGGTCGCCCACGGGCTGGCCGAGTCGCTGCGGCAGCTCGAGGCCGAGACCGCGGAGTTCCGCGACCGGGCGCTGGCGTTCATGGACGGGCTGATCAGCCACTACGTCCTGGACGGCGGGCGGCTGGTGGTGGCGCACGCCGGGCTCAAGGAGGAGTACCACGGCCGCTCCTCGGGCCGGGTCCGCTCGTTCGCCCTCTACGGCGACACGACGGGGGAGACCGACGAGTACGGGCTGCCGGTCCGCTACCCGTGGGCCGACGACTACCGCGGCAAGGCGATGGTCGTCTACGGCCACACCCCGGTCCTGGAGCCGGAGTGGGTCAACAACACCATCTGCCTCGACACCGGATGCGTGTTCGGCGGCAGGCTCACCGCGCTCCGCTACCCCGAACGCGAGCTGGTCGCCGTCCCCGCCGAGAAGGTCTGGTACGAGCCGGTCCGCCCGCTGGGCGCCGAGGCCGGGACCGCCGCGCAGGCGGGCGCCCGCCGCGAGAGCGACGTGCTCAAGATCTCCGACGTGTTCGACCTGAACGGCGTGCGGACCTCCCTGCTGGGGCGGGTCACGGTCCGCGAGGAGAACGCGCTGGCCGCGCTGGAGGTGATGAGCCGGTTCGCGATCGACCCGCGCTGGCTGGTGTACCTGCCGCCGACCATGGCCCCGACCGCGACCTCGGCCCTGCCCGGCCACCTGGAGCACCCGGCCGAGGCGTTCGAGGCGTACCGCGGGGACGGGCTGGAACGGGTGGTGTGCGAGGAGAAGCACATGGGCTCCCGGGCCGTCGCCGTGATCTGCCGCGACGCCGGCGTGGCCGCCGCCCGCTTCGGCGTGGACGACGGCACCACCGGGGCCCTGTACACCCGCACCGGCCGGGCGTTCTTCCGCGACCCCGCCCGCACCGAGGAACTGCTGGGCAGGCTGCGGGCCGCGATCGGCGCGGCCGGGCTGTGGGACGAGCTCGGCACCGGCTGGCTGGTGCTGGACTGCGAGCTGATGCCGTGGTCGGCCAAGGCGATGGACCTGATCCGCACCCAGTACGCGGCGACCGGAGCCGCCGCCCGCGCCGCGCTGCCCGCCGCCACCGCCGTCCTGGAACGGGCCGCCGCCCGCGGCCTCGACGTGGCGGAGCTGCGGGAGCGCACGGCGCGGCGGGCGGCCAACGCGGCGGCGTTCCGCGACGCCTACGCCCGCTACTGCTGGAACGTCGACGGGCTGGAGGGGGTCCGGCTCGCCCCGTTCCAGGTCCTGGCGGGGGAGGGGATCGCCTATGCCGCCGCCCGCGACCACCTGTGGCACCTGGGGATCGCCGACCGGCTGGCCGCCGCCGACCCGAGCGGGCTGCTGGCCACCACCGCGTTCCAGGTCGTCGACCTGGCCTCGGAGGAGTCGGCGGCCGCGGCCACGGACTGGTGGCGGGGACTCACGGAGGGCGGCGGCGAGGGCATGGTCGTCAAGCCCCTCGGCCCCGTGCCGGACGGACGGAAGGTGCAGCCGGGCCTGAAGTGCCGGGGCCGCGAGTACCTGCGGATCATCTACGGCCCCGACTACACCGACCCGGACAACCTGGAACGCCTCCGCGACCGCAGGCTCGGCCGGAAACGGTCACTGGCCATGCGGGAGCACGCCCTCGGCATGGAGGCGCTGGACCGGCTCACCGCGGGGGAGCCCATGTGGCGGATCCACCAGGCGGTGTTCGCGGTGCTGGCCCTGGAGTCCGAGCCCGTCGATCCCCGGCTGTGACGCACGCCCCGGTTTGACCGCCGGCCGCGGTGCGAAGATTGAGTGCATGGTGCATGAGCGCGCTGGACAGCCGGCCCGGCCGGAGGACCTGGTCGACATCGCCCGCCTGGTGACCGCCTACTACACGCGGCATCCCGATCCGGGGGACCCGGCCCAGCAGGTGTCGTTCGGCACCTCCGGGCACCGCGGGTCGGCCCTTTCCTCCTCGTTCAACGAGGACCACATCCTGGCCACCAGCCAGGCCATCTGCGAGTACCGCGCCGCGCAGGGCGTGGACGGCCCGCTGTTCCTGGGGGCCGACACCCACGCCCTGTCCGAGCCCGCCAAGGCCTCCGCGCTGGAGGTGTTCGCGGCCAACGGCGTGCGGGTGCTCATCGACGACCGGGACGGCTACACGCCCACCCCGGCCGTCTCCCACGCCATCCTGCGGTACAACAAGGGCCGCGCCTCGGGGCTCGCGGACGGGGTCGTCGTCACCCCGTCGCACAACCCGCCCGGCGACGGCGGCTTCAAGTACAACCCCCCGAACGGGGGACCGGCCGGCACCGACGCGACCTCCTGGATCCAGGACCGGGCCAACGCCCTCATCGCCGGGGGGCTCAAGGAGGTCCGGCGGATCCCCTACGAGCGGGCGCTGACCGCCGACACCACCGGCCGCCACGACTTCCTCGGCGGCTACGTCGACGACCTGCCGAACGTGCTGGACCTGGACGCGATCCGGTCCGCCGGGGTGCGGATCGGCGCCGACCCGCTCGGCGGCGCCTCCGTCGCCTACTGGGGCGAGATCGCCGAACGGCACCGCCTCGACCTCACCGTGGTCAACCCGGTCACCGACCCCACCTGGCGGTTCATGACGCTGGACTGGGACGGGAAGATCCGGATGGACTGCTCGTCGGCGTACGCGATGGCCTCGCTGATCGACAACCGCGCCGCCTACGACGTCGCCACCGGCAACGACGCCGACTCCGACCGGCACGGCATCGTCACCCCCGACGCCGGGCTGATGAACCCCAACCACTTCCTGGCCGTCGCCATCGACCACCTCTACACGCACCGCGACGGCTGGCCCGCCGCCGCCGGGGTCGGCAAGACCCTGGTCAGCAGCGGCATGATCGACAAGGTCGCGGCGGCGCTCGGCCGGCCGCTGGTCGAGGTGCCGGTCGGGTTCAAGTGGTTCACCGGCGGGCTGCTGGACGGCACGATCGGGTTCGGCGGCGAGGAGAGCGCCGGGGCGGCGTTCCTGCGCCGCGACGGGTCGGCGTGGACCACCGACAAGGACGGGATCATCCTGGCGCTGCTGGCCGCCGAGATCACCGCCGTCACCGGCGAGTCCCCCAGCCGCCGGTACGCCGCGCTCGCCGAGCGGCACGGCGCCCCCGCCTACGCCCGGGTCGACGCGCCCGCCACCCGCGAGCAGAAGGCGGTGCTGAAGAGGCTGTCGGCCGAGCAGATCACCGCGACCGAGCTGGCCGGGGACCCGATCACCGCGGTGCTCACCGAGGCGCCCGGCAACGGCGCCCCGATCGGCGGGGTCAAGGTCTGCACCGAGCACGCCTGGTTCGCCGCCCGGCCGTCCGGCACCGAGGACGTCTACAAGATCTACGCCGAGTCGTTCCGCGGACCCGACCATCTGGCCCGGGTCCAGGAGGAGGCCCGTGCCCTGGTGGGCCGCACCCTGGGCGGCTGAGACACGTCGCTCTGGGCCGTGTCACTCCACGGCTCGGTGCCGGGCGGAATCGCTCATCCGGCCGACCGCCGCTCTCGCCGCGGCCACGAATGCGGCGATCGCCGGATGTGCGCCGCCGCCCGCGCGGAAGGCGACCTTCGACCGGCGGAACAACGGCAACCTGGTCAGCACCACGCCTGCGGGGGGTTGCGCAGTGGCCATTTCCGGTACGAACCCGGCCCCCTGCCCGGTACGACACCGCCGCCGCCGTCGAGTCGCTGCGCGAGCTGGCGGCCACCGGCGACGTGGCCGCGGCGCTGGTTCCCGCGCCGCCCTTCCTGCGGCCCGGTGAGGCGGGGACGCTGGCGCATTTCGTCACGCTGGCCGACCACGGCGGCATGCCGCTGATCGTGTACGACGTCCCCTACCGCACCGGGCAGCCGCTCAGCGTCGGCACGCTCACGGCACTCGGCCGCCTGCCGGGGGTCGTCGGGGTCAAGTACGCGACCGGCGCGATCGACGCGGCCACGGTCGAGCTGCTCGGCTGCCCGCCGCCCGGCTTCGCCGTGCTCGGCGGCGACGACGTCGTCATATCACCGCTCGTCGCGGCGGGCGCCCACGGTGGAATCCTCGCCTCGGCCAACCTCCGCACCGCCGACTACGCCGAGCTGATCTCGTTGTGGCGCAGCGGCCGCGGCGCACCCGCCCGCAGGCTCGGAGCCGAGCTGGCCCGGTTGTCCGCAGCGCTCTTCGCCGAGCCGAACCCGACGGTCATCAAGGGAGTGCTGCACGCCCAGGGACGCATTCCCAGCCCGGCCGTCCGGATGCCGTTGCTGGCCGCCGCCACCAGTTCGGTCCGCCGGGCGGCGTCCCTGGCCGGCGGCCGCGCACGCCACGGGTCCGAAGTCTGACCTCGGGCCGAGGAGCGCATGCGGCTGAGCCGGAAGAATCGCATTGCGCCACGAGACGGAGAGGGACCACATTTCAGTCATGGACATCGTCGCCGCTCTTCCCGCGTTCGTCGTCGCCGTGGTGCTGATCTCGGCGTCCCCCGGCCCCGCGATGGCGTTGATCATGCGTCGTGCGGCGCTGCGGGGGCTGTCCGGAGCCGTGCCGACCGTTCTGGGGCTGGAGGCCGGACTGTACGTGTGGGCGTTGTGCGCCGGCGCCGGCCTGGCCGCCCTGGTGGCCGCCTCCGAGGTCGCCTACCTCGTCCTCCGCGTGGTCGGCGCGGCCTTCCTGCTGTATCTGGGGGTGAGGTCATGGCGGGCCGCCTGGCGCAGCCGCAAGGCGGGACCGGCCGGCGAAGCCGACCGGGACCTGCCGGGCGCCTCGCCGCGGACGTGGTGGAGGGCCTTCGGGGAGGGGGCCGTGGTGATGCTGGCCAACCCGAAGGCCGCCGCGTTCATGATCGCGTTCTATCCGCAGTTCGTCCCCGCGGACCGGCCGCTGCTCGCCACGACCGCGCTGCTGGCGCTGCTCCAGGTGGCCGTCGAGACCGTCCTGTACCTGGCGCTGGCCGCCGTGGTCGGGCGCGCCGGCACGTGGTTCCGCCGGCCGGCCGTCCGCCGCCAGCTGGACGCCGTCAGCGGGACGGTGCTGGTCGCCCTCGGGCTGCGGATGGCCGTCGAGAGCCGCTGAAGGCGGGGACGACCGGCACCGTGTGATCCGCGGTCACCCGGCCCGGGTACGCCGACGCCCGGCGGACGGCGGTCCACCGGGCGTCGCGAAGCCTGACGCTCAGGTGGAGAAGAGCATGTGGAAGACGCTCTTCTGCCGGTAGTGGTGCGGCTGGCCGTGGTGGTGGTGATGCACCTGCGGGCTCGCGCCCCAGGCCGGGGCCGCCGGAGCCGCCGGGGCCGCGGGGGGCGGCGGTGCCTGCATGTACTGCTGCTGCATCCTGGTGAGGGCCTCGAGCTCGCCGTAGTCCAGGAAGATCCCCCGGCACATCTCACACTGCTCGATGTGGACACCGTTGCGGTCGTACGTCCGCATCGTGCCACGACACTTGGGGCACTGCATCGCCTTACATCCTTCCGTCACGGAAGCCCGGGACCCGACCACCATAGGGCCAAATCACTCCCCCGGGGACCTCCTGGTAGCCGAGATTCTGCTGCATGCGTCGACGAGCGCGCCTTCGAACCCGTCGAGCGGCCGTCCTTCGGTCCGCGCAGATATGACGCAGGTGGCCGCGATTTGGATCGCCAGAGTTCGCGCCGGTATGTCCAGCGAGTCCCACAGGTCCTCCCCGGGGGGCGCCGCGGGCCCTCCGGCGGAGGCGTAACCGGCCAGGAAACGGGCCCAGTCCTCCGGCGGCAGCACCCCCGCCGAGAACAGCGCCGCGGGCCGCGCCAGGTCCCAGGCCGGATCGCCGACCCCCAGGTCCTCGATGTCGATCATCCGCCAGGTGCCGTCCGGCAGCCCCACGAGCTGGCCCAGATGCCAGTCGCCGTGGATCAGCGTCCGGCGGGCGGGCGGCGGCGCCGGGGCCTGTCCGCGCACCCAGGCGGGCAGGCTCGCGAACGCCTCCCGGACCACCCGTTCCTCCGCGCCGTCCGGGTCCAGCCGGGCCACCACCTGGGCGGCGCGCACCGGGCGGTCCCAGCGCGGCACCGGGGGGATCCGGCGGTGGTCGGCCAGGTGCAGCCGGGCCAGCAGCCGGCCGCCCTCCTCCCACGGCGGATCCTCCGGGCCGACCGGCTCCCCGTACGGCCACACCGTCACCACCCGGCCCCGCACCTGCCGCGGCGGCCCCACCGGCGGCAGCAGCAGGCCGGGCAGCGCGGCCGCCGCCGCCATCCGCGCGGCCAGCCGCGGCCCGTTGTCCCGGTCGGCCTGGTGCGCCTTCACCACCACCCCGCCCACCCGGATCACCAGCACCCCGTGCCGGTCGTACAGGACGACCGGCTCGGCGCGGGGGTCGCCGCCGGGCGCCGCCCGGCCGATCGCGACCAGCTCGGCGCCCAGGGGGGAGGAGGTATCGGGCACGCGCGGCAGCATACGCATATGCCAGGCTGGATGCCGTGACCGAGGCGGATGTGCCGGATCTGCGGCTGGTGCGCGAGCACACGGTGCTGTCGGTGGTGGTGGGCTCGCGGGCGTACGGGCTGGACACCGAGGACAGCGACGTGGACCGGCGCGGGGTGTTCCTGGTCCCCACCCCGCTGTTCTGGAGCTTCGACAAGCCGCCGACGCATCTGGACGGGCCGGAGCCCGAGCGGTTCTCCTGGGAGTTCGAACGGTTCTGCGGGCTGGCCCTGCAGGCCAACCCGACCGTGCTGGAATGCCTGTGGTCGCCGATCGTGGAGGAGATCACCGACGTCGGCCGCGAGCTGGTGGGCGTCCGCACCGCGTTCCTGTCCCGGCGCGCCCACCGCACGTTCACCCGCTACGCCGACAGCCAGTTCCGCAAGCTGGAGGCCGACCTGCGCAACCGCGGCGAGCCCCGCTGGAAGCACGTGATGCACCTGCTGCGGCTGCTGGCCAGCGGCCGGCACCTGGCCGAGCACGGCGAACCGCTGGTGCACGTCGGCGACCTGCGCGACCGGCTGCTGGCGGTCCGCCGCGGCGAGGTCGGCTGGCCGGAGATCGAACGCTGGCGCGCCGAGCTGGCCGCCGGGATGGACGCCGCCGTCGAGCGCGGCCCGCTGCCGCCCGAACCCGACCGCCGCCGCGTCGCCGACCTGCTGTACGAGGTCCGCCGTCGATCGGCGGCCCAAGCCCTGGGCTAGCCGCAGGGCAGCCCGCCCCGCAGGTACTCCTCCCGCAGCACCCGCCGCCGCACCTTGCCGACCGGCGACCGCGGCAGCTCGGTGAACGGCACGAACCGGGCCGGGACCTTGTAGTGCGACAGGTACTTCTCGCAGTGCCGGCGCAGCTCCTCGGCCGAGAACGGGTAGGCCGGATGCTCCACCACGCACGCCACCACCCGCTCGCCGCGCCGCTCGTCCGGCAGCCCCAGCACCGCGCAGTCCAGCACCGCCGGATGCCGCCGCAGCACCTCCTCGACCTCCGAGGGGTACACACTGAACCCGTTCACCTTGACCAGGTCCCGCTTGCGGTCGATGATCGTCAGCCAGCCGTCGGGGTCCATCACCCCGATGTCGCCGGTGCGCAGCCAGCCGTTGGGGGACAGCACCCGGGCGGTCTCCTCCGGCCGGTTCCAGTACCCGGCGAACACCTGCGGGCCGCGCACCACCAGCTCGCCCGGCCGGCCCGGCGGCAGCACCACCGTGGGGTCCTCGGAGTCCACCACCAGCACTTCGGTGCCCGGCAGCGGCAGCCCCACCGTCCGGTTGCGGGCGCTGCCGTCCAACGGGTTGGCCGACACCGCCGGGGACGCCTCGGTCAGCCCGTACGCCTGGATCAGCCCCCGCAGCCCCCACTCGCGGAACCGGGCGATGGTCCGCTCGTCGATCCCGCTGGCGCCCGACAGGAAGATCCGCACCGACGCCAGGTCCCTGCGGGTCACCCCCGGCGTGCCCATCAGCTCCTGGTAGAGCGTCGGCACGCCCGGGAAGATCGTCGGCCGGTGGCGGCGCAGCACCCGCACCGTCCGCGCCACGTTGAACCGCGGCAGCAGCACCACCGCGCCCGCCTTCATCACCGGGCTGATCAGGCAGCTCATCAGTCCGAACGAGTGGAACAGCGGCAGCACCGCCAAGGTGACCTCCGCCCCGTACCGGCACCCCACGTCCCAGGCGTGCTGCTGGCAGGCGTTGGCGATCAGGTTGCGGTGGGTGAGCATCACGCCCTTGGGCCGGCCCTCGGTGCCGCCGGTGTACTGGATCACCGCCAGGTGCCGGGCCGGGTCGACCTCCGCCTGCCGCACCCGCCGCGCCGGGCGGCGCAGCAGCTCGGCGAAGCGCACCACGCCGGTGTCGGGCGGCACCTCGGCGGTGACGCGGGCCCGTTCGCGCCGCGCCGACGCCAGCGGCAGCCGCAGCGCCAGCCGCCGGTACCAGGGCAGGTAGTCCACGATCGAGGTGACCACCACGTGCTCGAGCCGCACCGTGCGGCGCACCGCCCGCAGCGTCGGGTAGGAGCGGTCCAGCACCACCACGACCCGGGCGCCGCAGTCGGCGAGCTGGTGGCGCATCTCCTCCTCGGTGTAGAGCGGGTTGTGCTGCGCCACGATCGCCCCCAGCCGCAGCGCCCCGAAGAAGGCGATCACCTGCTGCGGGCAGTTCGGCAGGAGCAGCGCCACCCGGTCGCCCGGCCCCACCCCGAGCGACCGCAGCCCGGCGGCGAACCGGTCGGCCGACCGGAGCACCTGCCGGTAGGTGAGCCGGCGGCCGAAGAACCAGAACGCGGTGTTGCGCGGGCGCCGGGCGGCGGCGTCGTCGAGCAGCCGGGTCACCGGGATGTCGGGAACGTCGATGTCCGCGGGCACCCCCTCGGGATACGCCCGTACCCACGGGCGGGTCTGATGTGACACGGCCCACATATCCGGAGATTCAAGCACTCACGGAATGGGTTTGCGACCGTTCCCGGCACCCGGGCGATGTCTCACATGATCAACCATATGCCGCTCCCGCCGGGCGTGCCCGAGCGCATCGCGGCCGGGCGTCCGTGCCCCGGGCTCTCCGCCACGTGAGCGGCACCTTCCGGTGCCCGCGACGACCTGCGCGACCCGGGGTTGCGGACCGCCTCAGCGCTCGGCCGCCAGCCTGAGCCCCAGGCCCACCAGCACCGTCCCGGTGACCGCGTCCATCCGGCGGCGGACCGCCGGGCGGGCGAACACCCGGCGCAGCGCCCCCACCACGGCGGACACCACGCTGAACCACACCGCGCTGATCGCCGCCGCGACGACCGACAGCAGCAGCGTGTCCGCCACCCCGGCAGAGCCGGGCAGGAACTGCGGCATCAGCGCGACGAAGAACACCGCCGCCTTGGGGTTCAGCACGTTGGTCAGCAGGCCCTGCCGGAACCCCGTCCACGACCGCGGGGCGGGGTCCGCGCCGTCGCCATGGTCGGCCGCCGCCGCGTACTCGCCGCGCAGCGCCGCCCACACCGCCCGCGCCCCCACGTACAGCAGATAGGCCGCGCCCACCAGCTTGACCACCGTGTACGCGGTCGCCGAGGCCGCCAGCAGCGCCGCGATCCCCAGCGCCGCGCACAGCGACCACACCATCACCCCGGCCGCGATGCCCAGCGCGGTCATCACGCCCATCCGCCGCCCGGACACCGCCGCGTTCCGCACGGTGATCGCGAAGTCCGGCCCCGGCGACATCGCCGCCAGGGCGACGACCCCCGCGAACGCGGCCAACTGCATCGAGTCCATGCCGCGAGTCTAGGCCCTCCGTCGTGCGCCGGCAGGTCCCGTAAATTGCGTTGCGTTCCCGGGAGCGACTGCGGCACAGTGGTCGTCGAAAGCGACGGGAACGCGAGCGGAAGGGACGGGAAAGATGCGCGGACGGCATCGCCGAATCAGCGGCCGGATCAGCGTCGGCCGCAGCGTGCCCGGTCCCGGGAGCCGCCCTCGGACGTGATCTCCGCGTTCGTCGTGCGCCGCCCGGAACGGGATCCCGGGCGGTTTTCCTTTTGGAGGGTTGGCCGAGCGGTAAGGCAGCGGCTTGCTAAGCCGTCGTCAGGGTCACCTGCGTGAGTTCGATTCTCACACCCTCCGCGTGTCATTTCCGGCGGGTGGGGACGCTGGTGCGTCCGGCGGTCTGATGAGCCGCTGCGGGCAGGTTCGATTCCTGCACCCGCTACTCGACAACAGAATATCCGGGTCCTCGTGGTGGAGGGGAGAACACGCCTGGTTGCGGACCAGGAGAGCGCAGGTTCGAATCCTGCCGGGGACACGGCGTCCGTGGTGTGGTGGTCTGCATATCGGATTGTGGTTCCGATGGTCCTCGGTTCGATTCCGGGCGGGCGCCCTCGATCCCCCTGCGCCCGCCGGTCGCCCGAAGGGCCAGGAAGGCGACCGGCGGGTCAGGGGAGCGCCTGCCCGCCCAGGGGCCGCGGGCGGGCAGGCGGGGGGACACCGGGGGATGGCGGAGTCGGGACCCGGTGCGGCTTTCACACCCCGACCCCTAGTCGACCGGGGGCCGCGAAAGGTTGCCGTCCGGATCAGAAATGTCCGCGGATCGTGGGGGACGCGCTCCCGCCGGCGGCGTGGGCGGTGACGGCGAAGGTGTCCCGGGCCGGGTCGTGCGGGCCGCCGGGCTGGTACTGGACCGCGACGAGATAGCGCCCGGAGGGCAGCGTCCGGCCGGGGAGCAGGGTGAGGCGGTGGACGATCGCGTCGTCGGTGAGGTCGGTGTCGGAGCGCACGTGCGAGCCCGGCATCGAGTTCCATGATCCGGCCGGGAAGGTCCGCCGGGAGCGGGCGACCCGGATGGTGACGTTCAGGGCGGTCAGCGGCCGGTGGACGGTCAGCGTGAGGGTGTTGCGCCCCCAGTACGGCAGGGCCCCGTCCTGTGCGGCGGTCACCGACACCGGCGCGCCGCCCTGCCCGCCCTCGCCGGGGCCCGGCTCGTTCCGTGCGGGCGGCCGGACGCCTCCCACCGTGTCGCTGTCGGCCTCGCCGTCCTCGCTCGGCGACGGGGAGACGGTGGCCGTGGAGGAGGGGAGGGGGGCGCCGGTGCGGGGCGGCGGGGGGACGACCGGGCCGGGGCCGGCGTCGCCGTTCAGGACGACCACGGCGAGCGAGGTCACGCCCATCACCGCGGCCGTGGCCAGGGCCGCGGCGGCCGCGCGGAGGTCGCCCCGGCGCCGCCACGGGCGCGGCTCCCAGGCGGGGATCGGGTCCGGCGCGGCGGTCTGCTCGTTCATGGCGGCCTCGACCCGCGCCCAGATGCGGGCGGTGTCGGGCCGGTGCCGGTCGGCCTCGGCGTGCAGCCGGTCGCGCAGGCGCGCCAGGGACTCCTCGGTGTGGCGCTCGCGCCGCCCGCGCATCACGTCCCCCCTCCCGGCCGGCTCTGCGGATGCAGGGCCCCGGTGCGGTAGCCCGACAGCAGGTCGGCGGCGGCCCCGGTGCCGCGCAACTGCCGTTCCAGCTCGGCGGCGGCCCGGGAGGTCTGGCTCTTGACGGTGCCGACCGAGACCCCCAGCACCCGTGCGGTCTCCTGCTCGGAGAGGTCGAACGCGTACCGCAGCACCAGGCAGGCCCGTTTGCGGTGCGGCAGCCGCCGCAGCGCGGCCCGCAGGTCGACCATGGCCGCCACGTCGGGCCCGTCGGTGACGTCGTCGGCACCGGCGCCCAGCGCGGCCAGCCGGCCGCGTTCGCGCACGATGGCGCGCAGCCGGCTGTTGGACAAGTTCACCACGATCCGCCGGACGTACGCCAGCGGCCGGTCGGTCCCGCGCACCCGGTCCCAGTTGCGCCAGGCCGCCACCAGCGCGTCGGCGGCCAGGTCGTCGGCGCCGTCGGGGTCGCCGATCAGCAGGTACGCCAGCCGGGCCAGCTCCCGGTGGTGCTGCTCGAAGAAACGGTGGAACTCCTGCCGGGCGTCCTGGTTCGGCGATCCGTCCACCGCCACCGCCTTCGCCCCGACACCTTCGCACGCGTTGACGGCGCGAGAGTAACAGCCCGTGGACGCGCTGTCCCGAAATGCCGTGACATGCGGGCGAACCGGCAGGTGAGGGGCCGTGGCCCGGCACCGGCCGGGCGATGCCCGTCGGGCGGCCCATTGTGCGCGTGATCGCCGGAGCCTAGCATCGGCCTCATCGAAGCGCTTCGACAAGGATGGCGGCCGCTCCCCGACCCCCGAGGAGGACCCACCCATGACAGCCTTCGGCAGGGGCGGCCCGCGCCGTCCCCTGGTCACGCTGGGCGCGGCGGCGGCCGCCCTGGCGACGGTGCTCGCCACCACCGGCGCCGTGCAGGCGGCGCCGGCCGCCGCGGCGCCCGCCCACCAGATCACCTACGACCGGCACTCGCTCATGGTCGCCGGCCGCCGCGTGCTGCTGTGGTCCGGCGAGTTCCACTACTTCCGGCTGCCCAGCCCCGACCTGTGGCGCGACGTGCTGGAACGCATCCGGGCGGCCGGGTTCAACGGCGTCTCGCTGTACTTCCACTGGGGCTACCACTCGCCCAGGCGCGGCGTGTACGACTTCACCGGCGTCCGCGACGTGGACCGGCTGCTGCGCCTGACCGAGGAACTCGGCCTGTACGTGGTGGCCCGGCCCGGCCCGTACATCAACGCCGAGACCAGCGGCGGCGGCTTCCCGGCCTGGCTGAAGAACGTGCCCGGCCGGGCGCGGTCCAGCGACCCCGGATACACCGCCGCCTACCGGGAGTGGCTGGACCGCATCAACCCGATCATCGCCCGGCACCAGGTCACCCGGGGCGGCTCGGTCATCGCCTACAACGTCGAGAACGAGTACGCCGCGGGCACCGACCCTGCCTACATGGAGGACCTCAAGCGGCGGGCCCGCGCCGACGGCATCGACGTGCCGATCACCCACAACCAGTGCTGCGACGCCTCATGGACCCCCACCTGGGCGTCCGGCGAGGGCGCGGTGCAGATCCCCGGCGTGGACGACTATCCCCAGTCGTTCGAGTGCCGGCGGCCCGGAACGTGGGGCGCCTGGGGCGAGGGCGTCACCGAACGGCTCAGCGACGAGGCCCCCGTCTACGCGGCCGAGTACCAGGCCGGGGCCATCGACCTCAACAACGCCGGCTATGACAAGTGCCGCGAGCTGACCGGCCCGGAGTTCATGAAGGTCTACTACAAGTCGAACCTGATCACCGCCGGGGCGACCATGTTCGGCTACTACATGTCGTTCGGCGGCACCAACTGGGGCTGGCTCGGGCAGCCCAACGACGTCTACACCTCCTACGACTACGGCGCGGCCATCACCGAGAACCGGCAGCTCACCGCCAAGTACGACGAGTTCAAGCGGCAGGGGTACTTCGTCACCGGGGTCGCGCCGCTGACCCGTACCGACCCGGTGACCGCGCCCGCCTCCAGCAACCCGGCCGTGCACACCGAGGCGCGCGCCAACCCCGGCACCCGCACCCAGTTCGTGCTGGTCCGGCACGCCGACCGGCGCACCGACGCCGACGAGACCGCCACCCTCGCCTGGCGGACCCCCGACGGCGACCGCACGCTGCCGGTCCGGCTCAAGGGCCGCGACGCCAAGATCCTCGTCGCCGGGTACGACCTGGGCGGGCAGCGGCTGGCGGTGTCGACCTCGGAGATCATGACGCACGCCGCGATCGGCGGCCGGGACGTCGCGGTGCTGTACGGCACGGAGGGCACCCCCGGCACCACCGTGCTGCGGTACGCCTCCCGCCCCACCGTCAAGGTCCTCGACGGGGAGGCGACCGCCGCCTACGGCAACGGCGACCTGCGGCTGGACTACACCCACAAGGGCCTGACCCGGGTGCTGGTCACCGGCGGCGGCAGGCGTCCGCTGCTGCTGATGCTGGGCACCGACGCCGAGGCCGCGAAGTTCTGGCGGGCCTCGACCGCGGCCGGGCCGGTCCTGGTGCGCGGCACCTCCCTGGTCCGCTCGGCGACCCTGACCGGCGGCGCGCTGGCCCTGCGCGCCGACCTGGCCCGCACGGAGAACGTCGAGGTGTTCGCCCCGCCCTCGGCGCGGCGGCTGACCGTCAACGGCCGGCACGTCCCCGCCACGGTCACCGCGAGCGGATCGCTCACCGGTGCGGCCGCCGGTCCCGAGCGGGTCCGGATCCCGCAGCCGGCCCGCTGGAGCGTCCGCACGGAGGCGCCGGAGGCGCGCCCGGACTTCGACGACTCGGGCTGGGCGGTGGCCGACAGGACCACCACGGTCAGCCCCATCAAGCCCGCGTCGGGGCCGGTCCTGTACGCCGACGACTACGGCTTCCACCACGGGCACGTCTGGTACCGGGGCAGGTTCACCGCCACCGGCGAGGAGACCGCGGTGTCCCTCAACGCCATCACCGGCCGCGGCGGCGTCTACCAGGTGTGGCTGAACGGCCGGTACCTCGGCTCGGCCGCGGGCGGCACCCAGGCCGACGCCGACGCGCCGGTCAACCCCCGCCCCGGACCCGGCCGCTTCGCCGTTCCGGCCGGGCTGCTGCGCGCGGGCGAGCAGGCCGTGCTGTCGGTGCTGGTCGGGAACATGGGCCACAACGACGACTGGACCGCCGACGACGTCCGGCACAAGCAGCAACGACGACTGGACCGCCGACGACGTCCGGCACAAGCAGCCGCGCGGCCTGGTCGCCGCGTCCCTCGAAGGGTCGGGAGCGCCGATCACCTGGCGGATCCAGGGCGCGCGGGGCGGCGAGGACCTGCCCGACACGGTCCGCGGCCCCCTCAACAACGGCGGCCTGTACGGCGAGCGGTCCGGCTGGCACCTGCCCGGCCGCGGCGACCGTTCCTGGTCTGCGGGGTCCCCGGCCGACCGGCGGGTCGGACCAGGTGTGACCTGGTTCCGCACGTCGCTGCGACTCGACCTGCCGGAGGGCCACGACGCCGCGCTGACCCTGCGGTTCGGCGGGGGCACCGGCCGCCACCGGGCGCTGATCTTCGTCAACGGCTGGAACATGGGCCAGTACGTCGGCGGGGGAGTGCAGCGCGACTTCACCCTGCCCGCCGGGGTGCTGCGGCACGACGGCGGCAACACCCTGGCCCTGGCCGTCGTCGCCGAGGAGGAGTCCACGGTCGGGCCGGTGAGCCTGGCCCCGGTCGCCGTCCATCGAGGCGGGGTGAAGGTGCGGGCCGTGCCCGCCCCGGGCGCGGGCGGCTGACGGAGGGAGACGAAGAGACCGGCCCGCGGCGGATGAGCCGGAGCCGCCGGGCCGGTCGTACCCCTCGTCACAGACGGCCGGTGCGCCCAAAACACCAGAGGACCAGAGCGCATCCGCCGTCCGACATGATCAGCCTAGGGACGATCGGTCCGGACGGCGGAGGCTCTTAAGGCTCCGTTGAGCTTCTTCTAGGAGACCCCTAAGGCGGGTCGGACGACCGCGGCGAGGATCGTCCGGCCCGCCCTCGGAGATCCGGGTCGTCCACCGGGCGGACGGGTCAGGCGGACTCGCGCACCACCAGCCGGGTGTCCACGATGACCGCGGCGTGCCCGGTCCGCTCGCCGCGCATCCGGGCCACCAGCAACTGCACCATCTCCCGGCCCATCCGCTCGGTGGGCTGGTGGACGGTGGTCAGCGGCGGCTCGGCGCGCCCGGCGGCCGAGTCCTCGAACCCGACCACCGCCACGTCGTCGGGCACGTGCCGGCCGGCCGCCCGCAGCGCCCGCAGCGCCCCCAGCGCCATGTTGTCCGACGCCACGAACACCGCGTCCAGCCCCGGATCGCGGTCCAGCAGCTCCCGCATGGCGCGGTGGCCGCCCTCCTCGCTGAAGTCGGCGTAGGCGACCAGCTCGGGCAGGTCGCCCAGCGCCCGGCGGTAGCCGGCCAGCCGGTCGATGCCCACCCCCATGTCCTGCGGCCCGGCGATGGTGGCGATCCGCCGCCGGCCCCGGCCCACCAGGTACGCCACCGCCTGGTAGGCGCCGCCCTCGTTGTCGGCGTCCACGTAGCTGACCTCGCCGGGGTCCTGGCCGACCGGCCGGCCGCCCAGCACGGTGGGGACCCCGTGCCGTTCCAGCAGGACCGGCAGGGGGTCCGCCTCGTGCAGGCTGATCAGCATCACGCCGTCGACGTGGTGACCGGTCAGGTACTGCTTGAGCCGGTCGTGGTCGCGGGCCGACCGGGCCAGGGTGAACATCAGCTGCAGCCCGGTGTCGTTGAGCGCCGAGCTGATGCCCCGGATGATGTCGGCGAAGTACGGCTCGGCGAACAGCCGCTCCTCGTCCTCCGACAGCACCAGCGCCACCGTGTCGGTGCGCCGGGTCACCAGCGTCCGGGCGGCCCGGTTGGGCACGTACCCCAGTTCCTCGATCGCCGCCTGCACCGCCTGTCTGGCCTGCGCGCTCACCCGCGGCGAGCCGTTGATGACCCGCGACACCGTGCCGCGGCCCACCCCGGCCAGCGCGGCCACCTCCTCCAGGGTGGGGCGCGCCTCCGCCTTGGCGCGCCTCACCCGCTCCGACCCCTCACCGTCTATCGGCCCCTTCACCATGACGCGGTCAGTCCGGCAGTCCGCCCCGCCGGATCGTCCGTGCGTACCATCGGGCGCTCGCCTTGGGGATGCGCCGCTGCGTGGCGTAGTCAACGTAGACCAGCCCGAAGCGTTTGGAGTATCCCCACGCCCACTCGAAATTGTCCATCAGGGACCAGGTGAAGTAACCCCGCAGCGGTATGCCCGCGTCGATGGCCCGGGCGCAGACCCGCAGATGGGCGTCCAGGTAGGCGATCCGCTCGTCGTCGCGGACCGCGTCGTCCGCGTCGAGGACGTCGTCGTAGCCCGCGCCGTTCTCGGTGATGTAGAGCGGCACCGCCGGGTACTCGCGGTGCAGCCGCGCCAGCACCTCCAGCAGCCCGTCGGGGTCGACCTCCCAGCCCATCCCGGTCACCGGCTTGCCCTGGCCGACGAACCGGACGTGCTCGGACCCCACCCACGGCGACACCGTCGAGAACGGCGACGACACCGCCTGGGTGGCGTCGCCGGGCCGCCCCGACACGGTGTGCCGGGTGTAGTAGTTGATCCCCAGCAGGTCGTTGCGGACGCCGACGACCCGCATGTCCCCGTCCTGGACGCAGTCGGCGAACCCGAACGGCGCCAGGTCCTCCAGCAGGTCGTCGGGGTAGCGGCCGAGCAGCAGCGCGTCCAGGAAGAACCGGTTCTGCAGGCCGTCGATGCGGCGCGCCGCGTCCAGGTCCTCGGGGGTGTCGGCGGCGGGGGAGACCGCGTACAGGTTGACCGCCGGGCCGATCCGGGTGCCCGAGCGCTGCCCCCGCATGGCCTCGACCGCCAGCCCGTGCCCCAGCAGCAGATGGTGCGCGGCCTCCAGCGCGGCGGCCGGTTCGCGCCGGCCGGGCGCGTGCTCGCCGGAGGCGTACCCCAGGTAGGCGGCGCACCACGGCTCGTTGATCGTCATCCAGTTCGACACCCGGTCGCCGAGCGCCCCGTGCGCCAGCGCCGCGAACTCGGCGAACCGCAACGCGGTGTCGCGCTCCGGCCAGCCGCCCTTGTCCTCCAGGGCCTGCGGCAGGTCCCAGTGGTAGAGGGTGATCCACGGCTCGATCCCGGCCTCGAGCAGCTCGTCGACCAGCCGCCGGTAGAAGTCCAGGCCGCGCTGGTCGGCCGGGCCCGTCCCGGACGGCTGGATCCGCGGCCACGACAGCGAGAACCGGTAGGCGTTCAGGCCGAGCCCGGCCATCAGCGCCACGTCCTCGCGGTAGCGGTGGTAGTGGTCGACGGCCTCGGCGGCGGTGTCCCCGCCGAGCACCGCGCCCGGGGTGTCGCAGAACGTGTCCCAGATCGAGCGGCCCCGGCCGTCCTCGGCGACGGCCCCCTCGATCTGGTACGCGGAGGTCGCCGCACCCCAGCGGAAGTCCTGCGGGAAAGGGGCCGTGGCCGGTTCCCGGATCTGCGCTTGCGTCTCGTGTGCTGTCACGCCTTGACCGCGCCTTCCATGATCCCGCCGATGATCTGGCGGCTGAAGATGACGAAAACGATGAGCAGGGGCAGGGTGGCGACCGTGGTCCCGGCGAAGACCAGGGTGTAGTCCTGGAAGTAGGCCCCGTTGAGCTGCCGGATGGACAGCTGCACGGTGGGGTTCTCCGGGGTGAGCGCGGCCAGCGGCCACATGAACTCGTTCCAGGTCTGCATGAAGGTCAGCAGCGCCAGCACGCCGGCCGCCGGGCGCAGCGCGGGCAGCACGACGCTCCAGTAGATGCGGAACGTGGAGCAGCCGTCCACCCGGGCCGCCTCGATCAGCTCGTCGGGCACCGCCTGCTGGGTGTACTGGCGCATCATGAACACGCCGAACCCGGTGATCAGGAACGGCAGGATCACCGACTGCAGCTCGCCCTGCCAGCCGAACCAGCCCATCATGATGTAGAGCGGGATGATCCCCATCTGGACCGGGATCATCATCGTCGCGATCACCGTGAGCAGCAGCGCGTTCTTGCCGCGGAACCGCAGCTTGGCGAACGCGAACCCGGCCATGGTGGCGAACAGCACCGTGGAGACCGTCACCGCGCTCGCCACGATCGCCGAGTTGACCAGGCCCTTGGCGAAGTAGGCCTCCTCGGCGGCGAACACCTCCGACAGGTTCGAGCCCAGCTCGCCGCCGGGCAGCATCGGCGGCGGCACGTCGCCGACGATGTCGTTGCCGCGGGTGGCCACGATGATCATCCAGTAGACCGGGAAGATCGACAGCACCAGCCCGACGATCAGCGTGATGTAGGTCAGCGGGCTGGCCTCCCACAGCCCGCGCATCCGGCCGGTCCGCCGGGCGGGTCTCGAAGGCCCGGCGCCCCGGGATCCGGCCAGGTCGGGACCGGCCACCAGCGTCATCGCACGCCTCCCATCCGGCGGATGAACATGAAGTTGACCAGCGAGAACACGATGATCAGCAGGAAGATCATCCAGGCCACCGCGGCGCCGTAGCCGTAGTCGTCGTTGGAGAACGCCGAGTCGAACATGTACATGGCCACCGTCTGGAACTGGCCGGTGGAGCCGCCGTCGGTGTCGCCGTTGTCGAACAGCACCGGCTCGGTGAACAGCTGCAGCCCGCCGATGGTGGACACGATCGCGGTGAACAGGATGGTGGGCCGCAGCATCGGCACGGTGATCTGCCAGAACTGGCGGCGCCGCGACGCCCCGTCGATGGCCGCGGCCTCGTACAGGTCCTTGGGGATGGCCTGCATGGCGGCCAGGTAGATCAGCGCGTTGTAGCCGGTCCACCGCCAGTCGACCATCACCGAGATGGCCACCCACGACCACCAGCGGTCGGACTGCCAGGCGATCGGGTCCACCCCGACCAGCCCCAGCAGCCAGTTGACCAGCCCGAAGTCGGTGTCGAACAGCTGGGTGAAGACCACCGCCACCGCCACCGTGGAGGTGATCAGCGGCATCATCATGCCCACCCGGAACAGCGTGCTGCCGCGCAGCCGCCGGTTCAGCGCGTTGGCCAGCAGCAGCGCCAGCAGCAACTGCGGCACGGTGGCGATGACGAACATGCCGAGGGTGTTGACCACCGCGTTCAGGAACGCCGAGTCGCCCAGCAGCTCGGTGTAGTTGCGCAGCCCGATGAACTCGTCCTTGCCGCTGGCCAGCTCCCGGTCGCGCAGCGACATCCACAGCGTGAACAGCAGCGGGAACGCGCCGAACACCGCGAACACGAGGTAGAACGGCGAGATCAGCAGGTAGGGCGAGATCTTGATGTCCAGGCGGGACAGCCGGGCCCGCACGCCCCGGTCGGGGGGCGGGGCGGAGGCGCCGGCCTTCGCCCGCCGCCGGGTGGGCGCCGGGCGTACGTCCAGACCCATGGGATGTCCTTTCAGGGGTCGAGGAGGGCTCCCCCGCCCGGGCCCCCGGTCGCGCGGCCGGGCGGGGGAGCGCGGCGTGACTAGTCGGAGACCCCGCGGGCCTTGTCGACGCCCTCGGTCCAGGCCTGGCCGGGCTGGGTCTTGCCCTCGCCGACCGCGACCAGGACGTTCTCCAGCTCCTGCCGGACGTCCTCGTTCTTGGGCCCGAGGTGGACCGGCTTCACCTGGGAGGCCGCGTCACCGAAGATCTTGCCGACCGGCGCGTTGTTGAAGTACGGGTTGGACGCCTGCGCGACCGCCGGGTCGGAGTAGAGCTTCGGCGAGGACGGGAAGGTGTTGGCGGACTTGAACGCCCCCAGCTGGCCCTGCGGGCTGGTCAGGAACTTGGCCAGCTCGGCGGCCTCCTTGGGGTGCTTGGTCTGCTTGGGCACCGCCAGCCAGGAGCCGCCCCAGTATCCGGCGCCGCCGGGGATGCCGGCCACGTCCCACTTGCCCTTGCCGTAGTCTCCGGAGTACTCCTCGATGCCGCCGAGCATCCAGGCCGGGCACGGCACGGTGGCGAACGCGTCGCGCTTGAGGCCGGTCTGCCACGGCGGGGTGAAGATCTGCATGTTGGCGGTCAGCTTCGCCTGCTGGAACTTCAGCACCGTGTCGAACGCGGTCTTGACGGCCGGGTTGGAGTCGACGACGAAGTTGTTGCTCTTGTCGAAGTAGCTGTAGCCGGGGCCCTTGCCGGCCTCCTGCAGCACGGTCACCCGCAGCAGCGCCTGCGGGCCGTCCAGCCACTTGGTGCCGGAGACCTTGCCCTGGAACTCCTGGCCGCGCTTGAGGAAGTCGTCCCAGGTCGGCCAGAGCTTGGTGACCTCGTCGCGCTCGGTGGGCAGACCGGCCTTGGCGAACAGGTCCTTGCGGTAGCACATGCCGAGCGGGCCGATGTCGGTGCCCAGCGCCATCAGCTGCTTGCCGTCCGGCGTCAGGCCCATCTGCCACTTCCAGTCCAGGAAGTTCTCCTTGAGCGCCGCGCCCCCGTGGTCGAAGAGGTTGACGAACTTGTTCGCCTGCTGCATGTAGGTGGGCAGCAGGCCCTCCTCGATGGCCACCACGTCGCCGGCGCCGCTGCCGGTGCCGATCCACCGCTGCAGCTGCGGCTTGTAGGTGTCCAGGTCGGAGACCTTGCGCGAGCGGATCTTGATGTTCGGGTGCTGGGCCTCGTACTGCTTGAACAGCTCCTCGTATCCGAACTCGCCGAAGGTGTCGACGGTCAGCGTGATCTTGCCGTCGGCGCCGCCGTCGTCGTCACCGCCGCAGGCGGTGCCGGCGACCATGACGCCGGTCAGCACCGCGGCGAGCGCGGCGAGCCCGCGCCCTCTCCGCGAACGTCTCGGAGAACCCATTGCGGACCCCTCTCAGGTCTTTCCTCGTCAAGCCGGCGGGTCGGCCGCCGAACCGGTGTGGGAGCGCTCCCACAGGAAAGACGGTGAGCTGGGTCACTGTCAATCTCCCGAAATGCAACCGTTACCTGAACGGGCCGGGCGGATCCGCTGCGCCGCCTCCGCCGCTGCGGTGAACGCCCCAGGTCACAGGGGTCGTGGCCGGGTTCAGCGGGAGACCGGGTCCACCCGGCGGCCGTCCTTGCCGAAGACCAGCACCCGGTCCAGGTCCACGGCGAGGTGGACGTCCATCCCCGGCGTGTACCCGTCCCGCGAGTGCAGCCGGGTCAGCAGCTCGGCCCGGCGGTGCGCGCCCACGTGCGGGGCGGGCCGCTCGGCCGGAACGCGCCGTCCCGCCCCGCCGCGCAGCAGCGACAGCGCCCGGCCCGCCATCCCGGCCGGCCGGGGGACCGCCCCCACCGGCTCCGGCTCGCGCCGCCGGCTCACCGTCGCCGGATCCACCACGGTCACGCCCGCGTCGATGTGCGCCAGCCACTCGTGCCCGTGGAACTCCAGCGTGCGCAGATGCCCGGACAGCACCGCGCCCAGATGGGGGTCGCCGGTGGGCCGCAGCGCGTCGGACCGGATGCCCACCACGACCTCGTCGGCGTGGTGCGAGGCCAGGTACTGGGCCCGCGGGTCGGTCCACGGGAGCACCAGCCGCTGCCGGCCCAGATGCAGCTTCACCCCCTCGCCGGCCACCGCCTCCACGGTGGCCGACAGCAGGTTGATCGGGGGCGCGCCCAGGAACGCCGCCACGAACGCGGTGGCCGGGTTCTCGTAGATCTGGGTGGGGGTGCCCACGTCCTCCAGGAACCCCTCGTTCATCACCGCGATCCGGTCGGCCAGGGTCAGCGCCTCGACCTGGTCGTGGGTGACGTACAGGGTGGTCACGCCCAGCCCGCGCACCAGCCCGCCGATCTCCAGCCGCAGGTCGTTGCGCAGCGCGGCGTCCAGGTTGGACAGCGGCTCGTCCATCAGGAACAGCGAGGGCTCGCGGATGATGGCCCGCCCCATGGCCACCCGCTGGCGCTGCCCGCCCGACAGCGTGCCGGGCAGCCGGTCCAGCATCTGCTCCAGGCCCAGCGCCCGGGCCATCTCGGTGACCCGCTCGGCGGACTCGGCCGGATCGGCCTTGGCCATCTGCAGCGGGAAGCCGATGTTGCCGCGCACCGAGCGGTGCGGGTACAGCGCGCCGTTCTGGAACACCATGGCCACGTTGCGCTCGCGCGGGGTCAGCTCGTTGGCCGGGCGGCCGTCCAGCCAGATCGTCCCGCCGGTGACCTCCTCCAGGCCGGCCACCATGCGCAGCGTGGTGGACTTCCCGCAGCCGGAGGGGCCGAGCAGCACCAGGAACTCCCCGTCGGGAACGGTCAGCGACAGTTCGGCGACCGCCCGCTGACCCCCCGGATAGACCTTGCTGACCGCCTCCAGCACCACTTCGGACATCTGGTGTTTCCTTCGTCGACCGGCCCCCGAGCTGTGATGTGAACCACAAGTACATCCAGTGGACGGTGGATTGTCCACCCTGCCGGGGCTTGACAACCTTTCCGCCTTGCCGGGAAGCTCCCAGGTGGGAGCGCTCCCATCCACCCCCGCGAAGGGAGCACCACGTGAGGAGCACACGCCTGCGCGCCTGTGTCACGGTGCTGGCCGCCTGCACGGCGGTCACGGTCTCGGTCACGGGCCAGGTCCCGGCCGCGCACGCGCACAGCGACGGCAACCCGCTCGACGGCAGGGTCCGGTTCTACGTGGAGCCGGACACCAACGCCGGACGGCAGGCCGACCAGTGGGCCGCCGAGGGCCGCACCGAGGACGCCGCGCTCATGCGGGCCATGGCGAAGATCCCACAGGCCGTCTGGTTCACCAAGGGCACCCCCGAGGAGGTCGAACGCGAGGTCCGGGCCACCATGCGGCAGGCCCGCAAGCAGAACGCCGTCCCCGTCCTGGTCGCCTACTACGTCCCGGGCCGCGACTGCTCGCAGTACTCGGCCGGGGGAGCGCCCAGCGAGCAGGCCTACAAGGAATGGATCGACGCGTTCGCCCGCGGCATCGGCGGCGGGCGGGCCGTGGTCGTCGTCGAGCCGGACGGCCTGGCGCTGCTGTCCAGCGAGCCCTGGTGCAACGAGGGCGGCGGCGGCAGCACCGGGCGGCCGGAGGACATGAGCCTGGTCGAGCAGCGGTTCCGGGAGATCGACCACGCCATCACCACGTTCTCCCGGCTGCCGCGCACCGGCGTGTACGTGGACGCCGGGCACTCGGCGTGGCAGGCGCTGAACGACTACGACGCCGGATACGGCGAGCCGCGCGCCCAGCTCGGCATCGTCAGCCGGCTGATGCGCGGCGGCGTCGCCAAGGCCGACGGGTTCGTGCTCAACGTCTCCAACTACCGCGCCGACGCCGAGCTGGTCGAGTACGGCACCCGGGTGTCCAAGTGCCTGTGGCTGCGCAAGCGGACCGGGGCCGCCGCGTGCTCCGACGCCGACCTGGCCGCCGTGCCCGACGACGCCCGCGGCCTGACCCCGTTCGTCCTGGACACCAGCCGGAACGGGCAGGGCCACTGGACGGCCCCGGCGGGCAAGTACACCGATCCGCAGGAGTGGTGCAACCCGCCCGGCCGGGGGCTCGGCGTACGCCCGGGCACCCGCACCGGCAACCGGCTGGTCGACGCGTTCCTGTGGGTGAAGCGGCCCGGCGAGTCCGACGGCCAGTGCACCCGCGGCACCGCCGGGCCCGAGGACCCCGAGTACGGGGTCGTCGATCCGCCCGCCGGTCAGTGGTGGCCGGACTACGCGCTCGGCCTGGCGCAGCGGGCCGTTCCGCCGCTGCGCTGAACCGCGCACAGAGTGCTCCCGCGGGCTCCGAGGCGCCCGCGGGAGTCGCGCGTCAGACGTCGGCGACGGCCGACAGCTCGGCCGGCGCCGGCGCCGTCGACCCGCGGACCACCAGCTCGGGCCGGTAGAGCAGCTCGGTCCGCGGGGCCCTGGCGCCGCCGATCTCCTCCAGCAGGCTGCCCACCGCGGCCAGCCCCATCTCCCGGACCGGCTGGCGGACCGTGGTCAGCGGCGGGTCCAGGTAGGCGGTCATCGGGGAGTCGTCGAACCCCACCACCGACACGTCCTCGGGCACCCGCAGATGGCGCTGCCGCACCCCCCGGATCGCCCCGATGGCGATGATGTCGCTGCCGCAGCAGATCGCCGTGCAGCCCCGGTCGATCAGCTCCTGCGCGGCGGCCTGCCCGCCCTCCACGGTGAACAGCGTGTTGACGATCAGATCGTCGACGTCGGTGACGCCCAGGTGCTCGGCCATGCCCCGGCGGAAGCCCTCGGTCTTGCGGATGGACGGCACGAACCGCTCCTGCCCGACCGCCAGCCCGATCCGCCGGTGCCCCAGCGAGGCCAGATGGCCCACCGCCATCCGCAGCGAGGCGATGTCGTCGTTGGAGATGAACGGCGCGCTGATGTCCGGCCGGTAGCCGTTGATCAGCACGATCGGCAGGCCCCGGTTGACCAGCCGCAGGTAGCGGGCGCGGTCGGAGCGGGAGTCGGCGTGCAGCCCGCTGACGAAGATGATCCCCGACACGCCGCGCTCCAGCAGCAGCTCGGTGTAGTCGTCCTCGGTGATCCCGCCGGGGGTCTGCGTGCACAGCACCGCCGTGTAGCCGGCCAGCGCCAGCGCGTTCTCGATGACCTGGGCGAACGCCGGGAAGATCGGGTTGGTCAGCTCCGGCACGATCAGCCCGATCAGCCCGGCCCGCTGCTGGCGCAGCCGGGCCGGGCGCTCGTAGCCGAGCACGTCCAGGGCGGTGAGCACGGCCTGGCGGGTGGCCGGGGCGACCCCCGGCTTGCCGTTGAGCACCCGGCTGACGGTCGCCTCGCTCACCCCGGCGTGTGCGGCGATGTCGGCCAGGCGCATCACGGCCATAGATCAGTCTCCCCCTGCGGAGTCGGCTCCCGCACCGTTCCACCATACGGCGGTATCGGGGGGCAGGACGAGGCATTCCCCCTCAGTCCGGACCGGCCCGCTGGCCAGCAGCACCGGCCCGAACGCCGGCACCCGGACGGTGCGGTCGCCCATGTTCACCGCGCACACCAGCGACCGTTCCACGCCGTCCTGCGCGGTGGCCTCGCGGGCGAACACCAGCGTCCCGGGCGGCCCGGCCAGCCAGCGCAGCGGCCCGTCGCCCAGCGCCGGGTGCTCGCGCCGGATCGCCAGCGCCCGCCGGTACAGCGCCAGCATCGAGTCCGGGTCGGCCGACTGGCGCTCCACGGTCAGCTCGCGCCAGTGCTCGGGCATCGGCAGCCAGCTCGTGCGGCCCGGGCCGAACCCGAACGGCGGCTCGTCCCCCGACCAGGGGATCGGCACCCGGCAGCCGTCGCGGCCCTCCTCGGGGTCGCGGGCGCGCTGCGGGTCCAGCCGGTACTCGTCCGGCAGGTCCAGCACCTCGGCCAGGCCCAGCTCCTCGCCCTGGTAGATGTAGGCCGAGCCGGGCAGCGCCAGCATCAGCAGCGCGGCGGCGCGGGCCCGCCGCAGCCCCAGGTCGCCGCCGCCGTACCGGGTGACGTGCCGCTTGACGTCGTGGTTGGACAGCACCCAGGTGGTGGGCGCGCCGACCAGCCCGGCGGTGCGCAGCGACTCCTCGATCACCTCGCGCTTGGCGCGGTGGTCCCAGTCGGCGACCAGGTAGTGGAAGTTGAACGCCTGGTGCAGCTCGTCCGGCCGTACGTAGCAGGCCAGCCGCTCGGGGGTCGGCGCCCACGCCTCGGCCACCCCGATCCGCTCGCCCGGGTAGGAGTCCAGCAGCCGCCGCCAGGACCGGTGGATCTCGTGCACCCCGTCCTGGTCGAAGTACGGCAGGATGTTGCGGCCCAGCATGGTGACCTGCCCCTGCCAGCCGACGTCGGGCAGGCCCTCGGCCTTGACCATGCCGTGCGCCACGTCGATGCGGAACCCGTCCACCCCCAGGTCCAGCCAGAACCGCAGGATGTCCTCGAACTCGGCGCGGACCTCGGGGTTGTCCCAGTTCAGGTCGGGCTGCTCGGTGGCGAACAGGTGCAGGTACCACTGCCCGTCCGGAACGCGCGTCCAGGCCGGCCCGCCGAACACCGACTCCCAGTCGTTGGGCGGCAGCGACCCGTCCGGGCCGCGGCCGTCGCGGAAGATGTAGCGGTCGCGGGCCGGGCTGCCCGGCCCGGCCGCCAGCGCCTCGACGAACCAGGGATGCCGGTCGGAGGTGTGGTTGGGGACCAGGTCCACGATGATCCGCAGGCCCAGGTCGTGCGCGTCCCGCAGCAGCGCCCGGGCGTCGTCCAGCGATCCGAAGATCGGGTCCACGCCCCGGTAGTCGGCCACGTCGTAGCCGAAGTCGGCCATCGGCGAGGGGTAGAACGGCGTGATCCACACCGCGTCCACGCCGAGTTCGGCCAGGTAGGGCAGTCTGCTGCGGATTCCGGGCAGGTCGCCGATCCCGTCGCCGTCGCTGTCGGCGAAGCTGCGGACGTAGACCTGGTAGATCACCGCGTCCCGCCACCACCGGGCGCCCGGCCCGGTCGCGGGAGCGGAGACGTCGACCATGTGCTGCGTCATCGATGTCCTTTGCTCGGGTTCGCTACGGTCACTTGACGCCGCCGGCGGTCAGGCCGGCGACGATCCGCCGCTGGAAGATCAGCACCACCACGACCAGCGGCACGGTGACGATCACCCCGGCCGCCATCTGCGTGCCGAACGGCTGGTCGTGCCCGCTGATGCCGGTGAACTTGGCGATGGCGACCGTGGCGGTCTCCATCTCCTTGGCGTTGACCACCGACAGGGCGATGATGAACTCGTTCCACGCCGCGATGAAGGTGATGATGGCGGTAGTGAACACTCCCGGCGCGGCCAGCGGCACGATGATCTTGCGGAACGCCTGGCCGCGGGTACAGCCGTCCACCATCGCCGCCTGCTCGAGCTCGAACGGCAGCTGGCGGAAGAACGCGGTGAGCATCCACACCGTCAGCGGCAGCGCGAACCCCAGGCTGGGCAGGATCATCGCCTGGTAGGTGTTGATCCAGCCTATGTCGGTGAACAGCTTGAGCAGCGGAACCAGCTGGGAGATTCCGGGGAACATGGTGGTGGCGATGATGATCCCCAGCACCGCGTTCTTGAACGGGAACGTCAGCCGGGCCAGCGCGTAGGCGGTGAAGACCCCCACGACCAGCGTCAGCACGGTGGTCGTGCCCGCCACGATCAGGCTGTTGAGCAGCGCCCGGCCGAAGCCGTTGTCGGCGCCGAACACGGCGGTGAAGTTGTCCACCGACCAGCGCGCCGGGACGATCGTGGTGTCGAACTGGTCCTGCGGCCGCCGGAACGCCGAGACCACCATCCAGTAGAACGGCGCCAGGCAGTACACGGTGACCAGGGCGATCCCGAGATAGGGCAGGGCCCTGCGCAGCCGGACGGTCATGCCCGCGCCCTCCCGCGCTTCCCGACGGCCTGCCGGGCCTCGCCGATGATGTCGGCGCCCAGCAGCCTGACGAACAGGTACGCCAGCACGGCGATGTAGGCGAACAGCACCGTGGCGTAGGCCGCGGCCGACCCGTACCGCAGGTTGCTGGCCTCGAACCAGGAGATCATCGTCAGCGTCTCCACCGAGTCCTTGTTGACGCCGATCAGCACCGCCGGCAGGTCGAACATCCGCAGCACGTCCAGCATCCGGAACAGCACCGCGACCAGCAGCGCCGGCTTGACCAGCGGCAGCGTGATCTGCCAGAACCGCTGCCAGGCCGAGGCGCCGTCCACCCGCGCCGCCTCGTGCACCTCGCGCGGGATCAGCTGCAGCCCGGCCAGCACCAGCAGTCCGATGAACGGGGAGGTCTTCCACACCTCGGCGATGATGACCGCGCCCTTGGCGGCGAAACCGTCGGCGGTCCACAGGATCTCCTGCCGCAGCACCGCGTTGGCCGCGCCGTCGTGCTGGAAGATCCACCGCCACAGCAGCCCGGAGATCGCGGTGGGGATCGCCCACGGCACCAGGATGCCGGCCCGCACGATCGCCCGGCCGCGGAACGCCTGGTGCATGATCAGCGCCATCGCCACGCCGATCGCGGTCTCCAGCAGCACCGTGGTGAAGGTGAAGAAGGTGGTGTTGAAGAAGGCGTTCCAGAACGCGTCGGCGCGGTCGCCGGTGAAGATCGCCGTGTAGTTGTCCAGGCCGACGAACCGCTCGCCCTCGATGACGAAGCCGTCGGCGTCCAGTTCCTGCCCGCGGGTGAACAGCGACTCGCGGAAGCCGGCGAGCACCGGGTAGCCGACGACCAGCGCCAGCACCAGCATCGTCGGCGACAGCAGCAGGGCGGCCAGCCGGCGGTCGCGCCGCTCGGGCGAGCGGCGCCGCCGGGACGCGGCGGCCGCCGGCGTCCGGGCGTCCGGTCTGTTCTCGACAGTGGTGGCCATGAGTCCTCCAAGGCGGCGCGCCGTGCCCGGCGGCACGGCGCGCCGCGCCGGGCCGGGTCAGGGGGTGGCGAGCCCGGCGAGCTTGGACTGCAGGTCGGTCAGGGCCCGGTCGGGCGGGGTCTTGCCGCCGAGGGCGTCGTAGAACGCGGACTGGATCGCCGCGGTGACGTCGCCGTAGCGGACCACGACGGGCCGGGACTGGGCCTTCTGGATGGCCTCCTTGAGGGCCGGCAGGTACGGGTACTTCTCGATCAGCTCGGGGTCGTCGTACAGCGCGGCCACGGTGGGGGCCTTGGAGGTCGCCAGCGAGTCGGCCTTCTGCTGCGCGGGGTCGGTCATGTACTTGATGAAGTCCAGCGCGGTGGCCTTGTTCTTGGCGAACGCGGAGATCGCGTAGTTGTGCCCGCCGAGGTTGGCCGCGCCGGGCCCGTTCGGGCCGGGGATCGGCGCCACCGCGAACTTGCCCGCCACCTTGGAGGACCCGTCGTCGGCGTTGGCCAGCTCGTACTGGTACGGCCACTGGCGGTGGAACAGCAGCTTGCCGGACTGGAAGTGGCGGCGTCCGCCCTCGCCGTCCAGCGTCAGCGCCGCCCGGGGCATCCGGCCGTCCTTGATGGCGTTGACCAGGAAGTCCATCCCGGCCCTGGCCTGCGGGGTGTTGACGGCGGGCTGGCCGGAGGCGTCGAAGAAGACACCGCCCGCGCTGTTGACCGCCTCGGCGGCCGAGACGGTCAGGCCCTCGGTCTTGCCGACCTCGGTGAGGTAGCAGTCGACGTCCTCGCCCTCCGGCAGCGCCCTGACCTTGTCGCAGGCCTCCCACATCTGCGCCCAGGTGGTGGGCGGCTCGTCGATCCCGGCCTTCTTGAGCAGGTCGGTGCGGTAGTACAGCAGGCCGGCGTCGGAGTTGACCGGCATGGCGAACAGCCGGCCGCGGTACTCGCCGGTCTTCACCGTGGCGGGCAGCAGTTTGCTGGTGTCCAGCTTGTCCTTGGGCAGCTCGGTCAGCCAGCGGTTGGCCGCGAACTCGGCGGTCCACACCACGTCCAGGCTGAGCACGGTGTAGGCGTCGGACTTGGTGGTGGCGTTCTGGATCAGCTGCTGACGCTGGTCGTTGGGCTCGTCGGGCAGCTCGATGATCCGGACCGGCTCCTTGGGGTGGGCGGCGTTCCAGCCGGCGACCATCTTCTGCATGTTGCCGGAGCGGTCCTTGCCCGACACCAGGGTGATCGGGCCGCGTCCGGTCAGCTCGCCGTCGGCGGCGGTGGTCGAGCCGCCGTCGCCCGAGCCGCACGCCGTCAGCGCGAGCGCAAGGCCGGCGAACAGGCCGACCAGGGGGGTGCGCCGCATGGGTCCTCCTTGTCCGGGTGCTTGTCCGGGGTGGGTGCGAGGACGCTAACAAGGGACTGCAAGGCCGTAAAGATCTTGCAGAAACTTGCAGAAGGATTGTGGCCGGACTGTTACCTCGATCACAACCCCTGGTGGTGGCGGAGGGGAGCGGGAGGGTGATCCGGGGGTCGCCGGGCGGACCCGGCCCGGGCGTACGGCGGGCGTCGCAACCCCCTTGCAGAAACCTTGCAGAAACTTGCGACAAGACGTACCGTCGCGGCAACCCCGGGCCCGGGATCTCCTCCGCACCCCGCTCTCGAAGGAGAACGCCCATGACAGGAAGGTTCCGCCGCGCCCTGGCCGCCTGCGCGCCCCCGGCGCTGCTGGCCGCCGCGGCCGTCACCGCCGCCCCGGCCGTCCCCCCGGCCGCCGCGGCGACCGCCCCCGCCCCCGTCCGCGCCGTCGACACCGGGATCCCGAACGGCGACGTGATCGCCAACCTGTGGTCGTGGAACTGGCGGTCGGTGGCGGCCGAGTGCACCGGCGTCCTCGATCCCGCCGGATACGGCGCGGTGTGGGTCGCCCCGCCCGCCGAGTCGCTCAGGCACCCCACCGGCGTGTGGTGGGACGTCTACCAGCCCTACAGCTACCGGCTCACCGGGCGGTTCGGCACCGAGGCCGAGTTCGCCGCCATGGTGCGCGCCTGCCACGGCGCCGGGATCAAGGTCTACACCGACGCGGTGATCAACCACACCGGGGCGCAGACCGGGACGGGCTACGCGGGCACCGTCCTCACCGACAAGTACGACCCGCCGATGTACGACCGGGCCGACTACAACGTCGACGTCTGCGACCGGGCCATCGCGAACTGGAGCGACCTGTGGGAGGTCCAGAACTGCGAACTGCTGTCGCTGCCCGACCTGAAGACCGGGAGCGACGGCGTGCGCGACCGGATCGCCGGCTATCTGAACGCCCAGATCGCCCTGGGCGTGGACGGCTTCCGGATCGACGCCGCCAAGCACATCCCCAACGAGGACCTGCGGGCGATCTTCGGCCGGCTGCGCGAGACCGTCTCCGGTGCGCGGCCGTACGTCTTCCACGAGGTGTTCCCCGGCGAGCCGCCCCGCCCGCAGGACTACTTCAGCACCGGCGACGTGCTGGACTTCACCTACGCCGACAAGATCAAGACCGCCTTCCAGGGCGACATCGCCTGGCTGTCGTCGTTCGGCCCGAGCTGGGGCCTGCTGCCGGCGGCCAACTCGGTCTCGTTCGTCACCAACCACGACACCGAGCGCAACGGCCGTCACCTGTCCTACAAGGACGGGGCGACCGCCCGGATCGCCAACGTGTTCCAGCTCGCCTGGAAGCACACCACCCCGACGGTGTACGCGGGCTTCGAGTTCGGCGACCCCGAGCAGGCCCCGCCCAACTCCGGCGGCTTCGTCACCGACACCGACTGCCTCCGCGGCTGGCACTGCCTGGACCGCGATCCGGCCGTCGTCGGCATGGTCGGCTGGCGGCACGCGGCCGGGAACGCCGGGGTGACCCACTGGCAGTCCCCGTCCTCCAACGTCATCGGCTTCGGCCGGGGCGACAGGGCGTTCGTCGCCATCAACAACACCGGCGGCGCGCACACCGCGCAGTACTCCACCGGCCTGCCGGACGGCGCGTACTGCAACGTGATCGACGACTGCGCCACCAAGGTCACCGTCACCGGCGGGCGGGCGACCCTGACCGTTCCCGCCAAGGGCGCGGTCGCCTTCCACGTCGGCCGGTGACCCGCTGAGCGCCCGGCGGCGGGGACGTCCCCGCCCGTCCCGCCGCCGGGTCCCCGGGCATACGCAAGGGCCGCCGCGGGATTCCGCGACGGCCCTTGCGCAGGGTGGTTTCTATGCGGCGTGACGCGTCCCCCGGCGGCGCATCATCACCGCGGCCCCGGCGCCCAGCAGCACCAGGCCCAGGAGCAGCGCCGCGAGCGGCCCGATCACGCGGAACAGCGACACCTTGGGGGCGGTGTCGTTGGCCTTGTCGACCATGGTCTTCTGGCTCTGCGGGGTCATCTTCAGCGTGAAGTCGGCGACGACCTTGGTGCCGTTGCCGTCCTTGCCGCGCAGCGTCTGCACGATCTGCTGCTCGCGGTGGACGCTGACGCCGCTGCGCGGGTCGACCCAGTAGGTGACGGTGGCCCGCTGGTAGCGGTCGGCCGGCACGGTCCGGTTGGGACCCGCGATGCCGAGCAGGGTGGTCGGGACCTCCGGCTCGGTGCCGATGACGCTGTCCGGGATGGACTGCACGAACTTGTACGCCTTGACGCCCTGGATCGTCTCGGTGCCCTCGTACTTGGCCGGCCAGGCCCGCTTGGTGTACGGGTCGAACACCTGGTAGGTCTTCTGCTCCACCGCGCCGACCGGCCAGAACAGGCCCAGCCCGGACGGCTTGATCGAGGTGTCGTTGGCCACGTGGGTGCCGCAGCATGCCTTCAGCTCGCCGCTCTTGCGGTCGAACGCCAGCCGCTGCTGGGTGATGTTCACCTCGTTGCCGTTGGGGATGTCCTCCAGCACCAGGAAGGCGTCCCACACGACGGTGTCCCCGTCGGCGGCCTTGACGTCGCCGCGCACCGTGCTGGTGAGCGTCAGCGTCGCGCCGGTCCGATCCTGAACGGCCGCCCGGTCGAAGTAGGAGGCGCCGGTCGCCTGCAGGGTGACCTTCTGGTAGAGGTTCGCCGGGGCGACCAGCACCCGGTCGGCCACGAAGAAACGCAGCGCGAGCGCCAGCGTCAGCAGGAAGACCCCCAGCCCGAGCAGGATCGGTGCGAGAAGGCCCCGGGGCCGCGGCTCGCCGCCGGAAGGGCTCTTGCCGGCCGTGCGCGGAGCCTGATCAATCGTCATGGGGCGCTCGTGTCCTTTCGTGAGCGCGAGGGGGTGGACATGTATCGCCGGGCGAGTGTCCTCCGTCACAAGGGCGGGGTACTACGCGCCGGGATGAGTAACCGTACGCTTTGTTTTCGTGTGCTGTTGAGCAAAACGTCGGGTTTGTGCTCACGGAGTGTTCAATCCGTGACCTGGGGACCGCCGCTCGGCCACCCTTGGTGCCCGGCCGGCTCCAGCGCGTCGTCCGGGCGCCGGGTCGCCTCCGGCGTGATCGGGCCGCGGCTCGTCGCGCAGCGTGTCACTGCGAGCCGTGGGAGCGGCTTCCCGCGACGGCGCTCGTCTTCACCGTCCGGGACGGGCGGATCCGCACCGTGTACGAGGAGCGGTCCGTCCGACCGTCAGGGGGTGGCCGACAGGGCGGCGTCCACGGCGGCGGGGGACAGGATGTGGTCGCAGACCATGGCGGCGCAGCCCATCAGGCCCGCGACGTCGCCCAGCATGCTGGGCTCGATCCGCAACTGGCGGGTGGCCAGCGCGGTCGCCCGCTGGTAGACCACCTCGCGGACCCCGGCGATCAGCGGCTCGACCCCGCCGGTGAGGTCGCCGCCCAGCACCACCACGGCCGGGTTGAGCAGGTTGACGGCGGCGGCGATCACCTCGCCGATCCGCCGGCCGGCCTCCCGGACCAGCGCCACCACCGCCGCGTCCCCGGCTCCGGCGCGCATCGCCAGCTCGCCCAGGTCGGCCGCGCCGGTGCGGGCCAGCAGGGCGGCCCCGCCCGCGACCGCCTCCACGCAGTCGGTGTTGCCGCAGCGGCACGGCGCACCCTCGCCGTCGCGCACCGGGATGTGCCCGATCTCCCCGGCCGCCCCCAGCGCCCCGCGCTGGATCCGGCCGCCGGCGATCAGGCCCGCGCCGATGCCGGTGGACACCTTCACGAACAGCATGTCGTCGATCCGGTCCCGGTAGCGGGCCTGGTACTCGCCGAGCGCCGCCACGTTCACGTCGTTGTCGACGTGCACCGGGACCGGGAACCGCTCGGCCACGATCGCCCCGAGGTCCACGCCGCCCAGCCAGGGCCGCCGGCCGGGTCCGGGGGCGTGCTCGGGGGCGGGCTCGGCGGTGTCCGGGCTGCCCACGCCCACCCCGCGCACGGCGGTGCGCGGCAGGCCCGCCTTGCCCAGCAGCTCGTCCCAGTGGTCCAGCAGCCCGGCCGCCAGCACCGCGGTGTCCCGGCCGGTGGGCAGGTCGGGGGCGGACTGCACCAGGATCCGGCCGCCCAGGTCGCACACCGCGAGCTGGCCCCGGCGCCGGCCGAGGTTGGCCACCAGGACGGCGCCGCCCGCCGCGTTGAACTCCAGCCGGGCCGGCGGACGGCCGCCGGACGACAGCTCGCCGGGACGCTCGACGACCAGCCCGTGCGCGATCAGCTCGGTGACCCGCAGGGTGACCGCCGGCCGCGACAGCCCGGTCAGGCGGGCCAGCTCGGCGCGGGTGGCGACGCCCTCCTCGCGGATGAGGCGGAGCAGGTCTCCGCTGGTCGAGGGGCGTCTGGGCACTGGGACAGTGAACCATGAGCGGTTTCGTGTGTCGACCCGCGCATGGTCGCCGACTTTTGTCACCCGGCGTTCATAAGGATGCTTGTAGAAGTTCCCTATGGCTCGGTAGTTTTCCGTCTCGTCGTCTTTCCGGCCCCTCCTCCCCCCCGGAGTCCGAATGTCGCCAGGCCTCGACCCCGTCGTCGCACGGGTCACCGACCGCATCGCCCGGCGCAGCGCGGACCGCCGCGCCGCCTACCTCGAACGCGTCCGGGACGCGGTGCGCGCCGGGCCCGCCCGGACCGCGCTGGGCTGCGCCAACCTCGCGCACGGCTTCGCCGCCTGCGCCCCCGCCGACAAGCTGCGGCTGCGCGGCGACGTCACGCCCAACATCGCGATCGTGTCGGCCTACAACGACATGCTGTCGGCGCACCAGCCGCTGCAGGACTACCCGGCGATCCTCAAGAGGGCGATCGGCGAGGCGGGCGGCACCGCCCAGTTCGCCGGGGGCGTCCCGGCCATGTGCGACGGCATCACCCAGGGCCGCGCCGGCATGGAGCTGTCGCTGTTCAGCCGGGACGTGGTCGCCATGGCCACCGCCGTCGCGCTGTCCCACGACATGTTCGACGGGGCCCTGCTGCTGGGGGTCTGCGACAAGATCGTCCCCGGGCTGGTGATCGGCGCGCTGTCGTTCGGGCACCTGCCGGTGATCCTGGTGCCCGCCGGGCCGATGGGCTCCGGGCTGCCCAACGCGCGCAAGGCCAAGGTCCGCAAGCTCTACGCCGAGGGCAAGGTGGGCCGCGCCGAGCTGCTGGAGGCCGAGGCCGCCTCCTACCACTCGCCGGGCACCTGCACCTTCTACGGCACCGCCAACTCCAACCAGCTGCTGATGGAGGTGATGGGCCTGCACCTGCCCGGCGCCAGCTTCGTCCCGCCGGGCACCGCGCTGCGCGAGGCCCTCACCGCCGAGGCCGGCCGCCGGGTGCTGGAGCTGACCGCCCTCGGCGGCGGCCACACCCCGATCGGCGAGCTGCTGGACGAACGGGCGTTCGTCAACGGCGTGGTCGCGCTGCTGGCCACCGGCGGCTCCACCAACCACACCCTGCACCTGGTCGCCATGGCCGCCGCCGCGGGCATCGAGCTGACCTGGGACGACTTCGACGAGCTGTCCACGGTGACGCCGCTGCTGACCCGGCTGTACCCCAACGGCACCGCCGACGTGAACCACTTCCACGCCGCGGGCGGCACCGCGTTCCTCATCGGGGAGCTGCTGGACGCCGGGCTGCTGCACGCCGACGCCCGGGTGGTCGGCGGCAAGACCCTGGCCGACTACCGGGCCGTTCCCGAGCTGGGGCCGGACGGGCTGACCTGGCGTCCCGGGCCCGCCGAGTCCGGCGACCGCGAGGTGCTGCGGCCGGTCGCCGACCCGTTCGACTCGCACGGCGGCCTGCACACCGTCACCGGCAACCTCGGCCGGGCGGTGGTGAAGGTCTCGGCGGTCGCCCCCGAGCACCGCGTCGTCGAGGCCCCCGCCCGGGTCTTCGACTCCCAGCAGGCGCTGCAGGCCGCGTTCGAGGCCGGCGAGCTGAACCGTGACATCGTCGCCGTCGTCCGCTTCCAGGGGCCGCGCGCCAACGGGATGCCGGAGCTGCACAAGCTCACCCCGCCGCTGGCCGTCCTGCAGGACCGCGGGCACAGGGTCGCGCTGGTCACCGACGGGCGGATGTCCGGAGCCTCGGGGGCGGTCCCGGCCGCCATCCACCTGTCCCCGGAGGCCGCCGCGGGCGGGCCGCTGGCCCGGGTCCGCGACGGCGACGTGATCCGGCTGGACGCCGACGCCGGGCAGCTGCGGGTGCTGGTGCCGGACGAGGAGTTCGCCGCCCGCGAGCCCGCCGCGCCGCCCGCCGAGGAGCAGTACGGCACCGGCCGGGAGCTGTTCGCGGCGTTCCGCCGGGCGGTCGGCCCGGCCGAGCGGGGAGCGGCGGTGTTCGCGTCATGACCGCCTCCCCGTCGCCGCAGCGGCCCTGGCTGGTCGCCGACGTCGGCGGCACCAACGCCCGGTTCGGGCTGGTCACCTCGCCGGGCGCGGCGCCCGGCCGGGTGCACGTGCTGGCCGTCCGCGACCACGCCGGGCTCGCCGAGGCCGCCGCCACCTATCTGGCCCGCCACGCCGGGGACGTGCGGCCCGCCGCCGCCTGCGTCGCCATCGCCGGGCCGACCGCCGAGAACGGCGACTACCGGCTCACCAACGCGCACTGGGCGGGCAACGCCGCCGAGGTCCGCGCCGACCTGGGACTGGACCACATCGAGCTGATGAACGACTTCGAGGCGCTGGCGCTGGCGCTGCCCACGCTGGGCCCCGGCGACCTGCGCCCGCTGGGCGACGCCGCGCCCTCCGGCGACGCCCCCGCAGCGGTGGTCGGACCGGGCACCGGGCTGGGCGTGGCCGGGCTGATCCGGGCGGGGGACCGGCTGGTGGCGGTGCCCGGCGAGGGCGGCCATGTGGACCTGCCCGCGGCCACCGAACGCGAGCACCGGATCGTGACGATGCTGCGCGAGGAACGCGGCACCGCCGAGGCCGAGCACCTGCTGTCCGGCGAGGGCCTGACCCGGCTGTACGAGCTGGTCGCCCGGCTGCACGGCGTCCCGGTGGAGCCGCTGTCGACCGCGCAGATCTGCGCCCGCCGCACCGACCCGCTGTGCTACGAGACGCTGGAGACGTTCTGCTCCCTGCTGGGCTCGTTCGCCGGCAACGTCGCGCTGACGTTCGGCGCCCGCGCCGGCGTCTACATCGGCGGCGGGATCCTGCCGCGCATCTGGGACGTGCTGCGCCGCAGCGACTTCCGCCGCCGCTTCGAGAACAAGCCGCCGGTGGAGTCCTACCTGCGGGCCATCCCGACCGCCCTGATCGTCGCCCCGACCCCGGCCCTGGCCGGCGCCGCGGCCCGGCTGGCCTCCCTGGAGCTCGTGTGAACGCGACCGACCTGCTCGACCTGTGCCCCGTCGTCCCCGTCGTCGTCCTGCACGACGCCGCCGACGCGGTCCCCGTGGCGCGCGCCCTGGTGGCGGGCGGCCTGCCCGCCATCGAGGTCACCCTGCGCACCCCCGCCGCCCTGGACGCCATCAAGCGGATCGCCGCCGAGGTCGAGGGCGCCGTCGTCGGCGCCGGCACCGTGGTGACGCCGCGGCAGGCCGCCGAGGCCGCCGGGGCGGGCGCCCGCTTCCTGGTCAGCCCCGGCTGCACCGACCGCCTCCGCGCGGCCATGACCGACACCGGCCTGCCGTTCCTGGCGGGCGTCGCCACGGCCTCGGAGGCCATGGCCCTGCTGGAGCACGGCGTCACCGCCATGAAGTTCTTCCCCGCCAAGGCCGCCGGCGGCCCCGCCTATCTCAAGGCCCTGGCCGGGCCTCTCCCGCAGGTCCGCTTCTGCCCCACCGGCGGCATCACCCTCGACACGGCCGGGGACTACCTGTCCCTCCCCAACGTCGGCTGCGTGGGCGGCACCTGGCTCACCCCCGACGACGCCGTCCGCGCGGGGGACTGGGCCCGGATCGAGGACCTGGCGCGCGCCGCCGCGGCCCTGCGGTGAGGACGGCCGTCCGGCGTCAGGCGGCGGTGGCCGTCAGCAGCCAGGCCTGCAGGGGGAAGGTGACGCCCTCGTCGTCGGTGGCCCAGGTGAGGCGCTGCCGGATGCGCTCCCTCATGGCCTCGACGGTGGGGCGTTCGGCGGCCATGTAGGCGGGCCGGGCGGGGGTGGCCAGGGACGTCTCGTGCAGGAACGCCTCGGGGGAGGCGAACCGCACGGGGATGATGGCGATGCGCAGATGTACGTCGGTGAAGTCGGCGTTCTGGAACAGCGCGCGCAGTTCCGAGCCCTGGGGGCCGGAGAACGGGACGCGCATCGTCTCCCCGAGCCCGTCCTGCAGGTACTCGTCCCAGACCGCCGCGACCTCGTGGAACGGGGTGTGGTGCTCGGGGCCGCGCCACACGGCGACGCCGGCCGCCCCGCCCGGCCGCAGGACGCGCCGCATCTGGGCGATCCCGGCGATCTTGTCGGAGAAGAACTGCAGGCCCTGCTGGCAGTACACGAGGTCGAACGCCCGATCCTCCAAGGGCAGCTCCTCGGCGGGCGCCTGCAGCCATTCGATGGGCCCGGGCGCCCCCACGTGCCCGGTGAGGAACCGGGCCACGGCCAGCATCGCCTCGTCGGGGTCCACCCCGGTGACGTGTGTGCCGGCTCCGCCCCGGCGCGCCACCGCCAACGCCACCACGCCCGTGCCGCAGGCGACGTCCAGGACGCGTCCCCGCCGCGGCGGCACCAGGCCGAACAGCCGTTCCGCACAGGGCGCGTAGAACACCGGCACCAGATACCGCTGGTAGGCCTCGGCGGCATCCTGCCCTAACTCGAACTGTTCGGTGCTGTCAGCGGCCATACCACCACCCTCACGCCCGGGTCGTCCCACGACCACGCCCGGCCGGAGGACTTGCCGAGGACTTTGCGCGGGGCGCCCCATGGCCACGCCCGGCCAGGGGACTTGCCGGGGCTTCGCGGCCCGACGATGCTGGCCGGTGCCGACGACGGTGTGGAGGTGCGGCGGATGCGCGTACGGGCCGGGACCGCCGCGGTGGCGGCGCTGCTGCTCGCCGCCGGATGCAGCGGCGGCACGGCGCCGGTGGCCCGTGAGACCGCCTCGACGCCCGGGGTCGTGCCGCGTGGAACGGCGGACACGCCGCAGGAGCCGACGCGCCGGTTGCAGGGCGCGCCGCTCTCCGGAGCGACCGGCCTGCGGCTTCTCGTCGCGGCCGATCCGCCGGTGATCGTGGACGTGGACCGCGGTGACCTTCGGCCGCTGCCCGGAGCGCCGCGGGGAGGGACGGTGTCCGTCCAGGGGGTCGACGGGGGCGTGCTGTTGCAGGCCGGCTGTCCCGGCTGTGCGGCCCCCGGTCTCTTCGTCATGGACGGCGGCTCGGGACGCGTGCGGCGGATCGGCGCGGGCGTCCACGCCGTTCCGGCCCTCGACGGGCGCGGCGTCTGGGTGAACGACCACCAGGGCTCACGGTGCACGCTGGCGCGGCTGGGCCTGGACGGGAGCACCCGGGCCGCGGCCCGCCCCGTCCCCTGCGACCGCGTGCTCGTGGCGGACACTGCGCTGGGACTGCACTGGGGTGCGCTGGAAGAAGAGGGCTCTGAGGTCATCGAGCCGGCCGGCGGGGGAGGCGAGGTCTTCCGCGCGCACCGGATCCTCGCGGTGGTGGGCGACCGGGTGCTCAGTGACGACCGCACCACGCTCACCCTGACCGACACCGGTACGGGAGAGCGCACGTCCGTGCCGAGGCCCACCTCGATCGGCGGCCCCTCCCACGGACTGGTCGCGCCGGACGGCCGTTCCGTGGCGGTGTCGTTCGACCACCCGGCCTGGCCCGGCCCACGGCAGCGGATGGACGTCTGGGCGCTCGACCTGGCGGCCAAACGGTGGCGGCGGACGCCGTCCATGCCGGTCCACGCCTCGCTCAAGCGCTCGGGGATGGCCTGGACCGCCGACGGGCGGCTGGTGCTGGCCGGTCGTTTCGACGAGGTCGGCGACGCGGTGGCCCTCTGGCGTCCCGGAGACGCCCGGCTCTTCCTGCGCGGGTTCCGTTTCCCGGACACGGGGGCGGACGACTTCACCGTTCTGGCCGCCGACTGACCTGAAGGTCCGGGCCCGGCACCCTGGGCGGCGCATCCGGTCACATGGTGACGGGGCCTGCCGGATCAGGCGGCTGCGGGTGCGGCCGGGCTCCCGATGGTCGGGCCGCCCGGCCGGATCAGTGCCGGACCCGCCGCCAGTGGCGGCGGAGGTGCAGGAAGGCGAACAGGGCGCCGAAGAGCCAGAGGACGGCGGCGGCCTTGAGGGCCAGCACCGCGCCTGTGGCCGGGCCGGCGGTGAACGTCCCGACGAGGAACAGCAGGAACAGGATCGGCACCACCGGCGGAGGGCCGTGGCGGTGCCGCGGGCGGCGGCCGTGCCGGAACGCCGGGTGACCGTGGTGGGGATGCCACGCGGGCGCCGGGGCCGGCCGGGGGAGGCCGCTGGGGCCGGGGAGGTCCCTGACGATCTCCCGCAGGTCCCCCTCGGTCCTGGCGGTCAGGGCGGCCTCCAGGCGTTCGTCGAGCTCGTCACGGGTGAGGCGGCCCGCCGCGAAGTGCTCGTGGAGGGCCGCCGTCACCGCGTCGCGTTCGGCGTCGCCGATCCGCAGGTCCATCGCCGGTCACTCCTCGGCGGCGGTGTCGTCGGCGAGGAGGTGGTACAGCTTGCGGCGGGCCTCGGCGAGGATCTCCCGGGCCTGGGCGATCTGTTCGGGGGAGCCGGTGTGCACCACCTGCATCACGGCGGCGCCGGTCTGGGCGGCCTGCCTGAACAGGTCGGGAACGCCCTCGCCGAACTCGGGGGCCATCGCCGCCCAGGGCTCGGACAGCTCGTCGGCGTGGGCCTCCACGTAGGCGCGGCCCTCGTCGGTGAGGGAGAACGTCTTGCGGCCCCCGCTCTCCTCCGAGATCACCAGGCCCTCGTCGGCGAGCTGCTGCAGCGCCGGGTAGACCGCGCCGGGGCTGGGCTTCCAGGCCCCGTCGCTGCGCTGGGCGATCTCCTGGATGATCTGGTAGCCGTTGCGCGGCTCCTCGGCCAGCAGCGCCAGGATCGCCGCCCGCACGTCGCCCTTGCGGGCCCGTCCGCCGCGCCGTCCGCCACGCCTGCCGCGGGGACCGCGCGGGCCCCACGGGCCGGGGCCGCCCCAGTGCTCGGGGCCGAAGCCGAGGCCCCAGCCGAAGCCGCCGCCGCCGTGCATGCGCCTGCCGTGGCCGTGGTGTCCGCCCGCGAACTGGGCGGCCTTGGCGCCGAGCGCCGCCGCGGCGGCCGCCCAGCGCGGATCGAAGTTTCCGGTACGCATGGTCTCACTCTCCTTGTCGATCTTTCTCAGACCAGTCGCGATACAACAACGATATATCGGTAACGCATCGCTGGGAAGAGGTGTTCCCGAAGGTGCGGATACCTCGATGTCGAGATAAATTGGGAACTAGCTTGACGTCGAGAGAAAAGCTGCGGAAGTTAGGCTCACCTGAGTCCCGGCGGCGGCCGCGGCTAGGGCAGGATTCTGGGGGGGAACACCACCGCGCCGGACTGTGCCGGCAGCGGCCTGCGTAGACGTCAACGCGCCGAATATCGGATGGATCGCCGCGCGCGGCCCGCGACCGGGCCCGGGGCGTGATGGAGGAGGAGTCGTGTCCGCGAACAGCTTCGGCGCCCGCAACACGTTGCGGGTGGGCGACAAGTCGTACGAGATCTACCGGCTGGACGCCGTCGAAGGTTCGGCCCGTCTCCCGTACAGCCTGAAGGTGCTGCTGGAGAACCTGCTGCGCACCGAGGACGGCGCCAACGTCACCGCCGACCACATCCGCGCGCTGGCCGGCTGGGACCCGAGCGCGCAGCCCAGCCGGGAGATCCAGTTCACCCCCGCCCGGGTGATCATGCAGGACTTCACCGGCGTGCCCTGCGTGGTGGACCTGGCCACCATGCGCGAGGCGGTGCGCGACCTGGGCGGCGACCCGTCCCGGATCAACCCGCTGGCCCCCGCCGAGATGGTCATCGACCACTCGGTGATCGTCGACTACTTCGGCCGCGCCGACGCGTTCGAGCGGAACGTGGAGCGCGAGTACGAGCGCAACCGCGAGCGCTACCAGTTCCTGCGCTGGGGCCAGACCGCCTTCGACGAGTTCAAGGTCGTCCCGCCGGGCACCGGCATCGTCCACCAGGTCAACATCGAGCACCTGGCCCGCGTGGTCTTCGCGCGTGACGGGGTGGCCTACCCCGACACCTGCGTGGGCACCGACTCCCACACCACCATGGAGAACGGCATCGGCGTCCTGGGCTGGGGCGTCGGCGGCATCGAGGCCGAGGCCGCGATGCTCGGCCAGCCGATCTCGATGCTGATCCCGCGGGTGGTCGGCTTCAAGCTGACCGGCCGGCTGCCCGCCGGCACCACCGCCACCGACCTGGTGCTCACCATCACCGAGATGCTGCGGCAGCACGGCGTGGTCGGCAAGTTCGTGGAGTTCTACGGCGAGGGCGTGGCGGCGCTGCCGCTGGCCGACCGGGCCACCATCGGCAACATGAGCCCCGAGTTCGGCTCCACCTGCGCGATCTTCCCGATCGACGGCGAGACCATCTCCTACCTGCGGCTGACCGGCCGCACCGAGGAGCAGATCGCGCTGGTCGAGGCGTACGCCAAGGAGCAGGGCCTGTGGCTGGACCCGGCCGCCGAGCCGGACTTCTCCGAGCACCTGGAGCTGGACCTGTCGACGGTCGTCCCGTCGATCGCCGGCCCCAAGCGCCCGCAGGACCGCATCGCGCTGTCGGAGGCCAAGCAGACCTGGCGGCGCGACGTCCGCAACTACGTCTCCAGCATCCAGGGCCCGGCCGACGAGGCGTCCGCCGAGTCGTTCCCGGCCTCGGACTCCCCGGCCATCGCCCACGACGGCAACGGCGACAAGCCCCGCGAGCACGGGACCGACGGCGGCGGCCGCCCGCACAAGAAGGTCCCGGTCACCCTCGAGGACGGCACCACCTTCGAGCTGGACCACGGCGCCGTGGTGATCGCCGCGATCACCTCCTGCACCAACACCTCCAACCCGTACGTCATGGTCGGCGCCGCGCTGCTGGCCAAGAAGGCGGTGGAGAAGGGCCTGTCCCGCAAGCCCTGGGTGAAGACCTCGATGGCCCCCGGCTCCCAGGTCGTCACCGGCTACTACGAGCGCGCCGGCCTCACCCCGTACCTGGACAAGCTCGGCTACAACCTGGTCGGCTACGGCTGCACCACCTGCATCGGCAACTCCGGCCCGCTGCCGGAGGAGATCTCCAAGGCGATCAACGACAACGACCTGACCGTGGTGTCGGTGCTGTCGGGCAACCGCAACTTCGAGGGCCGGATCAACCCCGACGTCAAGATGAACTACCTGGCCTCGCCGCCGCTGGTGGTCGCCTACGCGCTGGCCGGGACCATGGACATCGACATCCTCAACGACCCGATCGGCGAGGGCTCCGACGGGCGGCCGGTCTACCTGCGCGACATCTGGCCGTCGCAGGAGGAGGTCGCCGAGATCGTCGAGAGCTCCATCGGCCAGGACATGTTCCTGCGCGACTACGCCAACGTCTTCGAGGGCGGGCCGCGCTGGCAGGAGCTGCCGATCCCGACCGGCGACACCTTCGAGTGGGACCCCGAGTCCACCTACGTCCGCAAGGCCCCGTACTTCGACGGCATGGGCATGGAGCCGGAGCCGGTGCGCGACATCCACGGCGCGCGGGTGCTGGCCAAGCTGGGCGACTCGGTCACCACCGACCACATCTCCCCGGCCGGCGCCATCAAGGTCGGCACCCCGGCCGCGCAGTACCTGCAGGAGCACGGCGTCGAGCCGAAGGACTTCAACTCCTACGGCTCCCGCCGCGGCAACCACGAGGTGATGATCCGCGGCACGTTCGCCAACATCCGGCTGCGCAACCAGCTCCTGGACGGGGTCGAGGGCGGCTACACCCGCGACTTCACCCAGGAGGGCGCGCCGCAGGCGTTCATCTACGACGCCGCGCAGAACTACGCCGCGCAGAACATCCCGCTGGTGGTCATCGCGGGCAAGGAGTACGGCTCCGGCTCCTCCCGCGACTGGGCCGCCAAGGGCACCGCGCTGCTGGGCGTCCGCGCCGTCCTCGCCGAGTCCTACGAGCGGATCCACCGCTCCAACCTGATCGGCATGGGCGTGCTGCCGCTGCAGTTCAAGGAGGGCGAGTCGGCCGAGTCGCTGGGCCTGACCGGCACCGAGACCTTCGACATCATCGGCATCGAGAAGATCAACGAGGGCTCCACCCCGCGTGAGGTGACCGTCCGCGCCGACGGCAGGGAGTTCCAGGCGATCGTCCGCATCGACACCCCGGGCGAGGCCGACTACTACCGCAACGGCGGCATCATGCAGTACGTGCTGCGCAACCTGCTGCGCAAGTAGGCGCGACCGCCCGCAGAACGGGCCGTCTCCCGACCGGGGAGGCGGCCCGTTCCGCTATCCGGCGTGCCGTTCGATGTAGGCGGCCAGACCGTCCAGCAGGCGCTGGAGGCCGAACTCGAAGGAGTCGATGAGGTCGTCGAACACGCCGGAGTAGTGCAGCCGGGTCATGGTGGGGAAGCGGTCGGCGGTGATCAGCTTCTCCAGCAGGGGCTCGCGGTCCCGGTAGTGCTCGGCCTCGCTGCGGCCGGTGCGCTGCTCGGCCCGTGCGGCGTCGACGGCGGTGCGGGCGGCGCCCCGGACGTAGTCGCCCACGGCGGCGACCACCGCGACCAGCTCGCGGTCGGGCAGGCCGGTCTCGGCCAGGGCGCGCAGCGCGGACTCGCTCCAGGTCATCTCGTTCGGGCCCATGGGGGGGCGGCTGGTGGCGACCTGGAGCACCCACGGGTGGCGGTGGTAGGAGGCCAGGCTCTCGCGCGCCCAGTGCTCGATCCGGGCGCGCCAGTCCCCGGGCAGCCGGTCCAGCAGCGGGATCTCGGCCTGGACGGTGTCGAGCATGAGGTCCAGCAGCTCGGCCTTCCCCGGCACGTACGTGTAGATCGACATGGGGGAGACGCCGAGGTGCTCGGCGACGCGGCGCATGGACAGCGCGGCCAGGCCCTCGGCGTCGGCCAGCTCGATCGCGGCCTCGGCCACCCGCCGCGCGGTCAGCCTGGGCCGGGGCCCGCGCCGGGGCCGTTCCCGCACGTCCCACAGCAGTTCCAGGCTGCGGACGGGATCGCCGCCGCCGCTGTACTCGGTCGTCACCCCGCCATTGTGCCGCCGCGCCGGGACGGAAAACTCCATACGCCGTACGGATTGACAACTCCGTACGGCGTACATATATTCGATCGGCCAACTCCGTACGGCGTATAGAGAAGGAGGGTCGATGGCCGATCTCGCGGTGCGCGCCGAGGGCGTGCGCAAGCGGTACGGCGGGGGGACCACCGCACTGGACGGGCTGGACCTCGCCGTGCCGGCCGGCACCGTGCACGGGCTGCTCGGACCCAACGGCGCGGGCAAGACCACCTGCGTGCGGATCCTGGCCACCCTGCTGGCCCTCGACGGCGGGCGGGCCGAGGTCGCCGGGCACGACGTGACCCGCCGGGCCGCGCAGGTCCGGCACCGGATCGGGCTGGTGGGCCAGCACGCCGCCGTGGACGAACTGCTCAGCGGGCGGCAGAACCTGGAGATGTTCGCCCGCCTGTACCACCTGCCCGCCCGGCGGGCCCGGCGCCGGGCGGCCGAACTGCTGGAACGGTTCGGCCTCCAGGACACCGGCGACAAGCCGGCCGGCGCCTACTCCGGCGGGATGCGGCGGCGGCTCGACCTCGCCGCCGGGATGATCATGGAGCCCGCGGTGCTGTTCCTCGACGAGCCCACCACCGGGCTGGACCCGCGCGGCCGCAGCGAGGTCTGGGCGGCGGTCCGCGCGCTCGCCGACACCGGCACCACCGTCCTGCTCACCACCCAGTACCTGGAGGAGGCCGACCGGCTGGCCGACCGGATCTCGGTGATCGACCACGGCCGGGTCGTCGCCGAGGGAACCCCCGACGAGCTGAAGTCACGGCTCGGCGCCGACCGCCTCGACGTCGTCGTGCGCGACCCGGCCGACCTGACCGCCGCCGCCGGGCTGCTGCACCGGCTGACGGGCGCGCAGGTCACCGCCGATGCCGACACCCGCCGGCTCGGCGTCCCGGCCGCCGAGCGGGTCGCCGTCCTCACCGAGGCCGTCCGCGCGCTGGACGCCGCGGGCATCGCCGTCGAGGACATCGCGATCCGCCGCCCCACCCTCGACGAGGTCTTCCTGCACCTGACCGCCGACCGCACCGAGGAGCCCGCATGACGTACGCGATCCCGGCCCCGCCCACCGGCCCGCTGTCCCGGCTGCGCTGGGCGCTGACCGACGGCTGGATCCTCACCCGCCGCGCCCTGGCGCACTGGGCGCGCAGCCCCGAGCAGCTGGTCATGTCGCTGGCGTTCCCGGTGCTGCTGGTGCTGATGTTCGGCTACCTGTTCGGCGGCCAGATGGCGGTGCCGGGCGGGGGGAGCTACCGGGAGTTCCTGATGCCCGGGATGTTCGCCATGACGATGACGTTCGGGGTGGAGACCACCTTCAGCGCCATCGCCGCCGACGCCTCCCGGGGCATCACCGACCGCTTCCGCTCGCTGCCGATGTCGTCGGCGGCCGTGGTGCTCGGCCGCGGCGCCGCCGACATGCTGAACTCGTGCCTGGCGCTGGTCGTCATGATCGCCACCGGCCTGGCGGTCGGCTGGCGCTGGCACGAGGGCGCGGCCGGTGCCCTGGCCGCCGTCGGCCTGCTGCTCCTGCTCCGCTTCGCCCTGCTGTGGATCGGCATCTACCTGGGCCTGGTCGCCAAGGGGCCGGAGATGCTGGTCGCCGTGCAGATCCTGGTGTGGCCGATCGGCTTCCTGTCCAGCGCCTTCGTCGACCCCGCCACCATGCCCGGCTGGCTGGGCGCCCTGGCCGAGTGGAACCCCCTGTCGGCCACCGTCACCGCCACCCGCGACCTGTTCGGCAGCCCGGGCCATGTCGCCGGCTCCTGGCCCGCCGACCACGCCCTGCTCCTGGCCCTCGCCTGGCCGCTGCTGCTGACCGCGGTCTTCCTGCCGCTGTCCGCGCACCGCTACCGCACCCTGTCCCGCTGACTCCGCTACCCTGTCCGCCCGTCGCACAGGAACGGGCGGACAGGGCGGGACGGGATGAAAAGGCCGACGAAGGCGGAACTGGAGGCGGCCCGGGACCGGGTGATCCAGGACGTGCTGCCGGTGGACGGGACGCCGTTGCGGGTGCTGTTCTGCGGGATCAACCCGGGGCTGTACTCGGGGGCCACGGGCTTCCACTTCGCGCGGCCCGGCAACCGGTTCTGGCCCGCGCTGTACCGGTCGGGGTTCACCGACCGGCTGCTGACGCCGGCGGAGGAATGGCTGCTGCCGTCGTACGGGCTCGGCATCACCAACCTGGCGGCGCGGACCACCGCGCGGGCCGACGAGCTGACCGCCGAGGAGCTGCGCGAGGGCGGGCGGCGGCTGGTCGAGCTGGTGGAACGGCACCGGCCGCGGTTCCTCGCGGTGGCCGGGGTGACCGCCTACCGGACGGCGTTCGGGATGCCGAAGGCGCAGATCGGACCGCGGCCGGAGACGATCGGCCCCGCGCGGGTGTGGGTCCTGCCCAACCCCAGCGGCCTGAACGCGAGCTGGCCGCTGGGCCGCATCGCGGAGGAGTTCGCCCGCCTCCGGGAGGCGGCCACCGACGAGGGCTGAGGCGGCCGGGGCCTAACGCCAGACGCGGTCCAGGAAGCCGTCGATGAGCGGGGCGATCTCCGGCAGCTTCTCCTCCAGCGCGAAGTGGCCGGTGTCGAACAGGTGCAGCTCGGCGTCCGGCAGGTCCCGCAGGTAGGCGCGGCCGCCGGGCTCGGGGAAGAAGGGGTCGTGCCGGCCCCACACGATCAGCGCCGGGGGCCGGTGCTCGCGCAGCCACGCCTGCCACCGCTCGTACCGCTCGACGTTGGCGCGGTAGTCGAAGGCCAGCGCCACCTGCGCCTCCTTGCGGCCCGGCAGGTCCAGGAAGTGCTGGTCCAGCGTCCATCCGTCCGGCGCGACCAGCTCCGGGTCGCCCACCCCGGTCTCGTACTGGCTCCGGGTGCCCTGCAGGGTCATCAGCTCGCGGACGGTCCGCTCGGCGCCGGGGACCTCGGGCCGCAGGGCGATGAAGTCGCGGGCCCCCTCCGACAGCCCCTCGGAGTAGGCGTTGCCGTTCTGGACGATCAGGCCGGCGATCCGTTCGGGCCGCCGCTCGGCCAGCCGGAAGCCCACCGGAGCGCCGAAGTCGAACACGTACATCACGAACCGGGTCAGGCCGAGCCGTTCCACGAAGCCCTCGACCACGTCGGCCAGCCGGTCGAAGCGGTACTCGAAGCCGTCCGGGACCTCGGTGTGCCCGAACCCGGGATAGTCCGGGGCGATCAGCCGGTGCCGGGCGCCGAGCGCGTCGACGAGCCGGCGGAACTGGTGCGAGGCCGAGGGGAACCCGTGCAGCAGCAGCGCCACCGGCGCGTCGTCCCGTTCGGGCACGGACTCGCGGTAGAAGACCCGCACGCCGTCGACGTCGAGGTGACGGTGGACCGTGCGGGCGATGACCGGGAACGTCATGGCGCATGCCTCCGGAGGTCGATGGGACGACCTCCGTTCTAACGAGACACGATCTAATGAGTCAATAGCTTTCTAACCATTAGATCAGGAGGGCATGGCCCGGCCCTGCGGCGCGGTCGGCGTTCCGGCGGGCTCAGTGCCCCTGTTCGGCGGCGGTGGTGGCCAGCATCTGGTGCACCTTGGCGACCAGGGACGGACGGGGCTCCCAGGGCTCCATCCGGCCGAGGGCGACGATGGGGCGGGGGAGCGCCCGCACGTTCGCCAGCCTCCAGTGGTGGGCGGACGGCTCGGCCCAGGGGCCGCAGTCGCAGTCCCCGCCCTGGACCGCCCGGCTGCAGACGCCGGACAGGTCGGCCAGGGCGATCACGGCGCCGAGGGTGGCCAGCGGGTCGCGGGGGTCCCAGCCCGCCGACCGGATCAGCGGGGAGTCGCAGGAGCCCAGGTCCACCCGCATGGAGGCGTGGATGAGCAGCGGGCCGCGGTAGGCGGTCGGCAGGGGATGGTTGTAGACGGTCTTGCCGCCTCGCGCGATGGCAAAGGCCCAGGGCTGCCGAACGCTGATCGCCTGCACGCGGGGTACCTCCGGGGATCGCTGAGGGGGCCGGTCCGGCGACACCGGCCGACCGTCCGATTTGTAGCCGATTACCTGGCTCGTCGCCACGCCCGCCCGGCGGACGGTAGCCGAACGTGGCCCTCCGGCGATGTGAAGCGCCGCCCTGACCACGGTGAACGAGTCAGTCAGGACCGGAGAAGAAATCTTTCTCACATTTGGCTGGACGGGGCAACCATGAACGCCCGGTCATTTCACCAGCCGGGTGAAGGCGATGACGTTCTCGGTGTAGTGCCCGGTCCGCGCGTCGAACGAGCCCCCGCAGGTGACCAGCCGCAACGCCGGATAGTCGATGTCCTCGGCGTAGATCAGCTCGCCGGGGAAGCGGCTCTTGGACACCCGCGCCATCTGCACCACGGCGAATCTGGCGACCGTTCCGTCCCGCCGCGTCACCTCGACCAGATCGCCCGGATACAACTCGGTGAGCCGGTGGAACACCGCGGGCCGCCGGTTGGCGTCCACATGCCCCAGGAGCACCGACGGCCCGGCCTCCCCGGGGGACGGGCCCTCCTTGTACCAGCCCGCCAGGTTCGGCCGGCTCAGCGGCGGCTCCTCGACCCTGCCGTCCGGGCGCAGCCCCAGTTGCGAGACCGGCGCCGACACCCCGAGCTTGGGGATCCGGATCGACACCGGCACCGACCGGCGCATCGGCCCGGCGTACGTCAGCCGCACCGGCAGTGGCGCCGCCGGGCCCGCCGAGCCGTTCCACGTCGGCACGCTCCGCGGGGGAGGGGCGGCGGCGGGCTCGGCGCCGCCGCATCCGGTCGCCAGGGCCGCCGCCAGCGCGACGGCCGCCCCGTGGACGGCGCGACGTCCGGGCCGCACGTCAGTCCTTCTCCACCGAACCCGCGGCGCGCCGCCGCCGCAGCGTCAGCACTCCGGTGCCGGCGGCGGCCAGCAGCACCGCGGCCGCACCGCCGTACGCCACCGCGCCCGGTCCCCGCTCCGCGACGCCGCCGCCGGTGTTGGGCGCGCCGACCGGGATCTTCGGGCCGCCCTCGCCCAGCGCCTCCTCGGCGGGCTCGGTGCTGTACTCCACATGCCCGTGCCCGGCGCAGGTGACCTTGATCTTCACGATGGACGGCAGCGTCTGGGCGAACGTCGCCGTCCCCTTGGAGACCTGCCCCTTCCTGGTGAACTCCGGCGCCTCGGCGAACGCCGCCGACTCCGCGGTGACGGTGGTCGGGCAGGTCACCGTGAAGCCCATCGTCCCGCCCGCGACCACCTTGCGCGTCGACAGCTTCACCTTGTCGAACCCGAACTCGAAGCCGCCCCCCGGCGAGGGGGAGCCGGTGGCCCCGCCGCCCGGTCCGCCGCCGGCCGACCCGGGAACGGTGATCTGCAGCGGGAACGTCTCCCCGCCGAGCCCTCCGCACCGGAACTCCGTCCGGTACGTCCGGCCCGCCTGCAGGTCCCTGCGGGTGCCGCCGATCGCCGTCCAGCCGTCGCCGTCCTCGGCCTTCTGGAACCCGGGGTCCTCGGCGAAGATCTCGTTGCGCAGCCCGCGCGAGGTCGGCGCCTGCTCGCAGCCGGTCACCTCGATCACCAGGTTGTAGCCCGGCCGGAAGCCCTCGGGGAACGTGGTGGTGGCCTTCGGCGCGGCCGGTGCGGCCTGCGCCCGGGCCGGCACGGTCGGGGCCAGCAGGGTCAGCGCCGCGGCCCCGCAGGCGGTGCCCGTCGCGGCGAGTCGGATGATGCGCATCGGTCCCCATCCTGTGCGGTGTGACGAGACGGCACGATCATGGCGGCTTAGTGAACCGCGAGTCTAGTAACGTCCGCCGCACCGCGCACGGGGAACCGCCGCGTACCGGCCCCTACCAGGACAGGGCGGGCGGCAGCCGGGACGGGTCGGCCGCCGGCCACTGCTCCGGCGCGCCCAGCGGGGCCAGCTGCGCCATCTGCATCCGGTACCACGGCGAGGCGTCCGGATCGTCGGCCAGCTTCAGGCACTCCTCCCAGGTCCGCCACTGGGCGTCGGCGACCTCGTCCGGGTTCGGCCGCGGCTCCCCGCCGGCCCAGCGGGCCCGGACGACCGGGCACCGTTCGTGCTCCACCACCCCGTCGGGAGCGGTCGCCCGGTAGTCGAACTCCGGCAGCACCAGCGTCAGATCCGTCACCGTCAGCCCCAGCTCGTCGCCGAGCCGCCGCGTCACCGCCTCGCGCAGCCCCTCCCCGGGGGCCGGGTGGCCGCAGCAGGTGTTGGTCCACACGCCCGGGAACGTCGCCTTGTCCAGCGCCCGCCGGGTGATCAGCACCCGCCCGGCGCCGTCGGTGACGTAGCAGGAGAACGCCAGGTGGTAAGGGGTGTCCTGATGGTGGCTGGCGGCCTTCGGCGCCGTGCCGATCGCCTCTCCGGCCGGATTGAGCAGAACGATCTCCTCGGTGGCCATGAGCGTGGGATCCCCCATCCGTGAGTGCGCTACGCCTGTCCCGGCCGATGGTTTCAGACCGCGGACCGGCGTGCGGCGCGCAAACCGGGATTAAACTCGGTGGCTCGTAGGCAAGATCCGGGGGCGGTGGGCGACCGCCTGGTGAAGGGGATGACGGCGTGGGAGTTCTTGAGTCGATCACCGGACCCGACGACCTCAAACGACTGGACTCCGCGGAGCTGCCCCGGCTGGCCGTCGAGATCCGCGACTTCCTGGTCGAGGCGGTCTCCCGGACCGGCGGCCACCTCGGCCCCAACCTCGGCGCCGTCGAGCTGACCATCGCGCTGCACCGGGTGTTCGACTCGCCCCGCGACAAGATCCTGTTCGACACCGGCCACCAGGCGTACGTGCACAAGCTGCTGACCGGCCGGCACGACTTCTCCCGGCTGCGCCGGCGCGGCGGGCTGTCGGGCTACCCCAGCCAGGCCGAGTCCGAGCACGACGTCATTGAGAACTCGCACGCCTCCACCGCCCTGTCGTACGCCGACGGGCTGGCCAAGGCGTTCGCGCTGCGCGGCGAGCACGACCGCGCGGTGGTCGCGGTGGTCGGCGACGGCGCGCTGACCGGCGGGATGTGCTGGGAGGCGCTGAACAACATCGCCGGCGGCCCGGACCGCCCGGTGATCATCGTGGTGAACGACAACGGCCGGTCCTACTCGCCGACCATCGGCGGGCTGGCCAGCCACCTGGCCGACCTGCGGGTCAGCCGCGGCTACGAGCGCGCCCTGGACATGATCAAGAAGACCGTGCCGCGGGCCCCGGTGGTCGGCCCGGTCGCCTACGAGGCCCTGCACGGCGTCAAGAAGGGCCTCAAGGACGTCTTCCAGCCGCAGGCGATGTTCGAGGACCTCGGCCTCAAGTACGTCGGCCCGATCGACGGGCACGACACCGAGGCGGTCGAGCACGCGCTGCGCCGCGCCCGCGGCTTCGGCGCCCCGGTGATCGTGCACTGCATCACCCGCAAGGGCTACGGCTACGCGCCCGCCGAGAACAACGAAGAGGACTGCATGCACGGCGGCGGGGCGTTCGACCCGGCCACCGGCAAGTCCGTCGCCAAGAGCGGCGGGGTCTCCTGGACCAGCGTGTTCAGCGACGAGATGGTGCGGATCGGCGCCGAGCGCCCCGACGTGGTCGGCATCACCGCCGCCATGCTGCACCCGGTCGGCCTGGCCGCGTTCGCCGAGGCGTACCCGGACCGGGTGTTCGACGTGGGCATCGCCGAGCAGCACGCCGTGACCTCGGCGGCCGGGCTGGCGATGGGCGGCCTGCACCCGGTGGTGGCGGTGTACGCCACGTTCCTGAACCGGGCGTTCGACCAGGTGCTGATGGACGTGGCGCTGCACCGGCAGGCGGTCACGTTCGTGCTGGACCGGGCCGGGGTGACCGGCGACGACGGGGCCAGCCACAACGGCATGTGGGACATGTCGATCCTGCAGCTGGTGCCCGGCCTGCGGATGGCGGTGCCGCGCGACGGCGCCCGGCTGCGCGAGCTGCTGCGCGAGTGCGTGGCGGTCGGCGACGCCCCCACCGCGCTGCGGTTCCCCAAGGGCTCGGTGGCCGCCGACATCGAGGCGATCGACCGGGCGGGCGGCATGGACGTGCTGGCCCGGCACACCGGCAGCAACGGCGCCCGGGTGCTGCTGGTGGCGGTCGGCGCGCTGGCCGGCACCGCGGTGGAGGTGGCCGGCCGGCTGGCCGCCCAGGGCATCGGCGTCACCGTGGTCGACCCGCGCTGGGTCAAGCCGCTGGACGAGGCGCTGCTCGCCGAGGCCCGCCGGCACACCATGGTCGCGGTGGTCGAGGACAACGGCCGGGTCGGCGCGGTCGGCGACGCGGTCGCCCGGCTGCTGCGCGACAACGAGGTCGACGTCCCGATCCGCACCTTCGGGATCCCGCAGGAGTTCCTCGACCACGCCTCCCGCGCCGAGATCCTCGCCGACATCGGCCTGACCCCGCAGGACCTGGCGCGCGAGATCACCGAGGCGGTGGCCCGCTCCGGCGAGGAGGACAAGGCCCGCCAGTCCGCCGCCGCCCCGGCCGACTGACCCCGCCGCTCCGGAGGCGCCCCGCTGACCGCTTGGTCAGCGGGGGTGGCAGGCCGCGCGCATGGCGTCCCAGTGGCCCAGCTTGACGCGTTCGCCGCGGTTCAGGCGGCGGGCCAGGTCCATCTCGGCGGCGTCCAGGTTGAGCCAGTCGGTGTAGGTGACGACCCGGCAGGCGCGGGACTCCAGCAGATCCTCGATGCGGCGCTGCGGGGGAGTGCGGCCGTCCTCGGCGGCCAGGTCGGCGAGCAGGTTGGCGACGGTCTCGGCGGCGTCGGACTTGTTGGTGCCGACCACCCCGGTCGGGCCGCGCTTGATCCAGCCCGCCACGTACTCGCGCGGCACCTGCGCCCCGGAGGCGTCGATGATCCGGCCGCCCTTGTTCGGCACCACGTGGGAGCGCTCGTCGAACGGCACGCCCGGCAGCGGAACGCTCTGGTAGCCCACCGAGCGGACCACCATCCCGACCGGCAGGGTCTCGAACTCGCCGGTGCCCCGCACCCGCCCGTTCTCGTCCAGCGCGGTCCGCTCCAGCCGCAGCGCCTCGACCCGCCCCGCACCGAGGATCTCCACGGGGGCCAGCCAGAACCGCACGTCGATCCGCCGCGGCTTGACGCCCGCCGGGGGCTCGGTCCACGCCTGCAGCACCTTGATGTTGCCGCGCACGTGCCGGTCCCGTTCGGCCAGCTCGGCCGAGGCCGGGTCCAGCTCCATGTCCTCGGGCCGCACGTGGATCTCCGCGTTGGCCAGCTCGCCGAGCTCGCGGGCCTCCTTGGTGGTGAACTTGGCCTGCGCCGGGCCGCGCCGCCCGATCAGGTGGACGCGCCGCACCCGGCTGGCCGCCAGCGCCTCGATCACGTGCTCGGGGACGTCGGTCTCGCGCAGCTCGTCGGCGCTCTTGGCGAGGATCCGCACCACGTCGACGGCCACGTTCCCCACCCCGACGACCGCGACCTCCTCCACCGACAGGTCGAAGGCGTGGTCGGCGGCGTCGGGATGCCCGCAGTACCAGTTGACGAAGTCGGTGGCGGCGACGCTGCCCGGCAGCTGCTCGCCGGGGACGCCCAGGTGCCGGTCCACCATCGCGCCGGTGCTGTAGATGACCGCGTCGTAGCAGTCCAGCAGCTCCTCGCGGGTGACGTCGGTGCCCAGCTCCACACAGCCGAAGAAGCGCACCGCCGGATGCTCCAGCACCCGCTGCAGGTACCGGGCGATCGACTTGATCGAGGTGTGGTCGGGGGCGACCCCGTACCGCACCAGGCCGTACGGCGACGGCAGCCGGTCCAGCACGTCCACCTGCACGTTCCCGTCGGTCTGCTTGACCAGAGCCTCGGCCGCGTACAGCCCGGCCGGGCCCGATCCGATCACCGCCACCCGCGTGTCAGCCATGCGCGCCATTGTGCACACCCCGCGTCCGGAAGGACACCGTGTCCAAAATCACCGTATCCGCGCGGCGTGTCGCTCGTCAGTCCCCCGGGGCCGGCGCCTTCGGTGCGGCCAGGCGGCTGTTGCGGTACCCGTAGGCGAAGTACAGGACCGCGCCGAGCACCAGCCAGCCGGCGAACCGCAGCCAGGTCTCCACCGGCAGGTTCAGCATCACGAACAGGCAGGCCAGCACCGACAGGATCGGCACCACCGGCACGAACGGGGTGCGGAAGGAGCGCGGCAGGTCGGGCCTGGTCCGCCGGAGCACCACGACCCCGATCGACACCAGCACGAACGCGAACAGCGTGCCGATGTTGACCAGCTCGGCCAGCTCCGACAGCGGGATCAGCCCGGCCAGGACCGCCACCACGACCCCGACCAGGATCGTCGTGCGGTACGGGGTGCGGAACCGCGGATGCACCGCCGACAGCCACTGCGGCAGCAGCCCGTCCCGGCTCATCGCGAAGAACACCCGGCTCTGCCCGAGCAGCAGGATCAGCACCACGGTGGTCAGCCCGGCGATCGCCCCGACGCTGATCAGGGTGGCCGCCCAGGACTGCCCGACCGCCTTGAACGCGTCGGCCAGCGGGGCGTCCTGGCTGAGCCGGCTGTAGTTCTGCATCCCCACCACGACCAGCGACACCGCCACGTACAGGACGGTGCACACCGCCAGCGAGCCGATGATGCCGATCGGCAGGTCGCGCTGCGGCCGGCGGGACTCCTCGGCCGCCGACGCGACGATGTCGAAGCCGATGTAGGCGAAGAAGACCACCGCGACCGCGGCGAAGATCCCCAGCCAGCCGAAGCTCACCGGCGGCACCCCGAACAGCACCTGGATCAGCGGCGCCTTGAGCCCCTCGGTGGCCGGGTTCTCCTGGGAGGGCGGGATGAACGGCGTGTAGTTCTCGGCCCTGACGAAGAACAGCCCCGCCACGATCACCAGCAGGATCACCGCGACCTTGATCGCCACCACGATCTCGTTGAACCGCGAGGAGATCTTGATCCCCAGCACCAGCACCACGGTGACCACCAGCACGACGAACACCGCCGGGAGGTTGAAGACGGCGTCCTCGCCCGCCAGGTTGTCCGGCAACGGTATGCCCATCGTGGTCAGCAGCGACTGGGCGTACCCCGACCAGCCGACCGCGACCACGGCGGCGGCCAGCGCCAGCTCCAGGATCAGGTCCCACCCGATGATCCAGGCGGGGAACTCGCCGAACGTGGCGTAGGAGAACGTGTACGCCGATCCCGCCACCGGCACGGTCGAGGCGAACTCGGCGTAGCACAGGGCGGCCAGCGCGCAGGCGATCGCGGCGAACGCGAACGAGAACGCCACCCCCGGCCCCGCGTAGTCCCGGGCGACCCGCCCGGTCAGCACGAAGATCCCGGTTCCGATGACCACCCCGACGCCGAAGACCACCAGGTCCGTGGCGGTCAGATCCCGCTTCAGCCGGTGCCCGGGCTCCTCGGTGTCCCGGATCGACTGCTCGACGGGCTTGGTACGCAACAGGCTCACGTGAACCCCCGGCAGACGCGACAGTGAGGTAGGGATCACCGCTGGTCACCCGTCCAAACCCGGCTCCGGTATCCGGTCCGCCGCCCTTTCCGTTAATGATCTACAACGTAAAGGCGATGGCCGTGACCAGATGAACCGCCTGCTGTGAGCGGTCACCGTGCGGGCAGGAGGAGAGCAGCCGTCCCCTGCCCGCACGGGCGTTCGATCGGTGCGGACCACCGCGGCTCCGGCGGAGCGAGGATGGTCCGCACCGAACGGGGTCGCCCCCGCAAGGAGGGTGCGCGGAGACGACCCCGCGCACCGGTCAGGCCGGCAGGGAGGCGATCCCCGGCTCGAGGAAGCGGCGGCCGGTGACCCGCTCGGACACGCCGGTGCGGTCCAGGTACGGGGTGACGCCGCCCAGGTGGAACGGCCAGCCCGCGCCCAGGATCATGCACAGGTCGATGTCCTGCGGCTCGGCGACCACGCCCTCGTCCAGCATGATCCGGATCTCCTCGGCGAGGGCCTCGACCGCGCGGCGCAGCACCTCCTCCTCGGTGGAGGGGCTGGTGCCGCCGGAGAAGATCTCCACCACCTCGGGGTCGAGGGTGAAGTCGGGGCGGTAGACGCCCTTCTTGCCCGCGGCGACCATCTTGGCCAGGTTGTCCGACAGCGGGAACCGGTCCGGGAAGGCCGCGTGCAGGGTCTCGTTGACGTGCAGCGCGATCGCCGGGCCGACCAGGCCCATCAGCACGAACGGCGGCATCGGCAGGCCCAGCGGCGCGGCGGCGCGCTCGGCCACCTCGATCGGGGTGCCCTCGTCGACCGCCTTGACGATCTCGGCCAGCAGCCGCAGCAGGATCCGGTTGACCACGAACGCCGGGGCGTCCTTGACCAGCACGCAGGACTTCTTGAGCTGCCTGCCGACCGCGAACGCGGTGGCCAGCGTCGCGTCGTCGGTGCGCTCGCCGCGGACGATCTCCAGCAGCGGCAGCACCGCGACCGGGTTGAAGAAGTGGAAGCCCACCACCCGCTCGGGATGCCTGAGCTTGGCCGCCATCTCGGTGACCGACAGCGAGGAGGTGTTGGTGGCCAGCACGCACTCGGCCGACACCACCGCCTCGACCTCGGCGAACACCTGCTGCTTGACCGACATCTCCTCGAAGACGGCCTCGATCACGAAGTCGGCGTCGGCGAAGGCGTCCTTGGTCAGCGACCCGGTGATCAGCGACTTGAGCCGGGACGCCTTGTCGGCGGACACCCGGCCCTTCTCGGCCAGCTTGTCGATCTCGGCGTGCGCGTAGCCGACGCCCTTGTCCAGCCGCTCCTGGTCCAGGTCGGTCAGCACGACCGGGACCTCCAGCCGGCGGGCGAACAGCAGCGCGAGCTGGCTGGCCATCAGGCCCGCGCCGACCACGCCGACCTTGGTGACCTTGCGGGCCAGCGCCTTGTCCGGCGCCCCGGCGGGCCGCTTGGCGCGCTTCTGGGTCAGGTCGAACGCGTACAGCCCGGCGCGCAGCTCGTCGCTCATGATGAGGTCGGCCAGCGCCTCGTCCTCGGCGGCGAAGCCCTCGTCGCGGGTGGCGGTCCTGGCGGCGGCGACCAGCTCCAGCGCCCGGTGCGGGGCGGCCTGCGGCTTGTTCAGCAGCGCGAACCGGGCGTTCTCGACGGCCTTGTCCCAGGACTCGCCCCGGTCGATCTGCGGACGGCGGACCGTGACCTCGCCCTTGACCACCCGGGCGGCCCAGGCCAGCGACTCCTCCAGGAAGTCGGCGGCGTCGAACATCGCGTCGGCGATGCCCAGCCCGTACGCCTGCCGGCCGTTGATCGTCTTGTTGTTGGCCAGCGGGTTCTCGATGATGACCTTGAGGGCCTTCTCCGGGCCGATCAGGTTGGGCAGCAGGTAGGTGCCGCCCCAGCCGGGCACCAGCCCCAGGAAGGTCTCCGGCAGCGCCACCGCCGGGACGTTCGCGGAGATGGTCCGGTAGGTGCAGTGCAGCGCCACCTCGACGCCGCCGCCCATCGCCGCGCCGTTGACGAACGCGAACGACGGGACGTCCAGTTCGCCGAGCCGCCGGAACACGTCGTGCCCCAGCCTGGCGATGGCCAGCGCCTGCTCCCGCTCGGTGATCAGCGGCACGCCCTTGAGGTCGGCGCCGACCGCGAAGATGAACGGCTTGCCGGTGACGCCCACCGCCACGATGTCGTCGCGGGCGGCGACCGCGTCCAGCGCCTCGTTCAGCGCCAGCAGCCCGTTCGGGCCGAAGGTGCTGGGCTTGGTGTGGTCGTGGCCGTTGTCCAGGGTGATCAGCGCCATGGTGCCGGCGCCGTACGGCAGGGCCACGTCCCGGACGAGGGCCCTGGTGACGACCTCGTCGGTGAACAGGTCCTTGATGTCGCTCACTTGGCGCCCTCCCAGGCGAGGTTCTCCCAGAGCACGGTGCCGCCCATGCCCATGCCGACGCACATGGTGGTGATCCCGTACCGGACGTCGGGACGCTCGGCGAACAGCCGCGAGAGCTGGTTCATCAGCCGGACCCCGGAGGAGGCCAGCGGGTGGCCCAGCGCGATCGCGCCGCCCCACGGGTTGACCCGCGGGTCGTCGTCGGCGATCTTGAAGTGCTCCAGGAACGCCAGCACCTGCACCGCGAACGCCTCGTTGATCTCGATGAGGCCGATGTCGTCCATGGTCAGGGAGTTGCGGGCGAGCAGCCGCTCGGTGGCCGGCACCGGGCCGACGCCCATCACCTCCGGCTCGACCCCGGCGAACGCGTAGTCCACCAGCCGCATCCGGGCGGTCAGCCCCAGCTCGGCGGCGACCTCCTCGGCGGCCAGCAGGCAGGCGGTGGCGCCGTCGTTGAGCCCGGCGGCGTTGCCCGCGGTGACCTTGCCGCCCACCCGGAACGGGGTCTTGAGCCCGGCCAGGTCCTCCAGGGTGGTGCCGGGCCGCGGCGGCTCGTCCTCGGTGGCCAGCCCCCAGCCCTTCTCGGCGGAGCGGATCGCGGTCGGCACCAGGTCCGGCTGGATCTTGCCGGCCGCGTAGGCGGCGGCGACCTTCTGCTGGCTGCGCACCGCGTAGGCGTCCGCGCGCTCCTTGGTGATCTGCGGGAACCGGTCGTGCAGGTTCTCCGCGGTGGCGCCCATCACCAGCGCGGACGGGTCGACCAGCTTGTCGGCCAGGAACCGCGGGTTGGGGTCGACGCCCTCGCCCATCGGGTGCCGGCCCATGTGCTCGACGCCCCCGGCGATCGCCACGTCGTAGGCCCCGAACGCGATGCCCGCGCCCGTGGTGGTGACGGCGGTCATGGCACCGGCGCACATCCGGTCGATGGCGTAGCCCGGAACGCTCTTGGGCAGCCCGGCCAGCACGGCGGCCGAGCGGCCGATGGTCAGCCCCTGGTCCCCGGTCTGCGTGGTGGCGGCGATGGCGACCTCGTCGACGCGCTCGGGAGGCAGCGACGGATTGCGCCGCAGCAGTTCCCGGATCGCGCGGACCACCAGGTCGTCGGCGCGGGTCTCGGCGTACAGGCCCTTGGGGCCCGCCTTGCCGAACGGAGTGCGGACGCCGTCGACGAACACGACGTCACGTGCGGTACGCGGCACGGCCGTTTCCCCTCCCAGTACGAAGGAACGAGGTGTTGAGCCTCGTGCCCGCCGGCGCGGCGGACGGGCACGAGTACCCACGAAACGGATGCTACTCGCGGGTAACGAAGAATGCTACTCGTCAGTAACCACTGACCCGGAGCGTCCCGCACCCGAACGACCGATGTCCGCGACCCCCCGGCCAAGGCATCATGGGATCAAGGTCACACCCCACCGACGACGCCGGGAGCCGACCGCCGTGCCCGTGCCCCGCCAGCTCCGCGAACGCTGCCGCGACTTCCTCGGCCTCACCGAGGAGATCCGCTACATCTTCCCCGCCCTGCTGGCCGGCGGCGGAGCGCACTTCGTCTTCGTCGTCACCGACGGTGCCATCACCGTGGTCACCACCGGCGTCTTCAGCCGGACCACCCCCAAGGCGGTCTGGGGCACCTACCCCCGCCGCACCCGCATCGGCCCCGTCGACACCGGCGCCGGCGCCTTCTTCACCTTCGCCGGCAACGACTTCGAACTCGACGACGAGTACATCCCGGTCGTCAACGCCGCCGACGCCGAGATCTTCGCCCGGGAAACCCTCCCCGAGGACCCCCTGCCCGAGTTGTGATGTGGGGGGGACGACCCCCACACCCCAGGCCGAATCCCGAAGACGGCGTTACAACTCGCCCTTCGCCTCCAGGCGGATGAGGGCTTTGGCGAGGGGGGTGGCCACCAGGCGGACCTGCCAGTCGCGGGCGCCGAGGGCGCGCAGGGCGCCGCCGATGGTGGCGGGGGTGACCTCGGCGGGGGGCGACCAGGCCAGACGGCGGACGACGTCGGGCTGCAGCAGGTTCTCGGCGGGCATGGTGTGCTCGTCGGCGAGGGCGGCGACGACGGTCCGGGCGGCGGACAGGCGCTTGGCGGCCTCGGGGTCGCGCTCGGCCCAGCGGTGGGTGGGGGGCGGGCCGTCGCCGGGCTGGCTGGGGACGGGCAGCTCGGCGTCGGGGAGGGCGCGGGCGCGGTTCACGGCGCGCAGCCACACCGACTGGTGGCGGCGGGCGCCGCGGTTGCGCATCGACGACAGGGACAGCAGCTCGGCCGGGGTCTTGGGCATCTCCAGGGCGAGCTGGACGATCGCGGCGTCCGGCAGGACCCGGCCGGGGGACAGGTCGCGTTCGCGGGCCAGCCGGTCGCGGGCCTCCCACACCTCGCGGACCACCGCGAGCTGGCGGCGGCCCCGCACCCGGTGGACCCCGGAGGTGCGGCGCCACGGGTCGGGGCGCGGCGCCTTGGGCGGGGTGGCCAGGATCGCGGCGAACTCCTCCAGCGCCCACTCCAGCTTCCCGGCGCGTTCCAGCTCGCCCGCCAGCGCGTCGCGCAGCTCGATCAGCAGCTCCACGTCCAGCGCCGCGTACCGCAGCCAGTCCTCCGGCAGCGGACGGGTGGACCAGTCGGCGGCCGAGTGCCCCTTCTCCAGCGCGTACCCGAGCACCTCGCGCACCATCGAGCCCAGCCCGACCTTGGGATAGCCCAGCAGCCGCCCGGCCAGCTCGGTGTCGAACAGCCGCCGCGGCCGCAGTCCCACCTCGGCCAGGCACGGCAGGTCCTGCCCGGCGGCGTGCAGCACCATCTCCGCGTCGGCCAGCGCCGCGTCCAGCCCGGACAGGTCGGGGCAGGCGACCGGGTCGATCAGCGCGGTGCCCGCCCCCTGCCGGCGCAGCTGCACCAGATAGGCGCGCTGGCCGTAGCGATAACCCGAAGCCCGCTCGGCGTCGACCGCGACCGGGCCGGTGCCCGCAGCGAACATCTCGATGACGCGTTCCAGAGCGGCGTCGTCGGCGACGACCGGGGGGATGCCCTCGCGGGGGTTCAGCAGCGGTACCGCGTCGGCACCGGCGCTCTCGGAGGCGGCTTCGGTTTCAGACACTCCCACGAGCCCTACCGTACGCCGTCTACGGGCGTGCACCACCGGATCGGTCCGGCAGCGCGCTGACCCCCGCCGGGGGCAGGCCCGCCGCCGTGCACATCACCTCGCACCAGGCCGTCACATGGCCGGTCAGGTCGTCTCCGGTCGGCGACCAGGAGGCGCGGATCTCCAGCTCGGTCGTCGACGGGTCGTCCCGTTTGGCGCCGAAGCTCTCCGACACCGCCCGGGTGATGGTGCCGGAGGCGTCGGCGTACCCGGCGGCCTCCAGCGCCTCGGTCAGCCAGCTCCACGCCACGCTGCCGATCAGCTCGTCGGAGGCGATCTCCGGCTCCAGGTCCGCCTGGATGTAGGCGACCACCCGGAACCCGCTGGTCCAGCCGTCCCGGCCGTCCGGGTCGTACAGCACGATCAGCCGTCCGCCGGCGACCTCGTCGCCGTCGCGGACCACCGAGCCCTCCAGCGCCGCCGCGTACGGCGCCAGCCGCTGCGGGGCCGGCATCTCGGCCAGTTGCAGCTCCGGCCGGATCGGCTCGCCGGACAGGATCGCCTGCAGGGTGGCCACCGCCCGCCGGAACGGGGCGGGCCCGGCGGGTTCGGCGGATTCGGTGGCCGCGCCGGGCGGCCGCCCGGCGGTCATGTCGGGCCGGACGGGGGACGGGGTGGCAGGAGGTCGCACCGCACGGATCTCAGGCGGCCCGGCCACGGACGGGGACGGGGTCGCAGAGCGCCGGCGGGGCCGCCCCGACGATGATCGCCATGCCGCACTCGGTGCACGCCAGCTCGGGGCACTCGGCGCCGTGCCCGTCGGGGCACACGGGCCGCTCGAAGGGCCGGTCGCCGCCGCAGGCGGAGCAGTACAGAACGGGGCAGGACAACTGGGGACCTCCTAGGTTCTGACCCGCCCAACGCTGCCACGGGGGTCTGACGGAATGCGGGACTTCCGGCGGCGTGTCCAAAAGTCCGTTCGAATGTACCGGTGGCGCGCCCGTGGCCTCACCTGTGTACGGGACCGGGGGTGAGACGTGGGAGCATCGACGGGTGGCTGCTGACACGACCGAACCCGGGACCGGCCGCGGGCCGTCCCAGAGCGCGTTCATCAAGGCCTGCCGCCGTGAGCCGGTGCCGCACACCCCGGTGTGGTTCATGCGCCAGGCCGGCCGCTCGCTGCCGGAGTACCTGCGGGTGCGCGAGGGCGTGCAGATGCTGGAGGCCTGCGCGCGGCCCGACATGATCGTGGAGATCACGCTGCAGCCGCTGCGCCGGTACGCGGTGGACGCGGCGATCTTCTTCAGCGACATCGTGGTCCCGCTCAAGGCGATCGGCGTGGACCTGGACATCAAGCCGGGCGTCGGCCCGGTGATCGCCGACCCGATCCGGGACCGGGCCGGCGCCGCCGCGCTGCGCCGGCTCACCCCCGACGACGTCCCCTACGTCGCCGAGGCGGTCCGCGCGCTGGTCGGCGAGCTGGGCGACACCCCGCTGATCGGGTTCGCCGGCGGGCCGTTCACCCTCGCGTCGTACCTGATCGAGGGCGGCCCGTCCAAGAACCACGACCGCACCAAGGCGATGATGTACGGCGAGCCGGAGCTGTGGGCCGAGCTGATGGGCCGCCTCGCCGACCTGACCGTCGACTACCTCAAGGTGCAGATCGAGGCGGGGGCGAGCGCGATCCAGCTGTTCGACTCCTGGGTGGGCGCGGTGGCCCCGGAGGACTACCGCGCCTCGGTGCTGCCGTACGCGCGCCGCATCTTCGCGGCGATCGAGCCGTACGGGGTGCCGCGCATCCACTTCGGGGTGGGCACCGGTGAGCTGCTCGGCCTGATGGGCGAGGCCGGGGCGGACGTGGTGGGCGTCGACTGGCGGGTGCCGCTGGACGAGGCGGTCCGCCGGGTCGAGCCGGGCAAAGCCCTGCAGGGCAACCTCGACCCGGCGATCCTGTTCGCCCCGTGGGAGGTCATCGAGCGGCGCGCCCGCGACGTGCTGGACCGGGGCCGCACCGCCGAGGGCCACATCTTCAACCTCGGCCACGGGGTGCTGCCCACCACCGATCCGGACCGGCTCGCCCGGCTGGCCGACCTGGTGCACGAGGCGTCGGCCCGCTAGTCACCCGGGAGGACGGCGACGGCCCCGCCGCACGCCGCGGGCGATCCACGCCACCGCGCCGATCAGGACGAACACCGGGGCGAACGGCAGCAGGAACCCGGCCACGACGGCCAGCGCCCCGCCGACCGCCAGCAGCCCGTTCCAGCCGCGCTCCAGTCCGCCGAGGAAGCCGCCCTGCCCGTCGTCGCGGTCGGGGCGGCGCTCGGGGCCGACCAGGGTGAGCGTGACGGTCGCGTACCGCGTGCGGTGGGCCAGGGACTTCTGCCGCGCCTGCAGCGCCTCCAGGTCGGCCTGCCGGCTGGCGATCTCCCGTTCCACCTCGATCACCTCGCCGACCGTGTCGGCCCGGCGCAGCAGCCTGCGGAACGACTCCAGGGACGCCTCCGCCGACCGGACCCGGCTGTTGACGTCGGCGACCTCCTCGGTCACGTCCTCGGCCTGCTGGTTCAGCGACAGCCGGGTGCCCAGCCGGGCCAGCCCGTCCAGCGTGGGCGCGTACCGCTCGGAAGGGATCTTGAACGTCAGCCGTGCGCCGCCGCCGCCCGACGACGACTCCTGCTGCACGTAGCCGCCGGCCGCCGCCACCAGTTGCTTGGCCTGGGCCGCCGCCGCGTCGACCTTGGGGGCGCGGACCCGCAGGCTGGCTGTGTGCACCACGGCCCGGTCGTCGATCACGACCTGCCGCCCGGTCTGCGCGTTGCCGCCGCCCGCGCCGCCGGCGCCGCCCGCGCCGCCCGCGTCGCGGGCCTGGTTCTCCTGCGCCCGTGCCGGGGCGGGCGCCCCCGCGTCGCTCTCCGCGGATCTGGATCCGCCGCCGCAGCCCGCCAGGACGGCCGCCAGCAGCGCGGCGGCCAGGACCTCGGAGACCGTCCTGCCTGAACGTGGATGTCTCATGCCCGTTTTGACGTGTGTGGCCGATATCACGGACCGGCCGGTTCGGTTCCGAACTGGTCACGAGTGCGCAGACGCCGTGTCACGGCCGCTTCCGAACGGGTGGGGCCTGCACGGGGTCCGGCATCCGTCTGGGAAGGTTGAATCATGAGCGAACGGCGTTCCCCGCGCCCCCACGTCGCCGTCGTGGGCGCGGGCATCGCGGGCCTGACCGCGGCGTGGCGTCTGGTGCGCGGCGGCGCCCGCGTCACCGTCCTGGAGGGCTCCTCGCGGATCGGCGGCAAGCTCCAGGTCAGCGAGGTCGCCGGGATCCCGGTGGACGAGGGCGCCGAGTCCCTGCTGACCCGCCGCCCCGAAGGCGTGGAACTGCTGCGCGACCTGGGCCTGACCGGTGAGCGGGTGCATCCGGGCGGCGTCGCCTCCGCCATCTACAGCCGGGGCGGGCTGCGGTCGCTGCCCGCCGGGCAGATGATGGGGGTGCCGGGCGACCTGCGGGCGCTGGCGACCTCCCAGGTGCTGTCCCCGGCCGGGACCGCGCGGGCCGCGCTGGACCTGGTGCTGCCGCGCACCCCGCTGGGCGCCGACGTGTCGGTCGCCGCGTACATCGGGGCCCGGTTCGGCGGCGAGGTGGTGGACCGCCTGGTGGAGCCGCTGCTGGGCGGCGTGTACGCGGGCCGCGCCGACCTGCTGTCGTTCGAGGCGACGCTCGCGCAGGTCGCCGCCGCAGCGCGCACCCACCGTTCGCTGGTCACCGGCGTCCGCGCCCTGCGCGGCGCGGGGCCCCGGGACGCGGGACCGGTGTTCACCACCCTGCCGGACGGGCTCGGCACGCTGCCCGGGCTGCTGGCGAACGCCCTGGGCGAGGACTGCGAGATCCGCACCGGGGCGATGGTGCGCGAGCTGCGGCGGCTCGGGGACGGCGGGTGGCGGCTCACGTTCGGCCCGGCGCGCGCCCCCCAGACGCTGGACGCCGACGCGGTGGTGGTGGCGGTCCCGGCGCAGCCCGCCGCGCGGCTGCTGGCCGCCGAGGTCCCCGACGCCGCCCGCGAACTGGCGGCCATCGAGTACGCCAGCATGGCGATCGTCACCCTGGCCTATCCGGCGACCGCGTTCCCCCGGCGTCCCGGCGTGAGCGGGTACCTTGTGCCCGCGGTGGAGGAACGCCAGGTCAAGGCGGTCACGTTCAGCTCGGTGAAGTGGCCGCACCTGACCGAGCGGGCCCCCGACCTGGTCATCGTCCGGTGCTCCATCGGCCGGTACGGGGAGGAGCACACCCTCCAGCGCGGCGACGAGGAGCTGAGGGCCGCCGCGATCGCCGAGCTGGCCGCCGTGTGCGGGGCGCGGGAGCTGCCGGTCGACAGCCGGGTCACCCGCTGGGGCGGGGGCCTGCCGCAGTACACCGTGGGCCACGTGGACCGGGTGGCCCGCATCCGCGCCGCGGTCGCCGCCGTGCCGCGCCTGGCGGTCGCCGGCGCGGCCTACGACGGTCTGGGCGTCCCGGCCTGCATCGCCACCGCACGGGCGGCGGCGGACCGGGTGCTGGAACAGTGCGAGAGCCGAGGAGGAACCGACCATGACAACGGGCAACGAGGCCAGGCCGACGCGGGGCGCCAAGGCGCGCGACCTTAACCAGGTCATCCGCTACACCATGTGGTCGGTCTTCCGGGTGACCCGGCCGGTCGACCGGTCCGACGAGGTCGCCCGCGAGGTCGAGGACCTGCTCGCGCAGGCCGCCGAGAAGGACGTGACCACCCGCGGCCTGTACGACGTCAGCGGGTTCCGCGCCGACGCCGACCTGATGTTCTGGTGGCACGCGCCCACCTCCGACGACCTGCAGGAGGTGTACGGCCGGTTCCGGCGCACCGCCCTGGGCCGGGCCTGCGAGCCGGTGTGGTCGCAGATGGCGCTGCACCGCCCCGCCGAGTTCAACAAGAGCCACATCCCGGCGTTCCTGGCCGACGAGGAGCCGCGGGCGTTCGTCTGCGTCTACCCGTTCGTCCGCTCCTACGAGTGGTACCTGCTGCCGGACACCGAGCGGCGGGCGATGCTGGCCGAGCACGGGCGGATGGCGCGCGACTACCCGGACGTGCGGGCCAACACCGTGGCGTCGTTCGCGCTGGGCGACTACGAGTGGATGCTGGCCTTCGAGGCCGACGAGCTCCACCGCATCGTCGACCTGATGCGCCACCTGCGCGGCTCGGAGGCCCGCCGCCACGTCCGCGAGGAGATCCCCTTCTACACCGGCCGCCGCAAGCCCGTCTCCGAACTGGTGGCTGCTCTCCCGTAATCCTCGTCACCGGCATGCGAGGGGCCGGGGGCGGCAGTAAGGTTTCCGGGCGTGACTGAAAGACCGGCTGGGCGTCATGCAAAACCCCCGTCGCAGTGGCGTGCACGAGTCGACCGCGTGGTCGACGCGGCGTTGAGCGCGCGCAACCGCCGGAGGACGGTCGCGGCCGGGACCGGGGTGCTGGCGGCGGGGCTGCTGGTGGTGGCCGGAGGCGCGGCGGTGTTGTTGCCGGACGGGGAGACGGGCTCCAAGCCGGGGGCGCATGCGGCCGTCCGGTCGGGGAGCCCGTCCCCGGCGGCGTCGACGGCGGTGGCGCCGTCGGTCGCCGGGGACGGGGATCCGGACGCGATGCCCGAGGTGGCGGCGTACTTCCAGGTCAAGGATCCGGGCGGGGAGACCGTCCGGCACGTGACGGACGTGCGCCGCAGCGGGGCGTTCCTGCGGGTCTACACCGACCTGGACGAGGGGGACGAGAACACCGACGCGGCGATCACGCTGTGCGAGTGGGCCGCCGAGTACCTGGAGCGGTACGACGGCGAAGGCGAGCCGATCGTGTTCGTGCACGCCGAGGAGAGCGGCAACGGGCACGTCGTGCTCGCCAACAAGCAGAGCGCCGACGACGACTGCCGGGTGGGGGAGACCCGCTGAGAACGGCTACTCGGCCGGCTCCAGCGTCAGCGAGACGCTGTTGATGCAGTACCGGTCGTCGGTGGGCGTCGGGTAGCCCTCGCCGTGGAACACGTGGCCCAGGTGCGAGTCGCAGCGGGCGCAGCGCACCTCGGTGCGGACCATGCCGTGGGAACGGTCCTCCAGCAGCACCACGGCGTCGGAGTCGGCCGGCGCGTAGAAGCTCGGCCAGCCGCAGTGCGACTCGAACTTGGTCTCCGACCGGAACAGCTCGGCCCCGCACGCCCGGCACCGGTAGACCCCCACGGTCTTGGTGTCGACGTACTCACCGGTGAACGGCCGTTCCGTCCCGGCCTCGCGCAGCACGTGGAACTCCTCGGGGCTGAGGATCGCGCGCCACTCGTCCTCGCTCTTGTGGACCTTCTCCATGGTGTCGACCGTACCTCGCCCCGGGATTGTCGGTGCTCTCGCGTAGCGTGCACGTATGGCGTCGCCGTACATCGAGATTCCGGTCGGGGAGCGCACGGTCAAGGTGACCAACCCGGACCGGGTGTGCTTCCCGGAGCGCGGATACACCAAGCGCGACCTCGTCGAGTACTTCCTGGCGGTGGAGGACGGGATCATGCGCGCCCTGCGGGACCGGCCGACCACGCTGGAACGCTGGCCGCGCGGGGTCTTCGAGGGGGCGCGGATGGCCACCCGGGAGGACTACGCCCGCGGGCAGGCGGGCCTGGCGGCGGAGAAGTCCGACGCGTTCTACCAGAAGCGGGCGCCCAAGGGCGCGCCGGAGTGGGTGCGGACGGCGCGGATCCAGTTCCCCAGCGGCCGGTCGGCCGACGAGGTCTGCCCCACCGAACCGGCCGTGGTCGCCTGGGCGGCCAACATCGGGACGCTGACGTTCCACCCCTGGCCGGTGCGGTCCGGTGACGTGGACCATCCCGACGAGCTGCGCATCGACCTGGACCCCCAGCCCGGCACCGGCTTCGCCGACGCGGTGCGGGTGGCGCTCGGGCCGGTCCGCGAGCTGCTGGACGAGCTGGGCATGGAGGGCTTCCCCAAGACCTCCGGCAAGGCGGGCCTGCACGTCTACGTGCGGATCGAGCCGCGCTGGACGTTCACCGAGGTGCGCCGCGCCGCCCTGGCGTTCGCCCGGGAGATCGAACGCCGTGTCCCCGGCCAGGTCACCAGCAGATGGTGGAAGGAGGAGCGGGGCGAGCAGATCTTCATCGACTACAACCAGAACGCCCGCGACCGCACCATCGCCTCCGCCTACAGCGTCCGGCCCCTCCCGCACGCCCCCGTCTCGGCCCCGCTGCACTGGTCCGAGCTGCCGGACGCCGACCCCGAGGACTTCACCATCGCCACCATGCCGGCCCGCTTCGCCGAGATCGGCGACCCGCACGCCGCCATCGACGACCGCGCCTTCTCCCTGGAGCCCCTGCTCGAGCTCGCCGACCGCGACGAACGCGAGCACGGCCTCGGCGACGCCCCCTACCCGCCCAACTACCCGAAGATGCCCGGCGAGCCCAAGCGGGTGCAGCCCAGCAAGGCCAAGGACGTGTAGTTCTGCCGCGCCTCCGGCGCGGCGGCTCGCGGGTGGCCTTCAGCGCCGTCGGGTGCAGGGCAGGAGTTCGTGAGGGGCCGCCGCCCCTGTGCCGGGGCGGCGGCCCTCGGTGTCAGTGGAACTGCCTGGGCTGGCGGGGGAGGGTGACCTCGGTGGGGCCCTGCCAGGTGGACATGGTCTGGGGGGCGACCAGGTCTGCGGCGGTGCCCCTGGCGAGGACGACCGGGACGGTGATGAAGGTGCCGGACAGGTCCACCGTCACCTGGGCGTTGGTGGGGGTCTCGGTGTTGTAGTCGGCGTCGGTGCCGGCCAGCACCAGGGCGATGCGGTGGCCCGGCTTGAAGACGTAGTCCTGGGGGAGCGTCCGCCAGCGGACGGTGTGGTAGCGGCCCGGGGTGAGGGGCGTGGGGTCGCTCAGCGAGGTGCGGTTCTGGGCGTCGATCCAGCCTCGGGCGACCACGTTGACCGGGGAGGTGACGGTGACCGCCTCGGTCTCGCGGTAGCAGGGGTCGTCGTCGGGGGTGCCCTCGCCGTGGCAGCTCTCGGTGTCGAGGGTGCGGATGCCCGAGCCCCGGCCCAGGTAGTCGACGCGGGTGTCCTCGCCGTAGTCGACCAGCAGGGCGGTGAGGTTGGCGGTGGGCCCGTCCAGCTTGATCCGCAGGTTGACGGTCGGCGTTCCCGACAGCCGGGCGGACATCGGGAGCGGCGGGGAGACGTAGGCCAGCCGGTACGGCCGGGCGGCGGTGGGGTCGGCGACCATCTGCGACTCGGTGACGCCGTCGCCGCGGTCGCCGGGGGCGTCGGTGAACGTGGCGGTGCTGCCCCTGGGGGCGGGCCTGAGGCCGAGGCCGCCGTCCGCGCCGGGGCGCAGGGTGACGGGGAACGCGTTGAGGGCGGGCCAGTCGGGCTGGGTGGTCCACTCGTTCGGGCCGATCTCCACGTCGGCGCGCGGCTCGTCCATGATGCCGTTGCGGATCCCGTGCAGCTCGTGGTCGAACCAGCGGTGCAGGGTCCGCACCCACACGTCGCGGCGGAAGTCGAACGGGTCGATGTGGCCGTACTGGGCGACCCACACCTTGCGGGGCACCCCGCGGGCGGCCAGGCCCTTCCACCACAGGGAGAAGTGGTCGGCCTTGACGTTCAGGTCGTTGACGGTGTGCACGGCGAACACGCTGGCCCGCACGTTGTCCACGTCGCCGATCGTGCCGTCGCGGTAGTTCGTCTCGGCCCAGTAGGCGTTGTAGTCGCCGGTGGCGTCGTCCTCGCCCTCGTCCATGGCCTGGCGCACGGCGGCGCACTTGGCGGGCGGGTCGGTGTCGACGTAGTCGGCCAGCCACGGCTGCTCGTCGTTCCAGTACTTCACGCCGTGGGAGCGGCTGTAGTTGTACCAGCCGCTGATCGCGGAGATCGGGACGATGGTCTTCAGCCCCTTGACTCCGGTGGCGGCGACCCCGTTGGCCAGCGTCCCGTCGTACGACTTGCCGATCATCGCGGCGTTCCCGGTCGTCCAGGTGGCGCGGGCCGGGCTGCCGTCCGGCCGGTACGCCTTGGCGCGGCCGTTGAGCCAGTCGATGACCGCCTTGCCGCCGAGCACGTCGGGCGCGCCGCCGCTGGTGGGGCAGCCGTCCGAACGGGTGGTGCCGATCATGTCGACGGCCAGGAACGCGTACCCGCGCGGCACGAAGTAGTTGTCGTAGAACAGCGGGAACTTGATCGGGTTCCCGGCGGCGTCGTAGCGCTTGCGCTCGCTCTCGTTGCCGCGTCCGGCGTTGTCGTAGTACGGGCTCTCGTCGATGATCACCGGGACCTTGAGGCCGCGTTCGGTCTCCCTGGGCCGGATGACGTCCACGTTGACCAGGTCGCGCCGGCCGTCCCCGTCGCTGTCCACGGAGGACTCCACCAGCACCCGTTCGCGGACCGCGTCGGCGTACGAGAACACCGGCTGGGTGACGCCGTCCTCGATCACGATCCGGGGCGGCGCGACCGCGTGCGCGGTGCCGGTGGCCGCGACGAGCAGCGCGACGCCCGCCAGCGCACCGACGGCCGCCCGGCGGGGGGATCTGCGTGCCAAACCACACCTCCAGAGTCGGGCCTCTACGGAAGGCACGCTGTTCGATCGGAGCCTCCGCGTAAACGGAAATCATCGCCTGACTCGGCGGGCTTTTTGGCAGAACTTGTCGTTGCCCCTTCATGGGGCAGCACGAAACCACTGTTCCGGACGTCCGTATCAGGGGCGCGGGTATGCGGGACGGTGCCGCGGGCAGCCCGCGGGAGACCCCGTGATCGGAGGAGACATGGGCTGGAGCTACCGCAAGTCGATCAAGCTGGGGCCGTTCCGGATCAACCTGTCCAAGGCTGGGGTGGGGCACAGCGTCGGCGGGCGCGGCGCCCGCTACACCCGGACGGCGGACGGCCGCCGTCACATGACCCTGCGGATCCCGGGCACCGGGCTGTCGTGGCGCCGCTCCCTCGGCGGGCGCAGGCGCTGAACGGGCGGAACGACGGAGGGGCGCCGGTCACTCCCCCCAAAGCCCGGCGCCCCTCTCATCACGGTATGTAACCCGGCGCGACCAGCCAAAACGGCTCACTAGAGTGAATCTCGTCCACGCCCGCGGGCGCCTTCGCGAAGAGAAGGTGCGGCGAGGAGGAGAGAGGATCAGGGGCCGCGTGCAGATCTCACCGATGTCACCCGAGCACGCCGACGAGGTGCTCGGCATCTTCCGGGCCGGGATCGAGAGCGGCCAGGCCGGGATCTGGACCCTGCAGGCCGGGATCTTCCCGGAGAACACCGCCAGCCTGCGGCTGCACGAGACGATGGGCTTCCGCCGCGTCGGCGTCCGCGAACGGCTGGGCTTCCACGAGTTCCCCGGCCGCGCCCGCTGGCGCGACGTGGTCCTGCTGGAACGCCGCTCCTCCTGAGCGCCCGCCGCCGAGGCGGGGGCCGGTGCGCGTCCCGCCGCCACCCCGGTCTGCCGAACGAGCTGCGGGCGCGCTGGGAGCAGATCAACGGCGGGCTGCCGCCTGACCCGTCCTGAGCGGTGGCACCGGTTAGGGTGGCCGCGCGGTCCGTGCCCGGGACCTCGCCGGTGGGGAACAGGTCGGTTGTTGTTGGAGGGAGCGTCACTTCGCCGGTACGCGACGGCCACCGGCCTTGGTGAGGCTGACGGGCGGTCATTCGCCCGACTCCTCCCGAAAGGTCTTCCATGCCCGACGGTCGTCTCCCCCTCAACCGCCGGACCTTCCTCGTCACCACCGGGCTGGCCGCCGGCGGCGCCGCGGTGGTCGGGCACGCCACCGCCGCGCACGCCGCCCCGAGCCGGACGCTGTCCGCCGACCCCTTCACCCTGGGCGTCGCCTCCGGCGACCCCGACCACGACGGCTTCGTGCTGTGGACCCGGCTGGCCCCGGCCCCGCTGGCCGAGGACGGGCTGGGCGGCATGCCGTCCCGGAACGTTCCGGTGCGCTGGGAGCTGGCCGCCGACGAGCGGTTCCGCCGCATCGTGCGGCGCGGCACCGTCACCGCCCGGCCGGAGTCCGCGCACAGCGTCCACGTGGAGCTGAACGGCCTGGAGCCGGGCCGCGACTACTGGTACCGGTTCAAGGTGGAACGGTACATCTCGCCGGTGGGCCGCGCCCGCACCGCGCCCCGGCCGCACTCCTTCGGCCCCGCCCTGGTCATGGGCTTCGTCTCGTGCTCCCAGTTCGAGCACGGTTACTTTTCGGCCTACCGGCGGCTGGCCGAGGAGGAGCCCGACCTGGTGCTGCACCTGGGCGACTACCAGTACGAGTACCGGAAGGGCGTCTACAACGTCCCCGGCGGCAACCCCCGCGACCACGAGGGGCCCGAGACCGTCACGCTGGCCGGCTACCGGCAGCGGCACGCCCAGTACAAGAACGACCCCGACCTGCAGGCCGCGCACGCCGCCGCGCCCTGGCTGGTGGTGTGGGACGACCACGAGCTGGAGAACAACTGGGCCGACGAGGTGCCCGAAGCGAACTCCGACACCCCCGACCCGGCCGCCTTCCTGCAGCGCCGCGCCGCCGCGTTCCAGGCGTACTACGAGAACATGCCGCTGCGCCGCACCTCGATCCCGCGCGGCATCGACATGCAGCTCTACCGGCGGATCCGGTGGGGGCGGCTGGCCACGTTCCACATGCTCGACACCCGCCAGTACCGCGACGACCAGGGCTGCGGGGACGGCTACCGCGACTGCCCGGCCGCCGTCGACCCCTCCCGCACCATCACCGGCGACGAGCAGGAGCGCTGGCTGCTGGACGGCTTCCGCAGGTCGCAGGCCCGCTGGGACATCATCGGCCAGCAGGTGTTCTTCGCCCAGCGCGACAACAACGCCGGGCCGCTCAAGGTCACCAGCATGGACTCCTGGGACGGCTACGTGGCCTCCCGGGATCGGATCACCAGGGGCTGGATCGAGGCCGGGGTCCGCAACCCGGTCGTGCTCACCGGCGACGTGCACGCCCACTGGGCCGGCGACCTGAAGCTGGACTACGACGACCCGACCTCGAGGACGGTCGGCTCGGAGCTGGTGTGCACCTCGATCACCAGCGGCGGCGACGGCGCCGACTCCAACCCCGCCGACCACCCGTTCCTGAAGATCAACCCGCATCTGCGGTTCTACAACAACCAGCGCGGCTACGTGCTCACCAAGATCACCCCCGGGGAGATCGAGGCCCACTTCAAGGTGCTGCCGTACGTCCGCAGGCCGGGCGCCCCGGTGCACACCAAGGCGACGTTCGTCATCGAGGACCGGGTGCCCGGCGTGCAGCAGACCTACCTGCGGCCGGTCGAGCAGACCCTGGCCGCGCGGTCCGCGCCCGTCGACCCGGGCCGCCAGACCGTCATCGACGAGACCGTCCGTCCCTGAGCCGCAACCCCTTCCCCACAAGGTCGTGGCCGCATCCCCGGTGCCGGAGGTGCGGCCACGGCCCCGTTCAGGAGCCCAGGATGTCGTCCAGGTCGTAGGCCACCGGCACCTCGAGCTGCTCGTAGGTGCACGAGCGCGGGGTCCGGTCGGTGCGCCAGCGGCGGAACCGGGCGGTGTGCCGGAACCGGTCGCCCTCCATGTGCTCGTAGGCGACCTCGCACACCAGCTCCGGCCGCAGCGCCACCCACGACAGGTCCTTCTTGCCGGTCCACCGCGACACCGCCCCCGGCATCCGGTCGGTGGTCGCCTCCGCCTCCTGCCGCGCCCACCCCTCCCACGGGTGCCCGGTCAGGTCGTCCATCCGGTACGGCTTCAGCTCCTCGACCAGCTCGGCGCGCCGCTTCATCGGGAACGACGCCGCCACCCCCACGTGCTGCAGCGCACCCTTGTCGTTGTAGAGGCCCAGCAGCAGCGACCCGACCACCGGGCCGGACTTGTGCCAGCGGAACCCGGCCACCACCACGTCGGCCGTCCGCTCGTGCTTGACCTTGAACATCAGCCGCTTGTCCGGCTCGTAGCCGATGTCCAGCGGCTTGGCCACCACCCCGTCCAGCCCCGCGCCCTCGAACTCCTCGAACCACCGCAGCGCCGTCTCACGGGAGTCGGAGGCCATCGTCACGTGCACCGAGGGCCCGGCGTCCGCCAGCGTCTCCACCAGCCTGCGCCGCCGCTCCCGGAACGGGACCTGCATCAGCGACTCGTCGCCCAGCGCCAGCAGGTCGAACGCCACGAACGTGGCCGGCGTGGTCTCCGCCAGCAGCCTGATCCGGGAGGCGGCCGGGTGGATGCGCTGCTGGAGCATGTCGAAGTCCAGCACCCGGCCGTGGCGCAGCACGATCTCCCCGTCCACCACGCACCGCTCGGGCAGCTCCCGCCGGGCCGCCTCGACCAGCTCGGGGAAGTAGCGGGTCAGCGGGCGCTCGCCGCGGCTGGACAGCTCCACCTCGTCGCCGTCGCGGAACACGATGCAGCGGAAGCCGTCCCACTTGGGCTCGTACAGCAGGTCGCCCTCGGGCATCGTCTTGACCGCCTTGGCCAGCATCGGCGAGAGCGGCGGAGTGATCGGCAGATCCACATGCCCATCCTGCCCGATGACTATCCTGGCGGCCATGCGTCGTCTGTTCCCCGAGCCCGCGGACGAGGTCGATCCCCTGGAGACGTACGGGGACGTCGCGGGGCCGTGGCTGCGGGTCGGGATGGTGCTCAGCGCGGACGGCTCGGTGACCGACGAGGAGGGCTGGAGCGACGGCCTGGGCGGCGAGGCCGACATGCGGGTGTTCCGGACCCTGCGGGCGCTGGCCGACGCGATCCTGGTGGGCGCGGCCACCGTCCGCACCGGCCGGCTCGGCCCCGCCCGGCTGCGGCCCGCCCTGCGCCGGCACCGCGAGGCGCGCGGGAGGAGGGGGCCCGCCCCGATCGTCGTGGTGACCCGCACCGCCGCGCTGGACTGGTCGCTGCCGCTGTTCACCGAGGCCGAGACCCCGACGATCGTGGTGACCTCGCGGGCCGCCGCCGCGTCGGCGCCCGACCCGGTACGGGTCGTCGCGGTGCGGGAGAACGCGGACGGGCTCGACCTGGCCGAGGCCGTCGCCCGGCTGCGCGACGAGCACGGCCTGCCGCACCTGCTGTGCGAGGGCGGCCCGGCGCTGACCACCTCGCTGCTGCGGGCCGGGCTGGTGGACGAGCTGTGCCTCAACGTCGCGCCCACCCTGATCGGCGGCCCCTGCCACACCCGCCTGCTGAACGACCTGACCGGCCGCGTCGACCTCACCCTGCGGGAGGTCTGCACCGACGAGGGCGTGCTGTTCCTGCGCTATCGCCTGGCGTAGCGCAGGAACAGGAAGTCGTCCTCCTCGTACAGGGAGGCCAGGCGCAAGCGGCTCGGCTCCGGCAGCTGCGGGCCGTTCAGGATCCGGGCCGGGTCGCCGGCGACCAGCGTGGGGGAGAGGGTCAGGCACAGCTCGTCCAGGACGTGCTCGGCGGCGGCGCGGGCCAGGATGGTCGGGCCGCCCTCGCACAGCAGCCGGCGCAGCCCGCGCGCGGCCAGCTCCTCGACGGCGCGGGGGAAGTCCAGGCCGTCCCGCCCGGCCACGATCACGTCGGCGACCCGTTCGGCCGCCGCCCGGCGGTCCGGCGGGGCGGTCTCGGTGGTCAGCAGGATCGTCCGGGCGCCCTCGCGGGCCCGGGTGAAGAACGGCGCGTCCAGGTCCAGGTCCAGCCGCCGGGAGATCACCGCCAGCGGCGGCACCGGGGTGCGGCCCGCCCGGTAGACGTCCCAGCCCTGCGACGCCTTCACCGGCCCGTACCCCTCGACGCGGACCGTCTCGGCCCCTACGATCACCACGTCCGCCAGCCCCCGCAGGGCCAGGAACAGCCGCCGGTCGCCGGGGGAGCCCAGCGCCTCGGTCCGGTCGGCGTACCAGGCGGCGCCGTCCAGGCTGGCGATCATGTTGGCGCGCAGCCACACCCCCTCGGCGGGGTAGGCGTACGCCTCCTGCAGTTCGGTCGGGTCGGTCGGCAGGGCCGGTAGAGCGTGCATTGCCCGAAGCGTAGCCAATCCCGGACAACCTTCCGGCGGCGCGGGACGTGTTCCAGATGGTGCCGGAGGGAGAGCCGTGGACGTCGATGACGAATTCACCCGCTTCGTCGAGGAGCGGGGCCTGGAACTGCTGCGCCTGGCGGTGGCGCTCACCGGGGACCGGCACCAGGCCGAGGACGTGGTGCAGGGCGCGCTGGAACGGCTGTACGGCCGGTGGGCCAAGGTGGCGCGGCACGGCGACCCCGTCTGGTACGCGCGCCGCAGCATCGTCAACGCGGTGCGGGACCGCTGGCGAGGGGAGCGGCGGCATCCGGAGGTGCTCGGCCTGCCCGCCGAGGACCATCCCGAACGCGACGCCTACGTGCCGATCGACGAGATGCTCACCCGGGACGCGGTGCGCCGGGCGCTGGACGAGCTGCCGCCGCGCCGCCGGATGGTGATCGCGCTGCGCTACTGGGGCGGCTACACCGAGGCCGAGACCGCCCGGCTGATGGACATCTCGGTGGGCACCGTCAAGAGCCAGGCCCACCACGCGCTCAGGGAGCTGCGGGGACGGCTGGAGCAGGTGGAGAACGCAGGGGGGATGCGCGATGGGTCCGGACCTCGGCCGGCCGGGCGATGACGGGGAGCGCCGGGAGGAGCTGGACTGGGACGCCGACCCGCTGCCGGACCTGATCCGCGAGTGCATCGACGAGGACACCCGGGGGCTGGTGTTCCCCGACGCGATGGCGGTCCGGGTCATCCACGGCAGCCGGGCCCGCCGTCCGTGGAGCGCGACCCAGGGGGCCGCCCTGGTCGTCCTCGCCCTGACCGCGGGGGCCGGTGTCGTCGGGGCCGCCGCCGTCGTCCCCGCCCTCCGGTCGGAGGACGGGCGGCCGGCCGTCGTGGCGACCGCCACCCTCACCCGGCCCGTGCCCGTCAGCCGGCTGGTCGAGGTCGGCTACATCCCCCGGGGCTGGCGCAGGGTCGCCGCGCCGGGCATGGAGACGCCCGATGACGCCGCGCCTTCCGCCGGGCAGGTGTGGACCGCCCAGTACCAGCCGATCCGGCGCGGGGACCGCCCGCAGCGCGTGCTGGTCCGGGTGTGGCGGACCACGGAGGGCCTGGACGCCGTCCGCGAGATCGAGGAACGGCAGGGCGCGCGGGTCCGCCCCTACCGGGTGTCGATCGGGCGGGCGTTGCTGGCGCGGACGGCGGGCCGGGCGGCCGAGCTGAGGATCTACTGGCAGCCCCGGGAGGGCGTGCACGTCCTGGTGCGCGGGCTGGGCGTGCCGGACGCCGAGGTCCGCCGGGTCGTCGCCGGGCTGCGGACGGCCGCCTAGCGCGGGACGCCGCGAGGGGCAAGGGGACCCGATGGCCGTGTGAGGTCCGCCGGGACGCTTGAGAATGCTTGTTTCCTCCCTGATCGTCGAGAATGTCGGTTCAATGATCACCTGGTGTGCTCACCGGGGAGGGGAGGAACGACGATGCGTCCCAGGTTCGGCCGGCGTCCGGCGGTCGTCGCGATGGCCGTGGCGGCGACCCTGGGGGTGGCGGCACCGCCCGTACAGGCCCGGGAGGCCCGGGAGGTACGAGAGGCCGACTTCGCCGCCGCCGCCCAGGAGACGGTGGCCGAGGTGCTGCCCGGTCATCCGCTGCGGGAACGGGCCACCCGCAGCCTGGCCTCGCCGCTGGCCGAGGGGGAGAAGGTCAGGCTGGACACCGCCACGTTCGCCGGCGGCGGGCGGGTGCTGCTCGTGGCGCGCGGCGTCGGCGCGGTCCGCGAGGTCGCCCGCCGCCATCTCCCGCCCGGCTCCCAGGTCGTCGCGGAGACCACGGTGCGCCGTCCGGGCGCCGGCTCCCGCAGGGCGCTGATCACCTCGACCGCCGACCGGTGGGGGCCGGGCCTGACCGTGCTGTCGTGGAGCGAACGGCGCGGCGTCAACTACCAGATCGCCGTCCGCGGCACGGTGACCCGGGACGACCTGCTGCGGCTGGCCCGCGCGCTCCCGAAGGACGGCGCCGACGTGCCCGAGAAGGTCCGCTCGCTGGTCGCCCGGGCCGCGCCGCCCGGCGACTCCGGCGTCGACGCCGTCGACAAGAACGCCGAGTTCGGCACCTTCGGCCTCACCAACAAGGTGCTCGACGGCGCGGGCGCGGCGCACGACGACTTCGGCAACGAGGCCACCCTGTGCAACGGCTGCACGTACTGGAGCGGCAACTGGGCGGGCCTGTTCCAGCACCTGCTGTACGCCGACGGCAGGCTGGCGTACTCCTCGATCGACTGCATGTTCGGCGCGCAGACCGCGTCGGCGACCGTGGCCTGGCAGCGCGCGGAGGGCCTGACCGCCGACGGCGTCGCCGGGCCGGACACCCTGGGCCGGATGGACAACTACCTGACCTACCTGTGGACGGACCAGACCGTCGACTACGTCGGCCGGGTCCAGATCATCACCATGGTCCGCGTGCAGGACATCTACTACTACGGCCCGAAGATCACCTACGGTTACGGCGGCGGGACCCTGCCCGGCTGCTGACCGCCCGGCGCGCGGGGCGCCGGATCCTCAGATCCGGCGCAGCACCATCATCGAACGGCCGGTCACCTGCACCACGTCGGAGGCCTTCACCGTGCCGCGCTCGCCGACGCCCCCGGGGACCGCGGTGTCCAGCACGAACTCCCAGCGCTCGCCGAACTCCGGGCCCGGCACGGTGAACTCCACGTACTGCGAGTGCGCGTTGATCAGCAGCAGGAACGAGTCGTCGCGCACCCGCCGGCCGCGCGGGTCCGGCTCGGTGATGGCCTCGCCGTTCAGGAACACGCACAGCGACTTGGCGTAGCCGGCGTGCCAGTCGGAGTCGGTCATCTCGGTGCCCGCCGGGGTCAGCCAGGCGATGTCGCCCAGTTCCCCGTGCCCGCCGCGGCCCTGGAAGAACCGCCGCCGCCGGAACACCGGATGCTCGCGGCGCAGCCGCGCCAGCGTCCGGACGAACTCCAGGTCCTCCTCGCCGCCGCTCCAGTCGATCCAGGAGACCTCGTTGTCCTGGCAGTAGGCGTTGTTGTTGCCGCGCTGGGTGCGGCCCAGCTCGTCGCCGGCGGTCAGCATCGGCACGCCCTGCGACAGGAACAGCGTGGCCAGGAAGTTGCGCCGCTGCCGCGCCCGCAGCGCGGTGATCTCCGGGTCGTCGGTCGGGCCCTCGTGCCCGCAGTTCCAGGACCGGTTGTCGTCGGTGCCGTCCCGGTTGTCCTCGCCGTTGGCCTCGTTGTGCTTGCGGTCGTAGGACACCAGGTCGGTCAGCGTGAACCCGTCGTGGCAGGTGACGAAGTTGATCGAGGCGATGGGCCGCCGGTTGCCGTGCTCGTACAGGTCCGAGGAGCCGGTCAGCCGGGAGGCGAACTCCGGCATCGCCGCGTAGCCGCCGCGCCAGAAGTCCCGCACCGTGTCCCGGTACTTGCCGTTCCACTCGGTCCACAGCGGCGGGAAGTTGCCGACCTGGTAGCCGCCCTCGCCCACGTCCCACGGCTCGGCGATCAGCTTGACCTGGGAGACCACCGGGTCCTGCTGGACCAGGTCGAAGAAGGCGCTGAGCCGGTCCACGTCGTGCAGCTCGCGGGCCAGCGCCGAGGCCAGGTCGAAGCGGAACCCGTCCACGTGCATCTCGAGGATCCAGTACCGCAGCGAGTCCATGATGAGCTGCAGCGCGTGCGGATGCCGGACGTTCAGGGAGTTGCCGCAGCCGGTGTAGTCGAGGTGGTAGCGCTTGTCGTCGTCGCGGAGCCGGTAGTAGGCGGCGTTGTCGATGCCCCGGAAGCACAGTGTCGGCCCCAGGTGGTCGCCCTCGGCGGTGTGGTTGTAGACCACGTCGAGGATGACCTCGATGCCCGCCTGGTGCAGGGCCCGCACCATCGCCTTGAACTCCAGCACCTGCTCGCCGAGCTGGCCGGAGGAGCTGTAGGCGTTGTGCGGGGCCAGGAACCCGATGGTGTTGTAGCCCCAGTAGTTGGTCAGCCCCCGCGCCACCAGCGCGTGCTCGGGGACGAACTGGTGGACCGGCATCAGCTCGACCGCGGTGACGCCCAGGTCCAGCAGGTGGTCGATCATCGCCGGGTGCGCCAGCCCCGCGTAGGTGCCCCGCTGCGCCTCGGGAACGGCCGGATGCAGCCTGGTCAGGCCCTTGACATGGGCCTCGTAGATCACCGTCTCGTGGTACGGGATCCGGGGCGCCCGGTCGTCGCCCCAGTCGAAGAACGGGTTGATCACCACGTTCTTCGGCATGTACGGCGCGCTGTCGTCGGTGTTGAGCACGTCGGGGTCGCCGAGCCGGTAGGAGAACAGCGACCCGTGCCAGCGCACCCCGCCCTCGATCGCCTTGGCGTACGGGTCCAGCAGCAGCTTGGCCGGGTTGCAGCGGTGCCCCCGGCGCGGGTCGTACGGCCCGTGCACGCGGTAGCCGTACCGCTGGCCGGGCCCGATCCCGGGAAGGTAGCCGTGCCACACGAACCCGTCGGTCTCCGGCAGGTCGCATCGGGTCTCGTTGCCGTGCTCGTCGAACAGGCACAGCTCCACCCGGGTCGCCACCTCGGAGAACAGCGCGAAGTTGGTGCCGGTGCCGTCCCAGGTGGCGCCCAGCGGATAGGCCGAGCCCGGCCATACCTCCGGCATCTGCTTCCACCCCTCGGTTCGTGCTGCCAACGGTCCCTGATTGTCCCGTACCCGGTACGCCTCCGTGACCGGCGTGCAAAGACACACTTGTTTACCCGACGGTAGGTTAATCCGCCCAATCCGCCCAGCGCCCGCCGCCGGAGCGACGCTCCCGGACGTCCCCGGCGGATCCGGGACGCCGGTCCCGGGCGGGCCGGACGCGCGGGCCGTTACGGTCTGCGGCATGGGAGTCCCGGGGTCCTACGTCCGTCTGCCGTTCGATGACTGGCTGGCCGTCGACGAGGCCGCGCCGGAGGAGGCCGACGCGCTGCTCGACGCGGTGTACGAGCACCGCCGTGAACGGTGGCTGGACGTGGACAAGACCTGGGACGCCCTCGACATGCTGCTGGTCCTGGCCACCGGGGGCGAGACCGGCATCGCCGGGGGAGCCCGCGCCATGACCCCCTACCGGGGCGGGGAGACCTCCTTCCTCGACGCGGGCGACGTGCGGCGGGTGGCCGGCGCCCTGGCGCGCACGCCGTTCGACCGGCTCGTCGCCGCCTACGACCCGGAGGTGATGGCCGCCGCGTACCCGCCGGGCGTGTGGACCGACCGGGCGAGCCTGGAGCCGCTGGAGGGCACCTACGCCCGGGTGCGGGACTTCTTCCGCGCGGCCGCCGCCGACCTGGACTTCGTCCTGATCGTCATCGGCTGACCCGTTGCTCCGGCGCGGTCATCCGGCCCGGTCGGGGTCGCCGGGCGGGGGCGGCCGCCAGACGACCTCGTCGCCGGCGCGTTCCCGGGTGGGCCGCAGCCCCAGCTTGCGGGCGACCGCCTTGGAGGGGGCGTTGTCGGGGTGGATGCAGGCGTGCACGTCGGTGATGTGGTGGGCGCGCAGCCAGCCGATGACGGCGCGGGCGGCCTCGGTCGCGAAGCCGAACCCCTGGTAGGGCATGCCGACGACCCAGGCGACGGCGGCCCGGGGTCCGGGGGTGATGGTGGCCTGGACGGTGCCGACGGGCCGGTGGTCGCGGCGCCGCCGGACGATCCAGTTCAGCCACGCCTCCTGGTGGAACGGGGCGGGACCGGCGACCAGATGGCGGTAGCGGGCCCGCAGCTCCTCCAGGGTGAGCGGCTCGCCGCCGATGTGGGCGTGCAGGCGGGGGTCGTCCAGCACGGAGACCATCTCCTCGGCGTGCTCGACGGTGAGCGGCTCCAGCAGGAGCCGCGGGGTGGTGAGGTGGTCGATCGCCGGGCCGAGCACGCCGATCAGCTCGTCCAGACTCCGGGGGGATGCTCCGCGGGCGGCGTCCACAGCGACGGCTGGGCGGACGCCAGGGCCGGATCGGCGCCCGGCTGCCACGGGTAGAGCCCGGCCGCGTCCGGCCACACCACCTGCAGGAACGGCAGCGGCGAGGAACGGTAGAAGCGCACCGCCTCGGGCACCAGCCGTTCGTACCAGCGGGTGTCGACCGGGCGCAGCGCGACCGGATGCCGCTCGGTGGCGTCGTGGCGCTCCTGTCCGGGCGCGGGGGTCGCGCCCTGCGCCGCGCGCTCGCCGAGGTTGTTGACGATGGTCTGCATGTCGTACGGGTCCAGCCCGAACACCACCAGCTCGGGGGAGCGGTGGGTGTGCCACAGGCCGATGGTGAACGCCCAGCCGGGCCGGCCGTCCCGGGGACCGGTCAGCACCGTGCTCCACCCGTACTGCTGGACGTGCACGATGGTGCGCAGTTCGAAGGTGCCGAGCCGGTCGCGATCACCGTAGTCGTGACAGATGATGCACCGGCAGGCCGAACCCATGGGCCAGAGCTTAGGACGTGGCGGCGACACTACGAACCGGGGCGCGGGCCGTTCGCGCGTAGCAGAGCGGCGATCAGGTCGGCGATCGCCTTGCCCATCCGCTCCCGCTCGGCGGCCGGGTCGGCGGCGGCGGCGATCACGTTCCCGGCCTGGTCGAGCGCGCCGTACAGGGCGTGCGCCATCGGCTCGGCGTGCTCGGCGGGCAGCAGCCCGTCCCGCGCCGCCGCGACCAGCGCCGCCCGCAGCAGCCGCCGCGAGCAGTACGGGTCGTCGAAGCGCAGGGACCGCTCCCGGCCCAGCACCAGCGGTCCCTCCCGCAACAGGATCCGCTGCACCTGCGGCTCCAGGCAGGAGTCCAGGAACGCCTGGGCGCCCGCGTCGATCTGGGCGGCGTGGTCCCGGGGCGCGGCGGACGCGGCGGCGGCGCACCGGGCGTAGAGGTCCTTCTGCACCTCGGCGTGGCAGGCCTCGAACAGCCGTTCCTTGTCGGCGAAGTGGTGGTAGAGGGCGCCCCGGGTCACTCCGGCGCGGCGGACGATCTCGGTGGTGGAGGTCCCGGCGAAGCCGCGCTCGGCGAACAGGGCGACGCCCGCCGCCACGAGCTGCGCACGGGTCGCGTCGCCCTGTTCCACCTTGCGGTTCATGCGGTCATGGTAGGAGATGCACGTTCACCTTCTCGTCCAGGCCGAGCGCGGCCGGATCGAGACGGCCCGACGCGGCCAGCACGAAGCGCATCGGGTCGCCGGTGACCGTGGGGCCGCCGGTGCCGACCGACTGGCGCGGCAGCCCGTCGAGCTCGAGGGTCAGCGGCCCGCGCTCCAGGCGGTCCAGCTCCGCGCGGAGCCAGGCGACGCAGGCGGCCACCGCCGCCGGCTCGTGCCGGCCGGGCAGGCCCAGCGCCGCCCGGATGTCGTCGGCGTGGACGAACGTGTCGTACCACAGGGTGAGCACGCCGTTGTACATGGTCCGTCCGGCCACCGGGGCGGGCGCGGCCCAGGCGGTCTCGTCGAACTTCTCCAGCAGCGCGGTCAGCCCGGGCGCGGACCGCCGCAGCAGGTCGGCCACCTCGGCGGGGGACCGGTCGCGCAGCCGCGCGGCCTGCTCGTCGGGCGTGTGGGCGCCGATCGTGCCGTCGAGCGACTCGACGACGTCGAGCACCACGTGGCCGGCCACGTCGCGGACCTGCCAGCCGGTGCAGCGGGTGGGGGCGGTCCAGGCGGCGTCGTCCAGCGGTGCGATCAGGTCGGCGAACGCGGTGTACTCCTCGTCCAGCCCGCGCAGCAGCTCGGTGGCCGTGGGCGTCGGGTCCTGTCGGGTGGCGGTCATGGCGTCGGTTCCCTTCGGGGGTTGCGGTGCGATCACCATACATACAGACTGCATGTATGTATAGGATCCGAAGAGAACGCCGGGTCCGGGCGGACCCGGCGTTCCATCGCCGCCGGAGGGGCTATCCGAGCTTGGGGGTGGCCCGGTCGATGATCGGGGCCAGGTCCAGGCCCGGCGGCAGGGTGCCGAACGCCGCGCCCCAGTCGCCCGCCAGCCGGGAGGCGCAGAACGCGTCCGCGACCGCCGGGTGCCCGTACCGGACCAGCAGCGCGCCCTGCAGCACCAGCGCCATCCGCTCCACCACCCGGCGGGCGCGGATCTCGAGCGTGGCCGGGTCGGCCAGCGAGTCCTTCAGCTCGCGGGCCGCCGCGTCGAGCCGGGCGTCGGCCCCGGCGGCGGCCCGCACCTCGCCGAAGAACGCCTCCACCGACTGCGGCTCGCGGGCCATCGCGCGCAGCACGTCCAGCGCCGCCACGTTGCCCGAGCCCTCCCAGATGGAGTTCAGCGGCGACTCGCGGAACAGGCGGGGCATCCCCGACTCCTCGACGTACCCGTTGCCGCCCAGGCACTCCAGCGACTCGGCGGCGTGCGCGGGCCAGCGCTTGGTCACCCAGTACTTGCCGACCGCCACCGCCAGCCGCCTGAAGGCCGCCTCGGCCTCGTCCCCGCGCACCGCCCGGTCGGTCGCCCCGGCCACCCGTGTCATCAGCACGGTCGCCGCCTCCGACTCCACCGCCAGGTCGGCCAGCACGTTGCGCATCAGCGCCTGGTCGGCCAGGTACGCGCCGAACGCCCTGCGGTGCGCGGCGTGGTGCGCGGCCATGGTGACGCCCTGCCGCATCCCGGCCGCCGCCCCGATCAGGCAGTCCAGCCGGGTCATGTTGACCATCTCGATGATGGTGCGGACCCCGCGGCCCTCCTCACCGACCCGCCAGGCCACCGCGTTCTCGTACTCGATCTCCGAGGAGGCGTTGGACTTGTTGCCGAGCTTGTCCTTCAGCCGCATCAGCCGCATCGGGTTCAGCGACCCGTCCGGCAGGACCCGCGGCACCAGGAAGCAGGTCAGCCCGCCCGGGGCCTGGGCCAGCGCCAGGAACACGTCGCACATCGGCGCGCTGGTGAACCACTTGTGCCCCACCAGCCGGTACGTGCCGTCCGGCTGCGGCGTGGCCCGCGTGGTGTTGGCGCGCACGTCCGAGCCGCCCTGCTTCTCGGTCATCGACATGCCCGCCAGGATCGCCGTCTTGGTCAGCGGCGGGCGCAGGCCGAAGTCGTAGGTCCGCTCGGCGAGCAGCGGCTCGTACTGACGGGCCAGTTCGGGGCTGCGGCGCAGCGCGGGAACGGCCGCGTACGTCATGGAGATCGGGCAGCCGTGCCCGGCGTCGACCCGCCACACGTAGAACTTGGCGGCCCGCGCCACGTGCGAGCCCTCCCGGCCGTCCGCCCACGGCGCGGCGTGCAGGCCGTGCGTGACGGCCACGTTCATCAGCTCGTGCCAGGCGGGATGGAACTCCACCTCGTCGATGCGGTGCCCGTACCGGTCATGGGTGCGCAGGACCGGCGGGTGCTCGTTGGCCAGCCGTCCCCACTCCTGGGCCCGGCGGGTCCCCGCCAGCCGGCCCAGCTCGTGCAGCTCGGCGGCGGCCCATCCGGCGCCCTCCCGCTCCAGGCCCTCCAGCAACGCCGGATCGTCGGCGAGGTCGTGCCCTTCCAGCGGGGGGACCTGGTTGAACACCTCGTGCGTCATCGTTTCGCTCCTGCCCGTCGCTGCTGGTGGACACGATACAGAACGGGGTTCGGAGGCGGCCCGGATCGGATCCTCCTCAAGCAAGGGGGAGATCTCCTACGCGCGGCGGAGGGTGCGCGGCCGCCGACGACGTAACTTGTGGGACATGAGCCACTCCACCCCGCAGCCGGGCCCGTCGCATCCGCGACCGCCGGCATCCGCAGAGTCCCCCGGTTCGGTGCGCGCCTCGGACGCCGAGCGGGAGGCGACCGTGGAGCGGCTGCGGATCGCCTCGGTCGAGGGCCGCCTGACGTTCGCGGAGCTGACCGAGCGCACCGCGGCCGCCTACACCGCCACCACCCGCGGCGAGCTGGAGAAGATCACCTCCGACCTGCCCGGCGTCGGCGCCCCCGGGGCCGAGCCCGCGCCCCGGCTGCCCACCCGCCGGTTCTCGGCCGTGATGGGCGACTGCCGGGAGCGCATCGTGGGCCGCATCGAGGACGAGCTGCACGTCCAGTCGATCATGGGCGACGTGGTGCTGGACCTGCGCGACGCCCAGGTCCCGCGCGGCGAGGTCGCCATCGTCGCCACCGCGGTGATGGGCGACATCAAGATCATCGTGCCGGACGGGGTGGACGTCCGGATGACCGGCTACGCCGTGATGGGCGACCGGCGGATCCGGATCCACCGCCCCGAGCCGGGCCATGCGGTCCCCGTCGTCACGATCAACGCCAAATCGATCATGGGCGACATCACCATCGTGGACGACGAGCACCACGCCCCCGTCCGCCGCGCCTTCACCGCCTGGTGGGAACACCGCAAGTCCCGCCCCTGACGGCCCCGGCGCCCCCGCACGACTCCCGGCCGCCCTGCGAGCGCAGGGCGGCCGGGAGTCGTGCGGACGGTCAGTGACCGCGGGTGGCGTCGCCGCGTTCGGCCTCCTCGACGCCCTCTTCGGTGGGCTGGATGGAGTCCGGGTGGCCGACGTCGACGCCGGGGGTCCCGGTGCCGCTCACGTCCTCCTGCCGGGCGTAGCCCTCCTCCTGCGGAGCCACGGCGTCCGGGTGCACGCTGGCGCCGCGGGCGTCGGAGCCCCGGTTCACGGGGGCGAAGTCGCGGTCGTGGGTCTGCTCGGGCTCGTGTCCGAGATCCTCTCGTTCGGTCATGCCGTGCGCGTACCCGTGAGGGGGACGGCCATGCAGACGGGCGACCGGAGCGGAGCGAGGACCGTCCGCCCGTCCTCGGGACGGGGCCGGTCAGACGGCGGCGGCCTGGCGCAGACCGGACAGGGCCTCGTCGTGGCGGTGCAGGACGAGGTCGGCGAGTTCGGGGGCGGCGCCCAGCACGTCGGAGACGACGGCGGCGCCGGCCGACAGCGACTCGGCGCGGACCTTGTCGGCGAAGTAGCCCGGAGCCAGGAAGTAGGAGGCCACCGCCACACGCGGGGCGCCGGCGTCCAGCAGCGCGGCGACCGCGTCGGCGGGGGAGGGGCCGGCGGCGGAGGCGAACGCGGGCACCACGCCCCACCAGCCGGCCTCGCGCCACCGCCGGGCCATGCTCCAGATGGTGGCGTTGGCGGCGGGGTCGCTGGACCCGGCCGCGACCAGCACCACGGCGGTACGGGGATCGCCGCAGGCCACGCCCGCCTCGGCCAGACGGCGCTCCAGGGCGGCGACCAGCAGCGGGTGGGGGCCCAGCGTGCCGGCGGTGCGCAGGCCCAGCCGGGGGCGGGCGGTGCGCACCCCGGCCAGCACGCCGGGGATGTCGATCTTGCTGTGGTAGGCGGCGGTCAGCAGCAGCGGCAGCACCACCGCCGCGTCGGCGTCCAGGCCCTGCAGCACCCGGTCCGGGGAGGGCGGGGCGTGGTCCAGGAACGAGGTGTGCACCGGCAGCCCGGGGCGGCGGGCGCGGACCGCGTCGAGGAGGTCCTCGACGGTCGCCGCCGCCCGCGGGTCCCGGCTGCCGTGCGCCACCGCGACCAGCGGCACCTCGGACGGGTGCGGCCCGGTCCAGGTCACAGGTGGATGCCGCATTCGGACTTGCCCAGCCCGGCCCAGCGCCCGCTGCGCGGGTCCTCGCCCGGGGCCACCCGCCGGGTGCAGGGCGCGCAGCCGATCGAGGGGTAGCCGTCGTGGTGCAGCGGGTTGACCAGGATCCCGTTGTCGGAGATGTAGTCGTCCATCTCCTGCTGGGTCCAGTTGAGGATCGGGTTGACCTTGACCATGCCGCGCTTGCCGTCCCACTCGATGACCTTGCGCTCGCGGCGGCTGGCGGTCTCCTCGCGGCGGATCCCGCTGAACCAGGCCATGTAGCCCTCCAGGGCGCGGCCCAGCGGCTCCACCTTGCGCAGGTGGCAGCACAGGTCCGGGTTGCGGCCGTACAGCCGGGGGCCGAGCGCGGCCTCCTGCTCCTCGACCGTGCGGGACGGGGTCACGTTGATCACGTTGACCGGGTAGACCGCCTCCACCGCGTCCCGGGTGCCGATGGTCTCGGCGAAGTGGTAGCCGGTGTCCACGAACAGCACGTCGATGCCCGGCTTGACCGTGGAGACCAGGTGGATCAGCGCGGCGTCCGACATCGAGGAGGTCAGACAGATCCGGTCCCCGAACGTGGCCACCGCCCAGCGGACGATCTCCAGCGCGGAGGCGTCCTTGAGCGCCTCCGCGGCCGACTCGGCGACGTCGCGGAGATCGAGGACAGGGCGGTCGGTGGGCGAATCCAGGACCGTCAAGGGGGGCATGCGGGCTCCTATCCCGAGCGTCATGGCTGCGCGCCGCGGTCGTCGTCGGAGGGGGCCCCCGAGGGCGCCCCCACACCGAGGAACCTCAGCCGGAAGGACCGGGCGCAGTCGGCGCAGTACCAACTGCCCTCGCCCTCCAGCGGCCGGAGGTCCTCCTCGCCGCAATACGGGCAGTAGAACGGCGCGGCGCGTTCGCTCATTCCTGCCTCACGTGTCTCGTACGTCTCACTGGTAACGGAACGGAAACGGCCCTACTGGAGGTCGGCGTCGTCGGCGCGGGCCACCCACTCGGCGAAGCTCTCGCCCTCGGCCCGCTGCTCGTCGTACCTGCGCACGACCCGCTCGACGTAGTCGGCCAGCCCCGCGGAGGTGGTCTTCAGCCCGCGGACCTTCTTGCCGAACGAGGCGCCGACCTGGCCGCCCAGATGGATCTGGAAGCCCTCCACCTGCTCGCCGTTCTCGTCCACCACGAGCTGGCCCTTCAGGCCGATGTCGGCGACCTGGATGCGGGCGCAGGCGTTCGGGCAGCCGTTGATGTTGATCGACAGCGGCTGGTCGAAGTCGGGCAGCCGCTTCTCCAGCTCCTCGATCAGGTCCATGCCGCGCTGCTTGGTCTCGACGATCGCCAGCTTGCAGTACTCGATGCCGGTGCAGGCCATCGTCTGCCGGCGGAACACCGACGGGGTGACCTGCAGGTCGTGCTCGGCCAGCGCGTCGGCCAGCGCCTGCGTCCGCTCTTCGGGAACGTCGAGGATGACCATCTTCTGCTCGGCGGTGGTGCGCACCCGGCCCGAGCCGTACTCGGTGGCCAGGTCGGCGATCACGTTCAGCAGGTCGCCGTTGAGGCGGCCCACCCGCGGCGCGAAGCCCACGTAGAAGTTGCCGTCCTTCTGCCGGTGCACGCCCACGTGGTCGCGGTGCGGCAGCGGGGCGTCGGCGGCCGGGCCGTCCGGCAGCGCGTAGCCCAGGTACTCCTTCTCCAGCACCTCGCGGAACCTGGCCGCGCCCCAGTCCTTGACCAGGAACTTGATCCGGGCGCGGCTGCGCAGCCGCCGGTAGCCGTAGTCCCGGAACACCGAGACCACGCCCTTCCAGACCTCGTGCACCTGCTCGGGCTTGACGAAGGTGCCGAGCCGCTGGGCGAACATCGGGTTGGTGGACAGCCCGCCGCCGACCAGCAGGTCGTAGCCGGCCTCACCGGCCTCGTTGCGGACCCCGACGAACGCCACGTCGTTGATCTCCGGCACCGTGCAGTGCGAGGCGCACCCGGCGATGGCGGTCTTGAACTTGCGCGGCAGGTTGGAGAACTCCGGCGAGCCGATGTACCGCTCGGCCACCTCGGCGATCTGCGGGGTGGCGTCGATGATCTCGTCCTCGGCGATGCCCGCCAGCGGGCAGCCGATGATCACGCGCGGGGTGTCGCCGCACGCCTCCGTGGTCGACAGGCCGACCGACTCCAGCGCCTCCCAGATCGCCGGGACGCTCTCGATCTCGATCCAGTGCAGCTGGATGTTCTGCCGGTCGGTGACGTCGGCGGTGCCGCGGGCGTACCGGTTGGAGATGTCGCCGATGACCCGCAGCTGGCGGGCGTCGAGCTGGCCGCCGTCGATCCGCACCCGCAGCATGAAGTAGCGGTCGTCGAGCTCCTCGTCGGGCAGCGAGCCGGTCTTGCCGCCGTCGATCCCGGGCCGCCGCTGGGTGTACAGGCCGTACCAGCGGAACCGGCCGCGCAGGTCGGCCGGGTCGATGGAGTCGAAGCCGGCCTTGGAGTAGATGTCGATGATCCGGCGGCGGACGTTCAGCCCGTCGTCGTTCTTCTTGTTCTCCTCGTTCTTGTTGAGGGGCTCGCGATAGCCGAGGGCCCACTGGCCCTCGCCTCTCTTGCGCTTCACGCTGGGTGGCACGGTCCGCGTCCTGTTCCTAGTTCGGGAAGAGCGACGCGCAGCGCACCGGCAGGCTTAACGGCCGGCTCGACGGTGAGCGGTACGGGGTTAAGGGTGACGCCGGCGCACCACGCTGGATGACTGCATGGGCGTGGTCAGGGCGTCACAGACAGATCGCGCTGCGTACCCGCAGGAAGTCGACGTGCCGGCGCTTGACCAGCGTCGGGTTCGCAGGCGTCATGACTCGAGGGTGACATGCGGCCGGACGGGCTGTCCAGTCGCGTCCGGCATGTGGACGTCCGGTGCCGATCATCCCTGCCTGACCCAATTGACCGGGGGCTCGGTGCCCGCGGAGCCGTCCCGCTCCGCGGCGTCCCGGCCGCGTTCGGCCCTGGCGGCGGGGGTCGCCGGGGTGGTCCGGTGCTGGCAGGCGCACCAGGAACCGCCGCGGCACTCCTCGTGGCGGCGTTCCCGGCAGTCCTGGCAGATCACGCCTCCATTGTGCCCCGGGGCGCGCGATGCCCCGGACGCGGCCCCCCGGGCCGGCGGATGGTGAGACGCTTCACAGTTTCACAGGGATCCGGGCCGGCGGCCCGGCGGGCGCCGCCGTCGTGCGCGCACGCGCGGGCGCGTTGCCCGAAAACCCGGCCGAAAAACCCAATCCCAGCCTTGATTAGGGCAAACATGACGTAACCTCGGTGCACATGACCCCTTCCACGCAGCCCGGGCTGCTGCGCACCGTGACCGGAAGCATCCCGGTGTCCGACGTCACCGGGTCCGTGCTCTGCCACGAGCACCTGCAGCTGGACCTGCGCTGGCCGCAGCGCCGGCTGACCGAGGTCCCGTCCGACCCGCGCCGCTGGCTGGACGAGGAGCAGGCGGTCACCGCCGAGCTGGGCGGGCTGCGCACCGGCCACGGGCTCTCCCTGGTCGTCGACCTGACCTGCCAGGGCATGGGCCGCAACGCCGCGATGCTGTCGCGGATCAGCGCCGGGGCCCGGGTCGCCGTGGTGGCCGGGACCGGGTTCTTCACCGAGCCGTTCGCGCCGCAGGAGACCGCCGGGGCCGACGAGGACCGGCTGGCCGAGCTGCTGCTGGCCGAGATCGGGTTCGGGATGGACGGCACCAGCTCGCTGCCCGGCGTGATCGGCGAGATCGGCTGCTGGGGGCCGGCGCCCACCGCGGCCGAGGAGCGGGCGCTGCGCGCCGCCGCGCTGGCCGCGCAGGAGTCGGGGCTGGCGGTGGCCACCTACGGGCGGGCCGGGATGACCCTGCTGGAGATCCTCACCTCCGCCGGGCTGCCCGCCGAGCGGGTCGCGGTCGGCGGCCAGGACCTGGTGAACGACCCCGGCGCGCACCGCAAGATCGCCGAGACCGGCGCCTATGTCGCGTTCGGCACCGTCGGCCTGGCCGGGGAGGACCACACCGCCCTCGGCGCCCGGGTGCGCCACGTGCTGGAACTGCTGGAGACCGGGCACGGCGAGCGGATCCTGCTGAGCACCGGCGTGTCCCGGATGGTCCAGATCAGGCGGTACGGCGGCGCGGGCTACGGCTACCTGTTCGAGGTCTTCCTGCCCGCGCTGCGCGCCGCCGGGGTCGACGAGGCCGCCCTGCGCACGATCCTGCACGACAACCCGCTGCGCTGGCTGACCGGCGGCACCGGGTGATCTTCAGGCCCGGTCGCGCGACCGGGCCAGGCCGGCGGTCACCCCTGCCCGCCGCGCTGATGCTGCTGGGCGCGCCGCCTGCTGGCCGCCCCGGCCCGGCCCCGCCGACCGGAAGGCGGGCGGGCACGGCGTGCGGCGGCGCGTCGCCGCCCTGTCGATGATCTCGCCGGCGTGGCGGCCCGTCCGCGTGTCCGAGGGTGCAACGCCCGCCGCCCGGGGTACGTAGAGCCGCGTGCCCCGGCACCGGCCGGACATGAGCAGGGGGGAGCGGCCATGCCTCGCACCGGCGCCACACACCCGATGCGCGGAGACCGCCGGTGAGGGCGGTGCGGGGACCGACCGACCACGTCGTGGTCGTCGGCGCCGGGCTGGCCGGCCTGTCGGCCGCCCTGCACCTGCTGGGCGCGGGACGGCGGGTGACGGTCGTGGAACGCTCGACCGGCCCCGGCGGGCGCGCCGGCCGCCTCGACCTGGGCGGCGCCTACCACGCCGACTCCGGCCCCACCGTGCTGACCATGCCGCACCTGGCCGAGGAGGCGTTCGCGGCGGTCGGCGACGAGCTCGCCGACCGGCTGGACCTGATGCGGCTGGAGCCGGCCTACCACGCCCGTTTCGCCGACGGCTCGCACCTGGAGGTGCACACCGACGCCGAGGCGATGGAGGAGGAGGTCCGCCGGTTCGCCGGGCCGGGCGAGGCGGCCGGTTACCGGCGGCTGCGCGGCTGGCTGACCGACCTGTACGCGGCGCAGATGCGGCGGTTCATCGACGCCAACTTCGACTCGCCGCTGCAACTGCTCACCCCCGACCTGGCGCGGCTGGCGATGCTCGGCGGGTTCGGGCGGCTGGACGGCCGGATCCGCCGGTTCCTGTCCGACGAGCGGCTGCGGCGGGTGTTCTCCTTCCAGGCGCTGTACGCCGGGCTGCCACCGGCACGGGCACTGGCGGCGTACGCGGTGATCGCCTACATGGACACCGTCGCCGGGGTGTACTTCCCCCGCGACGGCATGCACGCCCTGCCGCGCGCCATGGCGGCCTCGGCGCTGGACGCCGGGGCCGAGTTCCACTGGGACGGCGAGGTCACCCGGCTGGAGCGGTCCGGCGACCGGGTCACCGCCGTGCACCTGGCGGACGGGCGGCGGATCGCCTGCGACGCCGTCGTGCTCACCCCCGACCTGCCGATCGTGTACCGGCTGCTGGGGCGGACGCCGCGCCGCCTCATACCGCTCACCCACTCGCCCTCGGCGGTCGTCTGGCATGTGGGCACCGACCGCACCTGGCCCGCGACCGGGCACCACACGCTGTCGTTCGGCGCCGCCTGGGAACGCACCTTCGACGAGCTGACCCGCACCGGACGGCCGATGAGCGACCCGTCCCTGCTGGTCACCCGGCCGACCGCCACCGACCCCGGGCTGGCCCCGGCGGGCCGGGAGCTGTACTACGTGCTGGCGCCGTGCCCCAACACCGCCGTCGGCCCCGGCGCCGACGAGTGGCGCGACCTGGCGCCCCGCTACCGCGACGAACTGCTGGCCGTGCTGCGCGACCGGGGACTGGCCGGGTCCGAGGCGGCCATCGAACGCGAACGCCTGGTCACCCCCGCCGACTGGACGGCACAGGGGCACGCCGCCGGATCCCCGTTCTCGGTGGCGCACACCTTCCCGCAGACCGGCCCGTTCCGGCCCCGCAACCTCGTCCGCGGCGTCGCCAACGCCGTGATCGCCGGATGCGGCACCACCCCCGGCGTCGGCATCCCCACCGTGCTCATCTCCGGCAGGCTCGCCGCCGCGCGCATCACCGGCACCCCCCGGCCCCCCGCCCGCTCCTCCGCCCGGGGCCGGCCCGGCCGTGCCCCCCAGCCGAGAGCCCGATGAAGGACACGACCGCGATGACGCGACGAGAACTGGACGCCGCGGGGATCACCGATCCCACCCTGCGCGCCGCCTACGCGCACTGCCGGCGGCTCAACGCCCGGCACGGCCGCACCTACTTCCTGGCGACCCGGCTGCTGCCGGTGGCCCGGCGGCCCGCGGTGCACGCCCTGTACGGCTTCGCCCGCTGGGCCGACGACATCGTCGACGACCTGGGGACCACCGCCACCATCGAGCAGCGGGCCGCCGCGCTGCACCGGCTGGAGGCCGACCTGACCGCCGGGCTGCGGTCCGGCACCAGCGGCCGGCCGGTGGTGCGGGCGGTCGCGCACACCGCCGCCCGGTACGGCATCGACCACCGGCACTTCACCGACTTCATGGCGTCCATGCGCGCCGATCTGCACGTCACCGGCTACGCCAGCTACGCCGACCTGGAGGCGTACATGCACGGGTCGGCCGCGGTGATCGGGCTGCAGATGCTGCCGGTGCTCGGCACCGTCGCGCCCCAGGAGGAGGCCGCCCCCCACGCCGCGGCCCTGGGCATCGCCTTCCAGCTCACCAACTTCCTGCGGGACGTGGGCGAGGACCTGGACCGGGGCCGCGTCTACCTGCCCGAGGACCTGCTGGCCGCGCACGGGGTCGACCGCGCCCTGCTGCGCTGGAGCCGCGACACCGGCCGGACCGACCGCCGGATCCCGGCCGCGCTGCGGGCCGCCGCCGGCCTCGCGCACGCCGCCTACCGCACCGCCGAGCCCGGGCTGCGGATGCTCCAGCCCGCGTCCCGCCCGTGCATCGAGACCGCCCGCACCCTCTACCGGGACATCCTGCGCGTCATCGACGCCCAGGGATACGCGGTGCTGCACCGGCGGGCCGTGGTGCCCCGCAGGCGGCGGGCGGCGGTGGCGCTCGCCGGGGCCGGCCGGGTCGCCGCGTTCCGGCTGCTGGCCCGCCGCCCCGAACCCCTTCCCGTCACCCGGCCGAAGGAGTCCTCCCGGTGAACCGCCCCCGCATCCCGTTGCGGCTGCGACGCCCGGTGCCCTGGCATCACCAGCGGCCGACCTGGCGCGAGGCCCGGCCCGCCCTCATCGCGCACGCGTTGAAGCAGGCGACCGCCAGGCCGTCCGGCAACTGGTACGTGCTGGGGGCCTCCCGCGAGATCGGCCGGGGCGCCCGCCCGTTCGGGCGCAGCATCGGCGGTCTGGAGGTCATCGCCTGGCGCGACCGCGCCGGGCGGCTGCACGCCGGACCCGGCGCGTGCCCGCATCTGGGCGCCCCGCTGCGGGACAGCCGCGTCGTCGGCGGCGCGGTGGTCTGCCACTGGCACGGGCTGGCGCTGGACGGCGCCTCGTGCGCGGGCTGGGACCCCTATCCCGCCCACGACGACGGGGTGCTGGTGTGGGTCCGGCTGGACGACCTGGGGGGCGAGCCCCCGCTGGAACGCCCGGTGATCCCTGCCAGGCCGCGCCCGGCGGCGTCGATCGACGCGGTGTTCACCGGCGTCGGCGTCTGCGAGCCCGAGGACGTGGTCGCCAACCGCCTCGATCCCTGGCACGGCGGCTGGTACCACCCGTACTCGTTCGTGGACCTGACGGTGGTGAGCGCCCCGCCGGACGACGACTTCACGGTCGACGTGTCGTTCAAGGTCGCCGGGCGCGCCGTCGTCCCGGTCCGCGCCACCTTCACCGCCCCCGAGCCCCGCACGGTCGTCATGCACATCACCGAGGGCGAGGGCCGCACCTCCGTCGTGGAGACCCACGCCACCCCGCTCGCGCCGGACGTGCACGGCCGCCCCCGCACGGCGGTGATCGAGGCGGTCATCGCCACGTCCGAGCGGCCCGGGTTCGCCGCCGCCCGCAGGGTCTCGCCGCTGGTGCGTCCCCTCATGCGGCTGGCGGCCGGGCGGCTGTGGCGCGACGACCTCGCCTACGCCGAACGGCGCTGGGCGTTGCGGGCCTCGGGTCGTTTCCCGGGCTGACGCCTGCCCAGGGCGGCCACCGCGCGCAGCAACCCGGAACGGCCCCGGCGGGGGACCGTCCACAGCGTCTGGCCGCGCACGCCCCAGCGCGCCAGCAGCGCGTTCGACGCCAGGAACCCGCTGGTGGCCGCGCGTTCCATCAGCGCCACCGGAAGCCCGGTGCGCACATGGTCACCGGCCACCGTCACCGCCGGGTCGGAGGTCTGCACGGTGAGCCGGTCGCGGTAGGAACCGGTGGCGAAGAGCGGGCAGTCCCGCCGCCACAGATGCCGGACGTCGATGATCCGGGCGTCGCGGGTCTCGGGGTAGACGTGGTGGAGCTGCGCGAGCAGGCGCTCCTGCTCGATCTTGGGATCGGCCCGCGGATCCACCGCGTAGGCGTGCAGCTCCACCACCGAGCCACCGGTGCGGGCCGACCAGCGGGCGGCCTCGCCCTCCCAGCGTTCCAGGACGCTCACGTTGTCCAGCGACCCGTAACCGCCGGTGCCCAGGAACCCCGGCCGGTCGGCGCGCACCGGCCGGTCCAGCCACAGCCGCGTCACCAGGAACGGGGGAGCGGTCCGCAGCCGCCCGACACGCGCCCGCCAGTCCTCGTCGCCGAGGCCGGGAGAACGCTCGACCAGACCCCGCAGGCCCTCGACGTCCAGGGCGAGGACGACGGCGTCATGGTGGTCGCCGGTCCCGTCCGCGTGGACGACCACGCCTCCGCCGGGACGCGGCCGGACCTGCTCGACCGGCGTCCCGGGCCGCAGCCGCACCCCGCGCCGCTCCAGATAGGCGGCCAGCGGATCCCACAACGCCTGCGGGAACGGCTCGGCCGGCACGTCGAACAGCAGCCCCTCGGCCGACCCCAGGAAGTAGATGTGGAACATCAGCGCCAGCTCGGCCGCCGACAGCTCGCCCGGATCGGCGAAGAAGCTCCGCGAGAACACCTCGAACGCCAGATGCCGGGCGGCGGCGGGGAACCGGATGGAATCCAGGAAGTCCCGCGCGCCGGTCGCGTCGAGCCGGTCGTAGACCTCCGGCACCCGCACGTCCAGCAGCGGCGAGGCGGCCAGCGGGTCCATCCGCGCCAGATCCCGCCAGCCGAACGACGGGCTGAGCGCCACGAACCCCAGCGCGCTCCACGGCGGCGTCCTCGGCACCCGCGCGAACCCGTCCCGCATCCCGCCGGAGTGCCGCACCGGATAGTCCGGCAGCCCCGCCAGCATCCCCAGCCCGCCGTCGACCCGCCGCAGCAGGCCCCGCAGGTTGTAGTACTGGCGAAAGAACGCATGGAATCCCCGGCTCATCGTGACGCGCGACCCGTCCGCGAGCGTGACCGGCCAGCCCGCCACCCGCCCGCCGAGCACCGGCTCCCGCTCGTACACGGTGACCTCGGCGCCGCGTTCGGCCAGTCCGGTGGCGGCGGCCAGCCCGGCGACGCCCCCGCCGACGACGGCGACGCGCGGCACGTCCCCCGTGCATCGGTCCCGCCCGCCGGGCGTCGCCAGCACGCACGCCCGCCGGTCCCTGGGCGCGGTCACCGCCGGCCGACCACGGTGTGCACGATGCCGGTCTGCCAGCCCGACACCGGCAGCACCCGCACGTCCCGGAACCCGGCCGCGGCCATCCGGTCCCGCAGCCCGGCGGCGGTGTCGAAGCCCTCCACGCTGCGTTGCAGGTAGCGGTACAGGTCCGCGTTCCCGGTGAGGGACCCCGCCGGGATGATGATCCCCCGGCAGACCGCCGCCCAGACCGCCCGGTGCAACGGCGACCCGCTGAGCGTGTAGTCGTGCACCGCCAGCCGGCCCAGCGGCGGCCCCAGCAGCGCCCGGATCGCCGCCAGCACCCCGTCCGGGTCGGTGACGTTCCGCAGCAGGTACGCGGCGAACGCGGCGTCGAACGGCCCGTGCACCCCGGCGTCGGCCAGCCGTTCCACCGGGGCGTGCACGAACCGCACGTTCGGGGGCCAGGGTTTGGCGGCGGCGCGTTCCAGCATCCCCGCCGAGGCGTCCACCGCGGTGATCTCCGCGTGCGGCGCGGCCCGCAACAGCGCGGCCGTGGACGCGCCCGTTCCGCACCCCAGATCCAGCACCCGCAGCCCGGCGCCGCCGCCGGGCAGCCGCAGCCTGCGGGCCGAACGCCGCAGATGGGAGTGGTATCCGGGGTTGGCCGCCACCAGCCGGTCGTAGGTGGTGGCGGCACGGTCGAAGGCGGCGGCGAGATCGGAGTCCCGCAGCATGGTCATGGACGCTCCCGGGAAGGTCGGCGACGGGGCAGCAGCGGAAGTTCGGCGGCGGTGCGCAGCATCGGCCACACCGGCGTGTTCAGGCCGATCGCGATGTCCTCCCACGGGCGGGAACGCCCGTCGAGGAAACGCAGCAGCCGTTCGGGCGGGGTACGGGCGAACAGGCCGGTGAAGAACGCGGCGCCGTCCACCCGCCCCCGGTCCAGGGCGCGCAGCAGCACCGCGTCCATGGCGCGGGAGCGGGCCGGATACGGCGGGGGCGGCACCGGTTCGGCGCCCCGGCGGTAGGCGTCGGCGATGGCGCGGCTCTGCCGCTGGATCGCCGCGAACGTGTACCCGGTCGCCGGACGGGTCGCCCCTCCCGCGGTGCCGATGCGGAACACCGCGTCCCCCACCCGCCGCGGGAACACCGCGTCGGTCATCGGGATCACGCCCTGCTCGACGGCCCGGACCCGCAACGCCCCCAGCTTGAGGACCTCGCCGGTGTAGTGCCGCAGCGCCCGTTCGTAGGCGTCGTCGCCCAGCGGGGCGGGGGAGAACTCGGTGTACTCCACCAGAGCCTCGTCCGGCGCCAGCGGCAGCACGTAGCCGAACGACAGGCCCCGGGCGGGCTGCGGAGTCCGGAAGTCCATCAGCGACGCCACATCCGGGTCGAACACCGGGCGCCCGGTCCGCACGAACCAGCCCCGGAAGTGCTGCAACAGCGTGGAACGCGCGGGAGGCAGCGACCGCGGCGGACGTGAGTCGTACACCCAGCGGGCGCGCAGCGTCATCCGGCGCCCCTCGGCCGTGGTGCCGCCGATCTCGGCGCCGCCCGGGACGTTCCGCACCGTGTCGACCTCGGCGCACACCCGCCGCACGGTGGGGCGTGCGGCCAGGGCACGGCCCACGAACGTCTCGAAGCCGGTGGAGCGGATCATCTTGTACCGCAGCGGATCCGGTCGCCGGACCAGCGCGGTGCCGTCCGGGCCGAGCACCCGCAACCGCGGCCAGGAGGCGACCACCGCCTCCTCGTAGTCCCCGTCGCCCGCCTCCCAGAAGCACCAGGTGCGTTCGGGCGGGCGCAACGGCCCCTCCGGAGCGTCCACCAGGATCACGGTGGGCGACGCGCCGTCCGCGGTGAGGTGGTGGACCAGCGAGAGCCCGGCGGCCCCCGCACCGATGACGACGATCTCGGACTCGTCCACGCACCACCTCCCGCCGCCTCCATACCCGCTGTGGCGGGAAAACCGCTGTACCGGCCGGACCGCGGCGGCTAACGTGGGGGCAGCCGCAGAGGGCGGTGCCCTGTCGAGAGGAGGTGAGCCGTATGGCCGTCGTCGCCATACCCGCTCACCGGTTCGTTTCTTCCTCCAGGGCGTCCGCCTGATCTGATCCCGCACGCGGGGACGGGCGCCCGTGTCCGAAGGGTGCCACCACATTGGCGTCATCGCACTTCCCCCTGCCCGAGCTGGGCTGGGACGGCGGCTGGGCCGCCGCGTTCACTGAGCACACCGAGCACACCGAGCACCTGGCGGGCCGGGTGGCCCGCGTCGACAAGGGCGCCTGCACGGTGCTGACCGAGCAGGGCGAGCTTCGCGCCGGGTACGGCGCCGAACCGCCGTGCGTCGGCGACTGGGTCGCCGTCCGCACCGGTCCCGTGCCGAGGGTGCGGGCGATCCTGCCGCGCCGCACCGCCGTCGTCCGCGGCGGCGTCGGCCGCGACTCGCGGTCGGGGCTGTCGGGCGACTCGTCGCGGCATGTGCTGGCCGCCAACGTCGACGTGGCCTACATCGTCGAACCGGCCGCGCCCGACACCGACCTCGGCCGCATCGAACGGCTGCTCGCGCTGGCCTGGGAGAGCGGCGCCGAGCCGGTCGTCCTGATCACCAAGGCCGACCTGGCGGCCGACCTGCCCGGCCTGCTCGACGCCGTCGCCTCCGCCGCCGTCGGCGCACGGGTGCACGCGGTGTCCGCGCTCGACGGCGACGGCCTGGACGCCGTACGGCTGCGACCGGGCCGGACGGCGGTCCTCCTCGGCCCGTCCGGGGCCGGCAAGTCCACCCTGGTCAACGCGCTCGCCGGGAGGCCGGTGATGCGGACCGGGGAGGTGCGGGCCGGGGACGGGCGCGGCCGGCACACCACCACCCACCGGGAGCTGCTGCTCCTGGACGGGGGCGGGCTGGTGATCGACACGCCGGGGCTGCGCCGGATCGGGCTGTCCGACGACGTCGCCGAAGGGCTGGCGCAGACGTTCGCCGATGTCGAGGAGCTGGCCGCCGGGTGCCGGTTCGCCGACTGCGCGCACGAGAGCGAGCCCGGCTGCGCGGTGCTGGCCGCCGTCGAGTCCGGCGACCTGCCGCCGCGGCGGCTGGCGAGCTGGCGCAGGCTGCAGCGCGAGGCGGCCTGGATGGCGGGCCGCGCCGACGCCCGGCTGCGCGCCGAGCAGACCCGCAAGTGGAAGATCATCCACAGGGAGATGCGCCGGTCGGGCCGCAACCGCCCGTGACCGCCGCCCCGCCCCGCCTGCCGCGGATTGGGCGCGGCAGGCGGGGTAGGGCCCGTAGCGGAAGCGGCCTGAGAGGTGATCGCAATGGTCTTCGGAAGGACCGGCGGCAGCGCGACCGTGCACGTGCGGCTGCCGTTCGCCGACCGGGCGGAGGCCGGCCGCGTGCTCGGCGAGCTGCTGGTGCCGCACGAACTGGCCGACCCGCTGATCCTGGCGCTGCCGCGGGGCGGGGTGCCGGTGGCGGCGGAGGTGGCCGGGCGGCTCGGCGGGCCGGACCGGCCGGCCGTCATGGACGTGCTGGTGACCCGCAAGATCGGGTATCCGCCGCAGCCGGAGCTGGGGGTCGGCGCCATCGCCGAGGGCGGCGAGCCGGTGTTCGACCGCACCCTGCTGGACCGGCTGGGGCTGGTGGAGGCGGACCTGGCCGACACGGTGGCGCGGGAGCGGGCCGAGCTGGACCGCCGGGTGCGCGCCTACCGGGGCGGGCGCCCGCTGCCCGACCCGGCCGGACGGGCGGTCGTGGTGGTCGACGACGGGCTGGCGACCGGGGTGACCGCGCGGGCGGCGCTGCGCGCGGTCCGGGCGCGGCACCCGGCACGGCTGCTGCTGGCCGCTCCGGTCGGCGCCCCCGACTCGGTGCGGATGCTGGCGGCCGAGGCCGACGAGGTCGTGGTGTGCGCCCAGCCCGCGGCGTTCCGCGCGGTCGGCCAGTGGTACCGGCGGTTCGACCAGCTCACCGACCGGGACGTGACCCGGCTGCTGGAGGGGAGGCGGGCATGACGGCGCTGGCGGTCCCGGCGGGGGACGTGCGGCTGGCCGGCGACCTGATCGAGGTCCCCCGGGAGCAGGCGGTCATCGTGTTCGCGCACGGCAGCGGCAGCAGCCGGCTCAGCCCGCGCAACCGCGCGGTCGCCGAGTACCTCAACGGGCGGGGCTTCGGAACGCTGCTGTTCGACCTGCTGACGCCGGAGGAGGAAGAGGTCGACGCGCGCACCGCCCGGCTGCGGTTCGACATCGGGCTGCTGGCCCGGCGGCTGGCCGAGGCGACCTCGTGGCTGCGGTCGGCCGCCGACGCGCCTGCGGTCGGGCTGTTCGGGGCCAGCACCGGGGCGGCGGCCGCGCTGGTGGCGGCGGCCCGGCTGCCCGGCGACGTGGCCGCGGTGGTCTCCCGGGGCGGCCGGCCCGACCTGGCCGGGCCCGCGCTGGCCGAGGTGCGCGCCCCCACCCTGCTCATCGTGGGCGGGCAGGACGTGCAGGTGCTCGGCCTGAACGAGCAGGCGCTGGCGGGCATGGACGACACCGCCGGGCACCGGCTGACGATAGTGCCGGGCGCCGGGCACCTGTTCGAGGAGCCCGGCGCCCTGGAGGAGGTCGGCCGACTCAGCGCGGAGTGGTTCGCCGAGCACACGCGACGGTGAATTTTCCACCGCGCGCGGCCCGGTCCGCGCCGGAATTCGACCGGCCCCGGAAATGTGCCGGGGGGATTGGATCAAGGCAACGCAAACGGCCCCGGCGGGCGGGGCCGTGACGTTTTCGTGTGGCGCACCGGAAGGCGCTCGGCGCGGGCGTGGAAACGCGTGCGCTACGGCGTCCGGCGCGCTGCCGTGCCGCGGGTCAGGCGGCGTTGGCGCGGCGCATGCGGCGACGGCGCTCGGAGGCGCGCTCGTCCTCGTTCAGACCGCCCCACGTGCCGTACTTCTCGGGCCGGGAGACGGCGTAGTCGAGGCACTCCGTGCGCACCGGACAGCCCATGCAGATCTGCTTTGCCTTACGCTCGCGAATCTCGCGCTCGGGCTGCCGCTCACCGTCGGGCCCGAAGAAGAGCACGAGGTCCTCCCCCCGGCACGCCGCGGCGTCCTGCCAGCCCCAGCTGGGACGAGGGAGGTTTGCCTGCCGACGTACCTGAGCCATGGAACACCCACCTTGGTTGGTTGCTGAGCAAATTTCGGACATGGACGCTCTACGTGCTTTCAAGGAAGCGCCGAAAGGTCCAACGTCTAGATGCGCCGCTCTGTTCCCCGGATCCCGTTTGCGATGGAGTCCTGGAGCCGTGTGCGGCGGGAAGCCCGTGAAATGGGGCCTCCAGGAGGTTACACGAGCGCCGCCGGGTTGAGAAGGGTGATCCCCCTAACAACCCACGATCCGTTGTTCTCGGCGCAGTCGGGCCCGCACTCGTGCCCCGCTTCGGCGCGCTCGACGATCGCCCGGTAACGGGTGCCCGAGACATCGATGACCGCTTCGTACGGAGATGTCCCGGTGAGGGATTCCACCGAAACCGCGTCCACCCCCAGCGCGCCGGTGCGGGCGCGGACGAAGTGCTCGGCCGCCTGCGCCGGCTCGGGCATCCCGGCCCGGCCGCGCAGCCGCTCCAGCGTCAGCTCGCCGCGCAGGTACGCGGCCACGGCCGACTCCGCCTCGGCCACGCCGAGGGCGCCGTAGTACAGACCGTGGGGAAGGCATACCAGGTTCGCTGCGTAGCGGTCGCCGCCGACGTGCGTCGTTTCCCAGACGAAAGGGTCGAAACGTGCCGACAGCGCCCGGGCCAGCGGAGCGCCGTGCTGGGCGCAGCAGGCGTTGCGCCGCGCGTGCGTGCAGACCAGCACGACCGGCTCGTCGCCGGAGAGCAGCTCCCCGAACTCGGGCCGCCGCCCGGCCGCGACCGCGGCGAGCATGGCGTCGTCCAGCTTGTCCAGCTCGGCCAGGGTCGACAGCCGCCGGCCCTCCAGCCACACCGGGCCGCCCGGCATGGAGGACCCGACGTACACCTGCAGCGGGGGGACGGAACGGCGCCCCGCGCGGCCGGGCCTGCGGATCAGCTGGGGGCGCACCCCGGCGGCGGTGGCGCGGGCGATGGCCGCGGCGAGGGGGGCGGGCCCGGTGAGCCGCTCGATGCGCTCGGGCCAGGGACCGGGGTGCTCGATCAGCAGCCAGGACCGCGCCTTGGTGGTGGCGGTGGCCAGGCAGGACCGCTCACCGGTGTGGCTGCCCGGGCAGTGGTCACAGTGGCTCGCCGACGGCACGCATCCCCCCGAGAGAACGTCGGATCCCGCGTTGTTAGGTAAGACTAAGCTAACAGTCGCGGACAGGTTCGGGGAGGGTCCCTACCCCTCAATCGATCGCCGATGCCTCCGCGAGGCGCTCGGCCAGCGCGAGCGCGGCGGCCCGGTCGGCGGCCACCAGCCCGATCCGGGTCCGCCGGTCCAGCAGGTCCGCGGCGTCCAGCGCCCCCTCGTGCCGGACCGCCCAGGCCAGCTCCACGCCCAGCACCGGCAGCCCCGGCACCACCGGCTCCAGCAGTTCGGGCCGGTCGGCGGCCAGCCTCGCCACCGCCGCGGCCTCGGCCCCGTACCGCCGCACCAGCCGCCGGGGCACCCCCTGCCCGGCCAGCGCGGCCAGGCGCTCCCGCGGGGCCGCGCCGACCAGCGGCAGCCGCCGGGTGCGGCACGGCCCGGCGGACAGCCCGCGGGCCGCCACCGCCGCGTCCACCGCGTCCTCGGCCATCTTCCGGTACGTGGTGAGCTTGCCGCCGACGACCGTCACCACCCCGTCCCGGCCGGTCAGCACCGCGTGCCGGCGGGAGATGTCGGCGGTGCGGCCGCGCCCGTCGTCCAGCAGCGGGCGCAGCCCCGCGAACGCCCCGGCCACGTCCCGGCGGCGCACCGGCGCGTCCAGCACCCCGGCCAGCACGTCCAGCAGGAACCCGATCTCCGCCTCGCTCGGCTCCGGCACGTCGGGGATCGGCCCGTCGACGGGCTCGTCGGTCAGCCCCACATAGGTCCGCCCGTCCGGCTGCGGCAGCACCAGCGCGAACCGGTTGAGCTCGCCGGGGATCGGCACGTGCAGCCCGGTCCGCAGATCGCCCAGCGCGCTCGAGCGCAGCACCAGGTGGGTGCCGCGCGAGGGGCGCAGCCGCACCCCCTCGACCAGCCCGCCCGCCCACACCCCGGCCGCGTTCACCACCGCGCGGGCGCGGACCCGCAGTTCCCCGCCGGTGAGCTCGTCGCGGACCAGCGCTCCCTCGGCGCCCAGCCACAGCGCCCGGACCCGGGTCAGCACGCGCGCGCCGTGCGCGGCGGCGGTCCGGGCCAGCGCGGTCACCAGCCGGGCGTCGTCGGTCAGCCGCCCGTCCCACGACAGCAGCCCGCCGCGCAGCCCGGCCGGCCGCAGCGCCGGGGCCAGCTCGCGGGTGCGGGCCGCCGACAGCCGGCGCGGCCCCGGCAGCACCGAACGGGGGGTGCCGGCCCCCGCCCGCAGCGCGTCCCCGGCGACCAGCCCCGCCCATGTCAGCGCCGCCTGCGACCGGGACACCGCCGCGGTCAGCGGCAGCACGAACGGCGCGGCGGAGACCAGGTGAGGGGCGATGCTCCGCATCAGCGCGTCCCGTTCGGCGGCGCTCTCGCGGGCCACGTCCAGCCGCCCGGACGCCAGGTACCGCAGGCCCCCGTGGACCAGCTTGGAGCTCCACCGCGAGGTGCCGAAGGCCAGGTCGTGGGCGTCGATCGCGACGACCGACAGGCCCCGCGCGGCGGCGTCCAGCGCCACCCCCGCCCCGGTCACGCCGAGCCCGACCACCAGCAGGTCGAACGTGCGGTCGGGCAGGTCCGCCAGCTCACGGGCGCGGCGGGCGGCGTTCAGTGAGGAGTTCACGGGGTGAGCGCCCTTTCCAGGATGTCGCGGAGCTCGTCGTCGAAGGCGTCGAGGGGGTGCCCGTCGTCGGCCATGGTCGGCGCCGACAGCGCGAAGGACTGGGCCACCAGGAGCACCGAGCGGGCCTGGCGGGCCGGGTCGCCCCCGCGGATCGAGCCGTCGTCGTGCCCCGCCGCGATGGCGCCCTCCAGGTAGCGCAGGAAGGCGTTCTGGCTGGCTCCCCGGCGCTGCAGCAGGTACGGCACCAGCAGGTCGGAGTCGACCTCCATCGTCTTGCGCAACAGCGGATGGGAGCGGACCGCCCGCACGCCGGCCACCAGCGCGCGCACCAGCCGGTCGCGCGCCGTGCCGTCCGGACCGGCCTCCGCCGCCACCGCGCCGGCGATCTCGGTGAGCTCGCGGGTCATCAGGTCGGCCAGGATCCGCCGGGCGTCCGGCCAGCGGCGGTACAGCGTCATCCGGGACACCCCCGCCCGGCGCGCGATGTCGGTGAGCGTGGTGCGCCGCACCCCCACCGCCAGCACGCAGTCGCGGGCCGCGTCCAGCACCGCGTCCACATTCGTGTTCTTGTGACGAATGGACGTCATATGTCACAGTGTAAGGCCATACTGAGGGTATCGGCCGGAACGCAGGAGGTGCACGGGGTGGAACCGCGACAGATGGCGTGGAACGGGTGGGGCGATCCGGCCCGGGCGACGCCACTGCCGGAGCCGGTGACCCGGCTGCTGCAGGACCTGCTCGGCGTGCGGCCCTCCGACGCGCCCCGGGTCCGGCTCGACCAGGTCAAGGTCGCCGACCCGCGGCTGCCCGGCGACGCCCTCACCGCCCTGGCCCAGGCGGTCGGCGATCCGCACGTGCGCGCCGACGCCGAGACCCGCATCCGGCACACCCGCGGCAAGTCCACCCCCGACCTGCTGCGGATCCGCGCCGGGGAGGTCGCCGACGCCCCCGACGCGGTGGTCCTGCCGGCGACCCACGACGAGGTGCTGGCGGTGCTGCGCATCTGCGCCGAGCGGCGGATCGCGGTCGTCCCGTTCGGCGGCGGCACCTCCGTGGTGGGGGGCCTGGCCCCGGAGGCGGGCGGCTTCACCGGCGTCGTGGCGCTGGACCTGCGCCGCATGGACGCCCTGGTGGACGTCGACCCGGTGTCCCGTACCGCGACCCTGCAGCCGGGCCTGCGCGCCCCCCGCGCCGAGGAGCTGCTGCGCGAGCACGGGTTCACCCTCGGCCACTACCCCCAGTCGTACGAGTGGGCCAGCATCGGCGGGTTCGCCGCCGCCCGGTCCAGCGGGCAGGCGTCCGCCGGGTACGGCCGCTTCGACGAGATGGTCCTGGCGCTGACCGTGGCCACCCCCGAGGGCACGCTGGAACTCGGCCGCGCCCCCAGGTCGGCGGCCGGGCCGGACCTGCGCCAGCTCGTCCTCGGCTCGGAGGGCGCGTTCGGCGTCATCACCTCCGTCACCGTGCGGATCCGCCCGGCCCCCGCGACCGCCGCCTACGAGGGTTGGCGGTTCCCCTCGTTCGACGCCGGGACGGCCGCGCTGCGGAAGGTCGCCCAGGACGGGCCGCTGCCCACCGTGCTGCGCCTGTCGGACGAGACCGAGACCATGATCGGCCTGGCCCGGCCGGACCGGATCGGCGCCCTGCAGGAGTCCGGCTGCCTGGCCGTCGCCGGGTACGAGGGCGAGGAGCAGGAGGTCGCCGCGCGCCGCGCCGCCGTGGAGCGGGTGCTGCGCGAGGCCGGCGGCGAACCGCTCGGCGCCGAGCCGGGCGAGAGCTGGGCGCACGGCCGGTTCAACGCCCCCTACCTGCGGGACTCCCTGCTGGAGATCGGGGCGATGGCCGAGACCCTGGAGACCGCCGCGTTCTGGTCGAAGATCCCGGCGCTGTACGCGGCCGTCCGCGACGCCCTCACCGGCACCCTCACCGACGCCGGCACCCCGCCGGTGGTGATGTGCCACATCTCGCACGTCTACCCGGCGGGCGCCTCGCTGTACTTCACCGTCGTGTCCGCCCAGGGGCCCGACCCGGTGGCGCACTGGCTGCGCGCCAAGCACGCCGCCAACGACGCGATCATCGCCGCGGGCGGCACCATCAGCCACCACCACGGCGTGGGCACCGACCACCGCGACTGGTACGCCGCCGAGATCGGCCCGCTCGCCGTGGACCTGCTGCGCGCGGTCAAGCAGCGCGTCGACCCCGCCGGCGTCCTCAACCCCGGCGTCCTGCTGCCCTCCTCGAGGTGACCATGACCCTGCGTTCCTTCACCGCGGTCGTCAACCCCTCCGCCGGCGGTCCCGGCGCCGCCTCCTCGGCCGCGACGCTGCTGCGGATCACCCGGCTGCTGCGCGAGGCCGGCGCCCGGGTCGACGTGGAGTACAGCCGCTGCCTGGGGCACGCCGCCGACCTGGCCCGGACGGCGGCCGACGAGGGCCGGGTGGTGCTGGCCGTCGGCGGCGACGGCATGGCCGGGTGCGTGGCCGGCGCGGCCGCCGGGACGGACGCGGTGATCGGGATCGTCCCGGCCGGGCGCGGCAACGACTTCGCCCGCCAGCTCGGCCTGCCCGCCGGCGCGGAGGAGATGGCGGCGCTGCTGCTGTACGGCGAGCCGCGCAGGATCGACGCCATCGAGGCCAACGGGGTGCCGGTGCTCGGCAGCGTCTACACCGGGGTCGACGCGCTGGCCAACCACTACGCCAACCGGTCGCGGCTGCGCGGGGCCGCCGCCTACTACTTCGGCGGGATGCGGGCGGTGGCGACCTGGCCCGCGGTCGGCTACCGCGTCACCGTCGACGGGGTCGCCTACGAACGGGAGGGCTACACCGTCGTCGCGGCCAACTCCGGCTACTACGGGTTCGGGCGGCGGGTGGCCCCGCAGGCGCGGGTGGACGACGGCCTGCTGGACGTGGTGATCCTCAACCGGTCGTCGCGGCTGCTCTTCTTCAAGGTGATGCAGGAGCTGACGGAGGGGACCCACGTGCGGCGCCCCGAGGTGGAGGTGCTGCGCGGCCGCGAGGTGCGGATCGAGCAGACGGCCCCGGCCAGGGTGCGGCTGCGGTACGGCGCGGACGGCGAGTTGCTGGGCGGCCTGCCCGTCACCGCCCGTGTGCTGCCCGGAGCGCTGCGTGTGCTGGCCCCGCCCGCCGCGGCATGACGGGACGTGATGACGATCACCGCTTCCGGGGCCCGCGCTGGACAAGCGCTCTGGGCACGGTCACTATGAACGCCATGTCTGGCGCGAACCCGTTGCCCCGGGACGGGGAGGTCTTCTTCGACGACCGGGGCAAGGACCGAGCGTTGCGGCTCAGCTGGCATTCCGATGCCCAGGTCATGGTGATCAGCATCTGGAACGGCGGCGTCTGCAGCGGGACCTTCCGGCTGTCGGCCCGTGACGTGCCCGCGTTCATGGAGTCGTTGTCGCAGGCCATGCCCTCCTCGCCGCCGCGGGGCCGTCGGCACGCCGCCCCGGACGGCCGGGCCGAGGCGCCGGCCGGCGGCAGGCACGCCCCGCCCGGTCCCGACGACGACGGCCCCGGCCCCACGACCCAGGCGCTGGACGCCCTCAAGAGCCTGTCGTCGCCCGCCCCGGCCCCGGCCCCGCCTCCGCAGCCTCCGCGTCCCCAGCCGCCCGCGCACCACCAGCCGCCGCAGCCCCCGCCGGTCCGGCACCGCGCCGCTCCTCCGCCTCGCGACCAGCAGCCCTACCGGCAGCCGCCCGCCGCGCGCCACCATCCGCAGGCCCCCGCGGACCGCCGCCCGGCGCGGCCCCCGCAGCAGCCGCCCGTGCCGCACCAGCCGGACGGCGGCAACCGGTTCCCCGTCACCGGCGAGTACGAGCGGCGCCCGAACGGCTACCCGGAGTACCCTCGCCGCCCCCGATGACGGTCGGCGCGGACAGTTGACCTGAAGCGGGCGGCCCCCGCAAGGTTGCGGTGTCCGCACACCGTCCCCGAGGAGATCCGTGCGCGCCGACGACGCCCGACCCCCCGCCGAACCCGAGACGTCACGGACCTCCGAGGCCGGTGCGGGCTGGGGGTGCGGAAGCCCGGGACGCTTCCTGGACCTGCTGCCGGCGGCGGGGGAGGTGCGCCGGTTCTCCTGGCGGCACCCCGGCGTGCTGTGGCGGTCCCGCAACGACTGGGTGGCCAAGGCGTTCGGCGACCCCAGCGGCGACATCCGCCGCGCCTGGGTGCGCGAGCTGCGGCGGCGCGACCCCGATCCGTCGTTCACCATGCGGCGCGAGGAGGCGGAGTTCTCGTTCCTGCTGCTGGGCGACACCGGGGAGGGCGACCGGTCGCAGTACGCGGTGGTGCCGCCGATGCTGGCCGCCGGGGGCGACACCGACTTCATGGTGATCTGCAGCGACGTCATCTATCCCGGGGGAGAGGCCGCCGACTACGAGGCCAAGTTCTTCCGCCCCTACGCCGGCTACCCCGGGCCGATCTACGCGATCCCCGGCAACCACGACTGGTACGACGGGCTGCGCGGCTTCATGCACGTGTTCTGCGACCTGCCCGGCGAGCACGAGCCGCCGCCCTGGCGCGGCGCGACCGGACGGCTGGCCCGGCTGCTGTGGCGCAGGCCCGCACCGGTCGACGAGGCCGCCCTCAAGGCCGCCCGTGAGCGCTTCCGGGGCGCGCCCGGCCAGCAGGCCGTCCAGCCGGGCCCGTACTGGGCGATCGACTCCCCGTCGCTGCGGATCGTCGGGATCGACACCGGCATCACCGGCGGGCTGGACCGCGACCAGGCCGCCTGGCTGCGCGAGGTCTCGGCGGGGGACAAGCCCAAGCTGCTGGTCACCGGCAAGCCGCTGCTGGTCGACGGGCGCGTCAAGCCCGGACGGCTGGAGGGCGAGACCACCACGATCCTCGACATCGTGGAGGACCCCGCCCACCACTACGTCGCGGCGGTCGGCGGCGACATCCACAACTACCAGCGCTACAGCAGGCGCCTGGGCGACGGCCGCACCATCGAGTACGTCGTCTCCGGCGGGGGCGGCGCGTTCATGCACGCCACCCACGTCATCCCCAGGACCACGCTGGTCGAGGAGGGCGACTTCCGCTGCTACCCGCTGCGCGGCGACTCGCTGTCGCGCTACAGCCGCCTGTACGCGCGGTGGCTGCGGATGAGGTGGCTGGAGCTGTCCCCGCAGCAGGCGACCGCGGTGGTCGCCCACCGGCTCGGCATGGACGCCACCCGCGCCGGGGACCGCGGCGTCGCCCCGTCCCGGCGGGCCCGGATCGTGGCCGCGCTGCTGGGCGTGCCGTGCGGGACCCGGGAACGCCACCGGATGCGGCGGCTGCCGGTGCGCAAGGTGCCGCAGCACTTCCGGTCGGAGTTCGCCGACTGGGACCGGCCCCCGTTCTTCAAGAACTTCCTGCGCGTCGACGTCACCCCCGACGCCCTCACGATCCGCTGCTTCGGGGTGACCGGCTGCGGCGAGCACGAGGACCGCCCGCCGGTGGAGGACTCGGTGACGATCCCGCTGCGCTGAACCGGGTTCAATGGGCGTGTGCGCATCGCGGTGACGGCGACGGCCGACGGGGGCGGGCTGCTGCACCCGCTGGCCGACGACGGCTCACCCGCCGGGCCGCCCGAGCGGGTCGCGGACCTGTGCGCCGCCGTCGCCGAACGGGAACGCGCCGACCGGCCCCGCTGGGTGTGGGCCTCCACCGCGTCGCTGTACCCCAGGCTGCTGGCCGCCGGGGTCCGGGTCGCCCGCTGCCACGACGCCGAACTGGTCGAGACGCTGCTGCTGGGCCACGCGGGCCGGTACGGGGAGCCCCGTTCGGTGCGGGCGGCGTGGGCCAGGCTGCGCGGCGAGCCGGTGCCCGACGACGCCCCCGAACCGGAGACCGGCGCGCAGCCGTCGCTGTTCGAGGAGGCCCCGGACGCCGGGCGGGAGCTGGAACGCCTGGTCGCCGTGCACGCCGACCAGCTCCGCAGGCTGGCCGCGGCGGGCCGGCTGCCGCTGCTGGCGGCGGCCGAGTCGGCGGGCGCGCTGGTGGCCGCCGAGATGACGCACGACGGGCTGCCGTGGCGCGCCGACCGGCACGACGCCCTGCTCACCGAGCTGCTCGGCCCCCGGCCCGCCCCCGGGCTGCGGCCCCGCCGCCTGCAGGAGCTGGCCGACCGGATCAGCGCGGCGTTCGGGGCGCGGCAGCCGGTCAACCCCGACTCCCCGGGGCAGCTGCTCAAGGCGTTCGCCGCCGCCGGGGTGCCGGTGCCGTCCACCCGGGCGCACGTGCTGCGCCGCGTCGACCATCCGGCGGTGCCGCTGCTGCTGGAGTACAAGGAGCTGGCCAGGCTGCACGCCGCGCACGGCTGGGCGTGGCTGGACGCCTGGGTCAAGGACGGCCGGTTCCGCCCCGAGTACGTGGTCGGCGGGGTGGTGTCGGGACGCTGGGCCAGCCGGGGCGGCGGGGCGCTGCAGATCCCCCGGGTGCTGCGCCGCGCGGTGGTCGCCGACCCGGGATGGGCGCTGGTGGTGGCGGACGCCGCGCAGCTCGAACCCCGGGTGCTGGCCGCGCTGGCCGGAGACCGCGCGTTCGCCGCCGCGGCCGCCCAGGGCGACCTGTACGCGGCGCTGTCGGAGGCGTTCGGGGGACGCCCGGACGCCCGCGACAAGGCCAAGATCGCGCTGCTGTCGGCGATGTACGGGGGCGGCGGCGGGGAGGCGACCCAGCTGCTCGGGGTGCTGCGCAGCCGCTTCCCGCAGGCCCTGGGCTACGTGGAGGCCGCCGCCCGGGACGGCGAGGCGGGCCGGGTCGTGCGGTCCCGGCTGGGCCGCACCTGCCCGCCGCCCTCGGCCGCGTGGCGGGACCTGACCGCCGACGAGGACGACGGCGGCCGGGCCGGGTCGGCGCTGCGCAGCCGGGGCCGCTTCACCCGCAACTTCGTGGTGCAGGCCAGCGCCGCCGACTGGGCGCTGGTGCTGCTGGCGCTGCTGCGCGGGCGGCTGCGGGAGCTGCCGGGCCGCCCGCACCTGGTGTTCTTCCAGCACGACGAGGTCATCGTGCACACCCCGCGGGACGTCGCCGAGCAGGTCGCCGCCGCGATCCGCGAGGCGGGCGCGCAGGCCGGGCGGATGGTGTTCGGGCCGACCCCGGTCGCGTTCCCGCTGCAGACCGCGGTCGTCGACTGCTACGCCGACGCCAAGTGACCGCCTCGTCGCCGCCCGGCGGTTACTTGGCGACCGCGGCGGTCTCGCCCGCGCCGCGCACCAGCCGGCCCACCTCGGCGCGCAGCCGGACGAACTCCGGCAGTTCGCGGGTGGAGATCTGGTCGCGCGGGCCCGGCAGGTCCACCGGCAGGTCGGCGCGGACGTGGCCGGGGGAGGCGCCCAGCACCACGACCCGGTCCCCGACGTACACGCTCTCGTCGATGTCGTGGGTGACCAGCAGGATCGTCATGCCGTCGCTGCCGCGCACCTTGAGGGTCAGGTCCTCCAGGTCCTCGCGGGTCTGCGCGTCCACCGACCCGAACGGCTCGTCCATCAGCAGCAGCGACGGCCGGTACGCCAGCGCGCGGGCGATGGACACCCGCTGCTGCATGCCGCCGGACAGCTGCCAGGGGTACTTGGTCCCGGCGTGCGCCAGCCCGACCGACTCCAGCGCCTCCATGGCCGCCTCGCGGCGCTGCGCCTTGGACATGCCGCGCCGCTTGAGCGGCAGCGCCACGTTGTCGCGGACCGACAGCCAGGGGAACAGCGAACGGCTGTAGTCCTGGAACACCACCGCGAGGTTGTCGGGGACCCCGTCGGCCGGGGTGCCGTCCAGGACGATCCGCCCCTCGGTCGGCCGGATCAGCCCGGCGATGCACCGCAGCAGGGTGGACTTGCCGCAGCCGGACGGCCCCACGATGCTGACCAGCTCGCCGTCCTGCACGGTCAGGTTGACGTCCCTGACCGCCACGTGGCCGTCGGCGTAGGCGTGCGTCAGGTTCTGAATTTCGAGCAAGGGAGATCCCCCAGCGATCCTCGACGGCGGACCAGGCGAACGCGACAAAGCATGTCACATCCCCGCCTCATCCGATCTCTTCTTCCCCGAGCTTGCGGGGCACTGCGCCGGGACGCCTGGCGGACCGCCCGGGCAGGCCCACCGTGCGGCGGCGGGCCCGCCGGTCCGCCGCCGCACGGTGCGTTCACCGGACGCTCAACGCGCCCACGGCTCGTAGGCCGGGGAGTCGTCGGCCGCGACGGTCACGTCCACCAGGAACGGCCCGTCGTGCCCCAGCCCCTCCAGCAGCGCCGGCTCGATGTCGGCGGCCTTGGTCACCGTCCGGCCCGGCACGCCCATCCCCCGGGCGACCTGCACGAAGTCCAGGTCGTGGATGTCGGTGCCGGGCACCGTGGGCAGGTCGATGCGGCGGCCCAGCGCCTTGACCGCGCCGTACCCGCGGTTGTTGATCACCACCACGGTCATCGGGACCCGGTGCTGGGCGGCGGTCCACAGCGCCTGCACCGAGTACATGATCGAGCCGTCCCCGATCAGGCACACGATCCGTTCGCCCGAGGAGGCCAGCGACCGGCCCACCGCCAGCGGCAGGCCCCAGCCGAGCGCGCCGCTGCCGGTGGTCAGGAACCCGCCCGGCCGGGTGATCGGCAGCCGGGCGTGCATCAGGTCCCGGCTGCTGGGCGCCTCCTCCACCAGCACCGCGTCGGCGGGCATCACCTCCCGCAGCGTCTCCACCAGCAGCTCCGGCGGGATCGGGTCGGTGGCCTCGGGCACGGCCAGCCGCGCCCGGACCGGGGGAGCCGGGCGGTCGGATCGCTCCACCAGCTCCAGCAGCCCCCGCACCCCGCCCCGGATAGTGGTCAGCACGCTGGTGCCGACCGGGGACCAGGCGGTCTGCGCCGGGTCGCAGTCGAAGTGGAACAGCCGCGCGCCCTCGGGGATGTAGGGGCCCTCGTCGTGCACGTGGTAGGTGAACACCTGCGCGCCGAGCACCAGGATCACGTCGTTGCCGTCGAGCCGGGCGGCGAGCTGGGAGCGCACCGGCGGCAGGAAACCCTGGAACAGCCGGTGGTCCTCGGGGAACCCCGACCGCCCGGACAGCGGGCTGATCCACACCCCCGCGTTGGCGCGTTCGGCGAGCTGCACGACCAGGTCCTGGGCGTTCTCGTCCTGCACGCCCGGCCCGACCACGATCACCGGGGAGCGGGCGGCGTTCAGCGCGTCGGCCACCTCCCGCAGCGCGGCCGGGTCGGCGGTGAAGTCCGCGCGCACCTCCCGGTGCGGCACCGGCTCGGCGGGCAGGTCCCAGTCGTCCTCGGGAACGGACACGAACACCGGGCCGCGCGGCGGGGTCATCGCGATCCGGTACGCCTCGGCGATCGCCTCGGCCACGTCCTCGCCGCGTTCGGGCTGGTGGCTGTACTTGACGTAGGGCCGGGGGAAGGCGGCCGGCTCGTCGGCGCCCAGGAACGGGCGGTGGCGGATCATCGGCCGGGACTGCTGCCCGGCCAGGATCACCACCGGCACCCGGTCCCGGTAGGCGTTGAACACCGCGCCCAGCGAGTGCCCCACGCCGCCGGCCGAGTGCAGGCTGACCAGCCCGGCCCGGCCGGTGCCCAGCGCGTGCCCGGCCGCGGCGGCCACCGCCACCGTCTCCTGCAGCGCCAGCACATAACCGAAGTCGTCGGGGAAGTCGCGGAACATCCGCAGCTCGGTGGAGCCCGGGTTGCCGAACATGGTGGTCATCCCGACGCTCCGGCAGAAGTCGTAGAACGCGTCGCGGACCGTGTACGTCATGCGTTGCCCTTTCCGTCGGCCGGGCGGCGCCGGCCGAGCGTGCGTCGTTCCACCGCCAGCAGGAGGGTGTTCAGCAGGTAGCCCAGCACGCCGAGCAGGACGATCACCGACCACATGGCCGGCATGTCCGAACGGCTCTGGGCGTCGGTGAGCTGGAACCCGATGCCGTTGACGGTCCCCGGCAGCAGTTCGGAGAAGACCATCAGGATCAGCGACAGCGACAGCGCCAGCCGCAGCCCGGCGAAGATCTTCGGCAGCGCCGAGGGGATGATGATGTGCCGGATCCGGTCGGCCGCCGACAGCCGGAACACCTCGGCGGTGTCCATCTGCAGCGGGGTGACCGACCGCGCGCCGTCGGCGGTGTTCAGCAGGATCGGCCAGATCACGCTGAAGACGATCGAGGCCACCTGCATCTGGGTGCCCAGGTCGAACAGCACCACGAACACCGGCACCAGGGTCGGTGGCGGGATCGCCCGGCAGAACTGCAGCAGCGGGTCCAGGTAGGCCATGGCGCGCTCGGACCGGCCCAGCGCCATGCCCAGCGCGATCCCGGCCGCCGCCGCGATCGCCAGCGCCAGGACCATCCGGCCCAGGCTCGGCAGCAGGTTGTCCATCGCCAGGTCGGTGAGGAACAGCCGGCTCACCGGCCCCGACAGCCACAGCTCGTGGGTCGCGGACGCGATCCGGGACGGCGGCGGGAAGAACGGGCTCTCGGCCGCCCGGGTGGCCAGCTCCCAGACGCCGATCAGCAGCGCGAACGGCAGCCAGCGGTGGGTGAGCCCGCCGATGACCCGGGCGGCCCGGCGGCCCTGCCCGGGGGCGACGGGCACGGCGGGGGAGGGGGTGGTGGTCGTGGTCATGTGGTGCCGCCTTGGCGGACGTGGTGCCAGCGGAACATCCGGCGCTGCGTCCCGCCGAGGGCCGCGTCGATGACCAGCCCCAGGGCGCCCGCCCACACGGTGCCGGCCAGCACGTCGCGCGCCCCGTCGGGGACGGAGTACGCCTGCGCGATGAAGATGCCCAGGCCATCGCCGAAGCCGGAGATGATCTCGGTGCCGACGGCCAGGATCAGCGCGACCGCCGCGGCCAGCCGGACCCCGGTGGCGATGAACGGGGCCGCCGACGGCAGCGAGACCCGCAGCAGGATCTCCAGCCGCCCGAACCCGAACACCCGCAGCGTGTCCTTGCCCGCGGGGTCGACCTCGGCCAGGCCGTACATGGTGTTGAACAGGATCGGCCAGGTGGCGGCGTACACGATCAGCGCCACCTTCATCTCCAGGCCGGAGCCCAGCAGCAGCCCGGCCAGCGGGATCAGCGCCACCGACGGGATCGGCCGCAGGAACTCCACGATCGCCCGGGTGGCGGCGTTGACCGCCGGGACGCTGCCCAGCAGCAGGCCCAGCGGGACGGCCACGGCGATCGCCAGCCCCAGGCCCGCCGCCCAGGCGGTCAGCGTGTCGGCCAGGTACTGCAGGAACAGGGTGTCGCCGGCCAGTTCGACCGCACGGGTCACGACCGAGGAGGCCGGCGGCAGATAGGAACGGTCCACGATGCCGGCGCGGCCGAGCAGCTCGCTCGCGGCGAAGAGGGCGGCCACGCCGACGGCCCCCCGCGCCCACCGTCCGGTGCGCGTGAGGGGCCGGGCCGCCCGGCCGGACCGGGCGGAGACGGTCTGTGTCGTCATGAGGGGAACGGGACGGCCGTCAGGCCTTGGACTGGAACACGATGGTGTTCAGGTCGGGCTTGCTCTTCAGCAGGCCCGCGGTGGTCATCAGGTCCACGATCCGCTGCAGCCGGGTGGTGTTCACCGAGGTCGGGAAGTCCGGCATGGTGATCACCGAGGCCACCTGCGGCTCGATGTGCGCGTAGCCCGGCAGCACCTCCTCGACCCGCTTGCGGTCGCCGGCCGCCGCCTGCTGGGCCTTGAGCATGGCGCGCTGGAACGCCGCGGCGGTCTTGGGGTTCTTGGCGGCGAAGTCCTGGGTGGTGACGTAGCCGCTGATCGGGACGCCGGTCACCGGCTCGCCGCCGCCGTTGACCACGACCCGGGCGCCCAGCTTCTTCTGGGTGTCGGACAGGAACGGCTCGACCACGTGGATCGCGTCGACCTGGCCCTTCTCCAGCGCGGCCCCCATCTGCGGGAAGGGCACCTGGATGTACTGGATCCTGGTCGGGTCGACGTTGTTGGCCTTGAGGATGGCGTTCAGGGTCAGCGACTGGATGTTGTTGGGGATGTTGACCGCGACCTTCCTGCCCTCCAGGTCCTTGGCGGACTTGATCGGGGAGTCCGGCGTGACCAGCACGTTCATCATGTTCGGGGTCAGTGCCGCGCCCTCGGCCAGGATGCTCAGCTTGAGCGTCCCCTTCTCGTGGGCCTGCAGGAACGTGACGTAGTTGGCGCCGGCGATCACGTCCACGTCGCCCTTGGCCAGCGCGGGCAGCGCCTGGATGCTCTGCTGGACCGGCTTGACCTGCACCTTCAGGCCCTCGGCCTCGAACAGCTTCTGCTTGAGCCCGACGTGCAGCGCGGCCCCGTCCACCAGCGGCAGCGCGGCCACCGTGATGGTCTCCTTTTCCAGCCCGTCGCCACCGGATCCGGAGTCGCCGCCACCGCAGCCGACGGTGAGCGAACCGACCAGGAGTAGTGCCGCGAGAGCGCCGAAACGACGGCGGGATTGCCTCATGGGAGCTCCTTAATCTCGCACGGGGATTGGCTCGGGGAAACGGGGTGAACGGGCGGCGCCCGTCGCGGGGCCGCGCCCTCCGAGCCGTGATCATGAGGGGCGGTCCGGAGAGTACCGCAATTCCGCCGAGGTGCGCGGAGTGCCCAAGAATGGGTGACGTTCTCGTGATCGGGGGCTTCGGGCGGCCTTGGAAACGGAGTGGGCCTGTCGCGCGGCGGACCTGCGATAGGACCGGTCCAGCTCCGGATCGCCCGCCGGTACGGCGGTTCTGTGCTCCCGGACCGCCGAACCGCGAGCGGGAAGCGGTGCCGCCGTGATCGGTCCGTGACGTCGGGTGAGCGGCGTGCGTGCCGCTTCCCGGGGTCGGTGGTGCGTTTTCCGGGCATCGGCCACGGCTTACCGGATGACAGTCCGACCTTTCTCATTGTCGGAACGGATGGCCAATTGGCCAATCTTCCCGGCAGTTCTTCCTGGTCATTGTGTGTTTTGTCACGCCTGGGTGAGTTTGTCGTCACGGCAGGTGACGATCATTGATCGATGTTCACGTACCGTGATCGGGTGGGTGCAAATAATCGGACATTCAGGCGGAAAGTGCTTTAGAGGGGATCGTCGGGTCCGCCGGGTTCTCGCAATCTTTGCGGGGCCCGTCGGGGATGTGCTCCAATGTCACGCGCTGGAAGGCAGAAAGACGCTGCGCCTACGCCCCCGGGGTGGTCCCTCTTCTGCCGATACGGCATGTGAGCGGGAGGGTGTTAACGCCGGATGCAATCGATCGAGACAGGTGCGGACCAGGCACCCCGGTCCGGGGACGCGGGGGCCGTGCCGGAGCCGCCCGCACGCGGTCGCGGGCTGCGCCTGCGCAACTGGCGGGTCCGCCGCCGGCTGGCCGTCCTGGTGCTGATCCCGACCATTGCCGTGCTGGTGCTCGGCGGGCTGCGGATCTCCGGCTCGGTCGCCAGCGCGGAGGCCTACGGCCGGGTGGAGCACATGGCACGGCTCGCCAACGGGGTCACCGCCCTGGTGCAGGAGTTCTCCACCGAGCGCGACCACACGGTGGGCTACATCGTCGACGGCCGCTCCGAGCAGCGGCTGCAGGGACTGCGCGCCCAGTACGCCAAGGTGGACGCGGTGATCGCCCAGGTCCGCGAGACCGCGCTGGGCGTGGACGGCTCGTTCTCCGCCGAGGCGTCCGCCGACGCGCGCCGGGTGCTGAACCGGCTGGAGGGGGTGCGGTCGCTGCGCTCCATCGCGACCGAGACCCGCGTGCCGGTGTTCACCGTGCTGGAGAAGTACTCCGAGTCCATCGACGAGCTGATCGGCGTCGTCGACGGGGTCGCCCAGGACGTGGCCGACGAGCGGCTGGCCGAGACCAGCCGCGCCATCGCCGCCGTGGGCCGGGCCAAGGAGCAGGTGTCCCAGCAGCGCGCGCTGCTGGCGATCGGCGCCAGGCCCGGCCGGCTGTCCAGCGACGAGCTGGCGGCGCTGCTGGGCGCGCGCGCCCGCGAGGACAGCGAGCTGGCCGTCTTCCGCCAGGCCGGATCGCTGGAACAGCGCCAGATGTACGACGACACCGTCGTCGGCGCGCAGATCGACCGGGCCCGGGAGATGCGCCAGCAGGCCATCGCCTCCGCCCAGTCCCGCGGGGGCCGGCTGCCCCAGCACCTGGCCACCCGGAGCGGGGCCACGACGCTGGGCGCCGCGCTGACCGCGATGATCGACCAGATGCGGGTGGCCGAGCGCAGGCTCGGCGACCAGCTGCTGGACCGCGCCCGCGACCAGCGGTCGGCGGCGCGCATGGCGGCCCTGGCCGACGCCGCGGTCACCGCGCTGATCGTGCTGCTGGCGCTGCTGGTCACCTCGCTGATGGCGCGCTCGCTGGTGCGCCCGCTGCAGCGGCTGCGCGAGAGCGCCCTGCAGGTCGCCGGCACCCGGCTGCCCGGCCTGGTGGAACGGCTGCGCGACCCGCAGGCCGCGGCCGGCGGGATCGAGGTCGAGCCGATCGACATCCACACCACCGACGAGATCGGCGAGGTCGCCCGGGCGTTCGACGAGGTGCACCGGGAGGCGGTGCGGCTGGCCGCCGACGAGGCCGTGCTGCGCGGCAACGTCAACGCGATGTTCGTCAACCTGTCCCGCCGGATGCAGTCGCTGATCGAGCGCCAGCTGCGCCTGATCGACGAGCTGGAGCAGGGCGAGCAGGACGCCGAGCAGCTGGCCAGCCTGTTCCGGCTGGACCACCTGGCCACCCGCATGCGCCGCAACTGCGAGAACCTGCTGGTCCTCGGCGGCCAGGAGCAGGTGCGCCGGTGGAACCAGCCGGTCCCGCTGATCGACATCGTGCGCGCCTCGCTGTCGGAGGTCGAGCAGTACGAGCGGGTCACGCTGCGGGTGCAGGGCGAGGTGTCGGTCACCGGCCAGGCGGTCAACGACCTGGTCCACCTGGTGGCCGAGCTGGTGGAGAACGCCACCGTGTTCTCCCCGCAGCACACCAAGGTCACAGTCTCCGGCCATCTGCTGTCCGGCGGCGGGGCGATGCTGCAGATCACCGACAACGGGGTCGGGATCCCGCCGGACGAGCTGGAGCAGGCCAACTGGCGGCTGGCCAACCCGCCGGTCATCGACTTCTCCGCGGCCCGCCGCATGGGCCTGTTCGTGGTCGGCCGGCTGGCCCAGCGGCACGGCATCCGGGTCGAGCTGCGGCCCGCGCTGTCCGGCGGCATCACCGCGTTCGTGCTGCTGCCGGCCGCCGTGATCGCCCGCGGCGAGGCGCCTGCCGGGATCGCCCCGGCCGATCCGGCCGCCGACGTCCCGGCCGCCAGCGCCGCCTGGACGCCCACCCCGGTCGCCGCCGGGGTGGCCACCGACTCCACCGGCCCGCTCCCCACGACGGGCACGGGCCGGCCGTCCCGCCGCGACGGCTTCGGCACCGGGCCGCAGCCGCAGCTGCGGGACTCCGGGCCGCTGCCGGCCGTCGGGGACCCGTCCCCGCCGTCGCGGCCCACCGGCAACACCGGCGCCCAGCCCGTGGTGGGCGCGCCGCCGCCCCCGGCCTCCGGCCGCGAGCCCGCGCCCGGGCCGCGCCACCGGATGCCGGACGACAAGACGGGACCGCAGCCCATCGTGTCGGACACCGGACCGCAGCAGCCGCCGATCGGAGAGCCCACGCTGGCCGCGCGCCTGCCGGGCTTCCCGCCCCCCGAGTCCGTCCCGCCGCCGGGACCGCCGTCCGGGCCCGCGCCCGCGGCGCACGCCGGGGGCCCGCCGACCGGCCCGCAGCGGCCGCCCGCCGAGCCGGGCGTGTCGTGGGGCGCGGCCGAGGATCCGGCGCCCGCCGCGCCCGCCCCGGCCGCCGAGCGCTCGCCGATCTTCGACGCGATGGAGTCGGAGTGGTTCCAGCGCCGCTCCGCCGGCTCCGCCCGGGAACAGGAGCGCCGCTGGCAGTCGCCCGGCGACGCCGGGTGGCAGGCCGCCGAGGCGGTGCGCGAGCCGGCCGCGGGCGGCGTCACCAAGGCCGGGCTGCCCAAGCGGGTGCCCGGGCGCAACCGGGTGCCGGGCGCGGTGCGGCAGGCCCGGCAGACGCTGGCGGCGCCGCAGCAGCCCGCCGCCGGGCCGGCGCGGCCCGCGCCGCCGCACAAGCCCGCCGACGTGGTCCGCGACCGGTTCTCCAGCCTGCAGCGCGGGGTCCGCCGAGGCCGGTCGGAGGCCCGTTCCGGGCTGGAGCCGCCGCCGGGCGGCTCCGATGAGATCATTCCGCCGGGTCCCGGTGGATCCGGGCCTGCACAGGGCGACACAGAGAGGGGAGGATCCGCGTGAGCCGGCAGGATCTCAACTGGCTGGTGACCAACTTCGTGGAGCGGGTGCCCAAGGCCGCGCACGCCGTCGTGGTGTCCTCCGACGGGCTTCCGCTGGCCTACTCCGACGGGTTCCCGCCCGAGCGCGCCGACCAGCTGTCGGCGATCGCCGCGGGGCTGACCAGCATGACCCAGGGGGCGGCCCAGCTGTTCGACGCGGGCGGCGTCAGCCAGACCGTGGTGGAGATGGAACGGGGGCTGCTGTTCGTGATGGCCATCCGTTCCGGGGCGGTCTTCGCGGTGCTCGCCGCGCCGGACTGCGACCTGGGGCTGGTGGCGTACGAGATGACCCTGCTGGTGGAGCGCGTCGGCCGGGTGCTGACCCCGGCGCTGCGCACCGAACTGGGGGCCGGGCCGCCCCGCGGGTGACCCGGCGACCGAAGACCTGACAGGCTCCGACGGAAGGCACCGTGGTGGACCACGGCAGGCAGCATTTCGGTGCCGGACCGGGCGGCGGCGGACCCGCCGGCCCGGGGCGATCCGGCGATCCCGGGTGGGCGGGCGACCATGCCCAGCCCGCCCACGGCGACCGGCGTTCGCTGGTGCGCCCCTACACCGTGACCGGCGGGCGCACCCGGCCCCGCTACGACCTGGCGATCGAGGCGCTGGTGTCGGCGGCGCCGTACCCCCCCAGGGACGTGACCACGCTGACCCCGGAGTACCGGGCGATCATGGACCTGTGCCGTTCCTGGCGGTCGGTGGCGGAGGTCTCCGCCCTGCTGCGCCTGCCGCTCGGGGTGGCCCGTGTGGTGATCGCCGACATGGCGCACGAGGGGCTGCTGCGCCTGCACCAGTCGCGCCCGGCCGACGCGCAGCCCGATGTCCGTTTGCTTGAAAGGGTGCTCAGTGGTCTACGAAAGCTCTGACGCCGGCCTGCCGCTCCCGGGCGGGGAGGGCCCCGCCATGACCTCGGTCAAGATCGTGGTCGGCGGGGGGTTCGGGGTGGGCAAGACCACCTTCGTCGGTTCGGTCTCGGAGATCCAGCCGCTGACCACCGAGGCGGTGATGACCGCCGCCAGTGCCGGGATCGACGACCTGACCGCGGTGCCGGACAAGACCACCACCACGGTGGCCATGGACTTCGGCCGGGTCACGCTGGAGAGCGACCTGATCCTCTACCTGTTCGGCACCCCGGGCCAGCACCGGTTCTGGTTCATGTGGGACGACCTGGTGCGCGGGGCGATCGGCGCGGTGGTGCTGGTCGACACCCGGCGGCTGTCGGACTGCTTCGCCGCGCTGGACTACTTCGAGGAGTCGGGCCTGCCGTACATCGTGGGGGTCAACGGCTTCCACGGTGAGTTCCCGCACACCAACGAGGAGATCCGCGAGGCGCTGACGATCGGCCCCGGCATCCCGATCGTGCAGGTGGACGCCCGCAGCCGGGAGTCCACCAAGCAGGCGCTGATCGTGCTGGTGCAGCACGCCCTGCAGGTGCACTCGACCGGACCGGCGGTCGGCGCGGGTCCCGGCTGGACCTGATCCCGGCCGCCGCGGTTACGGTCGCGTAGGCATTTGTCCCTGTTGCACCATGTGCTGACGTGACCAGTGATGCGAGCACGACACCGCCGGGCATCGGCGGGATCGACACGTACGTGGCGATCGGCGACAGCTTCACCGAGGGGCTCCAGGACCCCGACCCCGTCGACCCTGACCGGTTCCGCGGCTGGGCCGACCGGCTGGCCGAGCACATCGCGGCGCACCGCCCCGGGCTGCGGTACGCCAACCTGGCCGTGCGCGGCAAGCTGCTGCACCAGATCGTGGCCGACCAGGTCCCGCGGGCCGTGGAGCTGCGGCCCGACCTGGTGACGTTCTGCGGGGGCGGCAACGACATGCTCCGCCCGGGCGCGGACCCGGACGCGCTGGCGGTGATGTTCGACGAGGCGGTGCGGCGGCTGCGCGGCACCGGCGCCCAGGTGGTGATCTTCACCGGTTTCGACCCCAGCGGGCTGCGCTCGGGCCGCCGGATCCGCGGCAAGGCCGCCACCTACAACATGCACCTGCGGGCCATCGCCGACCGGCGCGGCTGCCTGCTGGTGGACCTGTGGCCGCGCAGCGTGCTGTACGACCCGCGGGCCTGGCACGAGGACCGGCTGCACCTGTCGCCGGAGGGGCACCGGAGGCTGGCGCTGCTGGTGTGCGAGCGGCTCGGCGTCCCGGCGGAGGGGGACTGGCGCGAGCCGTGGCCGCCGGCGGCGGCCGTACGGGACTGGCGCGAGCAGCGCCGTGAGGATCTGTACTGGGCCCGGACCTACTTCCTGCCCTGGGTGCAGCGGCGGATCCAGGGGCGGTCCAGCGGCGACGGCCGCCCGCCCAAGCGGCCCGACCCGCTGCCGCTGTGAGGCCGGTGCGGCGCTGAGGAGCACTGAGGGCCGGACGCCCCCGCCCCGTCCCGGCGCGGCGGGCGGGACGCGGGCGTCCGGGGTCGGGGGACGGGTCAGGGGGCCGGGGCGTCCGCCGGGTGGCGGAGGGAGGCGGCGGCCTGCTCGACGGTGTCGTACAGGGTCAGCCGGCGGTCCAGCCCGGTGATCTGCAGGGTGCGCCGGACGATCGGGCGGGCGCCGGTCAGCGCCAGGCTGCCCTGCCCGGCGGTGACCGCCTTGTGGCAGTTGATGATCACCGAGAGTCCGTGGGAGTCCATGAACTCCAGTTCGTCGAGGTCGAGGATCAGGTGGTCGCCGTGGGCGCGGCGGGCGGCCTGCAGGCCGCGGCGCAGCTCGTCGGCGCTGGCGATATCGAGTTCGCCCCGCAGGGTGACGACGGCGCAGCCCTCTCGCCCGCGGGTGGTGACAGTCAGTTGCCGCACGGGGGATTCCTCCTCCCGGTAGAAGCGACCAACCGCCGCGGACACCCGGCGGTTGTTTCCATGCATCAACTATCCCGGACCCCCGGGGCACTGCCAACAGGGCGGGTCGTCTTTGTCCGGTGATGTGGTTAAAGAGACGGTCATGTCGAGCCGTCGAGCGCGGCCCGGAAGGCGGCCAGCCCGTCCAGCAGCGCCTCGCGGCCGGCCGGGCTCATCCCGTCGACGATCCGGGCCAGCTCACGGCGCCGCCGCCCGCGGGCCCAGTCCACCAGCCGCCGGCCCGCGTCGCTGAGCGAGATCACCACCTCGCGGCGGTCCCGCGCCGCCGACTCCCGCACGATCAGCCCGGACGCCTGCAGCCGGTCGCACAGCCGGCTGGTGGCCGAGTTGGAGGCGCGCATCTCGTGCGCCAGCGCGCCCAGGTTCAGCCGGTGGTGGCGGTCCACGATGAGCAGCGCCCGCAACTGGGTCGGCGGCACCGTGCCGCCCAGTTCCTCCAGCGCCCGGTCGCAGACCTCCTGCAGCATCTCCGCGCCCGCCTCGACGGCCGCGGCGATGTCCTCGGCGATGTCCGCCGAGACGCCGGCTCCGCCGGCCGCCCGTCGTCCCGCGTCCGCCCCCGGCACGGGGTCGTCCCTGTGGGGGATCACCCCTCCACCACCAGTCCGCGCACGTCGTCCCAGCCGACGACGTGCAGCACGGTGCGCAGCGGCGGGGCGGGGGCGTGCAGCACCACCCGGCGGCCCGCCTCCAGCCGTTCGGCCAGGCCGACCATCGCGCGCAGGCCCGCCAAGTCGCAGAACCCGACCCGGGACAGGTCCAGATGCAGATCGCCGTACTCCGGCTCGGCGGCCAGCCGATCGAGCGCCGACACCAGCGCGGGATAGGTCAGATCGTCGATCTCCCCGGCCAGGGACAGCCCGAACGGGCGGACCGTGCGCTCTATTCGCAACGATCCGTCGTCGAAGTCGGGAAGCTCGCTCACGTCGATGACGAGCATAGAGCGCTTCGGCGCGGCTCGGCCAAGACACATCTCACGTAGGGTGGCTCGCGAATCTACGTGGTCCGTGACCCCCATCCCGTACCGAGAATGGACGACGAGCGTGAGCCCGCCACGGCTGCCGGAGCATCTGGAACTGCTGCTGACCGACGAACCCGTCCTCGACGTGTACTCCCACGGGCCCTGGCGGGTGCCCGACGGGCTGTACGAGGAACTGGCCGACCGGGCGGCCGCGCTGAACGGCGACCCCCGGGTCGAGACGCTCAAGCGGTCCCTCAGCGACTTCTACGGCCCCGGCACCACCGCGGCCGGCGCCGAGCTGTGGTCCCTGCTGACCTTCCTGCTGGGGGCGGCGGCGATCCGGGCGGGCTCGCGCGGCGACATCGACTACGAGCTGCTGTCGCCGTTCCTGGCCCGGCCCGAGCCCGCGGTGCGCGACCCGCTGGCCTGGCTGTCGCAGGGCGGGCGCTGGCGGCCCCCCGGGCTGTGGCTGCCCGAACCGGCCGGTGACGACCGCGAGCGCCGCACCGTCATGTACGCGCTGGCCCGCGACTGCCTGGACGTGTTCGAGGGCCTGGAGCCGCTGGAGCCGCGCCGACGGGCGCTGGTGGCGCTGTTCGAGCGCCGCGCCGCCGACCCCGAGATCCGCGAGCTCGACCTGACCGTCCCGCAGGGCGAGCTGGAGAAGCGGTGGACGGCCGACGTCACCGACGAGGAACTGACGCTGCTGCCGGAGCTGGCGGGACCGCTGGGCTACCTGGAGTGGGCGTGCGCCGGGTTCGCCGCCGCGCACCAGCGGCTGGCCGACGCGGTGGGGGAGGGCGACCCGGCCGACACCGCGCTGGCCCGGCTGCTGCTGCAGGCCGGGCAGACCGCCGCGCCCGCCGAGCTGGCGGTGGCCCTGGGCACCGGCCGCTACGACAACGTCGCCGAACGGCTGCGGGCGCTGCGGGCGGACTTCGCGGTGGAGGCCTGGCAGCACGAGATCCGCGCCTGGCTGGCCCGCGCCCTGGTGGCCGGGGAGGCCGACGCCTGCCGGGCCTGGCTGGACATGGCGGTCCGGGTCACCGGCTGCGTGCAGGGCCTGCCGGACACCGCGACCACCCCGCGGTCCCGGGTGCCGGTCCGGGCGTTCCAGGCCGACCTGCGCCGCCTGTACGCGCCGCGCCGGGTGGTCGCCAACCCGCTGGTGGAGCGGTTCGCCCGGCCCGCCGCCCCGGAGGCCGCCGGCTCCGAGGAGGCCGACGAGGGCGCCCGGGCCGTCGAGGGGATCGTGGGGCAGCCCGAGCTGGCCGAGGCGGTCCGCCGGGCGATCGACGCGCGGGCGGCCGGCCGGCCGGTCCGGCTGCTGATCGCCGGGCCGGAGGGCACCGGCAAGGGCACGGCGGTCGCCGAGATGGAGCGCGCCCTCGTCGAACGCGGCGCCGTCCGGCAGACCTTCTGGGTCTCCGACCAGGTCTTCCCGACCCTGCCGGTGAGCGACGCGGTGCTGTGGCTGCAGACCAGGGTGCGCGAGTGCCTGGAGGCCCGCGCCATGATGGTCGTCGACGACCTGGACAAGCTGTTCACCTACGAGCGGTGCGGCCCGGCGGTGGCCGAGGAGCTGCGCCGGCTGATGGCCCGCAGCCCCGAGCTGGACGTGGTGGCGCTGTGCCGGCCGGGCGGCGAGGAACGCCTGTTCGACGGCAACCCGGCCCTGCTGCGGTCGTTCGAGGTCACCCGGACCCGCGACTTCGGCGAGGAGGAGTACGCCGAGCTGTTCCGCCGCGCGGTGACCGCGCGGGGCGCGGCGGTGGACCGCGAGGTCGCCCGCACCGCCGGGGTGCTGCTGACCCGTACCCCGCCGCTGCTGAACCTGCGCGGCGCCCGGCTGGTGGAGCACCTGGCCGAGCAGTGCACCGCCAGCGCGGCGGCGCGCGGGACGCCCGTCGAGGTCACCGCCGCCGACCTGCCGCAGCGGCTCATCCCCGGCCGGACGGCGGACGCCGACCCGCTGGCCGAGCTGGCCGCCTGCGCCGGGATCGAGCCGGTCAAGCGGGAGGTCAGCGCGCTGGCCGCGGAGGCCAAGGCGGCCCGGCTGCGCCGCGAGGCCGGAATGGCGGTCGCCGCCCGGCCCCGGCACCTGGTGTTCACCGGCAACCCCGGCACCGGCAAGACCAAGGTCGCCCGGATCCTCGGCCGGATCTACGCCGATCTGGGCGTGCTGGCCGGCGGGCACCTGGTCGAGGTGGACCGCGCCGACCTGGTGGGGGAGTTCACCGGGGAGAGCGGCACCAAGGTGCGCCGGGCGGTCGAGCACGCCCTCGGCGGCGTGCTGTTCGTCGACGACGCGCACACCCTGGCCGCCACTCCCGGCGCCGCCGACGCGGCCCGGCTGCGCGAGACGGTCGGCGCGCTGGCCGCCGCGCTGACCGCGCACCCCGACGAGCTGGTGGTGGTGCTGGCCGGCCCGGAGGCCGAGCTGAACGGGCTGCTGCGCGCCCACGAGGAGCTGGCCGCCCACTTCCCCAAGACGGTGCGGTTCCCCGACCTGACCGACGACGAGCTGGTCGAGGTGTTCACCGCCAAGGCCGCCGACGAGGGCTTCACCCTCGGGCCCGGGGTGGAGTCGCGGGTGCGGGACCTGGTGCAGGCCGCGCCCCGCGACCGGGGGTTCGCCAACGCCCGGCTGATGGTGCGGCTGCTGGACCGGGCGGTGGCGCAGCAGGGCCGCCGGGTGCTGGCCGACGGGATGGTCGACGACGGCGAGTCGCTGGCGGAGATCCTGCTGGAGGACCTGCCCGACTCGCTGGGCGCGGCCTGGGCGGGTTCGCCGGCCGAGGGCGACCCGCTGACCGAGATCGACCGCCTGATCGGCCTGGACACCATCAAGCACGAGGTGGGCCTGCTGGTCGCCGAGGCCAAGGCGGAACGGATCCGCCGCGACGCGGGGATCCCGATCGGCTCCCCGACCCGGCACATGGTGTTCACCGGCAACCCCGGCACCGCCAAGACCACCATCGCCCGGCTGATCGCCGCCGTCTACGCCAAGCTGGGGCTGCTGTCGTCCGGGCATCTGGTCGAGGTGTCCCGCGCCGACCTGGTCGCCGAGTACATCGGGCAGACCGCGCCGCGGGTGCGGGCGGCGGTGGAGCGGGCGCTGGGCGGCGTGCTGTTCATCGACGAGGCGTACTCGCTGACCATGGCCGGGCACGACCAGGGCGACTTCGGCCACGAGGCGGTCGCCGAGCTGCTCAAGCTGATGGAGGAGCACCGCTCCGACCTGGTGGTGATCGTGGCCGGGTACGAGGCCGAGATGGAACGCTTCCTGCGCTCCAACCCGGGCCTGGACTCCCGGTTCCCCAAGGTGCTGCACTTCCCCGACTACACCAACGACGAGCTGGTGTCGATCTTCGAGTTCATGACCGCCGAGAACGGCTTCACACCGGCCGACGGGGTGGTGGAGGAGCTGCGCGCCCGGCTGGCCGCCGAGCCGCGCGGCGCCTCGTTCGGCAACGCCCGGCTGATCCGCAACCTGCTGGACGCCGCCATCTCCCGGCAGGCACAGCGGATCACCAGCGGCGACGGCGAACCCGACCCCGCCGAGGTGCGCCTGCTGCGCCCCGAGGACCTACCGCCCCGCAAACCCGGCGAACCCCCCTTCCCCGGCTCCTACCTGTAGAAGGTTCCCCGGCCCGTACCTGTAAAGGCTCCTGCCCGCAGGACTTGGAGAACCTGGAGAAGCCGGGGGTCTGGGGGCGGAGCCCCCAGAGTTTCCACAGCCACTTGGGACAGGCCGCGTGCGGGGGTTGTAGGGGGTCGCCCCCCTACAAGGAATAAGCGGAGGACTGGAGGGTGTAGAGGTCGGCGTACAGGCCGTCGAGCGCCATCAGGGTGTCGTGGTCGCCGTGCTCGGTGACCTGGCCGTGCTCCAGCACGTAGATCCGGTCGGCGTAGCGGACGCTGGCCAGCCGGTGGGTGATCAGCAGCACGGTGCGGCCGTCGGCGTGCTCGCGGATCCGCTCGAACAGCGCGTGCTCGGCGCGGGCGTCCAGCGCGGCGCTCGGCTCGTCGCAGACCAGCAGCGGCGCCTCCCGGTAGAACCCGCGCGCCGCCGCCAGCCGCTGCCACTGCCCGCCGGACAGTTCCGCGCCGCCCTTGAACCGGCGGTCCAGCAGCGTGTCGTACCCGTCGGCGAGGCCGGAGACCACCTCGTCGGCGCCGGAGCGGCGGGCGGCCGCCAGCACCGCCGGGCTCTCCCCGCCGTCCGGCGCGGGGGCGGTCGGGCGGCCCATGGTGATGTTGTGCCGGGCGGTCATCGGCCAGTGGGTGTAGTCCTGCGCGATCACCGCGATGCGCTCCCACAGGTCCTCGGGGTTCATCTCGTCCAGCGGCACGCCGTCCCAGCACACCCGTCCCTGGTCGGGGGTGTAGAGACCGGCGATGATCTTGGCGAGGGTGGACTTGCCGGACCCGTTCTCCCCGACGAGCGCCACCACCTCGCCCTGCCGCAGCTCGACGGACACGCCCTGCAGCGACGGCTTGTCCGCCTTGGGGTAGGTGAAGGTGACGTTCTCGACCGTGATCCGCCGGAACGGCACCGGCACGGGGCGGGCGGGTTCGGGCCGTGCCGGGACGCGGCGTTCGGCCTCCTCGCAGAACCGCACGTAGTCGCCGAAGTACAGGCCCTCCTCGTAGCAGGAGTTGACCGCGAACACCAGGTTGGCCAGGGCGGACTGCCCGGTGCGGACGGCCAGCACCGCCGTGCCCGCCACCGCCAGCGGCACCGTCCCCCGCCACAGCAGCAGGCCCAGCGTCACGTACACCGCGCCGAGCGCCAGCCCCTGCAGCGCCTCGCCGACCACCCGGGCGGCGGTCTGCCGGCGCGCCAGATCCAGTTCCAGGTCCCGCTGGTAGGCGGCGACGGTGTCGTACTGCCGCAGCAGGAAGCCCCGCATCGTGAACGACCGGATCTCCGGCGCGTGCTCGCGGTCGATCATCAGGTCCGACAGGATCCACTTGCGCCGGGCCGCGCCCACCAGCGCCAGGATCGTCAGGTACCGCATCCTGGCCGACCGCACCGACGCCCACGCCTCCGGAACGGCGGTGAGCAGCAGCAACGGCAGCAGCAGCGGGTGCAGCACGCCCAGCGTCCCCGCGGCGGCCAGCAGCCCCACCGCCGCGGTGAGCAGGTCCACGGTGCTCTCCACCACCCGCGCCGCCGCCGCCGAGCCCCGGCTGTCGGCCCGCTGCAGGTCGTCCAGGAAGTCGGAGTCGTCCAGGGCGGCCAGTTCCACGGCCGAGGTCAGCTCGTACAGCCGCATCTCGATGATGCGGTCCACCTTGGGCCGCAGCCGGGACTGCGCCCAGCCCGCACCGGCCTGGAAGCCCGCCCGCAGCGCCGCCGCGACGGCGACCAGCGCCAGCGACGGCAGCGCCGCCCGCACCCGCTCCGGCGTGGGCCCGGCGGCGAACAGCGCGGTCAGCACCCCGGTGGTGGCCAGCAGCCCGAACGCGGTGAACATCCCGGCCACCAGGTTGAACGAGACGACCACCACGGTGTCGGCGGGGCCCGCCCGCCAGGCCAGCCGCAGCGCCTGCCCGATCAGCACCGGCAGGCGGCGGGCCACGGTCCGCATCCCGGTCTCGGCGATCTCCGCATGCCGGGCGTACCACTTCAGCTCGACCAGTTCCGGGAGGTCGGCCGGGGCCTCGGGGCCGTTCCGCCCGCGCCGCCGTGACCGCAGCAGTCGCCACACGCCCATCGCACCCCTCGTACGCCCCTGTCGCCCAGGTTCAGTGTGCCTGCGGGGATGAGGAGAACCGTGGCAGGTATCACACATCGCACCGAGAGGTCGCACTTGCCTGTCATGCCGGAGATGGACGCGCGGACGTGCGGGTTTGAATATCGTGTCGGGCATGACGGACGAGGCCTGGAGCACACGCGGGCGGCGCGACCCCGGGGTCGAGCCGCCGACCGAGCGGCTGCCCCCTCAGGGCGCGGCGGACGACCCGTACGCGCCGCGCGGTTACGGCCGGGAGGCGTACGGCTTCGACCCGTCGGTGGCGCGGCAGGGCCAGTACGGCTACAACGACGCGCCGCCGCCTCCGCCGCCCGGCTACGGCGACGAGATGCCGCCGCCGCGCCGCCGTCCGCCCGCCGCCGCACCGCGACGTCCCCGCCCGCCCCGGCGCCGTCCCGGGCGCGTGGTGGCGTGGCTGCTGGTCGCGGTGCTGGTCCTGGTGGTCGGCGGCTACTTCTACCTCGACTCCCGGCTCAACCGGATCGACGCGCTGCCGGACTACTCGGGCCGTCCCGCCGACACCCCGGGCACCAACTGGCTGGTGGTGGGCTCCGACAGCCGCGAGGGCCTGGACGCCGACGACCGCAGGAAGCTGCGCACCGGCAACGCGGCCGGCCGCCGTACCGACTCGATGATGCTGCTGCACTACGGCGACGGCGGCACCACCCTGGTCAGCCTGCCCCGCGACTCGTTCGTGGCGATCCCAGGGCACGGCTCCAACAAGCTGAACGCCGCGTACGCGTTCGGCGGGCCCAAGCTGCTGGTGCGCACCGTGGAGCAGGCCACCGGGATCCGCATCGACCACTACGCCGAGATCGGCTTCGGCGGGTTCGTGGGCGTGGTGGACGCGGTCGGCGGTGTGGACATGTGCCTCAAGCAGCCGCTGCGCGACCCCAAGGCGGGCCTGAACCTGCGCCCCGGGTGCCAGACCCTCAGCGGCGCCGAGGCCCTCGGCTTCGTGCGGACCCGCAAGTTCGCCAACGGCGACCTGGAACGGGTGCAGAACCAGCGCAGGTTCTTCGCCGCGCTGATGGACAAGGCGACCAGCCCGGGCGTGCTGTTCAACCCGTTCCGCAGCATCCCGCTGGCGCTGAACTCCACCTCCAACTTCACCGTGGACGAGGGCGACCACCTGCTGGACCTGGTGCGGCTGATGTGGGCGATGCGCAGCCTCAGCGGCGGCGACGGCGTCACCACCACCGTCCCGGTCGGCGGGTTCGGCAGCTCCGCGGCGGCCGGGTCGTTCGTCCGCTGGGACAGGGCCAAGTCCGAGGCTCTCTTCGAGGCCCTGCGCGAGGACGAGCCGGTCCCCTCCAGCGTCGTGCGCAGGTGACCTGCGGAATGGTTAACGGGCGCGACGCCGGTTAGATCGCCTGCATGGCCGACGTCAGCGAATACGAGGAACTGGATCGGCTGCCCACCCGGGAACTGCACGACCGGGCCATCAAGCTCGCGCTGGCCCGCGGCGACCTGGGCTTCCTGTGGCGGCTGCTGCGCGACATCCCCGCGGCCGAGGCCGCCGTGGGCCATCCCGAGCAGGGCACCGCCGACATGATGCACGTGTCGGCGCTGGTGAACGAGTTCCTGCACGCCGGCGAGGGCGAGCTGGCCGAGGCGCTGCGCCCGGTCTACCTGGACTATCTGGCCCCGGTGCGCTGAGCGGTCTTTGCCGCGTCTTGGCGCATGTCCCCCTACCGCCCGGAAACACCGTGCGTGAATATATGTGCACGGAGAGTGGGGGACCATGAACAAGAAGTGGATCAAGGTGACCGGGCTGGCCTTCGCCGCCTGGTACATCATCACCCGGCCGCACGGCGCGGCCGACCTGGTGTCGAACGCGATGGGCGGGCTCGGCCACGCCGCCGAGTCGATGTCCACCTTCGTCAGCGCGATCCCCTGATCGCGTGGTGCAGATCTCCAGCCCCGTGCCTGACGCAGGCGCGGGGCTGTTTCGTCGCCCCGGAACGGGTCCCGCCGCCGGATCCGCCGGTTCGCCCTGATGTGATCCATCTCATCGTCGCCGATCATCGCAGGGTGACCGATGGGTAAGGTACGACTCGATCGTTGACCACGTACCTCTCGCGGCACGAAGGGCTTACAGTCTCTTTGCGGGCACATGCGGATGGGCACATCTGACATGGGTCGGTGTGCCACTGCACGACACAAGGGACGGCGACGGGATGAACAAGAAGCACCTCCGCTATGCGGCGATCGCCTTCGTCATCTTCTACCTGTGGACGGACCCCCAGGCCGCGGCCGACGTGGTCAACAACACCATCTCCGCTCTGGGTGACGCCGGGAACTCGCTGTCACAGTTCGTGAGCTCCATCGGGACGTGATTGCTTGTGGGGGGCGCCCCCCCACGCCCTCCGCGGGCGGATCGGACCATCCTCGCGTCAGGCCCCTGCGCTCGCCTGGCGGCTCGCTCGGGGCCTGCCGCTGCGGTGGTCCGACCGCCTCAGATGAACCGAAGCTCCGCTCCGGTTCATCTGTGGGGTTCTCCCACGTTGATGTGGAAGTTCTGGGGGCTCCGCCCCCAGGCACCCGCCCGACTTTCGGACGGGGGTTCGGTCTGGTCCATTCCCGATGAAGGGGATTTGGGCCGATCGTTTTCGGTTGTTTCGGGCTGTCTGATATCCGAGGGCGTCGGCGCGGGCCGGTGTTCCCGTGAAGGTGCCGTTTTCGCTGGTCGGGGAATCGGCGACGGGTGCGGGCGCTGTCGGGGCTCCGTGCTCGGGGCGGGTTTCGCGGTCGGTGTCCTGTCGGGTCGCGGTCCTCTGGAGGGCGGAGGGCTCTCACGGGGACGGCGGTGTCCGCGATCCGGCATTGTGCGGTCTTCGCGGGGGGCTCTTTTGGATCTTGGGGGGATCTCCTAGGATCGGCGGCATGTCGGTGTTCGACGTGGAGATTCAGAGCCTGCAGGGTGGGTCCGCCGACCTCGGGCAGTATCGCGGCAAGGCCGTTCTCGTGGTGAACGTGGCCTCCAAGTGCGGGTTGACGCCGCAGTACAAGGGGCTGGAGGAGCTGCACGAGCGGTACTCGGGGCGGGGGTTCACGGTGCTCGGGGTGCCGTGCAACCAGTTCCTCGGACAGGAGCCGGGGACGGCGGAGGAGATCGCCGAGTTCTGCTCCACGACGTACGGGGTGACCTTCCCGATGACCGAGAAGATCGAGGTCAACGGGGAGGGGCGGCATCCGCTGTACCGGGAGCTGGTCGACGTGGCCGACGCCTCGGGGTACACCGGGGACATCCGGTGGAACTTCGAGAAGTTCCTGGTCGGGCCGGACGGCACGGTGGTGGGGCGGTTCGCGCCGCAGACCGAGCCGGACGACGACGCGCTGGTCGCCGCGATCGAGCGGGCGCTGCCCGCCTGACGGGCGGCGGCCGGGGGAGACGGGCGATGGGCGGCTGGCGGGCCGGCGACATCCCGGATCTGACCGGGCGGCGGGCGATCGTCACCGGCGCCAACAGCGGGCTCGGATACCGGACGGCGCTGGAGCTGGCACGGCACGGCGCGGCCGTCGTGCTCGCCTGCCGCAGCGCCGAACGCGGTGAGGCCGCCCTGGCGCGCCTGAAGGCCGAGGTCCCGGACGCCACCGCGGTGCTGGGATCCCTGGACCTGGCGGACCTGTCCTCGGTACGGGCGTTCGCCGACGGGCAGGCCGGCCGGCCGCTGGACATCCTGGTCAACAACGCGGGCGTCATGGCCGTCCCGCGGCGGACGACCGCCGACGGCTTCGAGATGCAGTTCGGCACCAACCATCTGGGCCACTACGCCCTGACCGGCCTGCTGCTCCCGGCGCTGCTGGCCGCCCCGTCGCCGCGCGTGGTGACCGTCTCCAGCATGCTCGCCCGGCCGGGCCGCATCGACTTCGACGACCTGCACGGCGAACGCCGCTACCACCGCTGGCGCGCGTACTCCCAGTCCAAACTGGCCAACCTGCTGTTCGCCGGCGAACTGCACCGCCGCGCCTCCGGCGCCCTCGCCAGCATGGCCGCCCATCCCGGCTACGCCGCCACCAACCTCCAGCTCGCCGGTCCCCGCATGTCCGGCGACCGCCTGGGCGAACGCTTCGCCGCCCTGGGCAACCGCATCTTCGCCCAGCCCGACAGCATCGGCGCCCTCCCCACCCTCTACGCCGCCACCGCTCCCGAGGCCCGCAGCGGCGCCTACTACGGCCCCCGCGGCCCCTTCCAGCAACGCGGCCTCCCCACCGAGGTCCGCACACCCCCCGCGGCGAACGATCCGGAAACCGCCCGCCGCCTCTGGGAGATCTCCGAAACCCTCACCGGCGTCACCTACACCTTCCCGCCCACCCCCTGACCCCGCCGACTCCCTGGCCCCCGCCCACCCGGAACGTCGAGGAGGAAGGGGCCGGACCGTCAGGTGCGGTGTCGCCGGGACCGATGGGGACGAGTGCGGGACGGCCGGCTTACCTGCCGCGGCGGCTGATCAGGTCGCGGGCGCGGTCGAGCAGGCCCGTTCCGGCGTCGGTCAGCTTGTTGAGGGGCGGCTTGTCGGGGGCGACGGGATGCGGGCGGGTCGGGGCGAACTTCTTGGCGCGTTCGACCCGGGCGCCCAGCCGGATCCGGGTCTCCTCGTCGCAGGCGGCCTCCAGCTGCGGGAACAGCCGGCCCTCCTCGTCGGCCACATGCATCCGCACCTCACGGGCCAGCCGCGCGAACGCCTCGTCGAACCGGGCGTCGTCGACCTCGAGCTCCTCCAGCTCCTTCATCGCCCGTTCCATGGCGGCGTGGTCGGCGATCTCCTTCTCGGCGATCGCGTCCCCGTCGGGCACGTACCGCCGCACGGCCGGATACAGGTACTCCTCCTCGACCGCGGCATGCCGCGCCAGCTCGATGATCACCTGGTCGACCACCTCACGCCGCCGCCCGGCCGCCGAGGCGGGAAGCCCCTCGAACTCGGCGCACAGCCGCGCCACCTCCCGATGATCCTCGGTCAGCACCGCGATCACATCCCGCTGCCCGCTCGCCATGAACGCTCCTTTCCAGACGGCCGCCCGTCAATACCCACCCCCCCACCCCCCAAACGACGCCGCCCAGCACCCCACCACACTCCGCCACACCCCAAGCTCCCACCAATCCGCCCACCGCAGTTCCCGCCATTCCACCCACCGAAGCTCCCGCTAATCCAGCCGGGGGTCTGGGGGCGGAGCCCCCAGAACTTCCACAGCAACCGAAGCGCGGCAGCTCAGGTGAACCGCCGCGGAGCTCCAGCGGAGCGGCGGTTCACCTGAGCGGTCCGGGCACCGCAGCCGGCCCGTCCGGAGCGAGCCCCCAGGCGAGCGCAGGACGGGACGGCGAGGATGCCCGGACCGCCGCGGGGGGTGTGGGGGGTCGCCCCCCCACAAGCAACACGCATAAATCCGGAAGGGCGGGTATGGCTCGGCGCGCATCCTGAGGAGGTGAGCCGTGGCAACGAAGCTGGTGGACGAGAGGCCGGCGACGGAACCGCTCAAGGACAGGTCGACGGCCGAACTGCTCAAGCGCCTGTCGGACCAGGTCCGCAACCTGGTCCAGCAGGAGATCCGGCTGGCCAAGGCGGAGCTGACGGAGAAGGGCAAGCGCGCCGGCAAGGGCGCGGGGATGCTCGGGGCGGCCGCGCTCGTCGGCCTGTACGCGGTCGGCGTGCTGCTGGCGACGATCATTCTGGCCCTCGCCACGGTCATGCCGGCCTGGCTGTCGGCGCTGATCGTGACGGTGGTGCTGCTGGTGGTCGCCGGGGTCCTGGCGCTCATGGGACGCGCGCAGACGCGCAAGGCCACGCCCGCCGCACCGGCGCGCACGATGGAGTCGGTGAAGAAGGACGTTCAGGTGGTCAGGGAGCACGCCCACCGCTGACCGTCCGGGTCGCCGCCCGGCACTGGGATCGCCGCGGGGGCCCGCTCAGGGACCCTTGGCGGGGTCCCAGTCGAGGGTGGGCGGCAGGGCTCCCTCGAGGGTGAGGAGCCAGCGTTTGACGTCCAGGCCGGTGCCGCCGCTGTAGCCGCCCAGCCCGTTCCCCGCCACGACGCGGTGGCAGGGGACGATGACGGGAATCGGGTTGGCGCCCATGACCTGCCCGATGGCCCGGGCGGGCACGCTGGTGCCGCTGCGTTCGCCGAGCCGCCCGTAGGTCACCACGCTGCCGTACGGGACCGTCTCGTACAGGCCGGTCAGGACCTGGCGCTGCACCCGCGTGGTGAGCCGCCAGTCGATCGGCAGCGCGAAGTCCCGCAACTCTCCGGCGAAGTAGGCGGCGAGCCGTTCGGTGGCCGCGGCGGTACGGCCCGGGTCCTCCACGGGAACGAGCCCCGACCGTTCCACCGTGCGAGCCCGGGCGGCGGGGCTGTCGTGGAAGTCCACCGACAGCACCCCCGTCTCACTGACGGCCACGAGCATCCGCCCCAGCGGCGTGTCCACCGTCCCGAACGCGACCGTCCCGCCCATGCTCGACCTCCCTCACCGGACCTTCTTACTCAACACCCTCGCCCACCCCGGTCATCCGCGCCCGGAGATCCTCATCTCCTCCGCCCCGGGCGCCCATCGGCCTTCACCCGGCCACCCGACCATCGAGTTCCGTCGGCTTGTGGCATGGCCTGCCGTCCCGGCCGGGCACCGTGTTGATCAAGGGTGTTCACCGGCCTTCGCCGGTGAGGTGGCGGTGGAGGCGGGCGGCCTCGCGGACGAGGCGGCTGGAGCCGCCGCGGCCCGCCACGGAGGCGAGTTCGGGGAGCGGGGTGCGGAGCCCGGTGATCTCGGCGGTCTGGGTGCCCAGGGCGATCAGGTCGGGCAGGCCCACGGGGGCGCGTTCGCCGGGCTCGGGCAGGAGGGCGGGGAGGGCCGCGTGGATCACTGTCCAGACGTCGGTGTACGCGCCAGCGTGGACGGCGTCGGTGAGGGCCTGCACGACCCGGTTGAGCTTGAGGCGGTCCGCGGCGCCGGCCGCGCCGATGACGACGCCCAGGTCGGCGGCGGGCAATGCGCCCTGGCCGCTGAACGCCAGCAGGGCGTCGACCGCACCGGAGCGTTCGGCCCGGTCCGCACAGCCGAGGCCGTAGGCGAGGGCCGCCGCCGTCGCGGGGCCGGTGGGGCCGTGCGCCTCGGCGAGCCCGAGCAGCGCCGCGCCCTGCCCGGCACTGCTCTCGTCGGTCCATTCCTGCAGATGGAACTGCATATGGGCGGCGGCGACCTCACGGTGGGAGGGCAGCAGCGACGGCCACCAGGCGATGTCGCCGTTGCCGAAGGAGACGGGCGGCACATGCTCCCAGTCGTCGCCGGCGGCGGGCAGCCGGAGCATCCAGTCCGTGAGGGGGTGGCCCGTCTCCTCCTGCGGCCTCACCCGGGCGAGGAAGAAGAAGCGCGGGTCCGGGCGGTACTGGTTGAACCGGTCGTCGAGGACGTGGCCCCGGCAGGTCACGACGGGGTCGGCGTAGGCCCCGGCGGCCAGCCGTTCGGCCAGGGCCTTGCCCGCGGGGGAGACCAGCCGTTCCGCCCGGGTGATCACGTCGGCGCCGGTGTCGCGGGGGAGCCGCAGCAGTGCCTGTGCGAGGTCGGGTTCGGCGGGCTCGGCGCCGGCCTCCTCCAGCAGTTCCATCCGGGCGACCAGTGTGCCGGGATCGATGTGGCCGCTCGCCTCGGTCGGCGTCGCGAGCAGGGTGGGGGCGAGCCCGACGGAGTGGGCGGCGACGAGCATCCTCCAGATCGCGAAACGGCGCAGGGGAGAGGGGCCGGAGGGCGCGCGGCCCTCACGCAAGGAGTAGCGCGCCGCCACCGTCGGATCGGCGGGACGGTGAGACGGGTACAGGGCCATCTGGAGGCCGGTGGCCAGCCAGTCGAGCGGGTCGTCGGAGAACCGGATGGGATGGTGCGGTCGCACCCAGGGCAGCCGTTCCGGGACCAGCCGCGTCAGCACCTCGCGCGTGGTGTCCGCATCGCGGTGGACGTGCTCCACCAGGGCCGCCATCAGCCGTTCGACCACCGGCAGTGCGGGATCCCTGTGCCGCAGACAGGCGGAGAGCTCCTCGGCCAGCTCGGCGGGGGAGCCGATCGGGACGGGCCGGGGAGCGGGCACGAACGGCGGAGGCCCGGAGACGGGCGGCGGCTCGGCGGCGGGCGCCTCGACGGGACCGCAGGCGCCGGCGACGAGGGCGCGCAGGTCCGCGGGAAGCTCGGTGGCGGCGTCGCGCACGGCCCGGCGGGCCTCCCCGCTCGCCCGGGCGGCGTGCCTGACGGCCGCCTTCACCGCGCGTTCCCGCAGGTCGAGATCGTCGTGGGTGAACAGCGCGGTGACGGCCCGCAGGGTGGCGTCGACCCGGTCGTGCGTGCGGGCGGTCGTGTTCAGCCAGACGAGGGCGGCGCGGACCAGCTTCTTCTCCGGGCGGAACAGCAGCGCGTCGACGGCCTCGGCGAACGACGCCTCGTCCAGGCGTCCGTTCTCGTCGATCCGCCGGACCTGCCGCATCGCCATCTCGGCCACCGGGCCGGGCGCGGTCGGCAGCAGCCGCAGATGGTCCCGCAGCCGCGGTTCGGCCTCGGCGGGGGTCGGCTCCAGCAGGTCGTGCAGGTGCACGAACCAGCGGAGAGCGTTGTCCCGGCCGCCGCGCAGCAGCCGCCGCAGACAGCCGTCCAGCAGCGTCTCGCGCTCGATCCGTCCCTCCGCGGTGAGCCGGAGCAGCGTGGACCGCCAGGTCGTCACCCGGGGATGCGCGCTGCACTCCCACTGCAGCCGCTCCCCGACCCCGTCGACCTCGAACAACCGGGGCACCAGCACGTCCAGGAACGGGTCGTTCCCGAGCCGCTTCGGGTCCGGCCCCTGCTCGAGCCAGCCCAGCACGTACGCGTTCCCGTCCGGAGGCTCTTCCCCCGCGTCCCGGGCGAGCCGGTCCACGATGTGCCACAGCGGCGCCTGCGCGTCGGTCCGCCGCTCCATCCGCTCCACGACCCGCCGGACGAAGTCGGCCCGCCACTCGGGCCCCCGGTCGGCGGACAGCTCCGCGATCGTCCTCGCGATCCGCGCCGCCTCGTCGTCGTGCACCCACGTCCGCAGGTCGGCGCGGCACACCCAGGTCGCGGCTCCCGCCGCCCCGCCGACGGTCCCGGCCCCCGCCACCAGCAGGGCGAGCGACCGCTGCTGGTCCAGCCAGCGGAACTCGTTCTCGTCCCGCATCTCCTTGAGCAGCTTCGGCAGCCGCCGCGCCGCCGCATGCCGCTCCCCGCCGTCCATCTTCCGCACCACCTGGGCCACCTGATCCCAGGTGCCGGTCTTGACGGCGTGGCTCAGTTTCTCCCAGTACTCCATGGAACGCTCATCTCTCTCGGCTCGGAACCGCTCCCGCCACCGCACGAACGCCGATGCGAGCGCATGACCACCGCGAGCCGGTGCCCACGGACATGACAAGGGCGAACGCGTTCACTGCGGGACGGCGGTTTCGGTGCCCGCGCTTTTGCGGTTGCCCGGCATCGCGCACCCGGCCGGGCGGACGTCCGCTGGATGGGGCCGGGGGCAGGGGGCCGCTGGAGGGCGTCGGACCTGTGCGCCGCCCGCCTCTGGGGCGGGCGCGGGGGTTCGGGTGGTGTACGGGGTGGTGCATGGGGTCAGGTGGTCAGGAGGGTGTGGAGGCGGGCGGCCTCCCGGGCCAGGCGGCTGGTGCCGCCGCGGGAGGCCAGGGCGGCCAGGGCGGGGATGGAGGCTCGGGCACGGGTGGTCTCGGCGGTCCGGGCGCCCAGGGCGATGAGGTCGGCCAGGCCGGTCGCGGGACGCCGGCCCGGCGCGGGCAGGAGATCGGGGAGCGCCGTCCGGACGATCGTCCAGACGTCGGCGTGGGCGCCGGCGGTGGCCGCGTCGGCGAGGGCGTCGACGACGCGGTTGAGCTTGATCTCCCCCATGGCGAGGAGGGCGGGGACGGCCGCTCCCAGCTCGGCGGCGGGCAGGTGGGCTCGGGCGGACAGGACGAGCAGGGCGTCCACCGCGGCGGAGCGTTCCTGCTTGTGCCGGGCGGCCAGGCCGTACGCGAGGGCGTGGGCGGTCGCGGGGCCGGCGGGACCGTCGGCCTCGGCCAGGGACAGCAGAGCGGCTCCCTGGCCGTGGCGGCTTTCGGTCCAATCGGGCAGGAAGGGCAGCAGATGCGCGGCGGCGACCTCCCGGTGGGAGGGGAACAGGAACGGCCAGGAGGTGATGTCGCCTCGGATGTGCCCGACCGGGATGCACGTCCACTCGTCGTACACCGGCAGGCGGCACAGGCGGGCGGTGACCGGTGAGGCGTCCTCCGGCATGACGATGGAGGGCAGGACACGGGCGGTGGGCACGTCCCGGTGGCCGTAGGGCGGAGCGGAGAATCGGCCGGGCCTGGGGAGCGTGCGGGCCGAGCAGGTCACCACGGGATCGGGAAGGGCTCCCGCCGCCAGCCGTTCCGCCAGGGTCTTGGCCGCGGGGGAGGCCAGGGCACGGACCCGGGCGACCGCGCCGGGGTCGATCTCGCGGGGGATCCGCAGCAGCGCCTGTTCCAGGTCGGACTCGTCGGGCTCGAAGCCGGCCCGCTCCAGCAGGGCCATGCGGTGCACCAGGACGTCGGGGTCGATCTGGCCGTTGGCCTCCGTCGGAGTCGCCAGCAGGGTGGGGGTCCGGCCTATCGCATGGACGGCCGCATGGACCCGCCAGGAGATGAAACGCGAGGGCAGCGGGTCGCTGTGGTACTCGGCGAAGATCTTGCGACCGTGCAGGAACGCCTCGCGGGCGGCGTCCCCGGGGGCGGTGGACCGGTGCTCGGGGAACAGGACGGCGGAGACCGCGTGAAGCACTGCGCTGAACGTGTTCACCCAGCCGCCGTGGGCGGCGTTCGAGTAGTCCCGCGCCCACTCGGGAACCACCGTCTTCAAGGCCCGCCGGGTCGCGTCGGCGTCATGGCGGGCCTGCTCGGTGATCCCCGCCAGCAGGCGCTCCAGCACCGGCAGCGGATGCTCGGCGTAGCCCGCCAGCACGGCGTTCACCTCCTCGGCCAGTTCGGCCGGTGACGTGATCGGCACGGGCCGGGGCTGGGGGACGAACGGGGGCGGTGCCGGGACGGGCGGCGGCCCGGCGGGCGCGGCGTCGACCGGGCCGCAGCACTCGGCGACGAGGACGCGCAGGTCGGCGGGCAGGTCGGCGGCGGCCGCGCGGACGGCGTCCCGGGCCTGCTCACCCGCCTTGGGGGCGTGCCGGACGGCGATCTTGACCGCGCGTTCCCGCAGGACCAGGTCCTCGACGGCGAAGGCGGCGGTGACCGCCTGGAGGGTGGCGTCGACCCGGCCGCGCGTGCGGGCGGTCTTGTTCAGCCAGGTCAGGGCGGCGCGGACCAGCCTCTTCTCGGGGCGGAACAGCAGCGCCTCGGCGGCCTCGGCGAACGACGCGCCGTCCAGCGCCGACGCCTCGTCCACCCGCTGGACCTGCCGGAACGCCATCTCCGCCACCGAGACCGGCGCGGTCGGCAGCAGCCGCAGATGGTCGCGCAACCGGGCCTCGGCCTCGGAGACGGTCGGCTCCAGCCGGTCGTGCAGGGCCGCGAACCAGCGCAGATCGCCGTCCCGGCCGCCGCGCAGCATCCGCCCCAGACAGCCGTCCAGGAGGGCCTCGCGCCCGAGCCGGCCCTCGCCGGCGAGCCGCACGAGGTCCGCCAGCCGGGTCCGCTGCGGTGGGTTCGCGGTGAGTTCCCAGCGCAGCCGTTCCCCGACCAGGTCCGCCTCGAACAGCCGGGGCACCAGTGCCTCCAGGAACGGATCCCCGTCGGTCGCGCCCGGCGGCGGCCCCCACATCAGCCAGCCCAGCAGGTAGGCCTCACCGGGCGGCGGGCCGTCTCCGGCGTCGCGGGCCAGCCGGTCGACCAGGTGCCACAGCAGCGTGTCCGGCTCGTCGCGGCGGCGCCCGTCCATCCGCTCGGCGACGCGGCGGGTGAAGTCGGCCCGCCACTCGGGGGAGCGGACCTTCAGGACCTTCGCCACCGTCCGTGCGGCGGTCTCCGCCTGCGGCCCGCCCCAGGAACGCAGCTCGGCCCGGCACACCCAGGCGGCCGCGGCGGCCGGGCCGCTGATGGTGCCGGCCCCGGCCAGCAGCAGGCGGGACGCCTGATCCCCGTCGATCCAGCGGTACTCCTTGCGCACCGCCTTCAGCAGGGCGGGCATCTGCTCGCCCACCGCACGCCGCTCGGCGGCGCCCATGGCGCCGACCACGGCCGCCACGTCGTCCAAGGTGCCGCGCCGGATCGCGCGCCGCAGTGCGTTGAGCGCCTTCATCAGGCCCGTGTCCCCTCGCGCCAGGCGCACCAGGACCGAAGGCCATCGCGAGAAGTCAGACATCGCTGGACACCTCGCGCCGCCGAACGACTTCACGGACGTGCCGGCTCATGCGTGTTCCCCGTTCATCCATCGAATCGCCGTGGGGCGTGCCGTGCTCCTGCGGCTCGCTCATACGCCGGCCTCCGTGGCGGAGGAGGAGCGGGTCTCCTGTCCGGCGCGGCGGGCCAAGGTGGCGGCGAGCGCGTGCTTGCAGGGGCCTCGACTGCCGCGGTGGTCCGCCCACCAGGGGCAGGTGCACGACACCCGGTCGCCGTCGAAACGGACCTGGCGGGGCCGGCCGTCACTGGTCACCACGGCCAGGCCGGGCTCGGTGAACCGGACGGCGCCCTCGTCGACCAGCGCGCGGGCCGCCCGCAGCCGCGGATTCATCGCGGCGACCTGGTCGGGGTCGTAGGGCAGCTCCCGGTGGAAGTGGGCGGCCTCGGCGGTGTCGTAGCCCACCCGGCCCGAGGTGCCGAGCTGGGTGAGCGCCGCCCGCACCCGGTCGATCGGCAGCCCGGAGCGCTCGGCCAGCAGGTCCGGCTCGACCCGGGGCTCGAACGCCAGCAGCGCCCCCACCAGGTCGGCGTCGTCGGCCGCCTCGTCGGTGGCCAGCGCGTCCAGCACCGCGCCCTCCCCGGAGAACCCGCGGTAGACCTCCGGCGACAGCGTCAGCACGTACCGCATGCCGGGCAGCTCCAGCTCCCAGGCGCTGGCCACCGGGGCCGACCCGGTGGCGACCGGCGGCCCGTACACCCGCAGCGCCCGCGCGAACCGCAGCAGCGGCAGCAGGGTCGCCAGCCGGTGCGGCCCCGCCAGGCACACCGCCCCCGGAACGGCCCGCGACGCCGTCCGCAGCGACCGCCCGGCGGGGGCCGCCCACAGCACCAGGTTCGGCTGCCTCGGCAGGCCGCGCAGGAACCGCACCGCCTCGTTGCGGCCCAGCTCCGCCCGCAGGTCGAACCCCGAGGCGATCACCTGCACCTCGGCGAACCCGCGCAGCCACCGCTGCGGCAGCGGCACCTTCTTCTCCACCACCGCGCCGTCCAGCGTGGTGACCGCCAGCTCGTCCGCGCCGACCGCCAGGTGCAGCGGGTCCGAGCCGCCCACCCGGGCCAGCGCCTCCCGCAGCGGCCCGTTGACGTCCACGTTGGTGGTGCCGCGCGCCACCACCTCGCCGTCCAGCGCGCCCTCCAGCACGTCCAGCCGGGCGTACACGCCGCAGCAGGCCGAGAACGACTCCATCCGCAGCCGGTCGCCGTTGCAGGTCACCACCGGGTCGCGCATGGCGGTCGGCCGGGGCTGGTGGTACCGCGCCTGGGCGACGTCGGCCAGCGCCAGCAGCCCGGCCGCCGCGGGGGCCGCCTGCGTCAGCAGACCGCTGAAGAAGTGCGGGTGGGCCTGCGGGCCCGCCTCGGTGGTGCCGCCCGAGGTCGACAGGCCGAGCAGGTCGCCGGTCAGCCCGGAGGGACGGCTGTAGGCATATGTCTGTGCGGTGGACATGGCCGGAAGCTATCCACCACCGCCGACATTTTCGGCGAATCGGAGCACCCGTGATCCGCTCCTGGACGTTCGCCTGTTGTTCGCCCGGGGTCGGCCGGGACTTCGGGCGGCCCGGTCACGCTCTAGCGCCGTGAGAATCGCGATCGTGACCGAGTCGTTCCTGCCCAGGATCAACGGGGTCACCAATTCCGTCTGCCGGCTCGCCGAGCACCTGGCGGCCCGCCGGCACGAGGTCCTGATCGTCGCCCCCGCCCCCGGCCCCGCCCGCTACGCCGACCAGCCCGTCGAGCTGGTGCCGGGCGTCCGCCTGCCCTTCTACCGCTCGTTCCCGGTGGGGCTGCCGACCGGGCGGCTGCACGCCGCGCTCCGGGACTTCGCCCCCGACGTGGTCCATCTGGCCTCGCCGTTCGTGCTGGGCGCGGGCGGGCTGGCGGCGGCGCGGCGGCTGGACGTGCCCACGGTCGCGGTGTTCCAGACCGACCTGGCCGGGTTCGCCCGCGGCTACGGGCTGGGCGCCGCCACCCCGCTGATCTGGGGTTGGCTGTGCCACCTGCACCGGCGGGCCGACCGCACGCTGGCGCCGTCCACACCGGTGCTGGCGGAGCTGGAACGGCGCGGAGTGCCGCGGCTGGCGCTGTGGGCCCGCGGCGTCGACCACGAGCGCTTCCACCCGCGCCACCGGTCGGCGTCGCTGCGCGCCCGCCTGGCACCGGACGGCGAGGCCCTGATCGGGTACGTGGGCCGGCTGGCCGCCGAGAAACGCCCGGACCTGCTCGCCCACCTGTCCGGCATCCCCGGCGCCCGTCTGGTCGTGGTCGGCGACGGGCCCGAACGCCAGCGGCTCCAGCGCATGTTGCCGGACGCGGTGTTCGCCGGATTCCGCACCGGGCGGGAACTGTCGGAACTGGTCGCCTCCATGGACGTGTTCGTGCACACCGGCGCGCACGAGACGTTCTGCCAGGCCGTCCAGGAGGGACTGGCCAGCGGTGTCCCGGTGGTCGCCCCGGCGGCGGGCGGCCCGCTGGACCTGGTGCAGGCCGGGCACAACGGCCTGCTGTACGCACCGGACGACGGTGCCGAACTGAGAGCGGCGGTCCACGCCCTGGTCGCCGACCCCGTCCTGCGCATGCGCATGAGCCGCAACGCCCACCGCTCGACACAGGGACGCGGCTGGGACGTCATCTGCGACCAGGCGATCGGCCACTACACCGAGGTCATGTACGGCACTACTCCCCATGAGCAGGCCGCATGAGCGTTGAGTTCGTGGTGTCGGTGCATGATGTGGCGCCGGCCACCGGTGGGGAGACGGCGGAGTGGCTGGCGGCGTTGGACGCCAGGGGAGTGCCCTGCACGTTGCTGCTCATCCCGGGCCCTTACGGCGGTGGTCCCAGGCTGGCCGAGGACCGGCGGCTGGTGGCCTGCCTGCATGAGGCGGCGGAACGCGGTCACGAGCTGTCCCTGCACGGCTTTCGGCACGAGGGCGTTCCGGGCGGCCCGCCGTGGAGGAACGCGGTCAACCAGGTGCTGGCGCGGGGCGCGGGCGAGTTCTGGTCCCTCACCACCGAGCACGCCGCCGAACTGCTCCGGCAGGGGCTGGCGGAGTTGAACGGGGCCGGGATGGACGTCGTGGGGTTCACTCCGCCCGGATGGCTGGCCTCCCCCGGCACCCGGCGGGCACTGGCCTCGCTGGGGTTCGCCTACTGGACGAGCCACCTGGCCGTGCACGATCTGACCGGCGGGCCGTCCCGGCGCATGCCCGCGCTGTCCCATCGTCCCGGAGGCGCGGGTGAACGTACGGGGGCCCGGTTGATGGTGGCCGCCGCGAGGTTCTTCGCCCGTACCGGGACCCCGTTCCGGATCGCCCTGCACCCCGCGGACCTCGCCAGGCCGGGGCTGCGGGAGGCGGCGTTGGAGGCCATAGACCTCGCCCTGGCGGCCGGGGGCAGGCCGGTGACCTATCGCTCCCTCATCGAACGAGGACCCCGGTGAAGATCGTTCAACTGGCCAACCTCTACAGCCCGGTGTCCGGGGGCCTGCGAACGGCGGTCAACATGCTCGGCCAGGGGTACGCGGCGGCCGGGCATGAGCGGACCCTGGTGATCCCGGGCCGTGCCTACACCCGTTCGGTGACCGCCGCCGGAACGGTGGTGACGGTGCCGGGGCCGTCGGTCGCACCCGGATACCGGATCGTGCTGGACCCGGGGCCGGTGCTGCGTGTGCTCTCGCGGGTGCGGCCCGACGTCATCGAGGTCTCCGACAAGGCCACCCTCACCGTGACCGCACGGTGGGCCCGTCGCCACGGGGCCCGCGCGGTGCTGCTGTCCCATGAACGGCTGGACGCGATCCTGTCGCCGCGCGTGCCCGGCTGGGTGCCCCTGGACGCGATGGCCGACCGGTGGAACCGCCGCCTCGCCGGGATGTTCGACGCCATCGTGACGCCCTCCAGGTTCGCCGCGGCCGAGTTCGCCCGTGTCGGCGCACGCTCGGTGCATCGCGTGCCGCTCGGCGTGGACCTGGCCACGTTCCGCCCCATGGACCGCGAACGCGACGACACCGTACGGCTGGTCCACCTGGGGCGGTTGTCCAAGGAAAAGAACCCGTGGCTCGCCCTGCACACCGCCCGGGAGCTGAGGGCACGCGGCCTGGACGTAAGGCTGGACGTCATCGGGGACGGCCCTGAACGGCGGCGGCTGCACAGGGCGGCCACCGCGCTGGGCCTGCCGGTGACGTTCCACGGGCACGTGCCCGGCCGCATCCAGGTGGCGCGCCTGCTCGCCGCCGCCGACGTGGCGTTGGCCACCTGCCCGGTCGAGGCGTTCGGCCTGGCCGTCCTGGAGGCGATGGCCTGCGGCACTCCGGTGGTGGCCGCCGACACCGGGGCGGCCGGGGAACTGCTGGCCCCGCGGGCCGGGATCGTCGCGCCCGCCTGTCCGGCCGGGTTCGCCGACGGGGTGCAGGCGCTGCTGCGCGTTCCGGAACCGGTGCGGCGGGCGGCGGCACGGGCCCGCGCCGAGCGGTATCCGTGGGAGCGGGCCGTGACCCGCATGCTCGAGGTGCTCGCCGGTCCCTGACCACGTCACACCGGGTATGGGACGGGACCTCGGCACCCCGGGGGTACTCTCGAACCGTGCGACGGTTCTTCACCCCCGGCTGGCTCGGCCTGCATGCGCTCGCCCTCGCCCTGTTCACCACGTTCCTGTGGTTCGGGTGGTGGCAGCTGAGCCGGGCCCAGGAGGGCAACGACCGCAGCTGGGCCTACGTCTTCGAGTGGCCGGTCTTCGCGATCTTCGTCGTGGTGATGTGGGTCAAGATGATCCGCGACGAGCTGAACGACGACGGCAAACCCCGCGAGCCGATGCCGCTCAAGCCGGAGCCGCCTCCCGCCAAGGACGAGATCATCCGGTCCCAGGAGGAGGAGGACGAGGACCTGGCGGCCTACAACCGCTACCTCGCCCGCCTGAACGCCCAGCAGAGCCGGCGCGGCTGAGGCCGTCGCCGACCGATCTGTGCCCGGGGCCGGCTCCCGCCTGCCCCGTCGACGAAGGAGTGACCCGTGGAAGCGGCGATCGAGCGGTACCGCATCCTGTCCATCGTGGTCGGGGTGATGCTGCTGCTGTTGGTCTTCGTGGCCGTCCCGTTCCGTTACATCGGCGGGAACCCGACGCCCTCGGCGTTCATCTCGCCCACCCACGGCTTCCTCTACATGGTCTACCTGGTCGCCGCGTTCGACCTGCACCGCCGGGCGAAGTGGCCGCTCAAGCAGTTCCTGATCATGGTGTCGGCGGGCCTGCTGCCGTTCCTGGCGTTCTACGTGGAGCGCAGGATCGTCCGCGAGGCGCGGGCCCTGGCCGGCTCCTGACCCCTGGACCGGGCGGAACCGCCCGGCCTATTCTTTGACCCAGTCAAAGAATAGGCCGAGGAGGCCGCCGTGCCCGTCACCGCCGACGAGATCGCCGCCGTCCGCTCCTTCAACCGCTGCTACACCAGGATCATCGGGGTGCTCGGCGAGGGGCTGCTGCACACGCCCTACTCGCTGACCGAGGCCCGGGTCATCTTCGAGCTGGGGCGGCGCGAGGTCGCCGAGGTCGCCGCGCTGCGCCGCGACCTGGACCTGGACCCCGGCTACCTGAGCCGCATGCTCGCCCGCTTCGAGTCCGACGGGCTCATCGTCCGGGAACGCGCCCCCGGTGACGCCCGCCGCCAGGTCGCCCGGCTCACCCCGGCCGGCCGGGACGTGCAGGAGATGCTCGACAAACGGGCCGGCGAGGACATCGGCGCGCTGCTGGAACGCGTCCCGCAGACCGACCGCGCCCGGCTGCTGACCGCGATGCGGACGGTGCAGAACCTGCTGGCCGAGCCCGCGCCGCGGTCCCCCGTCGTGCTGCGGCAGCCGCGCCCCGGCGACCTGGGCTGGGTGGTGCAGCGCAACGGCGAGCTGTACGCCGCCGAATACGGCTGGGACCACACCTACGAGGCCCTGGTCGCCCGCATCGTGGCCGACTTCGCCGCGGACCACGACCCCGGACGCGAGCGCGCCTGGATCGCCGAGCTCGACGGGGAACGGGTGGGCGCGGTCTTCTGCGTCCGCAGGGAGGAGACGGTGGCGCAGTTGCGGCTGCTGCTGGTGGAGCCGTCCGCCCGGGGGAGGGGCGTGGGGACCCGCCTGGTCGACGAGTGCCTGCGGTTCGCGGCCGGGGCCGGGTACGCCGAGATGATGCTGTGGACCAACGACTGCCTGACGGCGGCGCGGCGCGTCTACGAGCGGGCCGGGTTCGTGCTGGAGTCGCAGGAGCCCCATCACAGCTTCGGCCGGGACCTGGTCGGCCAGTACTGGCGCCGCCCCCTGTGACCGTCCGGGCATGCGCACGGCCCCGCGGAGACGGGGACTCCGCGGGGCCCAAGGGGTCGCAACGGTCGAAGTGATCGCTCAAGGCGGCCGGTCCGGTTCACGCGCCGGCCGGTCCGCCGCGCCGTCTCACGGGCGCATCCCAGGTGCCAGGCGACCACCCCCCTCCCTGCGCCGCGATGGGAAGCGACCGGACAGGGCCCGGCGGCCCGGCTCGGGGTGGCGTGCCGGGCCAGATACGCCACCCCGAGGTGCGAGGCGGGGCGCCGGTGCCGCGGGGGCGTGCGGCACCGGCGTCCACCGCGTGCGCCACGCCGGCGGGGACGCCGCACGGCGGGGCCGGGAGGCTGGTCCGGGACGGCCGAGGATCCGAGGTGTGTCCCGGTCTACGCGCACCGCGCCGCGCGAGGCGATGTGGCGGGTGCGCGGCAAGGGCCGACGTGGTGAACGGGGGAGCGTCGTGCCGGGAGCATCCTCGGTCGTCCGGACCGGGCACCGCGTGGCCGGGAGTGCGGCGCGGGCGGTCCCGCTCCCCGACCGAAGTCCGGGGAGCGAGGCCGCCCTCCGTGCCGTCCGCCGCATCCGACCCTCCTGGTGACGGGGTGCGGAGCCGGACCGTCTTTGCCGGTCCGAGGGGTTCTCCATCACCCTGCGTCGCTGTCTCGTTGCTGTAGGTACCCGGATGTCACGGTGACGTAAACGCAGGTCAACGAAGATTCGTGGGAACGGGCGCCCGGCTCCCCGCCCGTCCGCCCCCGGCAAAGCCCCGATCGCCCGACGCGGCCGGGTGTTCCGCGGATCCGGTGGCGGTCCCTGGTGATCGCTCAGGGCGAACGGATCGGGGAAACAAAACTCGGCTCCGGTTTCTTGAGTGGAGATGACTCAACCTTTTGGTGGGCCCCCGAGTGATGGAGTGAGCATGAGCGAGACCCTGACCCTGCCGGTGCTGCCCCTGGACGACGAGGTCGTGCTGCCCGGGATGGTGGTGCCGCTGGATCTGTCGGCCGCCGAGGTGCGCGCCGCGGTCGAGGCGGCGCGGGTCGCCGAACGGCCGCGCGGCCCCGGCATACGGTCGGCCGGCAAGCCCCGGGTGCTGCTGGTGCCGCGGATCGACGGACGGTACGCGGCCGTCGGCACCCTGGGCGTCATCGAACAGGAGGGCCGGCTGCCCGGCGGCGGCCCCGGGGCCGTGGTGCGCGGCGTGTCCCGCGTGCGCATCGGCACCGGGACGACCGGGCCCGGGGCGGCGCTGTGGGTCGAGGGCGCCGAGGTGGACGTCCCGTCCGGCGGGCCGCGCGCCCGGGAGCTGGCCACCGAGTACAAGGCCCTGGTCGGCGCGATCCTGAGCAAGCGCGGCGCCTGGCAGGTCGTGGACGTCGTGCAGCGGATCGACGACCCGTCCCTGCTGGCCGACAACGCCGGCTACGCCCCGTACCTGACCCTCGAGCAGAAGATCGAGCTGCTGGAGACCCCCGACGTGGTCGAGCGGCTGGAGCGGGTGACCGGCTGGGCCCGCGACCACCTGGCCGAACTGGACGTCGCCGAGACCATCCGCAAGGACGTCCAGGAGGGCATGGACAGGCAGCAGCGGGAGTTCCTGCTGCGGCAGCAGCTCGCCGCCGTCCGCAAGGAGCTGGCCGAGCTGACCGGCGAGTCCGCCGGCGAGGAGGACGACTACCGCGCCCGGATCGAGGCCGCCGACCTGCCCGACGAGGTCCGCGAGGCCGCGCTCAAGGAGGTCGACAAGCTGGAGCGCGCCTCCGACGCCTCGCCCGAGGGCGGCTGGATCCGCACCTGGCTGGACACCGTCCTGGACATCCCGTGGAACGAGCGGACCGAGGACGCCTACGACATCGCCGGCGCCCGGGCCGTCCTGGACGCCGACCACGCGGGCCTGGAGGACGTCAAGGAACGCATCATCGAGTACCTGGCCGTCCGCAAGCGCCGCGCCGACCGGGGCCTGGGCGTCGTCGGCGGACGCCGTTCCGGCGCGGTGCTGGCGCTGGTCGGCCCGCCCGGCGTGGGCAAGACCTCGCTGGGCGAGTCGGTGGCCCGCGCGATGGGCCGCAAGTTCGTCCGCGTCGCCCTCGGCGGCGTGCGCGACGAGGCCGAGATCCGCGGCCACCGCCGCACCTACGTCGGCGCGCTGCCCGGCCGGATCGTCCGCGCCGTCCGCGAGGCCGGGGCGATGAACCCGGTGGTGCTGCTCGACGAGATCGACAAGGTCGGCGCGGACTACCGGGGCGACCCGACCGCCGCGCTGCTGGAGGTGCTGGACCCGGCGCAGAACCACACGTTCCGGGACCACTACCTGGAGGTCGAGCTCGACCTGTCCGACGTGCTGTTCCTGGCCACCGCGAACGTGCTGGAGAACATCCCCGGCCCGCTGCTGGACCGCATGGAGCTGGTCCGGCTCGACGGCTACACCGAGGACGAGAAGGTCGTCATCGCCCGCGACCACCTGCTGCCGCGCCAGCTGGAGAAGGCGGGCCTGGAGCCGGGCGAGGCCGTGTTCGCCGAGGACGCGCTGCGGATGCTGGCGGCCGAGTACACCCGCGAGGCGGGCGTGCGGTCGCTGGAGAGGTCGATCGCCCGGGTGCTGCGGAAGATCACCGCGAACGTGGCGCTGGGCACGGCGACCCTCCCGGTGAGGGTCGATGCCGCCGACCTGCGGGGCTACCTGGGGCGGCCCAGGTTCACCCCGGAGACGGCGCTGAGCGAGGGCGAACGGCGCACCGGAGTGCCGGGCGTGGCGACGGGCCTGGCGGTCACCGGAGCGGGCGGGGACGTGCTCTACGTGGAGGCGTCGCTGGCCGACCCGGAGACCGGCGACACCGGGGTGACGCTCACCGGCCAGCTCGGCGACGTGATGAAGGAGTCCGCCCGGATCGCGCTCAGCTACCTGCGGTCGCGGGGCGCGGAGCTGGAACTGCCGGTCGGCGACCTGAAGGACCGGGGCGTGCACATCCACGTGCCCGCCGGGGCGGTCCCCAAGGACGGGCCGAGCGCGGGCATCACCATGACGACCGCGCTGGCGTCGCTGCTGTCGGGCCGGCAGGTGCGCCCGGACGTGGCGATGACCGGCGAGGTGTCGCTGACCGGCCGGGTGCTGCCGATCGGCGGGGTCAAGCAGAAGCTGCTGGCCGCGCACCGCGCCGGGATCACCACCGTGCTGATCCCCAAGCGGAACGAGCCCGACCTGGACGACGTCCCGGCCGACGTTCTGGAGCAGCTGACGGTGTTCACGGTCGGCGACGTCCGGGAGGTGCTGGACCTGGCGCTGGAACCGGCCGCGACCGCCGCGGCGGCCGCCTGACCCGGCCCTGACCGGCCGGCCCGGGGCCCGGAAAGAGGACAGGGCCCCTCGCCCACCCCAGGCGAGGGGCCCTGCTCCGTTCCACCCCAACGAGTAGACGCGCGGGGTGCCCACAATGTTCCTTACCGCGGGTGCATTCTTGTGTGGCATAGGACACTCCCGAAGTGGCGTCCGGGTGACCCCTCCCCGGCGTCCCGGTGAACGGGCCTGATGAGGCCGCGTTCGCCGGCGCGCACTAGGTTTCGCCCATGCGCGTCTTCGTGACCGGGGCCACAGGCTTCGTGGGATCCCATGCCGTCGCCGCACTCCTGGACGCCGGGCACACCCCGCGGCTGCTCGTCCGCGACCCCGCCAAGGCCGCCCGCGTGCTGGCCGCCCTCGGCGTCGACACCGGGAGCGTGGAACTGGCCACCGGGGACATGCTCGACGGGAACGCGGTCGCCGCGGCGCTGGACGGCTGCCGGGCGGCGATCCACGCGGCCGCCTCGGTCGGCGTCACCGGCGGGGGCGGGGACCTGGTGGAGATCAACGTCACCGGCACCCGCAACGTCGTCGGCGGGGCCGTCGCCCGGGGCCTGGACCCGGTCGTCCACGTCTCCACGATCGCCGTGTTCGTGCCGCCGCGCGATCCGGTCATCACCGCGGACGGCCCGCTGGCCAGCCCGCGCAACGCCTACGGCCGTTCCAAGGTCGCCGCCGAACGGTACGTGCGGGGTCTGCAGGACGAGGGCGCGCCCGTCACGATCGTCTACCCGGGCGGGGTCGTCGGACCGCACCAGCCCGTCCTGGACTCCCTGATGGAGGGCCTGGTGGCGGCGTTGCGGCTGGTGTGGCCGCTGCCGCGCGGGGGAGTGAGCGTCATCGACGTCCGCGACCTGGCGGAGGCGCTGGCCCGGTGCGTCGTTCCCGGCCAGGGGGCGCGGCGCTGGGTGCTCGGCGGGCACCACCTGACGTGGCGGAGGTACGCCGACCTGTGCGAGGAACTGACCGGGGCGAAGGTCCGGCGGCTGCCCGTGCCCGGTGCGGCGTTGCTGGCGGCGGGTGTTCTGCTGGACGCGGCCAAACGGGTCCGGTCGTTCGACTATCCGCTGACCAGGGACGCCGCCGAGTTCATGATCCGGCTGACGCCCACCGACGACCGGCCCGCCCTGGACGCCCTCGGGATGAAGCTCCGTCCGGTCGAGGAGACCCTCGCCGACTCGTTGCGCTGGCTGGGGGAGGCAGGGCACCTTGATGCCGAGCGCGTCCCCTTCACCAGGAGCACCTGATGGCCGACCTGATCCGCAAGATCCTGGGACCGCCGCTGCAGCGGATGTCCGGCGCCCGCTGGTTCGCCCGCGTCGGGCCGAAGGTCGTGCCACCGGTGGACCGGGCGCTGCACCGGATCACCGGCGGGCGGGTCATGCTCGGCCGGCTCGTCGTCCCGAGCCTGCTGCTGACCACCGTCGGCAGCGTCAGCGGGCGGCCCCGCCAGGTCCCGCTGGCCTGCATGCCCGAACCGGACGGCGGCTGGATCGTGGTCGGCAGCAACTTCGGCCGCGAACGCCACCCGGCCTGGACCACCAACCTGCTCAAGGAGCCCACGGCCACCGTCGGCTACCAGGGGCGCACCGTGCAGGTCACCGCCCACCTGCTGGACGAGGGCGAACGCGCCGAGATCTGGCCCCGTCTGCTGGAGGTCTGGCCGGTGTACGACCGCTACGCCGAACGGGTCGAGCGGGAGCTGAGGGTCTTCCGGCTGGTCCCCGACCCGTCCGGCTGAGGCCGCCCGCGCAGCAGATGCGACAGCTTGCGGCCGACCAGCAGGTAGGCCAGCACCACGCCGGCGGTGTTCAGGATGATGTCGTCCACGTCGAACGCCCGGCCGAGCACCACCGTCCCCTGCACGGTCTCGATCGCCAGTGACGCCATCGCGCCCACCAGCGCCAGCCGCAGCGGCCCCCGCAGCCGGGTCGACACGATCGGCAGCAGCACCCCCAGGGGCGCCAGCAGCACCATGTTCCCGCCGATCTGCCGGGCCGCGTCCCAGGTGGGCTGGTCCAGGTAGAACCGCAGCGAGTGCCCCGGGTCCACGTTGCCGCCCGCCTGGCCCCGGTCGTTCACCGGGCTCAGCGTCAGCCGGGCCGCGTAGTAGGAGAAGACGCCGAGCGCGCCGAGCGCCACGAGCACGGCCAGGACGCGCAGGACGATCACGTACCAGGGGGGCCGGCGGCGTTCCGAGGCGGTGGGGGGTCGGCGGGTCGACGTGAGCACACGCTCCTCCGGGGGGTCGAAGGGTCGGGGCGATCCGGTGGGGCATGTGCCCTTCCGCCCGGCGAATATGCGGATCCGCAGGTTTTCCACAATCGACGTGGTTCCTTCCGGGCCCGCATCGTCCGGTCCATGCTGGACACGCTGTGCACACCCGCACCGAACCTCCGGACGAAGGAGAGACCATATGACCGGCACGAAGATCGCCGTGCTCGGCACCGGGATCATCGGCGCACCCGTGGCGCGGAACCTGAGCCGGGACTTCGCGGTCCGCGTCTGGAACCGCACGCGCGCCAAGGCCGAGCCCCTGGCCGCAACGAACGGCATCGAGGTGGCCGGCACGCCCACGGAGGCCGTCACCGGGGCCGGCATCGTCGTCACCGTCCTCAAGGACGGGCCGACCGCCCTGCGGGTCATGCGGGACGCCGCGCCCGGCCTCGCCGAGGACGCGATCTGGATCCAGCTCGGCACCGTCGGCGTGACCGCGATCGAGGAGCTGGCCGGTTTCGCCGAACGGCACCGCCTGGTCTTCTACGACGCGCCCGTGCAGGGCACCAGGCAGCCCGCCGAGAGCGGCCGTCTGGTGATCCTGGCGTCCGGCCCGGAGGACGCCCGGGCCCACGTCCAGCCGGTGTTCGACGCCATCGGCAGCCGCACCGTGTGGGTCTCGCCGCGGCCCGGCGACTCCAGCCGCCTCAAGCTGGCGCTCAACAGCCTGGTCCTCGCGCTCACCCACGGCACCGCCGAGAGCCTGGCGCTGGCCGAGGCGCTCGGCGTGGACCCGCGGCTGGTGGTCGACGTGGTCACCGGCGGACCGCTGGACAGCGGGTACTTCCAGACCAAGGCGGCGGCCATGCTGAACGGCGCCTACGAGCCCGCGTTCGCCCTGGCCAACGCGGCCAAGGACACCCGGCTGATCCTGGAGGCGGCCGAGGTGGCCGGATTCCACGCCGACCTGGCCGCCGGGGGCCTGCGCAGGTTCGAGCGGGCGCTGGAGAAGGGACACGGCGACAAGGACATGGCGGCCTCCTACCTGGCGGGCTGAGCGCACCGGGGCCGACCGGGATGGACCGGGCAGGTCTCCGGTCGGCCACAGGTGCGCAAGCCCGGACCCGGCGTGAGCAGAGGCGCCGGGGGCAGGGCCATTATTTGTGATCGCGACGTGTTCCCACCCCGACAGAACGGAGAGGCCGATGAAGCGCATGGCAGGCGTCGTCCCCCGCGCCGCCGCCGCGGCGGCGGCGATGGCACTGGCGCTCGGCGGATGCAGCGGCTCGGGCGGAAAGAAGGCCGAGCAGGACGCCGAGGCGGGCGGCGCCGGACCGCGGCTGAAGATCGCGATGATCACCCACTCCGGGCCGGGCGACACGTTCTGGGACATCGTGCAGAAGGGGGCCAAGGCCGCCGCCGCCAAGGACAACGTCGAGTTCCTCTACTCGGCCGACCCGGACGGCGGCAAGCAGGCCCAGCTGGTGCAGACCGCCATCGACCAGAAGGTGGACGGCATCATCGTCACCCTGGCCAAGCCGGACGCCCTCAAGGACGTGCTGGCCCGGGCCAGGGCGGCGAACATCCCGGTGGTGTCGATCAACTCCGGGGCCGACAGGTCGGCCGCGCTCGGCGCCGTCGCCCACTTCGGGCAGGACGAGACCATCGCCGGGGAGGCCGCCGGGGAGCAGCTGGAGAAGATCGGCGCCACCAAGGCCGTCTGCGTGATCCACGAGCAGGGCAACGTGGGTCACGAGGCCCGCTGCGCCGGCGCCGAGAAGACCTTCGGCGGCCGGATGGAGAACCTGTACGTGCAGGGCACCAACATGCCGCAGGTCAAGTCCTCCATCACCGCCAAGCTGCAGAGCGACCCGGGCATCGACGGGATCCTGACCCTCGGCGCCCCGTTCGCCGCCACCGCCGTCGACTCGGTCGAGCAGACCGGAAGCTCCGCCAAGGTCGGCACCTTCGACCTCAACAAGGACCTGATCGCCTCCATCCGGAACGGGTCCATCTGGTTCGCCGTCGACCAGCAGCCGTACCTCCAGGGCTACCTGGCGGTGGACGAGCTGTGGCTGCTGAAGACCAACGGCAACGTCATCGGCGGCGGCCGGCCCGTGCTGACCGGACCGGCGATCGTCACCAAGGACAACGCCGACACTGTCGCCCCGTTCGCCGACCGGGGGACCCGGTGAGCCAGGCCGTGCTGGACGTCGCGGCGGACGAGCGCCTGGCCGGGCGCTCGCCGCTGCGGCGGCTGGCCGGCCGCCCGGAGGTCGGGGCGCTGCTCGGCGCGGCCGCGCTGTTCGTGTTCTTCGCCCTGGTCGCCGACTCGTTCCTGCAGGCCGCGTCGCTGTCCACGGTGCTGTACGCCAGCAGCACGTTCGGGATCATGGCGGTGTCGGTGGCGCTGCTGATGATCGGCGGCGAGTTCGACCTGTCGGCCGGGGTGATGGTCACCACCGCGGCGCTGCTGTCGGCGATGCTCAGCTACCAGCTCACCCTGAACGTGTGGGCCGGGGTGGCGATCTCGCTGGCGCTGACGCTGGGCCTGGGCCTGCTGAACGGTGTGCTGTACGTCCGCACCCGGCTGCCGAGCTTCATCGTCACCCTCGCCACGTTCTTCATGCTGGCGGGCGCCAACCTCGGCGTCACCAAACTGGTCACCGGCAACGTCGCCACCGACTCCATTCGCGACATGGACGGGTTCGCCTCGGCGCGGGCGGTGTTCGCCGCCGACCTCGACGTCGGCGGCGTGCAGGTGAACGTGACGGTGCTGTGGTGGCTGCTGTTCACCGCGGTCGCCACCTGGATCCTGCTGCGCACCCGCGCCGGCAACTGGATCTTCGCCTGCGGCGGGAACCCGCAGGCGGCCCGCGCGGTCGGCGTGCCGGTCGACCGGGTGAGGATCGCCCTGTTCATGGGGGTGGCCTTCACCGCCTGGTTCTCCGGGATGCACCTGCTGTTCGCCTACGGGACGGTGCAGTCCGGGGAGGGCGTGGGCAACGAGTTCTCCTACATCATCTGCGCGGTGATCGGCGGCTGCCTGCTCACCGGCGGGTACGGCTCGGCGATCGGCGCCGCGATCGGGGCGTTCATCTTCGGGATGACCAACAAGGGGATCGTGTACGCCGAGTGGGATCCCGACTGGTTCAAGTTCTTCCTGGGGGCGATGCTGCTGCTGGCCACCGTGGTCAACCTGGTCGTGCGGCGACGGGCGGAGCTGTCGAGATGAGCGCGGACACCCCGCTGGTGAGGCTCACCGGCGTCGGCAAGAACTACGGCAACGTCATCGCGCTGCGCGACGTGGACCTGCGGGTCGACGCCGGCCGGGTGACCTGCGTGCTGGGCGACAACGGGGCCGGCAAGTCCACCCTGATCAAGATCATCGCCGGTCTGCACCGGCACGACGCCGGCAGCTACGAGGTCGAGGGGCGCCAGGTGGCGTTCGACTCCCCGCGCGAGGCCCTCGACCGGGGGATCGCCACCGTCTACCAGGACCTGGCGGTCGTCCCGCTGATGCCGGTGTGGCGCAACTTCTTCCTCGGCTCGGAGAAGCGCCGCGGCTTCGGCCGTCTCGACGTGGAGTACATGCGCCGCACCACCAAGGCGGAGCTGGCCCGCATGGGCATCGACCTGCGCGACGTGGACCAGCCCGTCGGCACCCTGTCCGGCGGCGAACGCCAGTGCGTGGCCATCGCCCGCGCCGTGCACTTCGGCGCCAAGGTCCTGGTGCTGGACGAGCCGACCGCCGCCCTCGGCGTCAAGCAGGCCGGGGTGGTGCTGCGCTACATCGTCCAGGCCCGCGAACAGGGCCTCGGCGTCGTCTTCATCACCCACAACCCGCACCACGCCTACCCGGTCGGCGACCGCTTCCTGATCCTCAACCGCGGCCGCAGCATCGGCCACCACACCAAGGATCAGATCACCCGCGACCAGCTGATCTCCCTGATGGCCGGAGGCGCCGAACTCGAACAGCTCGCCCACGAGCTGGAGACCATCGCCGCCGGCCGTACCGCCGCCCGCGAACTCACCGAGGAGACCGACACCAAGCCCCCGCCACCCTGACCACCCGCCCGCCGCCGCCCAGGGCACCGACTCGCCACCCCGTCGCCCGCCCGTCCGGACGGCCGCCGGCCCACCGCCGCCTTGACCATCCACTCGCCCGGCACAGGGCCACCGCCCCGACCGATCGCCCGCCTGAGCGACCGGTGCCGGGTCGCGGACGTCATGCCCGGTTGTCCGTCCGGGCGGCTGGTGGTCGGGGTGTTGCCTGGTCGGTTCGCGTCCGGGGCTCGGTCGTGGAGTGGGGGTGGTCAGCGGCCCTGGGCCAGGCGGAGGACTTCGGGTTTCAGCAGGTCGGCGAGCTGGGGGTAGGGGATCTCGCGGGTGCGGTCGCCGGCGCACTGCTCGCGCTGGCGGAACGTGAAGACCAGGCGGTCGGAGGCGAACATGGGGCCGGTCGCGGCGACGCCGCCGATCAGGCGCAGGCCGGAGATCGGCGTGAACGGGCAGTCCACCTGGCCGTCGCCGAGCGGCGGGGGCGGGGGGACACGGCGGGAGAGGAGGGCCGCGTCGTCGGCGAGGGCGGCCGGGGTGAAGATGTCGGCCGGGGTGAGGATCCGGCCGCGGGTCAGGTCGACGTTGACGGACTTGACCCTCGGGGAGATCCCGCCGCCCGCGTACACCGGATTCTCGATCATGTAGCGGACCGACAGCAGGCGGGGGCCGCGCTGGCCGTAGGAGACCTTGATGTTCAGCCGCATGGGAGGGCCCACCGGACCGCCGCCGGCGGCAAGGTCGGGGCGGACCTCCTGCCAGTGGGCGCGGTAGTCGGCGACGGCCTGGTCGACCGGGGCTCGCAGGGCCTGGTTGATGCGCTGCTGCGCCGCCCGGTCGGGCAGGCCGCTGACGACCGCGTACTCGGCGCCCTGCACGACCAGGTTGATGTCCGGCAGGTTCGCCGAATGCGTCCGGGTCGTCGCGGCGACGTTCACCACCGGCGGCGCGGCCGGGGGGTCGTCGTTCTGGACGGTGTAGACGACGCCTCCGGCGGCCACGGCGGCGGTCACCGCGAGCGCCGTGGCCACCTTCGCGCCCGTCCCCGCCAGCAGCCCCGTACCGGCGCCCCCTGCTCCGGCGGTGCCCGCTCCTCCGGCCCCGGCGACGCCTCCCACCCCGGCGGCGGTGCCCGCGGCTCCCGCTCCGGTCGCCCCTCCCGCACCGGCCGCGGCTCCGGCTCCGGTGGCGGCGCCGACCAGGCCCGCTCCGGCCGGGGCGGCCAACCCGGCCGCGACCAGCGGGAACAGGGCGGCCAGGGTGACGGCCGTGGCGGCGAGGGTTCGTACGCCGCGGTCCTCCCAGTCCGCGCCGTAGGCGGCGCGGGCGGCCTGTTCCAGCTCGTCGACGAACGCGGCGGCTCCCGGGGGACGTTCGGCCGCGTTCTTGGCCATGCCCCGCACCACCAGCGGACGCAGCGGTTCGGGAACGTCGTCGACCGGGACGGGGGCGGTGGCGTGCTGCGCCATCAGCGCCATGCGGTCGGCGGCCGGGTAGGGGCGGCGGCCGGCGATGCATTCGTAGAACACGCACGTCGCCGCGTACACGTCGGTGGCGGGGGAGGCGGGCTCGTTCCGCCACTGCTCGGGGGCCATGTAGTAGGGCGTCCCGGCGCCCGAGGCGGTGCCCGCGGGCGTGGCGATGCCGAAGTCGATGAGCTTGCTGCGCCCGTCCGCCGGGACGATCACGTTCGCGGGCTTGTAGTCCCGGTGGACCACCCCGACCGCGTGGGCGGCGGCCAGCCCGAGCAGCGAACCCTTGAGCACGGTCAGCGCCGCCTCCGGCTCCAGCCTCCCGTGATGGGACAGGACCTCCTTGAGCGAGGCGCCGTTCACCGCCTCCATGACGATCGCGGTGCCGCGCTCGCTCTCGACCAGCCGGTACAGGCGCGCCACGTGCGGGCTGCCGACCCGGCCGAGCATCCGCGCCTCGTGCCGGAACCGGTCGCGGTCCTCCTCGCCGGCCTGCGCGGGCAGGTACTTGATCGCCACCGGAGCGCCCGACTCCTCGTGCACGGCCAGCACCACCCGGCCCTGCCCGCCGCTGCCGAGCTCCCGGACCTCCCGGAACCCGGAGACCTCCCACGCCGCCACGGATCCGTCCCTTCACATCACCGGAAACGCCGCTTTTGTGACGCCACCGGAGCGGAACCGGTTCGCGTCCAGGCCGCGACGCGGGGGCGGGTCCGCGTTCGGACGGCGGGGCGGAACAGGATTCGTCCAGGCGGCGCCACGGGGCGGGGTCGCGTTCGGCTGACGGGATGGACCCGGGTCCGCGTTCGGACGGTGGAGCGAGGCGGGGCGCGTTCAGGCGGTGACGCTGGGGCGGGTGGCGCTCACGTGTTCGGCGAGCAGGCGGACGCGGGCCTCGTGCTCGTCGTAGCCGACGACGACCGGGGGTTCGTTGTACGGCATGGCGTCCGACGAGCGGCGCAGCTTGACGTACTGGCCGCAGGCGTCGATGGCGTACGGCTCCATGTCGTCCTGCAGCGCGCCGATCACCGTGATGCCGTGGGTCTCGCCGATCCGGCGGAACAGCGCCACCGCCTCCTTGCGGTGCTCCTTGCCCAGGTTGCGGCCCAGCTCGTCCAGCACCAGGACCAGCCGGCCGCCGCCCGAGCTGGCCAGCGCCGCCGCGCACACCAGCTTGACCGCCTTCTCGTCCATCAGGGCGGTGTTGGCGCGCCGGTTGTACGGCACGTACCGCTGGCCCTCGGACCGCCGCCACTTGGGCACGACCCGCCAGCGCCACTCCTGCTCGGGGTCGGCGGGCGGCTCGGGGGTGGGGAACTCCAGCGTCGCCCCGTATCCGCCGTAGGCCAGGTCCAGCTTCTCGAACTCCTCGGCGACCCGCTGCAGCCGCGCCCGGATCGCGGCGGTCAGCGCGGCCCGGTGCGCCGCCGCCGCGTCCGCCGCCTCCTCCGCGCCGGTCTGCGCCTTCTCCATGTCGATCCGGCGGGCCGACAGCTGCACCTCGATCTGCCGCCGCTGGTGCCGCTCGTAGTCCTCCTGCTGCCGCAGGTAGCTCTCCAGCGCCTTGGCCAGCCGGGGGAACGTGGACTGCTCGCGTTCGGTGCGGCGGCCCTCGCCCTCGGCCCGTTCGCGCAGCAGGAACCGGATCTCCTCCGGCATGTCCTCGTCGCTCACGCCGTCCGGGAACACCCGCCGCAGCGCCTCGCTGAGATGCTTCTCGGCGGTGTGCCACCACTCGTCCGGCGTCCAGGTCCGCTCGTCCTGGCCGAGCGCCAGCAGCCACTCCTCGGCGGACTCGATCGAACCGCCCCACTGCCGCTGCAGGTCCTCCAGCCCGAGCGCCACCCGCCGGTCGGCCAGCTCGGCGGCCTGCTCGCGGGTCTTGTCGCGGGTGCGTTCGTGGGCCTCGCGGCGGCCGCGCAGCCGGTCGATCTCCAGCGCGCGGGTGTCGGCCTTGGCCTGCAGCCGCCGAACGGTCTGCTCGGCGGCGCCCAGCCGGGGACCCAGCCTGGCCTCGCCCGACGCCAGCGCCTCCAGTCGTTCCCGCAGTTCGGCCATGGTCTCCATGACCTCGGCCAGCTCGGTGGCGGCGCGCGCCCCGGCCAGCCGCCGCCCGGCCAGCGCGACCTCGGCGGAGGCGTCGGCGGCCTGCTGCCGGGCGGTCTCGACCGCCTCCCGGGCCTCCTCCAGCGCCGCCCGCGCCGCCTGCACGCGCGCCACCCGCCCGGTCACCGGCTCGGGGAAGCCGCCCACCACCACGACCCCGGTCGCGTCCTCGCCGGACAGCGCCGCGAAGAACGTCCCCAGCGCCGCCCGGCAGCCGACCCCCTCGGGCAGGCCGTCCGCCGCCGCCTCGCCGGTCAGCGGCCCCTCCGCCGGAACGATCATCGACCCGGGCAGGGCGCGCAGCGCCTCGACGGCCGCGGGCACGTCCGATGCGGCGACCACCACCGCCTCCCGGTACGGCCACAGCGCCTTCTCCCAGCGCTCCCGGGCCCGCGGGGCCAGGTCGATCACGTCCAGCAGCCCCACCGCCGCGATCTCCGCCGCGGCCAGCGCCCGGATCTGCGCGGGGGCGCTGCTCTCGCCCGCCTCGGCGGCGGCCAGGTCCCGTTCGGCCTGGGCGAGCCGGCCCTTGGCCATCCCGAGCCGCTGCTGGGCCTCGTCGCGGCGGGCCTCGGCCTCGGCCAGCTCCTTGACCGCGGCGTCCTCGTCCCGGTCGTCGGCCTCGCGCCGCCGGTCCTCCAGCGCCGACACCTGGCGGCGCAGCTCCTCCAGCCGGTCCCGCAGCACCGCCTTGTCCTCGCCGATCCGGTCGGCCCGGCCGCGCAGCTCGGCCAGCTCGGCGGACGCGGCGGCCAGCCGCTCGTCCAGCTCCCCGCTGGTCAGCTCCTCGATCTCGCGGTCCACCGCCCGGATCGCCTCGGCCAGCTCGGCGGACTCGGCGCGCAGCCGTTCCAGCTCGCGCTCGCAGGAGGCGTCGGCCTGGGCGGCGTCCACCAGCAGCCGGGCCTGCCGGGTCCGCCAGTGCCGCAGCGCCGCCTCCACCTCCCGGCGGGCGGCGTCGCGGCGGTCGAACGTCCTGAGCAGCGCCTCGGCCTCGGCCTCCCACTCGGCCAGCCGCTCGCGCGCCTCGGCGGCCTTGGCGCGCTCGCGGTGCTCGTCGGCGCGGGACTTGCGTTCGGCCTCCAGCTCCCGGTCCAGCCCGGTGAGCGCGGCGATCGCGCCGAAGATCCGTTCCGGCGGGATCTCGTTCAGCGGCTGCGACAGCAGGTTGGTGGCGACCTTGCTGCGCACCGAGGTCGACAGGAACGACACGCAGCGCACCTGCCCGCCGTACAGCACCCGGCCCAGGTCCTTGGCCACGAAGTCGCGGCGCCCCGCCGAACGCGGCAGCTGGGCCCACAGCCGGTCGGCCAGCGCCACCCGCTCGGCCTCCGACGGCGCCGTCGCCAGGTGAACGCCGTGCCGCCAGCGGATCTCCAGATGCGGCGCGTCCACGTTCACCCGCAGCCACACCGTCACCGCGTCGTCCAGCCCGCCGACGGCGTGCTCCGCCGAGCCCGCCGACCCTCCGGCGTGTTCCGTCAAGGGGGCCGGTCCCTCTGGGCCTGCCGTGTCTCCGGCGAAGACGCCGATGATGTAGCCGTGGTCGGCGCTGGCCCACCGGCTCTCGCCCTGCGCCGCCAGCTCGGCGTTGAACAGCAGCTCCGCCACCGCCCGCGCGCCCGACGCGAACCGCCACTGCTCGTCGCCCAGCAGGGCGGTGATCGCCGCGATGAACGAGGACTTGCCCGCCCCGTTGGAGTCCTTGGGGCCCTGCCCGGCCACCACGATCAGCGTGCCCGGAACGGTCGGCACCGGATGGGTCGACAGCCGCGAGATGTTGATCGCCTGCACCGCGATCAGCGCGCGGTCGCCCACCACGTTCTCGGTGTCCCCGCCCGGCAGGGACAGCGTCCCCGTGACCTCCCCCGTGACCGTCACGCCCGTTCCTTCCGCATGCCGCGCCGCCGCGCCCGGATCGCCGCCGCCAGCGGCGAGTCCGGCCCGGCGGCCAGAATCAGCTGTTCCTGCAACCGCCGCCGCGCCGCCTCGGTCAGCCGGTGGAACTGCGGGCCGGGCACGTACCCGCCCGACGCCTCGTCCGCCCCGGCCTTGACGTGCGCGACCAGTCCCGCCGCCCGCAGCCGCCGCAGCGCCCCCTCCAGCTCGGAGATCGTCAGCTGGGAACGGCGCCGCAGCTCCTCCAGCGGCGCCGGGTACGGCGACAGCCACGAGTCGTCGGTCAGCAGGCCCTCGGCCCGCGGGATCGCCACCGAGTGGATCAGCACCAGCGCCAGCACCGCCCGGTCGGAGACCGGCGGGACGCACGCCGGGTCGGCGGCCAGCGCCTCCCGCACCCGGTCGGCGTAACCGGAGATCCACCGCGCCGGCGAGGTCTTGATCAGCGTCCGGCCCGACAGCTCCAGCATCCGCTCCAGGGTCCGCCGCAGCGCGGGCTCCCGCAGCGCGGGGAACCGCACCTCCGGCACCGGCTCGGCGGCGTGCTCCACCGCCATGTACGCCGCGACCAGCTCGGCCCGGCGCTTCTCGTCGTACGGCCGCAACAGCGGCTCGAACAGCTCGCTCACCCCGCCTCCGCCGAGGACGCGGAGGCTTCGGAGGAACCGCCCTCCCCGGCGGAACGCACCTCCTCGACGGGTGGCGGGGGCATCCGGCGGAGCAGGGCCCGCAGCGGGGCCAGCGACTCCTCCGCCCACAGCGCGGTGCGCGGGCCGGGGCGGACGGTGCCGGCCTCCTCGTCCAGCAGCAGCCAGCCGGTGTCGGCCAGCCGGCGCAGGTCGCCGACCGCCCAGCGGCGCTTGAGCTCGGCGTCGCCGCGGGTGGTGGCCACGTACACCTCCAGCACGTCGGCCAGAGGGGCGGCGTCGCCCGGCCACGGGGAGTCGTCCAGCCGCCGCCAGCAGCAGCGCAGCGCCGCCGCCAGCACCCGGCGGGCCTGGCCGGGCCGGTCCAGCGGCATCGCGGCGGTCTGGTACTCCTCCAGCACCGCCGGGGTCGCCCCGTCCGGCCAGGACGGCAGCGCCCACACCCGTTCGCGGTCACCGACACGGGTCAGCCCGGCGGGCACCGGCTCGCTCGCCGGCGCCGCCACCGGACCCGTGATCCTGGCCCGGGCCCGCGCCAGCACCTGCGGATCCAGGTCCGTCACCGGCCGGCCTCCCCGGTGCGCTCGAACACGCCGTCCGACAGCCACGACGGGGACGCGCCAGGCCGGGGCCGCAGGCCGTCCGACCACACCAGCCGGTACGGCAGGTCCGGCCGCAGATGCGCCGACGACAGGTCCGCCAGCAGCCGCCGCGCCGCGGGCCAGTCCCGGTCCAGCACCTCCCGCAGCTCCACCCGGTCCCGGCCGCGCAGCACCTGCTCGGCGACCATGACCAGCCGGTCGTCGTCGGAACGGGCGGCGGGCGGGCGACCGGCCAGCCCCGGATCCGGGATCGACGGACGGGGCGGCGCGGGACGCGGCGGGGTGCTGCGCGGCCCCTCCTCCACCGCCGTCACGATCGCCGCCGGGTCGTGCCAGGGCGCGGGCGCGTCGAACACGAACCCGTCCAGCACCGCCGCCAGCTCCTCCCGCGACGCCGTCCGGGCGAACGTCCGCCACGTCTCCGGCGGCAGCAGCGTCAGGTTGCGGGTGGTGCCCGCCGAGTCGGTCAGCCGCGCGGCGGCCCGCCGGGACGCGTCGCCGTAGGCGTGGATGGCGGCGCGCAGCTCGGTGCAGGCGCGGTCCAGTTCGGGCCAGCGGCGCAGGATCGCGCCGTGCAGCCGTTCGGCCCGTTCGATGGTCTCGGCGGTGCCCCACAGCTTGGGCGCCTGCTCGCGCAGCTCCTCGATGGTGCCGCTGGCCAGCGTCAGCAGCTCCACGCTCCACAGCCGGAACGCCCGCGCCAGCCCCTCGGCGCCCGCCCGCGCCTGCCCGGCGGTCATCCGCGGGTCGGCGACGTTCAACTGCTCCAGCGCCAGCAGCCGGTGCATCTCCGACTGGCCGCCGTCCAGCATCATCCGCCGCACGAACATCAGCCCGACCACGCTGGTGAACGAGGCCCGGTAGCGGAGCTGGTTGGGCTTGGGGAACACCTCGCGGATCGCGCCGAGCCCCTTGAGCACCCGCAGCCGGTTCTCGAACGCCTCGGCCGGGTAGCGGCGGCACACGTACCGCATCTGCTCGCGGCTCAGCCCGTCCTCGCCCGCCTCGGCGAACGCCGACAGCAGCGTCTCGGCGATGTCCACCAGCTCCGGGTCGTCCACCACGGCCCCGGCGTCGCGCGCCAGGGCGGCGAACATCTGCCGGTAGACGCCCAGCACGGCCTCGCCGACGAGCACGTCGTCCAGCGACTCGGGGGTCTGCGACAGGGAGGGCACGGCGCACTACCGTACCGCCGCTTCCGGGGACGCCGGACCGCCGCGCGGCACCCCGCCTGCCAGGAACAGATACTTTCCGTCTGGAAAACAGGACGGGGTGCGGCCGGGGGTGCAAGACTCCCGAAAACAACTTCGGATGTCGGGCCAGCCACCAAGATCACCACCCCGGACCAGGGCACATGACACCGCAGACCGTCACCACCGACGCCGTCTCCGGGCGGCACCGCCTGCCCGCCGAGCCCACCCCGTTCATCGGCCGCGAACGCGACCGCGCCGACGTGTCCCGGCTGCTGTCGCAGACCCGCGCGGTGACGCTGTGCGGCCCCGGCGGCATCGGCAAGACCCGGCTCGCGCTCCAGGTGGCGCGGGCGCTGGCCGACGAGCACCCGGACGGGGTGTGGCTGGTGGAGCTGGCCGACGTGACCGCCGACGGATCCGACCCGGACACGGTGGCCCGCCGGGTCGCCGCCGCCTGCGGGATCGCCGGCGAGCACGGCCGGGCGCCGCTGGACACGCTGGCCGCCGCGCTGCGCCCGCGCCGGGCGCTGGTGGTGCTGGACAACTGCGAGCACCTGGTGGAGGAGTGCGCCGAACTGTGCCGGACGCTGCTGACCCGGTGCGAGCGGCTGCGGATCCTGGCCACCAGCCGCGAGCCGCTGCGGGTGCCGGGGGAGAACGTGTGGCGGGTGCCGCCGTTGTCGGTGCCGTCCGCCGGCGAGCCCGATCCGGGCCGGCACGAGGCGGTCCGGCTGTTCCTGGCCCGCGCCACCGCGGCCCGCCCCGACTTCGCGCTGACCGAGGGCAACACCGCCGCGCTGGTGCGGGTGTGCCGGGCCCTGGACGGGGTGCCGCTGGCGCTGGAACTGGCCGCCGCCCGGGTGCGGGTGCTGTCGCTGGAGCAGATCGCCGACCGGCTGGCCGACCGGTTCCGGCTGCTGACCGCGGGCGACCGGACCGCCCCGCCGCGGCAGCGCACGCTGCGCGGCGCGATCGACTGGAGCCACGAGCTGCTGTCGGACCCGGAGCGGATCCTGCTGCGCCGGCTGTCGGTGTTCCGCGGCTGGACGCTGGACCAGGCCGAACGGGTGTGCGCCGACGGGCTGCTGCCGCCGGAGGGCATCTTGGACCTGCTGACCGCGCTGGTCGACAAGTCGCTGGTGGTGATGGACCGGGAGGTGGCCGGGGAGAGCCGGTTCCGGCTGCTGGACAGCATCCGCGAGTACGCCGCGCAGCGGCTGGCCGAGGCCGGTGAGGAGGGCGAGCTGCGGGACCGGCACCGGGCCGCGGTGCTGGCGGCGCTGGAGCACGACGCCGAGATCGGGGTGGGGGCGCGCCCGGCCTCCTGGCGGCAGCGGGTCGCGGTGTTCCAGCGGTACGACGCCGAGCAGCACAACCTGGGCGCCGCGCTGGCCTGGTGCCGCGAGCGCGGCGACATCGACGAGGGCCTGCGGCTGTGCCTGGCGGCCCGGCTGTACTGGGGGTCGTGCGGCCACTACGCCGAGGCCGTCCGGTGGATCGAGCGGTTCCTGGAGCGCGCCGACGAGGCCTCGCCCGGCCTGGTGGGGGGCGCTCTGGTGATGCGCTCCCTGGTGGCGTTCGACCTGCGCGAGTACGACCGCGCCGAGGAATGGGCACGGGACGGGGTGGAGCGCTGCCGCGCCTTCGGCGGCGGCCCGATGCTGTCGGCCGGGCTCAGCGTGCTGGGGCAGGTCGCGCTGCGGCGGGGCGACGAACGGCGGGCGCTGGACCTGCTGGACGAGGCGCTGGCGGTGGCGCGGGCCGCCGGCGACCGGTGGAACGAGGCGCTGGTGCTGTACGCCAGGTCCGCCGCGCTGCGCCGCCGGGGCCTGCTGCGGGAGGCCGAGGGCCCGGCGCGGGCGGGCGTGCGGATCATGCGCGAGCTGGACCATCTGTGGGGGGTCGCGCTCGGCCAGACGATGCTGGGCAGGCTGGCCTGGTCGCGCGGCGACCTGGGCGGGGCGCGCCGCCGCTTCGAGGAGGCGCTGCGCCCGCTGCGGGAGATCGACGCCCGGCCGGCGATCATCCGCTGCCTGCTCGGCCTGGCGCGGTGCGCGCTGGGACAGGGCGACCTGGAGGCCGCCCGCCGGATGCTGGCCGAGAGCCTGCGGCTGGGCATGGCGGTCGGGCTGCGCATCACCGTCGCCCGCGGCCTGGAGTCGTGCGCCGAACTGCGGATGCGGGAGGGCGACGAGCGCACGGCGGTGCTGGTGGCCGCGGCCGCCACCGCGCTGCGCGAGGTGATCGGCGTTCCGCCGCGGTCGGACGGCGGCGCGGCGGCGCGGCTGGAGGGGGTCGTGGAGCAGGCCCGCCGGCGGCTGGGACGGCAGGCGGTCGCGCAGCTGTGGGGCGAGGGCCTGGCCATGTCCGCCGAGGAGGCGGTGGCCTGCGCGCTGGCCGCGCCGGACGCCGCCCCGGCGGGCCCGCCGCCCGCCCCCGCCGCCCCGGTGACCCCGCCGGGCATGCTGACGCCCCGGGAACTGGAGATCGCCCGGATGGTCGCACGCGGCCTGAGCAACCGCGGGATCGCCGCCGAGCTGGTGATCAGCCCCGCCACGGTCGCCCGGCACGTCACCAACATCCTCACCAAGCTGGGATTCGGCTCGCGGGCGCAGATCGCCGCCTGGGCAGTGGACAACCTCGCCGCTGGCCGCTGAGCCCCGGGATGTGTACGCATCCCGTCACGCGGCGCACGGCGTTTCTACACACCCGACATGCATAGCTCGGTGCATGTGCGGAAGGGGAAGGGGACGTACCGTGTGACGGCACGATCCTCGGCGTGCCGGCCGTGCGGATCCCGGCCACCGCCACCGCGGTGACGGGACGGCGGCCGGTCCACGCTGTCCGGATCGGCGCGCCGCCGCTCCAGCCCGCCACGACGGGCCGGAGCCGCATGCGGCGCACCACCCCGGGCGCGTTCGCGCCGCGGAGGGACCGGGCCAAGCGTCGCGCGCTCCGGCCGTGAGCGTCTGCCGCCTAGGAGGGGAGGAGGCAGCCGCACCCGGAGCGCGCGACGCCGCCCGGCCCGCCGGATCTGCACATGGAGCTACACATTTCTGTGGATGCGTGAGCGGCCGTCGCCTCCGTAGGGTCGGCCCATGGTTCTCGGCGGGGCATGTGGATCGTTCCAGTGGCGCCCGGCGGACGCCCGGGACGCGGCGCCCTGGACGACGCCCGCCACGGCGGTGTTCGAGGAGGCGCGGCGGCAGGCCCGTCAGGCCCCGGCCAAGCCCGCGGTCGTCGACGGCGCCCGCACCCTGACCTACGGCGAACTGGCCGCGCAGGTCCCCGCCCTGGCCAGGGGGCTGGTCCGGCGCGGCGTACGGCCCGGCGACTTCGGCGCGCTCCACTTGGACGACGCCTGCGATCTGGCGGTCGCGGTGCACGCGGTCGCCGCCGCCGGAGCGGTGCCGGTGCTGCTGCCGCCCGAGGCCGGCGAGGACGAGCTGGCCGTCCGGCTGGTCGAGCACCAGGTGTGGTTCCTGTTCACCTGCGCCGCCCTGGCCGGTCCGGCGCTGGCCGCCACCGAACGCTCCTACGTCCGGCAGGTCTTCGCGTTCGGCGAGGTGGCGGGGGCGACGTCGTGCGCCGACCTGGCCGCCCCGCCGGGTCCGTGCGGCGTGGAGGGCCCGCCGGTGCGCGTCGCGTCCGAGTGGTCGCTGTGCACCCCGGACGGGTGCTTCACCCACGCCGACCGGCTGGCCCGCCTGACGCGCCGGTCCGGGACGCTGGGCGTCGCCGGGACCGACGTGCTGGTGGCCGCCGCGGAGCTGGGACGCACCGCCGAGACCTGGGCCGGGCTGATCGACCTGGCGCTGGCGCACGGCGCGACGTTCGTGGCGGCGTGCGGCGCCGGCGGACCGGCGCTGCTGGCCGCCGCCGAACGGCACCGCGCCACCATCGCGGTGACCACCCCGGCCGCACTGCGCGCCCTGGACGCGGGCCCGGCACCGCTCCCGGGCCTGCGCCTGGCGGTCACCGACGAGCCCCCGCCGGACATCGCCGCCACCTACCGGCGGCACGGCTGGACCGTCGTCGCCGCGGGCTGAGCGCCCCGCTCAGGCCGGGCGCGGGATGGACTTGTGCTCCAGGTACGGGGCCAGCCCCTCGGGACCGAGCTCACGGCCGATCCCGCTGTTCTTGAACCCGCCGAACGGGGTGTTGGGGTCCAGCACGTACATGTTGACGCCGCAGCTTCCGGTGCGGATCCGCCGGGCCACCTGCACGCCGTGCTCGACGTCGGCGGTCCACACCGACCCGCCGAGGCCGTAGTCGCTGTCGTTGGCGATCCGGATCGCGTCGGCCTCGTCCTCGTAGGGGATCAGCGCCAGCACCGGCCCGAAGATCTCCTCCCGGGCGATCCGCATCGAGTTGTCCACGTCGGCGAACACGGTCGGCGCCACGTACCAGCCCTTGTCGCGGGGCCGCGACAGCCCGCCGGTGACCAGCTTGGCGCCCTCCTCTTGGCCGATCCGGATGTAGCCCTCGACCCGTTCCTGCTGGCGGCGCGCCACCAGCGGGCCGATCTCGGTGGAGTAGTCGGCCGGGTCGCCGACCGTCAGCGAGCCGACCATCGAGGCCAGCGCGTCGGCGACCTCGTCGTAGCGGCTGCGCGGGGCCAGGATGCGGGTCTGCGCGGCGCACGCCTCGCCGTTGTTCATCAGCGAGGCCATCTTCAGGCCCTCCATGGTGGCCGCCAGGTCGGCGTCCTCCAGCAGGATCGCCGCCGACTTGCCGCCCAGCTCCAGGGTGCAGCGCTTGAGCCGCTCGCCGCACACCGCCCCGATCCGGCGCCCGGCGGCGGTGGACCCGGTGAACGAGACCTTGTCCACGTCCGGGTGCGCCACCAGGTACGCGCCGACCTCGCGCCCGGCGGGCACGAAGCTGACCACGCCCTCGGGGATCCCGGCCTCGATCATCCACTCGGCCAGCAGATAGGTGTCCAGGGGGGTCTCGGGGGAGGGCTTGGCCACCACCGTGCACCCGGCGATCAGCGCGGGGGCCAGCTTGAGCATCAGGGTGAACTGCGGGACGTTCCACGGCACGATCGCCGCCACCACGCCGACCGGTTCCCGGGTGACGGTGACCGGCCCGAGCATCCCCGGCCGCTCCTCCTCCCAGGTGTAGGAGGAGGCCAGGTCCACGTAGTACTGCAGGACCTGCTGGGGGATGGCGGCCTGCCCGAACACCGAGAACAGGATCGGCGACCCCATCTCGGCGGTGACCAGGTCGGCGATCTGCTGCTGCCGCTCGGCGTAGATCGCCGACAGCCGCCCCAGGATCTCCGCCCGCTCGGCCGGCGTCATCCGCGGCCAGGGCCCGTGGTCGAACGCCCGCCGGGCGGCGGCCACCGCGCGGTCGATGTCGGCCTCGGTGCCCTCGGGGACCCGGCCGATGACCTCCTCGGTGTGCGGCGAGATCACCTCGATGACACCGGTGCCGGCGGGGGCCGTCCACTCGCCGCCGATGAACAGCCGGTCGTGCTCGTGCATGCCGCGCCCTCCTGAACCCTGACCGAATGCTTGCTTGGTCACAGGATTCACGGACCCCCGCGCCGCTGTCCATAGCGGTCCCACTATTGGTCGGACGGAGGTCGAGACCGGAGTCTCAGCCCAGCAGATGGGCGTTCGGCTCCCGTGCCCGGTCCGCCAGCGCCCCGATCCGCGCCACCTCGGCCCCGGCCGCCCGCAGGATCTCCTCGCCGTCGCCCTCCACGAACAGCGACGGCTCCTGCCAGGCGTACACCACCCGCCGGATCCCCGCCGCCGCGATCAGCCGCGCACACGGCCACGGCCGCGACAACCGCCGCCCGCACGGCTCCAGCGAGCTGTAGATCGTGGCCCCGCCCAGCCCCAGCGCCCCCAACGCCCGCAACACCGCCTCCGCGCGCCCCGGCTCCGACCCGTGCCCGACCCCCGAGCCCTGCGCGCCCTCGGCCACCGGCCCATGCCCAGTCCTTGAGTCCTGCGCGGTCCCGGTCACCGGCCCGTGCCCGGTCCTCGGGTCCTGCGTGCTCCCGGTCACCGGCTCCGAGCCGCCCCTGGTCGCCGGACCCGGCCCGCCGATTTCCGGAACGCCGGTCAGCGGAACGCCAAGAAGCTTGGCGAGTGCGGACTCCTCGGCGTGCACCTTGGGGTCGGTCTCGCGCGAGTACCCGCGGGCGAGTTCGGTGCCGTCCGGTCCGACGATCACCGCGCCGACCGAGAACGCGGTGTCCGACGGCGGGCACAGCCGGGCCAGGTCACAGGCGAGCGCCAGCCAGTGACGGTCGCGTTCGTCCTGGTCGCTGCTCACGATGGCGGTCATGACGGCCCCCTCGGGCGGTCAGTGGCGGGGCTTGATGAGGTAGCGCATGAGCACCAGGTCGCCGATGCGGGTGACCTCGGCCAGGCGCATGGGATGGGCGGGGCTCTGGGGGAAGACGCCGGGGTGGACGAAGCGGGGGGCGGCGGGGTCGCCGACGAAGAACGGGGCCACCACGAGGTGGAGCTCGTCGGCCAGGCCCTCGGTCAGGAAGTGGGTGTGAACGCCGCCGCCGCCCTCGACCATCAGGCGGCGGACCCCCCGGCCCGCCAGGTCGGCCAGCATGCGGCGCAGGTCCAGGGGGTCGCCGGCGTCGATGACCTCGCCCGCGCCGGCGAGGCGTTCCTTGAGGGCGGGCACCGCGCGGGAGGCGGCGTAGACGAGCTTGGGGGAGTCGCCGGCGGTGAAGAACCTCGAACCCGGGTCCAGGTCGCCGGTGGAGGTGACGGTGACCTTGGTGAGCTGGCGGGGCAGCCCCCGGGCGGCCCGGCGGTCCTGCCGGGCGGGGGACTTGATCAGCAGCTTGGGATCGTCCGCCCGGACGGTGCCCGCGCCGACCAGGATGGCGTCGCAGGCGGCGCGGACGCCGTCCACGCGGTCGAAGTCCGCGGGACTGGACAGCCGCAGCCGTTCGGGGCTCGCGTCGTCGATGTAGCCGTCCACCGACATCGCGCAGCTCAGCAGGACATAGGGGCGGTCGTTCACGTTCCCGACGATAGCGCCGGGCCGATCATGGTCGGTCCGGCATGGGTGAACGTCGGGGGTTCGTCGGCGTTTCTGGGGTCCGCGGGACGGCCGGGCCTCTAGGGTTTGCGGGGACATGCGATTTCTGCACACCTCCGACTGGCACCTGGGGCGTTCGTTCCACCGCACGGACATGCTCGACGCCCAGGCGCGGTTCGTCGACCACCTGGTCGAGACGGTGCGCGCGGAACGGGTCGACTGCGTGCTGGTGTCCGGGGACGTCTACGACCGGGCGCTGCCGCCGGTGGACGCGGTCAGGCTCTGCGGGGAGGCGCTGCGGCGGCTGGCCGAGCGGACCCGCGTGGTGCTGATCTCCGGCAACCACGACTCGGTCCACCGCCTGGGCTTCGGGGTCGGCCTGATGGACGCCGCCGGGGTCCACGTCCGCACCGACTTCCGCACCGTGGGCACCCCCGTGATGGTCGGGGACGTGGCCGTCTACCCGATCCCGTACCTGGAGCCCGAACTGGTCCGCGAGCCCTGGGGCCTGACCGAGCGCAGCCACACCGCGGCGCTGACCGAGGCGATGCGCCGCATCGACGCCGACCGGGCCGAACGCGGCGCGCCCTGCGTGGTGCTGGCGCACGCGTTCGTCACCGGCGGCGAGCCCAGCGACAGCGAACGCGACATCTCGGTCGGCGGCACCTCCCACGTGCCCGCCTCCGTCTTCGAGGGCGTGGACTACGCGGCCCTGGGGCACCTGCACGGCCGTCAGCGCATCACCGACCGGATCCGCTACTCGGGATCGCCGCTGGCCTACTCGTTCTCCGAGGAACGCCACCGCAAGGGCTGCTGGCTGGTGGACCTGGACGGCGACCGGCTGACCGCCGAGTTCGTCGACGCGCCCGTCCCGCGCCGCCTGGGCCGGCTGCGGGGGCGGCTGGAGGACCTGCTGGCCGACCCGGCCCTGGCCGACCACGAGGACCGCTGGCTGCAGATCACCCTGACCGACCCCCAGCGCCCGCAGAACGCCATGGAACGCCTGCGCGCCCGCTTCCCGCACACCCTGGTGCTGTCGTTCGAACCCGACGGCGCCGGCCCCTCCCACCGCACCTGGTCGGAACGCGTCCGGGGCCGCCGCGAGCAGGACATCGCCCGGGACTTCCTCGCCGAGGTCACCGGCGCCGACCCCGACCCCGCCGAGCTGGACCTGCTGGCGGAGGCCTTCACGGCCTGCCGGCACCGGGAAGCCGCGCGATGAGGCTGCACCGGCTGGAGATCACCGCGTTCGGGCCGTTCTCCGGCACCGAGACCGTCGACTTCGACGCGTTGTCCGACGCCGGGCTGTTCCTCGTCCACGGGCAGACCGGGGCGGGCAAGACCAGCGTGCTCGACGCCGTCTGCTTCGCCCTGTACGGCCGGGTCCCCGGGGTGCGCGGCAAGGCCGACGGGCTGCGCAGCGACCACGCCGCCCCGGGCGCCGCCCCGCAGGTGGTGCTGGAGACGACGCTGCGGGGCCGCCGGTTCCGGTTCACCCGGTCGCCCGCCTGGGAGCGGCCCAAGCTGCGCGGCGCCGGCACCGTGCGCGAGCAGTCCCGGGTGCTGGTCGAGGAGTTCTCCCGCGGCGCCTGGAACGGGCTGACCAACCGCATCGACGAGGCCGCGGACCTGGTGCAGCATCTGCTCGGCATGAACGCCGACCAGTTCTGCCAGGTCGTGCTGCTGCCGCAGGGGGAGTTCGCGGCGTTCCTGCGGGCCGGCGCGGAGGAGCGCCGCGCGGTGCTGGAACGGCTGTTCGCCGCCGAGATCTACGCCCGGGTCGAGAAGTGGCTGGTCGACACCCGGGTGCAGACCGGCCAGGAGGCCGACGGGCTGCGGCGGCGGGTCGAGAACGTCGCCGACCGGATCGCCGAGGTCACCGGCGCGCACCGGCCGGACGCCGCGCTCCTGCCGCGTCCCCGCCGGGGCGAGCCCGGCGACGAGCCCGCCGGGCCGCTGGAGTCCCTGGTGCCGTGGGCGGCCGAGCTGTCCGGGCACCTCGCCGACATGCGCGCGGTGGCCGAGGAGCTGTCCGCGCACTGCGAACGGCGGCTGGAACGGGCCCGGGAGGCGCTGGAGCAGGGCCGGATGCTGGCCGAGCGGCGGCACCGCCACGCCGAGGCGCTGCGCCGCCGCGCCGCCCTCGCCGAGCACGCCGCGGAACGGGCCGGATGGGCCGCCCGGCTGGAGGACGCGGCCCGCGCCGACCGGGTCGTGCCGCTGATCCGCGCGGCGGCCGACCGCGAGCGCCGCGCCGAACAGGCCCGCCGCCGCGCCGCCGAGGCCAGGGCCGCGGTCGGCGCGCTGGTGCCCGCCATCGCCCCCGACGACGTCCTGCACAAGGCCGAGCAGGATCTCCGCCGCGACGCCGCCAGGCTGGACGGGCTCCGCGGCGAGGCCGCCCGCGAACGCGGGCTCACCGAGCAGGCGGCGGCCCTGGCCGCGGACATCGACCGCCTCCAGGCCGAGGAGACCGCGCTGTCGGACCGTGTGCGGGACCTGCCCGCACAGGTCGAGCGGTACCGCGCCGAGCTGGACGAGGTCCGCGTCCGCGTCGCCGGACGGCCCGCCGCCAAGGCCGCCGTGGACGCCGCCCTGCACCGCGTGGAGACGGCCGAACGCCGCGACGCCGTCACCGCCGAGCTCGCCCGCGCGGAGGAACGCGACCGCATGGCGACCGACCGCGCCCAGGAGCTGCGCGACCGGGTCCAGGAGATCCGGCAGGCCCGGCTCGACGGCATGGCGGCCGAGCTGGCGTCCGAACTGGCCCCCGGCGAGCCGTGCGCGGTCTGCGGCTCCCGCGAGCACCCCGCCCCGGCCGCCGCCCGCGCCGACGCCCCCACCCTCGAGCAGGAACGGCAGGCCCAGGCCGACTACGACCGGGCGCTGGCCGAACGCCAGCGGGCCGGCAACCGGGTGGCCGAGCTGAGGGCCGAGCTGGACGCCCTGCTGGAGGTCACCGAGGAGCCGGTGGAGGCCCTGGCCGCCGCGCACGCCGAGGCCCTGGCGGAGCTGGAGGCGCTCACCGCCGAAGCCGCCCGGCTGGACGCGCTGGAGCACCGGCTGGCGCGCGCCGAGGAGGACCTCGCGCGGGCCCGGGACCAGCACGACGCCGTCCGGGCCGAGCTCACCCGCGCCCGGACCCGCCACCAGGAGATCACGACGGAGCTGGCGCGGCTGCGGGCGGGCCTGGACGAGGCCCGCGGCCAGGACCCCACCCTGGAGGCCCGCATCGACCGGCTCACCCGGGACGCCGACCGGCTCGCCGCCGCCGTCGAGGCCGCCCGGGACGCCGCCACCGCCGCCGACGCGCTGGCCGAGGCCCGCGCCGCCGCCGAGCGGGCCGCCGCCGACGCCGGGTTCGACGGCCTCGACCGGGCGCTGCGGGCCGCGCTCGACGACCGGGCGCGCACCGACCTGCAGGAGCGGGTCCGCCGCTTCGACGCCGAGGAGGCCGGGGTCCGCGCCGAACTGGAGGACCCCGCCCTGCTGGACGCCGCCGCACGGCCCGCCCCCGACCTGGACGCCCTCCAGGCGGCGTTCGAGACGGCGCGGCGGGAGCACAACGCGGCCTACAGCGCCCTGGACCGCGCCCGCACCCGCGCCGGGCGGCTCGCCGAGCTGCGCGCCGAGCTGACCGCCGCCGTCGCGGAGTGGCGGCCGGCCGCCCGGCGGCACGCCGTGGCCGCGCGGGTCTCCCGGCTGGCCACCGGCCAGCACGCCGACAACCGCGAGCGGATGCGGCTGTCGGCCTACGTGCTGGCCGCCCGCCTCGAACAGGTCGTCGCCGCCGCCAACGCGCGGCTGGCCCGCATGTCCGCCGGCCGGTACGAACTGGAGCACACCACCGACAAGGCCGCCGCCGACGGCCGCCGGGGCGGCACCGGCGGCCTGGGCCTGCGCGTCGCCGACGCCTGGACCGGGCGGTCCCGCGACCCGGCCACGCTGTCGGGCGGCGAGTCGTTCATCACCTCGCTGGCGCTCGCGCTCGGGCTGGCCGACGTGGTCACCGCCGAGAGCGCCGCCGGGACCGAGATCGGCACCCTGTTCGTCGACGAGGGCTTCGGCACGCTGGACGCCGACACCCTCGACGAGGTGATGGAGGTGCTGGACGGGCTGCGGGACGGCGGCCGCGCGGTCGGCATCGTCAGCCACGTCGCCGAACTGCGCGGCCGGATCCCGGCTCAGCTCCGGGTGCGCAAGGAACGCGCCGGCTCCACCGTCGCCGTCACCGCCTGACCGCTCACTGCAGCGGCGCGCACGGCGCGGTGAGCCGGTGGCCCTTGGCCGTGGGGCCGACGAAGAAGTCCCTGGTGATCCGGATGCCGGTGAGCTCCTTGGCGTCCGGCACGCTCATCAGCGAGCCGCGGAAGGCGGCGCTGTCCGGGTCCCCGGAGAAGTCGCCCGCCTCGGCCGGCAGCATCCCCTCGTAGTCGATCCGGGTCACCTGCCGCATCGCCTTGAGCAGCCCCTCACGGGTCAGCTCGCCGTTGGCGGCGGCCCGCTGGATCACCGCCTTGAGCGGGTACGACCACACCCAGCCGGAGGTGTAGTTGTCGTTCGGCTCCGACCCGGTCAGGCCGAGGACCGCGCGCATCGCGCTGTGGCCGGGGGTGTCGGCGGCGTACGGCTTCCACGGCGAGACCTTCCAGAACGACTGCTTGATCGCCGTGACCGCCTGCGGGTCCTTCAGCTCCAGCAGCGTCCTGCTCCAGGAGGGGGTGCTGCCGATGAACCGGCCCCGGTAGCCCTGCTTGACCGCCTGGGAGACGATGCCGCCGACCTCGGCGGGACCGACCGCCAGCAGCACCGCGTCGGGGCGTTCGGCCAGGATCTCCGCCACCGCGGCGGCCTGCTTGTCGGCCCCCGGCGGGGTCGCGACCGTCTTGAACGACAGCTTGCGGCGCTGCGCGGCGGCCCGCGCCCCGGCGACGGCGTCCTTGCCGTAGTCGTTGTCGAAGTGGACCACCATGACGCTGTCGGCCCGCCAGGAGTCGACGGCGTAGTCGACCGCGTTCATCGACTCGAAGCAGTAGTTGACGCCGGACTCCAGGATCACGTCCTCGAACTCCCACGCCGAGCTCCACGAGGCCGGCACCGCGATCATCTTGTCGGCCCGCAGTTCCGGCAGGATCCGCGCGGTGTGCGAGGAGCCGAGGGTCTGTGCCATCGCCAGCACCCTGCCGCGGATCTGCCGGTACAGCCGCTGGTGGGTGTCGACGTCGTACTTGCTGTCCACCACGTACCGGGTCACGTCGATCTCGTAGCCGGCGATGCCGCCCTGCTGGTTGACCCGGCGCCAGAACGCCTGCTGCGCCTTGGTGGTCGGGGCGCCCAGCAGATGGAACGGTCCGGAGGTCAGGTCGGAGATCACGCCCAGGTAGATGCAGCCCTTGCTCTTGTCGACGGCGTTCGGGCAGGGCTCGTCGGTGACGCCGGGGGCGCCCGCCCCGGCCGGGTCCTCGGCGGAGCCCCCGCAGGCCGACAGGGCCAGCACGAGAGCGGCGACGGCGGTACCGAGGCGGCCTGGGCGGAAGGCGCGGGGCATGACGGTCTCCAACTCCGGGGTGAGGTCGATCGTGGTCAGTGTGACCGATGGGAAAGTTTGCTGCTCCGCTGATCGGACTCACAAGCCGTGCTTGCGCACCGTTTGATAACGGCCGGTCGGCGGCGGGTCCGTCCGGGCCTTATTGGGAGTGCTGACAATTGCCTGTCCGCGCGCCCCCGGCGCTCACCGACCCGTTGCCGCACCGTTGCCTGCGAGGCCCCGGGCCGACACCCGGGACGTGCGACGATCATCGGGTCGTTCCCCCTGCCCAGGAGTCGCCATGGCATCCACCGGTCTCCGCGCCCTGTCCGTCGCCGGCGCCGGGCTGGCGCTCGCCGCCGTCACCGCCGTCCCGGCCCGCGCCGACGTCCCCCGCACGGTGCGGTTCGCGACGTTCAACGCCTCCCTCAACCGGGCCGCCGAGGGCGCCCTCGTCGCGGACCTGTCCACGCCGGGCAACGCGCAGGCCCGGGTGATCGCCGAGACGATCCAGCGGACCCGGCCGGACGTGCTGCTGATCAACGAGTTCGACCACGACGCCGAGGGGCGGGCGGCCCGGCTGTTCCAGGACAACTACCTGTCGGTGGGGCAGAACGGGGCCGAGCCGATCCGGTACCGCTACCGGTACGTCGCGCCCAGCAACACCGGCGTCCCCTCCGGGTTCGACCTCAACAACGACGGCGTCACCGCGACCCGGCCCGGCCAGCCCGGCTACGGCGACGACTCCTACGGGTTCGGGGCGTTCCCCGGCCAGTACGGCATGGCGGTGTACTCGCGGTACCCGATCGACGAGCGCCGGATCCGCACGTTCCAGACGTTCCGGTGGAAGGACATGCCGGGCGCGCTGCTGCCGGAGGGCTGGTTCACGCCCGAGGAACTGGCGGCGGTGCGGCTGTCCTCCAAGAGCCACTGGGACCTGCCGATCCGCGTCGGCCACCGCACCGTGCACTTCCTGACCAGCCACCCGACCCCGCCGACCTTCGACGGCCCCGAGGACCGCAACGGCCGCCGCAACCACGACGAGATCCGGTTCTGGGCCGACTACGTGACCGGCGGCGCCCAGGCCCGCTACATCTACGACGACCGCGGGCGGCGCGGCGGGCTGGCGCGGGGCGCGCGGTTCGTCATCGCCGGCGACCAGAACGCCGACCCGCTGGACGGCGACAGCGTGGCCGGCGCGGCGAACCTGCTGCTGAGGCACCCGCGGGTGGACGCCTCGGTGATCCCCACGAGCGCCGGCGCGCCCGAGGCCGCCCGGCTGCAGGGCGGCGCGAACACCGCGCACCGGGCCGACCCGGCCCACGACACCGCCGACTTCGCCGACGGGGCGCCGGGCAACCTGCGGGTGGACTACGTGCTGCCGTCGCGGGGGCTGCGGCCGGTGCGGGGCGAGGTGTTCTGGCCGGTGGCGGCCGACCCGCTGTCCCGGCTCACCGGCGTGTTCCCGTTCCCGGGCAGCGACCACCGGCTGGTGTGGCTGGACGTGCGTCCCTGAGCCGGGGGCGCCCCGGGCCGGTCACAGGTACAGGCCGGTGCCGTGCTCGGGGCGCTCGCTGGCAATCGCGTGCAGGTCCCGCTCCCGCAGGACCAGGTACTCCTGGCCCTGGATCTCCACCTCGAACTGGTCCTCGGGGTGGAACAGGACCCGGTCGCCGACCTTGACGGTCCGCACGTGATGCCCGACGCCGCACACCTCGCCCCAGGCCAGGCGATTGGACTGCCGCACCGTGGCCGGGATGACGATGCCCCCGCTGCTGCGGCGCTCACCGGACTCCTGCTCGACCTTGATCATGACCCGGTCGTGCAGCATCTGGACTTCGAACTTCGGCTCGGACACGTTCAGAGCTTAGTCGAGCCGGGACCATGACTCGCGAAAAGAGTTTCGCCCGCCGCCCGCCGGGGCCGGACGACCGCGGCGGAGCTCCGCGGAGCGAGGACCGTCGACCCCGCCTTTCCGGGGCCGACCGTCCCCCGGAGCGGGCGGGTCTCAGTCGAAGCGGCGGCCGGCCCGGGAGGCGATCCGGTCCAGCAGCCCGCCCGGCACCAGCCGGCCCAGCGTCACGATGGCCTTGTACTGCGGGCCCGGCACGCTGACCGTCGCCCCGCGCCGCAGGTCGCGCAGCGCGGTGTCGATCACCAGGTCCTGGTCGAGCCACATGAACCCGGGGATCCCGGACATGTTCATCCCGGCCCGCTCGTGGAACTCGGTGTGCACGAACCCCGGGCACAGCGCCATCACGTGCACGCCCCGGCGGCCGTGGTCGCGCATCACCGCCCGGCTGAACGACACCACCCACGCCTTGGACGCGCCGTAGGTGCCGCGGGAGAAGAACGCCGCCACCGACGCCACGTTGATCACGCCGCCCCGGCCGCGTTCCAGCATCCCCGGCAGCGCGGCCGAGGTGAGCCGCAGCACCGCCTCGCAGTGCACCCGCAGCATCTTCACCTCGTCGGCCACCGGCACGTCCAGGTAGACGCCGCGCTGCCCGAACCCGGCGTTGTTGACCAGCAGGTCGACGTTCTCGGCCGCGCGCTCCTCGGCCGCCGCGATGCCCTCGTCGGTGGACAGGTCGGCGGTCAGCGGCTCGGCCGTCACCCCGTACCGGTCGTGCAGCTCGGCCGCGGTGCGCTCCAGGCGGGCGGTGTCCCGGGCGACCAGGACCAGGTCGAAGCCGTCGGAGGCCAGGCGGCGGGCGAAGCCGGCGCCGATGCCCGCGGTGGCGCCGGTGACGAGAGCGGTCGGCATGCGCACCAACCTAGCGGCGTGCCCGGAAATGTCGCGGGTCGGGGCGGCGTGTCGCGTTCCGGTACGCGAACGTGAAGCCCGGCCAGTTGTTGACCACCCGGCCCTCGGCGTCCTGGTACCAGCTGTGGCAGCCGCGTTCCCACACGGTCTCGCGCATCCGCCGGCGCATCCGGCGGCGGAACTCCTCGGCCACCTCCGGGCGCACGTCGATCCAGGTCAGCCCGGCCCGCCGCATCGCCCGCACACAGCCCACCACGTACCGGATCTGCGACTCCAGCATGTAGATGATCGAGTTGTGCCCCAGGTTGGTGTAGGGCCCGTACAGCAGGAACAGGTTGGGGAACCCGCTGACCGTGATGCCCAGATGGGCGTGCGCGCCCTCGCGCCACGCCTCGTTCAGCTCCAGGCCGTCCAGCCCGACGATCTTCATGGGGGCCAGGAAGTCATTGGCCCGGAACCCGGTGCCGTAGACGATCGCGTCGACCTGACGCGTCGTGCCGTCGCGGGTGACGACGCCGTCCGGGGTGATGCGCTCGACGGGGTCGGTCACCAGCTCCACATGCGGCCGGGTCAGCGCCGGGTAGTAGTCGTCGGAGAGGAGGATCCGCTTGCAGCCCATCGGGTAGTCGGGGGTCAGCGCGCGCCGCAGCTCCGGGTCGGCGACCTGGGACTCCAACTGCCTGCGCCACCGCCGCACCGCCGGGGTCAGGATCGCGGGGTTCTTGAAGAACCCCAGCGCCCGCGCCTCGAAGAGCGTGTAGGTGATCGCCCGCTGGAGCGCCAGCCAGCCGGGGACGTGCCGCATCAGCGCATGGTCCAGCGCGGTGTACGGGCGGTCGGGCTTGTCGATGACGTACGGGGCCGACCGCTGGAACACGTGCAGCCGTTGCGCCCGCCGCGCCAGCTCGGGGACGAACTGGATCGCGCTGGCGCCCGTGCCGATCACCGCGACCCGCCTGCCGTCCAGCGGCGCCGCGTGGTCCCAGCGGGCCGAGTGGAAACTGGTCCCGCGGAACGACTCACGGCCCGGGATGTCCGGCCAGGCCGGGCGGTTGAGCTGCCCGCACGCCGAGATCAGCACCCGGGCGGTCAGCGGGCCGCCGGTCGTGGAGATCCGCCACCGCCCGGCCGCCTCGTCGAACCTGGCCTCGGTGACCTCGGCGCCGAACCGGATGTGCCGCCGCACCCCGTACTTGCGGGCGCAGTGCCGCAGGTACTCCAGGATCTCCGGCTGCGGCGGGAACTTGCGGCTCCACTCGGTCCTGGGCTCGAACGAGAACGAGTACAGCGTGGACGGGACGTCGCAGGCGGCGCCCGGATAGGTGTTGTCCCGCCAGGTGCCGCCCACGTCGTCGGCCTTCTCCAGGATCACGAGGTCGTGCACGCCGGCCTGTCTGAGGCGGATGGCCGCCCCGATCCCGCCGAACCCGCTCCCGATGATCGCGACCTCGTAGTCCTTGTAGTCAGGCCCCATCCGGCCCTCCCCGGTCGTCCGGGCGGGGGATCCGCCGCGCGCCCTGCCGTGTTCAAGCGACAAGTAGGACATTCCGGGGAACGGCTGTCAACGGCCGGTCCCGTCGGGAGGGCGGCGCGGCTCAGCCCGGCGGGGCCTGCTCCGGCGACCCGAACTCCCGCAGCGCGGCCTCCGCCGCGGCCAGTTCCCGCTCGGCCAACGCGATCATGTCACGCAGCCCGTACACCCCGAAGCGATCGCGGATCTGCAGCACCGCGTCCACGATCGCCTTGTCCGTCTGCCGATCCATGACCGGCAGCCTAGCGACGTGCGGCGATACCCGGGCGAACCGGGTTCGGTGAATGTTGCGTCAATGGTCGGTGAAGGACTGCGGGACCATCACCCGCAGCGCGTTGGGCAGCAGGCCGATCGTGACCGGGGTGGGGCCGTCGATCTCGCCGTCCACGTCGATCTTCAGCGGCGGGTCGGTGGTCACCCGCACCTCGCGGCTGGTGTTGAGGAACATGTCGTCGGCCAGCCTCCGCCGCGGCCCGGCCAGCATGTGCGCCAGCATGTCGGCCGCCAGCCGCAGCCGCGACCGGTCGCCGAGCCGGTAGACGTTCAGCAGCCGGTCGTCGGGGCTGGCGTCCCCGGCGAACCGCCGGCCGCTGTGGTGGCTGCCGTTGGCGACGTTGAGCTGGTGGGTGACCGTCTCGTAGGTCTTGCCGTCCACCTCCACGGTCACCCGGAACGGCCGGTGCCGCAGCATCTGGTACACCCCGGTCAGCCCGTAGGCGGCGCGGCCGACCACGCGCTTGAGCCCGTGCGGAACCCGTTCGGCGATGTCCACCGACAGGCCCACGCTGACCATGTTGGCGAACACCCGGCCCGCCACGAACCCGACGTCCACGTCGGCGACCTTGCCCTCGCGCAGCACCTGCACCGCCCCGGGCAGCGCCACCGGCAGCTCCAGGCTGCGGGCGAAGTTGTTGGTGGTGCCCAGCGGCAGCACGCCCAGCACCACGTCCCGCTGCGCCAGATGGCTGACCGCCTCGGCGATCGTGCCGTCCCCGCCGCCCACCACGACCAGGTCGGGGTCGCGGCTCAGCACGTCGCGGAGCACGTCCGGCAGCCGCGCCGGATCGCTCACCGGATGCACCTCGCCGAACGACAGCCCCGCCTCCACCAGCAGCCTGCGGGACTTGGCGAACAGCCGCCGGCCGCGGCGCGAGCGGGTGTTCACCACCAGCACCGCCCGGCAGCCCTCGCCGCGGATCGCGGCCTCGAGGTCCTCTTTGCTGCGCATCCCGGATCCGCTCCCGTCTTCGGTGGTGCCCGGCCGTCCCAGGGCGGGCGCCCGGACATGGCGGCGGCGCGGCTCCGGCCGCGATCAGGCATTTGCATTTTATAAGTGGCGAACCGGCCGTTGCCGGACTCCCGGCGCCGGGGACATCCCAGGTGAGCGTGCACGAAGGTGGGACGGTATGCGGCGGGACCGGGGCGGCGTGGCGGCCGTGGTGCTGGGGACGGCCCTCACCGGGATGCTGGCGGCCGTCGCCTGGAGCCGTGCCACCGCCGGGTCGATCGCCCCGGCGGCGCCCGGACCGGCCAGCGAGCCGCAGCCCCCGGCCCGTGCCGACGACGGGGCCGTGGTGGTGGGGGAGTGGTTCCGCGGCGCCCGCACCCTGGACCTGGCGATCCGCTCCCCGGTGCTGAACGAGGTCGGCCGCGTGCGGCTGCTGCTGCCGCCCGGCTGGTCCCCGTCGGCGGCCCGGACCTGGCCGACGCTGTGGCTGCTGCACGGCGGCCCGCCGCATGCCGGCGGCCCGTCCGGTCACGCGGCCTGGACCTCGCACACGGCCGTGGAACGCCTCACCGCCGACCTGGACGTCCTGGTGGTGATGCCGGACGGCGGGCGGTGCGGCGACCACACCGACTGGTGGAACCACGGTCTCGGCGGGCCCCCGCGGTGGGAGACGTTCCATCTGGCCGAGCTGCGGCAGATCCTCGAGCGGGGATACCGCGCCGGCCCGGAGGGGGCGGTCGCCGGGGTGTCGACCGGCGGGCGGGCGGCACTGGCCTACGCGGCGCGGCATCCGGGGCTGTTCCGCGCCGCCGCGTCGTTCAGCGGGCCGCTGCACCTGCTGCACACCGACCCCGGCCGCCTGGACGGGCCGGACCTGGTGCGGCTGGCCGCCGAGATCGCCTGGCCGGGAGCGGACTGGACGCGGATCTGGGGCGACCCGGTCGAGCAGCGGCTGGTGTGGCGGCAGCACAACCCGTACGACCTGGCGGGACGGCTGGCGGGCGTACGGCTCTACCTCAGCGCGGGCGACGGCTCGCCGGTCGAGGCCGTGGCCCGGGCGGGCACGAGCGCGCTCGCCGGCAAGCTGCGGAAGCTGGGCATCCCCGTCACCCTGCACCTGCACTCCGGCGGGGGCCGCTGGGAGACCTGGGAACGCGAGCTGCGCGCCGCGCTGCCCCTCCTGGTCGGGTCCTGAGGGCCGTCCGGGGGCTCAGTGCCCGCAGGCGGCGTCGTCGGGATGGGCGTGGGGCGGGTGCTCGTCCCGGGGCACGTGCCGGGGGCCGTGCGCGTCCGCGCAGTGGCCGGCCTCGTCCCACGGCGTCCCGTCCTCGCCGACGTGGTCGACCTCCAGCGTGGTGTGCGTGATGCCGTACGCGTCGGCCAGCATCCGCTGCAGGTCGCGCCGCACGGCGTGGCAGTCCCCGCCGGCCTCCACCAGCACGTGCGCCGACAGCGCCGGATACCCCGACGTCACCTCCCACACGTGCAGGTCGTGGACCTCCTTGACGCAGGTGCGCCCGGCCATCCGGGAGCCGACCTCGGCGGGGTCGATGCCCGCGGGGGCGGCCTCCATCAGCACCCGGCCGGCGTCGCGCAGCAGCCCGTACCCGGCCTTGACCATCAGCCCGGCCACCAGCAGCGAGGCCAGCACGTCCGCCCGGGCGAACCCGGTCGTCCACACCACCAGCCCGCTCACCGCCGTGGCGATGAACGCGTACAGGTCGTTGAGGATGTGCTGGAACGCCCCCTCGACGTTCAGGCTGCTGCGGTCGGCCCTGCTCAGCAGCCAGGTCGCGACGACGTTGACGGCGATCCCGCTGAGCGAGGTCCACAGCACCAGCGCCCCGTCCACCGCCGGCGGATCCAGCAGCCGGTGCACGCTCTCGTAACAGAAGTAGCCCGCCAGCAGGATCAGCGTCAGCCCGTTCAGCTGCGCCGACAGGATCTCCGCCCGCCGCAGCCCGTAGGTGAACCCGCCGCGCGGCGGGTGCGCCGCGATCCGCATCGCGATGAGCGCGAACACGATGGCGAACGCGTCCGTGAGCATGTGCGCGGCGTCCGACAGCAGCGCCAGCGACCGGGCGATCAACCCGACGGCCACCTCGACCGTCATGTACGCCACGATCAGCGCCAGCGCTCCCGTCAGGTACCGCCGGTCCGCGGACACCGACACGTGGTGCCCGTGTCCGTGCCCATGCCCGTGCCCTGCGCTCATCCGTCCCTTCCCCTCGTCCGCACCGTTCCCGCACCGCCTCGTTCCCGCCCGCGACGACCCGATCACCCGGCCGTTGCGGTCCCCCTCACCGGACACCGCGCGTGGGCGAGGTGCCGGGGCATGCCTCACGCCGGGGTCTGCGCGGGATGGCCCACATGGGCCAGGGCCAGGTCGAGCAGCATGCGGACGTGCGAGTCGTCGAGGCGGTAGTAGGCCATCCGGCCGCCGCGGCGGACGCGGACGACGCGGTGGGCGCGCAGCAGGCGCAGGGCGTGGGAGACGGCCGACTCGCTGCTGCCGCAGGCGGCCGCGATGTCGCACACGCACATCTCCCCGCCCTCCAGCAGCGCGGTGATGACCTTCAGCCGGCCCGGGTCCGCCAGCAGGCCGAACATCTGGGCCAGTTCGGCGATGGAGTCCTCGTCCGGCAGCGCCGCGGTGACGACGGCCACCTTCTCCCGGTCGATCACCCGGACGGCACAGCCCAGGGGCGCGTCCGGGCGGGTCGCCGGAACGGGCGGCATCTGCTCATCTGAAGAAACGCTCATACGTTCACACTGTAGTCCCGAAGCCGGGTCTCGCGGAAGGGCGCGGTGGCGGGGACGGTGCGCCACCCCGCCGGACCGGAGGCGGGCCGGGCGCCCCCGGGAGGACGCACCCTTCGAAGCGTTTCCGCAGGCCGAACCACGAGGCGGGCGGGCGCCCCGAGCGGACGGTCGATCGGGAGCGGTCAGGGAGTGGCGCCTCCGGCCCCGCCCGGATCCGCGGGGGCGGGCTCGAACGTGGACCCGTTCGGGGTCGGGTCCACCGGCGGCTGCGGCGGGGCGTCGCCCGGTCCCGGCTCGTCCGGCCCGCCGGGGGCGTCGCCCGGTCCGTCGTCCGGCCCGCCGCCGGGTTCGGAGGGGGCGGGCGGCGGGGGAGCGCCGGGCGGGGTCCCCGGTCCCGGCGGCGCGGTCGGGGCGGGCTCGGTCGGGGACCGAGTGGGCGAGGGCTCCCCGCTCGGCCCGTCCGTGGGGCCGGCGCTCTCACCGGGCGGCAGCGGCACGGGCGGACCGTCCTTCTCGCCGGTGGTGCCCGCCGGGCGGTTGAACGACATGGTCGCGCCCGGGGTCACCAGCGTGATCGTCTTCATCGGGCCCTCGTCCCGGTCGCGCGGCCTGATCACCGTCACCGTGCGCTCGTCGAACCGCTTCCACGAGGTCCCCTCGTACCGGGCGTCCCGCGGGTCGAGCCCGGCCGGCGGAGCGGTCAGCGGATTGCCGCAATTGCACTTGACCACCGGTCTGCCGTATTCGTCCACCAGCACCCCGACCCCGGCCTGCAGAACGGCCGTGAAGGCGATCGGTTTACCGCTTTTGTACCCGTGGTTGGTGACCAGCGTGTCCACCCGCAGGATCACCGGGGTGAGTTTTTGGAAATATTCGGCCAAGCGGGAGAAATCGAGCCGATGGACCGCGGCCCACGCCTTTCCCCTGGCCGGATCGCGCTGCAGGAAGCGCAGCAGGGCGGCCGGGTCGCAGGACGCCCGGCGGCGGGTCCCGCCGTACAGCCCCGGAGTGTCGCCCTCGGTCTGCCCGCCGGCCTGCGGGCGTGGCACCGTGTCCCGCCGGTCGGTGCCCGCGACCAGCGTGTACGCGCCCTCTCCGGGGGATCCGACGGCCAGCCGGGTGATCACCTGGCCGGGGTCGGCGGTGCAGCCGGCCAGGCCGCCGGCGGCCATCGCCAGCGCCGTCCAGACGACCGCCGCCCGCCGCCCGGGCGACGGATCGCGGAAATTGTTCCGACCGCTCCCGGATGGTCCGGAATTGATCTTCGACATCGGCCTCCTCCAACCTGGATAGCGCCCTTCCTATAGTCTTTGATGCCTGGGCACAGTGATTTGTGCTGCAGAACGGACGCCGACTTTCCCGTCGGTTTTCAGTCGGTGGAGGACCGCTGGTGATCCCCCTTCCCCTCGAACCCGGGGACCCGCCCGCCCTGGGCGGTTACGAACTCGTGGGCCGGCTCGGCGCGGGCGGGCAGGGCGTGGTGTACCTGGGCCGCCGCGGCTCCGGCCCGCAGGTGGCGATCAAGCTGCTGCACGCCCGGCTGCTGGCCGACGAGCACGCCCGGGCGCGGTTCGTCCGGGAACTGGCGGTGCTGCAGCGGGTGGCCGGGTTCTGCACGGCGCAGATGCTGGGCGCCGACGTGGCCGGCGACCAGCCCTACATCGTCAGCGAGTACGTACCCGGCCCGTCCCTGCAGGAACTGGTCACCCGGCAGGGCCCGCGCACCGGCGCCGACCTGGACCGGCTGGCCATCGGCACGGTCACCGCGCTGGCCGCCATCCACCGCGCGGGCGTGGTGCACCGCGACTTCAAGCCGCACAACGTGCTCATCGGCCCGGACGGGCCCCGGGTGATCGACTTCGGCGTGGCCCGCGCGCTGGACACCTCGGCCACGCTGACCAGCCAGATCATCGGCACCCCCGCCTACATGGCCCCCGAGCAGTTCGCCGGCGAGGAGCTGGGACCGGCCCTGGACCTGTTCGCCTGGGGCGCCACCATGGTCTTCGCCGCCACCGGCCGCGAGGTGTTCGCCGGCGGCCCGATGCCCGCCGTGATGTACCGCGTCCTGCACGAGGACCCCGACCTGTCCGGCCTCCCGCCGCGTCTCCGCCGGCTGGTCGCCGCCTGCCTGAACAAGGACCCCGGCGCCCGTCCCACCGCCGAGCAGATCCTGCTCACCCTGCTGGGCACCGCCCCGCCCCCGTCCCCGGTCAGCACCCGCCCCGACGCCGCCCCGGAACCGGAGCTCCGCCGGGCGTCCCCCGACTCCTCGACCCGTCTCGAAACGCCCGAGGGGCCCTATCCCGCATCACCCGCCGAGCCGCCCATGGACCGAGTCGAAGGCGATCTCCCCGCATTCCCCGGAGCCCACCGCGAGCCGACGATGCCGCGCGAACCGGACACCGGCTCCTGGAAGACGGTCCCCGCCGACCGCGCACCGAACGCCGACACCCCCGCCCGCCCTCCGGCGTCCCCCGCCGACCGTTCACCCGGACTCCCGGCCGGGGACTCCGACGCCTCCGCCCGTCTCCGGCAGGAGCCCCCGGCGTCCGCCGCCGACCGTTCGCCGGGACTCCGGGACGCCGGCCTGGGCGAAGACTCCGACACTTCCGCGCGTCTCCGGGAGGAGGCCCCGGCGCCCGACCGCGGCCGTTCGCCCGATCTCCGGAACGCCGGCCTGGGTGAAGACTCCGGCGCCCCCGCCCGCTTCCGGGAGGCCCCGGCCTCCGCCGAGCGCCCTCCCGGGTCCCGGCAGGATGCCCCGGCACCGGTCACCGACCGTTCGTCCGCGCTCGGGCGACGGCCACCGGTGCCGCGCGGCGAGGGGCCTTCCGGAACCCGGCGCCTGACATCCCCCCTTGGTCGCCCGCCCGAGGCCGATGCCGGCGGTCCGGTGGACGAACGCTCGTCCGGAGCCCGATCGGAGGCCACGCCGGCGGTCGGCGTGCGTTCTTCCGGCGCGGTCCGGTCTTCGGGCGGCCACCGGCGATCCCGCTCCGCGCACACGGGCGGGCACCGCAGGCGGGTGCTGTTGCGGCGCACCCCCTCGCTGGTCACCGGGCTGACCCTGGCGGTGCTGCTGGCCGCCCTGGACATCGCCGCGCTCGGCCTGCTGGTGGCCAGCCCCGCGCTCAGCGGAGGCCGCGCCGAGTTCGTCGCCGCCGCCGGGGTCTTCACCCTGCTGTCCATGATCACGATCGTGGCCGCCGCCGTCGCCTGGCGCGGCAGCCGCACCGCCACCCTCGCCGTGATCATCGTCCGCGTCTCCCGCGAGGCCCTGTGGGCCGTCTGGGCCGCCGTCCAGCTCCAGTCCGAACTGACCCGGGACGTCCAGCTCCAGTCCTACGTCTTCCACATCGCCTGCACCGTCGCGGTGGCCGCCCTCCTGCTCCGCGCCCTCCGCCACCCCGCCGGCCCCTGAACGCCCTCCGTCCCTTTTCAGGCCGGGTCCAGGGGCTCGGTGACGAGCAGGCCGGTCAGGACGCTCCGCAGGGTCCTCTCGAAGAGGTCCCGGCGGGGGGCGGGCTCGGGCGGCCCGCTGAACGCCGCGGCCAGATGCGGATACGCCGTCAGGTCGACGTCGGGGAAGGCGAACGCTCCGGCCGTGGTCTCGCTGCGGGCGAAGAGGCCGACCACGCCGGTCATCATCGCGATCGCCTCGAACTTGGCGGTGACGGGGCACCGGACGGGCTCCAGGACCCGCAGGCAGCCGTCGAACCAGGCCAGGCTCTCCGGGCCGATGCCGGACGGCCGGTGGATCACGTCGAGCAGCCACGGGTGGCGCCGGTACAGGGCCAGTTGCCGGCGGGCCATCAGCAGCATCGTGTCCAGCCAGTCGCCGCCCGCCTCGGGGTACGGGCGCAGCTCGCCCACGACCCGGTCGGTCATCAGATCCAGCAGGTCGTCGCGGGACGACAGGTACCGGTAGAGCGATCCGGCGCCGGTGCCCAGCGCGGCGGCGACCGCGCGCATCGACACCGCGGCGAGTCCTTCGGCGTCCGCCAGGGCGATGGCGGCCGTGACGATGGCGTCCCGGCTGTGCGCGGGGGCGGGGCCGCGGCCGCGGCGTTCGGGCCTGTTCCAGATCGACCGCCGGCCGGAGCCGGAATCCGTGGGTGCGTCGCTCACCGGCCCACTGTAAACTGCGAACGTCGTTCGCAGTTTTTCTGGAGGAAGGGCGGGTCGGGCATGGAGCGGATCACGGCACGGGACGGCGCGCGCATCGCGCTGCACTCCACGGGGACCGGGCCCGGCATCGTGGTGGTGCACGGGGGCGGGGTCACGATCGACGTCTACCGCCGGCTGGCCGCGGCGCTGGCCGGCCGGTTCACGGTGCACCTCTACAACCGGCGGGGACGGGCGGACGCCCCGCCCAGGTCACGGCCCTACACGGTCGATCAGGACGTCGACGACCTCGCCGCCGTCCTGGAGCACACCGGCGCCCGGAACGTCATCGGGCACAGCTACGGCGGCTTCGTCGCGCTGCGGGCCGCGCTCCGGCTGCCGATGGACCGCCTCGCGCTCTACGACGCGGCGATCTGCATCGACGGCGGTTTCCCCACCGCCTGGCTCGACGCCGCGCGGGAGGCGCTGCGGGCCGGTGACACCGCCCGCGCCCTCGCGATCACCGGCGCCGGCATCAACCCGCAGATGCCGGCCTCGAGGCTGCCACCGGCCGTCCAGACCGCGATCTGCCGGGCGTTCCTGCGCACCCGGATCGGGCGGACCATGGGCGACCTGCTGCCGACGACCCTGGAGGAGGCCGACCAGGCGCGGGCGTACGACGGCCCCGCCGAGCAGTGGGCGGGGATCACCGCCGAGGTGCTGCTGGCCTGCGGCGTCGACGGCCCGCCCTACTACGCCGGCATCAACGAGGCGCTGGCCCGCGTCCTGCCGAGAGCCCGGACCCTGCAGATCCCCCGCAGCGGCCACGACGCCGTCAACAGGGCGCGCCGGAGACTCGTCGAGCCGCTCGCCGCGTTCTTCGCGGGCGCGGGGGTCGAGGAGGCCAGGCCGGCCACCGAGTAGACGAGCACACCAGGGCGAGGCCCGTCGGGAACGCCTGGCCGGCAGGGCATCCGACGCGGCCCACCGTCATCACAAGGCCCGCCTCACAAGGCCCGCCTCACAAGGCCCGCCGAACGGACCCTGACGGCTCTGCCCGCGCCTGCTCGCGGTGTTCCGTCATGGAGACCCTCCCTCCAGCTGTGGGGGGGATCCGCGTGCTCAGGCATGGGCGGAGGAGCCGCCATCCAACGGTTTCGGGGCCGGAGGCCGGGCGTGTTCGGAGGTCAGGAGGACAGGTGGCGTTCGGCCCATTCGGTGAGGTTGCGGCGTTCTATGGCGGCGGCCATCAGGTCGGGGAAGGCGTCGGGGGTGCAGGCGAAGGCGGGGACGCCCAGCTCGGCCAGGGCGGCGGCGTTGGTGTGGTCGTAGGCGGGGGCGCCCTCGTCGGAGAGGGCCAGGAGGGCGATCACCTGCACGCCGGCGGTGGTCATGGCGGCGACGCGTTTGAGCATCTCCTCGCGGACCCCGCCCTCGTACAGGTCGCTGATCAGGATGAAGACGGTGTCGGCGGGGCGGGTGATCAGGCCCTGGCAGTAGGCGATGGCGCGGTTGATGTCGGTGCCGCCGCCGAGCCGGGTGCCGAACAGGACCTCGACGGGGTCGTGCAACTGGTCGGTGAGGTCGACGACGGCGGTGTCGAAGACGACCAGGGAGGTGCGCAGGGTGCGCATCGAGGCCAGCACGGCGCCGAAGACGCCGGCGTAGACCACCGAGGACGCCATCGAGCCGCTCTGGTCGACGCACAGCACCACATCGCGTTCGACCGCCTGCCGCCTGTGGCCGAAGCCGACGAGCCGTTCGGGGATCACGGTGCCGCGTTCGGGGATGTAGTGGCGCAGGTTGGCGCGGATGGTGCGGTGCCAGTCGATGTCGGCGGGGCGGCGCGGGCGGTGCGTGCGCGCCGACCGGTCCAGCGCCCCCGTCACCGCCGAACGGGTGCGTTGGGCCAGGCGGGCCTCCAGTTCGGCGACCACCTTGCGGACCACGGCGCGGGCGGACTCCCTGGCCCTGTCGGGCATGACGCGGTTGAGCGACAGCAGGGTGCCGACCAGGTGGACGTCGGGTTCGACGGCGTCGAGCATCTCCGGCTCCAGCAGGAGGCGGGTCAGGTCGAGGCGTTCGATGGCGTCCTTCTGCATCACCTGGACGACCGAGGACGGGAAGTACGTGCGGATGTCGCCGAGCCAGCGCGCCACGTTCGGCGCCGACTCGCCCAGCCCGCCGCCGCGCCTGCCGCCCCGGCCGCCGGAACGGGACCGGCCGCGCTGCCCGTACAGCGCCTCGAGGGCGGCGTCCATCCTGGCGTCGTCGCCGCTCAGGCCCACCCCGGTGCCGTCGGCGTCCTCGCCGCCGAGGACCATCCGCCAGCGCCTGAGCCGTTCGTCGGTCTGCATCAGTCTTCCCTTCGCCGGGCCGGGCCGTCGTCATGCGGGCGGACGCGGACTGCGCCCTCATGACCGGTGGGCGATGAGGAGCCGCGGCCCCTCGGCCCCAGCCGTGGGGTCATGGCTTCTCCTCCCTGCCGGGGGAGGACCAGCCGAGGATCCGCGCGACCGCCCGGGCCGCCGGGAGCGCGCGTGCCGGGTCGACGTCGTCGGGGACGCGCGCGGCCGACGCGGCGGCGGGGGCGGTCAGGGCGCGGGCGCGTTCGCCGATGGCGCGCCGTTCCGGGGCGTCGAACCGGCCGAACGTGCGGCGCAGCAGCGGCAGCACGTCGGTGAACGAGTCCGCCGCCAGCCCGGCGATCCAGCCGTCCACCAGGCGCAGCAGCGTCTCGTCGTGGACCAGCACGAGCCCGTCGCCGGACAGGAACCCCTCGATCCACGCGGCGGCGCGGGCCGGCTCCTCGCCGACCGACACGGCGCGGGCCATCCGGTCGGGCACGTCGTCCAGCGCCCCGGCGTCGTGCAGCAGCCGGGTCAGCCGCCCCTCCACCAGCCCGTGCAGGCCGGGCCGGTCGAGCAGGCCGGCGAGGGTGGCCCGCCAGCGCGCCGTGTGCCCGGGCCCGTCGCCGGATCCGGAGTCCAGCAGGGTGATGGACTCGTGCACCGCGTTGATGTCGCCGAGCAACTGCCGGGCGGCGTCGTCGTCGAGGCCGTGGGCGGCGGGCGGCAGGCCCACGCAGATCCGCACCACCATGCCGTCCACCACCGTCTGCAGCCCGCCGACGGAGGTGCCGCGGACGTCGCCGTACCGCAGCGTCCGCACCAGCGCGGGCAGCGCCGCCATCAGATGGCCGACGTCCACGTCGGTGGCGGCCAGGTCGGACAGCGCGCGCACCACGGACGGCAGCGCGTCGCCCAGGTCGGCGAGCAGGCAGCGCTCGGCCACCGCGGTCAGGTCGGCGAGCGTCTCCGCCTCGGCGGCCAGCGCCTGCGCCCGCGCGCTCGCCGCGCCGCGCACCGTGGTGCCCCACACCCCGGCCTCGATCAGCGCGACGTCGAACTCCGGCTGCCACCGCAGCGTCCAGGTCTCCCGGAACGTGCCCTTGCCCCGGACGAGCGGGGCGGCGGGCTCGCCCCACGGCACGTCCAGCAGCCGCAGCCGGTGCAGCAGCCGGCTGCGCTCCAGGTCCAGCGGCCTGCGCAGGTCCAGGTCCTGCTCCTTGACCAGGGCGGACGGCTTGAGCTTGAGGCGGCGGCGTTCGGCCTCCAGGTCGCGCTGCAGCGGCACCATGGGCGTGCTGCCGGGCACCGCGCCCAGCCGCTCGCCCACCACCATCCGGTCCCGGATCAGCGCCAGCGGCGCCTCGGCGCCCTCGCACAGCACCGCGCGGGCGGCCTCGGTGACCTCGTCCAGTCCCGCCAGCGGCCGGCCGCGCAGCGCGGCCAGCGTCTCGGCCAGCCGCACCGCCTCGATGACATGGGCGGACGAGACATGCAGGTCCTCCTCGCGCAGCAGCCGGGCGGCCTCGGTCAGCCAGCGTTCGATGGGCCGGTCAGGTGAGACGAACAGATGCCGATACCAGCCGGGGGACCGCACCCCCGCCCCGTAGCCCGACCACTGCGCCAGCCGGCCGTGCGTCCACGGCACCCAGGTCAGCGCCACCTTCCGCTTGGGCAGCCCGCGCAGCGTCCGGTCGTCCTCGCTCGCGGGCACCTGCGCCTGCAACGCCGGCACGTGCCAGGCTCCGCACACCACCGCGACCCGCGCGTATCCCTCCTTGAGGGCGCGCCGCAGCGTCCGCCGCATGTGGGCCTCGCGCTGCCGCTCCCGCCGGGCGTACGCCTCGGGGATCGCATGCTCCCCGCTCGGCGGCCGCTCCTCCAGGTCCTCCCGCAGCGCCGCCATGGCCTCCGCGATCGCCGGGAACGGCGACGGCCCCTCGCCGCGATGCTCGACGACGTCCTCCCACCACCGTTCGGCGTCGTCATAGCCCGCCACCCGGGCCAGCCACCCCAGCGGATCCAGCCGGATCCGTTCCTCCTCCGAGGCGACGTCCCCCGGCCCGCCCTCGCTCTCGTCCTGCCCGCGCTCGTCGACCGAGACCCCGGGAACGGCCCCGGCCCCACCGAACGCCCACCCGCTCACAGCGGCGGCGTCACCGGGCCCTCGGCCGCTGCCGGCCGCATCCGGCGTCGCGGCCGCGTCGTCGGCCGGGTGATCGCCCGGGGCGCCTGTGCCGCCGGACCTTTGGCGGTCGGCGGCCACCTGCGTGATACCGGCCGGACGGCCTGCCGACACGGCGTCTGCACCGCTGTCGGCGGTCTGCGGCCTCGTGCCGTCGGACGGCCGACGGTCCGGACCGACCGCACCGGCCTGTCCCCGGCCGCTGATGACGGCCTGCGCCGTCTCGGCGGTGTCGTCGGCCGGGCGGTCGGCCGGGTCGGCGGGGGAGGGGAAGGCGAGCTGGTGGGCGGCGGGCAGGTCGCAGAAGCGGATCTCGATGCCCGCCTCGAGGGCGTAACGGATGGCCTGCCACTCGGGGCTGAACTCGGCGAACGGCCAGAAGGCGGCGCGGCGGCCCTGGTCGGAGGGGGCGGCGGCGTCCTCGGCCGGGGGTTTGGGGTCGGTGGTGTAGGCGAGCAGGGCCACCGGGGGGACCATGCCGGGGTCGGCGGCCAGGCGGACGATCGCGTCGGCCTCGGGCGGGCCCTCGATCAGGACGATGTCGGGCTTGAACTCCTCCAGCGCGCGGCGCAGGGAACGGGCCGAGCCCGGGCCGTGGTGGCGGATTCCGTAGAACTCGGTACGGGGCACTAGGAGACCTCTCGGCAGGCCCGGTAGAAGTCGCGCCACTCGTCGCGTTCGCGGACGACGGTCTCCAGGTACTCCTGCCAGACCACGCGGTCGGACACCGGGTCCTGGACGACCGCGCCGACGATGCCGCCGGCCACGTCCGCGGCGCGCAGCACGCCGTCGCCGAAGTGGGCGGCCAGCGCCAGCCCGTTGGTGATCACCGAGATGGCCTCCGCGGTGCTCAGCGTGCCGGACGGGGACTTCAGCCTGGTCCGGCCGTCGGCGGTCATCCCCGACCGCAGCTCCCGGAACACGGTGACCACCCGGCGGATCTCCGCCAGCCCGGCCGGGACCTCCGGCAGCTCCAGCGACCGGCCGATCTGCTCCACCCGGCGGGAGACGATGTCGACCTCCTCGTCGGTGCTGGCGGGCAGCGGCAGCACGACGGTGTTGAACCGGCGGCGCAGCGCCGACGACAGCTCGTTCACCCCGCGGTCCCGGTCGTTGGCGGTGGCGATCACGGTGAACCCGCGGCGCGCCTGCACCTCGGTGTTCAGCTCCGGAACGGGCAGCGTCTTCTCCGACAGGATGGTGATCAGGGTGTCCTGCACGTCGCTGGGCATCCGGGTCAGCTCCTCGATGCGGGCGACCATGCCCTCCCGCATCGCCCGCATCAGCGGGCTGGGCACCAGCGCCCGCTCGGAGGGGCCCTCGGCGAGCAGCCGGGCGTAGTTCCAGCCGTAGCGGACGGCCTCCTCGGAGGTCCCGGCGGTGCCCTGGACCAGCAGCGTCGAGTCGCCGCACACCGCCGCCGCCAGGTGCTCCGACACCCAGGTCTTGGCGGTGCCGGGGACCCCGAGCAGCAGCAGCGCCCGGTCGGTGGCCAGCGTGGCGACCGCGACCTCCATCAGCCGGCGCGGCCCCACGTACTTGGGGGTGACCACGCCGCCGCCGGGCAGCTCGCCGCCGAGCAGGTACGTGACGACCGCCCACGGGGACAGCCGCCAGCCGGGCGGCCGGGGACGGTCGTCGCGGGCGGCCAGCAGCGCCAGCTCGTCGGCGAACTGCTGCTCGGCGTGCGGCCGCAGCACCGTGCGCTCGGTCTGCCGGTCGGCGCTGCCGGTGCGGTCGTGGGCGGGCGGGCCTGCGGCTTCGGCCATGCGAGGCGGTCCTTCCAGGTGCGTCGGGTCGATCGATGGGCTCCCCGGCGGGCCGGGGAGGCATGTCATGCCAGTTCCCGCAACATCTCGTCGCGGAAGCCGAGGGTGTGCGCCAGCTCGTCCAGCGGCCGGTGGTCGGGCCAGGCGCGGGCCAGGCGCTGGACGCGCGGGGCGGCGTCCGGGGACAGCCGGTGGGCGGCCAGCTCGCAGAGCGACGCCAGGCCGCGGTGCCGGCGGCGGGCGGAACGGGCCTCGGCCTCCTCGGTCGCCAGGGAGGTCAGCAGCACCAGCACGGCCTCGGCCAGCTCACCGGTCCACGGGCCGGGGATGCACTCCAGCAGGGTGACCGCCTGGTCCGGCCGCTCGATCCAGCGCAGCAGGTCGCCGGCCACCGCGGCGCGCTCCCCCTCGGGGAGCACGCCCAGCAGGTCGGCCATCGCCTGGGACTCGTCGGCGAACAGCACCCCGCTCTTCAGCAGGGCCCGCGCCCACTCGACGTCGCGCTGCCACACGGTGGCGCGCACCCAGCCGGTGTGCAGGTCGCGGGTGCTGCGCTCGTCGCCGTCCTTGTCCTGGCGGGCGCCCTCGCGGGCGTCGGCGACCGGCAGGCACACCACCTGCATCGGCGGCCGGTCCAGCAGGTCCGTCCAGGTGGACAGCGGGGTGCGCGCCAGGATCTCGCGCAGCCACCCGGCCCGCGCCCCGACCGGGCGGTCGGCCAGGGAGTCGGCCATGAACGAGCCCGGCGGATGGAACGGGATCCCGTCCCGGGCCATGTCCTCGTCGTGCCCCTGGGGCGGCTCCACGACGAGCCAGGTCTGCCGCCGCCTGCGGACCGTGCGGACCTCGGGGCGCACGCAGGCGCGGGCGCGCCCGGCCATCCGCCGCCCGTACGCCGAGCCCGGCAGCCGGGCCAGCAGGTCGGCGGCCAGCCGCCGCACGTCCTTGCCCCGGTCGTCCAGGGCCGCCTCCAGGAACTCCTCGTCGGCGTCCGACAGCCCGTGCTCGAAGGTGGCCAGGAACGCGGCGCGGTCCGGTGCGGGCTCCCGCGTCCACGTCTCCCGCAGCGTCCGCACCGCCGCCGCCGGGTCCCGCCGCCGCAGCCGCGTCAGGTAGGCGACGCGCTCGTTGCGGGTGCCGGTCTGCCACACCTGCGGGTCGTCGCCCACGGCGTCGGCGCTCATCCCGACCAGGTAGGCCCAGTCGGTGTTGCGCAGGGCCAGCCACACCCCGCGCCGTCCGGCCGCCCCGGCGATCGCCGGCCGCAGCGCCGTCGAGCCCCGTCCCAGCTCCAGCAGCCGGGGCAGCAGCCCGGCGGGCACCCGGTAGCCGCGCGCGGCCGCCGTCTCCAGCCACTCCGGCAGCAGTCCCAGGTCGCCCTCGGTCAGGATCCGCTCCAGCCGCCGCGCCGCCGCCGGGGGCACCACCGGGGCGCTCTCCGCCGGGCAGGCCGCCACCGGCGAGAACTCCTCCGCCGTCCCCGGCCGCCACCCGGCCCGGCGCGCCACCGCCAGCACCGCGGCCTGCTCCAGCAGCCGCCATGCCGCGTCCTCGCCCTCGCCGGCGACGGCACCGCCCGGCACGTCGGCGGGCGGCGCCGGAACCGAACGCCGCCGGGTCCCCAGCAGGGCCGTGCTGACATGCTCGTCCCACGTGCTCACCGCGCCGCCTCCCGTTCGGCCGCACCGGGATCCCGGCTCTCCGTCCACCGGCCGTTCACAGGACCACCAGCCCCTCCTGGGAGTGCCAGGCGGACAGCGGACGCAGACCGCCGGGGGACCACTCGCCGGCCAGGGTGAACGGGGCGCCGCCGGAGACGGCCAGGAGACGCCAGGGGTCGCGGCGGGACTCCTCGACGGACGGGAAGTGCAGCGGCAGGGTGTCGCCGTGGGGGTCCATGACGTGGAGGGTGTCGGGGCGGACGGGGACGTCCCTGGGGGTGGCCAGGCGGACGTCCCGCAGGAGGGCGGGCCAGGACTCCAGCCACGGGTCGCGGGTCAGCGCGTCGGCGTACTCCTGGAGGAGACCGCCGACGGTGGTGCCCTGCGGGACGGCGGGGACCGGGCCGTGGCGTTCGGCCACGATCGCGCGCAGCGGCTGGGCGCCCGGGTAGAACGCCAGCTCACCGTCGAACGCCGTGCCCACGACCAGCGAGGCGTCCAGCGGACGGCCGGGCGCGGCGAACGACAGCACCAGGGCGGACCGCCCGGTGCGCCGCCCGCGCAGCCAGACCCGGCGGGTGGTGATCTGGTCCTGCTCGGCGTCGCGGGAGCCGGTCACGTACCACTCGTCGCGGACCCGTTCGCCGCGCAGCACCTCCTCCTGCGGGACGGTGAAGCCGACCCGGGAGCGGACCGTGGCGCGCAGCGGCTCGGGCAGCTCGGCGCGGCGGCGGTACGCCCGCAGCAGCAGGGCCAGCAGCCCCAGCTCCGCCAGCATCCGGCCGGGCCAGTCGTCGCCGTACCGCAGCGAGTACAGGCCCCTGACCGTGTTCGCCAGCCCGGGGGCCTGCTGGTCGACCATCCGGCGGGCCACGTCGGCCCACGCCCCGTGGTCGGCGTCGTCGTGCCGGGCCAGGCCCTGCCCGATCCGGTCGCGCAGCCACACCGACAGCTCGGCCACCCCGTCGTCGACGCGCTGCTCGCGGCGCTGGGCGGTCCTGGGGTCGGGGGCGCGGGCGGCCGGCTCCTTGCGCCGCGCCCGGGCGGCCCGCTCGCGCCGCTGGTCCAGCCACTCGGCCGCCCACTGCGGCCGGTCGCCGGGCCGCACCGCGCCGTCGCTCCACAGCAACAGCAGGGCCAGCGCGTGCTTGCACGGGAACTTGCGGCTCGGGCACGAACAGCGGAACGCCGGTTCCGACAGATCCACACACGTCTGATAAAGGCTTTTGCCGCTGCCCTGGCATTCGCCCCACACACTGCCGTCGTCGCAGCCCGCGCCGCGCCATTTGGCGGGTTTGGTGACACTTCCCGCCGCCTTGGCCCCCGCCGCGTCCGGCGCCAGCCCGAGAACCTGTTCGCGGCCCCAACGATCGCTCACGTTCCCGACGCTATCGGGCCCCTCTGACATTTCCGGCCGGTCCGCCGCCCGGCGGCCTGAGGGCGCGTCCCCCCGGACGGAGCACGCCTCAGTCGTTCAGGAACCCGGACAGGACCGCCGCGCTGTCGGGGGCCAGCAGCTTGCCCCCGGCCAGCAGCGCCGCCAGCGACACGAACGCGAACAGCCCCACCCACACCAGGCCCGGCACCCCGGTCAGGTGGGCGAGCTGGTCGGCGTCGGAGGACGGGGCCATCTGCCGGGACCGCATCCGCTGCAGCTCGACCACCGGCCGTGTCCCGGCCAGCAGCAGGAACAGCGCCGCCAGGTAGGCGAACGCGGCCTGCACCTGCGCGGTGCCCAGCCAGGACACCAGGAAGATCAGCAGGCCGGTGGCCGCCACCGACAGCACCCCGTAGGCGTTGCGGATCATCACCAGCATCCCGGCCAGCAGCGCCAGCGACGCCCACAGCATCAGCGTGATCCGCCCCCAGCTCAGCAGCGCCGCGAACGCCAGCCCCAGCAGCGGGGGAGCGAGGTAGCCGGCCAGCGCGGTGAACACCATCCCGGGGCCGTCCGGCCTGCCCCGCGACACCGTCACCCCGGAGGTGTCGGAGTGCAGCTTGATCCCGTCCAGCCGGCGGCCGGTCAGCAGCGCCGCCAGCGCGTGGCCGCCCTCGTGCGCGATGGTGACCACGTTGCGGGCCACCCGCCAGGTGGGGCCGTGCACGACCGCGCCGAGCGCGACGATCCCGGCCAGGACGACCAGCCACCACGGCGGATCGGGCTGCGCGCTGGTCAGGTTGTGCCACAGTTCCCCGATGCCTGCTGCGTCCACGTCCACCTCGGGTGATCTCGTCGCCGTCGCCCCAGATTAGGACGTTGCGGGCGGCCCGCGCGTTCGGAACGGGACGGCCGGGCCGGGCGGCGGCCGGTGAGGACGGTCACACCGGGGCCGGAGAGCGGGGGACAAAAGGCGATATATGCACCCGCCACTTTAATTCTTGGTTCAATTCCCGGACGGCGTTCTGCGGTGCTCCCTAACCTGCGGTGTCCCGGTGCATCTGCGCACCGGCGCACCGGTGCACCTTTCTCAGCCGCTTCTCGAAGGAGCCCTTTCATGCCGCAGAAAGCCCCGCCCGGCGCCGTGCTCGAGCGGCGCTATCGCGACCTGGTACGGCTGGCGTATCTCGTCCTGCCCGGCAAGGGCAAGCGCATCCACCGGCTGGCGGTCGCGCAGCGGATCGTCGACGGGGAGTTCCCGTTGCTGGGGGGCCGGGCGGCCCGGCCGGGCCGGTTCGGCTACGCCCGGATGCGCACCCGGGTGCTGCGGCGGGCGATGCGGCCGGCCTGGTGGCTGCGCGTCGGGCTGGGCCCCTGGCTGCGCGGGCTGCCGCCGCGGCTGCCCGACCCCGCGCTGACCCTGGCGCTGGCCGAGCTGGACCCGGCGGTCCGGGTGGCCTACGTGCTGCGCGAGGTGGAGAAGATGCCCCGGTACGCCGTCCGCGACCAGCTCGTCGAGCTGGGGGTGCCGGAGCCGGCGGCCGTGCTGGAGGCGGTCGAGGCGGTCAGCGGGGTCCCCGACCTGGGCGGCCGGTCCGCCGGGGTGCTGTCGGACCTGTCGGTGCGGCAGGCGCACCGGCGCGCCCTGCGACGGCGCACCCGGCTGCCCATCGCGGTGGCCACCGCCCTCACCGTGGCGCTGGTCGGGACGGTGTTCGTCCTGGAGACCAGCCCCTCCTCCAACCCCGCCGAGGCCCTCCAGGGCAAGCTGGTCAAGGCCCCGCCCCGGGACTGGGCCGGCGCCCCCCGCACCCTCGACGTGTGGCCTGCCCGCGGCACGCTGGTCACCGACGACGAGTTCACCGCACGCGCGCACGCCGCCTGGGTGCGCAAGGCGGGGCGGGACGCCGCCCCGCAACTGCTGTACGCCGGAAGGATCGGCGCGACCTCGACGGCGTTGCTGCGGCATGGTGATCGCGTCGCCCGCTATACCGAGCCCGGCCGGACCCTGGAGGAGGTCCCGTCCCGCAAGGGGGCGGAGGTGCTGCCCCTGGGCGGAGGGCACTACCTGGTGGCGCCGTGGGCGACCAAGGTGGAGACTCCCGACGGCAAGGACATGACCCTCCGGGAGGGCGTGGCGGGACCGGTGGCCGCCGACACCACCTGCCGGCGCGGCCCCGTGCTGCGGCTCACGGATCCGGAGGGCTCGGTGATGCTCGCCGAGCTGGGCGGCCCGGCGCCCGCCGCCGTCCGCCACCGGGCCTCCGCCGGGGCGGACCCCAAGGCGGTCGCCCCGGACTCGGCGGGGCTCAGGCTGTGGGAACGGCTGGGATGCGCCCTGCCCGCCCCGGACCGGCCGGTCAACGAGGCCGTCGCCTGGGAGTTCTGGTCCGGCAGGCTGCCCGAGCAGGCCAGGCCCGCCCGCTGGGTGTGCACCCGCTACACCCACCCCGGCGGCGAGACCTCCACGCAGGCCACCCTGATCGAGCCGAACGGGCGGCACCACCGGGCCGGCGCCTGCGACGGGCAGCGGCCGGTGAGCGGCCTGTGGTGGCGGTCGCCGCGCAAGTCCTGGTACTACCTGGCCGCCGCCGCGCCCGGGGCCGTTCCCCGGGTGAAGGGTCCCGTCAGGGTCGCCGGGCTGTCCGGGCGGCTGCTGGTCGCCACCGGCCCCCGCCTCACCCAGCGGCCGGACGGCCAGGTCACCGTGACCGCGCGGCGCGCCTGACCCCGGTGCGTCCGGAGCGGCCCCGGATCCGCGCGAGGGGGCGGGTCAGGGATCGCTTACTGTGATGCGGCACACTGGGACGGCCGGGCGCACGACACGCGCCCGGTGTCCCATCGGTGCCTGGGAACAGGATGTGAAAGGGGTCGTGGATGAGCGGGTCGAAGCGCGGACCGCTGTCGGGCGTCAGGGTGATCGAGCTGGCCGGGATCGGGCCCGGCCCGTTCGCCGCCATGCTGCTGGCCGACCTGGGCGCCGAGGTGATCCGGGTGGACCGGCCCTCGGCGGTGGTCCCGGACGTGCCGGAGGCGGTGGCCACCGACTTCACCAACCGGGGCAAGCGGTCCATCGCGGTCGACCTGAAGTCCGACCGGGGCAGGCAGGTGGTGCTGAGGCTGGTCGAGAGGGCCGACGCGCTGATCGAGGGCTTCCGGCCGGGCGTGACCGAACGGCTCGGCCTCGGCCCCGACGACTGCATGGCGGTCAACCCGAGGCTGGTGTACGGCCGGATGACCGGCTGGGGCCAGCAGGGGATGCTGTCGCAGAGCGCCGGGCACGACATCGGCTACATCGCCACCACCGGCGCGCTGCACGCCATCGGCCGGGCGGGAGGCCCGCCGCAGGTGCCGCTCAACCTGCTCGGCGACTTCGCCGGCGGCAGCATGTACCTGATCGTCGGGATGCTCGCCGCCCTGCTGGAGGCGCACAAGAGCGGACGGGGCCAGGTGGTGGACGCCGCGATCGTCGACGGCACCGCGCACCTGACCACGTTCATCCACGGCTTCCTGGCCGGGGGCCTGTGGCGGGACGAGCGCGGCGTGAACATGCTGGACACCGGCGCCCCCTGGTACGACGTGTACGAGACCGCCGACGGCAAGCACGTGGCGGTCGGCGCGATCGAGCCGCAGTTCTACGCCGAGTTCCTGCGCCGGCTGGGCCTCAAGGACGCCGACGACCTGCCCGGCCAGCACGACCGGGCGGGCTGGCCGAGGCTGCGCGAGCGGTTCGCCGAGGCGTTCAAGACCAGGACCCGCGACGAGTGGGCGGAGATCTTCCTGCCCAGTGACGCCTGCGTGGCGCCGGTGCTGTCGCTGACCGAGGCCCCCGAACACCCCTACAACACCGAACGCGACGTGTTCGTCGAGTACGAGGGGCACCTGCAGCCCGCGCCCGCGCCGCGCTTCTCCCGTACTCCCGGGGAGATCGCCTCGCCGCCCGCCCTGCCCGGCAGGCACACCCGCGAGGTGCTGACGGAGTTCGGCGTCGACGACGTGGACGGTCTGCTGGCCGACGGGGTGGTCGCCCAGGGCTGACTCCCAGGCGCGGCGCCCCGGCGTTGGGCGGGCGGACAACCGCGCGACCCGGTTCGGGAACGTCCCGGCGAATGCGGCAGACTCGGGATGAATCGCCGCTCGTCAGGAGGTCACCGCATGCGCGAGGTCGTCGTCTGTTCGCCCGTCCGCACGCCCGTCGGCCGGTACGGCGGCGCGCTCAAGGACGTCACGCCGCAGCGGCTGGCCGCGACCGTCATCACCGAGCTGCTGCGGCGGACCGGCGCCGAGCGCATCGACGAGGTGATCCTCGGCCAGTGCAACCCCAACGGGGAGGCCCCCGCGATCGGCCGGGTCGCCGCGCTGGACGCCGGGCTGCCGGTGGAGACCCCCGGCAGCCAGATCGACCGCCGCTGCGGCTCGGGTCTGCAGGCGGTGATCAACGCGGTGGCGATGGTGCGCGACGGCGCCGCCGACACCGTGATCGCCGGCGGGGTGGAGAGCATGAGCCAGGTCGAGTACTACGCGACCGGGCTGCGCTGGAGCCGTCCCGGCGCCGAGATCAAGCTGATGGACCGGCTCGACCGGGCCCGCGTCACCCCCGGCGGCGAGAACCACCCGGTCCCCGGCGGGATGCTGGAGACCGCCGAGAACGTCCGCGCCAAGTACGGCATCCCCCGCGAGGAGCAGGACGAGCTGGCGCTGCGCTCGCACCAGCGGGCGGTGGCCGCCCAGCGGGAGGGGCGGTTCGCCGACGAGCTGGTGCCGGTCGAGGTGGTCGGCCGCAAGGAGACCGTCGTGGTGGACCGCGACGAGCACCCCCGCGCCGACACCACCCTGGAGAAGCTGGCGTCGCTGCGGCCGGTGCGCGCCAAGATCGACCCCGAGTCCACCGTCACCGCCGGCAACGCCAGTGGCCAGAACGACGGCGCCGCGGTCTGCCTGGTGACCACCCGCGAGGAGGCCGACCGGCTCGGCCTGACCGTGCGGGCCCGGCTGGTGTCGTGGGCGGTGGCCGGGGTACCGCCGGAGCTGATGGGGCTGGGTCCCGTCCCGGCCACGGCGCGGGCGCTGGAGCGGGCCGGGCTGAAGCTGTCCGACATGGACCTCATCGAGCTGAACGAGGCGTTCGCCGCCCAGGTCCTCGGGGTGACCCGGGAGTGGGGCTTCGGCTCCGGCGACTTCGAGCGGATGAACGTCAACGGCTCGGGGATCTCGCTGGGCCACCCGGTCGGCGCGACCGGCTGCCGGATCCTGGCCACCCTGATGTACGAGATGGAGCGCCGCCAGGCCCGCTACGGCCTGGAGACGATGTGCATCGGCGGCGGCCAGGGCCTCGCCGCCGTCTTCGAGCGCGTCCCGGCCTGACGCTCTGCCGGTAGGCCCCGCGCTCCTGCGGGGCCGGCCGTTCCGTGCGGGCCGCGTGAGCGGCGGAACGGGCGGGATGTCACGCTATGCCCGTCCAGGTGACGGCGAAGGGATGCGAGCGTGACGGAAGTCCAGGTCACCGCGCCGATGCACGGCACGGTCGAGAGCGTCGAGGTCGGCGACGGGCAGCAGGTGGCGGCCGGGGACCCGCTGGTGGTGCTCGAGGCGATGAAGATGCAGCACGTCGTGGAGGCCCCCGCGCCCGGCGTCGTGCGGCGGCTGACCGTGACCGCCGGGGACACGGTCGCCGAGGGCGATCCCCTCGCCTACCTCGAGCCCACCGTCGTCGAGGGCGCCGCGCCCGCCGCCGAACGCCCCGGCACGGCCGAGGACGCCGACGCGGTCCGCGCGGACCTGGCCGAGGTGCTCCGCCGGCACGAGATCGGGCAGGACGCCGCCCGGCCCGAGGCGGTGGCCCGGCGGCACGCCACCGGACGGCGCACCGCCCGGGAGAACATCGCCGACCTGTGCGACCCCGGCACGTTCACCGAGTACGGCCCGCTGGTCATCGCCGCGCAGCGCGCCCGCCGCCCGCTCCAGGAGCTGATCGAGCGCACCCCCGCCGACGGGCTGGTGGCCGGGGTCGGCGACGTGGGCGGCAGGCCCACCATGGTGCTGTCCTACGACTACATGGTGCTGGCCGGCACCCAGGGCGCGATGAACCACATCAAGAAGGACCGCATGTTCGAGCTGGCCGAACGGCGGCGCCTGCCGGTGGTGCTGTTCGCCGAGGGCGGCGGCGGGCGGCCCGGCGACACCGACACCCCCACCGTCTCCGGGCTGGACACCATGGCGTTCCACCTGTTCGCCCGGCTCAGCGGGCGGGTGCCGCTGGTGGGGATCGCCGCCGGGCGCTGCTTCGCCGGCAACGCCGCGCTGCTGGGCTGCTGCGACGTGGTGATCGCCACGCGGGACGCCAACATCGGCATGGGCGGCCCGGCGATGATCGAGGGCGGCGGGCTCGGCACCTTCACCCCCGAGCAGATCGGCCCGATCGACGTGCAGACCCGCAACGGGGTCGTGGACCTCCCGGTCGCCGACGAGGCCGAGGCCGTCGCCACCGCCCGCCGCTACCTGTCGTACTTCCAGGGGCCGGCGCGGGAGTGGACCGCGCCCGACCAGCGGCGGCTGCGCTCCCTCATCCCCGAGGACCGCCGCCGCGTCTACGACGTCCGCGCCGTCATCGACGGGCTGGCCGACACCGATTCGGTGCTGGAGCTGCGGCGCGGCTTCGGCGCCGGGATCATCACCGCGCTGGTCCGCATCGAGGGCCGCCCCTACGGGCTGATCGCCAACAACCCCGCCCACCTCGGCGGTGCCATCGACCGCGACGCCGCCGACAAGGCCGCCCGCTTCCTGCAACTGTGCGACGCGCACGGGCTGCCGGTGGTGTCCCTGTGCGACACCCCGGGGTTCATGGTCGGCCCCGACGCCGAGGAGACCGCGACCGTACGGCACTTCAGCCGCCTGTTCGTCACCGGCGCGCACCTGCGCGTGCCGATCTGCATGGTGATCCTGCGCAAGGCGTACGGGCTGGGCGCGCAGGCCATGGGCGGCGGCAGCCTGCGGGTCCCGGTCGCCACGGTGGCCTGGCCGACCGGGGAGCTGGGCGGGATGGGCCTGGAGGGCGCGGTCCGGCTCGGCTTCCGGCGCGAGCTGGAGGCCATCGCCGACCCCGCCGAACGGGAGGCCGCGTTCGAGCAGCTCGTCGCCGCCGCCTACGAACGCGGCAAGGCCCTCAGCGCGGCGACCGTCTTCGAGGTCGACGACGTGATCGATCCGGCCGACACCCGCCGCTGGATCACCACCGCGCTGCGCGACGTGCCGATCCCCGAACACCGCCGGGGTTTCGTCGACACCTGGTGAGCCCGGTCACCGCGGGTGTCAGCGGCGTTGTGCGGGGTAGTGGCCCTCTGCACTCGCTCCAGGACACCACGGAGATGCCTTGATGGGTCTGCTGCGATCGGCCGCCGAGCTGGTCCCCAGGGCCGCCGTCACCGCGGCGGCCCTGCCGGTGCGCGCCGCGCGGGCGCTGCCCGCCCCGCCCGTGCCCCGGCCGCCGTTGCCGAGACCGCCGCTGCCCCGGCCGCCGTCGCTGGACCTGTCCCGCCTGCCCGAACGCACCGAGCTGGGCAACCTGATCGGGCGCCGCACGCAGCGCCGGGTGTGGAGCCGCGACGGCCGCGCCTACGTCGAGGTCCGCGGGCTGCGGGCCCGCGCCGACCGTCGGGTCCAGGACGCGGTGCGGCGGGCGGTGCGCGCCCTCGACGGCGTGAGCTGGGCCGAGGTCAACGCGATCACCGGCGAGGTGCTCGCGTCGTTCGACGAGGGCAAGGTCTCGCTGGACACCATCGTCGACGCCGTCGAGGCCGTGGAGGAGGCCCAGCAGATCGCCGGGGGCACCGACGAGGACTTCCCCGGCCGCGGCCACCCCGCCGAGAAGGCCCCCGTCACCGCCGAGGCGATCGCGCTGGCCGCCGACTGCACCGCGTTCGGTCTGGCCGTCACCGGGCGGTTCGTGCGCTGGCCCCGGCTGCCGCGCGGGTTCCGCGCCGCCGTCGCGCTGGTGGACGCCCAGCCCCGGGTCCGGCGGCTGCTGGAGTCCCGGCTCGGCCGCCACGGCACCGACCTGACGCTGGCCTTCACCAGCGCCGTCGTGCACGGCCTCACCCAGGAGCCCGCCTCGCTGGGCGTGGACGCGCTGTACCGCGGGCTGCTGCTCGCCGAGCTGGCCGAACGCCGCGCCGTGTGGTGCCGCCGCGAGGAGGAGCTGTGCGAGGGCGGCCTGCCCACCAAGGGCGTGCCGCGCACCCCCCGGCCCGTTCCGCTGGCCCCCGGACCCGTCGAGCGCTACGCCGACCGGTCGGCGCTGGCCGCGCTGGGCGCCGCCGGGGGAGTGCTGGGCCTGGCCCGCTCTCCCGGGATGGCCGGAGACCTGATCCTGGCGGCGGTGCCGCGCGCCGCCCGGCTCGGCCGTGAGGGGTTCGCCGCCATGCTCGGCCGCGAACTGGCCCGGCACGGCGTCATCCCGCTGCAGGGCTCGGCCTACCGCAAGCTCGACCGCGTCTCGACGGTCGTCGTGGACTCCAAGGTGCTGTGCGGGGACGGCCTGCAGATCCTGGACGCCGACGACCCGGACGTCTGGCGGGTCGCCGCCCGGCTGCTGGCCGCCGACCCCGAGCTGCGCGAACGGCCCGACGCCCAGGGGCGCAGGCTGCGCCGCCTGGACCCCGGCTCGCCCACCGACCCGCAGGGCCTGGCGATGGAGGTGGTGGACGACGCCGACGGCGTGCTCGGCCGGGTCCGGGTGGGCAGCCGGCTCGACCCGCTGGCCGACGCCGTGCTGGCCGCCGCCCGCGACAGCGGCGTGCGGGTGCTGCTGACCGAGCACGCCTCCGCCGCCGAGCTGCTGCCGCTGGCCGACGACGCGCTGGCGGCGGGCACCTCGCTGGCCGAGCACGTCCGGGTGCTGCAGTCCACCGGCGACGGGGTGCTGGTCGCCACCGCCGGGGACGCCGAGGCCGCGCTGGCCGCCGACGTGGGGGTGGCGGTGCTCGGCGCGTCCGCCGAGGGCCGCGACCAGTGCTGGGGCGCCGACCTGATCTGCGGGCCCGGCCTGGAGCAGCTGTGGCGGCTGTTCACCGCGATCGGCACGGCCCGGGAGGCCAGCGAGCGGGCGGTCCGGCTGGCGCTGGGCGGCACCTCGCTGGGCACCCTGCTGGTCGTCACCGGGCAGCGCCGCACCTCGGCGTTCTCGCTGGCCCCCGTGCACACCGCGGCGCTGGGCGCGCTGGTCGGCGGCGCGGTGGCGGCCCGCAGGCTCGCCCTGCGCCGCGTCCCGAGCCCGCTGCCCCGGCTGCCCTGGCACGCCCTCGACGCCGACACCGCGCTGGAACGGGCGAAGGCGCTGCGCGAGCAGCACGTCGCCCTGCGCGCCGCGCGGAACGGGCACCGCAGGCTCCCCGAGCACGGCCCGCTGCGGGTGCTGGCGGACCTGGCCACCGCCATCGGCCACGAGCTGCGCGACCCGCTCACCCCGGTGCTGGTGCTGGGCGCGGCGGCCTCCGCGGTCGTCGGATCGGGCGTCGACGCCGCCCTGGTCGGCGGGGTGATGGCCGGGAACGCGGTGATCAGCGGCGTGCAGCGGATGCGCGCCGAACACGCCCTCGGCGAGCTGCTGCTCGGCCAGCGGCCCCCCGCCCGCCGGCTGCACCCCGGCGAGGAGCCGCCGCCGCTCGGCGAGTTCGCCGAGGAGAACGGCTGGGAGCGCATCCCCGCCGAGGACCTGTACGTCGGCGACATCGTCGCCATCGGCCCGTCCGACGTGGTGCCCGCCGACGCGCGGCTGCTGGCCGCCGAGGACCTGGAGGTCGACGAGGCCAGCCTGACCGGCGAGTCGATGCCGGTGCCCAAGTCGGTCGACCCGGCCCCGGGCGCGGACCTGGCCGAACGGTCCTGCATGCTCTACGAGGGCACCACGGTGCTGACCGGCCGGGCGCACGCGGTCGTGGTCGCCACCGGCTCGGCCACCCAGGCCGGGCGGGCCGCCGCGCTGGCGGGCCGGGCCCCCGCTCCGGCCGGCGTGCAGGCCCAGCTGAACGAGCTGACCCGGCTGGCGCTGCCGATCACCGGGCTGAGCGGGGCGCTGGTGGGGCTGCTGGCGTTCGCCCGCGGCGTGTCGATCCGGCAGGCGGTCTCCTCCGGGGTGTCGGTGGCGGTCGCCGCCGTGCCCGAGGGCCTGCCGCTGGTGGCGACGGTCGCCCAGCTGGCCGCCGCCCGCCGGCTGTCGCGCCGCAACGTGCTGGCCCGCACCTCCCGCACGCTCGGCACCATGGGCCGGGTCGACACGCTGTGCTTCGACAAGACCGGCACCCTCACCGAGGGGCGGCTGCGGGTGGTGCGGCTGGCCGGGCTCGGGGACGACGTGGACCCCGGCTCGGCGCTCGGCCGCCGGCTGCTGACCGCCGGGGCCCGCGCCTGCCCGCCCGTCGAGGACCCCGCGGAGGTCAAGCACGCCACCGACCGGGCGGTGCTGGAGGCCGCCCGCGACCGCCTCGGCGACGACTCCGGCTGGCGGCTGCTGTACGAGACCCCGTTCGAGCCCAGCCGCGGCTACTCGGCCGCCACCGGCGTGGCCGCCAGGGGCGGGCGGAAGACCCCGCTCGTCGCCGTCAAGGGCGCGCCCGAGGTGGTGCTGCCGCGCTGCGCCCGGGTGGTGGCCGGAACGACGACCCGCCCGATGACCGACGAGCGCCGCGAGCAGGCCCGCCGGGCCGTCGCCCGGCTGGCCGAGGACGGGCTGCGGGTCCTGGCGGTCGCCGAGGCCCGCCCCTCCGAACAGGACCTGGAGCGGGCCGACACGCTCGCCGAGAGCGCCGAGCTGGCCCTGCTCGGGTTCGTCGGCATCGCCGACGCGCCCCGCCCGGACGCCCCCGACGCGGTGCGGCGGCTCACCCGGGCCGGCATCAAGGTCGTCATGATCACCGGCGACCATCCGGCCACCGCCCAGGCCATCGCCGCCGGGCTGGGCATCCCCGGCGCCGACCGGGTGCTCACCGGCGCCGAGCTGGACCGGCTGGGGGAGAAGGAGCGCGTCGCCCGGATCGCCCGCACCTCGGTGTTCGCCCGGGTCAGCCCCGAGCACAAGGTGCGGATCGTGCAGGCGCTGCAGCGGGCCGGGCGGACGGTGGCGATGACCGGGGACGGCGCCAACGACGCCGCCGCGATCCGGCTCGCCGACGTCGGCATCGGCCTGTCCCAGGGCGACTCGCGGGCCGCCCAGTCGGCCGCCGACCTGATCCTGCGCGGCGGGGACCTGCCCGCCATCGTGGAGGCCCTGCTGGAGGGCCGCGCGCTGTGGGAGAGCGTCCGCAACGCGGTGTCCATCCTGGTCGGCGGGAACGCCGGCGAGGTCGCCTTCACCCTGTACGGGACCGCGCTGGGCGGCCGGGCCCCGCTGTCGACCCGTCAGCTGCTGCTGGTCAACACGCTGACCGACATGATGCCCGCGCTGGCGGTGGCGCTGGCGCCGCCCGCGGTGAACGGGGAGGAGGACGCCGAGGCCACCGCCCCGCCGGCGCGCGGCGGGCCGCTGGCCGACCCGCTGCACGAGGCGATCGCGCTGCGCGGCGCGGTCACCGCGTTCGGCTCGATCCTGGCCTGGCACGCCGGGCGGCTGACCGGCCGGGGGCGGCGGGCCTCGACGATGGCGCTGGCCGCGCTGGTGCTCACCCAGCTCGTGCAGACCCTGCAGGCCGGGCGGCGCAGCCCGGCGGTGCTGGCCACCTGCGCGGCGTCGCTGCTGGTGATGCTGGCGGTGATCGAGATCCCGGTGCTCAGCCAGTTCTTCGGCTGCACCCCGCTCGGCCCGGCCGCCTGGACGATGGTGTTCGGCGCGGCGGCGGCCGCGTTCGCCGCCTCGCTGGCGGGCCCGCGTCTGCTGCGCTCCCTCGGCCTGGTCCGCGAGCTGCCCGCCCCCGCTTCCTGATCGGCTCTGGTCCCGGGACCCCGGCCTCCAATACCCTCCCTGGCGGAGGTGACCGTGATGCCGGAGTTCCCGGTCGTCCTGCGCGGCTACGACCGCCGCCAGGTGGATGAGCTGATCGCGCGGCTGGAGGGGACTCTCGGCCGCGCCCCGCTGCGCGGGGCGCGGGTCGGTGTCGCCGAGCTGCAGAACACGGTTTTCGATGTGGTGCTGCGCGGCTATGACCGCCGGCAGGTGGACATGGTGCTGAGCCGCTACCAGCAGGAGCTGTCCGCCCTGGAAGGCGGCGCGCCCGCCGGGACGGCGCCGCCGCCGGACGGGCTCGCCTCGTCCGGCCGGGAGTTCACGGTGGTGCTGCGCGGCTACGACCGGCACCAGGTGGACGAGATGGTGGCGCGGATCGAGGCCACGCTGGCCGGTGCTTCGCTCAACGGCGCGCCGATCTCGGCCGGGCACCTGGGCTGGACGTCGTTCGACGTGGTGCTGCGCGGCTACGACCGGTTCGAGGTGGAGGGGGCGATGCGCCGCTACCGCCGGGAGCTGGCCAGGCTTGAGGGCATCGAGCTGGACGACGACGAGCCCGACGGCGGGCTGGACTTCGTGCTCGGCGGGAAGGGGCGGGCGCCGGCCCCGCTGCTGGCGCAGGCCGCCCGCGAGCACGGCCTGACGGTGCGGTGGCGCGGCTACGACCGGCACCAGGTCGAGGAGTTCCTGGTCCGGCTGTGGGCCAGGACCGGGCACCCGGCGCTGCGCGGCCACGACGTGCAGCTCCCGCCGGTCGCCGACCACGAGTTCCCGCCGTACTTCGACGTGGTGCTGCGCGGCTACGACCGGCGGCAGGTGGACGAGGCCATCGCCGGCTACCGGCAGCGGCTCGGGCGATGAGCCGCTAGTCGAGCTCCCTGCCGCGGTTCTTGCGCCTGCGGCGCTTGACCGTCACCCCGCCCCAGAACGAGAACCCGCTCACCACGACCTTCGGCGCGCCCGGCGTGCCGGGTCCGGTGGCCTTGTCGTCGAAAGCCCCCATGATCCCCACGCCGGTCACGGTGACGTCCAGGTCCTCGGGCACGACGACGTCGATCCCGCCCATGATCGCGAACGCCCTGATCCGCAGCTCGGGCCCGCTGAACCGGGCCTCGGTCAGGTCGATCGTCCCGCCGCCCCAGTAGGCGAACGCGGTGAACCGGCGCGGAGCGGTCCACGGCCCGCGCCGCTTGAACTCGCTCATCACCGCGACGCCCACCGTCGAGGTGGGCTCGCCGCCGGTGATGCGCAGGTCGGGGGCGGTGCCGGGAGGCGCGGCGTCCGTGCCGGACAGCGGCAGGTCGCGGGTCAGCGGCTCCAGTTCCCCGTAGGTGCGCGCGGAGTAGGCGGCGGTCAGCCGTTCCTCGAGTTCCTCGAGGTTGATCCGGCCGTCGCCGGCCGCCTCGCGCAGCGTCTGGGCCACCCGCTCGCGGTCGGCGTCGGAGGCCCGCAGATCGCGCGGATCCGGAGTGGTCCGGCGGTCCGGGAGGTTGGTCATGGAACCACCGTAAAGCCGTCAGCCCGCCGGTTCGAGCCGTATCACGATCGACTTGGACGTCGGCGTGTTGCTGATCTCCGCGGTGCTGTCCAGCGGCACCAGGACGTTCGTCTCCGGGAAGTACGCCGCCGCGCAGCCGCGCGCCGTCGGATAGGCCACGGTGCGGAAGCCCGGGGCGCGCCGTTCCACCCCGTCGCGCCACTCGCCCACCAGGTCGACCACGGTCCCGTCGGCGATCCCCAGCGCGGCCAGGTCGTCGGGGTGCACGAACACCACCCGCCGTCCGCCGCGCACCCCCCGGTACCGGTCGTCCAGCCCGTAGACGGTGGTGTTGAACTGGTCGTGGCTGCGGACCGTCTGCAGCAGCAGCCGCCCCGGCGGGACCCGCAGCACCTCCAGTTCGTTCACCGTCAGGCGGGCCCTGCCGACCAGGGTGGGGAACTCGCGGCGGTCGCGCGGCGCGTGCGGCAGGACGAACCCGCCGGGCTCGCGGATCCGCCGGTTGAAGTCCTCGAAGCCGGGGACGACCCGGGAGATGTGGTTGCGGATCACGTCGTAGTCGCGTTCCATGCCCGCCCAGTCGAAGCCGGTCAGCCCGAGCGCCCGGCCCAGCCGGCACACGATCGCGACCTCCGACAGCAGGTGCTCCGACGCCGGGGCGAGCCGGCCGCGCGAGGCGTGCACCATGCCCATCGAGTCCTCGACCGACACGAACTGCGGCCCGGACTCCTGCACGTCCCGTTCGGTGCGGCCGAGCGTCGGCAGGATCAGCGCGCGCCGCCCGGTGACCGTGTGCGAGCGGTTGAGCTTGGTGGACACGTGCGCGGTCAGCCGGCACGACCGCATCGCCGCCTCGGTGACCGCCGAGTCGGGGGTGGCGCGCACGAAGTTGCCGCCCATCCCGAGGAACACCTTGACCTTTCCGTCCCGCATCGCCTCGATGGCGCGGACGGTGTCCAGGCCGTGCTCGCGCGGCGGCTCGAAGCCGAACTCGGCGGCCAGCGCGTCCAGGAACGCGGCCGAGGGCCGCTCCACGATCCCCATCGTCCGGTCGCCCTGCACGTTGGAGTGGCCGCGGACCGGGCACACGCCCGCGCCCGGCCTGCCGATGTTGCCGCGCAGCAGCAGGAAGTTGACGACCTCGCGGATGGTGGGGACCGAGTTGCGGTGCTGGGTCAGGCCCATCGCCCAGCACACGATGATCCGCTCGGCCCGCGTCACGTCGTCGGCGGTGGCCTCGATCTGCTCGCGGGTCAGCCCGGTGGCCTCCAGCACGGCGTCCCAGTCGAGCCGTTCCAGATGCTTGACCAGCTCCTCCAGGCCCACGGTGTGCGCGTCGAGGAACCGCCGGTCGATCGCGCCGCGGTCCAGCAGCAGCCGGTTGAGCGCCTGGAACAGCGCCAGGTCGCCGTTCAGCCTGATCTGCAGGAACCGGTCGGCCAGCGGGGTGCCGCGCCCGGCCAGCCCCGAGGGGCGCTGCGGGTTCCTGAACCGCAGCAGGCCCGCCTCCGGCAGCGGGTTGACCGCGACGATCCGGGCGCCGCCCTTCTTGGCCCGCTCCAGCGCCGACAGCATCCGGGGGTGGTTGGTGCCGGGGTTCTGCCCGACGACGAAGATCAGGTCGGCCTTGTGCAGGTCCTCCAGCAGCACCGACCCCTTGCCGACGCCGAGGGTCTCGCTGAGCGCCGAGCCGGACGACTCGTGGCACATGTTGGAGCAGTCCGGCAGGTTGTTGGTGCCGAACGCGCGGGCCAGGAGCTGGTAGACGAACGCCGCCTCGTTGCTGGTCCGCCCCGAGGTGTAGAACGCGGCCTCGTCCGGGGAGTCCAGCGCGGTCAGCTCCTCGGCCAGGATCGCCAGCGCCTCGTCCCAGCCCACCGGCTCGTAGTGGTCGGCGCCCTCCCGCTTGAGCATCGGCTCGGTGAGCCGGCCCTGCTGCCCGAGCCAGTGGTCCGAACGCCCGGCCAGCTCGCTGATCGGATGGCGGGCGAAGAACTCCCGGGTGACCCGGCGGACGGTGGCCTCCTCGGCCACCGCCTTGGCCCCGTTCTCGCAGAACTCGGCCGCATGCCGGTGGTCGCCCTCCGGCCAGGCGCAGCCGGGGCAGTCGAACCCCTGCTTCTGGTTGACCCGCAGCAGCGTCAGCGCGGTCCGGCGCGCCCCCATCTGCTCCCACGAGTGGCGCAGCGCGGTGGTCACGCCGGGCATCCCCGCCGCGTACTCCTTGGGCGGCGACACCTTCGGCGCGGCATCGCCCGGGTCGTCGATCGGCGCACGCCGGCTCATCGCTCACATCCCCGCGTTCCGTGGTCCGCCCTCATTGTGCTCCCGGCCCGCCCGGCGGCCAAGATCGGTTCCGTTCAACGAGAGCCGGCACGGTTCAGCGCAGCAGTGGGAACCGTCCGGTGAGCCGGTCGACGAGGGCGCGGGGGCCGGCGACGCTGATCGCGTAGTAGGTCAGGTCCTCGTCCGCGGTGCGGGCCAGCTCGGCCAGGTAGTCGGAGTACACCCGGGCCCGCTGGGCGATCGAGCACATGTCGGCGACCAGCAGGTCGGGCTCCTCCAGCGCGGCGGCCCGCACCACCCGCAGGATCGGCGCGGTCGCGGCCAGCACGGTGCAGCCGGTCCACGGCAGCCCGGTGTGGACGCCGCCGGAGGCGTCCGGGCCGCCGTCGCCGACCAGCTCCGGGGCGGCCCGGCCCATCGCGGCGGCCAGGCAGGCGGCGGCGTTGGCCTGCAGCCCGCGGGGCAGCTCGCGGTCGGCCACGATCACCCACTTGACGGGCAGCCGCCCGGTCGGCAGGTCGGGACGGCGTTCGAGGGTGCCCAGCCAGGCGGGCGCGGAGACGGTCACAGGAACCTCCCGAAGGCGAAGTCCGAATCAACGACATGAGAGTCGACCAAACCGCGCACTAAACTCAACTCGAATAGGCTGATTCCGAAGATAATTCGGTGCGGCATGACCGGAGGGGCTCGTGGACGAACTTGATGCGGCGATCGTGCAGGCGTTGCAGGCCGACGGCAGGCAGACCAACCGGGAACTGGCCGAGCGGCTGGGCATCGCCCCCTCCACCTGCCTGGAACGGGTCCGCTCGCTGCGCAACCGCGGGGTGATCACCGGCTTCCACGCCGCCGTCGACCTGGCCGAGCTGGGCCGCCCGCTGCAGGCGCTGGTCAACGTGCGGCTGCAGCCCAAGACCCGGGAGGCGGTGGAGGGCTTCCGCACCTACATCGGCCGGCTGCCGGAGACGGTCGCGGTGTTCGTGGTCTCCGGCGGCGACGACTTCATCGTCCAGGTCGCCGTGCGCGACACCGGGCATCTGCGGGACTTCGTCGTCGACCACGTCTCCCGCTTCCCCAACATCGCCGACGTGCGGACCTCGATCGTGTACGAGCACCTGCGCAAGAACGCCGTCGAGGCGCTGGCGCCGCCCGCCGGGCGCGGCCGGCGATGACTGACCCGGCGATGACTGACAGCGGATGACAGGTACACCGGCCAGGATCGGGAACGGAGGTGACCATGATCGAGGTGGACCGGAGCCGGGTCCTGGCGTACCGGCTGGCCGAACACGGGCTGACCGACGAGACGGCGGACGGGCGCAACGCCCTCGACCTGGGGTTCCAGGACACGCCGCCGGGGACCGCGGTGGTCGGGACGGTCGCGCGGCGCTGGTCGCCGCCCGCGGACTCCACGGCGGTGATCTGGAGCGTGCGGGGCGCGCCGCACCTGCACCGCCGGTCGGATCTGGCCGCGCTGGCGGGGGCGCTGTGGCCGCTGAGCGACGCCGACGCCACCGCCCGCATGCGCAGCGCCCAGCTCAAGGAGGTCGCGCCGCGGGGGATCGAGGCGTTCGCGATGGCGGCTCAGGCGATGCGGGACGTCGTGACCGGGCCGATGACCAAGGGGCAGATCAGCCGGGCGGTCAGCGACGCGCTGCCGCCGGAGTTCAGCTACTACTGCCCGACCTGCGCGGCCGAGCACGTGTCGGGGCAGTTGTTCCAGCAGGTGGGGATCTTCGCCGGGGTGCGGCTGCTGCCGGGCGGGCGGACCACGATGCTCGGGCCGGTCGAGGAGGTCCCCGCCGTCCCGGACAAGGCGCACGGCACCGACGGCCTGATCCGCGCCTACCTGCGGCTGCTGGGACCGGCGACCAAGGCCGACGTCGCCAGGTTCTTCGGCACGACGGCCACGGCGCTCGGCCCGGCCTGGCCGGACGGCCTCGCCGAGGTACGGGTCGAGGGCCGGACGCGGCTGCTGCCCGCCGACCGGGTGGACGCGCTGACGGCCGCCGCTCCGCCGCGCGGCGTCCGGCTGCTGTCCGCCTACGACCCGTACCTGCAGACCGGCGACCGGGACCTGCTGGTGCCCGACAAGGCCCGGCAGAAGGAGGTGTGGCGCACGCTGGGCCGCCCCGGGGTCCTGCTCGCCGACGGGGAGATCGCCGGGACCTGGCGCGCCCGGACGGCCGGACGCCGCCTGGAGGTGACGATCACTCCGTACACCGAACCCGGGGAACGGATCCGCGGCGACGCCGACGCCGAGGCCGCCCGGCTCGCCGAGGCGCGCGGGGCGGCCGACGTCCGCGTGATGTGGGCTAACGGGTGAAGTAGCGGCGCGGGTTGGTCACCAGCATCTGGTCGAGGTGGGCGTCGGTGACGCCCGCCTCGCGCAGCGCGGGCAGCACGTCGGCGCCGATGTGCCGGTAGTGCCAGTTCGGGGCGGCGACGCCGCGCAACTGCTCGGGGTCGGGACCGAACCAGTCCGTGAAGCAGTTCGCGTCGTGGCTGAGCACCATCCGGTCGGCGTACCCGCGCTCGCACAGCGCCGCCACCGTCGCCACCCGCCGGGCGGTCGGGTTGTAGGCGTCCAGCCCGAACCGGTCCATCCCCAGGATCGCGCCGGTGTCGGCCAGCTCCATCAGGTAGTCCAGGTCGTTGCTGTCCCCGGCGTGCCCGATGACCACCTTGGACAGGTCCACGCCCTCCTTGCCGAGCACCTCGACCGCGATCCGCCCGGTCTGCGCGGACGCCGAGGTGTGCACCGTGATCGGGGCGCCGGTCTCGCGGTGCGCGGCGGCCACCGCGTGCAGCACCCGCGAGACGCCCGGGGTGAGCCCCGGCTCCTCCACGCAGCACTTCAGGAACGCGGCCTTGACCCCGGTGTCGGCGATGCCCTCGGTGATGTCCCGGACGAACATCTCCACCATCGGGTCCGGCCCGCCGAACAGCGTGCCCGGCCCGAGGAAGTCGAGCTGGAACGGCAGCTTGTCATAGGTGTACAGGCCGGTCGCCACGATGATGTTCAGCTCCGGCACCTGCTCGGCGATCCGCCGGATCCGGGGGATGTAGCGGCCCAGCCCCCACACCGTGGGGTCGGCGATCGTGGTGACGCCGTCCTCGACCAGCCCCCGCAGCTTGGCCACCGCGTCGGCGATCCGCTCCTCCTCGTCCCACCAGGCCCCGTGCCCGTGGTTCTGGACGTGCTCGGTGGACAGCACGAACACGTGCTCGTGCATGTAGGTGCGGCCCAGCTCGGCCACGTCGACGGCGCCCCGCACGGTCTCCACGACGGCCACGGCGTTCTCCCCTCCTCGGATACCGACCGGTCGGTATCTGGCAAACTTAGGGGAGTCGGGGCGGAACGGGAACACCGAGGCGGAAAGAGGCGCGATGACCGGTGGGGCGCGTACCTCCCCGGTGGAACGCCGGCTGCTGGCCGCCGCGGTGCGGCTGTTCGCCGAGCACGGCTTCGACGGCGTCTCGGTGCAGCAGATCGTCGAGGCCGCCCAGGTCACCAAGGGCGGCCTGTACCACTACTTCGACTCCAAGCAGGACCTGCTGCACGAGATCTACCGCTCGCTGATCGGGCGGCAGCTGGCCGACCTGGAACGGATCCTGGCCGCGGGACTGGACCCGGCCGCCACCGTGCGGGCGGTGATCCGGGAGCTGGTGACCTCCACCGCCGAGCACATCGACGAGGCCCAGGTGTTCGCCCGCGAGATGCACCGGCTGGACCCCGACCGGCTGGCCGCCGTCCGCGCCGACCGCCGCCGCTACCACGTCGCCTTCCGCGAGGTCGTCGAACGCGGCCAGCGCGAGGGGGTGTTCGCGAAGGTCGCCCCGGCCGAGACGGTGACCCTGGTGGTCTTCGGGATGGTCAACGAGATGCCCCGGTGGTACCGCGCGGACGGCCGCAAGCCCGCCGCCGCGTTCGCCGAGGAGGTCGCCGACCTGATCCTGGCCGGCCTGCGGCCCTCCTGAGGCCCGCGGGTCACGTCCAGGGCAGTGCCCGGACGCCCTGCACGGCGCCGATGGCCAGCGCGGTGAGCCCGGCCGCCCCGAGCACCGCCAGCCCGGCCAGCGCCGACCACCGGCCCGCCTGGTAGGCGGCGGGGATCCGGGCGTTCTCGCGGCCCCGGACCGGCCAGGGGTCCCGCAGCGGCGCGGCGCCGGGCAGCTCCCCGGCGGGGACGGGCCCGGCGGGCTCGGGCCGCCGCCCGTCCACCGGCAGCCCGGTCACCCAGCCGAGCAGATCCGCCACCTCGGACGGGGCGGTGTCCAGGCCCGAGCCGAAGTAGCGCACCTCGCCCGCGAGCTGGTCCAGGGCCCGGATCACGTTGCCCAGGCCCACCTCCTCCAGCCAGCGGCGCACCGCCGCGCCGGGGGCCTCCTCGGGGGCGTCCCCGGCGGCCGGCGACCGGCCGATCGACCGGCCGACCATCGTGCCGCGCAGCAGGTCGGTCTTGGTCACCACCACCGCGACCCGCCGCTGGCGGCCCCGGTCCGGCCGGGTGCGCAGCTCGTTCAGCACCCGCTGCAGCGTGTCGGCCGGGTCCTCCTCCGAGGACGGCGCCGCCCGTTCCGCCGCGGCCAGCTCCTCCTCGGTGAGCGCCCGCCGCACCGCCGGGAGCGCGAACGGGTCCACCACGAACAGCAGCGCCTCCCCGTGGTCCAGGTAGCGCAGCGACTCGACCTCGGTGGCCCCGGTGAAGTGCTCCCCGGCCGGGTCGAACAGGTACAGGATGCGGTGCCTGCGGCCCGGCAGCTCCACGTCCACCATCGTCGCCAGCGGCAGCTCCGGCCCCGTCTTGGCCAGCCGCCCCCCGCGCTCGAACTCCCGCACCGCGCTCGCGTACGCCTGCGCGTGCAGCCGGTCCACGAACGCCAGCCTGCCGTGCGCCGCCAGCGCCCGCGCGTGCAGCGCCCGGATCGCCAGGAACATGAACGTGGTCTTGCCCGCCGCCGGGCCGCCCACGAACGGCAGCGGCTCCACCCGCACCCGCCCGATCCGCTCCGGCAGCCGCCCGTGGCAGTGCGGGCAGTACGCGGTCAGCCGGTAGCGGCCCAGCGGGATCGTGGTCGGCAGCCGCGCCCCGCACCGGCACACGTGCCGGAACGCCCCCGCCGTGCCCGGCGTCAGCCGCCGGTGCCGGGTGCCGCAGCCGGGGCACTCGTACACCGGCAGCGCGATCTTCTCGTAGCAGAACGGGTGCGGGCAGGTCTGCAGGATCCGCCCGTAGGCCATGAACGCCCGCTCGACCAGCCACAGCACCCCGACGCAGACCAGCCACCCGGCCAGCCCCAGCGCCACCACCAGCCCGTAGCAGGCCGTCAGCAGCATCCCGATGACCGTGGCGGGCAGCACCGCCACCGCCACGCCCAGGTACAGCGCCAGCCACAGCGGCAGCAGGAAGAACCCCCACAGCCCGCCCAGCAGCGTCCGCGTCACCCGCGTCATCGCCGTGCGGCCCGTCCGCCACGCCCACGGGACCGCCGTCTGGGCCACCGCCCACCAGTCCCGCCACACCTGCTCCAGCAGGTAGTGCCGGTAGGCGACCGGGGGCACCGGGACCGGCGAGGGGCCCTTCGCGGTCGTCGGGGTCAGGGTCCGCCACGCCTGCAGGTACGCGAACCCCAGCGCCGCACCGGTGGCCGCCGTCAGCGTCACCGCGAACACCACCGGGAAGACGATCGCGAGCGCCGCCCAGGCCACGAGGAGCAGCAGCACCCAGATCGCGGGCATCGGCTCAGCCCTCCCGCCCGGCCGGGTCGTCGCCGATCAGCCGGCGCAGCTCGGTCCGCAGCGCCGGGTCGGCCAGGTATCCGTCCAGCCGCCGGGTCGCCAGCCGGCCGCCGGCCGCCGCCCGCGCCCACGACTCCAGCCGGGGCTCGCGCACCCCGGCCAGCCGCATCCGCAGCACCACCTCGACCAGTTCGTGCCGGCGGCCCGCGCCCAGCCCGGACCGGCCCAGCAGGCCCCGGGCGCGGGGACGGGTCCAGCGTTCCGCCAGCCGGGCGCGCACCGGGGCGGACGCCGCGGCCAGCAGCGCCGCGCGGAACCGCGCGTCCCGCCGGGCCAGCCGGTCGGCCGCCTCGGTGAACACGCCGTCCCGCACCTCCGCCGTCGCCCCCTCCGCCGCGTGCACGGCGTCCAGCCCGGCCGCCGCCGCGTCGGCCTGCATCGCCCCGACGGCCCTGTTGTACTCCAGCAGCACCGAGGCGTCGCAGAACGCCGCATGGTCCTCGGGGAACGCCGCCAGCACCTGCCCGGCCATCCGCAGCAGCGCCGGGTCCTCCAGCGCGGCGTCGCCCTCCAGCGCCGCCTGCCGGAACGCCCGCGACGGCAGGGCCGCCAGCGCCGGACGGGACGGCACCGCCTCGTCGAACGCCTCCAGCAGCGCCGCGCACTCGGCGGCGCTCGCCTGCACCGCCCACACCTCGCCGAGCACCCGGTCCACGTCGCCGGGCTCCACCCCTTCCAGCCGCAGCAGCGCCCCGGTGACGTCCACGCGGCGGTCCCGGTGGCGGCGGCCCACCGACCCCAGCACGCGCAGCCCCACGGCGGGCGCCGCCGACCAGTCCCGGGCCTGCAGCAGGTCGCAGACCTCGTCGGTCAGCAGCCGCGGCAGCTCGTCCGGCCCGGCTTCGGCCAGCCCGGCGACGGCGCCCTCGACGATGCGTTCGCGCCACTGGGCTGGGACGCCGTCCAGCGCGCCAGGCAGATCGTCCACCGCGGTGCGGGCGCAGCGGGCCGCCACGGAGCGGACCGTCTCGGCGGGCAGGTCCACGCCCGTCCGCGCCGCCAGCGCCACCAGCCGCCCGGCCACGGTCAGGGTCGCCGCCCGGTCCAGCGCTCCGGCCACCTCGGGGGCCAGCCGCCGCGCGGCGTCGGGGGAGGGCCTGACCTCGTGCAGCCGGTCGCCGAGGGACGGGTCCTCCAGCGCCAGGATGACGCAGCGGGCCGCGCACCGGTCGGCGACCTCGGCCGCCGCCACCCGCCGCGCCCACCGGTGCATCGCCAGCGCCAGGTCGAAACCCACGCCCGGCAGCGCCGGGACCAGCTCCGCCCACACCCATTCGGGCACCTGAGCCCCGAACCGGGTGAGCAGGTCCGCCGCGGCGGCCTCCTCCTCCGCCGGGACCGGGTCGGCGCCCCGGCACAGCGCCAGCAGCGCCGCCGCCCGGTCCAGCACCCGCGCCAGCGGCAGGTCCTCCGTCCCGGCGAGCCGGTCGTCGTCGGCCAGTTGCACGGCCACCAGCTCGCCGAGCGCGTCCAGCCCGGCGAAGTCGTGGTCCCGCCAGCACGCCGCCACCGTCCGGGCGAACCGGCTGCCCTCGCCGTCGTCACTGGCCTTGTCGGCCTTGTCGACGAAGAAGGCGGGCTCGTCGCGGTGCGCCGCCGCCCACACGTCCGGGGTCGTCCCCACCACCCGCTGCGGCGCCCCGCCGGGGTCGGCGCTGTAGGTGGTGAACGACAGCCGGGCCGCGGCGGCCACCGGCAGCGAGTACGACAGCACCGCGATCCACCGCACGATCGGCTCGACGTCCGCGCCGACCAGCACCACCCGGCCGTGCCCCCGGTCCAGCGCCGCCACCGCCGCGTCCACCAGGGCGACCAGCAGCCGGTAGGAGCCCTCCCCGGCCAGCCGGTCCGCCAGCGCCTCGGGGGAGACGCCCTCGCCCGGATCCAGCTCCTCCAGCTCCGCCAGGTCCCCCTCGGCGGGCCGGTCCGCCCAGAAACCCGCCCCCCACAGCTCGATCGGCCGCAGGCCCTCCAGCTCGTCGGCCTCGGCCACCACCGCGTGCGCGAAGAAGTTGCCGTACCGGCCCGAGTAGTCCTGCCCCAGGTAGCGGGACCGCACCAGCACCGCCCGGCCGCCCGCCCGCTCGTAGGCCAGCGCCACCGGGAACGCCGCCAGCTCCTCGTCGTCCGGCGACAGCGGCGCGTCCGGCGGCGGCCGGTACGCCAGCAGCGGGGTGACCGCCGACCGGGCCTGCGGCGGCAGGCCGGGGGTCTCGGCCACGAACTGGAACCCCGAACGCCCGGTCGGCCCGCTCGCCGCCGACGTGTAGTGCAGCTGCCAGGCCACGCCTCAGACCTCGTTCCCGCGCGTTCCGTCCAGCATCCCGAACCGGTACAGCAGCCACAGCAGCGGGTCCTCCACCCGGTGCGGCCGCACCCCGCCGGCGCCGACCCGGCCCCGGCTGGGCATCCCGCCCAGCGCCGACACCCCGAACAGGGCGTACTCGGCGTACTGCTGGCGCAGGTACACGTCGAGCTGCCCCGCCTCCCAGTCGTGCAGCAGGCCCCGCACCTGCGCGTCCACCGCCTCCCGGTCGTCCAGGTCCAGCGCCCCCCGCGACGGCCGGGAACGGTGCAGCGGCGACTGCCCGGCCGGGGCGGGCAGCAGGGCGTCGATCTTGGTCAGCGCCACCGCCACCGGCACCGGCAGCCGCTCGCCCGGCCGCAGCCCGCGGCGCTGCCGCAGCGCCTCGGTGACCCGGGCGATCACGTTGATCGGCTCGCTGTCCGGATCGGTCCGCGGGGGCGGCGGCGCCTCGTCGCGGACCATCGCCCGGGCGCCGGGCAGCTCCAGCGGATCCACCAGGAAGACGATCGCGTCGGCCGCCTCCAGATACCGCAGATGCAGGTCCCGCACGTCCCGGCTGCGCAGGTCCTCGCCCGCGGTGTCGAACAGCACCAGCGCCAGCGACTCGGTCCGCTCCCGGCCCAGCGGCAGCCGCGCCCCCAGCCGCCGCCCCGCCCGCCGTGCCGGCCGGGTCCGGGTCAGCAGGTACACCAGCGGCTCGCGGGGGGCGGTGGCGGCGCTGGCCGTGGTCGGCAGCAGCCGGTGCTCGTCGTACAGCGGCCGGGCGAAGTCCCGCTTGTACCGGTCGATGGTGCGGTCGTCGCAGGCCACCAGGGAGGCGTCCAGCTCGGTGCCGACCCGGTTCATCAGCTCGTGCAGCAGCACCGCGATGTAGGTGCTCTTGCCGGCGTTCTTGGCCCCCACCAGCGCCACGATCCGGCCGGGGGACTCGCAGTAGGCCGGAGGCAGCGGATTGTGGCAGTGCGGGCACACCCGCCGGCCGGTGGTCCGCCCGCAGCGCGGGCAGTCGGCCCGGCCGCCGCGTCCCGGGGCCTCGAACACCGGCGGCAGCGACGCGCCCGCCGCCGACCCGGTGTAGGCGGCCAGCTCCTCGTCCAGCACCGGATCGCAGCCCTGCCCGCGCCCGGCCCGCCCCATGCAGCGGAACGCGATCCGCTGGCGCGGCACCCGCTCGAAGCAGTACGGGCAGCAGACCTCGTCGTCGGCCCGCAGCCCGGGCAGGGCGATCCTGGCGGAGATGCGTGACTGGCTGCCCACGTGGGTCACCTCTTGTGCTCGAGGCGGCGGACCGGGGGGTCGACCAGCTCGATGGCGTCGTCGTCGGCGAAACAGCGAAGCCAGTATGGCCCCGTCCCGGCGGGCGCGGGCACCGACACCTCTCCGGGCACCGGCACCGCCTCCCATGATCCGAGCTCCTCTCCGTCGCCGGGGCGCTGCGGCATCACCGTCCCGGGACGGCGGACCAGCGCCAGCCGCGCCACCCGTACCGGCTGCGGCGCGGTCAGCCGGACCGTCAGCGAACGCCGCCACGGCGGCCCCGAGCGCTCCAGGTCGTAGCGGACGCGGGCGCGGGCCGCGACGGCCGTCTCCACGGCGGGGCCGACCAGCCGCCGCCCCTGCCGCATCCCGGCCGCCGCCACCGCCACCGTGACCGCCCGGTCCGGCGGTACGGGCAGGCGGACGCCGCCGCCCGCCTCGTAGGCGGCGCGGCTGAGGACCGTGCGCCGTTCGTCCGTGCCGTCCCGCACGGTGACCTCCACCTCCGTCACCCCCTCCGGCCAGTCGAACCCGACGTGCAGCTCCCCGCCCCGGCGTTCGGCCACCAGACCGGCCGGGGGAGGCAGGTTCACATGGCGGTGGCACGCGCCGATCGCCGCGGTCTGCCCGGCCACCGTGACGGCCAGCAGCCAGCCCCCGCCGCCCGGCCGCAGCGCCAGGCCCCGGGAGGTGGGGGTGTCCGGCACCCGGCGGGCGGCCGTGCGGACCTCCGCGACCGGCAGCAGCGTCCCCGGCGGCCACGGCGGCGGCTCCTCCAGCAGCACGAACTCGACGGTGCCGGTGGCGGGCTGGCCGAAGGAGGCCAGCACCCGATGCGGGTCGGCCGGGTCGGTCTCGATCGCCAGGTCGTGCACCGGCTGCGGCGGGGCCTGCGGCGTCACCGTCACCGCGACCCCCGGCGTGACCACCTCCCGGCCCTCGGCGTCCACGTAGACGGCGGAGATCAGGTAGTGGTGGGCGACCCCGTTGGGCACCTCCTCCCGGAAGCCGTCCCGTTCCGCCGGAACGAGGCTCCCGTCGCGGGTGACCTGGACCCGCGCCGCGCCCGGCGGGACCTGCCAGCGGCCGGTCACCGCGCCGTCCCCGGCCACCAGCTCCACCGCCTGCGGCTCGGGCCGCACCACCACCGGCCCGCAGCAGGCGATCGGCGCGGCGGCGTTCCCGCGCCGGGCGGCCACGCCGTAGTACAGCGGCACGTTCACCGGGGGCCGCGGGTCCACCGCGCCGCTCTCCCCGGCCGGGATCGGGTCGCCGTCGCCGGGGCCCTCGGGCGCCCGGCCCCGCTGCCGCACCACCTCGTAGCCGATCTCGCCGACCGTGGACGGGCTGGGCGCCCAGGAGATCCGCACCCCGGTGTCCTCGGCGGCGGCGGTCACCCGGGGCACCGGATGGGGCGGCAGCCGCCGCTGCAGGTCCGGCGCCCCCGGCAGGTCGCGGACCAGCTCCAGCGCGTCGGCCAGCATCACCCAGGCCCGGTCGGGGTCGGTCTGCCCGGCGGCGGCGTCGCGCAGCCGGACCGCCGCCGCGACCCGCCGCCGCGCCTCGTCGGCCAGCAGCTCCGCCTCGTCGTCCTCCTCGCCCGCCTCGTCGAGGGCGTCGGCCAGCACCGCCGCCGCGTACACCTCGCCCGCGTCCAGCAGCGCCCGCAGCCGGTCGGCCGGGCCGCCGCCGGGGCCGCCCTCGCGCAGCACCGCGAACACCAGCCGGCGCGCGTCGGCCGGATCGATCCCCAGCTCCTCGACCGCGTGCCGCAGCAGCGCCTGCTCCGACGCCCGCTGCCGATGCCGTTCCCGCAGCCGGGCCACCACGTCGTAGCAGATCAGGTCGTCCGGCGGGGCGGACCGCAGGGCCGCCAGCACCGTGCCCGCGTGGGTGGTGCTGCTGTCACGGGTGCGCCGGGCCCAGCGCTGCGAGGCCGCCCGCACCGCCTCCGGCAGCGTCCGCGGCCCGGCGGGCACCCCGGGCGCGGCGAACCCGCCGAGCACCCGCATCGGACCGGCCGGCGCCTCCCCGAACAGGAACTCCGCCAGATGCCGGTGCCCCAGCACGTCCAGCGCCTCGCGGACCTTGCGGTACCCGGCGTACGGCGGGGAGGACGGCAGCCGGTCCGGTTCGCGGACCGTGATCCGCTCGGCGGCGGCCGCCCGCTCCAGCTCCGCCCGGCCGACCCCGGCGGCCCGCGCCAGCTCCTCCAGCTCGCCCGGCGTCACCGCCCGCAGGGCGCCCGCCGCGTCGGCCAGCCGTGCCCGCGCGTCGGCCAGCCGCCGGGCGTCCCGCTCGGCCCCGCCGCGCAGCCGCTCGTTCAGCGGCCCCAGGTCGCCCCGCTCGGCGGCGGCGAACAGCGGCGCCAGCTCCCGGTGCTCGGCCTCCAGCCGGTCGATCAGCTTGCGGTACTTCAGCTGCCCCCGGCACCGCCGCCAGCACTGCCGCACCTGCCGGACCCGCTCGGCCACCCGAGCGGGCGCCAGCGGGTCCTCCAGCCGGTAGCGCAGCCGCAGGTCCTCGGGCGGCTGGTCGCCGGCCGCCCGGGCCGGCTCCAGCACGTCCCGCTTGTACTCCTCGTCGAACGAGGTGCTCATGGCCCGGGTTCGCTCAGCTCACCTGCACCCGGGACAGGGCGGCGCGGGAACGCTCGACCTCCTCCTCGGACATGCCGCCGACGTCGACCTTCAGCTCCAGCCGCTCGCCGGTCTCCTTCTCCACCGCGGTCACGTGCAGCAGCCCGGAGGCGTCCAGCTCGAAGGTCACCTCGACCGGCCAGCCGGCCTTCTTGCCCGGCGGGATCTTGATCACCCCGGTGGCGATCTCGGTGTTGTCCATCAGGTCCGGCGACTCCACGCTGCCGGCCTGCTCCATCACCCGCACGTCGGCGGCGGTCTGGTCGTCGTAGACGGTGAAGAAGTCCTCGGTGTGCGAGGCCGGCAGCTCGTCGTTGGCGTGCACCAGATGCGCCACGTGCTCGGTCTCGCTCTCCCGGTCCATCACCACGATCCCGAAGGCGTGCGAGGCCACCGTCTTGATCTGCCGGCCGGCGATCTGCCGCTGCTGCTCGGCCGACAGGCCCGCCCTGGCCGCCATCTCCTCGGCCTGCTCGGTGGCCCCGGCCGCCAGCAGCCGCCGGTAGGTCTCCTCGAACGCGTACAGCGCCGCGCCCTTGGCCACCGCCAGATCCGGGTCCTGCAGCCGGGGGGTCAGCCCCAGCTCGGTCTGCAGCCGGGCGGCCACCGCGGGCATCTTGGTGGACCCGCCCACCAGCACCAGGTCGTCGTAGTCGGTCACGCCCTTGTCGGCGGCGGTGGCCAGGGTCCGGCCGGTGATCTCGATGGTGCGGTCCAGCAGGTCCTTGGTGATCTCCTCGAACTTCTCCCGGGTCAGCTCGACCGCCGCCGCCCGCCCGCCGTGCATCACCCGCACGGTGTGGCTGGTGCGGGTGGTCAGCGCCTTCTTGGCGTCCTCGGCGTCGCGGCGCAGCTGCTGCTCGGTCTGCTTGTCGTCCAGCGGGTCCCCGGCGTCGGGGTGCTCCTCGCGGAACCGCTCGGCCAGGTACTCCACGATCCGCGCGTCCCAGTCCGCCCCGCCCAGCTCGTGGTCGCCGTCGGTGCACACCACCTCGATGTGCCCGCCGCGCAGCGCGATCACCGTGGTGTCGAACGTGCCGCCGCCCAGGTCGTACACCAGGATCGTGCGGTCGTTCTCGGGGTTGAGCACCCCGTAGGTGATGGCCGCGGCGATCGGCTCGGAGATGATGTCGATCACGTTCAGCCCGGCGATCCGGCCCGCCTTGCGGGTGGCGTCCCGCTCGGCCGCGCCGAAGTAGGCCGGCACCGTGATCACCACGTCCCGGGCGTCCTCCCCGGTGGTGGTGCGCGCGTCGGTGGCCAGCTTGAGCAGGATGAACGCGCTCAGCTCCTCGGGCGTGTAGCCGAACTCGTGGATCGGGTAGGTGATGTCACGGCCCATGTCCCGCTTGATCAGGCTCACCACGTTGTCGGGCTCCAGCACCGCGGTGTCCTTGGCGGTCTGGCCGACGATCACGTTGTCGCTGGTCTCGAAGTAGACCACCGAGGGGGTGGTGTCGGTGCCCTCGATGTTGCGCAGGACCGTGGGACGCCCGACCTCGTCGATGGACGCGATGCAGGAGTAGGTGGTTCCCAGGTCGATCCCATACACAGCCATGTTCAGCTCACCTGTTCGAACTGCTTGATCGGGGAAGCGGGACGGAGCGGGCCGCGGGGTCGTCGCCGCCGTCGCCGTCGCCGTCGGCGTCCGGGGCGCGGTGCCGGCCCACCCGCACCTCGGCCTTGCGGACCACCCGGCCGGCCCGTTCGAAGCCGTCCGCGCACACGCCGACGACCGTGCCGTCCAGCGCGGGGTCGGCGACCGGCTCGGTGCCGACCGGCCGGTGCCGGGCCGGGTCGTAGCGGTCGCCGGGCCGGGTGGCGAAGCGCTCGGCCCCGGTGCGGGCCAGCGCCTCGGCGATCTCGTCGCTGACCGCGGCCAGCAGCGCGGCGGCGTGCGCCGGGTCGGGCGGGTCCTCGGCCCACCGGCGCGCCTCGCGGGCGGTCAGGTCGTGCAGCCGGAACAGCACCGCCCGCACCGGGTCGAACATCGCGTGCAACTCGCCGCGCCGCAGCGTCTGGACGTCCTGGTGGAGGCGGTCGATCACGGCCTCCCGGTGCGCGGCGCGCTCGTGCTCGCGCTCGACCGCCGCCGCCAGCCGGGCCAGCTCGGCGGCCACCCGCGCGGGCGCCTGCCGGTCCGGATCCGCCTCGGCGGGCGGCACGGCGGGCTCGCCGCGCGGCCTGCCCTCGGGGGGCGGCTGGGGCGGCTCGGGGCTCGTGTTCCGGCCGGGCGCGACGCGGTCGTCGCCGGCGGAACCGGCGGGATGGTCCTGGGCACTCGACACGTGCAGCAACATTAACGAGCCGTTACTTGCGGCGATAGACCCGCGGTTTGCGTTCTCACTCCGAAGGCGGCCCTTTTCCTGGGGAAACGTTGACCGGGAGGGTGCCGGCGGCATGCCGTGCGCCCGGGCGTGCCGCCGATCCGTGGGCGGGAGGCGGGGATGGGACGGTGAATTCGATTTCACCCGATGCTTCTCGACACGGAAACGGCGAGGTAACACGATGGAAACCGGGCATGCGCAGGCTGGGGGCAAGGAGGTGCCGATGTTGTTGCGGATCAGGGTGCGGCTGCCGGACCGGCCGGGCTCACTGGGGAAGGTGGCCCGGATTCTGGGGGCGGCGGGCGCCGACGTGGTCCAGATGGCCGTCTTGGAACGTGACAGCGGCCGGGCCATGGACGACTTCACGGTGGCCTGGCCGGCCGGCGCCGGCATCGACCGGCTGTGCGAGGGGCTGTCCTCGGTGCCGGGGGTGGACATCGTCGGCATCTGGCCGACCGTGGAGCCGCCGGGGACCAACCAGGACGCCGCGCTGATCGGCCAGCTGGCCGCCGCCCGGGAGAGCGACGGCCTGGCGATCCTGACCGACGCGGTGCCGGCCATGCTGAGCGCCGACTGGGCGGGGCTGCTGCGGGTCGAGGGCGAGGACGACGCCGTGCTGGTGCACACCAGCCTCGGGGTGCTCGGCGGGATCGACGTGCCGCCGCTGGAGCCGCTGCGGCCGCGCGGGTTCACCGCCGAGGACGGCACCCGGTACGCGGTGGTGCCGATCGGCGGCGGGGAGCTGGCGCTGCTGGTGGCGCGGACCGGGGCGCCGCCGTTCCACCGCACCGAGGTGCTCCGGCTGGCCCAGCTGGTCGGCGCCGCCGAGGCGGTGCTGGGGGCCAGGCTGCGGGCGATGGCGGAGCCGGCCGATCCCGCGGTCGCCGGGAACGGCGGCTGAACGGGATCCTGCGGAGCGAAATGACGTAACGGGGAGGAAACCGCCGGGGAGCTTCGGACGTCTACATTCTCGACATGGCCCTTGGTGCGGCGGCGCGGCCGTACCAAGGGCCATTTCCGGTCCGCGATCCCGGACAGTAGCCTCGCTGCGGACACTCCTGAACGGGAAGGGCGCCCGAAGATGCTGCTGGCGGACGAACGCCGGGAACTGTGCGAGATCGGCCGCCGGATGGTGGAGACCGGCCTGGTCCTCGGCGCGTCGGGCAACATCAGCGTCCGCCGCGGCGACCTGGTGGCGGTCTCCCCGGCCGGGATGCGGCTGGAGCGGATGACCCCGCGGGACCTGCCGGTGATCGACCTGACCGGGACCGTCGTGGAGGGAACCCGCGAGCCGTCCTCCGAGACCCCCATGCACCTGGCGATCTACGAGGCGACCGGGGCCCCGGCCATCGTGCACACCCACTCCACCTACGGCGCGGTCGTGGCGACCACGATGACCGAGCTGCCGCCGATCCACTACAACACCCTGCTGCTGGGCGGGGTGGTGCGGGTCGCCGAGTACGCCACCTACGGCACGCCGGAGCTGGCCGCCAACGTCCGCAAGGCCATGGCGGGCGGCATGCGCGCCGCCCTCATGGCCAACCACGGCGGCGTCACCATCGGCACCGACCTGGAGGACGCCTTCGAGAACGCCCGCCTCCTGGAGTGGCTGTGCGGCGTCTACGTCCGAGCCCGCTCCATCGGCGAGCCCCGCGTCCTGACCGACGAGCAGCTCCGCCAGGTCACCGAACGCGGCCTGCGCCTCAAGCCCCTTCCGGAGGTGTGAGCGGGCCACCGCAGCGAGGCGTCGGCCGGGCGAGGACGGTCCGCTCACGATGCGGGGGATGCGGGGTCGTCCCCCACATGACGGCAGGCCCCGAACAGCAGTCCCGGGGCCTCGCCGAGAGGGCGCAACGCCTCCAGCAAAGCGTCCGCCCCCTGCCCCCGGCCGTCCGCGATCACCGTCCCACTCCGGGCGTGGACCCAGGTGAACGGCTCGCCCGCGCCCGGAATCTCCAGCCCCACGACAGTGGCCGACCTGGACCTGCCGACAGTGCCGCCAGGTCCAGGTCGGCCAGACGGCCCTCGTGGGCGAGCACCGCGAACGGCACGGACTCCACCCGGACGGAACGGGCCCGCATCCCCGGCACGTCCGCCACCCCCGGCAGGACGACCCGACAGGTGGGCGACCGCGACTCGGGGCGGAACGGCCCGGCGGGCGTGACGCGCCACTCCTCGGCGTGCGCCACCACCCCGCTCAGCCAGTAATGGCTTTCCCCCAGCAGGGCCTCGGCGTGCCGGCCGTGCAGCGACCACACCGGCAGCCACCTGTCGCCCTGCGGCGGCGGGCCGCCGAGGTCGAGCACGTCGCCGGCGGTCCGCTCCCGGACGTCGATGCTCCGCCCGGCCAGGAACACCGCCACGCCCTGCCGGCAGACGTACTCCCAGTCGTCCAGCGCGCAGACGAACGCGTCGGCCTCGGCCGACAGCTCCCGGCACAGCGTCAGGTCCCAGCCGTCGGGGCCCGGCCGCGCGTCCTCGGGCAGGGTCTCCTCGACGTACAGGAACGCCGGGTCGGGATCCTCGGCGTTCAGGACGTTGAAGTCCTCGTCGAACACCGGATCGGCGGGCAGCCGCCGCACCTGCCAGCGCAGCGTGCCGGGCTCGGGCGGCGGATGCGGCTCCCCGGCGGGCAGCGGGCGGCGTTCCAGGACCGTGCGCCCGGCCCGGGTCAGCGCCCGTTCCAGCCGCGCGGCGGCGTCGTCCCCGGCGCCCGGCGCGCAGTACCGGATGAAGTGCGGCACCTCAGTCCCAGGCGCGGGCGAACCGGGCCAGGTCGCCGGCGTACTCGATGCGCCCGGCCCACTCGGCGGGCCACGCGTCCATGCCCAGGTGGGCGCCCGCGAACGCCCCGGCCAGGCAGGCGATCGAGTCCGAGTCGCCGGAGCCGGCCGCGCCCCGCCGGATCGCCGCCACCGGGTCGTCGGGGAACAGCAGGAAGCACAGCAGCCCGGTCGCCATCGCCTCCTCGGCCACCCAGCCCGCGCCGGTGATCTCGCACGGGTCGGCGTCCCGGTCGGCCCGCGCCAGCGCCGCGTCCAGCCGGTCCAGCACGGCCAGGCACTCGTCCCAGCCCCGGGAGATGAAGGTCTGCGGGTCGGGCACGGCGGGCTGCTGCCAGAGGTCCTGCAGCCAGCGGGAGTGGTAGACGGTCCGCTGCTCGTGGCACCGCTCCCGCAGCGCCCCGGGCAGGTCGGCCGGGTCCATCCCCTCCCGCAGCCACCACACGGCGAACGCGGTCAGCTCGCTGGCCACCAGCCCCGTCGGGTGGCCGTGCGTCAGCGCCGCCTGCAACTGGGCCGCGCCCGCCCGCTGCTCGTCGGTGAGCCCCGGCGCCAGGCCCACCGGCGCGACCCGCATGTTGGCCCCGCAGCCCTTGGACCCGTGCACCGTCGCCTTCACCCACGGGACGCCGTCGTCCAGGTTCCGGCAGGCCCGCAGGCAGGTGTTGCCGGGAGCCCGGGTGTTCTCCGGGTCGTGGAACCAGTCGATGAAGTGCCGCCGCCAGCGCGGCAGCACCAGATCGGGGGTGAACGGCGGATGCTCCAGCGCGCTCAGCAGCCCCTCGGCCACCGCGATCGTCATCTGCGTGTCGTCGGTGACCCGCGCGGGCGTGCCCGGCAGATCGTCCGGCCCCATGTCCCCGTAATGGCGGCGGATCTGCTCCATGGACATGAACTCGGTCGGCGCACCGAGGGCGTCCCCGTAGGCGAGCCCGAACAGGCAACCACTGGCGGCACGTGCGATGGGGGGCATATCGCCGACCCTACAGTCCGATCAGTTTCGCGACCCGTTCCCTGTGCAAGGCGGGGGAGCCGAACAGCAGCTGGGAGGACTTGGCCCGCTTGAAGTACAGGTGCGCGTCATGCTCCCAGGTGAACCCGATGCCCCCATGGATCTGGATGTTCTCCCCGGCCGCGTGGAAGAACGCCTCCGACGCGTACGCCTGGGCCAGCGCCGCCGCCATCGGCAGCTCCGCCGGGTCCTCGTCGGCCACGGTCGCCGCGTACAGCACCGCCGAACGGGCCGACTCGACCTCCACCAGCATGTCGGCGCACTTGTGCTTGACGGCCTGGAAACTGCCGATCGGCCGCCCGAACTGGTGCCGGACCTTGGCGTACTCGACGCTCATCTCCAGCACCCGCTGCGCGCCGCCGAGCTGCTCGGCCGCCAGCGCCACCGCCGCGACGTCCAGGGTCCGCGCCAGGATCCGGGCTCCCGCGCCCGCCGGGCCGACTGGCCGGGCCGGTGTGCCGGCGCATTCCAGCCGGGCGAGCCGCCGGGTCTGGTCCAGGGTGGACAGCAGGGTCCGGGTCAGGCCGGGGGCGTCCCCGTCGACCGCGAACAGCGACGGGCCCCGCGGGGTCCGCGCCACCACGAGGATCAGACCGGCGACGTGCCCGTCGAGCACGAACGACACGGTCCCGGTCAGCCGGTCCGCCTCGGCCGTCATGGCGGTCCCGCCGGCGTCGCCGTCCGCGGTGTGGGCCAGCGTCCCGATCACGGTCCCGTCCGCCAGGCCCGGCAGCAGGTCCCGCCTGGCCTCCTCGTCACCCGAGGCCAGCACCGCGTGGGCGGCCAGCACGGCGCTGGCCAGGAACGGGGCGCAGACCAGGGCGCGGCCCATCTCCTCCAGCACGACCACCAGCTCCCGCAGCCCGCACCCGGCCCCGCCGTACTCCTCGGGGACCGCCAGGCCCTGCAGCCCGAGCTGGTCGGCCATCTGCCGCCACACCGCCGGGTCGTGGCCCTCGGCGGTGGCCATCAGCCGGCGCACCTCGCCGGAGGGGGACCTGTCGGCGAAGAACCGCCGCAGCACCGCACGCAGTTCCCGCTGCTCCTCGGTGACGGCCAGCCGCATGCCCGAGCCCCTCCCTGCCGGCGTGTGCCCGGCCGCTCACGTTAGGGCGCCCAGTCGTGCGGCCCCAGCGTGTATCCCGCCGAACGGGACCGGAGATGGTTCAGCTCCACCAGATGCTCCAGCGCCCGCCGAACCTCGTCCTCGCCGCGCCCGGTCTCGGCGGCGATCTCCGTGATGTCCGTCTCGCCGAGCGCCCGGCCGCCGGTGTCGGCGCTGGCGACCGCGTCGTACACGTACAGCTCCAGGTCGGTCAGCCCCTGGACGTCCGCTCGTTCGTCCCGCATGGCCGCAGGGTGCCCGCTGCGGGCGGATCTAGACGTGTCGCAGGCCCGGCAGCCGGACCGTCACCACCAGCCCGCCGCCGTCCCGGGGCGCCGCGGTCACCTCGCCGCCGTGCGCGGTCGCGATGGCCCGCACGATCGACAGTCCCAGGCCCGCCCCCCGTTCCGACCCCACCCGGTCGCCGCGCAGCCGCCGGAACGGCTCGAAGATCGTTTCGATCTCGTACGGCGGCACCACCGGCCCGGTGTTGCGCACCGTCAGCTCGGCGAAGCCCGGCCACCACCGGGTGGCCACCTCGATCACCCCGTCCCGGGCGACGTTGTGCCGGATCGCGTTCTCCACCAGGTTCTGCACGAGCCGTTCCATCAGCACCGGGTCGCCCGCCGTGACCGCGCGGCCCAGCGTGCGGCGCACGGTCACGCCGCGTTCCCCGGCCTCGGTCCCGGCCAGGTCCAGCACGTGCGCGGCCACGTCCGCCAGGTCCACCGGGGTCCGCTCGACCACCGCGTTCTCGCTGCCCGCCAGGGTGAGCAGCCCGTCGATCAGCCGCTCGTGCCGGGCGTTGACCACCAGCAGCGACTCGCCCAGCCGGCGCACGTCCTCGGTGGCGTCGGCCCGCCGCACCGCCACGTCCACCAGCGTGCGGTTGATCGCCAGGGGAGTGCGCAGCTCGTGGGAGGCGTTGGCGACGAACCGGCGCTGGGCGTCGAACGACCGCGCCAGCCGCGACAGCATGTCGTCGAAGGTGTCGGCCAGTTCCTTGACGTCGTCGCGGGGGCCGTCGTAGCCGATCCGCTCGGTCAGGTTGTGGCTGTGCGCGACCCGGCGGGCGGTCTCGGTCACCTGGTGCACCGGCCGCAGCGCCCGGTCGGCCATCAGCCAGCCCAGCCCGACCGCCGCCGCGCCCACCGCGCCGAGCGCGATCCCGCCTTGGGTGAGCAGGGAGTTCAGGGTGGCCTGGTGGACGTCGCGCTCCACCTCGTCCAGCCGTTCCTGCAGTATCTCCGCGTCCTCGGGGGGCGGGGCCATGGGGACGGAGCCGCCGTACACCAGCTTGCCGCCGTCCTGGGGCTTCATGGACGACACCACCGGCTGCCGCTCCTGCAGGTTGTTCGCCACCAGCACGTACGTGACGCCCAGCAGCACGACCCCGGCCACCAGGAACAGCCCGCCGTACAACAGGGTGAGCCGGACCCTGATCGTGGGCCGCCACCAGCCGCTCATCGCGGCCTCACCGGATCCGGTAGCCGGTGCCGGGAACGGTCTCGATGACCCCCGGCGGGCCCAGCTTGCGGCGCAGCTTCATCATCGTGACCCGGACCGTGTTGGTGAACGGATCGATGTGCTCGTCCCACACCTTCTCCAGCAGCTCCTCGGCCGACACCACCGCCCCGTCCGCCCGCAGCAGCTCGGCCAGCACCCCGAACTCCTTGCGGGTCAGCGGCACGTAGCGGCCGTCCCGGTAGACCTCGCGGCGGGCCGGGTCCAGCCGGATCCCGGCGCGCGCCAGCATCGGCGGGTCCGCCGGGCGGGCCCGCCGGCCCAGCGCGTGCACCCGCGCCACCAGCTCCTCGAACGCGAACGGCTTGACCAGGTAGTCGTCGGCGCCCAGGGACAGCCCCTGCACCCGGGCCGGCACGTCGGCGGCGGCGGTCAGCATCAGCACCCGCACCGACCCGCCGGACTCGACCACCGCGCGGCACACGTCGTCGCCGTGCACCACCGGCAGATCCCGGTCCAGCACCAGCACGTCGTAGTCGTTGACGCCCAGCCGTTCCAGCGCCGCGTCCCCGTCGTAGGCCACGTCGACCGCCAGCGCCTCGGCGCGCAGGCCCTCGGCGATGGAGTCGGCGAGCATCCGTTCGTCCTCAGCGATGAGCACCCGCACCCGGGCAAGCCTGGCGCATCGCGCATAACGCCGCCATAACCCGAATCGGTTACGCCCGGGTTATCGGCCGGTGGATGGAATCCCGGTGCGACGCCGGGAACGGCCCGGCGCGGCATTCGGGAGAACGCGAATGAGACTGCAGTTGCGGCGCAGGGCCGTCGTGCTCGCCGCCGTTCCGGTCCTGGCGTTGAGTCTGGCGGCGTGCGGGGAGAACGGCGGCGCCGGCGCCGGCCCCAGCAAGTCGGCGATGAGCGACCAGGACAAACGCCTCAAATGGGCCAAGTGCATGCGGGACAACGGCGTCCAGGTCGAGGTGAAGCCGGACGGCGGCATGCTGACCAAGCGCGAGAAGTCGAGGACGGGCGGCGACGAGGGGCCGTCCGACAGCGAGTCCGACGAGGCGATGAAGAAGTGCCGGCACCTGCTGCCCGACGGCGGTGAGCCCCCCAAGCCCTCCGCCGCGGACGTCGCCAAGTTGCGCGAGTTCGCCAAGTGCATGCGCGCCCACGGCATCGACATGCCCGACCCGGGTCCGGACGGAAGGATCCTGATAGAGCGCAGAGAGGGCGACGGCGTCAGCAAGAAGGAGATGGAGGACGCCCAGCGCGCCTGCCGGAAGCACATGCCGTCCCCGCCTGGAGGGCGTAGGTGAACCGCCCCCGTCCCCGGACGCTGGCCGTCGTCGCCGGCGGAGCGGCGGTGATCGGCGGCGTCGGCCTGGCGGCGACCGGCCTCGGCGGAGGGGGCGGCAACGTCCCGGTGGCGCACGACACCCTGCCGCCCGCCACCGCCGACGTCGAGCGGACCACGCTGCGGGAGACCGAGGAGGTCTCCGGGTCGCTCGGATACGGCGACGCCCGCCCCCTCACCGCCTCCGGCGGCAGGGGCACGCTGACCTGGCTGCCCGCCCAGGGCGCCACCGTGGAACGCGGCGAGCCCGTCTACAGGGTCGACACCAGGCCGGTGCCGCTGCTGTACGGGAAACTGCCCCTGTACCGGACGATGCGGAGCGGCACCAAGGGCTCCGACGTGCTCCAACTGGAACGCAACCTGCGGAAGCTGGGCTACACCGGCTTCACCGTCGACAAGACCTTCAGCTCCGGCACCGCCGCCGCCGTCAGGGAATGGCAGGAGGACCTCGGCGTCGAGGAGACCGGCCGGATCGAGCCCGGCTCGGTGGTCGTCGCCGGCGGCAGGATCCGGGTCGCCGAACACAAGAAGGCGGTCGGCGACCCGGCCACCGGAGAGGTGTTCACCTACACCGGCACCACCCGGGTCGTCACCATCGACCTGGAGGTCGATCTGCAGTCCCTCGTCAAGAAGGGCGCCGAGGTCACCGTCGAGGTCCCCGGCGGCGGCTCGGTCAAGGGCAGGATCACCAAGGTCGGCGCCGTCGCCACCGAGCCCGAGGGAGAGGAGGAGGGCGGCGACTCGGAGGCCACCATCGAGGTGCTCGTCTCCGTCCCCGACGACGAGGATCTCGGCAACCTCGACCAGGCCCCCGTCGACGTGCTGCTGACCTCCGAGGAGCGCCGCGACGTCCTCGCCGTCCCGGTGTCGGCGCTGCTGGCGCTGTCGAACGGCGGGTACGGGGTGCAGGTCGTGCAGGGCGGCACCACCCGCACCGTCGAGGTGGAGGTCGGGATGTTCGCCGACGGCAAGGTGGAGGTCTCCGGCTCCGGTCTGGCCGAGGGCATGAAGGTGGGGGTCCCCTCGTGACCCCGGTGGTCGAACTGGACGACGTGACCCGCACCTACCCGGGCGGCGTCACCGCGCTGGACCACGTCAGCCTGGCCGTCGGCCCCGGCGAACTGCTGGCGATCGTCGGCCCCTCCGGATCCGGCAAGTCCACCATGCTGCACCTGCTCGGCACCCTCGACCGGCCCACGTCGGGCACCGTGCGGGTGGAGGGCCGGGACGTGTCCCGCATGTCGGACCGGCAACTGTCCCGGCTGCGCGGCGAGCGCATCGGGTTCGTGTTCCAGCAGTTCCACCTGGCGCCCGGGGTGCCGGCGCTGGACAACGTGGCGGACGGGCTGCTGTACAGCGGGGTGCCGCTGCGGGAACGCCGCCGCCGGGCCGAGGCCGCGCTGGAACGGGTCGGTCTCGGCCACCGGCTCGGGCACCGCCCGCACCAGTTGTCCGGCGGCGAGCGCCAGCGCACCGCCATCGCCCGCGCGGTGGTGGGGGAGCCGGCGCTGCTGCTGGCCGACGAGCCGACCGGGGCGCTGGACTCGGCCTCCGGCGCCGGGGTGCTGGCGCTGCTGCGGGGGCTGGCCGAGTCCGGCACCACGGTCGCGGTGATCACCCACGACCGGGACATCGCCGCGTCCCTGCCGCGCCGCGTCGAACTGCGCGACGGCCGGGTCGTCGACGACGTGCGGCAGGGGCCGCGGCCCGTCGGAGCGACCCCGTGAGCGGGGCGCGGCGGCCCGGCCGGCTGGCGCCGGGGGACGTGCTGCGGGTCGGCGCCGCCGGGCTGCGGGCCCGGCCGATGCGGGTGTTCCTGTCGGCGCTGGGCATCGCGATCGGCATCGCCGCCATGGTCGCGGTGGTCGGCATCTCCACCTCCAGCCGCGCCGACCTGGCCGCCACGCTGGACCGGCTGGGCACCAACCTGCTCACCGTCGCCCCGGGCGACACCCTGTTCGGCGATCAGGCCGCGATGCCGGAGGCGGCGATCGGGATGATCGCCCGGATCCCCGACGTGGAGTCGGCGTCGGGCACCGCGCTGCTCGACGACGTCAAGGTCTACCGCAACGACCGCATCCCGGAGGAGGAGAGCGGCGGCATCGCCGTCCGGGCCGCCCACTTGGGACTGCTCGACACCGTCCGGGCGCGGGTCGGGCACGGCGCCTGGCTGAACGCCGCGACCGCCCGGCACCCGGCGGTGGTGCTCGGATCCGGTGCCGCCGACCGGCTCGGCATCGGCGCCGCCGGTCCCGACGTGCGGGTGTACCTGGGCGGGCGCTGGTTCACCGTGGTCGGCGTCCTCGACCCGGTGGAGCTGGCCCCCGAGCTGAACGACTCCGCGCTGGTCGGCTGGGAGGCCGCCAAGCGGCGGTTCGGCTTCGAGGGGCATCCCACGACCGTCTACACCCGCGTCGCCGAGGACCGGGTCGAGGCCGTCCGGGACCTGCTGGCCGCCACCGCCAACCCGGAGGCGCCCAACGAGGTCGAGGTCAGCCGCCCCTCCGACGCGCTGGCCGCCAAGGCCGCCACCGACCAGGCGTTCACCGGGCTGCTGCTCGGGCTGGGCGGGGTGGCGCTGCTGGTCGGCGGGGTCGGGGTGGCCAACACGATGGTCATCTCGGTGCTGGAGCGGCGCGCCGAGATCGGGTTGCGCCGCTCGCTGGGCGCCACCCGCGGCCACATCCGCCTGCAGTTCCTCACCGAGTCGCAACTGCTGGCCGGGCTCGGCGGCGTCGGGGGCGTGGCCCTGGGCACCGTGGTCACCGCCGTGTACGCGCTCACCCGGGACTGGCCCACCGTGGTGCCGGTGTGGGTGATGGGCGGCGGGGTGGCGGCGACCCTGCTGATCGGCGCGGTCGCGGGCCTGTACCCGGCGATCCGGGCGGCGCGGCTGCCGCCGACCGAGGCGCTGGCCTCGCCCTGACGGGGGACGGTGCGTCCCGGCCGCCCGAAGGGCCGGGACGCGCCGTGGCTACCATGCCCGTAGCCTCCCGAAACCCCCGACGAGGAGTCCTGCGAGATGAGCTGGTTCCGCTGCGCCGACAGTAGGCCGTGGGCGTCGCTGCGGCTGTTCTGCTTCCCGCACGCGGGCGGCTCGGCGGTCGCCTACCGGTCCTGGGCCAAGGAGATCGCCCCCGCGATCGAGGTGCACGCGGTGCAGTACCCCGGCCGCGCCGACCGGCTCACCGAACCCCTGATCGACGACCTGCACCGGCTCGCCCGGCTCATCGCCGGGGCGCTGGCCCCCATGATGGACCGCCCCACCGCCCTGTTCGGGCACAGCATGGGAGCGATCGTCGCCTACGAGACCGCCCGCCTGCTGGAGGAGCGCGGCGCCCCGCCGCTGCATCTGTTCGCCTCCGGGGCCCGCCCGCCGCACCGCCGCGACGTGGACGAGGAGGGCCGGGTCGGCGACGCCGACGACGACACCCTGGTGGAGGCCCTCACCCACCTCGGCGGCAGCGACGCCGAGGTGCTGGCCGACCCCGAGCTGCGCGACTTCGTGCTGCCCTACGTCCGCAACGACTTCCGCCTGATCGAGAACTACGAGCGCCGCCCCGGCCCCAACCCCTCCGTCCCCGTCACCGCCGTCATCGGCGACCACGACCCGCACGTGAACGAAGAACGCGCCCGCGAGTGGGCCGACGCCACCGAGGGCACCTTCGCCCTCAAGGTCTTCGAGGGCGACCACTTCTACCTGGTCCCGCGCCAGTCCGAGCTCCTCCGCGAGATCCAGCGCACCCTGAACGTCCAGTGACCCTTCCGCCGGGGTGAGGCGGCCGGGTCAGGCGGGCGGGGGCTCGCGGAGGGCGATGGCGGCGGCCTGGGTGCGGGTGGCGACGCCGAGCTTGGCCAGGATGTTGGACACGTGGACGCTGGCGGTCTTGGGGGAGATGTAGAGCTCGGCGGCGATCTCCCGGTTGCCCAGGCCCTTGGCGACCAGCTTCAGCACCTCGCGTTCGCGGGCGGTCAGGGCGGCCAGCGGACCCGCCTCGGGGGCGGGCTCGGCGGTGAGGCGGGCGCGGCGGCCCAGGTCGGCCAGGGCGCGGCGGAGCGGCCGGGCGCCGAGGCGGTCGGCGGCCTCGACGGCCCGCCGCCACTCGGCGGTCGCGGCCTCGCGGTCGCCGTGGGCGGCCAGCGACTCGGCCAGCCGCCAGCGGGACCGCGCCACCTCGTACACGAAGCCGTAGTCGAAGGCGTCCACCACCGCCCGCCAGTGCTCGGGGGCGTCGTCGCCGCGGGCCCGGTGCCACTCGGCCTCGGCCCGCGCCAGCCACGCCCTGCCCTCCTCGCCCAGCCAGCCGCGCTTGTGCCCGTCGATGGTGCGGGTGGCCGCCTGCCGGGCGCGTGCGACCATCGCGTCGGCGGCGTGCACGGCCTGCTCCACGGCGGCGTCGTCACCGGCGGCGCGGGCGCGTACGGCCCGGTCCGCGTGCGCCCACAGCGCGGTCGCGGCCAGCCGGATCACGGCGGGGTCGTTGCTGGGGAGGGCGGCCAGCACGGCGTCGACGTGCTCGATGGCGGTCCCCTCCTCGCCCCGCCACAGCGCGTGCTCGGCGGCCAGCCCCCGCGCCATGAGCATGACGAAGTCGTCGGTGTCCCACAGCCTGGACAGCCATTCCAGCCGTTCCCCGACGACGGGGGAGCCCTGGGCGACATCGGTGAACAGCGCGTACGCCGACAGCAGCCCCTCGGGCTGGGTGGTGGCCCGCACCGGGAAGCCCTCGGCGAGCCGTGCCGTCTCCGCCCAGTCGCCGACCGTGTAGGCCACCAGGTACTGCAGGAACCGCATGTTGGTGCCGTAGGTGCTCCAGGCCAGCCCGGCGTCGAAGGTGAGCCGGACCCCCTCGTCGATCGCCTCCCGGGCACCGGCCAGGTCGCCCCGCTCGAACATCGCCCGCGCCCGGTGGAACCCGGCCCGCAGCGCCACCTGCAGGTCCCCGGAGCCCTCGCCCAGCCGCCAGGCCGCCGCGAACATCTCCTCGGCGCCGGAGTCGGGCCGTATCGGCTCCTCCCGCAACCCCAGCGAGATCAGCGCGCTGGCCTCCGCGTCGGTCGCTCCGGTCGCACGGGCCGCCGCCAGCGCCTGGTCGGCCACCTTGCGGAACCCGGCGTACTCGCCGTGCCAGATCAGCGACCGCGCCAGCGTCGCCAGCGCCCGGGCGCGCTGCGGGGTCGGCGGCTCGGCGGGCAGCAGGTCGATGGCGGTGCGGGCGGCGGCGATCGACTCCTCGATCCGGTCCAGGTCCGCCAGGTAGTAGGCCAGCCGTTCGTGGATCTCGCTGCGCAGCGGCCGGTCGCCGGGATCGACGACCTCCAGCAGCCGCTGCACCCGCAGCCGGGCCCGGCGCAGGTCCCCGGCCGCCGCCGACGCCGCCGCGGCCCGCAGCGACAGCCGCGCCCGGTCCGTCCCGGCGGTCCGTTCCGGCTCGGGCACCGCGTCCCACAGCGACAGTGCCCGGTCGTAGTGCTCGTGCGCCTCGGCGGGCGCGCCGACCCGTTCGGCCTGCCGGGCCGCCTGCACCGACGCGGCGAACGCGGCGGGCAGGTCGTGCGCGGCCATGCTGTGGTGGGCCAGCTCGGCGGCCGACCCGCCGTCGGTGGCCAGCAGCGCCGCGAACGCCGCGTGCAGCCGGGTCCGCTCCCCGGGCAGCAGGTCCCCGTACACCGCCTCGCGCAGCAGGGCGTGCCGGAACACGTATCCGTCCGGCCCGTCGGGCAGCAGCAGCCGATGCGAGACGATCTCCCGCAGCGCCTCCTCGCAGGCCGTCTCGTCCAGTCCGGACACCCGGCGCAGCAGCCGGTCGCCGACCCGCCGCCCGGCGACGGCGGCCACCCGGACCACCCGCTGGGCGGGTTCGCTGAGCCGTTCCAGCCGGGCCAGCAGCAGGTCCGCCAGGACCTGCGGCAGCTCCTGCCCGGACCGGGCGGCGGCCAGCAGCTCGGCCGCGTAGAACGGGTTGCCCTCCGACCGGGCGTGCACCCGGTCCACCAGGTCGGCGGACGGTTCGGCGCCCTCCAGCGCGGCCAGGTAGGCGGCGGTCTCGGCGGGCCCGAACGGGGCCAGCTCCACCGCCGACACCGCAGGCAGCCGCAGCAGCTCGGCCACCACCGGCCGCAGCGGATGGCGCCGGTGCAGGTCGTCGGTGCGGTAGGTGCCGACCAGGCAGACCCGTTCGCGCTGCAGCACCCGGCACAGGAAGGTCAGCAGGTCCCGGGTGGAGCGGTCCGCCCAGTGCAGGTCCTCCAGCACCAGCACCACCGGGCGGGCGTCCGACAGCTCGCCCAGCAGCCCCAGCGCCGCCCCGAACAGCCGCTGCTGGGCCAGGTCGGCGGCGTCCCCGCCGGCCGCGCCGGGACCGTCCGGCAGCAGCCCCGCCAGCACCGGCCGGGCCTCCACCGCCGCCCGCAGCGCCGCGCGGGCCTCGGCGGGGACGTTCGGGTCGCGGGCGGCCGTCCACAGCGCGTCGGCCAGCGGCAGGTACGGCATGCTCTCGCCGAGCTCGGCGCACTGGCCCACCAGCACCAGCCCGCCCCGCTCCCGGGCGGTCGCGCACAGCTCGGCCACCAGGCGGGACTTGCCGACCCCGGCGTCCCCGCCCACCAGCACCACCGCGGACTGCCCGGCCTGCGCCCGGTCCAGCGCGCCGACCAGGACCTCCAGCTCACGGCGCCGGCCGATCAGGCCGTCCTGCACCACCGGTCGCCTCCGTCCGTTCCGTGCCGGTCCGCCGCTGTGAGCGTACCGGCGGACGGGCCGTCCCAGGCCCCGCACGCGCACAGCGAAACGGCGGCCCGGTGGTCACCGGGCCGCCGTCGCGGTGGGGAGGGGGAGGGAGGGTGTCAGACGCCGGCGCCGACCGGCTCCTCCTCGTCCTGGTGCTCCTCGGCGACCGGCTCGGGCTCCGGCTCGGGCAGCAGCCCGGCGTAGGCGCGGACGGTCTCGGCGCCGATCCGCTCCCAGGCGTACCGGGAGTGGGCGCGGTCGGCGGCGGCGATGGCCCATGCCGACAGGGTGGTCTCCTCGCCCAGCAGGCGGCGCAGCGCGCGGCCGATGGCGACCGGCTGGCCGGCCGGGACGTGCAGGCCGGTGACGCCGTCCAGCACGCTGTCGGCGCTGGCCCCGGCGGGCACCGTCACCACCGGGACGCCGCAGGCCATGGCCTCCAGCGGGGTCATCCCGGACGGCTGGTGCGGGGCCAGGCACAGCGCCAGCCGGGCGGTGCGCAGCAGCTTGGGCACGTCCTTGCGGGGCAGCCGGCCCAGGAACAGGGTGCGGTCGGAGACGTGCAGCTCCTTGGCCAGGGTGGTCAGCCGCTGCACGACCGGGTCGGTCTCGAGGTTCTCGCGGGACGGGCCGCCGGCCACCACCAGCTCGGCGTCGGGGACGTGCACCAGGGCGCGGATCGCGGTGGCCACCCCGCCGTTCTCCAGGTCGCCGCAGACCATCACCAGGCGGGGGCGGCGGCCGCGCGGCATCGTCGGGCCGGTCTGCCGGAACCGCTCGCCGTCCACGCCGTAGGGCACCACGGTGATCTGCGGCCGGGCCACGCCCATCCGGACCAGCTCGTCGGCCTCGTGGTCGCATCCGGCCAGCACCCGGGTGACGCCGCGGCCGAGCGCCCGCTCGATCCGGATCCGGGCCGGGTGGACGGTGCGCCGCCCGCCGGGGCGGCGGTTCTCCACGACCCCGAGGCCGTGGAACGACTGCACCAGCGGGATGCCGGTGTCCTGCACGGCGGCGTAGGCGGCCAGCCCGCCGAGCCAGCCGTGGGCGTGCACCAGGTCGGGGCGCTGGCGGCCCTGGGACAGCCGCCGGGCCAGCTCCTCGGTGAAGGCCTTCACGTGGGGGAGGACGCCCGCCTCGTCCAGCGGCAGGGCCGGGCCGACGTCCAGGTGCTCCACGGTCGCGCCGGCGCCCAGCCGGACCCTGGGTCGTGCGCTCTCGTCGGTGCGCCGGGTGTAGACGGTCACCCGGTGCCCCTGCTGGCCGAGGGCGCGGGCCAGCTCCGTGACATGGACGGCGTGAACGCCCGCGGCGGGCTCGTTCGACAGGTCGGCCAGGGTGACGAGCGCGATGTTCAGGGAAGAAGAGGGCATGACGCGGCCTCCGGATTCGCACAGGAAAGGGGAACCAGGAGGTATCTGCGTCTTAGACACCCACGGTGATCGTTCTTTCCGCCCGTCTTCTCCGCCAAACCTACGAACCCGGAACTTTTCACCCACGTGAGGTGATCTGGATCTCACGGCCGGGCACGGGCCGCCGACGTGGGAGGACCGCCGATACTGGAGGGATGCGGGGCGAGGTCTGGTACGTGGCGTACGGGTCGAACCTGGCCGCCGAGCGGTTCCGGTGCTACCTGGCCGGCGGGCGGCCGGACGGCGGCGCCCGCCACTACACCGGCTGCCGGGACGCCACCCCCGCGCGGGCCGAGCGGCCGATGACGCTGCCCGGCGGGGTGTACTTCGCGCACACCTCGCTGACCTGGGGCGGCGGGATGGCCTTCTACGACCCCGAACTGCCGGGCCGGGCCGCCGCCCGCGCCTACCTGCTGAGCGCCGGCCAGTTCGCCGACGTGATCAGCCAGGAGATGCGCCGTGCGGTCGGAACGGACCTGGACCTGTCGGAGGCGGTCCGCACCGGGCGGCAGCGGCTCGGGCCCGGCCGGTACGAGACGATCGTCAAGGTGGGGGAGGACGGCGGCGTCCCGATGCTCACCTTCACCGCCCCGCACGGCGCCGCCGACGCCGAGCTGAACGCCCCGTCCGCGCCGTACCTGCGGATGCTCGGCCGCGGCCTGCGCGAGTCGCACGGCTGGCCGGCCGAGCGCGCCGCCCGCTATCTGGCCTCGTGCCCCGGCGCGCGGGACGGCTGGACGCCGGAGGCCGTCGCGGGGCTGCTGCGCGGGTAGCGCATCAGCAGGCTCGCGTGCACGTCGTCCGGCCCGACGACGCGGTAGCCGTGCGGGACGTCCGACCGCCAGGACAGATGCCCGCCCGGCCCCACCTCCCGCGGCGCGTCGGCCGGCCCGGCCCGCAGCGTCCCGGCGAACACGGTCAGGTGCTCGGTCGTCCCCGGCGGGTGCGGCGGCGAGGTCTGCTCGGTGCCCGCCGGGAAGGTCAGCCGGTACAGCTCGTACGTCACCGACTCGTCGTCGAAGACCTCCAGCAGGGTGGCCTGCACGGAGGCGCCGTGCATGACGTGCCCGGACCGCGGGGCCAGCAGCGCGGTGATCGGCACGGCCAGCTCGGCGGTGACCGCCCACAGCGTCTCCAGCGTCGGGTTGCGGGTGCCCGCCTCCAGGCCCGACAGCGTGGCCTTGCCGACCCCGGCGCGGCGGGCCAGCTCCGACAGCGAGATGCCGCGCTCCTCGCGCAGCGCGCGCAGCCGCCGGCCCACGTCGGCCAGGTCCGCCGGGCCGGTGTCCATCGCCGGGCGGGTCGTGGTGGCGCCGGATTCCATGTGCGCTATCGTTCCATATCCGGAACGTTCCGTATATGGAACGAAGTGGGGTGGAAGGCGGCGGTGATGGGGCGGACGGCGCAGCCGGTGCTGGCCGGGATCGTGGCCGGGCTGGTCGCGTTCGCCAGCTCGTTCGCGGTCGTGCTGGCGGGGCTGCGCGGCGTCGGGGCCACCCCCGAGCAGGCCGCCTCCGGGCTGCTGGCGGTCGGCGCGGGCGGGGGCCTGGCCGCGATCTGGCTCAGCGTCCGGCGGCGCATGCCGATCAGCATCGCCTGGTCCACCCCCGGCGCGGCGCTGCTGGCCTCCACCGGCACTGTGGAGGGCGGCTTCCCCGCCGCGGTCGGCGCGTTCGCGGTCTGCGGGCTGCTGATCGCGGCCACCGGGCTGTTCTCCCCGCTGGGCCGCTGGATCGCGGCGATCCCGCCGCCGCTGGCCGCCGCCATGCTCGCCGGGGTGCTGCTGGACCTGTGCGTGGCCCCGGCCCGCGCGCTGGCCGAGGTCCCGCTGCTGGCCGCGCCGGTCGTGCTGACCTGGGCGCTGCTGCTGCGGTTCGCCCGCTCGTGGGCGGTGCCGGTGGCGCTGGCCGTCGCGGCGGTGGCCATCGCGATCGACGGGCCCCGCGGCCTGGACGGCGCGTCCCTGGTCCCGGTGGTCGAGCCCACCGCCCCGGCCTGGACGCTGCCCGCCATGATCAGCATCGCGTTCCCGCTCTACCTGGTCACCATGGCCGCGCAGAACGTGCCCGGCGCGGCGCTGCTGACCGGCTACGGCTACACGCCGCGGCTGCCGCCGATCCTGGCCGGCACCGGGCTCGGCACCACCGCGATCGCCCCGCTGGGCGGGCACTCGATCAACCTGGCCGCCATCACCGCCGCGCTGGTCGCCGGTCCCGACGCCCACCCCGACCCGGACCGCCGCTGGATCGCCTCGGCCGGCGCGGGCGCCACCATGATCGTGCTGGCCCTGGGCTCGGGCGTGGCCACCGCGCTGGTGCTGGCCTCCCCGCCGGTGCTGGTCGAGGGGGTCGCCGGGCTGGCGCTGCTGGGCGCCCTGGGCAACGCGCTGACCACGGCGGTCGCCGACGCCGAACGCCGCGACGCGGCCGTCGTCACCTTCGTCGTCACCGCCTCCGGAGTGGGCATCGCCGGGATCGGCTCGGCGTTCTGGGGACTGCTGGCCGGCGCCCTGATGCTGGCGCTGCACCGCCGCGGGGCCCGCCCCGGCGGCGACACGCCCGGGACCGTGGGTCATACTGCCCCCATGAACGTCGGCGACGTGGTGGAGGACTTCGAACTCCCCGACGAGCGGGGCAAGCCCCGCAGGCTCACCGAGCTGCTGGCCGACGGCCCGGTGGTGCTGTTCTTCTACCCGGCGGCGATGACCCCGGGCTGCACCGCCGAGGCCTGCCACTTCCGCGACCTCGCCGCCGAGTTCGCCGCGGTGGGCGCGCGGCCGGTGGGGATCAGCGCCGACCCGGTCGGCAAACAGGCCGAGTTCAGCGCCAAGCACGACCTCGGCTATCCGCTGCTGTCGGACGCCGACGGCGAGGTCGCCCGGCGCTTCGGCGTCCGGCGGGGGTTCGCGCTCGCACCCACCAGGCGGCAGACGTTCGTGATCGACACCGACCGGCGGATCCTGGAGATCGTGAAGAGCGAGATCCGGATGAGCGTCCACGCCGACAAGGCCCTGGCCGCCCTGCGCCGCCGCTAGGGACTCAGGCCGTCACCGGCAGGATGATCGCCGAGGGGCGGTCCGGGGCGTGGAAGATCTCCTGCCGGGCGGCCAGCCAGGCCGTCTCCGCCCCCAGCGGCTCGCCCGTCCCCGGGTTGCGCGCCACCCGCGGGTAGGCGCCGCTGCACACGTGGACGCGCAGCCGGTGCCCCGGCCGGAACCGGTGCCCGGCGGGCCACAGGTCCACCGCGACCCTGCGCACCCCCTCGCCGTCCGGCTCGGCCGCGCCCGGCCGCAGCCGCCGCATCCCCTCGCACACGTTCAGCGACACCCCGTCCGGCGCCACGTCGCACAGCCGCACCACCACGTCGGTGTGCGCCCGGTCGGACCGCAGGAAGATCTCCGCCCGGACCGGGCCGATGATCTCCATCCCGTCCGGCAGCACCGGCGAGGTGAACGTCAGCACGTCCCGGCGGCGCTCCAGGCGGCGCTGGTCGGCCGGGGCGCAGTCGCCCAGCAGCGCCGGGCCGCTGATGCACGGCGTCGGATGCGTCGGGTCGTACCGGTAGACGTCCGGCTCGCCGTGCGGGGGAGCGCTGGGGGACAGGCCGCCCTCCGGCTGGAGGTTCCACCGCTGCTCGCGGACGCCCGGCACCGGCCAGTCCGGGTAGTCGCGCCACTCGCCGGCGCCGGTGACGTGGAGACGCACCGGCTCCTCGCGCAGCTCGGAGGTGTCGCCGAGGAGGTGGGCGCGGAACCACTTCAGCGACTCGCGGATCGAGTCGCGCGACAGCCTGGGCTCCGAGTGCCACCATGGGCCGATCGTCAGGTGCGGCCTGTGCCCGGCCGCCCGCAGCGCCGCGTAGTCCTCCAGCTGCCACGGCAGGAACACGTCGTACCAGCCGCCGGTCATGTTCACCGGCGCCGCCACCCGGCCGACCGTGTGACTGAAGTCCCGCTTGCTCCAGAACGGCGTGTCCGGCCCGTTCGCCAGCAGGTCCTGGAAGAACCGCACCGGGGCGCCGGTCGACAGGGCGTCCAGCTCCGCCAGCGGCCGGCCCGACAGCGCCGCCCGGCGGGCCCGGCGCGGCGAGATCACCCCGGCGGCCAGCCCCGACAGCGGGCTCTTCATCCGGGCGGTCAGATCCACCCAGGTCAGCGTGGACTCCAGGGCGAAGGCGCCGCCCAGGTGGATCGCGTCACGGAACTGCGAGGCGGTCACCTGCATCGACAGCGCCTTCAGCTCCGGGCCCGCGTCGGCCGCCACCGCCCACTGCACGTACCCGAGGTAGCTGGGGCCGTGCATGGCGAACGAGCCGCCGAACCACGGCCGGGACTTCAGCCACGCCACCGTCGCCAGCCCGTCCTCGCGCTCGTCGAGCGGCTCGAACACCCCGCCGGACCCGAACCCGCCGCGCACGCTCTGCACCACCGTCTGGAACCCGTGGGTGGCGAACGCGTACCCGCACATCAGCCCGTACGGCCCGCGCCGCCCGTACGGGGAGCGGACCAGGACCGTCGGGGGCCGCTCCAGCCCCACCGGGACGTAGTGGTCGGCCAGCAGCGACACCCCGTCATGGGTGGGAACCGGCAGGTCGCGCCGCACCACCACGCGGTGGGGATCGTGCGGCAGCCGCAGCGCGGTCGCGCCCAAACGGCGCATCAGTGCCATGCCGTCCATCGCCTCCAGGCTATTGCCCCCCGCCGCCGGGTCCCGGGCAAGTGGCCCGCCCGTGCGCCCGGTCGTCGCTACGATCGATGCCGTTCGCAACCAGATCTTCCCGACAGAACGGATGAACGTGCCTGATCCGGTGGAATGGGGACGGGTCCTGGTCGGCGGCGTCATCGTGCTCGCCGCGCTGGTGGTCGGCGTGGCGCTGCGGATGGTGCTGAACCGGCTGTCCAAGCGGGCCGAGGACACCCGGTGGGCCTGGGACGACCTGATGATCCGGCTGCTGCGCGACCTGGCCGTGGTGCTCACCGTGGTGGCCGGGCTGTGGGCGGCGGCGCTGACCGTCCGGTTCCAGCCCGGGGTCCGCGAGGTGATCGCCTCGGTGCTGGTCGCGGTGATCATCATGGCGGTGACGCTGGCCGCCGCCCGGCTGGCGGCCGGAGTGGTCGGCCAGATCGCCCTGGCCCGGTCCGGCGTCTCCCAGTCGGTGACCATCTTCGCCAACATCACCCGCGCGGTGGTGCTGGTGGTGGGCCTGCTGGTGCTGCTGCAGAGCATGGGCGTGTCGATCACCCCGATGCTCACCGCCCTCGGCGTGGGCGGCCTGGCGGTCGCGCTGGCCCTGCAGGACACCCTGGCCAACCTGTTCGCCGGGGTGCACATCCTGGCCTCCAAGACCGTGGTGCCCGGCGACTACGTGCGGCTGACCAGCGGCGAGGAGGGCAACATCGTCGACATCAACTGGCGCAAGACCACCATCAAGACCCAGTCCGACAACCTGGTGGTGGTGCCCAACGCCCGGTTCGCCGACGCCATCCTCACCAACTTCCACGGCCCGGGCCCGGAGATGAGCATCCTGATCCCGGCCAAGGTCGCCTACGGCAGCGACCTGGACCACGTGGAGAAGGTCGTCGTCGAGGTCGGCCGCGAGGTGATGACCGAGGTCGACGGGGGAGTGCCGGACTACCGGCCGCTGGTGCGGTTCCACACGTTCGGCGAGCACAGCATCGACTTCACCGTCATCCTGCGGGTCCGCGACTACGACGCCCAGTTCCTGGTCAAGCACGAGTTCGTCAAGCGGCTGCACGCCCGGTTCCGCGTCGAGGGCATCCAGATCCCGCTGCCCACCCGCACCATCGTCCTGGCCGACGGGCAGCCGATGCCGCTCCCGGCGCAGCGGATGCCCTGACCGATGCCCCCGTCCCGCACCGCGTTCTGGTCGGTCGCGCTGATCGTCCTGGCCGCGCTGAACCTGCGTCCGGCGGTCACCACGGTCGGCCCGCTGCTCACCGCGATCCAGGCCGACCTGGACCTGTCGGGCGCCGCGGCGGGCGCGCTGACCACCCTGCCGGTGCTGTGCTTCGGCGCGGTCGGCCTGGCCGCCCCGGCGCTGCGCGGCCGGATCCGCGAGGAGCCGCTGCTGGCGGCGAGCATGGGCCTGCTGGCGGCCGGGCTGCTGCTGCGCGCGGGCCCGGCCCCGGCCACCCTGTTCGCCGGGTCGCTGGTCGTGGGGCTGGCCATCGGGATCGGGAACGTGGCGATGCCCGCCCTCATCAAACGCGACCACCCCGCCTCGATCACCCTGGTGACCTCGCTGTACTCGACCGCGCTGACGGTCGGGGCGGCGGTGTCGGCGGCGGTCATGGTGCCGATCGACCAGGCCGTCGCCGGCGGGTGGCGGGTGCCGCTGGCGCTGCCCGCCCTGGCCGCGGGCGCGGCGCTGCTGTGCTGGCTGCCGCGCACCCGGCGGCGCGGCGGCCCGGACGGCGGCCCCGCGCCCGCCGGTCCCGCGCCCGGGCTGTGGCGCGACCGGCTGGCCTGGCAGGTCAGCGCCTTCATGGGCCTGCAGTCGCTGCTGGCGTACGTGGTGTTCGGCTGGCTGCCGACGCTGGCCCAGGACCGGGGGATGAGCGAGGCCGACGCCGGGCTGCTGCTGGCGGTCACCTCGATCGTGCAGGCGGTGGGCTCGCTGCTGGTCCCGCTGGCCGACCGGCGGCTGCCGGACCAGCGCGCCCAGGTGGCGGTGGTGGCGGCGCTGACCTTCGCCGGGTTCTGCGGCCTGGTGTGGGCGCCGCTCGGGCTGGTCTGGGCGGTCGCGGTGGTGCTCGGGCTCGGGCAGGGGGCGGTGTTCGCGCTGGCCCTGTCGTTCCTGGGGCTGCGCGCCGGCACCCCGGCGATCGCCGCCCGGCTGTCGGCGATGGCCCAGGGCACCGGCTACCTGATCGCCGCCGCCGGCCCGTTCGTCGTCGGGCTGCTGTACGACCTGACCGGGGGCTGGAACGTTCCGATCCTGTTCGTGCTGGCGGTCGTCGTCGCCCACCTGTTCCCGGGCCTGGCCGCCGCCCGCGACCGCACCATCGGCTGACCTTCGGGGGCGGCCCCTCACCCGGACGGCCGGATCTCCTCGAACCAGCTCAGGAACTCGGTCATCTGGAACATCCGGGCGGTCTCCACGGCCGACGGGCGCCCGGCGTACGGGTCCGCGCCGCCGTCCAGCAGCGCCCGCACCACCTCGGGCTCCTTCTTGAACACCGCGCCGGCCAGCGGGCGCTGCCCCCGGTCGTTGGGCCGGTCCGGGTCGGCGCCGCGTTCCAGCAGCGCCCGCACGGTGCCGGCGTGGCCGTGGTAGGCCGCCAGCATCAGCAGCGTGTCGCCGTTCTGGTTGGCCAGGTTCACCGGCAGGCCCGCGTCGACGTAGGCGGCCGGCTCCTCGGTGGCGCCCGTCCTGGCCATGCCGAAGATCCTGGTGGCGAACTCCTCGAGCTCCGGATCCGGTTCGTTCATGTCCTCACGGTGCCCCCGGGGCGTCCGGCCACTCCCCGCGCCCGGCCAGGCCCAGGATCAGCGCGGCGATGTTCCAGGCGTCGTCCACGCCGCGGTGGTGGCGGCCCTCCAGCGGCAGCCCGGCGTGCTCGAGCGCCTGCGCCATGCCGGGCCTGCGCCGCAGCCCGTGCGCCTCGGCGAACACCGCCTTGGCGTTGGTGTGCCGCCGCCCGAACGGATACCGCACCCCGGTCGCCGCGCACTGCCGCTCGAACTGCTTGCGGTCGTAGTCGCCCCAGCTCGCCCACGCCCGGTAGGACGCCAGGTGCTCGCGCTCCAGCGTCCGGCACGCCTCCGCGAAGGAGACCCCGCCGTCCGCCTCCTGCCGGGTGATCCCGGTCAGCTCGGTGCAGAACTCGCTCACCGCCGACCGCGCGGGCCGCACCATGATCCGGCGCCGTTCCACCCGCTCGCGCGCCACCAGGTCGACCACGCACAGCCCGATCTCGATGATCTCGCTGACCTGCCCGGCCGGGGCCTCGCCCGCCCAGCAGGTGGCCTCGACGTCGACGACGTTGAGATAACGCCCGTACGGTTCCATGCCGGGCACGCTAACGACCGGGACGTCCCGCCGGCCACGGGTTTTCCCGAGCGGAGCCGGACGGGGGACGCCGCCGCGGCCGAGCCCTAGCCCGCGGTGCGGGGCAGGCCCTCGATGGCGGTGATCAGCAGGTCCAGGCCGAAGTCGAAGTCGGCGTCGAAGTCGGGGTGCAGCAGCTCCCGGGCCGCCTCCACCACGTGGGGGAACGAGCCCGGGTCGACCACCTCGGCGGCCCGCTCGCGGTCCTCGGCGATCTGCCGCAGCGTGGCGGCGGTGTTCGCCTCGCTCATCAGCGTGCCGATCACGTACGCCATGAACGTCCGCACCACCTGCACGGCGGTGCGGCCCTCGAAGCCGCCCTGCTCGGCGATGGTCAGCATCTGCTCCATCACCGGCAGCCGCCGGGTCCAGATCATCGACCGCGACAGCACCACCGACATCGACCGGGGGTAGCGGTGCGCCGCGGCGCGGAACGCGTGCGCCAGCCGCCGCGCCCGGTCCCGCCAGTCGGCCTGCGGGACGGGGTCCAGCTCCAGCTCGCCCAGGATCCGGTCGGCCACCCCGTCGAGCACGGCCTCCTTGCCGGGCACGTGGTTGTAGAGCGACATCGCCGCGACGCCCAGCTCGGCGCCGATCCGGCGCATCGACAGCGCCTGCGCGCCCTCCCGTTCGATCAGCTCGATGGCCGTCGCGATGATCCGGTCGTGGGTCAGCGGTGCCCGGGCCGGGGCGCCGGGAGCCTCGGTCGGGAGCGTGTCACCACGGGTCTGCTTCGCCACCTGCCGCCTTTCCTGCCACCGCACCGCCGTCGGGGATGTCTCCACACCGTACGCCGTGCCGCGCCGCCGTCCGCCCCGTCCCGGGCCGTAAGCGACCCCTTGCCTTGCTTACGGCGTAAGTGTCATGCTGGCGCACAAGCGACTTACGGCGTAAGCGAAGGAGGGTCATGAGCATCCAGGCGGCGCCCGGAACCGGCCGCGCGCACCGGACCGCGGTGGTCCGCTGCCGGGACGGCGACCACACCATCGCGCTCACCGAACGGGAACCGGTCGCCGAACGGCTGATCGAGATCTCCCGTAAGCACTCGTTCGACCCGGACGTGGACGTGGACTGGGACGCCCCCCAGGACCCGGACGTGTTCTACATGCCGCCGCCGATGGTGTCGCTGTACGAGACGCCGCTGTGGGACCGGATGACCCACCGGCAGCGGGTCGAGCTGTCCAAGCGGGAGGTCGCCGAGATCGCCTCGTTCGGCGTCTGGTCCGAGCTGCTGCTGATGAACATCCTGCTCAAGACCGCCTACCGGTTCCCCTACGACAGCCGGCACACCGCCTACGCGCTCACCGAACTGGCCGACGAGTGCCGGCACTCGGTGATGTTCGGCCGGATGGTCCGCGCCTTCGGGCTGCGCACCCACCGCCCGGTCCCGGTCGCCTACCACCTCGGCAAGATCGCCTCCGGGGCGCCGTACCTGCCGGTGCAGATGTTCGCCGGAACGCTGGTGGTGGAGGAGTTCACCGACTCGCTGCAGCGGGTCAGCATGGCCGACGAGGAGATCCAGCCGCTGGTCCGGCAGGTCTCCCGGATCCACGTGATCGAGGAGGCCCGGCACATCAGGTACGCCCGCGAGGAGCTCAAGCGCGCCGTCGCCGCCTCCTCGGCGACCCGGCGCAGGCTCGCCGCGGCGGGCGTCGCCCGGTTCACCTCGTGGATCCCCCGCATGGTCGTCCACCCGTCGGCGTACGCGGCGGTCGGGCTGGATCCCGGGGAGGCCCGCCGGGCCGCCGCCGCCAGTCCGCACCGCCGCGCCGTCTGGGCCTGGTCGATGCGCCGCTGCGCCCGCTTCTTCGACGATGTGGGGCTGCTGGACGGCCCGGCCCGGCGGATCTGGCGGCGCGCCGGGCTGCTGCCCGACGAGCCGCCGCGGATCTTCTGACCCGTCGGTCCGGGACGACCCTCACCCCGCGGCGGCCGCCGCCTCGGCGTCCAGGGCCTTGCGCAGCGCGGGCACGGCCGGGCCGGAACGGGCGGTGAGGGCGGCGATGCGCTTGCGGTGGCGGCGCCGCTCGCCGCGGGTGATCACGGTGTGCAGCCCGCCCGCCGCCGCCAGCGCCAGCGTCGCCGCGTCGTAGCTGTTGACGTGCGCCACCGGCCTGCCCCGCAGCGCCGACGACGCGCGCCCCCACAGGTCCTTGACCACCCGCGGGTCGCGGATCTCCACCTGTTGGACGGGGATCAGCCCCAGCAGGCGGCGGGAGCGCACCCGGATGTAGCCCTCGGCCTCCAGTTCGGCCTGCACCGCGCGGACCATCGCCCGCTTGTCCTTGCCCACCCAGTACTGCCAGCGGCGGGGGCGGGAGGCGCCGATCTGCGCCAGCAGCCCGTACGGGTCGTCGCCGGGGGTGCCGAGCTGCGGCCGCCGCTCGCCGACCAGCCTGCCGTCCAGGTAGAGCTCGGTCAGCGCGGCGGCGCGCAGCAGCGGGCCCAGCCGGCCGCGGGCCGTCAGCCGGCCGCGCTTGATGTCGTAGGCCAGCAGGTAGACCCTGCACGGCAGCGAGTCGGGCACCTTGACCATCGCTACTCCTCGTCCTCGCCCCCGGGGACGTCCCCGTCGTCGGTCTCGTTCCTGGCCGGGCGGCCCGGCCGCCGCATCCGGCCGGCGTCCCGGGGCATCCGCCCGGCCTCCTGCAGGGCCTTGCGCAGCAGGAACTCGATCTGCGCGTTGGTGCTGCGCAGCTCGTCCCCGGCCCAGCGCGCCAGCGCGTCGTGCACGGCCGGATCCAGCCGCAGCAGGAGCTTCTTGCGTTCCCTGGGCAATGGTCCGCGTCACTGGTAGAGGGTTCCGGTGTTGACCACCGGCTGGGCGTCGCGGTCGGCGCACAGCACGACCAGCAGGTTGCTCACCATCGCCGCCTTGCGCTCCTCGTCGAGGTCCACGACGTCGTCCTCCTCCAGTCTGGCGAGCGCCAGCTCCACCATGCCGACCGCCCCCTCCACGATGCGCTGGCGGGCGGCCACCACCGCGCCGGCCTGCTGGCGGCGCAGCATCGCCTGGGCGATCTCCGGAGCGTAGGCCAGCCGGTTGATCCGCGACTCGATGATCCGCACCCCGGCGGAGGCGACCCGGGCCTCGATCTCCTCCGACAGCTTGGCGGTGATCTCGTCGGCGTTCTCCCGCAGCGACAGCGTCTCGGCCGAGTCGTAGGGGAAGCTGCCGGCGATGTGCCGGACCGCGGCCTCGGCCTGGAAGGCCACGAACTCCACGTAGTCGTCCACCGCGAAGCAGGCCCGGGCGGTGTCCTCGACCTGCCAGACCACCACCGCGGAGATCTCGATCGGGTTGCCGTCCAGGTCGTTGACCTTGGCCAGGCCGGTCTCGTGGTTGCGGATCCGGGTGGAGATGCGGCGCCGTTCGGTCAGCGGGTTGACCCAGCGCAGCCCGTCGTTGCGGACCGTGCCGCTGTAGGAGGCGCCGAGCAGCTGCAGCACCCGGGCCTCGTTCGGGGCCACGAACGTCAGCCCGGCGCCCAGGAACAGCCCGGCGACGACCACCAGGCAGGCGGCCACCAGCAGCGGAACGCCCGCCGTGCCGAGCAGGGGGAGCGCGGCGGCGGCCGCCGCCGCGCCGCCGACGATCAGCAGCAGCGAGATCACCAGCATGGTCCAGCCGTTGCGGTCCCGGGCGGGGCGCTCGGCGATCGGCGGGGCGGGGATGGGGGTGTCGGTCACCGTCATCGGGGTCCTCCTCTGATGTATGGCACCAGACTAGCAAAGTGATATCACTTTTGCGCGCCGCCCTCCTGGGCATGTTGCTGGGACAGGCGTCTGGAAGGAGGGGTTCGTCCTGATCGATCGCCGATCGACGTCACATCGGTGGTTCCTCCCGGCGGGGTACGAGCATCACGGTGCGGATGGCAGGGTGAGAACATGTGCCGACTGTTCGGGATGACCACCGGAGGGCCGCGGGTCGAGGCGGCGTTCTGGCTGCTGGACGCGCCGCAGAGCCTGGCCGAGCAGAGCCGCCGGATGCCGCACGGCGTCGGGCTGGGCTGGTTCTCGCTGGGCGACGAGCCGGTGCGCGACCGGGCGCCGCTGCCCGCCTACGAGAACACCGACTTCGCCCGCGCCGCCCGGCACATCGTGTCGCACACGTTCGTGTCGCACATCCGGTACGCCTCCACCGGCGCGGTCAACGTGCACAACTGCCACCCGTTCGACATGTACGACCGGCTGTTCGCGCACAACGGCGTGGTCAAGGGCCTGGATGTGCTGGACACCTGGCTGACCGACGTGGACCGGGCGCTGATCGAGGGGCAGACCGACTCCGAACGGGTCTTCGCCTACATCACCGCCGAGATCCGCCGGCACGGCGACACCACCACCGGGCTGATCGAGGCGATCCGCCGCATCGCCGACTCGCTGCCCCTGTACTCGGTCAACCTCCTGCTGGCCGAGGCCAACAAGATCTGGGCGCTGCGCTACCCGGAGTCCAACGAGCTGTGGGCGCTGCCGCCCAAGGGCGCGGACGTGGGCGGATCGCACGGCGCCGTACGCCACCTGGCCTCGCCGCACGAGCCCGGGTCGGTCGATCTGAGCACGGTGGGCGGCCCGTCGGTGCCGGCGTACGTCGTCGCCAGCGAGCCGATGGACGACGACCCGGGCTGGCGGCTGCTGGAGCCGGGGGAGCTGCTGGTCATCGACGGGCTCAAGGAGGAGTCGCTGTTCCCGTTCGACCGGCCGCGCCACCAGCTCACCGAGGCCGACCTGACCGCCGCCGAGGCCGCCTCCCAGGAGCACGCGGTCTGACCGGTCTCCCGGGAAATGTCACCTCCGCCGGATAGTGTCGGGTCGACGTCTCGTAGATCGGGGAGCCATGGAACGCGAGCTGACCTTGATGGCGGTGCACGCCCATCCGGACGACGAGGTGCTCGGCACCGGCGGCGTGCTGGCCCGCCACGCCGAGGAGGGGATCCGCACCGTCCTGGTGACCTGCACCAACGGCGAGCAGGGGGACGGGCCGGGCGGGGTCAAGCCCGGCGAGCCCGGCCACGACGAGGAGGCGGTGCGCCGCCGCCGGCTCGCCGAGCTGCGCGACTCGGCCGTCCATCTGGACATCGGGCACGTCGAGCTGCTCGGCTACCGCGACTCGGGGATGGAGGGCTGGGAGGCCAACCACGCCCCCGACGCGTTCGCCAACGTCCCGGTCGACGAGGCCGCCCGCCGCCTGGCCGGACTCATGGAGCGGTACCGCCCGCAGGTCGTCGTCACCTACGACGAGCGCGGCGGCTACGGCCACCCCGACCACATCCAGGCCCACCGCATCACGATGGCGGCGGCCGAGCTGACCGGCATCCCCGACAAGCTGTACTACACCGCCGTCCCCCGCGAGGGCGTCCGGGAGATGTTCGCCCAGGCCCGCGAGCTGGGCATCGACCTCGGCGGCGACGAGGAGCTCCCCGACGACTTCGGCGTCCCCGCCGACCAGATCACCACCACCGTCGACGTCGGCGCCTACGCCGACCGCAAGCGCAAGGCCCTGCAGGCCCACGCCAGCCAGGGCGACAGCATCTTCCTGCTGCGCCTGCCCGAGGAGGTGCAGCTCCTGGTCTTCGGCACCGAGCACTTCATCCGCCACCCCACCTCCCGCGTCCAGCCGCCCACCCCCGAGACCGACCTCTTCGCCGGCCTCCGCTGACCCGCGTCCGACCCGCGTCCCGCACCCGCCGGGTCGTGGGGCGCGTCAGCGCGGGAGGAGGGAGGGCAGGTCCTGGGCGTGGGCCTGCAGGTAGGCGGCCAGCGGGGCGGGGAAGAGGTCGATGGCCGCCAGCGCCTCGGGAGTGCAGGGGACGCGGACGACGTCGTAGCCGCCCTTGGCGGGGTCGTCGAACTCGGGGCCGTGGCGTCGCGACAGGTCCAGCGAGATCAGGCGGCAGACGTAGAACGTGCTCAGGTAGTGCAGGCCCAGGCCCTGCTCGAAGTAGGAGAAGACCTGGCGGAGCGGGCCCGCCGTGGCCCCGAGCTCCTCGTCCAGCTCACGGCGCAGGGCCGCCTCGGGATCGGAGTCCTCCGGCTCGACCTTGCCGCCCGGCGTCGAGAAGTAGGGCTCCCGGCCCGGCTTGGTCCGGCGGAACAGCACCAGGTCGTCGTTCTCGTCGAGGATCAGCGCGCGTACCGCGTGCCGCTGCGGGTGCACGGGCTCCTCGTCCCGCGGCCGCGGCCGGCGCAGCACCAGCCGGCGGTCGAACCCGCCCCGTTCGGCGGCCTTGGCCCGGCGCATCCGGTCCAGCTCGCCGGCCGGCACGCCGTGCGCGGCGGCCAGCGCGTACACGACCTCCAGGACGTCGGCGAGCTCCTCCGGGTCGTCGGCCGCCGCGTACTCGCCGGTCTCCTCCAGCAGCTTGGCCCGCAGGAACGCCCGGTACTCGCCGTCCGCGGCGACCCGTACGTCCGGACGGCCCCCGGCGGACTCGATGATCTCCGGGATCCGGTCCCGGACCAGCTTCTCCATCGGCCCGCCGCGCCGTGACCGGGACCCGGGCACCGTCCCGCCGCGCCGTTCCAGCGCCTGCATCCACTGCGCGGCGACCGCGGCGACCTGGACCAGCTCGGCCCGCAGCCGCTGCGGGTCCCGCTCGGCGAGCGCCGCGAAGACCGCCTCGAGCAGGACGTGCCGCCAGGTCGGCCCGCCCTCGGAGGCCGCGGCCGCACGGTCCCGCCGGGCCGTTTCGGCCTGCCGCCGCCAGGCGTCCCCGGTGCCGTCCGGGAGGTCCTGCACGCCCCGGGTCTCGTCCTGCGCGGCGCATTCGGCGGCGACCTCCGTCAGCGCCCGGCCCAGCGACCCGCGCACCCTGCCGACACTGTTCATGGCCCCACGCTAGCCACCGGAGGGGACGTTCGCGTCCGGTTCAGCGGCGCGGGCGGCGCCTGTGCCGGACGGCCCGGGACTTGCGGCGGGCCTGCCTGACCAGCGCGTCGAGACGGTGCCGGGCCTGCGCCCGGGACATGGTGGGGAACCGGACGGGCAGCCGGCCCGCCAGCGCGGGCGGCATCCGGACGGTGCCGTCCTCGGCCACGGTGACCTGGTCGTCCGGCCAGTCGCCGAGCAGGATCGCAGAGAACGCCCCCGGATGGCGGGCGAGCAGCGCCTTGACGCGGCCGGTCTCCCGCTCGCAGTCGGCGACCAGCAGCAGCCGGGGCTCCCGTCCCGTCGGCGCGGAGTTGTCACGGATGCTCAGCTCGGTCTCCAGGTAGGCGAGCGCGGCGTCCAGCGTGCCGGGCAGGAAGAGCCGGTCGAGGGGCTCGTCCAGCAGTTCGTCCTCGGCCAGCCCGAACAGCACCGTCGCGTCGGCCCGGGGCAGCACGACCAGCACCGGTTCGCTGGCCCGTTCCAAAGTCGCCAACGTGATCATCCGGACGGCGCCGGTGACCCCCTGCCCGCTGAGCGCCAGCACCGGGACGGCGAACGGGTCGGGCACCTTCGTGTAGGAGACCGGGGCGACCGGCGCGGGCAGCGGCGGAAGCGTCAGCGTCCCGCTCCCGGACGCCGCGGCCAGCGTCCGCTGCCGGACCGTCAGCCCGATCGCCGCCACCGGGAGCAGCAGCATCAGCAGACCCAGCAGCGGCATCGGCGGAAGCGTCAGCGGCGCCTTCTCGACGATCGCCCGGGGCGGCGCCGGAACGCTCGGCGTGCCCTGCGGTCTCGGCGGCGGGACGGTGTGCGACGGCGCAGGCCGCGGGATCCGCTTCGGCCGCTGGGTCCGGGGCGGCTCCGGCGCGGCCGGTGCGGCCGGTGCGGCCGGTACGGTCACGGCGCCCTCGTCACGGTCCTGCGGAACGTCGCCGGGCTGCGGCATCCCGCGCTGCGGCGGCCACCACTCGCGCGGGAGCCGTCCCCGGCGCCGGTAGTCGGGCCCGTAACGCCGGTCGTCCCACGAGTCGCGCTGCGGCGAACGCCAGACCTCCAGGCACGCCTCCTCGGCCCGGGGGCCGAACATCCGCCCGAACTCCTCGCACCTGTGCGGCCGGTGCTCCCGTTCCTGACGGGGATCGGCATGGGCGGGCCGGACGTGGACGAGCACAAGGGCGGCGGCCAGCACCGCGAACACCAGCGACCCGCATCCCCACCCGAGGGCGCGGCGGATCCACCCGGTGCCTGTGGCATCTGCGATGAGACGGTTCATCATTCCCTGTGGTGGCGACAAGTAACCGTGAGAGCGCTGATCGTACACACCATGAGACGCTCGGAACCCTCACTTGGATTACTCCCAGCGACCACCCCGCCACGCCGCACCCTCTTCGGGTGCCGCGCCCCACAAAGTCCGGCCTCCACGCCGGTGAGCGTGGGGCGGGACGCGAGCCTTGGACGTGGAAACGGCGGGTCAGGCGGGAAGCCCTGCGCGGTCGGGGACCACCCGGGGAAGGGCGCGGAGCCAGCCTTCCAGGTCGGCCGGCCACCAGCGGCCGGCCGACAGATGGGCGAGGGTGCCGGCCACCTGGGCGATGGAGGCGTGGGCGGGGACCACGCGGGCGGGGGCGGCGCCGGCCAGCACACCGAGCCACCAGTGGCGGCGGGTCGGGGGCATGTTCTCCGGATCGAGGACCACGTAGTAGTCGGGGAGCAGCAGGCGTTCGGCGCGCAGGTCCGCCAGGGTCTGCTCGATGACCGTCTCCAGCGTCCCGGTGACTCCGGCGCCGTCGAAGAAGTCCGCCCACGCCTCGCCGACGTCGGCCAGCGGATCCGCGTCGTGCACCACGTACGTCGCGGTCGTCCGGGTGATGTGGTCGGTGAACTCGGCCGGCGTGCGCTCCCCGCGTGCCAGGGCCCGTACGTTGTGCAGGCCGTCGAGCCCGGAGATCACGTCCTTCGCGCCCTCACCGGCGATGACGACCACGGTGCTGGACAGCCGTCGCATGCCCTGCAGTCTAGATCCGCGTGCGGGGGACGGCCGCGCGCCCGGACCGGTGCGCGCGGCCGTACGCCTGTCGCCGGGAGACCGCGTTCATGACGGCGCCGTCACCCGGCGACCGCTCAGGTACGGAACGGCCCGGTGACGCAGTAGGTGATGCCCCCGGACGAGGAGCCCGTGGTGCCGCGCTGGGAGGAGAAGTACAGCCGGTTGCCCGCGGGGTTGAACGCCGGGCCGCAGATCTCCGACCCGCTCTGCCCGTTGATCCGCAGGAACACCGAGATCCTGTCGTCCGGGGTGATCATGCAGATCTCCATGTTCCCGCCGTCCTCGGCCACGTACAGGTCCCCGGAGCGGGAGCCGGTCACGTTGTCCACCCCGGTCAGCGGCGGCGTCCCCGGGCTGACCAGGCTGTCGTCGTAGGCCAGCTCGTAGGTGCCGGAGGCGAGGTTCACCTGCCAGACCCGGTTGTCGCCCTTGGTGGTGAACCACACCGTGTCGTTGGCGTAGTAGCAGCCCTCGCCCCCGTTGAACCGCTTGGCCCCCGACACCTGGTTGCGCGTGGCGGTCGGCGACCCGTCCGGGTCCGGCACCGTCGCCCAGGTGAACGACCCCGAGGTCCCCGTTCCGGCGCGCAGCACCTGCAGGGTCCCCGAGGACAGGTCGCCCCAGGTGGTGGGCACGAACCGGTAGAAGCAGCCGTCGCTGACGTCCTCGGTCATGTAGATGACGCGCCGCACCGGGTCCGCGGCCGCCGCCTCGTGGTTGAACCGCCCCATCGCCGGGCGGACCACCGCCGTCCCGCCGAACGGATAGGTCTCCCACACCCGCCCGTCGTTGACCTCCTCGCACGACAGCCAGGTGTTCCACGGGGTGGCGCCGCCGGCGCAGTTGCGGTTGGTGCCGCCCAGGATCCGGTACGCCGAGGTGACGGCGCCGCTGGAGTTGAACCGGATGGCCGACGCGCCTCCGGCCCCGCTGCCCATCTCCGAGTTGGACACGTAGATCCAGCCGGTGCCGTCGGCGAAGCAGGCCCCGCCGTCAGGGGCGCTGTGCCAGGTGTACGACGTTCCGGGGACGACCTGCCCGGACCGTGCCACGACCTGGCTGGTGAACCCGGCCGGCAACTGGATCCCGTTGGCGTCCGCGGGCTGCAGGGGGCCGTAGGGGCTGGGGGCGTTCTGGGCGGGGGCGGCGAGCGCGGCGCCCTGCCACAGGCTTCCGGAGAAGGCGACGGCTCCGGCCCCGGCGATCGAGGCGCGCAGGAAGGTACGGCGTTCCATCGAGATGTCTCCTGGGGGTGCGAGAACGATCCGGTGCCGCGGCTCCGCCGACTGTAAGAAGGCACGGCGAACGCCCCGCCGCCCACCTGATGAACGCTCGATGACCCGCATGTTGCCGTTCTCCCTTTTGCTGTCCCATATTCCTGCGGGTCAACTCCCCGGTGGTGTCTGAAACCGGCTTCGTTCGCTTTCTCCGCACCTTTGGGGGAACGGGCTGTACGGTTTTCGGTGGGGCCTCAACGTCATTTAACGCTGGATGTGCACGGCCCGTCGCGGCAAGGCGAGACCGCCGCCTTGCGGGCACGATGCCGGGCACGGCGCCGGCAGGTGGCATGACCTGCGACCGGTGAGGCGACCAGGGCGAGCGGTCGCGGCGACGCCGGTGAGGCGACTGTGTCGTCCAGGGGAATTGACCTTGCAGGCGGCCTCTGCGAGGCGGGAACGGCGGCCGGATGCCGATGCCCGCGACGGCCTCGCGCGGCGGGGCGTTTCGCGGTTGCCGGACGCTTGTCCACAGAATGGCATTCCACTTTTGGTGCCGGCGCGAGGGGCCCACGATGGTCGGTGAATCCCGCACGGAAAGGACCGAGCACCATGACCGAGACCGCATCCCGCACCGGCTACGGCTTCGCGCAGTTGGCGGCCAGGATGCAGCTGGCCCGCTGGCAGTTGCGCCTGGCGGTCGAACGGGGACTGGTCCCGCCGCCCGACGGCGAGGACGGCCGCTGGTCGGCCGCCGCGGCCGCGGACCTGCCGCCCCGCGCCGCGCACATCCGTTCCGTCCTCGGCGAGGACCCGCCGATCGGAGCCGTCAAGGCCGCCGAACGCCTCGCCGTCCGCGTCGGCCTCGACGTGGAGCCCGCCGACGTGGAAGTCCTCGTCGTCTCCGGGGAACTGCCGGTGACCGGCCGCTACCAGGGCCGTCCGCTGTACGCCCTCCACGACATCGACGCCCTCGACCCCGACCGGGTCACCGAGATCGGCGCCGCGCGCAAGGGCCCCTGCTTCGACACCGTCAGCGCCAAGGGCGCGGCCGCCCTCCTGGGCTGGACCAAGGAGGTCTTCACCCGCATCGCCGGGCAGCGCGACCTGCCGATCGACCAGCTCGGCCGTTACCCGCTCGCCGACGTGCGCGCCCTCGCCGGCGACGAGGACCTGCTGGCCGCCGTGGCCGCCGAGCGGGAGCGCCTGGCCCAGGAGGCCGACCGCCGCGAGGCCGCCCGCACCGAACAGACCATCCGCCACTGGCTGCGCGACTGCACCGACTACCTGAACACCCCCACCGCCGCCCCACCCGACACCGCCGAACTCTCCCGCGCCCTCCGAGCCCACACCGCCGCCCGCTCCCGCCTCACCGCCGCGGGCACCGCACCCCCCACATGACCCGGGAGCGGTGGGGCGGATGTTCCTCGGTTTCGGCGGGGCGCGTTGGTCTTGTCGATGACTTGGGGTGGTCCGAGGAAGGATGTAGGGGAAGTGGTTGAAGAATCATCGGCCGGGGCGGCATGGTGCTCTTCCATTAACAAACTCCTCCCTCGGCTCATCTTCGGAAGAGTGTGCCGGCGGAGTTGAGCCTGCCGGTGGAATCGTTCGTATTGTGAAGTGCATCAACAACGGGGTCGTTGTCCGGTTGAAGGGCCCACTCCAGTAGGCTCAATGGCCTCAGCGCCGTCACTTCCGGCGATGACGCATGACTTCGGGGAGCTCGCCATGCCGCAGGACGCGACGATCACCGCCGCCGACATCGCCCGGCTCGCCGGGGTGGGCCGGGCCGCGGTGAGCAACTGGCGCAAGCGGCACGACGACTTCCCCGAGCCGGTGGGCGGCACCGCCACCAGCCCGGCGTTCTCGTTGCGGCAGGTGCGCGACTGGCTGGCGGCGCAGGGCAAGCTGAAGGAGTCCGCCGACGACGAGCACATCTGGCAGGAGCTCCGGCAGACCGTCGACGACGTCAAGCTCGCCGACGCGCTCGGCCATGTCGGCGCGTTCCTGCTGTTCCTGCGGCGCGATCACGGCACCTGGCGGGAGCTGGCCGCGGGCACCGACGCCGAGCTGGTCGAACGGCTGCCGTGCGCGGTGAACGAGGCGGTCGCGGGGCTGCCCGGCGGCATGGTGTTCCCGGCGGTCGTGTCCGCCGAGTACGCGTCCCTGATCCGGCGCCTGGCCACGCTGGCGGACCGGCGCGGCGCCCTCGGCGCGTTCGAGTTCCTCCGCGAACGCTATCTGGACCTGCACAAACGGCGGATGTACGAGACCCCCGCCGAGGTGGTCGCCCTGCTGGAGAAGCTGGCCGGACCCGACGTGCGCACTGTCTTCGACCCGGCCTGCGGTTCGGGGGCGCTGCTGATCGGCATGCTGGAGCGCCGCCGGCCGCCGGCCGGCGTGCTCGGGCAGGACTGCGACGAGACGGTGGCCCGGCTGACCGCCCTGCGGCTGGCCCTGCGCGGCGCGGACGCGCGGATCGAGGAGGGCGACTCGCTGCGCGACGACCGGTTCGCGGACGTGCAGGCCGACCTGGTCGTCGTCAACCCGCCGTTCAACGACCGCAACTGGGGCTACGACGAGCTGTCGGCCGACCCGCGCTGGCAGTACGGGCTGCCCCCGCGCACCGAGTCCGAGCTCGCCTGGGTCCAGCACGCGCTGGCGCACTGCCGGCCCGGGGGCCTGGCGCTGGTCGTGATGCCGCCCGCCGCCGCGGGCCGCCGCGCCGGCCGCCGCATCCGCGCCCAGCTGCTGCGCCGCGGCGCCCTGCGCGCGGTCATCTCCCTGCCCCAGGGGGCGGTCCCCAACATGGCGGTCGCCCTCACCGTCTGGGTGCTGCGCCGTCCCCTGCCGGACGAGCGGACGCCCGGCCAGATCCTCATGATCGACACCTCCGAGGCCAAGGAGGACTTCGCCGCACCGGCCGCCGAGCTGTGGCGCAGGTTCTCCGCCGACCCCGAGGCCGACCTCGACCGGCCCGGTCTGGGCCGCGCCGTCCGCATCATCGACCTGCTCGACGAGGAGGTCGACCTGCTGCCGGCCCGCCATGTCACCCGGCCCCCGGCGGTGCCCGCGATCGAGCAGGTCACCGGGCTGCGCACGGAGGTCGTACGGGCCCTGGAGGAGCTGGGCGGCCTGCTGCCCGAGGTGCGACCGGCGCAGGACGGCTTCGGCAGCCCCCTGGTCACGGTCGCCGAGATGGCCCGCATGGGCATGCTCGAGATCCTGGGGCCGCCGGCCACCGCGACAGCGCAGCCCTCCGCCCCGCCCACCGCGACGGAACGGCCCGCGGACTCCGGCGGGCGGACCGTCCTCACGACCGGGGACGTGACGAACGGCGCCCCGCCGAGCGGGGACGCGACGGACCTCACCGAGCACATCCCCGTGCGCGCGGGCGACGTGGTGGTGCCCACCACCGCCCGCGAACCCGTGGCCCGCGTGATCACCGAGGACGGCGCCCTGCTGGGCCGCCACCTCATCCTGCTGCGCCCGGACCCCGACCGCCTCGATCCCCACTTCCTGGCCGGGATGATCCGCGGCGCCCGCAACCACAAGCACTACTCGGTGCTGTCCTCCACCTACCGCATCGACGCCCGCCGCGCCGAACTCCCCCTGCTCCCCCTCTCCGACCAGCACCGCTACGGCGAGGTCTTCCGCCGCTTGGAGGAGTTCCGCACCACCCTGCACCGCGCCTTCCACCAGGGCACCGCCCTGGCCGCCCTCATCACCGACGGCCTGGTGGACGCCAGCCTCCACCCGTCCGCCTGACCGCCCCGACCCGGTCGGGCCGTGGGCGACCGCCACATGAAGCTGATCTGTGGAAGGACCACCTTCATGCGGGTTCTGCGTCTTCTCGTTTCACCGCAATCGATACGGCGTGCCGCAGACCCCGCCCCGGCTCGGCCGCACACCGTCACCCCGCGTCACTCGGAATGGCCCGGCGGCGTTGGTGATCTCCTTTCAACTGCGTTCGCGCCTCGGACGAAACTCAGTCCACAAGCGCGCCGCCGGACAGGTTGACAACTGTTCCGGTCATGGCTCCGGCGCGATCCGAAGCCAGGAACGCGGCCGTCTCCGCTATCTCGGAGAGCGTGGGCAGCCTTTTCAGAAGCGTCCCCTGCACCATCCCCCCGGCCTCGAGGAATTCCTGGACCGACTGCCCGGCCGCTGCCGCGGACTGTTCGAAGAGGTCCTTGGTGTAGGAACCGGCCGCCGGCGCATCGATGACGGCGTGTGGACGGATGTCGACGACCCGGATGTTGCCGGGTGCCAGCTCCGCGGCCAGAAGGCGCGAGAACGCCTCCTTGCCGGCCGAGCTCACGCCGTGCCCCAAGATGCCGCCCACGGCCAGTTTGGCGCCCGGCTCGGACAGCGTCAGGATGACGCCGGGACGCTCGCGGCCCATGTGCCGCGCCACGGCCTTGCTCGTGATGAACAGCGCCCGCAGAAAACCGTCGATCGGCCGCATGAACTCCTCCAGCGAGAGGTCCGCCAGCAAAGTCCCCTGGTCGTGCATGACGCTCACGGCGTTGAGGGCGATGTCGATGCCGCCGGCCGTCGCCGCGATCGCATCGGCGTGCTTTTCGACCGCCTGTTGATCGAGAACGTCGACCTGCGCGGTCTCGGCCGTTCCGCCCGCGGCGGCGATGTCGCGCGCCACGGCGTCGAGCTTCGCCTGCGTCCGCCCGGCGATGAAGACCTTCGCGCCTTCCCGGGCGAACACCCGTGCGATGGCTCCGCCGAGGGCACCCCCGCCCCCATAGATCACAGCGTTCCTGTTCTCCAGCAGCAAGCCGCTCATGTGCGTCCTCCAGGTGATTGATTTTCTTTGGTTACGCAGGCTCGGGGGGCACGTCCGTCGCCGCTGCGGGCTCTGTCGCGTCCGCGATCACCGGAGGCTTCGGGAAGCCGGCGGTCCAGGCGACCGGGATGGAGATCACCGCAATGATCGGGCCGCCGAGGGTCGCCGGATGGGTCCGGTGATCTCGGCGTGGACATGTGGCCGCCCCATGATCCGTCCTCCCCGTGCGCCGGGCGGCCCGCGTCGAGCGCCCTCATCGCCGTCCTGGGTCCGGGACGGCTGGTCGAGCGACGGTAACCGCGTTTGGTTGTAAAAGTCAACTATGCTTGGTTGCAATTAACAATCAAGGGCTGTGGTAGTTTCGGATCAGTTGGAGGAGGAGGGCGGTCATGCCGACCAGCCGTAGCTATCGGGACTCATGTGGGATCGCCCGGGCCCTCGACGTCGTCGGGGAGCGATGGGCCCTGCTGGTCGTCCGCGAGCTGCTCCTGGCGCCTCAACGCTTCTCAGAGCTGCGGCATGCTCTTCCCCGCGTCAGCTCGAACCTGCTCGCGGACCGGCTCCGAGAACTCGAGCACAACGGGGTGATCCGCCGTGGACCGGCGTCGGGGGAAGGCCCGCGGGTCTACGAACTGACCGAATGGGGCCGGAAGCTGGAACCGATCCTGCTGGCTCTGGGCGACTGGGGCGTCGACGCCCCGCAACCCCCGCCGCCGACCGCGCTCAGCGCCACCTCCGTGCTGCTCTTTCTGCAACGCGCCGCTCGCCCCGACCCCGCGGCGCCGCCGACGACGTGCCGTCTCGAGCTCGACGGCCGGGTGTGGACGGTCCGCCTGGAGTCCGGACGGGTTCAGGTGCGGCCCGGTGAACCTGCGACGGCGGCCGTCTCGCTCCGTACGGAGCCCAAGACGCTCAGCGCCCTGCTGGCCGATCCGGCCGAACTCGCAACCGCATGCGCCGACGGCAGTGTGGCCGTCGTGGGAGATCTGTCGGTCGTCGATCGGCTGCTGCACGCGGTCGCCGACCCGTGGCCCTCCGGCGATCAGACGACCGCCTCCCAGGAAGCGCCGTTCAGAGGTGACCGGTCCCCGCACCCGGTGGATCTCCAGTCCGGTGACGGTGCGTAGAAGTTCGGGGAACTCGCCCCAGGCGTCCACGCCGGCCGGCATCGAGGATCTTCCCGTTGGTCAGGCGGGTCTTTCCAGGAGTTCATTCCCCATCCGCAGCCGACAAATTTCGTTCTCGAGTCCTTCACGTGCGCACGCTCCACCGGGGTCAACGGCTGATCAGGTTTTGGGGGCCGTGATCGGGATGTGACCGGTTGGATGCCGATTCCGCTGATATCGGAGGATGGTCCGGTTACCGTCGTGCCGGACGGGGTGCCGGAAGTAAGGGAGCGGGATAATGCGGCGTCGATGGTCGGTTGGAATTGCGGCGGCGATGCTGGTGTCGGTGGCCGCGTGCAACGGCGGTGATGACGGCGGCGGCGGTGGGGGACAAACGGCGGCCAACCGTGTGACGGCGCCGCCGGGGGGATGGCCGCAGCCGGTGAACGGGCAGGTCACCGAGGACATGTGCGACCTGCTGACGTCGGCTGACTATGCCCAGTACGGACACCCCCAGATGCCTTACGAGTCCAAGGAGATCAGCGCGGACCAGCCCGACCGGGTGGTGTGTCGGCGGATTCTGGGCTCCACGTTCCAGGTGGCGCTGCGGCCGAGCGCCAAGACGGCGGAACTCGAATACGAGCAGACGCTGCGGCGGCACAAGGAACGGATGCTGTCGGACCGGCGGCAGACGATCCTGGTCGCCGACCTGGTGCGGGGAGCGGACGCGAGCTGGTTCGACTACGCGACGCTGGGGATCGACGGCTCGGAGTTCGTCGAGTACGAGATCCAGGCACGCCGGGGGAGCCTGCTGGTCTCCATCACCATGACCGTGAACGACAAGCGCAAGGGGCAGGATCCCAAGACCACGCTCGCGGGCCTGGCGCAGCGGGTCCTGGAACGGCTGCCGAACGTCGGCACGCAGGACCCCGCGCAGACCCCGACCGTCGTCTACGAACTGCTCGGCAAGGGCACGGCCAGGCAGATCGGCTACTGGGACAGCGAGGCCCACCGGTACGTTCAGCGCACCAAGGTGAAACTGCCGTGGCGCCTGGAGCTCCCCTTCGACCCCCAGGAGGCCAAGACCATACCGTTCAGCCTGACGGGCGGGATCGAGATGACCCACACCCTCCAAGTGATCCGCTGCCGCGTCAGCGTGGGCGGCCGGGTCCTCGTCGAACAGGCCAATCCGGGGTTCACCAGCTGCCTCGCCCACTATCGGGGGTGAGGACGGCCCGGGCGCGATGCCTCTAGCGCGGTCGCAGGGCGACCACGTCGGCCGGATAGACCGAGCACAGCACCAGGTCCCGGTGCGCGCGCAGGGTGCTCGGGGTGGAGTACCGGCTGCTGGCCAGCAGGCGCACGGGGCGTCCGTCGGCGGGGTCGTACGACCGGATCCCGTGCAGCGTGCGCAGGTGCGCCAGGCCGCCGGCCAGGACCGGCGCCGACTCCTGGATGCCGATCTCCTGCCGCCAGCGGACCCGGCCGTCCGCCGCGCCCACCCCCAGCAGCGTCTCGTGCGCCATCACCAGCAGCACGTCCCCCGCCGGCGTCATCTGCCCGGCGAGCCGGCGGCGCGCCCGCACACCGGTGGGCAGCCGCCACCGCGCCCGCCCGGTCGCGGCGTCGAACGACCGGATCGTGCCGTCCGTGGTCATCGCGTGGACGGCGTCGCCGACCACCATGACCTGCTCGGTCTCCAGATCCCCGGGGACGCCGCCCACCTCGGCCGTCCATCTGCGGGCGCCGTCCCCGGCCGCTCGCGCGTGCAGGACGCCCGCGTTGTCGAACACGTACACGGTGCCGCCCGCCACGACCGGCGTGTCCATCCGGTACAGCGTTCCCCTGCCCAGGACGACCCGCCAGCGGGACCGGCCGGTGGCGGCCTCCACCGCCTCCAGGGCGCCTCCCTCGGCGCTGAAGTACGCCACTCCGCCTCCGAGGGCGACACCGGTGTCGCGGACGTGGGTGCCCACCGCCCTGCGCCACCGTTCCGCCCCCGTCCGTGCGTCGCGGCCGATGAGGAGACCTTCCCCCACCCCTTCCGAGGTGGGGATGCAGACGATGTTCCGGTCGCACGCGGGCGGATGCCAGCGCGACTCCGCGCTGTGCCGCCACAGTTCCTCGCCGGTGGAGGGGTTCAGGGCGTACACCGCGCGGGAGTCGTAGCCCACGGGAACGTCCCCGGCGAGCAGCAGCCCTCCCAGGTTGGGCGACACCGACAGATCGGACCGGTGCCAGCGCCGTTTCCCGGTCCGCCCGTCCAGGGCGTAGCACCCCAGGTCGTAGCCCATCGCCAGCACCATCGCCCCCGCCGGGAACACCTCGGACGCGTTCTCCGGCAACCGGCGCCGCCACTCCTCCGGGCTGTCCGGCGCACGCGACACGAGCAGTCCCGCGGCCCCCGCCGTCCCACCGGCCAGCGCCACCGCCCCGCCGATGACCAGCCCTTTGACCATCCGCCGCCTTTTGACGGACGGCGCCATGCGCCACGGTGGCGCTCCGGGCGGAGGCACCCGGCCCGCCGCCTGGTGGACCACGGCCGCCGCAGCGAAGGGCAGCCCGGCCCCTGCCCGCCCGGCGAAGAACTCCATCACCTGGGCCGCGGTGGGCCGTTCCTGCGGATCCCGGCTCAGGCAGGAGCCCAGGAACGCCCGCAGCGGGGCATCGGTCACGCCGTCCAGGGAGGGCGCCGCATGCAGCACCCGGTACAGCACCGCCGGCACCGTGTCCGCATCGAACGGCCCCGCCCCCGTGGCCGCGAACACCAGCGCCGCCGCCAGCGAGAACACATCTCCCGCAGGCCCGCCCTCGCCTCCGGAGGCCTGCTCCGGCGGCAGGTAGCCGGGCGTCCCGGGCATCGTCTCCGGCAGCTCCGTCGTGCCCGGCGGCCGGGCCATGCCCAGGTCGATCAGCCGGGGACCGTACGGGGTGATCATCACGTTCGACGGCTTGACGTCACGGTGCGCGACCCCGGCCCGGTGGATCGACACCAGCGCCTCCGCCAGCCCGGCGCCCAGCGCGTTCACGGCCGGAACGGGCAGCGGCCCCGTCGCCCGCACCACCTCCTCCAGGGTGGCGCCGGGCAGGTAGACGGTCGCCAGCCACGGCCGGGACGCGTCGGGGTCGGCGTCGACGAGCGACGCGGTGAACGCCCCGCCCGCCGCCCGCAGCGCCGCCAGCTCCCGGGCGAACCGTTCCCGGAACGCCGGGTCGGCCGCCAGCTCGGAGTGCACCGCCTTGACCGCGACCAGCCGCCCGCCGGGCGACCGCGCCAGGTACACCACGCCCGTTCCGCCCGCGCCGAGCCGCGCCAGCAGGACATGGGGGCCGTACGCCACGGGGTCGTCGGGCAGCAGGGGTCTCATCATGCTCCAGCGTCGAGGGCGTACAGGTAGCCGTCCGTGCTCGCGACGAACAACGAGCGGCCGGCCGGGATCGGGGACGCGGTGACGGCGGCACGGGTCTGATACGTCCAGACGATCGACCCGCCGGCGAGGTCGAGGCCGTACACCCGCCCGTCTCCGGCCCCGGCGAACAGGCGCCGGCCGTCGCCGGCCACGGCCCCGTGCACCTCGCCGCTGAGCTGGGTGCGCCACAGCCGCCGCCCGTCGTCCGCCAGCGCGTAGACGGTCCCGGTGCGGTCGGCCGCGTACGCCGCCGAGCCGTGCCGCGTCACCGGTGCGACGATCTCGTCGTCGGGTTCGTACGCCCACCGGTGCTCGCCGGTGGCCGGGTCCCGCGCGTGCAGCGCGGGCGCCTCGGTGGTGGAGTAGACGAACGGGCCCGCCGCCGCCGCGCCGACGGGCAGGTCCACGTCGGAACGCCACCGCACCGAGCCCGACCTGGCGTCGAGCGCGTACAGGGTCTCGTCGGGCACGACCACCAGCCCGCCCGCCACCCCGAACGGCCCCGACACGGCCGTCGTCGTCTCATGCCGCCACCGCGGCGTCCCGTCGGTGAGCGACAGCGCGACCACGACGCCGGAGAGACCCTCCGTTCCGGCCGCCGCGTACACCGTCCGTCCGGACACCAGGACGGAGAACGTCGACCTGCCGAGCTCGCGCCGCCAGATCCGGCGCCCCGACCGGACGTCCACCGCGTGGACGGTGCCGTCCTGGCATCCGGCGACCACCGTGCTCCCGGCCGCCGCCACCGCGGTGACGGGCCTGTCCGAGGCCGGATACCGCCAGGCCGCCGACCCGTCCGAGGCGTTGACCGCGTGCAGCCGCCCGCCGTCGTCGCCGGCGACCACCCGTCCGGAGACCGCGGCGGGCGCCACCCGGAGCGGTCGGCCCGCGTCGTGCTGCCACAGCAGCCTGCCCGGCCTCCCGATGGGCGACGGCGGCGCCGGCCCGGCGGCGGACGCGGCGGGATCCGGGCGGGAACCCGACCGCCCCACGGCCCAGGCCGCTCCGGCGGTCACCGCCAGCACTCCGGATACGGCACCGGCCACCAGCGCCCGGCGCCGTATCCCCCGGCCGGGGAGGGGCAGTGCCGCCTGGTGCTCGATCTGCGCCAGCACCGCGTCCGGCGGCCGGGGGACGCCCCCGCCGCCCAGCTCCCGCAGCAGGTCGGCGGGCGTGGGCCGGGCGGCGGGATCCTTGCGCAGGCACGCGGCGGCCACCTCGCGCAGCCGGGGATCGGCGACGCCGTCCAGCCGGGGCGGCTCGTGCACCACGCGGCGCAGCATCTCCACCATCGGGCCCGCACCGAACGGCCCGTTCCCGGTCGCCGTGAACACCAGCACCGCGCCCAGCGCGAACACGTCCCCGGCCGGCCCCACCTCCGCGCCGAGCGCCTGCTCGGGCGGCAGGTATCCGGGGGTGCCCAGCACCGCCCCGGTCCGGGTGATCGCGGCGGCGTCGGCGGCCCGGGCGATCCCGAAGTCGATGACCCGCGGCCCGTCGGCCGACAGCATCACGTTCGACGGCTTGAGGTCCCGGTGCACGATCCCGGCCCGGTGGATCGACAGCAGCGCCTCGGCGAGCGCCGCCCCCAGCGCCAGCACCGAGGGCGCCGGCCACGGCCCGTGCTCGCGCACCGCCTCCTGCAGCGACACCCCGGGCAGGTAGGCGGTGGCCAGCCAGGGGGTGGGGGCACCGGGATCGGCGTCCACCACCGGCGCGGTGAACGCCCCGCTCACCGCCCGTGCCGCGGTCACCTCACGGGCGAACCGCGCCCGGAACCGCTCGTCGGCCGCGTACCGCTCGTGCACGACCTTGACGGCGACCAGGCTGCCGCCCGGGGAACGGCCGAGATAGACCCGTCCCATCCCGCCGGCGCCGAGCCGGCCGAGCAGCGTGTGGGGACCCACCCGCCGCGGGTCCTCCGGCTCGAGCGCATCGGCCGCGGGCACCGCTCACCTCCCTTTTTCGCGGGGACAACTCTGCCAAAATCCGCATCGCGCGCACATGTGATCTCGGAAGGAGGAAAGACGGAGGATGGCGGTCGGAGACTGCGAACTGGCCGTGCTGATCAGGGAGATCACGTCCTTCGATCCGGGACTGCGGGGTAACGCGGCCGACCGGGTGACCGACCGGCTCGGCTCCTACGACCCGTTCGAGGTGCGGACTCTGGCGCGCGTGCTGGCGACGATGGCCGCCGTGGAACGGGCGACGTCCTGCCGGAAGGCGCAGCTGCACGCGATCCACGCACTGCACATCGCGACGGGGCTGGTGACGGGGCAGGACATCGAGCCGCTGCGGCGGATCCGCCGGGACGTGCTGGAGGGGCCGGAACGGGAGTACATGCGAACCTTCGAGGAGGACCTGCTCTGATTCACCGCGAAAGTGTCCGCCCCTGCGATTAACCTTCCGGGCAATATGTGGCTGGCGAGGTCAATGGGGTGGGAGCGCCTGCATGGTGGCACGGACAACGGACGGTGAGGCGGCGTCGAAGGCCGTCGCCGGGCAGGCCATAGGGCGGGTGCTCGGCACGCAGTCGGCGACGCCGCTGTCGTTCTGGGTCGGGCTGGAGCCGGGACAGGTGGTGCAGCTCGACGAGGTCGTGGCCACTCGGCGGGAGCTGCCCGACGGCGGGTCGGTGCTGATCGCGGGGGTGGTGACCGACATCCAGGCGCGGCACGAGGGCGCCGCCTACGACTCGGACGTGTTCCTGATCGCCGACGGGGTGCTGCCGGCGGCGGTGGTGGAGGCCGCCGAGGTCACCGTGACCCGGGTCGACCCGGAGATGTACGTGCCGCCGCTGCCGGGCACGGTCGCCTACCGGGCCGGTGACGAGGACCGGGAGCTGGCGCTGTACTTCGACGTGATGCAGCGCCGGATCCCGGTGGGGCTGGGCCGCGACGGCGAGCCGATCCATCTGAACCTGGACTTCCTCGACGGCACCCGCGGCGCGCACGTGTCGATCTCCGGGGTGTCGGGCGTGGCGACCAAGACCTCGTTCGCCACGTTCCTGCTGTACTCGATCTTCAACTCGGGGGCGCTGGGCGCGGAGGCCGCCAACACCAAGGCGCTGATCTTCTCCGTCAAGGGCGAGGACCTGCTGTTCATCGACCACGCCAACAACCGGCTGGACGAGCGGGCCCGCGCCGCCTACGCCAAGCTCGGGCTGCCCGCCGGGCCGTTCGGCAGCGTGCACGTGTTCGCCCCGCCCCGGCCCGGCGACCCCAACGGCGTCCCGAACGTCTCCTCGCGCACCCAGGGCGTCGGGCCGTTCTACTGGACGCTCACCGAGTTCTGCCGCGAGGAGCTGCTGCGCTACGTCTTCGCCGACACCGAGGACGAACGCGCCCAGTACACGCTGCTGATCGGGCAGGTCGCCGCCCGGCTGCGGCGCGACGCCCAGGAGGCCGAGGACGGCGGCGCGGTGCGGATCCGCAAGCCCGACGGCGGGCTCGGCACGGTCTGCCGCACCTACAAGGACCTGGTCGACCTGATCGAGACCGAGCTGACCGACGAGGACACCCGCGCCGAGTGGGCCGGCGGCGGCCTGGTGGGGATCGGCACCATCAACGCGTTCCTGCGCCGGCTGCGGTCCTCGGTGCGGCCGCTGGAGACGATCGTGCGGGGCGACCTGCCGCCGCGCAAGGATCGTTCCATCACCACCTCCGACGCCCAGGTCACCATCGTCGACCTGCACAACCTGCCGGAACGGGCGCAGCGGTTCGTGGTCGGCGTGGTGCTGCGCGGCGAGTTCGGCCGCAAGGAGAGCACCGGCAGCGCCCGGCCCCTGCTGTTCGTGGTGCTGGACGAGCTGAACAAGTACGCCCCCCGCGAGGGCGGCTCGCCGATCAAGGAGATCCTGCTGGACGTGGCCGAACGGGGCCGCTCCCTCGGGGTGATCCTGATCGGCGCCCAGCAGACCGCCTCGGAGGTCGAGCGGCGGATCGTGGCCAACTGCGCGGTGCGGGTGGCGGGCCGGCTGGACGCCGCCGAGGCCTCCCGCGCCGAGTACGGCTGGCTGCCCCCGGCGGCGCGGGCCCGCGCGACGATCGCCAGGCCCGGCACCATGTTCGTCGGCCAGCCGGAGATCCCGGTGCCGCTGGCGGTGGAGTTCCCGTTCCCCGCCTGGGCGACCCGCCCGGCCGAGTCCGACTCCTCGTTCCAGGGGGCCGCGCCGGCCGCCGGGGCGGAGGGCGCCGCCGACCCGTTCGCCGGGCTCGACGATGACGACGAGGTCCCGTTCTGAGGTGGATGAGCCGACATGAAGTTCCTGCACACCGCCGACTGGCATGTCGGCAAGGTGCTCCGGGGCCGGTCGCGGGCCGACGAGCACGCCGCCGTCCTGCGCGAGCTGGTGGAACTGGCCCGCGCCGAGGACGTCGACGCGGTGATCGTCGCCGGTGACGTGTTCGACACCGCCGCCCCCACGCCGCCGTCGCAGGCGCTGGTGATGCAGACGCTGATGGCGCTGCGGGAGGGCGGCCGCGAGGTGGTGGTGCTGGCCGGCAACCACGACGACCCCCGCCTGCTGGACGTGTACCGGCCGGTGCTCGGCACGCTCGGCGTGCACGTGGTCGGGCGCTTCCGCCGCCCGGCCGACGGCGGGGTGGTGTCGTGGACGACCCGGGCGGGCGAGGACGTGCGGCTGGCGGCGATGCCGTTCCTGTCCCACCGGTACGTGGTCCGTGCGGTCGAGGCGCTGTCGGACACCCCCGACCAGCACAACCGCAGCTACGCCGACCGCTTCGCGCACCTGGCGCGGGCGCTGACCGCCGGGTTCGGCGACGACACGGTCAACCTGGTCGCCGCGCACGGCACCCTGCCCGGCGGGAAGATGGGCGGCGGCGAACGCGAGGCGCAGACGATCTTCTCCTACTACTTCGAGGCGACCGCGTTCCCGCCGACCACCCAGTACGCCGCGCTCGGCCACCTGCACCGCCGCCAGCAGATGCCCGGCCCCTGCCCGATCTGGTACAGCGGCGCCCCCATCGCGGTCGACTTCGGCGAGGAGGCCAACACCCCCGGCGCGCTGCTGGTCACCGTCGAGCCCGGCCGCCCCGCCCAGGTCCGCGAGGTCGCCTTCGGCGGCGCCCGGGAGCTGCGGACGGTCCGGGGGTCGCTGGACGAGCTGGCGGCCCGCGCCGAGGAGTTCGGCGACGCCTGGCTGCGGGTCGTGGTCGCCGAGAAGCCCCGCGCCGGGCTGGCCGACCGGGTGCGGGAGATCCTGCCGAACGCCCTGACCGTGGACATCGACGAGGACTTCCGCCCCACCACGGCCACCCGCCGCGCCACCACCGCCGAGGGCGCGCCCCGCACGCCCCGGGACCTCTTCCGCGACTACCTCGCCCAGAGCGGCCGTTCCGACGAACGGGTCGTCGCGTTGTTCGACCGCCTGTACGACGAGATCACCGAGGCCGGGGGAGGGGAGGGCTGATGCGGCCGCTGCGGCTCCACCTGGAGAACTTCGGCAGCTTCCGGGCGCCGACCTCGGTGGACTTCCACGACGTGGACTACTTCGTGCTGGTCGGGCCGACCGGCGCGGGCAAGAGCACGGTGATCGACGCGATCTGCTTCGCCCTCTACGGCACGGTGCCGCGCTGGGGCGACGAGAAGAAGACCGGCCTGGCGCTGGCCCCGTCGGCCACCTCCGGGAAGGTCGGGCTGGTCTTCGAGTCGGGCGGCCGCCGGTACGGGATCGTCCGTTCGCTGGTCCGCGGCGGCCGGGGGACGGTCACCACGCGCGAGGCCAGGCTGGACGAGCTGGACCCGGCCGTCGATCCCGCGCTGGGCATCACCGAGCTGCTCGGAGCCGTGGTGCGGAACCTGGCCGAGGGCGAGCACGTCACCGCGGAGACCCAGCGGCTCACCGGGCTGGAGTACCGGTACTTCACCCAGTGTGTGATCCTGCCGCAGGGCAGGTTCGCCGACTTCCTGCACGCGATGCCGAGCAAGCGGCAGGAACTGCTGATCCAGCTGCTGGACGCCGAGGTCTTCGACGCGGTCAAACAGCGCGCCGCCGACGAGGAGAAGCAGGCCCGCGCCGCGGTGCAGGCCGCCGAGGGGCAGCTGGCCTCCCTCGCCGACGCCGACGAGGCCGCCGAGCGGGCCGCCGTACGCCGGGTCGAGGAGCTGAAGGACCTCGCCGACCGGGTGCACGCCCAGATCGGCGCGCTCCGGGGCCTGGACGGGCGGGTCACCGAGCTGGAGACCGCGCTGCGGGAGGCCCGGGGCGCGCTCGAGGCGCTGGGCGCGGTGGCCATGCCGCCCTACGTTCCGACCCTCGCCGACGACCTGCGCGCCGCCGCCGAGGAGGCCGGGCGGCTGGCCGGGGAGGCGACCCGCCGCGAGGCCGAGGAGCTGAAGGCCGAGGAGGAGCTGTCGGCGCTCGGCGACAAGGCCGCGCTGACCCTGGCCCTGCGCGCCCACACCGAGCACGGCCGTCTCACCTCGGAGATCGCCACCACCCGCACCGGCCTGGACGCCGCCCGCGCCGACGAGGAACGCGCCCGCAGGGAGCTGGACGAGGCGACCGCCCGCCGCGAGCAGGCCGAGCGGGACCTCCAGCGGACCCGCGACCAGCACGCCGCCGCCGACCTGGCCCGGCGCCTGGAGGTCGGCGAGCCCTGCCCGGTGTGCCGGCACCCGGTGGCCGAGCCGCCGTCGCACCCCGCGCCCGCCGCCTTCGACCAGGCCGAACGTCACGTCGCGGACTGCCGGGCCGAGGAGGAGCGGACCCGCCGGCGGCACCGTGAGACCGAGACCCGGCTGCTCAAGGCCGAGCAGTCGCTGTCCAACCTGCAGGCCCAGCTCGCGGTCCGCGAGGAGCAGATCCAGGTCCACCCCGACGCGGCCGAGCTGCGGCGGACCCTGACCGCCATCGAGGAGGCCGAGCACGGGCTCCGGCAGGCGCGGCAGGCCGCCCGCGCGGCGCGCACGGCCGCCGCCGACGCCGAACGGCACCAGACCCGGCTCCGGCAGGAGGCGGCCCGGGCGCTGCGCGAGCTGGACGCCGTACGGGACACCCTCGTTCCGCTGGGCGCCCCGCCGCTGGACCGCGACGACCTGCACGCCGCGTGGACCGCGCTGCTGACCTGGTGCCACGGCGAACGCGGACGCCGCCGCCAGGCGGCCGACGACCTGGAACGGCACCTCGACGGTGCGCGCCGCGAACGGGACGCCGCACGCGACGCCCTGTGCGCCCTGCTGGCGGACAAGGGCGTCCCCGTTCCCCACCCGCCCGACCCCGACGCGATCGTCCGGGCCGCCGCCACCGCCTGCACCCGCGCCGAGGGCGACCTGGAACGCGTCCGCGACCAGCGCCGGCGGGCCGAACGGTTGCGCGAGCAGATCCGCGTCCACCGCGAGGAGGCCGAGGTCGCGCACGAGCTGGCGCTGCGGCTGCGGGCCAACAACTTCGAGAGCTGGCTGTGCGGGGAGGCCCTGGGGCTGCTGGTGGCCGCGGCCTCGCAGACGCTGCGGGAGCTGTCGGACGGGCAGTTCGAGCTGGTGCTGGACGCCCGCAACACCATCGAGGTGATCGACTACGCCGAGGGCGGGATGCGTCGCAACGTGCGCACCCTGTCCGGCGGGGAGACGTTCCAGGCGTCGCTGGCGCTGGCGCTGGCGTTGTCGGACCAGGTCGCCGGGCTCGCCGCCGGGGCCGCCCGCAGCCTGGACTCGATCTTCCTGGACGAGGGGTTCGGCACGCTGGACCCGGCCACCCTGGACACCGTCGCCACCACGCTGGAACGCCTGTCGGCCACCGGCGACCGGATGGTCGGCATCGTCACGCACGTTCCCGCGCTGGCCGAACGGGTGCCGGTGCGGTACGAGATCACCCGCGACTCCGCCGGATCGCACGTGGAGAAGAAGACGACATGACCATCGCCCCAGCGCCGCCCGCCCCGATCACCATCGACCCGTGGGATCCGGGGTACGCCACCTCGGTCACCGCCGGCGCCCTCACCGAGATGGACGCCACCACCGCCGAGATCAATCTCGACGTGGAGGTCCCGGCGGCCCGCTGGAGCCCGGTCACGCCCGCCGCCGTCGCGCTGCCGAGCGCGGTGCTGATCGCCGACGGCGTCCGCCGCATCGAGGCCCGGGTCTGGGTGAGCGACCCCGGCGGCGCCATGCCCGCCCCCGGCATCGCCGCCTCCTACGCCGCCGGGGTGGTCCGTTGCGGCCCCACCGGCCGTCCCGCCGAACTCGTCGACGTCGGCGTCCGCCGTTCCCTGTTCACCCCGTCCCAGCACGCCGCGGACCTGCACACCTGGGCCGGGGAGTACACCGTCCGCTCCGCCGCCGGCGCCAGCGCCGAACAACTCTCCCTCGCCCTCCAGCGCGACCTCGGCGACCTGGAGGTCACGCTGGCCACCCGCCACCGCTCGCACGACGCCGGCGACGACCTCCTCATCATCGACGGCCCTCTCCGCGGCCGCAGCCAACTGCCCCGCACCGTCGGCTACGTCAAGACCCACCACACCGCCTACCTGTCCGGCAGGCAGGCCGGCGTCATGGCCGAACTCCGCCCGGGCCAGCGCACCCCCGTCTTCCTCATGGGCAGCGGCTGGCCCCGCCACTCCTGGTACCTGCGCCTGCCCACCCGTTCCACCGCCCCCTGGTCCGGCATCGCCCGCTGTGAGGCGGGCGCCGAGCTCACCCCCGCCGAGGTCGTCGCCCTGGCCGACCTCACCGCCACCGTCCTGCCCGCCCTGGCCGGCGTCGACTACAAGGACCCCCGCGCCCCCCAGAACCTCGTCCCCATCGGCGGCCTGGAACGCCTCCTCCGCCACCGCCTGGGCGACGCCCGCCTCCTCTACCGGGCCCTCCGCCAAGCCACCGCCCTCACCCCCTGACCGGACCCGCCCAGCGCGGGCAGGGACAAGCCCCAGGCCCGGTGGACCTGGGGCTTGCCGTCGGAGGGACAGAGGACCGCAGCGGAGTGAGGATCGCCTGTCCCTTCTTCCGGGACTCTGGGGTCGTCCTCCCAGACCGGCGGGATGTCAGTCCTTGCCGATGTCGGAGCGGGAGGCGTCCAGGAGGTTCTGGCGGGCGTCGCCGGACAGCAGGTAGCCGCTGCGGACGTTGCGGGTGTCGGCGGCGGCCACCGAGGCGACGTAGCGGGTGTGCGAGGGGTAGAGGGCGTCGAGCTTGGCCTCGTCGAACGGGATGTGGGTGCCGAACAGGACGCAGAACGTCTCGCCGGAGTTGATGCCGTCGTTCAGGGCGGTGGGGACCTCGACCTGGGAGAGGCGGATGCCGCCGCGGGCCAGTCCGTGCTCGTCGCGGGCTATGGTGCCGTCGGCGTTGAACTCCAGCGGCTGGGCGGACGGCGGCTGCACCCCGTACTGGACCCACTTGGTCAGGTGACCGTACGCGGCGGCGAGGACGTGGTGCAGCGGGGCTCGGCTGAACGGTGGCCGGGCACAGTTGTAGGTGGGGGCGGCGCCGAGGTCGCGGTCCAGGATCGACTTGCGGTACGCCTGGCCGTTCCAGCCCGAGTGGGCGGTGCCGGCGACCTCCCAGCGGCGGTACCTGTCGTCGTCGGGACGGCGGGTCGGGGTGCGGACGTCGGTCTCGGACTGCACGTGGAAGACCGGCTCGGCGCCCTTCCGTGAGGGGGCGGTGCCGACGATGTGGCCGTACCCGTCGAAGACCGCCTCGGTCTTGGGCAGGATCCGGTCGTAGTAGACGGTCATCCGCACCGAGGACTGGGAGGCGCCGATCCCCAGCAGGGTGCGGGGCTTGAGCAGGCCCAGCGGGCGCACACCGGAGGTGGCGCGCAGCGCCTTGGCGGCCTGCGCGTAGATGTCGTACGACAGTTCGTCGGCGTTGAACTGGCCGCCGCCGGTCACGTCGAGCTGCCCGTACCGGGCGGGGCTCCAGGTCCGCAGATGGTTGACGCCGACGCGCTGCGCCGAGATGCCCACCCAGGCGTAGCCCTCGCGCATGAGCTGCTCGTGGTTCCACAGCGCGTCGATGTCGTAGCCGGCGCTGACGTTCTGCCATTCGGCCAGCACGGTGCCGTTGAACTTCAGCGGATTGGCGGGCCTGCGGACGATCATCCGGGTCCGGTACGGCACGTCCGCGGCGATCTGCTCGCCGGTCAGGCTGTAGGCGTCGGCCTTGCCGGAGACGTAGAACTCCTGCTCGACGTACCCGGCGGAGGCCAGGTCGACGTCGGTGGACATCCACGGGTAGGTGTCGCCCACCTCGGGGGCCTTGGGGTCGCCCGGGACCGTCCCGGGGATCGGGCCCTGCACCGCCGGGACGTCGACGGGCACGGGCTCGGCGGTGGCGGGCGACGGCGCGGCCAGGAGACCGGCGGCGACCACCACCGGCAGGAACGCGGACAGGCGGAGCAATCGTGGCATGAGACGGGTTCCCTTCGAGGTGACCGGACACGGCGGGCCGCCGGAACCCCGCCCGTCCCGTCCGGCGGGCCGTTCCGGCACCGGCGAGGTGGTCCGATGCCGGAACGGCTCACCGCTCCGGAGGGAGGGGTTCCGTGTGCGCGGGGCTTGCCGCAGAGCGGGGGCTAGTTCTTGCCTATGTCGGAGCGGGCGGCGTCCAGGAGGTTCTGGCGGGCGTCGCCGGGCAGCAGGTAGCCGCTGCGGACGTTGCGGGCGTCGGACTCGGCGACCGCCTTCACGTACCGGCCGTGCGAGGGGTAGAGGGCGTCGAGCTTGACCTCGTCGAACGGCACGTGGGTGCCGAACAGCCTGCAGAACGTCTCACCGGAGTTGTCCCCGGTGTTGAGGGCCGTGGGGACCTCGACCTGGGAGAGGCGGATGCCGCCGCGGGCCAGGCCGTGCTCGTCGCGCGCCTTGGTGCCGTCGGCGTTGAACTCCAGCGGCGGCGCGGTCGGCGGCTGCACGCCGCGGTGGATCCACCTGGTCAGATGCCCGTACGCCGCGGTGATCACGTGGTGCAGCGGAACCCGGCTGAACGGCGGTTGATCGCAGTCGTAGGTGGGGGCGGCGCCGAGGTCGCGGTCCAGGATCGACTTGCGGTACTGCTGGCCGTTCCAGCCCGAGTGCGCGGTCCCGGCCACGTCCCAGCGGCGGTACCGGTCGTCGTCGGCGCGGCGGGCCGGGGTGCGGACGTCGGTCTCCGACAGGACGTGGAAGACCGGCTCGGAACCCTTCCGTGAGGGCGCGGTGCCGACGAGGTTGGCGAACCCGTCGAAGACCGCCTCGGTCTGCGGCAGCACCTGGTCGTAGTAGACGGTCATCCGCCCCGCCGACTGCGAGGCGCCGATCGCCAGCAGGGTGCGGACCTTGAGCGGCCCGAGCGGCCGGACGCCGGAGGGGCTGCGCAGCGCCTTGGCGGCCTGCGCGTAGATGTCGTACGACAGCTCGTCGGCGTTGAACTGGCCGCCGCCCGTCACGTCCAACTCCCCGTACCGGGCGGGGCTCCAGGTCCGCAGATGGTTGACGCCGACGCGCTGCGCGGAGATCCCGACCCAGGCATAGCCCTCGCGCATGATCTGCTCGGGGCTCCACAGCGCGTCGAGGTCGTACCCCGCGGTCACGTTCTGCCATTCGGCGAGCACCGTGCCGTTGAACCTGGCCGGGTTGGCGGGCCGCCGGACGATGATCCGGGTCCGGTACGGCACGTCCTCGCCGACCCGCGCCCCCGCCGTGCTGTAACCGTCCGCCTTGCCGGACACGTAGAACTCCTGCTCCACGTATCCGGCCTTGGCCAGGTCGACGTCGGTCGCCATCCACGGATAGGTGCCGTCCACCTCCGGGGCCTTGGGATCACCCGGAACCGTCCCGGGAACGGGCCCCTGCACGGCGGGAACGTCGACCGGCACCGGATCGGCCCCGGCCGCCGGGACCGGCACGGCGACCAGCCCGGCGGCCACCACCACGACCGCTGACAACGTTCTGGTCAATCGACTCATCAGGTGACTCCCTCCAGCCGCCGCCCCGAACGGCGCCACGGGCACGGCACGCCGCAAGGATCACCCACTTTCCGCCCACCGGAATCGGTGAAATCACCCGCCTCCGGCCCGCCGTGCCGTGACCCGCGCACGGCGGCGAACGCATGAACGTCCGGTCGCCGGGCGCGACGGAACCGGTTCCTCCGGCGTCATCGCGGACGTGATCGCCGTTCTCACCGGTGCCGGGCGGTCAGAACGGGGGGTCGTCGTCGGGGTCGGGGTCGGGGGAGTCGAGGGAGGCGGAGACGGCGGCGGCGCGGGGGGTCAGGACGCCGGGGGAGCCGAGGATCTCGCCGGTGCGGGGGTCGATGAGGACGCCGTCGACCTCGATGGGGGAGTCGTCCCGCAGGGGGGCGGGGGTGCGCGGGGCGGGGCACCAGCGGGCGGTGGGGCAGCGTTCGCACCACGGGCCCGGGGTGGCGGGGAACTCGGTGTCGCGGTGCCAGGGGCGCACCATCTCGGTGATCTGGCGGCGGGCGGCCCGGAGCACCTCGGGGTCCTCGGCGGCGAACGTGCGGACCTCCGCGGTCTGCGGGGTCATGACCTCCAGCTCCACCGTTCCGGCCGGCTCGCCGAAGACGCCGTGCGCGATCAGCAGGGCGGCCAGGGCGAGCTGGGGGATCTGCTCGAACAGCTCGGCGGGCGTGCCGGCGGGCAGCTCGCGGACGGTGGTCTTCTGCTCGCGGTACACCAGCCGCCCGTCCACCCGCCGCAGCAGGTCGGGATGCGCGACCACCAGCACGTCGGCGTCCGGGTCGAAGACGGCGACGGTCGGCTCGGCGGCCACGTCGGTGACCCGGCCGGGACCCGCCAGCGGGCACACCGCCAGATGCGCCAGCAGGTACGGCCGGGCCTCCGCGTACTCCTCCGGCGACATCAGCCCGGCCGCCGGCCCCATGTCCCCGGAGCCGGGGTCGGGCAGGTCGTCGGGGGAGCACGGGCGGCCCCGGCCGTGGGCGGCCTCCAGCCAGTGGTGGACGACCACGCCGCGGCGTACCGACGAACCCTCGTTCAGCAGCGTCTCCGGCGGCAGCCGCAGGTCGCGCAGGTGGGCGCGGGCCGGGCAGACCACGTAGTGGCGGCCGGTGGTGACCGACCAGGTCCGCCGGTGCGTGCCCCGGTCGTTCAGGCCCAGCAGCCCCGGAACGTTCGGAAGGTCCTCGCAGGACGCCCGCAGCTTGCACTCGGCGCAGTCCGAGCCGGGGCGGTGCGCGCCGCCCACGGTGACGGCCTGCGCCAGCGGCCGGACCTCCTCCTGGTAGCGGCGCCTGACCTCGTCGGGCGCGGCGTCCACCAGCACCTGCGGCCGCACGTCCGCCACCAGGGCGACCTCGACGACCCGGATCCGGGTGGGGGCGTCCTCGTCGTCGGTCACCTCGACCGGCGCGTCCCGGTACAGGTTCCCGACCGCCCGCCGCCCGGCCGCCGCCACGAACGCGATCGCCTGGTCGGAGGGAGCCGCCGCCTGACGGGTCCGGCTCAACCGCAGCCGCCGGAACTCCCGCACCGTGCCGTCCCGCGACCCGTACCAGCGACCCCACGCGGTGAGCATCCGCAGCTCGACCGCCGACGCCGTCCCGGACGCCGACTGCACCACCCGCGGCAGCCGTTCCGGGACCAGCTCGACGCCCTCGGCCTCCAGTTCGTCGGCGATCCACTCGGCCGCCTGCAGGAACGCCCGGCACGCGTACCGCACCCACACCGCCGCCCCGGGATGCACCGGCGAACGGTTCTGCGCGATGACCTCGTCGACGGCCTCGTCCGGATCGGCCCCGTCGAACTCCACCGCGTCCAGCGCCCGCTGCACCAGCCCCAGCGGGAAGTCCTCCCAGGGCGCGTACCGCCGCCGCTCGTGCACCCGCGGCCACAGCCCCGTCCGCGCCTTCGCCGCCGCGAAGTCCGCACAGTCCCGCTCGGTACGGTCCAGCATGCTCGCCGAGACCCGCAACACCTCGGCGTTCCCCCGCAGCCCCGGATGCGCGGCCCACCGGTCCATGGCACTCCCAGCTGTCCAACGTGACGGAGCCCCCAGTAGAACACACGTGAACGCAATTCACCGAGCTTTTCGCAAACTTCCCCGTTTCCCCAGCTCATCAGGGTCTTGTTCGATGACTGAGGACGGGCACGGTGCGGGGGCCCGTTCAGGTGTCTAGTACGGCTTGACGATGGTGCCGCTGCGGCCCCAGTCACGGTAGGTGGCCCAATAGCTCGCGCCTATGACGTCTCCTTGACCGACGGGTGCGCGCACCTCGATATCGAGTCGCATGGGCAGATGGTCATGAGTGACGGTCAGGGTGAAGGCCATCTCCACCCTGCTGTCGGCGAAGAACCGGTAGAACGGGGCGACCGGGCCGCTGGAGGCGAGCCGAATGGGCGAGGCGTCGGCCTGATAGGTGTGGGTTCCGGCATCACTGGTTCGCTTGAGATTCGCGGCGTTCTCCATCAGCGCGACGACGTTGTACGGCGAACTCACCAGACGGGCTTCCACGGCCAGGTCGAGATGGACATCGTCCTGAGGAGCATCTGCGGGGGCCAGCGGGATTCCCTCACCGCGTCCCGGCAGATATCCGAGATCGCCGACGAGAAGCACCCGCATCGGTTCGGCCCCGTACAGGTCGCCATTGGGGTTGTGCACCGTCATGTCGTAGTCGGTCGCCGCTCCGGGCTTGTACTCGAACCTGCCGGTGGCCTTGAAGGCATCGAGGCTCTGCGAGAGCAGCCCCTCGGCGGAGAACGCCGCCGTGCCACGGGCGGACATCGCCCGTTCGATGGTGGCGGCGATGCCGGCCGGTGTGCGCGGTTCGGATCTCGCCTGCGGGGTGCTCGCCCTGCCGGGTCCCAGTGCGGAGCGGGATTCCTCGGTTCGGGATATCTGCTCATCCGGCTGGGCCCAGAAGAAGGTGCGGCCGCGTTCGCCGGTCTGGTCCTGGGTGAGGGCGAGGGCCGTGGCCGTGGTGAAGAGGAGGGCGGCCGCCGCGGCGGTGATGGTGATGAGGAGAGATCGGCGGGAACGGCCGGACGGGGCCGGGGGACGGTCGAGGCGGAGGGTGGTCCAGCGGGCGGTGCGGGCGTCGGCGAGGGCGGTGTCGTCGGCGGTGGCCAGGGTGCGGCCCTGTTCGAGGGCCTCGACGGCGGCGATGGGGCCCTCGGTGTGGTCGAGCAGGCGGAGCAGGATCTCGCGGCTGTCGGGGCGTTCGGCGGGATCGCGGGCCAGGCAGCGGGTGATCAGGTCGCGCAGCGGGCCGTCGAGGGCGCCGAGGTCGGGGCGGCCGGTCATGATGCGGTGCATCACTGCGGGGATGGTGTCCTGGCCGTACGGGGGCCGCCCGTTCGCCGCGTACGCGATCGTGGCCCCCCAGGCGAACACGTCGGCGGGCGGGCCGACCACGTCGCCGGCGAGCTGTTCGGGGGCCATGTACGACGGGGTGCCCAGCACCGTGCTGGTGGCGGTGACGGTGGCGTCCAGCGCCCGCGCGATGCCGAAGTCGATCACCCGTGGCCCGTCCGGGCCGAGCAGGACGTTGCCGGGCTTGAAGTCGCGGTGCACGATCCCCGCCTGGTGGATCGCCGCCAGCGCCGTCGCGCTCCCCACCGCCAGCCGGTAGAGCGCGGTCCCCGCGAGCGTCCCGCCGCCCTCGACGACCTCCCGCAGTGACGGGCCGTCGATGTACTCGCTGACGACGAACGGAGTCCCCTCGTCCTCCCCGTCGTCCAGCACCCGCGCGGTGCAGAACGCCGACACCCGCCGCGCCGCCGCGACCTCCTTGCGGAACGCGTCCACCCGGGCCCGATCGTGCAGCAGCTTCACCGCCACCCGCCGCCCTTCGGCGGTCTCGCCCAGATAGACCACGCCCTGCCCGCCCGCGCCGAGCCGCCCCTTCAGCTCGTATCCGCCGATCCGGTCAGGGTCACGTGAGGTGAGGGGCTGGACGGCCACGGTTCCCCCTGGAAGAGCACGACCACGGGCGCGCCGCCCCCGCCGACGCCGACCGACAGCCAACCACACCCGCTCATGTGAACGCAATCAACACGTTCCAGTCCGATCGGTAAAAGGCGACGTCCAGCCCGGAGCGCCGCACCAGAATGGTGAGAATGCAGCACCCGGTCGTCTCCGCCCTCACCGCGGCCGCGCGTCCCCTGGAGGAACTGCTCACCGGAGACGACCACGGCGTGTCGATCTACGTTCTCGGCGTCGCCGACCTCGGCCGGACGCCCCGCAGGCCGGAGGCGCTGGCCACCGCGCTCTACAAGGCGGCGAAACTCCGTCTCCGCCCGCGATCGGCACCCCTGGTCGGGCATCCGTGGAGGCGTCGGCTGCACGAGCTGATCCGCTCCTACATGCCGACCCGCCCCGGCTTCGGCCCGGAGGAAAGCGAGATCACGCTCACCGCCGAGGAGATCGAACAGGCGATCTCCCGGACCGACGCCCTGGCTGACACCCTGGAAGCCCACCTCGGCTCCATCCGCCAGGCCCACGAGTTCGACTCCCACGGCGACGCCTACGGCAGGACGCCCGACGCCCTCTCCTATGCCTACGACCTGGCCTGGAACGACCTCCTGCTGATCACCGACGACTGGGGCGCCCTCCTCCACATCGGCGTCTCCGACTGACAGAACACCGACCGAACGAGGCCACCGCACGACGAGCCCGCCCCTACCCGGCGGCCGTGACGCCGGGCCCGCCGTGCGTTCCGCCTTCGTCAGCCCCGCCGGATGCCGTGGACGAACGCGGCCCAGCCGGCGGGGGAGAACTCCAGGACGGGACTGCCGTCTCCGGCTTTGGAGTCGCGGACGCCGATGGTGCCCCGGTTGCTGCGAGCCAGTTCGACGCAGGTGCCGTTGGGTTCGCTGTGGCGTGACTTGCGCCAGGGAGTGCGCCAGGGGGTGTACTGCGCGGTCATGAGCATCCTGTCTGGTCGGTGGCCCTGTCGGCGGCCTCGATCAGGGCGACCTTGCTGTCCTCTGGAGTGAGCGCCGCCTGACTCAGATGCTCATATCTTCGTGCATACCTCTGCACTTCGCGCGGCTCGATGTGAACGTGGTCCGTGCTGATCGTGTCCACTACTGCAAGCGGCGGGTCGGCGGGGTCGGGAAAGGTGTAGAGCGTGAACGTGGCCCTCGGTAGCAGCGTGCCGTTGAGGCGGGCGTCGACGGGGAGGACACGGACGCTGAGCGAGGGATGCTCGTCCAGCATGGTGACCATGTGGCGGAGCTGAGCGGCCATGACCTTGGGCGGTACGGTGAGACGCCGGATGACGATCTCGTCTAGAACGACCTCGTACATGGGTCCGCCGGGGCGGAGTATGGCTCGTTGGCGCTCCAGTCTGCCCTCCATCATCTTCTGGGGTTGAAAATCCAGAGCGCCCTCGGCCCTGGTCAGCTCGATCAGGGCCTCAATGAACTCCGGGGTCTGGAAGATGCCTGGCATGGCGGTCTGGTTGTATTCGCGGATGGTGGCGGCTCCGGACTCGATGTTGGCGTAGAGGCGCTGCCGAGCGCCCATCGCGTTGCCGAGCCTGTCCCACCAGCCGCGTTCGGCGCCGTCGCAGGCGATCTCGATGAGGGCGGCCCGCCGCTCGCCGGTCACGTCGAGCACTTTGAGGATCTTGATGAGTTCGGCGATGTCCGGGCGGACCTGCCCGTTCTCCAGCCTGCTGACCTGCATCCGGGAGTAGTGGATGCGCCTGGCGAGCTGGTCGGCGGTCAGGCCGCGCTCCTCCCGGATGGCGCGCAGCTCCATCCCCAGCCGCCTGCGGCGGACGAAAGGACTGGCCATCGTTGACCTCCGATCGGGGGTGATCACCATCGCCGCCCGTGTGACTACCGTGCGTACACGGTGAGCCTCGTGCGGTCGTGATCCGGGAGCAAGCGGATGGCCGGATCGGGCCACCGTCCGTGGTGATTCGGAACTCTCCGTGTCCGAACGTTCGTCCGGCGTGCGCACGCGGCGCGGGATCGCGGCGGGCGGGGGCCTTTCCGCCGCGCATGTCGCTCCACGGCGCGTCATGACCACCTGGTCGTGGCAAACGTACCGGTCAACGCGTTCCCGGGTGCGGTCGGCAGCGTCGTCGCCTCGGTTCGCGCGATGCCGGAGGGGGTGTTCGGTTCGCGTGCGCACGTGGGGTGGGATCCCTTCGCGGAGGAGCCCGGCGGGGGCGCGTGCCAATCCGCGTCCGGAGGGCTTTTCCGCCGCGGTTTCGTGTTTCCGGAGGGGTACGGACTGTGACCATGACGGTGGCCCGGTACCGGCCGAGCATGATCCGTCATCACCGAACCCGAGGTGTTCCATGTCCCTGGCAACGCTCCTCGCGGCGGACCCCGCCGCCGCGCAGCGCTGGCGGCGCACGTTCCCCGGCGAGGCCGACCAGGCCGCGGCGGCCCGCCGGTTCGCCGCGGCCCTGCTGCCGGACTGCCCGTTCCTGGACGACGTCCTGCTGGTGGTCGCCGAACTGGCCGGCAACGCGCTGCGGCACACGCGTTCCGGGCGGCCCGGCGGGCGCTTCACCGTCGAGATCCGCCGCCACGGCGCCCTGGTCGCCGTCGCGGTCACCGACCAGGGCGGCCCCACCGAGCCGTCGATCACCGAGGCCGGTCCCCTCGCCGAGTCCGGCCGCGGCCTGCACACCGTGTCGGCCTGCGCCTCCCACTGGACGTGGTCCGGCGACCGGGCCGGCCGCACCGTCACCGCCGTCTTCGTTCCCGCCGGTCCCTGCGAGGCCGCATGACCCCCCGCGACCTGCACCACCAGACCGCCGCGCAGATCATGTCGGCCATGGCCTGCGCGATGCGCGCCGACCAGACCGCCATCACCGCCCTCCTCGACGCGGCCCCCGCCGACCTGGACGCCCACACCCGCGCCTTCCTCGCCGAGGCCCGCGCCCTGGCCCTGACCCTGTCCGCCGCCCTGACCACGGTGCTGTGCGTCCACCGCCACACCCCCGACCCCCGTACCCCCGCGTCCTGCGGCGGCTGTGGCACGCAGGACTGCCGCACCGTACGCGCCATCACCGACGCCCTCACCGCCTACGGCCGCCGCTCCACCGCCGTCGACCGGGCCGAAGCCTGGCGCCGAGCCGAGGCCTGGTACACCAGGCACCTGAAGACCCCGCCCCTGATCTCCGTGGAGGAGACCCCCACCGCCTACATCACCCGCCCCCGGCCAATCCCGCCCAGCCTCTCCCACCCGGTTCTCGTCATCGACCGCCGCACCGGCGCCACGACCCAGTGGCCCGACCTCCCCACCCAGACCCTTATCGCCCACCACACCCAGCGGCCCGCCCCCTGACCCTGGGGGCGTCGAGCGGCATCGGACGCAGCCGACCGTTTCAACGGGCGATCACGGCCGGGGCGTCGGTGGGCCTTTCAACACGTGCCCCGAGGCCGCACAGCGAGCGGCGCGGTCACCGTTGCGCGGTCCGGCTCCATGAACGGATCACCGGCCCGCGTTCGCGGCCGGTTCAGTGGAGGGGGAGAGGGCTCAGCCGGTGCCGGGGGTGCCGCAGCACTTCTTGTACTTGCGGCCCGAGCCGCACCAGCAGGGGTCGTTGCGGCCCGGCGGCCAGGAGACGGTGGCCGCGCCCTCGGCGATCCGGGCCTCCAGATGGTCCGCGCGGACCTGCTGGTCCCCGGGGTCGCGGCCCTGCTCCCGGGCGTAGGACAGCAGGTCGTCGACGGTGACCGGCAGCACCCGCCAGGTGGGGATGCCGGTCTGCTCGACGGCGGCGCGCCACCCCAGCTCCACCCGGCGCAGGTAGGCGTCCACGTCGTCGGACGGCAGGTCGTCGGCCTGCACCAGACCCTCGGCGAACGCGCGCCGCACATCGGAACGCACGAAGAACGAGTCCACGTTCGGCCGCTCGTCCGCGGGGACCGTCCGCCTGCGCCGGCGGGGCCTGCCGCTGAGCAGCTCCATCAGTTCGGCATGGGCCGTACCGGTGCGCCGGTCGAGATCGTCGGGCGCCAGCCCGAGGGCCTTGCGCACACGCGCCCGGCCCTGCAGTTCGGGACGGCCCATCAGCTCGCCCGGGTCGAGGTCGAGGTCTCCGCCCAGATCCCGGCAGGCCGTGTCGAACCAGTCCAGGGCCTCTTCCAGCCGCCCCCGGGACTCCAGGTACTCCGCCATGATGCTCGCCGGTCCCGGCAGCACGCGCGCGTCCCGCAGCCGCTCGATCCCCGCCTCGGCCTCCTCCTCCCGGCCGAGCCGCGCCAGCGTCTCCACCCTGCTGACGGCGGCGTACTGGACGTCCTCCGGCTCCGCGGTGGCCATCAGGTCGTCGTAGATCCGCAGCGCCCGTTCGTGATCCCCCGCCAGCCCCCACTGCCCGGCGGCCTCCAGCAGGATCTCCCCGCGCTCCTCCGAGTAGCGCTCGGCGTCACGTTCCAGGCTCTCGGCGTACTCCCGAGCCCGCGCGCGCTGCTCGTCTGTGGAAGAGGATCCGACCATGCTCCAGATCGTAGGGGCCTGCGCGCCGCGCGACGTTCCGATCCGGCATGAACCAGGCCGGGCGCCGGTGACGACGTCCCCTCCGTGCTCGCCATGGGGCGTCAGGCGACGCAGAACTCGTTGCCTTCGGGGTCCTGCATGACCCACCAGCGGCCGGCCGGGCCCTGGTCGACCTCGCGGACCCGGGTGGCGCCGAGGGACTCCAGGCGGGAGGCCAGGTCGTCGGTGGTGCCCGGGGCGGCGTGGACGTCGATGTGCAGGCGGTTCTTGACGGTCTTGGGCTCGGGGACGTCCTGGAAGAGGATGCGGCGGCCCAGGCCGATCCCGGTGGCCGGGTCGAAGGGGTCGTCGGGGTGCCGGATGGCGGCCAGGCCGCGGAAGAGGCGGCGGCCGTCGTGCTCGGTCACGGCGTCCTCGGTGAGGTGACCGTCGGCCAGCAGGCGGTCGATGAAGGCGGTCTGGTCCTCGGGCTCGTAGCCCAGGGCGGCGGCCCAGAAGTCCGCCAGCACCGGGGCGTTCCGGGTGTCGACGACCAGTTTCCAGTTCAGAGCCATGTAACCAGTTATATTGGTTACATGGACGCATCGGCAAGCCAGGGGCTGGTGCTGCGCTCGCACACCGGGGCCGCCTACCGCTTCGACCCCGGCGCGCTGTGCCTGGAACTGCTGCCCACCGGCGGGCCCGGCCCGTTCTCGCGGTACGAGGTGCTGTACGCGCCCGCCGACCTCGCCGAATGGGCGGAGCGTTCCCGGGTGACCCCGACGCCCGCCCTGGAGATCGCCGAGGCCGAGGTGGCGGACGCCCGGCGGCTGCGCGACGCCCTGTGGCGGGCCGTCCTCGCCCGTACCCGGGGCGAGGCCCCGGCTCACGAGGATCTGGCCGCCGTCAACGAGGCCGCGGCCCGCCCGCCGCTGGTCCCCGTGCTCGGACCGGACGGAACGCGCCACTGGGCCGCCGGCGCCACGGGCGCGCATCTGCTGTCGACCGTGGCGCGCGACGCCATCGACCTGTTCACCGGCCCGTTCGCCGACCGCATCCGTACGTGCTCGGCCGAGGACTGCCACCTCGTCTACGTCGACACCTCGCGTCCCGGCCGCCGCCGCTGGTGCTCGATGGAGCACTGCGGCAACCGTCACAAGGTCCGGGCCCACCGCACCCGCAACTCCGCAGGACGCTGACGTCCATAGGAGCCGAACGCCGCAGGACGTCTCACCCGGACGAGAACGCCTCGAGACATCGACGGGGGCCACTTGTCAAGTGGCTGCGGCGTATTGTTGACGTCGATATTCTTTGGCCTTTTGTCAGCGGGCCTCTGGTTTCTCCGTCATCCGGCCGGCGGTGATCGCCGCACGTGCGAATCACGTCGTTCGGTTTAGGGGAAATTGCGGTGATTCGGCCCGGTTCCACGGCGAGCTGTTGCAACACTCACAACCTCGCGGTGGTGCGGCGGTGAATCACGACATGGTTATATTTGGTTCTGACCGTTTGATGTCGCGCTTCCTTACTCCGCGGGAAGTGCTGTGTCGTTCATTGTGCGTCACCTGGCGTTCATCTGGAACGGACGGGTGGAGGCGGGACGGGCGGTGATATGCACGGCAGGATGCGCGGCGACGCCGTGAGAGTGCTCTGCTGGCTGCTCTGCCTGTGCATGTGCCTGCCGGCGGTGCCGGTGGCCGCGTCGTGGGACGACGGCGAGCGCCGGGGCGGGTCCGCCGTGTCCACCGACCCCCTGCCGACCGAGCGCGAGGAGTCCGAGAAGCTCAAACGGGCGATCGTGATCTCCCGCGTCCGGGACACCGAGGAGGCCCACAGGGCTCCGGCCGCAACGCGCAACGAACGCAGGGCATGGCACCGGATCGCCCAGTGGCGGGCGGCCCGGACACTGCGGCTGTACGGGTTCGGCGGCCGATCGTGGTGGTCGGGTCCGCCGGATACCGGGGAGAGGCTCGCCCGGATACAGGTGCTGCGCTGCTGAACGCCCGCCGCGCGCACCCTGGCCCGACGCCGTGGAGCGTCCGGGCGCGGGGCACGCGTGCGCGTTCCCCACCTCACCTCATGTCCGCTCCATCGACGTGCCGCCCACGCATGTGCGGCGCCCTTGGAGGAATCCCCGCATGCACACGTTCATCGAACACGCCCGTTCCTTCCCCGCCCGGGTGGCCGCGGCCGGCGAGTCGCTGGCCCCGCTGGCCGACGGCCAGCAGCCCGAGGCGCTCTTCGTCACCTGCTCCGACTCGCGCGTCGTCCCGTCCCTGATCACCGGCGCCCGGCCCGGCCAGCTGTTCGAGCTGCGCACCGCCGGCCAGATCGTGCCCCGCTACAGCCTGGACCGGCCCACCGGCGAGGCGGCCACCATCGAGTTCGCCGTCGAGGTCCTCGGCGTCACGGACATCGTGGTGTGCGGGCACTCCCAGTGCGCCGCCGTCGCCGCGCTGGCCCGCGGCGACGACCTGACCGCCGTCCCGGCCATGAGCGGCTGGCTCGCCCAGGCCGCCGAGCCGGTCCGCTCCGAACGCCCGTCCGAACGCGACCTCGACCACGCGGTCCGCGAGCACGTGCTGGCCCAGCTGGAACGGCTGCGCGGCTATCCGGTGATCCGGCGGCGGCTGGACGACGGGCGGATCACCCTGCACGGCTGGTTCTACCAGGTGCACACCGGCCTGGTGTTCGCCCACCGGCCCGGCGACGACCTGTTCCTGCCGCTGTGAACGGGGGACGCGTCATGACCGCGCAGACCTGGCGGCGCGATCTGGCCGCCTCGCTCGTCGTGTTCCTGGTCGCCCTGCCGCTGTGCGTGGGCATCGCCGTCGCCTCCGGCGTCCCGGCCGAGCTGGGCCTGGTCACCGGCATCGTCGGGGGCCTGGTCACCGGCCTGCTGCCGGGCAGCAGCCTGCAGGTCAGCGGGCCCGCCGCGGGCCTGACCGTGCTGGTGTACGACGCGGTGCAGCAGCACGGCATATCCACCCTGGGCGTGCTGGTGCTGGCCGCCGGGCTGCTGCAGATCCTGCTCGGGGCGCTGCGGCTGGGCCGCTGGTTCCGGGCGATCACGGTGGCCGTCGTGGAGGGCATGCTCGCCGGGATCGGCCTGACCATCATCGCCGGGCAGCTGTACGCGATGGCCGACGTCACCGCCCCCGGCTCGGGGCTGGGCAAGCTCGCCGGGCTGCCCGCCCTGGCCGCGGAGGGGTTCGGGTCGGCCGCCACGCTCACCGCGCTGGCCGTCGGCGTCGGCACCATCGCGGTGCTGGCGGCCTGGCCGCGCCTGCCCGCGCGGGTGCGGGTCGTGCCCGCTCCGCTGGCGGCGGTCGCCCTGGCCACCGCCGTGGTCGCGGTGTTCGACCTGCCGGTGGCCCGGCTGGAGGTCAACGGGCTGCTGGCGGCGATCCGGCCGCCCGGCGCCGAGGACCTGGCCCGGCTCGCCGAGATCGGCGTGATCGGCACCGTGCTGGCGTTCGCGCTGATCTCCTCGGCGGAGAGCCTGTTCAGCGCCGCCGCGGTGGACCGCATGCACGACGGCCCGCGCACCGACTACGACAAGGAGCTGATGGCCCAGGGCGCGGGCAACACCGTGTGCGGCGCGCTCGGGGCGCTGCCGATGACCGCCGTCATCGTCCGCAGCTCCGCCAACGTCAGCGCGGGCGCGCGCACCAAGGCGTCCCGGGTGCTGCACGGCGTGTGGCTGCTGCTGTTCGCGGCGCTGTTCCCGGCCGCGCTGGGGATCATCCCGCTGGCCGCGCTGTCGGGCGTGCTGGTCCACACGGGCTGGAAGCTGGTCCCGCTCGGCCGGCTGGCGCCGCTGTGGCGCGAGCACCGGGGCGAGGCGATCATCCTGGCCTGCACGGCGATCGCCGTGGTCGCCCTCAACCTGTTCGAGGGCGTCCTGCTGGGCCTGCTGCTGGCGGTGCTGAAGACCGCCTGGGAGACCTCCCACGTCAGCGTCAAGGTCGACGACGAGGGCGACGGCCCGATCCGGGTGACCCTCACCGGGAACGCCACGTTCCTGCGCCTGCCGAAGATGCTCGACGCCCTGGAGGCGCTCCCGCGCGACCGCCACATCGAGCTCGACCTGACCGGCCTGCGGCACCTCGACCACGCCTGCCGCATCGCCCTGACCAACTGGGCGGACCGCCACAACGCCCGGGACGGGGAGGCGCCCCCCGCCGTGGCGATCGTGGGCACCGCCACCTGACCCCTGTGTCGGGGGTACGGCCGTACCGCCCCGACACAGGGCTTCGCCGCCACCGTCAGGCCCCTGGCCTGACGGTGGCGGTCGCGGTTCCACGTCGAACGTCTCCGCGTCGCTGTCCGCCGCGGTCGACCTGACCGGCCACCGCATTCTCCAGGAGTCGCCGACCAACGTGCTGCGGCACGGCGGGACCGCGCGGGCCGCCGTGTTCCCGGGCGATGGTGATGTGGAACGACAGGTTCGAGAAGTGCTCGACGGAGGGTGGACGCAGATCCCAGAAGAGGCGCATCCGCGGGGTGTCGGGTGGAATCCGTATGCCGAAAGGCGGGGTTTGCGCTATGGGCGGAATCGCTGTGGGCGGACAGGTATGGAGCGGGGGAGAGGGCGCTTATAGCTTCGGGGGTGTGGAACTCGTTTCGTTGACTTCTGACCTGCATTTTCTTCGGTTTCCCGTCGGGCACGTCTATGTGTGGCGCGACCCGGACGGGCTGACCGTGATCGACAGCGGGGCCGCCGGGTCCGCGCCGTTCGTCGCCGAGGCGATCGGCGCACTGGGGTGCCGCACTTCCGACGTGCGGCGGCTGGTCCTCACGCACAGTCATGTCGACCATGTCGGCGGGGCGGCCGAGATCGCCGGATGGGGGGACGTCACCGTTCTGGCCCATCGCGCCGACGCGCCCGTCATCAGGGGCGACGCCGAGGAGGCGCCGCCCGTCCTGGCCGACTGGGAACGGCCCATCTTCGAGCAGGCCAACGCGCAGATCGCGCCGGGCCGCCCGGCCCCGGTGAACGTCGACCGCGAGGTGGAGGACGGGGACGTCGTCGACTTCGGCGGCGGGGCCCGTGTGGTGTCGGTGCCGGGGCACACCGAGGGCAGCATCGCGCTCTACCTGCCGGGGCCGCGGGTGCTGTTCACCGGCGACCTCGTGGCCCGCGATCCGCAGTCCCGCGACCCGCGGGCCCCGGTCATGCTGGGCGTCTTCAACACCGACACCGCCCGGGCCGCCGCCTCGTTCCGCCGCCTGGCGGAACTGGACGTGGAGGTCGCCTGCTTCGGCCACGGGGAGCCGGTCACCGCGGACGCCGCCGGCTTCCTGCGGGCGACCGCCGAGAAGCTGCCGTCCTGACCGTTGACCTCGACCATGATCGAGGTTGCAGGCTGCGGTCATGGTGTTCACCGAAGCGGAACGCGCGTACCTGACCGAGCAGCCCCTGGGCCGGCTCGCCACTCTCGGCCCCACCGGATGGCCGCAGGTCAAGCCGGTGGCCTTCTGGACCCGCGCCGACGTGATCGAGATCGGCGGCCCGGGCCTGTCCGGCGGGCGGATGTACCGGAACGTCCGGGCCGACCCGCGGATCTCGTTCGTGGTCGACGACATGGCGGACCACCCGGTGGGCCCCGGCGGCCAGACCGGCCGGGGCATCGAGATCCGCGGCCGTGGCGAACTCCTGACCGTCGAACGGCCGTTGCTCGAGGGCTTCACCAAGGACGTCCTGCGCATCCACCCCCGCCGCATCGTCGCCTGGAACATCGACGGCCCGGGCCCCAACATCCGCGACGTCACCTGATCCGCCGCCCATTCCGGGACCGGTCGCGGCCGTCTGCGAATTCATCACGGATTCCGGGCGGCGGCCGGACCGGGCGGTGCGTTCCGGGGGTGAGGTCGTCCGCAATCCGCCATTCGGCCCATGGGCCCGTTCACCCGGGACGGCGTCGCAGGACAGGATCCTGGACGCCGTCCTTTCCGGCGGGGCGTCAGGCGGGCTGGCGGCCGGCCACCAGGGTCTTGACGAACTTGCCGACCATCAGCACCGGCAGGATGAACGCGTAGAAGAACAGCGTGTACTCGCCGCCCTCGAAGATGAATCCGAGGTATACGGCGTACCCGAGGAAACCGACGCCGAAGAGGACGTTGAGGATCCGCTCACCGACGCTCATCCCGCCGCCGATGGCGCCCAGGGCGAGCATCACGATGCTGGAAAGCGCCAGCAGCACCACGTACCAGGAGAACGTGGGGTCGGCGGAGAAGTCGAGGTTCATGTTTCTTCCAGGGGGTGTTGTCGTGACAGAGGTCGAGGAACTCTAGCGGCCCGTCACCGCACGGTGCACCGTATTTTGCGGATTTGTCGGGAAAGGCCGTGTGCGTCCGGTGAAGTCCCTCCGACTACGGCCGTCCGCTCGGCGAAGCGGCCGTAGTCGACGATCTCGGACATGCGCGGCAGCCTACGGACGACCACCGACAAAACCGCGCCGCCCGCCCGCCCCCTTCGGGCGGGCGGCGCGGAGCAGGAGGCGTTCCCGGGCAACGGGTTAATCGACGACGAGGCGGACGCCCCCGAGGAAGGTGGAGCCGCGGCGGGACGGGCCGCTGCCCTCGCGCTGGCGGCGGACGACGTAGGCGCCCGGCGCGATGCCGGTGCCGCCGTGCTCGGGGTGGACGAGGTAGGCGGGCGCGGAGGTCTGCAGGACGCCCAGCGCCAGGCGTTCGACGTCCCAGAAGTCGGTGGTCCACCGGCAGGTCCCCGCGTCGGCGACGAGGGTGTGCGGGTTGCCGCCGGAGGCGCTGCGCAGCAGTTCCAGCCCGGAGGGCGGCACCCGCCGCCAGTCGGCGGTGTCGCGGACGGTGACCTCGGGAACGAGCGCGCGCGGGATGACGATCAGGTCGCCCTGGGCCTGCAGCCCGTCGATGACGGGAACGGTGACCTCGCGCTCCAGATGGTCCAGTACGTCGAGGCCGGTGCGGGCGGTGAGGTCGGCAAGGGTCACGGTCATGGCGCATCACCTTCATGTGAAGACAGAGCCCCCCAAGACGAGGGGCGCGGACGACAAGGACTCAGGTACGGCGGACGAGCTGCGCGTACAGTTCGCCGGACAGCCCGTAGGACCAGCCGGCGGCCTCGATCGGGTCGTCGATGTCGGTCGGAACGGTCAGCCCGTAGCGGCGGCGGTGGCCGTCGCGTTCCACCGACCCGTTGACGGCCAGCAGCACCCGCGCGCCCGGCATGTCGTAGAGCCGCAGCTCGCAGCCGGGATTGCCGGGGTCGGGGGCGGCGCCGACGAGGGCGAGGCCCGCCCGGGAGACGTAGGTCTCCCAGCCGATCCGTTCGATGGCCGAGCGGCGCACCTCGATGTTGGGCTCGGCATGGATCCGCTCCACGGCGGGATCCTCGATCACCCAGCCGGGAACGTGGGTGCCGTGCAGCACGTGCACGCCCCACCCGTCGCGGAAGCGGACCGCCGGACCGTCGTCCCGGTGCAGCCGCACCTGCCCGTGCAGGCCGCCGGGCATCGGCTCCCAGTGCACCTCGGCCGGCCGTTCGGACACGACGCAGACGCCCTCGCCGGGCCACCACCAGCCGCCGCGCCGCGCCAGCTCCGCCCACAGGTCGAGCTGCCGGGCGTCCTGGCGGGCGAGGCGCAGCAGCCCGAGCCGCCGCCAGGCGTCGTGGCGCGCCACCCAGTGCGCGTCGTGCTGCCCGTACCAGGTCAGCCAGTGCCGTTGCCCCCGCACCTTGTGGAACGCCGTCCGCAGCGGGGCCGCGACACAGTCGCGCAGCGAGGTGCGCAGCGAGTCCGCCACCGTCACCTCGACCAGCCGCTCCGGACGGACCCCGTGCCGCAGCGCCTCCTCCGGCGGAAGGCTCTCCAGCGGCACCGCGAGCGCGGGCCGCAGCCTTCCGGCGGGCCGCCGCCGGAGCCGTCCGTCCAGGTGCCCGCGCAGGTCCGTCATCAGGCTCGCCAGCCGTGACGCGACCGGCGGCAGGTCGCTCGTCCGCAGCAGGGACCCCGCCGGAACGACCTGCGTCCCCAACCCCGCCAGTACGGGCACCGCCGCGGCGGGAGAGTCCACCCACACGAACCGGGGAGGTCCCGCGCCGACCATCTCGTACAGCCCGCGAACGGCCGTCTCGAACGCCTCCCGCTCGGCGGGGGCGGTGCTCAGCCCGCGGGCGAGCCACTCATCGCGGATATCGATCGCCTGCCGCGCCGGCGGCAGGTCGTGCGCCGGGCTCACCGGCCGGCGGCGGAGCCGCCTTTCCCATCGATCATGCGCCGATGATGACGACCCCCGCCCGGGCCCCGCAACGCATTTTCCGGCCTCGTGGGGGCCGGCGGCGGCCCCACGAACGATCAGCGACCGGCGGAGATGATGGCGGCGATGCAGCGTTCGGCCAGGGCGGCGATGGACAGGGACGGGTTGCCGCCGCCGACCGTGCCCGGCAGCAGGGAGCCGTCCAGGACGTACAGGCCGGGGTTGCCCTTGACACGGCCGTACAGGTCGGTGGCCTCGCCCAGCACCACACCGCCGAGGGGGTGGGCGGTCATGGTGATGGGGGCCGACAGCGGGTACGGCGAGAGGCCGGGGTTGGAGTCGAGGATCTTCTCGGTGAGCTTGGCGGCGGCGGCACGGGACGGCTCGGCCTTGTCGGGCGTCCAGTTCGACAGCCGTACCTGCCCACTGGCCCGGTCGTAGGTGAACCGGCCGCGGTTGTCCAGGTCGACGGTCATGGTGAAGCTGTGGCACACCGGGGCGTTCCGAGCCCCGAACAGGTACCAGTTCTCCGCCCGCATCGGCACGTCGAACTCGTCCTCGACGAACACGCCGCTGGCGCACGGCGACCCCTGCGACGTCCCCACGGGGCTGCCGTCCCGGTACACGTACAGGTTGTACTGGTCGCCGTTGTCGCCGAAGCCCGCGCCCACCTCGTCGGGGAGCTGCGGCAGGTCCCCCCTGTCCCGGGCCGCCACCAGCAGCCGGTTGGTGTTGAGGGTCCCCGCGCACACGAACAACTGCCGGCAGGTGAACGTCTCCTCCGCGACGACGGAGCCGTCCTCGCCGAGACGGCGCACGTTCACCGCGTACCCGCCGCCCGGCGCGCGCCCCAGGGAGACGACCTCGGTGAGCGGCTGCAGCCGGACCCGGCCGGTGGCCAGGGCGGCGGGCAGGTAGTTGCGGGTCAGGCTCTTCTTGGCGCCGTTGCTGTTGCCGAAGTCGCTCTCCCCGATGATGGCCGAGGCCCGCACCTGCCCGGCCATCTCGCGCCGGATCACGTCCCAGTCGAACGTGGAGTCCAGCGGCGCCGGCGCGTACCCGGAGCGGGTCAGGTGGGTCTCCCAGACCCGGGAGTGGGTGAACGGCGAGGAGGCGTGGATGTCCTGGGGCATGGGCGACGCCCCCAGCATCCGCCGGACCAGCGGGTACCACTTCTGCGCGAACTCGTCGTACGACAGGTCCTTGTAGATCCGCTCGAAGTGGCGGCGGGGCGGCGCGACCGTCACGCCGGTGTAGACGATGGACCCGCCGCCGACCGCGGCCCCGCAGGCGATGTCGAGGTTGCTCTCGTTCGACACCTCCATGACGCCGGGCGCGGGCGGGAACGTCACCGCGGGCACGCCCGGGTAGTCCGCGTCGGGCCGCATCCAGAACATCTTGTTGCTGGGCGCTGCCTGGTTGCCGATGACCTGCTCGGTGTCGTTGGGGATGGGCCACTCCCGCCCGCGTTCCAGCACCAGCGTGTCCACCCCGGCCTGGCCGAGCCGCAGCGCGGCCACCGACCCGCCGAACCCGGAGCCGATCACGATCGCCTGGTAGTCGCGGCGGGCGGTCTCCCGCGCGTACGCCCGGCCGCCCGGAGCGCCGATCGTCGCGGCGGTCAGGGCGGCGAGCGCGCCGCCGGCGGACAGGCCGACGAACTGCCGACGGGTGAGTGCTGTGGACATGGGGGGCTCCCGGCGGAACGAAGGATGACGCGAGGCGTGAAGATCGTCGGCAAGGATGCCGCCGGTTGGAACGGGCCACCATGAGGTCCGCCGCGACTTCGCCGTCCGCGGTTTGTCACCCGGCTGACAAGTCCGGGCCGGGCCGGAAAAGATGGCGCGGCGATGTCCGGGGTAGGAGGGCGGCGCCGACGTCTCCGGTGAGAGGCGCCGCACGGGCGCCGTGACCGGAAGGGGACACCGTGAAGTACATGATCATGCTGTTCGGCTCGCAGCGGGACTACGACGCGATCACCGGCAAGGGCGAGGGCGCCTGGCCCGTCGAGGAGGTCGCCGCGATGCACGCGTTCATGGAGAAGTGGAACCGGGAGCTGGTGGAGTCCGGCGAGTTCGTCGACGCGCAGGGCCTGACCGCGCCCGTCCACGCCCGCCGCATCAGCCTCCGCGACGGGGCGCCGGTGGTGACGGACGGCCCGTACGCCGAGACCCAGGAGGTGCTCGCCGGTTACACGATCGTGGAGTGCGACAGCTTCGACCGGGCCACCGAGATCGCCGCCCGCCTCGCCGACACCCCGCACCCGGCGGGGACGACGACGCAGGGCGAGTGGCACGTGGACATCCGCCCGATCGCCGAGACCACCGCCGACTTCGACCTGTGACCGGGACCGCCGTTCCCGAGGACCTGCTGCGCGGGCTGGCGCCGCAGGTCCTCGGCGCGGTGGTGCGCCGGTACGGCCATTTCGACCTGGCCGAGGACGCCGTGCAGGAGGCGCTGCTGGCCGCCGCCCGGCAGTGGCCGGACCAGGGCGTCCCCGGCGACCCCCGCGCCTGGCTGATCACGGTCGCCGCCCGCAGGCTCACCGACCTGCTGCGCGCCGAGCAGGCCCGCCGCCGCAGGGAGGACGCCGTCGCGCAGTGGGCGGTGCAACGGACGGCGCCGCCCGCCGACCGTGTCCCGGCGGACGCCGACGACACCCTGATCCTGCTGTTCCTGTGCTGCCATCCGGCGCTGTCGCCGGCCTCCCAGATCGCCCTCACGCTGCGCGCGGTCGGCGGCCTGAGCACGGCGGAGATCGCCCGCGCGTTCCTGGTCCCCGAGGCCACGATGACCCGGCGGATCACCCGCGCCAAGCAGCGCATCAAGGACAGCCGGATCCCGTTCGCCCCGCCCGCCGCCGCGGACCGCCCGGCGCGGCTGGCCGCGGTGCTGCACGTCCTCTACCTGATCTTCAACGAGGGGTACGCGGTCACCTCGGGCCCGTCGCTGACCCGCGCCGACCTGTCCGCCGAGGCGATCCGGCTGACCCGTCTCGTTCACCGGCTGCTGCCCGGCGACCCCGAGGTGACCGGCCTGCTGGCGCTGATGCTGCTCACCGACGCCCGCCGGCCCGCCCGCACCGGCCCGCACGGCGAGCTGATCCCGATGAACGAGCAGGACCGGTCGAAGTGGAACGCCGCCTACATCGCCGAGGGCGTCGACCTGCTCTCCGAGGCCCTCCCCAAGGGCGAACCGGGCCCGTACCAGATCCAGGCCGCGATAGCCGCCCTCCACGACGAGGCCCCCACCCCCGAGGCCACCGACTGGCCGCAGATCCGCGCCCTGTACGAGGTGCTGATGCGGAGTTCGGACAATCCGGTGGTCGCCCTCAACCACGCCGTCGCGGTCGCCATGACCGATGGTCCCCGTACGGCGCTCGACCTGGTGGACGCTTTGCGTCCGCGCCTTGCGGAGGACCACCGCCTGTACGCGGTCCGTGCGCACCTGCTGGAAATGGCCGGTGACATCGACGGTGCCCGGGCCGCCTACCAGGAGGCGGCCCGCCGCACCCACAGCCTCCCGCAGCAGCGCTATCTCAACGCCCGCGCCGCCCGCCTGGCGTCACCGGGGTGAACGGGCCGGATCCTGCTCGGGGCCTGCGGGCCGCTCCGGCGATCCCGATGCCCGGGACCCGGCCGTCATCCTCGTCGACCGTCGTCCCGGGACGCCGGCGGTGCGGCGGGACAGGCCGGGCTCCACCGGCTCGAGCCCTTGAGCCGCTCGATGCCGCGCAGGTGATGCGGAACGGCGCCGGTCCCGGGCCTCCACCGCCCGTCCTTGGAACTCCCGCGCCACCTGCTCGCCGACGATCCGGTCGATCTCGAAGTCGTCCTCGCCGCCCGGCCGGTGGTTCCGGATTCGCGCCGAGTGCGGGACGCCGCCGCCGTCGGTCCCGCTCTGCCCGTCCAGGTGCGGCTCCATCGTCTCGGGGTGCTTCCGGGCCGGTGGCCTGCCGCTCATGTCGCCTGACGCCGTCGATCCGGCTCGATCCGGCCGCGAGATCCGGGCACAAGGGGGCCGGCCGGGTCGTCTCGATCCCGGCCGGCCTTGCGCGAGGTCCGCCCGCTCGACGGGCGGTGATGCGGCGCCTCGAGGTCAGGCGTAGTGGTGGTGGTCCTTGCCGTCCTTGTGGCCGTTGTCGTGGTCGCCGTGGTGGCCGTCGTGGCCGTGGTGGTCGCCGTAGCCGTTGTGGTGACCGTTGTGGTCGCCGTAGCCGTGGTGGCCGTTGTGGTGACCCTTGTAGCCGTCGTGGTCGCCGTGGTGACCCTTGTAGCCGTCGTGGTCGTCGTGGTGGCCGTTGTAGCCGTTGTGGCCGTCCTTGTGGGCGTCCTCGTAGCCGTGGCCGTAGCCCTTCTTGTGGCCGTCCTCGTACCCGTGGCCGTAGCCCTTCTTGTGGCCATCTTCGTAGCCGTGGCCGTAGCCCTTCTTGTGGCCGTCCTCGTACCCGTGGCCATAGCCCTTCTCGTGGCCGTCGCCGTACGGGTCGCCGTGGTGGCCGTCGTCCTTCTTGTCGTCGTAGTAGCCGTCGTGGTGGCCCTTGTCGTCGTGGTGGCCCTTGTCGTCGTGGTGGCCCTTGTCGTCGTAGTCCTTGTCGTGGTCCTTGTCGTCGTCGTGGTAGCCGTTGTCGTCGTAGTGGTCGTGGTGGCCCTTGTCGCCGTCCTCGTAGAACTCCTTGAGGATTTCCTTGTAGAAACCGTAGAGTTCGTTGTCGTAGTCGCACTTGTCGTCGTGCTTGTCGCACTTGTGGTGGCGCTCGTAGTACCCGTCGCCGTTGGACGAGTAGTAGTCGACGGTGACGTAATTGTCGTCGTCGCCGGCCCAGGCGGCCGGAGCGGTCAGCAGCAGACCGCCGAGGGCGGCGGACATGACGCCGACACCGGCCATTCGCTTGATCATGTGAGCCTCCTTGCTCATTGCGGGATAAGCGCGCTGTGGTGCCCGCGATGTGCGGGGCACGGCTAGAGATAGCCAGCCGTTAAGCGCGCCATGCCGCCCGAGCGGAATGGATCACACCCTTGGAAATATCATTGCCGGGGGCCGGAACGACGGCATCGGAAATATGGGATGACCGCGTACCGCATGATCGTTCCATGGATCGTTCTTGCGATACGGAAAGGCGCGGATTCCCGCCCCATGAAAGAACGCTCCGCCTATAGCAGAAGGCCCATGTAGTACTCGTCGACCGTGTCGCCGCGGACGATCGCGGACGCGCGGCGCAGCCCCTCCACCTGGAACCCGCAGCGCGTGTAGAGGGCGAGCGCCCGGCGGTTGTGCGTCATGACGGTCAGCTCCAGCCGGGTCAGCCCGCGCGACCGCGCCTCCGCGACCGCCGCCTCCAGCAGGGCGCGTCCCACGCCCCGCCCCGTGTGCGAGGCGCGCACCCCCATCACCACATGTCCGCGATGCCGGACCCGCGCGTACGGCATGACCGACACGCTCACGAAGCCCACCGGCCACCCGCCCTCGACGGCGACCACCCGGTAGGAGAGCCGCGGTCGTTCCTCGTCCGGAACGGCCCGCTCGCCCGGCTCCATGAGCATGAACGTCGATTCCTCGTCCAGCACCGCCCGCAGCTCCTCGAGCGGAGCGTCATCGGCGGGAACGGCGAGCCTGATCTCCACAGAACCTCCTCCACCAGGCCGCGCGCCGACGGGGACCATCGCCCTTCCAGACGCCCGCAGAGCCCGCGTACGCCGTCACTCCAGCGGCGGGGCCTTGCGGTAGGTGCCGCGGTAGCGCGCCGGATCGTACCGGCGCTCGCTGTCGGCCAGCTTCGCCTCCGCCGCCTCCAGCAGATCGATCCCCAGCACGTCCGCCAGCCGGACCAGGTAGTTGACCACGTCCCCGATCTCGGCCCGCACCCGCCGCGCCGCCTCGGGATCGTCCATGACCGCCGCCGCCTCCTCGGCCGTCAGCCACTGGAACTCGGCGACCAGCTCGCCCACCTCCCCGGCCAGCGCCATCACCAGGTTCTTCGGCGTGTGGTAGTGCTCCCACTCCCGCACCGCCGCGAACTCCCGCAACCGCCCCGCCAGCTCCCCGATCTCACCCACCCCGCCAGACTAGGACCGCCGCGGACGACCCGCCGCAGTGAGCCATTCCGGCGCAGGCGTGCACGCACCGCGAACCGGAAACACCCGCCGATCAGGGACGGCTGCGGGCGCGCCCCAGGGCGAGAACCGCACCCGGCCCCATACCGGGATGACCGGGACAGGAGGCGTGCCGGATCTCAGCGGATGAGGCGGGCGAGGAACTCCTGGGTGGGCGGGTCGACGGAATAGAGGACGGTGCCTTTCATGCCTCGCGTGAGCAGGACTTTGTAGGTGTTGCGGATCAACCGGTCGGCCTGCTCGTCGCTGACGGTCCGTGGCTTGAGCGCCGGGTCCTTGCTCTTCGCCCGTACGGTCACCAGACGTCCGTCGCGGTAGACGATGTCGGGGCCGAGGATGACCCCGTTCCAGTCGTACTCGAAACCCTGCGCGGTGTAGACGCAGCCGACCTGCTCGAAGCCGCCGTTCTGGGTCGCCCACAGCGCACTGGGCGGAGCGTCGCCGACAGCCCGCTCGCCCTTGACGTTCCATGGGCGCGCCCAGTCGCCGACCACCACGTCGGACACGAGAGTGCCGTTCTGGGGGTCGCTCCACGGCCAGCAGAACCCTGCGGTCATCCGGGCGGAGTCGCCGCTCTCCAGCCGGTCGCGCAGCAGGGCCTCGAGTTCGTGCGGGGAGTCGGCGAGCGTGACGTCGAAGCCGTCGTCGCCCTCCCAGGGCTCGGGCGGGGCGTCGTCCAGTCCGAGCAGGCGCAGCACCCATTGCTCGTACTTGCGGCTTCCCCCGCAGCGGAACTGCTCGTCGAGGGATATCTCGATCACCCCGAGCCCCTTGGCCTCCGCGTGCTCGCGGATCTCCTGCACCGTGCCGATCTCCCCGGGCCGCACGACCTGGTGCTCGTCGAGCAGGAACACCGGCACCCGGGCCGCGTCGATCAGCTCGTCGACCTGCGGCCGTCCGGTGCGCAGGCGGGCGGGCGTGTACCGGTTGGCGGACACCTCACGGATGCGGTGCGCCTCGTCGCAGATCAGCACGTCGAGCCGGTTCTTCTCGGCCTCCATGAAGTTGTTGAAGTACTTGAACAGTTCCTTGGTCTTGGTCGAGCCCTTGGCCACGTGGCGGCGCATCGTCTCCGTGAACGACCTGGAGCCGGTGGCGTGCAGGACGCCGAAACCCTGCCGGGACAGCTCGCCCAGCAGCGACAGCGCGATGACGCTCTTGCCGCTGCCGGGACCGCCCTTGATGATCACAACCGTCTTGACGTCCTCCTGGCGGGCCTTGCCCACCTTGTGCAGGACCGTCTCGTAGGCCAGGCGCTGCTCGGCGAGCAGGACGAACTGCTCCTGGTTCTTGATCTCTTCGGCCGCGAGCTTCAGCAGTTGCTTGGAGGGCCGCACGCTGCTGTTCAGCAGCCGGTCGGCCGCCCCCGCCCCCGGCTCGGGCGCGAACCGGTCGCGCAGGTATTCCACGAACGCGCCCCGGGTGCTCTTGGTGAAGAGCCGCGTGCGTTCGTCCACCACCGCGTCGTACAGGTCCAGCACGTCACCGCGCTCGGCGTTGTGCAGGTAGGCCGCCGCATGGACGGCGTCCGGATGGTCGGCCAGCACGGTCGCGAAGTCCAGGATGTAGTCGCAGTAACCCTTGGCCTGCAACGCGGGGTGCAGCTTGGGCCGGTCGCCCATGGTGTGGACGAGGACCCGGTTCGGATCCTCGTCCCACACCTCCGCGCGGCTCCACTGCTTCAGCTCGATGACGAGGTAGGCGTCACCGCCCGTACGCCGGTCCACCCCCGCCAGAACGACGTCGGCGCGTTTGCTGGTCAGCGGGAGCCGGTACTCGATGAGCATCTCCACGTCGCCCAGACCGGCCTCGACCAGGTCCTCCGCGACCACGGGAAGGCTGCGCTCCCAGGACCGCCGTTCGGACTCCGAAACGCGGACGCCGTCCCTCATCCACATCTGTTCGGCGATGACCTCGGCGAACCTGCGCTCGGCCGGCGACAGCAGCGATGCGGCGGTGCGACGGAAGACCGTCACAGCACGTACCCCCAGGCAGCACGAAACTCGTGCGGTATGGGGGCATGTCCTGGACCGACGGCGGGGCCGTCAGCGGAAGCCCGTCGGGCCGCAGCTCCTTACGCGCAGCAGGCTACCGACGATCACTGACGGACCGGGTCGCCATCGCGGCGTACGTCCGATTGCGGACACGGGAAACCGATGTGGAGTCCGGCGGTGGTCGGGTTCTTATTTGGTGGTCAGGGGGTGTTGTTCTTTGTGCGGGTGGCTGTTTTCCGGGGTGTCGGGGTTCTGGGGCTTTTCCTCGTCGAGGTGGGAGGGGGTGGCCGGTTGCGGGACGGTGGGGGCGGCGGCTGCGGCCTTGCGGGAACGGAGGCCGAGCAGGGCGTCGATCAGGAGGAACGCCGCGAGGGAGATGCCCATCAGGGGCAGGAAGTAGCCGACGCCGAGGGCGACGGCGGCCAGGGGGACGAGGACGGCCCAGTGCACCTGCCGCCAGGCGCCCCGCTGGTACGGCCGGGCGAATCCGCGTGTCGGGCGGCGCCGCCACCACATCCGGTAGCCCAGCACGATCAGCGTGATGACGCCGGCCGCCAGCGCGGCCAGGAGGAGCTGGTTGACCAGGCCGAACAGCAGGCCCATGTGCCCGTCGATGCCCCAGCGGGTGAGCTTGGCCGCCAGCGGGTAGTCGGCGAAGCGCAGCTCGGCGACCACATGGCCGGTGGCGGGGTCGACGGCCACCTGGTCCAGCCGCTGCGGCCACTGCTTGTCGATCTCCTTGACGACGTAGGTGCCGTCCTCGCCGGGCCACACGACCTCCAGCGGGCCGGACAGCCCCTCGGCCGAGGCCGCCCGCAGGACCTGGTCCACCCCGACGTCGCGCGCCGTGGAGGCGGAGGCGCCGGCCCCGTGCGCGTGCGAGCCGTGGTCTCCGGAGGAGGCGGAGATGGCCGGGGTCGACCAGCCCAGCGCGGTGCGCAGTTCGTCGACGTTCTCCCCGGCGTACTTGGACCAGGTCAGCCCGGTGGCCGACAGGAAGAGCAGCCCGGTGACCGCCCACAGCCCGATGGCGCCGTGCCAGGACACCAGGCGCCGCAGACCCCGGGTGCCGCGTTCGGGCGCCAGCAGGCGACGCGGCCTGCGGTCGGAGCGGCGGCGGCCCAGCCACAGCAGCAGGCCGCCGAGCGCGACCACCCACAGCCAGCTCGCCGCCAGCTCGCTGTAGAGGCGGCCGGTCTCGCCCAGGTGCAGGTTGCGGTGCAGGGAGGAGATCCACGCCCGCACCGGCAGCGCGCCTGAGCTGCCGTAGCTCTCCAGCGTTCCCCGCACCCGCCCGGTGTGGGGGTCGACGAACACCGCGAGCTGGGTGCTCTCGGCCAGGCCGGGGACGTTCAGCAGGATCCTGGTGGTCTGGCCGGGTCCGGCGGAGGGCCGTACGGCGGTGACCGTTCCTTCGGGATGTTCGGCACGCGCCGCGGCGACCTGTTGCGCCAGGGGCACCTGGGCGGTGCGGGCGGGAACGGTCAGCTCGTGCCGGTAGACGACCTTCTCCACCTGGAACGACGTGGCGTACAGCAGGCCGGTGAGCGCGGCGGCCAGCAGGAACGGTGCGATGAGTATTCCGGCGTAGAAGTGCAGGCGCAGCACCAGCGGGCGCAGCGCCGCCCATCCCGCGCGTCTGGGGGGAGCGGTCGTCTCCGCGTCCGGTCGGGCAATGACGGGGGCAGTCATCAGGCGTTTCTCCGTTTGCACGGCACGCGCGTCTCAGGGCGCGCGCCACCTCGGCATGGGGGTCGGGATCTCGGGCCCATCGATCGGCGGCATGCTCGGGACGGCCGGGCCGCAGCGGGCACGGCCGGGGTACGGGCGTGAACGCCGATCAGATGGGACGGATGAAGGACCTGTTCACAGACGGCTCCCAGGCATCGGCGAGCCCGCACGGAAAGCCGTCCGGTGACATGCGCCGCCCCCGGGAGGCGGAGTTCAGCGACCGCGGAGGATCATCCGAGGGCGACCGGCCCGACGGGCGGCCCTCGCCTGCCCACCACATGACGCAGCACCGCCAGCCGCAGGCCGTGCTCCTCCCGGTGCACCACCACCGGTGCCCGCAACTCGTCGGCCGGCGGTACGCGCACCGGCCGCAAAGGCCGCAGCGCCCAGCCCGCCAGGTGACGCACCAGCGCGCAGAGCGCGGCCTCACCGCACTCCAGCCACCACGCGGTGGCCAGTACGGCCACGACATGCATCAACAGCATGTCCAGCCCGGGCAGTGCCGCGTGCCCCGCGTGCTCCGCGTATCCGGCCGCCGCGACGCCGGCCCGCGCCTGGTCCTCCGGCAGCAGCGCGTGCATGAGGACCTGGGAGGCGGCCACCGCCGGCAGGATGGTGCCCATCGTCCGTTCCCGCCCCGTCAGCGCCAGCGCGGGCACGAACAGCAGCACGAATCCGGCCGCCAGGGCGGCGTCGTCCACCCGTCCGCCGCCGAACACGTGACCGGCGGCGGCCAGCAGGACGCACCCGGCGGAGAACCCCGCCGCCCGCGCCCAGCGCACCACCGACCACACGTCCATGAGCTGTGGGGCCTCCTCACACCGTTCAGCGGCGGAGTGCCGACGGGCGTCTCCGCGACGGATCATGCCAGGCGATGACTGGTACGCAAAGAGCGCAAACGGCGTTCGATTCGCGCACCAGCGGTCCTCGAAGTCGCCGGATGGTCACGGTGTGTCGACTGCACGGCCCGCGATCAGCGCGGACGAGGCCAAGGACGGGAAATCGAGGGCCTGAAAAAGGCCGTCACATAACCGGTCTTGTGGCAGGGCCGGTTTCGGACTGGGGCCGTGGTCGACCGGTGACGGCGAGGTCGTGCAGACAGGCGTTCCCGGCCAGTGGGTGCAAGCCGATGGTCAGGAGGCCGGGCCGTCCTCGCCGAGGGCGCCCAGCGGATCGGCCAGGAGGGCGGCGAAGCCCAGTTCGGCGGCGCCGGTGAGGGTGGAGTCGTATCCGAGGGCGGCGGTGCGGAGTTCGACGCGGTCGCGGGAGACGGGCAGGACGCCGGCCGCCACGCGCGCGTGGATGCGGGGCGCCGCGCCCCGGTAGATCTCGCCGAGCGTGCCGCCGAAGACGACGACGCCGGGATTGAAGAGGTTGATCAGATTGGCCACGCCGATCCCGAGCCAGTCGCCGACCCGGTCCAGAGCCCTGCGGGCGGCCGCGTCACCGCCGTCCGCCGCCGCCACGACGGCCCGCACGCCGTCCCGCCCGACCGGCCCGCCGGCGCGCCCGGACGCCTCCAGCAGCGCCGCCTCGCCCACCTCCGCCTCCAGGCAGCCGCGCGAGCCGCAGTTGCAGGGACGGCCGTCATGAGGGTTGACGATCATGTGCCCGAGCTCGGCGGCGTAGCCGTCATCGCCGTCCAGCAGCCTGCCGCCGACGATGATGCCGCCGCCCACCCCGACATCCCCGTGCAGGTAGACGAGGTTCCGATGGCCGACGCCCGCACCGCGTTCATGCTCGGCCAGCGCGCCCAGATGGGCCTCGTTGCCGACGGCCACGGGCAGCCCCAGCCCCAGCCGCCGGCTGAGCGCGGGCGCGAAGTCCAGGTCGGTCCAGCCCATGTTGGGGGCCAGGCGCACCATCCCGTCGGCGGCCCTGACCAGGCCGCAGTACGACGCGCCGACCCCGACGCACCGCGCGGCCGGGGGCGCCGCCGCCACGAGTTCGCGGCCGAACCCGGCCAGGACACCGACCACCTCGTCCAGATCGGCGTGCCTGCTGCGCCGCCGGGCCGCCTCCCTGCGTTCCAGCACCGTGCCGCCGAGCCCGACCCGGGCGGCGACCAGCCGGTCCACCGCCACATCGAAGGCCAGCACGTACCACCGGTCGCCGGCGGGCCGCACCACCAGCGGCGGCCGGCCCGCCCGCCCCGTCGCCCCGGAAGCCTCCTCGCGCACCAGACCCGCCGCCGTGAGCTGCGTGGTCAGCGCCAGGATCGTGCTGCGGTTCACCCCCATCCGATCGGCGAGCCCGGCCCGCGACATCGCCCCGTACCGGTGCACCAGCCGCAGCAGCACCCCGAGATTGCGCCGCCGCGTCGCCTCCGGCACCTGCCGCACGGTCACGGCACCACCCGGCACGAGGGGGGACGACATGGCTCCTCCTGAACAACGCAATGCCGCCACGCTACCCCGGCCGCCGGGGATTTCCGGGGCCCGGGAAGGCGGCTCACCCGGCGGCGCGAACGATCCGACGCCCGCGCGGATCCGCGCGTCCTGGACGTCGCCGGACGGCCGGTGCCGGCAAGGGGCCACGGCAGAGGCCGGATCGGCGCCATCGCCCAGGCTGCTCTGGGAACGGCGGGCGGGTGGGGTGGTGAAGGGTCACCCGGGCGCCGGAGTGGCTGGGTGAGGTCCGCCGTTCCGGCCGCTCGTCCGGGTGAGCGTGACTGCGGCGATGGTGAAGGCGACGGCGGAGCCGAGGGCGATGGCCCAGCAGTGCGGAGGCAGCGGGCTGGATCCGAAGAAATGGCTGAGGCCGGGCAGCTGCACGATGGCCGCGAGCACGGCCAGGGAGGTGAGGCCGGACCCCAGGACGAGCGGGTCGCGGCCGCCCGCGGCGATGGTCTGCAGGAGCTGGGTGCTCACCAACGCGACCAGACCCGTGGTGGCGGCCTGACCGCGGGTGCCGGTCATCCGCGCCAGCAGCCACGCGGTCTGGGCGGCGCCCGCGGTGGTCGCCGCGCGGGTGGCGATGTCCCGGGTGAGCACGGCGCCCAGGGAGCTCTCCGGCCCCTCTTTCAGCAGGTCCTCGCGGGTCAGCCCGGCGGGCCGCCGGACGGCGAGCGCGATGGCCGGAAGCATGTCGGTGAGCAGGTTGACCAGCAGCAGCTGGCGGACGTTCAGCGGGCTGCCCGCGCCCAGCAGCCCGCCGCCGACCGTGAAGGCGATCTCGCCCAGGTTGCCGCCGAGCAGGACGGCCAGGGCGTCGCGGGTGGACTTCCACATGGCCCGGGAGTCGGCGATGGCGTCGGTGATGGTTTCGATGCGGTCGTCGGTCACCACCATGTCGGCCGTCTCGCGGGCGGCGGGGGTGGCGCGCTCGCCCAGGGCGATCCCGACGTCGGCCAGCCGGATGGCGGGGGCGTCGTTGGCCCCGTCGCCGGTGACGGCGACCACCCGCCCGCCGGCCTGCAGGGCCTGCACGACGCGTGCCTTCTGCGCGGGGCTGACCCGGGCGAACACGGCGACGCCGGGCAGTTCGGCGGCCAGCTCGGCCGCGTCCTTGCCGTCGAGTTCGCTCCCGGTCATGACGCGCCCGTCCAGCACGCCCAGTTCGGCGGCGATGGCCTCGGCGGTGCTGGGATGGTCACCGGTGATCATGACGATCTGGACGCCCGCCCCGCGCAGCCGGTCCACCGCCTCGGCGGCGGTCTTGCGCACCGGATCGGCGATGGCCAGCAGTCCCCGGAAGCGCAGTCCCCGGATGCGCGACTCGGCCAGGTCCACCCGGCCCGAGGCGGCCCGCTCGGCCACCGCGAGCACCCGGTAACCGCTGCGCGCGAGTCGTTCCACCTCCTGCTCCACCAGGGCACGGGCCGCTGCGTCGAACGCCGCCGGGGCCCCGCCGGGGCCACGCCAGGTGTCACAGCGCTCCAGGACGATTTCCGGCGCCCCCTTGACACTGAGATGCTGCCCTCCGGGGTGCCGCCCGAGCACGGCGTGGTAGCCGCGGCTCGGCTCGAAGGGAAGCTCGTCGACACGCTCCCATGAGCCGAGCCCTTCGGCCGGGTCCATGCCGAGCTGTTCGGCGGCGTGCATGACGGCCCGGTCGGTGGGGTGCGGCAGGCTCTGCCGGCCGCCGTCCTGGTCGGGGCCGGCCCGCAGCGCGGTGGCGACGACCTCGCGCAGCCAGGGCTCCGGCCGCTCGGTGGGCAGCGTCCGTACCCCGTCGCTGACCTGCCGCAGCCGCAGCCGGCCCTCGGTCAGGGTGCCGGTCTTGTCGAAGCACAGCACGTCGACCCGGCCCAGCGCCTCGACCGTGGAGGGGTTGCGGACCAGGGCGCCGCGGCGGGACAGCCGGCGCGCCGTGGCCAGTTCGGCCGCGGTCGCCACGAAGGGCAGCCCTTCGGGCACGGCCGCCACGGCGAGGCTGACCGCCGAGCCCAGCGCGCGCCCGAACGCGCGCCCCGACAGCACGTCCACGACCATGAGCACCGCCCCGGCCGCGAGCGAGGCGGGCAGCGTCGCCCGCGTGAGGGCCAGCAGCCGGCTCTCCACGCCTCCCGGGGGACGGTCTTCGGGCGCCGGCAGGGCGGTGCGTCCGATCTCGGTCTGCGGCCCGGTGGCGACGACCACGGCGGTCGCGGTCCCCGCGGCGACGACCGTGCCCTGGTAGAGCATGCAGCGGCGGTCGGCGACGGCGCGGGCGGCGCTCGGCCGGGCCACCTTGGCGACCAGTTGCGACTCGCCGGTCAGACTGGACTCGTCGACCTCCAGCCCGTCGGCCGTCAGCAGCCTGCAGTCGGCGGGAACGGCGTCGCCGGCCGTGAGCGCGATGACGTCGCCCCGGACGAGTTCGTCCGCGGCGGCCTCGATCTCGGCGTCGGGACGCCGCAGCCGGATCCGCACCGTGCTCAGTTCGACCAGTTGCCGCAGGGCCCGGTCGGCGCCCATCCGCTGCACCCCGGACATCAGGGCGTTGACGCCGAGCACCGCGCCGATCAGCGCGGCGTCCATCACGGACCCGACGATCGCCGAGATGCCCGCGCCCGCGGCCAGCGGCGGCGTGAGCGGATTGTCGAGTTCTTCCAGCGTGGCCCTGGCCAGGCCGGGGGCCGCCGGTTCCGGGGGCCTTTCGCCGGTACGGCGCCGGGCCGCCTCGTCCGCGGCGATTCCCGCCGGCGAGGAGTCCAGGCGGTCGAGCACCGCCCGGGCGGGCCAGGCATGCCAGGGCGTACGGTCCACCGGCACCGGTGCCGACCGCCCTGACAGGGCCAGTCCCGCGTAGGTTCCGGTCACCAGCGCCAGGAACGTCGCGGTGTTGACCGCCAGCAGCGCCCTGCGGGCCGCCTGGGGGGCGGGGCCCGCCGCCAGCGTCGCTCCCGCCGTCGCCCCCACGACGGCGATCCGCGCGCTGCGTGCGCTCACCTGCCGTGCCGTCGCCATGGCGTCGACGATCGTCCACGCCCCTTCCAGGCCCGGCCCGCACAGCAAGTGGGCTCCCCAGGGCGGGGGGTCGGGCGGCCTCAGGAGCCCGATGCCCACGTCCGCGGCCGCGAGCGCCGCCCCTTCGCGCGCCGAGACGACGGTGACGCCCAAGCCCTCCTCCTGGAGTCGGCGTACCGACGCTCGGAGCCGTCGTCCGCCGGCGACCCGCCGGTCGACCCGCAGCCACGGATCCGGCCGGGCGCCCACCCCCGCCGCCACGACCAGACCGGCCCTGCGCGCGGCCGCCACCAGCGCCTCGGCGAGGGGATCGGGCTCGGGCACGAGCGAGACCAGGGCGAGCAATTCCTCACCGCGGGTCAGGGCGAGCACGGTCGTCGCCCCGTGGCGGCGCATCTCCTCGGCCCGCGCGTGCTCCGGACGGTCGGTCTGCCGGGACCGCAGCGGGCCCAGCGCCCAGCCGCGGCTCGAGCGCCTGCGCCCTGGCCGGGTCAGGTCGGCCAGCTCGTGGGCGCGTTCGAGGCACTCGTCGGCGGTGGCGGCGTCCGACAGGGGCACGACCTCGTCGATCATCAGCCTTCCGGTGCGCAGCACGGAGGCGTCGATGACCACCGCGTCGACGCGGTCCAGCCGACGCAGCGCGTCGGCGTCGCGGACGAGGATCCCCCGGCCGGCGACGACTCGGCCGAACCGGGCGGCGAACATCTCACGGCCCAGCCGGGCCGCTCGTGGCACCCCGGAGACCAGCGCCCCCTGCGCCCGGCGCGCGTCGCGGGTCACGGCGAGGGTGCCCAGCGACGCCCCCAGCGACAGCGGAGCGAACCGCAGGACCCGTTCGATCGGGCCCGGCGGCAGTGGGACCGGACGCGGCGGCGTGTCCAGCGGATCGATCCGGTGCACGCCGGTGACGCCGTCCCGGTCGTGCTCGTACCGGCTCCACGTCTTCCGGTGGGCCCGCAGCTCGACCAGCCGTGCAGTCCGCTGCACGGCCTCGACGGCGAGCCCCGTCACCTGCTGGGCCAGTGTCAGGGCGAGCACACCTCCGCCGCCGAAGAACAGGTCCGCGGCGGGCACGCCCACGCCGCGCTCCAGCCTCGCCCGTATCCACGGCGTGAGATCGGCCATCGCCATCAAGGCGGGAACCGCGGGCGGAAGGCGCACCGCACGCGCCGCCCTGCCGGCCACGGCGACACCGCAACCGGCGACCGCCGCCCCGAGGAACACCGCCTCCCGCGCAAGCGTGGACGCCTCTCCCGCGATCGCGGGCGCGAAGGAGGCCCGGTCGAAGCCGTGCCGCCGCTCGATCTCCTCGACGACGGCGATGAGATCGGCGACGGGCGCGTTCTCGTCGTGGCTCACGATGACACGGCCGAGCACGGCGTTCACCTCGACGGCGCGCACCGCCTCCACGCCCGGCAGCGCCCGTTCCAGGTCCTGCGCCATCGGCACAGACCCGGCGGTGTGCAGACCCCGCACCTTGACATGGAGACGGCCGGGGCAGACCCGGACCACACGAGGCGTGACCGCTTCGGCCACGAGACGGCGAGCGGCTCCGGGCACCGGAACCCTTCTGGCTGCGGACAGCGGCAGCGCTCCGGCGGCCTGTGCGGTGGCTGCGAGCAACCGACGCAGTGGCATGCCTGCTCCATCCGTCTTCCCACGTGCCGCCTGGACTGCGGGGGCACGCATCACATCCCGCTGCCCGCGCGATGCCGGCCTATGCGGCGCATGGCGGCTCCGTTGCAACGGCTTGGGGAGAGCATGGAAGACGCGGCGGGCATGGCCCGTGGGCGAGCCCGGGGCTCACGGCATGGGTGGAGTTGGCGGCGATTTGTGAGGCGGCGGGTTGAACGGGTGACCCGCTGTTGAACGATGACACCATGGGCCCGATCCGGCATCAGGCCAGAACGCTCACCGATCACGTGCTCGATCAGGTGCGCGGCTGGCCCGCGCTGCGGGTGTGCCGGGCCGAGTGCGGCACGGGCCGGGCACTGGCGGTGGGCACCCGTCAGATCGTGCACTTTCCCAGCGAGAACGAGGCCGAGGTGTATCTGACCGGGCCGGTCGTCCACCGTATGCGTGAGGTACTGCTGAGGTGCGGCCCGGTGCTGCCGGAACCTCCCGGCCCCTGGATACGCCTCCGGCTGGGCGGTGACAGCGACGCGGAGCTGCTGATCTCGCTGATCAGCGTGGCCATCAAGGCCAACACCGCCGCCGCGAACTCCACCGCGGCGCCCACGCCTGCCCCAGAGCGATGCTGCGGCGATTCGAAGGCCGCCCGCCGAGGGCCGCCCAGTGAGGTTTTCCGGTGATGGGCATCGCCGGGCGTCGTCGAGGGCCAGGGCGGCCTGGGCGATGACGCCGATCCGGCCAGGGCCGAGGGTGACGTGGCGGAGGGCGCGTCGGCGTTGCTCGAGGCGGACGGCGGCGTTCGCCCAGGGCTCGGGTGGCGCGCAGCAGCCGGTTGCAGGTGCGGGTGCCGGCATCGTGCCGATCTCGGCCTTCTCACGACGCCGGTCACGGACGTCGTTCAGAAACCCCGCTCTCTCACCCGGGCCAGGAGACGAGCCCACTCCCGCGGGGCCACTTCCAGGATGACGGCGGGGTCACCCTTGGTGTCGCGTACGCCAATGGTGCCGTCGCTGGCGCGTCCGATCTCAACACATCCCCCGTTGGGGTTGCTGTGGCGCGACTTACGCCAGCCAACGTACCGCTTGGTCATCTGCCGGATCCTGCCTGCTCGGTAAGCCGTGCGAGCACCTGCTTCAAGAAGGCAGTGCTGTCGAGGGGAGACAGCGCTGCTGCTCGCAGCCGATCGTACTGCTTCATATATCGGTCTACATCGTGGCTCTCGGTGAGCACGAGGTCGGTGGTGGCTGTGTCCACTACGGCCACAGGAAGATCATCTGGGGTGGGGAAGGTGAAGAGGAAGAACGATGCCTGCGGGAGAAGACCTCCGGGGATCAGGACGTCGTGTGGGAGCACCCGAAGCGTGATTCGTGGGTGATCCGACATCACCTTGAGAAGGTGGCGGATCTGAGCAATCATCACTGCGGGCGGCACGTTGAGCCTGTAGAGGATGCTGTCCTCCAGGACTGTCTCACAGCGCGGGCCATCCGGCCGTAGTAGGTGCTCCTGCCTCTGCACACGAGCGTTGGCCATGCGCTCGGGTCGGTAGCCGAGGGGACCCTGGTTGCGGTCGAGGTCGATGAGCGCGGACGTGAACTCGGGTGTCTGCAGGATCGCCGGGAAGTTGGTCTGACTGTAGACGCTGATCGACGCGGCTCCGGCCTCCAGGCTGGCGAAGAGGCGTTCGCGGTGGCCGGTGGAGATGCCGTACCGGTCCCACCAGCCCTTCTCGGCGGCGTCACGGGCCAGATGGAAGAGCCGGTCCCATTCCCGGCCGGTCACCTCGAAGACCTCCAGGATCTTCAGCACGTCCGCCAGATCAGGGCGTACCTGCGCGTTCTCCATCTTTGAGATCTTCGAGCGGGACTGGAAGGTCAGCCGGGCGACGTCGCCTGCGGTGAGGTTGTGTTCTTCGCGAAGACGCCGCAGCTCGCGGCCCAGTCGCAGGCGGCAGATGTAGGGGCTGGGCATCCTCACTCCCAAGATCGACCCTGAGGGGTATTGACACGATCACTGTACGTATAACCCACAAAAGTGTTCGGGGAAGGGTGAACCCTGAGTCAGGACGGAACGGGCACGGCAGAAATTCGAACGTTCTGATTTCTCGAGCCCCGGTGTGGATCGGTGATAACTGCGGCCGAAAAGCATGATCGGAAGCCGAACCGGCGACCAGGTTGCGGTTTCGGTGTGAACATGCAGATGCCATGCGTGACCGGTCGGCGGATCACGCGCTGATCGTTTTTCCGGAGGTGTCCCGTGCTCGTGATGAGTTCCCCCGCCGTCGAGGCCGCGCCGCTGTACTGGCGGCGGTCGTTCCCCGGCGGCGCGATGCAGGCGCGTGCCGTGCGGCGGTTCGTGGCGTGCCTGCTGGACGGGTGCCCGTTCCTGGACGACGTTCTCCTCGCGACCGACGAGCTGGTCGTCAACGCCGTCCGGCACACCAAGTCCGGGCAGGCCGGCGGGTCGTTCACCGTCGAGGTGCTGTGCGGGGGCGGCGGGGTCGCCGTCTCGGTCGCCGACCAGGGCGGGCCGGACGAGCCGGTGGCGCGGGACGCCGCCCCGCTCGCCGAGTCCGGGCGCGGCCTGCGCACCGTCTCCCTCACCGCCACGAGCTGGGGATGGCACGGCAACTCCTCCGGCCGTACCGTCACCGCCGTGTTCGCGGGGGAGTGGCCCGCATGACACACCCGAGCCCTCCCGTACCGCGTCCTCTTCGTCCCGGCCGCCTGGACGAACTTACCCCCATGGCATACGCCCGGCCCCGGCCGTCCGCCCGTCGCCTCGCCACCGCGCAGCCCGCTGGGCGTGCGGAACGCCGACCGCCGACGCGTCACCGCCCGACGGAGCCCCGGGCCGGAACGCCCGGCCGACACGACGACCGCCCCGAGCACCCCTCTCCGCCCGGCGATCGGCCTGGCCGGGATCTCCGTCGTGCCGTGCGTTCGGTGGTACGGCGCAGGTCCGGCACGGCCCCGGTGAGGCGGGCGGCATGACCGGGTCGATCGGCTTCCGCCACCCCGAGTTGCGCGCCCGGGTGTGCTCCGTGCTGACCGCCGCGATGCGCGCCGACAACACGGCGATCGACACCCTGGTCGAGTCCGCCGATGGGCTCGACGCGCACACCGCCGACTTCCTGCGCCACGCCCGCCGCCTCGTGCTGGCCTGCGCCGCCGCCCTGTCGACCGTCCTGGACGTCCACCAGCCGGTCGCCGAGCCCGACGCGCCGCGCGTGTGCCGCGAGTGCGGCGGCCACGAGTGCCGCACCGTGAACGGCATCCTGCACGTCCTGAACGCCTACGCCGCCCGTTCCACCGAGATCGACCGGGCCGAGGCGTGGCGCCGCGCCGACGCCTACTTCAACGCGCGAGGCGGCCCCGCCGCCCTGGTCGCCGTCGAGGACATCGGCGACGGCTACGCCGCCCGCGCCTTCACCCCCGCCTCGGGGCTGAACGGCCCCATCGTGGTCGTCGACCGCCGTACCGGCCGCCTCACCCAGTGGCCGCCGATGCCGCGTGAGGCCCTCATCGAGCAGTACCGCCGCTACCTCGACGGGCTGCGGTGACCGTTCGGTTCGGGTATGGGGCCGCCTTGCTCGCGCCAGGACCGCAGGAACGCGTCGGCCAGGTCGGAGGCGTGCTCCTCCCAGGCGGCCGGGCCTCCCCTGCGCTCGCCGGCCAGGCATTTGCGCGCGAACGAGGCCAGGCTGTCGGCGGCCTCGTTGAGCGGGTGCCCGCTGTGCCCGGCGACGTGCACGAACCGCAGGTGGGGGCTGGCGGCGACCATCTCGGCCAGCCGCACCAGCGTGGGCTTGCGCTTCGTGGAGCCGGAGCCGGTCCGCCGGCGCGTGCTGTACCCCTCGGGCATGACGCCGGTCTCCCCGGCCTGCCACCGCCGCAGGTAGCCGAGCGCGCCCGTGCTGTCGACCAGCACCGTCATCGGCCCGGCGGCGGAGAGGTCCACCAGCAGCATGTGCACGGCGCGCAACTCGCCGCTCAGCGATCCCAGCCCGGTCCGGTGCGGGTTGAGCACGCCATCGAAGATCGTCCCGCCACAGCCCCAGTCGCCGCGCCCGGTGATGTACCCCCAGCCCACGACGTCCCCTTTGCGGCGGCTCCGCCGCCGCTTGGCGGCGGCGTCCGTGGCCGCCACCAGCCGCCCGGAGCCGTCGCCCCCGGCGACCCGGCCGCGCAGCCCCCGCCGCAGGACCGTCCGCGCCTTCACCGACGACGGCCTTGCATCCCCCGGCGCCGCCACCACCACCAGCTCCGCGACCCGCGCCTCGGCGCGGCCCACCTCCGCCGCGGCGGCGGCCTCGTCTCCGGCGTACGCGGCATAGAACGCATCCCGCAGGGTTCCGGTGACGCCCGCGTCGAACCGCCGCCCCTGCACGTACGGCCGCAGCTCCCGCACCCGCTCGCGCAGCGGCTCGGCCAGCATCTGCAGCTCCGTGTCGAACTCGGCGGCCGACATCCACCTGACGTCGCTCATGAAGCCCCCAGGGGGTTCGCGCGTTCGGTTTCGCAACCATATTGCCGTGAAACCGCCCGGACAACGCCCGATGAACGCACATGCCGGTGACCGGACCGGTCACGGGCCGGTGTACCGGACGCGGGTCCGGGGGAAGCGGGGCCGGCCCGGGGCTCCGGCGGCACGGACGGCCGCAACCGCCCCTCTCCCTGCAGGGCGACGGGCGGGATCCCCCGCAAGGACGCCACACCGTTTTCGCCGGCCCCGCGGACCACGCCCGAGGCGGTCTTCACCACGGCGTTCACCATTGGAAGAACATACGGAATGCGGCGGCCCCTTTCTGGGTACCCGCCGGGTTTGTTATTTTTGTGCCGTGACTGCCGGGTCGGCCATGGGCCGTGCACAGAAGGGTTACCCGGCCGCCGCTTGATCGCCGCGCGGGCGCGAGGCCCGCCCCCGTCACGGGAAGTGCGCACAGCCACTCGTGACGGAAGGAGGTGAATGCAAGTGAGCTGGCCGGAATTTCTCGCCCGCCACCAGGTCGGTGACGTCATCGAGGGCGTGGTGACCGAGGAGGCGCCGTTCGGTTCGTTCGTCGAGTCCGAAGGCTGCGTCGGTCTCGCGCCCCAGCAGTCGTGGCCCGTCGGCAGCCGCGTCTCGGTGCGGATCCTCGCGATCGACCCCGAGCGGCAGCGGTTCAGCCTGGCCCCGGCCTGAGCGAGTCGGGTGAAGCGCGCCGGCCCGGGGGAAGAGGGCTCCCCCGGGCCGGCGCCCCTCAAGGGTAGGCCGCCCGCTTGACCTTGACGCGGCGTCAACGTCTGTACTGGAGGCATGCGGATCGGCGAACTCGCGGCGCTGGTCGGGGTGTCCACCCGTACCGTGCGCCACTACCACCATCTGGGGCTGCTTCCGGAGCCGGAACGGCGGGCCAACGGGTACCGCGAGTACCGGCTGCGGGACGCGGTGGCACTGGCACGGGTGCGGCGGCTGGCGGAACTGGGACTGTCGCTGGACGAGATCCGCGACGTGCTGGCCGACGACCAGGGACGCGAGCTGCGGGAGGTCCTCGAGGAACTCGACGCCGACCTGGCCCGGCAGCAGCAGGCGATCGCCGCGCGGCGGGAACGGCTGGCGGCGCTGCTGGCCGAGGCGGACCTGCACCCGGACTCCACGATCTCGCCCGACATGGCGGCGGTGCTGCGCGGGCTGCCCGCCCCGGAGTCGGCGTTCGCCCGGTTCGACCGGGAGATGCTGACGCTGCTGGACACCGGCGCCGACCCCGCCACCCGGGCGCAGGTCGCGGAGCTGTTCCGGCCGCTGGCCGAGCCGGCGGCGCTGGCCGAGGCGCAGCGGCTGTACGCCCGGCTGGACGAGCTGGCCGACGCCGATCCCCGTGATCCCCGCGTCGCCGAGGTCGCCCGGGACATGGCCGACTACCTGCCCGAGGAGATGGTCGCGGTGATGGTCTCCACCCTGGACGACCGGCAGACGGGGGACTGGCTGCGGGAGATGTCGGTCGAGCTGTCGGCCGCGCAGGCCGAGGTGTTCCGGCTGCTGGTGACGATGCTCAAGGAGCGGATGTGATGGCGCGGCTCACGGACACGGCCCGGCGGCTCATGGAGTTCGACGCCAAGGGGATGGCGAGCCTCGCGCTGTGGGTGCTGCGGCGCCGCGACGGGGTGCCGCCCGGCGCGACCGCGGTGCCCTACTCGGGAGCGCAGACCGCCATCATGGCGATGTGGCTGTTCGCGATGGTCGTGGAGCTGGTCGGCCTGGAGATCGTGCTGCGGGCGCTGGACGCCCCGGTGGCCCTGCGCACCGCGATCCTGGTGATCGACGCCTACTCGGTGCTGGTCGTGCTGGCCGTCATCGCCGCCTGCATCACCCGCCCGCACGTCGTCTCGCCCGACGAGCTGCGGCTCCGTTACGGCGCGTTCTTCGACCTGCGGATTCCGCGTGCGCTGATCACCGGCGTACGGCGCGTCCGCAACTTCGACGAGAACGGCCTGATCACGGTGGACGGCGACGTGCTCGCCCTCGCGGTCGCCTCGCAGACGACCGTGGTGGTCGAACTGGCCGAGCCGATCACCGCCGTCCGGCCGTTGGGCGCCCGCGTCCGGGTCCGCACCGTCCGGTTCTACGCCGACGACCCCGGCGCCGTCCTCGCCGCCCTGCGCCCCGCCCCGGAACCGGGCCTGGAGGGCACCGCCGCCTGATCGGCGCCGCCCCCGGAAGGGCCGTTCCTAGACTGTCGGTATGAGGACGGTCCTGAACGTGCTGTGGCTGGTGCTGGCGGGCTTCTGGCTGGCGGTCGGATACGTCGTGGCGGGGGTGGTCTGCTGCATCCTGATCATCACGATCCCGTTCGGCATCGCCTCGTTCCGGATCGCGGCGTACGCGCTGTGGCCGTTCGGCCGCAGCATCGTGCGCAAACCCGCCGCCGGGGCGCTGTCGCTCATCGGCAACATCATCTGGATCGTCGCCGTCGGCTGGTGGCTGGCGCTGGGCCATCTGGTCACCGGCGCGCTGCTGTGCCTGACGATCATCGGCATCCCGTTCGGCGTCGCCAACATCAAGATGATCCCCGTCTCCCTGACCCCGCTCGGCCACGAGATCGTCCCCTCCGGCGACCGGCCGGCGGGGCGATCGGCGTCCGGCCCCGGTGGGCTCGCGTGAGTGAGACGTACCCGTTGATCCCGGGGAACCGGGACGCCATCGCCGCGGCTCCCGGAGGCGGACGCCGTGCTGCTCGCCCGCGAGCCGGCGGCGGTGGCCGGGGAGCCGGACGAGCACCTGGGCGGATACCGTGCCCGCGCCCGGGCCGCACCGGCGTGATACGGGTCACATTCGGCGGGTCGCCCCTTGCCTGAACAGGCATCCGGCAGAACCGTGGCATGACGTGACCGCGACATCGGCCGAACCGGGGACATTTCGCGCCGACGCGGCGGGTAAGGGCAGGCGGTGTCGGATGTGATCGTCTGCAGCGTGGGGAGGGCCAGATGCCGGGTGACGAACGAGGCCGCGGGTGGGCGCCGGGGACCCGGCGATACCGGGTGCTGGCCCGGTACCCGCACACCGCGGGCATGGTGTCGCTCGTTCTCACCCCGTGCGAGGCCGGCGTCGCGGTGCCCGACGCGCTGCCTGGACAGTACTGGGTGCTGCACACCGAGTCCGGCATGCGGGTCGCCGCCGTCACCGGGGGCGCCTCCGCCGAACTGGAGGTGACCACGCTGCGGGTGCCGTGCGGCGAGTCGTTCGGCGACCCTGGAACGGTCCTGGGCGTGCGCGGCCCGTTCGGCACCGGCTGGGAACTGCGCGCCGCCGCCGGGAGCCCCCTGCTGCTGGCCGCCTGGGAGGCGGGGCTGGCGACGCTGCGGCCGGTGCTGGACGAGGTGCTGGCGGGCACCGACCGGTACGCCGACGTGCGGATCTGGGTCGGCGGGAGCCGGCCCTCGGCCCTGCCGCTGCACTCCGACGCGGACCTGTGGGTGGCCCGCGGCATCGACGTCACCATCGCCACCGGACCCGGCCTGAGCATGGCGGACGCCGCCGACGACCAGCCCGACCCGCCCCCCGGAACGGTGGCGCTGCTGGCCGGGCCGGTGCCGATGACCCTGGAGGCGGCCCGGCGGCTGGCCGCCCGCGGGGTGGCCGCGCACCGCATCCAGGTGGCCGCGCACTCCCTGATCCGCTGCACCGACGCCGTCTGCGGCCGCTGCCACGTCGGCGACCGGCGGACCGAGCACGCCCTGCTGGCCTGCAAGAACGGGCCCGTCTTCGGCTACGACCAGCTCGCCCGCCTCGGCCACTGAACCCTCCCCGACGCCGCCCGTCCCGCCGTGCGGAACGGCGCGGCGACCGCCGTGCGCGCCGGGCACCGGGGGCGCTCGCCAAAGGCACGGCCGGGTCGTCCTCGGCGCGCAGGGAATGTCCCTCCGCGCCGCCGAGAGCAGGACGACCCGGCCGCGCGCATGACTTTCCCGTACCGCGCCGGAGGACACCAGGGACCTGTGTCCCCCGGCCGCCGGGACGGGTCGCGGGGCCTCATCAGCGGGCGAAGACCAGCACGGTGCCGCAGGCGACGGCGACGACCAGCACCACGATCACCGTGACCGAGTCCAGCGGGCCGGAGCGCTGTTGCCGCGCCTCCGGTTCCAGGCGGAGCGGCGCACGGGAGGTCCGCGGGGCGGACGGGCTCGGCGGGGTCTCGGGCGCCGGCGCCGCGATCGCCGGAGCCCTCGAGCGGGAGGGCCGCGCCGCCGGGCGCGGAGCGGACGGGCGCACCGGCTCCGGACGGACCGTGGGAGGCCGTGCCGCTGGCGGGTCGGGCCTGGGCGGGGGCTTCGAAGGCTCCGGCTCCTCGGGCGGAGGCTCCTCGGGTTTCGGCGGTATCGGCGGCTTCGGTCCCGGCGGGGGGCACGGCTGCACGCCGAGGGCGATCTCGAGCTCGATGATCAGGTCGATCCGCAGGCACACCCCCGGCCCCGCCGCCGACCCGGCGGGGACGGTCCCGGCAGCCTGGGCGGGCGAGGCCAGGGGCCACACCAGCAGGGCGGCGGCGACCAGCGGCAGGGCGCGCACGTCAGCCTCCCGCCGCCGGGACGCGCCGCAACTCGGCCGCCACGTTGTCGAACGCGTCGGGCTCCACCGCCAGCGCCCCGGTGAAGACCCGGGAGATGTCGAAGACCAGGTACAGCCCCACCGCCAGCAGCGCGGCCATCGTCGCCAGCGGCACCAGCGCCGCCCCGCGCGGCCGGGCCCCGGCCAGGAACGGGAAGAACACCACCGCCAGCCCGGTCAGCACCGTGATCGCCAGCAGTCCCGGAGGCGGGGTGGTGGCGGCGTCCACGGCCCGCTGGCGGCGGGCGGCCGAGACCTCCCGGATCCGTTCCAGCGCCGCCGACCGGACCTCGCGGGCGTCGTCGTCGGCGGCGGGCGCCGCGGCGATCTCCCGCCGCACCCGCTCCAGGTACGCCCAGCCCTCGGCGCTGAGCCGCCCCTCGGCCATCAGCCGCCACTCCCCGCCGCGGACCAGGTCCACGTAACGGCGCAGGTCGGCCTGCACCCGCTCGCGGGCGGGGGAGGGGAGCCGGGCGGCCGTCCAGTACGCCTCCGCGACGGCCCGGCCCTCGTCCTGGGTGTTCTGGCGGGCGGCGTCGTTCGTGCTCCAGGGCACCACGACGGCGATCGCGAACGCCAGCAGGAACAGCGCCGCCAGCATCGCCCCGGAATGACCTGCGGCCGGGCCGTCCGGATGCGGATCGGGCGTCCCCCGCATCAGCCGGGCGGCGACGAGCACCACCCCGATCGCGGCCACCGCGGCTAACACGTAGAAGAGCATCGGCCGACTCCCCGCATCACGAAGCTCGATCAAGCGCCTACGGGATGTGACCTTAGTGATGCGATGCGTCGCCGATGAGGCTTTGCCCCGATGTGTGGCGGACGGGGCAGGGTTCCCTGCCCGTGGGGTTGCGGAGGGTTGTCCCCGGACGTGAGCCGGGTCCCGTCCCGCGCGGGACGGGACCCGGCTCGGGACGTCAGACCAGGGCGGCGTCGAGGGTGATGGTGGTGCCGGCCAGCGCCTTGCTGACCGGGCAGCCGGCCTTGGCCTTCTCGGCCGCCTGCTGGAAGTCCTCCGCCGACAGGCCGGGCACCTTGGCGCGGACGGTCAGGTGGATCCCGGTGATGCCCTCGCCCGGCTGGAAGGTGACGTCGGCCTTGGTGTCGACCGTCTCCGGCGGGGTGCCGGCCCCGGCCAGCGCGTGCGAGAGGGCCATCGAGAAGCAGGTGGAGTGGGCCGCGGCGATCAGCTCCTCGGGGCTGGTCTTGCCCTCCGGGGACTCGGCCCGCGACGGCCAGTTCACCTCGAACGAGCCCACGCCCGAGGAGTCCAGGGACACCGTCCCCTTGCCGCCCATCAGCGGCCCCTCCCAGTGCGCGTTGGCGGTACGGGTCGTAGCCATATCAGATCCTTCCGATCCCGAGAATGTCCGTGGTCGCTGTCACGTCCCATTCAATACCGTGGCCGATCTCCGGTTCGACCCGGCGGCGATCATGCCGCGCGGGTCGCCGCCGGTCCGCGGAAGACCTGGGCGGCGTGCCAGTCGATGTGGGCGGCGTCGCACTCGATGCCGTCGTCCGGCGGGCGGACCGGCCGCCCGGCCAGCCCCCACACCATCTCCGCCGCCACCCGGGAACGGGCCTCGAACGCCGAGGACACCACGATCGTGCGGTCCCGGGTCAACCCCAGCACGCCCCGGTCGAACAGCCGGTGGTGCAGCGCGCACAACGACAGCCCGTTGGCCGGATCGTCGGGACCCTCGTACGCCCGCCACCGCACGTGCGCCGCGTCCAGCCCCACCGGCAGGTCCCTGAGCAGCCCGTCGTAGTCGCAGAACGCGCAGCGGAACCCGTACGCCTCCAGCACCCGCGGCCGGAACGCCGGATCGCGCGCCGGCAGCCGCCGCACCACCTCAGGGGGCAGCTCCGCGTCCGCCGGCTCCAGCCCCGTCTCGGCGCAGATGTCCTCGTGCAGCGACGGCGGGAAGTTGGCCACCAGCAGCGCCCGCGCCAGCCGCCCCACCAGCCCCGGATCGGCGTCCAGCGCCGCCGCCAGCTCCGGATGCAGCCGTCCCCGCGCACCCGAGGACCGCAGCCGCCCCACGCTCGCGCCGGGGCTTCCCGGCCCGTCGTCGGTCTCCACCTGCCACAGCAGGTCGTCGCCGGTCAGATAGTGGAACGGGTAGGCCATGCTGGACCGGCGCGGCGGGCCGAACTCGCGCAGCAGCCGTTCCAGCTCCCGCTCGGCCGCCGAGTAGCGGATGGGCGCGGCGCCCTCCCGCTGGTAGCGGCCGAGCGCGTACAGCAGCAGCAGCGGCTTGTGCGGGGCGCGCTCCTCGCCCCGCGTCCACTGCCGGATCGACAGGACCCGTTCCACCCAGTCCACGGTGCACAGGGTGCCAGAGTGGGCCGACGAAACGGGTCCTTTCCGGGCGTCTCCGGGGAGGGGCTAGAACGGGTGCGGGGCGATCTCCGGGCGGACGGTGACCCACTGGGTCTCGGTGAAGGCCTCGATGTTGGCCTCCGGGCCGCCCAGCCGCGAACCCGTCCCCGACGCGCCCATGCCGCCGAACGGGATGTTGGGCTCGTCGTTCACGGTCTGGTCGTTGATGTGCACCAGCCCGGTCGGGACCGCGTCGGCGATCCGCATCGCCGCGCCCACGTCGCCGAGGATGCCCAGCGACAGGCCGTACTCGGTGTCGCGGGCCAGCGCGATCGCCTCCTCCACGGTGGCGAACGGCACCACCGGGGCGACCGGCCCGAACACCTCCTCGGCGTACGCGGGCATCTGCGGGGTCACCTCGGCCAGCACCGTCGGACGGTAGAACAGCCCCTCGTAGGTGCCGCCCGCGGCCAGCCGCGCGCCCGCCTCGACGCTGCCGGTGACCAGGGAGTGCACCCGGGAGAGCTGGCGCTCGTCGATGATCGGGCCCAGCGCCACGCGCCCGGTGGCCGGGTCGCCGACCGGCAGGTGCTCGGCCTTGTCGGCCAGCGCCGCCACGTACTCGTCGTGCAGGCTCTCGTGCACCAGGTGCCGCCCGGAGGTCATGCAGATCTGCCCCTGGTGCAGGAACGCGCCCCACGCCCCCGCCGAGGCGGCCCTGGCCACGTCCGCGCCCGGCAGCACGATCAGCGCGTTGTTGCCGCCCAGTTCCAGGTGGGCGCGCTTGAGCAGCCGGCCGCACTCCTCGCCGATCCTGCGCCCGGCGGCGGTGGAGCCGGTGAACGAGACCACCCGCACCTCCGGCGCGGACACCACGGCCCGCCCGGCCTCCGGCCCGCCCGGCAGCACGTGCAGCACGCCCTCCGGCAGCCCGGCCTCCTCGAAGATCCGGGCCAGCGCCACACCGCCGCACACCGCGGTGCGCGGGTCCGGCTTGAGCAGCACCGCGTTGCCCAGCGCCAGCGCCGGGGCCACCGACCGGATCGACAGGATCAGCGGGAAGTTGAACGGGGAGATCACCCCGACCACCCCGGCGGGACGGCGGCGCGCCAGGCTCCACCGCGGCTCGCCGGACGGCAGCACCTGCCCGTGCGGCAGCGATGGCAGCGCGGCGGCCTCGTAGCACTCCCCGGCGGCCACCTGCAGTTCGAACGACGCCTTCGGCGGGATCGAGCCGGCCTCCCGCACGATCCAGCCGGAGATCTCCTCGGCGTGCTCCTCGAACAGCGCGCCGGCCCGGCGCAGCACCGCCGCCCGCTCGGCGTGCGGGCGCGCCGCCCAGTCCCGCTGGGCCTGCGCGGCGACGGCCGCGGCCTTGGCCACGTCCTCGGCGCCGGCCGCGCCGACGGAGCCCAGCACCGCTCCGGTGGCGGGCTCGGTGACCTCGAGCGCGCCGGCCGCTCCGGCGCTCCACCGACCGGTGAAGATGCGGCCGGACCACAGTGCGGGATCGAGAAGCGTCATCGCCTGGTTCCTCGGGGTGGGAGAACGGGGTTCGCACATGATGCCCCCTCAGGGCGCCCGCGCGGACCCGAGCCTTCCGCTCAGCGGAAGCCGCCCGCGGAATCGGTCACAGCCCGGCCAGGATCTCCTCCAGCAGCCGCACGCTGTCCTGCGGCTGGCCCGCCGCGACGCACAGGCTGTTGATCGCCCGCAGGTACGCCTCCACGTCGCTGGGCTTGTCCAGGTACAGCGCGCTGGTCAGGTGCTCCATGTAGACCACGTCCGACAGCGCCGGCTCGGCGAACCGCAGGATCGTGAACGGCCCGCCGGCCGCCGCGTTGCCCGCCACGTTCAGCGGCACGATCTGCAGGGTGATGTTCGGCAGCGCGGCCAGCTCGATCAGGTGCCGGATCTGCGCGCGCATCACCTCCGGGCCGCCCACCGCCCGGCGCAGCGCGGTCTCGTCGACCACCGCCCACACCACCGGCGGGTTGTCGGCGTACAGCTTGCGCTGCCGGGTCATCCGCAGCCCGACCCGGCTCGCGACCTCCTCCTCGTCGGCCTCGGGATGCCCGAGCCGCACCACCGCCCGCGCGTAGTCCTCGGTCTGCAGCAGCCCCGGGACGAAGTGCACCTCGTACACCCGGATCAGCGAGGCCGCCTCCTCCAGGCCCAGGTAGGCCTCGAACCACGACGGCAGCACGTCGCCGTACCGGTGCCACCAGCCGGGGCTGTTGGCGGCCTGCGCCATCTCCAGGACCGAGGCCCGCTGCGCCTCGTCCACCACCCCGTACAGGGTGAGCAGGTCGGCCACGTCGCGCTGCTTGAAGCCGACCCGGCCGTTCTCCATCCGGCTGATCTTGGAGTGCGAGCCGCGGATGGCCGAGGCGGCGGCCTCCACCGAGACGCCCGCCTTCTCCCGCAGCTCGCGCAGGTGGCCGCCCAGCAGCAGCCGCACCACCGTCGGACCGCCCCGGTTCGGGTACGCGACGACCTGCGCGATCGCAGGATCCTCACCCGCGGAGGCGGACGCGGGCATCAGCGCTTCCTCGTGCAACGGACACCAGCCAATCGAGGGGTCCGCCCCCGTTCGATCGAACGGGGGCACTCCAGCAGCCTAATGAATCGCCGCAAAGGTCGCATGGCGCCGCGGCCGCCTCCGGTACCTTCCCGTGCCGCGGCCGGACGGTGCAACGCTACCCCCGCGGGCCGGACAGGTCGCGCTCCCGCAGCGCGGCCTTGTGGATCTTGCCGACCGGGGTCAGCGGCACCTCCTCGGTGATCACGAACTGGCGCGGCACCTTGTAGTCGGCCAGCCGCTCCCGGCAGTACTCGGTCAGCTCCCGCTCGGTGGGCGGCTCGACGCCGGGACGCGGCACCACGTAGAACCGGCCCACCTCGCCGTGCACCGGGTCGGGCACCCCGATCCCGGCCGCCATCGCGACCCGGGGATGGGCCGTCAGCACGTTCTCGATCTCCACGGGGTAGACGTTGAAGCCGCCGGAGACGTACATCTCCTTCTTGCGGCCGCGCAGCACCAGGTGCCCGTCCGGCTCCATCGCGACCATGTCCCCGGTGGCCAGCCAGCCGTCCGCGCCGAACGTCTCCGCCGTCTCGGCGGGCATGTCCCAGTAGCCGGCCGCCACGCAGCCGCCGCGGATCTGCAGCTCACCGGTCTGACCGGCGGGCAGTTGCGCGCCGTCCGCGCCGACCACCCGGGCCTCGAAGTCGCCGATCACCACGCCCAGCGTGCGCGACACCGTCTCGGGATCGTCGTCGGGCCGCGACAGCACGCACGCCCCCGACGTCTCCGACAGGCCGTACAGCCCGAACAGCCGCGCCTGGGGGAACCCGCGGCGGATCGCGTCGGCCAGCGCCGGCTCCACGTTCGACCCGCCCGCCGTGCAGATCCGCACCGACGAGGTGTCCCGGTCGGCGAACCCCTCGTGGCCCAGCATCATCACGTACATGGTCGGCACCGCGTTCAGCCAGGTCACCCGGTGCCGTTCGATCGCGCGCAGCGCCCCGTCCGGGCTGAACGCCGGCAGCAGCGCCACCGACGCGCCCGACACCATCGCCGCCAGCACGGTGCAGGTGATCCCGCCGACGTGGTTGAACGGCAGATGCCCCAGCAGCACGTCGTCGGAGGTCATGCCGCAGTGCGCGGCCTGCGCCCGCGCCGAGGCCAGGATGCCGCCGTGCGTGATGACCGCGCCCTTGGGACGGCCCGTCGTGCCGGAGGTGTAGAGGATCATCAGCGGATCGTCCGGGGACACCGCCTCCCGCGGCGCCGGCCCGTCGGAGGCGGCCAGCTCGTCGAACGACACCGCCCAGTCCGGCGCCGCGCCGAAGAACACGTAGTCGGTGACGCCGGGCACCTGCTCGCGGAAGCCGGCGAAGAACCCGGTGAAGTCGAAGCCGCCCGCCTCGGCGGCGGCGATCACCATGCGGGCGCCGCTCTGGCCCAGCATGTACGCCAGCTCCCGCTCGCGGTACCGCACGTTCAGCGTGACGACCACCGCGCCGATCCGGGCCGCGCCGAAGAACGCCGCCAGCCACTGCGGGGTGTTCAGGCCCATCAGCCCGATCCGGTCGCCGCGGCGCACCCCCCGCGCGGCCAGCCCGGCGGCCACCCGCCCGGCCAGCGCGTCGAACCCGGAGTAGGTGATCTCCCGGTCCCCGTCGCGCAGGAACACCCGGTCATCGCGGGCCGCCTCGGCCAGAACCGTCCCGATCGTCGTCGATCGCATCGCGTTCTCCCTCGCCTTCGATCCCTCACCAAGATCATCGAAAGCGGGGCCGTTGTCGATACGCCTGGCTCAGGGTTTGCGGGCGACCCCGGCGTAGAACCAGGTGCGGATCGCCTCCGCGGGGTCCACCGGGCGTTCCGGCCGCCACAGCGGCGCCCACACCAGCCCCGGCTCCAGCAGCTCGAAGTCGCCGAACAGGGCGGTGATCTGCTCGGCGGTCCGCGGGGTGCCGGGGGCGTTGGTCTTCCGGTAGACCTCGACGACCCTGGCGACCAGATCCGGCATCCCGTCGGCGGAGGCGTGCGTGAGGGCCAGATGGCTGCCCGGGGCGAGCGCGTCCCGCAGCTCCGCCATGATCTGCGCCGGGCCGTCGGAGTCGGGCACGAAGTGCAGCGTCGCCACCACCAGCACCGCGATCGGCCTGTCGAAGTCCAGCAGCCGCCGGGTCTCGGAGTGCTCCAGGATGTCCCGGGGACGCCGCAGGTCCGCCTGCACGATCGTGGTGGTCCCGGTGTCGGCGGCCAGCAGCGCCCGCGCGTGCGCGACCACCTGCTCGTCGTAGTCCACGTACACCACCCGCGCCCCCGGGTTCACCGACTGCGCGATCTGGTGCACGTTCTGCTGGGTGGGCAGCCCGGTGCCGATGTCCAGGAACTGGTCGACGCCCTGCCCGGCCAGGTACCGCACCGCCCGCCCGAGGAACGCGCGGTTCTCCCGGATGCAGGTCAGCAGGGTCGGGTCGGCCCGCATCGCCTCCTGGGCGCGCCTGCGGTCGGCCTCGTAGTTGTCCTTGCCGCCCAGGTAGTAGTCGTACATCCGGGCGATGTTGGGCACGGTCGGGTCGAACCCGACCGGCCGGGAGCCGCTGCCCGCCATGCTGTCTCCTCGTCCGCCGCTGACCGAAGGCGCCCACGCGATGATCATCCTAGGTCCCGGCGAGTCCTGCGGCGTGCGCATGCGGGAGATGCGGGACCGGCGTTGGTGGGGCCCGCCCGCCCGGTCGTAGCGTGATCGTCATGACACCGACGATCGGCTTGTTCCCCGCCAACATGCACGCCGCCGCGGACCGCCGCGGCGCCGCGCGGATCGCCGCGCTGGCCGAGGACCTCGGCTACGACTCGCTGTGGGTCGGCGACCATCCCGCGCTGCCCAGCCCGCGGGTGGAGCCGTCCCCGATGGAGCCCGACGAGCCGCTGCTGGACCCGCTGGTGACGCTGGGCTTCCTGGCCGCGCACACCGAACGGATCCGGCTGGCGACCGGGATCGTGGTGCTGCCGCAGCGCAACCCGCTGGTGCTGGCCAAGCAGTTCGCCAGCCTGGACGTGCTGAGCGAGGGGCGGGTCATCGCCGGGATCGCCGCCGGCTACCTGGAGCCGGAACTGCGGGCGCTGGGCGTCCCGATGGAGGACCGGGGGACGCGCACCACCGAGTACCTGAAGGCGATGCGGCAGATGTGGCACGCCGACAAGCCCGCCTTCCACGGCCGGTACGTCTCGTTCTCCGGGGTGGACGCCCACCCGCGGCCCGTCCAGCGCCGGCTGCCGGTGGTCGTCGGCGGGCACAGCGCCCCCGCGCACCGCCGCGCCGTCGAGCACGGCGACGGCTGGTTCGGGTTCATGCTGGGGCTGCGGGCCGCCGCCGAGCAGATCGCGGCGCTGCGGGAGGTCGCCGACGAGTACGGGCGCGAGACGCCGCTGGAGATCTCGGTGTGCGCCGCCCGCCGCCTGACCCCCGAGGTCGTCGAGGCGTACGCCGAGCTGGGCGTGCACCGCCTGGTGGCCATCCCGCCGACCGGGCTGCCCCTGCAGGAGCTGGAGGCGTTCGTGGTGGCCAACGCCCCGACCCGGCTCGGCGCGCGTCCCGTCTGAGCAGGGGTCGCCGTGCAGGCCGCAGGGCAGGTGTCGCTAAGGTCCGGGATGGGGAGGATGCACGCCACACCATGCGGCGAACGGATCCCCGAGACGCCGGCGACCCCGGCTCAACGTGAAACGCGCGCACTGCATGAACGAGGAGGACGCATGGCCGACGTCGAACTCCACCACCCCGGCGGGCGGGTGTCCCTGGAGGTGACCGCCGCGTCCGAAGGACCGGCGGGCCTGCAGGTCGGGAACCTCCTCAAGCAGACCGGATACGTCACCCTCGACCCCGGTTTCGTCAACACCGCCTCCACCGTCTCCGCGATCACCTACATCGACGGGGACGCCGGGATCCTGCGCTACCGCGGCTACCCCATCGAGGAGCTGGCCGACAAATCGTCCTTCCTCGAGGTGGCCTACCTGCTGATCTACGGTGAGCTGCCGACCGCCGCGCAGCTGGCGGACTTCACCGAGAAGATCAAGAACCACACGATGCTGCACGAGGACTTCAAGAACTTCTTCGCGGGCTTCCCCCGCGACGCGCACCCGATGGCGGTGCTGGCCTCGGCGGTGAGCGCGCTGTCCACCTTCTACCAGGACAGCCTGGACCCGTTCGACCCCGAGCAGGTCGACATCTCCAGCATCCGGCTGATCTCCAAGCTGCCCACCATCGCGGCCTACGCCTACAAGACCTCCATCGGGCAGCCGCTGCTGTACCCGGACAACTCGCTGGGGTACGTGGAGAACTTCCTGCGCATGTCGTTCGGCGTGCCGACCACCCCGTACGAGGTGGACCCGGAGATCGTCAAGGTCCTCGACATGCTGTTCGTGCTGCACGCCGACCACGAGCAGAACTGCTCCACCTCCACGGTCCGGCTGGTCGGCTCCAGCCACGCCAACCTGTTCTCCTCCATCTCCGCCGGCGTCAACGCGCTGTGGGGGCCGCTGCACGGCGGCGCCAACCAGGCGGTGCTGGAGATGCTGGAGCGCATCCACGCCGAGGGCGGCGACGTGGACGCGTTCGTCGAGCGGGTCAAGAACAAGGAGCCGGGGCTGAAGCTCATGGGCTTCGGGCACCGCGTCTACCGCAACTACGACCCGCGCGCCGCGGTGGTCAAGAAGGCCACCACCAAGGTCCTGGACCGGCTCGGCAAGGCCGACCCGCTGCTGGACATCGCGATGCGGCTGGAGGAGGTCGCGCTCGCCGACGACTACTTCGTCGAGCGCAAGCTCTACCCGAACGTCGACTTCTACACCGGCGTCATCTACAAGGCCCTCGGCTTCCCGACCAACGCCTTCACCGTGCTGTTCGCGCTCGGCCGGCTCCCGGGCTGGATCGCCCAGTGGCGCGAGATGATGTCCGACCCCACCACCAAGATCGGCCGCCCCCGCCAGGTCTACACCGGCCCCACCGAGCGCCACTACGTCCCCATCGAGGAGCGCTAGTCACTTGTGGGGGGCGACCCCCCACACCCCCCGCGCGCGGATCCGGGCATCCTCGCCGCCCCCGGCTCCGCTCGCCTGGCGGCTCGCTGCGCCGTGGCCGGCTGCGGTGCCCGGACCGCGCTCAGCCGTCCGAAGCTCCGCCTGGAGGCTCCGCTCCGGCCGACTGAGGGTCAGGTGGTCTGAGGTTGCTGTGGAAGTTCTGGGGGCTCCGCCCCCAGACCCCCGCCGGATCGTCGGTCGGCCTGTGCTCAGCCGGCTGAGGGCCTCATTGTGAGGGGCTGAGGGTCCTTAAGGAGTTTTTCGCCCCGGCTTGTTGTGCTTTCTCCCGTAGTCGCACTCGGGAGGAAGCACAGCGATGGCTCTCAGCGGAAAGATCAGGATCGCGTTGGCCGGCGCCGGGGTCGCCGCGGCGGGGGTGCTCGCGGCGGCCGGCACCGCGCTGGCCGCCGACGGCGACCCGGGCCGCACCGAACTGCGGATCGTCGAGCGGGCCGACCCCGGCCGGGTCGGACCGGCGGTCGGCACCGGGGCCTGGGACGGGAATCCGGAGGACTGCCCGGACAAGGACGGCGGTGCCTCGCCGTCCCCGGCCGCCCCGGTGGACACCCGATGAGCGTCCCGGAGGGAGCCCGGGCCGGGATCGGCCCGGGCGGGCCCGCCGAGCGGGTGCTGTTCGAGGTCAAGCGGATCATCGTCGGCCAGGACCGGATGGTCGAGCGGATGCTGGTCGCGGTGCTGGCCGGCGGGCACTGCCTGCTGGAGGGCGCGCCGGGGGTGGCCAAGACGCTGGCCGCCGAGACGCTGGCCACGGTGGTCGGCGGGACGTTCGCCCGGCTGCAGTTCACCCCCGACCTGGTGCCCGCCGACATCGTCGGCACCCGGATCTACCGGCCCTCGGCGGAGGCGTTCGACGTCGAGCCGGGCCCGGTGATGGCCAACGTGGTGCTGGCCGACGAGATCAACCGGGCGCCCGCCAAGGTCCAGTCGGCGCTGCTGGAGGTGATGGCGGAGGGCAAGGTCAGCATCGGGGGCCGGACCTTTCCCGTGCCGCGGCCGTTCCTGGTGCTGGCCACCCAGAACCCGATCGAGTCCGAGGGCGTCTACCGGCTGCCCGAGGCCCAGCGCGACCGGTTCCTGCTCAAGATCGACGTCGGTTACCCGGACGAGCCGGAGGAACTGGCGATCCTCTACCGGATGAGCGTGGACCCGCCGCGCCCGAAGCGGGTGCTGGACACCGAAGGGCTGGCCGCGCTGCGGCGCGCCGCCCAGCAGGTGTTCGTGCATGACGCGGTGGCCCGCTACGCGGTCCGGCTGGTCGCCGTCACCCGTGACCCGCAGGCGTACGGGCTGCCCGACATCGCCGGTCACATCGCCTACGGGGCCGGCCCCCGCGCCACACTGGGGCTGGTCGCGGCGGCACGGGCGCTGGCGATGCTGCGGGGCCGCGACTACGTGCTGCCGGCCGACGTCCGTGACCTGGCGCACGACGTCATCGCCCACCGGCTGGTCCCGTCGTTCGACGCGCTGGCCGACGGCGTTCAGCCGTCCGCCCTGGTCGACCGGGTGCTGGCGGCCGTTCCGACGCCGCGGGTGGCGCCCCGCGACGACGGCCGGGAGGCCGCGTGAGCGGGCCGGAGGCGCGCGGCGCCGGAGCGACGAGGAGAGCCGGTGCCTCCGGGCGCGCCACAGGTGGGCGGGGAGCGCGCATGACGGCGCCCGCGCTCCGGGAGCTGGCGCCCGAGGAGGCGTTGCGGCGGCTGGAGCTGACCGTGCTGCGGCGGCTGGACGGGCTGCTGCAGGGCGACCACCTGGGGCTGGTGCCCGGTCCCGGCACCGAGGCCGCCGAGGGCCGCCCGTACGCGCCCGGCGACGACGTGCGGGCGATGGACTGGAACCTCACCGCCCGCGCCGCCGAACCCCACGTCCGCGACCGGATCGCCGACCGCGAGCTGGAGACCTGGGCGCTGGTGGACGCCACCGCCAGCATGGACTTCGGCACCGGCCGGGTGGAGAAACGCGACCTGGCGGTGGCCGCCGTCGCCGCCCTCGGGTTCCTCACCGAACGGTCCGGCAACCGGATCGGCGCGCACGTCCTGCGCGGCGACGGGGCCCGCCGGGTGCCCGCCCGCACCGGCCGTTCCCACCTGCTGGCCCTGCTGCGGACGCTGCTGGCGGCCGGCCGCGCCCCCGCCGGGGACGCGGCCCGGCTCGGCGCGGGGATCGATCTGGTGCGGCGCACCACCCTGCGCCGCGGCCTGGTCGCCGTCGTGTCCGACTTCCTCGAACCCCCCGGGACCTGGGAACGCCCGCTGCGGCTGCTGGCCCGCCGCCACCAGGTCCTGGCCGTCGAGGTGCTGGACCCGCGCGAGCTGACCCTTCCCGACGTGGGCGTGCTCGCCGTCGTCGACCCCGAGACCGGCCGCCGCCGCGAGATCCCCACCGCCTCCGCCCGCGTCCGCGAACGCTACGCCCTGGCCGCCGCCGCCCAGCGCGCCGCCATCGCCCGCGCCGTGGTGCGCGCGGGCGCGGCCCACCTGCGGCTGCGCACCGACGGCGACTGGGTGCGCGACATCGCCCGCCACGCCCACCTGCAGCGCCGCCTGGCCGCCGCCCCGCCGCCGGGAGGTGCGCCGGCATGACGTTCCTGTCGCCGACGAGACTGCTGCTGCTGACGGCGGTGGCGGCGCTGGTCGTGGTGTACGTGGTGATGCAGCGCCGGCGCGGCCGGTACGCGGTGCGGTTCACCAACCTGGAACTGCTGGAGAAGGTCGCGCCGGTGCGGCCCGGCTGGCGGCGGCACGTCCCGGCGGCGCTGTTCGTGCTGATGCTGGGGCTGCTGACGACCGCGTTCGCCCGGCCGGCCGCCGACGTGCGGGTGCCGCGCGAGCAGGCCACCATCGTCATCGCGGTGGACGTGTCCTCCTCGATGCAGGCCGTCGACGTCGCCCCGGACCGGCTCACCGCCGCCAAGCGCGCCGCCCGCTCGTTCCTGGCCGCACTGCCCGCACGGTTCAACGTCGGGCTGGTGTCGTTCGCCGGCAGCGCCCAGGTCGTGGTCCCGCCGACCACCGACCGGCGGGCCGTGCAGGCCGGGGTGGACGGGCTCGCCCTCGCGCCGCGCACCGCCATCGGCGAGGCCGTGCACACGTCGCTGCAGGCCATCGCGGGCTTCGGCGCCCAGTGGGGGCGGTCCGCGCCGCCCGCCCGGATCGTGCTGCTGTCGGACGGCAGCAACACCACCGGCCGCAGCCCCGAGCAGGCCGCCCAGCAGGCCGTCCAGGCGCGGGTGCCGGTGTCCACCATCGCCTACGGCACCCCGGACGGCTTCATCGAGAGCGAGGGCGCCCGCGTGCCCGTCCCGGTCGACGGCCCCGCGCTGGAACGCCTGGCCCGCACCACCGGCGGCCACTTCTACGAGGCCGCCACCGGAGAGGAACTGCGGCAGGTCTACGCCGACATCGGCAGCAGCATCGGCCACCGCACCGAACAACGCGAGATCTGGGCGTGGTTCGTCGGCGCGGCGCTGCTGGCCGGATGCGCCGCGGCCGCAGGATCGCTGCTGTGGTTCTCCCGCCTGCCGTGAAGGAGCCGACATGACCCACGACCTGCACCTGGGGCTCGGCGACCCGCCCCGCGGCCCCGACTTCGTCGCCCCGCCCCCGCACGAGATCCCGCCCGTGCCGCCGCCGGACCCGCCCGCGCCCTCCGCGCCGCCCCCGTCGTCCCGGCCCGCGCGCTCCCTGGCGGTCACCATCGCCGCCGCGCTGGTCGCCGGGGCGGTGGCGGGCGCGGCCGGAGGGTATGCGGCGGGCGGCGGCGCGCCGGCCTCGGTGCTGCGCCAGTCCGACGCCGGGCCGGTGAACGGCGCCGGAGACCTCAGCGACATGGCCGCGCGCATCCAGATCAGCGTGGTGTCCGTGGAGGCGGGCGGCGCGTCCGGGTCCGGGTTCGTGCTGGACCGCGCCGGTCACGTGCTGACCAACGCGCACGTGGTGGACGGCGGCGGCGAGGTCGCCGTGGTGCTCGCCGACCGGCGGCGGCTGGCGGCCCGGGTGGTGGGCACCGATCCCGCCGCCGACATCGCGGTGCTGGCGGTCCCGCCGGCCGACAGCCCGCCGCCGCTCACCCTCGGCCGGTCCGCCGACGTGCGGGTCGGCGACCCGGTGCTGGCGGTCGGCTCTCCGCTGGGCCTGGCCGGCACCGTCACCGGCGGCATCGTCAGCGCCCTGGACCGGCAGGTGCGGCTGGGCTCCGCCACCGCCCTGGTGCTGCAGACCGACGCCTCGATCAACCCCGGCAACTCCGGCGGCCCGCTGGTGAACGCCCGCGGCGAGGTGATCGGGGTCAACACCGCCATGCTCAGCCGCGGCGGATCGGGGTCGATCGGGATCGGGTTCGCGATCCCGGCCGATCGGGCGGTCGAGGTGGCGCGCCGGCTCATACGCTGAACGGGTCGGACGACCGCGGCGAAGCGAGGATCGTCCGGCCCGTTCTCGGGGGTCTGGGGGTCGGCCCCCAGAAGAGGCAGGTCGGACGACCGCGGCGCGGCTCTGACCGAGAAGGACCAGGGGAGAGGTGGCTCGGATGCGGGTGCTGGTCGTCGAGGACGAGGAGGACCTGGTCGAGGCGTTGCGGTTCGGGCTGGTGCGGGCCGACTACGCGGTGGACGTGGCGTACGACATCGCGCAGGCGACCGACAAGCTGTACGCGACCGGCTACGACCTGATGGTGCTCGACCTCAACCTGCCCGACGGGGACGGGATGGAGTTCTGCCGGGCCATCCGCGACGGGGAGCTGGCCGGGCAGACCGGGGCGGACCTGCGGATCCTGATGCTGACCGCGCGGGACCGGCTGGCCGACCGGGTCCGCGGGCTCGACGAGGGCGCCGACGACTACCTGGTCAAGCCGTTCGCGTTCGCCGAGCTGCTGGCCCGGGTGCGGGCGCTGCTGCGCCGCGACAGCGGGGGCGGCTCGGCGGTGTGGACGGTGGGCGAGCTGCGGCTGGACACCTCCCGGCACGAGGCGTTCCGCGGCTCGCGGCGGCTCCAGCTCACCCCCAAGGAGTTCGCGGTGCTGCGGTACCTGATGTCGCGGCCCGGCGAGGTGGTCTCCAGCGAGGACCTGCTGGAGCACGTGTGGGACGAGAACGCCGACCCGTTCACCAACACCGTCCGGGTCACCATCGGCACGCTGCGCCGCAAGCTGTCCGAGGACGGCGAGGAGCAGCTGATCGAGACGCTGGTGCGGCGCGGCTACCGGCTGCGCGAGGCGCTGCCCGAGGGCGTGCGATGAGGCGCCCGGCCGTGCGGCTGCCGGCGTTCGCCCACACCGTCCGGTTCCGCCTGACGGTGATGTACTCCACGCTGCTGTTCCTGCTGACCGCGGTGGTGCTGGGCGGCGTGTACGCGGCGGTCGCCTACACCACCGACGCCCGGCCGATCGAGAAGACGTTCCGGGCGCAGAAGTACGTCGAGCTGCCCGACGGCACCCAGCAGCCGCTGGGCAGCGAGCTGGAGGTCGTCAAGGCCCAGCAGGTCGCCGACGCGGTCAACTACGAGACCCAGCAGACGATGAAGCACTACTCGCTGGCGATGCTGGGCGGGCTGTTCGTGGCCAGCCTGGGCATCGGCTGGGTGCTGTCGGGGCGGGCGCTGCGGCCGGTCAGCGCGATCACCCGGACCGCCGCCGAGATCCAGGCCACCGACCTGTCCCGGCGGATCCGGCTGGCCGGGCCGCCGGACGAGCTGCGGTCGCTGGCCGACACCATCGACTCGATGCTGGACCGGCTGGAGGGCGCGTTCGACGCGCAGCGGCAGCTCATCGACGACGCCTCGCACGAGCTGCGCAGCCCGCTGGCGATCATCCGGGCCAACCTGGACACCGTGCTGGCCTCCCCGGACGCCACCCCCGCCGAGCGCGAGCGGGCCGCCCAGATCATCGACCGCGCCACCACCCGGATGACCCGGCTGGTGGAGGACCTGCTGGCCACCGCCCGCCGGTCGGCGCCGGCGCTGGACGACGCCGACGTGGACCTGGCGGCGGTGGCGCGGGAGGCGGCCGAGGAGTTCGACTCGCTGGCGGCGGCCCGGGACCTGACCGTCGAACGGCGGCTCGGCACCGGGCTGCGGATGATCGGCGACCACGACGCGCTGCGCCGCGCCGTGGGCAACCTGCTGTCCAACGCGGTGCGGCTGGCCCCGGAGGGCTCCCGGATCACCGTGGGGGCGGGACGGCGCGGCGGATGGCTGTGGCTGGCGGTCAAGGACGCCGGTCCCGGCATCCGCCCCGACGACCAGGAACGGGTCTTCGACCGGTTCTGGCGCGGCACCGACCGGCACCGCTCCAGGGAGCGCCGCACCGGGCTGGGCCTGGCGATCGTCCGGCACATCACCGAGTCGCACGGCGGGCAGGTCCGGCTGATCTCCGCCGAGCACGTCGGCAGCACGTTCGTGCTGTGGCTGCCCGACGGCCCGACGGGCGGCGCCGGTGCGACCCCGCCGGACGGCGACCCACTGGAAGCCCCGGTGATGTTGGGGGAGGCGTAACCGGCGCGACACCCGCGCGCCACGGCCGCGTGCGGAAATGACGCCGTGCGCATCGAGACGTTCACCGCGGGGCCGGACGTCCTCGCGCGGTTCCCCGGGGTCCGGGTCTGCGGCCGCAGCGGCGACCGGACCGTCTACCTGGCCGAGGCGGCGGGCGTTCCGTACCTGATCCTCGACGGCCGCCCGCGCCCGCGGGGCCCGGCCGGTCCCGCCGGGGCCGGCCCGGTCACCGTGATCGAGTTCGAGGACGAGACCGAACGCGCCCGGCACCTGGCGAACTGGCGCGCCGAGATCGAGACGACCCCCGCGACCTGCTGATCCACGCCCGCCCTGCGGAAAACCACAGGGCGGGCGGTGCGGGAGGCCGCCGCGAGGTCGGCGGCCGGCTTCATGTCGGACGAGGCCGCCGGTTCCTAGCGTCGAAGCATGATCGGACATGCGGGTGACGAGGTCGCGGCCGACGGTGTGGCGGGGTTCGCGGTCGACCTGATGGAACGGCTGGGGGCGCCCGGCGCGGGACTGGCGGTGGCGCTGGAGAACCTGTTCCCGCCGCTGCCCAGCGAGGTGATCCTGCCGCTGGCCGGGTTCACCGCCGGACAGGGACGGATGAGCCTGCTCGCCGCGATCGTGTGGACCACCCTCGGCTCGGTCGCCGGCGCGCTGGTCCTGTACTGGGTGGGGGCGCTGATCGGCCGGGACCGGGTGCGGAGCCTGGCCGCCCGGCTGCCGCTGGTCAAACTGTCGGACCTGGACCGCACGGAGGAGTGGTTCGCCCGGCACGGCACCAAGGCGGTGCTGGTCGGCCGGATGATCCCGATCTTCCGGAGCCTGATCTCGGTGCCGGCGGGCGTGCAGCGGATGCCGGTGCCCACGTTCCTGGGACTCACCGCGCTCGGCAGCCTCATCTGGAACGCCACGTTCGTCCTCGCCGGTTATGCATTGGGGGACAACTGGCACACCGTGGAGGGATTCGTGGGCACCTACGCCAAGGGGGTCCTGGCCGTCGCCGTGCTGGCCGCGGCCGGGTTCGTCGCCGTACGGCTGGCCGGGTCGCGCCGGGCCGGCTCCGAGCGCGTGCGCGGATGAGGCTGCGCGCCGCCCAGCGGCTGCGGGCCGGGGTCAAGGGGATCGCGGGGCTGGCGCTCGGGGCGGCGACCGCCCTGGTGGAGGCCGTCTTCCTGGTCGTGGCGGCCGTGGGCGTCGCGTACGCGTTCGTGTTCTCGCGGGGCCAGGACATGGTGCCGCGGACCGTGGCCCGCGCCGCCCGGTGGCTGGTGGAGGTCGAGCGCAGGCGGCTGAAGGTCCTGCTGGGCGGCGAGAGCGTCGGCGGCTACGGGCCGCTGCAGGCGCTGGCCTACCTGGTGCTGCGGGTGCCGGTCGGGCTGCTGAGCGGCGCGGTCCTGCTGCTGCTGGTGTACGGGCTGGGCGTCACGGCCGTCCTGCTGAGCTGGTGGATCCTCGGCACCCACCCGCCCGACTACGGCCCCACCCCGATGCGGGTGCTGGGCGTCGGGCTCGTCGGAGCGGTGCTGCTCTACCTGGACCTGCAGGGCCTGGCCGGGGCGGCGGTGCTGGAACGGCGGCTGGCCCGCCGCTGCCTGGGCCCGAGCCTGCTGGAGCTCTACGAGCGGCGGATCGCCCAGCTGTCGGCCAGCCGCGCCGAGGTCGTGGACGCGGTCGACGACGAGCGCCGCCGCATCGAACGGGACCTGCACGACGGGGTGCAGCAGCGGCTGGTGGGGCTGTCGATGCTGATCGGCCGCGCCCGCCGCGCCCGCGACCCCGAGCGCGCGGCCGAGCTGGTCCGGCAGGCCCACGAGGAGGCGCAGCGGGCGCTGGAGGACCTGCGGGAGGTGTCCTGGCGGGTCTACCCGGCCGCGCTGGACGCCGACGGGCTGCGCGCCGCGCTGGAGACGGTCGCCGAACGGTCCGCGGTGCCCGTGGTCATCGACTACGCCGCCGCGGGCCGGCTGCCGAGCCGGGTGGAGACCGCCGCCTACTTCGTGGTCTGCGAGGCCGTCACCAACGCCGCCAAGCACGCCCGCGCCCGGCGGGTGACCGTCCGGGTCCGCGAGCACGGGACAATGCTGAGCGTGCGGATCGAGGACGACGGCGTCGGCGGGGCGGACCCGGCGGGCGGCGGGCTGGCCGGCCTGGCCCGGCGCGCCGCCGCCCTGGACGGCCGGCTGACCGTGGACAGCCCGCCCGGCGGGCCCACCGTGATCACCGCGGAGCTGCCGTGCGGGTGACGCTGGCCGAGGACTCCACGCTGCTGCGCGAGGGCCTGGTCCGGCTGCTGGCCGAGGAGGGGCACGAGGTGGTCGCCGCGGTCGGCGACGCCGACGCGCTGCTGGCGGCGGTGGACGCCGACCCGCCGGACGTGGCGGTGGTCGACGTGCGGATGCCGCCCACCCACACCGACGAGGGCATCCGCGCCGCCCTGGAGATCCGCCGCCGCCGGCCGGACGTGGCGGTGCTGGTGCTGTCGCAGTACGTGGAGAAGCGGTACGCCACCGAGCTGATCACCGGCGAGGGCGGCGGAGTCGGGTATCTGCTCAAGGACCGGGTCGGGCAGGTGGACGAGTTCCTGGACGCCCTGGAGCGGGTGGCGGCCGGGGGCGCGGCGTTCGATCCGGAGGTGGTCCGGAGGCTGCTGGCCCGCAGCACCCGCACCGATCCGCTGAGCCGCCTGACGCCGCGCGAGCGGGACGTGCTGGACCACATGGCGCAGGGCCGCACCAACGCCGGCATCGCCGCCCACCTGCACATCTCGCAGAGCGCGGTGGAAAAGCACGTCAACCAGATCTTCGACAAGCTCGAGCTGACCGACGCCGCGGGCTTCAGCCGCCGGGTCCTGGCCGTCCTGCGCTATCTGGACTCCTGAGGAACGGCGTCGATCGGGTAGCGGGTGCCGCCGACCGCGCGGGCGCGTTCCAGCAGACGCCGGTTGGCCTCCAGCATGGCGTCCGGCCCGGCCGCGCCCGGTGAGGCGGTCCGCAGCATCGCCAGCATCACCGGATCCGGCGGGACGGGCAGCGCCGGGACGCCCCGGACGCTCAACCGGCTGATCAGGATCACGCCGCTGAGGCCGATGTCGGCGGCGGTGGTCTCGGCGAGGGTGGCCTCGATGACGGCGGCGGCGTGCCGGGCGGGCAGGAAGACGATGCCCCACGGGTGCGGGCGCGCCCACTCGCCCAGGCGGATCAGCTCCTCCACGTCCGGGCGCATCCGGTCGGCGAACCGCCCGTACGGCATCTCCACGACCTCGGCCGCGCCCTCGATGCCGGGCCCCGGCCCGTACACGGTCGCGGTCAGCTCGTACCGCCACGCCGGGTCGAGCTTGGCCTGCCCCTGAACGTGGTCGGCCGGAACGCGGCGCAGCGCGTCCAGGAGTGCCCCTGCCGTCGCGTACAGCAGCTTGTGCACGCGGACCCGTTCCGGGGCCGGAACGAGCCGCAGGGACGCCCGCACGATCACCCCGTGCCGTCCCAGCCCTCCGCGCACGGCGTCGAACAGGTCCCGGCGGCGGCCGGGCGAGCAGGTCACCACCTCGCCCTGCGGAGTCGCCACCTCCAGGGACAGCACATGGTCGGCCTGGACGCCGTGCCGGTGCGAGTCGCCGCCCACCCCGCCCGCCGACAGCGTTCCGCCCACGGTCACGTCCAGGTAGTCGGTCAGCACCGGGGGAGTGCGGCCGTGCGGCAGCGTCGCCTCCAGCACCTCGCGCCACGTCGCGCCCGCGTCCACCGTCACCCGGTCCGGCGTCACCTCGTGAACGGCGCACAGTCCCCGCATGTCCAGCAGCACGCCGCCGTCCGTCTGCGCCTGCCCGTAGGCCGAGTGGGCGCAGCCCCGGGGCACCACAGCTCCGTTCGCACCGCGCAGCGCGGCGGCGACCTCCTCCGCCGACCCGGGCCGGAGCACCTCCCGCGGAGTGACCCGGACAATCCCCCCGAAATCACCGGACATGCCGTTATCTCCTCATTGCGGGATGATGTATCCATGGCAGGTTCGGGCTACGAGACGGCCCTGGCCGAGTATGCCGACATCGAGGAGCGGCTGCGCGACCCCGCCGTGCTGCGCCGTTTCCGGCTGGCCCGCAGGCTCCGCCGCGAGCTGGCCGCCCTGGAGGCCCTGAGCTTCGACGGAACGGACGGGGCCCGCGACCGCTTCGACCCGTACGACGTGGTGATCCGCATCGACGGCCGCGGCGCCCTGGCGTCATGGCTGCTGCGGGCCTGCGAGCGCGGCGCACGCCGGCGCGGCTGGCGCGTCGAGCACTTCACCGGCCCGACCCCGCCCGTGGACCTGGCGGTCTGCGCGGGCGAGGACGGCCCCGGCGCGTGGAGCGTCTTCAAGCACCGGACGGGCCTGCACCGCGACGCGGCGACCGGCGAGACGGTACGGGTGCTGGTGCTGCCCGACTCCGGCGAGCCCGTCGATCCCGCCGCGCTGCCGGGCGACCCCGCCGACTGGAGCATCAGCCGGTTCTGCACCCGGGACGGCGTCGACCGCATCGGCGTCACCCATCTGCCGTCCGGCCTGCGCGGGTGGGGGTACTCGGCGGACTCCCGTCACACGGCCCGCGACAACGCCCTGCGCACCGTGCGGGCGCTGCTGCTCGCCGAGGGGCTGGATCCCACCGAACCGGCGTACCGCTTCGTCCACCCGGACCTCGTGCCGGTCCGCGCCCACGACCTGAGGACCGGGAGGGCGATCGGCCACCGGGACCCGCTCGACGGCCCGGACCTGCCGCAACACGCCTCGGACGGGTGATCGATCACATACCGCGACGCGGTTCGATCGCCGGTTTCCGGGCATCTGATCATGGATTGTCAGGGAGGACGCGTGTCGGACCGCAGTGAGTTCGTTGTGGTGGCCAACCGGCTCCCGGTGGACCGGGTCAACGGCGAGGACGGTGCGCCCTCGTGGCGGCGCAGCCCCGGCGGGCTGGTGACCGCGATCGCGCCGGTGATGCGGGCCAGGGACGGGGCGTGGATCGGATGGCCGGGGGCCCCGGACGAGGAACTGGAGCCGTTCGTCGAGGACGGCATGCACCTGGTGCCGGTGGGACTGTCGGCGCTGGAGGTCGAGCGTTACTACGAGGGCTTCTCCAACGCCACGTTGTGGCCGCTGTACCACGACGTGATCGCCCCGCCGGTGTACGAGCGCAAGCTCTGGGACGCCTACGTCAAGGTCAACCGGCGGTTCGCCGAGAAGGCCGCCGAGGTCGCCGCCGAGCGGGCGGTGGTGTGGGTGCAGGACTACCAGCTGCAGCTGGTCCCGGCGATGCTGCGGGAGCTGCGGCCCGATCTGCGGATCGGGTTCTTCCTGCACATCCCGTTCCCGCCGATGGAGCTGTTCTGGCAGCTGCCGTGGCGGCGGCAGATCATCGAGGGGCTGCTGGGCGCCGACCTGGTGGGCTTCCAGCGGCCCGGGGCCGCGGCCAACTTCCTGCGGCTGGCCCGCCGGCTGCTGGACGGGCGGACCAGCGGGCAGATGGCCTTCGTCGGGGACCGGGCGGTGCGGGCCGCGGCGTTCCCGATCTCGGTGGACGTGCGCGAGCTGGAGGCGCTGATCGGCGACCCGGCGGTGCGGCGGCGGGCCGAGGAGATCCGGGCCGACCTGGGCGGGGCCAAGGTGCTGCTCGGGGTGGACCGGCTGGACTACACCAAGGGCATCGCGCAGCGGCTGCAGGCGTTCGGTGAGCTGTTCCGCGACGGCGACCTCAAGCCCGGCGAGGCGGTGTTCGTGCAGATCGCCACGCCCAGCCGGGAGCGGGTCGAGCAGTACCGGCTGCTGCGCGACCAGATCGAGCAGGAGGTCGGCCGGATCAACGGGGAGTACGCCGAGCTGGGCCTCCCGGTGATCCACTACCTGCACACCTCCTACACCCGCGACGAGCTGGCCGCGCTGTACCTGGCGGCGGACGTGATGGTGGTGACGCCGCTGCGGGACGGCATGAACCTGGTGGCCAAGGAGTACGTGGCCTGCCGGACCGACCACCGCGGGGCGCTGGTGCTCAGCGAGTTCGCCGGGGCCGCCGACGAGCTCAAGCGGGCGTTCCTGGTCAACCCCTACGACATCAACGGCCTCAAGGCGACGCTGCTGGAGGCGCTGCGGGCCGAGCCCGCCGAGCAGTCCCGCCGGATGCGGCCGATGCGCCGCCGGGTGATCGAGCACGACGTGGACCGCTGGGCGCGGGAGTTCCTCACCGCGCTGGAGAACCCGCACCACCCCGACCAGCCGTCGGCCCGCTGACCGGGGCGCCGCGACCGCCCGGCCCCGCCGTCCAGGGGGCCGGGCGATCACGGCTCAGGGGGTGCGGCGGCGCAGGTCGAAGGCGGCCCAGACCGCCTTGCCGCCGCTGGTGAGCGGAGCCCATCCCCAGGCGCTCGACAGGGCCTCGACCACCCGCAGGCCGCGGCCGTTCTCGGCGTGCCGGTCGGCGTCGGGCGCGGCGATCCGCGGGATGTGGTCGCTGGGGTCGGTGACCACCACGACCAGCCGGCGCGGGTGGCAGAACAGGGCCAGCTGCACCGGGCACAGCTGGGCGGCCGGCGGCAGGCCGTCCAGGCCGTACCGCACCGCGTTGGTGACCAGCTCCGAGACGACCATGGTGACGTCCTCGGCCGGCTCACCCAGCCCCCATTCGTCCAGCGTGCGGCTGGTGAACCGGCGGGCGGCCCGGGGGGAGCCGGCCTCGGTGCGCAGCACGAGCCGCGCGGTGCGCGGGCTGGAGGAGGCCGGCGCCGGCCAGTAGCCGGGCGGCCGGGGGGACTGGTCCAGCGCGGACAGCCACCAGTGCCGGCTTCCTTCCCGTACCGGCGTGTCGGTGGCGTCGTCTGCCTGGTCAAGGATCATCGCGAAACCCCAGGGCTGTCGGTGGCCTGTGTTCGCTATCTTGCTCCGCTTGTTGTGCAGGTGCAAGGGCGTATGCAAGAACGGATGCACGTGCATTCAGTACAGTAGGGCTCGGGTGGGGCACCTGTCCTAAGGGGGCGAAGCATGTACGACGCCACAGCGGCGGGCCTGAGCGACCAGGAGCTCGTCTGGCAGAAGAGCCGCCGGAGCAACCCGAGCGGCAACTGCGTGGAGATGGCCCAGCTCCCGACCGGCGAGATCGCCGTCCGGAACTCGCGGTACCCGCAGGGCCCGGTGCTGGTCTACACCAGGGAGGAGATGGAGGCCTTCGTCGGCGGAGCCAAGGACGGCGACTTCGACCACCTGATCGCCTGACCCGCTGGCCCGGGGGACGACCCCGGGAGGACGCGTCGGACGATCCTCACTCCGCCGCGGCCGGGCGCGTCACCCCCACTCCCCGTTCGTCGGGGCGACGCGCCCACCGGCGGCGTGACACCGGGCCGCCCGCCGGCCCGGACCGCGCCCTACGCCCCGGACGGGGCGTCGCCGCCGGGGGTCTGGCCGCGCGAGACCTCCAGCACGCCGGTCTCGGTCACCAGCGCGGTGACCAGCCCGGCGGGCGTCACGTCGAACGCGGGGTTGAAGCCGCGCGTGGCGGCCGGGGCGGTCCGCACGCCCTCCCAGGCGAGCACCTCCTCGCCGTCGCGCAGCTCGATGGGGATGTCCGCCCCGGTGGCGGTCGTCAGGTCCACGGTGCTGCAGGGGGCCGCCACGACGAACGGGATCCCGGCGTGCGCGCAGGCCAGCGCCACCCCGACCGACCCGATCTTGTTGGCCACGTCGCCGTTGGCGGCGACCCGGTCCGCGCCGATCACCGCCACGTCCACCAGCCCGCGCAGGACGGTGCTCGGGGCCGCCCCGTCGGCCTGGACCAGATGCGGGATGCCGTCGTGGGCCAGCTCCCAGGCGGTCAGCCGGGAGCCCTGCAGCAGGGGACGGGTCTCGTCGGCGTACACGATCTCCAGTGCGCCCCGGGCGTGCAGCTCGCGGACCACGCCGAGGGCGGTGCCCCAGCCGGAGGTCGCCAGCGCCCCCGCGTTGCAGTGCGTCAGGACCCGCACCGGCCGCCGGGACACCCGGGCCAGGATCCAGTCCGCCCCGTGCGCCCCGATCGCGTGGTTGGCCGCCAGATCCTCGCGCAGGAACCGCTCGGCCTCGGCGGCGACCGCCGCCGGGCCCGCGTCGACGAGCGGGCGCACCCGGTCCACCCCGACCGCCAGGTTCACCGCCGTGGGCCGGGCGGTGCGGATCCGGTCGATCGCCGCCTCCAGCGCCGGCCGGTCCCAGCCCTCCCGCTCGGCCTGCAGCATCGCCACCGCGACCCCGTACGCGCCCGCCACGCCCAGCGCGGGGGCGCCCCGGACGACCAGCCGGCGGATGGCGTCCACCAGGGCGTCCACGTCCCGGATCTCCAGATGCTCCAGCCGGCCCGGCAGCACGGTCTGGTCGATCAGCCGGAGCGCGTCCCCGGTCCAGCGCACGGCCTGCAGCGGCTCTGTCATGATCCCAGCCTACGAACGCGAAGTGGCCGGCGGCAGTGCCGCCGGCCACGTTCACGGGCCCTTCGCGGAAGGGATCAGTGCATCGGCACCGTGGGCTGCGCCGCGCCCGTCTCCGGCCTGGTGCGCGGCAGGAACAGCGCCGGCAGCACCGCCACCGCCAGCAGGATCACCGCCCACCAGAACGTCGCCGCGTACGACTCGGCCATCAGCGGCGGCAGCTTGGCCAGCGCCTCCGGCGGGAGGTTCTGCGCGCCCTCGCCGCCGAACGCGCCGCCCGCGCCGGGGATCCGGTCCTTCATCTCGTTGGTCAGGATCACCGAGAACGCGGCGGTGCCGATCGACCCGGCGACCTGCTGGATGATGTTGAGCGCCGTGCTGGCCCGCGGCACCTCGTCGTGGCCGAGGCTCTGCATGGCCGCCGACATCGTCGGCATCATGGTCAGCCCCATGCCCAGGCCCAGCACGAAGAAGATCGCGCCGAGCTGCACGTAGGAGGTGTCGGCCTCGATGAAGGTCAGGCCGAACATGCTGACCACGATGATCGGCAGCCCGACCAGCACCACCCGGCCGGGGCCCATCCTGTCGGTGAGCAGGCCGCCGATCGGCATGGTGATCATCGCGCCGACGCCCTGCGGGATCAGCAGCAGGCCGGTGCCCAGCGCGGTCTCCATCTGCACCGACTGGAAGTACAGCGGCAGCAGCAGCATCGCGCCGAAGAACGCGACGCCGAACGTGGTCAGCGTCAGCGACGCGGTCAGCACCGAACGGCGCTTGAACAGCCGCAGGTCGATCAGCGGGTTGGCGGCCATCGTCGCGCGCACCGCGAACCCGGCCACCAGCAGCGCGCCGCCGATGGTGGTGACCAGCACCGTGGTGGAGGAGAACGAGCTCTTCTCCGCGCCGGTGGCCAGGCCGTAGATCAGCGCGGCCAGACCCGGCGACAGCAGCAGCAGCCCGAGCAGGTCCAGCCGCTCGGCAGGCTGCGGGACGTCCCGGTCCAGGATCTTCCAGGCCATGATCAGGGTGACCACGCCGATCGGCACGTTGATGTAGAAGATCCAGCGCCACGACACGTCGTCGACCAGCCAGCCGCCCAGGATGGGGCCGCCGATCGGGCCGAGCAGCATCGGGATGCCGACCACGCTCATCACCTTGCCGACCCGCTGCGGGCCGGCCTTCTGCGCCATGATGGTCATACCGGCCGGCATGATCATGCCGCCGCCCAGACCCTGCAGCACCCGGAAGGCGATCAGCGACTCGGCCGACCAGGCCGCTCCGGCCAGCGCCGAGCCGGCCACGAACAGCACCAGCGAGATCATGAACAGCCGCTTGGTGCCGAACCGGGCGCACGCCCAGCCGGTCACCGGGATCACTGTGGCCAGCGCCAGCGTGTAGCCGGTGGCCACCCACTGGATCTGCGACAGCGGAGATTCGAACTCCTGGACCAGGGCGGGGATGGCGATGTTGACGACGGTCACGTCGAGGATCGACATGACCGCGCCCAGCACCACCACCGCCGCGGTGGCCCAGACGGCCCGGTCCAGGCGGTCGGACGCAGGCTCACCGCCTCCGGTGGAGGCGGCGACCTCCGGGGGAGCGGAAGACTTCAACAGAAGGGTCCAATCGTCAGGGCCCGGATCTCCGGGCGCGCCAGGATGGGGGCCAGCGCCTTCACCAGCCCCGTGCGCTCCTCCTCGGTCAGCGACGCGGCGAAGCGTCGCATGTCCTCGCGGCGCGCCGCGTACAGCTGGGCGACCAGCTCGTGGCCCGCGGGGGTGGCGCTGATGCGCTTGACCCGGCGGTCGCCGGAGTCCTCGTGCCGTTCCGCGAGCCCGTGCCGGACCAGCGCGTCCACCGCGCGCCCCGTGGCGGCCATGGACAGTTGGAGCTCGGCCGCGAGCTCGTGGACGGCCAGCGGGCTCGGGGCGCGTTCCACCAGGAAGAGCGCCCGGATCTGGGAGGGCGACAGGTCCAGCCGCAGGAAGTCGCGGAAGATGTCGCCCTCGGCGCTCTTCATCAGGTAGGTGATCAGTCCCCCGAGCCCGTCGGCGAGTTCCTCCACCGAGGGGTTTGGTTGCACGAACGCAAACTTATCCGGCCCGCAACGATCGTCGCGAACGGTTTTCAGTGTGAGCTGAGTCCCAGCGCCCGGGCGATCAGCATCCGCTGCACCTCGGAGGTGCCCTCGCCCACTTCGAGGATCTTGGCGTCCCGGTAGAACCGGCCGACCGGGTACTCGTTCATGAAGCCGTAGCCGCCGAAGATCTGGGTGGCCTCGCGGGCGTTGTCCATCGCCGCGTTGGAGGCGACCAGCTTGGCGATCGCGGCCTCCTTCTTGAACGGCTCGCCGGCCAGCATCTTCGCCGCGGCGGCGTAGTAGGCCAGCCGGGCGGTGTGCGCGCGGGCCTCCATGTCGGCGATCTTGAACTGGATGGCCTGGTACCGCCCGATGGCCCGGCCGAACGCCTCGCGCTCCCTGACGTAGCGCAGGCACTCGTCGATGCAGCCCTGCGCCAGGCCCACCGACAGGGCGGCGATGGCGATCCGGCCCTCGTCGAGGATCCGCAGGAACTGGGCGTAGCCCCGGCCCCGCTCGCCGACCAGGTTCTCCTCGGGCACCCGCACGTCGTCGAACGACAGCTCCCGGGTGTCGGAGGCCGACCAGCCGACCTTGGAGTACTTGCGGCCCACCGTGAAGCCCGGGGTGCCGTTCGGCACGATGATCGCCGAGATCTCCTTCTCGCCGGTCAGCGCGGTCACCGTGACGAACGCGGTGATGTCGGTGCCGGAGTTGGTGATGAACGCCTTGGAGCCGTTGATCACCCACTGGCCGTCCTCCAGCCGGGCCGTGGTGCGCATCCCGCCGGGCACGTCCGACCCGCCGCCCGGCTCGGTCAGCCCGAACGCCGCCAGCCGCTCACCCGCGCACAGCCGCGGCAGCCACCGCCGCTTCTGCTCCTCGGTGCCGAACCGGTAGATCGGCATCGCGCCCAGCGACACCCCGGCCTCCAGGGTGATCGCCACCGAGGAGTCCACCCGGGCCAGCTCCTCCAGGGCCAGGCACAGCGCGAAGTAGTCGCCGCCCATGCCGCCGTACTCCTCGGGGAACGGCAGCCCGAACAGGCCCATCTTGCCCATCTGGGCGACGATCTCGTACGGGAACTCGCCCCGCTCGTACAGGTCGCCGATCACCGGCGCCACCACCTCGCGGGCGAACCGCTCGACGGACCGGCGCAGCTCCTCGTGCTCCTCGGACAGGGTGAAGTCGATCATCTCGCTCAATCCTTCGATGACAGGGCCTGGACGACGCGGGAGGGGCTGGGGCGGCCCAGGCGGGCGGCCATCCAGCGGCTGGTGGCGGCCAGCTTCGGCAGGTCGACGCCGGTCTCGATGCCCAGCCCGTGCAGCATCCAGACCAGGTCCTCGGTGGCCAGGTTGCCGGTGGCGCTCTCGGCGTACGGGCAGCCGCCGATCCCGCCCGCCGAGGAGTCCACGACGGTGACCCCGCAGCGCAGCGCGGCCAGCGTGTTCGCCAGCGCCTGCCCGTAGGTGTCGTGGAAGTGCACCGCCAGCCGGTCCGCCCCGACCCCGGCCTCGGTCAGCGCCCCGATCAGCGCGGTGACGTGGCCGGGGGTGCCGACGCCGATGGTGTCGCCCAGGCTCAGCTGTGAGCAGCCCAGGTCCATCAGCCGGACGGCGACCGAGACGACCTGCTCGACGGGGACCTCGCCCTCCCACGGGTCGCCGAACGCCATCGACACGTACGCCCGCACCCACAGGCCGTTCTCCCGGGCGCGGCCCACGACCGGCGCGAACATCTCCAGGGACTCGTCGATCGTGCGGTTGAGGTTGCGGCGGGCGAAGCTCTCCGTCGCGCTGGCGAACACGGCGATCTCGGTGATCCCCGACGCCAGCGCCCGGTCCAGGCCGCGCTCGTTGGGCACCAGCACCGGGTAGCGGACGCCCTCGGCGCGGGTCATGGTCGCCAGCAGTTCCTCGGCGTCGGCCAGCTGCGGAACCCACTTGGGGTGCACGAAGCTGGTCGCCTCGATGGTGCGCAGCCCGGCGTCGGCGAGCCGGGCGATGAACTCGGCCTTGTCGGCGACCGGGACGATCGCCTTCTCGTTCTGCAGCCCGTCGCGCGGCCCGACCTCGTGGATCGTCACCCGCTCCGGCAGCCCCTCCAGCGGGAACGCGCTCATGACCCGGCCTCCTGTGGGGTGATCTCGGCGAGCACGGCGTCCAGCGCCACCCCGGCGCCCGGCCGGACGGCGATCCGGGAGACCACCCCGTCCATCGGGGCGGTGACGGTGTGCTCCATCTTCATGGCCTCCACGACGACCAGCGGCTGGCCCTCGGTGACGCGGTCGCCCTCGGCGGCCTTGACGGCGATGACGGTGCCGGGCATCGGGCTGCGCAGCACGCCGTCGCCCGCGCCGCCCGCGCCCGCGCCGGCCTCCTCGCCGCGCACGTGCTCGGCCAGCGCCCAGACGCGCCCGTCACGGCCCAGCCACAGCACCTCGCCGTCCCGCGCGTACGCGAACGACGTCGTACGTCCCCCGTACGACAGCCGCAACCTCCCGCCGTCCCGGGACAACGCCGCGGGTACGGGAGCGGCACCGTCCGCCGTGGCGCTCCCGGAGGTCTCCTCGCCCTCGATGAGGACTTCGGCGTTCGCCGCCCGGCCCCGGACGCGGACCTCGACGGGCCTGCCGCCCGAGGGGGTGATGATCCAGGAGGTCCAGGCCGGGACGCCGCCCAGCCGCCAGCCGTCCGGGATCGCCCACGGATCGGTGTCGCCGGTCTCCAGCGCGAGGGTGCGTTCCAGCGCGGCGGCGGCCAGGACCTCCGCGGGCACGTCCTCGGCGATCAGGTCGTCCAGCGACCGTTCCACCAGCCCGGTGTCCAGGCGGCCCGACACCACGTCCGGGTGGGCCAGCAGCGCCCGCAGGAACGCGATGTTGGACGGCACCCCCAGCAGCGTGTACGAGGCCAGCGCCCGGTCCAGGCGGCGCAGCGCGGCGCCCCGGTCCTCGCCCCAGGCGATCACCTTGGCCAGCATCGGGTCGTAGGAGCTGCCGACCTCGTCGCCCTCGGAGATCCCCGAGTCCACCCGCGTCTCCGGCTCGTCCAGCGCCAGCACCCGCCCGCCGGTGGGCAGGAAGCCGCGGGCCGGGTCCTCGGCGTAGACGCGCGCCTCGATCGCGTGGCCGTTCATCCGCACGTCGTCCTGGGCGAACGGCAGCGGCTCCCCGGCGGCGATCCGCAGCTGCAGCTCCACCAGGTCCAGGCCGGTGACCAGCTCGGTGACCGGATGCTCGACCTGCAGCCGGGTGTTCATCTCCATGAAGAAGTACTCGTCGGGCCGGTCCGCCGACACGATGTACTCCACCGTGCCCGCGCCCACATAGCCGACCGCGCGGGCGGCGGCGCAGGCGGTGGCGCCCATCCGCTCCCGCCGGGCGGCGTCCAGCAGCGGGCTCGGCGCCTCCTCGACGATCTTCTGGTGGCGGCGCTGCAGGCTGCACTCGCGTTCGCCCAGATGCACCACGTTGCCGTGGGAGTCGGCGAACACCTGGATCTCGATGTGCCGCGGGTTGGTGACGAACCGCTCCACCAGCAGCGTGTCGTCGCCGAACGCGCCGCGCGCCTCCCGGCGGGCCGCCTCGATCGCCCCGGCCAGCTCGGCGGGGTCGCGGACCAGCCGCATGCCCTTGCCGCCGCCGCCCGCCGACGGCTTGAGCAGCACCGGCAGCCCGACCTCGAGCGCGGCCTCGGCCAGCTCGGCGTCCGACAGGCCCGGCTCGTCACGGCCCGGCACCACCGGCACGCCCGCCGCCGCCACCGTCCGCTTGGCGCGGATCTTGTCGCCCATCGCCTCGATCGCGCCGGCCGGCGGCCCCACGAACACCAGCCCCGCCTCGGCGCAGGCCCGGGCGAACGCGGTGTTCTCGGCCAGGAACCCGTAGCCGGGGTGCACCGCCTGCGCCCCGGACCGCCGCGCGGCCTCCACGACCGCCGCGATGTCCAGGTAGCCGGAGACCCGCACCGCCTCGTCGGCCTCCCGGACGTGCCGGGCCCCGGCGTCGGCGTCGCTGTGCACGGCCACCGACCGGATGCCCAGCCGCCGCAGCGTGCGGGCGATCCGGACGGCGATCTCGCCCCGGTTGGCGATCAGAACTGTCTGGAACATCGGACCCTCACATCCGGAACACGCCGTAGCCCACCGGCTCCAGCGGCGCGTTCGCGGCCACCGACAGCGCCAGCCCCAGCACCCGCCGGGTGTCCAGCGGGTCGATCACGCCGTCGTCCCACAGCCGCGCCGTGGAGTAGTACGGGTTGCCCTGCCGTTCGTACTGCTCGCGGATCGGCTTCTTGAACTCCTCCTCGGCCTCCGCCGGCCAGGAGTCGCCGAGCTGGTCGCGGCGCACCGTCGCCAGCACCGAGGCCGCCTGCTCGCCGCCCATCACCGAGATCCGCGCGTTCGGCCACATCCACAGGAAGCGCGGCGAATAGGCCCGCCCGCACATCGCGTAGTTGCCCGCCCCGAACGATCCGCCGATCACCACGGTGAACTTGGGCACCCGGGCGCAGGACACCGCGGTGACCATCTTGGCCCCGTGCTTGGCGATGCCCCCCGCCTCGTACTGGCGGCCCACCATGAACCCGGTGATGTTCTGCAGGAACACCAGCGGGACCCGCCGCCGGTCGCACAGCTCGATGAAGTGAGCCCCCTTGAGCGCCGACTCGGCGAACAGGATGCCGTTGTTGGCGACGATCCCCACCGGGTGGCCGTGGATCCGGGCGAACCCGGTCACCAGCGTCGGCCCGTACTCGGCCTTGAACTCGGCGAACCGGCTGCCGTCCACGATCCGGGCGATCACCTCGCGCACGTCGTAGGGAGTGCGCGGGTCCGGCGGCACGATCCCGTACAGCTCCGACGGGTCGGCGGCGGGCTCCTCGGGGTCGGTCACCTCCCACGGGCACGGCTCGCGCGGGCCGAGGGTGCCGACGATGTCGCGGACGATCCGCAGCGCGTGCGCGTCGTCCTCGGCGAGGTGGTCGGTGACCCCGGAGGTGCGGGCGTGCAGCTCGCCGCCGCCCAGCTCCTCGGCCGTGACGACCTCGCCGGTCGCGGCCTTCACCAGCGGCGGCCCGCCCAGGAAGATGGTGCCCTGGCCGCGCACGATGACCGCCTCGTCGCTCATCGCCGGCACGTACGCCCCGCCGGCGGTGCACGACCCGAGCACCGCCGCGATCTGCGGGATGCCCCGCTGCGACATGGTGGCCTGGTTGTAGAAGATCCGGCCGAAGTGCTCCCGGTCCGGGAACACCTCGTCCTGCCTGGGCAGGAACGCGCCCCCGGAGTCCACCAGGTAGATGCACGGCAGCCGGTTGTGCAGCGCCACCTCCTGGGCGCGCAGGTGCTTCTTGACCGTCATCGGGTAGTAGGTGCCGCCCTTGACGGTGGCGTCGTTGGCGACGATCACGCACTCGCGGCCCCGCACCCGGCCGATGCCGGTGATGATGCCCGCGCCCGGGGCCTCGTCGTCGTACATCCCGAACGCCGCCAGCGGCGACAGCTCCAGGAACGGCGAGCCCGGGTCGAGCAGCCCGGCCACCCGGTCGCGGGGCAGCAGCTTGCCGCGCGCCAGGTGGCGCTCGCGGGCCCGCTGCGGCCCGCCCAGCGCGGCGCGCGCGGCATGCTCGCGCAGCTCGGCCGCCAGCGCCCGGTTGACCTCGGCGTTGCGGGCGAACTCGGCCGCCCCGGCGTCCGCCCGGCTGCGCAGCACCGGTCCGGTCATCCCATCCCCCAGCGAGTTAACGAACGTTAACAACGGTGATGTTAATGAACATTAACAGGTGCCGTCTAGACTCGGACCATGACCGAGGCCCCCGCTCCCACCCGGCGCACCGAGATCCTGGCCGCCGCCGCGGACCTGTTCGCCCGCCGCGGCTACCACGGCGTGTCGATCGCCGACCTGGGCCGCGCGGTCGGGCTGACCGGGCCGGCGCTGTACCGGCACTTCAGCGGCAAGGACGCGCTGCTGGCGGAGATCCTGCTGGACATCAGCCGGCGGCTGCTGGAGGAGGGGACCCGCCGCGCCGCCATCGCCGACCCGGCGCGGGCCCTGGACGCCCTGCTGGAGTGGCACGTCGACTTCGCCCTCGGCAACCCGGCGCTGATCACCGTGCACGAACGGGAACTGGACAACGTGCCCGAGCCGCAGCGGCACGAGATCCGCCGCGCCCAGCGCGCCTACGTCGAGGAGTGGGTGGGCGTGCTGCTCCGGCTGCACGACATGCCCGCCGAACGGGCCCGCGCCGCCGTCCACGCCGCGTTCGGGCTGCTCAACTCGACCCCGCACAGCGCGGGCGCGCTCGACCGGGCGGCCATGGGCGAACTGCTGCGCGCCATGGCCTCCGCCGCCCTGAACCGCGCCGCCCGGACATGAGACGCTGACGCCCCGACACGCTCGGCCGCCCGGCCCGCGCGTTCGCCGGGCGGGCCCGCGATCACGCCGACGGCCTCCGGTGATCCGGCGGGACCAGCCAGTGCAGGCCGGCGGGGGAGTCGGGGATCCGCGTCCCGTCCGCCGCCCGCTCCGTCCGGGCTTCGAGCGCCTCCTCGGCGGCCTGTAGCCGCGCCCGCGTCCGGGCCAGCTCGGCGCGCAGCTCCTCGATCTCCCGGCGGACGCCCGCGTCATCGCTCATGCCGGTGGTACGCGTCCCGCCCGCCGGGCGTTCGATCACGCCGGGAAGGGGATCCGCCGGGCGATCCGGTCGCCGGTGAACCGCACCTGCCACACGTACAGGGCCATGTCCGGGGGGCCCAGGGTGTCCAGCACCGGGGCGTCGGCCACCACCCGGACCAGGTACGACGACCGGGGCGCCAGATAGGTGTCGGCGTCGATGCGGACCAGCCCCCGCGACCCCCGCAGCCGGGCGATCACCCGGCTGCGGTTCGGCAGGTCGCACAGCTCCTCCGGGGCGCCGATCCGGAACACGCAGCGTTCGGCGAAGTCCGCCGGCACCGCCGTCCGCCGCAGCAGCAGGTCCGGCGGGAAGTCCAGCAGGATCGGGCGGCGGTGCGGATTGGTCAGCACGTAGTCGATGAACGCGTACCCCTTGCCCGGCGGCGGCGCGGGCAGCCCGGCCACCGGCGCCCGCCCGACCGCGCCCCGCACCGCCGCCATCGTGTACCGGTCGCCCTCCGGGGTGACGACGGTCAGCGGGCGGCCGGTGACCGGCCGGTCCACCACCCGCAGCATGTGGGACGGGTTGTCGACGTGGGCGATCTCGCGGCTCATCGAGGCGCCCGCCCCCAGCGCCACCAGCAGCCCCGCCGCCGTCGTCAGGCCCAGGACCGTGGTCATGACGGCGCCGAGCCGGCTGATCCGGCGGCGACGGCGATGACGGCGGCGGGAGCGGCGCACGGAACGGCGGTGCCGGGGAGCGCAGGCGCGGTGGCGGGCGCGGGATGGCATGACTGTCTCTCCGAGGGCCTGGGCGTCCGGGCACGCGGACCCGGACACGGGGGTGCGGAAGACCCGCCCGGCACGGCCATCCCGCTCCGCTGGCCCGCCGGTCGGCACCGCTCAATCTAGCGCCGGTGTGACCCCCGCCACAACGGAGATCGTCCGGGCTCGGCGCCGTCCCGGGCGGGGCCTCAGTGCTGTCCCAGGTAGAACCGCGTCCCCTGGTCGTCGGAGCAGTACGAGCTCATCCCGTACGACTCGCGGGAGGGCTCGGTCGCGGTGCCCCCGGCGGCGCGGACGTTCTGCACCGCCACGTCGATGTCGTCGACCGCGTACATCGGCACCACCGCGGGACGCTCGTGGCCGCCCTGCAGGCCGACCATGTAGCGCACCGGGGTCCCGTCGATCCGGGCCTCCCAGCCGTCCTCGACCCGGCCGCGCACGAACTCCCAGCCCAGCACGTGACCGAAGAACGCCCGGAACCGCGCCGAGTCCGGCACCTCGAAGGTCAGGTAGGAGATCTCCCCGTGCCGGGGCCGGTCCGCCGGGGCGCGTCCGCCCTCGCCCGGCTCGAACACCGCGAACGCCATCCCCTGGTCGTCGGTGCAGTCGGCCACCCGCCCGTACGGCTCCGTCCGCGGCTCGGTGGCCTCCCCGCCCGCGTCGCGGATCCGCCGGACCGCCTCGTGCACGTCCTCGACCGCGAAGCAGGGCATCAGGGTGCGGTGCTCCCGGCCGCCCCACAGGCCCATCGGCTGCGACAGGCCCTCGACCATGCGGCCCTGCTCGGAGCTGCCCGGCTGGTACCGCCAGCCCAGCACGGCCTGGTAGAAAGCGGCGGCCCGTTCCACGTCGGGCACCCACAGCGAGACATAGCCGATGTCGCCGGTGCGCAGCCGGGGCCCGGCCGCGGCCTCCTCGGGCGCCGGGGTGATGATCATCCAGCGGTGGCCGAACGGGTCGTACACCACCCCGTTGCGGCCGTACGGGGCGTCGGCGACCGGCCGGTCCAGCGTCGCGCCCTCCCGGACCGCGCGGTCCACCACCGCGTCCACGTCCGGCACCCGCAGGTACAGCGACACGCTCGCCCCGCCGCGCGCCCGCGGCCCGGCCAGCGCCAGCTCGGGCCACTCGTCGGCGAGCATGAACACCGAGTCGCCCACGGCCAGCTCGGCGTGCCCGATCCGGCCGTCGGGCATCACGGTCGGCTCGCCCAGCACCCGCGCGCCGAACGCCCGCGGGTACCACTCCAGCGCCCGCCGCGCGTCGTCCACGGTCAGGTAGGCGTTCAGGGTGTGCAGCCGGGCCTCGCCGGTCGCGGCCCCGGCGGGCCTGTCGATGATCGTGCCGGTGGTCATGATGCCTCCTGTGGGTTCCAGCAGAGCGCGCCGCAGCCGTTCGCGCAGCCGCTCGGCGAAGATCGGGTCGGGGTCGACCGGGCGCACCGGCTCCCGCAGGGCCTCGAAGGGATCGGCCGACGGGTCAGACATCGCGTCCCTCCCTCCTCGCGTAGGCCTTGCGGAACGCGCCGCGGGCCCGCACCAGCAGCGCCTCGGTGGCGTGCACGGTGCGGTGCAGGTGCGCGGCCACCTGGGGGACCGGCAGGCCGTCCAGGTAGCGCAGCGTCAGCGCCGCCCGGTGGTGCGGCGCCAGTTCCGCCAGGACCTGGTGGGCCAGCATGGCGTCCAGCCGGTCGTCCCACGGGTCGGCCTGGTCGCCGGGCTCGTCGCCCACGACCCGCAGCCCGCGTTCCTCCCGGGCGGTGCGCCGCCAGTGGTCGGCCAGCTTGTGCCGGGCCACCCCGACCAGCCAGGCGACGGTCAGCGCCGGCGGCGGACGCCGCCGCACCGCCTCCACCGCCGCCAGGAAGGTCTCGGCGGTCAGGTCCTCGGCCAGGGACCGCTGCCCGCAGCGCGACAGCAGGTACCCGTAGACCTGGGGCAGCGCCTCGTCGTAAAGGTCCAGAAGCGCCACGCCCGGGTCCGGCTCAAGCTGTCCCGGTCGGCTCACACCCCTCCATCGTCCGGCGGGCCGGTTCTCCGACGGGGTGTTCCCGATTTTTTGCCAGCGTCCGCGCGGCGGCCAGCCCGACCGGCACCGGGGCCCAGTAGGTGATCGCCCGGAACAGCAGCACGGCCTGCAGCGCCGGGGCGGCCGGCACCCCGATCGCCGCCAGCGCCGCCGTCAGCGCCGCCTCGGTGCCGCCCACCCCGCCGGGGGAGGGCAGCGCTGCCCCGGCGGCGGCCCCCACCAGGTAGGCCACGACCACCACCCAGAAGTCGGCGGGCGTCACCCCGGTGCCCGGCACGGCCAGCGCGCTGACCGCCAGCGCCACCGCCATCACCAGGGTGGTCGCCCCGGACGCGGTGAGCGTGAGGCACAGGTCGCGGGGACGGCGGACCAGGTCGACGCATCCGGCGGCGGCGTGCCGCAGCGCCGGGGAGCGCATCGCCCGCCGCCCGTACAGCACGGCGATCCCGGCCGGAACGAGGGCCAGCAGCACCGCCGGAACGACCGGCAGGGAGCCCACCGCCTGTGCCGCCCGGGAGGCCAGCGTGCCCAGCGCCGCGCCGCCGCCCGCGCTGAGCGCCGCGATCGCCAGCAGCACCAGCGCGTCGGCGACCGCCCCCGCCACCTGCATCACCGCGACCAGCGTGACCGCCCGGGCGGCCGGGATGCCGTGCAGCGACAGGTAGCGCACGTTGACGGCGGCGGCCCCCAGCCCGCCCGGGGTGACCCGGTTGGCCGCCGCCGCGGTGAACTGCACCAGCACCGTCTCGCCCAGCGGGGTCCGGGCCCCGGCCGCCGCCCGCAGCGTGATCGCCGCCAGCACGTAGTGCAGCACCGACAGCACCGCCAGCACCACCAGGTACGCCCAGTGCACGTCCGCCAGCGCCGCGAAGCACGCCCACACCTTCCCGGCGGTCCCGGTGCACGCCACGACCAGGACGAGGGCGAGCACGAGGAGGGCCACGACCACCGGGCGGCGGGAACGGAAGGAGACTGTCGGTGCCACGGCGGGCAGTACGGATCCCACGGCTCACATGATCCGGGTTCTGTTGAAGGTTGCACGACCGGACGTTTCCGGCCGGGCGAACGCGAGGCGAGGTTCTTGCCATGATGGCCGGTATGGAGATCATCCCGGCGGACCGCTTCGCCGCCCCCGACGGCACCGCCCATTACGTCGAGCACCTGCGCGTTCCCGCGCTGAGCGTGGGCACTTACTCGATCCCCGCGGGCGGAGCCGACCCGCAGGGACCGCACACCGAGGACGAGATCTACGTGGTCCTGAGCGGGCGGGGCCGCTTCACCGGCGGTGACCGGACGGTGCCCGTGGGACCCGGCACCGTGTTGTACGTGCCCGCCCACGAGGAGCACCGGTTCCACGACGTCACCGAGGACCTGGTGATCTGCGTGATGTTCGCCCCCGCCGAGGGCACCGCCGGCTAGCGGGTCACCGCGAGGAGCAGGGCCAGGGCGAGCGCCGTGACGGCGAGCCTGGTCAGCAGCGGCATCCGGACGGCGGCCCGGGCGTTCCACCCGGGGTCACGGCTCCACAGCACGGTCGCCGCCGTCAGCGCCCGGCCGACCCCGAACCCCAGCCCGGCCGCCGCCGCGACCCGCGCGGCGGGATGGCTCAGCAGCAGCGCCAGCGCCGCGACGTACGGGGCCGACGACGACACGTAGGTGCGCACCCCGGTGCCCAGCTCGAACCCGAACTGCACCGGGCCCAGCCGCGGCCGCATCCGCAGCACGTCCTGCGGGATCTGCCGGGCGTTCTGCGGCAGCGGCAGCCGCAGCACGCCGAACTCCCGCAGCACCCCCGCCACCGCGACGGCGGCGACGGCGGCGGCCCGGCCGGTCTCGGGGATCGGCTCCGACAGCCCCGACAGCAGCCACACCACCAGACCCGACAGGGCGCCCCCGAGGAGCAGCCCCGCGGTGAAGAGGGCGAGGACGGAGCCCTGCCCCAACGAGGCCCGCCAACCTGGCGAGAACAGCACGGCGTTGCTGTTGTGCGTTCAAACCGACCCGGACAGCGAGTACCCGGCGAGCGCGCCCACCGCCGCCCAGCCCAGCACCATACTGTCGCGGGCGGCCAGCGCCACCGCCGCCATCGCCAGCAGCAGGACGGGGACCAGCGGGTCGGCGGCCGCCCGCCGCACCGGCCCGGCGCTCCCGGACGCTACTCGCACGCCACCGTCCAGCGGCAGATCGTCCGGTAGTACGGGCTGTCCGGGCCGCTGCGCCGCCAGCCGTCATGGCAGCGGTACGTCCGGTACTCGGGGCACGGGCCGCACTTGCCCTTGAACTTCCACAGCCACCCGTCGGCCCACCCGCCGTGGCACATGTCGGGCCGCAGCTTGTGGTTCGGCTTGGACACGCTCGAGTGGTGGTAGCCGCGCCGCCCGCCCGAGGTGCGGCAGCACGAGGCGCAGACCCGGCTCGGGCCGCAGCCCGGCGAGCAGTCGTGGCCGGCGGCGTACGACGGGCAGGGCAGCGGCTTGATCTCGTAGTACTCGTCGAACTCGTCGGCCGGGACCTCGCGGGCCGCCGGGAACACCCCCAGCACCGTCATCCCCAGCCCGAACCCGGCGGCGGCCACCCCGCCCAGCACCGAGCGCCGCGTCGCCCGCCGCCCGGCCTTAGGGATCCGCCGCCGGGCGCGCGGCGTCCCCCGCGGCACCGGCCCGCGCAGCGGGACGACGTCCTCCACCGGGATCCGCCCGTTCACGACGGCCTCCCCGGCGCCGTCGCCGGGCGGCCGGATCCGGAGGAGTCCGCGAGCAGGTCCCGCAGCGCGCCGGGCGAACCGACCGGGCGGGCGGCGCGGACCCGCCCGGACCGGTCGACCAGCACCGCGAACGGCACCGCCGGGATCCGGTAGTCCTCGAACAGCCCCGCCTCCCCGGCGTGCACCGTGACGTGCCCGGCCGGCTCCTCGGGCGCGCGGCCCGCGTACAGCGCGGCGGCCGGCGGCGGCCGGTCCTGCCCGGCGCGGATCGCCCGCAGCTCGGCCAGCACCTGCGGGCACACCCCGCAGTCGGCGTCCAGGAACAGCAGCAGCGTCCGCTCGGCCGCCGGGTCCGGCGCCAGCCGCGCGAAGTGCGGGGCCGGCGTGCCCGGGGCCGGTCCCGGATCGGCCGGGCGGTCCCCGCTCGCCAGCAGGTGCACCCGCCGCACCAGCCCGGCCACCACGAACGCCAGCAGCGCGATCGCCGCCCAGGTCAGCAACAGGATGGTGGTCTCGAAGCCCATCACGTTCCTCCTCGGCCTCCCCGGCCTCCTCCGCCCCCTTCGGCCGCCGGGCGGGCCATCGCCTCCGGCAGCGCCCACAACAGCACCGCGAACACCGCCCCGGCCAGCGCCGCCTCGGCGAACCGGGCGGCGGAGGCGGCCGGGACCACGACCGCCCCCGAGACCGGCGCCGCGGCCAGCGCCAGCGCCGACGGCACGCCCGCCCGCAGCACCACCCAGCCGTTCACGGCGGTGTCGGCCCCCGAACATCCGCACGGCACCGCCCGGCCCCGCGCGCCCCGTCGCAGCCGGTGCGCGTACGTCGCGTACACGGCCAGCAGCACTCCCGCCGCCACCAGCAGCCCCGGCAGCCGGTCCGCGCCCGTCGCCAGCCCGGCGGTCAGCGCCGCCCCCAGCAGCCCCTCCACCGCCACGACGATCACCGCCAGCGGGCGCACCAGCGGGAGCGGCACCGTGCCGTGCGCGGCCAGCGCCCCCGGCAGCGCGCGCGGCGCGCGCAGGTGCTCGGCGAACCCCAGCAGCAGGACGCCCGCCACCGTGCACGCCGCCACCCCGGCGAGCGCCGCGATCACGGCGTCTCCTCCGGGACGGCGGACACCGCCAGCCGGCTCAGCCGGGTCGGCGCGTGCGGCGCCTCCCGCTCGTCGGGCAGCACGGTGACCACCGCGGTCGGGGTGGCCATCACGAAGTACACGCCGCCGTCCACGTGGGTGTCGCGGTACAGCTCCCCGGTGCGCAGCCGGGTGCCGCGGTGGGCGGGCAGCAGGCGCGCGGTCTCCCGGTTCAGCGGGCTGATCTCCAGCAGGCCGATCCCCGGAATGTCCTTGGCCAGCGAGGCGGTCTCGGCGATCACCGCGCCGTGCCGGGTCCGCGGGATCAGCGCGACGCCCTCCGGGTGCTCGGTGATCTGCACCGCCGCGAACAGCCGGATCGCGTCGGCCGGGCGGGCGTGGTAGAGGTGCGCGCACACCGCGTGCCGCCGGCCCTCCCACACCGCCGCCAGCACCCGCTCGGTCACGGCGCGCTCCTGCCGCGCGGGGAAGTCCGCCAGGCTCTCGTCGCGGACCGCGCCGGCCCCGATCCGCAGCCGGCCGCCCTGCATCCGGTACTCCTCGGTCAGCCGGTCCACCCCCAGGGTCCGCACCCAGTCCACGACGAACGCCCGGTCCACCGAGGTCAGCTCGTGCAGCCGCCGCACGAAGCCCAGCCGGACCACCGACGAGTAGGGAGCGCTCAGGTCCAGGTCCCCGGCCAGCCTGACCACGGTGCCGTCCAGCGTCCGGTGAATGACCTCCCGCAGCCCCGTCGCGGTCATGGTCGCCCCCTTCCGTAGAACAGAGGGTGATCGTACATGTTCGTTCCGTCGCTAAGGGTAGGAGAGGGTGCTTTCGGCCTCCGGGTGAACGCGCCCCCGGCGTGCAAGGCTGTAGGAGTCCGCCACCGATCGGGAGGTCCCCATGGCCGAGAACGCGACGCAGCCGGAAGGCTCTGAAGACGACATCAAGCGCAAGTTCCGCGAGGCCCTGCAACGCAAACAGGGCGCGCAGGCCGACAGCGGGGTCGGCTCCGGCGGCAAGGGCTCCGCCAAGGTCCGCGGCTCCGCCCACGGCCCGGCCAGGGGCCAGCGCCAGTTCCGCCGCAAGAGCGGCTGACCGCCACCGGGCGGGGACGCCGGCCCCGGCGTCCCCGCCTCCTCGCTCACGGCCACGCGGGCGTGTCTCCGGCCCGTGCGCCCCGGCGGGCCCTTGACGCGTGGCCGGCCCGCTAGGCTCACGGGCCATGCCACGTCCACGGTCGCTCACCGAGGCCCAGATCGCCGCGGCGGCCCTGGCCGTCATCGACCGGGACGGACTGGGCGGCCTGACGATGCGGGCGGTCGCCAAGGAGATCGGCGTCAGCACGATGGCGCTGTACCGCTACGTCGAGGACCGGGAGCATCTGGAGAGCCTGGTCGTGGACCACATGCTGGCGGCGGTGGACGTCACGCCGCCCGCCGCGCCGACATGGCGGGAGCGCGCCATGGCGCTGTGCGAGCGGGCCCGCGCGGCGATCGACGCGCATCCGGCGGCGGTGCCGCTGACCCTGGTGCACCGGCACACCGCCCCGAACGCGATGCGGTTCGCCGAGGCGCTGCTGGGGGTGCTGGCCGAGGCCGGGTTCACCGGCGAGCGGCGGGCCATCGCCCTGCGCGCCCTGCTCGGCCAGTTGTTCGGGTCGCTGGCGCTGATGCGGCTCGGCCCGCTGGGCGGCCCCGGCACCGCCGCGCTGGCGGCGCTGCCGGACGAGGAGTTCCCCCTGCTGGCCGACACCGCCCGGCACGCCCGGCCGATCACGCCCGACGAGGAGTTCAGGCGGGGTCTGGAGCTGGTGCTGCGGGGGATGTCCCCGGGCTGACGGCGGCCCGCGCCAGCCGCAGGATCTCCTCCACCGGCCACTGGTCGTAGACGTGCTCGCCGTACTTGGCGGCCAGCACCCGCCCGTCCCGGTCGATCAGGAAGTCGGCGGGCAGCCCGAGCCGCCCGCCCTCCGGCCGCAACGAGGGAGTCCGGTCGCGCCGCAGCAGCGCCGCCGCCACCGCCCGCACGATGTGCCGCCAGGCGCGCGGATGCAGCAGCGACCGCTTCGAGACCTCCACGCCGAACTCGGCGTACAGCCGCTTGCCCGGATCGGCGATCACCGCGAACGGCAGATCGGCGACATGGGGGCGCAGCTCCTCGGCGGAGGAGTGGAACACCACCACCTCGCGCACCCCCGCCGCGGTGATCTCCGCGTGCCGCCGCACGATCGAGCGCAGGTGCAGGTTGCAGACCGGGCAGCCGGCGAACCGGCGGAACTGCAGGTGGACCAGGCCGCCCGGATCGGGGACGGGGACCCGCTCGCCGCCGACGGCGACGAGCTCACGGGCCGCCACGACGGTGCCGGGCGCGATCCGGCGGGACGGGGGACGGGCGGGCATGACGGGCATGGCGGACATGGCGGCCTCCCAAGGTAGGTGTGCGTTGTACGCCTACAATGAGCGTACCTCGTACACCTACGATCGGGAGGCCCGGAACTCAGCCGGTCATCTCCTCGGCCAGGGCGGCGGCGAAGGCGTCCACGTCCTCCTCGGTGGTGTCGAACGAGCACATCCAGCGGACCTCGCCGGTGTGCTCGTCCCAGGTGTAGAAGCGGAACCGCTTGCGCAGCCGGTCGGCCACGTCGCGGGGGATGACCGCGAACACCGCGTTCGCCTCGACCGGCCGGGTGATCCGCACGCCGGGCACCTTCCCCACGGCCTCGGCCAGGCGGCGCGCCATCGCGTTGGAGTGGGAGGCGTTGCGCAGCCACAGATCGCCCTCCAGCAGGGCCAGGAACTGCGCCGACACGAACCGCATCTTCGAGGCCAGCTGCATCGAGGACTTGCGCAGGAACACCGGCCCGTGCGCCGCCCGCGGGTTCAGCACCACGATCGCCTCGCCCAGCAGCAGGCCGTTCTTGGTGCCCCCGAACGACAGCACGTCCACGCCCGCGTCCGTGGTGAACGCCCGCAGCGGCAGGCCCAGCGCGGCGGCGGCGTTGGCCAGCCGCGCCCCGTCCATGTGCACGAGCATCCCCCGGTCGTGGGCGTGCGCGCAGACCGCCGCGACCTCCTCGGCCGTGTAGACCGTGCCCAGCTCCGTCGACTGGGTGATGGACACGATCCGGGGCTGCGCCCGGTGCTCGTCGCCCCAGCCCCACGCCTCCCGGTCGATCAGCTCGGGGGTGAGCTTGGCGTCCTCGGTCGGCACCGGCAGCAGCTTCAGCCCCGCCACGTGCTCGGGGGCGCCGCACTCGTCGGTGTTGATGTGCGCCTGTGCCGCGCAGATCACCGCCGACCAGCGGTCGGCCATCGCCTGCAGGCCCACCACGTTCGCGCCGGTGCCGTTGAACACCGGATACACCTCGGCCTGCTCGCCGAAGTGGCGGCGGATCACCTCCCGCAGCCGGGCGGTGTAGACGTCGTCGCCGTAGGCCGTCTGGTGGCCCTCGTTGGCGACGGTCAGCGCGGTGAGGACTTCCGGATGGACGCCGGCGTAGTTGTCGCTGGCGAAGCCGCGTTCGGCGGGGTCATGCAACCGTGAGATCAAGCCTTTTCCCGTTCAGCTCGGCGGCGGGCCTGTCCCACAGGCCCGCGATGACATCGGCCAGCTCGTCGACGTGCGTGAAGCCGGTGAACGCCTTGTCCGGGCTCCGCTCGCGCATCTCGTCGGTGAGCAGCGCCTTGACCACCAGGATGGTGGACGCCGCGTCCGTGCCGGTCAGCGAGTCGGCCATCGCCAGCATCCACGCCTCGGCGGCGGCCTTGGCGGCGGCGTACGCGGCGTTGCCCTGGGCGGGCCGCCGGGCGGCGGGCTGCGACACGATCACCGCCCGGCCGTGCGGCGAGCGCGCCAGGTCCCGGCAGAACGCCAGCGTGCTGTGCTGCAGCGTGCGGATCAGCAGGTCGTGCAGGAACGCCCAGTCGGCCAGGTCGGTGTCGGCGAACGTCTTGCCGCCCCGCCAGCCGCCCACCAGGTGCACCAGCCCGTCCACCCCGCCGTGCTCGCCGACCACCCGGCGGGCGAACGCCCGGGTGCCCTCGGCGTCCAGCAGGTCCACCACCGCGGGTTCCACCCCCGGCAGGTCCCAGACCACCGCCCGCACGTCGGCGGCGATCACCCGGGCCCCCGCCTCGGCCAGCCGCCGCACGGTCGCCCGCCCGGCCGGCCCGGCCGCCCCCGCGACCACGATCACCTTGTCGTTCACCCGCGGATCCCCCTCGTCGATGCGATCACGTCGCCGAGCTTCTTGCGGAGCGCCTCGTAGAACATGCTCAGCGGGAACTCGTCCGGCAGCACGGCGTCCGTCCACGCCTTCGGCGGCGCGTCCACCGGCAGGGCGTCCACCCCCTTGGCCCACACCGAGGCCGGATGCGGCTCCACGTACCGTGATACCAGGTCGTGGGCGGCCAGCCAGTGGGCGAGGCGGGGCCGGTCGATGCCGTCCCGGTACAGCTTGTCGATCTCCTCGGCCAGGTCGGTCACCGCGCCGTCCACCCGCGGCCAGTCGATGCTCAGCCGGTTGTCCCGCCACCGCAGCACGTCGTTCTTGTGCAGGTAGGAGAACAGCAGCTGGCCGCCCAGCCCGTCGTAGTTGCGCACCCGCCGCCCGGTGATCGGGAACCGGAACAGCCGGTCGAACAGGATCGCGTACCGCACCAGCGGCGCGTGCGGGACGGCGTCCAGCGCCAGCGTCTCCCGGTAGGCGGTCAGGTCGCAGCGCAGCTCCTCCAGCGCGTACAGCCAGTACGGCATCCGCTGCTTGATCATGAACGGGTCGAACGGCAGGTCGCCGTGGCTGTGCGTGCGGTCGTGGATCAGGTCCCACAGCACGAAGGCGTCGCGGGCCAGGTCCTGCCCGGCCACCAGCCGCGCCGCGTCCGGCGGCAGCGACAGCCGCAGCACCTCGGCGGCGGCCCTGCCGACCCGGCGGAACCGCGCCGCCTCCCGGTCGCAGAAGATCGCGCCCCAGGTGAACCGCGGCGGGGTCTCCCGCACCGCGACGGTCTCGGGGAACAGCACCGCCGAGTCGGTGTCGTACCCGGCGGTGAAGTCCACGAAGGCCACCGGCACGAACATCGGGTTGTCGAAACGGGACCGTTCCAGTTCGGCCAGCCAGTCCGGCCACACCACCCGCAGCAGCACCGCCTCCAGGTTGCGGGCGGGGTTGCCGTTCTGGGTGTACATCGGGAACACCACCAGGTGCTCCAGCCCGTCCTGGCGGTTCAGCTGCGGCTGGAAGGCGTTCAGGGAGTCCAGGAAGTCCGGAACGCCCAGCCCGTCCCCGGCCCACCGCCGCAGGTCCGCCCGCACCGCCTCCAGGTAGGCGGCGTCGTGCGGGAACAGCGGGGCCAACTCCCCGACGTGCCCGGCGATCCGCTCCACCAGCCCGGCGGCGGCCTGCCGGTGCTCGGGGGCCACCGATCCGTCGTCGGCCTGCAGCGGGCGCAGCTCCTCCACCGCCGCCTTCAGCGCCGCCCACGCCGGGTGGGCCTCGGCGGGGGAACGGTGCGGCTCGGCGGTGCCGGACGGCTCCCCGGCGGCCCAGGTCACCACGTTCGCCCACAGCACGGCGTGGTCCAGGTCGCCGATCGAGTCGTCGCCGAACAGGTCGGAGTCGGCGAACGCCACCACCCGGCCCCGGCCCGCGCGCACCGCCACCGCCAGCGGGGCGCCCGCGGGATCGGCGGTGGGGGAGGAGCGCAGCAGCACCCGCGCCTCGTCCCCGGTGCCGCCGTCCACGGTGAGGGCGCCGGCCCGGTAGCAGCAGGCGGAACGGACCCCGGCCAGCAGGTCCTCGGGGGCGTCCGGGTCGCGGACCGGCTCGGCGAGCACCCACGACGCCACGCCCCGGTGCGCGGCCGAGGGGTCGACCACCGTCGTGTCGGTCACCCCGACGCCGAACCGGGCGAGCAGGTCCGCCAGGTTGTTGCCGTACTTGCCCTGCTCGCACTCGGCCAGCACGACCAGCCCGCCGCCGCCGCGCACGAAGTCCTCGATCGCGTCGATCTCCGCCGCCGACAGCACCGGCTCGCCGACCCCGGTGGTGCGCTCCCAGCGGTCCTCGGCGGGATGGGCGATCACCAGCACGTCGTGACCGTCCAGCGCGGAACGGTCCAGCGGCCCGGCGGCGTGCGGGACGATCCGGTGGCCGCGGTCGCGCAGCAGCGCGGCGGCCCGCAGATAGCCGCTGTCGGCGGGATGGGCGGGGTTCATCCGGGCGACGACGTCCCCGCGGATGCTCCAGGACTCCCGATGCGCCTCGTCGAACAGCACCCGGGCGAAGCCACGCATGCAGCACCTCCACAACCCGTGATCAGATGCGGAGATCTTACGGGTTAGAGGTGCTATGAACGCAAATTTTGTGGCGTGTCGCCGTTATGGGTGGACTTCGTGACCGTTCCGCCCACCGGCGCCCGGCAGGTCGACCGGGCGTCCGGCGGCCCGCAGCCGGTCCAGGTCCTCGCCGAGCCGGGCCACGTTGGCCTGCAGCTCCCGCCAGATCCCGGTCCGCTGCTCCAGCCGGCCGGTGCGCTCGCGCAGATCGGCCAGCCGCTGCTCGGCGGCGGCCAGCCGGGACTGCTGCCGCTCGGCCTCCTGCCCGGCCCGCAGCATCCGGGTGGCCAGCCGGGTCACGTCCTGCTCGGACTCGTGGATCCGCGCGTCCAGCTGCGGCAGCAGCCGCTCGTTGAGATCGCAGACCAGCGCCCCCACCTGCCGGCGCACCGCCTCCAGCCCGGCGGACTGCTCGGCCAGCGCGCGCTCGAGCCGGTCGGCGCGCTCGCGCTGGGCCGCGGCCTCGGCCCGCAGCCGGTCGATCTCGGCCCGGTGGTGCTGCGCCTGTGCGATCATGTCCTGTCCCTGCTCGACGGCGGACGACAGCAGCCGTTCGATCTCGCCGGCCGCGCGCCGGACCAGAGCAGGCAGGAACGGGGGCATGGGCGCTCCAGGTGTCTCAGGGGTGAACCGCAGTCGGCCGGAGGGTTAATTCCACTCTAGGCGAACGACTGTGAGACGACCGGGATCTTTCGGGCGTTCCGGTCGAGGTCGTGTGACCTCGGCCGCATCCGGCCGGCGGCCTACCGCACGGCCGCCGCGGGAGCCGTGGCCGCCGTGGGGGCCGCGGGGACCGCGGGGGTCCGCGGCGGGACGGACCGCACCGTGTGGGCGCAGCAGCACAGCCCGTGGCGGGTGATCAGCAGGGCCCGGCCGGCGGTGTACTCCGCCGGATTCAGTGCGGGCCGCACACGTTGACAGGTCAGGCACAACACCTTGGCAACTCCCCCTCATGGACGCAGCCGGAAGATGGCCGCGTCCCCGCCGCCACGGGCATCCCCCTCCTGTGGGCCTGACGGCTCCCACACCCCTGGCGGCGGGGCGGCGGCCCGTCCGGTGCGGGCGCCTGGACGCGGCCGTTCCCCCCGATGGCACCCGTACCGTAGGCGGCGCAACGTTGCATGCACGTTGCACAGCCATCGGCACACAGCGTGGCAAAGACGAGGTAGATCGGATTGTCGGAATCGGTTGCGCGGAGTAACCGGTTGACCGATGCTCGGACCGACCACGCCCGATGGGAGGGGAACGCCGCGTCAGGCGGCGTCGTCGGGCGCAGGAGAGGCATGGCCGACGTGGTTTCCATTCCTTCCGTTCCGCACACCTGCCGACATCCGCACGACCCGGCCCGTGACCCGGCGGGGGGCCGGGCCGCCGGAGCCGATCCCGATCCCGAGGCCGGGCCGGACGCGGCCCGGCGCCGGCCGGCCATCCGCGCCTCGTGGCTGCGCTGCCGCCGGGCCGGGGTCGGCACCGAGATCCGGGCGGCGCCCCTGGTGCTCGACACCGGCGTCCTCGCCGAGGCCAGGGCCGCCCACCCGCTGGGCCGGCACCTGCCCATGCTGCGCGGGCTGCTCCGCCGGGTGGCCGACGAGTCCGAGCACCTGATGCTGATCGCCGACGCCGAGGGCCACGCGCTGTGGAGCGAGGCCCCGCCCCGGCTGCGCCGCGCCGCCGACGCGGTGGGGCTGCGCGAGGGGTTCTGCTGGTCGGAGTGCTCGGTGGGCACCAACGGCATCGGCACGGCGCTGGCCACCGGGCGGCCCGAGTACGTCTACGCCGCCGAGCACCTGGCCCGCGTGCTGCACGACTGGTCGTGCGCGGGCGCCCCGGTGCGCGATCCGGACACCGGCGCGGTGGTCGGCTGCATCGACATCAGCGCCACCGCCGACGCGCTGCATCCGGCCGTGGTGGGGTTGGTCGCCACCGCCGCCCGGCTGGCCGAGTCCCGGCTGGAACTGGAGATGCAGGCCCGCGACGAGCGGCTGCGCGAACGCTACCTGCGCCATCTGCGCGGGCTGGAGGGCGGGGCGGCGGCGCTGGTCACCGGCACCGGCCGGGTGCTGGCCGCCGAGTCCGAGGGCTGGCGGGGGATGCGGCTGCCGACCCCGGCCGACGGCGCCCGGGTGGTGCTGCCGGACGGGCGGACCGCGCTGGCCGAGGCCCTCGGCGAGGTGTTCCTGCTGCGGATCCCCGAGCCGGGCGAGCCGGCCGGCGACCGCCCGTCGCTGACCCTGTCGCTGCTGGGGGACCCGCCGCACGCGCTGCTGGACGGCACGCCGCTGCCGCTGTCGCTGCGGCACGCCGAGATCCTCGCCCTGCTGGCGCTCAACCCGCGCGGCCTGTCCGCCGAGCGGCTGTCGGCCCAGATGTACGGGGACGAGGGCAACCCGACGACCGTCCGGGCCGAGATCCACCGGCTGCGCGGCCAGCTCGGCGGGCTGCTGGCGGCCAAGCCGTACCGGCTGGAGTGCGACGTGGAGGCCGACTTCCTCATCGTGCGGCGGCTGCTGGAGGGCGGCCGCCGCGAGGACCTGGCCGAGGCCGCCCGGCTCTACCAGGGCGAGCTGCTGCCCCGTTCGGAGTCGCCCGAGCTGCGCGCCGAACGCGACGAGCTGGCGGTGCGGCTGCGCTGCCGGCTGCTGGACGCCGGGGACCCCGAGGCGCTGTGGATCCACGCGCAGTCCCCGGCCGGGCAGGACGACCTGGAGATCTGGCAGCGGCTGGCCGGGGCGCTGCCGCCCGGCGACCCCCGGCACGCCGCGGTGCGCTCCCGGATCCACCGGGTGCTGTCGGACGACGGGTCCTGACCGCGCCCGGTCAGGAGGGCGCCGCGGTGCGCGCGGGAGCGGCGGTCGGCTCGGCCAGATGGGCGGTGTCGTTGTACTCGGCCGGGCGGAGCCGCCCCTCGCGGCGGATCCAGCGGCTGAACGAGCAGTTGGCCACCGGGTGGGACTCGATCTCCATCACCTGGGGCTCGGTCAGCCGTTCGGCGATGTAGCGGGTCAGCACGACCACCGCGTCGTGCGCCACCACCAGCACCCGCTCGCCGGGGAAGTCCAGGTCGATGTCGTTGTAGGCGGCGCGCAGCCGCAGGATGACGTCGGCCCACGACTCCCCGCCGGGCGGCCGGTAGTAGAACTTGCCGATCCGTTCCCGGCGGTCGGCCTCCTCGGGGTGGCGGACCCGGATGCCGTGCTCGGTCAGCCCGTGCAGCACGCCCTGCTCGCGGTCCCGCAGCCGCTCGTCCACCACCAGCTCGGGCGGGTCGGCCAGGGCCGCCAGCGCGATCTCGGCGGTGTCCAGCGCCCGCAGGTACGGGGAGCAGACCGCGACGGTGGGCCGCTCGGCGGCGGGCAGCGCGGCCAGCCGGCGGCCGAACGCGGCGGCCTGGGCGCGGCCGAGCTCCGACAGCGGGATGTCGGCGTCCCGGTCGGCGATGTCCACCTGCTCGATCTTGGGTCCGGGGGTCTGCCGGGCCGTCTCATGGGCGATGTTCCCGGTGCTCTCGCCGTGCCGGGTCGCGATCAGCGCCTCCAGGTTCCGCACGCGGCCCATGATCCCACACGGCCGTGTCCGGGCCGTGAACCGGGCGTTCCGGGCGGGCGTCCGGGGCGGGGCGCGGGAGCGGGAGAGGGTGCACTACACGCGGTAGTACTCTCGGGGGCCATGACCGACCCTCTGGCAACCGCGATCATCGTCGCCGCCCTGGTGGTCGCCGCGTACGGGCTGCTGGCGGCGGTGCGGGACCGGCCGATGGACCGGCTGCACCTGGCAGGGCTGGCCGTGGTCGAGGTGATGCTGCTGGTCCAGGCGGTGCTGGGAGTGGTGAAACTGGCCGGCGACCAGGGACCGGCCGACGGCGCCACGTTCGCCGGCTACCTGCTGGGCATCCTGCTGATCCCGCCCGCGGGCGCCGCCTGGGGCGTGCTGGAACGCTCCCGCTGGGGACCGGCGGTGATCGTGGTCGCCGGGCTGGCGGTCGCGGTGATGATCGTCCGGATGGGGCAGATCTGGAGCGGCACCGGTGTCTGAGCGGGTGGAGGCCGCCGCCACCGGGACGGGCCCGGGACGGCTGCTGGTCGCGGTGTACGGGGTGTTCGCGCTGGCGGCGGGGGCGCGGGCGGGCGTGCAGATCGCCGCGCGGTTCCACGAGGCGCCGGTGGCCTACCTGCTGTCGGCGCTGGCCGCGGCGGTGTACGTGCTGGCGACGGTGGCGCTGGCGCTGGGCGGGCGGGTGTCCCGGCGGATCGCGGTGGCGGCCTGCTCGGTCGAGCTGGCCGGGGTGCTGCTGATCGGGACCTACTCGCTGGCCGACCCGGCGTCCTTCCCCGACGAGACCGTCTGGTCGGCCTACGGCCGCGGCTACGGGTTCGTCCCGCTGGTGCTGCCGGTGGTCGGGCTGGCCTGGCTGTGGCGCACCGGCCGGTCCGGCCGGGCGGGGGAGAACGGAACGCGGACCTCCGCCTCGTGATCACGGCGGGGGTCGGCTTGCCCGTGATCGAGAACGGAAGTCCGCGGGCTCCGTGGCCGGGGCGCGGGCCCGGCGCGGGAACGGCCGCTCAGGCGTCGGTCATGGTGCGCCCGCCGATCGGCAGGGAGTAGACGGCGGCCCGCCAGATCTCCTCGACCCGCTTGGGGGGCAGCTCGGCGGTGGGGTCGTGCGCGGGCCAGCGCAGCAGCCGCCACGGGGTCCCCACCACGATGCCGTCGGCGACGAACCGGCGGCGGCGCACCTTGCCGCCGTGCACGGCCAGCATCGGGGTCACCGTGACCTCCCCGGCCACCAGCCGGGCGGTGAGCGTCTCGGCCGCCTGCCGTGCCGCCCCGTTCAGCCGCTTGACCAGTTGCGACTGGGTGCGGTCGTCGATGAACAGCCGGCCGCCGTGCTCGGTGATCTCGGTGTCGGGGTGGTAGGCCTGGTTGTCGATCAGCCAGATCCCGGTCGGGCCGACCAGCAGCGTGTCGACGGTGCCGTACCCGGGGACGACGCGCTGGTGCAGCGCCCGGTAGCCGCGGCGTTCCAGGGTCCAGCGCAGGATCCGGGCCATCCGCTCCTCGCCGCGCAGGCCGCGCCGCCACACGCCCGCCGAACGGTACCGCCACCAGTGCACGGCGGCGTCGATCCCACCGGCCAGGGCGCCCGCCAGCACACCGAACAACGGTGAGACGGCGTATCCGCAGACGATGAGCGCAATGCCCGCGATAATGGCCCGCGTGCGCAGCCGGGACTTGCGTTCCCGCAGCCACAGCTCTTCGAACACCGCCTGTGGAGAACCACCGGTGAAGGCGGCCCTGCCCCGCGTGTAGATGGTGCCGCCGATCATCTGTTACCTCCGTCACACCTGCGGTGATGCCGCCTTTACCGGCATACCCCGGCTGCTTTCTTATCCGTATCTTCGGTAATGCAAGTGAGCCGGAAAAGCAAGTGCGGCCGGAAGAGTTCGCGTCCCGGCGCGGCCGGTCGCGGATTTTCTCCCGCGCCCCGGGCGGATCCGCGTGAGAACGTTCCACGTGCCCTTGTGAAACTGCATTCGAAATAGGCTGTGCAACTTTCAGTGCAACATTTTCCAAAGGTCTCCGGTACGGGCCGGCGCCCGGTCCCCGGCACACTGGGGGACATGCCCGCAGACCGCACCGACCTGCCCGTACGCCCGGCGATCCCCGCGCTGCACGCGGCGCTGGCGCGGGCCGGGGCGGCGGTGCTGGCCGCCCCGCCCGGCACCGGCAAGACCACCCTCGTCCCGCTCGCCCTGGCCGGGGCGCTGCCGGACGTGCCGGGCGGACCGGACGGGCCGCGCCGCGTCCTGGTCGTCGAGCCGCGCCGCCCGGCGGTGCGGGCGGCGGCCCGCCGGATGGCCTGGCTGCTGGGCGAACGGGTCGGGGAACAGGTCGGCTTCGCGGTCCGCGGCGAGCACCGGCCCGGCTCGCTGGTCGAGGTGGTCACCACCGGCGTGCTGCTGCGCCGCCTGCAGGACGACCCCGAACTGGCCGGCGTCGACGCGGTGCTGCTGGACGAGTGCCACGAACGCCACCTGGACGCCGACACCGCGCTGGCGTTCCTGCTGGACGTGCGGGCCGCGCTGCGCCCCGACCTGCGCCTGGTCGCCGCCTCCGCCACCGCCGACACCCGGCCCTGGGCCGAACTGCTGGACGGGCCGGTGGTGGAGTCGGCCGCCGAGATGCACCCCGTCGAGATCGTGTGGGCGCCGCCGGCGCGGCCGATCCCGCCCCCGCACGGGATGCGCGTCGACCCGGCGTTCCTGGAGCACGTCGCCGCCACCGTCCGCCGCGCGCTGGCCGAACGCGACGGCGACGTGCTGTGCTTCCTGCCCGGGGTCGGGGAGATCGCCCGCGTCGCGGCGATGCTCGCCGACATCGGCCCGGTCGCCGACCTGCTGGAGGTCCACGGCCGCGCCGCGCCCGCCGTGCAGGACGCGGTGCTGTCCCCCGGCGCGCGGCGGCGGGTGGTGCTGGCGACCGCCGTCGCCGAGTCCAGCCTCACCGTGCCCGGCGTCCGCGTCGTGGTGGACTCCGGCCTGGCCCGCGAACCCCGCACCGACCACGCCCGCGGGCTCGGCGCGCTGACCACCGTCCGCGCCTCGCGGGCCGCCGCCGACCAGCGCGCCGGACGGGCCGGACGGCAGGGGCCGGGCACCGTCTACCGCTGCTGGACCGCCGCCGAGCACGAACGGCTCCCCGAACGGCCCCGCCCCGAGATCGAGCTGGCCGACCTCACCGCGTTCGCCCTGCAGGCCGCCTGCTGGGGAGACCCCGACGCCAAGGGCCTGGCGCTGCTGGACGCCCCGCCGCAGGCCGCGCTGCGCGCCGCCCGCGACACCCTGCGGGCCATCGGCGCGGTCGGCCCCGACGGGCGCGCCACCGAACGCGGCCGGCGGATGGCCCGCGTCGGCGTGCACCCCCGGCTGGCCCGCGCCCTCATCGACGGATCCGCCCTGGTGGGGGAGCGGGCCGCCGCCGAGGTGGTGGCGCTGCTGTCCGAGCCGCCGCCCGGCGGCGCGGGCGACGACCTGGCCGCGGTGCTGCGTTCGGTCCGCTCCGGCAGGCGGGACCCCGCACACGCCGACCGCTGGCGGCGGGAGACCCGGCGGCTGCTGCGCGCCCTGCCGGACCCGCCCGGACGTTCCGGCGAGGTGGACGACGCCGCCGTGGGCACGGTGGTCGCGCTCGCGTTCCCGGAACGGGTGGCCAGGGCCCGGGGCGGCCGCCGGTACCTGATGGCCTCCGGGACCGGCGCCGAACTCGCCGAAGGGTCGGCCCTCGCGCCGTCCGCGCCGCGCTGGCTGGCGATCGCCGTCGCCGACCGCCCCGCCGGATCCCCGTCCGCCCGGATCCGGCAGGCCGTCCCGATCGACGAGGAGGTCGCCCGGCTCGCCGCCGCACCGCTGCTGGCCGAGACCGAGGAGGTGCGGTGGCGGGACGGCGACGTGGTCGCCCGCCGCGTCGAACGGCTCGGCGCGGTCGAGCTCGCCTCCGCCCCGCTCGCCGACCCCGACCCGGACCTGGTGACCGGGGCGCTGCGCGAGGGCCTGCGCCGGGCGGGCCTGTCCCTGCTGACCTGGACGCCGGAGGCGTCGGCGCTGCGCGACCGGCTGGCGTTCTGCCGTCGCGCGCTCGGCGACCCCTGGCCCGACGTGTCCGACGACGCGCTGCTGGAGGCGGTGATCGACGGCTGGTCGGACGGGCTGCGCGGCCGCGCCGACCTGGCCCGGCTCGACGTGACGGAGGTGCTGCGGGGCCTGCTGCCGTGGGAGTGCGCCGCCCGGCTGGACGAGGTCGCGCCCGAACGGATCACGGTGCCGTCCGGCTCCCGGATCCGCGTCGACTACCGCGGCGAGCAGCCGGTCCTCGCGGTCAAGCTGCAGGAGACGTTCGGCTGGCAGGCCGCGCCGCGGCTGGCCGCCGGCCGGGTGCCGCTGGTGCTGCACCTGCTGTCCCCGGCCGGGCGGCCCGCCGCCGTCACCGCCGACCTCGCGTCGTTCTGGCGGGACGGCTACCGCGCCGTACGGGCCGAGCTGCGCGGGCGCTACCCCCGCCACCCGTGGCCGGAGGACCCGCTCACCGCCCGGCCCACCCGGCGCGCCAACCCCCGGCGCTGACCCCGCGCGGGATCAGGCCCGCGGCGGCTGGCCGTACAGGCGCTCCACGTTCAGGCGGACCACCTGGCGGCGGTCGGCCACCATCGCGCGGCGGTAGTCGTCCCAGTCGGGATGCTCGCCCCGGATCGCGCGGTAGACGTCGATCAGCTCCTCCACCGCCTCGTCGTGGAGGTCGGCGGCGACGGGGGACAGGTCGGCGGTGCCCTCGGCCACGACCCACGACCAGCCGTCCGCACTGCTGACATGGAGGCTGGCGCGCGGATCGCGGGCCAGGTTCCGCGTCTTGGCCCGGTCGGCGGTGACCGAGATCCGGATCAGCGCACGGCCGGGGTCGTAGTGGTAGTTGACGCTGGACAGCTGGGGACGCCCGTCCCGCTTGAGGGTGGCCAGCACCCCCAGGTCCCGCTCCCGCAGCAACCGCGCCAGCGCGTCATCGGCCATGGACGTCCTCCTCGGGATCGACGGTGTTCCGCGTCCATGGCAACCCGGGCCGGTCCAAGATCCTTCCCGCCGGGCCGCGACCGGTCCCCGGCCGGGGACCGGTCGCGGCGACGGGCCGGCGGTTCAGACCGCCGCGCGCGGCGCGGGGACCGGCACCTTGTGCAGCTCGCCCAGGTCGGCGAAGACCATCGGGTCGCCGACGTGGATGTGGCCGCGGTACGTCGCGTTCTTGGCGGTGATCCGGATGGACTGGAAGTCCCCCGGGACCATCCGGGTGAACCCGGTCCGCACCACGTCCTCGTAGACCTTGTCGGAGACCACGTAGGCCAGGTCCCGGTCCGGGTCGTCGCGCAGCAGCGCGCGCAGCGGCCCGGCGTCCAGCAGCCGCTGGACGACGATCGGCGCCTGGCCGGCCGGCCCGAACGGGCCCGCGGTCAGCGTTCCGTAGTGCACCGCCAGCCGGACCCGCAGCCGGGGACGCCCGGACCGGGACCGGTTCAGCTCGCGCAGCTCCGCCGCCAGCAGCAGCGGGAACTCCCCGACCGCCGCCGCCACCGCGGTCTCCTCCGGCGGCATCGCCAGCTCGCCGTCGCCGCCGACCTGCTTTTCCCAGCGGCGCCTGTCCAGCCCGGCGCCCTCCGCCGCCCGGTCCAGCGCACCGGACAGGTCGCGCTGGACGCGCAGCTGCTCGCGGACGTCGAGCCTGGTGTACCCCTGGATGTCCACCGCCAGGAGAAGCCGGTACACCAGCCGGTCTTCGTGCCCCGCCGGCTCGTGGGGCATGGCCAGGTCGTTCACTGTTCGGCCCCTTCTCGGTCAGGCCGGCGGACGCGGGCGGCCCGCGTCCGCGCCACGGGCGAAGTGGGGGAGGAGGGTTCGGAGTGCTGACGGATCACCATTGCGCGGGCCGGGCACCGTCCTTTCGCTGAGAGCCGTGATGCTCATTGGACGGGGGAGAGGGCCCGGCGGAGCCACCGTAAGGCAAGGGTGTCGAACAAGTCAGGTGGTTTTCGGCGACCAGGCCGCCGCACGTCCCGCTCCCTGCCCTCGCGTCCCGTTCCGGTTCCGGGGATGAACCCCGGCGGCGGCTCCCGCGTACTTCCTGACGCCCAGCTCAGCGCGCCCCGTGACGGCAAGGGGCAGACAACCGACGGCAAGGGTGGTAACAATGGCGGCGGGAACACCGGCGACGGCGACTCCAGTGGGGGTGCCGAGGGGTCCGGACGAGACGGTCCGGGCGAGCGGGCCCGGTCTCGCCTGGACGGCACAGACGACCGTCCCGCCTCGTACAGCCGGAGATGCCCTGATGGCGCACCGATATCCCACCGCCCCCTCCGCCGCCGCGTCGCGCACCGCGCACCCCGAACCCGACCGCACCTCCGGGGGCCGGTGGAGCTGGTTCCGCGGCGCCCGGCCCGGAGCGGTGGTGGACGACCAGGTCATCGTGACCGAGCTGTACCGCGTGTACGGCCGTCCGCTGCTGTCGCTGGTGCTGCGGCTGACCGGCGGCGACCGGCACTGGGCCGAGGACGTGGTGCAGGAGACCATGATCCGCGCCTGGCGCAGCGCCCACCAGCTCGACGCCAACGCCGCCTCGCTGCTGCCCTGGCTGGCCACGGTGGCCCGCCGCATCGTGATCGACGACCAGCGCCGCAAGAACGCCCGCCCCCAGGAGGCGGGCGAGGGACCGCTGGAGAGACTGCACGCCCCGGATGGACTGGAGGACATGCTGCGTTCGGTGGTGGTGTCGGAGGCACTGCGCTCGCTGTCGCCGGCGCACCGGGAGATCCTCAACGAGACCTTCTTCCGCGACCGTTCGGTCAACGAGGCGGCCAAGGCGCTGGGGATCCCGGTGGGCACGGTCAAGTCGCGGGTGTACTACGCGCTGCGGGCGCTGCGCGTCGCCCTGGAGGAAAGAGGGGCGACCCTGTGAGCACCACCCCGCACATCGACGTCGGCGCGTACGCGCTGGGGCTGCTCGAGGAGCCGGACCGGCAGTCGTTCGAGGCCCATCTGGCGACGTGCGTGCGCTGCCACGCCGAGCTGGCCGAGCTGCGCGCCGTCGCCGCCTGCCTGGACGGCATGCCCCTCATCGAGGCGCTGCCGCAGGACCCGGCCACCGACGCCGCGATCGTCACCGACATGGTCCAGCGCCGCGCCGCCCTCACCCGGCGGCGGCGCCGCTCCCGCACCCTGCTGTCCGCCGCCGCTGCCGCCGTCCTCGTGGCGGCCGGAACGGCCCTCGGCGTCGCCGCCGACCCCGATTCCCGGCCGGCCGGCCAGGTGGCCGCGTCCCAGCCGGCCGGGCCCCAGCAGCTCCTGGCGTCCGGGGAACGCCGCACGGCCACCGACCCCGACACCGGGGTCTCCGGCGAGATCGCCTGGGAGGCCAAGGCCTGGGGAGCCCGGGTCGCCCTCCGCCTGGGCCGGGTCCGCGGCCCCCTGGAGTGCCGCCTGGTCGCGGTCACCGCCGACGGCCGGGCCCGCACCGTCACCGGCTGGGCCGTCCCCGCCAAGGGCTACGGCGTCTCGGACCAGCCGGCCCCGCTGACCATCGAGGGCGGTGTGGCCGTACGGCCCGAGCAGATCGACCGCTTCGAGGTCCGCACCGACGACGACCGCACCCTGCTGGTCCTCCCCGTGCACAGCTAAGGGAGCGATCTACAACGTAAAGGCCCCTGCCAGGAGCCGTTCCCGGGCCAACTAGCCTGTACGGGTGCGACCAGAACGCAACGCCCGCAGTTCCACCGCCCCCGGCCTCGCGCTCCCCGCCCTGCGCGAGGTCTACCAGGCGTACGTGAGGGCCGCCGCGGAACTGGAGACCATGCCGGGTCCCCTCCAGGCCGAACTATGGGCCTCCGCCCAGCTCGCCGCCCTCGAGAAGGCCGCCCCCCACGAGGCCGGCCACCGCATGGCCGTGGGCGACCTCATCGCCGAACTGCACCGGGCCCGCACCCCCGCCACCAGGACCTTCCTCCTGGCCATCGCCGCCATGGGTCCCGAGTGGTCCCGCCGAGCCGCCGCCAAGGCCGCCGCCGCCCTCACGAGGACCACCACGCCGTCCTGGACCGACGCCCTGGGCAAGGTCACCCCGGGCCCCGTCTGGCTGCTCCAGGAAGGCCCCCTGGACGGCGACCGCGTCATCTGCGAGTTCCGCTACACCCCGACCGAGGCAGGCGATCAGGCGGGCCCCCACCACGCCCTGGCGGTCCGCCTGACCCCCGACATCGGCATCCCCACCGAGATCATCGTCGTGGGCGACGTCCCCGCCCTGATGGCCGACGCCCGCAAGGCGGTCCAGGCCGAACTCTGCACCGTCCAACCCCTGGCCCGGCAGACCGCCGCCCACAGACTCCGCTCGGCCCTCACCACCGCCCACCCCCTCCCAGAGGACTGCCACCCCCCACTCCCCTTCGCCCGCCACCGCGCCTCCGTCCTCTGACCTCCGCAAACGGGTGGGACGCGGAGGCACCCCGCAGTTCCTCCGCGTCCCACGTCTCAGATGACCGGGGCGATCCGGTCAGTCGTCCGGGCCGTAGACCCTCCAGAGCTGGCCGGCGAAGAAGGCGCCGAAGCGGGCGAGGGCGGCGGCCGCGCCGGGGCCGGTGGCCCGGAAGGTGGTGAGCTGGGTGATGAAGTCCTCCAGGTGGATGTGCAGGACGCCGGCGCCGATGACGGGGGCGGCGTCGTCGGCGGCGGGGTGGACGTGGCCGCCCAGCAGCCGGACGTACAGGGTGGAGGTGTCCGGCCAGATCCGGGTGGGCGGGCCGTCCTGGACGTCCTTGCGGCCGACCAGGGTGACCGGGCGGCCGTCGGCGTCGGCGAGGTGGAGCCGGTAGCGCATGGCCCGCCGGTCGGGGTGCCCGGCGGGGGCGAACAGGTTGAACCAGCCGCGGGTCACGGTGCGGCGGCCGCCCAGCCAGGGCGCGTCGACCCAGCCCTCGGCGCGGGCGGTGTGCTCGGGATCGTCCAGGAACCGGTCCAGGTCGTCGGCGGTGATGGTCAGCTCGAACGCCAGGGGCTCGCGGGCGCCGGCCTCCTCTCCGGCGCGCGGGTCGGCGACGCCGGGCGTCCAGTGGCCCTTCATCTCCTCGGTGAACGCCAGCGTGGTGAGGTTCGCTCCCGGCTTCCCGCGCGCCGGGCCGGTCGCGGAAGGGCCCCGCGCCCCGCCCGCGGTCGGCCCGGCCCCCGTGTCGAGAAGCCGGGAGCACATCCGGTCGGCCATCGCGGCGATGGTCAGCGAGGGGTTGGCGCCCACCGGCCCGGGCATCGCCGCCCCGTCGGCGATGTACAGGCCGGGGTGCCCGAAGACCTCCCCGTACGGGTCGCAGACCCCCTCGTCCGGATGCCGCCCGATCGGGGCGCCGCCCAGCGGATGCACGGTGACGATCCGCTTGCGGAACCAGATCGGGTTGTCCTTGTAGTCGGCGCCGAGCACGTCGCCGATCCGCTGCATGATCTTGCGGACCCGTTCGAAGTGCGCCTCGCTGGTCGCGGTGGTCCATTCGGCCCGCAGCATGTCGCCGTCGAGCCGCAGCACCCCGTCGGGGGTGTCGCGGCCCATGCCGAGCAGCGGCAGTGAGCTGACCGACAGGGTCCCGTCGCCGATCAGCTCGCTGAGTTCGGCCGACAGGTTGCTGTCGGGCGCGTCGCAGAACAGGTCCACCGCCCGGTCCCACAGGAACCGCAGGGCGCGGCCGATCCGGTCGGCCACGTCGGCGCCCTCGACCATCCAGGTCACGAACTCGGGATAGCCGCCGTCCTGGATGTAGGCGCCGCGCTGGCCGCTGCCGCCGAACGGGTCGGCGTCGGCCTCGTCGGGCAGCCGGATCGCGCTGGTGATGACGGGCCCCCGGCTGGCGTTCAGGGGCCGGACCCGGTCGCGGTCCCTGGCCCGCAGCAGGAACGTCAGCAGGTCGCCGTTGCCGCAGAACCGGGTGCCCAGCGCGGGGCCGAGGCCCGGCAGGTCGCCGCGGGAGCGCAGCAGCAGGTAGGTGGTGCCGTAGGTGCCGGCGGCCAGGATCAGCCGGTCGCAGCCGATGGTGCGGACGGGCAGGTCGCGGGACTCGCGGGCGGGGTCGTGGCGGACGTAGTCGACCTCGTAGCCGCCGCCGGTCCGGGGCCGGATCCGGGTGACCTCGTGGGAGGTGCGCAGGTCGGCGCCGTGGTGGCGGGCGGCCGACAGGTAGGTGTGGTCCAGGCTGTTCTTGCTGCCGTCGTTGCAGCCGATGTCGCACTCGGCGCACAGCCGGCAGGTGCGGCGGGGCACGCCGTGCAGGTTGCCGTACCCGGGCTCGGGGATGGGCAGCCCGATGCCGGGCGCGGCGCCGGGCTCGGGGGCGAAGCTCACCGCCAGCGGCGGCAGGAACCAGTCCAGGCCGAGTTCGGCGGCGGCGTCCTGCAGCGCCTGCGTCTTGGGGGTGTCGGCGTAGGCGGGCTCGTCGAGCGGGTACGGCGTGGCGCCCAGCATCTTCTCGACGGCGTCGTAGTGCGGGTCCAGGTCGGCGCGGGAGATCGGCCACGGCTCGTACCCGCCGTCCGGGGCGCGGTGCTCGTGGACGAACCAGCGCTCGTCCTTGCGCAGCAGCACGTTGGCGTAGATCAGCGAGCCGCCCCCCAGCCCGCTGGCCACCACCGAGTCGCAGCCGGAGAAGTGCCACACGTCGTACATCCCGTGCAGGCCCTCGCGCGGGTCCCAGAACGCCCGGCTCATCTCGGCGGGGGAGCGGGGGAAGCTGCCGGGCGGGAACGCCCGCCCGCGCTCCAGCACCACCACCGACCGGCCCGCCTCCGCCAGCCGGTAGGCGGCCACCGAGCCCCCGAACCCGGAGCCGACGACCACCGCGTCGACGTGTTCGCGCACCTGCTCGCCCACGGTCAGGCCGCCTTCCGCTTGATGAAGTCGACCATCTTCGGGAACACGTCGGCGTGCGCGTCCCTGCCGAGGAACGGGTCCATGTGCCCGTAGCCGGGCAGCACGCCCAGCTCGTGCAGCCCCGGCGCGACCTGCCGCAGCCGGGCGTGGCACACCAGGTTGGAGTCGCCGAAGACCCGGTTGCGGTCGCCGGTCAGCAGCAGCGTCGGGGTGCGCACCCCGCCGGCGCCGGCGAGGTAGTCGTCCGGCAGGGCGGTGAGACGACGGTCCCCTCGGTCGTACTTCACCGCCCTGCCGGCCTTCACCATCGCATGGACGTGCCGGTAGTAGTGCACGCCGACGCCCCCGCAGATGTCGGCGATGCGCAGGTGGGTGGCATCGTCCAGGTTGTGGTGCTCGTACAGCGCGGGCCGGCCGCTGCCCCACATGAAGCTGAGCATGTGGCAGGACCGCACGTCGCACTCGCGGTGCACCGCCGAGATCAGCCGCGACAGCATCCAGCCGCGGGTCATCGCCGGCGCCTCCCCGAAGCGGGGGTCCAGGAACGAGAACCCCAGCACGTACTCCGCCAGCGCCGGCCCGAAGGCCAGCTTGTACCGCGACCACCGGGGGACCCGGGGGGTCAGCGCCACGCTGTTGCACACCACGCTGGTGATCCCGGTGGCCACGCCCGCGTACAGGCTCATCATGAACGTCATCGCGCCCAGGCAGTGCGCGATGACGTGCACCCGCCGGTCCCCGACGTGGCGGCGCAGCTCCGCCAGCGCGGCCGGGTGGTCGTACAGCGCGCAGTGGTCGAGCGTGAACCGGTGGGTCTCCATGTCGTACGGGTAGCGGTTGCTCATCCGGAAGTCGACCGCCCACACGTCGGTGAACCCCTCGTCGTGCAGGTGGGTCACCAGGTTGCGGTGCTCGGGCATGACGAACATGTCGCTGGACATCGTCAGCCCGTGCACGAGCAGCACCACGTCGTCGCAGTCGGCACGCCGGAACCGGGTCAGCTGCAGCCCCAGCCCGTCCTCGGTGGCGAACGGATGCACGGAGATCTCCGCGTCCGTGACACCGGCGTGCGTGAACCGCGGGATGCGGTCGCTCATCGGTCCTCCAGTGCGTGCGCGCCCGGTGGGAGACGGAACGGGCTCGACGGGAACGACTATCCCGCCGAGCGGTGACGGAGGACATCGTGGCAAACCCTGATATCCACGTACCGCGACACGGATGGGCGGGTATGCGACGCGGACGTCAGCGGGTCCGGGTCACCCGCCGTCGCCGGACTCCTCCAGCCGGCCGAGGGCGTTGACGACCGCGACGCGGGAGCTGACGCCGAGCTTGGCAAAGATGTGCGACAGGTGCGTCTCGACGGTGCGGATGCTCAGGTAGAGGCGTTCGGCGATCTGCTGGTTGGTGCAGCCCTCGGCGACCAGCCGGGCGACCTGCAGCTCGCGGCGCGACAGCGCGCCGGGCCCGCCGCCGGAGCCGGTGCCGGCGCCGCGGGCGGGCACCCGCACCCCGACCCGGCGCTGCTCGCGCTGGGTGCGGGCGTGCAGCGGGCGGGCCCCGGCCGCCTCGAAGATCTCCGCGGCGATGCGCAGTTCGGCCCGGGCGAACCCCCGGTCGCCGGCCTCGGCGGCGGCGATCCCGGCGTACAGCCGGGCGCGCCCGGCGTCCAGCCGGTGCCCGGCCTCCTCCAGCGTCGCGGCGGCCTGCCGGGCCCGCCGGGCGGCCGCCGCCGGGTCGGCGGGGCGCAGCGCGTGCGCGCGGGCCAGGTCGACCAGCGCCCGGTTGCCGGGCAGCGCCGGGGGAGCGGTGGCGGCGGTGCGGTCGGCCCAGCGGGCGGCCTCGGCGGCGTCGCCGGCCGCCGCGGCGAGCTGGGCGAGGATCTCGCAGGCCCGCGGCGCGCTCGGGTCGAGGGCGGCGGCGGTGTCGCTGTCGGCGCACACCTCGCGCAGCATGGCCGCGCCGGTCTCGGTGTCGCCGGCGTGCACGGTCGCGACCCCGAGCGCGTAGGCGGCCTGGCGGCCCCACCACTCGCCGGTGCCGCCGGAGGCCTGCACCGCCTCCCGGCCGTAGGCCAGCGCGTCCTCGTCGTTCCCGAGCCACGACGCGACCAGGCACCGCTGGGTGAGCGCGAACACCAGCAGCTGGTCGGAGGCCAGCATCCGGGCGACCGCCTCGGCCTCCTCGGCGGCGGTGGCGGCCTCGGCCAGCCGGCCGAGCATCGCGTACGCGTTGGCCTGCCCGGCCAGCGCGGTGGGGACGATGTAGCTCTGGCCGGTGGCGCGGGCGACCGACAGCACCCGTTCCAGCCGGCCCGCCGCGACGTCGTAGCGGCCCAGGAACAGCTCGGTCCAGCACGACCAGGTGATGGCGTCCAGCCATTCGGCCAGGTGCTCGTCGGAGGAGGCGGCGACCAGCCGGTCGACGTCGGTGCAGTGCCGCAGCGCGTCCTCGACCCGGCCGCCGGCGTAGGCGGGCATCGGGCGCAGCGCGGCGACCGCGACGACCAGGCCGGGCTCCCAGCCGTCGGCGTTGTCGGGGACCATGTCCAGCACGGCCTGGGCGGCGCGGAAGTCGACCCGCAGCAGGCTCTCGGCGACCAGCCGCAGCCGCAGCATGACGGCGGCGGCCGAGCGGGGGTCGGGCATCCGGCGCAGCTCCGCCAGCAGCAGCCCGCGGGCCTGGTGCGGGTCGCCCAGCAGCCGTTCCATCATGGCGCAGAACCGGGCGGCGCGGGCGCGCAGCGCGTGCGCGTCGGGCGGCAGCAGCCGCAGCACCTCGCGGCCGGTCCGCCGGCCCTCGGCGAGCTGCCCGCTGATGGCCTGCATCTTGGCCAGCTCGGCCAGCAGCGGCAGCCGCCGGTCGTCGGCGTCGGGCATCAGCTTGAGGGCGGCCTTGAGCCAGTGCGCGGCGGTCTGCGGGGCGTGCGGGGCGACGGTGCGGGCGGCCTCGACCAGGGTGTCGATCGCCTCGGTGTCGCCGAACCGGCCCGACCGCTCCACATGGCGGGCGCGCACCGTGGCCGGCACCCCGAGCCGGGCCAGGTGGTCGGCGACGCGGGCGTGCACGCCCACCCGCCAGCCCGCGGCGGCCGACCCGTAGGTGGCGTGCCGGACCAGCGGGTGCCGGAACCGGAACCGGCCGCCGGACGCGGGCCGCACCACGTCGCGGGCGGCCAGCTCGTCCAGCGCGGCCAGCGCGGTGCTCTCGGGCACCTCGGCGGCGGCCGCCGCCAGCGACGGCTCGAACTCGTCGGCCGCCACCGCCGCCGCCCGCGCCACCAGCAGCGCCGGATCGGGCAGGCCGCTCAGCTCGGCCTGCAGCGCGGCCTCCACCGCCGGGGGCAGCTCACCGGCCCCCTCCTCGCCGATCCGGCCGGGCGCCTGCGTGACGCCCATCCGGGCCAGCGCCTCCAGGTAGAACGGGTTGCCGCCGCTGGCCGCGTACAGCGCATCGCGCTGCGGGGCGGGCACCTGGGGGCCGAGGAACTCGGCGACCTCGGCCCGGGTCAGCGGCTCGACCGGGACCCGCAGGCCGTGCGCGCCGGCGGTGTCGACCAGGGTGGCCAGCCGGGGCGCGGCCTGCGCGGGACGGTACGCCACGGCGACCATGACCCGGGCCCGCGGCGGGTGCCGGACCAGGTGCTCCAGCAGCTCGACGGAGGCGTCGTCGGCCCAGTGCACGTCGTCCAGCACCAGCACCAGCCCGGCCGGTGCGGCCAGCTCCTCCAGCAGCCGGCGCACCGTCCGGTACAGCCGGTAGCGGGCCAGCCCGGTCAGGTCGGCGGGGTCCTCGGCCCCGTCGGCCGGGGCGTCCCCGGAGACCGCCATGGACGGGAACACGGTGGCCAGCAGCCGGCCGGCGGCCGGGCCGAGATCGGGGCGGTGCTCCTCCAGGTGGTCGTCGAGCGCGTCGATGACCACGCCGAACGGCATGTCCTGCTCGAACTCGGCGGCCCGCCCGGCGACCGCGGGGAGCTTGCGGTCGGCGGCGGCGTTCAGCAGCTCGCCCAGCAGCCGGGTCTTGCCCGCCCCCGGCTCGCCGACCAGCGCGACGAACCGGAACGCGCCCGCCGCGGTGGCGTCCAGCGCACGGTCCAGGGCGTCCAGCACGTCGCGCCGTCCGACCAACGGCGGGTTCCCGGGCGGCCCGCTGCCTGGGGCCCGCTCCCGGCGGTCCGTACGACCCTCCACTGCCCACACCCCAATGCGACAGGCGGTCGGTACGCCATGATTATGCGTCTGTCAGCGATCGGCGAGGATCGCGATCGACACATTACCGCCGCCCGCCCCGCCAGGGCGGTCGCTCGGCGTGGACACTGGATCACCCGGCGTGTCGTGTTCCAGATCACCCGGGCCTCGTCCGGGGCGGGCGCGGCGGCGTCAGCGCAGGCCGGCGCGGGCGGCGGCGTCGTCCCAGGCGGCCGGGTCGCCGCCCGGCTCGTAGCGGCGCAGCGGCTGGGTCGCGGCGACCAGCCCGCGCATCTCCGCCAGGTCCTTGACCACCCCGAACGCCCGTGCCTGCACCAGCACGTTGCCGAGCGCGGTCGCCTCCACCGGCCCGGCGACCACCGGCAGGCCGCAGGCGTCGGCGGTCAGCCGGCACAGCAGCTCGTTGCGGGAGCCGCCGCCGACCAGGTGCACCACCTCCACCCGCCGCCCCGACAGCCGCGCCGCCTCGCGGACGGCGGCCCGGTGACCCAGCGCGAGGCTGTCCATGATGCAACGGACCACCTCGGGCGGGGTGGCGGGCGGGCGCTGGCCGGTGGCGCGGCACCGTTCGGCGATGCGGGCGGGCATGTCGCCCGGCGGCAGGAACTCGGGGGCGTCGGGGTCCACCACGGCCTGGAACGCCGGCACCCCGGCCGCCGCCTCCAGCAGCGCCGGCAGGTCGGACGGGCCCAGGCCCCAGGCCCGCTGCGACTCCTGCAGCAGCCACAGGCCCATGACGTTGCGCAGGTAGCGGACGGTGCCGTCGATCCCGGCCTCGTTGGTGAAGTTGGCCGTCCGCCCCTCCTCGCCGAGCACCGGACCGGGCAGCTCGACCCCGACCAGCGACCAGGTGCCGCAGGAGATGTAGGCGAAGTCCTCGCCCCGGGCGGGGACGGCGGCGACCGCGGAGGCGGTGTCGTGGGAGGCGACCGCGGTGACCGGGACGTCGCCGGGCAGGCCGGTCTCGGTGGCCACATCCGGCCGCAGCGGCCCGATGACCTCGCCGGGCTCGCGCAGCTCCGGCAGCAGCCGGCGGGGGAGCCCGAGCCGTTCCAGCAGGGCCGCCGACCAGGTGCGGGTCCGCACGTCCAGCAGGCCGGTGGTGGAGGCGTTGGTCAGCTCCGCGCCGGTCCGGCCGGTCAGCCAGTACGCCAGCAGGTCGGGGATCATCAGCAGGGTGTGCGCCCGGTCCAGCCCGTCGCGCTCGGCCACCAGCTGGTAGACCGTGTTGAACGGCAGGAACTGCAGGCCCGCCACGTCGTAGAGATAGGCGTCGCCCAGCTCGGCCCGGACCCGTTCCATCACCCCGTCGGTGCGGCCGTCGCGGTAGTGCACCGGGTTGCCCAGCAGCGCGCCGGAACGGTCCAGCAGGCCGTAGTCCACCGCCCACGAGTCGATGCCGATCGAGGTCAGCCCGGGCCCGGCGGCCTTCAGCCCGTCCAGGATCTCGCCGTACAGGCCGAGGATGTTCCAGTGCAGGGTGCCCGCGGCGCGCACCGGCCGGTTGGGGAAGCGCCGCACCTCGGTCAGCTCCAGCGCGCCATCGCCCACCCGGGCGGCCATCACCCGGCCGCTGGAGGCTCCCAGATCGACGGCGGCGAACGTGTTCATCGGCTCCTCACGAGGGGGGTGGGGGTCAGCGGGTCAGGATCACGTCGAGGGTGCGGGGGCCGTGCACGCCCTCCACCCGGTTCAGCTCGATGTCGCTGGTCGCCGACGGGCCGGACACGAACGTCAGGGGCCGGGCGGGGTCGAGCCGTTCCAGCGCCTCGGGCACGTCGGGGGCGACCTGGCCGGCGGTGACCACGATCAGGTGGTGGTCGGGCACCAGGCTGAACGCGCGGCGGCCCTGGCCGGGGCCGTGGTCGAGCACGATCGTGCCGGTCTCGGCGATGGCCACCGCGCAGCCGGTCACCACGCCGTCCAGCGCGTCCAACTCGGCCACCGGCGGCTCGTGGACCAGCAGGCCGGGGTCGACCTCGGCGATCCACTCCGCCGGGAGCCCGGCGGGGACCGCGTACCGTCCCCGGCTCAGCACCCGCGCCACCGCGCCCGGCAGTCCGGCGGTATCGACGCGGTGGACGGTGGCGCGGTAGTGGGCGACCCGTTCGGCGAACAGGTCCAAGATCCCGTCCTCGTGGTGGCGGCGCAGGTAGGGCCGGTCGATCGCGGCGTACGCCTCGGCGGCGGGCGTCCCGCGCCGCCCGAGGGCGCCCGCGATGCGCCCCAGGACGTCGTCCCTGGCGGTGCTCATGAGCGGCCTCCGTTCGTGCGCTTCCACCAGGCCCGGAACGACTCGGGCGGCGGGGCGGGCGCGTCGCGGGAGTCGGTCCACGCGCGCAGCGGGCCGGGCAGGCGGCGGATCCGGCCGCGCCGGCCGATGAGGCGGCGGCTCGCGGACGCGGCGCGCTGGGCCAGCGCCAGCCGCCGCGGGGAGCGCAGCGTCCAGCCCGCGGCGGCCATCGCGGTCCCCACCAGCGGATGCCTCGGCCCCTCCTCGACGGCCTTGGCCCGCAGGTGGACCAGCACCTCGGGGATGTCGATCGCGACCGGGCACGCCTCGAAGCACGCCCCGCACAGCGACGACGCGTACGGCAGGGAGGCGTCCACCTCCGAGCCGATGCCACGGATCTGCGGCGACAGGATCGCCCCGATCGGCCCCGGATACGGCGACCCGTAGGCGTGGCCGCCCGCTCGGGCGTAGACCGGGCACACGTTCAGGCACGCCGAGCAGCGGATGCAGCGCAGCGCCTGCCGCCCCACCTCGTCGGCGAGGGTCGCGGTGCGGCCGTTGTCCAGCAGCACCAGGTGGAAGTCCTGCGGCCCGTCACCGGGCGTGACGCCGGTCCACGTGCTGGTGTACGGGTTCATCCGCTCGGCCGTGGAGGAACGGGGCAGCAGCTGCAGGAACACCTCCAGGTCCCGCCAGGTCGGCACGACCTTCTCGATGCCCATCACCGAGATCAGCGTCTCCGGCAGCGTCAGGCACATCCGCCCGTTGCCCTCGGACTCCAGCACCACCAGCGTGCCGGTCTCGGCGACCGCGAAGTTCACCCCCGACACCGCCACCTTCGCCGACAGGAACTTGGCGCGCAGGTGCCGGCGGGCGGCCTCGGCCAGGTCGGCGGGCTCGTCGGACAGGTCGGCGGGCGCGCCGGGCATCCGGCGGCGGAAGATGTCGCGGATCTCCGACCGGTTGCGGTGGATCGCCGGGACCAGGATGTGCGAGGGCCGGTCGTCACCGAGCTGCACGATCAGCTCGGCCAGGTCGGTCTCGTAGGCGGTGATCCCCTCCTCGGCCAGCGCCTCGTTCAGCCCGATCTCCTGGGTGGCCATCGACTTGACCTTGACCACCTCGGTCTGCCCGGTGGCGCGCACCAGGCCGGCGACGATCCGGTTGGCCTCGGCGGCGTCCCGCGCCCAGTGCACGGTGCCGCCCGCCGCGGTGACCCTCTCCTCCAGCTCGCGCAGGTAGTGGTCGAGGTACCGCAGGGTGTGGTCCTTGATCCGCCGGCCGGCCTCGCGCAGCGCCGCCCAGTCGTCCAGCTCGGCGACCGCCGCGCGCCGCCGGTCCCGGATGGTGCCGGTGGCGTGGGCCAGGTTGCCGCGCAGCCGCTCGTCGGCGACCGCCTCCCGGGCGGCCTGGGGGAACGCCGGCATCCCGAGGTAGGTGGGCATCGTCATGAGGGGTCCTCCTCGGTGGAGGCGAGGATCTCGGCCAGGTGCACGGTGCGGACCTCGGGGCCGGTGGTGCGGGTCAGGATGCCGCCGATGTGCATCAGGCAGGAGTTGTCGGCCGCGCACAGGGTGTCGGCGCCGGTGCCGCGGACGCAGGCGGCCTTGTCGGCGCCCATCGCCGCCGACACCGCGGAGTTCTTCAGCGCGAACGTCCCGCCGAAGCCGCAGCACTCGGCGGCGTCGGGCAGCTCCACCAGTTCCAGGCCCCGCACCTGGCGCAGCAGCCGCAGCGGCCGGTCGCCCAGCCCGAGCATCCGCAGCGAGTGGCAGGTCGGGTGGTAGGTCACCCGGTGCGGGTAGTACGCGCCCACGTCGGTGACCCCGAGCACGTCCACCAGGAACTCGGCCAGCTCGTACACCTTCGCCGCGGCGGTCGCGGCGCCGGCGTCGATGCGGGGGTGCCAGTCGCGGATCATCGCCGCGCACGACGCGGACGGGGTCACCACCGCGTCGTAGGGGGCGAACGTTTCAGCGAAGCTCCGCACCAGGGGCGTGACCTGCCTGCGGTAGCCGGTGTTGAAGTGCATCTGGCCGCAGCAGGTCTGCGCCGCGGGGAACTCGACCTCGTGCCCCAGCCGCCGCAGCAGCCGCACGACCGCCCGCCCGGTGCCGGGGAACATCGTGTCGTTCAGGCAGGTCACGAACAGCGCGATCCGCATGGCCCGCTCATCCCTCCGGGTGCGCGACCAGCCGCCGGGTGGACTCCCGCACGACCAGCTCGGGCTGGAACATCACCTGCTGGTGGGCGTGCCCGGCCGGATCCTCGCACTCGTCCAGCAGCAGCTCGGTGGCGATCCGGCCGAGCTGGAACGTCGGCTGGCGCACCGAGCTGAGCGGCACCGCGGCGGCGCCGGTGAACTCGATGTCGTCGTACCCGATCACCGCCACGTCGTTGGGGACCTTCACCCCGGCCTGCAGCAGCACCCGCAGCAGCCCGAGGGCCAGCAGGTCGTTGGCGCAGAACACGGCGTCCGGCAGGTCGCCGTCCAGCAGCCGGCGGGCGGCGCCCTCCCCGGCGCGGGCGTTCATGTCCGGGACGGTGATCTCCCGCAGCGCCTCGCGGCCCAGCCCGGCCGCGCGCAGCGCCCGCAGCGCCCCCTTGCGCCGGTCGGCGCACTGCCGCAGCGACGACGGGCCGGTGACCAGGGCGATGTCGCGGGCGCCCTGCTCCAGCAGGTGGCGCACCGCCAGCTCGCCGCCGGCCACGTCGTCGACCGCGACCGAGCACTGGTTGGCCCGGGGGGTGGGATGGTCCAGCAGCACCACCGCCACCCCGCGCTGCCGCAGCAGCTCGACGTGGTCGTCCTGCTCGTCGACCGGGGTGATCAGCACCCCGCGGACCCGCTGCTCGGCCAGCACGGTCAGATGGCGGCGCTCCTTGTCGTGCGAGCCGCCGGAGCTGGCCAGGATCACCGCGTAGCCGCGTTCGCTGGCCACCTCCTCGACGCCGCGGGCCACGTCGGTGAAGAACGGGTTGCCCAGGTCGAGGATCATCAGCCCGATCGTGCTGCTCTGCCCGGCGCGCAGCGTGGAGGCCGAGGCGTTGCGGACGAAGCCCAGCTCGCGAATGGCCTGTTCGACCCGGGCCCGGGTGGCGGGGGCGACCCGCTCGGGCCGGTTGAGCACGTTGGACACGGTGCCGGGGGAGACGCCCGCGTGCCGGGCGACCTCCTTGATGCCCACCGTGCCCGCCCGGGGGCGCGCCGTGCGCGTGCCGCCCCCGCTGGGTGTGCTCATCTGCCTGCCCCCCCGGTCGTCGGATCTTTGCTGCGCCAACTGTGGCCAAGTCATTAAAACGTGTCAACCCCCTGCCGGTCGGAGATTCGGTCCGATCGGTCGGAAGGTCCGATGCCGCCGGGCCTTCCGTGCCGGAAGAGGGTGGATCTTCGCAGATCGGGACTTGACGAGTGGGTTGGCTCACATCTAGCGTCCTGCGCAACGTGAGCTTAAAACGTTTTTCACACCCCGGTCATCGGGGTCCGGATGAGGAGGGTGGCGCGTGAACACATCCGCTCCGCCGGCTCCGCCGAGACTGGCGCTGGTCGACGTCAGCAAGGCGTTCGGCGCGGTGCAGGCACTGCGGGGCGTCACCGTCGAGCTGTACGCCGGCGAGGTGCACGCGCTGGCCGGCGAGAACGGCGCGGGCAAGTCCACGGTCGTAAAAACGTTCGCAGGGGTGCACCGTCCCGACTCCGGCGAGGTACGGCTGGACGGCGAGCCGGTGGTCTTCGGCGGCCCGGCCGACGCCCAGGCCGCGGGGGTGGCGGTGATCTACCAGGAGCCCACCCTGTTCCCCGACCTGTCGGTGGCCGAGAACATCTTCATGGGCCGCCAGCCGCGCACCTCGCTGGGCCGGATCGACCGCAGGGCCATGCACGCCGCCGCCGCCGACCTGTTCGCCCGGCTCGGCGTGCCGCTGGACCCGGCGCAGCCGGCCCGCGGGCTGTCCATCGCCGACCAGCAGGTGGTGGAGATCGCCAAGGCCATCTCCCGGGACGCCAAGGTCCTGATCATGGACGAGCCCACCGCCGCGCTCACCGGCCAGGAGGTCGCCCGGCTGTTCGCGGTCACCCGCACGCTGCGGGAGGCCGGCTGCGCGATCCTGTTCATCTCGCACCGGCTGGAGGAGATCTTCGAGCTGTGCCAGCGGGTCACCACGCTGCGCGACGGCACCTGGGTCGGCACCGAGACGCTGGACGGGCTGACCACCGACGACCTGGTGCAGCGGATGGTCGGCCGGGAACTGGACGACCTGTACCCCAAGCAGGAGGTCGCCCCGGGCCGGGTGGCGCTCAAGGTCTCCCGGCTGACCCGCGAGGGCGTCTTCACCGACGTGTCCTTCCAGGTGCGGCGCGGCGAGATCGTCGCGCTGGCCGGGCTGGTCGGCGCCGGGCGCAGCGAGGTCGCCCGGGCGATCTTCGGGGTGGACCGGTGGGACGCCGGCGAGGTCGAGGTGGACGGCCGCGCCCTGCCGCCCGCCAGCCCCACCGCCGCCATGGCCGCCGGGCTGGCCTTCGTCCCCGAGGACCGCCGCCAGCAGGGCCTGGTCATGGACATGTCCATCGAGCGCAACATGGGCCTGACCCAGCTCCGCTCGCTGCGCCGGGCCAGCGGCCCCGGCCCGCTGATCTCCCGCAGGGTCGAACGCGACCGCGCCCGCGACTGGGCGCTGCGGCTGCAGCTGAAGTTCTCCCGCCTGTCGGACCCGGTCGGGGTGCTGTCCGGCGGCAACCAGCAGAAGGTCGTGCTGGCCAAGTGGCTGGCCACCGAGCCGTCCGTGCTGATCGTCGACGAGCCCACCCGCGGCATCGACGTCGGCACCAAGGCCGAGGTGCACCGGCTGCTGTCGGAACTGGCCGCCCAGGACATGGCGGTGCTGATGATCTCCTCCGACCTGCCCGAGGTGCTCGGCATGGCCGACCGGGTGCTGGTCATGCACGAGGGCCGGCTGGTCGCCGAGATCCCCCGGGCCGAGGCCACCGAGGAGTCCGTGATGGCCGCCGCCACGGGGCAGCGCGCCGGGAAGGAGGCGGCGTGAGCGAGCCGAAGGCGCGCGGCGCCGGATCGACGAGGAGCGCGCGGAGCGAGGAACGAGTGAGCACGCGACGAGGAGAGCCGGTGCCTTCGGGCGCGCCGCAGGCGAGCGGGGGGCAGGCGTGACGGCCGTCGTGGAGCAGCCGCCGGCGCAGCCCAAGGTGAAGGCGGGCGGCGGCGAGCGCGGGCTGATCGATCTGGTGCTGCGGTTCCGGGAGGCCGGGATCCTCGGGGCGCTGGTCGTGCTGGTCGCGGTGACCACCGTGATCAACCCGCGGTTCCTGTCCGCGCAGGGCGTGGAGGACATCTTCCTGAACGCCTCCATCCTGGCGCTGCTGGCGGTCGGGCAGACCCTGGTGGTGGTGACCCGCAACATCGACCTGTCGGTCGGGTCGGTGGTCGGGCTGGTGGCGTTCGTCGTCGGCGACTTCGTCTCCGGCACCCAGCACGGCGTGCTCGTCGCCGTCGCGCTGGGGGTGGCGATCGGCGCGGCCTGCGGGCTGGTCAACGGCCTGCTGGTGAGCTTCTGCGGGGTGCCCGCCCTGGTCGTCACGCTCGGCACGCTGTACGTGATCCAGGGCCTGAACCACTACATCGCCCACGGCGAGCAGATCAGCGCCGCCGAGGTCCCCGGCGCGATCCTGAGCCTGGGCAACGGCGACCTGCTGGGGATCCCGTACCTGCCGCTGATCAGCGTCGCGGTGATGCTGGCGGTCGGCTACTACCTGCGCTCGTACTCCTCGGGCCGGGAGTTCTACGCCATCGGCTCCAGCCCCGAGGCGGCCCGGCTGGCCGGCATCCCGATCCGCCGCCGGGTGCTGACCGCCTACCTGGCCGCCGGGGTGCTGGCCGGGCTGGCCGGGACGCTGTGGCTGGCCCGCTTCGGCACCGTCGTCGCCGACCCGGCCCGCGGCTGGGAACTGGACGTGGTCGCCGCGGTCGTGGTCGGCGGCGTGGCCATCGTCGGCGGGGTCGGCACCGTGTACGGCGCGGCGCTGGGCGCCCTGCTGATCACCACCATCGGCAGCGTGCTGGTGGTCCTGAAGATCAACCCGTTCTGGCAGGAGGCCATCGTCGGCCTGTTGCTGCTGCTGGCGATCAGCGCCGACCGGCTGGTGGCGCTGCGGCTGGCCCGGGTGCTGAGGAAGAGGAACGTGCGTCATGGCTGAGGCGACGGGCACCGTGCGTGGGAAGGGCGCCGGAGCGGGCCGGTTCGTCCGCTGGGACGTGGTCGTCACCGCGCTGCTGGTCGCGGTGTTCTTCGGCGGCGTGGGGATCTCCCCGGACTTCGGCAACACCGACAACCTGTCGTTCGCGCTCGGCGACCTCGGCGAGATCGCGCTGATCGCGCTGCCGATGACGCTGCTGGTGGTGTGCGGCCAGGTGGACCTGTCGGTCGCCTCGGTGCTGGGGCTGGCCGGCGCCCTGACCGGCTGGCTGTGGAACGCCGGCTGGGCGTTCGAGACCATCGTCCCGGTCGTGCTGGTGGTCGGCGTGGTGTGCGGCCTGGTCAACGGGCTGCTGGTGACCAGGCTGGGGCTGCCGTCGCTGGCCGTCACCATCGGCACCCTGTCGCTGTACCGGGGACTGGCGTACGTGGTGCTCGGCACCGAGGCCGTCTCCCAGTTCCCCGCCCAGTACGCCGAGCTGACCACCACCAACGTGCCGGGCACCCCGATCCCGTACCAGGTCGCGCTGTTCGTCCTGCTGGCGGTCGTGACCGCGCTGGTGCTGCACGCCACCGGCGTCGGCCGGGCGCTGTTCGCCATCGGCGCCCAGGAGGACGCCGCGTTCCACGCCGGCATCCGGGTCAAGCGGATCAAGCTGGTGCTGTTCGTGGTGTCCGGCCTGGTGGCCGCGTTCGCCGGGATCGTCTACACGCTGCGGTACGGCAGCGCCCGCGCCGACAACGGCGTGGGCCTGGAACTCGCGGTGATCGCCGCGGTGCTGCTGGGCGGCGTGGACTTCGACGGCGGCAAGGGCACCCTCGGCGGCGTGATCTCCGGGGTGCTGCTCATCGGCCTGCTGCGCAACCTGCTGATGCTCAACGACGTGGCGACCGAGATCCAGTCGATCGTCACCGGGCTGCTGCTGATCGTCTCGGTGCTCACCCCGCGCCTGGCCGGCGTGGTCCGCGAGCGGAGGGCCCGGCGGCGACCCGCCGCCGCCCCCGCCTGATCTCCGCCCCACCCCCCGTCACCCTCCCGGGTGCGTTTTCTCCGAAAGGCAAGTGATCATGAAAGAGCGTTCCTCGGGCCGGATGCGGGCGCCCCGCTCGTTCCTGGCCGTGGCCACCGCCGGGATCATGGCGCTGGCGCTGACCGCCTGCGGCGGCACCACCAAGGACTCGGCGAACTCCGGCGGGGGCGCCGGGGCGGCCTCGACCGCCTCGGCGAACCCGAACGCGCCGCTCAAGGAGGGCATCAAGCTGGCCTTCCTGCCCAAGCAGATCAACAACCCGTACCTGACCCTGGTCGACAAGGCCGGCATCTCCGCCGCCGGCGAGTACAAGGGCGAGGCCAAGGAAGTCGGCCCGTCGGACGCGTCGGCCTCCTCGCAGGTCTCCTACATCAACACGCTGGTGCAGCAGCGGCAGGACGCCATCCTGATCTCCGCCAACGACCCGAACGCGGTGTGCGGCCCGCTGCAGCAGGCCCGCCAGCGCGGCATCAAGGTGGTCTCCTACGACTCCGACACCGCCCCCGAGTGCCGTGACGTGTTCATCAACCAGGCGGCCTCCGAGGAGATCGGCCGCAGCCAGGTCAAGCTGCTGGCCGAGCTGATGGACGGCGAGGGCGAGTTCGCGGTGCTGTCGGCGACCGCCAACGCCACCAACCAGAACACCTGGATCAAGTACATGCAGGAGGAGCTGAAGAAGCCCGAGTACGCCAAGATGAAGCTGGTCAAGATCGCCTACGGGGACGACGACGACCAGAAGTCCTTCCAGCAGACCCAGGGCCTGCTGCAGGCGTACCCCAACCTCAAGGGCATCATCGCTCCCACCACCGTCGGCATCGCCGCCGCCGCCCGCTACATCTCCGGCTCCCAGTACAAGGGCAAGGTCGTGGTGACCGGGCTCGGCACGCCCAACCAGATGCGCCAGTTCGTCAAGGACGGCACCGTCGAGAAGTTCCAGCTGTGGAACCCCAACGACCTGGGCTACCTGGCCTCCTACGCCGCCGCGGCGCTGGTCTCCGGCCAGATCACCGGCAAGCAGGGCGAGGTCCTCAAGGCCGGCAGGCTCGGCGAGCGCACCGTCGGGGCCAACGGCGAGATCGTCCTCGGCCCGCCGTTCACCTTCGAGGCGTCCAACATCGACCAGTTCGACTTCTGATCGGCCCCGCCCGTCCCCGGCCTGCGCGGGCGGCCGGGGGCGGGCGCCCGGGAGGGACCCGCATGCGACGCGTCTGCTTCCTGCTGAAGGTCCGGCCGGACCGGATCGAGGAGTACAAGGAGCGGCACCGGCAGGTGTGGCCGGAGATGCAGGCCGCCCTGCGCGAGACCGGCTGGCGCAACTACTCGCTCTTCCTGCGCGACGACGGCCTGCTGGTCGGCTACCTGGAGACCGAGGACTTCGAGGCGGCCAGGGAGGCGATGGCCGCCACCGAGGTCAACGCCCGCTGGCAGGCCGAGATGGCGCCGTTCTTCGAGGATCTCGACGGCCGTCCCGACGAAGGCATGACCCCCCTCACCGAGGTCTTCCATCTCGACTGAAGGCTCGACCGAACGCTCCCAGAAAGGCACCCATGAGCGACATCCGCGCGGTGAAGGACGCCCTGCGCCGCCAGCACATCGAGACGCCGTCGTGGGCGTACGGCAACTCGGGCACCCGCTTCAAGGTCTTCCCGCAGCGGGGCGTGCCGCGCACCCCGCAGGAGAAGATCGACGACGCGGCCCAGGTGCACAAGTACACCGGGGTCGCGCCGAGCGTGGCGCTGCACATCCCGTGGGACGCCGTCGACGACTACGCGGCGCTCGCCGAGTACGCCCGCGAGCGCGGGGTGCGGATCGGGGCGATCAACTCCAACGTCTTCCAGGACGAGGACTACATGCTCGGCAGCGTCACCAACCCGGACCCCAGGGTCCGCCGGAAGGCGCTGGACCACCTGCTGGAGTGCGTCGACATCATGGACGCCACCGGCTCGCGGGACCTGAAGCTGTGGTTCTCCGACGGCACCAACTACCCCGGCCAGGACGACATCCGGGCCCGCCAGGACCGGCTCGCCGAGGCCCTGTCGGCGGTGTACGAGCGGCTCGGCGACGACCAGCGGTTCCTGCTGGAGTACAAGCTGTTCGAGCCGGCCTTCTACGTGACCGACGTGCCGGACTGGGGCACCGCCTACGCCCACTGCGTCCGGCTCGGCCCCAAGGCCCAGGTGGTGGTGGACACCGGACACCACGCCCCCGGCACCAACATCGAGTTCATCGTGGCGTTCCTGCTGCGCGAGGGCAGGCTCGGCGGGTTCGACTTCAACTCCCGCTTCTACGCCGACGACGACCTGATGGTGGGCGCCGCCGACCCGTTCCAGCTCTTCCGGATCATGCACGAGGTGGTGCGGGCCGGCGGCCACGAGCCCGAGGCCGGGGTGGCGTTCATGCTCGACCAGTGCCACAACATCGAGCCCAAGATCCAGGGCCAGATCCGTTCGGTGATGAACGTGCAGGAGGCCACCGCCAAGGCGCTGCTGGTGGACGCCGACGCGCTGCGCAAGGCCCAGCAGGACGGGGACGTGCTGGCCGCCAACGCGGTGCTGATGGACGCCTACAACACCGACGTGCGCCCGCTGCTGGCCGAACTGCGCGAGGAGATGGGCCTGGACCCCGACCCGATCGCCGCCTACCTGCGCTCCGGCTACCTGGAGAAGGTCGTCGCCGAACGCCGGGGCGGCACCGCCGCCGGCTGGGGCGCCTGACCGCCCACGACCCACGCTCGCCGACAAGCTCGCCGATCACGCGAAGGAGCAGATGATGACCGCCACTCCACCCGAGGTGGAGCAGTTGCTCGAACGGGCCCGCACCCTGGGCTCCGACCCGCGCAACACCAACTACGCGGGGGGCAACGCCTCGGCCAAGGGCACCGTCACCGACCCCGTGACCGCCCGGGACGTGGAACTGATGTGGGTGAAGGGCTCGGGCGGGGACCTGGGCACCCTCACCGAGGCGGGGCTGGCCGTGCTGCGGCTGGACCGGCTGCGCGCCCTGGTGGACGTCTACCCCGGCGTCGAGCGCGAGGACGAGATGGTCGCCGCGTTCGACTACTGCCTGCACGGCAGGGGCGGGGCGGCGCCGTCCATCGACACCGCCATGCACGGGCTGGTCGACGCCAGGCACGTCGACCACCTGCACCCCGACTCCGGCATCGCCATCGCCACCGCCGCCGACGGGGAGGAGCTGACCCGCCGGATCTTCGGCGACCGGGTGGTGTGGGTGCCCTGGCGGCGGCCCGGGTTCCAGCTCGGGCTGGACATCGCCGCCATCAAGAAGGACAACCCGCAGGCCATCGGGGTGATCCTGGGCGGGCACGGGATCACCGCCTGGGGCGAGACCAGCGCCGAGTGCCAGGCCAACTCGCTGGAGATCATCCGCACCGCCGAGCGGTACATCGAGCGGCACGGCCGGCCCGAGCCGTTCGGCCCGGTGATCGAGGGCTTCGAGCCACTGCCGACCGCCGAGCGGCACGCCCGCGCCGCCGAGCTGTTCCCGCTGATCCGCGGGCTGGTGTCCACCGACCGGCCGCAGGTGGGCCACTACACCGACAGCGACGTGGTGCTGGACTTCGTGTCCCGCGCCGAGCACCGGCGGCTGGCCGCCCTCGGCACCTCCTGCCCGGACCACTTCCTGCGCACCAAGGTCGCCCCGCTGGTGCTGGACCTGCCGCCGACCGCGCCGCTGGAGGACGTCCGGGAACGGCTCGCCGAGCTGCACGAGGAGTACCGGGAGGAGTACCGCGCCTACTACGAGCGGCACGCCACCCCCGACTCCCCGCCGATGCGGGGCGCCGACCCGGCGATCGTGCTGGTGCCCGGCATCGGGATGTTCAGCTTCGGCGCCGACAAGCAGACCGCGCGGGTGGCCGGCGAGTTCTACGTCAACGCCATCAACGTGATGCGCGGTGCGGAGGCCCTGTCGTCGTACGCGCCGATCGACGAGGCCGAGAAGTTCCGCATCGAGTACTGGGAGCTGGAGGAGGCCAAGCTCCGCCGCCGGCCCAAGCCCAAGCCGCTGGCCACCCGGATCGCGCTGGTCACCGGCGGTGGGTCGGGCATCGGCGCGGCCACCGCCCGGCGGCTGGCCGCCGAGGGCGCCTGCGTGGTCGTCGCCGACCGCGACCTGGCCGCCGCCGAGAAGGTCGCCGCCGAGATCGGCGGCGCCGACGTCGCGATCGCGGTGGGCGTGGACGTCACCGACGAGGAGCAGATCAAGGCCGCGGTCCGGGCCGGGGTGCTGGCCTTCGGCGGGGTGGACCTGGTGGTCAACAACGCCGGGCTGTCGCTGTCCAAGCCGCTGCTGGAGACCACCGCGCAGGACTGGGACGTCCAGCACGACGTGATGGCGCGCGGCTCGTTCCTGGTGTCCCGGGAGACCGCCCGGATCATGATCGACCAGGGGATGGGCGGCGACATCGTCTACATCGTCTCCAAGAACGGCGTGTTCGCCGGGCCCAACAACATCGCCTACAGCGCCGCCAAGGCCGACCAGGCCCACCAGGTGCGGCTGCTGGCCGCCGAGCTGGGCGAGCACGGCATCCGGGTCAACGGCGTCAACCCCGACGGGGTGGTGCGCGGCTCGGGCATCTTCGCCGGCGGGTGGGGAGCCCAGCGCGCCGCCGTCTACGGGGTGCCCGAGGAGCGGCTCGGCGAGTTCTACGCCCAGCGCACCCTGCTCAAGCGCGAGGTGCTGCCCGAGCACGTCGCAGGCGCCGTCTTCGCCCTGACCGGCGGGGACCTGACCCACACCACCGGCCTGCACGTCCCGGTGGACGCGGGGGTGGCCGCGGCCTTCCTCCGCTGACGCCCTTCCGTTCGCACCTTCCGTTTCGCCTCCAGAGCCCGACGGGACCGGTGCCGGTCGCGCAGGAGCCGCGCCGGTCCCGTCGCACCAGCCGATCCGACAGTCGCGGGACCGATCGGGGGATCTCGTTCCGCCGCCTTCCACCGCCCGTACCGACACCTCCACGACGTTCTCCCGCGCGGTGACGCCGCCGCGCACCCACCCCCCACCACGTGAGGTGATCCCGTGCGCCCTGACGCGCCCCGAAAGGCCCCGACCGTCGCCCTGATCACGGCGTCCTCCCCGGCGCCGGCCGCCGCCGGGCACGCCCCCGAGACCCCCGCCGATCCGACGACCGGCGACCGTTCCCGCCAGCCGACCGGGAACGCGTCACCGCCTGCATCGCGAGCCTGGGCATGAAGGCGGGGCCGCCCGCCGCGCACCGGACTGGAAGGTGCCACGGCGTCGTGCCCGTCCGGCGCGGCCAGGTGCGCGTCGATCGGCGCACCGGCCCCGGCTGTGTCCGGCCGGCCGTGGACATCCCCGTCAACGTGCGCGTCCCGGCCCGCTCCGCCGACGACGTCCGTATCACCGGCCCCGGCCAGGCCCGTCTCATCGAGTGCCGCGACGGCCATGCCGTCCATGAGGCCGGCTCCGGCCGCCTCACCTTCACCGCGCGCTGACCCTTTCGGTGGCCGTCCCCGGGTCCGGCGCCCAGGGACGGCCCCTCCACCCCACGTGACGTCGTCCGCGACGGTCCCGACCTTCCAGTTCAACCGTTTGAAGCGACAGCAGAGGACCCCATGAACGAATACACGTTCACCCGGCGACGGGTGCTGCAGGCCGGGCTGGCGGCGGGCGCCGTCGCGGCGCTGCCCGGGGCGGTGCGCCCCCCGGCCGCGGCGGCGGACTCCCGTCCGGTGGCGGCCGTCCGGTTCGCCCGGCCTCCGGCGGCGGTGCGGCCCAGGTTCCGGTGGTGGTGGCCGGACGGGCAGGTGGATCCGGCGGAGATCCGGCGGGAGATCGACCAGATCGCCGACGCCGGGTTCGGCGGGGCCGAGATCGTCGCGGTGCACCACAGCATCCGCGACAAGTCGGTGCTGGACCCCGGGAAGTACGGGTGGGGGACCCCCGCCTGGAACGCCGGGGTCGAGGCCGCGCTCGACCAGGCCCGCAAGCGCGGCATCACCGTCGACCTGACCATCGGTCCCGCCTGGCCGGCCGCCGTGCCCACCATCACCCCCGACAGTCCCGAGGCGGTCAAGGAACTGGCCTACGGGCGGGCCGACGTGGCGGGCGGCACCACCTACAGCGGCCCGGTGCCGGCCGCCCGCGCCGCCGCCGAGCACGGCGTGACGCGGCAGAAGCTGCTGTGGGTGCACGCGGTGCGGATCGACCCGGCCCTGTCCACCCGCAACGAGACCGGCCTGGCCCTGGACTCCTGGCAGGACCTCACGGGCCTGGTCAAGGACGGCCGCATCGAATGGAGCGCTCCAGAAGGCGGCACCTGGGTGCTGCTGTCGTACTGGGAGCGCGGCTCCGGGCAGCAGCCGGAGTCCGGCCCGCACTCCAGCCCCGAGTCCTACGTCGTCGACCACTTCAGCAGGGCCGGCACCCAGGCGGTCATCGACTTCTGGGAGGAGCGGCTGCTGACCCCGCGGATCCGCAGGCTGCTCGAGCAGGCGGGCGGGGCGCTGTTCGAGGACTCCATCGAACTGGAGACCCAGGCCCTCAACTGGACCCCGGGCCTGGACGCCGAGTTCGCCCGCCGCCGCGGCTACGCCCTGCACCGCTACCTGCCGGTGATCGTCCGGTACGACGAGAACCCGGTGTTCACCTACCAGGCCGAGCTGACCCGGCACGCCCGGCACGACTACTGGCTGACGGTGTCCGACCTGTTCAGCGAGTACCACTTCGAGGCGCTGACCGACTGGGCGCACTCGCTGGGACTGCAGTTCCGCTCCCAGCCGTACGGGCTGGAGACCGACGCCATCGAGCACGCCGCCATCGTCGACATCCCCGAAGGCGAGTCGCTGGGCTTCCGCAACCTCGACGACTACCGGGCGCTGGCCGGCGGCCGGGACCTGGCCGGCCGCAAGATCCTGTCCTCGGAGGCCGGGGCGTACCAGGGCGCCGCCTACAGCGTCACCTGGGACAGGTTCCTGTCCACCATGGGCGGCGCGTACGCGGCCGGGCTCAACCAGACGGTGCTGCACGGCTTCTCCTACGCCACCGCGCCCGGCGTGAACTGGCCCGGGTTCGCCGGGTTCACCCCCTACAACGGCGGCATCGGGTTCTCCGAGTCGTGGGGGCCGCGTCACCCGACCTGGCGGCACGTCGAGGACGTCGCGGGCTACCTGGCCCGCGTCCACCAGGTCACCCAGGCGGGCGTCAACAAGATCGACGTGGCGGTCTACCGGCAGAAGGGCCGCACCAAGACCGGGCTGGGCGCCGGCTGGTTCACCTCCGACGGCGTCCCGCTCGGCTGGACCCACCAGCTCGTCAGCGACCCCGTCCTGCAACTGCCGCCGGCCGAGGTCTCCGGCGGCCGGCTCGCCCCCGAGGGCCCGGCCTACAAGGTGCTGGTCGTCGAGCACGACATCCACGGCGGCAACGAGCGCACCCTGCCCGTCGCCACCGCCGAACGGCTGCTGCGCTGGACCAGGCAGGGCCTGCCGCTGATCTTCATCGGCGACTGGTCGGCCGCCACCGTGCCCGGGATCGCCGAGGAGGGGGAGAACGAGCGGCTCCGGGCGATCCTGGCCGAGCTGTTCCGGCAGCCGAAGGTCCGCAACGTCCCCGACCGGCCGTCCACCCCGCAGGCCCTGGAGGCCCTCGGGCTGCGGCCCGACGTCCGGTACGCGCAGCGGTCCACCCTCCTGTACGCCCACCGGGTGGAGGACGAGGTCGACTTCTACTACTTCGTCAACGGCAAGCACGCCGAGACCGTCAGGCCGCCGGTCGCCGCCATCGACCACAAGGTCACCCTCACCCGCAGCGACCGCGACGCCGTCCCGTACCGGCTGGACGCCTGGACCGGCGAGATCGAGCGGATCGCCGTCTACGAGGAGGACGGCGGCACCGTCACCGTCCGGGTGGCGCTGCAGCCCAGCGAGTCCACCATCGTCGTGCTGGCCCGCCCCGGCCACTTCGGCGACGGGGCCCGGCGGCGGGTGCACGCCGTCAGCACCCAGGCCGACGAGGTCCGCTACTCCGACCGCGGCCTGGCGGTCCGCGCCGCCCAGGCCGGGACGTACGCCGTCACGCTGTCCGACGGCCGCACCGCCCAGGCCGCCATCGCGGCGGTGCCCGCACCGGTGGACCTGACCTCCTGGACGCTGACGGTCGAGGACTGGCGGCCCGGCGCCACGCCCACCGAGACGGTCACCCAGACCCACGAGGTCACCCTCGACGCCCTCAAGCCGTGGACCGAGATCCCCGGCCTGGAGGACGTCTCCGGCGTCGGCGTCTACCGCACCACGGTGGACCTCGACGAGGGCTGGACCCGCTCGCACGGCGCGTACCTGCGGCTCGGCGAGGTCACCGACACCTGCCGGGTCAAGGTCAACGGACGTGCCCTGCCGCCGGTGGACCAGCTCAACCCGGTCCTGGACATCGGCGACCACCTGCGTCCGGGAGCCAACACGATCGAAGTGGAGGTGGCGACCACACTCTTCAACCGCCTGCGGGTCAGCGACCCCGCCGTCTACGGCGTCGCCACCCGGCAGCGCTACGGCCTGATCGGCCCGGTCCGCCTCGTCCCGTACGGGGAGACGACCGTGCGCGTCTGAGACCGCGCATACATGAGGCGGGAGGGCGTCGGCCCCGCCCTCCCGCCTCGGTGAATCCCTCCGCACGCCCCCTAGCAGCAGGAATGCGAGGAATCCATGCCCTCAAGAGTATCGGCCCGCCGTACCGCGACGGCTGCGCTGGCCGTGACCGCGCTCACCCTGCCGGTGTTCCTCGGCGGCGCCCCCGCCGCCCGGTCGGCGCCCGCGGCCAAGGCCCCGTGGCAGGTCTACAACCTGTCCCCGGCCTCCCGCACGGTGAAGCCCGCCGCGGTGTTCAGGACCAACGGGACCGTCACCGACCCCGCCGCCGTCCTCGACGGCGGACGCACCCGCCTGTCCGGCGCGGGCTCGTACCTCACCCTGGACTTCGGCAAGGACGTCACCGGCCTGGTCACGCTGCGGTTCGCCGGATCGGACGGCCCGCAGCGGGTGGGCCTGGCGTTCAGCGAGTCGTCGGAGTACGTCGGGATCCAGACCGACGCGTCCACCGGCGGCCCCCGCAGCCGTGACGGCGCGATCCACGCCGACGTGGACGGCGCCACCACCTACACGATGCCCGCCAAGTACCTGCGCGGCGGGTTCCGCTACCTGACGCTGTTCATGGAGTCGGCCGGGTCGGTGGAGCTGGAGGGCGTGTCGGCCCACTTCACCGCCGCCCCCGAGATGGACGACCTGCGCGACTACGCCAACTACTTCTACTCCAGCGACGAGCTGCTCAACCGGATCTGGTACGCGGGCGCGTACACGATCCAGCTCAACACCATCGACCCGCGCACCGGCCGCATCTGGGAGGCCCCGGCCACCGCGTGGGACAACAGCGGCCTCGTCGGGGTCGGCGACACGATCCTGGTGGACGGCGCCAAGCGCGACCGCACCGTGTGGCCGGGCGACCTGGGCGTCGAGGTGCCCGCCGCCTACGCCGCGTTCAACGACACCGAGTCGGCCCGCAACGCCCTCACCACCGTCTACCTGCACCAGCGCGACACCGGCGAGCTGCCGTACGCCGGGCCGATGCTCAACAAGTACGGCTCGGACACCTACCACCTGTGGACCCTGGCGGCCTCCTGGGACTACTACCTCTACACCGCCGACCGGGCATGGCTGGCGCAGGTGTGGGACGACTACACCCAGGCCGTCGACTACAGCCTGGCCAAGGTCAACGCCCGGGGCCTGCTGTCCATCACCGGCACCTCCGACTCGGTGCGGATCCTGGCCAAGGGCGAGAACCTCATCGCCAACGTGCTGCTGTGGCGGGTCCTGACCACCGGCTCCCAGCTCGCCGCCGCCCAGGGCGAGGCCGGCCGGGCCGCCGACTACGCCGCAAGGGCCGACGCGCTGCGCACCGCCATCGACACCCACCTGTGGGACGAGGCCGCCGGGGCGTACAAGTTCTACCCCGACTCCACCATCCACGCCCAGGACGGCAACTCCCTGGCCGTCTGGTACGGCCTGGCCGACCAGGGCAAGGCCCGCCGCATCAGCGAGAAGCTCAAGGGCAACTGGTCCCCGATCGGCACCACCGCCCCCGAGAACAAGGGCAACCCCGGGGTGTTCTCCGGCTCGATGGAGGTCAACGCCCACTTCGTGGCGGGCGGCCAGAAGGCCGACCAGGCGGGCGTCGACATCATCCGCCGCCAGTGGGGCTACATGCTCGACCACCCGCAGGGCACCAAGAGCACCTTCTGGGAGTCGTTCCGCAACCTGGAGGACTCCTGCGTCTTCTGCAGCTCCTATGTCAGCCTGGCGCACGCCTGGGCGACCGGGCCGACCCCGGCGCTGACGTTCAGTGTCCTCGGCCTCAAGCCCACCGCGCCCGCTGGCCGGACCTACGACTTCGTCCCGCACCCGGCCGACCTGACGTTCGCGCGGGGCCGCATCACCACCCCGCAGGGCCGCATCGAAGCGTCCTGGCGGCTGGACCGCGACACGGGCGTCTACCGCGCCACCCTCACCGCGCCGCGCGGCACCACCGGCCGCGTCGGCGTGCCCACCCTCGGCGCCCGCATCAAGGTCTTCGTCGACGGCCGCCTGGTGTGGAACGGCCACAAGGGCAAGGCGTACGGGGCAAGCAGCGACGGCGAGTACGTCTACCTGGACGGGCTGCCCGCCGGTCGCCACACCGTCACCGCCGACCGGCTGGGGGACTGATGACGGCCCCGTTCACCCGCCGCGCGTTCCTGGGCACGACGGGCGTCACCGCGACCGCGCTGGGCGTCGGCCTGACCGGCGCGGCCCCGGCCGCCGCCCGCACCCCCGCCCCGCACACCCCGAAGCTGTCGCCGCTGCCGCTGTCGGCGGTCACCCTGCTGGACGGCCCGTTCCGCGACAACATGGCGCGCACCTGCGCCTACCTGAAGTTCATCGACCCCGACCGGCTGCTGCACACGTTCCGGCTGAACGTGGGACTGCCCTCGGACGCCCAGCCGTGCGGCGGCTGGGAGGCCCCGAACGTCCAGCTCCGCGGCCACTCCACCGGGCACCTGCTGACCGCGCTGGCGCAGGCCCACGCCAACACCGGCGACGAGGAGCACGCCGCCAAGGGCCGCCACCTGGTGGCGGAGCTGGCCAGGTGCCAGGCCGCCGCACCGGCCGCCGGATTCACCCCCGGCTACCTGTCGGCGTTCCCCGAGTCGGTCTTCGTGCAGCTCGAGGCCGGCGGGAACCCGTGGGCGCCCTACTACACGATTCACAAGATCATGGCGGGGCTGCTCGACCAGTACCGGCTCAGCGGGAACCGGCAGGCCCTCGACGTGCTCAAGGGCATGGCCGCCTGGGTGGAGACCCGCTGCTCGCGTCTGGACGAGGCGACCATGCAGCGGCTGCTGCACGTGGAGTTCGGCGGCATGAACGACGTGCTCGCCGAGCTGTACCTGCTCACCGGGGACCCGGTGCACCTGCGCACGGCGCGGCGGTTCGACCACGAGGAGGTGTTCGGGCCGCTGGCCGAGGGCCGCGACGCCCTCGCCGGCCTGCACGCCAACACCCAGATCCCCAAGATCGTCGGCGCGGTCCGCGAGTACGAGGCCACCGGGATCGACCGCTACCACCGGATCGCCGCGTTCTTCTGGGACACGGTCGTCCACCACCACATGTACGTGATCGGCGGCAACAGCAACGAGGAGTTCTTCGGCCCGCCCGGCGAACTGGTCAGCCGCCTCAGCGACGCCAACTGCGAGAACTGCAACAGCTACAACATGCTCAAGCTCTCGCGGCTGCTGTTCATGCACGACCCGTCCCGGGCGGCGTACATGGACTACTACGAGCAGACCCTGCACAACCAGATGCTCGGCGAGCAGGACCCCGACTCCGAGCACGGGTTCTGCACCTACTACACGGGCCTGTGGCCGGGGTCGCAGCGGCAGGGCAAGGGCGGCCTGGTGTCGGCCCCCGGCAGCTACAGCAGCGACTACGACAACTTCTCGTGCGACCACGGCACGGGGATGGAGACGCACACCAAGTTCGCCGACAGCATCTACTTCCAGTCCGGCGACGCCCTGTACGTCAACCTGTTCATCCCCTCCGAGGCCACCTGGGAACGGCACGGTGTCCGCATCCGCCAGGAGACCGCCTACCCCAAGGCGGAGACCACCCGGATCACCGTCACCGAGGGGGAGGGGGACTTCGCCCTCAAACTCCGCGTCCCCGGCTGGCTGGGGGCGCGCGGACAGCACGCCAGGATCCGGGTGAACGGCGCCGCGGTGCCGGTACAGGCGCATCCCGGCCGGTACGCCACCATCGAACGGCGCTGGCGCGAGGGCGACGTGGTCGAGATGACCATGCCGATGGCCCCGGTGTGGCGCAAGGCCCCCGACAACCCCCACATCCAGGCCATCACCCACGGACCCGTCGTGCTGGCCGGGGCCTTGGGGGACCGGGAGCCCAACACCTTCCCCGCGATCGACCCCCGGTCGCTGCGGGAGACCGGCGAGCCGTTGCGCTACACCGCCCGTGCGGACGGCGCCGAGGTGACGCTGATGCCGTTCGCCGAGGTCCACCACCAGCGCTACACCGTCTACTGGGCGACCCCCGCGCCACGGCGGGGTCCCCGTCTGGTGGCGCACTACGCCCTCGACGGCACCCTCAAGGACGCCACCGGAACGTGGGCCGACGCGGTGCTGGCCGGGGGAGCGGCCCTCGCCGAGGACGGGGGAGTGGCCCTCAACGGCACCGGCGCGCACGTCGTGCTGCCGCGCGGCCTGATCACCGGGCTGGACGAGCTGACCGTGGCGGTGCGGGTGCGGGCCGACACCCTCACCAACAACGCCCGGGTGTTCGACCTGGGCTTCAACCGGCGCACGTTCTTCTACGTCAACTCCCGCACCGGCTCGGGCCGCACCCGCTTCTCCATGAGGACCTACGGCATGGAGGGCGAGGACTTCGCCGACGCCTCCGGCACCCTGCCGGTCGGGGAGTGGCTGCACGTGGCCGTCGTGGTCGGCGGGGACTCCGCCGTCCTGTACTTCGACGGAGCCGAGGCCGGCCGCAAGGACGGGCTGATCATGAGCCCGCTGGTCCTCGGGGCCACCTCGCAGAACTTCCTCGGCCGCTCCCAGGACTCGCGGCACCCCTACCTGCACGGCCGGGTCCGCGACTTCCGGATCTACGACCACGCCCTGGACGCCGCCGCGATCCGGGACCTGCACGCCTCGCAGAGCTAAGGAGCCCCCATGCGCTTTCACCCCTTCGCACGCCGCGGCGGCGGGATCGTCGCCGGTGCGGTGGCGCTGACGCTGGCCGCCCCCGCACCGGTCTCGCTGGCCGAGGCGGCGGTGCGGGCCACCGGGCTGCGCACCGCCGACCTGCGCACCGCGCTCGGCATCGACGACACCACCCCGCCGCTGACCTGGCGGCTGGGACCGGGCGGGCGGAACGTCGCGCAGACCGCCTACCAGGTGCAGGCCGCCACCAGCCTCGACCGGCTCGAGGGCGGCCGGCCCGACCTGTGGGACTCCGGCCGGGTCGCCTCGTCCGCCCAGCGCATCGACTACGCCGGACGCAGGATCGGCAGCCGTACCCGGGTGCACTGGCGGGTGCGGGTGTGGACCGGCGGGCGCGCCTCCGGCTGGTCCAGGCCCGCCTGGTTCGAGACCGGCCTGACCGGCTCGGGCGACTGGTCGGCCGACTGGATCACCCACCCCGACTGGCGGTTCTCGCAGAAGCAGCCGACCCCGCTGGTGGTGAAGGTCCCCAAGACCACCGCCCGGTACGTCAGGATCGACGTCACCGAGCTCGGCCTGCCGCTGCGCGAGCAGCTCGGCGGGCGGACCCACCGGCTGCAACTGGCGGAGATCGAGGTCCGCGACTCGGCGAACCCCGACGCCAACCACGCCGCCGGCACCACCGTCACCCCGTCCGACACCGGCGGGTTCGTCAACCGGCAGTGGGCGCCCCGCTACCTCACCGACGGCACGCAGACCAGCAACCAGGAGTTCGCCGGCTGGTCCAGCTCGGCGTACGACTCCGCCGACGTCTCCGGCAAGCCGATCACCCTCACCATCGACCTGAAGTCCGCCAAGACGTTCGACCAGATCCTGCTGTACCCGCGCACCGACCAGCCCGCCGAGACCGGCCAGGTCCCGTACTTCCCGTCGGACCTGACCGTGTCGGCCTCCGACACGGTCGACGGCGCGTACACCAGGCTCGCCGAGATCACCGACAACGAGTCGCCGCAGTCGCCGGTGCCGGTGGCGATGCCGCAGTTCGCCAAGGACTTCACGCTGCCGGGCGGCGTGCGGCAGGCCCGCCTGTACGTCAGCGGCCTGGGCGTCTACGAGGTCGGGCTGAACGGCCGCCGGGTCGGCGACGCGGTGCTGGAACCGGCCAACACCAACTACCAGGACCGGGTGCAGTACGCCACGTACGACGTGACGAAGCTGCTGCGCAAGGGCGCCAACGCGATCGGCCTGGAGCTGGGCAACGGCCCGGCCAACGTGATCTCCACCGCCGACCGGTACCGCAAGTTCGCCCGCACCACCAGCGACCCCATGCTCACCGCGCAACTGGAGGTGACGCTGGAGGACGGCCGCACGGTACGGGTGACCAGCGGCGCCGACTGGCAGACCACGCTGGGGCCGACCACGTTCTCCAACTGGTACGGCGGCGAGGACTTCGACGCCCGCCGCCGGACCCCCGGCTGGGACAGGCCCGGCGCCGAGCGTCCCGGCTGGCGGAACGCCGTCACGGTCGGCTCGCCCACCGCCGCGCTCACCGGGCGCGTCGCCGAGCCCGTCCGGATCATCGACACCCTCGAAGGGAGGCTGGTCGGCGAGGGCGACGGCTACAAGGTCTTCGACGTCGGCCGCAACATCGCCGGCTGGCCCGAGATCACCGTCCGGGCGCCCGAGGGCACCCCGGTGCGGATCGTCCCGGCCGAGAGCCTCAAGGACGGGCGGCCCTACCAGCTCAAGAGCAACGTCGGCGCGCCGATCTGGGACGAGTACACCACCGGGAGCGGCGAGGCCGAGACCTGGCACCCGCGGTTCAGTTACCACGGCTTCCGCTACCTGGAGGTCCGCGGACTGCCCGAGGGCGCCGCGATCTCGGTGCGCGGCCACGTGCTGCACGCCGACAACGCCCCGGCGGGCTCGTTCACCTCCTCCAACGAGCTGATCAACGGCATCCACGGGTTGGTCCGCCGCGCCATCGAGGGCAACATGATGAGCGTGTTCACCGACTGCCCCAGCCGCGAGAAGCTCGGCTGGCTGGAGCAGACCCACCTGGTCGGGGACGCGCTGGCGGCCAACTACGACGTGCACGCCATGCTCCGCAAGGTCGTGCAGGACATGGCCGACGCACAGACCGAGACCGGGCTGATCCCCTCCACGGTGCCCGACTACGTGACGCTGGCGGGCACCTACCGGGACGACGCCAACTGGGGCGGCGCGTTCGTCGTGGTGCCGTGGCAGCTCTACCGCGCCTACGGCGACACCGAGACGATGCGGATCCACTACCCGGCGATGCGGCGCTACCTGGCGCACCTGGAGACGCGCGTCAAGGGCGGTCTGCTCGACTACACCCTGGGCGACTGGATCACCCCGGACCGGACGTTCCCCAAGGTGGTGTCGGGCACCTACGGGTACTGGCGGGTGCTGGACACCCTCGCCAAGATCGCCGACACGCTCGGCAGGGACGCCGAGGCCGCGCAGTACCGGGCCAAGGCCGCCCAGTCCGCCCAGGCGCTGTGGAACGCCCAGTACAAGCCGGAGACCGGCGAGTTCGGCGGCGGCGGGATGGGCGCCACGGCGCTGGCCCTGGACATGGGCGCGGTGCCCGCCGAGCACCGGCGGCGGATCCTGGACGGCCTGGTCGCCGACATCGAGGCGGCCGGCTGGCACCTGCTGCTGGGCGAGATCTCGCTGCCGGCGGCGTTCCGGGTGCTGTCGCGGGCCGGGCGGGACGACGTGGTCTACGAGATCGCCACGCAGACCGACAGCCCCAGCTACGGCTACCAGGTCGTGCACGGCAACACCGCGCTCGGCGAGATGTGGGACGGCGGCAGCGGCCAGTCGCAGAACCACTTCATGCTCGGCTCGATCGACTCCTGGTTCACCGAGCGGCTGGCCGGGATCGAGCAGGCCCCCGACTCGGTGGCCTGGCGCAGGCTGGTGATCCGTCCGGCCGTGGTGGGCGACCTGACCAGCGCCTCGGGCACCCGCATGACCCCGTACGGCGAGGTCCGCACCGGGTGGGTGAAGGAGGACGGCGAGGTCACCCTGACCGTGACGGTGCCGCCGGGCAGCACCGCCGAGGTGCACGTGCCGGGGTCGGACGAGGTCCGCACCGTCGGATCGGGCACCTGGACGTTCCGGTCGGGCTGACCCCACCCGCGCCTGGGGCCGGTGTTACGTGTTCGTTCCGTCGCGGTTACTGGGGCGGATTGCATCCGAACGAGGTCCGCGGGGAATGTGTTCCCCGATAAGGTCCAGATGCATACCTTCTAGGACTTCGGACGAACAGTGACCCCTGTGAGCGCGACGCCACCGGCCCGGGCACGGGCCACGACGTTGACCCGTAACCAGACCGCGGCCCGGGCCGCCTACGTCCTGGCCGGCAACGACCGCGGTCGCCTGACGGTCGCCGCGCCCCAGCTCTACCCGCACATGTGGAGCTGGGACGCGGCGTTCATCGCCATCGGGCTGGCCCGCGTGTCGACCGGCCGGGCGCTCACCGAGCTGGAGACGCTGCTGGGCGCCCAGTGGCGGACCGGGATGGTGCCGCACATCGTCTTCACCGAGGGCGAGACGGGGTACGAGCCCGGCCCGCAGCGCTGGGCGTGCGGGCGGGTCTGCCCGGACGCGCCGCAGAGCCCGGCGACCAGCGGGCTGATCCAGCCGCCGGTGCACGGGGTGGCGGTCCGCCGGATCCTGGACGCGGCGCGCGGCGCGTCGGCGGCCGAACGGCACGACGCGGTGGAGCGGATCCGGGCGATGTGGCCGAGGCTGCTGGCCTGGCACCGCTACCTGGCCGACCGGCGCGACCCCGAGGGGCGGGGGCTGCTGACGATCTACCACGGCTGGGAGAGCGGGCTGGACGACTCGCCCCGCTGGGACGCCCCCTACGCCGACGTGGTGCCCGCGCCGGAGTTCGTCCCGTTCCGCCGGGCCGACCTGCACGCGCTCGGCGCGCTCGGCGGGGCCGCCGCGCAGCGTCCCTCCGACGCCGAGTACGTCAAGTACCAGTGGCTGGTGGAGGAGCTGCGGCGGGCCCGCTACGACGACGCGACCGCCTGCCGGACGCTGAGCTTCCGGATGGCCGACGTGCTGACCAGCGCGCTGTTCGTGGCCGCCAACGAGGAGCTGGCCACCGTCGCCGACGAGCTGGGCCTGCCCGGGGTGGACGAGCTGATCGGGTACGCCGACCGGTTCCGCCGCGGGGTGCTGGAGACCGCCGACGACCACGGCTTCGCCGCCGACGTGGACCTGCGCACCGGTGCGGTGATCCGCACTCCGACGATCGCCGGGTTCGCCCCGCTGCTGTCCGGCGGGCTCGACCCGGCCCGGCAGCAGGCCCTGGTGGAGACGCTGACCTCGGCGGACTGGTGCGGGCACCCGGGGTTCGCGCACGCCCTGCCGCCCAGCACCAGCCCGTCGTCCCCGGCGTTCGACCCGGTGCGGTACTGGCGGGGCCCGCAGTGGCCGCCGGTGACCTGGCTGCTGATCTGGGGCCTGGAACGCTCCGGAGAGCAGGAGACGGCCCGCGCCCTGCGCGAGGCGGCCCTCGACCAGCTCGCCGACGGGCTGTTCGCCGAGTACTACCACCCGTTCACCGGCGAGCCGCTGGGCGCCCGCCCCCAGTCGTGGACCGCCGCCGTCGCCCTGGACCTGCTCGCCTAGCCGCCCGGGGCGGCCCTCCGGAAGAACGTCTCAGGGCCGGTCGCGCCGCAGTTCCTCCTCGATCGGCGGGGTCCGGCCGGGGCGTTCGTGCTCGGCCAGGCCCTGCCTGGGGCGCTGCCGCTGTGCGGTGCGCTCGGTCTCGCTGCGGTCCGGGGCCGGATCCAGCGGCACCGACCGCAGCACCTCCGCCATGCTGTCGTACTCGGCCGGGGGCAGCGCCGACAGCGCCTGCGCGGCGTCCGGCGCGGCGCCCCGCCGCCGGGCGTGCTCGACGATCTCCTCCTTGCCCGCCGGGAAGTCCAGGTCGTTCAGCAGCTCCTCGATGGGCTTGGTGTCGTGCAGCTTCATGATCCCCCCTCTCCGGGCCGACCGTGCCCGGATTCCCGCAGTTCACACCGGGTGCCGACGGGGGACGCCGCGGGCCGGGGCGCTCGTGCGGAGCCGGCGGGCCCCTGGCGGGACCGCCACGGAACACCATCCGAAGGGGCGCCGGATATGACCTGGAGGTCTAAAAAAGGTGTTCTCGGCAGCGGGTCATGGTCGGGTTATGGTTGCTGGTAAAGCGCGCACCATGCGCCGGCATGGGAGAGCAAGGTCGTCATGCCCAGACCCCCCGCCAAGGCCCAGGCCATCACCAATGCGCTGGCCGCCCGGATCATCGAGGGCGAGCTGGCCCCGGACTCCTGGCTGCCGTCCGAGCGCCGGCTGGCCGCCGAGTTCGACGCCGACCGCTCCACCGTGCGCCGCGCCGTGCGCATGCTGGCCGACCAGGGCCTGGTGGTGCTGCACCCCGGCAGCGGCACCCAGGTCCGCGCCACCGGGCCGGTGCGCCGTTCGGCGGCCGACATCACCCGCCAGGTGGGACGGTGGCGGGGCTTCCACGTGTCCGCACAGCGGTCCGGGCGCGAGCCGTTCACCCGCACCACGGTGGCGGAGGTGGCCGCCGACGCGCTGCTGGCCCGCTGGCTGGCGGTCCCGGTCGGCACCACCGTGCTGCGCCGCGCCCGGGTGCAGGGCGTGGCGGGGGAGCCGCCCGTCCAGACCGCCACCACCTGGGTGATCATGGACGTGGTGGCGCAGGTCCCGGTGCTGCGGCAGATCGACACCGGGCCCGGCGGGATCTACTCCCGGCTGGAGGAGCTGGGCTACCGGGTGTGGTTCGAGGAGAGCGTGACCTGCCGGCTGCCCCGCCCCGACGAGCAGGACACCCTGCGGATCGGCGCCGACCAGCCGGTGCTCACCCTCTGGCGGCGCGGGTACGACCAGGACGAACGGATCCTGGAGGTCACCCACCGGGTGGTGGTCGGCGACCGGCACGAGCTCATCTACCGCTACGGACAGGGGCCGGCATGACGGGGGACGGCGACGAACGGAGCATCCGGAGGCTGGAGTCCCGGATCGTCTACCGCAACCGGTGGATGACCGTGCGCGAGGACCGCATCCTGCGTCCCGACGGCGGGGAGGGCATCTACGGCGTCGTCGACAAGCCCGACTTCGCCCTGGTCATCCCGGTCGAGAACGACGGCTTCCACATGGTGGAGGAGTACCGCTACCCGATCGGCCGCCGCACCTGGAACTTCCCGCAGGGCTCCTTCCCCGACGGCGCGGACGGCGTCCCCGAGGAACTGGCCCGCCGCGAACTGGCCGAGGAGACCGGCCTGCGCGCCGGCCGCCTGGAGCACCTGGGCTACCTGCACTGCTCCCACGGCACCAGCGGCCAGGGCTTCAACGTCTTCCTCGCCACCGACCTGACCCCCGGCCCGCACTCCCGCGAGCCCGAGGAACAGGACATGCGTCAGCGCTGGATCTCCCGCAAGGAGTTCTGGGCCCTGGTCGACCAGGGCCTCATCACCGACGACTCCACCCTGGCCGCCTACTCCCTCCTGCTACGCCACGAAGGCCGCGTCCCCTAGCCGCGTTCCGGCCGGGAGGTCGTCAGTCCTCCTCGGGGGAGGTGGGCTGTGCGGTCTCGCCCTCGGGGGCGCCCTGGCGTCCCTCGGAGGGGACCTGCCGCACGGGCTCGGGACGGAACTCGTCGACGTAGTCGCCGCCCCCGCCCTCGGGAACGGCCGCGCCGCTGGACATGCTGGAGTGCTCGCCGGTCCTGTGCCGTGGCGGCCGGTCGTCGGCGGACGACGAACGCTGGGCGCGGTCGGGGTCCGTCCCCGGCAGGGACTCGGCCACGCCGCCGGCCTGCTCGGCGGGGTTGGCCTCGGCGGCGGCGTCGGAGGACTCGGTCACCGATCCGGCGGCGCCCGGGGTGTCGTCGATGCGCTGTTCGCTCTTCTCGGTCATGTTGTTGCCCCTGCCCGTGATCGGGGCGGCTATGCGGCCGTGCGCGTCAGGGCAGGGGAGCGTTGAGCGCGACCAGGCCGGGACCGGCCTCGTTCATCACCAGCTCGGCCGGGGAGCAGTTGCGCAGCAGCGGGAACGCCGTGCGGTAGCGGGCCAGCGGGATGCCCAGCAGGTCGCACAGGACCAGGCGGAGCAGCGTGTTGTGGGCGACGACCAGGACCCGGCCGCCGGGGTGGCGGTCGGCGATGCGGCGCAGCGCGGCGGATCCGCGGGCGGCGGCGGCCCGGGGGTCCTCCGCGCCCGGGAACGCTCCACCCACCGGGTCGGCGCGGAACGCGGCGGCCTGCCCGGGCGGCAGCTCGGCGAGCGTGCGGCCCTCGGCGGAGCCGAAGTCGAGCTCGGCCAGGCCGGGGTCCACCTCGACCGGCAGGCCCAGGGCCTGCGCGGCCGGGGCGGCGGTCGCCCGCGCCCGGCTCAGCGGCGACGCCCACACCGCGTCCAGCTCGGCCTTCTGCGCCCACGCCGCCAGCCGGGCCGCCTGGTGGTGCCCCCGCTCGGTGAGCGCCACGTCGCTGACCCCGGCGTACCGGTTCTCGGCGTGCCAGACGGTCTCCCCGTGCCGCACCAGGAACAAGGTCGTGCTCATCGCCCCCGCCGTTCCCCGCCTCGGCGCACGCCCCGCCCGGCGCCCGATCGGTACCAAGTATGGGGGAGCGGAACGGTCGGATGCAGGCGATCAGCCGACCACGGGCCACCCCGCCGTGCGGGGCCGCCGCTAGCGGGGGGCGGGCTCGGGGCGGGGGAACAGGGTGACGAACCGTTCCACCAGCCGGCGGTCGCCCTCGACGTGCATCGAGCCGGTCCGGATCGCCTCGGCGAGCGGGCGGCCCATGAACACCAGCGAGCGCAGCGTGGCGGCGTCGGTGCCGATCACCGCGTCGGGACGGTCGGGGACGCCCCGGGCGACCTCCAGCTCTCCCCGCGCGATGCGGATCCGGAACGCGTCGCCGTCCAGCCGCAGCGCCACCTCGGCCTCCAGGTCCTGCGCGGCGCGGGCGTCGAACACCGTCTTCAGCGCGATGACCAGGGAGTCCACGCTGAGCTCACCCCCGGCCCCCAGCGGTGCGCGGGCGCCCCAGGCGGCCAGGCCCAGCAGCACCGGCTCCAGGCCGCGGCCCCACTCGGTCAGCTCGTACACCCACGCACCGGTGGGCGGGCCGAGCCGGTGCCTGCGGATCACGCCCTTGTCGGTCAGCTCCCGCAGCCGGTGCGACAGCACGTTCTGGCTGGCTCCCGGAAGGCCCCGGTGCAGGTCGGAGAACCGTTTGGGACCGAGCAGCAGTTCCCGCACGACCAGCAGCGCCCAGCGCTCCCCGACCACGTCCAGCGCGCGGGCGATCCCGCACGGATCGCCGTAGCTGCGACTCACCGCCATGCCCGGCAGTTTACCCGTTCGCACTTGTGTTCCAGGAGCAGACACTCCTAGTTTAGGAGTATGAATCCGATGGACCTGCCCCAGGGCGACGTACGGCTGCTGGAGACCGACCTGGCCCGCCGGCTGCTGGCCTCCACCGAGCTGGCCCGGCTGGCGTACGTGGCCGCCGACGGGACCCCGCGGGTGTTCCCGATGATGTTCCACTGGAACGGCGCGGAGATCGTGATGGCCACGTTCGGCGGCGCCGCCAAGATCGCCGCGCTGCGGGCCAGGCCCGACGTGGCGCTCACCATCGACACCTACGGCCCGCCGCCGGACGTGCTGCTGATCCGGGGCCGCGCCGAGGTCGCCGACGTGGACGGCGTCGTCCCCGAGTACGCGCTGATACAGCGCCACTACATGGGCGAGGAGCAGGCCGCCGCCGTCCTCGCCGAGATCGACCGGCCCGGCCTGCGGATGGCCCGGATCGCAGTCCGTCCCTCCTGGGTGGGCGTGCTGGACTTCCGGACCCGGCTGCCCAGGCCGCTGACCGTGCAGGGGAGCTGACCATGGCGACGTACGCGCTGATCCCCGGCGCGGGGGGCGAGTCCTGGTACTGGCACCGGGTCATGCCGCTGCTGCGGGAACGCGGCCACGACGTGGTGGCGCCCGACCTGCCCGCCGACGACGACACGGCCGGGTTCGCCGAGTACACCGACGTGGTGGTGCAGGCGATCGGGGACCGGCGCGACCTGGTCGTGGTGGCCCAGTCGATGGGCGGGTTCGTCGCGCCGATGGTGTGCCGGCGGGTGCCGGTGGACCTGGTGGTGCTGGTGGCGGCGATGACGCCCAGGCCGGGGGAGTCCGCCGGCGAGTGGTGGGCCGGCACCGGGCAGGAGCAGGCCATGCGGGAACTGGCCGAACGCCAGGGCCGCGTGCTCGGCGACGGCTTCGACCCGATGGAGGTGTTCTTCCACGACGTTCCGCCCGACGTCGCCGCCGAGGCCATGAAGGGCGGACGGGACCAGTCCGCCAGGCCGTTCCAGGACCCCTGGCCGCTGGACGGCTGGCCCGACGTGCCCACCCGGTTCCTGCTGTGCCGCGACGACCGGATGTTCCCGGCCGGCTTCCAGCGGCGGGTGGTACGGGAACGGCTGGGGATCACGCCCGACGAGATGCCCGGCGGCCACCTGCCCGCCCTCGCCCACCCCGAGGAACTGGTCGAACGGCTGGAGACCTACCGCGCCGAGGCCGGGCTCTGACGCGAAAGGCCGCGGCCCGGCCCCCGCCGGGGGACCGGGCCGCAGCAGGCGAAACAGCTCAGTCGTCGTCCGCCGTCGTCGCCGTCCAGAACAGCGACCGCGCCACCTGCGGGAACAGGCCCTTGGGGTGGTTGCGGAACAGCGGCTCGGTGCCGAACAGCACCACCGCCGCGCCCCGCTCGTCCACCCCGCGCACCACCGTCGCCTGGTTGCGCGCGGCCTCCGGGCCGCCGGTGCCGTCGGCGTTCGCCCGCCAGTGCCCGGCGATCAGCGGGCCCTGCCCGGCGAACCGCTGCTCGACCGTCACCTCCGAGCCCAGGCCGGTGAACCAGCGCGGCGAGTAGACGAACGAGTACGGTGCCGACCCGCCGGTGATCGGCCCGTTGCCGTTCACCACCGACACCGTGCCGTTGGCGTCGCTCCGCCCGGCGACCGCCGTCGCCGTCAGCAGCCCGGCCGCCGCGTTGAACGACGCGCCCGTGGCGCCGCGGGCGACCACGCCGCCCTCGGCCAGGAAGGCGTCCAGCGCCCGGCGGGCCTGCGCGTTGAGCTGGCCGTGGTTCAGGCCGCTGGAGACGTAGAGCACGTCCACCTCGCTCCAGTCGAACCCGGCGTTCAGCGTCGCCGTCGACACCGGCGTCACCGTGAAGCCCATCTCCTGCAGGCTGAACACGTCGTCGGCGCTGCCCGCCGCGGCGACCCGCAGCTTCCGCAGCGGCTCGCCGCCGCCCGCGCCGGCGGCCCTGGCGAACCGCACGCCGTACCGGTCGGCGACCGTCTCGGCGGCCGCCCGCGCCGACGCCGGGATCCGCACCGAGCCGTCGCCCGACCACGTCGCCTCGACGCCCTGCCCGAGCAGGTCGTTGAGGGCGCTGACCTCCTTGGGGTCGTCCAGCCGCAGCGCCAGGTCGCCCGACGACGGCACCGCCCCGGCCGGCCCGGCGGCCGACACCTGCCGGGCCTTCACGCCCTTCAGGTCACCGTTCTGGATCGGGTCGACCGTCGCGCCCCACAGGTGCGACAGGCTCCACCCGGAGATGTCGTACATCGAGTCGACCCGCGGGCTGATGTCCGCGCCCGCCTCCAGCAGCACGTTGGCCATGCCGCGCTTGGGCTGGTGCATGTCCACCACGTACGAGCCGGCCGGATAGGTCCTGCCGCCCAGCCGGAACGCCTTCGTCGCCCGCTGCACCCGCACGTCGTTGGCGATCAGGTGGTCCACCAGCCGGGCCGCCGCCGGCGCCGACCGCTGCCCGGTCCCGGCGGGGATCACGTACGCGCGCGGGAACGTGGTGTTGTAGACGTCCTCGGGCCCGAAGCCCGGCACGATGCCCTCCGGCACCTGCTTGGACGGCTCACCGGCCGCGCCCCGGCGGAACATCTCGATCTGGTCGGCCACCAGCTGCGGGCCCCGCTCGCGCACGAACGACAGCGTCGCGGCCATCGCCGCCGCCGCGATGTCGGTGTTGATCCTCGACCGGCGGCGCAGCTCCTCCACCGGCAGGCCGGTGTAGTCGGCGTTGTTGACCCGCAGCGGGATCTCGATGGTGTGCGAGGCCACCGCGCCGTGGAACGGGGCGTACTGCGGGGTGAAGATCGGGGGCCAGTCGTCCCAGCCCTCCTGCCAGTCCCGGAACGGGATCTGCGGCGGGTCGACCCCGTCCTTGTCGGGCGTGTACCCGAGCGCCTTGATCGCCGCCTCCATGCCGAGGCCGTTGGCGTAGGCGTTCTTGATGAACAGGTCGTACTCGTAGTTCTGCCCGTGCGGCGGGGTGGTCGGCTCCACCAGCGTGCCGTTGACGTAGCCGTGCAGGTCCAGCATCACCACCGGCTGGGTGTCGATCATGACCTGCCGCATCGACCGCACCTCGGGCTGCGAGGCGGTGATGAAGTCGCGGTTCATGTCGAACCCGGCTCCGTTGGCGCGGGTGTTGCCGACCCGGCCGTCGGGGTTGGCGGTGACGTTGAAGTACAGCCGGGTCCGCGACAGCAGGTCGCGGGTCTGCGCGTCGTTCGCGGTGGCCAGCCGCTCGATGGTGCGCAGCGCCGCGTCGGTGCCCTCCCACTCGTTGCCGTGGATGTTGTTGTTGATGAAGACCGGGGCCTTGTAGGCGCGCCTGATCCGCGGGTCCCTGGCGGCCCTGGCCGGGTCGTTCTCGATCTCGGCGCGCATCGCGGCCTGCGCCCGGGCCTGCGCGCCGCTCTCCGGCGCGGTCACCGTGACCAGGTACAGCTCACGGCCCTGGTGGCTGCGGCCGATGACCTCCACGCTGATCCGGTCGCTGCGCCGCTGCAGCTCGTTCAGCTTCGGGGCGATGGCGTGGTACGGGGTCAGCCCGAGCCTGATGGAGGCGTCGGAGGGGTTCTCCGGCGGCTCGGCCAGCGTGGTCCGCCGCGGGTAGCCGCGCTGCAGGTCCCACGGGTAGCGGTCCAGGTCGGCGCCGAGCCGCTGCTTCAGCACGGGGCCTGCGGTGTTGTTGCGCTCCGGCCCGTTGCCGAACTCGCGTACCGCCGGGGAGCGGCGCGGCCCGGGCTCGGCCGCCGCGGGGACCGCCGCGGGGACGGCCAGGATCGCGGCCAGCGCGCCCCCGACAAGGGGATATGCGAGATGTCTTCTCACCAGGGACCTCCAGGAATGTCCCTTCGGTCCTATCGTCGGTGATCATGGACGGCAAGGGGGCGGACCATGACGATCCGGTCCCGACTTCGTCAGGATCCCCGGGGGTGACCGGCGTCACCGCGGAAAACCAGTTGATCTCAACCATGGTCGAGGTCCTAGCGTTGCGGGCATGACCTCCGAGATCCCCGCCCGCGCGGGCCGCCGGGAGTGGGCGGGCCTGGCCGTCCTGGTGCTGCCGACCCTGCTCATCTCCATCGACATGAGCGTGCTGCACCTGGCCCAGCCGGAGCTCAGCGCCGACCTGCGGCCCAGCAGCTCGCAACTGCTGTGGATCAACGACGTGTACGGCTTCCTGATCGCCGGGTTCCTGATCACCATGGGATCGCTCGGCGACCGGATCGGGCGGCGCCGGCTGCTGCTGATCGGCGGCACCGCGTTCGGGATCGCCTCGGTGCTGGCCGCCTACGCGCCCAGCGCCGAGCTGCTGATCCTGGCGCGGGCGCTGCTGGGGGTGGCCGGGGCCACGCTGATGCCGTCCACGTTGTCGCTGATCCGCAACATGTTCCTGGATCCGGCCCAGCGCACCCGGGCCATCAGCCTGTGGATGATCGGCTTCAGCGGCGGCATGGTCCTCGGCCCGCTGGTGGGCGGGGTCCTGCTGGAGTACTTCTGGTGGGGCTCGGTGTTCCTGGTCGCGGTGCCGGTGATGGCGGTGCTGGCCGTGCTCGGCCCGCTGCTGCTGCCGGAGTCCCGCGACCCCGCCCCGGGCCGCGTCGACCCGGCGAGCGTGCTGCTCTCGCTGACCGGCGTGATCGCGGTGATCTACGGGTTCAAGGAGATCGCCGCCTACGGGGCCGGCGCCGGCCCGCTGGCCGCCCTGGCGGCGGGCGCGGTGATCCTGGCGGTGTTCGTGCGGCGGCAGCGCCGGATCGCCGACCCGATGCTGGACCTGCGGCTGTTCGCCCAGCGCCGGTTCAGCGTCTCGCTGGGCGTGCTCATCCTGGTCATCCTGGTCGGCCCGGGCATGGGCATGCTCACCGCCCAGTACCTGCAGCTGGTGCTGGGCCTGAGCCCGCTGGAGGCCGGGCTGTGGGCGCTGCCGCAGTCGGCGGCGATCGTCGTGGCGCTCCTGGCGGCCCCGGCGCTGGCCCAGCGGTTCCGTCCCGCCACGGTGGCCGCGGTCGGACTGGGGATCGCCGCCGTCGGCGTCGCCCTGCTGACCCGGGCGGGTGCCGACTCCGGGCTGCTGCCGCTGATCGCCGGGCAGACCCTGTTCTTCGTCGGCGCCTCCCCGATGATCGTGCTGGGCACCGACATGATCATCGCGGCGGCCCCGCCGGAACGGGCGGGCGCGGCCTCGGCGCTGTCGGAGACCGCCCAGGAGTTCGGCGGCGCGCTGGGGCTGGCGGTGTTCGGCAGCATCGCCGCCGCCGTCTACCGCGCCGGGATGGACGCCCCCGCCGGGGTCCCGGCCGAGGCCGAGCAGGCGGCCCGCGACACCCTGGGCGGCGCGGCCGAGGCCGCGAGCCGGCTGCCCGGCGGCCTCGGCGACGCGCTGCTGGCCACCGCCCGCGAGGCGTTCACCGGCGGCCTGCACCTGGCCGCCGCGGCCGCCGCGGTGCTGGTGGCGGTCGCCGCCGTGCTGACCGCCGTGCTGCTGCGCGGCGTCCCGGCCACCAGCCACGCGCAGGACGCCGTGGACGAGAAGGAGCCGAGCACCGTCGCCTCCTAGGCTGCGGGTGTGACCGAACAGCACGACGTCGTGGTGGTGGGCTCCGCCAACGCCGACCTGGTGGTCCGCGTCGAGCGGTGGCCCGCCCCCGGGCACACGGTGCCGGGGTCGGACCTGGCGGTCGTCCCCGGCGGCAAGGGCGCCAACCAGGCGGTGGCCGCCGCCCGCCTCGGCGGGCGGGTCGCGTTCGTCGGCCGGGTCGGCGACGACCCCTACGGGACGCTGCTGCGCGGCTCGCTGGAACGCGCCGGGGTCGCCCTGGACGCCCTCGTGACGACGCCGGGTCCGAGCGGCACCGCGCTGATCACCGTCGGGCCGGAGGGGGAGAGCTCCATCATCGTCTCGCCCGGCGCCAACGGACGGGTGACACCGGACGACATCGACCGGGCCGCCGGGGTGGTCGGCGCGGCGCGGGTGGTCTCGCTGCAACTGGAGATCCCGATGCCCGCCGTGCGGCGCGCCGCCGAGACCGCCGCCGCGGCCGGGGCCCGGGTGGTGCTCAACCCGTCCCCGGCCGGTCCGGTGCCGCTCGCCGTGCTGGCGCTGTGCGACCCGCTGGTGGTGAACGAGCACGAGGCGGCGTACCTGCTGGACGGGGCGGTCGGCGACCCGGCCGCCGGCGCCGCCGCGCTGCGCGCCCTCGGCCCCCGTTCGGCGGTGATCACCCTCGGTGCGGCGGGGGCCGTGACCGCCGACGCCACCGGCACCGCCCGGATCCCCGCCCCGCGGGTCCGGGCCGTCGACACCACCGGCGCCGGGGACGCGTTCACCGCCGCGCTGTGCCTGCGGCTGGCCCGCGGCGACGACCTGGCCGCCGCCGCCCGCTTCGCCGTCCGCGCCGGCGCCGCCGCCGTCCGCCGCGAGGGCGCCCAGCCCTCGTTCCCCACGGCCGCCGAGCTGCCCTGACCCGCCGGCCGGGGGACGACCCCAGATGCCCGGCCGGGGGGACGGTGGTCCACAATGCCGGGGACGTGCCGTCCGTGACCAGGGGAGGAACCGTGGACCTGTTCGATCTGACCGGGAAGGTCGCCGTCGTCACCGGGGGGACCCGGGGGATCGGGATGATGATGGCCCGGGGACTGCTGCAGGCCGGGGCCCGGGTGCACATCAGCTCCCGCAAGCCGGACGCCTGCGCCGAGGCCGCCAAGGAGCTGTCGCAGTACGGCGAGGTCAACGCCATCCCCGCGGACCTGTCCACCGAGGAGGAGTGCCTGCGGCTGGCCCGCGAGGTCGGCGAGCGCGAGCAGGCCCTGCACATCCTGGTCAACAACGCGGGCGCGACCTGGGGCGCGCCACTGGAGGAGTTCCCCGCCTCGGCGTGGGACAAGGTGCTGAACCTCAACCTCAAGTCCCCGTTCTTCCTGACCCGGGCGTTCCTGCCGATGCTGGAGGCCGCCGCCACCGCCGACGACCCGGCCCGCGTGATCAACGTGGGCAGCATCGACGGGCTGCACGTCCCGGCGCTGCCGACCTACTCGTACTCGGCCAGCAAGGCCGCCCTGCACCACATGACCCGGGTGCTGGCCCGCGAGCTGGGGCCCCGCCGCATCACCGTGAACGCCGTCGCGCCCGGCCCGTTCGAGTCCAAGATGATGGCCGCCACGCTGGACGCCTTCGGGGAGCAGATCGCCGCGGCGGCGCCGATGCGGCGCATCGGCCGGCCCGACGACATGGCCGGGGTGGCGATCTACCTGTCCGGCCGCGCCGGCGCGTACGTGACCGGGGCGGTGATCCCGGTGGACGGGGGCCTGGGCACCACCGTGTGACCCCGGGGCGCCCGCTTTGCGACCTTCCGGCGGATCACCGGGCTGTGCTGGTCCGATACCGTCGAGGTCATGCGACTCGGCGTGCTGGACGTGGGCTCGAACACCGTGCACCTTCTGGTCGTGGACGCGCACCGGGGCGCCCGGCCGCTGCCCGCCTACTCCCACAAGGAGGAGATGCGGCTGGCCGACCTGCTGGACGGCGACCGGATCAGCAAGGAGGGCCGGCAGCGGCTGCTGGCCTTCGTCCGCGACGCGCTGCGGGTCGCCGAGGACAAGGGCGTGGAGGACCTGCTGGCGTTCGCCACCTCCGCGGTGCGCGAGGCCGCCAACGGCGAGGAGGTGCTCGCCGAGGTCAACGCCGCCACCGGGGCCGGGCTGCAGGTGCTGCCCGGCGAGGAGGAGGCGCGGCTGACGTTCCTGGCGGTGCGCCGCTGGTTCGGCTGGTCGTCGGGCCGGCTGCTGGTGATCGACATCGGCGGCGGCTCGCTGGAGATCGCCTCCGGCATCGACGAGGCCCCCGACGTGGCGATCTCGCTGCCGCTGGGGGCCGGCCGGCTGACCCGCGACCGGCTGGCCGGGGACCCGCCGGACCCCGAGCGGCTGCGCGAGCTGCGCCGCTACGTGCGCGCCGAGATCGCCCGCCGGGTCGGCGAGGTCGCCCGGTACGGCCCGCCCGACCACGCGGTCGCCACCTCCAAGACCTTCAAGCAGCTCGCCCGGATCGCCGGCGCCGCCCCCTCCACCGAGGGCCCCCTGGTCAAGCGGGTGCTGCGGCACGCCGACCTGATCGAGTGGAGCGAGAAGCTGGCCCGGATGACCGTACGGGAACGTTCCGAACTGCCCGGGGTCTCCGAGCGCCGCGCCCCGCTGCTGCCGGCCGGTGCGGTCGTCGCCGACGCCGCCATGGACCTGTTCGGCGTCCCCGAACTGGAACTGTGCCCGTGGGCGCTGCGCGAGGGCGTCATCCTGCGCCGCCTGGACACCATCCCCGCCGAGTTCCCCGCCGACCGCTGAGACCGTCGTTCGCCGGGGCTCCAGATCGCCGAAAGGCGAACCAACGGCCGGCCCGGCACATCTACCGATTCGATGACATTGCCGATATCGGCCGTCCGGCCTGCTGTGCTCCGGGCGGGCGAGGGGTAGTTTCGGGGCCGAGGTCGGGAGAGGCGGGTCGACCATGGACAGCGGGCGGCAGGCTGGGTCAGCGGAGGCGTCCGGGCGCGCGCTCGGCCCGGACGACCCGCGGCGCATCGGGGCGTACGCGCTGGAGGCCAAGCTCGGCGAGGGCGGCATGGGGGCGGTGTACCTCGGCCGCCGCGAGGGCGGGCCGCCGGTGGCGGTCAAGGTGGTGCGGCCCGAGCTGGCCGGGGACCGGGCGTTCCTGGCGCGGTTCCGCGACGAGGTGCGCAGCGCCAAGCGGGTGGCGTCGTTCTGCACCGCGCAGGTGCTCGACCACGGCGAGGACGGCGGCCGCCTCTACATGGTCACCGAGTACATCCAGGGGCCGTCGCTGCTGGAGCACGTCTCCGAGCACGGGGCGCTGTCGCCCGGCCTGCTGAACGGCGTCGCCGTGGGGGTGGCGGCGGCGCTGCTGGCGATCCACTCGGCGGGCCTGGTGCACCGCGACCTCAAGCCCAGCAACGTGCTGCTGTCCATCTCCGGGCCCCGGGTGATCGACTTCGGCATCGCGCGGGCGCTGGACGTGGCCGGCGCCCACACCCAGACCGGGCAGGTGATCGGGAGCCCCGGGTGGATCGCCCCGGAGATGATCCTCAACCGGCCGGTCACCCCGGCGGTGGACGTGTTCGCCTGGGGCTGCCTGGTGGCGTTCGCCGGGAACGGCCGCAACCCGTTCGGGCACGGCACGTTCCAGGTGATGGCGGCGCGCGTGGTGCACGCCGAGCCCGACCTGGGCCCGCTGCCCGAGCCGCTGGCCTCGCTGGTGCGCCGCGCCCTGGACAAGGACCCGGCCGCCCGGCCCACCGCGCAGGAACTGCTGCTGTCGCTGGTCGGCGGAGGCGGCGAGTCCGCGGTGGCCACCACCCTGACCGAGGCATGGGGCGACGACCTGTCCCTGGAGGAGCAGCCCGCGCCCGCCGCGGACGCGGACGAGACCACCGCCGACCCCGGGCCCCTGCAGACCGCGACCGACCCGCACCCCGCGGCGACCGCCGCCGACACCCGGCCCGCCCGCACCCCGCAGCCGCCGCCCCCGTCGCCCGCCCCCGAGCCGCGTCCGGTTCCCGACACCCTGCCGCCGGTCGTCGCGCCCACCGAGCGGATGGGCCCTGCGGGACGGCCGCCGCGCCGCAGGGCCCCGGTGCTGGGCGCCGTCGCCGGTGTGCTGATCGTGGCGGCCGGGCTGGTGGCGGCGATCAACCTGCTGCCGGACGGCGACCGGACCGGGACCGGCGGGACCGCCGCCCCCTCGGGGCCGCCGGACGACCCGATGCTGGTGCGGATCGACTTCGAGCCCGGCTGGGCCAGGGAGTGCCACGCCCGGGTGGGCCGCCTGGTGCCGGGGCGGGAGGTCGCCCAGGCCCGGCAGATCCTCCAGGGCGAGGGATGCGACGTGCTGCCGCAGTGGTCCCCGAAGAAGGACCAGATCGCCTTCACCCGGTGGCGGGCGGGCGCCGAGACCTCGGAGATCTGGGTGATGAACGCCGACGGGAGCGGGCTTCGCCGGATCGGGCAGGGGATCGTGCCCCGCAGCCGGGTGGCCTGGTCGCCGGACGGCCGGTACCTGGCGGCGATGGTGAAGGTCGACGGCGTCGCGCAGCTCCACGTGGGCGAGGTGGCCACCGGGCACACCGTCCAGCTCACCCATGACGAGGCCGCCAAGGACGACCCCACCTGGTCCGAGGACGGCAAGATCGCGTTCTGGAGCAGGCGGGACGGCACCCAGCAGATCTACTGCCTGGACCCCGAGGAGCCCGACAAGGGCTGGACCAAGCTGACCAGCGCCCCCAACGGGGCCAACGACCCGGTGTGGTCCCCCGACGGCGACGAGCTGGCCTTCACCCTCATGAACGGCGAGGGCAGGACCAACGACATCGCCGTGGTCAAGGACGACGGCTCGGGGTTCCGGCAGCTCACCACCGACCAGGCGCACGACATGGACCCGACCTGGTCGCCGGACGGCGAGTGGCTGGCGTTCGTGCGCGGCCCGGTCGCCACCCCGCAGATCTACGCGATGCCGGTGCGGGAGGGGGAGTCCGGCGCACGGCCGCTCGGCCCGCCCGGAGTCGGGCATCCCGCCTGGTCCTGATCCCCTCGGCCCGGCCGTCCCCCCTGGGGATTTCCGGTCATTTCCGCGAACCGGTCGTACTCTCCGTGATCGTCTGATCTCATAGGGGAGTGACAGGTCCGGGGGCAGGCCATGAGGGGGGAAGACGTATGGCGAGCGGCAGCGGCCGCGGCGACCGTCCGGTCGACTACGCGGCCATCGCGCGAGACGGCAGGTTCCGGGCGCTGCGGGTGCGGCACCGGACGCTCGTACTGGTGACGGCGGTGCTGTTCCTGGGCTGGTACCTGGCGTACGTGCTGCTGTCGGCGTTCGCCAGGGACCTGCTGGAACGCCCGGTGCTCGGGGATCTCAACGCGGGGCTGACGCTGGGGCTGCTGCAGTTCGCCGTCACCTGGCTGCTGGCGGCGCTGTACGCGGTGTACGCGCGGCTGGCCCTCGATCCTCTGGCGGAGGAGCTCCGCGCGGACGCCGGGCGCGGCGCGACCACCCGCCTGCCGGCCGTGCCGCCGGTGCCCGTGCCCGTGCGCGAGCCGGTCCCCGTGCCCGCGCCCGCCGCCCCGCGGCGGCACCGCCCGCCCTCGCCCGTGTCCGGCCTGCGCCGCGACCAGGTCTCGGGGGAGTGGACCGACCTCGGCCGAAGCCCCGCCCGCCCCGGGGTGAAGGGGACGGCGCGATGAGCCCCCTGGCCGCCGCCGATGACGGCGGGCGGGTGCTGACCTTCGGCCTCTTCCTGGCGTTCGTGCTGATCACCCTGGGCATCACCGTCTGGGCCCGGCTGAACACCCGGGGCGCGGAGGACTTCTTCGCCGGCGGCCGGTCCTTCACCGGGCCGCAGAACGGGCTGGCGCTGGCCGGGGACTACATGTCCGCCGCCTCGTTCCTGGGCATCGCCGGGATCATCGCCCTGTCCGGCTACGACGGGTTCCTGTACTCGATCGGGTTCCTGGTGGCCTGGGTGCTGACCCTGCTGCTGGTCCAGCCGATCCGCAACAGCGGCCGGTTCACCCTGGCCGACGTGGTGGCGTACCGGATGCGCCAGCCCCCGGTCCGCACCGCCGCCGCCGTCTCCACCGTCACCGTGTCGGTGTTCTACCTGCTGGCGCAGATGGTCGGGGCGGGCGCGCTGGTGTCCCTGGTGCTCGGCGTGCGCTCCGGCGGCACCTTCGGCGGCGTGTCCGCCGAGACCGCGCACGTGGCCACCATCGTCGTGGTCGGGCTGCTGATGATCTGCTTCGTCATGTACGGCGGGATGAAGGGCACCACCTGGGTGCAGATCGTCAAGGCGGCCCTGCTGATGGCGGGCGCGGCGGTGCTGACGGTACTGGTGCTGGCCCGGTTCGGCTTCGCCCCCGGGGCGATGCTCAGCGCGGCGGCCGAGGCCAGCGGGCACGGCGACGACTTCCTGGCCCCCGGCCTGCGGTACGGCCGGGAGGTCGCCGGGGACCCGGTCGCCACCCTGCTGAGCAAGCTGGACTTCATCAGCCTGGCGCTGGCCCTGGTGCTCGGCACCGCCGGGCTCCCGCACATCGTCACCCGCTTCTTCACCGTCCCCGACGGCCGCGCCGCCCGCCGGTCGGTGCACTGGACGATCGTCCTGGTCGGCGTGTTCTACCTGATGACGCTGGTGCTGGGGTTCGGCGCGACCGCCCTGGTGGGCCCGCGGGCCATCGCCGCCGAGGACCCGTCGGGCAACACCGCGGTGCCGCAGTTGGCGCGGGCGCTGGGCGAGCACGTGGGCGGCCCGGTCGGCGGGGACCTGCTGCTGGCGTTCGTCTCGGCGGTCGCGTTCGCCACCATCCTGGCGGTGGTGTCCGGGCTGGTGATCGCCTCGGCCACGTCGCTGGCGCACGACTTCTTCGGGCACGTGCTGATGTACGGCCGTCCCCGCGAGTCCCAGCAGGTCGCGGTGGCCCGGGCGGCGACGCTGCTGATCGGGGCGCTGGCGGTCGCGGCGGCCGTGTTCGCCCGGAACCTGAACGTGGCGTTCCTGGTGGCGCTGGCGTTCGCGATCGCGGCCTCGGCGCACCTGCCCGCCCTGGTGCTGGCGCTGTGCTGGCGGCGGTTCACCACCACCGGCGCGGTGTGCGGGATCTACGGCGGGCTGGCGGGGGCGCTGCTGCTGGTGGCGTTCTCCCCGGTGGTCTCCGGCAGGACCGATCCGGTCACCGGCGAGAGCCTGTCGCTGTTCCCGGCGGGCGTGGACTTCCACTGGTTCCCGCTGGAGAACCCGGGACTGGTGTCGATCCCGTTCGGCTTCCTGTGCGCGGTCCTGGGCACGCTGCTCGGCCGGGAGAAGGCCGACCCCGGCCGGCACACGGAGCTGTCGGTCCGCTCCCTGACCGGCATCGGCTCCTGCTAGCCCGCCCCGGGAGGCGGCCTAGTCGCGGCCGCGGGGCAGCACGGCGACGGGGCAGGGGGCGGCGCGCAGCACCTTCAGCGCCATCTCGCCCAGGAACACCCGGTGCACGGCGGCGTCCTCGCTGCTCGCGCACACCAGCAGCTCGCCGTCCAGCCAGTCGGTGGCGGCCAGCGCGGCGGCCACGTCGTGACCCGCCGCCAGCTCGGTCTGCACCGCGCCGGGGTCCAGCCCGGCGGCACCGGTGGCCAGCGGGACCGCCAGCGCCAGGTCGTCGCGCAGCGCGCCCTCGTCGGCCTCGTCCAGCGCCAGGGTCAGCAGCCGCAGCGGGACGTCCAGCCGTTCGGCGGCGACCGCGGCCCGGCCCACCGCCTCGTCGCACTGCGGCCGGCGCACGTAGCCGACGGTGATGCGCTCCACCCGTTCCGGGGGCCGGTAGCCGGAGGGGGTGAGCAGCACCGCCTCCGAGGAGGCGTGCAGCAGGTGGTCGGCGGCGCCGCCGACGGCGATCTGCCCGCGGGCGCCCCCGGCGGCCGAGCCGATGACGATCAGGTCCGCGCCCACCTTCCCGGCCAGCACGCTCAGCCCGCGGCCGACGCCCCGGCTCTCCTGGGCGACGAAGTCGGCGGGCTCGTCGCCGAGGACCTCCGCGGCCCGGCGCAGCGTGTCGCCCGCCTCGCTGGCCGCGCCGGCCCGGCCGGGCGGGTGGACGGCGGCGACGGTGAGCCGGCCGCCGGTCAGCGCGACGATGGCGCGGGCCAGCGCCAGCGCCTCGTCGGCCTGCTGGTCGGGGACGTATCCGACCAGCACATGCGCACCGATCATGCGGGGAGGCATTCCCGGGTGCGCCGCTCCCATTCACCGGCTCCGGCGGGGCGGCGCAGGTAAACGCACTCGGTGGCATGTGACGCGGTTTTCCGGCCGGAGCGTGGCGGCCAATCCGGAACGCCGCCCGGCCAACCGGTAACATTACGCACAACCCGACATTCCGTGGATAAAGTCTCGCTCCCGGGCGTTCGGCGTGTTTACCATGTGGCCAAGGCCGCGGTCGCCGGACGGCGACGAATCCGCCACCAGCCAGGGGGCTCGCACCGGTGCTCGTGACCAACTCCCCGCAGGTACCGGTCGAGACCGTCAACTTCCATCTCTGGCAGCCGTGCAACATGAGCTGCCGGTTCTGCTTCGCCACGTTCCGGGACGTCCGGCGCACCGTGCTGCCCGAGGGCCATCTGCCGCGGCACGACGCCGAACGGGTCGTGGCCCGGCTGGCCGAGGCCGGGTTCCGCAAGCTCACCTTCGCCGGCGGGGAGCCGCTGCTGTGCCCCTGGCTCCCCGACCTGGTGGCGCTGGCGCACCGGCTCGGCATGGTCACCTCCGTGGTGACCAACGGCAGCCTGCTCGACGAGGCCATGCTGCAGCGGCTGCGCGGGGTGCTGGACTGGATCACCGTCAGCGTCGACAGCGCCCGCCCCGAAACGCTGCGGCTGCTGGGCCGCGCCACGGCCGGCCGCGTCATGGAGCCCGACGAGTACCTGGCGCTGTGCCGCCGCGTACGGGGCCTGGGCTTCCGGCTCAAGGTGAACACCGTGGTGACCGCCCGCAATTGGCGCGAGGACATGACCGGCTTCGTCATCGCGGCCCGTCCGGAACGCTGGAAGGTGTTCCAGGTGCTGCCCGTGGCCGGGCAGAACTCGGGTAAAGTCGAATCGTTGTTGGTCACCCCCCGACAGTTCACCGACTTCGTCTCCCGCAATCTCCGTGTGGAGTCGGTGGGAATACGATTGATCCCCGAGGACAACGACGTGATGCCCGGCAGTTACGCCGCGGTCGACCCGGCCGGGCGGTTCTTCGACTCGGTGGACCCGCGCGGGTACACCTACAGCGAGCCGATCCTGAAGGTCGGGGTGCACCGCGCCATTTCCCAGGTGCGGATCAGCCGGGAGAAGTTCCTGGCCCGCGACGGCCTGTACGACCTGCCGGTGCCCGCGCCCGCCGGGGCCGCGGCCGACGAACCGGGCGGCCGATGAGCGTTCCCGAGCCCCGGCGGCCCGTCCCGCCCGCCGGGCGGTCCGGCGCCCGCCCCGTCCGGGTCGAGCTGGTCCTGCTGGACGCCGCCGGCGAGCACGTGCTGGTGCACGACTCCGGCGGCCGGCTGAGCTGCCCGCACCTCACGGTGACCGGCGACCCGACCGGGCACGACCACCGCGAGCTGGGCGAGCTGGTGCGCGGCCTGGCCGCCCGGCAGCTCGACCTGGACGTCGAGCCGCTGGGGCTGCTGGACGTCGCCGTGCGGCCCGACCAGCCCGGCGACGCGATGCACCTGGCGGTCGCCGCGGTGCTGCGGGGCGCCCCGCCCGAGGCCGCGGGGCTGCGCCTGCTGCCGGTCGCCGACCTGCGGTCGCGCCGCCGCGACCTGCGGCGTCCCGAGCACTTCGAGGCCGCCCGGAACTGGCACCGCGCCGCCCGGTGCGCGCCGGGGCTGGCCGGCCGGATCGAGGACGCGCTGCACCGGGCGGTGGCGTTCACCGAGCGCCGCCGCACCACCGAGTCCGGCCACTGGGGCTGGGAGCAGTACATGCAGCGGCGCGGCTCGATCGGCACCATGTCCACCGCGCACGGCGTGCTGATCAGCCTGCACGGGGCCCGGGACCGCACCGGCGAGCAGGTCGAGCGGGGCCTGGACACGCTGCGCGGGATGCAGAACGACGACGGCGGCTGGCAGATCAAGTGGTCGCTGGTGGGCGGCACCGCGGACGTGTCGATCACCGAGAGCACCTGCGCCTGCCTGTGGGCGTTCCGCGAGGCCCGCCGCGACCCGGGCGTCGAGGAGGCCGTCGACCGCGGGCTCAAGTGGCTGGAACGGCAGCAGCGCCAGGGCGGCGGCTGGGCGTCGGCGGCCCTGGACGGCGGGCGGCCGCTGGTGTTCCCGACCGCGTGGGCGGTGCGGATGCTGGCCTGTCACGGCCGCGCCGACGCGGTGCGGCAGAGCGTGCAGTGGCTGCGGGCCGCCCAGTGCCCGGACGGCGGATGGGGCGCCACCAGCGCGGTCGGCGACGAGACCGTGTCGTCCTCGCCCGCCTACACCGCCGCCGCCCTGCTGGCGCTGCGCCAGGCCGGGCTCCCGCCCACCGACCGCGTCGTCGAGTCCGGATGCGAGTACCTGCTGCGGACGTTCCGGCCCGACCAGCCCGAGCCGTGGGAGCCGACCTCGTTCACCACGCCGGTCGATCCGCAGCGGCCGGTCCACATGGACTTCCGGCACTTCGCCACCCCGTGGGCGCTGGCCGCGCTGTGCGAGTGCGGGTACGACCTGAGCCATCCGGTGGTGCTGTCGGCCACGCTGCAACTGCTGGACCTGGAACGGCCCGGCGGCGGCTGGCGGTCCACCCTCACCGCCCCCGACGTGACCCCCATCTGGGCGGTGCACGGCGCGGTGTTCGCGCTGCGCACGGTGCTGGACTCCAGCGTCCGCGACCTGGCCCCGCTGGTGCTGGGCCGCCACCACGAGGCCGAACGGCGCGCCCTGGCCCGGCTGTCGGGCGGGCTGGTCGACCGGCACGCCCGGCCGCCCGAGCCGCGGCGCACCTGGCGGAACCGGATGACGACGGTGTGGCTGGCGCTGCTGACGGTGACGGTGCTGCTGCTGGTTCTCGGCCAGTTCGGGGTATTGGAACAACTGCAGTCCTCATCCGGACGCGACAAGATACTCGCCGGAGCGACCACGGTTCTGGTCACAGTGCTCGGAGCGCTGGCGCCGGCCGTCCTGGCGGAGGAATATCGGATCAGGCGCAGCCGGGGGCAGGCCGGCCGGGACAGGGAGATCCCCCCATGAACGTGACCGTCAAGGATCCCGTCACCACCTGGACGTCGCGGCTGCAGGTCGCCCGGCAGGCCGCCGAGGCGGCGGCCGACGCCATCCGCGACCAGTTCGGGCAGCGGTTCGTCAACGCCTACAAGGGGCCGCACGACGTCCAGCTGACCGCCGACGTCATCGCCCAGAAGGTGATCGTGGACGCCCTCCGGGAGGCCTGCCCCGGTTACGGGATCGTGGCCGAGGAGGACGAGTTCGACCGGTGGGGCGGCGAGGAGTTCCTGTGGGCGGTCGACCCGCTGGACGGCACCAACAACTTCGGCTACGGCATCGCGCACTGCGCCCTGGCGATCTCCCTGTTCCATGACGAGGACGTGGTGCTGGCGGTCGTCGCCGACCCGCTGACCGGCCGGACCGCGCACTGCGTGCGGGGCGGCCCGCTGACCCCCCGGCCCGTCCCCGACGCCGGGACGCCGCTGCACCGGGCGACGGTGTCCCTGGTCACCGGGTACGCCGAGGACGGCCGCGCGTGGGGCCACGGGTTCGCCGGGTGGATGAGCGAGCGCTGCAAGCGGGTGGTCAACATGTGGGCGCCCGCGCTGGACCTGGCGCTGGTCGCGGGCGGGGCGCTGGACGCGATGGTGTGCCGGGACGCCGCCCTGCTCGACGTGTGCGCCGGGATGTTCCTGGTCGCCGAGTCCGGCGGCCATGTGGTCGGCCTGGACGGCGGGCCGCTGGCGGTGCGCCGGTCCATGCACGAGCGGCCGGTGTCGTTCGTCGCCGCCCGCAGCCCCGTCCTGGCCGCCGACCTGCTGGAACAGGTCCGCGCCTACGACGCGTCGCGCCGACCGGCGCATGAGGGGGCCGCGGCCGGGTAGACCCTGCGCGTCATCGCAGGGAAGGAGAAGCAGATGCCCGGCCGTGAGGAGCTTCCGTCGACGTTGCGGCGCTCCCCGGAGAAGGCCCAGCGGACCTGGATCAAGGCCCACGACTCGGCCGTCGAGGAGTACGGCGAGGGCGAGCGCGCGCACCGCACCGCGTTCGGCGCGCTGAAGCACGCGTTCGAGAAGATCGGCGACCGCTGGCTGCCCAAGGGCGGCAAGGAGGGCAAGGCCAAGGGCCCCTCCGACAAGCAGTCGGCCACGCCCCGCCCGCAGTCCCGCAAGGAGCCCAGCGCCGAGGGCGTCGACGCCAACGCCAGCAAGCAGCACCTGTACGAGGTGGCCAAGAGCCTGGGCATCCAGGGGCGCTCCCGGATGTCCAAGGACGAACTGGTGGAAGCGATCAAGAAGGAGAACCGCAGGCGCACCGCCAAGGCGCGCAAGTCCTGACCGGCTCCCGACCGGCTCCCGGCCGGTGCCCCGGCTATCCGGCGGCGGTGAGGGCGCGCAGGTCCTCGGCCAGGTCCGACATCCGGTGCGCCACCGCCGGCGGATCGGTCAGGGTGGGGTGCAGGTGCTCCTGCAGGGTGTCCGACAGCCGGTCGTAGTCCGGGGTGACCGGCCGGGACCGGGCGCGTTCCACCGTCCGGCGGATCTCCTGCAGGTGCGGGTAGGCCCGCGTCAGGATCGGATCCTCGTACAGGGCGCGCCGCGCCGGCGCGAACCCCGCCCCGGTGAACAGCGTCCGCTCACTGGACTCGCTGGTCAGATAGCGGATGAAGGCCCGCGCGGTGTCCCGGTTGCGCGAGCACCGCGACAGCGCCAGGTTCCACCCGCCGAGCGCCGAGGACCACGGCAGCGGCGCCACGCCGAACCTGCCCAGCAGCGGCGAGCCCTGCGCGCCCAGCAGCCGGTACGCGTACGTCCAGTTCCGCATGAACAGGGCCCGGCCGCCCTGGAACGCGATCCGCGCCCCCTCCTCGTTGTAGTCGACCGAATCCGGCAGGATCCACCGGTCGCGCAGTCCCTGCGGGATCCGCTGGAAGCCCCGGCCGGCCTCGGCGGGGTCCAGGACCGCGTCGCCCTCGCCGTCCACCACGGCGCCCCCGGCGGCCCAGATCGCCTCCAGGGCGTTGACGGTGAAGCCCTCGTACCGGTCGAGCTGGGTGACGTAACCGGCGAGCCCGTGCCGGGGCGCCACCGTCACCGCCTGGTGGCGCAGCTCCTCCCAGGTCCGCGGGGGCCGCATCCCCTCGGCGTCCAGGACGTCCTTGCGGTAGTACAGCAGCCCCACGTCGGCGCGCAGCGGGATGCCGTACTGCCGGCCCCGGTACCGGCCGGTCTCCAGCGTGGTCGGCAGGAACGCGTCCCCGTCGAAGTCGTCCGGGTCCAGCGGCTCGATGTACCCCCAGTGGGCGAACTCGGCGGTCCGCACCACGTCCAGGGTGATCACGTCGGCGCAGCCGCCCGTGGCGGACGGCGCGGCCATCGCGTCCTGGGCGCGGGCGGCCAGCTGGGCGCGGTGGTCGTCGGTGGACTCCGGCAGCTCCACCATCCGCACGTACTGGCCGGGATGGTCGGCGTTCCACCGGTTGACCAGCGCCTTGATCTGCGCGCCCTGGCTGGTGTCCCGGCCGTCGGCGAACACGATCATCCCCCGGTCGTCCCCGCCCGCCGGGGCGCACCCGGCCGCCGCCAGCACCACCGCCGCGATCGCGCAGAGCAGGGCGCGCACGCCTGCCTCCTCGGGCCTGCTCGGGATCGTCATGGGCGCGGGACCCCCCACAGTCCCGCCGCGATGCCGTCCAGCGCGCGGCGCATCCCGGTCATCCCGTCGACCTCGTAGCACTCGCCGCCGCTGTCGCGGGTCACCTCGTCCAGCCCGGCCGTGCAGCCGCCCGCGCGGAACGCGATCACGAACACCCGCACCGGGTCCCCGGCGGCCAGCCGGTCGGCCAGCGCGGCGGTGCTGGGGCCGTCCGGGTCGGTGCCGTCGGCGATCGCGATGACCGCGTCCGTGGTGTCGGGGTCGCCGTCGTCGGCGCGCAGCCGGTCCACGGCGGCGCCGATCGCGTCGTGCAGCGCCGGGGCGGCGTCCAGGACGCGCAGCCCGCGCAGGGCGCGGTCCATGTCCCCGCGGTGCCCGGCGGCCGGCCGGCCGAGCGGCAGCAGCAGCCGGTGGTCGCGGCCGCCGTCCAGGCCGGCGGCGAAGCCCAGCAGCCCGATCTCGTCGCGGGCGCCGACCAGCCGCAGCGACAGCCCCAGCGCGTCCACCGCCGCCGCCAGCCGGGTCCCCTTGTGGTAGGGGAACGGCTCGGACATCGTGCGGGACTGGTCGATCGCCAGCAGCACCCGGGCCGAGCGGCGCACCCGGTCCCAGGCGTCCAGCAGCGCCGGGTCGTCGAACAGCCCGTACTGCTCGCGCACGGCGGGCCGGTAGGGCACCAGCGGGTCCTGGCCGGAGCCCACGCCGGCCGTGTCGCGGTATCCGGCCTGCCGCAGCCGCTGCTGCGCCTGGTCGCCCAGCAGGTACCGGTAGAACTCCTCGACGGCCACGCTGCGCGCCGGGCTGCGCGGCAGCTCCGTCCGGTCGATCACCACGAACGGGTGGTCCAGCAGCGGCGCCCCGCCCTCGGCGTACAGCGGCACCAGCTCCGGGGCGATCGACGACGGCCCGCACCGGTCGGCCAGCGACTCCTGGCTGCGGTAGTCCAGGACCGTCTTCTCGGAGATCAGGAACGCGGTGCGGCGCAGCTCGCTGTCGGGCGGGGCGTTCCGCAGCGCGCACAGCAGCCGCATCGGGTCCTCGTCGCCCTGGGTCATGATGTGCTCGACGGCGTGCAGCCGCTCCGGCGCGCCCGCCTCGCCCAGCGTCTCGGCGGTCAGCGCTCCCACGTGGAGCGTCGCGCGGTACAGGGCCACCGTGGCGGCCAGTCCCACGCTGGAGGACCGGGGTGAGGGGCGGGCGAAGAACGCGCCGCCGGGATGCCGCTGCGGCCAGTCCGGCATGTCCTCCCAGCGGTAGGCGCCGCCGTCCAGGCCCAGCGCGTCGGCCATCTGCCGGGGCACCGCCGCCACCACCACCGACTGGGCGACGGAGCCGAGGGAGTGCACCGAGATCCCCGGTGCCCGGCCGTCCTCCAGCAGCCGCCGCAGCCGGGCCACCTCCAGGCCGGAGTCGGGCAGCCACACGTCGGCCTCGGCGGACACCTCGCCCTGCTCCCCGTCCAGCCAGCCCTGGTCGAGGGAGGCGTCCACCGCACCGGCGAACGGCACCGAGGCCACCCGCACGTGCACGGTCGGGCAGCCGCCGGCGTCCCGGGAGACCTGCTCGAAGTCCCGGGCCACCGTGCGGATCACGCGTTCCTTCTCCGCCGAGGCCAGCACCCGGATCTCGGCGGGCGGGCGCGGGCAGCCGCCGGGCAGCGCGTCGCCCCCGGCGGTGAGCGTCAGGACGAGGAACAGCACGGCGCCCAGGGCGGCGGCGGACCGGGCGGACGGCATCCGGGCGAACGTCCCGACGGAGGGCATCCGGGCGAACGTCCGGGTGGACGGCGGGGCGCTGCGCCGCAGCGGCGCGGGCAGCCTGATCCAGGCGCCGATGGGCTCGCCGCTCTTGGGGCTGACCGTCACCCAGCGGTAGTCGTGGTGATGGTGGTCCGGGCTCTTGCGGACGACGTTCTCGAACGTCCAGTCCGACACGATCACCGCCAGCGGCGAGGAGGAGCCGTCCAGCGCCGTTTTCAGTTCCTCGGCGTCGACCATCCGGCGGGTGGTGATGATGGCCTGGCCGCTGTATCCCCGGTCGTCCCTGCGGACGTCGCCGAAGTGCACCGCCGCGCGCAACCGGATCTGCGCCTCGGGCCGGTGACGGGCGTTGTGCTCGCGCAGTTCCCTGGCCAGGTGGCCGGGCAGGGGCGAGATCAGGCGCTCGCGGTGTTCGTGCGGGAGCACCATGAGGCAGCCGTCGCCGCGGTCCTCGTAATGGCAGGCGTCCCAGTCCAGGCCGGAGTCGGCGAACGCCGTCCGCAGCGCCCGTTCCAGGCCCCGGCGGATCTCCTCCTGGTCGTCGGCGGTGCGCTCGGGCGAACTGAACCCCTGGACGTCAACGATGAAGATCGTCTGATCCATCAGGCTCCCGGTCCGCAGCCGTTCCGGCCCTCCCGGTGGTCACCGGGCAGCACGTCCCCGGGTGCGAGCATAGGACGATCGCGGCGCGTCCATGTATCACCGGTCACAGTCCGGCGATGTTCGTGACTCCATTGAAATGCCGCCGTATCATTCCGGATTTTCCGGATCGTCCCCGGCCGGGCGATGACGCCGGTATTCGGCACCGGTCAAGGCGCAGATCCGCATCGGCTCGCCGTCCGGCCCGGCGGCCTCGGCGACCGGCACCAGCCCGAGCTTGGCGGTGACCCGGGCGGACCCGGTGTTGGCGACCTGGAAGCGGGCCACCACGGCCGCGGCGCCCAGCCGGCCGAACGCCTCGGCGAGCACCGCGGAGGCCGCCTCGGTGGCGATCCCGCGGCCCCACGCGTGCGGCGCCACCCACCAGCCGATCTCCAGCGCGGGCTCGGGGACCCCGGCGACCGGGCCGGCGGGGCGGATCAGCGACACCAGCCCGAGGAACGACCGGTCCGCCCGGTCGTGGACGGCGCGCCACCCGAACCCGTGGTCGGCCCAGTGCCGCAGCGCCCGCACGTGGCGGCGGGCGGCGTAGCCGGGGGTCCACACGCCGGTGCCGATGTGGCGCATCACCCGGATGTCGGTGGCCAGCCGGAGCAGGTCGGGGGCGTGCCGCTCCTGCCACGGCTCCAGCAGCAGGCGGCGGGTGGTCAGTGTCCGCACGCGGCGAGGTTACCGCCGTGCGCCGCGGTTGACCTCGACCATGCTCGAGGTCGCAGGCTGGTGCCCGGACCGAGACGGAGGGGAACGCGGATGCGCGCGGTGTGGATGACGGGGGTCGGCGGCCCGGAGGTGCTGGTGGCCGGGGACGCGCCCGACCCGGTGGCGGGGCCGGGACAGGTGCTGGTCGAGGTGGTGTTCGCGAACATCACGTTCGTGGAGACCCAGATCCGTTCCGGGAACGGCCCGTTCGGGCGGGTGGAGCCGCCGCTGATCCCCGGCAACGGCGTCGGCGGCGTGGTCACCGCGGTGGGGGACGGCGTCGACCCGGGGCTGGTCGGCGCGCGGGTCGTCACCGGCACCGGGGGCTCCGGCGCATACGCGCAGCGGGTCGCCGTGGACGCCGCCGGGATCTTCCTGGTGCCCGAGGGGCTGGCGCTGGACGAGGCGGTGGCGCTGCTGGCCGACGGGCGCACCGCGACCATGCTGGTGCGGCACGCCGCGGTCAGGCCCGGCGACCGGGTGCTGGTCGAGGCCGCCGCGGGCGGGGTCGGCACCCTGCTGGTGCAGCTCGCGCGGGCCGAGGGCGCGCACGTCGTCGCCGCGGCGGGCGGCCCGCGCAAGACCGCGCTGGCCCGCGAGCTGGGCGCCGACGTGACGGTGGACTACCGGGAGCCGGACTGGACGCGGCGGGCGGGGGAGGTGGACGTCGTCTTCGACGGGGTCGGCGGCGACATCGCGCGGGCCGCGTTCGGCCTCCTCGCCCGCGGCGGGCGGATGATCAGCTACGGCCTGGCCGGCGGCGGCTGGGCCGAGATCCCCGAGGACGAGGCCGCCGGACGCGGCGTCGCCCTGCTGCGGCCCCGGCCCGGCCCGCGGGAACTGCGGGACTGCACCGAGCACGCGCTGGCCGAGGCGGCGGCGGGCCGGCTGCGCCCGGTGATCGGGCAGCGGTTCCCGCTGGAACGCGCCGCCGACGCGCACGCCGCGATCGAGTCCCGCGCCACCGTCGGCAAGACCCTGCTGGTGGTCTGAACGCGGTCACAGGTCCGCGGTGGGGATGCGGACCGTCTCCATCCAGGACGGCGGGTCCGGCGGATCCTGCCCGATCAGCGCCGCGACGATCCGGCAGGACGGTGACTCGGCCGGCCACGGCGTGTACCCGTCGGTCAGCACGACCAGGATCTGCGGGCGTTCCGGCATCGCCAGCGCCGCCGTGATCGCCACCCGCATGTCGGTGCCCCCGCCGCCGCCCAGCTCCACCTGCCCGACCTGCCCGGCCGAGCAGATCCGGGTCACCGCCTGCACGTCGGCGTCGCAGGCCAGCACCGCGACCCGGTTGCCGCGGACGCCGACCTCCCGCAGCACCCCGGTCACCTCGGCCAGCGCCGCGGCCAGTTGCGCGTCGCCCATCGACCCGGAGGTGTCGATCACCACGCCGACCCGGGGCAGCGGGCGGCGCAGGCTGGGCAGCACCACCCCGCGCATCGCCGCGGTCCGCCGCGACGGGCGGCGGTAGGTGTAGTCCACCGCGCCGCCCGCCCACGCCACCGCCTCACGGATCGCGCCGCGCAGCACCTGCCGCCAGTCCACCACCGGCTCCAGCACCTGCTCGGCCCACCGCCGCCAGCCCGCCGGGAGCGTGCCGCGCGCCCGCTCGTGCGCCCGCATCGCCTCGGCGGTCTGCCGCCGCAGCGCCTGCGCCTCCACCTCGCCCACCTTCGGGGCCGCCCCGGGGTCCTCCCACGGCGTGGGCCGGCCGTGCGCGCCCGAACCGCAGTCGTGCGGCGGCGGCCCTTGGGGGATCCCCGGCAGGTACTCCTCGAACAGCCGCCCCGGCGGCAGCCCGAAGTCCCCCGGCGTCACCCGCCCGGCGGGCAGCTCCAGCCGGTCGCCCAGCAGGTCGTCGTTGATCTCGCAGTCCTGGGCGACGTTGATCCGGTGCCGGTCGCGCTGGGCGGCGGCCGGGAGCCGGTCGGCCCGGCCGTGGTGGTCGCGCAGCAGGTGGGCGACCTCGTGGATCCACACGCCCGCCAGCTCCGCCACCTCGCAGCGGGCCACGAACGCGGGCGAGACGTAGCAGCGCCAGTGCCGGTCCACGCCCATCGTCGGCACCCGGTCGGTCGGCACCACCGTCAGCGAGTACAGCGCCGCCGCCAGGTAGGGCCGTTCGGTCGCCGCCCGGTACCGCGCCGCCAACAGCTTGACCCGGTCCAGCTCCCCGGTCACCGGCCCAGCGCCCCGGACAGCCGCAGCAGGTCCACGAACGCGTCGATGCCCTCGGGCACCGGCCAGGACGTGTCGCGCAGCGCCGCCAGGTCCATCGCGGCCCGCGCCGCCACGTCCGGGATGCCCGCGTCGACCGCCTTGGCCAGCACCGTCCAGCCCGCCTCCCAGCGGCGCCGGGTCAGCTCGCCCTGCACCGCGGACACCACCGAGGTCAGGAACGCCAGTTGCCGGTCCCCGCGCTCGGGCAGGTCGAACGCGCCCGGGTCGGCCAGCACCCGGTCGGGGTCGGGCAGGTCCAGGTTGTCCAGGTACGACATCAGCTCGATCCCGGCGCCGTCGCCGACCGTCCCGACGATCGCGGCGGTCAGCGCCTCCCGGCTCGCCCTCGCCGCGTACCCGGTCGCCAGCAGCCGCAGCGCCATCTCCCAGGTGCGGGGCGACGGCCACGCCCCGCCGCGGGCCTCGGCGTCGGACGGCAACTGGTGCGCCAGGCCGGGCCGGGCGGTGAGGAAGCCGGAGATCACGCCGCGCGCCTTGGCCACCGCGCCCGCCGCCCGGCCCGGGTCCACCAGCGGGATCGTCACCTGCGGCCAGGTGCCCGCCATGCCCCGCGCCACCGTACGGGGGTCGTGCGTCCAGTGCAGATGGACGAACCGGTTGGCCAGCGGCGGGCTCAGATGCCAGCCGTCGGCCGCGCTGGACGGCGGGTTGGCGGCGGCCACCACCCGCACCGGCTCCGGCAGCGCCAGGCTGCCGACCCGGCGTTCCAGCACCACCCGCAGCAGCGCGGCCTGCACGGCGGGCGGGGCCGAGGACAGCTCGTCGAAGAACACCAGCCCCCGCCCGGCGCGGGCCAGCCGCACCGCCCAGTCCGGCGGCGCCATCGGCACCCCCTCGGCGGCCGGGTCGTCGCCGATCACCGGCAGCCCGGCGAAGTCGGACGGCTCGTGCACGCTGGCGATCACCGTCTCCAGCGGCACCCCCAGCCCGTCGGCCAGCTGCCGCATGCCCGCCGACTTGCCGATGCCGGGCTCGCCCCACAGCAGCACCGGCAGGTTCGCCGACACCGCCAGCGCCAGCGCCTCGATCCGGGTGTCGGCGGCCGGCTCGGTGCGCCAGGCCGCGGCCCGCCGGTTCAGCTCGTCGGCGGCGTCCAAGGGGTCGTGCTCGGTCATTCGTCACTCCAGGTGGGGATCGGGCTCGTGGAGCCGGCCGGATTCGAACCGGCGTCCTCCCGCTGAGCAAGCGGGCGCGACGACCTCTGCGCTACGGCTCCGTGCACGGCGGTCACCCGGTGCGGCCCGGGGAGGGGAGCAGGGGCTCGATGCGGTCGCGGAGATGCCCCAGGTCCCGCTTGAGCCGCGACTCGACGATCTCCCGGTGGACGCCGCCGTAGGCGCTGTGCAGCGGCGCCCCCGCGTCCAGGAACGCCTCGATCAGGCGCGGCGAGCCGTCCTCGGTGAGCGCCACGAGCAGCGGCGTGCGGTGCAGGGCGTCCAGGGCGGCCGGATCGAGCCCGGCGTCCAGCAGGCGGGGCAGCACCCGTTCGTGGTCGACCAGATGGACCAGATGCAGCAGCGTCCCGTGGTCGCCGCACGGCGTCCGGGGGTCCACGTGGTCCAGCAGCGACAGCGCCCCGTCGGTGTCGCCGTTCCGGAACATCATGATCAGTTCGCTGCGCAGCCGGCGCAGCTCCCGCGGCAGCCGCCCACGGGCGCCCCGCCAGGCGGCGGGGACCGTGAAGCAGCCGATGACCTCCCCGCCGAAGGCGCGCAGAGCCTCCTCGCGCCGCAGTTCCTCCTCGTCGTGCGGCATCCGCAGCCGGCCGTCCCGGAACCGCACCTGGTGCCATGCGCCGTCACGACAGCGGACCCGGACCGGTGGGGGAGGCCCGACCTCCGGAGGGCCGGGCGGCCGGGCGGGCTCGCGGCCGGGGAACAGCACCCCGTAGATCAGCGGGTGCAGGTCCTCGGGGACGATGTCGCCGCGCCACAGCAGGTCCAGATCCGGTGGCCGCCGCCAGGCCGCCTCGGCGAGCCACGGAAGGTCCCGCTTCTGCCCGCGTGCGGGCAGCGCCTTCAGACGGAGGCGTCCCCCGTCGACCTCGATCCTCGCGGCGCAGAGGGTGTCCCGGCCGATGATCGCTCCGCCGGGCAGGCCGCGGACCGTCCGCGCCAGCCGGACCGGGTCCAGCGAGAGCACGTGGGCGAGACGGTGGCGGACGAAGTCCCAGGCACTGACCTCGACCGGCTCGACGCCCACGGCGGTGAGGGCGTCGTCGAGCCGCCCGTCGGCGCTCAGCGCCGCGGTCCACTCGGTCAGCGCCGCCAGGTCGTCCGGCCCGGGGGCGGCGGGCAGCTCCTCCCGGGACAGCGGCGTGCCGTCCGGCCGCAGGAACGGCACCCGGTCCGAGCAGCCGTACCACTCGCGCAGCCCGTCCAGGCATCGGAGGTCCCACAACTGCCGCAGCCCGGTCCAGTCCTGGTCCAGGTCGCCTCGGCGGAGCCGCACCTGTGCCGACAGGGACGGCCTGCAGTGCAGGAGGATGCGCGCCGGGGCCGGGCCTCCGGACGTCGTCGACACCGACAGCTCCAGGGGCCCGTGCTCCGCCAGGATCACCTGCCGGCCGGGGAGCAGGAACGGCTCCCCACGCGGCAGATGCCAGCGGACCAGGTCGGGCGCCAGGTGCATGAGGTCGTCGGTCACCGCCCCGGCCGTCTCCGCGCCGTGCTCGCGCCGGATCTCGTCCAGGTCGAACGTCACCTCGAGCCCGGCCGCCGCGCAGGCGCCGCGCCAGTCCCCGGCGCGCCGCCGCTCGGCGACCCGTTCGATCATCTGGCGGGACACCGCGTGGCGGCGGGCCGGCCGCACCCCGTGCCAGCTCGCCGGGCGGTCCTTCTTCCCCACACGCACCCCTCACCGCGTTCCGGTCCTGCGGAGCCGGCCGGATTCGAACCGGCGTCCTCCCGCCTGACAAGCGGGCGCGACGACCTCTGCGCCACGGCTCCTCCCGCTCGATCATCACGCGGGCGCGGCATGGCGGCGGACCGCCGGCCACGTCGCCTCCGCGGACGCGAGCCCCGGCCTCACCTGTTCTCCTTCGTGCCTTCCTCCGTGGAGCCGACCGGATTCGAACCGGCGTCCTCCTCGCATTGCGTGCGGGTGCGACGACCTCTGCGCTACGGCCCCTGGTGGTGCGGTCAGCGATAGACGCTGCCGATCGCCCGCACGTCCGGGTGGGCGCCGGACGCCGGGCGCAGACGCGGGTGGAACGCCCGCTTGACCTTGCGGGGAACACCCGGACCCAGGCCCACGTACTCCAGGCGGGTGTCGTGCGGAACGCGGGCCAGCAGCGCCTTGGCGCCGCGGCCGGTGACGCCGGTGTGGCGCAGCTCCAGGCGGCGCAGCGGGCTGTCCGGCAGGGCCTCGGCCAACGCCGCCGCGCCCTCGTCGCCGGTCGCGTTGGGCGGGGCTCCCAGGGCCCGTTCGGACGGCGGGCGGCCCAGGTCCAGGGACTCGATGCCGCCCAGGGCCTCGGCGAGCGCCCGCGCACCGTCCGGGCCGATGCCGTTGCCGCCCAGGCCCAGCCGCACCGGCCGGGACGGGTCGGCGGCCTCGGTCAGCGTGGCGACACCGGCGTCGCGCAGGTGGTTGGCGGGCAGGTACAGCTCCCGTACGCCCGCGTCGCGGATCAGCGCCGCCAGCACCGGCGCACTGCCCGCGTCCAGGCCGTTGCCGCCCAGGAACAGCCGCTCCACCGGGTACGGCCGGTCCAGCAGCGCGTCCAGCAACGCCCGCAGGCCGTCCGCGGTCACTCCCGTGTTGACCAGGTCGAGCGTCCGCAGCGTGGTGTTGGCCCGCAGCATCGCCGCCACGGCCCGGACCCCGGCGTCGCCGATCGGGTTCCGCTTGAGCCACAGGGCCCGCACGGTGCCGTCGCCGGCGAGCCGTTCGGTCAGGGCGGTCACGCCGTCCGGCCCGATGCGGTTGCAGCCCAGGTACAGCGTCCGCAGCCGGTGACCGGGGGACAGCCCGGCGGCCAGCGCCCGCGCCCCCTCGTCGCCGATCCCGTTGGTGCCCAGCAGCAGATGCCGGGCGTGCGGGGAGGCGGCGGCGACCGGCAGCAGCCTGGCCACCCCATCCGGGCCGATGCCCTGCTTGCACAGGTCCACCCGGCCGTCCGGGCGCAGCGTGCCCAGCCGGAACGTCTCGTCGGCCGCCACCGGCCCGGCGTCGGCCAGCCTGGCCAGCAGCGGGGCGAGGTCGGCGGGATCGGCGCGCGGCACGTCCGGCACCTCGATCGCCGGGCAGCGTACGGGCGTCGGCTCGGGCATCACCACTCCACCGGTCGATAGTCCTTGAGGAACAACCCGGACATGCGCTCCCCGCGCACGCCCCGCACCACCGGGTGGTAGACCCGGGCGGCGCCGTCGATCACGTCCAGCGGCGGCCGGAACCCCGCCGCCCGCTGCTCCCGCTTGGCCGGATGCGCCCGCTCGTCGGTCACCCAGCCGGTGTCCACGCTGTTCATGTGGATGCCCGAACGGGCGTAGTCGGCCGCGGCGGTGCGGGTCAGCATGTTCAGCGACGCCTTGGCCATGTTGGTGTGCGGGTGCCGGTCGGTCTTGGTCGGGCGCGAGAAGCTGCCCTCCATCGCCGACACCTGCACCACGTACCGGTCCGGGAACGGGGAGGACTCCAGCGCCCCGCGCAGCCGGGCGGTCAGCAGGAACGGCGCGAACGCGTTCACCACGTGGACCTCCAGCCACTCGGCCGGGTCCACCTCGTGCAGCCGCAGCATCCAGCTGTTGCGCTCGCGCAGGTCCAGCGGCTGCCCCGTCTCGTCGGTCGCGCCCGCCGGGAACAGCGCCTCCACCGCCGCGTCCACCGGGACCGGCCGCCGGTCCGCGGCCCCGGCCGCGATCGCCGGCCGCCCGCCGTCCCGCACGTCCACCAGCGCCGCCGTCCCGGTCAGCGGCTCCCGCTCGGCCGCCAGCACCTGCCGGTGGTAGGCCGCCGGACGCCGGATCGTCTGCGCCGCGTTGTTGATCAGGATGTCCAGATGCCCGAACCGGCGCTCCACCTCGCCGGGCAGCGCCGCCAGCGCGGGCACGTCCAGGAAGTCCACCCCGTGCACGTGCAGCCGGTCCAGCCAGTCCGGATGGTCGGGCACCGCCGCGAACCGCCGCGCCGCGTCCCGCGGGAACCGGGTGGTGACCAGCACCTCGGCCCCGTCCCGCAGCAGCTTGAGCGCCACCTGGAAGCCGATCTTGATCCGTCCGCCGGTCACCAGCGCCCGCCGCCCGGTCAGGTCGCAGCGCGCGTACCGGTGGGCCAGGTTCTCCTCCGCGCACGGCGGGCACAGCAGGTGGTACTCCGGATGCACCTCCCGGTACGGGGCCTTGCACACGTAACAGCGCCGCGCCCGCAGCAGCGTGCCGCCTTCGCGCCGTCCGGCCGGCAGGGCGGGCGTCTCCGGAACGGGCGAGGGGTCCTCCACCTGGAACCGGGTGGCCGTGGCCAGCAGGGACCGGTCGCGCCGCCGCCCCTCGACCTTCCGCACCACCTTGCGCGCCTTCTTGCCCGCCCGGTGGACCTGCGAGGCCGCCTCGTGCACGGCGCTCCACCGAGGATCGTCCGGATGCGCCTCCCGAGCCCGCTCCAGCACCCGAAGGCACACGTCGATCTCCGCAGCGGACGGCGACGACGGCTCCGGCTCCACCGCTCCGCTCACCACCAACACTCCTCGTTCACGCCGACCCGGGCCCCGCACAGGGCGTGGGGGCGGAGCCCCCACATCGGGGTCCGGGGGTCGCCCCCCGGCGGATACGGCGGGCATCGGCGAGGCCGACCGGAGGCCGGCGAGCAGGGGGCACCGCCATGACAAGACCGGCCGGATTCGAACCGGCGTCCTCCCGCCTGCCAAGCGGGCGCGACGACCTCTGCGCTACGGCCTTGCCGTGCGCGAGCGTAGCGAACAGGCCGGACATTCCGCCCGGCATTAAAGATCAGGGGATCAGGACGGCGGCCCCGTTGACGCGGTCGGCGGCCAGGTCGGCCAGCGCCCGGTCGGCGTCGGACAGGTCGTACGGGACGGTGGCCACCCTGATCGGCAGCCGCCCGGCCAGCCGCAGGAACTCCTGCCCGTCGGCGCGCGTGTTGGCGGTCACCGACCGGACCTGCCGTTCCTGGAACAGGTGCCGCTGGTAGTTCAGCACCGGAACGTCGGACAGGTGAATCCCGGCGATGGCGAGGGTGCCGCCCCGGTCCAGCCGTTCCAGCGCGGCCGGCACCAGCCCTCCGGCGGGCGCGAACAGGATCGCCGAGTCCAGCGGCGCGGGGGAGACGTCGAACGAGTCGCCCGCCCACGCCGCCCCCAGTTCCAGCGCCAGCTCCCGGGCCACCGCCGACCGCGTGAAGACGTGCACCTCCGCCCCCTCGGCCAGCGCGATCTGCGCGGCCAGGTGGGCGGACCCGCCGAACCCCCACACGCCCAGCCGCCCGCCCGGCGGCAGCTCGGCGCGGCGCAGCGCCCGGTACCCGATGATCCCGGCGCACAGCAGCGGCGCCAGCTCCACGTCGGTGCGCCCGGCGGGCAGGTCGTACACGTAGGCGTCGGGCGCGACCGCGTACTCGGCGTATCCGCCGTGCGCGTCCCAGCCGGTGTAGGCCGAGCGCGGGCACAGGTTCTCCGCCCCGCGCCGGCAGTACGCGCACGACCCGCAGGTGTGCCGCAGCCACGCCACCCCCACCCGGTCACCGGGGGAGTGCAGGCAGCCGGCCCCGGCCGCGATCACCTCGCCGACGATCTCGTGGCCCGGCGTCACACCCGGCAGCCGTGTCGGAAGGTCGCCCTCGGCGACGTGCAGGTCGGTCCGGCACACCCCGCAGGCCCGCACCCGCAGCAGCAACTCGCCCGCGCCGGGTTCGGGGAGATCGCGTTCCACCGGCTGCAACGGCCCTGTGGCCATCGGCCCCGGGGCCGTCACGCTCCACGCTCGCATACCGCCACGGTAACGGCGCGTCACTCCAGCGGGTGGCCCGTCGTGGCGTCCACGTGATCGGGGATCTCCTCGTGCCGGTCCCCGACGCTGAGGGTCCCGGACGGCTCGAACATCAGGATGGACGCCCCGCCCGGCGCGGACGGCCGGTGCTCGGTGCCGCGCGGCACCACGAACACCGACCCCTGCGGCAGCGTCACCGTCCGCTCGGCCGGGTCGCGCAGCGCGATGGTCAGCTCCCCGCCTGGTCAGCCTGTGCACCGGAACGTTCGCCCTCGCCGAGGCCGGGGTGCTGGACGGGCGCCGCGCCACCACCCACTGGCGCTGGGCCGACGCGTTCACCGCCCGCTACCCGAGGGTGCGGCTGGAGCCGGACGTGCTGTTCGTCGACGACGGGAACGTGCTGACCTCGGCGGGCAGCGCCGCCGCCCTCGACCTGTGCCTGCACCTGGTGCGCCGCGACCACGGCGCGGAGATCGCCAACGCCGTCAGCCGCCGCCTGGTGTTCGCCGCGCACCGCGACGGCGGCCAGCGCCAGTTCATCGAACGTCCCGTCCCGTCCGTTCCCGACGACTCCCTGACCCCGCTCCTGGACTGGGCGAGGGAACGCCTGGACCGCCCCCTGACCGTCGCCGACCTGGCCGCCCGCGCCGCGATGAGCCCCGCGACCCTGCACCGCCGCTTCCGCGACCGCCTCGGCACCACCCCGCTGGCCTGGCTGACCGCCGAACGGGTCGCCCTGGCCTGCCGGCTGATCGAACGCGGCGAACGCCGCCTGGACCTCGTGGCCCGGGCCAGCGGCCTCGGCACGGCCGCCAACCTGCGCGCCAAGATGCACCGCCACACCGGCCTGAACCCCACCGCCTACCGCCGGCGGTTCGGCGGCGGATGAACTCCCCGGAAAAGGGGCGACCGCCGGGCCGTGGAGGAAAAGGCCCGGCGGTCGCGGTCACTCAGGAACGGGTGATGGTGATGTCGTCGATGCCGGCCTCGACGAGGCTCGCGGTGGAGGCGTCGGCGGTGTCGATGACGATGCGGACGGTCTGCCCGGCATGGCCGGAGATGTCCACGGTGGCGGTCTGCCAGGCACCGGCCAGGTCGGTGGCGGCGCCGGCCTGGTTGAGCGCGGTGGTGGTGCCGCTCCCCGCAACGCGAACGCGCAGATAATCCGCGCTGGTGGCGTTGTTGAGGTGGGCCAGGTACCAGGCGAACCGCAGTGTGAGGGTGCCGGAGGACGGCAGCGTGATGGCGGGGGACTGGATGCTGGTGGTGCCGCCGTCCACGTCGTAGGCGCCGGCGCTGGTCCCGGCGGCGGCGCCGGTGACCAGGCCGTTGCCGCCGCCGGCGGGCGCGAGTTGCAGGTTCACGCCGCTGGAGGAGGTGGGCTGGGCCGCGCCGCGCTGCCACTGACCGGAGGTGGCGGTGTCGGAGCCGCCGGGGTCGACCGTCCAGCCCTTGTCGGTCTCGAAGTCGTCGGCGAACACCGTCTCGCCGTCCGGCGGCTGCTGCGTTCCCGAACCGGCCAGCGTCCACACCGACGAGGCGATCGCGTCGGCGTTGCGGTCCAGCGCGGTGTCGTTGACGTTGGAGGTGGTGTCGCACGAGCGGTGGTAGCAGCGGTCGAACGGCTGCCCGGCCGTCCCGCCCCACAACTGCGCCTGGGCGCTGGTCTTGATGCCCTCGGCGCCGGTGAACGTGCCGCCCGCCGGGATGCCCACCCGGATGAACGGCCCGTAGTCGGACCGGCCGTCGAAGTCGGTGCCGCGGGTCGGCACGCCGATCGAGGTGAAGTAGCCCTGGATCACCCGCTCGATCTCGGCCGACCCGGCCGGACCGGGCCCCGCGCCGACCCCGTCGGAGTTGTCGCCGTCGTAGACGAAGTAGCCGGGGTTCGGCGAGCCGACCATGTCGAAGTTCAGATAGCCCTTGATCCGGGACCGCTCGGCGGCCGGCAGGCTGTTGACGTAGTGCTGCGAGCCGCGCAGCCCCAGCTCCTCGGCGCCCCACCAGGCGAACCGCAGGTGCTTGGCGGGACTGAAGCCCTGCCGCGCCACGGCCAGCGCGGTCTCCAGGATCGCCGCCGAGCCGGTGGCGTTGTCGTTGATGCCGGGGCCCGCGGCGACGCTGTCCAGGTGGGCGCCGACCATGAGGACCTGGGCGGGGTCCCCGCCGGGCCAGTCGGCGATCACGTTGTAGCCGGTCCTGCTGTTGTAGGTGAAGGACTGCACGGTGACCTGGTAGCCGGCCGCCTGCAGCCTGCCCGCGACGTAGTCGACCGACGCCCGGTAACCGGTGGTGCCGTGGGCGCGGTTGCCGCCGTTGGCGTTGGCGATGGACTGGAACTGGTTCAGGTGGGCCTTGACGTTGGCCAGCGGAATGTCCGGCGCGGCGGCGACCGACGGCGCCGGGGCGGCGGACGCGCCCGGTGCACCCGTCACGGCCGAAAGGGCGAGCGCCGCCACCGCGGCCACCGCGAAAAGGGGAGTCCTCATCCGACTTCCTCCAAGAAAGGGGTGGTGGCCGGGGCGGCGTGCTCCCTGGGGGCGCTGCACGCCGCCCCGGCGCCAGGGCCCGGAGGACGCCCTGGGACGGGCCCGGTCGCGCGGCCGGTGACGGGGGAGAAGGTCACCGGCCCGCGACCGGGCGTACGCCCTCCGGGAAGCGGCGGGTCAGGGGCGAGTGGTGCCGTCGGCGCTCGGCGAGACGGCGGTGCAGGTGGTGGGCTCGCCGCTGGCGGCCGGCACGCTCACCGCGTTCCAGGCGTCGCGGGTGCGGGTGAAGTCGGTGCAGGTGGCCCTGCCGACCCGGACCAGGTTCAGCACGGCCTGCAGGGAGGCGCGGCGGGCCAGCGAGTGCGTCCAGGTGCTGGTCTTGAGGTTGAGCGTCTCCATGAAGATCAGCCCGGCCTTCTGGATGCCGACACCGGTCACCGTGGACCCGTTGCAGGTCGGGCTGTTGGGCCGCCCGTTGGCGGGATCGTTGGGGTTGGACCCCTCGGCCAGCAGGTAGAACCAGTGGTTCTGCACGCCGGCCGCCTGGTGCACCTCCATGCGGGGGACCGAGGAGCTGTAGCAGTCGGGGTCGCCCAGCGTCGACGGCCGGTACATGTTGCGGATCGGGCCCTGGCCGACCAGGTCGACCTCCTCGCCGACCAGGTAGTCCGGCGGGTCGTGGTTGACCACGGCGGTGGTGCCGCTGATCTGCTCCGTCACCCGGGGCTCGTTGATGTACCACTCGGTCAGCGCGCCGAAGATGTCGCCGGTGGACTCGTTCAGGCCGCCCTTCTCGTTGCTGCCGCCCGAGCCGCCGGGGGTGTACTGGAAGATGCCGTGGCCCAGCTCGTGGGCGACGACGTCGGTCGGGGTCGCCTGCCGGGTGCGCGCGCTGTTGCGGCCGAAGTTGGCGTAGCTGCCGGTCCAGTAGGCGTTGGCCTGGTTGAGGCCCACGCGCATCGGCCAGCCGCCGCCGCTGCCGTTCAGGCCGTTGCGGCCCAGCCACGACCTGAGCATGTCCCATTCCTTGGCCGCCGCGTACATGACGTCCACGCAGGCGGTGTGCATGTCCGTGCCGCCGCCGTTGCCCCAGGAGTCGTCGGTGTTGGTGTAGACCGTGCCGCTCTGGTTGGCGCAGGACACGCCGGGACGGTTCGGGTCGCGCATGCTGTACCGGCCGCTGGACAGGGTGGTGGTCACCTCGACCGGGGTGCGCTGCCCGCCGTGGTAGTAGCTCTGGTCGTCGGCGTCGCGCACCTCGTCCCAGGACTCGATCACCTTGCCGGTCCGGGCGTCCACGAAGACGTGCAGCCTGCTGGGGCGCTCGCCCTTGGCGCCGGTGACGACGACCTCGTAGGCCAGCCGTCCCGCGCCCTCGGCCAGCACGGTGAGCTGCGGCGTCTCGGTCCGGTCGACCTTGGGGAGCAGCGCCTGCGCGGTCCGGGCGGCGGCGTCGGCCGAGATCGCCGGCGTGACGGAGACCGACAGCGGCCGGGACTGGTTGACCGAGGAGCCGACGACCGTGCCGTCCCCGGTGGTGGTCACGACGAAGTCGCCGCCGCGGACCGGCAGGCCCTCGTACGTCCGCTCGTAGGCGACGTGCTGCAGGCCGCCCGCACCGGAGTGGACGCCGCGCCGGACGAAACGGTCCCTGGGCGACCGGTGGAAGGTCGCCGGCCTGTCGGCCACGGCGCGGTCGGCGGCGGTCATGGCGAGCTGCCGCGGGTCGGGGCGTTCGGCGGTGACCGCCGGTGCGCCGGTGTCCGCCCCGAGGGCGGGGGCGGTCGTCCCCACGATGAGGCCGCCGGCCATCGCCACGGCTCCCCACGCGGTTCTGCGTTTCACAGGTGCTCCTTTGCGCCGGCCCGGGGCATGCGGCGATGGCGTCCTTGTGGGACGCGGGTGCGCGAGGGTGTGTGCCGCCGGGCGTGAGGGGGTGGACTGCCGTGCGGAGGCCCGGTTCAGCCCCGCCCGGCGAGGGGGTGTGCCCTTTCTGTCGGGATTGCAGAGATTGGACTCTGTGGTGGAGCCCGCTGTCAATAAATCCCTTTGCGGCTGAATTTAAGGGTTTAAAGGTTTTTGTCCCGGCACAATGGAACGGCCCGCCGCCTGTGCGGGCGACGGGCCGTGCTCGAGAACGCTCGGGGACAGGGGCCGCCGGACGGCCGAAAACCAGGTGATCGCCGCATACCGGGCCGGTAGCGTACGCCCGCATGGACAGCGATCTCGCCAAGGCGCACGAGCTGGCACGGGCCGGTGACGTCGCCGGGCTCATGCGGCACCTGCGCTTCACCGCCGGGCGCCTGCCCGTCCGGGACACCGCTCCGCTGGTCGGCCGGGCGGCCGAGCTGATGGGCTTCACCGACCTGGTCCAGGCCGCGTCCGCCGTGGCCGCCGACCCCCGCAGCCCCCAGGCCCTGTACGACTACGGCTACGCCTGCGTCGAGCACGGCGCCTTCGCCCTGGCCGCCGTGGCGCTCCGGGAGGCGCTGACCCTGGTCCCCGGCGAGATGGTCATCGTCCGCGAACTGGCGACCGCCCTGGAGAGCGACTACCGCCACGCCGAGGCCGTCGCCCTCCTCGCCGAGCACGAGGCGCTGCTCACCCCCTGGCCGGACCGCTACCTCCTGGCCTACAACGCCCTCCTGGCAGGCGACATCGACCGGGCCGCCCGGGAGGCGTCCACCCTCCCCGCCCCCTCCGACGAACGCTGGCTCCCCGCCCGGGACCGCCTCATCCGGATGGTCGAGCGCGCCCAGGCGGCCCGTTCGGCCGGTCCCATGAACGCCCGGGACCTGCGCGGCTGGCACTTCGCCATGACCGGCGGCGTGCTGACGACGCTGTCGCCCTTCGGTTTCGCCGCGGGCATGACCGGCCGCTACGCCTACACCACCGACTCGTTCGGCCAGTGCCACCACGCCCTGCTGCGCCTGCGCGCCGCCCTCCGGTCCGCGGGCCGCACCCCCCGGACGGTCTCACTCCTCCCCGACCGGGGCGACCGCGCCCTGGGCCTGGCCGCCGCCCGGCTGCTGGGCCTCCCGGCAGAGCCGTTCCACCCGGCCCGCACCGACACCGTCGTCGTCGCCTACGACCTCGGCAACGCCTCCGACGACCTGCTGTCGGCGCTCTACGAACGGGTCTCCGGCCAGATCCTCTTCGAGCACGCCACCTGCTGGACCAATCCGTCGGGCGTCAGCGCCGACATCAGCACGTTCCTCCACCAGGTCGCCGTGGCCCCCTGGGGCGAACGCATGCGCTACACCGAAGACGGCGAGGTCGAAAAGCTCCCCCCGGACGACCGAGCCCCCGAAGCCCTGGCCGCCGACATCCTCGCCGCCGACCCCACCCCCGACCCCGGCGACGGCGAGACCCCGCCCGACCCCGACGAGGCCCTCACGGCCTTCGTCTCGAAGGTCGCCCCTCTCTGGCCGACCCAGGGACCCCGCCGCAGCGTCGATTCCCCGGGTCCCGTCCCCAGCTCCCGCTTCGCCTAGCGACCGACGCGTGCGGCACCGTGTCCGGCAAGGCGCCGCACGCGCTCATGCGCCGGCCTCGCGGCCCGGCCGTCAGGAGGACACCCGGTGTCCCCGGCACTCCCGGCCACGGCGGACCGGCTCCAGCCGATCCCGCAGCCGTTCACCGGCCAGCGCGATCGCCCGCTCCATCGCCGGCGCGGCCGCATGCGCGTTCGCGCAACGCCCGGCCAGTTCCACCTGCACCCACACCAGCGCCGGGCTCGGCGCCGCCGGATCGGCCAGCCGGTTCAACGTCACATGCACCGACAGCGCCCGCTCCGGGAGATCGGCCAGCACCCGCCCGACCATCTCTTCGGCCCGATCCACGTCCTGCGGCGTCACCCGCTTGGACGTGGTGAACCGCATCCCCGGCGGCACCGGAACAGTCCCGGACATGGCAACCCCCCACAGATCTCCTCAGCAGGGAAGGACCACTCCATGAACCTGCTGACCAAAGCTCTGGCGTCCTGGATCACGGCCGCGGCCTTAACCGCCGCCGCCTACCCCCTGATCCTCAGAAAACGCTGCCTGACCTGGGGCTCTTACCCCGAGGAGGCCGAAGCCATCCTCCCCGGCGACGATCTGCTCCCCGACCCCGACCACCAGACCACCCGGGCCGTCACCATAGCCGCCCCGCCCGAGGCCGTCTGGCCCCTGCTGACCGGTCCGCACCCGGGCATGAGACCCGCTCGCCGAACTCCGGCCCGCTCCCTCGTCTACCGAACGGAGAACCGCCTCAGGTCGTTCACCCTCCACCCCACCGGAGAGGCCACCCGCCTGATCGCCCGAACCCGCACCCGCCACCCCGGAAGGCCCGCCAGGCTCCTCACCATCCTCAAGGAGCCCACCGACCTCCTCAGAGAACGCCGCCTGCTCCTCACCCTCAAACAAAGAGCCGAGGCCGCCACCCCACCCCGCCGCCCCCTCCACCTGGTCCCGCAAACAGACACAGAACAGTGAGCCAGGCCACGAGCAGCGAGCCCAGGAAGACGACGCCCCAGAACCCTGCAGCCCCACAAAACGATCAGCCTGCAGCCCCACAAAACGATCAAAGCCTGCAGGACCCGAAGCGGGGGAGTGGGGGCGGAGCCCCCACACGGGGGGTCCGGGGGGTCGCCCCCCGGGCCAACACAAACGCGGGCCGGCGAGGGAAGGTGCCCCGGAGGGGCACCGACCACACCGACCCGCGGAACGCGTGGGCGATACTGGGATTGAACCAGTGACCTCTTCCGTGTCAGGGAAGCGCTCTCCCACTGAGCTAATCGCCCGGGTGTTGCGTAGAGGTGGAGACGGGATTTGAACCCGTGTACACGGCTTTGCAGGCCGTTGCCTCGCCTCTCGGCCACTCCACCGAAGTGAGGCCGCGCTGCGGGGCCCCTCAGAGCGGACGACGGGATTCGAACCCGCGACCCTCACCTTGGCAAGGTGATGCTCTACCAACTGAGCCACGTCCGCTTGCCGCTTCCGAGCCGTGCTCGGCGCTGCACTGGTAACTGTAGCGGAATCCGGAGGCGGATGCGCACCTCGGCCGGTCCGGGGCGGCGGGATGATCGGGTTTGCCCGGGTCTGGGGGCGGTAAAACACGCCCATGACCACTGAGAATCCGCCGCTGCGGACGGCCTCGCCCCCGGAGACCCCGGCCGAGCGCGCCGACCGCAACTTCGTGGAGCTGCTGCAGGGCTTCCGGGTCGCCGTCACCGGGGTGCAGGTGCTGTTCGCGTTCCTGCTGACCGTCCCCTTCGCCCCAGGGTTCTCCAGGCTCGCCGAGGACGAGCGCAGGTTGTTCTACGTGTCGCTGGTGGGCGCCGCGGTCGCGTCCATGTTCTACATAGCCCCGGCCGCCCAGCACCGGGTGCTGTTCCGCAAGGGCATGAAGGAGACGCTGGTCCACCGTTCCAACCTGTACGGGGTGATCGGGACGCTGGCGCTGGCGGTGTCGATGACGGCGGCGACGCTGCTGGTGCTGGACTACCTGTTCGACGGGGTGCTGCCGGTCGTCACGGCGGTGCTCGTGGCGGCGCTGGCGTTGTGGCTGTGGTTCCTGGAGCCCCTGCTGCGCAGGACCCGCAACGGCGGCTGACTGTTCACCCGATGTTGAGCGCCCGGTGGGCCGGGTGCGGTTTGATCTCCCGACGTGATGCGTCCGCTCGTCGAGGAGGCCGGTGTGAGGTCCCGTTCGTTCGTGGTTCCCGCGGTGGTGGCCGTGTCGCTGGCGGTGGGGGGTGCGGTTCCCGTGTCGGCGGGGAGCGCCCCCCACGCCGGCCCGGGGGTGTGCTCGCCGTCCGCGGCGCTGCTGGGGTTCTCCGACGCGCTGGACAAGACGCAGGTGGAGGGGACGGCCGTGGCGGGGCTGTCGGCGCTGGGTCTCGTGCGCTCCGGGCGGGCGCTGGCGCTGGTGGACAACATCGGCACCACGCCGGCGCGGCTGGTGCACCTGTCGGTGCGGCCGGGCCACGGCGGCCCGGCGGTGTCGGCCACGGGCGTGACGACGCTGAGGCGGCCGGACGGGACGCCCTACACCGGCGCCGACTTCGACGGCGAGGGCCTGGTCATCGAGCGCGGCGGGCGTTCGGTGCTGGCGAGTTCGGAGGTGGAGCCGTCGATCCGGCGGTTCCGGCTGGACGACGGCCGGCAGGTGGCGGAGCTGCCGGTGCCGGCGCGGCTGCGGATGGCTCCGGACGGGCGGGCGGCCCGGAACCAGACGTTCGAGGCGCTGGCGGCCTCCCGTGACGGCCGGACGGTGTACGCGGGGATGGAGGGGCCGCTGGCCGGGGACGGCGACGGCATGGTCCGCATCGTCCGCTACGAGGGCCGGCCGGGCGGCGCCTACCGGCCCGTCGCGCAGTACGCGTACCGCACCGATCCGGGGCTGGGCCTGGTGGAACTGGTGGTCGCGGACGGCGGCCTGCTGGCCCTGGAACGCGGCTTCACCGCGGGCGTCGGCAACACGGTGCGGGTCCACCGGGTCGGCATCCGCGGCGCCCGGGACGTGAGCGAGGTGGAGTCGCTGCGCGACGTGCCGCAGGCGGCGCTGCCCAAGGAACCGCTGGTCGATCTGGCCGACTGCCCGCCCTCGGGCGCCACCGCCAAGCAGCCGCAGCCCAACCCGCTGCTGGACAACGTCGAGGGCATGGCGCTGGGCCCCGGCCGCGTGCTCTACCTGGTGTCCGACGACAACGCCGGCCCCGCCCAGACCACCCGCCTGTACGCGCTCGTCATCCGGTAGGCGAGGCGGCGCATCCGCCGGCGCCGCGGGGATGCGGAAGGCGGTGAACCGACCACCTGACCTGCCCGGCTAGCGTGGCCGCATGACCCTGCATCCCCCCGCGCTGCCCGCCGAGCCGCACGACGGGCCGGAGCCGCTCGGGCCGGTGGACTCCTCGCGGGTGCCCCGGTTCGCCGGGCCGCCCACGTTCGCCCGGCTGCCCCGGCTCGACCAGGTCCGCCGCGCCGACGTCGGCATCGTCGGCGTCCCGTTCGACACCGGCGTGTCCTACCGGCCGGGGGCGCGGTTCGGCCCGGCGGCGGTGCGGGAGGCGTCCCGGCTGCTGCGGCCCTACAACCCGGCGCAGGACGTGTCCCCGTTCCAGGTCGCGCAGGTCGTGGACGCCGGGGACATCGCCTGCAACCCGTTCGACATCGGCGAGGCCGTCCGCACCGTCCAGGAGACCGTCGCGGAGGTCGCCGCCCGCTGCGACCGGGTGGTGACGATCGGGGGAGACCACACGATCGCGCTGCCGCTGCTGCGGGAGGCGCGGCAGCGGTTCGGCGAGCCGATCGCGCTGATCCACTTCGACGCGCATCTGGACACCTGGGACACCTACTTCGGCGCCGCCTACACCCACGGCACCCCGTTCCGCCGGGCGCACGAGGAGGGGCTGCTGGCGGAGGGGGCGTGCGCGCACGTCGGCACCCGCGGTCCCCTGTACGGGCGGATCGACCTGGACGACGACGCGCGCATGGGGTTCGGCATCGTCACCAGCGACGACTTCCAGGTCCGCACGGTCGACGACATCGCCGGGGAACTGGTGCGGCGGGTCGGCGACCGGCCGGTGTACGTGTCGGTCGACATCGACGTCCTCGACCCGGCCCACGCGCCCGGCACCGGCACCCCGGAGGCGGGCGGCCTGACCTCCCGCGAGCTGCTGGGCGTGCTGCGGCGGCTGTCGGCCACCCAGGTGGTCGGGGCCGACGTGGTGGAGGTCGCGCCCGCCTACGACCACGCGCAGCTCACCTCCGTCGCCGCCAGCCACACGGTGTACGAGCTGGTGACACTGCTGGCGGCGAAGGCATGGCGGGGAGGGAGCCCGTGATGCAGACGTTCCTGCCCTATCCCGACTTCGCCGCCACCGCGCGGGTGCTGGACGCCCGGCGCCTGGGCAAGCAGCGGGTCGAGACCGTCCAGGTGCTGCGCGGGCTGACCGTTCCCGGTTACGGCTGGCGGCGTCACCCGGCCGTGCGGATGTGGACCGGCTACGAGGAGGCCCTGGTCCGCTACGGGCTGGAGATCTGCCGCGAGTGGTGCGCGGCCGGGCGTGCCGACACCTGCGCCGCCACCCTCCTCACCGACCTCGACCAGGGCACCGGCATGCGCCACGTCCGCACCCAGGAGGAGCTGGAGAAGGCCGGTGACCTGCCGCCCTGGCTGGGCGATCCCGCCTTCCACCGCAGCCACCGGTCGTCCCTGCTGCGCAAGGACCCCGGGCACTACGGGCCGCTGTTCTCCGGCGTCCCCGACGACCTGCCGTACGTGTGGCCCGTCTCGGACCGGGCCGCCTAGCCCTCGACGCCGGTCGCGCCGTGCGGGGCGCCGACCGGTTTGGACTCGGGCGATCCGCGCTGCCGCAGGTAGATCGACAGCGCGACCATCGACGCCACCGCCAGGAACTCCGACTGCCAGTTCTGGAACGTGCGGCTCCAGAAGTCCGGCGCCGCCAGGTAGCCGCCCCACGAGACGGCGTCCTCGTACCGGGCGAACCGGTCGGAGTTGTAGGCCGCCCACCCCGCCACCGACTGCGCCCCCCACGACAGCAGGAAGAACGCGCCCATCACCAGGCCCAGCGACCGCGAGAACAGCATGCCGCGCAGCCCCCCGGCCCGCGCCCACTCCGGGGAGCCCTCACCGGCGTACCGGCCGACCTGCTGGTCCTCGTCGGACTCGGTGCCCGCCTTGTGCGGCTCCTTGGACTCCGGCGACCCGTGCTGCACCAGCCACACCGTCAGGAAGATGAACAGGAAGAACTGCAGGTACTCCGACTGCCAGTTCTCCGCCACGTCCACGGCGTAGGCCGCGGAGGTGACGTACTCGCCCAGCGAGGCCGCGCTCGCGCCCTCGGCGGTCTGCCGTTCGTTGTAGTCGGCCAGTCCCGCCAGCGCCTGCCCGGCCAGCGCCCCGGCCATCAGCAGCAGGAAGCACAGCGTCAGCGAGTTGCGGCGGACGAATCCCATGGCGTCTCCGTTCAGCGGTGCAGCAGCCCGACCGCGATGAAGTAGGCGTTGCCGAGCACCACCACCGCGATGATGAGGAAGAAGATCGTCCGCATCTCACGCCTCCACGTCGCAGTCGTACGGGCGGCCGGGCCGCGGCTCGCATCCGGCGGCGGCGACCTTCCAGCCCAGCCCGGACAGCTCCACCAGGAACACCGTGTCCGCACCGGCCCGAAGCTGCGCCCGGTCGCCCCAGATCCGGACCTGGCGGATCGGCCCGCCGCGCAGGCCCAGCTCCAGGATCTGCTCCGGGCAGCTCGATGCGCCGGTCTCCAGGCCCGCGGCGGCCTTGGGCGACAGCGCCGCGCACGCCGCCCGGCCGTCGCCCCGCTGCACCGCGGTGAACAGGGCGGTGGCGGCGTCCGCCACCGGCCCGGTGTCCTGGGCGGCGCATCCCGCCGTCATGGCGGCCATGGCCAGCAGCACCAGGGCCGTGCGTCCGTCACCCGCGTCTCGCATGGGTGAGCAGTTCCCGGTAGAACTCCAGATATCGCTCGGCCATCACGGCGGGGGAGAATCGGCGAATGCAACTGCGGCGGCACTCCTGCGGATCGATGTCCTGCACCCGCTTGAGGTAGTCCCGCAGTTCCCGTTCGCCGTCCGCCAGCAGCCCGGTGCAGCCGTGCTCGACCAGCTCGGGCAGGCAGCCGCGGCGCAGCCCCACCACGGGCGTGCCGCACGCCAGCGCCTCGATCACCGCGGTGCCGCCCGGCTCCTCCCACTGCACCGGGAACAGCGCCGCCGGGGCCTCCAGCAGCAGCCGGTCACGGTCGGCGCCCTCCGCCGAGCCGACCCACCGGACCAGGTCCCCGTCGACGAACGGCTCGACCTGCTCGCGGTAGTACCGGACGTCGGGGTTGGAGTGGGCGCGGTGGTCCGGGTCGGCCAGCGCCCCGGCCAGCTCGCGCGGCCCCGCCAGCCCGCCCACCGGACCGGCCAGCACCAGCGGCAGGCCCAGCTCGCGGCACAGCCGCACCCCCACATGCTGGCCCTTGAGCGCGCAGATCCGCCCCAGCATCACCACCGGGCCGTTGCGCTGCCGCCTGCCGGCCCGCTCGCGCACCGTCGCGCACCGGTCGGCCAGCGGGGTCGCCAGGTACGCCCACCCCAGGCTGTGGGCCCGCAGGCCGGCGGGCGCCCGGAGCAACTGGGAGCGGGACACGCCGTTCACCCGCACCCGGTCACCGCCGTCGAACGCCCCGTACAGCTCCGGATGCTTGCGCAGATCCCAGTGCAGGGTGTGCAGCACCGGGGGAGCGGACGGACCCATCGCCGACAGCACGCTCAGCCCGACCGCCTCCACATGGTCGTGGACCAGGTCGATGTCGTCGCGGCGGCGCAACTCGGCGACGACCCGCTGCATGTGGGCGTGCGCGATCCCCATGACCTGGTTGTACGGGCGCTGTAACTGGTCGAACCGGCCCTCCTCGAACACGTGCAGGTGCTCGTCGGCGGCCAGGGTGCTCGCGCCCACCGACGCCAGCACCACCCGCACCCCGCGCGCCCGCAGCTCCGGGACCAGGGTCGCGACGACGTTCTCGATGCCCCCGTAACCGGGCGGCGGGACCGGCAGCCAGGGGCCGGCGTTCATCAGCACCGTGACGTTCATCGCGCCCTCCACCCCGCTGACGGCCGCCGGTATCCGGGCACGGTCACCAGCGGCGGCCGTTCCCGCACCCCCACGTCGCTGATCCGGATCTCCCGCCGGTCGCCCAGGTGGACGAACTGCAGCAGCCGCTCGCCGGGCGGCTCGGCGGCCACCGCGCGGCCCTCGCGCTCCAGCCGAGACCAGGCGGTCAGCATGATCTGGCAGGCCATCCGGCCCAGCGCGTCCACCGGCTGGTTGGAGTGCACCCGCACCCCCAGGTCCACCTGCGCCATCCCGTCCAGGCCGACCAGGTGCAGCAGGTCGATCAGCAGCCCCAGCTCCACCCCGTAGCCGGTGACGAACGGCACCCGCTCCAGCGCGTCCCGGCGCCCGGCGTACTCGCCCGCCAGCGGCTGGATGAACCCGGCCAGCGCGGGCCAGTGCAGGTTGATCAGCGGACGGGCGACCAGCTCGGTGACCCGGCCGCCGCCGTGCGGCCGGACCTGCCCCTCCTCGGCCAGCGGCCGCTCGTAACAGCCCTTGACGTAGGCGACCGCGGGGTCGGCCAGCAGCGGCCCGAGCAGCCCGGTGATGAAGTGGGTGCCGAAGTTGCGCAGGTCGGCGTCGACGAAGACCACCAGATCCCCGGTGGTCACGGCCAACGCCTTCCACAGCGCCTCGCCCTTGCCGGCCATCGGGCCCAGCTCGGGCAGCACCGTGTCCTGGTGCACCACCCGCGCGCCCGCGGCGGCGGCCACCCGGGCGGTCGCGTCGGTGGACCGCGAGTCGATCACCAGCAGCTCGTCCACCAGCGGCAGCCGCTCCTGCAGGTCCCGCCGGATCAGCCCGGCGATCTCGCCGACCGTGGCCTCCTCGTTGCGGGCCGGGAGGACCACGCTCACCCGGTGCTCGCCCTTGGCGTCCAGCACCGCCTCCGCCGGCCAGTCCGCCGACCCGCTGGTCCGGGTCCGCAGCCAGGTTCCGACGTCGACGGGTCCGGTGGTGTCGGGCGTCGGTGACGGTGGTCTCATGGATCACCAACCCTCCGCTGGACGGTGCGGTGACCGGCTGCCTGCCCTGGGCGAATCGGTTCAAACTGGCCGCCCCGGGTTTCGCTTCGCGCGCGGGCGGCATACCTGGGCCTGTGAAATGCCGAATCGGAATCGTCGGGGCCGGAAACGTCGCCGCCAGGCATGCCCAGGTCCTGGGCGGGTTCCCGGACGTGCGGATCGCGGCGGTCGCCGACACCGACACCGCCCGCGCCGCCCGGCTGGCCGGCCGCTGCGGCGCCGCCGTGTACGGCGACCACAAGGCGATGCTCCAGGACGGCGGGCTCGACGCGGTGTACGTGTGCGTCCCGCCGTTCGCGCACGGCCCCATCGAGCTGGACGTGCTGGACGCCGGGCTGGCGATGTTCGTGGAGAAGCCGCTGGCGCTGGACGAGCGGACCGCCCGCACCGTCGCCGACGCCGCCCGCCGCGCCGGCGTGGTCACCGCCGTCGGCCACCACTGGCGCTACCTGGACGTCCTCGACGAGGCCCGGCGGCTGCTGGCCGACCGCCCGATCCGGCTGGCGCTGGGGGTCTGGCTGGACAAGATCCCGCCGGTGCCGTGGTGGACCCGCCGGGACGGCTCCGGCGGCCAGGTCATCGAGCAGGCGGTGCACGTGCTGGACCTGGCCCGGGCACTGGTCGGCGAGGTCGCCGAGGTCAGCGCGCACGAGTCCGGCTACCCGCCCGAGCGGGAGGAGGGCGCGATCGGCGCGGCCACCGGGGCGCTGCTGCGGTTCCGCGGCGGGGCCAGCGGGATCCTGGGCGCGACCTGCCTGCTGGGCTGGAAGCACCGCGCCGGGCTGGAGGTGTACGCCGAGGGCATCGCCGTCGAGGTCGCCGAGGACCGCCTGGTCGCCGACACCGGCGACGGCCGCGTCGAGGTCACCGACCCGGGGGACGCCAAACGCCGGGTGGACCGGGCGTTCGTGGACGCGGTCCTCGGGCGCGGCGACGACGTGCGGGTGCCGTACGAGGAGGCGCTGCGCACCCACCGGCTGGCCTGCGCCATCGCCCGCGCCGCCACCACCGGGGAGCCCGTCGCCGTGCCGGACGAGCCCGGAGACGAGCATGGCTGAGGTCCGCACCCTGCACGTGATCGACGTCGGCAAGGTCGTGATCGCCGACGAGGAGGACCGCCCGGTCCCGGACGGCGGCTTCCGCGTCGAGACCCTCTACAGCGGGCTGTCGGCCGGCACCGAACTGTCCTACGTCAAGGGAACGAACCCGTACCTGTCCTCGAGCTGGGACCCGGTGCTGGGGTTGTTCCGCCCCGACCGGGCCGCGGCGGGATACCCGGTGACCCGGATGGGCTACATGGAGGTCGCCCGCGTCACCGACACCCGGACCGGCGCCGTCGCCCCCGGCCAGATCCTCGCCATGGCGTACGGGCACCGCACCGCCTACACCGCCCACTGGGCCGACGACCGGTTCGTCCCGCTGCCGGACGACCTGGACCCCATGCTCGGGATCTACGTCGCCCACATGGGCCCGATCTGCGCGAACGGCCTGCTGCACGCCGCCGCCGACCTGTGCGGCACCGACGTGCGCACCCTCGGCGACGGGGTACGCGGCCGCCGCGTGGTGGTCACCGGCGCGGGCGTGGTGGGGCTGCTGACCGCCCTGTTCGCCCGCCGTCACGGCGCGGCCGAGGTCGTCGTCGTGGACCGCACCCCCGAACGGCTGGACCGCGCGGCCCGCCTGGGCCTGGACGTCCTGGACATGGACGCCGCCGACCCGGCGCTGAAGGTCAAGACCCGCTGGCGGCACGCCCACCAGGACCGGGGCGCCGACGTGGTGTTCCAGTGCCGGGGCCGCCCCGAAAGCCTGCACCTGGCGCTGCGGATGCTCCGGCCCCGCGGCACCGTGGTGGACCTGGCGTTCTACCAGGACGGCGCGGACGGCCTGCGGCTGGGGGAGGAGTTCCACCACAACGCGCTGTCGATCCGCTGCTCCCAGATCGGCCGGGTGCCGCGCGGCCTGGACCACGTGTGGAGCCGCGAACGGCTGTCGGCCGAGACCATCGACCTGCTCCGCCACCACGGCGACGCGATCCGCGGGCACCTGGTCACCGACGTGCTGCCGTTCGACGACGCGCCCGCGTTCGTCGCCGACCTGGCCGCCCGCCGCCGCCACACCCTGCAGGCGGTGTTCGACATGGCCGGTGACATGGCCGGTGACGGGGCCGGTGACGGGGCCGGTCCGGCGTGACCGCCGTGTGAGGCCCACCAGCCGCCCCGTGCGGTCGCGGTCGCCCGTCACAGACTTGCCCGGGACCCCTGCACGTCCGGAGCGCGGTGCGCTGTCATGGACATCCCCGGTCCGACAGGCGAGGCGTCCGCCGCCGGGAGCCCCGACGGTGTCCCACGGAGCACCGTCCGGCCCGGGGAGCGAGGCGGCCGGTGAGGTCCCAGGGTTACGGCCGCCGACCCGGGAGGGCCCGGGCCGCATGCGGCGTGGGGTGCGCCGCCGCCCGGGCCCTGGCCCGTCCCCGGCCCGGTCCCAGGAGGCGACCGTGCGGAACGGGCCGGTGTGGAAGAGCAGCACGTTGAGCCGGCCGCCGCGACCGGTTGCGTCGCTTTTTGTGAGTTTTGCCCTCCCTGTGGGTGCCTGTCGCCATCGACCGGCAAGGAACGGGTTGAGCGATCTGCGACTTGGAGTGGTGCGCATGACCCCGGGACGGCGGCTCGTCCGCGGGCTGCCCGGAACGCGAGAACCGCTGTGAACGCCCGTGCGCCCGTCGTCCGGCGGGGACACCCGCGTCCGCGGCTCGCGGTGTCCAGTTGCCTGCTGGGCGCCCCGGTCCGCTGCAACGGCGGCCACAGCCGCGACCGGTTCCTCACCGACCGGCTCTCCCGCCATGTCGACTGGGTGCCGGTCTGCCCGGAGATGGAGATCGGCCTGGGCGCCCCCCGGCCCACGCTGCGCCTGCTCACCGACGGCAGGCTCGTCACCAAGGACGGGACGGCCGACCACACCGCCGCCATGACCGGCCTCGCCGACGGGCGGATTCCCCTGCTGGAAGGGCTCGACGGGTACGTGCTCAAGTCGCGTTCCCCCAGTTGCGGGCTGCTGGGCCTGCCCCGGTACGCGTCGGGACGCCCGGGGGAGCGCACCGACGGGCAGCCGGTGGACCGCCGTGGCCGCGGCCTGTTCGCCGCCCTGGTCCGCGACGCGCTGCCGGACCTGCCCGCCGAGGAGGACGGCCGACTCAACGACCCGATGCTGCGCGAGCACTTCGTCGAGCGCGTGTTCGCCCAGGCCAGGCTCCGTGAGTTCTTCGCCGGCGGCTGGCGTCCCCGCGACCTGGTGGAGTTCCACGGCAGGCACAAGATGCAGCTCCTGGCGCACGCCCCGGACGCCTACCGCGAGACCGGCCGGATCGTCGCCCGGGCCGGCTCCCGGGAGCCCGCCGAGCTGGAGGCCGACTACCGCCGCGCGTTCACCGCCGCGCTCGCCGTGCGCGGCGGCCGTGGCCGCCACGCCAACGCCCTCCAGCACGTCCTGGGATTCGTCGGCGACCGGCTCGATCCCGCCCGCCGCCACGACATCCTCGTCGCGATCGAGTCGTACCGCCTCGGGCAGGCGCCGCTCAGCGTCCCGATCGCCCTCCTGCGCCACCACGCCGAAGGCGAGGAGTTCGGCTACCTGTCCCAGCAGACCTATCTGGACCCCTTCCCCGCCGACCTCCTCCTCCGCCACCACCTGTGATGGACGGGAACGGGCACGCCGGGTCCGCCGATCGGCGGACCCGGCGCGAACCCGGCCCCGTCCCGCGGGCGTCCGGGCCGGCGTCGGGTCGCTGAACCCCCTTGACGGGACGCCGTGCGCGGACCGATAATCAACCTATCGGTTGAACAACTGAAAGGTTGAATACGGATGGCGGACGATCCGCTGAGCGTCACGTTCGCGGCGCTGGCCGACCCGACCCGGCGGGCGATCCTGGCCCGGCTGGCGGAGGGGGAGGCGACCGTCAACGAACTGGCCGAGCCGTTCTCCATCAGCGTCCAGGCCGTCTCCAAGCACCTGAAGGTGCTGGAACGGGCCGGGCTGATCAGCCGGGGGCGGCACGCGCAGTGGCGGCCCTGCCGGCTGGAGACCGCGCCGCTGGCGCAGGCCTCGCAGTGGATCGAGCGCTACCAGGCGGTCTGGGCCGACCGCTTCGACCGGCTCGACCGGGAAATCCGGCAGATACAGCGCAGACGCAGCGAAGGAGCAGATCATGGCCGAGACTGAGTTCGTCATCGAGCCCGGCAGGCAGGACATCGTCATCAAGCGGGTCTTCGACGCGCCGCCGGACGCGGTGTTCGAGGCCTTCACCGACGCGGAGGCCGTGGCCCGCTGGATGGGGCCGCGCGGCTACACGCTGTCCATCGACCGCTGGGATCCCAAGACCGGCGGCTCCTACCGGTACGAGACGTCCGGCCCGGAGGGCACCGACGCGTTCCACGGCAGCTTCCACGAGGTCACCGCGCCGCGCCGGATCGTGCAGACCTTCGAGTGGGAGGGCCTGCCCGGTCACGTCACCCTGGAGACCGCCGAGTTCCAGGAGCTGGAGGGCGGCCGCACCCGGTACGTGGGCACCTCGGTGTTCCAGTCCGTGGAGGACCGCGACGGGATGGCCGCCTCCGGCATGCAGCAGGGCGTGAACGAGGGCTTCGAGAAGCTCGACGAGATCCTCGCCTCCCGGTGACCGCCGGGACCGGCACGGCGGGGCGACGGGCGCGCCCCGCCGTGCACGGCGGACGGCGCTCACGGGTTCTGTATAGTAATACTGGTATTACTATCTTGCGAACCTCGAAGGGACGCCCGTGATCGAGCTGAAGACGCCCGGGGAGATCGACGCCATGCGGGCGGCGGGCCGCGTGGTCGCCGCCGTGCACGCCCGGGTCCGTGAGGCCGCCGCGCCCGGGGTGTCGCTGCGCGAACTGGACGAGCTGGCCCGCACGATCATCGCCGAGGCGGGCGCGGGCTCGTCGTTCCTCGGCTACCACCCCTCGTTCGGCGCCACCCCGTTCCCCGGCGTCATCTGCACCTCGGTGAACGGCGTCCTCATGCACGGCCTGCCCACCGGCTACCGGCTGCGCGACGGCGACCTGCTCAGCGTCGACTGCGGCGCGCACGTCGACGGCTGGCACGCCGACGCCGCGGTCAGCTTCACCGTCGGCACCGCCCGCCCGCAGGACCTGGCGCTGATCGAGACCACCGAACGGATGCTCGCCGCCGGCATCGCCGCCGCCGTCCCCGGCGCCACCATCGGCGACATCGGCCACGCCATGTCCCCGGTGGGCCGCGGCGCCGGCTACGGGGTCCAGAACGACTTCGCCGGCCACGGCATCGGCCGCGCCATGCACGAGGACCCGTTCGTCCCCAACGAGGGCCGTCCCGGCCGCGGCCTGCGCCTGCGCCCCGGCCTGGTCATCGCCATCGAGCCCAGCCTGATGGCCGGCGGCCGCGACGAGTACGAGATCGCCTCCGACGGCTGGTCCATCTGCTCCGCCGACGGCAGCCGCGGCGCCCACGTCGAGCACACCGTCGCCATCACCGACGACGGCCCGGAAATCCTCACGCTGCCCTGACGGCCGCCGGCCACCGTCACCGGCATGAGGGAACGCCCGGAGGACTGCGACGACCGAGCGGTACGGCAGGCCCTGACGGCCTGGGACGCCGAGACCGTGTCCCTGGCCCACACCCCGGCCGGTTTCGGCGACCACCACTGGACGGCCACCGACACGCTCGGCCGCCGCTGGTTCGTCACCGTGACCGACCTGACGGCCAAGTCCCACTACGGGTCGAGCCCGACACCGACCGGGCATGGGAGGGCCTCACCGGCATCCTGCAACGACTCGCCGGGGATGCGTACGCCTAGAACGGCGGGCTGAAGGGATTCCTCGGGTAGTAGCGGTCGTAGATCGCCCGCAGCCACGGCTCGCGGACCGCGGGCAGCCGCGCCAGAGCCCCGAGGAACGCCGGTCCATGCGGCCGGAACGGCCCGTGCGGCAGAAGCGGCGGCTCCTCCTCGAAGTCGACGCCCAGCGCGCCCGCCCCGGGGACCGGGCGCCGTTCCCGCCGGAAGGCCAGCGGGAACCACACCTCGGCGGCCAGCGGCACGACCGCCTCCGCATCACAGGTCCAGACCTCACCGGTCTGCGGATGCCGGGGAACCATGACGATGTCCGCGTGGGCGTCGGGCGGCCCAGGCCCGGCCAATGCGAGGGTCTTCGTCGGCGGCCCCGGCGGGAGCAGCATCTCCAGGGCCCGCCCGAACGTCACGGCGAGCAGCCGATTCTCCGGAAGCGTCATCCGCGCCCCACCGGACGCCGCCAGCAGATGCGCCAGCGACACCGCCGCCGACACCTCCCACCGGGGATTCCACCTGCCGGACGCCTCGATCGGCGGGATCCCGGGCGGCTCCTCGAGCAGTTCCTCCCAGCTCGCGACCGGCCGCTCTGGACCGGCATCGACCCGCCGCACGGCCTGCGGCTCCAACCAGACCGCTTGCCAGTGCCCGCAGTCGTCGACCCACGTGGCCACCGCCCGGCCGCACCGCTCACACGCCGTGTTCGGCCCGTTCATGCCCACCAGCCCGCAGCAGAAGCCGTCATCCCATTCCGGGACCAGCACCGTGCCGCGAACGTCGCCCGGTGCGATCACGACCGCCCCCCGGGGCCCGTCCGGCACGGAGTAGCACTCCGCATACCACCCGCGTGCCAGCGCCCCCTCTTCCCCGATCTCCTCCCAACGGAGCCACGGCGGCCCGACCGGATGCGGATCCACCGCGTACGTCCCGGGCTCCATCAGCACGGGCAGCAGATCATGCCCGTACTTCTGCCGGGCGGCGTCGGGCAACTCCACCCGCGAGACCGGCGCCGTCAGCACGGCCTCGCACCCCGCGCACACGAAAACCGCCACCCAGGCATGATCCCAACCACCGCCCGCCCATTGCCTCCCATTTCCCGTACTGTCGGTATGAACGCCGCCGGCCTTGAAACCGGCGGCGACACCCTTCCGTACGCTGCCGAACGCGAGATCGAAGACCTCCAAGCCTCATCACCGGAGCAGACGGATCTGCCCACCTGTACGGGTCTTCTCCGGCGGGGCCCTTGTTCTGGAGGTCGCCGTGACGAGGCGTTCGAGGTGTTCATGCGGTCGCGGGCTCCACGGAGGACGACACCGTTGGAACCCGCCGTTAACGATGTGGCCGCCCTGGTGGTCCTTGCCTACGACGCGGCTTTCTAGGCTCCGCTTAGGACGCGTTACAGGGCTGGAGAGATGTGTGTGGGATTCTTCAGGATCCGAGTGGCGCCGGGTAGATCGGCCAGTCGCGCCGAAAGCGTGGCTTCGGCGAGATGACGCGGCAGGGCGTCACTATATTTCAGGCCGCGCAACGCCTCTTCGGATGGCGCGGGCAGACGAAGCCGCTCCAGGGCGCTGGTCAACGCCGCCTTCCACATTCGCGGAGTGAGGTCACTGCGGAGCCGGATGGAAAAGTCCTCCACGCGTTGTCCCGCATCGGCGACGTCGTCCAGCGTTGCCGCCAGGGTCGCGTTGGCGCGGTGGCCAGCCCACGTCCACCAGCGGACGTCGTTGCCGACGCGGGTGATCACCGAGCCGCCCGGATGGACAATGTCGACGGCCTGTTCCCGGAGGGTGGTCAGCAGGGCCTCGGCACGCTGGGTCAGGCGGACGGGAGGGTCCTCGCCGAGCAGCACCGATCGGACGGCCTGGGCGAGGGTGAACGACGCACCTCCAGTGACAGGACTGGTCCAGCGGGCTTTTCCGCCACCATCGGCCGGTTCGACGTGGCATCTGCGGCGTTTCCAGTCCGTCCAGGTGACCCGCCAGGAACGGCCCGCCAGCAACAGCAGCCGGGGGCCGTCGACGCGCTCACTGAGCAGGGCAGGATCGGTCCGGCCGATCTCCTCGCGCCCGCACAGTACGGTGAACTCCGGCATGGCGGTGAATGAGGTGGTCAGTTCCATGAAGTGGCGGTGACCGTACCGGCGTTCGGCCTCCGGGCCGATGAAGAGCATTCCGCCGTCGGAGTCCAGGTATCCCTGCTCCACGAGGTGCCGCACGATCGACTCGGCAGACGTGCCGAAAGGCCCGAGCCCACGCCACCACTCCGCCCACAGCCGGGCACCAACCTGGTGCTCCTGCAGGCACAGTGCGAGGATCTGCTGGGCGACGATGTGCCGGGGGTCGGGCGGCGGCTGCACCGGCTCCACCCAGCCACGTGACCACAGTAGCGCCAGCCCGGTGGCGGCGAGCGTACCGGCCTCGTTCAGCCCGAGGAACAGGCAGTTGCGCGTGCCGCCCGGCCGCCGTCCGGTGCGGCCGAGCCGTTGCAGGAACGCTGCCACCGATGAGGGTGCGTTGATCTGTATCACCCGATCCAAGTCACCGACGTCGATGCCCAGCTCCAGAGTGCTCGTGGAGACGATGACACAGTCGCGTGTCTCGGCGAAGGCCTGTTCGGCACGGCGCCGTTCGTCGGCCGACAGGGACGCGTGGGACAGGAACGTGGTCACTCCCCGTGCCCGCAGCGCCGCCCCCAGTTCCTCCACCAGCCGCCGCGAATCGCAGAACACGAGCCGTTTCTCCCCCTGGTGCAACGCCGCGATCACCTTGGCGGCGTTGGCCACCGACCCCACATGATCAAGCCCGACCTGCGCTTCCTGCCGCCCGGATCCGGTGTCCGGGGCCACCACACGTCCCGGCCGTCTACCCGTCCCCTGGAGCCAGCGCAGCAGTTCGTCCGGATTGCCCACCGTCGCGGACAGGCCGACGCGCTGGACGGGCCTCCCGGCGATGCGCGCCAGCCGTTCCAGCACGGCCAGCAGATGCCAGCCCCGGTCGTCACCGGCGAACGCGTGCACCTCGTCGACCACCACCGCGTGAAGCCCACCGAACCAGCGCACATGGTCGACCTTGGTGCTGACCAGCATTGACTCCAGGGACTCCGGTGTCGTGAGTAGCAGGTCCGGTGGCTCGTGCAGCAGCCGGGCACGCCGTCTCGAGGTGATGTCGCCGTGCCACAGCCCGGCTCGCCGCCCCAGCCACCCAGTGTAGGTTTCCAGCCGTGGCAACAGGTTGTTGAGCAGAGCCTTGAGTGGCGCCACATAGATCACCGAGGGCGCCGTCCAACCCTCCGCCGTCATCCGCGAAAGCAGCGGGAACACGGCGGCCTCCGTCTTGCCACCAGCGGTGGGAGCCAGCAGCAGCGCATCCGATCCCTGCAACAGGGGCTCCATTGCGGCGGACTGCGATGGCCGCAGTTCCGACCACCCCAGTGAGTTGACGATGTGGTGTACCAGCGACGGATGCAGACCACCGCGTGCGGTCATGGCTGGATGAGTTCGTTGGTTCTGGCGATCAGGTTCTCGGTCAGGGTCCGGAACTCCTGGAAGCAGGTCTGTACGTATCGCTGGGTGCTTCCTATGGCGCCGTCGGCAGGGCGGAGATCGAACATCGGCTTTCGTGCATCATGTGCCAGGGGCATCAGGCTGCGAAAGCTGCGTATGGTCGCTATCTCGTAGGACTTTTGGTCGGGCGGATCATCCAGCACGGCATTTTTATAGACCTGCGGAATGCGGGACAGCCATCGTTTGTAGGCGTGCACCGGCCGGTCGAGGCGGACGCTAGGCTGCATGATGACATACCCGAGCGGTGTCATTCTGCCGGGCGGTGCCTTAAGGGTCGGCGGTACGTGTGGCAGTACCAGGGTCTGCCAGATGCGGCGCCATTCTCGCAATGTGGGGCCGAGGTTGTGCAGACCGAGCAGTGAGAACAGGTCGGCTGCCAGTGGCGTGACCACCGCGTCCGCCGTCAGGAGGGCGGAACGGTTGATCGCCCCGAGATTAGGACCCACGTCGATCAGGACGATGTCCGCCCCGACCTTGGTGGCGGAGTGGTCGATCAGTCGATAGAACGCCGTCGTCGTGCGGATCGCGGCCTCGTCGCCGGTGAAGCATCTGGGCCATGCCTCGGACAGTTTGTCCTCAAAGGTGCTGAGTTCGAGTTCTCCGGGCAACAGCCATATGCTGTCGGCCGTTTCGGTTGGGTCGATGTAGGTGATGTCTCCGGTGCCGCGCAGAATGGGGCGCACCGCGTCCGAGATCGTCCGGCTGTCGTCGCTGCGCAGCACGAGCGACAGTTGCCTGCTCCCCAGCAGATCCTCTTCCACGCGCCAGAGATGTTCAAGTTCTCCTTCGTCGAGGAACGCTGCCGTGAGGTTTGCCTGTGGATCCAGGTCGACGGCCAGCACTCGGTGCCCCAGCCGCCGCAGCATATGTGCGATGTGGTACGCCAGAGTGGTCTTCCCTACGCCTCCCTTGTTGTTGAAGAAGGCGACGGATATCATATCGAGCTCCGTAGGACGACCGCCCAGGAGGCATCATCGATGATGAATTCCGGCGGCGGGTTACCGTTGTCGGCCATGCTTTCACGGATCCGGCGTATCCCCCGTCCGAAACGGTTCACGTAACCGAGGCTCTTCATGGCAGCGGCCAAGGAGGGGTTTCGGTAGTCGTTCACCCGGTCGAAGTTATCCGTCCGCACCTGCCCATATGGACCGCCCGGGTTGCTGATCTCGATGCGGTCGTCGAACCACAGCACACGGGTCGGGGCGTTCGAGGACTCATAGTTCCGATGCATGAGCGCATTCATGCATGCCTCGCGCAGTGCGGCCATGGGATAGTCCGAGTGCGGTTCCTCCCGGAGCCCGTCCACTTCGACCAGCCGTGTCCGTAGGTTCGACTTGATGAGCGCCTCGAGCGGCTTCCCCATATCGATGACGTTGTAGCGCAACTCCACTTCGTCGATGACCGGCGCCTCCATGTCGATGCCCTGGAATCTTGCGAACTGCAGGTAGGCGCCGGCGATGAAGCTCGTGGGGTCGAATCCGACGGCCAGCAGGCCGAGTACGGTGGGGATTCCGCTGGGGTCGGTGAGCCGCAGGGAGGCCAGCTGCTGTTCCAGCGGGCGTCCGTTCTCCTCTACGACCACCGGTGACACTGCGGAGGGCAGGTAGGTCGACCGGAAGAGTTCAAGGTCGAGATCCTGGAGTCCGCTGCCCAGCACCGGATGACTGTCGAAGGGTTGTGTGAAAGAACGCCTTCGTTCGATCAGGATCCGTTCGTCATCGGCGGTGGCGCGCTGTGTCGAAGGGCCGGGACGCACCCAGGCGATTCCGTCCAGACGCACCGGCGGCGTATGCGAGGCTTCGACATGGACGCGGATAACCGACTTTCCTCGATATGTTGCTGCTTCCACCGTGATGGACGGTCTGTCGAGGATCTTGCCCTCATCACGTAGGTTGGTCAGACGCAACAGCGCCGCATCGGAGGTGTCGACATCGTCCACGGGGTTGCCTGCGGAGTCGACGCCGATGATCAGGTCACCGCCGCCCTTGCCGTTGAGGTCGTTCGCGAGCGCGCAGATCGCCTTGCGTATGACACCGAGATCCTTGATTTCCCGCTTGAACTCAAGGTTGCAGGTTTCCTGGGTGCCGAGCACATCGGCGAGATCACTGCTCACGGCACCATTCTTCCAGTCAGAAGCGGTCACGGCAGATCCAGGTCGATGTCGTCGGGGTCGGCGGCCTGTGGCGTCCAGGCGTTGCGTTCGACCTCCGTCAGCTCCGCGGCCGACAGGGTCAGGGCGTAGTGGCGGCGGGGGTCGAAGTCCTCGAACTGGTCGACCCGGTCGAGTACCTGCTCCACCAGCTTGCGCAGGAAGATACGGGGGGCGATCCCGACCTGTCCGCCGAGGCCCCCGGTCACCGCCTCCGCGAGTTCTCGTATGTAGACATCGTTCACCACCGGGACGATCCGGGGGGAGGCCCCGGCGGCGTACAGGTCGCGGATCACGATGCCCAACCGGACCAGCTTGTCCAGGTCGAAGCCGGTCAGCCGGATCTGCACCGCCCGCGGATTGTCGAAGCGGGGATCACCGAAGTCGGTGGCGAGCCGCTGGGCGAGCGGGGCGAGCCGCTGCACCCCCTGCGTCCCGTCGAAGAAGGCCGGCGTTCCCGTGATCATCAGGTAGAGCCCGGGGAACCGGCCCGTGTCGACTTCGTCGATGAGCTGGCGCAGCGCGTTCAGCCCTTTCTCCCGGACGTCGCCGCGTACCCGCTGCAACGTCTCGGTCTCGTCCAGCACCACCAGCAGCCCCGGATGCCCGGAGTCGCGCAGTACCGCCAGCAGTCCCTGCAGGAAGCCGAGCGCGCCGAAGTGGTCGAGGCCGCCCTTGATCCCGGCGGCGTGACGGGCACGGGCTGCGACGTTGGGCTGTCCGCCGATCCAGGCGACCAGTCCTTCGGCGATGTCGGCCTGTCCGGCCAACCGCGCCCGGCGGTAGCCGCGCAGCGCCGCAGCGAACGTCGGGGTGCTGCGGGCCACTGAGGCGAGTCGCTGCTCCAGCAACTCGTCCACGCCCTGTTCCAGCGCGGCGGTGTCGGTCGCGGCGACGCCGGAGGCCAGCACGTCCTCCTCCAGCGTGTAGAACCATCCGTCGATGACTTCACGCAGCGCACTGGGCCGGTGAGAAGAGGTGGCGAGCCGTTCGGCCAGCCGCCGGTAGACGGTCTCCAACCGGTGCAGCGGTGTCTCGGTCTCGGAGATCTGGATCTCGGTGACCGCGAAACCGCGGCGTTTGGCGCGTTCGGCCAGCCATCGGGCGAAGAACGTCTTGCCCGACCCGTATTCGCCGCGCACCGCCTTGAACACCGCGCCGCCCGCGGCGACGGCGTTCAGTTCCTCGTCCAGCGCGCCTTCGAAGCGTTCCAGCCCGACCGCGAACAGATCCAGGCCGGCCTGCGGCACGGTTCCCCGCCGTAGCGCATCGATCACCTCGCGGCGGCGGGCGGCGCTGACCTCGGTGACACTCATCCGTCCCCCAGGAACTGCAGCCTCAGCAGCCGCACGTCCAACGTCACCGTACGGCCGCCGTCGCTTTCGTCGATGACCTGGTAGCCGTCGACATTGAGCAGTCGGCCCACCGCCGACAGGTAACCGGCCATCCGGAACGGCGGCTGTCCGATCAGCGCTGCGGCGGCGGCCGTCGGCAGCTTCCCGCCGGCCTCCGCCAGGCCGTCGATCAGCGCGGCCACCTCCTCGTCCGGAGGTGCCTTGCGGAGGAAGCGACGTTGCGCGGCCAGCACCTCGGAACGGACCACCCGCACGCCCAACGTGCCGAGGTCGTCCATGCTGAACAATCCGTCGTCGGGCGCGGCGACCTCGGGAGCGGTCGGCGCCGGGGCGATGTCCGGGAGATCCGGTTGCGGATTCCACCAGGCCGGCTCGTGCAGCGAGGGATTCTCGAAGGTGAACCACCCCTTGGGCGGGGTCACCTGCTGGGGGAGCAGTATCAGCACTGGAACGACCATCTCGGCGGGCGAGGCGCCCCCGTGGTAGCCGGCCCGCCGGGGCAGGTAACGGATCCGCTCGTCCCAGGGAACGGTGATGCGCCCGCCGGCCGTCAGGACGCGCGGGCCCTCCAACATCAGCTCCCCCTCACCGGGCTCGGCGCTGCGATACCGGGCGGCGTTCGCCGTCGCGGGATGGATGTCGCTCCCGTACTCCAGCACGTGCCCGTGATCGGAGGTCAGCACGACCGGGCGGCCGGTGCTCTCAGCTTCGGCGAGCAACTGGGGCAGGTAGTCGATCTGGTCGATGCGCCAGGTCGGCGTGTTCACCCTGTGGTCGTCGCCGAGTGCGTCGTCGATGGTGTTGAGCACCACCCCCACCACGGTGCCCGGGGTGTGCAGCGCCTCACGGAGGTCCTCGTTGAGCACGGCCCCGGGCCCGGCGCCCAGCCCCGCCTTGTGGAACAGCTTGCTGCGCCGTCCCCGCCAGAACGCGGCGAACCCGGCACGCTCCTCGCTCTGCCCACCGGTGGCCGTCCGCCCGCACAGCAGACTGGCGCGGCAGTAGACGGTCGTGGACGGCGTCACTGTCAGGACGGGTTCACGCCCGTCGGGATCGCGCCCCGTCTCGGTCCATGCGCGCGAGGCGGTGATCTCTTCGGCGAGCGCGCAGGCGTTGGCGGCGCTCATCCCGTCCAGCACGATGATCAGGGGGGCGGCGCGTTCGGCGACGGGGCGGGCGATGCGGTCCAGCACGTCTTCGATGAGCAGCAGCCGGTCCGGGGCCGCGGCGGCGGCGCTCCACGCCTTCAGCTGCCGCGCGAACGCCCGGTCCAGCTCTGCCCGCCGGGCGCGGACCTCGGTGAACAGGGCCGCGTATGCCGACGCCGCCTGCGGCACCCGGCCGGTGTCGGCGTTGAAGACGACGACGGTGGCCCGGTCCACCCAGCTCCACGAGCGCACGTGCCGCCGGGCGCAGTCGGCCACCGTGGCGGGCGCCTGCTCCTCGGTCGCCAGCCAGCGCAGCAGCCGTACCGCTGCTTCGGCGGCCGCCACCTCGCCGGAACGATGGCCGACCCGGCGGTGCTCGCCGACCGCCTCCAGCGCCGTGTCCGCGGCGGCGACGTCAGTGGCGCGCGGCGCCGGCAGCGCGGCGGCGATCACGCGCGCCAGATCGGAGAGCAGAGCGTCGAGCCCGGTGTCCAGAACCCTGCTGCGGGCGGCCAGCTCGTCGGCGCCCAGCTCGACCAGGATCCGCTCGGCCCGGTCGCACAGGCCCCGGGCCCGCTCGGCGTGGCCGTTGTCGTTCCAGCGCAGCACCAGGGATTCGGCGGCCTCGGCGAACGCCCGCAGTGTCGCCTGCCCGGGGGCTCGACCGGCGAAGTAGCGTTCCTCGGCGCGGACACGTGCGACCTGGATGTTCCGGTCGTCGTCACCCGCGGGCGCGTAGAGTTCGGCCGCGGCCAGCCCGAACGGCACCGCGTCACCCGCCCTGCCCGCGGTCATCAGGCCGAACACCACCGTGGCGACCGGCCCGATCGAGGACTCCAGCCAGCGCGCCAGTCCGGTGCGTTCCGGCTCGCCCAGTGCCAGGAACCGGGCCATCCGCGAGTCGTCGCAGGTCCACTCCAGGATCGCGGCGGCGTCCAGGTGCTCTGTCTCGTCCTTGCCGAACCGCACCGCCGCCAGCCGCTGCATCACCGAGTCGAGCGAGAGCAGCGGCCCGTTGACGCGCTTCCATCCTCCGGCGGGCTGGGCGTCCAGCAGCGCCTCGGCGAGCCAGCGGTATTCGCGGCGGGTCAGCCGCGGGTCCAGCCGCCGCACGCTGAACGCGTCGGCGACCAGGTCCCAGCGGTTGATCGTCACCACGGTGTGGTCGAGGGCCTGCGCCAGCACCGAGTCGCCCAGTTCCGCCGGCTCGCAGGGGGTTAGCACCACGAGGTAGGCCGAGGGGGCGCGATGGCGGTGCTCGCTGAGCGCGGCGAGCACCGACAGCACGGTCGGGCAACCTCGCACGTGTGCGGTGATCTCGCCGTCGTCGGTCCGGACGGTCAGCTCCTCGTCGTCACGCCACTGCGGCGCGGCGCGCAGCAGCAGTACCCGTTCGGCTCCGGTGGCCTGGCCGTACCGTTCGCGGCGGCGGGCGGCGCGGTGCAGCGCGTGGCGCAGCTCTCCTTCCACCACGCTCCTGCCGGCTTCGGGGAGGGCTGCCCGGACGGCCTGCTCGGTCATCGCTTCACGATCCGCCACGTGATCTCGAACGTCGCGGCAGGGTGGGCGTCGGCGTCCGCGCGCAGTTCGTCGAGGACCGGGCCGACGTCCTGGCCGCTCACCCGCCTGACCTTCGTCTCAGGCGGGGGCGGTGGGGGAGGGGGCGGGACGATGATGAGGTCGATCGCCTCCTGCTCGATCTCCTCGATCCGTTTGCGCAGGGGAACGCTGTGCTCGTTGTGCCGGGCGGCGTCGCGCAGCGCGTCCCACAACGCCGCCGCCCGTTCCCGCCGGTCTCCGGCCTGCCCCGCCAGCACGGGGAGCTGGTCGAGGATCGGCCACTTCAGCCGGGCCAGCACGCCGACCAGTTCACCGGTGGCGTCCAGTGCCGCGCGGTAGATCGCCGGGTCGTCGGCCAGCGGGGCGGCGGCCAGGTCCTTGACCAGCCGGGTCGGGTCGGTCTGCGCGCTCATCCGGTCGAGCAGGTCGGCGATGGTGCGCGCGGTCGCCAGTCGGGGTGCCCGATCGTCCAGCCCGAGGGTGTCGCGATGCCGTTCCAGCTCCCGCACCAGGGCCGTGGCGTCGGGCAGCAGGTCGCCGGCCCGCCTGCGGACCGCCACCGCGATGGACTGCACGGCCCGCGCCGTGTTCACCGGCTGTCGGGCCGCTCCGAAGATCACCCGAGCCCGTTCCATGGCCCGGCCGAACTCCTCCTCGGCGGGCAGCTCCTGCCGCCGCAACGTCATGTCCGGTTCGATCCGGTCCAGCTCGGGCGGGGCGATCGGCTGTCCGGCCCGGTACCAGGACCGGTTGTCCTGGATCGCGAAGCAGGCCACCAGCAGGTCGACCACCAGCGGCGGCAGGCCCGGCTGCTCCTCCAGCACCCAGCGGCGGGCGTCGGCCACCGAGATCTCCTCGGTCGGCTTGCCGCTCTGCCCGGCGTGCCGTGCGATGAGCATCTTCCATTCGTCCCGCAGCACGAACACCTCGGTGACGGTGGCGATGCCGGCCGGGTTCGCGATCCGCTTCAACACCGGGATGTCGGCCTTGGGGACCTCCAGCCGCCCCACCCGGTCCTGGGCCGCCTGCTCGACGGTGCGCAGCACGGTGGCCAGCTCCGACCGGCGGATCACCTGCCGCCGGGCCGAGGGGTCGAAGTCGGGGTGCCTGGGATAGGTGTGGTCGAGGAGCTGCGAGCACAGCCGCTGCAGCGCCTCGCCGAAGCCGAGACCGGCGGGTGGGCGCAGCTCCAGCCGGGAGTCCAGCACGACGATCGGCTCGTCGCTGCGCGCTCCCAGGTCGGCGTCGTCGGCGCTGGCCAGTCCGTAGGCCCGGTGCAGCGCCGCCATCAGCTTCTTGGTCAGCGCGTCCTGCCGGCTGCGGAGCTGGGCGCGGGCGTGCTCGCGATCCTCGGCAGTGAGGGTCGCGGTCAGCTCCTCCAGCCGATCCCGCCGCTCCAGCACGTAGTTGATCTTGACTAGGTCGCCCAGCTCGGCGATCCGGTCGGGGGACAGGAACGACGGCACCCACGCCAGGGTCAGCGGCCGGTCCAGGCGCTCCTGGAGCCGCCGCAGCCGGTTGTGGTCCTCGGCCGGCCCCGCCTCCTTGTCGAACGGGTAGTCGATGACCACCCGCAGCGCCCCCGGCGCCAGCGGCTTGAACTCCTCGTCGGCCAGGTTGTCGGGGTCCCGGATGTTGCCGAAGACCAGCTCGACGACCCGGTCGGTGCCCCGCCACACGATCGGCCGGGTGGTGACGAACTCGCCGCGGTCGTGGGCGTCGAACTCCCGCCACAGCAGCGACCGGATGAGCCGCCGCTTGGCGGCGTCGTCGTCGACGTGCAGGACCTTCTTGAGGATCTCGCCGGTGTCCACCCGGATCAGCGACACCTCGACCGCCGGGTCGTCGTCGCCGGACACCTGGAACTCGCCGAACTCCACCGCCAGGTCCCGCAGCGTCCGAGCCACCACCGCCCGGTCCTGGCCCGGCAGCATGGTGACGATGGAGCCGTGGTTGAGCGCGGCCAGCCGGCCGGCGGTGAGGTTGCGCAACGCGGGCACGTTCGGCACCAGCGCGGCCAGCAGCAGCGTCTTGACCACCAGGTCGTCGGCGCGGAACGCGTGCCGGGGCGGCAGCGCGGCGGCCTGTTCGTCGGTCAGCTTGTGCCGGGCCAGCAGGAAGGGCCGCAGCCGCCCGGTGTAGAACTCCTTGGCCTGCTGGAACTCCGCCCGCAGCCGGTCAGTGAACGGCCGGTCGGCGCCGATGGCCAGCACGTCGTAGATGGCGCCGAGCGGCATCAGTTGCCCGACCTCCAGCACGTCGCGGTAGTCCACCAGCAGTTGCTGCATGAGCTTCAGCGCGGTCCGCTGCCGCTGCAGCGCCGCCGAGATGTCCACCATGGCGTGCAGGAACGCCGGGCTGAACGGGTAGGTGGCGCGGAACGCGGTTACGTCGGAGCCGCCGCCCTGCGCGTCCAGCAACACCTCCCACACCTCGGATCGGGCGTTGGAGGTCCGTGTGAACGCCTCGTCCAGCGCGGCCTCAGCCTCGGCGTTCTTGGCGCGCAGCAGCCGGGCCTTGACCACGGCGGGCAGGTTGCGGTCTTCCAGCCGGATCACGTCGAAGCGCCCGTCCCAGTACTTCAGCGTGTCGAACAGGCTGGCGGTGACGGCTCCGGCGGTGTCGCGCCGCACCAGGTCGCGCAGGTCGCGCTGGCGGGGCACGAAGCTCACGATCGGCGCGGGTCGCTCGTGCTCGGCGGACTCGACCAGTTTGGAGACCTTCTGCGCCTCGGTCTGCACGCGGCGGGTGTCGCCGATGTAGCTGGACAGCCACAGCACCAGCTCGTCCAGCATCAGCACGATGGCGTCGTAGCCGAGCACCTCCTTGGCGTGCCGGCTGATCTCCGACAGGCCCCGGTCCAGTTCGATGAACGCCTCGGTGCCGCTGACCGCCTGCGCGTACCGGTGGAAGGGGCCGGCCAGCAGGTCGGTGACCAGCCTGCGTCGCTCGGGGTCGCCGGGGGGAGCGGCCAGCGCCGCGTCCAGGGTGGCGGGACCCCAGCCGGACTCCTCCCACTCGGCGTCCTCGCCGGTGGCGGCGGGCAGGGTGGCGACGAACGCCTCGTCGCCGAGCCGCGCGCGCAGGTCACGGGCGTCGGCCAGCAGTTGCTCGTCCCGGTAGACGGCGGGCAGCGGCGCGTCCGGTGCGATCTTGCGGACGTGGTTGACGTAGCCGCCGAGCACCGCCGACTCCAGCGACGACGCCTCGATCATGTGGTACGGGACGAGCAGGAACCGGCGGTCCTTCAGCCAGCTCCGGTGCTCCCGGACCACCTCGGCCAGCTTCTCCTTCTCCCAGGCGGCGGGCTCCTGCCGCAGCACCGCGTGCAGCACCGCCATGAAGTGGCTCTTGCCGGAGCCGAACGACCCGTCCAGATAGGCGGCCCGGGACTGCCCGCCCTCCACCGCGGACTGGATGATCCCCAGCGCCTGGTCGAAGCAGTCGGCGAGTTGGTCGGTCACCACGTAGTCGCGGATGGTGGAGTCCTCGCCGACCCCCTTGGACAGGGTGAGGACGAAATCGCCCGCGTGCACGCGCTCGGGAATGTCGATCAGGTCGCGCAGCAGTCGAACAGCCATCTCGTCCCGTCTTCGCCGTTCCCCTCGTGTCGCGCCGTGCCCCAGCGCGGCAGCAGGTTGACAGCAGGTTATAGCAGTGGGACAGCAGTGGGATCGGCTGATTCCAACCGGCACCTGAGCGGCGGCGAGGACCGTCGGCCTGATCGCACAGAGTGCGCCCCCCGGATCGCCGAGTACGGCCGGGTGGGGTGCGTCGCCGACGCTGAACGGATGCCGCCGCGTGTTCAGCCCACTGACAGGCCGTCCCGGCATACGGCGGACAGCAGTTCGATGGTGTGCGGCAACCGGCTTTGCAGGTCGTAGACCCGGCGGCCGAGTCCGCTGGTCATGTCGTAGCAGGTGCTGAAACTGCGGGTGGGCGGTGCCTGGATCAGCAGGGTGCAGGTCCGCGGCTCGACGCGGTCGACCCGGTGCACGTCCTCGTGGCTGAGGAGCATCGTCTGACCCTGCCCGATGGTGCGGCTGGTCATGGGGCGGATCGGCTCGTGCGGCTCGCCGGTCATGAACTCCGAGACATGCAGTGCGCCGGACAGCACCCGCGAGCAGAAGCCGTACCGGTGGTTGTGCACCGAGGCCGCGAAGTCGACCGCCCGCGCGAAGACCTCCGGCGGTTTGTACTCGTGCAGCCAGACCGTGTAACCACCGGACCCGGAGCCCAGGAACCACTTGTAGTGAGTGGTGCGCTCCAGGGACCTGTCGGCGATCTGCTCCAGGTTCTCCTGCGGTTGCTCGGCCAGCCAGGCCCCCAGCGCCTCGGGCAGCGCGGGCGCCGCCAGCAGGTGTCGGGCATCGCGCAGCGCGGACTGGTCCCCGTCTCCCCTCCAGGGCAACCGGTCCAGAACAGGGAAACCACGACGTGGGCAGGCTCCCGCGAACAGATTCATTGCTGAGCTCCAGTACGACTCCGGTGCGTGGAGAACGGTGAGGGGACCGGCGGTGTCAGTGGTGGGTGCGGTAGTAGGCGATCGCCTTGGTCATCAGCCCTGTGGTGAAGTCGTCGATCTCCACCGGAGGATGGTCGGCCTGATCGAGGGGCAGCCACAGATGGTCCATGTTGGACCCGTCCCGCAGCTCCACGTCGGAACCTGCCGCCTCGATCACGAAGTTGTGCTGGATATGGCGCAAGGGTTGGCGGTAGTACACGCTCTCGAACCAGGTCATGCCGATGTTCGCCAGCACTTTGCCGCTGATGCCAGCCTCTTCCTCGAGTTCGCGTAGCGCCGCGTCCTCCAGGCTTTTCTCTCCAGGCTGGATCTTGCCGGCCGGAATCGACCAGGCGCCGGGCATGAACTTCTCGTGCAGGCCGCGTCGCAGCAGCAGGATGCGGCCCTGGTGGAAGGTGGCCGCGCTCACCAGCACGCCGAACACCTTGTCCCGCAACGGCGCGATCGCGGTGGCGGGGTCATCGGTTCGATCGATTCGCGAGGAAGTTGGTGAATTCGTGAACAAGCCGCGCATGCTCCTGCCTCCAGTTCGTCACGTCGTCCCGTGTGACCGTTCGCCCGGCGAGTTTGGTCAAATGTTGCAAAAGATCCGCCTCCGAGGTGTGGCTGCTGATCTTCAGCGGAGGGTCGTCGGTCTGCCGGAAGCGCAGGTGCGCCTCTTGGGCGTGGACCTCATAGGGAAAGGTACCCCTCGCGAACTTCAGTGACTCGGGTATCGGTTTTTTGGCCGAATCCGGTCCCTGGTACCAGGAGATGTAGACGGCGTCGTCGAACAGCTCGATCCGGGTGGCGGCGACATCACGGGTGAAAGCGATCTCGGACTCGCAGAAGTGGCGGCAGTCGAACAGTGCCACCACCGACATCAGGATCTCGTCGGTGACCTCCCTGGCCAGCTCGGTGACCGTTTTGGTGCTGTTGGTCTGGTCCCGCTTGATGGCGGCCCGAGCCTCGATCGCCGCCTTGGCGCGCGGGTCGAGCATGAGGATGGAGACGCGGCGGAGCCGCCCTCGTGGCGCCAGGTGCAGCCGTGGTGGGACGTACTTGGCGCTGGTGCCCCGGAACATGTACGACGTGGTCGTCGCCAGGCTCTGGGAGACGGCGTCGTTGTACTCCTCGGAGAACTGCGTCCCGGCGTCGTAGGTGGCCGCGGGCATGTAGTGGGCCTCGTAGCCGGCGAGCTTGCCCAGCAACTCCTGTGAGACGCTGCCGATCGTGCCCTCGATCTGCTCCATCAGCATGCGTTCTTGGATGTTGCCGCTGATGGTGGTGTAGAACAGCGCGAAGATGACCGAGGCGACGAGGTTGAGTCCGATGGCCGAGAACGCCTCGCCGCGGCTGAGGTCGCCGTCCAGGACCGCCAGCGACACCCCGCCCACGGCGAGCACCAGGGACGCCAGAAGGAGCCCGTAGAGCTTCAATCTGCTACCAGACCAGTGCCTGACCCACTGCGGTACGCCCACCAGCGCGCGGCCTCCTAGCCTGCAACCCGCCCAGCGTCCGTGTCCGGGAGTCGGGCGGCTCCGTGCAGATGATATGCGTATTGTGAACGCAATCAGGAGGCAAAGGAAGGCTTTTGGTCGAGGCGGGACATCCGCCCGCGTTCCGGTCGCGTTCCTGGCCCGTTCCAGTCGGTCCGCAGGCGGTTCGGTGCCCTTGCGGTGACCTGCTGCTTCCATGGTGGGTGGCAGGTCTGTATCGCGGACGGCCGGAGATGCGTCACAAACCCGTATCCGTGTGGTTCTGTTGCGTCGCGCAACCGGCCCAGATCCTGCTGATCGTCGCATGTGGGGATGATGTGGGACTTTCACGACCTCTTCCGGGTGGCGCCATCGAACACATGAGTGACGGTGGCCGGGAACCCGCTGGCGAGCTCAGGGTGTGCGGGTGGTTCGCCGGTCAGGGCTTGTCGATCTGGACGGAAGTGGCCGCGCCGCCCTCGTCGGGAAAGGTGATCCGCACGTTCAGGTCGCCGTTGATCGCCTCGCGGAGCATGGCAAGCCACATGCTGTGCATGACCCACTCCAACGAAGAGATCTCCGGATCGCCGAACCACAGGAAGAGGGTTTCGGACCGCCCCGGAGCGATCGCGATACGTGTGAAGCCCGCGCCCTGCTGCACGCTGAGGCAGTCCACCTTGCCTGTGACCATCGCCATGTCGCCGACCTCCTTCACGTCCGCCGCAGAGAACGCACCAGCCTGCGAACGGCCTCGACGTCTCCGCGCAGCCGCACGCCGCCCCGGCCGAACGCCTCGAGCGGGGACAGGGCGCCCTCCGCGAGGCTGCGCCAGGCTTCCTCGGTGATCAGGATCTCCGCGTCGGGAGGGGAGGCGGCCACGGCGCCGACGGTGCAGCCGTCGGGCTCCTGTGTCAGCGTCCACGAGCCGACGTCCCGCCCAGAGCCGTCATGGACGGCGAAACGGATCCGGGCTCCGGTGTCGGAGCCGCCGGCGAGTTCACCGATCCGCTCGAACGACCTGCCCAACTCGCTCTCTCCCGGTTCGAGCAGGCGGGGGAACGGGGAAAGGAAGTCGGCGAACACCGGGTCGGCGCGGAGCCGTTCGATCTGGTCCGCCGGCAGGCGCCTATCGGACATGGTTCCTCCCTCGTCGTCGTACGGGTCCTCAGTGGAGGAGATCGGTGATCGAGACCGCGGCCGGATACAGCAGCAGCCGGAGGGCTTCCAGCACGTTGATACGGCCGTGGCCCATCTCCTGGTTGCGGGTGCCGTGGGGGAACCCGCGCTCCGTGGCGTAAGGGTGCGCCCCCACCTTGTCGGCGCTGCGTTCGATCACCTCCCGGACCTGGGCGGGCGTGAGACCGGGGGCCGTGCTGAGCAGCAGGGCGGCGAGACCGGCGACGTGCGGGGTCGCCGCCGACGTCCCGTTGAAGCGGTCGACGTAGTCGCCGTCCTGGTAGCCGCCGCCACCCTGGATGTCGGTGGTGGGCACCCGGACGCCGGGGGCGACGACCGACACGCCGGGCCCGAAGTTGGAGCCCCAGGGCTCCTGGTCGGGGCTGTTCGGTGACTTGCGTTCGTCCACCATGTCACTGGCGCCGCATGCGATCACCCGCGGGTGCCGTGCCGGGTAGCGGTTGATCACGCCATGGTTCTCGTTGCCGGTGGCGGCGCACAGCACCACGCCCCTGCCGACGGCACGCTCGATCGCCGGATCGATCACGGTGAAGTCCCATCCGGTCGGGCTCATCCCGTCACCGGGGGCGTACTGCCCGAAGCTCATGCTGATGACGCGGGCGCCGTTGTCGACCGCCCAGCCGATGCCGCGGGCCACTTCGACGTCCGTCCAGCCGACGAACGCGACGGGCAGGATCCGGCAGCCGCCGGCGACCCCCGCCACCCCGGCCCCGTTGCCGATCGAGGCTGCGCAGATCCCGGCGCAGGCCGTGCCGTGACCGATGCTGGGGCCGTTCCGGGGGGCGCCCGGCGCGGTCATCCCCGCCAGTTCGACGCCGGGTCCGGCCAGCGTGAGGTCGGGATGGGTCTGGTCCACGCCGGTGTCCAGGACGCACACCACGATCTGCCTCGTCCCGGTGGTGACGTCCCATCCGGTCCATCCCCGGCCGCCCGCCTCGATCCGGGCCATGTTCCACTGCCTGTCGAACAGCGGGTCGTCCGGCGCGAACGTCAGCGGGGTGACCATGGGCATGATCTCGAACCGCACGTCCTCGACGAGTTCCCCGTACTCCGACTGGACGGTGTCCCGCAGGTCGAACGCGTTCCACCTGGCGGGATCGGACACCGTCCAGTACTGGAACCCGGGCAGGTGCTCCGACAGCTCCGAGGAGAACCGCAGGTTCCGCCGCGGCAGCGTCTCCCTCAGGCGCCTGGCCGCCAGGTCGTCGCGGGGACGGATGATCAGCACGTACGGCAGCGGCGCCACCAGCCCTCCCTGCCCCGGCACGTCCCCGATCCGGTAGACCGGTCCGACCCATTCGACGGCCGGGGCCTCGGCCAGCGCGGTGACCTGGGCGTCGCCCACGGGACGCCCGTCCGGGGTGCGGGCCCACACCCGCCGCCCGGCCTGGTTGATCTCCTCCCGCGGGCCGGGAGCGGCCTGTGGCCGTGTCTCCTCCGGCACCAGGCCGGCGCCCCCCAGCAACCGTCCGAGATCGGCGGCGGCCGGCGCGCGCTCGGGAGCGAGGGAGATCAGGAGGAGGTCGGGCTCCAGGACCATCTCGGTGCCGGACCCGTGCGGTAATCGGCTCGGGAACGCGGCCATCTCATCGGCCTCCTCGCCCGTGATGCATCGCGTGGTCGTTCTACATCACGATCATCTCCCGCGCCGCGTCAGGGAAATGCCAGGACATGTCCCGAAATGCGTAGAACGTCTCCGGTGTCAGGAGGGCGGCGGCTGGTTCGGGTCGGGCTGGAAGAGCAGGCCGGGCAGGGTGGTCCTGCCCGCCAGGTACGTGGTGAGCTGTCTGCCCAGTGCGGGCTCGTCGGCGGTGCCGAACGGCTGGGGCCAGCGCGCCGCCCGGTACAGCCGCCACCGGAACAGATCGAAGGCCGCCTGGAGCAGGTCACCGTAGTTCTGCGCGGCGGGCAGCAGCCACGCGTAGTAGACGGCCACCGCCGCCGCGGGGCCGAGCGGCAGCGCCCACCAGGCCAGCGGGGTCCAGACGACGATGGCCAGGCTCCACCAGACGGCGTGGGCCGCCATGTCCATCTCCGCCCGCGCCTGGGACAGCTCCGCCTTCACGGGCGGGTCCAGCAGCAGCCACAGATGCGGCCAGCAGGCGACCGGGTCCAGCCCGAGCTTCGCGCGGGGGCGCAGCTCGGCGACCCGCAGCCGGTTGCCGAACCGGGTCGGCATCGTGTCGGCGAGCTCCGGGGGGATGTTGCGCGTGGTTGCCAGGAGCCGCGCGAGCTTGAGTTTGTCGCGAGGCGATAACCCTTTCGCGTGTTTCCCCGCCTCCCGGAGTTTCTTGACCTCGCATCGGCACCTGACCCTGCGGCGGTGAAGCCGGCTCCGCAGGTAGTCGCCCAAGCCCCAGGGCCAGTAGCCCTCCAGCAGGCGCAGCAGCGGCAGCGTGAGCCGTTCGGTGACGGCCGCCGTCAACAGGACCGCCGCCAGGATCGCGACGACGAGCGTGATCTGCAGGACGGTGGGCAGCGCGGCGAGATCGGCCCCGACCCTCCGGAGCCCGCCGGGCCGGTGCGCGGCGTGCCAGGCCCAGGCGCCCAGGCCCGCGCCCCAGAACAGCCCCGCCGGTGTCAGCAGCCTGAGCAGCACGGCACCGGCCATCCGCTCCCCGGTCTGCTCCCACAGCTTGCCGAGCATGGACGTCAGCGCTTCGGGATGAAGTCCACGCCATCCTTGGCGCAGCGGGGGACCGGCTCCAGCACGTCGTCCCGTTCCCACTCTTCACCGCACTTCGGGCAGACGTACAGCGTGCCGGAGCCGGTGTCGCGGTCGCCGGGCAGCACCTCGATCTTCCGGGGCCTCGCTGTTCCCCGGGGCGAATTGAGGACATCCTCCATCCAGGTGCGGGTGCCTTCATAGCGGAACACCAGCCGTAACAGCGGCTCCTTGACCGGCTCGCCGGAGTGCGCACGGGCGAGCAGGTCGTCGAGTTCACGGCCGACCTCCTGGGCGTCGTCTCCCACGAGCTCCGGCAGGAGCAGGCGCATCATGTGGGCCGCACTCACGATCTCGTCCTCGTTCATGACACCTCCCCTGAGGAGATGTGTCGGCCCTACCCGCGGTCGCGGATCGCCGAACCGGTGGGCGAGCCTGCCGCGTGACCATCGGAATCCCAGGTCAGGCGGCACTTCGTGGGCAGGACGAGGCCGGTGCCGTCTCGCGCTCATCCGGGACGGGCCGCGCCGAGCCGGCGGTGACCGGGTCGGTCATTGTGAAGCCTGCGGGCGGGCCAGGTCAGCGGTCGTGGCCGCCGTTGCGCACGGCTTGGAGGAACGCGCCGAACGCCGCCCGGCCGATGGTCAGCCGGGGACCGTCGGGATCCTTGGAGTCGCGGATGGCGATGGCGGGGGAGAGGTCGGCGACCTCGACGCAGTCGCCACCCTGAGCGGTGCTGTGGCTGCTCTTGCGCCACAGCTCAGTGACCTCTACACACTGGCCGCCCTGGGAGGTGCTCCGGCTGCTCTTCCGCCACTGCAGGGAGCAAGTGTCAGGGCTGTTCACGAGTAGTCCTCCAGAGCACGCTTGACCATGTTGAGGGACTCGGCCCGCGACAGAGCCTCACCCATGAGGTGATTAAACCGCATCGCGTACTCTGCGACGATCGCTGGATCCTCGATGACCTGGCTGACTTCGGGGCCCTCGTGGTAACCGACATCAGGTCTGTCCTCGAAGTTCAGCAGAGTGAACGACCCGTCGATCGATGCGTAGTTGACAGCCACGAACGGAAGGATTCTGACCTCCACATGCGCCCACTCGGTCATCACAGTGATGAGATGTTCGAGTTGATCACGCATCACGGCCTTGCCGCCCACGGGCCGTCGTAGCGCCGACTCGTCTACGACGAACCACATGCGGGGCGGCTTGGAGCGGCGGTGGATCGCTTGGCGTTCCATGCGCGCCGTGACTCGGGCCTCCACCACCTCCGGTGTGTGCCACAAGGCCATTTGCGCCCGTACGTAGGACTCGGTCTGTAGAAGACCTGGGATGACCTGCGCCTCGAAAGACTGCCGAGACGTTGCTTCGCGCTCCAGATCGACGAGCTGCGGGAACCAGTGCGGCAGGGCCAGAGCCTTTCCGGTCTCCTTGATGAGATTCCATAGCCGCCAGAAGTAGCCGTTGGTCTTGAAGTAGGTGTCGAGGTCCCGCGCGGTGGCCTCGGAGGGCGGGCACTCGGCGGTCTCGATCTTGCCGATCCAGGTGGCCGTGCAGCCGAGGGCGGCGGCGAGCTGGGGCTGGCTGAGCCCGGCATCGGTGCGCATTGTGCGAAGTTCGCCGCCGAAGAAGTCGACGATCGAGGCGTAGGGGGTCAGCTCTCGGGGGCGTCGCGCCATTGATCCGCCTTCCGGGGTTGTAAACGAGCGTGCGGCGGTTGCAATGCCGCACGCTGCGTTGTGTCGCTCTCCGCTTCCATCTCTGGCTGAGAGTAACCCCCATGCGGTTATCTGGTCAGGCGATCGGTCAAAGAAATCGGCCGATTTCCCCGCAGGCTCCGCACGGCCGGGTCGACCCCCAGAACCGCCCCTGGCCGTGCGGCCCACCCCGAATGGATCAGGAGCCCTTCTCGATGAGCACGACGATCACCTTCGCTCCCGGCTGGCACGCCGACCGGCACGAGAACGGCTGGGTCGCCCGCCGCAAGGGCGACCTGACCGAATACCAGCGCGCGAACGGCTGCCTGGCCGAGATCACCGCCACGGACCTCGGTGAACTGTGGATCCTCTGCGACGCCCAGATCCGCCTGGCCGAGCGCGTCGCCCTCGCCGAGACCGCCCGGAACCTCGCATGACCACCCCCGCAGCCCGCATCGAGGCCCTGGCGGTGCACCTCAAGGCCCACGGTTACGAGGTCGAGCCCATGTCCTGCTGCCTGGCGGTCCGCAACCCGGACCCGAAAGGCCCGCTCGCCTCGGACGTCCTCACCTGCCGCCCCCACGAGGAGGACGACGGCCGGCTCTGGTTCTTCACCCTGTCCGGCGACCCGGTGTCCGAGGCCGACAACCTCACCGACGCCCTGGTCTGGCTCAAAGGCCACCTCGGGAGCCGCCCGTGATCGACCGGGATCCGCACACCGGCAGATACCGGCCTCCCGCCCCACCACACCCCGGCGACGCGGCCCTCCACCTGGCCCGCCTGCGAGCCGAATTCCCCACCTTCGGCATCATCGCCGACCCCAGGCGCCCCCTCTGGATGGCCGTCAAGGGCGATCTGGTGATCAAGGCGCCGGACAGCACCCGGCTCCGCCGGCGCCTGCTCGCGATATCCGGCCGATGACCCCGGCCCGACGCCTACTTCTTCCGGCCGCCCCTCTTCTTGGGAGGCCGCCACCCCTTCAGGTCTTCGAAGGAGAGCCCATGCCGCCGCATGTGCTCTTCGAGAACGCTGTCGTAGGCGTCGGCCGGGCTCATCCCGAACGCCGGATCGACCTCCCCATGCCACTGCCGCACCCAGGGCATCACCTCGGCGAGCCCCGCGATCAGCGGAACAAGCCGCTCCTTGTCCCACCCGTCCCGAGAAGTCCGCTCCTCGATCAGCACTGCGAGCGCATGAGCCTGCTGCCGGTGGTCCCACCCGGCCCACCCGAGCAGCAACGACCCGTCACCGTCCGGACTCCCACCCGGATACGAGATGAACCGCTCCTTGGGAACGTCCAGCTTCCCCCGATTGGACCAGTACGACCCCTTGATGAAGTCACCGCTCACGTACTTGGGAGGCACCGGAATGTCCAACCGCTCCCCGGTCGCGTCCTCCTGACGCTGCAACTCCCAGGTCTTCTCCCACTGCTCCCGCTTCCGCAGCCCGCTGTCCTTGTAGCGAAGCGCGGCAAGGAACGGCACATGCTCCCCATCGATGATCTCGGCGAGCACCTTCACCGGCTCGGCGTCGTCCCCCGCGTACAACCGCAGCACCGACTGGAAGTCCTCATCGTCCCGCAGCCGGTCCGCCAGCCGAGCCACCGTCATCACCCGAGGCTGCCGGACCCCCGAGTCATCAAGCTGGAACCACAGCCCCTCGTCCTCACACCGATCCAGCAGCCATTCCCGGAGAGCCTTCTCGACCTTCTTGTCCCAAGGCTCCGAAGCCCACCGCCGCTTGTACTCCGGCCGCTCGATCAGCCCGATCGTCTTGGGCCGCCGCTCGATGACCTCGATCCGCTTCTCAACGACCCGCCGGTACTCCTCCGGCCAGTGTGAGGGCACCTCGGTGATCGGTGTGGACCCGTGCCGCGCGAACCACTGCGTCTCCGTCTCCCCCGCAGCCACCTTCCGCGCCAACACGATCTCGAAGGCCCGTTCCCCCAACCGGACCTCCGGCACCGCTTCCGGATCAGCCACCAACTCGGCGGCCTCCTCGTCGGTCAGCAGCCCGTACAGCCGGTAGACCTCCCAGTCCAACTCCTCCTGCAGGGCAATCATTCGCTCTCGCAATTCTGCATATTGTTGTTGATCGCCTTCGATTGTTGCCGCAGTGGGAACCGCTCGTTTGCATGTCTGTGACGGCTCAAACGCGGCTGCCTGCTGTGCCAGATTGTTGAGTTGCCTCGCGTAACTTGCTGGAAGTTGTTGGGGTAGGGGAAAGTCTAGCAACTTAGTGCTTGTGAACTCGTAGAACCGTTCCCACTCCTGTGACTTGAAGCCTTCATTTACTCCTTGTGCCCCCTTGTCGTGGCTGACCATCTTGAGCCAAAAGCATGCGGCAGAGCTATTGAGGGCTCCAAGTATGCCGAGGTGAGTGCTCTCGTCGGTGTTCGTTGGTAGCTTGATCACTGGAGCAGTTCGTATGAACGCCCGCCCATCTGTCCGCAAGGAGAAATGGGGATGAGTGGCTACGAAGGAGAATGCAATGAGGAACTTGGAGGAAGTCCTAGAGGGTGAGAAGCTTGAGTATTCGTACCACTGGAGTCCTTGTTCTTCCTGGGTACCTGAAAGCGCTTTTCGGTTCTTAAGGGGGGTTCGTAGAGGCCAGAGTGCCCTCTCTTCTTTTGTTGATATCTCGGCCTTCAGTGTGGTCGGGTTGTAGGGGAATAGTGACAGTGTGCCGCCGTTAAAGCCCCAGTCGCGCACCATTTGTCCTTCTGTGAGCAGGCGGCAATGCTGTGGTTGGGCGCCTATTCGTCGAAGTGCACCAGCGCCACGCATGAAGGCGTCGTCTTCCCGGGTGACTAGGTTGAAGCCAATGCTGTCTACTGTGGAAGCTATAGTGCGACTGGTGCCGTCCTCTAGAAATTTACGTAGTTCCCCCAGTCCGCCGCCACCTAGGCTCCACGGATGATGTGTGAAACGTTCGCGAGGAAGATATGCGACGGTCACCCACGGATTGTTGGGATCCGGCTCCCTTATCTGGTTGACGATTGATCGCCAGACTTCGCCGTTCGCTGGATCGCTGGGTGGTGCGGGCTCGCCGCGGATACTGAGGACGGCGAGTACAGGGCGGTCGCGAGGCCACACGCGGCGTCCGATGAGGATGACAGTTGGTGTTCCATGGCCTGGAATGAATGCGCCAGACGCATCTATGACGTGTGTCAGCTCAATGGTGTGGAAGAACTCTTCGATGAGCTTCTTGCCGAACTCTCGCTTCATGAAGGAGTTGGCAGTGATCTGGCCGACGTAGCCTGATCCCTGCCTGTCCTGGCCGCCTCGGATTGCGAGTTGAAAGAATCGCTCAGCGAACGGTACAGACAGAGCGTACTGGCCAGAGCAGCTCTTATAAGCCTTGCGGTAATTCAGTTTTTCGTCGTTGTCTTTGACAGTAATGTAGGGTGGGTTGCCCACAACGACGTGGTAGCTGCCGACTCCGAGGATGTCGACGGACTTGGCGTATTCAAGTACGTCTTCTGTGGCGTAAAAGAACGGCCCGTCTTCTCCATCGAGTGTCCGTTGGATCATGCCGTAGGCATCGCGGCCGTGCAGCAGCGAGTCGCCGACCGCGATGTTGATCAGGAAGTCGGGGGAGTCCGCCAGACGGCGGACACCACCCGCGCGCATGCAGGCGATCAGCATCCGGAAACGGGCGATCGCCACCGCGAACGGGTTCTTGTCGACGCCGTGCACGCTGTACAGGCAGCGGTTGATCAGCACCCACCGGTCGGCGCCCGGCGCCCTGCGTTCCCACTCGGCCAGCAGCCGATGGAACGCCCCCAGCAGGAAGTGGCCCGAGCCGCAGGTCGGGTCGATCAGCCGCAGGCCCCGGGGCAGCTCCAGCTCCGGCGGGCACGCCTCCGGCGGTTCCGGGTCCAGACCGAACTCGTCGATCGCCTCCTTGAGCGTCAGGTCGAGGATGAACTCCTCCACGAACTCCGGCGTCTGGAGCAGCGCGTACGTCTTGCGGGCGTGGTCGGACAGGTCCTGGTACAGGTCGCCGAGGAACCGGGTGTCCCACTCCGGGTCGGTGAAGTCGTGGACCAACGCCACACCCTCATCGGTGGTGCGGGTGCGCCGCCAGAAGTCGATGAGCGCCTTGGCCGCCTCCAGCGACGGGGTGATCCGCCACATCGGGTTGTGCGCCTCGTCGAACAGGCGGCGGGCGACCGGCGACGCCTCGCCCATCGCCGCGAACCCCTCGGCGATCCACTCCCGGTCGGTCTTGGTGGCGTTCTCCGGCTGCTCGAAGAACACCCGCTGCCGGTCCTTGGCCTGCTCCAGCCGTTCCCCCGGACCCGCCAGGTACGGGTCGTCGATCAGCTCGTTGTCCTCGCAGAACCGCAGGAACACCGTGCCCAGCACCCACGCGACCGCCGCCTGGGTGACCCGCTCCTCCAGCCACGACTCGTAGACGGCCGCCGTCCGCGAACGCCGCTGCGCCTCCTTCCACTCGGCGCGCAGCGCGGCGTCGTAGTCCGCCACCTCGGCGGCCCGTTCGCGGAGATCGTTCTCCAGTGCCCGGACCTGGGGCCTCAGGTCGGCGAGCAGGGCGGCCGGGTCGATCACAAAGCCCTCCTGAGATCGGGACGTGCGAAGAAACCACTGGGGACGGTGAGCTGCTCATTCTCGCCCATCGCGCCGACGGGCAGGCGGTCCAGCGCCGCCTCCTGCCGCGGATCGGCCATCGGGCACAGCAGCCACAGCCCGTGCGGACGTTCGGCGGGGTCGCGGGCGGCGACCTTGAGGCGGGTCAGCAGGTCCATCCCGCCCTGGTAGCGGGTCAGCGGGGCGGCGTCGTGCAGCAGCACCGTGCCCTCGGCGGCGCGGACGCGGGCCTCCAGCCGTTCCCACACCGCCTCGACCAGACGGGCGAAGCCGGTGCGGGCGGCGGGGGAGGCGTCCGGCCGGTCGGCGGCCAGCACCGTCTCCCAGCGCGGCCTGCCGCGCTCCTCCACGATGCCCCGCAGCGTGGTGACGAACGCCTCGGTGACGTTCAGGCCGGTGACGCCCGGCAGGTCCGCCAGCACGGCCGGGGCGGCGGCGGCCTCGTCCAGCCACACCTTCACCGCCAGGAACCCGCCCTGCCCGGCCGCCCCCGCCAGCCGCCGCCGGGTCTCCTCGTCCGGGGTCGCGGCGGCCATCCGGGTGGCCGGGCCGGGAAGCTGCCGGCTGCCGAACGTGGTGAACCCGCCCCTGGTCGGCAGCACCAGCCGGCCGTCCACCGAATGCACCGTGGCGCCCAGCTCCTGACGCAGCAGGCCCAGCAGCTCCACCGAGTCGTCGGTCAGGTCCAGGTCGGGGAACCGGGCCAGCACCCGTTCCCGCAACATCTGCGGCGTGATGCCCGGCGGCCCGAGATAACTCGCCGCCTGCGCCAGCCGCAGCGCCTTGCGGGGGTCCAGATCACGCGGGTACAGCTCCAGCCGCGCCGTCATCGCCGCGTTCCGGGACGCGTCGGCCGCCAGCGACACCAGGTCCAGGTCCGACAGCGGCGGCATCCCCTCCGGGCGCGGCACCCCGGCCAGCGCCGCCCGCACCGCGGCGGGGCTCGGCAGCGGCGCCGCGTCCGGCAGGTCCACCAGCTCGTCGGCCCTGGCGCCCAGCGCCTCGGCGTAGTCCAGCAACTCCTCCTCGACCGGCGCGGTCGGGTCGCCCTCGGCCACCGCCGCGATCAGCACCCGGCCGCCGGCCCGGCGGCGCGCCAACCGCGGATTGTCCAGGTGCTCCTCGGTCTCCACCGCCGCCCGCAGGCACCCGGCCGCCAGCGCCCGCCGCGCCGCCCGGTCCTCCAGCAGCGAACCGCGGGCGGCCAGCAGCGCGGCGGCCAGCCGCCCGGCCTCCATCACCCGGCCGTGCGCCTGCAGGATCTCCAGCACGGTGGCGCGCAACGCGGTGACGGCCGGCACGTTCTTGGTCCAGCGGACCCGGGCGCTCGCCAGCGCCCTGGCCACCTGCGGCTGCGTCACGTTCCCCAGCGCCTTGGCGACCGCCGCCTGCGACGCCCAGGCCCCGGCGTCGGCGGTGCCGTCCGCGCCCGGCAGCGCCAGCACCGCACGGATGATCCGCACCTCGGTGCGGTTGCGGCCGACGTCCTTGGGAACGAGCTGCGCCGCGACCTCGTCCAGGCTCAGCAGCGCGGGATCGGTGTCCGGCGCCGCCGAACGTTCGGCCTGGGCGGCCGGGGCGGCGCGCTCGGCGACGGCGAGCTGCTGCCGCCACTCCCGCGCCCGCTTGACCAGCTCGTTGCGGGGACCGAGGCCCACGCCGCGCAGCCGCTGGATCCGCGCGGACGGGATCTTCACCAGTTCCCCGACCGTGGAGACCTCGAGCTGCTGCAACGCCGTCGACAGCGCGCGCGCCGTCAACCCCGCCAGGACCAGCGGCGTGTCGGCGGTCACGGTCTCGGCGGCCTGCTCGCGGGCCCGGTCGGGGTCGGCGGGCTGCCGGCGGACGGTCCGCGGCGTGGTCGCCGGCAGCTCCCGGTCCAGGTCCCGGAACACGTCCAGCCAGGCCAGCTCCATCTCCCTGAGCGAGCCGTGCCGCTGCGCCGCGTCCCGGTGCAGCGCCCTGCGGAAGAACGCCACCAGCCGGTCCCGCAGCAGCGGGTCGAAGCTGTCCTCGGCGAGCTGCGGCACCTGCTCGCTGGGATCCAGCAGCCGCGGCGCCGCCACCCCGTCGCCCCACGACGGCAGCTCGGCGCTCGCCATCTCGTGCAGCGTGACCGCCACCGCGTACCGTTCGGCCGCCGCGTCGTACACCGGGCGGCGGTCGGTGCCCAGGAACGGATCCAGGTACGGGGGAGTGCCCACCTCGATCGCCCGGTCGGTCGTCCCCGCCAGGGAGAAGTCGAACAGCACCAGCCGGCGGCCCTTCCTGGGCAGCTCCCGGATCGCCAGGTTGTCGGGCTTGATGTCGCGATGCCAGACCCCCTGCTCCTCCAAGAAGCCGACCGCCTGGAACAGGTTCTGGCCCAGCGCCGCCAGCTCGTCGATCGTCAGCCGGCCCTGGGCGCGCAGGTACTGCGCCAGGGTCTGCTGCCCGGCCCGTTCCAGCACCAGCGCCCAGCGGGGGCCGATCTTGACCGGCACCTCCTCGAGCAGCTTGACGATCAGGTGCGACTCGACCCGGCGGAGCTGCGCGGCCTCGTGCTCCAGGCGTTCACGGCCGGACTCGTTGAGGGCGACCTTCCAGACCCGTTCCTGACCGTCCTTGCTCACCAGCAGCGCGCGGGCGGTGGAGCCCTTGCCGAGGATGCGGGTGACCTCCCAGCCGTCCACCACCGTGCCGCGGGGGGCGTCCAGCAGATCGGGGGTCTCCGTCCCGGCGGGGGCGGCGACCTCCTGCTCCACCAGCTCGAAGAAGTCCAGGAACGCGCGCACCGACTCGTACCGGTCCACCGGCTGGACCTGGGTGGCGTTCTGGACGAGCTGGTCCATGGAGGGGCTGATGTCGTCGCACACCGCCGAGGGCACCAGTGACTGGTGCTCGGCCAGCCACGTGTGCAGCTCCGAACGGGTCTGTGCCGGGGGCCTGCCCGTCAGGACGAGGTGGGTGAGGGCGCCCAGCCCGAACACGTCGAGCTGCACCCCCTCGGCGTCCGGGTTGCCGAACTCCGGCGCCAGGTAGGGGCCGGCCGACCCCTCCACGTGCGCGCCCAGCGACGTGAACGTGGTCGACCCGGGCCGTCCCGACGAGCCCGACGACGGGCGAGCCGACACCTGCCAGTCGCAGATCCGCAGCCTCGGGTACCGGCCGTCCATCTCCACGTAGACGCTGCGGGCGGCCAGCGCCCGGTGGTACAGGTGCCGCCGGTGCGCGTGGTCCAGCGCCTCGGCGAGCTGCCGTACCATCTCCACCCGCGTCTCGATCGGCAGGTCGCCCGAGTGCTCGGCGATGAAGTGGTCCAGCCGCCGCCAGTCGGCGCCGTGCCGGAAGATGACCGCCGGGCCCGCCTCGTGCTCGTCACTGAACTGCTCGGCCGCCGCGATGCCCTCGTGCGCGATGCCCTGCAACGCCAGGTACTCCCGGCGGGCGGCGCGGCGGACGGACTCCCGTTCCTCCCTGGTGGCGCGCAGCTCCGACAGGTAGATCCGGATCCGGCGGGGCCGGTCGCCGGGCAGGGCGGGGTTGGTGGCGAGATAGTCCTCCCAGGTGGGACCCGCGTCGAACGCCCGGGGCTCCAGCTCGAAGGGGCCGATCCTGCGGTGCTTGCGCAGGCCCGAGATGCCGATCTTGGTCAGCAGGCGGTGGAGCTGCCTGGACGTCGCAGGCTCGACCATGTCGCGGACGTTGCGCGGCGGGCGGCCCAGCAGCCCCGTCCAGATGCCCGGCAGGCCGGTGCGGTCCTCCAGCCCGTCCCGGCCGTAGACGTTGGTCTTCTGCACGTCGTCGAACGCGCACACCAGATCCGGCGCCGACAGGAAGATCGCCGGGCGGATGTAGGGGATGCGCACGGTGCGCGGCAGCCCCAGCTCGTCGCGCGCCCACTCCAACTGCTCACGGAGCTGCTTGCACTTGAGATTGGTCAGGTAGAGCGGGTTCTCCAGGGTGCGGGTGCGGTCCTCGCCGTGGAAGATCCAGGTGGAGCCGCTGTTGGTGGCCCGGCCCGGATGGCTCTTGATCTCCACCAGGAACAGGCCGGCGCGGGTGGCGATCAGCAGGTCCACCTGGTGGACGTGGCCGGACTTGGCGGTGAAGTCGAACGACTGCCAGGCCCGGTACGGCTCGACCTGCGGCATCCGCTCCCGGATGTGGGCGAGCGCCTCCTCCTCCCACGGGAAATCCGACCGAGGCCCCCACCACCGGTTGGTCAACCCGGCTCCCCCTCTGCTCCTGCTGCTCAGTGGCAGAGGACAGCTTACGGCGGACGGCCCCCGTTTGCGGCCCGTATGTGTCAGACGGTTCCCGTGAAAATGTAGTACACGGGACGTGTGCGGCGGGTAGCGTTTCGACCGGTGCTCTGACCGCTGGTATGGGGAGGAACAGCGTGGCACTTGACAGCTGGCCGCTCAGGGAAGTCCTCGACGATGTCGCCACAGGTCACATCCAGCTTCCCGACTTCCAGCGGGAATGGAAATGGGACGACGAGCGCATCGTGTCGATCCTCGCCACGGTGACCATGAACTATCCCATGGGCGTGATCATGACGCTGGAGACCGGAGGTCCGGGGGGAGAGTTCAAGGCACGGCCCGTGGCGGGGGTGGAGGTTCTGGACGGCCGTAAACCGGGGCAGTTGCTGCTGGACGGCCAGCAGCGGATGACCTCGCTGTACCAGGCGCTGCGGTCCGGTCGGCCGGTGGACACCGAGGATCAGCGAGGCGACAAGCTGCGGCAGTGGTACTACATCGAGATCGCCAAGGCCATCGACCCCAAGGCTGACCGGGAGAGCGCCATCCGGTCGGTTCCGGAAAGCAAGATCATTCCTGCTCGGGGCAAGCGGCCGGGGCTGGACCTGACCACCCGCGAACTGGAGTGCGAGCAGGGCTTCTTTCCGCTTCACCTGGTGTTCGACAGTGACGAGACAGAAGACTGGCAGTGGATATACAACAACTCCGGAGGCCCTGAGCGGCGGGAAGCGTGGAAAGCGTTCCGCAAAGCGGTGCTGGAGAACGTGATCGGCTACGCCGTTCCCATGATCAGGCTGGAGAAGCGCACCCCCAAGGTGGCCGTGTGCACGGTGTTCGAGAAGGTCAACACGGGTGGTGTCGCGCTCAACGTGTTCGAGCTGCTCACCGCGTCGTTCGCCGGTGACTCCAGCTACAGCACCGCGCATGGCGAGGACTTCCACCTGCCCAAGGACTGGGCGGACACCAAGGCCCGGCTGTCGGCCGCCTACCCCGTGCTCAGCAGCCTGGAGAGCACCGACTTCCTGCAGGCCGTGTGCCTGGCCGCCACGTACCACAAGGACGGTGCGGCGGTCAGTTGCAAGCGACGGGACATGCTGGAACTCAAGCTCGACGAGTACCTCAAGTGGGCGCCCGAGATCGCCGACGCGTTGCAGTGGGCCGGTGGGTTCCTGGCGGACCAGTGCGTCTACTACCCCGAGGGCCTGCCGTACCGGACGCAGCTCCCGCCGCTGGCGGCCATCCGCACCATCCTGGGCGCCGAGACCGACACCCCCGAGGCCCGTGCCAAGCTCGCCCGCTGGTACTGGTGCGGCGTGTTCGGCGAACAGTACGGCGGCACCGCCGACAGCCGCTTCCCCCGCGACGTCGAGCAGGTCACCGCCTGGCTCCGTGGTGGCGAGGAACCCGACTCGGTGCAGGAGGCGCGCTTCGTCGTCCGGCGGCTGCTCAGCATGACCAGCCGGGTCAGCGCCGCCTACAAGGGCGTGTTCGCCCTGCTGCTCCAGCAGGGCTGCACCGACTGGTACTACAACGACAAGCCGCTCACCTCCGAGCAGATCGCCGACTACAAGGTCGACATCTACCGCGTCTTCCCGACTCAGTGGTGCAAGAAGAACGGCATCGACTCCTCGCGTTGCGACAGCGTCGTCAACAAGACCCTGTTGTCCTACCGAGCCGCCAAGGCGATCGGCACCCGCTCGCCGGCGGTCGGCCTCAAGGCGCTGGAGCGGGAGACCGGCATCCGGCCCAACTGGCTCGACGACGTCGTCGTCACGCACTTCATCGATCCGCAGGCGGTGCGGGCGTCCGACTTCGACGCCTTCTTCGAGGCCCGCAAGGAGGAACTGGTGCGGCTGATCGAACGCGCCATGGGCCAGCGCGCCGTTCGCAACGAGGCGGAGGGACTGGTGTGAAGGACTCGGCACGCGCGTTCCTGGAGGACGTCGCCAAGCGCGTTCCCGCCGAGCAGGTGGAGATCACCGTCCGGGAACTGCTGGGTCATTGGGGACACACCCCGCCGCGCAACTACACGATCATCGACGAAATCGAGCGCGACCTCGCCGAGTACGGCCTGACCACCGTCCCCGACCTCGCCGACGCGGGCCTGCGCGTGCGGATCGTCGCGGCCGTCACCGAGCAGGCCCCGCCGCAGGACGGGCCGGCGGTCGAGGACGAAGAGGCACCGGTCCGGGTGTCGCTGTCGGTGGGGGACCTGCGCAGCGCCCGCGCCGGTGTGCAGTGCGTCGGTCTCGACGACACCCTCGACCACGCCGAGACGCTGATGCTCTGCGACGACTACTCCCAGCTCGCCGTCGTCCAGGACGGGCGGCTGCACGGCGCCGTCACCTGGAAGTCCGTCCGGTTCGCCATGGGGCGCGGAGAGCAGAAGGTGCGCGCCGCCCACGACCCCCGCCCGACGACCGCCCGTCTCGACGAGGACCTGCTCGCCGTGACGCGACGCATGGAGCCGTCGGGGTTCGCACTGGTCAAGGACGATGCGGACGCGCTGGTCGGGATCATCACCCGGGCGGACCTGGCCGACCAGTTCGTCGACGTCGCCCACCCCTTCGTGCTGATCAACGAGATCGAGCAGCGGATGCGCCACCTGGTCGACCGGATCTGCACGCTGGAGGAGATCCGGGCCAAGGCGCGCTACCCGAACAAGACCAACGGGGTGCACGACCTGATGTTCGGGGACTACAAGAAGATCTTCGAAGATCCCGACCTGTTCAGCCGCTGCGGCTGGGCGGGCATCGCCCGGTCGGCCTTCGTCGACAAACTCGACCGGGTCCGCGTGATCCGCAACGAGGCCACCCACTTCCGGCCCGAAGGCATCCGGGACGAGCAGACCCAGGCGCTGAAGTCCTTCATCGAATTTCTCAAGGGCATGGACCGGATCGGCTGAGATACACCCGGGAGGGACGATGGCGGGGCCGCCGCGGATTCCGCGGGACATGTTCCGGTTCTCCACCACGGAGAACGCCGACCTGCACAGCGCGACGCTGCACGCCTTCGGGGAGGCGAACGAGCGGCTGGAGACGGCGCTGACGTTCGACCAGGTGCGGGAGCGGCTGCGGACGGTCGGGTACCACGCCCCGCTGGGAGACGGGGAGCTGAACCGGGCACTGGAACAACTGGTGACCTGGGGCCTGCTCGACGCCGTGCAGAACCACGCCGGCAGCTATGCGACCGCCGAGGAGTACGAACGCAAGAACCTGCAGTACTCGCTGACCCGGCGGGGCGAGGCGGCGTTCGCGGGCGTGCAGCACGCGCTGGCGGTGCTGGCGTCGTCGGGCGCGTTGCAGACCGCAGTGCTCGACGCGATCGCCGACCGGCTGGCGGAACTGGCCGGACTGCTGGAGCAGGACGCGCCCACCGGCAACCGGCGGATCTTCACCACGCTGCACGAACTGGAAGGGCATCTGGACGCGCTGCGCAACAACACCAAGCAGTTCAACGGGGAACTGCACCGGCTGCTGCGGGCCGAAGGCGCCGACCTGGCGACGTTCCACGAGGTCAAGAGCGCGACGGTGGCCTACCTGCAGGAGTTCGTCACCGACCTGGACGCCCGGGCCGCCGCCATCGCGCACGCACTGGCGGCGGTCGAGGAGCACGGGGTGACCGTGGTGCACGACCGGGCGCTGGACGGGGCGGACCTGCCGCCGGTGCCAGGGGCCGACCCCGCGGCGAGCTGGCTGGCGGCACGGCGGGCCAAGTGGGAGGGGCTGCGGCTGTGGTTCCTTCCGCAGGACGGGGCCCAGCCCCGGGTCCGGCAACTGCACGATGTGGCGCGGCGGGCGATCGTGTCGCTGCTCCAGGTCCTCGACCGGATCGTGGAGTCACGGCGGCGAGCCTCCAGCGCCGCGGCCGACTTCCGGACCTTGGCGGGCTGGTTCGCGAACGCGCCGAGCGAGGAGGACGCCCACCGGCTGTGGGGTGTGGCGTTCGGACTGTATCCGGCACGGCACGCCCACCTCGCGCACGTCGATCCCGAGCCGATCCCGTCCACGGCGACCTGGGCCGAGAGCCCGCCGGTGGAGGTGTCGGCGCTGCTGCGGACCAGCGGCCGGACCGAGCGCGTCGGCCGCACCGCCAAGGTGCGCGACGTGGCGGCGCTCAAGGCCGAACGACGCGAACGCGCCCGCAGGGAACGCGCCGAACTGGAAGCCGCCTCACAGCGGTTGGCGACCGGCGGGCCGCTGCAGCTGTCGGCGTTCGAGGAACTGGACCACGACACGTTCCGGCGACTGCTGAGCCTCCTGGGCAGAGCGCTGGCCGCACCACCGAGCGGCGACGGGACGCGCCGGGCCGTCACCACGGACGGACGGATCGAAGTGAGCCTGGGACCGCCGCCCGACGACCGCATCGCCGAACTGCGCACCCCGCATGGCCGCTTCCAAGGCCCCGACTACCTGGTGGACATCCGCATCATCGCCGTCCCCGCCTCCAGGGAGGCCGAGGCGTGAGCACGTGGGCCAACCAGCTCGTCCGGGAGGAGAAGGACGAGATCGCCCGGGGCATCAGGCTGCTGCTCGGCAGGCCGCTGATCTCCCTGCACGACGACCCGGACGGGTTCGACCTGATCCGGCGACGGCGCGACATGCTCGTCAAATGGTTCGACTACAACTGCGGATGGCGGCTGCTGGTCGAACCCCGGCTGGGATACGCGCGGCTGGTCAAGGTCCGCGGCGACGCCGACCCGACCCGGCCGGCGCGCCGCCGCCGCAGCACCCGCGCCCCGTTCGACCGGCGCCGGTACACGCTGCTGTGCATGGTGGCGGCCGAGGCGCTGTCGGCACCGGTCACCACCATCGGCATGCTGGCCCAGCGGGTCGTGCAGGCCACCGCCGTCGACGACGCGATCCCCGCGTTCGACCCCGTGCGCGGGGAGGAGCGCGCCGCGTTCGTGGACGCGCTGCGGCTGCTGGAGCACTACGGCGCGATGACCGCCGTGGACGGTGCCACCGACGCCTACCTGGGCAGCGCCGAGGCCAAGGTCCTCTACCGGATCGACACCACCCGGCTGATGCGCCTGCTGGCCACCCCCGTCGCCCCGTCCAGGCTCGCCCCCACCGACTGGCCCGACCTGCGGGACCTCGTGGTGGAACCGCGCTATGGGATGGACGGCGCCGACGTCGAGGGCTCCGACACGCAGCGGCTGCTGTGGGCCCGGCATTCCCTGATCCGCCGGCTGCTGGACGACCCGGTGGTCTACCGCGACGAGCTGACCCCGGCGCAGGCGGCCTACGCCGCCTCGCTCACCGGCCGGAAGATCCTCCGCCAGGCAGCCGAGCAGGCAGGGTTCGAGCTGGAGGAACGCGCCGAGGGCTACCTGCTCGCCGACCCCGACGGGCTGGCCACCGACACGAAGTTCCCCGATGACGGCAGCCACGCCAAGGTCACCGCGCTGCTGCTGCTCGACCAGCTCACCCGGGCCCCCCTCGACACAGAGCACCTGGAACGCCATACGGCCGATCTGCTCGCCCGGTTCCCCCGGTGGGCGAAGGCGTACCAGTCCGAGGGCGGGCCGCGCCGGCTGGCCGACGACGCCGTGGCGGTGCTGTGCCGGTTCGGGTTGGCCCGCCGTGCCGGCGACACCGTGCACGCCCTGCCCGCCGCCCACCGCTACACCGTTCAGCGGGAGGAAGCATGACCGTCACCCCGCTCGTCCCGCGTTCGGCACAGGACACCGGCGCCGCCCGCTGGCGGCCGACGCGCGCCGGAATCCTCAACGTCTGGCGCTACTACGACGAGGTCTTCCAGTTCCACCGGGGACGGCTGCTGCTGCGCGGCCCCAACGGCAGCGGCAAGTCCAAGGTGCTGGAACTCCTCCTGCCGTATCTGCTGGACGCCAACCTCAAGCCCAGCCGGCTGTCCACGTTCGGCGGTTCCGAACGCACCATGCACTGGAATCTGATGGGCGACGGCCACATCGGCACCACCCGCGTCGGCTACCTGTGGCTGGAGTTCCACCACGCCGGTGAGGACCGCTGGCTGACCTGCGGTGTCCGGTTGCAGGCCACCTCCAACACCAAGAACGTCGGCACCACCTACTTCACCACCACCCAGCGTGTCGGACACGACCTGGAACTGACCGGAGAGGCGGGTCAACCCCTCACCCGCGACCGCCTGGCCAAGGCGATCGGACAGGCGGGGAAAGCCCACGAGACGGCCGACTCCTACCGCACCACCGTCCGGCAGATCCTCTACCGGGGCCTCAGCGAGCAGCGCTACGACTCCCTGCTCGCCTCGCTCCGCCAGCTCCGCACCCCCAAACTGTCCGAACGCCTGGACCCCGGCCTGCTGTCGACCCTGCTGTCCAGCGCCCTGCCCCCGCTCGACGAGGACGACATCCGCGAGATCGCCGAGGGCTTCGAACGCCTCGACCGCCAGCGCGAGGAACTGCAGGCCCTGGACGGGCACGTCGAGCAGGCCGAACGGCTCGCCGTCCGCCAGCGCACCTACGCCCAGCGCGTCCTCCGCGCCGCCGCAGCCGACCTCGTCTCCGCCACCACGACGATGAACGGCGTGACCACCACCGCCCGGCAGGCCCGCGAGGCGCAGGAAGCGGCCGCCCAGGAGCTGCGGCAGGTCAAGGAACAGATCGTCGAACACAACGAGCAGGCGGGCGTCCTGGAGGCGCGGATCGAGGCGCTTCGCGACACGGAGGCGTACCGGGCAGGCGCCGACCTGGCCAGACTCCGGCAGGACGTGGACAGGGCACGGCAGGAGGCCGAGACCCGGCGTCGCGCGGCCGAACGCGACGACACCGACGCACAGCGCACCCGGGAGGACGCCGACCGGGCGCGCGAGGATGCCGCCACCCGTCGCACGCTCGCCGCCCAAGCCGAACAGGAGGCCGCCCGCGCCGCGGACCGGGCCGGACTGCGGTCCGTGCACGACGAGTGCGCCGCAGCCCCGGAACGGGCCCGCACCCTGCTGCGCGCAGCCGTGCAGGCCCGCGAGGGGCAGATCGACGAGCTGAGCCGAGCCATCGGACGGCACCGGCAGGAGGTGGAACTCCGCGAGGAGGCCGAGGCCCGGCGCGACGCCTGCCAGGCCCGCCTGGACACCGCGACCGGACGGCTCACCGAGGCCCGCGCGGCCCATGCCGAACAGGTCCGGGCACTGGCCGACGCACTGGCGGAATGGGCGCGCGGGTGCCGGCTGCTCGGCCCGATCGACGCCGTGGCCCTCGCCGAGGCCGTCGAGAACCCCGACGAGTGCGAACAGATGATCTCCGACGCCCACGGCCAGGCCCGGGAACGCATCGGCACCACCGAGCACGAGCTGAAGGCCCGGCGGGAGGACGCGGCGTCACGACTGGCCGAACGTGAGGCCGAACGTGACCGGCTCACCCGGCAGGCCGTCCTGGAACCCGACCCGTCGCCCGGCAGGGGAGAGGGCCGTGGCACACGCCCCGGCGCCCCGCTATGGCGGCTGGTGGCGTTTCGCGACAGCCTCGACCCGGCTGGGCAGGCGGCGATCGAGGCCGCCCTGCATGCCGCCGGGCTGCTGGACGTGTGGGTGCTCCCGGACGGCGGGCTGCTGCCCGGCGAGCGCGACGCGTTCGCCGTCACCCTGCTCGCCCGCCCCGCCACCGGAGGCAACCTGGCCGACGTCCTGATGCCCGAGCCGGGCTCCGGTGTGCCCGCCGACGTCGTCCGTGATGTTCTCGCCGGGATCGCCTACGGTCCGACCGCCCTGGATGCCGACCACCCCGCCGCCGTGGGCGCGGACGGGACCTGGCGGCTGGCCTCGATGACGGGCCGCTGGACCAAGACGGAGCCGGCGTTCATCGGTGCGACCGCACGTGAGAGGGCGCGGCGCCGCCGCATCGAGGAGCTGACCGCCGAGATCGACGCCCTGACCGGCGAGTTGGCCGCCTGCGACACCGCGGCCGACGCGCTGGCGGCCGACCGCCGGGCGCTGCAGGACGAACTGCGTGCCCGGCCACCGCGTCGCCCTCTCGCGGAGGCCGCCCGCGAACTCGACAGTGCCGAGAACGCCGCCGCGCAAGCCCGCGACGCCCTCCAGGACGCCGTGGACCGGCTGCGCGGCCGGGAAAGGGCCGTGACCGCCGCGCTGCGCGCGCTCACCGACCTCGGCGCCGGGCACGGACTCCCCACTGACGAGACCGCCCTGGACGCCGTCCGTTCCGCCGTTCGCAACGCCCGCGACATCGGCATGTCCTGGATCGACCACCGTGACCGCGCCGACGCCGCCGAGCAGCGCGCCGCAGCCGCCGAGCAGACCGCCCGTGACTACGCCGCCAGGGCCGCCGACACCCGGCAGGAGGCCGCCGACGCGGCACAACACGCCGCCGAACTCGCCGAACGGCTCGCCACCATCGACGCCACCCTCGGAGCGGAACACCGCCACATCGCCGAGCGCGTGTCCCGAGCACAGTCCGAACTGTCCGCCTGCCGGCGCCGCATGGAGGATCTGCACCGCCGGGAACTCGAGCTGACCGGCCGGATCAGCGGCCTGCAGGCCAAGGCCGACGAGGTCGAACGCCGACGTGACGACGCCGTCGCCGCCCGCGACGCGGCCGCGGCGCGGTTCCGGCATCTGGTCTCGGGGCATCTGCCCGCAGACGCCGGGTTGCCGCCGGAGTCCGCGCCCGGTGACGGCGTGCGCGCGACTCTGGACACCGCCCGCGCCGTGGCCGCCGCGCTGGAGAAGACCCCGCACGAGCCCAAGAACCTCCGCGACGCCCAGGCCAGGCTCTCGGACACGTTCCACGACGTCCGGCAGGCACTGAGCGGCCGGGCCGACCTGGAACTGGTCCAGGACGAGGACGTGGTCGTGCTGACCGCGACCATGAACGGGGTGCGGGTCGGTGCCGCCGAGCTCAGCGCCGCCCTCCGGCGGGAGCGGGACCAACGTCGCGGTGACATCACCGACTCCGAACGCCGCCTGTTCGACCAGACCCTCGCCGGAGACACCAGGCGGCACCTGGCCGACCGGATCCGCCGGGCCGGTGAGCTGGTCGACGACATGAACCGGCGGCTGGAACGGGTCCGCACCGCCTCCAAGGTCGCCGTCCGCCTGGTCTGGCAGGTGGACCCGAAACAGAGCGCCGGCGTGCGGGCCGCCCGCGAGCTGTTGCTGCGCAACCCCGCCGACCTGACCGAGAGCGAACGGGATGCGCTGTACCGGTTCTTCCGCGACAGGGTGGAGGACGCCCGGGCGTCCGATGCCGCCGCCAGCTGGGAGGAACAGCTCATGCAGGTCCTGGACTACACCGCGTGGCACACGTTCACCGTCCGGCTGGACCGCGCCGACGGCAAAGGCTGGCAGGACCTCACCCGCAGGCTGCACGGCGCGCTGTCCGGCGGGGAGAAGGCCATCGCCCTGCACCTGCCGCTGTTCGCCGCCGTGGCCGCGCACTACCAGACCGACCCGGAATGCCCCCGGTTCATCCTGCTGGACGAAGTGTTCGTCGGGGTCGACACAGCCAACCGGGGGCAGGTGTTCGACCTGCTGGTCGACCTGGGCCTGGATCTGGTGCTCACCAGCGACCACGAATGGTGCGACTATCGGGAGCTGGACGGCATCGCCATCCATCAGCTCGTCACCGGAGACGGGGACGACGCCGTCACCACCGCCCGGTTTGTCTGGGACGGCCACCGCACCGTGCCGGCGGACTCATGACGGTTCCGGACCGGCTGCGGGAACCGGGGCTGCGGCCACTGTGGAAGGCCCTGCACAGGCGGTATCGGCGGACCACGTCCGTCCGGAGTGTGACCGTCAAGGACATGGACGAGGCGGAGCGGACCGCACTGGCCGAGTTGCTGGGCATGGACCGCTATCCGACCGCCACCTGCACCTTGCAGGTGGCGCGGCTGGAGACCCGGCTGGCGGAGATGGGAGCACCGGACGCGCGGACGGTCACCGAGACGATCGTCGGCCCGTTCACCGACCCGGTCGCCGACCGGCGCGACCGGGACACGCTGTGGGCCTGGCTGCGCGGTCACCCCGTCGTCGCCGCCGAACCGGCCCTGCTGGGCTGGGCCGCCGACACCGAACGGGCCGGGCTGGTGGGCGGATCCGTCCCCGCCACCCGCGCGCTGCTGGAACAGGCCCTTGCCGTCATCGCCGCGCTGCCCGCCGAGGCGACACCGCTGTCGGTCTTCGCCGGTGACATCGTCGGCGACACCCATGCTCTCGACGGCACCAGGCGCCTGGCCGGACTGGTGCTGCGCGCGCTGGCCGCCCTGTACGACGTGCCGCCGCCCAAGGACGCAGCCGAACGCCGGGACCTGTGGGAACGCGCCGGGATCGCCTGCGACGCCCTGTCGACCACCGTGCTGGTCGCCGGGTTCCGCCCGCGGACGTCCGGGCCGCTCGCCGAGACACTGCGGACCTGGGCCGACGCCGGACAGGCGGCCGTCATCACCCTGCGGCAACTGCAGGAGCCGCCCGCCCCCGGTCTGGGCGATGCCACGGTCTGGATCACCGAGAACCCCGCCGTCCTCGCCGTGGCGCTCCGGGACCTCGGGACCGCCTGCCCGCCCATGGTGTGCTCGTCCGGCTGGCCCAACAGCGCCGTCATCCGCCTGCTGCGGACCCTGCGGGACGCGGGCGCGCGGCTGCGTTACCACGGCGACTTCGACGGTGAGGGGCTGCGGATCGCCGCTTACCTGATGTCCAAGGTGGACGCCGAACCCTGGCGCATGTCCACCGCCGACTACCTGACAGCCCTCGACGGGACGGCGGCCCTGCCCGACCCCGGCAGGATCACCGAAGCGCCCTGGGATCCGGACCTGGCCGCCGCCCTGCGCACCCACCGGGCCGCCGTCGCCGAAGAACTGGTCGCCGACACTTTGATGGCCGACCTTGGTCAGCGGTAGGACTCGAAGAAGTCGTGGATGCCGCTCGGGAGGAGGTTAGGGGCAGCATCCTGGAGGCCAGGCCCGAGGTCGCCATCGGCGAGGTCACGGCCGGGAGCCACCCCTGACCTCGGCCGGAGCCTCTACGAGCCGTTCGGCCAGCTCGGGCACCCCCGCCCCCGACAGCACCACCGGCGCATGACCCCACGCGCGCAGCCGGGACGCGGCGATGGCGGAACGGCGGCCCGACGCGCACGCCACCAGGACCGGGCGCGTGGGATCCAGCCCCTTCGGCGGTCCCTTGACGAACAGGTCGGGCAGGAACCGCCGGAACGACCCCGGCACGACCCCCTCCTCGTACTCCGACGGCATCCGCACGTCCAGCACCTGAACGCCGGGCCGCCGCGCCACCCGTGCCGCCGCGTCCAGGCCGGCCACCCGGAACGAGACGGTCTCCATCCCGGTCAGGTCCGTCACCACCCCGGCCACCGCGTCCAGCCCGACCCGCGCCAGCTGGGTGACGGCCTCGGCCACGTCCTGCCCCCGCTCGGCGACCAGCACCAGTGGCGTCCTGTACGACAGCAGCCAGCCCGCCCAGGAGCCGAAGTCGTCGTCCAGCTCGATCCCCACCGACCCCGGCAGGAACCCGGCCGCCATCGCCCTCCGCGGCCGCATGTCCACCACCTGCACGTGCGCGGGCAGGCGGGAGGCGGCCAGCACCGGCACGTCCAGCGACGGCATCGGCGGCCCGCCCCGCACGTTCACCGGGCCCATGCGCCGGTAGAACGCCGGGATCGGCTGGGGATGCGCCAGCAGCCGCCGGGCGAACTCCTCCGGCGCCCGCACCGCCAGCAGCGGGTTGCCGTCCGCCTCCGCGCCGATCGTGGAGGTCGCCGGTCCCGGCTCGGACACCGTGCAGAACGACCCGCCGCCGTGGGTGGGCAGCACCAGCACGTCGCGCGGCAGGTCCGCCAGCCGGTGCAGCGAGCGGTGCTGCAGCCGGGCCAGGCTGCCGGCCCGCTCCTCGCCCAGCAGGTCCGTGCGCCCGGCCGCGCCCACCAGCAGGCTCCCGCCGGAGAACACCGCCACCGGCTCCCCGTCGATCAGCACCAGGTAGCTCGTGTGCTCCGGGGTGTGGCCGGGCGTGTGGACCGGCCGCAGCACCAGCCCCGCCTCGCCCCTGATGTCCTCCATGTGGAACGCCGGGATGTGCGGGTACGCGGGCGCGGCCCCGGCCGGCATCACCAGCTCCGCGCCCGTGCGGCGGGCCGCCTGCCAGGCTCCGGAGACGTAGTCGTTGTGCAGGTGGGTGTCGGCGACGAACCGCAGCGTCACGTCCCGTTCGGCCGCCGCGCCCAGGAACCGGTCGATGTCGCGCTGCGGATCCACCAGCACCCCGATGCCCTCGTGCACGAGCAGGTAGCTGGTGTCCCCGAGCCCTGGAGTCCGGAACGGCACGACGTCCATGCTCGCCCTCCTTCACCGGCGGCGGCCCTGGTCGGGCCGGGGTGAGGGACAGCCTTCCCGTTCTGCGCGGACATCCTCGCCCTCGTCCTCACCGGGCGCCGTCGCCCACGGCGCCGGAAGTCCGCCGGGTCGGGCCGTTCCCGGTGGCGGCCAGCCGGTCATCCCGGCGTACCGGCGGTGGCGTACGGACGCTATGCCGCGGCCGATCGCAGGGCGGCGCAGATCCGGGGGAGCGCGGTGCCGATGGGCTCGCGGACGATCTCGGTGGCCAGCTCGTCGTACGGGGTGGGGTCGCGGTTGACGATCACCAGCGTCGCCCCGCACTCCACGGCGGCGGCGCACAGCCCGGCGGCGGGCTCCACCGTCAGCGACGTGCCGACCGCCAGGAACAACTGGCTGTGCCGGGCGATGTTCTGCGCCAGCGACAGCACCTGCGAGTCGAGGAACTGGCCGAACATCACCACCGCGGGCTGCAGGGTGCCGCCGCACTTCAGGCAGGGCGGGTCGTCGGCGCCGGCCGCCACCCGTTCCAGCACCTGCGGCGTCGGCTCGGTGGCGCCGCACCGCAGGCAGCGCGCCGTCGCCAGGGTGCCGTGCAGCTCCAGCACCTTGCGCGGCGACGACCCCGCCCTTTGGTGCAGGCCGTCGACGTTCTGGGTGAGGATCCGCACCGCCGTGCCCGACGCCTCCAGCTCCGCCAGCGCCCGATGCGCGGCGTTCGGCTGCACGTCGGCCCGGTACAGGCCGCCGATGTGCCGCCAGTACCGCCGCCTGACCCCGGGATCGGCGACGAAGCGCTTGCGGGTGAAGATCTCGGCCAGCTCGGGGTCCCGGGTCCACACCCCCGACGGGCCGCGGTAGTCCGGGATGCCGGAGTCGGTGGAGATCCCGGCGCCGGTCAGCACGGCCACCCGGGAGACCCCGCGCACCCACGCGGGCGAGTTCCCATCCATGAGGGCCACGCTAGCCGCCGCGCCGATGCACGGCTATCGAATAACCGGGGGCTTTCTTCGACGGCCGCGCGGAAAAACCGTTGACCCCCTGTGCCGGGGAACGTACCTTGGTGGTCAAGTCATTGAGATATCCGAAGGGGTGACGACGTGAACAGGCGATTCGCCGCCAACGCGCAGCACATGTGCCGGCGCGTGATGCAGTGCGCCGAAGTCGCCCCGGGTGACGCCTCTGGATAGGGTGTTCCAGCCGTCCAGAGGCCGCTCCGGGAAACGCCCGGGGCGGCCTTTCGCATATAGGGCGACCGGTGGGCGCGGATTGGAATCCCGCCGTCCATCATGCGATGTCCCCACCTGCGGGTGGCGGGCTTGAACGGGTGCATCCCGCGTTGAGAACTCCATAGCGGACGACACATCCGGACCCGGGAACGACGTTTCCGGGCCGCTGCCGGCGCGCGGAACCGGCAGAGCCTGTGGGGCGGCGCGCCCACGACAGGCGATCGGGCCGATGGTGACAACGAAATCACGCCTGTGCCGCCGAGCATTCCCGCGATGCCCGGCGGATCGCGCGGTGGTCTTTCGAATGAAGGGAGGCGGACCCGGATGCCGCATCCCGTGCCGATGCTGGATGGTCTAACCGGTAGGACACCTGACTCTGAATCAGGACGGTGCAGGTTCGAATCCTGCTCCAGCAGCTCCGAGCGCAGTGGGGGAGTTCGGTCGTCCCCGCGGGTCTCATAAACCCGAGATCGCCGGTTCGAATCCGGCCTGCGCGACCAATCTTCCGGCGATCCGGTGTCGCCCAGCCGGTAGGGCAGCGGGCTGTTAACCCGTACGGCGCAGGTTCGAATCCTGCCACCGGAGCACATCACCCGGCGCCGCCGGTGCGCATCCGGCCGCGCCCGGACCCTCGTGGCTCAGCGGACAGAGCGCCCGTCTCCGAAGTGGGAGGCCGCCGGTTCGAATCCGGCCGAGGGTACGACATGCGGCGTTCACCCGCCCGGGCCCGGCCGGGTGGGCGGCGTTCCGCGATGACCGGTGGCTCAATCGGGAGAGCGGCTGCCCCACAAGCAGCAGGTCGCAGGTTCGAATCCGGTCCGGTCAACGCACACCGCCGCGCGGGCGGCGGCCTCCGGCCCCTGCCCGCGCACGCGATGCCCTCGTGGTCCAACCGGACAGGACACCGGCCTTCGAAGCCGGCGGGTGCAGGTTCGAGTCCTGCCGAGGGTGCCGTCAGATCATGGCGCGGGACCCGCCGGATGTGCCGTCCGCCGTGGAGACCGGCACAGGCGACCACCCCCCGGGGAGGTGCTGGCCGCCCGCAGGAGACACCACTGACCTGCGGCGATATCGATTCCGGTATCGGATGGATGTCGTCGGCGCTCTTGGACACGACGGCGGGTCGTCTGGTCTGATCGGGGCCCGTTCCCGATCAGCGAGGAGAGAGCCGGGCGTGAGCGAGCCGGTGCCCCAGGGCGCGCCGCAGGCGAGCGGGGGACGCGGATGAGCGGCGGCCCCGACCGCAGGGTCATCGCGGTCGTGGTGGGCGTGCAACTGGCCATCTCCCTGGGCTTCTGGGCGGTGATGGCGCACGTCGCGGTGCACCTGCGCGACGACCTCGGGCTGCTGGCCGGGACGATCTCGCTGGTCCTCGGGCTGCGCCCGGCCCTGCAGTACGTCCTGTACCTGCCGGTCGGCGCGGTCATCGGCCCGCTCGGCGCGGCGCGCGGCGGGGTGCTGGCGTGCGCGCTGCGCGCCGTGGGCTTCGCCCTGCTCGGCCTGGCCGAGGGGACGGCCGGTCTGGTCGCCGCCGCCGTCCTGCTCGGCGTGGGCGGCTCGCTGTTCCACGCCGCCGCCCAGACCCTCCTCGCCGGCGTCGCCCCGGAACTGCGGGCGCGCGGGTTCGCCGCCTACACGATCGTCGGCCAGGTCGCCGCCGTCGCCGGACCGCCCGCGGGGCTGCTGCTCCTGGGCGGAGGGTTCGGCCTCCTGTCGGGCGTCGCGGCGGGGGCGTGGGCGCTGGCGGCGATGCTGTTCCTGCTGCTGCGCGACCCGCCGGGCGAACGCGCGACCAGCCCGGCGGGCCTGGCGGGCCTGGCGGGCCTCGGCGGCCGGATGGCCCGCAGCGTGTCCGCCGTCCTGGCGGACCGGCCGTTCCTGCGGTTCTCGGTGACGATCGCGCCCTTCTCGCTGATGGTCACGCAGGTGATGACGTTCGTCCCGCTCACCGGCGCCGGCGCCGGCGGCACCACCCTCTACCTGTCGGTCCTGGCGGCCGTCGCCAGCGCCGTCCAGCCCTGGTGCGCCCGGGAACGCCGCGGCGAGGACCCGCGCGTGCTCGTCGCCGGCATGGTGTGCGCGGGCACCGGCTACCTGGTGCTGGCGGTGGCCCCGGACGGAACGCCCGGCACCGCCGTGCTCGTCGTCTCGGCCGTGCTGGCGGGCCTGGCCAACGGCTTCAACCAGGCGTCGCTGTTCCAGCTCCTGGTGCTCCGCGCCCCGGACCGGCTGTTCGGCGCCTACTTCGGGGTCCTCTACTTCACGGCCGGCCTGGTCACCCTCGCCGGCGGCTACGCCGTGGGACGGCTGTTCGACGCCGGACCCTGGGGCGGCCCGGTGGCCCTGGTGGCCTTGTTCGCCGTCGCGCTCCTGTCGGCGGCGGCCGCCTGGCGGACCGCGCCCCGCCGCCCGGCCCCGGCCCCGGCGGCGCGGCGGAAGCGGTCGGCCATGACCAGCAGCTGATCGGCCAGTTCGGGCGGGTCCACCACGTCGAAGTCCACCTCGAACGCCCCCAGCAGGAACGCCAGCGCGTGCAGGCTGTCGGCCCCGAACCGCACCAGGCAGGACCGTTCGTCCACCGGCTCGATCCGCCCGTAGGTGACCACGCTCCGCGCCGCCTCCGAGTCGGCCGGGGCGTGCAGCCGTACCGTCGCCCGGTACGGCCAGGACTCCGCCACGCCGCGCGCCACGAACGCGGCGGCGTCCCCGCCCGGCACCTCGCGCGACGTGAACCCCGGCCCCGCCGGGGTCCGCGTCCTGATCCGGTCGACCCGGAACGTCCGCCAGTCCTCCCGGTCCAGGTCCCAGGCCAGCAGGTACCACCGCCCGCCCCAGGTCACCAGGTGGTGCGGCTCGGCGACGCGGAGGCGTTCGCGCCCGTGACGGTCGCGGTAGTCGAACCGCAGCCGCAGCCGATCGCGGCACGCCGCCGCCACCGCGGTCAGCTCCCCGGCGTCCACCGACGGCCGTCCCGGCACCTGCACGTTCGCCACCTGGAGCGACTCGATCCGCAGCCACAGCCGGTGCGGCAGCACCTGCCGCAGCTTCACCAGCGCCCGCAGCGCCGTCTCCCCGACGCCGCCGACCCCGCTGCCCGCCGCGGTCCGCAGCCCCACCGCCACCGCGACCGCCTCCTCGTCGTCCAGCAGCAGCGGCGGCAGCGCCGTCCCGGAGCCCAGCCGGTAGCCGCCCGCCGGGCCCATCCCCACCTCGATCGGATAGTCCAGGGCGCGCAGCCGGTCGATGTCCCGGCGGACGGTGCGGGTGCTGACGCCCAGCCGCTCGGCCAGCTCCGCGCCCGGCCACTCGCGGCGGGCCTGCAGCAGCCCGAGCAGTTTCAGCAGGCGCGCCGAGGTCTCCTTCATGTCCGGGAGTCTGGCGGAAGTGGAGGACAGGATCCGTCCGCCACTCTTCCTACGGTCGGGGACATGAACGACGCGATCACTCCGTTCCGCATCGACGTTCCGCAGGCCGACCTGGACGACCTGGCCCGCCGCCTGGACGCGACCCGCTGGCCCGACCAGCCGGAGGGCGCCGGCTGGGACTACGGCGTCCCGGTCGGCTACCTGCGGGAACTGGCCGACTACTGGCGCCGTGACTACGACTGGCGGGCGCACGAGCGCCGCCTCAACGGGTTGCCGCAGTACACCACCGAGCTCGACGGCCACGCCGTCCACTTCGTGCACGTCCGCTCGCCCGAACCCGGCGCGCTGCCGCTGCTGCTGACCCACGGCTGGCCCGGCTCCCTGGTCGAGTTCCTCGAGCTGGTCGGCCCGCTGACCGACCCGCGCGCCCACGGCGGCGACCCCGCCGACGCGTTCCACCTGGTGATCCCGACGCCACCGGGCTTCACCCTGTCCGGCCCCACCCGCGAGACCGGCTGGACCGTCGAACGCGTCGCCCGGGCGTGGGCCGAGCTGATGCGCCGCCTCGGATACACCCGTTACGCGGCGCACGGCGGCGACTTCGGGGCCCTGGTCACCCGCCGGCTCGGCATCATCGACCCCGAGCACCTGGCGGCCGTTCACCTGACCCAGCTCTTCGACGCCACCGCCACCCCGGAGAACGCCGACTTCGGCGACGAGACCGAGCGGCGCAGCGTCGAGAAGCACTACCGTTACGAGTACGAGCTCGGCGGGTACGCGGCCATCCAGGGCACCAGGCCCCAGCTCATGGCCTACGCCCTCACCGACTCGCCCATCGCCCAGCTCGCCTGGATCGTCGACGGCTTCAAGGCGTGGACCGACTCCAAGGACGTCCCCGAGGACGCCGTCGACCGCGACGCGATGCTGACCAACGTGACGCTCTACTGGCTCACCGGCACGGCGGGCTCCTCGGCCCGCTACTACAAGGAGGGCGTGGAGACCTGGGGCGAGCCCGAGCCGCCCTCCACCGTCCCCACCGCGGTCGCGATCTTCCCGCACGACATCGCGCTGCCCGTCCGCCGCCTCGCCGAGCGCAACAACGTCATCGTCCGCTGGACCGAGTTCGACCGCGGCGGCCACTTCGGCGCCCTGGAGGAGCCCGACCTGCTCATCGACGACCTGCGCGCCGCGTTCCGCGCCTACCGCTGACCGCAGATGGCCGTCCTCACCACCCGCGCGCTCAACCGCGCCACCCTGGAACGGCAGTGGCTGCTGCGCCGGGTCGACCAGCCGCCCCGCACGGTCGTCGAGCACCTGACCGGCCTCCAGGCCCAGGACCCGCCCCTGCCCTACCTGGGCCTGTGGGCCCGCATCAGGGCGTTCGACAAGGACGCCCTGACCCGGCTGCTCCACGACCGGACGGTCGTACGCGCGACGCTGCACCGAGGCACCCAGCACCTGGTGTCGGCCCAGGACTACCTGTGGCTGCGCCCGACCCTGGCGCCCATGCTGGAGCGCAGGTGGAGGACGGCCTTCCGCAAGGCCACGGAGGGAGTGGACCCGGCCCGCCTCACGGCGATGGTCCACGCCCTGCTCGCACAGGCCGGATCTCTCACCCGCCCGCAACTGGCGGCCGCCCTCGCCGAACGCTGGCCCGACCATGACGGCATGCAACTGGCCTGGGCGGCCCAGGGGCTCCTGCCCGTCGTCCACCCGCCGCCCAGCGGCACCTGGGGCCACCAGGGCCCGACCCCCTTCGCCCTCGCCGAGACCTGGCTGGGCCGCCGTCCGGACGGGCAGGGCTCCCCGGAAACCCTGATCCGCCGCCACCTGGCCGCCTTCGGCCCCGCGACCGTCCGCGACATCCAGGCATGGTCCGGCCTGACCCGCCTGAACGAGGTGGTCGACCGCATCCGCCCCACCCTCCGCGTCCACCGCGGCGAGACGGGCGCCGAACTCCTCGACCTCCCCGGCACCCCGCTCCCGGACCCCGACACCCCGGCCCCGCCCAGGTTCCTCCCGGCCCTGGACAACGTCGTGATCGGCTACGCCGACCGCTCCCGCCTCATGACCGACGAGGAACGCCGGCGCGTCGTCGTCGAGGCCCCGCTGACCGCCGACGGCTTCCTATGCGGCTTCTGGCGGATCGAACGGCAAGGCCCCAAGGCCACCCTGCACATCGACCTGACCCGCCCGCTGGCCGCTCGGCGGCGCGGCGAGGTGGCGGCCGAGGGCGAACGCCTGCTGCGCTTCACGGACCCCGACGCCGCCGCCCACGACATCGCCTTCAGGGGTCACCACACGTAGGGCCAGCCCGCCGAGTCGTACGACAGGTAGTTGATCCCCAGCTTGTGCCGCCCGCCGTCCAGCCGGTCGTAGTAGTGGTACACCAGCAGGTCCTGATCGCCGTCCCGCATGATGCTCTGCCCGCCCGGCCCGATCACCCGGCTCCCGTGCGTCCCCAGGATCTCCGTGCCGCCCCCGCCGGCCAGCGAACGCCCGGACCGGTCGAGGTACGGCCCCGTGATGCTCCGCGACCGCCCCACCATGATCCGGTAGGTCGAGGAGGTCCCCCGGCAGCACAGGTCCCACGAGGTGAACAGGTAGTACCACCCGTTCCGGTACACGATGTGCGGCGCCTCGATCCCCAGGTCCGTCCGAGTCCGCCGGGCGATCGAGTGGATCGTCCGGTCCGTGTGCCGGTTCCCCGTGGCCGGATCGATCCGGATCAGCTTGATCCCCGTCCACCACGACCCGAACGCCAGCCACCACCGCCCGTCGGCGTCCACCGTGAGCTGCGGATCGATCGCGTTGTAGTCGTTGGACGACGAGGACGTGATCACCCGCCCCCGGTCCCGCCAGCTCCCCGGCAGCCCCGTGTCGCTGACCGCCAGCCCGATCGCCGAGTAGTTCGACCCGAACGACGAGGCCGAGTAGTACATGTAGTACCGCCCGCCCTGCTGCGACACGTCCGGCGCCCACAGCTCCCGCGGATCCCCGCTGTACGCGGTGGCCCACGACACCCCCGACGGGAACGCCGCCCCCGCCCGGGCGAAGTCGATCCGGTTGCCCGACACCCGGGCCTCCAGCCCCCCGTGCGTCGAGTACGTGTAGTACCGCCCGTCCGAGGCCCGGATCATCGTCGGATCATGAACCCCGACGTCCCCCCGCACCAGCCCCGGCTCCGGATAGGCCGCCGAGGCCGGCCCCGCCAGCGAAACCACACAGACCACGGCCGCACCGGCGGCCACGACCACCCGGCGAACCCGCCGCACAGACGCACTGATCATCGGACCCTCCGACGGAGGCGGAACCTACCGCCCGCGATCCCAGCACGCCCGCACCCCCACGACCACCCCTCACCGCCAACTCTGGGACCCGAGCCACCCGAACCCTTGAAAACCGTGAAACCCCTCACATTCCCCGCCCCCACCCTCCCTCCGCCCCACCCCCGGCCAACGGACGAGCCCTTACGGAGCAGGAGACGACCGGTCCCGCAGACCCGCGAACGACCAGCCGAGGACGAAGATCGACCCACCGGACCCCGGCGAATGATCTACTTCACAAAGCCGGAGAGCACCCGCCCGGCGAGAGGAAGAACCAGCCCCCAAGATCAGAGAACACCGGCACCCAGCATTCCCGAACGATCAAGCTCGCAGACCCCACGAAACGATCAGCCTGCAGAGCCCACGGAACGCCCAAGCCTGCAGGACCCACGAAACGATCAGCCTGCAGCCCCACAAAACGATCAAAGCCTGCAGGCCCACAAAACGATCAAAGCCTGCAGGCCCCGAAGCCCGGGGGTGTGGGGGCGGAGCCCCCACACGGGGGGTCCGGGGGGTCGCCCCCCGGGCCAACACAAACGCGGGCCGGCGAGGGAAGGTGCCCCGGAGGGGCACCGACCACACCGACCCGCGGAACGCGTGGGCGATACTGGGATTGAACCAGTGACCTCTTCCGTGTCAGGGAAGCGCTCTCCCACTGAGCTAACCGCCCGAGGTGGAGACGGGATTTGAACCCGTGGTTGTACGGCTTTGCAGGCCGTTGCCTTGGGCCGCTCGGCCACTCCACCGAGTGAGGCCTCGCGGCCTCCCCAGAGCGGACGACGGGATTCGAACCCGCGACCCTCACCTTGGCAAGGTGATGCTCTACCAACTGAGCCACGTCCGCGTGTCGCTTCCGGGAAGATCTCCTTGCGGGAGGTCCTCCGTTCGGTGACGCAGGAAAGATTAGCGAATCCGGGCCGCTTCCCCAAACCGGTTTTCCGCCGGGCGGCCGGGCGGGGTCCGCGGCGGTGCGCGGCAGGCGGGACACTTGCACCCATGACGGACGCGTTCGCCCATGTCGGGGGGATGCTGGCCACCGGGCTCGCCGAGGTGACCGCCGACCTGGCGGCGCTGGAGTCGAGCGGCTGGTGGGCGGTGGTGGTGACCTATGAGGGCGAGGTCACCTGCGCTCGTTTCACCGACGTACGGCCGGCGCCGCATCCGCGCGGACCGTGGCGGGGGCCGGGGGAGTGGACCTCGTCGCTGGACGAGGCGGCCTACGTGGCGGGGGTCCGGGAGATCCAGGAGGCGATCGCCGACGGGATCGTCTACCAGGCCAACCTGTGCCGGGTGCTGTCGGCGCCGCTGCCGCCGGGCGCGGACCTGACCGGCCTGGGGGCGCGGCTGGCCCGCGGCAATCCCGCCCCGTACGCGATGACGCTGCGGCTGCCCGGCCTGCAGATCGCCTCGGCCTCGCCGGAGCTGTACCTGTCGTGGGACGGGGACGTCGTCGAGTCGCGGCCGATCAAGGGCACCGGCCGCACCGAGGCGGACCTGCTGCCCAAGGACCGCGCCGAGAACGTGATGATCGTGGATCTGGTCCGCAACGATCTGGGCCGGGTCGCCGAGGTCGGCTCGGTCACGGTGCCGGCGCTGTGCGCGGTGGAGCCGCATCCGGGGCTGGTCCACCTGGTGTCGACGGTGCGGGCGCGGCTGCGGCCCGGCGCGGGCTGGCCGGAGCTGATCGCGGCGACGTTCCCGCCGGGCTCGGTCACCGGCGCGCCGAAGTCGAGCGCGCTGGAGTTGCTGGCCAGAATCGAGCCCGTGCCGCGGGGTCCGTACTGTGGGGCCGTGGGCTGGGTGGACGCCGACGCCCGGCGCGGCGCCCTGGCGGTGGGGATCCGCACGTTCTGGGCGCGGGAGGGCCTGCTGAGGTTCGGAACGGGGGCGGGCATAACGTGGGGGTCGGAGCCGGCCCGGGAATGGCGTGAGACCGAGCTGAAGGCGGCTCGGCTGTTGGAGGTGGCTGCAGGTGAAGATCTGGGTGAACGGGGTGCTGCGCGACCCTGAGGACGCCCGCGTGTCGGTCCTCGACCACGGGATGCTGGTGGGCGACGGGGTGTTCGAGACCGTCAAGGCGGTACGGGGGGAGCCGTTCGCGCTGACCCGCCACCTGGAGCGGCTGGCCCGGTCGGCGGCGGGACTGGGGCTGCCCGAGCCGGACGGCGACGCGCTGCGGGAGGGCGTGCGGGAGACGCTGGCGGCGTCGCCGGACTGGCCGCTGGCCCGGATCCGCATCACCTACACCAGCGGCCCCGGCCCGCTGGGCTCCGACCGCGGCCACGGCGGCCCCACCACGACGATCATCGTGGCGGAGCAGAAGCCGTTCCCGCCGACCTCCGACGTGTGCGTGGTGCCGTGGCGGCGCAACGAGCACGGCGCGCTGGCGGGCCTGAAGACCACCTCCTACGCCGAGAACGTGCTGGCCCTGGCGTACGCCAGGAAGCGCGGCGGCGGCGAGGCGATCTTCGGCAACCTGGCCGGGAACCTGTGCGAGGGCACCGGCTCCAACGTGTTCGTGGTCAGGGAGGGGCGGCTGACCACCCCGCCGCTGTCGGCGGGCTGCCTGGCCGGGGTGACCAGGGCGCTGGTGCTGGAGTGGTGCGGCGGCGAGGAGGAGGACCTGCCGCTGGACGACTTCACCGGCGTGCAGGAGGCGTTCCTGACCTCCACGACCCGGGACGTCCAGCCGATCAGGGCGATCGACGGGGTGGAACTGCCGGCCGCCCCGGGCCCGGTGACCGCCAAGGCGATGGAGGTCTTCGCCGCCCGGTCCGTCGAGATCACCGACCCCTGACCGGTCAGGCGTCCTCGACGAACCGCAGGCCGATCACGCCGGTCAGGATCAGCGCCAGGAACAGCAGCCGGGACGGCGAGGCGCTCTCCCCGAACCGGAGCATGCCGACGACCGCGACGCCCACCGCGCCCAGGCCGGTCCACACGGCGTAGGCGGTGCCGACCGGCAGGTGCCGCAGCGCGACGGCCAGCAGCACCACGCTGGCCACCGCGGTGACGACGCCCACCACCGACGGCCACAGCCGGGAGAAGCTGTCGGACTGCTTGAACGCGACCGCCCACACGCACGAGCGCGCCGACGCCGCCCGCAACCGCCGCCGGATCCTGGCCGCCGCCGCCCGGCTGCTGGCCGAACGCGGCGCGGCGGCGCTGTCGATGGACGAGGTCGCCCAGGCCGCCGGGGTCGGCGTCGGCACCGTCTACCGCCGGTTCACCGACCGCGCCGGGCTGCTGTACGCCCTGATCGACCAGCGGGAACGCGACTTCCAGGCGGCCTTCCTGCACGGCCCGCCGCCGCTCGGCCCCGGCGCCGGCCCGGCCGAGCGCCTGCGCGCGTTCCTGCACGCCCTGGCCGAACGCACCGACCAGCAGGCCGACCTGCTGCTGATGGCCGAGGCGGACTCGCCCGCCGCCCGCTTCGAGGCCTCCTACGACCTCTACCACCGCCATCTGGCGATGCTGATCGGGCGGCTGCGGCCGGAGGCGGACGCGGCCTACCTGGCCGACGCGTTGCTGGCGCCGTTCGCCGCGAACCTGTTCGTCCACCAGCGGCGGGCCCGGGGGATGACGCTCCAGCGGATCCGGGCCGGCCTGGACGAGCTGACCGCGGGTCTGACCCGTTCCGGGTGAACCTTTCCGATAGGGCACGATCGCGTGGAATCCCTCGGGCGATCGCCGGATGATCGGCAGACTGGGGGCGTGTACGACTTCGACATCCTCGTGCTCGGATCCGGCCCCGGCGGGCAGCGCGCGGCGATCGCCGCGGCCAAGCTCGGCCGCCGCGTCGCGGTCGTCGACCGGTGGAACATGATCGGCGGCGTCTGCATCAACACCGGGACCATCCCGTCCAAGACGCTGCGGGAGGCCGTCCTCTACCTGACCGGGCTGAGCCAGCGCGAGCTGTACGGGCAGAGCTACCGGGTCAAGGACGAGATCACCGTCGCCGACCTGACCATGCGCACCCGGCACGTGGTGGGCCGCGAGGTGGACGTGGTGCGCAGCCAGCTCGCCCGCAACCGGGTCACCGTGCTGACCGGCACCGGCCGGTTCCTGGACCCGCACACCGTGGGGGTGGTGGACGAGGCCGGGCACGAGCGCAAGGTCACCGCCGACCGGATCGTCATCGCCACCGGCACCCGCCCGGCGCGGCCGGCCAGCGTGGAGTTCGACGACCAGACCGTGATCGACTCCGACGGCGTCCTGCGGCTGGAACGGGTGCCGAACACGATGGTGGTGGTCGGCGCCGGGGTGATCGGGATCGAGTACGCCTCCATGTTCGCCGCGCTGGGCACCAAGGTCACCGTGGTGGAGCGGCGCGAGCGGATGCTGGAGTTCTGCGACCTGGAGATCGTCGAGGCGCTCAAGTACCACCTGCGGGACCTGGCGGTCACCTTCCGGTTCGGGGAGACGGTGCAGGCGGTGGAGCGGCGCCCGCGCGGCGCGCTGACCGTGCTGGAGAGCGGCAAGAAGATCCCCGCCGACACGGTGATGTACTCGGCCGGGCGGCACGGCATGACCGACGGGCTGTGCCTGGAGGCCGCCGGGCTGACCGCCGACGCCCGCGGCCGGATCGCGGTGGACGAGCGGTTCCGCACCGAGGTGCCGCACATCTACGCGGTCGGCGACGTGATCGGGTTCCCGTCGCTGGCGGCGACCTCGATGGAGCAGGGGCGGCTGGCGGCGCACGACGCGTGCGGGGAGCCGGTCAGCCGGATCCACGACCTGCAGCCGATCGGGATCTACACCGTTCCGGAGATCAGCTTCGTGGGGCGGACCGAGGACGAGCTGACCGCCGCCAGGGTGCCGTTCGAGGTGGGGGTGGCGCGGTACCGGGAGCTGGCCCGCGGCCAGATCATCGGGGACTCCCACGGGGTGCTCAAGCTGCTGGTGTCCCCGGAGGACCGGTCGCTGCTGGGGGTGCACGTCTTCGGCACCGGGGCGACCGAGCTGGTGCACATCGGGCAGACCGTGATGGGCTGCGGGGGCACGGTGGACTACCTGGTGGACGCCGTGTTCAACTACCCGACGCTGGCGGAGTCGTACAAGGTCGCGGCGCTGGACGCGACGAACAAGATGCGGCAGATCGCGTTGCTGGAGCAGTAGCCGGACCTCACGAGGGCCACAGCAGGTTCTCCAGCTCGGACTCCATGTCGATGAACTCCGGCTCCCGGCCCGCGGGGACCATCCGGTACGTGCGGTGCAGGAAGTCGGCCATCGGCGGCAGCGGCACCTCGAACAGCGCGTCCCCGAACGGCGAGGACAGCGCGATGTGCACGATCCGGTCGTCGTCCGGCTCGCCCGGCCAGACCTGCACGTCGCCGTCGCCGACCCGGCGGACGATGCCGACGGTGAGCAGCTCCCGGGCGAAGATCCACTCCACCGGATCGTCGTTGCCGACGTAGAACAGCATCCGGACGGCGTACGGATCGCCGGCCGCGTACTCCATCTCGGCCAGCAGGGGAACGGTCGTGCGGTCGGGGACGACGAGCCGGAGGGCGAGCTCGGCCGAGATGATCGTGCTGCGGTTCATGGCCCATTCCTTAGAACGTCGGTCCCGCGCTCACACGGGGCCCCCTACCGGAGCTGAACGGCTCCCTTGCCACCCATGTCCCCGGGTTCCATCGGGCGTAACTGCGTGAACTTGCGGGAACATTCCACTGCTGCCATCCGTCATGATCCATCCTGTGCTCCTGGAACAGTGCCCTGACCTGGGCGAATCATTCCGGGGCCGAGGACGTGGGCGCGGTGCCCGCCCGGGGAACGCGCCGGGCGGGCCGCGGGTTGCCGGTCGCGGTGGCCCGATGCGGCCACCGCCGGACGAACACCGCGAACCGGACGCCGCGCTCGCACGTCGTATCGGGTGCGGCCGGCCCGAGCATGTGGACGGCCGGGCGTCCGCCGCCTGGCGGCGGGCACTGATGAGTACTCTGAAACGTCAGGTCGATATCGGGCGGAAACGGCCTTGGCCGTGGGCCGAGGGAGAGCACATGGGGTTCCAGCGTGGCGAGCAGTGACGACGGGCGCTCGGGTCGGGCCGAGCTGGTGCACGAGACGGCCGAGGCCGTCGGGGACATGGCGGAGGACGCGGGCGAGGCGGTCAAGGACGCCGCGGAGGCGATCACCGGCCGGTTCCAGCGGTTCCGCGCCTTCATCCGGCGCAACCGGCTGCTCAACACCACCTGGCGGATCGGGGTGTTCACGGTCGGGGTGACCGTGCTGGCCGGCGGGCTGGTGATGATGATCGCCCCCGGCCCCGGCATTCTCGGGATCATCGTCGGCCTGGCGATCCTGGCCACCGAGTTCGCCTGGGCGCAGCGGGCGCTGCACCGCGCCAAGGCCGCCGCGGAGAAGGCCAAGGAGAAGGCGCTCGACCCGCGCACCAAAAGGCGCAACACGATCCTGGCGGTGATCGGCGGCCTGCTGGGCGGCGCCGCGGTCATCGCCTACCTGGTGGTCTACCAGTTCACGCTGCCCTGGAACATCGTGGACTACACCCCCTGGGACACGACGCCCTGACCACGGGCGCACCCGAAGGCCCCGGCGCGCCGTGCCGGGGCCTTCGCCGTGCCGGGGCCGGTCAGCCCAGATGGTCGTCGAACTGCAGGCTCATCCGGTGCCCGCTGGACGGCAGGCCCGGCACCGTCAGCACGTCGACCTCGCCGTTCCCGCCGCGCGGCCGGGCCGTCACGGTCACCGGCCGCTCGGCCGGGACGTGCACGTCCATCCCGGTCAGGAAGGGCTGGCCGAAGAACGGCTGGAGCGGCGCGGTCAGGTCGGTGACCTGGTCGGCGCCCGCGTCGAACGCGAAGATCCCGATGGTGCGCTTGGCGCGCGGGGCGTTGGCGGCGTTCAGCACCTCCTGGCCGTTGATCCGCAGCGAGTCGCCCGCCGCGCCCTGGTCGCCCCACCACTCGCGCTGCCGGTTGATCACCAGGTTGGCGTGCCGGTCCCCGGTCTGCATCTGCGCCGCCAGGCCCTCGCCGGGACGGCTGGTCAGCAGCCGCACCAGCCGGTCGGAGCGGCGGAACGGCTGGAAGTACAGGTGGTGCACGGAGGTCTGGCTCCACACCAGGGCGAACTCGTAGTGGGCACGGGGCCGGGCCCCGATCGGACCCCACGAGCCGTCCGCCCCGATGGTCCGGACCGCCAGTGGCCGCCGGGTGCGGCGCTCACCGGTCCGCGGGTCCACCTCGTAGACCTCCAGCCGCGCGCCCTCGGCCCCGACGTTGCTGGGGAACAGCACCGCCCGGCCCGACAGCGCGATCGTCCCGTGCTCCTCGACGATCTCGGTGGTGCGCGGCGCCCGCCCGGTGAAGAACGCGAAGAACTCGGCGAACGTCTCCTTCGAGGTGACCACCTCGGTGTGCGCCTGGCCGGGGAAGTAGACGTTGCGGGCGCCGCCGATCCGGCGGGTGGACGGGCCCTCGCCCCAGACCGCCAGGGTCGGCACCCCGCCGGGCTGGTCGGCGGAGGGCGCCCCGTCGAGGTTGACGTAGTGCGCGACCTTGGCCGCGCGTTCCGGCGAGCTGCGCAGGTACTCCTGCATCAGGCCGGTTCCCAGCGAGTGGGCCAGCAGGTCCACCCTGTCCGCGCCCGACCTGGCCAGCAGCCGGTCGATCCGGGCGTCCAGGCCCGCGTACACCTGCTCACGGGTGCCCGCCTGGAACAGCGAGTCGTACTCGTGCGCCTCGATCAGGTCGCCCCGGTAGCCGTTGGACGTCAGCCGGCGCGCCTGGCTGTCGAACTGGCCGCCGGAGCCGCTGAACCCGTGCACGAAGATCACCGGTCTGTGCTGCGCGCGTCCGGCCGCCTGACCCGGCGGAGCGAGCGCCCCCGCCAGCACCAGCACCGCCAGCAGCGCCACGAGCCTGCGTACCATCTGCCCGACCTCCTCGTTGTCGGGCACAGCGTCCGGCGCGCGCGGCACCGGGTCAACAACGCCGGGCGCGTACTGTGCGCGCGCCCATCGCGGGCACCGCCGGGAGCCGGAAGATCACAACCGTCCCGGGCCGCGGCATGCGTTGTTTTGTCATCCGATGATCGTTCGTCCCGGGACGGGTGAGGTACAGTCGGTTCGTACCGTTCTGCCGGTTCACGGGGATTGGCCCCGTGCCGCCGCTCCGCGTCCGGAGCCGTTCGACAACACGTGCCGCTCCGCCGGGCGGCGACCCGCGCCGGGCGGGCGGACCCGCCCGTGGCGCTCGGATCCTCACCGGCCGCATCGCAAGATCGCACGGCAAGGACATCGACCGGCCGGATCCCGGCCACACATTGGAGGTCCGTGATGGACCTGCGCACGATCCTGAACGCAGAACACGGCCAGACCATCGCCAAGGTGGTCGGCACCGTGGACGCGATGACCGCGCACCGGCTGCGCATCGACCTCACCCGCGGCCTCACCCTGGCCGAGCACGGCCTGGTGGTGGACCTGTCCCGGGTCGGCTTCATGGACTCCGCCGGGCTGCGCGTCCTGATCGCCGTCCGCCGCAACGCCCGGCTGCACGGCAAGTCCCTCGCGCTGGTCGGCCCGCGCCCGCAGATCCGCAAGCTGCTGCAGGCCAGCGGCTTCTACGGCTACTTCGACATCCGGCCGATGGGGCCGCGCCCGGTCGGCGGAACCCGCCGCACCGGCCGCTAGCCGCCCCGCGAAGGCCCCCGCCCGCTCCGGGACGGGGGCTTCGCGGCGATCGGCCGCGTTCGGCCGCGTTCAGTCGCGTTCGCCGGCGAGGGCGGGCAGCACCCGGCCGCGGACCTCGCCGAAACCGATCCGCCCGCCGCCCGGGGCGGGCGCGGTGGCGGTGATCACCACCTCGTCGCCGTCCTCCAGGAAGCCGCGCGGCGTCCCGTTCACCTCCAGCGGCTCCCGGCCGTTCCAGGTCAGCTCGATGAACGCGCCGCGCTGGTCGCGCTCGGGACCGGAGATCGTGCCGGAGGCGTACAGGTCGCCGGTGCGCACGTGGGCGCCGTTGACCGTCATGTGCGCCAGCATCTGCGCCGGCGACCAGTACATCTCCCGGTACGGCGGGCGGCTGACCTCCTGGCCGTTCCACCGCACCGACAGCTCCACGTCCAGCCCCCACGGCTCGTTCTCCCGCAGGTAGGGCAGCGGCTCGGGGTCCTGCGGCGGGGTCTTGACCCGGGCGGCCTCCAGCGCCGCCAGCGGCACCACCCACGCCGACACCGAGGTCGCGAAGCTCTTGCCCAGGAACGGCCCCAGCGGCACGTACTCCCAGGACTGGATGTCGCGCGCCGACCAGTCGTTGACCAGCACCGCCCCGAACACGTGGGCGGCGAAGTCGTCGCAGCGGACCGGGGAGCCCGGCGCCGACCCGGCGCCGACCACGAAGCCCAGCTCGGCCTCGATGTCCAGCCGCCGCGACGGCCCGAAGACCGGGGCGTCGGCGTCCGGCGGCTTGAGCTGGCCGCACGGGCGGCGGACGTCGGTGCCGGACACCACCACCGTCCCGGCGCGGCCGTGGTAGCCGACCGGCAGGTGCCGCCAGTTGGGCATCAGCGGGGAGGATCCCGGCCGGAACAGCCGCCCCAGGTTGGCGGCGTGGTGCTCGGAGGCGTAGAAGTCCACGAAGTCGCCGACCTCGAACGGCAGGTGCATCCGCACCCCGCCGACCGGGTGCACCGCCCCGTCGGGGATCCGGCCCGACACCAGCTCGGTGACCCGCTCCCGCACCTCGGCCCACCGCCGCGGGCCCTGCGCCATGAACGGGTTCAGCGACGGCGCGGCGAACACCTCGTCGCCGAGCGCCTGCGCCAGGTCCACCACCCAGTCCGTCACCCGCACCCCGACCCGCGGCGCCGTCCCCGGGGTGGAGAACACCCCGTACGGCAGGTTGGCCAGGCCGAACGGCGAGTCGCCGGGAATGTCGATCGTCGTCACCGCAGGACTCCTTCCCCGGCGTAGGCGGCCGGCACCAGGCCCAGGTCGGCCAGCTCGGACACCGGCTCGGCGATGCTGCACGTCCCGAAGGACAGGAACCGGGACCGCGCCCGGCGGGCCCGCTCCGGTCCGGCGGCGGTGATCCGGTCGGCCAGCGCGGCCCCGTCGCGTTCGGCCAGGACGGCGGCCAGCGCCCGCTCGTCCGCGCCGTCCAGGGCGGCGTCCACGGCCGCCAGCAGGTTGAGGAACCCGTGCTGCTCGAACCCGGTGTCCGGGTCGGTGTTGCGCACCGCGTGGTGCAGCCCGGCGGTGGCCTTGAACGGCACCCCGGCCCGGACCGCCGCGAAGATCGTCTCGGCCAGCTCGGCCTCCCCGGGATGCATCTCCGCGGTGAGCCCCCCGGTGCGGAACTTGGCCCGGAACCGCGGCCCCTGGCAGGCGGCGATCAGCGCGTGCCGGCGGGCGTCCCGCGGGATCTCCACGAACACCGGCAGGTCGCCCGCCGCCTTGCAGGCCCGTTCCAGCTCGGTGAACAGCCGTCCCGGCGTCATCCCGGCCGGCACCGCCACCTCCACCGCCCGCACCCGCACCGGCAGCGCCGCCGCCCTGGCCAGCGCCGGCAGCAGATGACCGGGCCCCTCCGGCAGGGTGATCACCACGTCCAGCGCCGGCAGCCCGGCCGGCTCCGCCAGCGCGGCGGCGGGCAGCACCAGCGGCCCCACCAGCCCGGCGTAGGGGGCGGCGCGGTGCCGGACGTGCGCGCGGACCGCCTCCGGCAGCGGCAGCGAGCCGGGCGGGAAGACGGCCGCGTCGTCCAGCAGCCCCGCGAACCAGGACTCGTTCACCGCGGCCCCCGTCCCGCCCAGGTCCAGGCGTAGCCGGGGTCCTCGGCGGCCCGGCCGCCCTCGCCCAGCTCCAGCGGCCGGAACGTGTCGACCATGACCGCCAGTTCGTCGAAGAAGTCCTTGCCGATGCTGGCCTCGTAGGCCCCCGGCTGCGGGCCGTGCGCGAGCCCGCCCGGATGCAGCGACACCGAGCCCTGCCCGATCCCCGAGCCCTTGCGGGCCTCGTAGTCGCCGCCGCAGTAGAACATGACCTCGTCGGAGTCCACGTTCGAGTGGTAGTAGGGCACCGGGACCGACAGCGGGTGGTAGTCGACCTTGCGGGGCACGAAGTTGCACACCACGAAGCCCCCGCCGGCGAAGACCTGGTGGACCGGCGGCGGCTGGTGCACCCGGCCGGTGATCGGCTCGAAGTCCTCGACGTTGAAGGTGTACGGGTACAGGCACCCGTCCCAGCCGACCACGTCGAACGGGTGCCGGGCGTACACGTACCGGGTCCCGGTGACGCCGCCGGGGCCGCGGTGCTTGACCAGCACCTCCACGTCCTCCCCGTCGACCAGCAGCGGCTCGTCGGGGCCGTGCAGGTCGCGTTCGCAGTACGGGGCGTGCTCCAGGAACTGCCCCGCCTTGGACAGGTAGCGCGGCGGGGGCTGGATGTGCGAGGACGCCTCGATGCAGTACGCCCGCACCGGGCCGTCGCCCGCGGGGACCCAGCGGTGGGTGGTGCCGCGCGGCAGCAGCACGTAGTCGCCCTGCCGGAAGCGCAGGACGCCGAACACGGTCTCGACGGCGCCGGTGCCGGACTCGATGTAGACGCACTCGTCGCCGATCGCGTTGCGGTACAGCGGAGAGGCCAGCCCGGCGGCGACGTAGAAGATCCGGACGTCGCCGTTGCCCAGCAGCATCCGCCGGCCGGTCACCGGGTCGTGCCCCCGCCACTCCTCGCCGGGGAACAGGTCGTGGGTCCGCAGGTGCCGGGGTTTGAGCGGATGGTTGGGCTCGGTCTTGCAGTCGGGGATCGCCCAGGGCGCGGCGTCCACGATGGCCGACGGGATGTGCCGGTGGTACAGCAGGGCGGAGTCGCTGGAGAAGCCCTCCTCGCCCATCAGTTCCTCGTAGTACAGGCCGCCGCCGGGCGCGTGATGCCGGGTGTGCCGTTTGGGTGGAACGGCACCGACCCGCCGGTAGTAGGGCATGGTCTCGCCTCCGAGCCTCCAGGGCCTTGTGGGCCTCCGGCGCGAAAGTAGTCAAATCGTTGACCAACTATCCGGCAGCCCGCGGGGGCAGGTCAAGAAGACCCCGGCTAGCGGCGTCCGCGCACGTCGAACTGGTGCCGGTCGGTGATCAGCTTGTTCAGCAGCATCACCAGGATCCGCTGCTCGGTCTCGGTGAGCACGCCCGTCCACTCCCGCTCGCGGCGGCGCTGCGCCTCGAACGTGGCGGCCATCTCCCGCCGGCCGCGCTCGGTCAGCGACAGCAGCACCGCCCGCCGGTCCCGCTCGTCGTGGGCCCGCTCCAGCAGCCCCTCGGCGACCAGCGGCTTGCTCAGCGCGGACACCGCCGCCCGGCTCATCCCGGTCAGCTCGGCCGCCCGCTTGGCCTCCAGCGGCCCGGCCAGCCAGGTGACGAACAGCAGCCGGAACGCCGACCACGACCGCCCCCGCGGCCGGTGCACGGCGGCCTCCAGGTCGTAGGTGACGATGTCGGAGGCCCGGTTGAGGGTCAGCAGCACCTGGGTGGCCAGCCCGTCGCCGAACCCGTGCTCGCGCAGCCGCCGCCCCGCCAGCTCGATGAACGACCAGAAGTCCAGCCCGGGGCCGTCCGCCTCGTCCTCGGCCATGCCGCCACCCTAGCGCCGCACGGGGGCAAAGTGATCAAAACTTGAACCATCTCGCCCGGCGGCCCGCCGCGATCGGCGCGCCCCGGCTCCGGCCGCCTCGCCGGTCTCCGGAATCAGACCGTTATGTCCGTTCCGGTGAGCGGAGGCCGGCTTCTGCCATCATTCCGGCCGTGGAGATCGACGAGGTCCGTGACCTGATGGGGGAGTATTCCGCACGGCTGGGGATCCCGGAGCCGCAGGTGTGCGAGGGCCGGGTCGCTCCGAGGAATCCGACGGGCCTTGAGCCCCGGCGGCGGCGCCGGAGGATGGAACTGGTCGTCGGGCAGAGGTTCGCCGAGCTGGAGCGGCCGGATCAGGAGGCCTTGCTCGCCTGTGCGGTCGCGGCCTGCGCGCTGGTTCCCGCCGTCCGGCGGCGCACCAGCGTCTACGGGATCGTCCTCGCGGTGTCGCTGATCGCGGCCGACATCGCACTCGGAATCGAAATGCCGATCCTCCTTTGGCTGCCCTGCTATCTGGTGTTGTATTTCGGCGGATATTATTTCGGGGTCATCTTCTTCCTGCGCTCCCTCTGCTATCGCGTGGACCACATGGTGGCGTACTTCTTCGGGTGGGCCATGCTGGACGCCTTGCTGGAGTACGAGCGGGAGAACCCCGACACGAGATGGTTGGTGCGGCTGGTGAGCCCGAGCAGGGAACGGCGGATGGCCCGGCTGGACCGCCTCCGCGCGACCGCTGGGTAGAACGCGTTCTTGCCAAGCGTTCCGTGGTGGAGCACGCTGGGGCGCATGGATCTGGTGACGATCGAGGAGATCCGGCAGGCCAAGTACCGGTACCTGCGCTGCCTGGACCTCAAGCTGTGGGACGAGTTCGCCGACGCGTTCACCGAGGACGCCGTGGCCGAGTACGACACCCCGGTGCTCGGCGAGCCGCTGCGGCTGGCCGGACGGGACGCGATCGTCGCGTACATGCGCGAGCACCTGGGGCCGCAGACCATCACCTCCCACCTGGTGAGCCACCCGGAGATCGAGGTCGACGGCGACGACGCCCGGGGGAGCTGGTGCCTGGAGGACACCGTCATCGTCAAGGAGCACCGGCTGCTCATCCGGGGCGCCGCCTACTACCGCGACACCTACCGGCGGTGCCCGGACGGGCGCTGGCGGGTCGGCTCCACCGGGCACCGGCGGACCTACGAGTACACCGTGTCGTTCGACGACCTGCCGAGCCTGCGGCTGACCGCCGACCCGTGGAACACCCGTTGACCACCGCCTAGAACACGTTCTACTCTCGGCCGGTGGTCACACAGTCGTTCGCCGCGGCGCTCGCCGAGGCAGAGCAGATCATCCGGTCCGCGCCGCACGCGCGGACCGAGCGGGATCTGGCCGAGGGGCTGGACTACCTGGCCGGCAGCATCAAGGCGTCGCTGCACCTGGCCTGGGCCTACGAACGGGATTTCCCGTTCTTCGTCGCCTCGACCGGGCCGTACGCCAAACTCGGGCTGGACAATCCCGACACGCTGTATTTCCACGCCTACATCCGCGACGACGCCGAATACGTCGTCACCGGACGCCGCGGCACCACCGCGGACCTCAGTTTCCAGGTGCTCAACGGCGACTATTCACCGGCCCGGTCGCCCGACAGCCTGGCGGCGTTCGACGACCGCGACATCGAGATCGCCCCGGACGGCTCCTACGAACTGCGGTTCGGCCCGCCGAGACCGGACGCCGGCCCCAACCACTTCGCCCTCGGCGAGGGCTCGGCGATGCTGATCGCCCGCGAGGTCTACAGCGACTGGCAGAGCGAGCGGCGCGGCGAGATCCGCATCCACCGCGCCGACACCCTCGGCTCCGCCCCGCCGCCCGTCGCCCCGGACAAGATCGCCAAGCGGTACGACGTGGCCGGGCGGATCCTGCTGACCCGGCTGCGCACGTTCCTGGCGTTCCCCGAGTGGCACTACCTGTCGCTGCCGGTCAACACCATGACCGAGCCGCGGCGCACCCCCGGCGGCCTGGCCACCCAGTACTCCTCGGTCGGCCACTACGACCTCGACGACGACCAGGTCATGGTGATCACGGTGCCCGCCTCGGACGCCCCCTACCAGGGCTTCCAGCTCGGCAGCATGTGGTACGTCTCGCTGGACTACATCAACCACCAGACCAGCCTCACCCGCGACCAGGCCCGCGTCGACCCCGACGGGATGATCCGCCTGGTGGTCAGCGAGCGCGACCCCGGGCTGGCCAACTGGATCGAACGCACCGGCCACCGCCGCGGCATCCTGCAGATCCGCTGGCAGCGCCTGTCCCGCGAGCTCAACGCCGGCGACGGCCCGACGGTCGAGATCATGCCGTTCGACGAACTGCCGCGGCGGCTGCCCCACCACGACCGGCAGCGCGTCACCCCGGACCAGTGGCGGGAGCGCATCGCCGCCCGCCAGACCGCCGTCGCCCAGAGGATGCTGGGCTGATGCTGCTGCGCGACCGGGTCATCGTGATCTCCGGCGTCGGCCCCGGCCTGGGCCGCGGCCTGGCCCTGCAGTGCGCGCGGGCCGGGGCGGACGTGGTGCTGGCCGCCCGCACCCGCGAACGGCTCGACGCGGTCGCCGAGGAGGTCGCCGGCCTCGGCCGCCGTGCGGTGACCGTCCCGGCCGACATCACCGACGACGACGCCTGCCGGGAACTGGCCCGCATCGCGGTGGAGACCTGCGGGCGGGTGGACGGCCTGGTCAACAACGCGTTCGCCGTCCCCCCGCTGACCGACCTGGGCACCGTCGACCTCGACGCCGTCCGCGCCGGGTTCGAGACGAACGTGCTCGGCGCGCTGCGGCTGACCCGGCTGCTGACCCCCGCGCTGGTCGAGCACGGCGGCTCCGTCGTGATGATCAACTCGGCGGTGCTGCGGCACTCCCGCCGCACGTTCGGGGCGTACAAGATGGCCAAGTCCGCGCTGCTGGCGATGGCGCAGAGCCTGGCCACCGAACTCGGCCCGCGCGGCGTCCGGGTCAACACCGTCGCCCCCGGCTACATCTGGGCCGACAACCTCAAGTGGTACTTCGGCCACCTGGCCCGCGAACGCGGCGTTCCCGCCCGGCAGATCTACGACGAGACCGCCGCCGCCCTCGACCTGCGCAGGCTGCCCGAGCCCGACGAGATCGCCGACGCCGTGGTGTTCCTGCTGTCCCCGATGGCCCGCGCGATCACCGGGCAGTGCCTGGACGTCAACGGCGGCGAGTACCACCACTGACCCTGTCGGCCTGGGGACGCCCCCAGACCCCCGGAAGAGAGGCCAGGCGATGAGCCCAGGGCGCACCGGCGTCGGCACCGTCGAGGACCTGCACGCCTCCGCCAGCAAGATCACCGGCCTGACCGACTTCGGCGGCGACGAACATCTCGACGGGCTGGCGGTGCTGCTGGACTCCTACGCCCGGGAGGCCGGGCTCACCCCCGCGGGCGCCAAGGCCGCCCGCGCCATGCTGCGGGGCGCGCTGGCCGCCCGGCTGATGTCCGAGGCGGCCTGGAAGCGGCATCCCGAGCACGCCGCCGTTCCCGTCGAACGCCCGATCTTCGTCACCGGCCTGCCCCGCACCGGCACCACCGCCCTGCATCGGCTGCTGGTCGCCGACCCCGCCCACCAGGGCCTGGAGGTGTGGCTGGCCGAGGTGCCGCAGCCGCGCCCGCCCCGCGACACCTGGGCGGACGACCCGGTGTTCCAGGCCGTCCAGGCCGGCTACGAAAGACACCACGTCGCGCACCCCGAGTTCATGGGCGTGCACTACATGTCCGCCGACATGGTCGAGGAATGCTGGCAACTGCTGCGCCAGTCGATGCGCTCGATCTCCTTCGAGTGCCTGGCCCACGTGCCGGCCTACTCCGCCTGGCTGGCCGGCCAGGACTGGGTCCCCGCGTACCGGCGGCACCGCCGCAACCTCCAGCTGATCGGCCTGAACGACCCCGGCCGCCGCTGGGTGCTCAAGAACCCCAGCCACCTGTTCGCCCTCGACGCCCTCCTGGCCGTCTACCCCGACGCGCTGATCATCCAGACCCACCGGTCCCCGCGCAGCGCGATGGCGTCCATGTGCAGCCTCGCCGCCCACGCCACCGCGGGCTGGTCGGAGACGTTCACCGGCGAGGTCATCGGCCGCGACCAGCTCGCCCTGTGGAGCCGGGGCCTTGCGGCGTTCCGGGCCGAACACGCCAGGCACGACCCGGCCCGCTTCTTCGACGTGCACTACGACGACTTCGTCCGCGACCCCGTCGGGACCGTCGAGGCCGTCTACGCCCACTTCGGCCTGCCGTTCACCGACGCCGCCCGCACCGCGATGACCCGGCTCCACGAGGAGAGCCGCCAGGGCGAGGGGCGCCCCGCCCACCGCTACGCCCTGGAGGACTTCGGCCTCACCCCCGAGGAGGTCGACGAACGCTTCGCCGGCTACCTGCCGGACAGCGCCCGCTGACACCTGCTTCGTCCGAGGGGCCTCTCGGACCGGAAGGCGGTCAGGCGATCCGCGGTCGCCCGACCTGCCTCCAGGCCCCGAAAGGGCGGGTCAGGGCAGCGCGGCGCGGTGCCGCCGCAGCGTCAGCCGGGCCTCCAGCGCGGTACGCCGCAACAGCCCCTCCGCGCCGGGATCGATCAGCCTCCCGGGCCTCCCGGCCAGCCCCAGCGCCACCATCCCCCGATCCGGCCGGGCCGCCACCGGCACCGCGACCTCGGCGGGACCGCCGGACGGGCCCCCGCCGAGGAACGCGATCCCGTCCCGGCGGATCCGCAGCAGCTCCGGCTCCGGCTCGCCCGGACCCGGCCGGTAGGCCAGCAGCAGACGGCCCAGCGCCGTCCGCGCGGCCGGAACCCGCGCGGCCCGGTGCGGGGCCTGGTCCGCCATGCTCCGCGGGTACAGCGACACCAGGTGCACCACGCTGTCCCCGTCCAGGACGGCCAGGCTCGCCGGCAGCCGGGTCGCCTCGTACAGCTCGGTGACATGCGGGGTGAGCAGGTGGCGCAGCGCGTCCCGGTGGGCCGTCTCCGCGCCGTCCGACCACCGCCTGACGGCCTCGCCGAGCACGTAACCGGCCGGGGTGCGGCGCACCGCGCCCTGCGCCTGCAACGCCGCCAGCAGCCGGTGCACGGTGGTCTTGGGCAGCCCGGTCCGCCGGGCGATCTCCGCCAGGCTGAGCGGCGACGGCCGGGCGCCGAGACAGCCCAGCACTGTCATCGCCCGTCCGATCGGGCCCGCCGCGTCGGCGCGCCGGGCCGTTCGCAGGGCAGCAGTCAAGGTCTCTCCCTCGGTCGATGGTCGGTCCGATTGGCCCCTCCTGCTACAGAAGGTATTCAAACGACCACGCTTGCACCGGCCGCCCGGCGGAAACTCACCGCAGCGATCGAATGACATAGCGCGACAAGCCGTTCCGTGCCGCGGAACGCCCCGTCGTCCCGGCTCGCCCCGGCTTCCTACGCTCGCGCCGACGGTTCCGACAGGCGAGTCGACAGGCGGGTGAAGATCGTGACGGAGTCTCCCGACATCAGGGTCGAGGGCGGCAGGAACAGCAGCCTCAGCACCGCGGCGGCGCGCAACCTCGCGTCGACCACCAAGTCCGTCCCGCAGATGCAGAGCATCACCTCCCGGTGGCTGCTGCGGCTGCTGCCGTGGGTGCAGGTCTCCGCCGGGACCTACCGGGTCAACCGGCGGCTGACGTACACCCTCGGGGACGGGCGGGTCACGTTCACCAACGTGGGCTCCCAGGTCCGGGTCATCCCCGCCGAGCTGGGCGAGATCCACGCCCTCAAGGGGTACGGCGACGCCGCCGTGCTGGAGGCGCTGGCCGACCGGTTCGAGCAGCACGAGCACGGGCCCGGCGAGGTGATCGTCGAGGCCGGCGCCCCGGTGGACCGGCTGCTGCTGATCGCGCACGGCCGGGTCAGCAAGGTCGGCCGCGGCAAGTACGACGAGGAGATCGTGCTGGGCCGGCTGGCCGACGGCGACCACCTCGGCGCCGACGCGCTCCTGGACGAGCCCGGCGCCTGGGACTTCACCGCCCGGACCGAGACCCGCTGCACGGTGCTGTCGCTGCCCGTCGCGGAGTTCCGCGCGCTGGTGGACGACTCCGAGACGCTGCGCGAGCACCTCGCCGGGGTGCGGCCCGCCGCCGAGGTCCCCACCAACAAGTACGGCGAGGCCGAGATCGCGCTGGCCTCCGGGCACACCGGCGAGCCCGTCATCGAGGGCACCTTCGTCGACTACGAGCTGACCCCGCGCGAGTACGAGCTGAGCGTCGCGCAGACCGTGCTGCGGGTCCACACCCGCGTCGCCGACCTCTACAACGAGCCGATGAACCAGGTCGAGCAGCAGCTCCGCCTCACCGTGCACGCGCTGCGCGAGCGGCAGGAGCACGAGATGATCAACAACCCGGAGTTCGGCCTGCTGCACAACGCCGACCTGCGGCAGCGGATCTACACCCGCAGCGGCCCGCCCACCCCCGACGACCTGGACGAGCTGCTGTCCCGGCGGCGCAGCACCCACCTGATCTTCGCGCACCCGCGCGCCATCGCCGCGTTCGGCCGCGAGTGCAACGCCCGCGGCCTGTACCCGGACTCGGTGGAGGTGGGCGGCAAGCCGATGCCGGCCTGGCGCGGCGTGCCGATCCTGCCCTGCAACAAGATCCCGATCACCCCGGAGGGCACCAGCTCGATCATCGCCATGCGGGTCGGCGAGGACGACCAGGGCGTCGTCGGCCTGCACCAGGTCGGGATCCCCGACGAGATCGAGCCGGGCCTGTCGGTGCGGTTCATGGGCATCGACGACCAGGCCGTCATCAAGTACCTGGTCAGCGCGTACTTCTCGGCGGCGGTGCTGGTGCCCGACGCGCTGGGCGTCCTGGAGGACGTGGTGGTCTTCGCGTCCTGAGCACGCCTGATCCGCGTCCGGAGAGGAATCTGGGATGGCGATGACGCAAGGCGCCGACGGCCGCTCCGCCGAGGAGCTGCTGTCCTGGGCCCGCGAGCTGGTCGACCCCGGCCTGCGGGCCGCGGTGGACACCCTCCCGGCCCCGGTCCGGCGGATCGCCGGATGGCACTTCGGCTGGTGGGACGAGCACGGCCGGCCCGCCGGCGCCGACCCCGGCAAGGCGCTGCGGCCCGCGCTGGCGCTGCTGTCGGCGCAGGCCGCGGGCGGCGCCGCCGAGGCCGCGCTGCCCGCCGCGGTCGCCGTGGAGCTGGTGCACAACTTCTCCCTGCTGCACGACGACGTGATGGACGGCGACGACACCCGCCGGCACCGGCCCACCGCCTGGCGGGTGTTCGGCGTCAGCCCCGCCATCCTGGCCGGCGACGCGCTGCTGGCCCTGGCCGGCGACGTGCTGGCGGTGCCCGGCAACCCCGACCTGACCGGCACCCAGCGGATGCTGGCCGGGACCGTGCAGCAACTGGTGGCCGGGCAGCTGGCCGACCTGGTGATGGAGGAACGCCACGACGTCACCGTCCGCGAGTGCCTCGGCATGGCCGAGGGCAAGACCGCCGCCCTGCTGGCCTGCTCGTGCGCCCTCGGCGCGGCGTTCGCCGGGGCGGACCGCGACCGGGCCGAGGCGCTGCGCGGATTCGGGGCCCGGCTGGGGCTGGCCTTCCAGATCGCCGACGACCTGCTGGGGATCTGGGGCGACCCGGCGGTCACCGGCAAGCCCGTGCACGCCGACCTGCGCAACCGCAAGAAGTCCCTGCCGGTGGTGGTGGCGCTGCGCTCGGAGACGACGGCGGGGCGGGAGCTGGTCGACCTGTACCGGCGGCCCGCCCCGCTGACCGAGCCGGAGGTGCGGCACGCCGTGGAGCTGCTGGAACGGTCGGGCGCCCCCGCCTGGTGCACCGACCACGCCGAGACCCTGCTCGCGGACGGGCTGCGGCTGCTGGGCTCGGCCGGACTCCACGACCCCGCCGCCGGGGAGCTGGCGGCGCTGGCCCGCCTGGCCGCCCGACGAGACCGCTGACCGAGACCGCCCGGAGGAACGACCGATGCGGCCACCCTTCGCCCTGCCCGAGTTCTACCTGTCCCATCCGGCCAGGCTCAACCCGCACGTGGAACGCGCCCGCGAGCACAGCACCGCGTGGGCCAGGCGGATGGGGATGCTGGACGCCCCCCGGCCGGGCGGCGGCGTCGTCTGGGACGAGGCGGCGCTGGCCGAGATGGACTACGCGCTGATGTGCGCCTACACCCATCCCGACTGCGACGGCCCCACCCTGGAGCTGATCACCGACTGGTACGTGTGGGTGTTCTTCTTCGACGACGACTTCCTCGAACGGTTCAAGTACTCCCGCGACCTGGCCGGCGCCAAGGCCCACCTGGACCGGCTCGAGCTGTTCATGGCCGACGACGACCGGGCCCGGCCCGAGCCGGCCAACGCCGCCGAGGCGGGCCTGGCCGACCTGTGGGAACGCACCGTCCCGTCGATGTCGCCGCAGTGGCGGCGGCGGTTCGTCACCAGCACCCACGACCTGATGGCCGAGTCGATGTGGGAGCTGGACAACATCGACCGCGGCCGGATCGCCAACCCGATCGAGTACGTGCAGATGCGCCGCCGCGTCGGGGGAGCGCCCTGGTCGGCCAACCTGGTCGAGTACGCCGTGGGCGCCGAGGTCCCCGACCGGTTCGCCGGCACCCGGCCCCTGCGGGTGCTGTGCGACGCGTTCTCCGACGCGGTGCACCTGCGCAACGACCTGTTCTCCTACCAGCGGGAGGTGCAGCAGGAAGGGGAGAACTCCAACGCGGTCCTGGTGTTCGAACGGTTCTTCGGCTGCTCCACGCAGGAGGCCGCGAACCTGGTCAACGACCTGCTGACCTCCCGCCTGGAGCAGTTCGAGCACACCGCGACCGCCGAGGTCCCCGCCCTGCTGGCCGAGCACGCCGCCTCCCCGCAGGAGCTGTACGCGGTCGCCGCGTACGTCAAGGGCCTGCAGGACTGGCAGTCCGGCGGGCACGAGTGGCACGCCCGCTCCAGCCGCTACATGAACGAGGGCGCCGCCACGGCCGTCCCGCCGGGACCGACCGGGCTGGGCACGTCGGCGGCCCGCCCGGCGCCGGCCACACCGTTCCCGGGCCTGCGCCGCCGCGCCCGGCGGCACGAGCACCGGCCGTTCGCACCCGTGGGGCACCTGCCCCTGCCGGACCTGCACATGCCCTATCCGGTGCGGACCAGCCCGCATCTGGACGCGGCCCGCTGCCACATCCTGGACTGGGCGCGCACGATGGGGATGCTCGACGAGGCGGTGTGGGACGAGGAGCGGTTCGTCGGCTTCGACCTCGCCCACTGCGCCGCCATGATCCACCCCGAGGCGGCCCCCGAACGGCTGAACCTGTCGGCCGACTGGCTGACCTGGGGAACGTACGGGGACGACTACTTCCCGGTGGTGTTCGGCACGCGCCGGGACCTGGCGGGGGCGTGGCTGTGCAACGAGCGGCTGCCGTCGTTCATGCCACTGGACCTGGGGCCGGTGCCGACGCCGGTCAACCCGCTGGAGCGGGGCCTGGCCGACCTGTGGCGGCGGACGGCGGAGCCGATGACCATGTCCGCCCGGCGGCGCTTCCGCACGGCGGTGACGGACATGACCTCGAGCTGGCTGTGGGAGCTGGCCAACCAGGCGCAGAACCGCATCCCCGACCCCGTCGACTACATCGAGATGCGCCGCCGCACGTTCGGCTCCGACATGACGATGAGCCTGGCCCGGCTGGAGCACCCGGACGTGATCCCCGAGCACGTCCACCGCACCCGCGTCATCCGCGAACTGGAGACCGCCGCCCAGGACTACGCCTGCTTCACCAACGACCTGTTCTCCTACCAGAAGGAGGTCCAGTTCGAGGGCGAGGTGCACAACCTCGTCCTGGTGGTGGAGAACTTCCTGGACATCGACCGCATCAAGGCCCGCGACATCGTCGCCGACCTGATGACCGAACGCGTCCACCAGTTCGAACGCATCATCGCCCACGACCTGCCCCGCCTGTTCGAGGAGCACGACCTGGACGCCCCCGCCCGCCGCCTGCTGTCCCGCCACGCCGAGGACCTCAAGGACTGGATGTCCGGCATCCTCGAATGGCACCGCACCTGCGTCCGCTACGGCGAACCGGAACTGAAACGCCACCACACCCCCAGCCCGCCCTTCACCCCCGCGGGCCCGGGCACCTCGGCCTTCCGCCCACCGAGGCCATGACGAGGCAGCACATACAGCGGCCGCCGGGGAGACTCGCTCCCCGGCGGCCCGGAGCTCAGACCCGGAACACCCGCATCTGCAGCGCCAGCGTCGCGTAGTAGCCCACCAGCGTCGTCAGCTCGAACACCGCCTCCCGCTCCAGCGGCGGCACGCACGACGCCCAGGTCCCGTCGTCCACGTCCCCCGCCACCATCGCCCGCGTCAACCGGAGCGCGGCGGCCTCGTACGGGTCCTCCAGCTTCAGCGGCGCCCCCTCGGCGATCGCCGCCATCTCCCTGTCGGTCAGCCCGACCGTCCGCCCCACGGCCTCGTGCGCATGCCGCTCGAACGCGCTGTCCCAGGCCGCCGCGACCACCAGGATCGCCATCTCCCGCACCCGGTCGCTCAGGCCGCTCTCGTACCGGACGGCCGCCCCCAGCCGCTGCAACGCGTCCCCCACCCGCGGCGACAGCAGGAACTCGTTGAACGGCCCGAGCAGGACCCCTTCCTCCGACACCAGCCGGAACGGCCCCTTGGCGCGAGGACCTGCGGCGACGGCCCGGTAGAGTTCCAGCCGTTCCCCGTCCAGCTCCTCGGGCCTGAACGCACGCTGCCGTGTCATCTGCACACCCCATTCCCGTACCGATGTCAGCCGTACCGGCCGCCACAGAAGCCAGGCGGACGCGTCCCGGAGATGCGGATCCTCCCTCGCCCTCGCACGAGATCGCCCCCGGGCCCTGCCCGGGGGCGTCGCGGAACGGCGTCAGCCGACGGACAGGACGATCTTGCCCCGGGTACGGCCGGTCTGGTTGAGCCGCCAGGCCTCCGCCGCCTCCTCGAGGGGCAGCACCCGTTCGACGTGCACCTTCAGCCGGCCCGCGTCCGCGAGGTTCGCCAGCTCGGTCAGCCCGGCCGAGTCGGGCCGCACCCACACGTAATGTCCGCCCCACTCGGCCGTCCCCGGATCGACGATGGACGCCACCCGCTCGACCTGGGACACGACCTCCCGCGAGACGTCGGCGGTCCCGCCCACGAAGTCCAGCACCGCATCGACCCCGCCGGGCGCCGCCTCCCTGACCCGTTCGACCAGCCCGTCCCCGTAGGCCACCGGCTCCGCGCCCAGCCCCCGCAGGAACTCGTGGTTGTGCTCACCGGCCGTCCCGATCACCCGCGCGCCCCGCGCGACCGCGATCTGCACCGCCAGCGAGCCCACACCGCCCGCCGCCGCGTGCACCAGCACCGTGTCGCCCTCACCGGCCCGGACCCGGTCCAGCGCCTGCAACGCGGTCAGCCCGGCCAGCGGCAGCCCGGCCGCCTCCTCCCAGCTCATCGCGGCGGGCTTGCGGGCCAGCATCCGCACGCTCGCGGCCACGTACTCCGCGTACGTCCCGAGCTGGACCATGTCCTTGCGGGCGTACCCCATGACCTCGTCGCCCACGGCGAACTCGGGAACGTCGAGCCCGACCGCCTCGACCACCCCGGCGACGTCCCACCCCGGGATCAGCGGCCACCGGACCTCCATCATCGCGTCCAGCCGCCCGGCCGCCAGCTTCCAGTCCACCGGATTGACCCCGGCCGCCCGCACCCGGATCAGCACCTCCCCGGGCGCGACCTTCGGCTCCGGACGCTCGGTCACCCGCAGCTCGTCGGGCCCCCCGTACTGCTCCAACGTGATCGCCTTCATGTCGGCATGTTCTACCCCGTCCCCGCGCCGTGCAGCGCCGCCCGGGGAGCGCGACCGGTACGGACCGGGAACGTCGTGTCCGGTAGCGGCCACCAGGTGATCTTCCCGCGGTGGCCGCTCGTTCTCTTCATGACGGCCACGGGAGATCTGCGCCGGTCCCCGCCAGGGGACGAGATCGTGGCCGGAACGAGCCGGGCCGTGGCGTGCGGCACGTGTCCGGGAACTACGGGGAAGGGGCGTCACGTGCGCAAACGGCTTCATGGCGCGGTCGGCCTGCTGGCCGTCGGCGGCCTGCTCGGAACCTTCGTCCCACCGGCCGGGGCCGAGGAGACCGGCCGGAACCGGCTGGCCGAGCGGTTGCGGGAGGCGATGAACGAGGTCCGGTTCCAGGAGGTCCTGGACACCGCGCCGCCCGGCTCCGCCACGGCCCGGACGTTCGCGGGCACGGTCGACAAGGAGGCGCGCGGCCTGCAGCGGCCCGCCACGGTCGCCGACCCCCGGCCGATCGTGCAGCAGCCCCAGGTGGACGCCACCGTCATCGAACTGGACTCCCGGGGCCGCCCGCGCTCGTCCGGCACCGTGCTGATGAGCCCGCTCTACAAGGACGGCGTCATCGTCCCCGTCGACCGCGACTACTCCACCGAGTCCGTCCGCTGGCGGCAGTGGGACGACGCCGGCTGGTACGCCAACCGGGGCCAGGGCACCATCGACGTGATCCCCGGCCGCGAGAACGCCCCGATCGACCACATGCTCGCCTACCCGGCCTCGGTGCTGAAGCTGATGGTCGCGTTCGGCGTCCTCCGCCTGGTCGACCAGGGCGTCGTCGGGCTGGACGACACCTACGAGTACCGTCCGGCCGAGCCGAGCCCGCTGTGCGGCGAGGCCACCGCCAAGCCCGTCCGCCGGTACCTCGACGAGTCCCTGACCTGGTCCTCGAACGCCGCGTCCTGCGCCCTGATCAAACTGCTGCACGACCACGGCGGCATTGACCCGCTCAACCGCGCGTTCTCCGACCTCGGCCTGCAGACCCTGCGGCTCAGGGGCACCCGCCCGTCCAACGGCGGCCGCTGGTCCAACGAGATCACCATGAGCTCGCTGGACACCGCCAAGCTGCTGCTCCTGGTGGGCGGCGGTCCCGGCACCCTGTGGACCGCCCCGGACGGCACACCGGTCACCCGGAACGTCCTGAGCCCCGCCTCGCGCCGCTTCTTCGCGGACACGCTCGCCCAGCAGGGCTTCAACGACATGCTGTCCAACACCAACCGCTGCGGCGCCGCCTACCCCGCCCAGGGCATCCCGCAGCGCACCCTGTCCCGGTGGATCGGCGCGGACGGCACCGTCACCGTGAACGGCCTGTGGTTCGGCCACGACGTCCGGCCCTGTGATGCGGCCGCCGAAGTGACGTTCGCCCACAAGACCGGCTGGGTCGGCAACTCCGGCGCCGACGCCGGAATCGTCAGGGCCCTTCCCGGCAGGGGCGGCCGCCACTACATCATCGTCGTCTTCTCCAACCTGGGCACCCAGTACATCGACCCCCACCGCCCGCCCACGCCTCCCGGCGTCCACCCCGTCACCTACACCGAGAAGTTCGCCGACCTGGCCCGCATCATCGACACCTACGAAAAGAACCGCTACCGGTGACGAGCGGGCCACCCCGCCTCCCGGCGGGGCGGCCGGCGTTCCGGCCGGTCAGTGGTAGAAGCAGACCAGGTCCCGTTCGGTTTCGAGGCAGATCTCCAGCCATTCGCGGATCTGCCGGATCGCCGTCCAGGCGTCCGGGTCGCCGACGGAGTCCGGGCCGAGCGGGCCGAGGGACTCCAGGAGGCCGCGCATCTCGTCCGGCGTCGTGTGCCCGATGCAGGGGAAGTCGGTGGACGGCAGCCCGAAGGGCGTTCCGCTGAAGATCAGGGACGTGGGGTCGAAGTCGACGCCCGCGTTCTTCAGCTCCTCGTGCACCATCCCGAACCAGCCGAACCGCATGCTCCACCAGCCGTCGTTGCCGAGCGTCGAGGTGCCCTTGAGGACCCGGCACAGCAGCTTGAAGCAGTACCCGTAGACGAAGCCGATCCGCTGGTCGTACTCCTCACCCATGATCATCTGCCGCAGGGCGGTCTGCGCCGAGGTGACCTCGTCCCCGCCCAGGCCGACGTTGTCCCGCAGCCCGTCGATGTCGGCCAGCTCGTCGGCGTAGTGCGTCAGCAGCCCGTCCAGCAGCCGCCGGTCACGGGAACCGATCATCGACCGCAGGTCGTCCATCCGTACGGCGTAGGGCATGATCGCGTAGCTCATGGGCCGCCTTTCCGGGAGGGGAGCTTCGAACATCCAATCGACGCGGTCTCTCCCCGCCCGGTTCCCGGCTCGCGCAGGCTGCTCGTCCACCCTGTGGCAGGCCCCTCGGCCACCTCCGCGGCGCCTTCCGAGCCGGTCACGGAGGGTCGTCGTCCAGCCGGTCGTCCGCCCAGAAGTCCTCGAGCTGCTGGGGGCTGAGCTGCGACACCGGCACGTGCGGCAGCGTCCGCCCGGTGCGCGCGGCCCAGGTGCTGAACAGCAGCCGTGCCATCTCCCGCCAGTACGCCTCGTCCGAGTCGAACACCGGCAGCGTGGACAGCACCGGGAGCCCTCTCTGGTCGGACGCTCGCTTCCGAGGGAGATCGTGGAGCCTTCCATACCGGCACGGCGGCATTTTCCGGACATCCGGAAGATGCCGGAAGAATGATCTTCGACCGAGGGTGAGTCTCGCTTAACAATGCCGTCGAGTATGTGCACCTCCGCCGGTCGGGGCGAATGGGCTTCCGCCGGTGCCGGCCGGACGCGGTGCAGCCCGTCGATGCGGCTCGGCGACCTGTGATCGCCCGGAGGAACATCCTTGTCCGGCGGGGTCGAATTGTGCTCCGTTCCCGATGGAACGGTTCACGTTCGTCGGCCTGAGAAGCTACCCTTATCCAATCAACCCCGTGGAGGGCCGAGACGCTCAATGGACGAACGGCGCACCGCGATCCTCGCCGAGTTCCGCGAGTTCCTCGAGTCCGCAATCAGCAAGGCGAAGGTGAACTTCGCAACGGCCGAGCGGCTTTCCGGGCGGCTTCACGGGGAGATCGGCGCTCACGGGTCGCCGCTCCAGACCATCTCGAAGTCCACCTTGCACGACCATGTGCGCGGCGGGCGCCGTCAGAAGCTCCCGTCCTGGGAGTGGGTGGCCAACCTCTGGGCGTTCCTGGTCGCCGCCGCGGTGGAGAACAAGGTGGACCCGGCCAGGCTCGGCACCCTCGAGGAGTGGCAGGCGGTCTACGAAGCGGCCGAGGCCAAGCTCCGCCGACTGGGCAGGCACACCACGGACACGGAGCCGGCGTCGCTCCCCGCCTCGCTGGTCGAACCGCGCATGACCTGGTGGGGCGCCTACGCGGACGTCGTTCCGGCCTGGTTCGGGTGGTTCCTGAACCTCGAGCCTCTCGCCGGCGACATCCGATGCTACGAGGAGCTGTACGTTCCCGGGCTCCTGCAGACCGAGGAGTACGCCGAGGCGGTGGTGCGCCTGCGGCACGGCCTGGCGCCCGAGGCGGAGATCAGGCGGCGGGTCGAGCTGCGGATGCTGCGGCAGCGGCTCATGCCGCACGGGGGCCGCCGCGTATGGGCGATCATCAACGAGATGGCGCTGTGGAACCCCCTGGTCGATCGGGCCGCCATGAAGCGGCAACTGCGGCATCTGCTCGACGCCTCGGTCCGCATGCCGGTCCAGATCGTTCCGGCCGGCGCCCCGGCCTGCCGATCGGTGAGCGGGCCGATCACCGTGCTGCGGTTCAGCCACGAGGGACTGCCGGACGTCGTCTATCTGGAACAGGCCGACAGCGCGCTGTACCCGGGCGACCCGGAGGCGCGCGAGCTGTACATCAAGCAGTTCAACAGCCTGGCAATTGCAGCCTACCGGCCCAAAGAGTCGCAGGACATCATCAGGCGGCTGATCGACGAGATGTGAACGGCCGGATGTTTCTCCATGAGGGGTTGCCCGTCCCTGGAACAGGGCAGAGGATGGGCTTCCGACCCCGGCCTTCCTGGAGATCGCATGACCGACGACTACGCGTGGCAGAAAGCCGAAAACGAACTGACCGAAATCGACACCTCGGTTCCGCACTCCGCCCGGATCTGGAACTACTGGCTCGGCGGTAAGGACAACTTCCCCGTCGACCGGGTCGCCGGCGACCTGTACGTGCAGACCTTCCCCGGAATCCTCGACATCGCCCGGCTCACCCGCGGATTTCTGAAGCGGTCGGTCCGCTTTCTCGCCGAGGAGGCCGGGATCCGCCAGTTCCTCGACGTGGGCACGGGCCTGCCCACGGTCGACAACACCCACGAGGTCGCCCAGCGCGTCGCGCCCGACGCCCGGATCGTCTACGTCGACAACGACCCGCTGGTGCTCGCGCACGCGCACGCCCTGCTCACCAGCACGCCGGAAGGCGCCACCGACTACATCGACGCCGACATGCGCCGGCCCGACGCCATCCTGACGGCCGCGGCCCGCACCCTGGACCTCGACCGGCCGGTCGGGCTGACCTTCATGGGAGTGCTGGGGCACATCACCGACGACGACGAGGCCCGCTCCATCGTGGCCACCCTCATGGAGGGTCTCGCACCGGGAAGCCACCTGGCCATCTGCGACGGATACGACGTCCTTTCCCCCGAGTTCCTCAAGGCCCAGCAGAACTACGACGACGGCGGCGCGGTCCCCTACAAGCTGCGGGGCAGGGAACAACTCGAGAGCTTCTTCACCGGCCTGGAACTCCTGCCGCCCGGACTGGTCCCCGCCTCCCAGTGGCGCCCCGAGACCGAGCTCATCGGCCCGCAGCCGCAGGTACAGCCCCTGGGCGGAATCGCCGCGAAGAACGGGTGAAGGGCCATCGGCTTCGTGCTCCCGGTGAACGTGGAGTCACCTGAGGCCGTGCGGTCGGAGATTCATCGGGAGAACACGGGAGCCAGCGCCGTGTGCAACCGGCCGAGCCATTCGTCGGCCGTTCCCCGCACCCGGGGGCAGGCCACCTGGAAGGCTCGCCAGTCGACTTTCCAACGGTGAATCGAAGACGGGTCGAAGTCCGCCGACCCGGGTCCCAGAGCGCGCCGGAAGACCTTGTCCAGCAGCGGGCGCGACAGCGCCGTACGATCCGCCTCGGCCAGCAGGACCGCGTCGTACAGGTCCTTGCCCTGGCACCTTCCCTCGGTGCGCCAGTCCGTGTGCAGCCACAGCAGTTTCCAGGCCAGCGAGAGTGCCGGCCCGGCGGCCGGCACCACCGACGGCTCACCACCGTCGCCCCGTGGCACCGCCGCCGGCACCGGGGCCTCGGGAAGCCATTCGTCCCGGGCGAAATCCAACTGCACCCGCCCCGGCGGCAGCCCTTCGGCATGCCAGGGAATCATGAGCCGAACCCCCGGAGTGTCGTACATCCGGTAATAACCCCCCAGCCCGTCCCAGTCGGCGGCGGCCGGATCCACGAACACCCCGGGCGCAGCTTCCGGCCGCCGCATGAGCAACTGGATCAGTTCCCGATACGGCTCAGGCCCGGGCTCATCACCAACAGGATCGAAGACGTAGTGCAACCCCTCCGGCGGAAGCACCGGATGCAGCCCGCCGGTATCGAATTCCTCATCCCGCCATATCTCGTATGCCGCAGCCCCGTCGGCGGCCTCCGGCCACTGCTGCACCACCTCGAGGCTGTCCACATAGGGATACGGATGCAAGGCGTCCACCGGAACGACCGGCGGCGCCGGAAGCACCCAGTCCAGATCCGCAGGTTCCCGCGCCGCCTCGCCCACCCACGCCAGCATGGCCATGCTCCCCCGCAGCACCAGCCCATTCGCCCACGCCGACTCGGCCATCACCCCCAGAACATGGTTGAGCACCGCACGCCGAGCCGCCCGCCACCGCCCGACGTCCCCCGGGTCGACGAAACCCGGTTCCGTCCCATGGCCGCCCATCATCGGATCGCTCATGGCTCCGCTCCCTGTCCAGCCATGACCATCGACCCTACGAAGTCCCTGTGACATTGCCGCACAACCCTGGCGATCTCTCCGTACGGCTCCCGTGGCTGCGGAACCGGTGCGGCGACCGCCGTGGTGGGCCTGAGGCCTCGCCTGGCAGGACGTCCTGTCCCCGGAATTCCTCAAGGCCCGGCAGAATTACGACGACGGCGGCGCGGTCCCCTACAAGCCGCGGGGCGGGGAACAACTCGAGACCTTCTTCACCGCCTCGAACTCCCGCGCCCGGACCGGCCCCTGCCTCTCATCTGAGGCCGACCCGGCAGCGGCGCAACGCGTAGGTGCCGAAGTCCTCGGCCAGCCGTTCCGGGCCGCCGCGGGCTTCGGCGCCCGGATCCCACGCAACGACCGGGTACTCGCCGTCCCCGTTCTGCTCCGAGCTGTCCAGCGAGATGATGCCGCCCATACCGTCGTACTCGAAGACGAGCAGGGGCGGCGGAAAACGCTTGTCCTCGCGGGCGTCCAGGGTCTCCGCCACCGTGCCGAGCAACCGGGCGCCCCTGTGCCGGCGTGCGGTAGATGCCCAACAGCTCCACCCCACCGGCCTCGCAGCCGCCCAACTCGCCAAGAAAGAGCCGGTAGGACGGCGGGAACGTCGCCGCCAGCTCGGCCTCGGCGCATGCGATGTCCCCCTCGCCCAGCCGCCGGTGAAGCTGCACTCGCCCGGGTTGCCCCTGATCAGCGCGATGAGCTCCCGCACCGAATCGACACCGCTCATTCTCGGGGCCGACGTCCAGATCCTTTCGACGATCGCGGCTTGCGGCGGTTCCGGCGGGGCCTTATCCGGCCAACCCTCCCCAACATCCCCAGGAGAAGGTGTATGGAGTACCGCATGCCATCGGACAAGCCTGACATCGACGTCACCCAGCCCACCCCAGCCGGTGTCTACGACTACCTGCTCGGAGGCACAGACAACTACTCAGGCGACCGCCGCGCCGCCCACGCCATCCTGGACCACGTCCCCGAGATACGCTCCGATGCCCGCGCCAACCGCAACTTCCTCATACGAGTCGTCCGCCACCTCGTCAGCGCGGGCATCGAACAGTTCATCGACCTCGGCTCCGGCCTGCCCACCGCCGAGAACGTCCACGAAGTCGCCCAGGCCGCCAACCCAGACGCCCGCGTGGTGTACGTCGACTTCGACCCCAGAGTCCTCCCGCACGCACGAGCACTGCTCGGCTCCACCGAAGGCCGGACCGCCTACGTCCAGGAGGACATCCGCAACGTCTCCGACGTCCTCGAAGCCCCGGAGACGCGTCAACTGATCGACATGAGCAAGCCCGTCGGCCTCCTCGCCGCGGCGGTCCTCCATTTCATCCCCGACGAGCACGACCCGGCCGGCATCGTCGCCCGCTACGTCGAGCGGCTGCCATCGGGCAGTTACCTGGCGATCTCCTCCGGAAGCAGCTCCGGCACCCCTCCGGAGCTGCTGGCCCGCATCGACCAGGTTTTCGCCAACGCGCCCAACCCCCTGTACTTTCGGCCACGGGAGGTCATAGCCGGGTTCTTCGGCGATCTCGAACTGGTCGACCCCGGGCTGGTACATGTCAAGGACTGGCCCGTTCCCGACCCCGACACCAAAACGACCCTGGCGGCCTACGGCGGGGTCGCCCGCGTCCCCTGACGCTTACAGACCGCGACCCCCGCGGTTCACCGCCGCGAGCAGCCCGCGCCACCCGTGCACGGTGACCGTCAGTACCGGGCCGGTGGGGACGCCAAGACCGCCACGTCCAGGCGGACCCTCAAGCTCCCGCAGCGCTGCGGGAGCGCTCTGGCGGGTCTGTGGGACCACACTCGCGAGGTGCGCGCGGCTCGGCCGGATGACGGTCTGGTCTTCGCCACCCGTACCGGGGGACAGCTCAGCGCGGGCAACGTTCGTCGCAAGTTCTGTCGCGTGATCGCCCGGGCCGGTCTGGTCGCCGCAGAGTGGACCCCGCGTGAGATGCGGCATAGCTTCGTGTCGCTGCTGTCGGATCGTGGTCTTCCGCTCGAGCGCATCTCTCGCCTGGTGGGCCATAAGGGCACCGTGGTGCCGGAGAAGGCCTACCGCCATCAGATCCGGCCGGTGATCGAGGAAGGTGCCACGGCGATGGACCGCATCTTCCCCGAGGCTGCGCGGGACGCTCAGTCAGGCAGCTGGTCAGTCACTCGGCCTGGGCAACGTTAAAGGCCGGTTCCCGATGATCGGGACCGGCCTTCTGCATTGCAAAACCCTGGGTGGGCGATACTGGGTTCGAACCAGTGACCTCTTCGGTGTGAACGAAGCGCTCTCCCACTGAGCTAATCGCCCGGGACGGTCGCTCGGGGCGTGCCGTCGGAAGAAAGAGTAGCGCATCCCGGGAGGGGTTCGCGCATCGTCAGGGGGTCAGCGGACGCCTCGGGGGCGGAACTGGACGCTGATGCGGGGGCCGGTGGGGCGGGTGGTCTTGGGGACGGCGTGCTCCCAGGTGCGCTGGCAGGTGCCGCCCATGACGAGGAGGTCGCCGTGGCCGAGGGTGCGGCGGATGGGGCGGCGGTGGTCGTCTCGGGGGCGCAGGGCCAGGATGCGGGGGGTGCCCAGGGAGAGGATGGCGACCATGGTGTCCTCGGTGGCGCCTCGGCCGAGGGTGTCGCCGTGCCAGGCGACGCTGTCGCGGCCGTCGCGGTAGAGGCAGAGGCCGGCGGTGCGGAAGGGCCAGCCGGGCTCGTTCGCGTAGTGGGCGTTGAGGGTGCGGAGGGCCTCGTTCAGGGCGGGGTGGGGGAGGGGGTCGTTCTCGCCGTAGAAGGCCAGGAGGCGGGGGACGTCCACGACGCGGTCGTACATGTGGCGGCGTTCGGCGCGCCAGGGGACGGTCTCCAGCAGGTGCTCGAAGAGGCCGTCGGCGCCGGTGAACCAGCCGGGGCGCAGGTCGATCCAGGCGCGGTGGGCGAGGGGCGTGCGGTGGACCGTGTCGCCCAGCGGGCCGGGGTGGGGCTCGTCGTCGCGGGTGAGCAGGGACGCCTGGAACGCTGTCACGACGCCGAGTCTAGGACACGGGGTCGAACTCGTGTTCGACAAGGGGAGGTGCGGTCCCGGGTGGCATGATGGGACGGTCATGCCCGTACGTCCTCCCGTCCGCCTGCTGCGCGCCTCGGTCTTCGCGGCCGTGTGCGTGGCCCTGACGCTGACCGGGCACGGTACGGCGTCCGGGATCGGCGTCCCGGCCGTCGCCGCGGCGGCCGGCTGGGCGGGGGCGCTGGCGGTGGCCTGGGTGCTGTCAGGCCATGAACGTTCGCTGTCCACGATCCTCGGCGGGCTGCTGGGCGGGCAGTTCGGGCTGCACGCGCTGTTCTCGGCCGCGCAGGCGGAGCAGGAGTTCCACCCCGCCGCGCACGGCGGGCAGGCCGCGGAAGCCGCCACCGGTCCCGGGATGACGTCGGCGCATCTCGCCGCGGCCGTCGTGGCGGCGTGGTGGCTGCGCAGGGGCGAACGGCTGGCCTGGTCACTGGCCCGGCAGCTCGGCGCGTTCGCCCTGGCGGGGATCCCCGTCCTGCTGGAGCCGGTCCCGACGCCGATCCGCCGGACGCCGCCCCTCGCCCAGGCGCCGGTCCGGCCGCGGGGAACGCAGATCCGGCACTCGGTGGGCCTGCGGGGTCCGCCCTCTCGTTCGGTGCCCGTGACGATCTGACGACCCCCGGAACGAACCGAACGAGAGAAGAGGACGCGATGACGCGTGCCCGCAGACTCCTGCCCACCTTCCTGGCCGCCCTGCTGATCGGCCTGGCCCTGGCCCCGGCCGCCCAGGCGCACACCGCCCTCAAGGAGTCCTCGCCCGCCGACGGCCAGACCGTGGCGCCGCCCACGGAGATCGTGCTGACCTTCACCGACGAGGTGAACCAGACGATCGCGCCGCAGGTCGTGGTGACCGGCCCGGGCGGCGCCGAGCACCAGGGCGGCAAGGCGACCACCGAGGGCGCCGTGGTGACCCAGCCGCTGGCCGGGGCGCTGCCGCCCGGCGACTACACGGTCGGCTGGCGGGTGGTCGCCGAGGACGGCCACCCGGTCACCGGCAGCTTCGAGTTCACCGTCGAGGGCCGGGCGACCCCCTCGGCCCCGGCCACCCAGGCCGCGCCGCCGCAGGGCACCGCGCCGACGACCACCGCCGACCCGGCGGGTTCGCAGACCGGCGAGGGCGGCGGCTCCTCCTGGTGGTGGATCGGCCTGGCGGCGCTGGTGGTCGCCGCCCTGGCCGGTGGAGCGGCCATGCTCCGCAAGCGGTCGGCGAACGGCTGAGATCCCTGACGAAGGTCCCGCCGTCGCGACCGGGCGACGGCGGGACCTCCGCTCATTTGCGCAGCAGCTCGATCAGGCCCGCCAGGCTGTCGGTGCCGTGGCCCGCGGCCACCCGGCGTTCGATGAGCGACTGGATCGGCTTCAGCACGTCCGTCGGCAGCCCCTGGTCCTCGTACGCCTGGACCAGGGTGGCCAGGCCCGCCTTGTTGAGGTCCAGGCTGGACACGTCGGTGGTGTACTCGCGCCTGTCGATCTGCTCGGCGTCGTGCGGCAGGGTCGCGGCCATGGCGTTCAGCCAGGACACGATCAGCGGGGTGATCTCGGCCGCGGTGACGCCCTCCGCGTCCACCAGCGCCACCCCCTGCAGGTATCCGGCGATCTGCCCGTACATGGCCGTCAGCATCGCCAGGTCGAACAGCGCCGCCCGCCCGGCGTCCGTGCCCACGTACCTGCCGGTGGCCAGCACCCCCAGAACGGACTCGTGGTCGGTGTAGGCCCGCCGCGACCCGCTGTAGAGGATCAGCGCCTCCGGCTGCGCGATCATCTGCGGGATCGCCATGATGCCGCCGTCCAGGTAGTCGGCGCCCTGCTCGATCGCCCAGGTCGACATCCGCCGCGCCTGGTCGGGCGTGCCGCTGGTGAGGTTCACGACCGTCTTGCCGTCCAGCCCGCCGGCCACCGGCTCCAGCAGCGCCCGTACGACCGGATAGTCCAGCACGCACACGATGATCAGGTCGCTCGCGTCGATCGCCTCGGCGACCGTGGCCGCGCGCACCGCGCCCTCGGCCGCCAGGGCGTCGGCCTTGCCCGCCGAACGGTTCCACACGGTCGTCGGGTGACCGGCGTTCAGGAACGCGCGGGCCAGCGCCGCCCCCATCAGGCCCAGTCCGAGCACCGACACCGGCGTGGCGTTGTCCTTGTCCATCAGTTCTCGCCTCCGTGATCCGGTTACCGGACCACGGTGGCCGGAGCCGCTTCAGGATCACTTCGGGAACGCTTCAGGTCCGCCGGACGGGCTAGCGTGGCGGCATGCGCTTCGGGGTGCTCGGGCCGCTGGAGGTCTGGACGCGGGACGGAGGGCGGGCGCCCATCCCCGAGGCCAAGGTGCGCGCCCTGCTCGCCGACCTGATCGTCCACGACGGCCGGACCGCGCCCGCCGCCCGCCTGATCGACGACCTGTGGGGCGACCGGCCGCCCGCCAATCCCGCCGGGGCGCTGCAGGCCAGGGTGTCCCAGCTGCGGCGGGCGCTGGAGGACGCCGAGCCCGGCGGCCGGGACCTCGTGGTCACCCGCCCGCAGGGGTACGCGCTGCAGATCACCGGCGACACGGTCGACGCCCGCCGGTTCGCCGACCTGACCGAACGGGCCCGGCGCGCCGCCCACCCGGCGGACCGCGCCGCGCTGCTGGACGAGGCGCTGGGGCTGTGGCGCGGCCCGGCGTTCGCCGACTTCGCCGACGAGGAGTTCGCCCGGGCCGCGGCCGTCCGGCTGGAGGAGCAGCGGCTCGCCGCGCTGGAGGACCGCGCCGAGGCCCGGCTGGAGCTGGGACGGCACGCCGCACTGGTCGGGGAGCTGGAGGAACTCCTGGTCCACCACCCGTTCCGGGAACGGCTCCGCGCCGCCCACCTGCGCGCCCTCTACCAGGCGGGACGGCAGAGCGACGCGCTGACCGAGTACGCGCGCTTCCGGGAACGGCTCGCCGAGGAACTCGGCGTCGACCCCGGTCCGCGGCTCGTCGCGCTCCACCAGGCGATCCTCAGGCAGGACCCGGCGCTCGACCCGCCGGCCCGGCCCGCGCGCACCAACCTGCCCGCCGAAGTGACCGAGCTGATCGGACGCGACGACGAACTCGCCGGGACCCGCGCGCTGCTGGCCGAGCACCGCATGGTGACCCTGACCGGCCCCGGCGGGGTGGGCAAGACGCGTCTGGCCATCGAGGTCGCCTCCCGGCTGCGGCACGAGTACCCGGACGGCGTGTGGCTGGTCGAGCTCGCCACCACGACCCGGCCCGTCGAGGCCGTGGCCGCCGTCCTGGGGGTCCGCGACGACGAGGGCCCCGACCTGGCCGACCGGCTGGCGGCCGCGCTCCGCACCCGGCGGTCCCTGCTGGTGCTGGACAACTGCGAGCACGTCGTGACCGCCGCCGCCGAACTCGCCGACGCCCTCCTCCGCGCCGCCCCCGGCGTCCGCATCCTGGCCACCAGCCGCGAACCCCTGGGCCTGGCGGGAGAACGCGTCTCGCCGGTGCCGCCCCTGCGGGCCCCCGGCCCCTGGGACGCCGCCGACCCTTCGGCGATCACCGCGTTCAGCGCCGTCCGGCTGTTCGTCGCGCGGGCCGCCGCCGCGGCGCCCGGGTTCGCCCTCGACGCCGGGAACGCCGCCGCCGTCGCCGCGATCTGCCGGGGACTGGACGGCCTGCCGCTGGCCCTGGAACTGGCCGCGACCCGGGTGCGCGGCCTGGAGGTGCACGAACTGGCGGCCCGGCTGGACGACCGGTTCCGGCTGCTGGACGGCGGCCGGCGCGGCGGCCCCGCCCGGCAGCGGACCCTGCGCGCCATGATCGACTGGAGCTGGGAGCCGCTGACCGGGCCGGAACGCGCGGTGCTGCGCAGGCTGGCCGTGCACGCCGACGGGTGCACGCTCCAGGCCGCCGAGGCGGTCTGCTCCGGTGACGGCGTGGCCCGCGAGGACGTGGCCGACGTGCTGGCACGGCTGGTGGACCGTTCGTTGGCGTCCCGGACCGGCGGCCGCTACCGGCTGCTGGAGTCGGTGGCGGCCTACTGCGTCGAACGGCTGCGCGAGGCCGCCGAGGAGGACCGCGTCCGCCGCCGTCACCTGCACTACTACGCCGACCTTGCCGAACGCGCGGCCTCCGGGCTGCGCGGCCCCCGGCAGGGCGAATGGCTGGAACGCCTCGACGCGGAGTCCGCCAACGTCCGTACCGCCCTCGACCACGCCGCCGACGCCGACGCGGCGCTCCGGCTGGCGTGCGCGATGGCCTGGTACTGGTTCCTGCGCGGGCGGCTGGGGGAGGGGGTCCGGCTGCTGGGCACGGCCCTCGCCCTCGACGGCGGCGACCCGGCGGCCCGCGCCGAGGCGATGACCTGGCAGGCGGGCCTGGCCCTGCACCGAGGCGACGGCACCTTCCGCGGCCCCCGCACCGACGAGATCCTGCGCCTGCACGACGATCTCGGCGACCCCGGCCGCCGGGCGTGGGCGCACTGGTTCCTGGCGTTCGCCCATCTGGGATCCGGCGACCCGGCCGCCAACGAGGAACGCGTGGACCGGGCCTTGGAGGGCTTCCGGGAGACCGGCGACCGGTGGGGGATCGCCGCCGCCCTCACCGTCAAGGCCCGCCACCGCTACCTCCGGGGCGAGCTGACCGCCGCCGAACGCGACGGACGCGAAAGCCTGGCGCTGTTCGATGCGCTCGGCGACCGCTGGGGCAGGCTCCAGGCCACCGACGTCCTCGGCATCCTCGCCGAGATGACCGGCGACTACCGCCGTGCCGAACGGCTGCACCGCGACGGGCTGCGCATCGCCGAGCGGTTCGGCCTGCGGGTCGACGCGTCCACCCGGCTCGCCAAGCTCGGCCGGATCGCCATGCTCACCGGCGACCACGCCGAGGCGGTCCGGTTGCAGGAGGAGGCCCGCCGGCTGGCCGCCGGGCACGCCCTCCCCAGGGCCGAGCAGTTCGCCGAGGTGGGGCTGGGCATGGCCGCCAGGCGGCAGGGCCGGCTCCGGGACGCCGAACGGCACCTGAACGCCTGGCTGGACTGGTGCCGCGGCATCGACGGCGACCCCGGGGCGGCGCTGATCCTGGCCGAGCTGGGCTTCGTCGCCGAACTCCGCGGCGACGCCGAGGCGGCGCTGGCCCTGCACACCGAGGGCCTGGAGGCCGCCCGCAACACGGGCGATCCCCGCGCGGTCGCCCTCGCCCTGGAGGGCCTGGCGGGCGCGCACGCCCTGGCCGGCCGGCCCGGGAGGGCCGCCCGGCTGCTCGGCACCGCGGCGGCGGCGCGCGAGGAGGCCGGTGCCCCGCTCCCGGAGGGCGAACGCGGCGACGTGGAACGGATCACCGCGAACGTCCGGGCGGCCCTCGGCGACGTCGTGTTCGAGGAGAAGCACGACGCCGGCCGGTCCGCCTGGAACGGACCGGCCGGCGCCGGATGGGATCGGTGAACCTTTTCGGCAGGCCACCAGGACAGGCGGGCGGCGCCGAAAAGGCTCAGTAGGGCCGGGCGAGCTTCCGCCAGGCCGGGGCGACCTGGGCGGTCGTGCCCCGCGGGTAGGAGATCTTCGCCGGGTCCCCGTCCGAGGTGTAGCGGTCGCCCTCAGGGGAGGCCAGGTCGTTCAGCCACCGGGTGGAGGCGAAGTTCGCGTCCTGGCCCTTCGGCCCCTGCGAGCGGATCCGCGGGATGTTCTGCGGGTCGAACGACGCGTCGAACACCGACGGCGACGGGTTCGACCCCACCAGGAACACCCCCAGGTGCGCGTACCGGACCCCGCCGTGCTCGCCGCGCACCGCCAGCGACGGCGGGTTCGGCTTGATCCCGAACGGCAGCGCCAGCGTCCGCACCGTCGTCCCCGGCACGGCGGCGGTGATCGCCTTCTGGTTGGCCGCGATCTCCTGCCGCACCTTGGCGGCGCTGGAGGAGCCCAGGTTGGCGTGCGTGGCGGTGTGGTTGCCGATCTCGAACCCGTGCCGGTGCAGCCAGGTCAGCGTCCGCCGCCCGTCCGGGTCGTTGAACGGGGCCGAGTTGACGAACATGGTCGCCACCGGCCGGAACCCCGGATGCCGCCGGGCGACGTCCAGCAGGATCCCGACCGCGGTGTCCGGCAGCGGGTTGCCGTCCGGCCCCAGGGCGAACTGGCTGATCGTCGAGTCGTCGAAGGTCAGCACCACCGGGTGCCTGCCCGCCGGGATGTCGATCCGCCCGGTGACGAACTCGGCGGCGGTGATCGGCACGTAGCCCTCCCGCGCCAGCCGTTCCAGCTCGGCCCGGAAGTCGGCCGGGGTGCGGTCGTACACGGTGGTGGGCTTGGGCACGATCTGGTGGTACATCAGCACCGGCACCCGGCCGAGCTCGTTGGCGCGCACCGACGCCGGATCCACCGGGGGCCGCGCGGGCGCGGCCTTCCCCGCGGCCTTCCCGGCGGCGTCGCCCACCGGCTCGGGCGCGCCTCCGCAGGCCGACACCGCCAGCGCCCCCGCCGACACGATCGCCGCGAGCCGCGTCATCGTCGCGTTCATGCGCTCTTCCAGTTCTCCCGGGGCTCCAGGGCCCCCGGGTGGTAGCGGCAGGACGGGTCCCACAGCAGGAACGACGGGCTGCCGGTCTTGGCGGCGGCGTCGATCTGCGCCCTGACCTCGGCGTTCCCGTACGAGTGCCCCAGCGAGAAGTCCTGCAGCCACGGGATGACCTGCGCCGACGTGCCGCGCAGCACCTTGTGGAAGGTCAGCATCGAGGCGTAGACCGTCTTGTACGGCTGGGCGTTGGGGTTGCCGATCCCGAACTCGCCGGACGCCCAGTGCGACGGGTACAGCATGGGCGCCACGTAGTCGACGTGCTTGCCGATCTTGGTGATGTCCTGGCCGATCTCCAGCGGCCGGGTCGCGGCGATGCCGTACACCGAGGCCCCCAGGAACGCCCCGTGCGGCCGGACCAGCCGGCGGGTCTCGGCGACGAACGACGCCACGTTGTCCTCCACCGACCCCTTGATGCCGGGGAAGCGCATCGACTTCAGCGGCCCGTCGGGACGGCGGACGTAGTCGTACAGGATGTCGTCGAAGCCGAGCCTGGCCGCCTCCACCGCCAGGTCGATGTTGTACCTGCGGACCTCGGGGTCGGCCAGGTTGGTGAACGACTGGGCGCCGTAGTGCGCCCCGTACGCGCCGCCGCCGGGAGTCTGCACCAGGCGGTCGCGCTTGCCCGCCTTCCAGGACGCCCGGCCCAGCTGCGGGTCGCGGAACGCCACGATCCGGCCGACCACCCGCACGTTCATGGCGTGCAACTGGTCGATGGCCTTGCGGGCGTCGTAGATGGGACGGGCCGCGCCGACCTCGCGGGCCAGCGGGACCTGCGAGGCGTAGCCGACGATGCCGTCCTCGTCCTTGATGTCGAGCTGGACGGCGTTGATCCGGCCCTCGCGGATCATCGTCAGCACCCGGTTGCGCAGCGGCTCGGACGCCCACGCCAGGGCGGTCACGTGCACCGCGCGCATCTCCGGATGCGGGACGACGACGGGAATGCGCTGGTCGAGGCGGTTCCCGGCGGAGTCGTAGGCGGTCAGCCGCACCGCGTCCGGCGGTGTCCGGTACCGCAGCGTGAACCGGCCCTCCTCGCCGAGCTCGACCGGGCGTCCCTCGCTGAGCAGCCGGGTCGCGCCGCGGACCCGGCCGGTCAGGGTGAACGGCTCGCGCAGCGAACGGGCCTGCAGGCGCGCCGGCTGCCCGTCGCGCGTGGCGGGCCGCAGCGCGTCGACGGTGATGGACGGCGGAGTGGCGTCCACCCGGAACTTGCGGGTGATGTTGCCGCCGGTCAGGGGGAGCCCGCCGGGCGCGGTGACGGTCAGCTCGTGCTCGCCCTCCGGCAGCGGGCCGAGGTCGGCGACGAGCCTGCCGCCGTGGGCGCGTAACTCCAGCGGCCGCCCGTCGAGCCGGACCCGCACCTTGCCCGGCTCGTTCGTGGTGACCGCGACCGTCTGGACGCGCGCCTCCTCGCGGCTGAGCACCGCCCCGTCCCGGACGGCGGCCACGTGCAGTTCCGGCCCGGCGATCTCCTTGATCACCAGGCCGGCCGTGACCAGGGCGGCGGTGACCGCCGCCGTCGAGCCCGCGGCCACCGTCCAGGGCCGCGCGCTGTTGATCGTCTTCATCGCCTGAGAAACCCCCGATGCAAAGCGTACGGAAGCGATCACTCCGTGTGACGGATAGTGACCGTGCTCGGCGAGTCCGAAACCTGCTCCGGCTTGCCGTCCGATTCGCCGCCCGGTTCGCGCCGGGGATGCCGTGCGGCCCGCCTCGCCCTACTGTGGGGCCGTGGCGGACAAGACGATCGCGGATCTGTGGTTCGACCCCTCCTGTCCCTATACCTGGCTCACCACGTGCTGGCTGCTGGAAGTGGCCGAGGTTCGCCCGGTGGAGATCCGCTGGCACGTGATGAGCCTGTCGGTGCTGAACGAGGGCCGCGACGACGACCCGGAGGGCGACCCCGAGGGATGGCTGTGGGTGCCGGTCCGCATCTGCGCGGCCGTCGCCCGCCACCACGGGCACGAGGCCCTCGGCCGGTTCTACCGGGCCCTGTGGTCACAGGCGCGGGAGAACGGCGACTGGATGGGCGAGCTGACCGGCGCCCTGGCCGCCGCCGGGCTGCCCACCGAGCTGTTCGAGGCCGGGCAGGGCACCGACTACGACGACCTCGTACGGGCCTCGCACGCCGAGGGCGTCGGGCTGGTCGGCGACCACGTCGGAACGCCGATCATCGCCGCGACCACCCCCGGCGGCGGCCGGACCGCCTTCTTCGGGCCGGTGATCTCCCGCGTTCCCACGGGGGAGGAGGCGGCCCGGCTGTGGGACGGGACGCTGCTGGTGGCCGGGGTGCGGGGCTTCCACACCCTCAAGGGCGTCCCGCCCGCCGAACCGCAGTTCCCCCGCTGAAAGAAGCCGGCGGGCCGGGCCTCAGTCCTTGCGGATGATGTCGCGGATGCGGTCCACCATCGAGGCCAGCGGGCCGACGAGCACGTTGGCCGTCGCGCTCTCGGTGCCCGGGTGCGGGTGGGTGGGAGCGGTCGCCTCGGCGGCCTTGACCGCGCGGGCCATCGCGGCGCGCTGGGTGTCGCTGAACTCGGCGACCAGCCGGTAGAATTCGTACCGCTCCTCCGAGCGGGCGTGGGTCAGCACGGCGATCCGCAGCTTGTCCAGCTTGGGCAGGAACTGCGGGTCGTGGACGTCCATCCCGTCCAGCTCCGCCAGCAGCTCCTTGGCCTCGCGCTCCTCCCTGAGCCGGTCGTCGACGATGCCCTCGCCGCCGGGCAGGCTGCGGCGGGCCACCGGATGGACGATCTCCTCCTCGGCGGTCTCGTGCACGGCCAGCAGCCGCACCAGCCGCCGGAACGCGTCCTTGCGCCGGTCGCCGGTGGACTCCAGGGTCTCGGCGAACAGGTCCCGGATCTGCGCGTGCTGCGCCACCAGCAGGTCGATCACGTCGTTCTTGGTCAGCGTCGGCGCCTGGGCCATTGCCTCACTCCTCAGATCGGGCATCGGGTGCGCGCGGCCCCCTACCCGGTGCAGACCGGGGTCATGCCCGCGGTACCGCGCGTCCGCGTCCAAATCAAATTTGCGGGGCGAATGGGTGAGCGCTGCCGATCTCCGGGTACGGCGGGCGAGCGACCCGACGACACAGGTGAGGTGTAGCGAAACGATGACGTTCAACCCGCTGGAACACCGAGGCATCCCGCTGGACCGGCAACTGCGCAACTGGCGCGAGCTCAACGTCGAGCCCGTCGACCCCGATCGCGCCGACCCCTACACCAAATGCCGCATCATCACGATGAACGGCATCGAGACCGAGGCGATCTTCTTCAGTCACCATTTCTCCCGGGTCTGTCCGGAAATGGAGGTCAAGCAGCAGCTCGCCGAGGTCCGCTACATCGAGCAGCAGCAGCAGAAGACCGTGAACTGGCTGCTGCCCGGCCAGGCCTCGGTGCTGGAGACGACCATCGCCTACGAGCAGGTGGCCGTCGACCTGACCGGGTGGGTGGCCCGGATGGAGCCCGATCCCTACCTCAAGCAGGCCTACGAGTTCGGCGTCCTGGAGGACTTCGACCACCTGTACCGGTACGCCAACCTGTACGAGATGATCGAGCACCGCAAGGCGGAGAAGATCGTCGACAACCTCACCGAGGTGATCCCGGGCCGGCCGACGATGATGCACCACCGGCACCCGATGGACAACGTGCGCACCCCCTACGACCGCACGCAGGCCGAGCCCATCTCCAAGCTGCACGCGCTGACCGTCATGGCGGCCGAGCAGCAGACCATGAACTTCTACATGAACGTCGGCCCGCAGTACATGGAGCCGATCGCGCGCCAGCTCTACCAGGAGATCGGCCTCATCGAGGAGGAGCACGTCACCCACTACGAGTCCCTCGTCGACCCCGGCGAGACCTGGTACGAGCGCCTGGTCAACCACGAGTACAACGAGTGCTACATGTACCACTCGTTCATGGAGACCGAGAGCGACCCGAAGGTGAAGGCCATCTGGGAGCTGCACCTCAACATGGAGCTGGAGCACCTGCGGCTGGCCTGCGACATGATGCGCAAGCACGACGGGCGCGAGCCGGAGTCGATCCTGGCCCGGGAGCTGCCGCCGCCGGTCACCTTCGAGCCCAACAAGGAGTACATCCGCCAGCTGCTGGCCACCCAGCTGGACCTGACCACGCTGGGCGCCGGGTACGTCCGCGAGGCGCACGAGCGGTTCGAGCGGATGCAGAACGCCATCCACGGCGACGAGAAGCCGCCGAGCGAGCGCGTCATCGACGAGCACCGCGAGATGTTCGGCCAGGAGTACCGCCTGCAGAGCGAGGGCGAGCACCCGGTGGAGAGCCTGCGGGAGGTGCGCGTCAAGCGCTGACACCCGCCGCGCGATCGGGAATACCGGGCGAACGGTGGTGAATTGGACATACAAGGTCGTTGATTCCGGCCTGTCCGACCACACCCCGTCCCCATGAGGTTCCCGCATCGTGCCCGTGCGTTCCGCCGTACGCCACCGCGTCCGCACCGCCGCCTCGCCGCGGCTGCTGCGGATCGCCGTCCGCAAGGCGCAGCCCGCCGCCGTCGCCATCGCCAGGCTGGTGATGACGGCGGTGGCGGCGTATCTGCTGGCGCTGTGGCTGCTGGAGGTGTCCGCGCCGGTGCTGGCCCCGCTGACCGCGCTGCTGGTGGTGCAGGTCTCGCTGTTCCAGACGCTGCGCAGCGGCGTCCAGCGGATCGTCAGCGTCACCGCCGGGGTGATCGTCGCGGTCGTGCTGGTGGACCTGATCGGCTTCACCTGGTGGAGCCTGGGGGTGACCATCGCCGCCGCGCTGGCGCTGGGGCATCTGCTGCGGCTGGGCGACCACATGCTGGAGGTGCCGATCAGCGCGATGCTGATCCTGCAGCTCGGCAGCGACACCGCCGCGCTGGACCGGATCATCGAGACGCTGGTCGGCGCCGGCGTGGGGATGGCGGCCGGGCTGCTGGCCTCCCCGGTCCGGGTCCGGCCCGCCGCCGAGGCCGTCGCCGAGCTCGGCCGGTCGATGGGGGCGCTGCTGGAGCACATGGCCGACGGGCTGGACGCCGAGCCCGACCGCAGGACCACCGACCGCTGGCTGGAGCGCTCGCGCGGCCTGGCGCGGGAGATCCGCGAGGTCGACCGGGCGCTGGCCGAGGCCGAGGACAGCGCCCGGCTCAACCCGCGCAGCCGGGTCGGCCCGGCCGACCGGCCCGGCCCGGTGCTGCGGATCGCGCTGGAGCACCTGGAGCACGCGGCCGTGAGCATCCGCGGGCTGGCCCGTTCCATGGCCGACCGCACCTCGCTGGTGCACGCCGACCGCACCGGCCTCGGCGCGCAGATGTGGGAGGCCGACGTGCGCGACCGGCTGGCCGCCACCCTGCGCGAGCTGTCGTGCGGCACGATCCTCTACACCCGCGCCGCCACCGCGGCCACCGCCGACGACGCCGTCCGCCGCACCGCCGACCTGGAGGGCTGCCTGTCGGAGGCCCGGCGCCGCCGCGACGAACTGGGCGGACTGCTGCGCGAGGACCCCGGCCACTGGCCGCTGCACGGCGAGCTGCTGGTCCACCTCGACCGCCTGATCGACGAGCTGCGCGCCGCCGGGCAGGGGCCCGTGGTGCACCGCCCGGCCGGGCGCCGCCGCCCGATCGTCCGCCGCTCGGCCATCCGCATCCCCCGCACCCCGACCCGCACCCTGGTCCGCCGGCGCCGCCGCACCGACACCGGCCCGCACCGGCACTGACCCCGGACGGATTCCGACTAGTTTGCGGCGCTATCTAGGTAGCCGTGCTGGCTTGTCGCGCGTGGATCATGAACGACGCGGCCAATGGCTGCGCGGAGTGCTGGACCTGTGCGTCCTGGCCGTCCTGGTCCGCCGCGAGTCCTGCTGCCACCGGAATGCCGACCGGCTCCGGCCTTGAGGTCGGGTGAAGGCTGATGCGAGGGAATGCCCTGCGGGCGCCGGTGAGTTCTTGGGTGTTCTGTCGGAGGGTGGCGTTATGGTCGCGGTGTGCAGTTGCGGTACAACTTCCGTCTTTACCCGACCGCTGGTCAGCGTGCGGCGTTGGCCAGGGCTTTCGGGTGTGCGCGGGTGGTGTACAACGACGGGCTGTGCGTACGGCGGGAGGCCCATGAGCGGGGGTTGCCGTACGTCTCGGACGGTGAGTTGTCCCGGCGGGTCATCACGGAGGCGAAGAAGACCCCGCAGCGCGTCTGGCTGGGTGAGGTGTCTGCGGTGGTGCTGCAGCAGGCGCTGGCCGACCTGAACGCCGCCTACCGTAACTTCTTCGCCTCGCTCACCGGCAGGCGCACGGGGCCGAAGATCGCCGAGCCCCGCTTTAAGTCTCGTAAGGACGCCCGGCAGTCGATCCGGTTCACCCGCAACGCCCGGTTCACGGTCACGGCGGGTGGGCGGTTGCGGCTGCCGAAGATCGGGGATGTGCCGGTGCGCTGGTCGCGGTCCCTGCCGTCGGAGCCGTCCAGTGTGACGGTGGTCATGGACGCGGCCGGGCGGTACTTCGCCTCGTTCGTGGTCGAGGTCGGCGATGAGCCGTTGCCGGAGGCGGTGGCCGAGGTCGGCATCGACCTGGGCCTCACCCATTTCGCGGTGCTGTCGGACGGCCGGAAGATCGCCAATCCGCGGTGGCTGCGCCGGGCCGAGCGGCGGCTGCGCAAGGCCCAGCGCGCCCTGGCCCGCACGGCGAAAGGGTCCAACAACCGCACGAAAGCCGCCGCCAAGGTCGCTCGGGCGCACGCCCGGGTGGCCGACGCGCGCCGAGACTTCGCGCACCAGCTCTCCACTCGGCTGATCCGCGACAACCAAGCGGTCTACGTGGAGGACCTGTGCGTGTCAGGGCTGGCGCGGACCCGGCTGGCCAAATCGGTGCACGACGCCGGCTGGGCGCAGTTCACGGCGATGCTGGCCTACAAGGCGGCCCGGCACGGGCGGCACGTCGGCCGGGTCGGCCGGTTCGAGCCGACCTCGCAGACGTGCTCGACCTGCAAGGTCAAGGACGGTCCCAAGCCGTTGCACGTCCGCGCATGGACGTGCCCGGTCTGCGGCACCCGGCATGACCGGGATGTCAATGCCGCCAAGAACATCCTGGCCGCCGGGCGGGCGGACAGGCTAAACGCCTGCGGAGGGGCCGTAAGACCCGCCGCCTAGCGGAGGGCAGGACCCGGCGAAACAGGAAGCCACCAGGGGTGCCGCACACGCGGCACGGACTGAATCCCCGGCCTTCAAGCCGGAGAGCACGTCAAGAGCTGGCGCAGTCCCTGGGGACGTCGGGCTCGGGCCGATCCGCAGCGGCCCCTGTGTCCGGTGGCGCTTCGCCTGCAGTGCACCGAGATGGTCACCGCACAGCGGCGCGAGGGCGAGACGGGGCCGGCCTGCAGGTACTACCGGATCATCGATGCGGGCGGCGCGGTGCTGCGCCGTACCGCGACCGGCTGGGAGGTGTTCGCACATGCGGTGAACGCGCTGCTGCGGAAGGTGGTGATCCGATGAATGCCGACGCCTGCTGCGCGGCCCTGGATCTGACCGTGCGGATCGGGGAGATCGCCGAGGTCGTCGAGGCCACCGGCTGCGCCGCCGCCCGCACCTGAGCCCGGTGACCTGACGCGCCGCACGCGGTGCGGGCACGGGTTCGCATCCGCGTCGCCAAAATCGCGGTGTGCGGCGGCAAAGCGCGTGTCGCGGGGCTCGTCCGCCGTGTCGCGGCAGGGAACTCCTTCGGCGAGCCGTACTGCACGTAAGGAGACAGCACGCGATGACCACCAGTGAGTCGAAGGCGGCCGCCGACATCGAGCGCACCCGTGCGGAGATCGGCGAGACCGTGCAGGCGCTGGCCGCCAAGGCCGACGTGAAGGCCCGGGCGCAGCGCAAGCTCGGCGAGGTCAGGAACCGGTTCGCCGGCCGGGCCGACCGGATGGGCGCCCGGCCCGGCCCGACGGCGGGCAAGGCGGGCGCGGGGCTGGCCGCCCTGGCCACCGCGGCGGTCGCGGCCTGGCTGTGGCGGCGGCGCCGGATGCGTCATCGCAGTGCCTGGCAGCGGGCGGCTCATCTGGCCCGGACCCGGGCGCACGCCAAACGCGGCGGCCTGATGCGGGCCCGCGCACGGACCGGGCCGGCGGCGCGGATGGCGGCGGTGCGCACGCACTCCGGTCGCGGCCGCTACGGCCTGCGCTGACGGCGGAACGGCCCGGACGCGGGCCCGCCGGAGCGCCGCGATCCGGGCGGCGTGCGGTCGCGCGGGGCGCCATGCGACCGCACGCCGGGGCGATCAGGTGTTCAGCGAGGAGGGGACCTCGTGGCCGGCGGGGATCGCGCGGCGCCGCGGGGCCTCGGCCAGCTCGGCGTGCAGCGAGTCCCAGAACGCCAGCTCCTGGTCCTCCTTGAGGTGCTCGATCCGGCCCCAGAACTCGCGGTCCTCGGCCTCGGCGGCCACCGCGGCGCTGATCGCGGGCATCTGCGTGGTGACGGCCTCGGCCTGGTCCAGCTGCGCCGGGGTGATGTCGGCCGGCAGCGAGACCGGGCGGCGGTGGTGCTTGCCGCGCTTGCGGACCCGGACCGGCGGGGCGGCGGGCACCTTGGCGGCGGCGGCCCTGCCGACCGACAGCGCCACCGACCCGACGACCGCCACGGCCACCAGCCCGCTCAGCACCGCGTCCTGCGGCCCGGACAGCAGCGGCTCGCCGTCGCCGGACGTCTCGCGGGTGGCGGCGGCCTGCCCCTGCCGTCCGGGGGCGCCGGTCAGCTGCTCGGGGGAGGGCGGCGGGGCGGCGTGCTTGGGGACGTACTTGGCGGCCTGCGAGGCCGGCTTCACCTTCGACGGATAGCCGTAACCGGCGATGACGCTCTCGTCGCGGACCTTCTCCCGCAGGTGGACGCCGTCGACGTTGGCCTCGATGGTGTGGATCTCGTCGCCGTCGACCTTCTTGACGATGCCCACGTGGTCGATGGCGTCGATGTCGTTCGAGCCCTTCCAGTCGAAGAACACGATCGCACCGGGTTCGGGCTCGCTGCCCCAGGCGCCGTTGGCGGCGAACCACTTGGCGTGGTCGACGGTGGAGGCGAACTGTCCCGCCTGCTCCGTCACCCCCGCCTTGTCGGCCGCCCAGGCCAGGAACATGTCACACCACGGCGCCGTCTTGAAGTACGGATCGTGGTCGGAGTCGACGTTCTCGGCCCACCATTCCCCGTACTTGGTGTAGCCGCCGGCCTTCTCGGTATAACCGAGCTCCTGCTCGGCGATGTCGAGCAGCTTCTTGCCTATCGGATCCATATCTCTCCATGGACCGCCTACCGGGTTAGCTGTCGGGTTCGGGCGTGGAGGCGCCCTACCGCCCGCGGACGGATTCACCCCGTTGCGCGTCGGGTCCCCGGCGTTCCGGCGACGCCGGCTGCGTCGCGGAACATTCGGCGGTTCGGCTCGACCCTCCTGGTGGGGGGTTGGTCACGAACCGGTCTCGGGGGAATGTACTTGAGGTAAAGCGGGTGGGCAAGTCATCCGCCGGAGCCGGTCACGGCCTTCTCCGGCATGGTAGGCGTAAAGGTGTGTTCGCGAGGGAATCCCCGCGAACCGGACGGGCAGGGAGGGGCATGGAGCGGCGACGGGACGCCCGCAGGGCGGCGGCGTCCGCGGCCGAGCGCAGCGCCGACGGCCGGGCCGAACTGCGCCGCGACCCCGACCGCGCGGACGGCTGGCTGCTGACCATCGAGGGCGTCCCGCAGTCCTACGTGGACCTGGCCGACCCCACCCACCTGAGCTTCGAGTACATGCGGCTGATGGGCGACGTGGTGGACTGCGTGCGCCCGCCCGGCGAGCCGATCGACGCCGTCCACGTCGGCGGCGGGGCCTGCACCCTGCCCCGCTATGTGGCGGCGACGCGGCCCGGCTCCCGGCAGATCGTGCTGGAGCCCGACGCGGCCCTGCTGGACCTGGTGCGGGCGCGGCTGCCGCTGCGTTCCGTACGGGGCCTGCGGGTGCGGGTGACCGACGGGCGCAGCGGGGTGGCGGCGCTGCCCGACGCCTGCGACGACCTGGTGGTGCTGGACGCGTTCGCCGACGCGACCGTGCCGGGGGACCTGGTGACCGAGGAGTTCGCCCGGGACGTGCGGCGGGTGCTGCGGCCCGGCGGCGTCTACCTGGCCAACATCGCCGACGGGCGGGGGCTGGAGTTCGCCCGGCGGATGGTGGCCACGCTGCGCGGCGTCTTCGGCCACACGCTGCTGCTGGCCGAGCCGGGGGTGCTGCGGGGCCGCCGGTTCGGCAACCTGATCCTGGCCGCCTCCGACGCCGAACTGCCCGACGCGGAGCTGACCCGCCGGGCGGCCGGGGGAGCGGTCCGCGCCCGCTGCATGGACTCCGACGCCCTGGCCGGCTTCAGCGCGGGGGCCGCGCCGCTGCGCGGCGGCGACGTGCGCGTCCCGGTGCCGCCGCGGACGCTGTTCGGCACGCCCTGACCGGGACTACCGCACCGAGATGTGCACGTGGTCGTAGTGGTTCTGGGTGATGCTGCCGCGGTCGCCCATGCGCCGCCAGCCGCCGCCCCGGATGTTCCAGATGTGCTGCTTCCAGATCACGTAGTGGATACCCAGCCGGCCGGCGTTGGCGACGGCGTACGCCGCGACCTGGTCGCCGTGCCGCAGCGCGCTCGCGCTCGGCATCCGCCCGCCCGTGCTCTCCATGAAGTCGCACGCCCGGCCCAGCGCGTGGTCCTGGGCGTCGGCGCCGGTGCGGAAGCAGCCGACGACGGGGAACGGCCCGAACCGGTTGTTCAGCTCCAGCACCACGTTCCGCATCCGAGGCGTCATCTGGTTGCCGGTGATGGTGGTGACGTCGCCGCGCAGCCCGTCCGGCCGCCCGGTCACCTGGGGGGCCTCCCGTTCCCGGGGCCTGGCGGTCGAGGCGAGCACCGAGGACCTGGTGCCGCGCGGCAGCTCCCTGCGCAGCCGCCCGCCGAGCCTGGCCGGGTCGGACTTGGCCGACACGCTCACGATCAGCGCGTTCCCGGCGGGCAGGCCGAGCTGCCGGGCCCGCGCCCGGGACACCACGGCGTCCACGTTCTTGATCCCCAGCGACGCGTACGCCCCCAGCCGCGCCTGGCCGGGCGCCGAGCCGCGGCCCGCCGGGACCATGCCGCCCAGCGTGAGCCCGGCGGCGCGGGCCAGCTCGAACGACACCACCAGGTCCCCGGCGGCGACCGCCTGCCACAACTGGTCCGAGGCCGCCGACGCCTGCGGGGCGAACGCGCGGAACGTCGACGGCTCCACCCCCAGCAGGCCCACCCGCCGCCCGGCGACCTGCACCTGGGCGGCGTCGACCACCTCGACGGCGGTGACGCCCTTGATCCGGCGGACCTGTTCGACCGCCTCCGGCGGGAGCGTGCCGGAGTGGGCCAGCAGCAGATGCGGGGTGCGGCGTCGGCCCAGCGGGGACACCACGGGGACGGCCGGGCGGACCGCGTCCTGGGAGATGGACACCAGCCGGTCGCCGTCCCCGGAGTCCGGGGCGTCCCTGTCGCCGAGGTCGCCGAACGCCACCAGCCCGATGTCGGCGACCAGGGTCCCCGCCACCGCCGCGGCGATCACGGCGGGCGGCCAGCGCCGGGGCCCGGTGGCTCGTCGGGTGCGCCTGATGGTGCCTCCTGCGGCGGGGTCGTCGGGCGTCCGGCGGACGACGTGCAAACGAGGCGAGGATGCCACCGGTCGCCGCGGCCGGGCAACCATTCGTCCCGTCCCGGCCGGATCTTGTCAAACCGGTCACAAGTCCGCCGCGAGAATCCGCGACGAGAACGGAAGAGCCTCGCCTGCCGTGACCGTACGGTCGTCGCCTGACTCCGCACCCGCCGCTCCAGGAAGGCTGCACATGGCGACCGTGACCCGAACCCAGACGGGCTGGGCCCCGCACCGCGACCTGTCCCCGCACCCGGTGCCGCTCGCCGAGCGGATCGCGGTGGTGATCTTCGTGGGCGTTCCGCTGCTGGCCGCCGCCGCGGCGGTGCCGTTCGCCTGGGGATGGGGGATGGGCTGGACCGACGTGCTGATCTTCGCGGTGCTGTACCCGCTGAACGCCATCGGCGTCACCGTCGGGTACCACCGGCACTTCACGCACGGCTCGTTCAAGGCCAAGCGCTGGCTGCGCATCGTCCTGGCGATCCTCGGCGGCCAGGCCATGCACGGCTCGGTGATCCGCTGGGTCGCCGACCACCGGCGGCACCACAAGTACGCCGACGCCGAGGGCGACCCGCACTCGCCGTGGGAGTACGGGCCGGGCCTGATCGGTCTCACCAAGGGGCTGTGGCACGCCCACATGGGCTGGCTGTTCGGCAAGGACCGCACCTCGCGCCGCCGTTACGCCCCCGACCTGCTGGCCGACCCCGACATCCGGTTCCTGTCGCTGAACCCCGTCTACGCGCTCATCGTGCTGTCGACGTTCCTGGTGCCGATGGGGATGGGGGCGCTGCTCACCCAGTCCTGGCACGGCGCGGTCACCGCGCTGTTCTGGGGCGGGTTCATGCGGGTCTTCATCGGCGACCACGTCACCTTCTCCATCAACTCCATCTGCCACGTCTTCGGCAAGGAGCACTTCCGGACCCGCGACCGGTCCCGGAACGTGGCCTGGCTGGCCATCCCCTCGTTCGGCGAGTCCTGGCACAACCTGCACCACGCCGACCCCACCTGCGCGCGGCACGGGGTGCTCAAGGGCCAGATCGACATCAGCGCCCGGGTGATCTGGCTGTTCGAGAGGCTCGGCTGGGTCTGGGACGTCCGCTGGCCGGACGAGGAGCGCCTGGCCGCCCGCCGCATCGCCCCCTGAGAGCCCCGGATCCGTTCCTCTGGGGCCGACCCCCAGACCCCGAAGAAGCGGGGTCAGGCGACCCCCACTGTGGTCGCCTGACCCGCACCGCACCCCCCCTGGAGACCCGCATGACCGTACGGCCCCTTCCCGACATCGACCGCACGCCCCTGATCACCCGGCTCGGGCGGTGGGCGCAGGAGTACCCCGATGAGCGCGCCTACACCTTCGTGGACTACGGCACCGACATCGACGGCGTCCCGATCGACCTGACCTGGGGAGAGCTGGACCGCAGGGCCCGGGCGGTCGCCGCGGCGATCCGCGGCGAGTGCGAGCCCGGCCGGCGGGCGGCGATCCTGATGCCGCAGTGCATGGAGTACGTGATCGCGTTCTTCGGCGCCATGTACGCCCGGGTCGTCGGCGTGCCGCTGTTCTCCCCGGACCTGCCCGGCCACGCCGAACGCCTGCTGGCCGTCTACACCGACGCCGACCCGGAGTGCGTCCTGACCACCGCGGCGGTGCTGCCCCAGGTCGAGGCGTTCCTGGACCAGAACCCGGTGCCGCGGCCCAAGCGGATCGTGGTGGTCGACCGGATCGACGAGGACGCCGGCTGGGACCCCGAGCCCATCTCCCCGGACGACGTCGCCTACCTGCAGTACACCTCCGGCTCCACCCGCACCCCCGCCGGCGTGATCATCACCCACGGCAACTTCGCCGCCAACGCCGTCCAGTTGTGGGGGGCGTTCAACGGGACGCCGCGCACCTCCACCGGGGTCATGTGGCTGCCGCTGTTCCACGACATGGGGCTGGTGTCGGTGTGCGGGCTGCCGCTGGTGTACGGCAACCCCGGCACGTTCATGGACCCGGTGGCGTTCATCATGCGCCCGGTCCGCTGGCTGGAGATGCTCAGCCGCTACCGGGACGTGTTCACCGGCGGCCCCAACTTCGCCTACGAGTACCTCACCGCCACCGTCACCGAGGAGGAGAAGGCAAAGCTCGACCTCGGCGGCGTCTCGGTGTTCATGAACGGCGCCGAGCCCATCCGGCCCAGCACCATGCAGGACTTCCTGGCGGCGTTCTCCGGCTGCGGGGTGAGGCCCGAGGCGCAGGTCCCCGCCTACGGGCTGGCCGAGGCCACGGTCTACGTCACCGCCTCACGGCGTGACCGGCGGCCGACCGTCACGGCGTTCGACCGGGAGGGGCTCGAGCAGGGGGTGGCGCGCCCCTGCGCACCGGACGACGAGAACGCCTCCCTGCTCGTCGGCTGCGGCGCGCCGTGGGGGCAGCACGTCATCGTGGTCGACCCGGAGACCCGGGTGGCCAGGCCGGACGGGCACGTGGGGGAGATCTGGGTGCACGGGCCCAACGTGGCGGGCGGCTACTGGGGGAGGCCGGAGACCACGGCGGAGGTCTTCCAGGCCGCCCTCGCCGAACCGGTCGAGGGCCTGCCGGAAGGGCCGTGGCTGCGCACCGGGGACCTGGGCCTGTGGCACGACGGCGAGATCTACGTGACCGGCCGGATCAAGGACCTCATCATCGTCGACGGCCGCAACCACTACCCGCAGGACCTGGAGTACACCGCCTGCACCGCGCACAAGGCGATCCGCCGCGACTACGCGGCGGCGTTCGCGGTCACCGGCGACGACACCGAGGGGCTGGTGATCATCGCCGAGCGCAACCGGCGGGTGCCCGTCGCCCGGCTCGACCTGGACGAGGTGGCCGCCGCCGTGCGCGCGGCCGTCAAGCTCCGGCACGACGTGGCGCTGCGGGACTTCGTGCTGCTGGAGCCCGGCGGCCTGCCGCGGACCAGCAGCGCCAAGGTCGCCCGGTCGGCCTGCCGGCAGGCGTATCTGGCCGGCGCGCTCGCCGTCACCAGGCCGTACCGGGACGCCTGACACGCGGTGAACGTGCCGTAGGGTGGCCTCATGGCCGTGTTGCACCATCCCGCACGCGAGCAGATCAGGCTCGTGGACGTGATGTACGCCCTGGGCCACCCCATCCGGTTCGGCATCGTGCGGGCCCTGGCCTCGGGTCAGGAGACGTCCTGCGGGGCGATCGACGTCCCCGCCCCCAAGTCCACCCTCACCACCCACTGGCGGGTGCTGCGCGAGAGCGGCGTGATCCGCCAGCGGCCCGAGGGGCGCAAGCTGTATCTGACGCTGCGCCGCGACGACCTGGACGCCCGCTTCCCCGGGCTGCTGGACCTGGTGCTCGCCGAGGACCACGAGCCCGCCTCCGACGGCGAGCTGGTGCCCTGAGGGCCGGTCAGTCCCACCAGAACGACCATGCGGTCTTGCCGCGGATCTCCTCGGCGTACCCGGCCAGCGTCCCCGGGCCCTGGAACATCGTGTCCGGGCAGAACGCCCAGTGCTCGGCGGCCACCTGCAGGGCGTGCCGCGCCGTCAGCGGCGGCGCGGCCACGCTCAGGTCCAGGGTGTTGAAGCCCAGCCCCACCACCCGGACCCCGAACCGGTCCTCCCAGCCGCGCACCACCGCCGCCAGCGGGGCGGTCCACTCGTTGTGGTTGAGCGCCCCCTGCCAGCCCATCGCGGTCAGCGCGTCCGCGCCGCGCTCCACGGCCGCCAGGCCCAGCGACAGGCCCCGGCGGGCGAGCGTGCGGGCGTACTGGTCGGCGAGCTCGTCGGGATCGTGCACGAGCGTCCCCGGGGGCGCCAGGCCGGGGCAGTGCCGGCCGAACGGCTCCAGCTCGGAGTAGTCCTCGTCGGGCTGCTGGGCGCACCAGTCGGCCCACACCTCGGCCATGAACGCCGCCGGGTCGTAGTTGTCGATCTCCGTCACCGGCTCGGGCGCCACCTGGCCCGCCGACCACGGCTGGGTGGACTCGTCCAGCAGCACCGGCCACAGTCCCGACCGCGGGTGCTCGGCGCGCAGCGCGCTCCACAGCTCCGCCGGGACCGGGTCGTCGCTCACCCAGAACGCCGGGCGGCGCACCGGGTGGCGCTGCGGATAGCCGGGGTCGGGCCACACCACGGTCCCGGGCGGCAGCTCCACCGACAGGGCACGCCCCGCGCCCCCGTCGCTGAACAGATGCCGCAGACCGGGGGGTCGCAGGGTGGCCGGCCCGGCGGGCCGGTGCTCGAGATCATCCATGTCGGGCCGTTTCGGTGCAGAGCGTGCCATAGGTCCTGGCGTGGCAGATGTTAGTGCGGTCGGAGGCCGTGGCGGGGCCCGCGGGCCGTTCGGCGTGCATCCGTGACCGGGACGTGCCCCGCCGCGCGGGCGGGGAGGGCCGCCGGTCAGGACCGTCGCGGGTCGCCCGCGCCCAGCAGGGCGGTCCACCGGCGCAGCACGGTGCGCGCCCCGCCGGCGTCCAGATGCAGCCGGTCGGCGGCGCCGCAGCGTGGTTGGCGCGTTCCAATGATGTTGTTCACGGCCTTGATCGCGACGCTGGACAGCGCGACGACCAGCGCCACGTCGGTGTCGGTGTGCAGGCCCACCGCGACCCACTCCCCGCCGGGCTGCACCGTCACCCGCCCGGTCTCCACCAGCGGCTTGCGCAGCCGGGCGATCACCGGCCGGGTCAGCAGCAGCTGCGCCTCGTTGGGCGCGTGCAGGTGCAGGAACTGCCGGTCGTCGCTGATGTGCAGGAAACCCGCGCCGACGCCGCACACCGCCGGGGCGCCCCAGACCCCGGGCCAGGCGATCAACCGTTCCATCACCCGGTCGGCGAAGGAGGTCGTGCCGCTCCCGCTGGCAGTCCCGTTGGCAGCCACACGGCTATGGTCGCCGTGAACGCCAGGGCCCGGAACCGCCTGAGTCGAAATCGTTATCGCCTTCGTCGGATTGCGGCCACTTCGCGTACGCCCGGCCGTCGCCGGGCCCGGACGGCCGTGCCGGCGGGGCGTTCAGGAGCCGGGGGCGTCGAGTTCGAACCAGGCGGTCAGCCCGGCGCCGGTGCGCACGTGGTCCCACCGGCTGGCCAGCCGGTCCACCAGGAACAGGCCCCGGCCGCCCTCGGCGTCGGTGCCGGACTCGCGCAGCGTCGGCAGCGACCCGGATCCGGCGTCGGTGACCTCGATGCGCACCCCGGCGTCGGACTCCAGCACCACCACGGTGATCGGGCCCGTGCCGTGCACGACGCCGTTGGTGACGACCTCGCTGGTGAGCAGGACCGCGGTCTCCCGTTCGGGATGGTGGCGCAGGGTGTGGCCGACGAACCTGCGCGCCTGCGCGACGTCCTCGGCGCCGCCGTCGAACGTCAGGATCCCGCGGACGGCGCCTACGGGTCCTATCCTGCCTGCCGGCATCATGACCTCCCCGTGCGGCTCAGGGCGTACGTCATGGCGTGGCCGTACCGGCTGACCGACTTGACCCGTCATGACGACGCACCCGCCTCTCCGCCGACCGGACACTCCCGCGGGCCCGGCGCGCCGGGGGCCGGCGGGACCCGCCCGATCCGCTCCGGCCGCGGGCGGCCGGCCGGGCGGCCCGTCATCGGGCACGCGGCGCCGTGGAGCAGGTGAGTGCCTGGTGTCGGCGATATGAACGATGGCAGCCGGGCAGGGATGTCCGGCCGGTCGCCCGCGACGAACTATCGCCTTCTTGCGCGGAGCCGGTAAAATTCCAAAGATTTTCCTTCCGGTTCATCCGGTGATCGTCGACCGCGATCCGGTAAACACTCCCGGCCGGGCCACCGGGATCGGTTTGCCGACCCGGCGACCGGTGTGATCTGGTATTTACGCACAGCAAAAAAGATCATGGTCTTTCGGTGGCCGTGCGCGGCGGCCATCCTGCCTGGCACACCAGGGACCGTGCCGAGAGGGGACGCGATGATCGAGCGCGCGGTCCGGGTCGGCGTGACGGGGGTGACCGCCGTGCTGCCCGAGCGCACGGTGACCAGCGCCGAGATCGAGGAGCGGATCGCCCGCGACAGCGCCGGCTACCGGCCGCTGCCCGGCATCGTCGCCCGGATGACCGGGATCGGCGCCCGGCACGTGGCCGGCGACGACGAGCAGGCCTCCGACCTGGCGGCGCGGGCCGCCCGGCGGCTGCTGGCCGAGCGGGGCCTGACGCCCGGCGACGTGGACCTGCTGATCTTCGGGTCGGCCAGCCGCGACCTGGTCGAGCCCGCCACCGCGCACATCGTGTCCAGCAAGCTCGGCACGACCTGCCCGGTGTTCGACATCGCCAACGCCTGCAACAGCTTCCTCAACGCCGTGCAGATCGGCGAGGCGCTGATCCAGGCCGGGCAGTACGCCCGGGTGCTGGTGTGCACCGGCGAGGTGCCGTCCCGGGCGATCCGCTGGAACGTCCGCGACCTGCGGCAGTTCGTCGAGGCGTTCCCCGGCTACACCCTCTCGGACGGCGGCGCCGCCGCGCTGCTGGAGCCGGTGCCGCGCGGCGGGATCTTCCACCGGGCCTTCGACGCCGACTCCACCGTCTGGGACGTCGGCACCCTTCCCGGGGGCGGCACCATGCACCCCCGCGACATCGACAAGACCTACTTCCACGCCGACGGGCGGCGGCTGCGCGACGCGTTCCTGGCGATGGGCACCGGGCTGTTCGACAAGGCGCTCGCCGACACCGGGCTGAGCTGGGACGACTTCGCCGTCGTGTGCGTCCACCAGGTCGCCGTGCCGTACCTGGAGATGCTGCGCGAGCAGACCGGCATCCCCGCCGACCGGCTGGTGGTCACGCTGCCCGAGCACGGCAACCTGGCGTCGGCGACGCTGCCGCTGCAGCTGTCGGCCGCGATCGAGGCCGGCCGCTGCGGGCCGGGGGACAAGGCGGCGCTGCTCGGGCTGGCCGGGGGGGTCAGCCTCGGCGTGGTGTTCCTGGAGCTGTAGCCGATGAAGCTGTGGGTCGTCGTGCCCGCCTACAACGAGGCGGCGGGCATCACCGCGACGCTGGAGGCCATCGCCCGTCAGGACCGACGGCCCGACGGGGTGGTGGTCGTGGACAACGCCAGCACCGACGGCACCGCCGCCGTCGTGCGGGCGTTCGCCGCGGAGCATCCCGGGCTGCGGCTGGAACTGCTGCACGAGTCGCAGAAGGGCACCGGCTCGGCCGCCGACACCGGGATGCGGCACGCCATCGCCTGCGGCGCCACCCATCTGGCCCGCACCGACGCCGACTGCCTGCCGCCGCCGCACTGGACCGCCGCGATCGCCCGGGCGTTCGACGACGGGCTGGAGATGGTCGCCGGGGGGCTGCGGCCCCGCACCGACGAGTTCCCCCTCACCTGGCGGGAACGGCGGCTGCTGCCGCTGCTGCAGGAGGCGGCGGCGCTGTTCGGGCGGTGGCGTCCCGGCAACCGCGGCCCCGACTACCTCGGCCCGTACGTGATGAGCCCCGCCTGCACGCTGGGGATCACCGCCGACCTGTACGAGCGGTCCGGCGGCTTCCCCCGCGCGCCGATCGAGGAGGTCCACGACGACCGGGTGCTGGTCAACCGCGTCCGCAAGGTGACCCGCGCCTACGGCCGCCGCCGTGACGTGTGGGTGTACTGGTCGATGCGCCGCGCCCGCGCCTACGGGCTGCGCGGCACCCTGGCCTGGTACGCCCGCCACGGCAACCACCGGCCCGAGGTCGTCGACGTGCGCCTGCCCGCCACACGACCGAAGCCCCCCGCCTACACCCCCCGGCCGCCCCGCACGGTCGACGACGCCGACCTGGTCGGCCGGGTCCTGGCGCGGGCCGAACGCGACCCCGGCGCGGTGGCGCTGGTGCACGGCCCGCGCGACCGCGAGATGACCTACGGGGAGCTGCGGCACCGGGTGCTGGCCGTGACGCACGGGCTGCGCCGGGCGGGCCTGCGTCCCGGAGACGGCGTGCTGGTCGGGGTGCGGCACTCGGCGGAGACCGTGATCATCGCGCTGTCGGTGGTCGCCGCCGGGGGCACCCTGGTGATCGTCGACCCCGGGGCGGGCCCGGAGATGTTCGCCGCCCGGCTGCGCGCCGCCCGCCCCCGCTGGGTGATCGCCGAGTCCGCGCTGTACTCCCTCAACCGGATCCGCGCCCTGCGCGGGGTCGCGCGCCGCGCGGGCCTGTACCTGCCGGGGGTGACCGACCCGCGGATGCGGCACGTGCACGTCGGCCCGCGGCTGCCCGGCGTCCCGGCCGGGGCGCTGGACCTCGCCGACCTGATGCGCGGTCCCGCGCCCGAACCCGCCCACCGGCGCGACCCGCGGGCCCCGGCCGTGGTGGTCTTCACCTCCGGCACCACCTCCCGGCCGCGCGGCGTCGTGCACTCGGCGGCCTCGCTGGCGGCGGGCCTGGAACTGTGCCGCGAACGGTTCCCGCTGGGCCCCGGCGACGTGGTCCACGACGCGGGGTTCATGCTGGGGCTGCCCGCCCTCATCGCCGGGGCGCGCTGGTCCATCCCGTCCGGCCGCGACCCGGTCGACGGGTTCCTGCCGGAGGTGGCGCGGCGCGGCGTGACCCACGCGTTCTGCGTCCCGGTGCACCTGGCGCGGATGCTGGAGGCGACCGACCGGCTGCCCGGATCGCTGCGGCACCTGCTGCTGGGCTCGGCGCCCGTCCCGCCGGGCGTGCTGCGGCGGGCGCTGGCCGCGGCGGGGGAGGGCACCGAGATCCTGTCGGTGTACGCGATGACCGAGATGCTGCCGGTGTCGGTCGCCGACGCCGGGGAGAAGTTCGCGCACTGGGACTCCGGCGCCGACGGCGACCTGCTCGGCGCGCCGCTGCCCGGGGTGAGCGCCCGGATCGCCGACGACGGCGAGCTGCTGCTGCGCGGCCCCAACACCTGCCTGGGCTACCTGGGGGAGCCGCCGCTGGAGTGGCTGCACACCGGTGACCTGGCCCGCCTGGACGACCGGGGCCGGCTGGTGATGCTGGGCCGCAAGAAGGACATGCTGATCCGCGGCTCGGTCAACATCTACCCGGGCCTGTACGAGCCCGCCATCGCCGCGCTCCCCGGCGTCGCCGAGGCCGCCATGGTCGGCCTGCCCGACCCGGAGACCCTCGACGAGGAGGTCGTGGTCGCGGTGCTGCCGGACGGCAGCGTGCCCGCCGAGACGCTGCCGGACCGGATCAAGCAGGCGCTGCCGGAGGTCATCGACGCCGGAGCCCTGCCGGACCGGATCGTGGTGCTCCCCGGCTTCCCCCGCACCGGCCGCTCACACAAACTCGACCGGGCGGCGCTGCGGACGCTGGTCAGATGATCCGGCCGGGGGTCCAGAGGGCGGAACCCCCGGATATCCGCGCCGGGCCGGCCCGCCCGCAGTGAGCGGGGACGGACCGGCGGAGGCTGTAGGGGTCGTCCCCCTACGATGATCAGTCCTCGAAACGGACCCGTTCGCCCGAGCGCAGGCGGTCCAGGCCGAGCCAGATGAACTCGACGGCCATCTCCTCGGCCTTGCGGCGCGGGGTGTCGGGGTGCTCCAGCCACCACGACACCATCGACAGCATCGAGCCGTACATCAGCGGGACCAGCAGCCGGGCGCGGCGCTCGTTGGCGGCGAGCTGGGCGGGGGTCAGCGCCGGGTTGGCGCGGCGGCGGCGCAGCAGCAGGTCGGCGAACGCCTCGCCGAGCCGGTCGCGCAGCTCGCGCAGGTCGTCGCCGACCTCCGGCTTGTCCAGGTGCCGCACCACCAGCGCCCATCCGGCCGGCTCGGCGGTGGCGTAGTCGAACAGCGTCCGCACCATGGCGCGGATGCCCTCCACGGGGGACCCCTTGGGCGCGACCGCGGTGACCGCCTGCCGCATCCGTTCGGTCAGCTCGGTGACGATGGCGCCCGCCACCTCCGCGAACAACTGCTCCTTGGAGGTGAAGTGCTGGTACAGCAGCGCCTTGGACACTCCCGCCGCCGAGGCGACGTGCTCCATCTGGGTGAGGTGGAAACCGCGCCGCCCGAACTCGCCGAGCGCCGCCGCGAGCAGTTGCTCGCGGCGACGGGCGTGGGTCATCCGCTGCCGGATCCCGGCGTCCCCCGTGGTGTTCGTCATTTGCCGAGATACTTACCCAGCTCGGCGCGGGCCACCGAGCGCACGTGCACCTCGTCGGGACCGTCGGCGATGCGCAGGGTGCGCAGCGAGGCGTACATCCGGGCGAGCGGGGTGTCGCCGCTGACGCCGGCCGCCCCGTGCACCTGGATGGCGCGGTCCACGACCTCCAGCGCGACCCGCGGCACGACCACCTTGATCGCGGCGATCTCGCTGCGGGCGGCCCTGACCCCGTACTTGTCGATCATCCAGGCGGTCTTGAGGGTGAGCAGCCGGGCCTGCTCGATCGCCATCCGGGACTCGGCGATCTGCTGCTGCACCACGCCCTGCTGGGCCAGCGGCTTGCCGAACGCCACCCGGGAGACGGCGCGCTCGCACATCAGCTCCAGCGCCCGCTCCGCGCCGCCGAGGGCGCGCATGCAGTGGTGGATGCGGCCGGGGCCGAGGCGGGCCTGGGCGATGGCGAAGCCGCCGCCCTCCTCGCCGACCAGGTTCTCCACCGGGACGCGCACGTCGGTGAACGTGATCTCGCAGTGCCCGTGCTGGTCCCAGTAGCCGAACACGGGCAGCGGCCGGACCACCTCGACCCCGGGGGTGTCCATCGGCACCAGCACCATGGACTGCTGGCGGTACGGATCGCCGTCGGGGTCGGTCTTGCCCATGACGATCATTATCTTGCAGCGCGGGTCGGCGGTCCCGGTGATCCACCATTTGCGGCCGTTGATGACGTAGTGGTCGCCGTCCCGCTCGATCCGGGTGCCGATGTTGCGGGCGTCGGAGGAGGCCACGGCCGGCTCGGTCATCGCGAACGCCGAGCGGATCTCGCCGTCCATCAGCGGCTTGAGCCAGCGTTCCTTCTGCTCGGGGGTGCCGAACATGTGCAGCACCTCCATGTTGCCGGTGTCCGGCGCGGCGCAGTTGGTGGCCTCCGGCGCCAGGTGCGGGGAGCGGCCGGTGAGCTCGGCCAGCGAGGCGTAGTCGGTGACGGTCAGGCCGTGCGCGGGGTCGTCGGCGTCGGGCAGGAAGAGGTTCCACAGGCCGCGCTTGCGGGCCTCGACCTTCAGCTCCTCCACCACCGGCGGGACGGTGCCCTCCCGCCCGGCGGCGATCAGCTCGGCCCGCTGGGCCTCGTACACCGGCTCGGCCGGGTAGACGTGCTCGTCCATGAATTCCTGCAGGCGACCCAGGTATTCCTGGGCCCGGGGGCTCAAACCGAAGTCCATGGCGTTACAGTAACTGACGCGTCAGTCACTTACGAGCATCGGGGCACTGGAGGTGCACATGGACGCGACGAGCCGGCCGGGGCGGAGCCACGCCGGGAAGGTCGCCTGGATCACCGGGGGCGCCAACGGCATCGGGGCGGCCGTCGCCCGCCGACTGGCCGGGGAGGGCGCGCACGTCCTGCTGGCCGACATCGACACCGAGCGCGGCACCGCGCTGGCCAAGGAGCTGGACGGCGCGTTCGTGCGCTGCGACGTGCGCGAGCCGGAGGACAGCAAGGCCGCCGTCGCCGCCGCGGTGGAGCGGTTCGGCGGGCTGGACATCGCGTTCCTGAACGCCGGGGTCGCCCAGCGGACCGGGATCGGCGGCGACTTCGACATCGCGGCCTACCGGCGCGCCATGGCGATCAACCTCGACGGCGTGGTCTACGGCGTGGACGCCGCCCTGCCGGCGCTGCGCGCCCGCGGCGGCGGGGACATCATCGCCACCGCCAGCATGGCCGGTCTGGTCGCCACCCCGTTCGACCCGATCTACGGCGCCAACAAGGCCGCCGTGGTCGGGCTGGTGCGCGCGCTGGGCCCCAACCACCTGCCGGAGAACATCCGCGTCAACGCCCTGTGCCCCTCGTTCGCCGACACCGACATCATCGCCGGCACCCGGGAGGACCTGGAGAAGGCCGGCTTCCCCATCCTGGAGGTCGCCGACGTGGTGGAGGCGTTCATGGCGATCCTGGGTTCGGACGGCGCGGGCGAGGCATGGTTCGTGGTCAAGGGCCGTCCGTCCGAGCCGTTCCGCTTCCGCGGCGCGCCCGGCCCCCGCTGATCGAAAGGAGCAACGTCGCGATGCGCGCGATCCAGATAACCGAGTTCGGCGGCCCCGAGGTGCTGCGGCCCGCCGAGCTGCCCCGTCCCGAACCCGGCCCCGACGAGGTGCTGATCGAGGTCTCCCGGGCGGGCGTCAACTACGCCGACACCCACCAGGCCGAGAACAGCTACCTGAGCCGCTCCACCCTGCCGATGGTGCCCGGCGGCGAGGTCGTCGGACGCACCCCCGACGGCCGCCGCGTGGTGGCGCTGGTCGGGTCCGGCGGGTACGCCGAGTACGCGACCGCCCCCAAGGCCATGACCTGGGACGTGCCCGAGGAGATCGACGACGTCACCGCGCTGGCCATGGTGGTGCAGGGCGCCTCCGCCTGGGTGCTGCTGCGCCGCAGCACCCACATGGCCCCGGGCGAGTCCGTCGTGGTGCACGCCGCCGCCGGTGGAGTCGGCAGCCTCGCCGTCCAGCTCGCCAAGGCCTGGGGCGCGGGCCGCGTCATCGCCACCGCCTCCTCCAAGGAGAAGCGCGACCTGGCCCTGGAGCTGGGCGCCGACGTGGCGGTGGACGCCGGCGTGGAGGACATGAAGGCCGCCCTCATCGAGGCCAACGAGGGCCGCCGGGTCGACGTGGTGCTGGAGATGACCGGCGGCGCCGTCACCGACCAGAGCCTGCACGCGCTGGCCCCGTTCGGGCGGCTGGCGTTCTACGGGATGGCCTCCCGCAGGCCCCCGACGCCGGTCCAGCCCGCCAGCCTGATGGCGCACTCCACCACGATCGCCGGGATGTGGCTGGCGCACGTGTTCCGGCTGCCCGGCGACGTCATGCGCACCGCCCTGGACGAGCTGTTCGCCCTGGCCGCCGAGGGACGGCTGCGGGTGGTCAAGGGCGGCGAGTACGGGCTGAGCGAGGCCCGCACGGCGCACGAGGAGCTGCGCGCCCGCCGTACCGTGGGCAAACTCGTCCTCGACCCGTCCCGCTGAGCACGTCACAGAGCACGTAATCTGGCTGCGTCTGCGCGCACCCGGCGCTTTTGCCGCCGGGTGCGCGGGCCCCGTTGACCGAAACCGGGGATACGGGCTTCCCTCCGATTCTGGGACGATCACCCTATGACGTGTGGGGTCTACGTCGCGGCCGGTGACGCCGCCAGTCTCAAGGCGACGATCGCCCTGGGCCTGACCGAGCTGCTGTCCCGGCAGGTCGGGTCGGTCGGGGTGTTCCGCCCGGTGGTCCGCCGGGGCGCCCGCGACGACCTGGTGGAGACGCTGCGCGGCCGGTTCAAGCTGTCGTGCGCCTACGCCGACTGCGTCGGGGTCACCTACGACGACCTGCACGCCGACCGCGAGGCCGCGGTCCGCGAGATCGAGGACCGCTACCGCAGGCTGGCCGCGCGGTGCGAGGCGGTCGTGGTGGTCGGCACCGACCACAGCGACGTCGGCGCGCCCGCCCCCGCCGGATTCGACGCCGCCGTCAGCGCGCTGCTGGACGTTCCGGTGATCTGCGTGGTCAACGGGCTGGAACGCACCCCGCAGCAGACCGCCGCGGCGGTGGACCTGACCGTCAAGGAGACCCGCGGCGAGGGCGCCGACCCGCTGGCCGTCGTCGTCACCCGCGTTCCGCCCAAGCGGCTGGAGGAGGTCCGCGCGGCCTGCGCCCGGTCCGACGACCTGCCGGTGTACGCGCTGCCGGAGGCGGCCCGGCTGGACAAGCCGACCATCAGCGCGCTGATGGACGCCTGCGACGGCTACCTGATGCTGGGGGAGGACCACCAGCTCGGCCGGGAGGCGTCCGGGCTGATGGTGGGCGCGATGACGCTGCCCAACATCCTCAACCGGCTCACCGACGGCGTGGCCGTGCTGATCCCCTCCGACCGGGCCGCCGGGCTGCTGCCCGGCCTGCTGACCGCGCACGCCGCCCCCACCTTCCCGGCGCTGTCGGGGATCATCATGACCGGCGGGATGGAGCTGCCGGAGGCCGTCGCCCGGCTGCTGGACGGCATGTCGGTGCGGCTGCCGGTGATCATCACCGAGGGCGACACCTTCGAGACCGCCACCAGGCTGTCGGCCGCCACCGGCCGCCGCTTCACCCCCGACGCGCACGGCAAGATCGAGACCGCGCTGGGCCTGTTCGCCGACCACGTCGACGGGCCCGCGCTGGCCGCCCGGCTCGGGGTGCGCCGCCGTGCCGCGGTCACCCCGCTGATGTTCGAGTACGAGCTGCTGGAACGTGCCCGCGCCGACCGGCGGCGGATCGTGCTGCCCGAGGGCGACGAGCCGCGGGTGCTGCACGCCGCCGACATCCTGCTGCGCCGCGGCGTGGCCGACCTGACCCTGCTCGGCGACGAGGAGGCGATCCGCACCGAGGCCGCCGAGCTGGGCCTGGACGTGTCGGCCGCCCGGGTGGTCAGCCCGTTCGACCGGGAGCTGCGGGAACGGTTCGCGGTCGAGTACGCCCGGCTGCGCAAGCACCGCGGCGTCACCTACCGGCTGGCCCGCGACCTGGTCACCGACGTGCAGTACTTCGGGGCGCTGATGGTGCACCTCGGGCTCGCCGACGGCATGGTGTCCGGCGCGGTGCACACCACCGCGCACACCGTCCGGCCCGCCCTGGAGATCGTCAAGACCGCCCCGGACGCCGGGATCGTCTCCAGCGTCCACCTGGTCTGCCTGCCCGACCGGGTGCTGGTGTACGGGGACTGCCTGGTGGTGCCCTCACCGGACGCCCAGCGGCTGGCCGCGATCGCGCTGTCGGCCGCCGGCACCGCCCGCCGGTTCGGCATCGACCCCCGGATCGCGATCCTGGCCCGGCCCGGCGGGGCCGGCGACGGCGGGGAACGGGCGCGGGCCGTCGAGATCGTCCGCGCGCACGCCCCGGACCTGGTGGTGGAGGGGCCGGTCGCGCACGACGACGTCGCCGCCGAGGCCACCGTCTACGCCGTTCCCGACCTGGACATCGGCGACGCCCTGGTGCAGCGCCGGCGCGCCGCCGGGGCCAGCGTGATCGGCCCGGTGCTGCAGGGCCTGCGGCGGCCGGTGAACGCGCTGCCGCCGCGCGCCACGGTGCAGGACATCGTGAACGCGGTGGCGATCACCGCGATCCAGGCCCAGCCCGCCCCCGAGGTCCCCGGTCAGCCCGCCAGGCCGTTCTCGTAGGCGTACACCACGGCCTGGGTGCGGTCCCGCAGGCCCAGCTTCGTCAGCACGTGCCCGACGTGGGTCTTGACGGTCTGCTCGGCCAGCACCAGCTCCGCGGCGATCTCCGCGTTCGACAGGCCGCGCGCGATCAGCCGCAGCACGTCCAGCTCGCGCGGGGTCAGCGTGGCGGTCGCCGCCGGGCTGGGCCGCTGGTGCCGGCGGCGCCGGGCGAAGTCCCCGATCAGCCGCCGGGTGATCGACGGGGCCAGCAGCGCGTCCCCGGCCGCCACCACCCGCACCCCGTTGATCAGGTCGGCCGCCGAGGCGTCCTTGAGCAGGAACCCGCTGGCCCCCGCGCCGAGCGCCTCGTAGACGTACTCGTCCAGGTCGAACGTGGTCAGCACCAGCACCCGCGGCCCGGTGGGCGGCCCGCCGCCGGCGTCGAGCGGCGTCCCGACGATCTTCGCGGTGGCGGCCAGCCCGTCCATCTCCGGCATCCGGATGTCCATCACCACCACGTCCGGGGCCAGCTCGCCGGCCAGCGCCACGGCCTCCAGCCCGTTGCCCGCCTGCCCGACCACCTCGATGTCGGGGGCGGAGGACAGCAGGGCGGCCAGCCCGTCGCGGATCATCTCCTGATCGTCGGCGATCAGCACGCGAATGGTCACGATCACCACCCTAGGCCCGGCACGGACGGGTCAGGCGCCGCCGTAGGGCAGTTCGGCGGTCACCGTCCAGCCGGCGGGCTCGGCGGGGCCCGCCGACAGGGCGCCGCCCAGCATCGTCGCCCGCTCCCGCATCCCGACCAGCCCGTGCCCGCCGCCCGGCTCGGCCGGGGCGGTGCGCGGCCCGTCGTCGGTCACCGTCACCGCCAGCGCGGCCGGTCCGTACCTGACCTCGACCCGCACGTGGGAGCCCGGGGCGTAGCGGGCGGCGTTGCTGAGCGACTCCTGGACGATCCGGTACGCCGACAGGTCCACCCCCGCCGCCACCGGACGCGGCACCCCCACGATCACCACGTCGACCGTCAGCCCCGCCTGCCGCGCCCCGGCGACCAGGTCCTCCAGCCGTTCCAGGCCGGGCTGGGGGCGCCGTTCGGGGCCCTCGTCCTCGGCCCGCAGCAGCCCCACCACCCGGCGGGTCTCGGTCAGCGCGTCCCGGGCCGCGTCCCGCACCAGCGCGAAGGTGTCCTTGGCCGCGTCCGGCAGGTCCGGGATCTTGTACGGCGCGGCCTCGGCCTGCATCGCGATCACCGACATGTGGTGGGCCACCACGTCGTGCAGTTCCCGGGCGATCCGGGCGCGCTCCTCCAGCCGGGCCTGCCGGGCCAGGTCCCGGCGGCGCAGCGCCTCCTGCTCGGCCAGGCTCAGCTCGGCGGTGTACCGCCCGCCGACCGCGTCCCCGAAGCTCAGCGCCAGCAGCACGATCCCGGCCAGGATCAGCCCGAACCAGTCCGGCATCCCCGACACCACCACCGCCGGGACGATCAGGCCGCCGATGGTCAGCACGCCGACCCCCACCGCGACCGACCGCTCGTACCCGAGCGCGGTGAAGAAGCAGATCACCACGAACGCCAGCCAGGACGTCACCGGCCACGGCCAGAAGTACGCCCCGCGCAGCACCAGCGCCCCGGCCAGCATGCCCAGCGCGCTGATCCGCCAGGCCGCCAGCGGCCACCGCGACGCCAGCAGCAGCGGCACCGCCTGCGGCACCGCCAGCAGCAGCGCCACCGTCGGGTGCGGCGTCGGGTCGAACAGGTTCACCGGGATGGCGATCGACCCGCCGGTGAAGCCCACCGTCATGGCCAGCAGCAGGAGATGCTCGAGCAGGCGCACCCAGCGGCGGCCGGGCATCAGCCGGCGCGGCGGCTCCTTGGGCGCGCGCACGGCCGCGTCCACCACCGCCCGGCGGAACATCGCGTCGGTGAAGCCGGCCTTGTCCTGGCGGTGGCCGGCGGGCTGCTCGCTCATCGGCCACGAGCCTAGGACCGGTCCCGGCCCGCCGGCCTGCCCCCGCAGAGGGAGATCACGGCCCACTCCCCGGTATCACCCCTCCGAGCCACCCCGCGTGACCTCGAATAATGCCTCCGGGATCGGGCAAGCCCCGGCCATGACCGCCGAAGACAGCACGACGCCCCCCGGACACCACGAGCACAACACCGCCGTGGCGACCATGATCGCCGCAGCGGCGGCGGTGGGCGGGTTCCTGTTCGGCTACGACACCTCGGTGATCAACGGGACCGTGGACGCGCTGCGCGAGCAGTTCGGCCTCGGCGCGTTCGTCACCGGGCTGGTGGTGGCCTCGGCGCTGCTGGGCTGCGCGGCCGGCGCGTGGCTGGCCGGGCCGCTGGCCGACCGGATCGGCCGCGTCCGCACGATGCTGGTGGCCGCGCTGCTGTTCGTGGTCAGCTCGATCGGCTCGGCGCTGGCCGTCACCCCGTACGACCTGACGTTCTGGCGGCTGATGGCGGGGCTGGCGATCGGCGCGGCCTCGGTGATCGCGCCCGCCTACATCGCCGAGATCGCGCCCGCGCACCTGCGCGGCCGGCTCGGCTCGCTGCAGCAGCTGGCCATCGTCACCGGCATCTTCGCCGCGCTGCTGGCCGACTACGTGATCGCCCGGGTCTCCGAGGGCGGCGCGGCCGGGGAGTTCCCGCTCGGCGGCACGGCCTGGCGGTGGATGTTCGCCAGCGCGGCGCTGCCCGCGGTGATCTACGGGGCGATCGCGCTGAGCATCCCCGAGTCGCCGCGGTTCCTGGTCAAACGGCACCACGAGGCGCGGGCCCGGCAGGTGCTGCGGCGGGTGATGTCGCCCGGCGTCGACCTGGACGCCAAGATCCGCGACATCGCCCGCACGCTGCGCGAGGACCGCCCGGTCCAGCTGCACGACCTGCGCGGACCCCGGCTGGGGCTGCTGCCGATCGTGTGGGTGGGCATCCTGCTGTCGGTCTTCCAGCAGTTCGTCGGCATCAACGTGATCTTCTACTACTCCTCCTCGCTGTGGCAGGCGGTCGGCTTCAGCGAGGACGACGCCATGCTCACCTCGGTGATCACCTCGATCACCAACATCGTCACCACCCTGGTCGCCATCGCGCTGATCGACCGGATCGGCCGCCGCCGGCTGCTGCTGGCCGGGGCCGCCGGGATGACGGTCACGCTGGCGGTCATGGCCGTCGCGTTCGCCACCGCGCCCGTCGTGAACGGCGAGCCGGATCTGGGGCCGGTCGCCGGGCCGGTCGCGCTGGTCGCCGCCAACCTGTACGTGTTCTCCTTCGGCGCCACCTGGGGCCCGGTGGTGTGGGTGCTGCTGGGGGAGATGTTCAACAACTTCATCCGGGCCGCCGCGCTGGCCGTGGCCGCCGCCGCGCAGTGGGTCGCCAACTGGCTGATCACCATGACCTTCCCGGCCATGGCCGACCTCGGCCTGGGGTTCGCCTACGGCTTCTACACGCTGTCGGCGGCCGTGGCGTTCGTCTTCGTCCGCATGGCCGTCCGCGAGACCAAGGGCCGCGAGCTGGAGGACATGGACGAGCTGTACGGCGCTCCGCAGGCCCGGCGCGCCTAGCGGGGTCCGGCGGCTATCATGGCTGCCATGGCACGCGCGTTCGAGGCGACGACCACGCCGGGCACCTCCCGGCGGTACCCGCTCACGCGCTGACCACGAGCGTTCGACCAGGCCCCGGGAGCGATCCCGGGGCCTTGGCGTTTCCCGGAGCCCGCTCCCGACAGCGGAAAGGAAACCGATCATGAAGCCGGCTGCACCCGGTGAGGTCGGCGGCTCGATACCATCGGGCGCCGACAACCCTGACCCATCCGACCGAGGAGAACCCGTGTCCACCGTGTCTGAGCTGCGCATCACCCTCGACGGACGCGAGCAGGTGGTGGCGGCGGGCACCACCGCGGGCGAGGCGCTGGGCGCGGACGGCAGGACCGTCATCGCCGCCCGGGTCGGCGGCGAGCTGCGCGACCTGGCCTACCAGGTGCAGGACGGCGACGTGGTCGAGCCCGTCGAGATCGGCTCCGCGGACGGCCGCGCCATCCTGCGGCACTCCACCGCGCACGTCATGGCGCAGGCCGTGCAGGAGCTGTTCCCCGAGGCCAAGCTGGGCATCGGCCCGCCGGTGGAGAACGGCTTCTACTACGACTTCGACGTGCCCGAGCCGTTCACCCCCGAGGACCTCAAGCGCATCGAGAAGCGCATGCGCGAGATCGTCAAGCAGGGGCAGCGGTTCTCCCGCCGGGCGGTCTCCGACGAGGAGGCCCGCGCCGAGCTGGCCGACGAGCCGTACAAGCTGGAGCTGATCGGCCTCAAGGGCGGCGCGGAGGCAGGTTCGGGCGGTGGAATCGAGCAGGTCGACGGGTCGAACGTGGAGGTCGGCGCCGGGCAGCTGACCATCTACGACAACCTGGACGCCAAGACCGGCGAGCTGTGCTGGAAGGACCTGTGCCGGGGGCCGCACCTGCCGACCACCCGCCACATCCCGGCGTTCAAGCTGATGCGCTCCGGCGGCGCGTACTGGCGCGGCAGCGAGAAGAACCCGCAGCTGCAGCGGATCTACGGCACCGCCTGGGAGTCCCGCGACAAGCAGGACGAGTACCTGAAGATGCTCGAGGAGGCCGAGAAGCGCGACCACCGCAAGCTCGGCGCCGAGCTGGACCTGTTCTCGTTCCCGAACGAGATCGGCAGCGGCCTGGCCGTCTTCCACCCCAAGGGCGGCGTCGTCCGCAAGGTGATGGAGGAGTACTCGCGCAAGCGGCACGAGGAGGCGGGCTACGAGTTCGTCTACACCCCGCACATCACCAAGGGCACCCTGTACGAGGTCTCCGGGCACCTGGGCTGGTACAAGGACGACATGTTCCCGCCCATGGAGGTGGACGGGGGCGACTACTACCTCAAGCCGATGAACTGCCCGATGCACAACCTGGTCTACCGGGCGCGCGGGCGGTCCTACCGCGAGCTGCCGCTGCGGCTGTTCGAGTTCGGGTCGGTGTACCGGTTCGAGAAGTCCGGCGTGGTGCACGGCCTGACCCGGGTGCGCGGGATGACCCAGGACGACGCGCACATCTACTGCACCCGCGAGCAGATGGTCGACGAGCTCAAGAGCCTGCTGACCTTCGTGCTCGACCTGCTGCGCGACTACGGGCTCAGCGAGTTCTACCTGGAGCTGTCCACCCGCGACGACTCCGACAAGTTCATCGGCACCGATGAGGACTGGGCCGAGGCGACCGCCGCGCTGCAGGAGGCCGCCGCCTCCTCCGGGCTGGAACTGGTGGACGACCCGGGCGGCGCCGCGTTCTACGGGCCCAAGATCTCCGTCCAGGCCAGGGACGCGATCGGCCGCACCTGGCAGCTGTCGACCATCCAGGTCGACTTCAACCAGCCCAAGCGGTTCGAGCTGGAGTACCAGGCCGCCGACGGCAGCCGGCGGCAGCCGGTGATGATCCACCGGGCGCTGTTCGGGTCGATCGAGCGGTTCTTCGGGGTGCTGCTGGAGCACTACGCCGGTGCGCTGCCGCCGTGGCTGGCGCCGGTGCAGGTGGTCGGCATCCCGATCGGCGAGGCGCACGTGCCGCACCTGGAGAAGGTGGTGGCCGCGCTGCGCGCCCGGGGGATCCGGGCCGAGGTGGACGCCTCCGCCGACCGGATGCAGAAGAAGATCCGCAACGCCCAGAAGGCCAAGATCCCGTACATGCTGCTGGCCGGGGACGACGACGTGTCCAAGGACGCGGTGTCGTTCCGCTACCGCAACGGCGAGCAGAACAACGGGGTGCCGATCGGCGAGGCGATCGAGGAGATCGTCAAGGCCGTCGAGCAGCGCGTGCAGATCTGACCCGCTCATCTGGGGGCGACCCCCGGACCCGACGGACCGCCCCGGGCCGCGACGCCGGTCGCGGGGCGGTCCGTACGGCGGGTTGCTACTCTCGACCGTCCGACGACCACGACCAGGGGCAGAGCCGATGAAGACTGCGATGCGGCGCGCCGGCCTGCTGCGGTACCTCGGGTACGGCGGCTCCCTGCTGCTGGTGCTGGCCGCGCTGGTGGTGCTGGCCCTGCCGCTGTTCGACCGGACCGGCGACGCCGGAACGGCGGGCGGGCGGACCTCCGGCGGGGCGCACCCGGCCGCCCCGCAGGGCACCGGACCGGCCGTGGCCACCGACGATCCGGCCCGGACGGCCGGCGGGCAGGGCGGCACCGGCGCGACCGGCACCGGCCCGCTCGACCGGCCGGAGGCCGGCGGCTCCGGCGACCCGCTCGCCCAGGCCGGCGGCCAGACCCCCCGGTACTGCCCCCGCGGCATGGGCGCCGTGCGGTACGCCATGACCGACCTGCAGGTCACCGTGCAGATGCAGGGCGCCTCGTTCGTCCAGGTCGAGGTCCATCTGCGGGGCCTGACCAGCCGCGAGCAGACCGCCCAGCTCAGGGGCGGCAAGCCGTACACCTTCACGTTCCGCCAGGTGCTGGCCGACCAGGTGGAGCGCATCCAGGTCCGCTCGATGGGGGCCACCGTCCCGCAGACCTGCGACCTGCCCCTGGCCTGATCCCGCGGCCCGGCTCCGCGGCCTAACCCCGGGCCTAACCTCGCGCGGCCCGGACGCCGGAGTCCTCCGGCAGGAACACGTCGTCGACGACCACGTTCACGGCGGTGACCCGCATCCCCAGCATCCGGCTGGCCACCCGCGCCACGTTGGTCTTGACCTGCCGGGCCACGTCCATGACCACGCAGCCGTACTCGACCACGACGGCCAGGTCCACCGCGACCTCGTTGTCCTGGACCTGAACCCGGACGGGCTCGGCGCGTTCGCTGAGCGCGGCGACGCCGGGCACCTCCAGGGCGGCCAGCGCGGCGACCTTCTCGACCACCTCGTCCTCGATCGTGATCCGTCCCTTGACCACCGCGGCGGTCCCCGGCTGCGCCCCGCCCGGACCCGTCTCGGCCGGTCCGGCGGCGGCCCGGCCCGGCGGCGGGGGAGGAGGGGGCGGCGGCGCCATCGGCGGGGCCATCGTGGGGGCGCTCAGCGGCTGGGGCCCGCCCGACAGCGGCATCCCCGACGGCGGTGTGGCGTGCCGCCCGGGCGGGGCCGGGAAGAACGGCATCGGCCCGGTCCCCGGACGTCCCGCCTCCTCGTTGCGCGCCCCGCCATCGGCGGAACGGCTGTCGTCCAGGTCGGTCATCGGCCCGCCCTCACCGCTCTCGATCGTCGCTTTCCCGCCGGCTCCGTCGTGGATGTCCATCGTGTCGGAAACGGCCGCCGTGACAGGGATGAAACGCCGTTGTTCATCGTGCTGACATTCGCCGCACGGCGCGGCCCGGCTTCGACCGGGCGGGTGGCGCTCTCTATGCTGCTTTGACAGGCGAGTAAAGGAGAGCGCCGTCTTGAGCGTAGAGCCGAAGGAGCCCGACCTGCCGCAGGTGCGTCTCGATGCGGCCGGAGGCGGGGACCAGCCGCCGTGGGACCTGGAGGAGGAACGCGGCGGGGCGGGTGTGCCCGACTCGTTCCAGCGGCTGTGGACGCCCCACCGGATGGCCTACATCAAGGGCGAGGGCAAGCCCAGCGGCTCCGGGCCGGGGGACGGCTGTCCCTTCTGCAAGATCCCGAAGATGGACGACGACGAGGGACTGGTCGTCGCCCGGGGCGACCTGGTGTTCGTGGTGCTCAACCTCTACCCGTACAACTCCGGGCACCTCATGGTCGTCCCCTACCGGCACATCGCCGACTACACCGAGCTGGACGACGCCGAGACCGCCGAGCTGGCCGTCTACACCAAGCGGGCGCTGACCGCGCTGCGCAAGGCCAGCGGGGCGCAGGGCTTCAACGTCGGCCTCAACCTGGGCGCGGTCGCCGGCGCCGGCATCGCCGCCCACCTGCACCAGCACGTGGTGCCCAGGTGGGGCGGCGACACCAACTTCATGCCGGTGATCGGCCGCACCAAGGTGCTGCCCCAGCTGCTGCGCGACACCCGCCGGCTGCTGGCCGGCGCCTGGCCGCAGGACTGACGCCCGCGGCCCGGCGCCGGCCGCGGATCCTCAGGCCTGCTGCCTGGCGGCCGCCATCTTGTCGGCCAGATGCGACGGCACCGGCTCGTACCGCAGGAACCTGCGGTTGAACGTGCCGGTGCCCTGCGTCATCGAGCGCAGGTCGATGGCGTACCGGGTGATCTCCAGCTGCGGCACCTCCGCCCTGATCATCGTCCGGCCGCCGGGCACCGACTCGCTGCCCAGCACCCGGCCGCGCCGCGACGACAGGTCCGACATCACCGCGCCCACGTACTCGTCGGGCACCAGCACCCCGATCTCGTCCACCGGCTCCAGCAGCAGCATCGGCACCTTGCTGGCGGCGTCCTTGAGGGCCAGCGCCCCGGCCGTCTGGAACGCCATGTCGGAGGAGTCCACCGAGTGGGCCTTGCCGTCGTACAGCTTCACCCGGATGTCCACCACCGGGTAACCGGCCGCGACGCCCCGCGCCATCTGCGTCTTGACGCCCTTCTCCACCGACGGGATGAACTGGCGCGGCACCACCCCGCCGACGATCTTGTCGGAGAACTCGAAGCCCTCGCCGGACCCCAGCGGCTCCACCTCCACATGGCAGATCGCGTACTGGCCGTGCCCGCCGCTCTGCTTGACGTGCCGGCCCAGGCCCTGGGCGCGTCCGCCGAAGGTCTCCCGCAGCGGCACCCGCAGCTCGACGGTCTGCACCTCGACCCCGTACCGCGTCTTGAGCCGGTCCAGCAGCACGTCGGCGTGCGCCTCGCCCATGCACCACAGCACCAGCTGGCGGGTCTCGGAGTTGTTCTCCAGCCGCAGCGTCGGGTCCTCGGCCACCAGCCGGGCCAGCGCCTGGCTGAGCTTGTCCTCGTCGGCCTTGGACCTGGCCTCGATGGCGACCGGCAGCAGCGGGTCGGGCATCTGCCAGGGCGTCATCAGCAGCGGCCGGTCCTTGTCGGAGATGGTGTCGCCGGTCTCGGCCCGGGTCAGCTTGGCGACCGCGCAGACGTCCCCGGCGACGCAGGCGTCGACGGTGCGCTGGTGCTTGCCCAGCGGCGAGGACAGCGCGCCGATCCGTTCGTCCACGTCGTGGTCCTCGTGGCCGCGGTCGGCCAGCCCGTGCCCGGACACGTGCACCACGGTGTCCGGCCGCAGCGTCCCGGAGAACACCCGGACCAGCGAGATCCGCCCCACGTACGGGTCGGAGACGGTCTTGACCACCTCGGCCAGCAGCGGCCCGTCCGGGTCGCACCGCAGGCCCTCGACCGGCCGGCCGTCGACCGTGGTGACCGGGGGCAGCCCGTGCTCCAGCGGGGACGGGAACGCCTGGGTGATCACCTCCAGCAGCTCCAGCATGCCGATCACCGGGCCGGGCCGGTCGCCGTGCGGCACCGCGGTGCACAGCACCGGGTAGAACCCGCCCCGCGCCACCGCCTTCTCCAGGTCGGCGATCAGCGACTTGACGTCGATCTCCTCGCCGGCCAGGTACCGGTCCATCAGGCCCTCGTCCTCGCTCTCCTGGATGATCCCCTCGATCAGCGCGCCGCGCTGCTCGGCGATCCGGTCCAGGTACTGCGGGTCGGGCTCGCACTCCACCCGCCTGCCGGAGGCGTAGTCGAAGCAGGTCTGCGTGAGCAGGCCGAACAGCTTGTCCCCGACCGGGAACCAGCACGGCAGCACGCCCTCCCCGAACGCCTCCTGGCAGGCGGCCAGCACCTCGTCGAAGTCGCCCCGCTGCTGGTCGATCTTGGTGATCACCACCGCCCGGGGCATGCCGACCTGGGCGCACTCCTCCCACAGCATCCGGGTCAGCCCGTCCACGCCGTCCACCGCCGACACCACGAACAGCGCGGCGTCCGCGGCCCGCAGCCCGGCCCGCAGGTCCCCGACGAAGTCCGCGTAGCCGGGGGTGTCCAGCAGGTTGACCTTGACGCCGCCGTACTCCAGCGGCGCCACCGACAGGTTGACCGAACGGTGCTGGCGCACCTCGACCTCGTCGTAGTCGCTGACCGTCGAGCCGTCCTCGACGCGACCGGGCCGCTGGATCGTACCGGTCGCAGCGAGCAGCGCCTCGACGAGCGTCGTCTTGCCCGCTCCGGAATGGCCGACCAGCACGACGTTGCGGATCCTGTCGGGCCGGACGGCCTCCGGCGCCCTGCCCGCGGCTCCCGGGTGAGTCTTCTCCGCCATGGCTGCCTCCCTCGACGGGCGGGCCCGCCGGGGGCCCGCGCGGTCTCGGGCCCGGTCCGCGCCCGTACGGCGGATCGGGCCGCTCACGTGCCGAGTGCGGCGCCGTGGGGTGACCGGCGTCACACCCGTTGCACCACAATTTCCCGACCTGAGGCTGAACACAAGGGGTCGTCACCGGAAACAACCCAGATGTACGACAAGATGCGGCAAGGTACGGCCAGGCGAGACCTGTCCGGCACGGCGGTGCGGCGCCGCCCGAGGTCCGCCCGCCGCGAGATCAACCACTACGATGGGCGCCCCGTGGCATTCCCGCCCGGAGCACCCGTACCCCGGCACGAGAACGGATGGCGATGCTCAACAAACTGCGGCCCGCGCTGGGACGTGTCCTGACCCCGATCGGACAGGCCGTGGCGCGTACCGGAGTGTCGCCCAACATGATCACCGTGATCGGCACCGTGGGCGTGGTGGCCAGCGCGCTGGGCCTGTACCCCCTCGGCGAGTTCTTCTGGGGGACCGTGGTGATCACCGCGTTCGTGCTGTTCGACATGCTGGACGGCGCGGTCGCCCGGGTCACCGGGAAGATCTCCAAGTGGGGCGCGTTCCTGGACTCCACCTCCGACCGGGTCGCCGACGCGGCCATCTTCGCCGGGCTGATGGCCGGGCTGCTGGACGCCGACCGCCGCCCGCTCGCCTACGTCGCGCTGTACTGCCTGGTCGCCGGGGTGGTCGTGTCGTACGCCAAGGCCCGCGCCGAGGGCCTGGGCTACACCTGCGACGTGGGGATCGCCGAACGCTCCGAACGCCTGATCATCGTGCTGGTGGCGGCCGGGCTCGACGGGCTCGGCGTCCCGTACGTGCTGGCCGGGGCGCTGTGGCTGCTGGCCGCGCTGAGCACGTTCACCGTGGGCCAGCGGTTCCTGGCGGTGCGCCGGCAGGCGCTGGCCGACGACGCCCCGCGGCCGCGCGTCCCGGAGCCGCGCCCATGACCCTTCCCGACACCGGCCGGATCCGGGAGCAGGCCGCCGACGCCGCCTACGCGCTGGGCTGGACGGTGGTGCGCAAGATGCCCGAACGGGCCGCGCGGACGCTGTTCACCGCCCTGGCCGACCGCACCTGGCAGCAGCGCGGCAGGGGAGTGCGGCAACTGGAGAAGAACCTGTGCCGGGTGCTGGGCAAGGACGCCGTCGACGAGGAGGTCCGCCGGCTGTCCAGGCGGGCGATGCGCTCCTACATGCGGTACTGGCTGGAGGTCTTCCGGCTGCCGGAGATCGGCCCCGAGCGCATCCTGGCCGACATGGTCGTCAGCGGCCACGACAAGCTCTTCGCCACCCTGGACTCCGGCCGCGGCGCGGTGATCGCCCTGCCGCACATGGGCAACTACGAGCAGGCCGGCGCGTGGGTGGCGCTGCACGGCTACAAGTTCACCACCGTCGCCGAACGGCTCCGCCCCGAGTCGCTGTTCGACCGGTTCGTGGCGTTCCGGGAGAGCCTGGGCTTCGAGGTGCTGCCGCTGGGCGACGGCAGCGGCGCGATGGTGTTCGGCACGCTGGCGCGGCGGCTGCGCGCCGGCCGGCTGGTCGCCCTGGTCGCCGACCGGGACCTCACCGCCGGCGGCCTGGAGGTGGAGTTCTTCGGCCGGCCCGCCCGGATGCCCGCCGGCCCCGCCGCGCTGGCGGTGCAGACCGGCGCCGCGCTGTACCCCGTGACCCTGTGGTACGAGGGCCGCAGGTGGGCGGCCCGCGTGCACGACCAGATCGCCGTCCCGGACGCCGGCGGCCGCAAGGACAAGATCCGCGCGATGACCCAGGAGCTCGCGCTGGCCTTCCAGCGGGGCATCGCCGAGCATCCCGAGGACTGGCACATGCTGCAGAGAGTCTGGGTGGAGGACCTGTCGTGAAGATCGGGATCGTCTGCCCGTACACCTGGGACGTCCCCGGCGGCGTCCAGCAGCACATCCGCGACCTGGCCGAGGCGCTGATCGCGGCCGGGCACCAGGTGTCGGTGCTGACCCCCGCCGACGACGACGCCCCCCTGCCGCACTACGTGGTCGGCGCGGGACGCGCGGTGCCGGTGCCCTACAACGGGTCGGTGGCGCGGCTGGCGTTCGGGTTCCTGTCCGCGAGCCGGGTGCGGCGCTGGATCCGCGACGGCGACTTCGACGTGCTGCACGTCCACGAGCCCGCCGCCCCCTCGCTGGGCATCCTGGCCTGCTGGGCGGCCGACGGGCCGATCGTCGGGACGTTCCACGCCTCCTACGAGCGGTCCCGGGTGGTGTCGGTGACCGCGCCGATCCTGCAGAGCGCCCTGGAGAAGATCACCGGCCGGATCGCGGTGTCGGAGGCGGCCCGCAAGACCCTGGTCGAGCATCTGGGCGGCGACGCGGTGCTGATCCCCAACGGGGTCGCCACCGAGCGGTACGCGATGGCCGACCCGCTGCCCGGCTGGCCCGGCCGCGGCGACGGCGCCGAGCCCCGGCCCGGCGGCGGCACGCTGGGGTTCCTCGGCCGGATGGACGAGCCCCGCAAGGGCCTGCAGGTGCTGCTGAAGGCGTTCGAGATCCTCGGCCGGCGGCGGCCGGGACTGCGGCTGCTGGTGGCCGGGCCGGGCGACGCCGACGACGTGCTGGCCCGGGTCTCCCCGGAGCTGCGCGACCGGGTGGTGCTGCTGGGGCTGGTCAGCGACGAGGACAAGATCCGCGCCTACCACTCGGTGGACGTGTTCGTGGCCCCCAACCTGGGCGGCGAGTCGTTCGGGATCGTGCTGGCCGAGGCGATGTCGGCGGGCGCGCCCATCCTGGCCAGCGACATCGACGCGTTCCGCAAGGTGCTGCAGGACGGCCGGGCCGGGGCGCTGTTCCCGGTCGGCGACCACGAGGCGCTGGCCGAGGCCGCCGACGAGCTGCTGGACGACCCGGCCCGCCGCAAGCAGCTGTCGGCGGAGGCGCGGGCGGCGGTGCGCGCCTACGACTGGTCCACCGTCGCGCGGGACGTGGTGCGCGTCTACGAGACCGTCGCGATGGACGGCGCGCGGGTCGTCGAGGCCGGAGTCACCGCCTGATGCCGCCGAGCTGGCTGCTGGACCTGCTGTTCTGGCTGGCCGTGCTGTTCCTGGCCGGGCTGTACGTGTCGTGGCGGGCGACCCGGCTGGACCGGCTGCACGTCCGGGTGGAGACCGCGCGGGCCGCGCTGGACGCCGCGCTGGTGCGGCGCGCCGCCGTCGCCCTGGAGCTGGCCGCCTCCCGGCTGCTGGACCCGGCGACCAGCCTGGTGCTGGCCACCGCCGCGCACGAGGCCCGCACCGCCGACGCCGACGGCCGCGAGTTCGCCGAGAGCGACCTGTCGCGCGCCCTGCGCGCCGTGGTCGGCCAGCCGGACTTCCGCGCCACGCTGGACTCGCGGGGCGACGGGACGGCGCTGCTGGACGAGCTGGAGGCGGCCTGCCGCAAGGTGACCTTCGCCCGCCGGTTCTACAACGACGCGGTGTCCGCCACCCGGATCGCGCGGCGCAAGCTGCTGGTGCGGGTGATCCCGCTGGCCGGCAAGGCCCCGGTGCCCGACTTCTTCGAGATCGACGACGTTCCGCCCGACTTCTGACCCGTCGCTCCCGGGACGATCGCAGCGAAGCGAGGATCGTCCGGGCCCCGAGCATTTCGCCCGGTCGGTTACCCTCGGCCACGTTCGACGCAAAGGCCGGGGAAAGGGTTGGATGTGCGTTTCGCGACACGCCGGGCGGTCGCCGTGCTGGGCATCGGCGCGCTGGGGGCGGGCCTGACCGCCTGCTCGGACGACGGATCGCCGCCGAACGCGGCCGCCCCGCCGCCCACCGTCCCGGCGCCGCAGGCCACGACCGCGGCGGCCCCGGCGTACCACCCGTTCAACGGCGGCGCCAAGGGACTGGACAATCCGGTCCTGGCCGTCAAGATCGAGAACACCCGGTCGGCGCTGCCGCAGTCGGGCGTCCGCGCCGCCGACATCGTCTACGTCGAGCAGGTCGAGGGCGGCGAGACCCGGCTGATGGCGATCTACTCCTCCACGCTGCCGCGGACGCTCGGGCCGGTCCGCAGCGCCCGCGTCTCCGACCTGGAGATCCTGCGCCAGTACGGCCGCCCCGCCTTCGCCTTCTCGGGGGTGAACTCCAAGTTCAAGAAGGAGATCCGGCGCGCCCCGATCTACGAGGTCTCCCAGGAGACCGGCGGCTCGGCCTACTACCGCTCCGGCGCCCGGCAGATCCCCTACAACCTGTACGCCGATCCGCGGGACCTGCTGAAGCGGGCGCCCAGGGCCGACCGGCCCCGCGACATCGGCTTCCGGTTCGGCCCCGCGCCCGAGGGCGGCAGGCCCACCAGGTCCTTCACCGCCCGGTGGCCCTCGGCGAGCATGGGCTTCACCTGGTCGGCCAAGGAGAAGCGCTGGCTGACCACCCACGACGGCCGAACCAACACCGCCGCCGAGGGCGGCGTGGTCGGCCCCCAGACGGTCGTCGTCCAGTACGCCAAGACCACCCGCTCCCGCTACAAGGACGTCAACGGCGCCTACACCCCGGTCGTCCACACCGTCGGCAGCGGCCGCGCGGTCGTGCTGCGCGACGGGAAGTCCTACGACGTGCGCTGGTCCCGGCCCAGCGCCGACCGCGGGACGACCTACACCACGGCGGACGGGCGGCCGATGACGTTCGCCACCGGGCAGGTCTGGATCGTGCTCGTCAACGACGGCGCCCCCAAGATCCCCTGACGGCCGACACCGTGTAACGCCGGGGGAGACACAAGCGACACTCCGGCGGGTCGTGGCGCATGTCGGGCAGGCCATACCATGGACGTGCCACAGTCGTCCGTTTCGTGAGGTAACCCGGTGTCCACTGCCAGTTCCGTCCCCGCCGACCAGACCGCCCAGCCCGGCCAGCCCGCCCCCGAGACCGGGACCGCCAGGGTCAAGCGCGGCATGGCGGAGATGCTCAAGGGCGGTGTGATCATGGACGTGGTCACGCCCGAGCAGGCCAAGATCGCCGAGGACGCCGGCGCGGTCGCGGTCATGGCCCTGGAGCGGGTGCCCGCCGACATCCGCGCCGAGGGCGGCGTCTCCCGGATGAGCGATCCCGACATGATCGAGGGCATCATCAACGCGGTGTCCATCCCGGTGATGGCCAAGGCCCGGATCGGGCACTTCGTCGAGGCCCAGGTGCTGCAGTCGCTCGGCGTCGACTACATCGACGAGTCCGAGGTGCTCACCCCGGCCGACTACAGCAACCACATCGACAAGTGGGCGTTCACCGTGCCGTTCGTGTGCGGCGCCACCAACCTCGGCGAGGCGCTGCGCCGGATCACCGAGGGCGCGGCGATGATCCGCTCCAAGGGCGAGGCCGGCACCGGCGACGTGTCCAACGCCGTCACCCACATGCGGCAGATCCGCGCCGAGATCAAGCGGCTGACCGCGCTGCCGGAGGACGAGCTGTACGTGGCCGCCAAGGAGCTGCAGGCCCCCTACGAGCTGGTCAGGGAGGTCGCGCAGACCGGGAAGCTGCCGGTGGTGCTGTTCACCGCGGGCGGCATCGCCACCCCGGCCGACGCGGCCATGATGATGCAGCTCGGCGCCGAGGGCGTGTTCGTCGGCTCGGGCATCTTCAAGTCCGGCGACCCGGCCCGCCGCGCCGAGGCCATCGTCAAGGCCACCACCTTCTACGACGACCCCGACGTGATCGCCAAGGTCTCCCGCGGGCTCGGCGAGGCCATGGTGGGCATCAACGTCGACACCCTCGCCGACCGGGAGCGGCTGGCCAACCGCGGCTGGTGACGCGCGGCCGGCACCGGCCGGTGACCGTTCGCCGATCACCGCTCGCCGCCCGCCCCGATGCGGGTTACGCTGGCGGCGGCCGCCCCGGCGGGGGAACGCCGCGGGGCGGGGCGGGCTGCAGGAGGGGAGACTATGGCCTGGTCGGTTGCGCTCGCCTGTGCCATCGAGGGGGACCCCGCGGAGGTCTTCCGGCCGGGGATGAGCCTGGACGCGGCCGCCGCCGCCGGGGTCGCCCGGGGCCTGCACCCGGCCGCGGGCCTGGTGGAGACCGGCGAGACGGTGCTGGACTTCGCGCTGTGGCCGTACGAGGACGAGGTGTTCGTCGGGGCCTACGAGCGCGCGCTGCTGGTGTGCGACCGGCGGCTGTTCGGGATGGACGAGGACGCCCGTCGCATCGCCGACACCGTCGGCCGCGCCCTGCCCGGCGGCACCGCCGGGGTGCTGGTCCTGCACGCCGTGGTCTCCGGCTGCTGGTTCCGCCGGTACGAGGGCGGCGAGCTGGTCCGCGACGTGTTCGTCACCGCCGAGGACGGCGTGGTGGTCGACCAGGGCGAGCGCCTGCCCGTCGAGCAGCCCTACTGGAAGGCCGTCGACGCCGGCGCCCCCGACGTCCCCCTCCCGTTCGACCAGGAGTCCTTCGGCCTGGACCTGGCCGCGGCCCACATGTTCGGCCGCGGCATCGCCGACCGCGGCGAGGACGGCTTCCTCCCCCTCGAACTCCCGCTGCGCCGCTTCAAGCTGGGATGAGGAACGCCCGGGGCGCGCCGCCCCGGGAACGGACGGGGCGGTGGAGCGTTTAGGCTCTGAAGGGGATTTGCGTCTGTTCTGGAAGGTTTTCGCGTGGGCGAGGTCGTGCCGACCATCGGTGTGCTGGCTCTGCAGGGGGACGTGCGCGAGCACGCCCGGGCGCTGGAGGCGTGCGGGGCGCGGGTCGTGTCCGTGCGCCGGGCGGCCGAGCTGGAGCGGGTGGACGGGCTGGTGATCCCCGGCGGGGAGTCCACCACGATGTGGAAGCTGGCCCGCGCGTTCGAGCTGATGGAGCCGCTGCGCAAGCGGGTGGAGGCGGGGATGCCCGCCTACGGGTCCTGCGCCGGGATGATCATGCTGGCGGACCGGATCCGGGACGGCGTCGAGGGCCAGGAGACCGTCGGCGGGATCGACATGACGGTGCGGCGCAACGCCTTCGGCCGGCAGGTCGACTCGTTCGAGGCCGACGTGCACCTGCCGGGGATGGCCGGGCCGCCGGACGGGCCGTTCCGCGCCGTGTTCATCCGGGCGCCCTGGGTCGAGGCGGTCGGCGACGGGGTGGAGATCCTCGGCCGCGTCGAGGGGGGCGAGGGGACCGGTAGGATCGTCGCCGTCCGTCAGGGCCGCCTGATGGCGACCGCGTTCCATCCCGAGCTCACCGGGGACTTCCGCGTGCACCGGTACTTCGCCGATCTGGTGCGCCGGGCGATGGAGGAGGAGTAGAGCGATGTCCGGCCATTCCAAATGGGCGACGACGAAGCACAAGAAGGCCGTGCTGGACGCCAAGCGCGGCAAGCTGTTCGCCAAGCTCATCAAGAACATCGAGGTGGCGGCGCGGACCGGTGGCGGCGACCCGGACGCCAACCCGACCCTGTACGACGCGATCTACAAGGCCAAGAAGAACTCCGTCCCCAACGACAACATCGAGCGGGCCCGCCGGCGGGGCGCCGGTGAGGAGGCCGGCGGCGCGGACTGGCAGACGATCATGTACGAGGGGTACGCCCCCGGCGGCGTGGCCCTGCTGATCGAGTGCCTGACCGACAACCGCAACCGGGCCGCCTCCGAGGTGCGCACCGCGGTCACCCGCAACGGCGGCTCGATGGCCGAGCCGGGCTCGGTGTCGTACCTGTTCAACCGCAAGGGCGTCGTCATCGTGCCGAAGAACGGCGTCACCGAGGACGACCTGATGCTGGCGGTGCTGGACGCCGGCGCCGAGGAGGTCAACGACCTCGGCGAGAACTTCGAGGTCATCTGCGAGGCCGGGGACCTGGTCGCGGTGCGCACCGCGCTGCAGGAGGCGGGCATCGACTACGAGTCCGCCGACGCCAACTGGCTGCCCAGCGTGTCGGTGCCGCTGGACGAGGAGACCGCCAAGAAGGTCTTCCGCCTCATCGAGGCGCTCGAGGACAGCGACGACGTCCAGGAGGTCTTCGCCAACTTCGACGTCTCCGACGAGGTGCTGGCGGCCATCGGCTGACCTGTCGCTCTGGGGGGCGACCCCCAGGCCCCCGACACGCACGGGGGGATACGGGTGGGTTCGCGCGTCCCCCGGTAACGTGGGCACCCGAACACATGATCGAAGGGGTGGCGGATGCGCGTGCTGGGCGTCGACCCGGGGCTCACCCGGTGCGGGGTCGGGATCGTCGACGGCGCTCCCGGCGCCCCGCTGCGCCTGGTGCACGTCACGGTGCTGCGCACCAGCCCCGACGAGGACATCGCCGCCCGGCTGCTGGGCATCGAGACCGGCCTGGAGGCGCTGCTGGAGGAGTACGCCCCCGACGCCGTCGCGGTGGAGCGGGTGTTCGCCCAGCACAACGTGCGGACCGTGATGGGCACCGCGCAGGCCGGCGCGATCGCCATCGTGGCCGCCGCCCGCCGCGGGCTGCCGGTGGCGCTGCACACCCCCAGCGAGGCCAAGGCCGCCGTCACCGGCAACGGCCGCGCCGACAAGGCCCAGGTCACCACGATGGTGTCCAGGCTGCTGCGGCTGGAGACCGCGCCGAAGCCGGCCGACGCCGCCGACGCGCTGGCACTGGCGATCTGCCACGTGTGGCGCGGCGGCGCGCAGGCCCGGCTGGAGGCGGCCCGCCGCGCCGTACGACAGACAGGGAGCAGGTCGTGATCGCCTTTGTCCGAGGGCGGGTGGCCGCCGCGGGCCCCGACGGCGCCGTCGTGGACGTCGGCGGGGTCGGGCTGGCGCTGCAGTGCACGCCCGCGACGCTGGCCGGGCTGCAGGTCGGCGAGGAGGCCGAGGTCCCCACCTCGCTGGTGGTGCGGGAGGACTCGCTGACCCTGTTCGGGTTCGCCGACGACGACGAGCGCGCCACGTTCGAGCTGCTGCAGACCGCCAGCGGCGTCGGCCCCCGGCTGGCCCTGGCCATGCTCGCCGTGCACAGCCCGAACGCGCTGCGCCGCGCGGTGGCCACCGAGGACGTGGGCGCCCTCACCAAGGTCCCCGGCATCGGCAAGAAGGGCGCCCAGCGCATCGTGCTGGAGCTCAAGGACCGGCTCGGCGCCCCGGTCGCCGGGGACGGCGAGACCGCCCCGCGCGGCCGGCTCGCCGCCGACCCGTGGCGCGGCCAGGTCGCCACCGGCCTGATCAACCTCGGCTGGTCCGCCAAGGACGCCGAGGCCGCCGTCGAGGCGGTCGCCGCCGACCTGGACGGCGAGCAGGTCCCGCCGGTCGCCGACCTGCTCAAGTCCGCCCTCAAGAAGCTCGCCAAGCCATGACCGACCACGACCGCCTGGTGTCCGCCGAGGCCGGCGCGGACGGCGAGGAACGGGTCATCGAGGCGGCGCTGCGGCCCAAGCGGCTGGACGAGTTCATCGGCCAGCACCGGGTCCGCGAGCAGCTGTCGCTGGTGCTGCACAGCGCGCTGCGCCGCGGCCGCCCGCCGGACCACGTGCTGCTGTCCGGCGGCCCCGGCCTGGGCAAGACCACCCTCGCCATGATCATCGCCGCCGAGCTGGGCAAGCCGCTGCGGGTCTCCAGCGGCCCGGCGATCGAACGGGCCGGGGACCTGGCCGCGGTGCTGTCCACCCTCTCGGAGGGGGAGGTGCTGTTCCTGGACGAGATCCACCGGATGGCCCGCCCCGCCGAGGAGATGCTCTACATGGCGATGGAGGACTTCCGGGTCGACGTGGTGGTCGGCAAGGGCCCCGGCGCCACCGCCATCCCGCTGGACATCGCCCCGTTCACCCTGGTCGGCGCGACCACCCGGGCGGGCATGCTGCCCGGGCCGCTGCGCGACCGGTTCGGCTTCGTGGCGCACATGGACTTCTACGAGCCGGCCGAGCTGGAGGTGATCATCCGCCGTTCGGCCCGGCTGCTGGACGTGCGGATCGAGGACGAGGGCGCCGCCGAGATCGCCGGCCGGTCCCGCGGCACCCCCCGGATCGCCAACCGGCTGCTGCGCCGGGTCCGCGACTACGCCGAGGTCCGCGCCGACGGGGTGATCACCCGCGACCTGGCGCGGGCCGCGCTGACCCTGTACGAGGTGGACGAGCGCGGCCTGGACCGGCTCGACCGCGCCGTGCTGAGGTCGCTGCTGCGCAAGTTCGGCGGGGGACCGGTGGGCCTGTCCACGCTGGCGGTGTCGGTGGGGGAGGAGCCGGAGACGGTCGAGGTGGTGGCCGAGCCGTTCCTGGTCCGGCAGGGACTGCTGGCGCGCACCCCCCGCGGCCGGATCGCCACGCCCGCCGCCTGGCGGCACATGGGCCTGACCCCGCCGCCGTCCGCGCCGATGGCCGACACGCTGTTCGCGCTGGAGGACGACCAGGGGGACGATCCCGAATAACCGTTCGGGAACTTCCCGGCCGTCCCGGTCGTCCCGTCGTTGCCGGTGGTTCGCGTAATCTCTAAACTCCGGGACTTGGTCGCCGTCCCCAGCCGGCGGTCCCGCGCGCGAACGTCATTCCGGCGGAATGCTGGGGCAACCCACATTGGAAGGATGCCCTTCGATGGGCGACAGCATGTTCCTCGCACAGCAGTCCGGCGGCAGCGGCGTGTTCAACCTGATCCTGCTGCTGGCCATCCCGGTCGTGTTCTACCTGCTGCTCATCCGGCCGCAGAACAAGCGCCGCCGTGAGCAGATGCAGATGCAGAGCTCGCTGCGGCCCGGCGTCAGGGTGATGACCACCAGCGGGATGTACGCCGAGGTCACCGAGGTCGACGACGACGGGGTGGTCCTGGAGATCGCGCCCGGCGTCAGGGTCCGGTTCGTCAAGGCCGCCATCATGAACATCGTCTCCGACGACGACGTCAAGGGCGGCGACGCCGTCGACCTGGACAAGGACGCCGACGCCGACGCCGCCGAGGACGAGCAGAAGGCGGACAAGCCCTCGGCCTGACCCGTCCCGCACAACCCGGAAGAGACCCCCATTGGCACCGCCGAGCACTCCCTCCCGGCCCGGCCGGACGATCCTGCTGTTGTTCGCCGTCCTGGCCGCGCTCACCGGGGTGATGTTCCTGCAGGGACAGACCACCCCCAAGCTGGCGCTCGACCTGGCGGGCGGCACCACGGTGACGCTCACCGCGGTCACCGAGAACGGGCAGAGCCCGCCCGAGGCCCAGCTCCAGCAGGCGGTGAACATCATCCGGGACCGGGTGAACGGCCTGGGCGTCTCCGAGGCCGAGGTCGCCCCGCAGGGCGACGACCACATCGTGGTCCAGGTCCCCGGCACCGGCGACCAGCGGCGGGTGGTGGACCTGATCGGCACCACCGCCCAGCTGCAGTTCCGGCAGGTGTACGCGTCGGCGGGCATCGCCCCGCAGACCGCCCGGCCCAGCCCGTCGGCCGGCTCGACCGGCTCGCCGGGCCCGTCGGCGACCTCGTCGCCGAGCCCGTCGCAGGGCGCCTCCTCGCCCACGCCGACCGCGTCCGGCTCGCCCTCCCCGTCCGGCAGCCCCTCGCCCTCGGCCTCCGCCCCGCTCGACCTGAACGACCTGACCCGGGACTACAGCGGCATCGACGACAAGGCCGTCATCGCCCAGTTCGAGAAGCTGGACTGCTCCGGCGCGGGCAGGAAGGCGCCGGGCGCCGACGACCCGCGCAGGAAGTGGGTCGCCGCCTGTGACCGGGAGGGCGAGGTCAAGTACATCCTCGGCCCGGTGCGGGTGGAGGGCCGGCAGATCGCCGACGCCACCGCCGTTCCGCCGAACGTGCAGGACGGGCAGACCGGCTGGTCGGTGTCGCTGGAGTTCGAGAGCCAGGGCGCGCGGCAGTTCGCCGAGCTGACCGCCGACGCCTACGGCGAGTACCAGGCCAACGGGATGTCGCCCCGCCGGCAGATCGCCATCGTGCTGGACGGCCAGGTGGTCTCCGCGCCCCAGATCACCGAGGGCCCCATCGCCGGCGGCCAGGCCACCATCAACGGCCCGCCCGACAGCTTCACCCAGCAGTACGCCACCGACCTGGCCAACGTGCTGGACTACGGGGCGCTGCCGCTGAAGTTCGAGCGCTCCTCGATCGAGACGGTCTCCTCCACGCTCGGCTCCGACCAGTTGGAGAAGGGCATGCTGGCCGGCGCGATCGGCCTGGTGCTGGTGGTGGCCTACTCGCTGCTGTACTACCGGGGCCTGGGCCTGGTCTCGGTGGCCAGCCTGGCGGTCGCCGCCGGCATCACCTACCTGTCGGTGGTGCTGCTCGGGCATGAGGACACCCTCGGGTTCCGGCTGTCGCTGGCCCATGTGATCGGCCTGATCGTGTCGATCGGCATCGCCGCCGACTCGTTCATCGTCTACTTCGAGCGCCTGCGCGACGAACTGCGCGAGGGCCGCCCGCTGCGGCCCTCGGTGGAGACCGCCTGGCGGCGCGCCCGGCGCACCATCCTGGTCGCCGACGCGGTGATGTTCATCGGCGCCGCCGTGCTGTACGCGCTGGCCATCGGCGGGGTCAAGGGCTTCGCGTTCGCCATCGGGCTGACCACGCTGATCGACGTGGTGGTGGTGTTCTGCTTCACCAAGCCGATGGTGGCGCTGCTGGCCCGCCGGGAGTTCTTCGCCAAGGGCCACCGCTGGTCCGGGCTGGACCCGGCCCGGCTGCGCCGCGCCCGGCCCGCCCCGTCCCTGGTCAAGGAGGCCTGATGGTCGCCATCCGCGCCGTGCTGTCGCGCATCTACAAGGGCGAGGTCAGCGCGGACATCGTCGGCCGTCCCCGGCTGTGGTACTCGCTGTCGGCGATCCTGCTGGCGGTCTCCATCGCGGGGCTGGTCGTCCGGGGCCTGTCGTTCGGGGTGGAGTTCACCGGCGGGTCGGTGTTCACCTTCAAGGCCCCGAACGCCTCCATCGAGCAGGTCCGCTCCACCGTCGCCGAGGCCGGGCCGCACCAGGTGATCGTGCAGTCCACCAGCAGCGGCTGGCGGGTCACCACCGAGTCGCTGCCGTCGGCCGAGGTCGCCGAGGTGCAGCGGGCGGTGGGCGCGGAGTTCGGCCTGCCCGCCGAGCAGGTCAGCGCCCAGATCATCGGCTCCACCTGGGGCGACGAGATCACCGAGAAGGCCTGGCTGGCGCTGGCGGTGTTCATGCTGCTGATCGTCGGCTACCTGTCGGTGGCCTTCGAGTGGCGGATGGCGCTGGCCGCGATGGTGGCGCTGGTGCACGACCTGGTGATCACCGCCGGCATCTACGCCTGGTCGGGGTTCGAGGTCACCCCGGCGACCCTGCTGGGCTTCCTGACCATCCTGGGCTACTCGCTGTACGACGCGGTCGTGGTCTTCGACATGATCAAGGAGGTCACCCGCGACCTGGGCACGCCCGGCAGGCTCAGGACCTACAGCCAGGCCGCCAACGAGGCGCTCAACAACACCCTGGTGCGGTCGCTGAACACCTCGCTGGTGGCGATCCTGCCGGTGGCCTCGATCCTGTTCGTGGGGACGTTCCTGCTGGGCGCGGGGGCGCTGAAGGACCTGTCGCTGTCGCTGTTCGTCGGCATCCTGGTCGGCACGTACTCCTCGCTGTGCGTGGCGACCCCGCTGCTGGTCCAGCTCAAGGAGCGCGAGCCCCGCTACCGGGAACTGCGCGAACGGGTCAGGGCGCGGCAGACCAGCGCCAAGCGGCAGGTGCGGACCGCCGTGCCGGCGGGCGGCGCCCCGGCGGAGGAGACGCCCGGGGACGGGGCGGCCGAGGCCGCCGAGGACGAGCCCCGTAAGGTCAAGGTCGTGCAGGCCGGGCCGCGGCGCCAGCCCAGGCGCGGCACCCGGCAGCAGCGCCGGCGGACGAGAAGGTAGCGATGATCGATCTCACCAGGCTGATCACCGAGCGCATCCGGGACGTCCCGGACTATCCCAAGCCCGGTGTGATGTTCAAGGACATCACCCCGCTGCTGGCCGACCACGTGGCGTTCGCCGGGGTGGTCGACGCGATCGTCTCGTACCACGGCCGCGGCACCGTCGACAAGATCGTCGGGATCGAGGCGCGCGGCTTCATCCTGGCCGCCCCGGTGGCCTACCACTTCGGCGCCGGGTTCGTTCCGGTGCGGAAAAAGGGAAAGCTGCCCGCGGCGGCGCACGCGCAGACCTATGATCTGGAGTACGGCACCGAGACGATCGAGATGCACACCGACGCGTTGCGGCCCGGTGAGCGCGTGCTGATCGTCGACGACGTGCTCGCCACCGGAGGCACCGCCCGCGCGGCCGCCGAACTGGTGCGGCGCGGTGGCGGCGAGGTCGTCGGACTGTCGGTGCTGATGGAGCTGTCGTTCCTGAACGGGCGGGACAAGCTGGGGAATCTGGACGTTCACGCCCTGGTTACGGTGTAGTACCGAAAACCCGGCGGCTAGACTGGCCGGACCAGGGCAGGCGGTGATCCCGCCTGCGGGGCGGATGACCGCGGGGAGCACCGGCGGAGCCGAGGACCATCCGTCCCGCGTGTCGGGGGTCTGGGGGTCCTCCCCCAGAGTGATAGCGCCGGCAACGACGCCGGAGGTTCCACCGGGCGCCCCACACGGGCCCCGGACGGACATCGAGCGACGCATGACCGGCGTTGAGAGGAGGCTGGGTGCCAGGTGAGGTGGTCTCGACCGACGCGGTAGCGGAGGCCCCACAGGACCGGGGGCCCGCGGCGCGCACCGCGACGCCCGACCAGGGGCGCCGTCCGGCCGCGCCCGCCGCATCCACGGCGCCCGCACGGGCGCCGGCATCGTCCGCGCCGCCCGCCGCCCCGTCCGCGGGGCAGCCGTCCGCGGCCACCGTCCCACCGTCGGCCGCCCGCGTCCGCCGCAGGCTCGCGAGGCTGGGCGCCCAGCGTGGTACCACCATGAACCCGGTACTGGAACCACTGATCAAGACCGTCCGCAACACCCATCCCAAGGCGGACATCCGGCTCATCGAACGCGCCTACGACGTCGCCGCGTACTACCACCGCGACCAGAAGCGCAAGAGCGGCGACCCGTACATCACCCACCCGCTGGCGGTCACCACCATCCTCGCCGAGCTCGGGATGAACACCGAGACGCTGTGCGCGGCGCTGCTGCACGACACCGTCGAGGACACCGAGTACACCCTCGAGGAGCTGCGCGACGACTTCGGCGACGAGATCGCCGCGCTGGTCGACGGGGTCACCAAGCTCGACAAGGTCAAGTACGGCGACGCCGCCGAGGCCGAGACCGTGCGCAAGATGGTCGTGGCGATGGCCCGCGACATCCGGGTGCTGGTGATCAAGCTCGCCGACCGGCTGCACAACATGCGCACCCTGCGCTACATGCCGCGGCACAAGCAGGAGAAGAAGGCCCGCGAGACGCTGGAGGTCTTCGCCCCGCTGGCGCACCGGCTGGGGATGAACACGCTCAAGTGGGAGCTGGAGGACCTGGCGTTCGCCACCCTCTATCCCAAGCGGTTCGACGAGATCGCCCGGCTGGTGTCCGAACGCGCCCCGCGCCGCGACGTCTACCTGCAGCAGGTCATCGAGCAGGTCTCCGGCGACCTGCGCGAGGCCAAGATCAAGGCCACCGTCACCGGACGCCCCAAGCACTACTACTCGATCTACCAGAAGATGATCGCCCGCGACGTGGGCTTCGACGACATCTACGACCTGGTGGGCATCCGGGTGCTGGTGGACTCGGTGCGCGACTGCTACGCCGCCCTCGGCTCGATCCACGCGCGATGGAACCCGGTCCCCGGCCGGTTCAAGGACTACATCGCGATGCCCAAGTTCAACATGTACCAGTCGCTGCACACCACCGTGATCGGCCCGGAGGGCAAGCCGGTGGAGCTGCAGATCCGCACCTGGGGCATGCACCGCCGGGCCGAGTACGGGGTCGCCGCGCACTGGAAGTACAAGGAGGAGACGGTCGGCGGGCGCAGGGCCGCCGACATGCAGTGGCTGCGGCAGCTGCTGGACTGGCAGAAGGAGACCGCCGACCCGGCCGAGTTCCTGGAGTCGCTGCGGTTCGACCTGTCGGTGTCGGAGGTCTTCGTCTTCACCCCCAAGGGCGACGTGATCGCCCTGCCGCAGGGCGCCACCCCGGTCGACTTCGCCTACGCCATCCACACCGAGGTCGGGCACCGATGTATCGGCGCCCGCGTCAACGGCCGGCTGGTGCCGCTGGAGTCCGCCCTGGACAACGGCGACCTGGTGGAGGTGTTCACCTCCAAGTCGCCGGACGCCGGGCCCAGCCGGGACTGGCTGAACTTCGTCAAGTCCGCCCGCGCCCGCAACAAGATCAAGCACTGGTTCACCAAGGAACGGCGCGACACCGCGATCGAGGCGGGCAAGGAGTCCATCGCCCGCGCGATGCGCAAGCAGAACATGCCGCTGCAGCGGATGATGTCCGGCGAGGCGCTGCTGGCGCTGGCCCGTGACATGCGCTTCTCCGACGTGTCCGCGCTGTACGCGGCGGTCGGCGAGGGCCAGATGTCGGCCCAGAACGTGGTGCAGAAGCTGGTGGAGGCCCTCGGCGGGGTGGAGAGCGCCGAGGAGGACATGGCCGAGGTCGCGCTGCCGACCCGCCGCAAGGGCCGCACCCGTCCCGCGGGCGACCCCGGCGTGGTGGTGGCCGGCGACCCGGACGTGTGGGTCCGGCTGTCGCGCTGCTGCACCCCGGTGCCCGGCGACGACATCGTGGGCTTCGTGACCCGCGGCCACGGCGTGTCGGTGCACCGCGAGGACTGCGGGAACGTCGCCGACCTGCGCGCCCAGCCCGACCGGCTGATCGACGTGAAGTGGTCGCCCAGCGAGGACTCGGTGTTCCTGGTGGCCATCCAGGTCGAGGCGCTGGACCGGCCCCGCCTGCTGTCGGACGTCACCCGGGTGCTGTCGGACCAGCACGTCAACATCCTGTCGGCGTCGGTGACCACCACCCGCGACCGGGTCGCGGTCAGCCGGTTCACCTTCGAGATGGGCGACCCCAAGCATCTGGGGCACGTGCTCAAGGCGGTCCGCTCGGTCGACGGCGTCTACGACGTGTACCGCGTGACCAGCGGCGCCGCCCGGTGAGACTGGCCGCGGTCTGGGGCTGCTGGCTGGCCACCCGGCTGATCGGCCTGCTGATCATCGTCGACCGGTTCCCGTATCCGCGGCGCGAGGAGATCCTCGGCGACCCGGCGATCTACGCCGAGTGGGCCCGGATCCTGGCGTCCGGGGCGTTCCCCGAGGGCGACGTCCGCTGGCAGTACCCGCCGCTGGCCGCCCCGGTGATGCTGCTGCCGCACCGGCTCGGCGGCGACTACACCACCACGTTCGCGCTGGTCGCCCTGGCCGCCGACCTGGTGATCATGTGGCTGCTGACCCGCTCCCGCCGGGACGGGTCGCTGGGCGGCGCCTGGTTCTGGACCTTCGGCATCGTCGCGCTCGGCCCGATGAGCTACGTCCGGTACGACCTGATCGTCACCGTCGCCGCCGTCGCGGCGCTGCTCTTCCTGCACCGCGCCCGCCTCTTCGGCGTCCTGGCCGCCCTCGGCGCCCTGCTCAAGGCCTGGCCCGTCCTCCTGCTGGCCGCCCTTGCGCGCACCCGCCGCAGCCTGCACTCCGTCGCGGCCTTCGCGGTCACCTGCGGAACGGTCCTGCTGGTCTTCGCCCTGGCCCGCGGCAGGGCCCCCTGGTCGTTCCTGGACGCCCAGGTCGGCCGCGGCCTGGAATGCGAGGCCCTGGCCGCCACCCCGTTCATGCTGGGCCGGATGGACGACCGGTGGGGCGGCACCATCGTCTACCAGTACGGCTCCATGGAACTCGTCGGCCCCCACGTCGCCCGGGTCGCCGACGTCCTCCCGTATCTGACGGTCGTCGCCCTCCTGGCGGTCGCCCTGCTGGCCTGGCGCGGCTCCGGCCGCTCCTGGAACACCGCCTGGGGCTGCGACGTCGCCTTCGCCGCCGTGCTGGCCGCCGTCGCCACCAGCCGCGTCCTGTCCCCCCAGTACTTCCTGTGGCTGCTCGGCCTGGGCGCCGTCTGCCTGGCCCACCGCCGCACCCGCCAGCGTCCCGCCGTGCTGCTGATCCTGGCCGCCACCGCCCTCAGCCAGTTCCTCTACCCGATCAACTGGCCCGGCCTGATGGCCGCCGAAACCCTGGAGACCTGGACCCTGGCCGCCCGCAACACCCTGGTCCTGGCCGCCACGATCCTGTCCCTCACCGCCCTGGCCAAAGGCCCGGCCTCCGAGCCCGAAGCGCAAGGAGCCTCACCCGCAAGAACCCCCGCACCGGCCCACTGAGCCCATCCGCCGAACGGCGGAGTCCCGCACGCCGAGCCTCGCCCACCGAACGGCGGACATCCGTTCATCCCGAACGACCACGCCCGGTGAACATGCCCGGGCCGGGAACCCCGCACCCGACCTCATAAAGGCCCTGTACATGTGGGTCCTGAAGGCCACCGCGAGCGGGCCCGCGTGGTCGAGAGGAGGAGCGGTTCAAGATCGCGAGGAATGAGCGATCTTGAACCGCGACGACGAACGGCCGCGCGTCAAAGGCCCGCGAGCCGCGCGAGCGCAGTCAAGAACGAGTGAATTCGGCGAGGGTGCGCTCGGCCTCCTCCAGCCAGGCGCGGCGGGCGGTGAGGGCCTCCTCGAGGTCCTTGACGTCCTTGTCCCGGCCGGCGTCGCGGGCCTTGGCCAGGCGCGCCTCCAGCTGCTCGATGGAGGAGCGGAGCTGGTTGACGGTGGCCTCGGCGCGGGCGCGGGCCTCGGGGTTGGTGCGCCGCCACTCGGCCTCCTCGGCCGCGCGGACGGCGTCCTCGATCTTGCGGAGCCGGCCCTCGAGGCGGTCGCGCGAGTCGCGGGGGACGGGACCGGCGGCCTCCCAGCGTTCCTGGATGTGCCGCAGCGCCTGGCGGGCCTGGCGGACGTCGCGGACCGGCAGGATCCGTTCGGCCTCGGCCAGGATCTGCTCCTTGACCTCGGCGTTGCCGCGCAGTTCCTGGTCGCGTTCGGCGTAGGCGGCGGCGCGGGCGGCGAAGAAGGTGTCCTGCGCGCCCTTGAACCGGGCCCACAGCTCCTCCTCGACGTCCCGTCCGGCCCGGCCGGCGGCCTTCCACCGGCGCATCAGGTCGCGGTAGGCGGCGGCGGTCTCGCTCCAGTCGGTGGAGTCCACCATCGCCTCGGCCTCGGCGACCAGCCGCTCCTTCTCGGCGCGGGCCTGCTCGCGCTGGTCCTCCAGGGTGGCGAAGTAGGCCTTGCGGCGCTTGGTGAACGCGTTGCGGGCCGACGACAGCCGCTTCCACAGCGCGGTCTCGGTGGGCCGGTCGATCCGGTCGGCGGCCTTCCACTCCTCGACCAGCTGGCGGAGCCGTTCGCCGCCGTTCTTCCAGTGGGTCTCCTCGGCGGCGATCCGCTCGGCCTCGGCGACGATCCGCTCCTTGACCAGGCGGGCCTCGGCGCGGGCGTGCTCGCGCTGCGCGCGGACCTCCTCGCGGCGCTTGCCGACCAGCTCGCTCAGCGCGTCCAGCCGCCGCAGCAGGGCGTCCAGATCGCCGACGGCGTGCGCGTCCACCACCGACTCGCGCAGCCGCGCGATGCTCTGCTCGGCCTGGGCGGGCGCCAGGTCGGTGGTGCGGACCCGCTGCTCGAGCAGCTCGATCTCGGTGACCAGCGCGTCGTACTTGCGCTTGAAGTAGGCAAGGGCCTCCTCCGGAGCGCCGGCCTGCCAGGACCCGACGACCCGCTCGCCCTCGGCGGTCTTCACGTAGACCGTGCCGTCGTCGTCAACACGACCGTAGGGATCGGTGGCGCTGGACACCATTGCCTCCCATCATGGTCCGGCCATTCTTACCTCATGGCCGGACCCTCCAAACCATAGCCGTATGGGCGCTATTGCGCTGCCACCCCGGCTTGGGCCACCTTGTCGATGACGTCCATCCCCGACGTGATCTTCCCGAAGATCGTATAGTCGGCCGGCAGCTCCGAGTCGCCGTGGACGATGAAGAACTGGCTGCCGTTGCTGTCGGGCTCCATGCTGTGCGCCATGGCGACGACCCCGCGGGTGTACTTCGCGCCCTTGGTGTTCTCGTTGGCGAAACGGTATCCCGGCCCGCCCGCCCCGGAGCCGGTCGGGTCGCCGCACTGCAGCACCTTCAGCGACGCCGCGGTGGTGAGCCGGTGGCACTTGACGTTCTCGAAGAACTTCTCCTCGGCCAGGTGCGCGAACGAGTTGACGGTGCACGGCGCCTTGTCGGCGTCCATCTCGATCTTCACGTCGCCGAGGCTGGTCTTGAGGGTGGCGGTGACCTTGCCGTCGTAGACGGCCGTGGCCGGCGGCTTGTCCAGGCCCTTGGGGGCGCCCTGGTCGTTGTCGGAGTCCGGGTACTTGCACTTGGCCGAGCCGCCCTCCTCGCCGGAGACGCTCACCTTCTGCAGGGCGATCTCCTGCTTGGGCTTGCCGTCCTCGGGCGGCGGGGTGCTCGCCGCCGGGTCGGCCTTGGCGCCCTCGTCCCCGCCGACCAGCGCGACGATGCCGAAGCCGCCGCCGGCCAGCAGGGCGACCGCCACCGCGGAGCCCACCACCCGGATCCGGCGCGCCTTCCTGGCCTCGGCCTCCCGGCGCGCCTGCTGGCGCAGGTAGCGCTGCCGGGCCAGTTCCTTCTTGCGGTCCTTCCCCGCCACGCGTGCCCTCCTCGCGGTGCCCAGCCAAGTTCAGTGGTGCGCATGGTACCGGCCAAGGGAGGGTACGGGATGCCCGCCCCGGACGGGCCGCGTCCGCCGCCGGCCCCGACACGGCGGCCGATCTCGTTCGCGATGGCCCTGGCCCCGCCGGTACGCTCGAAGCGCCGCGCATCCAGCGGCGCCCGAGTCTGCAAGAGAGGACGACCGTGCTCGTCGCAGGGTTCCCCGCCGGCTCCTTCGCCGCGAACTGCTATCTCGTGGCGCCCGCCGCCGGGGAGGAATGCGTGATCATCGACCCCGGGCAGGACGCCGAGGACGGGATCGAGGAGATCGTCCGCGAGCACCGGCTCAAGCCGGTCGCGGTGATCGCCACGCACGGCCATCTCGACCACATCTGGTCGGTGGCCCCGGTGTGCGGCGCCCGTGACGTGCCGGCCTACATCCATCCCGCCGACCGCGACCTGCTGACCGACCCGGCCAAGGGCCTGTCCCTGGGCGCCGGCCGGCAGCTGTTCGGCGGGCTGCAGCTCAGCGAGCCCGACGACGTGCGGGAACTGACCGACGGGATGGTGCTGGAACTGGCCGGGCTGCGGTTCACCGTGGACCACGCGCCGGGGCACACCCCCGGGTCGGTGACGTTCCGGACGCCGGAGAGCGGCGATCTCCCCGAGGTGCTGTTCACCGGGGACCTGCTGTTCGCCGGCTCGATCGGGCGCACCGACCTGCCGGGCGGATCGTACGAGGAGATCCTCAAGAGCCTGGCGCGGGTGTGCCTGCCGCTGGCGGACGAGACGATCGTGCTGCCCGGCCACGGCCAGCAGACCACCATCGGCCGGGAGCGGGCCACCAACCCGTTCCTGGCGGACCTGGCGCCCGAGCAGGGGCCCAGCAGAGGACTTTGATCACACATCATGAGTGGAAGCTTCCAGGCCCCCAAGGGGGTCAGCGAATATCTTCCGCCGCGCGCCGAGGTGCTGCGGGCGATCCGCGACGCCTTCGCCGAGCAGGCGCGGCTGGCCGGATACGGCTATGTGGAGCTGGCGGTCTTCGAGGACACCCAGCTGTTCAAGCGCGGGGTGGGCGAGTCCACCGACGTGGTCAGCAAGGAGATGTACACCTTCTCCGACCGCGGCGGCCGGTCCATCACGCTGCGCCCGGAGTTCACCGCCGGGGTGCTGCGCGCCGTGCTGGAGCACGGCCTGCACAAGCAGGGCCTGCCGGTCAAGGTGTGGACCACCGGCCCGGCGTTCCGCGCCGAACGCCCCCAGCAGGGCCGCTACCGGCAGTTCTACCAGCTCGACCTGGAGGCGATCGGCAGCGAGGAACCCGGCATCGACGCCGAGACCATCGCCATCGCCTGGCAGTGGTACCGGGACCTGGGCCTGACCCAGGTGCGGCTGCTGCTGAACTCGCTGGGCTGCCGTGAGTGCCGGCCCGCCTACCGGACCCGGCTGCAGGAGTTCCTGCGCGGCCTGGACCTGGACGAGGCGACCCGGCAGCGCGTGGAGATCAACCCGCTGCGGGTGCTGGACGACAAGCGCCCCGAGGTCAAGGCCCAGGTCGCCGACGCCCCGCTGATGGCCGACCACCTGTGCGCGGCCTGCAAGGCCCACCACGACAAGGTCCGCGAGCTGCTCGCCGAGCTGGGCGTCGAGTGGACCGACGAGCCGCGCCTGGTCCGCGGCCTGGACTACTACACCCGCACCACCTACGAGTTCGACCACCCGCTGCTGGGCGCCCAGTCCGGCATCGGCGGCGGCGGGCGGTACGACGGGCTGGCCGAGACCATCGGCGGTCCCTCGCTGCCCGGCATCGGCTTCGGTCTCGGCCTGGACCGCACGATGCTGGCGCTGGAGGCCGAGGGCGTGACGCCCGCCGTGCCGCCGCTGTGCGAGGTGTACGCGGTGCCGCTCGGCGAGCCCGCCGAACGCAGGATGTTCACGCTGGTCGCCGAGCTGCGCCGGGCCGGGATCGCCGCCGACATGGCCCGCGCGGGCAAGAGCCTCAAGAACGCGATGAAGAGCGCCGACCGGTCCGGGGCGGCCTACGCCGTGATCTGCGGCGAGCGAGATATCGCCGCCGGGTCCGCCCAGCTGAAGGACCTGGCGTCCGGCGACCAGGTCGCCGTCCCGCTCGCTGACATCACGGCAACGTTGAAGGAGAGGCTCGCACGATGATCCGCACGCACGGCGCCGGGACCCTGCGCCGCGAGCACGCCGGGCAGCAGGTGACGCTGGCCGGCTGGGTGGCGCGCCGCCGCGACCACGGCGGGGTCACGTTCATCGACCTGCGCGACGCCACCGGCGTGTCCCAGGTGGTGTTCCGTGAGGAGGAGGTGGGCTCGGGCGGCGTAATAGGCATGGCGCACGACCTGCGGTCGGAGTACTGCGTCAAGATCACCGGCGAGGTCCGGGTCCGCCCCGAGGGCAACGAGAACCCCGACCTGCCCACCGGCGAGATCGAGGTCGCCGCCACCGACATCGAGGTGCTGTCGGAGTCCGCGCCGCTGCCGTTCCCGATCGAGGGCGACGTCAACGTCAACGAGGAGGTGCGGCTGAAGTACCGCTACCTCGACATCCGCCGCGAGAACGTGGCCCGCGCCATGCGCATCCGCTCCCAGGCCGCCTACCTGGTGCACGACGTGATGCGCGAGCAGGGCTTCGTCAACGTGGAGACCCCGACGCTGACCCGCTCCACCCCGGAGGGCGCCCGCGACTTCCTGGTGCCGGTGCGGCTGCAGCCCGGGCACTGGTACGCGCTGCCGCAGTCGCCGCAGCTGTTCAAGCAGCTGCTCATGGTGTCGGGCCTGGAGCGCTACTACCAGATCGCCCGCTGCTACCGGGACGAGGACTTCCGCGCCGACCGGCAGCCGGAGTTCACCCAGATCGACATCGAGATGTCGTTCGTCGAGGCCGACGACGTCATCGCGGTCGGCGAGGAGCTGGTGGCCCGGCTGTGGAAGGAGATCGCCGGCTACGAGGTCCCCCGGCCGATCCCGCGGATGAGCTACGCCGAGGCCATGGCCAAGTACGGCTCGGACAAGCCCGACCTGCGGTTCGGCAACGAGCTGGTCGACATGACCGCGTTCTTCTCCGCCACCCCGTTCCGGGTGTTCCAGGCCCCGTACGTGGGCGCGGTGGTGATGCCGGGCGGCGCCGGGCAGACCCGCAAGGAGCTGGACGCCTGGCAGGACTGGGCCAAGGCCCGCGGCGCCCGCGGCCTGGCGTACGTGCTGGTCCAGGAGGACGGCACGCTGACCGGGCCGGTCGCCAAGAACATCTCCGACGCCGAGCGGGCCGGGCTGGCCGAGGCGGCCGGGGCCAGGCCGGGCGACGCGGTGTTCTTCGCCGCCGGGCAGCGGCACGCCTCCCGCGAGCTGCTGGGCGCGGCGCGGCTGGAGATCGGCCGCCGCTGCGGCCTGATCGACGAGGACGCCTGGGCGTTCGTGTGGATCGTGGACCCGCCGGTGTTCGAGCCCGCCACCGACGACGGCGGCGAGCAGAACGGCTGGACCTCGGTGCACCACCCGTTCACCGCGCCCAAGCCCGAGTACGCCGCCACCTTCCACGAGAACCCCGAGGTGGCGCTGGCCGACGCCTACGACATCGTGTGCAACGGGATGGAGATCGGCGGCGGCTCGATCCGTATCCACCGCGCCGAGATGCAGCAGCGGGTGTTCGACGTGCTCGGGCTGAGCAAGGAGGACGCCGAGACCAAGTTCGGGTTCCTGCTGGAGGCGTTCAAGTACGGCCCGCCCCCGCACGGCGGCATCGCGTTCGGCTGGGACCGCACCGTGATGCTGCTGGCCGGCGGGGACTCGATCCGCGACGTGATCGCCTTCCCCAAGGCCGCCTCCGGGTACGACCCGCTGACCGGCGCGCCCACCGGGATCACCGAGCAGCAGCGCAAGGAGGCCGGGATCGACGCCCGGCCCGAGGAGCCCGCGCGGCCCTGACGCGGCCTCCGGAACACGGACCGGCCCGGCGCCGTCGCGGCGCCGGGCCGTGTCACGTCGTGGCGCCCCGCTCCCGCAGCATGGCGGTCATCAGCTCGATCTCCGACCGCTGCCCGTTGACCATGGTGGTCGCCAGCCGTTCCACCTGGTCGTCGTCGGTGAGCGGGAGGACCGCCCGGGCCATCGACACCCCGCCCCTGTGGTGGGCGATCATCAGCCTGAGGTACAGCACCTCGGCGTCGCGGCCCTCGGCCTTCTCCAGCCGGGCGAGCTGCTCGTCGGTGGCCATGCCGGGCATCGACTTGGCCCCGCCGGTGCCGGTTCCGTGGCCGCCGTGGCCCCGCATCCACTGCATGGACCTGCCCGGGTTCACCTTCGGCGCGTCCCAGGCGTCCAGCCAGGCGGTCATCATCCCGATCTGCTGCGACTGGGTGTTGATGATGTCGTACGCCAGCGTGCGGACCCTCTCGTCCTCGGTGGCGTCGTACACCAGGAACGACATCCGCACCGCCTGGGCGTGGTGGACGCTCATGTCCTGGGCGAACCCGGCCTCCGGGCCGTCGGGGGAGGGGCCGCCGGGACGCAGCGCCGACATCCCGACCCACAGCACCGCGACCAGCGCCACCAGTCCCGCCAGGACCAGGCTGACCGCGCGTCCCCGGGTGCGGCCCTCGGCGGCCTGCTCGGCGGCCTGGGTCACGGCGTGGCCTTACCGCCGGAGCAGGCGGCGCCCGGCTCGGGCGTCTGCGGGCCCTTGAGGAACGCCTTGAGGAAGGCGTCGATCCGCTCGTCGTCGGCGTCGTTCACCTTCACCTGCTTGCCCCAGGCGGTCAGGATGATCGGCGCGTCCTGGTTCTGCACCGGGCTGAGCATGGTGTAGTCGGTGCCGGAGACCTTCTCCTTCAGCTTGTTCAGGTCGTCGGCGGGCAGGCCCGGCTTGTAGGTGAACCAGACCGCCCCGTGCTCCAGCGAGTGCACGGCGTGCTCGTTCTGCACCGGCTGGTCGTAGACCCGCCCGTCGCAGTTCTGCCACACCGGGTTGTGCTTGCCGCCCATCGGCGGGACGGTGTCGTACTGGACCCTGGTCTCCACGTGGTCCTGCGCGAGCCCGTCCCGTTCGACCAGCCCGGCGATGGGCGTGGCCGGCTTGAACGCCTGCCAGGCGGCGAAGCCGATCGCGGCGACGACGATCACCCCGATCACGGAGAAGAAGGCGATCGCGCCCCACGGGGGGCCGGAGTGGGTCAGCGGGTTCTTCTGGCGGTTGTTGCGGTTCCTGGCGCTCTTGGACATGGGGGTTTCCTTCGGGTACGGCTCTTGATCGACGGACGTTGCTGCCCGCGCGGCACCGTGCCGCGCGACGGCCCGCCGTCACAGCCGCAGGACCTGCAGAACGGCGAGCGAACGAGCCCTCGGCGTCGCCCCCGCCGGCCGGCGCACCACCCACCCGAACCTCGGCGGCCGGGCGCCGCGCCGCCGCGGCCCCGCCGCCAGCACCAGCACCATCAGCGTCAGCAGGATCGCCAGCGACAGGCACGCCTCCGGATGCGCCGGGGGCGTCATCGGAGCGGGCTGCGCCTGGTCCTGGGCCAGGATCCCCGGCCCGGTCGGCGGCGCCTGACCCGGCGCCAGCATGTGGATCACGCACGCCTGCAGCGGCGGCGCGTGCCCGCCGAGCCCGTAGCTGAACGCCACGCCCGCCAGCGCGAACAACACGACGAGCATGCCCGCGACCCCGTGCGGGACGCGCCCTCGCATGCCTGTCGCCTTCACGCCGTCACTCCTGGCCGCCCAACGTCCGGGAACAAGGGGATGTTCCCGGACCCTTGGATAGCACAGTACGACCCCGAACGATCCCCCCAAGACGGCGAATATCGCCGTTCACCATGTGCCCGCACGGCGTCTCGACGGCTCCACATCGACGGGGCGGGAGCCGTGTCCGTGCAAGCCACTAATGTCGAACACATGTCCAGGGGTGATCCCGTGCAGCCCGACGGCCTCTTCGACGAGCCCGCTCCCGAGCCCGCACGGCCCGCACGGCCCGTGCGGCCCGTGGGAGCCGCCGAGCCGGGGCCGGGCGGCACGGCCGGGCGGGCGGTGGCCGCGCAGCAGCCGCTGGCGGTGCGGATGCGGCCCAGCGGGCTCGACGAGGTGGTCGGGCAGGAGCATCTGCTGGGGCCCGGCACGCCCATCCGGCAACTGGTGGACCGGGACGCGCCGATGTCGCTGGTGCTGTGGGGGCCGCCCGGGACCGGCAAGACGACCCTGGCGTACGTGGTGGCGGGGGTCACCAGGCGGCGGTTCGTGGAGATCTCGGCGGTCAGCGACGGGGTCAAGCGGGTCCGCGCCGAGATCGACCTGGCCCGCCGCGAGCTGGGGATGACCGGCCGGCAGACCGTGCTGTTCGTCGACGAGGTGCACCGGTTCAACAAGGCCCAGCAGGACGCGCTGCTGCCGGCGGTGGAGAACCGCTGGGTGTCGTTCATCGGCGCCACCACCGAGAACCCGTTCTTCTCGGTGATCAGCCCGCTGCTGTCACGGTCGCTGCTGCTGACCCTGGAACCGCTGGGCGACGACCACCTGCGGCAGGTGATCGACCGGGCGCTGACCGACGAACGGGGCCTGGGCGGCCGGGTGGAGCTGGCGCCGGAGGCCGAGGACCACCTGATCCGGCTGGCCGGCGGGGACGCCCGCCGCGCGCTCACCTACCTGGAGGCCGCCGCGCTGGTCGCCGACGGGACGGGCGTCATCGACGTCGACGTGCTGGAGAAGGCGGTCGACCGGGCCGCGGTCCGCTACGACCGGGAGGGCGACCAGCACTACGACGTCGTCAGCGCGTTCATCAAGAGCATCCGGGGCAGCGACGTGGACGCCGCGCTGCACTACCTGGCGAGGATGCTGGAGGCGGGGGAGGACCCCCGGTTCATCGCCCGGCGGCTGATCGTGCACGCCAGCGAGGACGTCGGGATGGCCGACCCGACCGCGCTGCAGACCGCCACCGCCGCCGCGCAGGCCGTGGAGTTCGTGGGGCTGCCCGAGGCCCGGATCAACCTCGCCCAGGCGGTCATCCACCTGTCCCTGGCGCCCAAGTCCAACGCCGTCGTCACCGCCATCGGCGAGGCCGTCGCCGACGTCAAGAAGGGCCTGGTCGGGCCCGTTCCCCCGCATCTGCGCGACTCCCACTACAAAGGGGCCGCCAAGATCGGCCATGGGGAGGGCTACAAGTACCCCCACGACCATCCGGGCGGGGTGGTGCGGCAGCAGTACGCCCCCGACCCGGTCGCCGGCCGGCGCTACTACCGGCCCACCCGGCACGGCGCCGAGGCGCGCTGGTCCGACGTGCTGGAACGGATCCGCGCCGTGCTGCGCGGCCGGCGGGAGGAGTGAACGCCACCACGCGGCCGCGGACCGGCTAACCTGCCGGTAGGAGTACACGGACCCGCGCCGCCGACGGGGTCCGTGACACGCCGCACGGCCAGCGAAACCCGGTACGGGTGGCCGGTGCGCACACGGTATGGTCGTGCGCACCGCACCTGGCCTGACGACGGACGGCGACGCGAACGGAAACCCGGATGCTTACTGGTGGAGAGCTGGCAGGCCTGATCGTGGCCATGTTCTGGGCGATCCTGGTCTCGTTCCTGGCCTACGCGCTGCTGCGGCTCGCCAAGCTGATCGGGGAGGCCACCAAGCTGGTCTCCGAACTCGCCGACCAGGCCGTCCCGCTGCTGGACGACATGACCGAGACGGTCCGCCGGGCCAACGAGCAGCTCGGCCGGACCGACGTGATCACCCGGCAGGTCGCCGGCGTCACCCAGAACGTCTCGGCGGTCAGCACCGTGGTGTCGTCGGTGTTCGGCGGCCCGGTGGTCAAGGCGGCGGCGTTCTCCTACGGGGTGCGCAGGGCGCTGGCCGGCCGCGCCGCCGAGCGCGCCCCCGAGCGTCCGGAGCTGCCGGCCCGCCGCGCGAACGGGAGGGGACGCCGATGAGACGGACGTTCTGGCTGCTGGTCGGCGCCGGCACCGGCGTGTGGGCGACCCGCAAGGCGACGCGGATGGCCCGCCAGCTGACCCCGCAGAGCCTGGCCGGGCGCGCCGCCCGGCAGGCGCTGACGACCGGCGAGCGGCTGCGGCTGTTCGCGCGGGACGTCGCCGAGCTGACCCGGGAACGGGAGGCCGAGCTGCGCGAGGCGATCGCGCTGGACCGCGACCCGCCCGCCGCCGAGGGCGCCCCGCCGCGCCGGATCCTCAAGGCCCGCTACACCGTTATCGACGAAGACAAGGATGGCCACTGACATGGAGTCGGCAGAGGTCGCACGCCGTTTCCTCACGTTCTTCGAGGAGCGGGGGCACACGGTCGTGCCCTCGGCCAGCCTGGTGGCCGAGGACCCCACGCTGCTGCTGGTCCCCGCCGGGATGGTGCCGTTCAAGCCGTACTTCCTGGGGCAGCGCACCCCGCCCGCGCCGCGGATGGCCAGCGCGCAGAAGTGCGTGCGCACCCCGGACATCGACGAGGTCGGCAAGACCACCCGGCACGCCACGTTCTTCCAGATGCTGGGCAACTTCTCGATCGGGGACTACTTCAAGGAAGGCGCCATCCCGTTCGCCTGGGAGCTGCTGACCCGCTCCGAGGCCGACGGCGGCTTCGGGTTCCCCGAGGACCGGCTGTGGGTGACCGTCTACCTCGACGACGACGAGGCCGCCGACATCTGGCACCGCAAGGTCGGCGTCCCCGAGGAGCGGATCCAGCGCCGCGGGCTGGCCGACAACTACTGGCACATGGGCGTGCCCGGCCCCGGCGGCCCCTGCTCGGAGATCTACTACGACCGGGGCCCCGAGTACGGCCGTGAGGGCGGCCCGGTCGCCGACGAGGACCGCTACCTGGAGGTGTGGAACCTCGTCTTCATGCAGGAGCAGCTGTCGAAGGTCCGCAGCAAGACCGACTTCGACATCGCCGGCCCGCTGCCCGCCAAGAACATCGACACCGGCATGGGCCTGGAGCGGATGGCCGCGATCCTGCAGGGCGTCGACAACATCTACGAGACCGACACCCTGTGGAAGATCCTGGACCGGGCGGCCGAGCTGACCGGCTCCACGTACGGCCGCGAGCACCGCGCCGACGTGTCGCTGCGGGTGATCGCCGACCACGTGCGGGCCGGCACCATGATGGTCGCCGACGGGATCATCCCCGCCAACGAGGGCCGCGGCTACGTGCTGCGCCGCATCCTCCGCCGCGCCATCCGCAACCTGCGGCTGCTCGGCGGCCAGGACGGCGGGCTGATGCACGAGCTGACCGCGGTGGCGATCGGCGCGATGGGCGAGCAGTACACCGAGCTGACCCGCACCGCCGCCAACATCCACGCGGTGATCGACGCCGAGGAGGAGCGCTTCCTGCAGACGCTGCGCACCGGCACGGCGATCTTCGACCAGGCGGTGGAGGAGACCCGGCGGTCGGGCCGCACGACGCTGGCCGGGGCGCAGGCGTTCACCCTGCACGACACCTACGGCTTCCCCATCGACCTGACCCTGGAGATGGCGGCCGAGCAGGGCCTGCAGGTCGACGAGGAGGGCTTCCGCCGGCTGCTGGAGGAGCAGCGGCAGCGGGCCAAGGCCGACGCCGCCGCCAAGAAGACCGGCAACCTGGACGTGTCGGTGCTCGGCCAGTTGCTCGACCTGGCCGGCGGCCGGGTGGACTTCACCGGCTACCACGACGTCAGCGGCGAGGCCCGGCTGGTCGGCCTGATGGTCAACGGCGCGTCCGTCCCGGCGGCCGGGGCGGGCACCGACGTGGAGGTGGTGCTGGACCGCACCCCGTTCTACGCCGAGGGCGGCGGCCAGCTCGCCGACCAGGGCGTGATCCGGCTCGGCAACGGCGCCCGGATCGAGGTCCGCGACGTGCAGTCCCCGCTGCCGGGGCTGATCGTGCACCGCGGCACGGTCCGCGACGGCGAGGCGCAGGCCGGCGACTCGGCGTTCGCCGAGATCGACACCGAGCGGCGCCGCGCGATCTCCCGTTCGCACACCGCCACCCACATGGTGCACGCCGGGTTCCGCCGGGCGCTGGGAGAGTCGGCCGCGCAGGCCGGCTCGGAGAACTCGCCCGGCCGGTTCCGGTTCGACTTCACCAGCACCGGCCCGGTCCCGCCGAGCGTGCTGCGCGACGTCGAGGACGAGGTCAACGAGGTGCTGATCAACGACCTGGACGTGCGGGCGTTCCACACCTCGATCGACCAGGCCCGGGCGATGGGCGCGCTGGCGCTGTTCGGCGAGAAGTACGGCGACGAGGTCCGGGTCGTGGAGGTCGGCGAGTACTCCCGTGAGCTGTGCGGCGGCACCCATGTGGCCCGCTCCGGGCAGCTCGGCCTGATCAAGGTGCTCGGCGAGTCCAGCATCGGCGCCGGGGTGCGCCGGGTCGAGGCGCTGGTCGGCATCGACGCCTTCCGCTTCCTGGCCCGCGAGAGCGTGCTGGTCGCCCAGCTGTCCGAGCAGCTCAAGGCCCGCAAGGAGGAACTGCCGGAGCGGATCTCGGGCGTGGTGACCCGGCTCCGCGAGGCCGAGAAGGAGCTGGAGCGGCTGCGCTCGCAGCAGGTGCTGGCGGTCGCCGGCTCGCTGGCCGACGGGGCCCGGGACGTGCACGGCGTGGCGTTCGTGGCGCACCGCGCCCCGGACGGCACCGGCGCCGACGACCTGCGCAAGCTGGCCACCGACGTGCGCGGCAGGCTGGCCGCCCGGCCCGCCGTGGTCATGATCGCCGGGGTGCCGAAGGACCGGCCGGTGGTCGTGGTCGCGCTCACCGAGGGCGCCCGCGAGCGCGGGCTCAAGGCCGGTGCGCTGGTGGGCGTGGCGGCCAGGACGCTCGGCGGCGGCGGGGGCGGCAAGGACGACCTCGCGCAGGGCGGCGGTGCGAACCCGCAGGCCATCGGCGACGCCCTGGCGGCGGTGGAACGGGCAGTCGGTTCCGCGTGATTTCGAACCACGTTCGGGGCTGCGCCCGTATTGTTCGGTATGTGTGCGGATCCCGTCGTTCCCGTCCGGTGCCCGTCCCGCCGGTCCCGCCCGCCCCGTATCGGGCGGTGATGTCGGCGTGAGGCCGGGCACCCGGCTCGGCATCGATGTGGGCAGCGTCCGCATCGGCGTCGCGCGCAGCGACCCCGCAGGCATCCTGGCCACCCCGCTGGAGACCGTCCGGCGCGGCAAGGGCGATCTGGACCGGATCGCCGAGCTGGTGGCCGAGCACGAGGCCGCCGAGGTCGTCGTCGGGCTGCCCACCTCGCTGTCGGGCCGCAGCGGCCCGGCCGCCCAGGAGGCCCGGCGGTTCGCCGAGGCGCTGGCCCGCCGGCTGGCGGGGCTGCTGCCCGAGGACGGGATCCGGTTGTACGACGAGCGGCTGACCACCGTCACGGCCGAGGCCGGCCTGCGGCGGTCGGGGGTGCGCGGCAGGGAGCGCCGCCAGGTGGTCGACCAGGCCGCCGCGGCGGTGCTGCTGCAGGCCGCCCTCGACGCCGAGCGTGCGACGGGGCTGCCGCCGGGCGAGAGCGTCCGGGGAAGCCGATGAACGATCTGGACCTTTTCGAAGAACCCGCCTGGGGCGGTCATCCCGACCAGCGGCGGGACCGCCGCACCCAGGCCACGGCACGCAAGAAGCAGCGCCGCCGAAGGCTCAACAGCCGGGCCGCGGTGCTGTTCTCGCTGGCGTTCCTGGTCGCCGTGTTCGGCGGCGGGGGGCTGCTCGGCCTGGTCGCGCTGGAAAAGCGGCTGTCTACCCCCGACTACACCGGGCAGGGCACCGGCAGCGTGACCGTCCAGATCAAGAACGGCGACACCGGCCAGACCATCGGGGAGCGGCTGGAGGCCGCCGACGTGGTCAAGAGCGCCAAGGCCTACGTCAAGGTCGCCGCCAAGGAGCCCAAGTCGGCCGGCATCCAGCCGGGCTTCTACGCCATGCGCAAGAAGATGTCGGCCGCCGCCGCGCTGGCCCTGCTGCTGGACCCCAAGTCCCGCGCCGGCAGCCAGATCACCATCCCCGAGGGGCTGCGGGCCGCCCAGATCGCCGAGCAGCTGTCGAAGAGGACCGGCATCCCGCGCAAGGAGTTCGACAAGGTCCTCAAGAACCCCGAGGCGCTGGAGCTGCCGTCGTACGCCAAGGGCAAGGTCGAGGGCTACCTGTGGCCGGGCCGCTACGACCTGGACCCCAACGGCACCGCCGAGTCCGCGCTCAAGGCCATGGTGGATCGGTACAAGCAGGAGGCCGCCGACCTGGACCTGGAGGCCAAGGCGCGCGCGGCCGGGCTCAAGCCGCACGAGGTCATGACGATGGCCAGCATCGTGCAGGCCGAGAGCGGCAAGCCCAGCGACATGCGCAAGGTCGCCGAGGTGATCCACAACCGGCTGGAGAAGTCGATGCTGCTCCAGATGGACAGCACGACCAAGTACGCCAACGGCACCTTCGGCATCGAGGCGAGCGCCCAGGAGCGCGCCTCCACCAGCCCGTACAACACCTACCGCGCGCGCGGCCTGCCGCCCGGCCCGATCGCCAACCCGGGCGCGGCCGCCATCCAGGCGGTGCTGGAGCCGACCGACGAGGGCTGGCTGTTCTTCGTCACCACCGACCCGGAGAACGGCATCACCAAGTTCGCCCGCACCCTGGCCGAGCACAACAGGCTGGTCGCCGAGTACAACCGCAACAAGCAGAACGGAGGCGGCTGAGTGCCCCGGGCGGCGGTTCTCGGATCCCCGATCGCGCACTCGCTGTCGCCCGTGCTGCACCGCGCGGCGTACGCGGCGATGGGCCTGTCCGGCTGGACGTATGAGGCGGTCGAGTGCGACGAGGCGGGCCTGGCGCCGTTCCTGGACGGGCTCGGCGGGGACTGGGCGGGCCTGTCGCTGACCATGCCGCTCAAGCGGACCGCCCTCAAGCTGGTCGACGAGGTCTCCGAGCCGGCGGCGACGGTCGGCGGGGCCAACACGGTGCTGCTGCGGGACGGCCGCCGGTACGGCGACAACACCGACGTGTACGGCATCGTGACCGCGCTGACCGAGGCGGGCGTGACGGCGCCCCGCACGGTGGCGGTTCTCGGCGCCGGCGCGACGGCGGCGTCCTCGCTGGCCGCGCTGCGCGAGCTGGGCGTGCGCTCGGTGACCCTGTGCGTCCGTGACAGGACCCGCGCGGGGGAGACCTGCGAGGTCGGCCGGCGGCTGGGCCTGACGATCGAGGTGACGGAGCTCGGCGGGCTCGAGCGGGTCCTGCCGGCCGACCTGGTGATCTCCACGCTGCCCGGCCGGGCTGCCGACCCGTACGCGGACCGGGTCGCCGGGTCCTGCGGCGCGCTGTTCGACGTGGTGTACGCCCCCTGGCCGACCGCGACGGCACAGGCGGTCGAACGCGCCGGCGGCATCGTGGTCGGCGGTTTCCCGATGCTGCTGCACCAGGCCGTACGCCAGGTGGAGCTGATGACCGGCCGCCGGGACGTCCCGGTCGAGGCGATGCGGGCCGCGGGGGAGGCGGAGCTGGCCGCCCGCGAACGGCGCGCCGCCCCGCGCTGATCCGCCGCCGTCCGGCCCCTGGCCGCCGGCCGGGGATGAGGTACAGTGGACGCACAAGACCTGATAGTGTTACTCGCTGACCGACCTGGGGGCGACCCCGGGTGCTCAAGCGGAGGCCACTCCCACCTGTCCGGCCGATCAGGCCGGAGGGTCATCGGTCCGGCGGACGACGGGCACCGCGGTGTCCCGTTCCGGCGAGGCGTTCCGGCGGCATGAGCCGTCGGGCGCACCGATGGTGGCCCCGCATGTGAGTCGTGCGGGGCTTTTCGCATGAGGCCCTCGGGCGCGACCGGTCAGTGAGGCAACGGCCAAGGAACGCCCCAAGGAGGTCCCATCAGCGCCGAACCGCGTATCAACGACCGCATTCGCGTGCCCGAGGTCCGGCTCGTCGGCCCGAACGGCGAACAGGTGGGCATCGTCCCCATCGTCAAGGCCCTGGAACTCGCCCGGGAGTCCGATCTGGACTTGGTGGAGGTGGCGCCGACTGCGCGGCCGCCCGTGGCCAAGTTGATGGACTACGGCAAGTTCAAGTACGAGTCCGCGATGAAGGCCCGCGAGGCGCGGCGTAACCAGGCGCACACGGTCATCAAGGAGATCAAGCTCCGGCCGAAGATCGACCCGCACGACTACGAGACCAAGAAGGGTCACGTGGTGCGGTTCCTCAAGGCGGGCGACAAGGTCAAGGTCACCATCATGTTCCGCGGGCGCGAGCAGTCCCGCCCCGAGCTGGGCTTCCGGCTGCTGCAGCGGCTCGCCGACGACGTCGCCGACCTGGGCTTCGTGGAGTCGCGGCCCAAGCAGGACGGCCGTAACATGATCATGGTGATCGGCCCGCACAAGAAGAAGGCCGAGGCCAGGGCGGAAGCCAGGGCCGAGCGCGCCGCCGGCCGCGAGCGCGCGCGCAGGGAGGACTGAGGACCCCGGCCGCACGGCCGGGGATCCCTCGCGGGCGACACCCGACGGCACCGGGGCGACCGGTCCGTCGCGCGGTGGCCCGCGCGTCCGGGCGGCCATGCCCGGGCGCCGGTGCCCGGGCCGGGGAGCCGGCCGGGCGGTTTCAGCACGTACATTCGGTGCGCCGAGCGGGTGCGCCGTCATGTGGACCATGGCGGGCGCCCCGGTCGCGCACGCCCCCGCGTCCGCGCGGGACGACGACGATCGAGGGAGACGACGGCGACCATGCCGAAGACCAAGACCCACAGCGGTGCCAAGAAGCGCTTCAAGCTGACCGGCTCCGGCAAGGTGACGCGCCGCCGCGCCAACCGCAACCACCTGCTCGAGCACAAGCCGTCCAAGCGGACCCGCCGGCTGGACGGCCGCGTCGTGGTCGCGGACGCCGACACCAAGATGATCAAGAAGCTGCTTCGCAAGTAGCCATCGCACCGACCTTCCCCACCATCGGCCGGGCGCAGCGGGCCCGGCCTTGCGCAAAGGAGATTGACACGTGGCACGTGTGAAGCGGGCTGTCAACGCCGCCAAGAAGCGCCGGGTCGTCCTCGAGCGGGCCAGCGGCTACCGGGGCCAGCGGTCGCGGCTGTACCGCAAGGCCAAGGAGCAGATGCTCCACTCGATGACCTACGCCTACCGGGACCGCAAGGACCGCAAGGGCCAGTTCCGCCGGCTGTGGATCCAGCGGATCAACGCCGCCGCCCGCGCCAACGGCATGACCTACAACCGGTTCATCCAGGGCCTGAAGGCCGCCGAGCTGGAGGTCGACCGCCGCATGCTGGCCGAGCTCGCGGTCAACGAGCCCGAGGTGTTCAAGACGCTGGTCGAGCTGGCCAAGGAGTCGCTGCCGGCGCAGGACACCAAGGCCGCCTGAGCATCGGCGGGCAGAAGGTCGTCCGGACGACGGAGACGGGAAGCACGGTGAGCATGGCGGGCCGCGAGCTGACCTCCATCCGGTCGCCCCGGGTGAAGGCGGCCCGGCGGCTCGCCAAGCGCACGTTCCGGCACCGCGAGCGCCGCTTCCTGGCCGAGGGGCCGCAGGCGGTGCGGGAGGCGCTGGCGCAGCCGGGCGTGCTGACGGAGCTGTTCACCACGGCCGAGGCGGAGTCCCGGCACGCCGATCTGGTGCTGGCCGCCGAACGGGCCGGGGTGCCGGTGCTGCGGGTCAGCGGCGAGGTGATGGCCGAGCTGGCGCAGACCGTCACCCCGCAGGGGCTGCTGGCGGTCTGCGGCTTCGTCGACGTCGGCCTGGCCGACGCGCTGGCCGCCCGGCCCACCCTGCTCACCGTGCTGGCCCACGTCCGCGATCCCGGGAACGCCGGCACGGTGCTGCGGACCGCCGACGCGGCCGGCTCCCAGGCCGTGGTCTTCACCGACGCCTCGGTCGACCCCTACAACGGCAAGTGCGTGCGCGCCTCGGCGGGCAGCCTGTTCCACCTCCCGGTGGTGACCGGCCCGCGGTTCGACGCGCTGATCCCGGCGCTGCGGGAGGGCGGGCTGACCGTGCTCGCCGCCGACGGCGCCGGTGACCGCACCCTGGACTCGGCCATCGACGACGGGCTGCTGGCCCGTCCCACCGCCTGGGTCTTCGGCAACGAGGCCTGGGGCCTGCCGGAGGAGATCCTGCGGCACGTCGACGAGGTGGTGCGGGTCCCCATCTACGGACGGGCCGAGAGCCTCAACCTGGCCACGGCCGCCGCGGTCTGCCTCTACGCCTCCGCCCGCGCCCAGCGCGCCGGGGCGGACGGCGCGTCCGGAGCGGCGGCCACCGCCTGAACGCCCGGAGGCGGCAACGTCCGCAGCGCCCCGAGGGTTGTCCCGGGGCCTGACCGGTTCCGGTCGCACGAAGACGATCTTCGTGACCGGTCCGGCTGTCAGGATGGATGTGAGAATCCCACATCGCTCCGGAACCATCCCGCAACCCATCGGGTCGCCGGCTCGTCCCACAGGAGGAGCGGACACCCCTCCGGCGAGGGATCCCGCCGCTCGCTCCGGCCGCCTACGGTGGCCGCAGGAGCGGCGGCGCGGCCGCCGCGACCCGCGAGACGATCGACGACAGGAAGGCGCCACAGGTGCCGCATACCAGAACGCATAGACAGGGGCCGCGCTCCTCGGTGGCCGTTCCGCGCTGCGGGCGGCCCGCCGGCCGGCCGCAGGAGGCCGGCGAGGAGCCGCCCGATCTGACCGTCACGGTGACGGGCCCGCCCGGCGGGACGCCGGTGGTCCACGTCGCCGGCGAGATCGACCTGCACACCGCGCAGCTGCTGCGCACCCGGCTGATCGAGATAGGCCGGGACCTGCCCGCCGCCGGCCCCGCCCGGCTGGTGGTGGACTTCGCCGACGTCGCGTTCTGCGACGCCACCGGGCTGGGCGCCCTGGTGGGGGTGCACAACGACCTGCGCGCCCGCGGCGGCGAGCTGGCCCTGGCCCGGGTGCGCCCGGCGCAGCGCCGGCTGTTCCAGGTGACCGGCCTGGACCGGCTGTTCGGGCTGTACGCCACCGTGGCCGAGGCCGCCGGCCCGCGCCGCACCTCGTTCACCGGCTGACCGTGTCCGATGCCCGGCCGCGGGCCGCGATCCCCTGCCGGTAAGGGATTTCTCCGGTCCCGCGGCGCCGCGGTTGGGCTATAGAGTCTCTTCCGACAGGCCGCGTTTCACGGGTGCTCTGGAGGCCCTGGTGGGTGACGAGAACTCCACGCACGTGCCGCGGCCCGCCGTGCCCGCCCCGCGCCGCGACCCGGCGGGCGACCCGGCCGCCGGGCCCGCCCGGGACCTGGCCGACGACCTGCCCGACGGCCTGCTGGTGGCCGGCGCCGACGCCCGGGTGGTGCTGTTCAACCGGGCCGCCTCCCGGCTCACCGGCATCCCCGCCGAGGAGGCGCTGGGCCGCGACTTCCGCGACGTGCTGCCGCTGCACGACGCCGAGGGCCGCGACTGGTGGAAGTGCCTGGACCCGTACGGGGGGCTGGCCACCCGCACCCGCCACCCCGAACGGTCCCTCTACCTGAACGACGGCACCGAGCTGCTGGTCACCGCCGCCTACCGGCGCGGCCCCCGGGGGGCCGTGGAACGTTTCACCGTCAGCTTCCGCGACGCCGCCTGGCGCGCCCGCCGCGAACGCGACCGGGCCGACCTGGTCTCCACCGTCGCCCACGAGCTGCGCTCCCCGCTCACCAGCGTCAAGGGCTTCACCGCCACGCTGCTGGCCAAGTGGCACCGCTTCAACGACGACCAGAAGCGGGTGATGCTGGAGACCGTCAACGCCGACGCCGACCGGGTCACCCGGCTGATCACCGAGCTGCTGGACGTGTCGCGGATCGAGGCCGGCCGGCTGGAGATGCACCGCCAGGTGGTCGACCTGGCCGAGGAGGCCCGCAAGGTGATCGCCGGGCGGGTGGCCGCCGGCGACCCCGAGGACCGGTTCCGGCTGGAGGTGCGCGGCGAGCTGCCGGAGATGTGGCTGGATCCGGACAAGATCGACCAGATCCTCGGCAACCTGCTGGAGAACGCGGTCCGGCACGGTGCTGGTACCGTGACAGTCGTGGTGGAGCCGGACGCGCACAAGGAGGGGGCCGCCGTGTCGGTACGCGACGAAGGCGAAGGCATCCCCCCCGAGGCGGCCCAGCGCGTGTTCCGCCAGTTCTGGCGCGGCCCCGGCGGCAACCGGCGCGGCGGCACCGGGCTCGGCCTGTTCATCGTCAAGGGCCTGGTGGAGGCGCACGGCGGCACGATCGCGGTGCAGCGCGCCCCCGGCGGCGGCGCCGAGTTCCGATTTACCTTGCCCGCCGGCGCCCCCGACTACGCCTGACGGGGCCCGCCGCGCGGGCTTCGCCGCCGTCAGCACCTGTGTGCACAGGTCCCACTAGACTCGCGGGCGATCACGCCCTGGCTGGAGTTCTCACCACCATGTCTGCACCCAACAAGTCGTACGACCCTGTCGAGGTCAGTGCGCTGCGACCGGAGGAAGTGGACCGGGCGCGCGACGAGGCGCTGGCCGCCATCGCGGCGGCGGCCGACCTCGAGGAGCTCAAGCGGGTCCGGCTGGCGCACGCCGGCGACCGTTCCCCGCTGGCGCTGGCCAACCGGGAGATCGGCGCGCTGCCGCCGCACGCCCGCGCCGAGGCCGGCAAGCGCATCGGCGCCGCCCGCGGCGCCGTCGGCCAGGCGCTCAAGCGCCGCCAGGCCGAGCTGGAGGCCGAGCGCGACCAGCGCGTCCTCATCGAGGAGACCGTCGACGTCACCCTGCCGTGGGACCGCGCCCCGCGCGGCGCCCGGCACCCGCTGACCACCCTGCAGGAGCGGATGGCCGACGTCTTCGTCGCGATGGGCTTCGAGGTCGCCGAGGGCCCCGAGGTCGAGGCCGAGTGGTACAACTTCGACGCCCTCAACATCAGGCCCGACCACCCGGCCCGCACCATGCAGGACACCTTCTTCGTGGAGTCCGAGGACACCGGGCTGGTCCTGCGCACCCACACCTCCCCGGTGCAGATCCGCTCGCTGCTGTCGCGGCCGCTGCCGGTGTACGTGGTCGCGCCCGGCCGCACGTACCGCACCGACGAGCTGGACGCCACCCACAGCCCGGTGTTCCACCAGCTCGAGGGCCTGGCGGTGGACGAGGGCCTGACGATGGCCGACCTGCGCGGCGCGATCGCGGCGTTCGTGGAGGGCATGTTCGGCGAGGGCCTGACGGTGCGGCTGCGGCCGTCGTACTTCCCGTTCACCGAGCCGTCCGGCGAGGTGGACATGCAGTGCTTCGTGTGCCGGGGCGCCTCCGTCGAGCCGGGCGCGCCGCAGTGCCGCACCTGCTCCTCCGAGGGCTGGATCGAGCTGGGCGGCTGCGGCATGGTCAACCCGCGGGTGCTGGTGGCCTGCGGCATCGACCCCGAGCGCTACAGCGGGTGGGCGTTCGGGCTGGGCGTGGAGCGGTCGCTGATGTTCCGCCACGGCGTCGAGGACATGCACGACATGGTCGAGGGTGACGTGCGCTTCACCCTTCCGTTCGGGATGGAGATCTGATGCGGGTCCCGCTGTCCTGGCTGCGCGAGCACGTCGAGCTGCCCGCCGACGTCACCGGCCGCGCGCTGGCCGCCAAGCTGATTGCCGCGGGGCTGGAGGTCGAGACGGTCGAGCTCGCCGGGCACGACGTCACCGGCCCGCTGGTGGTCGGGCGGGTGCTGGCCATCGAGGAGCTGACCGGGTTCAAGAAGCCGATCCGCTACTGCCAGGTGGACGTCGGCAACCCCGAGCCGCAGAACATCATCTGCGGCGCCCGCAACTTCGCCGAGGGCGACAAGGTCGTCGTCGCGCTGCCCGGCGCCGAGCTGCCCGGCGGCTTCAAGATCGGCGCCCGCAAGACCTACGGCAGGATGTCGGAGGGCATGATCTGCTCGGTCGCCGAGCTGGGCATCGGCGAGGACCACAGCGGCATCCTGGTGCTGCCGGGAGACCCCGAGGTCGGCGCGGACGCGATCGAGCTGCTGGGCATCCGCGACGACGTCCTGGACATCGCCGTCACCCCCGACCGCGGGTACGCCCTGTCCATCCGCGGGGTGGCACGGGAGGCGGCGCTGGCCTACGGCGTGCCGTTCACCGACCCCGCCGACGTGCCGCTGCCCGCCGACACCGAGCGCTCGTACCCGGCGAGCATCGGCGACCCGAGCGCCTGCGACCGGTTCGTGCTGCGCGAGGTCCGCGGCTTCGACCCGTCCGCGCAGACCCCCATGTGGATGCGGGTGCGGCTGTACCGGGCGGGGATGCGGCCGGTGTCGCTGGCCGTCGACGTCACCAACTACCTGATGCTGGAGCTGGGCCAGCCGCTGCACGCGTTCGACCGGGGCAAGCTGACCGGCGAGATCGTGGTGCGGCGGGCGCGGCCGGGGGAGAAGCTGGAGACCCTCGACCACGTCGTGCGCAGCCTGGACCCGGAGGACATCCTCATCACCGACGAGTCCGGGCCGATCTCCATGGCCGGGACGATGGGCGGGCTGCACACCGAGATCGACGAGAAGTCCACCGACATCGTCATCGAGGCCGCCCACTTCGACCCGGTCGGCATCGCCCGCACCGTCCGCCGGCACCGGCTGCACAGCGAGGCCTCGTACCGGTTCGAACGGAACGTGGACCGCGAGCTGCCGTTGTACGCCTCGTACCGGGCGGCGCGGATGCTCGCCGAGCTGGGCGGCGCCGAGATCGTGCCGGGCGTCACCCACGCCGAGGCCCCGGTCGAGCCGGTGACCATCACCATCCCCGCCGACCACCCGGACAGGGTGGCCGGGGTGACCTACGGCCGGGACGCGGTGGTGCGGCGGCTCACCGAGGTCGGCTGCACCGTCACCGGGGACGACGAGCTGACCGTCACGCCCCCGTCCTGGCGGCCCGACCTGGTCGACCCGAACGACCTGGCCGAGGAGGTCATCCGGCTCGAGGGGTACGAGAACATCCCGGCCCGGCCGCCCCGCCCGGTCGCCGGGCAGGGCCTGACCCCCGCCCAGCGGCAGCGCCGCCGGGTGGGCCGGGCGCTGGCCGCCGCCGGGTACGTGGAGGTGCTCAGCTACCCGTTCATCGGCGGCAAGGACCTGGACGACCTGCAGCTGGAGGCCGGCGACGCCCGGCGCCGGGCGCTGCGGCTGGCCAACCCGATGTCGGAGGACGAGCCGCTGCTGCGCACCACCATGCTGCCGGGGCTGCTCAAGGCGCTGGCCCGCAACGTCGGCCGCGGCCACGGGGACGTGGGCCTGTACGAGATGGGCCTGGTGTTCCGGCCCGGCCCGGACGGCGCCGGGCGCGCGCCGCGGCTGGCCGTGGACCGCGGGCCCACCGCCGAGGAGATCGCCTCGCTGGACGCGGCGCTGCCCGACCAGCCGCTGCGGGTCGCCGTGGTGCTGGCCGGCGACCGCGAGCCCGCCGGATGGTGGGGCGCGGGCCGCCCGGCGAGCTGGGCCGACGCCATCGAGGCGGCCCGTACCGTGGCCCGCGAGACCGGCGCCGAGCTGACCGTCAAGGCCGACCGGCACGCCCCCTGGCACCCCGGCCGGTGCGCCGCCCTGTACGTCGGCGACACCCTCGTCGGGCACGCCGGGGAGCTGCATCCGCGGGTCGTGCAGGCGTACGGGCTGCCGCCGCGGACCGCCGCGATGGAGCTGGAGCTGTCGCGGCTGGCCCCGATGGGCACCGTGCGGGCGCCGCACGTGTCCACCTACCCGATCGCCACCCAGGACGTGGCGCTGGTGGTGGACTCCGCCCGGCCCGCCGCCGAGGTCGAGGCCGCGCTCCGCGAGGGCGCGGGCGAGCTGCTGGAGTCGATCCGGCTGTTCGACGTCTACACCGGCGAGCAGGTGGGGGAGGGCCGCAAGTCGCTGGCGTTCGCGCTGCGGTTCCGCGCGCCCGACCGCACGCTGACCGCCGAGGAGGTCGGCGCGGCCCGTGACGCGGCGGTCGCCCGGGCGGCCGAACGCACCGGCGCGGTGCTGCGCGGCGCCTGATCCCGCACTCCGTGGCGCCCCGTGACCGGATGTCCGGTTGCGGGGCGCCATGGTTTTTCCTACTGTGAACGGGTCCTGTCGCCGGCCCCCGGGGGTTTCGTTGAGGCACTGAGGTCGCAGACACCGCGCAGGAGAACGGCCGCGGCGTTCCATGCCGCCGCTCTTGCGTGCGACCTCGGTGATCCCTGCTGTGGGCGAGTCGACCCGCCGCCTTCTTCGCGCGGTGTCTCCGTGTGTTCCGTGAACGTTCCGGCACCGAGGAGAACCGCCGTATGTCCTACGCCGTCGTCCTTTCCGGCGTCTCGTTCCACTGGCCCGACGGCACCCCTGTCCTGACCGGCCTGGACGGTGCGTTCGGCGCCTGCCGCACCGGGCTGATCGGCCGCAACGGCTCGGGCAAGTCGACCCTGCTGCGCCTGATCGCCGGGGAGCTGCGCCCCCAGGAGGGCGCCGTCACCGTCTCCGGCACCGTGGGGTACCTGCCGCAGACCCTTCCGCTCGGCACCGCCCGCACCGTCGCCGACCTGCTCGGCATCGCCGAGACCCGTGCCGCCCTGCACGCCATCGAACGCGGCGAGGCCACCGAGGCCAACTTCGCCGCCGTCGGCGACGACTGGGACGTCGAGGAGCGCTCGCGCGCCGAACTCGACCGTCTCGGCCTGGACCACGTCGACCTGGACCGCACCGTGGCGACCCTGTCCGGCGGGGAGGCCATGATGGTCGGGCTGGCGGCCCTGCTGCTGCGCCGCCCCGACGTGCTGCTGCTGGACGAGCCGACCAACAACCTCGACCTGGACGCCAGGCGGCGGCTGTACGAGGCCGTCGACGCCTGGTCCGGCGTCCTCGTGGTGGTCAGCCACGACCGCGCCCTGCTGGAGCGGGTCGACGAGATCGCCGACCTGTACGACGGGCGGCTGCGCACCTACGGCGGCAACCTGTCCTTCTACGAGGAGACGCTGGCCGCCGAGCAGGAGGCCGCCGAGCGGACCGTCCGCACCGCCGAGTCCGAGGTCCGCCGGCAGCGGCGCGACCTGATGGAGGCCCACCTCAAGCTGGCCCGCCGGGCCCGCCAGGGCAGGAGGGCCGCGGCGAGCGGGAGCGAACCCAAGATCGTGCTCGGGGCCCGCAAACGGGCCGCCCAGGAGTCGGCGGGCAAGCACCGCATCCTGCACGAGGAACGCCTGAGGGAGGCCAGGGAACGGCTCGCCGAGGCCGAGGAGGCGGTTCGCGACGACGACGAGATCCGCATCGAGCTGCCCCGCACCCGGGTGCCCGCGGGCCGCACGGTCCTCACCGTCACCGGGCTGACCCCGCCCGCCGAGCCCGATCAGGAGGGGCCGCCGCCGCTGCGGGAGCTGATCGTGAAGGGCCCCGAACGCATCGCCCTCACCGGCCCGAACGGCTCCGGCAAGACCACGCTCCTGCGCGCCCTGGTGGGGGAGCGGGACCTGCCCGGAGTCCGGGTGAAGGTCGGCGTCGAAGGGGTGCGCTACCTGCCGCAGCGGCTCGACGTGCTCGACGAGGCCCGCAGCATCGTCGACAACGTGCGGTCCTTCGCCCCGAACGCCACCGAGAACGAGATCCGCGCCGGGCTGGCGCGCTTCCTGTTCCGCGGCTCCCGCGCCGACCAGATCGCCGGTGGCCTGTCCGGCGGCGAACGGTTCCGCGCCGCCCTGGCCGCCCTGCTGCTGGCCGATCCGGCGCCGCAACTGCTGCTGCTGGACGAGCCCACCAACAACCTGGACATGGCCAGCGTCCGGCAGCTCGCCGAGGCCCTCGACGCCTACCAGGGGGCGTTCGTCGTCGCCAGTCACGACCTGCCGTTCCTGGCGGAGATCGGCGTCACCCGGTGGCTGCGCATCGACCGCTCCGCCGGGCTGACGGAAGGGGCGCCGCAATGAGCCGGCGTTCCGGAAAATGTCATGAAATGGCGGATCGGGTCCTGCTAGGTTTGTCGCCGATCAGCAGGAACAGGGGGATCCGCCATGGCCAGGCTCAACCAGATCATCGCCGTCGAAAAAGGCGTCAAGGGCAAAGCCGTACAGGAGCTGGCACAGGCGCAGCAGCGGCTGCAGCAGCCGGCGCCGCTGGCCGGAATTTCGCGGACCTACCAGCCCAAGGACGAGGAGGGCGAGCAGCTCCCGCCGGAGTCCACCCGGGTCCAGGTCAAGGCCGAGGACGTGCTCCGCCAGCTCGCCGGCACGCTGACCAGGCTCTTCGACGTCACCGCGACCAAGGACTGGGCCAACTGCACCGCCAAGGCCGACGTGACGGTCGACGGCCGCACCGTGCTGCGCGACGTGCCGGTCACCTATCTGCTCTTCCTGGAAAAGCAGCTCAAGGACCTGCACGCGTTCGTCAAGCGGCTGCCGGTCCTGGACGCCGCCGAGGCGTGGACCTACGACCCGTCCACCGACGTGTGGCGCACCGAGCCGGTGCGCACCGTCAAGACCAAGAAGGTCCCGCGCAACCACGTCAAGGCCGAGGCGACCGACAAGCACCCGGCCCAGGTCGAGGTCTACTACGAGGACGTGCCGGTCGGTTACTGGACCACCGTGAAGTTCTCCGGAGCCCTGCCCGCCCAGCGCGTCAACGAACTGCTCGACCGCGTCGAGAAACTGCAGGCGGCCGTCCAGTTCGCGCGCGAGGAGGCCAACGGCGCCGAAGTGACCGACCAGAACGTCGGCCAGGCCGTTTTCGACTACCTCTTCCAGTGACCGGGAGGTTAATATGAGACCCCCTCCGCCCGTGCGCGGAGGGAGCGCAGGGAGCGCAGACTGAAACTGAAGCACAGACTGATCCACGGCGAATGACAGTGCAGGTTCGACTCCTGCCCCCGGCACTCCGCGCCGGGGTAGTCCAATCGGTAGAGACTCCCGCCGTTCAGACTCAGGCTCTCGCTCCAGATTCACCCGCGCCGCCCCGCGCCGGGAAAACGGATGTGCGGGACCACCGTCAGCGCCGGTTCGAATCCGGTCCGCGCCTCTCGCGGCGTGGTAGCTCAGTGGTAGAGCGGGTGGCAGATTGAGGCTGACACACATCCCGACGATTCCGGCGCACTGATCGGGCGGCACACCAGGGGCCCGGGGATGGGAAAAACCCCGGGCTCCACCTGTTCACGGCGCCCGCCCGTTACGCGGGCCGCGTGGCGGAAGGGCTCATCCCTCCAGGGCCTTGCCGGGGTCGACCCGGCGGGCGGTGTCGTACCCGTACGGAATCGCCCTGGACCGTGCCGCCCGCCACCGACTGGCCCGCGCTCGTGCGGAACGGATCGCGGCCGGGCGGACCGGCCTGCGTCCCGCTCATCGGCCTATGTCGAGGTCGCCGCCCACGTCGTCGATCTGATGGACGGATCCGCCGACGTGCGCATCGGTGACCGACTGGCCGCCGGACGCCGGTCGCGGCGCCGTGGGGTCCGGGGCGGCCGCCGCCGGATCGCCGGCTGCGGGCGCGGACGGCGCCGGGCGGAGGCGGACGTTGCCCCGGACGTTCCTCACCTGGGCGATCCCGCCGCCGACCCGGGTGCCGGTCACCGACTGGCCGTCGGCGGCGCCGGTTCGTGCCTGCCGATGCGACATCACCAGCCCGAATCCTCCCAGCACCAGGCCCGCGAGGCCGACGAAGACGCCGATCGCACTGGCGAGCTTGTCGGCCTTGTCGAGTCCCACGACGGCGAAATGGACCGCCAATCCCGCTGATGCCGCGACCGCGACGATTCCGCCCGTCCACCCCAACGCTCGTCCCGTCATGCCGCCATTGTCGTCCCGGCCGACGGATCGCCCGAGGGCTTTGGGGGAAACCGTCATGTCCGGAGCAAGCGGACGGCCCTGGCTTCCGCGGCCGGCCCTCGTGGACGCTGGTGGGCGGGGGACTCCTGGGAAGGGAGGTCGACATGCCCGGAATCCCGGTACAGGAAGCCCGGCGGTTGCTGGGGTCGGTGCGGGTGGTGCGGGTGGCCACCGTGGACGGGGAGGGGCGGCCGCATCTGGTGGTGGCGACGTTCGCGGTGGAGGGGGACCGGATCCACATGGCGGTGGACCACAAGCCGAAGCGGTCGCGGGAGCTCAAGCGGGTGCGGAACATCCGGGGGAATCCGCGGGTGAGCGTGCTGGCGGACCACTACGAGGAGGACTGGGGGCGGCTGTGGTGGGTGCGGGCGGACGGGGAGGCGCGGGTCGTGGAGGAGCCGGGGGAACTGGGGCGGTCGGTGGATCTGCTGGTGGAGCGGTATCCGCAGTACCGGGGGCGGCGGCCGGAGGGACCGGCGATCGTGGTGGAGGTGCGGCGCTGGGTTGGATGGATATACGGAGGTGAGGACGGCCGACCGGCCGCAGGCTGAGAGATCGCTCACCCGGGCTTGAATAATCATCCAGGCCAATGAATACTCTTGCTAGAGAGTCTTCACGGGAGGGGTCTGCCGGGATGGGCATCACGGCGGCGGTGGCCGGGGCCAGCGGGTATGCGGGCGGCGAGTTGCTGCGCATCCTGGCCGGTCACCCCGAGTTCGAGATCGGCACGCTGACGGCGGGCTCCAACGCCGGGGCGGAGCTGGGGACGCTGCAGCCGCACCTGCGGCCGCTGGCCGCACGGGTCCTGGCGGAGACCACCCCCGAGACGCTGGCCGGGCACGACGTGGTCTTCCTGGCGCTGCCGCACGGGCAGTCGGGACCGCTGGCCGAACGACTCGGGGACGACGTGCTGGTCGTCGACTGCGGCGCGGACTTCCGGCTGCGCGACGCCGGCGACTGGGCGGAGTTCTACGGCACCCCGCACGCCGGCACCTGGCCGTACGGACTGCCGGAGCTGCCCGGGCAGCGGGAGGCGCTGCGCGGCACCCGGCGGATCGCGGTCCCCGGCTGCTACCCGACGGCCGTCACGCTGGCGATGTTCCCGGCGTTCGGGGCCGGGCTGGTCGAGCCGGACGTGGTGGTGGTCGCGGCCTCCGGGACCTCCGGGGCGGGCAGGAGCCTCAAGCCGCACCTGCTCGGCAGCGAGGTGATGGGGTCCATGTCGCCGTACGGGGTCGGCGGCGTGCACCGGCACACCCCCGAGATGACGCAGAACCTCAGCGCCGTGGCCGGGGAGCCGGTCACCGTGTCGTTCACCCCGACCCTGGCCCCGATGAGCCGCGGCATCCTCGCCACCTGCACCGCCAAGGTCAGGCCCGGCGTCGACCACGCCGCGGTCCGGCGGGCCTACGGCGACGCCTACGACGGCGAGACGTTCGTGTCGCTGCTGCCGGAGGGGCAGTGGCCGGCCACCGCGATGACGCTCGGCGCCAACACCGCGTTCGTCCAGGTGGCCCTCGACGAACGCGCCGGCCGCCTGGTCGCCGTCGCCGCCATCGACAACCTCACCAAGGGCACCGCGGGAGGCGCCGTGCAGAGCGCCAACATCGCCCTCGGCCTGCCCGAAGAGCTCGGACTCACCACGATCGGAGTGTCCCCGTGAGCGTAACCGCCCCCCTGGGATTCCGCGCCGCCGGCGTCGCCGCCGGGCTCAAGAACGGCGGGGATCGCGACCTGGCCCTGGTCGTCAACGACGGCCCGTCCCGCGCCGCGGCCGGGGTCTTCACCCGCAACCGGGTGAAGGCCGCCCCCGTGCTGTGGTCGCAGCAGGTGCTGCGCGGCGGCCGGGTGCGCGCGGTCGTGCTGAACTCCGGCGGCGCCAACGCCTGCACCGGAGCGCCCGGCTTCCAGGACACCCACGCCACCGCCGAGCAGGCCGCCGAGGTGCTGGACGACTCGGCCGCCGAGATCGCCGTCTGCTCCACCGGACTGATCGGCGAACGGCTGCCGATGGACAGGCTGCTCCCGGCGATCGGCACCGCCGCCGCCGAGCTGTCCCGCGACGGCGGGCTGGCCGCCGCCGACGCCATCCGCACCACCGACACCGTCGCCAAGATCTCCTTCCGGCGCGCGCAGGAGGCCGGCTACACCATCGGCGGCATGGCCAAGGGCGCCGGGATGCTGGCCCCCTCGCTGGCCACCATGCTGTGCGTGCTGACCACCGACGCCGACCTGGACGCCGAGACCCTGGACCGGGCGCTGCGGTCGGCCGTCGCGGTCACCTTCGACCGGCTCGACACCGACGGCTGCATCTCCACCAACGACACCGTGCTGCTGCTGGCCTCCGGGGCCGCCGGGGTCACCCCGGACGAGGCCGAGTTCACCGCGCTGCTCACCGAGGTCTGCGCCGACCTGACCCGGCAGCTGCTGGTCGACGCCGAGGGCGCCACCAAGGCCATCACCATCGAGGTCGTCGGCGCGGCCAGCGTCTCCGACGCGGTGACGGTCGGCCGCGCCATCGCCCGCAACAACCTGCTCAAGTGCGCCATCCACGGCGAGGACCCCAACTGGGGCCGGGTGCTGGGCGCGGTCGGCGCCACCGACGCGGTGTTCGAGCCCGACCAGGTGAACGTGGCCATCAACGGCGTGTGGGTGTGCCGCAACGGCGCGGTCGGCGACGACCGCGACAAGGTCGACCTGCGCCCCCGCGACGTGACGATCACGGTGGACCTGTCGGCGGGTCCGGAGTCCGCGACCGTCTGGACGACCGACCTCACGGCCGAGTACGTCCACGAGAACTCGGCGTACTCGACATGAGCGCCCCCCGCGGTCACGTGCTCGCCAAGGCCGCCGCGCTGATCGAGGCGCTGCCCTGGCTGGAGCGCTTCCACGGCAGGACCGTCGTCATCAAGTACGGCGGGCACGCGATGACCGAGGAGTCGCTGCGGCACTCCTTCGCCGAGGACATCGTGTTCCTGCGGTACGCCGGGATCAGGCCGGTGATCGTGCACGGCGGCGGCCCCCAGATCAACGCCGCGCTGGAGGTCCACGGCATCGAGTCGCACTTCACCGCCGGGCTGCGGGTCACCACCCCCGAGGCCATGGAGGTCGTCCGGATGGTGCTGGTCGGCCAGGTCAACCGGGACGTGGTCGGCCTGATCAACCGGCACGGCCCGTTCGCGGTGGGGATGAGCGGCGAGGACGCCAACCTGTTCACCGCCGAGCGCAAGCACGCCGTCGTGGACGGCGAGCCGGTCGACATCGGCCAGGTCGGCGAGATCGTCGAGGTGCAGGTCGGCGCGGTGCGCAGCCTGCTGGACGACGGCCGCATCCCGGTGGTCTCGTCCGTGGCCCGCGGCGACGACGGCGAGATCTACAACGTCAACGCCGACACCGCCGCCGCCGCGCTGGCGGTCGCCCTCGACGCCGCCAAGCTGATCGTCCTCACCGACGTGGAGGGCCTGTACGCCGACTGGCCGAACAGCGAGGAGGTCATCGACGAGCTGACCACCGACGAGCTGGCCGAGCTGCTGCCGGAGCTGTCGGCGGGCATGGTCCCCAAGATGGAGGCGTGCCTGCAGGCCGTACGCGGGGGAGTACCGCAGGCGCACGTGCTCGACGGGCGGGTGCCGCACTCGCTGCTGCTGGAAGTGTTCACCGACGAGGGCATCGGCACCATGGTGGTGCCGGGCCGGGGAGGGGCCGCATGAGCTCCGAAGACCTGCTCGCCCGGTACGCGGCGGCGTTCATGCCCAACTACGGGGTGCCGCCGGTGGCGCTGGTCGCCGGTCAGGGATGCGTGGCCCACGACGCCGACGGCAAGGAGTACCTGGACTTCATCGCCGGCATCGCGGTCAGCTCCCTCGGCCACGCCCACGAGGCCCTCGCCGAGGCCGTCTCCAACCAGATCCACTCGATCGCCCACACCTCCAACCTGTTCGTCAACGAGCAGGAGGTGCTGCTGGCCGAGGAGCTGCGCCGGTTGCTCGGCGGCGAGGGCCGGGTGTTCCTGACCAACAGCGGCACCGAGGCCAACGAGTGCGCCCTCAAACTCGCCATCAAGTACGGCAAGGCGAACGGGCGGAGCTACTTCGTCGCCGCCGAGAACGGCTTCCACGGCCGGTCGATGGGCGCGCTGTCGCTGACCGGCAAGCAGTCGATCCGCGAGCCGTTCGGACCGTTCGCCCTCGACGTGCGGTTCGTCCCGTACGGAGACGCCGACGCTCTGCGCCAGGCCGTCACCGAGGAGTGCGCGGCGGTCTTCCTGGAGCCCACGCTGGGCGAGGGCGGCGTCGTTCCCCCGCCGGACGGCTACCTGGCAGCGGCCCGGCAGATCTGCGACGACACCGGCGCATTGTTCGTCATGGACGAGATCCAGTCCGCGATCGGCCGTACCGGCACCTGGTTCGCCCACCAGCACGACGGGATACGGCCCGACATCCTCACCCTCGCCAAGGGCCTGGGCGGCGGGCTGCCGATCGGCGCCTGCATCGGCTTCGGCCCCTATGGGGAGCTGTTCGCCAAGGGCGACCACGGCAGCACGTTCGGCGGCAACCCGGTCGCCTGCGCCGCCGCCCTGGCCGTCCTGGCGACCATCGAGAAGGAAGGGCTGCTCGACAACGCCGCCCGGGTCGGCGCCCTGCTCAAAGACGGCCTGTCCGCCGTCGAGCATCCGCTGCTGAAGGGCGTGCGGGGACGCGGCCTGTGGCTGGGCGTCGTGCTCGCCGAGGCCCGCGCCGCCGACGTGGAGGCCGCCGCCCGCGACGCCGGGTTCCTGGTCAACGCCGTCCAGCCGAACGTGATCCGGCTGGCCCCGCCGCTGATCGTCACCCCCGACCAGGCCACCGCGCTGGTCAACGCGTTCCCCTCGATCCTCGACGCCGTCTCCCCCAAGGAGGGCTGACCGATGGTGCGCCACTTCCTGCGGGACGACGACCTCACCCCCGCCGAACAGGCCCGGATCCTCGACCTGGCCGCCGAGGTCAAGCGGGACCGGTTCGCCCGCCGCCCCCTGGAGGGGCCGCGGACCGTGGCGGTGCTGTTCGACAAGCCCTCCACCCGGACCCGGATCTCGTTCGCCGTCGGCATCGCCGAGCTCGGCGGGCACGCCCTGATCATGGACGCCGGCACCAGCCAGCTCGGCCGCGGCGAGACCATCTCCGACACCGCCAAGGTCCTCGAACGCCAGGTCGCCGCCATCGTGTGGCGGACCTCCGGGCAGGAACGGGTCGAGGAGATGGCCGCCGCCTCGTCGGTGCCGGTCGTCAACGCCCTCACCGACCAGTTCCACCCCTGCCAGATCCTCGCCGACCTGCAGACCGTCCGCGAGGTCAAGGGCGGGCTGGCCGGGGTCACCCTGACCTACCTGGGCGACGGCGCCAACAACATGGCCCACTCGTACCTGCTCGGCGGCGCCACCGCCGGCATGCACGTCCGGATCGGCGCCCCCGACGGCTACCTGCCCGACCCGCGGGTCGTCGCCGACGCCGCCCGGATCGCCGAGGCCACCGGCGGATCGGTCGCCGTCACCACCGACGCCAAGGCCGCCGCCGAGAACGCCGACGTGCTGGCCACCGACACCTGGGTGTCCATGGGGCAGGACGCCAAGGACCTGGCGGTCTTCGCCCCGTACGCGGTCGACGAGGACAAGGTCGCGCTGGCCGCCCCCGACGTGGCGGTGCTGCACTGCCTGCCCGCCTACCGCGGCAAGGAGATCTCCGCCGCCGTCCTCGACGGCCCGCACAGCGTCGTCTGGGACGAGGCCGAGAACCGGCTGCACGCCCAGAAGGCCCTGCTGGTCTGGCTGCTGGAGCAGCAGGATGGTGTCCCATGAGCACCCCCATGACCAAGGCGGCGCGGCACGCCCGCGTCATCGAGATCCTCAACCGCCACCCGGTCCACTCCCAGGCCGAGCTGGCCCGGCTGCTGGCCGAGGACGGCCTGGAGGTCACCCAGGCCACCCTGTCCCGCGACCTGGTGGAGATCGGCGCGGTCAAGCTCCGCGCCGACGACGGCAGCCTGATCTACGCCGTTCCCGGCGAGGGCGGGGAACGCATCCCGCGCACCCACACCGGATCGGCGGAGACCTTCCACGGCCGGCTCGCCCGGCTGGCCCAGGAACTGCTGGTCTCCGCCGAGGCCTCCGCCAACCTGGTGATCGTGCGGACCCCGGCGGGCGCCGCCCAGTACCTGGCCTCCGCCATCGACCACGCGCAGTGGCCGTCCGTCCTGGGTACCGTGGCAGGGGACGACTCGATCCTGGTCATCGCCCGCGACCCCGACGGCGGGCAGGCGCTGGCCGACGCGCTGCTGCGGCTGACCGAACGACGAGGCTAGGGGCCGGCGCCCCCGCACCCACCACTTCCTGCACGTCCTCCGCAACGCCGAATCAGGAGATCACGACATGAGCGAGCGGGTCGTTCTCGCCTATTCCGGGGGCCTGGACACCTCCGTGGCCATCCCGTACCTGGCCGAACGGACCGGAGGCGAGGTCGTCGCCGTCGCGGTGGACGTCGGCCAGGGCGGCGAGGACCTGGAGGCCATCCGCAAGCGGGCGCTGGCGTGCGGCGCCGCCGAGGCCGTCGTGGTCGACGCCCGCGAGGAGTTCGCCGCCGACTTCTGCGTGCCCGCCCTGCAGGCCAACGCCCTCTACATGGACCGCTACCCGCTGCTGTCCGCGCTGTCGCGGCCGCTGATCGTCAAGCACCTGGTCGCCGCCGCCGAACGGTTCGGCGGCACCGCCGTCGCGCACGGCTGCACCGGCAAGGGCAACGACCAGGTCCGCTTCGAGGCCGGCCTGTCCGCCCTCAACCCCGACCTGAAGGTCATCGCCCCCGCCCGGGACTTCGCCTGGACCCGCGACAAGGCCATCGAGTACGCCGAGTCCAGGGGCCTGCCGATCGACGTGTCGTCCAAGTCCCCGTACTCCATCGACCAGAACCTGTGGGGCCGCGCCGTCGAGACCGGCTTCCTGGAGGACATCTGGAACGGGCCCGTCGAGGACGTCTACGACTACACCGCCGACCCGGCCGTCCAGCGCGACCCCGACGAGGTCGTCATCACCTTCCGGGCCGGCGTCCCCGTCGCCCTCGACGGCCGCGAGCTGACCCCGTTCCAGCTCATCGACGAACTCAACCGGCGCGCCGGCGCCCAGGGCGTGGGCCGCATCGACATGGTCGAGGACCGCCTGGTCGGCATCAAGAGCCGCGAGGTCTACGAGGCCCCCGCCGCCATCGCGCTGATCACCGCCCACATGGAACTGGAGAACGTCACCGTCGAACGCGACCTGGCACGCTTCAAGCGCGGCGTCGACCAGCGCTGGGGCGAACTCGTCTACGACGGCCTGTGGTTCTCCCCGCTCAAGCACGCCCTGGACGCCTTCATCGCCGAATCCCAGAAGCACGTGAGCGGCGACATCCGGATGACCCTGCACGGCGGCCGCGCCGTCGTCACCGGCCGCCGCAGCGACAGCTCCCTGTACAGCCACTCCCTGGCCACCTACGACACCGGCGACACCTTCGACCAGAGCCTGGCCAGGGGCTTCGTCGAACTGTTCAGCCTCCCCAGCAAGATGTCCGCCGCCCGCGACCGCCGCACCCGAGACTGACACCACGAAAGCTTGATCCCGGACGACGGGGGACCCACCCCCACGCAGAGCCCCGTTCGGGAAAGGCCGTACATGCCCGGCAGAACGGCACGCTCTCCATCAAAGCGATGCGGCGAGCGGTACGGCGTACGTCCGCTGGGACAGCGTGCGACCGGTCCGTGAGACCGCGTTTCACGACGGCGCCGCACACCGTCCGCCTCCATCGGACCCAGGGCTCCGCAGAGCGGCCTGCTCAGGCGAGGACGTACGTTCCCGCCCGGTAGGCTTCGCATGTCCAAGACCACTGAAGGCCACCCGCGAGCGGGCCCGCGTGGTCGTGAGGGAGGAGGCTTCAAGATCGCGAGGAACGAGCGATCTTGAAGCCGACGACCGAACGGCCGCGCGTCCGAAGGCCCGCGAGCCGCGCGAGCGAAGCGAGTGCAAGGAGACACGTGAGTAAGGCACCGACGAGGTTGTGGGGCGGCCGGTTCGAGGGCGGTCCGGCGGACGCGCTCGCCCGGCTGTCGGTGAGCGTGCAGTTCGACTGGCGCCTGGCCCCGTACGACCTGATGGGCTCGCGCGCCCACGCCCGCGTGCTGCACCGGGCGGGCCTGCTCACCGACGACGAGCTGACCCGCATGCTGGGCGCGCTGGACGACCTGGAGGCGGCCTGCCGGTCCGGCGAGTTCCGCCCCACGGTGGCCGACGAGGACGTGCACACCGCCCTGGAGCGCGGCCTGCTGGAGCGGCTCGGCGCGCTGGGCGGCAAGCTGCGCGCCGGCCGCAGCCGCAACGACCAGATCGCCACCGACCTGCGGCTGTACCTGCGCGACCACGCCCGGCAGATCGTCTCCCGGCTGGTGGAGCTGGAGACCGCGCTGATCGCCCAGGCCGAGCACAACATGGGCGTGGCCGCCCCCGGCATGACCCATCTGCAGCACGCCCAGCCGGTGCTGTTCTCCCACCAGCTGCTGGCGCACGTGCACCCCATCGCCCGCGACATCGACCGGCTGCGCGACTGGGACAGGCGCGCCGCGATCTCCCCGCTGGGCTCGGGCGCGCTGGCCGGGTCCTCGCTGCCGCTGGACCCGCAGGCGGTCGCCGACGAGCTGGGCTTCGACGCCGCCGCCCCCAACTCGATGGACGCCGTCGCCGACCGCGACTTCGCCGCCGAGTTCCTGTTCGTGGCGGCCATGATCGGCGTCCACCTGTCGCGGCTGGGCGAGGAGATCGTCCTGTGGGCCTCGCAGGAGTTCCGCTGGATCGAGATGGACGACACCTACGCCACCGGGTCGTCCATCATGCCGCAGAAGAAGAACCCCGACGTCGCCGAGCTGGCCCGCGGCAAGGCCGGCCGCCTCATCGGCCATCTGGTCGGTCTGCTGACCACCCTCAAGGGCCTGCCGCTGACCTACAACCGGGACCTGCAGGAGGACAAGGAGGGCGTCTTCGACGCCGTCGAGACCCTGCTGCTGGTGCTGCCCGCCATGTCCGGCCTGATCGCCACCATGCGGGTCAACACCGAACGGCTGGAGGCGCTGGCCCCCGAGGGCTTCGCGCTGGCCACCGACCTGGCCGAGCTGCTGGTGCGGCGCGGCGTCCCGTTCCGCGAGGCCCACGAGGTCGTCGGCCACCTGGTGGTGTGGTGCCAGGTGAACGACAAGGACTTCGACGACCTGACCGACGACGAGCTGGCCAAGGTCTCCCCGCACCTGACCCCGGACGTCCGCGAGGTGCTGAACGTGCAGGGCGCCCTGGCCTCCCGCAAGGCCTACGGCGGCACCGGCCCCGACCGGGTCCGCGAGCAGCTGGAGGACCTGCGCGCCCTGGTCGACCGGCACGCCGCCTGGGCCTCCGGCTCCGAGGGCTGAACCGTGCCGGGACGGCTGTCGTGAGCGACCTCCTCGACCGGGACTTCTTCGACCGTCCCGTGGAGGAGGTCGCCCCCGCACTGCTCGGGCAGGTCTTCGCCCACCGCACCGACGAGGGCGAGGTCGCCGTGCGCCTCACCGAGGTCGAGGCGTACGCCGGGCCGCTGGACCCCGCCTCCCACTCCTACCGGGGACGCACGGCCCGCAACGCCGTCATGTGGGGTCCGCCGGGGCACGCGTACGTCTACTTCACGTACGGCATGCACTTCTGCGTGAACCTGGTCTGCGGCCCGGACGGCACCGCCTCGGCCGTGCTCCTGCGCGCCGGGGAGATCGTCGCGGGCCTCGACCTGGCGCGGTCGCGCCGCCCGCGGTCCACCGTCCGCGACCTCGCCCGGGGCCCGGCCCGCCTGTGCCAGGCCCTGGCCATCGACCGGGCCCACAACGGCCTGGACGTCTGCGACACCGGATCCCCCCTGCGCATCCTCAGCGGGGACGCGGTGGACCCGGCCGGCATCCGCACCGGTCCCCGCGTCGGCGTGACCGCGGCCAAGGACGTCCCCTGGCGCTTCTGGATCGACGGCGACCCCACGGTCTCCCAGTACCGGCCCCACGTTCCCCGCCGCCGCAGGCCACCCGCCCAGACGTGACCCGCTGACTCGTTCGGCCGTCGGACCGCCCCTGAAACCGGGCCGCCTCAGCACGCGGCGTCAGGCGGAGGCGGGGCCTTCGCCGAGCCGTCCGTGTGCCCGCCCCGGGCAGGCCGCTGAGCGGCGGCTCACCGCCGGGCCGATCCCGACGGCGAGTCGCGGCCGGTCCGGGCCATGTCATCCTCGGCGGCTGAATATCGTTACCGTGTGCTGCGGCCCATCGGGCACCCTGGTGGGCGTACCGGAAGGCCCGGCGTTCCGAGCCTGGCATCGCGGAAGACGAGGGAGACCGTGACCGACGTCCTTGCCGATCTCGCGTGGCGCGACCTGATCGCGCAGTCCACCGACCTGGACGAACTGCGGGCGCTGCTCGCCGCGGGGCCGGTCACGCTGTATTGCGGGTTCGACCCGACCGCGCCGAGCCTGCACCTGGGCAACCTCATGCAGATCCTCACCCTGCGTCGCTTCCAGCTCGCCGGGCACCGGCCGATCGGGCTGGTCGGCGGCGCCACCGGGCTGATCGGCGACCCCAGCGGCAAGAGCGCCGAGCGCACCCTCAACTCCCCGGAGGTCGTCGCCGGCTGGGTGGAGCGGATCCGCGGGCAGGTCGCCCGGTTCCTCGACTTCGACGAGGGCCCGACCGGCGCGCTCATCGTGAGCAACCTGGACTGGACCGGCCCGATGACGGCGATCGAGTTCCTGCGCGACATCGGCAAGCACTTCCCGGTCAACCGGATGCTCGCCCGGGAGACCGTGAAGACCCGCCTGGAGAGCACGGGCATGAGCTACACCGAGTTCAGCTACGTGCTGCTGCAGTCGATGGACTTCCTGGAGCTGTACCGCCGGTACGGCTGCCGCCTGCAGACCGGCGGCAGCGACCAGTGGGGCAACCTCACCGCCGGCGTCGACCTGATCCGCCGCGTCGAGGGCGGCACCGCGCACGCCCTGACCACCCCGCTGCTCACCAAGGCCGACGGGTCCAAGTTCGGCAAGACCGCCGGCGGCGAGACCTACTGGCTCGACCCCGAGCTGACCTCGCCGTACGCGTTCTACCAGTTCTGGTTCAACGCCGACGACCGGGACGTGGAGAAGTTCCTCAAGGTGTTCAGCTTCCGCTCCCGCGAGGAGATCGAGCACCTGGTCAAGGAGTCCGCCGAACGCCCCGCCGCCCGCGTCGCCCAGCGCGCCCTGGCCGAGGAGCTCACCACCCTCGTCCACGGCGCCGACGAGTGCGCCAAGGTGATCGCCGCCTCCCGCGCCCTGTTCGGCCAGGGGTCCCTGGAGGAGCTCGACGAACGCACCCTGGCCGCGGCGCTCTCCGAGGTCCCCCACACCGAGGTCCCGCCCGGCGACCTCCCGCCCGTCGCCGACCTCCTCGCCGCCTCCGGCCTGTGCAAGAGCAAGTCCGAGGCCCGCCGCGCCATTGCCCAGGGCGGCGCCTACCTCAACAACGCCAAGGTCGTCTCCGAGGACGCCGCCCCGGCCTCCGACGATCTTCTGCACGGCCGCTTCCTGGTCCTCCGCCGAGGCAAGCGCAACGTCGGCGTGGTCGAGGTGAAGCGCCCCTGACCTCCGGCACGGCGAACGCCCGCACCCACCACCCGGGCGTTCGCCGTGCCCCGTCCGGCCCGATACCGAACTCCCCGAACCGGCCCCACCATGATCACGAGGACGCGGAAGATCGCTTCCTCAGGATCTCGGTGGATTCCACCCGTCCGGCCGCACCGTCTATCCGGTGGATCTCGGCGCCGGCGGGTGCGTCGCACCGGGCGACCTGTCCGCCGGGTGCCTCCCAGCGGTTTCCGGGCGGCCTCTGTTCGCCGCCGTCTCCCGAACGCGCGCACAAGATCCGCCGGACACGTCCCCGGGCCTGACGTCGTAGTGCCCGGGTGACGTGGGTCGGCTGGGTCGAGCCGACCGTTCCGCGGGTCCGGCATCGAACGGTGAAGCGATCGGTACGTGTGGACGTCGGCGTGCGCCTCGTGAGCGCGATGTGATCACTTTGACGACGGCCTGGTGGACGCGCCTCCGGGATCCGCAGTGAGCAGGACACTCGTGCGGAACGCCCGGCCTGCGCGCTCGCCCAACCCGTCTTGCTTCGGTGGTGGTCGAGGGGCTGCCGATCAGACGAGCTACGGCCGCGGATCCGCATGGACGATCGGGTACGACCAGAGTCGGCCCGCGCCGTACCGCCTCGGGCGTCGAGCGCCGTCGAGCTCTGGTGGTGCGGTCACCGCGCAGGCGGGGCAGCCCGGGTGGCAGGGCTGTTGCACCCCATGCGGACATGACGGCGCCCCTGCGCCGTGACCAGCGGTGACGACGCCCTGGCGGAGCCCGCGCGCCGATCACAGATTGATCACGCGGTGCGGCGACCCGGGCGAGGGACGCGGGAATATCCCCGCTGAGCTGGGCGTTCGTACACCTGCCCGTCGATTTGACGTCGTCGCGGGGTCGACCTAATGTTCTACATGCCCCACGGGGGAGCGGGACGCCGACAGGCGGCCGGCCCCGGGGGAATCCACCAGGATCCTGAGGAAGCGATCTTCCGCGTCCTCGTGATCATGGTGGGCCCGATCGGACCGAGTTGGACAAACCGGGACGAACGGGTACAGTAGAAGGGTTGCCCCTGCGGGGTGCCTGCCTGGTGGGGTGGGTGTTCTGGGGTGGGTGTCCGTTTCTTGAGAACTCAACAGTGTGTTAAAAGCCAGTGCCTTGTGACAGCCCCTGTGGGGGTTGTTGTCCTCGTCAAGAGGATTTCTTTGAGGCAGCACGCCCCTGATGTGGGGTGTGCGTGCTGGGATTTGTTCCCATTCTGGGTTTCCGCTGCCTCCTGTTGGGGGTGGTGGGTGTGACCTTGATGGAGAGTTTGATCCTGGCTCAGGACGAACGCTGGCGGCGTGCTTAACACATGCAAGTCGAGCGGAAAGGCCCCTTCGGGGGTACTCGAGCGGCGAACGGGTGAGTAACACGTGAGTAACCTGCCCCCGACTCTGGGATAAGCCTGGGAAACCGGGTCTAATACCGGATATGACCACTGCTCGCATGGGTGGTGGTGGAAAGTTTTTTCGGTCGGGGATGGGCTCGCGGCCTATCAGCTTGTTGGTGGGGTGATGGCCTACCAAGGCGACGACGGGTAGCCGGCCTGAGAGGGCGACCGGCCACACTGGGACTGAGACACGGCCCAGACTCCTACGGGAGGCAGCAGTGGGGAATATTGCGCAATGGGCGGAAGCCTGACGCAGCGACGCCGCGTGGGGGATGAAGGCCTTCGGGTTGTAAACCTCTTTCAGCACCGACGAACCTGGACGGTAGGTGCAGAAGAAGCGCCGGCTAACTACGTGCCAGCAGCCGCGGTAATACGTAGGGCGCAAGCGTTGTCCGGAATTATTGGGCGTAAAGAGCTCGTAGGCGGCCTGTCGCGTCCGTCGTGAAAGCCCACGGCTCAACCGTGGGTCTGCGGTGGATACGGGCAGGCTAGAGGCAGGTAGGGGAGAACGGAATTCCCGGTGTAGCGGTGAAATGCGCAGATATCGGGAGGAACACCGGTGGCGAAGGCGGTTCTCTGGGCCTGTTCTGACGCTGAGGAGCGAAAGCGTGGGGAGCGAACAGGATTAGATACCCTGGTAGTCCACGCCGTAAACGTTGGGCGCTAGGTGTGGGGTTCTTCCACGGGCTCCGCGCCGTAGCTAACGCATTAAGCGCCCCGCCTGGGGAGTACGGCCGCAAGGCTAAAACTCAAAGGAATTGACGGGGGCCCGCACAAGCGGCGGAGCATGTTGCTTAATTCGACGCAACGCGAAGAACCTTACCAAGGCTTGACATCACCCGAAAACTCGTGGAGACACGGGGTCCCTTCGGGGGCGGGTGACAGGTGGTGCATGGCTGTCGTCAGCTCGTGTCGTGAGATGTTGGGTTAAGTCCCGCAACGAGCGCAACCCTCGTTCCATGTTGCCAGCACGTGATGGTGGGGACTCATGGGAGACCGCCGGGGTCAACTCGGAGGAAGGTGGGGATGACGTCAAGTCATCATGCCCCTTATGTCTTGGGCTGCAAACATGCTACAATGGCCGGTACAGAGGGCTGCGATACCGTGAGGTGGAGCGAATCCCTAAAAGCCGGTCTCAGTTCGGATCGAAGTCTGCAACTCGACTTCGTGAAGTCGGAGTCGCTAGTAATCGCAGATCAGCAACGCTGCGGTGAATACGTTCCCGGGCCTTGTACACACCGCCCGTCACGTCACGAAAGTCGGCAACACCCGAAGCCCGTGGCCCAACCCTTCGTGGGGGGGAGCGGTCGAAGGTGGGGCCGGCGATTGGGACGAAGTCGTAACAAGGTAGCCGTACCGGAAGGTGCGGCTGGATCACCTCCTTTCTAAGGAGCACCCGGCCGACGCCGCTCACCAGTGGTGAGAGGCGCCTGGTCCAGGGAACCGCCCGTCGAGGCCGACCGTGTCTCGGGGTGGTTGCTCATAGAACCGTGGAGCACTGGCTACTCAACCTGCCGGGACCGCCGTCCTGGTCAGTACTGCCCGCATCCCCAGCTGTGGCTGGTGGATGGTTCCTCTTCGGTGAGGGATCGGGTGCTCGGCCTCTGTGAGGTCGGGTGTCGGGGTGTGGAACCTCCTGGTGTGGGGTTCGGGTGGGTTGGACACACTGTTGGGTCCTGAGGAAACGGACCTTTCTCGCCCTCTTCTTGGGGGTGGGGGTTGTTTTCTCTGGGCTGCGGGGCCACGGCCCCTCCCGGGCGTGTGTGTTCGGGTGTGGTGTGGTTGTCCGGTTGTTTTTTGTGAACTGCATAGTGGACGCGAGCATCTTTGATCGCTGTAGGTTTGTTAAGTTGTTAAGGGCATACGGTGGATGCCTTGGCATCGGGAGCCGATGAAGGACGTGGGAGCCTGCGATATGCCTCGGGGAGCCGGCAACCAGGCTGTGATCCGGGGATTTCCGAATGGGGTAACCTGGCACCTGTCATGGGGTGTCGCTGCCGCCTGAATGTATAGGGCGGTGGTGGGAACGCGGGGAAGTGAAACATCTCAGTACCCGCTGGAAGAGAAAACAATATGTGATTCCGTGAGTAGTGGTGAGCGAAAGCGGAGGAGCCTAAACCGTGCGCGTGTGATACCTGGCAGGGGTTGCGTGTGCGGGGTTGTGGGACCATCCGGCCGGTGCTGCCATGCCGGCAAGGAGTGATAAACCGCTGGGGTAGTCGAACGGCTTGGGATGGCCGACCGTAGACGGTGAGAGTCCGGTAGGCGAAACTCTGGTGGCTTCTGGGTGTGTTCCCGAGTAGCACGGGGCCCGTGAAATCTCGTGTGAATCTGCCACGACCACGTGGTAAGGCTGAATACTTCCCGATGACCGATAGCGGACCAGTACCGTGAGGGAAAGGTGAAAAGTGCCCCGGTGAGGGGTCGTGAAAGAGTACCTGAAACCGTGTGCCTACAAGCCGTCAGAGCCGCAGGCCGCGGCCTCTTCGGGGGTTGTGGTTGGTGATGGCGTGCCTTTTGAAGAATGAGCCTGCGAGTTATGGTGTGTGGCGAGGTTAACCCGTGTGGGGTAGCCGTAGCGAAAGCGAGTCTGAAGAGGGCGTATGAGTCGCATGCTGTAGACCCGAAGCGGGGTGATCTAGCCATGGGCAGGGTGAAGCGCCGGTAAGACGGTGTGGAGGCCCGAACCCACCAGGGTTGAAAACCTGGGGGATGACCTGTGGTTAGGGGTGAAAGGCCAATCAAACTCCGTGATAGCTGGTTCTCCCCGAAATGCATTTAGGTGCAGCGTCGTGTGTTTCTTGCCGGAGGTAGAGCTACTGGATGGCCTAGGGGCCTCACCGGGTTACCGAAGTCAGCCAAACTCCGAATGCCGGTAAGTGAGAGCGCGGCAGTGAGACTGCGGGGGATAAGCTTCGTAGTCGAGAGGGAAACAGCCCAGATCATCGGCTAAGGCCCCTAAGCGTGTGCTAAGTGGTAAAGGATGTGGAGTTGCCGTGACAACCAGGAGGTTGGCTTAGAAGCAGCCATCCTTGAAAGAGTGCGTAATAGCTCACTGGTCAAGTGATTCCGCGCCGACAATGTAGCGGGGCTCAAGCACACCGCCGAAGCCGTGGCACTGACACTTGAGGTGTTGGTGGGTAGGGGAGCGTCCTGCAGCCGGTGAAGCCGCCGAGTGATCGAGTGGTGGAGGCTGTGGGAGTGAGAATGCAGGCATGAGTAGCGATTCACACGTGAGAAACGTGTGCGCCGGATGACCAAGGGTTCCTGGGGCAGGCTGATCCGCCCAGGGTAAGTCGGGACCTAAGGCGAGGCCGTGAGGCGTAGTCGATGGACAACGGGTTGATATTCCCGTACCCGCTGGTACGCGCCCATACCGAACCTCCTGATGCTAACCACCCGAACCGCCGCCCGGTCTTCGGACCGGGTGTCTTGCGGGGAGGCTGGGGCCCGAGGGGGTAGTAGGTAAGCGATGGGGTGACGCAGGAGGGTAGCTCAGCCCAGGCGATGGTCGACCTGGGGTAAGCAGGTAGCCCGGATCGTAGGCAAATCCGCGGTCCATGAGGGTGAGATGTGATGCCGAGCCGTTTTAGGTGAAGTGAGTGATCCCATGCTGCCGAGAAAAGCCTCTAGCGAGTGTGCCGGCGGCCCGTACCCCAAACCGACTCAGGTGGTCAGGTAGAGAATACCGAGGCGATCGGGTGAACTGTGGTTAAGGAACTCGGCAAATTGCCCCCGTAACTTTGGGAGAAGGGGGGCCACGCCTGGTGAACGCCCTTGCGGTGGGAGCTGGGGGTGGTCGCAGTGGCCAGGGGGAAGCGACTGTTTACTAAAAACACAGGTCCGTGCGAAGTCGTAAGACGCTGTATACGGACTGACGCCTGCCCGGTGCCGGAACGTTAAGAGGACCGCTCAACCCTCCTCGTGGGGGTGAAGGTGAGAATCTAAGCGCCGGTAAACGGCGGTGGTAACTATAACCATCCTAAGGTAGCGAAATTCCTTGTCGGGTAAGTTCCGACCTGCACGAATGGCGTAACGACTTCCCCGCTGTCTCAACCACAGGCCCGGCGAAATTGCAGTACGAGTAAAGATGCTCGTTTCGCGCAGCAGGACGGAAAGACCCCGGGACCTTCACTACAGCTTGGTATTGGCGTTGGGAGCGTCTTGTGTAGGATAGGTGGGAGACTGTGAAGCCGCCACGCTAGTGGGGGTGGAGTCGTTGGTGAAATACCACTCTGGTCGTTTCGAGCGTCTAACCCGCGCCCGTGAATCCGGGTGGGGGACAGTGCCTGGTGGGTAGTTTAACTGGGGCGGTTGCCTCCTAAAGGGTAACGGAGGCGCCCAAAGGTTCCCTCAGCCTGGTTGGTCATCAGGTGTTGAGTGCAAGGGCACAAGGGAGCTTGACTGTGAGACAGACATGTCGAGCAGGTGCGAAAGCAGGGCCTAGTGATCCGGCATCTCCGTGTGGAAGGGATGTCGCTCAACGGCTAAAAGGTACCCCGGGGATAACAGGCTGATCTTCCCCAAGAGTCCATATCGACGGGATGGTTTGGCACCTCGATGTCGGCTCGTCGCATCCTGGGGCTGGAGTAGGTCCCAAGGGTTGGGCTGTTCGCCCATTAAAGCGGCACGCGAGCTGGGTTTAGAACGTCGCGAGACAGTTCGGTCCCTATCCGCTGCGCGCGTAGGAGACTTGAGAGGGTCTGTCCCTAGTACGAGAGGACCGGGACGGACGAACCTCTGGTGTGCCAGTTGTCCCGCCAGGGGCATGGCTGGTTGGCTACGTTCGGTCAGGATAACCGCTGAAAGCATCTAAGCGGGAAGCCTTCCTCGAGATGAGGTCTCCCTCCCCCTGTGTGGGGGTAAGGCCCCCAGGAGACGACTGGGTTGATAGGCCGGGCATGGAAGCATCGTAAGGTGTGGAGTGGACCGGTACTAATAGGCCGAGCGGCTTAACACACCACTGTTGCAGCGTGGATGTTCGCGTCCCTGTGCGGTTCACAGAAAACAACCCCCGCACCCCGCCGGCCCTTTGTCGGCCGCGGTTGTTGGTAGGTTGTTGGTAACTGAATAACGCGTCCACCACCCCCTCTGGGGGGTGCTGGAACGCCACGGGTTTCCCGCCGTGCCTGGCACGGCCGGGGTGAGGCGTTCCGGTGGTCATGGCGGAGGGGAAACACCCGGTCTCATTCCGAACCCGGTAGTTAAGCCCTCCAGCGCCGATGGTACTGCACGGGAGACCGTGTGGGAGAGTAGGACACCGCCGGAACATTACCATCCGAAAAGGGCCCGGTTTCTCAGGGGTTTTGACACCCTTCGAGAAACCGGGCCCTTTTCGCATTCCCACATTCCCCGCCCCCGCTCCCCGGAGCCCCTCCCCGGCTCTTCTCCGGATGCTCCCCCGGGGGCCTTCTTCCGGGACCGGGCGCTTCTTCCGCCCCTCTTCTTTGGTGTGTTCCCCCGCCCCTTGCGGTCCTTGTCCCGGGCCGTGGTGTCTTCGTGGTTCCCGGCCCTCCGGTCCTGGCCCGTGTCCCCGGGCCCTTGTCGTGTTCTGCGTGCGGCCGGCGCCACCGCTGGCGCCGCTCCCGGCGCGCGCATGTGCGCGTTCCCCCGCCCCCCTTCGCCGCGGGCCCCTGCGCCGGAGGGCGCGGCTCGGCGCGAGCCTCGGCGTCGAGCCCGTCCCGGCCCCCTTTCCGCGCCTTCGCGTCTCCGCGAGGAGGCCGATAGCCGGCGGACCGCCCCGCCACCGGTGGTGCGGCCGTGGGCGGACGGCCCCGCCGGTGCGGGCGCCTTTCCCGGCACGCGCATGTGCGCGTCTCCCGGCCCCCTTCGCCGCCGGGCCTCTGGGCCGGCGGCGCGACTCGGCGTGCGCCTCGGCGTCGAGCTCGCCCCGGCCCCTTTTCCGCACCTTCGGTGTCTCCGCGAGGAGGCCGGCGACCGGCTGGGCCGTCCGCCGTCGGCGGCGTGGCCGTGGGCGGATCGCCTGGGTTGGCGGCTGCCGCCGCCTGCACTGTCGCTACGAGCGCAAGGCCGAAGACTTCCTTTTCATCGCCATTGCCTTCGCCCTGGTCTGCTATCGCCGACTCGCCAAGTGGGACGAACTCTATGGCGGGGGCTGGAGGTTGGACGGGTTGCGGGGGTCAGGGGGTGGGGTCAGGACGGTGTCGAGGGTTTTGGCCCATTGGGTGAGGAGGCGGGTTCGGCGGGGGGAGTCGTCGGTGAGGAGGGCGGCCAGGCCGAGGCCGCGGACCAGGTCGAGGGTGGCCTGGATGGTTTCGCGGACGCCGGGGATGGACTCGTCGGCGTTCAGGGCCTCGACGGTGAGGCGGTGGGCCTCGCGGCCTACGCGGGCCTCGAGGGGGAGCACCTGGGCGCGGAGCTGGGGATCGGAGCTGGCGGCCACCCAGAGCTGGAGGGCGGCGCGGAACAGGGGGCTGGTGTAGAGGTCGCCGAGCATGGTGACGACCTCCAGGGTGGTGAGGGGAGTGCCGGCGGAGGCCTCGAGGCGGGCGCGCATGCTGCGCATGCGGACCTCGGCGCCGTACTCGACGGCGGCGGTGACCAGGTCCTCGCGGGTGCGGAAGTGATGCTGGGCGGCGCCTCGGGAGACGCCGGCGCGTTCGGCCACGACCGCGACGGTGGTGCCCGACCAGCCCTCGGAGGCGAGGCAGTCGATGGCGGCCTCGAGGAGGCGCCGCCGGGTGGCCCGGCTGCGGTCCTGCCGGGGCTCGCGGGAAGGGGCCTGCGGCGTCATGGCGTCCTCCGCTCGGTGGGCGGTACGGGTGACTCGGAGCAAAACAATCATGCGTGATTGATTTTTTCCAGTATGCCTGGCATCGTGCAGCCATGACCCACGCGCAGGGTGCGCCGCTGCGGATCGGGAACGCCTCGGGCTTCTACGGGGACCGGTTCGCCGCGGTCCGGGAGATGATCGAGGGCGGGCCGCTGGACGTTCTCACCGGCGACTACCTCGCCGAGCTGACGATGCTGATCCTGGGGCGCGGGCGGCTGAAGGATCCGGACGGCGGCTATGCGACGACGTTCCTGCGGCAGATGGAGGACGCTCTCGGGCTGGCCGCGGAACGAGGGGTCACCATCGTCGCCAACGCGGGCGGGCTCAACCCGCGCGGGCTGGCGGCCAAGCTGCGGGAGCTGACGGAACGGCTGGGGCTGGACCGGAAGATCGCCCATGTGGAGGGCGACGACCTCAAGGCGCGCGCCGCGGAGTTCGGGTTCACCGACCCGCGGTACGGGGATCCGCTGACCGCCAACGCCTACCTGGGGGCCTGGGGGATCGCCGAATGCCTGCGCGCCGGGGCCGACATCGTGGTGACCGGGCGGGTCACCGACGCCTCGCTGGTGGTCGGCCCGGCGGCGGCGCGGTTCGGCTGGCGGCGCGACGACTGGGACGCGCTGGCGGGGGCCACCGTCGCGGGGCACGTGCTGGAGTGCGGGGCGCAGGCCACCGGCGGCAACTACGCGTTCTTCACCGAGGTCCCCGGTCTGCGGCACGCCGGGTTCCCGATCGCCGAGATCCACCCGGACGGGTCGAGCGTGATCACCAAGCATGACGGGACCGGCGGAGCGGTCACCACGGAGACGGTGACGGCCCAGCTGCTGTACGAGATCGGCGGGCCCAGGTACGCCGGTCCCGACGTCACGACCAGGTTCGACACGATCGAGCTGGCGCAGGAGGGGCCGGACCGGGTGCGGATCAGCGGCGTCAAGGGCGAGCCGCCGCCCGCCACCACCAAGGTCTGCCTCAACCACCTGGGCGGCTTCCGCAACGAGGCGACGTTCGTGCTCACCGGGCTCGACATCGAGGCCAAGGCGGAGCTGGTCAAGGAGCAGATGGAGGCGGCGTTCGAGGGCGGGCGCCCGCACAGGGTGGAGTGGACGCTGCTCGGCACGCCCGATCCGGACCCCGCGACGCAGGGGGCGGCCACGGTGCTCCTGCGCTGCGCCGTTCTCGATCCCGACGAGGGCAAGGTCGGACGGGCGTTCAGCGGGGCGGCCGTGGAGCTGGCGCTGGCCGGCTACCCGGGGTTCTCGATGACCTCCCCGCCCGGCAAGGCGTCACCGTACGGGGTCTACAAGGCCGCGTACGTCGACAGCACCGAGGTGGAGCACGTCGCGGTCCTCCCGAACGGCGAGCGCGTCCCGATCGCGCCCAGCCAGACCACCCGGGCTCCCGACGTTCAGGAGGACGACCGCCTGCCCGAACCCCTCGACGACGCCGGACCCACGGTGCGGGCACCGCTCGGCCGGATACTCGGCGCGCGCAGCGGCGACAAGGGCGGGGACGCCAACATCGGCGTGTGGGCCAGGACCGACGAGCAGTGGCGGTGGCTCGCGCACCACCTGACCGCCGAACGGCTCAAGGAACTGCTCCCCGAGACCGGGGGCCTCACCGTCACCCGCCATCTGCTGCCCAACCTGAAGGCCGTCAACTTCGTCGTCGAGGGGATCCTGCAGGAAGGGGTCTCCGCGTCCACCCGGTTCGACCCGCAGGGCAAGGCCCTGGGCGAGTGGCTGCGGGCGCGTACGGCCGACATCCCGGAGGCGATCCTGTGACCATCCTGACCAGTGCGCTCGACCCGGACGACCCCGAGTACCGGCGGCGCCGCGACTACATGCTGGGCAAGGTCGCCGAGCTGGAGGCCGAGCACGCCAAGGCGCTGGCCGGCGGCGGCGACAAGTACGTCAGGCGGCACCGCGACCGCGGCAAGCTGCTCGCCCGCGAGCGGATCGAGCTGCTGCTGGACCCCGACTCGCCGTTCCTGGAGCTCAGCCCGCTGGCGGCATGGGGGACCGACTTCCCGGTCGGGGCGAGCGCGGTGACCGGCATCGGCGTCGTGGCGGGCGTCGAATGCATGATCATCGCCAACGACCCGACCGTGCGCGGCGGGGCCAGCAACCCCTGGACGGTCAAGAAGATCTTCCGGGCGGCCGACATCGCGCTGGAGAACCGGCTGCCGGTGATCAACCTGGTGGAGTCCGGCGGCGCGGACCTGCCCTCCCAGAAGGAGATCTTCATCCCGGGCGGGCGGATGTTCCGCGACCTGACCCGGCTGTCGGCCGCCGGGATCCCGACGATCGCGCTGGTGTTCGGCAACTCCACCGCGGGCGGCGCGTACGTGCCCGGCATGTGCGACCACGTGGTCATGGTGAAGGAGCGCGCCAAGGTGTTCCTGGGCGGGCCGCCGCTGGTGAAGATGGCCACCGGGGAGGAGTCCGACGACGAGGAACTGGGCGGCGCGGAGATGCACGCCCGGGTGTCGGGGCTGGCCGACTACATGGCCGAGGACGAGCAGGACGCGCTGCGGCTCGGCCGGCGGATCGTGGCGCGGCTCAACCACCGCAAGCTCGGACCCGCGCCCGGCCCGGTGGTCGAGCCGCTGCACGACCCGGAGGAGCTGGCCGGGATCGTTCCGGAGGACCTGAAGATCCCGTTCGACCCGCGCGAGGTGATCGCCAGGATCGTGGACGGGTCGGACTTCGACGAGTTCAAGCCGCTGTACGGGCCGAGCCTGGTCACCGGGTGGGCGCGGCTGCACGGGTACCCGATCGGGATCCTGGCCAACGCGCAGGGCGTGCTGTTCAGCGCCGAGTCGCACAAGGCCGCCCAGTTCATCCAGCTGGCCAACCAGCGCGACATCCCGCTGCTGTTCCTGCACAACACCACCGGCTACATGGTCGGCAGGGAATACGAGCAGGGCGGCATCATCAAGCACGGCGCCCAGATGATCAACGCGGTGAGCAACAGCAAGGTCCCGCACCTGACGGTGGTGATGGGAGCCTCGTACGGGGCGGGCAACTACGGCATGTGCGGCCGGGCGTACGACCCGCGGTTCCTGTTCACCTGGCCGAGCGCCAAGTCCGCGGTGATGGGGCCGCAGCAGCTCGCCGGGGTGCTGTCGATCGTGGCGCGGGCCGCCGCCCAGGCCCGGGGCCAGGCGTACGACGAGGACCAGGACCGGGCCATGCGGGAGATGGTGGAGAACCAGATCGAGGCCGAGTCGCTGCCGTTCTTCCTGTCCGGCCGGCTCTACGACGACGGGGTGATCGACCCCCGGGACACCCGGACCGTGCTGGGGCTGTGCCTGTCGGCGATCTGCACGGCCCCGGTCCGCGGCGCCGACGGCTTCGGTGTCTTCCGGATGTGACGGACCGATGACCGCAACGGAGCGCCAGCGGAGTGAGGATCGTCGGTCCGTCTTTTCGGGGGTCTGGGGGTCGTCCCCCGGAGGGGCAGGTCCGATGACCGCAACGGAGCGCCAGCGGAGTGAGGATCGTCGGTCCGTCTTTTCGGGGGTCTGGGGGTCGTCCCCCGGAGAGGCAGGTCCGATGACCGCAACGGAGCGCCAGCGGAGTGAGGATCGTCGGTCCCCCTTCGCGGGGGTCTGGGGGTCGTTCCCCGGAAGAAAGGCATGGGCATGATCGAGACGGTGCTGGTGGCCAACCGGGGGGAGATCGCCCGGCGGGTGTTCCGGACGTGCCGGGACCTGGGGGTCGGGACGGTGGCGGTGTTCTCCGACGCCGACGCCGGGGCGCCGCACGTGCGGGAGGCGGACCGGGCGGTGCGGCTGCCGGGGGAGACACCGGCGGACACGTACCTGCGGGGGGACCTGATCGTCCGGGCGGCGGTGGCGGCCGGGGCGGACGCGGTGCATCCCGGGTACGGGTTCCTGTCGGAGAACGCGGCGTTCGCGCGGGCCGTGCAGGAGGCCGGGCTGACCTGGGTGGGACCGCCGCCGGAGGCGATCGAGGCGATGGGCTCCAAGGTCGCCGCCAAGAAGCTGATGGCCGACGCGGGCGTGCCCGTGCTGCCCGAGCTGGACCCGGACGCGGTGACCGAGGCGGACCTGCCGATCCTGGTGAAGGCGTCGGCGGGCGGCGGCGGCCGGGGCATGCGGGTCGTGCGCGCCCTCGCGGAACTGCCGGACGCGGTCGCCGGGGCGGCGCGGGAGGCGCAGTCGGCGTTCGGTGATCCGACCGTGTTCTGCGAGCCGCTGCTGGAGTCGGGCGCCCGGCACATCGAGGTGCAGATCCTCGCGGACCGTCACGGCACCGTGTGGACGCTGGGGGAGCGGGAGTGCTCCATCCAGCGCCGCCACCAGAAGATCCTCGAGGAGGCCCCCTCCCCGGCGGTCGACCCGGACCTGCGGGAACGGCTCTGCCGAGCGGCCGCGGACGCCGCACGCGCGATCGGGTACGTCGGGGCGGGGACCGTGGAGTTCCTGCTCGGGCCTGACGGGCGGTTCTTCTTCCTGGAGGTCAACACCCGGTTGCAGGTCGAGCACCCGGTCACCGAGTGCATCTACGGCATCGACCTGGTCCGCCACCAGATCGAGGTGGCCGAGGGCGCCAGGCTCGACCCCGAGCCGCCCCGCCCGCACGGCCACGCGATCGAGGTCCGCCTGTACGCGGAGGACCCCGCGCAGGACTGGCGGCCGTCCAGCGGCACCCTGCACACGTTCGAGATCCCGGGAACGGACGAACGGTTCGCCGTCCCCGCCTCGTACGGGCTGCGGGTCGACAGCGGTGTGGAGAGCGGCGGCGAGGTCGGCGTCCACTACGACCCGATGCTGGCCAAGCTGATCGCCTGGGCGCCCACCCGTAAAGCCGCCGCGCGCAGGCTCGCCGCGGCCCTGCGCACGGCCCGCATCCACGGCCTGACCACCAACCGCGAACTGCTGGCCCGGATCCTCACCGAGCCCGACTTCCTGGAGGGCCGGACCGACACCGCCTACCTGGAGCGGCATCCCGACCTGACGAAGCCGCTGGCCGACGCCGAGGCCGTCAGGTTGTCCGCCCTGGCCGCCGCGCTCGCCGACGCCGCCGCCAACCGGGAGAACGCCCCCGTTCTGCGGCACCTGCCGTCCGGCTGGCGCAACGTTCCGTCCCAGCCGCAGCGCAAGTCGTACGAGACCCCCCGGCAGAAGATCGACGTTGCCTACCGGTTCACCCGCGACGGCCTGCGGGCCGAGGGCCGTCCCGATGTCGTCTGCGTCGACGCCGCCCCCGGCACGGTGACGCTGGAGAGCGCCGGCGTCCGCCGCGACTTCACGGTCCACCGGGCCGGTGACGCCGTCCACGTCGACTCCGACCTCGGCCCCGTCACCCTGCGGGCCGTGCCGCGCTTCGTCGACCCCAGCGCCCGGATCGCCCCCGGCTCGCTGGTCGCGCCGATGCCCGGCACCGTCGTCCGCGTCGAGGTCGAGCAGGGCGCGACCGTGACCGAGGGCCAGCCGCTGGTGGTGCTGGAGGCCATGAAGATGGAGCACCGCATCACCGCGCCCGCCCCCGGCATCGTCACCGAACTCAACGTCAGTGAGGGACGCCAGGTCCAGGCCGGCGCCGTCCTCGCCGTGATCGAACAGGAGAACCCCCAGTGAGCTTCGTCGAGTCCGAGGAACGCCGCGCCCTGCGGGAGGCCGTGGCGGAGCTGGGCGCCAAGTACGGGCCGGACTACTACATCGCCAAGGCCCGTTCCGGGGAGAAGACCCACGAGCTGTGGAACGAGGCCGGAGCGCTCGGCTACCTCGGCGTCAACGTCCCCGAGGAGTACGGCGGCGGGGGCGGCGGCATCGGCGACCTGGCGGCCGTGTGCGAGGAACTGGCCGCCGCCGGATGCCCGCTGCTGCTCATGGTGGTCTCCCCGGCGATCTGCGCCACGATCATCGCCCGTTCCGGCACCCGGGAGCAGAAGGAGCACTGGCTGCCCCGGTTCGCCGACGGGTCGGTGAAGATGGCGTTCGCGATCACCGAGCCGGACGCCGGGTCCAACGCGCACCGCATCACCACCCACGCCCGCCGCGACGGCGACGGCTGGGTGCTGCGCGGGCAGAAGACGTTCATCTCCGGGGTCGACGAGGCCGACGCGGTGCTGTTCGTGGCCCGCAGCGCCGACCAGCAGGGCAACCTGCGGCCGTCGCTGTTCATCGTGCCGACCGACGCGCCGGGCTTCACCTGGACGCCGATCGAGATGGAGATCGTCTCCCCGGAGAAGCAGTTCGTCTGCCACCTCGACGACGTGCACCTGCCGTACGAGGCGCTGGTGGGCGACGAGGACGGCGGGCTGCTGCAGCTGTTCGCCGGGCTCAACCCGGAACGGATCATGGCCGCCGCGATGGGCGCCGGGATCGGCCGGCTCGCGCTGGCCAAGGCCGTCTCCTACGCCAGGGAACGGCAGGTCTTCAAGGTGCCGATCGGCGCCCACCAGGGCCTGGCGCACCCGCTGGCCGCCGCCAAGGTCGAGCTGGAACTGGCCCGGCTGATGGGGCAGAAGGCCGCCTGGCTGTACGACAGCGGCGACGACCTGGGCGCGGGGGAGGCCGCCAACATGGCCAAGTACGCCGCCGCCGAGGCCGCGATCCACTGCGTCGACCAGGCCATCCAGACCCACGGCGGCAACGGGCTGACCACCGAGTACGGGGTGGGCATGCTGGCCGGGGTGGTCCGGCTGATGCGGATCGCGCCGGTCAGCCGGGAGATGATCCTCAACTACATTGCCCAGCACTCGCTGGGGCTGCCCAAGTCCTACTGACCCTCGTGCGGCATCGCCCGTGTCCGGCCCGGTGCCCAGGACGGTGAGCCGGGCCGCCGCCCGCCCGTCCCGGGCCGCCTCGACGGGCCCGCCGAGAAGGGATCACTGACGGCGCACCAGCGCGTCCAGCTGCCCCGCCAGGTCGGGCGCCGACAGCCGGTTGTCGACCTCCAGGTGCTCGACCGGCGGCGGCACGCCGGGCCGCATCCGCCGCGTGAACGCCTCGAAGGCGGCCAGCTTGCCGCCGTCGCGGGGCAGCCCCCGCGCGGTCAGCCGGTGGCGCAGGGTCTCGGGGTCGGTGCGGATCCACACCAGCCGCACCGGCGGGCCGCCCAGCTCCTCCACCCACGCCTCCCAGCGGGCGCGGTCGTGGATCTGGCCGGTGAACGGGCCGCTGAGCATCACCGGGCACCCGTGCCCGCGGATCTGGCGGGCGGTCGCGGTCATCCCGGCGTACTCGTACCGCTTGACGTGCTCGTCGTACCAGGGGCCCTCGCGTTCGCCCGGGTCACGGCCGTGGGCGGCGAGCGTGGCGGCCACGAACGGCCCGTACATGGTGTCCTTGTCCAGCAGCGCGGGCACCGGGCGGAGCCGGGCCAGCAGGCCGTCGGCGACGGTGGTCTTGCCGCTGCCGGGCGGGCCGGCCACCACCCACACCGTGCCGGGGACGGGCCGGCTCATGCGGGGATCCGCACCGTCTCGGTGGCCAGCCTGGCGATGCGCTCCTCGTCGACCTCGTGTCCCAGGCCCGGCTGGGTGAGCGGCACCCCCACCACGCCGCCGGAGGAACGGACCGGCGGCGACACGAACGCCGGGCCGCCCGCCGGGTCGGTGACGTCGCTGGGCAGCGTGCAGCCGGGCAGCCCGGCCATCGCGACCGCCGCCGCCTGCCCGATCCCGAACGCCCCCGAACCCCCGCACCACACGTCCCAGCCCGCCGCGTAGGCGCGGTCGTGGGCGCCGCGGGCGGCGGTCAGCCCGCCGAACCGGGCGATGTCCAGGTCCAGCGCCCTGCCGGCCGCCATCCGGATGGCCGCGTCCAGCATGTCCAGGTCGCCGATCTCCGGGCACAGCGCGGTGCTCACCCGCTGCTGGAGCCGGGCGTGCGCGGCCAGGTCGCCGGTGGGGAACGGCCGTTCGATCGCCACCGGCCCGTAGGCGTCCAGGGCCTGCAGCGCCTCCAGGTGCTCGCGGGACTCGGTGTAGCGGCCGCCGGCGTCGACCACCATCGCCAGGGCGGGATAGGCGGCGCGGACGGCGCGCACCGGCTCGATGTCCCAGCCGGGCCGGATGGTGAGGGTGACCCGGGTGTGGCCGCCGCCGACCACCTGGTTGACCCGTCCCACCAGGGTCTCGATGCCGAACGACCCGGTGTCGATGCGGGCGCCGGTCACGATCGAGGTGCGGGTGCCGCCGAGGGCGTGCGCCAGCGGCAGGCCCCGGATCCGGCACCACAGGTCCCAGCAGGCGATGTCCACCGCCGCGGCCGCCCGCCGGGTGCCGAACTCGGTGGTCGCCGACACGTCCTCCGGCCGTTCCCACGGCAGTCCCAGCAGTGCCGGCGCCAGCCGTTCGGAGATGTCCGCCCAGGTGGTGTCGTCCGGGTCGGGGTGGGCCGCCTCGCCCCAGCCGACGGTGCCGTCCTCGGCGGTGAGCCGCACCAGCACGCTCTGCGGCCGCCGCCCGCGCGGCATCGCCACCCGGAAGGCGTCACAGCCCTGAACCAGCGGCACCGTGCCTCCGCCCTTCGCCGAGTCGGATCGTTCCAGTCCCATGATCCCCCTGACGGCGGACCGAAACGAACGCGCGGGGCGGCCGCCGGGCCGGACGACCGCGGCGGAGTTCTTAGAGCGCGGGTCGTCGGACCCGCTCTTTCGGAGGCCGGGCACCCCCTCCTGGTGAACGGGTCAGCGCAGGGAGCGGTCGATGACGGTGGCGGCGTGGTCCAGGTCGGCGACGGGCGCGATCCGGTCGGCCCACGACCACCAGAACCACGGCTCCCCGCCGGGGCCGCGTTCGCAGATCACGGTGGCGTAGCGGTCGGGCTCGGCGCGGTTCAGCACGGTGAGACGCGGGACGCCGTCGGTGACGATCATCGTGAGGTGCCCGTGGCGGGACAGCGCCCGGGCCAGGTCGTCCAGATGGGCGACGTCGATGTCTTCCTTGGTGAGCGTGTGCGCCATGCCGGCCCCCTGTGGTCTTTTCGGTGCCCTACATCCCTTTTGACGGCGCCGGGGCGGCGCGGGTTTGCGGTCCGGGCCGGGTGACGCGTCCGTCACCGTTCCGCCAGGGGCCACGGGACGGGTCGCGATTGATCGCCGTGGCGGGGGTAGGGGCTGCACCGAGCGGAAGGAGGATCTGCCATGACCGAGCGCGACCCGCGGTCCCGGTTCGAGGACGAGGGGATCCCCGACCTGCAGGACGGCACCCCGCAGCAGCAGTGGGCCGAGGACCCGGAGGAGATGCCGCTGCCGGGGGACGAGCCGGTGGCCGTCGAGGAGTACGGCACCACCGCCGAGGAGCAGTCCGCGGGCGAGTCCCTGGACCGCAAGCTGTCGCGGGAGACGCCCGAACCGGGGACGGAGGAGCCCGACGTCTCCGAGCCGGCCGGCCGGATCGTGGAGGAGGACCAGGGAGCCCGGCCCGACACCGAGAAGGACGCCGTCGCCGAGGACGTGGGCGGCGACTTCGGCGGCTACACGGCCGAGGAGGACGCGATGCGGATCGAGCCCGGCTGACCGTCGCCCCGGCCGCCGCGGTCACCGCACTAGCAGGTCTCGTCCAGCGACACCGGCTTGCTCGACGGGGCCGCCGGGCTCCGCGTCGCCGTGGGGCCGCGGGTGGCCTTCGGCCGCTTCGGGGTCGCCGTGGCCGCGGTGCGGGACGGCGACGGCGAGGCGGTCCCGCCCTCGCTGTCCGCGATGGCCTTGGCGGTCAGCGACTTGATCAGCGCGTAGTCCGGGTTGCCGGTGTTGATCAGCGGGGGCACGAACTGCAGGCTGCTGACCTCGGCCCCGCCGCGCATCTTGGACGACAGCTTCACCAGCGCCGGCAGCAGCTCGGAGGGGATGTCGGTGGACACCGCCCGTTCGGTGGCGTCGGCCAGCTCGCTGAACCGGGTCAGCACCCGCTGCGGGTCGGCCTGCCGGGCCACCGCCAGCAGCAGGCACTTCTGCCGCCCCATCCGGGTGTAGTCGTCGCTGAACGTGCGCGACCGCCCGAACCACAGGGCCTCGGTGCCGGACAGGGTGCGGGTGCCGGCCTTGACGACGCCCTCGTTGTAGCGGCCGTAGACGATGTCCTGCGGCACGGTCATCCGGACGCCGCCCATCGCGTCGATGATGTCGGCGAAGCCCCGCATGTCGACCAGGATGTAGTAGTCGACCGGGATGCCGAGGATCCCGGAGATGGTGCCCTTGAGCAGTTCGGCGCCGCGCCGTTCCTTGGGGATGCCGGGCACGACGTCCGGGTGGTTCTCGGCGTACTCGTACACCTCGTTGAGCAGCCCGGGGCTGAGCGGGCCGTCGCCGGTGAAGCCGTAGGGGAACCGGTCGCGGGCCGGGCCCTCGGGCAGCGGGGCGTTCTCCAGGTTGCGCGGCAGGCTCAGCAGCACCGTGTCGCCGGTCCTGGTGTCCACGCTGGCCACCGTCATGCTGTCGGTGCGCACCCCGACCCGGTTGGGGCCGGCGTCGCCGCCGAGCAGCAGCACGTTCACCCGGCGGCGGCCGTTCCACGGGTCGTCGGTGTCGATGTCGCGGCCCTCGGTGCCGGTGAAGATGTTGTTGATGGTGCTGTTGGAGACCTGGCTCAGGTGCGCCGCCCACACCAGCGGCAGCGACACCAGCACGCACAGCGCCGCCACGCAGGTGGCGCCCGCCGTGCGGGTCGCCGCGGTCAGCCCCCCGGGCCGGACGATCTGGTACGAGCGGACCAGCACCGCGACCCACACCGCGCCGAGCGCCAGCAGGCCGGCGGTCAGCCGGGTCAGCCACTGCGGCTGGACCGCCAGGGCGGCCAGGTCCTCGCGGAACGCGGTGGCGGTGAACACCACCGCGGCGACCAGCCCGCTGAACAGGGCCATCAACAGCGCTCCGGCCACCCGGCGGCCCGCCCACAGGTGGGCGACCCCCCACAGCAGCCCGGATGCGGCCGTCAGGGCCAGGGCACGGGGGAGGCTGCGCGCACCCCCGTCCGCCGGGGCGTCGTCCTCCCGTGAGCGGCGACGGCCGCGGGACGCCTTCCTGGCCATGTGTGCTCCGATCCCCCACGCACGGTGAAATAAGCCATTGCCTACCTACTGGACGCGCAAAGACCGGTGAACGGGTTGCGTGGTATCCGACCGAACGCGAACTGTCACCGCACTGGGCGCATGTGGGTCAAGAATACGCAAATGCGCGCGGCCGTTCCCGGCCGGTCGGGGAAATCTTGATCATTGCGCGACATTCGTCGCGCACCGTCACCAGCTGGTGGACAGCGGCATGCCCTCGGCGAACCCGGAGTGCGCCTGCACCCCGATCACCGCCCGCTCGTGGAACTCCTCCAGCGTCCGCGCCCCGGCGTAGGTGCAGGCGCTGCGCAGCCCGGCCACGATCGAGTCGACCAGGTCCTCCACGCCCGGCCGCCGCGGGTCCAGGAACATCCGGGAGGTGGAGATGCCCTCCTCGAACAACGCCTTGCGGGCACGTTCGAACGGGGAGTCGTCGGCGGTCCGCAGCCGCACCGCCCGGGCGGAGGCCATCCCGAAGCTCTCCTTGTACAGCCGCCCGTCGGCCGAGCGCTGCACGTCGCCGGGGGACTCGTAGGTCCCGGCGAACCAGGAGCCGACCATCACGTTGGCGGCTCCGGCGGCCAGCGCCAGCGCCACGTCGCGGGGGTGCCGCACCCCGCCGTCGGCCCAGATGTGCCGGCCCAGCCGGCGCGCCTCGGCGGCGCACTCCAGCACGGCCGAGAACTGCGGCCGGCCCACCCCGGTCATCATCCGGGTGGTGCACATCGCGCCCGGGCCGACCCCGACCTTGACGATGTCGGCGCCCGCCTCGACCAGGTCGCGCACGCCCTCGGCGGTCACCACGTTGCCCGCCACCACCGGCACCGCCGGGTCCAGCCCGCGCACCGCGGCCAGCGCGTTGATCATCTTCTCCTGGTGGCCGTGCGCGGTGTCCACCACCAGCAGGTCGACCCCGGCCTCCAGCAGCGCCTTGGCCTTGCCCGCCACGTCGCCGTTCACCCCGACCGCGGCGGCGACGCGCAGCCGTCCCGCGGCGTCGACGGCCGGCGTGTAGAGGGTGGCGCGCAGCGCCCCGGTGCGGGTGAGGATGCCGACCAGCCGCCCGGCGGGGTCGACCACCGGGGCGAGCCGGTGCCCGCGCTCGTGCAGCCGCTCGAACGCCTCCTGCGGGTCCACACCGTCGGGCAGTGTGACCAGGTCGCGGGACATGATGTCGCGCAGCACCGAGAACCGGTCCACGCCCTGGCAGTCGGCCTCGGTGACCACCCCGACGGGCCGGTCGTCCTCGACCACGATCACCGCGCCGTGCGCCCGCTTGTGCAGCAGCCCCAGGGCCTCCCCGGCGGTGTCGCCGGGGTGCAGCCGGATCGGGGTGTCGAACACCAGGTGCCGCCGCTTGACCCAGTCCACGACGTCGGCCACGACCTCGACCGGGATGTCCTGGGGGATGACCGCGATCCCGCCGCGCCGGGCGATGGTCTCGGCCATCCGCCGGCCCGCCACCGCGGTCATGTTGGCCACCACCAGCGGGATGGTGGTGCCGCTGCCGTCGACGGTGGACAGGTCCACCTCCAGCCGGGACCCGACCGCGGAGCGCCGGGGGACCAGGAAGACGTCGTTGTAGGTCAAGTCGTGAGCGACGCGCTCAGCGTTCAGCAACCGCACGGCAGTAGCACACACCAATCTGACGGAACCGGTTTCAGTGTATGGGCCCCGGACGGGTCGTCCGGCCGCCGCTCCGCCCGCCGGGGCGGCCTCACAGCACCGTGACAACCCCCTGACCAGCGGCTGTGGCCGTGGCGTGGTTACGGGAGATCCTGACCGCCCTGTGAAGTCCCGCAGGCCGTGCGGCTAGGGGAGATCGTGAGATTTCACCGGACTTGGGGTTACCTCTTGACGAAAATGCCGCCACATTGCACGTTTCTTACAAGCGCCTCACACGGCTCCGCCGTCCCGCCGGCCGAGGCGACACCTGAACACCGGGAGATGACGCATGCACCTCAGGCGCCGGAGCCCGGTGCGGCCCAGGGACGGCCCCCGCGGCGGCCGAGCCCGCCGGGTGCCGCGCCGCGGTCGCACGCCGTGCGGCGTCGCGTCTTTCGTCGCCCGCCGCGCGTCGCCCCCGACGCATCGACGGCCGCCGGACGGGACGAACACGATCAAGATCAATATTTGACGGGTCGCCGCCCGAAAATGGAATGATCTTGCGGTCGGTGACAAAACCATTCATTGCAGTCGAGGAGGAGACCCGTGCTGGATGCGGTCGACACCGTGCTCGTCCGCGAGCTCCAGCGGGACGGCCGGGCCACGTTCCAGGCCCTGGCCGACCGGGTGGGGCTGTCGAGGACGGCGGTGCGGGCCCGGGTGCAGCACCTGCTCGAGACCAAGGTCGTGCGGGTCGTGGGCATCGTGCACGCCGCGGTGCTGGGCACCCAGGCGATCGGCCATGTGTCGATCACCGTGGACGGGTCGGCGCGGGAGGTGGCCGGCAGCGTCGCCGAACGGCCGTGCGTGAGCTTCACCGCGCTCACCGCCGGGCCGCACGACCTGGTGGCGCAGGTGCGCACCCGCGACGACGCGGCGCTGGCCGCGGAGATCGACCAGCTGCGGGCCATCCCCGGCGTGCGGTCGGCGGAGGTGTTCCGGTCGGTGACGACCGTGCGGGACGCCCACTCGGTGGTCCGCGAGCTCGGCGACGTCACGCTCGACGACATCGACTGGCGGCTGCTGCAGGAGCTGCAGCGCGACGGCCGCGCCCCCTACACCCGGCTGGCGGAGGTCATCGGGCTGTCCCAGGCGGCGACCCGGGCCCGGGTGGTCCGGCTGATGCGCTCGGGCGTCATCCAGGTGACCGGGCTGGCCGATCCGCTGGCCCTCGGCGCCGCCGAGCTGGGCGGCTTCGGGCTGGTGGTCAGCGGCGGCGCCCGGCGGATCGCCGAGGCGGTGGCCGCCCAGCCCGGGGTGCGCTACCTGGCCACCGGGTTCGGCCGGTACGACATCCTCGGCCTGGCCGAGGCGTCCTCCCGCGCCGAGCTGGTCGCCGTGCTGGACGGCATCAGGACGCTGCCCGGGGTCACGGTGCGCGAGTCCTGGCACCACCTCGACGTGGTCAAGGAGACCTACTCCACCGAGCTGCCCGACAAGCCCGCCGACCGGCGGTTCGGCTGACCCGCGCTCCGGGCGTTCCCCGGCCGGCGGGCCGGACGACGGCGGCGGAGCGGGGGCCGGCCGACCCGCGTTCGCGGGGCCCGAGGAGCCGTCCCCCTGGTCGACGGGTCAGTCGCGGGACAGCGCCACCTCCTCCAGGTCCAGCTCCCGCAGGACCCGGTCGAGGACCTCGTCGTCGATCCGCCGCTCGTCGCGGAGCCGGACGAACACCTCCCGCTCGGCCGCCAGCATCTCCCGCCGCAGCCGCTGGTAGGCGGCGGTGGGCACCTCCGTCCCGCCGGGGCCGGTCCCGCCGCCGAGCCGTTCCCAGGCCCGCAGCTGCCGGTACTCGGCCAGCTCCCGCAGCCGCCGCAGCACCTGCTCGTCCAGGTCCTCCTCCTCGGCGACCAGGGCCTCCAGGCGTTCCAGCGCGGCGCGGGCCGCCGCGTGCTGCGCCCCGGCCTCGGCCACCGCGTCGGTGTGCCGCTCGGCCTCGCCGCCGATCCCCAGCCGGCGGATCAGCGCCGGGAACGTGACGCCCTGCACCAGCAGGGTGGCCAGCACGGTGGTGAACGTCAGGAACAGGATCAGGTGCCGTTCGGGGAACGGCTCGCCCCGCGCCGTGGTCACCGGGATGGCGAACGCGGCCGCCAGCGACACCACCCCGCGCATGCCCGCCCACGACACCACCGTCAGCTCCCGCCGGTTCAGCCGCCGGGTGTCGTCCACCGCACCGCCGGTGCGCGCCCGCCGCCGCGCCACCAGCGCCGGGACCAGCGCGGTGGCGAACACCCAGGCGAACCGGACGGCCACCACCACCGCGAACACCGTCAGCGCCCACCAGGCCAGGGTCAGCGGATGCCAGGCCGACAGCCCCTCCACCACCGCCGGCAGCTGCAGCCCGATCAGCAGGAAGACCACGCTCTCCAGGATGAAGGTCAGCACCTTCCAGAACGACAGGCCCAGCACCCGGGTCGCCGCCGGGGACTCGGTGAACCGGTGCCCCAGGTACAGGCCGCTGACCACCACGGCGATCACGCCGGACGCGTGCACCGCCTCGGCCACCAGGTAGGCGGCGAACGGGGCCAGCACCGCCACCGCGTTCTCGGCCAGCGGATCGCGCAGCCGGGTGCGCAGCCAGTGCAGCGGCGGCCCGGCCGCCAGCCCGACCAGCGTGCCGCCCACCGCCGCGAACAGGAAACGCTCGCCGCCGGTGGCCAGCGAGACGCCCTCTCCGGCGGCCGCGGCCACCGCGATCCGGAACGCGGTCAGCGCGGTGGCGTCGTTGAACAGGCTCTCGCCGACCAGCACGGTGACGACCCGGCGGGGCAGCCCGAGCCGCTTGGCCACTCCCACCGCCGCGACCGCGTCCGGCGGGGCGATGATCGCCCCCAGCACGAACGCGGCGGCCAGCGGCAGCCCCGGCACGATCAGGTAGACGACGTATCCGGTGACCAGCGTGGTGCACAGCACCAGCCCCACCGACAGGTAGGCGATCGGGCGGGCGTTGTCGCGCAGGTTGGGCAGCGAGCTCTGCCACGCCGCCGCGAACAGCAGCGGCGGCAGGAACGCGAACAGCACGAACTCCGGATCCAGCTCGAAGTCCGGTGTCCCGGGGATCGCGGCGGCCAGCAGTCCGGCCACCACCAGGGCCAGCGGCGCCGACACCCCGGTCCGGCGCGCCACGGCGGCCACTCCCACCGCCAGCACGGGCACCGTCAGCAGCCACAGCCCCTGCGTCGCGTCCATCCGCCCTCCCGCAGCCGGTCATCGATGACGGCGGGAGGAAACACGTCACCGGCTAGGTATGTTCCCGGACCCGCCCGTCCCCGCCCCGGCGTTCCCGGGCGGCGTCCTTGGCGAACGTCAGGAAGTCCCGGGCCGCCGGCGACAGCCGCCGGTAGGGGTGCACCAGCCCGACCATCCGGCTCAGCGGCGGCGTGAACGACCGCACCACCAGGCCGTGGGTGTCCTCCAGCTGGTTGCGGTACCACAGCAGGCAGCCGGTGCCGTCGCGCACCCGGTCCAGCCACGTCTCCCGGTCGTCGGACTCCACCGCGGGCACCGGGCTGGCCCCGGCCCGCGCCAGCACCGCGTCCAGCTCGGCCCGCCGCGGCCCGCCGCGGGCGGGCAGCACCAGCCGCATCCCGTCCAGCGCCGCCGGGGGCAGCGGCTCGCGCAGCTTGAGCCCCGGCGGGGACACCAGCACCACCTCGCGGTGGTCGACCGGATGCGCGGCCAGGTCGCCGGGCACCGGCAGGTCGGTCAGGGCCAGGTCGGCGCGGCCGGCCCGCAGCGCCGCCACCACCGCCTCGCGCCCGGGGCAGCGCACCACCCGGATCCGCGCCGCGAGCCGTTCGCGGGCGAAACGGGGGATCAGCCATCCGGTCAGCTCCGCCTCCAGCGCCGGGGTGGTCGCCACCCGCAGCTCGGCGGCGCGCCCGTCGCCCCCGGTGACCGCCAGCGCCTCGATCGCCTCGACGGCCTCCAGCGCGATCCGGGCCTGCCGGACCACCTGCTCGCCGACCGCGGTCAGCACCACGCCGCGCCCGGAACGGGCGAACAGTTCCACGCCGAGTTCGCGTTCCAGCTCGCGGACCGCCCGCGACAATGCGGGCTGGGCGACGTAGAGCGCCTGGGCCGCCGACGTCATGGTCCCGTGGTCGGCGGTCGCCACGACGTACCGCAGCTGCCGCAGATTCATGCCTTGACCGTAGGGCAACGAACCGATCCGGTCCCGGACATAGCCGGAATCCGGCCGGGGCCTCGGCCGCCGCCGGCCGCGCCGCAGGGCTCGCCGATGGCGGCCGGGACGGCCCGGGGCGTCCGGAGAAGCGGACAGTCGAGCGGTTTCCACCACAACAGGTCAGCGGCCACGGGCGTGTCAAGGTCTGCGGTGCATTCCCGGTGGCCGGAACAGGCCGCGCCATGGACACCCTGGTCCAGCCGCCGCGGCAGGGAGATGTCGCCGGGTGGATACGGATCGTCAAGACCCGGGCGGCCCGGATGCGCCGCGATGCCGCCGTTCAGCCGCCGACCGCCCGGCGCAGTCCCGCCAGGGTCTCCCGCAGCATCTCCCGGTGGCCGACAGAGGCCGCGTACTCCGCCAGCGAGGCGCACAGGAACACCGCCAGCACCCGCGCCCGCAGCTCCCGTTCGGCGTTCACCGGGCCGTAGGCCGCCAGCAGCGCCGACCGCGCCGGGCCGCTGAACGCGCTGTAGGCCAGCGACAGGTCCACCGCGGGGTCGGCCAGGCACAGGTCGCCCCAGTCGATCACCCCGGCCGCACGGCCGTCGGCGTCCACCAGAAGATGGCGGGGATGCAGGTCGCCGTGGCAGACGACCGGCTCGGCCGTGGACGGCCCCACCCGTTCCCCCTCGGCGAGCAGGGCGGCGGTCGCCGTGTCCGGCTCCCACAGCCCCTGACGTGCCAGCCGCTCCAGCCGCTCGCGTGCCATCGGCGCCCGCACACCGGGGTGACCTCGGTCGATGGGGTCGTGGGGGAGTCCCGCCCCGGCCCGGCCGGCCAGACCGGGATCATGGAGCGCGCGCAGGAACGCCCCCGTCGCGCGGGCCGCCGCCACCCGCCGCTCGTCGGGGAGCCCGGCGTCGACCAGTTCCCGGCCGGGCAGGTGCCGCGCGCCCCAGAACGGCCAGGCCGGATCGCCGGGCAGCCGCCCGGTCAGCTCCGGCACCGGAACGGGCAGCGGCAGGGACGGGGCCAGGCGAGGCAGGTACGCGATCTCCCGTTCCACTCCCGGCACCGCGATCGTCCGGCGCGGGAAGCGGAACACCCACTCCCCGCCGACCAGGAACACCGTGTTGTCCCACCCGGCCGCCAGCGGCTCCACCGGGGCGCCGGCCAGGGCGGGGAAGCGTTCGTGGACGAGGACGGCGGCCTCGGCGGCGTCCACGGTGCGCTCGGGGTCCCACTCGGCGACGGTGCCGTTCATTCCGCCACGCTACCGGTGCACAGTGCCCGGATCCGGGCGGCCGGAGTGATGCCTAGCGGTCGGGGACGGGATGGTCCGGCTCCAGAGGCGGAGCGCCGACGCCGCAGTGCGACCGGCACTGCGGCGTCGCCTCCTCCGGGGCCGCCTGCAGCACCTTGTCGCTCACCGTCCAGAACGTCAGCGCCGCCCCCAGCGCCAGCAGTCCCGCGCAGACCACCAGGGACGCCGTGAAGCCGCTGGAGAACGCGTCCGGATCGGCGTAGGCGTCCCCGGTCAGCCCGGTCAGCGGAGGCACCGCCGCCACCGCCAGCAGCCCGGCGGCCCGCGCGACGGCGTTGTTGACGCCGCTGGCCACCCCCGCGTGCGCCGGGTCGGCCGCCGCCAGCACCGTCGCGGTCAGCGGCGCCACCACCGCCGACAGTCCCAGCCCGAACACCGTCACCCCGGGCAGCACCCCGGTGAGGTACGAGGTGCCCGCGTCGATCCGGGCCATCATGAGCATGCCGGCCGCGGCCACCAGCAGGCCCGCCGTCATCGGCAGTCGCGGCCCGACCCGCCGGGCCAGTTCCCCGGCCCGCGCCGACAGCAGCAGCATCAGCACGGTCACCGGCAGCAGCGCGGTGCCCGCCGCGATCGGCGAGAACCCCGCCACCACCTGCAGATCCAGCACCAGCAGGAAGAACAGCACGCCCATCCCGCCGTACACCACGAAGGTGACCAGGTTGATCGCCGAGAACTGCCGGGAGGCGAAGATCCGCAGCGGCAGCATGGGCTGCGGCCCACGGCCGTTCGTGCGGGCCCGTTCGACCAGCCAGAACGCGATCGCGGCGGCGATCCCGGCCGCCCCGGACGCCCACACCGCCGCCGGGTGCACGGCGGGCTGCGGCGCCTCGGTCAGCGCGTAGGTGACCCCGGCCAGCGCCAGCGCGGCCAGCGCCGCGCCCAGCACGTCGAACCGGCCCCGCGCGCCCGGGTCGGAGCTCTCGGGCACGTGCCGGACCGCCACCAGCACCACCGCCGCGGCGAGCGGGACGTTCAGCAGGAACACCCAGCGCCACCCGGCGGCGTCCACCAGCCAGCCGCCCAGGAACGGCCCGACCGCCCCGGCCACCCCGCCCAGCCCCGACCAGGCGCCCACCGCCCGGGCCCGGTCGTCCGGGATGAACGACGCCTGGATGAGGGCCAGCGACCCGGGGGTGAGCAGCGCACCGCCGACCCCCTGCAGGGCGCGGGCGGCGATCAGCGTGTAGACGTCCTGGGCCGCCCCGCACAGCAGCGACGCGGCGGCGAACCACACCACCCCGATCACGAAGATCCGGCGGCGTCCGTACCGGTCGCCCAGCGAGCCGCCCAGCAGGATGAACCCGGCCAGCGTCAGCGTGTAGGCGTTCACCGTCCACTGCAGGCCGGCCATGGAGGCGTCCAGGTCGTCGGCGATGGCCGGGAGCGCCACGCCCACCACCGTGGCGTCGAGCATGGCCACCCCGGAGCCGAGCACGGTGGCCAGCAGGATCCATCGCCCGGCCGGGGAGGAGAGCCGGACGTCCGGCATCACACGATCAGCTCGTCCACGAAGCACCAGCGCCAGGTCTCGCCGGGCTGGAACGACCGGATGACCGGATGCCCGGTGCCCGCGAAGTGCCCGGAGGCGTGCCGCCGCGGCGAGGAGTCGCAGCATCCGACGTGCCCGCAGGTCAGGCACAGCCGCAGGTGCACCCACCGGGTGCCCTCGGCGAGGCACTCCTGGCAGCCCTGCGGGGTCCCGGGCGCCGGCTCCGGCTGCGGCAGCCGGCCGACGTGCTCACATGTGGTCATGTCCCCATGCTCGCACCGGCCCCGGCGTCACCAGTGGTCGGGGCTGAGCGGCTCGTCCTCGGGGCGGCTGGAGGACGACAGCAGCCGAAGGTCGGACTCGACCATCATCGCCACCAGTTCCTCGAAGCCGACCTCCGGCTCCCAGCCGAGCTGCTCGCGGGCCTTCTTGGGGTCGGCGCACAGCAGGTCGACCTCGGCGGGCCGGGTGAAGCGCGGGTCCTGCACCACGTGGTCCCGCCAGTTCAGCCCGACCGTGGCGAACGCCAGTTCCACCAGGTCGCGCACCGACTGGGTGCGGCCGGTGCCGATGACGTAGTCCTCGGGGGCGTCCTGCGCCAGCATCATCCGCATGGCGCGGGCGTAGTCGCCGGCGAAGCCCCAGTCGCGCCGCGCCTCCAGGTTGCCCATCCGCAGCTCGCTGGCCAGGCCCAGCTTGATGCGGGCCACGCCCAGCGAGACCTTGCGGGTCACGAACTCCGCGCCGCGGCGCGGCGACTCGTGGTTGAACAGGATCCCGCTGACCGCGAACATCCCGTACGACTCGCGGTAGTTCTGCGTGATGTAGTGCCCGTAGGTCTTGGCGACCCCGTAAGGGCTGCGGGGATGGAACGGCGTCCGCTCGTTCTGCGGGGTCTCCCGCACCATCCCGAACATCTCCGAGGACGACGCCTGGTAGAAGCGGATCTGCCCGGGGCCGGGGGTGCGGGACTGGCCGACGCCCGACACCACCCGGATCGCCTCCAGCATCCGCAGTACGCCCATGCCGGTCACCTCGGCGGTCAGCTCGGCCTGCTGCCAGGACATCGGGACGTAGGAGATGGCGCCCAGGTTGTAGACCTCGTCGGGCTGCACCCGTTCCACCGCGGAGATCAGGCTGCCCTGGTCCAGCAGGTCGCCGGTGGTGAGCTGGACGTCGCCGATGTGCTTGCGCAACCGGGCCACGTGCGGGTTGGCCTGGCCGCGGACCATGCCCCACACCTCGTACCCCTGCTGCAGCAGATGCTCGGCGAGGTAGGAGCCGTCCTGCCCGGTGATGCCGGTGATGAGCGCTCGCTTGGACAGCGGAACCTCCCTGGCCGATCTGGGCAGTCATCGGGCACCTTGCTCGATGATGCTCGATGAGTGGTGAAGTACGAGGTTAGCGACCCTCCGGGATGCTGACGAGTCCGGGACCGACATTGACCGAACGGGTTTCGGTCCTGTCGGACCGGCTAGGGTGATCATCATGAGGGGGCGGTCATGACTGCGCTGAACGGCCCGGACCCCGGGCGCGGCCTGGTGATCAACGGGCGGTCGCTGGGCCGGTACGCCGTCATGGCCGTGGTCAACCGCACACCGGACTCGTTCTACGACCGGGGTGCCACCTACGGTTTCGAGGCCGCGCTGGCGGCGGTGGACCGGGCGGTGGCCGAGGGGGCCGACATCGTCGACATCGGCGGGGTCAAGGCCGGTCCCGGCGACGAGGTCGACGTGGCCGAGGAACTGCGCCGGGTGGTGGACGTGGTGGCCGCCGTCCGCGAGCGCCACCCCGACGTCGTGATCAGCGTGGACACCTGGCGGGCCGAGGTCGGCGAGGCGGTGGCCGAGGCCGGCGCGGACCTGCTCAACGACACCTGGGGCGGGGTCGACCCGCGGCTGGCGGAGGTCGCCGCCGCCCACAGGGTGGGGCTGGTGTGCGCGCACGCCGGGGGCCTGGCACCGCGGACCCGCCCGCACCGCGTCGGCTACGCCGACGTGGTCGCCGACGTGATCGCGCACGTCACCGCCGAGGCCGAACGCGCCGTCGCGCTGGGCGTCCCGCCCGAGGGGATCCTGATCGACCCGGCGCACGACTTCGGCAAGAACACCCGGCACTCCCTGGAGATCACCCGGCGGCTGGACGAACTGGCGGCGACCGGCTGGCCGGTGCTGGTGGCGGTCTCCAACAAGGACTTCATCGGGGAGACGCTGGGGCAGGACGTACGGCGCCGCGGGGTCGGCACCACCGCGGTGCTCGGCGTGTCGGCCTGGCTGGGGGCCCGGGTGTTCCGGGTGCACGACGCCGCCGCGGCCCGCCGGGCGCTGGCGGCGGTGGAGCGGCTGGCGGCCTCCTAGCCGCGGCCGGCGCGGGCTAGCTGTGCGCGGCCTCGCGCTGCCGGGCGCGGTAGGCGGCCACGTGCATCCGGTTGCCGCAGGTGCGGCTGTCGCAGTAGCGGCGGCACCGGTTGCGGGACAGGTCCACCAGCACCCGGGAGCAGTCCGGCGCCTCGCAGGTGCGCAGCCGGTCCAGTTCGCCCGCCGCCACCACGTACGCCAGCGCCATGCCCCCGTCGGCCGCCAGATGCTCGGCCACCGGCGCGCCCGGGGCGAAGAAGTGCACGTGCCAGTCGTAGCCGTCGTGGTCGGTCAGGTGCGGGGTGGCGCGGACCCCGCCGATGATGTCGTTGATCAGCCGTACCGCCCGGTCGACGTCGGGGGCGTCGAACACCGCCCGGAACGCCGCCCGCAGCCGGCGGACCTGGGCCAGGTCCTCCTCGGTCAGGGTGGGGACGTCGCTGATCCGGCCGCGTTCCACGAACTCCCGCAGCGCGGCCACGTCGGCCAGCTCCTCGCGGCCGGGCTCGGCCGTGTTGACCAGGTCCACCACGGTGCCGAGCGCGTGCTCGGTGTCATGAGTGAAGATCACGTCGTCTCCAGTCTCGGCACGGGGCCGCCACCGTCCCGGCCTCCACCCTATGCGGCGGGCGGGGGCGGGGTTGCCCGTGACGATAGCCCGTCCGGCGGGCCGTGGAGATCCCGATCGGGCGACATCAGGGTGACCCCGGGTGACCGGAACGGGTCACCGCGAGTACAGGGGGTCGGCCACCACGGGGTAGTAGGAGCCGTGGTGCTGGACCCGCATCACGACCGTGGACCCCTCCAGCGCGTAGTCGGCCTTGACCGGGCGGAACATCGAGTCGGCCGCCCACGGGTTGTAGAACCGCCCCACCGTCGCCCCGTACCGCAGGTGGACCACGTCGTACCCGCCGGACGGCATGGCCTCCAGCGCCAGGCCCTCGGCCAGGCTGAGCGGGAAGCGGAACTCGGTGGGCGCGTCGGGCCCGTGCAGCACCGTCAGCAGCCGGACCCCCGAGTCGGTGGTCTGCGCGACGATGTCGGTGTCCACCTCGACCCCGACGAACACCCGCAGGCTGGGGCGCAGCACCGTGGCCGGCTGGTCGCCGGAGACCGCGATGCCGATGTGGATGCGCTGGCCGTCCCGGGTGGGCGCCCAGACCCCCTCGCGGGTGCGCTGACCCCAGGCCACGTCCGGGTTGTCCAGCTCGTGCGGCTCGTGCTTGCCCCGGGCCACGAGGATCCGGGAGACGGCGTTCATCGCCGCGGCGGCCCCGTCCTGCGCATGCCTCATCGCGGGCCCCCTCGCCTCCTGTGTCGTCATCACGTCCCCCTGTCACGCCGCTGCTTCGGTTTATCACGGCGACGCAAGGCATGACCCGCCATGGACGGGGATTGTGCATTTACTGTCATTTGCGCCGTGCGCCGTTGGACCTTACACCACCGGATCGGACAGTTCCGGCATAGCGGTCCCGCTGGCTACAGCGTCCGGGACACCGGGAACGTCACCCCCGATCGGCGCGCCGGGTCGTGGAAGATCTCCTGGTCCGCGGGCAGCAGCCGGACCGCGGCGCCCAGCGGCTCGCCGGTTCCGGGGTTGCGGGCGAACCGGGGGAACGAGCCGCTCGACACCTGCACCCGCAGCCGGTGCCCGGCGCGGAACCGGTACGCGGTGGGCCACAGCCGCACCGTGACGGACCGCACACCGTCCCCGTCGGCCGGGAACCGTTCCGGGGTGACCCGCTGCAGCCCGTCGCACACGTTGAGGGAACGCCCGGCCGGATCCACGTCGCAGACCCGCACGAACACGTCGGTGTGCTCCCGGCTGGACCGCAGCGCGATCCGCGCGGTCACCGGCCCGACCACCTCCAGCGGCGCGTCCAGCACCGGGCCGGTGAACACCAGCACGTCGGGCCGTGCCTCCAGCGCGGCGTTGTCCTTGGGGCCCGCCGCCTTGCCGTCCAGCAGCGGCCCGCCGACGCCGGGCGTCGGATCGGACGGGTCGTACCGGAACCGGCTGGGCGCGGACTCGGCGGGGGAGCGGGGCGCGAGCCCGCCGCCGGGCTGCAGCCACCAGGTCTCCTGCGCCGTCCCCGGAGGAGGCCACTCGGGATAGTCGCGCCACTCCTGCGCGCCCTGGACGTACAGCCGCACCGGACGCTCCCGCAGCGCACGGCGGTCACCGGTCACATGGGCGCGGAACCACGTCAGCGCCTCGCTCATCGCCACGCCCAGCCCGGCCCGGTCCGAATGCGTCCACGGCCCGATCGTCAGGTACGGCCCGCGGCCCGCGTCCCGCAGCGCCGCGTAGTCCTCCAACTGCGAGTACAGGAACAGGTCGTGCCAGCCGCCGACCAGATGCACCGGCGCGGTGACCTCGCCCACCCGGGCACGGTGGTCGCGTTCGGGCACCCAGTAGGGATGGTCCGGCGCGTCGGACTCCAGCCACCGCCGGAACCACTCCACGGGACGGCCGGTCGCCCGCACGTCGGCCTCCGCCAGCGGCAGGTGCTCCATCGCCGCCAGCGCCCGCCGCCGCCCGTACAGGTCGTGCCACAGCGCCCGCAGCGGCCCGCCCTCCCGCGCCGTCATCAACGCCGCCCAGTTCAGCGTGCCGCGCAGCGTGTAGGAGTCGCCCAGGTACGTCTGGTCGCGGAACTGCGAGGCGGTGACCACCGGGACCATCGCGGTGATCCGGTCCCGGGCGTCGGCCGCCATCGCCCACTGCGTGTAACCCAGGTAGCTCGGCCCGAACGTCAGCAGCCCGCCGTTGAACCACGGCTGCTTCTCGACCCAGTCCAGCGTGGCCAGCCCGTCGGCGCGCTCGTGCCCGAACGGGTCGAACCGCCCGCCCGACCCGCCGGTGCCCCGGCACGCCTGCACCAGCACCTGGAACCCGCGCTCGGCGAACGGCCGGCACACCCCCGCGCCCAGCAGCCCGCCCCGCCCGTACGGGGTGCGGATCAGGACCGTCGGCGCGCCCGGCACCCGGCGCGGCCGGTACAGGTCGGCCACCAGTTCCACGCCGTCCGGCATCGGGACCGTCAGCCCGCGCCGGACCTCCACGTCACGGGTCACCGCGGGCGGCAGCGCCAGCACCCGCTCGGCGACCCGGCTCAGCAACGGCATGCGCCAACCCTAGAGGACGGGCCGGACGAAAAATACATTGCGTCCGTATCGTGCCGCGGCGCATTCTTGGAAACGTCGGAAGCGCGACCGACGCGAAGGGGTGAGCCACCGGTTAGGCGGCCGGTCTCCAAAACCGGCGAAAAGCGGGTTCGACTCCTGCCGCCCCTGCGGGACCGTGGTGTCAACGGGAACACGCCTGCCTTGCAAGCAGGAATTCCGGGTTCGAATCCCGGCGGCTCCACGCCGTAGAGGCCTTGTGGGTGAGGCACCTGGCTTCCAACCAGAAGAACGGGGTTCGACTCCCCGCTACGGCTCTGCGCGCCGCGAGCATGACGGTTATGCAGCGGACTCTTAATCCGTGGATCGGGGTTCGAATCCCCGGCGGCGCACGCGCCGGACGGAGCGCGGGGGCTCCGTCCGCGGCGTTCCGGCGAGGAACTCCGGCGAGGAAGGTTGGCCGAGCGGTAAGGCAGTCGTCTCGAAAGCGATCGTCAGGGTGACACCTGCCCGGGTTCGAATCCTGGACCTTCCGCACAGACGCCGGCCGCCGCGGCCGGGCGCACGACGTCGTCGGCGCCGGGCCGCGGCGGCCGGCCCTTCCCCGTGCAGGCTCCGTCAGACCCCCGCCGGCACGCCCGCGCCCGCCAGCGCCGGCTCCGGCGCCGTCACCTCCGCCAGCACCTGCTCCAGGCGGTCCAGCGACCGGGCGATCCACGGCAGTTCCACCGGGTCCGCCGCGTCCAGCGCCGCCAGCCGCTGCTCGTCGCTCTCCCCGTACAGCAGCGAGGTGGCCACCCGCAGCCGCAGCGCCGAGGCCGGCTCACCGAAGGCGCAGCCCGGCAGCGTGCCCACCCCGTACCGTTCCAGCAGCAGCCCCGCAAGGCCCGTACCGGTGCGCACGCCCCGGTCGGCCAGCCGGCCGGCGACCGGCGCGAAGTCCGGATACACGTAGAACGACGCCTGCGGCTCGGCGACCCGGCATCCGGCGGCGGCGAACCGGGCGGCGACCGCACGGGCCACGGCGGCGTGCAGCCGGCGGCTGCGGTCCACGTGCTCGACCAGCTCCGGCGGCTCGCCGAACGCGTAGGCGGCGGCCCGCTGGATCGGCGCCGGCGCGCACGACCAGATCTCGCTGGCGGTGCCGAGCAGGTCGGCGCGCAGCGCCCGGCCGGACGTCCCCTCGGGCAGCCGGGCCACCCCCAGCCGCCAGCCCCCGGCGGCCAGGTGCTTGCTCAGCGCGGTGGTCACCACCGTGCGTTCGGGCGCGAACAGCGCGGGACTGTGCACCTCGCGGCCGGGCTCGTGCACCAGGTCGCGGTAGATCTCGTCGGAGATGATCAGCAGGTCCAGCTCGCGGGCGACCTCGCACAGCCGCCGCACCGTGGCCTCCTCGGCCAGCCGGCCGGTGGGGTTGTCGGGCAGCGTCACCACCACCGAGCGGACCTCCCGCCCCTCCTGGCGGGCGGTGCGCACCGCCCCGGCCAGCAGCTCGGGGTCGGGCACCCCGCCCTCGCCCGGCCGGGTCGGCACGAACAGCGCGCCCGCCCCGGTCAGCGCCGCCTGCGCGGCATAGCTCACCCAGCTCGGCCGCGGCACGGCCACCTCACCGCCGATCACCAGCAACAGGCCGAACAGCAGCGCCTTGCTTCCGGGCCCGGCCACCACGAGCCCCGGATCCGTGGGCAGCCCGCGGCGGGTCCAGTACCCGGCCGCCGCCGCGCGCAGCTCCGGCGAGCCCGCCACCGGGCCGTAGCCGTTGCGTCCGGCGGCGTCGGCCAGCTCGCGGCGCAGCGCCGGGTGCACCGGCAGGCCCGCCTCGCCGAAGGCCATCGGCAGCACCGGGATCCCCTCCCGCCGCTTGCGCTCCAGGGCTTCGTTCGCGGCGAGGGTGGCCGAGACCCCGGTGCGGCGAGATGAGGGCTCGGAGGACGGTGCGTCACAGCGTTCGGACATAGGCATGACTGCTCCCAGGGCATGGCTGTACGTGCGGTGTCATGGGTCGGTGGGGGCCCCCGTTCCAGACCCCGCGGGATCTCGCGACCATCGTTTACCCCTGTGAAGCATCATCACAAGCGAGTCTTCTCGAGGGAGACCATAAGCTTTCCTTATGCTCGACCTGCGCCGACTGCGTTTGCTCTGCGAATTCGCGCGTCGCGGCAGCATCGCGGCCACCGCCGCCGCCCTCGGCTACACCCCGTCGGCGGTCTCCCAGCAGCTCGCCGCGCTGGAACGGGAGGCCGGCACCGCGCTCCTGGACCGCACCGCCCGCAGCGCGGAGCTGACCGACGCCGGCCGCCGGCTGGCGCTGCGCGCCGAGGACATCCTCAACATGGTCGAGGCCGCCGAGGCCGAGCTGTCGGCCGAGTCCGGCATCCCCTCCGGCCGGGTGGTGGTGACCGCGTTCCCCACCGCCGCGGTGGCCTTCGCCCCCGCGATCGCCCGCAGCCTCGCCGACCACTCCCAGCTGACGTTCGTGCTGCGGCAGACCGGCCCCGGCGCGGGCCTGGCCCAGGTGCAGTCGGGGGAGGTGGACATCGCGCTGGTCGACGACTGGACCGGCGCCCTGGCCGCACAGGTCCCGTCCACCCTGCAGCTGATCCACCTGTGCCGCGACCCGCTGGTGCTGGTGCTGCCGCCCTGGCATCCGATGGCGGACCCGGACGAGCCGCTGGACCTGCGCGAGCTGCGCGACGAGCCGTGGATGGCCGCCCCGCCCGGCGAGCCGTCCCGCCAGGCGGTGGACCGGCTGCTGGAGACCGTGCCCGGCGGGCCCACCGTGGCCTGGGAGTTCGAGGGCCTGCACACCCTGCTCAACCTGGTCGCCCGGGGCATCGGCATCGCCGCGATGCCCGCGCTGGCGCTGGTCGGCGGGGGCGCGCCGGTCGCGGTGCGGGAACTGCCCGGCCTCGACATCGCCCGCGAGGTGTACGCGGTCGCGCGCGCCGCCAGCGTGCGGCGGCCCTCGGTGGCGGTGACCCTGCGCGCGATCTACGCCGCCGCCCAGGACGCGACGCCGCCCGCCCGGTCCTGAACGGTCACGGCGCGATCGCCGGCGGCCCGTCGCCGAGCCGTCCCCCGCCCAGGTCCGCGTGCCGCCCGGCGGCCTGCCCGGCCCGGTACCCGTCGGCGCGCACCCGCTGCGTGCGCGGACGCCCCAGCACCGGGAACCGCGCGGCGAAGGCCTCCGCCACCCGCCGCTGCTCCCCGGCCAGTACCAGCGCCCGCGACGAGCCCTCGCCGGCCTCGGCCCGCAGCCCGGAGCGGGCCGCGGTGATCCGCCGGGCCACGGCGTCGGCGTAGCCCACGACGAACGCCCGGAAGTAGCCGTTGGCCCACCGGGTGCGGTCCGAGCGCCGGGCGAAGGCGTCCTCGCCGACCACCGCCATGTAGGCGTCGGTCTCGCGCCGTCCGGCCCGTTCCATCTGCAGTTCCAGCGAGGGCAGCAGCAGCGCCAGCGCGTCGCGGGCCGCCCGGGTGGTGACGATCAGGAGCGTCATGTCCTGGCGGCGGGTCCCGTCCCCGCGCACCGCGTACCGCCCGCCGTACGCCTGGATCACCGTCCCGGCCGCCGCCGTCCGGGCCCGCGCGTGCCCTCCGGCCCCGGAGGCGACCCGCTCCCAGTAGACGACCGGGTCGGGCCGTTCCCCATGGCCGGCCCGCACCTCGGCCTCGTCGAGGGCGTGCCGCAGCATCAGCTCGGCGGCCTTGGCGTGCGCCGCCTCCGCCTCGGGTCGCGGCGTGGCCGGATGCTCCGCCCTGGCCAGCAGCGCCCGCACCCGCGCCTCGATCCTGCCTCCGTCCGTCATGCCGCCCAGCCTGTCACGACCGGCGGACCGTACGGTTCATGCCGCATTGATGCCGATCATCACGTACGGTGGGGCGGGTCATCGCCCCACCCCCTCCGGAGGCCCCGCGACCCATGCCCGTGATCGACCGGCCCGTGGCCGATCTCTCCGATCCCCCGGCTCCCCCCGCCGCCCCCGCGCACGCCTTCGAACTGCCACGGCTGACCTCGATGCTCTGGCACGCGCTCCCGCGGTTCGTGGAGGGCGTGATCGCCCCGGTCGCGGTGTTCTACGCCGCGTTCGTCCTGCTCGGCCTGAACGGGGCGCTGGTGGCGGCGGTGACGTGGGTCTACGGCGGGATCGGCTGGCGGCTGTACCGCGGCCACGGGGTGCCGGGCATGCTGCTGCTGGCCGCCCTGGGGGTCACGGTCCGCGCCGTGCTCGCCGCGGTCACCGGCAGCCCGGTGGTGTACTTCCTGCAGCCCACCCTGGGCACCCTGCTGGTCAGCATGACCTTCCTTGCCTCGGTGCCGATGCGCCGACCGCTCGCCCAGAAGATCGCCACCGACATGGTCCCGATGCCCGAGGCGTTCCTGCGGCACGAGCGGGTGCACCGGTTCTTCCTGCGGATCTCCCTGCTGTGGTCGCTGGTGTTCCTGGTGAACGCCACGATCAGCCTGTGGATGCTGTTCCACGAGTCGATCGGGACCTACCTGTGGGTGCGCACCGGCCTGGTGGCCGCGCTCGGCGCCGCCGCGGCGACGGTCTCGGTGCTGGGCTTCCGGCGGTGCCTGCGGCACGTCAACGCCGAGCCGGCGACCTGATCCGGGGCCGGGCCCGGCCCGGCGTTCAGGGTGGTACGCGGCGGGGCCGGAAAAGGTTCGGCTCCCGCGTCCGGGGCGCGAACCAATCCGGCGTTACGGACGTCTCCCCTGGTGTATAGATACTTCGTCAAAGGGGCGGAGATCGAAGTGGGGGAACGAGTGAGCGCAAGGGGCAGGCTCTGGCTGATCGTGGCCGGTGGCGCGGGGGCGGTGACGGTGTTCGTCGCCGGCTGCAGCGGTGGCGGCGTCGGCGACCTGACCTCGGCCGAGGACGCCACCGTCACGATCACGCCCGGCAACGGCACCGGCAGCGTGCGGCCGGACGCGCCGATCGAGGTCAAGGTCGCCGGCGGCACGCTGGAGAACGTCTCGGTCACCGGCGGGGACGTGCGCATCGACGGCAGGCTCAGCGCGGACCGCACCTCCTGGAGGTCGGCGCGGACCCTGGTGCCCGGCACCTCGTACACGGTGACCGTCCGGGCCCGCAACGGCGACGGCAAGACCACCGCCTCCAACAGCACGTTCACCACGCTCAAGCCGGCCCGCACGTTCGGCATCTCCGACGTCACCCCCAACATCAAGGGGGAGAAGGTCGGCGTGGGCATGCCGATCATCGTGCACTTCGACCGGCCGGTGACCAACAAGGCCGTCGTGGAACGGGCGCTGGAGGTCAAGGCCGAGAAGCCGGTCGAGGGCGCCTGGCGGTGGATCGACTCCACGCAGGTCGTCTACCGGCCCAAGGAGTACTGGAAGCCGTACCAGAAGGTGTACTTCACCGCCCGGCTGGCGGGCGTGCAGGGCGCCAAGGGCGTGTGGGGCACCAAGGACGGCTCCTACACCATGCAGATCGGCGCCGAGCAGATCACGACCGGCAACATCAACAAGCACCACGCCACGGTGTACCGGGACGGCAAGAAGCTGCGCACCATGCCGTTCAGCGCCGGCAACGGCACCACCCGCGAGTACACCACCACCAGCGGCGTCCACCTGCTGATGGAGAAGGGCAACCCGGTCAAGATGACCGCCCCCGGGCGCAAGAAGGGCGACGACGGCTGGTACGAGCAGATGGTCAACCACGCGATCCGGATCTCCAACAGCGGCGAGTACTTCCACGCCGCGCCCTGGTCGGTCGGGTCGCAGGGGCGGGCCAACGTCAGCCACGGCTGCCTGAACCTCAGCCCCGAGAACGCCCGCTGGTACTACGGCATCCACCAGCGCGGCGACGTGGTCAAGCTGACCGGCACCGACCGCCAGCTCGAGTGGAACAACGGCTGGGGCTACTGGCAGCTGTCGTTCGAGGAGTGGAAGGAGGGCAGCGCCCTGCACTGAGGCGCTGACGCTCCGCGACCGCCGCAGGCCCCCGGGAACCGCCCGGGGGCCTGCGGCGAATAAGAAGAGAATCCCGGACGGCAACACTTCGATCTCGACCGCCCGCAAAAACCCGAACGGGGACATGATCGATGTGTTTTGTCGCTAATGTCGTCCCGGGGATCTGGTGGGGTCTGGGAGGTTCACGGTGCGACTGCGTGGAGCCGGTGCTGCCGGGATCGCGGGGGCGATGGTCCTGTTCGCGACGACGGCCTGTTCCGGAGGGGGAGACGGCGGGACGGGAACGGGGAGCACCGTCGCCGGCGAGGAGGACGTGAGCGCCCCCCAGGTGACGATCACGCCCGGGACCGGCACCACCAAGGCCCCGCCGGACAAGGGCGTGGTGGTCAAGGTCGGCAACGGGACGCTGGAGCAGGTCAGCGTCACCGTCAAGGGCAAGCCGGTGGAGGGGGAGATGTCCTCCGACAAGACCACCTGGCGGTCCCGCACGCTCAAGCCCGGCACGGCCTACGAGGTCTCGGTGGTGGCCCGCAACCCGCAGGGCAAGACCACCACGGCCACCAGCAGCTTCACCACGCTCAAGGCCGCCGCCCCGCTGACCGTCGTGGACATGATCCCGATGCCGGGGGAGAAGGTCGGCGTGGGGATGCCGATCACGCTGACCTTCAACCGGGAGATCCCCGACCGCGACAAGAAGACGGTCGAGCAGGCGCTGGAGGTCAGGTCCACCAAGCCCGCCACCGGCGCCTGGTTCTGGATCAGCGACCGGCAGGTGATCTTCCGGACCAAGAACGAGCAGTACTGGCAGCCCAACCAGACCGTGAAGCTGACCGCCGAGCTGGCCGGGATCAGGGCCGGCAAGGGCGTGTACGGCACCGCCGACTTCACCCGCTCGTTCAGGATCGGCGACTCGCACATCTCCACGGTCAACGCCAAGACCAAGAAGATGGTCGTCAAGGTCAACGGCAAGGTCGTCAAGAAGACCGGGATCAGCGCCGGCAAGGGCGGCCGGGTCGTCAACGGGGTCGACACCTACCTGACCACCAGCGGCATCCACCTGACCATGAGCAAGCACCGGGTCGAGCGGATGACGTCGGAGTGGATGGGCGTCGACCCCAAGGACAAGAAGAACGGCGGCTACGACCTGCTGCTGCCGCACGCCGTGCGGATCTCGTCCACCGGCGAGTACGTGCACGCCAGCCCGGACCGCTACTGGGCGTTCGGCCGCTACAACGCCAGCCACGGCTGCGTCAACACCCCGCCCCCGTTCGCCGAGTGGTTCTACAACCTCTCCTACCGGGGCGACATCGTCATCGTGACGGGCACCAAGCGGAGCCTGCCGTGGAACAACGGCTGGAGCTACTACGAGATGTCCTGGGACAGGTGGGTCAAGGGCAGCGCCCTGGACCGCGAGGTCACCACGGGCTGACCGCGCCCTCCCCGGCGACACGACGCCCCCGGCGGCTCCGGCCACCGGGGGCGTACTCGTCCCGGCGGAAAAACCCGTTGCCTCCGGACATTCCGGTGCCGCACACTTGTCTCAACAGCGGAAACCGCACCGGATTCCACACGACGAAGGGAGCGTGCGCCATGACGGAACACCGTCTCGAACGCCATGAACGCCCCCTCGTCCCCGGCGGAGAAGCCCTCTGACGTCCCGGCCCTGACCGGCGCGCCGCCTTCTCCCCAGGGAGCGGGCGGCTTTTCCATCCAAGGCGCGTTCGTCCAGTGGCCAGGACACCACGTTCTCACCGTGGAAACACGAGTTCGATTCTCGTACGCGCTGCTCGCCCTTTCCCAGGGCCCAGGCCGGGTCGACTAACCGGAAGGTCACCGCCCTTTCAAGGCGGCAGGTGCGGGTTCGAACCCCGTCCCGGCTACCACGTTTCCGCGACAGGTGCACGGTCCGGGCGACGTCCTCTCACATCACCGCGGCCTTCACCGCCGCACGGGCCGTGCCGCCGATGGTGAAGACCCCGTGGTCGCGCATCAGCACGGCGGGGCCGCGATGCCCGGCGAGGGTCTCGTCGCCGCCGATCAACGCGAACGGGCCGATCGGGATCCCTCCGCCGAACTCGTCCGCCATGGCCGTCAGCACGCACGGGATCGGCTCGCCGCGGGCCGCCCACACGGTCGCGTAGGGGGAGTGGGTGTGCACCACTCCACCGACGTCGGGCCGGTGCCGGTACACGTAGGCGTGGGCGAACACGTCGCTGGACGGTTTGAGCGCCTCGCCGTCGACGGCCTTGCCTTCCAGGTCGCACAGGACCATCGAGTCGGGAGTCAGCTCGTCGTAGGGCAGTCCGCTCGGTTTGATCAGGAAGTGGTCCTCTCCCACACGGGCGGACACGTTGCCGGCGGTCCGGACGACCAGTCCGGCCCGGACGAGGATCTGGTGCAGTTCGGTCAGTTCCCGGCGGATCACGGTGGGCGGGGTTTCGCCTGGTCAATGTCGTCGCTTTCTGCTGTCGCCGGTGCTGCGCGGCGGGGGCGAACGGGGAGGTGCCGTTCGTCGGCGGCTCAGGTCAGGGCCATACGGTGAATCCCTCGTGGCGTACGGACCAGCGGCCGTTGCGCGGGAAGCCCGGGCAGTCGGCGCCAGCGCCGTCCCATCCGGCGGCCATGAGGGACACGGCTGCGAGCAGTCCGCCGTTGGCCGGGAGGTGGATCGGCAGGAGGCTGCCGATCTGGGGGCTGTGCCCGGTGGGCTCGCCCGTCACCGTTGGCGTCGACGCCGTAGGCGGCCCAGGTGGCGGCGAGGAACTGCATCGGGCCGCCGGCTCCGGCGTGGTTCTCCCCGGAGCGGAGCGCACCAGTGGGCTTCCCGAGGGAATGCAGGGCGGCCACGGCCTGATTGAGGTTGATGCCGATCCGGCGAACCTGACCACTGGCCTGCAGAAGGTGGCGCATCAGTTCCCGCAGAGGCACGAACTCGGGAGCGTGACCGCCCTGGGCCACCGCGACCAGGACCTGGCCGGCGTAGGCGGACACGGCGAACCGCTCACGAGCCGCGGCGTCGCGCACCGCCGCGTACTCCTCCTCCGTCAAGTCGACGCGGACGCTGCGAGACCGGTGAACTCCTCGCCGACGCCGCCGGCTCCATCGACTTGCGGCCACCGGTCCCCAGCAGCCCCGCACATACGCCTGGGCCCACCACCGTTGATCAACCCGCGCGAACGGGGCGAACACCTCGGCCGCGAACTCCTCCAGCCGCGTCCGCACACCCTCCAGCTCCTGCGGAGTCATCCCTCCCACCTCCCGCGCCAGATCGGGACGAACACGCAGGAACTACCTCACCCGACCGAGCCCTACTAGGCGGGCGCGTCGTCCCGCCGGTCGCGGGCGATGAGCGCCTCAACGCCGTCCAGCAGCGGCTGCAGGCCGAACTCGAAGAACTCGTCGAGATCCAGGTCGTATCCCTCGCTCGGCAGGCCCGCCAGCACCTTGGCGAAGGTGGGCAGGCGGCGCAGGTCCATCGCGCCCACCTGGGCGTCGACCCATTCCTGGTCCGACACCCCGGTGGCCGCCTGCGCCTGCGCCTCGTGCTCCAGGTTGGCCGCCAGCCCCTGGACGTGGCTGTAGACCAGGATCTGCAGGTTGAGCATGGTGACCGGATCCAGCCCGAGGCCGTCGAGGGCGGCCAGCAGCCGTTCGCCGTGCGCCATCAGGTTGGGCAGGGCCAGCGGCCGGTTGAGCGGGGTGATGTGGGCCAGCCACGGATGCCGCCGGTGGACCTGCCACAGCAGCCGCGCGACCAGCTCGAACCGGGCCCGCCAGCCCTCCGGCGGCGTCTCGGGCCAGGCGGCCTCGCCGTACGCCGCGTCGGCCATCAGCATGACCAGGTCGTCCTTGCCGCCGACATAGCGGTAGGTCGACATGGTCGACACGCCCAGCCGGGCCGCGACGCTGCGCATGGACAGCGCGCCCAGGCCCTCGGCGTCGGCGATCTCCATCGCCGCCGCGACGATGCGCTCGCGGGTCAGCCCGTGCTCCCCCGCCGGGCGCCGCCGGTGCCCGCGGTCGGCCACCACCGTCCCGGACCTCGGCCTGGCCTCGACCAGACCCTCGTGGCTCAGCGCGGCCAGCGCCTTGGCCGCGGTGGCCAGCGCCACCCCCCACTTCATGGCGATCTGCCTGGTCGACGGCACCCGGTCGCCCGGCGCCAGCTCCCCTTCGGCGATACGCCGCCGGATGTCCTCGACGATCTGCTGGTACGGCGCTGCCATGCACTCCTCCTTCTGTACTAGTACAGAATCTATCAAAACCCCTTACCAGCCACTGTTTGTACGGCGTACATTCTGTCGTACACGAAAGGGGTTCACCATGAGGGCACTCATCTCCGGCGCGGGCACGGCGGGCCTGTCTCTGGCGTTTTGGCTGCGCCGCCACGGATTCACCGTCACCGTGGTCGAACGTTCATCCGCCCTGCGCCCCGGCGGCCACGCGATCGACATCCGCGGCGCGGCGCTGGAGGTCGTCTCCCGGATGGGCCTGTTGGAGGAGATCCGGCGGGCCAGGACCGGTTACCGGGGGATGTCGATGCTCGACGGGGACGGCGACGAGATCTTCCGCAGCACCGAGTCCACCTACAGCGGCGGCCGTTTCGACAACGACGACGTGGAGCTGCTCAGGGAGGACCTGACCCGGATCCTCTTCGAGCACACCCTCGCGGAGTACATCTTCGGCGACTCGATCACCGCCCTGCGGGAGCACGCCGACGGCGTCCACGTCACCTTCGAGCGCTCCGAGCCCCGCGACTTCGACCTGGTGATCGGCGCGGACGGCCTGCACTCCACCGTGCGCCGCCTGGCCTTCGGCCCCGAGGAGCGCTTCGTCCACCCGCTGGGCCAGTACATCGGCATCTACACGATGGACAACTTCCTGGGCCTGGAGGACTGGCAGACCTGGCTCAGGGACGGCGACGCCGGTTACGGCATCTTCACCACGCGCGACAACACCCGGATCAAGGTCTTCGTCGGTTTCGACGCGGACCCGATCGACTACGACCACCGCGACGTCGAGCAGCAGAAACGCATCGTCGCCGAACACTGCGCCGCCCTACGCTGGGAGACCCCCAGGCTGCTCAAGGGCATGTGGGAGGCCCCGGACTTCTACTTCGACGCCATGGCCCAGGTCCGCATGGACCACTGGTCGACCGGCCGCATCTCACTGATCGGCGACGCCGCCTGCTGCCCCTCCCCGATGTCCGGTCAGGGCACCAGCCTGGCCCTGGTGGGCGCCCACGTGCTGGCCGAGGAACTGGGCAAGGCCACCGACCACAAGACCGCCTTCGCCCGCTACGAGGCCCGCATGCGCCCCTTCGCCGAGGCCAACCAGGCCCTGGCCCTGGAGAATCCGGGCGGCCCCGCCAGCGACGAGTCGGTCGAACGGGCCAAGAACGCCATCGCCTTGTGATCACCGGCCCCGGCGACGTTGGCGAGCAGGCCGAGGGTGGTCTCGTGGCCGGCGGTGACCAGCAGCCAGAGGGTGTCGAGGAGTTTGTCGCGGGTGAGAACGTCGGGGTGGTCGTGGTGCGCGGCGATGAGTGCGCTGGTGAGGTCGTCGAAGGGTTCTTTGGAGCGAAGGTCGACCACCCCGTCGGCGTCGGCGTGCTCGGGAAGGGCGCCCAGGATCGCATCGATGATGCCGACGATCCGGGGGCGCAGGGCCTCAACTCTGCTGGCGGCGGCCCGCCCCGCCCTCAGAGGATCTGACGGCCGCCGCCGTGGTGCTGTCGGCCCGACGCCGCGGCTGGCCGGTGCTGACCGACCGGGCCCGACCCTGCTGGCGCTGGACGCGGCCATTCGCACCGAACCGCTGCCCTGACTCCGACGAACCGGTGATCCGCCCGCGCCCGTCTTGCGTCTGAGAGGCATGAATGATCCGGGTGAGCCGCCCGCCGCACCCTCGGGCCCGGCGGTGGTGGGGTGGTGGCGTCGGCGGTGGGTGTGGTGGACGGCCGGTGCGGTCGGGACCGTGCTGGCGCTGGTGCTGCTGGTGTTGTTGCTGTGGCCGGCCACGACCTGGTGGGTCGAGCACGTCGACGGGGTGGACCTGGACGGGCAGGGCGCGCCCACCGGCAAGGAGCGCCAGGAGGTGCTGGACAAGGCCCGGGGCCGGATCACCGCGGTGGCGACCGGGATCTTGGCGGCGGTGGCGATCTACTACACCGCTGCCAACGCCCGCTCGGCCCGGCAGACCGCCCACGCCGCACAGGACAACGTCCAAGCCGCACTGCGGGCCTCCGAGGTCGCCGAAGCGGCGCAGCTGCGCACCTTCCAGCTCACCCAAGAAGGCCTGCGGCAAAGCGAGGAGGCCCAGCGCCGTACCCATGAGCTGACCGAGCGGGGCCAGGTCACCGACCGGTTCACCGCCGCCGTCGCCCAGCTCGGCGAGGCCAGCACCGGCTGACCACACGGATCGGGTCGGCCAGAGTCGATGGGCAGTTCATCGAGCTGGTCGCCCACTTACCGGGTGCTCGAGGTGTGGGAGCTGCTGGGGAGATCAGGCTGCGCTGACCGCCAGGACCGCTTCACGAGGGCGGTGGTGTCGGTGAGGTCGGTCGGCCGCGTGGATGGGCTATGCCGGGTCTGACGGCTGGGCGCGTTCGGCCCGCCAGCGCTCCACCAGGGCGGGCAGTTCGCGGAACATGAAGCCGTAGAAATCGCGCATCTCCTCCAGCCGGCGGGCGGCGGGGGAGTCGGGGCCGGCGGCGGCGATGCCCTGGTCGGCGGCCTGGAACATGGCCTGGACCATGCCGTTCTGCGCCGACATGAGCGTGGCCCAGGCGCCGTCGCGCAGCCGGTAGTGCTCGCGGCGGCTGCCGGGGGCGGGCACCCGTTCGATGAGCCCGACGGTGGACAGCATCTTGATCGCCCCCGACACCGAGCCGGAGCTGATGCCGAGCCGCTCGGCCAGCTCCGGGGCGGTCACGCTGTCGGTGTCGGCGAACAGGAAGGCCGCCAGCACCCGGGCGGTCGCCTTCTGCATGCCGCCCTGCGCCAGGGTCAGGGCCATCCGCTCGGCGGCTTCGGTGGTGTCTGCCAAGGTCATCCTCTCACTCACGGTCCTGAGGCAAGTCTAATCGCTCCGAGACTTCAGAAATCTCTGAACATTCTGATAGTCTTTATGGCATGACCACGGCGATCGAGCTCACGGAGCTCACCAAGACCTACGTCTCCCGGCAGGGTTCCCGGCGTGTCGCGCGGCGGGGTCTGTCCGGCCTGGACCTGACGGTGCAGGCCGGGGAGGTGTTCGGCTACCTCGGCCCCAACGGCGCCGGCAAGTCCACCACCATCCGGCTGTTGCTGGACCTGATCCGCCCCACCTCCGGCACCATCCGGGTGCTGGGGCGCGACCCGCGCGCCGACGCGGTCGACCTGCACCGCAGGGTCGGCTACCTGGCCGGCGACTTCGTGGTCGACGGTCGGCAGAAGGCGGGCGAGTGCCTGGCCTTCCTGGGGAACCTGCGCGGCGGCGTTCCCACGGCGCGGATCGTCGAGCTGGCCGACCGGCTCGAGCTGGACCTGGGCGCACGGATCAAGAGCCTGTCCAAGGGCAACCGGCAAAAGGTCGGCCTCGTCCAGGCGTTCATGCATGATCCCGAACTGCTGATCCTGGACGAGCCCACCTCCGGGCTGGACCCGCTGGTGCAGCAGACCTTCCTGGACATGGTCGCCGAGGCCAAATCGGCCGGGCGGACGGTGTTCATGTCCAGCCACATCATGAGCGAGGTCGAGGCGGTCGCCGACCGGGTGGCCATCATCCGCGACGGCCGCCTGGTCGCCCTCGACACCGTGGCGGGGCTGCGCGCCCGTTCGCTCCTGCAGGTGCGGATCGACTTCACCGCGCCGGTGCCCGCCGAGGAGTTCACCGGCCTGCCCGGCGTCACCGACCTGGAAGTGCAGGGCACCACCCTCACCTGCAACGTCAACGGCAGCCCCGACGCCCTGGTCAAGGCCGCCGCCCGGCACACCGTCACCGGCCTGCACGCCGACACCCAGGACCTGGAAGAGCTCTTCCACGCCTACTACACCGGCCAGAACCCAGGCCGCCAGGTCGCCTGACCCACCGCCAGACGCTCCCCGTCTCCACCCTCGCACGCCTTCACACGCACAGGAATCGACATGACCACCGCTTCCCCGGCCGTCCTGCCCGGCGCCTCCGGCGCGGCCCGTGCCTTCGGCCGCTCGATGTTCACCAAGACCCTGTTCGACAACCGGCGCGTCTTCGGCGTCTGGGCACTGGCCACCGGCCTGCTGGCGATGATGTACGCGAGCTTCTACCCGCAGATCACCGCCGACGCCGCCGCCAACGTGCCCGAGGCGATGCGCGGGTTCGGCTTCCAGGACATGGCCTCGGCCGCCGGATACCTGCAGGGCGCGGTGTTCGGACTGCTGGTCCCGCTGCTGGCCACCTTCTACGGCGCCGCCACCGGCGCCCGCATGATCTCCGCCGACGAGGAGTCCGGCTACCTGGACCTGCTGCTGGCCCACCCCATCGGCCGCACCCGCCTGCTGCTGCACCGCTTCGCCGCCCTCGCCACCGGGGCGGTGCTGATCGCCATCACCGTCCTGGCCGCGGTCCTGGCCGTGCGCACCAGCGCCGACCTGAAGGCCGTCTCCATCGAGGGCTTCACCGCCCAGGCGGTCAACCTGGCACTACTGGCCGTACTGTTCGGTGCGCTGGCCACCGCCCTCGGCGCCGCCACCGCGGCAGGCCGCGCCACCGTCTTCGGCATCACCGCCGGAGCCGGCGTGCTCACCTACGCCCTGCACGGCTTCGCACCCCAGATCGGCGCCGACTGGCTGCGCCACCTCACCCCGTTCCACTACTACATCGGCGGCGAACCGCTGAAGAACGGCCTCCAACTCGCCGACGCCGCCGTCCTGGCCGCCGCCACCATCGTCCTCATCACCGCCGGAACCTGGCGATTCGGCCACCGCGACCTCGGCTGAACCAACACCCTGCGCTTGCCCTTGCAGTGTGGAGGCATCGCCTCAAGGGAGTTGGCGATGGCGGAGACATGCAGGAGGTTCGACTGGGACTTCCGGGAGGGCGCTGTCCGGTTGGTGGCGGACGGTCGCCGACCTTCCGCCCCGGCATCTCCTCACCTGGCCGCTAGCTCGGCCAGGTGGGAACCGCCGTGGTGAGCACTTCCGGCCCTGTGGTGGTAGCGGCCGTGGCGTGCAGCGCTCATCGGCGGGCTTTTTCTACAGATAGCGCAGCCGGAGGTAGGGAGTGGTGAGGGCGATCGTGAGCACGGTGACGATCAGGCCGTACCGCGTGAAGGTCCAAAAGCTGATCGGGTGTCCGTTGCGGGCGGCGATGCCGAGTACCACGACGTTGGCGCTGGCGCCGATGGCGGTGGCGTTGCCGCCCAGGTCGGCGCCGAAGGCCAGCGCCCACCACAGCACCTGCCCGTCGGCTCCTGCCTGGTTGGCGAGGTCGGCGACGATGGGGCTCATGGTGGCCACGTAGGGGATGTTGTCGACGATGGCCGACAGGGCGGCTGAGGCCCACAGCAGCAGCATGGCGGCAAAACCCAGGCGCCCTTCGGTCGCGTCGGCGGCCGCGGTGGAGATCTCGCCGATGACTCCGGTCTCCACCAGCCCGCCGACCATGACGAACAGGCCCATGAAGAACACCAGGGTGGGCCACTCCACCTCCTCCAGCGCCTGCTCGGTGGTGACCTTGGTGGCCGCCACCAGCAGCCCGGCGCCCAGCAGCGCCACCACCGACGCACCCTGACGCTCCTCGCCGTTCGGTCCGGGTGCGGGCGGGCAGCGTCACAGATGTTGCGCGCTCATGAACTGGCCCACGAGTATCCCGTTGTCGATGCCGACAGCGACGCCCTGCAGGCCACGCGGCTGCTGACCGAACGGCGGCTGCCCGGCTGATCGTGGTCGACGCCGACCGGCACCCGGTCGCCGTGCTGCCGGGCTCGCAGATCCTCCGGTTCATCGTCCCCCGCCACGTCCAAGACGATCCCGCCCTCGCCCACGTCTACGGCGAACGACAGGCCGACCAACTGTGCACCACGCTGGCCGGCCGCACTGTCAAGGACCTCCTGCCCGCCGACCCACCGCAGCTACCGGTGGTCGACGGTGACGCCACCGCCATGGAAATCGCCGCGCTGATGGCGGCCGCGCGCAGCCCCTTGGCCGCCGTGGTGGAATCCAAGGGCGGCAAGGTGAAGAACCCGCCGTTGATCGGTGCGATCTCCGTCGTCGCTCTCCTGGAACGACTGCTGCCCACCCACTGACCACCCACGTCCGGTCGATGTGGGCGGCGCACTGTCAGCCGACGATGGGGCGTTCTTCGGGGAGCTCGTAGCGGCGGGTGCGTTCGCGCAGCGCCAGGGCGGAGAACACGGTGACCGGGCCGACGCGGCCGATGAACATCAGCGCGACGAGCAGTAGCCGCGCGGCCGGTGGCAGGTCGGCGGTGATGCCGGTGGACAGCCCGACGGTGGCGAACGCCGAGATCACCTCGAACAGCACCTTGTCGAGGGTGTGCGGCACCATCGCCAGCAGTGCGAAGGTGCTGACCGCGACGAGGCCGACGCCCAGCAGTGCGATGGTCAGGGCCTGGCGCTGGACCGGGCCGGGCAGGCGGCGGTGCCCGATGTTGACGCGGTCCTCCCCGCGCAGTTCGGCCCACATCACGAAGGCCAGCAGCCCGAACGTGGTGACCTTGATGCCGCCCGCGGTGCCGGCGCTGCCGCCGCCGATGAACATCAGGATGTCGGTGGCCAGCCAGCTCTCCGACCGCATCGCCACGATGTCGATGCTGTTGAACCCCGCGGTGCGCGGCATCACCGCGGTGAAGAACCCGGCCAGGACCTTGGCCGGGCCGGACAGCGGCCCGAGCGTGCCTGGGTTGTCCCACTCGGCGGCGGTGAGCACCAGCGTGCCCGCCGCCAGCAGCACCACGGTGGTGCCCACGGTGACGCGGGTCAGCACCGACCAGGCCCGAGGCCGCCGCCAGGAACGGACCAGCTCGAAGATCACCGGGAACCCCAGCCCACCGATGATGACCGCGAGCGCGATCGGCAGGCACACCCACGGATCGGCGGCGAACCGGACCAGGCTGTCGGGCCACAACCCGAACCCGGCGTTGTTGAACGCCGACACCGCATGGAACACCCCCAGATAGGCGGCCCGTCCCACCGGCTCGCCGTACGCCAGGGCGAACCGCAGCGCCAGTGCCACCGCCAGCACCGCCTCACAGCCCAGGCTGAAGATCACGATGTTGCGGATCACCCGCCGCACACCCACGCCCTGCAGGGTCTTGGTCTCCGCCTGCACCAGCAGCCGGGCCCGCAGCCCCAGCCGTCCCGACACCAGCAACGCGAACAACGTCGCCAGCGTCATGATCCCCAGACCGCCGGCCTGGATCAGCCCCACGATCACCAGCTCACCGAACAGCGACCACTGCGTTCCGGTGTCCACCACCACCAGACCGGTCACGCACACCGCCGACGTCGCGGTGAACAACGCCGTCAGCACTCCCGCCGACTGGCCGGATTCCGAGGCCGCCGGCAGCGCCAACAGTCCGGTGCCCGCCAGCACCGCCACCGCGAAACCACCGACGATCACCTGCGCCGGATGCCGGAACCGCTCGAGCAGTCCCTGCCGCACACCGACAAGCCGCACAGCCGTCATCACCCGCCTCGAACACGCGCCAACACCGACCCCAACCTCACACCATCGCCCGACCGGCCGCGCACAGCCCCTCTGTGAAATCCCGCCGGCCCTGGTCATGGAGGAGCCCGAAGCGTCCGGCAGAGGCTTCGGGCAGGTGGCCGGGCATGGTCTTCGAACCGTTGCCGGGTTACCGTGGGCAGAACGCGTCAGCCAGGGCTGTGCGTGGTGTGCCGGGAAGTCTGGTCGGCGGTGTGCGCCACCGACCGGAGGTGTTCCCGGATGCTGTTCTCCCTCGTTCTGCTGCTGGCCGGGCTGGGCCTGCTGGCGGTGGCCGCCGATCATCTGGTGCTGGGGGCGGCGCGGGTCGCCGCGGGCACGGGCGTGTCGGCGGTGACCGTCGGGGTGGTGGTGATCGGGTTCGGCACCAGCGCGCCGGAGCTGCTGGTGTCGGGGTCGGCGGCCGCTGAGGGGCATGCGGGCCTGGCGGTGGGGAACCTGGTCGGCTCCAACGTCATCAACCTGACCCTGGTGCTGGGCATGGCCGGGTTGATCGCTCCGGTGCTGGTCACCTCGTCCGTGCTGCGGCGGGAGGCGCCGCTGTCGGTCGGCGCGGTCACGGTGTTCGCGGTGCTGTTGCTGCGCGGGCTGGACGCGGTGGCCGGGGTGGTGCTGGCGGTTCTGCTGGTGGCCGCCGTGGTGTGGATGCTGCGGCTCTCGCGCCAGGAGGCCGGCGACGTGCTCGGCGCCGAGACCCGGGAACTGGTGGACGGGTCGGGGGCCGGGCGGCTGCCGGTGGAGCTGGTCCGTGCGGTGCTGGGGCTGGCGGGCACGCTGGCCGGGGCGCAGCTGCTGGTGACCGGCGGCGCCGACCTGGCCACGCGGCTGGGCGTCCCTCAGCAGGCCGTCGGCTTCACGGTGGTGGCGATCGGCACCTCACTGCCGGAACTGGTGACCACCGTGCAGGCCCAGCGCAGGGGCGAGGCCGACCTGCTGGTGGGCAACCTGCTGGGCAGCAACCTGCTCAACAGCCTGGCGGGCGGCGCGGTCGTGGCACTGGCCGCCCCGCAGGTACCGGACCCGGGCGGGACGGCGCTGATCGCGGTGATGGTGGGCATCAGCGGCCTGGCCTGGGCGCTGCTGGCGCGAGGCCGGCGGCTGACCCGAACCGAGGCGCTGGCCCTGACCGGGGGCTACCTGCTGGCACTGCCGCTCCTGGCGTGAGCCGTGGGCCGGATTCCGGAGGGACGATTGGAGCCGGGCACCTGCCCAAGAACGCCATCCGGGAGCTGAGCCCGCATGGGACCGGGAGAACGCCGCATCAACTGCGCCCCGATGCCCACCCACCTCGCTCAGAGCGGACGCACCGTCCCCGAACGCAGGCCACGTCCCGCCGGGCGACCTGACCGGCCGGCCTCGGACGTCATGCCCGCCGTGGCGGGGAGATCTCTGGCGCATCACCGCCGCACCCACTGACGGCCCACCCCTTACCGAGGGTTCGGGATTCCTGAGCGGCAACAGCCATCGGTCACGGTCGTCGTCGCAGGGTGTTGGCGCCCGCCCGCAGCAGGTGGCAGCCGCACAGCAGGCCTGCCAGGCCGAGCAGAGTGCCGCCGATCAGGCCGAGCCAGTACGGGTCGCCTTCGGGGGTGTAGACGTAATGGCGGGCGCCGGTGTCCAGGGCCCGCGTCGGACGACCGGCCGCCAGGTCGTCGCGGCCGGCGCCTTCGAGCCACACGTTGCGCCGGACGGTCTGCCCGGAGTCGGCGTGGAAGCGTCCGTACCACACGCAGCGCCGGGAGCAGTCCAGCCGCTCGGCGACGAACACCCCCTTCTGGCCGGATCCGCGCTGGGCGCGGACCGCGGGCGCGTAGTCGGGGATGACGACGTAGCCCAGGAAGATCGCGCACCCCAGGCACACCACCCCGACCACCAGACGGCCGACCGCGAATACGGCGTAGGGCGGGGAGGAGCTCACTTCTCGGAGCTTACGGGGACGGCGCCCAGCCGGACATGGCCAGAACCCAGGAACGCCAACCGGCCCCACACCGCCCCATCGCCGACCGTTGCCAAACGCCCCGCTACCGCCGGATCCTGTCCGGTCCTCACGGGATCAGCCTCTTTTTCGGGCTTACTGGTCTGCCCGGTCGGCCGAGCCGATATCGGCCCCCGCCCACCCTCCGTCGCCTGGCCCGGTGGGGATGAGCAGGTGTGATGTGGATGATCGGGACTGGCGGGCGGAGCGGATGTCCGGTTAGGGTCGTGCGCTGGTGAGCCGGGAAGTCTGGTCGGCATGTCCCTGTCCGACCGTTCCCGAAGGAGTGCCGGCCTCCCGTGACCGAGCTTCTCACCGCGTTCGCGGCTCTGCTGCTGCTGGCCGTCCTGCTGTCGAGCCTGGCCAACCGCACGATCCTGTCCACCGCCGCGCTGTTCCTGGTCGGCGGGTTCCTGCTGGGCGACGGCGTCACCGGAGTGGTGTCCCTGCGGCCGGGCGACTCCATCGTGGCCACGCTGGCGGAGCTGGCGTTGTTCGCGGTGCTGTTCACCGACGGCATGCACGCCGGGTGGCAGGACCTGCGCAGCGCCTGGCGGCTGCCGGGCCGGGCGCTGGGCTGGGGGTTGCCGCTCACCCTGGCGGTGACCGCGGTGCTGGCCCACTTCGTGGTGGGGCTCGGCTGGGTGGAGTCGCTGCTGATCGCGGCGGTGCTGACGCCCACCGACCCGGTGTTCGCCGCCGCGTTGGTCGGCAACGAGCGGGTGCCGCCCAGGCTGCGGCATCTGCTGAACGTGGAGTCCGGGGTCAACGACGGGCTGGTCCTGCCGTTCGTGGTGCTGTTCCTGGCGATCGCGCAGGGCTCCGACGACCTGCACCTGGGCGAGCTGGGCAGCGAGCTGGCGCTCGGGCTGGTCATCGGGGTGGCGGTGCCATGGGCGGCGATCATGCTGGAGCGCACCCGGCTGTTCGCGATCTCCGCCAAGTACGAGCCGCTGAACGCGGTCGCCATCGGGCTGCTGGTGCTGGCGCTGGGCAAGGCCACGCACGGCAACCTGTTCCTGGCCGCGTTCGCCGCCGGCGTCACCGTGGCCACCATCGGCGAACGCCACCGGCAGGCGTTCGAGGAGTTCGGCGAGCTGGTCGCCGAACTGCTCAAGCTGGCGGCACTGCTGGTGTTCGGCGCGTTGCTGTCCCCGGCCTTCCTCGGCGACGTCGGCCTGGCGGGCTGGGCGTTCGCCGTGCTGGCGCTGGTGGTGGCGCGGCCCGTGGCGATCTGGGTGTCGTTCCTGCGCTCCGGGCTCACCGGCCGTGAGCAGGCGGCGGTGATGTGGTTCGGCCCCAAGGGGTTCGCCTCGGTGGTCTACGGGCTGCTGGTGCTGGAGTCCGGCATCACGGCGGCCGACGAGATCTTCCACCTGGTGGCGGCGACCATCGTGCTGTCGATCCTGGCGCACAGCTCCACCGACATCGTCGTGGCCCGCGGCTTCGACGAAGCCCGCGAGATCCCCGCCTGGCACGGACCTCGGAAGGAGCCGCTCGCGGCGGACGGGGCTCGGCGAGCTCCCGGAGATGATGCGGCGGCCGCATCGAAGAGGGAAGAGCACGGTGAAGGCGGCTGACGGGGAATCTTCGCCGGCCGGGCGTCGAGTCTCGAAGGCGTGTCGGGGGCCTGGTCGGCGCCGCCACATCGGGGGCCGACTGATCACCGGGCCGCCGCCGAACGCGCGGTCCTGAGCCGTGTTCACCGCGTCCCTGTCGGCCATTGCGCTCCTGCGGCCGGGCAGCCGCGTTCATCGGCTGCGGCGAGCGGCCGATGAACGCGGCGGCTGCGGCGGAGGGAACACCGCCTTGTCATGTCACCCCAGTGCCAGGTCCCGGCGCCTGAACCCGGCCATGCCGATGACCATGAGCATGGTGGTCAGGGCCAGCAGTCCCAGGAACGGCGTGGGGCTGACGTCCCGGACGCCGAGCACGGGGATATGGGTGAACGGCGACAGGTCCAGGAGCCACTGGCCGAGGTCCAGCACGGCGCCGAACAGCGTGATGCCCGCCGCGGCGGCCACCGCCGCCCAGGACAGGCCGGTCCAGTGGGGGAGCAGCCCGAACAGGGCGACCGACAGCGCGGCGATCACCCACACCGCCGGCACCTGGGCCGTCGCGGCGCCGAGCACGCGGGGGAGGACGTCACCGACCCGCCCGGTGTCGAGCCCGTGCACCAGGCCAGCGACCAGGCCGCCGACGGTCATCGCCGCGGCCGGTCCCGCGAGCGTGAACGTCAGGTGGCTCGCCGCCCACCGCAGCCGCCCGACCGGGGTGGCCAGCAGCGGCTCGGCGTGCAGGCTCGCCTCCTCCGAGCGCAGCCGCAGGGCGGCCGAGACGGCATAGGCGGAGGCGATGAGGCCGAGCACGTTCATCGACGAGGAGAAGTAGGCGTCGAGGAGGCCCGCCTGGCCGCCCATCCGGGTGAAGATGTCCCGCAGTCCGGGACTGTCCCGCAGCATGTCCTCGATGCCGCCGGCCACACCGCCGTAGACGGCGCCCAGCGCGGCGAACGCCGCCAGCCATCCGTACAGCGGTCGGCTGTGCAGGCGCCAGGCCAGGCCGAACGGCCCGGCCAGCCAGGACGGGGCGTCGGCGGCCCCCGGCCGCTGCGGCCAGATCCCCGCCCCCAGGTCACGGCGTGCCGCCAGCCGCGCCGCGGCCCACGCCAGCGCACCGGTGCCGGCGGCGATCAGGGCGAACAGCCACCACCGCTCTGCGGCGTAGGGTCGTACCCGCTGCACCCAGCCCAGCGGCGACAGCCAGCCCAGCCAGGACAGGCCGTTGCCGGTGCCGCCCACGTCGGAGGCCATCCGCACCACGAACGCGGCGCCGAGCAGCGCCAGGGCGGCCCCGCGCGCCGCGGCGGCGCTCTGGGCGAGCTGGGCGGTCACCGCCGCCACCGCGGCGAACAGGCATCCGGCGGCGGCGATCTGCCCGCCGAACGCGATCGAGCCGGCGACCGGCAGGCCCTGGGCGGTCATTCCCGCGGCCAGCAGCAGCCCGGCCGCCAGGCTCGCGCCCGCGGTGACGAGCAGGGCGGCGGCGACGGCCGCTCCCCGGCCGAGCACCGTGGCGCCCAGCAGCTCCCGCCGCCCGGCCTCCTCCTCCGCGCGGGTGTGGCGGATCATGACGATGACGGTGACCACCGCCATGACCACGGGCACGAACCCGGCCCGCTGCACCACGATCCCGGCCAGCCCGGGGTCGTACATGGGCCCGTAGAGGGCCAGGAACGTGGGGGTGGCGCCGGGGGTGCGGGCGTACTGGAGCTGTTCGGCGGCGGTGGGGTAGAGCTGCTCGGTGGCCGACACGAAGCCGGCCGGGAGCAGCCCGAGCCACAGCACCAGGATCGGCAGTACCAGCCGGTCGCGGCGCAGGATCAGCCGGACCATGCCGCCCGTTCCGGTGAGCGCGTTCATCGCGTGGCCTCCTGCGGCAGTTCGCCGGTGTAGTGGCGCAGGAACAGCTCGTCCAGCGTCGGGGGCCGGCTGGTCAGGCTGCGGACGCCGCGCGCGGTGAGATGGGCCAGCACCGCGTTCAGCCGGGTGGTGTCGACCTCGCAGCGGACACGGGTGCCGTCGACCTGCAGGTCGTGCACGCCGGGCAGCTCGGCCAGCCCGTCCGGGGGAGTCTCGAGCTCCGCGTCCAGGGAGGTACGGGTGAGATGACGCAGCTCGGCCAGCGTCCCGCTCTCCACGGTGCGGCCGCCCCGGATGATGGTGACCCGGTCGCACAGGGCCTCGACCTCGCTGAGGATGTGGCTGGACAGCAGCACGGTCCGGCCGTTGCCGCGTTCCTGGCGGATGCAGTCCTGGAAGACCTCCTCCATGAGCGGGTCCAGGCCCGAGGTCGGCTCGTCCAGGATGAGCAACTCGGCGTCGGAGGCCAGCGCGGCGATCAGCCCGACCTTCTGCCGGTTGCCCTTGGAGTAGGCGCGGCCCTTCTTGCGCGGGTCCAGCTCGAACCGTTCCAGCAGGTCGGCCTTGCGGCGCGGATCGATGCCGCCGCGCATCCGGCCGAGCAGGTCGATGACCTCGCCGCCGGTCAGGGAGGGCCACAGGGTGACGTCGCCGGGCACGTACGCCACCCGCCTGTGCAGCTCGGTCGCATCACGCCAGGGGTCGCCGCCGAGGAGCTCGGCGGTGCCGCCGTCGGCGCGCAGCATGCCCAGCAGGATGCGGATGGTGGTGGACTTGCCCGAACCGTTCGGGCCGAGGAAACCGTGCACTTCGCCGGAACGGACGGTCAGGTCCAGCCCGTCCAGGGCGCGGGTCCGGCCGAACGACTTCGTCAGGCCGGACACCGAGATGGGAAAGCTCGTCTGAGCGGTCATGACCAGCACCTCAGGGGTCGGAGGGAGTGGGCGCGCGGCCGTCCCTCCGACGGGCTAGCGCATGAGCCGGCCGGACGGAAGGAAGGGCCGCACGGTGAAACCGGGAAGCGGGGGCAGGAACGTGCCGGTCACGGGAGGATCGGAGTCGGCCTTGCGTGCCGCTGCGGCCGACGTCGGGATACGGCCGAGCCGTTCTGGCGCGCGCCGGCGGACCGCGGGGCGCCCGCGCCGCAGGGGAGTCCTCGCCGCCGTCATCGGCCGTGCTCCGTGTCGGAAGGCCCGGGGGGCATGTGCCGAAGGGCGGCGCGGGCCTGCTCGACGAGCTCCGGGCTCAGCAGGTTGTCGGCGTGAATCTCCAGCAGCGCCGACGCCAGCCGCCGGTATCCCTCCCGGGTCAGCGTGTCGGCGCCCAGCGCCCGTGACAGATGCTCGTGCAGCACGATCAGGCCGAAGTTCATCGCCGTCATCACGGCCGCGTAGGCGTGCAGATCCGAGGTGGTGGGCCTGGACATTCCCGGGGCGCCGCGGCCGAGCAGCTCCTCGCTGAACGCCACCGCGTCATCGAACAGCTCCGCCGCCGCCGGTGAACCGTCCACCAGCGCCCGCGCCACGTAACGCTGGATCGGCAGGGCCACGTCCACCGCCATCGACAGGAATCCCGGATCCGCCATCCCCTCCTCCAGGGCCCGCTGCTTCGTGCGGCGGATCGTCTCGATGGCGTAGGCGTCACATGCCCGCCGCAGCTCCTCCTTGGTCCCGAAATGATGCTGCACCAGGCCCGGCGACACCCCGGCGGCCTCGGCGATCCCGCGGATCGTCGCCCCGTTCACGCCGTGCTCGGCGAACTGCAGCAACGCCGCATCCCTGATCCGCGCCCGCGCGGTCAGGTCCTCCACCGGCGCCCTGCGTCCGCCCAAGGAACACCTCCAATACAGACGTCCAGTCCACGATACACCTGTATGCCATACGTTTGTATGGCCCGCGACCGCATCGGCCTCACCGGCCGACGCCGACGGGCCGACGGAACGTCGGGGGAACGTCGAGGAGACCGGGCGCGTCGCGCTCCGGTTCGGCTTCCGAGTCCACGTCTTCGGTGGACCGTCCCTTCGCGGTGTCGTCGCCTTCAGGAACGCCGCCATCGGTGGGAGGTCTGAGGAAGCGACGAGTGGGAGACCGACTCGCTCCGGTCCTGTCCCGTAGGGCGATCCTCAGAGGGTGCACGGGAGCGGTAGACCAGGTTCATCCGGGCGTAACGGCGCAGGACGAACGCGAGGAAGACCAGGCCCAGGGCGAAGAAGAACAATGACAGCTGCTCCCAGCCGTAAGCGACGAACAGCCCGATCCCCATCGCGAAGATCGCGACTGCGCCGAGGAAAGTGACCACATGGGCGACAGAGCGTGAGTTCACGTCGCGGGCCCTACCCGACCGTGGTCCTGCCATGAGCGGTGGCGCCGTGGTGCAGGGAAGTCTGCGGAAGCGTGCAGGTTCCATGTGGGCCGTTTGCCGGACGTCGGCAGCTTTCGGACCTTGACGGAGAGGTTGCCGGACGGCCCTTGCCGGAGGACCGCAAGCAACGCAGGGTGAGGAATATGGTGCGGAACGACCTCGGGCAGGGGAGGAGTCGTTCGGGGAGGGCGGTGCTCGGCGAGCTGGCCGCCGTGCCGCGGCGGGCGAGCCGGGACGCCGACGGGGCGCCGGAAGTCTTCCTCGACGGCTATGTGGAGCTGCTGGCCGACGTGAGTCTCACCGGCCGGCGGATCAGCCGTACCGAGGCCGATGACCGGCGTGCGTGGGGTGCCAAGGCCGCCGAGCAGGGCCTGCCGCTGCGGGCGATCGTCGATCTGTACCTGAGCGCGACGTGGCTGGCGTGGCCGCTGCTGCCGGGGGTGCGCCGGGCAGCGGGGATGGCGGAGCTGCGGTCGATCGGGGAGGCGGTGTTCCGGGCGGCGGACGCGGCGACGGTCGCCTTGGCCGACGGCTATGACGCGGCCCAGCGGCTGTCCATCCGCCAGGAGGAGGCGCAGCGCCGGGAGTTCATCGACGACCTGCTGTACGGACGCGGTGACCTGGGACGGCTCGCCGAGCGGGCGGCGCGGTACGGGTTGCGCCTGGCCAGCGCGCACGTCGTGGCGGTGGCCCGTGGACGGCGGCCGTTCCTGGCCGAGGATCCGGTCATGCGCCGCATCGAGGCCGTGCTGATCAGCCGGTTCTCCGCGCAGGAGGTGCTGCTGGCGACCCGGGAGGGGCTGCTGGTGTGCCTGGCGCCGGCCGCCCGCGAGCAGGTGATCGAGGAGTTCGTCCGGCAGGTGGAGGCCGTCCTCGGGGCGGACGCCGCATGGCGGGTCGGCCTGGGCCGGGCGCACGCCGACCCGGGAGGCGTGGTCCGCTCCTTCGACGAGGCGCGCACGGCCGTCGGGCTCGCCGATCGCCTGGGGCTCGGCGGCAGGGTGTTCCGGGCCGCGGACCTGCTGGTCTTCCAGGTGCTGATGCGGGACACGGCGGCGATCAGCGATCTGGTCGACACCGTTCTCGGGCCGCTGCGGACGGCGCGCGGTGGAGCCGGACCCCTGCTGGACACGCTCGAGGCGTACTTCCGCTGCAACCGGGTGGCCGCCGCCACCGCACGCCGCCTGCACATCGGGGTGCGCACCGTCTCCTACCGGCTGGAGCGGGTCCGCCGGCTCACCGGATACTCCGTGGAGGACTCCGTACAGCGCTACACGCTGGAGACCGCGGTCCTCGGCGCGCACCTGCTCGGCTGGCCCGAGGCGGAACCGGCCCGGCGGCGCGGCTGAGGGCCGTCGCCCGGTGTCCTCAGACCGCTCCCGCGACCCATGCGAGGATTCGCCGGGCGGTCACCATGCCGACCGACCGGTCGCTCAGCCGGACGATGACGAACGGACTTCCCGTCCGCCTCATCACCTCCACCAGTTCGATGGCCGTCGCGCGGCCGTCCACGGTGGGCGTCTTCCCGGCGGCCGACGAGATCAGGTCGCACACGCGCCGCTCCGTCAATTCGCGGATGACCCGGTCGGCGTACGGCTCGTCGTAGACCCGGGTCAGACACCGGCTGTGGAGAACAGGGGAGGGGAGCGCACAGCCGAGCACGTCGCAGGCGGACAGCGTCGCGTGTGGACGCCCGTCGTCGTCCGTGACGACGACGGCGGGCGCATCATGGCGGACGATCAGGTCGATGGCCGACCGCACCCCCTCACGCAGCCCTACCACGGGCAGCCGCTCGGCGATCTGTTCGGCCCGCACCACGGTCACCTCCTGGCCTGATGCTCGCCGGTCCGGCGGGTGCCACGAGACTGCGAACGGATCATGTCGTGGGCAAGGGCCGCCGCCGGTCACATTCCGGCCGTTCGGTTGCGGGGATCGGCAACCCGGAACCGTCCGGGGAACTCCAGGGCACGGACAAGCCTCGGAGCCTGCCGTGATCCGGCAGGGAAGTCCGGCCGAATCGGCTGGTCGCCGCCCTGACCGGTCGGCCGGCGGGCGCTCAGAATGAACCACGCGGCCGTCTCTCCTCCCACCGCGCGGATCCTGGCGCGAGAGTCCGATCGGCCGACTCCTCAGCGGACGTCGGCCATGCCATGTCCCAGGCCGCGCTGCCGGGCGTCATGACCAGCCGGGGGAACATGAAGGCGATCAGGGACCGTGCCCGCGGCGGGCGGGTCCGCGACACCGTCGTCGAGCCGGTCCTGGGCTTTGTGCGGGCCGAGACGGTCGGCGGCGTGCTGCTGCTGGCCGCGGCGGTGCTCGCGCTGGGCTGGGCCAACAGCCCGCTCTCCGACGTGTATCACCGGCTGTGGTCGCTGGAGTTCGGCCTGGGAGCGGGACCGGTGCGGGTCACCGACGATCTGCGCCACTGGGTCAACGACGGCCTGATGACCGTTTTCTTCTTCGTGGTCGCCCTGGAGATCAAGCGAGAGCTGGTCACCGGCGAGCTGCGGGACCCGCGGGCCGCCGCGTTGCCGGCGCTGGCCGCGGGCGGTGGGGTGGTGTTGCCCGCCCTGATCTTCCTGGCGATCGTGGACGGCGGTCCGGCCTCCGCCGGGTGGGGGATCCCGATGGCCACCGACATCGCCTTCGCCGTGGGGGTCGTGGCGCTCCTGGGGAAACGGCTGGCCGCGGGAGTGCGCGTCTTCCTGCTGAGCATCGCCATCGTCGACGACGTCATCGCCATCGCGGTCATCGCGACGTTCTACTCCGGTCCCTTGAACGGCCTGTCACTGGCCGTGGCCTGCGCCGGTCTGCTGCTCGTGGTGCTGCTGCGCCGGGCCGGGGTGGCCGCGGTGTGGCCGTACGCGCTCGCCGGGGCCGGCATCTGGTACTTCACCCATCAGTCGGGCGTGCACGCCACCATCGCGGGAGTGGCGCTCGGCCTGCTGACCCCGGCCCGTCCGTTCCGGGGCAGGGAGGTGCTCCGCGACCTGGAGCAGCGGCTGCACCCGCTCAGCGCGTTCGTCATCATCCCGATCTTCGCCCTCGCCAACGCGGGGGTGGACCTGCGCGGCGACGTGCTCGGCCAGGCCGCCGCCTCCCGGCTCTTCTGGGGCGTCGCGGCAGGTCTGGTGCTGGGCAAGACCCTCGGCATCGGCCTGGTCACCTACATCGCCACCCGCTCCGGGGTGGGCACATTGCCGGAGGGGATGACGTTCCGCCATGTCTGGGGCGTCGCCGCGCTGGCCGCGATCGGCTTCACGGTGTCGCTGTTCATCACCGACCTCGCCTACACCGACCCGACCCTGGCCGACCTCGCCAAGATCGGCATCTTCGCCGGCTCACTGATCGGTGGGCTGCTCGGCACGGGGACGCTCGTGCTGCTCACCCGGCGATCCGGCGCGGAGCCCCGCTGACGGCCCGGTGACCGGCGTCCCCGTCAGGAAACCGTGCCTGAGACCCGCGGCGTGGCGGCTCGGTCGTTTCGTCGTTCGCGGACCTCATCGAGATCACCTGGCCGGATCATGCGGGCGTGACCCGCCCGCCGTCGGGGCGCAGCGAGTCGAGCACGCGCAGGAGCTCCATCGGCAGCGGGAAGATGAGGGTGGAGTTCCGTTCCGTGGAGATCTCGGTCATGGTGGACAGCACCCGCAGGTGCATGGCCGCCGGATGGGCCTCCAGGATCTCGGCCGCCTCCCCGAGGGTGGCGGCGGCCTCGAACTCGCCCTTGGCGTGGATGACCTTGGCGCGCCGGTCGCGTTCGGCCTCGGCCTGCCGGGCCATCGCGCGGCGCATCGACTCCGGCAGCTCGACGTGCTTGACCTCCACCAGGGAGACCTTCACCCCCAGGGATCGGTGACCTCGTCGATGATCTGCTGGAGCCGCTGGTTGATCTCCTCCCGGTTGATCAGCAGCTCGTCCAGGTCCACCTGGCCGAGGATGCTGCGCAGGGTGGTCTGGGCGATCTGCGAGGTCGCCTGCACATGGTTCTCGACGGCCACCACCGAGCGGTTGGGGTCGACCACGTTGAAGTAGGTGACCGCGTTGACCCGGACCGTGACGTTGTCCTTGGTGATGACGTCCTGCGGCGGGATGTCCATGGTCACGGTGCGCAGGGACACCCGGGTCATGCGGTCGACGATCGGGATGATGAAGAACAGCCCCGGCCCCTTGGCCCCGATGAGGCGGCCCAGACGGAAGATGACGCCCCGCTCGTACTCGGGGACGATCCGGACCGATGCCATCAGGATCAGCACGATGAGGGCCACGGCGATGCCCGCACCGAGCAGCGCGGTGTTCATGATCCGTCGTTCCTTCCGGGTGCGTCGGCGTTCTCGACGATGAGCTCCAGTCCGTCCCGCCCCACCACACGCACGGAACGGCCCTTCTCAACGGGGGCGTCACGGCCGTGGACCGTCCACCAGGCCCCCTCCAGGAAGACCTGGCCGCTGTCGCCGTGCACCCGCGCCACCACGGCCTCACGGCCCAGCAGGGCGTCCTCGCCGGTGGTGGCGGGGGCCTTGCGGGCGCGCCAGGCGAGCCTGCCGGCCACCATGGTCGCCGCGCCGATCACCAGCGCCGTGGGCCACAGCACCGCGGGATCCACCCCCACGTCACCGCGGAACAGGAACAGCCCCGACAGCAGCAGCGACACGGTCCCGCCCGCGGCGAACACCCCCACCCCGGGGGTGAGGACCTCGGCTGCGAACAGCCCGGCGGCCAGCGCCAGCAGCAGCAGCCCGCCCACGTTGACCGGCAGCACGCTGAGCGCGATGAATCCCAGGACCAGCAGGATCGCCCCGGCGATGCCGCCGAATCCCATCCCCGGATTGGCCAGCTCGTAGATCACCGCAAGAGTGTCGATCGACAGGAACAGGAACGCCAGTTCCGGATCGGCCAGCAACTGCCGCAGCTCACCGGTCAGCCCCAGCTCGTGCTCGACGATCCGGGCGCCGTCGGTGCGCAACGTCACCTGCCGGCCGCCGGACACCGTCACCTGCCGCCCGTCGATCTGGGACAGCAGGTCCTGCCGGGATCCGGCGATCAGGTCCACCACCTGCATCCGCTCCGCCGCCGTCGCGGACACCGAGGTGCCCTTGCGGACCATGTCCGCGGCGAACTCGGTGTTCCGTCCCCGGCGCTCGGCGATCGTGACGGCGAAGGCGGCCGAGTCGTTGACCACCTTGTCACTCGCCGTCTGGCCCTCCTGCGTGACCGGCGTTCCCGCCCCGATGTGGGTTCCGGGCGCCATCGCCGCCACGTGCGCGGCCATGGTGATGTAGGCGCCCGCCGACGCCGCCCGGGCCCCCTCGGGCGCGACGTGCACCACCACCGGCACGCCCGCTCCCAGGAACGCCTGCACGATCCCCCGGGTGGCCTGCAGCAGCCCACCGGGGGTGTCCATCTCCACGAGGAACGCCGCATGCCCCGCATGCTCGGCTTGGCGCACCCCGTCGGCCAGATGCCCCTCCACGACCGGGGTGATCGCCCCGTCCACCTGCGCCACCACGACCGTCGGAGCCTGCGCCCGGGCGTGTTCCGGTACTGCCGCAGACCAGGCGATCACGGCGGCGAACAGGCACAGCAGCGCCCCCGCACCCAACACCTGACGCCCCGGACACATCGACGGCTCCTGCCCACTGCGGTCGCGTGCGTTCTCGCCCTACCCCGACCAGATGGCTACAAGCAGGCAGGAACGGCCGCGAAGCGGCACATATCGCGCACCGAACTTGCCGGTGCCCGGCAAGCAGTCGACTCGCCGAGGCTGGCGGGACCTGCCGCAGGAACGCGCACTGCTCGGCCGGCTCATCGAGCATGCGTTGGACCGCCCGTAGCCGACCACACGAAGCAGGGGAGAGGGCTGCCCGCCCGTTCGGTGAACGAGCGGGCGGATTCATGGTCGGCAGCCGTCGTGCCATCGCCGTGCACCACGCCGGGTCACGCTCACCAGGCGGCTGGGCGTACCTGCGGACTTGGCCCAGGACGACGTCGAGATGGTTTCGGTGCTGGTCAGATGCTGTGAACCGGATGACCGGTCTCGCTGAGCCGGTGTCTGGCCCGAAGAGGAGGGCTTCTGGGCTGGTGGCCGGGTCAGCTTGTCGCCTTCAGGTGCTTCTTGGGCTCCGACTCGGGCCTTCGCAGCCACGCCACCGCCCGCGACTGCCCGACATCGAAGAACTCCGCCACGATCTGGCCATGACCGGAGACCAGAGCCTGGGCACGCGACGCCGGAGACACCGACGAAGCAAGCGCTGTGGCCTGCGACCTGCGCTGGATCGAAGCTCGGCCTACCCCTGCCCGAGCAAGGCGAACATCCGCTGGGGAACAGCAGGTCCTCGGGGCCGATCTTGTGTTCCTCGATGTGCTCTTGGAGCATCACGGGCATCTGGTCAGGGATGGTGTATCTGCGCCAGTCGCCGTTCTTGGAGAGGGACGACGGAGTGGAGCCAGGACGATCCTGGCTCCACTCCGTGGTGCGGGCGTGTCACTGGAACTGTGCGAAGAACCTCCAGATCTCTCCCTTGGTCCAGGTGGCGACGCCGCTCTCGTTGGGGGAGCCGTCGACCGGACCGGGGATGTGGCCTCCGTCGAACGCGGCCCATTGGACCGGGTACCCGGCGCGGCAGCCCGAGTAGGCGGTGGTGATGTGCGTCAGGCTGCCTGGGGCGGGCTCGCGCGGGTTCTGGGGAGTGCAGCCGTTGTTGGCGACGAACTTGTCGCGCAGGGACCGTCCTTGCGCGATGTTGAGGACGGAGTCGCTGATGCCGTGGATTCCGAAGTAGGCGATGGGCTGGGTGCCGCCGCTGCACCCGCTGATCTGGGCGCCGGAGATGACCGCGACGGCCCTGAAGACGTTCGCCCGGGCGCATGCGAGTGCGTGGCTCATGCCGCCGCCCCAGCTGAAGCCCGTGGCGAAGCGCTGTGCCGGGTTGACGCAGAGGCCGCTCTCGATTCGCCGGATCATGTCGTCGACGAAGGTGACGTCCTCACCGCCCGAATTGGCCCAGCCGTTGCCGAGGCCCTGGGGGGCGACGAGGATCGCGCTGTTGTTCGACTGTTCCTGTTGGCCGTAGTAGGACCAGGCGCTCCCGCTCGTTCCACCCGAGGCGACGTCGCCGGCGGTTCCACCCCGCCAGTGGAACGCGAAGATCAGCCGGTAGGGGTGGCTGTTGTCGTAGTTGGCGGGAACCCTGAGGATGAAGCTGCGGCTCTTACCGCCGCTCTGGATCGTGTGCGTACCGCTTGTGAGCGTCGGGGCGCTGCCGCATCCGCCACCGCCACCGGACGACAGCTTGACCATCTGCCACTGCTGGTTGGCGCCGCCCCAGTCGGTGTACTGGACGACGTTGCCGCCGTCGGCGGTGGAGGCGCCTTGGACCTCCACGGCCTTGCCGCTGTTGCGGTTGATCAGCCGGACGTGGCCTGCGTCGGAGTCGGCCAGGCGGAACTGCTGGTTGGCCCCGTTGTGGTCGGCCCACTGCTGGATCGCGGCACCGTCGGCCGTCGAGGCGCCGGCCACGTCGAGCACCTTGCCCGAATGCCGGGCCTTCAGCCGGTAGAAGCCGCCGCCGGAGTCCACGAACTGCCACTGCTGGTTGGCTCCGTCGTTGCGCGTCCATTGGCTGACCCGCGCGCCGTCGCCGGTGGACGCGCCAGAGACGTCCAGCGCCTTGCCGCTGTTGCGGTTGACCAGGACGTACCAGGCATTGGTGTCCACCGTCGCCGCCTCGGCCGGCGCCGGGTCCACCGCGACGAGCATGCCGATCGCGAGGGCCGCCGCCACCGCGGCGGCGAACCGGGACCACCAAGGGGCGGGGGAAGCCGCACCGTAGGTCTTCATCGATTCACCCTTTCGCCTGTGCAGGTCAGGTGCGGGTCCAGCGTTGGTTGCTGCCGTTCCAGCAGGAGTAGAGCTGGATCAGGGTGCCGTTGGCGGTGCCGGCGGCGTCCAGGCAGAGGCCGGACTGGACGCCGACGATGGATCCGTCGGAGTTGAGGCGCCATTTCTGGTTGTCGCCGCCCCAGCAGCTGTAGATCTGGACTTTGGCGCCGTTGCCGGTGCCGGCGGCGTCCAGGCACTTGTTGCCGTAGACCCTGAGTTCGCCTGCGTCGGTGTAGGTCCACTGCTGGTTGGTGCCGTTGTGGCAGTCCCAGAGCTGGAGCTGGGTTCCGTCGGCGGTGCTGGCGCCGGGCACGTCCAGGCAACGGCCTGAACCGACGCCCTTGATCGTTCCAGAACCGGGGACGGGGGGCGGCGAGCCGCCGTTGAGGGCGTTGAGGACCGCGGTGTAGGCGGGCTTCTTGTTGCCGTTGCCGTCGAACAGCAGCGGCGTCTGCTCCGCGCGCCAGGAGTCGGTGTCGCGCACACCCCAGACGGTGATGCCGAGGCAGCGCGGGACGGCCAGGCAGTCGTTGGTCACGTTGGCGTAGGTCGTGGGCGAGGCGCCCTGGATGTCCAGTTCGGTGATGGCCACATCGACGCCGAGGGCGGCGAAGCTCTGCAGGGTGGTGCGGAAGTTGCTGTTGTAAGGGCTGCCGCTGTTGAAGTGGGCTTGGAAGCCGACGCAGTCGATGGGCACGCCGCGCTGCTTGAAGTCGCGGACCATGGCGTACACGGCCTGGGTCTTGGCCCAGGTCCAGTTCTCGATGTTGTAGTCGTTGTAGCAGAGCTTGGCGGCCGGGTCGGCGGCGCGCGCGGTGCGGAAGGCGACCTCGATCCAGTCGTTGCCGGTGCGCTGCAGGTTGGAGTCGCGGCGGGCTCCCGAACTGCCGTCGGCGAAGGCCTCGTTCACCACGTCCCACTGGACGATCTTGCCCCGGTAGTGGGCCATCACGCCGTTGATGTGGTCGATCATCGCCTGGCGCAGGTTGCTGCCGCTGAGGCTCTGCATCCAGCCGGGTTGCTGGGAGTGCCAGGCCAGGGTGTGGCCGCGTACCTGCTTGCCGTTCTGGACCGCCCAGTTGTAGACGCGGTCGCCGGCGGTGAAGTTGAACTGGCCCCGCTGGGGTTCGGTGGCGTCGATCTTCATCTCGTTCTCGGCCGTCACCGAGTTGAACTCGCGGTTCGCGATCGTGGTGTACGCCGGGTCGTTGAGCCTGCCCGAGGCGATGGCAGTGCCGAAGTAACGGCCGCTCTGTTTCGCCGCAGCGCCGAGCGTGCTCTCGGCTGCCGCGGCGGCAGCGGGCGGAGCCGGTGCCACCAGAGCGACGGTCGCGGTGAGCACCCCGAGGGCGCCCGCGACGAAGGCCCGCTTGCGGATCCCGGACCTGGGCATGGCGTTCGCATGCATGTCTGTTCCTCCAATGAAGGCATGAATGAAGGAGGGGGGAAGCACGGGACACAGCCCGTGTGACAGACGCCGCGCTCCATCACCGGGAACGCGCACACCACCACGGCGTCGCGGACTCAGTGTGCGAGCCCGCACAGATCCCGTCAACAGTCCCCGGAATGTTTCATCGCGCATGTCCGGTCCGGCGGGTCGCATACGCGATCCAGCAGCCGGCCTGTGCCCGAAAGTTTTTCGACGGGCCGGACCCTTGACGATGTCGCTCGGCCTCGTATTTACTCCGGCCACCACCACCCCCCCGATCACCCGATGGAGAGAAGGTCCCGTTCGGCAGAGAAATGTTAGCGCTAACACTCGCGTGGAACGAAAGGAAGAAGCTCATGTTGAGGATCGGTGCGGTGCTGGCATCGCTCCTGCTGTCGGCGATCCTGACCGTGACGAACGCACAGCCCGCCCAGGCCGCGACAGTGGATGTGAACAAGTGGTACGTCCTGGTCAACCGCAACAGCGGCAAGGCCCTGGACGTCTACAACCTGGCGACCAACGACGGCGCCCGCATCACCCAGTGGACCAGGAACGACCAGTACCAGCAGCAGTGGCAGTTCGTCGACTCCGGCGGCGGTTACTACCGCATCAAGTCCCGCCACTCCGGCAAGGTGCTGGACGTCCACAACTTCTCCACCGCCAACGGCGGCCCGATCGTCCAGTGGGCCGACCTGAACGGCACCAACCAGCAGTGGCGGCTGGCCGACAGCCCGGGTGGCTACGTGAGGTTCATCTCGCGCCACAGCAACAAGGCCCTCGAGGTGCAGGGCGGTTCCACCGCCGACAACGCGAACATCGTCCAGTACGACGACTGGGGCGGCGCCAACCAGCAGTGGCAGCTCGTCGAGGTCGGTGGCGGCCCCACTCCGCCGTGCGATCTTCCGTCGACATACCGCTGGACATCAACGGGCCCGCTGGCGCAGCCCAAGCCGGGGTGGGTCTCGCTCAAGGACTTCACCGTCGCCCCCTACAACGGCAGGCATCTCGTCTATGCGACGACGCACGACACGGGGACGAGATGGGGTTCGATGAACTTCGGCCTGTTCACCAACTGGTCGGAGATGGCCTCGGCCAGTCAGAACGCGATGTCGAATTCCACCGTCGCGCCCACGCTCTTCTATTTCGCGCCGAAGAACATCTGGGTGCTCGCCTACCAGTGGGGCAGCACCGCCTTCTCCTACCGGACGTCGAGCGATCCCACCAACCCGAACGGCTGGTCATCAGAGCAGGTGCTCTTCTCCGGAAGCATCACCGGCTCCGCGACAGGGCCCATCGACCAGACGCTCATCGGTGACAGCACGAACATGTACCTTTTCTTCGCCGGTGACAACGGCAAGATCTACCGGGCCAGCATGCCGATCGGGAACTTCCCGGGCAGTTTCGGCACGACCTCGACGGTGATCATGAGCGATACGACGAACAACCTGTTCGAAGCCGTTCAGGTCTACAAGCTCCAGGGCCAGAACCGCTACCTCATGATCGTCGAGGCGATCGGCTCGCAGGGTCGTTACTTCCGCTCGTTCACGGCCACCAGCCTGAACGGTTCGTGGACACCGCAGGCCGCGACCGAGAGCAACCCCTTCGCCGGCAAGGCCAACAGCGGCGCCACCTGGACCAACGACATCAGCCACGGCGAACTGATCCGCACCAGCGCCGATCAGACCTTCACCGTCGATCCCTGCAATCTGCAGTTGCTCTACCAGGGGCGTGACCCCAACTCCGGCGGCGACTACGGCCTCTGGCCCTACCGGCCGGGTCTGCTGACACTGCAGCGCTAACGGCGTGACACGGGTCCGGCTCCGGTGCGGAGCCGGCGCGGCGGGCTCGGCGGAAGGCCGAGCCCGCCCAGGTCACCGCAGACAGGATGACCCTCGGCTTTGTCACCGACCGCAGCGCGGCCACGACGGTCGTCTGAGCCCTGGGCACCGGGTCCATGGGGTGGCCGGCCCACCCCATGGACCCGGCCTTCGAATCACTGAGCTGTTTTCATCCTGATCGCGCTGGTCACAGGGCGGTCGCGGTCTGCCGGTCCGGGGCCTGGAACGAGTGAAGCTCCCGGTAGATGCGGGTGGTCCACCACGAGGACGCGTGCTCACGCGTGGGATTCGAGGTCGAAGACCGCCTTTCCGGTGACGCGCCGGCCGCGCAGCGCGTCGGCCGCCTCGGCGAAGCGCTCCCATGAGCCGCGCCAGCCGATCTCGGGCACCAGGGCGCCGTCGGCCACGAGCCGTACCAGCTCGGCCAGGTCGGCGGCGGCCGCGAACTCGTTGACGTAGGACACGAGCGTCTTGGGCGGGCCGACCGTCGCGTAGGGCGGGAAGACGGCCGGCTCTCCCGAGGCCCATCCGACGGACTGGAGGCTGCCGCCGGGGGCAAGGAGCGCCCAGGCCGTGACCAGGTGGGGCCCGCCGACCGTCTCCACGACGATGTCGACGGGCTCTTTGACGTCGTCCAGGCCCACGACCACTTCATCGGCGCCCGCGTCGGCGAGGCCCTCGCCTCGCGCGGGGGAGCCGACCGAGGCGATGACGTGGGCCCCGGCGCGGGCGGCGAGTTGCACGGCGTACCGTCCCACACCGCCTGAGGCGCCGGTCACCAGCACGCGCTTGCCGGGGGCGACCGCGGCGGTCCGCAGCGAGCGGAGCGCGGCCAGGCCCGCCGTCGGCAGTGCCGCCGCCTCGGCCAGCCCGACACCGTCCGGGACCTCGGCCACCGCCGACACGTCGACGGCCACCCGCTCCGCGAACGCGCCGTCCGCGAAGAGCACGACGCGGGTTCCGGCCGCCGGGCCGGAACCCTCCGCCGCCCCCTGCACAACGACCCCGGCCGCGTCGAGACCCAGCGGCGCTCCGGCCGGAACTCGTCCGTTGCGCGCGTTGTTGAGGTCCGCATAGTTGAGCGAGGCGTGCAGCACGTCGATGAGCACCTGTCCGGGACCGGCGACGGGGTCGGCGACCTCCCCCAGGCCAATGCCGTCAGGGGCGGACGGGTCGACGATGAGGGCGCGCGTGGACATGGACATCTCCTGCGGGTAGAGGCCGGGACAACGACTGCGACGCTAGCAGATAGTTTTGTAAAAGACTATCTGCTTCCCTGGCGACTGGAGACTCCACGCCGCCCCGGCGGTCCGGCCGTGCTGTTCTGTCCGGTGAGGTTGGTGACACGGCAGCCTGCCCTCGGATCCGGGGGTGGGCCCGTCACCCGCCTGGCTGGTCCGCCTTGGTCATCCGGTCGTAGTGGGCCTTGACCTTGGCGCGGTTGCCGCAGCCCGTCATCGAACACCAGCGGCGCCTGCCGTTGCGTGAGGTGTCGAGGAACCACAGCACGCAGCCGGTGCCGTCGCAGCGGCGCAGCCGTCCGGGAGGCGCCGTGCTCAGCAGGTCGAGGTAGGCCCTGGCCGCCAGCCAGGCGGGGCGCCATGCCTCGTCGTCCAGTTCCACGTGCTCGGCCGGTGTCCCGTTCCGCAGGGACAGGTGCAGCCGGCCGTGGGCGAGGACGGCGTTGACGCCGTCGTCGTCGCCCTGCTCCAGCGATCGCCGTATGGCCGCGCGGGCCGTCTTCAGCGGCTCCAGGCAGCGCTCGGACCCGTCGCCCTCCAGGCCGTGCTCGCGGAGCCAGCCTTCGAGGCCGGCCGGGTCGTCGAGTTCGTCGAGCATCACCCCGTCGGCCGGCCAGCGCGTGTTGACCAGGTCCAGGGGCAGGGGCTCGCCGGTCAGCGGCCTGCGCACCATGACCCTCATCCTAACCGTTGTTCCGAGTTTGACAAGTTAGGTTCGATCTGCTCATGATCTAACCGCTGTAAGTCGATTAGATAGTTAGAAGGGCTGGGGTGCGATGGATCGGGTGACCGGGGCGGCGCTGGCGGCCCAGGCGGTGTCCTTCGGCCTGAACTTCTCGGCCGGGGTCTTCTTCGCGCCGGCCTCCGGCTCGTACGGGCTGGCCGCCGCGACACCGGCGATCGCCGCCGGGCTGGCCGTCGCGCTGACCGGTCCCGCACAGCCGGTGGTGGGCATGCTGCTCGACCGGCTGGGGGCGCGGAGGGTCCTGCTGGCCGGGCTGACGCTGATCTCCGGCAGCTATGTGGCGCTGGCGGCGGTCCAGCAGACCTGGCAGTTCATCGCCGCGTACGTGCTGCTCGGCGGGCTGGGCTTCGCGGCCTCCTCCAGCCTGGCCGTCACCACGCTGATCGGCCGTGCGCACGGCGACCGGGCCGGCGGCCCCCTGGCCCGCGCCTCGGTGGGCGTCAACCTCGGCCAGCTGCTCGCCCCGTGGGCGGCGACCGCGCTCTTCCAGCCGGTCGGCGTACGGGGCGCGTACCTGACGCTCGGGCTCGCCGGGCTTCTGGTGACCGCCGTTCTCGCCATGGTCCTGCCCCAGGACCGCGGTGACCCGGCGCCGGCCCGCCCCGCCGGCGGCCTCCGCGGCAGGCGCCGGGTGCTGGCGTCCTTCGCCCTGCACTCCGCGACGCTGTACACGCTGCTCCTGCTGCTGCCCAAGTACGCCACCGAACTGGGCTGGTCGGCCGTGCAGGCGGGGCGGCTGGTCTCCGTCGGCGCGGTCGCCGCCGGGATCACCGCCCTGACCGTGGCCCGGCTGCTGGGCCGGTTCGGTCCCGAGCCGATCCTGCGCGCGCTGCACCTGACCCGGGCCGCCGCGCTGGTGCTCGCGGCCACCACCACCGACCCCCGCGTGCTCGTCGCCGTCGCGGTGATCTTCGGGGCGGCCTCGTTCCCCGTGATCCCGCTGACGATGGCCCTGCTGACCCGCGACCTCGGCGGCGCCCGGCTCGGCCGCGCGCTGGCCCCGGCCTGGCTGATCCACCAGGTCTCGGCGGGAGCCGCGCTGGCCGCGGCCGCCGCCGTCCACACCCTCACCGGCGGCTACCGGGGCTTCTTCGCCCTCGGCGTCCTGCTCAGCCTCACCGCCGCCACCCTGGTCGGCCCGGCCGCACGGCCCGCACCGGCCACCGCAGACCCCGGCAGAACACTCAGAGAGGAAACAACACGATGATCGTCCGGCACCGCACCGTCCAGATCCAGGGCCTCCCGGTCTTCTACCGCGAGGCGGGCGACCCGGCGAACCCCGTCCTGGTGCTGCTGCACGGCTTCCCCACCAGCTCGGCGATGTTCCGCACCCTGATGCGCGACCTGGCCGACGACCACCACCTCATCGCCCCCGACCACATCGGCTTCGGCCAGTCGGCGATGCCCCTGGTGACGGAGTTCGACTACGGCTTCGAAAAGCTCACCGAGATCACGCTCGGCCTGCTCGACGAGCTGGGCCTGGACCGGTTCGCCCTCTACATCCAGGACTACGGCGCCCCCATCGGGCTGCGGATCGCCGGCCGCAACCCGGAACGGGTGACCGCGATCATCAGCCAGAGCGGCAACGCCTACATGGAAGGGTTCACCCCCTTCTGGGACGTCCTGTTCGCGCACGCCAAGGACCGGGCCGCCAACGAGGCCGCCGTCCGTGCCCTGCTGGAGCCCGACGCGACCAAGTGGCAGTACACGCACGGAGTGCCCGCCGACCGGCTGGACCGGCTGTCCCCCGACACCTGGACCCTCGACCAGGCGTACCTCGACCGCCCCGGCAACAAGGAGATCCAGCTCCAGCTGTTCTGGGACTACCAGTTCAACCTCGACGCCTACCCGGCCTTCCAGGAGTACTTCCGCAGGCACCGGCCGCCGACGCTGGTCACCTGGGGCCGCAACGACGAGATCTTCGGAGCCGACGGCGCCCGCGCCTACGCCCGTGACCTGCCGGACGCCGAGATCCACCTGCTGGACGCGGGCCACTTCGCGCTGGAGACCCACGGGCCCGAGATCGCCGCCCACATCCGCGACTTCCTCGGCCGCGTCCTGCGCTGAGCCGCCCGATCCCCGGTGGGGCCGCCATCGCAGGGTGGCGGCCCCACCGGGGGACACGGCGCGTTCTCCCTCGCCGCAGGACTCGGAGCGGTCCTGGGCGGCGCCATCGCGATCCGGCTCGGCTACGCCCGCACCACCACCGCGCCCCTGATCGCCGCCGTGCTCCCGCTGCTGAGCGTGCTCGCCCTGCCGGGCTGATTCATAGGCCGCGGTCATTCCTCCTTGAGGCCCATGCGGGCGTGCAGGCGGCGCAGAGGCCCGGGAGCCCACCAGTTGGCGTGGCCGAGCAGCCTCATGGTGGCGGGGACCAGCAGGCCGCGCACCAGTGTGGCGTCGACCAGGACGGCGAGCGCGAGCCCGGCCCCCAGGAGCTTGAGGATGCTCAGCTGCGAGGTGGCCATGGCGCCCAGCACGGTGGCGACGATCAGGGCGGCCGCGGTGATCAGCCGTCCGGTGCGTTCGACGCCGAACGCGACGGCGCGGGTGTTGTCCCCGGTGGCCAGGTACTCCTCGCGGATCCGCGACAGCAGGAACACGCTGTAGTCCATGGCCAGGCCGAAGGCGACGCAGAACATCAGGATCGGCACGGTGAGCTCCAGCCACCCGGTGTGCACGAAGTCGCCGACGAGCCACTTGAGATGCCCGTCCTGGAAGACGTACACCATGGCCCCGAAGGAGGCGGTCAGGCTCAGCAGGTTGGCGACGAGCTGCTTGACCGGGACCACCACGCTGCCGGAGAACAGGAAGAGCAGCACCAGCATGCTGACCACGATGATCGCCAGGGCCCACGGCAGCCGGTCGGCCAGCATCCGCTTGGTGTCCACCAGGGTCGCCGCGTCCCCTCCCACCAGGGCCGGTACGGGGGCGTCCAGCGCGCGCACCGCCCGGACACGGCGTTCGGCGGCAGGGGAGCTGGGCGCGGTGTCGGAGAGCACCGACAGCCAGGTCGACCCCTGCGCGTGGAAGGCCCCCGAAGGCGGAGCCACCTGCCGGCCGTCGGCGAAGGAACCGACGGCGCTGTCGACGCGTTCGGTGCCCGGGAGGGTGGACAGGCGCCGGGCGTAGTCGGCCAGGTCGGCGGCGCGCCGGGCGGGGTCCAGCCCCGGCAGCGCGATCACGACCGGGGCGGTCCCGGCGCCGGTGAACTCGTGGCGGACGACGTCGGCGGCCGTCTGCGCGGGGTTGTCGCGCGGCAGCACCCGGTCGTCCATGAGCCCGAACCTGGCCTGGGTGAACGGCAGCGCCAGCACGATCAGCAGCACCGCGACCGAGGCGCCCACCGCGACGGGACGGCGCATCACCCACAGCGCCAGCCCCTGCCACCCGCCGCCACCGCCGGACCGCCGGCGACGTAGCCGGGCCAGCGGGTCGAACCGGTCGATGCGGCGCCCGATCAACGCCAGCAGCGGCGGCATGACCAGCACGGACGCCGCCGCGGACATCCCCACCACGGCGATCCCGGCATAGGCCAGCGAACGCAGGAAGTAGATGGGGAACACCAGCAGGGCGGCGAAGGAGAGCATGACGGTCAGCGCCGAGAACACCACCGTCCGGCCCGCGGTGCGCAGGCTCACGACGACGGCCTCGACGACCTCGCGCCCACGGCCGAGCTCCTCGCGGTAGCGGGTCACGATGAACAGGCTGTAGTCGACCGCCAGGCCGAAGCCGAGGGCGGTGGCGATGTTCAGCGCGAAGATCGACACCGGGACGACCTCGGTGAGCAGGCGCAGCACCACCAGGGTGCCCGCCACCGAGACCACCCCGACCAGCACCGGCAGCCCCGCGGCCACCAGCGAGCCGAACGCGATGAGCAGGATGAGGAGGGTCAGCGGGGCGGCCAGCAGTTCCGCCCGGGTCAGGTCCTCGGCGCTTTGGCGTTCGACCTCCTCGTTCACGGGGGCCGGGCCGGTCGCCCGCACCTGCAGCGGCCCGTTCCCCTCCACCAGGCGGGGCACCAGGGCATGGGAGGTGCGGTTGACGGTGTCCTCGTCACCGGCGAGCTTGATCAGCACGAGCCCGGTGCGGCCGTCGGCGGCGCGCAGGGAGGCGTCGCCGGTGGTCCAGTAGGACCGGACGTAGACCACTCCGGGCGAACCGGCGGCCCGCCGGACGAGCGCCCGCCCGGCGGCGGCCGCCGGTCCGGCGGCGATGTCGCCGTCGGCGCGGACGACCAGGATGAGATTGGGCGAGCCGGCGCGGAACCGCTCGGCCAGCATGCGGTCGGCACGGACCGACTCGAAGGAGTCGGCGGTGTATCCGCCGGCCGACAGGTGTTTCTCCAGGCCGCCGCCGGTCACCGCCGCGAGGATCGCGAACAGGGCGGTCAGGAGCAGGGCGACGCGGTGGCGGCCCGCCAGGGCCCGCGCGATCGACGCCAGCCGGCCTGCTGGGACGGTCGAGGAGCGCACCGCGTCGCGGCGCACAGTGGATGTGGACATTCCGACTCCTGGAGGTCAGCGCCGGCCGGTGGATTGCGCGGGCGCGTCGGCGGCGGCCGGTTCCGGGGCGGCCGCCGCGCGGTTGCGCAGCAGGGTGAGGGTGAGGAGGCAGCCGAGGGCGGCCAGTGCGGAGGCGGCGGCGAAGCCCGCCTGGACGCCGTCGACGTAGGCGCTCCTGGAAGGCCGTTCCGGGTCTCCGGTCACCGACGCGGCGAGCAGGAGCAGCGCGGTGACGCCGATGCCGGAGCCGACGCGCTGGGCGGTGTTGACGATGCCGGCGGCGATGCCGGTGTCGGCCTTGTCCACCGCGGTGACGGCCGGGACGGTGACGCCGACGAACGCGGCGGGCAGGCCGATGCCGAAGAGCAGGGCGGCGGGCAGCACGTCGATGACGTAGGAGCCGTGTTCGGGCAGTCGTGCGAACCAGCCCATGGCCAGGGCCTGCAGCGCCAGCCCGGCGGCGAGCACGCCCCGTGCCCCGATCCGCTTGAGCGCGTACGGGATGAGGGTGCGGGAGACGGCGATGTTGACCGCCGCCACCGGCAGCACCGCCAGCCCGGAACGGGTCGGGCCGTAGCCCTGGGTGTTCTGCAGGTAGAGGGCCAGCAGGGCGAACGCGGGCACGTGCGCGGCGCCGACCAGCGCGTTGACCACCGCCGAGCCGGTGACCTCGCGGACGCGGAACAGCCGCAGCGGCATCAGTGGATGGGGGCTGCGGGCCTCGATCGCCACGAACCCCGCCAGCAGGGCCAGCCCGGCGGCCAGCAGGAGCCAGGCGGCGGCGCGGGTGTCCGGCTCCTCCATGGCGCCGACCGCGTAGCCGGTGAGCAGCAGCGCGACGGTGCCGGTGAGCGCACCGGGCACGTCCAGCCGTCTTGCCGCACCCGCCGGACGCGGCGGGTCGTCCGGCAGCACCCGCCCGAGGAACGCCAGCGCCACGACGCCCACCGGAACGTTGATCCAGAAGATCGCCGGCCAGCCGAGTCCGGCGGTCAGCGGCCCGCCGGCGGCGGTGCCGATCGCCGCGCCCGCCGCGCCCATCGCGCTGCACACCCCGAACGCCCGGCGGCGCGCGGCGGGCTCGGTGAACGTGGCGGTCAGCAGCGCGAGCTGGGCCGGGACGACCACGGCCGCACCGACGCCCTGCAGCGCCCGCGCGACGACCAGCAGCCAGGCCGCCCCGGCCAGCCCGGCCAGCGCCGACGCGGCCGTGAACACCGCCAGCCCCGCCGCGAACACCCGGCGGGGACCGAGCAGGTCGGCGGCCCGCCCGCCCAGCAGCATGAACCCGCCGAACGCCAGCAGGTAGGCGTTGGTCACCCAGCCCAGCCCGGCCTCGGTCAGCCGCAGCTCACGGCCGATCTGCGGCAGCGCCACGTTCAGCACCGTGGTGTCCAGGAACACCACCAGCTCGACGGCGGTGATCAGTACCAGGGCCGCCGTCCCGCCCACGGGCGCACGCGTCTTCGCGGTCATCGCCGCACCTTTCGCTAGAGCATTGCTCTAGCGAGAGTTCCACTAGAGTGTTGCTCTAGTCAAGTGAAGGGACGGCACATGGCGGCTTCGAGGAACACCGGGGTGCGGGCGGCTCGGGCGGCGGCCAACCGGGCGCGCATGCTGGCGGCGGCGCGGGACCTGTTCATCGCGCACGGCTACACGGCCACCACGATGAAGGCCATCGCCGAACAGGCCGGGATGGCCGTGCAGACGCTCTACTTCACCTTCGCCACCAAGCGGGCGATCCTGTCGGAGCTGCTGGACGTCGAGATCGCCGGTGACACCGAACCCGTCGCCACCCTCGACCGCCCCTGGGTCGCCGAGGCGCTGGCCGCGGCGCCCGCCGAGCAGATCCGCCTGCAGGTGGCCGCCGCCGGACAGATCCTGGCGCGCGTCACCCCGCTGCTGGAGGTCGTCCGCTCGGCGGCCGCGACCGATCCGGAGATCGCCGAGCTGTGGCGCACCAACATCTCCCAGCGGCACACCGTGCAACTGCGCCTGGCCGAGGCCCTGGCCGGCAAGACCGCCCTGCGCGCCGGCGTCGACGCCGCCCGCGCCGCCGACATCGCGCTCGCCGTGCTGGCCCCCGAGACCTACCACCTGCTGGTGCACGAACGCGGCTGGAGCCCGGACGCATGGGAACGCTGGGCCGCCGACGCGCTCACCCGGCAGCTGCTGCCCGATGCCCCGGCGCCGGAAGGCCGGGCCGGCTGAAGCGTCCCTCCGGCGGCCTCGCCTCGGGAGACCCGTGCCTCGCCGCTGATCACGGCTCTTTCGGGCGACCGGTGGGGCTCATCGCTCGTCGTCGAGCCGTTCGACGCCCGCCACCACTGGTCAGGATCTTCGCGGCCGACCTGGTCCACGAGCTTGTCCGCACTGGGCGCGCTTGAGGTGGTGGAGCGCGGTCGCGCGGCGCTGTCGTGCTGTCGAATCGCTGACGACCGGCGTCCGGGAAAGTTCTGCAAAGAAATCCGGGGAGGCGGTGTCGGATCGGGGCGGTGGTGTTCGTAGCAGGGGTGAGGCCGCCCACAAGGGGCGGCGCCGAGGCGAAGGAACCGCGATCATGAAGCTGACGACCATGACCCAGGTCACCCTCGATGGAGTGATGCAGGGAAACGGCGCCGCGTCGGACGATCGCAGGAACGGATTCGAGCGCGGCGGATGGGCCCGGGGGAAGGGCGACGACGAGACCCGGGCGTTCATCACGCAGACCTACCAGCGCGCAGAGGCGTTCCTGTTCGGCCGGCGCACCTACGAGTTGTTCGCCGGCTCCTGGGGATCAATCGACCGGATGCGCGCACATCCCATCGGCGTGGCCTTGAACGAGGCTCCCAAGTACGTTGCCTCGACCACGCTCACCGCGCCGCGTTGGGAGGACACGACCGTTCTCCGCGGTGACCTCGCGGCGGCCATCAGTGAGCTGAAGGCCAAGCCCGGGGATGAGCTGCAGGTGCACGGCAGTGGCGCCCTGATCCGGTGGCTGCTGGAGAACGACCTGGTCGACGAGATGACTCTGATCGTGATCCCGGTGATCCTCGGCCAGGGCGCGAGACTGTTCCCGCAGACCGGTCCGGATCTCGCGCTCGACCTGGTCGAGTCGCGCGTCGACTCCAAGGGCGTGACGATCCAGGTCCACCGGCCGGCCGGGTGCCCTCGGTACGCAACGGCCTGAAGTCCCTACCACCGAACCACGCTGTCTTGACACCACAGGAGATGATCTTCAGATGCGGTACCTGGTTTCCGTGATCGATGACAAGAGCAATCCCGGCAGTACGGACAGGCAGCCTGCCATCAGCGCGTTCAACGAACGACTGATCGCCGAGGGCTACTGGGTCTTCGCGGGCGGACTCGCGGACACCGACGCGGCCACGGTCGTCGACAACCGGGGCGAGCAGGCGGTGTTCAGCGACGGGCCTTTCGTGGAGTCGAAGGAGTACCTCGCCGGCGTCTGGGTGTGGGAGGCCCCCGATCTGGACGTGGCGCTCAAGCTCGCCGCCGAGGCGTCGAAGATCTGTGATCGGAAGGTCGAGGTGCGGCCGTTCCTGTGAGCGACGTCGACGTCTGCGAGGCGATCACCCGGGTCCACCACGACGAGTGGGCGCGGATAGTGGCCGCCTTGACCAGACGTTTCGGTGACCTCGACATCGCCGAGGAGGCGGCCGCCGAGGCGTTCGCGACCGCCGTGGAGCGGTGGCCGGCCGACGGCGTACCGCCCAACCCGGGCGCGTGGCTGACCACCACCGCCAACCGCAAGGCCATCGACCGGATCCGGCGTGAGAACAAGCGCGACGACAAGCACAGGGAGGCTCAGATGGTGTACGACGACCCGCCCGAGCCTGTCGGCGCCATCGACGACGACCGGCTCCGGCTGATCTTCACCTGCTGTCACCCGGCGCTGGCGGTGGAATCGCGCGTGGCGCTGACGCTGCGCATGGTCGGCGGTCTGACCGTGCCCGAGATCGCCCGCGCCTTCCTGGTGCAGGGGACCGCCATGGAGCGGCGCATCACCCGCGCGAAGGCCAAGATCAAGGCGGCCCGCATCCCCTATCGGATGCCGTCCGCCGACGATCTGCCGGCACGCGTCTCCGGCGTCCTGGCCGTCCTGTTCCTCGTCTTCAACGAGGGCTACCTGGCCAGCGGCCCCGGCACCGATCCCGTACGACACGACCTGACCGCCGAGGCGATCCGGCTCACCCGCCTGATCCGCGCGCTCCTGCCGCAGGACGGAGAAGTGGCCGGCCTGCTGGCGCTGATGCTGCTCATCGAGGCCCGCCGCCCCGCCCGGGTCTCGGCAAGCGGCGAACTGGTCCCCCTGGCCGAGCAGGACCGCGGCGCCTGGGACGCGGAACTGATCGCCGAAGGTCATCGGCTGGTGCGCGAGCGCCTGGCCGCTGCCGCCGCCGGGGCGGCTCCGGGCCGCTATCAGATCCTCGCCGCGATCAACGCCGTGCACACCTCCGCCCGCGACGTCCGCGACACCGACTGGTCGCAGGTCCTCGCCCTCTACGACCAGCTCGTCCGCCTCGACCCCTCGCCGATCATCGCCCTCAACCGGGCCATCGCCGTGGCCGAGCTCGACGGGCCGGAGGTGGCACTGGCCATCGTCGACCGCCTCGCCGAGACGTTGGCCGGCTATCACGCCTACCATGCCACCCGCGCCGACCTGCTGCGCCGGCTGGGCCAAAGCCGGCAGTCACGCGCGGCTTACGACCGGGCCATCGAGCTGGCCGGCAACACCGGCGAGACCGCCTACCTGACCCGCCGCCGCGACCAACTGCAGTAGCGCCCTGCCCGAGCACCCGGTCACCGCCCGCCGCGGCGATGCGCACCTCGGCGGCGATCCGTGGTCTCAACGCCTCGCCCACCTGACCCGACGCACCCCAGAGGGCTCGGACACCGCAGTGCCGATGTGAACCACGGCCAGCCACCCCCGGCTGCCTGCTGATGATCTGATCCGAAGGCGGAATCCCTGTCTGATGATTCGTAGAGTCATCACCAGGTGCCGGTGACGGAGCCCCTGCAACAGCCCCGTTGGGGTCCACATGACGGGCCACTCGGCGCCGCATGCTTTGCACGACTGGCCTTGTCGACCTGCTGAGGTTTTCTCAACGCCATGATCTGGTGAGGTGACTGGGCCCAGGAAGTCCCGTGGGCCGCGATGAGTTCTGTGGCGTCCGGTGGTCGTACTGTCGGACTCGTCACCGGGGAGGGCTTGTGATGCGTAGCGTGACCTATTCGATGAACGTCTCCCTGGACGGCTACATCGCCGGGCCGGACGGCGGCTTTGACTGGACGGTGCCCGGCCAGGAGGTCTTCCGTTCCTGGATCGAGGAGATACGCCAGGTCGGTGTCCATCTGCTGGGGCGGCGGCTGTATGAGACGATGCTGTACTGGGAGAGCGCCGAGCAGGATCCCTCGCTGGATGAGGCGGGGCTGGAGTGGGCCGGGCTGTGGACGCGGCTGCCGAAGGTGGTGTTCTCCACCACGCTGCCGGCGGTGCGGGGCAAGGCCCGCCTGGCCACCGGCACCCTGGCCGAGGAGATCCAGCGGTGGCGGGCCGAGCCGGGACAGGGCGACATCGCGATCGGCGGCGCGACGCTGGCCGCCGAGGCGGCCGCGCTGGGGTTGATCGACGAGTACCGGGTCAGGGTCTACCCGGTGCTGGTCGGCGGGGGCGTTTCGTTTTTTCCCCAGCGCGAGCGGCGGGTGGATCTGGACCTGGTGGAGACCCGCACCTTCGACTCGCACGTCGTCTACCTCCGCTACCGCGTGGCGCGCTAACCGACTGGACCGCCGAACCCCTGGGAAGAACCGGCCGGCCAGTGACCTCGTCCCATGCCGCCATGCTCGACGTCCCACGCCACGTCGTGGACCACCTACGTCATCCTGGACGGCGCCCTGCCGGTATTGACCGTCTGTCCGGGGCGAACGACCGGTTGTACTACTCGGCCAAGCACCGGCGACACGGCGTGAACGCCCCAGTTCCTGACCGATCCGCATGGTGAGCTGATCTGGGCCGCGGTGGCGCTGCCGGGCTCGACCCACGACCTGACCGCAGCCCGCGACCACGGCATCGTCGCCGGTCTGACCGCATGGGCGATCGCCGGCTACGCCGACAAGGCCCATCAGGGGGCGAGCGGCGCGATCAGTACGCCCTGCAAACGCCACAAGGGCCGCAAGCTGGGAAACCGCAAGAAGCTGTACAACCGGTACCACGCCAAGGTCCGCGCTCCGGGCGAGCCCGGCGCCGCCACGCTCAAGAAGTGGCACATCCTCCGTAAGGCCGGCTGCTCACACAGCCGCCTGATCGCCATCATCCAGGCCATTCTCACCCTCTGCCACCAGGCCGGGTGAGGATGGAATCAGCTCCGTGCCGAGGGGCACTCGTTCGCGCGAAAACTACTACCGCACCGGAAGGTCTGTGGTTCGGCCCCGTCCCTGCCCGCACCAGCCGGGGATGGCCCGCGGCATTCGCGCAGCATTAGCCTGGCCCGATGGCAGACGATCATGGAATCCGCATCCGGCCGGGGACACCGGCTGACGTCGAGGACGCCGCGATGATCGTGAGCGTTGCCGACTCCGCCCGTGGCACGACCCCGCTCGCGGGCGAGCAGGACCAGGCGACGACCAGACGGAGACTCGCAGATCCCGCCACGTTCTTCGTGGTCGCCGACAGTCCGCACGCGGGCCTGATCGGTGTGGCCGCGGGCATGGACGGCCGTGAGAATGGCGGGCGCGGACCGTTGATCCCGGGGCTCTGCCACGTGAGCATGGTCGCCGTGCTGCCGGCACACTGGGGACAGGGCATCGGCAAGCGTCTGCTCAGCGCTCTCATCGCCGAAGCTCACCGACGGGGCTTCGAGCAGATCCAGCTGTTCACCCACCTCACCAACACCCGAGCGCAAGCCCTCTATGAGGGACTCGGGTTCGCCCGGACCGGTGAGACGGCCCTGTCGGAGAGCGGAGAACAGATCGTTCGCTATCTGCTGTCCGGCACCTGCCAGTGACAGAACGGGCCAACAGGAACGCGGAACCCCCGGCGGCATCGACGGTGCGCGGCGAAAGGGCTGTGAGACGCTCCGTGTATTGATCGGCGCATCCGGACCAGGAGGCTGACTTCTCGTCACCAGCGTCGGATCACCCAGAGGGCAAAGGCTCCAGATCCGGCCGTCCTCGCACGCGTCCCCCTGCCGCCGATGGACGGGGCCCCGCGCCGGGGAGGCACGCCCTGGGACGGCGTGCAGCGCCGCGCCGTCGCCGCGTCACCCGCCACCCCCTGGTCGCGGTCACCCGCGGTGTCACGGCCAGATCCACCTCATCGACACCTCGGCCGATGCGGAACCGCGCACGCTCGACCTGCCCACCCCCTTCGAGGAAGGCGGCCACATGGCCCTGGTCGCAACCGACGACGGCCTGGCGGGAGACACCGTCGGCCGCTGAGCCATCCGATCGCTCGCCGCCCGCCCCGGCAGCCGGCCTGATCGCGGACCAGAGGGCGCAGTAGGGCCTCGCATGCGGTGGCCTGCCGGGCGCTGGGCGTGTCGCAGTCGTGATTCTGCGACGCGCCTTCTCTGCACTGCCACGGAGGTCATGGCCTGCCGGTTCTGAGCCGCTGCTTCGATGGCGATGATGCGCTGGACAGGTACGGCGGCGCGGCACGTTCGTGAGAAGGCGCTGGTCGGAGGACTGGTTCAGGGGCGAATGGCCTGCACGATCGCTGAATGCAGGCCGCTGCCGGCGTCGCTGATGATCGTGATGGTCACGTCGGTGAAGCCGGTCCGGATCAGCAGGTGGCGGTACTGGTCGGTGGTGAGGGTGCCGCGGGCGCAGCCGACGCGTTGTTCGGCGGCGGCTCGCTGGTCGGGGTCGAGGCCGTCCTCGGCGATGACGTCGCTGATGCCCAGGCGGCCACCTGGGCGCAGGACCCGGAAGATCTCGGTCAGCACGCGGGGTTTGTCGGCCGAGAGGTTGATGACGCAGTTGGAGATGACGACGTCGACCGTGGCGTCGGACAGCGGGATGTGTTCGATGTGCCCGTGCAGGAAGTGGGCGTTGCCGGTTCCGGCTTGGGCGGCGTTGGCGCGGGCCAACTCCAGCATGTCCTGGCTGGCGTCCAGGCCGTAGACGGTGCCGGTGGGGCCGACGCGGCGGGCCGACAACAGCACGTCCAAGCCGCCGCCTGAGCCCAGGTCCAGCACGGTCTCGCCGGGTTGCAGGTCGGCGACGGCCAGCGGGTTGCCGCAGCCGAGGCTGGCGCGCAGCGCGGCTTCGGGGATCGCGTCCCGCTGGTCGGCGGTGGTGTAGGCGGCGGCGCCGAAGCAGGCCTGAGCGGGGTCGGGTTCGGCGTCCAGGGGAGTGCCGCCGGCCTGGGCGAGGCGGGCCAGCCCGGAGTAGCGCTCGATCACCGGATCGTGGTCGTGGGTCATCGGCGGGCTCCGTTCGCGGTGTCGGCGGGCGGCTGACATGTGGGGGCGGTGGGTGCGGGACGACCCATGACGATGTCGGCGGCGGTGGGGAAGCAGTCGATGCAGGCGTCGTTGATCCGGTAGTAGCGGGCGGTGCCGCGGGCCTCGGCGAGCACGAAGCGGACCTCGGCCAGCACCTTGAGGTGAGCGGAGACGGTGGACTGGCCGACGTCGACGAACTCGACGATTTCGCCGACGTTCATGGGGCGGCCCTGGCGGGCCAGCAGCGAGACGATCTGGACGCGGGTGGGATCGGCCAGGGCCTTGAACCAGGAGGCGTACTCGGCGGCGGTGGGCCGGTCCAGCGGCCCCTTCTCACGATTCATCGTTCATCGACGATAAACGATGAAGTTGCGGGGAGGGAAGCCTTCGGCTCCGAAAAGCACCGCGCCGCCGGTCCCGGAGGAACGGCGGCGCGGGGCGGGAGGTCAGGTCTGCGGAGCGGTCGCCGGGGTCGGGGTGCGGCTGCGCAGCCATAGCGACACGTACACCAGGGCGACCAGGACGGGCACTTCGATGAGGGGGCCGACGACTCCGGCCAGGGCTTGGCCGCTGGTGACGCCGAAGGTGGCGATGGCCACCGCGATGGCCAGTTCGAAGTTGTTGCCGGCGGCGGTGAAGGCCAGGGTGGCGGTGCGCTCGTAGGTCAGGCCGATGGCGCGGCCGAGGGCGTACGAGCCGCCCCACATGAGCGCGAAGTAGGCCAGTAGCGGGACGGCGATGCGGGCGACATCGGCGGGCCGGCCGGTGATGGTGTCGCCTTGCAGGGCGAACAGGATGACGATGGTGAACAGCAGCCCGTACAGCGCGAGCGGGCCGATGCGCGGCAGGAAACGGTTCTCGTACCAGTCGCGTCCCTTGGCCTTCTCGCCGGTGCGGCGGGTCAGGTAGCCGGCGGCCAGCGGGACGCCGAGGAACACCAGCACGTTGACCGCGATCTCGCCGACGGAGATGTCCAGGCGGTCCTGGGTCAGGCCCAGCCGGCCGGGCAGCACGTCCAGGTAGAACCAGCCCAGCGCCCCGAACGCGACGACCTGGAAGATCGAGTTGAGGGCGACCAGGACGGCGGCGGCCTCGCGGTCGCCGCAGGCCAGATCGTTCCAGATGATGACCATGGCGATGCAGCGGGCCAGCCCGACGATGATCAATCCGGTGCGGTACTCGGGCAGATCGGGCAGGAGAAGCCAGGCCAGCGCGAACATCACCGCCGGGCCGATCACCCAGTTCAGCACCAGGGAGGAGACCATCAGGCGGCGGTCGCCGGTGACGGTCTCCAGGCGGTCATAGCGGACCTTGGCCAGCACCGGATACATCATCACCAGCAGCCCCAGGGCGATCGGCAGCGAGATCCCGCCGATCTCCACCGCCGACAACGCGGCGCCCAGACCGGGAACGACCCGGCCCAGCAACAGACCCGCCGCCATCGCCGCCATGATCCACACCGGCAGGAACCGGTCCAGCCTCGACAGCCTGCCGACCAGATGACGCCCCAGATCACCGCCGGATCCGCCGGGCCCGCCGGCCGGATCTGGTGCGGGCGCGCCCGCGGCGGGTCGGCTGGTCCGGGTCATGTGCAGGCCCTTCGGATGTCGTCGTCGTAGGCGGTGCGGGCGGCCTCCGCCAGGGCGGCGTAGCGGTCGGCGAGCTGCTGCAAGGGTTCGGGCCGCAGCCGGTAGTAGGTGAACCGCCCGCACGGCTCGGTCTCCACCAACCCCGCCTCGCGCAGCACCCGCAGATGGTTGGAGATGTTGGTCTGCCGCGCGCCGGTCTCGGCCACCAGGTGGCAGGTGCACAGCGCCTCACGCGACAGCAGCTCCACGATCCGCGCCCGCAGCGGGTCGGCCAGCAGCCGCGTCACATCATTTTCAACTGACATCACCATGGGCTGATACGTTAGCAGCCGGTGGAGCCGCAGGTCGCAGTCATGCGGTTCGCGCCCGCATCGGTGAACGCGTCCACCGGATACCGCCCGAACCCATCGGCGACCTGCCGGCCGTCCGCAGGTGAAACGCAACGAAGGAGACCCCGCCCGATGCCCGACAAGCCCAGTGTGCTGTTCGTGTGCGTGCACAACGCCGGCCGCTCCCAGATGGCCGCCGCCTACCTCACCCACCTGGCCGGCGACCGCATCGAGGTCCGCTCCGCCGGATCCGCCCCCGCCGACCAGATCAACCCCGCCGTCGTGGCGGCCATGGCCGAAGAAGGCATCGACATCTCCGCCGAAACCCCCAAGATCCTCACCGCCGAGGCCGTCCAGTCCTCCGACGTGGTCATCACCATGGGCTGCGGCGACGCCTGCCCCTACTTCCCCGGCAAGCGCTACCTCGACTGGCAGCTCGACGACCCCGCCGGCCAGGGCCTGGACGCCGTCCGCCCCATCCGCGACGAGATCCGCAGGCGCGTCGAGGACCTGATCGGCGAGCTGAAGGGCTAGCGAACACCACCGTGCCCGCGCCCGCCGCACGCTGTGGCGGCTGGAACAGGACGGTGCCGGTACCGTCGAGAACCTGTACGGCTCCCGCTAACCGCTCGCAGGCGGGCAGCAGGTGCGCAGGTAGGTCTGCAACTCGGTCAGGGATCGCTCGATCGCGGTGGTGTCGACGCGGTAGTAGACCTGCTTGCCGTCCTTGCGGGAGGTCAGCAGCCCGCCGCGGCGCAGCAGCGCGAGCTGCTGGGAGGCGGTGGGCTGGGCGATGCCCAGGCGTTCGGCCACGGTGCCCACGGTCAGTTCGACGCCGCCGGCGAACAGTTCCAGCATCTGCTGCCGCTGCTCGCCGGCCAGCGCCTTGAGGAACTCGCGGGCCCCGGGGCCGAGCCGCACGGCGTCCGGTCCGCATCCGGCCCCGTCGTCCGGGCCGCATGCCGCGTCCACCGGCACGCCTGCCGGTCCGGTCGCCGGTTCGGTCATCGCCGCAGCCCCTCCTGTCGTGATCGCCGTCCGGCCTACCCTACACAACCCATAGTCATATTGACATATTATAAACTAACAATACGATGTGGTCATGCCCACGACTACCGCGCCGCTGGTCATCATCGGCGGCGGCCAGGCCGGACTGGCCACCGCCCACACCGCCCGTACCCTCGGCATGAACTCCGTGGTCTTGGAGGCCGCCGATCGGGTGGCCGGCTCCTGGCCGCACTACTACGACAGCCTGACCCTGTTCTCCCCGGCCCGTCGCAGCGCCCTGCCCGGCCTGGCGTTCCCCGGCGACCCCGACGGCTACCCGACCCGTGACGAGGTCGTCGCCTACCTGGCCGACTACGCCGCCCGCCTGGACGCCGACATCCGCACCGGTCACCGCGTCGAGAAGGTGATCGCGGCCAGTATGGGCGGGTTCGAGATCGTCACGGTGGGCGGTGAGGTGTTCGCCGCACCGCTGGTGGTCGCGGCGACCGGGGCGTTCAGCCGCCCCCACCGGCCGGCGCTGCCGGGGCTGGACTCCTTCGTCGGAACGGTGCTGCACTCGGCGGAGTACCGGCGGCCCGAGCCGCTGGCCGGCAAGCGCGTGGTGATCGTGGGCGGTGGGAACTCGGCGGTGCAGATCGCCATCGAGCTGGCCGACCACGCCCGCGTCACGCTGGCCACGCGGTACCCGCTGCGGTTCATGCCGCAGAAGGTCTTGGGCAGGGACATGCACCTGTGGCTGGCCTGGACCGGCCTGGACACCGCCGGATGGGCCCGGCCACTGCTGACCGGAGGCCAGGGCACCCCGGTGTTCGACACCGGCGCCTACCGGGCCCGCATCGCCACCGGCAATCCCGACCGCCGCCCGATGTTCACCCACCTGGACGGCGACCAGGTCGTGTGGGACGACGGAGTGCGCGAGCGCGTCGACGTGGTCCTGCTGGCCACCGGCTATCGGCCCGGCGTGGACTACCTCGCCGACCTGAACGGCGCCCTGGACGACGCCGGGCAGCCCCGGCATCGCGGCGGCATCTGTCTCACCCACCCGGGGCTGGGGTTCGTCGGGCTGGAATGGCAGCGTTCCTTCGCCTCCGCCACCCTGCGCGGTGTCGGCCCGGACGCCCGCCACGTCCTGAACCACCTGCTCAGGCGGCGAGCCCGCGCCGGGCGTGCCCCAGCACGCACCCGCAGGTGAACGGGCTCAGGCGTCGACGAACGCCGACAGGGCGAACAGACCCGACAGCCGGGTCAGCGCCTCGGGGATCACCCGGTAGTACACCCAGGTCCCGCGTCGCTCACCGGTGATCAGCCCCGCCTGCCGCAGCACCTTCAGGTGGTGGGAGATGGTCGGCGCGGTCAGGTCGAACGGGCCGGTCAGGTCGCACACGCAGGCCTCGCCGCCCTCCTGGGAGGCGATCAGGTTCAGCAGCCGCAGCCGGACCGGGTCGGCCAGGGCCTTGAACACCTTCGCCAGCTCGGCCGCCTCTTGCTCCGACAGCTGCGGACCGCTCAGCGGAGCGCAGCACCCCGCGGTGGTCACGTCCTCCAGCGCCAACGACTTAGACATGCCTCTAATTTGACATCCATCTATGTGTGGAGGCAAACTCGGCTCATCACCTGATTAGACGTTCATCTAAACAAGAGGGGATGTGCCGCCGCCTGCCGGGCGGCCGCCCGCATCGACCACGCCCGCACCCGCGCCTTGGCCGCAGGGCCGGGCCGCCCCTGGTGATCCCGCCGGGTCACCCGTTCGCACCAAGGAGGATCGCGATGTCCCGCGTCCAGCTCGCTCTGCGCGTGTCCGACCTGGAAGGCTCGATCGCCTTCTACTCCAAGCTGTTCGGCACCGAGCCGGCCAAGATCCGCGACGGCTACGCCAACTTCGCCATCGCCGAGCCCCCGCTCAAGCTCGTCCTCATCGAAGGTGAGAACGACGAGCCCACCCGCCTGGACCACCTGGGCGTCGAAGTGGAGGACTCCGCCCAGGTCCACGACGCCGCCCGGCGCCTGGCCGACGCCGGCCTGGCCACCTTCACCGAGAACGACACCTCCTGCTGCTACGCCGTCCAGGACAAGGTCTGGGTGCACGGCCCCGGCAACGAACCGTGGGAGGTGTACGTGGTCAAGGGCGACGCCGACACTCTCGCCAAGGTCGACGACTCCGCCTGCTGCGCCACACCCGCCGAGAACGCCGAGCGAGCACCGGGCGAGGCGAAGGCCGCGGTCGGCTCCACCTGCTGCTGACGCCCACCCGCCTGTCCCGACAACGCCGCAATGACTGCTGCGTGTGATCGTGCGCGCGTGGTCACCGTCGTGGAAGGCCGCTCGTGCGCGTCGTGGGTGAACGGCCGCGGTCAGGCCATGCCGCCGTTGGCGAACAGGACCTGGCCGTTGACCCAGCGGGCCGGTCCGGCGAGGAACGCGACGGTCTGGGCGATGTCCTCCGGGGCGCCGAGCCGTCCCATCGGGTTCATCGAGGCGATCTGGTCGATCAGCTCCTGGCTCTTGCCCTCGAGGAACAGCGGGGTGGCGGTGGGGCCGGGGGCGACGGTGTTGACCGTGATGTCCCTGCCGCGCAGCTCGCGCGCCAGGATCAGCGTGATGCCCTCCACGGCCGCCTTGGACGCGACGTAGGCGCCGTAGGAGGGGAACTGCGTGCGTGTCACCGACGTGGAGAAGTTGATGATCGCCCCGCCCGGACGCAGCCGGTTGGCCGCGAGCCGGCAGACGACGAACGTGCCGCGGACGTTGGTGCGGTACATACGGTCCAGGTCCGCCAGAGCCAGCGTCGCGATGGGCGACAGCACCATGATCCCGGCGGTGTTGACGACGACGTCGATCCCGCCGAAGGCGGCCTCGGCGGCGTCGAAGGCCGCGGTCATCGCCTGCTCGTCGGCGACGTCTCCGCCGACGGCGATCGCCTGGCCACCGGACTCGGTGATCTGGCGGACGGTCTCGTCGGCTCGCGCCGCGTTGCCGGCGTAGTGCACGGCCACGGCGAAGCCGTCGGCGGCCAGGCGCTCGACCACGGCGCGGCCGATACCGCCCGATCCGCCGGTGACGAGCGCCACCCGCACTGCGCTGTTGCTGCTCATGGCCGTCCCCCCGATAGGATATGGACAATCTGTTCATATGCGAGCCTACGCGGAAATGAACAAGCCGTCCACAAATGGGGTGGAGATGTCCGAGAACGTTCCCGGCCGGCCCGGCCGAGGCCGGCGACCGGCCGCGGAGGTGCGCGCCGCCGTGCTCGCGGCGGCAGGGCGCATCCTGCTGCGGGACGGCCTGCAGGCGGTCACGTTCGACCGGGTGGCGACGGAGGCGGGAGCGAGCAAGACGACCCTCTACAAGTGGTGGCCGTCGCCGGGCGCGCTCGCGGCCGAGGCGTACTTCACCCGGAGCCGGCGGGTGCTGGACTTTCCCGACACCGGCGACCTGCGCGCCGATCTGATCGCCCAGCTCCGCGCGTTCGTCGGCTGGCTGAAGGACGAGGGGGCGGAGAAGCCAGTGTCCGAACTCGTCGGCGCGGCCCAGATGGACCCTGATCTCGCTCGGGCCTGGTCGGAGAACTACGCACAGCCCCGCCGCGAGCTCGCGCGCGAGCGTCTGCGCGTCGCCCAGCGGCAGGGCCAGCTGCGCGCGGACGCCGACCTCGACGTCATCGTGGACCAGCTGTGGGGCGCCTGCTACCACCGGTTGCTCGTACTCAAGGTGCCCTTCGACGAATCGATCGTTGAGCGCCTGGTCGACCAGGCGCTCAACGGATCGGCACCACGCCGGGCGGACCACCCGGAACCGGCCACTGCACGTCAACGCACCAGCTGACCCTCGGCCCGGCCCGCTGGAACGACAGGCTCACACCTGCTCCCGGAGGCGGGCTCAGTTGCCCACGCCGAGGCCGGACATGAACGCGGGCGGGTATCGGTCGCCGCGCGCCGAGCCCGGCGGCACCGCCTTCTCGATCTCGGCGAGGTCGTCGGTGGTGAGGCTCAGTTCCATCGCGGGCAGCGCCTCGGCCAGCCGCTCGCGGGTGCGAGCGCCGACCAGCGGCACGATGTCCTCGCCCTGTGCGGCCACCCAGGCGATGGCCAGCTGGGCGACGGTGCACCCCTTCGCCTCGGCGACCCAGCGCAGAGCCTCCACCAGGGCGAGGTTGTGCTCCACGTTCCCGTTGGAGAACCGCGGGTTGAAGGCGCGGCTGTCGCCGGGGTCGGCGGTGCGGCCGGGGGTCCAGTGCCCGGAGATGAGGCCGCGGCCGAGGACGCCGTACGCGGTCAGGCCGATGCCCAGCTCCCGCAGCGTGGGCAGCACCTCCGCCTCCACCGCGCGGGAGATCAGCGAGTACTCGATCTGCAGGTCGGCGACCGGGTGCACGGCGTGCGCCCGGCGGATCGTCGCCGCATCGACCTCCGAGAGGCCGAGGTATCGCACGTACCCGGCGTCGATCATCTCCTTGATCGCGCCCACCGTGTCCTCGATCGGCACCGCCGGGTCCAGCCGGCCGGGACGGTAGATGTCGATGTGGTCGGTGCCCAGCCGGGTCAGCGAGTAGGCCAGGAAGTTCTTCACCGCCTCGGGACGGCCGTCCGGCCCGCCGAACTCGCCGCCCGGCCCCCGCAGCATGCCGAACTTGACGCTCAGCGTGTAGCCGTCCCGATCCCGGCCGCGCAGCGCCTCGGCGAGCAGCAGCTCGTTGTGGCCCATGCCGTAGAAGTCGCCGGTGTCGATCAGCGTGACGCCGGCCTCCAGCGCGGCGTGCACGGTGGCGATGCTCTCCGCGCGGTCGGCCGGGCCGTAGACGCCCGACATGCCCATCGCGCCCAGGCCCAGCGCGGAGGTGACTGGTCCGGTGCGGCCCAGGGTTCGTGTCTGCATCAGGTTCTCCCTCGTTCTCGATGTCGTCCCCGACCCTGCGCCCGGACCGGGACGCGCGGGAGCGGAGCGTTCATCGTGGGAGAGCCGCTCCCTGGTTCGGCTCCCCGCCGCGAGGGACCATGGGGCCATGCAACGTGACCAGCTCGCCGACTTCCTGCGCCGCCGCCGCGAGGCGATCCGCCCGGCCGAGGTGGGCCTCGCCGACGGTCCCCGCCGCCGCACCACCGGCCTGCGCCGGGAAGAGGTGGCGATGCTCGCCGGCATGTCGGTGGACTATGTCGTGCGCCTGGAGCAGGGCCGCAGCAGTCAGCCCTCGACCCAGCTGCTCGGCGCGCTGGCCCGGGCGTTGCGCCTGTCCGACGACGAGCGCGACTACCTGTTCCACCTGGCCGGTCACCGGCCCCCGCCCGCCGACCAGGTGGCCCGCCTGGCCCGCGCCGGCCTGATCCGCATGCTCGACCTGCTCGGCGACACCCCGGCCCTGGTGCTGTCCGACCTGGGCGAGGTCCTCGCCCAGAACCGGGCGTCCGTCCTGCTGATGGGCGACCACACCCGCTGGTCCGGCGACCGGCGCTACGTCGTCTACCGCTGGTTCACCGACCCCGCCGCCCGCGCCGTCCACCCGCCCGAGGAGCAGGAGCGCCACGCCCGCCAGTTCGTGGCCGACCTGCGCGCGGCCGCCGGCCGCCGGTCCGGCGACCCCACGGTCGCCGGACTCGTCGACCGGTTGCGGGCCGCGAGCGCCGGCTTCCGGCGGCTGTGGGACGAGCACGAGGTGGCGGTCCGGCGCGCCGACCGCAAGACCTTCCTGCACCGGCGGGTGGGCCGCATGCTGATGGACTGCGAGACCCTGGTCACCCCCGACCAGGGGCAGCAGCTACTGGTGCTCACCCCGGCGGACGCCGAGGCCCGCGAGCGGCTGGAACTGCTGCGGGTGCTCGGCATCGAGGAGTTCCCCACGGAGGCAACGGACACGTCCGCACGGTGAAGCGGCCGACCACCGGCACCGGCTCGGCACCCGGCGGTCCGGCCGGCGCAGCGGCCGCCCCGAACTGCCGAACGTCCCGGCCCGCCGTCACGCGGTCTCCACACGTGCCAGGTCGCTGATCACGGCGAGACCTTCACGTTGCAGCTCGACACCGGCCCCGGCGTGGGGTTCCTCCTAGGGCGTGCGTTCCCAGCCGCGGCGGGGGGTGCGTGCGCCCAGTTGCGTGTCGCGGCTGCGATAGACGACGTAGGGACGGGTGAGGTAGCCGATGGGGGCGGTGAGCATGTGCACCAGGCGGGTGAACGGCCAGATGGCGAACAGCAGCAGGGCGCTGAGGGCGTGCAGCTGGAACAGGATCGGGACGTCGGCCATGAGCGCGGGGTCGGGCTGCAGGGAGAAGATCGAGCGGAACCAGGGCGAGACGGTGTGGCGGTAGTCGTAGCCGCCGCCGACGATGTTGGCCGCGACGGTGGCGGCCAGGCCCAGCACGATCACCAGCGTGAGGACCGCGTACATGAGCTTGTCGTTGCGGGTGGTGGCGGAGAACACCGGCCCCACGGTGCGGCGCCGGTAGATCAGGATCGCCAGGCCCGCCAGCGTGCAGAACCCCGCGATCGTGCCCAGCACCACGGCGATCACGTGGTAGGCGTTCTCGCCGATCCCGGCGGCCTCGGTCCAGGTGTCGGGGATGAGCAGCCCGCCGACGTGGCCGAGCAGGACGACCAGGACGCCGAAGTGGAACAGGGGGCTGCCGATGCGCAGCAGGCGGTTCTCGTACAGCTGGGAGGAGCGGGTGGTCCAGCCGAACTTGTCGTAGCGGTACCGCCACATGTGGCCGAGCACGAAGACCGCGATGGTGACGTACGGCAGGACGACCCACAGCAGCACGTCCCAGACACCCGTCCGGCCGCCGCCTTCCGTGGTCTCGGCGGCCTGCTGGACGTGGGCGGCGACGACACTGATCATGAACGGGCTCCTACGGAAGGGTCGGGCAGGAAGACCGGGCCGCCGAAGGGCGCGAGGCCGACCTCCTCTTCGGGCGGGCCTTCGGCGGCCAGACGGGCGATGGCCTGGTGGGTGTCGCCGTCCAACGGGGGCAGGGTGGCCGAGACGGCGTCCAGGACGGACGCCCACGGAGACGACGCCTCGGTGAGCGCCAGGCGCAGCAGTTCCAGCCCGGCGCGGTGCTCGAGCAGCAGCCGCCGCCCCTGGTGGAGGTCGCCGGTGGCGGCGAACTCCAGCACGACGGCCAGGTGGTCGGGCAGTTCACCGTCGTCGAGGACGAGCCCGGCCGCACGGTAGGCGTGCTTGAACCGCAGCAGGGCCATGCCGCGTTTGCGGGTGTCGCCGTAGGCGTAGTAGGTGAGGTAGAGGCAGCACCGTTTGCGGTGGTCGAAGGTGGCCACGTAGTCGGCGGCCGGCTCCGGCGGCGACGCGGCGTCGAGATGGTCCAGGAACCGTTCCAGTGGCTCGCGCACGGCCGGCGGCAGCCCGGCGACGGCTCGGCGGAGGAGAGGACGGCGGGCCAGCAGGTCGTCGTCGGGATAGCCGAGCAGCAGCGAGGCCGCCTGCCAGGCCGTGGTCAGCTCCGCGTCGCTCAGCGCGCCTTTCCCGCCCCTGCTCCTCATCGAGACCCTCATGGCTTGGGCTCCGTTTCCGCGGCGCCGGAGTCGGCGGGCGGGTTGACGCCGCCCGGCCCCGGCCCCGGCTCGTCGCGGCGGGGCGGGAAGAGCCCGGCGGGTCTGCCCTTGCCGTCCCAGTTGAGCAGGTTGACGCGGTTCCGCTTGTCGGCGGGACCGGCGGGGTGGTCGGCGGTCTGCCGCTGCCGGAGCATGTGGAAGTTCTCCACCGCGATGGGGGCGGCGCCGCCGGAGGTCTCGCCGAACGGTCCCCAGCCGCCCATGCCGGGACCGCCCTCGTAGTCGAGGCTGCACTCGGTGGCGAGTTCCTCCAACTGGTGGGCCTGCTCGGCGTGGGCGGGCGGGATGACGTACCGCTCCTCGTACTTGGCCAGCGCCAGCAGCCGGTACATGTCGTACATCCGCTCGCCGGTCATGCCGACCTTGGCGGGGATGCCCTCGTCGGGCTCGCGGCCCAGGTTGATGTCCCGCATGTACGAGCGCATCGCCGCCAGCCGCCGCAGCACCGCGTCCACCGGCGCCGGGTCTCCGGCGGTGAACAGCTCCGCCAGGTAGCCGATCGGGATCCGCAGCGACTCGATGGCGGCGAACAGGTTGCCGCTGTCCTCGGCGTCCTCGCCGGTGTCGCGGACCACGTCCACCACCGGCGACAGCGGCGGGATGTACCAGACCATCGGCATCGTCCGGTACTCCGGATGCAGGGGAAGCGCCACCTTGTAGGTGTTGATCAGCGCGTGCACGGGCGAGCGCTGCGCGGCCTCGATCCAGTCCCGCGGAATTCCCGAACGCTCCGCCGCGGCGACCACCTCCGGATCGTGCGGATCCAGGAAGACCTGCCGCTGCGCCTCGTACAGTCCCTTCTCATCGGGCGTGGACGCCGCCTCCAGCACCCGGTCGGCGTCGTACAGCACCAGGCCGATGTAGCGCAGCCGCCCCACGCAGGTCTCCGAGCACACCGTGGGGATGCCGACCTCGACGCGCGGGAAGCAGAACGTGCACTTCTCGGCCTTGCCGGTGCGGTGGTTGAAGTAGACCTTCTTGTACGGGCAGCCGGTCACGCACATCCGCCAGCCCCGGCAGCGGTCCTGGTCGACCAGCACGATGCCGTCCTCGGTGCGCTTGTAGATCGCCCCGGACGGGCAGGACGCCGCGCAGCTGGGGTTGAGGCAGTGCTCGCAGATGCGCGGCAGGTAGAACATGAAGGTCTTCTCGAACTCCAGCCTGACCTTCTCGGAGACCCGGCCGAGCACCACGTCCCGCTCCGCCAGCCCCGGGGAGCCGCCCAGGTTGTCGTCCCAGTTGGCCGACCAGGAGATCTTCATGTCCCTGCCGGAGATCAGCGACCTGGGGCGGGCGACCGGGGTGTGCTCCTGCAGCGGCGCGTCGGTGAGGGTGTCGTAGTCGTATGTCCAGGGCTCGTAGTAGTCGTCGATGGACGGCAGCTTGGGGTTGGCGAAGATGGTCAGCAGCTTGCGCAGCCGTCCGCCGCCCTTGAGGGCGAGCCGTCCCCGGCGGTTGAGCCTCCAGCCGCCCCGCCACCGCTCCTGGTCCTCGTAGCGGCGCGGGTAGCCCTGGCCGGGCCGGGTCTCGACGTTGTTGAACCACACGTACTCGACGCCGCTGCGGTTGGTCCACGCCTGCTTGCAGGTGACCGAGCAGGTGTGGCAGCCGATGCACTTGTCGAGGTTCATCACCATCGCCATCTGGGCCATGACGCGCATCAGTAGGTCACCTCCTGGCTGCGGCGGCGGATCACGGTGACCTCGTCGCGCTGGTTGCCGGTCGGCCCGAGGTAGTTGAAGGCGAACGACAGCTGGGCGTACCCGCCGATGAGATGGCTGGGTTTGATCAGCAGCCGGGTCAGCGAGTTGTGGATGCCGCCGCGACGGCCGGAGGTCTCCGCGCGCGGCATGTCGATCAGCCGGTCCTGGGCGTGGTGCATGTAGACGGTGCCCTCGGGCATGCGGTGCGAGACGATCGCGCGGGCCACCACGACCCCGTTGCGGTTGACCGCCTCGATCCAGTCGTTGTCGGCCACGCCGATCTTGGCGGCGTCCACGTCGCTGATCCAGATCGTCGGGCCGCCCCGCGACAGCGACAGCATGAACAGGTTGTCCTGGTACTCCGAGTGGATCGACCACTTGTTGTGCGGGGTCAGGTACCGCACCGTCAGGCCCAGCTCGCCCTCCTCGCCGATGTGCGGCTCGCCGAACAGGGCGTGCATGTTCAGCGGCGGCCGGAACACCGGCAACTGCTCGCCGAGCTCGGCCATCCAGTCGTGGTCGAGGTAGAAGTGCTGCCGCCCGGTCAGCGTGTGCCAGGGCTTGAGCCGCTCGACGTTGATGGTGAACGGCGAGTAGCGGCGTCCGCCGCTCTCCGAGCCGGACCATTCCGGGGAGGTGATGACGGGGACGGGCCGGGCCTGGGTGTCGGCGAAGGTGATCTGCTTGCCCTCCTGCTCGGCCGCCAGGTCCGCCAGCGGCGTGCCGGTCCGCTCCTCCAGGGCGCGGAAGCCCTGGGTGGCCAGGTGCCCGTTGGTGGTGCCCGACAGCGCCAGGATCGCCTCGCAGGCGTGCACGTCCCGCACCAGCGACGGCCGCCCGTCGGCCGCCCCGCCGCGGATCACGCCGTTCTTGCGGCGCAGGTAGTCCACCTCGCGGCCGACCTGGAACGTCACGCCCTTGGTGGTCGCGCCGAGGGAGTCGGCGAGCGGGCCCAGCGCCGCCATCTTCGCCGCGACCGCCGGATAGTCGCGTTCCACCGTCACCAGCCTCGGCATGGTCACGCCGGGCACGGGTTCGCATTCGCCGGCCCTCCAGTCGGCGACCCGTCCGTGCGGGGTGGCCATTTCGTCGGGGGTGTCGTGCAGCAGCGGCACCGCCACCACGTCCTTGCGGACGCCCAGATGCCGTTCGGCGAGGCGGCTGAACGCCTGGGCGACGGCCTGGAAGGCGTCCCAGTCGGTGCGGGTCTGCCACGGCGGGGCGATCGCCGGGTTGAACGAGTGCACGAACGGGTGCATGTCGGTGGTGTTGAGGTCGTGCTTCTCGTACCAGGTCGCCGCCGGCAGCACGATGTCGGAGTAGACGGTCGTGCTGGTCATCCGGAAGTCCAGGGACAGCAGCAGGTCGAGCTTGCCCTCGGGGGCCCGCTCGCGCCAGACGACGTCCTCGGGCCGCGCCTCGGGCGGCGCCTCGGATGCGCGCAGGGAGGAACCCGTGCCCAGCAGGTGCTTGAGGAAGTACTCGTTGCCCTTGGCCGACGAGCCCAGCAGGTTCGCCCGCCACACGGTCAGGATCCGGGGGAAGTTCTCCGGCGCGTCGGGATCCTCGCAGGCGAACCGCAGCCGCCCGGCCTTCAGCTCGTCCACCACGTGCTCGCCGACCGGCTTCCCGGACGCCTCCGCCTCGTCGGCCAGGTCCAGGGGGTTGCGGTCGAACGTCGGATAGGACGGCATCCAGCCCAGCCGGGCGGCCTGCGCGATCACGTCCGCGGTGCTCCTGCCGGCCAGCCGCCCGCCGGCGGTCGCCGCCGCCAGCGTCCCGGCGTCGAAGCGGTCGTAGCGGAACTGGTCGGTGTGCAGGTACCAGTAGGCGGTCTGGATCATCTGCCGGGGCGGCCGGGACCAGTCCAGCGCGAACGCCAGCTGGGACCACCCGGTGACCGGGCGGCACTTCTCCTGCCCCACGTAGTGCGCCCAGCCGCCGCCGTTGACGCCCTGGCAGCCGGTCAGCGTGGTCAGCGCCAGGAACGCCCGGTAGATCGTGTCGGAGTGGAACCAGTGGTTGGTGCCCGCCCCCATGATGATCATCGACCGGCCGCGCGTGGCCTCGGCGTTGGCGGCGAACTCCCGGCCGATCCGCGCCGCGGCCTGCGCGGGCACGCCGGTGATCGGCTCCTGCCAGGCCGGGGTGTACGGCTCGTCCGCGTCGTCGTATCCGGACGGCCACGTCCCCGGCAGCCCCGGGCGGTGCACCCCGTACTGGGCGAGCATCAGGTCGTACACCGTGGTCACCAGGTGCTCGCCGACCCGCCGCACCGGCACGCCGCGCCGCAGCGACCCCGCGGACCCGTCCGGCGCGTCGAACCTGGGCAGCTCCACGACCACCGCCTCGTTCCCGCCGGCGTCCCCGCCGACGGTGAGCATCGGGTCGGCCCCACCCAGGTCCAGGTTCCACCGGCCGGCGCCCTGCTCGCCGTAGCGGAACCCCAAGGACCCGTTCGGCACCAGCGGGCGGCCGGTCACCGCGTCCAGGATCACCGTCTTGAACGCCGCGTTCTCCGCCTGCGCCACCGCACCCGGCAGATCTGCGGCGGTCAGGAACTTGCCCGGCCGGTACGCCCCGTCCGCCCCGGGCTCCAGGCGGACCAGGAACGGCAGGTCGGTGTACCGCTTGAGGTAGTCGACGAAGTATGGCACCTGCCGGTCGACGAAGAACTCCTTCAAGATCACGTGGCCCATCGCCATCGCCAGCGCGCCGTCCGTGCCCGGCTGGGCGGCCAGCCACTCGTCGGCGAACTTGACGTTGTCGGCGTAGTCGGGGGAGACCGCCACCACCTTCTGCCCCCGGTAACGGGCCTCGGCCATCCAGTGCGCGTCCGGCGTCCGGGTCACCGGCAGGTTGGAGCCCCACATGATCAGGTATCCGGCGTCCCACCAGTCCCCGGACTCCGGCACGTCGGTCTGGTCGCCGAACATCTGCGGGGACGCCACCGGCAGGTCGGCGTACCAGTCGTAGAACGACAGCATCGACCCGCCGATCAGCGACACGAACCGGGCCCCGGAGGCGTGCGAGACCATCGACATCGCCGGGATGGGGGAGAACCCCGCGATCCGGTCCGGCCCGTGGGTCCTGACGGTGTGCACGTGGGCGGCGGCGATCATCTCCACCGCCTCGTCCCACGTGGCCCGCACCAGCCCGCCCCTGCCCCGCGCGGACTTGTAGCGCCGCGCCCGCTCCGGGTCGGAGACGACGTCCGCCCACGCCGTCACCGGGTCACCGGTCCGCGCCCTGGCCTCGCGGTACATCTCCAGCAGCACGCCCCGCACGTACGGGTAGCGGACGCGGGTGGGGGAGTAGGTGTACCAGGAGAACGCCGCACCCCGGGGGCAGCCCCGCGGCTCGTACTCAGGCCGGTCCGGCCCCACCGACGGGTAGTCGGTCTGCTGCGCCTCCCAGGTGATGATGCCGTCCTTGACGTACACCTTCCACGAGCACGAGCCCGTGCAGTTCACCCCGTGGGTGGAACGCACCACCTTGTCGTGCGCCCAGCGGTCCCGGTAGAACTCGTCGGCCTGCCGCCCGCCGGTCTTGTACATGGCCCGCCGGTCCGGGGAGACCTCCGCCTTGGTGAAGTACCGGCGGGTCCCCACCAGCGCGTCCACCACGGGGCCGTCCAGCCCCGCCCGGCCGTGCCCGTTCGCAGTACTCATGTTCGGCAACCCCTCGATTCAGGCGGTGACGGAGACGACGGCGGCCCGGTGGGCGCGCATCGCGCGCCGCACGACCGTGACGGTGAACAGCGTGGACGCGGCGGCGACCACCGCCAGCAGCGCCAGCCCCAGCCCGTACGACCCGGTGGAGCCGTAGATCACGCCCATCACCAGCGGCGGCACGAACCCGCCCAGCCCGCCGGCCGCGCCCACCACCCCGGTGACCGAGCCCACCCGGTCCGCCGGGGCCAGCAGCGGGACCAGCGCGAACACCGCGCCGCTGCCCGCGCCCAGCGCCGCCGCCATGGTCAGGAACGCGATCGTGCCCAGCGGCATCAGCGGCGGGGTGAACGCGGCCACGGTCGCCCCCACGGCGACGATGCCCAGCACCAGGGCCAGCACCCGGTCGCCGCCGAACCGGTCCGACAGCCAGCCGCCCATCGGCCGCATCAGCACCGCCAGGACCACGAACCCCGCCATCCGGTTGGCCGCGTCGGCCTGCTCCAGCCCGTACCCGGTCCGCAGATAGGTCGGCAGGTACACCGAGAACGCCACGTACCCGCCGAACGCCACCGCGTACAGCGCCGAGGCCTGCCAGGTGATCCCCAGCCGCGCGGCCCCCTTCAGCCTGCCGGCCATCGTCCCGGCGGGCGCGGTCCGCCCCGGCGCCTCCCGCAGCACCGCGTACGCCAGCACCGCGTACAGCGCCAGCAGCACGGCGGTCACCGCGAACGGGGTCGCCGTCCCGAACGAGTCGACCAGCGGCACGGTGGTCAGCGCGCTGATCGCGGTGCCGCCCATCCCGGCCCCGAACACCCCGAGCGCCAGTCCCCGCCGCTCCGGCGGGAACCACGCGGTGACGAACGGGACGCCGATCGCGAACGCCGTCCCCCCGATGCCCAGGAAGAAGCCGCCGACCAGCAGCGCCGCCAGCGAGGAGTGCCCCAGCGCCCCCAGATACAGCACCGGCACGATGGTCGCCGCCGACACCAGCGGGAACATCACCCGCCCGCCGAACCGGTCGGTCAGCGCGCCCACCGGGATCCGGCCCACCGAGCCCACCAGCACCGGCACCGCCACCAGCAGGGCCTGCTGGAACGCCGTCAGCCCCAGCGCATCCTTCAACCGGGGCGCCAGCGGGCTCAGCAACGCCCACGCCCAGAAGTTCAACGCGAACCCCGCGGTCGCCATCGCCAGCATCACCGCGGGGCGGCGGCCGGTTCCACGCCGCGACTCACCCGTCGTCACGATTCCGTCACGCCCTTCAACCGGGTGCCGTTGACCGGCACTTTCCGAGCCCGAAGCGGGCAAACCCCGCCGAGCGGTCCCAGCATCGCCGTCACCGGCCCCCTCCGTCTCCGGCCGTCAGCCCTCTCACCAGGGGAGATCCGGCCGGAATTCTCGGGACCAAGGTCCCTTGCCCCGAGCGGCGACCGTCTGGCGGACGTCGGCGTGCGGATTCAGGAGGCCGGGTCGCCGCGCCGGATGCGGCGGCCGGAGAGCAGGCCGGCGCGGATGCGGATGAAGTCGTCGCGGGGGCCGGGCGCCCAGGGCTCCAGCGGCAGGGTCCGCAGCCTGGCCAGCTCGGCGGCGTTCGTCACGACCCGGGACGCGCCGACCAGGACGACCGACCAGCCGGTGCGGGTGACGGGGTCGTAGTCGTCGGCCTCGAACGCGACGATCGCGTTGCGGGCGGCCGCGGCGAGCTTGGAGCCCTCGCCGGTACGGATGATCACCTCGCCGTCGTCCAGAACGAAGTTGACGAGCTGGATCGCCGGCAGGGCCCGGTCGGTGAACACGATCCGGCCGATCGGGGCCTGGGCGAGCAGGGACAGGCATTCCTCGGTGCCGAGGATCTCCAGCCCCGCGGTGTCATAGGGCATGGCCCCAGTCTCGCGGTCCGGACGGGCGCGCCCCAGGGACCAAAGTCCCCGGCATCGGCCGGCATCCGGCCTACATCGTCGGCCCGATCTTCGGCATGTGCCGCTGAGGGCGAAGGTCCCGTCGCCGATGGACTTTCGGTTCTGGCCTACGGCGGCGGGCAGACGGTGGGGTGGGGGTGTCGACGTGTATGGGGGGTCGAGATGCCCGAGACGTGGGTGCGGGAGCACCGCCGGGATGCGGATCGGTTCGCCGAGGACGCCAGGTCCGCGATCGAGACGGCGCGGTGGGCTCCGTCGGTGCACAACACCCAGCCGTGGCGGTTCGGTGTGGGGGACCGGCGGATCAGCGTCCGCGGGGATGCGGACCGGCGGCTGGAGGTGGCCGATCCGGCCGGGCGGGAGATGCTGATCAGCTGTGGCGCGGCGATCTTCACGCTGGGCTTGGCGTTGCGGGGGCGCGGGTACGCACCGCGGGTGCGGCTGCTGCCGGACCCCGACCGGCCGCAGTTGCTGGCCGAGCTGACCCTGGACGGCCCGGCGACCGGGACGACCGGGGAGGTGGGCCGGTTGCTGGAGCAGGTGGGGCTGCGGAGCACGCATCGCGGGCCTTTCCTGCCCGTTCCCCTTCCCGCCGGCCTGCTGTCGCTGTTGCGGGAGGAGGCCCGCCGGGAGGGCGCCGTGCTGCACGTGGTCACCGGTGACCACGCCGTGGGCGCGCTGGCGGCGTTGACCCAGGCGGCCGAGCACCTGGAACGGTCGGACCCGGGCTATGACGCCGAGATGACGCGCTGGGCGCCCGAGCCCGGCAGCCGCCGCTCCGACGGCGTTCAGGACGGCTCCTATCCGCGTCAGGACGAGCGCACCGAGCCGCATTTCGCGGCGCGGGGCTTCGCCCGGGGACAGGGGTGGGGTTCGGTGCCCGAGGCCAAGGCCGCCTCCGGTGATCTGGCCGTCGGCACGGTCGCTCTGCTGACCACGCGGGCCGACGGTCCCGAGGACTGGTTGCGGGCGGGGCAGGCGCTCCAGCGTGTCCTGCTGCGGGCCCAGGCCGAGGGCAACGTGTCGGCGGCGTTCCACACCCAGCCGCTGGAGATCCCGGAGCTGCGCGAGGTCGTCCGGAGCAGGCTGTGCGGCGGGGAGCACCCGCAGATGCTGCTGAGGCTGGGCGTCGCCGAGAGCGAACGCGCCACCGTCCGCCGCCCGGCCGACGAGGTGACCGACGAGGACTTCTAGGCGCACGGGCGCTTTTGGGGCACCTCGCCCCTGCCACGGGATGGGCCAGGGGACGCGCCGGCGGGGTCAGCCGCCGGTGCTTTCCTGGCTTGTGGTCCGGTCGGCCTTGAGCTGGGCGGCCAGGGCGGCGGCCTGGGTGCGGCGGCGCATGTCGAGCTTGGCGAACAGGTTGGAGACGTAGTTCTTGACCGTCTTCTCGGCCAGGAACATGCGCTCGCCGATCTGCCGGTTGGTCAGGCCCTCGCCGATCAGCTCCAGGATCTGGCGTTCCTGGTCGGTCAGGGCCGCGAGAGGGTCCTTGCGGGTGGCGCGCTCGCGTACCCGCTGGAGCATCTTCGCGGTGCTGACCGGGTCGAGGAGGGATCCTCCGGCGGCGACGGTGCGGACGGCGCCGACCAGGTCCGAGCCGTGGATCTGCTTGAGCACGTACCCCGAAGCCCCCGCCATCACGGCGTCGAACAGGGCGTCCTCGTCCTCGAAGGAGGTCAGCATCAGGCAGGCCACCTCGGGCATCCGGGACCGGATCTCCCGGCAGACGCTCACCCCGTCCCCGTCCGGCAGCCGCACGTCCAGCACCGCCACGTCCGGCCGGGCCGCGGGGATGCGGGCCAGCGCCTGGTCGGCGGAACCGGCCTCGCCGACGATCTCGATGTCGTCCTCGGCCGACAGCAGGGCGGCCACGCCCCGGCGCACGACCTCGTGGTCGTCCATCAGGAACACCCGGATCGGACGGCCCGAGGCGGGGGGCGGCGTGGTCATGGCGGTGGTCCTCCCGTGTCGGCGGCGCTGACGCGACGACGGTATCCCCTGGTACCCCTCCGGGAGGAGGCCGAACGTCGGGCGGCCCTGGGACCAAGGTCCCGCTTCGACCTAGACTGGCTGCCGTGTCCGCTGATCATGGACCGGACGAGGACCGGGCGAGGCTGATCCTGCCGCAGCTGCGGCTGGACGACCTGCTGACGGAGCTGCAGGCCCGGCTGCAGACGGTGGTGGCGACCCGGGACCGGGTGCACGCGCTGCTGGAGGCGGTGGTCTCCATCGGCGGCGACCTGGATCTGGAGACGGTGCTGCACCGGATCGTCAAGGCCGCCACCACGCTGGTCGACGCCCGGTACGGCGCGCTCGGCGTGATCGGCGAGGAGGGGGAACGCCTCGTCCGGTTCGTCACGGTCGGGGTGTCCCAGGAGGAGATCGAGGCGATCGGGCACTGGCCGCACGGCCACGGCATCCTCGGCCTGCTGATCAAGGACCCCCGGCCGCTGCGGCTGCACGACCTGACCGAGCACCCCGACTCCCACGGCTTCCCGGCGGGGCATCCGCCGATGCGGCGGTTCCTGGGCGTGCCGGTCCGGGTCCGCGAGGAGGTGTTCGGCAACCTCTACCTGACCGAGAAGGCCGGCGGCGGCGACTTCGACGAAGAGGACGAGATCGTCGTCACCGCGCTGGCCACCGCCGCCGGCGTGGCGATCGAGAACGCCCGGCTGTACGAGGAGGGGCGGCGTCGCGAGCGGTGGCTGGCGGCCTCCGGCGAGGTCACCACGGCGCTGCTGTCGGGCCGTGACCCGGCCGGTGTGATCGCGCTGGTGGCCGAGCGGGCCCGGGAGATCTGCGCGGCGTCCCTGGCGGCGGTGTCGCTGGTGGACGAGGCCGCCGGGGAGTTCGTCGTCGAGGCCGCCGCCGGGCCGGACGCCGGCCGGCTGCGCGGCGCGCGGACGAGCCTGGCGGAGTCGGCGGCCACGGCGGTGTACCGCTCCGGCGAGCCGTGCATCCTCGCCGAGGACCGGACGAGCGGCGAGGCCGCCGTGCTGCCCGGTGTGCCGGTCGGGCCCGCGCTGATCGTCCCGCTCGGCCGGGGCGACACCGCACGGGGCGTGATCACGGTGGCGGGCCCGCCCGGCGGCGCGGCGTTCGGCAACGACACCCTGCGGCTGCTGGAGGCGTTCGCCGGACCGGTGACGGTGGCGCTGGAACTGGCCGAACGCCGCCGTGACGCCGAGCGCCTGGCGCTGCTGGAGGACCGCGACCGGATCGCCAAGGACCTGCACGACACCGTCATCCAGCGGCTGTTCGCCACCGCGATGACGCTGATGAGCGCGAGCAAGCTGATCGAGAGGCCGGACGTGTCGATCCGGGTGCGGCGGGCCATCGACGATCTGGACGACACCATCCGGCAGATCCGTTCCACCATCTTCGCGCTCCAGGCCGGGCCCGAGGACGAGGGCCTGCGCAGCCGGCTCCACACGGTCGTGGACGCGGCCGCCGAGAACCTGGGCTTCGCGCCCTCGGTCCGGCTCGACGGCCTGCTCGACACGGCGGTCGAGGACGGTCTGGCCGAGCACCTCATCGCCGTGGTCCACGAGGCCCTGTCCAACGTCGCACGGCACGCGAACGCCAGCGAGGCGGCCGTCACCGTGAGCGTCGGCGACGATCTCGTGCTGCGCGTCGACGACGACGGCGTCGGCATCCCCGAAGGCGGCCGCCGCAGCGGCCTGCGCAACATGGCCGACCGCGCCGAACGCCTCGGCGGCAGCTTCGTCACCCGTGACCGCCCGGAGGGCGGCACCACGCTGGTGTGGCGGGTGCCGCTCCACCGCGACGCCTGAGCCTTCTCCGCGGTACGCCCCCCGTACATCGGACGAGCACGGCGGCCCACCCGGCCGGGCCGTCGCACCGCCCGATGCAACGGTCCGGTCGTCCCTTGCTCGTGGGACCAAAGACCCGGGGAGACAGCCCACTCGGCTCTACGGGGGACGGGGCACGGCGGGGTTCAGTGGATGCAGACGAACCCCCCGGATCAAAGAAGGTGAACACGATGGCCGTCACCGAGCGCAGAGCACACCACGACCACCGCGCAGGCACCCGCTTCCCCCTGCCCGTTCCGGCGACGGTGACCGAGACTCCCGCCGCGCGCTACACCTGGGCGATCACCCGGCTCGCGCTGGCCTGGGTGTTCGTGTGGGCGTTCCTGGACAAGACCTTCGGGCTCGGGCACGGGACCCCCGCCGCCAAGGCGTGGATCGAGGGCGGCAGCCCCACCGAGGGGTTCCTGAAGAACACCCCGGCCGGCCCGTTCGAGGGCTTCTACCACGGCCTGGCCGGGGCGGTGTGGGCCGACTGGCTGTTCATGCTCGGCCTGGCCGGGATCGGCACCGCGCTGGCGCTGGGCATCGGCATGCGCGTGGCGGCGACCGCCGGGGCCGCGCTGATGGTCATGATGTGGGCCGCGGTCCTGCCTCCCGACAACAACCCCTTCATGGACGACCACCTGATCTACGCACTCGTCCTGGCCGGCCTGGCCCTGGTCGGCGCCGGCGACACCCTCGGCCTCGGCCGGCAGTGGGGCCGCCTCCCCCTGGTGCGCAGGCTCCCCATCCTCAAGTGACCGCTCACGGTGACGGCCCCGAGGCGCGCCTCGGGGCCATCGGCGCGTCCAGAGGCCGTACGCAGGCTGCCGCTGACGGTCTGATGGTTCGGGCGGCAGGTCGGCGGGCGGAAGAGCAGAGGCCGAAGGCGGGTGCCGTTCGCGAACGTGTCACCGGACGGCTGTCAGGCGGGCGTGCGGAGGGCGAGGATCGCCAGGTCGTCATGGCCGTCGCTGGGATGGCGGTCGGCCAGGGCCCGGCAGAACTCGTCCAGGGGAAGGCCGGCGTGGGCCGCGGCCGTGGCGGCCAGGGCGTTCATGCCGTGGTCGAGGGGATGGTCGCGGTGCTCGACAAGCCCGTCGGTGAACAGGATCACGGTGGTGCCGGGGGACAGCGGGCAGGCGTGGTCGGGGCGGGGCAGGGCGGTGTCGACCCCGAGCGGGACGCCGGGGTCGGCGTTCAGGTAGCGGGCACGGCCGTCGGGCGTGACGGTGAGCGGGGGCGGATGCCCGGCGGTGCTCCAGTGCAGTGTCCACGCCTTCCCGGCGGGTTCGATCCGGGCCAGGCAGGCGGTGGTGACCGGGTTGTCGGTGACGGCGTGCAGGGTGTGGTCGTCTGGTTCTCGCACCGGATCGTTCCGGCGGTGTGCCTGGGGGTAGGGGGCCACCTGCCACCAGGAGGCCGTTCCAGACAGGAACGGCCTCGGGCCGAGGAGGTGGCGATGGGGCCTTATCGCCACGTTGTGGTGGGTTATGACGGCACACCGGAAAGCGGGCTGGCCGTCCGGTGGGCCGCGCAGGAGGCGAGGGTGCGGCGGGTGCCGTTGACGGTGTGCCATGCCTGGCGATGGCCCTACCCGTCGGACTTCGTCGACTACGACGGCCTGACGATCGTCAAACGCATGGGACAGCACGTGCTGCGCCACGGCGCCCGGATCGCCGAGGAGCATACGCCCGGAGTGCGGGTGCGCGAGCTGCTGCTGGACGGTCCCGCGTCGTCGGCGCTGCTGCGCGAGGCCGACGGCGCGGTGATCGTGATCGGTTCCCACGAACATCGGGAACTGCCGGTCGGCTCCTCGGTGCTGCAGCTTCCGGCGCGCTCTCGCAGCCCGGTGGTGGTGGTCCGGAGCGGCGCGCCGGGTGACGGGCGTGCGGTGGTGGGAGTGGACGGGTCGGCGGGTTCGGGCGCGGTGTTGGAGTTCGCCTTCGAGGAGGCCGCTCTGCGGGACTGGCGGGTGCACGCCGTGTACGGCTGCTGGGCGCCCAGCGGTGCCCCCTACGGGGACATCGCGGCGTTCGCCGACAAGGCCGAGCTGGAACGCACGTGCGGTGCCCGGCTGCAACAGGCCGTCGGCCCGTGGACGGCGCGGTATCCGCAGGTGAAGGTGCACGCGTCCGTGGTGATGGACGAGCCGCGCAGGTCGCTGCTGGAGGCGGCGCGCGGCGCGGACCTGCTCGTGATGGGCGATCGCGGTGTACGCGGCCTTCGCATGCAGGCGCTCGGCACGACCACGTTGTCCATGCTCCAGCTCGCTCCCTGCACCGTGGCCGTGGTCCATATCGCCTCAGCGTCCTGAGCCGTCCTCGGGCGCGACCCGCTTGGACGTGGTGATCAGGATGGCCGGAAACGACTCTTCGTGGCGCGACACGACGTCTCCTTGATGCGGCGACGTCTTCTGGTGCTTCAACACTCGCCCTGCGGCGGGGCCTGCGCGTAGGGACGTTGGTCCCCGCCGAACGGCCGTACGACCTTGGGGGAGCGGCCGGCAAAGGGCCGAAGGTCCCTCGCCGTGGTGACGTACGACGGTGCCGCGCGTCCCCCCGCGCCCCGCACGCTGGAGCCGTGGAAACGAAACAGCAGGACCCGAGGTGGGGCCGGATGCCCGCGAAGCGGATCGTGGTGGGAACGGACGGATCGGCGCAGGCGACCATGGCAGTGGAATGGGCGGCCGACGAGGCGGCTCGTCACGGCGCGCCGTTGCACGTCGTCCATGTCGTCGACGACGTCGCACTCGGGATGCCCGCCGTCGCCGCAGAGGCCCGTCAGGTGCTGGAGAGGGCCGAGAAGCTGGTCCGTGACCGCTGCCCGCACGTGCCGGTGGGCACCGAGCAGACGGAGGGAAACGCGGCGTTCGTGCTCAGGGAACGGGCCAGGGACGCGGCCACGGTCGTGGTGGGCCATCGCGGAGCGGGCGGATTCGCCCGCCTGCTGGCCGGATCCACCGCCCTGCAGGTGGCCGGGTACGCCGCCTGCCCGGTCGTCATCGTCCGGGGCGACGCCGGTGCGGCCGGTGACGTGGTCGTCGGCCTGAACCTGTACGGCGACAACGACGCCGCCCTGGACTACGCCTTCCAGGCCGCCTCCCTGCGGCGGGCACGCGTCCGGGTGGTGCACGCCTGCCCGCTGACCCAGCTCCTCCTCGAGGCCTCCCGCCAGGACGAGGCCCTCCGGATCGAACAAGGCCAGGCCCAGCAGATCGACCGCATCCTGAGCCCATGGACCAAGCGCCACCCGCATGTGCGGATCGTCCGCCAGATCGTACGGTCGCACCCGGTGGTGGCCCTGGAGGAGGCGTCCCGTCAGGCGAGCCTGCTCGTCGTGGGCGCCCGCGGACACAGCGCCCTGCAGGGCGTCGTGCTGGGATCGGTCAGCCACGGGGTCGTCCACCACGCGCACTGCCCCGTCGCCGTGCTCCCCCTGGACACCAAGGCGTGACCACAGATACCGCTGGATAACGGCGAAACCCGTCCGACCAGCAGGTAGGCGGTCACCGCCACCGTGATGACGCGGAGCCAGTCCGTACCGTCGAGAGCCTGCTCACCAGGCGGAGCGGGCGCGGCGCGGTCAGGTGGCGGGGCGGCGTCTGCCGGCCGCTCCACCGGCCAGGGCGGCCGTCGCGGCTGTGAGGGCGGCGGCGGCGAAGACCTCGCGGTGGCCGAGGCCGGCGGCGATGGCGCCGGTGAGCAGGCCGGCGGCGCCCAGGCCCAGGTCCCAGAAGGACGTGTAGGCGCCCAGCGCGGCCCCCTGGTCGGCGGGGGCGGATCGGTCGATCACCAGAAGGGCGAGCGAGGGGTACAGCAGCGTGAAACCGGCGCCCATGACCAGTGCTCCGGCGGCGGCGACCCAGAGGCCGGGGGCCAGGGCGATCATCACCAGCCCGGTGGCCTCCAGCAGCCCGCACACGACCGCGATGCGGGCGGCGCCGACACGGTCCGGCAGCCGGCCGAAGGCCAGCCGGACCGCGATGTAGGCGGTGCCGAACAGCCCGAGCAGCAGCGACCCGCCGCCCAGGCCCCGGTCGTCGAGATACAGCACGGCGAAGCCCGCCAGCGCCGAGTAACCGACCGCGGCCAGCGCCAGTGCGGTGCCGGGCAGCAGCGCGCTGCGGGGCACCAGCCGCCGGGAGGGCTCACCGGAGCCCGGCCGGTGCGGGGGCAGCCGCAGCGCCGTCACGGTCGCCGCCGCGGGGAGCAGCACGTGCAGCAGCCACACCGCCCCGTACCCGGCCTCACGGCGCAGCGCCTCGCCGATGACGGGGCCGAGCGTCCAGCCGCCCCACATCGCCAGCCCGTACCAGCCGACGAGCTGGCCGCGCCGCCCGGCGGGCGCCAGCGTCACCACCCACAGGGAGCCCGCGGTGAAGACCGCCGCCTCGGCAAGCCCCATCAGGATCCGGACCGCCAGCAGTGCCGCCGTCCCGGCGCCGGTGCCCAGCAGGGCGGCCGGGCCGTAGGCGGTACCGACCACGACGGCCAGCGCCGTCCCCGCCGCGATGACCGGCCGGGCCCCGGCGCGCTGCGCGAACCGCCCGACATAGGGGCGGGCGAGGAGGGCGGCCAGGGCCGAGCAGGTGAACGCCGCGCCGACCGCCAGCCCGGAGCCGTCCAGATCATCGGTGATGAGCCGGGGCAGGACCGGCACCGCGCTGCCGAAGGCCGTGAAGGTCAGCAGCAGCACGGCGCACAGCCTGGCGAAGACCCCCTGCCATGGGGGCGAGGCGGTCTCGGCCCTGGGCCCGGGGACGGTGCCGGTCACGGGATGCCCTTGGTCGCGCCGCCGTCGACCAGTTGCACGGTGCCGGTCACGAACCCGGCCGGCCTGGAGGCCAGGAAGGCCGCGACTGCGGCGAAGTCGGCCGGATCGCCCACCCGGCCGAGCGGGATGCCCTTGGCGATCTCGGCGATCCGCCGGTCGGCCTCGTTGCCGAACTGGCGTTCCAGCGCCGGGGTGCGGTGGTAGCCGGGGGCCAGCACGTTGACGGTGATGTCGCCGGGGCCCAGCGAGTCCACCAGCGACTTGGCGAAGCCCAGCAGGCCGGGCCGGGCGGTGTTGGACAGCCCGTACCGGGGGATCGGCTGCCGGACGGTCTCCGAGGCGACCATCAGGATCCGGCCCCAGCCCGCCGCGCGCAGGTGCGGCAGCGCGGCCAGCACCAGCGCGATGTGCGGCAGCAGGCTGGTGTCGAGCGCGTCGCGGTAGTCGGCGGGGCCGAACGCCTCGACGGGGCCGGGCGGGGGACCGGCGCCGTTCGTCACCACGATGTGCAGCGCCCCCATCTCGCGCACGGTGACGGCCACCCATTGCGCCACCTCGGCGTCCGAGCGCACATCGACCACGCGTGACAGGACCCGCCCCTTCCCGGCCGCCTCGACCCGCCGCGCGGCGTCGGCCAGCCGATCGGGGTCACGACCGCAGATCGCGACATCGCAGCCCTCCAGGGCCAGCCGCTCGGCCACGGCCAGCCCGAGTCCGCTGCTCGCCCCGGCCACCATGGCGACCCTGCCGGTGAGCCCGAGATCCATCATCACCTCCGGCCGGTCAGGGGGTAGCCGTAGCGGGACAGCAGGGGCAGGGCGAGCGCCGTGCTGATCATGGTCTCCCCCTTCGGCAGGCCGGTCATCCACGCCAGGTCCGGCCGGATCCGGACGGGGCCGCGGCGCAGCCGGTCGGGGTTGCCGGTGACCGTGTGGTTCTCCCCGAGCGTCGCCGTGGCCTCGTCGCTCACCGGCGGCGCGCCCTCCAGCCCGGCCCACGCGGCGATCGTGGCGAGGACGTGGGCGGGGTCGGCGGCGAAGTCCTCGTACCGGATCCGCAGGTAGCGGCCGGGGAAGGCGGCGCCGATCCAGTCGGAGGCCAGGTTGAAGCCGGTCCAGTAGGCCGTGCTGCGCCCCACCCCCATCGCGGGGATGTACTCCTTGGCCCGGCGCCAGGAGTACGCGGTGGCGCGCGGGTCCCGGACCAGGTGCAGCACCCGGGCGTCCAGTTCGGGCATCCCCAGCAGCGCGGCGGCCTCCGCCGGGAACTTCGAGCTGTCCACGACGACGTCCGCCGACAGCGTCTCGCCGATCGCCGCATAAAGGTCGCCGAGCGCGGAGAGGGTGCGGGCGACCTGCGGGGACTTGCGGGAACGGCCGCGCGCCTCGGCGAGCCGGGCCCGGGTGTGGCGGGTCCGCAGATGCCTGGCGTGCCGCTGCTCGTACCCGGTGGCGACGCGCCGCAGGTCCGCGTCGTCCCGGCCCGGGTGCAGCCGGGCCAGGACCTTGGTCCACACGGGGCACTCCAGCAGGTCCCGGCCGCAGCCGCAGAGGGTGTTCGTCCCGCTGCGCAGCACCCCGTTGGCCCACAGGTAGGCGAGTTCGCCGACGTGCGCGACGCCGTCGTACTCGCCCAGCAGGTTGCCCAGCAGCGTGCTGCCCGTCCGGCACCAGCCGGTGATGTAGACGACCCGGGTCATGCGGACGTCCCCAGGTCCATCAGCACCAGGTGCTGGGGCAGGTGGACGGCCAGGCCGACCTGGTGCGCGGCCTCGACGACGTCCCGCCCGCCGGGTCCTGCGCCGCGCCGCAGCACCAGCCGCGACCGGGCGGGGTCCAGCAGCGTGGCCACCGCCCGGAAGTCGCCCAGCAGCGCCCGGTCCCGGGCGATCATCCGGGTGCGGGAGACGCGGACGCCGACCTCGTTCAGCCGCGCCAGCGTCCCGCCGGCGGCCAGCCGCCAGTACACGTCCGGATGCACCACGATGCCGTCGCAGGAGCCGCCGGTCTCCTCGACCAGCGCCGCCCCCCGGGCGAGCGCCTCCTCCGGCGGGCCCAGCCCCTCGGCGGCGCGCCGCCCCGGCACGTCCAGCAGGCCGGGGACGGCGCCGTCGTCGCTGCCGTGCAGCAGTACCTGGTTCTCCACCGTGCACAGCCGGACGACCACCCGCCGGTCGATGTGGGCGGCCAGCAGACCGGGGTGCCCGGTGAGCCCGTCGGGCAGGGTCACCGTCGCCGAGACCCAGGTCAGCCGCGCCCGTTCGACGCTCGGCTCGAACGCGGCCTCCGGGCTGGCGGCGTAGGAGGTGCCGGAGGCCGCCGGGGCGTGCGCGGCGGCGGGTTCGTGGACGTACGGGACGCCGTCCGCCGGATCGCCGTCGGGGGCGACGGCGCCCAGCAGGTGCCGGACGGTGTAGCGGGGGCGGGCGGCGAAGAACGGGAACGTCGTCGGGAGCGAGACCGGCAGGTCCACGGCGATCTCGGCGCCGCCCGTGTCGAGGGCGGCGGCCAGCGCCTGGCCGGGGGAGCGGCCGGCCACGGTGGGGGTGGACTCGGCGGGCGGCGCCACGGCGGTGGATGAGGACATGCGGGAACCCTTTCGTCCAGGCTCAGCGGAGGCCGGCCAGCACCTTGCGGACGGCGGTGACCAGGTCGTCGCAGTCTTCGAGCGTCAGGTTGGCCGACAGCGGGACGTCGATGGCCTCGCCCACGTACCGGGCGGTGCGGGGGAACGCCGCGCGGGCGGCCTCGGCGTCGCGGCCGAACAGGAAGCGCCAGTTCCAGAAGGTGCGCACGTTGGTGTCGGCGGGGTCGCCGAGCGCCCGCGCGTCCACGCCCTCGGCGGTCAGCGCGCGGGCGAAGCGGGCGCACCGCTGCGGGTCGGCGCCCTCCAGCCGGAACACCAGCGCCTCGCCGAGGTAGGCGCCGGGGGCCACCGGCCGCCGCAGCGCGATGCCGTCCAGGGCGGCCAGGCGTTCGGTCACGTAGTCGTGGTTGCGGTGGTGCAGCGCCAGCCGGTCGGGAAGCCGCTCCAGCAGGGAGCCGGCGAGCGCGGCGCGGATCTCGTCCATCCGGAACCCGAAGATCGGGTACGCCAGGTCGTCGACGCCGGGCGGGGCGGTCCCGCCGAAGTGGCGCGCCATCCTGTTCTCGTAGGCGCCGCTGTAGACCACGGCACGGGCGTACGCCTCCGGGTCGGAGGTGACCAGGAAGCCGCCCTCACCGGTGTTCAGCGACTTGTCCGACTGGGTGCTGAAGGCGCCGAAGTGGCCGAACGTGCCGAGCGGCCGGCCGTTCAGCCGGGCCCCGAGCGCGGGCACGGCGTCCTCGACCACGGGCACCCCGTACTCGGCGGCGAGCGCGCAGATGGCGGGCATGTCGCTGGCGAAGCCGCGCATGTGGACCACGACGACGGCGCGGGCGCCCTCCTCCAGCGCCCGGCGCAGGTCGGCCACGTCCAGGTGCAGGTCGGCGTCGCACTCCACGAGCGTCGGGCGGTGCCCGGCGAGCACGATCGCGCTCGGCGTGGCGGAGAAGGTGAACGCCGGGCAGGCGACGGGGGAGCCGGGCGGCAGCTCCAGGGCCAGCAGGCTCAGCGCGATGGCGGTGGTCCCGCTGGTGCAGGCCAGGACGTGCGGCACCCCGAAGTACTCGGCGAGCCGCGACTCCAGGCGGCCGGTGAAGGTCTGCTCGTAGGGGCGGTAGTCGTAGCGGAAGTACAGCTTGCCGCGCAGGGCCTCGATGGCGGCCTGCTCGTCCTCGGGGCTGATGAAGACGTCGCCCTTGTCGTAGGTGGGCCATGGCGCGGTTCTCACCGGAGCGCCGCCGTCGACGGCGAGCCGCTCCTCCTGACTGGTGAACATGAGGCGTCCTCCACTCGCGGTCCGGGGGAAGTCGGTGGCCCCGGGCCGGCAGCGCGAGCGTACGAACCCTCGTGATCATCACGGGAGTAGAGCGAAATGCCCACTTTGTCGTAATCGCGGTGGCGTTTTCCGTCAGATGTCGCAGTCCCGGGCCATGGGGCGGGCCGGGTGCGCTCCGGATACTCGGAGGCGATCTTGACTGGAGGTGCGCAGTGGCCAACGCCCCCGAACCAGCCGCCGCCCACACGCCGCGGACCTACCGGGAACGTGGATGGTGGCGGGACACGACGATCATCGACGACCTGCGCGCGGCCGTCGCCCGGCACCCCGGCAAGCCGGCCGTCGTCGGCTACCACGCGTCCGGCGACCCGGTGGAGACGCTGACCTACGCCCGGCTCGCCGAGCTGGCCGAACGCGCGGCGGGCGGGCTGCTCGCCCTGGGCGTCCGGCGCGGCGACACCGTCTCGCTGCAACTGCCGAACTGGTGGCAGTTCACCGTGCTGTGCCTGGCCTGCGCCCGGGTCGGCGCGGTCGCCCACCCGGTGCTGCCGATCATGCGCCGCCGCGAGGTCTCCTTCATGGCCCGCCGCACCGGCGCCCGCGTGCACGTCGCCCCGGCCGAGTGGAACGGCTTCTCCTACGCGCGGATGCTGGACGAGGTGCGCGCCGAGGCGCCGGGTCTGGAACACCTCGTGCTGATCGGCGGCGACGGCACCGTGCCGGCCGTCGACTTCGACGTCCACTTCCTGGACACGCCGTGGGAGGAGAAGTACGACCTCGCCGGGCACGGCGCGCACCCCGACGACCCCGCCCAGGTCATGTTCACCTCCGGCACCACCGGCGAGCCGAAGGGCGTGCTGCACTCGCACAACACCCTGTACGCGCTGACCCGGGCCGAGGCCGAGCCGCTGGAGCTGACCGGCGACGACGTCATCACCATGGGCTCCCCGATGACCCACCAGGCGGGCTACGCGTACTGCATGCTGATGCCGCTGCTGCTCGGCGCCACCGCCGTCTACCTGGACGCCTGGGACCCGGCCCTGATGCTGCGGCTGGTGGAGGAACAGCGGGCCACCTTCGCGATGGGCGCCACCACCTTCCTGGTGGACGCCATCGAGGAACAGCGCCGGGCCCCCCGCGACCTGTCGTCCCTGCGGATCTTCGCCTGCGGCGGCAGCCCCATCCCGCCCGCGGTGGTCGAACGGGCCCGGGAGGTGCTTGACGTGCGGGTGCACGCGCTGTGGGGGATGACCGAGAACGGCACCGTCACCATCACCCGGCCCGGCGACCCTCCGGACCGGGCCGCCGTCAGCGACGGCACCCCCGTCGAGTGGATGCAGGTCCGCATCGTCGACGACCACGACCGCCCGGTGCCTCCCGGCGCCACCGGGCGTCTGCAGGTGCGCGGCGCCAGCCAGTGCCTGGGCTACCTGGGACGCGACGACCTGTACGCGGCGGCGCTGGCCCCCGGTGGCTGGTTCGACTCCGGGGACCTGGCCCGCGACGACGGCTTCGGCGGCATCCGCATCGCCGGCCGGATCAAGGACATCGTGGTGCGCGGCGGCGAGAAGGTCCCGGTGGTGGAGGTGGAGGCCGCGCTGCTGCGGCATCCCGCCGTCCGCGAGGTGGCGGTCGTCGGCTACCCCGACGACCGGCTCGGCGAACGGGCCTGCGCGATCGTCGTGCCGGACGGCCCGGCCCCGGAGCTGGCCGACCTGACCGGGCACCTGGCGTCCCTCGGCATGGCCAAGCAGTACTGGCCGGAACGGCTGGTCGTCCGCGACGCCCTGCCCAAGACCCCGTCGGGCAAGATCCAGAAGTTCCTGCTCCGCGACGAGATCACGGAGGCGTGACATGCGGTTCGTCTTCACCCCCGAGCAGGAGCGCTACGCCGCCCGGATCCGCGCGTTCGCCGAGGAGCGCATCGCCCCCTACTACCAGGAGGGCGACCGGACCGGCGAGATGCGCCCCGGCCTGGTCGGCGAGCTGGCCGGGCAAGGACTGCTGGGGTTGCGGGTGCCCACCGGGCACGGCGGTCTCGGCGCCGACTGCGTCACCACCGGAGCCGCCCTGGAGGAACTCGCCCGCGCCGACTTCAACGCCTGCTACGGCGTGCTGCAGGCCGCGCTGATCGCCGACGTGCTGAACGGCAACGCCACCGACGAGCAGCGGCGGCGCTGGCTGCCGCCGATCGCCTCCGGTGAGGCGCTGGTCGCGCTGTGCCTGACCGAGCCCGCGCACGGCAGCGACGCCGCCGCCATCGAGCTGCGCGCCGAACCGGACGGCGACGGATGGCGGCTCACCGGCGTCAAGACCTCGATCATGCTCGGCGCGTACGCCACCCACGGGCTGGTCTTCGCCCGCACCGGAGGGCCGGGGGCGCGCGGCGTGACCGCCTTCTACCTGCCCCTGGACGACCGCCACCTCACCCGGACCCGCACCCGCGACGCCGGCGGGCGCGCCGCGGGCCGGGCGGAACTGCGCTTCGACGGGCTGCCCGCCGGCCCCGAGGACGTCGTCGGCGGCGAGGGTCTCGGCTTCGTCCAGGTGATGCGCGGCTTCGACTACTCCCGGGCGCTGATCAGCCTGATGTGCGTGGGCGCCGCGAACGCCTCCCTGGAGGAGGCGCTCGCCCACGCCCGCACCAGGGAGGCGTTCGGCGGCCCGATCGGGCGCCTGCAGGGCGTGGCCTTCCCGCTGGCCGAGCACGCCGCCTATCTGCGCGCCGCGCGGCTGCTCGCCTACGAGGCGCTGTGGCTCAAGGACCAGGGGCGCGAACACGCCGTGCCCGCCAACATGGCCAAGGCGTGGGCGCCGAAGGCCGCCGTCGAGGCCTGCCACCAGGCACTGCTCACCTTCGGGCAGCTCGGCTGGTCGGAGGAGCTGCCGCTGGCCCAGCGCATGCGGGACGTGATGGGCCTGGAGATCGGCGACGGCACCGCCCAGGTGACCCGGCTGGTCGTCGCCCGCCACCTTCTCGGCCGCCGGTACGCCCCGTGACGGCCGCGCTAGGAGCCCAGGGAGTCGGCGGCCAGCCCGGCGGACAGCAGCACGATGCCCCGCACGCTCGTCGGCGATATGCCGATGAGCCGGTGGACGGAGTTGAGCCGGTAGTCCAGCGTCGAGCGGTGGATGCCGAGCCAGCGGGCGGTGCGGCCGCGATCCAGATCACAGTCGTACAGCGCGCGCAGCGTGGTCCACAGCTGCCGCCTGGCCCGCACGGCCGCCAGCCGGGTCATCAGCCGCTCGCGCAGGTCGTCCCGTTCGGCGACCACGGCCTCCGGCACGAGGTCGAGCAGGAACCCGACCTGCCCGGTGCGTCCGCCGCGGGCGCCGCGGGCCAGCAGGTCGGCCACCCACAGCGCCTCCCGGACCGCGCGCGCGGCGTCGCCGATGCCCGAGGCGTACGCCATCCCCGCCACGAAGTCGCGCCCGTACTCCGCACCGCAGGACTCGACCAGTTCGGCGGCCGACAGGCGGGCGTCCGGTGCGGCCTCCGGGGCGTCGGTGGACGATGCGGGCAGGACGACGATGAGACGGATCCCGTCGGGGGAGGGCGCGCACAGGGCGCCCTCCCCGAGACGTTTGCGGATCTCGTGGGGCACCTCGTCGAACACCGGTTCCCGCCGCTGCGGCTCGCCGGCGCACGTGATGCACAGCACGACGCCCGGCTCGGGGAAGGCGATGCCGGCCTCCCCGCTCAGGACGGCCGCGTCGTCCCCCTCCAGCAGCGCGCTGATCACCAGCCCTTCCGCGCGGTGGGCGCTCACCCGGCCCAGCTCCTCGACATAGGCGCGGCGCACCGTGCCGAGCACCGCCGACAGGACCGCCGCCGTCCGGCCGCTCAGCCGCAGCAGTTCCGCGCAGCACCGGGGGCCCGCCGTCCGCCACAGGTGGCCGAAGACGCAGGCCAGCAGGATCTGGCAGCCCAGCTCCACCTCCTTCAGCGGCACCCAGTCGCGGGCGCACCGCCGGGCCGCCGCGACGAGACGGCGGTGGTCGGCCTCCGTGGGCTCACAGGTGGTCGGCAGCAGTTCCAGGATCCGGGCCACCAGGCCGGGCAGCAGTTCGTTCCAGGGATAGGCGGGGCCGGCCGTGCGCAGTGACGACGCCATCACCGCGGCGGCCTCCTCGGCGATGGCTCGGGTCGTGCGGTCGATGTCCAGTTCATCCTGCAACGCGCATGGTCTGGGCACTGGGGTCCTCCGCGGTCACCTGTCGCAAGGCACTGCCCTTCTTGTGCCGCCGTTCCGCAAATCTGGAACCGGACCCCACTACGGGAAACGCGGCTTTTTGTCAGCAGATTCTTACGGTGGTTTCACCATGTGGAATTGTTCGCGTGCGCCACGTGATGGGGGAACGCGGGAGGGCGGCGCCGCGACCCTCCCGGACCATCTTCCGATGACCTCGGCGATCCCTGGGGATGTCAAGCGGACCGTTCAAGATGGCTTTTAAGGATGGCCGATATGAGATGCGGAAGATCCCGTGCGCGACATGGCGTTCGAGGCGCCGCCCGATCTCCTCCCTGGCCGGTTCCCGCCGTACGTCGGCGCATTGGCCGACGGCGCCGCGGCGGGCGACCCGCGGCGTCGACGACCGTGACGGACGCGACGAGCATCACCGTGACGAAGATGAATGGTCCCGGGAAACGGCTGGAAGAGACATCCTGAACGATGAGGGATCTGGCGGTGCCATCGGATTCCTCGAAGGCCCGGCGGGCCTTGCCCTCGTGCTTTCCAAGGCCGGCTCACCCGAGGCGTCCGTGCCGTGACCGCTCACCACGGGATCTTCCACCGGAACCGCCCCCGGCCTCCCTTACCGCACCCAGGCCCACCTGGCCTCGGCCGCAAAGCAGGCGATCTCCGACACCGTATGACCGGCTTCCCCATCCCTTCGGGAACGCCCCTCAGGGATGCACGGGAGGCAGCCTCCGCCGGAACGTGCTCGTGACCCGCAGTGGCGATGCGGCTGGAACACTCCGCCTCCCGGCGGCAGCGGCGGCCGGTGTCAGGGCTTTCTGGCCACTCCGCAGTGGACGTCCAGCACCTGGGTGTTGAGCTGGTGGGGGTCGGGTCGCCACTGGGCGGTGCGCACCACGCCGGGTTCGACCAGTTGCAGGCCCTCGAAGTAGGCGGCGATCTGGTCGGGGGTGCTGAGCCGGTAGGGGTCGCCGGCCTGGGCGCGCATGTCGGCGGCGGCCTGGGCGACCTCGGCCTTGGCGTCCTTGGTGCCGTCGTTGACGACCAGGTACGACCCTGACGGCACGGCCGCCATCAGGCGCCGCACGATGGTGCGGGCCTCTTCGTAGTCGTCGATGTTGCCGAGGATGCCCAGCATCATCACCGCGATCGGCCGGGAGAAGTCCAAGGTGGCCGCGGCGGCATCCAGGATCCGGTCGACGTCGCGCACATCGGCGTCGATGTAGGCGGCCCGGCCCTCGGGGGTGGAGGTCAGCAGGGCACGGGCGTGCACGAGCACCATCGGGTCGTTGTCGACGTACACGATGCGCGCGTGCGGGATGGCCCGCTGGGCGACCTCGTGGGTGTTGTCGGCCGTCGGCAGTCCGGTGCCCAGGTCCAGGAACTGGTCGATCCCGGCCTGCAGGGTGAGGAACCGCACGGCGCGGACCAGGAAGGCGCGGGACTGGCGGGCGATGTGCACGATGTCGGGGTAGGCCGCCATGACCTGCTCGCCCACCTGCCGGTCGACCTCGTAGTTGTCCTTGCCGCCCAGCCAGTAGTTCCACACCCGCGCCGAATGCGGCGTACCGGTATCGATCACAGGCCACCCGGAACCCGGCTCCTGCTCGGTCATCGCACACGCCTCCCCACCGTCACTCGCGCGGCGTTCAATCTAGCGCCGACGACCCCACCCCGCACGATCATCACTCTGATCACCGTGGCACCGAGCCGATTCCCACCTGAGTGGGTAGGCGGGCCGCGGGTGACGGACCTGACGCTGAGCCGCCCGGATCTGCCCGGCTGCGTTCGAGGTCGTCTTGATTGCAACGAAATGATCCCGTTCGGGCGCTCGGCATGGGTTTGTTGATCATTGCCCGGTACCTTTGCCGCATCTTGATGTGATGGAGCGGGCCGATGAGCGACGACACCCCCACCATGGAGTCCGGGTCGGAGGATCCGGATGGCGAACGGGACGCCGGGGGAGCCGGGCGCAGGCGGCTGGGGCGTGGGCTTTCGGCGGTGGTGCCGGCACGGCTGATCGGCTCGTTCGTGCGGGCGGTCTATCCGCGGCTGGAGCCGGAGCTGGCCCGGCTGGAGGACTTCGTGCCCGCCGGGGGCACCGCGGTGGACGTGGGGGGATGGTTCGGTCCGTGGGCGCGCCGCCTGGTGGGCCGGGCGGACCGGGTGGTGACCGTCGAGGCCGATCCGAAGCTGGCCGGGGTGCTGCGCCGCGCGTTCCCCCAGGCCGAGGTGGTGCATGCGGCGGCCTCCGACGAGTGCGGCCAGATCGATCTGTGGATCCCGGAGTCCGGTGCGCTGGCGGGGATCTCCTCGGTGGGCGGCGGTGTCGGCCGTCCGGTCACCGTCGCCCAGGTCACCCTCGACAGCTTGCAGCTCAAGGACGTGCGTTTCATCAAGCTGGACATCGAGGGCCATGAGCTGAACGCGCTGCGCGGCGCGCAGGAGACCATCCGGCGCGACCTGCCCAACCTGCTGATCGAGCTGGAGGAGCGGCACCGGCAGATGCCGGAGGTGCTCGGCCTGCTGCGGGGGTGGGGCTACACCGGGCACGTGCTGCTGGAGTCCGGCTGGATCCCGCTGGCCGAGTTCGACCTGGTCGCCCACCAGCGGCAGACGCTGCACGAGCTGGACCGCGGATTCGTCGGCAGGCTGCTGCGACCGGGCCGGCGTTACGTCAACTCCGTGCTGTTCACCATCGACCCCCAGGTGACCGAATCCACGGCCCACAACTGAAATGCTTCGTGACCCGAGCGTCCGCTGACACCTCTCACCCACGGTGGTCTCATGCCCGGCTCGGCACTGTCACCGTTCTCTCCGGCGCGGCCGAACGGTCTTTGTCCAGGTGGCCCGGATGAATCGGAAATGATCCTTCATATTTGCTCGCGTGGCGACGGTGGCGGCGCCGGGGTCCCAAAGGAGTCTGCGGAGATCCGCCGTCCAGCCGCATTGCATCTGATCGATGGGCGGTTGCTTTCGCTGCTCTCCTGGTCCCTCGCCGGCGGTCATGCCGTTGGCGTGTGCCGTCGGCGGTGGCGTCCGATGCCGGGCAGGAAGCGGCCGACGGCGGCGGCGTAACGTTCGTAGGCATCGCCATGGGTGCGTCGCAGGTAGGGCTCTTCGACGATGCGGACCTGCAGTTCGATCGCCACGACGGTCAGGGCCAGGGCGAGGAGGGTGACGGGATTGGGGACCATGGCCGCCAGCCCGGCCGCAGTGATGATCATGGCGGTGAAGATGGGATTGCGGGCCAGGGCGAACGCGCCGGTGGTGACCAGGGCCGTGCGTTCGGCCTCGTCCACGCCGATGCGCCATGAATCGCCCATGGACATCTGGGCGGCCAGGGTGGCGGCCACCCCGAGCAGCGCCACGACCGTTCCGGTCGTCTGGACGGCGGGCCGGTCCAGCGCACCGAGGGAAGGCAGGCCGGCCAGGGCCGCGACGGGGCCGGCGGCACCGATCACCAGCGCGCCGGTGAACAGGATCCGGGCCCACCACTGCACGCTCCCCGGTCGCAGGTGCGCGCCACGGAATCCGGTATCGCCGGTGCGGCGCCACTGCACCCAGCTGCGCAGCCCGAACGCCAGCAACGCCCAGATCAGATAGATGAGCAGCGCGGTCAACGCCATGACGGCTCCTCGATGTCGGTTGAGGGCGGCGGGTCAGGAACGGCGGCCGCAGCCGGGCCCGCAGGCGCATCCGTCCGGTGCGGCGGCCTCGTCCGTGACCGGCCCCGATGCGGGCAGAACGCAGCAGGCGTCCCCACGCCATGCCGCACGGCCTTCCTTGACGGCGGCCGCGGCGATGACCAGCGCGGCGACCGGATCGGCCCACGACCATCCGAACAGGCTGTTGACCGCCAGGCCGACCAGCAGGACCGCGGACAGGTAGGTGCACAACAACGTCTGCCTGGAGTCGGCGACCGCGCTGGCCGATCCGAGTTCCCGCCCGGCCCGGCGCTGCGCGTACGACAGGCCGGGCATGACCGCCAGGGACAGCGCGGCCAGCACCAGCCCGGCTGTGGAGTGCTCCACCTCGCCCGCGCCGGTCAGCGCGCGGACGGAGTCGGCGGTGACGTAGGCGGCCAGCGCGAAGAACGACACCGCGATGATCCGCAGCGCCGTCTTCTCCCGGCGTTCGACCACGGCCGGATCGCGGGCGGCGAACTGCCAGGCGACCGCTGCCGCCGAGGCCACCTCGATCATCGAGTCCAGCCCGAACGCCAGCAGCGCCCCCGACGACGCGATGGTCCCGGCCGTGATCGCCACCGCGGCCTCGATGAGGTTGTAGGTGATGGTGGCCGCCACCAGCCACCGCACCCGCCGTGCCAGCACCGCCCGCCGCTCGGATGAGGGGCCCACGCTCAGCACGGCGCTCACGACGCCGCCCCCTCCACGGGCAGTCCGGCCCGGCCCCCGGCCGGCTCGGCGCCGGTGCCGTAGGTCGGGCACAACGCCACCGCCTGGTCGGTGGCCGCCAGCAGCGACTCGGCCGACCGCAGCAGATCCAGCAGTTCAGGGGCGGCGATGAAGTAGAACGACTGCCGTCCCTCGGCCCGGTAGTCCACCAGGCGGCAGCCCCGCAGACACCCCAGGTGCTTGGACACCGTCGACTGCGCCAGCCCCAGTTCCCGGGTCAGGTCCACCACCCGCGCCTCGCCGCACGCCAGCCGTTGCACGATCGACAGCCGCACCGGATCGGCCAGCGAGTGGAACAGCGCCGCCGCCGGAGCCAGGCCGTCCCGGGAGGTCATTCCACATTCGGAATCAATCGCCATATCGTGATGATATTCCCAGACCGGGATCACTCGGCAAGACCCTCCGGCGGCCAAGACCAGACCCGAGCCCTGCCCGCGGCCAGCGCCTGGTACTGGCCGGTGGGGCAGGTCGGCACCAGGCGGGTCTTCTCTCGGCCTTCCCGGCAGGCGTTGAGGCCCGCAGCGCCTGTCCCGCCCGTGCCCCGTACCCCGGACGGTCCTCGCGGTCCATCAGGAGGGGCGTGGTCAGGAGCAGGTCATCCGGGGAGGGCGCCGCCGGCGAGGGGCGCTGTGATCCGGTCGCTTTGGGCCTGCTGCAGCGCGTTGATCTTCCAGATGACCGTGGCGGCCAGGGCGGCGGCGGCCATGCCGGGCATGATCAGCATGATCGCGGCGATGGTCTGGCCGCGTTCGGCCGCCAGGTCGTCGGCTCCGAGGTTGGCGACGATGCGGTCGCCGATCACGTACACCAGCCAGCACGCCCACCAGGCGAGCACCCATCGGGACCTGCGCCCGTCGGCCTGCCCGGTGCTGGCCTGCCACACGTCGTCGACGACCTGCTTGGGGATCCACAGGTTGACGATCGGGATCACCCAGCCGAACACCACCCAGGGCCTGCCGAAGCGCTGCGGCAGGTGCATGATGTGCTCGGCGTTGGTGCGGGCGCGCATCAGCCACAGGCAGAACAGCACCGCCGTGACCAGCATGACCGCGACCTGCACGACGGTGATGAGCAGGATCAGCGAGTCGCTGTCCTGCAGCTTCGCCAGCTCCTCCTGGTCCAGGGAGCCGCCGGTGCCGTCCAGGAGCCGGACGTGCAGCCCCAGCGCGACCGCGCTGAGCAGCGCCACCACCATCCAGGCGCCGAGCATGGCCACCGTCAGCGCCCCGACGACCCAGGCGGGCCGGACCGGCCCCTCGCCCGCGTGGCTGGTCATTCCCGCCTGGACCTGCCAGGGATTCGGCTGCATCACGAACACTCCTCGCATTCCAGGCAGGAGAAGATCGACTCGAGGGGGCTTGATCATATTGCGGTCGAGCCGCCCGGTCTCCGTGTTTTCCGGACGTTCGCGTCGGCCGGGGGCGTGCGGATTGCGGAGCTTCGCCGTCGGACGGAAGCCGAGCATGGTGAACGGGCGGCCGTCCCGGCCATGAGCTCCGCCGTCGTCCCGGGTACGGCTCAGCCCGGCGCGTCGGAGAACTTCTCCGCGAGGTCGCGATGCCTGTCCGCGGCCTGCTTCACCTGGGCGGCGCCGACGTTCGATCCGGGCATGCGGCCCAGGCGTTCGACCCACTCCGCGAGGCGGAGGTGCTCGAGCCGCGCGTGCTCACGGCAGGCCAGGCAGGTGACGCCGTCCGGACGCGGAGAGGTCATCGCGTACGGCACCCGCAGCCCGCATCCGGTGGTGACGAGGCTCGGCAGGTCACCGGCCAGGCCGAACGTGGCCGCCAGCACGTTGCGGACGGCGGCGTCGCCGTGGATCACCTTCGACTCGACATGGATGTGCGGATCGCTCTCGCCCATGCGCCCTCCTCGCCCCGGCAGGGTCCCGGTCCGCGACGTTTCCGGTCGGCACCCCCAAGGAGACCACGACCGTCAGCCGACGCCCAGGCCGGTGAGGCGGAACCAGCCGTAGTCGTTGCAGCTGACGTCCGCGGAGAACAGGTCCTCGGCGGGGTCGACGGCGCCCCAGTCCTCCAGCTCATCGACCATCAGACGCGCGGCCTCGGCGGCCGACGCCTCGTCGGGATGCGGGAAGGACGTGCGCCAGCACCCTCTCTCGCGCTCCTGCCAGCCGCGGTCCCGCATGAGCGCGGCCTTGTCGTCCGGATCGTCCTCGGCACGGTCGTACGCGTACACGTTCAGGCGACCGGGGTCGAAGGTCACCACGATGCGTCCGGCACCCGCGCGGCTGCGGATCTGGAAGGTCGCCCACTCGTTGCCGATCTGCGCGGGCAGTTGCTCGGCGAACGCGGTGAGCAGCAGCTCGAGCGCCTCCCGGAGGTGCTTCATGCTCGTCGCGAGCCGTCCGCCGGGCCAGAAGACGGGATTGTCTCCGGGCCCTTCGCGGTCGAGCTGCCAGAGGTAGGGCAGGTGGCCGAAGTCGGACGGCTCGGACGCGTTCCACGCGCCGCCCCACTCGAAGGTGCGGTACTCCTCGTTCTCGATCTCCTCGGTCGGGTGGGACTCCAGCCAGACGCCCCGGCGGTCTCCGCGCAGCATCAGCAGCCGGTGTTCGTTGCGCCACCGGACGCCGGGGCCGTCGGCCGAGCCGCCGTGGAGCGTCGGGTCGCCGATGCCGCCGACCACCGCGTCGAACAGGTCGCCGAAGGCCGCCCTGCGCTGCTCGAGGGAGGCGCCTTCCGCGTACTCGAGCAGGCGGACCCGGCCGCGCCCGCAGGGGAACTCGCCGCCGCCGACGCGCAGCAGGTCGCCGTCCAGCTCCCAGCCCGGCCGCGCGTCGGCCAGCGCCCGCAGGTCCTCGAGCGTCCACGGACCGTGCTCGATGTCGTGCAGCGCCGCCGCCACCTCGCCGACGTACGGGACGGGCGCCGGGTGGACGGCCAGCCAGACGCTCTTGGCGTTCCGCTGGAGGATCATCACGCGCCGGTCGTCGCGCCAGCGCAGACCGGGCGCGGCGGCCGTCCCCCGGTGCGGGACGGGCGCCCCGACCTCCTGCAGCGCCTCCACCAGCGCGGCGAAGGCCTCGGGCTCGTGCAGCGCCGCCGGAAGGGGAACGCTCGCCCACCCGTACCGGGTCGCCTCGGGGCCGTGCTTGCCGGTCGAGACGATCACGTCGCGCTCGCCGGTGCCGGGCCGGATCATGACGTCGAAGGGCCCCGGCTCGCCGAGCGACCAGCCCGGCCGGGCGTCGACCAGGTCGCGGAGCGCCGAGAGCGTCCAGTCGCCCCAGTCGACGTCGTGCAGGGCCCGCGCGAGCCGGACGACCGATTCGATCTGCTCGTATTGATCCACCGGCCCAGAATGGCAGCCGGCACCGACAAAGCGGCGATTTTCGCGATACGGCGGACCACGGAGCCCGTTCCACCGCGCTCCCGTCGGCTGCGGCACGAGCACGGACCGTTTCCCTGGCGGGTCTAACGCCGATCAGCGGGCCGGGAAGGAGGCCAGGGCGAGATCCCACTGCCGGGCCGCGTGAAGCAGCGCAGCCGTGTCCGTTCGTATCTCCACGGCGTACTGGTAGATGTCCGCCCCCTCGTCACCCTGCCGCCACGGGGGTGCCGCCTCCAAGGACAGATGGACGCGGATCAGTGCACCGTCCTCGCTTCGGTCGGCGAGGCTGAAGGCCAGGACCGGCTCGACGAACCATGTGTCCGGGGACAGCCGGCCTTCGGCATCGGGTCCGGTCACGGCCACCGTCCCCGCGGCCACCTCGCGCAGCCAATCGGTCACCTAACGGGCCTCATGGGTCAGCAGACACGGATCGGTGAAGGACCAGCCGCCTTCGGGAGTGGTCACCGCGCCGCCGGGCTCGATTCACGACCTTGACGGGCTGCGGAAGAGGCGGCCGAGGAGGCCGGGGGCGCGCTGCGGCGACCCCAGGGCCCCGAACCCCCCGCATGCCCGGGTCCGCGTGCCGGGGCTGCCGGGTTGCCGGGCGGGCTCGCTCGTCTGCCCGATCAATTACCTGTACAGAGAATTCCCTGATCTGTTCAAGGAGCGGCGGCGGTCCTTCTTCGCACCCTATCTCCGCGAAGAACTCAACCTCGATCTGCGGATGGGCGTTCCCTGCGCCAGGAGAAAAAGATACTGACGGGTGACGCCATGTACGCGGAATTCCTCAGGAAGGTGCCGGTCAGTGAATGGTCGGAACCGTTCTACGAGGCGATGTCCCGGGGTCGACTTCGAGGATCCGCGGTTGTGGCATCCGATGCCCTACCGCATCCACGACGAAGCCCACAAGTGGTGGACCCGGCTGAGCCGTACGGTCAAGGCGCGCATACCGAAGGACCGGCGACCGGAGTTCCTCGACGACATCCTGGACGTCAGCGATCTGTGAACCCCGGCTCGTGTCCGCACAGGGGGCGCGATCGGGGCGAGCGTGCCGGTCGGCGTCGTCAACGGCCTACGTCCTGGGATGGACCCGCTCGGCCGGCGGCGTTCGGGGCCGGTGAGGAGTTCGCGGCCTCCGTCGGCACCACGGTCGAGACGCTCAAGGGGCTGCCGAAGGTGGACGGCGTGGAGGAGATCTATCCCGGCGAGCGCAGCTCGATGACCTCGGCCCAGCGGGGCTCCGGTGGCGTTCCGGTGGGCCGAAGGTCGGAAGGAACTCGTCGCAGCCTCGGAGAGGCTGGGCGTGAAGGTTCCCGCCGAGGCCGCCGGTTCGTGACGGCGTCGGGCGGCGGGGACCGCGGCGAGGGGGGGCTCGCGCTGGCCGGCGACATGACTTAGATATATCGCTGAGTTATCGTAGAACAGTCGAGACTCTTCGAGACGCCCGAACGAGAGGAAACGATCGTGTATCGGCATCGCGAACACCACCGCGGGCCCCGTCCGGAAGCCGGACGCGCCGGCAGGGGCGGAGGGCGCGGATGACGGAACGTCCAGAACGTCCCGGACGCAGGAACCCCCGGGTCACCCACGCGCAGGTGCTGCGCGTGGAACGGCTCACCCCGCACATGTTCCGCATCGTGCTGGGCGGGCCGGGCCTGGCCGGTTTCACCGCCGGGGAGTACACCGACCACTACATCAAACTGCTGTTCCCCGCCGAGGGCGTGACGTATCCGGAGCCCTTCGACCTCCAGCGGATCCGGGCCGACCTCCCCCACGAGCAGTGGCCCCGCATGCGCACCTACACCGTGCGCAGGTGGGACGCCGAGCGGCGCGAGCTGACCGTCGACATCGTCCACCACGGTGACGAGGGCCTGGCCGGTCCCTGGGTCTCCCGGGTCCGGCCGGGAGACGAGGTCCGCTTCGCCGGCCCCGGGGGCGGCTACGCGCCGGATCCGGACGCCGACTGGCATCTGCTGGCGGGCGACGAGAGCGCGCTCCCCGCCATCGCGGCGTCCCTGGAGAAGCTGCCGGCCGGCGCGCGGGCGCTGGCCTTCATCGAGGTCGGCGGCCCGGAGGAGGAGCAGAAGCTGGAGCCCTCGGGCGACGCGACGGTCACCTGGGTGCACCGCGGGGACTCCCGCGTCGGCGAGGCCCTCCTGCGCGCCGTCACCGAAGCGGACCTCCCGCAGGGAAGCCCCCAGGCGTTCGTGCACGGTGAGGCGGGCTTCGTCAAGGAGATGCGACGGCTGCTGCTCATCGAGCGGGGGATTCCCCGGGAGCGGGCGTCCATCTCGGGCTACTGGCGGCTCGGCCAGGACGAGGACGGCTGGCAGGCCACCAAGCGGGAGTGGAACCGCCAGGTCGAGCAGGAACAGGACGCGGTCTGAGCCGGCCTGGGCCCGGTGCGGCGTTCTGCAGCCTCACCGGAACGGGCGGCTCCGGCTCGCTCGGGGCGACCCCGCCGATCTCACCCGAGTCCGCATGCCGCAGCGGTCGGCGCATGAGGCACCGCGCCCGGTATCGACGCCATGAACACGCGCGGGGCCGCGCGATGGGCGCGCCCTACATCCTCATCTCGCGGGCTTTTGCCCAATGGCGTGGACACACCACCATGCCCGTGCTCAGGAGTACGGCATGTGCACGGGGCCACGGGATCAGCATCGCCCGCTGAGCGGCGGGGTCACCCTGGGGCCTGATTCGTCCGGCCTGCGGCGGGGTCAGCCGCCGACGACCAGGCGGACGCCGTAGCCGTAGAGACGCAGCGAGAACAGCAACAGGGGGATGCCCAGCGGCAGCAACAGGATCGTCACGCACAGCACGAGCGACACGAGCATGAGGACCGTCGCGAGCAGCCAGACGACCAAGGCCAGCAGGCCGCGCACCAGCAGCGACAGCAGGCCCACGATCGGAGCGAGCAGCCCGTTGACGAGACCGCTCAGGAACCTCATCGCTTCTCACCTCCTTTCGATGAGGTTCACGGCATACCCCCGCGCTCGATTGTCATGTTCGTCCGATCCGACGACATGCGGGCTTTTTGCGCACGTCCTCCCCGTCGCCGGCCGCCTCATCCGCGCCCACTGGGAAACCGCTCATCGGTACGGCCGGGAAGGCGACGACATCTTCGGCGATGCCCTGCTCGCAGCGGTACCGGAGAAGGCGGCGGCGCGGGGTCGGCGATTAGGAGACGAATCGGAGGGAAGACGGCGTTCGGCAGGGTCGTAAGGAGCGCCGGATGGATTTCGAGGACGACGCACGGCTTGACGCGTCACAGGTCGAGGACGCCCGTGGAAGCGGTTTCCCTGGCGGAGGGCTGGCCATCGGCGGCGGTGCCGTCGGCATCGTCGGGTTGGTGCTGGCTCTGTTGCTGGGCGTGGACATCACCGGCGGAGGGGGCGGCGGGCCGGAGCGGCAGGCACAGCCCGCCGGCAACCTGAGCGCGCAGTGCCGTACGGGCAACGACGCGGACCAGTCCGAGGACTGCCGGGTCGTCGGCGTGGTCAACAGCATCCAGCGGTACTGGAGCGAGGTCTTCGAGCGAGACGGCCGGGACTACGTCCCCGCGCGGACCCGGCTGTTCAGCCAGGCCACCCGGACGGCGTGCGGTCATGCGACCTCCGACGTGGGACCGTTCTACTGCCCGGGTGACCAGAAGGTCTATCTGGACCTGACCTTCTTCGGACAACTCCAGCGGGACTTCGGCGCCGAGGGCGGCCCGTTCGCACAGGCGTACGTCATCGCCCACGAGTACGGGCACCACGTGCAGAACCTGCTCGGCGCCACGGAAAAGGCCCAGGCCGACCCCAAGGGCGCCACCAGCGGCTCGGTACGGCTGGAACTGCAGGCCGACTGCTACGCCGGCGTCTGGGCCAAGCACGCGGTGGACACCGGCTTCTACAGCAAGCCGTTCACCGACGCCGACATCCGGCAGGCGATCGACGCCGCCGAGGCCGTGGGCGACGACCGCATCCAGGAACGCGCCCAGGGCAGGGTCGACCCCGACTCGTTCACCCACGGCACGTCGGCGCAGCGGCACAGGTGGTTCGCCACCGGCTACCAGACCGGCGACCCGAACGCCTGCGACACCTTCTCGGGCTCCATCTGACCCCTGTGGCCCATGAGCGCTCTTCAAGCCGATGGATAAGGGGGCATCCCCACCCCGAGCGCGACTTCGGCTGACGGAACCAGGCCCAGACCCCCGCGGCAGGTCCGGCGAGGTCTGCGCCGCACGGGCGGAGGGATCGCCGTCCGATCATGCGGTGCGAGGGGGAAGGGGACGGTTGGCCGGGCCTTGGAGGACCGTCCCGTCGGGGGCGAAGCGTGAGCCGTGGCAGGGGCAGTCCCAGGTGTGCTCGGCATCGTTGAAGCGGACCAGGCAGCCCAGGTGGGTGCAGGTCGCGGAGACCACGTGGAGCGAGCCGCCGGGCTCACGGTAGACCGCGCATCGCTCACCCTTGACGCGGACGACGGCGCCGCTGCCCGGCGCGATGTCGGCGACGGAGTCGGCCTGGGGCGAGGCCAGCCGATCCCCGACGAAGTGCCGGGCGACGTGTGCCTGCAGCCTGAGCACCGGACCGGCCTCCCGCAGCGGGTTCGGGAGGCGCTGGTCGTACAGGCCGGCCCACGGCAGGTCCCGGCCGGTGATCCTGGCGGCCAGCAGTTTCCCGGCCATGACGCCGTTGCTCATGCCCCATCCGTTGAAACCGGTGGCGACATGGACGTGCGCGGCCAGCGGGTGGAGCGGCCCCACATGCGGGAGGCCGCTGGTGCTTTCGTTGTCCTGGGCGGCCCACCGCTGGTCGGGCTCGCAGCCGAAGTGCTCACGGGTCCAGCCGGCCAGGCGCTCGAACCGTCCGGTCACCTCGTCGGTCCCCGGGGTGAACGTCTCGCCGGTGACGATGAGCAGCCGCCGCCCCGGGCCGTAGGGGGCGGTGCGGACCGATCGGGTGCCCTGGTCGGGCGTGATGTACATGCCCTCGGGATCCTGGTCGGCGGGGATGGGACCGGCGACGACGAGTTCGCGGCGAGGCCGCAGCCGGGAGAACAGCAACGCCCGGTCGAACACCGGGTAGTGCGTGGCCACGACCACGTCCCGGGCGGTGACGTTGTGCCCGTCCTCGGTGGTCAGCGTGCACGGGTCGCCCTCGGCCAGGCCGACGACCCGGGTGCGCTCATGGATCCGGACACCGTGGCCGGTCATCTGCTCGGCGAGCGCGAGAAGGTACTTGCGGGGGTGGAACTGGGCCTGGTCCTCGACCCGTACGGCGGCGGCGACCGCGAACGGCAGAGGCGTCGCGGTCACCAGCGCGGCGGGCAGTCCGGCCTCGCGGGCGGCGTCCGCCTCGGCGCGGATCAGGTCGACGTCGTCGGAGTAGGTGTAGGCGGGACGGTCCTCCAGTTCGCAGTCGATGCCCAGGCCGGCCGCGGTGCGCCGGACATGGTCGACGGCGTCCTGCTGGGAACGCGCGTACAGGCGGGCGGCCTCGGCGCCGTGGGACCTGCGCAACCGGGCGTAGACCAGCGTGTGCTGCGCGGACAGTTTCGCCGTGGTGTGACCGGTGACGCCGGCGGCGATGCGGCCGGCCTCCAGCACCACCACCGACCGGCCCTCCCGCGCCAGCTCCCATGCCGTGCACAGACCCGCGATCCCGCCACCGACCACGGCCACGTCGGCCTCCAGGTCCTCGGTCATCGGGGGATGGGACGTCGCGTCGGTGGAGGCGATCCAGTACGACCCTGCGGTTTCCATGCCCCCGACTCTTCCCCTCGGAGCCCGCCGCTACCTTCACCCGCGGCGGACGCAGGCGGAACACCCCCTCGCCCGCACCGGGGACGCGGCGTCATGCGGCTAGGATCGTGTGATTCGGGCGTGGCCGGGAACAAGGGGCGAAAGGAAACGGTATGACCGGGTTTCGGGTCGAACCGTGGACCGGACGTTCCGGCCTCCAGATCAGCGGTGAGATCAACGTTCTCAACCGGCAGGAATGGCAGTCGGCGTTGGCGGCGGCACAGCCCCGGACACCGGCAGGGGGTGACATGCATCTGGATCTGTCCGGCGTCACGTCAGTGGACGCCGGAGGCGCGGCCGTCATCGCGGCGCTGGCCACCCGGCTGTGGCCCGACGGACGGCTGGTGCTGCACCGGCCCCCGGCGGGGCTGTGCCGCATCCTCCAGGTGCTGTGGCCCGAGCTGCCCGGAATCGAGGTTCGCCCGTGACCAGCACGCTTCCCGTCCCCGACTCCCAGGGCCACGACCCCCGGACCGGCTCCGACGGCACGGCGGCACGGCATCCCGGCCGCGAGGACCTGTGGCATCCGGCGTTGTTCTACCGCTCCCCGGAGGAATACCTCGCCACGGCCGTCCCGTTCCTGGCCGAGGCGCTGACCGCCGGTCATCCGGCCGCGGTCGCCGCCCCCCGGAAGAGCCTGACGCTGCTGCGGGACGCCCTGGCCGCCGACCCCGCCCTGGACCCGGACGCGGTGACCTGGGTGGACATGACGGCCGCGGGCCGCAACCCCGGCCGGATCATCCCCGGCGTGCTGCGGGCGTTCGCCGACCGGCACCCCCACGCCCCCGTGCGCATCATCGGCGAGCCGATCTGGGCGGGCCGCAGCCGGGTCGAATATCCGGCCTGCGTCCAGCACGAGGCGCTGATCAACGCCGCGTTCACCGGACGGCCGGTGGCGATCCTGTGTCCCTACGACGCCGCCGCCCTCGACGACCGGGTGCTCGCCGACGCCGCCGTCACGCATCCGGTCCTGGTGGACGGCGACGTCACGACGGTCAGCGACCGTTACGATCTCGGCCTGGGCGTGGCGGCCGGGAACCGGCCGCTCCCCGATCCGGCCGGGCCGGTGGTCGAACTGGCCATCGACGACTCGACGCTGATGCGGGCCCGTACGACGGTCATCGAGCAGGCCGTCGAGGCCGGGCTCACCCGGGAACGGGCGCTGGACGCGGAACTGGCCGTCAACGAGCTGACCTGCAACACCGTGATCCACGGCGGAGGCCGCGGCATCCTGCGCATCTGGACCACCGGCGAGCACTTCGTCTGCCAGGTCGACGACGGCGGTCACATCACCGACCCGCTGGCGGGGCGCCGGCCCGTCCCTCCCCACGTGCCCGGCGGACGGGGCCTGCTGCTGGTCAACCAGCTCGCAGACCTGGTCCGCATCCACACCGGCCCCGGCGCCACCACCATCCGCGTCCACTTCGACCGCCCGCCCCGCCCCCGCGACGGGATCTGACCGGCGCGAACCCGGCCGGTGTGCGCCCGCGAGACGCAGGTCCCGCGGGCGCCGTCGTCATGTCTCGTCCCATTCGGCTTCGGCCGGGGCGTCCGCGGACGCCGCCGTGGCGGCGCGGACGGCGTCCTCGACGTCGGCGTGGATCGGCAGGTAGGCGTTCAGCTGGGTGACGTCCAGCACCCACCGCACGTTCGGCCGGAGCGCCGCCAGGTGCACGGCACCACCGTGGGCGCGGGCGTGCTTCCAGGCGGCGATCAGCGCCCGCAGCCCCATGTTGTCCAGGAACTCCAGCCCGCCCAGGTCGAACACCAGCCGGTCATCGTCGCTCCGGCGGGCGCGGTCGATGGCCGCGGTGACCTCGTCGACCGCGTCCACGTCCAGCTCACCGGCGATCCGGATGACCGTCACATCCGACACCCGCCGATGCGACACCCGCACCCGATCGCTCTCCACAGCGATCAAGGGTAGGGGAGGCGCGTGCGGCCGGCCCCCGCCGCAGAGGGCCGCGGCGGGCGGTGGTGCCCAGGGGCTTTCGCGGCGGTCGCGCGCCGGTGGGCTGTTTAGGTCCCTGGCTTGGGGAACAGGGGCGTTCAACGTTCGGGAAGCAAGCATCCAAGCCACGGCAAAGCAGCACGTGGCCTGTTCCTGGCAGGGAGAGAACGCGATGAGCAGAACGCAGCCGTCCACCTCGGCCGGAACGCCGACGGCGTCGGACGGGGCACGGCCCGAGCAGGGGACCGGTGAGCTGGTCAAGCAGGCCGCCGAGCAGATCTCGGAACTGGTGCGCGCGGAACTGCGGCTGGCGGTGGCCGAGGTCAAGGACAAGGGCAGGCACGCCGGGGTCGGCGCCGGGCTGTTCGGCGGGGCCGGGCTGGTCGCGGCGTACGGGATGGGCGCGCTGGTGACGGCGGTGATCGCCGGTCTGGCGGTGGCGCTGCCGGTGTGGGCGGCGGCGCTGATCGTCGCGGTGGTGCTGCTGGCGGTGGCCGGCGTGCTGGCGGTGATGGGCCGCAAGGAGACGACCCGGGCGGCGCCGCCGACGCCCGAGCAGGCCATCGCCGGCGCTCGGCGGGACGTGGCGGAGGTCAAGGAAAGGGCGCGGCGATGACCACCGGCCAAAGCAGCGCCACCTCCTCGGACACGCCGGGCTCCGGTACGCGTGAGCAACCGCGCGAAGAGGCCGAGCGCCGGGCCACCGGCCCGGTGACCTGTGCGACCTGAACCCACGAGCGACCTCACGGGGATTTCTGACGATGAATGCCGACACCAAGGCCCGGCTCGCCGGGCGGGGGCGGGGCGGCGCGTCGGGCACCGGTCCCGCCCCGCGGACACCGACCCAGTTGGCCCCCACCTCGTGGTGGGAGGCGGTCAAACGCTCCTTCGGCGAGTTCAAGGACGACAACCTGTCCGACTGGGCCGCCGCCCTCACCTACTACGCGGTCCTGTCGATCTTCCCGGCCATGCTGGTGATCGTGTCCCTGGTCGGGCTGGGCGGCACGGCGCTGTCCCAGGGACTGATCACCAACGTCGGGGACCTGGCGCCCGGGGCGGTCAAACAGGTCCTCACCAACGCCCTGAACGAACTGCAGCGCGGACGGCAGGGGGCGGGCCTGGTCGCGCTGCTCGGCCTGGCCGCGGCGATCTGGTCGGCGTCGGGTTACGTGGCGGCGTTCATGCGCGCCAGCAACGCCGTCTACGACGTGCCCGAGGGCCGTCCGATCTGGAAGACCGTCCCGATCCGCATCGCGGTCACCCTGCTCACGCTGGTGCTGCTGGCCGCCTCGGCGATCGCGGTGGTGATCTCCGGGCCGCTGGCCCAGCGGGCCGGAGACGTCCTCGGCCTGGGCTCGGCGGCGGTCACCGCGTGGAGCATCGCCAAGTGGCCGGTCCTGCTGCTGGCGGTCAACTTCCTGTTCGCGCTGCTGTACTGGGCCTCGCCCAACGCCAGGCAGGGTTTCCGGTGGGTCACCCCGGGCGGTGTGCTGGCCCTGGTGGTGTGGCTGGCCGCCTCGGCGGGATTCGCCTTCTACGTCGCCAACTTCGGCTCCTACAACAAGACCTACGGCAGCCTCGCCGGGCTGATCGTCTTCCTGGTCTGGCTGTGGATCAGCAACATCGCCATCCTGCTCGGCGCCGAGCTCAACGCCGAACTCGAACGCGGCCGCGCCATCGCCGCCGGTCACCCGGCCGACGCCGAACCCTACGTGGAGCTCCGCGACACCCGGACCTTCGACGACGACGAACGCACCGGCAAGCCCCCCGGCGACACCCGCTGAACCGACCTCACCGCATACCGGACCCCTGCCGCCCCGCCAGGCCCCTACCCCTGAGCCGGGCGGCAGGCCCACGTCTCAAGGGGTGCAGACGATGCGGCACTGAGGCATCGCCCGCAGTGATCCGGCTCCGCGGCGTCGTCCAGGAGCCGTCGGAGACGGCCTAGTGGAGGGCTTTCAGCCCCACGACCCCGCCGACGATCATCGTCAGGCAGACGAGGCGGGCGGCGGTGACCGGCTCGTGCAGGGCCGTCATGCCGTACGCGGCGGTGCCGGCGGCCCCGATGCCCACCCACACGGCGTATCCCGTGCCCAGGGGAATGGTGCGCAGGGCATAGCCCAGGCCGACCATGCTCCCGGTCAGCGCCACGGCGAACAGCGCACTGGGCCGCGGCCGGGACAGGCCGCCTGACGCGGCCAGCGCCGCGGCCCACACGGTTTCCAGAACACCGGAGATGATGAGGACGATCCACGCCACGACGGCGTACCTCCGCTACAACGACGGTCACATGTCTACGCCGTCTTGTCATGCCGGGTACGACGTGCTCGTCCGGGACCTGCCGATGCCCTCGGCAAGTCGCCTTCCACGGTACCAACCCCCGCAGAGACGGCGAACCGCCCCTTAATCGGTGGTGGTCGGGGCTGTGGGTTGTGATGCTGGGGGCCATGGGTGGGCTGGAGCCGGCGGGCACGTTGCATGGGCGGCTTCAGCGTGGTCGTGGGGTGGGGGCGCGGCGGGCGGTGTCGGTGCCCGGTGCGGGGGAGCTGGTCTATGACTGCATCCGCCGGGATCCTCGGGAGGATCGGCAGGTGGAGGCGCGGGCGTGGTATCTGACCCGGCTGGTCGTCGGGCTGGGGTTGCCGGTGGGGCCGATCGCCGGGCATCTGCTGGCCCGGGTGGACGCCGCCGGCGATGACGAGTGGCGTGCCGGTCTGGCCATCGATGTGCTGGTCGGTATGGCCGGGCGGGGTCGGGGTGATGCGGTGGGGCCGTTGCGCCGGTACGTGGCCGAGGGCCGGTACTGGCGGTGGGCGCTGGAGGCGATGTGGGAGTCCGGCGGCCCGGCCCTGTGCGAGGGCTTGGCGGAGGTGGTGCTCGCGCGGGCAGACGATGCCGGGCTGTGTGATGCGGTGGATCCGGGGTGGGGTCCCTGGGCGGCGTGGAGTTCGGCCCAGCCGAGGATCCGGGACGCCCTGCGGGCCCGTCACGCCGACCGGGCCTCGGCTGCCCGGCGGCAACCGCCGGATGTCACGGCTATGACCGGCGGACAGTTGGTGGCCTTGGTGCGCAGGTCGTTCTGGCCGGCGTTGGTGGAGCTGGGCCGCCGGGGCGATCTGGTGGTGCTGGAACTGGCCGAGGAACGCGCCCTCCGCAACGCCTGGGGTGGCCTTCCACGGCTGGCGGGGGCGTTGCGGGAACTGGGGGCGGCGGCGCTGCCGCGGGCGCGGATCTGGGCGGCCGGGGACGATGCGCTGCTGGCCGCCCATGGGATCGACGTGCTGGCCGACCACGGCGATGCCGGTGACCTCGACGTGCTGCTGCAGGCGCTGACCGACGCGGTCCAGGCCGGTGACTGGTGCGCGGCCGAGGCACCCGCCCGTGGCCTGGGGCGCCTGCGGGCGGCGCGGGCGGCCCCGGTGTTGCGGGAGGCGTGGGCGGCCACCACGCACTCCTACGCCCGAGCCGACATCCTCACCGGCCTGCGCGGGGCCGCACCGCAGGACGCCGACCGGTACCTCGACGAGGCCCTGGACGACTGTGAGCCCCGGGTCCGCCGCCTGGCCTGCACCGCCGCCGCCCCGGCGATGCTGGCACGGGTCCGTGCCCGCCGCGACGATCCGCTGGAGAACGACGAGGTACGCGCCGCCGCCGCCGACCGGCTGCACACCCGTCATCAGGACTGAAGATTCAGACGTCCCCGCCTGCTCGACCGGCGAGCCGCCGCGCCGGAACCGCTCAAGCCCGGCGGCTGCGCATGCCTTACGGGAAAGCGGGCGTTAATTGCCTGTGGACGCATGCCGAATAATGCTTCTCGGCCGTTCCCACCGGAGGGTGAATATCTCGCTGCCCGAGTGAGGCCGATTGCGCGGATCCCGCCCGCCCTTCATGATCGAGAACTGTCACAGGGTCGAGTGTGAAGGACTGTGCAGATGAGCCGATGGAGGATCCGACGCCGGTACGCGCTCACCGCGGCGAGCGGCCTGACCGCGGTCGTCGCGGTGGTCGCGCTGACGCGGCCGGCCGCCACCACGACCGCGACCGCGGCCGATCCCGTGTCGGTGCGCCCGGTCGCCGCCGCGGCGGCGATGCCGGCGTTCCGGCTCCCGTTCCCCTGCGGGCAGACCTGGCGGGGCAACTCCAGCGCCAGCAGCGCCCACACCGGGTACGAGATCGACTTCAACCGCGGCGGCACCCCCGAGGCCGACAACGGCGACACCGTCGTGGCCGCCGCCGCGGGCAAGGTCATCAGGTCGACCAGGCACGTGAACGAGAGCGGCTTCGGCAACCACGTCGTCATCCAGCACTCCGGCGGCTACACCACCTGGTACGCGCACCTGAAGTACCGGTCCGTCGGCGTCGGCCAGCAGGTCGCCGCGGGCCAGAAGATCGGCGCGGTCGGCCGCACCACCCGGCCGAGCAACAGCGGCATGTCCTCCCACCTGCACTACGAGGTACGGCTCAACGGCGCCTACCCGCCCGTCGCCGCCTACTTCGGGGGCCGCAGGTTCGGCTACCCGCAGCAGACGCTGACGGCCTGCGCCGCGCCCGCAGCTCCCTCGAAGGTCGCCGAGATCTGCGGCAGCGGCTACAAGAAGATCGACGAGGCGACGTTGAAGAAGAACGGCGTCACCTACGGCAAGGTCTACCTGGGCTACAAGGACGGCACCAACTGCGTGATCGCCGTCAAGCCCAAGGGAGCCCGGACCGCCATGGCCGCCACCCTGCAGGTCCAGGGCGGGACCACCAGGAGCGACAGGGGCGACTTCACGTACTACACGGGACCCGTCAAGGCCGCCGCACCCGGCAAATGCGTGAAGTGGGGCGGCACGATCGGCCCCGCCTCCTACACCAGCCCGTTCGAGCACTGCGGCTGACATCCACGGCGGCCCGGACGTGTGGACGTACGCGCCGCCGCGAACCGCCGGAACACGGGCGGCGACCGGTGGCACGACGTCCGGGACCGCCAGTCCGAGGTCCGCGAGGCGCTGTTCCGGGTGCGATGTCATGCGGGTCGCGGTGTGCTCAGATCGGGCCGCCGCGCCAGGTCGGCATGGGACGGCGGCCGAGGGAGACGTCCAGGGCGGCGCGGGCCAGCAGGCGGGTGGAGTCGAGGGTGGGCAGCGGGGAGACCTCGGGGGGCACCAGCAGCGGGATCTCGGTGCACACCAGCGCCACGGCGTCGCAGCCGCGCGCCGCCAGCCGTTCGATGACGCGGACGTATTCCTTGCGGGACTCCTCGGTGAACACCCCCGCCACCAGCTCGGAGAAGATGATCTCGTTGACGGTGCGGCGGTCGTCGGCGCCGGGGATCTCGGCGGCGATCCCGCGGGCGGCCAGTGAGCGGGGGTAGACCGGCCCCTCCATGGTGTAGCGGGTGCCGAGGACGCCCACCCGCCGGTGGCCGTTCCGCTGCGCGTGGTCGGCGACCACCTCGGCGATGTGCAGACCCGGCAGCGCCAGATCGGGCCCCGGGCGCTCCAGGGCCAGGTGCGCGGTGTTGTCCGGGCAGGCGAAGAACTCGGCGCCCGCGCGGGCCAGCCGCTCGACGCTGGTGGCCAGGGTGCGGCGGATCGAGTCGTGGTCGCCGGCGTCCCAGGCCGCCATGCTGCCGCCGAAGGCGATGCAGTCCAGCGTGACGTCCGGATGCCGGTGGTCGCCCAGTTCGGCGAAACCCTCCTGGCAGAACGTGCGGAAGCACAGGGAGCCGCCCTCCCAGCTGTGCGCGAGAACGCCGAAATGCCTCGTGCCGGCTTCAGCGATGTGCTTCATATCGGCTCCAGCGGTCCAACGATGTGTGCGTTCCATGCTGGACCGGAAACCGTCGGCCTCCAGCTTCGGGGCATTGAATAGCATGGCGGCCATGCCTGAGAGGTATGGCCTCCGCCTGCTCGGCCATGTCATCGCGATCGCCGAGGAGGGGTCGATCAGCGGCGCCGCCCGCCGGCTGCGGCTCAGCCAGCCGACGCTGAGCCGCCAGTTGCGCGACCTGGAGCGGCGGCTGGGCTTCGAACTGTTCGTCCGCTCGGGGCGCGGGCTGACCCCGACGGCCGCCGGCCGGGCGCTGGTGCAGCGTGCCGGCCGGGTGCTGACCGAGGCCGAGGCGGCGTTCGACGACGCGCGGCGGGCGGCCCGGGGCAGGGCCGGACGGCTGACGGTCGCGTTCGCCGGCTCGGGCATCAACGGGCCGCTGGGCCGGGCCCTCGGCCGCTTCCGCAGCCGGCTGCCCGACGTCGATCTGCGGCTGGTGGAGGTGTTCGACGACGTCGAGATGTCCTCGGGCGTCCTGGACGGCGACTTCGACGTGGCGGTGCAACGGCTCCCCGTCCACGACGCCCGGCTCGACAGCCGCACGCTCACCCGGGAGCCGCTCACCCTCTACCTGCCGGCCGCCCATCCGCTCGCCGCCGCCCGCGGTCCGGCACCCCTGTCCGCGCTCGGCGACATCCCCCTGGTGATGTGGCCGCGCGAAGCCTCACCGCGCGCCTACGACGAGATCATCGCCCTGTGCCATCAGGCCGGGGTGGTGCCGCGCATCGGCGCCCACGGCCGGACCGTCCAGACGCTCCTGGCCCTGGTCGCCGCCGGCTTCGGCGCGGCCGTCATGGCCGACTCCTACCGGGTGCTCCGCCGGGACGGCGTGATCCCCCGCCGTCTCGCGGGAACCGTCACGTCCCTGCACCTGGTCTGGCGGGCGGACGATCCCAACCCGCTCCTTCCCCAGTTCTGGTCGGTCCTCAACGACGCCCTCGCACGACCGCCCCGGAACGAGGACCGCTGAACCACCCGGCGCGGCCCCGCTCACCGTCCCCAGATCCCGCGCGAGTCCCCCACGGCATGGCCCTCCGGAGACGCCATGCCGACCGGTCATGGTGATGCCAGAAGGCCCAGCTTCGCGGCGAACTCCGAAAAGGTCGGGGTGACCACGCGCCATGCGTACCGTTCGGGGCCGGTCCACAAGTCGCCGGGGATGCGGTTGACGGCGATGAGAAAGGCGCGTTCGACGTCGGGCCAGGGAAGTTCGGCGGTGTGGTCGGACAGGTCCACGCCGGCCGGGCGGCGGCCCAGGAAGTAGCCGTCCTCGGTGGCCATGCCCGCGCCTGCTTGAGCGGTTTGCGGTCGCGCAGCACCCAGCGCTGGACGTGCGCCGGGTCGGTCGCCTCCAGGGCCTCGGCGGCGGACTCCTGTGGAAGACGGCCCGCGGTGACGAACGCCGCCCGAGCCCGAGACCGGCGACGGCGAATCCGGGCAGGACGTGAACCCGGGCATCGCCCGTGGCGGGCACCTGGGCCAGGGGCAGTGCGCCCACGGCGGCCAGCAGGAACCCGGCGACGGCCGTTCCCCCAGCCAGGTCCACACCGGCGGCGGACCCGCCGGCCCCGGCGGGGGAGTCGCGGGGGCGTCCGGCCGCGGTCGGGCGTGCCGGGGACCGGGGGGGTCAGCGTGGGCGACACCTGGGTGGCGTTCATCGGCCCGGCCACGGCCGGAGTCGACGTCATGGACCCCCACCGCGTTCGGGTGCACCAGCCGCGCCGCCTCCCGCGCTCCCGCCGCCCAACCCACAGCCCTCCGGCGCCGCACCGGCACCGGAGGGCAGGTCGGACACCCCACGTGCTCGGACGTGTCCCGCCCCGGAAAGGGGGTCACCGGGGCGGGACCAGCACCACCGCATGCCTCGGTGGGCCCGATGGCGCTGCGGGCATCGCGGGGGCCGATGCCCGACACCTCCTACAGCGTTGATCCGCCCCTGTGCGTCACACCTGGTGACGAGATCACCTTCCGGTGTCGCGGATCCGGCGCAGTCTGTGGAGGAGGTCGGTGTCCCGGCCGAAGTGGTCGTGGAGTTCGGTGTAGATGGCGTAGAGGGCGTCGTAGGCGTCGGCTCGGCGGGGGTCGGGGACGTAGGCGTTCTTGCGGACCTTGCCCATCGCCGCCGAGGCCGTGCGGACGTCGGGGTGGGCTCCGGCCGCGACGGCGGCGTGGATCGCGGCGCCGAGCGCGGGTCCCTGCTCGGAGTCGATGACGCTGAGCGGCCTGCGGATGACGTCGGCGTAGAGCTGCATGAGGAACGGGCTGCGCAGCAGGCCGCCGGCGACGATGAGCTCGGTGACCTCCACGCCCGCGGTCTGGAAGGCGTCGATGATCGTGCGGGTGCCGAACGCCGTGGCCTCCAGCAGGGCGCGGTAGATGTCCTCGGGGGCGGTCTGCAGGGTGCAGCCGACCAGGACGCCCGACAGGTCGTGGTCGACCAGGACGGACCGGTTGCCGTTGTGCCAGTCCAGGGCGACGAGCCCGTGCTCGCCGACCTGCTGGCGGGCGGCCTTCTCGGTGAGCAGCTCGTGGCCGCTGATGCCGCGTTCGCGTGCCTCGGCGGCGTACTCCGGCGGGAGGCCGCAGCGCAGGAACCAGGCGAAGATGTCGCCGACGCCGGACTGGCCGGCCTCGTAACCCCACAGCCCGGGCACGATGCCGTTCTCGACGACCCCGCACATGCCGGGGATCTCGGCCAGGACCGCCGAGTTCATGACGTGGCAGGTGCTGGTGCCCATGACCGCGAGCATCTGGCCGGGTTCCACCGCGCGGGCGGCGACCGCCGTGACGTGGGCGTCGACGTTGCCGATCGCGACGGCGATCCCCTCGGGCAGGCCGGTGAGGGCGGCTCCGGCGGCGCTGAGGCCGCCGGCCCGCTCGCCCATGGCGCTGAGCGGATGATCCAGCTTGGCCAACAGCCCCGAAAAGCCCGGGTGCAGGGCCTCCAGGTACTCCTTGGAGGGGTATCCGCCCTGGTGGATGCCCTTGTACCCGGCGGTGCACAGGTTGCGGGTCTCCTGTCCGCACAACTGCCACACGATCCAGTCGGCCGCCTCGATCCACCGGTCCGCGCGGGCGAAGACCTCCGGGTCCTCCTCCAGGACCTGCAGGGCCTTGGCGAACTGCCACTCGCTGGAGATCTTCCCGCCGTAGCGCGGCAGCCAGGGCTCGCCGCGCTCGGCGGCCAGGGCGTTGATCCGGTCGGCCTGGGGCTGGGCGGCGTGGTGCTTCCACAGCTTGGGGTAGGCGTGCGGCCGGTCGCGCAGGTCGTCGAGTTCGCACAGCGGGGCGCCGTCGGCCGTCGTGGGCAGGACCGTGCACGCGGTGAAGTCGGTGCCGATGCCGATGACCTGCTCCGGCCGCACCCCCGCCGCGGCCAGTGCCGCGGGCACGGCCCGCCGCAGCACCTCGCGCCAGTCCTGCGGGACCTGGAGCGCCCAGGAGGGGCCGAGCCGGACACCGGAGGGCAGACGCCGATCGAGGACCCCGTGCGGGTACTCGACCACGGCACCGCCCAGTTCGGCGCCGTCCGCCGCCGACACCACCACGGCGCGTCCCGACAGCGTTCCGTAGTCGACCCCGATCACTACCTGCTGGTCCACGTGTCCTCCTTGGGCTCGGGTCGAGCCCCGATTGTTAGCGCTACCAAATACGGACGTCAACGCCTGTCGCAAGCAAAGTCGGGCAAGGCGGTGTATTGACAGCCAGGTTGGTTATCGCAAACATTTGTGAGGGCCGCCACACGGCGGGCCGTGGGACGAGGGGAGGCGGGATGGACGAGGACGGGCGTCCCGGCGAGCGCCGCCCGCCGGTGATGGAGGACGTCGCCGAGCTGGCGGGCGTCTCCGCCATGACGGTCTCCCGGGTCCTCAACAACCCGGAGCGGGTGCGGCCGGCGACCCGCGACCGCGTCCTGGCGGCCATGAAGACGCTGGACTACCGGCCGAACCTCGCCGCGCGCGTCCTGGCGACGGGCCGTTCGAACGTGCTCGGCGTGGTCAGTTTCGACACCACGCTCTACGGTCCGGCCTCCACCCTGTACGGGATCGAACGGGCCGCCCGCCGGCACGACTACCTGATCAGCATCGTCAGCCTGAGCGAGCTCAACCGCAGGTCGATCGGCGAGGGCGTGGACCGGCTGCGCAGCCAGGGCGTGGACGGGATCATCATCGTCGCGCCGCACGAGTCGGCCGCGGAGGGGCTGCGCGACCTGCCGCCCGACCTGCCGATCGTGGTGGTCGGCGCGGCCGAGGACCTGCCCTTCCCGCTCGCCTCGGTCGACCAGTGCGCCGGCGCCGTCCGGGCCGTCCGGCACCTGCTCAGCCTGGGCCACGAGACCGTCTGGCACCTGTCGGGTCCCGCCGACTGGGTCGACTCGGGCGGCCGGCTGGCCGGCTGGCGCCAGACCCTGGCCGCGCAGGGCCGCGAGGTGCCGGAGGTGCTGGTGGGGGACTGGTCGGCCGAGTCGGGCTACCGGCTCGGCGAGCGGCTGGCCCGCGACCCGTCCGTCACCGCGGTGTTCGCCGCCAACGACGCCATGGCCCTCGGCCTGCTGCGCGCGCTGCGCGAGGCGGGCCGCCGGGTCCCCGAGGACGTCAGCGTCGTCGGCTTCGACGACGTTCCCGAAGCCCCCTACTTCTCGCCCCCGCTCACCACCGTCCGGCAGAACTTCGGCGAGGTCGGCCGGCGCGCCTTCACGCTGATGCTCGACCGCATCAGCGCGTCCGGCGCCGACGGCGCGCACCATCGGCAGGTCGTCGAACCCGAACTCGTCGTCCGGGACAGCACCGGCGGCCGTCGTTAGCCGACCCGCAGACCGAAATGCGTCCGCCTTTCCGGCGGCCGAAATGTTAGCGATAACATTGAGAGGTGCAGTGAACGATCCGCACAGTGCCCAGCTCCGCCGAGAGCTGGTGGACCTCCATCGAACGCTCGTCGAGGCCGCGCTGGTGGTGTGGACGGCGGGCAACGTCTCCGCGAAGGTCGACGACCGGCACTTCCTGATCAAGCCGAGCGGCGTTCCCTACGACCGCCTGACTGCGGACTCGATGGTCCTGTGCGACCTGGACGGCCGTCCGGTCGAGGGCCAGACGCTCAAGCCGTCGAGCGACGTGTTCGCCCACGCCTACGTGTACCGCCATCGTTCCGACGTCGGGGGGGTGGTGCACACCCACTCCCCTTACGCCACGGCCTGGGCGGCCCGTAACGAGCCGATCCCCTGCGTGCTGACCGCCATGGCCGACGAGTTCGGCGGTGAGATCCCGGTGGGGCCGTTCGCGCTGATCGGCGGTGCGGACATCGGCAAGGGGATCGTGGATACCCTCGCAGGTCGGCGCAGCCCGGCGGTCCTGATGCGCAACCATGGCGTCTTCACCGTGGGGGAGACGCCGCGGTCCGCGGTGAAGGCAGCGGTCATGTGCGAGGACGTCGCCCGCACCGTCCACCTGTCCCGGCAGCTCGGCGAGCCGCTGCCCCTGCGGGAGGCCGACATCGACCAGTTGTACGACCGCTACCAGAACGTCTACGGCCAATGACCGGCCCGACCCCCACCCCCTTGGGAGATGCCCGATGAGCGTCGTCGCGCGTGAGGTGTGGTTCCTCACCGGCAGCCAGAGCCTGTACGGAGCCGAGACGCTCCGGCAGGTGGCCGACCAGTCGCAGGCCATCGCCGCGCGGCTCGGTGACGGTCTCCCGTTGCCGGTGAAGTGGCTGCCGGTCCTGACGGACGCCGCCGCGATCCGCCGGGTCTGCCTGGAGGCCAACGCCGACGACTCCTGCGTCGGGCTGATCGCGTGGATGCACACCTTCTCCCCGGCGAAGATGTGGATCGCGGGCCTGGACGCGCTGGGCAAGCCGCTGCTGCACCTGCACACCCAGGCCAACGTCGAGCTGCCCTGGGACTCGATCGACATGGACTTCATGAACCTCAACCAGGCCGCCCACGGCGACCGGGAGTTCGGGTTCATCCAGGCCAGGCTCGGGGTGCCGCGCAAGACCGTGGCCGGTCACGTCGGCGACCCGTCGGTGACCGGGCGTGTCGCGTCCTGGATGCGCGCCGCCGCCGGCGCCGCCGAACTGCGCACCCTGAGGCTGGCCCGGTTCGGCGACAACATGCGGGACGTCGCGGTCACCGAGGGCGACAAGGTCGAGGCGCAGTTGCGGTTCGGCGTCTCGGTGAACACCTACGGGGTCAACGACCTCGTCGAGGTCGTCGACGCGATCGACGACGCCGCGATCGACGAGCTGGTCAAGGAGTACGAGGACCGCTACACCGTCGTTCCCGAGCTGCGGTCCGGGGGCGAACGGCACGAGTCCCTGCGCTACGGGGCGCGCATCGAGCTCGGCCTGCGCACGTTCCTGACCGAGGGCGGGTTCGGCGCGTTCACCACGAACTTCGAGGACCTGGGCGGGCTGCGGCAGCTCCCCGGCCTGGCCGTCCAGCGGCTGATGGCCGACGGCTACGGGTTCGGCGGCGAGGGCGACTGGAAGACCGCCACCCTGCTGCGCACCCTCAAGACGGCCGCCGCAGGCATGGAGGGCGGCACCTCCTTCATGGAGGACTACACCTACCACCTGGAGGCCGGCCGGCAGCTCGTCCTGGGCGCCCACATGCTGGAGGTCTGCCCGACGATCGCCGCCGGCCGCCCGTCCCTGGAGATCCACCCGCTCAGCATCGGCGGCCGTGAGGACCCGGTCCGGCTCGTCTTCGACGCCGCCCCCGGACCCGCCCACGTGATCGGCATGGCCGACATGGGCGACCGGTTCCGGCTGGTCGCCAACGAGATCGAGATCGTGCCTCCGCTGGAGCCGCTGCCGAGGCTGCCGGTCGCCCGCGCGGTCTGGCGGCCGCTGCCCGACCTGCCGACCTCGGCCGAGGCCTGGATCACCGCGGGAGCGCCCCACCACACGGTGCTCACCGCGGCGCTCGGCGCCGAGGAGCTCGCCGACCTCGCCGAGATGACCGGGGTCGAACTGCTGACCATCGACGCGAACACCGACCTGCGCCAGTTCACCAAGGAGATCCGCTGGAACCAGGCCTACCACCGCCTGGCGCAGGGATTCTGACCCGCCACCCCACCCCGTCGTCCGGCCGATGGCGGTACGGACGCACCGCCCTTACCGCCCGCGCCGCCATCGGACCGGCGCCTCCTCCACCCCGCCGACATCGCCGGCACCCCCGGAAAGAAGGAAACACACCCCATGTTGAAGAAACTCCTCGCGGCCGTCGCAGGCGCGTCGCTGGCGCTCACCACCCTCACCGCCTGCGGCTCGGGCTCCGGCTCCGGGTCCGGCTCCGGCACGATCACCCTGGGCTTCTCCCAGGTCGGCGCCGAGAGCGGATGGCGGACGGCGAACACCAAGTCGATCCAGGAGGCGGCCAAGGCGGCCGGCATCGACCTGAAGTTCTCCGACGCCCAGCAGAAGCAGGAGAACCAGATCGCGGCGATCCGCTCGTTCATCAAGCAGCGGGTCGACGTCATCGCCTTCTCACCGGTGGTGGTGACCGGCTGGGACGCGGTCCTCAAGGAGGCCAAGGCCGCCGGCATCCCGGTCGTGCTCACCGACCGCGCGGTGGACTCCGACCCGTCCCTGTACGTGACGTTCCTCGGCTCGGACTTCGTCGAGGAGGGCAGGAAGGCCGGCCAGTGGCTGGTCGACCAGTACAAGGACACCCGGGAGCCGGTGAACATCGTCCAGTTGGAGGGCACCGTCGGCGCCGCGCCGGCGATCGACCGCAAGAAGGGGTTCGAGGAGGTCATCAAGGCCAACCCGAACATGAAGGTGATCGCCTCGCAGTCCGGCGACTTCACCCGCGCCAAGGGCAAGGAGGTCATGCAGGCCCTGCTCAAGGCGCACAAGGACATCGACGTGCTGTACGCGCACAACGACGACATGGGGCTCGGCGCCATCCAGGCGATCGAGGAGGCCGGGCTCAAGCCGGGACAGGACATCAAGATCATCACGGTGGACGCCGTCCGGGACGGGATGCAGGCCCTGGCCGACGGCAGGATCAACTTCATCGTGGAGTGCAACCCGCTGCTCGGTGACCAGCTCATGGACATCGTCAAGAAGGTGCACGCCGGTGAGAAGGTCGACCGGCGCATCGTGACCGTCGAGACGGTCTTCGACCAGGCCAAGGCCAGGGAAGTCCTCCCCACCCGCAAGTACTGACCCATTCCGGCTCCCGCCGGGGCCGGGGCGGCCCACCGGCCCCGGCGGGATCGGGAAACAGGAAGTTAGGAGGACGGCCATGGCGGTCCCCGTCCTGGAGATGCGGGGCGTCTCCAAGGGATTCCCCGGCGTCCAGGCCCTCGACGACGTCGCCTTCCGGCTGTTCCCGGGCGAGGTCCACGCGCTGATGGGCGAGAACGGCGCCGGCAAGTCCACCCTGATCAAGGTGCTGACCGGGGTCTACGCGGCCGACGCCGGAACGGTGCTGATCGACGGTGTCCGCACCGTCGTCCGCGGCCCGCTGCACGCCCGGCAGGCCGGCATCAGCACCGTCTACCAGGAGGTCAACCTCTGTCCCAACCTGTCGGTGGCGGAGAACATCTTCATCGGCCGCGAGCCGCGCAGGTTCGGCCGCATCGACTGGCCGCAGGTCCGGCGCCGGTCCGCCGAGCTGCTGTCCCGGCTCGACCTCGACGTGGACGTGAACGCGCCGCTCGGCTCGTACTCCCTGGCGGTGCAGCAGCTGGTCGCCATCGTCCGGGCGGTGGACCTGAAGGCCAAGGTGCTCATCCTGGACGAGCCCACCTCCAGCCTCGACCGCGGCGAGGTCGCCCGGCTGTTCGCCGTCATGCGGCGGCTGCGCGAGGACGGGGTGGCGATCCTGTTCGTCTCGCACTTCCTCGACCAGATCTACGAGATCTGCGACCGGGTCACCGTGCTGCGCAACGGGCGGCTGGTGGGGGAGTACCCCATCGCCGAGCTCAGCCGGTTCGAGCTGGTCGCCAAGATGACCGGCCAGGAGCTCCAGGCGCTCGAGGAACTCGACGAGGCCGCGCCCCGGGTGGAGAGGGGCGAGCGGCTGTTCGCGCTCGAAGGGGTGGGGCGCTCCGGCGCCATCGAGCCCGTCGACCTGGACCTGCACGAGGGGGAGGTCGTCGGGCTGGCGGGGCTGCTCGGCTCGGGCCGTTCGGAGCTCGCCCGGCTGATCTTCGGGGCGGACGGCGCCGACAGCGGACGGATCCACGCGGGCACCGAGGTGGTCACCCTCAAGTCGCCCCGGGCGGCGATCGAACGGGGCATCGCCTTCTGCCCCGAGGACCGCAAGGGCGACGGGCTGATCATGGACCTGACGGTCGAGGAGAACATCATCCTCGCCCTGCAGGCCGCACGGGGCTGGACCCGGCCGTTGAGCCGGCGCAGGCGCGAGGAACTCGCGGCCGAGTACATCCGCGCGCTGCGCATCCATCCGCCGCACCCGCACACGCCGGTCCGCAACCTCAGCGGCGGCAACCAGCAGAAGGTGCTGCTGGCCCGCTGGCTGATCACCCGGCCGAAGCTGCTGATCCTCGACGAGCCCACCCGCGGCATCGACATCGGCGCCAAGACCGAGATCCAAAAGCTCGTCGTCTCCCTCGCCGGGGACGGCATGGGCGTGCTGTTCATCTCCGCCGAGCTGGAGGAGGTGCTGCGGATCTCCCACAAGATCGAGGTGCTGCGCGACCGGCGGCTGGTCGCCGAGCTCGGCAACGACGGGACCCTCACCCCCGAACGCATCCTGCAGACCATCGCGAACGGAGCGGCCGACTCGTGAACCGCACCGCACTCTCGCCCCGGCTCGCCGCCCTCACCGGGCACCAGCTCTTCTGGCCGGTGACGGTGCTGGCACTGCTGCTGCTGGCCAACGTGATCTTCACCCGCGGGTTCCTGTCGATCCGCATCGAGCAGGGCCACCTGTACGGCAGCCTCATCGACATCCTGCTGTTCGGAGCCCCGCTCATCCTGGTCGCGCTGGGCATGACCATGGTGATCGCCACCGGCGGCGTGGACCTGTCCGTCGGTGCGACCGTCGCGATCAGCGGGGCGCTCGCCTGCCACCTCATCAGCCAGGGCCACGGCCTGGCCGTGGCGGTCGGCGTGGCCGTCGCGGCGTCGCTGCTGCTCGGGCTGTGGAACGGGCTGCTGGTCACCCGGCTGGGCATCCAGCCGATCATCGCCACGCTGATCCTCATGGTGGCCGGCCGCGGCATCGCCCAGCTCATCACCGGCGGCCAGATCATCACCGTCAACGACCAGGGCTACAAGATGATCGGCGGCGGCTACTGGCTCGGCCTGCCGTTCTCGATCATCCTGGTGGCCGTCGCCCTCGCGGTCACGGTGGTGCTCACCCGCCGCACCGCGCTCGGCCTGCTCATGGAGTCGGTCGGCGGCAACGCCGAGGCCTCCCGGCTGGTGGGCATCCGCTCCTCGGGCCTGATCGTCCTGGCGTACGTGTTCTGCGGGCTGTGCGCCGGGGTCGCGGGCCTGATGATCAGCTCCAACACCCTGTCCGCCGACGGGAACCAGGCCGGGCTGTGGATCGAGCTCGACGCGATCCTCGCCGTCGTGCTCGGCGGCACCGCCCTGACCGGCGGCCGGTTCTCCCTCGCCGGGACCGTGGTCGGCGCCCTCATCATCCAGACCCTCAACACCACCATCTACACCGCCGGGATCCCGCCGCGCACCACGCTGGTCTTCGAGGCCGCGGTCGTCACGCTCGTGTGCCTGCTGCAGTCCCCGGCCTTCCGGGCCAAGCTGGGGCGCCGCAGGCGCCCGGCGTCCGCGTCCCCCGTCACCGCCGTCCAGCAGGAGGTCAAGGTATGACCACCGCCGGCCTCATCCGCGCGTTCCCCCTCACGCCGCGCCGCAGCCATGTGCCGGTCCTCGTGACGCTCGGCCTGTTCCTGCTGGCCTTCGCGATCGGGGCGATCCGTTATCCCAACTTCGGCACCGGCCAGGTCTTTCTCGACCTGTTCATCGACAACGCGTTCCTCATCGTCGTCGCCGTCGGCATGACGTTCGTGATCCTCACCGGCGGCATCGACCTGTCGGTGGGCTCCGTCGTCGCCCTGTCGGGCATGCTGTGCGCCGTCGGCACCATGGAACTCGGCCTGCCGGCGTTCCTGGTGATCCCGGCGGTGCTGCTGGTCGGCGCCCTGTTCGGAAGCGCGATGGGGTACATGATCCACGCCTTCCAGGTACAGCCGTTCATCGCCACCCTGGCCGGGATGTTCCTGGCCCGCGGTCTGTGCCTGACGATCAGCGAGAACCAGATCTCCATCGAGAACGGCACGTTCGACGCGATCGCGCTGAACGCCCTGACGCTGCCCGGCGGCCTGCGGATCTCCTACGGCGCGCTGATCGCGCTCGCGGTGTTCGCGGTCGCCGTCTACGTGCTGCAGTGGACCCGGACGGGCCGCAACGTCTACGCGGTGGGCGGCAACGAGCAGTCCGCGGTGCTCATGGGCCTCCCTGTGGGCCGCACCAAGATCCAGGTGTACGCGATCAGCGGGTTCTGCTCCGCGCTCGGCGGTGTGCTGTTCTCCCTCTACACCCTGTCGGGCGACCCGACCCACGCGATCGGGATGGAACTGGACGCCATCGCCGCGGTCGTCATCGGCGGCACCGTGCTCACCGGCGGCTCGGGCTACGTGGTCGGAACCCTGCTGGGCGTGCTCGTCCTGGGGGTCATCAAGACCATCCTCAGCTTCGAGGGCACCCTCAGCTCCTGGTGGACCCGCATCGCCATCGGAGTCCTGCTCTTCGGATTCATCGCGCTGCAACGCCTCATCGGCTCCCGCCGCGGCTCCTGATCCCACCCGCGCACCTTCCGCGCCACCAGCGGACCCGATGGTCGCGCGGACGGTGCCGGGGCGGACCCGATTCCCGCGGGGAACCGGACCGGTCGCAGTCCGCGCTGCTCGACCACCGTCTCCGGCGCGCCGCCCGGCTGGCCGAGCAGGGAGCGGACGTACCCGCCGATCGTCCGGGCCGGGCGGCCGAACCCGGGGTTGACCGCATCCGGCGGCGAGCCGCCGCCGTCCGCGCCGCCTGCGGGGTGATCTGCTCCGGTCAGACGAGTCGCCTGACATGGAGGAGGGACTCCCGGGGCGGTGCAGGCGGATGGTCTCCCGGGAGCCCCTCGGCCGGGATGCCCTAGCGGGCTCGGAGGCTCTCCGGAGGGCCGAGATAGCTCTCCTTGAGGCCGCCGGTGTCGATGACGAGTTTCTGCACCACCACCGTGGGGTCGATCATCCAGAGCTTCACCACGTGCCTGCCGGGCCGGGTGATCGTGTGCGTGGTGACCGTCCGGTTGACGTTGTCGGACGTGTTGCGCTGCCACTGTCTGTTCATGGCGGTGTCGTCGGCGCCCGTGGCCTTGATGACGTCGACGACCTGGGGCGGCGCGTCGTCGACCGAGATCGCGTACCGCAGGCCGCCGGAGGACAGCACGGGGTTGCGCGGCGACAGGTGCGCCCAGATCCTGACCGGGCCGGTGGTGAACAGCGTGACCTCGTACTCCAGCCGCGGCCCGGCGCCCGCCGCCTGGCTGGGGGCGGTGACCGGGAACGGCGTCATGCCGGCGTGGGTCCGGCCGATGCCGGGGATGCGCTTCCAGCGCGCGGCCCCGGTGGCGGTCGCGCGCGTGAAGTGCTCGGCGTCCATGGACACGTACCCGCCCGCCTCGACGAACCCGGTCAGCCGCTGCGGCGGCACGTCCGGGTTGTGGACGACCGCCTGCACGGTCACGGTGCGGCCGTTGGCCCCGGACACCGTGATCGGCACGCGCGTCGTCCCCTTGGGCGCCCGCGACCAGTCGATGCGCACGGTCGCGCGCACCTCCTTGTCCACGCGGCCCGCGGCGGGCGTCACCCGCACCCAGGACGCGCCCGGCCGGATCCGGTAGCCGAACGGGTCCGAACCGCGGTTGAACACGTCGATGTACTGCGCCGGCCTGCGCTGGTACGGGCTGAACGCGGGGAGCACGGGCTCGGAGCGCTCGGCGGGCCACCACTTGTCGGAGCCGTCGACGGCCACGCCCATCTCCGATCCCTCGGGCACCCGGATCCGCCGGACCTGCGGGAAGATCGCGTCGGGCAGGGCCACGTGGTCGGGCGTCTGCGGCTGCTGCCAGGGCGCGTCCGGCCCGTACCGCTCCACGTCCCCGTAACCGATCTTCGGCTGGGTCTGGAAGCCGTTCCACTTCCCGCCCGCGAGCCTGGTGTTGTAGTGGTCCGACATCGCCTGGTCCTCGGCGAATCGCGCCTCGGCGAGATCGGCGTAGTCGTTGGCGGACGCCCGCCCCTGCCCGGCGTACAGGAGATTGGTGAACTGCGCGTTCCGCAGCTCGTACAGATTGGCGGTCGCCTTCACCATGTAGTACACGAGCTGGTAATAGGCGTCCTGGTATGCCGCGGGCATCCGGGAGCGTATCCGTTCGGCCCTTGCCGCGAGCTGTTTCCACCGCTCGGTGACCAGGTCCATCTCCCGGTATTCGGTGAGGTGGAAGGGGCCGGCCTTGTCGTCGTAGACCACCGCCGCGGGATCGGTGGTCAGGTCCTTGGCGGGGTCGACGGTGATGCGGCGGTTGGTCAGCTCCGGCTTGCGCAGCGCCTGGAGGTCGCCGTACTCGTCCAGCACCTCGGCGATCTCGGCCGCGTGCTCGGCGGGGAAGTTCTGCGCCGCGTACTGCCGCGTCCACTCTCCCAGCCGTTCCAGCGGCCACCGGTCGGGGTTCCAGGCGTAGTCGAGGAAGAACTGGGCGGGCAGTTCCTCGTTCTTCATGTCGCCGACGTTGGCCACCCACAGGTTGGAGATGCCGTACTGGTAGGACTGGTGAAGCTGCTCCCAGGTGTTGGCGAGCTGGCTGGTGTCCACCCACTTGTAGTTGCGGCCGAGCCCGACGTAGTCGAAGTGGTAGTACAGGCCGTAGCCGCCCTTGCGCTCGGGCAGGCTCCGGTCGGGCAGCTTGCGCATGTTGCCCCAGTTGTCGTCGGTGAAGACGACCGTGACGTCGTCCGGGACGCGCATTCCCCGGTCCCAGTACCGCTGCACCTCCTTGTAGAGGGTCCACACCTGCGGAATGGACGTCACGTCCTTTCCGGTGACCTCGCCGAGGATGGTCCGCTGGGTGGAGATGATGTTCTGCATCAGGTCGATGGCGTCGCCGTCCGGCAGGCTGGTGTCGCCGTTGCCGCGCATGCCCAGCGTCACCACGCCCTCGAAGTCCTGCTCGGTCATCCGGCGGACGCCGTCCCTCCAGTACGCCTTGACGGCCTCGGCGTTCCGGCGGAAGCTCCACTCCCCGGTGCCGCCGTACGGGTCGCTTCCCGGCTCGGTGATCTCGCCGGTGGCCGGGTCGCGCCTGGCGGGCTTGGCGTGGCGGTTCCACTCCTCGATCCCGCGCATCATCGGGGCCTCGTGCGAGGTCCCCATCACGATGCCGTACTCCTTGGCGACCTCGTGGTTGCGCGGGTCGTCCTCGGCGAACGCCCGGCCCCACACCGCCGGCCACAGGTAGTTGGCCTTCAGCCGCAGGAGCGTCTCGAAGACCCGGGCGTAGAACTTGCTGTTGAAGCCGCCGGGGTAGTCGGGCGCCAGCCCGGGCCCGAAGTATCGCGGCGCCCACGTGCCGAGCGCCGGGTTCTCGTCGTTGATGAACAGGCCCCGGTACTTCACCGCCGGCGTGCCCTGGGTGTGCCGGCCGGGCCGCACGAACAGTTCCTCATGGCGGCGCGGCGGGACGTCGTTCCAGAAGTACCAGGGGGACACGCCGATGTTCCTGGAGACGTCGTAGATCCCGAAGATCGTGCCGCGCTGGTCGCTGCCGGCGATCACGAACGCGCGGCGCACCCCCGGCATCGGGTCGTGAACCACCTGCTGGAGGGAGGTCTCCCACTTGCCGGCGATCCCGGCGACGTTCAGCCTGCCCGAGGCCACCAGCCGGTCGATGAGCGGGCTGCGGCCGATCGTGCCCACGATCACCACGTCGCCGCCAGGCGCCTTGTCGGTCGACACGTCGGGCTTGACGCCGGTGACCCGTTCGAGGTCGGTCTGCAGGTCGCCCACCGCGCGCACCACGCCGCGGTGGTCGCGGGAGCTGACCACGAGGGGCGCGGCCTCGCCGTCGGCCACCAGGGGGAAGTGGCCGGGCCGGTCCTGGGTGGAGATGTAGGAGGCGGGGTCGTACGGCGGCGCGGCGGGCGCCTGGTGGGCGGCCGCGGCCACGGCGCTCCCCGGAAGCGCCGCGACCAGGACCGCCAGCGGGATCAGGCGCCTGAGCAGGCGCCTGGTGCTGACGCGAGCGTGCATCGTTCCGGCTCCCTGGTGGCCCGGTCAGGGACGCCGGTGGGCGACGGGACCGCCGGCCAGGGCGAGGTCGGTGCGCAGCGCGTGGTACGCCGGCTTGGGCTGGAAGTTCTCGTCCAGGATGTTCGCGGCGCCCTCACCGTCGAACCAGCCGGGCACCCACGAGTACTTGTCGGTGAAGCCCCAGACGGTGAACGAGGTGCAGCGCGGCGTGGCCAGGCACGACTCCAGCATCGTGCTGTACACGTTGGCCTGCGCCTGCAGCTTGGTCGCGTCGGCGGGCATGACCATGCGGACGTCGGCCTCGGTGACGGAGGTCTCCACGCCCAGGTCGTCGAACCGCTGCAGGTTCCGCTGCATCGACGCCAGGTCGGAGCCGACGGTGTGGTGGCCCTGCACGCCCACGCCGTGGATCGGCACGCCCTGCGCCCGCAGGCTCCTGACCAGGTCGTAGACCGCGTCGCTCTTCGCGTTGACGTTCTCGATGTTGTAGTCGTTGTAGTAGAGCCGGACCCTCGGGTCGGCCTCGTGCGCCCAGCGGAAGGCGTCGGCGATGTAGCCGGGACCCAGGTTGCGCAGCCAGATCGTGTCCCGCAGCGTCCCGTCCTCGTTGAACGCCTCGTTGACCACGTCCCAGTGCCAGACCTTCCCCCGGAAGTGCCGCACCGTTTCGTGGATGTGCCTGCGCAGCAGCGCGCGCAGTTCCTGGGAGGAGAAGTTCCCCTCGGTCAGCCAGGCCGGGAGCTGGTTGTGCCAGACCAGGACGTGGCCGCGCACGGTCTGGCGGTTCTCCCGGGCGAAGGCGACCAGCCGGTCGGCCTGCTCCCAGTCGTACACGCCGCGCTGCGGCTCCAGGACCTCCCACTTCATGACGTTCTCCGCCGTCACGCCGGAGAACTCCGACGCCACCTTCTGGCGGTACGCGGCGTCGTCGGCGAGTGCCGCCATGTCGACGGCCGTGGCGAAGCGCAGGTCGAGCCGCTTGGCGAGGGACCCCAGCGACTGGTCGGCCGGCCTGCGCCCGTCGCCGGCGGTGCCCGGCTCGGACAGGGCCGATCCCGGGGTGGCGAGCACGACGGCGCCGGACAGCAGCAGGCCCGCGGCAGTGGCGGTGATCTTTCCCATCAACGTCCTCCTCGGGGGGCCGGAAGACGAGGATTTCGAAAAGTTTCGAAATCCTGTCGAAATCGAATGCGACTAAAGCATCCGGCCAATCCGCCGTCAACCCTCGCTTTTTCGTGCCTTCCGAGGTGGTGGGCCTAGCTGTGCATTCACGCCGCCCGGACCGGGAGTTCGAAACTTTCGAAGCCGTATGATCGTCGCCGAACTCATCTCCCCGGCACGCCTCTTCCGGCTCCCGGGGTCCGCCGCCCCGTGACGGTCACGGAAGCACGTTCACGCCGACCGTCCAGGCCACCGCCCGGTCGCGGTCGCCTTCCGGGAGCAACCCCAGGTGCAGGTCTCCGGTGCCGGGCCGTTCCGCCGTGAGGATCACCGCCGCCTCGATCCTCGTGCCGAGCCAGCGCCGGATTCCCTCATCGGGAGGGACGCCCCGGATCGCCGTGGCCTGGTCGGGGTATCCGGCCGGGACGGCGGCGTCGAAGTGCCCCGTGGCCGGTGGGCCGGGAACGAGAGACACGCCTGTCCGTGCCAGCGGCTGCTGTGGAACGCCGACGAGCAGTTCGGCGGAGAGGGGGCGGAGCAGCCCCTCCTCGATCGCAGGACCCCATGCGATCACCGTCACCCCCGCGCCGTCCCCGCCCACGCTGTGGGCGATGATCCGCGGCCGGACGGGGACTCCGGCACGGGCCTCGACGACGTCGTCACCACCGACATGCCCGAACCGTGCGGGCCCCGCGGCACTCCGGTCCTCGTCTCCCGCCCGGCGCACCCGGCGCTCGGCCACGACCGGGCGGTGCGCCTCGCCGCCGGGCCGCAACCGGTCGGCGTGCCAGCCGCACAGGCCGGCGATGCGGTCCAGGACCTCCTCCGCATAGACGGCCGGTTGCGTCCACGCGGTGGCGAGGTCGTCGAGTGATCCGCCGGGTCCGAGCAGACGCCCCCACACCGGGTGAGGGACGGGAGGGGGAGCGGCCACCGCGGGACCGCACCGCACGACCTGCCGGACGGTGCCGGCCTCGGCCACCAGCAGGGTCAGGATGTCGCTGTCCTCGACGTCGATTCCCACGGCGAGGTGGCCGGTGCGGGCCGACAGCCCGGCGGCTACCTCCTGGAGCAGCGCCGGATCAGCCGTCGGCGCGGGATCGCCGGCCACTCCCAGGACCTGCGGCCCGGCCTCGAACGTCGTGCAACGCGCCGGTGCGCCGTCGGCCTCCTGCCATCCGGTGTCGTGGAGCCAGCCGGCGACCGCCGCGTCGGCGTCCGCCGGCGGGCCGGCGATGAGGACGAGTGCGAAGTAGGAGCCCATGATCTAAGGGGTCACGAGGTTGGGGACGAACGTCGGCCAGAGCGGAGGGAACAGCGACGGGACCATGCGCACGCCCCGGTAGATCAGATACCCGACCCCGATGCCGACACCCGCGGCCGCCGCTCCCTTGGCCACGTCACGACCGGTGACCCCCTCCTCGGACGGCGCCGTCCGGGGCGCGGGAGCGGGAACGGGCGCGGGGGACGGCAGCCTGACGGGCCGGCGGACCCTGCGCCGCCTTCCCTTGGTGCAGTAGTAGAAGTAGAGGCCGCTGTCGGAGTAGACCCGCAACTGCTGTGCCGGGTCGCCGACGAACGGTTCCCCGGGGAAGGTGAACGACCACATCGGCACCGCCGGCAGTCCCGTGTGGGCGCTCCACGCGACCAGGTAGCCCGCCAGTTGCGCGGCGGCCAGGGGGCGCAGCCCGCGGCCGAGCCAGGACGCGGGCTTGATCTCCCCGATCTCGTCCATCGCGGGGATGCGCCTGCGGAACAGGTCCGCGCGGCCGTCTCCGGGAATGGCGACCTCGCCTTCGCAGTACGGGGACGTCACTGTGCAGGTGCCCTCGATCTGGTAGTGGGCCATGATCCCGATCATCCCCGGCGTCAGGCCCGGTACATGGCAGCCCGCCACGGTCGCCCGTTGCAGGGGCCTGCCCATGAGCTGCGCCTGGGACAGCAGGGGATCCGTCACAGACGCCTTCATGGCGACCGCGCCGCCCGATGGTGCGGGAAAGGCCTCGTGCTCGGGGATGAGCGCCAACCGCGCGACCCCCTCCTCGGCCGCCAACTCGGCCATCAGGGCCAGCAGATCGGGAACGGTGTCGGCCTCACCGAGGAACGGCAGCCCGTAGGGCGAGTCCTCGGTGCCGACGCGTTCGGCCTCTCCTCGGGGAGTTGCGGGATCGCCGAGGCGCTGAACCCCGCCGAGGTCTCCGGTCACCGTCGAGACCCGGAAGCGGCGACCGTGCTCGAAGGCCCGCCCGCCCGCGTCGGCCTCACGCTCGTACGCGTCACCGTCGCCCCTCAGGGCCGACCGCGACAGGCCCCGGCGCTGCTGGACGACGTGGGTGAGCTCGTGACCGAGCAGGCGCAGCCCACCGCGGACGTCCGTGCCCGGCCCGGCGGGACCGAGGTAGATGTCCTCTCCCACCGTGAACGCCCGCGCCGCGAGCCTGCTCGAGGCGTTCCTCGCCGCGGCGTCATTGTGGATCCGGACGTTCCCCAGATCGGTGCCGAACACCGTCTCGGCCCGCTGCCGCAGGGGCGCCTGCAGGGGCCGGCTCGCCTGCGCGCCGAACAGCCGGAGGGCGGCGTTCCCGGCCTCCGGTTCCGGCCGGCTCAGCTGGGAGATCCGGTCGGCGAGCCGGTCCGCCACCTGCTCGAGCGAACCGTCCGGTGTTCCCGTCCGGGCATCGGACGACAGGTCCGCCACCGGTTCACCGGAGGCACGGGCGTCGTGGCCGAGCCGTTCGGCGCGGCATCGCGAGCACTCGCCGCCCGATGGCGAGCAGCACTGGAGCGCACCGCCGGTCACGAGGGGAGCAGGCGGGCCGGACAGCGCCTGCGGCGGTGGCCGGCCCGGCATGACGGCCATGCGATCGTCCGCGTTCGGCGTCGTCGTCTGGATCGCCAGGTTGCCCGTCTGCCGCTGTAGCCGGAACAAGGGGCCGGATCCGGCCGCCAGGGTGCGGGAAACCGCGGCGGACCGGCGGAGCGGATCGCGCCGCCGCTCACGGGTGATCTCGTGACCTGCTCTCATGACGGGCTCCTCGGCATGTCAGTCGTCGTTCTCCGGCACGACCGCGATGGCGAGCACGCCTCTGAACAGGCCGCCGGTGCTCACCTTCGTCTGCGTTCCGCTCACGGGATCGATGCGGATCACCCCGCCCTCTTCGCCGGCGACGGCCATGTCGGCGACCAGGACGGTGCCGTCGGCCTCGACGGCGGCGGCCACCGGCATGTGGAGAAGGCCACCGTGGGACAGTGTGGTCTGTTCTCCACTGCCCGGGTCCACTCGGAGGACCCTGCCGCCCTCGGCGGAACCCGAGTCGGTGATCAGGATCCCGCCGCCCGGTTCCACGGCCATCCCCATCGGGGTGGTGCTCTCGTCGAACGATGTCAAGATCGTCTGGGCGCCGGTGGCCGGGTCGACGCGGGTCAGGTCGAAGGGCGGCTCCCCGAGTTTCAGCAGCAGGATCGTGCCCCCGGCCTCGGCGGCGATCTTCTGCACGCCCGAGACCTGATCGCCCGAGGCGAGCGGGGTCTGCGCTCCGGTGCCCGGGTCCACCCGGAGGATCCCGCCGGTCCCGAACTCGTCGCTGCACAGGACGACGATCGTGCCGCCGGCTTCGCCGGACAGGTCCAACAGCTGCGCGGAGACGATGACCACGACGCTCTGTTCGCCGGTCACCGGATCCACCCTGATGACCTTGTTCTCCCCGTCGTCGCCGACCAGGATCGTCCCGTCGGCGTCGAGGAGCACGCTGCAGGGTCGCTGGACGAATCCGCCGGAGGAGACTTTCGTCTGTTCTCCGGTGGCCAGATCCACCCGGAACACTCCGCCGAGGGAGATCCCTGTCTCGTCCGGTTCACCCGCCTTGGTGGCGGCGACGATGACCGTGCCGCGGGCGAGTCGGCGGGTGGTGGTGGCGGTGAGGGTGATCTGCCGGTTGTGCCCGGCGGTCGGCTGTGCGGTGGTGTCGTTGCTGGTGATCGAGTGATCGGCGCTGGAGGTGCCGGGTGTGTGCGGGGCGGTGAAGGTCACCTCCAGGTCTCCGCAGGCGTTGGGTTCGATCTCCTCGGGGACTGCGGTGAGGGCGAAGCCCGGTCCGGGCTGGGTTCCCTCCTTGTCTGTGATGGTGAGGGTTCCGGTGCCCAGGTTGGCGATCTGGGTTTGTTGGGTGCTGGTCTGTCCGGCCTCCACGTCGAAGGTGAGGCCGGTGGGTGCGTCGATCCAGGGCTGGCGGGTTTCGGGGTCGTTGTCGGCGACGACCCAGGTGAATGCGTGCGCTGTCGTCTGGTCGTGGTTGACCAGTTGGATCTTCCATTGGCTGCCGCGGGTGTAGACGAAGGCCCGGACCAGGTACACGTCCCCGGGTTCGGCCTGCATCGTCGCGTCGGCGACCGCGGTGCCGGTCCCGCCCGGTCCGTTGAAGATCGACGCGGTTTCGGGGAAGCGGGGCACCTCGACGGGGTCTCCGTCGCCCGCTTTCAGCTTGATGCCGGGGTCGGGGGCGCCGGAGGGGGCGCATCCGGTGCCGGTCTTGACCACCCGGATGAACATGGTGTCCAGTCCCGTGGAGGCGTCCGTTCCGACCAGTTCATCGATCGGTTTCAGCGGGCTCTCTCCGCCCGCCGCCACGCTCAGCGGGGCGGTCTGCGGTCTGGGATGAACGTGGAACATTCCCTCATCCCCATCGAGGTCGGGAACGGCGCGGTGGTCAGTCCGCATGGATGAGCTGGGACAGCATCCACCATGTGGACGGGGTGCTGATCGCTCCGTGGCCGTGGATGGTCCGGCTGGCGTCGATGCCGTAGACCTGCGGTGCGTCCGCGCCGAGCCGGTAGGGGACTCCCGGGTCGTTGACCTCGGTGAGCCGGATCCTGTCGCCCAGGGGGCGAGGCCCGAAGCCGCCCAGCGCGGCATAGCGGTTGGGCGGCCCTTCTTCTTCCCGGAGGGTCTCCATTTCGCCCACGTCCTGCCCGCGCCGCAGGGCATGGTGGAACCACTGGGTGAGCGGCTCGTCACGCCGGCTGAACGTGGACAGGATGGGCAGCTCGACGCGCTCGGGCGCCGCCGCGTATCCACCTGGCCGGGTCGTCTCGGGCACCGGTGAAGCGAAGCACAGGTGAGAGACCGCGGGCTGCAGAAGCAGGACGGAACGCACCGTCGAGGACGTTCCGGGCGCGCACAGGCCGGACAGCACGACCTTGGCTCCGAACGAGTGCCCGACGAGGTGGACTCGCACGTCCGGGACCGCGAGTTCCTCCAGCAGGGGAGCGAGCCCGCGCGTCCCCACGACGCCCGCCCGGTCCTTCATCAACCACACGGAGGCGGCGCGCACGATCTCCCGGGGGTCGAACCGGCGCAGGAGCCCGGCGCCTTCCAGTTGGGTCGCCTGCTCCGGTCCACCGGGGCCGGCCATGGGGTCGGCTCGGACGTCCGGGTCCGTCGCCCAGGCGGCGAGGACGTCGTCCGGGTGGGTCGGGGTCGTCTCTCCGACCTCCGTGTCGTCGGCGGCCAGCAGCGGGAGGAAGAGCTCGGCCATTTCTCTCGCCTCGTCGTCCAGGAGATACTCCTGTTGCGCGAGCTCGTAGAAGCGGGTCGCCGCGTCGTCGGCGAGCCAGTCGCCGAGTTCGGCGACCTCGTCGCGCTCGGCCGCCACCGTCTCGTCCTCCCCGGCCGGCGCCGTCGTCTCGAAGGCGGGCCGGACGCTCTCCGCCAGGAGCTTGCTCGGCCAGAACAGACCTATCAGCAGAGCCCTCTTCGGGGCCTTTCCCGGTGGGCGTTCCATCACCTGGCCGAGATAGCCCTGGATGAAGTCGCCGTACCGGTCGGTCGCCTGCACCCAGTCGTTGTTCCAGCCGTGCGAGAAGATCACGACATCGGTGAACTCCCTGCTCCGCACCCTCGCCGTCACCTCCGCGGCGGTGCGCGGGCCGGTGCAGCGCCCGGCCTTGTCGAAGGGAACGATGTACCAGGGGATCTTCCCCCCGGGACCGTCGAGCAGGCGGTAGGGCCCGCTCAGCAGTCGCTCCATTGACCTGACCTCCTCCCAGGGCGTCCCTTGGCGCTTTCACCTCGAGACGGCGGCGCCCCCTTTTTTCAGAGCACCAGGTCTTCGGGACGGATGAGTTCACGGGGCAGCGGTGCGGTCTCCAGCCGTTCGAGCGGATCGCCCTCGATGTAGGGGTCGACGTTCAGGCCGGTGAGGGATGCGATGCGCCGGACGGGCACCTGGAACGTCCGGTAGGCGCCGTAGGAGAAGGCCTCCTTGGTGGGCAGTTCGTCGAGCAGGGCCGCCTGGCTGAGCAGATAACCGGTCGCCGACAGGGCGCCGGACTCGGTGACCATCGCGACGATCTTCCAGAACTGGCGTGGCAGCTGGACGCCGCGGTAGGCGTCGTCGTCGGGGGCCAGGACCGGCCCGGTGAGCACGCTGATGGTCAGGTCGTGGTTGTCGACGTTGTGCAGGATGTAGTCCTCCAGCCCGGCCCACAGCGTCTGGCCCGCGTTGAAGGCGTGGTGCTGCGGGGTGGCGTTGGTGAAGTGGAAGGTGTCGTCGTTGGCCGCTTTGACCTGGGCGTTGTTGGTGCCCCAGGCGGGGTCGAGACGGCGCACCAGGTGCCCGCGGTCCAGGTCGTTGTCGCGGTAGACGGCCTCGCCCGTCTGTTCCGCGGCCGGCAGGCGTGGGTCCAGGATCCAGCGGTCGCTCTCCCGCCGCGGCCGCCGGGAGAGCTTCCCGTCGATGTTGCAGGCGGTGAACAGCGCGAGCCTCCGCCGGCGGTGCATGACGACGCTGAAGTGGTGATAGCGCAGCTCGGGGGAGACGACCGCGGCCAGTTCGGGCGACGGCACGGGCAGCGGCAGCGGGTGGGCCAGGAACGCCGGGTCGTAGCCCTCACGGGTGGTGTAGTCGGGGTCGATGGAGATCGCCTCGGGCGCCTCCGGTGCGGGCGCCGTGCCGGCGAGCCGGACGGTGATCTCCAGCGGGACCTGGACGGTGACCCCGCCGTCCGCCATGGTCGTCGAGCTTTCCGCGATGACGGGCCTCTGGACGGACGGCTGGACGGGCGGCTGCGCGACCGCGGGGGCCGCGTCCGTGGCGGGAGGCCGGACGGATGCGGCCTGCTCGATCCGTTCGGGGGCGAACATCTGGTCGACGAGCGCGCGTTGCGGATCAGGCAGTTCCGCCCGGCGCACGAACGCGCAGATCCGGCTGATGCGGACCCCCTCGTTGATGAACGCGCCGAGGTCGCCGTCGCCGGACGCGCGCACGCTGGCATGGTGGAGCGCGACGACCTCCCACTGGTCGTTGAACACCGGTGAGCCGGACGAGCCCGGTTCGGTGTCGGCCGCGTAGTGCAGGAAGTCGTCGGGAACGTCGACGATCCGGTTCTCGCGGAGCGCCACCTGCTTCTTGTCGCCGCGAGGGTGCTGGACGATCGTGACGAACTCCCCGACGATCACCTTGCCCTCGGTCTCGATCAGCCGGTTGAACCCGAACGCCGCCAGGTCGGCCGCCGGTGCCCTGACCGCGACCAGCGCGAAGTCGCGCTCGTCGTCGGCGAGGTAGAACCGGTCCGGGTCGAGCGGATGCACGATGGCCTGCAGGGGCCTGCCGTCGATCCCGTCCTGGTAGTTGAACTCGATCACGCTGCTGCGGGCGGTGTCGGCGTCGGGCAGCACGTGGTGGTTGGTCAGCAGCAGCGCCGGGGACACCAGCGACCCGGTGCCGAAACCGGTCAGCCGCCCCCGGTCGTCGCGGATGTTGACCCGCCCCACGGCGCGTGCCGCGGCCACCCCTGCGTCGAGGTAGCGAACGCCCACGTAGTCGACCGTGTTGATGATCCTCTCCAGTTGCGGGCCGGGATCCTGCGGGTCGAGTTCCAGCAGGTCGCCGTCCCCCTGGAACCGGCTGAGCCGGTCGATGCGCTTGCGGATGCGCTCCGGGGTGTCGGCGGTGGCCACACCGCCGGGCGACGCCAGCGCCGCCTCCCGCTCGTGCCGGGAGGCGGCCCGTTCGGCCACCCGCCGCGCGGTCTGCTCGCGCTGATATTCGTATTCCTTCTCGTAGGGCTCCATCGTCGCCCCTCCGTTCCTGGCCGCCGATGATCCGGTGACGATCCGACCGATGGCCGTCAGCCGGTTCGGCGGTGGAAGATCCGGTTGTGTTCTCGGAGCGTCCGCCGCGCCCGGTGGCCGAGTCCTGTGGCCTGGCGGGCTCCGCCGGCTGCCGCCGTTGCCGAACTGCAATGACAGCGGTGCGCATCGACGATGACCGTCCGTCTTGGACCTGCCGGCGGCGGAATTCCCTCTGCTCGTCTCGCCGGTTTTCCGAACAGCCGAGGAGATCGCGTTCCGGGAACGGCTCTGCGGGCGGTTGCGCGTTGTGCGGTTCGCCCGCGGCGGGTCCGGCGGAGCGGACGTCGGTCCCGGCGGGCACCGGGCGCGTGTTCGCTCGGTATCCGTGCCGGAGGCGCACATCGGGACGGCGTTCTGTCCGCACTCCCCAGGTCACAGAATCAGGAGAAGTCCGTCGTCCATCTGCGGTGATCGGCGGAACGACGCGCTCGGGGGAAAGGCCAGGGTGCGCCGGCCGTGTGGACCGATGACGAGATTCCTCGGCCGCCCCGAGCGCTTCTGTGCGTTCGTCTCCACCGAGTACGGACTTTCTTCCCCGTGCGATCCGGCGCGTGGAGAAGTCTCATTCCACCGTCGTTGCCGATCGTTCACGTTCATGTAATTTGCGCTTTGCCCGGGACGGCTGCTCGGGCGCCGCCCCTGTCCGCCCGAGGCGTCCGGGGAGGCGGTCCACCGGAGGCGCTCCCTGTATGGATATTTCCACGTTTGCGCACGGGTGTCGGCCGGGCAACCGGCTTTGCCGAACAAGTGTCCGGTATTGACAGAGGATCAACCCCGCTGTTGGTGACACTGTGTCCGCTGCGGTCAACATTTCAAGCACTCGCATAAATCGGCGCACGGGGAGAAGCGTTCGGCGCCATTGACGTACGGAGCCGCCCACTTCCGCTCGCCGGGGGCGGACACCACGCCGCGGGAGACGCCGGTGTCCTCGGCTCACTCCTGGACGGGTGAGGGCGGGGGCCGGTGGCCGAGGGCGGCGAGCAGGCCGGTCATGGCGGCGATCTCCTTGTGCTGCTCGGCGGTCATGTGGGTGGCGAGGGCGCGCACCTGGGGGTGCGCGGCGTTCCGGGCGGCGGCGGTGGTCATGATCAGGCCGCCCTGGTGGTGGCGGATCATGAGCCGCAGGAACAGCACGTCCGCGTCCTTGCCGGTGACCCGGCCCAGGCGGTCGATCTCCTGCTGGGAGGCCGTTCCCGGCATGGTGGCGCCGGTGGTCCGGCGGTGGCCGGGATGGTCGGCGTTCATCCAGGTCATCGGGGGACCGGAGGGCGTCTGGGGGGCGTTCCAGAGGGCGAGCCAGCCCTGCATGTGGCCGATCTCCTTGATCTGGTCGAGTTCGATCGCGGTGGCGAGCCGGGCCACGGGCGGGCTCACCCGGCCGCGCACCGTCTGGGCCATGGTGACGGCCTGCTGGTGGTGGGCGACCATGTCCTGGCTGAAGCCGATGTCCACCGCGTCCCCCGCGGGGACCCGTACCGCGGTGGGCGCGGGCCCGCCGGGCAGCAGCATCACCGCGCCCGCCCCGATCACCATGAACGCCAGGGCCGGCAGGATCCGGCCGAGGCCGCGGGCCCGGCTCATCGCAGGGGTAGGCGCCGTTGGTGAAGCGCAGCAGCAGGGCGCCGTTGTCGTCGCAGGAGACCCACAGCCTGTCGCCGTCGAAGCGCGGCGGCGACATGCACCAGTCGGCGGTCATGTCCGTCTCGCCGAAGTACGGCGGCGGCTTGTCGGGGTGGTTCTCCAGTATGTCGGTGAACGACGTGCCGAACGGGACGAAGGCGTGCGCCGAGTTGACCAGCCGAGAGCGCTCGCCGACCTGGGCGGGCGGGTTGAAGTAGGCGATCTCCCGGGGCCGGTGCAGGTCGCGGACGTCGAACACCCGGATCCCCGACTGGGTCCAGCCGCAGGCCAGGGCGGTGGGGTCGGTGAGCCGGTCCAGGGTGCAGTAGTGGGAGTCGTAGCCGAAGATGCCGTTCCTGGCGGTGTCGGCCCCGCGCAGCGCCACGTGCTCGGGCCGGTTGATCTCCAGCTTGAGCTGCCGTACGGTCACCGGCCGCCGCTCGTCGGAGAGGTTCAGGATCCGTACCCCGCCCGAGCCCAGCTCGTCGACGGCCAGCAGGTAGGGGCGGCCCCGGTCGGTGAACGGGACGAGGTGCTGGGTGACCAGCCCGTCGGACCAGGTGGTCTCCGAGATGCGGCGCAGCCGCGGGTGCGGCTTGCGGCGCTGGACGTCGGTGGCGTCGAAGGTGATGAAGCCGGCCGGAAGATCGGCGACATGGATCCGGTCGCCGTCACGGCTCACCCCGACGCCGTGGTTGGCGATGCCGGTGATGCCGTTGTAGATCACCCGGGGTTTGCGCGGGTCGGTCATGTCGAGCGCGGCGATGGTGCCGCCCACCGTCCCGGTCGTCCAGTAGGTGCGCCCGTCCGGCGACCAGCCCGCCTCGTGGCCGGGGAACAGGCCCGGCATCGTCAGCCTGGTGCCGTTGATCCCGTTGAGCAGCCGGGGACGGCGGCAGTCGGTCCTGACGTCGTACACGGAGACGAAGAACCCGCCGCTCACCAGGCCGACCGAGACCGCCGCCAGCAGCCCGCGGCCCTCGTGGACCTTGAGCGTCTCCCAGGTGCCGCCGAGCGTGGCCGGGCTGACCAGCGAGTCGGTCAGCTTCGGCCGCTCGGGGTCGGACATGTCGATGACGTTGACGCCCTTGTTCCTGGCGGTCACCGCGCTCGGCAGGATCGTGCCCAGGTACTGGCATTCGCCGTACGACGCGCCGACCGTGCCCTGTCCCTGCCCCTGGTAGCGGCTGACCAGCTCCAGGTTGCACCAGTAGCCCCGCCGGCTGCGGCCGTTCCGGCGATCCTGCAACGGGACCTGGCCCTGCAGGCCCGTTTCCGGAGCCGACCCCGGCCCGCAGTGCGCCCGCGGCACCCTCGTGTCCACCGGTGCGCTCGCCGCCGCCCGCCCGGCTCCACCGGCCGTCAGCGACACGGCGACCGCGGCCACGGCCACCATCCCGACCGCCCGCGTCCCCGCCCGCCGGTTCCGCCGAGGATCTCGCTCGCCCCTGACCGGCTCATCGGCGGCGATCGGCATGGTCCACCGGATCAGAGGGCTCATGGCGGCTCCTCGGCAGTAAGTTTCTCGCGAGTAACGTAAGCTTTTCATTGTTCGCCGACAAGACCTGGATTTCGCCGGATTCCCCTGGCGGAGGCGGAGTCCGCCGACCCGCGACGCGATTGCTCGGAATGGCCCTGGTCCGGCAGGACTCCGGTGAGCGCCAAGGGTCGCGCGAGGTGGCCGCAAAGGGTGTTCAGGGCTTTCCTTGCGTCGGCCGGACCGCCTCAGGATCATTTCTCGGGCGATGCGCAAAACGGCGGCATGGAACGGTGCGTTCGCCTTTTCGGCGGCCGCCCGTCGCAGGCGGAAACCGTCGCGGACCGGAGCGGCCGGCCGTGCTGGCCACGAGCGTCGTCGGCGCCAGGGGCGGCTGGCGAACGAGGAAGACCTCCGGTGTGGTGGAAAGCTCCGCGCCGGAGGTCTTCGGGAGTGTGGGGCGGCGGCCGGGTCGTGCGGAATCTGTGGGCGCCGCCGGTGTTGCACCCGGTATGAGCGGGCTGCTGCGGGATGTCAGGTTCTCTGTGCTGGACCGTTCCCGGATCCGGCGGGGGCGGCGGGCGGAGGAGGCCGTGCGGGACACGGTGGTGTTCGCGCGGCAGGCCGAGGAACTGGGGTTCCACCGGTTCTGGGTGGCGGAGCACCACAGCGTGCCCGGGGTGGCGGGGTCCGCGCCGACGGTGCTGGCGGCGGCCGTCGCGGCGGCGACGTCCCGGATCCGGGTCGGGACGGGCGGGGTGATGCTGCCCAACCATCCGCCGTTGGTGGTCGCCGAGCAGTTCGGGGTCCTGGAGGCGCTGTTCCCGGGGCGGATCGACATGGGGCTGGGGCGTTCGGTGGGCTTCACCTCGGGGGTCCGGCGGGCCTTGGGGCACGGCAAGGAGGACGCCGACCGGTTCGGCGAGCGGCTGGCCGAACTGCTGGGGTACTTCCGGGGCGACCAGCGGGCGCATCCGGGGGTCCACGCGTGGCCGGGGGAGGGGCTGGCGGTGTCACCGTTCCTCCTGGCCACCGGGGCGGGGGCGGACATCGCGGCGGACTTCGGGCTGCCCCTGGTGATCGCGGCCGCGTTCGGTGAGGACCGGATGCCGGCGGCCATCGACCGGTACCGTGCGCGGTTCCGGCCGTCGCTGTGGAGGGCGCGGCCCTACGTGGTGGTGTCGGGAACGGTGGCGGTGGCGGAGACCACGCAGGCGGCGCGGCGGCTGCTGGTGCCGGAGGCGTGGGCGACGGCGTACTCCCGTACAAGGGGCGACTTCCCGCCGCTGTCGCCGGCCGAGGAGGTGCTGTCGATGGAGATGACCGCCAAGGAACGCGCCCTGTTCGAGGAGGCGATGCAGGGCCACATCCACGGCACCGAGGACGAGGTCGCCGGGGCCTTGGAGAAGCTGATCGACCGCAGCGGCGCCGACGAGATCCTGGTCCACACCAGCACGTTCGACCGCGCGGAGATGCTCGACTCCCACCGTAGGCTGGCCAGGCTGGCCGGACTGTCCCGGTCGGGCTGAGGCCCGTGTCCTCGACCGGCGTTCCCTCAGGCCAGGGCGGGGGCCAGGCCGGGGACGGCGATGAGGAGGACGCCCAGGGCGATCAGCCCGGCGCCGAACAGGCGGCTCAGCGTCTCGCCGTGCGGAAGGGCCTTCTCGGCGAGCACCACCGCGGCGATGGCGCCCATCCAGACCAGGCTCATCATCCCGGCGGCGAGCAGGAGGACCATCAGCGCCCAGCAGCATCCCAGGCAGAAGGCGCCGTGATGGACGCCGACCCGCAGCGCACCGGTGCGGCTGCCCACGATCCGCTCCCCGTGCCGCACGAGGACGGCCAGCGGTGACCGGCATCGCCGCAGGCAGACGCGTTTGAGCGGGGTGAGCTGATAGACGCCCGCCACCAGCGGGACCGCGGCGCCCACCCGGGCGGCGGTCATCGGGTCGCCCGCCGTCACGGCCTCCTGGAAACCGAGGAAGACCCCGTACGCCGCCACCCCCGCGGCGGCCCAGACGGCGAGGTAACCGGTCACCAGCGCGTACACCACCACGCCCGGGTCGCCGCGCCGGCGCACCAGCCGGTCCAGCCGGACGATCACCGGGGTCACCGCGGGCAGCATCATCGCCGCCGTCATCACCAGCCAGACGCCGAGGAACACGCCGGCGCCCATGGCGTGCTCCATCGGCATCGGCGCCATGTCGTGGGCGGAGCGATGCCCCTGGGCGGCGCCGGTGAGGATTCCCACCCGCATGTCCGGTGCGGCCAGCCGGTGCGCCATCAGCCAGGCGGCCGCCGACAGGGCCAGGAGCACGGCGACGAAGACGAGTTCGTGCGCCGGCGGTCTCCGCAGGCGGGCGGGGCCGGCCGCCGTTCTCATCCGGGTCCGCTCCAGTCGAACGTGATGTGCTTGCTGGACCGCCCTTCCCGCGCGATGTCGAACCCGAAGGCGTCGACGCGGTAGGACAGCGCGCGGCCCCAGGTGGCGACCTGGCCCGGCCCGGTCTCGCAACCGGGGAGGTTGGTGCTCTGCACCCGGGCGCCCTCCGGTGTGACCGGCCCGGACAGGGCCTCGGCCCTCGCCTCGACCCGGCCGGGGACCTCGGCGCCCCAGGCGGCCAGGTCGTCGTCGACCGAGATCCGGACCGGCGCGAACTCCAGCCCCCGCATCTCCGGATGGAACATGGCCACGAACTGGCCGGGCCATCCGCCGGCCTGCCCGCCGAAGATCATCTGCAGGGCCTCGCGCTGCGCCTCGTCGGCCCGTTCGTCCATGAACACGGCGGCGTAGGGCTCGGAGTGCGCGCCCTCCCACACGTTCCCCACGAACGACCCGATCATCAGGACGTTCAGGCCGTCCAGGACCACGTCCCCGAAACGCCCCTCGCGGATGTGCCATGCCAGGACGCCGTCACAGTCGCCGTACGTGGGAGCCTGCGCGAACGTGCACGGACAGGGGATGTCGCACTTGCAGGCGTCGAACCAGTCTCCGGCGACGTGCCACTGCGGTATCGCTGCTGTCCGGGTCATGATTCCCCCTCGGCCCGCACCACTGCCGGGGGAACGGCACACCGTGCCCGTGCAGAGCAGACGCGGAGGGGACATGCCGCCGCGGCGGCGACGCGGGCCTGTGGACGAGATATGACAGAGCTTGTCAAGACCCATTCGCAAGTCTCGCACAGCGTCCGTACGGCGACCAGGCGACGACGGGTAAAGCCTGCCTTTCGCGCCCGGCGGGGCCTGCCTTGAGGGCAGCCCGTCCCGGCGGGTGGTGCTGGCCCCACCATCGAGTGGCGAGGTCGCACCACTGATCTTGGCGGCCGGGACGGGTTGGCTTGACACAGGCGGGGTCGCGGGATCCGCCGGTCGGCCACTGTGGGGGAAGCGATGGTTCAGGGCGTCGTCTCAGCCGGTCATCCGTCCGTTCGGAGGGGCCCCGGCCGGACGCCCGCCGTTGGCCGCGGGAGTGCCCGGCCATGGGCGGGGCGGAGCCGGGCCGTCGTGTGGGCGGTGGTCGGGGGCCTGCTCGCGGCGGGTACGGGCCTGGTGCTGTCCAACGGTGAGGCGGCCGCCACGGTGTCCGGGGCGGCGGGGGCCCTGGCCGACGTGCACTGGGCCGTGGTGCCCGTGCTGGCGGTGCTGGTGGGCGTGCATTTCTGGTTCTCCGCCGTGGCCCTGGGCGGTGCCGCCGGGCGGCGTCTGCCCCTGCTGCACGCGACCATGGCCCAGTTCACCGCCGCGACGGCGAACAGGATCACCGGGGGCGGCGTCGGCACCGTGGCGGTCAACGCGCGCTACCTGTCCGCCCGAGGGGTCCCGGCGTCCCACGCGCTGACCGTGGCCGGCGTTCTCCAGGTCGGCGGCGCGTTCGCCGACCTGATCCTGTTCGCGGTGATGCTCCCGGTCGCGATGACCGCCGGTGACGGCCTTCTGCTGGCGCACCTGGGGGAGCACCTGCGCGACATGGCCCGCCCGCTGCTCATCGTCGCCGCCGTCGCCGCGATCCCGGCCGGAGCGGCGGTCTGGCTGCTGCGCGAGAAGCTGTCCGGCCCCGTCACCGCCGGAGCGCGGCTGCTGCGGCGTCCCCGCGATCTGGCGGTCATGCTGGCCGCATCCGCCGCCACCACCCTGGTCATGGGGGTGGCGTTCGCGCTCAGCATGCTGGCGGTCCCCGGCGCCGTCTCCTGGGACCAGTTCGGCACCCTGATCGTGGTCTACATGATCGGCGCCGCCGCCGGGGGCGTCGTACCGGGGCCGGGCGGTCTCGGCTCCACCGAAGCGGCGCTCGTGGCGCTTCTCGCCGCCACCGGAGTGGAGACCGCCGGCGCCCTGTCGGGCGTCCTCGTCTTCCGCGCCGTCACCCACTGGGCGCCCGTCCCCATCGGCCTCCTGGCGGTCGCGACCGTCGGCAACCGCCGCAGGATCGCTCCGGCATCCGTGGAGGTCCCGGAGCAGAGACCTGCCAAAGCGGTCCGCTCGGCGGCGTGAGGGCGTTCGGTCGGATCCGGCCAAGTCCCGCGATGCGCTGAGACGAGGTCAACCGCGTCCGGGTGTGACCCGTCCCACATGCGGTTGGCGAACCGCAGGGAACGTCGTGGCGACCACGCGCGGCCGGCCCTGCCGAAAGGGGCAAGAACATGAGGACCGCGTTTCCACGGGGCCTTGCGGCCGTCGTGCTGGCCGCCGGGCTGACGGCGACGGCCACGCCCGCGACGGCCGCACCGGCGGCCACGGACCGGCACGGCTGGGCGCTCCACTCGGCGGGGCGGCTTCCCGGCTCCTACTTCAGCGCGATCGCCTCGTCCCGGCCGTGGGACGCCTGGGCGGCGGGTCACCAGGTCGACGGCACGGGCCGGGCGCGGGGCGTGCTGCTGCACTGGCAGGGACGGCAGTGGAACCGCGTGCCCGCCGCAGGGCTCCCCAAGGTCTCGTACTGGCATTCGGTGGCCACGTCCTCGCCCCGCAACGTGTGGGTGTACGGGTGGAGCCAGACCAGGCAGAGCATGGCGCACTTCGACGGGCGGCGCTGGCGCGAGGTGGCCATGCCCGACGACATGGTGACCCACGGCTTCGCCAAGCTCGCCGTCGCACCCGGGGCAACCTGGCTGGCGAGCGAGCGGTGGGCGGCGCGCCGGGTCCGCGGCGGCTGGCGTTCGACGTCGTTCCCCCAGGGCGTGACCGTCACCTCCATCGACGCGCGGTCGGCCAGGGAGGTCTGGGTGGCCGGTTACCGCCATGCCCCCGGCGAGCCGGTCCAGCCGTACGCCGCCCGCTGGAACGGCAGGACGTTCGTGCCCGTCGCCACTCCCGACAACGGCCTGGTGGTCAGGGACCTGTACGTGGACCGGCGCAACAACGTGTGGCTCGTGGGCCAGATCCCGCAGGGCTGGGAGGACCACCGGCCCGCCGTACTGCACTGGGACGGGCGCCGCTGGCGGGACCTCGGCCTGCCCGACCAGAACCAGTGGCCGGAGGCCGTCAGCGTCGCCCGGGACGGCACGGTATGGGTCACCGGGGACCCCGAGGGCTTCGAGGGACCGGCGACCTTCTGGGGCCATGACGGCAGGCGCTGGCGGACGGTGACCGCCGAGCTGCCGCGCGGCGCCTTCGCCCCCCGCATCGCGGGGCTGGCCCCGATCCCGGGGACGAACCGGATGTGGGCCGTGGGCGGCTACGAGGTGGTCGTGGGCGAGGGCTCCTCGCAGAGTTACGAGTCCTTCCACGTGTACCGCTGAGGGTCATTCTTCGGCAAAAACCACTCCCTGAAACCGGATGAACGGCTTTCATCCGGCATCAACCGGGCACGCCGTCTCGGCTCACGGTCCCCTCGTTCGACAGGAGGAGGCGGCAACGTGCCCGGTAACAGGGGAGTGACCTACATGCGCCCGGGTGTGGTCGAGGTGCAGGACATCGACTACCCGGAATTCGTTCTCAAGGACGGCCCCGGGGTGCACCCCGCCAACGTGGGCCGCAAGCTGGATCACGGCGTGATCCTCAAGGTGGTGGCGACCAACATCTGCGGCTCCGACCAGCACATGGTGCGCGGCCGCACGACCGCGCCGGCGGGTCTCGTGCTCGGCCACGAGATCACCGGCGAGGTCGTCGAGGTCGGCCGCGACGTGGAGTTCATCAAGCAGGGCGACCTGTGCTCGGTGCCGTTCAACATCTCCTGCGGCAGATGCCGCATGTGCAAGGAGGGGCACACCGAGGTCTGCCTCAACGTCAACCCGGACCGGCCCGGCTCGGCCTACGGCTATGTCGACATGGGCGGCTGGGTCGGCGGCCAGGCCGACTACGTGCTGGTCCCGTACGCGGACTGGAATCTGCTGAAGTTCCCCGACAAGGACCAGGCGATGGAGAAGATCCTCGACCTGGCGATGCTCGCGGACATCTTCCCGACCGGCTACCACGGCGCGGTCTGCGCGGGCGTCACGTCCGGATCCACGGTGTACGTGGCGGGAGCCGGTCCCGTCGGACTGGCCGCCGCCTACTCGGCGCAGTTCCTCGGCGCCGCGGTGGTGATCGTCGGCGACCTCAACAAGGAACGCCTGGAGCAGGCCCGCAGCTTCGGCTGCGAGGCCGTCGACCTGTCCCAGGACGCGACGCTGCCCGAGCAGATCGAGCAGATCCTCGGCGTGCCGGAGGTCGACGCCGCGGTCGACGCCGTCGGGTTCGAGGCCCGGGGACGCACCGGCGAGGCGCCGGCCACCGTGCTCAACTCGAGCATGGAGATCACCCGGGCCGCCGGCCGGCTCGGCATCCCGGGCCTGTACGTCACCGGCGACCCGGGCGCGGTCGACGAGGCGGCCAAGGTGGGTTCGCTGTCCCTGCGGATCGGCCTGGGCTGGTCCAAGTCGCACTCGCTCACCATGGGCCAGTGCCCGGTGATGCGCTACCACCGCAACCTGATGAACGCGATCCTGAACGACCGCGCCCAGATCGCCAAGGCCGTCAACGCCACCGTGATCGGACTCCCGGACGCCCCTCGCGGCTACGCGGAGTTCGACCGCGGCGTCGCCCAGAAGTTCGTCATCGACCCGCACGGCATGATCGCGGCCTGACCGGCCCGGTACAGCCGGAGTGCGATCTTCCGGGGGCCGGGTCCGTGCCGGAAAGGCACGGACCCGGCCCCCGGCGGTGCTTCACCTCCGCATGCGGTGTTCGCCACCGGGCGCGGGCATCGGTCGGGGAACGCGATCAGGAGACGATGCCGGCGGCTACAGGCGTAGGGCCTTGCGGGCTCTGGAGTAGTAGCGGCCCGGGGTGAGGGAGACGGCGCCCCAGGGCAGGCGGTCCGGCATCCTCCTGTCGAGGTGGCCCAGGTGGCGGCGGGCACGGTCCAGGTCGCCGGCGATGTAGAAGGCGGCACCGAACAGGTGGTGGGCGTCCAGGGTCATCGGGTGGGGGATCGGGTCCTGGAGCCACAGGTCGGCGGCCTGGGCGAGGAGGGCGTAGACCGGCTGCTGGACGAAGTGGTTGCGCAGGGCCGCTTCCGGGATGTTCGCCTTGTCCATTTTCCGTACGGCGATCTCGAAATGGGCCGCGGCCGCGTTCGCCACCACCGGGTCGCCGGGCTTGGCCTGGGCGACCAGCGCCTCGGCGAACTCGGCCGCCTCCTCGTCGGAGCCGTACCACTTGTCGGAGATGGCCTGCACGCGGGAGAAGTGGCCGGCGTACAGCGACGGCCAGCGCGACAGCAGCTCGTTCCAGATACGGTCCAGCTCCCGCCGCCCCACCTGCATGCCGATGCCGAACCACTGCAGCTCGTCCCACGGGACCGGGTCGTCGGGCAGCAGCTCCGCGGCACGGCGCAGGGGCGCTTCGGCCTGCCGCAGCTCGGCCCAGAAGCGCCTGAAGCGCTCCTCGCCGACGTATCGGGCGTAGGCGCCGCCCCGGATCTCCCAGGCGTACTGGATGCGGGTGGTGCCGAGCAGCAGCAGGACGTCCGGATTCTCGTCGTCGGCGGCGACGGTGAGCTCGTCGAGCCGGTCCATGACGGACCGTGAGATCTTGCGCACGCGCAGGGCGCGCAGTTCGGGATTCGTCCTGGACTCCGCCAGCAGTGCCAGCCCGCGCCGCAGCCGGTCCTGGTCGGGGGCCCGCAGCGCGTCCGCGAGCGCCGGGTCGTCCCACGCGGTGCCCTGGGACATCCGGGAGGTCTTGTCGTAGGCGGTGATGAGCGCCTCGATGGCGCGAACGATCAGCACCGGACATGCATACAACGGCCGGAGCGCCGTGGAAAAGCGGGTTTTCCGAACGGGGCGGCGCCCGTGGCCGCGATCGGGTTGCATAGTCATGCATCAACGTGCATACTTCTGCTCATGTCCAAGGTGCTCACCTCCCTGCCTGTCGGCGAACGTGTCGGGATCGCCTTCTCCGGCGGCCTCGACACGTCGGTAGCGGTCGCGTGGATGCGGGAGAAGGGCGCGGTGCCGTGCGCCTACACCGCCGACGTCGGCCAGTACGACGAGCCCGACATCGCCTCCGTGCCCGGCCGCGCCACGGCGTACGGGGCCGAGATCGCCCGGCTGGTCGACTGCCGGGAGGCCCTGGTGGAGGAGGGGCTGGCGGCCCTGGCCTGCGGGGCGTTCCACATCCGCTCCGGCGGCCGCGCCTACTTCAACACCACCCCGCTCGGGCGGGCCGTCGTGGGCACCCTGCTGGTGCGCGCGATGCTCGAGGACGGCGTGCAGATCTGGGGGGACGGCTCCACCTTCAAGGGCAACGACATCGAGCGGTTCTACCGCTACGGCCTGCTGGCCAACCCCTCCCTGCGGATCTACAAGCCGTGGCTGGACGCCGACTTCGTCGCCGAGCTGGGCGGCCGCACGGAGATGTCGCAGTGGCTGCTGGAGCGCGGCCTGCCGTACCGGGACAGCACGGAGAAGGCCTACTCCACCGACGCCAACATCTGGGGCGCGACCCACGAGGCCAAGGCGCTGGAGCACCTGGACGCGGGCATCGAGATCGTCGAGCCGATCATGGGCGTGCGGTTCTGGGACCCCGCCGTGGAGATCCCCGCCGAGGACGTCACGATCGGGTTCGAGCAGGGCCGGCCGGTGACCGTCAACGGCAAGGAGTTCGCCTCCGCCGTCGACCTGGTGCTGGAGGTCAACGCCATCGGCGGCCGGCACGGCCTGGGCATGTCCGACCAGATCGAGAACCGCATCATCGAGGCCAAGAGCCGGGGAATCTACGAGGCCCCGGGGATGGCGCTGCTGCACGTGGCCTACGAGCGGCTGGTCAACGCCATCCACAACGAGGACACCCTGGCCATCTACCACGACCAGGGCCGGCGGCTGGGCCGGCTGCTGTACGAGGGCCGCTGGCTGGACCCGCAGGCGCTGATGCTGCGCGAGTCGCTGCAGCGCTGGGTCGCCACGGCGGTCACCGGCGAGGTGACCCTGCGGCTGCGGCGCGGCGAGGACTACTCCGTCCTGGACACCTCCGGCCCGGCGTTCAGCTACCACCCGGACAAGCTGTCCATGGAGCGGACCGAGGACTCGGCGTTCGGGCCGGTCGACCGCATCGGCCAGCTGACCATGCGCAACCTCGACATCGCCGACTCCCGCGCCAAGCTCGAGCAGTACGCCGACCTCGGCATCGTCGGCACCCCGCACCCGGCGCTGATCGGCGCCGCGCAGACGGCCACGACCGGGCTGATCGGCGAGATGCCCGAGGGCGGGGCCGAGGCGATCGCCTCCCGCGGCGAGGCCCCCGGTGAGAACGACCAGCTGCTCGACCACGCCGCGATGGAGTCCGGCACCGACTGACCGCGACGCCGATGCGCCGTGGGGCGGGCGTGAGCGTCACGTCCCCCGCGTCGTCCGCGGGATCTGATCCCCGGCGTTCGGGAGGTCAGGTCTCCTGTGCTCCGTGGTCGTGCCGGGGGAGCAGGAGCGGGGTCGCCATGATGAGCAGACCGGCGATCGCGATCGCGGTGCGGGGGCCGGTGACGGCGGCCAGCAGCCCCCACAGGGCGGTCATGGCCGCGATGGTGAGCCTGCCGGTGACCGACCACGCGGACAGGGTGCGGGCGACCCGGTCCGCCGGGGTCCGGTCGAGCCGGTGGGCGGCGAACACCGGGTTGAACACTCCCATGCAGGTGATCAGCCCGAACTCGACGACGATGACGAGCACGAGCCCGGTGGTGCCGGGGTGGACGAAGGCCAGCGCGACGGGCCAGCAGGCGCGCAGCGTCCCGGCGGTGAGCAGGACCCTGTGCCGCCCGAACCGGGCGACGAGCCGGCCGGCCAGCCGCGCGCCGATCAGGCCGCCGGCGCAGGGCAGCGCGAACGCCAGGCCGTACTGCCAGGGGGCGAACCCGAGGGGGCCGAGCATGAGGACGGCCAGCGGCGGCGAGGCCGCCATGATCAGGCCGCTGACCAGGGTCGTGTTGAAGAACAGCGGGCGCAGCGCCGGATGGGTCAGGATGTGCCGCCACCCTTCGAGCAGGTCGCCGGGGCGCGGCCGTGGTGCGCCGGTGCGCGCCGGGCGCGGCTCCCCGCCGCCGATCGCCCGGATCCCCAGCGCGGAGAGCAGGTAGCTGACCGCGTCGGCCACCACGGTCGCCACCGGGCCGAACACCCCGATCGCGGCACCGCCGAGCGGCGGTCCGAGCATGGTGGCGGTCCAGGTCGTGGACTCCAGCCGCCCGTTCGCGACCACCAGGTCCCGCGGCGGGACGAGCGCCTTCAGACATGCGCCCGCCGCGGCGTTGAAGGCGATGTCCGCCGCGGCGACGACGACCGCCACGACCACGAGCTGGACCAGACCGAGCCGGCCGAGCGCGAACGCGGCGGGGACGCTCATCAGGGCCGCGAACCGGACCAGGTCCATCGCGATCATCACCGGCCGCTTGCGGTGGAACTCCACCCACGGGCCGAGCGGCGCCGCCAGCGCCGCCCCCACCGCGGGCCCCACGGCCGCCAGCATCGACACCTGCGCCGGTCCGGCGTGCAGCACGAGGATCGCGATCAGGGGGAACGCGTCGAACGCCAGCCGCGTACCGAACGCGCTGACCGCGTACGCCGCCCACAGCCACCCGAACCGCCGCCCCAATGACCGCCCGGCCCCCATGCCCAGCACGCATCCTCCGCCGCCGCACCCGGACAACCCCGCGTTGACCACAGGCATCCAAACGGGCGGCGGGAGAGGTGATCAAACAACCGATCCGGCCATGAGCCACAACCGTTCGTTGTGCTCCTAGGATCCGGTGGTCGTGAACCTCGATGCCGTGCGCACCTTCGTCGCCGTCCGCTCCGGCACGATCGACGCGACCTTCCGCGCCGTCACCGTGCCGCCGCGGCGCCTCCCCGACGGCATCGAGGCGGCCCGGGTCTTCGACGAGCCCCTCCAGCTCCTCACCGGCCCGGCACACGAGTTCGCCACCGCCCGCGCGGTCACCCCCGCGCAACTCGCCGGGCACCGGATCTGGATGCCCGGCATCGTCGCCGGCACCGAGTGGGCCGCCTACTACGACGACCTCGCCGCCGCGTTCGGGCTCACCATCGAGGTGACCGGCCCCGACTTCGGCACCGAGCCGCTCCTCGACACGATCGCCGACTCCCCGGCGCTGGCGACCTTCGCCGGCGAACGGACCCGCCTGCTCTGGCCCGCCGGCCACGAGTTGCGGCGCATCCCCGTCCACGGCCCGACACAGGTCTACCCGCACTCGCTGATCTGGCGCGGCGACAACCCCACCCCGCGCTCGCCGCCCTCCGCGGCCACCTCGGCTCCGCGCACCCCGCCCACCCCGGCACCTGGACCCCCGAATGGGCACAACGCCCGACACCATGAACCGAGCCCCGCCCGGAAGCCCTGTACGTGCACCGGCAGTGGGGCTCGCCCACTCCCTGCTCTCCCTCGCCGGCTCCAGGCGCCCGGCGGAACCGATGCCGTCCGCTCATGGTCTGAGCACGGCGGAACACGAAGAAGGGACCGACGTGGACGAGGACACTCTCGAGGCCGAGTTCCGGTTGGCGAAGTCGCTGGCCGAGCAGGGGCGGACGCAGGAGGCCGAGCGGCGTTACCGGGCCGTCGCCGGGAAGGGGCACGCCGGTGCCATGGTCAATCTCGGTCTCCTGGCGGTGGAGCGGGACGAGGCCGAGGCCGAACGATGGTGGCGGGCGGCCGCCGAGGCCGGTGACGACGTCGCGATGCGCAACCTCGGCATCCTGAAGCACGACCAGGGCCGCGTCGAGGAGGCCGAGACCTGGTACCGGGCGGCGGCCGAGGCGGGTGACCTGGGCGCCCGGTACAACCTGGGGCTGCTGTTCGTCGAACGCCGGGACCTCGAGCGGGCGGTGGAGCAGTTCCAGATCGCGGCCGAGGCCGGTCACGTGGGCTCGATGAACAACCTCGGCGTCGCGCTGGGAGAGCTGAACCGGCCGGACGAGGCCGAGCCGTGGCTGCGGCGCGGGGCCGAGAAGGGCGACGCGCGCGCCATGTGCAGCCTCGGCGACCTGCTCTACTCCCTCAAGCGCCGCGACGAGGCCGATGAGTGGTGGGAGAGGGGGGCGGCGGCCGGGGATGCGAACTCGCTGTTCAACCTCGGTGTCCGCAGCGAGCACAAGGAGGACATGGCACGGGCCGAGGAGTGCTTCCGGAAGGCGGCCGAGGCGGGGCATCCGCACGGGGAGGCCAGGGCGAATGCGCTGGCCAGCGGGTTCTGGCCGAACGGCGCCCCTTACATGCCCGGCTGGTTCTAGGCACGCTTCCGGAAACCCTGCGTGCGGCCACCCGGTGACCAGGGCCGGTCCAGGGCGCGGCGTTCGGATCAGATGGTGGAGTACCGGCGGGGAAGGACTTGGACGTCGCCCAGATCACCGCCCCGGCCGGGGCGGCGTTTGCGTGGGGCGGTCACTGCGTTCAGGGTGTGGAGATGTCGGCCGGGCGGGCGGGGCGGCTGAAGCGGACCGGGACGCCGGGGGAGTACAGCACGCTCACCGGATCGCCGAGTTCTCCGGTCAGGCCCGCTGCGGCGGTGAGGGTCTGGTCGCAGTGCAGCAGCGTTGCGCGGTGCAGGGGCCAGCGCGGATGGACGTTGGGCAGGTACCTCAGGCGGCCGAAGAAGGTGCTGTGCATGCCCCAGCGGGCGGTCAGGAAGTGCTCCAGCTCGGTGGGCCGCTCGATCCGTTCGCCCGTCCGGACGGCGATCCGGCTGTGGGCGCCGCGGGGGCCGGGCCATCGCCGTGAACTGGTGTAGCTGACGACGTCGCCGTCCGTGCGGATCGTCATGCGGGACCACAGGTAGGGGAGCCGGAAACCCGCGCGCGCGATGAGCACGGGGACGAGCCGGGAGGCGTCCAGCGAGCGGAAGACCACGCCGCGTCGCCCGTGCTCGTCGACCGAGTAGAGCCGGACGTTGGTCTCGGGGAAGGTGCCCAGGTAGGGCAGGCCGGGGAGGCGGAACCATCCCACCCGGTGCATCCGGAACGCGACGAGCCCCACGTAGGTGACCCCGTCGAGGGTGTCGGGAACGGCTCCCGCCGGCAGCAACGGCTTCACGTCCTCGGGGTCCACGGCCCAGTGGATGAAGGCCAGATCCAGCCAGGACTGGGTGAGCAGGGGATGGGAGACGCCCCCAGGCGGATCGGCCGTGATGGGCTCCGGAAGGGACGAAGCGGCGCACATCCGCCCAGCATTCCAGAAATCCGGCTCCGGAGCCCGTGGGTGCGGTCGAGACGGGGAACGCGGTGCGCGGGCCGGATCTCCACAACGAATCTACAATGTAAAGGAAGCCCCTCGGTTCGAAATCAAGACGGAGACCTGAAAGGCCCGGTCCTGAACCGGACAATGGAAGGCTTTTGCACCGAGGTTCCGGGCCGTCTGTTTCGATCGGGGCATGCAGCTTGCGCACACGCGTCGCGGCGGCGGGCCGTTGCTGGTCGTGCTCCGGCAACTGGAGCGCGAGGTGTGGAGCCCCGTCCTGGACCGTCTGGCCCGCGAGCGCGAGGTCGTGGCCGTGGACCTGCCGGGCTTCGGCGACAGCCCGGCGCTTCCGGACGGCACGATGCCCACGATCCAGGCGCTGGCCGCCGCGGTCGCCGGATGGCTCCCCGGCGCCGGTCTCGATCGCCCGCCCGTGGTGGGGAACTCCCTGGGCGGAGCCGTCGCGCTCGAACTGGCCAGAACCGGCGCGGTGGGCGGTGCCGTCGCGTTGTCCCCCATCGGCCTGTGGACGTCCCTGGAGGCCGCCTACGCGCTGGGCTCGCTGCGGGTGGCGCGCCAGTTGGCGCGGGCACTGGGGGACCGCACCGATCTGGTGTCCGGCAACCCGGTCGGCCGTACCCTGGCGTTCTGGCAGCTCGTCGCCCGCCCGTGGCGGGTGCCCCCGCCGGTCGCCGACGCCGCCCTGCGCTCCCTGGCCCACGCCCGTACCTTCGACGCCGCCCAGCGCGCCGTCCGCCCCTATCGGCTGCGTCCCTTCGAGCCGGCCGTGCCCGTCACCATCGCGTGGGGCGCACGCGACCTGCTGACACCGCCGCACCAGGCCCGGCGGGCGGCGCGGCTGCTTCCCGGGGTCCGTCATGTCGCCCTGCCCGGCTGCGGCCACTCCCCGATGGGGGAGGCCCCCGACCAGGTCGCGCGGCTCATCGGTGACGCCACCGCTCCCTGACCGCGTTCCGGGGCCGGCGGGGTCGTGGGAACCTGGTGTCCGTGACGTCGGATGGTGGGAAGGCCGGGGCCCAGCGGGTCATGGGCAGGCCGCGCGTGACCTCGCGGGCGGCGCTGGAACGGCTGGCGTTCGAGCTGTTCGCCCGGCAGGGGTTCGACGCGACCACGGTGGACGACATCGCCGCGGCGGCGGGGATCGGGCGGCGGACGTTCTTCCGCTACTTCTCCTCCAAGAACGACCTGGTGTGGGGCGACTTCGAGGACCAGCTGCGGAGGCTGCGCAAGCTGCTGGACGAGACCGACCCGGGCGTCCCGATGATGGACGCGATCCGCCGGGCCGTGGTGGAGTTCAACCGGTTCAACCCCCGGGACGTGCCCTGGCACCGGCAGCGCATGGAGCTCATCCTGGGGGTGCCGACCCTGCAGGCCGACGCGACCCTGCGGTACGCGTCGTGGCGGGCGGTGGTCACGGAGTTCGTGGCGGGGCGCACTGGGCTGCCGCCGTCGGCGATGGTCCCCCGGCTCGCCGGCAGCGTCGTCCTCGCGGCCGCGGTCGCCGCGTACGAGCACTGGCTGTCCAGCGAGCCGGAGACCGACCTGTCCGAGCTGCTGGACGAGGCGATCCGGCAGGTGGGGGCCGGCCTGACGGCGGTGCTGGACGACGCCGGCGCGTGAGGGTCAGCCGGACTCCCGGCGGACGGCGTGGGCGATGAGCTCGCCGACGAGGACCGCCGTGGCGGCGGGGCCGCGCAGCGGTGCGGTGGGGAGGATGGAGGTGTCGGCGACGCGGAGCCCGGTCAGGCCGTGCACCCTGCCGTGGGCGTCGACGGCGGAGCCCATCGGCACGGTGCCGCAGGTGTGCTGGGACGTGCCGAGGTGGGCGTGTGTCCACCGGTCGAGCAGGTGGTCGTCGTCCAGCGTCGCGGGGGAGGGCTCCACCAGTCCCCGGGACACCTCACCGAAGGCCCCGGTGGCCACCACGGCGGCGGTCGCCCGTACCGCCTCGCGCATCCTGCGCCGGTCGGCCTCGGTCTGCAGGTAGCCGTAGTCGACGCGGGGCGGAACGTCGGGATCGGCCGACACGGTGCGCACTCCGCCGGTCCGCCGAGGGGTCTGGACCGACGCGAGGAAGGCCAGGGGCGCGCCGGGGACCGTCGTCCTCCCGCCGACCAGCCCGGTCACCGGCACCAGGGACTGGAGGATTTCCAGGTCTCCGGCCTCGTCGCCGTCCGATGAGGACAGGTGCAGGACTCCGCCGAGCCAGGAGCCGGCCGGCCCGTCCAGGGGCCGCCGGGGCGTCCACTCCAGGACCACCTGGGGATGGTCGCTGAGCGCGGCGCCGACGGCGGGAAGGTCGCAGGCGACGGGGATGCCGGCGCGTGCCAGGTCCGCCGCCGGGCCGATGCCCGACAGGTGCAGCAGATGCGGTGAGGCCAGCGCACCCGCGCACAGCACGATCTCACCGGCCTCGAGCAGGGTCCGCCGCCCGTCGTGCTCGACCACGACTCCGGTCGCGCGGCCCCGGCGTACGACCACCGAACGCACCACGTGATCGCCCAGCACGGTGAGGTTGGGACGGGCGAGCGCGCCGCCGAGCAGGTAGGCGATCCCGGTGTTGACCCGCCGGCCGTCCACCGCGTTCGACGGCACCGGGCCGAAGCCCGGAGGGTCCTGGGCGTTCTTGTCGGGGTCGAACGGATGGCCCAGCTCGCGGGCGGCGGCCTGGAACGCCGCGGCGGCGGGATGTCCCAGGCCGACGCGGCGGACCGGGATCGGGCCGCGATCGCCGTGCAGCGGGGTGGCCCCGTGGTCGAGGTCGGTCTCCAGGGCGCGCAGGAAGGGCAGCGCCCGTTCGTAGGACCAGAGGGCGTCGCCCGCCTGGGCGGCCCAGCGGTCGAAGTCCGCGCGCCGCGCCCGTACGAAGTATCCGCCGTTCACGGTGGTGGAGCCGCCGAGGACGCGCCCGCGGGCCGCCATGTAGGGCAGGCCGGGCATGAGGTGGGCCGGGAACATCCGGACGGCGGCGTTCCCCGGCCGGGCGCCGGGCACGAGGCGCGCGTCCAGCAGGTCCGGGGGGAACGCCGACAGGGCGCGCGGCACAGGTCCGGCCTCCACCACCAGGACCTGGCAGCCGGCGTCCTCGCTGAGCCGGGCCGCCAGAACGGCGCCGCTGCCGCCCGCCCCGACCACGAGGACGTCGGGGAGGCCGGAATCCGGCGAAGTCATCCCTTGCGGAGCCTTTCTTTTGGCACTCGATGCACTTAGTATCCCTGCTACCCGGTGACGTGATCGGCGTCTCACGGCACGGACCGTCACCGCACGTCAGCGAAGGAGAGCGCCATGGACACCACCGCCCCCGAGAACCGGGTCCACGAGCAGGCCGACGACCGGGCCGAGGAGCTCGCCGTCGTCGAGTCGCTGATCGAGGAGGTCTCGATCGACGGCATGTGCGGCGTCTACTAGACCCTCCATGCCCGGCATCGACCTGGACCGCGCCTGGGACCTGCACCCGCAGGTCTCGGTGCGGCCCGAACCCTTCGGCGCGCTGCTCTACCACTTCGGCACCCGCAAGCTGTCGTTCCTCAAGGACCGCCGCCTGCTGGCCGTCGTGCGGGGCCTGGCCGACGCGCCCACGGCCCGGGCCGCCTGCACGGCGGCCGGCGTCCCCGCATCCGACCTGGCCGCCTACGGCGCGGCGCTGGACGCGCTCGCCCGGTCGTCCATGCTCGTGGAGAGGACCCCATGACCACCACACCGCGGCTGGTCGACCTGTTCGAGCACGGCCTCGACGCGCCGATCTGCCTGACCTGGGAGCTCACCTACGCCTGCAACCTGGCCTGCGCGCACTGCCTGTCCAGCTCGGGACGGCGCGACCCGCGCGAGCTGAGCACCGACGAGTGCAAGGCCGTCATCGACGAGCTGGAGGCCATGCAGGTCTTCTACGTCAACATCGGCGGCGGGGAGCCGACCGTCCGCTCCGACTTCTGGGAGCTGCTGGACTACGCCACCGCCCACCACGTGGGGGTGAAGTTCTCCACCAACGGCGTCCGCATCACCCCCGAGGCGGCGCGGCGGCTGGCCGCCAACGACTACGTCGACGTGCAGATCTCCCTGGACGGCGCGACCGCCGAGGTCAACGACGCGCTGCGCGGCCCCGGCTCGTACGAGGTGGCGATGCGGGCCATGCGCAACCTCGCCGACGCCGGGATGGAGAACTTCAAGCTGTCCGTGGTGTGCACCCGGCACAACATCCCGCAGATCGACGCGTTCAAGGAGATCGCCGACGCCTACGGCGCCCAGCTCCGGCTGACCCGGCTGCGCCCCTCCGGCCGGGGCGCCGACGTGTGGGACGAACTGCACCCCACCCCCGCCCAGCAGCGCGAGCTGTACGACTGGCTGGTCGCGAACGGCGAGAACGTGCTGACCGGGGACTCCTTCTTCCACCTGTCGGCCTACGGGCAGCCGCTGCCGGGGTTGAACCTGTGCGGCGCCGGGCGGGTGGTGTGCCTGATCGACCCGGTCGGCGACGTGTACGCCTGCCCGTTCGCCATCCACGAGGAGTTCCTGGCCGGGAACGTCCGCGACCCCGGCGGCTTCACGAAGGTCTGGCGGGAGTCGGAGCTGTTCGGCGACCTGCGCCGCCCGCAGAACGGCGGGGCGTGCAGCTCCTGCTCCTTCTACGACACCTGCAAGGGCGGCTGCATGGCCGCCAAGTTCTTCACCGGCCTGCCACTGGACGGCCCCGACCCCGAATGCGTCCAGGGCCACGGCGAGAAGTTGCTGGCCCGGCGGCCCGAGGACCGGTCGGGCATCCCGAAGCCGTCGGTCGACCACTCCCGCAGGGGACCGGTCCCGGTGAAGCTCACCCGCCGCCGCCCCGACCTGGACCGGCCGCCGGTGAGCGAGTGCGCCGAGAGCCCGCTGGCGGGCCTGCGGATCCCCTGACGACCCCACCTCCGGGCGGCGGGCGGGCTGCGGCCCCGTCCGCCGCCCCCGGCTAGGAGACACCCCATGCCCCTCCGGAACCCCTGGTTCGAGACCGTGGCCGAGGCCCAGCGCAGGGCCAGAAAGCGGCTGCCGTACATGGTCTACGGCGCCCTGCTCGCCGGCTCCGAACGCGGCCGGACCATCAAGGACAACATGGACGCCTTCGGCGACCTCGGGTTCGCGCCCCGCGTCGTCGGCCACCGGGCCGAGCGGGACCTGTCGACCACGGTGATGGGCGTGGAGACCTCGATGCCCGTCCTGATCTCCCCGACCGGGGTCCAGGCCGTGCACCCCGACGGCGAGGTGGCGGTGGCGCGCGCGGCGGCCGGCCGGGGCGTCATCATGGGCCTCAGCTCGTTCGCCAGCAAGCCCGTCGAGGAGGTCGTCGCGGCCAACCCGAACACCTTCTTCCAGATGTACTGGAGCGGTGACCGGGACGCGATGCTGCAGCGCATGGAGCGCGCCCGCAAGGCCGGGGCCAAGGGGCTCATCGCGACGCTGGACTGGTCGTTCTCCCATGGCCGGGACTGGGGCAGCCCGGCCATCCCCGACAGGATCGACTTCAGGACCATGGTGAGGATGGTGCCCGGAGTGCTGCCCCGCCCCGGCTGGCTGTGGCGGTTCGCCAGGACCGGGCGCATCCCCGACCTGACCGTCCCCAACCTGCAGCCGCCGGGCGGCCAGGCCCCCACCTTCTTCGGCGCGTACGGCGAGTGGATGCAGACCCCGCCGCCCACCTGGGACGACGTGAAGTGGCTGCGCGAGGAGTGGGGCGGGCCGTTCATGCTCAAGGGCGTCACCCGGGTGGACGACGCCAGGAGGGCCGCCGACATCGGGGTCACCGCGCTGTCGGTCTCCAACCACGGCGGCAACAACCTGGACACCACGCCCGCCACCATCCGCCTGCTGCCGGCCATCGCCGAGGCGGTAGGCGACCGGGTCGAGGTCCTGCTCGACGGCGGCGTACGGCGCGGCGGGGACGTGGCCAAGGCCCTCGCCCTCGGCGCGCGGGCGGTGCTCATCGGCCGCGCCTACCTGTGGGGGCTGGCCGCCAACGGGCAGGCCGGGGTGGAGAACGTGCTGGACATCCTGCGCAGCGGCCTGGACTCCGCCGTCCTGGGGCTGGGCCACTCCAGCGTCCACGAACTGTCCCCCGACGACCTGTTCATCCCGCCCGGCTTCCGCCTGACCCTGGGCGGCGGGGCGGTCGCCGACGCCCCGGCGGACTGACGTGCCCGGCAGCCGGGAGCACGACCCGGCGGGACCTCTGGCGGGATGCGCTTGGCCGGACGTTCAGGCGGGCCCGCTGGTCCTGGTGCCGATCGGCTCGACCGAGCAGCACGGGCCGCACCTGCCGCTGTCCACCGACACCGTGATCGCCCAGGCCGTCGCCGAACGCGCGGCCGACGTGCTGCGCCCGCGAACGGCCGGGCAGGTGCTCGTCGCGCCGGCGATCGCGTACGGCGCCAGCGGCGAGCACGCGGGCTTTCCCGGAACGATCTCGATCGGCCACGAGGCGCTGCACGCGGTGATCGTGGAGGCCGTGCGGTCGCTGGCGCTGTGGGCCGGGCGGGTCGTCCTCGTCAACGGGCACGGCGGCAACGTCCCCACGCTCGACGCCGCCGTGCGCCGGTTGCGCGCCGAGGGCCACGAGGTCGCCTGGGTCGGCTGCGAGGCCCCGGGGGGCGACGCGCACGCCGGCCGCACCGAGACCTCCGTCATGCTGCACCTGGCCCCCGACCTGGTACGGCCGTTCGACGGGGTCACCGGCGAGCCCCGCCCGCTCGCCGCGATCATGCCCGACCTGGTCGCCCACGGCGTCCGCGCCGTCTCGCCGTCGGGCGTCCTCGGCGACCCGGCCGGGGCCTCGGCCGAGCAGGGCCGCGAGATCGTGCGGGCCATGGCGTCGTCCGTCGCCCTCCGGATCGGCGGCGGGCGCGTCGACGCCCGTGGCCGCCTCCTCGACTCCGCCGTACCGCCCCTGCCGTACCGCTCCTGAACGCCCTCCCGGCTGCTCCTTCGGAGGCGTTCCCGTCCATCTGCCGGAACAGGTGGACGGGAACGTGCGTCGGGCGTGGGGTTATCGGTTGAGGGCGCCGAGGTCGACGCGCATCTGGGAGCCGGTGATGTACTTGCCCTCGTCGGAGGCCAGGAAGGCGACCATGTTGGCGATGTCCTCGGGCTCGACCATCTGGTAGGGCAGCGCCGGCATGTAGATGGGGCCGAGCATGGGGGACCCGGCCAGCAGGTCGCCCATCGAGCCGTCGGTCATGCCGGTCCGGACGCCGTGCGGGTGGATCGTGTTGACCCGGATGTCGTGCTCGCCCAGCTCGTTGGCCAGCGTCTTGGCCAGGCCGACCACGCCGTGCTTGGAGGCGGCGTAGTGGGCGAGGAACGGCAGTCCCTTCAGGCCCGCCACCGAGCTGATGAGGATGACCGACCCGCCCTGGCCCTGCTCGACGAGGATCGGCACGGTGGCCCTGACCGTCTTCCACACCCCGGTGAGGTTGACGTCGATGACGTCCTGCCACTGCTCCTCGGTCAGCTCCCAGGTGCGGCCGTAGTTGACGATCCCCGCGTTGGCCACCACGATGTCCAGCCGCCCGAACTCCGAGACGCCCTCGCGGACCACCGCCTCCAGCTCGCCCAGGTCGCGCACGTCGGCCTTGCGGGCCAGCACCCGCCGCCCCTGCTCCCGCACCAGCTCGGCGGTCTCGTCCAGGTCGGCCTGCGCGGCCGGGGGGTACTTGACGTACGGGCTGGGGTTGTCGACGAGGTCGATCGCGATGATGTCCGCGCCCTCGGCGGCGAGCCTGACGGCCTCGGCCCGCCCCTGTCCCCGCGCCGCGCCGGTGATGAAAGCGACCTTGCCGGTCAAACGTCCCATGGGCTGCCTCCACGGCGGTCGGACCCGACGACGCGGGGCGGACGGCCCCGGTAGGGGGCGGGCGCCTGCGCGGAGGCCGGGCCGGTGATCGGTCCGGGCCATGATGGCACTCGGTGCCAAAAGCAGCAAGAGTCCCGTCACCGCCCATGACGGGTGCTTTCTGGGCCCATGCCGGCATCGGGGAGAAGAAGCCCACGGCCTGAGCGGACCGGGAGTATGATCGCTCCCAGCCTCGCCCCCCCGTCCATGGAGCCTGGACATGGCCGACCCGAACTCCGAGCTCGCCGAGCAGCTTCAGTTCGACATGCCGCACGCGGCGCGGATATGGAACTACTGGATGGGCGGCAAGGACAATTACGAGGCCGACCGCGCCGCCGGGGACGCCGTGGCCGCGGTGTACCCGGAGATCGTCGTCATGGCGCGGCAGTCCCGGCGGTTCCTCATCCGCGCCGTGCGCTTCCTGGCCGCCGAGGCGGGCGTCCGGCAGTTCCTCGACGTCGGGACCGGCCTGCCCACGATGCAGAACACCCACGAGGTCGCCCAGCAGGTCGCGCCCGAGTCCCGGATCGTCTACGTGGACAACGACCCGCTGGTGCTGGTGCACGCCCGTGCGCTGCTGGCCAACACCACCTCCGAGGGGCTGACCACGTACGTGCACGCCGACTACCACGATCCGGAGAGGATCCTCGCCGGGGCGGAGAAGGTGCTGGACTTCGACCGGCCGGTCGCGGTGATGTTCATGGGGGTCCTCGGCTACGAACCCGACCTGGAGGTGGTGCGCTCCATCGTGGGACGGGTGATGGACGCCACCGCGCCCGGCAGCCACCTGGTGCTGTGGGACGGCACCGACACCAGCCCGGCCGTGGTCGAGGGCGCCGACAAGCTGGTGCAGAGCGGCGGCGTCCCCTACATCCTGCGCAGCCCCGACGCGCTCGCCCGTTGCTTCGAGGGTCTGGAGATGGTGGAGCCGGGCCTGGTCCCGATCACGCGGTGGCGCCCGGACGACCCCGACGCCGAGGCGATCGACGCCTACGGAGCCGTGGCCCGCAAGCCCTGACCGCGCCCCCGTCAGTGCGCGACGGTGACGACGATCTTGCCGATCTGGGTGTTGGACTCCAGGTGGCGGTGGGCCGCGACGATCTCGTCCAGGTCGAAGGTGCGGTCCACCACGGGGCGGAAGGCGCCCGAGCGCAGCCCTGAGGTCACGAAGGCGGCCGCCCGGCGCAGCCGCTCGGGCCGGGGGGTCGTCTCCCGGACCACGGTGTAGGTGCGCATGTTCAGCGGGGGCATGCCGAGGTCGATCCCCGGATAGGGGGTCGGCTCGCCGCTCAGCGCGCCGTACACCAGGAGCGTGCCGTCGTCGGCGACCACCTTGGCCAGGTCCGTCACCCCGGGGCCGGCGACGGCGTCGAAGACGAACTCCGCGCCCCGGCCGCCGGTCGCCGCCAGCACCCGTTCCACCACGTCCTCCGACTCGGTGACGACGACCTCCGCCGCGCCCTCCTTCAGCAGCGCCTCCTTCTTGGCGGCGGTACGGGTGAGCGCGATCGGCGTGGCGCCGAGCCGGCCGGCGACCTGGATGGCGGCCAGCCCCACGCTGCTGGAGGCCGCGTTCAGCACGACCGTGTCCCCGGGGCGCATCCCGCCGACCTGCACCAGCGCGCCGTAGGCGGTCAGGTACGGCATCCACACCGCCGCGCCCTCGACCGCGCCGAGCCCCTCGGGACGGTGCAGCACCGCCGCGGCGGGCACGATCGCCCGCTCGGCGTAGACCCCGTAGTCGTTCTGCGAGAACGCGGGCACGACGCTGACCGGCTGCCCGGGACGGAACCCGGTGACGCCCTCGCCGACCGCCTCGATCGCGCCCGCCGCCTCGGTGCCCAGCCTGGCGGGGAACCGCTTCACCGGCTCGATGTAGCGGCCGGTGCGGAACAGCACCTCGGCCCTGTTCAGGCCGATGGCGTCCACGCGGACCCGCACCTCGCCGGGACCCGGCTCACCGGTCTCCACGTCCTCCAGCCGCATCACCTCGGGCCCGCCGAGCTCGTGGAACAGCACCGTCCTGGACATCGCGTCGTCCTTCCTTCCGGGGAGTGAGGAGCCCACTCGAACACGAAAGTACGATGACTGTCAAACTTTGATGGTTGTCGTACGATGGGGTCATGGACTCCGACCGCATCCCGCAGCACCCCGACGTGCGGACGATCACGCTCCAGCGGGTCCTGGAGGCCCTCGCCGACCCGGTGCGGCGGAGCATCGTCACGCAGTTGTGGGACGCCCCCGAGGACCTCCGCTGCGGGGCGTTCGACCTTCCGGTGAGCAACTCCACGGCCACGCACCACTTCCGGGTCCTGCGCGAGGCGGGTCTCATCCGGCAGTACTACGTCGGCACCTCGCGGATGAACGCCCTGCGGCGCGACGAGGTCGGCGAGGTCTTCCCCGGCCTGCTCGACGCCGTCGTCGCCGCCGACCGCAGGTCCTCCCGGGCCGGCGCCCCCACCTGAGAACCCGGGTACTTCGCCGCTGGCCTCCCGGGAGACCCGAGGAGGCCACGAAAAGGACATACAGTGTGCGGGGGGACTTCCGCCGCGACGGGCGGTGACGTACGGGGAGACTGTGAGGCCGGGGTGATCACGCGCGACAACCGGGAGCGCCGCATCCAGGACGTGGATCACGGCGACCATCTGTGCCTGACGTTCGCCGACGACGCGGAACGACGCCGGGTGGTCACCGGGTACGTGCGCGACGGCCTGGAGCGCGGGGAGCGGGTGCTGTACTTCGCCGACCAGAGCGCGGTGCCGGAGGTGCTGGGCTGGCTGAGGGCGGCCGGGGTGCGCACGGACCCGGCGCTGGCCGGCGGGCAACTGCTGGTGACCACGGCCGAGGACGGTTACCTGGCGACGGGGTCGTTCGATCCCGACGCCATGGTCGCCACCCTGGTGAGGGAGACCAGGGACTCCCTGGCGGCCGGCTACACGGGGCTCCGCGTCAGCGGTGAGATGGGCTGGGCGTTGCGCGGGGTGCCCGGCGGCGAGCGGCTGGGCGAGTACGAGACCAAGGTGAACCAGGTGTTCGCCGACAGCCCGGCCTCGGCCGTCTGCCAGTACGACGCCCGCCGCTTCGACGCCGCCCAACTGGACGACCTCGACCGCCGCCACCCCCGGGCGGTGGAACTGGAGCCCCTGTACAGCGACGGCCTGCTGCGGCTGGTGCCGTCCTTCCGCTCCGGGCGGTGGACGCTGCGCGTGACGGGCACGGTGGACTACCGCACCGTCGACGCCCTGGCCGCCGCGATGGAGAGTGCACTGGACTGGCCGGGGGACGTGTGGGTGGACATGAGCGAGCTGGAGTTCATCGACCTGGCGGGGGTGCGGGTGCTGGCCCACGTCGCCGAGCGGCTGCCCGAGGGGCGGCGGGTGCACGTGGCGAACCTGGCGCCGCTGCTGTGCCAGGTGGTCGGTCTGGTCGGCTGGGACGAGGAGCCCTCCCTGATCGTCACTCCGCGGGAGGTGACCGCATGACCGGCGTCACCGAAGCGCGCGCCGCGCGTCCCGAGACGGAGCCGGGCCTGGTCCACCAGGGGCTGGTCTACGGCAGCGACGAGGAGTTCCTGGCCGCGACGGTGCCGTTCTGCCTGGACGGCCTCGACCGGGAGGACGCGGTGCTGGCGGTGACCACCGACGCCAACATCGACCTGCTGCGCCAGGCGCTGGGAGACGCGGCCGGACGGGTGGAGTTCGTCCGGGCCCAGGAGTGGTACCAGGCGCCGGGCCGCACGCTGGGCGCCTACCACCGCTATGTCGACCGGCGCACCGCCACCGGCCGGCACCGGCGGGTGCGGGTGATCGGCGAGCCGGTGTGGCACGGCCGGGACGCGCTGGAGACCGCGGAGTGGACCCGCTACGAGTCGGTGATCAACATCGCCTTCGCCGACTGCCCGGCGTGGATCGTGTGCCCGTACGACACCCGCACGCTGCCCGAGCAGGTGGTGGCCGACGCCCGGCGCACCCATCCGGAGCTGGTGGCGGGCCCGGCCGCGCACGCCAGCGACCACTACGCCGCCCCGAACAGGGCATGGGAGCGCCGTCTGACACCGGCCCCCGCCGACGGCGAGGAGGCCCGGATGAGCTTCGGGTCCGACCTGTCGAAGGTGCGGGTCTTCGTGGCGGAGGCCGCCGCCGCGCGCGGCATGGCCCCGGCCGGGGTGCAGCGGCTGGTGTTCGCCGCCAACGAGGTCGCCACCAACGCCGTCCAGCACGGCGGTGGCGGCGGGCAGGTGGCCGTGTGGCGCAGCGGACGGCGCATCGTGTGCGACGTCACCGACTCCGGACGGGCCGCCGCCCCCTCCTGGTACCTGGGCTATCTGCCGCCGGACCCCCGGCAGGAACGCGGGCACGGCCTGTGGGCGGTGCGCCAGTTGTGCGACCTGGTGGAGATCGACGCCCGGCCCGACGGCACCACCGTGCGTCTGCACCTGAACCTGACCTGAGCGAACGGGAGCCCCCGAACGGGCCGGACGACCTCCCGCCGGAACGACGGGCTCAGGGGGCGCCGGACAGCAGGGCGGAGGCTTCGGCGAGGGCGCGACGGGCGGCCTCCTGGTAGCGGGGCCGGATATGGGGCTCGATCTTCTTCCCGCCGACGCCCACGCCGCCCATGGAGACGGCTTCGAGGGCGATGACGGTCTGGATGAACGCCCGGGCGGCCTCGGCCTCGGTCTCGTAGGCGCGGCCGGAGAAACGGCCCCGTTCCGTGGCGCCCACCGACCAGCGGCCGTCGCGGCGGAGGAGCCGGGGCAGGCTCTCGACGGCGGCCTCGGAAAGGGACGGCTTGGCGTCCTGGACGTCGTACGCACTGTCCGGGACACCCGCCCCGCGCAGCAGCTCGACGGCCTGGAAGCGGTCCGACACCAGATCCCAGCCGGGACACAGCAGAAGGGCGACGGTCCGCAGAACGCCGCCCTTGCGCACATCCGCGCGACGGGCCTCCGGGATCTCGTTCATGACACTCCTCGACGCACGCACCGGGCCTGAGAACCCGAACCTACGGCGGTGACCCGCCCCGCGGTCAGGCGGGGGCGTCCGGGCCGGGGGAGTCGAGGGAGAGGCCGTAGCGGGCGATGACCTGGCGGCGCAGGTCGGGATCGTCGCGCGGGACGGGCTCGAGGAAGACCTCGTCGATCTCGGCGCGGCCCCGGCGGAGTTCCTCGGCCAGGCGTACACAGGCGCGTTCGATGTCGGCCGAGGCCAGGTCGTCGTGGAAGTCCAGCCGGGCGCAGACCAGCACCCGTCCGGCGCCGACCGTCATGGTGAGCAGGTCGACCACCCATTCCACCTCGGGGGCGGCGGCCAGGTGCGCGCGGACGAACCCGATCAGCCGCGGGTCGGCCTGCTGCCCGATGAGCAGGTTGAGGTTGAGGCGGCCCAGCGACAGGGCGACCGCGGTCAGCACCACGCCGATCAGGACGGAGCCCACCCCGTCCCAGACGGGCGAGCCGGTGAGGTGGTGCAGCGCGATGCCGGAGGCGGCCAGCAGCACGCCGACCAGCGCGGCGGAGTCCTCCAGCAGCACGCTGACGGAGGTGGGCTCGTCGGTGGCGCGCACGTAGCGTCTCCACGACAGCCCGTCCTCGCGGGCGGCGGCGCGGACCTGCCGCACCGCCTGCGACCACGACACGGCCTCCAGCGCGAACGCCACCGCCAGCACCGCGTAGGCCGCCAGCGGGTCGGCCTCCTCCTCGGCCCCGTGCCCCAGCAGGGTCTGCACGCCCTGGTAGAACGCGAACAGCGCGCCCATCCCGAAGATCATCACCGCGACCAGCAGCGTCCAGATGTAGCGCTCCTTGCCGTACCCGAACGGGTGCCGCCGGTCGGCGGGCCGCCCGCTGCGCCGCAGCCCCACCATCAGCAGCACCTCGTTGAAGGTGTCGGCGACCGAGTGCGCGGCCTCGGCCGCCATGGACGCCGATCCGGTGACCGCCGCCGCGACGATCTTCGCGACGGCGATGCCCAGATTGGCCAGGAACGCCAGCAGAACGGTCAGCCTGCTCCCCGCACCCCGTTCGCCCATGCTCCACCCCCCGGCCGTTGGCTCCCCCCGACCGCCCCTCGCAAGCAGTCGGGGCGCGTCAGCGGGGGTCGGACCGGTCCTGTCCAGGTCCGATCATCTGCTCGGCGAGGTGCGATACGGCCAGGCCGTAGGCCCAATCCGTGCGCTTGTCGCCGTGAACGGCCGTCCACCGGCCGGACGGGGCGCCGTGGACCGCCAGCGTCCGGTCGGCGTGGGGATCGATCTCATGGGGGATGGCGAAGGGGGACATTTCACGGAAGCGCCGCCAGTAACGCGTGATCTCGTCGGCCGGGCGCGGCGCCAGCACCAGGATGGTTCGGTCCAGGGCGTTCATCTCGGTGATCGCCGTCATCTCCCAGCCGAGCCCGGCCCCGAAGGTCTCGGGCGCGGCTCCGATGACGATGAGCCCGCTCTCCCGGACATGGCGCAGGAGCATGGGTTCCCACTGTTCGTCCGGCACGGCCGCCCGGATCGAGCCGGGCGGTGCCGGAGGCGAGTTCGGGTGCTCGAGCGCGATGACGGGTCCGTAGGCGGACAGGAAACGGACGATCACCTCCTCGAACGGCTCGAACTGATTCGCACGGAACTTGTCGAAGACCGACCAGCGGGTCGGCGGACTGGTGCGGATCGTCAGCGCGTCGTCGGCGCCGTTGCGTAGGTACAGGACGGGCGGGCGGGGGTCGAGGCGGCGCAGGCGGTCGGCGTCCAGGCCGTTGTGCCGTAGGGCCGTCCGGTAGAGCAGCGCGGCGAGCTTCCACGAGGTCGCGGTGATGAGCGCCAGCCCGAGGACGACGAGCGGCACGGGCAGGAGCCGGACGGGACGGGACAGGGTCGAATCGGCGACCACCACGGGATCGAACCGCCCGAGCGGTTGGAGGTATCCGTAGGGGCCCAGCAGAACGAGGATGACGATCATGGCGAGCGGTACCAGGGCGGCCAGCTGGACTCCCCGGGCGGCGGCCGCCAGCGCCCGGATGCCGGCTCCGCCCGCACGTATGCGCAGCCTGATCTGCGGCGCCGAGTGCCGTCCCCAGAGCCTGTGGCGGCCGGGCTGGAAATGACCGCTGAGCGTGAACTGGTTCGCGCAGAGCCCGAAGCCGATGATCTTGACGATGGGCGGCAGCGGCAGGACCAGCAGCGCTCCCCACAATCCGCAGAAGAACCAGAACCTCGCCTGGGCCTCGTAACCCATCCTCCAGGCGGGCTCGCTGACGTCATGCCAGGTCAGGCCGGGCGTGTCGAGAGGCCACCTGCTGACGGCCGCCAGGCGCCGGTTGCGGGCCGCGGCCGAGATGTTAGCGACCAGGACGAGTCCCAGGGTGAGGAGGAACATGTAGAGGGACACGCGTGCGGAGAGGTCGCGCCCGGACACCGGGCGTACGGGGTCGCCCGGTGTGCCGGGCGTTGCGCGCCACTGGCGTTGTGCGAGTTCGACGAGAAGCCGTTCGCCCCCGGAGGGCAGAGCCCGCCCGGGGGCGGCCATCCGTACGTGGGTGATGTACTGACCCCTGCGGAACATGACGGCCGCGTACGGGGCTCTGGTCTCGGTCGGCTCGACCCCTCTGGTGAGCAGGCCGTGGGGGATCGCGGTGGTGGGCGTCCTCGATGCGGCGCCGGCAAGGAGCCCGCGTTCGGCGAGGTGATGGAGGTTGGCGGCCCGGACGAAGGACTCGCAGCGCCGGATCTCGATCAGAACGCGGGTCTGTCCACGCACCCATCGTCGTGCGGCGTTCTCGCAACGCAGGCGTCCCGTGCCGGGTCCCGGTGCCGGCGACGAAGCACGCGTCTGGCCAGGCAGCGCGGTGAAACCGGCGCCGACCGCATCGTCGGCCAGGAGGATCCGGTGCGCCGGCGGGCCCGGACGATCCGGTTCGGGCGCGGTCGACATCCCGACCACTCCGGCGATCACCAGCAACACCGTGCCGAAGAGCAGGATCCGGCGTGAGGCCGTTCGTCGAGAACGGGCCGGTGGACGAGGAGGGGCCTTCGGCCGTGTCGGTGGACGGGTCGAGAGACGGGGTGGCTCCTTCGGCCGTGCGGGTGCGCGGTCCGGGACGGGGGGAGCCGGGCGCGTCCGGTCCGCCGGGGGAACGGCGCCCTCCGTGTCCTTCCAGCGGGCCGTGAGATCGAGTCCCTCCAGTTCGGTGCCGAGAAGTTCTTCCTGCACGAGTGCCGCGAAGGCGTCGCGCTCGCGTTCGCGGCCGAGACGGAGCGCCGCCGAGACGGCGGTTTCGGGGGAGGCGATGAGACCGAGGACCAGCGCCCCCGGAGGCAGAGGGTCCAGGTCGTAGTCCCGTGCGATGCCCTGTGCGACCCGCACGGCGCGGGCGGCGGTGCCGGTGAGGCGGTGGCCGTTCCACCGGGTCCCACCGGGCTCGGCGTCGGCGGCCGTGGACCTGGCGACCCGCCCGGACGCCCTGGTCAGCAGTTCGATCCGGCTCCAGTCGCCGCGGACGTCGGCGGCGACGAGCGCGAGGAACAGTTCGGCGGTCGACCCTCCTTCGCGCAGCGCGCTTTCCACGGCCTCGCTCGGGCTGGGGGGATTCTGCATCGTCACCATCGATCGTTCGCGTCACGCGTCTGCCCTTGCGGGGGGAGAACATGCGCTTTTCGGCGGTCTGCGGAGTTCTGGCGGCCTCGGCCGTGCGGAAACGGCGCCGTGAAGATCGTTCATGTGAACGTCGCCGACGGTGCCTGAATTTCGGACGTTCCTTCCTTGATTTCGGACGCGCCTTCTTTGGTGGGCGGCCGAAACGACCGTACGACAACATAGCAGCAAGAGTTCTTCGGGTCGCCCATATCCGCACACCTGCGGATGATCATTAATTCGACGCGCAAAAGGTCTCGAACGGGTAACGAAAATTGTGATCAAGTGAGGTGTTCGCCGGCCCGTGCCACCCTTGGCGGGTGCTCGAGGGTTTCTCCGAACATGCGGCATCCGTTATCGGAACCGCCGAAGAGTTGACACGGGAACTCGGCGGTCGCCGGGTGGAGACCAGACATCTGCTTCTGGCGATCACCGTCCGGGACGGAGCCCTCCTCGCGGCGCAGGGGGTGGCGCTCGAGGCGATCGAGCGCCGGCTTCGCGACCGGACGGGAGACGAGGAGGAGGCCCCGGCCGACGGCGGGCGGTTCTCCGTGGAGGCCGAGACGGCCTTGGCCGTGGCACGCCGGGAGGCCCGCCGGCGAGGCCGCAAGGTCGAGATCGTCCACCTGCTGCTCGGGCTGGCGTGCTCGCCGCAGAGCCTCGCCGGAAGACTGCTGGCGGTCCACGACGTGACGGAGCACCGGTTGCTGTCGAACGACCGGGAGGACCGGGCGGAGACGTCCGGCGACGGGCCTCGCGCGTACGTGCGGCCCGAGGAGTCGGTGCCCGCTCGAACGCCGATCCTCATGGCGATGGGCGCGGAGACCGCCGCGGGCATGGCCGTCATCTGGCTGGCCGTCGGCGGAGTGCTTCGTCCGGTGGACGTCGCGCTCGCCGCGGCCGTCCTCGCCACCGTGAGCACGAGCGTGAACGACCGGCTGTGCCCGCCCCGGCCGGGCCCGGCGCCGCCGGGCCCGGCCGGGTTCTATCTGAAGTACTTCCGCCGGGGGCTGAGCGGTGGGGCGGCGATCGCGACCGGCTGGCTGATCTGGGCGCAGTTCGGCCCCGTCGTCGCGGCCGTCGTCGGGCTGGCGGCGCTGTCGGGAATGGCGTGGCTGGGGTACCGGCTGCGCAGGGTCCTCGGCGGGCGCATGCGGCTCCGGGACACTCCGGCGATGGCGACGACCTCGATCCACCTGCTGCGCCAGGCCCTTGCGGCGGCGCGCAGCGGCGAGGTGGGGGCCGCACAGGAACTCGCCGAACGGATCGGCGACGATCCGAGGTACGCGATCTTCCCGGGCGCGGTCCACGCACTCGCCCTCCAGCGGGCCGAGTGGGCCGGGGCGCAGGGCGACCTGGACGCCGCGGAGAGGTATCTGACGGATGCGGTCGCCTACCACCGGTCCCGGAAGAGACCCGACCGGTCCGCCGCCGCGGAGACGATCGCCGCGCTCGGCAGGCTGCTGGTGGTCCGCGAGCGCTACGAGGAGGCTCGGTCCCATCTGAAGCTCGCGACCGAGGTCGCCGGGTGGCGCATGTACCGGCAGACCAAGGTGCAGATCGAGTACAACCTGGCGATCATCGCGATCCAAACCGATGACCCGGCCGCCGCACGGGAGCATGCGCAGGAGGCCAGGCGCCTGGCCGCCCAATGGGGCGCCCACGACTACCACGCCCAGGCCTGTGACCTGCTCGCCCTGCTGGCCGCGGACGAGGGCCGCACCGACGAGGCGCTGGCCCTCGCCGACGAGGCGGGCACCGCGCTGACCCGCGACTCGCGTCAACCGCACGCCGAAGTGCTGCACGCCATGCGCAGGGCGCTCGTCCTCCAGGCCGCGGGCCGGACCAGGGCCGCCATGGACGAGTACCTGTCGATGATGGACGGGTTGGCCGATCTGCGCCGGGGCTGGGGCTGGCGTGACGCCCAGGACTACCTTGTCCGCGGATTCGGCGAGCCCGAACGCAGGGCCTTCCAACTCGCGATGGAACTGTTCGAGGAGGGAGATCCGCATGGCGCGGCGTCCTTCGCCCGCCTGATCGAGTTCGCCGAGCGGACCTCGCTGCGGCAGATGCTCCTGGCCGGGCTGGCCGAGATCGGCCACGGTGGCGACGTCGACGGCGAGGTCGTCCGGCTGCTCGGTGAGATCGCCGACTACGAGGGCACCACGGACGACGGTGTGGGGTCCGGCGGTGAGCGTCCGGACCTGGCCGCCAGGCAGAAGCGCGACACACGGGCGTACGAGCGTCTCGAAGCACTGGTCTCCCAGCGGTTCCGTACCGTCATGGAGAGTTCCGCCGCCGCCCCGCCGGCGGCTCTGCGCACCGCGGCCACCGGCACCCATGTGCTGCAGGTGCGGCTGTTGGACGACGACACCGATGAGGTGACCGTGGCGGGTCTGTGGACCTCACCCGAGGGCGTCCAACACCCCTTCCTGCACACGGCGACGAAGATGCAGCGGGTCATGCTGCGGAACCTCGTCGGCAACGTGAAGGTGCAGGACCCCCAAGGCGAGGACCGCGGCCTTCCCCCCAAGTACCGCGCGCAGGTCTCCGACTGGAAGGAGACCTATCGGTACCTTCATCTCATCACTCCCGCGAGACGCCCCTGGGCCCGTCTGGCGGCCCTTCTCCTCCCACCCGGGCTGCTCGAACTGCTCGCCGATTCCGACACGCGCGGTGAGGTGCCCCGGCTGCTCGTAGTCCCGGATCCAGCCCTGTGGCGGCTGCCCTGGGCGGCCATGGTCGTTGCTCCGGAGGACGATCCAGAGCCCTATCTGATCGACCGCGCCGTCCTCACCCTCCTGCCGAGCCTGTTCCTCATCGAGGAGACGCCCGCCCGGAGCGTCGAGCGATCCTTCTCCGGAACGCGCTGCGCAGCCTACTTCTGTGACGTCGATCCCTCCGGCCTGGCCATCGAGCAGCAGGCGTTGGACGATGCGTTCCACGACCGATTCCGGGCCCTTTCGACGCCGGCGGAGCTCATCGCCGCTCTGGACGCCCCCGACCCCGACGAGCCCATCGCCTTTCTGGCGCTCTCCGTGCACGGCACGAACCGGCCGGGACTCGCGCATTCGCTGTTCCTCGACCGGCGCACCGAACTGTCCGCCGCCCGGATGCTCACCCTCCGGGTCCCGCCGCTGCTGATGATCAACGCGTGCATGTCCGCGGAACTGGACCAGCGCCGGGGCACCGATCCGCTGGGCATTCCCACGGTCGCATTGTGCCGGGGCGCGCACACCGTCATCGGAGGGATATTTCCGCTGCCGGACGGGGCGTCGGAGGAGACGCCGGAATTCAGCCATCCCACGGCGTCGATCCTTTCCCGCCTGTACCACCGATTGAGTGAGGGATGGGAACCTGCGGAGGCCCTGCGGGACGCGCAGCGAAACTGGCTGGCCGACCGCCCCGGCGCCGTGCCCCTGCTGTGGTCGGGCCTCGTCGCGATCAGCGCCTTCATCGGGCCCCGCGCCGGCGGCGGCGAGGACCGCGATGAGCCGCGCGCACCCATCGGCTGAGGCGCCGGTACCTCTTCGGAATCCACCGAGCATGGAGAGCGACATGGAGCACAAGGACGATCCCGATCTCCGGTCCGACGACGCCGACCCGTTCGGTTTCGCCGAGAGCAGGGATCCGGGCCTGGGCGAACGCACTTATGTCGAAAAGGACCGCATCGAACAGGACGACCTGCCGCTGCCGCCTCCCGTGACCCCGCCTCCGCCCCCTCCGGAGGGCGGCACGGGCGGTGCCTAGCAATCTCATCGGGATCGCCATTCTCATAGCGGCGCTCGCGCCGGGCTTCGCCTACCTCCAGGCCTACCGCCGGTACGCGCTGCGCGACGCTCGCAGCCAGACGACGGAGATCGTGGAGATGGGGGCCGTGGGCGGCCTCGCCACGTTGGCGGCCGCACTGACGGTCCTCGTGGCGGCCAAATGGGTTCCCGGACTCATCGGGCTCGAGACCCTGCTCAAGGGCGCCTCCACGCTTCGCGGTTCCGCCTGGGCGACCGTCCTTTCGGCGTCGGTGACGCTTCTGCTCAGCGTCGCCGCCTGCATTGGAACGGGGGTGCTGCTGGGGCGGCGATCCCGCCATGCGGTCGGGTCGGTGCGCGAAGGAGTCGTTTTCGTCAAGGCGCTCACCGCCCGTTCCCCGGACGGCCGCGAGCCGTACCTGGCGGTCGAGCTCAATGACGGAAGACTGGTGGAGGGCTACCTTCTGTACGCATCCGTCAACGAGGACCCCGCCCGCCGCGACATCGTGCTCCAGAAGCCGATCGCCTGGAGCGGTGTGGGCTATTGCGAGAGAACGCGTTCCGCGGCCGAGAGCGCTTATGTTCCCGGTTCGCTCATCAAGGTCGTGCATATCAGCTACCCGCCGTCGCCGGCTCCGCAGGATTCCGGCACCGGGGTGGGGCCGGATCGGGAATCGGCCTAGAGTTCGCGGGGAAGGCGGTGGCGGAGGAGAGGGCGGGGCGCGTGGCCGAGGCGCTGGTGCTGGGCGGCGGCGGGGTCGCCGGGATCGCGTGGATGACCGGGTTGCTGGCGGGGCTGGCCGATGCGGGACAGGACGTCACGGGCGCGGACGTGATCGTGGGGACGTCGGCGGGCTCGACCGTGGGGGCGCAACTGGGCGGCGGGCTGAGCCTGGAGGAGCTGTACGCCCGGCAGGTCGAGCCGGAGTTGCAGGTCGCCGAGATCACGGCGGACGTGGACATGGAGCGCTTCGTGGCGGAGATCGGCGCCGCGCTGCGGGACGCCGGGACCGTCGCGCAGATGCGGCGGGCGGTGGGCAGGTTCGCGCTCGACGCCGCGACCGTGCCGGAGGCGGAGCGGCGGGCGGTGATCGAGGCGCGGCTGCCGTCGCACGAGTGGCCCGCCCGCACGTTGAAGATCGTCGCGGTGGACGCCGAGAGCGGGGAGCCGCGGGTGTTCGACGACGCCTCCGGGGTGGGCCTGGTCGACGCCGTCGCGGCGAGCTGCGCCGTGCCGGGCGTGTGGCCGCCCGTGACGATCGGCGGGCGCCGGTACATCGACGGCGGTGTCCGTTCCGGGGAGAACGCCGACTACGCCGCCGGGGCGTCGCGGGTCCTGGTGATCGCGCCGCTGGGCGGCCTCGAGCTGATCCCCGGCGACAAGCCGCTGGACCGGGCCGTCGAGGAACTGCGCGCCGCCGGCGCCGAGGTCGCGGTCGTCGTGCCGGACGAGGCGTCGCGAGCGGCGATGGGCGCGAACCCGCTGGACCCCGCCACCCGCAGACCGGCCGCCGAGGCGGGCCGCGCACAGGGAAGGAACCTGAAGATCGCATGGACCCGCACCTGAGCGACGGACCGCTGGGGGATCCGGTGAACGGGGTGCGGGAACCGGCGTTCACCACAGGTAGAGCCCGTGGCCGTCCTCGACCAGCGGGCCGTGCCGGTTGAAGAACTCCTCCAGCCACGGGTCCGCCGTGCCGCTCTCGTCGTCCCCGGCCTCGGGGCGCCGCGCCAGCCGGCACCCTTTGGGGGCGGTCCGGTTGAACTGGCGAAGGACCTCACCGAGCCGGCCGGCATGGCGTACGACCGCCTCCCACGACTCCTCCTGCCCGGGATGCGGCCGGTCATCGTCGGCCGCCGGTACCTGGCCGGGCGGCGGTGCCTGCGGCGGGTCGGCCAGCGCGAACACCTCATGCCGGGCCCGCCTGAACTCCGGCCGCCGGGTACGCGGAGTGTCCACGTCCAAGGTCGCCGCCGCCGCGTCCACCAGTTCCCGCTGGATGTCGGCGACCTCATGGGCGAGGTTCCAGGTGCGCAGCCGCCGCCGGTAGTGCCCATGCCGGCCCGCCAGGCAGTCGTCGTACCAGCGCCGCCACCGCGTCATCGCCTCCCGGGCCGCGGCGGGCGTCAGCGTGCTCCAGGCCGCGTCCCGCCACTGCGGCGGAAACCGCGGGTTCCGGCCGATCACCGACACCCGCCACGGCCGGTCCCACGTGATGTCCAGCAACTCCTCCAACCGGTCCATCACGGCCCTCAGCCGCTGCCGTGCCGTGACGTCGTCCGGGTCGTAGCGGTCTTCACCGACCAGACGCTCGGCGTGCCCCGTCACCACGTACAGCCGTGCCTGCTCCCGGATCAGCCCCTCGAGAACGCCCTCATCGACCCCGTCCCGCACCCGCGCAGGCACCCAGTCCACACCCACACTCCGGCATCGTAGGCACCCCCGCTGGTCTAGCCTCTCGGTGTGCAGGTCAGGCAGGTGGGCGGCGGGCAGGTGGCGGTGGTGCGGCCCGCCTCCGGCGGGTTCGCCCGGCACAGTCACGACGAATACGTGATCAGCGTCAACCTCCGCGGCCTCGAACGGGTGCGGCTGGACGGCTCCTCCTTCGAGGTCGGCACCGAGGAGGTGACGGTCTACAACCCCGGCCAGGTGCAGTCGTGCACCACCCGGACACCGGACCGGACGAAGTTCGCGTGCGTGAGCTGGTACGTCCCTCCCTCGCTGGTGGAGTCGCTGACCGGCGGCGCGCGGGTGGACTTCGAGCGCCCGGCGCTGCGCGCCCCGCACCTGCGCGCCCGTCTCCTGGACGCGGCCAGGATCCTCTGGGCGCCGTCACCGGAGGCGGAACTGGCCGAAGAACGCCTGACGCTCGTCCTGCTGGAGCTGCTGGACCTGGGCGCCCGGCCGCGGCCCGTGGCCGGGCCCGCGCCGGGGGACGCCCGGATCGTCCGCGTGCTGGACCGGTTGCGCGCGGACCTGTCCAGCGCTCCGCGCCTGGCCGAGCTGGCCGACGAGATCGGCATGTCGCGCGAGCACCTGGTCCGGTCGTTCACCCGGGCCATGGGCAGCCCGCCGTACGCCTGGCATCTGCAGGCCCGCCTCGCCGAGGGGCGGCGCCGCCTGCGCCGGGGCGAGGCCGTCGCAGCCGTCGCCCACGACCTCGGGTTCGCCGACCAGGCGCATTCCACCGGCACTTCACCGCCGCCTACGCCATCACCCCGGGACGCTTCCGCCGCCTGAGCATCGGTGGAACGTCCTCCGGGGACGTCAACATCTGACAAGATCCGCCACGGCCGCGGTCGGCACAGTGTCCGCCATGGTCGAGATCTTCGTGCTCGCGCTGGGGGCCGGGCTGGTGTTCAACGCCGTCCCGGGCGCGGTGTTCGCCGAATCGCTGCGGCGCGGCGTGCACGGCGGGTTCCGCCCCGCCTTCGCAGTCCAGGTCGGTTCCCTCGCCGGTGACGCGGTATGGGCGCTGCTGGGGCTGGCCGGTGTCGGGACGCTGTTCACACTGCCGGCCCTGCGCCTTCCCCTGGCGGCGGGAGGCTGCCTCCTGCTGGCCTGGTTGGGGGTGTCAGGGCTCCGCGACGCCCTCGTCCGCGACCGTGAGCCCGTGACCTCCGGATCCCGGACGGACCGTTCCGCCGGCCACCGGTCCCAGCAGGCGGCCGTCACCGCCGGGGCGGGCATGTCGCTGGGCAACCCCTGGAACGTCGTCTACTGGTCGGGCGCCGCGGGCGGTGTCGGCGCCCTCCTGGACGGGCACCTCGGCCTGTCCGGGCTGGGCGTGTTCTTCGCCGGATTCATGGTCTCCTCCCTGGCCTGGTGCCTGATCTGCGCATCCTTGATCGCCCTGCTGCGCAGGGCGCTGCCGCCCCCGGCGGTCCGGCTCCTCGAAGCCGGTTGCGGCCTGTGCCTGCTGGCCTTCGCGGCCCTGTCGGCGGTCCGCCTGCTCTCCGTTCCCCTCTGAGGACGATCCCGGAGCGCCATGTCACCGGCTTCCGCCGATGGAGGCCGTTCCCACGGCCGACGCGGACAGGACGGCCTGCTCAGGCCGAGGCGGAGGGGTTGTGTGATCCGTGCTGGACGACGGTGCGGATCGCGGCGAAGGCCTCCTGGTATTTCTCCGCCGGTGACCGGTCGGCCCCCTCCTCCAGCCACCGTTCGGTGGCGAGCCGTACCGCGCACAGCACGATCCCCGCCACGAGCCGCGGGTCGAGGGAACGAGCACTCTCCCCGAGGGCGGCGCAGCGTTCCTCGAGGGCCGCGGCCAGGGCGTTCTCCCAGGAGATGTACTCGGCGCTGGAGCGTGCCTGCACGGCCGGGACCTCGGCCCGGATGCGGGCCTCGAGCCGTGTGATCTCGCGGTGGCGGCGCCAGTCGGCGGTGACGTCGAGGAAGGCGTTGCACAGCGCGGTGAACGGGTCCTCCGCCGCCGGGCGCGCCCGCAGGGCGGCCAGCACGGCGTCGAGCCGGCCGTGGTGCAGGCCGATGATGAAGCAGCTCTCCTTGGAGTCGAAGTAGCGGAAGAACGTCGACCGGCTGATGTCGGCGCGTTCGCAGATGTCCTCCACCCGGACCGCCTGCATGCCGCGCTCGGCGACGAGCCGCACGGCGGCCTGCGCGGCCGCCAGGTACGCGCGCCGCTTCTTCCGCTCCCGCAGGGAGTCACTCGCCATGACCGTCGATTGTATATATTGACACTCCGTCTCATTTGGGACAGGGTCTCTGCAGACGCGTACGGTCGAGGCGCGGGGCGGGAGCAACGGATGGACGCTGAACGGCTGCGGTCGCTGTTCGACCTGACCGGCCGGGTGGCGATCATCACCGGCGGCACCCGGGGCATCGGGCGTGCGGTGGCCGAGGGGTTCGTCGCCGCCGGGGCGAGCGTGGTCGTGGCGAGCCGCAAGGCCGACGCCTGCGCCGAGACCGAGGCGCACCTGAAGGCGATGGGCGGAGCCGCCCTGGGCGTCCCCGCGCACCTCGGCGACCTCGACGCGCTGGACCACCTGGTGGCGCGCACCGCCGACGCCTTCGGCCGGATCGACGTCGTCGTCAACAACGCGGCGAACGCCCTGGCCCTGCCGCTGGGGTCGCTCACCCCGGAGGCGTTCGCCAAGTCCCAGGACGTCAACGTCCGCGGCCCGGTCTTCCTGGTGCAGCGGGCGCTGGACCACCTCACCGAGAGCCCCTGCGCCTCGGTGATCAACGTCATCTCCGCGGCGGCGTTCCTGTTCTCGCCCGGGGTGTCCATGTACGCGGCGGGCAAGGCCGCCATGATGGCCTACACCCGCTCGATGGCGGCCGAGTTCGCGCCGCGCGGCATCCGTGTCAACGCCCTGGCGCCGGGCACGGTGGACACCGACATGCTCCGCAGGAACCCGCCCGAGGTGCAGGAGCACATGGCGTCGGCGAGCCTGCAGAGGCGGACGGCCGACCCGGACGAGATGGTCGGCCCGGCGCTCTTCCTGGCCTCCGACGCGGCGGGTTTCGTCACCGGACAGGTTCTCATCGCGGACGGCGGCCTCGTCCCCCGCTGACCGGCGGGGTCCGGACGCCGGTTTCAGGCAGCCCGCACGACAGCCGAGGAGAAGAGGGCCATGGGAATCGCCGTCAGCGCGGAGCACCGGGAACTGGCCGACACGGTGCGTTCCCTCCTGACCTCGCACAAGGCGCGCGAGGCCGGCCGGGCGCTGCTGGAGTCCGACCGGGAGACGCCGCCGGGCTTCTGGAACGCGTTCGCGGAGCTGGGGCTGCTCGGGGTGCATCTGCCCGAGGAGTTCGGCGGCGGGGGCTTCGGGCTGCCGGAGCTGGTGGTCGTGGCCGAGGAGCTCGGACGTTCGGTCGCCCCGGGGCCGATGCTGCCGACCGTCATGGCCTCCGCGGTGATCGCCGCCCGGGGCGGGGACGGGCTCCGCGCGCGGCTGCTGCCGCGACTGGCCGCGGGAACGGCGGTGGGCGCCCTCGGCCTGAGCCCGGGGAACGCCGAGCTGGAGTTCAACGGGGACGACACGGGCGGAGGAACGCTCACCGGCCGGTCCGGAGCCGTCCTGGGCGGCGCACTGGCCGGGCACGTCGTCCTCGCCGTGGGGGACGACCTGGTGGTGGTCCCGGCGGACGCGGACGGGGTGACCGCCGAGGTCCCGACGCCGGTGGACTGGTCGCGCCGGCCGGCCCGCTTCCGGTTCGACGGCGTGCGGATCGGCCCCGACGAGGTGCTGACCGGGGCCCGCCGGCACGCCGAGGCGGTGGCCCGGGTGCTGGTGGCGGCCGAGGCGACCGGCGGGGCGCTGGAATGCGTCGATGCCGCGACCGCGTACGCCAAGGTGCGCCGCCAGTTCGGCCGCACGATCGGGACGTTCCAGGCGGTCAAACACCACCTGGCGAACATGCTGGTGGCGGCCGAGACGGCCACGGCGGCGGTGTGGGACGCCGCCCGCGCCGCCGACGGGGCGCAGGAGGAGTTCGAGCTGGCCGCGGCGGTCGCCGCGGCCGTCGCGGTCCCGGCGTTCGTCGACAACGCCGGGCTGAACATCCAGGTGCACGGCGGGATCGGCTTCACCTGGGAGCACGACGCCCATCTGCTGCTGCGCCGGGCCGTGACCCTGAACGCGATCGTCTCACCGGACGCGGCCGCCGCCGACGTCACCCGGCTCGGCGCGGCCGGCGTCGCCCGTACCGCGACCCTGGACCTGCCGCCGGAGGCCGAGGAGGCCCGTGCCGGGATCCGCGCGCTGGCGCGGGAGCTCGCCGCGCTGCCCGCCGACGAGCAGCGGCGCAGGCTGGCCGACAGCGGCCACCTGCAGCCGCACTGGCCCCGTCCGTGGGGCATCGACGCCTCCCCGGGCCTCCAGGTGGTGATCGAGCAGGAGTTCAGGGCGGCCGGGGTCACCGTGCCCAACCTCGGCATCACCGGATGGGTGATCCTGACCCTGATCCAGCACGGCACCGAGGATCAGGTCGCCCGGTGGGTCCGCCCCGCGCTGTACGGAGAGCACGTCTGGTGCCAGCTGTTCAGCGAACCGGAGGCGGGCTCGGACGCGGCGGCGGTGCGCACCCGAGGGGAACGGGTCGAGGGCGGCTGGCGGGTCAACGGGCAGAAGGTCTGGACCAGCGGAGCCCACGAGGCCCGCTACGGCCTGGCCACGGTGCGCACCGATCCCTCGGCCGGCAAGCACGCCGGGATCACCATGATGGTCGTCGACATGGGCGCCCCGGGCGTCCAGGTGCGGCCGTTGCGGCAGATCACCGGAGGCTCCGACTTCAACGAGGTGTTCTTCACCGACGTGTTCGTCCCCGACGCCGACGTGGTGGGGGAGCCCGGCCAGGGGTGGACGGTCGCCCGCGCGACGCTGGGCAACGAGCGGGTGAGCCTGGGCGGCGGGCTCGGCGGGACGGAGCTCTCCCGGCTCTTCCAGCTCTACGCGCAGTACGGCGACCGGGTCCCGGCCGCCGAGGTCCGCGTCGGCCGGCACGCCGCCCGGGACATGGCGCTGCGGACGCTGAACCTGCGCCGCGCGGTCCGCGCGGTCCAGGGCGGCGACCCCGGCCCGGAGGGCAACGTCACCAAGCTCGCCCTCGCCGAGCACGGCCAGCGCACGGCCGCCCTGCTCGCGGAGTTCGCCGGTGAGGAGACCGCCTTCGCCGAGGGCTTCGGCGGCATCGCCGCCACCTCGCTGCTGGGCGTCCGCGCGCTCACCATCGCCGGCGGCACCTCCGAGATCAGCCGCAACCAGATCGCCGAACGCATCCTCGGCCTGCCCCGCGACCCTCTCGTCCGCTGACCCGAGGCTTCGGCGAGGCCCGGGAAGTCCCCGCCCGGGAGCCCTCCGCGGCCGCCACGACGGCGGGGTTGATCTGGCCGGCGGGGGCGGATCCGGCGGAGCGGACCTCGATGCGGTCGCCGGCCAGGTGGGTGAGGTAGGCGGCGGCCCCTCAGGTCCAGGTGAGGCGTCGGCGGAGGATGGCCTGCTGGGCGGGGTTGGCGGTGAGGTCCAGTGCGCGCCGGTCGGCGGCATGGGCCTGGTCCGGACGGCCGACGGCGCGGAGGAGTTCGGCGCGGGCGGCGTGGTAGAGCGGGTAGCGCTCCAGGACCCGACGGTCGGCGGCGTCGAGGGAGTCCAGGGCGTCCAACGCGGCGCGGGGACCGCCGTGGGGCGGCGGGATGTGGCTCAGGGCGACGGCCCGGTGCAGCCGGTGGACCGGGGACGGGGCCAGGGTCAGCAGCATGTCGTACAGCACGAGGATCTGCGGCCAGTCGGTGTCCTCCCAGGTGGGGGCCTCGGCATGGCAGGCGACGATGGCGGCCTGCAACTGGTAGGGACCGGGGCGGCGGAGGGCTGCGGCGCGTTCGATCAGGCGGGTGGCGTCGGTGATGGCCCGGTGGTTCCACCGGCCGCGGTCCTGGTCGCGGAGCGGCACCAGGTCGCCGTCCGGAGTGAAGCGGGCGGCGGCGCGGGCCTGGTGGAGGCGGATGAGGGCGAGCAGGCCCAGAACCTCGGGCTGGCGGGGCATCAGCCAGGCGAGCTGGGCGGCCAGCCATTCGGCGTCGTCGGCCAGGTCGCGAGCCTGCGGCCGGTCGCCGCCGCTGGTCAGGTAGCCCTCGTTGAACAGCAGGTACACCACGGACAGCACCTGGTCGAGCCGTTCGGGCAGCTCGGCGTCGGAGGGGACGCGGTACGGGATCCGGGCGTCGGTGATCTTGCGTTTGGCGCGGGTGATCCGCTGCGCGACCGTGGCCTCGGGGACGAGGAAGGCGGCGGCGATCTGCGCGGTGGTCAGCCCGCACACCGTCCGCAGCGTCAGGGCGATCTGCGCCTGGCGGGGAAGGGCCGGATGGCAGCAGGTGAAGATCAGCTTCAGCCGGTCGTCGGGCTCGGAACGCACCGGCCAGTCCAGCCGGGCGAGCTTGTCGCGGTGGCCGGCCCGGCGGCGCAGCACGTCCAGGCCGCGCCGCCGCGCGACGGTCAGCAGCCAGGCGTCGGGATGGTCGGGGACGCCCTCGTCCGGCCAGCGGCGCAGCGCGGTCTCGACGGCGTCCTGCACGACGTCCTCGGCGGCGGCGAAGTCGCCGAGGACGCGGACCAGGCAGGCGGTGAGCCGGCCCGCGTGCTCGCGCACCACGCGGGCCAGCTCGCCCTGCACCTCGTGCGTCGGCGTGTCGTTCATCGGGACGGTCAGGTGGCGGGGCGGATCTCGACGACGGGGCAGGCGGGCCAGGACCGGGCCAGCGCCATCGCCTCGTCCAGGTCGGCGACCTCGATCTCGGCGTACCCGGACACGACCTCCTTGCCCTCGACGAACGGCCCGTCGCTGACGACCGGCTCGCCGCCGTCCAGACGCAGGGTGGTGGCGGTGTGCGCCGGCTGCAGGCGGGTGTGGTGGGTGATCTTCGCCGCGTTGTCGGCGAACCACCGGTTCACCTTCTCGAACGCCGCCTGCCGTTCCTGCTCGCTCATGGCCGCCAGTTCCCCGGCGAACCGCTCGGTCTCGACGAACATCAGCACGTACTTCACGTGAACACCTCTCCTGGGCTGCGGGGTCGTGGATCAGGTGGCGGGCAGGGCGGCGTACAGGTCGATCCCGTTGCCGTCGGGGTCCAGCACGGTCGCGTACCGCATCCCCCAGAACGCGTCCCACGGCTCGCGCGGCCCCCGGTGGCCGGCCCCGGTCAGCTCGGCGTACTTGGCGTCGACCTCGGCCGGGCTCGGGAACTCGAAGCACAGGAACGACCGCGGGCTCCCGGACGGCGCCGTCCAGCCGGGCATGGTCGAGGCGCGGAACGGCTCGGTGTCCAGCATCAGGTGCAGGCCGTTGGGCAGGTCGCACCCGGCGTGGCCGGGGTAGGCGGGATCCACCTTGAACTCCAGGCCCAGCCGCCGGTAGAAGGCGATCGCGGCGTCCATGTCGGCGACCACCAGGTCGATCGTGTTCATCGTCGGGTTCATCGCCCGCTCCTCACGCGTCGGTCGTAGGGGACGTCCAGACGGCCGGACCACTCGGTCCGTTCAGCCGCCTGCACCCCCAAGACGAACGGCGCCGGCCGCCATACGACACCTGCCCGGAAAAATTCTCCGGAGACACGCGCTCCCGCTCCTGCGAACCGGTCGACGCGGGATCGACCTGCGAGGATGCGCTCGGCTTGGCGTAGCCTCCGCAGAGGGGGTCCGCCTCAGGGAAGGGGCTGCCGATGACTCAGCACCGGCATCCGCTGTTCGCCCGCTTCTACGTCCGTACCGGCCCGATGCTGGAACGCCGTGTCGGTGAGCACCGGCGTGCTCTGCTGGCCGGACTGGCCGGGCGGGTGATCGAGGTCGGGGCGGGCGCCGGAGCCAACTTCGCCCACTATCCGCCCGGGGTCACCGGCGTGCTGGCCGTCGAGCCCGAGCCGTACCTGCGGCGCGTCGCCGAGGAGGCCGCGGGGCGGGCGCCCGTGCCCGTCGAGGTCGTCGACGGGGTCGCCGAGCGGCTCCCCGCCGAGGACGGCTCCTGTGACGCCGCCGTCGTCTCGCTGGTGCTGTGCAGCGTCGCCGACCCCGCCGCCGCGCTGGCGGAGATGCGGCGCGTGCTGCGCCCGGACGGGCAACTGCGGTTCTTCGAGCACGTCGCCGCCGACACCCCCGGCCGCCGCCGGGTCCAGCGCCTCCTGGACGCCACCGTGTGGCCGCTGCTGGGCGGCGGCTGCCACACCGCCCGCGACACCGCCGCGGCCATCGAGCAGGCCGGATTCACCCTGGCCCGCCTGCGGCGGCTGGAGCCGGCCGACACCGGCATACCCTTCCCGACCGCCCCGCAGATCCTCGGCATCGCCACCGCGCCCGCAGAACGCCCCTGACCTTGCGTCCGGTACGGAGATCGGCAGCAGAACCGCAGGCGGTCCCGCGACTCCGCGAGCGCTCGGGCGGTGCGTTCCCGGTCATCCGATGCGGAGCCGGTCCTGCTGCCCGCCACGTCCTGAGCCGTCCGTTATGACGCGTCGTCCGGTCCGGGGACGATCGCCGGACGGGACGGTGCCCGGCGTTCGGGTCAGGCAGGAATGGGCGCGGGGAGGGCGAACAGGCCGGACAGGCGGGTGAGGGCTTCGGGGACCACCCGGTAGTAGACCCAGGTGCCGCCCCGACCTGGACATGCTGCGAGATCCGCCTCGACCTCGACCGGCCACTCCGGTGACACCGCCGCCCCGGCGGCCCGGAGGGTTCCGGGCGACGGCGTACGTCCCCCGGCTCCATGTACGGTGACGAGAGCCGTATGAGGGACCAGGACGAGGCGCGCGTGCGCGGCGGGGGAGGGGACGTCGATGGCCAGCCGTATCACTGAGCTGGTGCTGGACTGCCATGATCCGGAGAAACTCGCCGGTTTCTGGTGCGAGGTGCTGGGCTTCGTCGTGCTGGGGCGAGAGGGCGACGACATCGAGATCGGTCCCCGGGAGGGGTTCGGCGGCCTTCAGCCCACTCTTGTGCTCAGCCGGACCGACGAGCCCAAGAACGGCAAGCTGCGCCTGCACTTCGACCTCAACAGCACCGACCGGGATCAGGAGGCCGAACTCGAACGCCTCCTTGCCGCGGGAGCGCGGCTCGTCGACATCGGCCAGAGCGGCGAGGAGTCCTGGCACGTCCTCGCCGATCCCGAGGGCAACGAGTTCTGCCTGCTCCGGGCACGCGTCTCCTAGCGGGGGAGCGCCACCCGGGAGCGCGCGGCCGATCCGCGTCGCGAGGATGTGCGCGAGCCGTCGCGGCGGGACGCGGTGCGGGCGTCGGAAGAGGCGGTGGGGACGGGCACCCCACTGGGCGTACGGGCCCCGGTGATGCGGACGAGCTCGCCGTCGCCGGGCCGCACGCGGGTGCTGTGCGGGGTGATGCCGGCGGCGGACATCAGCCGTTCCATCTCGCGGCGCTGGCCGGGCAGCACGAGGGTGACGACGGTGCCGGAACGTCCGGCCCGGGCGGTGCGGCCGCCCCGGTGGAGATAGTCCTTGTGGTCGGCGGGCGGGTCCACGTTGACGACCAGGTCGAGGTCGTCCACATGGATGCCGCGGGCGGCGACGTTCGTGGCGACCAGCACGGTGACGTCGCCCGCGTGGAACGCCTCCAGCGTGCGGTTGCGCTGGGACTGGGTCCTGCCGCCGTGCAGCGCGGCGGCGCGCACGCCGCTGGAGCGCAGCCTGCGGGCGAGCCGGTCGGCGGCGTGCTTCATGCCGACGAACATGATGACCCGGCCGTCCCGGGCGGCGATGTGCGCGGCCGCGTCCTGCTTGTCGGACTCGGCGACGTGCAGCAGATGGTGCTCCATGGTGGTCACCGCCCCGGCGGGCGGATCGACCGAGTGGGTGAGCGGGTCGTTCAGGAACCTGCGGACCAGCCGGTCGACGCCGCGGTCCAGGGTGGCGGAGAACAGCATCCGCTGACCCTCCGCCGGGACCTGGTCGAGCAGCCCGGTGACCTGGGGGAGGAAGCCCATGTCGGCCATCTGGTCGGCCTCGTCCAGGACGGTGACGTCCACCCGGCTCAGGTCGCAGTCGCCGCGGTCGATCAGGTCGGCGAGCCGGCCGGGCGTGGCGATCACGACCTCCGCGCCGTGCCGCAGCGCGTTCGCCTGACGGGACAGGGACAGCCCGCCGACCACCGTGGTCAGCCGCAGCCGCACCGCGTCCGCGTAGGGGGTGAGCGCGTCGGTGACCTGCTGCGCCAGTTCCCGGGTGGGAACGAGCACCAGCGCCAGGGGCTGCCGCGGCCGGGCGCGCCGGCCCGCGGTGCGGGCGAGCAGCGCCAGCCCGAACGCGAGGGTCTTGCCGGAGCCGGTGCGTCCGCGGCCGAGGACGTCCCGTCCGCGCAGCGTGTCCGGCAGGGTCGCCGCCTGGATGGGGAACGGGGTCGTGACGCCCTGGTTCCGCAGTGCCGTCAGCAGGGCCTGCGGCAGGTCCAGGTCGCGGAACGCCGAGACGGGGGATGACGGGGAGGGCGCGCCGTGGGCCGGCCGTCCGTCACCGGGCGGCCGATGAGCACGGCCGGTCTGGGTGTCGGACCGGGACGAACGGTCATGGCGCGGACGGATGGTGCGGGACATGGAAATGCCTTCCTCGGGAGGTACGTCGAGGAGCACTTCGCTGCACACAACCGGCCGGCCGCATGACCGGGCGAAGAATTCTCAAGAACGGACCAGGGAGATGACGGGCGGCGGATGCGCCGCCGGTCGCGTCGATACGGCCGACGCGGGCCTTGGACGCCGAACGCGATGTCACGCGTACCGGCGGGGAAATGACGGAACGAGGGTGGCGGGGCGCCGTGGGAACGGACCGGACGGCCCGGTCCCGCGGCGCCCCGCGCGCCGGGCGTCAGGCGGGGACGATGTTCTCCGCCTGCAGGCCCTTCGGGCCCTGGGTGACGTCGAACGACACCTGCTGGCCCTCCCGGAGCTCCCGGTAGCCCTGGGTGGCGATGTTGGTGTGGTGCGCGAAGACGTCGTCGCCTCCGCCGTCCTGCGCGATGAAACCGAAGCCCTTTTCGGCGTTGAACCACTTCACGGTGCCGGTGGCCATATCCGTCTCCTTTGGATCGATTCCCGTCCCGCACCTTGCGGGCCGGGGCGCCGCGATGACCCCATCAGGAAGATCCAGGAAACAAAAATGCGCCTGGGCTGAGCCGGCAGGCGCACATCGAGAAATCCATGGGAACCGCAACTGCCGTCCACCGTAACACGGCGACGCCCCGGCCGCCACAACCGCCCGAGGCGGGCGACGCGACCCCCGGTCGTCCGCGTTCCGGGATGAACGAGGACGACCGGGGTCGCGGAGACCTACCGGGTTGACCCGGGGTGCAGCGGCCCTGAGCCGGGGGGATCAGAGGGCGGGGCGGCTGCGGGGGAGGCCGAGGCGGCGTTCGGCGATGATGTCGCGGAGGATCTCGCTGGCCCCGCCGTAGATGGTGGTGACGACGGCGTTGCGGAAGCCGTGTTCGAACGCGCCGCCGGCGGGGGCGCCCGGGGCCTCCGGGGCCAGCACGCCTTCGGCCCCCAGGATGTCGAGGGCTTCGGCGTAGTGCCGGTTGCCGGCCTCGCTCCAGAAGAGCTTGCGCATCGACCCCTCGGGGCCCGGCACCCCGCCCTTGGCGGCGTGCCAGTTCATCCAGTGGCTCAGCAGCCGGGAGACCTCCTCCTCGACGGCGATCCTGCCGATCCGCTCGGCGACCAGCGGGTCGTCCAGAACGGCGGTGCCGTCGGGACGGCGCGCCCCGCGCGCCCAGGCGGCGAGGTCGTCGGCCACCGTCCGCTCGACCGAGGTGGGGCTGGAGACGCCCCGCTCGTACACCAGGGCCACCCGCATGACGTTCCAGCCCTGGTCGACCTCGCCGATCAGGGCGTCGTGGGGGACGCGCACGTCGGTGTAGAAGGTCGCGTTGGTGACCTGGCCGCCGAGCGTGCGGATCGGCTGGAGCTCGAACCCGGGGGCGTCCGTCGGCACGAGGAACAGCGACAGCCCCCTGTGCTTGGGAGCGTCCGGATCGGTGCGGGCCAGGACGAAGACGTGGCTGCACACCTGCGCCGTGCTGGTGAACATCTTCTGGCCGTTGATCACCCACTCGGCCCCGTCCCGTACGGCGGTCGTCTTGGCCGCCGCCACGTCCGAGCCGGAGTCCGGCTCGCTGTACCCGAGGGCGACCAGCAGCTCGCCGCGCAGCGCGGCGGGGATGTAGCGGCGCTTCTGCTCCTGCGTGCCGATGTGATCGATGGTGTGGAGCACCATGGTCGTCGTCGCCCACCCGTCGAAGTGCAGCCCCATCCGGGCGCACTCGTCGAAGACGGCGCGGGCGAAGTCGGGGTCGACGTCGCCGCCGCCGTACTCCGGCGCCCAGCCGGCGGCCAGCAGCCCGTCGCGCGCCAGCAGCGCGTGCAGCTCCATCGTCTGGTGGCAGCCGCTGCGGTGCTGCTCGCCGACCCACTCCGGCCGTACGTTGGCCTTCACCCAGGCGCGCGCCGCCTCGCGGTGCTCGGCCAGGTCGTCGGACTCCCAGAAGTCCATCGTCATCCCTCCGTCACGTCGAACAGGCGGTGCGGCAGCTCCGCGTAGGCGGCCCGCCGGTCACCGGCCACCAGCGGCCACGCCTTGGCGCGCCGGAAGTAGAGCTGGACGTCGTACTCGAGGGTGTAGCCGTAGCCGCCGTGGAAGTGCAGGCTGTCGGACGCCGTCTTGACGGCGGTCTCCGACGCGAACAGCAGCGACATCGTGGCCAGCGTTCCGGCGGACGGCAGCCCGGCGTCGTGCGCCCACGCGGCCTTGTAGGCGAGCAGCCGGGCGCCCTCGAGGGCGGTCGCGTTGTCGGCCAGCCGGTGCTGGACCGTCTGGAAACCGGCGATGGGAACGCCGAAGGCCCGGCGTTCCAGGACGTAGTCGATGCCGAGTTCCAGCGCCCTGGACGCGATCCCGACGAGCGCCGCGCCGGTCAGCAGCTCCCAGTGCCGCACCGCGCGGCGGTGGGCGGCGACGGCCTGCGCGCCCCTGGCCAGCACGGTCACCTCGCCCGAGTCCAGGCGGCAGTCCGCGATCGGCATCGCGCCGAGGTTGGGAACGGCCTCGGCCGGACCGCCGGTCGTGCGGACGGCGAGGAGCTCCTCGCCGCGCAGCACGACGACCAGGTCCGCCACCGCGCCGGCCGGGACCAGCCGGGCGACGTCCCCGGCGGCCGGGTGCAACGCCGTCGTGGCCAGCAGCTCACCGGCGACGGCGGCCGACGCCGCCTCGCCGGGCAGCGACGCGAGCAGGGCGGTGGCGACCGCGGCCTCGATCAGCGGCACGGGCGCCAGCGACCGCCCCACGAGCTCGGCGGCGATGGCGAGCTCCACGAACCCGGAGCCGCCTCCGCCGCGCTCCTCGGGGACGGCGATCGCCGGGAGGCCCAGCCCGACCACCTTGCGCCACAGGGCGGCGTCGAACCCCAGGGGCTCCGCGGCCCGGACGACCTCAGGAGGCGACTCCTTGTCGAAGAACTCGCGCAGGGCGCCGCGCAGGGCTTCCTGATCGTCGGTGAGGTCCAGGTTCACGGAGGGCCACCTTCGCAGCGTCGTCCGGCGGTGGTCACGCCCGAGCCGCCCCGGCCGTACGTGCCGGGAACGCCTTCGACAATGGCGATCACTCTGGACGATAATGATATTTTCATCTAGTGACAACCATCATCTCGTAAGGTCGTCGTCCCCTGGGTTGCGAGGGACGGGATGCCGGTACGGGTGGTCCGGATGCGCTCCGGTGTCGGTCATGAGCCTGCCGTTCCGGCTGGGAATACTTGATTGCCGTCCGCAGAGAAGGTAGTTTCCAGACACCGAGAGGACGCTGGATGCGGTTCCGGACACGGCGGCGGCCCGGCGCGGGGCGCCCCCGGCCGTGTCCGGGCGGACGGAGGAAGGGCGGCCCGGGCCGCCGCACCGACCCGCACCACGACGACACGATCGGATCATTCACGGCCGGCGGACACTCGCGTTGCGGTGTCGAAGGGAGCGGTGCAGACGGTGGACGACTTCGAAGGGCTCGACTTCTTCCGCGGTGACGAGCTCGTCACGGATCCGTACCCGTACTTCGAGGCGCTGCGCGGGCGGTGCCCCGTACGGCGCGAACGCCACCACGGCGTGATGATGGTGACGGGGTACGACGAGGCGGTCCAGGTGTTCAACGACACCGAGACGTTCTCCTCGTGCGTCTCTGTGACCGGCCCGTTCCCCGGCTTCCCGGTCCCGCTCGAGGGCGACGACGTGACCGAGCTGATCGAGCGGCACCGCGACGAACTCCCGATGAGCGACCAGCTCCCGACGCTCGACCCGCCCGAGCACACCCGGCACCGCGCGCTGCTGATGAAGCTGATCACGCCCCGGCGCCTGAAGGAGAACGAGGCGTCGATGTGGCAGGTCGCCGACCGGCTGCTGGACGACTTCCTGGCCGGCGGCGAGGGCGAGTTCATCGGCGGCTTCGCCGGGCCGTTCACCCTGCTGGTCATCGCCGACCTGCTCGGCGTGCCGGAGGAGGACCGCGCGGAGTTCGTCGAGGTGCTCCACCACCGGCCGCGGTCGCAGGCCGGCGTCGGGAGCACCGGCGAGGACTCGCTGGCGCACTCCCCGCTGGAGTTCCTGTACGGGAGGTTCACCGGCTACATCGAGGACCGCCGCCGCGAGCCCCGTGACGACGTGCTCACCGGCCTGGCCGCCGCGACGTTCCCCGACGGCTCGACCCCCGAGGTCATCGACGTCGTGCGGGTGGCCGCCAACCTCTTCGCGGCCGGTCAGGAGACCACCGTCCGGCTGCTGTCCTCCGGGCTCAAGATCCTCGCCGAGCGCCCCGACCTGCAGGCGCTGGTGCGCGCCGAGCGCGACCGCCTGCCCAACTTCATCGAGGAGACGCTGCGGACCGAGAGCCCGATCAAGGGCGACTTCCGGCTGTCGCGCGTGCCGACCACGGTGGGCGGGGTCGACATCCCCGCGGGCACCACGGTGATGGTGCTGAACGGGGCCGCCAACCGCGACCCGCGCCATTTCGAGGACCCGGCGACGTTCGACATCGACCGCAGGAACGCCCGCCACCACATCGCGTTCGGGCGCGGCATCCACACCTGCCCCGGCGCGCCCCTGGCCCGGGCCGAGGCGCGGGTGGCCTTCACCCGGCTGCTGGACCGCACCGCCGACATCAGGCTGGACGAGCGCGTGCACGGCCCCGCCGACGCCCGCCGCTTCAGCTACCTCCCGACCTACATCCTGCGGGGACTGACCCACCTGAACCTGCAGTTCACGCCCGCGGAGGCCGCGGGGGACGCGGAGGACGAGGTCCGATGAAGGTCACCGTCGACGAGGACCGCTGCCGGGGCCACGGCGTCTGCTGCGCGCTGTGCCCGGAGGTCTTCGACCTGAGCGACGACGGCTACGCGGTGGTGCTGACCCCCGAGGTCCCCGCCGAGTTCGAGGAGGCGGTCCGCACCGCCGTCCGCCAGTGCCCCGAACGCGCCATCACCGAGACCTGACGTCGCCGTGCCGGGCCCGGGGACCGTCCGCCAGAGCCCTCCGGCGGACGGTCCCCGCTTTCCCGGCCGGGAACGCTAGGACCCGCCGCCGGCCTGGCCGTGGCGGGGAACGATCATCATGCCGAAGTCCGAGGTGGCCACCAGCCCGCCCGCGTCGTCGGTGACCTTGCACTCGACGGTGATGAGACGGCCGCCGACCTTGAGGACCTCGGCACGCGCGTACACCCGGTCGCCCTTGGCACGTGCCAAGTACCGGACGTGCAGGTCCACGGTCACCAGGGAGTGGGTGGTCGTGTCCAGCCCGCCGGCGTTGGCGGCGGCCGTGCCGGCGGCCTGGTCGATCAGCGTGGCGATGGCCCCGCCGTGCAGCCGCCCCGAGCTGTTGAACGCCTGGGCGCCGTTCGGCATGGAGACCACCGCGTGCCGGGGACTCATCTCGACCAGCCGCAGATCCAGCAGCGCGCTCAGCGGCGACGCCTGGAACATCGAGCGGATGTGCTCGCGCTGGTCCTCCGGGAGTTCGGCGACGCGCATCGTGTCGTCCCGCAGTTCGGCGGCGTCGCTCACCGGTGACCCCTCCCACGGACCGGAACGGCACGGACCGCGTGCAGCATATCCACCCGCTCCCCCAGAACGCCCCAGCCCCACCGCCCACGACGAACCGGACATGCCTCAGGCGATGAGGTCCTCCAGAGGGGTGCCGGTGGCGCACAGCGGGTAGTTCTGCGGGGGCCACAGGGTGTTGTCGAGGTCGGCGACCGCCTCCAGGGCGAGCCCGTGATCCTTTGCGAGGGTGGCGGCGTTCCGGCCCAGCATGAGCAGGGCCCCGATGGCCATGGGAACGGCTTGAGCGTCGTGGAGCGCGGACAACGTGGCCCGCACGGCGGAACCGGCGTTGATCACGTCGTCGACCACGGCCACACGGCGGCCGTTCACCGCGAACTCCGGTGGCAGGCGGTACCGGGCGGAGTAGAGGGCGCCGGCCTGCGGAACCGCGATGCGCTCGGTGTAACAGAATTCGGCGTCGAGTTCGAGGGCGACCATCTGCGCGACGAACGCGCCGCCGCTGAGGGGACCGCAGACCACCTCCACGTCATGCGCGGCGAGCCGTCGCGCCAACGAGCCGATCGCCGGTCGCAGCCGGGCCGGCCGGCGGAACAGCGCATCGACCTCGAGCCACAGATCCCCGTGATGCCCGGACTCCAGACGGAAGTGCCCCCGGCGCGCACCGATCATCGACAACGGCTCGTCCCTCATGCCCGCAGTCTCCCACCATGATCGGAACGAGAGGCGTACATGTACCGGACCTCCGCCGCCGTGGGCTTTCGCCGGTGCTCCAGTTTCTCCCTGCGGCGCCGTTCTGCGAAGACGCGCAGTTCGGCGAGCCATGCGTTCCGGCTCAGTTCCAACATGTCCAGGCCCGCAGCAATGCCTTCTCGTCGCTACGGAGGGCGCCCGCGGTGCTCAGATAAGACCAGGTGGCGTTGAATCCGAGCGGACGGTAGCAGCCCACCGCGCACCGCAGGGAGGTGTAGCGCCTGCCGTAGGGGAGGGCGCGGTCACGCACGGCTTGGGCATAGGGGTGGAAGCTCACCCGGTGAGCATCTCACCGTGCATCGCGCGTTCGGCCGCGAGCACGGCGGGCTGGGACGGCCCGCCATGCTCGCGGTTGCGGGGTCCTGCCCGGCGGGGTGTGCTCCAGGCTTCGGTCAGCGGGTGCGGGCGACCTCGGCGGCGATGGCGCGCATGGCGGGCAGGGTCTCGGCCTCGTTGACGTTCAGGCCGGTGGTGCGGACGATGACGACCCTGTGGCGGGTGGAGACGTAGATCTTCTGGTCGAAGGCTCCGGCGGCGTAGAAGCCCTCGCCAGGGTCGATCCACCAGTGCAGGCCGTAGGTGGGGCTGACGCCCGTCGGCGTGGTGACCTTGGCGACCCAGGCCCGGGGGACGACCTGGCGGCCCGCGACGGCGCCGCGGTCGAGCATCAGCCTGCCGAAGCGGGCGTAGTCGCGGACGGTGGCGTAGAAGCAGCAGTAGCCCATGCCGTTGCCGTTGGAGTCGTTGCCGACGTAGGCGTCGGCGGCCATGCCGGCGGGACCCCAGATCTTCTTCTGGACGTACCGGTGGAAGGGCATGCCGGTGGCCCGTTGCAGGACGAGGGCCAGCACGGCGCTGTTGAGGCTGTTGTAGCTGAACCGGGTGCCCGGCTCCCAGCCGCGCCGGGCGGCGGCCGCCATCTGCAGGGTGCTCTGGGCGCCCAGGCTCGCCGACAGGTGCAGCGGGACGTTGTCGGGGACCTCGTTCCACGCGATGCCCGACGACATCCGCAGCAGGTTCCGCAGCGAGACGTTCCCGTAGGCGGAGTTCCCCAGCTCGGGGACGTACCTGCCGACCGTGTCGTCCAGCGAACGGATTCTCCCCTCGTCCAGGGCGATCCCGATCGCGTCGGCGGTGAAGGACTTGGCCATCGACCAGGACTGGAACAGCGAGTGGCGGGTGAAGCCCCACGCGTACCACTCGTTGACGATCTTGTCGCCGTCCAGGACGACGAACCCCTGGGCGGTGCGGTTCAGGTAGTCCTGCAGGGTGCGGGTCCGGCCGTTCACCGTGTAACTGACGTTCAGCTTCCGGGGCGCGCTGACCAGCGTCATCGGCCGGGAGGACGCCCGCAGCGGGTCGAAGCCGGGAAGCACCGAGTACGGCCAATTGGCGTCCACGGCCGCAGCGGCGGGGGAGTGGACCGGGGCGGCCTGCGCGGCGGGGACGGAGAGGGCGAGCGTCAGGGCGGTGGCCATGGCCACGGGCAGCACTCTGGGGGGCATGGGGGCGCTCCTGGGGGTGGGAACGGAGGGGCCGTTCCGGCGACGACGAGGGGATGCGGGGTGCGGGGCCGGTCAACCGGGTGCGAACAGGACGGACACGACGGGCATGACAGCTCCTTCGCGCAGGCGGCTCCCGCCGCACGGGCCGCCGACCACCTACTTACGACGTAAGTTCCTGGGCGGAACCTAACATGATCGGCTTGGCTCGGACAGCCCCTCGTGCACGGCCGGACACGGTGGGGCGCCGGTCACCGAGCCCGAACCGACCGATGAACGGCTCTCGCCCCGCGGCGGCGTCAGCCCACGTGGACGACGGGGCGGCGTTTGACGTCGGGTTCGGCCTGGCGGAGGATCTCGCGGGTGAGCGGGGGGATGTCGCCGCCGCCGAGGACCAGGTAGCGCAGCAGGGCGCCGATCGGGTTGCCCTCGGCCCAGTGGAAGTAGACGTGCGGCAGCCTTCCGGTCTCGTCCCGCACGTGCAGCAGGATCGCGGCGATCGCGTTGGAGACGCTGGGGCTCTCGGCCTTCAGGATGCGGTAGCCGTGCCGTTCCTCGGCGGTGACGCGCAGTTCGCTCTCGAACTGCGAGGCGTCGGAGATGGTGATCTCCAGGAAGATCGGCGTCTCGGTGCTGCGCAGGCGGTGCAGTTCCCAGGCCTCGCGGGCCTTGTCGATGTACTCGCCCTGGTCGCGGCTGTCGGGCTCGTTGGCGATGAACCGGATGTCGCCCACCTCGCCGAGGATCCGGCGGGCCTCGTCGGACAGGGTGACGGAGGTGACGCGCAGTTCGGTGGACCGGGTGGCGCGGGAGATCAGCGAGGTCACCACGATCGCCGTGCTGAACAGGATCGCGATCACCAGGCCGTCGGGCCGTTCGACGATGTTGGCCACCATCGCGTACCCCAGCACCGCCGAGACCAGGCCGAACGCGAGGGCGGCCCGGCGCTGCCGGCGGACCGCGGCGGCCAGCGTGGCGGCGACCGCGGCGGACAGGATCAACGCCAGCACCCCGGTGGCGTAGGCGCCGCCCTGGGCCTCGACCTCGGCGCCGAACGCCAGGGTGATCGTGAACGAGACCGCGGTGAAGATCAGCACCAGCGGCCGGGTGGCCCGCGTCCAGTCCGGCGCCATCCCGTAGCGGGGCAGGTAGCGCGGAACGATGTTGATCAGCCCGGCCATCGCCGAGGCCCCGGCGAACCACAGGATGGCGACGGTCGACAGGTCGTAGGCGGTGCCGAACCAGTCGCCGAGGTGCTCGTGGGCCAGATACGCCAGCGCCCGCCCGTTGGCCTCGCCGCCCTCCTCGAACTCCTCCGCCGGGATCAGCACCGTGGTGGCGAAGCTGGAGGTGATCAGGAAGACGCTCATGATCAGCGCCGCCGTGGTCAGCAGCCGCCGCGCCCCCCGGATGCGCTCCGCGACATCGCCCTTGATCAGCGGCATCACCGCCACGCCGGTCTCGAAGCCGGACAGCCCCAGCGCCAGCTTGGGCATCACCAGCAGCGAGACCGCCACCATCGCCAGCGGGCCGGAGTGGTCGGCGCTCAGCACGTTCCGCCAGTCGGTCACCGCCTGCGGCTCACCGGCGACGTGGACGAGGGCCGTGCCGACGACGACGGCGTTCAGCGCCAGGTAGACCGCCACCAGCACCACCGCGATCGAGATCGCCTCGCTGAACCCGACCAGGAAGATCGCTCCCAGCGCCGCGATCAGCAGCAGCGTCACCGGCACCTGCCACCCGGCGAGCCCTTCGGGGACGAACGGGTTGTGCAGGACGTGCGCGGTGGCGTCGGCGGCCGACAGGGTGATCGTCACGATGAACGCCGTCGCGACGAAGCCGAGCAGGAACAGCACCAGCAGCTTGCCGCGCCAGCCGGGCAGCAGGCGCTCCAGCATCGACAGCGACCCCAGCCCGTGCGGGCTCTGCCGGGCCACCGACCGGTAGACCGGCAGCGCGCCGAACAGCGTCAGCGCCACCAGCAGCAGCGTCGCGACCGGGCTGAGCGCGCCGGCGACCAGCGCCGCGATGCCCGGCTGGTAGCCCAGGGTGGAGAAGTAGTCCACGCCCGTCAGGCACATCACCTGCCACCAGCGGTGCTGCCGGTGCGTCACCTGCTCGTGCTCGGCGCCGCCGCGATGGTGCGGCCCGTGCCTGTGCCCCGGCCGATGCAGTCCCTGCAGCAGCCATCGCCGCACCGCGCCCCCGGACGACGGTCGCACCGACGTGCTCATCCACGCTCCCCCGTGCCTTTCCGACCCGCTCGAAGCAAAGGGCGGGACACCCTACTGAAACCCCGATCCGGCGACGACCAAACGTTCCCCCCGGGCGCGGGCCGGGCCGGATCCGCCGATTCCGCAGCTCAGCGCCTTGCGACGGTCCACCGGACCGGAGCGGTGACACATCTCTACTAAATCGATCTAGACAGTAGGTTTCATCCGTGCCAGCATTGCGGCGTGATCCGGGGAAGTGAGCTCGTGGCCCGCCGCCACATCGATCTGCTGCGCGTGTGCAGCGCCCGCTGTCTCTGACGAGCGCATCCGCCGCAGGCTCGCCCATGCCCGCCCACGCGTGCGGGTGGTCCCGGACGCCTCTCCCTTCGGCCCGGCAGGCCCCTTCTCCTTTCCCCTTCCTCGATAGGAGCGCAAGCGTGCAGTCGAGATCTCATGCCCTGCCCGTTCTCCGGTCGCGGCGCGTCCGGCGCGGTCCCGCCGCCGTGGTCTCCGCCGTCGCCGTGGCGGCGCTGACGACGGCGGTGCCGCCGGCGACGGCGGAAGCGCGGACCGATGTGGCGCTGGAGTGGTACGACGCCACCGCGGAGACCATCGCCGCCGCAGGGGCGCCGACCCAGTCCACCAACAGCCGCACCTGGGCGATCGGCTGGCTGGCCGCCGCCCGCGCCCTGCGCGCGACGCCCTCGGGCGTCGACGTCCGCGACTACCGGGACGCGGCGCTGGCCGGTGCGGTGCACACCACCCTGGTGACCCTGATCCCCGCCCGTGCCGAGGATCTCGACGCCCGGCTGCGGCGCACGCTGGAGCGGATCCCCGACGGGCCGGCGGAGGAGCGGGGCCTGGCCGCGGGCGCCGCGCAGGCCCGTACCGTCCTCGCCGCGCGGGAGGGCGACGGGCTCGATCCCGCCTCGGTCAACGTCGCCTTCCCGACGCCCGAACCCGGCCCCGGAATCTGGCAGCCCACCCCGCCCGCCCACAGCCCGGGCCTGCAGGCGGGCAACCGCAGGGCGCGGCCGTTCCTGCTGGAGCGCGCCGACCAGTACCGGCTCGCCCCGCCGCCCGCCCTCGGCTCTCCCCGGTACAGGGCGGACCTGGCCGAGGTGCGCGCGTACGGCTCGGCCGACAGCACGGTGCGGACCGCCCTGCAGACCGAGACCGCGGCGTTCTGGTACGGCTCCTCGCTGACCCTCTACACCGGGCCGCTGCGGGTCGCCCTGGCGCGGCTGGACCGGCCGGTCGCCGAACGGGCGAGGCTGGTGGCGCTGTTCCACGTCGCGCTGGTGGACACCCAGATCGCGACCTCCGACAGCAAGTACGCCCACCTGCGGTGGCGGCCCGTCACCGCGATCCGTTCCGCCGACATCGACGGCGACCCGGCCACCGAGCCCGACCCGGACTGGACGCCGCTGCACACCACCCCCGCCCACCCGGACTACCCGAGCGGCCACGCCACCTATTCGGGTGCCGCCGAGCAGATCCTGACCTCGCTGGTGGGCGCCCGCACCGCGCCGTTCACCCTCACCAGCCCCACCGCGCCGGGGGTCACCCGCACCTACACCGACTGGCGCACCCTGACCCGGGAGAACGTCGACGCGCGAGTCTGGTCGGGCATCCACACCAGGACCGCCGACACCGCGGGCGTCGTCCTCGGCCGGCAGGTCGCCCGGCACACCCTCCAGAACGCCCATCGCCTGTTCCGCTGACGACACCGCTTCCCCACCGGCCCCGCACCGCCATGGCGGCGCGGGGCCGGTGGGCGTTCCGGCGCGGTCGAGGGGGTGCGTTTCCGCCAGGGAGATGTGGCCCGGGGGGCGGCTGGCCTATGATTGTCGCGTGGCAACTATTAGGCGTCGCTCGTGACGCTGTGTGTCCGGTGGGGTGGGTCGGCGGTCCGGTCTCAGCAGGGATCCGGCGGCCTGGCGCGTTCGGCGAACGCGGCCAGGCCCTGGCCGAGGCGTTCGCGCTCCTGCGGGGTCATCCGTTCCAGGACCGCGTCCAGGTCGCGGCGCCGCTGCCGGTTCAGGTCCCGGATCAGCCGGTCGCCGGCGGGCGTGAGGCGCAGCGAGACCTGGCGGCGGTCGGTGCGGACCGGCACGCGCGCCAGCAGTCCCGCGGCCTCCAGCCGGTCGCACAGCCGGCTGGCCGAGGACGGCATCGCCTGCAGGTCGTCGGCCAGTTCCCGCATGCTGATGCCGGGATGCGCGGCGACGATCTCCAGCGCGCGCAGCTGCGAGGGCGGGACGTGCCCGGCGACCTGCTCCTGGGCACGGCACCACACGGCGATGAACGCGCGTCCGGAACGTTCGAGCGACTGGTTGTCGGCGGCCTGGATCTTCTCCTGGCTGGATTCGTCCACCGGCTGTCCTCGCCGTTCGATGGGGGGCGGTCACAGGTGGTCGTCACATCCCCACGGAACGCCCCGGTACACCGGCGTTCCGCCGAACAGGAAGGCGACGGAGGGCGAGTGGTGCGCGACGCGGATCGGGATCCCGCGATGACCTGCCCGGACGGCTCATCGGGAACGGACGCCGTGCCGCGCGGCGATGCCGTGGTGGCCGAGACGCTGCGGGCCAGGAGCGGGCGGATCGCGCACCGCTGGGCGGAGACGGCGCTGTTCCAGGCGGTCTACCGGGACCGTCGCGAGGCCGCGGTCGAGGCGGCGCACCGGCTGGTGGACGCGCTGGCCGAGGTCGCCGAGACGGGCTGCTGCGCCGATCCGCGGGCCGCCGGATTCACGCGGGCCAGGCCGTACCTGGCGGAGATCGCGGCGGCCCGGGCCACGGTGGGCGCCACCGCCTCGCAGGTCGGCCTCGAGGTCGCCGAGCTGTGCGAGCCGCTGGCCGCACTGGTGCGCGATCACGCCGACGCCCGGGCGGCCGTCGCCGAGCTGATGGGGACGCTGCGGCTGGTCGCGATGGAGGCGGGCGCTTGCTGACGACGGACGCCGCGGCGCGGCGCGCCGGGAGGCCGTGCCGGGCCGTGCGGGGCGGACGTCAGGCCGGCATCGGGAAGCCCGCCGAGTCCCCGTCGTCCCGCACCGTCGCCGCGCGGAACCCCCGCAGCCCGTTCAGCAGGGCCGTCCGGTCGGCCGGATCCATGCCCGCCAGGATCCGGGCGAGGGAATGCCGGCGGGCCTGCCGCAGTTCCTCCAGCAGTGCCCTGCCCTGGGCGCTGAGCCGCACGGTGATCACCCGCCGGTCGGCTCCCGGCACCCGCTCCAGCAGACCGGTCGCCTCCAGCCGCCCGCACAGCCGGCTGGCCGACGACAGCAGCGCGCCCATCTCCTCGGCCAGCGCGCTGACGCTGAGGGAACCGTGCCGTTCCACCACGAACAGGGCCCGCAACTGGGTCGCCGGAACGGGGGCGGTCAGATGACCGGCCGACCACACCGTCGCCAGGACCCCCGCCGCCTCGTCCACCGCGGCCGCCAGCCGCTCCAGGTCGTCGGCGGGCGGACCGTCGTGGCGGGGTGCGGACATGATCCCACTGTTACACATTCCCGCCCGCCGCGAGATGATCCGGCCACCTCCACCCCCTTTCCGTTCGCCTCGGCTCGCCTGGGCGATCCGACCAGAGACGAGCCCACATGATCAGCGAACGCCTCTCCGCCCTGGAACTCGCGCTGTGGCAGGCGCAGCCCCACGCGGTCGCCGACGCGGCGCGCACCGCCGTCACCGCCGCCTTCAGCGCCCGCAACACCGAGATCTGGCTGGCCGACTACCAGGTCGCCCTGCTGATCCCGGTCACCCCCAAGCACGATCCGGTGCGCATCGAGGACTGCCCGGCGGGCCGCGCGTTCGCCTCCCAGCGGCCGGTGCCCGAGCCGTTCGGCGAACGGTTCGCGACCGAGTCCGGCGGCCGCCTGCACCTGCCCCTCACGGTCCACGGGGACCGCATGGGCGTGCTGACCGTCACCCTGGCCCGGATGCCGGACGCCGACGAGGTCGACGAGCTGGTCGCCGCCGCGGCCGTGGTGTCCCGCGCCCTGGCGGTCGCCGACACCAGGACCGACGCCTTCCGCCGGATCCGGCGCCGCGCCCGCCTCACCCTCGCCGCCGAGATCCAGTGGGATCTGCTGCCGGGCCGCGCCTGCGTCACCGACGAGTACTCCCTGGCCGGTCAGCTCGAACCCGCGTACGCCGTGTGGGGCGACAACTTCGACTGGGCGGCCGCGTCCGACCACCTCACCGTCACCGTCACCAACGGCATGGGGCAGGGCATCGACGCCGCCCTGCTCACCCACCTGTCCATAGGCGCCCTGCGCAACGCCCGGCGTTCCGGCGCCGACCTGACCGAGCAGGCGGCCATGGCCAACCAGGCCGTCTACGCCCAGCACGCCGGCGACCGCTATGTCGGCACCCTGCTGCTGCGCTTCGACCTGGAGGCGGGCGTGCTGCGGGCCGTCGACGCCGGGTCCCCCCGGATGTTCCGGCTCCGCGACGGCGCCGTCACGCCCATCGCGCTGGAGCAGCAGATGCCGCTGGGGATGTTCGGCGACACCGAGTACGTCGAGCAGGAGATCCCGCTGCGGGCCGGCGACCGGCTGGTCGTCGTCAGCGACGGGGTCCACGACTCCCTGTCCGCGGACGGCCGCAGCTACGGGGCCCTCGACCTGCTCAGCGCCCTGCGCCGGACCCGGCTGCAGAACCCGCCCGAGGTCGTCCGCACCCTGATCCGCGAGCTGCTCGCCTACACCCGCGACAACGAACTCGCCGACGACGCCGTCATCGTCTGCCTGGACTGGACCGGCCGCTCCGCCGACACGTTGCGGTAGACCCCGCCGGGTGAGCGGGGCCCCTTTCTTTCTGCACGGGGTGCCATTAGCGTGGCGGGCGGCTCTTCCGGCACCGGGCGCCCTCGGACGGCCTGCGGGCGGTCACCGCCGGCGGGGTGCCCGGCGACCCGGCTGGACGCCGATGCCGAGGAGGGCCGTAAGCTGCTCCGGCACGCCGCGGCGGGGCCGGCCGCCCTGGTGGCGGACCGGTCGGGCCGGGCGGCGACGGAACGATGACCCCATCGATCCCGGAGACGACGCCGCCGTGCCGGCGGATGGAGGACCGACCCCGTGATCCCGCCCCTCCCGAACGGATTCCGCATCACCCTGGACGCCGCCACCAGACGGCTCGCCGAGGGACTGTGGTTCGGCGGCTCCCCGGCCCGTGTCATGCGGCTGAGCGACGCGGGCCTGGCCGCCTGGCGGGAACTGGCCGACGGCCCCGTCTCCTCGCCGGTCACGGGCGCCCTGGCCCGCCGCCTCACCGACGCGGGCCTGGCGCATCCGTGCCCTCCCGGCATCGACGCGGCCGACGTGACCGTGGTGATCCCCGTCCTGGACCGCCCGGCCCTGCTGGACCGCTGCCTGTCCGCGCTCGGCGACCGGCACCCCGTCCTGGTGGTCGACGACGGGTCGGCCGACGGGGCCGCCATCGCCGAGGTCGCCCGCCGCCACGGGGCCAAGCTCGTGCGGCGGCCGGTGAACGGCGGTCCCGCCGCCGCCCGCAACACCGGGCTGGAGCACACCGCCGGTGAGCTGGTCGCCTTCATCGACAGCGACTGCCTCCCGGAACCCGGCTGGGTCGACCGGCTGGCCGGGCACTTCGCCGACCCGCTGGTCGCGGCGGTCGCGCCCCGCATCGTCGCGCTCGCGCCCGACACCGGGCCGGGCCGCTACGCGCGCGCCAACGGCGGCCTGGACCTGGGCGACCGCCCGGCGCGGGTGGCCCCGGGCGCGCGGGTGTCGTACGTGCCGACCGCAGCGCTGATGGCGCGTCGTTCCGCCCTGCTGGACGTGGCGCGCGGCGGTGAGGCGTTCGACCCGGCGATGCCGGTGGGGGAGGACGTCGACCTGGTCTGGCGGCTGCACGAGAACGGCTGGCGGATCCGGTACGACCCCGCCGTGCGGATCGGCCACCACGAGCCGCCGACCTGGGGCGGCCTGCTGTCCCGGCGGTTCCGCTACGGCACCTCGGCCGCCCCGCTGGCGGTGCGCCACCCGACCTCGGTGTCGCCGCTGGCCCTGCATCCCTGGCCCGCGCTGACCGTCGCCGCGCTGCTGGCCCGCCGTCCCCTCGCCGCCGCCGCGGCGTTCGGCATGGCGAACCTGACGATGTACCGCAGGCTCCGCAAGGCCGGGATCCCGACGCGGGGAGTGCCGCGCGCGATGGCCGAGGCGACGTACCGGACATGGCTCGGCACCGGCCGCTACGCCACCCAGTTCGCCGGCCCGGCGCTGCTCGCGCTGCTGGCGGCCGGAGGCCGCAACCGCTGGCCCCGCCGCGTCGCCACGGCGTCGCTGCTGCTCGGCCCGCCGCTGGCCACATGGTCCGAACGCCGCCCCGCCCTGGATCCCGTGCGGTTCACGCTCGGCGTCCTGGCCGACGACATGGCCTACGGCGCCGGGGTCTGGGCCGGCTGCCTCCGCCACCGCACCGCCGTACCGGTCCGCCCGATGATCGTCCGCAGGACGGTGTGACGGTTCAGGGCCGGGGCCAGGGGCGGCCGGTGAGACGCTCGATGCTCATGTTGAAGCGCCGCAGGTAGGCGGCGAAGGCGGCGACGTCCTCCGGCGACCAGTCCGCCAGCGTCTTCTCCAGGCCCCGGATGTTGCGGGCGCGCTCCTCCTCGAGGCGGCGCCTGCCCTCCTCGGTGATGACGAACTTGCGGGCCATGCCGCCCTCGGGGTCGGGGATGCGCTCGACCAGCCCGCGGCGCAGCATGGCGGAGGTCTGCCGGTTGAGGGTGGAGACGTCCAGCCCGAACGCCTCGCTGAGCTGCCCGATGGACATCGGCCCGGTCATCTGGATGCGGCTGAGCAGCAGGTAGGCGCTGCGGTCCAGATGCCGGTCGCCGCCGCCGGCGCGGAGCAGGGCCATGTCGCGGTGCCGCCCGATGAGCATCGTCTCGAACTCGACCAGATGCGTGACCTCGTCCATGCCCGCCTCCTCCCGTGCCGCCGCGCCCTCACCGGCAGGTCTACCACACCGGATGTGCACCATCCCGATCTTATGCATCATGCACTCCTTATGTATGATGCACATGCCCCGAGACGAGGAGAACGCCCGTGGCGGACCTGCAGACCGGCGACCGCACCGGCCGGATCGTCGCCGCGCTGGCGGCGGCCGGCATCGTCGCCTCGCTCATGCAGACCCTGGTGGTGCCGCTGATCGGCGAGCTGCCGCGGCTGCTGCACACCACCGCCTCCACCGCCTCCTGGGCGGTCACCGCCACGCTGCTGGCCGGGGCGGTCGCCACCCCGGTGCTGGGGCGGCTCGGCGACCTGTACGGCAAGCGCCGCATGCTGCTGGCCTGCACGGTGCCGCTGATCACCGGCTCGGTGGTCTGCGCGCTGGCCGCCTCCGCCGCCCCGATGATCGTCGGCCGGGGGCTGCAGGGCGTCGGCATGGGCATCATCCCGCTCGGCATCAGCGCGCTGCGCGAGCTGGTGCCGCCGCAGCGGCTGGGCTCGGCGATCGCGCTGATCAGCTCCTCGCTGGGCATCGGCGGGGCGCTCGGCCTGCCGGTCTCCGCGGCCGTCGCCGAGCACGCGAGCTGGCGGGCGCTGTTCTGGGGTGCGGCGGCGCTGGGCGCCGTGGTGGCCCTGCTGGTCCGGCTGCTGGTGCCGCCCACGCCCGCCCGCGCCGCGCGGGAACGGCGCTTCGACCTCGTCGGCGCGCTCGGCCTGGGGGCGGGGCTGGTGTGCCTGCTGCTGGGCGTGTCCAAGGGCGGCGACTGGGGCTGGGCGAGCGGCACCACCCTCGGGCTGTTCGCCGCGGCGGCGGTCGTCCTGGCGGCGTGGGGCCGGTGGGAGCTGCGCACCGCCGACCCGCTGGTGGACCTGCGCGTCGCCGCGCGGCGCCAGGTCCTGCTGACCAACGCGGCCTCCGTCGTGGTCGGGTTCGCGATGTACGCGCAGGCGCTGATCGCGCCGCAACTGCTGCAGCTCCCCGCGGCCACCGGTTACGGGCTGGGGCAGTCGATGCTGGCCGCCGGCCTGTGGATGGCCCCGGCGGGCCTGGTGATGATGGCGGTCTCCCCGCTGGGCGCCCGGCTGTCGGCCGCCCGCGGCCCCAAGGTCACCCTGCTGGCCGGCACCCTGGTCATCGCGCTCGGATACGGGTCCTCGATGCTCCTGCTGGGGTCGGCGTGGGGCCTGCTGCTCGTCACCTGCGTCTGCAGCCTGGGCGTCGCGCTGGCGTACGGGACGATGCCCGCCCTGATCATGAACGCGGTGCCGCACTCGGAGACCGCCTCGGCCAACGGCTTCAACACCCTGATGCGCGCCGTCGGCACCACCGTGTCGGCCGCGGTGGTCGGGGTGGTGCTGGCCCGGATGACCGTACGGCTCGGCGAGCGCACCCTGCCGTCGGAGGCCGGGTTCCGGACCGGGATGCTGATCGGCTGCGGCGTGGCGCTGCTGGCCGCCGCGATCACCCTGGCCATCCCGGGCCGCCGGGCCGCGGCGGAGCCGGAGCCCGCCGCGGCCGAGCCGTCGGCGGCGACGGTGTGAGACGACACCGAAGGACGACGCCGAAAGGGCCGCCCACGGGGCGGGCGGCCCCTTCGTCCGGACCGGGGTCAGCCGGGGAGTTGCGCGCCGGCCTTGCGGACCGTGACCGGCTCGGCGAGCCGCTGCTCGTCACAGATCCGCTGGATCTTCTCCAGGGTCTCCTCCAGACCCGGCCCCAGCCTGGGACCCGGGGTGAACGTCGCCGGGAGATGGCGCATCCCGTTGATGACGCCGATCGTGTCGTAGTGCACCGTGCCCTCGGGATCGCACACGTAGTCCGGCATCCGGTCGAGCACCTGGACGAGCATCCGCTTGAAGACCGTGCGGGCGACGTTGGAGCCGATGCAGCGGTGGATGCCCAGGCCGAAGCTGGCGTGCCGGTTGCCCCTGCGGGCCAGGTCGATCTTGTTGGGCTCGGGGAACACCGAGGGATCCCGGTTGGCCATCGCCCACGACACCCACAGCCGCTCGCCCTCCCTGAACCGGGTGCCGAGGACCTCGCAGTCGGCCGAGATCGTGCGCCCGTCGCCCGGCGCGGGGGTGTAGTAGCGCAGGAACTCCTCGGTCGCCGAGTTCAGCAGCGTGTCCCGCTCCCGGCTCAGCCGCTCGCGCTCGGCGGGGTTCTCCGAGAGCCATTCCAGCGCGTGCGCGGTCAGCGCCGTGGTGGTGTCGAAACCGCCGCCGATGATCAGCGACAGCACGCCCAGGACCTCCAGGTCGTCCGGGACCTGGCCGTCGATCTCCACGGTGAGCGCGGCGTTCACCAGCCCGGGCCGGGGGTTGTCCCGGATCTCCGTCATCTGGCCGTACAGGTGCCGCCCCATCTCCTGGTGCAGCTCGGCGACCCGCTCCGCCTCGGGGGTGTTCGGCCGCGTGTAGACGGCGGCGTGCACCGGCTCGTTGTAGACGGTCCAGTGCTCGACCGGGATGCCCATCATCGCCAGGGTCAGCACGGCGGGAACGATGTTGGCCAGATCGTCGACGAAGTCGATCCGCCCTTCCTCGATCCTCTCGTCGAGACAGGCCCGGGTCACCTCGTCGATCACCGGGATCCACCGGTTGACCGCGGCCGGCGACAGGTACGGGTTGAGCGCCTGGCGCCAGTGCCGCTGCTCGGGCGGGTCCATCTCCAGGAAGCCGCCCCGGACGAGCGACATCCGCTCGGGCGTGGGAATGGAGATCCCCTTGTAGCCGCGCCGCTCGTTGTTGATGTCATTGTCGTTGGACAGGTACTCCACCGACCGGGCGGCGAGTTCGAAGACCTCGCGGTGCCCGGCGGCGACCCAGTGCCCGCCGTAGGTGTCCGACCAGGCGATGGGGCACTTGGCCTGCATCTCCTCGGTGATCTTCTCGAACTGGTGGCGGTACTCCGGCGTGTGCCGGTCGAAATGGTATCTGTGCCGCTTGCGGTCGTCGTCGTCCGTGTTCATGGGCGGTGCCCTTCCTCGTCGGGGGATGGCGGAAAGAATCGGGCGCCGTTGCCTTCAGGAGATGATGGAGATCGCCCGCTCCGGGCAGGAGTTGACGGCCTCGACGGCCTGTTCCTCCTGGTCGGCGGGGACCTCCTCGTTCACGACCTCGGAATGGCCGTCGATGTCGCGCAGCCGGAAGACCTCCGGAGCGTTCATCGCGCACAGCGTGTGGCCCTGGCAGCGTTCGGAATCGACTCGCACCTTCACCGGCCTGTCCTCCTGTCTCGAAAAGGGAATCCTGCACGCGGTGATCCGGCCGCGCCGCCCGCGCCCTCGTCGGTGCGGGCGGCGCGGGGCCGTCACGTCACTTGTGGAAGTCGTGCCACTTCAGGTAGCCGCCGGCGTCCACCCGCATCTGCATTCCGGTCACGAAACGGGCCTCCTCCGACGCCAGGAACAGGACCGCGTTGCTGACCTCCACCGGCTCGATGTAGGGGACCGGCATCGCCTGCTGCACGCGGAACGCCGGCTCGGCGTCCTCGCGGGTCGGGTTCTCCAGGTCCGGGCGGAACGACCGGTACATCGGCTCGCTCTGCAGCATCGGGGTGTTGCAGTTGGTCGGGTGCACCACGTTCATCCGGATGCCGCGGGGGGCGAGGTTGCGGGCCAGCTCGTGCGCGTAGTCCGCCAGCACCCGCTTGCTGAACGCGTAGCCGCTGCCGCCGGGGTTCGTGCCCGGGGTCTGCACGATGCCGTGGTCCATCAGCGCCGCGGCGGAGGCGGTCACGATGATCGAGGCGCCCTCGGACAGGTACGGCAGCGCGGCCTGCACGGCGTTGATCGACCCGATCAGGTTGACGTCGATGACGTCGCACCAGGCCTGGATCGGCGGCTCGCCCTGGAGCGGGGCGATCCCGGCCTGCGCCACCACGACGTCCAGCCGGCCCAGCTCGTTCACGCCCTGCTCCAGCGCCCGCCGCAGCTGGCCGGCGTCGCGCACGTCGGCCTGCGCCGCCACGATCCGCCGGCCCTGCGCCTCGACCAGCCGGACGGTCTCCTTGAGGTCGTCGGGCGTGGCCATCGGGTAGCCGACCGTCTCGAAGTCCCGGCAGATGTCGACGGCGATGATGTCGGCGCCCTCCTCGGCCAGCCGCACCGCGTGGCTGCGGCCCTGACCGCGCGCCGCGCCGGTGATGAACGCGACCTTGCCCTCTACACGTCCCATCGGTGATGTCCCTTCTCGAGTGATCCGCCCGCCGGCCCGGTTCACCGGGCGGGCGGTACCGCACCGGCCAGAGCGTTGAGCGCGTGCTCCAGCGCGCCGAGCCCTCCGCCCAGCTCGGCGGCGACCTTGCGCACGACGTCGACGTCCTTGGTGACGAAGTCGCCCACGGCCTGGGCGAACGCCGCCACCGTGCCCCTGGCCGCGACACCGGTCAGCGCCCGGCTCGCGGCGCTTCCGTGGGTGAGGGCGCCCAGCAGGACCCCCTCGTCCACCCCCATCCGCGCGCCCAGCCCGGCCGCCTCCGCCAGCAGCCCGACCTGCGCCGCGAACAGCGCGTTGTTGATCAGCTTCACCCGCTGCCCGGCCCCGGTCGGGCCGACGTGCAGCACCGGGTCGGCGTAGCTCTCCAGCGCCGGCCGGACCCGTTCCACCGCCTCCCGCGGGCCGCCCGCGAAGACGGTCAGCCGCCCGGCCGCGATGTCGTGCGGGCCGCCGCTGACCGGGGCGTCGACCACGCCGATCCCGAGCGGCTCGGCCCGCGCGGCGACCGCCTCGGCGGTGCCCGGGCTGCCGGTGGTGTGCACGACGACGGCCGAGCCGCGCGGCATCCCGGTCAGCAGCCCCCCGTCCAGGCACACCCGGCGGACCTGCTCGTCGGTGAAGACGCACACCACCACGGCGTCGGTGCCGTCGTCGGTGACGCCGGCCGGGTCGGCGACGACCTGCGCCCCCTCCGCCGCGAGCGCGTCCCGGGCCTCGGCCGAACGGCCCAGCACCCGCACCTCGTGGCCCGCCCGGACGAGCCGGCGCACCATCGGGCGGCCCATCCGCCCGGCTCCGATGAATCCGAGGCGCATCACGTTCCTCCTCAGTCAGTGGCCGTCGCCGCACGCTCCGCGCGACCACCGCTCCGGCGGCCGGAACGGTCACCGGGGACGGCGGACGGTCGCGCGTCGTCGCGGCGACGACCTGTGGCTCGACTGCGCCCAGGGATCGAGCGGGGCCTGCTTCGCCCATGGCGCGCCCTCGCCGGTCGGCACCGCCCGGCAGGGACGCGGAGGGGTTCTGGGGCGCCGGGGTGACGAGGCGTCACCGCCGACGTGCATCACCTCCTCGAGAGATGCAGGTCACAGTGGATGCTACGCACGCTCAGTCATTTAGGCAATCAATCAAAAAAGTGAACGAAGATTCATGTAAGCGAACTGGTGTTCAACACGCGGTGCGCCGGTCTTCCGTTCGATGAACGCGCAGCTCACAGCGGTGGGAACGGGTCGGGGCGGCGGGTGGCCGGGTCGGGCGCGGCGGACCGGAGAAGGACGACCGTCGCCCGTCCTGCCGTGCGGGGCAGGGCAGCGGGGCGGGATCGGGCTGCTTGACGGTGCGGCTCGGCGGCTGGTTGTCTTCGCCCTGAGCCGGCCGCCGGCACCAGGCCGGCCCTTCCGGTCCGTTCCGGACGGCACCGGAGCCGAACCGCTCTCTGTTCGCACGCCCAGGGGGACAGGGGCGATCAGCCCGCCGGCGGGCACCCGGACCCCGGGTCTCCCGCCGACGGTCCGGACCGCCATGCCCACCGCTCCGCCCCCGCACGGAGCCCGTCGAGATCCCCGCCCCGGCCCACGCCGTGCGCTCCCGGACGTGACGGCGGGCCGCACGCGTCCGCGGCGTCGATGCGACCGCCGCAGGCCCCGAAAGGAGAAGCGATGAGCAGATTCGGCACGGCACGGCCCGGTGCCGCCCCCGCGAACGTCCGCCCGGCGGGGGAGGCGCACTGATGCGCGTCGGGTTCATCGGCCTGGGCAGCCAGGGCGCCCCGATGGCGCGCCGGATCATCGAGGCGGGCCACCCGACCACGCTGTGGGCCCGCCGCCCCGCCTCGCTCGAGCCGTTCGGCGGCACCGCCGAGGTCGCCGGCTCGCCCGCCGACCTGGCCGCCGCCAGCGACCTGGTGTGCATCTGCGTGGTGAACGACGCCGACGTCGAGGAGGTCGTCACCGGCGAGCGCGGGGTGCTGGCCGGGCTCGGCGAGGGCGGCGTGATCGCCGTGCACAGCACCGTCCACCCCGACACCTGCCGCAGGCTCGCCGACCTCGCCGGGGCCCGCGGCGTCTCGCTGGTCGACGCGCCGGTGAGCGGCGGCGGTCCGGCCGCCGAGGCGGGCCGGCTCCTGGTGATGGCGGGCGGCGACGCCCGGACCGTCGAACGCTGCCGCCCGGTGTTCGCCGCCTACGCCGACCCCGTCGTCCACCTCGGCCCGCTCGGCTCCGGGCAGCTCGCCAAGCTGCTCAACAACCTGCTGTTCACGGCGAACCTGGCCACCGCCGCCGGTGCGCTGGCGCTCGGCCGGGCGCTGGAGGTGGACCCGGCCCGGCTCGCCGAGGTGCTCTCCCACGGCAGCGGGGGGAGCTTCGCGCTGGGCCGGGTCGCCGCCGCGGGCGGCGCGCTGGAGCCGCTGGGACCCCGGGCCGGCGCGCTGCTGCGCAAGGACGTCGGGCTGGTCGCCGAGCTCGCCGAGGCGGCGAAGGCGCGGGCGGGCACCGTGCTGGAGGCAGCCGACGCCGCCCTGAAGATCATGGGCCACCCCCGCTAGGGACCCCGCGATGTCCCCCGAGACGCCTCCCGAGAACGGCTCCGGACCCGACGGCGACCGCCCCACCCTCGCGGAACGGGCGGTCCGCCGCCGGGTCGCGGCCCTGGAGGAGGCCGCCCAGTCCGACGTGCGCGCCCTCATGGAGGCCGGGCTGGCGCTGATGGTCGAGGGCGACGGGCGGCGCGGGCCGCGGGTGGCCGACATCGTGGCCGCCGCCGGGCTGTCCAACGACGCGTTCTACCGCTACTTCACCGGCAAGGACGCGCTGGTCGCGGCGATCGTCGACCAGGGCGCGCGGACCGTGGTCGGGTACGTCCGGCGCCGGATGGCCGCGGCCGGCGACCCGACAGAGCAGATCCGCGCCGGGGTGGCGGCGATCATGAAGCAGGCCGCCGACACCGCACTGGCCACCAAGACCCGCGCGGTGCTGCGCAACGCCTCGAGCCTGCCGCCGGGCACCCGGCACGTGTCGGTGGCGCTGGTGGACTCGCTCGCCGAGCTGTTCACGCCCCCGGCCGCGGCGCTGGGGGCGGCCGATCCCGCGCGCACCGCCCGTGCCGTCGCCGCCACGGCGGTCGCCGCCATGCAGTACCACCTGTTCAAGGAGCAGGCCCCCGGCGAGGAGGACCTCGCGCACCTCACCGCCTTCCTGCTCGCCGGCCTGCCCGGGGCGCAGCCCTCCGACCTGCGCTGATCCGCTTCTCCACCCGTTTGCAGAGTGTCCTTTCTGGATGCGAGAACGTCATTCTGATATCTTTCGAACAGCATTCTGGGTGCGGTGGCGGCCGCGCCGGGGCGCCCAGCGGAAGAGAGGACCCCTGCATGTGGGATTTCAGTACCGACCCCGAGTTCCAGGCCAGGCTCGACTGGGTCGCCCGGTTCGTGCGGGAGGAGATCGAGCCGATCGACGTGCTGTTCCCGGGCACCGCCGACCCCTATGACCGGGACGGCGAGGTCTTCCGGGAGGTCGTCCGGCCCCTCCAGGAGCAGGTCAGGAAGCAGGGCCTGTGGGCGGCGCACCTGCCGCCGTCGCTGGGCGGCATGGGGATGGGCCAGGTCAGGCTGGCGCTGCTGAACGAGATCCTCGGCCGTTCCCAGTGGGCGCCGATGGTGTTCGGCACCCAGGCCCCCGACTCGGGCAACGCCGAGATCCTGGCCCACTACGGCAACGAGGAGCAGCGCCGCCGGTTCCTCGAGCCGCTGCTGGACGGCCGGATCGTCTCCACGTTCGCGATGACCGAGCCGCAGGGCGGCGCGGACCCGGGCGGCTTCACCTGCCGGGCGGTCCGCGACGGCGACGAGTGGGTGATCAACGGCGAGAAGTGGTTCGCCTCCAACTACCCCCACGCCGCGTTCGTCATCGCCATGGTCATCACCGACCCCGACGTGCCGGTGCACAAGGGCTCGTCGATGTTCGTCATCCCGCGCGGCACCCCCGGCATGGAGATGGTGCGCGGCACCGGCCTGGGCGGCGAGCCCCTCGGCGACGGCGCGCACGGCTACCTGCGGTTCACCGACTGCCGGGTGCCGGCCGAGAACCTGCTCGGCGAGCCGGGCACCGGCTTCGCCATCGCCCAGACCCGGCTCGGCGGCGGCCGGCTGCACCACGCGATGCGCTCGATCGGCCAGTGCCGCCGCGCCATGGAGATGATGCTCGAACGCATCGCGAGCCGCCGCACCCGCGGCCGCCCGCTGGCCGACCAGCAGGCCGTCCGGCAGGCGCTGGCCGACACCTGGATCCAGATCGAGCAGTTCCGCCTCCAGGTGCTGCACGCGGCCTGGCAGGTCGACCGGGCCGCCGAGACCGGCGACCCCGAGCACGCCAGGCTGGCCCGCCTGCACATCTCGGCGGTCAAGGCGGCCACCCCCAGGACCCTGGTCGACGTCGTCTACCGGGCCGTTCACCTGCACGGGGCGCTCGGCGTGTCCAACGAGCTGCCGCTGATGCGGATGTGGCAGAGCGGCCCGGTGCTCGGCATCGCCGACGGCCCGACCGAGGCGCACAAGGACGTCGTCGCCCGGCTGCTGCTGCAGGACGCCGAACCGGCCGAGGACAGGCTGTTCGGCTCCGAGCACATCCCCACCCGGGTGGCGGCCGCCCGCGAGAAGTTCGCCGGCCGGCTCAAGGGCCTGGCGGGCGCCCGATGAGCGACCGCGGGCCCGCCGAGCAGATCGTCGACCTCGACCGCCTGAACGCCTGGCCGCACCTGGCCGGCCTGCCGGGCGACGGGCCGTTCACCGCGATCGCCCCGATCACCGGCGGTTCGCAGAACCTGCTGTTCGCGCTCACCCGGGCCGACGGCACCGAGCTGGTGCTGCGCCGGCCGGGCCGGCACGCCGCCGGGGACGCGGCGTCCGCCGCGTTCGCCCGCGAGAGCCGGGTGCTGACCGCGCTGGCCGGCACCGGGGTCCCGCACCCGCGGCTGTACGCGAGCTGCCTGGACGACACCGTGATCGGGGCGCCGTTCTCGATCGTGGCCAAGGTCGACGGGTTCACCCCGCGGGGGAGGCTGCCCGGCGGGTACGCCGCCGACCCGGGCTGGCGCCGTGAGCTGGCGCTGGAGCTGGTCGCCGGGGCCGCCGCGCTGGCGGCGGTCGACCCGGAGGCGATCGGGCTGGGCGACCTCAGCAGGACCGAGGACTGGCTGAACCGCCAGACCCCCCGCTACCTGCGGATGCTGGAGGGCTACCGGGAGTCCGCCGAGTACCGCGCGAGCGAGTCCCCGGCGGTCGGCCCGGTCGCCGACTGGCTGCGGGCCAACGTGCCCGCGCACGGGCGGATCGGCATCGTCCACGGCGACCTGCAGTTCGCCAACGTGATGTTCCGCCGCGACGAACCCAGGCTCGCCGCGATCGTGGACTGGGAGATGGCCGCCCTCGGCGACCCGCTGGTGGACCTGGCCTGGATCCTGACCGCGTGGCGGGAGGAGGGCGACCCGCCCGGCAGCGACCCGCAGCTGCAGCCGTGGGACGGGATGCCCTCCCGCGCCGAGCTGGTCGCGCACTACGCCGGGCTGACCGGCCGGGACGTCTCGGACTTCCGGTGGTTCCAGGTGCTGGCGTGCTTCCGCCTGGCCGCCCTGCTGGAGGGCGGCTACTTCCGCGCCCTCAATGGGAGGATGGACCGGCGGATCGGCGAGGGCCTGCACGGCTACGCCGGATGGCTGTGGGCCAAGGCCGAGCAGGAGATCGAACGGGCGTGACCGGTCCGGCCGCCCCGCGCTCCGGGTGCGGGACGGCCGGGCCCTCAGCGGGCGGCGAGGGCTTCGAGCATCTGCTTGCGGTAGGGCAGGATCAGCGCCGGCGCGTTCCAGCCGAGGACCCCGGTGACCCGCCCGTCCACGCGGTACACGGCGACGAAGCGCTCGTCCCCGGGCGAGCCCTTCTCGAAGGTCACCTCGCCGCCCTCGGGGAGGACGCCATGAGCCTGGATCTTGACCTCGTACTGGTCGGTCCAGAAGTACGGCAGCGGGGAGAACGGCCGCTCGTCGCCGTGCAGCAGGTTCAGCGCCGCGGCGGTGCCCTGCTCGGTGGCGTTCATCCGGTGCTCCAGCCGCATCCGCCGCCCGTAGCCGGGGTGGATCCACGAGGCCACGTCGCCCGCCGCATAGACCCCGGGGGCCGCCCGGCAGAACTCGTCGCACTCGACGCCGTCGCCCAGCGGCAGCCCGGAGCCGCCGAGCCAGTCCACGTTGGGCTCCGCCCCGATCGACACCAGCACGCAGTCGGCGGGAACGACGGCGCCGTCGGACAGCGCGACACCGGTCACCCGGTCGTCCTCGCCGCGGATCTCCCGGACGCCGACGCCCGTGCGCAGGTCCACGCCGTGCGCGCGGTGCAGGTCGGCGATGGCCGCGCCGATCTCGGGGCCGAGCTGGCGCATCATCGGCTGCGCCAGGGGATCGACCACGGTGACGTCGAGGCCCAGCCTCCGGGCGGACGCCGCGACCTCCATGCCGAGGAAGCCCGCGCCGACGATCACGACCCTGCGGCCCGTCTCGAACGCCGCCCGCAGCCGCACCACGTCCGTGTGGCCGCGCAGGACGTGGACCCCGTCCAGGTGGTGCCCGCCCGGCAGCAGCCGCGGTCGCACACCGGTGGCGATGACCAGCCCGTCGAACGCCAGGGTGGAGCCCTCGTCGAGGCGGACCCGCCGGCGGTCGAGGTCGAGCCCGCAGGCCCGCCGGTGGAGCAGGCGGGACGTCCAGGCCGGTGTAGTGCCCGTCCTCCCGCAGCCGGATCCGCTCCAGGTCCCAGGCGCCGGTGAGGACCTGCTTGGACAGCGGGGGACGGTCGTAGGGGAGGACCGGCTCCTCGGCCAGCAGGACCAGCGATCCGTCGTACCCCTCCCGGCGGAGGGTCTCGACGGCCGCCAGGCCCGCCGCGCCCCCGCCCACCACCACGATGCTCTGCATGGATCGCATAGTCCTGACCTCTCGGTTCGCCGGGCGGCACCGGCTGCCCCGGACACCCCGGTGTTCCCAAGCATAACGACGCTCACTAAAGTAAAGCTCATTAGAAAATGCTGAATCACGGTTCACAATGCCGGGTCGCATCCGGTGCGGCGGCATGGAACGAGGAGACGACGTGGCCGGATCCGCGGGACGCCCCCTGCCGCTGCTGACCCTGGAGAACGAGTTCTTCTGGACCTCGGGAGCGGACGGCCGGCTGCGCTTCCGGCAGTGCGCCGACTGCACCGCCCTGATCCATCCGCCGCAGCCGGTCTGCCGGTACTGCCGCGGGCACGACCTGCGGATCCAGGCCGTGTCCGGACGCGCGACGCTGGCCTCGTTCACCGTCAACCACCGGTTCGGCCTGCCGGGACTGCCCCCTCCGTACGTGGTGGCGCAGGTCGCGATCGAGGAGGACCCCCGCGTCCGGCTCACCACCAACATCGTCGGGTGCGACCCCGAGCTGCTCGAACTCGGCATGCGGATGGAGGTCGTCTTCGAGCGGGCCGAGGACGTGTGGCTGCCGCTGTTCCGGCCCGCGGCCGAGCAGGGCGAGCCGGCCCCGCCGCCGCCCGACGAGATCGAGCCCGACCAGGTGTGGCGGCACGTGCGGCCGATGGTCCGGCGGGAGAAGTTCGAGGACAAGGTCGCCGTTACCGGCATCGGCGCCTCACCGATCGGCCGCCGCCTGATGGTCCCCCCGCTGTCGCTCACCGTCCAGGCGTGCGATCGCGCGATCGCCGACGCCGGCCTCACCGTCGACGACATCGACGGCCTGGCCACCTATCCGGGCGGCGGGGCGTACGGCGGGTTCGCCGAGGGCGGCGTGACCGCGCTGGAGGCGGCCCTGGGCATCCGGCCGACCTGGCACAACGGCGGCATCGAGACGTTCGGCCCCGGCGGCTCGGTGATCGCGGCGATGCTGGCGGTGGCCGGCGGGCTGGCCCGGCACGTGCTGTGCTTCCGCACCCTGTGGGAGGCCACGCAGGGCGAGCTGATGCGGCAGGGCAGGCTCGCCCCGGGCGGCGGCCGCACCCCGAGCTGGCTGGTGCCGTTCGGGGCCACGTCGGCGGCGCACACCCTGGCGCAGAACGCCCAGCGGCACTTCCACCGCTACGGCACCACCCGCGAGACGCTCGGCTGGATCGCCCTCAACCAGCGCGCCAACGCCGCCCTCAACCCGGACGCGATCTACCGCGACCCGATGACGATGGACGACTACCTGAACGCCCGGCCCATCACCACCCCGTTCGGGCTGTACGACTGCGACGTGCCCTGCGACGGGGCGGTCGCGGTCATCGTGTCGGCCGTGGACGCTGCCCGGGACCTGGCCAGGCCACCGATCCTGGTGGAGGCCGTCGGAACGCAGATCATCGAGCGGATCGAGTGGGACCAGAGCACCTCAGCCCACGAGCCGCAGGTGCTCGGTCCCGCCGCCCACCTGTGGACGCGCACGTCGCTGCGGCCGGGCGACGTGGACGTGGCCGAGCTGTACGACGGCTTCACGTTCAACTGCCTGTCGTGGATCGAGGCGCTGGGCTTCTGCGGCATCGGCGAGGCCAAGGACTTCCTGGACGGCGGCAAGAACATCGCCCGCGACGGCGTGCTGCCGCTCAACACCCACGGCGGCCAGCTCTCCCACGGCCGCACCCACGGCATGGGCCTGATCCACGAGGCGATCGTCCAGCTCCGCGGCGAGGGCGGGGAGCGGCAGGTGCCCGGCGCCCGCGTGGCGGTGGTGAGCAGCGGCGGCCTCACCCCCGGCGGGGCCATCCTGTTCCGGACCCAGGCGTGACGCCGCGCGTCCGCGGACGGATGATCGACTGACGACCCGATCGACTGGAGGACGAGATGGACGCCGACGTTGCCGCGTTGCTGCTGGTGCGCGTGGTCGTGGGGATCACCATGATCGCGCACGGGGTCAACCACTGGGTGGGCGGCGGCCGCATCGAGGGCACCGCCCGCTGGTTCGGTGGGCTCGGGCTGCGGCACGGCAGGCTGCAGGCCTGGATGAGCGTGGTCACCGAGATCGGCGCGGGCGCGCTGCTGGTCCTCGGCCTGCTCACCCCGCTGGCCTGCGCGGCGGTGATCTCCGTGATGCTGGTCGCGGGGCTGCTGGCGCACCGGGCCAACGGCTTCTTCGTGTTCAAGGACGGCTACGAGTACGTCCTGGTGCTCGGGGTGGTCTGCCTGGCCCTGGCGATGCTGGGCCCGGGCCGCTGGTCGGTGGACTCCGCCGCGGGCATCGACGTCACCGGCTGGGCGGGCGGCGGCATCGCCCTCGGCGTGGCCGTGGCGGCGACGGCCGGCCTGCTCGCCGCCTTCTGGCGGCCCCGGCCCAAGCAGGCCGAGCCCGCCGAGCCCGCCGAGCCCGCCGAGCAGACCTCCTGATGGACCCGCTCACCACCCCGATCACGCACTTCTGACGGAACGCGCGTACGGTCATGCCGGAGTGCTCCGGTATGACCGTGGAGGAGCGGGAGTGAAGATCGTCACGAAGCTGGCGGACGGCCGTGAGCTGATCTACTACACGACCGGCGAGACCGGCGTGCGGGCACCGGCCGACCGGCGTCCGCTGGGCCCGGCCGCCGCGCGCAGTGAGGTGCGCCGGGACATGGTGACCGGCGACCACGTGACCATCGCGGCACACCGTCAGGACCGGACCTACCAGCCGCCGCCGGGGGAGTGCCCGCTGTGCCCGTCGCGGGACGGGCGGCTGAGCGAGATCCCCGCCGACGACTACGAGGTGGTGGTCTTCGAGAACCGCTTTCCCTCACTGGCGGGGGAGACGGGGCGCTGTGAGGTGGTGTGCTTCACCCCCGACCACGACCTGTCGTTCGCCGACCTGTCCGCCGGGCGCGCCCGCCTGGTGCTGGACGCCTGGACCGACCGCACCGCCGAACTGTCGGCCCTGCCGCAGGTACGGCAGGTGTACTGCTTCGAGAACCGGGGCGCCGAGATCGGCGTGACGCTGCAGCACCCGCACGGGCAGATCTACGCCTTCCCCTTCGTCACCCCGCGCACCGCCAAGATGATCGGGCGGGCGGCCCGCCACCGCGCGGAGACCGGCCGCAACCTCTTCGAGGACCTGCTGGCCGCCCAGCGGGCCGACCCCGTGCGGGTGGTGCTGGCCGCCGAGCACTGGACGGCCTTCGTCCCGTACGCCGCGCGCTGGCCGTACGAGGTGCACCTGTACCCCAACCGCCGGGTGCCCGACCTGACCGCGCTGAACGAGGCCGAACGCGCCGAGTTCCCCGGCCTCTACCTGGAGCTGCTCCGCCGCTTCGACCGGCTGTTCGCCGAGCCCGGCCAGGACGCCCAGGCCTCGCCGACGCCGTACGTGGCGGCCTGGCACCAGGCGCCCCGGGGCGAGCGGGAGCTGGCCCTGCACCTGGAGCTGTTCACCGTCCGGCGCGCCGCGGGCAAGCTGAAGTACCTGGCCGGAACCGAGTCCGGCATGGAGGCGTTCGTCAACGACGTCGCCCCCGAGGCGGCGGCCCGGCGGCTCCGCGAGGTCGCCTCCTGACGGCTACGGCTGCTCGCCGGACTCGGGGGGAGGGGCGGAGATGCCGCCGAGGCAGAACCGCCAGACCTCCTCGGCGGTGACCGGGGCGGCGTGGCCCTCGGCGGCGCCGCCGGCCTGGGCGACGAACGCGGCGAACATGACCGTCTGCATCACCAGGGCGGCCCGGCGGCGGGGCCTGCCCGCGGGGATCGCGCCGGCCTCGACGGCCTGCTCGACGAGCTCGGTGAAGACCGCCAGCAGCGGCAGGTTGGCGGTCGCGACCTCGGCCGGGTGCTTGACCAGGAGCTGCAGGGCGAAGTCACTGAACAGCGGCTGCTGGACGTCGGGGTTCGGCAGCGAGCTGCGGTACAGCATCTCGACGGCGACGCGCAGCCGCTCCAGCGGGTCGGACTCGGCGGCGGCGGCCTGTCTGATCTTGGCCGCCGACTTGGACAGCGCGTCCTCGAACAGTGCCAGCAGCAGTTCGTGCTTGCCGTCGAAGTGCTGGTAGAAGCTGCGCAGCGACTGCTTGGACCGGTCGACGACCTCCTGGACGGTGAAGTCCGTGGTCCCCTTCTCCGCGATCAGCTCCTGGGCCGAGTCCAGGAAACGTTGCACGCGCTGTTCGGCGCGGAGCTTGGCGGCACGGGTCGAACGCTCGACGGCGCGCTGGCGCCATGCGGGCTCTTCGGAGACTGAGGTCACGGCCAAAACGATACTCCACTGCATCGGGAAGACCGCGCAGTCCTCCACCGAACGTGACCCCGCGGTTATGAGACGCGTAATCAGCGCTCGTGAGACTCTTACTTGCTTCTAGCGAGAATGATACTCTCACACCATGCGTCACCTGGGCCGGCGGGCGCGGCGGCGTCCCGACGCGATCGCGGTCATCGAGGACGGCGGCCGGACCGTCGCCTGTGCCGACCTGGCCGCGGCCACCCGGCCATGAGGGCCGTCCGCCGCGACGCCCTCGGCGGGCCGGCGGTGATCGAGGAGATGGCGACGGCCCTGGCCGCGGGCCGCCGTTCGGCTGGCGAGGTTCTCCTGGAGGTCGCCCATGGACTTTGAATTCGACGAGGATCAGCGGCTGCTCCAGCAGATGGTCCGCGAGACGGTGACCAGGTCGCGGTCGCTGCCCGAGGAGGAGCTGTGGGCGCGGTACCGGGAGCTGGGGTGGCTGGAGGCCCCGCCGGTGGAGCTGGCGATCGTGCTGGAGGAGCTGGGGTACGTCGCCGACCCGACGCCGTTCCTGGCCACCGCCACCTGGTTCGCGCCGCTGGCCGGGCGGCTGCCCGAGGGGGCGGGGACGGCGGTGTGCGACGGGACCGGGCGGTTCGTGCTGGACGCCGACCGGGCCGATGAGATCGCGCTGGTCACCCGGGACGGCGTGGTCGTGGTCAAGGGCCCGGACGTGGACGCCGAACGCGTCGAGACGTTCGACCCGACCCTGCACGTGGCGCACGTGAACGTGCCCGGGCTGGTGGCCGGGGTCCCGGACCTGGCGCTGATGGGCCTGGCGATCTCCACGGTGGGGGCCTGCCGCCGCATCCTCGACATGGCCGTCGCGCACGTCAAGCAGCGCGTCCAGTTCGGGGTGCCGATCGGGTCGTTCCAGGCCGTCAAGCACAAGGCCGCCGACATGTACGTGGCGATCGAACGGGCCAGGGCGCTGGCCTACTTCTCCGCGCTGACCATCGCCGAGGACGACCCGCGCCGCGGCCGGGCCGCCGCGATGGCCAAGGCCGCCGCCGGCGAGTGCCAGCGCGTGGTCTTCCAGCACGGCCTGCAGCTCTTCGGGGCGATGGGCTTCACCTGGGAGAACGACCTGCAGATCTACCTGAAGCGGGCCAAGGCCGGCGACCTGCTGCTGGGCACGGCGGCCGAACACAGAAGGGCGTTGCTGACATGAGGCTGACCCCCGACCCGGAGGTGGAGAGGTTCCGTGCGGAGTTCTCCGCCTTCCTCGACGCCAACCTGCCCGGCGAGGAGGAGGCCGTGCCCCGCTCGCGGTCCAGCGCGGACATGCCGGAGTGGGCCAGGCGCTGGCAGCGGAGACTGTTCGACGCGGGCTGGCTGCTGCCCGGCCAGCCCCCCGAGTACGGCGGCCGGAACGCCACCCTGGCGCAGCAGCTCGCCCACCTGGAGGAGCTGTCGCGGCGGCGGATCTACCACAGCTTCAACCCGCAGGGCCTGGGCATCATCGCCGCTTCGATCCTGACGTTCGGGACCGAGGAGCAGAAGCGGCGGTGGGCCGTCCCGATCCTGCGGGCGGAGATCACCGCGGCGCTCGGCATGAGCGAGCCGGGCGCCGGGTCCGACCTGGCCGGGCTGCGCACCCGCGCGGTCCTGGAGGGCGACCACTTCGTGGTGAACGGGCAGAAGGTGTGGACCTCGGGCGCGCACGACGCCGACGTGCTGCTGACGTTCGTGCGCACCGACCCGGACGCCCCCAAGCACAAGGGCATCAGCGTCCTGCTCGTCCCCACCGACGCCGAGGGCGTGGTGCGCAGGCCGTTCGGGTCCATCACCGCCCCCGACGACCTGGACTTCAACGAGGTGTTCTTCACCGACGTCCGGGTGCCGAAGGAGAACCTGATCGGCCCGCTCAACGACGGCTGGCGGGTGGCGGGCGGCTCCCTCGGCCACGAGCGGACGCTGCTGTGGATCAGCTTCGCCGAACGGCTGGAGGACCTGCTCCGCGACGCGCCCTGCGACGAGGAGTGGTACGCCACGCTGCAGATGGACCTGCAGGCGCTGCGGCTGCTCGGCTACCGCCAGCTCGGCGGGGACCGCGACCCGGCGGAGATCTCCGTGCTCAAGCTGCTCGGCTCGGAGGCCGTGCAGACCGCGAGCCTGCACGCGCTGGAGGCCCGCGGCGCCGAGGGGCTGGTCCATCCCGCGTTCACCGCCCCGTTCAACCACATGAACAACGAGGCGTTCATCGCCAGCTGGTTCGAGCGCTACGTGCGCAGCTTCGCCGGGACCATCGCCGGCGGCACCTCCGAGATCCAGCGCAACATCATCGCCGAGCGCATCCTCGGCCTGCCCAGGTAAGGAAGGTCACCGATGGACCAGATTCTGTACGAGGTCGAAGACCGGGTCGCGGTCATCACGCTGAACCGCCCCGAGGCCGCCAACGCCCAGACCTCGGCGCTGCTGGACGACCTGGACGCCGCCTGGTCGCGGGCCGCCGCCGACGACGAGGTGCGGGTCATCGTGCTGCGCGGCAACGGCAGGCACTTCTCGGCCGGGCACGACCTCAAGGACCGCAGCTGGCCGTCGTCGCCGCAGGACATCACCCTGGAGTGGATCTACACCGCCGAGGCCCGCCGGTACCTGGAGTACAGCCTGCGCTGGCGCAACGTCCCCAAGCCGTCCATCGCCGCCGTGCAGGGCAAGTGCATCGCGGGCGGGCTGCTGCTGTGCTGGCCGTGCGACCTGATCGTGGCGGCCGACGACGCCGAGTTCTCCGACCCGGTGGTGCACATGGGGATCGGCGGGGTGGAGTACCACGGCCACACCTGGGAGCTGGGCGCCCGCAAGGCCAAGGAGATCCTGTTCACCGGCCGGGCCGTGACCGCCGAGGAGGCCGAGAAGGTCGGCATGGTCAACCGGGTGGTGCCGCCGGCGGAGCTGGACAACGCCACGATGGAGCTGGCCGGGCGGATCGCGCGGATGCACCCGTTCGCGCTGCGGCAGGCCAAGCGGGCCGTCAACCAGACCCTCGACGTGCAGGGCTTCTACGCGGCGATCCAGTCGGTGTTCGACATCCACCAGACCGGTCACGGCAACGCCCTCAGCGTCGGCGGCTACCCCGTCCTGGTGCGCCTGGACGAGATGAAGGAACGCCTCAAGAACCAGTGAGCAGGGGAAAGGCGGCGGGTCGCAGGAGGCATGCGGCCCGCCGCCTTCGGCGTGCGGCGTCGTTCACAGGTCCACGAGCCGGGGCGCGCGGCCGTCCGCGCGCAGCGACCCGCCGATCTGCCCGGTCAGCGCCGACGCCGAGCCCAGCAGGTCGTCCAGGACCAGCACCCGGCGGGCGAACGTGTGGAACCGGTGCTCGGCGGTGAACCCGATCCCGGCGAGCACCTGCTGGCAGTGCCGCATGGCCGTCAGGCCCGCCCGTCCCGCCAGCGCCTTGCCCAGCATCGCGGTCATCGGGTCGCCGGCGTGCTCCAGCGCCGCCTGCGCGGCCTCCAGCGCGACCAGCGTCTCGGCCAGCCGGTGCCGGACCGCCTGGAACGAGGCCACCTGCCGGCCGAACTGGGTGCGGGCCAGCGCGTGCTCGCGGGCCAGCGCCAGCATCGTGCGGCCCGCGCCGACGATCTGGAAGCCCAGCGCCCGGCGGCCCGCGGCCAGCGCCTCGTCGGTGAGCGGCTCCCACTCCGCCCGGGTCAGGCCCAGCGCCGGATCCAGGCCGCCGGGGGACGGCTCGCACGGCCGCCCGAACGCCAGCCCGTCCTCCTTCAGCGCCACGACGCCGCCCGGCGGACGCCTCATCGCGTGCAGCAGCACGTCGTTGAGCACGGGGGCGTGCGCGCCGGTCTCGCCGAGCAGCCCGAACACCAGGGCGACCGCCTCGTCCGGGGAGTCCTCCAGCAGGTCGTGCCAGCCCAGCTCGATCAGCGCCGCGTCCAGCGCGTCGGCCGACGGCGACTCCTGCATGGCCGAACGCAGGCCCTCCGACAGCAGGGCCAGATCGGAGGCGTCGATCATTCGTCCCCCAGGGACAGCAGCCGCTTGGCGATGATGTTGCGCTGGATCTCGGCGGTGCCGCCGTAGACGGTGGCGGCGCGCGAGTACAGGTACTCCTCGCGCCAGTGGGAGTCGCCGTACTCGATCTCCCCGGGCAGCAGGTCGCGCGCGGTGTCGAACAGGCGCTGCTCGGCGGTGGCGAGGAGGACCTTGTCGATCGAGGTCTCCGCGCCCAGCCGCTCGCCCCGGGTGCGGCGGTGCTGGGTCAGCCGGGACCTGCAGCGGATGGCGTGCAGGTCCAGGAACGCCTCGCCGAGCCGCCGGTCCGACCCGGCCGGCGCGTCCGCCAGCAGCCGGTCCAGCCGGTTGTACAGGTAGGCGATCCGCTGCCAGAAGCACGAGGAGCGCTCGTCCGGGAGGATGCTCATCGCGATCTCCCAGCCCTGTCCCTCGGCGCCGATCATCCGGCCGGCGGGCACCCGGACGCCGTCGAGGAACACCTCGGCGAACTCGTCCCGGCCGTGCATGGTCTCGATGGGACGCACCGTGATCCCGGGACTGTCCATGTCCACCAGGAACGCCGAGATGCCCCGGTGGCCGGGACCGCCGGTACGGGTCAGCAGCACGCAGCGCTGCGCGTACTGGGCCAGGGAGGTCCACACCTTCTGCCCGTCGATCACCCACTCGCCGCCGTCGCGGACGGCGCGGGTGCTCAGCGAGGCCAGGTCGCTGCCCGTGCCGGGTTCGGAGAACCCCTGGCACCAGGTCTCCTCACCGGCCAGCAGCCTGGGGACGAAACGGCCGGCCAGTTCGGGGGAGGCGTACCGGATCAGCGTGGGCGCCAGCACCTCGATCAGGGTGTAGATCCCCGGCTCGGCGAGGTCGCGGGCCACGACCTCCTCGCCGAGCACCGCGCGCAGGATCACCGGCCCGCCCAGGCCCCCGACGTGCTCGGGCCAGCCCCAGCGCATCCACCCGGCGTCGAACAGCGCCCGGCGCACCCGGGAGAGCTGGGCCATGTGGCCGTCCAGCGACCCGTCGTGGACGGGGCGCAGGTCGTGCTCGTCGAGCCAGGCCCGCAGCCCCGTCCGGAACTCATCGACGCGCATGGGAGTGCGGGCGGCCCGAGTCGTGCTCGCCGTTGCGGCGGATGAACGTCATGGCGCGGGTGTGCAGCCGCCAGCCGTCCGCCGTCCTGCGGTAGGCGTCGTTGTAGTAGCCGATCCGCATGTCGTGGGTGGCGTGGTCGACGAAGCACAGGTTCTGCACGCCGGTGCCCTCGTCGCCCCGCAGGTCCAGCAGCGGCGTCGAGACCATGAACAGGCCCTTGGGCGCCGCGTCGACCAGCGCGGGGAACTCGGCCAGCGGGTAGACCTCGCCGAACGCGCTGTAGGTCCCGTCGGGGGTGAAGACCTCCAGCAGCGCGTCGATGTCGCCCTTGGTGATCGAGACCGCGTACTTGGCCAGCAGTTGCTGGACCTCGATGACGTCCTCAACCGCGTTCGTCACGTCTGTCATGGAAGACCTTCCCTCCTTTCATCACGAAGCGGACATCGGTCAGCACCGAGATGTCCTCCAGCGGGTTGCCGGGCACCGCGATCAGGTCGGCCAGCAGGCCCTCGGCGATCCGGCCGCGGTCGTCGGCGCTGATCAGCTCGGCCGCGTCGACGGTCGCCGCCCGCAGCACGTGCAGCGGCGTCATGCCGCGCTCGGCCATGGCGACGAGCTCCATGGCGTTGCGGCCGTGCGGGATCGCGGGCGCGTCGGTGCCGGCCGCGATCCTGACCCCGGCCTCGACGGCCCGGGCGATGACCGTCCGCGCCCGGGGGAAGATCTCGGCGGCCTTGGCCTGGAGCTCGGGGGCGGCCTTGGAGATGTCCATCCCCTCGGTCAGGTAGGTCGTCGGCACCAGCCAGGTGCCGCGCTCGGCCATCAGCTTCAGGGTCTCGTCGTCGATGAGGAAGGCGTGCTCGATGCAGTCGATGCCCGCCTCGACGGCGTGGCGGACGGCGTCGGCGCCGTGGGTGTGCGCCGCCACCTTGAGCCCGCGCCGGTGCGCCTCGTCGACGATGGCCCGCAGCTCCTCGTCGGAGTAGTGCTGGGCGCCCGGGACGCCGGTGTGCGACATCACCCCGCCCGACGCGCAGACCTTGATGAGCTTGGCGCCGTGCTTGATCTGGTAGCGGACGGCCCTGCGGACCTCGTCGACCCCGTTGGCGATGCCCTCCTCCAGGGACAGGGGCATGATGCCGGGGGCGTACGCGGAGAACATCGTGGGGTCCAGATGCCCTCCGGTCGGGGTGATCGCGTGGCCCGCCGGGACGATGCGCGGGCCGTCGATCCACCCGGCGTCGATGGCCTTGGCCAGTGCGACGTCCAGCAGATAGCCGCCGGTCTTGACGAACAGGCCGAGGTTGCGGACCGTGGTGAACCCCGCGCGCAGGGTGCGGCGGGCGTTGCCGACCGCGCGCAGCATCCGCAGCGGGGGATCGTCCTGGACGGGGGACAGGGCGGCGGTCTCCCCCCGGCCTCCCATGAGGAGGTTGACCTCCATGTCCATGAGGCCGGGGAGGAGGGTCACGTCGCCGAGGTCCAGCACCTCGCCGTCGCCGCCCGCGTCGCGCACGCCGGTGATCCGGTCACCGTCCACGGTGACCAGACCCGGCTCCTCGACCTCTCCCGTCTCGACGTGCAGGACGCGGGCGGCCCTGAGGGTGAGCGCCATCAGACCCGAGGCTCGACGAGGAGGTCCAGGTAGGCGGCGCCGCTGTCGGGCACCCGGGCCTGCTTCCACACCTCGACCGGGAACGACACCATCACCAGCGAGAACATCAGCAGCAGCAGGTTGCGCTCGGGCTCGGGCAGCTCGCCCACCGTGAAGTCGTCCAGGTGCCTGGCGGCGTCCTCAAGCAGGGGGAACGCGGCGTCGTAGAACGCCTGCATCTCCTCCATCGAGCTGGCCAGGCGCTTGGCGTAGCGCTCCCGCTCGGTCTCCAGGATCCAGTCGCCGAACGGCTCCAGCGCCGCGAACTCAGCCGGCAGCATTCGCGTGCTCCTTCACGTAGTCGCCGGCCACCTTGTGCAGGTGGCGCAGCAGGATCTCCTGGTCGTTGAGGGGGAACTCGGTGACCGCCCGGCTCTTGAGCATGGTCTGGGTGGCCTCGAGGGTGTTGGCGTCCTGGAGCGCGTACTCCTTGAAGGTCACCGCCGCCAGTTCGTGCGCCAGCCGCTGGCGCGCCGTCCTGGCCGGCACGAAGTACAGGTTGGCCTCGAAGATGTGCCGGTCCACCGCGGTCGGCCAGTAGTGGTAGGTCAGGTACCAGCCGGGCGCCCAGATCAGCAGCATGAAGTTGGGGAAGAAGTGGAACGAGTCCACGCCCCACGCCTTGTGCTGGGCCGGGTTGACGCCGGGCGGCAGCGGGTCCAGGCCCTCGATGCCGGGTCGATCCCACGGGCCGAACAGGCCGCTGCGCAGCACCCGCTCGATCGGCTTGACCATGTTCGGGTCCTTGGGCGGGGCCATGCCGCCCCAGGAGGAGATCATGGAGTGCGGGCTGCGGATGTCGTAGTGCAGCGCCTCGAAGCCGTGGCCGAGCAGCTTCTCGGCCTCCTCCTTGGTGGCCTGCTTCTGGTGCAGCACCGGCGCGTGGTAGAACTCGGCGAACGCGTCGATGAACAGCTTCCAGTTGCTGCCGACCTCGGCCTTGTAGGTGAAGACCTCGGTCATCTCGTGGAAGGGGTAGCCCTCCAGGCCCTTGGCCAGGTCGCCCAGGTACTCGGCCAGCGGCGCGGCGTCGGGGTCCAGGTTGACGAAGATGAACCCCTCCCAGACCTCGCAGCGCACCGACTTCAGGCCGAAGTCGGCCTTGTCCAGGTCGAAGAACTCCTTCTCCTGCTGGACGAAGGTCAGGTTGCCCTCCAGGTCGTACCGCCAGGCGTGGTACTTGCAGGTGAACTGGCGGCAGGTGCCCTTGACCTCCTCGCCGGGGTAGTCGTTCCACACCAGCTTGTTGCCGCGGTGCCGGCACAGGTTGTGGAAGGCGCGGATCCGCTTGTCCTTGCCGCGGACGAGGATCAGCGAGGTGTCGGCGACGTGCAGCTCCTTGGTGAAGTAGCTGCCGGTCTTGGGCAGCTGCTCCACCCGGCCGACGTTCAGCCAGGTCTTCTTGAAGATCGACGCGCGCTCGGCCTCGTAGAACGCCGGGTCGATGGAGTCGGTGTAGTCGACGGGCCGGGTGCCCAGCTCGGGATAGTGCTCGGTCCAGCTGCCGGCCGCCGGCTTGGTGAAGTGTGGCATGATCACGCTCCTCTCTGTGAGGAGAATAGCATTCTCATCAAGCGCTATCGAAGTTCTCGTCGGGAAGTCCCGGATCGAGTTCCACCCCGAAGGTGTTGCAGGCCGTGGCCAGCAGGCCGTAGGTGCCGACGGTGAAGACCAGGTCCATGAGCTGGCGCGTGTCATAGACCTCCGCCAGCTCGGCGTAGGTCTGCTCCGACAGCGGGCGGCCCGCGTCCAGCTCGTCCACGGCCCGGTTGATCAGCGTGCCCGCGCCGGCGCGCACCCCGGCGATCTCCTCCTCGGTGACCCCGGCCTCGCGGGCGGCGGGCACGTGCCGGGCCCACTCGTACCTGCAGCGCCGCCGCCAGGCCACCCGCAGGATCGCCAGCTCCTTGTCCCTGGCGGGCAGGCTGGACCGGAACAGCAGGTGGTTGTTGTACCTCAGGAACGCCTTGGCGAGCTTCGGATGGTGGGCGAGCATGCCCAGCACGTTGGAGGGCGGGGGCCTGCGCCCGGGCGGCATGATGACCGACAGGGCCTCGAAGTCCCACTCCTCGTAGGGGACCGGGGGCAGCCGGGTCACGTGTTCCGCCCCCCGTTCACGCCGATGATCTGCCCGGTGATGTAACCGGCCTCTTCGGACACCAGGAACGAGCAGGTCGCGGCGAGGTCCTCGGGCCGGCCGATCCGGCGCACCGGGGTCCGCGCGATGTGCTCCTCGACCGTGCCGCCGAGCAGCCCGCGTTCCTCGGCCTTGCGCAGCATCGGGGTGTCGATGAAGCCGGGCGGCACCGCGTTGACGGTGATGCCCCTGGGGCCCAGCTCCAGTGCCAGGGCCTTGGTGAGCCCGTTGACCGCCGACTTGGCCGACACGTAGTGCGTCATGAACGGCTGGCCCGAGTGCGCGCTGGAGGAGGAGATGTTGACGATCCGGCCCCAGCCCGCCTCGAGCATGTCGGGGAGCGCCGCCTGGACGCAGTGGAAGACGCCGTTGAGGTTGACGTCGATCACCCGCTGCCAGGCGTCGAACGACAGGTCGGTGAAGCGCTTGAAGCCGTCCAGCCCGGCCGCGTTGACCAGGATGGTGATCGGGCCCAGCCGCTCCCTGGCGGCGGCCAGCGCCTCGTCCACCTGGCCGCGGTCGGTCACGTCGGCCTTGAAGGCCAGCTCGTCGCCGGAGGGGGGATTGAGGTCGAGGACGGCGACGTTGTGGCCGTCGGCGCTCAGCCGCTGCGCGATGGCCCGGCCGATGCCCGAGGCGCCGCCGGTGACGACGGCGTTCCTCACGACCACGCCTCCCCGCCCTTGACGGTGGTGCGGTGCAGGGTCCGCTCCGAGGTCTCCTCGTACGGCAGCGCCCGGTGCGGCATGCCGGTGTTGTCCCAGATCACCACGTCGCCGACCGTCCAGTCGTGGGCGTAGCGGAACCGCTCCCGGGTGGCCCAGTCCTGCAGTTCGTCCAGCCTGCGGCTGAACGCCGGCTGTGCCTCGTCGTCCAGGTGCAGTCCGTGGACGAGCGGCACTCCGCGCCACTTGAGCGCCTCCAGGCACCGGGCGACCACCGCATCGTCGAGCAGGTCCTCGGGCCGCAGGCCCCTGACCTCCGCTCCCGGATGGGGGCTCAGGGCCACCGTCTCCATCATGAAAATCTCCCTTCCGGATATGAGAACCATACTCTCGCCGCCTGGTGGCCGAAAGTCCCGGCATCGCTCCGGTAGCCGGCCGGGAGGGTGTGGACCTGGGATGCTGTGCCCGCCGGCCGGCGCCTCGGCCGACTTGGCACCCTGCGTCTGCCGAACGTCCGGCCGGGTGTCTGTGCGGCAGGCCCCCATGCTCCGCGTTCTCTCTTGTGGGTGGTTGATTCCCGATTTACGAGAATGTAGTTTCCAATCATCTGGAGGAAACAGGACGCGACCCGGGGCGCCGGCGGTGCCCGTCCCTCCTCCGGCCAGGCCCGCCGGCCGGCCGGCCCCGACCGGCCGGGTCACCGGCGCCGAGGACCAGATGCCGACGATGGAAGTGGTGCGGCTGTGAAGCGCCTGCTGATTGATGGAAAGCTCGTCGAGGCCGAACGGACGTTCGCCTCCCTCAACCCCGCGACCGGCGAGGTGCTCGACCAGGCCCCGGACGCCACGACCGCCCAGGCCGCGGCCGCCGTCGAGGCCGCCCGCCGGGCGTTCGACACCACGAGCTGGTCGACCGACGTCGAGTTCCGCATCCGCTGTCTCGACCAGCTCCACCGGGCGCTGGTCGAGCACCGCGAGGAACTGCGCGAGCTGACGATGGCCGAGGTCGGCGCGACCCGCATCAACACGCACGGCCCCCAGCTGGACGAGCCCATCGAGCAGGTCCGCTACTACGCCGACCTGCTGCGGACCTATCCGCTGACCGAGGAGATCGGCGACGCCGAGATCCGGGGCCAGATCCATCGCCGCTGGGTGGAGAAGGAGGCCGCGGGGGTCGTCGCCGCGATCATCCCGTACAACTACCCGACCCAGCTCGCGCTGGCCAAGATGGCCCCCGCGCTGGCCGCAGGCTGCACGGTCGTGCTCAAGGGCGCCCCGGACACGCCGCTGATCACGCTGGCCCTGGGCGAGCTGATCGCCGAGCACACCGACATCCCGGCCGGCGTGGTCAACGTGCTGACCTCCTCCGAGGTGGCGGTGGGCGAGGTGCTCACCACCCACCCGGAGGTGGACGTGGTCACCTTCACCGGCTCCACCGCCACCGGCCGCCGGATCATGGCGGCGGCCGGCGACACGATCAAGCGGGTGTTCCTGGAGCTCGGCGGCAAGTCCGCGCTGATCCTGCTCGACGACGCCGACTTCACCGCCGCCGCCCCGTTCGCGGGCTTCGCCGTCTGCTCGCACGCCGGGCAGGGCTGCGCGATCAACACCCGGCTGCTGGTGCCCCGGCACCGCCACGACGAGGCCGTCCGGTACGTCGCCGCCGTCATGGAGAAGGTGACCTACGGCGACCCCACCGACCCCAAGAACTTCATGGGGCCGCTGATCAGCGAGCGCCAGCGCGACAAGGTGGACGGCATGGTCCAGCGCGCCGTGGCGGCGGGCGCGACGCTGGTGATGGGCGGTAAGAAGATCGACCCGGGCTTCTTCTACGCCCCCACCCTGCTGGCCGACGTCGACCCCGACAGCGAGATCGCCCAGGAGGAGGTCTTCGGGCCCGTGCTGGCCGTCATCCCCTTCGAGGACGACGACGACGCCGTGCGCATCGCCAACAACTCGATCTACGGCCTGTCCGGCGGGGTGTGCAGCGCCGACGAGGAACGGGCTCTGGCGGTGGCCCGGCGGATCCGCACCGGCACGATGAGCATCAACGGCGGCAACTACTTCGCCAACGAGGCGCCCTTCGGCGGCTACAAGCAGTCGGGCGTCGGCCGGGAGAAGGGCGTCGCGGGGTTCGAGGAGTTCCTGGAGCTCAAGACCTACGCGAAGGTGGTCGCATGAAGCCCCTGGAAGGGGTCCGCGTCCTCGAGGTCGCCATGTACGGCTTCGTCCCGTCGGCGGGCGCGGTGCTCGCCGACTGGGGCGCGGAGGTGATCAAGGTCGAGCACGCGGTCAACGGCGACCCGCAGCGCGGGCTGCGGCAGATCGGCAGCATGAAGGTGGAGGGCGACCCCAACCCCAACGTCGAGCACGCCAACCGCGGCAAGCGCAGCATCGGCCTGGACATGTCCAGGCCGGAGGGCCGGGAGGTGCTCTACGAGCTGGCCAGGCGCGCCGACGTGTTCCTGACCAGCTTCCTGCCGCAGGCCAGGCGCAAGTTCGGGATCGACGTGGAGCACATCCGCGAGGTCAACCCGAAGATCGTCTACGCCCGGGGCAGCGCGCTCGGCCCGCGCGGGCAGGAGGCCGAGCGGGGCGGCTACGACATGACGGCCTTCTGGGCCCGGGGCGCCACCGCCGCCAGCCTCACCCCGCCCGGGACGGAGGGGATGGTCAGCCCGCCCGGACCGGCCTACGGGGACACCATCTCCGGCACCAACCTGGCCGGCGGCATCGCGGCGGCGCTGTTCCGGCGCGAACGCACCGGCGAGCCGTCGGTCGTGGACGTCTCGCTGCTCGGCAGCGGCGTGTGGGCCATGGGCCACGGGATCGCGCTGTCGCTGCACATGGGCCGGCCGCTGGTGGCGGCCCCGCCGGGCGTCCACGGCGCGCCGACCAACCCGCTGTCCGGCCTGTACGCCACCGCCGACGGCCGCTACCTGGCGTTCGTCATGCTGCAGCCCGGCAAGTACTGGGCCGACGTGTGCCGTCACATCGACCGCCCCGAGCTGGCCGACGACCCGCGCTTCGCCACCGCCGAGCAGATCGCGGCCAACACCGACCAGGCCGTCGAGATCCTGCGGGAGGTCCTGGCCACCCGCACCCTGGCGGAGTGGACCGAGCGCTTCGCCACCCTGGCCGGGCCGTGGGCCCCGGTGCAGGACTCCCTGCAGGTGGGGGAGGACCCGCAGGTCCGGGCGAACGAGTACCTGGTCCGGGCCGGGGAGCTGGAACTGGTCGCCAACCCGGTGCAGTTCGACGTCACCGCCCCCGAGCTGCGGCCGGCGCCGGAGTTCGCCGCCCAGACCGAGGAGATCCTGATGGAGCTCGGCCTGGACTGGGACCGCATCATCGCGCTCAAGACGGCGGGAGCCGTCACCTGACCGGTACGGCAGTGCCGGAACCGCACAGGAACGCCCCGCCGCCGGCCGGCGGGGCGTTCGGCGTCTCAGTGCAGCGGCACCGGGGCGAGCGGGACCGGCGCCATGCCGGGCCGGACCACCAGCCGGGCGCCGGGGTCGGCGGCGCGCAGCGCGTCCTCGACCACGGCGGCCATCTCGTCGGCGCTCGGCAGGACGTTCCCCAGGACCCCGTCGTCGCCGATCTCCTCGTCCCGGCCCGGACAGACCAGGCTCAGCCGGATGCCCTCGCGGGCCAGCGGGCGGGCGAACGCCCGGACCAGCCCGGCGACCGCGTAGGCCGTCATCATGGACAGCGGGTCGTGCCGGTCGCTGACCGGCCCGGCGAACGACGCGGTGACCACGATGGACCCTCCGCCGCGCCGGCGCATCACCGGGATCGCGGCGCGCAGCCCGTACACGACGGCGTGCTGGGTCAGCCCCACCGCCGACCGGTAGCCGCGCAGGTCCAGCATGGCCGGGTCCCAGCCGGCGCAGCCGATCCCGGCGTTGAGCACGAGGGCGTCCAGCCCGTCGCCCGCATAGGCGACGGCCTTGGTGGACAGGTCGGGGTCGCTCGGGTCGCCGACCACGGCGAACCCGTCGACGTCCACGGCGACCTTCTCCACCAGGGGGTCGCTGTCCACCAGGACGCAGCGGGTCCCCGTCGCGGCGAGCCGCCGCGCGGTCGCCGCTCCGATGCCGCCGGCCGCACCCGTGATGATCGCCACATCGGTCATGGCATGCCGTCCTTCCCGCCAGGGCCGCCCAGCCAGGGCTTGCGTCGGTGCTGCTCAGGGGTGGGAACGTCGCTCACCGGGGTGGGGTCGAGCGCTCCCTTGGCTGTGACCAGGATTACACGACCTACCTACATGTAGGTAGGGTGAGGAGCGGAATTCGTCGACACGACCGCGGAAGCCGCAGGGAAGAGGTCCGATGGGCACGACCCGACGCGAGGAGATCCTCGACGCCGCCATGGACCTGTTCGCCGAGCACGGATACCGGGGGGCCTCCCTGGACCAGATCGCCGAGCGGGTGGGCCTGACCCGGCAGGGGCTGCTGCACTACTTCCCCAGCAAGAAGAAGCTCCTCATCGCGCTGCTGGAGCGCCGGGAGGAGCTCAGCCGCGAGCACCTGGTGGCCGACCACATCGTCGAGAAGGACTGGCCGACCCAGATCGCCGAGGTCGTCGCCTTCGACCGGGAGCATCCGGCCCTGGCCAGGATCCACACGATCCTGATGGCCGAGAGCCTCACCGAGGGCCACCCCGCCCGGGAGCACTTCCGCGACCACCAGCGGGCGGTGCGGGAGCACATCGCCCGGCTGCTCACCGAGCGGTACGGCGACCGGCTGCCGAGCGGCCTGACCACGCAGGCCGCGGCGGTGGCCCTGCTGGCGCTGCTCGACGGCCTGCAGCAGCAGTGGCTGCTGGACCGCGAGCAGGTCGACCATCCCGAGGTCATGCGGGAGGTGTGGGCCATATTGCTGGGGCCCGCGGCCCCCTGACCGCCTCCCCGCCCGAAGGCGGGAGCGCGCTCAGGGAGCCGCGACGAAGGCGGCGATGGCCGTGGCGACCTCCGGGCGCAGGGCGGCCGCGTCCGGCCGGATCCGCAGGTCCACCGTCACGCCGGAGCGGGCGGCGCGGGCGGCGAACGCCAGCGAGTCGTCCAGCAGGGGGTCCGAGCCGGCCGCCAGCACGTGGATCGGGGGCAGCCCGTGCAGGTTGGCGAACAGCGGACTGAGCAGCGGGTCGGTGGGCTCGGTGCCCGCGGCGTAGCTCACCACGCGCCGCCGCAGCTCGTCCAGGTCGAACGTGGGATCGGCGGCCGCGTTGAGCAGCAGGCTGGGCGCCTGCAGGGTCAGGTCGAGCAGCGGTGAGACCAGCACCGCGCAGGCGGGCTGCTCGGCGCCCTCGTCGCGCAGCCGGACCAGCAGGGCGGCGGCGAGCCCGGCCCCGCCCCGGTTGCCGGCCACCATGACCGATCCCAGCGGCCGGCTCCGCTCGTAGGCGGCGACGACGTCCTCCAGCGCGTCGGGGAACGCCGCCCGGTAGCGGGGGCAGACGACGGTCGCGCCCGTCCCCGCGGCCAGCCGCTCGGCGGACTCCAGCGCCGGCTCCGGGGAGCCGGACAGGTACCGGTCGCCGTGCAGGTAGAGCACGACCTTGCCGGAGGGCTCCGGAGGGCGCACGACCACGCCCGTGATGCCGGTCTCGACCCGGACGTCACCTGCCACGATTCATCACCCTTTCCGCCGCCTCCCAGTGCTCGTCCGCCACCCACAGGCGGGCGAAGGCCCGTGCGGCCTCCTGCGCGGACAGGCCGCCCGACATCACGCGCTTGATCTCGCCGGCCGGGACGGTGGCCAGCGACCGGGCCAGGGAACGCCAGCCCTCCTCGAAGCGGTCCCGCGGCAGCACCTGGTCCACCAGGCCGACGCGCAGCGCCTCGTCCGCGGTGAGCACCGTCCCGGCGCCCGCCAGCAGCAGCGCCCGTCCCCGGCCGACCAGGGCGGCCAGCCGTTCCGCGCCGCCCCAGGCGGGCATGATCGCCAGCGCGGTCTGGTTGAAGCCGATCCTGACGTCGTCGGCGGCCACCCGGATGTCGGCGGCCACCGCGACCTCGGCCCCGCCGCCCAGGGCGTGGCCGTTCAGCGCGGCGATCACCGGGCCGGGGAAGGCGGCGATCCGGTCGCAGACGCCGCGCATCCGCAGCGCCATCGCCAGCGCCTCGTCCTCGGTCCTGATCCGGGCCAGCTCCTTGAGGTCGCCGCCCGAGACGAACGCCCGGTCGCCCGCGCCGGTGACGACCAGCGCCCGGGCCTCGGCGGCCTTGTCGAGCGCCTCGTCCAGCTCGTCCATGGTGGACGGCGCGATGGCGTTGCGGGCCTGCGGGCGGTTGATGGTGATGATCGCCAGACCCTGGTCCAGCTCCAGATCCACCATGGGGGTCTCCGATCCGGGAGGTGCTCGCTTGCGGTTCAGTCGTCGTAGACGACGGTGAGGTGGGGGGTCACCGGCTCGCCCTGGCAGGTCAGCACCCAGCCGTCGGCGACCTCGTCCTCGTCCAGGGCGTTGTTCACGCGCATCTTGGCCTCGCCCTCGGTGACCTGGGCGATGCAGGTGGCGCAGTTGCCGGCCTCGCAGGAGAACGGCGGGGCCAGACCGGCCCGGCGGGCGCTCTCCAGCAGGGACTCGCCGGAGTGCTGGGGGACGGTGTGCCGCCTGCCGTTCAGCACGATGGTGACCGTGCCGCCGGTCTCCTCGCCGGCGGGCTCGTCGTCGGCCGCGGCCTGCTCGAACCGTTCGACCAGGATCCGCTCCGGGGCGACGCCGAGATCGAGCAGGACGCGTTCGACCAGGTCCATGAACGGCGCCGGGCCGCAGAGGTAGAAGTCGGCGTCCAGGTCGCCGCCGGCGAACGCGCGCACCTCGGCCTCGGTGACCAGGCCCTGCTCGGCGTCCAGATGATGGCGGATCTCGAAGCGGCCGGGGTGCCGCCCGGCCAGCTCGGCGAGCGCGGACGCGAAGATCACCGAGTCGGCGTCGCGGTCGGCGGCCAGCACCCGGACCCGCCGCCCGGTGGTGGCCAGCGCGCTCTTGACCAGCGACATGATCGGGGTGATGCCGCTGCCCCCGCAGAACGCCACCAGCGGAGCGTCGCTCTCGCGCAGGCAGAACACCCCGGCGGGCAGCGTGCTCTCGACCACGTCGCCGGGCCCGAGATGGTCGTGCATCCAGTTCGACACCAGGCCGCCGGGCACCCGCTTGACCGTCGTCGCCGGCTCGTCGTCGGCGTCCGGCGAGCTCGACAGGGAGTAGCTGCGCAGGGTCCCGCAGATCCGCAGCGTCAGGAACTGGCCGGCCCGGTAGGAGAACGGCGCGTCGAGCACGAACGTGCGCGCGTCGGGGGTCTCCTGGATCACCCGCTTGATCCGGACCGGATGGAAGCCGTGGTCTCGCGCCATGTATGGAATCTATCTTCTCATCTTGAGAGAATGCAATTACCATCCCGTTCGGAGCGAAAGGCCTCACCATGCGAACGATCCCCGCCGAGCTGGCCGAGCGGTACGAGGCGGAGGGCTGGTGGACCCGGGACACCCTCGGGGACCTGCTGGCCCGGGGGCTGCGGGCGGCCCCCGAGACCGGGTTCCGGGTGCACTCGGCCGTGCGGCCGTGGTCCGGGACCTTCCGCGACGTCGAGCGGGTCGCCCGCCGGCTCGCCGCCGGGCTGCGCGAGCGCGGCGTCGGTCCCGGGGACGTGGTCGCGCTCCAGTTGCCCAACTGGATGGAGGCCGCCGCGGTGTTCTGGGCCTCGGCGTTCCTCGGGGCGACCGTGGTGCCGATCGTGCACTTCTACGGGCGCAAGGAGGTCGGCTACATCATCGACGCGATCAGGCCGCGCGTCTTCGTCACCGCCGAGCGGTTCGGGCGGATGGAGCACCAGCCCGACCTCTACCAGGACGTGCCGATCGTCGGGCTGGTGGGCCGCGACTTCGACGACCTGCTCGCCGACGAGCCCATGCCCGGCGTCGTGGCGGCCGACCCGGCCGGGCCGGCGCTGATCGCGTTCACCTCCGGGACGACCCGCGACCCCAAGGGCGTGATCCACAGCCACCAGACGCTCGGCTTCGAGACCCGCCAGCTCGCCGGGCTCTACCCGGCCGACCGCGGCCACCAGCTCACCGCGGCCCCCGTGGGCCACTTCATCGGCATGGTCAACGCGTTCCTGATCCCGGTGCTGGACGGCACGCCGGTCAACCTCGCCGACGTGTGGGACCCGGGTCGGGCGCTGGCGCTGATGAAGAGCGACGGCCTGACCGTCGGGGGCGGCGCGACGTACTACATGACCAGCCTGCTCGACCATCCCGACTTCACCCCCGGCCATCTGGAGCACATGAAGTACGCCGGCCTGGGCGGGGCGGCGGTGCCGGCGGCGGTGACGACCCGGCTGGCCGGGCTGGGGATCACCGCGTTCCGCTCGTACGGCAGCACCGAGCATCCCTCGATCACCGGCTCCCGGCACACCGCGCCCGAGGCCAAGCGGCTCTACACCGACGGGAACGCCCTGCCCGGGGTGGAGATCCGGCTGGCCGAGGACGGCGAGATCCTCAGCCGGGGCCCGGACCTGTGCCTGGGCTACACCGACCCGGCGCTGACCGAGCGGGCCTTCGACGACGAGGGCTGGTACCGCACCGGCGACATCGGGGTGCTGGACGAGGACGGCTACCTGACGATCACCGACCGCAAGTCCGACATCATCATCCGCGGCGGCGAGAACATCGGCGCGGCCGAGGTCGAGGAGGTGCTCCTCGGCATGCCCGGCGTCGCCGAGGTCGCGGTGGTGGCCGCCCCCGACGCCCGGCTGGGCGAGCACGCCGCGGCGGTCCTGCGGCTGCGGCCCGGAGGCCCGGCCCCCTCCCTCGACGGGATGCGCGCGCACCTGGAGCGGGCGGGGCTGGCCCGGCAGAAGTGGCCGGAGGAGCTGCACGTCGTGGACGACTTCCCGCGCACGGCCAGCGGCAAGATCCAAAAGTTCGTTCTCCGTAGGGACATTGCGACTGGCAGATAGTGAGAATAGTATTCTCTCAATCAGCAAGGGAGGATCTCATGCCGTCACGCGAGCTGCCGTTTCCGCTGTTCGACGCGGACAACCACCTGTACGAGACCCAGGAGGCGCTGACCAAGCGCCTGCCCGAGCAGTACGACGGCGCGATCGAGTACGTGCAGGTGCGCGGCCGGACCAAGATCGCGGTGCGGGGCCAGATCAGCGAGTACATCCCCAACCCCACCTTCGAGGTGGTCGCCCGTCCCGGGGCGATGGAGGAGTACTTCCGGGTGGGCAACCCCGAGGGCAAGAGCCGCCGGGAGATCTTCGGCGAGCCGATGAGGTCGATCCCCGCCTTCCGCGAGCCGGCGCCCCGCCTGGAGCTGATGGACCAGCAGGGCATCCAGCGGACGCTGATGTTCCCGACCCTGGCCAGCCTCGTCGAGGAGCGGATGCGCGACGACCCCGAGCTCATCCACGCGGTCGTGCACGCGCTCAACCAGTGGCTGTTCGAGGTCTGGTCGTTCAACTACAAGGACCGCATCTTCACCACCCCGGTGATCAGCCTGCCCATCGTGGAGAAGGCGGTCGAGGAGCTGAACTGGTGCGTCGAGCGCGGGGCCAGGGCGATCCTGGTCCGCCCCGCGCCGGTGCCCGGGTTCCGCGGCCCGCGCTCCTTCGCGCTGCCGGAGTTCGACCCGTTCTGGAAGCGCGTGGAGGAACTCGGCATCGTGGTCGGGCTGCACTCCTCCGACAGCGGCTACAGCCGGTACGCCAACGACTGGGAGCCGCAGAGCGAGATGCTGCCCTTCAAGCCGAGCGCCTTCCGGTCGGCCCAGGAGTGGCGGCCGATCGAGGACGCGGTGACCTCGATGGTCTGCCACGGCATGCTGAGCCGCTTCCCCGGGCTGAAGGTCGCGGTCATCGAGAACGGCATGTCCTGGGTGGGGCCGCTGATGGAGACCCTGTCGGGCGTCTACAAGAAGATGCCGAACGAGTTCCAGGAGCACCCGGTCGAGGTCATGCGGCGCAACGTCCACGTCAGCCCGTTCTGGGAGGAGAACATGGCGGACCTGGCCGAGCTGCTCGGCGCCGACAACGTGCTGTTCGGCTCGGACTACCCGCACCCCGAGGGCCTGGCCGACCCGGTGACCTACATCGACGAGCTGGCCAGGACCGGCATGAGCGAGGCCGACCAGGCCAAGGTCATGGGCGGCAACCTGGCCCGGCTGATGTCGGTATGAGCTGGGAGACCATCCCGCAGATGGTGCTGAGCGCGGCGGACCGCTTCGGCGACGCCGAGGCGGTCGTCGACGGCCCGCTGCGGCTCACCTTCGCCGGGCTGGCCGACCGGGTCCGCACCGCAGCCGGCGCCTTCGCCGAGGCCGGGGTGGAGCGGGGCGACCGGGTGGCGATCTGGGCGCCCAACTCCGCCGAGTGGATGATCGCGGCGTTCGGGCTGCTGACCGCCGGCGGGGTGCTCGTCCCGGTCAACACGCGCTGGAAGGCGGAGGAGGCCGCGGACGTCATCGTCCGCAGCCGCGCCAAGGCCGTGCTCGTCCAGCAGGGGTTCCTCGGCCAGGAGTACACCGCCCCGCCGGGCGTTCCGGTGATCGACCTCAGGTCGGACTTCCTGGCCAGCGGGTCGCCGCTGGAGCGGAAGGTCGGCGGCGAGGACATCGCCGACATCCTGTTCACCTCCGGCACGACCGGGCGGCCCAAGGGCGTCATGATGAACCACCTGCAGACGCTCCGGCTGTACGCCGAATGGTGCGACCTGGCCGACCTGCGCGAGGGCGACCGCTACCTGATCGTCAACCCCTTCTTCCACACGTTCGGGTACAAGGCGGGCCTGGTCGCCTCGATGATCCGCGGCGCCACCGTGATCCCGGTGCCGGTCTTCGAGCTGGACCGCGTGCTGGAGCTGGTGGAACGCGAGAAGGTCACGATGCTGCCGGGGCCGCCCACGCTCTACCACTCGCTGCTGGCGGCGAGGACCGACCGGGACGTCTCCTCGCTGCGCGCCGCCGTCACCGGCGCCGCCGACATCCCGGTCGAGCTGATCCGCCGGATCAGGCAGGAGCTGCCGTTCGAGACGATCATGACCGGCTACGGCCTGACCGAGGCGGGGACCGCCACCGCCTCGCGGCCCGGCGACTCGTTCGAGGACATCGCCACGACCGTCGGCACCCCGTGCGACGGCGTCGAGGTCCGCATCGCCGACGACGGCGAGGTGCTGATCCGCGGCTACAGCGTCATGCAGGGCTACCTGGACGACCCGGAGGCCACCGCCGAGGCGATCGACGCGGACGGCTGGCTGCACACCGGCGACCTGGGGACCATGGACGACCGGGGCCGGCTGAGGATCGTCGGGCGCAAGAAGGACATGTTCATCGTGGGCGGCTTCAACGCCTACCCGGCCGAGATCGAGAACTTCCTGCTGGAGCATCCGGCGGTCGGCCAGGTCGCGGTGATCGGCGTCCCGGACGAGCGGCTCGGCGAGGTCGGCAAGGCCTTCGTGGTGCCCGCCGGCCCGGTGACCGCCGAGGAGCTGATCGCCTGGGCCCGCGACCGGATGGCCGGCTACAAGGTGCCCCGGTACGTGGAGTTCCTCGACGAGCTGCCGCTCAACGCCACCGGCAAGGTCATGAAGGACCGCCTGCGCTGACGGCGTCCACCGCCCGCATCCACCCGCATCGCAGCTAAGGAGTGACCGCCATGGCGCGGGGAGTCTATTACGTCGCCAGCCGCCCGAAGTCGCCGGAACGGGAGGCCGAGTTCAACGCCTGGTACGAAGAGGTGCACCTGCCCGAGGTGTGCTCCCTGCCGGGGTTCGTCAGCGCCCGGCGCTTCGCCCCCGTGCAGGACGACGGCCCCTACGTGGCGCTGTACGAGATCGAGGGCGACGACCTGGAGGAGGTCATCGCCGGGCTGATCGGGGCCATGCGGGAGGGCCGGCTCACCCTGTCGGACTGCGTGCTGCTGGACCCGCCGCCGGAGATGCGGCTGCTGGAACTGGTGACGTCCCACGACCCGGAAGGCGCCGGGCGGCGATGAGCGACTCCGTGCAGACCTCGTCGGGCATCCCGCTCCAGCCGGTCTACGGGCCGGCCGACCGGCGGGCCGAGCCGCCCGCGCCGGGGGAGTTCCCGTTCACCCGCGGCAACTACGCCCAGGGCTACCGGGGCCGGCTGTGGACGTTCCGGCAGTACTCCGGGTTCGGCACCGCCGAGGAGTCCAACCGCCGCTACCGCTACCTGCTGGAGCAGGGCGGCACCGGGCTGTCGGTGGCGCTCGACCTGCCCACCCAGTGCGGCTACGACTCCGACGACCCGGAGGTGGGCGAGGAGGTCGGCCGGGTCGGCGTCGCGGTCGACACCCTCGCCGACGCCGAGATCCTGTTCGAGGGCATCCCGCTGGACAAGATCAGCACCAGCTTCACCATCAACGGGACCGCGGCGATCCTGCTGGCGTTCTACGTGGCCGCCGCCGAGCGCAAGGGCGTCCCGCGGGCCAGGCTCACCGGCACGATCCAGAACGACATCCTCAAGGAGTACGCCTCCCGCGGCACCTGGATCTGGCCGCCGGAGCCGTCGCTGCGGCTGATCGCCGACACCATCGAGTTCTGCGCGGCCGAGGTGCCGAAGTTCAACGCGATCTCGGTGGCCGGGGCGCACTTCCGGGACGCCGGCGCGACCGCCGTGCAGGAGATGGCGTTCACCCTCGCCGACGGGGTCGCCTACTGCGACACCGTGATCGAACGCGGCCGGATGACCATCGACCAGTTCGCGCCGCAGATCTCGTTCTTCTTCTACACGCACGGCGACTTCTTCGAGGAGATCGCCAAGTACCGGGCTGGGCGGCGGCGCTGGGCGACGATCGTCCGCGAACGCTACGGGGCGACCACCGACAAGGCGTCGATGTTCCGCTTCGGCTGCGTGGCGGGCGGCGCGTCCCTGTACGCCCCGCAGGCCCGCAACAACCTGGTGCGGGTGGCCTACGAGGCGCTGGCCTCGGTGCTGGGCGGCGTGCAGTCGATGTTCACCGCCGCCTGGGACGAGCCGTTCGCCCTGCCCAGCGAGGAGTCGGCGACGCTGGCGCTGCGCACCCAGCAGATCCTGGCCTACGAGACCGGCGTCACCCGGGTGGCCGACCCGCTCGGCGGCTCCTACTTCGTCGAGGCGCTCACCGACGCCACCGAGGCCAGGATCGTCGAGATCATGGACGACCTCGACCGGCACGGCGGCATGGTCCGCGCCATCGAGGACGGCTACCTGCAGGGCCTGATCGCCGACGAGGCGTACCGGCTGCACAAGGGGATCGAGTCCGGGGAGCGCCCGGTCGTGGGGGTCAACCGGTTCGTCTCCGACGAGCCGCCGCCCGACATCGCGACCTACGAGCTGGACGCGGGTGGCCGCGACCGGCAGCTCAAGCGGCTCGCCCGGGTCAAGGCCGAACGCGACAACGCCGAGGTCAAGGCCCGCCTGGCCGCCCTGTCCCGGGCCGCCGAGGGCACCGACAACCTGATGGGTCCCCTGATCGACTGCGCCAATGCGTACTGCACGGTCGGCGAGATGGTCGCCGCGCTCAAGGCGGTCTGGGGCGAGTTCCGGCAGCCGGTGGTGTTCTGATGCCCACGCGAGTCCTCGTCGCCAAGCCCGGCCTGGACGGCCACGACCGCGGCGCCAAGATCGTCGCCCGCGCGCTCCGCGACGCGGGGTTCGAGGTGATCTTCACCGGCATCCGCCAGAAGGTCGCCGACATCGTGGCGGTCGCCCTGCAGGAGGACGTGGCCGTCGTCGGCCTGAGCATCCTGTCCGGCGCCCATGTCGCGCTGACCGCCCGCACCGTCGAGGCGCTGCGGGCGGCCGGCGCCGACGACATCGCCGTCGTCGTCGGCGGCACCATCCCGGCGGCCGACGTGCCCCGCCTGCGGGACGCGGGCGCCGCCGCGGTGTTCCCGACCGGCACGCCCCTGGACGACATCGTGGCCGGGGTCCACGCCCTGACCGTGGCCCCCGCCCCGCCGTGACCGGCGCGCCCGGCGAGCGATCTGAATCTTCGAGGACTGGAGGGACTGTGCGGGTCGGTGTGATGGTCGGGCCGGAGCGCGGGGACACCGCGCGCAAGGTCGCACGGATGATCGACGACGTGCGGTGGGCCGAGGGCGCGGGGTTCGACAGCGTGTGGGTGCCGCAGATCCCCACCGACTTCGACGCGCTGGTGGCGGTGGCGCTGATGGGCGCCGCCACCGAGCGGATCGAGCTGGGGACCGCGGTGGTGCCGCTGCAGCCGCAGCACCCGATCGCGCTGGCGCGGCAGGCGCTGTCCGCGCACGCCGCCGCCGGCGGGCGGCTGGCGCTGGGCCTGGGGCCGTCGCACCACTGGATCGTGCGGGACATGCTCGGCCTGCCGTACGAGCGGCCCGCCGCGTTCACCCGCGACTACCTGGACGTGCTGGACGCGGCGCTGCGCGGGCCGGGCGAGGTGGACGTGGAGAACGAGACGTTCACCGTGCACAACCCGCTCGGCCTGGGCCCGGTGGCGCCGATGCCGGTGCTGCTGGCCGCGCTCGGCCCGGTGATGCTCAAGATCGCCGGGGAACGGGCGGACGGCACGGTGCTGTGGATGGCCGACGAGCGCGCGGTCGCCGAGCACGTCGTGCCGCGCATCACCAAGGCGGCAGGGGAGGCCGGCCGGCCCGCCCCGCGCGTCGTCGCGGGCATCCCGGTCTGCCTGTGCAAGCCGTCGGAGGTGGACGCGGCCCGCGAGCGCGCCAACCGGATCCTCGGCGAGGCCGAGATCTCGCCCAACTACCAGCGGCTGCTGGAGTACGGCGACGCCAGGGACATCGGCGACCTGTGCGCGGCGGGCGACGAGAAGGCGATTCTGGAGCGGTTCCGGCGGTTCGCCGACGCCGGGGTCACCGACCTGTCGGTGCGGCTGCTGCCGATCGGGGAGACCCGGGAGGAACTGGTGGCCTCCAAGCGCCGCACCCGCGAGGTGATCGCCGGGCTGGCCGCGGAGCTGCGGTGAGCCCCGGACCGCTGGCGGGCGTGCGGATCCTGGAGGTCGGCCACATCCTCGCCGGCCCCTACGCCACGATGCTGCTGGCCGACCTCGGCGCCGAGGTCACCAAGATCGAGCCGCCGAGCGGGGACCTGTCCCGGCAGGTGAGCGACGCCTACTTCGCCAGCATCAACCGCAACAAGCGCAGCGTCCGCCTGGACCTGACCACCGAGGCGGGCCGCACCCGCCTCGGCGAGCTGGTCGCCGAGTCGCACGCGCTGCTGGTGAACATGAAGCCGTCCGCCATCCACCGGTACGGCCTGACCTACGACGCCCTGCGCCGGTGGAACGAGCGGATCGTGTGCGTCGCGCTCACCGGCTACGGCCTGTCGGCGGGCGACGATCCGGCGTTCGACTATGTGGTGCAGGCCGCGACCGGGGTTGCCGCGCTCACCGGCGACCCTGACGGCCCGCCGACCCTGCCGGGGTACTCCTCGGCCGACAACTCCGCCGGGATGGCCGCCGCGCTCGGTCTGCTCGCCCAGATCGTCTCCGGGCGCGGCGGCCAGGTGGAGGTGTCGCTGCGGGACGTGATGCTGTCCCAGCTCAACTACAAGGCATCGGCCTACCTCAACGAGGGGACCGAGCCGCGGCGGCTGCCGTTCGGGGCGCACTCCTACTACGTCCCGGCCCAGCTCTTCCCGACGGCCGAGGGCTATCTGGCGCTGTTCATCACGCACGACGGCTTCTGGAAGTCCTTCTGCGCCGAGGCGGGCGTCGAGGGCTACCCGACGATGGCCGAACGCGCCGCCAAGCGGGACGAGGTCCTGGCCGTCGTCACCCGCGCCCTGGCCGCCGACACCGCCAGGGGCTGGGAGGCCCGGCTGCGCCCGCTGGGCGTGCCGGCGGCGGCCGTGCGGACCCTGCCGGAGGCGCTGGAGGCCACCCCGGAGATGGTGGTCACGGCCGGTGACTTCCGGCTGGTGGGCAGCCCGATCCGGGTGGCCGGGTTCGAGCCCGAATACCGCAGGCCGCCGCGCCTGGGCGAGCACGGCGGCCTGTCGGACCCGAGCTAGCGGGCCTTCCGCGCGTGTCCGGGAATCGGTCCGGACGGCACGGCGAGGGCCGCCGCGACCTGCGCGGCGGCCCTCGCCGTCCGCTGCCGTTCGAGGGCGTTACGGCGTCCCCCCGCGCTCCGCCCGCCGGCGGGCGGTGATCTGCCGCCGACTGGCTGAGAATGCTATTCTCTTCAAGCGGCAAGAGCAATCTTGCTCAGTGCCGCCGCTGTTGCCGGAGGGGAGGAACGATGAGCGAGCCGATCGCGCTCGTCTTCGAGGATCGGGAGTACACCGCGGCGCGGCTGGAGGCGCTGGCCGGCGGGCTGGCCGAGACGCTGGCGCGGCGCGGGGTGCGGGCCGGGCGGCGGGTGGCGCTGATGTCGTCCAACCGGCCCGAGTTCGTGGTGGCGGTACGGGCGATCTGGCGGCTGGGCGCGGCGGTCGTGCTGCTCAGCCCGGCGTGGAAGCGCGCCGAGGCCGAGCACGCCCTGGCCGTCACCGAGCCCTCGCACGCCGTGGGCGACCACCCGGTGCTGGCCGAGCTGATGCCGATGCTGCACCTGGACGAGCCCATCGAGCCGTCGGACGCGCCGGCCCCCGGGTTCCCTGACCCCGACCCGGCCGCCGACGCCGTGCTGGTGTTCAGCTCCGGCACCACCGGGATGCCCAAGGCCGTCCGGCACACGCACGCCTCGTTCGGGGCCGCCGTCGCGCACTGGCGGGACGCGCTGGGGCTGACCGGCGGGGACCGCATCCAGATCACCACGCCGCCCTCGCACATCCTCGGCCTGCTCAACATCGTCACCGCGCTGGAGACGGGGGCCTGGATGCGGCTGCACCGCCGGTTCGACCTGGACCGGATGCTGCACCACATCGAGACCGACCGGATCACCGTCGAGATGGCGGTCGCGCCGATCGCGCTGGCGATGGCCTCCCACCCGAAGCTGGAGTCCTACGACCTGTCGTCGCTGCGCTACATCATGTGGGGCGCGACGCCGGTGACCGCGAGCGTCGCCGAGACCGTCACCCGGCGCACCGGGGTCGGCTGGGTGCCCGCCTACGGGGCCAGCGAGCTGCCCGTCATCGCCTGCAACCCGCTCGAGGGGGCGCGGCTGGACAGCGCGGGACGCCCCGTTCCCGGGGTGGAGCTGCGGGTGGTGTCGCTGGAGACCGGGGAGCCGGTCGGACCCGGGGAGACCGGCGAGATCCAGGCGCGGTCGCCGTCGCTGATGGCCGGCTACCTGCCGGCGGAGGCGACCGCGGAGGCGTTCGACGACGGCTGGTACCGCACCGGAGACGTGGGCCACGTCGACGCCGACGGCTGGGTGCGGCTCACCGACCGCTCCAAGGAGATGATCAAGGTCCGCGGGTTCCAGGTCGCGCCCGCCGAGGTGGAGGCGGTGCTGCACGGCCACCCGGCCGTCGCCGACTGCGCGGTGTTCGGGGTCCCCGACGAGGCGGACGGGGAGGCCGTGGTCGCCGCCGTCCAAGCCGCCCGCGAGGTCGATCCCGGCGAGCTGGTCGCGCTGGTCGGCGAGCGGCTGGCCTCCTACAAGCGGCCGAGCCGGGTGGTGCTCGTGCCCGAGATCCCGCGCCTGCCCTCCGGCAAGGTGCTGCGCCGAGTGCTGAAGGAGCGCCATGGACGCGCGTCTGACCACTGAGCAGCGGGAGCTGCGCGACGCCGCCGCCCGGCTGGCCGGCGAGCTGGGCCCCGGCTCCGTCCTCGACCTGGACGACGCCGACCGCGTCGCCCGGCTGGAGAAGGCGGTCGCCGCGACCGGCTGGCGGACCCTGCGCTCGGACGGGGCGTCCGGGGTGGAGGTCGCCCTCGTCGCCGAGGAGTTCGCGCGCGGGCTGGTCGACGTCCCGTTCACCGGCCCCGTGCTCGCCGACGACCTGCACCCGGACGCCGACGGCGACCTGTGGACGATCGCGGTGGACGCCGAGGCGGCCGACGCCCGGGGCGTCGAGCGGGTCCTCGCCCTCGCCGGCCGCCGGATCATGGCGGGCCGGGTCGGGTCCGTCGTCCCCGGCGTCGACCTGACCCGCCGGAACGCCCAGGTCCTCGGCCCGCTCGAACCGGTCGGCGAGGTCACCGCCGGGCAGGCCGAGCGGTGGCGGGCGCTGGCGCTGGTCGTCACCTGCGCCGACCTGCTCGGGGCCGCCCGCGGCGCGCACCGCCTGGCCTGCGAGTACGCCAAGGTCCGCAGGCAGTACGGCAATCCGATCGGCTCCTACCAGGCCGTGGCGCACATGCTCGCCGAGGGCCTGGCCCTGATCGAGGGCTCGGTGAGCGTGCTGCGGCACGCCGCCTGGGCGGTCGACGAGCTGACCCCGGCCGAGGCGGTCCACGCCGCCCGCGTCGCCAAGCTCTACTGCGCCCGCGCCGCGCGGACCGTCTGCGAGACGTCCGTCCAGGTGCACGGCGGCGTCGGCAACACCTGGGAGTGCCTGGCCCACGTCTACCTGCGCCGGGTGCTGGCGTCCACCGACCTGTTCCCCGTCCGCCTGGAGGAGATCGACCTTGGACTTTCGTGACTCGCCCGAGGAGGCGGCCTTCCGGGAGCGCCTGCGGGCCTGGCTGTCCGAGCGGGCCGGGACGTTCCCGACCTCGGGGGACGACTACTGGCGGCGGCAGGGCGAATGGCACCGGGCGCTGTACGCGGCCGGGTTCTTCGGCCTGTCGTGGCCCCGCGAGTACGGCGGTCACGAACTGCCGCCGGTCTACGACGTGATCCTCGACGAGGAGCTGGCGCGGGCCGGCGCCCCGCCCCGGCCGAGCCTGGGCTACCTGGTCCAGGGGCTGGGCCGGCACGGCAGCGAGGAGCTGCGGCGGCGCTTCCTGCCCGGGATGATCAACGGCACCGAACGCTGGTGCCAGGGGTTCAGCGAGCCCGGCGCCGGATCGGACCTGGCCTCGCTGACCACCACCGCCACCCGGGACGGCGACGAGTACGTCGTGCACGGCCACAAGATCTGGACCAGCTATAGCGACGTCGCCGACTGGTGCCTGCTGCTGGCCCGCACCGACCCCGACGCGCCCCGCCACAAGGGCATCTCGGCGTTCGTCGTCTCGATGCACCAGCCCGGCGTCGAGCAGCGCCCGCTGAAGATGATCAACGGGGTGACCACCGAGTTCGGCCAGGTGCTCTTCGACGGCGCGCGGGTGCCCGCCGACCAGATGGTGGGCGCGCCGGGCGAGGGCTGGAAGCTGGCGATGACGGTGGTCGGGCACGAGCGGGAGCCGTCCACGCTGGGCTTCACCGCCCGGTACGGCAAGCTGGTCCGCACCCTGGCCGCCCGGGTCGAGGGCGCCCCGCCCGCCGAGCTGGCCTGGGCGGCGGTGCAGGCCGAGATGCTCCGGCTGCACGTCCGGCGGCGGCTGTCGGAGCAGCTCGACGGGGTCTCGCACGGCCCCCAGGGCTCGCTGGACAAGCTGCTGATGACCTGGGTGGAGCAGGACGTGGGCCACGCGGCGCTGGCCATGGGCGGCACCCGCGACCCCGAACTGCTCGGCGCCTACCTCTACAGCCGCGCGCAGAGCGTCATGGGCGGCACCTCGCAGATCCAGAAGAACATCATCGCCTCGCGGATCCTCGGATTGGGAGCCTGACGTGTACGACATGCCGGAGGAGATCCGGGTCCGCGCGGACGGCCCGCTGCGGATCATCACCCTGAACCGGCCCGACGCGCTCAACGCCGTCAACCACGACCTGCACACCGGGCTGGCGCGGCTGTGGCCGCGGCTGAGCGAGGACCGCGGCGCCCGCGCCGCCGTGCTCACCGGCGGCGGCAGGGCGTTCTCGGCGGGCGGCGACTTCGCCTACCTGGACGAGCTGAGGCAGGACGCGGAACTGCGCGCCCGGACCATCGCGCACGGCCGGGACATCGTCCTGGGCATGGCGCGCTGCCGGATTCCGGTGGTCGCCGCCGTCAACGGTCCCGCCGTGGGGCTGGGCTGCAGCCTGGTGGCGCTCAGCGACGTGGTCTACATGGCCGAGAACGCCTACCTCGCCGACCCGCACGTCCAGGTCGGGCTGGTGGCGGCCGACGGCGGCCCGCTCACCTGGCCGCTGCACACCAGCCTGCACTGGGCCAAGGAGTACGCGCTCACCGGGGCGCGCATCCCGGCGGCGCGGGCCCTGGAGATGGGGCTGGCCAACCATGTGGTCGCCGATCCGCTGGCCGAGGCCCTGGCCTGCGCCAAGAAGATCGCCGAGCTGCCGCGCCAGGCGGTGGAGAGCACCAAGCGGCTGCTCAACATGCATCTGGAACGCGCGGTGCTGGCCACCCTGGACTTCGCCACCACAGCCGAGGAACAGTCGTTCCAGACCGAGGACTTCCGCGCGGTCATCGCCGGGCTGACCGGCGGCGCATAGCCGAAGGGGCGGGCCCCGGTTTCCACGCTTCCGGAGCCCGCCCCTTCATCCGTCCGGGACGAGCGCTCACTTCGGGGGGAACCGGAGCGCCCCGTCCAGACGGATGACCTCGCCGTTGAGATAGTCGTTCTCGCAGATGTGCTGGACCAGGGCCGCGTACTCGTCGGACCGGCCCATCCGCCTGGGGTGCGGGACCTGCGGACCCCAGTGGGCCTCCAGCCTGTCGCCCGCCGCGCCGTAGGCCGGGGTCAGGAAGGTGCCCGGGGCGATCGTGACCACCCGGATGCCCACGGGGGACAGGTCGCGGGCGGCGACCAGGGTCATGCCGACCACCCCGCCCTTGGCGGCGGCGTAGGGGAGCTGCCCGACCTGGCCCTCGTAGGCGGCGATCGAGGCGGTGTTGACGATGACGCCGCGGCCCTCCCCGGCCGGCTCCTGCCGGGCCATGGCGGCGGCGGCCAGGCGCATCACGTTGAACACCGCGGTCAGGTAGTACTCGATGGTGGTGCGGAAGCCGTCCAGGTCCAGCGGGCTGCCGTCCCTGCCGATCAGCCGGCCTCCGCTCGCCGGGCCGCCGTGGGCGTCCACCGAGATCCGCAGCGGGCCCGCCGCCTCGGCCTCGGCCAGCGCCGCCCGCACGTCGTCCTCGCTGGTGGCGTCGGTGCGCACGTAGCGGACGCCCAGCTCGGCCTCCAGCGCCTTGCCCCTGTCGTCGTTGACGTCGGCGACCACGACCTCGGCCCCCGCCGCGCGCAGCCGGCGGACCGTGGCCTCGCCCAGCCCGCCCGTCCCGCCGACCACGATCGCGGAGCTCCCACTGATCTGCATTGAGTTTCCCTCTCTTGCGAGCCAGGATCTTGCTGAGAGAGAATAGCATTCTCATGAATATCGTGACGATCCTCGACAAGGCGGCCGCCGCCGGCGACCGGACGGCGGTGACGGCCGGGGGCCGCTCGCTGACCGCCTCCGAGCTGCGGCGTCTCGCCCGCGCCGCCGCCCGGCGGTTCCAGGGCCGCCCGGCCGTCCTGTACCTGGGCGCCAACCACCTCGCCTATCCGGTGGCCCTCTTCGGAGCGGCCCTGGCGGGCGTGCCGTTCGTCCCGCTCAACTACCGGCTGGGCGACCACCAGCTGACCGCCCTCCAGGAACGCCACCCGGGCGCCCTCGTGCTGCGGCCCGCCGACCTCGACGGCTTCGTCGAGGACGCCGAACGCGACGCGGACACCGGCGGCCCGGAGCCGGGCGGCGGCCAGGACTCGGTGGCCGTGCTGCTCTACACCAGCGGCACGACCGCCGAGCCCAAGGCCGCGGTGCTGCGGCACAGGCACCTGCTCGCGTACGTGACGAACACGCTGAAGTTCGCCTCCGCCAAGGAGGGCGACGCGGCGCTGGTGGCGGTCCCGCCGTACCACGTCGCCGGGCTGGCCAACCTGCTGGCGAACCTGTGGATGGGCCGCCGGGTGGTCTACATGGCCTCGTTCGACCCGCGGGGGTGGCTGGAGACCGTACGGCGCGAACGGATCACGCACGCGCTGCTGGTGCCGACGATGCTGGCGCGGATCGTCGCCGAGGTGCGCGGCGACGACGCCGGGACCCCGACGCTGCGCAGCATCTCCTACGGCGGCGCGCGCACCCCGCTGCCCGTGCTGGAACGGGCGATGCGGATCTTCCCGAAGACCGGGTTCGTCAACGTCTACGGGCTGACCGAGACGGCCTCCTCGATCGCCGCGCTCGGGCCGAAGGACCACCGCGAGGCGCTGGAGTCCACCGACCCGAAGGTGCGGGCCCGGCTCCAGTCGGTGGGCCGGGCGCTGCCGGGGACCGAGTTCCAGATCCGCCGCGAGGACGGCGCACCGGTCGGCGCGGGCGAGCCCGGGCTGGTGTTCGTGCGCGGCGCGCAGATCTCGGGCGAGTACGGCGGGGGGCTCGCCCTGGACGCCGAGGGCTGGTTCGCCACCCGGGACCGGGGGTGGCTGGACGCCGACGGCTACCTGTTCATCGAGGGACGCGCCGACGACACCATCATCCGGGGCGGCGAGAACATCGCCCCCGCCGAGATCGAGGACGTCCTGCTGGCCCACCCCGGGGTCGCCGAGGCGGCCGTGGTCGGCGTGCCCGATCCCGAGTGGGGACAGCGGATCGTCGCCGTCTGCGTCGGCGACGGGGACCCCGACGACATCCGGCGCTGGGTCCGGGACCGGCTGCGCTCCGCCAAGACCCCCGACGCCGTCGTGTTCCGCGCGGACCTGCCGAAGACCGACACCGGGAAGGTGCTGCGCCGCGTCCTGCTGAACGAGTTGGAGAAGACCCATGCCTGAAGCGGTCATCGTGTCCGCCCTGCGCACCCCCATCGGCACCGCGTTCAAGGGGACCCTGCGCGACACCACCGCCTACGACCTGGCCGACCACGTGGTGAGCGCGGCGGCGTCCGGCCTGGACCCGGCCCTGATCGACGACGTCGTCCTGGGCGAGGGCCTGTACGGCGGCGGCGTGGTGGCCCGCCACGCCGCCATCACCGCCGGGCTCACCGGGGTGCCCGGGCTGGCCGCCAACCGGCACTGCGCCGCCGGCCAGTCCGCCGTGCAGGCCGCCGCCGCGAGCATCCGCGCCGGCATGGACGAGCTGATCATCGCCGGCGGCGTCAACTCCGCCTCCACCGCGCCGCGGTCCCGCCGCCGGGTCGGCGAGGACTGGGCCGACTGGTTCCCGCCCACCCACCCGGACCGGCCGGACGCCCCCAACCTGGACATGTCCATCACCGTGGGCTGGAACGCGGCCGTCAGGGCGGGCGTGACCCGCGAGGAGATGGACGCCTGGGCGCTGCGCTCGCACCGCAACGCGATCCGCGCCATCGACGAGGGCCGCTTCGAGGCCGAGATCGTCCCCGTCAAGACCCCGCACGGGCTGTTCTCCGTGGACGAGCACCCGCGCCGCGACACCACCCTGGAGAAGCTGGCCTCGCTCAAGCCGCTGCACCCGGAGATCGAGGGCTTCAGCATCACCGCGGGCAACGCCAGCGGCGCCAACGACGGCGCCGCCGCCCTGGTCGTCGCCAATGACCGGGTGGCCGCCGCGCAGGGCCTGCCGGTGCTGGCCACCATCCGGTCGTGGGCGTCGGTCGGCGTCGACCCGGCCGAGACCGGGCTGGCCCCCGTCAAGGCCATCCCCAAGGCCCTGGCCCGCGCCGCGCTCTCGCCCGCCGAGGTCGACCTGTTCGAGATCAACGAGGCGTTCGCGGCGATGTGCGTGGCCACCGTCGGGATGCTCGGCCTGGACCCCGACCGGGTGAACGTGAACGGCAGCGGCTGCTCCCTCGGCCACCCCGTCGCCGCCACCGGCGCGCGGATGATCGTCACCCTGGTGCACGAACTGCGCCGGCGCGGCGGCGGCATCGGCGTGGCCGCGATGTGCGCGGGCGGCGGGATGGGCTCGGCCACGGTCATCGAGGTCCCGGCCCCGTGAGCATCGTGCGGAGGGCGCGGTGACGGACGTCCGCGAGCTGGTCGCGTCGGCGCGGAGCGGATCGATCCGCTCGGCCGGCCGGCTGCTCAGCCTGGTCGAGGGCGAACGCCGCGAAGAGGTGCTGGCGGCCCTCGACCCGGCCGCGGCCTCCGCCCGGGTCGTCGGGGTGACCGGCCCGCCCGGCGCGGGCAAGTCGACGACCATCGGGGCGCTGGTCGGGGCGTACCGGCAACGCGGCCTGCGGGTGGCGGTGCTCGCGGTCGACCCGTCCTCGCCGTACAGCGGCGGCGCGCTGCTCGGCGACCGGATCCGGATGGCGGCGCACGCCACCGACCCCGGGGTGCTGATCCGCTCGCTGGCGACCCGCGGGCATCTGGGCGGGCTGGCCGCCGCCGTGCCCGCGGCGGTCCGGGTGCTGGCCGCGCTGGACTACGACCTGGTCCTGCTGGAGACGGTGGGCGTCGGCCAGTCGGAGATCGAGATCGCCGCCGTGGCCGACCCGACGATCGTGGTGCTCACGCCGGGTGCGGGCGACGCCGTCCAGGCCGCCAAGGCCGGGCTGCTGGAGGTCGCCGACCTGCTGGTGGTCAACAAGGCCGACCGCGACGGCGCCGACCGGACCGTCCGCGACCTGCGCACCGAGATCGGCGTCCCGATCCTGAAACTGGTCGCCGCCAAGGGCGAGGGCCTGCCCGAACTGGTCGAGGCGATCGAGACCCACCACCGCGCCGACACCCTCACCCGGCGGACGGCCCGCGCGCACGCGCAGATCCTCTCGCTGGCCCAGACGCGCCTGCGTTCCCACCCCGACCTGGCCCGCCTGGCGGCCGACGTCGCCGCCGGCCGCCGCGACCCCTACACCGCCGCGGACCTGCTTGTCCGGGGGAGCGGCCCCCCAGACCCTCCGGACCACCGCATCCTCACCGATCCGTCCTCGCTCGCCTAGCGGCTCGCTCCGGGCGGATCGGCTGCGGTGCGCGGTGTCCCGGGCCGCCGCGGAAGTTCCGAGGGCTCCGCCCCCGGACCCCGGCCCGTTCCCGTCGGCTCGTCCTCACTCCGTGAAGCGCAGCAGGGCCTCCTGGGCGTACGAGGCGACGAGCGCGCCGTCCTCGGTGAGCACGTCGCCCCGGCCGAAGCAGCGGCCGTGCGCCAGCAGCGGGCTGTGCTGGCGGAGCAGCAGCCAGGCGTCGGTGCGGAACGGCCGGTGGAACCACAGGGTGTGCGAGGTGACGGCGGAGGCGAACGCCCTGCCCGCGTCCCGCTGGGAGATGCCGTCCAGCGGGCGCAGCGCCGTGCCGATGAGGGTCAGGTCGGTCGCGTACGCCGTCAGCGCCGGGGCCAGGCCGGGGTCCACCTCCGGGGTGCGCGTCCACAGCTCCAGCTCGGGCGCCTCCGGCTTGGGGGAGTCCAGGTCGGCGGTGGTGCGGACCTCCCAGGGCAGCAGGCCGAGGTCCACCCGGTGCTCGGCCCCGAGGACGGGCGGGACCGGCTGGACGGTCTGGTGCTCGCGCCCGTTCTCGGCGGCGTGCAGGGACACCGAGGCGGTGGCGATGGCGCCGGGGGTCTGCCGGGCGACGATCGTCAGCGTCGCGAACGTGCCGCCTTCGTGGTGGCGCTCCACCTCGTACCGGACGGGCTCCTCGGCGCTCCCCGCGCGGGGGAACAGCACGTGCAGCGACTTGACGGCCTTGCCGGGACAGGTCAGGGCGGCGGCCCGGACGAACTGGGCCAGCAGCTGCCCGCCGAACAGCCGGTGATAGGCCAGCCGCTGGTTGCGGCCCGCGAACCCCTCGTCCGCGGATCCGTCCAGGTCGAGGCAGGCGAGCAGGTCGCTCCACAGGTCGTGCACGGGCGCTCCCGACGTATGGTATAGATCGATTCTCCGTATCGAGAATAACATTCTCGTGTTGGCCGGCGCACCGGACCGCGGTTTGTCGAACGATGGACCCCGGCTTGGGTGCCTTTGTGGCGGTCCGGGAAATACGCCCTGGCATGGAGGCTCACGACGAGCTCCGCAGGCGGGGCGAGGAGGCCGGGTACGACCGGATCCACGCCGCGGCCCGGCGGCTGTTCGCCCAGCTGGGCTATGACGGGACCACCACGGAGATGATCGCCGACGCGGCCGGGGTGGACCGGCAGGAGGTCGTGGCCGCGGGCGGCCGGGCCGGGCTGTACCGGAGGGTGCTCGAGCGCTTCCACCGGGAGCAGTGCGAGATGCTGGACCGGGCCGCCGAGGAGATCCCGCCGGACGCCGACCGGATGCGCGCCCTCATGGACCGCGTCCTGGACTTCTACCTCGGGCACCTGGAGGGCCTGGCCATCTGGCAGCAGCGCGCCATGTCGGACGCGGCGGACATGACCGACCTCGAGGAGCTCTACCGGGACCCGGTCCATCAGCGGGCCGTGCGGATCCTGGGGGCCGACATCGCGGACAACGCCGAGTTCCAGATGCTGTTCAGCGTGTTCGGCTGGTGCCTGTCGGGATTCGCCGTCCTCGGGATCCCCCTCCCCGGCGGTCCGGCGCTGGAGCCCGAGGATCCCCACGCCCAAGCGCTGTTCCGCGAGTACATGACCGAACTGCTCGACCGGCTCCGCCCGCGGTGAGGCGCCGCCTTCAACCGAGGTCCGCGATGATCTGGGGAAGGTCGACCGTCGTGCGGATGCCCGGGGGCGCGGCGCACACGAACGGCACGGCGTTGACGGCGCGGTTGGCCGTGTAGCCGGGCGAGGTCGCGGCCATCCGTTCCAGCGGCACCGGGAAGCGCATGTCGACGTCGAGCGGCGCGTCGCCGTCCACCGCGATGTGCCAGCCGGTGGGCCGGACGTCCCAGGCGGGTTCGAGCTCGGTGGTGCAGTACCAGGTGGCGCGGAAGCTCAGCACCGGCCGGCCGCCCCGAAGGCCAGACACGGTGATCCGCTGCGCGGCCACCGTTCCCTTCTCCAGGGTCCCCGCCGCGATGCGGGTCGTGCGGCGCGCCGTGGCGACCTCGCCGCCCGCCTCCAGATCGTCCAGCGGCATCGACAGCGCCTCGGCCACGAGGAGCAATGACGGGCCGAAGCTGATCCGCCCGTGCGCCAGCCGGCCCTCGTCCAGCTCGGCGGGCGGACTGCCGAAACCCATCAGGCCGAACAGCAGCTCCGGCGAGTTCCGTCGCGACAGGTCGGCGAACTCGCTGATCACCAGCCCGTCCAGCCGCCGCTGGATCGAGGTGAGCACCAGCGGGACGGCCTCGGTGACGAACCCGGGGCTGCTGCCCGTGCTGTGGATCGAGGCTCCGCCGCGCTCGCAGGCGGCCTCGACCCGCTCGCGCACCGCGGGCTCCAGGCCCGCGGGCCGGTGGAACTCGCCCCGGGTGGTGACCACGTTCGCGCCCGACTCCAGCAGCCGGCACACCTCGTCGAAGTCGCACACGGCCGGCATGTAGAGGACGCAGTCGGCGCCGAGCGCCAGGATCTCCTCGACGTCCCCGGTCGCCCTGACGCCGGTCGGGCCGAGCCCGCACAGCTCGCCCGCGTCCGTGCCCGCCTTGGCCGGGGAGTGGACGTACACGCCCGCCAGGTCCAGGACCGGATGCTCGATGACGGCGCGCAGGGCGCGGGTCCCGATGTTCCCGGTCGCCCACTGCACGACCCGGTACCGCGGCGCGCGGCCCGGCCGCTCGACTCCTGACGTGGTCATGGAACCACCCTCCGTCCGGTTGGCGGAACGGTATTCTCAGTTTCGGAGACGGTCAATACCGGATCGGGTGATGATCTTCTGTGCAGCTCCGTGGCCCGGAGGGCGGAGCCGGTCCGGCTCGTCCCCCGACACTCCTCCTGGCAGGTCTTTTCTCCGTATGCATGGTTGATTCTCTTCTCAGGAGAAGTTAGTTTCCTCTCACCGAGAGCACGGTGCCGGTCTGGCCCACCTGAGTCATCACCAACCGGTCGGGGGCTTACCGAGGAGGAGAACCGTGAGACTGCAAAGAACCCTCGTCGCCCTCACGGCGGTGGCACTGCTCACCGCCGCCTGCGGCCGGAGCGGCTCCGGCGTCGAGGAGGAGACCGGCGCGGGCGGCGCCGCCGGACCCGCCGCGACCGGCGACTTCGGCGACCTGCGGGACATCTGCGGGCCCGGCGACCCCAAGAGCTCGCCCGCCCAGGGCGTCACCGCCGAGCAGATCGAGGTCGGCGTCTTCACCGACATGGGCTTCAGCAAGAAGTCGGAGTTCGTCGACGCCGCCAAGGTCTTCACCACCTGGTGCAACGAGGCGGGCGGCATCAAGGGCCGCAAGCTGGTCGCCAACACCCGCGACTCCAAGCTGCTCGAGGTCCGCCAGCGGATGATCGAGTCCTGCCGGGAGGACTTCGCCCTCGTCGGCGGCGGCGCGGCGCTGGACGCCATGGGGGTCAAGGAGCGGCTGTCGTGCCTGCTGCCGGCCTTCCCCGCGCAGACCAGCCAGGTCGGCAACACCGGCTCGGAGCTGCAGTTCGAGACGGTCGCCGGCGGTCCGTCCTACAGCCCGTACGGCGGCTTCTACACCTGGCTGCTGAAGGAGGCCTACCCGGGCTCGGCCGAGAACGTCGGGGTCATCTCCGGCGACTCCCCGGTCACCAAGGTCCTCGAACTGCAGACCAAGCAGGCGCTGACGGCCGCCGGCGGGACGGTCGGCTACAGCGAGCTGTACCCGGCCCAGGGCGTGTCGGACTGGACCCCCTACGCCCAGGCCATCAAGAGCAAGGGCGTCAAGGGCCTGGTCTTCCTCGGCGACTTCCGCAGCCTGGCCAAGCTCGAGCAGGTGCTCACCAACATCGACTACAAGCTCGACTGGATCGACGCCAACAGCAACTCCTACGGCCCGGAGTTCCTGCAACTGGCGGGCCCGGCCGTCGCCGGGCAGAACAACCTGCTGGACCTCGGCGGCGTCCACCCGCTGGAGAAGGCCGACGCCAACCCCGCCACCAGGCAGGTGGTCGAGCTGTTCAAGAAGCACGCGCCGGGCAAGCCGGTGACGCTCCAGGTGGTGCGCGCCTTCGTGGCCTGGACGCTGTTCGCCAAGGCCGCCTCCTCGTGCGGTGACGACCTCACCCGCAGGTGCGTCGTGGAGGCCGCGGCCAAGGAGACCGCCTGGACCGGCGGCGGCCTGCAGGCCCCCGTCGACCTGAGCGACTCCGACGCCCCGGCCAAGTGCTTCAACGTCGAGCAGGCCACCCCGGACGGCTGGAAGCCGGCCGACTTCAAGCCCGACACGGGCGCCTACCGCTGCAACGCCCCGGCGATCAAGTTCACCGACCCCGGCGGCAAGCCGCTGACCCTCGCCGACGTCGGCAAGAGCATGAGCGACGTCAAGTAATGGAGCAGTTCCTCATCTTCGGTGTCGTGGGTCTGAGCACCGGCGCCATCTACGCCGTCATCGGCAGCGGCCTGGTGCTCACCTACACCACCACCGGCGTGTTCAACTTCGCGCACGGTGCGGCGGGCATGCTGGCGGCGTTCGCCTACTGGCAGCTGTCCGTCGGGTGGGGCTGGCCGGTCCCGCTGGCCCTCGCCGTGGTGCTGCTGGTGCTCGCCCCCCTGTTCGGCCTGCTGGTCGAGAAGGTGGTCCTGCGGCCGGTGCAGCACCTCGGCGAGGCCGAACGGCTGGTGATGACGGTCGCCCTGCTGAGCGGCCTGATCGCCGCGGCCCGGTGGATCTGGGACCCCAACGTCCCGCGGCCGCTGTCGACGTTCTTCGCCGACCGGGAGCCGTTCCGCCTCGGCCCGGCCACGGTCACCTGGCACCAGGCGATCACCATGGCCGTCGCGGTGGCGGTGGCGCTGGGCCTGTGGATCCTGCTGTACCGGACGCGGACCGGCACGGAGATGAGGGCGACCGTCGACGACCGGGCGCTGGTCGGCCTCACCGGGGCCGACCCGCTCCGGGCCGGCCGGGCCGCCTGGATCCTCGGCACCCAGCTGGCGGCGGTCGGCGGCATCCTCATCGCCCCGACCGTCGCCCTGGACGCCAACCAGCTCTCCCTGCTGATCGTCAGCGCCTACACCGCGGCCATCTTCGGCCGGCTGCGCAGCCTGCCGCTGACCTTCCTCGGCGCGATCGTGGTCGGCTGCCTGGAGAGCTACCTGACCGGCTACCTGCCGCAGAACCCCTACCTGCCGGGGCTGCGGCTGGCCGCCCCGGCGCTGCTGCTGCTGTCGGCGCTGCTGCTGTTCCCGCACGGGCGGCTGCGCGGCCGGGACCGCAGGCTGCGCCCCGTCCCGACCCCGACTATGCGCGGGACGCTGGTCTTCGCCGGGACGATCGTCGGCCTCGCCGTGGTGCTGGCGACGGTGCTGGGCGAGGAGCACGTCATCTCCTACGGGCCGATGTTCTCCCTGGGCGTGGTGGCGCTGTCGTTCGTGCCGCTGGCCGGGTACGCGGGCCAGATCTCGCTGTGCCAGATGAGCATCGCCGGCATCGGCGCGATCGTGTGGGGACAGCTCGGCGCGGACGGGCAGCCGTGGGCGCTGGCGGCCGCGATGGCGATCGCCGCCCTGGTTGGAGCGCTGATCGCGCTGCCCGCCATGCGGCTGTCGGGGGTGTACCTGGCGCTGGGGACGGCCGCGTTCGCGGTGATCCTGGACCGCTGGATCTTCACCCTGCCGTCGCTGGAACTGCTCGGGGTGCGGATCTCGCTGTTCGACCAGGGTTCGGTGGAGATGGCCGGGCCGTCGCTGCCGGGCCTGCGGCTGGACGAGCAGTGGGAGCTGATGCTGCTGGCCGCGGTCTGCCTGGCCGCCGCCTCGGTCGGCGTGGCGGCGCTGCGGCTGAGCCGGTTCGGGCGGCGGCTGATCGCGCTGCGCGACAGCGAGGCCGCCTACGCCACCCTCGGCGGCAGCCTGCTGGCCGCCAAGATCGCGGTGTTCGCGCTGAGCGCCGGGATCGCCGGGCTCGGCGGCGCGCTGTACGGGATGCAGCTGCAGTCGGTCACCGCCGAGCAGTTCACCTTCGTGGCGGGCCTGCCGATCTTCCTGATCGCGGTGATCGGGGGGCTGGGCTCGGTCGGCAACGGGCTGTTCACCGGCGTGGCGTACCTGGGGCCGGTGCACGCGCTGACCAGCGCGGCGTCCTGGCTGCAGAACCCGGTCCACCTGCTGCCCGCGCTGGCCGGGATGGGCTTCGCCCGCCATCCCGAAGGGATCGTGCCGGGAATGCGGCACGGCTGGGAGCCGATCGTGCGCAACCGGGCCACCGTGACCGCCCTGCTCGGCGGGCTGGCGCTGCTGTGGGCGGCGCGGCTGGCCGACCTGATCGGCGGCTGGACGCTCTTCCTGGCCGCCCTGGCCTGGGCGCTGGCGCTGCGGACGTACGCCCGCGCGCAGGAGGCCCGCACCACCGTCGTACCGGACGTCCCGGTCGAGTGGCGGGGCGTGCGGCGGCCCTGGCGCCCGGAGGACGAGGAGGTGCTGGCCCGTGGGCTCGCTGCAGGTTAGCGACGTGACGGTCGCGTTCGGCGGCCACCGGGCGCTGGACGGGGTCGGCCTGACCGCCGAGCCCGGCCGGGTGACCGGGCTGATCGGGCCGAACGGGGCCGGCAAGAGCACCCTGTTCGACGTGGTGTCCGGGCTGCGCCGGCCCTCGGCCGGGCGGGTGCTGCTGGACGGCCGGGACGTCACCCGGCTGGGACCGGCCCGCCGCGCCCGCTGCGGGCTGGCCCGCACGTTCCAGCGGCTGGAGCTGTTCGGCCGGCTCAGCGTCCGCGACAACCTGCGGGTCGCCGCCGAGCTGGGCCCCGAACGGCGGCGCGCGGACCGGGTCGTGGCGGAGCTCCTCGACCGGCTCGGCCTGGCCCCGATCGCCGACGCCCACGCCGACACGCTGCCCACCGGGGTCGCCCGGCTGGTCGAGGTGGGCCGGGCGCTGGCCGCCCGCCCCACGCTCCTGCTGCTGGACGAGCCCGCGGCGGGCCAGGACGGCGAGGAGACCGAGCGGTTCGCGGCGCTGCTGCGCTCGCTGGCCGGCGACGGCGTCGCCGTCGTGCTGGTCGAGCACGACATGGGCCTGGTGATGAGCGTGTGCGACCAGGTCCACGTCCTCAACCTCGGAAAGATCATCTCCTCCGGCCCGCCCGAGGTGGTCCGAGGCGACGAGACGGTCCTGGCCGCCTACCTGGGGGACGCGTGACACCGCTGCTGGAACTGCGCGAGATCCGCGCCGGCTACGACGGCATCGCCGCGCTGCACGGCGTCGACCTGACCGTCGGCGCCGGCGAGGTGGTGGCCCTGCTCGGCCCGAACGGGGCCGGCAAGACGACCACGCTGAAGGTCGCCGCGGGCGTGCATCCGGCCGGCTCCGGCCGGCTGCTGCTCGGCGGCCGTGACGTGACCGGGGCGAACCCCCGCGACCTGGCCCGCGCCGGGGTCTGCCTGATCCCCGAGGGCCGCGGCGTGTTCCCCAACCTGTCGGTCCGCGAGAACCTCTGGATGATGACCTTCACCGGTCGTTCCCGCGCGGAGATCGAGGAGATCGCCTTCGCGCGGTTCCCGATCCTGGCCGAGCGGGCCGGGCAGGCGGCCGGGACCCTGTCCGGCGGCGAGCAGCAGATGCTGGCGCTCGCCCGGGGACTGGCCACCGACCCCGCCGTGCTGCTGCTGGACGAGCTGTCCATGGGCCTGGCCCCGCTGGTCGTGGCCCGGCTGTACGAGCAGGTCGCCGAGATCGCCCGGCAGGGCGTGGCGGTGCTGGTCGTCGAGCAGTTCGCCGCCGCCGTCCTGGACATCGCCGACCGCGCCGCCGTGATGGTGCGGGGCCGCATCGAACGCACCGGCCGCCCCGACGACGGGCTGCGCACCGAACTGTCCGCCCTCTACCTGGGGAGTGCAACGTGACCTCGACCGAGACGCGCGCGGACCGCTTCGTCCGCGAACTGGCGGAGCTGAAGATCCCCGACCCCGCCGCCGGGCGGGCCGCCCTGTGGCTGCGCCTCGGCGGAGCGCTGATGGCGGCCGGCCTGGCGCTCGGGGCGGCGGCGTACCTCATGGCGCACGGCACCCAGAACCCGCTCGCCCAGCGGGACGCCCTGGCGCTGGGGCTGGGCGGCGTCGCCGCGAGCGTGGTGGGCTCCGCGCTGTTCCTGCGGTACTCGCTGACCGGCTTCCTGCGGTTCTGGATGGCCCGCCAGTCCTACGACCTGACCCTGCTCGCCGATTGTCTGCTCGAAAAGGACATCCGCCATGACCTCACCAGCACCGACCCTGCGACCCGGTGACCAGCTCGCCAGCACCGTCTGCGGCACCCGGGTGGTCGTCGTCCGCGCGCCGGCCGGCGAGCGGCCCGGGATCGAGTGCGGCGGCCGCCCCATGGTGCCCGCGACCGCCGCGCCGCAGCAGCCGCCGTCCGACGGCGGCGACGCCGCCACGCTGATCGGCAAGCGCTACGTCAACGCCGCCGGGACGCTCGAGGTGCTGTGCATCTCCTCCGGCGCCGGCGAGCTGAGCTGCGACGGCGTTCCCATGACCCTCAAGGCGGCCAAGCCGCTGCCCGCCTCCGACTGAAGGGAAAGCCATGAACCGCGACGACATGATCCTGATCAGCGTCGACGACCACATCATCGAGCCGCCCGACATGTTCGTGAACCACCTGCCGGAGCGGTACAAGGCCGACGCGCCGCGGCTGGTGCACCGCGACGACGGCAGCGACGTGTGGCAGTTCCGGGACACGGTGATCCCCAACGCCGCGCTGAACGCGGTCGCCGGCCGGCCCAAGGAGGAGTACGGGCTGGAGCCGCAGGGCCTGGACGAGATCCGCCCCGGCTGTTACGACGTGCACGAGCGCGTCAAGGACATGAACGCCGGCGGCATCCTGGCCTCGATGAACTTCCCCTCGTTCCCCGGCTTCGCGGCCCGGCTGTTCGCCACCGAGGACCACGACTTCTCGCTGGCCCTGGTGCGCGCCTACAACGACTGGCACATCGACGAGTGGTGCGGCGCCTACCCGGGCCGGTTCATCCCGATGGCGCTGCCGGTGATCTGGGACCCGGAGGCGTGCGCGGCCGAGATCCGCCGGGTCGCGGCCAAGGGCTGCCACTCGCTGACCTTCAGCGAGAACCCGGCCGCGATGGGCTACCCGAGCTTCCACAGCGAGCACTGGGACCCGGTGTGGCGGGCGCTGTGCGACACCGGCACCGTGCTGAACGTGCACATCGGCTCCTCGGGCCGGCTGGCGGTCCCGGCGGTGGACTCCCCGCCGGACGTGATGATCACCCTGCAGCCGATGAACATCGTCTCGGCCGCCGCCGACCTGCTGTGGTCGCGGGTGATCAAGGAGTTCCCCGGCATCCGCATCGCGCTGTCCGAGGGCGGCACCGGCTGGATCCCGTACTTCCTGGAGCGGGTGGACCGCACGTTCGAGATGCACGCCACCTGGACGCTGCAGGACTTCGGCGGCAGGCTGCCCAGCGAGGTGTTCCGGGAGCACTTCCTGACCTGCTTCATCAGCGACCCGCTGGGCGTGAGGCTGCGGCACGAGATCGGCATCGACAACATCTGCTGGGAGGCCGACTACCCGCACAGCGACTCGATGTGGCCCGGCGCCCCCGAGGAACTGCACGAGGTGCTGGTGCGCCATGACGTTCCCGACGACGACATCAACAAGATGACCCACGAGAACGCCATGCGCTGGTACTCCTTCGACCCGTTCAAGCACGTCCCGCGCGAGCAGGCCACCGTCGGAGCCCTGCGGGCCGCGTCCGCCGACCACGACGTGTCCGTCCAGTCCCGCAGCAAGCGCATCATCGACCCCTCCGAGAAGCTGGCCGGCTACCGCGAGCGCGCCAAGCGGGCGGTGGAAGCCGCCCGATGAGCGAGCCGCAGGCGAGCGGGGAGCACGCGCGCGATCTCGTTCTGACCGAACGGGTCGGCAACGTGCTCGTGGTGACCATGAACCGGCCCGAGGCGCGCAACGCCCTCGACCCCGGGCTGATGGACGGGCTGACGGCGGTGCTGCGGTCCGCCGACGCCGACCCCGAGGTCCGCGCGGTGGTGCTGACCGGCGCGGGCACGGTGTTCTGCGCCGGGCTGGACCTGAAGGCGTTCGCGCGCGGAGCCGACTTCAAGAAGCTGCTGTGGTTCTACCACCGGGGCATCGCGACCCCGGTGGTGGCCGCGCTGAACGGCTCCGCGTTCGCCGGCGGGTTCGAGCTGCTGCTGGCCTGCGACCTGGTCGTCGCCGCCGAGGGCGCCCGGCTCGGGATGACCGAGGTCAAGCGGGGCCTGTTCGCCGGCGGCGGGGGGACGCTGCTGTCGCGGCGGGTGCCCACGGCGGTCGCGATGGAGATGGGGCTGACCGGCGACCCGGTCACCGCCGAACGCGCCTACGAGTTCGGACTGGTCAACCGGGTGGTGCCCGCCGACCGGGTGCTGCCCGAGGCGCTCGCGCTGGCCGGGCGGATCGCCGAGAACGGCCCGCTCGGCGTGGCGATGACCAAGAAGCTGATGCGCGAGCGCCGCTGGTGCACCCCCGACGAGGTCGCGGCGGTGTTCGGCAGCGCCGACGCCAAGGAGGGCGCCCGGGCGTTCGCCGAACGCCGGCCGCCGGTGTGGACGGGAAGGTGACCGTGGACTTCGAGCTGAGCGACGAGCAGCGGATGTTCCGCCGGACGCTGCGGGACTTCGCCGACAAGGAGATCATGCCGGTCGCTTCCGAGTGGGAGCGGACCGGCCGGTACCCGGACCAGATCGTCGAGCGGCTGCGGGAACTGGGGCTGTTCGGCCTGAACGTGCCCGAGGAGTACGGCGGGCTGGCCGCCGACCGGGTCTGCTACGCGCTGGCGTTCGAGGAGATCGCCCGCGCCTGGCTGGGCGCGGCCGGGCTGTTCGGCCCGCACTCGGTCGCCTGCTGGATCGTCGCCCGCAACGGCACCCCGGAGCAGAAGCGGCGCTACCTGCCCCGGATGGCGACCGGCGAGCTGCGGTCGGGGATCTGCCTGACCGAGCCGGGCGCGGGCACCGACCTGCAGGGCATCGCGACCACGGCGGTGCGGGACGGCGACCACTACGTGGTGACGGGCGCCAAGACCTGGATCACCAACGCGCGGGTCGCCGGGGTGCTGCCCGTGCTGGTGAAGACCAGGCCGGGCGAGCGCTCCCCGCAGGCGCTGTCGGTGCTGCTGGTGGACACCGGCTCGCCCGGCTTCCAGGTCACCCGGGACCTGCCCAAGCTCGGTTACAAGGGCCCGGAGACCAGCGAGCTCGTCCTGGACCGGGTGCGGGTGCCGGTGGAGAACCTGCTGGGCGGCGAGGAGGGCCGCGGCATGCAGCAGGTCCTCGGCGGGCTGGAGATCGGCCGGATCAACATCGCCGCCCGGGCGGTCGGCGTCGCGCAGGCCGCCTACGACGCGGCGCTGGGCTACGCGCGGGAACGGGAGGCGTTCGGCCGCCCGATCTCCGACTTCCAGGCCATCCAGCTCAAGCTCGCCGACATGGCCACCGAGATCCAGGCGGCCCGGCTGCTGACCTACTGGGCGGCCGCGAGGTCCCAGGCCACCGGCGGCCGGGTGGACATGGAGGCGGGCATGGCCAAGATGTACGCCTCCGAGGTCGCCATCAGGTGCGCGCTGGAGTCGATGCGCATCCACGGCGGCTACGGCTACTCGGCCGAGTTCGTGGTCGAGCGGCTCTACCGGGACGCCCCGCTGATGGCCATCGGCGAGGGCACCAACGACGTCCAGCGCCTGGTCATCGCCAGATCCCTGGTGTCGGGGGCGGGGCGGCTGGGCTGGTGACCTCGGTGAGAACCCCCCGGCGGGTCGACCGCGTCCACGTCGAGGTCGCCGGGGTTCCGATGTCGGCGCTGGTGGGCGAGGCGCCGCGGCCGCGGGCCGTCGTCGTCGCCCTGCACGGGGGCGCGACGACGTCGGCGTACTGGGACGCGCCGAACCGGCCGCGGCTGTCGCTGCTGCGGACCGGCCCGGCGCTCGGCTTCACCGTCGTCGCCCTGGACCGGCCCGGCTACGGAGCCTCGGCGGCGCACACGGACCGGTTCGCCGATCCGGAACGGCGGGTCGATCTCGCCTACGGGGCGGTGGAGCGGCTGCTGGAGTCGCGTCCCCGGGGCGCGGGCGTCTTCGTGATGGCGCATTCGGTCGGCTGCGCGCTGGGAGTCCGGATGGCCGCCGACGAACGCGGCGCCGGACTGCTGGGCCTGGAGATCGCCGGAACCGGTCTGCACCGCCAGCCCCGCGCCGACGAGATCCTGGTGGAAAGGCACCGGGAACTCCTGGAGGGAGGGCGCCGGGACCGGCCGCCCGCGACCGGCCGGACCCCGAGGGCGGAGGGCGGCGGGCTGCGCGACCTCATCTGGGGGCCGGACCGCCTCTACCCGGCCGACGTCGCCGGCGGTGCCGGTATCGCCTCCTCCACCCCCGGATACGAGGGGATCGAGGTGCGGCACTGGCGGCGGACCCTCCCCGGCCTCGCGGCCCGGATCCGCGTCCCCGTGCACTACAGCCTCGGCGACCACGAGCAGGTCTGGCGGTCCGGCCCGGCGGCGCTGGCCGAGGTGGCGGCCCTGTTCACCGCGTCGCCGCGGGTCGTGGTCCACGAGCAGGTGGACGGCGGCCACAACCTGAGCCTCGGGCTGTCGGCCATGGCCTACCACCTCGAGGTGCTGTCGTTCGTCGAGGAGTGCGTCCTGGCCCGCGAGGCGGCCGCCCGCCGAACGCATCGACAAGGAGCCCTGTGATGAATCTGGCCATGATCTGCGACATGGTCGCCGACGGGATGGGCGACCGCGTCCTGCTCGGCGGCCGGTCCGGCGGCCTGACCGGTGGACGGTTGCGCGCCAGGGCGACGGCCGGCGCCGCCTTCGTCGCCTCGGCGGGCGCGGACCGGCTGGTCTACCTGGGCGGCAACGGCCCGGCGTTCCCCGTGGCGCTGTTCGCCGCGGCGCTGGCCGGGGTGCCGTTCCTGCCGCTGAACTACCGGCTCAGCGCCGAGCAGCTCGGTGACGTGATGAGCCGCCAGAAGTCGCCGCTGGTCGTCACCGACACCCCCGAACGGGTGCCCGGGGCGCGGACGGTCGGCCTGGAGGAGTTCTGCGCCCTGCCCGCCGCGCAGGCCGCGCCGCGCTCGGCGTACGACATCGACGCCGAGGAGATCGCGGTGCTGCTGATGACCAGCGGCACCACCGCCGCCCCCAAGAGCGCGGTGCTGCGGCACCGGCACCTGGTGTCGTACCTGTTCGGCTCGGTGGAGTTCGGCTCGGCCGACGAGACCGACGCCACGCTGGTCAGCGTTCCGCCGTACCACATCGCGGCGGTCGCGAACGCGCTGTCCAACCTGTACTCGGGGCGGCGGGTGGTCTACCTCGACCACTTCACCGCCGCGGACTGGCTGGACACCGTCGAACGCGAGCACGTCACGCACGCGATGGTGGTGCCGACCATGCTGGTGCGGATCGTCGCCGAGCTGAAGGCCCGCGGGCGGCGGACCCCCGCGCACCTGCGGTCCCTGTCGTACGGGGGAGCGAAGGTCTCCGGCGAGGTGATCGCCGAGGCGCTGCGGCTGTTCCCGGACACCGGCTTCGTCAACGCCTACGGCCTCACCGAGACCGCCTCGTCCATCGCGGTGCTGGGACCGGAGGACCACCGCGAGGCGCTGGCCAGCCCCGACCCCGCCGTACGCGCCCGGCTGGGATCGGTCGGGCGGGCGCTGCCGTCGGTGGAGATCGAGGTCCACGACCCCGAGGGCAGGCCCTGCCCGCCGGGGGTGGTCGGCGACATCGTCGTGCGCGGCGACCAGGTGGCGGGGGAGTACGTCGAGTCGGGCAGCCGGGTCCGCGAGGACGGCTGGTTCCCCACCCGGGACCGCGGCCACCTGGACTCCGACGGGTTCCTGTTCGTGCAGGGACGCGCCGACGACACGATCATCCGGGGCGGCGAGAACATCGCGCCCGCCGAGATCGAGGACGTGCTCGCCCGCCACGAGGCGGTGCTGGAGTGCGCGGTCGCCGGGGTGCCCGACCTGGAGTGGGGCCAGCGCATCGCGGCGTTCGTCGTGCCCCGGCCGGGCCGCCGCCCCGAGCCTGAGGAACTGCGGGAATGGGTCCGCGAACGGCTGCGCAGCGCCAAGACCCCCGACGACGTGGTGATCCTGGAGGAGCTGCCGACCACGCCCACGGGCAAGATCCTGCGCCGTGAGCTCGTCGACATGGTGAGCACGGCGCGCCGGGACGCGGCGCGCCGCTGATGCGCCTCCACCGGCCGGCCGGGAGACGGCCCGCCGGCCGGCCGGGCGGCCGATCCCGCGGGGCGGCGCTGCGCGACGACCTGCTACCGGGTGGTATAACGGCCACGTCCCCATGCCGCCGTGGCCGGCGGAGGGTCGCGACGCCGGCTCCAGGGGATGGCCGGGAGGGTGTGTGAACAAGCAGGAGGCCGCCGCAGCCGTCAGGGGTTCCGGCGACGGCGCCGAGGCCGGGCGGCCCAGTCCTCGCGAGATACGGCGCCGGCAGCGGATCGAGCTGAGCCGCGAGCAGCTGCTGGAGACCGCCGAGGAGCTGTTCGCCAGGAACGGCTACTACGAGACCAGCCTCAAGGACGTGGCCGAGATGTGCGAGTTCTCGGTCGCCTCGATCTACTCCTTCTTCGACAGCAAGGAGGACCTCTACCTGGCGGTCCTGATGCGGCGCGGGGCGGGCCAGCGCGAGGAGATGGGCCGGCTGGCCGCCGAGGAGATGCCGGCCGGCGAACGGCTCGTCGCCATGGTCCGCGCCCAGATCGAGCACCGCCGCCGGTACCCCGCCTGGGGCCAGCTGCACGCCCAGATGACCAAGATCGGCGGCCGGGCCTCCGGCGACGTCCCCGAGCTCTACCGCACCTTCTACCAGGAGCTGGTCGGCCTGCTGGCCGGGGTCATCGCCGAGGGCCAGCACGAGGGCACCATCCGCCCGGGCGACCCGCACGCCCTGGCCCGGCTGTGCTCGGCCCTCATCGACAGCTTCACCCTGATGGACCCGGTCATCAGCACCGAGCCCGAGGGCATCGACGCCGAGGACTTCCTGCAGTTCGTCCGGGAGACCTTCACCACCGCCTGACGGCCGGGCTCACGGGGTCGGCGGCGGGGCCAGGAGACGGTCGATGACGGTGTGCAGGACGGTGCGGAAGTACTTGAGGGTCTCGGGGTCGTCGGCGCGTGTCATGCCCTGGCGGGGGGCCAGGATGCCGGTGCCGAGGAACCCGTTGATGGTCCACAGGATCACGCCGAGGAGCGCGAAGGCGCCGATGTCCTCGGGGACGTCGTCGCGGATCCGGCGGGCGGCCAGCTTGAGCAGAGGACGCATGTAGCGGTCCTCGATGTCGGTGATGTCGGCGGCGTCGGACACCGAACGGTGCTCCCACAGGGCCAGGTAGTCGGGATGTGCGGCGTAGAAGTCCAGGTAGGAGTCCGCGATCTGGTGGACGGCGGCGCGGCCGGACCCGGCCTCCTCGGTGGCGGCCTGCACCATGGCGTACTTGGCCTCGAAGAGGCGCTCCATCACCTGCAGGTACAGCTCGCGCTTGCCGCCGGCCAGCTCGACGATCGTGGAGGGCGGGACGCCGACGGCGTCGGCGATCATCTCGAGGGTGGTCACGTCGTAGCCGAGCCCCGCGAACAGGCGCGCGGCGACCTCGATGACCTGCTCCCTCGTAAGACCGTCGTCCATGCGAATCACGCTATTGCGCGTGCAGTGGAATATGCACATACCCCCCGTAAGGAATGCGCCAAGTGCTCCGCATAGTCCGTCTCGTGGGTATTTGCGGCGGGTCAGTCCCGGCCCATCCGGTCCTCGGCGGGCAGATGCTCGACCGTGACGCCGGTGCCGGTGCCGTGTCAGGCCGCCCGGCCGGACCGGCGCCGGTTCCGGACGGCGAGGAGGACGCCCGCCGTGGTGGCCCCGGACAGCCCGAGCATCAGGTCGCCGATGGTGTCGCGGTAGATCGTGACCGATTCGGGGGTGTCGAGGATGAAGACCCCGTACTCGAAGAACTCCCACACGATGGCGGTGATCGCCCCCGCGCCCGCGCACGACAGCGCCACCGCGGCGGGCGGGAACGAGCTCCACCGGCGCAGCGCCAGCCCCGCCGCGGCGGCCAGCAGGAACCAGTTGCCATAGTGGCAGGCGTCGTCGAACCAGCCGATGGTGTCGTACAGGTCGGCGGCGTTGCCCGCCACGTCGATGACGAACGGGGCCGTCAGCAGGGCGTCGACGTCCCACGGGTACGCGCCGCGCCGTCCGCGCAGCGCCCAGACCGCCCACACCGTCATGACGGCCAGGGGATAGGCGACCGCCCGGGCGCCCATGGCCTTGTCGGCGAAGCGGTCCCAGTGCGGGAAGAGCAGTGCCAGCGCCAGCAGGGCGACCAGGGCCGCCTTGAGCGACAGGGCGAGGGGGCGCCAGCGATCGGTGTTCATCGCGACAGGATGCCCGACGGAATGCGCGTCCGATACCCCTTCAAGCGTTTTGCCCGGAACGCTCCAAGTCTCCCCAAACCTCGTCCGGGCGCGCCCGCCGGGGCTCCTCATCGGCGGTCCGCCGTGGACAGACTGGGCGAGGAGGCGGCGCGCGCGGCCGGGGACGCCGGGGGACGCCTGGGGGATGAGGCCATGACCGAGGTGCTGGTCAACACCACGACATTGGGGCTGCAGCATCAGCCCTCCGTCGCGCACCTGTCCGGTTCCCGCTTCTTCGTGGTGTGGTGCGACCGCAGCGCGGGCGCCGACATCAAGGGCAAGACGGTGGACGCGCACGGCGGGAGCGGCGGCCAGGAGTTCCTCGTCAACGAGCGGACGCCGCCCGGGGCCGACACCGACCGGACCGCCCCGGTGATCATCCGCTCGGGCACGGGCTTCACGGTGGTGTGGATCGAGCGGGCGTTCACCCCGCCGGGGCCGCGCCCGCACGTGAAGATGCAGCGGTTCGACCGGGACGGGCGCAGGACGGGACCGGAGACGCAGGTCGGCACCGCCGACGCCGATCCCGGCCACCGGCCCGGCGGTACCGGCATGATCGACGGGGGATTCCTGGTCACCTGGGCGGACGCCGATCCCCGCCGGCGGATCCGGGTGCAGCGGTTCGGCCTCGACGGGGCCAGGGCCGGGCCGGAGTTCACCGCGAACACCACCGAGGGCTTCCACGAGTTCCCCATCGCGCAGCGCCTGCTGAACGGCGACTACGTGGTCATGTGGCGCGGCGACCCGGCGGCCGTCGGGGGCGGCGCGATCACGTTCCGGATCTTCGACCTGCGGGGGACGCCGGTGACCGGGGAGATCCGGCCGAACCTGTCGGGGTTCGGCGGCGGCAAGGCGATGACCGTGGTCGACAACGGCCGGATCGTCACCGCCCACATCCGGGTGATCGGGAAGAGCGACCTCGGCGTCACCCGCGGCGTCGTGGAGACCAACGTCTTCGAGCCCGGCGGCACCGACACCCGCAACGGCCTGACCGTCAGCACCGGCGGCGGCATCGCCTGCTGGTCGCCGGCGCTGGCCCCGCTGCCCGGCGGCCGCTACCTGGCCGCCTGGATCCAGAAGAGCGCGGAGACGTTCGCCACCACCCCGAGCGTCCGGGCCCGGATCTTCTCCGCCGGCCAGTTGCCCCTCGGGGCGGAGGTCCATGCCAACACGGTCCCCGCCGAGCACCGGTTCGACCTGACGGCGGCGGCCACGTTCGGCGAGCCCGGCGGCGACTTCGCCTTCCTGGCCTGGGACGACGACAGCGTCGTGGGCGGCGACACCTCCGATTTCGGGGTGCGCGGCCGGGGCCTGCGGATCATCGAGCCCGGTGAGCTGGTGTAGCGGCCGACCGGTGAGAAACGGACGATCCGGTTCGGGACGACTATCCTGGGGAGCATGACCGCCCTGGCCCCCTCCAGCACCGCACCGGACCTGTCGTACCTGCTCGACCACACCAGCCATGTGCTGCGGACGCGGATGGCGGCCGCCCTCGCCGAGATCGGGTTGACCACCCGGATGCACTGCGTGCTGGTGCACGCCCTGCAGGAGGAGCGCACCCAGATCCAGCTCGCCGAACTCGGGGACATGGACAAGACGACGATGGTGGTGACGGTCGACGCCCTGGAGAAGGCGGGGCTGGCCGAACGCCGCCCGTCCAGCACCGACCGCCGGGCGCGGATCATCGCGGTCACCCCCGAGGGCGCCGAGATCGCGCAGCGCAGCCAGGAGATCGTCGACCGCGTGCACCGGGAGGCGTTGGACTCGCTGCCGGAGGAGGAGCGGACGGTGCTGCTGCGCGCGCTGCGCCGGCTGGCCGAGGGCCACCTGGCCGAGCCGGTCGAGACCCCGGGTTCGGTCCGCCGGGCCAGGGAGCGCACCCCGTAGCCGAGGCCCGCGCCGCCGGGGGCGGTCCAGGTCATTCTTTGTATCCGTGTGACTTGCGGGATTGTCGGGCGGAATGGAATATTTTATAAACTCTGTCAGAGGGGGAGGGGCCGGCGATGGCGACCGACGTGCTGCGGGCCGAGGACCGGGAACGGGTGCGGACCCTGACGTTCCACCGGCCGGAGGCGGCCAACGCGTTCAACGAGGCCCTCTACCTGGCGGTCGCGGACGCCCTGGAGCGGGCGGCGGACGACGACGGCGTGTCGGTCGTGCTGCTGACCGGATCCGGCCGGACGTTCACGGCGGGCACCGACCTCAGGGAGATGGCGGACCTGGCCCGCGCCCACGCGTCCGGTGAGACGGCCGGTGACGCCGGCAAGGGCTTCACGACCCTGATGGACGCCCTGGTCGGGTTCCCCAAGCCGCTGATGGCCGCCGTCAACGGCGCGGGGGTGGGCTTGGGCCTGACCATGCTCGCCCACTGCGACCTGGTCCTGCTGGCCGAGGACGCCCGGCTGCTGGCCCCGTTCACCACCATGGGCGTCGCCCCTGAGGCGGCGAGCAGCTATCTGCTCCCGCAGCGGATGGGCCGGCAACGGGCGGCGCTGGCCCTGCTGACCGGCCGGTGGATCACCGCGGACGAGGCGGTGGCCGCCGGGCTGGCCCTGCGCACCTGCCCGCCCGACGCCCTCCTGGAGGCAGCGCACGAGCTGGCCCGGGAGATCGCCGCCAAGCCGCTGCCGTCCCTGCTGGCCACCAAGCGCCTGATGGGGGACGCGCACCGCGACGCCGTCCGCCAGGCCATGGAACGGGAGGCCGCCGCGTTCGCCGAACTCCTCCGCAACGCCGCCGCGGCCGACAACGTCCTGGCCCGGCTGGACTGACCGGAGCGGTCCGCTCGGCCGCTCCGGCTGGACCGGACGAGGCGCATCGCAGGGCTTGGAGCGAGAGGCCGCCGTGTTCGCCGAGCTCTTCCGCAACGCCGCCGTGGGCGAGGGCATCGTGGCCGGTCTGGACTGACCGGGTTGCCCGCGGCTCGAAGGGCGGTCAGTCCTCCCAGTCGATGCGGTCGTCTCGGCCGGGCTGGCGGTGGGTCCTGAACGGGCAGAGCGGCGAGTCCACGAGCAGGATCCGTTCGACCTCGGACGGGTGCACGTTGTAGCCGCCGCGGATGTAGGCGTCGTCCATCCGCCCGATGATCGTGAGGTTGCCCCTCTCGTCCAGCGACCCCAGGTCGCCGGTGGCGATCCACCCGTCCGGGGACATGGTGGCGGCGGTCAGCCCGGGCTCCCCCCAGTACCCCCGCATCGCACCCCGCGACCGCAGATGGACCCGCCCCGCCAGGCCGGGACCCAGCGGGCGGCCGTTCTCGTCGCGGATCTCCGCCTCCACGTCCCCCAGCGGCCGGCCGACCGTCGAGGCCACCAGCTCGGGCGGGTCGTCCGGCCCGGTGCCGAAGCACAGCGGCACCTCGGTGGAGGCGTACCGCACCACCACCGGGCAGCCCAGCCGTTCCCGCATCGCCAGGACCAGCGACGGCGGCACCCGGCCCGCGCCCGTGGAGGCCGGCCGCAGGTGCGACAGGTCCGCCGAGGCCGGCTCGCCCAGCGCGATCAGCTTCTCCCACTGCGTGGGAACGCCCTGCCCGACCGTCACCCGTTCCCGCACCAGCAGGTCGAGCATGCCGCGGGCCGACCACTGGCGCGGGGTGAGGACCAGCGCCGCCCGGTGCAGCAACTGGTCGTAGATCCGGGTCATGAACGCCGCGTGCGCGAACGGCACCGGCATCGTCTTCCGGTCGCCCGGCGCGCTCAGCGGCCCCATGTTGCGGGCGATGACCTGCAACGCCTCGTGGTCGAACCATGCGCCCTTCGGGGTCCCGGCCGTGCCGGTCGTCCACACGATCACCGCCGGGTCGCCCGCCGCCGGGGCCACCGCCCCCTCCACCGCCCGACGCCCCCGCGTCAGGTCGTCCGGTGTCACGACGGCCGCCGAGGCGAAGCCCAGACGGCCGGGCTCGTCGCAGACCACCACGGCCGGGTCGGCGCCGTCCAGGATGTGCGCGATCTCGGTCGCCCCGAGCCGGGGGTCGGCCGCGGTGACGATCGCGTTCAGCCGCATCGCCGCCAGGTAGCACACGGCGAAGCCGGCCGACGACGGCAGCACCAGGCACACCACGTCCCCGGCCCGCACGCCGCGCGCCGCCAGCGCGGCGGCGGCGATCCCCGAGCGGCGCCACCAGTCATCGAACGTGAGCCGCAGCGGGCCGTCCACGACGGCCTCGGCCTCGGGCGACTCGCGCAGGACGGTCTCGAAGAGGCTCTCCAGGGTGACGGGGCACTGACGGTCACGTCGCTCCTCGCAGGGGTTCCGCCGGGGTCAGGTCGGGGGGCGGGGGCGGCTTCCGCGGCGGACCGGACCAGCCGGACCACCTCCTGCCGGCCACCCGGGTCACTCCCCGGCGGGGAGCCCGCGCAGCGCCGCCGCCCCGAACATCGGCTCGAACAGGGAGGAGTAGTCCGGGCCGCGGCGCAGGTGGTGCCCGCCGTCCACGTTCAGCAGTTGGCCGGTGATCCACGAGGACTCCGGCCCGGCCAGGAACCGCGCCGCCTCGGCGACGTCCTCCGGCTCGCCGATCCGCGACACCGGCATGCAGGCCAGGTAGTCCTCCAGGACCGGCCCCTGGTCGGCGATGCCGGCGACCAGTTCGGTGCGCACCAGCCCGGGACGGATGCCGTTCACCCGGATCCCGGCCCCGCCCAGCTCGTCGGCCGCCAGCCGCACCAGATGGTCCACGGCCGCCTTCGACACCCCGTACGCGCCGAACCAGCGGTGGGTGTTGGAGGCGGCGATGGAGCTGATCGCGACGACGGCGCCGCCCCCGATCGGCGCCATCACCCGGGCCGCCTGCCGGATCGTCAGCAGCGTGCCGGTGGCGTTCAGTTCCAGGGTGGACCGCCAGGCGTCCAGGTCGAGCATCCCGATCGGCCCGATCGAGGTGGAGCCGCCCGCGTTGGCGACGACGGCCCGCAGCGGCCCGCGTCCGGCGGCGGCGTCCACCGCAGCGGCGATCTGCTCCTCGTCGGTGATGTCGGCGACCGCGTACGTCACGTCCCCGTCGATCTTCTCGGCGGCCCGGCGGAGCCGTTCCTCGGTCCGGCCGCAGATGGTGACGGCCGCGCCGTCGGCGGCCAGCCGGGCCGCGCACGCCAGCCCGATGCCGCTGCCGCCTCCGGTGACCAGCGCGGCCGTTCCTGCCAGTGTCCTCATGAGCTGCCTTTCTCGGGGAGACGCCTCAGCGGTCGACGGCGGTGGCGCCGCCGTCGACGGTCAGGTGGGTGCCGGTGACGAACGAGGCGTCGTCGCTCATGAGGAAGCGGACCGCCGCGGCGACCTCCTCGGGGCGGCCGAGCCTGCCGGTGGGGGACTTGGCGGCGAACCCGGCCCGCATCTCCGCCGGTGCGGTGTTCCTCAGCATCGGCGTGTCGATGTAGCCGGGGCAGACCGCGTTCACCCGCACGCCGTCGGTCGCCAGGTGGTGCGCCAGCGCCCGGGTGAGGCCGAGCAGCCCGGCCTTGGAGGCGCAGTACGACGGGATGAACATCTGCCCGAGGAACGCCTCGATGGAGGAGATCCCCACGACCGCCGAGCCCGGCGTCCCGCGCAGGTCGTCCAGCAGGGCCTGCACGAGCAGGGCCTGGGCGCGCAGGTTGACGTGCTGCACCGCGTCCCAGCGGGCCTCGTCGAGGTCGCCCGCCGCCGCCGGACCGGGGATCCCGGCGGCGTGCACCAGCCCGCCGATCAGGCCGAGCACCTCCCGGCTGCGCTCGATCGCGGCCGGGAACGCGGCCGAGTCGGTGACGTCGACGGTGACCGCGACGGCCGCCGAACCGGTGCCGGCGAAGATCTGCCCGGCCACGCCGGTGGCGTCGGCCAGGTCCCACAGCGCGACCGGCCGGCCGGCCTCGGCCAGGGCCCGGGCGCACGCCGCGCCGATGCCGGACGCCCCGCCGGTGACGATCACGCCGCTGGACGGGGAGAGCGTGGGCGCGGTCATCGGACCTCCTGATAATTGATACTTGATGGAAGAATGTGGTCAGATTAACCCGCCCCCCGGCCCGCGGACAGGGGCCGATCCGGCAGACGGGAGGCCCCGTGCAGCAGTTGACCGATCGTACGACCGCCTGGTCACGCCCCTCCAGCGCCACGCCCTCGCACTGGCCGAGGCGCTCGGCTTCGGCGACGAGCCGATCGGCTTCGGCGGCGACCCCTGGACGGTCGTACGCGGCCAGGCCAGGCTGCAGATCTGGCCGCACAGCGGCGGCCGGTGGAGCTACACGCGGCAGCGGCAGACCGGCGGCGAGGCACCGTACGACTCTGGCGAACGGCGGGCGCTCGCGCTCGCCCGCCCCATCCTGCGCGCGGCCGGCCTCGACTCGGCCCCGGCGCGTTTCGAAGGCGGCCAGGTGGTGGTCGAACCCCGTATCGAGGGCCACCCGACCTGGGGCTGGGAGACCAGGGTCCAGCTCGACGGGCACGGTGTCCACACCGCCGCCGGATGGCTGGGGCCCGCGCGAGGAGGCGCCGAACGTCCGCTGCTCGACGCCGGGCAGGCTTTCATCCGCCTCCGGCAGGAGGCTGCGCGCACCCCCTCGTCCGGGCGGCTGTGCCCGGCGGCCTACGGCTCGGCAACGCCCCCGTGCGTCATGCGCAACCCCTCGCCCCTCGTGACCGGGGCGCGTTTCGCCTACGCGCTCGACTGGGCCGACGGCCACCATCCGCGGCTGGTTCCGGCGTGGCTGTTCACCAGGCAGGGAACCGACGAGCCGGTCGCGTTCCCGGCCTGACCCGGCGGGTGGGTCCGCGATGGCGGTGGCGGCGCGGTGGGCGGCCTCCTTGGTGGTGAACCGGTCGGGCAGGAACACCGCGCCCAGCTCCATCCGCTTCCCGTCGCGCGCCTGGCCCAGCAGGTCGCGAGAAGCGGCGGAGTGCCCGGCCGGCCCGTAGAAGCCCAGTTCGGGCAGCGGCTCCATGTCACGCCCCCACGCGCGGCGAGGGGGTGAACCGGACCTTGAACGTCTCGTACCCGGACACGAAGTTGGCGGGCCGGTGGGCGGGTTCCTCGTCCTCCACCGGCTCGATGTCCGGCAGCCGCCTGAGCAACTGCTCGAACATCACCTTCAGCTCCAGCCGCGCCAGGCTGTTGCCCAGGCAGAAGTGCGGCCCGTTGCCGAACGCGATGTGGTCGTTGGGCGTGCGCTCCACGTCGAACCGGAACGGGTCCTCGAACACCTCCTCGTCCCGGTTCGCCGACGGGTACAGCAGCAGCACCTTGTCGCCCTCCCGGATCAGCTGCCCGTGCAACTCGAAGTCCCGGGTGGCGGTGCGGTTCATGTTCTTGATGGGGGAGACCCAGCGCAGCATCTCCTCCACCGCCGTGGGGATCTTTCCCGGGTCCTCGATCAGCCTGCGCCGCTGGCCGGGATGCAGGCACAGCTGGTACATGCCGCCGGAGATCACGTGCCGGGTGGTCTCGTCCCCGCCGATCAGGATCAGCAGCGACTCCTGCACCAGCGAGTCGTGGTCGAGCCGGTCCCCGTCCACCTCGGCGTGCACCAGGACGCTCAGCAGGTCGTCGCGCGGGTGCTCGCGCCGTTCGGCGATCGCCCGGGAGGCGTACTCGACGAACCCGTTGAACGCCTCGCCCGCCTTGACCAGCAGTTCGGGTTCGTCGCCCCCGGTCAGCCCGCGCACCATGTCGTCGGACCAGGTCAGCAGCGACTGCCGGTCCTCGGGCGCGAACCCGAGCGCGTCGCCGATCACGATCAGCGGCAGCGGGGCGGCGATGTCGGCGACGAAGTCGCACTCGCCGCGCTCGCACACCCCGTCGATGATCTCGTCGCACACCCGGCGCAGGTAGTCCTCCTGGGCGGCGACCCGGCGCGGGGTGAACCCGGCGCTGACCAGCCTGCGCCGCAGCTTGTGCTCCGGGTCGTCCATGTCGATCATCATCGGCATCGGCCCGGAGTCGGCCCGGATGCCGTGCGCGCTGGAGAACGCCTCGGGGGTCCGCGAGACCAGCCTGACGTCGGCGTGCCTGGAGATCCCCCAGACCCCGCCCTGCTCGTCGCGGTAGACCGGGGCGTTGCGGCGCATCCAGCGCAGCTCCTCGTGGGGATCGCGCCCCCAGAACTCTCCGCTGATCAGGTTGATGGCGTCGTTGACGGGATGGTCGGGCATCGCCTGCGGGCTCCTTCCGGAGGGCCGGGGGAGAGGCGGTCACACGGTCGCGGACCGCTCGATCAGCAGCGGCAGCCTGGACAGGCCGCGGACGTTGCCGGAGTAGCGCCGCCTCCGATCGACCGGCAGGGCTCTGATTTGAAAACTTGATGATATATATTATCGCCAATCAATGGATCCGCCAACGCCCGCCGCCGGCGGCGGCGCGAGTCCGCTGGGTGAGCTCCGAGCCGTGCACCTTGCCGATGGAGCTCTCCGGGCCCGGCGGCAGGCCCGCCTTCAGCCCGGCGCGGACCCGGGCGCTGGTCCAGGCGCGGATCTGCTCCTCGCGCCACAGCCGCACCGGCTCGTGCCGGGTCCCGGCGTTGCGGCCGACGATGCCGAACCCGCCGCAGAAGTCCGCCCGGCCCCAGCCGGCAGCACGGCGCGCAGGCCGTCGTCGGTGCTCGCCGCCTCCGGGGTGCGGACGAGCCCCGTCATGGTGTGGTCCTGGGCTCTGAGCGATGCGGGTCGGCGTGCGGCGCGACGTTCCCACCACGTTCGCCGGTGACTCGCCGGACGGGGCCGTGCGGTCAGTGCTCCTTCGAGATGGCGGCGTGGCGTTCGCGGAGGACGTTCTTGAGGACCTTGCCGGCGGCGTTCACCGGGAGTTCGTCGACGATGTGGACGTGGCCGGGGACCTTGTAGTTGGCCATGTGGTCGCGGCTCCAGGCGATGAGCTCCGCCGGGTCGACCCGCGCGTCCCGGCGCGGCACGACGAACGCCGCGCCGATCTCGCCCATCCGTTCGTCGGGGACCCCGATCACCGCGACCTGGGCGACCGCGGGGTGCCGGCCGAGGACGTTCTCGATCTCGGCGGGGTAGGCGTTGAAGCCGCCGACGATGTACATGTCCTTGATCCGGTCGGTGATCCGGATCCGCCCGGCCGCGTCGATCACCCCGATGTCGCCGGTGTGCAGCCAGCCGTCGGCGTCGACGGTGGCGGCGGTCTCGGAGTCCTCGCCGAAGTAGCCCTTCATCACCGCGTAGCCGCGCACCCGGATCTCGCCCTCGCCGCCCGGCGGCACCGGCTCGCCGTTCCCGCCGACCGCGATGACCTCCAGGCCCGGCAGCGGACGCCCGGCGGTGGTCGCCACCACGTCGAGGGGGTCGTCGTAGCGGCACATCGACACGATCCCGCAGGACTCGGTGAGGCCGTAGCCGGTGACGACGTGCTCGAAGCCGAGCGCCTCCCGGATCCGGTACAGCAGCGTGGGCGGCACGTTGGCGGCCCCGGTCACCGCCAGCCGCAGGCTCGCCACCCCCTCGGAGGTGAAGTCGGGGTGCTCCAGCATCGTCTGGTACAGCGTGGGCGTGCCCGGCAGGACGGTGACGCGTTCGGCGCGCACGGTCCGGAGCACCTCCGGAACGTCCAGCGTCCGCGCGGGCAGGATCGTCGCCCCCACCATCAGCGACACCAGCCATCCGGCCTTGTAGCCGAAGCTGTGGAAGAACGGGTTGACGATCAGGTAGCGGTCGCCCTCGCGCAGGCCCACCACGTTTCCCCAGACCCCGTACGCGCGCAGCGTCTGGGCGTGCGTGCACATCGCGCCCTTGGGGTTGCCGGTGGTGCCGGAGGTGAACAGCATGTCGGCCAGGTCGTCCGGCCCGACCTCGGCGGCCCGCCGTTCCACGTCGGCGTCCGGCACCGAGGAGCCGGCGGCGCGGAAGTCGTCCCACGGCACCAGCCCCTCGCGGGCGACCCCGTCCAGCGTGACGACCTGCTCCAGGTCGGGCAGTTCCGCGTACGGCCGTCCGCCGGCGGGCCTCCCGGCGGCCTCCACCAGCGACGCGGGGTAGTCCCGGCCGAGGAAGTCGGTGACCGTGCACAGGATGCGGGCCCGGCTCTTGCCGAGCACGAACGCCGCCTCACCGCCCTTGAACCGCGTGTTGAGCGGAACGAGCACCCCGCCGGCGCGCTGCAGCCCGAGGGCGGCGACGATCCACCGCGCCGAGTTGGGCGCCCAGATCGCCACCCGGTCGCCCTTGGCCAGCCCCGCCGCCAGGAAGGCCCGCGCCACGGCGGTCACCTCGGCGTCCAGGTCGGCGTAGCTGATCCGCAGGTCGCCGTCGACGATCGCCTCGGCCGCCCCCAGCCGCCGGGCGGCGTCGGCCAGCATCGCGCCGGTCGTCCCCCAGCGCAGGTCGGCGCGGGGGTCGTCGGGATGGGTCTGCTCCGCAGCGCTCGCGGCGGGCCGGGGGGTGGTGGCCATGGGCTGCCTCCGCAGGAGGGGAACTGGACCTGAATTGATAAATAATATATATACCTGCAGGGTCGGGGCCTCCGGTCCCGCCCAGTGGACCGCCGCCCGCAGGAGGCAGCCGTGGCCCGTCTGCCCGAGGACAGGATCGCCGTCCCCCACACCGTCCTGGGCCAGGAGGTCAAGGCCGTCGTCGTCCCCCGCCCCGGCGCCGCCCTCACCGAACAGCAGGTCCGTGACTGGGTCGCCGTCTCCTGGCCTCCTTCAAGGTCCCCGCCCACGTCGAGTTCCGCGCCGACCTCCCTACAGCGAAACCGGCAAGGTCCTCAAACGCCACCTGGAGTCCGACCAGGCGTAGCCGCCCGCGACCGGCTCAGACCGGCGCCACCGTGCCGGAATGGCGCAGCAGCGGCGGGGCCGGGAGGCTGGGGAAGTCGGCGGCCCACTCCAGGGTCTCCGCCGAGGAGAGATCCCCGGTGGTGGTGGCGTACGCCAGTGACGGGTGGCCGTCCACGTTCGTCCATAGTTCCTGCCACTGCTCGTAGGACAGGTGCAGGACGCGCAGCCCCGGCATGTCGGCGAGCGGTTCCAGGCTGGTCACCACGGCCTTGGACAGGTCGAGGCTGTACAGGCGGGGCAGTGTCGTCAGGCACGCGATGTCGACGGGCTCCCGCGTGCTCACCGTCAGCCGCCGCAGGGACGGGTGGCCGGTGAGGGGCGTCAGGTCGGCCGCCGTCATCGCCACCGACAGGTCCTCGACCAGCAGGCCCGCCAGGGGCGTCAGATCGGCCTGCCCGCACGTCAGCCGCAGGGACTTCAACAGCGGCGTCCGGCTCAACGGGGACAGGCCGAGGCGGCCTTCGCCGGTCACGGTGAGGTCCTGCACCTGGGGTTCGGCCCGGACGGCGCCATCGACGTTCTCGAGCACGGCCCGCCTCGCCTGCTGGGGCTTCTGGTGCCAATGGTCGCCGTCGTAGTCCAGGTAGCCCTCTTCGAGCACCGCGCCGTCCTCGTCGAGCCGGTCGGGCTCGGCGTCGTACGCCTCCTCCTCGAGCCACCGGAGCTGGAGGCGCAGCAGCGAGGTGACGGAGTCGGCGACGTATCCGGGACCCTCCTGGTAGTCGTTGCCCGCGGCGATGACCTGCCCGGGACGTCCGGCGGGCGCGGGGGCCATGTCCACCGCCAGATAGTTGCCGCTGCCGTCGTCCCCGAACGGGATCCAGTGCGGGTGGCCGGTGACCCGTCGCACGGTGTCGGGCGGGTCGGCGTCCAGGACGGTCGGCTCGCCGCCGCCGTGGCGTTCGCCGATCACGTCCCGGTACTGATCGCGCAGTTCGGGGTGCAGCCACTCCCAGTAAAAACCGCCGGGGTCATGGCCCAGCCGCTCGTACAGCGCCCGCAGGTCGGCGGGGAGCCGTACGCCGATCTCCGCCTCCATCTCGTCGAGCAGCCCGGAGGGAACGGGGGAGGGCTCGGCCGGCGTCCGGCCGAGGACAGCGGCGTACCGCCGCCGGTACTCCTCCATCAGCCGCACGGCCTCCTCCGGGTCGCCGGCCTCGCTGGGGTCCCGGGGCCCGTCCTGGAACTCGCCGACCTCAGGAGCCTCGAACCCCGGATCGAAGATGCACGCATGCGATGTGTTGCCGCGCTTGCTGCGCGGCGTGACAACGGCCTCGTAGTTTCCGGACGGCCGGACGGCCAGCGTCACGTCCAGCCCCGCACCGGGCCCCTTGGCCACCTGGACCAGCGCCGCCAGCTCGTCGTCCAGGTTCCGCACCCGGTGGCGCTCACGCCCGCCGGGGCCCTGGTAGACGACGGTCGCCGCGCCCCTGAAAGGAGTGGCGTGGGCCCTCAACGTCGCCCCGGTCCAGCCCTTCGGCGCGGCCCGGACCACGGCCGCCGCCATGGGACCGAACAGCTCCGCCAGCCTGCTCTTGCGCTCCTCCTGCATACGCCCACCGTTCGGTAGAGAGTCGGCGGCGGGGGGTGGCGATCATGCTAACGCTCCCATCGGACATTCCGCTCCGCCCGGGGACGGACGTGCTCCGATCGGCCCCACCGGGCGAAGCCGGGAACGGCTCCCTGTCAGAGCGCGCGGTGCATGATGTGCAGCCCGACATAGCCCTGTGTCGGATGCCGGAAGCCCTCCGGCAACGTGCCCACTATGTCGAAGCCCAGCGACCGGTACAGCCCGACCGCACGGACGTTCGTCTCCACGACCGCGTTGAACTGCATCGCGCGATAGCCCGCCGCACGCGCCCATTCCAGCGTGTGCTCACAGAGCGCGCGTCCCACGCCCCGCCCGGCATGCGCCGGGTCGACCATGTAGCTGGCGCTCGCGATGTGCGACGCGTTGCCCATGTGGTTGCGGTTCATCTTCGCCGTGCCGAGGACGGCGCCCGAGCCGTCCACCGCGACGACCGTACGGTCGGGAGGCGGCAGGAGCCACCACTCACGTCCCTGGTCCTCGCCGAGGTCCGTCGGATAGGTGAAGGTCTCACCCGCGGCGACGATGGCGTGGAAGAAGGGCCAGATGGCGGGCCAGTCGTTCGTGTCGGCTTCCCTGATCGGCATCCGGACAGGATGCCTGGACGAACGCGGGGCCTCCACCTCGTTTTCCGCCCGCCCGGTGGGGTGTCAACCTTTGCCGCTGCCGGTGTCTCTAAGCAGACATGACCGGCGGTGGTAGGGAGACGGCGATGAACCTCACGATCTGGGACGGGCTGGTCGTCACGCCCGGCGGCGAGTGGCCGCGCCAGAGATGAACGACGGATACGGGATGCCGGGTCGGCCGTCGCCGACGTTGCCGGAGGACCTGCTGCTGTTGTGCGCGGAGCCGGAGACGGGGCTCGTCAGGCTTCCCAGATACTTCGACCGGGCGCTGGCCGGGGCGGTGCTGGCCGAGTTCGCGCTGTGCGGTGCGATCGTCCTCCAGGGCGAGCAGGTCACCGAGGTCCGTCCGCTCGCCATGGGCGATCCCGTCGCCGATCGGCTTCTGGGGCAGCTCGTCGAGGACGTTCGCGTCGGTGTGCCGGGCCTGCATCAGGTGCGGCTGGCGGGTCACGGCGGTGAACGCCCGGCGCCGCGTGGGCGCTTCGCGGCGGCGCGCCGGGCGATGTTCGACGCGGCGGCCCAGGTCCGTCCACCGTGGCGGTTGGAGGAGTGGGTGACCTGGCCTCGCTTCCACGCCGTGGGCCGGCACTATCTCCAGGCGCTGCACGCGCGCGGCCTGCTGACCGACACCCGGCGCCGGACACTGGGCGTCCTGCCCCGCACCGGCTGGAGGACCACGGTTCCCGACCATGCCGCCCGTACCGCCGCCCAGGTCGCTCAGGCGATCCAGTCCCACGGACCCGGCCCCGCCGTCACCCGCGGCCTCCGCCTCGCCGCACTGGCCGGGGCCGCCGATCTCACCGGGCGGATCTTCCCAGGGACCCGGAACGGTGACATGCGGAGCCGCGTCGAGCATCTCGCCCGCACCGACCTGATCGCCGTCGCCGTCTCCAAGGCCATCGAATCCGACCTACGCCGTGCCTCCGGGCCGGACTGACCACCGTACGGCCTCGTTCCCTCGCCGCTCGGCGGAGCCTCCGCCCGCGCCGGTGGCCTTGGGCTGGGGTGGCTTTGCGGCCCAGCCCAAGACCGGAGGCGTCAGATGTTGCGGAGGCGGGTGAGCAGGCGAGCCCACTGTGCGGGGGTGAGTTCCAGGATGGCGTCTGGGGTGTCGGCTTTGGAGTCGCGGACGCCGATGGTGCCGTCTGCGGCGCGGGCCACCTCGACGCAGTCACCGTTCGGCTCGCTGTGGCTCGACTTGCGCCAGGTTGTGTAGTGCTTGGTCATGTGTCCGATTCTGTCTGGTTAATCAGGCGGTTGGCTACCCGGTCGAGAAAGGCGAGGCTGTCGGTAGGGGATAGGGCGGCCTTCCGGAGCCGGTCATACATTTCGGTGTATCGCGCTACTTCGCGGCGTTGTGTGAGAACGACGTCGGTGGTGACGGTATCGACTACCGCCATTGCCGGGTCGGCTGGCTCGGGGAAGGTGTAGAGGGAGAACGACGCCTTCGGTAGGAAGCCGCCGGGGATGGGAGCATCCGAAGGCAATACCCGCATGATGATCCGTTCCTCGGCCGAAACCACTTTGATCAGGTGCCGGAGCTGAGCGGCCTTGACCGCGGGCGGTACGGCCAGCCGATGAATCATGCTCTCGTCGAGCACCGCCTCATAGGTCGGTCCGTCCGGGCTGAGAAGGTGCTGCTGGCGGCGGGTCCGGGCGTCGGCCATGCGTTCCGGGCTGTAGTCGAGTGATCCTTGGTGCTCGTCCAGCTCGACCATCGCGTCGATGAACTCGGGGATCTGCAGGACGGCCGGGAAAGCCGTCTGGTTGTAGCTGCGAATGGACTCGGCCCCGGACTCCAGGTCGGCGTAGAGACGCTGACGGGGACCCATGGCGTTGCCGTATCTGTCCCACCAGCCCTTGCGGGCGGCCGCGTGGGCGAGTTCGAAGAGCCTGTCGTACCGTGGGCCGGTGACCTCCAGCGCCTTGAGGATGGTGACGATCTCGGCGAGGTCGGGCCGGATCTGGGCGTTCTCCAGCTTGGAGATCTTGGGGCGGGACTGGTAGACGAGCCGCGCCAGCTCGCCGGTGGTGAGGTCGCGTTCCTCGCGCAGTTTGCGCAGTTCCGCGGCCAGGCGGCGGCGTCGGACATAGGGGCTGGTCATCGGCGACCTCCCGGAGGGCTTCGGCACAACGGGCGCGCTGACCACGCCCGATCACGTTCGGTAGGTGTCTGCAACGCTACGCATTCGACGGCCGGGAAAACCGCCGATTGGCCTGATCCGGACACCCGCCGGCCGCAATTCGAATGCCCCGGACTCGAACGTCCGACTCCCGAACGTTCACGACCGCGAATGCACGAAACAACCGTCCGCGCCGCCCGGGCCGCGCGGTTGTCCTTCAATCGACGGCAGAGCGTGTGAGCATGAGGCCGCCGCGCAGGCGGCGCTCACCGTTTCCCGACGATCCAGCCCGCGAGGTGCGCATGCTTTCGACGCTTTCCGCCAATCCGGCGCCCGCGCCGCTCTACTGGCGGCGGACCTTTCCCGGCGACGCCGAGCAGGCCCGTGCCGTCCGCCGGTTCGTGGCCTGCCTGCTGGCGGGCTGCCCCTACCTGGACGACGTCGTTCTGGCCGTCGACGAACTGGTGGTCAACGCGCTCCGCCACACCAAGTCCGGCCAGTGCGGCGGCTCGTTCACCGTGGAGGTGCTGTCCACCGGCGACGGCGTGGCGATCTCGGTCGCCGACCAGGGCGGCCCCGGCGAACCCGCCGTACGCGACGCCGCCGACACCGACGAGTCGGGGCGTGGCCTGCGCACCGTCTCCCTGACCGCCGCCAGTTGGGGCTGGCACGGCAACGACTCCGGCCGTACCGTCACCGCCGTCTTCACGGGGGAGTGCCCGGCGTGAGGCCCGGCCACGGCGACCTCCACGAGTGGGTGGGGCAGCGCGTTCACTCCGCCTTCCGCGACGCCCTGCGCGCCGACCCGGACGCCATCGCCGCGTCCGTCGCCGACACGGACGGCGGGCTCGACCCGCACAGCCGCGAGTTCCTGCGCGGCGCTCGCCGCCTGGTGCTGGCCTGCGCCACCGGCCTGGTCGCCGTCCTGGAGGCCCACCGTCCCGTCGCCGACCCCTCCGGCGGAAGGATCTGCGGAGGCTGCGGCACCGCGACCTGCCCCACCCTCCGCCGCGTCGCCCAGGTCCTCGCCGCCCACTCCGTCCGGCCCCCGGCCATCGACCGCGCCGAAGCCTGGCGCCGAGCCGACGCCTGCCTGTCCCGCGACCGCCGCCGCCCGGTCGCCATCGAGATCCACGAGTTCGAGCACGGCTTCGTGGCCAGACCCGTTCACGGCACCCGGCCTGACGGCTCCCTCCTCGTCATCGACCGCTGCACCGGCCGCCTCACCCGCTGGCCCAGCCTCCCCCTGGAAACCCTCGCCCGCGAGTACCGCGCCCACCTGACCGGGCGTCCCCCGAACGGCACCCGGTCCCCTGGCCACTGACCCGGCCGGTGCGGGGCCATCGACGTTCACCGGGCCGGACACGACCGAGCCCGCGGGACGCAGCCGGGCGGACATGCGTGACCCGAGCAGGAGACCATCGACGGCCGTCACCTTCGTCCGCGCAGAAGGCGCACTGCCGATGTGCGGGCACCCACGTCGTCACCCGATTGCAACCACTGGAATGATCACGGCACTCGTACGGTCGGGGCGTGGACACCGCGGTCTTCCTCCCCTGCCTGCGCCGCGCCGCCGGAGCGGGCGGTCCGCCTCGCCGTCGAGTGGGAGGGCGACCGGCAGGCGGGCCTGCGCGTCCTGGACCGGCCGCTGGTCCCCTGACCTCGTTCAGGCCGTGAGCGCCTCATGTGCCGGGCGGGCGGTGGTCAGGGCTGTGGGGCCGGCTTGATGTTCTGGTTGGCGTGGAAGAGGTTGTCCGGGTCGTAGGTCCGCTTGACCTGGGCGAGCCGGTCGTAGTGGTCGCGGTACGTGGCCCGGACCCGCTCCTGGCCCTCGCCCGAGCCCATGAAGTTCACGTACGAGCCGCCCATGGAGTACGGGTGCATCTCCTCCCAGTAGTCCACGCACCACCGCCTGATGGTCTCGGCGTTGGCCGGGTCGGGGTCGACACCGGCGAAGACGCCGGACCAGACGGCGTCCCGGTAGCTCCACGCGGTGTCGTCCGGGCCCACCCGATGGGCGGCCGCGTCGACCGGATACAGGTGCATCAGCGAGAGCGGGGTGGGGATGTTCTCGCCGTACTTGAGGTGCACGTCGACGGCGGCGTCCGGGATGCCGTCGAAGAAGTCGCCGCGCCAGTACCACTGGTAGCCGGGAGGGATCAGCTCGTCGAACGCGCTCTGCAACACGGGGTAGGGCATCGGCGTCGTGAAGTGGAAGGCCGGCGGTCCGGGCTCCCGCACCGCCGCGAACGTCTCCTCGAAACGGCTCAGGTCGCCGGTGTAGCACCCGATGACACCGCACATCTTCTGCCCGTGGATCTCTTCGGGGAACGGCGGGGCGGGCGGGATGGTGAACAGCGTGAAGAACCCGTACACGTCCTCGGGCGCCTGCGGGAGGAAGTCGCGGTACCACGCCAGCACCTCGCGGGTGCGGTCGACCGGCCACACGGTGATCGCGACGCCGACCGTGTCCACCGGGTGGAGCCGGTAGGTGAAGGAGGTCACGATCCCGAAGTTGCCGCCGCCGCCGCGCAGCGCCCAGAACAGGTCCGGGTGGTCGGTCTCGCTGGCGGTGACGAAACTTCCGTCGGCCAGCACGACGTCCGCGGCCAGCAGGTTGTCCACGGTCAGGCCGTACTTGCGGGTGAGGTAGCCGTGGCCGCCGCCGAGGGTCAGGCCCCCGACGCCGGTCAGCGAGACGATGCCGGTGGGCGTGGCGAGCCCGAAGGCGTGGGCGGCGTGGTCCAGGTCGCCGAGCTGGGCGCCGCCGCCGACCTGGGCGGTCCTGGCGTTGGGGTCGACCCGTACCCAGCGCATCGCCGACAGGTCGAGGGTGACGCCGTCGTCCACCAGGCACAGGCCGGGGCCGCTGTGCCCGCCGCCCCGGACGGCCAGTTCCAGCCCGTTGTCGCGGACGAACGCGACCGCGGCCATGACGTCCGCGGCGTCCGCGCACCGCGCGATGGCGGCCGGACGCCTGTCGATCATCGCGTTGTAGATCTTGCGGGCCTCGGAGTACCCGGCGTCCTGCGGACCTATGACCGGCCCGCGCAGCGTGGACCGCATCGCTTCCAGGGTTGCGCTGTCCATGAAGATCTCCTGAGGGAACGCGCGGCCCTCCTCCCGCCCGGCTTCGGCGGTCTGCGGCCGCACCACTGACCGCGGATCCCCCGGCGGGCTCCTCGTCGGGCCGCCCCTCCGCGCCGGGTCCGCTTTTCCGGTGCCCCTGCCCGACCCTTCTCCTCCAGAAACCGGGTGAACGTACACAAATCCCCCAGCAGAATGCGAGAGAAACTCACATCCTTGCCCGCCGGGACCGTCAACCCCGGCCCCGTGAACTCCGGCGATCCGCGCCGGCCGAGTGGTCCCCCCGGTCCCCGTTCAACCGAGCGACCGTCAGGGGACGCCCGCGTCGGCGAGCATCCGTTCCATCACGGTGACCGGCAGGGAGGGATTGGAGGCGGCGGCCCCGCCGGTGTCCGGGTCCGCCAGGAGCTCCAGGACGCGGGAAACGGGAAGCCCGGCGGTCAGGCCGGGGGCGCGAACAGGCCGCGGGCGGCGAACAGGGCGGCGACCAGGTCGCCCTGCCGCCGCAGCATCCGGGTGTAGGCGCCGGCGGCGGCGTCGGGGTCGCCGTCGCGGATCGCGGTCCAGATGGCCCGGCCGCCCTCGCGCTCGGCCTCGATCGCGCCGGGCACCAGGGCGAAGAAGTTGCCGGGCACGATCCCGACCATGGCGCGCAGCACCGCCCGCAGCCGGGGCGAACTGGCGGTCTCCAGGATCAGCCGGTCGAACTCGCGGTTCAGCCGGGCGATGCCGGCCGGGTCGTCCTCGCGGTCCAGCGCGTCGCAGATCCGCCCCAGCCGGTCCACCAGCTCGGGGGTGCGGCGCTCGGTGGCGCGCCGGGCGGCGAACCCGAACACCAGCCCGTACAGCTGGTAGTGGTCGCGGACCGCGGCCTCGTCCAGGGCGCCGATGAACGCGCCGCGATGGGGCCTGATGGTGACCCAGCCCTCGCGCTCCAGCGACAGCAGCGCCTCGCGCACCGGGATCCGGCTCACCCCGAGGACCCTGGCGATCTCGTCCTGCGGGACCCGGTCGCCCTGCCGCAGCCGCCCCTCGAAGATCAGCCTGCGGATGTAGAGCGCGGCCTGCTCCCCGCTGCTGCGCCGGACCATCGCCTCGTCGGGGGGAGGCAGCGGCGCGCCCGGTGGCGAGATGGCCTGCGCGGTCGCGGAAGCGCTCCTGGAATCATTTATTTTCTCAAGTGTCAAGTATGCGCCACCTCTGCATGTGATCGCCGTCAGGATCGGCGTGCGGCCCGTTCCGCCGGCCCGCTCCGGATGCGGCGGACGGCCCCGGCGAACTCCGGCCGCCCCGCCTCCACCGCCCTTCTCCCCGCCCGAACGACAGGGGCAATGCTAGTTTATATATATAATCAAGTTTTGGAATGCGGAGAGTGGTCGTGCTGCCGCCGCAGGGAGCCGTGGTGGTCGTGGTCGCGGCCGTGCAGTTCGGGCATCTGGACGACGGGACGATATACAAGATCGCCCGTGGCAACGCCATCAGGCCGCTGCGGCTGGATCTGCCCGAATGACCGTTCTGCCGGGTGGTTCGGGGTGCTGCGGCGCGGGGCCGCCCGGGGTGATCGCCCGGGACGGAACGCCCCGCTGGTAGTTTTGATACAAGCCGGGCGGCGCGAGGCCGCCCCTCGGATCTAGAGGTGAGAACGATCCCGCGCAGACAGCGAACCGCCCCGCTGGGGGCCGAGGCGGCGAGCGCGGCCGATCTGCCGAGCCAGAACCTGACCCGGATGAGCAGCGGCGAGCAGGTCCGGCTCTACGTGCGGCGGCTGATCTTCGACGGCGTGCTCCGCCAGGGCCAGCGGGTGCCGCAGGACGCCATCGCGCAGACGCTGGGGGTCTCGCGCATCCCCGTCCGGGAGGCCCTGATCGCGCTGGAGCGCGAGGGCTGGATGACGATCATCCCGCACCGCGGGGTGTTCGTGAACGCCCTGGACGAGGCGGCGGTCCGCGACCACTACGAGCTGTACGGCCTGTTCCACGGGTTCGCCGTGCGCCGCGCGGTGGAGCGCCGGGGGGCCGAGCTGGCCGAGCGGCTGGCGCCGATCAGCAAGCAGATCGCCGACGCCAGGGACGTCGAGGAGCTGCAGGACCTGTCCCTGCGGTTCCACCGGCTGGTGGTGGAGTCGGCGCAGTCCCCGCGGCTGCGCAGCATGCTCCGCCAGATGACCGGGATCGTCCCGGGCAACTTCTTCGAGCTGGTGCCCGGCGCCGACGCCGTCGAGCGGCGCGGCACCGCCGCCATCGTGCGCGCCATCCGCAAGGGCGACGCCGCCAAGGCCGAACAGGAGTACGCCGCGATGCTGCGCAGGCAGGGCGACCTGGTGGTCGAGCTGTTCCGCAAGCGCGGCATGTTCGAGCAGGAGGCCCCGGAGAACGGGGCCGCCTCCTCCTGACCCGGCGGAACGTCACGGCCCCCTGCCCGGCGGGGGGCCTTTTCATGTCCTGGGACGCCGGAGCCCGTACCGGCGGGTGAGGTTCTCGCCGCCTGGAGGGCCGGCCAGGGTGGCACTCCCCGTTCCCCGTGTCTCGGCGCGACGACGGGGCGGGAACCGGACCGAACCCTCCAGGCGGAGAGGCGGGAGGGGAAGTTCGGGAGTCGACGGGGGCCGACAGCTCTCGCCGCGTCCGGCAGCCATCGGCCGTTGGTGAACGGGGGAACGGGGTCGGCGCCTTCGGCGATCGCCGCGGGGAGGTCCCGCATCTCGCGGGTGACAGGGTGCTCGGAGCCGGGGCCGCATCTCCAGGGCCGCGCCGCCGGGCACGCGGACTCCGGGAAACCGCCTGACAATCACTGTCGTTACGAGCAGCGGTTCCCTTATGCCCTGCATGTTTCGCGACGATAGGCGCGACTTATGATTTCTGTCAACGGAAGTCCGGTGATCACTGAAGTAAAGTGGGGCGCATGCCACGTGAGCCCAACAGTCAGAGCACGGGCGCGGGGGCGCTGCTGGCGATCCTCCGGGACGGGCAGGCCCGGACCCGCGCCGAGCTGGCACAACTCACCGGGCTGGCCCGGTCCACGGTGTCCCAGCGGCTCGACGCGCTGATGAGCCACCGCTGGGTGGTGCCCACCGAGGACTTCATCTCCTCGGGAGGACGGCCCGCCGCGGCGTTCGCGTTCAACGAGCGGGTGCGGGTCGTGCTCGCCGCCGACCTCGGCGCCACCCACGCCCGGCTGGCCGTCACCGACCTGGGCATGACCGTGCTGGCGGAACGGGCCGCCGAACTGCCCATCGACCGGGGCCCCGAGCCCACGCTGGAGTGGCTGGTCACCGCCTTCCGGGAGATGCTCGCCGAGATCGGCCGCGACCTGACGCAGGTGTGCGGGGTCGGGGTCGGGCTGCCGGGCCCGGTCGAGCACGCCTCGGGCCGGCCGGTGAACCCGCCGATCATGCCCGGCTGGGACGGCTTCCCCGTGCCCGAGTGGCTCGGCGCCCGGATCGGGGCCCCGGTCCTGGTCGACAACGACGTGAACATCATGGCGCTGGGCGAGCACTGGACCGCCCGGCCGGAGGTCGACCACCTGATCTTCATCAAGATCGGCACGGGCATCGGCTGCGGGATCATCTCCGGCCGCCGGCTGCACCGGGGCGCGCAGGGCGCCGCGGGCGACGTCGGGCACATCCGGGTGCCCTCCTCCGAGGCGCTGTGCCGGTGCGGCAACGTCGGCTGCCTGGAGGCGGTCGCCGGCGGAGCGGCGATGGCGGCCGCGCTGCGCGCCGCGGGGGTCGACGCGCGGGGCAGCCGCGACGTGGTGGCGCTGATGCGCGCCGGCGACACCCGGGCCGCCCGGCTCATCCGGCAGGCCGGACGCGAGATCGGCGGCGTGATGGCCTCGATCGTGAACTTCTTCAACCCGTCGGTCATCGTGATCGGCGGGGACATCGCCGAGGCCGGCGAGCAGGTGCTGGCCGGGGTGCGGGAGGCGATCTACAGCCGGTCGCTGCCGCTGGCCACCCAGCATCTGAGCATCCGGGCGAGCGATCTGGGCGACCGGGCGGGCATCATCGGAGCCGCCGTCATGGTGGTCGAGCACGTGCTGGCGCCCGACACCATCGACCGGGCCCTCACCGGATGAGCACCCATGAGCACCCGATGAGCACCATTGACCCTGTGACGTTCACACAGTAACAATGTGGGCGTCCCGGACCCGACGGCGGTGGCACGCCCGGGGGACCGGACACCGGTCGATTGTGACGTGGTCGGCGCACGCGTCCCGCAGAAAGGGAGTCGTGCGTGAGCCATCACCACGAACACGAAGAGGCGCTCCGCCGTGGGCTGGGCCTGAACCGCCGCCAGTTCCTGGCGGCCACCACCGGGATCGCCGCCGCGACGGCGCTCCCGCTCGCCACCGCGGGACCCGCCCGCGCCGACGGCAGGCTGGTGCCGCCCGGCAAGCGCGGCATCATCCTCTACACCGTCCGCGACGCCATCTCGCGCGACCCGCTGACCACCGACCTGCCGTCCGGCTTCCGCCGGGTGTTCGAGGAACTGGCCAGGATCGGCTACAAGCAGGTCGAGTTCGCCGGGTACCGGCAGCACGCCAACGCCGAGGGCGGCGCCAACCTGGAGACCGTCGAGGGCGCCAGGATGCTGCGGCGCTGGCTCGACGACAACGGCCTGGAAGCCGAGGGCAACCACGGCTTCATCCCCGGCTCCTGGCCCCTGTCGGCCGCCGACCTCGACCGGTTCAAGCAGGCGCTGGAGATCGCCGGCATCCTCGGCCTCGGCCACATGGGCACCGGCGGCGACCCCACCGGCAGCGCCTACAAGGCCGACTGGGACGTCGCCGCCGAGAAGTGGAACCGGCTCGGTGAGATCGCCACCGCGGCCGGGATCAAGCTGTACACCCACAACCACGACGTGGCCTACAGCTTCCTGCTCGACAGCGGCCCGCTCGACGCGCAGGGCCGGCCGACCCGCTCCTCGGGCCTCCGCAGGCTGGAGTACTTCCTGTCGATCACCGATCCGGCGCACGTCTACCTGGAGATGGACATCTTCTGGGCGCACGTGGCCCGGTTCAAGTACCACACGTTCACCGCGCCCGACGGGTCGGTCCAGCGCGCCGTCTTCGACCCGCTCGCCGTCGTCCAGGCCCAGCCGATCCGCTTCCCGCTGTTCCACGCCAAGGACGGCAGGTCCAACCCGGCCAGCGGCAACGGCTACGACATGGTGCCGTTCGGCACCGGCGACATCGACTACGCCCGCTTCTTCTCCCAGATGGGGGCCAAGGGCTACCACAACCCCATGTACGAGCAGGACAACGCGCCGGGCGGCTCGGCCAACCCGGGCCAGTCCCTGCAGTACGCCGAGCTGAGCTTCAAGAACCTGGCCGCCCTGCGCGGCTAGCGGGCGGCCGACGACGCACCGGACCGCCACGCGGTCCTGCCGTGGCAGCGGCAGGCGTGGCGGTCCGGATCTCCGACACTCCTCCCTGGGAGCAGCATCACCATGCAGCGTACTCGAACGTTGCTCGGCGGCCTGCCGGCCGCCGCGGCGCTTTTGCTGACGGCGCTGGTCGCGCCGCCGGCCCAGGCCCATCCCGGGCACGACCCGGCCACCGAGTGGTCCAACTACGAGAAGATCACCCTGACCAAGAACGTCGGCGAGCCGATCGACCTGGCGGTGCTGCCGGACCGGAGGGTCCTGCACACCGCGCGCAACGGCGACATCCGGCTCACCGACCCGGCCACGGGCGTCACCAGGATCGTCAACACCATCCCCGTCTACGCCAACTCCGAGGACGGACTCCAGACGATCGCGATCGACCCCGGCTTCGAGCAGAACAAGTGGGTCTACGTCTACTACGCGCCGAGGACGATGCAGGCGCCCTACCCGGAGACCACGCCGTCCGGGTCGGCGCCCAACTCGCTGCCCGCCGGGGCCGACGAGTCCTACTGGGACCGGTGGAAGGGCTACAACCAGCTCTCCCGCTTCAAGTGGACCGGTGACAGGCTGGACCTGTCCACCGAGCAGGTCATCCTCAAGGTCGAGGTGCAGCGGGGGCAGTGCTGCCACGTCGCCGGCGACATGGACTGGGACGCCGACGGCAACCTCTACCTCGCCACGGGCGACAACACGCCCGCCGGCGCGCCGGGCGCCAACGGCTACGCGCCCAACAACGACGCGCCCGGCATGAACCCCGGGCTCGACGCCCGCCGGGGCGCGGGCAACAGCAACGACCTGCGCGGCAAGATCCTGCGGATCAAGGTGCAGGACGACGGCTCGTACACGATCCCCGCGGGCAACCTGTTCGCCCCGGGGACGCCGAAGACCCGGCCGGAGATCTTCGTGACCGGGGTGCGCAACCCGTTCCGGATGGACGTGGACCCCGAGACCGGCACGCTGTCGTGGGCCGACTACGGTCCCGACGCCGGGACGGCCAGCCCCGACCGGGGGCCGCTCGGCTACGTCGAGTGGAACATCACGCCGCTCACCAAGCCCATGAACAGCGGCTGGCCGTACTGCACGGGCGACAACTTCAACTACAACGACTGGAACTTCGCGACCGGGCAGCCGCGCGAGTGGTTCGACTGCGCGGCCGGGCCGAAGAACACCTCGCGGTGGAACACCGGCGTCGATCGGCTCCCGCCGGCGACGCCCGCCGATCTCTACTACGGCGACAACAACACCCACCAGCCCGCGGAGTGGGCCGGACTGGTCGACTTCGAGCCCCAGGGCGGTCAGGGGCCGATGGGCGGGCCCATCTACCACTACGACCCGGACAACCCCTCGACCACCAAGTTCCCCGAGTACTGGGACGACAAGGCGTTCTTCGCCGAGTTCTCCCAGGACTACCTGGCGGCGTTCACCGTGACCCACCCGGACGGCCCGGTCACCAAGCTCGAGCACTTCCTGCCCAACAGCGCGCTGAAGGACGCGGTGCAGCCCATCACCGACAGCCCGATGGACATCGAGTTCGGGCCCGACGGGTCGCTGTACGTGCTGGACTACGGTGACGGGTTCTTCCGGGCCAATCCCGACGCCGGGCTCTACCGGATCGACTACTCGCCGAACAACAAGGCCCCGCAGGCGAAGATCACCGTGGACAGGACCTCCAGCAGCCAGGCGCCGCTCACGGTGCAGTTCGACGCGAGCGCCTCCACCGACACCGAGCCGGGCACGCTGACCTACGAGTGGGACTTCGACGGGGACGGCACGTTCGACGCCGAGGGCGTGCGGGCCTCCCACACCTACGACGAACTGGGGCAGTACGTCGCACGGCTGCGGGTCACCGACTCCGGCGGGCGGACGGGGCTCACCTCGACCGAGATCACCGTGGGCAACACCGCGCCCAAGGTGACCATCGAGACCCCGCCCAACGGGGCGTTCTTCGACTGGGGCAACGCGGTGCCCTTCAAGATCGGCGTGTCCGACGCCGAGGACGGCGACAACCCCGTGTGCAGCCGGGTGCAGTGGACGTTCGGCCTCGGCCACGACGCGCACGCCCACCCGGAGACCACCGGCACGGGCTGCAGCGGCGCATGGGCGACCCCGGCGAACGCGCCCGAGCACGGCGAGACGGAGAACATCTACGGCGTGGTGGTCGTCAGCTACCGCGACAACGGGGCAGGCGACATCCCCGGTGCGCTCGGCGAGGCCACGCTCATCCTCAACCCGAAGCAGATGCAGGCCGAGCACGCCGACGCCACCAGCGGGGTGACGACCACCGCCGACGACGGCGCCTCGGGCAAGTTCAAGGTCACCTCGTTCGACGCCGGAGACTGGATCGCCTACGACCCGGTCGACTTCACCGGCATCGGCGCGGTGCAGACCCGGGCCTCCGGCGAGGGGACGCTCTCCCTGCGGTGGGGGTCGCCGACCGCCGAGCCGTTCGCCACCGTCGCGGTGCCGCCGGGCTCGGGCTGGCAGACGGTCACCACGGCGCTCGGCAACGCCCCGAAGGGCACCGGCAGGCTGTACGTCACCTCGTCCGGCGGCGTGGAGGTGGACGGGTTCGCCTTCCAGGGCGGCGGCGTGGCCGACAGCACCCCGCCGGCCGTCAGGGCGACGCTCAACCCGGCCGAGCCCAACGGCGCGAACGGCTGGTACACCGGCAACGTCACGCTCACCGTCACCGCGACCGACAACGGCGTCGTGTCGAGCCGCCAGTACTCGCTGGACGGCGGAGCGACCTGGGCCAACGCCAACAACGCCGTCACCCTGGCCTTCGAGGGGAGCAGGGACGTCCGCTACCGGGCCATCGACAGCGCCGGCAACGTCTCGCAGGTCGGCGCCGTCACGGTGAAGATCGACAAGACCGCCCCGGCGCTGTCGCTGAGCGGGGTGGAGGCCGGCCCGTACGGCGACTCGGCGTCGATCACCCCGGTCTTCTCGGCGACCGACGCCGCCTCGGGCGTCGCGGGCGTCACGGCGAAGATCGGCGACACCGAGGTCGCCTCCGGCGAGCCGGTCGAGCTGTGGCGGCTGGGCCCCGGTGAGCACGAGCTCGTCGTCACCGCGACCGACAAGGCGGGCCGGACCACGACCAGGACCGTGAAGTTCACCGTCGCCACCTCCTATGCCGACGTGCGCACGCTCGTCGGGCGGTTCAAGGAGGCGGGCTCGGTCACGGCCGAGGGCGCGGACGCCCTGACCGCCCAGCTCAACCTGGCGGAGAAGCACGAGGAGAAGGGCAAGGAACAGGACGCGATCGACGCGCTGGAGCGCTTCGTCAAGCTCGCCGGCAAGGACGGCCACGTCACTGACGCGACGGTGCGCGCCGCGCTCGTCAGGGACGCGCAGGTCCTGATCGCGCTGCTGCGCGAGGGATAGCGACGCGCGCCGGGGGAGGGCCCCGAGTCCTCCCCCGTTCCGCCGGCGCGGGCCATGGGCGCCGTCGGCGACATCAACAGACCGAACGCCCTGGTCTCGTGCGGGACCAGGGCGTTCGGCTCCGGTCAGGCGGTGGCCTGTTCGGCGGGCTTGCCCATCTCGATGCCGTACTCCTCCTTGCGCCGATGTGACCTCGGTTCGGCAATCGGTGCAAGGGATTGCTTACAAGGTCATGAAAGTTTTTGAATAATGTATCCATGATTCAGTGTCCGCCACGGGCCGCCGGAGGTGCGCGAGGGGTGCCGTGCCTTCGCCGAACGCCGCGACCCCTCCTGGGTGCCGCCGTAGTCCCGCACCGGCGGCGGGCCGTGAGGACCCGGCTAGTCGCCGGGCAGGACGAAGGCGGCCTCCAGCACCTCGTGCAGCTGCGCCAGCGGAAGCCGTGCGTCGCCGCCGGAGGGGTCCTCGATCGCCAGCTCGGTGGTCTGGAACGCGCTGACCAGCCCGGAGAACATGCGGGCCAGCAGCATCGGGTCGCCCGGCCGCAGCTGCCCGGCCTGCTGGCCGCGCCGGAACAGGTCGGCCTGCATCTCCTGGGACCGCCGGAAGTCGGCCAGGATCCGGCTGTCGTCGGGCGGGTCGGCCAGCGGCGGGGCGATCGCGCCGCCGCGCAGCACCAGCCGGCCGAACTGCGGGTACCGGCGGAAGAAGCCGACCTGCCAGTCGGCCAGCTCCAGCAGCTGCCGGCGCGGGGAGGCGTCCGAGCCGAGGACCTGCTCCATGCCGGGCAGGAACTCCGCCGCCCGGCGCAGGAAGATCTCCCGGTACAGCTCGTCCTTGCCGGAGAACAGCTGGTAGACCGCCCCCACGGAGAACTCGGCCAGCTCGGCGATCTCCCGCAGGGACGCCTGGTGGAAGCCCGCCCGGGCGAACACCTGCTCGGCCGCGTCGAGGATCTGGTCCCGGCTCAGTGCCCGGCGCTGCGCCCGGCGCTGTTCGCGCAGACTGCGTTCGGTCATCGACGCCCCGTACTCCCATCGAACGGCCGTGTGCATCGTAGCCGTAGGCCGCAGCCCCCCCGACGCATCGACCTTCCCGAGGTGACAGTGACCGAGCCCACCGCACCGGCCCCGGCCGCGCATCCGCTCCTGGACGGCCGCGAGGAGGCGTCGGCGGCGTCGTCACCCGCCGCGACGGCGAGGACGCCGGGGCCCGCCCCGGCCGCCTGGTCCGCGGCGCCCGCTAACGTACCTGCGCAGCCTGATCAGGGAGGTGGCCATGGGCCGGCTGGCGCGGACCGAAGGTCTGACCGACGTGCAGCAGGAGATCCTCGGCTCCATCGCCGAGTTCGTGGAACGGGAGGTCCTGCCGGTCGCGACCGAGCTGGAGCACGCCGACGCCTATCCGCGGCAGATCGTCGACGGGCTCAGGAAACTCGGCGTCTTCGGGCTGACCATCCCCGAGGAGTACGGCGGCCTCGGCGAGTCGCTGCTGACCTACGCCCTGGTGGTGGAGGAGCTGTCGCGGGGCTGGATGAGCGTCTCCGGCATCCTCAACACCCACTTCATCGTCGCCTACATGGTCGCCCGGCACGGCACCGACGAGCAGAAGGCGCGGCTGCTGCCGAAGATGGCCGAGGGCCGGGTGCGGGGGGCGTTCTCCATGTCCGAGCCGGACTGCGGCTCCGACGTGGCGGCGATCCGCACCCGCGCCCGGCGTGACGGCGACGAGTACGTCATCGACGGGCGGAAGATGTGGCTCACCAACGGCGGCTCGGCCAACCTGGTCGCCCTGCTGTGCCGCACCGACGAGGGCGCCGACGCCCCGCACCGCAACATGACGACGTTCCTGATCGAGAAGGAGCCCGGGTTCGGCGAGGTCGCGCCCGGCCTGACTGTTCCCGGCAAGATCTCCAAGATGGGCTACAAGGGCGTCGACACCACCGAGCTGCTGCTCGACGGCTACCGGATCGGCGCCGACCGGGTGCTGGGCGGCGCGCCCGGCCGCGGCTTCTACCAGATGATGGACGGGGTCGAGGTCGGCCGGGTGAACGTGGCGGCCCGCGCCTGCGGCGTGGCGCGGCGGGCGTTCGAGCTGGCCATCGACTACGCCCAGCGGCGCGAGACGTTCGGGCGGCCGATCGCCGAGCACCAGGCGGTGCAGTTCCGGCTGGCGGAGATGGCCACCAAGGTCGAGGCCGCCCACCAGATGATGGTGATGGCCGCCCGCCGCAAGGACTCCGGTGAGCGCAACGACCTGGAGGCCGGGATGGCCAAGTTCCTGGCCGGGGAGTACTGCAAGGAGGTCGTCGAGGACGCCTTCCGCATCCACGGCGGCTACGGCTACTCCACCGAGTACGAGATCGAGCGCCTGTACCGGGAGGCGCCGATGCTGCTGATCGGCGAGGGCACCGCCGACATCCAGAAGATGATCATCGGTCGGCGGCTGCTGGAGGAGTACCGCACCGGCTGACGGGCCCTCGCCGGTCCGCCCTCACACCTTGGCGGGCTCGCGGGCGTCGCGCCGGTGCCGCGACGCCCGCCCGTCCCCGCCGGCGAGCACCGTGCCGGCGACCGCGAGGGCCAGCCCGCCGGCGACCAGGAGCGCCGGAATGACGGTCTGCATCATCCGGATCCGCCCGGCCGAGTCCTCGACCGTGTCGACCATGGCGCGCTGCGACTCGGGCGTCGGCCGCAGGTCCATGTCGGCCACCACGACCTGCCCGGGCCCGTTCTCGGCGCGCAGCGTGGACACCACGTGCTGCCGCTGGCTCACCGGGGCGCCGGACCGCGGGTCGATCCAGTACGTGATCTCCGCCTGGTGGTAGCGGTCGACCGGGACGTCGCCGCTGTCCGCGCCCAGGCCGAGCAGCGACCCCGGCACGTTCGGGACCTGGGCGTGCGCCAGGCGGGTGGCCGGGATCGTCTGCACGAACCGGTAGGTGCGGACGCCCTGTACCGTCTCCTCGCCGTCGAACGAGGCCGGCCAGGCCTGCCGGGTCGTCGCGTCGAACACCCGGTAGTCCTTCTTCTCCACGTCGACCGGCCAGAACAGGCCGATGCCGGACTGCGCCACGCCGGTGTCCCCCTGCACCGCGGCCCGGCAGCACCGCACCAGCTCCGCCGTCCGCCGGTCGAACGCCAGCCGCTGGTTGCGGACGTCGATCGTGGTGGCGTTGGCCACGTCCTCGATGACGGTCGTGGTGTCCCAGACGGCCACGTCGCCCTCGGCGGCCCTGGTGTCGCCCCGGATCGTGTTGGTCGCGGTGATGGTGGCCCCCGTGCGCATCTGGCCCGTGGCCGGGTTCAGGTACGTCGCGTTCTGCGCCTGCAGCCGCGTCACCCGGTACAGGTCCGTGGGCGCGGCGATGAGCTCGGGCGCCACGTAGAACCGCACCAGCACCCCGGTCGCCAACGCGAAGACGCCGAGCCCGATCAGTACCAGGCCGATGATGTTCCGCACTGCCGCCTCCTCGAGAGGCCGGCCGCCGCCACCGCCGTCCCGGCCCCCTCGGGGGCGGAGGGCGCGGGACCTCTCATGACAGCGCCCGGTGAACGGGTCGCCACAATGAGTAGCATATTTTATTAATTATATCGGCCGAGTGTGATCTGGGCCATACTCCGCCGGGGGAGGGCGGGTCAGGCGGCGGGCTTGCGGCCGATGCCGGCCAGGGTCGCGTAGATGTGCGCGTCCACCGCGTCGCGGGGATCGACCGGGCGCCAGGCGGGGACGTTCACCAGGCCCGGCTCCAGCAACTCGAAGCCGTCGAAGAAGCGCAGGATCTCCGCGCGGCTGCGCGGCACCAGCCGGGCGGTGGCCTCCTCGAAGACGTCCGCGGCCCGGGCGATCCGGTCCGGGCCGGGCTCGGAGGACACCTGGGAGACGACGATGTGACTGCCGGGGGCCAGGGCGTCGGCGATCAGCGCCACGGCCTCGTGCGGGCGGTCCTCGTCGGTGAGATGGTGCAGCACCCCGGTGAGCAGCACGGCGACCGGCCGGCTGAAGTCCAGGGTGCGGGTGACCTCGGGGTGGTCCAGGATCTCCCGCGGTCGGCGCAGGTCGCCCCGGACGAAGCGCACCCTCTCGTCGACCGCCAGCAGCGCCCGCCCGTGCGCGCACACCACCGGGTCGTAGTCCACGTAGACCACGCGGGCGTCCGGCACGACGCGGTGCGCGACCTGGTGGACGTTGTCCTGCGTGGGCAGCCCGGTGCCGATGTCGAGGTACTGGTCGACGCCCTGCCGGGCCAGGAACCGCACCGCCCGGCCCAGGAACGCCCGGTGCGCCCGGACGTCGCGGACCACGCCGGGGGTCGAGGAGATGGCCATCACCTTCTCGGCGGCCTCCCGGTCGACGGCGAAGTTGTCCTTGCCGCCCAGCCAGTAGTCGTACATGCGGGCGGCGTTGGGGGTGTTCGCGTCCACACCGTCGGGGGCGGGCTTGGAGCGGGTGATCGGAACACGGGAGGTCACGGCAGGAGTCTAGCCTCCGGCATGATCAAGGCGGGCGAACCGGTGGCCGCGGCGGCCCGCACGGGAGATGATCATGGCGGTGTCAGCGATCCCGGAGGACCGGAACATGAGCGTCGACTACAGCCCGTTCGACTTCGCCGTTCACGAGGACCCCTACCCCGTGTACGCCCGGCTGCGGGAGGAGGCGCCGGTCCACCGCAACGAGACCGACGACTTCTGGGCGCTGTCGCGGCACGCCGACGTCGCCGCCGCGCTGCAGGACTCGGCCCGCTTCTCCAGCCGCAACGGGCTGCGGATCGAGCCGCCGCTGTGGGGGCCGGGCGCGGAGCGGTTCTTCTCGTTCGTGGCGATGGACCCGCCCAGGCACACCCGGATGCGCAAGCTGGTGTCGCGCGCCTTCACCCACCGGCGGGTCATGGAACTGGAGCCCAGGGTGCGGGAGATCGCCCGCGGATACGTCCGCCGGATCGCCGAACGGGACTCGTTCGACATGATGGCCGACCTGGCCGCGCCGTTCCCCACCGACGTGATCTCCGAGCTGGTCGGCGTGCCCGAGTCCGACCGGGCCGAGATCCGCGAGCTGGGCAAGGCCGTCATGTACAAGGAGGAGGAGTCCACCGACCTGCCCCCGCAGGCGATGCAGGCCATCGGGGCGCTCGTCGGCTACTACACCGAGCTGACGGTCGAGCGCTCCAAGCGCCGCACCGACGACCTGCTGTCCGGGCTGCTGGACGCCGCCGAGGGCGACGACCGGCTCACCCCCGAGGAGATCGTCGGCGTGCTGATCCTGCTCGTGGGGGCGGGCATCGAGACGACCATGCTGACGCTGGGCAACGCCTGGCACGCCGCCTGGCGGCACCCCGAGGCGCGCCGCGCCGCCCTGGACGGGCGGATCGAGGACTGGGTGGAGGAGACCCTGCGGTTCGATCCGCCGACGCAGGCCATCGCCCGCACCACCACCGAGCCCGTGGAGCTGCACGGCGTCCGGATCCCCGCCGACGCCCGGGTGCTGCTGCTGGTCGGTTCCGCCAACCGGGACCCGCGGGTCTTCGCCGACCCCGACCGGTTCGACCTGGGCCGCGACACCGGGGCCTCCCTCGGCTTCGGTCACGGCCGGCACCGCTGCCTGGGCGCGGGGCTCGGCCGCCTGGAGGCGCGCGTCGCCCTGGAGGAGCTGGCCTCCGTCGTCGCCGACTACGCCATCGACGACGCGGGCGTCCGGCGCATCCACTCCTCCAACAACCGGGGCTTCGCCGTACTGCCGTCGATGGTGACGGCGCGTCGCTGACCAGGCCGTTGTACGCCGGCGCAGAGCCGCTTCTCCAGAAGTGGGACCCGGGTTCCGGCGCGATGTACGCGCTCGCTTACCATCCCAGGCATGACGGTGCCGCCTGAAGACGTTGCGACCTCGCCACGCGAGCCGTTCGCGCCGGCCGCCGGATTCCCGGCCGCCGAGCGCGACCAGTGGCGGGAACTGGTGAAGGGCGTGCTGCGCAAGTCCGGCGCGGCCACGGAGGACACGCCCCTCGCGGAGGTCGAGGGACTGCTGACCCGGCGGACCTACGACGGGATCCCCATCGGCCCCCTCTACACCGCCGACGACACGGTCGACGCCCGGCCCGGCCTGGCCCCGCGCGTCCGCGAGGTCAAGCCGGAGGGGGAGGGGCTGGCGGCCTGGGACGTCCGGCAGCGCCACGCCCACCCCGATCCCGCCGCCGCCAAGGAGGCGATCCTCGCCGACCTGGAGAACGGCGTCACCTCGGTGTGGCTGACGCTCGGCGAGGCGGGCCTGCCGGTGGCGGCGCTGGCCGACGTCCTGGAGAAGGTGCACCTGGACGTCGCGCCGGTGGTGCTGGACGCGGGTCCGCACACCGCCGAGGCGGCCGAGGCGTTCCTGGCCCTGGTCGCCCGGCGCGGGCGGGAACGGCGGGCGCTGGGGGTGCTGGGCGCCGACCCGCTGGGGCTGGCCGCCCGCACGGGGACGCCCGGCGACCTGGAGGCGGCCGCCGCGCTGGCCGTCCGCTGCACCCGTGAGTTCCCGGGGATCCGCGCGTTCGTGGTCGACGCCACCCCGTACCACGACGCGGGCGGCAGCGACGCCGAGGAACTGGGCGCGGCGGTGGCCACCGGGGTCGCCTACCTGCGGGCGATGACCGACGCGGGGCTGACCGTTGCGGAGGCGTTCGAGCAGATCGAGTTCCGGTACGCCGCCACCGCCGACCAGTTCGCCACCATCGCCAAGCTGCGCGCCGCCCGCCGCCTGTGGGACCGGGTGGCGGAGGTGTGCGGCCTGAACGGCGCCCGCAGCGAAGCAGGGCCGGTCGTGCAGCGGCAGCACGCGGTGACCTCGGCGCCGATGATGACCCGCCACGACCCGTGGGTGAACATGCTGCGCACCACCGTGGCGTGCTTCGGCGCGGCGGTCGGCGGCGCGGACGCCGTCACCGTGGAGCCGTTCGACCTCCGGCTCGGGCTGCCCGACGCGTTCTCCCGCCGCATCGCCCGCAACACCCAGACCCTGCTGCTGGAGGAGTCCAGCCTGGCCCGGGTCGTGGACCCGGCCGGCGGCTCCTGGTTCGTCGAACGCCTCACCGAGGACCTCGCCCAGGCCGCCTGGGAGTGGTTCACCGAGATCGAGAAGAACGGGCGGATGGCCGAGGCGCTGGCCTCCGGGATGGTCGCCGGGCGGATCGCCGCCACCTGGGAACGGCGCCGCAAGGACATCGCCCGCCGCAAGGCCCCGCTGACCGGGGTCAGCGAGTTCCCCAACCTGGAGGAGCGGCTCCCCGAACGCGCCCCCGCCCCGCAGCCCCCCGGCGGCGGGCTGCCCCGGGTGTTCTACGCCCAGGACTTCGAGGCGCTGCGGGACCGCTGCGACGCGCACGCCGCCGCGACGGGGGAGCGGCCGAAGGTGTTCCTGGCGACGCTGGGCCCGATCGCCGTGCACACCGCGCGGGCCACGTTCGCCGCCAACCTGTTCCAGGCGGGCGGCATCGCCACCGTCACCGGAGAGCCGGGCGACTTCGCCGCCAGCGGCGCCAAGGTCGCCTGCATCTGCTCCAGCGACAAGCTGTACGCCGACCAGGCCGCCGACGCCGCCCGCACCCTCAAGGAGGCCGGCGCGGTACGGGTCTGGCTGGCGGGTAAGGGTTCCTACGACGGGGTCGACGCCACCATCTTCGCCGGCTGCGACGCCGTGGAGACGCTGCGGACGACCCTGCGCGACCTGGGAGTGGCCGAATGATCCCCGATTTCTCCGACGTGGCGCTGGGCCCGGCGGCCCGGCCCGACCAGGCCGCCGCCGAGTGGCGCGCGGCGGTCGCCGAGGCCACCGGCAAGGACCCGGACGCGTTCGTCTGGGACACCCCCGAGGGCATCGACGTCAAGCCCCTCTACACCGGCGAGGACCTGGCCGGGCTGGACCACCTGGCCACCTATCCGGGCATCGCCCCGTTCCTGCGCGGCCCGTACGCGCCGATGTACGTCACCCAGCCGTGGACGATCCGCCAGTACGCCGGGTTCTCCACGGCCGAGGAGTCCAACGCGTTCTACCGCCGCAACCTGGCCGCCGGGCAGAAGGGCCTGTCGGTCGCGTTCGACCTGGCCACCCACCGCGGCTACGACAGCGACCACCCGCGGGTGACCGGCGACGTCGGCATGGCGGGCGTGGCGATCGACTCCATCCTGGACATGCGGCAGCTCTTCGAGGGCATCCCGCTGGACCGGATGAGCGTGTCGATGACCATGAACGGCGCGGTGCTGCCGGTGATGGCCCTCTACATCGTCGCGGCCGAGGAACAGGGGGTGCGGCCGGAGCAGCTGGCGGGGACCATCCAGAACGACATCCTCAAGGAGTTCATGGTCCGCAACACCTACATCTACCCGCCCGGGCCGTCGATGCGGATCATCTCCGACATCTTCGCGTACACCTCGCAGAAGATGCCGAAGTTCAACTCCATCTCGATCTCCGGCTATCACATCCAGGAGGCCGGGGCCACCGCCGACCTGGAGCTGGCCTACACGCTGGCCGACGGGGTGGAGTACATCCGGGCCGGCATGGAGGCGGGCCTGGACGTGGACGCCTTCGCGCCCCGGCTGTCGTTCTTCTGGGCGATCGGGATGAACTTCTTCATGGAGGTCGCCAAGCTGCGGGCGGCGCGGCTGCTGTGGGCCAGGCTGGTCAAGGGCTTCGACCCCAAGAACCCCAAGTCGCTGTCGCTGCGCACCCACTCGCAGACCTCCGGCTGGTCGCTGACCGCGCAGGACGTGTTCAACAACGTGGCGCGCACCTGCATCGAGGCGATGGCCGCCACCCAGGGCCACACCCAGTCGCTGCACACCAACGCCCTGGACGAGGCGCTGGCCCTGCCCAGCGACTTCTCCGCCCGCATCGCCCGCAACACCCAGCTGCTGCTGCAGCAGGAGTCCGGCACCACCCGGCCCATCGACCCGTGGGGCGGCAGCGCCTACGTCGAACGCCTCACCCACGACCTGGCCCGCCGCGCCTGGGGCCACATCCAGGAGGTCGAGGCCGCCGGAGGCATGGCCAAGGCCATCGACGAGGGGCTGCCCAAGCTCCGTATCGAGGAGGCGGCCGCCCGCACCCAGGCGCGCATCGACTCCGGGCGGCAGCCGGTCGTCGGCGTCAACAAGTACCGGCCCGAGGCCGACGAGCCCATCGAGGTCCTCAAGGTCGACAACGCCGCCGTCCGCGCCCAGCAGATCGACAAGCTGCGGCGGCTGCGCGCCGAGCGTTCGGAGGACGACGTGCGGGCCGCCCTGGACGCGCTGACCGCCGCCGCCGAGGCGATCCGGGCGGGCACCCGCGGAAGCGGCCTGGAGCAGAACCTGCTGGCGCTGTCCATCGACGCCGCCCGCGCCAGGGCCACCGTCGGGGAGATCTCCGCGGCCCTGGAGAAGGTGTTCGGCCGCCACCAGGCCCAGATCCGTACCATTTCCGGTGTGTACCGAGACGAGGCCGGACCGGCGGACAACATCGAGCGGGCCCGCGCGGCGACCGCCGAGTTCGAGCGGGCCGAGGGCCGCCGCCCCCGGATCCTGGTCGCCAAGATGGGCCAGGACGGGCACGACCGCGGCCAGAAGGTGATCGCCTCCGGCTTCGCCGACCTGGGCTTCGACGTGGACGTGGGCCCGCTGTTCCAGACCCCGGCCGAGGTGGCCCGCCAGGCGGTGGAGGCCGACGTGCACATCGTCGGCGTCAACTCGCTGGCCGCCGGCCACCTGACGCTGGTGCCCGCGCTGCGCGAGGAGCTGGCCGCCCTCGGCCGCGACGACATCATGATCGTCGTGGGCGGGGTGATCCCGCCGGGCGACTTCGACGAGCTGCGCGCCGCCGGGGCCTCGGCGATCTTCCCGCCCGGCACGGTGCTCGCCGACGCCGCGCTGGACCTGCTCAAGGAACTGTCGGCGCGGCTGGGGCACGGCTGATCGGATGCCGCCGGCCCTGGAGGACTACGTCAAGGGGGTGCGGGAGGGCTCCCGGGCGTGGATCGCGCGGGCGATCACGCTCGTGGAGTCCACCCGCCCCGACCACCGCGAGCTGGCCCAGCGGCTGCTCACGGAGCTGACCCCGTACACCGGCGGCGCCCGCCGCGTGGGCATCACCGGTGTGCCGGGGGTCGGCAAGTCCACGTTCATCGACGCGCTCGGCACCAACCTGACCGCCGCCGGGCACCGGGTCGCCGTGCTGGCGGTGGACCCGTCCTCGACCCGCACCGGCGGCAGCATCCTCGGCGACAAGACCCGGATGGCGCGCCTGTCGGTGGACCCGAACGCGTTCGTGCGGCCCTCGCCGTCGGCCGGGACGCTCGGCGGGGTCGCCAAGGCCACCCGCGAGGCCATGGTGGTGATGGAGGCCGCCGGGTACGACGTGGTGCTGGTCGAGACGGTCGGGGTGGGGCAGTCGGAGACCACCGTCGCGGAGATGGTCGACACGTTCCTGTTCCTGACCCTGGCCCGCACCGGCGACCAGCTCCAGGGCATCAAGAAGGGCGTGCTGGAGCTGGCCGACGTCATCGCCGTCAACAAGGCCGACGGGCCCGACGAGATGGTGGCCAGGAAGGCGGCCCGCGAGCTGTCGGGCGCGCTGCGGATGCTGCGCCCGGCCTCCGGCGGGCGCGGCTCCGAGGTGCCGGTGCTGACCTGCAGCGCCCGCGACAACGTGAACCTGGACGTGGTGTGGCGGCACATCGTCGAGCACCAGGACCGGCTGGCCGCCACCGGGGAGCTGGAGGCCCGGCGGCGGCGGCAGCAGGTCGGCTGGACGTGGGCGATGGTGCACGACCGGCTGCTGTCGGACCTGCACTCCCACCCGGCCGTACGGGAGCTGGCGCCCGTCCTGGAACGCCAGGTCGCCGAGGGCACGGTGACCCCGGCGGTCGCCGCCGCCCGGATCCTGGCCGCGTTCACCGGGTCGGAACCCGCCTGACGCCCTCCCGGGCGGACACGCGGGGCGGCGGATTTCGGGTGGCCGGTAGGTCACGAGTTGATCCGGCGCCCGTCGTGATCGGCCCGCATCCGATAGAAGTGTCGGCATGGACGTGATTGCGCTGGGTGATCCGACGGATGCGCAGATCGGGGAATGGCAGTCGGTGGCGGCCGCCGTGTGGGCCTGCGACCGGCCCGGCGATCCGGTGCCGGACCTCGAGCAGACCCGGGCCCGGCTGCTGGTCCCCCCGCCGGCCTCCCGCAACGTCCTGTGGGCCGCGGTGGACGGCGGCCGCATGTGCGGGACGGCGTACCTGCGGCTGCCCGACGACGCCGGGCGGGCCGCCGAGATCGACGTGCAGGTGCTGCCCGCGCACCGGCGGCGCGGCATCGGCACCCGGCTGCTGGCGGTGGCCGCCGACCGGCTGCGCGCCGCCCGCTGCGGAACGGTCGTCGTCCAGGTCCTGGCCGGAACGCCCGCGGTGCCGTTCCTGGAGGCGCACGGCTTCCACTGCGTGCTGTCGCTGCGGGTGATGCTGCTGCGGCTGGACGAGCTGGACCCGCTGCGGCTGGCGCGGCTGGTCGCCGACGCGCCGCCCGGCTACCGGCTGGCCCGCTGGACCGGGACGGTCAGCGACGAGCTGGCGGGGGAGCTGGCGATGGCCAAGCGCGCCATGGCCGACATCACCGTCGGCGGGTCGTTCCGGTGGGATCCCCGGCGGGTCCGGGAGATGGCCGAGGCGGTGGCGGCGCGCGGCGACCGGCTCTACACGGTCGCCGCCCTGCACGGCCCGGCGGCCGCGCCCCGCATCGCCGGGTTCACCGAGGTGGTGGTGTCCTCGACGGCCCCCGAACGGGCGGCGCAGTACGACACCGCCGTGGTCCCCGAGCACCGGGGCAGGCGGCTGGGCATCTGGCTGAAGGCCGCCATGCTGGAGTGGCTGCGCACCGAACGGCCCGACGTGCGGGAGATCGAGACCGACAACGCCGACGACAACTCCCACATGCTCGCGGTCAACGCCGAGCTCGGCTTCCGGCACCAGCGCGACCATCTGGACTACCAGGCCGACGTCGCCGACCTGCCGACGCTCGTGCGCTGAACGGTTGTCCACATGTGCCGTGCGTTCTTCCGGCGGCGCCCTCCGTGACGGGAGCCTGGGCCTGCGATCGGTTCCACCGCAGGCCCGAGGAGGCTCTTCATGGGCGAGACGCTGTCCCTGACCATTCCCGAGTCCACGACCACCCGTTTCCTGGTCGCCACCGACGACCGCGGCGCCCCCGGCATCCAGCGGCTGCGCGACATGCTGCCCGCCGGGGGATTAGCGCGCACCGCCCGCGACCTGCTGGCCTCCCCGCTGCTGCTGGTCACCGGCTGCTCCGCGGCCGACTCCCCGTGGGCGTCGCGGCTGCGCGTGCTGGGCGGCGGGGAGACCGAGCTGGCCGCCCTGCGCTCGGCCCGCCGCCACCTGGTGGTCACCTCGATCGCCGCCCCGGCCGCCCAGCCCCGCCAGGCCCAGGCGGCCCGGCTGGTGGCCCGCACCCTGGCCGCGGCCACCGGCGGCCAGGTCGCCGACCTGGCCGCCAACCAGGTCCTGGGCGACCCCGCCGAGCCCGAACCCGAGTGCTTCCTGCTCTGCGACGGCTGGCTGGGCGTCTTCGTCGCCCCCGGCGAGGGCCGCACCATGCGCGCCGACACCGCCGGCCTGCACCGCTTCGGCCTGCCCGAACTGGTCGCCTGCCAGATCCCCTACGGCCGGCTGCTCACCGCCGTCACCGTCCTGCGCGGCCTGGCGGCCCGCCTGCTGACCGAGCACCGCACCTGGCTGAGCGGCGACTCCACCGCCACCACCTGGCGTCTTCCCGCCGACCTCTCCCTCGACCCCGGCGACATCCTCCGCTACTGGGGCGCCCACCACCCCGACCTGGGCGGCCCCATCCCGCTCCGCCTCACCATCCATCCCACCGACTGCCTCGACTGCGACACCGGCCTGCGCCTCAGCCCACCGGGCGGCCAACCCGAACCCGACTGGTGGGAACGCACCGCCGCTCCCGCCGTCCCCACCTACCTCCAGGCGGCTCTGAACAACCGTTCGCCCTGATCGGGCGGAGGAGGACCTCCGCGTTCCCGTACACGGCTCTTTGCGGCCGGTGCGGATTTTCCGGCGGAGGGCGGGCCGGGAGAAGCCGTGGGGGCTCGCCGGGGCGTTCCTAAAGGGCTCCGGGCGGGCCGTCCGCACCCGGCGGCGGGCGGAAAATGCGTTGCCCGGAAGGGCGGGTAAAGGCACTCTGATCATGGCCGTCGAACGGCGGAAATGGAGGAATTCGGCAGCGCATTCCCGTGTGGTGCGCCGCGCCGGACGCGCGTCGGCGCGCGGACGGGATCGGCGGCGGCGGGAGGTGCCGAGAGGAGGTGTACCGGTGAACGTGCTCGTCCTGAACGCGTCGTACGAGCCCTTACAGCAAGTGGACCTGCGGCACGCCATCCGCATGCTGGTGCGGGGAGTGGCCGTCGTCGAGGAGGCGGAGGAGGGGCGCAGCATCGGCGCCTTTCCCGTGCCGCGGGTGCTTCGGCTCGTGCGTTACGTCGCCATGCGGTGGCGCCACGGCAGGCGTCCGCCGTGGAGCAGACGCGGCGTTCACCTGCGGGATCGCGGGCTGTGCGGGTACTGCGGCAAGCGCGGGCACACCATCGACCACGTGCTGCCGCGCTCCCGGGGCGGGGCCGACAGCTGGGAGAACACCGTGCTGGCCTGCGGGCGGTGCAACAACCGCAAGGGCGACCGCACCCCCGCCGAGGCCGGGCTGCGGCTGCTGGTGACGCCGCGGGTGCCGCGCTGGGACGAGCTCATCGGTCGCTGACCGCCGAGGCCGGGTCACCGCCGGGGACCCGGCCTCGGAAGGAAAATTACCATTTCCAAGAGTGACAATCGGGTCACCGTGTGTGTTTTGTGATCCAGTCGTGATATGCGTGCAGAACGTGGTAGCGTGCCGCCCAGCTTTTCGGCGACCCCCCAGGAGAGATGAGTGGCGGTTCTCGACCCGGCCGGCGGCAGGCGGACACGGCGATCCGGACGCCGGAGCCCGGCGCTGCGCCGCGCCGCGACGCTCACCCTCGCCGTGGCCATGGCCGCGGCCGTCCCGTTCTCCGGCACGGCCGGTGCGCTGCCCACCGCGCCCACCGATCCCGAGAAGGAGATCGCCAAGCTCAACAAGCGCGCCGCCGAGCTGGCCAAGGAGTACCGGGGCGAGCTGATCGCGCTGAACGACGCCGAGAAGGCCGCCCGGCGCGCCGCCGAGCAGGCCGAGCGTCTGGAACGGGAGCTGGCGGGCACCCGTGAGGTGGTCGGGCGGCTGGCGGCCACCTCGTACATGCAGGGCCGCCTCGAGCCCATCAGCCTGTTCGCCGCCTCCGACCCGGCCACCATGATGCGCGACGCCGCGCTGATCGAGCACGTGCGGATCGACAACGGCCGCAAGGTGCAGAACCTGCAGCGGCTGTCCGAGCAGGCCGACCAGGCGCGCCGGACCGCCGAGGCCAAGGTCGAGGAGGTCCGCGACCAGATCGAGGACCTGGAGAAGCAGCGCGACCGCGTCAAGAAGCTGCTGGCCAAGTACAAGCCCGAGGCCCCCGCCTCCGGCGGCTCGGGCGGCTCGGCCGGCCGTCCCGACGGCGTCACCGGCACCAAGTCCACCATCATCGGCAACTCCATGACCAGCCGGATGCGCTCGGTGCTGCTGGCCATCGACGGCAGGTACGGCCCGTTCCCCGCCATCGGCTGCTACCGCGCCGGCGACCCCCAGGACCACGGCTCCGGCCACGCCTGCGACTTCATGGAGAGCACCGGCGGCAGCATGCCCAGCGCCAGTGCCCGGGCCCACGGCGACGCCGTCGCCCAGTACGCCATCGACAACGCCTCCCGCCTCGGCATCAAGTACGTCATCTGGCGCCAGCGCATCTGGGACGTCCGCAGCGGCGGCGGCTGGCGCGCCATGGAGGACCGCGGCAGCATCACCGCCAACCACTACGACCACATCCACATCTCCGTCCTGTGATCCCTGCCGCACCCCCCGGCGCGTAGGGCGCGTCACCCGAGGCCGTGCGGGGGTCCCGCCGGGGCGGTGAGATCATGGCCGAGCGTGGTTCGGTCCGTGACTCGGGAGGGTGCAGATGGGGGAGTGGACGACGATCCGGCTCGAGGGCGGGGACGACGGGGTCCGGGTGCTCACGCTGGCCGACCCCGAGCGGCGGAACGCCATCGGGACGGTGATGCGGGAGGAACTGATCGCGGCCGTGGGGCGGGTCCGTGAGGATCCGGACGCACGGGTGCTCGTCGTCGCGGCCGAGGGGAGCAGCTTCTGCGCCGGGGCGGACCTGCCCGCCCTGTTCGGGGAGCCGGGACGGGCCGTGGGAGAGATCCGGAAGGGGCTGCGGGCGTACTACGAGAGCTTCCTCGTGCTGCGGGACCTGGAGATCCCGACGATCGCGGCGGTGCAGGGGCCCGCGGTGGGGGCGGGGCTGAACCTCGCGTTGTGCTGCGACATCCGGATCGCGGGACCGGGGGCGCGGTTCGCGGCGACGTTCTCCAGGATCGGACTGCATCCCGGCGGGGGGTGCACGTACTTCCTGACCAGGGAACTCGGGGCACAGCGCGCGCTCGCACTGCTGCTGGAGGGCGGCAGGCTCACGGCCGAGCAGGCGCTGGAACGGGGACTGGTGCTGTCGATCGCCGACGACCCCCTGGCCGCCGCCATGGAACTGGCCCGCGGGTACGCGGGGCTGCGGCCCGGGCTCGCCAGGGACGTCAAGCTGGCGGTCCGGCTGGCCGCCGGGGGAGACCTGGAGTCGGTGATCGAGTACGAGTCGTGGGCGCAGGCCGAGTCCGCGACCCATCCGGAGATCGCCGAGTTCGCCGCCCGCTTCAGCAAGCCCTGAACGGCGGAGCCCCGCACGGACCGGTGATCGCAGCAGGCCCGGCGGGCGCCGTGCCCCCGGCGGACGGCGGATCGTCCGGCGGGGAGCGAAGGAGCGAGGAGCACGGAAGAATATGCAGGGCCCGGAGACGGCGAGGCGCGGATCGCCGTCTCCGGGCCCTGGTGGACAGGGTCGCGGCGGGGGGATTCCGAGACCCTGCGCCGGCCGCGCCGCTCCCGCACGGCCGGGTGATGCGAGGTCGATCGAGGTCGGTCGAGCGGCCTCGATCTTCGAGGTCCGCAGGCCGCCCCCGGACGAACGGCTCAGTCGAACAGGTCGGGCTGCTCGCGGGTGATCTGGTCGTACAGCGGCTGGTAGTTGATCCAGCCGACCAGGTCGTTGCCGATCTGCTGGTGCGTCAGCACCGCGTTCTCGTGCTCGATGGGCACCACCTGCCCGGCCGCCTTGGCCAGCAGCTGGACCTGGCACGAACGCTCCATGGTGATGAACCACCAGGCCGCCGCGTCCACCGAGTCGCCCACCGTGAGCAGGCCGTGGTTGCGCAGGATGACCGCCTTGTGGCCGCCGAGGGCGGCGGCGATCCGCTTGCCCTCCTCCAGGTCGGTCACCACGCCGGTGTAGTCGTCGAACAGGCCGTGGTCCTGGTAGAACGCGCACACGTCCTGGGTGATCGGCTCCAGCTTCTGGCCCAGCGCCGACAGCGCCCGCCCGTAGACCGAGTGGCTGTGCGCGGCGGCCACCACGTCCGGCCGGGCCTGGTGGACCTGGGAGTGGATCGCGAACGCGGCCTCGTTGACCGGGTAGCGGCCCTCCACCACCTTGCCCTGGTGGTTCACCAGGATCAGGTCGCTGACCTTGATGTGCTTGAACGACATCCCGAACGGGTTGACCCAGAAGTGGTCGGTCAGCTCCGGGTCGCGGGCGGTGATGTGCCCGGCCACGCCCTCCTCGAAGCCGAACTTGCCGAACAGCCGCAGCGCCGCGGCCAGCCGCTCCTTGCGGTGCCGCCGCTCGTCCTCGACGTTGTCGAACGTCGGGGGCAGCCGGAAGATGAGGTCCTGGGGCGGCAGCTTCTCGAGGAACTCTTCGTCGGACATTCCGCGGCCCTTCATGACGTTCGTGCTGGTATGCAGACACTGAACCCCAGGGACGGCCGGGCCGCCTAGGGCGGGCCGGTCCAAACGTGACCTGGGTCATTGTCCGCGGAGGACAACCGGCGTGGAGGTGGACGAGGTGGACCCCGAGCAGGCGGCGGGCTTCCTGGTGCTGCTGCAGGAACGGGCGGCCGACCCGGAGCTGCTGGAGGCCACCGTCAGGGCGGCCCGCGACCGGTCGCCGCTGGTCGCCGAGCTGCCCGAGGAGGAGACCAGGCGGCACACCCGGGCGCTGATCGAGGGGGCCATCGAGGCGCTGATGGGCGACGGCGAGCCGGGCGAACGGGCGCTGCGGGCGGCCGAGCGGCTGGGGTCGGACCGGGCCCGGCAGGGGGTGCCGGTGGCGGCGCTGCTGGACGGGTTCCAGGCCGGGCGCTCGCATCTGGTGCGGATCCTCATCGACGACGGGCTGGCCCACGGCGTTCCCGCCGAGCTGCTGCTGGAGAGCGTGACCCGGATCGACGCCATCACGACCGCGCTGGTGCACCGGATGGTCCACGCCCACCGGGTCACCGAGCTGGAACTGGCCCGCACCACCCGGGAGGGCCGGGTGCAGACGCTGCGGCAACTGCTGCACGGCGAGCCGGTGACGCCGCCCGCCCCGCTGGACGGCGCCGTCGCGTACCACTGCATGGTCAGCGACATCAGCGATCCCCGGGTCGCCCAGCGGCTGGAGCCGGTGCTCACCGGGGGAGCCAAGTCGGGGCTGTCGGGGCTGGTGGACGGCACGCTGGCGGCGCTGGTGGCCAGGCTTCCGGCGCCCGGCACGCTGCCGGAAGGGACCCCGCTGCTGGTCGCGTCCCCGGCCGTTCCGCTGTCGGAGGTCGCCGAGCTGTACCGGCTGGCCCGCCGGGCGCTGCGCGGCGCCCTCCCGTACGGGCTGCACGGGCTGCGTCACCTCACCGAGCTGGCGCTGATGACGGCCACCGCCGCCGAACCCGTCCTGGGCCGCCTCCTGGCCGGCGAGCTGCTGGCCCCGCTGTCCCCGGCGGACGCCTTCCACCGCGAGCTGGCCGAGACGGCGCTGGCCTACCTGGACCACGGCGCCCGCATCGAGCCGACCGCCGCCGCCCTCCACGTCCACCCCAACACCGTCAAGTACCGGCTGCGCCGCCTGCACGCCCTGACCGGCCGCCCGCTGGTCTCCGAGGCGGGCGACGCGGTCCCGCACACCGCGCACTGGTGGTGGGCCCTGCACACCTGGCTCCGCACGCCCCCGGCCGTCTCCCGTGACGGAACGCCGCCCGGGCGATGATCGCCGGGTGGCATCCTGGGGCGGTCGGTGGGCGAAAGGGGGGAGCGGGCATGCCGTACGTGCTGCTGGGGCTGGCGATCGTGGCCGAGGTGACGGCGACGCTGTCGCTGCGGGCCTCGGAGGGGTTCACCAAGTGGGGGCCGTCGGCCGTGGTGGTGGCCGGTTACCTGATCTCGTTCGTGCTGCTGGCCAAGGCGCTGACGGCGCTGAACGTGGGCCCGGTGTACGCGATCTGGTCGGCGCTGGGCACGATCGGGGCGTTCGCGGGCGGGGTGCTGCTGTTCCAGGAGCCGGTGCGGCCGGTCACGATCCTGGGCGCGGCGCTCATCGTGGTCGGCGTGGTGGTGATGAACCTGGGCGGCGGCATCAGCCACGGCTGAGGCGGCGGCGCCGGCGGCGGGCGAACTCCTGGCCGAGCGCGAACACCAGCCAGGTGAACGCGGTGGCGTCGTCGATCACCCCGACCGGCAGCAGCACGTCCGGGACGATGTCCAGCGGGGAGATGATGTAGACGGCGGCGGCGATCATCGCGACGATCCTGCCGGTGCTCGTCCGGTCCCCGTCGAGGGCGGACGCACGGCGCCGCACGGCCAGACCGGCCGCCAGCAGCACCACGCCCACGGCCATCAGCGCGTAACCGGGCACCACCACGTCGCCGCGTACGACGAAGGCCAGGACCGCCCCGACGAGGAGCACGGCCAGGCCGGACCATCCCAGCGTGAACGGGCGGCGCCGAGTCACCGCGACGTCAGGAGTTGGCTGCATCGACCTCTCCCGGGGCATAGGGGTCACGGACAATATGTCCGCACAGCGCCGCTTGATGCCTGCCAGAACGGCCTGAAGGAACGGGCGGGGGTCTGGGGCCGGAGCCCCCAGAAACTTCCACGGCGACTTGGGACCCCGCGCACCGCAGCCGATCCGCCCGCAGCGAGCCTCCAGGCGAGCGAGGACGGATCGGCGAGGATGCGGCGGCCCGGGGGTCCGGGGGTCGCTCCCCAGACGACAACGCGTCAGCGATGTTCCAGCGCCATCCGGATCCCGATGCCCAGCAGCATCGTTCCGGCGACGCCGTCCAGGACCCGGCGGGTGCGCGCCCCGCGCAGCAGCCGGGAGATCGGCCCCAGCGCCAGCGTGAACAGCCGCCACCACGCCACCGCGACGGCCAGGAACACCAGCGCCAGCACCGCGGTCGTCCGCAGCCGGGGCTCGCCCGCCCCCACGAACTGCGGCAGCAGCGTCAGGAACAGCAACGCGATCTTCGGATTGAGCAGGTTGGTCAGCAGCCCCTGCCGGAACGCCGCGCCCGCCCCCGGGCCGCCCCCCGCCGGGACGGCCGGCTCGGGGCCCTGCGGGTCACCGCCGCCGCGCAGCGCCCCCGCCAGCATCCGCACCCCCAGGTACGCCAGGTAGACCGCGCCCGCCGTCTTCACCACCGTGTACGCGGTGGCGGAGGCGGCGAGCACGGCCGACAGTCCCAGCACGGCGGCCGCGGCGTGGCAGGAGATGCCCAGGCAGCAGCCGAGCCCGGTGAACCAGGCGGTCCGGGAGCCGCCGCGCAGGCCGTTGCGCAGCACCAGCAGCATGTCCGGCCCCGGCGTGATCGTCAGCACCGCGACCACGCCGAGGAACGGGATCAACAGGTCGGGCACGGCCCCTCATCGTAGGGCCGCCCGGAACCGGCTCAGCCCTTCGGGCGGTGCAGCACCTGGATCTCGGTGAAGCCGTACAGGCCCCAGGGTCCGTTCTCCACGCCCAGGCCGCTCCACTTGAACCCGCCGAACGGCTGGTGCGGGGCCAGCGCCACGTGGGTGTTGACCCAGGCGGTGCCGCACTCCAGCCGGCCGGCGACCTCGGCGGCGCGGTCCACGTCGGTGCCCCACACCGACCCCGACAGCCCGAAGTTGGTGCCGTTGGCGCGGGCGATCGCGTCGTCCAGCGAGGAGTACTTGATCACCGGCAGGGCGGGGCCGAACTGCTCCTCGTCCACGATCCGGGTGCCGTCGGAGACGTCGGCCAGGATCGTCGGCTGGAAGAAGTACCCGGGCCCGTCGACGGGCGCGCCGCCCGCCGCCGGGCGCGCACCGGCCGACACGGCGTCGGCGACCAGTTCGGCCACCCGCTCGAACTGCGGCCTGTTCTGCACCGGGCCGTACTGGACGCCCTCCTCCATGCCGTTGCCGACCTTGACCGACCGGGCCTTGGCCGCCAGCGCCTCCACCACGTCGTCGTACAGCCGCTCCGGCACGTACACGCGCTTGACCGCCGAGCAGGTCTGCCCGTTGTTGTAGAACGCGCCGTCGAACAGCCTGTCGGCCACCACGGCGGGGTCGGCGTCGTCCAGCACGATCGCCGGGTCGTTGCCGCCCAGCTCCAGGGTGACCCGCTTGAGGTCGGGGGCCGCGGCGGCGGCGACCTTCTTGCCGGTCGCCACACTGCCGGTGAAGCTGATCTTGCGGGGCACCGGGTGCTCGGTCATCCAGGCGCCCAGCGGGTCGGCGCCGCTGATCACGTTGAACACCCCGGGCGGCAGCACCCCGCGCAGCACCTCGCCCATCTTCAGGGTGGCCAGCGGGGTGTACGGGGACGGCTTGAGCACCACCGTGTTGCCGGCCAGCAGCGCCGGGCCGAGCTTCCAGCACGACAGCAGGACCGGGAAGTTCCACGGGGTGATCGCCGCGACCACGCCCATCGGCCGCCGCACCACCTCGACGAACGCGTGCGCGTCGTCCTGGATCACCTCGCGCGGGATCTCCAGGCCGGCGAAGTACTTCAGCCAGACCCCGGCCCCGATGATCTCCATCTTGGCGTCCGCCAGCGGCTTGCCCTGCTCGGCGGTCAGCACCGGGCCCAGCTCGTCGGCGGCGGCGAACATCGCGTTGGCGGCGGCCAGCAGCGCGTCCCGGCGGACCTTCTCGTCCTTCCGCCACTCGGTGAACGCGCCGGCGGCGGCGTTCATCGCCTCGTCGAGCTGTTCCCGCGAGCAGTCCGGCGCCTGGGCGTGCTCCCGGCCCGTGGCGGGGTTGATCACCCCGAAGGTCCCGGGGGCGGTCACGCCCTCCCCGGCGATGGTCATCGTGAAGTCGCTCACCGTGTGCTTCCTCCTCGCAGGCAGCCGAACGACGTTCAGTATTGCGTGCCGGGGGAGCGCGCTCCAGCCCCGGGCGCCGGGCGGGGCGCATGCGGGGCCGCCGCCCATCCGGGCCCGCCGCCGGCTGTGCACACGGGCGCACGGCACGGCCGCCCGCCGCGGGCGTGTGGGTACGGCGGGCGGCCGTGGGCCGGGAGGATCACAGGCTGAGCATGTGATCGACCAGATCTCGGTAGCGGCGCAGGTCCTGGCGGAGCCGTTCGGTGTCGGCGGCGTCGCCCCGGCCGGAGTCCAGGGCGCGCTTGCGCTCGCGCAGCACCTCACCGAGGGCGTCGAGGGTCTCGGCGGCCAGCTCGTCGGCCCGCCGCACCGACTCGCGGGGGTCGTCGACGAACGAGGCCTGGATGTCGTGCCACCGTTCCCGGATCCGCGCCGCGGTGTCCGGGCCCAGCAGCCGGTCGGACTGCTCCGGAGCGGGCCGTGCGTGCCGGTGCGCGCCCGCCTCCGGGGCGGGGGCCGGGACCGGGACCGGACTCGCCGGACCGGCCGGCTCAGCCGGCTTGGCCGGGCCGGCGACCCGGACGTCCTCGGACGTCACCTCGCGGGCGCCGGGGGCCTTGGCGCGCTCGCCGTCGGCCTTCGGGGCGGACGCGCCGTCGGGACGGGGGTCGGTGTCGGTCGCGGCGGAGTCGTCCCGCCGCCACGGGGGGTTCGGCATGGTGTCAGCTCCTCGGCTCCTCGGAACCGTCGCGGCGGGCCTCCCGGGGCACCGTCACCTTGTCGGCCTGGCCGGTCCCGCCGGCCTTGTCGGTCCTGTCGGCGCCGTCGCCGGGGCCGGTGCGGCCCTCCTCCTCGGGCACCGCCAGCAGTTCCTCGAACAGCGCCCGGTAGTGCACCATCGCCTGGCGCAGCTCCTCGGTGGACGCCGTCCCGTCGGCGGCGCGCCGGCTGATCTCCCGGCCGCGCCGGTACTGGTCCAGGGTGCGGCCGTGCTCGACCGACAGGTGCGCGATCCGCTCCTCGAAGTCCTCGGTGGGGTAGCCGCGTTCGGCCATCACCGTCGTCACCAGGCGGTCGGCGTGCTCGACGGCCTCCTCGGGGGTGTCCACGAAGCGTTCCTGGACGTGGGTCCACTGCTCGCGGTAGCGCTCCCGCTGCACGGGATCCAGCGGGCGCAGGTCGAGCTGCCGGTGCCGCTGGCGCCGGGCCAGCAGCTCCCGCTCGGCGGCGCCGCGGCTGCCGTGCCGCTCCAGCGCGCGGTCGTACTCGGGGCCGAACTGCCGGCGCAGCCGCTGGGTGCGCAGCCGGGACCACAGCAGGAACCCGGCCGCCGCAAGGACCGCCACGACCACGACGGCGATGACGACCATCAGGGCGGTCGACATGATCTCCTCCATTGTCGATGTGACCATCCCGGCGATGCCCGCAGCCGGAGGTTCGAAACGGACGACCCGTGTACGGTGTCCGAAATGGGGGAAACGGTCGTCCCCTCGTCGCGGTCCGGCCGCTCCCGGCGCGGTCGCGCGCCCAGGGTCACGATCCGGCACACATCACGGGCGGTCTCTGGAGACCGGCCGGGGTGACCTGTTATGTAACGCCAGGGGCGGGTGCGCCGGAAGCGCCCCGCCGGGCCGGAACGGGACGGAGATGCGCGGATGCGCCATACGTTCGGGTTTGTCCTCGGGGTGCTGCTGACCCCCGCGCTGATCTACGGCGCGGCCTGGTCGTACGCCCGGGCCGCCGGATCCTTCGACCCGGTCGCCCGGGAGATCACCGACGCCACCCACCTGTACGGGGCCATGGCGCTGATGGCGGCGGTCGGGCTGGTGGTCGGGGTGCTGGTGGTCGCCCGGTGGGCCTCGCCGCTGCTGTCGCTGATCCCGGCGCTGACACTGCTGGGCTGGTCGGCGTTCTTCCTGGTGGACCCCGGCCGGGCGCTGGAGCTGCCGGGCGAGCTGCCGTCGCGGGGGCTGCTGGACGACACCGCCGACGCGGGCCTGCGGATGCTGCTCGGCTCCGGCGCGTTCGCGCTGCTGGGGTTCGTGCTGCTGGTCCCGGCCGGCACGCCGCGCCGCTGGTCGGGGCGCCACGACGACTTCGACGACGAGGAGTACGACGGCGAACCGGCGGGCCGCCGCCAGCCCGAGTACTTCTGACCCGGCTCCTGCGGAGGGCGGTCCTCACTCCGGCCCGGGAGATCCGCCCCTGCGGTACAGCCGGGTGACGACCTCCTCGATGTCCGGCTCGCGCAGCGCGATGTCGGCGATCTCGTACCGGCGGGCGAGCGCGGCCACCACGGCGGCGGCGTTCATCCCGCGCGGCACCCGCAGCCACTGCCGGGGGCCGTCGACCCGCTCCACCCCGACCCCGTCGAGCTGCACCGGCGGCGCGGGCCTGACCAGGTCCACCACCAGCATCCGGTCGGCCGCCACCGAGGCCCGCAGCCGGTCCAGGTCCCCGTCGTAGGCCAGCCGCCCGCGGTCGATGATCATCACCCGGCGGCAGAGCCGTTCGATGTCGCCCAGGTCGTGGGTGGTGAGCAGGATCGTGGTGCCGCGCTCGGCGTTGAGCCGTTCCAGGAACCCGCGGACGGTCGCCTTGCTCACCACGTCCAGGCCGATCGTCGGCTCGTCCAGCACCAGCAGCGGCGGGTCGTGCAGCAGCGCCGCCGCCAGGTCGCCGCGCATCCGCTGCCCCAGGCTGAGCTGCCGCACCGGGGTGGCCAGGAACGGGCCCAGATCCAGCAGCCCGGTCAGCTCCTCCAGCCGCCGCCGGTGCTCGCCGGCGTCCACCCGGTACAGATGGCGGATCAGCGTCAGGCTGTCGCGCAGCGGCAGGTCCCACCACAGGGTGGTGCGCTGCCCGAACACCACCCCGATCCGGCGGGCCAGCGCGGTGCGCCGCCGCGACGGGTCCAGCCCCGCGACCCGCACGCTGCCGGAGGTGGGGGTCAGGATGCCGGTCAGCATCTTGATCGTGGTGGACTTGCCCGCCCCGTTCGACCCCAGGTAGCCGACGAACTCCCCCTCCCGCACGGTGAACGAGACGCCGTCGACCGCGCGCACCGCGGTGCGGGTGCGCCGCAGCAGGCCCGACCGGACGGTGAACGTCTTGCGGATGTCGCGGACCTCGATCATGCCCTCAGCTCCCGGTCGATCGGTAGTGGCGCAGCCCCGACCGCCAGGCCAGCGCCGCCGCCGCCGACAGCAGCACGGCGACCGCCGGGGAGGCCAGCCGCAGGGCCTCGGGCAGGCCCAGCGGGTCGGGACGGCCGAGCACGTACAGCCCGGGCTGCCAGTTGACGAAGGCCAGCGGGACCACGAACGTCATCCCGCGCACGAACTCCCGCGCGTACAGCGTCATCGGGTACTGGGTCAGGAACGCCCCGCCGTAGGTGACCGACTTGGTGGCCGGATGCACCTCGATCACCACGAACTGCACCGAGGCGGTGAGCACCCAGATCGCCGCGAAGATCACCACCCCGGACGCCAGCATCACCGGCACCATCGCGATCCGGCCCGGCGTCCAGTCCACCGGCAGCCGGGGCAGCACCACCGCCAGCACCACCGCGGGCGGCAGCAGCTTGGACATCCGGCGCGGGGAGAAGTCCTCGGTGGCGATCTGCACCAGCGGGCCGACCGGCCGGACCAGCATGGTGTCCAGCGTGCCCTGCCGGACGTGCTCGCCGAGCCGTTCGGTGGTGCCCAGCAGTGTGTCGGCGATCACGAACGACATCGCCGACGTGCCGTACAGGAACAGCACCTCCTCGGCGGTGAACCCGGCGATCCGGGGGGTGTGCGCGAACAGCAGCAGGATCCCGGCCAGGTCCAGCGCCGCCACCGTGGCCGTGGCCAGCCCCAGCAGCAGCATCGACACCGGGTACTGCGCGGCGGCCCGCATCCACGTCCAGGCCAGCAGGGCGTACAGCCGCAGCGCGTCAGCCACCGTGGATCACCAGCCTGTGCCGCGCGGCCAGCGTCAGCGCCCGCCCCGCCGCCAGCAGCACGACAGCCCAGAACGCCTGGAAGGCGTACGCCGACAGCAGCCCGGTCCCGGAGTGCTCGCCCAGGAACACGTCGGCCGGCACCTGGATCAGCGCCGCCCACGGCAGCGCCCGGGCAACCGTGCCCAGCGCCCCCGGGAACACCACCAGCGGCAGGATCATCCCGGAGAAGAACATCGACATGATCAGCGCGACGGCCTGCATGCCCCGGTCGTCGTGCAGCCAGAAGGTGACCAGCGCCACCAGGTAACGCAGCGCGAACCCGGTCACCACCGCCAGCAGCACCGCCACCGCGAACGCCGCCCACCCGGCCGGGCCGGGCAGCGCCAGGTCGAAGACGGCCGCCCCGGCGGCCATCGGCGGCACCCCGCGCAGCAGCAGCGCCCCGGCCGCCCGGCCCAGGTCGTCGGCCAGCCACCAGCCCTGCAGGTCCACCGGGCGGTACAGGTCGATGGCCACGTCACCGGAGCGGATCCGCCGGGTCAGCTCCAGCCCGCCGAAGACCTGCACCGGCCCGATCATCGCCTGGGTGATGAAGCAGAACGCGACCGCGTCGGCGGCGGTGTAGCCGCCCAGGGCGGGCCGGGCGTCCCACAGCGCCAGCACGATCCACGCCCGCACGAAGCCGAACACCGTGTTGGTGACCGCCTCGGCGAGCGCCCCCAGCGGATAGGCGGCATGGCGGCGGAACGAGTAGGCCGCCACCCAGGGATAGACGCTCACTCCCGGTGACGCTACGCGTCCCCGCGGGGCCGTTCCATGCCATATGACACGGTCCCGGAACATGACGGACCCCCTCCGGGCGGAGGAGCGCCCGGAGGGGGTCCGTCACCTGACCTGGTTCAGGCGGTTCCCGAAACGAGTGAGCCTTACTTGTTGTCGAAGAACTGCTCGTCCTCGGTGGAGCCCTTGAGCGCCGTGGTGGACGAGTTCGGCGAGATCGCCGTGCTGACCAGGTCGAAGTAACCGGTGCCGACCTCGCGCTGGTGGCGGGTGGCGGTGTAGCCGCGGTCCTCGGAGCCGAACTCGCGCTCCTGCAGGTCCACGTACGCGGTCATGCCCTCGCGGGCGTAGCCGTACGCCAGGTCGAACATCGAGTAGTTCAGGGCGTGGAAGCCGGCCAGGGTGATGAACTGGAACTTGAAGCCCATGTGGCCCAGCTCGCGCTGGAACTTGGCGATGGTCGCGTCGTCCAGGTGCTTCTTCCAGTTGAACGACGGCGAGCAGTTGTAGGCGAGCATCTGGTCGGGGTACTCGGCCTTGACCGCCTCGGCGAACTTGCGGGCCAGCTCCAGGTCCGGGGTGCCGGTCTCCATCCAGATCAGGTCGGAGTACGGCGCGTAGGCCAGCGCCCGGGCGATGCAGGGCTCCAGGCCGTTGCGGACCCGGTAGAAGCCCTCGGGGGTGCGCTCGCCGGTCAGGAACGGCCGGTCGCGCTCGTCCACGTCCGTGGTGATCAGGGTCGCGGCCTCGGCGTCGGTCCGCGCGATGATCAGGGACGGGACCCCGGCGACGTCGGCGGCGAGCCGGGCGGCGTTGAGGGTCTTGATGTGCTGGCCGGTGGGGATGAGCACCTTGCCGCCCAGGTGGCCGCACTTCTTCTCGGAGGCCAGCTGGTCCTCCCAGTGCACGCCCGCGGCGCCGGCCGCGATCATCGCCTTCATCAGCTCGAAGGCGTTCAGCACGCCGCCGAAGCCGGCCTCGGCGTCGGCCACGATCGGGGCCAGCCAGTGGGTGTCGCCCTTGCCCTCCGACCACTGGATCTGGTCGGCGCGCAGCAGCGCGTTGTTGATCCGGCGGACCACGGTCGGCACCGAGTTGGCCGGGTAGATGCTCTGGTCCGGGTAGGTCTGCAGCGCCAGGTTGGCGTCGCCGGCGACCTGCCAGCCGGACAGGTAGATGGCCTTCAGGCCGGCCTTGACCTGCTGGACCGCCTGGTTGCCGGTGAGCGCGCCGAGGGCGTGGACGTAGTCCTCCTCGTGCAGCAGCTTCCACAGGCGCTCGGCGCCGAGGCGGGCCAGGGTGTGCTCCTCCTGGACCGAGCCCCGCAGCCGCACGACGTCCTCGGCCGTGTAGGTGCGCTCGATGCCCTTCCAGCGAGGGTCGGTGTCCCACTGGCGCTGCAGCTCTTCGGCGGCGCCCTTGAGGCGACTGTCAGTCATGTCGGTGCCCTTCTGGTGTCGTCCCCTGGGTGCTTGCGTCGAGTCTGCCCGGGTTGGAACGGTTGGAACTACTCAGAGGTAACAGAAGATTCGCGAAATTTTCTGTATCATCAAGCCGTGACGACCTTGCGATCAGAAGAACCGCTGAACTTGTCGAGTGACGTAGATCTCGTCACGTTCGGACAACGGCTCCGTCATCTGCGCCGGGCGCGTGGCATGACGCTGTCGGACCTCGGCGCCAAGGTCGGCCGGGCGCCCTCCCAGCTGTCCCTGCTGGAGAACGGCCGGCGCGAGCCCAAGCTGTCGCTGCTGCAGGCGCTGGCCGCCGCCCTGGAGGTGCCGGTCGAGGAGCTGCTGCGCCGCCAGCCGCCCAGCCGGCGCGCCCAGCTGGAGATCGCGTTGGAGGAGGCCCAGCGCGACCCGCTGTACCAGTCGCTCGGCCTGCCGTACCTCAAGGTCGGCAAGCGGATGCCCAACGACGTCATCGAGCACATCCTCGCCCTGTACGAGGAGCTCAAACGCAGCCGCACCAAGCCGACCGCCAGCCCCGAGGAGGCCCGCAAGGCCAACGCCGAGCTGCGCCGCCAGATGCACGAGCGGGGCAACTACTTCGGCGAGATCGAGCAGGTCGCCGCGCGCACCCTGGCCGCGGTCGGCTACCGGGGCGGCGCGGTCTCCCAGGGCATGCTGATGTCGCTGGTGCAGCACTTCGGCTTCGACCTGCGGTACGTGCAGGACCTGCCGCGTTCGGTGCGCTCCATCACCGACTTCCGCAACCGGCGGATCTACCTGGAGCGCGAGCAGCTGGGGATGCACACCCCGCGCACCATCCTGATGCAGACCCTCGGGCACATCGCGCTCGACCACGACGTGCCCCGCGACTTCGCCGACTTCCTGCGCCAGCGGGTGGAGGCCAACTACTTCGGCGCGGCGATGCTGATGCCCGAGTCGGCGGTGGTGCCCTACCTGCAGGAGGCCAAGGCCGCCCGCGAGCTGTCGGTGGAGGACCTGGCCGACGTGTTCTCGGTGTCGTACGAGATGGCCGCGCACCGGTTCACCAACATGGCCACCCACCATCTGGACCTGCAGCTGCACTTCACCAAGAACGACGAGAGCGGCACGATCTACAAGGCCTACGCCAACGACGGGCTGATCTTCCCGCAGGACTCCGACGGGGCCATCGAGGGGCAGCGGATGTGCCGGCAGTGGGCCGGGCGCAGGGTCTTCGCCGCCCCGGACCGGTTCTCGGTCTACTACCAGTACACCGACACCCCCAACGGCACGTACTGGTGCCTGTCGCACATCGACCCCAGCCACGAGCGGGACTTCGCGATCACCCTCGGGGTGCGCTTCGAGGACTCCCGCTGGTTCCGCGGCCGGGAGACCACCAACCGGGTCAAGTCCGCCTGCCCGGACGGCGACTGCTGCCAGCGCCCGCCGGCCGAGCTGGCGCAGCGCTGGGAGGGCATGGCCTGGCCGTCGGCGCGCGCCCACTCGCACGTGCTGTCGGTCCTGCCGCCGGGCGCGTTCCCCGGCGTGGACGAGGCCGACGTCTACGCCTTCCTGGACCGCCACGCCCAGGAGTGAGCGATTCCCGGCATCGCCGGTGTGATGCCCTGACCGCACGGCGGGCGACCGGGACGGCGCCCGCCGCGATTCGTTCGGTGACCGCTGTGTTGTGCGGTTGTTAACTCTTCGGGTCGAATGAGTTGGATCGTTCCTCCTGGTACAGGATCCCTACCGATGTGGGTTTCCCTTAGTGAGGTCGTCCACTTGCGGAGGGAGTGCGCGTGCTGACTGAGGCCACCATGTGGATGCGCCGCCGGACCACCACGGCGGCGGACTGGCCCGTGGAGATGCTCCTCGAGGCCAAGGCCGCACACGGCGACGGGCGGATCAGCGTCGTGCTGCCGGCCCGCAACGAGGAGGAGACGGTCGGCGCGATCGTCACCGCGATCCGCCGGGATCTGATGGAACGGGCGCCGCTGGTCGACGAGATCGTGGTGATCGACTCGCGCTCCACCGACCGCACCGCCGAGGTCGCCGCGGCGGCCGGGGCGGAGGTGGTCCACCAGGACGCGATCCTGCCCGAGCTGCCGCGGATGTCGGGCAAGGGCGAGGCGCTGTGGAAGTCGCTGGCCGCCACCGGCGGGGAGCTGATCGTCTTCGTCGACGCCGATCTGCGCAACTTCTCCTCGCACTTCGTGAGCGGGCTGCTGGGCCCGCTGCTCACCGACCCCTCGGTCGGCTATGTCAAGGGCTGCTACGACCGGCCGCTGATGACCGGCGGCCGGCGGGTCGACGGCGCGGGCGGCCGGGTCACCGAGCTGGTGGCCCGGCCGCTGATCAACCTGCACTGGCCGGCGCTGGCCGGGGTGATCCAGCCGCTGGGCGGGGAGTACGCCGGCCGCCGGTCGCTGCTGGAGCGGCTGCCGTTCGTCACCGGCTACGGCGTGGAGCTGGGGCTGCTGCTGGACGTGTTCGCCGAGGCGGGGCTGGACGCCATCGCCCAGGTGGACCTCGGCGACCGGGTGCACTCGCACCAGTCCACCGAGGCGCTGGCGGCCATGTCCGGCCAGATCATGCTGACCGCCTGGTCGCGGCTGCAGCGGCACGGCCGGATGCTGCCGCTGGAGGATCCGGGCACCGCGCTGGCCTGGTTCTCGCGCAACGGCAGCGGCCATGACGTGCGGGTCAACGACGTGGGGGTGCAGGAGCGCCCGCCGATGATCGAGGTCCCCGGCTACGCCGGGACGGGCCGTTCGCTGCTGCCGGAGCGCTGAGGCCGGCCGTCGTGCGGGCCGTTCCGACGCGGTGATGTGTTACCAGCGGTAACCCATAGGTGCTACCGTTGGTAACACGCCTGTTGGAGGGAAGGTCAATAAGCATGACGAGCAACGAGGCGGTGCCGTTCTCGCTCGACCTCAGCGAGGACGTGGCCGAGGTCCGGCAGTGGGTGCACGAGTTCGCCCGTGAGGTGATCCGCCCGGCGGCCGAGGAGTGGGACGAGCGCGAGGAGACCCCCTGGCCGATCATCCAGGAGGCGGCCAAGGTCGGCCTGTACTCCCTGGACTTCTTCGCCACCCAGTGGCTGGAGCCGACCGGGCTGGGCATCCCGGTGGCCTTCGAGGAGCTGTTCTGGGGCGACGCCGGCATCGCGCTGTCCATCGTCGGCACTGGCCTGGCCGCCGCCTCGGTCGCCGCCGTGGGCACCGACGAGCAGATCGCCGAGTGGGTGCCGCAGATGTTCGGCACCGCCGACGACGTCAAGCTGGGGGCGTTCTGCGCCTCCGAGCCCGACGCCGGCAGCGACGTGGGCTCCATCCGCACCCGCGCGGTCTACGACGAGGCCGCCGACGAGTGGGTGATCAACGGCACCAAGACCTGGGCCACCAACGGCGGCATCGCCAACGTGCACGTGGTGGTCGCCTCGGTGTACCCCGAGCTGGGCACCCGCGGCCAGGCCAGCTTCATCATCCCGCCGGGCACCCCGGGCCTGAGGCAGGGGCAGAAGTTCAAGAAGCACGGCATCCGCGCCTCGCACACCGCCGAGGTGATCCTGGAGGACGTGCGCATCCCCGGCCGGCTCATCGTGGGCGGCAAGGAGAAGTTCGACGAGCGCATCGCCCGGGTCCGCGAGGGCAAGCGGGCCAAGGCGCAGGCCGCGCTGAAGACGTTCGAGACCACCCGGCCCAGCGTCGGCGCGATGGCGCTCGGGGTGGGCCGCGCCGCCTACGAGTACGCGCTGCAGTACGCCCAGGAGCGCGAGCAGTTCGGCCGCAAGATCGGTGACTTCCAGGCGGTGGCGTTCAAGCTGGCCGACATGAAGACCCAGCTCGACGCGGCCCGGCTGCTGGTGTGGCGGGCGGCCTGGATGGCCCGCAACGGCAAGGACTTCGCCAACGCCGAGGGCTCGATGGCCAAGCTGTTCGCCAGCGAGATGTGCGTGCGGGTCACCGAGGAGGCCATCCAGATCCTCGGCGGCAACGGCTACACCCGGGACTACCCGGTGGAGCGGATGCACCGCGACTCCAAGATCTTCACCATCTTCGAGGGCACCAGCGAGATCCAGCGGCTGGTGATCGGCCGGGCCGTCACCGGGCTGCCGATCCGCTGACCCCCGCCGCCGGCGGACCGGCCCCGTCCACGACGCGCGTGGACGGGGCCGGCTGCGCACCGGCCGCCGGCGGTGCATGATCGAATCGTCGTCCGTGCCGCGCGGGGAGGACGCGGTATCCGCCGGGTGCGGCGCCCTGCGGACCACGTGGGAGAAGGAGCTGTCCATGGAGAGCCGTGAACCGGACGAGGGCGAGCCGTCGAGCACCCGGGACCCCGACCGCCGGCGGGCCCTGCTGGAGGCCGCCGACCGGGTGATCCTGCGCGAGGGGCCGGGCGCCTCCATGGCCGCCATCGCCGCCGAGGCCGGCATCAGCAAGCCGATCCTCTACCGGCACTTCGGCGACAAGTCCGGGCTCTACCAGGCGCTGGCCGAACGGCACACCCGCAAGCTGCTGGAGGCGGTCGAGGCCCAGTTCTCGGCCGCCGGGACAGTGCGGGACCGGATCCGCACGACCATCGACACCTACCTGTCGCTGATCTCGCAGAGCCCGCAGCTCTACCGGTTCCTGATGCACCGGGCCAGCGCCGAGGACGCGGCCACGCACAGCGCGATGAGCACCATGATCCGCGGGCTCAGCCAGGAGCTGGCCAAGGTGCTGATGGCCGAGTCCGGCCTGGCCGACCCCGCCCGCGCCTACGTGTGGGGGCACGCGGTGATCGGCATGGTGCAGACCGCCGGGGACTGGTGGCTGGACCACCCCGACGTGCCCCGCGAGACGGTGGTGGACGCGCTGGCCGACCTGATCCTGGTCGGGCTGCCGGACTCGGCGCGCCGCAACGGGGGTCACTTCCCGGACTGAGCCGCCGGCTGCCACGATGGCACCCGAAAGCGAACGCTTACCGGGAGGCGGCGTGGATCTCGGCGGGCTCGGCGGACCTCTGACGGACTTGCTCACCGCACGGTACGGCCCGGACGCACAGGTCGCGGAGCTGCACCGGTCCTCCGGCGGGGCCTCCCGCGTCACCTGCACGTTCGACGTGGTCACCGGATCCGGGCGGCGGCACCCGCTGGTGCTGCGGCTGGCCGCCCCGGCGGCGGAGCTCACCGGCCTGCGGCTGACCCTGGAGGCCGAGCTGATGCGGGCCGCCTGTCGCGCCGGGGTCCCCAGCCCCGAGGTGATCGCCGCCGGCGCCGCCGAGGACGGGCCGCTGGGGGCCGACTTCGTGGTGATGGAACGGGTCGACGGCGAGACCATCCCGCGCCGCGTCCTGCGGGACCCCGCACTGGCCGGGGTGCGGCCCCGGCTGGCCGCCGAGTGCGGGCGGATCCTGGCCGCCGTCCACCGCATGCCCCCCGTTCCGGGCCTGGAGCGGGACGGCGGCCTCGACCGGTGGCGGGAACTGCTGGACGCCGCCGGCGAGCCGCACCCGGTGCTGGAGTTCGCCCTGCGCTGGCTGGAACGCAACCGCCCGCCCGCCAACCCGCCGGTCCTCGTGCACGGGGACTTCCGCAACGGCAACCTCATCATCGGCCCCGACGGCGTCCGCGCCGTCCTGGACTGGGAACTGGCCCACGTCGGCGACCCGCTGGAGGACCTGGGCTGGCTGTGCGCGAAGGCCTGGCGCTTCGGCTCTCCCCACCCGGTCGGCGGGTTCGGCGGCTACGACGACCTCATCGCCGCCTACGAGGAGGCCGGCGGGGTGCGCGTCGACCGGGACGCGCTGCACTGGTGGGAGATGTACGGGGTGCTGCGCTGGGGCGTCATCTGCATCATGCAGGCCCGCCGCCATCTGCAGGGGTCCGAGCGTTCGGTGGAACTGGCCGCGATCGGGCGGCGGGTGGCCGAGAACGAATGGGACCTGCTGCAGATGATGCCATGATCAGCGGGTCGTGGTCAGCCGCGCGTACACGATGACGTTGTCGCGGTAGGTGCGCCGGGCCCGGTCGTAGGAGCCGCCGCAGGTGACCAGCCGCAGCCCCGCATGGTCCACCGGCCCGTAGACCTTCCCGGCGGGGAACCTGCTCTTGGGCACCTGCTCCACGGACTCCACCGCGAACACCGCCGTGCGCCCGTCGCGGCGCTCGACCCTCACCACCTCGCCCCGCCTGATCCGCCCCAGCCGATGGAACACGGCGGGGCCGCGCAGGTCGTCGTAGTGGCCCAGCAGCACCGCCGGCCCCCGCGCACCGGGCGCAGGACCGTGCCGGTACCAGCCGACGCGGTGGGCCTCGTCCAGCGGAGGCACCTGCACCGTCCCGTCCGGGGCCCGCCCCACCGGCATCACTGGGGCCCGGACCCCGATCGCGGGGATCTCGACGCGCACCGGCTCCGCCGCGGGCAGCGCAGCATCGTCGCGTTCCGTGTCCTGCCGGCCCCCGGTGAAGGCCGCGAACGCCGCCGTCACCAGGACGGCGGCGAGATAGCCGCGCCGGTCAGGCCCGGCCACGGCTCCGGGCGAACACCGCCGCCCCGGCGGCCCCGGCGAGCGCCACGGGCAGCAGCAGGAGGGCGAGCGGGGGACGGTCCCGGCCGCCGGACAGCGCACCGCCGCCGCCGGTCTGCGGCGCGCCCTTGGGGTAGGCGACCGCCTCGTAGTGGTCGGACCAGCGGTGCACGTAGAAGACCTCGGTGTAGGAGACCCTGGACGGCAGGCAGACCACCGTCACCGTGTAGCGGCCCGGCTGCGTCCGCCGCACCGTCGCCGCCCGGTTGAAGCCGCCGTCGGCGTCGAGCTCGATCTCCTCGGCGCGCAGCGCGTGGCTGGTGATGCGCATGGTCTCGTCGCCCGGCCGTTCGCAGCGCCCCCGGACGGTCACCGTCTCGTCGGGCTTGGCGCTGCCGGGGTCGATCTCGAACCGGCCCGGCTCGGGGTCGGCCGCCCGCCCGACGTGCGCGGGCCACTCGGGCTGCGCGGCCTGTGCGGGCTGCGCGGGCGGTGCGGCGAGCAGTGCGGCGGCCGTCGCCGCGGCCCCGGCCACGATGGTCCTGACGCGCACGTTCCCCCCGGTGAGATCGCAGGACGGCGGGGACCGCCCCCGCCGTCCGCGCGGCGTGATTCCCCGGCCGGCCAGGGGTCAGACGAGGGCACGCCGATCCTTTGTTGACTCTTGGTAATCAGATATTAGCTCACAGTGCTGGGCATGGTCGAGGGATGGAACGGCGGCCCGGTCTAGAATCGCGTTCTGTCGTTCTGCAGGCGGGAGAAGACGCGATGGCCCCACCCCACGACGCCCCGTCCGCCGGCGAGCTGGTCGCCGCGGTCCGCGAGTACCTCGAACGCGACGTCCTGCCCGGGCTGTCCGGCCGCACCCGCTTCCACGGGCTGGTCGCCGCCAACGTGCTGGCCGTCGTGGAACGCGAGCTCGCGCTCGGCCCCGCCCACGAGGCCGCCCACCGCGAACGCCTCGCCGCGCTCGGCCACCCCGACGACTGGTCGCTGGCCGCCGCGATCCGCGCCGGCGACCTCGACGGGCGGTACGCCGAGCTCAAGGCCGCCCTGCGGGACGCCGTACGCGACAAGCTCGCCGTCGCCAACCCCGGATACGCGACCCGGTCCGGTCCGGCCTAGCCCTGCTCGAAGGCCTCGGCGATGTCGCGGGTCCCGTACCCCTCGGGCGCGGGCACCTCCACGACCGGGTCGTCGCGGTCGTCGAACTCGGTGCGCAGCGCCTTGGACATCGTGGCGTGCATGTCGTACAGGCAGGTGGTGTAGGTCAGCTCCAGAATCTGCTCGTCGGGCAGGTGCCTGCGCAGGGCGGCGAACACCTCGTCGTGCACCCGCCCGCCGCCGAGGACGAGCGCGTCGGTGTAGGCCAGCACGGCGCGCTCCAGCTCGTCGAACTGGTCGGAGACCTCCCAGTGCGCGATCGCCTGCACCTTGGCGTCCGGCACCCCCAGCGCCCGCATCTGCTTGCAGTGCTGGGAGAACACGAACTGGCTGCCGCGCGCCCAGCCCGCCCGCGTCTGCCCCAGCTCGCGCAGCACCGGGTCCAGGCTCACCGTCCGGTAGATCTGGAAGCCCTGCACGCAGTGCTTGAAGATCGCCGGCCGCAGCGCGAACGTGGTCCACCACGTGCCGGGAGAGCCGGTCGCGGTGCCCGGCTCGGCCACCGGGTCGCGGTCCGGACCGAACAGCGTGTCGTAGAAGTACAGAACGAGCTTGTCGGTGACCTCGGAACGGCTCACCTGGCGAAGTCGGGGCACGGTGTTCTCCCGGCGGTCAGACGGTGCGGTCGGCGGCGGTCCTGGGCTCGTGGCGGACGTCGTCGGGCGAACCCGGCTCGCGCGTCCAGGCCGCGAACTCCAGCAGGACCCCGTCCGGGTCCTGGAAGTAGATGGACCGCACGAACACCCCCTCGTGCGGCTCGGGCGCGACGCCCCACTCGCTGTCGTCGTGGTTGAGGATCACGCCGACGTCGACGCCCTTGGCGATCAGCCGTTCCCGGTACTCCTCGATCTTGTCCGGCGGCACGTCGAAGGCGATGTGGTTCATCGACCCCACCGCCGAGATCAGCTCGCCCCGGTCGGGCAGCCCCTTGGGCGCCGACACCCCCGGCACCGGCTCGGGCGCGTCCGGGAACCAGAAGAACGCCAGCGCGTTGCCGCCGCCGCAGTCGAAGAAGAAGTGCTGCCCCATGCCGCCCGGCAGCTCGATGGTCTTGATCAGCGGCATGCCCAGCACACCGGAGTAGAAGTCCACCGTCCGCCGCATGTCGCGGCACACCAGCGCCAGATGGTTGACCCCGCGCAGCTCGAACTCGCCGTTCACGTCGCCTCACCGCCCTGTCGTAAGTGAGCCCTTGCGGTCCATCCTGGCAACGATCGGCCCCGAACCCAACCCCCCGTCCCGGCGATGGGGTAGCCTTGCGCATCATGCGAACCGCACTGCGCCTGTGGTGGTGGCGCCGCTGAGGCGGCGCCGGTTCGTGCTTGTCCGACAGCCAGCGACCGCCCCCCGTCCGGCGGTCGTTTTCGCGTACGCGGGCCGCCGGACGAGGGGTCGGCCATCCCATGAAGGGCCGCCACGGTGGAAACCGACCGACCGCAGACCAGCGAGTATCTGACCGCCGGGGGAGTGCGGGTGCTCCGCACCGCCACGCCGGTCGATCCGCGGCGCAAGTCCGACGTCCTGGACGCCCTCGTCGCCTCCGTGGGGGAGCGGCGCGGCGGCGTGCTCAGCTCGGGCATGGAGTACCCCGGCCGGTACAGCCGCTGGCACATGGCCTACGTCGACCCCTGCGTCGAGGTGGTCGCCCGGGGCCGGCGGATCTCGGCGCGCGCCCTCAACGCCCGCGGCCGGGTGCTGCTCCCGGCGATGGCGGCGGCGATGCGCGGCACCGGCGAGGTCGTCCGCGACGAGCCCGGCACGCTGGTCGAGGTGCACGTCCCGCCCACCGAGGAGTTCTTCACCGAGGAGGAGCGCAGCCGCCAGCCCACCGTCTTCACCGCGCTGCGCGCCCTGATCGACCTGTTCCGCTGCGACGACCCCCACCTGGGGCTGTACGGGGCGTTCGGCTACGACCTGTCGCTGCAGTTCGAGCCGCTGCGGCTGCACCACGCCCGGCCCGGCGACCAGCGCGACCTGGTGCTGCACCTGGCCGACGAGCTGACGGTGGTGGACCGCAAGCGGGAGACCTCGCACCGCATGTCCTACGAGTTCGTCGTCGACGGCGTCTCCACCGAGGGCCTGCCGCGGGTCACCGAGCCGACCCCGATGGCCGCCGCCGCCGCCGAACTGCCGCCGCAGCCGGTGCCCGGCGTGTACGCGCAGATGGTCCGGGACGCCAAGCGGAAGTTCATCGACGGCGACCTGTTCGAGGTCACCCCCAGCCACGCCATGTACGGGCGCTGCGACTCGCCGGTGGCGTTCTTCGAGCGGCTGCGCGAGACCAACCCGGCCCCGTACGAGTTCATGTTCAACCTCGGCGAGGGCGAGTACCTGGTCGGCGCGTCCCCGGAGATGTTCGTGCGGGTCACCGGCGACCGGGTGGAGACCTGCCCCATCGCCGGGACGATCAAGCGCGGCACCGACGCCCTGGAGGACGCCGCGCAGATCCGCACCATCCTGTCCTCGGCCAAGGACGAGTCCGAGCTGACCATGTGCACCGACGTGGACCGCAACGACAAGGCCCGCGTCTGCGTCCCCGGCAGCGTCAAGGTCATCGGCCGCCGCCAGATCGAGCTGTACTCCCGGCTGATCCACACCGTCGACCACATCGAGGGGCGGCTGCGTCCCGGGCTGGACGCCCTGGACGCGTTCCTCACCCACATGTGGGCGGTGACGGTGACCGGCGCGCCCAAGACCTGGGCGATGCAGTTCATCGAGGAGCACGAGGAGACCCCGCGGCGCTGGTACGGGGGCGCGGTGGGCTTCGTGGGCTTCGACGGCTCCATGAACACCGGGCTGACCCTGCGCACCGCCCAGATCCGCGACGGCGTCGCCACCGTGCGCGCCGGTGCGACCCTGCTGTACGACTCCGACCCGGACGAGGAGGAGCGCGAGACCCACCTCAAGGCCAGCGCCCTGCTCAAGGCCCTGGCGGGGGAGGAGCCGGCCGGGCCGGGGGAGGCCGCGGCCGACGATCCGCTGCCGGGCGAGGGCCTGAAGGTCGTCCTGGTCGACCACGAGGACTCGTTCGTCAACACGCTCGCCGACTACTTCCGCCAGCAGGGCGCCGACGTGGTCACCCTGCGCCACGGCTTCCCGCTGCGGCTGCTCGACGAGCTGGCGCCCGACCTGGTGGTGCTGTCCCCGGGGCCCGGCCGTCCCACCGACTTCGGCACCGCCGCGCTGCTGGACGCGCTGGCCGCCCGCGACCTGCCGGTCTTCGGCGTCTGCCTGGGCCTGCAGGCGATGGTCGAGCACGCCGGCGGCGAGCTGGCCCTGCTGCCCGAGCCCTGGCACGGCAAGCCCGGCCAGGTCAAGGTCGCCGGCGGCGACCTCTTCGAGGGCCTGCCGGACGAGTTCACCGCCGCCCGCTACCACTCCCTGCACGCCACCCCGGACCAGGTCCGCGGCGGCTTCCAGGTCACCGCCCTCACCGGCGACGTCGTCATGGCCATCGAGGACCCGGCCGCCCGCCGGTGGGCCGTCCAGTTCCACCCGGAGTCGATCCTCACCGCCACCGGCCGCGTCGGCCACCGCATCATCGCCAACGTCCTGCGCCTGTGCCGCCGGGAGGCGCTCGCGCGCTGACGCACGGGCCGTTCCCCGGCCTCGACCGTGACCCGAAATCCGATGATTTGCCCTGGTCGGCGAAGAATCTGTTTGATTTCGGCTCTTGCGGGCATTCGGGTTGCACCCCGAGAGAACGAAGGAAAGAGGGAACGGCCTTGTACACCCTGCTCTGGCTGCTCGCGGTGATCCTGGTGATCGCCGGGATCTATGTCATCGTGGCGCGGCGCGACATCCTGTGGGGGATCGTCCTGATCGTCGTCGGGCTGCTGGTCGGCCCCGGCGGCGTGAGCATCTTCGGATGACGCCGCCGGCGCCTTTTCGTGAAATCCCGGCCCTCCCGTCCCGTGGCTCCCACGTGGACCGGAGGGCCGCCCAATTTCCTACAGCCGGGTGATCTGGACCCGGGTGTCATGGAAGACCGCGCCGCCGCCCATATCGGAATCGCGTTCGGCGACGAGGGCGTTGGCGTTCGCGCCGCCGGACAGTTTCGGCCAGCGGCCCTTGACGGTGGCGGCGACGCCGGGACGGACGTCGTCGCTCACCTCGGCGACGGCCTCGAACGCGCCCCGGTCGTTGTGGACGCGGACCCTGTCGCCGGCCCGGACGCCGCGGGCGGCGGCGTCGTCGGGATGGAGGGTCACGCGGGGTTCGCCGGCGCGGCGGCGTAGTTCGGGGTTGTCGCCGAAGACGGTGTTGAGGAAGTGGTGGGGGGCCGCCGCGATGAGCGCCAGCGGATAACGGGCGGCGCGTTCGGGATCGGGGACCTCCGCGGCGGGCACGTACCCGGCGACCGGATCGTGCCCCGCCGCCGCGGCCAGGTCCGAGACGAACTCCAGGCGGCCGGACGGGGTGGGGAAGCCGTCGGCGAACGGGACGAACGGGTCGGGGAGCGGCAGCCGGGCGAAGCCCTCCTTGCGGAGGCGGTCCAGGGTGATGCCGGTCGGGCGCAGCGCCTGCTCGGCCAGCTGCTCGTCGGTGTCGTACAGGCTCGGCTCGGTCAGCCCCATCCGGCGGGCCAGGCGGCGGAACGTCTCGGTGGTGGGCAGGCACTCGCCCGGCGGCTCCACGGCGGGCTCGTTCCAGGCCAGGTACAGATGGCCGTAGCCGTTGTGCAGATCGGCGTGCTCGTGCTGCATCGTGGCGGGCAGCACGATGTCGGCGTAGTCGGCGGTGTCGGTGGGGAACTGCTCCAGCACCACCGTGAACAGGTCCTCGCGGGCCAGGCCGCGCCGGATCCTCGACTGGTGCGGGGCGCTGGCGGCCGGATTGGCGGCGATCACGAACAGTGCCTTCACCGGCGGGTCGTCCACCTCCAGCAGGCCCTCGCCCAGCCGGGTCATCGACAGCCTGCGGGTCCGCCGAGGGGCCAGGTCGGCGCGGAACAGGGCGGCGGTGTCGATGGGGAAGTGGGCGTCGGTCGAGTACGACAGCCCGCCGCCCGGCAGGGCCCAGTCGCCGGTCACGCCCGGCAGGCAGGCCAGCGTCCGCAGGGTGGCGCCGCCTCCGGCATGGCGCTGCAGGCCCATGGTGGCGCGGATGGCGGTGGGACGGGTCCGGGCGATCCGCTCCCCGAGGGCGACGATGTCGGCCTCGGGCACCCCGGTGATCTCCGCGGCGCGCGACGGCGGGAAGGCGGCGACGCGTTCGCGGAACGTCTCCCAGCCCAGCGTGCGCTCCGCCAGGTACTCGCGGTCCTCCAGGCCGAGCCCGACGATCACGTTCATCAGGCCCAGCGCCAGCGCCGCGTCGGTGCCGGGCAGCGGCGCCAGGTGCTCGTCGGCCTGCTTGGCGGTACGGGTGCGGACCGGGTCGATCGCCACCACGTACGCGCCGTCGCGCCGGGCGTCCTGGATCGACTTCCACAGGTGGTGGCCGCTGGTGAGGGTGTTGGTGCCCCACAGGATGACCAGCTTGGCCAGGGCGAACGTCTCCGGGTCGATCCCGGCGGAGGTGCCGGTCGCGTACACCAGGCCGTGCGACCCGGCGATCGAGCAGATCGACATGTGATGGCGCGACGCCCCCAGCACGTTGAACAGCCGCTGCCCCGCCATGCCGTTGCAGCCCTGGATCCAGCCGAGCGTGCCGGTGCCCCAGTACGGCCAGATCGCCTCGCCGCCGTGCTCGCCGATGATCGCGCCCAGCCGGTCGGCGATCTCGTCCAGCGCCTCGTCCCAGGTGATCCGCTCGAACCGGCCCTCGCCCTTGCGGCCGGTCCGGCGCAGCGGATGCAGGATCCGGTCGGGTGAGGCGGCGCGTTCCAGCCAGCGGTTCACCTTGGTGCACAGCGCGCCCCGGGTGAACGGATGGTCCGGATTGCCGCGCAGCCGCACCGCCCGGCCGCCGGAGACGGTGACCTCCCACGAGCAGGTGTCCGGGCAGTCCAGCGGGCACGCCCCGAGCACCTTCAGATCCGTAGCCACGAGACGGACCTTACATGCGCCCGGGTCGCGCGACCCGCCCCGAACTGGTTTGCTATGGGGCGGATCGAACGGACCGGTAGGGGGCCTGAGCAGGTGAAGAGCGTCGAACCCGAGGTGTTCCTCGTCGCGCGACCCGAACTCGACTACGACGAGATCGCGCGGTATCTGCGGGACGTGGGCGGCGAGAGCTGGCTGGAGCGGCTGGACCGCGGCGACCTCGACGCCGAGCTGAACGACCCGCAGAACCTCGCCGAGTTCGCCGGCCGGCTGTGCTACCGCTCCTGGGAGCCGGGCCTGAACCCCAACGTCACCCGGGTGCGCACCGACCAGACCCAGTACCTGCAGAACATCCTGCGCAGCATGCACGGCTCGGTGCTCGAGCACGTCAGCTTCAGCTTCGTGCTGCACAACGTCAGCCGGGTCGCCACCCACGAGCTGGTGCGGCACCGCCCCGGCGTGGCCATCTCGCAGGAGTCGCTGCGGTTCGTCCGCCTGCAGGACATCCCGTTCTGGTTCCCCGAGTGGGCCCGACAGGACGCCGAGCTGATGAAGCGGGCGAGCGCGCTGCTGGAGCAGATGGAGGAGTTCCAGGGCTGGATGGCCGCCCACTTCGGCCTCGACGACGAGGGCGTGCCGTTCAAGGAGAAGAAGCACAAGACCTCGTTCATGCGCCGGTTCGCCCCCGAGGGCGTGGCGACCGGGCTGGTGTGGACGGCCAACGTGCGGACCCTGCGGCACACCATCGAGGCCCGCACCGCCGAGGGGGCCGAGGAGGAGATCCGGCTGATCTTCGGCAGGATCGGCGAGCTGATGCGGCGGGAGGCGCCCGCCCTCTTCGGCGACTACACCGTCGAGGACGGCGCCTGGATCCCGCAGTGGCGCAAGGTCTGACCGCTTTCGGCGGGTCAGGCGACCGCAGCGCGGCGAGGGTCGCCTGACCCGCGCGTTCACTTCACTTCGCGGCGCATCACCCGCAGGTGGCCGAGGACCAGCGGCAGCCCCAGCCACACCGCCTGGGAGACGGCCAGCCGCGCCCAGACCTCGCCGGTGAGCCGTGCGCCGGGCTCCAGGAAGGGCGCGCCGGTCCGCCCGGCGTCCAGCCACCCGGCCGCGTCGTTGAGGGCCGAGACGGTCTCGCCCAGGATCCCCCAGGCGATCGGCAGCACGAACAGCAGCACGATCGCCAGCGGCGGGTTCTGGAACAGCATCCCGAACGCCACGCCGCCGAGCGTGCCGAGCAGCATCACCAGCAGCGTGGTGGCCAGCAGCCGCGGCGGCAGCGTCCAGCCCGCGTCGGTGCGGTCCAGCGCCTCCGCCAGCGCCCGGCCCGCCCAGGCGACCAGCGCGGACACCGCCCAGAACGCCGCCGTCAGCACCGACGCGGCCGCCAGCTTGGCGGCGACCACCCGTTCGCGCCGGGGCACGAGGGTGAACGTGCTCAGCACGGTGCGCTGCGACCATTCGGAGGTGACCGACAGCACCCCGACGACGGGCAGCAGGACGAACACCCCCGACGTCGCGGCGCCGAACAGTTCCGCCATGGTCAGTTCGGCTCGGGGCACGGCGAACAGCACCACCCCGACCAGGGCGACCCCGACCAGCACGACGAACGTCAGCAGCCAGCGGCCCGCCCGGGTGTCGGTCATCTTGCGCAGCTCCACCGCCGTGAGGGTGAGCAGGGACGGAGCGGCGGGACGGTCCACGGCGACGGCGGTCATGACGCGTTCTCCTTCGGCTCCCTCGGCTCCTTCGGCGGCGCGGTCAGCGACAGGAACAACTCCTCCAGGCCCCCGTCGCCGGCGGGCCGCAGCTCCAGCAGGACGGCGCCGGCCTTGGCGGCGGCCCGGCCGACCGCCTCGGCGCCGGCCCGCACCCGGAAGCCGTCCGGGCCGGAGCGCCGGGCGTCCAGGCCCGCCTCGGCCAGCGCGGTCTCCAGCCCGCCCGGCTCCAGCCCGCGCACGAACGTCTCCTCGCGCGCCGACAGCAGCTCGCCCCTGGTGCCCTGGGCGACGATCCGGCCTCCGGCGATGACCACGAACCGGTCGGCGACCGCCTCCACCTCCCGCAGCAGGTGGGACGACAGCAGCACGGTGCCGCCCCGGTCGGCGAAGTCCCGCAGCAGCGTCCGCATCCAGTGGATGCCCTCCGGGTCCAGCCCGTTGGCGGGCTCGTCCAGGATCAGCACGCGCGGGTCGCCGAGCAGGGCCTGCGCGATGCCCAGCCGCTGCCGCATCCCCAGCGAGTAGCCGCCGACCCGCCGCCGGACGGCGTTCTCCGGCAGGCCGACCTTCCGCAGCATCTCCTCGGCGCGTCCGGCGTCCACCCCCAGCAGCCGCGCCGCCAGCGCCAGCGTCTCCCGGCCGGTGCGCCCGGGATGCTGCGCGGAGGCGTCCAGCATCACCCCGACGTGCCGGCCCGGGTTGGCGATCCGCCGGTACGGGACGCCCAGCACCCGGGCATCGCCCGACGTGGGCGGGGTGAGCCCGCAGATCATCCGCAGGGTGGTGGACTTGCCCGCCCCGTTGGGGCCGAGGAATCCGGTGACGGTGCCCGGCTCGCAGCGGAACGACACGTCCGCGACGGCGGTGACCTCCCCGTACCGTTTGGTGAGCGCGTTGACCTCGATCATGGGCCCAGCGTGCGGGCACGGGCCCGGCCGCCGCGTCGGCCGCCGGTCGATCGCCGCGCGACCGAGGGCGACGAGCGCGGCGACCTCAGTCGTCCAGCGCCGCGTCGTGCACCAGCAGCGCGATCTGCACCCGGTTGTTGAGCTCCAGCTTGGCCAGCAGCCGCGACACGTACGCCTTGACGGTCGCCACGCTCATCGACAGCTGCTGGCCGATCTCGCTGTTGGCGCGGCCCTCGCCGACCAGCCGCGCCACCGCCAGCTCGCCCGGGCTGAGCCGTTCCAGCGCCCGGCGGGCCCGCTCGCGCCGCGGGTCGGCGGGCGCGTCCGACAGGTCGCCCACGTACGACATCAGCCGGCGCAGCACCGACGGCGACAGGATCGGCTCCCCGGCGGCGGCCCGGCGGATCGCGTCGACGAACTGCTCGGGCGGGGTGTGCTTGAGCAGGAACCCGCACGCCCCGGCGCGCATCGCCCGCAGGATGTGCTCGTCGGTGTCGAACGTGGTCATCACCACGACCTCGGGCGGGTCCCGGCGCGCCCGCAGCCGCTCGGTGGCGGCCAGCCCGTCCATCCGCGGCATCCGGATGTCCATCAGCACCACGTCGGGCCGGTGCTCGTTGACCGCCCCGAACACCTCGGCCCCGTCGGCGACCTCGCCGACGATCTCCAGGTCCTCGGCCCCGGCCAGCATCATCGACAGGCCCAGCCGGACCAGCGCGTCGTCGTCGACGATCAGGATCCGTGCGGGAGCGTTCATCGGGGCAACGGTAGCCAGGCGCGCAGGCGGAAGTCACCGTCCGGGGTGCGGCCGTGCTCCAGCCGCCCGCCGACGATGCCGACCCGTTCGCGCAGCCCGATCAGCCCGGCCCCGGCGCCGGGCAGGGCCGCCGGGACGCCGCCGACCGGCAGGGGGTTGGCGACCTCGATGGTCAGGCCGTCGCCGGGGACCGCCGTCACCGTGACGCGGACGTGCGTGCCGGGGGCGTGCTTGCGGGCGTTGGTCAGCCCCTCCTGCACGATCCGGTAGGCGTGCCGGCCGATCCGGGCGGGGATCGACGGGGGATCGGGCACCCGTTCCTCCAGGGTGACGCGCGTTCCGGCCTGGCGGGACTGCTCGATGAGGCCGGGCAGGTCGGTGAGGGCGGGCTGGGGGCGCTCGCCGTTCTCGGCCGGGTCCTCGCGGAGCATCCCGATCACCTCCCGCAGGTCCTCCAGCGCGTCGTGGGCGCACTGGCGGATCACCTGGGCCATGCGCGCCTCCTCCTCGGGCAGGTTCCCGCGGTACTCCAGCGCCCCGGCGTGCACCGCCAGCAGCGAGATCCGGTGGGCCAGCACGTCGTGCATCTCGCGGGCCAGCCGTTCCCGCTCGTGGTGGCGGGCCTCCTCGACGCGCAGCCGCTGCCCCTCCTCGGCCTGGCGGGCCCGTTCCTGCGCCGCCAGCACGAGCTGTCGCTGGGAACGGACCAGCAGTCCCACCGCCACCAGCGTGGTGTGCAGCAGCGCGATGGTGACCACGCCCTCCCAGACGCCCGGCTCGCCCTCGCCGACCAGCCACCACAGGGTGCCGACCAGCAGGACGTGGGAGGAGGCGAGCGGAAGGCTGACCCGCCAGGACCGGCGGACGGCCACGTTCAGCACGGCCATGGCGGCGAAGCCCAGCCCGCCCGTCGCCATGATCGCGCCCGCCTGGCACAGCACCGCCAGGAGCACGGGCCGTCGACGGCGCAGCCCTATCGTCGCCGCGACCAGTATCAGCCAGACGGCCGCCTCGAGCCGGACCGGGGCCGTCTCGTCCGAGGCCGCCGGATCGGTGTACGTGGCGAGGAAGAAGAACCCGCCCACCAGGCATGCGAACCAGATGTAGGCCAGGTCGGCGGCCCACTCCCGAAACGATCGTCGCGGCACAGCCCCACCGTACGGGCGCCTCCCGGACCGCAGCAGTGTCCACCGGTCGAGGCCCGCATCGACTTTCGTCTACCGCCCGGCGGGGGCGCGGCAGGCCCGTGGCCTTCGCCGCGATCGGCAGTCCAGCGGCCCTTGAGCGGGGTGCGGGATCGTCCGGACGCAACGCCCGTGAGCGAAGGGACGGTCATGCTCAGCCGGAGAAATCTGATCAAGTACGGGACGGCGGGCGGTGCCGCCGCCCTGGTGCCGGTCACGGCCCCGCTGGTCGGCCTGACGGCCCGCGAGAACACCGGGGAGGTCGCCCCGCCCGAGCCGTTCACCGTTCCGCTCGCCGTGCCGCCGGTGCTCCGGCCGGTGGCCCGGTCGTCGTCGACGGACTACTACGAGATCACCATGCGGCATGCGGAGGCCGAGATCCTGCCGGGCGTCCGCACCCAGGTCATGGCGTACAACGGGCTGTTCCCCGGCCCCACCATCCGGGCCACCTCGGGGCGCCGGGTGGTCGTCAAGCAGACCAACGCCATGCACCACGACGCCGTGGTTCACCTGCACGGCGGGATCGTCGCGCCCGAGCACGACGGGCACCCGATGGACGTGATCGCCCCGGGCCAGTCCCGGACCTACGTGTACCCGAACCGGCAGCCCGGCGCGACGCTGTGGTACCACGACCACACCCACCACATGGAGGCCGAGATGGTCTTCCGGGGGCTGGCGGGCGTCTACATCGTGGAGGACAGGTCCGAGGCGGCGCTGCGGCTGCCGTCCGGCCCGTACGACGTGCCGCTGATGCTGCGCGACGCGCGGTTCGACGACCAGGGACAGCTGGTGTTCGAGCTGGGCGACTTCCGCAACCGCAACGTCCAGCTCGTCAACGGCAGGGTGCAGCCCTACTTCCAGGTGGCCGCCCGCAAGTACCGGTTGCGGTTCGTCAACGGCGCCAACGAGCGCTACTACCAGCTCAAGCTGGGCGACGACGAGGAGATGGTGCAGGTGGCCTCCGACGGCGGCCTGCTGCCCCGGCCCGTGCCGACCACCCGGATCACCATGTCGCCGGGCGAACGGGTCGACGTGGTGGTGGACTTCTCCCGCTACCCCCTCGGCACCAGGCTCGTCCTAGCGAACGCCGATCCCGACACCACCGACATCCGCGAGATCATGCGCTTTGATGTGGTGCGCCCGGCCAAGGACGACAGCAGGCTGCCGGGGCGGCTCCGCCCGATGTACGGCCGGGGCCGGGGCAAGCCGGGCGCCGTCGACCGTGAGCGGGACATCTCCTTCTACCTGGACCTGGAGATGCAGCACTTCGTGATCGACGGCAAGCACTTCGACCCCGACCGGATCGACATGCAGGTGCGGAAGGGCGACGTGGAGGTGTGGACCATCCACAACCGCGACGACCAGTTCGGCATCCCGCACAACTTCCACGTGCACGGCGTGCACTTCGAGGTGCTGGAGCGCAACGGGCAGCCGGTGAGCGGCCACGAGGCCGGCTGGAAGGACACCGTCGCGGTGCCGATCGGCGGCAACGTGCGGGTGCGGGTCAGGTTCGACGACTACCGCGGCCGCTACCTCTACCACTGCCACCTGATCGACCACTCCACGATGGGCATGATGGCCCAGCTCGAGGTCGTCGACTGACCGCACGGGACGGCGAACCGACAAGAACCGACAAGGGGCGAGGCGGCCGGTGCCGCCTCGCCCCTTGCGGTTGCGGGGGTCAGCCCTCGTCGGCCAGGTGCCGGGAGAGCGCGTCGATCGTCGGGTGGTCGAAGAACAGCACCGGGGGGACCGGCACCCCCAGGTCGGCCTCCATCCGCTTGGCGACGTTCACCGCCCCCAGCGAATCCAGCCCGAGATCCTGGAAGCTGTCCTCCTCCGGATCGATGGGCGGGGCGGCGGCGGACCGCTCGGTCTCGTCGGACACCGCCCGGATCAGCAGCTCCTGGATCGTGGCCGCGTCGGGGCGGCCGGTGGACACGGTCATGCCGGACTCCTGTCGTCCTCCCGGGGCGCCCGTACGACGAGCGCGGAGTTGAATCCGCCGTAGCCGCGGGCCACCACCAGCGCCGTCCGGACGGTGCCGGACCGCGGTTCGGCGACCAGGTCGAGGCGGTGCTCGGCGGCGGGCCGCACCCCCACGGTGGGCGGGATGACGCCGTCCCTGATCGACAGCAGGGCCGTGGCGACGTCGAGCGCCGCGCCGGCGTACATCCGGCCGGTCATCGTCTTGGGGGCGGTGACCGGGACGCCCCGCGGCCCGAACACCTCGGCCAGCGCCCGTGCCTCGATCCGGTCCAGTTCGGGCACCCCGGCCGCGTCGGCGAACACCACGTCGACGTCGGAGGGGGCCAGCCCGGCGTCGGCCAGCGCCAGCTCGATCGCCCGGCGCAGCGCGGGCGGGCGGTCCGAGCCCGGCGGCGGGTCGAAGGTCGCGGCGTGCCCGGCGATCTCCCCGTACCGGTGCGGGGCGCCCCGGGCGGCGGCGTGCCCGGAGTCCTCGACGATCATCATCGCGCCGCCCTCGCCGGGCAGGTAGCCGGTGGCCCGCTCGTCGAACGGACGGTAGGCGCCCGGGTCGGGGACGCGGGTGAGCATCCTGTTGCTGAGCTGGGCGGTCAGACCGTACGGGCACAGCGAGGCGTCGGTGCCGCCGGTGACGATCAGCCGGGCGTCCGAGCGGACCAGCCGGCGCGCCTGCGCCACCGCGTCCAGGGCGCCCGCCTGCTCGGCCACGATCACCCCGCACGGTCCGCGCATCCCGTGCCGGATCGAGATCTGGCCGGTGGTGGCGGCGTAGAACCAGGCGATCGACTGGTAGGCGCCGACCCACTGCGGCCCCTTGCTCCACAGCCGGGAGATCTCGTTCTGGCCGAACTCGGTGCCGCCCGAGGAACTGGCGGTGACCACGGCGGCGGTGTACTCCGGCAGCTCCGCCGGGTCCGCCTGCGCGTCCCGCAGCGCCATCTCCGCCGCCGCCAGCCCCATGTGGGTCCAGTGGTCGGTCTGCGAGATCAGCCTGCTGGGCACGTGCTCGGCGGTGACGAAGTCGCTCACCTCCCCGGCGAACCGCACCGGGTAGGAGGAGGGGTCGAACCGGGTGATCGGCCCGATCCCCGAGCGCCCCTCCAACGTCGCCGACCAGTACGCCTCGGTGCCCAGCCCGTTCGGCGCGACCACGCCGAGGCCGGTCACGACGGCGGTGCCGGTCGCCTGGACCGTGTCTGTGCTCATTGATGTACCTCCGCTGCGAACGACTCGGCGAGGGTCCGGGCGGTCCGTTCCTGCCAGCCCCGCTGGAAGAGCCGGCGGTGCAGCCCGGGGGAGTGCCGGGCCAGCGCGGTGCGCAGGCGGTACGCGGCGCCCGGCACGGACACCGCGCGTCCCGCCTCGGCGTCCCGCAGCGCCGCCCGCACGACCGCGTCCGGCTCCAGCACCGGGCCCATGCGCCCGCGGTGGGCGCCGCGGGCGGCGCGCCCGGCGGTGCGGGTGGCGCCCGGGCAGACCGCGGTGACGCGCACCCCGAGCGGACCGACCTCGGCGTGCACGGCCTGGCTGAAACAGGTGACGAACGCCTTGGCGGCCGCGTAGGTGGCCCCGCCGGGGGCGGGGGCGAACGCGGCCACCGAGGAGATGTTCAGCACCGTGCCCCGGCCGCGCCGCACCATCTGCGGCAGCGCGGCCCGGGTGAGCCGGACCAGGGGCAGCACGTTGAGGAGGATCTTGTCCTCCTCTCCGTGCGGGTCCAGCATCGCCAGCGGCCCCACCGCCCCCAGCGCGCCCGCCCCGTTGACCAGGACGTCCACCGGGCGTTCCGGGTCGGCCAGCCGTTCCTCCACGGCGACGCGCCGGCGCGGGTCGGTCAGGTCGGCGGCGATCACCTCGGCGGCCGTCCCGTGCGCCGCGCTCAGCTCGCGCCCGACGGCCTCCAGCCGGTCCCGGCGCCGCGCCACCAGCACCAGGTCGTGGCCGCGGGCCGCCAGGGCCCGGGCGAACGCCTCGCCCAGGCCGCTGGACGCCCCGGTCACCAGGGCGGTGCTCATCGGCGCCCCCTCATCCGGCGCCCGCGCCGACCGGCGCCCTGGCGGCCAGCTCCTCCAGGGCGCCGACGATCGCGGCGGGGGCCGGCCGGCGGGCGTTCTCCTCCGCCAGCCGGGTCGCCGCCTCGCCGAACGACGGCGTCTCCAGCAGTTCGCCGACCAGCGCGCAGACGCGGTCCGGGGTGGCGTCCCAGGCGCGCAGGGCCTTGCCGGCGCCCGTCCCGGCGATCTGCCGGGCGGCCAGCACGGTGTCGCCGAACGAGGACAGCACCAGCTGGGGGACGCCGTGGGCGGCGGTGGTGAGCAGCGTGCCCGAGCCGCCGTGGTGGACCGCCACGTCGACGGTCGGCAGCATCAGGTGCAGCGGCATGTCCTCCACCAGCCGGACGTTGCCGGGCACCGCCCCCAGCAGCTCGCGCTGGTCGGAGAAGACCCCGGCCAGCACCTCGACGTCCAGCCCGGCCAGGGCGCAGATGGTGTCGTGGACGAAGTTCATGCTGCCCAGCAGCGTCGCGACCATCGTGCCCAGGCTGATGAAGACGCGGGGCCGGGCGGGCCGCTCCGACAGCCAGGGCGGCACCACGGCCGACCCGTTGTAGGGCACGTTCCGCACGCCCAGCCGCGACACCGTCCCGCCGTCGTCGACCTGCAGGCTCGGCGGGCAGGGGTCGAGCGTCAGGTCGCCGAGCGGGTCGGCGTCCTCCAGTTCGAGCTCCTTCCACAGCTCGTCGAGCTGCTCGCGTTCGTCGGCCAGGCGGGTGTAGGTGTAGTCCGGCCCGGGCAGCACCCGCACCGCGGGCACCCCCAGGTCGCGGGCGGCCTTCAGCGCCGCGTACATGCGCGGCTCGTACAGCACCAGGTCCGGCCGCCAGCTCCGGGCGAGGGCGACCAGTTCGTCGACCATCTCGCGGGCGCCGGCGGCGAACATGGAGAACGCGCGGGCCGAACGCTCCCGCTCGTGCTCGGCCTCGTCCACCCCGGCGCCCGGCCGCATCTCGAAGCCCTTCCAGGCGGCGGCCGGGTTCAGGCGGGGGCCGGTGATGGAGATCGTCAGCCCCGAGCGCAGCACCGCGCCCTCCGCGCCCGGGGGGCTGACGATCCGCACGTCGTGGCCGGCCGAGCGCAGGGCCCAGCCGGGACTCACCATGGAGAAGTAGTGCGAGGGCGTGGGCCAGGTGGCCAGCAGGACGCGCACGGGATCACCTCCGGTCGTGACGGGCGGGCTCAGCGGAGTTCGACCACACGGTGCATGCCCTCCTCGGCGATCTTCCGTGCGGTGTTGGGGTTGCGGTAGAACGACAGGACGCTGTAGCGGCCCGGGGGGAAGTCGAAGCTGAGGATCGCCTTGCGGCCGGGCGACATGGCCATGAGCCCGCCGACCTGGGTGAGCAGCGGGTTGGGCGGGTTCTGGCCCGCGGCCACCGCGTCGAAGTAGTCCTGCACGGTCCGCTCGGTGGTGGTGGGGGCGACCCCGCAGAACACCGCCTCCTGCGGCTGCGCGGACTGGTTCACCACCAGGTACGTGCCCCGGGCGCGCATCACCCGGGGGGTGATGAACCTGGAGCGGCCGTCCCGCTCGACCATGCGGATGACCCCGTCGATCCTGGGGATCCGGGTGTGCCGGCGGGGGCCGGTGACCTGGAGCTGGCGGAAGTGCTCTCCCTCGATGCCGTAGTAGGTGTCCGGCGGCAGGTCGATCGTGACCGACAGCGGGCTGGTCGCCGGGAACACTCCGGCGCCGCCGAAGAACTCCACGTCGCGGTACAGGGCCTGCAGCGCGGGGATGGCGACCGCCGGGTCCTCCGACATGCTCTGCCAGAACAGCCACATCGCCTGCTCGAACGTGATGCCGTTGCGGGTGGCGCCGAGCCCCATGAACCGGCCGGCCGGGTCGGGGGTGTCCACCTTGAGGGTCACCATCCCCGCCGGGCGCGGGTTGGGCCCGGGGAACTCGAAGCCCTCGGGCGCCAGGGTGATGGGCAGGACGGGCGGGTGCGGCAGGCCCCGGGTGCCGGCCTCGGCGCGTCCGAGGCCCGCCGCGGCGGGCGCCAGCACGGCGGCGCCGCCCAGCAGGGCCGCGCCGAGCGCGGAGCGCCTGGTGATCGCCTGGCTGTGACCGGTGGTCATGTGAGCACTTCCTTTCACAGGTTCATCAGCAGATGAGGAGCGGTCGAACGGCACTTGATGAGCTGGTAGGCCTCGAAGAAGGCGTCCTCGCCGGCCTCGTGGACCTGGGCCTGCCGGGCCCACCACCGGCCGCGCGCGAGCAGCGCCTGCTCGCTCATGTACGGCTTGGCGGCCTCGGACTGGTACTGCGCGACGGCCACCAGCTTCTTGGGCATGTACTCGGTGACGTCCACGAAGAAGTTGGGGACGAACCCGGAGTTCAGCACCGGCGGCTCGCCCTGGAGGATCAGCTGCGGGGTCACCGCCCGCTTGGCGATCATCGTGGCCACCACGCCGGTCGCGTGGTGGTCCTGGTGGTCGTCCAGCGGCAGCGAGCTGGTGTGGTGGGTGATGACCACCGACGGGGCCAGCGCCCGCATGTGCCGCTCGATCTTGGCGTAGGTGGGGGCGGCGATCCGCACCTCGCCGTCGGGCAGGTCCTCCACGGTGATGGTGGCGCCGATCACCGAGGCGGCCGCGGCGGCCTCGGCGACCCGGTCCCCGGAACGGGGGGAGGAGCTGTTGGAGCCGTCGGTCATCGCGACGATGTGCACGTCGTAGCCGGCGTTGCGGAATCCGGCGAGCGTGCCGCCGCACGCCAGCTCCGCGTCGTCGGGATGGGCGAAGACCGCCAGTACGGTGGGGATGGCCATGGCGTCGCGTCCTAGTCCTCGTCGTGCCCGTCGTGCTCCAGCCGGAGCCGCCGGACGGTTTGCGCGGCGGGACTGTCCGGCATCGTGGACTCCACCCAGCCCTCGATGTGCTCCTGGCGGATCCGGGTGAGGGCGAGCGCCCCGGCCGGAACGTCGCGGGTGAGCAGCGAGCCCGCCGCGGTGTAGGCGCCCCCGCCGACCTCGATCGGCGCGACCAGGATGGTCCCGGCCCCGATCATCACGTCGTCCCCCACGGTGGTGCGGTGGGTCTGCCTGCCGTCGAAGTTGACCGTTCCGGAGAACCCGGAGATGTTGCTGCGCTCGCCGATGGTGATGTCGCCCAGGTAGGCGAAGTGGGGGACCGACGAGCCGGCGCCGATGGTGGCCGCCTTGATGTGCACGTGCGAGCCCATGATCACGCCCCGGCCGGACGTGGTGTTGCCGCGCAGGTAGGAGTAGGGGCCGACGTTGTTGTCCGGCCCGATCCGCACGTACTCGCAGGTCGAGCTGCGGATCCGGGTGCCCGATCCGACCCGCGTGCCGACCAGGGTGGTGTCCGGCCCGATGACGCAGCCGGCGCCGACCGTGGTGCCGGCGGCCAGTTCGGTGTTGCGCAGCAGGGTGACCCCCGAGGTGAGCACCACGTCGGCGTCGATCCAGGTGGTGGCGGGGTCGACGACGGTGACGCCCTCGGCCATCCAGCGCCGCAGCAGGCGGTCGCGCATGATCGCGCGCGCCCGCGCCAGCACGATCTGGTCGGTGACCTGCAGCAGGTCGTCGTCGGGCGCCGACACGGTGGCGATCGGATGGCCGGAGGTCTCCAGGGCGTCGACGACGTCGGCCATCACCTCGTCGAGGTCCGCGGAGTCCCGTACGCCGCCGTCGAGGGCCTTGGACAGCTCCGCGCTGCGGAACGCCCAGGCCGGGCCCAGGCAGGCGGCGGTGTACCCGCCCGTCCGCACCGGCTCGACCAGGCGCGCCACGGTCGGGGGGGTGAGCAGCGGGGTGTCGGATCTGACGACCACGGTGATCATGGCGCCGGCGTCGTCGGCCAGCGCCTCGACGATCCTGCCGGCGCGGCGGTCCGGCGCCTTCAGCCCGGGGGTCTGCTCGAGGTGACCGGCCACCTCGTCGTCGGCGCCGACCACCGTCAGGTGGGTGGCGCCGGCACCGGCCGCCTGCAGGACGTGCCCGACCATGGAACGCCCGGCCAGTCCGATCAGCGGCCCCGGCCCGCCCCGGGCCGGCTCGGGACAGAACAGGACCGTCCTGGTCGATGAAGGTCGGCTCATGTGCCGCCTCCTCCCGTCGCGGTGTCGTCGCACTCGCGATGAGAGTGGTCACTGCGGCTCGTGCCCCGATCGAGGACCCCTCGCGGCCCGGTACGCCGCCGTCCCCCCGGGGGGCGCCGTCGCCCCGGCGCGGCTTTCCGGCGACGCGGCCGGACCCGGAAATGGCGGGGGACGATTGCCGGTGGCGGCGGATGCGCACGCCCTTATAGATAGAAAGCCTACATATATTCTTTGTGGTTGCTCATCGGGCGTCCGGGCTCCTTTTCGGTGACATTTGTGGTTTCGGGCTCGATCGGCATGGGAGATGATGGGGGGCGTATCGGCATGCTCTGGGGCGGAGCAGGGGCGGCCACGTGGCGGCGGAGGTGGCAAGGTGCGGTCGATGCTGCGCAGGGTGCATCACGACGTCCGTGGTGACCGGCCCCCGGCGGTGCGCCGCTATCTGGCCGACATGCGGCGTGAGCTGCGCGGACCCGCCGGCGCCAAGGTCGACATCCTCAACGAGCTGGGCGACGGCCTCGACGACGCCGTCGAGGCGTATCTGGACTCGGGGCTGGACCGGGAGGCGGCCGGCCGGCGGGCCGTGGCCGACTTCGGCGAGGTCGCCGAGATCGCCCCGCAACTGCAGCGCGAGCTGAACTTCGCGCAGGGCCGGCGCACCGCCTGGCTGCTGTCCTTCCTGATCGTGATCCAGGCGCTCATCGCGCAGTTCATCTGGACCAACGAGCCGGTCGCCGCGCCGCCCCGGTTCTCTCCCGGCGAGGGGTACATGCTGCTCGCCCACATGCTGGACGTCTTCCAGTACGTCACGGTGATCGTGGGCGCGCTGGCCATCGCGGCGTTCAGCTGGCTGGGGCGCCGGGTCCCGGTGCGGCCGGGGATGGTGTGGGGCGTCGGGCTGTTCGCGATCGTGGCCCTGGTCGCCAAGACCGTCATGGCGCTGCTGCTGGTGGCGCTGGTTCCAGGGATGTTCCAGCAGACGTTGAGCCTCATGGGCGCGGTGCAGCAGTTGCTGGTGTGGATCATCCCGACCTGCTACGTGCTGGGCTCGGCATGGCGCTGCCTGCGCATCGTGCCGATGCCGTCGCCGCTCAAGGCGCGCTGATCAAGGTGCGCTGATCAGGGCGCGCTGAACGGCGGGCGCCGGCCGGACGGCCGGCGCCCGGCCGATCTGGTGCCCGACTGAAGTCCCGCTGGGCCGGCGTTGCCGCCCGACGGGCATATATGTAGAGTCCCTACATGTAGGGCGCCTTGATATCCATCAGGAGGTCGGTCGCCATGACCCCCCTCGCGCCATCGGGACGTCTCAGACGTTGGCGCACCGCTCCCGGGCCCGTGCTGGTCCTGGTCGCGGTGCTGCTGGCGGCCCTGGCGGCGGCCCCGGGCCCCGCGCCCGCCACGGCCGCGACGAATCCCGCCCTCGGGGACTGGACTGCCTGGAACCACGACCCGAGGGGCAGCAGGCACAACCCGCACGAACGCCGGATCACCCCGAAGACCGTGAAGAACCTCAAGCTCGCCTGGGCCTTCGTGTTCCCGAACCACACCGGGGCCACGGCGAGCCAGCCGGCGAGGGTGGGCGACACCCTCTACGTCGGCGGCCCGGACTCGCGGTTCTACGCCCTGGACGCCCGGACCGGGGCCACCCGGTGGGTGTTCGACCTGCGGCCGCACGCCGGCGAGGTCGCACCGCCCGAAGGCCACCTGTTCGCCAAGAACCCGGTCCGCGACGGCCCCGCCGTCGCCGGGGACAAGGTCTTCTTCGGCGACTCGCGCGGCAACATCTTCGCGCTGAACCGGCACACCGGCCGGCTCGCCTGGATGACCGAGATCGACGACCACCCCAACGCGCTGATCACCGGGTCGCCGGTGCACCACCGCGGCAAGGTCTACGTCGGCGTGTCCAGCTACGAGTACAGCGTGGCGGGCGACGACTCGTACCCCTGCTGCACGTTCAGCGGCAAGATGGTCGCGCTGGACGCGCGGACGGGCGAGATCGACTGGACGTACCGCACCATGCCCCCGGTCCGGCGCGACGGCACCTGGCCGAACGGCACCCCCAAGTACGCCCCGTCCGGCGGCTCGGTGTGGTCGACCCCCGCCATCGACGCCCGCACCGACACGATCTACTTCGGCACCGGCAACAACTACAGCGGCACCGAGGGCCGCTCGGACTCGATCGTGGCCCTCGACCTCAGGACGGGCCGGGAACGCTGGGTTCGCCAGATGACCCACCCGGACACCTGGACGGTGCGCTGCCTGATCCCGCTGCCGCCCGGCGGCTCGTGCCCGGGTCTGGGCGACGAGCTGCAGGACGAGATGGACCACGACGTCGGCTCCCCGCTGCTGTTCACCAGCCGGGGCCGCACCCTGGTCGGCATCACCCAGAAGTCGGGCATCTACCACGTGCTGGACGCCCGGACCGGGGAGATCGTCTGGCAGACGCAGCTGTCCATCCCCGCCCACAACGAGCCCTGGCGGGGCATCGAGTGGGGCGCCAGCTACGACGGCCACCAGCTGTACGTGGCGACCTGGCGGGCCAGCCCCGGCACCCTGTTCGCCCTCGACCCGGACACCGGTGAGATCAACTGGCGCTCGCCGCTGCCGGCGGACGCGTGCGAGACCGGAGGCGCGGCCGACCCGATCGAGATCGACCCGCCGCCGGACCCGGCGCGCTGCATCCTCGGCAACATCTCCGCCGTCACCTCCACCCCGGGGCTGGTCTACGAGGGCGGCGAGGACGGCAAGATGCGCATCTACTCCGCTCGCACCGGCGAGACGCTGTGGGTGTACGACGCCGTCCGGATGTACACCGGGGTGAACGGTCTGTCCGGCCCGGGCGGATCGATTTCGGGCAACGGTGGTGCGGTGGTCTCGCACGGCATGCTCTACGTCAACGCGGGCTACCAGCTCACCATGGGCATTCCCGGGCACGTGCTGCTGGCTTTCAAGCCGTAGCCGATCCGGGAATGCGGTGAGGCCGGGTGTGCCCCCGTCCTGGTCTCGCCGAGGAGGCCCCCGAGCGCCGGCCGTCAGGCGCACGGGGGCCTCCGCCTTTGCGGCCCCGCCCCTGCGGCCGTGCCCCGTCCGGCGCGCCCGGGGGCCTCCACCGCGCCTCCAGCCCGCCGCCAGCCACCGCACCGAGGCTGGTCACGGACGCCCCCGCCCGGCGGGAGGCCACAGAGCACGGAGGTGGACTGGTGTCGGTCGGTACAGCCCTGGACGGCAGACGCGTCCTGGTCACCGGAGGGACCAAGGGGATAGGACGGGCCACGGTGCGCGCCTTCGCCCGCGCCGGAGCCCGGGTGGTGACGTGCTACCACCGGGACGCCAAGGCCGCGGACGCCCTCACCGGGGAACTGGCCGACGAGGGCGTCCCGGTGCCGCTGGTCGTCCGCGCCGACGTGACGGACCAGGCCGACGTCCGGCGGCTGGCCGAGCGGTGCGCGGACGCGCTCGGCGGGCTGGACGTCCTGGTCAACAACGCGGGCGTGGACGGCTCGGGAGCGCTCGAGGACCTGCCGCCGCAGGACTGGGAGCGGGTGCTGAACGTCGACGTCACCGCCTACTACCTGGTCACCCAGGCGGTCCTGCCACTGCTGGCCCCCGGCGCCTCGGTGATCAACGTCGGGGCGTCCAGCGCGCTGCGCGGCAGGCCCGGGGCGGCGCACCACGGCGCGGCCAAGGCCGCCGTCATCGGGCTGACCGCCTCCCTGGCCAAGGAGCTGGGGCCGCGCGACATCAGGGTCAACACCGTGGCCCCCGGGCTGGTCGAGGACCCCGACGATCCCCACCTGCCGGCGCGGATGCTCGACCGGGTCCGCGCGATGACCTCGCTGGGCCGGCTGGCCGGCCCGGCCGACGTGGCCGGCGCCGTGCTGTTCCTGGCCGGCGAGAACGCCCGGTGCATCACCGGGAGCACCCTCAACGTGGATGGAGGAATGTGATGCCGTACGCAGCGATCACCTACCGGGTCAAGCCCGGCAACGAGGACGCGATCGCCGAGATCTTCGCCGACTTCCAGCGGGTCGACACCCCCGACCTGCTGGACGAGAACGGCCAGGTGGTGGGCAGGCTGCTGGGCACCGGGGTGTTCGTCAAGGACGACGTCATGGTGCGGGTCATCCACTACGAGGGCGACTTCGTGGCGATCGCGCGGAAGATGGCGACCCAGCCCGGGGTGCACCAGATCGAGGAGCGGCTCGCGCCGTACCTGGTCGAGCAGCGCGACACCAGCACCCCGGAGGCGTTCGGCGCGTACTTCCGCAACGCGCTGATGCGTTCGGTCTCCCAGCTGTCGGTCGAGACCCACCCGGCGTAGGGGGCGGCATGTCCACCGAGAACACGGTCACCGCGGTCGTCGGGCTGGGCGGCATCGGCGGCGGGATCGCCCACCGCCTGCTGGCCACCGGCCACGACGTCGTCGTCTACAACCGCACCCGGTCCAAGGCCGTGCCGCTGGTCGAGGCCGGCGCCCGCGCGGCCGACTCCCCGGCCGACGCCGCCGCCGAGGCCGACGTCGTCGTGGTCAGCCTGAGCGACGAGGAGGCCGTCGAGAAGGTCGTCTTCGGCGAGATGGCCTCCCGGCTCAGGCCGGGCACCACGCTGATCGAGATGTCCACGCTGTCGGCGGAGTACGCGCGCGCCGCCGCCGAACGGCTGGCCGCCCTCGGGGTGCACCGGGTGGAGGCCTGCGTGATCGGCAACCCGGCGATGGCCAAGGCCGGCGACCTGCGGGTGTTCGCCGCGGGCCGGGACGAGGACGTCGAACGGGTCCGCCCGCTGCTGGGCTCCCTCGGCCGGCAGGGGATGCTCCACCTCGGCGAGACCGGCCGGGCCACCGCGCTGAAACTGGCGTTCAACGCGCTGCTGGGCGTCATGACGGCGGGGCTCGCCGAGGCCGTCGTCCTGGCCGAGCAGGCCGGAATCCCCCGCGAGACGCTGCTGACCGCCATCCAGAAGAGCGGCTGGCGCTCCCCGGTGCTGAACTTCCGCGCGGAGTTCATGCGCACCCGCGCCTACCAGCCCGCGGGGTTCCGGGCCCGGCTGATGGCCAAGGACCTGCGGCTGGCCGCCGAGGCCTCCGACGGCGCCCGGCTGCCGCTGATCGAGCTGACCTCCCGGCGGTTCGCCGAGGTGGTGGCGGCCGACGACGGTGACAAGGACGCCGCCGTGATCGTCGAGCTGGGATCCGGCGAAGGGGGGCGGTGATGACGGCTCCACAGGAGACCGCGCCGGCGCGGGAGCTGCGGCCGGAGCCGGAATGGCTGCGCTGCCCGTCCTGCCGCGGCTTCGTCTACGCCGCCCGCTACGAACGCGAGCTGCGCGTCTGCCCGTCGTGCGGGCTGCACGGCAGGATGGGCGTCGAGGAGCGCGCCGCGCAGCTGCTGGACCCCGGCTCGATCGAGACGCTGCCCGCCCCGCGGGTGGTCGACGACCCGCTGGAGTTCAGCGACGGCCGCACCTCCTACGCCGCCGCGCTGTCCCGCGCCCGGGGGGCGGACGGCCCCGACGAGGCGGTGGTGTGCCTGCGCGGCACCGTCCAGGGCCGGCCGGTCATCGCGGCGATCATGGATTTCCGGTTCTTCGGCGGCAGCATGGGCTGCGCGGTGGGGGAGCGGATCGCCGCGGCGGCGGAGCTGGCGCTGCTGGAGCGGACCCCGCTGCTGCTGGTGACCTCCTCGGGCGGGGCGCGCATGCAGGAGGGCGCCCTGTCGCTGATGCAGATGGCCAAGACCAGCCAGGCGATGGCCGCGCTCGACGAGGCGGGCGTCCTCACCATCACCCTGGTCACCGACCCGACCTACGGCGGTGTCGCGGCCTCGTTCGCCACCCTCAGCGACATCGTGCTGGCCGAGCCGGGCGCGCGGATGGGCTTCGCCGGCCCCCGGGTGATCGAGCAGACGATCCGGGAGCGGCTGCCCAAGGGCTTCCAGACCGCGGAGTTCCTGCTGGAGTCGGGACTGGTCGACGGGGTGGTGCCGCGGCCCCAGCTGCGGCCGGTGCTGGCCCGGCTGCTGGACGCCGGGCGGGCCGGCGGCCGGGACGGCCGGGAACGGCCGCCGGCGCGGCTGTTCCGCGTGCCCGAGGAGGTGCCGGCGGGCGACCCCTGGGAGGCGGTGCAGCTGGCCCGGAACGTGGACCGGCCCACCACCCTGGACTACGCCGGCTACCTGCTGGAGGACTTCCAGGAGCTGCACGGGGACCGGATGTCGGGCGACTGCCCGGCGATCGTGGGCGGCATCGGGCGGCTCGACGGCCGGCCGATCATGTTCATCGGCAACGAGAAGGGCCACACCACCCGGGACAGGGCGGTGCGCAACTTCGGCATGGGGACCCCGGCGGGCTACCGCAAGGCGGCCCGGCTCATGCGGCTGGCCGGCAAGCTGGGGCTGCCGGTCGTCACGCTGATCGACACGCCCGGCGCCTTCCCCGGCCTGCAGGCCGAGCAGCAGGGCCAGGCGGTGGCGATCGCCGAGAACCTGCGGCTGATGTCCGGGCTGCCGGTGCCGATCGTGGCGGTCGTCACCGGTGAGGGCGGCAGCGGCGGCGCGCTGGCCCTGGGCGTCGCCGACCGGGTGCTCGCGCTGCGGCACGCCGTCTACTCGGTGATCAGCCCCGAGGGCTGCGCGTCCATCCTGTGGAAGGACTCCGCCGCCGCGCCGCAGGCGGCGGCGGCGCTGCGGGTGGACGCCGGCTCGCTGCTGCGGCACGGGATCGTCGACGCGGTCGTCCCCGAGCCCGAGGGCGGCGCGCACAGCGACCCGGCGGCGGCCGCCGACCTGGTCCGCGCCGCGATCCTGGAGATGCTCGACGAGCTGGCCGACCGCTCCCCGCAGGTGCTGGTGATGGAGCGGCGGGACCGGTTCCGCCGGTACGGCTCCGCCGGGTGATCCTCCTCCGGCACCGAGAAAGTGCCGCGGTCATCGTCTCCGATGACCGCGGCACTTTCGTTGTGCGCCGTTTCGGCTAGCGCGCCGGTGTGCGGGTGAAGAACACGTCCTGCTTGTTGTCGGGCCGCTCGGTCGTGGCCACGTACGCCGAGAGGAACCAGCCCGGGGAGTGCGTCAGCGCGTAGTAGCCGCCGAGGTAGGGACCGTCCCAGTTGGTGGCCCGTTCCATGTTGAAGGAGCCGGCCAGGTGCCGCTCCCGCCACGGGCGCTTGCCGGCCAGGCACGCGGCCCCCGCGTTGCAGGTGACCATCCACAGGTCCGTGGGCGTCCCGGCGGCGTCGGTGTTGCGGCGGAAGTCGTAGTAGGTCACCGCCACGGTGCCGTTGCCGGCGACGTCCACCTGCGGCAGGAAGGCCTGCCCGTTGCCGCCCGGCTCGCTGTCGGGGGTCTGGTTGATCTTCCGGGGCCGGGTCCAGGTGCGCCCGCCGTCGCGCGAGGCCGCGTACCCGATGGCGCTGCGGCTGCGCGACAGCCCGTCCTCGGCCCACACCACGTGCAGGTCGCCGGTGCGCTCGTTGACCGCGATGTCGGGGATGATGCCCGGCTGCGGCACCGGGGAGGTCCCGTCGTCGGGGAGCTTGGGCGCGTTCAGCTCGTGCTCGCTGATGGTGACCGCCGGGGACCAGGTCCGCCCCCCGTCGGAGGAGCGCACGACGCGCACCCGCTCCGGCAGGTCGGCGGGCGGCATCGGCGGGCCGCCGATGGGGAACTCGTTCTCCACGAACACGTTCACCAGCGACCCGTCGGGCAGCACCACGATCTGGTTGCCGATCGTCGCCTGGTGGCCGCGCTCGGACCGGTAGATGGACACCGGCTCCTCCCAGGTGCGGCCGCCGTCGCGGCTGCGGGCGAGCATGGTGTCGTGCTCGTCGGTGGGGATGACCCGGCGGTTCCACACCGCGAACACCTGACGCGGGTCGCGCGGGTGGGCGGTGATGGACGGCTTGTCGTTCCAGGCGTGGGCGATGTCGTCCCCGATGACCTTGGCCGGCTCGCTCCAGGTGTCGCCGCCGTCGGTGGACTTGGCCACCAGGACGGCGGACTCTCCCGGCCAGCTGAACGACGAGGCCACCGCGTACAGGTCGCCGTTGGGGGCGAAGCTGACCCACGGCCCGCCGGACCGGTTGTGGGTGCCGCCGCTGCACTGGGTGAAGCCGGGCAGCGTCACCTGCCGCCAGGTGCGGCCGCCGTCACGGCTCACCCCGGCGATGATGCCGCGGGCGTTCCCGTAGCTCCGGCGGTCCTGCTGCCAGATCGTCACCAGGTGGCGCGGGTTGCGGGGGTTGACCGCCAGCCACGGCTCCACCTCGGTGGACAGGTCGATCTCGTCGAAGCCGTGGTCGGCGGTGCACGCGGTGAACGGCGAGGTGCCCGAGATCGCGGTGGTGCCGTGCGGGCCGCCGTGCGGACCGCCGGCCCGCACGGCCGCCGCGGCGGTGCCCGTCGGCACCAGCGCCAGCGCGGCCGCCCAGGCGGTTCCGATCGTGATCAGGGGAAACGGTCTTTTACGCATGGCATCTCCGAAACTTGGGGATTGCCGAAATCGTCGCCGCACCCCCTGGTGCGCACCTGGTGCACAGCTCGAGGTCGCCCGGCGCGCCCCGGCGGTCGGGCCGTGGCGCACCGCCGGCGGCCGCGGCTCCAGCACCTCTCGACCCGGTACCACCGCCGCTCGATCGGCCCGGTCCAGCACGTCTCGACCCGGTCGCGAACCGGCGCGGAGAGCATGAGGCGTCCCGAGTGAGTCCTCGGGGTCGGCCCGGCAGCGGCGCCGTCCCGGGAGAGGAGATGTGGATGGTGCACCGGACTTTGATCGTCGCCCGGATGGAGCCGGCCAACGCCGAGGCGGTGGCCGAGATCTTCGCCGAGTCGGACGCCACCGATCTGCCGCACATGATCGGGGTGTCCCGCCGGACCCTGTTCCGCTTCCACGACCTGTACTTCCACCTCGTGGAGGCCGACCAGGACATCACCCCGAACCTGTACAAGGCGCGCAGCCACCCGCTGTACGAGGACATCAACACCCGGCTGGCCAAGCAGGTGCGCCCGTACGACCCCAACTGGAAGGAACCCAAGGACGCGATGGCCATTCCCTTCTACCAGTGGGAGGCGTGAGCGATGTCCGACAACGTCGCAGAGCGGACCCAGGAGCGGACCGCGTGCGTGTTCTGCGCCGACGACGCCGTGGTCAACAGCCGCCGCGGCGGCCGGATCCGCGTCGTGCTGAGCCCCAAGACGGTGCAGTCGACCTCCGGGTTCATGGGCGACCTCACGCTGCGGCCCGGCGAGTACGTCTCCGAGCACTACCACCCGTACTCCGAGGAGTTCCTCTACGTGGTGCGGGGCGAGCTGCTGGTGCGGATCAACGGGACCGAGGAGATGACCGTCGGCGCCGGCACGGGCGTGTTCATCCCCATCGGGGTGCGGCACCGGGTCTCCAACCCCGGTGAGGAGGAGGTCTTCGCCGTGTTCCACCTGTCGCCGCTGGCGCCGCGGCCCGAGCTGGGCCACGTCGACACCGAGGAGCTGCCCGGGGCCGACCAGCCCAACCCGGAGGTGGGGGCCCCGCGATGAACCGTCCGACGGATGATCGCCGCGTGGTCGTCACCGGCATCGGCGTCGTGGCCCCGGGCGGCATCGGCCAGAAGGCGTTCTGGGAGATGCTGGTGGCCGGGCGCACCGCGACCCGTCCCATCTCGCTGTTCGACGCCACCGGGTTCCGCTCCCGGATCGCCGCCGAATGCGACTTCGACCCCGCCGCCGAGGGACTGAGCCCGCAGCAGATCCGCCGGATGGACCGCGCCGCCCAGTTCGGCGTGGTGGCCGCGCGGGAGGCGCTGGCCGACAGCGGGCTGGAGCTGCAGTCGGTCCCGCCCGAGCGGGTCGGGGTCAGCATCGGCAGCGCCGTCGGCTGCACCATGGGCCTGGAAGAGGAGTACGTGGTGCTCAGCGACGGCGGCCGGCAGTGGAACGTCGACTGGCGGTACGGCGTGCCGCAGCTGTACGGCTACATGGCGCCCAGCACGATCGCCGCCGAGGTGGCGCAGGACTGCGCCGCGGAGGGGCCGGTCGCGCTGATCTCCACCGGCTGCACCGCCGGGCTGGACTCCATCGGCCACGGTGCGCAGCTGCTGCGGGAGGGATCGGCGGACGTGGTGATCGCCGGTGCCACCGACGCCCCGATCTCGCCGATCACCTCGGCCTGCTTCGACGCGATCAAGGCGACCTCGCCGCGCAACGACGACGCCGAGCACGCCTCCCGGCCCTTCGACGCCACCCGCAACGGCTTCGTGCTGGGCGAGGGCTCGGCGGTGCTGGTGCTGGAGGAGCGCTCGGCGGCCGAACGGCGGGGCGCGCACATCTACGCCGAGATCGCCGGGTTCGCCAGCCGCAGCAACGCCTACCACATGACCGGTCTCAAGCCGGACGGACGGGAGATGGCCGAGGCCATCCGGGTCGCGCTGCGGCGGGCCCGGCTGGACCCCGACGCGATCGACTACATCAACGCCCACGGCTCGGGCACCAAGCAGAACGACCGGCACGAGACCGCGGCGTTCAAGCGCAGCCTGGGCGGCCGGGCCTACGAGGTGCCGGTCAGCTCGATCAAGTCGATGATCGGCCACTCGCTGGGCGCGATCGGCTCCATCGAGGTGGCCGCCTGCGCCCTGGCGCTGGAGCACCAGACGGTGCCGCCCACCGCCAACCTGCACCACCCCGATCCCGAATGCGACCTGGACTACGTGCCGCTGACCGCCCGTGAGCAGCGCCTGGACGCGGTGCTGAGCGTCGGCAGCGGATTCGGCGGGTTCCAGTCCGCGATGGTGCTCAGCCGTTGAGGACGTCCCTTTTGTCCCCAGGCGCCCTACCCGGGGCGTCCTGAACGGTGAGAACGATGGCCGCCGCCCCTCCCGGGGGCGGCGGCCATCGCGCGTGTGGGGACCGGTGCCGCCTCAGCGCGCCGCGAACTCCATCACGGTGAAGCGCCCGGCCCGCCGCTGCGCGGTGAGCCGCAGGTCGGCTTGCTCGCCGAGAGCCCGGTACTCCTCGACCGACCGTTCCCGCCCGCCGAGGCAGAAGAGCATGTCCATGTCGAGCAACCGCACCATGTCCAGGGTGTTCGGTTCGCCCGCGGTGTGCTCGACCACGTGCAGGCGGGCGCCGGCCCCGTCCGCCATGGCCGCACGGACGCCCTTGAGGATGCGGACGGCGTCCGCGTCCGCCCAGTCGTGCAGGACCAGCTTGAGCACGTAGACGTCGCAGCCGCCGGGCACCTCGGAGAAGAAGTCGCCGGGCGCCAGCTCCACGCGCCCGGACATCCCGCGCTCGTCCAGCAGCGCGCGGGCGCCCTCCAGCGCGGCGGGCCGGTCGAACAGCACCCCGGTGCCGTCGGGGCGGCGTTCCAGCAGCGCGGCGAGGAGGTAGCCCTGCCCGCCGCCGATGTCGGCGACCCGGGTGAACGGCCGCGACGCGATCGCCTCGGCGATCGCGTCGACGCCGCCCCGGTTCACCGCCGTCATCGCGCGGTGGAACGTGCCGGCCAGGTCCGGCTTGGTCTCCAGGTAGTCGAACAGCGGCATCCCGAACACCGCCTCGAACGCCGGCCGGCCCGTCCGCGCGGTGTGCAGGACGGCCTCGTACGGCCGCCAGAACAGCTCGGTGCCGTTCATCAGCACCAGGTCGCGCACGCTCTGCGGGACGTCGTCGCGCAGCAGCTCCGACATCGGGGTGAGCGCGAACTCGCGGCCGGGCCGCTCGGCGAACACCTGGTAGGCCGCCGCGCAGCGCAGCATGCGCAGCAGGACCTGCTCGTCGGTGCCGGTGCGGCGGGCCAGCTCGCCGACGGGCAGCGGCCCCGCGGCGAGGTGGTCGGCCACCCGCAGCTCGGTGAGCGCCCAGATCACCGGGGCGATGACCCGGCCCATCGTGAGCATGACCAGCTGGTGCCGCGCGGGCGCCGCGGCGAGCTGCTCGAACGCGGAGGGACCGGCGGCGTCGCGGCCCCCGTCCCCGTGAATCGTCGGTGTTTCGGTCATGGGCGCGTGCCTTTCGTCGTCCGGACGTCCCTGCGGGCAACGTGACACGCCGGGCTCTAGCGCTCCTGGCGCCCGGCTGAACCGCCGCCGGGCGCCGGCGGCGCGCCGCGCGCCCATCGGTCTTCGACCGCCTCTTTAGCGGACTGCCGGACCCTCCTGACAGCAAGCATCGGCGTTCCTTGACCGGACCGAGGACGGAGGAACCAATGGCGCAGTTCACGCTGGACGACGTGCGACGCCTCATCCGCGCCTGCGCGGGTGAGAGCGGGGCCGAGCTCGACGGCGACATCGCCCAGATCACCTTCGAGGAGCTGGGCTACGACTCGCTGGCCGTGCTGGAGATGGCGGCCAAGGTCCAGCAGGAGTACGGCATTCCGATGCCCGACGAGGCGGTCGAGCAGATGCGGACGCCGCAGGAGGCGGTCGACTACATCAGCGGCCGGCTCGCCACGGCCTGAGCGAAGGAGGCGAAGCGATGACGACCGTCGGGCACACCGACAACGAGATCAAGATCAACGCGCCGATGGACCTGGTCTGGGACATGACCAACGACATCGAGTCGTGGCCGCGGCTGTTCAGCGAGTACTCCTCGGCCGAGATCCTCAAGGAGGAGAACGGCACCATCACCTTCCGGCTCGCGCTGCACCCCGACGAGAACGGCACCGTGTGGAGCTGGGTGTCGGAGCGCACCCCGGACCCGGTGACCCGGACGGTGCGGGCCCGCCGCGTCGAGACCGGCGTGTTCGAGTACATGAACCTGTACTGGGAGTACCGGCAGGAGGACGACGGCGTCGTCATGCGGTGGGTGCAGGACTTCCGGATGAAGCCCGACGCCCCCATCGACGACGCCGCGATGACCGAACGGCTCAACCGCAACACCGCCGTCCAGATGGCGCGGATCAAGGGCCTGGTGGAGGAGGCCGCGGCGGCGGGCCGGCGCGGGCTGCCCGACCCGGAGTGACCGTGACCGGACTGCTCATCGTGGTCATGCTGCTCGGCAACGGGCTGGCCGCGGGGGTCATGTTCTCGACGGTCATCGGCATCGTGCCGATGACCCTGGCGCAGTCCTACGACCGGTACGTCGAGACCATCCAGTTCCTGTGGCCCCGTTACGACCCCTTCATGCCGATCACGCACGCGCTGACGGTCGTGCTCGACCTGGCCCTGGTCGTCACGGTCGACGACCCGACCGCGCGGGCGCTGTTCGGGGCCGCCGGCGTCCTGCTGGTGGTCGTCATGGCCATCTCGGTGATCAAGAACGTCCCGATCAACCGGTACGTGATGTCGCTGGACGCCGCGGCCCCGCCCGCGGACTGGGAGCGGCGTGACCCGCGCACCCGCTGGCGCGCCTGGAACCTGCTGCGCACCAGCCTGGCGATCGTCGGGCTGGCCGCCAACGCCGCGGGCGCCGCGGCGCTCATGTAGCCCCTGTCTTCCCTGGAGGAACAGATGATCGATCTCAACGGCAAGAAGGCCGTCGTCACCGGCGGCACCCGCGGCATCGGCCGGTCGGTCGTGCTGGCGCTGGCCCGGGCCGGCGCCGACGTGCTGACCTGCGCCCGCGGCGAGGGCGAGGCCGCCCAGTCGCTGGCCCGGGAGCTGAAGGAGCTCGGCGGCGACCACCAGGTCGTCAAGGCCGACGTGGGCGAGCCCGCCGACGTCCGGCGGCTGGCCGAGGAGGCGCGCACCCGGTACGGCCGGGTGGACGTCCTGGTGCACAACGCCGGCGTGATCAGCCACATCCCGTTCGAGGAGCTGCCGCTGGAGGAGTGGGACCGGGTGCTGAACACCAACCTCACCTCCGCCTACACGCTGCTGCAGACGCTGCTGCCGCTGCTGCCGGAGGGGGCGTCGGTGATCAACGTGGGCTCGCGGGTGGCCACCATCGGCATCCCGCAGCGCGCCCACTACACCGCCTCCAAGGCGGGCCTGATCGGGTTCACCCGGTCGGCGGCCAAGGAGCTCGGCCCGCGCGGGATCCGGGTGAACGTGGTGGCGCCGGGCCCGGTGGAGACCGAGGCCGAGGTGCCCGAGGAGGTCCGCGAGCGGTACCGGCGGATGATCCCGCTGGGCCGGCTGGGCCGCGGCGAGGAGATCGCCGGGGCGGTGCTGTTCCTGGCCAGCGACCTGGCCTCGTTCGTGCACGGCGAGACCATCCACGTGGACGGGGGCATCTGATGGCCGCGCAGGCGTTCCGGGTGATGCTGCGGATGAACATCCACCCGGGCATGGAGAAGGAGTTCGAGGAGACCTGGTACCGGGTCGGCAAGGCGATCGTCGACCACCCGGCGAACCTGGGGCACTGGCTGTCGCGGGACGCCGAGGAGCCGAGCGTCTACTACGTGGTCAGCGACTGGGTCGACGAGCCCCGCTTCCGCGAGTTCGAGCGCAGCGACGACCACCTGGAGCACCGCACCAAGCTGCACCCGTACCGCTCCGGCGGCTCGATGACCACCATGCACGTGGTGTACGGCATGACCGGTGCCGCCTCGGCGTCCCACGGGGACCGATGAGCCGGCTGCGAGTGCTGCTCTACGCGACCGCCCCGGAGGACGACCCCGGGGCGGTCGAGCGTGCGTACCACGAGATCAGCAAGGCGCTGGCCGGCACCCCCGGGCTGCTGGGCAACGAGCTGCTGGGCTCCACCACCGAGCCGGGCTCCTTCATCGTGATGAGCGAGTGGGAGAGCCCGGAGGCGTTCACCGCATGGGAGCAGGGCGCCGGGCACCGCGGCACCACCGCTCCGCTGCGGCCCTACCAGGACCGCCGGCGGGGATCCCCCTTCGGCATCTACGACGTCGTCGCCTCCTACTGAGAACGGCACGACGAAGCGGCCGGGGCGCCAGGCCCCGGCCGCTTCGTCGTGCGTCTACGGCGTCGCGCTCACTTGCTCGCGGTCCGGTGGAACAGCCGGACCGCCAGCGGCAGGCACACCCCGACCAGCACCGCGAACCAGGCCAGCGCCATCAGCACCGGCCCGCTCGTGTCGCCGTAGCCGAAGAACAGCGCGCGCATGGAGTCCACCGTCGCGGTGACCGGGCTGTGGTCGGCCCACACCCGCAGCCAGCCGGGCAGCTTGTCCAGCGGGACGAACGCGCTGCTCATGAACACCACCGGCATCATCCAGATGCTGGCGGCCATCTGCGCGGCCTCCGGGGAGCGCGCCGTCAGCCCGATCACCGCCCCCACGCAGGAGATCGCGAAACTGAACGCCAGCAGGATCGCCAGCCCCGCCAGGACCTCCAGCGGCCCGGTGGTGAACCGGAACCCCATCAGGTGCCCGGCCGCGGCCAGCGCGATGATCACCGACAGGTTGCGCACCCCGTCGGCGATCATCCGGCCGGCCAGCACCGCCGAGTGCGACATCGGCAGCGACCGGTACCGGTCGATGAAGCCGCCGCGCAGGTCGTCGGCCAGCCCCACCGAGGTGGCGGCCCCGGCGAACGCCATGGTCTGCGCGAACATGCCCGGCACCATGAACGCCTCGTAGGCCAGCCCGGACACCGCGATCGCCCCGCCGAACACCGAGGCGAACAGCAGCAGGAACACCACCGGCTGGACGGCGGAGAAGAACAGCAGCTGCGGCACGCGCCGCAGGTGCAGCAGATGCCGCAGCATCACCACCCAGATGTCGTGGACGGTCCAGGCCGCCGCGGTGACGGAGGACGTCATGGGGCGGACTCCTTTCCGGCGGCGGGCGCGGGGGCCCGCTCGGTCAGCGTGAGGAACACCTCGTCGAGCGTGGGGCGCCGCAGGGACAGCCCGCGCGTCGGCACCCCGGCCGCCGCGAGCCCGGCCGACACCTCGGCCAGCGCCCCCACCCCGTCCCTGACGGGGGCCACCAGGGTGCGGGTCGCCTCCTGGACGTCGATGCGGTCCTCGACCTGGACGGCGTCCTTGAGCACCAGCTCCGCGCGGGCCAGGTCCTCCTGGGCGGCCACCACCACTTCCAGGTGCTCGTCGCCCACCTGCGCCTTGAGCTGGTCGGGCGTGCCCCGGGCGACGGCCCGCCCGTGGTCGACGATGAGGATCTCGTCGGCGAGCGCGTCGGCCTCCTCCAGGTACTGGGTGGTCAGCAGCAGGGTGGCGCCGTCGGCCACCAGCCCGCGGACCGCCTCCCACATGTCCATCCGGGCCCGCGGATCCAGCCCCGTGGTCGGCTCGTCCAGGAAGATCACCGCGGGCCGGGCGATCAGCCCGGCGGCCAGGTCGAGCCTGCGCCGCATCCCGCCCGAATATCCCTTGACCACGCGGTCGGCGGCGTCCACCAGGTGGAACTGCTCCAGCAGCTCGTCGGCCCGGGCCCGGGCCCGGGCCGCCCGCAGCCGGTGCAGGCGGCCGAACAGCACCAGGTTCTCCCGCCCGGTGAGGTTCTCGTCGACCGCCGCGTACTGCCCCGACAGCCCGATGGAGCGCCGCACCAGGTCGGGCCGCCGGACGACGTCGTGACCGGCCACCACCGCGCGGCCGGCGTCGGGCCGCAGCAGGGACGCCAGGATCCGCACGGTGGTGGTCTTGCCCGCGCCGTTGGGGCCGAGCAGCCCGAGCACGGTGCCGGCCGGGACCGCCAGGTCGAGCCGGTCCAGGGCGACGGTCGTCCCGTACCGCTTGACCAGGCCCTCGGCCTCAATGGCAGGGTTCACCATGGCCGCCTCTCAGTCCGCGCACATCTGGTCGACCAGCGAGGTGGCGTGCTTGGCGTCCCGGAACAGCGGATGGGCCAGCACCTCGCGCAGGAAGCCGGCGGTGGTCCGCACCTCCCGGCTGCCCACCACCAGCTCGCCGAGCGCCCGGTCCATGCGGGCGATGGCCTGCTCCCGGTCGGGCGCCCAGACGATGATCTTCGCCAGCAGCGAGTCGTAGTCCGCGGTGATCCGGGCGCCGGGCGCGGCGTGCGTGTCCACCCGCACGAACGGCCCGCCCGGGGCCACGAACTCCTCGATCGTCCCCGGGGTGGGCAGGAACCCCCGGTCCGGGTCCTCGGCGTTGATCCGGCACTCGATCGCCGCGCCGCGCGGCACGAGGTCCTCCTGGCGGAGCGTCAGCCGTCCTCCGGCCGCCACGGTGAGCTGCTCGCGGACCAGGTCGACCCCGGTGACCATCTCGGTCACCGGATGCTCCACCTGGATCCGGCTGTTGACCTCCAGGAAGTAGAACCGGTCCTGCTCGTCGACCACGAACTCGAACGTCCCGGCGCCGACGTAGCCGGCCTCCCGCGCCACCTTGGCGGCCAGCAGGCCCACCCGGTCGACGTCCTCGGGCGACACCGAGGGCGCGGGGCTCTCCTCGATCAGCTTCTGCCGGCGCCGCTGCACGGAGCAGTCGCGGGCCCCCAGGTACAGCGCGTTGCCATGGCTGTCGGCCAGGATCTGCACCTCGATGTGCCGCGCGGTCTCCAGGTACTTCTCCACGTACACCCGCGAGTCCCCGAACAGGGCCTGCGCCGTCCGCCTGGTCTCGGCGTAGGCGCGGGGGAAGTCCCGGGGGTCCTCGACGATGGTCATGCCGCGCCCGCCGCCGCCGGCGGACGCCTTGATGATGACCGGGTAGCCGATCCGCTCGGCGGTGCGGGCCAGCTCGGCGGCGTCGTCGACGGCCGGGTCGCTGCCCGGCAGCACCGGCAGCCCGAGCCCGGAGACGAACCTGCGGGCCCGCATCTTGTCCCCGAGCAGCGAGATCACCTCGGCGGAGGGGCCGATGAAGGTCAGCCCCTCGGCCTGGCAGATCTCCGCGAAGTACGGGTCCTCCGACAGGAAGCCGTAGCCGGGGTGCACCGCGTCCGCACCGGTCAGCTGGGCGGCGGCCACGATCGCCGCGGCGTTGTTGTAGCTGTGCCGCGAGGGCGCCGGGCCGATCTGGATCGCCTGGTCGGCGTACCGCACCGGCACCGAGTCGCGGTCGGCGGTCGAGTGCGCGACCACCGTCCTGATGCCCAGCTCGCGGCAGGTCCGGGCCACCCGCAGGGCGATCTCCCCGCGGTTGGCGATGAGCACGGTCTTGAACATGGGGTCGCCTTCCTCACTCGCCGCCGGCCGATTCCGGATCGACCTTGAGCAGCATCAGGGGCTGGCCGTACTCCACCGGGGTCTCGTTGTCGACGAGGATCTCGGTGACGAGGCCGGCCTGGTCGGCCTCGATCGGGTTCATCAGCTTCATCGCCTCGAGGATCCCGACCTGCTGGCCCGGCTCCACGCGGTCGCCGACCTTCACGAACGGCTCGGCGCCGGGCTCGGGCGCCCGGTAGAACACGCCCACCGCGGGCGCGGTGATCGCGACCGCGCCCTCGTCGGCCGCGGGCTCCCGGACGGCGGGCGGCGGAGCGGCCGGACGCGGCGCGCCGCCGCCCTCCACCGACCACTCGATCTCCACCGTCATCCCGTCGGACTGGATCTTCATCCGCCGGACCGGGGCCGCGGTGGCCGCCTCGAGCTGCGCGGCGCGCCGCACCACGGCGTCCAGCAGCGGCTCCGGGCCGGATACCGGATCGTCGGTCATCTCCCGTTCTCCTGTCTGCTCTGCTCTTGCGGTCCGGGCGGCCGTCACAGGGGCCGGGGCCGTCCGGGACCGGTCTCGGGCTGGGGCGCCGGGCGCAGGTCCGGGCGGTCGGACGCGGAGGCCGGATCCGCGAAGCCGGCGGCGATCTGGTCGGGACTGACGCCGGCGACCAGCCACATGTAGGCGCCGACGTGCATCAGTCCCGTCTGGACGTGCCGCAGCAGGTTCTGCAGCACGGTCGTCGGGTGTGTCGGGGGTCTCGCGTCCGGCATGGTCCCTCCGGGTGATCGGCCGGACACGAGCGTCGCGCGCGGAACTCTCCGGCCGGTCGAAGGGCACTGGACGCGGCCCGCCGCGGGATCGAGCGTCGCGCCAACCGGACACCAGCCCGCGCGCTCAGGCTGGGGGAGCGGATCGGGCCGGCCGGGCCGCGGGGCGGGACGATCCGGTGGACAAGTAGGCGTCCTACATGTAGCTTTTTTCGGAGCGGAGAGCAGGTGGACGGCGTGCTGCGGAAAGAGGCGTGCATTCATGGCGGTTGATCTGGCTCGGCTGCAGTTCGCCATTACCACGAGCCTGCACTTTCTGTTCGTGATCCTGACGCTGGGTCTCGGTCCGCTGGTCGCCATCATGGAGACCCGCTTTGCGCTGACGGGCAAGCCCGTGTTCGAGCGCATGACCCGTTTCTGGGGCCAGATCTACGTCATCAACTACGTGCTCGGCATCCTGGTCGGGCTGTCCCTGGAATTCCAGTTCGGGATGAACTGGAGCGGGCTCACCCACTTCGCCGGCGACGTGTTCGGCACCTCGCTGGCGATGGAGACCCTGGTGGCCTTCTTCGTGGAGTCCACGTTCCTGGGGATCTGGATCTTCGGCTGGGGCAAGCTGCCCCGGGCGGTGCACGCCGCGGTGTTCTGGGTGGTGGTGCTGACCGCCTACACCTCGGTGTTCTGGATCCTGACCGCCAACGGCTTCCTGCAGCACCCGGTCGGCCACCGGGTCCAGGGCGACCACCTGGAGCTGGTGGACTACGGCGCGCTGCTCACCAACGAGGCCGCGACCTCGGCGATCATGCACATCATCCCCGTGGTGCTGGCGACCGCCGGGTTCTTCGTCGCCGGGGTGAGCGCCTGGCATTTCCGGCGCGGCACCGAGGACGTGGAATTCTTCCGCCGCTCCATGAAGCTCGGCCTGGTCGTCGCCGGGGTCGCCGGATTCTTCGTGGCGGCCACCGGTTACTCCCAGCTGGACGTGGTGCAGAAGATCCAGCCGATCAAGTGGGCCCTGCTGTGGGGCGAGGACAGCGGCACCGGCCCCACCCTGGAACAGCTCCAGGCCCAGGCCGTGGCCAGGTACGGTCCCGGCGACTACACCCCGCCCGAATGGGTCGCCCCGACGTTCAAGGTGATGACCTACATCGGGTCCTTCCTGTTCGAGTACCTGTTCTGGCTGCCGCTGGTGATGGCGATCAAGACCTGGGTCGAACGGCGCCCGCTGCTGCTGCGGCTGCTGGTGTGGATCATCCCGATCCCGTTCGTCGCGGCCATCGCCGGCTGGCTGGTCCGCGAGGTCGGCCGCCAGCCGTGGCTGGTGTACGGATACCTGCGGACCGAGGACGGCGCCTCCCCGGTGGGCACGGCCAGCGTGCTGACCTCGCTGATCCTCTTCTCCGTCCTGTTCGTCGCCCTGGCGGTCGTGGACTACCTGCTGATCGCCCGGCTCGCCCGGTCGGGTCCGGACGCCGCGGTGCTCGGCGGCACGCTGCCGGTGACCGAGCCGGTCGCCGAGGGCGAGGCCGACCGGCCCGGCGACGGCCGGCTGCTGCGGCTGTAGGCCGGAAGCGAGGGAGTACCTCATGGAACTGATGTGGCTGCTGATCGTCGGGCTGTTCTTCGGCGCCTGGTTCGTGCTCGACGGCTTCACCGTGGGCGTCGGCCTGACCATGCGCATGGTGACCGGGCCGGGGACGCCGCGCCGCGCCGCGCTCACCGCCGTCGGGCCCTTCCTGCTCGCCAACGAGGTGTGGCTGGTCGCCACCGCCGGGCTGATGGCCGCGTCCTACCCCGCGCTGGAGTCGGGCGTGATGCCCGGCCTGTACCCGGTGATCACCGCGCTGCTGGTCTCCTGGGTGGTGCGCGACGCGGGCTTCTGGTTCCGCAGCCGCCGGGAGTCGCGGTCCTGGCAGCGGTTCTGGGAGGGCGCCCTGACGGCGGGCAGCCTGGGGCTCGCGTTGACCGCGGGGATCACCCTGGGCAACCTGCTCGGCGGGCTGCCCTCGGCGCCGGAGGGCGCCGGCGTGCTCGACCCGCTGGCGCTGGCCTGCGGCGTGCTGGTCACCGGGGTGTTCGCGCTGCACGGGGCGGTCTTCCTGAGCCTGCGGCTGCCCGCCGAGCAGGCTCCGGCCGCCGCGGCCCTGGCGGCCCGGCTGAGCTGGCCGGTGGCCGCCCTGGGCGCCGTGGTCGTCGCGCTGACCTTCGTCCTGGGCGACCTGGCCCGCCCGTGGCCGGCGCTGGCCGTCGCGCTGGCCGGGCTGGCCGCCGTGGTCCTGGCGGGCCGGTTCCTGGCCGGGCGGCGGTACGGGCGGGCGTTCGCGTGCACCGCGCTGGCGGCGCTGCTGCCGGTGCTCGCCGTCGGGTTCGGGCAGGCGCCCGAACTGCGGGACGGGGCGGCGACGCAGACCAGCCTGGAGCAGCTCGCCACGCTGGCGCTGCCGGTGATCCCGCTGCTGCTGCTGTCCCAGGTCTGGATGTGGTGGATCTTCCGGCACCGGGTGGGCCGGGACTCGGTGGCCTTCTTCTGAGCGCAGGGGGCCGGGGGCGATGAGACCCGAGGAACGGCGCCTGCTGCGGGAGCTGCCCGGCGGGCGCGGTCACCTGGCGTGGACCGGGCTCACCGCCCTGGCGGTCGCCGTGCTCGTCGTGCTGCAGGCCGAGCTGCTGGCCGGCGTGCTGGCGGACGGGGTGATGGAGGGCGCCGGCGCGGACCGGCTCGCCGTCCCGCTGGCGCTGTTCGCCGGGGTGCTGGCGCTGCGGGCGCTGCTGACCCGGGTCCACCAGGCCGCCGCGCACCATGCCGCCGCACGGCTCAAGCGGGCGCTGCGGGCCCGGGTGCTGCGGCGCACCCAGGAGCTCGGGCCGGCCCGGCTGTCGGGCCACCGCGCCGGGGAGCTGACCACCGCGCTCGGCCGCGGCCTGGACGCCCTGGACCCCTACCTCACCGGATATCTGCCGCAGCTGTTCCTGGCGGCCGCGGTCCCGGTGGCGGTGCTGGCCCGCCTCGGCGCCGCCGACCCGGCCGCCATGCTCACCATCCTGGTCACCCTGCCGCTCATCCCGATCTTCGGGATCCTCATCGGGCTGCAGACCCGGGCCGCCGCCGAACGGCAGTGGGGGCTGCTGTCGCGGCTCGGCGGTCACTTCCTGGACGTGGTCGCCGGACTGCCCACGCTGCGGGTGTTCGGCCGGGCCGAGGCCCAGGTCCGGGCGATCCGGGAGTCCGCCGACGCGCACCGCGCCGCCGCCCTGGGCGTCATGCGGGTGGCCTTCCTGTCGGCCCTGGTGCTGGAGCTGGTCGCGACGTTCTCCGTGGCGCTGATCGCCGTGCCGGTCGGGCTGCGGCTGCTGGACGGCGGCCTGGACCTGCGCACCGGCATGCTGGTGCTGCTGCTGGCGCCCGAGGCGTACCTGCCGCTGCGGGCCGTGGGGACGCGCTTCCACGAGGCGGTGGAGGGCGTCGCGGTGTCGCGGCAGCTGTTCGGGGTGCTGGACACCGCGGCGCCCGCCCCGCCGCCCGGCCGCGCCGCGCCGCCCGCCGCGCCCCCCGGCCTGCGGCTGGACCGGGTCACCGTCCGCTACGAAGACCGGGACGCGCCCGCGCTGGACGCCGTCGACCTGGACGTGGCACCGGGTGAACGGGTCGCCCTCGTCGGCGCCAGCGGGGCCGGCAAGAGCACCGTCCTGGCGGTGCTGCTCGGCCTGGCCGCCCCCGCCGGCGGAACGGTCGCGCTCGGCGGGCCGGACGGCGGCACCGCGCTCGCCGACCTGGACCTGGAGCGGTGGCGGCGCGGCATCGGCTGGCTGCCGCAGCGGGCGCACCTGTTCGCCGGGACCGTGGCCGACAACATCCGCCTCGGCGTTCCCGACGCCACCGACGAGCAGGTGCGCCAGGCCGCGCGGGAGGCGATGGCCGACGGGTTCATCACCGCGCTGCCGGACGGCTACCGGACCGTTCTCGGCGAGCGCGGCACCGGGCTGTCGGGCGGCCAGCGCCAGCGCCTGGCGCTGGCCCGGGTGTTCCTGCGCTGCCATACCGGCGAGGTGTCGCTGCTGCTGCTCGACGAGCCCGGCGCCCACCTCGACCAGGAGAGCGAGGCCGCCCTGCTGGAGGGGCTGCGCCGACTGATGGACGGCCGGACGGCGATCGTCGTCGCGCACCGCCCCGCCGTGCTCGGGCACGTGGACCGGATCGTCCGGCTGGCGGACGGCCGGATCGTCGCCGACGAGCCCGCCGCGCGCACCGGGACCGCCGAGATCGCCGGGATCGCCCGGTGAACGCGGCGGGGAGGCTGCGCGCCCGGCCGCTGGTGCGGTTCGCGCTGCTGCTGGCGCCCGCCGGCGGCCGGCTCGGGCTGGGCGCGCTGGGCCGGGTGTTTGCGGAGCTGTCGGGGCTCGGCCTGATGGCGACCGCGGCATGGCTCATCGCCCGGGCGGCGCAGCGGCCGTCCATCGAGGCGCTCGGCCTGGCGATCGTCGCGGTGCGGGCCTTCGCGCTGTCGCGGGGCGTGTTCCGCTACGCCGAGCGGCTGGTCTCGCACGACGCGGCGCTGCGCGCGCTGGCGGAACTGCGGACGGCCGTGTTCCGCGCCCTGATCCCGCACGTTCCCGGGCCGCGGGCGCCGCGCGGCGGCGAGGCGCTCAACCGGGTGGTGTCCGACGCGGAGGCGATCCAGGACCTGGTGGTCCGGTGCGTCATCCCGTACCTGGCGGCGATGGCGGTGTCCGCCGTCGCGGTGACGCTGTCGGCGGTGATCCTGCCGGTCGCCGGGGTGATCCTGGCGGCCGGGCTGCTGCTGGCCGGCGGGCTGGCGCCGGTCCTCACCGGCGTCGCCTGGCGCCGGTCCGGGCGGCTGATCGCCCCGGTCCGCGACCGGCTCGCCGTCCAGCACGTCGACCTGCTGCACGGCGCGGCGGACCTGGCGGTGTTCGGCGCCACCGGGCGGGCGCTGGCCGAGGCCGACCGCACCGCCGCCGAACTGGCCGCACTGGAACGGCGGGCGGGCCGGGTGTCGGCCCGGGCCGCCGCGGCCTGCCTGGTCCTGCAGGGACTCACCACGGCCGCCGTCACCGCCGTCGCGCTCCAGGCGAGCGCGGCCGGGCGGATCGACCCGGTGCTCGTCGCGGTCCTGGCCCTGGTGGCGCTCACCGCGTTCGAACCGGTCGCCCCGCTGCCGGCGGTGGCGCAGCGCGCGGTGGAGATCTCCGCGGCGGCGCGGCGGGTGCTGGCCGTCCTGGACCTGCCGGCGCCGCAGGGCCCGCGGGAACCGGCCGCCGACCCGCCGCACGGACCTGTCGCGGTCACCGCGCGCGACCTGCGCGTCCGCTACGACGAGGACCGCCCGCCCGCGCTCGACGGGGTCTCGCTGCGGCTGCGGCCCGGACGCCGCACCGTCCTGGTCGGCCCGAGCGGTTCGGGCAAGAGCACCCTGGTGGCCGCCCTGCTGGGACTGGTGCGGCCGGAGTCCGGAGCGGTGCTGCTCGGCGAGGTGGACCTGCGGCGGCTCGACGACGCGCAGTTGCGCGACCGGGTCGCCGCGGTGACCCAGGACGACCACGTCTTCCACACGACGCTCCGGGAGAACCTCCTGCTGGCCAGACCCGAGGCGACCGACGCCGAACTGCGCGCGGCGCTGCGCGCGGCCGGGCTGCTGGACTGGGTGGACGCCCTGCCCGACGGCTGGAACACCCTGGCCGGGGAGGAGGGCGCCCGGATGTCGGGCGGCCAGCGGCGGCGGCTGGCGCTGGCCCGCGCGCTGCTCGCCGACCCGCCGGTGCTGCTGCTGGACGAACCCACCGAGGGACTGGACCCGCGCACCGCGGACGCGCTGCTGGCCGACGTGCTGGCGGCGACCGAGAACCGGACGACCCTGCTGGTCACCCACCGTCTCGCCGGGCTCGCCGCGGCCGACGAGGTCGTGGTGCTGGAGGCCGGGCGCGTCGTGCAGCGGGGCGCCCCGGCGGAACTGGCGGCCGTGCCCGGCCGGTACCGCGAGCTGTGCGAGGCGGAACGGCTGGGACGGCGGGCGGAACGGGTGCCGGGAACGGTCTAGGTGCGGTCGGCGGCGCGATCGGGCGTCGCCGGTCCCAGCACGGCGCCGATGGTCGAGGTGAACGTCTGCCATGCGCTGCGTTCGTCGGCCAGCGCCCGCCTGCCCGCCGCGGTCAGCTGGTAGGTCCGGCGCTGCCGGCCGCCCACCACGCTCCACTTGCTGCGCAGGTAGCCGAGCCGCTCCAGGCGGCGCAGCGCGGGGTAGAGGGTGCCGGTCGGCAGGTCGATGGCACCCGAGCTGAGCTTCGCGAGCTCCTCCATGATCGCGTATCCGTGCAGCGCCCTGTCTTCGAGGACCGCCAGGATCAAGGCGTCGATGTGTCCGCGCAGCGAGTCCGGCCTCATGTCGGCAGTCTACATGATGAACGCGAAAAAGGCCTCCCCCGGGCGGGGAAGAAATGGATCGATTTACCTCGGGAGTCGTCCTGGTGGCGGATTGGGCGACTGGGTTGATCACAATTGTCAGGAGCGCTTGTCATTCCCGTGTTAATTGGGAGCAGGCGCAGGTGGCGGCCGGTGCTCCAGTCGGGCTCTAGGGACGGTGGATATCTTCATTTCCGGCCGTCCGCGTCGTCAGTTCCTCACGCGACGTCGACGCCGAAGCGAATACGGCCACCGGCCGGAGCGGTTACCGGCCGCGACGAGGAAGGGCATCTCATGGAGCTGTATCTGATGCGGGTGGGGACGATGCGCGCGACCGGGGGGCCGGTGGCGGCCTACCTGGTCCGGCACGAGGAGGGCGACGTCCTCATCGACACCGGATACCCGCGGGCGCGGGCCGGGGCGTACGCCGGCGAGCTGAAGGAGCCGGTGCAGCTGGACCACGGCCAGGACGTGGTCAGCCGGCTGGCCGGGCTGGGGATCGACGCCGGCGAGGTCCGGGACGTCATCATCTCCCACTTCGATCCCGACCACGCCGGCAACATGGACGCCTTCCCCCGGGCCACCTTCTGGGTGCAGGAGGAGCACTACGACACCGCCCGGTCGGGGGCGGTGCCCCGCCTGGAACGCTTCCGCGCGCTGTGGGATCTGCCCGAGGACCGGTTCGCCCTGGTCAAGGGGGACCAGGAGTTCCGGCCCGGCATCGAGCTGGTCGAGTCCGGCGGGCACATCCCCGGTCACCAGTCCGTGCTGCTGCGGCCCCCCGGCGCGCGGCCGGTCCTGCTGGCCATCGACGCGATCCCCACCTCGGCGGACCTGGACGCCGCGGAACGCTCCATCTACCCGTTCGACATGGACGAGGAGAGGGTCCGCGAGTCGACCCGCAAGCTGGCCGACCTGGCCCGGCGGGAGAACGCCCGGATCGTCCACGGGCACGACCCGGACCAGTGGCGGATCCTGCCACTGGCCCCCGAGCCGTTCCCGCTGTGACGCCGGGCGTCCCTCACCAGGCCACCGGCAGCGCCCGCGGTCCCCTGATCATCCCCTCCGTACGCCACCGGAGCTCCTCCCAGGGGACCGCGAGCCGCAGGCCGGGCAGGCGGCCGGTCAGCGCGGCGAACGCGACCTGCAGCTCGGCCCGCGCGAGCTGGGCCCCGAGGCAGCGGTGCACCCCGTGGCCGAACGCCATGTGCGGGTTGGGGGAGCGGGTCAGGTCCAGGGTGTCCGGATCGGCGAAGACCTCCGGGTCGCGGTCGGCCGAGACGATCGCCGGCAGCACGCCCTCTCCCGCGCGGATCCGGACCCCCGCGATCTCCACGTCCTCGGTGGCGACCCGGATGGTGCCGCCGCTCACCGACACCGGCGTGTAACGCAGCAGCTCCTCCACCGCGGACGGCAGGATCTCCGGCCGCTCGCACAGCGTCCGGTACAGCTCGGGACGGCGCAGCAGCACGACGGTCGAGGCCGCGATCTGGTTGGCGACCGTCTCGAACCCGGCCACCAGCAGCGTCACCCCGAGCACCACCAGGTCCTCGTCGGACAGCCGCTGATCGGCGGGCATCGTGACCAGCGAGCTGAACAGGTCGTCCCCCGGCTCCTTGCGGCGCCGGGCGAGCAGGTCGGCGAAGTAGCCCTTCAACCGCGCCGCCGCCCGTTCGATGCCCTGCGCCGACTGGCCGAGATAGTCCTCGGTCCACGCCCGGAACCGCGCCCGGTCCTCGGCCGGAACGCCGAGCAGCTCGCTGATCACCGTGATCGGCAGCGGCCGGGCGAAGCCCTCCACCAGGTCGGCCGGCGGGCCGGCCGCCACCAGCGCGTCCAGCAGCTCCCCGGCGAACCGCTCGATGCGCGGCCGCAGCGCGGCCACCCGGCCGGAGGTGAACGCGTGCAGCACCAGCTGCCGCAGCCGGGTGTGCTCGGGCGGGTCCAGGGTGGTGATCGACCTGCGCTCCAGCGGGGCGGCGCGCAGCCGCGGCGCGCCCGGCGCGGCGGCCGCCGCCCGGCTCAGCGCGGGCTCGGCGAACAGCCGCCGGTTGTCCCGGTAGCGGGTGACCAGCCAGGCGTGGTCGCCGTTGGGCAGCCGCACCCGCGTCACGGGCCGGTTCCGGCGCAGCCACGCGTACACCGGCGCGGGCTCCGACGGCACCGGGGTGTCCGGCGGGAAGTCGATCTGGGGTCCTGGTTCGGCCGTCATGACGTCCTCCAACGCCGCCGGGACGGCCCCGGCGCTGCACGGCAGCCTGCCCGCGGCCGGTCACCGGAGCCTGGAGTCCCGCTGGTGACCGCGCGGCGGGCCCGGCCGCGGCCGGAGCGGTCCAGCCAGCCTCCAGCGCCGGTGGACCCGCCGCGCGGATCATCGGTCCGCGCGGCGCCGGCCGGCGGCGCCCCGACGGTAAGGACGATCATGCTTCCAGAGAGAACATCGGTGCTGGTCGTGGGCGCGGGCCCGGTCGGCCTGTCGGCGGCCGCCTTCCTCGGCTGGCACGGCATCGATTCGGTGGTCGTGGACCGGCATCCGGGCCTGTCGGGACATCCGCGCGCCCGGGGCATCACCCCGCGGACGATGGAGCTGCTGCGCGTCATCGGCCTGGAGGAGCGGGTGCGCGGCACCGCGTCGGCCCGGGAGCTGGCCGCCAACGACGGCATCCACCTGGCCGAGAGCCTGGCCGGGCGGCCGCTGGGGCAGATGCGCCAGCCGTACTTCCAGTTCGGCTCGCCCAACTTCGAGGAGCTGAGCCCCACCTCCTGGTGCATGTGCCACCAGGACGAGCTCGAGCCGATCCTGCGCGACCGCGCCGTCGAGCTGGGCGCCGACGTGCACTTCGGGGTCGAGTGCACGGCGGTCGAGCCCGACGGGGACGGGGTCTGGGCGCGGCTGCGGCCGGCCGACGGCGGGACCGAGCGGCGGCTGCGCGCCGACTACGTCATCGCCGCCGACGGCGCGAACGGCAGGATCCGCCAGTGGCTGGGGATCGGGACGTCCGGGCCGGGGCGGCTGGGGCACTTCCTGAACATCAGCTTCGAGGCCGACCTGAGCGCCCAGCTCGGCGAGCGGCGTTTCATCATGTGCTACATCACCAAGGCGGGCGTCCGCTGCGCCCTGCTGCCGGTGGACAACGCGCGCCGGTGGATGCTGCACGTCATGTGCGAGCCGGAGGAGGTCCCCGGGATCACCGAGGAACGCTGCGTGGAGCTGGTGCGCGCCGCGGCGGGGGTGCCGGACCTGGAGGTGCGGATCGCCGGCGCCCTGCCGTGGGAGTCGGCCGGCCGGGTCGCCGACCGGATGCGCGCGGGCCGGGTGTTCCTGGCCGGTGACGCCGCCCACGTGATGCCGCCGACCGGTGCGTTCGGCTCCAACACCGGCATCCAGGACGCCCACAACCTGGCCTGGAAGCTGGCCGCCGTGCTGCGCGGCCGGGCCGGCGACGCGCTGCTGGACACCTACGAGGCCGAGCGGCTGCCGGTGGCCCGGGAGACGATGCTCCAGGCGGTGCTGCGTTCCAAGGACCGCCCGGGGGCCGGGCGCGACGCGGCCGCCCCGGTGGACCCGCGGATCGTCGCCGACCCCGTGGTGGTGCTCGGCTACCGGTACCGGTCGTCGGCCGTCGTGCCGGAGGACGGCGCCGCGTCCGGCGAGGAGACGGTGTGGGCTCCGCAGGCCGCCGGGGAGCCGGGAACCCGCGCCCCGCACGTGGCGCTGGCGGCCGGGTCGACCATCGACCTGGTGCGGCGGCGGTTCGTCGTCTTCGCCGGGCCCGCCGAGGGCGCCGCCTGGCGGGAGGCGTGCGCGGAGGTGGAACGGGACCTCGGCGTCCCGTTCGACGTCTACACGATCACCGATGGCGCGGGGGAGGACACCGGGCACCTGCACGACCTGGAGGGGCGCTGGGCGGCCGGTTACGGGGTGGACCCGGGCGGCGCGGTGCTGGTCCGCCCGGACGGGTTCGTGGCCTGGCGGTCCCGGTCCCTTCCCGAGGACCCGGGCGGGGAGCTGCGGCGGGCCATGACCCGGGTGCTGGCCGTCGCCGCGCCCGCCGCGACCGGGGTCTGAACGATGGCCCAGGTCAAGGTGTCCGCGCGCGACACGTCACAGCGGTCCGAGATCCGGGTGCTGGTCTACCTGCGCGAGCCGGAGGGCGAACGGGGCGTGATCGCCGAGGCCTACGGCCGCGCGCGGGAACTGCTCGAGGGCACCCCGGGGCTGCGCGGCGACCAGTTGCTGAGGTCGGTGACCGATCCCCGCCGGTTCACCCTCGTCATGGAGTGGGAGAGCCGGCGGGCCTACGCGGCCTGGGAGAAGGCGCACCGCGAGCGGGGGCATCGCTCGCCGCTGCGCCCCTACCAGGACAGGGAAAGGCCCGGCGGCCACTACGAGGTGTTCGCACTGGCCGCCGGGCGCACGTTCCGGCAGGGGGACGCCGTCGGCGTCAGCCCCTGAGCGACAGCGTTCTGCGCAGGACCCCGTCGAGGACCTCGACGGGGTCCTCGACTGCGTCCCGGGTGCGCCAGGCCACGAAGCCGTCCGGGCGGACCAGCGCCGCGCCGGCCGGGCCCAGCCCGTACGCCTGCGCGAAGCGGCCCGCCGGGTCGCCCACGTCGGCGCCGACGGCCACCGCGTCGACGTCGAGCCCCAGCCGGTCGGCGGCCCGCCGCATCGCGGTCACCAGCGCGCCGCCGCGCGGGCCGGCCAGCAGCACCGGGCGGCGGCCGAACAGGTCGAGAACCGACATCCGCCGCCCGTCGCGCTCGATCTCCACGTGCGGCGCGCGGGTGCCGGGCCGGCCGGTCAGCCGCTCCGGCGGCACCGCGAACGGCTCGTCCGCACCGTCCTCCTCGGCGATGACGGCGGTGGACCGGTAGCTGTAGCCGAACACGACCGAGTTGTAGTCGGCCGCGGTGCGGTCCGCGTCGATCGGCACCTTGCGCCCGGTCCGGTCGCGGGTCTGCAGCAACGCCTGCTCCATCGTGAACCACGCCACGGGACGGCGCTCGGCGTCGTAGGTGTCCAGCAGGTCCGGGCCGGCCTGGCCCTTGAGCACCGCGGCCAGCTTCCAGGCCAGGTTGTGGGCGTCCTGGATCCCGGTGCTGGCGCCGAACGCCCCGGTGGGCGGGAACACGTGCGCGGCGTCCCCGACGAAGTGCACCGGCCCCTCCCGGAACCGCTCGGCGACCTTGGCCTCGACCTCGTAGACCAGCACGCTCGTCCCGTCCGCGAGCTGGGGGAGGACGGTGATCTCCGCGTCCGGCAGGCCGATCGCGGCACGGGCCATCTCCACGCAGCGCTCGGGCGTGAAGTCGCCCAGCGCCTCGCCCGACCCGGGGTCGAAGGGAACGCCCAGCACCCAGCGTCCCCGCCCGTCGTGGGGGAGCAGCACCGTGCCGGGCCGGGGCAGGTCGAAGTGTCCCACCCCGACGTTGCGCCCGCGCAGCGCCCGGTCCAGGTCGGCGCTGAAGACGAAGTTGACCGAGCTGCCCAGGGAGCCCGGCCCGGTGACGCCGACGCCCAGCTGCTCCCGCAACGGGCTGCGGTGGCCGTCGGCCGCGATCACGTGGTCGGCGTGCACGGTGGTGACGCCCCGGTCGTCCTCGATCTTGGCGATCGCGCCGCCGTTCCCGGCCGGCTCCAGGGCGCGCAGCGCGGTGGAGAAGCGCACGTCGGCGCCCAGCTCCTCGGCGTGCGCCCGCAGCAGCACCTCCAGCCGGTCCTGGTCGATCGGGGCCCAGGGGCAGGGCGAGACGCCGGTCGTCCCGTCGGCCGAGCGCGGCGGCGCCATCGGGGTCCGCCCCCGCTCGGGAGCCGCCAGCGACTCGGCGTGGACGATCTGCGAGCGCTCGTCGTACGCCCGTGACGTGGCCTCCAGGACCGTGCGTTCCAGGCCGATGCCGCGCAGCAGTTCGACCGAGCGCGGGTTGACGGCGCGCGCCCGGGGGTGCAGCAGGGTTCCGGGGCGGCGCTCGACCACCACCGTCCGTACTCCGTGCCAGCTCAGGAAGGCGGCCGCCGACAGGCCGACCAGACCGCCTCCGACGATCAAGACAGGGGTGTGCTCCTCCACCGTGGTCCTCCTTGCGACCGGCGCGCGTGTGCGGCCGGGTGTGACGGCCGGACGCGATGGCCGGATGGATGGCCGGATGTGGGCGTCCGCCGCTCCAGGGTGACCAGCGGGACTGGGAGGGCGGTCGAGCACCGCCGCAGGGCCGCCCGCGCCGCGGGAGGACGGAGTCCAGCGGACCTCGACGGCGCCGCTAGAACGGCGTGGTGGCCTTGCCGGGAATGCCTCTGCAACGTCGCTCCGCCTGCGCCGGTGAGATCGCATGACAGGGCGGGCGCGTCTGCGGGCGATCCGGCGCAGGCCCACCCCGCCGCACCGAAAAGAGTTCACTGAACGACGACCGTGTGGGAGTGACGCGTGCAACGCAACACTGAGGTGGACGTGCTCGTCATCGGTGCCGGCCCGGTCGGCATGACGGCGGCGGCGGTGCTGGCCGAGTACGGAGTTCGGCTGCGGATCGTCGACCGGCGTCCTGGACCGGACTCCGGCACCCGCTGCACGAACCTGTGGCCGGCCACCCTGGACGCGATGGCGTTCATGGGGCTGGACGTCGGGGAGCTGCTGGAACGCTCGCAGCCGATGCGCCACAAGGTCTTCCACCTGGGCGAGGACTCGTTCTCCTCGGACCTGACCGAGTACGGGGCGGTGTCCCCGGTGCCGCTGACGCAGAGCCAGGACGTCGTCGACGCCATGCTGACGGCGCGGCTGGAACGGTTCGGCGTCGCGATCGAGTACGGGGTCGAGGCGTGCCGGGTGGACCCGGACGACGACGGCGTGACGGTCGTGCTGCGGCCGGCCGGCCCGGCCTCCGACGCCCCCGCCGAGCGGGTGCGGGCGGGCTGGCTGGTGGCCGCCCAGGGCATGGGCACGGGCGCCGAGGAGCTGCTGGGCGTGCGCCGGACCGTGCGCAGCTTCCCCGGGGTGCGCATCCTGCACGCGGACGCCCGGCTCGAGAACCGCGACGGCATCGGCCCCGACGAGGAGCACATCTATCTGGCCGCCTCGCGGAGCGCCGGGCTGGTGCCGCTGCCGGGCGGCCTGCACCGGCTGTTCCTGATGGAGCCGGATCCGGCCGGCGGGGAGCGGCCCGGCGCACGGGAGATCGTCTCCGCGGTCGCCCGGGTGAGCGGACTGCCGCTGACGGCGGTGGAGCCGGCCTGCCCCTGGTGGGCCCGGCCGGAGAGCCGGATCGCCGAGACCTTCCGCCTCGGGCGGGTCCTGCTGGCGGGCGGATCGGCCACGGCGCTGCCGCTGACCGTCCACGGCATGAACAACGGGATGCAGGACGCCTTCAACCTCGCCTGGAAGCTGGGCATGGTCGTGCGCGGGCTCGGCGACGAGGTGCTGCTGGACTCCTACACCGTCGAGCGCAGGCGGGTGGCGCGGAAGCTGGTCGAGGTGACCGAGCGGGTGCTGGGCATGGGCACCAGCGAGGACTCGCAGGCCACGCACGGCCCCCGGATCAGGCAGGGCCGGGTGGACATGCGCACCCAGCCGTCGGTCACCTACCGGCAGAGCCCGCTGTCGCAGGACCAGGGACGTCCCGGCGGGCCCCAGGCGGGCGACCCGATGCCGGGCCTGCTCGACCTCGCCGCCGGGACCCGTCCGTGCTGCACCGAGTGGACGCTGCTGGTCCCCCGTGACTCCGCCGGCGCGCCGCCGGTGCCGCTGGCGGAACTGCGGGCCCTGGCCGACAAGTACGCCGCGGTGCGCCTGCGGCTCACCGAACCCGGGTCGACGGTTCACCTGGTGCGGCCGGACGGTCACATCGCGTTCCGTGGCCCGGTCGACGATCCGGCCGCGCTGGCCGGATATGCCGCGCGCTTTCTGCGCTGATCAGCAGATACGCCTGCCGGCGGGTCCCCGTCAGGGGTTTCCCGCATTGCGCCGGCATGCCCAATAATCGGGTATCCGGTGTCCGGACTTCGGCTGGCCGGATCTGGTCAGTGTCCAGTGATTGAACACTCAATTTACGCCAAGTGGCGAGAACGGGTTTGTCGAAGTATCTTAGGTCTTTCTTGTGTTTCAGGACCGTTACGCGCGTTGCGGGGTGCGCGCCACCCGGGGCGGTCAGGCTTTGTGCGAGAGGGCCTCTCACCATCAGTTCGGTGCTCTGCGTGCATGTTCGGTGTCAAACCGTGCAGTGCCCACTGTCAGGGCAAACAGTATGTAGGCTGTCTATAAGAGCAGCAAACCGCTTTGGTGGATATCTGCCAGCGGCGATGACGGGTCTGGACGAGTGAGATTAGACGTTGTCTAATGTTGCCCGAGACGGTGAATTGGCACAAACGGCACCAAGGGGGCGCTGTGCGGTCGGTGAATCCCGGACGACGAAGAGTGAATGCCCGCTCGGCAGGGCGGTTTGGGCATGCGGTAATGAACAATGCCGCCGACCTGCGGGAAGGTGCGGCATGAGATTCCGAGTACTCGGCCCCCTCGAGGTCATCGGGCCGGAGGGGGACCGCACCCCGTCGGCGCCCAAAGTGCGCGAGGTCCTGGCGCTGCTGCTGCTGCACCAGGGCCATATCGTGCGGAGCCGGACGCTCATCGACGAGCTGTGGGGCGAGAACCCGCCGCCGAGCGCGCTGGCCACCCTGCAGACCTACATCTACAAGCTGCGCAAGGTGCTGGCCGCCGACCCGTCGAACGAGACGCTGCGGACCAAGGCCTACGGCTATGTCATGACGGTCTCGCCGGAGGACCTGGACCACTGCCGGTTCGAGCGGCTGCTCGAGGAGGGCCAGGCCGCCTTCGACGGCGGCGAGCCGGAGCGGGCCTCCCGGATCCTCGGCCAGGCGCTGGCGCTGTGGCGCGGCCCGGCGCTGGCCGACGTCGACACCGGCCCGATCCTGTCGGCGGAGGTCACCAGGCTCGAGGAGCGCCGGCTGCGGGCGCTGGAGGTGCGGATCGACGCCGATCTGCAGCTCGGCCGGCACCAGGAGCTGATCAGCGAGCTGAAGACGCTCACCACGGCGCATCCGCTGCACGAGGTCTTCCACGCCAAGCTGATGCTGGCGCTGCAGGGCGCCGGACGGCGCTACGAGGCCCTGGACGTGTACCGCAGGCTGCGCGACACGCTGGTGGAGAACCTGGGCCTGGAGCCGTCGGCCTCGCTGGTCAAGCTCCACCAGTCGCTGCTGTCGTCGGACTGGACCCCCGAGCCGCCGATGCGCCGCACCGCGGTGATGACGGCTCCGCGGGAGCACCAGCCCGCGGAGCCGGACGCGGCCGCCCGGTCCCTGCCTCCTGGGGAGCGGCGTCCCCGGGAGGAGTCCCGCCCCGAGCCGCAGGCCCCGCACGCGGGCGGGGTGTCCTCGCTCACCCGGGTCCCGCCCGCCCAGCTTCCCCCGGACATCGAGGACTTCACCGGCCGGGAGGACATCCTGGACCGGCTCTCCCGGCACCTGCTGGCCGAGGACGACCGCGACTCCGTCCGGGTCGCGAGCATCGTGGGCATGGCGGGGGTCGGCAAGACGGCCCTGGCGGTGCGGCTGGCCCACCGGATCAGCCGGCACTTCCCCGACGGGCAGCTGTACGCGGACCTGGGCGGGATGACCGACCGGCCGGCCAGCCCCGCCGACGTGCTCCAGCAGTTCCTGCGGGCGGCCGGCTTCCCCGCCGAGGAGATCCCCGCGTCGGTCGACGAGCGCGCCAAGCAGTTCCGCACCTGGGCGGCCGGCCGCCGGCTGCTGGTGGTGCTCGACGACGCCGTCAGTTCCGCCGAGGTCACCCGGCTGCTGCCCGGCTCGCCGGGCTGCGCCGTCATCGTCACCGGCCGCGGCCACGGCCTGCCCTCCTCGTGCACGGTGGCGCTCGACGTGCTGAGCTTCGAGCAGGCCATGGAGCTGCTGGGCCGGATCGTGGGGCAGTGGCGGGTGCAGATGGAACGGGCGACGGCGGCCCGGATCGTCACCATGTGCGGCATGCTGCCGCTGGCGCTGCGGGTCGCCGGGATGCGCCTGGCGGCCAGGCCGTCCTGGCCGCTGGAGAAGTTCGCCGAGGAGCTGGCCGACCCGACCACCCGGCTGAACGCGCTGCGCATCGGCGACCTGGATCTGCGGGCCGCCTACGACGCCACCTACCGGCGCATCGGCGACCGGGAGAAGTCGATCTTCCAGCTGCTGGCGCTGCTGCCCACCGGCGCCTTCTCCGCCGACCAGGCGGCCACCCTGCTGGGCTGCGACCGCGCCGCGGCCGAGGCCGTGCTCGGGCGGCTGGTGGAAAGCCACCTGCTGCGGGTCGTGCGGCAGACGCCGGATGGACCGCTGTACTACGAGTTCCCGGAGCTGAGCCGGATCTACGCGCGGGAACGGCTGGAGCAGCTGATCTCGGGGCACTCCACCGGCCCGTCCGCCGGCCCCGGGCCGTACCGCCCGCAGGTCCCCGCCGCGGGACCGGACGGCAGGGGCCGCAACGGCGTCGCCCCGCACCCGGTCATTCCGCTGAGCCCCGTGCTGGACCGGCCACGGCCCCTGGTGTCGGTGGAACGCTGCGACGGCGAGCCAGAACGTTCCAGGGAACGGCAGGCGACCCCGGTGGCGGCCCGGCCGCAGGGCTGACCGGATCGGACGGCGTGACACCCACCGTGGATAGCCCGCGTCTCCACGGTGGCACCGCTCGAGGCGGCTTCGGCGCCGTCTCCTTCCCCGGGCGCACCGGGGAGGGAGACGGCGCCGATCCGTTGCGGGCGGCGTTCAGTCCCGCGGTTTGAACAGCTGGGAGATGCACCGCATGGTGCTCTTCTGGAACGTCGCCACGAACCCCTCCACGGTGTCGGTGTCGCGCGGGCCGGCCAGGTAGGGCTTGAGCCTGCGCTCCACCTCCTGGACCCCGGGCTGCGTCGCCATGAAGCGGGCGACGGCCTCCAGCTCGCCCTGGTACTCGATGAAGCGGACCATCGTGTCGTCCTGGATGAACAGCGCGGTTCCCAGCACCCGGGCCACCTCCCGGCCCGACTCGTCCCGCACCGCCGGGTCGCTGACGCGCTTGAAGTCGGTGAAGATCTCGGCGATCTCGTCCTCGCATCCGGGCTTGATGTCGTAGGTGATGGCTGCGAAGGGCATCGTGCACTCCTGGAAGGTCGCTGGTGTCGGAAGAGGTCAGGACCGCAGGCGCACCGGGAGCTCGGCCAGGCCGCGGATGATGAGGTTGTCCCGGTAGCGCAGGGTGTCGGTGGTCGTCTCGACGTGCCTCAGCCGCCGGGTGATCGTGGCGAAGGCGATGGCGCCCTCCAGCCGGGCCAGCGGGGCGCCGAGGCAGTAGTGGATGCCGCCGTCGAAGGACAGGTGCCGGTTGCCCATCCGGCCCAGGTCGAGGCGGTCGGGGTCGGGGAAGACCTCCGGGTCGCGGTTGGCGGCGCCGCGCAGGATCACCACCTGCTCGCCCGCCGCGATCGGATGCCCGTTGACGTCGGCGTCGGTCAGCGCGGTGCGCCGGGACATCTGCGTGGGCGGGTCGTAGCGCAGCAGCTCCTCCACGGCGGACTCGGCCAGCCCCGGGGAGGTGCGCAGCCGGTGGAACTGGTCGGGGTTGCGCGACAGCGCCAGGGTGCCGTTGCCGAGCAGGTCGGTGGTGGTCTCGTGGCCGGCCACGTACAGCAGGATGCAGGTGGTCAGCAGCTCGGCCTCGGTGAGCCGCTCGCCGTCCTCGTGCACCGTCACCAGGTTGGTCAGCAGGTCGTCGGCCGGCCTGCGGCGGCGCTCGGCGACCAGCTCGCGGAAGTAGTCGTCGAACCGGGCGAAGGCCTCGTCGCGCGCCCGCTTGTCCTCCTCCGACAGCCGGAAGTCGGGGTCCACGCTGCGCGCGACGATGTGCGACAGCTCGCGCACGGCGTCCCGGTCGGCGGCCGGGACGCCCAGCATCTCGCTGATCACGGTGACCGGCAGCGGGTAGGCGAACGCCTCCATGAAGTCGACCTCGCCGGCGTCGATCATCTCGTCGAGCATCTGGTCGACCAGTTCCTGGATGCGCGGCGCCAGCCGGCGGACGGTCCGGGGCGTGAACGCCTTGTTGACCAGCGACCGCAGCCGGGTGTGCTCCGGCGGGTCCAGCAGGATGAACGGCCGGGCGCGGCCCTCCACGGGCTTGCGGAAGGTGTTCTCGCGCAGCAGGTCCGGCGATCCGTGGCCGAACCGGTCGTCGCGCAGCACCGCGGTGCAGTCCCGGTACCGGCTCAGCAGCCAGTGGCCGAGGGGGTTGCGGTAGATCGGCGCGCGCTCGCGGAGCCGGTGGTAGTAGGGGTAGGGGTCGGCGCGATAGGCGGGATCGAAGGGGTTGAAGTCGATCTCCGGGGCCGTGGTCTCCGTCATCGGTGCTCCTCGGGGGGTCACATCAGGGTGACCGCGGCGCTGTTGACGCACAGCGCCGCGATGGCCAGGGCGGTGCGCAGCAGATGCCAGGAACGCCACAGCGGCCGCGGGTCCTGCCAGTCGGCCGGGATCGTCTCGGGGGTCAGCGCGCGCATCCGCTTGTTGATCGGCACGTTGCACAGGTGGGACACCACCGACACGCCCAGCAGCAGGACCGCCGCGGTCAGGAACAGCCAGCGGACCGTCCCCTGGACGGTCGCCGCGAGCGTCAGATCCAGCAGCGTCGAGCCGAGGACGATGATCGGCATCGTCGGATCCCAGTTCCGGCCCAGCAGTTTGTGCGCGTAGATGTAGCGGTCCGGCGGCATGGCCATCAGCGCGGGCAGCGTGCTGAGCGCTACTGCGAACAGCACGCCCGCGACCAGCCCGCTGCCGATCAGGACCGAGGCTCCCAGCATTCCGGTCATCGGAGGTCTCCCGGGTCGGCGAGGGGTGCTCGGGACGGCCGGGCGGCCGTCACGGGAGCATCGTGGGCGCCGGTGCTCGAGGAGTTCTGGGGGCTCGGTGGTCCGGGCCGCGGCGACCCCCGGGGGAACCGGGTCCGTGCAATACTGTGTCTGTCTACATGTAGCCTGGCATGCTATTGGAGCAGACATGACCTACGAACGAGGGCCGGCCTCCGGCTCGGCCCTGGCGCGGGTGCGGCCGCTGTGGGCGGCGCTGGCGGTGGTGGGCGCCGCGGCGCTGGTCGGCCTGGAGTGGCTGGTGTCCTGGCTGACCCGTGACGAGGGCGAGCCGACCACGACCTTCGTGCTCGGCCTGGCGGCGGTGCTGCTGGCCGCGGCCTGGCTGGTGCTGCTGCCCGGCCCCGCCGGCCGGATCGGGGTCAGCGTGCCGCTGGTCTTCGCGGTGCTGCGGGCGTTCGACGGCATCGGCGACGGCGATGCGGCGGTCCGCGTCATCTGCGTGCTCGAGGTCGTCGCGTGCATCGCGGCGGCGGTCCTGGTCTGGCTGTCGCAGTCGAGACCGCGAGCCTGAACCCCCGGACCCGGCCCCCAGCGCGGCTCCAGCGTCCCGCCATCCGGTGACGGCCGTGCCGCGCCACGATCCGAGATGCGGTCGCGCACGGGCGCGACCGGCGCATGGACCGACGGCTGGGAGGCTGAATGAGCCGGGAACTGTGGTTGCGCCGCCTTCGCCCGGCGCCGGAGGCCGGCGTGCGGCTGGTGTGCTTCCCCTACGCCGGGGGATCGGCCGTCATGTACCGCGGCCTGGCGGACCGGTTGTGGCCCGCCGTCGAGGTGCTGGCGGTGCAGTATCCGGGCCGGCAGGACCGCCGCCGCGAGGCGCTCGTCCACGACATCGGCGAGCTCGCCGACCGGATCGCCCCGCACGTCCCGGTGGACGCGGACCTCGCGTTCTTCGGGCACAGCATGGGGGCCGTGGTCGGCTACGAGGTGGCCCGGCGCCTGGAGCGCGAGGCCGGCGTCGTCCTCCGTGAACTGTTCGCGTCCGGCCGCCGCGCCCCGTCCCGGGCGCGCCCGGCGTTGCGGCCGCGCGACGAGGAGGAGTTCGTCGGCTGGCTCATCACCCTGGGCGGCGCCGGCGCCGGACTGCTGAACGACCCGGAGATGCGCGCGCTGTTCCTGCCGGTGCTGCAGGCCGACCACGGCGCGATCGAGGCGTACCGGCATTCCCCCGGACCCGTGCTGAACTGCCCGATCACGGTGCTGACCGGCGAGTCGGACCCGCTGACGACCCTGGAGGAGGCCCGGGACTGGGCCCGGCACACCACGGCCGGCACCGAGGTCCGCGTCTTCGCCGGCGGCCACTTCTTCATCGAGAGCGATCCGCAGGGCGTCGCCGACGTCGTACTGGAACGCCTGACCCGGCTCCGGGCACGGCTCGCGGACTCGTGATCGAGCGGATCCTGCCGCCGAGCGCGGCGGCCGTCTGCGTGTACGGCGACGTCCCCGACGCCTTCCTGTTCCCCGAGGAGGAGGCGATGGTGCGCCGCGCGGTGGAGCGGCGGCGCCGGGAGTTCGCGTCCGTCCGCTGGTGCGCGCGGCGGGCGCTGGCCGACCTGGGCGAGCCCCCCGGGCCGATCCTGCGCGGGGAGCGCGGGGCGCCCCGCTGGCCGCACGGCGTCGTCGGCAGCATGACCCACTGCGAGGGCTACCGGGCGGCGGCCGTGGCGAGGGCCGGCGACGTGCGCGCGATCGGCATCGACGCCGAGCCGCACCTGCCGCTCCCCGAAGGGGTCCTGGAGAGCGTCGCGCGCCCGGAGGAACACGGCGCGCTGGGCATGACCGGACCCGGCGTGCACGCCGACCGGCTGCTGTTCAGCGCGAAGGAGGCCGTCTACAAGGCGTGGTTCCCGCTCACCGGGCGGTGGCTGGGCTTCGAGCAGGCCTCCGTCACGTTCGCTCCGGACGGGACGTTCACCGCCCGCCTCCTGGCCCCCGACCCTCCGCTGCCGGTCTTCCACGGGCGCTGGGCGGTCGACGGCGGCCTGATCGCCACCGCCGTCACGATCCTCCCGCAGGACGGGGCCGCCCGCGGCTGAGCCCGCGGGCGGCCCCGCCGCCGTCAGGAGGAGCCCTCCAGCCAGTACCGGCCGTGCTGGAACGCGTACGTCGGCAGGTCGACCAGGCGGCCCGTGAGCAGCGGCGACCAGTCGACGCGCGCGGCGGTGACGGTGTGCACCCGGGCGAGGTCGGTGACGAACCGGCGATCCCGGAGGCTCAGCTCGACCAGGACGTGGTCGTCGAGCCGCCCGGCCGCGTCGGCCGGGTGCACCGTGATCCCGGACGGCGTCTTCCCGGCGGGAAGCTCCGGGCGGCGCTCGGCGCCCCGGCGGCGCGCGACGACCAGTTCGGCGGCCTCCCGCAGGGGCAGCACGCCGGCGAGATGGGCGGCGGCGATCTCTCCGACACCGTGGCCGAGGACCGCGTCCGGGCGGACGCCGTGCGCGCGCCACATCCCCGCCAGGGCGACCAGGACGGCGAAGTGCCGCAGGTCGTCGCGTTCCTCCGCGGACGGCTCCGCCCCGGCGACGACGTCGCGGCAGGCGTCGAATCCGGCGCGGAAGGACTCCGCGGACTCCCGGAACCGGGCGATGTCGTCGTCGGCGGGCCCGTCCCCGGACCGGTCGGGCAGGACGAAGGCGATCCTGCGCCGCCGGTCCGGGGTTCCGGCGCACACGCCGGGCGCGGCGGCGTCCTTGGCCAGGGCGGCCAGCCCCTGCAGCAGCTCCTCGCGGTCCTCGCCCACCACCACGGCGCGGTGCCGGAAGGTCGCCCGCGTGACCGCCAGGGAACGGGCGATCCCGCGCAGGTCCGCGTCCGGGCGGTCCTGCAGATGGTCGTGCAGCCGCCGCGCCTGGTCGCGCAGCGCCTCGGGGCTCTTGGCCGACAGCGGCAGCGGCACGGTCGCCGGGAAGGCCGGTGCGGGTGCGGGCGCGGCGTCCGGAACGGGCGGGGCCTGCTCGAGGATGACATGGGCGTTGGTGCCGCTGAGCCCGAACGCCGACACCGCCGCCCGCCGCGGCCGCCCGGTGTCCGGCCAGGCGACGGGCTCGGTGAGCAGCCGCACCGCGCCCGCGCTCCAGTCGACCTGCCCGGTGGGCTCGGTGACGTGCAGCGTCCGGGGCAGCGTGCCGTGCGCCATCGCCAGCACCATTTTGATCACGCCGGCGACCCCGGCGGCGGCCTGGGCGTGCCCGATGTTGGACTTGACCGTCCCCAGCCACAGCGGCCGCTCGCGGTCCCTGCCGTAGACGGACATCAGGGCGTGCACCTCGATGGGGTCGCCGAGGGACGTGGCGGTGCCGTGCCCGTCGACGGCGTCGACGTCGGCGGGGGACAGTCCGGCGGCGGCCAGCGCCTGCTCGATGAGCCGCCGCTGGGCGGGACCGTTCGGCGCGGTGAGCCCGTTGCTGGCGCCGTCCTGGTTGACGGCCGAGCCGCGGAGCAGCGCCAGCACCGGATGCCCGTTGCGGCGGGCGTCCGACAGCCGTTCCAGCAGCAGCACGCCCGCGCCTTCGCCCCAGCCCGTTCCGGCCGCGTCGGCGGAGAACGCCCGGCACCGGCCGTCGGGGGACAGCCCGCCCCGGCGGCCGAACTCGCGGAACAGGGTCGGGGTGGCCAGCACGGTGGCGCCACCGGCCAGGGCCAGCTCGCACTCGCCGCTGCGCAGCGACTGCGCCGCCAGGTGGAGGGCGACGAGCGAGGACGAGCAGGCGGTGTCGACGGTGATGGCCGGGCCCTGCAGCCCGAGGGCGTAGGAGATCCGCCCGGAGGCGACGCTGGCGGTGTTGCCGGTGATGACGTGCCCGTCCGGGACGGCGGAGGGATCCCGCAGGTACGCGCGGGCGCCGTAGTCGTTGTTCATGATCCCGGCGAAGACGCCGGTGCGGCTGCCGCGCAGCCCGGCGGGGTCGATCCGGGCGCGTTCGACGGCCTCCCAGGACAGCTCCAGCAGCAGCCGCTGCTGGGGGTCCATGGCCAGGGCCTCCTCCGGAGAGATCTTGAAGAACGCGGGGTCGAAGGCGGCGGGGTCGTCCAGGAAGCCGCCCCCCGAACCCGGCAGCTCCTCCACCCGGTCCCAGCCGCGGTCGGCGGGGAACGCGCCGATGGCGTCACGGCCCTCGGCGACCAGCTCCCACAACTGCTCGGGAGTGCCGACCCCGCCGGGGAAGCGGCAGCTCATGCCGATGATCGCGATGGGGTCGTCGGCGACGGCGGGGGCGGCGGAGGCCGGGACGGGCCGGTCGGCCTCCGCGACGTTCCCGGCGGTGTCCCCGGAGATCTCCCGGCACAGGTACGCGGCCAGCGCGTCCGGGGTCGGATGGTCGAACACGACGGTGGAGGGCAGCCGCCGCCCGCACGCCGCGCCCAGCCGGTTGCGCAGCTCCATGGCCGACAGGGAGTCCAGGCCCATCTCCTGGAACGCCTGCTCGCGTTCGATCCGGTCGGCGCCGGAGTGGCCGAGCACCACGGCGGCGGTCTCGCGCACCAGGTCCAGCGCGGCCTCGTGCCGTTCCGCCTCCGGCAGCCCGAGCAGGCGCCGCGCCCACCCGGCCGGGTCACCGCCGGCGGCCCGGCGGCGGGCCCGCGCGGGGACCAGCTCGCGCAGCACGGCGGGGGGACCGTCCGGTCCGGCCTGCGCGCGCAGCGCGGGCAGGTTCCAGCGGACGCAGGTCACGGTGGGCTCGCCGGAGCGCAGCGCGGCGTCGAAGAGGGCCAGTCCTTCGGCGGAGCCCAGCGGCTCGACCCCGGCACGGCTCAGCCGGGCCCGGTCGGCGTCGGCCAGCCCGCCGGTCATGGCCCCCTTCTCCGCCCACAGGCCCCAGGCCAGGGAGACGGCGGGCAGCCCGGCGGCGCGGCGGTGCTCGGCGAGCGCGTCGAGGAAGACGTTGGCGGCGGCGTAGTTGCCCTGCCCGCCGCTGCCCAGCACACCGGCCAGCGACGAGTACAGCACGAAGAACCGCAGGTCCAGGTCCCGGGTCAGCTCGTGCAGATGCCAGGCGCCGGCCGCCTTGGCGGCGAAGACCCGGGCGATGCGGCCGGGGCCGAGCGAGGTGACGACGCCGTCGTCGAGGACGCCGGCGGTGTGCACGACCCCGACGAGCGGGTGCTCGGGCGGAACGGACTCCAGCAGCTCCGCCAGCCGCGCGCGGTCCGCGCCGTCGCAGGCGGCGACGACCGCCTCGGCGCCCAGCCCGGCCAGCTCGGCGACCAGCTCGGCGGCGCCCGCCGCGGCCGGACCCCGCCGGCTGGTCAGCAGCAGCCGCCGCACACCGTGCCGTTCGACCAGATGGCGGGCGATCAGCGAGCCGAGCGCGCCGGTCCCTCCGGTGACGAGCACCGTCCCGTTCCCCGCCGGGGACTCGGAGCCGTCCGGCGGGGGAGCGGCGGAACGCACCAGCCGGGGCACGTACGCCCTGCCCCGGCGCAGGGCGAGCTGCGGCTCACCGGAGGCCAGCGCCGCGGCCACCGCCTCGCGGGAGACGTCGCCCTCGTCGACGTCCAGCAGGACGATGCGGTCGGGATGCTCGGTCTGGGCGGAACGGATCAGCCCCCACACCGGGGCCGAGCCGAGGTCCGGTGACTCGTCCGCGTCGACCGCGACCGCGCCCGTGGTGACGAAGACCAGCGGGGCCTGGCCGGGGAGCCGCTCCTGCAACGCCTGCAGGGCGTCGCAGACCGCGGCCTGCGCCGCCTCGGCGTCCGCGCCCCCGGCCGGGACGGCGACGATGTCGGCCTCGGCGGAGCGTGCGTCCGCGGCGGGCAGCTCGGTCGGCCTCCACCGCAGGTGGTACAGGACGCCGGGGGCTCCGGCGGAGACCGTCTGCGCGGCGCTGATCGGCCGTACGCCGAGCGCCTCCACGGTGGCGACGGGCGCGCCGTCCCGATCGGCGAGGTGAACGGTCACCGTGTCGCCGTCGAGGGCGGCGCGGACCCGCAGCTCGGTGGCGCCCGTGGCGTGCAGCGCGACACCGGACCACGAGTAGGGGACCCGCAGGTCGGAGGCGTCGTGCGCGGCGGCGTGCAGGGCGGCGTCGAGGAGGGCGGGATGCAGCCCGTGGCCCTCGGCGTCCACGTCCTCCGGCAGCCGCACCTCCGCGTACACGTCGGCGCCGTTCCGCCAGGCCGCGGTGACCCCCCGGAAGGCGGGACCGTAGCCCAGGCCCAGATCTTCGAGCCTGGCGTAAAGGTCGGCGACGTCGAGCGGCTCGGAACCGGGCGGCGGCCACGCGCCCGCCATCGCGGGGGGCTCCGGCCCGGCCTCGACGCCGAGGACTCCGGTGGCGTGGCACGTCCACGGCGCGTCCTCGGCCCCGGCCGGACGGGAGTGAACGGTGATGCCGCGCCGGCCCGCCTCGTCCGGCGCCGCGACGGAGATCTGCAACCGGACCTGATCGGCGGGGCCGAGCATGAGCGGCGCCTGCAGGGTCAGTTCCTCCACGCGCGGGGCGCCCGCCAGCCCGCCCGCGTGCAGGGCCAGCTCGACCAGCGCCGCGCCGGGCAGCATGACGGCGCCGTGCACCGCGTGGTCGGCCAGCCAGGGCGTCTGCTCCACGCTGATCCGCCCGGTCAGCAGCAGCCCGCCGTCGTCGGCGTCCTCGACCACGGCGCCCAGCAGCGGATGCCGTGCCGGATCCAGCCCCGCCGAGGCGACGTCCCCGGAACCGGCCGACGGATCGAGCCAGTAGCGGGTTCGCTGGAAGGGATAGGTGGGGAGCGCGGTGTGCTCTCCGGGGGTGAGCCGCCGCCAGTCGATGGCGGCGGTGCTGGTGGTGTGGAGTTCGGCGAGGGCTTCCAGGAACCGGTGCGCGGAAGGCCGCTTGGGATTCTGCAGGGGGATGACGTTCGCGGTGTCGAGGGTCTGCTCGGTGAGAGCGGCGAGCGTGGGCCTGGGGGTGATCTCGAGGTAGTGGGCGACGCCGTTCTCGTGGAGGGTCTGGACGCCCTGCCGGTAGTGGACCGTGCGGCGGATGTGGTCGGTCCAGTACTGCGGGGCGGTGATCTGGCCGGGGTCGGCGATCTGCCCGGTCAGGTTGGAGATCAGGGGGATCCGGGGCGGGTGGTAGGTGAGGGCCGCGGCGACGTCGTGGAACTCGTCGAGGACGCCGTCCATGTGCGCGGAGTGGAAGGCGTGGTGGACGCGCAGCGGCGTGGTGCGGATGCCCTGCTCGCCGAGTCGTCCGGCGAGGGCCTCCAGGGTGCCGGGGTCACCGGACAGGACGGTGTTGGCCGGGGAGTTGACGGCGGCGACGGCCACGTCCGGGGACCGGTCGAGGAACGGGGCCAGGGCCTCGGACGAGGCGTGGACGGCCAGCATGGCGCCGGGCGGGGTGCCGTGCATCAGCCGGGCGCGGGCGGCGACCAGGCGTGCGGCGTCCGGGAGGGACCAGACCCCGGCCAGGTACGCGGCCGACAGTTCGCCCAGGGAGTGGCCGATGAGCAGGTCGGGATGGACGCCGAGGTGCTCCAGCAGGCGGTGGCAGGCGACGTGGAAGGCGAACAGGGCCGGCTGGGTGTAGCGGGTCTGGTCCAGCAACGTCCCGTCGTCGTCGAACAGCAGCGGCTTGATCGGCCGGTCCAGATGCGGCTCCAGGTGCGCGGCGACCTCGTTGATCGCCTCCGCGAAGACCGGGAAGGCGTGGTAGAGGTCGCGTCCCATGCCCGGATGCTGGCTGCCCTGCCCGGAGAACAGGAAGGCCACCTTCCCCGGCCGGGCGACGCCGTGGGCGACGCCGTCGCCGGCACGGCCGTCGGCGGCGGCCTCCAAAGCCTCCGCCAGGGAATCGTGGTCATGGGCGAGCACGACGGCGCGATGGGCGAATGCCGGACGGCGGGCCAACGTGTGCGCGATGTCCGCGAGCGGAACGTCGCCGTTGTCCCGTACGTGGTCCAGCAGCCGCCGGGCCTGGTCGCGGACGGCCTGGCCGGTCTTGCCGGACAGCAGGACCGGCAGCGGCATCGACGGGGAGGGCCGCTCCCGTGCCGGGGAGGGCTCGGCGGCGGGGGCCTCTTCGATGATGAGGTGGGCGTTGGTGCCGCTGATCCCGAAGGACGACACCGCCGCGCGCCGGGGGCGCTCCTCGTCGCGGGGCCAGGGGACGGGTTCGCTGAGGAGGCGGACGTCTCCGGCGTCCCAGTCGATGTGGGGGCTGGGTTCGTCGGCGTGCAGGGTGCGCGGCAGCAGTTCGTGCCGCATCGCCATGATCATCTTGATCATCCCGGCGACGCCCGCCGCGGCCTGGGTGTGGCCGATGTTGGACTTCACCGAGCCCAGCCACAACGGCCGGTCACGGTCCTGCCCGTAGGCGGCCTGCAGGGCGTGGACTTCGATCGGGTCGCCGAGGGTGGTGCCGGTGCCGTGCCCCTCGACCGCGTCGATGTCGGCGGGCCGCAGGCGGGCGGAGGCCAGGGCCTGCCGGATCACCCGCTGCTGGGCCATGCCGTTCGGCGCCGTCAGCCGGCTGCTGGCGCCGTCCTGGTTGACCGCGCTGCCCGCCAGGACGGCCAGGACGGGATGACCGTGGCGCTTGGCGTCCGACAGGCGTTCCAGCAGCAGCACGCCGACGCCCTCGGCCCAGCCGGTGCCGTCGGCCGCCGCCGAGTACGCCTTGCACCGCCCGTCCGCCGACAGTCCCCGCTGCCTGCTGAACTCCACGAAGCTGCCGGGGTCGGACATCACCGTCACTCCGCCGGCCAGCGCGAGCGTGCACTCGCCGTTGCGCAGCGCCTGCACCGCCAGATGCACCGCCACCAGCGACGAGGAGCAGGCCGTGTCCACCGTGACCGCCGGGCCCTCGAACCCGAACGTGTAGGCCACCCGCCCGGAGGCGACGCTGCCCGCGCTGCCGGCGGTCAGATATCCCTCGACCTCCTCGGGCGCCGGCCGCAGCCGGGAGGCGTAGTCGCCGTACATCACCCCGGCGAACACGCCCGTCGGGCTGCCGCGCAGGGACGACGGGTCGATCCCCGCCCGCTCCAGCGCCTCCCAGGAGGTCTCCAGCAGCAGCCGCTGCTGCGGATCCATCGCCAGCGCCTCACGCGGGCTGATCCCGAAGAACTCCGCGTCGAAGTACGCGGCCTCGTGCAGGAACCCGCCGTGCCGGGTGTAGCTCTTGCCGGGACGCTCCGGATCCGGGTCGTACAGGCCGTCCACGTCCCAGCCCCGGTCGGCGGGGAACCCGGTGATGGCGTCGGCGCCCGAGACCACCAGGTCCCACAGGTCCTCCGGGGACTCGACGCCGCCCGGGTAGCGGCAGCCGATCGCGACGATCGCGATCGGCTCCCGGGAGGCCGACTCGACCTCCCGGAGCCGTTCCCGGGTCACCTTGAGGTCGGCCGTGACCCGCTTGAGGTAGTCGCGGAGTCTGTCCTCGTTCGCCATGCGGTGTGCTCTCCTCGCAGGTGGACGCCGGGTTCGCGGGGTTCAGCGCTCGCCCAGCTCCCGGTCGATGAGGTCGAAGATCTCTTCGTCGGTCGCGTCCTCGAGCCGGACGGCGACATCGGCGCTCCCGTCGACGCGCGCCAGCAGGTCCCGCAGCCGGCCGGCCAGCCGGACGCGGGCGTCCTCGTCGGCCAGCACCTCGGGCAGCCCGGCCTCCAGCCGGTCCAGTTCCGCCCAGGCGGCCCGGCCGTTCCCGGAACCGTTGCCCGAGCCGTTTCCTGAGCCGTGGCCGTCGCCGTTGACCAGCACCGTGCGCAGATGCCGGGCCAGCGCGTTCGGCGTCGGATGGTCGAACAGCAGGGACGCCGGCAGCCGCCGCCCGGTGACGCCGCCGAGCCGGTTGCGGAACTCGACCGCCGTCAGCGAGTCGAAGCCCATGTCCATGAAGCCCCGGTCGTCGTCGACCAGCTCGCCGCCGGCGTGGCCGAGCGCCGCGGCGGCCTCGGCGCGGACCATGTCGAGCAGGATCCGTTCCTGCTCGCGCTCGGACCGCCCGGCCAGCCGCTCGACCAGGCCGGGTCCGGCGTCGGCGGCCGGTGCCGCGGGCCGGGCCGGCGCCCGCACCAGGCCGCGCAGGACGGCGGGCAGCGCGTCCCGCGCGGCCAGGTCCCGCAGCACCGCGGTGTCGAGCCGGGCGGGGACGACCACGGGCCGGTCACCGGCGACCGCCGCGTCGAACAGGGCGGCGCCCTCCTCGGCGGTGAGCGGGGCGACCCCGGTGCGCGACAGCCGGGCCCGGCCGGCGCGGTCGAGCCGGCCCGCCATGCCGCCGTCCTGGTCCCACAGGCCCCAGGCCAGGGAGACGGCCGGCAGCCCGGCGGCGCGGCGATGCTCGGCCAGCGCGTCCAGGAAGGCGTTGCCGGCCGCGTAGCCGCCCTGCCCGGCGTTGCCCAGCACGCCCGCCAGGGACGAGTAGAGCACGAACGCCGTCAGGTCCATGCCCGCGGTGAGCAGGTGCAGGTTCCACGCCGCGTCCACCTTGGGCCGCAGCACCGTGTCCAGACGCTCGGGGGTCAGCGAGCCCAGCACCCCGTCGTCGAGCACCCCCGCGGTGTGCACGACGGCCGTCAGCGGGTGCTCGGCCGGCACGTCCGCGAGCACCGCGGCGAGCGCCGACCGGTCGGCGGTGTCGCAGGCCGCGATGGTGACCTCGGCGCCCAGGCCGGTGAGCTCGGCCCGCAGCTCGGACGCGCCCGGCGCCTGCGGCCCGCGCCGGCTGACCAGCAGCAGGCGCCGCACCCCGTGCCGGGTCACCAGGTGGCGGGCCGCCTGCGCGCCCAGCGCCCCGGTCCCGCCGGTCACCAGCACCGTGCCCTCCGGCCGGAACGGGAACGCGCCCGGTTCGGCGGCGGCCCGCGCCAGCCGCGGCGCGTGGGCCCGGCCCTCGCGCAACGCCAGCTGCGGCTCGCCGCCCTGGACCGCGGCGGGCAACGCCCGGAGGGAGGCTTCGGCGCCGTCGACGTCGACGAGCACGAAGCGTCCGGGGTTCTCGGTCTGGGCGGTGCGGACCAGGCCCCACACGGCCGCGGCGGCCAGGTCCACGGGGTGCCCGCCGCCCGCCGCGACCGCGCCGCGGGTGACGACCGCCAGCCGGGCGCCGTCCCAGCGCGCGTCGCCGAGCCAGTCCTGCAGCACGGCCAGCACGCGGGCGGTCAGCTCGCGGGCCCCGTCCGCTCCGGGCTCGGCGGCGCCGACCGGGAGCACCACCACGTCCGGTGCGCCCCGCCCCTCGGACAGGGCGGTGCGCAGGGCGTCGAGGTCCTCGTGCGAGGAGAACCCGGGCGGCTCCGCCGCCGGGGCCCCTTCGCCGCAGGCCGCCAGCACCACCCCGTTCGCCGGGGCCGCGGAGGCCGCCGTGACCTGCTCCCATTCGAGCCGGAACAGCGCGTCGCGCACCGTCCGTCCGGCCGCGGCGAGCCGTTCCGCCGCCACCGGCCGTGTCGTCAGCGACTCGGCCGACAGCACCGCGCGTCCCTCGGGATCGACGGCGGTCAGCCGCAGCGTGCCGTCCCCGGTGGCCGTCAGCCGTACGCGCAGGACGTCCGCGCCCTCCCCGGCCACGTCGACGCCGCTCCAGCTGAAGGGCAGCCGGACGGCGTCGTCTCCGTCCGAGCCCGCCAGCGGGTGCAGCGCCGCGTCCAGCAGCGCCGGGTGCAGCGAGAAGCCGCCGTCCGCAAGCTCCCCGGGCAGCGCCGCTTCGGCGTACACGGTGTCACCGGAACGCCACGCCGCCCGCAGCCCGCGGAACGCCGGCCCGTACCCGAGTCCCTGCCGGGCGAGCCCGCTGTAGAGATCGGCCACGTCCACCGGCTCGGCACCGGCGGGCGGCCAGACCTCTCCCACCGGCTCCGGGGGGACGGCCGGGGCCTCGCCGAGCACACCGGAGGCGTGCCGGGTCCAGGGCGAGGTCTCGTCCGGCCGGGCGTGGACGGTCACCTCACGCCGCCCGTCCGGCTGCGGCCCCGACACCGCGACCTGGATGAAGACCTCGCCCTCGTCGTGCAGGACGAGCGGGGCCTCCAGGGTCAGCTCCTCGACCCGCCGCAGCCCCACACGGCCGCCCGCGTGCGCGGCCAGGTCGAGGAACACGGTGCCCGGCACCACGACGGCCCCGTGCACCGTGTGGTCGAGGATCCAGCCGTGCCGCCGCGGCGACACCCGGCCGGTCAGCACCAGACCGTCCCCGTCGGCCAGGTCGACGACGGCCGTGAGCAGCGGATGGCCGGTCGCGCCGAGCCCGGGCCCGGCCGCGTCCGGCGCCGCCGGGGCGAGCCAGTACCGGCTGCGCTGGAACACCGAGGTGGGGATCTCCGTGCGGCGGGCGCCGGGGAGGACCGTGGTCCAGTCCACGGCCGCCCCGTGCGCGACCGCCTCGGCGAGCGCCAGGGCGTAGGACTCCTCCTCGGGCCGTCCCCGGCGCAGCACCGCGGCCCAGGCGAGCGGGCCGGACTCCTCGGCGAGGCACTCGGCGCCGAGCGAGGCCAGCACCCGGTCCGGGCCGAGCTCCAGGAAGGTGGTCACGCCCTGCTCGTGCAGGGTGCGGATGCCGTCGGAGAAGCGGACCGCCTCGCGGGCGTGCCGGGCCCAGTAGTCGGCGGAGGCCAGCTCGCCGCCCTGGGCGATGTCCCCCGTGAGGTTGCTGACCACCGGGATCCGCGGCGGGCGGTGCGTCAGCCGCCCGGCCTCCCGCCGCAGCTCCTCCAGCATCGGATCCATGTGCGGGGAGTGGAACGCGTGCCCCACGCTCAGGCGGCGCGCCCGGCCGCCCTTGCCCTCCCAGGACGCGGCGACCTCCAGCACGGCCGCCTCGTCCCCGGACACCACCGTCGAGGCCGGCCCGTTGATCGCCGCGATGACCGCCCGCCCGTCGGCGGGCAGCAGCGCCTCGACCACGTCCGCCGGGGCGTCCAGCGAGATCATCGCGCCGCCCTCCGGCAGCGCCTGCATCAGCGCGCCGCGCACCGCCGCCAGCGCGGCCGCGTCCGCCAGCGACAGCGCCCCGGACACGTGGGCGGCGGCCAGCTCCCCGACCGAGTGGCCGATCAGGAAGTCCGGGGTCACCCCGTGGTGCTCCAGCAGCCGGAACAACGCCACCTGCAGCGCGAACAGGGCCGGCTGGGCGTAGCGGGTCTGCGCCAGCAGGTCGCCGTCCTCGAACACCACCCGGCGGATCGGCCGTTCCAGGTGCGCGTCGAGGTGTTCGGCGACCTCGTCGAACGCGGCGGCGAAGACCGGATGCGCGGCGTACAGCCCGCGTCCCATGCCGGGACGCTGGCTGCCCTGGCCGGTGAACATGAACGCGATCCGGCCGCCCGGCCTGCCGCGCACCACGGCCGGCGACCGCTCGCCGGCCGCCAGCGCCCGCAGCCCGTCCCGCAGCCCGTCCCGGTCGGCGGCGACGACGACCGCCCGCTGCTCGAACGCCGGCCGGGTGGTGGCCGACGAGAACCCGATGTCGGCGGGCTCGGCCTCGGGATGGGCGTCCAGGTGGTCGCGCAGCCGGCGGGCCTGCTCGGCCAGCGCGTCCCGGGTGCGGGCCGAGACCGGCACCAGCACCGGGGTCCCGGCCGGCGGGCCGGCCGCGGGCTCCTCGGGGACGTCGGGCGCCTGCTCCAGGATCACGTGGGCGTTGGTGCCGCTGATGCCGAAGGCGGAGACCCCCGCCCGCCGCGGCCGGTCGCCGTCCGGCCAGGCGGTCTGCTCGGTGAGCAGCGAGATCGCCCCGGAGCTCCAGTCGACGTGCCGGGTCGGCCGGGTCACGTGCAGGGTCCGGGGCAGCACGCCGTGCCGCATCGCCTGCACCATCTTGATCACCCCGGCGACGCCCGCCGCCGCCTGCGTGTGCCCGAGGTTGGACTTGAGCGAGCCGAGCAGCAGCGGCCGTTCCCGGTCCCGCCCGTAGACGGCCAGCAGCGCCTGCGCCTCGATCGGGTCGCCGAGGGAGGTGCCGGTGCCGTGCGCCTCCACCGCATCGACCTCGCCGGGGGTCAGCCCGGCGGCGGCCAGCGCCTGCCGGATGACCCGCTGCTGGGACGGGCCGTTGGGAGCCGTCAGGCCGTTGCTGGCGCCGTCCTGGTTGACCGCCGAGCCGCGGACCAGCGCCAGGACGCGGTGCCCGCGCCGGCGCGCGTCCGACAGCCGTTCGACGACCAGCACACCGGCGCCCTCCGACCAGGCGGTGCCGTCGGCGTCGTCGGAGAACGCCTTGCACCGCCCGTCCGCCGACAGCCCCCGCTGCCTGCTGAACTCCACGAACAGCTCCGGAGTGGCCATCACGGTGACCCCGCCGACCAGGGCCAGCGAGCACTCCCTGCCGCGCAGCGCCTGGGCGGCCAGGTGCAGGGCCACCAGCGACGACGAGCAGGCGGTGTCCACGGTGATGGCCGGGCCCTCCAGCCCCAGCGCGTAGGCCACCCGGCCGGAGGCCACGCTGCCGGTGTTCCCGGTGGCCAGGTAGCCCTCCAGTTCGTCGGGCACGGCGCCCGGCCGGGCGTCGTAGCCGTTCTTGAACAGCCCGGCGAACACCCCGGTGTCCGAGCCGCGCAGGCTCAGCGGGTCGATGCCCGCCCGCTCCACCGCCTCCCAGGCGACCTCCAGCAGCAGCCGCTGCTGCGGGTCGGCGGCCAGCGCCTCGCGCGGGCTCATGCCGAAGAACCCGGCGTCGAACTCGGTGGCGCCCTCCAGGAACCCGCCGCGGCGGGTGTAGGTCCTGCCGGGGCGCTCGGGGTCGGGATCGTACAGGCCGTCCACGTCCCAGCCGCGGTCGGCGGGGAACTCGCCGGTGACGTCGGCGCCGTCGAGCACCGCCCGCCACAGGTCCTCGGGGGAGCCGATCCCGCCGGGGAAGCGGCAGGCCATCCCGACGATCGCGAGCGGCTCGTCGGTCCGCGGCCGTGGGGCCGGGGCCGGCGCCGCCGACGGGGCGGGCTCGCCGCCGCCCAGTTCGGCGTTCAGGAAGGCGGCCAGCGCGGCCGGGGTGGGGTGGTCGAACACCAGCGTGGCGGGCAGCTTCAGCCCGATCGCGGCGGAGAGCCGGTTGCGCAGCTCCACCGAGGTGAGCGAGTCGATGCCCAGCTCGGTGAACGGCTGCTCGGCGGGCACCGCGCCGGCGTCGGCGTGCCCGAGGATCCCGGCGAGCTGGGTGCGCACGATGCCCAGCAGCTCCTCGGCGCGCCGCTCGGGCGGCAGCCCGGCCAGCCGGTTCTCCGGCGCGGCGGCGGTCCCGGCCGCGGCCGGGGCGGTCGCGGCCGGGGCGCGCCGCAGCCGGGGCCGGACCAGCCCGCGCAGCATCGGCGGGATCCGCGGCTCGTCGCGCGGGGTGACCGGGTCGAGCCGGAACGGGACCAGCACGGCCTCGTCGCGGCCGAGCGCGTCGTCGAACAGCTCCAGGCCGCGCGCGGCGTCCATCGGCAGGATGCCGGCGCGGGCCAGCCGGGCCAGTTCGGCCGTGCCCAGGTGCCCGGTCATCTCGCTGGCCTGCTCCCACAGGCCCCAGGCCAGCGAGACGGCGGGCAGCCCGTCGGCGCGGCGCCGCGCGGCCAGCCCGTCCAGGTAGGCGTTGGCCGCGGCGTAGGCCGCCTGGCCCGCGGTGCCCAGGGTCCCGGCGATCGAGGAGAACAGCACGAACGCCGACAGGTCGTGCTCGGCGGTCAGCTCGTGCAGGTTGCGGGCGGCGTCGGCCTTGACCCGCAGCAGCGCGGCGACGCGCTCGTCGGTCAGGGCGGTCAGCGGGGCGTCGTCCAGCACCCCCGCGGCGTGGATCACCGCGGTCAGCGGATGCTCGGCCGGAACGCCGGCCAGCAGCTCCGCCAGGGCGTCGCGGTCGGCGGCGTCGCAGGCCGCGACGGTCACCTCGGCGCCGAGCCCGCCCAGTTCCTCGGCCAGCTCGTAGGCGCCCGGCGCCGCCGGCCCGCGGCGGCTCACCAGCAGCAGGTGCCCCACCCCGTGCGCGGTCACCAGATGCCGCGCCAGCAGGGCGCCGAGCGTGCCGGTCCCGCCGGTGATCAGCACCGTGCCGCCGGGCCGGAACGCGGGCGCGCCGGGCTCCCGCCGCGCCGGCACCCGGGCCAGGCGGGGGGCGAACAGGGCCCCGGCCCGCACGGCGAGCTGCGGCTCGCCGGCCCCGGCCCGCACCGCCTGCGGCAGCAGGCGCGGCGAGTCCGCCGACCCGTCCAGGTCGACCAGCGCGAACCGGCCGGGCTGCTCGGTCTGCGCGACCCTGATCAGGCCCCACACCGCCGCCTGGGCCGGGTCGGCCACCCGGTCGCCGGGGCGGGCGGCCAGCGCCTCCCGGGTCACCAGCACCAGCCGTGCCCCGTCGAGGCGGTCGTCGGCCAGCCAGCGCTGTGCCAGGTCCAGGGTCCAGGCGACCGCGTCGGCGGTTCCGGCGGGCACCGGGGCGACGACGACCTCGGGTGCGGCGGCGGCCGCGTCCTCCAGGGACCCGACCCGTGCGGCCCCCGGCAGCAGGTCGTCGCCCAGCACCACGACGGAGGGCTCGTCGCCCTCGGCGGCGACGGCGGACCACTCGACCCGGTACAGCGCCCCGGCGGCGTGCCGTGCGGGCGCCTGCGCCGTCATCGGCCGCAGGACCAGGGACTCGACGACGGCGACGGGATCGCCCGCCGGGGTGGACGCCCACAGCGCCACCTCGCCGCGCGCTCCCGGCGAGAGCCGGACCCGCAGGGCCGTCGCCCCGGCCGACAGCAGCGACACCCCCGTCCACGAGAACGGCAGCACGCCGTCGGCCCGGTCGCCGAGCAGCCCGAGGACGATCGGGTGCAGCGCGGCGTCCAGCAGCGCCGGGTGCAGCCCGAATTCCGGTGCCGCGCCGTCGGCGTCCGCGGCGTCCGGACCGGGCAGCGCGATCTCGGCGTAGACGTCCTCGCCGTGCCGCCAGGCCGCGCGCAGCCCCTGGAACGCCGGGCCGTAGGCGTAGCCCTTGTCCGCCAGGCGCTCGTAGGCGCCGTCCAGGTCGACGGCCGTGGCGCCGGGCGGCGGCCACGCCTCCTCCTCGGGCCATCGCGCCGCCGGGGCGGCCTGCGCGACCCAGCCGGTGGCGTGCCGGGTCCACGGCTCGTCCGGGGCGGCGTCGGCGGGCCGCGCGTGCACGCCGACCGGGCGCCGCCCGCCGTCCGGCGTCCCGATCTCGATCTGCAGCAGCACGTCGCCGTCGCCGCTCAGCGTCAGCGGCGCCTGCAGCGTCAGCTCCTCGACGTGGTCGCAGCCGACCTCGCGGGCGGCGTGCAGCACCGCCTCCAGCACGGCGGCCCCCGGCAGCAGCACCGTTCCGGCGACCGCGTGGTCGGCCAGCCAGGGCATGTCGCGCAGCGACACCCGGCCGCTGAACAGCCGCTCGTCGCGGCCGGCCGGGCTCAGCGCGGCCCCCAGCAGCGGGTGCCCGGCGGACTCGAGCCCGGCCGCGGCCACGTTCGCCGCGGTCTCGGCGGGGGTCTCCAGCCAGTACCGGCTCCGCTGGAAGGGGTAGGTCGGCAGGTCCACCCGCCGGGCGCCGGGCAGGGCGGCGGCCCAGTCCACCGGGACCCCGGCGGTGTACGCCTCGGCCACCGACGCCAGGAACCGGTCCAGGCCGCCCTCCTCGCGGCGCAGCGACCCGACGGCGACGGCGCCCGAACGCCCGGCGGCGTCGATGCTCTCCTGGAGGCCCACGGTGAGCACCGGATGCGGGCTGACCTCGATGAACGCGCCGTGCCCGCGGTCCAGCAGCGCCCGGGCCGCGGCCGCGAACAGCACCGGCTCGCGCAGGTTCCGGTACCAGTAGGCGGCGTCCAGGTCGGTGCCCTGCACGGGCCCGCCGGTGACGCTGGAGTAGAACGGGATCCGGGTCGGCCGGGGCTCGATCGGCGCCAGCAGCTCCAGCAGGTCGTCCCGGACGGCCTCGACGTGCGGGGAGTGCGAGGCGTAGTCCACCGGCACCAGCCGGAACCGGACCCCCTCGGCCTCGCATTCGGCGCCGAACAGCTCCAGCGCCTCCCGGTCGCCGGAGACCACGGTGGAGGCCGCCCCGTTGACGGCGGCCACGGCGAGCCTGCCCTCCCAGCGCGCCAGGCGTTCGGCGGTCTGCTCGGCCGGCAGCGCGACCGACGCCATGCCGCCGCTGCCCGACAGCCGGGCCAGCGCCCGGCTGCGGAGCGCGACCGCGCGGGCGGCGTCGTCGAGGGACAGCGCCCCCGCCACGTGGGCGGCGGCGATCTCGCCCTGCGAGTGGCCGACGACGGCGGCGGGCTCGACCCCGTAGGACCGCCACAGCCCGGCCAGCGACACCATCACCGCGAACAGGGCGGGCTGCACGACGTCCACCGACTCCAGCGCGGCCTCGTCCGCCAGCACCTCCGTCAGCGACCACGGCACGTGCCGGGCCAGCGCGTCACCGCAGGCCCGCAGGTGCTCGGCGAACACCGGGGAGCGTTCGGCCAGCTCCAGCGCCATGCCCGGCCACTGGGAGCCCTGCCCGGGGAAGACGAACACCGCCTTGCCGACGTCGGCGGCGACCCCCGGCGGCGGCTCCGCCGTCCCGGCCGCCACCGCCTCCAGCCCGCCCAGCAGCTCGGCGCGGTCGCCGCCGAGGACCACGGCGCGGTGCTCGAACGCGGTCCGGCCGGTGGCCAGGGACAGGCCCACGTCGGCGGGGTCCAGGTCGGCGTCGGCGGCGATCCGGTCGCGCAGCCGTTCCGCCTGCGCCCGCAGCGCCTGCTCGGTACGGGCCGAGATCACCCAGGGGATGACGGAGGGAGCGGGGCGGGCGGGCTCGGCGGCGGGCTCGGCGGCGGGCGGCTGCTCCAGGATGACGTGGGCGTTGGTGCCGCTCACCCCGAAGGAGGACACCGCCGCGCGGCGCGGCCGGTCCCGCTCCTCGGGCCAGGGGGTGGGCTCGGTGAGCAGCCGCACCGCGCCCGCCGACCAGTCCACGTGCGGGGTGGGCTCCTCGACGTGCAGGGTCCGCGGCAGCATCCCGTGCCGCATCGCCATGATCATCTTGATCACGCCGGCGGCGCCCGCGGCGGCCTGGGTGTGGCCGATGTTGGACTTGAGCGACCCGAGCCACAGCGGCCGGTCGCGGTCCCGTCCGTAGGCGGCCTGCAGCGCCTGGGCCTCGATCGGGTCGCCCAGGGTGGTGCCGGTGCCGTGCGCCTCGACCGCGTCCACGTCCGCGGGTGACAGCCCGGCCTGGGCGAGCGCCTGGCGGATCACCCGCTCCTGGGCGGGACCGCTGGGCGCGGTGAGCCCGTTGCTGGCGCCGTCCTGGTTGACGGCGGTGCCGCGGACGACGGCCAGCACCGGGTGTCCGTTGCGGCGGGCGTCCGACAGCCGCTCCAGCAGCAGCATGCCCGCGCCCTCACCCCAGCCGGTCCCGTCGGCGGTCGAGGAGAACGGCTTGCAGCGGCCGTCGGGGGACAGCGCCCGCTGCCGGCTGAACTCCACGAACGTGCTCGGCGTGGACATCACGGTGGCGCCGCCCGCCAGCGCCAGGTCGCACTCGCCGTTGCGCAGCGCCTGCACCGCCAGATGCAGCGCCACCAGCGAGGACGAGCAGGCGGTGTCGACCGTGACGGCCGGTCCCTGCAGGCCGAACACGTACGACAGCCGGCCGGAGGCGACGCTGCCCCGGCTGCCGTTGCCCAGGTAGCCCTCCAGGCTGCCCGGCGCCCGCCGCACCCGGGTGCCGTAGTCGAAGTACATGATCCCGGTGAACACCCCCGTCGCGCTGCCGTGCAGGCTCGACGGGTCGATCCCGGCGCGTTCCATCGCCTCCCAGGCCGTCTCCAGCAGCAGCCGCTGCTGGGGGTCCATCGCCAGCGCCTCGCGCGGGCTGATCCCGAAGAACGCGGGGTCGAACAGGTCGGCGTCGTACAGGAAACCGCCGGACCGCGTGTAGGACGTGCCGGGGTGGTCCGGGTCGGGGTCGAACAGCCGGTCCAGGTCCCAGCCGCGGTTGCCTGGGAACGGCCCGATCGCGTCGGTCCCCGTCGCCACCAGCTCCCACAGCTCCTCGGGGGTGGTGACCCCGCCCGGGTAGCGGCATCCCACGCCCACGATCACGACGGGGTCGGTGGAGTCGGCGGCCGCGGCGGGCTCCCGGACGGAGATCCGCGGCTCGGCCTCGGCCGCCCCCAGCGCCAGGTCGCGCAGGCGGTCCACCAGCGAGGCGGGCGTGGGATGGTCGAACACCAGCGTCGCCGGCAGCCGCAGGCCGGTCGCGGCGATCAGCCGGTTGCGCAGCTCCACCGAGGTCAGCGAGTCGAAGCCGAGTTCCTTGAAGGCCCGCGCCAGGTCGATCGACTCCGGGGTCGCGTGCCCCAGCACGGTCGCCACCTGCGCCCGGACCAGTTCGAGCACCGCGTGGTCGCGTTCGGCCTCCGGCAGCTCCGCCAGCCGGGCGCTCCACGAGGACGACGCGGCGGCCGGCCCGGCGGCCCGGTCCGCCCGCGTCCCGGCCGGTCCCCGCAGGATCGCGGGCGCGGCCTCGCCCCCGGCGCGGGCCGCGGCCAGGTCCAGCCGGGCGGGCAGGGCGAACGGCGCGTCCAGCCGCAGCGCCAGGTCGAACAGCTCCAGTCCCAGGTCGGTGGGCAGCGGCAGCAGGCCCCCGCGGCCCATCCGGGCGATGTCGCGCTCGTCCAGCCGCCCGGCCATCCCGCCGTCCTGCTCCCACAGGCCCCAGGCCAGCGAGATCGCGGGCAGGCCGAGCGCCCGCCGGTGCCGGGCGAGGGCGTCCAGGAAGGCGTTGGCCGCCGTGTAGCCGGCCTGGCCGGGGTTGCCGAGCGTGGCGGTCACCGAGGAGAACAGCACCAGCGCCGTCCCGGGCATGTCCCGGGTGAGCTCGTGCAGGTGCCAGGCGGCGTCGACCTTGGGCCGCAGCACCGCGTCCACCCGTTCCGGCGTCAGGGAGGTGAGGATCCCGTCGTCGAGGGTGCCCGCGGCGTGCACGACCGCGGTGAGCGGGTGCTCGGCGGGGATCGCGGCGAGCAGCTCCGCCAGCGCGTCGCGGTCGGCGGTGTCGCACGCCGCGACGGTGGCCTCCGCCCCGAGCTCGCGCAGCCGGGCGACCAGCTCGGCGGCGCCCTCGGCGCGCGGGCCGCTGCGGCTGGTCAGCAGCAGGCGCCGGACGCCGTGCCCGGTCACCAGCCGCTCGGCCACCAGCCGGCCCAGCGAACCGGTGCCTCCGGTGACCAGCACCGTGCCGTCCGGGTCCGGGCGGGCGGCGTCGTCGTGTACGGCCGGGGCGGTCATCCGGGCGACCCGGGGCGCGAACGCCCGGCCCTCGCGGAGCGCGAGCTGCGGCTCCCCGGCCGCCACGGCCGCGACGACCGCGTCCCGGGACGCGTCGGTGCCGTCGACGTCGACCAGGACCAGGCGGCCGGGATGTTCGGTCTGCGCGGTCCGCACCAGCCCCCAGGCGGGTGCCTGGGCGAGTCCGGGAACGTCGTCGTCGGATGCCGTCGCCACCGCGCCCCGGGTGAGGACGACCAGGGTGGACGCGGCGAGCCTGTCGTCGGCGAGCCATTCCTGCACCGTGCGCAGCACCTCGGCGGCGGTCGCGTGCGCCTGCTCGGCGACGTTCCCCTCCGCCGGGGGCCGCACCGGGAGCACCAGCACCTCGGGGGGCGGCGCCCCCTCGTCGAGGGCGGCCCTGACGGCGTCGAGCCCGCGATGGCGAACGCCGGGCAGCACGGCCGCGTCGCCGTCCGCCAGCACCGTCCATCCTTCCCCGGCCGTCGCCGGGCCGGTCGGGACGGGCGTCCACTCGACCGAGAACAGCGCGTCCCGGTGCCGCGCCCCCGTCAGGCGGCCGGGGTCCGCCTCCCGCAGCGTGAGCCGGTCGACGGTGATCACCGGCGCACCGGCCGGGTCGGTGATGACCAGCGACACCGTGTCGGCGTCCGCCGGGCGGACGCGGACCCGCAGGTCGGTGCCACCGGCGGCGTGCCGGGTCACCCCGGTCCAGGCGAACGGCAGCCGAGGGGCCGCCGCGGAGCCGTCGTCGGCGCCGTTCAGGACCGCCAGATGCAGCGCGGCGTCGAACAGGGCCGGGTGGACGCCGAACGCCGCGTCGTCGTCGCCCGCTCCCGGGAAGAGCCGCAGGTCGGCGACGAGTTCGCCGCCGTCCCGCCAGGCGGCCCGGACGCCCTGGAACGCGGGCCCGTACGCGTATCCCTGGGCGTCGAGCCGCGCGTACAGGTCGGCGACGTCGACGGGCAGGGCCGCGTCGGACAGGGCGGTGTCGTCGGCGGTCCCGGCGGCCGCGGGGGCGAGCCGGCCGCCGGCGTGCCGGGTCCACGGCATGTCGGGATCGGCGTCGGGACGCGAGTGGACGCTGACGGCGCGGCGGCCGGTCTCGTCGGGGGCGGCCACCGTGACCTGCAGCCGCACGGCGCCCTCGCCGTCGAGCGGCAGCGGGTTCTCCAGCACCAGCTCCTCGAGCCGTCCCGCGCCGAGCTGCTCGCCCGCGTGCAGGACCATCTCGACGAACGCGGTCCCGGGCAGGAGCACCGTGCCCGCGATCACGTGGTCGGCGAGCCAGGGGTGCGTGTCGAGCGACAACCGCCCGGAGAACACGGCGCTGCCGCCCTCCGCCAGGTCCAGGGACGCCCCGAGGAACGGGTGCCCGCTCGTGCCCAGGCCCAGCGCGGCCGGGTCCTGGGAGCCCGAGGGGCTGATCCAGAAGCGCGTCCTCTCGAAGGGATAGGTGGGGAGCGGGGTGTGCTTTCCGGGGGTGAGCCGCCGCCAGTCGACGGTCGGGCCGGTGGCGTGGATTTCGGCGACGGCCTTGAGGAACTGGTCGGCGGCGGGCTTCCTGGGGTTCTGCAGGGAGACGACGGTGGCGGTGTCGTCGTCGAGGGTCTGGTGGGTGGGGGCGGTGAGCGCGGGCTTGGGGGTGATCTCGAGGTAGTGGGCGACGCCGTTCTCGTGAAGGGTCTGGACTCCCTGCCGGTAGTGCACGGTCCGGCGGATGTGGTCGGTCCAGTAGCGGGGGGTGGTGATGTGGCCGGGGTCGGCGATCTGACCGGTCAGGTTCGAGACGACGGGAACGGCGGGCGGGTGGTAGGTGACGGTTTCGGCGACGGCGTGGAAGTCGTCGAGGATGCCGTCCATGTGCGCGGAGTGGAAGGCGTTCTGGACGCGCAGGGACGTGGTGCGGACACCGTGTTCGGCCAGGTGCTCCGCCAGATCCCGCAGGGCGTAGGGGGCACCGGACAGCACCGTGTTGGTGGGGGAGTTGACGGCGGCGACGGCCACGCTCGGATGCCGCTCCAGCAGCGGGGTGAGGACGTCGGCCGGAGCGTGGGCGGCCAGCATGGCGCCGGGCGGGGTGCCGTGCATCAGCCGGGCGCGGGCGGCGACCAGGCGTGCGGCGTCCTCCAGCGACCAGACTCCGGCGAGGTGGGCGGCCGACAGTTCGCCCAGGGAGTGGCCGATCAGCAGGTCGGGACGCAGGCCGAGGTGCTCCAGCAGCCGGTGGGAGGCGACGTGGAAGGCGAACAGGGCCGGCTGGGTGTAGCGGGTCTGGTCCAGCAGCGTCCCGTCGTCGTTGAACAGCAGGTGCTTGATCGGCTGGTCCAGGTGCCGGTCGAGATGTTCGGCGACCTCGTCGAGGGCCTCGGCGAACACCGGGAAGGCCTGGTACAGGCCGCGTCCCATGCCCGGATGCTGGCTGCCCTGCCCGGAGAACAGGAAGGCCACCTTGCCCGGTCGGGCGGCGCCGCGGGCAATGCGATCGCCGGGATCCCCGTCGGCGAAGGCCGCCAGATCCTCTGCCAGCGTGTCGTGGTCGTCGGCGAGGAACACGGCACGGTGGGAGAACACCGGCCGGTGGGCCAGGGTGCGCGCGATGTCGGCCAGCGGAACGTCGCCGTTGTCCCGCACGTGGTCCAGCAGCCGCCGGGCCTGGTCGCCGAGCGCCCGATCGTTCCTGCCGGACAGCACGACGGGCAACGGATGTCCGGGCCGCCCCGCGGATCCGGCCGGCTCCTCCGGAGCGGAAGGCGGCTCTTCGATGATGAGGTGGGCGTTGGTGCCGCTGATCCCGAAGGACGACACCGCCGCGCGGCGGGGGCGCTCCTCGTCGCGGGGCCAGGGGACGGGTTCGCTGAGGAGGCGGACGTCTCCGGCGTCCCAGTCGATGTGGGGGCTGGGTTCGTCGGCGTGCAGGGTGCGCGGCAGCAGTTCGTGCCGCATCGCCATGATCATTTTGATGACGCCGGCGACGCCCGCGGCGGCCTGGGTGTGGCCGATGTTGGATTTGACGGATCCGAGCCACAGCGGCCGGTCGCGGTCCTGCCCGTAGGTGGCCTGCAGGGCGTGGGCCTCGATGGGGTCGCCGAGGGTGGTGCCGGTGCCGTGGCCTTCGACCGCGTCGATGTCGGCGGGCCGCAGGCGGGCGGAGGCCAGGGCCTGCCGGATCACCCGCTGCTGGGCGAGACCGTTCGGCGCCGTCAGGCCGTTGCTGGCGCCGTCCTGGTTGACGGCGGTGGCGCGGATGACCGCGAGGACCGGGTGCCCGTTGCGGCGGGCGTCCGACAGGCGTTCCAGCAGCAGCACGCCGACGCCCTCGGCCCAGCCGGTGCCGTCGGCCGCCGCCGAGTACGCCTTGCACCGCCCGTCCGCCGACAGCCCCCGCTGCCTGCTGAACTCCACGAACATGCCCGGCGTCGCCATGACCGTCGCCCCGCCGGCCAGCGCCAGGCCGCACTCGCCGTTGCGCAGCGCCTGCACCGCCAGATGCACCGCCACCAGCGACGAGGAGCAGGCCGTGTCCACCGTGACCGCCGGGCCCTCGAACCCGAACGTGTAGGCCACCCGGCCGGAGATGATGCTCGGCGAACCGCCCGTCAGCAGATACCCGCCGTACCCGCCGCCCTGGTCGTGCAGCCGCGGGCCGTAGTCCATCCCGGTCGCGCCCACGAACACGCCCGTCGGGCTGCCGCGCAGGGACGACGGGTCGATCCCCGCCCGCTCCAGCGCCTCCCAGGAGGTCTCCAGCAGCAGCCGCTGCTGCGGATCCATCGCCAGCGCCTCACGCGGGCTGATCCCGAAGAACTCCGGATCGAACGACGCCGCCTCCCGCAGGAAGCCGCCCGCCCGCGCGTACGTGGTCCCCGGATGGTCGGGGTCGGGATGGAACAGGCGCCGCAGGTCCCAGCCGCGATCGGCGGGGAAGGGGCCCACGACGTCCGCGCCGGACGCCACCAGCTCCCACAGCGCCTCCGGGCCCGCCGCCCCGCCGGGGTAGCGGCAGCCGATGCCCACGATGGCGATCGGCTCGTCGGCGTCCGCGCCCCCCGGCACGACGGCGGCGGCGCCGGCGTCCTGGCCGTGCAGCTCGGCGTGCAGCCACGAGACCAGCGCCGCGGGCGTCGGATGGTCGTACACCAGCGTGTCGGGCAGCCGCATCCCGAGCGTCTCGGCGAGCCGGTTGCTCAGCTCCACCGCGAGCATCGAGTCCAGGCCCAGTTCCTTGAACGGCCGGTCCGGCGCGATCTCGCCGGCGTCGCCGTGCCCCAGCACCAGCGCCACCTGGGCGCGGACCAGATCCAGCAGGTCGCGTCCGCCGTCCGGCGCCGGGGCCGGGCCGGACGGCGGAGCATCCTGCGCGGAGGCGGACGCAGGCTCTGCGGAGGCCGGGGCGTGCTCCCCGGAACGGTCCGGTACGGCGCCGAGCCAGTGACTGCGCCGTTCGAAGGCGTAGGTCGGCAGCCCGGGCAGCCGGAACGGGCCGCCCGCCAGGACCTCCCAGTCGAGGGGCACGCCCGCGGTGTGCGCCTGGGCCAGCGCCCGGACGAGGGTCTCGGCCTCGGGCCGGTTGCGGCGCATCGTGGCGATGACGTCCGGCCGCTCGTCCGGTGCGCCGTCGAGACAGCCGCGGACCAGCGGGGCCAGGACCGCGTCGGGGCCGATCTCGACGAAGGCGGCGACGCCGTGGTCGCGCAGCGCGCGGACGTCGTCGTGGAAGCGCACCGTCCCGCGGATGTGCCGGACCCAGTAGTCCGCCGAGCCCAGCTCCTCGTCGGTGGCCTGGATCCCGGTGACGTTCGACATCACCGGGATCCGCGCCGGCCGGAACGACAGCCCCGCCGCGACCTCGCGGAACTCCTCCAGGATCGGGTCCATGTGGTGGGAGTGGAAGGCGTGGCTGACCCGCAGCCGGACGGTCTTGCGGCCCTGCTCGCGCCATGCCTCGGCCAGGGCCAGCACCGCCTCCTCGTCACCGGACACCACCGTGGAGGCGGGGCCGTTCACGGCCGCGATCTGCACGCGGTCCGACCACCCCTCCAGCAGCTCCGCGACCTCCTCCTCCGAGGCGCGGACGGAGAGCATCGCGCCGCCCGCGGGCGCGGCCTGCATGAGACGGCCGCGGGCCGTCACCATGGCGCACGCGTCCTCCAGGGACAGCACGCCGGCGACGTGGGCGGCGGCCAGCTCGCCGACCGAATGCCCGATCAGCGCGCCGGGCCGCAGGCCCCATCCCTCCAGCACCCGGTACAGCGCCACCTCGAACGCGAACAGGGCGGGCTGCGTCACCGCCGTCTGGTCGAGCCGGGCCGCCTCCGGGGTGCCCGGCGCCGCGAACATCAGGTCCTTGAGCCCCGGGTCCAGGTGGGCCAGCACCTCGTCCAGGGCGGCGGCGAAGGCGGGCACCGTCTCGTACAGCTCACGGCCCATCCCGGCGCGCTGCGCGCCCTGCCCGGAGAACACCACCACGGTCTCGCCCTGCCGCGCCCGGCCCTGGACGACGTCGGCCGACGCCGTCCCCTCCGCGACGGCGTCCAGCCCGCGCAGCAGGGCCTCCCGGTCGGCGCCCAGGACGGCCGCGCGGTGCGCGAACGCCGTCCGTGAGGTGGCCAGCGCGGCGGCGACGCCGTCCAGGTCGGCGTCGTCACCGGCGTCGGCCAGGAAGTCGCGCAGGCGCCGGGCCTGGCCGCGCAGCGCCTCCGGGCCGCGGGCCGAGATCAACCAGGGCACCGGCCGCAGGGCCGGGGAGGGCCGCCGCGGGACCCGGACGGCCGGCGGCTCGCCGACCACCAGGTGGCAGTTGGTCCCGCCCATGCCGAACGAGCTCACCCCGGCGATGAGCGGCCGGTCCTCCCGGGGCCACGGCTCGGTCGAGGTCTGCACCCGCAGGTTGAGCGAGTCCAGCGGGATGTCGGGGTTGGGGGTCTCGAAGTTCAGGCTCGGCACCAGCCGGCGGTGCCGGATGGACAGCACCGTCTTGAGCAGGCCCACGATGCCGGCCGCGCCCTCCAGATGCCCCACGTTGGTCTTGGCTGAGCCGACCCGCAGCGGATCGCCCGCGGGCCGCCGCGAGCCCAGCGCCGCCCCCAGCGCCGCCGCCTCCACCGGGTCGCCGCGCCGCGTGCCGGTCCCGTGCAGCTCCACGTACTGCACGTCCGCCGGCGCCACCCCCGCCCGGTCGTAGGCCCGGCGCAGCACGTCCTCCTGGGCGGCCGCGCTCGGCACCGTCAGCCCCTCGGCCGGGCCGTCGTTGTTGATCGCCCCGCCGAGGATCACGCAGTACACCGGGTCGCCGTCGGCCAGGGCGCGCGCCAGCGGCTTGAGCACGACGACGGCGCCGCCCTCGCCCCGCACGTACCCGTTGGCGCGGGCGTCGAAGGTGTGGCACCGCCCGTCCGGCGACAGCGCCCCGAACCGGCCGGTGGCCACGGCGCTCTCGGCCAGGATGTTGAGGTTGACGCCCCCGGCGATCGCCAGGTCCGACTCGCCGGCGCGCAGGCTCTCGGCCGCCAGGTGCACGGCCACCAGCCCCGACGACTGCGCCGCGTCCACGACCAGGCTGGGGCCGCGCAGGCCGAGCGCGTAGGAGACCCGGTTGGCGATCAGGCTGCGGTGCAGCCCGGTGACGGTGTGCGGGGTGATCGCCGCGGCGCCCTGCCGGTCGGCCAGCATGGCGTAGTCGTCCCAGATCGCCCCCATGAACACCCCGGTCCGGGCGCCGTGCAGCTCCTGCGGGACGATCCCGGAGTCCTCCAGCGCCTCCCAGCTCAGCTCCAGCATGAGCCGCTGCTGCGGGTCCATGCCGGCGGCCTCGCGCGGCGAGATGCCGAAGAACGCGGCGTCGAAGCCGTCGAGGTCGGGCAGGAACGCCCCGTGCCGGGGGGCGCCCTCGGCGTTCCAGCGTCCCTCGGGGACCTCGGTGACGGCGCTGCGGCCCTCCCGCAGCAGCCGCCAGAACGCGGCCGGGTCGGGGGCCATGGGAAGCCGGCAGGCGATGCCGATGATCGCGATCGCGCCCTCGTCGCGTACGGACTCAGTCTCACTCCACATGATCCGGCACCTCTCGGCTGTGGCGGCGGGATGACCGTCCCGGCCAGGCTGCCGGGGGGTGCTATAGGCGCCCTCGGCCCTCGCTAAAGCCGCCGGGCCCCGTCACGTGCGCTGGTGTCCCGGTAGTCCGGCGGTCCAGCGGTCTTCCAAGCGCCGTCGAACGGGGGCGGCCACGGTGGTGCGGACCCCGGCGCACCCGCAGGAAGGACGCACCCATGACGGCTGGCCCTCGTCCCGTCGCTCCTTCGGCGACGGGATGGACGCGATCCCGCTGGTTCGTGACCCTGTTCCTCACCGACATCTGGGAGCGGTTCAGCTTCTACGGCATGCAGGCGATCCTGGTGCTGTACGCGGCCGCCCCCGCCGACGAGGGCGGGCTCGGGCTCCCCGAGGCCACGGCGGCGGCGCTGTTCGGCGTCTACATGGCGATGGTCTTCATGCTCGCGCTGCCGGGCGGCTGGGTCGGCGACCGGATCCTCGGGGAGCGCCGTGCGGTGATCTACGGGGGGATCACGGTGGCCGCCGGTCACTTCTGCATGGCGCTGCCCCCGCGCGCGTGCACCTATCTGGGGCTGCTGCTCATCGGGCTGGGCACCGGGCTGCTCAAGCCGAACATGAGCGGCCTGCTGACCCGGTTCTACGGGCCGGGCCAGGCGGTCCAGCGGGAGGCCGGCTTCTCGGTCTTCTACATGAGCGTGCAGGTCAGCGCCCTGCTGGCGCCGCTGGTCACCGGATACCTGGGCGAGCGGGTGAGCTGGCACGCCGGGTTCATGGCGGCCGGGGTCGGGATGACCCTCGGCGTGATCCAGTTCGCGGTGGGCGCCCGCGGCTTCGGCGACGTCGGCGCGGCGCCGCAGCGGCCCGCCGCACGCGAGGAGCTGCGCACGGCCGCCCGCCGCACGGCCCTGTGCCTGGCGGCGGCCGGGGCCCTGCTGGCCGTGGACCTGGCGGCGGGCACCTTCGCCATCGAGCACGTGCTGGCGGGGCTGGGGCTGGTCGCTTTCGTCGTCCCGTTCCTGGGCTACCGGTCGCTGCGGCGGCACCCCCGGCTGGGGGCGGACGGGCGGGCCCGCCTGGACGGGTACGTGCGGCTGCTGCTGGCGGCCGCGCTGTTCTGGATGGGCGTGGGGCAGGCCGGCTCGCTGCTGAACCTGTTCGCGCAGGACTCCACCGACCGGCGGCTGGCCGGGTTCACCGTGCCGGCGGCGTGGTTCCAGTCGGCGATCCCGCTGTTCATCCTCATCACCGCGCCGCTGTTCGCGATGCTGTGGCTGCGGCTGGGGCCGCGCGCCTCGGTGCGGCTGAAGTTCGTGCTGGGCCTGTGCTTCGCCGGCGCCGGGTTCTGGCTGATGTCCGCCGCCGCCGCGGCGGCGGCGGACGGGGAGCGGGTGTCGCCGCTGTGGCTGGTGGCCGTCTTCCTGCTGCTGGCCTGCGGGGAGATCACGCTCGGCCCGGTCGGCATCAGCGCGGCCGCCGACGCCGCCCCGGCCGAGTTCCGCGGACGGGTGATCGGGCTGTGGTGGCTGTTCTGCGCCCTGGGCGTGGCGGTCGGCAGCCGCGTGGTCCTGCTCATCGACGTGCTGCCGGACTGGGTGTACTACCTGCTGCTGGGCCTGACGACCGTGGCGGCCGCCGCCGTCCTGGCGCTGTTCGGCCGGCGCGTCGCCCGCATGACCGCCTACCGGACCGACGCCCCGGAGGCTCCGCCGCAGGACGCCGGGAAGCGGTCCGGCGAGCCCGGCCCCCTCACCGTGCAGGGCCCGCACAGGTCGTGAACGCGTCCCGGACGCCGAGGGCGGAATCTACAACGTAAAGGCGGTCGCCGGATCTGGTCCCGCCCTCGGCGCCGGGTTAGCGTGAAGCCCGCGGAATCGATCACGGGAGGGCCCATGGCGGACGGCGGCAGGCTCACGGAGGTCACCTCCGAGGCGGAACTGCGGGCCCTGCTCGGGCCGCCGATGCCCCGGGCGGTGACCAAGGAGCGCACCCGGCTGCACGAGATGGACCGCCGGTGGCTGGCGGCCTCCCCGTTCTGCCTGATCGCGACCGCCGACGCCGACGGCAACTGCGACGTGTCGCCCAAGGGCGACCCGCCCGGGTTCGCCCACGTCATCGACGACACCACGATCGCCGTCCCGGAACGGCCGGGCAACCGCCGCGCCGACGGCTTCCGCAACGTGCTGGCCAACCCGCACGTCGGGCTGATCTTCCTGGTGCCCGGCCGGGGCGAGACGCTGCGCGTCAACGGCAGGGCCCGGCTGCTGCGGGACGCCCCGTTCTTCGACGAGATGACCGTCAAGGGGCACCGGCCCGCGCTGGCCCTGCTGGTGGAGATCGAGCAGATCTTCTTCCACTGCGCCAAGGCGTTCCTGCGTTCGTCGCTGTGGGACCCGGCCACCTGGGACCCGGGGGCGCTGCCCTCGACGGCGCAGATCACCAAGAGCGTCCAGAAGGTCGAGGAGACGCTGGAGGAACTGGAGCGCTACTACGGGCCGGAGTACGCCGACCGCCTCTACGTCCCCGTCCCGAAGTGACCCTCACCGGGCCGCCAGCACCGCCTGGGTCTGGGTGACCTGGGCGACGCGGCGGTCCCGGTCGTCGTACAGGTCGGTCTGCACGACGATGGACGTGCGGCCGGCGTGCAGCGGGCGGGCCACGGCGCGGACCGTCCCCTCGCGCACGCCGCGGAAGAAGTTGGTCTTGGACTCCAATGTGGTGGTCCACGTCTCCGGCGGCAGGTTGAGGAACGCGCACACCGCGCCGAGGCTGTCGGCCAGCGCCATCAGCGCGCCGCCGTGCATCGCCCCGCCGGCCGTGCAGCGTTCCGGCGCCCAGTCCAGGCGGCCGGTCACCTCGCCGGGCGCGGCGGCGTCGATCCGCACGCCCAGCGCCACGGCGAACGGCATGGCCTCCAGCAGGTCCTCGGTCGTCATGGCGGCTCCCTCGTGGATCCCTTGCGAACGGGTCGTGACCACCCTCGTTCCCGCCGCCGCGCAGGGGCCATTACCCGCCGGGTAATCGCCGCCATGATCGGGCGGTCGATAGCGTCGGGGCCGTGACGACGATGACGACCTCGCTGGGGGACGTGCGGCCGGTCGGGGAGCAGTTGCGGGCCTGGCGGCAGCGGCGGCGGCTGAGCCAGCTGGAGCTGGCGCTGGAGGCCGACGTGTCGACCCGGCATCTGAGCTTCGTGGAGACCGGGCGCTCGACGCCCAGCCGGGAGATGCTGCTGCGGCTGGCCGAGCATCTGGACGTCCCGCTGCGCGACCGCAACCTGCTGCTGGTCGCGGCCGGGTACGCGCCGGTGTACGCCGAGACGCCGATCGAGGAGCCCCGGATGGACACCGTGCGGGCCGCGCTGCGCAAGATCCTCACCGGGCACGAGCCCTACCCGGCGGTGGTGGTGGACCGGTTCTGGAACCTGATCGACGCCAACGCCGCCGCCGCGTTCTTCATGGAGGGCGCCGCGCCGCACCTGCTGGAGCCGCCGGTGAACGTGCTGCGGCTGAGCATGCACCCGGACGGGATGGCCCGCAACATCGTCAACCTGGGGGAGTGGCGCGCCCACATGGTCGACCGGGTCCGCCGGCACGTCGCGCTGACCGCCGACGAGTCCCTGGCCCAGCTGTACCGGGAGCTGCGCGACTACCCGGTCGCCGACGACGCCGGGACGTTCCCCGCGCCGACCGGCGGGGAGGTCCTGGTGCCGCTGCGGATCCGCGCCGGCGACCGGGAGCTGTCGTTCTTCAGCACCATCGCCACGTTCGGCTCGCCGGTCGACATCACGCTGGCGGAGCTGGCCATCGAGTCGTTCTATCCGGCCGACGAGACCACCACGGCGTTCCTGCGCGAACGCGCCGGCTGGTGAGGACCCGCCGGAATCGGCCCGTAACACGCGTGATAGACACCTTGGGCGACCGGGGGTGGACGGCCGAGGGAGCGCGCGGTGAAGATCACGGGGACGGTTCAGCATCAGGCGTGGCAGGACAAGGTGCTGCCGCCGGTGGAACAGGTCCGGCCGGGGCTGTGGTCGTTCCCGGTGCCGCTGCCCGACAACCCGCTGCGGTACGTGCTGGTGTACGGGCTGGAGCTGCCGGACGGCGGCATCGCCCTGGTGGACGCCGGCTGGGACACCCCCGAGGCGTGGGACGCGCTGTGCGCGGGGCTGGCCACCGCCGGATGTGAGATCACCGACGTGCGGGCGGTGCTGGTCACCCACCTGCACCCCGACCACTACGGGCTGGCCGGGCGGATCCGGGAGGCGTCGGGGGCCTGGGTGGCGCTGCACCCGGCCGACGCGGGGCTGCTGCGCGCCCGCTACACCGACTTCGACGGGCTGATCGCGGCGATCCGCGAGCAGATGGCCGTGCACGGGGTGCCCGACGAGGAGGCCGGGCCGCTGGCCGACGCGTCCCGCACGATCCTGCCGCTGGTCCGGCACACCGACCCGGAGATCCTGCTGGAGGACGGCGAGCAGGTGCCGATCCCCGGCTGGCGGCTGCGCACGGTGTGGACGCCGGGCCACTCGCCGGGGCACGTGTGCTTCCTGGACCCCGACCGGCGGCTGCTGCTGTCCGGCGACCACGTGCTGCCGCGGATCACCCCGGCGATCTCCGTCCACCCGCAGCAGCGGCACAACCCGCTGGCCGACTTCTTCGACTCCCTGGACAAGGTGCGCGGGCTGGACGTGGAGGAGGTGCTGCCGGCGCACGAGTACCGGTTCGCCGGGCTGGCCGACCGGGTCGCCGCGCTGGCCGCCCACCACACCACCCGGCTCGACGAGATCGCCCTGCTGGTCATCGCCTCCGGCGAGAACGGGGCCACCGCGTGGGAGCTGGCGCGCCGGCTGACCTGGTCGCGGCCGTGGGAGGAGATCCAGCCGTTCATGCGGCGCACCGCCATGCTGGAGACGCTGGCCCACCTGGTGATGCTGGCGGCCCAGCAGCGGGTGCGGATGCTGGACGGCCCGCCGGTGCGCTGGCGCGCTATGACCGGGTGATGCCGGCGGCCGCGACCGGGCCGAGGCCGGCGACGGCCGCGTCCAGGTCGGGCTCGTCGTGGGCGATCCGGTCCGGCGGCATCCCCAGCTCCCGCAGCGCCCGCACGGTCCGGGCCACCATGGCGGCGGGCCCGCACACGTAGGCGTGCGCGTCGGCCGCGGGCAGGTCCTCCAGCCGCTTCAGCGCGTCCGGGACGGCGCCGTGCGGCCCGCCGGACCCGGGGTCGTCGGCCGTCACCGGGATCACCCGCAGCGCCGGGCAGGCCGCCTCCAGGGTCCGCAGCGCGGGCAGGTCGTACAGTTCGGCGGCGGTGCGGGCGCCCCACACCAGGTCGATCCGGCGGCCCGGGTCCGCGGCGAGGGCCTGCTCGGCCAGCGCCTTGAGCGGGGCCAGCCCGGTCCCGCCGGCGACCAGCAGCAGGTCCCGGTCCCTGGCACGGTCCAGGGTCATGTCGCCCTGCGCCGGGCCGAGCATCACGGTGTCGCCCACGGCGGTGTGCCGGACCAGCGCGCCGCTGACCCAGCCGGCGGGAACGGCCCGCACGTGCAGGGTGAGGGCGCCGTCCGGGCGGGGCGCGTTGGCCACCGAGTAGGGCCGCCACACCCGCGGCCACCGGGACGTCTGGACCGTGACGTGCTGCCCGGCGGCGTACGGCAGCGGCTGGCCGGGACGCACCGTCAGCACCGCGATGTCGTGCCGGCGGCGTTCGTGGCCGACCACCTCGCCGAGCCACCAGGGCGGCGTGCGCGCCGCGTCGGCCTCGGCGGCGTCGGCCATCGTGCGCGCGGCGGCGGCGAACACCGTGGTCCAGGCCGCCTCCACACGCGGGTTCCAGGCGTCGGCGGCGAACCGGCGCAGCGTCGCCACCAGCGCCGCGCCCACCGCCGGGTAGTGCTCGCGGCACAGGCCCAGCTTGCGGTGCTCGCGGCCGAGCCGGCGCAGCCGGTCCTCGAACGCGGCGGGCTCCTCCAGGCTCCACACCAGCCGGGTCAGCACCCGCAGCACCCGGTCGCGCTGGGCGTCCAGCGCCGGGGGGAACAACGCGCGCAGCCGCGGCTGCTCGGCGAACAGCCGGCCATAGAAATACGCGACCGCCCGATCGGCGTTCGGTTCCAGCAGGGCGAAAGTCTCTTTGACGATCCGGGCATCAGACGACATAGGTTCCACTCGCCCTCTGGCGTATTCCGGGGACTCCGGGAGCGCCGCGGGAGCGATGCGAACATGATCCCTGCCAGCGGCATGTCCGGCTTGCTGAGAGTCTCGCACCGGTTTAGGAAGGGCTCAACCGGTTCCGCCGACGAATGGAATATTCGGTCGCGTGGAATGCCGTCGCGATTGCGCCGGGCGTATCCGGTTCGGTTCCGGTGTTCGGATATCGAACGTGTCCTGCCGATGGCTCCCGGTCACCGGCGGTGAGCGGCACTCGACCGGACCGTCCCGCCCGGCACGGTCGGTGACGAACGGCCCGGCCGGCAGAGGAAAGATCCTCTCCCGGGGAGTGAATTTCCTTGCCGCGATGTGCCGGACGCGGGACCGTGATCGGTAAGACGGGGGGCGGGTATCCATATCCCGAACCGGCCGGTCCGAAAACCCGGACGGCCCGGTTCCCGGAGAGGGGAGCAGGGCATGAGCGACGGCGTGACCGGTGCGCCGCGCGGCGCACCGCCGATCATCGGGGTGACCTCCTACGAGGAGCCCGCCCGCTGGGGCGTGTGGATCCGCGAGGCCGCGCTGCTCCCGGCGTCCTACCCGCGGGCGATCGAGCGGGCCGGCGGCGTCGCGGTGCTGATCCCCCCGGCGGACGCGCTCGGCGGCCTGCCCGCCCTGGTGCGGCGGCTGGACGGCGTCGTCCTGGCCGGCGGCCCCGACGTGGATCCCGTGCTGTACGGGGCCCGCCGCCACCCGGAGACCGGCCCGCCGCAGCCCCGGCGCGACCGCTTCGAGCTGGCCCTGGTCCGCGCCGTGCTGGACGCCGGCCTGCCGTTCCTGGCCATCTGCCGGGGCATGCAGGTGCTCAACGTGGCCCTCGGCGGCACCCTCGTCCAGCACCTGCCGGAGACCGTCGGCCACGACGAGCACGGCCCGGCCCCCGGCCGGATCGGCCGCCACCGGGTGCGCATCGACCCGGCCGGGCTGCTCGGCAAGATGCTCGGCGACCAGGCCGACGTGCCCACCTACCACCACCAGGCGGTCGACCGGCTCGGCGCCGGGCTGGTCCCGGTCGCCTGGACCGACGACCGGGTGGTGGAGGCGGTGGAGCTGCAGGGACACCGGTTTGGGCTGGGCGTGCAGTGGCATCCCGAAGACGGCGACGACCCCCGCCTGTTCGCCGGCCTCGTCACCGAGGCCGCCGGGGGGTAGCCGCCCCGTCCGATCCCGTCCCGCACGCCCGGAGGCCCGAAGATCCCATGCCGCCGCACCCGCAGATCCGCCGGTTCCGCGAGCTGCTCGCCCTGTGGGGGCAGCTGACCGGAGACGACCCCTCGATCGAGGACCTGCGGCGTGCCCGGCGGCGCGTCCCGGCCGCGGCGCACACGCCGCACCCCCCGCCGGCCGAGGTGCGGGACCTGGAGGCGGACGGCCCCGGCGGCCCGGTCCCGGTGCGCCTGTACCGGCCGCGCCCGCGCTCGGCCGGGCCGCTGCCCGCCCTGGTGTACCTGCACGGCGGCGGCTTCGTGCTCGGCGACATCGACGACGTGGACGGGCTGTGCCGGGAGCTGTCGGCCCGCGTGGGCTGCGCGGTGGTGAACGTGGGCTACCGGCTGGCCCCCGAGCATCCGTTCCCGGCCGCCGTCGAGGACGCCTGGGCCGCGCTGGCGGACGTGGCCGCGCGTCCCGGGCGGTACGGCGCCGACCCGGCGCGGCTGGCGGTCGCGGGGGAGAGCGCCGGCGGCAACCTGGCCGCCGTGACCGCGCAGCGCGCCCGCGACGAGGGCCTGGCGCTGGTGCACCAGCTGCTGGTCTATCCCGTCACCGACACGGCGATGGACACCCCGAGCTGGGCCGAGCACGGCTCCGGCCTCGGCCTGGACGCCGCGATGATGGCCGCCTACCTGGACCTGTACCGGTGCGGCGCGGACCCCGCCGACCCCCGGCTGGCCCCGCTGCGCGCCGCCGACCTGTCCGGCCTGGCGCCCGCCACGGTGATCACCGCCGAGTACGACATCCTGCGCGACGAGGGCGAGGCGTACGCGCGGCGGCTGGCCGAGGCCGGGGTGCCGGTGGAGCTGCGCCGCTACCCCGGCATGATCCACTCGTTCTTCCTGCTGCCGGAGATCTTCGAGGACGGGGCGCACGCCCGCGCGCTGGCCGCGGCCCGGCTGCGCGCGGCGTTCGCCGCCGGCCGGTCGGCCGAACCGGCGCCGTAGCAGATCCAGCGCCGAGCCCGGCACCATGATCGCTCCCCGGTGCGACACGGGCGACACCCGGCTCAGTAGGACTTGGGCAGTCCCAGTTCGTGCTGGGCGATGTGGGCGAGCACCAGCTCCTCGGCGACCGGGATGTTCTTGGCGATCCGCGCGTCGCGGAAGAACCGGGCCACCGGGTACTCCAGCGAGTAGGCCATCCCGCCGTGGGTCTGGAACGCCCGGTCGGCCGCCTGCCAGGCCGCCTCGGCGGCGGTCAGCTTGGCGATGTTGGCCTCCGCGCCGCACGGCCGCTGCCGGTCCCACAGCCAGGCGGCCTTGTAGGTCATCAGCCGGGCCAGCTCCAGCTGGGCCTTGATCCGCGCCAGCGGGAACGCCACCGCCTGGTTGGCGCCGATAGGCCGGCCGAACGGGGCCCGCTCGCGGGCGTAGGCGCAGGCGACCTCGAGCACCATCTCACCGGACCCCACCCCGCCGGCGGCGGCCAGGATCCGCTCGGGGTTGAGGATGTCCCACAGCACCGCAAAGCCCTGGTCGACCTCGCCGAGCACCCGGTCGGCGGGCACCCGCACGCCGTCCAGGAACACCATGCTGGAGGCGACCGTGTTGGTGCCGAGCTTGGGGATCGGCCGGTAGGTCAGCGTCCCGTCCGCCACCGCCTCCTTGACGTCCACCAGCAGCACGGTGAACCCGCTGACCCGGGGCCTGGCCTCGGCGGCCGGGATCGTGCGGGTCACCAGCACCATGAAGTCGGCGCGCTCCACCCCGGAGATCCAGATCTTCTGCCCGTGCACCACGAAGTGGTCGCCGTCGCGGACCGCCCGGGTGGCGATGTTGATGGCGTTGCTGCCGGCGTCCGGCTCGGTGATGGCGAAGCAGGTGTCCAGCTCCCCGGCGGCGATCCTCGGCAGGAACTCGGCCCGCTGCTCCTCGGTGCCGTGCCGGGCGATGGTCAGCCCGCCGAACGCCGGGGTCAGCAGGTACAGGAACGAGGCCGCCCCGCCCGCCCCGCCGGCCGCCAGGCTCTCCAGCGCCACCGCCAGCTCCAGCAGCCCCTGCCCGCCGCCGCCGTACTCCTCGGGGATCGCCAGCGCCGTCCAGCCGCCCTCGACCAGGTCCCGCCAGACCTCCTCGGGCCAGCGCTTGTCGGCGTCGCACCGGTCCCAGTACGCCTGGTCGTACCGTCCGGCGATCGCCCGCACCCCGTCGCGCACCGCGATCGCGCTCTCCGGAAGGTCGAAGTCCACCGCGTTCCTCCTCAGCTCGTGTCGCGGGGACACCGTACCAAGTGCAGTAAGGGATTACTGACACACCTCGGCGGTGCGGTCCGGCCCGGCCGGGCAGGGCTCGCCCAGATGCCGGGCCACCAGCCGGGCGATCCGCCGGGCGACCCGGTCGGGCGGGTCGGCCGGCAGCAGCAGATGGCTCATGGTCAGCCGGATCGCCGCGTCCGCCACCTCGGTCAGCGCGTCGGGGTCCAGATGCGGCCAGCGCCGCAGCACGTGCTCGATCAGCCGGGACTTGGCGCCGAACAGCACCGGCTCGGCCCGCGTGGTCAGCAGCGGCAGCAGCTCCTCGCCGCCGGTGCCGGTCAGCACCGCCTTCTTGACCGGGTCGTCGGCCGAGGTGCGCAGCGTGAACGACACCGCCGCCTCCACCGCCGAGTACAGGTCGGTGTGCCGGGCCAGCACCTGGTCGATCCCGTCCAGATAGGCCTCGTTGTCCCGGATCACCAGGGCCTGCGCCAGCCGCCACTTGTCGCCGAACTCGTTGTAGACGGTCTGCCGGCTGACCCCGACCGCGTCCGCGACGTCCTGCATCCGGACGCCCCGGTAGCCGCGCTCGGTGAGCAGCTCGGTGAAGGCGTCCAGCAGCTGGTCGCGCAGGGATCGACCGGTGCTCATCACAGCCTCGCCTCCGTCTCCGACACCCGACGCCTCACCTTATGCGCCCGGCCGGACGGGCCGCCGGGCGGGCGCGCCGGACCCCGGGCCGCGGCCGGCGCGCGATCACGAAACGGTTTCGCGGGAATCATGCATCTTGTGGGCGGAACGGTCATTTCGTAGGTTCGCCGCGAACAGGGCGCCCTCCCGACAAGTCCATCGCAGGTCACCGTCGCGGTCCGAGATCCGGGCCGCCGGGCGGCCTGCCCGGCATCCAGGAGACGCCATGCCCGAGCTCAGACGCCGTCAGCTGCTCGCCGGAGCCGCGGCCCTCGCGGGCTTCGCCACCGTCGGGCTCAGCCCCGGCGCGGCGGCCGCCGCGACCAGGCAGCGCCCGGGGGCCAGCCGGCTGCCCTCCCTCACGGTGGGGGACCGGGCAGTGGTCGGCCGGGTCGACGCCCGCCGCGCCCTGCAGCACCTCAAGGTGCTCAGCGACGAGATCGGCTGGCGCATCGCCGGCACCTCCAGCGAGCACCGCGCCGCCCGCTACATCGCCAAGGTGCTGCGCGACCTCGGCTACAAGGTGACGCTGCAGCCGTTCCCGGTGGCCGACAAGTACCTGGCCGAGATGAAGGCGCCGCAGGTGCACTGGCAGTGCAGCGCCGCCCCGCGCGGGGCGGTCGCCTCCGCGAGCGGCCCGGTCGTCGACCTGGGCACCGCCACCGACGTCACCGAGGACGTCACCGGCAGGCTGGTGCTGTTCACCCGGGTCGCCGGCAGTGAGACCGCCCAGGCCAAGGCCGCCGCCGCCAAGGGCGCGGCCGCGGTGCTCATCGCCAACGTGCCCTCGGCGACCTTCCCCGAGCGCAAGGCCGCCGCGTTCACCCCGTCGCTGACCGAGGACGTGGCGATCCCGGTGCTGGGCGTGGCCCAGTACCACGGCGAGCAGATCCGCGGCGGGGTGTCCAGGCTGGACCTGACCGTCACCCACCACAGCGGGCTGACCTCCTACAACGTGCTGGCCGAACGGCGCGCCACGCTGCCCAACCCCGAGCGCAAGACGGTGATCGTCAGCGCCCACTACGACAGCGTCCCCGGATCCCCGGGCGCCAACGACGACGGCAGCGGCACCGTGCTGTGCCTGGAACTGGCCCGGGTGCTGCGCCGGCTGCCCACCCAGCAGGACATCCGGATCGCGCTGTGGGGCTCGGAGGAGTACGGCCTCATCGGGGCCCGCCACTACGTCGGCCAGCTCACCGACGAGCAGGTCGCCCAGATCAGCGGCTGCTTCCAGAACGACATGGTCGCCACCAGCCACCCGCCGGCGGGCACCTACTGGCTGCTGTCGGTGGACGGGGCCGACAACACCACCACGGCCGCCGTCGCCGCCGCGGCCGAGCGGCTCGGCTACTCCGGCCAGGTCAAGGGCCCGACCGCCCGCGGGTCCAGCGACCACGAGGCGTTCTTCGAGCGCGGCATCGACGCCGGCAACTTCAGCTGGCGGGGCGGCGAGGCGCCCAGCCAGCTCGAGCCGATCTATCACACCCCGGAGGACACCATCGCCAAGAACATCAGCCTCCAGCGGCTGCAGGTGTCGCTGGAGCTGATCGGCTGCGCCGTCTACGACGTGGCGCGCCGCTGATCCCGGCACCGGACGCCGCCCCGCGACCGGCGGGGCGGCGTCCCGTGCGTTTCAGCGCCCGGTGATCTCCTCGATCAGCTCCTCCCAGCGCGCTCCGACCACGGGCAGCGCGTACGCCTCCGCCGACCGCCGGGCCCGCTCGCCGAGCCGCCGCCGCAGCTCGTCGTCGGCGATGATCCGGCGCAGCGCCGCCGCCAGCGCGGGCACGTCCTCGGCCGGGACCAGCAGCCCGTCCACCTCGTGGGTGATCAGCTCGGCCGGGCCGGTGGGGCAGTCGAACGCCACCGTCGGCAGCCCCTTGCTCATCGCCTCCAGGATCACCATCGGCATCCCCTCGAACCGCGAGCTGAGCACGCACACCGACGCCCTGGCCAGCTCGACGCCCAGGTCGGTGGACCGCCCCATCAGCCGGACGTGCTTGTGCAGGTCGTGCCGGTCGATCAGGCGCTCGAGCTGCTCCTGCTTCGGGCCCGACCCGAAGATGCGCAGCTCCCAGTCCGGATGGTGCGGCGCGACCTCGGCGTACGCCCGCACCAGCATGTCGTAGCCCTTCTGCCGGGTCAGCCGCCCGGCGGCGATGATCACCTTCTGGTCCGGGTCGGCGGGCCCGCCGTTCAGCTCGGGGATGGCGTTGGGCACCTGCACGATCCGCGGGCGGTCGCCGTCCAGCAGCTCCCCGAACGCCTCCACCGACGCCTGCGTCAGCACGGTCAGCAGGTCCAGCCGCGGGTAGGACCGGGCGATCCCGGACTGCAGCCAGGGCTTGTAGGCGGTCAGGTTCATGTGGTCCTGGCCGACCTTGACCACCGAACGCGGCGCGACCTCGGCGATGAGCATGTTGTGCACCGGCTTGGTGCCGATGAGCACGTCCTGGCGGCCCGTCAGCAGCGTCCGCGCCAGGCACAGGTCGGTCCACAGCGAGACGCTCTTGGCGGTCACGTCGCGGCGCGGGGTCAGCACGCTGGGAAGCCGCGACAGCAGCCGGGCCACCGGGCCCTGCGGCCCGGTCCGGTCGTCGGCGGCGATCACCGTGACCCCCGGCGGGAACGCAAAGAACGGCTGCTCCGCGTTCCTGATCACGCTGATGATCTCCACGTCGTACCGGGCGGCCAGATGGCCCGCCAGGTTCAGCGCGGTCCGGATCGTGCCGCCCATGCCGTAGGCGGTCTGCAGCAGGATGCGGATCCGCACCCGCTCCCCGCGCCCGCGCCGGCCCCGCAGCGCGAGCAGCAGCCGCAGCAGCAGCAGCGCCGATCTGCGCACCAGCCGCTGCAGCCGTCCCGCCGTCCTCCGTGAGACGCCCCTGGCCTTACGCCGCCACCCCGTCACCTGCTACTCCTTCGCCGTAGGCGGGTATGCCCCGTAGATCGTGAATATTCCTCTACGTTTCTTGTCCTGACGCCCGGGTGCGGTTCCCAGTTGGCCGGATCGGCGAGAAAGATCACATGACGTCCCGATGACCCGGGTCACCATGGAGATGGACGGGACGTCGGGATCGAGGGAGAATCATGCCCCGTCACCGCGGCGACAACGCCGATGGTGCGCCGTTCGCGGAGCCGCTCGTCCCGGTCGCCGACCACGACGACGCCGGCGGCTCGTTCCGGCCGTACCGGGTCTCGATCTTCCGGCGTCCGGCCGCGTGACCGGACGGGGACATCCGGACCACTTCCCGATGTCGGGTTGATAACGGACCGATTTCCCGGATAGGGATGACGGTACGTGTCCGACGGGGGACGCTTTCGCCACGGCGCTGCGCGGGACGTCCTCTCCGAACCGAACGCCCGCCGGCCGGTTGGGATCCGATCCGGTGGGTAGCTGCTGGACAGGCTTCGGGTAGGGAGGCCCGGGATGACGGGAACGGCCGAGATACTGCGTGTGGAACAGCACACGGTCGGCCTTTGGGCGGTGCTGGAGCTGACCGGCGAGCTGGACGTGGCCGGTCTGCCCGCGCTGCAGCAGCGGGTGGAGGAGATCAGCGCGGCCGACGGCCCGCCCCGGCTGGTGATCGACATGTCCGCGGTGACGTTCATGGACTCCTGCGGGCTGGGCGGCCTGGTGCGCTGCTGGAAGCGCGTCGCCGGGATGCAGGGGCGCTTCGTGCTGGTCGGGCTGCAGCCGCGGGTGGCGCGGGTGCTGGAGATCACCGGGATGCGCCGGGCCTTCGAGATCTACGACAGCCTGGAGGAGTTCACCCGCTCCTGAGCGTCCTCCGCCTCGTGCCGCCGAGGTCTTCCACTGGGTGGAAGGCCGGTGTTCGCCCGCGGTCCGCCCGGCGGCAGGATTCCGGGGAGACCTTCCCCCGGACGAGGAGAACGCATGCGGACCGAACGCACCCAGGTGGCGATCGTCGGCGCGGGACCCGCCGGCCTGCTGCTGTCGCACCTGCTGCACCGGCGCGGGATCGGCTCGGTGGTCCTGGAGATCCGCAGCCGCGAGTACGTGGAACGGCGGGTGCGCGCCGGAGTGCTGGAGCAGGGCACCGTCGACACCCTCATGGAGGCCGGCGTCGGCGAGCGGATGGCCCGTGAGGGGCTGCCGCACCACGGGATCGAGCTGCGGTACGGCGGCAGGGGGCACCGCATCGCGTTCGAGAGGCTCGTGCCGGGCCGCCGCATCACCGTCTACGGGCAGCAGGAGGTTGTCAAGGACCTGATCGCCGCCCGGCTGGCCGACGGGGGCCGCATCGACTTCGAGGTCTCCGACGTGGCGGTGCACGACATCGACACCGACGCCCCCTCGGTGACCTACGTGGACGCCTCCGGCGAGCGGGTGCGGCTGGAGTGCGACGTGATCGCCGGGTGCGACGGGTTCCACGGGGTGACCCGCCCGTCCATCCCCGAGGGCGTGCTCACCGTCTACGAGCGCGACTACCCGTTCGCCTGGCTGGGCGTCCTGGCGCGGGTGCGGCCGTCGGCCGAGGAGCTGATCTACGCCCGCACCGAACGCGGGTTCGCGCTGCACAGCATGCGCTCGTCCGAGGTCAGCCGCTTCTACCTGCAGGTGGAGCCGGACGAGGGCCTGGAGGCGTGGCCGGACGAGCGGATCTGGGCCGAGCTGAAGACCCGGCTGGAGACCGTCCCCGGCTTCACCCTGGAGACCGGCCCGATCATGGAGAAGGGCATCACCCCGATGCGCAGCTTCGTGGTCGAGCCCATGCAGTACGGCCGGCTCTACCTGGCGGGCGACGCCGCCCACATCGTCCCGCCGACCGGCGCCAAGGGCCTGAACCTGGCGGTCGCCGACGTGCGGGTGCTGACCGAGGCGCTGGTCGCCTGGTTCCGCACCGGGTCGGCCGAGCTGCTGGAGGGCTACTCGCGGGCCTGCCTCAAGCGGGTCTGGCGGGCCCAGCACTTCTCCTGGTGGATGACGACCCTGCTGCACACGTTCGACAGCGACGACGCCTACGGGCGGCGGCTGCAGCTGTCGTACCTGGACTACGTCACCTCCTCGGAGGCCGCGGCCACCACCCTCGCCGAGAACTACGTGGGCCTGCCGTTCGAAAAGGGGCCGCATGACTGACGGGCTGCTGTCACCGGTACGGGCGGGCACCGCCGCCGAGACGGCCACCGCCGACGAGGCGTGGCTGCGGGCGCTGCTGGACGCCGAGACCGCGCTGGCCCGCGCCCAGGAACGGCTCGGCGTCCTGCCGCCCGGCGCCGCCGAGGAGGTCGCCCGCGCCGCCCGCGCCATCACCGACCCGGCGGAACTGGCCGTCCGGGCGCGCGGCGCGGGCAACCCGGTGGTGGCCATCGCCGCCGACCTGCGCGCCGCCGCCCCGCACGCCCACCACGGATCGACCAGCCAGGACATCGTCGACACCGCCGCGATGCTGGTGGCGTCCCGCACCCGCGCGCTGATCCTGGCCGACCTGGACCGCACCTGCGCCGCCCTGGCGGACCTGGCCGAACGGCACCGCACCACCCCCATGGCCGGGCGCACCCTGGGGCAGCAGGCGATGCCGACCACGTTCGGGCTCAAGGCCGCGGGCTGGCTGCTGGGCTGCCTGCAGGCCCGGCGGCGGCTGGCGGCCGTCGCGCTGCCGGTGCAGCTCGGCGGCGCCGCCGGGACCATGGCCGGGTACGGGGACCGCGCCCTGGAACTGCTGCCGCTGTACGCCGAGGAGACCGGGCTGGAGGAGCCGGTGCTGCCCTGGCACACCGTCCGCACCCCGGTGGTGGAGCTGGGGGCGGCGCTGGCGCAGGCCGCCGGGGCGCTCGGCAAGATCGGCACCGATGTGCTGCTGCTGGCCCAGTCCGAGGTCGGCGAGGCGGCCGAGCCCGCCGCGCCCGGCCGGGGCGGCTCGTCGGCCATGCCGCACAAGCGCAACCCGGTGCTGGCGACGATGATCCGCTCCGCCGCGCTGCAGGTGCCCGCCCAGGCGTCGGTGCTGCTGGCCGCCGCGGGAGGCGCCGCCCACGAACGCCCGGCGGGGGAGTGGCACGCCGAATGGCAGCCGCTGCGCGACTGCCTGCGGCTGACCGGCGGGGCCGCCGCGACCGCCGCCGAGCTGACCGGGGGCCTGGAGGTCTTCCCCGACCGGATGAAGGAGAACCTGGACCGGCTGCTGGCCACCCTCGGCGAGCACGGGGCCGACCCCGGAACCGGCCCCGCCCCGGCCCTGGTGGACCGGGCGCTGGCGGCCTGGCGGGCGGAGGGCGGGACGGCCGCGTCATGACCGCCGCCACGCCGCAGCGCCGCCCGATCGGGGTCACCGCCAAGGTCATCGCGATCCTGGAGGCGTTCACCGGCATGCCGCCCGGGGACGGCGGGCTCACCCTCACCGAGATCTGCCGGCGGGCCGGGCTGCCGCTGGCCACCGGGCACCGGCTGGTCGGCGAGCTGACCGCCGGCGGGTTCCTGGAGCGCTCCGCCGACGGCGCCTACCGGATCGGGCTGCGGCTGTGGCGGATCGCCACCCGGACCCCGGTCGCCGCCGGGCTGCGCGAGCTGGCGCTGCCGCACATGGAGGACCTGTACGCCGCCACCCAGGAGAACGTCCAGCTCGCCGTGCTCCGCGAGGGCCGCGCGCTGTACATCGAACGGCTGCGCGGCCCCCGTTCGGTCCCGATCGTCACCCGGGTCGGCGCCGAGCTGCCGCTGCACGCCACCGGGGTCGGCAAGGTGCTGCTGGCGTTCGCCGACCCGGCCCGGCAGGAGGAGATCATCGCCGCGGGCCTGCCCGCGCACACCGCCCACACCATCACCGACCCCGATCGGCTGCGCACCGAGCTGGCCGAGGTCCGCCGCCAGGGCTACGCGCTCACCCGCGAGGAGATGACCCTGGGCTCCTGCTCGGTGGCGGCCCCGGTCCGCGACGGCCGCTGCCGGGTGATCGCGGCGATCTCCCTGGTCGCCCGCAGCGGCGCCACCGACCCGCGCCGCCTGGCCCCCACCGTGCTGACCGCCGCCCGGGCCCTGTCCCGCGACATCGCCACCGCCTGGCCCGACATCCCCTGACCGTTCCGTGGTTCCGCGGCCGGCGGAGCAGAACGCCGCCGGTCCCGGGGCCGAGCGCCCCGGGACCGGCGGATCCGCGTCGTTCGGATCAGGCTTTCTGGCAGGTGGTGCCGTTGAGGGCGAACGCCTGGGGTGGGGAGGTGTCGCCGGTGTGGGTGGCCTGGAAGCCGATGGACACCGAGCCTCCGGGGGCGATGGCGGCGTTCCAGGCGGCGTTGGTGGCGGTGACCTGCCCGCTGGAGGGGCGGTAGGTGGCGTTCCAGCCGCCGGTGATGGTCTGCCCGGCGGGCAGGGTGAAGGCCAGCGACCAGCCGTTCACCGCCGCCGTCGAGGTGTTGGTGATCGTGATCGACGCGGTGAAACCGCTGTTCCAGGCGTTCACCTGGTACGACACCCGGCACGCCCCCGGCGGATCCGGGTCCGGGTCCGGCTCGCTCGTGCCGCCCAGGGCCTCCAGGGTGGAGTGGTAGGCGGGCTTCTTGGCGTACTGCTCGTCGAACAGCAGCGCCGCGCCCTGACCGGGGAACACGTCGGGGATCCAGGAGTACCGGTCCGTGATGCCCCACACCGTGATCGACGTGCAGCGGGACACCGCCAGGCAGGCCTCCACGACCTTGCGGTAGTCGGCGGCCTGCGCCTGCAGGTTCGCCGCGCTCGGCGGGGTGGGCATCCGGATGTCCAGCTCGGTGATGTTGACGTCCACGCCCAGGTCGGCGAACCGCTGCAGGTTCTGCCGCATGTCGCCGGGCACCTGGCCGACGATCAGGTGGGCCTGGAAGCCGACGCAGTCGATCGGCACCCCGCGGGCCTTGAAGTCCCGCACCATCGCGTAGATCGCGTCGCTCTTGGCGTTGATCCCGTCGGTGGAGTAGTCGTTGTAGCAGAGCTTGGCGGACGGGTCGGCGGCCCGCGCGGCCCGGAACGCCTCCTCGATGTAGGAGTCCCCGATCCGCTGCTGGAAGACCGACTGGCGCCGCGACCCGCCCTCGAACGCCTCGTTCACCACGTCCCAGTAGGCGATCTTGCCCCGGTAGTGGCCGGCGACGTTGGCGATGTGGTCGCGCATCACCGTCAGCAGTTCGCTGCCGGAGGTGATGTTCTGCACCCAGGACGGCAGCTGGCTGTGCCAGACCAGCGTGTGCCCCCGCACCGCCATGCCACGTGCGCGGGCGCGCTCGACGATGGCGTCGGCGGCGGTGTAGTCGAACGAGCCCCGGGTCCGCTGGACGGTCTCCCACTTCATCTCGTTCTCCGGCGTCACGCCGTTGAACTCGGTGTCGAGGACGCGGGCGTAGTCGGCCTCGCCGAGGCGGTGACCCGCCACGGCGGCGCCGAACACCCGGCCGTGCTCGGCGGCGGCGGCCCCGAGCGTGGCGGCCTCGGCCGCCGCCGGTCCCGGCACGGCCAGGCCGGTCAGCCCGGCCGGCACGGCCAGCGCCGCGGCGGCCAGGAGCCGCAGGGCGCGTCGTTTCATCGTTTCCTCCCAGGGGTGAGCGGGCGCCCGATTGTTCGGCGGGCGCCGCCCGGGGGTCAACGAAGCGGCCGGGCGGCGGTGAATCTTTCATGGCCCCGGCGGTCGCACCGGTATCGGCGCACGGCGGTGTTCCGCCTGCTGAGCCGCCATCCGGCGGAGCACGGCGGACGCATGCCCAATGGCGGCGGGTTTTCGGATCGGCGCGGGGTTCCTACCTTTCGGAGTGCGCTCAGCGGTCGCGCCCAAAAGGAGGATCCCCGGATGAGATTTCGTCCCCTCGCGGTACTCGCCGCCCTGGCCGCCGCGTTGCTCGTACCCGCCGTCCCCGCGCACGCCGCGACGGGACTGCGGGTGAGCGGCACGGACATCGTCGAGGCCAACGGCAACCGGTTCGTGATGCGCGGCGTGAGCCACCCGCACGCCTGGTACACGTCCCAGACCGGCGCGTTCGCCGACATCAAGAAGATGGGCGCCAACACCGTGCGGGTGGTGCTCAGCGGCGGGCGGTGGACGGCCAACGGCGCCGCCGACGTCGCGAACGTGGTGTCGCTGTGCAAGCGCAACCGGCTGATCTGCGTGCTGGAGAACCACGACACCACCGGCTACGGCGAGCAGGAGGGGGCCCGGACGCTGGCGCAGGCGGTGGACTACTGGCTCGGCCTCAAGGACGTGCTGGCCGGGCAGGAGAACTACGTCGTCATCAACATCGGCAACGAGCCGTTCGGCAACAACGCCGTCACCCCCGGCTGGACCGAGGCCACCACCGACGCGATCCGCCGGCTGCGCGCCGCCGGATTCGAGCACCTGCTGATGGTGGACGCGCCGAACTGGGGCCAGGACTGGCGGTTCACCATGCGCGACAACGCCCGTACCGTCTTCGACGCCGACCCGGCGCGCAACACCGTGTTCTCGGTCCACATGTACGGGGTGTTCGACACCGCCGCCGAGGTCACCGCCTACCTCGACGCGTTCGACCGGGCGGGGCTGCCGCTGGTGGTCGGCGAGTTCGGGCACAACCACTCCGACGGCGACCCCGACGAGAACACGATCATGGCCGAGGCGCAGGCCCGCGGCGTCGGCTACATCGGCTGGTCGTGGAGCGGCAACGGCGGCGGCGTCGAGTACCTCGACATGGTGAACGGCTTCAACGCCGCCAGCCTCACCCCGTGGGGCGAGCGGATCTTCAACGGCCCGAACGGCATCCGCCAGACCGCCCGCGAGGCGACCGTCTACGAGGGGCAGCAGCCGCCGGACGACCCGCCGCCCACCTCCTCCTGCCGGGTGTCGTACCAGGTGAACGCCTGGAACAGCGGTTTCACCGCGTCGATCACGATCACCAACACCTCGACGGCGGCGGTGAACGGCTGGTCGCTGGCCTTCACCCTGCCCGCCGGGCAGACCATCACCGGCGGCTGGAACGCCACCTACCGCCCCTCCAGCGGGCAGGTCACCGCCACCAACGCCGCCTGGAACGCCGCCATCGCCCCCGGAGGCTCGGTGTCCATCGGCTTCCAGGCCACCCACACCGGCGACACCTCCGCCCCCGCACAGTTCGCCCTCAACGGCACCACCTGCGGAAAGGGCTGACCGGAAAGGCCGACTCGGCGCCTTCCGGGAACCCGGCGGTTGTGGGGTTCGGTGTCGGAACGCGCCGGATGAGATCTGACGCGCACGGCGGGCCGAGCGCCGAGCCGGCGGAGGCGGAGATCCGCACCGACCGGCCGGTCTCGGCCCGCCGTGCGGGACTGCCGGCTGGGCGGCGGGCCGGTCAGGAGCCCCAGACCTCTTCGGCGACCTCGACGATCAGACGGAGCTTGGCGGCCTGTTCCTCGCGGGTGAGGGCGTTGCCCTCGACGGTGGAGGAGAAGCCGCACTGGGGGGACAGGCAGATCTGCTCGACGGGGACGTGGCGGGAGGCCTCCTCGATGCGGCGCTTGAGGTGGTCCTTGCTCTCCAGCTCGCCGCGCTTGGTGGTGACCAGGCCGAGGACGACCTGCTTGCCCTTGGGGACGAAGCGCAGGGGCTCGAAGCCGCCGGAGCGCTCGTCGTCGTACTCCAGGAAGAAGCCGTCCACGTTCAGCTCGTTGAACAGCGCCTCGGCGACGAAGTCGTAGCCGCCCTCGGCGGTCCAGGAGGAGCGGAAGTTGCCGCGGCACATGTGGGTGGTGACCGCCATGCCCTCGGGACGGCCGGCCAGCGCGTCGTTGAGCTGCTTGATGTAGCGCAGGTGCAGGTGGTCGGCGTCGTCGCCGCGCTCGGCGATCATCCGCCGCTGCGCCGGGTCGTTCAGGTACGCCAGGCTGGTGTCGTCGAACTGCAGGTAGCGGCAGCCCAGCTCGCCGAGCCGGCGGACCTGCTCGGCGTAGGCGGCCGACAGGTCCGACCAGAACTCCTCGATGTCGGGGTAGACGTCCGGGTCGATCGCGGCCGGGCCGCCCCGGTAGTGGACCATGTTCGGCGACGGGATGGTCAGCTTCGGGGTCACCCCGGTGCCGGCCAGCTCGTCGCGCAGGAACGCGAACGCGTCGGCGAAGATCGTCTCCTCCAGCCGCACCCTGTCGTGCACCCGCAGCGCGGCGGTGGTGAACTCGATGTCGCCCTCGGCGTTGTGGAACCTCACCTTGATCTGCTCGTCGGTGGGGCTGATCCCGCCCAGGCCGTAGATGAAGTCCATGTGCCAGGAGGTGCGGCGGAACTCGCCGTCGGTGGCCGACCGCAGGCCCGCCTCCCGCTGCAGCGCGATCACCTCGCGGATCGCGGCGTCCTCGATCTCGCGGAGCCGGTCCCGGTCGATCCGCCCGGCGGCGGCGTCGGCCCGCGCCGCCAGCAGCTCCGGCGGGCGCAGCAGGCTTCCGACGTGGTCGGCGCGGAACGGCGGGGTCTGGCGCATGGCGGTCTCCTTCGACGCATGGGGTGGCTGCGGCGCGCCCGGCGAGACACGAATCTAGGCACGTGCGTCACGACCGTCAATGATGTGACGAACGTCGACCCCGGACGGGTCTAGCGCGCCGCGGCGTCCGCCGTGGCCTCCCGCTCGTCCGCCAGATGCTCGGCGAGCACGGCCCGCTGGGTGACGCGGGCCCGCGCGAGCAGGTCCCGGCCGGCGTCGGTCAGCGAGACGAAGACGGCGCGCCGGTCGTCGGGGCACATGCCGCGTTCCACCAGCCCGGCGCGCTCCAGCCGGGCCACGGTGCGGGACAGGGCGCTCTGGCTGAGGTACATGTCGGCGCCCAGGCGGTGCATCTTGCACTTGTCGGCGCCGGTCTCGGCGAGCCGGTCGAGGGCCTCGAACTCGCTCATCCCGATGCCGTGCGTGTCCTGCAGCGCCCGATCCAGGGCGCACGAGACCCGGCTGTAGCAGCCGAGCAGCGCGCGCCACCGCCGGACGATCTCCTCTTCGTCCGTGCCGGTCATGCCCGGACTCTACCATGCTGGCGCAACTTATGCATCTGCATTTTATGCGTGGACATTTGATGCGTGTGCATGTAAGTTCCCGTGGCATGACCGCGACAGTCACCCGGACCCCCCGGGACAACTCCTCCTTCACCGATCACCCCGACGAACGCCAGCGCTGGCCGGCCCGGCTGTGGGCGCTGCTGGTCGTGCTGTCCCTGGTGCTGTTCCTGGACGGCCTGGACGTCTCGATGGTCGGCGTGGCGCTGCCGTCGATCGGCGCCGAACTCGGCCTGGGCACCGCCAGCCTGCAGTGGATCGTCAGCGGGTACGTGCTCGGCTACGGCGGGCTGCTGCTGCTCGGCGGGCGCACCGCCGACCTGCTGGGCCGCCGCCGGGTCTTCCTGACCGCGCTGGCGGTGTTCGCGCTGGCCTCGCTGCTCGGCGGGCTGGTCGACTCCGGCCCGCTGCTCATCGCCACCCGCTTCATCAAGGGCGTCAGCGCCGCCTTCACCGCTCCCACCGGGCTGAGCATCATCACCACCACGTTCGCCGAGGGCCGCGCCCGCAACAAGGCGCTGTCGATCTACACCGTCTTCGGCGCCAGCGGCTACTCCTCCGGCCTGATCCTCGGCGGGCTGATGACCGGCATCGGCTGGCGGTGGACGTTCCTGATGCCGGTGCCGATCGCCCTCGCCGCGCTGGCCGCCGCCTACGTGCTGGTGCCCCGCGACAAGCCGGCCGCCGGCGGCGGATACGACCTGTGGGGCGCGGTGACCTCCACCGGCGCGATGCTGCTGCTGGTCTACAACCTGGTGTCGGCCCCCGAACGCGGCTGGGCGGACCCGCTGACGATCGGCCTGTTCGCCGCGTCCGCCGCGCTGCTGGCCGCGTTCGTGGCGGTCGAGCGGCGGCTGGCGCACCCGCTGGTGCGGCTGGGCATCCTGCGCACCGGCAGCCTGGTGCGGGCCAACCTGGCGATCGTCGCGCTGTTCGGCTCCTACCTGTCGTTCCAGTTCATCGTCACGCTCTACCTGCAGGACGTGCTCGGCTGGGAGCCGCTGACGATGGCGCTGGCGCTGCTGCCCGCCGGCCTGCTGGTCGCGCTGAGCGCCCCGTTCGCCGGGGGGATGATCGACCGGTTCGGCACCGCCCGGTTCATCGTCGCCGGGCTGGTCTCGCTGGTCGCCGGGTACCTGCTGTTCCTGCCGATCGGCACCGCCCCGGTGTACGCCACCGCCATCCTGCCGAGCGTGCTGCTGCTGGGCGCCGGGTTCGCGCTCGGCTTCCCGTCCATCAGCGTGCAGGCCACCTCCGGCATCCACGACGACGAGCAGGGGCTGGCCGCGGGCCTGGTCAACACCTCCGGCCAGGTCGGCGCGGCGCTGGTGCTCGCCGTCACCACCGCGCTCATCTCCACCACCGGCGAGGGCGCGGCCGCCTCGGCGGAGGACATGCTGGACGCCTTCCGGCCGGGCCTGGTCTTCGTGACGTTCGTGGCGCTGGCGGGACTGGCCGTGGCCGTCCTGCCGCTGCTGCGCCGCCGCCGCGCCGTGGCCGTCCCCGCGGCGGTGGCGGCCGAGGAGATCTGACCCGCGGCCACCATCGGGGGCAGGGACGCGGCCGGGCGGCCGCGTCCCTTTTCCGTACGGTGAACACTCGGCGAACGCCCGCCGACCCCCGCCGGACCGGTGGCACCCCGCGCCCGGATGGATCATCGTGTGCGTACGGGGCGAACCGGGGCGGAGGCGGCGGAGCATGACAGTGGCCAAGAGGTCGGCCGGACGGGGCGAGCGGGGGCGGGCGGCGCGTTCCGCGCGGGCTGCGCGGAACGCCGCGCCGTGGGCGGTCGGCGGGCTCACCGCCGTGGTCACCGCGCTGACGATGTCCCTGGACCTGGTGTCGCTGCCGACCCAGGCCCAGGCGGCGATCATGGCCGGGGTCACCGTGCTGGCCGGGACGGTCGCCTGGCTGTCCCAGCGCGGCGCCGCCGGGCGGGAGCCCGAACCGGTCGCCGGGCCCGCCGCCGAGGGCGCCCCGCCAGCCCAGCTCCCGCCGGTGATCTCCCACTTCACCGGCCGGGACGCGCTGCTGGCCGACCTGCACGAGCTGTTCGCCGACACCGCCCCCCGCCGCCGGGCCAAGGCGCCCGCCCGCACCGCGCCGCACGTGGTGTCGATCCACGGCCCCGCCGGGGTCGGCAAGTCGGCGCTGGTCACCCGGTTCGCCCACGAGATCGCCGACCGCTACCCCGACGGCCAGCTGTACTTCGACCTGCGCGGCGGCCGGGACGCCCGGGTCCGGCCCGAGGAGGTGCTGACCGGCTTCCTGCTGGCGCTGGGGGTCCGGCTGACCACCGACCCGGGCGGGCTGGCCGACCTGCAGAAGCTGTGGTGGAGCTGGGCGCACGGCAAGCGGATCCTGGTCTTCCTGGACAACGCCCGGGACGCCGAGCAGGTGCAGGCGATCATCCCGCCCGAGCCGCGCTGCGCCGTGCTGGTCACCTCCCGCCAGCCGCTGTACCTGCGCAACACCCACGACCGGCGGCTGCACGAGTTCACCGAGTCGCAGGGCATCGAGCTGCTGGCCCGGCTGGCCGGGGACGACCGGGTCGCCGCCGACCTGCCCGCCGCGGTGGAGGTGGTGGAGCTGTGCGGGCACCTGCCGCTGGCGATCAGCATCTGCGGCGGGCGGCTGGCCGCCCGCGCCTCCTGGACGCTGCGCGAGATGGCCGGCCGGCTGGCCGACGAGAGCCGCGACCGGCTCGACGAGCTGGAGGTCGCCGAGCAGATCGACAAGAGCGTCCGCGCCTCGCTGCGGCTGTCGTACGAGGACTGCACCGCCGCCCAGCGGCGGCTGCTGCGCTCGTTCGCCCTGCTGGCCGCGCCCGACGTGCAGGGCTGGGCGGCGGGGGAGCTGCTGGGCGCGTCCCCGCTGGAGGGCGAGGACCTGCTGGAGGCGCTGGTGGACGCCCAGCTGGTGGAGTACTCCGGCCGGGACGCCACCGGCGGGACCCGCTACCGGATGCACGACCTGGTCCGGCTGTTCGCCCGGGAGCGGGCCGAGCAGGAGGACACGCCCGAGCGGCGCCGGCAGGCGGTGGAACGGGTGATCGACGGCTACCGGGAACGGGCCGAGCAGGTGGCCGCCGCCCGCTGGCCGCAGGACTGGCAGCGGCAGGCCCGCCCCCGGCCCCCCGACCCCGGCGGCGCGACCGCGATGGACTGGCTGGGCAGCGAGCGCCTGGCGCTGCTGGCGCTCCTCGGGCAGGCCGCCGAGCTGGAGGCGTGGACGCCGGTGTGGCGGCTGGGCCGGGCGGCGTGCTCGCTGTTCCACTCGCTGCGGGTGTTCTGGCAGGAGTGGCGGGACGTCGCCGAGCTGACCTGCCGGGCCGCCCGGCGGCTGGACGACCCCCGCGCCCTGGGCATCGCGCTGCTGGAGCGGTCGGCCGTGCTCGGCGGCCAGGGCCGGCTCACCGAGGCCGAGGCCGACGCCCGCGAGGCCCTGCGGCTGTTCGAGGAGCTGCGGGAACGCTGGTGGACCGCGCGGGCGCTGCGGGCGGTCGGCATGACGCTGCGCAACGCCGGCAACCTGGACGAGGCCCAGCGGTACCTCGAACGCGCCGTCGAGACGTTCCGGGAGGACGGCGACCAGTGGTGGCTCGCCCGCACCCAGCGCAACCTCGGCGAGCTGTGGCAGGCGCAGCGCCGCTACACCGAGGCCCGCGAGCTGCTGGAACAGGCGCTGGCGACGTTCCAGGCCAACGGCAACGCCTACTCCTACGCCCAGTCGCTGCGCGCCCTCGGCGAGGTGATGGCCGCCGAGGCCCGCGACCTGGCCGCCCGCGACCGGGTCCGGCAGGCCGAGGGCAGGTTCGTGCAGGCCGCGGCGATCCTGGAACGGGCCGCCGAGGCGTTCCGGCTGCGCCACGAGCAGTGGGAGGAGGCCCGCTGCCTGCGTGCCGCCGGGGAGGTCGGCGACCACCGCAACGGGCTGCGGGAGCTGGCGTTCGTCTCCCGCGCCGAGGAGATGCTGGCCGCGCTCGGCGACACCTGGGGCGTGGCGCGCACCCGGCTGTCGGTCGGCCGCGCCCTGGACCGCCTGGACCGCAAGGACGAGGCGGTGGCGGCCATCGAGTCGGCGGTCGAGTCGTTCCGTTCATTGGAAGATCGCTGGTGGGAGGCCCGCGCCCTGCGTACGTTGGCCGAGGTGCTGCTGGGCGCGGGACGCGCCGGGCAGGCCGTCCGTCCCGCCGGGCAGGCACTGGAGATCTACCGCGCGCTCGGCGACGAGGCGGGCGCGACGCAGGCCCAGGCCGTGCTCGACCGGGCGCTCGGCGTCCGGTGAGATAGTGGGAAAGCACCCTGACCAGGGAGGACATATGGTTCACGAGGTCCGCGGCGTGGTGGCCAAGGCCAAGGGACAACCGGTGTCGATCGAGACGGTGCTGGTCCCCGACCCCGGGCCCGGCGAGGCGCTGGTGAGGGTGCAGGCCTGCGGGGTGTGCCACACCGACCTGCACTACCGCGAGGGCGGCATCAACGACGAGTTCCCGTTCCTGCTCGGCCACGAGGCCGCCGGGACGGTCGAGGCCGTGGGGGAGGGCGTCACCGAGGTCGCGCCCGGCGACTACGTGATCCTCAACTGGCGGGCGGTGTGCGGGCAGTGCCGCGCCTGCCTGCGGGGCCGCCCCTGGTACTGCTTCAACACCCACAACGCCGGGCAGAAGATGACCCTCGCCGACGGCACCGAGCTGTCGCCCGCCCTGGGCATCGGCGCGTTCGCGGAGAAGACGCTGGTGGCCGCCGGGCAGTGCACCAAGGTCGATCCGCAGGCCGACCCGGCCGCGGCGGGCCTGCTGGGCTGCGGGGTGATGGCCGGGATCGGCGCCGCCATCAACACCGGGGGAGTGACCCGCGGGGACAGCGTCGCGGTGATCGGCTGCGGCGGCGTGGGCGACGCGGCCATCGCGGGCGCCCGGCTGGCCGGCGCGGCGAGGATCATCGCCGTCGACGTGGACGACCGCAAGCTGGAGTGGGCCAGGGGCTTCGGCGCCACCCACACCGTCAACTCCGCCGAGACCGACCCGGTCGAGGCGATCCGCGAGCTGACCGGAGGGTTCGGCGCGGACGTGGTGATCGAGGCCGTCGGCCGCCCGGAGACCTACGAGCAGGCGTTCTACGCCCGCGACCTGGCCGGGACCGTGGTGCTGGTGGGCGTGCCGACCCCGGAGATGAGGATCGAGCTGCCGCTGCTGGAGGTCTTCGGCCGCGGCGGGGCGCTCAAGTCCTCCTGGTACGGCGACTGCCTGCCCTCGCGGGACTTCCCGATGCTCATCGACCTGTACCGGCAGGGCCGGCTGGACCTGGACGCGTTCGTCACCGAGAAGATCGGCCTGGACGACGTGGAGGCCGCGTTCGACAAGATGCACTCCGGCGACGTGCTGCGCTCGGTGGTGATCCTGTGAGCGTCGAGCACCTCATCACCTCGGGCCAGTTCACCCTGGACGGCGGCACCTGGGACGTCGACAACAACGTCTGGCTGATCGGCGACGACCGCGAGGTCGTCGTGATCGACGCCGCCCACGACGCCGGCGCCATCGCCGACACGGTCGGCGACCGGGAGCTGAAGGCGATCGTCTGCACGCACGCCCACAACGACCACGTCAACGCCGCCGCGGCCCTGGCCGACCGGACCGGCGCGCCGATCTGGCTGCACCCGGCCGACGCCCCGCTGTGGGAGATGGTCCACCCGGACCGCAGGCCCGACCGGGACCTGGCCGACGGCGACGAGATCGCCGTGGCGGGCACCACCCTGAAGGTCCTGCACACCCCGGGGCACGCCCCCGGCGCGATCTGCCTGTACGCCCCGGACCTGTCGACCGTGTTCACCGGCGACACCCTGTTCAACGGGGGACCGGGCGCGACGGGGCGGTCGTTCTCGGACTTCGGGACGATCATCACCTCGATCCGGGAACGGCTGCTCACCCTGCCCGGCGACACGATCGTGCGGACCGGGCACGGCCAGGACACCGCCATCGGGGCCGAGGCGCCGCACCTGGAGGAGTGGATCGCCCGCGGCCACTAGCACCGGCGACATTGCGGCCGGAAACCGACCGCAATCGTCCCTAGCGTGGAGCCCGAGAACACAGGCTCCGCGAAGGGGGACCGGGATGCCGGACGGCCAGGTCATCGGGCAACGCGCGCTGAACCGCGCCACGCTGGCCCGCCAGATGCTGCTGGAGCGCTCGGCGCTGCCGGTGACCGAGGTGATCGAACGGCTCGCGGGGCTGCAGGCGCAGACTCCGCACTCCTGGTACCTCGGCCTGTGGAACCGCGTGGCCGGTTTCCGGCCCGAGCAGGCGGCCGATCTGCTGCCGTCGCGGGAGGCGGTGCGGATCGCGCTGATGCGGTCGACCATCCACCTGGTCACCGCCCGCGACTGCCGGTGGCTGCGGCCCCTGGTGCAGGTCGTCATCGAACGCGGCACCCTCGGCGCGTTCGGCAGGGACCTGGCGGGCCTGGACCGGGCCGAGGTCGCCGCGGTGGGCCGGGCGCTGGTCGAGGAGCGGCCGCTGACCCCGGCCGCGCTGGGCGCCCGGCTCGCCGAGCACGGCCGGGCGGCCGGCTGGGGTGAACGGCCCGCCGCGTCGCTGGCCCAGGCCATCCGCATGTGGGTGCCGCTCGTGCAGGTCCCCCCGCGCGGCGTGTGGGGCAGGAGCGGGCCGGTCGCGCACACCAGCGCCGAGTCCTGGCTGGGCGCGCCGCTGGCCGAGGACCCGCCGGTGGAGGACCTGGTGCTGCGCTACCTGGCCGCGTTCGGGCCCGCCTCGGTCAAGGACGTCCAGACCTGGTCCGGGCTGACCCGGCTGCGCGAGGTCGTCGAACGGCTCCGGCCCCGGCTGGTGACGTTCCGCGCCGAGGACGGGCGGGAGCTGTTCGACCTGCCGGACGCGCCCCGGCCGGACCCCGGCGTTCCGGCCCCGGTCCGGTTCATGTACGACTTCGACAACCTGTTCCTGTCCCACGCCGACCGCACCCGCGTGATCACCCCCGCGTACCGCCGGCAGGTCTTCCCCCGCAACGTCCAGCCGTGCCTGCTGCTGGTCGACGGGGTCACCGAGGGCGTCTGGAAGATCGTCCGCGACCGGGACGCCGCGACCCTCGTGGTCAGGCCGTTCCGCCGGCTGACCCGCGCCGAGTACACCGAGGTCGCCGAGGAGGGGGCGCGGATGCTGGAGTTCGCCGAGGCGGACGCGGCGTTCCGCGACGTGCGTTTCATCGCCCATGACTCCGACGAGACGCCCTGGACGGCGGGCCTGCGCTGACCCGCCGGCGAGAGGACACGTTTGGGGTGTCCTTTATGCGGTAGTTGGTGGTGGTGTTCATGCTGAGACCCCCCGGGGTGTACCGGCCTCAAGGCGACACCGCCCTGCTGATGAAGGCCCTGCGCGAAGCGGCGATCCCTCCGGGAGCGCGCGTTCTGGACCTGTGCACCGGCACGGGCGCGGTCGCCGTGGCCGCCGCCCTGTGGGGTGCGCGGCATGTCACCGCCGTCGACGTGTCCGCCCGCGCCGTGCTCGCCGCCCGCGCCAACGCCGCGCTGCGCCGCCTGCCGGTCCGCGTGCTGCGCGGCGACCTGGCCGAGCCGGTCGCCGGCGAGCGCTTCGACCTGATCACCGCCAACCCGCCGTACGTGCCGTGCCGCGACGGCGAACCGCCCCGGCACGGCGCCGCCCGCGCCTGGGCCGCCGGGCCGCGCGGCCGGTCGCAGCTGGACCGGCTGTGCGCGTCCGCCCCGGCGCTGCTGAACCACGGCGGAACGATGCTGGTGGTGCACTCGGCCCTGTGCGGCGTGCAGGAGACCCTGGACGCGCTGCGCGACCGGGGGCTCAAGGCGTCGGTGGCGGCCCGGCGGCGCGAGCCGTTCGGCCCGGTCATGCACGCCCGCGCGGCCGAGCTGGAGGACGCCGGGCTGATCCGGCGCGGGCAGCGTTACGAGGAACTGGTGGTCATCCGTGCCGACCGAACCGAACCGCGCGGCTGAGCCGCGCCGCGTCGTCATCGAGCCCGGCGGTCCCATGCTCGTGGAGGGGCCGGTGGAGATCGTGCTGGACGACGGCGGCACCGTGGTCTGCGACCGCTTCATGGTGGCGCTGTGCACCTGCCGGCGCAGCCGCCGCTACCCGCTCTGCGACACCAGCCACCGCCGCCGCAGGCGGCCGGAGTCCTGACGCTCAGCCGTCCAGCGGACGCAGCAGCGAGGTCCGGCCCGCCCGCCAGCACTCCAGCACGTGCTCGCCGAACCGCTCCTCCAGCAGCTCGGTGGCCCGCACCCCGAACACCACGTCGGCGGCCAGGCCGGGCTCGCGGCGCAGCAGGTCCCCGATCACGTCGCGGCGCAGCACCTGCTCGTGCACCGCGTCCGCCTCGATGTGCTCGGTGTAGAAGGTCGTGCCGCGCGGCCCGACGCCCAGCCGTTCCAGCGCGGCGGCCATCCGGGCGGCGCTCGGCGCGGTGGTGATCTCGGCCGCCGCGAAGTGCCCCACCATCGCGCCGCGCAGCGCCCGGTGCAGCCCGAACAGCGACATCATGTTCACCGTCGCCAGCATCACCGCCGGAACGAGGTCCAGGTACCGCAGGTAGCCGTCGTCGAGGCCGACCTCGTCCATCAGGTCCGCGTACAGCTTCGAGTGCATCCGCGCGAAGCGCCCGCCGCCGTACTCGTCGAACTCCACCGCCACCAGCGACGCCTTGGCCTGCCCCCGCAGCCGGGGGATCAGCAGGGCGTGCGGGTCGGCCTCCTTGTGGTGGTAGATCGACCGGTGCACCAGGTACTCCCGCAGGTGCCACCACCGGCCCTCGTCCCGCAGGAAGTGCGAGACGCCCCGGCCGTCGACCGGCTCGACCAGCAGGTCCGCCAGCACGTCGTCCACGTCGTCGCCGCCGGGCACCCGGGCCCGCAGCTCGGCCAGGAACGCCTCCTCCATCGCCGCCCGCAGCCGCAGCAGCCCCGGCTCCCACTCCCACCGCGGATCCACCTCGCGGAACCCCTGGTAGTGCAGCTCGTAGGCGGTGTAGAGGGCCAGCTGCAGGTCCTCGCCCAGCGGGTCGGCGTCACCCGTCCCGGCCGGCAGGTCCACGGTTCCGGGGACCGACCGCAACGCCGACACCACCGCCTCCGACACCGGGCCGCGCGGTTCCGGAAGAGCGCACCCGGCGTCCACGGGAAGGGCGGTGTCAGCGGTCATCGTGCCTCCGTTTCGTCACGTTCGTCCGGCGGTGCTGCCTACCCGCTCGTCAGGCGACCATGCGCCCGGCGCGGTCTGCGTGATCAGCATCGCCACCGCGGCCTCGGCGGAGCCCGCCCGGCGCTGCCGCGCCGCTCCCGTGCCCGCCCGGCGGAGCATGTCCAGCCCCGACCGCACCTCGGCCAGATCCCCGGTGTCCTCGAGGTGGGGCCGGACATGGGCCACCAGGTCCGCCACCAGACGGGCGGCGGGCACCCGGACCTCCCGCACCGGATCCACTCCCGGCCCGTCCAGCCCGTACCGTGCCGCCGACCACACCGCCGCCGCGCACACCTGGTCGTCGACCCGCGGCGCCTCCCGGCCCGCCGCCAGGTCGTCCAGGGCACGGCGGACCAGGGCGCGGGTCAGCGCCGCCTGCAACACCGCCTCGTCCACCGTCGCGGCGGCGTCGGCGGCCCGCACCTCCACGGTCGGCAGTCGCGGCGACGGGCGGGCCAGCCAGAACGTCATCGCCGGATCCGCCAGCACCCCGGCCTCCACCAGCCGCTCCACCCGCCGGTCGTGGTCGGCCGCGTCGGAGAACCACGGCGGCACCCCCGCTCCGGGGAAGCGGGCCTGCTCCAGCATCCGCCAGCTCGCGTACCCGGTGTCCCGGCCCCGGTCGAACGGTGAGTTCACCGACAGCGCCAGCAACGTCGGCAGCCACGGCCGCAGGTGATTGACCACGGCCACCGCCGTCTCCCGGTCCTCCACGCCCACATGCACGTGGCAGCCGCACGACTGGTAACCGGCCACGACACCGGCGTACATGTCCGCGATGCGCGCGAACCGCTCGCCCTCGGTGAACGGCGGATCAGGGCAGGCCACCACCGGCGTGCCCGTGGACACCAGCCGCAGCCCCTCCGCCATCGCCGCCCCGGCCAGCCGCGACCGGCCCTCGTGGAGCTGACGCCGCAGGTCGTCCAGCCCGGTGCACACCCCCGTCACCGCCTCGACCTGCGTCTGCAGCAGCTCGGCGTGGAACCCGGCGCCCGGCGAGTGCGGAGGACGCCCGCCCGCCCGGGCCAGCACCTGCGGAGCCTTCGGCGCCGTCCGGCCGTCCACCGGATCCACGAGGAGGAACTCCTCCTCCACGCCCATGGTCGCCCCGGACACTCGTGCCCTCCGTACCTGTGGTGATCGGCGAGCGGGTCCTACCCGGCCGCCGCCGGGCCAACCGGCGCCCGATTTTGGCGTTCCATGCCTTTAGGCCCCTGATCCCCGGGTAGGGGGCGGGTCCGGTGCCGGACAGGAGCGCCGGATGTCCGCACACTCCAACGGAAGGACCCCGCCATGACGGACGTTTCGAGCCAGGGCTCCACGCCTGGTGACGAGCGACCGATCCTGACCAACCGCCAGGGCCATCCCGTCTACGACAACCAGAACCAGCGGACCGTCGGCGCCCGGGGACCGGCCACCCTGGAGAACTACCAGTTCCTGGAGAAGATCAGCCACTTCGACCGCGAGCGCATCCCCGAGCGGGTGGTGCACGCCCGCGGCGTGACCTCCTACGGCTTCTTCGAGGCGTACGGCAAGTGGGGCGACGAGCCGATCAGCCGCTACACCCGCGCCAAGCTGTTCCAGGAGGCCGGCAAACGCACCGACGTGGCGGTCCGGTTCTCCACCGTGATCGGGGGACGGGACTCCGCCGAGACCGCCCGCGACCCGCGCGGGTTCGCCGTCAAGTTCTACACCGAGGACGGCAACTGGGACCTGGTGGGCAACAACCTGGCCGTGTTCTTCATCCGGGACGCCATCAAGTTCCCCGACGTGATCCACGCCCTCAAGCCGGACCCGGTGACGTTCCGGCAGGACCCGAACCGGATCTTCGACTTCATGTCGCAGGTGCCCGAGTCCATGCACATGCTGGTCAACCTGTTCAGCCCGCGCGGCATCCCCGCCGACTACCGCCACATGCAGGGCTTCGGCGTCAACACCTACAAGTGGGTGAACCAGCAGGGCCGGACCCACCTGGTCAAGTACCACTGGATGCCCAAGCAGGGCGTGCGCAGCATGACCGAGGACGACGCGGCCGTCATCCAGGCCCGCGACCTGGGGCACGCCACCAGGGACCTGCACGAGGCGATCGACCGGGGCGACCACCCCGAGTGGGAGCTGCTCGTGCAGATCATGACCGACGAGGAGCACGCGGAGCTGGGCTTCGACCCGCTGGACGACACCAAGGTGTGGCCGGAGAACGAGTTCCCCGCCCTGCCGGTCGGCCGGATGGTGCTCAACCGCAACGTGGACAACAACTTCGCCGAGAACGAGCAGATCGCCTTCGGCACCGGCGTGCTGGTGGACGGCCTGGACTTCTCCGACGACAAGATGCTGGTGGGCCGGACCTTCTCCTACAGCGACACCCAGCGCTACCGGGTGGGGCCCAACTACCTGCAGCTGCCGGTCAACAGCCCCAAGAACGCCCAGGTGGCCACCAACCAGCGCGACGGCCAGATGACCTACGTCATCGACACCGGCGGGGAGAACCCGCACATCAACTACGAGCCGTCCCTGCGCGGCGGGCTCCGCGAGGCCGAGTTCGCCACCTCCGACGACCAGGGACCGGTCATCACCGGGCGGCTGACCCGCAAGCGGATCCCGCTCACCAACGACTACGAGCAGGCCGGCCAGCGCTACCTGCTGATGGAGCAGTGGGAGAAGGACGACCTGGTCAAGAACCTCGTCACCAACCTGTCCCAGTGCGACCGGGCCATCCAGGAGCGCATGGTGTGGCACTTCCTGATGTGCGAGGACGAGCTCGGCCTGCGGGTCGGCGACGGCCTGGGCATCTCGCCCGACGACGTCAAGCGGCTGGAGCCGCTGGCCAGCCAGACCCTCACCGACGAGGATCGGCGGCGGATGGCCAACCTCGGCAAGAACGGGCCGCGTGACGTCGCGGACCTCGAGATGACCCACTGCGTCCACAACGAGCGGGCGCAGCTCGCCGAGGCCATCTGAGCATCCGGCCCCCGGTTCGTTCCGGGACGACCGCGATCGGGGCGCACGGCACCCACCGTGCGCCCTCGCCGTGTCCGGGGTTTCCCGGAACTGGACCGTTGGTCGACTCCGTTGTCAGGCGATCTGTTGCGGTCAATGCATTTCCCGTTCGCCGGGAAAGCCTCGCAGTTCACGCTGGTCCACATCGTGACGTGAACTGGTCTGGTCCGATACCCGATGGGTCGTCAAGCGAGGGTAAAAACTGAAAAATTCATGATCCCCGGTCGCTCCTCGCCGCCACCGCCCCTCCGGCCTGCGGCGTCGTACCGGCCGAGCGCGGGGGACGGCGGCCGGCGTTAAGAGTTTTGCCGTCGGCCCCGACTGATCGCGCAGATCACCGGCCCGATGGTGAATCCCGTCGCCCGCCCTGCGGCGGGCAGGGAGATTTCACAACTGTTCACTCTGGCGGTGCACGGACGACTACAGCAAGATAAGGGCGGCGGTCGACGGTTTCCTGGAGTTGTGTGTGATGACGCAGCAGACCGAAGGACCGGGGGCGATTCTCGACGATGTCCTGCGCACGGGTCCCTTCGACCGGGCGCTGCATCTGGCGATCCAGGCACGGGGACTGAGCCTGGAACGCATCCACGCACGGCTGCGCAACCGCGGCGTGAACGTCAGCGTGGCGAGCCTGAGCTACTGGCAGCGCGGGCGGTGCCGTCCCGAGCGCCGCCAGTCGCTGCGGGCGGTGGAGGAGCTCGAGGAGATCCTCGGGCTGCCGCCCAAGTCCCTGATCGCGCTGCTGGGGCCGCGCCGGCCGCGCGGGCGCTGGCTGGGCAAGACCTCCGGCGCGCTGTCCTACCGGGACGTCTGCTCGGCCTATCCGGGGCTGCGTCCGCTGCTCGGCGACATCGGCGACCCGGTGGACGGGCAGCTGGAGACGCTCAGCCACCACGAGGTCTACACCGTCGGCCCCGACCACCGGGAACGTTCGGCCCGGTCGCGGATCGTGTTCCGGGCCCGCCGCGACGGCGTGGACCGGCACGTGGCGATCCACCACTGCGAGGGCGGTCCGCCCCCGGACGGGTTCAGCAGCGAGATGTGCCGGGTGGGCCGGGTGCGGGTCGGGCCGGACGACGGGCTGACCGCGGTGGAGCTGCTGTTCGACCATCCGCTGGCGGCGGGGGAGACGTACGTGGTGGAGTACGAGTTCTCCTGCGGCGGCGGGCAGCCGGAGGCCCACCGGTACGTGCGCGGGTTCCGGTTCCCCGCCCGCGAGTACCTGCTGCAGGTCCGGTTCGCCCCCGAGGCGACCCCGCGGCGCTGCTTCCGGATCTGGCAGCCCAACGTCGGCGCCGTCAGCACCGACGGGCAGGAGCTGCGGCTCAACACCTGGGACACGGTCCACCTGCTCGAGCACGAGGTCCGGCCCGGCCTGTACGGCATCCGCTGGGACTGGACCTGATCGCGCACCCCGCCCCGGGGCTATGCTGATCGCGACATGCGGGTGCCAACACCCGTGAACGCGTACGAGCCGGGCCTTCGGGGCGGTGGACCATCGATCTGGACGATCTCGACCGGCGGATCCTCGCGCTGATCCAGCGGGACGCCCGGCTGACCGCCGCGGAACTGGGCGAGCGGGTCGGCCTGTCGCCCTCGGCGGCGCACCGCCGGGTGCAGCGGCTGTGGCGGGACGGGGTCGTGCGGGCCCAGATCGCCGTGGTGGACCCGGCGGCGGCCGGCCGCCCGCTGACGATGATCGTCACCGTGGAGATCGACCGGCGCGGCCCGCAGGACCCGGCCGCGCTGGACCGCTGGCTGGCCGCCGAGCCCGCCGTGCAGCAGGCCTGGCAGGTCGCCGGGGACGCCGACTACACGCTGGTGGCCACCGCCCGGGACGCCGCCGGCTACCGGGCGTTCCTGCGGCGCCTGGTCGCCGAGAACCCGGCGGTCGTCAGGTGCCGGTCCGGCATGGTCCTGGAGACCGTCAAACGCGGGCTGGCCGTTCCGGTCGAGGACGACTGAGGACGGCCGGGGACTGCCGGTCAGCGCAGCGGGGCCACCGGGCCGTCCGGGCGCTCGCGGCGGGCCCGCACCACCGACTCGGTCAGCTCGGCCACGTCCCCCTCCGGCAGCCGCCGGTAGCCGTCGGCGGTGACCACCGCGATCACCGGGAAGATCCGGCGGATCAGGTCCGGCCCGGCGGTGGCCGAGTCGTCGTCGGCGGCGTCGTAGAGCGCCTGCACGCACACCGCCGCGGCGTCCTCCTCGGTCATGTCCGGGCGGTACAGCTTCTTGAGGGCGCCGCGGGCGAACGGGGACCCGGAGCCGTCGGCGTGGTAGTCCCGCGACTCCTGCGGCATCCCGGTGACGTCGTAGTTGTAGATCCGGCCCACGCCCGCGTCCAGGTCGTACCCGGCGAACAGCGGCACGACGGCCATCCCCTGCATGGCCATCCCGAGGTTGGCCCGCACGATCGCGCCGAGCCGGCGCGCCTTGCCCGGCAGCGACAGGGGGACGGACTGCAGCTTCTCGTAGTGCTCCAGCTCCACCTGCAGCAGCCGGATCATCTCCAGGCCCAGCCCCACGGTCCCGGCCATCGCCACCGCCGAGTACTCGTCGGCCGGGTAGACCTTCTCCAGGTCCTTCTGGGCGATCAGGTTCCCCGCGGTGGCCCGCCGGTCGCCGGCCACCATCACGCCGTCCCGGTAGGACAGCGCGAGGATGGTGGTGCCGTGCGGCAGGTCGGGCGCGTCCTCGACCCGGTTGACCGGCAGCAGCTCGGGCGCCGACCGGGCGATCAGGTCGACGAACGAGGTGGTGCCGACGGCGAGGAACTCCGCGGGAAGACCCTGACCGCCGTCGCCCGGACCGTGCATGCCGTCTCCTCCTCGTCGTGACGCCGCCGTCCTGATCTTCGCACGGCCCGGCGGGCGCTCGCACCCGGGCGGACCGCTAGCGGCGCATGGCCGCCGCCACCCCCAGGTACACCGGTGCGGCCAGGCAGAAGACCAGCCACGGCTCGGCCCACCGGGACGCCAGCGCGTACCCGGCGAACGCGGCGATCCCCACCAGCTCCGCGCCCAGCCCGCTCAGCGAGGTCACCGTGGCGCGGGTCCGGTCCGACAACCGGTCCTGCAGCCGGGCCTCGGCCGCCGCGATCGCCCACCGGAACGCCGCGTACGCCACCGCGATCGGCACGAATCCCGCCGGGCTCCGCGCGAACGCCCCGCCGGCCAGCAGCGCCGCCGCGATCGCCAGCGCCGCCGGGGCGGCCCGCGTGCCGCGCCCGGCCAGCCAGCCGCCGACCGCGGTGACCGCCACGACCAGCAGCATCAGCAGCGGAACGGTGGCGTCGGCGACCCCGGTCGCCTCGGCCAGCAGCGGGAGGTACTCGTCCAGCGCCGTCACCCCGGACAGCACCGCCACCAGCAGCACGGTGCGGCGGACGGCGGGCACCCGGCGCACCTCGCCCAGCCCCTCGCGCAGCAGGGCGCCGAAGCCCCCGCCGGACGGCTCGCGCCCGGTCCGATGTTCGGGGAACGTCAGCCCCACCGCCGCGCCGAGCACCGGCACGACGACGCTGGCCACCCCCACCGCCGTGTGCCCGCCCGCCGCGAGCACCAGCGCGGCCGCGCCGGTCGCCGCCATCTCCGCGGTGGTGCGGACCGCCTCGGCCCGGCCCACCAGCCGGGTGTAGCGGCCGGCGGCGCCCAGCCGGGCCATCTCCTCGTAGACCAGGGCCTCCAGGGCGCCCGAGCGCATCGCCACGCCCGCGCCCCACAGCACGAACCCCGCCGCGAACGCCGGATACGACGGCGCGAACGTCCATGTCGCGAACCCGGCCGCCACCACCAGCGGCGACCAGACCACCAGCCGCCGGCGGGAGAACCGGTCGGCCCACAGCCCCGACGGCACCTCGAGGAGGATCGTGGTGGCCGACCAGAGGACGAACAGGGACGAGATCTGCGCCCCCGACAGCCCGGTCCGCGCGAACAGCACGGCGTAGACCGGATACAGCAGGACGAAGTCCTCGCAGCACGCGTAGGCGTACAGCCGTACGGCGAGCCGGGACTCGGGCGAGGATCAATGTCGGCGTCTCATGCCCGTACTGTAGCCCGCCGCGGCCCGCCGGAGCGATGGGCACGTTCTATCAAAGCGCCGGGCACGTTCCATCAATTTGCGCCCAATTAACTTAATTTCTCATTCTTGCCCTCCCCTGGGGTCGTTCATCACGATTTGGCGTGGATCAAGGGACGGCCAACCGGGGCCCGTCCCTCCCCCGCAGGAGGCACAGTGAGGATGAGATCCGTCCACCCCGCTGCTCTGATCGGCGTCGTCGGCATGGCGGCGGCCACCACGCTGCTGGCCGCTCCGGCGAACGCCGCGGCGGCGCCGTCCGACCCCGCCGCGCTGGCCGACACCCTGGCCGACCGGCTGGGATCGCGGTCCGCCGGCTCCTACCTCGACCGCGGCAAGCTGGTCGTCACGGTCGCCGACGACGCCGCCGCGCAGACCGTCCGCCAGGCCGGCGCGGTGCCCCGCAAGGTCGCCCGCAGCGGCGCCGACCTGGAGAAGATCACCGCCGCGTTCGACCGCTCCCTCGACGTGGCCGGGACCGCCTGGGCCGTGCAGCCGGCCAGCAACCAGGTCGTGCTGTCGGTCGACGAGTCGGTCACCGGGGCCAAGCTGGCCAAGGTCCGCGCCATCGCCGCCCGGTACGGCGACGCCGTCCGCATCGAGCACGTGGCCGGCACGTTCCGCACCAACATCGCCGGCGGGCAGGCCATCTACGCCGGCGGCGGCGGCCGGTGCTCCCTCGGCTTCAACGTGGTCAGCGGCAGCACCTACTACTTCCTGACCGCCGGGCACTGCACCAACATCTCCTCGACCTGGTACGCCAACTCCAGCCTGACCACCGTGCTCGGCACCCGGGCCGGCAGCAGCTTCCCGGGCAACGACTACGGCATCGTCCGGTACACCAACACCAGCATCGCCAAGCCCGGCACCGTGTACCTGTACGGCAGCGGCGAGCGCGACATCACCGGCGCGGCCAACCCGGTCGTCGGCCAGAGCGTCCAGCGCAGCGGCAGCACCACCGGCGTGCGCAGCGGCCAGGTCACCGCGCTCAACCAGACCGTCCGCTACGCCGAGGGCACCGTGTCCGGCCTGATCCGCACCACCGTGTGCGCCCAGCCGGGCGACAGCGGCGGCCCGCTGTTCTCCGGCAACACCGCGCTCGGCCTGACCTCCGGCGGCAGCGGCAACTGCACCACGGGCGGAACGACCTTCTTCCAGCCCGTCGTCGAGGCGCTGAACGCCTACGGCGTGAGCGTCTACTGACGCGCCCGACGCACCTGCGGCGTCCCGCGCACCCGGCCGGCCGCGACCCCGCCCGCGGCCGGCCGGTCCGCGTCGTTCCCGAAAAAGCCGCTCCGGCCCGCATGCCCGCCTCCGCTCCGGTGACAACGACAGGGGTCAGCGCACCCGAGGAGAGGAGGCCGCAGTGCCGGAACGCACGTCCGCAGAGGTCGAGTCCCTGTGGGAGGAGTTCCACCACGCCGTCACCATGACCTCGCAGGAGCTGCGCACGTGGCTGCTGACCGAGGCCAGCGGCGAGGTGGCCTTCCCCGCGGACCCGGATCTGAAGCTGCCCGACGTGGGCAGGCACGTCGTCGGGATCCTGGGCAAGCGCAAGGTCGACCTCACCGACGAGGACACCCGGATCATGCGCCAGGTCGTCGAGTTCGTCTCCGAACGCCTCGCCGACCCGCCCGCCGAGGGCGCGCAGAACGAGCGATGGCGGCACGAGCTGATGACGGTCGGCCACGACCCGCTCAAGCCCGAGGGCGGGACCGCATGACGCGTTCCCGGAACCGGTCCGGGCACAACGCCAGGGCACGGTCGCCGGGAGCGTCCCACAGCGCGCCGCCGAAGATCCCCACCTCGACCTGGCCCCGGTAGCCGGCCGCGTCCACCGCCCGGCGGAACCGGCGCGGCTCCACCGGCGGTCGCCGGTCAGGTCCCGGCCGGGAGCGGGGCCGTCGGCCACCTGGAAGACGCCAGGCGGCCGGCGGCCCCGCCCGTGCCGGGGCGGAGACCGTGCATCGGTCCGGTCGGAGCCGATGCCTGAAAGCGCCCCCCGCTACGGCGGACACCTCCGCAAGGTGATCCCGCGGCCGAGCACCGCCCCCGCCCCAGCGTGCCGCCGGTGCACAGGACCGGCAGGGGCCGCCGGGGTTTCGACATGGCGTCCGCCCTGGGTAGGAGTCCCTGAGAGGGCTTCTCCCGCACGGTGTGGAGCGGACCCCGGGCGCCGGGGCGCCCGTTCGCGGCCGTTCGCCCGCATCCCGCCCGCATCGGCACCGCCGGAATGCCCGCTCCCGGACCGTTCCGGTGGGAGACTGGAGAACATCCGCCATCGTCATCCGACTTCACCCGTACAGGGGGCAGCTGTGAGAGCGACGCAGCCGAACGTGGAGCCGTCCTCCGGTGGCGGACGCGTGCACGACCTGAAGCAGAGCGGCCCGACGGTGCTGCGGATCCTGCTCGGCGGCCAGCTCCGCCGGCTGCGCGAGGCCCAGGGCATCTCCCGGGAGCAGGCCGGGTACGCCATCCGCGCCTCCGGATCCAAGATCAGCCGGCTGGAGCTGGGCCGGGTGGGCTTCAAGGAGCGCGACGTCGCCGACCTGCTCACCCTGTACGGCGTCGACGACGAGACCGAGCGCGACACCATGCTGACCCTGGCCCGGCAGGCCAACCAGCCGGGCTGGTGGCAGAGCTTCAACGACATCCTGCCGCCCTGGTTCGAGGTCTACCTCGGGCTGGAGGAGGCCGCCGCCACGCTGCGCATCCACGAGACCCGGTTCGTTCCCGAGCTGCTGCAGACCGAGGAGTACGCGCGGGCCGCCCAGACGCTCGGCCACCCCGAGGCCTCGGCGGAGGAGATCGAACGCCGGGTCAGCGTGCAGATGCGGCGCCAGCAGATCCTGTCGCGGCCGGACGCCCCGCAGCTGTGGGCGGTGGTGGACGAGGCGGCGCTGCGCCGCCGGCCGGGCGGCCTGGACGTGCAGCGCGCCCAGCTCGCCGCGCTGGCCGAGGCGATCCGCGAGCGGCACGTCACGCTGCAGATCATCCCGGTGCGGCGCAGCTCGCTGGCCGCGGTCACCGGGTCGTTCGCGCTGCTGCGGTTCGCCGAGCCCACCCTGCCCGACGTGATCTACGTCGAGCAGCTGACCGGCGCGCTGTACCTGGACAAGCCCGCCGAGCTGGCGGTCTACAAGCAGCGGCTGGACCGGTTGTGCGTGCAGGCGATGCCGCCGACCGCCACCGCGGACATCCTCGCCGAGCTGCTGGCCGAACTGGGCTGAGCCGCCGCACGCCGGTGTTTTCCTGCGTTTCCGGCATGTCGGTTGCCGGAATTTGACCATAGGTCCCACACTGGGCGTCGTACCGCACCGACGACGTCCGGGAGGCGCCCCCGTGACAGGCATCCCGACCGGCCATGAGCCGGAGCCCGACATCGAGATCGACACCTCCGTGGCGCATCCCGCGCGGGTCTGGGACTACTGGCTGGGCGGCAAGGACCACTATCCGGCCGACGAGGCCCTGGGCGACCATCTGAACGAGACGATGCCCGAGGTGGTGGTCTGGGCGCGGGCCGACCGGGAGTTCCTCGGCCGGGCGGTGCGGCACCTGGTCGCCGAGGCCGGGCTGCGGCAGTTCCTGGACATCGGGACCGGCATCCCCACCGCCGACAACACCCACGAGGTGGCCCAGCGGCTGGCGCCCGAGAGCCGCATCGTCTACGTCGACAACGACCCCGTCGTGCTCGCGCACGCCCGCGCGCTGCTGACCAGCTCCCCGCAGGGCGCCACCGACTACGTCCACGCCGACCTGCGCGACCCGGAGCGGATCCTGCGGGAGGCCGGGCGCACCCTGGACCTGTCCCGCCCGGTGGGGATCATGCTGCTGGGCATCCTGGAGTTCCTGCCCGACGAGCAGGCCTACCCGGTGGTGCGCCGGCTGCTGGACGCGGTGCCCTCCGGCAGCCACCTGACGATCGCCTGCCCCGCCTCCGACGTCAACACCGAGGCCATGATCGAGGTGGTGGACCGCTGGAACGCCAGCGGCGCCACCCCGGCGGTGCTGCGCAGCGCCGCCGACCTGGCCCGCTTCTTCGACGGCATGGAGCTGCTGGAGCCCGGCGTGGTGCCGCTGCCGCAGTGGCGGCCCGGGCCCGGCACCCTGTTCACCGACCGGGAGATCGGGTTCTTCGGCGCGGTCGGCCGCAAGCCCTGACCGCCCCCGCGCCGGACCGGGAGTGTCCGACCCGCCCGCTAGCGTGATCGGGGTGCGATATCTGCTGATCATCCGGGACGCGATCGACGCCGCCGGGACCGAACCGGCGGGCTGCGGCGCCTGGACGCGGGACATGCGCGAGCGCGGCGTGCTGGTGGAGGAGGCCGGGCTGGTGCTCGCCGCCGAGGGGGCGACGGTGCGGGTCCGCGACGGCGGGCCGGTCGTGACGGACGGCCCCTTCGCGGAGACCAAGGAGCATGTCGGCGGGCTGGCCGTGATCGAGTGCGCCGATCTGGCCGAGGCCGCCGCCGACTACCGGCGGGCGCTGGACCTGGCCGCCGTCGACGCCGAGCGCCGCCACCTGGCCCGCCGCCTCGCCGAGATCTCCGGGCGCTGAGGTGTCCTGCGGCGGCGTTTCCGTTCGTCGCTGGGTACGGATAGCAGTCCACGTCGAGAAGGAGACCGGTCATGCACAAGGTGACATCGCGCGATGGGACGCCCATCGCGGTGGAGTCGCGGGGCGAGGGGCCCGCGCTGGTGTACGTGGGCGGCGCGTTCAACGACCGGAACTCGGGGGCGCCGCTGGCCGAACTGCTCGCCGGCTCCTGCACGGTCCACTGCTACGACCGGCGGGGCAGGGGCGACAGCGGCGACACCCAGCCGTACGCGGTGGGCCGGGAGATCGAGGACCTGGCCGCCGTCATCGCCGAGTCCGGCGGTTCGGCGTTCGTCTACGGCATGTCCTCCGGCTGCGCGCTGGCGCTGGAGGCCGCCGTGCGGGGGGTGCCGATCGACGGGCTGGTGCTGTTCGAGCCGCCGTACAACCCGGCGGGCGTCGGCGAGCTGATGCGCGAGTCCAAGGAGTACGCGACCAAGCTGACGGCGCTGCTGGCGGAACGGCGCAACGGCGACGCCGCCGAACTGTTCATGCGCACCGTGGGCCTGCCGCCGGAGATGATCGCCCAGATGCGGGGCGGGCCGATGTGGGCGCACCTGGAGGCGCTGGCGCCGACGCTGGCCTACGACTCGGCGGTGATGTGCGACAGCGAGGGCGGCTGCCTTCCCGTCGAGCGCGTCTCGAAGATCACCGCGCCCACCCTGGTGCTGTCCGGCGGCGCCAGCCCCGAGTGGATGAGGACGGTCGCCCAGCAGGTCGCCGACACCGTGCAGAACGGTCGCCACCAGGTCCTCGAGGGACAGACCCACGACGTGGACCCCCGGGCCGTCGCCCCGGCGGTGCGGGAGTTCGTGCGGCGGCACGCCGGCCGCTGACCCGATCGTCCCCGCGGCCCGCCGTGCCGCGGGGACGATCCTCACCGGCGGAAGGGGCCGCCGGCTAACCGGGCCGCGAGTCGCGGGGGAGCGGCGGGACCGGCTCACCGGCCCCGGGATCCCGGCGCTCGCGGGGCCGGGAGAACGCGAAGGCCAGCAGCGCTCCGCTCACCGCGACCATCAGCGCGATCGGCACCCACTCGCGGGACCCGCCGGGCCCGTAGACCCGGCTCTCCCGGCCGGTGTCGTAGGCCCTGGTCCGCTGCCCGGCCTGATGGGAGCTCCGGTCGCTGCCGTGCAGCCACACCCCCTCCCGCCGGACCGCGCCGTCGTCGGAGACGAACGTCCCCTGCCAGGAACAGCTCTCGTGCCCCGGGTGCCGTACGCACTGCAGCCGCTGGGCGGTGAACGTTCCGGCGGTGCCGTCGAGGCGGGCGGCGCGCAGCGCCGGCCCGAGATTGGGCAGCGCCAGGTACAGCAGGTACAGCGCCACCGCCACGAGGACCGCGATGAGCACCGCGGACCTGCGCCGCCGGGCGGGCACCCGCCTACCGCCCGGCGGCCGGGGCACAGGTGCAGCGCATGGCGTCCCGTTCCGCCCGGTTCGGACGCCGGTGCAGGATCATCGCCACGACCATCGGGGCGAAGACCAGGGCGTTGTAGAACAGGTGCAGCTCCACCCGCGGGACGAGGAGCTGGGCGATGCTGGTGGGGGCGGGCCGGCCGGCCAGGTTGGCCCCGGCCAGCGCCTGGATCAGCAGCAGCAGGTGCTCCAGGTGGTGCCAGACCTGGATCGCCAGCGAGATGTTCCACCACAGGCGCGCCCTTCCGGTGAACGCCGGCCGCAGCATGATCAGGCCGACCAGCATCACCAGCGCGTACCCGTAGTGCATCCACTCGGAGGTGACCAGCCAGGGGAAGGGGACGCCGAGCACCCCGCGCGCCTCGGGCAGCGGCCAGCCGAGCACCCAGATCTGGACGGCCTGCGCGACGTGCTCGGCCCAGTGGGCGATCACGATCACCAGGAAGATCCCCAGCGCGGCCTTGTGACGATCGGCGTTGATCGGTTCGAGTCCGGTCCGCAGGCGGCTCGTCATGGTCGTGGCCATTGCCATCGAGGTTCCTCCGTTCCCCTCGAATGTCCCTCATGTGGCGCGTCCTGGACGGCCGCCCGTTCCCTCATCCAAGGGACAGGTGGCGGCGCGGGCCACTTCGAGAGTGCGGACTTCGCCCGGAACGCCCGCGCCGGGCGGCGGGCGCCCGGCGCCGATCGCCCTTCGCAATCACAGAGATGCGTCCGGCCGCGCCGCGTCCGGAGACTTCCTGCCGGGAGGGCGGGTTCGCAGCGGCCCTCCGGATTCGGCGACATTCCAGGAGTCGGCCATGACGCAGACCGCCCGCGGCGCCGTGACCCCACCGGTGGCCCGGCCCACGTCGATGTTCGTGAACGGCCATTTCCCGCGCCGCCGCGCCTTGGTCATCGGGTTGTCCGCACTGGCCGGGTTCCTGCTCACCGTGGTGTGGTCGGCGGAGTTCGTCGACCGCACCATCGGGGACAACGTGGCGAACACGATGCTCGGCCACGAGGTCCGGGACCGGCCGATCGACGGCGTGGTCGCCGGGATCGCCTTCGCCTTCGTCACCGGGATCGCCGGCACCTTCACCGCCTGCAACGTGGCCGCCTTCGGCGCGCTGGCGCCGCTGGTCGGCCAGACCACCACGGCGCGCGGGCGGATGCTGAGCATGCTCCGGCCGCTGGGCTGGCTGTCGGCGGGCATGATCACGGTGTCGGCCCTCTACGGGGTCGTGGTGGCGCTGGTCGGCACCCGGATGCCGCAGTTCCAGACGGCGAGCCCGGCCACCGGCTTCTCCCCGCGGCTGGTGCAGGCGATGATCGTGTTCGGGATCATCGGCGTGGTGCTGATCTGGCTGGGACTGGCCGCGCTGGGGGTGCTCCCCGACCCGCTGGCGCGGGTGTCGGCGCGGTTCCCGAACGCGCCCATGGTCCTGATGGGCGCGCTGATCGGCGGCTTCCTGATCGGACGGCCCTTCGCGCTGTTCCGGCAGATGTTCCGGGACGCCGCCGAGAGCGGCAACGTGCTGTACGGGGCGGTGGCCTTCAGCCTCCAGTCGCTCGGCAACATCGTGGTGATGGCCCTGCTGTTCCTGCTGATGGCGGCGCTGGCGGGCGACCGCCTGCGGGGGTGGCTGGCCGCCGACCCGCGGCGCGCCACCGTGCTGGTGGCCGCCGCGTTCCTGGTCGCCGGCGTCTTCACCCTCCTGTACTGGGACGTGCGCATCCTGGCCCGCCGCGACCTCATCTGGTACCCCGTCGCCCCGTGGGCCTGAGACCGGCCCGGGAGCCGCGCAGGACGTGCCGCCGGAACGGACCGACCGGGAGATGATCTGATGCTGGTGACCGTGACCGGTGGCACCGGGTTCGTCGGCGCCCACTCCGTGGCGGCGATCGTGGCGCGGGGCCACCGGGTCCGGCTGCTGGCCCGCGACCCCTCGACGGTGGAGCGGGCGCTGTCCCCGCTCGGCGTCGACCTGGACGCGGTGCAGGTGGCCGCCGGGGACGTCCGCGACGAGACCGCCGTGGCCGCCGCGGTGCGCGGTGCCGAGGCCGTGCTGCACGCGGCGTCGGTGTACTCCTTCGACAGCCGGGACCGGGCGCGGATCCGGCGGACCAACGTCGCCGGGACCGAGGTGGTGCTGGCCGCCGCGCGGCGGGCGGTGGACGGGCCGATCGTGCACGTGTCCACCTTCGGGGCGCTGGCCCCCTCCGGCGGGCGGACGGTCGGCGCCGGATCCCCGGTGGGCAGGCCCCGGGAGGCGTACCTGGCCAGCAAGGCCGCCGCCGAGGCGGTCGCCCGCCGCCACCAGGAGCAGGGGGCGCCGGTCGTCATCACCTATCCGCCGGCCCTGCTCGGCCCCGACGACCCCAGGCTGGGGGACCAGACGGCGCGGATCCGGGACACGCTGCGCGGGCTGATGCCGATCTGGCCGCGCGGCGGCTTCCCGGTGGGCGACGTGCGGGACACCGCGGAGCTGCACGCGACGCTGCTGACCACGCCGGGACGCGAGGGGAACAGGTACTTCGGCCCCGGCCGCTACCTGGCCACCCGCGATCAGGTGCGGGCGCTGCGCGAGATCACCGGGCGCAGGCTGCCGGCCGTGTTCGCGCCGGCCGCCGCGCTGGTGCCGGTGGGCCTGCTCGCCGACCTGGTCCAGCGGGCCTGGCCGTGGCACATCCCCGCGCCCTACGGGGCCATCTACGTGTGCGCCCGCGCGACACGCGTCGGCGAGGACGCCCCCACCGGCGGGATCGCTCCGCGTCCGTTCACCCGGACCCTGGAGGAGACCGTGCGGTGGCTGTATCGGGCTGGGCACCTGTCGGCCCGGCAGGCGGGCCGTCCCGCCGGGGAACGCCAGCCGGCGGTCCGGCGCTGACCGGGCCGCCGACATGACCGGAAGGGGGAGAGGCGGTGAGCGCCTCGGAGCTGGATTTCGTGCCGGTCCCCGTGCCGCGGCCACGGCCGGCGCACGGGAACGGGACCGCTCGGACACAGGAGCGGACACAGGAGCGGACACAGGAGCGGACACAGGAGCGGACACAGGAGGCCGCGCGGGCGCCGTCGATGCAGGCGCTGCGCGAGCGGCTCGGCGCGAGGCGCCGGGAGGTGGTGGCCGGGCGCCGGGAGGCGGTCGATCGGCAGCACGCGCTGGGCAAGCGCACCGCGCGGGAACGGCTCGAGCTGCTGCTGGACGAGGGCTCGTTCACGGAGATCGAGCTGTACCGGCGGCACCAGGCGCACGGCCCCAAGCTCGGCGGGCACCGGCCGCACACCGACGGCGTGATCACCGGGTCCGGGACGATCTACGGGCGCCGGGTCTTCGTGTACGCGCAGGACTTCACCGTCTTCGGCGGATCCCTGGGCGAGGCGCACGCGGCGAAGATCCACAAGGTGATGGACCTGGCCGTCGACAACGGGGCCCCGCTGATCGGGCTCAACGACAGCGGGGGCGCCCGGATCCAGGAGGGGGTGATGTCGCTGCACGGGTACGGCGGGATCTTCCGGCGCATCGTGCAGGCCTCCGGGGTGATCCCGCAGATCAGCGTGGTGCTCGGCCCGTGCGCCGGGGGAGCGGCCTACTCCCCGGCGCTGGCGGACTTCACGTTCATGGTGCGCGACACCGCGCAGATGTACCTGACGGGCCCCGACGTCGTCGAGGCGGTGAGCGGCCGGCGGGTGAGCCATGACGAGCTGGGCGGCGCGGGCGTGCACGGATCGCAGTCGGGGGTGGCCTCGTTCGTCTACGACGACGAGGCCGACTGCCTGGAGGACGTGCGGTACCTGGTGTCGCTGCTGCCGGGCAACAACCTGGAGCCGCCGCCCGCCTGCCCGCCGTGCGGGGCGGACTCCGACGTCCGGCCGCGGCTGGCCGAGATCGTCCCGGTGGAGCCCAACCGGCCCTACGACATGCGGCTGGTGATCGAGGAGCTGGTGGACGACGGGGACTTCCTGGAGGTGCACGAGGGCTGGGCGCGCAACGTCGTGTGCGCGCTGGCGCGGCTCGACGGCGAGGTCGTCGGCGTGGTGGCCAACCAGCCCCTGGTGCTGGCCGGGGTGCTGGACGCCGACGCCGCGCAGAAGGCGGCGCGGTTCGTGCGGTTCTGCGACGCGTTCGGCATCCCGCTGGTGACGCTGGTGGACGTGCCGGGCTTCCTGCCGGGCGTCGACCAGGAACGGGAGGGCATCATCAGGCACGGCGCCAAGCTGCTGTACGCCTACTGCGAGGCCACCGTCCCGCGGGTGCAGGTGATCGTGCGCAAGGCCTACGGCGGCGCCTACATCGTGATGGACTCCCGTTCGGTCGGCACCGACCTGTCGCTGGCCTGGCCGACCAACGAGATCGCGGTGATGGGCGCCGAGGGCGCCGTCAACGTGCTGTTCCGCAAGGAGCTGGCCACCGCCGCCGACCCCGCGACGCTGCGGGCGGAGCTGACCGAGGAGTACGCGCGGCAGCTCGTGCATCCCTACTACGCGGCCGAACGGGGCGTGGTCGACGACGTCATCGACCCGGTGCAGACCCGTTCGGCGGTGGCCCGCGGCCTGGCGATGCTGCGCAACAAGCGCAGGGAGCCGCCTCGGCGCAAGCACGGCAACATCCCCCTGTGACCGCGGGACGGGATCAGCCCGTGGGCTCCGGGACGGGCTCGACCTCGCCGCGCAGGCGGTGACGGGAGGCCGCCACCGACCGGGTGGCGGCCTCCGGCGCGTCCCCGGCGCCGACCATCAGGGCGACGAGCTGGGCCTCGAAGCAGCGCTCGGCGTCGTACGGCGGGATCAGGTAGCCGCCGAGCTCCAGGGTGATCAGCCCGTGGATGGCGCTCCACATCTGGTGGGCGACCAGTTCGGCGTCGCCGGCGCGGAAGCGGCCGGCCTCCAGGCACCGGGCCGCGCATTCGACGACGTTGGCGAGCGTGTAGCGGCCGTGCTGGCGGTCCTCCTCGGTGAGCGAGAAGCCGGCCAGCGAGGCGCCGCCGAACATCACCGCGTACAGGTGCGGGTTGGCCAGCGCGTTGTGCCGGTAGGCGCGGCCCAGCAGCGCCATGTCGGCGACCGGGTCGCCGGTGCGCTCGACCCGGGTGAGGTAGCCCTGCAGCCGGGCGAAGCCCTCGTGCACCACCTCGCGGACCAGGCCGCTCATCGCGCCGAAGTGCGTGTAGACGACCATCGTGGAGCTTCCCGCCTCGGCGGCCAGCCGCCGGGTGGACAGCGCCTGCGGTCCCTCCTGGGCCAGCAGCCGGGCGGCGATGTCGATCAGCGTGGTGCGGATCGCGGGGTCCAGTCTGCGGGGGCTCATATTGACATTGTTGCATAACGCCGATATTTTTTAAGTGAAACACTGTTATGCTACGTGTGGCCGCCCCTCCGAGGAGGTCCTCGCATGGCTGTGCTGGCCAGGGACCCGGACCCCGGGCACGCGCCCGGTGACGAGCCGTTGCCGGTCGTGGGCGAGCTCCCCGAGGGGCTGCACGGCTGCCTGCTGCAGGCGGCGACGCATCCGCTGGCCGCCGGACCCGGCGTCCCGCACGGTCATGCCGGCCCCCATGTCTTCCACGGGATCCGGCTGGAGGGCGGTGTCGCGCGATGGCACCGGGCCGCGCTGCCGGTGCGGCGGCACAGGCCGTTCGGCCCGGTGCCCGCCCTGGCGCCCACGGTGTGGGCGCCGGACGCCGCGGGAGGGGACGAGCCCGCGTACATCACGCTCGCCCGCCCGGTCCGCACGGCCGGTTCCGCCGAGTGGCACACGGTGGCCGCCTATCCCGGTCTCGGGCACGCCGAGCACCTGGTGGCCGGGCCCGACGGCGGCGTGCTGCGCGCCCGGCCGTTCGCGCTGGACGGCGCGCCCCTCATGCACGCGGTGGCGCTGACCCGGCGGTACGTCGTGGTGCTCGACCTCCCGGTCGTCCACCATCGCGCGGCGGCGCTGGTCGGGGCGCGCTTCCCCTACGCCTGGCGGCCCGGCCGGCCCGCCCGGATCGGGCTGTTGCCGCGGGACCCCGGGGAGGACGCCGAACCGCGCTGGTTCCCGATCGAGCCCTGCTACGTCTTCGACGTGGTCAACGCCTACGACGACGGCGGCACGGTCGTGCTGGACGCGGTCCGGCACGCGCGGGCCTTCGACGATCCGGACCCGGGCGCCGTGCCGCCGCCCCGGGTGCACAGGTGGACGCTCGACCTGGACACCGGGGCCGTGGCGGACCGGGCGATCCCCCAGGCGGGACGGACGGCGGTCGTGGACGAGCGGGTCTTCGGGCACCGGCACCGGTACCTGTTCGGCCTGACCGGCGGGGCGGCCGACGTACGGCTGTGCCGCCACGATCTGCGGACCGGCGCCACCACGGTCCGCGGGCTCGGCGGCGGCCCGGTGAGCCGCCCGCTCTTCGTGCCGGACGCCGGGCGGGCCGCGGAGGGCGCGGGCTGGGTCGTGGTCCTCACCGAGGACCCCGCCCGGCGGCGCGGGCATCTGCTGGCGTTCGACGCGCTCGACATCGCCGGCCCGCCACGGGCGGTGGTCCGGCTGCCGCTGGGGCTGCCGGTGACCCGGCGCGCCGTCTGGCTCCCCGGGCATCCCACGCCGGTCCCCGGCCCGGACCGGGAGACGTCGGCCGACCGGCGCCCGGCGCCCCGCCGGGCGCCCGCCGAAGGAGAGGGACCGTGGATCCGCTGATCATCGGGGACAGGTGGCGGACGGTGCGCGCCGCGCTGCAGAGCACCGGCGACCGGTTCGCCGGCATGGTGGAGTCCGCGCCCGACCCGCACGCGATGGCGACCGCCGACTGGTCGGTCGCCGACACCGCCGCCCACGTGGCGGTGATCTCCGGCATGTACGCCGTCATAGTGAGCGAGGGCCACGCCGCGCTGCCGGTGCCCGCCCTCGCCGAGCGCATCCCGTTCACCACCGTCGACACCGTCGCCGGCTTCAACGAGGTGGGGCTGCGGGTCCACACCGAGCGCGACCCGCGCGTCCTCGCGCGGCGGCTGCGCGAGGACGTGGCGCGGATCCTGGGGACGACCGGCGACCTCGACCCCGCCGCGCCGGTGGACTGGCTGGGCGGCTCCCGGGTTCCGCTCGCCGGGGTGCTGGCCCACCTGCTCAACGAGTTCCAGATCCACGGCCGCGACGTCGCCCGCGCCCTGCGGGCGCCGTGGGCGGTGCCGCCCGGGGAGGCCGCGCTGTTCTTCGACCTGTTCCTCGTCGGGGTGACGCGCTACGGCTACGGGCGGCTGCTGGACGGCGCCCCGCCGCCGCGGCCCGGCCGCATCGCCGTGGAGTTCCGCTCCCGGCACACGGTGCCGGTGACGATGGCCTTGACCGACGGGCGGGTGTCGGTCGAGGAGCCGGGCGGCCCCACCGACGTGCGCCTGTCGTTCGACCCGGTGACGCTGAACCTCATGCTGTTCGGCCGGGTCGGCCGGGTGCGCGCCGCGCTGACCGGGAAGGTGACGGTCCGTGGCCGCCGCCCGTGGCTGCTGCCGGTGTTCATGCGCACGATGCGGCTGCCCTCCTGAGCCGCCGCAGGCCGGTCCTGGACCGGGCGCCGCACGGCGAAAGATGCAGTGCAACAAGACCAAAAGGGACGATTGCGCATGAACCGGCTGTTCGGGTGACGTCTGGAGGGGGACCATGCCCACCGTCCTCGGGTCGTTCCGCAGGTTGCTCCTCACGCCGTCGCTGGCCGAGGTGACCTTCGGGGCGCGCGGGTTCCCCCAGGCCCCTGCGGAGCCGGTACGGCGGCTGGAGGCCATCCCCCAGGCGGTCGTCTGCGGTTTCGAGTGGGGGATCGACGCCCGCGACCAGTGGGAGGTCGAGCGGCGGCTCGACATGGTCGGCCAGGAACTGCGGGGGTTCGCCTACGAGGGCGTGACGATGGCCTTCACCATCCTGGACGCCATGCGCGGCGGCCGTGGACGGCGCACCCGCGACCTGCTGCTCGGACCCGGGCGGCCGCACATCTTCCTGGCCTACATCGGGATCGGCTTCGCCATGGCCCGGCTGCCCCGGCCGCTGTGGAAGAAGGTCCTGCCCGACCTGAGCGGCTCGGCGTACTACCCGACCATGAGCTGGCTGGCGGTCGACGGCTACGGCTTCGACCGCGCCTACTTCGACACCCGGCGCGTGGTGGACGAGCAGCGCGTGCCGGAGTCCTACCCGTGGCAGGGGTCGCGGGACTACTTCCCCCGGGCGGTGGACCAGGGCATCGGGCGGGCGCTGTGGTTCATCCACGCCGCGCAGCCCCTCCGGGTGGCCGCCGCGGTACGGCGCTTCGCCGACCGGCGGCAGGCGGACCTGTGGAGCGGTGTGGGCCTGGCCGCGGGCTTCGCGGGCGGCTGCGAGCCCGACGGCCTGGCCGTGCTGCGCGAGGAGGCCGCCGGTTTCCAGGCCGAGCTGGCCCAGGGGGCGGTGTTCGCCGTCAAGGCGCGGCACTACGCCGGGCACGTGCCCGGCCACACCCGGGCCGCCGCGGAGGTCCTGGCCGGCTCGTCGGTCGAGGCCGCCGTGGCGCTCGCCGACGCCGGGGCCGTCGAGGAGACCGGTCCCGGCCCGGTGCCGGCCTACGAGCGGTGGCGGCGCAACGTGCAGGCGCGCTTCGCCGTCTCCGGAAACCGCTCCGCCGGCTGAGACCGGCCTTTCCGCACGCCCCGCACCGGCGCCGGCCGGTCGCGCCCCATGTCGCCAACGGTGCGCCCGCAGCACCTGCGGCCCCTTCCCTCACGCATCCTCGGTCGTCAATTCGAAAAATTGATCGATCCCTCCCGGGGCGGTCCGCACGGACGAAGTGGCCGAGCCGTCAGAGCGAATGCTTGTATTTGTTCCAAGTAGGTCAGAGAGATTGTCGCGAGGTCTTTCTCCGTCTGTCGACAGGCGTTCCAGGATGTCCGGGCGTCCCGTGCCGAACGTCTGAGTCGCACCTGCCCCGGCATGTGCAATGCCAGGTCAGAGGCTACTCGAGGGAGCTTTGGAGATAGCGTTGTCCAACGTTTTGCGGACGCTTCGGCGTCGCGTCCTCACCCCGGGCATCGGGGAGACCAAGCTGGACCGGCGCGGGTTCCATGTGAAAAGCCCGGATGCCAGGAAACTGCTGGAAACGATCGGTGAAATGTTTCTGGCAGGTTATGCCCATGCCGCCGAGGCGGCTTCGGTGAGGGCTGCCGAAGAACGGCTTGAGCAGATCCCGGAACGGTTCCGCGGCTTCGCCTACGAGGGCGCCGCGATGGGATTCACCGTCGTGGACGCCCTGCCGTTCAGCGGCGGCGGCAGGGTCGCCGGCCTGCTGGCCGGGCGCGGCGACCGGCACGTCTACATGGTCTACGTGGGGATCGGCTGGGCGATGGCCCGGCTGCCGAGGTTCCGCTGGCCGGACGAGCCCCTCGATCCGCTGCTGCGCTGGCTGGTGCTCGACGGCTACGGCTTCCACCAGGCCTACTTCCGCACCGAGCGGTACGTGCGCCGCAAGTGGCGGGACCCGGCGTTCCCCTGGCCCGCCGACGACTTCACCGGCTATGCCGGGCGGGCCATCGACCAGGGCGTGGGCCGGGCCCTGTGGTTCGTCGCCGGCGCCGACGCCGACCTGGTCACCCGGATGATCGACGACTTCCCGCCGTCCCGCAGGGCGGACCTGTACAGCGGCGCCGGGCTGGCCGCCACCTATGCCGGCGGCGCCGACGAGGACGAGCTGCGCGGGTTCTTCAAGCGGGCGGGGGAGCACCGGCCGCAGGTCGCGCAGGGCAGCGCGTTCGCCGCCGAGGCCAGGCTGCGGGCCGGCCTGCTCGTCCCGCACACCGAGACGGCCACCCAGGCGATCTGCGGCATGAGCCCGCAGGAGGCCGCACGGATCTGCGCGCGGACCAGGCCGACCGGCCCGGTCCCGGGCCCCTGGCCCGCCTACGAGACATGGCGGCGGCGCATCGCCGACGAGTTCGCAACCCTTGGGAGGTGTTAGGCCGTGACCGCAATCGCAGCCTGGCTGCGCAGACAGCTGCCGGGAGTCCTGGCCCTGGCGCTGATCGTGGCGCTGTTCTACGCGGTGCGACCACCGAGCGCGCCGGCCGCCGACGGCGCCGAGCTGGCCCGCAGGTACGCGTTCACCCCGATGTCGATCGCCATGCCGGGCGGATACACGCAGAAGACGATCCGCCGGGTGAACAAGGACTACAAGCACATCGACGCCTGGATCTCCTCGGTCGGCGCGGGCATCGCGATGAACGACCTGGACGGCGACGGGCTGGCCAACGACCTGTGCATCACCGACCCGCGCATCGACCAGGTCGTGGTGACGCCGACGCCCGGCGCGGGCGCCGACCGCTACGCGCCGTTCGCGCTCAGCCCGGGAACGCTCCCGATGAACGACACGATGGCGCCGATGGGCTGCGTGCCCGGTGACTTCAACGAGGACGGCCGCACGGACCTGCTGGTCTACCTGTGGGGCCGCACCCCGATCATCCACCTGGCGCGCGCCGACGCCAAGACGCTGACGGCCGCCGCCTACACGGCCACCGAGCTGGTCCCGGGAGCGGGCACGGGCGGCACCTACACCGGCCCCGAGTGGAACAGCAACGCCGCCGCGGTCGACGACTTCGACGGCGACGGCCACGACGACATCTACATCGGCAACTACTTCCCCCACGGGCCCGTGCTCGACGACCGGGTCAGCTACGGCGTGGCGATGAACCGGTCCCTGTCCGCCGCGACCAACGGCGGCCCGGACTACTTCTTCCGCTGGACCGGGGCCGACGGGAACGGCGCGCGCTACCAGCTGCTGGACAACGTCCTGCCCAAGGACGTCTCCGGCGGATGGGTGCTGGCCGCCGGCGCCAACGACCTGGACGGCGACCACCGCCCCGAGCTGTACATCGCCCAGGACCACGGCACCGACGCGCTGCTGCACAACCGCTCCGTGCCGGGCCGGATCAGGTTCGACACGGTGCAGGCGCCGCGCACCCCGACGGTGCCCAAGTCCAAGCGGGTCGGCGTCGACTCCTTCAAGGGCATGGGCATCGACTTCGCCGACCTGGACGGCAACGGCCTGTACGACATGTTCGTCAGCAACATCACCACCACGTTCGGCATCCAGGAGAGCAACTTCCAGTTCATGGCCACGGCCAAGAACGTCACCGACCTGCGGACGCAGCTGCTGAACGGCAGGGCGCCGTACGAGGACCGCAGCACCCAGGCGGGCACGGCCTGGTCGGGCTGGTGCTGGGACGTCAAGATGGCCGACTTCGACAACAGCGGCGACCTGGCGATCGCCCAGACCACAGGGTTCGTCAAGGGCGACGTCAACCGGTGGCCGCAGCTGCAGGAGCTGGCCGCCTCCAACGACCTGGTGCTGGAGCACCCTCAGTTCTGGCCCAACGTCAGGGAGGGCGACGACATCGCCGGCAGCCAGAAGCTGCACTTCTACGCCAAGAACGACGACGGCCGCTACGTCAACATCGCCGACCGGCTCGGCCTGGGCGTCCCGGTGCCCACCCGGGGCATCGCCACCGGCGACGCCGACGGCGACGGCCGGCTCGACCTGGCGGTCGCCCGGCAGTGGGACGAGCCGGTGTTCTACCGCAACGTCAGCCCCTCGCCCGGCAACCACCTGAACCTGCGGCTGCTGCACGACACGCCGGCCGCCGGAGCGCAGGGCCCGGCGAAGGACGCGCTGCCCGCCTCCGGCTCCCCGGTGGTCGGCGCCCAGGTGACGGTGATCACCCCCGACCGCCGCAGGCAGCTGGCCCGGGTCGACGGCGGCAGCGGCCACTCCGGCAAGCGCAGCCACGAGGTGCACGTCGGGCTCGGCGCGCACAGCGGACCGGTGCGGGTCCAGCTGCGCTGGCGGGACCGGACCGGCCAGGTGCGCCGGCAGGAACTCCAGCTCGCCCCGGGACGGCACACGCTGCTGCTCGGGTCCCAGGTCAAGGAGAGGTGAGGCAGATGACCGCGAGCACGACCGCGAGCACGAACGGCCAGGTCCGGCCGCCCGGGGGAAAGCACCACGACCCCAAGGTCGTCAAGGCGCTGCGCAACTTCGCCATCTCGATGTCGGTGTTCAACATCCTCGGCTACACGGTCTTCGGCTTCGAGCAGCCGTGGCTGTGGCCCTTCATCGCCCTGGCCACCGGCTACTCCACGGAGATCGTGCTGGAGGCCGTCGGCGCCCGGGTGGAGGGCCGCGCCCCGCGCTACCGGGGCGGCGGGTTCCGCGGGCTGGTGGAGTTCCTCTACCCGGCGCACATCACCTCGCTGGCCATGAACATGCTGATCTACGTCAACGACCAGGTCTGGGTGATGGTCTTCGGCGTGGTCGTGGCGGTGGGCACCAAGTGGGTGCTGCGGGCCCCGGTGCGCGGCCGGATGCGGCACTACATGAACCCCTCCAACTTCGGCATCACCGTCATCCTGCTGGTCTTCCCGTGGGCCAGCATCGCCCCGCCCTACCACTTCACCGAGCACGTCGGCGGCCCGGTGGACTGGATCATCCCGGCGGTCATCCTGGCCGCGGGCACGATGCTCAACGCCAAGCTCACCGGCCGCACCTGGCTGATCATGGGCTGGGTCTCGTTCTACGTCGTCCAGGCCGTCTTCCGCGGGATCGTGCTGGACACCTCGATCCCGGCGGCGCTGATCATGATGACCGGGGTGGCGTTCGTCCTCTACACGAACTACATGGTGACCGACCCCGGCACCACCCCGTCCAAGCCCGCCTCGCAGTTCGCCTTCGGCGCGGGGGTCGCGGTGATCTACGGGCTGCTCACCGGCATGTCGATCGCCTACGGGCTGTTCTTCGCCACCGCGGCCGTCTGCCTGATCCGCGGCGTGTTCCTGTGGTCGCTGCACTTCGTGGACCGCGCCCGTGAGCAGCGTGAGGCGGAGGCGCGGGCACGGCAGGCCGTCGACGGCACCGCGGAGTCCATCGACCTGGGGAAGAAGGTCGTTCCCGCATGACCGGGCCCGCCCTCGTCGGCACGGCCCGCCGCGGCGGCCACCGCGGGTGCGCCGCCGTCGTCGGCCGGGGCGTCTCCTCCGGCCGGCAGGGCGGCGTCACCCGGCCCGAGGCCGCCGGTCACCGGCTCGCCTGCGCCGTCGGGGGCTCCGGTCCGGAACGAGGCGCCGTTCCGCGAACGGCCGCCGCGTCCGGCGGGGGTCGGCGAGGAGCCCGCGCTCCTCGCCGACCCCGGCGAGGGGCTCCGCAGGCGCGGATCGCCACGCCCGTCACGATCTCGCGGGACATCCCCGGCCCGCTGGTGTTCGCAGTCCCGGTGGAAGGACGGCCATGACCATGGAGAACCACTACGAGTACCGGCACACGGCCGGATTCGAGGAGAACGACATCGCCGACAACGTGCATCACGTCAACCACCCGAGGTGGCAGGGGAGCCGCCGCGAGAGGTTACTCCAGGAGCGCGCCCCGGAGGTGCCGGCACGGCCGCGGGACGACCTGAGGCCGTTCACCCCGAAGGCGGGCCGCGAGTTCCCTCCCGAGTCCGCGGCGCAGCCGGGGAGGGCGGCATGAGCTCCGATCCCGCGCCACCGCCCCCCGAGATGACGGACCCCCGGCGGCTGCGGCGTGTGCTGGGCACCTTCGCCACCGGGGTGACGGTGGTGACCACCGGGGGCGCCACCCCGCACGGCATGACCGCCAACTCCTTCACCTCGGTGTCGCTCGATCCGCCGCTCGTGCTGATCTGCGTCGGCCGCACCGCCATCCTGCACCGCAGGCTGGCCGTCGGCTTCTTCGGGGTGTCGGTGCTGGCCTCCCACCAGCAGGCGGTGGCCCGGCACTTCGCGGACTTCTCCCGGCCCATGGGGGCGGCCCAGTTCGACGGCATCGACTGCGAGCCGGGCCGGGTCACCGGCATCCCGCTGATCAGCGGCGCGCTGGCGCACTTCGAATGCGAGCTGTGGAAGTCCTACGACGGGGGAGACCACACCATCTTCCTCGGCCGGCTGCTGTCCATCGACCGGCCGGAGTCGGGGGACGCGGCCCTGCTGTTCTACCAGGGACGTTTCCACCAGCTCCAACCGGGCTGGAGCGAGGTGACGGCATGACCTCCACGCGCGGTTCCGCAGGCGCCGGGCCCGCCCCGGGGCGGGCCCGGCGGGTGCCGCCCGGCCCGCCCAGGACGGCGACCTTCAGCCTGCTGAGGAAGCTGGCGATGGACCGGCTGGACCTGATGAGGTCGGCGGCGCGCTACGGTGACGCGGTCCGCATCGCGATCGGCCCCCGGACGCTCTACTTCTTCAACCATCCCGACCACGCAAAGCACGTGCTGGCCGACAACAGCGCCAACTACCACAAGGGAATCGGTCTCGTGCAGGCCCGGCGCGCTCTCGGGGACGGGCTCCTGACCAGCGAGGGCGAGTTGTGGCGCAGGCAGCGCAGGGTCGTCCAGCCCGCCTTCCAGCACAAGCGCGTCTCCGGGCAGGCGGACGTGGTCGCCGAGGAGGCGGCCAAGCTGGTGGCCCGGCTGCGGGCCCGGGCGGGCGGCCCGCCGGTCGACATAGTGCGGGAGCTGACCGGGCTGACCCTCGGAGTGCTCGGCCGCTCGCTGCTCGACGCGGACCTGCACGCGCACAGGTCGATCGGCGAGGACTTCGAGGCGGTCCAGGACCAGGCGATGTTCGAGATGGTGACCCAGGGCCTGGTCCCGATGTGGCTGCCGCTGCCCCGGCAGCGGCGGTTCCGCCGGGCCCGCCGGCGGCTGGAGCACGTCGTCGACAGCCTGGTGGCCGAGCGCACCGCGCGCCCGGCCGACGGGGACGACGCGCTGTCCCGGCTGATCGCCTCGGTCCGGGAGGAGCCGGACCCGCGGGTCGGGCGGCGGCGCCTGCGCGACGAGCTGGTGACCCTGCTGCTGGCGGGCCACGAGACGACGGCCAGCACCCTCGGGTGGGCGTTCCACCTGCTCGACAGGCATCCGGAGGCGGCCCGGCGGGTGCGCGAGGAGGCCGTCGAGGTGCTCGGCGACAGGACGCCGGTCGTCGACGACCTGCCCAGGCTGTCCTACACGACGATGGTCCTCCAGGAGACCATGCGGCTGTACCCGGCGGTGTGGATCCTGACGCGGGTGGCCCAGCGGGCGGACGAGGTCGGCGGCTTCCACGTGCCGGCCGGCAGCGACGTGATGGTCTGCCCGTACACGCTGCACCGGCATCCGGAGTTCTGGGACTCGCCCGAGGACTTCGATCCCGAGCGGTTCGCCCCGGCCAATTCCGCGCCCCGGCCACGGTACGCCTACATACCGTTCGGCGCCGGTCCCCGGTTCTGCGTGGGAAGCCATCTCGGCACGATGGAGGCCGTCTTCGTGCTCGCCATGGTGGGACGGGAGCTGCGCCTGACCGGGGTGCCGGGCCGCAAGGCCGTTCCCGAGCCGATGCTGTCCCTGCGCATCCGGGGCGGCCTGCCGATGACGGTGCACGCCGCCGGGCCGTGACCCGGCCGCCACGGACCCGCCCACCACGGAGAAAAGCGTCCCGGGCCTGCCGGCCCGGGACGCTTTTCCGGCTTGTCGTCATCTGCGGAGCCCACCCGCGCGGGCCGCGATGACGCGAGCGGGCCGGTGCCGCGCCCGCCCGCAAGAGAAGGCGGTCCCGCCGGATCGGCGGGACCGCCCCAAGTTCACTTCGACCCTCCGGCCGGCGCCCGTCCCCTCCCCGGGACGGGGTGCGGCCTCCGGCTCGCCGGGTCAGCTCGCGGCCGAGCTCAGCGCCGTCCTGCGGACGTCCGTGAGCGCCATCAGCACCGGCGGGTCGAGGAGCTGCATCGGCCTGAGCCGCAGCTCCAGCGGCGGGGTGATGGTCCCGGGCCGGATCTCGATCGGCCCGTGCGCCGCGACGACCGGCACCGCGTCGGACCTGTCCCTCAGCTCCGAAGGCACGCACTGGGCCAGCAGGTACCACACCCCTTCGGGAACGCTCTCCAGACGGAACGGGCCCGGCCGGTCCAGGATCGTGCACCTGACGGGTGTGCCCTGCGGGATGGTGTCGGGGAAGAGCCCGATGAAGACCGTTCCCTGCGCTCCGCCGGAGTCCGGCGTCGCGAAATCCCCGTGCACGACCGCGGTGCGCTTGCCCGGACGCCGGGTCTCGTCGCAGATCCGCGGGGTGAACCCGTGCAGTTCGCGGTAGGCGGTGGGGGACAGGCCCACGCTGTTCTTGAAACGTGTGCTGAACGTGCCGACGCTGTTGTAGCCCACCCGGTACGTGATCTCCGTGACGCTCAGGGACGTGGTCAGCAGGAGCTTCTTGGCCTCCTCCAGGCGCACCGCCGAGAGGAACCTGCCGGGGGAGACCCCGGTCATCCGCTGGAAGAGGCGGGTGAAGTGGAACTTGCTGAACATCGCGGTCTTCGCCATGTCGTCAATGGTTATTCTCTTGTCAATGTTCTGGTGGATGCTCTCGATCGCCCGCTGGATGCTCTCTTCCGTCCTACTGTCCATTTCACCCTTCCCTCTAATGCCTTACGGAAGCCATGTTCTGGCGGGTGCGGTTATGTCAGAAACAGGGTGCGTGGTGGACCGCGATGGTGATGCTGCCGGGTGGTAAACGCCGCGCTGAGGTTATCATGGGGGTGTCAAGAAATGTATGTCCCCACCTGAACGCCGGCGGACTCCAGGTGATGTCCCGGAAACGCTGGGTAAAGTATTCCGGCGCTTAGCCCAAGTGCGGGAGTCCTGCTTATCGCAGGATGCCGCCCGGTATGGCGGGACGTATCACCGGGTTAACCCGCGACCGGGCTCGCGCACCGTGGATCGAGAATTCTTTCGAAACGGACTCGCGCTTCGGCGGCCGGTGCGGCGGCGGCGGGGTGGGCGGAGCCGTCGCCGGCACCGCGGCCGGGAGTTGTGGCCGGTCCGGCGCTGCGGACCGGCCGTCACCGTGTTGCCCGGTCAGCTCACGGCGCCGACTTCTCCCGGTTTTCGAGCGCGCTCGCCAGGCAGTTCCAGTGCTCGGCGTATTGCTGGGCGATCAGCGCGATGATCGCCGCGCAGTGCGGAGGCACCGAGTCGATCAGCGCGCCCCATTCCCGCATCGCCGACGAGCACTCGTGCAGCAGCCGCAACAGCCGGCGGCCGGAGTCGGTCTGCCGCAGGGCGGGATCCTTGACGAGTTTGCGCAGCAGGGTCTGGACCTCGACGTTGATCGGCCGGCGGGAGGGGGCGGCGTCGGCGACGGGCGCGGCCAGGCGCCGGTCCCGCAGCCGCAGGGGCACCGGATCCTCGCCGCGGGCGAGCCGGCAGCGCACGTCGTGCGCGGTGCCGAGGGAGACCCCGGCCATGCGCGCGATCTCGCGCAACGACGCCCCCGGGTGCTCTTCGATCACCGCGGCGGCCCGGCGCCTGCCCTCGGCCGCGTCCAGGGGCCTCAGCCGGCCGTCCAGGCCCCGGCGGATGTTCGACTGCGGTGAATCCCCGCATGAACGGCGGCGCAGGGCGGCGACGGTCTTGGTGGCCAGCCCGGTGCGCGCGGCGATCGCCCGGTCCGACAGGTCGGGGTGGGAGGAGATGATGCGCGCCGCCGCGGACTTGCGGTCGGGCAGCGGGAGCGGCAGCCCGTGCGTGACGTTCTCCTGCACCGCCAGGATGAAGGCGTCCTCCTCGCTGCCGTCGAAGAAGATCGCCTTTATCTCGGTCTCTCCCCGCAGCATGGCCGCCTTGAGACGGTGCATGCCGTCGATGATGCGCATGCTCGGCCGGTGCACCAGAATCGGCGGCAGCGGGCTCTCGGTCTGCGCCAGGCGGAATATGTGCTTCTCGTCCTCGGCCGCTCTCGGGGATATGCCGGAGCGCAGCAGTTCTATGGGTACGCTCTGCGCCTCCGCGCCGGAGGCCCTGGATATCTTCGGCTGATCATCTCCATCCGGAGGGCATGCGGTTGCCTGCAAAAGTTTGTCCACGATGCCCCCTGCACCCTTGGAACGGTGTAAGGACTGTGCGCCAGTGGTCCCGCATGGAGCGAACATCGCAGGATGGCTGGCACTTGTCCAGAAAGATACCGGTTGGCCGGAATTTTGCAACGAGGCCCGTCCGTAGCACCTCGTGATGTCCGTATCGCCCACCGTGTTCCCTGCCTGCTCCTGGGGACGCCCGTCATCTGGACGGATCCTCCGGGCGGCGGCCGGCCGATGTAAACAGCACGCTAGGCAAGACTTTCCTAACTGCGGGAGTCAGCGGCCAGGCATGGTCGTGTCGTCTCCGGCGCCGGGGCTGGTCGGCGCGGTTCCGGAGGGCTCGCGCTGGGCGGTCCCGCGGAGGGGGACTCGCTGCGGAGACCGGGTTCCGGCCGGCCTGACGTGCACGACTCGGTCGTCCGTGACCGCCGCCGGATCCCGGGCGCCGGCGGCGCGTTGGAAGAAGCCCGCGGGATCTCCGGTGGGGCATGCTGGGAGCGTTCCGAGACAGGCGAGGTCCGGGCCGGCGGAAGGCCGATGCGCCCGGTCCCGGGGACACGTGTCGGATCGGCCTCGCTCGCCGGCATGCCGCTCGTCTCGGATCGGTGCAGGGGAGCCGCTGACCGGCGCGGGGAATGCGGCACCACCGGAATGCCGTACGAGGGCGCATCAGGGTGACCGGCGGGTCCACCAGTCCGGCCACCCTGATGAAGGCATCGGTGAGCTCGGCGTCGTGCGCGGCGGTGTGCCGGAGCCGGAAGAGACGGGCGTTCGCCATGCGGGCCGGTGCGCCCGCCACCGGAGCCGATTCCCTGAAATGCCGGGACCATGGAGCACAATGCGCGAAGCCGGCCGGGGCGATCTGATCGATACTGGCCTCGGCTGCACAAAGGCGGTGCGATCGGTGGGCGACCCCTTTCACGCCGCCCGGCCGATGATCCTTTTCCGGCGCCGTTCCCGGCCGCCGCGCGGTCCCAGGACCATGCGCTGGAAAAGGGATGACGCCGGCGGCCACTCCCGACCGTTGTGAACCCATCCGAGGAGCGAGAAGTGGCCGAACTGGACGTGTTCTCCGATCTGACCGCCGAAAGCCTGCAGATCGACGACCTGGTGTCCGGCCTGGACGAGCGCCAATGGAAACTGCCGACGCCCGCGCCCGGCTGGAGCATCGCCGACCAGGTCGCGCATCTGTCGTTCATCTTCCGGCTGGCCGGGATGGCGGCCGCCGAGCCGGAGGCGTTCAAGGCGATGGCCGCCGCCGCCAAGGCGGACTTCGACGGGGCGGTCAACGCCGCGCTGGCCCAGTACCGTGCCGAACCGGACGTCATGCTGGCCCGCTGGAAGGACGAGCGCGCGGCGGCGGTCGAGGCGCTCAGCTCGGTGCCCGCCGGGCAGACGGTGCCCTGGCTGGTCAATCCGCTCCCGCCGACCATCCTCGCCTGCGCGGGGATCATGGAGGTGTTCGCCCACGGCCAGGACATCGCCGACGCGCTGGGCGTCGAGATCGAGCGGACCGACAGGATCGGGCACCTGGTCGGCTTCGCGGTCCTGACCCGGGACTTCGGATACGAGGCGCGCGGCATGACCCCGCCCAGGACCCAGTTCCGGTTCGAGATCACGGCGCCGTCGGGCGCGGTCTGGGAGTTCGGCCCGGCCGATTCCCCGCAGCGCGTCACCGGTCCCGCCGTCGACTTCTGCCTCCTGGTGACCAGGCGCCGGCATCGCGACGACCTGGCGGTCACGGCGTCGGGGGAGGAGGCCGACCAGTGGCTGGACATCGCCCAGGCGTACCGCGGCCCGGCCGGTCCGGGCCGCAGGCCGGGGCAGTTCGACAAGCCCGTCGCCGCCGACGGCCGGGCCGGGTGAACACGGATCGCCATCCCGCGAGGGTGGCGATCCGGACCCGGGGGCGCCCCTGTTCCGGCGCCCGTGATCGCCGGGACCGGCACATCGCCGGGACCGGCGCGGGGGCTTCCCGCAGGCGTGCCGGGCGGCCGCTGCCGCCCGTCCTGCCGCCGGGACGCCCGACGGGCCCGGCGGGATCTCAGTTGGACAGATCCGGGCGCGGCGTGCCGGTGTCCGGCGTCGGCCCGATTCCGTTGATGCCGCGCATCACCTCGTTCATGTGCTCGGCCTTGACCAGTCCCGGCAGCAGCCACCGCCACATCTCCGCCAGGTGGGCGCGCACGTCGGCGTTCCCGGTCCTGTGCAGCACGGCCATGCGCTGCAGCCCGGCGAACGTGGCCACGATGAGTTCGGCCACGATCCGGGTGTCGACGTCCGGCCGCAGGTCGCCCTGCTCCCGCGCCTCCTGGAGCAGGGCGTCGATGACGTCGGCCTGCCCGCAGAACAGGTGCGGCGCCGAGGCGCCGATCAGGTCCCCCTCACACGCCAGCCGGGTGCTCGCGCGGGTCAGCACGTCGTCGTGAAAGATCGCGTGGGCGCGCCACAGCAGCTCCGGAAGCAGCCGGATCACACGCTGGTTATGTTGACGCAGCTCGTCCACCAGGGCGGGCCAGCGGCCGAGCTGCTCCTGGAGGATGGCGACTGCGAGGTTTTGCTTGCTCGGGAAATGGAAGTACACCGCGCCCTTGCTCACGTCGCGCCCGGTCACGATGTCCTGGAGGCTGGTGGCCTGGTATCCCTTGGCCTCGAACATCTCGGCGGCGGCCATCAGGATCGCCTGACGGGTCCGTTCGGCTCTCTTCTGCATCTCCTGTCCAAGTGTTCGATGGGAGCAGGGTTATAGCACCGGGCAACCGGTCGTGCAACTTCCAGTGGCGGCGCCGAGAAGGGGACCGGTACCGATACGCGTCTTCAGTGCGCGCCGGCCCCGCGGACGACACTCTCAAGGATGCCGGGGACGCCGGAAGAAGTGGACGATAACGGACAGGAATGAGATTCCTGACGGGTATCGCGCGCGATGAGTCGATGACGCCGATTCGCCTCATATGTTCCGTATATCCATGGGTTTCGCACGGCGAACGGGAGGTGTGCCGCCGATGGAATCGGCATCCGCGGAAGAGAAA